>CAVRCM010000001.1:0-320795 GCA_963719585.1 uncultured Acidobacteriaceae bacterium
CACTCATTGCCGCACGGCACCACGAGGCAACCGAGCTCCGCTCGGCGGACAGCCGAGGCGGCTGTCCCCACATCTGTCTGTGATCCCTGCTACCCTTTCGTGGTGAACGCTAGCGTCAGCAGCGTTTTCTGTTCGACTTCATGCGCTTTGGCGCTGCCCGTGGCTGGGCTGGCGCTGGAGCTGCGTTTTACCGACAGCACGTGGCGGCTGCCGGCGATGCGTTGCAGGCGCGGGAGCATGTTGAAAGCGCTCCCATGTTGGCCGGCTCTTCCTGCACCCAGACGATGTCGCCGGATTCGCCGTGGCGGGCGAATTCCGCGGCGAGTTCTTTTTCTGGAAAGGGATAGAGCTGTTCCAGAAATACGATCGCGGTGGAGTTGTCTTTTCGTCTTCTTACGCTCGGCCTGGAGTTCGTGGCCGATTTTTCCGGTGCAGACCAGGATGCGGTCGGCTTCGCCGATTTCGGTGTCGGGGATCACGTTCTGGAAAATTTTGCGGGTGAAGTCGGCGATGGGCGAAGACGCGTCGGGATGGCGCAGCATGCTCTTGGGCGTGAAGACTACCAGCGGCTTTGCGCCAATGGCGCAGGGCTTGACGGCGCAGCAAATGAAAATATTGCGCGGCGTTCGACGGCTGCGTGATCTGGATATTGTGTTTCGCGGCGAGCTGCAGGAAGCGCTCGATGCGGGCGCTGGAGTGTTCCGGTCCCTGGCCTTCGTAGCCGTGGGGCAAAAGCATCACCAGGCCTGAGAGCAGGCTCCACTTGGCTTCGCCGGCGGAGATGAACTGATCGATGATTGCTTGGGCGACGTTCACGAAGTCGCCGAACTGCGCTTCCCAGAGAACCAGCGCTTCAGGATAGTCGCGGCTGTAGCCGTATTCGAAGCCGAGCACGCCGGGCTCAGAAAGAGTCGAGTTATGGATTTCGCACGGGCCTGGCCGGCCGCGATGTTTTCCAGCGGGACGTATTCGTTTTCGTTTTCGATGTCGATGAGAACGGAGTGGCGCTGGTTGAAGGTTCCGCGGCGGGAGTCCTGGCCGGTGAGTCGAACTGGGATTCCTGTTTTCACCAGGCTGGCGAAGGCGAGAGCTTCGGCCATGCCGTAGTCCACGGGGCGCTTGCCTGCACCCATTTCGGCGCGCTGCTCCAAGAGCTTCTTGACTTTCGGGTGAATGTGAAAGCCTTCGGGATACGTGGTGAGATGAGCGGTCAGCTCCGCTAGTTCTTCAGTGCGAGATCCGGTTTCTACTTCGAATTCCGGCTTGTGCAGGCCGCCGTAGTATTGGTCCCAATAGTTGGGCAGATCGCGCAAGGTTGGCTTCTTGGTGATCTTGCCGGCATCTTTCTGCGCGGATTCGAATTCGGCTTTGATCGCGGCGGCTTGCGCGGGAGCATCAGACGCGCCAATGTCGTCGGCGTAAATTTCCCAGAGCGGCGGATGCTCTTTGATCTTTTTGTAGAGCAGCGGCTGGGTGATGGTGGGATCGTCGACTTCGCTGTGGCCGTGGCGGCGGTAGCCGATCAGATCGATGACCACATCCGTGCCGAACTGATAGCGGTATTCGACTGGCGAGGCGAGCGACGCGAACTACCGCGTCCACATCTTCTCCATTGACGTGGAAGATGGGAATCGACTGGCGGCGCGCGATGCAGCGGCGAAGCGCGTGGAATGCTCTTCGGTGTAGCTGGTGGTGAATCCCAACAGATTGTTGACGACGACGTGAATGGTGCCGCCGACGGTGTAGCCGGGAAGATCGGCGTAATTCATGGTCTCGGCAAGAATGCCTTGTCCGGCGAATGCCGCGTCGCCATGAACCAGTAACGGTAGATATTTTTCGCGTCCGCCTTCACCGCTGCGGTCTTGTTTGGCGCGAGTGCGGCCAACCGTGACCGGATCAACAGCTTCGAGATGGCTGGGATTCGAAACCAGATGGATGTGAACTTTGTTGCCGCTGCGCGTCGATGTATTCGCCCGTCGCGCCCATATGATATTTCACGTCGCCGGAGCCAAGTACGCTGCGCGGGTCGACATCCTCGAAGCCGGCAAAGATTTCTTCTGGATCTCGCTTGGCGACGTGGGCGATCACGTTCAGACGACCGCGATGGCTCATGCCCATCACCAGTTCGGTGGCGCCGAGGCGCGAACCAGTTTCCAGAAGTTCGTCCACTAGTGGAATCAGCGCAGTGACACCTTCGAGAGAAAAGCGCTTGCTGCCGAGATAGCGCTGCTGCATGACTTGCTCGAAGACGTCGGCGCGAATCAGTAAGTCAAGGACGCGAGCCTGATCGACAGGCTGCGGTTCCGATTCCATCTGCTCGTAGATCCAGCGCCGGCGCTCTGGAGCGTAAATGTGATTGATCTCGACGCCGATAGTCGAGGAATAGATGGCGCGGGCTTCGCGCGCGTATTCGCTTTCAATCTGCAATTCCGGAGTGGGGCGCGGGCGTAGAAAGCCGAGCGGATCGAGATCGCCCTCGAGATATCCCCATTGGCGGAAGGCGTTGAATACACTTTCACGCTCTGGATTGTTGGCATGGTTGGATGACGAGTCAACGACGGCGGCGCCGGCAGAGGTTCTTGATTTCGGGGTAGACATATATCTGTTACTAGGATAACGGATGCGCGGGCGGTTCAAGAGATTCCGGCGGCCAACAACAAACAAATCCGGCCAGGGATGGTTCCCTGGCCGGCGAAAAAGTTAGCAATTAGATTGACGGCTCATTCGGGAAAATGGAACGCGTCAAACAGATCGTCAAGCGCCGGTCCGTTAAGCGGAACGTATGGATTGCCCGCCTTCGTTACCGGGTTCGGGAAATTGTCCCGGCTGCGTGAGGTAATGGGAGCAATGTTCCAGTTCCGTCTCGATGAACTTGTCGATGGAGACGTGATCGGAATAACTGTGGTTGATGTGGCCGCCCGTCGAATACTTTGAAACTACGAGCAGCGGGATGCGCGTGCCGTCGCCGAAGAAATCGAGCGGCTGAACGTAACCGGAGTCGTAATAACCGCCGCCTTCATCCTCAGTGATAAAGATCGCGGTGTCCTGCCAGTAGGGAGAGTTCTGAATCAGGTTCACAATCTTCTCCGTGAAGCCCTCGAACAGATTGAGCTTCGACGATGCCGGATGGCCATCCACATAGCCGCTGGGCTTCACGACCGAAACTGCAGGCAGAGTTCCGTTGGCGATATCGGAGTACAGGTTAACGGAATCCTGGATGTGGGCTGCCACCATAGCCGGGTGCGACATGATGGAAGTGTCGTACTGGAAAGGGTTGCAGATGTTGCAATATTCGTCTGCGTTCGGCCCATTGGTTCCATAATTCAGCTGGTATGGGTCGGTGACGTAGTTGTTCCATTGATCGCCATAGTACTTCCACGAAATACTGTTGGCGTTGAGGTCGTCGCCGAAGCTGGGCGTCGAGGAGGGCGGAATGGTAAACGGAGTGTTCGAAGGATTCTGGTCGATATAGGCGTTCTTGCCGTTCCCGAACCAGCCCGGGTTGTAGTTGTTGAGCAGGTAGTAGTGACCGGTTTCGCAACGCGGGTTGATGCCGAGGGCGGCAAGGTAGCTCACGATCGGCCCTACGCCGGGCTGCGAGACATCCGAGCAATCGCTATAGGAGCCGCCGCCATAGACCGGGGAAACAGTATAAGGCGGTGGATAACCGGCGTTGTAGCTCTCGCCGTAGCCGTCTTCCGCGTACCAGTTGTTGGTACCGGGGGCCGGGTTGGGGTCTTCAATTTCATTCACGACTCCCTGGTCTGGATTGGAGACTCCGTTATATGGTTTGGTGAATACCGCCTGATTGTTGGGTGGTACTTCAGGAGTTCCGGAGCCGTTACTGAACCAGATCATATCGGCGTGACCGAACATGATGTGGTTGGCGCCCGTGCCGCCGTTGACGGATTGATGGAAGTTGTCGCTCATCGTGTAAGTTATCCGCGAGGCTCTTGAAGTAGGGAGCATCGCCTTTCTGCACGTTGTAAAAAGCGAGCGAGGTCGATCCTTCACCCGTGGTTGTTGCATTGGGAACGTGGGCAAATAGTTGTAAGTGAAGCAGGGCAATGCGATCCTTGTCGGAGGAGCAAAGCGGCGCCTGGGTGATGCCGTTTGTGCCCGCCCCAACCGTCACCTCAACCCAGGAGAACAAGCTGGCATTGCAGCCAGAAGGATTGTCCGCGTTGATGCGCTCAAGCTGCAATTCAGCTGTTGCCACATCTGATAGAAGCGATGGACTGGGCTAGCCGCGTAGTCGTTGTAGTTGAACGTGCTGCCGTTGGTGATCTGGAATGGTCCGGCCGGCAGAGTCTCAACGTTGGTGATGCGGCTGTCAGGCGTTTTACTCTTCAGTCCCGTGCCGCCGCTGGCAAGATCTTGATAGTAGGTGTACCCGGGCAATCCGGTTTCCGAGACTTCCGCGCACTGGACCGGCGAAAGCGATGGGTCTGCCGGACAAGGTGCGGGGCCGGTGAAATAGCCATTCGCGCCGCTTGGACCGCCCACCAGAGGTGCAGGCAGTACGTTGCTGGGAAATTCCTTGGTCGGCGGATCCAGCAGGAAGCTGTCGGTATCCGTAGCTGACAGCTGTTGCGCCTTCGAGAAGTTAGGTCCGGGAATCGCGTTCTTGTTGGCGTCCAGCTTGATGATACCTTCCGAAAGCAGGTTATTTACCGTCTCGCCGCTTTTCGGCACGTAAGTGGCGAAGACGTGATCAAAGCTGCGATTTTCGCCAATGATCACGATCACGTGTTTGATGGGCGAGGTGGTCTCCGAATCGCGTTTTGTTTGTGGTTTTGGTTGAGCAGCTGCGTTAGCGAAGGGTGCTCCGATTGTGAACTGGAACATTGCGAGGCCCGCCAGTCCAATCCGCAAATAATGAACGCCCTTTGATGCGAGTGTTGTGACAGTCATTTTTTTGTTCTCCTGTTGCCGGTTAAAGTGAACCCCAGGTCAAAAGACTCCACCGGAAAAACAAGCAAGTGGAACATTGTTTGCGAGTCGTGTTTTGTTGATCAGTTTTAGTTTGAGGACGAATTCGTTTTGAACCACGACGAGATGACTGCTCATGGCTCTACGCGAATCAGTCCCATCATTCCTCCGTCTTCGTGCTCTAAAAGGTGGCAGTGGTATACAAAGTCGCCGACGGTATTGGGATCACGAAAATCCATCCGCAATCTCACGCTCGGGTAGTCAAGAGTTTTCCCGTCGAAGTAAGGGACGTTGACCGTGTCGCGCAGAAACGGTTCGTTCACAGGCCTGCCGCGGTAATCAATCAGCATGAAATGCAACTGATGAATATGAAAGGCATGCAGCTCGCTTGACCTGTTTTCAATAATCCAATCCTCGACTGTTCCCTGCTTGGCGACGATATTCGGCACTCCGGATTTGGGATCGAACTGCGCCGGCGTTTGACCGTCCACGGTGATATAAAATTCCGTCGCGCTGTTGGGATCGTTTGCGTTGAGCAGCTTTTCGGAAAAGTAAAGCCTTCGAACGCGCACCGGAGCCACGCTTCCGAGCCATGGCAGCTGCGAAGCAGGTAGAGGTTGTGGCGTCGCGGCTAGCACCGAGGATGGTTCCGGTGCATCTTTGGAAACCGTAATTGTGGCGAGCGCGCGATTGGGATCGTTCTCGCCGCTCGGTCCAGTATTTACAGTTTTTGTAACCAGAAGTGCCGAAACACCGGCGGGAGGTCCCTTCACGATGAATTCCACCCGTGCCCCCGGTGGCACCCCGAGGTGGGTTTGGGTGTCAACAAAATCCGAAGGCAAGCCGTTCGTATTCAGCGGTACTCCGTCGATTGCCACAAGGCCAAGCGGTTGGGGCGCACGGCCGAACAGGACTTCAAGGTTGAGGTAGGTAATTCCCGACGCATTCACCACGCGCCACAGTTGTTGCTCGTCGGGTTTCATTTCGATGATGGCGGGCTGATAGTCCGGGTAGGGTACGGGGACAAAATTGATCGAGAGATCTTTTGCCGGCTTGCCGAATCCGGTGCCGGTATTGGCTGCATCGCCATCGCGATCGAACAGCATCTTGGGGACGACGGGCTCCCATTTCGAGGGCGGAGCGTTCGGGTTCAGCAGGTCTTGATCGCGAATAACAAAAACTCTTTCTGGCAATCCTGCGACTGCTTTGTCGGCACGCTCGATTCCCTCAACGATAATGGCGCCTGATGCGCCGCCGAGCACTTGCTCTTTGGTAAAACCGTGGATGTGCGGGTGGTACCAATACAATCCAGGGGGCTCGTTTTCCGGGATGCGGAAACGATACTCAAACGGCGCATCTCCGGGCTGAACCGATGTGTGGAGGACATCATCTTGATGGCAGACTGGAGGGATGGTTAAACCATGGAAATGAAGGTTCGTGGATTCCCGCGTCATCAAGTCGCTGGCACAGGAGTTTTCGTTCTTCCCTGCTTCCATGTGCATGTGTTGATGTGCCGCAGCGGGTGCATCAGGGCCGAAAACAGTCAAATCATTTTTTAGAGTGAGAACGACGAGATCACCGGGATTCACGCGCAGGGTGGGCGATTCTGCGCCGTTTTCATCGATGTAGCAATAGCGAGTGGATCCATCGGCCTGTTTGGCGTTGTGAGCCGTTAATTCAACTTTCAGCACGCCATTGTGGCTGCGCAGATCTTCCGGTTCCGTGACTACGCTACCTGTCGAAGGGCGCGGGCAAGCTTCCGGCGCAGCTTGGGCGTAGAGAACAGATTGAGATTTGGCGAGGCAAGGACATAGGAACAAGACTAGGAGGAAATTCTTTAACATCGGCTGGAATCCAAGGATTCAAACTCAGTCAAGCTTTTCGGAGCGCGCATCTTATCATGATTTTTCTTGGATCAGATCAATGCCGAGATCGCGGGCTCTCTGCTTGTTCTGTCCATGCGAAGTTCCTCTTGAGGGATAATCCAAAAGAATTACGCACACGCCAAGGTAGTCGAGCGGGGGTTACAGTCAGGTGAATTCAAGATGAATTCCTGATGAAAAAAAAATCACAGGCTCAGGCTTGCTCGGAATGGCCCGCCAGTTGCGTATTCGCATGAAAGCCCAGTTACGAAAAATTGAGTTAGAGAATTTCCACAGCCTGCCAAACTATCTAGGGTCAATTCTGTAGACGACGCTAACTGGCGTGTCAATGTAGACTGCCTAAATTGATAAAGCGCTCAACGAGGCGCGCCGAGCGCGGAAAAAGCGAAAGGCGAATGAGGAGGGAATGATGCAAAACAATGGCTTGACTCGTGTCGCAAGTCCGCATTCAGTCGAAGAGACCATTGAACGTCTACAGTCGATTCTCAAAGAGCGGAATTTGCAGTTGTTCGCTTTCATCGACCATAGCGGCGAAGCGGAGAAAGCCGGACTGAAGATGCGTCCCACGAAACTGTTGATTTTCGGCAGCCCGAAGGGCGGAACGCCGGTGATGGTGGCCACGCCTACCATTGCCATCGATCTCCCGCTAAAGGCCCTCAGTTTCTGAAGACGAAGGCGGCAAGGTTTGGGTTACCTACAATACTCCGGAATATCTGCAGCAACGGCACAATGTGCCTGGGGACCTGGTCAAGAATATTTCCGGCGTGGGGGCTTTGGTGGCGAAGGCTGTGGAATAATGGCCGCGCCATTTCTCTCAATTGTCGGCATAATCTTATCCGTCGATGGAAAATTCCAATCGAGCCCGCGACCATCTGGCGAATGAACGCACCTTCCTGGCGTGGGTGCGAACCAGCGTAGCCATCGTCGTATTCGGATTCGCCATCGGACGTTTCGCAATTGCCTTGCGACAGTTAGCCAAATTTCAGGGCCAGGTTTCAAAGACAACCGGCCTGTCGGTCTGGATGGGAATGATCTCGATTGTGGCGGGCGTGGTGATGGTGGTGGCCGGCTTGATGCGTTATCGAAGAACCCGATCCCAACTGGATAAGGGGGAATTCGAGCCTGCGGGATTTATTGTGGATCTGGTGACGATTCTGACCGTCCTGTTCGGGCTGGCCCTGGCGGGATATTTGATTTATGTGGAAAGAAGTTTAGGGTAGCGACAGCGAAGAATTAAATCACATCGCATCGCCAAAGCCTCTCTATGGCTAATGATCTGGAAAAGGAAGCAGCTGCCCGGTCGAGCTTGCGCTTCGTCAAAGATGGCCAGGTGGTCGGGTTGGGAACCGGTTCAACTGCGGCATATTTCATTCAGCTTTTGGGTGAGAAAGTGAAGAATGGCCTGCAGATTCGGGGCATTCCGAGTTCCAATCGGTCGCGGGAGCAGGCGGCAAGCCTGGGGATTCCTCTTACCACGCTGGATGAATGTCAGCAGATTGATGTGACCGTAGACGGCGCGGATGAAGTGGATCCGCAATTGCGATTGATCAAAGGAGGCGGCGGCGCGCTGCTGCATGAAAAGATTGTGGCCTCGGCAACCAAGCAGCTCGTGATCGTGGTCGACGCAAGCAAGAGGGTTCCGGTGCTGGGAAAATTTCCTCTGCCGGTGGAAGTTGTGAAGTTTGCAAAGGCCCTGGTAAAGAAAAGGATCGAGGCGTTGGGCGCGCAAGTGGAAATGCGACATAACCCAGACGGTAAGCCATTCCTGACCGATGAAAACAATTACATACTTGATTGCCACTTCGGACAGATCCGGGGCGCGGATGGCTTGGCAAACAAGCTAAGTGACATGCCGGGAATCGTCGAGCATGGGCTCTTCATCGGCATGGCAAGTGTGGTTCTGGTGGCAAATGGCAGTGAGGTCATCGAACTGCGGCGCTGAATAAACGAGACTTCAATCGCGAGGGACGCAGAGCAAAGTCCAGGAGGCCGAACAGCAGTGGCAAATGCCGAATCAGTCGGGACTAGTACGGCGGCGCAGGCGCAAAGGCAGCGTCCGCATTCCCGCCGGCACAGCTTGCGATACGGCTTGCAAGAGCCGCTGGATGTAACCGTGCTGCGTTCCGGAGTTCCGGACTCGGTGCCGGGACGCTCGTTGAACTTGGGGCGGGTGGACTTGCTGCAGTTCTGGCGGGAGAGTTACTGCCGGGTGAAGTTGTAGGAGTGGAAATTCATCTGCCGAAGACCGCGGTTCCGTTACGCGCGCGAGCGCGGGTTCGGCATCATGACAAGCTGCGTTGCGGTTTGGAGTTTGTCGGGACTTTCGGCCGACCAGCAGGCGGCGATCCGTAATTTTGCGGAAGAGACGAAAGCTGAGCCGGAAAAAGATGTGCGCGCGAAGCTGCCTCCGGAGGCGACATTCTCCGAGGGGGAGCGGCGGCGCGATCCGAAGCGTTCTGCCCACAGGCAGCGTAAAAAAGCATGGCTTTTTTTTCTGGCATTCGCCGCCATTCTATTCGCCCTTTTTTGGTGGCGATGGAATCAGGTGTGGGAGGATCTCGAATCCGGGCTGGGAAGAGGCGAAACTACAATCCAGCCGCAAGCCAATGTCCCTGCGGAGGTCATGGAGAAACTGGTGACCCACCGTGTGGATCCCGATTATCCTGCAGGTGCGCGACCCGCACACCTGCAGGGAGTGATCGTTCTCGATGTAGTAATAGGACGCGATGGGAAGGTCGCTCAAGTGCGCGCCTTGAATGGCCCTGAAATCCTAGCGCAGTCCGCCATGGAAGCCATGCGCTGGTGGCGTTTCGAGCCCTACCGTGTTAACGGTGATCCTGAGGTCGTGGAAACCACGGTAGCCGTGGAGTTCAAACCGTAGCTGGGAAGCGCGAGCCATCAAGACTCTAGCTCTCTTTATTCACTCCTTCTTTCACTCCTTCCGACTTGTTAATTTCGGCCGTCTTCTCATCTGCGGCCATGCCGCTCATCGCGGTCTTGAATCCTCGAATCCCATCTCCCAAACCTTTGCCTAACTCAGGCAGTTTTTTGGGCCGAGCACGAGCAATGCGATGCCGGCAATAATCAGTAAATGCATCGGTTGAAAAAGTCCTTCGATCATCAGAGTCTCCTTGATTGTCGGTCCGTAAAAAATTGAATAAGGCGAGGCTGGCGGCGTGAGGAAACCGGCGCCAGCCTCTTCCTTAGGATTGGCAAACGATGACGCCGTTCATGCCATCGGGATAAAAGCCGCCGGAGCACTGGCCGCCGTGGTAAACGATGTTGAGAACCTGCGACGTGGTGCGCGGGATGCTCAGAGCCGTACTGCTCGTTACGTCGTAGGGGTGTGGTTGAGTGGGGGGAACATCGAGCGAATCGACAGCGGGGCTGGTAACTTCGTTATCAATGCAAGCCAGGCGAATGGAGCCGGAATGTTGCGCCTCGGTGGCCAAAATTGCCCCTGCTGCGGCGAGGTAGGTTTTGCTGGAGATTAGCGGGGCAGCTCCGAGATAGGCGCTGACTCCTACATCCTCGAATTGCCGGGCCAGTTCCAGCCAGCTCTTGACACTGGAGAATCCATAGCCCAGAGCGGCAAGATTGATCGCCGGTTTCTTCACGGCGGCGGAGCCGAGTGCAGCACGCAAGTACTTCACGTGGTCTATTTCGTTCTCTCGCAGAGCGGTGGCCAAGAACGCCAGGGGTGAAGCTCCAAAATCTGGAACCATGTTTCCGCCGGTCGTGGGACCGCTTTCCTCCGCCTTGGTGAGTACGCCAAGCTCCAGCAAAGTTGATCCATAAGTAGCCATGGAATAAAACTCAGCTTCCAGATACTCGAGGTTCAGGGCAAAGTTCAGAATGTCGGCGTCGGTGATTGTGGTTGAGGCATAAGCGGCCATGCCCAGGAAACTGCTGCCTACCATGGTCGCTGCTGCGACCCCAACTCCGGTCACTCCCACCCGCTTCAGGAACTTGCGCCGGTCGGAGGGGCTATTCACGATACGCTCAATAACTTCAGTCTTCATTTGATGTGCTCTCCTTATATTTCTCTAGCGCTGAGACGCAGCTCAGCCGAATGTGGTGGGTGTTGAACGAATTGAGCGGGATTCGCAGGAGGCGGCGTTCCGGAATGGAAGAATTCTGAAGTCTAAGCGATGATTGTGCCCAAGAGCCTTGCGAGCGGGACCATCATTCTCACCTCCCAGAAGCACAGTGCGATCAACTAGCAATCGATGGGTGCATAAGTAGTACGCGGTGAAGAATGTTTTGGATGGGCCAATCGCGGATTTTTTTCAAAAGCTCTTCCCGGCAGGGACACACTTTATTTTTGCAACTCAAAATACGAAAATCTCGTCTGACGCTTGGAAGCAGCAGAGAGACGAAGCTGGATCGTCGATACTAAACCCTACGTTTGCGCATCGCATTGAGAACGATGACGCCGCTTAAGGCAAAAGAAAGGACGGCAGCCAGAGCCGCAATCAACCGCAGCGCTGCGCTCAGGTGAAGAAAGTCAGCAAAGACGGCTGCCAGGGCCAGGCCCACGCCGATCCCGTTCAACCAAACCGGGACTCGAACAGAAGCAGCGAGATCGGGACGCAAACGCTGCTGCAAGAGCAGCGCGGCCAAGCCGATGGCAGCGACCACCACCAAAGCCAGCGGACTCTGGAACGCGCCGCGGCTGGTATAAATCACAACCAACGCCAAAGCCAGGAGTAGCAAGCCCGCAGCGAGGATCGTCGGCCGGCGTGGCGGAGACTCAGGACCGGGATTGGGCGAGATATTGGACACGAAAGTCTTTCCCGAGATTTATACAGGCGCTGAGAGAGCTTTTCAAATCTTGAGTTTTCGAATTCGACGAGATCAGACAGCGATAGCGCAATCACGCGGTGGGAACGGAGCGGCTGATGCCGGCAAGCCATTGGGCCTGACGAGGATCACTGTGGTGCACAGCGTACAGCACTAACTCAACTCGGGATGAGATGCCCAACTTGTCAAAGATGCGGAAGAGATATTTCTTGACCGTGTGCTCGCTGAGATTGAGTTCGCGCGCCGTATCGCGATTGCTGAGCCCTTCCGCAACCAGAGCCACTACCTGTTCTTCCCGGGGGGTAAGCAGCATCCGGCCGTTGGAGTTCACTACCCGCAGCGAGGGCGCTTCGGAAACCGAATCCAGCAGGAAGTTCATCTGTTCGGTGTTGGCCCAGATCTGACCTTCGGCGACCCGCTGGATGCACCGGCAAAGCAAGCGGAAGTGCGAGTCGGTAAGACAAAAAATTCCCCGGGCGCCGGAGCGAAAGGCGCTGACGATCAGTTCCCGATCGTAGGCTTCAGCCAAAAGCACTTTGGCGACTGCCGGATGCGAGACGTGAATTTGGCGCATGGCCGCCATTTGATTGGCAATCTCAATCGACGGATTGAGGGACAGAATCAAAACTTTTACCGGAGTGAATGCTACCGCCTGCACGATGGAGTCTATGTCGACCAGGCAAGTGGAGACGCGGAACTCTGGCCGCCGGCGCAAGGCGCTGGTCAGCAGGTGAGATTGCATGCGGTTGGAGTCCGCAATGAGAACAGGTATTGCGGCCGAAGCGGCGGCCGATAGCGGACTCATGAACCTGGCACCCAAATGAAACAGATTGAACTGCGTTCTGATCTTAGGAGTGCATTGGCCCGTACTCAAGGAAACACGTAACTATATTCAGCACTGACTCTCAATTCGGGACAATGAATTGCACGGTTGTGGAAAATTTTGGGATGGCATTGGGAGTTTGCGAAATTGGCTCGGGCTATTTTTTGCGGAGTTCGATATTGTGGGCCGAAACGGCTAAAACGCAGTGCTTTGCCCGCGTATAGGTTTCGGCGTCCTGTGATTCAGCGAACATGCAAGTCTACTTTCGTAGATAGCCTGTGGGGCAGCGGCCTTACGACTCCATGGGAAACGCAGCGGCGCGAAGAACGGCCGCACTGCGCGCCGACGCAACATATTTCGGTAAGAAAACTTACCGTGACCACGTTGGTAGACCGTACTTCCCATGTCTTGCTGCGGACATTGAGGAAAGGTAGGTTGCTGACAGCGATATTAACGCAATGAAGCAAAAAGCTTGGCTGACCATATTTCCGCTAGCAGGTCTGTTGATATCGCAACTTTGCGTAGCCGTCGTCGCCCAGGACGAAGCAAAAGGGCAAAACCTGGGGCCAGGCATAACGTCTTCTCAGACCAGCCAAACCGGGGCTGGTGTGGGTAGCGAAAGAACGACGGCTGCAAAACCGGGGCAAGCGGACGGCATGGGAAACCCTCAGCTCGGAGGATTACGCCGTCCGCTTTACCGGCTCAATCGAAGCGACGTCGTCTCCCTCAGCTTCACCCTGTCTCCCGAATTCGATCAAATCCTTATCGTTCAACCCGATGGTTATGTCTTTCTGAAGGATGCAGGCGCAGTGTCCGCCTACGGGTTGACGCTTGACGAGCTTCAGGTAGCCATCCGAAAGGCATACAGCGGATATCTCCACGACCCTCAAGTGGCCGTGGCACTCAAGGAGTTCGAGCATCCTTACTTCGTTGCCGGTGGAGAGGTGGGACATCCCGGGAAATACGAATTGCGCACGAACACTTCGATCATCGAGGCCGTGCAAATCGCAGGCGGATTCACCCATGAGGCGAAGCATTCTCAGGTCGTGCTCTTCCGCCACGTAAATGATGATCAGGTGGAGGCGCGCATCTTCGACATAAAGAAGATGCTCCGAGAAAAGAGTTTGAGCGAAGTTCCCACCCTGCGGCCGGGCGATATGGTGTTCGTTCCTCAAAATTCCATCTCCAAGATTGAGCATTTGATCAGCAAACCTTCCATGAGCATGTACGTGAGTTCAACCCAGTTCTAGCGCAGGCCAATTCCCATGTCAGAAGAGGATCACGCGAACTCCGGGAAAGAGCACCCGGCGCCGACAGCGCGAGAGTTGGCGATGATACTGTTTCGGCGGGGAACGCTGTTTATCGGCATCGCAAGTTTCGTCTTCGTCCTGGCCGTGATCTATGCTTTGGCGGGCACTACGTATCGCGCCCATTTGCGCGTGTTGGTGCGTCGAGGCCGCTCCGATCCTCCTGTAACCGGCCAACAGAATGCCCCTCCCGATTTTTCTCGAGTGGAGGTCACCGAGGAAGAACTGAATTCTGAAGTGGAGCTGCTTAAAGATGACGATGTCTTACGGCAGGTGGCGGAAGCCAACAACTTAGCCGCACATGACTGGCTGTGCTGGATCCGTCCACGGGAAGAGCCAGAGGCTCGCTTGGAACGTGCGGCACAGCGGCTCGCCAACCGTCTGACCGTGGAATCGATCAAAAAATCAAATCTAATTGCAGTGAGTTACGACGCTGCCGACCCGCAACAGGCGGCGCATGTGCTGCAGTCATTATCCATTGTTTATCTGCGAAAACATATGCAGGTGCACCGTCCCGCCGGGCAGTTTCTCTTTTTCGATCAGCAGACAGCCGAGTCCCGAAAGCAACTCCAGGAGGCCGAACAGAGGTTATTGGCCTTCACAAAGAGCCATGGGGTGGTCGTCGCAGCACAGCAGCGTGACCTCATATTGCAGAGACTGGACGCCGCAGAGGGAAGTTACGGACTAACCGAACTGCAAATCGCTGAGACGGAGCATCGTGCGCGTGAGCTTGAGGCCGAGGTGGCGGAGTTACCGCAGCGGGCCACCACGCAAGTCCGCACCGCCGATAACCCGGAGCTGTTGCGGGCTTTGAAGGCAAGCTTGCTAGACCTGCAGTTGAAGAAGATCCAGCTGCTCACCAAATTCGAGCCCACCCACCGCCTCGTGCAGGAAGTGGAGCAGCAAATCCGGCAGGCGGAGTCCACGATTGCTTCCCAGACACTTGCTCCGGTACGCGACGAAACCACCGACCAGAATGCCCGCTACGAATGGGCCAAAGCGGAAGCGCAGAAAGCCCGGGTTGACCTGAAAGGACTCCAAGCACGAGAAATGACGGCCGGCGCTCAGTTGACTGAATATCGCAGTCAGGCACGGCAATTGGGCGATGACGCAATTACGCAGGATGATCTCATGAGCAGTGAGAAAGCGGCCCAGGAGAACTATCTGCTCTATGTGAAGAAGCGCGAAGAGGCAAGGATGGGCGATGCGTTGGATGAGGATGGCATCGTGAATGTGGCAATTGCCGAGCAGCCGGTCGTGCCGGCACTCCCTGTGTGGCCGCCAACGGCGGTGGTACTGGCCGGGATCATGGCGGCTCTGACTTCGGGCGCGGGCGCGGCGTTTGCTGCAGACTATTTCGACCCGGCACTGCGCACCCCAGAGGAAGCCCTCACATATTTGGAATTGCCGGTATTAGCTTCATTGCCGGAAGGAACTGGACGGAGACTATCAGCATGAAGGGAATTCGATGAGCGCGAATGCAAACATTGTGCAAGGGCCCGAGATAATAGGGTCATCGATGCGGAAATCTGTTTTGTCTGCAGCGAGGTCTGATAGTGCGGCCAATCAGTGGAATCCTGAGGACTTCGCACGCGAGCAAATTCTGGGCCTGGTTCGCCGGGTGTTCTTTGCAAATAGCGATCGACCCGCAAGACAGGTTGTTTTCAGCGCCGTGGAACGGAACATCGATGTGCTCAGCATTTGCGACCAAGTCGCCAGGTCTCTGGCCAACCAGACAGCAGAGGACATTGCTGTCATCGACGTAGAGCGCGAGGCGATGGAGGAGACGTGCATTCGCCCTTCCTCGCCCAGGAGTGCCTCGATCAAGTCACGGTCCTCTCGAATTGCGGTCAATCTTTGGCGTGTGCCAAAAACTCTAGGAGAAGTCAGTCACGGATCTGGACCTGGATTACATTGGCTTCGCTGGCTGGAAGAGTTACGAAACGAGTTCGAGTTTGTGGTCATCCAAGGGCCGGCCGCTGGAGCATCGAGTGAAGCCGCATTGTTGGGGCAACTGACGGATGGCATTATTCTGGTGCTCGATGCTCGTAGCACGCGTCGAGCAGCCGCACGGATGGCCAAGGAAACATTGGATGCGGCGCAGTGTCGCATCCTAGGAACGGTACTCACACAGAGAATGTTTCCGATTCCCGAACGAATTTATCGCCGCCTGTAGACGGTAGCGTTACCGAAGTATGAATAGGTTTGCAATTGAGTGCAGTGCAAAATGAGGACGAAATGTTAGTGGGACTCAATGGGCGGTAGCTATGGCGCGGCTAAGGCTCTTAGCTGCAAGACAGACTCGTCGCCGCAACCGGTTGCAGCCGGCTCCTCGCGGCAATGGTTTGCAGTGGAGACGCAGTACCGTTTCGAGAAGAAAGTCTTCGCACAACTCCATCACCAGGGCGTACAGGTTTTCCTTCCATTGTTGACCGAACATCACAAGTGGAGCGACCGCCAAAAGGTAATAACAGTTCCTCTTTTTCCCGGGTATGCGTTCGTGTTCGTCGATCAATCACGAGAATTATGGCAAACCGTCTTGCGAACTGCTGGGCTGATCCGCTTTGTAAGTTTTGGAGGGATCGTAGTTCCAGTACCGCCAAAACAGATTGAACACTTGCAACTTTTACTACAGCAAAACGGACTCTTCTCGCTCCATCCGTTCGTACATGCGGGGCAAAGAGTCCGCATCCGGGGAGGTTGCCTCCACGGTTTGGAAGGAATCATCCTGCGTAACGAGACAAGTAAGCTGGTGATCTCGATTCAGTCGATTCAGCGCTCGCTGGCGATTGATCTCGAGGGGTATGAGCTGGAAATGATCTGAAGTGTCGTATCTTCCTTTACATCCAGGGCCGCCGAAACCGAAGGGAACCGAGTGGGCTGCGCGGTTAATCCCAGGCGCCGGCGCCTCGGCGGCCGAGAAAAAGGCACGGCGTAGCACAGGCACGAAAATATCGTTCCGCGATGCCGCCACCCTAAACCCCTCGGCACCAGCGAAAGATTCTGCGCGTTTGCCGGTTCGCACATTCCCGAGAATGGAAGGGTCAGCCCGCACGAATTGGTTGTGGTCGACTCTTCCGGACTATGCAATTGTGATGCTTGCCTGGGTTCTGGTCTCACAAATCTGTCTGCAGCTTCACGTCGCTTTTCCGAGCATGCCTTCTTTTGCAAACTTGTTTCCTGCCTGGTCGGTTTCGCATACTCTCATTGGCATCGCCTTACTCCATGGTGTCTTAATCAACCGGTTCAACTCTCCGAGCCGTGTGCAAACCGCAAATAGAGATTTAAGCAAGCACGTACAGGCATCGGGCAAGACAGTCTTCTGGGGAACGCTGACGTTGAGCGCGGCGCTGCAGCTGCAAGGCTGCACCAGGCGGGCCGAGGCCGCTATCTGGGGCGCCGGGATGCTGCATTTCGTCCTGTTTTCGGTGTGGAAATCGCTCAGTCGAGATAGCTGCGGAAGTAGCCTGCGGTCTGCTCGAGGCGTGCGCAATGTACTCATCGTAGGGGCAGGTACCGTTGGGCGAAGATTAGCGAAACATGTTGCAGAGCATCCCGAGATGGACCGCTCCGTGTACGGGTTTTTAGACGACCAGAGGCCGTTGGAGAATGGCATTATCGGCCGCACGAGCGACCTGACCGAGCTGGCGCGGTCGGGGTTCGTGGACGAAGTGATTCTGGCCTCACCGCACGATCAGCAAGTCACGCTCCGCGTTCTGCACGCCGCCCGGCAATTACGGTTGGATTTGAAAATGGCACCGCAGCTTTTTGGTTGTGAGCCGTTTGGACGATTGGAAAGTCTGGGAAACATCCCATTAATTTCTCTGCATGAAGAGAAAGTGCCGGTCGCTGGACTGCTTATGAAACGTGCCATGGATGTAGCGGCGTCTGGAATCGCGCTTATCGTTCTGGCACCTGCATTGTTTCTGATCGCGATTCTGATCAAGATGGAGTCGTCCGGGCCAATTCTCTACAATGCGCCGCGGGCGGGACGCAAGCGCAGACCGTTTCCGTGCTACAAATTCCGTACGATGGTCAGGAACGCGGATGACCTAAAGGAAAGTTTGCGCCAGCGAAATCAGAGGTCCGGGCCGTTTTTTAAAATTACGCACGATCCACGTATCACGCGGGTTGGACGATTCCTTCGCCGTTACAGTCTCGACGAACTGCCCCAACTTTGGAATGTGCTCCGGGGCGACATGAGCATGGTTGGGCCGCGGCCTCATCCCCTGGATGATGTTTCCAGGTACGCAATTGCGGATTTGCCGAGGTTGGACGTCACGCCGGGGATTACCGGACTCTGGCAAGTGACGGCTAGACAAGATCCATCCTTTCAGAATGGACTAAAGCTCGATATCGAGTACATCCGCCGCTGGAGCTTGAGAATGGACCTATCCATTTTGCTAAAGACGGCGGTGGCCGTGCTGCGGGGAAGTGGGGAGTGATGCCGGGCTTCTCGATGAGAACGGGGTCGGTGGCGGAGTGGCCGACGAATGCAGCGTTAGGGGCACTTCAATGGACCTTGCGGCCGTTGCAGGCGCTACTCGCAATGCCGATGGCGCTTTTAGTGGCGGCCTTGACCGCTATGCTGCTTCGACCCCCTGACGTTCCTTTCTACGAAATCGATCGAGTCGTCTTCGCGCTGCTGGTCGCGGCGGTGGTCGGGCAAGCAATGGTTGCGGGGGGTCGGCTCTGGACCTTTGAACGGGCGTCATGGCCGATGATCGGGCTGACATTGTTAGCGGTCACCAGCGTCATCCGTCAGCCTTTCGATAACGGCACATGGTCGCTGCTGGCGGCAAAGTTTATTGTGCCGTTCACGCTCTTTCATTTGTCGGTGCTTTTATTTCGAAATCGGCGGCGGCTAGAACTTTTCGAACTCTTCGCCCTGGTGTTGTTGGCGTATCTTTGTTTTACGTCGATCGCGTTTCTGGTCGGCGCAAAGTCGTTGATTTTCCCCCGCTTCATTCTGGATGAGAGCCTGGGCTACCATGCCGACCGGGCGCGCGGACCGCTGCTGCAAGCCGTGGCCAACGGCGTTTCTCTCAATCTGCTCGGTCTGCTCGCCCTGCACGCGATTCTGCGCGGGAGAATAAGAGGACTCAAGGCCGCCGTATTATTGGCTTCTCTTCCGCTTGCAATTCTTGCCACGATGACCCGGGCGGTATGGCTTTCCTTTGTCGTCAGCGTGGGTGTGCTGATTTTTCGCTCGCATAACCGACAGCTTCGTCGAGTATCCATCGCAGTGGCGTTAATGGGGGCGATAGCGTTGCTTGTAACGTTGAGTTTTGACGATCAGCGGCGCGCTCTCATGGATCGATTACACGAATCTGGCCCGCTGGATTTCCGGGAAGCCGTATACACCGGAGGTTGGGAAATGTTCGTGGAAAGGCCCTTCACCGGCTGGGGGGTAAACCAAATGCCCACGGAGCTGGCCCGGCACGTGAGCGGCTACAACGAAAAGGAACTGTACCCGCACAATACTTACCTTGAACTGCTGGTGGAGCATGGCATCGTCGGCTTGGCGCTTTACCTATGGCTGATGTGGGAGCTTTTCAGGCTGAGTCGGGGTGCTGTCCCCAGCAACGAACGCAACGGCCTATTGAACCGTCAGTTTCACGCCATGTGGCCCGTTTTGTTGGGCGTTTATTTTGCAAATGCGTTTGTTGTGGTTATGAACTATCAGTTCGTAAATGGCCTTCTGTTTGTGTTGGCGGGAATGCTGGCAGCGCAACAGCGTCGCGCTCAGGCGAACTCAGATTCTGAACCAGTCCTTTCTCTTAAGGCAGGGTGTAGTTCCGCCACCTGAAATCCGGCTCATTCTAATTCTGCAGTCTCTGCGTTGTGCTCACGATCGCTTATCTCGCGAATCAGTTTCCAGCAGCGGTCGAGCCTTACGTGAGCGAAGAAATTCAGGAGCTGCAGCGCCGCGGTGTAAAGGTTATCTCTGGGAGCGTGCGACGCCCGGATAAGGCGCGAGATTCATCCTCAAATGGGAACCTGGGATCGCCAGTTCTATGCTTTCAGTCGGTTCGCGCCCTAACCCTGCTGAGATGTCTCTTTTTCGCCGCGACTCGTTGGCAACAGGTTTCGATTTTGCTGGTACGGGTGCTGTTCCTCGGAAAGGAAAGCCCGAATCTGCGATTGCGAGCATTACTGCACACGTGGCTCGGGGTCTATTACGCCTTCTTGCTGAAGAAACGCGAAGTGGATCATATCCACGTGCATCACGGCTATTTCGGCTCGTGGATCGGGATGGTAGCCGCGCGTTTATTGGGAATAGGTTTCAGCCTTACACTGCACGGTTCTGACCTGCTGCTGCACGGCGCCTATATCGATACGAAGCTGAAGTATTGTCGCTCCTGCGTAACCATCTCCGATTACAACCGCCGTTATATCTTCGATCATTTTCCGGCAATTGATCCGAAAAAAGTTATCGTTTCGCGGCTAGGAGTCGATACGCTGCCCGCAGCAAAGCCTTTGCGAAGAGTTGCTCCCACCCCGCAGGACAGTTTCAGGCTGCTGGCCGTAGGCCGCCTCCATGCAGTCAAGGGTCACGCATTCCTGCTCCGCGCGTGTGCCCGACTGCGCGATACCGGGATCGACTTTCAATGTTCTATCGCCGGGGAAGGGCCGGAACGGAAGCGTCTCGAATTGCTAATTCGCAGTTATCGATTGCAACGACATGTCACATTGCTCGGTCACGTGGCGCGGCAGGAGATTGAAGCACTTTACCGGGAAGCGGATGTGGTCGTTCTTACCAGCCTCAGCGAAGGCATTCCGTTGGTCCTGATGGAAGCAATGGCAAGGGGCAGGATTGTGCTTGCGCCGGCGATTACCGGCATCCCTGAGTTGGTGATTCCTGGGAAAACGGGATTTCTCTATAAATCTGGAGATCTCGAAGATTTCTTGCGCAGGATCCTCTTCCTTCGATCTTTGATGCCTTTCGAGCATTTCCCTTCGGGAGCCCGGCTGCACTGGATTTCCCATGCAGCTCGAGTTCACGTTCTTCACAATTTTAACCGCCAGAAGAATCTAACCCGATTTGCCGACGCGCTTCTGCGGCGGATTCAACCCCCTCGGAGTTCTTCCCATGCGCATCCTCTATTGCAATAAATACAACTTCCCATTCAGTGGGACTGAGGCATACATGTTCGCGGCCATGGACCTTATGCGCTCGAAGGGACACACCGTGGCCCTATTTTCCATGGCCGATTCACGCGGCGAGGCTACTCCCTATGATCGCCATTTCGTACCGCACAAGGATTTTAAGAACCAGAAGGGCATATTCCATAAAGCCCGACTGGCAGCCCATGCGATTTATTCATTCGAGGCCCGGCGAAAGATTCGAGAAATGATCGCCGAATTCCGGCCAGACGTAGCGCATGTCCGCAACATCTATCATCATCTCTCGCCGTCGATTCTGTGGGAACTGAAGAGGCAAGAGGTTCCCGTCTTATATCACGTGAACGACTTCAAGGTCCTGTGCCCCAACTACAACCTGGTTTCACGTGGAGAGGCTTGTGAGGCTTGTAAAGGCGAGGCTTACTGGCACATGCTGAAAGAGAAATGCTATTCAGGATTAGCGGCGCGGATGACTTTAGTGGCGGAGGCCTACCTCCACAAGAGGCTTGGCACCTACCGCGAATGCGTGAGTTGTTTTCTCGCCCCCAGCCAGTTTGTACGCGACAAATTTGTTGAGCACGGATGGGATCTGGCAAATTTCGAGGTTCTTCCACACTTCCAGCCGATCCACCAGGTAAGAGAGCGGAACGCGGATAGCGCGCCGCTGCTTTATTTTGGCCGGTTGTCGAAGGAAAAAGGCGTCTCCGATTTGCTGCACGCCATGCAACAGCTACCTCAACTGCCTCTGCTTGTAGCTGGGGACGGACCAGAGCGCATCGAATTGGAACGACTACGCGCAAAGTTGGGACTGGCCAACGTGAAGTTTATCGGTCATGTGAAGGGAGAAGCACTGGATTTCACAATTGCGAGTTCACGTTTTACCGTGCTGCCGTCCCATGCATACGAGACTCTCGGTAAGACCATACTTGAATCCTACGCGCATGGACGAGCCGTGGTTGCATCCGACCTGGGTTCGCGACGCGAACTGATACAAGAGGGCAAAACCGGGCTGTTGTACAGGACGGGTGACGTGCCTCAGTTGGTCGCGGCGCTCGCGTTTCTGAGTTCACGACCGAAGCTGGCGAGCGAAATGGGACGGGCGGGACGCGACCTGCTGCAGCGGGACTATACCCCGGAGGCGCATTATGCAGCCTTGATCAATTTGTACGAGCGGCTGGCTAAGGACAGCAAGCAGACTTCACAAGCCTTAAAGGAGACAAACCGGAAACTGGTTATTGCCCGCACAGAGACGTCTGCCACTCGATCCGCGGGAACTAGTTTCGTTCCACTTCATCGCCTCGAGTTAGCCCAAGTACCGCAACTGAGCTCGACGGCAACGATTGAGCTACCTAAACCGACCCTACGCATCGCATTCATCGGCGGACGCGGAGTGATTTCGAAATACAGTGGCATTGAAACTTACTACGAAGAAGCCGGAAAGCAGCTAGTCGACATGGGCCATTCGATTACAGCCTATTGCCGGACCTATTTCACACCTGCAGTCGCGAAACACAATGGCATTCGAGTGGTGCGGCTACCCACGTTCCGGTCCAAGCACCTGGAAACTCTGGTGCACACTTTTCTTAGCTCTCTATATGTACTGGTACAACCCTGCGATATCGTGCACTACCACGCGTTGGGTCCCGCATTGTTTTCGTTTATTCCGCGGCTTGCAGGCAAAAAGACAGTCGTTACGGTGCAAGGCCTGGATTGGCAGCGCAAGAAGTGGGGTCGGCTCGCGTCGGCTGTGCTCCGGATTGGGGAGTACGCCGCGGTCCGTTTACCGACGCAAACGGTAGTCGTCTCGCGTACGTTGCGTCAGCATTACTGGGATCGGCACCATGCGGAAACGCGTTATGTGCCGAACGGCGGGTTGCTGCGGGAGCGGCGCGCCCCTGACAGAATTCTCCAATGGGGACTGCAGCCGCAACGCTACATTCTTTTCCTGGGAAGGTTCTCACCAGAAAAAGGCTGTCATCTTTTGTTAGAAGCATATGAACGTCTAGATACGGACATAAAACTTGTATTAGCCGGTGCTTCGAGTTTTTGCCCGGAGTACGCGCGCGAACTCAAAACCCACGCCAGCGAACGGATAAGAATACTGAACTGGGTCTCTGGCGAAACGCTCGATGAGTTATTGACGAATGCGATGTTGTTCGTCTTGCCTTCCGAAATGGAAGGCTTATCTCTTGCCTTGCTCGATGCGATGGGCGCCGGCGTGTGCGTGCTTGCTAGCGACATTCCAGAAAACCGTGAGGCCGTCGAAGACGCGGGCTTCACATTCCGAAGGGGTGACTCCACAGACTTAGTTGAACGCTTGCGATTTCTAATCGCCAATCCCGCGGTGCGAGAAGCTGCAGGAGCAGCGGCAAAACGGCGTATTCGTGAACAATACCAGTGGAGCGGAGTTGCCCGGCAAATGGAACAGACTTACTTCGAGGTGATGGGCTGGGCCGGCATGGAGAAATCAGCAACCAGGAAGCCAAGTGCGGGAGTAAGTGCCCGTGATCCGTCGACCGTGAGGAGAGCCGGATAAAGTCTTCGATAGCGCCATCAGCGCGAAACTTACTCCTAAATTAGCGCACGTGATCAGGACGGGACGATTCCCGTCCTTTTTGTTTTACAATTGCCGTTCACTTTCGCAATCTGAGCACAAGCGCGGCAGCAGCGCGGTATAGCATTATCTCTCTTATGGACAATACGATCCTCGTCACCGGCGGAGCTGGATTTATCGGTTCCAATTTTATTTTGCGGTGGATGGAACGGGATTCAGGATCCGTTGTAAACCTGGACAAACTCACCTACGCCGGAAACCTTCACAACCTGGCAAATATTGCGGACGATAAGCGATACGAGTTTATCCATGGTGATATTGCGGATCGCGCTCTGATGGCGAGTCTACTGAAGCGGCGGAAACCCCGAGCCATCGTGCATTTTGCCGCCGAGAGCCACGTAGATCGGTCCATCAGGGGGCCGGAAGATTTTATCCGTACGAATATTGACGGCACTTTCGCTTTGCTGGAGGAAGTGCGGAGCTATTGGAGTAATCTGGACACGCCCGAAAAAGCCGGCTTCCGTTTTCTGCACGTTTCCACCGACGAGGTTTACGGCTCTCTTGCCTCCGCAGATCCGGCTTTTTCTGAAGAGACTCCATACGCTCCGAATAGTCCGTATGCAGCGTCCAAGGCAGCTTCAGACCATTTGGTGCGGGCGTATCATCACACTTACGGTTTGCCAACGCTTACTACAAATTGTTCGAACAACTACGGACGGTTTCAGTTTCCCGAAAAATTAATACCACTCATCATTCTGAATGCCTTCAATGGCAAACCACTTCCGGTATACGGCGATGGCCAGAACGTTCGCGACTGGCTTTACGTCGAAGATCACTGCGAGGCTATTGCCACGGTGTTGCACCAAGGGCGCGTGGGAGAGACCTACAACATCGGCGGCTGGAACGAGAAGCGCAACATCGAAATCGTCGAAACAATCTGCGACATTGTGGACGAACTGGCCGGCCGCCGGGGGGCTTCCCGCCGTAGTTTGATTACGTTTGTGAAGGACCGCCCCGGCCACGACCGCCGTTATGCCATGAACGCAAGTAAGATTGAGCGCGATCTTGGCTGGCGTCCCCGGGAAACATTCGAGACAGGAATTCACAAAACCGTGAAATGGTATCTGGAGAATGACGAATGGGTTCGGAATGTCACCAGTGGAAGCTACCGGCAGTGGATTGAAACGCACTACGCTTCTTGAATTCGACTTAGTGCGAACTGATAATCCCTATGACGCAACCCGTAAGCAGCACAACATATAAGGGAATCATTCTGGCCGGTGGCTCCGGAACGCGTCTGTATCCCATCACACATGCCATGGGAAAAAGCTTGCTGCCGGTTTACAACAAACCCATGATTTATTACCCGCTGTGCACACTGATGCTGGCGGGCATACGCGATATTCTCCTTATCACCACGCCCGACGATGTGCCGAAATTTCAGACTCTTTTAGGAGACGGTAGTCAGTTTGGAATCCACTTGCAATATAAAGTGCAACCTAAGCCGGAAGGAATCGCGCAGGCTTTCCTGGTCGGTGAAACTTTCATCGGCAATAAGGCTTGTGCGCTGGTGTTGGGCGACAATATTTTTTATGGGCACGACCTGGCAAAGGATTTGCGGGAAGCTGCGAGCAAAAGCCAGGGTGCGCGAGTATTCGCCTATCCCGTGCACGATCCCGAACGCTATGGAGTCGTGGAATTTGATGGATCCGGGCGGGCGCTTAGCATTGAAGAGAAGCCTCAGCAGCCGAAATCGAGATACGCTGTGACCGGGCTTTATTTTTATGACAACCAGGTGATTCAGATTGCGAAGTCATTAAAGCCCAGCGCGCGAGGTGAGTTGGAGATTACCGATGTTAACCGAGCCTATATGGAACGCGGCCAGCTCGAGGTCGTAGTGATGGGACGGGGCATGGCCTGGCTGGACACGGGCACTCATGAATCGCTGATGGAAGCATCGCTCTACATCCAGGCCATTGAAAAAAGACAAGGGCTCATGGTCGCTTGCCCCGAAGAGATTGCCCTGCGCTCCGGTTACATCACTGCGGATCAGGTGGAAAGAAGCGGCACAGCCATGAAGAATAATAGTTACGGCGCTTATCTGCTCCAACTGTTGCGAGAGAAGGTGTTCTGATGAACGCAGTCCGGCGATTCGATCCATGAGCGGCGGAATCACGACAATTCCCACCTCGCTTCCCGGCGCTTTTATTCTGGAACCTCGCGTGTTCCGCGACGAGCGCGGTTTTTTCTTGGAGAGCTACAACCAGCGGATCATGGCAGAAGCCGGAATCGTTGATAACTTTGTTCAGGACAATCATTCCTGTTCTTCGCGAAACGTTCTGCGAGGGCTGCACTATCAGGTGAAGCAGCCGCAAGCGAAACTTGTTCGAGTCGTAGAGGGGGAGATCCTGGACGTCGCCGTCGACCTGCGCCGAAGTTCTCCAACCTTCGGGCGTTGTGAGAGTGTGCGACTCTCGGGTGAGAACAAACGTATGTTCTGGATTCCCCTCGGGTTCGCTCATGGATTCTTAGTTCTGTCGGAGAAGGCACACGTACTTTACAAAGCAACCGACTTTTACGCACCCGAGAACGAACGCACGCTCGCCTGGAACGACCGTCAAGTTAACATCGAGTGGCCGATCAATGGCGAGCCAATCGTGTCGGCAAAAGACCAGCGTGGCATGGCATTGGCCGACGCCGAAACTTTCGAATAAATTTCCCATGCGAGTCACTATCTTTGGCGCATCTGGACTTTTGGGTAAAGCGCTCACGCGCGAATGGAACGAAGACGCCGTCACGGGATTCGCTTCGCGCGACGTCGATATTCGTGACGCTCGTCGTGTTCTCGAAGTTGTACGGGATACTCGTCCGGAATGGATCGTATTGTCGGCGGCGTATACCGATGTGGATGGATGCGAGAGTAATGCAGAGCTCGCGTTTGCAGTGAATCGCGATGGCGCCATCAATGTGGCTCGTGCGGCGAGAGAAGTCGGCGCGCGGCTCATGTTCTTGAGTTCCGACTACGTTTTCGACGGTAAGAAAACAACACCGTATGAGACAAGCGATCCCCGAAATCCGCAGAGCGTTTACGGGCGGACCAAGGCGGAGGCGGAGATTAAGCTGCTGGAACTGATTCCCGAGTGCTGCATTGTCCGAACATCCTGGCTGTTCGGAGTCGGAGGGAAATGTTTTCCCGACACGATTCTGAAGCTCGCGGCAAGCCGTCCATCGCTGGACGTGGTGAACGATCAACGAGGGTGTCCCACCTATGTCGTCGACTTAGCGCGATCGATCATCTTATTGTGCCGAAAGAATGCAGGAGGGATTATCCATGTAACGAATGCGGGCGATTGCACCTGGTTTGAATTCGCGCAACAGATCGTGCACCGTGCCGATCTGACCGCAGATGTAAGGCCAACGACTACTGAAAGGATGGCCCGTCCGGCGCCGCGACCGGCCTATTCGGTATTATCGTCGGCAAGTCTGGAGAAGTTGAGAATCACAATGCCTGCCTGGCAAGATGCGCTGAGCCGCTACTTGGACGAGCGACTTAAGCTGACGTAAACTCTCCGGTGATTGCCCCGTTTCCCGGCAGCCTGCTACGATTGCGGAGACCTGCCTGAGGACTTCGTGAAATTAATCCAGAATTATATCGATGGCCGTTTCGTGCCTGGAAAGCTCGAGTTCGACGATGTAAATCCGGCGGATGGGACCGTGATCGCGCAGGTCGCAGAAGCATCGCGGGAGCAGGTAGATGAGGCGGTCAATGCCGCCGGTCGCGCCCTTTGCGGGGAATGGGGCCGACTCGGAATACGCGAGCGTGCGGCGCGGCTGCACAAAGTCGCGGATGCGATCGAGAAGCGGTTCGACTGCTTCGTTCGAGCTGAAGTTGCGGACACAGGCAAGCCCATCTCTCTGGCCGCCAAACTCGATGTTCCTCGCGCGGCGGCAAATTTCCGAGTCTTCGCCGACCTCGTAAAGATGTCAGGCATGGAGGCATTTCAAACTGAAACTCCAGACGGGATGAGCGCTTTGAACTACGCTCTACGCAAGCCGCTGGGCGTGGTAGGCGTTATCACTCCGTGGAATCTGCCGCTTCTTCTGCTTACTTGGAAAGTAGCGCCTGCTTTAGCTTGCGGAAATGCCGTAGTGGTTAAACCTTCCGAAGAAACTCCGGCCACCGCTGCGCTTCTGGCCGAGGCGATGCAAGACGCAGCAATCCCGAACGGCGTCTATAACGTGGTGCATGGCTTCGGGCCGGGGTCTGCAGGAGAATTCTTATCTCTGCATCCAGAAGTGGACGCGATCACATTTACTGGAGAATCGAGAACTGGAGCCGCAATCATGAAAGCTGTGGCTCCTACGGTCAAGCCAGTTTCGTTCGAACTGGGAGGGAAGAATGCGGCCATTGTGTTTGCCGATTGCAATTTCAAAGAGACCGTTAGCGGTCTCTCCGATGCCATCTTTCTTAATACGGGACAAGTCTGTCTGTGCGCCGAGCGTGTTTACGCAGAGCGCAATATTTTCAATAAGGTGGTGAGCGCTCTTAAAGAAAAAGCGGAAAGCCTGAATGCAGGCTGGCCTACCGACGCGAAGACCGATTTCGGACCGCTCATCTCGGCGCAACATCGAGAGAAAGTGCTCTCTTATTACCGATTGGCCAAAGAAGAAGGCGCTACGGTAATCACGGGCGGAGGCACTCCGAAATTTGACGACGCCCGCAATAACGGCTTCTACGTGCAACCAACCATCTATACTGGGCTAGCTGAATCGTCCCGATGCGTGAAGGAAGAGATATTTGGTCCGGTGTGTCACATCGCGCCGTTCGATTCGGAAGAAGAGGCTGTCGCGATGACGAACGATACTAAGTACGGACTCGCGGCGTCGGTATGGACAAGCAACTTAAAACGCGGACATCGCGTAGCGCAACAGATGAATGTGGGCATCACCTGGGTAAATTGCTGGTTCCTGCGTGATCTGCGAACTCCGTTTGGTGGAGCGGGGCTTTCTGGAATCGGCCGCGAAGGCGGAATCCATTCGCTGAATTTTTATTCCGAGCTGAACAATATTTGCATCCGACTTTGAGAATATGGGCACGATCGAGAGCAAAGTAGTGGAAGGGAAAGCGACGCCGCGCGGAAAATATCCTCATATCAAGCGGGCGGGTGACTTCCTGTTTGTTTCTGGAACCAGCGCGCGCCGTGCCGACAATACGATTGCCGGGGCCGAAGTTGATCCACTTGGCGCCACGCAGCTCGATATCCGCAAACAAACCCGAGCAGTAATCGAGAACATTTGCGACATTCTGCACAGCGCGGGAGCGCAACTGAAAGACGTAGTCGAACTTTCAACTTATCTTGTAAACATGGACGATTTCGCGGGCTACAACGAAGTCTACGGTGAGTTCTTCGGATACGACGGTCCGGCAAGGACGACCGTGGCCGTGCATCAACTGCCGCATCCGCACTTGCTAATCGAGATCAAAGCGATGGCTTACAAGCCCTAGACACAGGAGAGACGATGGCGTCCATCAAGAATCTGAAGGCTTTCAACTTCCAGGCCTGGATCGAAAAGAACAAGGAGAAACTCAAACCCCCGGTCGGCAACGCTCAAGTGTGGGAAGACGGCGAAATGATGGTGACCGTTGTTGGAGGCCCCAACCAACGCCGCGACTATCACGACGATCCCACGGAAGAATTCTTTTATCAGTTGAAAGGAAACATTGTCCTTCGCGTCATGGAAACGCCTGGCAAGCCGCCGTTGGAAATCCCGATTAACGAAGGCGAGATTTTTCTTTTACCGAAACACATGCGACACTCGCCGCAACGTCCGGCTGAAACCATCGGCGTGGTCATCGAAGTTCCGCGTCCCGAGGGCTCACTTGATGCGTTCGAGTGGTATTGCCCGAATTGCCATCAGTTGGTTCACCGCGCGGAGTTAAAGCTGAAGAGTATCGTAAAGGATCTGCCGCCTGTGTTCGAGCAATTCTATGGCAACGAGAGCAAGCGCAAATGCAGGCATTGCGGCACCGTTCATCCTGGCAAATGAAGCATGCAAGTTATCGATATCCATAATCATTTCTTCCCCAGTTCCTGGCCTGATCTTGCGGCGCGCTACGGTACGCCGAATTGGCCGTGGATCAAACACACAGAGCCGGGAAAAGCCGACATCATGGTGGGAGATCGATTCTTCCGGCACATTTATTCTGCCTGTTGGGATCCCGAAGTTCGGCTCCGTGAGATGGATCGCGACGGCGTCGATTTGCAAGTGATGTCTGCGACGCCGGTTCTGTTCGCTTATGACCGGCCGATTGAGCATGCGCTCGATTGTGCAGAAATGTTCAACGATGCGGCGCTCGAACTTTGCAGCCGCGGGCAACGCCGGCTGAAATCGTTTTGCCAAGTGCCGCTGCAAGATGTTGACGCATCTTGTAAGGAACTCAGCCGCTGCATTCGGGCTGGGCATCTCGGCGTACAAATCGGCAATCATGTAGGAAGCAAAAATCTGGATGACGCCGGCATTGTGACTTTTCTGCAACATTGCGCAGATGAAGGGGCTGCGGTCCTCGTGCATCCTTGGGAAATGTTGGGGCAGGAGCGGATGCCGAAATACATGATGCCCTGGACGGTCGGTATGCCTGCAGAAACACAACTGTCCGTCGTCGCCCTGATTTTGAGCGGGGCATTTGATCGCCTGCCTCGATCGCTGCGCATATGTTTTGCGCATGGTGGCGGAAGTTTCGCATTCTTGCTGGGGCGCCTGGAAAATGCCTGGCATCATCATCCGGTTGCGCGCGGGGATTGCCAACATCCGCCTAGCTACTATCTCAACCGCTTCTGCGTAGACTCTGCTGTGTTCGACCAGCGCACGTTGCAGTTTCTAGTGGGGACGATGGGAGCGGATCGGGTGCTACTGGGATCGGATTATCCTTTTCCTCTTGGCGAAGAGAGAGTAGGAAATCTGATCCGGCAAAGCAATTTGCCGCAACATACGAAGGCCAAATTGCTGGGTGGAAACGCAACTGAGTTCTTGAAACTTAAACCTGAGTCGCCCGAAGCCGACGAACAGCCACGATCAATCGTGGTCGACTCCAGTCCTGTAGCGCCAGAACCCGAACAGCTCACCTACAGCTCGTATCTGAAAGTTCCGGAACTGCTTGAGTTGCAGCAGCCAAAGTCTTCGCCGGTACATCACGACGAATTGTTATTCATTATCGTGCATCAGACCTACGAGTTATGGTTCAAGGAATTGCTGCACGATCTGGATGCGGTCGTCGCAAACTTGCAAAGGGCAGGTGCGGCTCCGCAATCGCATGATGAAGTTTATGAAGCGGCGCGGCTCTTACGGCGTTGTACGGAAATTACTCGAGTGTTGGTGGAGCAGTTCACGATTTTGGAAACGATGTTGCCGACGCATTTTCTTGCCTTTCGCGGTCTGCTGGAACCTGCCAGCGGATTCCAGTCGGAGCAATTTCGAGAGATCGAATTTCTGTGCGGTTTAAAAGATGAAAAAATGCTGCGCTATCACCGTCCCACTCCGGAAGCGTATGCAAGCCTGAAGCGCCGATTGGAAGAGCCCTCGCTGCGCGACGTATTCTTTGGAGCATTGCAGTCGATGGGCAAGCTCCCGGCGCTCAGTAACAACGCGACTGAAAAAGAACGTTTCGAGGCACGCGCCCGCGCGGTCCATGCACTTTATCAGAATGAGCGTCATCATCGCGACTGGATCGACGTCTGCGAACGTCTCACGGAGTTTGACGAGTTGGTGGTGAGCTGGCGGCTGCGGCACATCCAGTTGGTCGAGCGTATTATCGGGGTTCGTATGGGTACTGGCGGAAGTGCGGGATCGTCTTACTTGAAGTTGACGCTCGACAAGAAATTTTTCCCGGAGTTGTGGGAAGCCAGGACGTTGTTGACCGAGTGAAGTATCGCTGCGCTCCTTGCTCAGCTATCCAGTCTCTTCATCCGAATGAAAGCCACATCTGAAAAAGTAACGCTGATCGGTGCGGGCTTGAATGGACCTCTGCTTGCCATTCTCCTGATGCGTCGCGGATTCTCCGTCGAGATTTACGAGCGGCGTCCCGATATGAGGCGAGTACGCACAAGCGCGGGACGGTCGATTAATCTGGCGCTATCGACCCGCGGAATTCACGCGTTGCGGCAGGCCGGCCTTTGGGAGAAGATGCGCGGCATCACCATCCCCATGAAGGGCAGGATGATGCATTCGATCGCCGAGGAACTTACGTTCCAACCCTATGGGAAAAATGAGGGCGAGGTCATTCACTCGATTTCGCGGGCGGAACTGAATATAGCGCTCATGAATGCCGCGGAAGAAGAGGGTGCCACGATTCATTTTCACCGACGCTGCCAGGGGTTCGATTTAAAAACCGGAGAGATCCGAGTGCGCAATGAGGATACAGGCGAAGAAACTAACCAGAAGACTGAGGTCCTGATTGGCTGCGATGGTGCAGCATCCGCGCTGCGGGCAGAGATGCTCAAGTTGAGTAACTTCCACTTTTCGCAACAGCATCTCGACTATGGGTACAAAGAGTTGACAATACCAGCCGATCCGAACGGAAAACCTCTTCTGGAGCCGAACGCCCTTCACATCTGGCCGCGGGGCAATTACATGTTGATTGCATTACCAAATATAGATGGCACCTTCGCTTGCATTCTCTTTTTGCCGTTCGAGGGTGCAGACAGCTTCGCCATCCTCAGCAGCGAAACGGAGGTAATTCATTTTTTTCAGAAACGTTTTCCTGATGCCAATCGACTGATGCCCCAACTCGCGGAGAATTATGCTGCCAATCCGACCGGAGCGATGGTCACCATCAAGTGTTCTCCCTGGCATGTACGCGGACGAACTCTGCTGCTGGGCGACGCCGCTCACGCGATCGTCCCCTTCTTTGGCCAGGGAATCAACTGTGGATTTGAAGATTGCACTTATCTGGTCGAATTGCTCGACCGGCACGGCGCAGACTGGTCTAGAGTATTCGAGGAGTTCGAAAAAGAGCGCAAAGTAAATACCGATGCCATCGCGGACATGGCGATTGAAAACTTTACCGAAATGCGAGATCGGGTTGCGGATTCGCAGTTTCTACTCACCAAGAAAGTGGAACTGGCGCTCGAGGCGCGGTATCCAAACCTCTTCATTCCGAAGTATGCCATGGTGACCTTCCATAGGATTCCATACTCGGTCGCTCTGTCTCGAGGCGCGGTCCAGGAGAGAATACTGAGCGAACTCAGCAAGAGCATCAACAGCGTGGCCGATCTCGACTGGGATAAAGCAGACCGATTAATCCGTCGCGATTTAACCCCACTGGAGCTACCGCAGTGACAACTCCGGAGTTTAGCTGGAGTGAGGATTTCGTTATCGCGATGGACGAAAGCGATCCGCTGCGGAATTACAGAGGGCGCTTCTGGTTTCCTAAAACCCCCAATGGTGAAAATTGCGTATATCTCTGCGGGCACTCTCTAGGACTTCAGCCCAAGACAGCTGGGGAATACATACAGCAGGAACTGAAAGACTGGGCCGAACTTGGTGTGGACGCGCACTTTCAAGCTGCGAATGCGTGGATGCCTTATCACCGGCTGCTCACGAACCAGACTGCCGCACTTGTAGGGGCCAAGCCCCTGGAAGTGGTAGTGATGAATTCGCTCACGGTAAATCTTCACCTGATGATGATTTCGTTCTACAGGCCGACGCGCGCGCGACATAAAATCGTTGTCGAGCGCGGGGCATTCCCTTCCGATCAGTACGCGGTGAAGTCGCAGATTGCTTTTCACGGTTACGATCCCGCGAGCTCTCTGATTGAATTGAGTCCGCCGCCGGGGGAGTCTTGTCTACGCGATGAACAAATCAACATGCTGATCGAGCGCTCGGGGGATGAGATAGCGCTGATCCTGTTGGGTGGAGTGAATTACGCGACCGGCCAAGCCTTCGACGTGGCAGGAATTACGCGCGCGGGTCACGCAAAGGGTTGCACGGTCGGCTTCGATCTGGCGCATGCTGCCGGCAACCTGCGTTTGAAATTGCACGATTGGGGTGCAGACTTCGCGGTTTGGTGCAGCTATAAGTATCTGAATGGCGGTCCAGGATGCGTGGCTGGTTGTTTCGTTCATGAGCGGCACGCTCGCTCCTTTGACTTGCCACGGTTTTGTGGATGGTGGGGTCATGACGAGCATTCCCGGTTTGAGATGGGGCCGACGTTCCAGGCAATGTCCGGTGCTGAGGGCTGGCAGCTGAGCAATCCCTCGATTATCACTCTGGCGGTCTTGCGTGCTTCAATGCAAATTTTTCACGAGGCGGATATGGAACGCCTGCGGGCTAAGAGTGTGATGTTAACCGGCTATCTGGAATTCTTGTTGAACCAGATTTTGCTCGATCAGAAATTCTCTTCCCGCTTTTCGATTATTACGCCGCAAGATCAGGTTCGGCGTGGAGCGCAGCTTTCTATCCGAATCCCAAAGAACGGGCGGGCATTGTGTGAACGGCTCGCCAAGGAAGGCATTGTGGGCGATTGGCGAGAACCGGATACCTACCGGGTTGCACCTGTTCCCCTCTACAACTCCTATCGCGACGTCTTCCGGTTTGCCCAGCGATTCGCCGCCACGATTGAATAGTTTCCTCGCGTTCAATCCTGTGATTACTTCCGTAACGCGGCGATGTCGCAGCCTGAACTTACACTCTTAAAGTGGGACTGATCTCCGTGCGACAACCAAGCAAGTGGATGGGAATTGTGTGCGCAGTGGTTTGCGTCCACGTTCTAGTAACGCTGCTGGCCTCGCACAGCATTGTACTTACAGCCTTCGGGGACCTCCTGCAGTGCGTTCTGCTTTTCGCTGCAACGCTCTCCATCTTGTCGAATATAAAAACTACCGACAAGAAGGCCCAGCTCTTTTGGTCCCTTATGGCTTTGGGCTGCGGGATGTGGCTGTGCGTTCAGGTTTTGTGGACCTACTTTGAAGTTTTCCTTCGCCAAGAGGTGCCGAATCCGTTCGTCGCAGATGTGGGTTTGTTCCTGCATATCGTGCCTATGATGGCGGCGTTGGCAGTGCAACCTCACATTCGCCGAAACGATCATTCTCTCCGGCTCGCAAGTGTCGACTTTTTTCTACTGCTCGCGTGGTGGCTTTATCTGTATCTGTTTATCGTTATTCCCTGGCAATATGTTTCTCCGAACGAGGTGATTTACGGACGCAGCTTCGATCTGCTTTACGCTTGTGAACAAATCGTGCTGGTTATCGGCGTAGGCCTAGCCTGGAAGAACAGCCGAGGTTCGTGGCGGATCATCTACTCGCAGTTCTTCAAGGCCACATTGCTGTACAGCGTTAGTTCTATTTTGGCCGGCGTAGCCATCGACTTCCATCGGTACTATACCGGGAGTCTTTATGACGTCCCACTCGTCGCAGCGATGGCGTGGTTCGCGACGATCGGCTTCATGGCCCGCGGACTGTCCACCGACGCATCCTCAGATCAGCAACCTCCACCCGGTCACAGCATGTGGACTGCGAGGCTGGCGATGCTTGCGGTGTTCTCGACCCCGCTGATGGTGGTGTGGGCGGAATTTGGAGGGTATGCTCCGCAGCGCGTGCGCTCTTACAGGCTCTTGTTAACCGCAGCAGCGATGGTTTCAATGGGCGCTCTGGTGTTCGTCAAGCAGCACTGGATGGACCGCAAGCTGCTCCACTTGCTGCGCCTGTCTCGCCAGAATCTCGATGAGATGTGCCAGTTGAAAGACGAACTGGAAAATAAAGAGCAATCTCTTCGCTGGCACAGCCTGGAATTACAACGCAAGAATCTCGAACTACAGGAGATTTCCTACACCGACCCGCTCACCGGCGTGTGGAACCGGCGCTACCTGGAAGAAATCCTTGCAGCCGAATCTGGACAGGTATTGCGAAACTACGAGAGGGCGCGGGGCGGAGACATCAGGAAGATGGATCATCGCGACCTTGTCTTTCTTATGGTCGACGTGGATTTCTTCAAAGAAGTCAACGATCTGCATGGCCATCCCGCCGGCGATCGGCTGCTGCAATTAGTGGCCGAGCGACTGAGCAAGGTAGTGCGTAAATCCGATGTGCTGGTCCGGTGGGGGGGAGGAATTCCTGATCATGTCGCGTTCCGCAGACCCCTCCGGCACACCCGCGTTCTGTGATCGAATTCTGGATGTAATGGCTGGCGAACCGTTTGATCTTGGACACGGCATTCATGTGCGCAAGACCTGTTCAGTAGGCTGGGCGCCTTTCCCCTGGAGCCGTCGCGCCTACGAGGCGATCTGCGTCGAAGAGGCCATTGAACTGGCGGATACGGCGCTCTACCGAGCCAAGGCCGGAGGCAGAAATCAGGGGATTGGAATCTTGCCAGCGGAAGGCTCATGGGCCCCGCAGCACAAAATTTCTCTCCGCGATTTGCAAACAGATATTGGTATTCTCACCTGTACTGTGACGGTCCAGAATATTGGCTCCTGCAATTTGAAGCAAGCGATTGCCGAAAGCTTGACTTCGCAGAAACCGACGGGCGTCTGAATTCATCACCTCCTTGCAGATAAACTGGAATGGCACTAAAGTGATTGAGGCCTTCTAATCACAAAGGCCGGCACGAAAAAATGGGTGAGGCACTTTCAACGATGAATCCACAAACTTCTACGCGCCAGACCGCTCTCCGCCAGAAAGCCCAACTAATGTCCGCTTCGGAAATTGAGCGCACTCTGGTACGCCTGGCTTACGAAATTGTTGAAAAGAACGGTGGTGTGGAGGGTTTGGGGCTGATCGGAATTCGTCGCCGTGGCGTGCCGATTGCCGAGCGCCTGGGCAAGATCATTGCTCGCATCGAGAATTCCGATGTTCCGGTTGGCACATTAGATATCACGTTCTACCGCGACGATCTTTCCACGCTAGGTCCGAAGCCGGTGGTTCAGGAACGAGAGATCGGTTTTTCCATCGAGGACAAGAATATTGTCCTGGTCGACGATGTGCTCTTCACAGGACGGACAGTGCGCGCAGCTATGGACGCACTTTTCGCGCATGGAAGGCCAAGCCGAGTGCAACTGTGCGTGCTGATTGACCGCGGGCATCGCGAATTGCCGGTGGAGGCCAGCTTCGTGGGCCGCAACGTTCAGACCACCATGAACGAGGTAATCGAAGTGAAGTTAACCGAAATCGATGACGCGGAAAAAGTTCTGCTGATGGAAAAATAATATCGAGAAGTTGGCTTGAAAATAAGGACGGCGAGCGATCGCCGTCCTTAATTTTTGGAGCTCACTAACTTATGCTATTTTCGTGCAAATCGCCTTCGTCTGCGTGTAAAGGCTCAGAGCATCGTGTCCCATCTCACGGCCCCAACCAGATTGCTTGTATCCCCCAAACGGCATGGCGGCATCGAAAATGTTGTAGCAGTTGATCCAGACCGTCCCTGCGCGCAGATATTCCGCAGTTCGATGGGCTTTGCCGATATCGTTCGTCCAGACAGCGGCCGCTAAGCCGTACTCACTATCGTTGGCGCGCGGCAAAATTTCCTCTGGCGTGTTGAACGGCATTGCCGCCACCACCGGCCCGAAAATTTCCTCCTGCACCACCTTCATATCTTCGCGGGTATTCACCAGAACGGTAGGTTCCACGAAATAACCCTTATCCCCTTTCTTGTGACCACCGGCGAGCGCTGTTGCGCCTTCCGAGAAACCAGATTCTAGATATCCACACACTCGGCTTAACTGCTCCTGAGAAACGAGTGGACCCATTTGTGTTTCAGGATCAAGACCGGAACCGACCTGGATTTTCTTGGCATAGTCGGCCACTCCTTCCACAACGCGATCGAAGATCGGTTTCTCAACGTAGAGGCGCGATCCGGCACAGCAGCACTGCCCGTGATTGAAGAAGATGGCGCTGGCCGCGCCGGGAATAGCTGTTTCAAGATCGGCATCCTTGAATACGACGTTCGGCGATTTCCCTCCAAGTTCGAGGGAAACTTTTTTCAAGTTGCCGGTTGCGGCATGCACGATCAGTTTACCGACCTCAGTGGAACCGGTGAAGGCGATTTTGTCGACCTCGGGATGACCCGCCAGTGCTGCGCCGGCGGTCTCGCCATAGCCCGGCACGATGTTGACTACGCCTTCGGGGAAGCCTGCCTCCATAATGAGTTCACCCAGGCGCAACGCTGACAGTGGAGTTTGTTCGGCCGGCTTTAGTACTACCGTGCAGCCGCACGCCAGCGCTGGACCCAGTTTCCACGCAGCCATCAGCAGAGGAAAATTCCAAGGAATAATCTGTCCTGCAACTCCAACCGGTTCTCGCAGCGTATAAGCAAGGTACTTCGCGCCGGGAGTATAAGGGACTGAGATCGGAATCGTATTGCCCTCAATTTTCGTGGCCCATCCAGCCATGTAGCGGAAAAGGTCCACAGCCAAAGGCACGTCGGCAGCCTTTGCGATCGCAAGCGGCTTGCCATTGTCGAGGCTCTCCAGGTACCCGAACTCTTCCGTGTGTGCTTCCAGCAAATCGGCGAGTTTCCAAATCAAGCGTCCGCGTTCGGACGCCGTCATCCGACGCCACGGTCCGTGATCGAAAGCTTTGCGGGCCGCCTTCACGGCCTCTTCAATGTCCTGACGATCGCCTTCCGCCACCTGAGCGAGAACCTCGCCGGTGGCGGGATTATATGTAGGAAACGTCTTTCCCGAAATTGCGCTCACCCATTTGCCATTGATTAACATTTTGCGTGGCTTCTCGATGAAGTCGGCCACTTGCGGATGAATCTGCGGGGACACTGCTATACCCATAACATCCTCCTTAATCAAGAACGAGAGATCGAGCAAGAACTTGCATGACGCGATGCGAAAACTAAAAGATGCCGAGCGAAGAGAATAACGGAAATATGCTAGCCCTGACGCAGGACAAAAGCAATTGCGACACGGCTGGCCCGGGCCTGGCTAAAAGACGCATACTCTAGACATGAGGGCAACCAAGCACCCGAGAGTTAAAATCTGTTGCATTTCAAGCCGTGATGAAGCCCGGATGGCTATCGACTGCGGCGCCAGCGCCGTGGGTTTGGTTTCTGCCATGCCCAGCGGTCCGGGAGTGATCCCGGAAGAACAAATTGCAGATATCGCTGCATCGGTTCCTCCGCCGATCGCCACTTTCTTACTTACATCAAAGCAGGATGCGGAGAGCGTGATTGCGCAGCAGCGACGCTGCCGCACCAACACGATTCAACTTGTGGATCGTTTTCTAGGATCGTATGAAGAGTTGAGGGTTTTTCTGCCGGGAGTATCGATTGTGCAAGTCGTGCACGTCACCGGCGAGGAATCGGTAGAAGAAGCTATTGCACTTGCGGCCCATGTGGATGCGCTCCTCCTCGACTCAGGAAATCCAATGCTTGCAACCAAGGAATTGGGGGGCACCGGGCGGCGGCACAACTGGGCATTGAGCCGGCGCATCCGAGAGCAGATTGATATCCCGATCTTTTTGGCCGGTGGATTGAATCCCGATAATGTGCACGAAGCAGTGCTCGATGTCGGTCCCTTCGGGCTTGACATCTGCACAGGCGTACGCAGCGAAGGAAAGCTGGATGAACAAAAGCTACGTGCCCTGTTTGCTGGCTTGAACGTGACGCAAGCTTGTTGACCACAGTCTAATCAGCAACGCTTTCGCGTTGGATGTGAGGATGAAGCGCACCGCTTATTAAATTAATAAAAAGTCCTGCGCCGCGTATTCAAGAGTTACAATGACTTCGTTTTCGGCCTCGAGGCTAGATCTTCCTCTGCTATGGTCCAGAAAAGCCTTTCAAATAGTTTGCAGACTCAACTGCTGCGCTCGGCGAAGAAGGCTATGAAAAATGCTCATGCTCCGTACTCGAAGTTCCGAGTCGGAGCTGCCATCCTTCTGTCGAACGGCAAAGTCTTCAGTGGTTGCAACATAGAGAACGCGTCCTACGGAATGACCAATTGCGCAGAACGAACGGCGATTTTTTCCGCGGTCGCACAGCTCGGACCCAAGATCGAGATCCGGGCGGTCTCCGTGGTCAACGACCATAGCGTTCCTTGTTCGCCCTGCGGTGCTTGTCGTCAGGTGATTTACGAATTCGGTCCAGATGCAACGATCTTTTTTCAAGGAAAGGATGGACCGCGACAGGCCCATATTACCGATCTACTTCCGGAAGGATTCCGTCTCCAGTGAATCCTTCCGGGACCGCAACCCAGACATTCCGCGCCATCGATATAATCCGCAAGAAGCGAGACGCGGGTGAACTTTCTCGGAGTGAAATAGAGTCTCTGGTAAGCGCATACACTACTGGCCATATTCCTGACTATCAAGTTTCCGCATGGCTGATGGCAGTTGTGTTGCGCGGGATGACGCGTGCCGAAACTGCTGCGCTTACGGATGCAATGTTGCGGTCGGGTGAGGTTCTCGATCTCTCTTCTCTGGCGGGCAAGAAAGTAGACAAGCATTCAACCGGTGGAGTGGGCGATAAGACCTCGCTTGTGCTGGCCCCGCTCGCCGCGGCCGCAGGTATAACTGTTCCGATGATCAGCGGGCGCGGCTTGGGACACACGGGTGGGACGCTGGACAAACTGGAGGCCATCCCCGGCTTCAGCGTGAATCTTTCTGTCGCGCAATTTCGTCGCGTACTGGAGACTTGCGGTTGCGCCATGATTGGCCAGACCGACGAAATCGCCCCCGCTGACCGCAAGCTCTACGCATTGCGCGATGTGACGGGCACGGTCGAGAGTCCATATCTAATTTGCGCTTCGATCATGAGCAAGAAGCTTGCCGAAGGCATCGACGCGCTTGTGCTCGACGTAAAGACCGGCTCCGGCGCATTCATGAAGACTGAAGAAGATGCCGCGTTTCTCGCTGAACTCATGGTTGAAACGGGCGAGCGAATGGGCAAACAAGTAGTCGCGCTCATTACGGATATGGATCAGCCGCTAGGAAGCATGATCGGCAATGCGCTCGAGGTAGTCGAGGTAGTCAACATTTTGCGCGGAGAAGGTCCGGAAGATTTGCGGCAGCTTTGTCTCGAGCTTGCCGGTTGGATGCTTCAACTCGGTGGAGTGGCGAATAAAGTCACCGAAGGAAAGAAGCTGAGCGAGAAATTAATCGCGTCCGGCAAAGCGCTTGATAAGTTTCGCCATATGGTTGAACTGCAAGGCGGAGATCCGCGGGTGATTGACGATCCAGGGAAATTGCCGCGGGCTCGACACACAATGACACTTTCCAGTCCGCGCAGCGGGTACATCTCATCTGTACAGTGCGAGCAGGTTGGCACAGCATGTGTAATTCTTGGCGGCGGCCGAGAGCGAAAAGAAGATTCGGTCGATCCCACCGTGGGGATCGTGCTGCACAAAAAAGTTGGCGATGCGGTTTCGATTGGCGAACCGCTGGCGACGGTTCACTACAACGACGAAGCGCTCGCTGATCGTGCCGGGGAACTGCTCGTGAAAAGCTATAAGATTACCGATTTGCCCGTGCAAGAGAAGAGACCGCTGATCCATCGCGTGATCGCAAGCACCGGAGAGAAAAACTGAATGGGACGCTACACCGGAATCCTCGGCCTTTTAGCTATGCTCGGTTTGGCCTATGCCTTTTCGAACAATCGTCGCGCGATTCGCTTGAAAACGGTAGCTTGGGGCTTGGGCCTGCAATTTGCCTTCGCCATATTGGTATTGCGGATCGACGCTGGGCGTCGCCTCTTTCAAAAGGCTGGAGACGTAGTGGGCCGCCTGCTGGGCTACTCTTTTGTCGGTTCACAGTTTGTCTTCGGCGACCTCGGGAAACAAGGTTCGCATCTCGGCTTCTATTTCGCCTTTCAGGTGCTGCCCGCGATTATTTTCATCTGCGCATTTTTTGCCGTGCTTTATCACATCGGGATCATGCAGCTCATCATCAAGGGCGCGGCTTGGCTCATGACTCGTGTGATGGGGGCCAGCGGCGCGGAATCGCTCAATATCGCGGCCAGCATTTTCATGGGACAAACGGAAGCCCCGGTCACCATCCGCCCATTTCTGCCTGATCTGACGCACTCGGAACTCATGACCGTAATGACCAGCGGCATGGCCCATGTCTCCGGCGGAATCATGGCGGCTTACATTGCATTCGGAATTGAACCGAAACATCTGTTGAGCGCGGTAATCATGACGGCGCCGGGGACGCTGTTAATGGCGAAGATGCTCGTGCCTGAGACCGAGCAGCCGAGAACCGCCGGACGAGTTGTTATGCCTGAAGGCGAAGAGCAGACCGAAAAAGAAGAGAATCTCCTTGGCGCGGTCGCCCGGGGAACGACTGACGGTCTGCACATGGCTTTGAACATTGCCGCCATGCTGATCGCTTTCCTGGCGCTGATCGCCCTGGCGGACGGCATTCTCGGTGGCATACACCATTGGGTGGCGTGGTTCCCAGAGAGCCTGGAAAAGATTTTCGGAGCTGTCTTCGCTCCGGTTGCCTGGGTGATTGGCGTGCCCTGGCACGACTGCGGCGTGATTGGAACCTTGCTTGGCACGCGGATGGTGCTCAACGAACTCGTTGCATTCTCCATGCTCGGACCGATGAAAGCCGCGCTCGACCCGCGCTCATTTACCATCGCGACATTCGCTCTTTGCGGTTTTGCAAATCTCAGTTCCATCGGAATTCAGATTGGCGGCATCGGTGCGCTCGCACCAAACAAAAAGAGTGAACTCGCGAGACTCGGAATTCGCGCGATGCTCGCCGGCACCATGGCGAATCTGATGTCAGCATCCATTGCCGGCATGTTGCTGTGATGCGGAACAGCTGAAATCTGCAGCAATTAGGCGGTCGAGCTTTCTCTTGATCCCATCTGCGGAAGGATCCTGAGCGATTTGCTATTCTACGCATGTGCCACGCACCTTTTTAATCGATACCGACACCGCTTCCGACGATGCTATTGCGCTCATCATGGCTCTTCGTGCCCCTGATGTCCAGGTGGCTGCGATCACGATGGTCGCTGGGAATGTGAACGTTCAACAGGCCACACGTAATGCCCTGTACACAATTGAACTTTGCGGGGCAGACGTTCCAGTGTACGTTGGCGCGGAAAAGCCGCTGCTACGCACGTATGGGAATGCAACCTGGTTTCATGGTCGAGACGGATTGGGAGATCACAATTATCCGGCTCCCCGCCGGACTGCGGAGAAGTTGCACGCCGTCGACGCGATCATCAACACGATCGAAACCAATCCTGGACTTGTGGTCGTGACGCTTGGACCACTTACAAATCTCGCCCTCGCGCTGGCCAAGAAGCCGGCAATCATCGGTAAAATCAGCCGCTGCGTGGTGATGGGGGGCGCGCCATGTTGCGAAGGAAACATAACCCCGGCTGCCGAATACAACATCTGGGTCGATCCAGAAGCCGCGCGCATCGTCATGCTGGCCGGGCTTCCCATTGAACTTATCGGATGGCAACTCTCGCGAGGAGGCGCGGTGGTGGATCAGAACGATATCGCCAGAATTCAAGGATTAAAATCGGCGCTCGGCGAATTTGCCATCGAATGCAACAGCCATGCTCGTCACGCATATAAGGTGCAGACTCAAGAAGACGGGATCTGTCTGCCTGATCCGGTTGCGATGTGCATCGCGCTTGACCCGACGGTCGCACTCGACTGGACCGAACATTATGTAGATATCGAAACACAAAGTGAGCTGACGCGCGGGATGACAGTGGTCGATCGGCTGAACGTTGCGGACGATGATCGTAACCGAGCGCTCTGGGAGCCCGTACTACGGGCGAAGCGTAAAACAAAAGTATGTTGGAGGATCGATAACCAGCGCTGGAAAAACGCGCTATTCGAGGCCTTGCGCTAACTCACGAGCAGTTGCATTCGGACATTACCCGTTCATCTGCGAATAAGTTGAACGTCGCAAGAACTCTCCTTGTCCGGCGCGGCCCAGAAACTTTTCTCGGTCCACTACGACGCGGCCGCGGGAAAGAACGACCTCCGGCATCCCTGTCACCTGAATACCCTCGAACATCGAATAGTCCACGCGCATATGATGAGTCTTCGCGCTGATCGTGTGTTGGCGCTTGGGATCGAAAACGACGAGATCGGCGTCGCTGCCGACCGCGATCGTTCCCTTACGCGGATACAAACCGAAGAGCTTGGCCGGAGTCGTGGAAACCAATTCAACGAATCGATTCACACTGAAACGTCCCTGGGCAACACCACCGGAATAAATCAGGCTCATGCGGTGTTCAATGCCGGGGCCACCGTTTGGAATTTTGCTGAAATCGCCGCGTCCAAGTTCCTTCTGCTCCTTAAAGCAGAAGGGACAATGATCCGTAGAGACGACTTGCAGATGATCCCGCTTGAGGCCGTTCCAGAGCTTTTCCTGATGCCATTTTTCGCGAAGCGGTGGGGTAAACACATATTTCGCGCCTTCAAAATCCGGCACGTCAAAGTTTTCAATGGACAGATACAAATACTGCGGGCACGTTTCCGCGTAGACTGGCAGCCCGCGGTCGCGCGCCTCGCGAACTTTCTCCAGCGCTTCGTTACAGCTCAAATGCACGATGTAGATGGGAGCGCCCGCCATTTCCGATAAGGCAATGGCGCGGGAGACAGCCTCAGCCTCGGCCGTCGTGGGGCGAGTGAGAGCGTGATATTTCGGCGCCGTCTTCCCTTCTGCCAGCGCCTGTTGGACGATAACGTCGATTGCACTGCCATTTTCAGCGTGCATGCAGATGAGGCCGCCGTTTTTCGCAGTGGTCTGCAACGCCCGAAAGATGCTGGCATCATCCAACATAAATACGCCAGGGTAGGCCATGAAAAGTTTGAAACTGGTCACGCCCTCGCCGACCAGGGAATTCATTTCCTTGAGCTGCCCATTGCCGATGTCAGTCACAATGCAGTGGAAAGCATAATCACATACAGCTTTCTGCGAAGCTTTGGCCATCCAAGTATCAAAGGCCTGTCGCAATGATTGCCCCTTGTATTGGATGGCGAAGTCGATCAGCGTGGTGGTGCCACCGAAGGCTGCGGCGCGGGTTCCAGTTTCAAAGTCGTCGGCGCTGGTAGTGCCGCCGAATGGCATGTCCAGATGAGTGTGCACGTCGATGCCGCCGGGAAAAACATATTTTCCCGATGCGTCCAGAACTCTGGTGGCATTCTCGCGCGGAAGGTCTTTGCCGATGGCTGAAATCTTGCCATCCGTGATGGCAACATCGGCCACAAAGGTGTCGGTTGCAGTAACCACGGAACCGTTGCCGATGATCGTGTCAAAGCCCATCCATGCCTCCGCGTACGGCTGAGATGAAACAGAAATTCTATGCTACACTGCCGCACTTCAGGTGCTCATATTTCTCGAGTGATGAAAGGTGCGTCATGCAATTTGGGATTACGCTAAAGCCGGATATTTCTGTTGATCGCATCGTCGGTTTGACGCGTCAAGCGGAAGCTGCTGGTTTCGAATACGGATGGCTTTTCGACTCCCACGTTTTATGGATGGACCCCTACCCTTTGCTGACGCTGATGGCCGCGAACACGAAGCGGATGCGGCTTGGCACGTTAGTGACGAATCCTGCGGTTCGCGATCTCACGGTGACCTCCAGTTTGTTCGCCACGCTGAATCTGATCTCGAATGGCAGAATGGAACTTGGCATCGGACGAGGAGATAGTTCGAGACGCGTGCTGGGTAAGAAGCCGGTCAGCTGGTCTCAGCTGGAAACGGCGGTAAAGATTTTTCGCGATCTCACGGCCAGCCGCGAGATCGAGTATGAAGGCCAGCCAACGCGCCTCACATGGGCCAAAGATTCCCCGCGAGTCTGGATCGCGGGATATGGACCCAAAGTATTGCACATGGCAGGACGCGTCGCCGACGGCATTATCTTGCAGTTTGCCGATCCTGATTTAATTTCATGGTGCCTCGGCTTTGTGAAAGAAGGCGCCCGCGCGGCAGGACGAGATCCAAAACAGATCGAAGTGATGTCGGCAGCTCCAGTTTGGGTCTCCGATGATTTGTCTGTTGCGCGCGAACGCGTCCGCTGGTTCCCTGCCCTGGTTTCCAACCATGTGATGGATCTCATTCGACAGTACAAGCCGGAAGAGCTGCCACCAGCTCTCACTTCGTATGTGCAGGATCGTGGTGGCTACGATTATTCGCATCACTGCGTGGTGGAAAGCGACAACGCAAGTTTCGTTTCCGACGAAGTGGTCGATCGCTTTTGCGTAATTGGGGCGCCCGAAGCACACCAGGAGAAGCTGCGTAGATTGGCCGCCGCGGGCGTTACGCAGTTCAATTTGTATCTAATGTGCGGAGACGAAGAACAATCCCTTGAAACTTACCAACGGGACGTCTTGCCAGGACTCTTGAAAGGCCTGGGCACGAAAAATTAAGATTGCGCGACACGAATCGGCGAGAGCACAAGCGGGGGCTGAAACTTCATCATCGCGTAATAGACAACAAACGAAACGGTGAACCCAACAAACCAGGAATAGTCATAAAGAACGCGCACAGACGGAATTGCCAGACCTACGAGCGCTGTTCCCGCTCCGAGTGCAAGCGCAACCACCGCGCGCCAGTTGAAACCCCTGGAATATTCATAGATTCCGCCGCGAAGATACAAGTCGTCAAGTTGCAAGACGCACTTTCGCACCACGAAATAGTCGCAGATCATAACGCCCGCCACCGGTCCGAGGAACGCAGCGTAACCTCCGAGCCAGCCGAGAATAAAAGTGTTGTAATCGGCGAGCAATTTCCATGGCATCAGAGCGATACCCATTAAGCATGTGATCACCCCTCCAGTACGGAAGCTGATTTTTCGCGGCCATAGATTGGAGAAATCATTCGCGGGCGAGACGACGTTGGCTCCAATGTTGACGTTCAGAGTGGCGAGAAGAATAGCGATCAGCGAGATCACGACTGCCACGGGAGAATGGAAACGGCTGAGCAGTTGGACTGGATCCGAAATGGCTGTTCCGTAGATCACCACCGTGGCCGAGGTCACGGCGATACCGATAAAAGCGTAGAGAGTCATCGTCGTCGGCAAGGCAAGCGCCTGGCCGATGATTTGGTCTCGCTGGTTACGGGCGAACCGGGTGAAGTCAGGGATATTCAACGATACCGTCGCCCAGAAACCGACCGTGCCGTTCAGGGCTGGAATCAAGAATTTCAGGAAATCTTTGAAGTTGGTGAATCGTGATGGCGCAGCCAGCATGGGACCAAATCCTCCTGCACCGTGATAAGCCCACGCTAGAAGCAGCAATCCGACGCCCAATAGTATCGGTGCGCTGATTCCCTGCAGGATTCGGATGTATTCAATCCCCATCAGAATGACGGCTAGATTGATCAGCCAGAACAAAAGAAAGCAAATGGAGGTTGCGTAAGGAAAATTCTTCCATCCGGGAGCAAGCGTGGCCAGCAGAATACTAATTGCTTCACCACCGATCCAGGTTTGAATGCCAAACCATCCGCAAGCAACCAGCGCACGCAGGACCGCAGCCACATTTGCTCCAAGGACTCCGAACGACGCACGTGCCAGCACTGGAAACGGGACTCCATATTTCGCCCCAGGATGCGAGTTCAGCAACATCGGAGCCAGCACGATCACATTGCCCAGAAAAATTGTCATGACCGCCTGCTTCCAATTCATCCCTCCCTCAATCAGGCTGGCCGCGAGCATGTAGGTGAGAATGTTCACCGACATCGAAATCCATAGGGCAGCGAAGTTATAAGTGCCCCAATGCCGGCGATCGGCTGAAGCTGGCGCCAGGTCAGGATTGTAGAGAGGACTGGATTCGATTCGAGATGCAGAAAGTTCAGGTGTGGTCATGAATTCGATCTAGAAAAAACCCACTTCGAAGATTTGTTGCGCCGCACACTTCAGTCAGCGCCTGCAGCTTTTCCGGTTTGCGCGGTGATCGGACCGTAACTTTCCGGCCGGCGATCGCGGAAGAACTGCCAAACTTTACGCACTTCCTCGATCATGTCGAGATCAAGATCCGCTACGACCACTTCGTCTTTATCCCGGCTGGCCTGCGCGATAATTTTTCCGCGTGGATTGCAGAAGTAACTCTTCCCATAAAACTCCCCAATGCTCCACGGCTTTTCTATCCCAACGCGATTGATGGCACCCACGAAATAACCATTCGCTACAGCATGCGCGGGCTGTTCAAGTTCCCAGAGATACTCCGAAAGTCCGGCAACCGTTGCCGAGGGATTGAATACGATCTCGGCTCCATTCAATCCCAGAATGCGTGCGCCCTCGGGGAAATGTCGGTCGTAGCAAATGTACACTCCCACGCGCGCATATTTCGTTTCAAAGACTGGATAGCCCAGATCGCCGGGAGTGAAATAAAACTTTTCCCAGAATCCAGGATGACAGTGCGGAAGGTGGTGCTTACGATATTTTCCCAGATAGCGCCCGTCCGCATCGATTACAGCCGCAGTGTTGAAATAAAGGCCAGGCATTTGCTCTTCGTAAACCGGAACCAAAATTACCATGCGATGCTTTGCGGCGAGCTTCTGCATCAAGCGCACGGTGGGGCCGTCCGGCACTCGCTCAGTCAGTTCATACCAGCGAGCATTTTGCTCGGCGCAAAAATAAGGTCCGTAAAAAAGCTCCTGCAAGCACAGAATCTGCGTTTTCTTTCGTGCCGCTTGCTCGATCAACTTGAGATGCTTGTCGATCATTGCTTTTCTGATCTGGGCGAGAGGACGCTCCGTGCTGAGCGCATTGCTCGCTTGAATCAAGGCACAGCGCACGATACGAGGCATGAGTCGGGACCTCCAAGGAACGAAACTATAGCAGAAAACTGCGCCCACATGGCCTTCTGCCGTACAATCTACCTTACAAGATAAGACAATGTCAGAAGCGCACAAGAAACGTTTCAGTGTTGCTGAACGCCCGAACAATGCTGCACCGGAGGAAGCTATCTCCGACTCGCACGTACCCATCGCTACTCTTTCGGGCCATCCCTTACTCTCTAACCGTGGCATGCCTCTGAATCTCGACTGGGTGAAGCAAGTTCGCGTTAATACCAGTGCGGTGGAGCGAAGAGCAGAAACTCACGTGGCGCGCCGCACCGTGAAAAAAGAGTGGCAGGCCGCCTGGCTTCTGCGCGCAGTCTCCTGCATGGACTTGACGACGCTTTCTGGTGACGATACGGATGAACGCGTTCGCCGCCTTTGCGCCAAAGCACGGCAGCCGATCGAGCAGGATATTGTAAGACGCCTGCAGATTGAAAGCCTCAACATCAAGGTGGCGGCGGTTTGCGTGTACCATCGCTTTGTTGAAACTGCAGTGCGCGCACTCGAAGGCAGCGGGGTTCGAGTGGCAGCCGTCTCCACGGGATTTCCTGCAGGGTTGTCGCCAGTGGAAGAACGCGTGGCGGAAATTCGCCGCTCGGTGGAAGCCGGAGCGGATGAGATCGACATCGTGATTACACGAGGTCACGTGTTCGGTGGGAAATGGCAGGAACTGTACGACGAGGTTGCTGAATTTAAGTTAGCCTCGGGACATTGCCATATGAAAGCCATTCTGGCTACAGGCGATCTGCTGACACTGCGCAATGTTGCGCGTGCCAGTTTTGTGGCAATGATGGCAGGCGCGGACTTTATCAAGACTTCGACCGGCAAGGAATCCACCAACGCCACGCTTCCCGTTGGATTTGTGATGACTCGCGCCATTCGGGAGTATGCGCAGGAGACCGGAATGGCGGTGGGTTTCAAACCAGCTGGAGGAATTCGTACGGCCAAGCAATCCACCGAATGGCTGGCGCTTATGAAAGAGGAACTTGGACTGGATTGGATGAAGGCCGAACTATTTCGCTTTGGGGCAAGCGGACTTCTCAACGATATTGAGCGGCAGCTTGAACACCACGCCACAGGGCGATACTCCGCCGATTACCGTCATCCGATTGCATAAGGGAGCGAGGATCTAAAGACTCAATAATGAGCATCGCTGAAAAATTTCTCACCATGGAATATGGACCGGCGCTCGAAGATCCAAAAGATGCGCTGCTCTGGCTCGACGGGCATCACCGGCGTTTCGTCCACTTCATCAACGGGGAATGGCGCGAACCGGTGGAAGGCGTATTTTTCGACACGACGAATCCTGCGACCGGAGAAAAAGTCGCAACCGTCGCGCAGGGATCTGCCGCCGACGTAGATGCGGCGGTGCAGGCTGCACGAAATGCCTTTCCGAAATGGCAAGCTCTTAAGCTGCATACGCGCGCTCGATATCTATACGCCATGGCGCGAGCCATTCAACGACATTCCCGTCGGCTGGCGGTGCTCGAAACGATCGACAATGGCAAACCGATCCGCGAGAGCCGGGATATCGATATTCCGCTCGTTATTCGCCACTTCTACCATCATGCCGGATGGGCGCAGCTGCTGGAATCTGAGTTTCAAGGCTATGTCGCTTGCGGAGTAGTCGGGCAAATTATTCCCTGGAATTTTCCTTTGCTGATGCTGGCATGGAAAATTGCGCCGGCAATTGCGACGGGAAATACCGTCGTGCTCAAGCCGGCTGAGTTCACACCGCTAACCGCGCTTGCGTTTGCGGAGATTTGCCAGGAGATCGGACTCCCGCCGGGAGTGGTCAACATCGTCACTGGCGATGGTTCCACCGGCGAGGCTTTAGTAAAAAATCCCGGAGTCGACAAAATTGCGTTTACCGGATCGACCGAGGTTGGACGTGCCATCCGCCGCGCGACCGCGGAGAGTCATAAGCGCCTTTCGTTGGAGCTCGGCGGCAAGTCTCCTTTCGTTGTCTTCGAAGATGCCGACCTCGACAGCACAGTGGAGGGCCTGGTCGATGGAATCTGGCTCAATCAAGGACAGGTTTGCTGTGCCGGCTCACGTTTACTCATGCAGGAAAGCATTGCCGATACACTGATGGAAAAAATCCGCGGCCGCATGGAAAGGCTCCGCGTTGGACCTCCGTTAGATAAAGCAATTGATATTGGCGCCATCGTTGCGCCCGTGCAGCTCGAGCGCATTCGCCGGCTCGTGGATCAGGGAATCGCCGATGGAGCGACTTGCTGGCAGCCGCAGTTTGAAATGCCGGCACAAGGACTTTATTTTCCGCCAACTTTGTTAAGCAACGTGCACCCCACGTCAGTGGTTGCGCAGCAGGAGATTTTTGGTCCCGTACTCGCCGCCATGACTTTTCGCACGCCTGCCGAAGCCGTGGAGTTAGCCAACAATACTGTCTACGGACTGGCGGCTTCCGTGTGGAGCGAGAGCATCAACATTTCGCTGCAAGTGGCGGCGCAGATCAAAGCCGGTGTGGTATGGGTGAATTGCACAAACATGTTCGACGCTGCCTGCGGGTTCGGCGGCTATCGCGAGAGCGGTTACGGCCGCGAGGGAGGGCGCGAAGGTTTGTTTGAATATCTTGAACCAGGCTGGTTTAAACATGCTCCTGCTCTTTCCGCTTCAAGGCAAAGACCTGAACCATCGACGGACGGACACCAGCGAGAAGTCGCGATCGACCACACGGTAAAGCTCTACATCGGGGGAAAGCAGGCGCGACCGGATTCTGGCTACAGCTTCGAGGTTCGCGGCCAGAATGGCGAGTTGCTCGGCGAAGCGCCACTGGGCAATCGAAAAGATATTCGAAACGCAGTAGAAGCAGCGCGCAAAGCGATGAGTTGGGCGAAGACGACGGCTCAGAATCGCGCCCAGGTTCTCTATTACGTGGCAGAGAATCTCTCGCTGCGTCAAGAAGAAATCGCCCGCCGGTTGGCAGCGGTCGTTGGCGAACCTCAGGCAGTCAAGGAAGTTGCGACCAGCATCGAGCGCATATTCTCGTATGCAGCATGGGCCGACAAGTTCGACGGCGCGGTGCACAATCCGCCCTCGCGGTCTATCGCGATTGCAATGAATGAGGCCATTGGAACGGTGGGCATTGTTTGCCCTGATGATGCGCCACTATTAGGTTTCTTGTCTCTTGTTTTGCCGGTTCTGGCCGTGGGCAACGTTGCGATCGTGGTTCCCTCGGAAACGTATCCTCTTATCGCCGGCGATCTCTATCAGCTCTTCGATACCAGCGACTTGCCGGGAGGTGCGATCAATATTGTCACCGGATACCGATCACAACTTCTTAAGACGATCGCCGAACATGACGATGTCGATGCAATCTGGTGTTTTTCGGATGAATCCAATGCGGCGGCGGCCAAGTCTTTTTCCGTAGGAAATCTGAAACAGGTATTCACCAACGAAGGCCGTTTCATCGACTGGTTTGACGCGAAGCAAGGCGAGGGTCGGTGGTTCTTGCAGCACGCTACTCAGGTGAAGAACATCTGGGTTCCCTACGGCGAGTGAGTCGGACGCCGTTTATTGGGGTTGCGCACCCGGTATACGATCCCGCAGTTCATAGACAAACTGCTGCAGTTCGTGTCTCTGGCGGCTGGCATCCTCGGTTTTCTCCTTCGTTATTTCTTCGTACGCTTGCAACTCGGACTGTGCTTTCCTAGTTTCTCCTCCAAGACGATAGAGCTGCGCCAGACGGTAATGTGCCTTCTCCAAATTCGGATTCACTTCGATTGCCTGTTGCAAGGCTAAGATTGCTTGCGGAAAGTTTTTTTGCTCTGAATAAAGAATCCCTAATTGCAAGTAGGCGACGCCAAGTTTTGGATCGAGCTGGATAGCAGTCTGCAACAATGATTTCACCTGATCCGCATCTTCAGCCTGATTGGGCGAACTCCAACGCTTGTGAAGGCTGACCGCGTAGTAGTAATTAGCCAAGGCATTCTGCGGTTGAAGCCTGACAAATCGCCCCAGTCGCTGCTCGATCTCCGGCGAGGAAGTACCCTCGACCGCCTGCATTTCTCCCATGAAGAGGTATGGATTCGGATCGTCGGGATTCAGATCTGATGCCTGGCAAAAATTACGCACCGCGTCTTCGTAGGATCCGTTGGAATACCAAGCCGCACCCAAGCCGTCGAGCATACGAATCGACCGCGGGAACGAGCGGCGCCCTTTCGTAAAAACCTCGATAGCGGGTTCGGCCGCGTGATGCAGAAGGAGCTCCGCTCCCCAGTCGAAAAGATTCGTTTCGTTTGGGTCAAGTTCGGCTGCGCGTTGATATTCTCGAACAGCTTGCAGAGGGTCGCCCAGTCTCTCATCCGCCTCGGCGAGCAGATGATGGAGTTCGGCGTTCTGCTGATGAGACTTGTCCTGAACCGCGAGCAGCGCTCGCACATCGCTGCGCGCCTGTGCATAGTCTCCGGTTTCCGCGCAGGCGAGCGCTAGTTCGTAAGCGTTGTCCGCGTCCTTGGGATCCAGACGGAAGGCTCGCTCGAGATACGGCAGTGCTTCGCGCGGTTTTGCGTCTTCCACCAGTAGCTTTCCCAGATGAAAATTTGCGCTGAAGTCTTCCGGTCGTCGCGTTGCTAGGTCTCGCAAAGAATTTTCCATTGCCGTCCGCGATAGATCAAGAGGAGCAACAGCGAGCGATTGCTTACCGCGAGCAGCGGTCTCCTGGGCCAAGGCCTCTCTGTTGCGAATAATCGTGTCGCCACCATGACCGCCGAGATTTGTGGTATCGGTAACACCAGCGACATTAAAGTGTGGCTCGTCGAAGAATTGGGGTCGCGTGCCTGTGGGTTTCGCCGCTTCCGACTTAACTGAATCGAGTGTCAGATCGATCGCTTTTGATTCTTTCGGTTCAAGAATAAACGGGCGGGAATTTGCCGATATGTATCCGGCCATCTCGGCACGCAGGCTGTAATTTCCGCGTCGAACCTCGGGAAAAACGTAGGCTCCCGCAGAATCGGTATGCGCTTTTAAGACCTGCGAGCCGGCCTTGCAGGCAAACGACAGCGCCGGTGACCGGGACGATTGAGCAAATCCCTCACGACGCCGTGCAAGGTCGCCGTGGCGTCAGAATCCGACTGTGAGCCGACCTCTGCTGCCGGAATCGATTGTCCGAGAACCGGCGGCGGAAGAAAAATCGCCGTCACCGCAAGAGAGCACGCCGCTATAGTGAGAAAGCGCCCCATAAGACAAGTGCGAAGCGGAAAGGCAAAACAAAAGTTGGCGTACGCGTAATCGGAAATTCTAGTCGCTGCAGTCACGATCCGCAATCGATCGAGGTAATGCCCGGCGTTTTAACTGTTGGCTGCTCGCCGAGCTAAGAGGTCGACGTAGGCTTCGGCGATGAGTTCGTCCTGAGCGATTCCAAACTCTGATAGCAATGCTGTCACGATGCTTTTTCCCTCAACCTCGCTTTGTCCGGGGCGGAGCACAACTTCGAGCTCCAGAAAGTCTCCCAATCCCTGAACCTCGTCAATGTGAACGCGCGTCTGCCCGATGAGGTAGAGAATCCGCGTTTTCTTAACCACTCCGATTCTTCCGAGGGTAGCAGTGAGTATCTCCTTCAGGATTTGAGGGTCCGGGGTGCGCGCGATCAGATAACGGGATTCACGCGCATTAGCAACGTCGGACCTTTCGTAGCGGATGAGTTCCCCACGGTCCGGCGCAAATATCCGGAGCTTCAACCTGCCGCGATTACATGCAAAGAAGAAATCTTCTTGGTGGATGGTCTGGGGAGAAGTGTCGCTCAACCGCGCCGCAACCTTTTCGGCGGCAACCCGATTCTTCAAAATCGCCTTGATCTCGATATTGCTTGGCATACTTGACCTTGCCAAGATAGCGTACACTCCATGCCTGTGGTCAATGCGCTTGAAAGCGCGAAGTCTTTCGTTTAACTTCAGGACGCTGTCAACCAAAAATAAATCTGTTTATCTTCAAGACCTCGAGGCCAATCGATGACCTTTTGCAAAATGCGTTATCTCGCGACTTTTCTATTGCTGACCACCTGCCTGACTTGCTGGAGCCAGGAGAGACGAAAAATTATCATTGATCAGGATGCGGCTGGACCTGGCGGAACGGATCAGCAGTCGATGTTGCTCCTCATCCAATCACCGAAGACGGAAGTATTGGGGATCACGGTCGTGACCGGCGACCAGTGGCTACATTCCGAAGTCGCGCACACATTACGCATGCTCGAACTCATCGGTCGAACCGATATTCCGGTTGTGCCGGGAGCCGAGTATCCCCTGGTAAGGCGACAACAGGATACTGAACTCTGGGAGCAGCAATATGGCAGCATCATGTGGCTGGGAGCCTGGACTCCGAAGTTTTATCACCCACACGATCAATTGGGTGACATGCCAGAAGGCATGCCCACGACCAAGCCATCCAACGAGGATGCGGCTCATTTCCTGATACGGATGGTGCATAAATTTCCAAACGAGATCACCATCTATGAAGGCGGCCCGTTCACCAACCTCGCGCTCGCTATTTCAATCGATCCCGAGTTCGTTGGGTTGGCGAAAGAACTGGTGTTCATGGGCGGGAGTTTGAACCCGCGCACCGACGATCCTGAGTTTGCCAACAATCCCACACACGAATTCAATCTATGGTTCGATCCCGAAGCATCTCACATCGTGTTGGTGGCGCCCTGGAAAAAGATTGTCTGCACGCCTGTGGATATTTCGGTGAAAACACGGTTGACCTCCGACTTGATTGACCGCATCAAAACGGCCGACACGCCTTCAGCGCGTTACATCGCCAAATATTCCATCCTGCACGGTAACTACAATTATTTATGGGATGAACTGGCGGCGTTGGCATGGCTCGATCCCACGCTCATCACCAAGAAAGAAACGCGTTACATGGATGTCGACCTGGACCGCGGCGCCGGCTATGGTAACACTCTGAATTGGACGGAGCACGATAAACCAAAGCTCGAAGTGCAGCCGGTCGAAGTGCAGGATGATCTGGATCTTGATCGGTTCTACAAAATGTTTGTGACTCTATTGAGTGCACCAACCCCTAAGAATTAGAAGACAGGCTTTCCGCCGGTCACTGTGGAATTTGAGCCAGCATGCTTTGCGCCTGGGTGTGGCTCGGATGCTGCTTAAGCAGTTCGATCAGAACTGCACGAGCCTTGTCCGGCGCACCCTCGAGCACATACACCTTGGCAAGATTCAGATATGCCTGATCGAAGCCGGGCGCGACTCGGATGCATTCTTTAAAACTGGCGACCGCTTCATCTTGCCGCTGTGTACGCAGGTAAAGTATTCCAAGATTGTTTAAGGCCTCCGGGAACACGGGCCGCGCATTCAGCGCTTTTTGCAAATACTCGTACGTACGGGCACTGTCGTCAGCTTGCGCAAAAACCATTGCCAAGCCGTAGTTCGCCTCAGGGTCCGACGGATTCACTTGCAGACCGCGGTCGAAAGTTTGGCGAGCGTCATCCCAGTTTTTCTGCAGGCGATACGCATTTCCGAGATTGTCGAGTGCGATCAGGTGATCTGGGCTTGACCGTAAGGCTTCTTTAAAACATCGGATCGCTTCGTCAGTTCGTCCCTCGCGCGCGGCCAGGAGGCCGAGGTTGTTCCATGCGTTGGCCACAGTATCTGGATAACCTGCCTGTAGTTTGGTCGCGCGTTCGAAGCTTTCGCGTGCTTCGTCCGTTTTATTCTGGCTCAAGTAAGCGCTGCCGAGACCGTAGCACGCTTCTGCGCTGGCTGGATCATCGCGGAGGGCTGTGGCAAACGAAACTGCGGCTTGATCGATATAACCTCGCTGAAAAAAAATAGAGCCGAGGGAAAGATAATTTCGCCGGAACTCAAAAGTCTCGCCGACTCCCGGAAAAGGCAAAGCTCGAGCCAACCGCTCGGAATTGGTTTCCGGAATGGCACGGGAGTCCGCTCTAATGTCTTCAGGCTTCACCTGCCCCTGATAGACCTTGACTATGTCGCCTCGGTGGTCGATCAGAAACGAGGTCGGAAGTCCCATGTCGCGATGGCGGTCAAACAAGTAACGGTAGAGGATGTTGTAAATAGCGGAAACTTCATCTGTGCCGCAAAGGATTGGAAATGTTAAACGACGTTCCCGCACCAGTCCGCTAAGAACCGGGCCCGCTTCGTTATCAATGTTCACTGTAAGAACCTGAACGCCCCGGGCCTCTTCTCGGCTGGCCAGCAACTGGAATGTGTTGAGGTTCTTCATGCAATCCGAAGATTGTCTTGTCCAGAAATTCAGCAGAACAGGTTTCCCGCGAAATGTGGAGAGGGGCCTTACTCGGCCGACCTGGTCGGGAAGCGAAAAATCCGGTGCGGCTACGGGCACGAGCAACCAAGTCTCGATGGCAGTGCGAAGCAACTCGATCTTATCGGGCTCGACGAGGCTGGGCGTGTCTGGGGAAGGCGTTTTCAACTTGAACGGCTCGGTTCGAAAGTTTTCAGACCCTTCTTCTGCCCAAATCCTGTGATTCAAAGGAAGATTATGAATATCCTGCAAAAGTCCGCTCGGCCAGCGGATCGATGCCTGCACCGGTCCCACGGCTTCGCCCAAGCCGAAAAATACTTCTTTACTATGTTGAGAGAGAAATCCTGATCCCACTTGAAGCATTCGGGTCTGGCGGCCTGATCCTGTTTCCACAGTGATCGCAGCGCCGACGGCGTCCCGATTACTCTTGGTGCCTTGCAGGCGGAAAGTGATCGATGGCGGCAGATTCTCTATCCGATTTTTCAATACGCGTACCTGCGGTGCGTTGCGATTTTTCAGGAAGATTTCCTGCCTGCCATCTCGATCGAAATCGGCCAGAGCGAAGGCTCTTCCGTCTTCGACGAAATCCAATCCTGCCGCGCCAGAAATGTCGGAAAACGTTCCATCACGATTGTTCGCGTAGAAAACATTTCGTTCGAATCCGCTCCAGGTGCCGTCTGCGCGAATCAGTTCGTTGATGGCGCCCCATCCTTCTTCGTAGTCGTGCGAAGGCTTTGCCTGATCCGGTGAATTGGCTACTACCTGCCGCCAGAAAAAACTATTCAGATCCTGATCCGACGGCCCAGAAATCATTCCATTCGCAATGTAAAGATCGGAAAACCCGTCGTGATCGAAATCGAACGCGTCACTCGACCATGACCAGCGGCCCATGCCGACTCCGGCTGAGGAGGTCTCGTCCTCGAAAACACGGTCGCGCGCCTGAACACCGGCTCCGTGAAGCTCGCTATTTCGAAAAAGCGAATTTCCCATTGCGTGCTTTCGGTACAGCGCTCGTACATTTTCGGGAGCATCTTGCTTGAAATTCTCCTGTGAGGAGATGCGTTCTCCGGCGGCGGTCCACATATCCGCGACATAAAGGTCCTCGACACCATCGTTGTCGAAGTCGTTCCAGCAAACACTCATTCCAGCGCCGATGTCTTCAACTCCCGCCTGGGCAGCGATATCGGTAAACGTTCCGTCGCCATTGTTGCGGTAGAGATTTTTCCGGCCAAAATCGTTCACCACATAGAGGTCGGGCCAACCGTCACGGTTGTAATCGCTCCAGCCACAGCAGAAACTGTAGCGCGTGTTGTTCTGATTGAGCCCGGTTTCTGCAGTCACATCACGGAAGCTGCCATCGCGATTGTTCCGCATCATGAAGTTCGGGGGGCCATTCTCGGCATCATCATAAGGAACGGGATACTTGTACTGGTCGGTGCCCCGGTAATAGACATAGAGACAGAAATAAATATCCAACCATCCATCGCGGTCATAGTCGGCAACCGCTGCGCCGGTAAAAGTTCCCTGCGGTGGAGTGGCAAATGGAAACGCGTCAGGTTTCTGACGAAATGTACCGTCGCCCTGGTTGACGAATAAGAGCGGGCCACTCGCCCGCACGACGACTACATCCTGACGTCCATTGTTATTGAAATCGGCGAAGAGCGCGCAAGCTGTGTTGTCGAGAATTCCCAAGCCCGATGCTGCTGTAATGTCGTCGAATGTTCCGTCTCCCCGGTTTCGGTAGAGTCGATTAGGAAGGCCCGCGGGTTGGCAAATGTAGAGATCGTCGAAGCCATCGTTGTCGATGTCGGCGACGGAAACTCCGTTGTGTCCATAAATGTCGATGCCGCACGCACCATCGAGCACCGTCCTCCAATGGTCAACGCCACGCAGCAACTGATCGGAGTACGAAGAATTGAGCCCCAAAGCGGCAGCAGTAATATCCGCGAAAATTGGAGATGCAGAGCGGCTACGAGTCTCGTCCCGCGCTTGCCAACGCCGGAGCCTGAATTCAGGTGACGTGAAGTCAGGTGAAGATGACGGCGGCCGGCTTTCCCACTCGAGATCCCAATATCCCACGCGTTGCTCGCGATGGAAACCCCGGCCTGTGCCAACTAACTCGTAACGAATGCGAGTGTGCAGTTGCTGCGGAGGCTGAGATGTGAATGGGGGAGTCGCTTGCATCCTCGTCACTTGAAACTCGGCGGTTGCGATCTTCGAAAAAACGCTCAGCGAGGAACGCCATGCCTGCAAAAATGCATCGCGACCGAGATCGGGGGCAAGGAATTTGTTCTGGTGAATCTCGATCGGAGGACCGGTCCGAACCAGTCGCGATTCAACCGGAATCATCGATGACCCGGCGAACTCGGCGGACAAAACCTTTTCGATCGCCTGTACTTGCAGTGGAGACTGCAGCAGGCCTGAACTCCAGTCCGCAAGAATCACGGCGATCTGGTCATGATATTTTTCGCTGATAAAACCATCGAGCCCCGGCTGCACTTTAAGTAGAGTCTTATCCAGCGGCCTCTCGGCGCGATAGTGCGGATGCAAATAAAATTCGCCGTTCTGAAGAAGTATCGTTGGAAGGATCGAACGGGGAGTTCGATGACAAGCCAAACCCACGCAAGCTCGCGGGAAGCATGGCCGCTGAGGCTCCCTGGCAACAGCGGACAAGAAAGTTGCGACGACTTAACCGACTCAGAGCGATAACCTCATGGCCTTCATTTTCAGGACCGGAATCGATTTCAGGACAATCGATCAGTGGCGCATCAGCGCGAGCCCGCACTGAATTGGAAAACGGTCACGCTATGAAATTTCTGCCCCGGTTTCAACTCAGTCGAGGGAAAACTGGGATGATTTGGCGAGTCGGGAAAGTGCTGCGTCTCCAGGCAAAATGCGAATCGTGGTTTGTAGACAACGCCGCCCTTCCCGGTAATCGATCCATCCAGATGGTTCCCGGTGTAAAACTGGACCCCGGGCTGAGTGGTGAGCACTCGCAGAATCCGTCCCGTAGTTGGCTCATATACTTCTGCTGCCTCTGCCAATTGGCCCTCTGGATGGTCCAATACGAAGTTGTGGTCGTATCCCATGCCCAGCCGCAGCTGCTCGTCATTGCTATCGATCCGCTCGCCGATAGCATGTGGCGTTCGAAAATCGAATGGCGTGCCTTGCACGGATTTCAATTCTCCGGTGGGAATGAGGGACGAGTCTACCGGGGTGAACCGCGCCGCATCGATCTTCACCACATGCCCTAGAACTTCACCCTTTCCTTGGCCAGCGAGATTGAAATAGGAATGGTTGGTCAAGTTCAGGACGGTATCTTTGTCGGTGGTCGCCGAATAGTCGATGCGCAGTGCGCCTCCATTTAACGTGTAACGCACGATGGTTGTCAGCGTGCCCGGAAAGCCTTCTTCGCCATCCTTGCTCACATACGTGAGTTCGATTCCATCTTTTATCTCGTGGGCCGTCCAAAGCTTTTTATCAAAGCCGCGGATGCCGCCATGAAGCGTATTGTCACCATTATTCTTGGGAATCGAATAAGTCTTCCCGTCGAGTTGAAAACTGCCATGCGCGATCCGATTCGCGTAACGGCCGATGATCGCCCCGAAATAAGCTGGATTCGTGCGGTAGCCCTCGAACGAGTCGTAGCCAAGCACCACATCGTCGAGTTTCCCTTCGCGATCCGGCGCGCGCAGCGAAACAATGATTCCGCCATAATTCATAATGCGAACTTCGACTTTGCCATCGGCCAGCGTATACAAATCGACGGCCGCACCGTCCGAAGTCCGACCGAACGCCTGTTTGGTTATCGTCGTCTTCCCCTGCATGGTAGTTGTAAGCATGATAAGAAAGATGAAAATTGCGAAACATCCGTTGACTCTGGAAAGCATAATTCCTCTACTTATTCGTGAGACTAGAATTGACATGAGAGAGCACATATTTCTCGCTATTCTACTCGCTGCGTATTGTACAGTCTCATAACCTCCCGGGCGATTAGCCCGGTTGACGGGCGCATCCCGAAGGCAGACCCATCTCTTCACGGCGAGCGGATTTGCCAAGCCAATGAGGGAAGATCGAATCCGTATGTCGAGGCTAGCCTGTCGGCTGGAGGAACTCGCGCGCCGATGTGAGCCTTGAAACAGACCGGGAGCCGGGAATTCGAAGATCGGTATTGATTTCCGTTGTGAGGTCGACCAGGAGAAACGCCAACACCCAAAAAAACAAACAGATATAGGATCCTGGCGCAAACAACCAGTCTTCAAAGGCCGCGTGGATAAGCCCTGCCAAGCTGACCATGGCAAACGGCACGGCATAATGAGAGGCGCTTCCGCTTCTCCTCATCCACGCATACGCGCGACCCACCGCCCGCAGCACCAAGAACAACAAGAACAGAAAAGGGAGAATACCCAGCAGCCCCATGTATTCCGCCATGGCCAGGTAACTGCTCCCGTGCTCGCGGTTCGAACCCTCTACGGTGTAAATCGCCGATCCCTGGACGCCAGATGCCTCGCTTCCCAAGTCGCTCGTTCCGAATCCTGTTCCAAACCAAGGGTGCTGCTTGACCGCAGCAATCGTGTCATCCCAAGGCGTATCCCTTGATCCCAAAATTCCCTGGTGCGGACGTCCTTCCACTTTGAAAACGAAACGTCCGCTCAGAGAAGCCATTAATTCGGCCATGTGGGAAGGGTTGGCAACCGCCATGGCCTCAAGAAAAAAAGCCGCCACGAAAACGGCTTTCAGCAAGAGTCGCGGACGCCGCAGACCCATTGTAAGCGCAACCGTAACAATTGCATCCGCAACAATGGCAGCGCGGCAGACGCTGATATAAAGCAAAACCACACACAAGGCTAAGGCAGTGTAATGACGCTGGCGTTCCCTCCTGCTCTCAGCTACTAAAGCCGCCCAGAGGAGCACCGGGCCGGCTACAATTCCCACGAAGGCACCCAAGTTGTTGGGATTGTCGAATGGATCATGTCCGGCAAAGGTGAGTATCACCGTAATGAAAACCAGAATTTCACAAGCAAGAACGAGTCCGCGGACAAAAGATACTTCTCGTCCAGCCAGCGCAACCCGTCCGCCGGTCGAAGCATATAAAAAAAGCAAAAAGAGGCTTCCGGCCTTCAGCGACGCTGTCAGAGGCGTGCCTGAGGCGCTCGCCGAGGCCAGCGCGGCGAGAACGGCAAACAACGCAACTAAATGAAATACTCCAAAGTGATGAATTCGGTTGCTCCTCATCCAGATGAATGATCCAGCTAGTGCTCCGACAGCTAGAAAAAGCCAGCGAACCGTCAAACTTTCTTCCGCGAACGGCAGAACTGTAGCTGCCGAAAGAAAACACCACATCGTCATCGGAAAGAAAACTGTCTCAAATCGCCATAGACAGGCAAGGACAAGTTCGATTGCAATAATCGCGCCCAGGTAGGTGCTGTTCGCAAAGTAACCGGGACGTCTCAGCAATTCAAAGAATAGGATGCCAACAATCCCGATCGCACCCAAGGCGACAAGAAGCAGTCGAAGTGGACTTCGCATGGTTAGGATCGCTTCTCCTGCTCGCAATGATTTTCTGAAATGGCGTCACCCATTGGATCAATGGAAGGAAACCATTGTACCGCGCAGAGCGCGCGGGATGGTTTCAAAATTCGGGCGTGATCTGCCACTTTGGAATCAGCAGAGTGTTTCCAGTCGCAGAATCCAAAGCTTTCGCAGCCGACTCAGCGATGCTTAATGAACTCGCCGCTTTGCAGTTCAGCCACCGCCTGGCGCAGCTGCTCCTGGGTGTTCATCACGATCGGGCCGTACCAAGCCACGGGCTCCTCAATCGGCTTGCCAGACACCAGCAGAAAGCGAATACCGTCAGGCCCGGCCTGCACCGTTAGCTCGTCTCCGCGGTCAAACAGCACCAGGGAGTGGTTGCCGACGTCGTACCTGGCCGGCGCGTTGGGATCGGCGGCTTGTTCGGTCAGAACCGCGCGCGGATCCGAAGCATCCCGGAATGTGCCCGAGCCGGCGAACACGTAGGCGAATGCGTTACGCGTGGTCTCGACCTTGAGCCGTTTCCGCTGGCCCGGAGCAACCGAGATATCCAGGTAATTCGGATCGGCGGCGACGCCCTCCACCGGCCCTCTCTTGCCCCAGAATTCTCCGCAGATGACGCGCACACGGGTGCCGTCGTCGTCGCTTATCTCAGGAATCGCGCTCGACGGAATATCCTGATAACGCGGATCCGTCATTTTCAGTGACGCAGGCAGGTTCGACCATAGCTGGAAACCATGCATGCGTCCTTGCGGATCACCCTTCGGCATCTCCTGGTGGAGAATGCCGCTGCCGGCGGTCATCCACTGCACATCGCCCGCGGTCATCTTGCCCTTATTGCCGAGGCTATCGCCGTGCTCCACTGAGCCGGCCAGCACATACGTAATCGTCTCGATACCGCGGTGCGGATGCCAGGGAAATCCTGCCTGGTAATCTGCTGGATTCTCATTGCGAAAATCGTCCAGCAGCAAGAAGGGATCAAATTCTTTCGTCTTTCCGAAACCGAAGGCGCGTTGCAACTTTACCCCCGCGCCCTCGATCGTCGGCTTCGGTTGAATGATCTGCTTAACCGGTCGTAGTGACATGCTTGTTCCTCTTTTCTGCGCCGCACAGTCGGCAACTCAGGCCGCGCGGCAAATCGTTCAGGCCTTGACGAACTGGAGCTCCAGAGTGATGGTGATCTCGTCGCCGACCAAAAGGCCGCCCGCCTCGAGCGCGGAGTTCCAGGTAAGCCCGAAGTCTTTACGGTTGATCTTTGCTGTGGCGGATAGCCCTCTACGGATATTGCCCCAAGGATCTTTAGTCGCTGCAGTTGGTCCTTCCACATTGAAGGCCATATTGCGGGTCACGCCGTGGATGGTCAGGTCGCCGGCAACAGCCAGCTCTCCGTCAGCCACGCGGGTTACTCGCGTGGACTTGAAGGTGAGAGTGGGAAACTTTTCTACGTCAAAGAAATCAGCGCTCTTGAGATGCGCGTCGCGCTGCTCGTCGCGCGTATTGATGGAGGCAGCCTCGATCGATGCCTCGACCCTGGAATTCGTCACATTCGTTTCGTCCAGATTTAGAGTGCCTTTGATGCGGGTGAATTGGCCCTTCACGTTGGAAATCATCATATGTTTCACCTTGAACTCGGCGACCGAGTGAACCGGGTCGAGGTTCCAGGTGGTAGTAGTCGCGGATGTTGGCTCAATTGTGCTCATGGCAGCTTCCTTTCAAATGATTTGATGCGTTACACCAATATTCGTTGCAACGACTGTTAAACAAAAGAAATCAGGTCACTTGGCTTCGGGAAATCCGCAGAAGATCGGCCAACGCCTTCAGACGCTGCCGCCCCAGGTGACCTAACTGATTGCGATGGGCCGCCCGCACCGGTTCGTCCAGCCGAGCCAGGAGCTTTAGGCCTTCAGGCGCGATCCGGGCGCGCACCGTTCGCCGGTCTTCAGTTTCGCGGCACCGCGAGATCAGTTCGCGCTTCTCCAGCCGGTCCAGCAGCCGGGTAACATCCGGGTCCCGCGTAATCATCCGGCTGGCAATTTCTCCACATGGAAGGCCTTCCGGAGCGCCGCGAAGAATCCGCAGCACGTTATATTGCGTCGAAGAGACGTCCTCAACCTTGAGAACCTGCGCCAGCCCGCGCGATAGCATGTCGGTGGTGCGCAGCAGCTCCAGAAACACCGTCTCTTCGGAGGAGCCGACTCTGCGCTTACCAGTTCCTGGCTCGATCGTCACTTTCATCTATTCACAATAGTATTCGTTTTAACGACTATTGTCAAGACGACGGTGGTCCTAGCGGCGCCCACCACAGCACGCATTTCTGTTCGGAAGTCTCCGCCGGAAAGGCCATCAGAAATTGCCGGCCGCCCCGTCTTGACTAATCGGGGAAAATAAGAGACGCTTGCGCGCGATTGAGGATGAGGCCGGACGCCACAATCCCGTGGCTCATTGGCGCCGCCGAACAAGGCGATGCAGCTGCGGCTGACGCGTTGTTCAGCGCTCTTTACGCGGAGTTGCGCCAATTGGCCAAGCGCGAACTGGCGCGGCCGGGCCCAGCCGTCAGCCTGAGCGCCACGACCCTATTGCACGAGGCGTATCTCGACATGGCGGCTCGCGCCGGGCCGTCGTTTCCCGATCGCGCGCGATTCATGGGATACGCGGCGCGAGTCATGCGCGGGTTGATCATCGATCATGCCAGGCAGCGGCACGCCCAGAAGCGCGGCGGGCTGTTCGAGTTGACCTCGCTCGATACGAACGCTTCTGAAAATGCGGTGGATCACAGGGAACTTGCGCGAATCGGGGAAGTGCTGGAGGAACTCGGCAGAGTGGAGCCTGCCCTCGCCGAGGTTGTCGACTTGAAATTCTTTTGCGGATTTTCGCTCGGAGAAATTGCCACCATGCGCGACGTCTCGGAGCGCACGGTGCAGCGAAACTGGGAGAAGGCGCGCATTTATCTCCATCGGAAAATCAGCGCGGATTTATCGCTATGAAGATTATGCCCACACTGAGCCCCAATGAGTGGCAGGCAGTGAGTCCATACTTGGATCAGGCGCTCGCAATGTCTGAGGATGAGCGCGCTGCGTGGCTGCGCACGCTGGCCGAGCATAACCCAACACTAGTGGCACGGTTGACTGAGCTCCTCAATGAACACAACGTGTTGTCGCAGGAAGGTTTTTTGGAGAAGGGAGCCTTCGGATTGCCGAGCTCCGCGTCGCTTGCGGGTCAGATCCTTGGGCCATACACCCTGATCTCCCCGATCGGACAGGGTGGAATGGGAAGCGTGTGGCTGGCCGAGCGCAACGATGGACGTTTTGAGCGCAGAGTAGCGGTGAAATTCATTCACATCGCACTGATGGGGAAAGGCGGCGAAGCGCGTTTCAAACGCGAGGGCAGCATTCTTGGACGGCTCGCCCATCCGCATATTGCCGAACTTGTTGATGCTGGAGTATCGGCCGCGGGACAGCCGTATCTCGTTCTCGAATATGTCGAGGGTGAAAGCATTGATCGCTACTGCGACCACCAGACTCTGGACGTGCAAGCACGAATCCGCCTTTTCCTCGAAGTGCTCGAGGCGGTTGCACACGCTCACGCCAACCTGATTGTGCACCGCGACCTCAAGCCGTCCAACGTTCTGGTGAACAAGGACGGGCAGGTGAAGCTGCTCGATTTCGGAATTGCCAAACTGCTTGAGGGTGAAGCCCAAGACGGCGCGGCGACTCTGCTCACGGTCGAAGGCGGCCGCGCGATGACGCCTGAGTATGCGGCACCTGAGCAAGTAACGGGCGCACCCATCACTACTGCCACCGATATTTATGCTCTGGGCGTGCTGCTATATGTATTGCTGACCGGACAGCACCCTGCTGGAGGTAATCTCCGCTCGCCTGCCGACTTGGTCAAAGCCATTGTCGATACTGACCCGACTCGTCCCTCCGACGTTGTAAGCATGGCGAAAAATCCCGGCGAAGTGATAACTACTAACGCCGCCCGGCGCACCACCACGCCTGAAAAACTCAGCCGGCTGCTGCGTGGGGATCTCGACACAATCGTGGCCAAGGCGCTGAAGAAGAATCCTCGCGAGCGCTATGCCTCGGTCACGGCGCTGGCCGATGATCTGCAGCGCTACTTGCGCCACGAGCCGATTGCCGCGCGGCCCGATACCCTGGCCTACCGTGCGACGAAGTTTGTGCGCAGGAATCGAGTCGTCGTTACATTGGCGGCGCTAACCGTAATCGCAATATGCGCGGGGCTTCTAGGGACGTTGATGCAGGCCCGAACTGCGCGAAACCAGAGAGACTTCGCCTTTCAGCAGCTCAAACGCAGCCAGGAACATGACGAGTTATTGAATTTCCTCCTTTCCGATGCAGCGCCCCGCAAAACATTCTCGGTTAGCGATCTACTGGCACGCGCCGCCCAAGTGACCGAAAAAAACCACTCTACGGACTCTTTGCGCCGTGCCGATCTCTTGATGTGGATCGGAGAGAATTATTCATCCGAGGATCAGATCGCCCAGGGGCGGGTGCTCGTCGAAGAGGCGTATCAGATAACTCGTGGCCTCTCCGACCAATCGATTCGGGCCCGGGCATCATGCGCATTGGCGGACTGCCTGTCTCAAGGCGAAGACCTGGTCCGCGCCGAGGCGTTGTTCCAGGAGGGCCTGCGCGACTTACCGGATGATCCCCGATATGCCCTCGATCGCGTGGCTTGCCTGCGGATTGGAAGCGACGTGGCCCGACAGGCGGGACACGCAAAGGAGGGAGTTGCACGCATGCAAGCGGCGCGACGCATCGTGGAGCAATCGCCGCTCGCAACTGACCTTCTGAAAATGAGCACTGCCTTGGATTTGGCGGGCGCTTACGCTGACTCCGGGCAAAACTCCGAATCCCTGACGGAGTTCGCGCAGGCAGGTTCCCTGTTGTCGTCGCTGGGATGGGAGGAAACGGACACCAGCGTCCACTTGTTCAACAACTGGGCTTTGGAGTTGGATCAGATCGGCCGGACGCTCGAAGCCGCACAAATTGAACGGCGCGCCCTCGACCTCAGCAACGGCAACTCCGTTCAGGAGTCGACTGCGATGATGCTGAACAATTATGCGAAGATGCTGCGCAAATTGGATCGCCTGGACGAGGCTGCCGACTATGCGCAACGCTCTTACGAAAAGGCGCAAAGTGAGCACAACCAGTTAGTGACGAGTCAATCGCTCCTGGAACGAGCGCGGATTGCGATAAGTCAGCACAAGTTTACGCAAGCTTCTGAGCTGCTTTCCGAGCTCGAACCGCAGATGCGTAAACACCTCCCTCCCGGACACTATGCTTTTGCCGCTCTGGCAGCAGACCGAGCCAGGATTGCCTTGGGAGAAGGCGACCTGGCGCTGGCATTGCAGTTTGCGAATGAGTCGGTTGCGATCGGCGAAACCGCAGTCAAGGCTGGCGGTGCGGGCGCGTTCGCGCTCCCCGGCTATTTGCTGACCCGTTCTTCCATCGAGCTGGCATCAGGAAGTCTTGATCCCGCAGTCGCCGACTCCAATCGCGCTCTAGCCTTGCTAAAGTCGCATGCTCAACCAAATGCTCTCTCGAGTACGCTCGGCTATGCCTATTTGGGTTTGGCGCGGGCCTCGGACGCTCAGGGCAAGCATGCGGATGCCGCAGCCGCGGCTGGGTTAGCGTTCGAGAATCTCGAAAAATGTCTCGGCCCCGATCATCCCGACACACTTGCGGCTCGACAGCTTGCCGGTCTCAATCCCGCTCATCAATAGGGTCACAAAACATTCTTCATCAAGCTTGTCGTCTTTTTCCTTTCGATTTCGATATCCCAAGTAGAGCCCAGTAATTTCGGCTCTGGTCTCAATCGCAGGACGTAGCGGCGTTTCGCTATTCGTCTTCCTCGCCCGGAAACATAAGACGTGAAAAGGAGAAATTTATGTTGCGCACCACTGTCCGCCTGACCCTTAGCCTTTTGATGATCACGTGCACGCTGCCACTCATGGCGCAAAACAATACCACCACTGCCGTAGTTCCACGCCTCGTGAACTATTCAGGAAAAGTAATCGATGCCGAAGGCAGGCCGCAGTCCGGGATCGCTGGCGTCACCTTCTCCATCTACAAAGATGAATACGAAGGTTCGCCACTGTGGCTGGAAACGCAAAACGTCATGGCCGACAACAAAGGCAATTACACGATCCAGCTTGGCGCGACCAAGTCGGAAGGCTTGCCGCTGGACTTGTTCACTTCCGGCGAAGCGCGTTGGCTCGGAGTACGCGTGAACGGGGGCGAGGAACAGCCGCGCGTATTGCTACTGAGCGTACCCTACGCGCTGAAGGCGGCGGATGCGGAGACAGTCGGGGGGCTGCCTCCATCCGCTTTTATGCTGGCCGCTTCCCCCGCCAGCGTTGCCGCCGTGCCAGCGCCGGCAGTAATCGCGCAGCCGCAACCCCTGGCCACCGGCACCAAGCCAGTGACCACCGCAGGCGGTACTGTAAACAAGCTGGCCAAGTTCGACGCCACCGCCGACGTCACCAATTCCCAAATCTTCGATAACGGAACCAGCGTCGGTATCGGCAACACCGCTCCCGGCGCGAAACTGGATGTGAGCGGAGCCGGCATCTTCCGCGGAGCGCTGACCCTTCCAGCTGCGGGCACAGCTACAGCCACGGTGGGCGCTAATTCCCAGCCACTGAACATCACAGCTTCATCATTCAGCAGCAGCACCGCGAAAGCGGTGAACGAAACTTTCCGCTGGCAGGGCGAGCCCGTCGGCAACAATAGCACGACGCCCTTGGGAAAATTAAATCTGCTGTTCGGTTCAGGAACCGCAACTCCAACCGAAACCGGATTGTCGATTTCCAGCAAAGGGCAGATCACATTCGCTGCGGGTCAGACATTCCCATCAACCGTGGGTTCGGTGACGAGCGTGGGATTGACAGCCCCGGCCTCAGACTTCACGGTCACTGGATCTCCGGTGAAAACTTCAGGAACGCTGAATTTCGCCTGGAACGTTGCACCCACGAACGCCGCGACCGCAAATGCCATTGTGAAGCGCGACTCCTCCGGAAGTTTCTCGGCGGGTTCCATTTCAGCCGGCCTTGGAGTATCTGGTTATTCGACTGCGGTCGGAGTCTACGGCGAGAGTGATGGCACAGTCAGTGGCGACAACGGAGTGGAAGGCGTCACTTACGCAGGACCAGGCTCCGGCGTGGCAGGAATCAATTTCTCGGGCGCTCCAGGCAGCATCGGCGTTTACGCCCAGGGCGACACGGGGGTCTTCGCCACGGGCTCGACCGGAGTTTTCGGTCACGGTTCTTCTTATGGATTCGCCACCGACAGCAACGTGCAGCAAGCGCGAACCGCCGGCGGTTGGGTCAAAGCCATGGTATTTGTGAATGCCTTTCAAGCTCCCTACAACATCATTGCCTGCTACAACTCGACTCTGGCCGGTGCAGCTGCCAGCACGCCTCCCTGTGGATTCAACCTGACAGAGGATGCGGTAGGCATCTTTGATATTAACTTCGGTTTTAAGGTCAGTGATCGGTTCCTGGTGACTACGCTCGAAAATTCATACGTGACCGGCTCAATCCAGCTATACGCATCTCCCAGCAGCAATAGCGCAAATGCCGCCACTGTTCAGTGTCTTTCCGGGACGAGCGGTACGAATTGTCAATACTACCTGCTGGTATTTTGAGGGAGTATCTTCGGCGCTACCGCGGAAATCGCGGTGCTCGGAGATGGGTCATCATTCCTGGGCCGCGAATATCGGCGATTTGGACCCTGCACGCCAAGGACGTCAGCTAAGGCAGTAAGGTCACCTGCTCACCGACGATTAGTCAGTCGGCGAGGAAATAAAGCCGCTTATTTTTTTCTACCTCATCCTCTATTAACAGGCTCAACTAACGCAGCAGCACGCACTCAAGCTTCTCGGATTTCAAGATCGTCAGTGCCCCAAAGAATGGAAAGAGATGACGAATGAAACCGGTAATGGATCACTGCACACTTAATTAATCTGGCAGCGTTGGGCAGTAATTTGTGTCGCGCAAATACCTGCCTGACTCCATCATCCGCCCCAGGGGATTGGGAAAATCGAATCCCAGAGAACCGAACATCACCGAAGCCGGACGCGCAAAGAACCGGCGAGTCGAGATCTTTGTCGTTAACCCGTAGCGACCGCATTTTTCTGCTGTCTATCTTTTCGCAATCGCCTGTCGTCTTTTTCTTTTCGATTCCGATATTCACAGTAGAGACCAGCAATTACGGCCTCCGCAGCTATGACGATCAGGCAAGCGACTTGTCTTGCGAGTTCGTCTGGCATCGCATGAAACTTCACTACGATCGAAAGCAGGTAAGCAAATGAGATACCCACGGTTTACCCAATATTTAATCGGGTTGGCAGTGCTGCTCGCGCTTGGAGGCTCCCGCGCATACGCTCAATTCGAGGTCGATCCCGACCACTACGAGACGAGAGAGCCGGAGTCTATCGAGCCATCGAAAACTAAGGCTCCGGGACTGGCTAAAATACATTTCGAAGGTAACTTCACTCTTCCCTACACCCTACAATGCAATGGCCGGAGTCTGCCTCCCGGTAAATACTCCGTTTCGGTCGATTCCGACGAACGAACTGTCCAGGTGACTCTGAACCGCGCAGGACAAATGCTCAGCCTTCAGGGAATTGCACGAAGGCAAAATCGGCGTCGCCAGCCGGCCGCACTGGTCGTCACGCGAAACGGAAGAGTGCGCCGGCTTTCGTCGATCCGCGTAGCTCAACTCGATCTGGTGTTCGATTCTGGCCCCGAACACCTATCGGATAGCAATTCCGGAACCCTCGAGAATGTTGCGCTGATAATTGCGGACAAACGGGAATGAGCTCGGGCTTCTGCTTCACCCCAAAAGGGCGCATGCCGCTTATTATTCTGCTCTTTGTCGCAGGCATTTTAAGTGTCGGAGAGATTTGCTAACTACATTGAGAGTTCGTGACGAATCCGAAAAGCAAATCCCCTCACTGCAGTTTCGCGTACTCGGCTTTCGCTTCCTTCAGAATGGGGATGTCAGACTCGGCGTCTTTCCAGAGAGTGAAGAAGTCTCCGTAAGCTTGACGAGATTCCTTTAGGTCTCCCGAGGATTTGTAGGCGCGAGCGAGTTGCAGATGAGATAGTGCTGCGAGCGGGTAATTTAGTACAAGGCCCGGCCGGTCGGTGAGCTTTCTGAATTCCGCTGCCGCCTTTTGACCGTCGCCCATCGCCAGGTAGGCCTGTCCTCGAACATAGGCCGGATAAAGCGTCGGGACCGCAGTCGAACCAGGATTCGCAAACTCTAGAGGAGTCGCGACCCCCAGATCATCGACGGCTTTCGCAGGTCGCCCTTGCCGCAGATCGATGTTCGCGCGAATCGCGGGTAGCCAGTATTTCTGTACAATTGTGCCTTCGGGCCACTGTTTGTCCAGCTCGCGGCAAAGGGCTTCGGCTTGATTGACGCTTCCGATTTGAACTAGAGCAACCGCGCTAAGCCTGACAACATCCTGACCATGCGAGAGCTTCTGCGCCTGCGAAATATATTTTTGAGCCTGCGCATACTCTCCGACTTCGCTTTCCCGAAAAGCTGCCTGGACCAGATAGCTGGCAGCCAATTCTTTATTCCCATCGCGTTCCATCAAATTTTCGGCAGCACGCGAAAACTCTCGGGCCTTTTCGAAATGTCCGTGATAAGCCGCAGTGTTGGATTGCTCGGATAGAAGAAGCGCCTGAGCTCCTGGCACGTCGGATGACCGCTGAACCAGGCGCTCCATTTCTTTTTCGTCGTTACGAAGAAAGGCTATCCAGTAGTGCGCTTGCAGGAGTATATCGGTCTGGAAGCCTCGTTTGTCGGCTTCCGCTAAAACCGCGGAGGCTTCATTGACCTGGTTCAAGGCGAGCAGGCCTACTGCCAAATTTGCGTATGTCGAAGCTCTCGACGGGTCAAGCAGCATAGCCTTGCGCAGGTCTTGGACCGAACGCTCATAGCGGCCGAGCTCTTCTTCGTCGTTAGCCAAGTGGTTGTAGGCGCCGGCTGAGTCAGGGTAGTTTTGAACTGTAACAGCGTAGACTTCTGCGGCCTTCTCTAAATCGCCGGTTACATACAAGTAGTAGCGCGCCTCAATCGCCTCCCGTTCGGCTTCCGTCACGCGGTCCCTCAGTTCGTAGGCTCTGGTGGCATTCTCACGGGCAAGCTCAGAGTCTCCGAGATTGTGGTTGATTGTTGCCAGCGCACCATAAGCCATGGCAAAGTTTGGATCCAGTTCGATGGCTTTCTTGAAAACCGGCAGCGAGTCGCGGTCGCCCTTTTTATCCCAAGTGGATAGAGCCAGGTCATAAGCGTTGAGCGCATCCAACGAAAATGTGGTGGCCTGTTCGAGCGGAGCATCGAACTTCTGCACAGTGGCGAGCGATTCGCCAAGTTCGGCTCGCAGCCCGGATGCCGCTTCGCCCAGACTATCCAACACCTTCTCCTTGGACGCAGCCGTAATCTGTTCCTCGGCGAGCGTGTTTCCGTTGTTACAATTTACCGCTTTCAAGCCTACGACATATTCACTGCCCAGGCGGCCGATCGCTCCGGCAAGATAGGCCTTGCTGCCGGCACGCTGGCAAAGCTCGCGGGCCAACTCGGGCGTGAGCCTTGTACCGGGCGGCTGAGTCATCTGTTGCAAAGTTTTCGCGACTTGGCTGTCGGTGAGCACATTCAGGAAAGGCGATTGCCGCAGAGAAACGCTGAGAGCCATCTTTAGCGTGTCATCGAAAACTGCATCGCCCGTGCTGTTAGCGAAGTCAGAGAGGACGATGGTGTCCTTATGAGACAGGAGTCTGTTTCGACGTGAACGGTAGTAGAAACCGCCCGCAACCAGCAAGGCCGACAACAGAACGGGAATCAAAATCTTCCAAAGCTTCCCGAGCCGAACAGCACGAGCCTGGCTCACGGGTGCGCTGCCAGAAGTTGCCGCGGAAACGTGTCCGCTCTCGGAGTCCCGCTTGAGGCGTTGCAAATCGGTACGAATTTCTGAGGCGTGTTGGTAACGGAGGTTGCGATCCTTCTCCAGACACTTATAGATGATCCGTTCTAAATCAACTGGCAGATCCGGATTCAATCGCACTGGCGACACGGGCGCGCGGTTCAAGATGGACTCGAAGACCAGCCCCGTACTTTCACCGCGGAAGGGCAGCGTGCCAGTAGCCATCTCATACAGCACTGCGCCAAAAGAGAACAAATCCGTGCGTGCGTCCAGTTCCTTGGCTCGCACCTGCTCCGGCGACATGTAGGCAATCGTTCCCAACGCTGTTCCAGGACTGGTCAGGTGTTCCTCCAGCGTCACAGTCGACTGCTCCCTGGCTGCCACTGCTTCGGCTTGGCTGGGCGTAACTTTTGCCAGGCCAAAGTCCAGCATCTTCGCGCGTCCGCGCTTGGTGAGGAAAATGTTTGCCGGCTTGACGTCGCGATGGACAATGCCAGTGGAGTGCGCAGCATCGAGAGCGTCGGCGATCTCAATGCCAAGAAGCAGCACTATCTCAATCTCCAGCGGACGGCCTGCGATGCGGTGCTTCAGCGTGAGGCCGTCCAGAAACTCCATAGCGATGAAGGACTGGCCGTCCTCTTCGCCAATTTCGTAAATCGTGCAGATATTCGGATGATTCAGAGCGGAGGCTGCCTTCGCTTCGCGCTGAAAGCGGCTGAGAGCATGCGGGTCTTTGGCTACGTCGTCAGGCAGGAACTTGAGGGCAACGAACCGTCCGAGTTTCACATCCTCGGCTTTGTAAACCACACCCATCCCACCACCGCCGAGCTTCTCAACGATGCGGTAATGCGAGATGGCTTGGTCGATCATTTAAGCTTATTCGGCATAGATGGTGAGCATGGTAGGCCGCCGCCAAGGGCAAGTCAACGCAGCCGGAAAGGCACGGGACAACGTGGATCTAGAAATTCGGCCGTGAACAATAGACGCGTCCAGGCTCCCGATTTGTTTGATCTCGCAAGTAGCTACGCCCGCCCGCAATTAGATCATCCGCAACGTGTTACCTGGCCGCACCCAACCGTCGCCTGTCTTCTTTTGTTTGTTCTGGTTTTCTGGCCCAGCAATAGAAACCAGTAGGCAACCCCATACTCAATAGTGCATTTCCGCAGGCGATCGTTACATTAAGCGAGAGCGATGGGCGTTTGCGCTGTTACAAGAGGGCGGCCTAGATCACTCAACGTACACCCTATCCGGATGATCTGGTTTTCACGAACGCAAAGGGTGGTCCGGTGAATCGGCGGAATCTGTTGCGGGCAACTCAAGCCGACGATCAAGAAGCCTGGCTTGCCCACTTCCACGGATTTCCGGAGCTTTCGCACCATGCACTCCAGCCTGTGACCTCCGCGAGAAACTCGGAGGTAAAGGCTAGCCCCGAGGCTGCGCTCAAGAAAAACCTGTACGAAAGGGATGAGAGACGATCGTCCAGACAATATTCACTTGAATGTCTAATTAGATTCTTCAGCACACATAACAACAACCTCGCTGGCAGTGGTGATTCCTATTGACATGGTGCTCAGTGTGAGCTAAGGTTTGCCCGTTCATTTCTCCTTGGGGTGTCTGTGGTGCTCGCTGTAGGCAAGCTGTCGGAAAAAATCTTCTCCTGACAAAAGCTCGGTCCCACAGACCAATTTCTGGGTCCTATCGGTTCCTTTGGCACATAGCGCGAGAATCGCTTCTGTTTCGCTCGAAGTGGAAGTTCTTGAGGTTTTCTTCGACTGAGGCGAAACGATCTAGGCTCCAGCTGCACTACTGTTTTATGACTTGGGAGTCGACCCACCGCGAATACAGTTTGAGAAACCAAGACGAAAGATTAAGGCTGATGAGAACAGTTTCAGCTGAAGTATTTCTCAAACCATAGATGGGTCATCTTACACCTCACGAAGGACTATGACGCAGGACGAGCTCGCTCAAATTCACGACGAAGCCCGCGCAGAGTTCGCCAAACTGCCCGGAGTGATCGGTGTCGGTTACGGCTTCAAACACACCGGGGGCAAGTGGGTGGATCGCGTCGGCCTGACGGTGTTCGTTCAGGAAAAGAAACCGCTTTCGCAACTCAAACCAGCGGAAGTGATCCCATCTGAATTCAAGGGGCTTCCGACGGATGTAGATGTGGTACCTACGGTCTCAGAAGAGTCGGCCTGCGAGGACCATACAACTCACAGTCCTCTGGTCGGCGGCATAACGATTTCCAACCTTACGCAGGACGCCGACGGAAAATTCAGCGCGGGCACCCTTGGTTTCTTCGCCACGATAAACGGAAAGGTCGGGCCTCACAATGTGGTTCTGGTATCGAATAACCACGCATTGTGCGACAACGGCGTCAAGGCCGGCGGCCTCATCTATCAGCCGCCATTGTTCCAGGGGGGCGGCCAGTGGACGATCCGTCCGCTGAACAAAGATAACAATGTTGTCGGCGGAATTCTCGATGTGGGTAAGAAGGGTGATCAGTCGTTCACTTATCCGGGAGAGATCAGCCCAAACAACTACTACGTCGATTGCGCGACGGCCGAGGTCAGCTTCTGCGTGTCGAGCTGTTGTAACACTGTGTGCGGCCAGCAATTCACAGATCAGATCCTCGGTCTCGACCTGAACGGTTCGAACCAGATTGTGGATGTTGCTCGCGTCCAGCACTCCGATCTTGTCGCAGGCTCCGACTACGTCGTGTACAAGGTAGGCAGAACCACGGGCCGCACGGTGGGAAAGGTTGTTCTTATCAATCATCCGGTTTCCATAACGAAACCGCCGCCGCCATCGAGCGGAAATAACGCAATCACGATCGTGGCAACGACAAACAATTGCAACGGAGAATTGAAGTTTTCCGATGAGGGCGACTCCGGCTCCGCAATTATCAATGCACAGGGAAAGCTCATCGCTCTGCTATTCGGCGGCGACTCAAGCCAGGTGCCGAAGTTGACCCTCGCTTCACACATCCATCCCGTTCTCGATTTTCTCAGGGTAACCGCGATCACTCAGACCAATCCCGCGAGCGGCAATCCCGCCTATTCAACCGATGTGGTGACCACCGACTTGGCGGCCGTACCGGCGGCCGGCATAAGCCCCAGCGCGGTTCCGGCTTTCCGGCAGCGCCTAAACCAAGCTCCCCAAGGCGCCGAGATCTTCAAGCTGATTGAAAGCCATGCGACGGAGGTGGTTCATCTCGTCAACCACAATCGACGGGTTATCTCGGCGTGGCACCGCAACAAGGGCCCGGTCTTTCTATCGAATACGATCGCGAGCGCGCATGACGCGCAGCATGTCATACCCCGCGAGGTGGATGGTGTGACCAGAGACTCTCTGCTGCACCGAATGGCAAACGCGCTTACAGGAGAGGGAAGCTGTCAACTGCGCGCAGATATCGAGCGATATTTTGAGGATATCCTCCGATGCGTAAACTCCGCTGATACTGTGCATGCAATTTTAGATTCTCTAGGTGCTGCGGCATGCGCACCGGAGGCGCGTGGGTGATGATACTTCCCGGCAACTCATGCTCGGACTGAGCGACAGCTTTTTCTAACGAAACGCGGATCGACGGAGCTTCAGGTAGGGAGTGGCGATGGCGGAAAACGCAGGGACACTCGAATTTCTCGCGCAGCAAGTAGGTTTGGCGCTGCAGCCGCTGCAGACGCAACTTACTTCCGCGAATATTATCCCTTTCCTTGCTGAGCTCGGCCTTCAGTTTCCACCGCAGTTAACTTCGCAGTCCGCTTTCATGAATGCCGTGAATGCTGGTGCCACAGCTGTAGGGCAAGTGCCGACTCTGCTTACCCAGTTAGCTACAGATATCGAGAATGATGACGAAACGGCTATCGTCCAAGACGGCCTCCAGCTCATTCAACAGTTCAGCACAATCATCTCCTCTTTGGAAAGTATCGGGACACAACTTGCGAGTATCGCTTCAAGCCTCCCGGGAATGAATGCGGCCGAGGTGGAGTCGTTTGCAGAAAACCTGGCCTTGAGTCTGCTTAGCTACTTGCTTATTTCATATCTGGAGAAGGCTCAGCCGAGCGTTGTGGGCATCGCAAATCTTGCAGGAGTATTGGACTATCTTCCGCAGCCGGGTGTTTCTGGCGACCCAACACATCCGCCGTACATTAAGCGCCAGCTTCAGCTCTCGAATTTCGCCACTCTCATCAGCAATCCTGAAAGCCTGCTCCAAACTGTTTACGGTTGGGGAAGCGCCGGCTTTGATGGGACCCTCGTATCGCCGCGGCTTGGAGCTTCGCTAACACTGCTTGGCCTTTCAGTCGCTTCTCCGCCGTCACCTGGCGACTTGCTTGACACTTTCCTCTTTTCATTAAAGCTAGATTCGGCTGCATCACCTCCCGGCCTGATAGCCGCGCTTCTCTATGCATTTCCTACGGGAGTCAATCTGACTCTCCCCTTAAGCGATATCTGGTCGGTCCAAGTCCAGGTTCAAGGGACGTTTACAGCAGGAATACAAGCCACAATTACACCTCCGATCAATGTTTCTGTTCAGCCTCCAACCGGCACGCTGACCGGTCTGCTGCAAATGAATCTGGTCGCCACTCCGACGGACGCGAATGCGCCTCTGATTCTGATCGGAGAAACCGGCGGCAGTGCGGTACAGGCGAAATCTTTTACGTTTGGCGGAGGAGTCAACGTCGCGTGGAACTCTGCGACGAATAATGCGAGCGCAGACCCGTCGCTCACCTTTGCGGTTTCTGGTGGCAAGGTCATTATTGACACGTCAAATTCCGACGGTTTTCTCGCGACGATCCTGTCCGGAGTGAATGTTCAAGCCGGATTTGATCTCAATGCGACTTGGCGGCTAAATACCGGACTTCATATTACGGGTGGCGCACAGCTTGAAATTGACCTCCCGCTTCATCTGGATTTGGGGCCAGTAACCCTGCCAACGCTTTACCTTATCGGCGGAGTCGCCAACAGCTCGATCACACTGGAAGTTTCTGCGGCGCTTGGAATCACACTCGGGCCAATCTCCGGTTCAGTTGACCGAGTCGGAATGCTGGGCACGCTTACATTCCCCCAGAACGGGGGCAATCTCGGGCCAGCAAACCTGCAACTCGGTTTTAAGCCACCCAATGGATTAGGACTTTCTATTGACGCCGGAGTCGTCACCGGCGGCGGCTATATTTCGTTCGATCCGACAAAGGGACAGTACTCCGGGATTCTCCAGCTCTCTTTGGCAGACACCATCGGAGTCACCGTAATCGGCGTGATCGACACGATCATGCCCGACGGTTCCAAGGGTTTCTCTTTCATCCTCATTATTACGTTCACGCTGCCGCCCATTCAGCTCGGATTCGGATTCACCCTCAACGGCGTTGGCGGCCTTGGCGGCGTGAATCGAACCATCGATACCGACGCTCTGCAGGCGGGCTTCAAGGCGAACACGCTCGATGCGATCATGTTCCCCCCGGATCCCATCGACAACGCGCCACAGATCATCAGCGACATGCAGAGTTTTTTCCCGATTGCTCAAGGTAATTACATCTTTGGGCCGCTGCTGGAAATCGGGTGGGGCGAACCGACTCTGATTACGTTCACCGTCGGCGTGATCCTGTCGATGCCGAATCCCATCACTATCGCAATCTTGGGATTGATCGATGCCGGACTTCCTACGCAAGACGATGCGCTGATGGAGATCCACGTTGAAGTTCTTGGCATCATCGACTTCGGGACCAAGACACTTTCGATCGACGGCACAATGTACGACTCGACGATCCTGGTTTACGCGTTGGCCGGCGATCTAGCGATGCGCCTTGCATGGGGAAGCAATCAAAACTTCCTCTACGCGCTTGGCGGCTTCAATCCGAATTTCAATACCGACGGATTGGATGTTCCGCAACTGACGCGGCTTTCTGTCAGCCTCGGCCACGGAGATAATCCGCGGATCAGTTCCAACAGCTACTTTGCCGTCACCTCGAACACAGTACAGTTCGGGGCTAACGTCCAAGCTTATGCCTCAGCCGGCGGATTCAGCATTTCGGGAACTCTGGGATTTGACGTTCTCATTGTTATATCGCCGTTTTCCTTTGAGTTCGATTTCAGCTGCTCTTTCGATGTGGCCTACGATGGAACAACATTGCTGGGACTCAATGTGGACGGGCTGTTCCAAGGACCTACGCCCTGGCATTTCCACGGCAGCGCCTCCATCAGTTTTCTCTTCTTCAGCGTCGGCGCAACCGTAGATCTGACCTGGGGCAGCAGCACCCAAGCTACGATCCCGTCAAAACCGGTGCTGCCGGATTTGCTCACGGCTTTTGCGAATCCGCAGGATTGGAGCGCAGCGCTGCCCGCCGCGACGGCAGTTGGCGTTTCTTTTGCGACGCAGAATCCAAACGACACAACTCTATGCGTGCACCCGATGGGGACACTGCAAGTTAAAGAGAAAGTTGTTCCTCTCGATTTGCCGATCACAATGTACGGCAATGCAAAGCCCTCGGATGGAACAGAGTTTTCCATTCAGAGCGTACAGATCAACTCACAGCCAGAAACCATCACGACCATCCAGGATTATTTCGCTCCCGGTCAGTTTCTAACGCTGAGCGATGCCGACAAGCTCAGCGCTCCGAGCTTTGAACTGTATGACGCAGGAGTGGACATTGGCTCGAGCGCGATACTCAACGGCCAAGACTCGCCCCGCAGTGTCACTTACAACGAATTTTATATTTACGATCCCTCGGATTTATCGCAGTTTTCGCGGATTTATCAGATGCCGGCGAACATTCACCTTGCGCTGAGCGCGCAGGGCGCAGGCTTCTCTTCGCCAGCCAAGAATACGGGGCTCGGGAAGTACAGCATCGGACAGGCCTCGTCGCCAATTGCAGTGAATGAGGCACAATACGTTGTCGCCAGCGTGAACGACTTAAGTGTGCGTTCCGACATTGTGGCCGGTTCGGGTGCAAGTTATTTCGAAGCCAAGGCGGCCCTCAGTACCTATTTGGCGACAAACCCCTCAGAGTCCCAGGATTTGCAAATCGTTCCTTTGCATGAGGTGGCGGCATGAGCACCGCTCCTACTGTCGGACGCTATCACTTCGAAGCCTGGGCGCGGCGTGGCATTGCAGCGAGTCTGAAGAATGTGGATAGCGGCTCGCTACCCGCGCGGGCTAGTTTGAAAGTTCAGCTTTTTCTAGATGTCCAAGGCGGCAGCACACCGAATCCAGTTCAACCTCCCGCAACCACAGTGTCCTTGTATGGTCCTGGCGATGTGGTTGCGGTTGATCCGCGCATGGTCATCCGCACTGAACCCCGGCAGTTCACGGTGAACTTTGAGCCGAACTACCTTTGCGGCATTGAATTCGATACGCCTGATTTCCCTTGGTTGTTTACACCGGCCGCGCCCAATGGGGATCGACTGCACCCCTGGCTCGCTCTGATCGTACTGAAGCAAGGCACGGAATTTTCCGTACCTTCGACCGCCCCAAATCCTCTGCCGACAATCATTGTGACTACGATGTCGGCGCTGCAAGACCTTTCCACGTCGTGGAACTGGGCCCATGTGCAAATCAGTGGAGACGATTCCCTGACCGACACCCTCGCCACGGCATCCGGAAACGCGATCTCACGCCTTCTCTGCCCACGGCGTCTCGATCCTGAAACTTCCTATTCTGCGTTTCTAGTGCCCGCTTTCCAAAACGGCGTGCAGGCCGGACTGGGACAAGATGTTTCCTCGCTCACTACCTCAGATCCTGCCTGGACCCAGATTACGCAAGGTCCACTGACCCTTCCTTTTTATTTTCGTTTCGATTTCAACACCAGCGACGAAGGAGATTTCGAGTCTCTGGTTCGCCGTTTGACTCCGCGTGTTCTGCCCGCCTCGGTTGGACAGCGTCCGATGGATGTGAGCCAGCCCGATCCCGGCATCCCTCCGGCTGCCAGCCCATTGCCGCCGGGGCTGACACTGAATACCGCGACAGGCGCGATTACGGGTACACCGACCGCGGCAGGAACGTACAACTTCCGAGGGCATGTTGCAGATTCGACGAACTCGAGCGCAGGCACAACGACTACCAATTGCAACATCGTTGTGGCGCCAGCAGGAATCCATCTGAATGCTTCATCCGCATCGGCGCAGGTAGGTGTCGCTTACGATTCGGCTCTTGCCGCCACAGGTGGAAGTCCGCCGTATACGTTTTCGATTGCCGGCGGCTCACTGCCTCCCGGTCTGACTCTGAATCCTTCGACGGGCGCGATTGCCGGAACACCGACAGCCACGGGGACTTTCGGCTTTACCGCGGAAGTGGCCGACTCGACAAACACGACAGCCGGCACAATCACGGTCGATTGCACCATCGTGGTTGCGTCGCCGGGAATCCTATTGAGTCCTCCTGCGACAGCAGCTCAGGTTGCTGCGGCGTATAACTCCACACTAACCGCTGCGGGCGGAACGCCGCCTTACACCTTTTCAATTGCCAATGGTTCGCTCCCTCCGGGAGTGACTCTGAATCCCTCGACCGGAGCGATCCTAGGCGCTCCAGCGACTGCGGGCACGTACAACTTCACAGCGAAGGTAGCCGACTCAACAAACACGATCTCGGGCACGACGACAGCCAATTGCAGCATCGTTGTGGCTCCGGCCGGAATCCGGCTGAATGCTCCATCCACGTCGGCGCAGGTGGGAGTCGCTTATAACTCCGCGATGATCGCAACGGGCGGGACACAGCCTTACACTTTCTCCCTGCTTGGGGGCTCGCTGGGATTGGAGGGCGCACTCGAGAGCATTAGTACGACCGACACCCCGTGGAACGATCCTGACAAATCTGCTTTTCAAGGCGCATTGCAGACCTGGATTAACCAGACATCTCGCGCAACGGATGATCCGGCGAATCCCAATCCTAAGGATCCCGTGGTTGTGCCGCCGATCTACGGAAGATGGCAGGCAGCGGCAACCAGTGTGAGCAGTTCGGCAACCGGATGGCTGAACGACCTCAATCTCGACCCCAGAAATCGCAGTGCCGCTGGAATGGGAACGCAGGTCGTACAGGAGGAACAGACTCAGCTGATGGCATCAGCGTGGCAACAGGTGGAAGGAGTACTGAAAGCCAACCAAATGCTGAAGGAGGCGCAACTGGCTCGGTCTGCAAGCCAGCAACTCCTTCGCCAGCATTTCCAACCTGCGCAGAGCGAAACACTGATGAATTTGACAGCGCCCCTGCATTCGCGGCTTCTGACAAGTCCAACAACTGTGACGGCGCAAATTCGCGCCAGCCGCGTGCCGCCGCGAATGTTCTCCGGAGCATTTCGCAAAGTGGCGCGTTTGCCACAGCGGTTAGGACTAGCACAGAACGGCGCCCCAACGCTATTAACGCGGGTAAACAGTGGCGAGATCACAATTGTTCCTGCGATTCAGCCACCATCTGGAATGGTGTCGATCGATCAAATTTCTAATCAAGCTGCGCCTTCTTGGGCAGAAAACCTGTTGAAGTGGTGGAAATGGATTTTGATCGGGTTGATCGTCTTACTGGCCGCCATTGTTCTAGTCGTAGGTCACACGGTCAGTTGGCTAGCGGCGATTGGTGCCGCTGCTGCTGTCATCGCGGTTGGTTTTGTTGTTTGGACTCAACTAAAGAGCGGATTTGCGCAAACGCAAGCCGCCTCTCAGATGCATTTTTCAAATTTCACAACAACAACCATTTCGCAGGTTGCACGAGAGCCGGGTTTCGAGATCACTGCTCCCGGGACTTCGGTGACATCTACGGGGTCCGGCAATGCCGATTCCGCACAAGCGGCTGCCTTCCGCAGGGCCACATCGCAGCTCTTCGCGAATTATCAGTCACTGCCCGCCAATCCCGGCCCTGAGCCCCCGCTTAACCTTAGCGTTCTGCAAACGACGATACTGAAGCGCATCGATCCGATCACGACGATCCCCAATCGTATTCAAGGTCTGCTCCACTTGGCGCCGAATCTCCCCTGGCAGCCGTCCGATCCGCTTGATCCGATCATGGCCGCGCCGACTTTTCCGCAGCCCATGTATGCGCCGTTGCGGGACCTTTCGCAAAACTATCTTTTGCCGGGGGTCGATCAGATTCCATCCGACACGATCGGCTTGCTGCAATCCAATCAGAAGTTCATCGAGGCCTACATGGTTGGCCTCAACAGCGAAATGGGAAGCGAGCTTTTGTGGTTTGGCTATCCGACGGATCAACGTGGCAGCTGCTTCCGCCAGTTTTGGGATGTAAGCGCTTATGTACGCGGCCCGGGTGATCCAACCGATCCGAGCCAACTGTCAGAACTGTTAAAAGACATTCCGCCGATTAATACATGGCCGACTAATACTTCACTGGGATCGCATCCAAACCGGCCCGGCAGTGCTCAAGGCAATCTGGTTCTGCTGGTGCGCGGAGAACTGTTCAAGCGCTATCCCAACGCGATTGTTTACGCAGGCAAAGCCAAGATGGGACCAAACAAGCAGCTCATTCTTGACGAGACCGACGAACGATATCCATTATTCCGAGGCACTTTGTCGCCGGATATGACATTTCTTGGTTTTAATCTCACAGCGGCGGATGCGCGCGGCGGAACGAATGATTCTCCCTACGGATTCTTCTTTGTTTTCCAGGAGCAGCCTTCTGAGCCGCGCTTCGGACTCGAACCTACCCCGGATATTTCTACCGTGCCTCATTGGGATGATCTGGCATGGACGAATTTCGGCGCGAGCAATTCTAATCCGGGGCCGCAACAGCTTCCGTCACAGATCATTGCTCACAGTCCGTGGCGGGAAGCATCGCAGGTGTTCAAAACCGTTTTGCAAACAACGCAGGTGCCCGGCTTCTTAACGCCAACGCAACAGCCGACTGGAATTGCGATTGTCGACGACACGAACAATCCCGATGACACCAGCAACAACTGGGGTGTAAACAGCGCCCAGACGGCTTACATTTTGTTGCGTCTTCCATTTCGAATTCTGATTCAAGCGAGCCTGATGCTTCCACAATGACAACTCAGCCCAGAATCGTCGTCACTCCGCCACAGCAACTCTCCGCGCGCACGCCGCTGCTGCTTTTGCCGGTCCACATTCAAACTCGTTTTGTGAAACAAAGTCAGAGCGTGAAAGTCGCGAATGAGTTGTGGGTGAGAATTTACCCCGATCAGATCGCCGTGAATACCCACGAGCCAGAGCTAACCGGTCAGGAAATTTCCGATGGGCAGGCATATTGGAATGCAATATGGATGGCAGGAAATCCTCCACCTCACATCGATGACGATAAGGCACCGTGGCGAAGCATAGCCTCGCTCTATGGTCCACAGAGAGCTGCGTGGATCAGTCTGCAACTGACGCCCACAAATATTGCCGCGCAACCCGGTCAACCTACGCCTAGTGGCACCACGCCTGTTCCCGGGCCAATTTTCCCTTCGGTACCTACTCGTGCATCATCATGGGAGAAGCCCGCAGTAGCAGATGCTTTGCCGGATTCTTGGACGATTGTGCTGGTTTCCGGCGGGGTGACCAGCGCTTTTCACGGTACTCCTATCACGCAACCTCTTGCTGTCAGCCTTACCCCCAATGGCACCGGGTTTCCCCCAGGAGCTGTTGTGGATGCCGATTTGCAGTGGATGGTCGATTTCCCAACAGCGCTGGCTGCGGGAATGGCTTTCAAAATTCCATTGACCCCGCAACAGAGCGCAAGCGGTCTCGACCAGATCTTCGTTTATGGATTGCGCGCAAGCGATGCCCAACCTTCGCAAACATTGGTCAACTTGCTGAACGCGCACCATTATACCGACGGTCTGGCACTGGTTCCCCAGGGCGCGCCGACCAACAACACGACTGACGCGAGTTCCGCCTACAGCCGTAAGGATCCCAATTACGAAATCAGTTACGAAACCGAGCGTCAAGCACCGCTGACTTCTAATGCCGGTTGCGACGGGGTTACTTTGGCAAACCTTGTTGGAATTCCGACGTCCACGTTCGATCACGTGTTGGATGCTAACGGCAGCGACTCGCTTGACAGCACCGACATGCTACGTTCGCTATGGCCTGCCACGCTCGGATATTTTCTGAACCAAATGATGGCCAGCGTCTTCACTGCGGACCAGATCGAAGCGGGCCGCGAATATGTTCTGGCGAACACCTTCCCGCGCGGACCCATGCCGGCGTTTCGCGTCGGGCAGACTCCTTATGGAATCTTGCCGGTTACGTCGCTACAGCTTTACAACGAGAGTTCCGATTTCGCTGGACCGGCTGAAACTGCACTGGTGAATTTTGTCCGAAAGTCATGGCCCATCTGGTTAGCTAGTTCTACGGGTGCACCGTGCATGCTGGCGGGAGGCGATCCTGACCAGCAGCTCATGAACGTCCTCGGCATGGACGCAAGCTCTATGACGTTTCAGGGCCGGTCGGTGATGGGAGACGTGTTTCTCTGGAATTTGCTGCGGTTCATGGGTACCTCTACGACGTTCGAGCAAGCGTGGTGGGGAGACTTCTCAACGGCTGCACTGAATTTACTTAAGAGCTACGGATACACAACCTGGAATCCGCAAGTAGCACGATTGGGGTTCGGTCCTAACAGCTTTCCCATCGGATTCTCCACGGTTCAGGACGGTCCGCTTTCAGAGATAAGTCCGCTGAATGCGGACGCAAATCTGAGCAATGGCCAGAATGGCAACTACATCCAGTGGCTGCAAACCGCATCGATTGCCGACATTCAGGCGGAAAATTATCCGGGCACCAAGCCGACTTCGCTCTTATATAAAATCTTGCGCCAGTCGATTCTTCTTCTATATGCAAATCTTGCCGGCAATGCCGAAGTCAATGCCGGTACATTGACGGCGGCACAGATTCAAGAGCCGCAACTGATCGGCATGCAGACAGCTTTGACGAACTTGACTTCGTACCAGGTACTGGCACGGCCAGCAATTCCCAATCCCCATGTCTCGTGGGCCACTTATCTACTTGCGCCAACGTTTCCAGCCAACTCTCCATTCTCGCAGCTCAATGATGTACGGGCAAGCCTCGGCCGTCTGGCTGCCCTACCCACAGCCGAGCTAGATCGTCTGCTGACGGAAACGCTCGACGCGTGCAGTCACCGTCTCGATGTTTGGGCAACAACCATTGCCACGGCGCTTTTAAATCGTACGCGCGCGCAGAAGAACGATTCGGTTTACCTGGGTTGCTATGGTTGGGTCGAAAATGTCCGGCCACAAACCGCTCCGGTTCCTGTCACCGGGACAGAACTGCAGCAGGTAGAGGCTCTCGATGCCGCCCGAGCGAAGAAATTTCCCGGCGCTGCATCCTTGCCCGTTCCGTTGCAGCCCTCGGCTGACAATGGGGGATACATTCTTGCTCCTTCGCAGGTACAGGCCGCTGTTGCTGCGGTGTTGCGCAACGGTTACATGACGCACCGAGATACAAACCAGGAAGGATTGCTTTCCATTGACCTGTCTTCTGAGCGTATCCAGAAAGCGCTGTGGCTCATCAGCGGGGTGCAGCAGGGACAGAGCCTCAACGCGCTGCTCGGCTATCTTTTCGAGGACGCATTGCACGATCAAAACCTCGATCAGTACGTGCAGCCGTTCCGCAACGCATATCCTCTCGTTGCCAATAAGCTGACTCCATCGAGTGCACCGGCGGAAACAGTTGGGGCCTCCGAGGTTGTGGATGGCCTTGCGCTCCGAACCGCGTGGGATACCGGAAAGCTCGTTGCCGGGCAAAATTGGGGCACAGGGTTACCTACTGCTGGTGCCGCCCAGAATGCAGTAATTGCCATTCTGCAAACTCTCGACGACTACGCCGACGCACTGGCCGACTTGTCAATTGCTGAAGAGGTGTTTCAGGCCGTGCGGGGAAATTTCGGCCATGGCGGCGGTTTGATGGACGCGATCTCGCGCGGATCAAGACCGCCAACTCCGGACGTGGTAACAACGCCTCGCGGAGGCATCGATCTCACGCATCGCGTGCAACTGTTGTTCGCCGGAACTCCGGCGCCTAGTCCGGCCTGGAGTGGGGTTACACAACATCCCCGTGCTGCGGCGGAGCCGTGGCTGGATGCATGGTTGGGACAGATGCTACCCGATCCGTCAGTCGTGCGCTGCCAGGTTGAATACCAGAATGGTGGAACGCCGCAATCGAAAACGATCAGGCTTATCGACTTGAACATCGGGCCGCTCGATCTTCTTTATATGTCGAATGCGGGCCAAACGCCTCAGCAAGGCGAACTGGAAGGGCGCATTCTTTATGCTACGGCTGTGCCTGGCGGTGCAACGAATGTGCAGATCATATATTCCACGACTTCGCTCCCCGCTGGCTCTATCGCTTTCCCCGATGCGCTCTATGTGGCGCAAAAACTGAGAAACCTGCTGGGTGCAAGCCGGGCGCTTCAACCACAGGATATGACAACCCCGGAAACGGATGCAGCAAGCGCAGGAGGCGTCGTCAACTTGGCGGATCTGCGCGCTCGTGCTACAGCGGCGCAAGCGAGCTTGAAGAACGATATTGCGGCACTGCAGGCTGCCCAGGCTGGGTTGCCAAACGTAACCGGTCCGGTCCGTTCCGCTTTACTGGAGTGCAGCTTGTATGGAGTCACCGGTTCAATCCCGGCCACAACTAGCGGCCCCGATCCAAATCTCGCCACTCAAGCTGCAAGCGTGTTGGCTGCCCTCAACGCACGCAGCCAAAAGATTTCTTCGCTTAACATCCCGACCGCGCAAGTGGCCGATCTCGTAGAGTTTTTCCAAAATATATTCGGAAAAGATTTCGTCGTTCTACCGGAGTTCACCCCGCCGAATTTGGCAACACTGCAAACAGCATTCAGCGGATCGGCCCTGTTGACCGCGAGCGACAAACAGGCTCCATTACGCTGGTTTCGGCAATTGACGCATATTCGCCCCGGTGTCTCCAGGCTGGATATGGCTTTGAGCACAGCTCAGGCTGTAAATAATGTAGCCGTTTATCCTCCGTCTCTTTTGCTTGGGCAGGTTCCTCCACCATTGACCGGCCAAGATCGATGGCTGGCTTTGCCGCTTGACCCTGACAATCCGCCCCAGAAGGGCCGCGTAGCGATTGCATGCCTTACGCAAGGAGATCCTACGACGCAGAACGCGTATGCCGGATTGATGATCGATGAGTGGCCTGAACGCATTCCCGATACCCAGCAGTCCGCAGCCGTGGCATTCCATTACGAGGAACCCAGTGCGCGCGCTCCGCAAGCCTTGCTCCTCGCAGTTTGTCCCGATGACCGCGAGACCTGGGATGATGCGATTCTTCAGGCGATATTGGCGGAGACGCTCGAACTCGCCAAAATTCGAACCGTAGACCTTGCGAGCGTACAGCAGGTCGGATCGATTCTGCCCGCACTTTACTTTGCGCTGAATCTTCAGGGCGCAACCATTTCAACCCAGTTCGCTATTGCCACCGAGGTTAAGGCAAATGTCGCTTGAACCGTTCGCCGAAGTATCACTCCGTTCGCCATCGATTACTACGTGGACTCGGCTTGAACCATTGCCGCGCGAAGCATCTCTGGAGCGAAGTCTGCAGGCCCAAGTCCGCGACCCCGCCTGGATGTTGGCGCGCCAGTGGCAGGTTGGTGAATTCACCGGAGCGGATGCCGGGTCTCCAGTACAGGCCACGCTTGCAGGGCAATTGCAAACGCTTACTACTTACTGTCCCGGCGGCGACCCTTCGGCGACCATGGTTCTTGATCAACAGTTGCCGCTTGAAGTGCACGTGGAACGAGAGGACGTCGTACTAAAGTTGCGCGGCTCAGTGCAACTGGGTTTCTATTTCGAAGCGCTGGTCAAACAGTCTGTTGCCAACCCGAATCCTGTCATCGTGGCCTTCCGTCAATCCTTCCCAATCGCTGCTACGCCGCCTGATCCGACCTATGCACCGGTAGATGCCGTGCGTTTCCGTACTTTAATGGCGGGCCGCGTCACCGATGGCGAAGCGCTCTATACTTCCGCCGCGGCGGTCGCCGCCGGCCAAACTCCTCCGATTCCGCTTCCGTCGGTTGCGAGTGATTCTGCCGTAGCTGGTGTGCTCACAGCTTTTCTTGCGTATCGAGATAGCCTCTTCAGCGAGCCACCTGCTGGCGATCTGCCCTGGCAAAGTGAGGAGTTGGATTACGATTTTTCTATCGGTTCCCCAACGCCCGCGCAGAATCTGTTGCTCAACGCTCCCAGTTTTCCAGGTGGGCACCTCGACTGGTACTCCTTTGGCATGGCGAACGGCAGTGCAAATCCTGTGGCTACCGCTAATCCTGCGCATGCGACGCCGGTCAACTTCAATTTTCTCCCCAATCACATCACCTTTCGCGGCGTGCACGATCCACGCTGGTGGACGTTTGAGGACAGCGTCACCGATTTCGGATCACTGGATGCGCAGCAAGTCGATCTTGCGAAACTTCTGGTCATGGAATTCGCGCTTGTCTATGGCAGCGACTGGTTCTCAGTACCGATCCCGGTACCCGTCGGCAACCTCGCCAGCATTTCGGCTCTAGTCGTCACCGACACTTTTGGAGTTCGCACGTTGATCCGCCCAGCGGAGCAGACCGTCGTTAATTCCGGCGAGTCCCCGTGGTCGATGTATAAACTCTCCGGCAACGGGATGCGGTCGAATTTCATTATGTTGGCGCCAACGCTGGGTCTGGTTCAGGATGCTGCAGAACTCGAGGAAGTGATGTTTCTTCGAGATGACATGGCCGCGATGGCCTGGGCCGTCGAGAACGAACTGCAAGGCGACTTGGATTTGGCGATAAACGGACAGCAAGCCTACTTGCAACGGTTGCAGACCAATCCGCCTGCCGCCCCTCCTCCGGCAATACCGGGAGGCCCGCAGGTCTACTACACCGTCGAACAGCCCGTTCCAGACAACTGGATCCCCATGGTTCCCGTGCAGGCAAGCCAAGGCACGCTCTATCTGCGTAGAGGGACTATGGAGATCCCTACAACACAAGGTCTACTCTACGTAACGCCGCGGGCTTTGGTTCTCGACCCCGGTCAACCATTTTTCTTGGCCGACCGTGTTTTGCCCCCCACTGGAGTTCAAGTGGACCGCTATTTTCGCAGAACGCGTGCTATGGACGGATCAACGTATCTTTGGCTGGCGCGCAAATCCGGCCCTGGACGCGGACCGGGCTGGTCGGGGTTGCGCTTTGATCTAGTGCGGAATGTGGCGACGGCCGGATGAGCGGCTATACCCGTCTCTTAGGTTCGAGCGCCGAAGGGAAGAAAGTGGTAAGGACGTTTTCTCTGTCCTTCCACTTTAAATCCAAACAGAAGGGACAAGCATGGCTCCACAAAACGGCGACCCCGACCACCAGGCGCATTCACCACTAATTGGAGGAAGCGCGATCAGCACATTCATCAGGGGCGGGAGCCTCAATTCATACGGTATGGGGACCCTGGGATTCTTCGCCTCGAAGAACAACGTGCCGAAATACAACAACGTCGTATTGGTCAGCAATTTTCACGTGCTGGGCGATCACGGGGGCGTAAAGGGGAAGAAAGTTTATCAACCGTCGTGGACGCAGATAAACGGGGGTTGGAAAGAGAACGAATATTCTAATCCGGTGGGAGTCATCGACGACCTGCCGCCGGAACAGAATCACCCCTATCAGTATCCAGGGGACCCGACCGCAATCCCCCGCGCCATTATATTGGGTCGATTGCGCTACCGCGCTGCTAGACATCTGCGTTTCCCCTATATGCCACACGAATTGTGGGGTGAAATTTTCCGACACGCTTCGCGGACTGGACCTTAACGGAAACTCGAAAATTACCGGGGTAGGAAGGATGACGGCCGCGGACCAAGGGAAAACTGTTTACATTGTGGGGGCAGTAAGTGGTGTCATCGAAGGCACACTTGAGCAAGGCCCTAACCCCGATCGGCCAACATCGGCAGAATGTGATGCAGATCGACTAGCAACGATTCAGCTAGATTTTGGAGATTCTGGAAGTGCGGTTGATCGACGAAAACGGACTGCTGGTGGGACTCCTCTCTGATTCGACCGGATTGAAGTGGTCATGGGCGTGTCATATTGCGCCGGTTTTCGACCTGCTGGGAGTGACGCCGATCACGGCCGCAAACGAACCGGATAACCCCGCATTTTCCGCAAACGCTGCCCCGGCGGCGGCGACGCCCGCCGCAGTTCCGGCGACACCGGCCGGAATGCTGCGCCAGCGCTTGAGCGAAACCGAGAACGGCAGGCGTATCGCAGCCTTGATCGAAGAACACCGAAACGAAGTGGTACACCTCGTGAATCATGAGCGCGCGGTAACGGTCGCCTGGCATCGGAACAAGGGGCCACAGTTTCTGAGCGAAGCAGCAGTGAACGCTTGCCAGCCGGAGCACCGAGTTCCCCGGGAGATCGACGGTGTTTCGCGGGAAGCGCTAATTCGGAATCTGGCAAAGGCGCTGTACGAGCATGGCAGCGCGCGGTTACGAGCACTATGCCAACATCTGGAGGAGCTAGTCCGGTACGCGAATTCGAGCGACAGCCTGCACGAACTGCTAAGCATGCTTGGCGGCGCAGGACCGGTCTGACGCGAGGGGAGAGCGGCTTTTGATCTTATTCCTAATCGCCGCAATTTTTAGCGAGTTTGCACTGAGTACAGATTATGAACGGTCGACGAAGTTCTTTTCGAATGCAAACTTCCGAATAGCGTGATGAAGTACCTCGCACCTGTGCGACGGTCCCCAAAAAGCTTTACGAATTTGGATATGCTCAGGATCTGGCACACGATTCGCACACAGAGTCGAAGTGTGAAGGTTCCAACTTCCGGGTGCCTCACCCGAAACCGTGCGACCTATGTGTCGGAAGCGCTCGTGCTGGCTGTCTGAGGAGAGCAGCGCCGGCTAGGGACCGAAGCCGCGGTTCATGTCCCAGAGCGGATAGTGCGGCAGAGTGCCAGCCGGATCGCGCACGAATGCTTCCGTCTGAATTACCAAATCCCGCTTGCGCTGGCGTGCCGCAGCCCCAATGTCGACGCGGCCCAGGGCCGGTGTCTGGGCACCGGCGCGGGTCGTTCCGGGAGGTGGTTTCAGGCCGTCAGGCAGTTCGCCTCTTTTCAGCAGAGTCGTCAGCGATTCCCGAATTTCTTTCGTTGCGGTGCGAAAGCGCTTCTTCCAATTTTCCTCAATATCGCGCGTGCGACTGTAATACTCTTGTTGCGCCTTGATGCCTGCTTGGGACAAGCGCACGAACTTGCCGCGGCCGCGCGCAGGGTCTCTTTCAACGATGATGTAGGGCTTGTGCTGCCAGCCAATGCCTGCGGTCTCTTCCGAACAGCCGGTTCGTTTGGGAATCTCCGTTTCAGGGATCGGCTCGTCACCGAGAACGCGAATCGCGTTTGCGCATAGCGAAATCGGCGTTTGGGACTCACGTTCGAAATCGAGCGCGAACGCGAGCAGAACTCGGGAAAGCAGCACCGGCAGCGGCAGGCCGTCTTCCGCAGCCGATTTCCGGGGCCCGAACTCCGGCAGCTTCAGAATCGCAACGGGCAAACCCTGCGGCAATTCGAGGTCGATCTGATGTTCGATTGCTTCTAACGAGCGGCGCAACCTCGTCGCGTCGTCGCCGAAGCGTTTCGACCAACGGGCGTCGATATGCGGGATCAGCTCCGGCCAGATTCTGACGGCTGTTTCACCACTGGCCGTGAGCCGAACCGGCCAATCGGCGCGGATGCCCCGACCGCTACCGAAACCGGCGCGCTTTCCGGGCTGCAGCACAATGACGCCCCATCGTTCGAGGCAACCAAGCCCGGCTGTGGCGCCAGCCTCGGCTGTGAGCGCGCGCGAAGCGAGCGTTCGAACCGAAACTGGTCCATCGGCCAAAAACTGCAGCACATTAAGCCAAATGACCAGCGAGAGGCGCGCGCTACGGCTCTGCGCTTGCAGCATGCGGCGCTCGAATTCGCAATCGAGTTCCACACTGTAGGCGACCAGAATTTGCGAGAGAAGGGCCGAAAGCGGCTTGAGCGGCGCCGACATCATCCCATAGTTTATCGCGGGCCGGACCTGCGAATCGCGAGGAATTGGCTCAAGCGCAAAGTGATTTTCACCGGAGAATATCATCAAGCAGTGGATTTTAGCGGCCGTTCTGCGAGGTAGCCCGGATCCGTTCCGTGCGAGTGACGCGCGGTCCGGAAGCTGATCGAAAAAGGACTGATGGGCCGCTAGTCCTCAAGAACCTTTCGCGTGGTTCACAGCCAATGTACGGATTGTTGCTGGAAAGGATTAACGCGAGATTCTCGTAAAAAATCACTTTGCAAATCAGTATGGAAAACCAGCGGGAAATCCAGAAAAACAGGACCGTCCACAATTTCGACACCATGGATGTAGACGGAAAACCAGAAGTGCACTTTAAGTGCTTGAAAAGATTGGTCGGGGAGAGAGGATTTGAACCTCCGACCCCCTGGTCCCGAACCAGGTGCTCTACCAGGCTGAGCCACTCCCCGACGAAGCCGCGAATGCAATTGGAGAAGCCGTATGATTCGCGCTCTTACTTCTCGATAGGCACACTGATTATAACATCGTCAACCCGGCAGTTCGGTCTTTCGGGGTCAATACGCCTTTCGCGTTACACTGTTGCCGCAGCGAAATCGGAAGGAATGCGGCGAAAAATAATCGCGCACCATTAACCAATCATGATCGTTCTCTGCGCTCATCGTCTTTATACTCCGCGGGAAGAGATCGTAAATCCCCTGTTGTTCATCGAGGACGGCCTCATTGCCAGTATTTCCTCTCGAGCTGAGCAAGAGATTCCGAATGCGGCGACCGTCGTTGATTTCAACCGCGAGGATCCTCATGCCATTCTGGCGCCGGGTTTTGTCGACATTCACATGCATGGAGGCGCAGGAATTGATGTCATGCTCGCGGGTACTGGCGAACTGCCGCGTCTCAATGGATTTCTGACGACGCACGGGGTTACCGGTTACTTCCCCACGACGGTGACTGCGCCGCTCGACCAAACTTACTCCGCTCTTGAACGACTTGCGGATGCGATCGAGACTGCCCAGAGTTTTCACACGAATATGGCGACACTGTCCAGGCTCTTCCGTTGGGCATTCACCTGGAAGGTCCGTTTCTCAGTCACAAGCGCCGCGGGGTGCATCCTCCGGAAAATCTGGTTGAGCCCACCCTGGAGGTATTTGACCGCCTTTGGCAGGCGGCTCGCGGTCACGTGCGAATGATGACTATCGCGCCGGAGCTTCCCGGGGCAATCGAGGTGATTGCGGAAGCGAAGCGGCGCGGAGTTTGTGTGAGCATCGGTCACTCGGATGCCAATCTGGAAGCCGCGCAGGCTGCGGTGAAGGCCGGTGCCCGCCACGCCACTCATACCTTCAATGCCATGCGTCCACTGGATCATCGGGAACCGGGCATTCTTGGCGAAGTTTTGACCAGCGAGCGATTGACCGCTGACATTATCGCGGATGGAATTCACGTCGCGCCGGAAGTGGTGAAGCTTTTCCTGCATGCGAAGGGCGTCGAACGCGCGGTGCTCATTACCGATGCAACGGCTGCCGCTGGCATGCCCGATGGCATCTACCAGCTCGGGCCCATACAAGTCGAGGTTAAAAACGGACGCTGTACAGTTGTTGGCGAGACGGGTGACAAACTTGCCGGCAGTGTGCTCACAATGGATAAGGCAGTGCGGAATGTAAGACAATTCGTGGGCTGGAGTTTGCAGGATTCGATCCGTGCCGCAACCCTGAATCCTACGGCCGCAACAGGACTCACGCATCATGGAAGGATCGTTGCTGGCGTGGAAGCTAATCTTGTACTGCTGAGTCCTGAGGGAGAGGTAAGAAGAACGATCGTGCGCGGAGTGGTGTCTTAGTTCGGTTTACGTTCTTTCGCTTCCGCCACGTAACGCAACAGCAGCGCCTCATCGGCGCGGGTAAGCTGATCGAGGAAAGAAGTATCTACCTTGCCGTTGCCGTCTTCGACCGTTTTCGACGCGTTCGACTGGCGAAGCTTGTCACCAAGTTCAGGCTCATTGCTCATCACCTGGGTGTAGAACCAGAGGAAGTGGCGCATCTGGTCGAGCGATTTGCATAAAACCTGGATGGCTTCGGTCTCGGGCAGCGCGCTCAGAGCCTCCATCAATTCCGGATCGCTGGGCGCCTGCATGGCCGCGCAATTCAGCTCGCGCTGAATCACACGCAAATCTTCGGTAACTCGTATCATTCGCGTATGAAGGTCGTCCATCTGTGGATCGATTCCTATGGCCATCGTGTCGATGTAACATCTCATCGCGAGGGTTGAGCGGATAGATGTCCCACGATCATGCGCTTTCGTAATTCAAGCAATTACTTTGGTCTGGCGACTGATGCCCACTGTGGTGATGACAGCTGAAGTCCGCGCCAGCCAAGGCTTTTAACGGCTCATCATCTCGATTTGCGTGCCGCAACAACATTTCAGTCCCGGCTCTTTGCCTTATGCGGCCAATGGTGCAGTCGCGATCTGCTCCAAGGTCACCAGAGCAAGCATGAGAATTCCGGCACCGTTTTTTTCGAGGATTACTCATTTGTGATACAAACGCGCCATGCCGGAAACTGCCTCGATCGCGTCACGAACACCTAGCCACAATTTGGTGCGCGCGATTGGCCGTTGGAGCCTGGTAGCGCTGGTCGTCAACTCCATCATCGGCAGCGGCATCTTCGGGCTGCCTTCCGCCGTGGCCGACATCATCGGCAAATACAGCCCGTACGCTGTGCTCGCAGCGGGTGCGGGAACGGGCGTGATCATGGGTTGCTTTGCGGAAGTTGCATCGCGCTTTCAGGAAGCAGGCGGCCCATATCTCTATGCTCGCGTCGCCTTTGGACGTTTCATGGGTATACAGACCGCATGGATGCTCTGGCTGGGACAAGTGGCCGCGCCTGCCGCCAACGCCAACTTGTTTGTCATCTATCTTGGCCAGTTCTGGCCGCATGCGAGAGATCCGATACCCCGCGCTTTCATCCTCACTGCATTGGTCGGCTTTTTGGCCTTCATTAACATTCGCGGTGTGCATGCCGGAGCGCAGGTTAGCAATCTGTTTACCGCGGCCAAGTTGGTTCCACTATTTGCGGTGATCTGTCTCGGCCTGTTCGTGCTTCACAATCAACACTGGCATATTGCTGCGGAGTCGACTAGCGCTTCACCGAGTGCTGGCCAATGGATGAAAGCAGCACTACTTCTCGTCTTCGCCTACGGCGGGTTCGAGACCGCACTCGCCCCGATGAGCGAAGCAAAAAATCCGCGGCGCGACGCGCCGTTCGCACTCTTCATAGCCTTGCTGCTCTGCACTGTGATCTACGCTCTCATTCAGTGGGTGGTCATCGGAGTCTTGCCCAATGCCATGCATAGCCCGCGTCCTCTGGCCGAGGTGGCGCGCATTGCGATTGGCCCGCTAGGCGCGGCACTGGTTGCCGTCGGCGCGCTGATCTCTTTCTACGGATACCTCAGCGCGAAGATTCTCGCCATGCCACGCGTGCTCTTCGCTCAAGCCGAACAAGGGGATTTCCCCAAAGCCTTTGCCGCTCTGCATCGGCGCTTCCACACGCCGTATGTCTCGATTCTCGTGTTTGCGGTTCTGGTTTGGGGTTTCGCTCTGATCGGTGAATTCAAGTGGAATGTAACGCTCTCCGCCGTGGCGCGGCTTTTGTATTACGGTGTCGGCTGCGCGGCGCTACCCGTGCTGCGGCGCCGGCAACCGGAAGGTGCAATGTTCAAACTGCCGGCGGGAAATTTCTTTGCCGCCCTGGGCGTGATTCTCTGCATTATTCTTGTCACGCGGGTGGACTTCGGACAGTCCATGATTGTGATTGCGACAATCGCATTGGCGCTGGTGAACTGGGTGATGGTTCGAAATCGAGACATTGCCCGAGCCATTTAAAAACGTAGCAGGCTATGCCTGCACCACGGCAGATTTTTCCAGATCGAGCAACACCTTCTTACGTTCTACCCCCAGCGATAGCCGCTGTTATTGCCGTCTGCGCGAACCACGCGATGGCACGGAATTGCAACCGCAACGGGATTCGTGGCACAGGCCCGCGCCACGGCGCGGCTGGCGGTGGGCTGGCCAATCGCTTTTGCCACTTGGCTGTAAGATCGCGTCGCGCCGAACGGAATCGACTGCAGATAAGTCCAGACGCGCCGCTGAAAAGCTGTGGCGCGAATATCCAGCGGCAAGTTTGCATCCAATTCCCTGCCCGTCATCTTCGAGAGCAACGCGGCGATCCAGGTTTGCAATCCCCCTTCATCGGGCTTACGCACGGCAAAAGGAAACTCGCGCTTCAGGCCCTCGATCAATTCACCATCGGAGTCTGCGAACTGGATCGAGCAGACGCCGCGCTCGGTGGCGGCGATCAACATTCGTCCGAGTGGCGAATCGGCACAGGCGTAACGAATCGTGGCAGCGATCGCGCCACGGCGATAGTTGTCAGGAGTCATGCCGAGCTGCGACGCTGTCTTCTCGTAAAGACGGCTGCTGGAGCCATAACCTGCGTCATACATGGCGCGGGTCACGTTGTCGCCCGATTGCAGATTGCGTTTGAGCTGGCGCATCCGGCAGGAATCTGCGTATTCCCGCGGAGTGATCCCGATCGCCGCCTTAAATCGCCTCTGTAAATGAAACGGGCTCAGCCGAAATGCCTTGCCAAGCCGCTCCAGCGTGATGGGTTCATCGAGATGCTGTTCGATGTAGCGGCATATTTCTTTGGCAACGTCGGATTGCGGATTGCCGCTGAACGATCTCGGCCGGCAGCGCAGGCACTCGCGAAAGCCGGCTCGTTCCGCCTGATCCGGGCGCCTGAAGAATGTCACATTCTCGCGCCGCGGACGACGTGCCGCGCACGATGGCCGGCAGTAGACACCAGTCGAGGCGACGGCGAAAACAAATTCTCCGTCGTAGTTCGGATCGCGTGCGATCACGGCGTTCCAGGACTCCTGGTCGCCGGTTGGCGATCCAGTCGTCTTCTTCGATTTTGGCTGCGCAATTCGCATTTGGCCTTCAATCTTCTCAGCGAGTATGCCACTGAGGCTGGTACAAGAGGAAGTCAGGTTAGTTAAAGTCATAATGAAAACAGCTTATGCCGAATATCAGGGCATGGACTATCCGAATCTTGCGGCCAAAGTGAGAAGGTTTCTGCGCGGCGATTTGCGCCGATCAGGTGAAAGGACTAGAGTGCCCGTGAGCCTTTTATATTCGTGGCAGATCGAGGATTTCATGCAGAATAATCGCTTATCGGCTGTTGGCTTCTGTGTAGCTGTACTACTCAGCGCAGGCTTGGCGCAGAATGTTGCGCAGCACTTATTGAGCCCGGGAGAGCTCAACAAAATAGTTCCGACGGAGTTCTTCTTCGCCGGGCAGAAAGCACCGACGCAACTCAGAAACGCGGCTGGGTTTGAAACCGCGGCCGGGAAGTTCACCTTCGCCGCTCTGGTGGATGCTTCGGGCTACTCCACCGCGATTCAGCAGAAATATCAAGGCATGCTCATCACCGAATCCAAGTTGAGCATAGGCGGATTTGAACTGCCGCCGGGAGCTTACGGCTTTGGATTTGCCGCCGATAAATTCGTCGTGATGAATGTAGCGAACCAGGATGCGCTCGACGTTCCCTACCAGACAGATGCAGCGGTGAAGCGAGCCGTGCCGCTCAAGTTGGCGGAAGATGGATCGGGTTATAAGTTATACGCCGGGAAGAAGTGGGTCGCTGTGAAACCGGAATAGTAATTTCTAATCTTGTAACAACGGGCTTGTGCCGTTTAGCAGCACAAATAGTTTTCTTCCCCACCAAAATCCACCAGTCTAAAGCTTTGGACGGATCGTGCCGATGACCTAGACAGGTCGTCGTGCGCCAACGCTCGCGGGAAATTGCGAACGACTGTCAGAACCGACCGGAGGAACCATGTCAATCAGCTCGATCTCCGCCGCAGGTCTCAGCCAGGACGTGCTTGCGGCCAGCAATTCCAGTCAGCAACAGGCCTTGCAGAGCCTGCAACAAAGCCTTGCGTCAGGCGATGTGAATGGCGCGCAGTCAGCCTTCCAAACTCTGCAAGCACTGTTTCAGAACTCCGCGACCACTACCGGAAGCACACTATCGAGTAATTCTCAGCTGGCGACCGATCTGTCTACTCTCGGCAGCGCATTGAGCTCAGGCGACCTCTCTTCGGCGCAGTCAGCGTTCGCCACGGTTTTGGGCGATCTGAAAACCTCTGCCTCCGCGGCGCAAGTGAACGAGGCCACCGCCGCGTCGCAAAGCCTTCAACTCGTCGAAGGAATTCTCTCCACGTTGAATGCGGACGCAACTTCATCCAGCAGCACGGACAACACCACTGCCCTATTAGAAAGTGTGTACGGAAGCTCCAGCGGCCTGAACGTGCTCGCTTAGAACCGCGCTCGCTTAAAACAAAGCTGTGTTATGTCGAGGTTTAGTGTAGGCATCTTACCTTGCCAGAACCGCTGGAGCGCTCCTCTTAACGTGGCACGATTTCCATCAGCATTCCATATTTAGGGCGGAGAGTGATGAGCGGCTGCGGCTCAATCGCGTGGCCCGGAGCTAAGCGTAGTTTCCATTTTTGAGCGACTGTCGCGAGGATCAGAACACCTTCCATCCAGGCAAACGATTCTCCGATGCACTGCCGCGCGCCCGCACCAAACGGAAAGTAAGTAAATTTGGTGCGCCGCGCTTTGCCCTCCGCAGAGAATCGATCGGGATCGAAGCGGAGAGGATCGGGAAAGTACCGCGGGTCGCGCTGGGTAATAAATTGACTGATCAGCACAGTGGTGCGTGCGGGAAGATAATATTCGCCGAGAGTGAAGTCATTGCGCGCGTAACGGCCCATCGCCCACGCTGGAGGATAAAGGCGCAGCGACTCCGCCATCACAGTTTCCGCATAGCGAAGGTTGGGAACATCCGCGGCAACAGGCAATCTGCCCGCGAGCACGCGATCTACTTCTTCATGAAGTTTGGCTTCGCAATCTGGATTCTCGGATAGCAGGTACCACGTCCAAGACAGCGCATTGGCAACGGTTTCATAGCCCGCAAGAAAAATGGTGATGACCTGATCCCGCAAAGCTTGCCGTGAAGCTTCGTCGTTGGCAGTAGAGGCAGCCAGCATAAGATCAAGCAGGCTGCCGCTGTCGCGGCCACTGCGCCGGTGCGCATCGATCATTCTGTAGACCACGGCATCGATGCGCTTGCGCGCTCGAACAAACGCAGCCAGCCCAGGTGGACGCAAGTGCACCAGCCATTCGGCGGCCGGCAGCATGACCAGGAAATTGTAGAGACCCATGATGCGATTAATGGCCGCAGCAAGCTCGTAGACTTCGTCCCGTAAATCGGTCGCAAACAAAGTGCGGGCGCACGATCTTGAGCGTGAGATGCATCATGTCGATGGCGATATCACGGCGTTCGCCGGCCTTCCACGAATCGCGGAGTTGGGCTGATTCTTCCACAATGACGCCGCCATATTCGCCGATACGTTGCCGGTGGAACGCGGGCTGAGCCGCCAGCCGTTGCGCCGCGGTGCGCGGAGCCCTCAGCCGTAATCATGCCTTCGCCCAGCAGCATTTTGGTGCGCTGCACGGTGCGTTCCTTGATGAAATTGTCGTTCTGTACCACTAGCACCTCGCGGATATAGTCAGGATGGTTCAGGAATACGATGTGATGAGGTCCAATCTTGTAATGCGCGATATCGCCGTAGGTCTTAGCCAGATGTTGAAAGAGAATGATCGGATTTGCCGGGTCGAAACTTGCGGAAGGCAAACCATAAAAGATTGCGCTGGAAGCCGGGGGGAAAGCGATAGCCCTTTCGATCCTGAGAGATCGGTTGCGCATCCCGCGCTGCGGTTGCCATTTCAGTAGTTTACCCCGCACTATTGTTTCTGAAGTTGATCGAGCGCAGCCAGAACCTCTTCGCTATGCCGGCCAGGATCGACACTGGTATAGGTTTTCGCAATCTTGCCGGCAGGATCGATCAGGAAGGTGTGCCGCGTGGCGAACTTTGTCAATCCCAGATTAGTGAACGAACCGTACGCCTTGCTCACTCTACCGTTGCTGTCTGCCAACAGCTTGAAATTTAAACCCTCTTTTGTGCAGAACTTCTTGTGCGAATCGACACTGTCGACGCTCACGCCAAGGATCACGGAGTTGCGCTGATCGTACTTTGGCTGATCAACCTGGAAGTTGTGGGCTTCGCGCGTGCAGCCAGGAGTCTGGTCTTTGGGATAGAAATATAGGACCACCCATTTGCCGCGAAAATCCTTCAAGCTTACGGCGGCTCCCTCTTGCGAAGGCAAAGTAAAATCAGGGGCAATGTCGCCCGGGCCTGGGAGGAGCGACGCGCGCACCCGAGAAGAGCCGCGGAGCCAGGAATATGACGATCACAACCATCAAGACGAGCAGCACAATTTTCAACATTTCGGCCCTCGGAACGGAGTCTCGTGTGCAAAAAATTTCCCTGCACGGACGTTCAGCATTGTAGAACGTTTGGACCTCTACCTTTCGCCAAGCAAGTTTCCTAATAATTGAATAATATGGAGTATTCAGAACAATCAGACGGAGACATTAGACGTGGCTCAGACGGAAACTGACGGTCAAGAGGTATTGGAAACGCGTGAGTGGGTTGACTCGCTCGATTACGTATTGTCGAAGGGCGGTCCGGTACGCGCGGGACGCCTGATTCAGCAACTGGCTCTGCACGCGCGGCGCGCCGCGGGCGTGAATCTTCCATTCTCAGCGACCACTCCCTACCAGAACACGATCCCAGCTCCGCAGCAGGCGCCATTTCCCGGAAGCCAGGAGATGGAACGCCGCATCAAGAGCCTGGTGCGCTGGAACGCGCTGGCGATGGTGGTGCGCGCCAACAAGATTCAGGAAGGGATCGGCGGACACATCTCCACGTTCGCTTCCGCGGCCACTCTGTACGAAGTTGCTTTCAATCATTTTTTTCGAGCGCAAACCGAGAGTGGCGATCGCGACTTCGTTTATTTTCAGGGTCACGCAGCGCCCGGAATTTACGCCCGCGCTTATCTCGAAGGCCGTATCCCCACGGAAAAGCTGGAAAATTTTCGCCGGGAATTAAAGCCGGGCGGCGGACTAAGCTCTTATCCGCATCCCTGGCTGATGCCGAATTTCTGGGAGTTCCCTACCGTTTCGATGGGCCTGGGGCCGATCCAGGCAATCTATCACGCCCGTTTTATTCGCTATTTAGAAAATCGCGGCCTCAAGCAGTCGACTGGCGGAAAAGTCTGGGCATTCATGGGCGATGGGGAAATGGACGAACCGGAATCTCTGGGATCGATCACCCTGGCGTCGCGCGAGAATCTGGACAACTTAATTTTTGTGGTGAACTGCAATCTGCAGCGTCTCGATGGGCCGGTACGCGGCAACGGAAAAATTATTCAGGAACTCGAGGCCATCTTCCGCGGCGCAGGATGGAACGTTATCAAATGCATCTGGGGCTCCGACTGGGACAGTCTGATTCGTAACGATCGCGACGGCCTGCTGGTGCGGCGACTGGGAGAAATCAGCGACGGACAATACCAGAAATATTTTGTCGAGAGCGGCGCTTACTTCCGGCAAAACCTTTTCGGCACCGATCCACGCCTGCTCAAAATGGTGGAACATCTTTCCGACGAGCAACTGGCGCGCATGCGGCTCGGCGGACACGACCCCATCAAAGTGCATGCCGCCTACCGCGCGGCCGTCGACCACAAAGGATCGCCCACAATCATTCTGGCCAAAACAATTAAGGGCTACGGCCTGGGCGAAGCGGGCGAAGGCAAGAACATCACGCATCAGCAGAAGAAGCTGAACGAGGAAGAGTTGGAGTTGTTCCGTTCACGTTTTGGAATTCCAATTCCTGACGATGAATTGCACAACGCCCCGTTCTACCGGCCTTCGGACGATAGCGCCGAAATCAAGTACATGCAGGCGCGGCGGCAGCAACTCGGCGGATACATGCCGAAACGCACGGTGCGAGCCACGCCCCTGAAGCCGGTACCGGAATCCTACTTCGAAGAATTCTACAAAGGCACCGACGGACGGGAAGCCTCGACCACCATGGTTTTCGTGCGGCTTTTGGCAAAACTGCTGCGCGATCCTGAACTGGGAAAGCTCATCGTACCCATTATTCCCGACGAAGCTCGAACCTTCGGCATGGAAGCGTTGTTCCGCCAGGTTGGAATTTATTCCAGCGTCGGTCAGCTCTATGAGCCGGTCGATATGGACACGCTGCTCTATTACAAGGAAGCAAAGAATGGCCAGATCCTCGAGGAGGGAATTACCGAAGCGGGTTCGATGTGCTCATTCATCGCGGCGGGCACGGCGTATGCAAACCACGGCATCAACACAATTCCATTTTTTATTTATTATTCGATGTTCGGCTTTCAGCGTATCGGCGATCTGATCTGGGCCGCGGCTGATATGCGCTGCCACGGATTTCTGGTCGGCGGCACTGCCGGGACGTACCACACTGGCGGGCGAAGGCTTGCAGCATCAGGATGGCCACAGCCACGTTCTCGCTTTGCCGGTTCCGAACTTATTAGCTTACGATCCGGCGTTCGCATATGAGATTGCCATCATCATTCAGGATGGCATCAAGCGCATGTACGTGGACCAGGAATCGATTTTCTATTACCTCACCGTAACTAATGAGCCTCTGCCGATGCCCGAGATGCCGAAGGAGGGCAACGTCCGTGAAGGGGTGTTGCGCGGCTTATACCGTTTTAAAGCCGCCGATGCGCCAGATGCCAAGCTGCGCGCCCAGTTGCTTGGTAGTGGAACCATTATGTACGAGGTGTTGAAGGCGCAGACGATTCTTCAGGAAAAATATGGTGTCGCAGCGGACGTGTGGAGTGTGACCAGTTATAAGGAACTCTATCGCGACGCCAACGACTGCGAACGTTGGAACATGCTGCATCCGGGCGATTCGGCGAAGGTCCCGTACGTTACTCAAACTTTGAAAGATGCGTCCGGGCCGTTCATTGCGGCATCTGATTACATGAAGGTGCTCCCGGAATCTCTGGCGAAGTGGGTTCCCGGACAACTTGTTTCGTTGGGGACCGATGGTTTTGGCCGCAGCGAAGCGCGAGCTGCGTTGCGCGACTTTTTCGAAGTAGATGCGAAACATATTGTGTTGGCCACACTGGGCGCGCTGGTGCGGGATAAGAAAATCGGCGTGGACATCATGAAGAAAGCGATTCGCGACCTCGGAATTAATCCCGAAAAGCTTAATCCGGCGATCAGTTGAAGCTGATACTTAACGTAGCCAAGGAATGTAATCAGTGATTGAATTCAAACTTCCGGCACTCGGTGAAAACATTGAACAGGGCGACTTGGTGCGCCTGATGATTGCGCCCGGCGCGGCGGTAAGCGAGGGCCAGGCAGTGATGGAGCTTGAGACCGACAAGGCTGTCGTGGAAGTGCCGTCCTCCGTAACGGGAACAGTAAAAGAGATTCTGGTCAAAGAGGGCGAAAAAATTAAGGTTGGCCAGGTAGTTTTTACCGCCGACGGCAACGGAACCGCCGCAGCGGTTACTGAAACTCCACGGGAGAAAGACCTGCCACAGAAGGCAACTGAAGGTGTGCAGCTGGCGCAATCGGCGCCTGCGTGAAGCAAGTGCCGCAGCGAGCGCAAGCCCGGAACCGCCGGTGGCTGCGCCGCAGCGGAAGCGCTCCACCGATGTTCCCGCCGCCAGCGAATTTCGTCTGCAGGAGTTGGGTGAAAACATCTCGCAGGGCGACCTTGTGCGTTTGATGATTGCGCCGGGCACGAAAGTTTCCGAAGGCCAGCCAGTGATGGAACTCGAAACTGACAAGGCAGTCATCGAGGTCCCTTCCTCAGTGAGCGGGATTGTCAAAGAAGTCAACGTGAAAGAGGGCGAAAAGATTAAGGTGGGTCAGTTGATTTTCACTTTAGAGGGAGGGCCCGCCTCACAAGCTACGGCGGTTCGTCCGGCGCGGGGCCCGGTGGAACACGTCTCCGGGCAGCATGGCGCACGCCTTGCCTTTCAGGCGGCAATCCGCGCTGAAGGCAAGACCGAAGAACAAGCGCTGCCGCCAGATCAGCCGCAGCCTCGTCCCGCGGATTTTTCGATGCCTTTGCAGTTGGGCAAAGTGGCTGGAACGGAACACCGCCAACCTGTGCCGGCGGCTCCGCACACTCGACGGCTTGCTCGCGAACTTGGTGTCGACATTTACGAGGTCAAGGGAACCGGTCCCGGCGGGCGCATCAGCGAAGATGATGTGAAAGCTCACGCCAAGGCCGCGCTGGCCGCTCTCTCTGCCGCGGTGCAAGCCCCGGCTCGTGCAGGACATTTCATCGCGCCCAAACTGCCGGACTTTTCGAAGTGGGGAAAGATCGAACGTGTCTCCATGCGCGGTATTCGCCGCAAAACAGCGGAGCATCTCGCGGAATCCTGGAATACGATTCCCCACGTCACCCAGCACGACCGGGCCGACATTACCGAACTCGAACAATTGCGCGCCCGCTTCGCTCCTAAGGCGGAACAAGCTGGTGGCAAGATGACGGTGACTGCAATCGCTTTGAAAGTCTGCGCCGCAGCGCTGAAAGTTTTCCCGCAATTCAACGCCACCATTGATATGGAGAAGGAAGAAATCATTTATAAGCAGTACATCAGTATCGGAGTGGCGGCCGACACCGATCGCGGTCTGCTGGTTCCAGTGATTCGCGATGTGGATAAGAAAAATATTGTTGAGCTGGCGGTCGAGTTATCACAGCTATCGCAGAAAGCGCGGGATAAAAAGATCACCGTTGCCGACATGGAGGGTGGCACCTTCACCATCACCAATCTCGGCGGCATTGGAGGCACGGCGTTTACGCCTATCGTGAATCATCCCGAAGTGGCCATTCTCGGGCTTTCTCGCTCGCGCATGGAGCCGGAATGGATTGGAGGCAAATTTGAGCCGCGTCTCATTTTGCCGCTCTCGCTCTCCTACGATCATCGCCTGATTGACGGCGCGGACGCCGCGCGTTTTCTGCGCTGGATAGCGGAAGCATTCGAGCAGCCATTCCTGCTTTCCGTTCAAGGCTAGCCGCGTGGCCAAAGTCATCTTACAAAAAATCACTGCATGAACGATAACCTGAACCAATCGCCGGAAGTTACTTCTGAAGTTACCTCTGAAGACTCGAGTAAGAAGTTGAGAGTCGCCGTCGTCGGAGGCGGACCGGGCGGCTATGCCGCCGCTTTCCTGGCAGCTGATCTCGGCATGCAGGTCACGCTGATCGACCCCGAGGCGAATCCCGGCGGCGTTTGTCTCTATCGCGGCTGCATTCCTTCCAAGGCGCTGCTGCACGTCGCCAAGCTGATTGAAGAATCCCAGCAAGCCAAGAATTGGGGAATCGAATTCCCTGCTCCGAAGATTGATCTGGAGCGCTTGCGCACGTGGAAAGAAGGCGTCGTCAAGAAACTTACCGGGGGCCTTGGACAGCTTTCCAAGCAGCGTCACGTGCAATACATTCAAGGCCGCGCTGCGTTCGAAAATTCCACCACGCTGCGGATCAGCAAGACGGATTCCACCGAAGCCGTGCTTAGCTTTGATCGCATTATCCTGGCAACTGGCTCTCGGCCTGCCATCATTCCGGCGCTCAAACTCGATTCGCCGCGCATGATGGATTCCACGGCCGCTCTGAATCTCGAAGACATTCCCGGCAGTCTTCTTGTGGTTGGCGGCGGATACATCGGCCTCGAACTTGGCTCCGTCTATGCCGCTCTAGGAACGCGCGTCACAGTGGTTGAGATGTTGCCCGGCTTGCTTCCCGGTGCAGATCGCGATCTGGTTCTTCCGTTGCACAAACGCCTGGAGAAGATGTTCGAGGCAATACTGCTGAACACAACGGTCGCATCTCTTAAAGAGGACGGCGCCGGCATTCGCGCAACCTTCGAAGGTAAATCCCTGCAGGAAAAAGATCGGGAGAAAACTTTTGATCGCGTGCTTGTCTCTGTAGGTCGAAAGCCGAACTCGGAGATCCCCGGACTGGAAACGACTCAGGTTCACGTGAACTCTCGCGGGTTCATCGAGGTGAACAAGCAATTGCAAACCGCCGATCCGGCGATTTATGCCATCGGTGACGTCGTTGGCGAGCCCATGCTGGCGCACAAGGCATCGCACGAAGGAAGAACAGCGGTCGAGGCCATCGCCGGACACAAAGTTGCTTTCGAGCCGCTGCGATTCCCGCAGTCGTCTTCACCGATCCGGAGGTCGCATGGTGCGGGCTCACCGAAACTCAGGCGGAAAAAGAAAATCGGGAGATCAAAGTTGCGAAGTTTCCCTGGGGCGCATCCGGACGCGCGGTCACTCTCGATCGACCGGAAGGAATGACAAAGCTGATCATTGATCCGCATACTGAGCGCATCCTCGGCGTCGGCATTGTCGGCGTTGGCGCGGGCGAGTTGATTGCTGAAGGAGTGCTCGCCATCGAAATGGCGGCGCTGGCCAGCGATGTGGCGATGACGATTCACCCGCATCCCACGCTTTCGGAAACCGTGATGGAATCCGCGGAAGTTTTTTTCGGCACGAGCACGCACGTATTTCGACCGAAACGCGACTAACGGCATCTTCTAGAGCGCAAGCAGACACTCTCATCCAACTGCTTCCGCTACAATAAACTCTCGTTGCGAGAGCCCGCACATTTGCTGCCCCTCGGAAGGTTCGCGCGGCGGCGCGGAATGCACCCATGTCCACCCTTTCCAGACGAATCGTTTTCTTAGTATTAACTCTCAGCATGAGTTTTCCTCTGTTGGCGCAGGGTGCGCTTGGTCAACTGCTGCCATCAAAGGCAGCGAACACTTCCAAAACGCAGACTGATGCGCTGGGCCGTGACACTCCCTACGGCACCATCTTCGGATTTCTGGAGGCGGCGCAATCCGGAAACTACGCCATTGCAGCTCAGTATCTGCAAATGAGTTCGGCGCGGCGCCAAACTGAGGGCGAGGCGCTGGCACAGAAGCTGCAGGCTGTAATGAACGCCGCTTTCGCCGGCAACCTGAAGCCGAGCAGGGATCCCGAAGGCGCGCTACAGGAAGGCGTTTCGCCTGACCGGCAAAACCTGGGGACTATGTCATCCGGCGACGTGGAAGCAGAATTGGAACTGGTTCGCGTCTCCGATCCGAACGCGGGAAAAATCTGGCTCATCGCTTCCGACACTCTGGCGAAAATCCCCGACCTGTACGACCAGGTAGAAGCACGGCAAGTGGAGACGCGTCTGCCCAAGTGGGTGGTGAGACATCAGTTGGCGGGAATGCCTCTGTGGCAATGGTTTGCTTTGTTTCTACTGATTCCCATTGCCGGGGCTATCGCATGGGTCTTGCTGGTGATTCTGCAAATTCCGATTCGATGGTGGGCGCGCAGGCACGGGCACGCCGAATTGGAATCGAGGTCAGTGTCCGGGCCGGCTTGGTTGCTTCTCGGCGTTCTCATCCATCGGATTCTGGCCGCCTACCTGGACATCCCTTTACTGCAACGTCACTACTACTCGCAGGTTACAGCAGTCGCTGTGATCATCGGCACCAACTGGATCCTGTGGCGAGTCGTGCGATGGTCTTTGCGCGGAGTGAGAAATCGCGCTCTCGCTCGCGGCCACGAAGGTACGGGTTCGCTCATGCTGCTTGGCGAACGCCTGGTAAAAGCCTTCATCTTTTTGATGGCCGTATTTCTTATCTTCGGAGTGTTGGGATTTAACTTGAACACCGCACTCGCCGGGTTGGGCATTGGAACCCTGGCAGTAGGCTTCGGAGCACAGCAGACGATCGCGAATCTTTTCGGCGGCGTTTCCGTGTTGGGCGACGAAGTAATTCGCGTAGGAGACGTCTGCAAATTTGGCGATCGCACTGGAACCGTCGAGGATATCGGCCTGCGCTCCACCCGCGTGCGCACCGACGAGAGGACATTGCTGGCCATCCCCAACGGGACCGTGGCGACGATTAACGTCGAGAATCTGAGCCGCCGCGACAAAATTCTTTTCAAAACTGTTTTAGGTCTGCACACGGATACCTCACAGCAACATCTTCGCTCCGTGCTCTCCGAAATCCGGCGCGTTTTGAGCGACCATCCCAAGATTGAAACCAGAACCATTCGCGTCCGGCTCACCGAGTTAACCGCAAGCGCCCTCAACGTGGAACTCTTCTGTTACGTAATGACCAGAGAGTACAACGAATTCGCTGCGGTGCGGGAGGAATTGCTGCTCAGCATTATGAACCTGGTAGAAGACTCCGGAGACCAGCCTGGCATCCTCATCGCAGACGTTATATCTCAGCCCCGACCCAGCCTCGCCTAAACAGAAGAAAGCGAGGCCGAGAGCAAAGATGCTGCATTATCAGAAACACCCGCGCGCGCGACTAGATTCAGCATTGCACGACCGCACGCAAGACGGCGGAAAGAGTGCCAAGAGTCAAGACTAGATTTTACGGTTCGATTTTCCGGCAAAGCAAAAAAGAAGAAAACGATGCGTCGGGTAGTAGATCACCGCGGGAACAATAATCAGATATGCCAGTAGATATACAGCGCCGGGCACTGCATGCTGTTCATGAAAGAAAAGTCCGCGCGCCCAGTTCACGTCGTACTGCGGACGCCACAGGTAATTGATCGGAACAATGATCCAGGCGGTGAGGGTCTGATACTTCCAGCCTCTCGGGTCATAGCCGACGCGATGAATAGCCCAAAGTAATAGCGGGGGCGTGACTACGTGAAATAAGCTGAGCAATCGAATCGGCAGCGGAACTTGAGGATCGAACATAAATTCCGTGCCGCCGATCAGATGTCGTCCGCTGAGGAAAGCGACTGCAAGATCGATAGTAAATAGAATCTGAAATACCAGAAGCCCGGTTGCCTGCCACGAAAATATCAGCGCACTTTCCAGCCAAAGAGCGGCAACGATAAACAGATTCCCAAGATCGCAGAAAAAAAGAAAGTTTTGCGAACCATACTGCCGCCAATATAAAGGCACCCACGCGATTACGCACGCTGTCCAGACCACTTTTAGCCAGAGCGGGATGCGCATGACAGCGTAATTGTATGCGGGAAAACGTCTCGAGGTACAAGCCCTAAAAGCCGCGTCTGGCAAGCCTAAAGCCGCCCCAGCACAATTACCACCGTAACTTGCTGCGGCTTACGGGTGTACCTACGATGAATTCAATATGGGTTACCAAGCACTCCTTTTCTGTCCCGACGAAAAAACAGCTCGCACCGTAACGCAGGTTCTCAGCGAGTTGGACTTCGAAGTAGTTCCCTGCACTGAACCCTTCGCCGCAGTTAAGAAGTTGATGGGGGAGCACTTCGACGCGGTCGTGGTGGACTGCGACAACGAGCAGAATGCCACATTGCTCTTCAAGAGTGCCCGCAATTCGCCGAACAACCAGTCGGCTTTGGCTGTAGCAGTGGTCGAAGGGCAAGCGGGAGTGGCAAAAGCTTTCCGAATCGGCGCAAACCTGGTTCTCACCAAGCCGATTAACGTGGAGCAGGCAAAAGGTACGTTACGAGTTGCACGTGGCTTGTTGCGCAAGAACGAGGGCGCTAAACCAGCCGGCGACAACAACAGCGACAACTCCAAAGCCCGCAACTTCCGGGCCTGCACCCGCAAAGCCGACCTTGGTTCCGAATCCTTCTGTTCCGCGCTCCAGCATCGATCGTGAGTCCGATCCCGCGACCAGCGCGCCTCCCAGAAAGCGGCTCCGCAGCCGAGCTTCGCCGCATCCGCTTCCAGTGTTCTGGCTGCGTCAGGAGAATCGAAAGAATCTGTGGGCGCTGTACTCGAGCAAACGACATCGCCGAGCATCTCGCCAATTGCAGCTGTTGAGGCGAATTCCAAGGTTGCATCCAATAATAAGGAAAGTTCGTTATCCGCGAATGTAGTCTCGCCTGCGTCTACTGGACGCGCGGCGAGCGCAGCGGCGCCCGCTCGGGAAGTGGCCGGCATTGCCGCACCTGAGAAGCCTTCGACACCTGAGCCGGAAGTGGAGACATCACCCAGCAAAAGTGCAGCCGTGGAGAGTTCCCCGGAGACCGTTTCCCCTGCCCCCGCGTTCACCTTCGGCGGTGCGATCGAGAGCAGTACAAAAACCACAAGCGGCGGAAGCAAGAAAGCTCTGCTGGCCCTGGTTGCGATTGTGCTCATTGCGGCAGCGGTGTATGTGGGATGGACGCAGTTCTCTCATCCGAACGGAGCTGCAAATAGTTCCGCACCAGTCTCTGCGAAGCCAGCGCCCCCTGCGGTTCCACAAGTTACGCCGAGTACAACATCAATCGCACCAGCATCCGATCAATCGGTTGCAACGTCGGTTCCTGACTCTCCGGTTTCGACTCATTCCGCCGGATCGGTGAAACCTTCCGCGACGGCGCAAACCGAAGTTGCCGACGAGCAATGCAAAAGATCGCAAAGCCAGCGCCGCGGAGTCGTCCCGATCTGCTGTGGCCATCGTAGCCGAAAATAAAGCAACCGTGACGACGCCAGCGCCGCAGCCTATTGTGGTCAAGCCGAACACTGCGGAGCCTACCTTGGGAAAATCGTCGCTGACCGAAGCTCCTGCTCCGAGCATCAATGGCATCGTCTCGGCTGGAGGTGGCGGAACGCTGCCGAATCTTCTGGGAAATCCGAACAGCTCACCAACTCCCGTGCTGCAGACCTTGAACGTCTCGCAGGGAGTATCGCAAGGATTGGCGATCAAAAAGACGCAGCCTTCCTATCCCGCAAACGCTTTGCGTATGGGAATTGAAGGCTCGGTTCAGCTCATGGCGACGATCTCGAAGAAAGGCGATATTTCTGCAGTGAAGGTTCTCAGCGGAGACCCGAGTCTCGCCCGCGCAGCCGTTGATGCGGTGAAGCAGTGGAAATACAAACCGTATCTGCTTGACGGCGTTCCGGTCGAAATTCAGACTCAGGTGACGGTGAACTTTAAGCTGCCGCGATAAGCTGCCAGCACTTCCCGGACTAAAAACTCAGCTTCAACGAGAACTCGATCACGCGCGGAGAACCCAGCGCAAAAACACCCGAGCCAAGGCCCAGCCGATTGCTGCTTGGCTGCCCACCAGACGTGCCATTGAGCGTTCCCAGTTCTCCGCTCAGGGTACCGTTCAGCGGGTTGCCGGGACCATCAAAATTCGACAGGTTGAATACGTTGAAGAAAGAAACTCCCGGCTGAACTTCAAAGCTCTCTTTAAATTTGTAGACCCAGTTCAAACTGGCGTCAAAGGCGCGCAACCATCCCATCCCGACTTCGTCATGGGGAGCCGCCGGTACCACTTGCTGCACCCCGCCCAGGGATGTCAACTGCCCTAAACTAAACAGCCCGCTGTTGATGAGCGTCTGGCCGGCAGGAGTGGCCTGCCCCGCGAAATTATGATTGTAATTGTTAATAACATTGTTGATGTTATAGCGGCCGACGCCGTGCTCAAACGAACCGATATTGGTTCCGGGAAGCACATCGCCGTTGCCACCGTTGGAAGCGAAGCTGCCATCGCCGGTACCATCGCCCGTGACATCAGTAACGAAAATGCCGCCGGCATTTCCTGTTGGGTTTAGCGTAAGGGTTACGGGTAGCGGGCTGTAAAAATGCCCAATCATGCCCAACCGAAAGTGATAAGGCAGATCCATTGTCCCGCCGAAAGAGATCTGATGCTCACGGTCAAGCCCATTCGGACCGATGAAGCTCTGAGGGATTGTTGAAGTCGGCGGCGATATTCACGAAATCGTTGTCGGCGACGGGCGCGATATAGCGCTGCAATTGATAAGAAGCCTGCAAATCAAAATTTGTCACCGCGTTAAACGGATGTTCCAAATGCTGCTTCAACGACGCCTGCACCGCGGTGTTCTTCGCGTAACCGATGGGGAACAGCATCTGGTTGGCTCCCAGATTTTCATTAATGCCGGGGAAGGCCGGCGGTCGGGCACAGGGCCGCCGCACCGCGGAACGAGTAACCGGAATCGAGTCCGTTACGAGGCATAACTGCTGATGGTTGCGCCTTGCCGATCGCACAGTTGATCGAGGCCGGATCCGAGGCGGCGGGGCAACCCAGTGACGCGTTTGTAGCGGAGATTGCAGCCATCGCATTTGCCAGATTGAAGAAACGAGCGTCACCGACGTGATTCGTATCGATCGCGAGCAGGGTGTGAGTCTCAATGTTGCGAAGATAATCGACTGTAAGCACCATCCCCGGACGGATCTCATGTTGAAGGCCAACATTCATTTGTAACGAGCGCGGGCTGACATAGTTCGGAGCTAGCAGAGCCGTACCGGTGGCATCTTCCCCGTCCGCCAGTGCGTTGCCGATATATGAGGGATTGCTGGCCGGCCCCGCCGCCAGAGTGGACGCTTGATACTGCGATTGAAGTGCAGAAATCTGAGTCGCGACGCTTCCAATCGGCTGCTGACAAAATGATGGCGTAACCGAGCCGCCGTTTGGCAAAGAAAGCGTATTTGGAATGCCGTTGGAACAGACAGTCGGATTCGCCAGAAACAATCCCTTTTCCAGACGCGCGGGCCGGTCGAATTCGATGTTGTTCCAAATCGAGTTCTCGTAGAAAAGACCGATGCCGGCGCGAAGCACCGTCTTACCCCTGCTGGAGGGATCCCAGGCGAGACCTATCTGCGGAGCAAAATTGAGATTTGGCTGATTCACGCGATTGCCGAGCCCCGCGTAATACTGGTTGTCGAACTGGTACAAAGGCGAGATTGGTCCCAGGTCGCTATCGGTGCGTCCCGAATCCCGCACGTAGCGGAGGCCGTAGGTCAGGGTGAAGTTGGGTTTTATCTTCCAGGCGTCCCCAACATAGAACGAGATGCGATTATCTGGACCACTGCCTCCCGCGGGAAATCCGAAGGCTGGTATTTCTGAGTCATAGCCCTGTCCGTTGCCTAATGACACGTTGTTCGCCGGGTAATTCAGCGGGTTACTCGCGCCGCCGGGGAGAGACAGGCAGAGGGCGTTGCAATCCGAAATTCCGGCGCCGACGGCTGGCGCGAGCGATAAAAAGCTAGCGAACCCGCCTCCGAAAATGTGGTTGAACCCTGCACCGTAACGAAGAATGTGCGCTCCGAGCGCACGGCTGCCGTCATATTTGATCTGATGGTCGGATTGGTAGGTCTGTTGCGGCGCCAGAAAGCTGGGACCGGAACAGAAGAAATCCGCACCTGCAGTGAGGCAATCCGGATCGCTGCCGATGGCTAACTCAATTCCTGGAAGCGGATTAAAGATGGTAGTTCCAGCAGTTGCATCCACAATTGCATTGCGGAATTTGATATAGCCGAAGCGAATGCTGTGCGTATAAGGACCGGTGTTAAAGTCGAGTCCGAGGGCATGAACCGGCGTGTGATTGACGTTGGCGAAGGGCTGAAAAGAGTTAGGAAGGATGGCCGAAACGTCTCGATCCTGATCGTAAGAGAAGCGATAGAAAAACTTATAGTTGCTGTTGATCTGCCAGTCGATACGGCCAATGCCTTCGACCTCATGGAAGGGTGAGCTGTAATTGCCAACCAGCGCGGCAAAAGGACCGCCCGGAAGGACCGGATCGATCAAATCTTGCTTGGTCCGTTCGACATCCAAAAAGAAAAACAATTTATCTTTCAGAATCGGGCCGCCGAAATTGCCGCCGAACTGATTGCGCTGAAAATAATTGTCGCTGCCGCCGGGTAGATTCGCGTCGAAGGTCTGATCGCGGAAATAGTAATAGCCCTCGCCATGATATTTATTCGTTCCCGATTTCGTGGTCACGTTCACTGAACCAGAGGAAGTGAGTTCAGTGGAGAGATCGAGTGAAGACTGCTGGATCTGAAATTCCTGAATGCCGCTGGCGGGCACGTTCTGAGTGGTGGTGCCAACAGTTTCATCGCTGATGTCGAGTCCGTCGACTTCAATGCGCGCAGTACGGCCGAAGCGGCCGCCGAATGAAATGGACGAGAAGCCGTTCTTGGTGGGGTCGAAGTTCCCCCCGTCCTGAATCTGCACTCCCGGCTCCAGTTGGGCCAGGTCGAGAAAGTTCCGGCCATTGATAGGCAGGTTCTCGATCTGCTGCGAGGTCAGTACACCTTGCACGGTGGCCTGCTGCGTGTTCACAGCGACTACCTCAGCCTGCACCTGCACCACCTGCGTGCTCTCGCCAAGTTGCAGTTTTACATTTCCCGAAGAAGTCACGCCCACTTGCACCGTGACTGGAACCTCGGACGTTTTGAATCCTTGCGCTTCGACTCGCAATGTGTAATCGCCCGGAGTCAACGCGCCTGAGGCGTAGGCGCCCGCGGAAGTAGACTTGGTGTTGATCACGCGTCCCGTAGCCTTATTGACGATGGAGATCTTTGCGCCGCTCACTACGGCGCCCGAGGGATCTGTGATCGTACCCTGAATGCTGCCGGTGGAAATCGTGGTTTGAGCAAACAACGTGACAGAGCACAGCGCGACGCACAACAGAGAAACAGGAACAACGCAACTCCGCGGCACGCGCTGGAGCAAAGCTCTGACCAACGACATCGGGCACCATCCTTATGGTTCAATCTATCGATTGGTTCGTCCAGCGACGACGCTAAACCAAACTTAGATTTCGGGCTTAAAATCGGTAACCAATTGTAAACGGTTTTCGCCTGCCTGAGAGGTGGAGACAGTTTCGTAGGATGCAAGCCGGCTCGCACCGGGTTGGGTCGGCATTCAAAAGATGAGATCGGCGGAAATAATGCGAATCAGCTCGCGGCAATTACTTCGTAGGGTCGCATCATTTCGTTATCCTCATGTTCGAGGATGTGGCAGTGCCACACGTAGCGTCCGGTAAATCCTTCGAACGGGACAATAATCCGGGTAACCATTTTCGAGTGCGCTCGCACTGTATCTTTCCACCCCGCCTCGTTTGGATCGGGCGGTTCCGGCGGACCGATAAAGCGTAGTTCCCGTTTGGTTTGATATAGCCAGGGAACGTAGGGCTGACGGTCAAGGATTTGGAAGCGCACCAGATGCAGGTGAATCGGATGAGAGTCGTTGGTGGGATTGATCAGCGACCAGATTTCAGTCGAACCCAGCACCGGCTTTTCTGTAATGGGCATTTTCCAGTGGGCTGCATTCAAAAGCAACATCACGGGATTGCCCGCTTTGTTCACGTATTCATTGAGCGTCAGCAAGCGGGTTTGAACTGCCCTTGATTCCGGTATCTTTGCTACCGGCCGCAAAGCCGAGGGTAGCGAGCTCGTGTCAGTCACCTTCTGTGACGAGACGCGGAATTGCATCACCACGAAAGCATCGCTCTTAAGCACGACCTGCGCTCCGCGATGCTGGCTGAAGTCGATGACCAGATCCGCCCGCTCGGCGGGCGCGATTTCTAGGTTGGTCAAGGGCACGGGCGCGGACAATAATCCCTGATCGGTCCCGATCTGGTGAAAAGGCACCTCGTTATGATTGGCGGCTGCACTCTCGACAAACGATAAATTGTAGAAGCGGGCGTTCGATCCGTTCAGCACCCGGAAGCGGTATTTTCTCGGCTCGACCTCGAGATAGGGAAATAATTTTCCATTGACGAGAATCGCGTTGCCAAATATCTCGGGAACCCAGGGAGATTGCGGATCGGGCGAAACCGGATAAAGCAACTGCCCCTCGTGCGTCAACAGCCGGTCGTAAAGGACAAGCGGCAATTCGTATTTTCCTTTGGGCAGATTCAGCGCATCCTCCACGCTATCTCGAATGAAAAACGTTCCCAATAATCCTGCATAGACGTTGAGGCGATTAATCCCAAGCGCATGATCGTGATACCAGAGCATGGCCGCGTCCTGCTGGTTGGGATAGTAGTAGAGCGAAGATTTTCCCGGCACAATCCAATCTTCAGGATACCCATCGCTCTCCGGTGCGGTTTTCGCTCCATGCAAGTGCACCACGGTGCGGACGGAAGGTTTGTCCGCTTCCGCGCCGTGAATTGTATGGTCGATCGGCAAGAAATGTTTACCGGGTAGAGCGTTCACCCATTCCACCAGCAAGGGCTCACCGGAGCGCGTCTCGAATGTCGGGCCGGGAGTGGAAGAACCGAAGCTCCAGAACTTCGTAGGCGGCAAATCGCGATGAACTTTAGCGGTGATGGCTTGCGCCTGGATCCGATAAAACGGAACATTCAACTTTGCATCAGCGGGGCTGGGACGAAGCCCCTGCGGCTTTGCGATTTCAGGAATCGGAAGAGGATCTACGAATTGTGCCAGGTTGTTGACATCGAGCGCCGGAAGCATGGTAGCCACCGACTGCGACATCGCATTGAGTAACCCGCTCTTGCCGGCCGCCAGAGTTGTAGCCAGCAGGCTCGATCGTTGCAGAAAATCTCTACGTGTAATCACCACGCACCTTTCGCGCAAGCATACAACAACGGCAAGGCACAGGACTGGCGGTCCGCATGCCTTGCCGTTCCTTACCCGGATTGCCGACAAACCCACCTGCCGGAATGCCCGCTAATAGAGGGAGCCAGCTCCGACAGGCTCACCCGTGGTTGGGTTGAGAATGAACAAGTCGTCAGTCACGACCTGATGAAAGTCGAACAGGGAGCTGATGGAATCCGCGATGCCATCGAAAGATCCCTGGCCGATGCGCTGGCCACTGAGCCAATTATCTTCGATGAAGCGGATCACCGAAGTTTGATCGGTGGCCGAATGATCGACGAAATTGTGCTTCGCCCATGGCGAGATGACGAGCAGCGGTTGGCGCGGACCGTATCCGCAGCGGCCCTGAGCGTGCTTGGTAGCAGGATTCACGCCAGGTAGCGCCGTAGCGCCACTGCCGCAGCTTCCCGGCCCAGTGAGAGCGTCCGCCGCGCTCTTCGATCCGTTGACGATCTGGCCGAGTTGATGATCGTACCAGCCGTCGGAATCGTCGTAGAGCACGACTAACGCCGTGTTCGCCCACTCCGGTTGGCTTTGCAGGAAGTTGGCTACCTTCACCACGAATTCCTGCTCATCCAGCGGATCGGAATTTCCCGGATGAGCATCTTGGATCGAGATTGCTTTGAGGAAGCTCACCGTAGGGAAATTTCCGGCTTGCACCGCGGCAAAGAAATCGTCGATATCGTAGTCGTGGTTGGCGGGGTCGCCCGAGTAACCAATCGTCTTTACAGACTTCGGACGAGCATGCGTGGGATTTGCAGTGGAAGCGTAATACTGGAACGGCGTGTGATGGGGAACGTAATCGCCTTGTGTCCCGACGATTGGCGAAGTGGACTGGCGATTGCATCCTGTGCTGCCGTCGGGATTCACGATGTTGAGGTTGAAGCCCCCGCCGAACCATCCCCAAGTGATATTAGCTGCATTGAGCAGATCGCCGATATTCTTTCCGGCCATCTGTACCTGTTCGCTGCCGGAGCATACATCGCCATACGGATCAGGATCGCCGATCATTGTGAAACCGCCGTTCCCATCGGCTACCAACTCGCCAGTGCCACCGATATGTTTCGCAACGCCGTTAGTCTGACCCGAAATCAAATTGATCGCTCCAACGGTGGAGGGCCCGAAGTTGGTGCTGTAGTGGTTGTCACTCATCGCGTAGTGCTGAGCATAGTTCCACAACGCGGTAACTGTGTTGCCATCGAAGTATCCCATCACCTGACCGTTGGTCAGCACCACGTCCGGCGGAGCGCTGGGTGGCGGGCCGGCGCTTCCGGTGTTGGCGGGGAATAAATCCATCGCGCCACCATCGAAGGCCAATTGTTCAGGAGTGTAATCGTGATCCATATCTTGGGTGTTTGCCTGCGAGCGATCAAAGCGGAAAGGATTAGCCGCGCCGCTGCCATTGAGAGGATTGAGATTGGGATTGTTGTTCAGGAGCGCATTGCTCAAGCCGTTCACGGTCGGTGTACCCGGATGCGCGTAAAAGTGCGGCTCGCCCGCTGGATTCAAAGCGTTCGGATACGTGCCGAAATAGTGATCGAAAGAGCGATTCTCCCCGAAAATGATCACAATGTGTTTGATTGGCGTGGCTGTCTTGACGGTGGCGGCACTTGCTACCGGTGTCCAAATTGGCCCGGTAATCATGGCCGCGACAAGGCATACTGACAGAAATTGACGCATAAGCTTTTTTCCTTTCCCAATGGTAGGTGAGGGATGTTGCAGTCCTCGCGATGCTAGAGCAGGAATGTTACGGCGAGGTTAAAAAAATGTTAAAAGGCTGACAGGATTTAAGACGAGCCGGTGACGTCGGTCGACCGCGAATGATTTTCGATTTTCTCAGTGCAGGATTCCAGTAAATATTGTTCAGCTATTCGTGCTGCATCACTTCGTCGATAACCGCTTTGCCGCCTTTGTCCACAGTGATGACTTTGTGAACTGGAGCGTAGCCGGTGAGGGTGATATCGACAACGTAATTGCCCGGATCGAGCATCACGTCAACCGGTGAGCTTTTATCCAGCATGTGCTTGTTGACGGCAATCTGGGCTCCCTTGGGCTGGGTCTTGATGCTGACCGTGCCCATGCCCTGCGCCTGTTTGCCGCCAAACAGCCTGCCCATTTTTCCTACGGTCTTAATGTCGTCCACATTGCCCAGCGAGCGCAGCATCGGCGAAAAGCTTACTGTCTGGGCGAGGACAAACTGTGCGCTCGTAGTCTCATCGATGATAGCCCGCCTTGCGCACCAGCACTACATGCTGACCTTTATCCACGGAAACTTGTGCGGGAGTCAGCTTGCCGGTGTCTCTGCCATCGATGTAGACATTCGCGCCGGGCGGTGTACTGTTGACGGAAAGCGTCGCCATAAGCTGGGTAAGATGGGTCACGAGGAACGATTTGTTGCCAGAAGCTATCGCAACCGTGCGGGTATCCGAAGAGTAGCCGGGTTTGCTGACAGTCACGGTGTGCTGCCCGGCATTCAGACCCGAGAGCGTAAAAGGAGTAACCCAGGTGGGATCGGTTTTTCCATCCAGTTGTACCTGCGCGCCTTGAGGAGTGGAATCAATGGCAATCTGTCCTGGAACAACAACCGCAGCAACAGGAGCGACGTTTTTCTTTTTCGCATTCTTCCGTCCTCGCGCGGTCGCGGCAACCGGGCGCGTAGTTTCCGGTTGAGTTTCAGCCACGTCGGCCGCCTGCGTTTGTTCGGGCGGCAGGTTGAGGTGCGGTGGTCTGCTGCGGTTGCGCCGGAAGCTGGTTGACTGGCTGCGGATTGCGCCGTGGGCTGCGGCGGCGCGGCACGGCCGGAGTCATCGTCACTGTTCAAATGGTTGATGTGAAGAACCAGCACAATCGCGATGATAAGAATCACAACTGCAGCGCCGGCGATGGAGTAAACCATCAGGCTCGGAGGGACATTTTTTATTTCCTTGATCGCTTTTTCGGCGACTTCCCGCGGTTGAATCTTAGGCTTCTCTTCTTCACCGCCCGATCTGAAATTCGGCGCGGGCGAAGGCGGCGGCTGAAATGCAGGCGGGGGCGGAGGTGGAGCGATATAGACTTCCTTCAACGGCGGCAGTTCGGTCATCTCCGAAAAGCTGACTCCGCCGCTGCCACGCGATGGGGCACCTTCCGCCATCATCGGGTCAACGGAAATTCTGGGCGGCTCTGCACTGGGCGCTTCTACTTCTGGCTCATCGAGAACGGCGGAAGACATGGAAGCGGATGGCGGCGCGGCATCGCTGGTCGCCTTAACTTGGGGAGCAGCGTACGCATTGGAAGCTTCCAAGTTCGGTGCCGAGGATGCAGATCGGCCTCCTCCTAACCCTGCTGCAGCCGCAGCCGCCCTAGGAGCAGGCTGTTGTTTCGCCACTGCTGGCGTGTGCCGCCGGTTTCGAAATCGCTGGAGTCGGCGAGGCTGCGGGATTTTTCAGTGCCGGCGCGGGTGACGCAGACGCGAATTTCGTTTGGGCCGCAGCTTTCACCGGAGCCGCAGCGGCCGGCACTTTGGCTGGCGCGGCCGTAGTTTTCGCGGCTTGCGGCTTTGATTCTTTACACTTTTCCAAATCGTCAAGCAGCGCGCGCCCATTCTGATAGCGCTCGCCGGGATCTTTGGCAAGGGCCTTCATAATAAGATCGCTCAGGACTGGATGCAGCTTGGGATTCAACTGCAGCCGGAGGAAGCGGCGTGCTCTCAAGAACGCTTTGGCGCAAGGATTCGGAATTGTCACCTTCGAAAGCTTTGTGGTCCGTGACCATCTCATAAAACAGAGCGCCGAGACTAAATAGAGTTCGAGCGCGCATCGATGCTCTCGCCGCGAATCTGCTCGGGCGACATGTAATGCAAGATCGAGGGAACTTCGGGCATTTGCGCGGTAAATTTGCCCACGCTGGAAACGCCAAACCCCAAGACCCTAACGGTCCCATCCCACCCGCACATGATCTTTGCCGGTTCCAGGCTATAGTGGAAAACCTTTTGCGAGTGCGCGTGATCGAGCCCGCCACAGACTTGCCGCCCGATATCCAGCAGATCCCAGATGGAAAATCCCTCTTTTCGCGCCAACATCGTGGCAACGCTATTGCCCTGGATGTACTCCATGGCAGCACAGAACTGGCCTTCAATCACTCCTGCGCCGCTCACGGTAGTGAGATTGGGATTGCTCAAGACTTTGGTCGTCTCGGCCTCTTCCAACAAGCACTTCTCCAGCTCGGCGGCGCTTTCGCCGAATGCCGACAACTGAATCGCCTTCAACGCTATGGTTTGTCCGGTTTGGGCATCGTCGGCCTTATAGACCGCGCCAGTGGCAGACTTTGACAGTTCGCTCAGGATTTCGAAGTGGCCAATTTTTGACATTTGCTCCGCGCCTCATCACAAGAAACACGCCGCGCGGGTTCGACTGAGAAGCCGCGTGGGTTCAAAACCCCGGGGCAGGGTACGGTTAGAATAACCTCGGCGGCATATCGATTCGAGTTACCAAAGTACTGATAATACGGCGGAAAATGGGGGACTTTCTTTAATCGGTCGCTCACGTGTATTTCTCGCCACGGCAACAATATGTGCCCGCCCTCCGCGTGACCTTTTGCTCACAGAAACGTTTAATCGTTAAAGAATGCGTGTGACATTTGTCAGCCGAGCGGTATGACGATCTCCACTGGCGGGCGGAGGCGGGCAGATCGATTCTGGGAATGCGCGCAATGGCGTGGACAGGCCAGATTTCCAGCTGTCAGATTTCCAGCTTGAGGCGAGTTGTCGGAGAGTGATCACTCGTTTATTCTTGAGGCCTGCTTGGACTAAGCGTCTCCGCAGTCCGGCACGCCGCGGCTTCCTCGGGATTCAACAGGCTTAGTTCCACCAGGTCTCGAAAAAGGTTTCGGAATATGACTCTGACCCGATTTGTCACCAAGAACGCATTCCGCAACAAGCGGCGCAGCATTCTGACCGTGCTGAGCATCGCTTTTTCTTTGCTGTTGCTGACCCTAATGATGACCATCTGGCGGGCATTTTATCTGGACGAAGGCAGCGCCGAATCGGCGGAGCGCTTGGTGGTGCGGCATCGCGTTTCTTTGACTTTCAGTTTGCCCGGCTTTTATCGCGAGAAAATTCGTGCCGTGCCCGGAGTCGTGGCGGTGGTGCCGGTTTCATGGTTCGGCGGAATCTACAAGGACGATAAGCCAGAGAACTTTTTCGCGCAATTCGGCACCGATCCGGAAGAATTTTTCAAAGTCTTTCGAGATATTCAAATGCCAGATGAGCAACGAATCGCCTGGCAACGCGATCGCCAGGGCGTAATCGTCGATGACACCCTTGCCAAGAAATACGGATGGAAGCTGGGGGACCGAATCGTTTTGAAGGGCAACATTTATCCCGTCGACCTGGAGTTGTACGTTCGAGGCATTTTCAGCTCCTACCCGGACAACAAGTCGGTCTATTTCAACTCCAAATATGTGGAAGAGGCGGTTTCTTTTTTCAAAGGGCAAGCCGGCACTTTCAGTATTCTGGCCGCTTCTCCCGGAGATGTCAGCAAGATCGCGAGCACGGTGGACGATATGTTCCGCAACTCTCCTCAGCCCACGAAAACGGAAAGCGAGAAAGCGTTCGGTCTGGAATTTGTTGCCATGATGGGCAACGTGAAAGCCTTCATCCTGATGATTTGTGCGGCCGTTGTGTTCGCAACGCTGCTGGTTTCCGCGAACACCATGGCGATGTCGATCCGTGAACGAACCAGAGAAGTGGCCGTACTTAAAACATTGGGTTTCACGCGGCAAAGCGTACTGGGGTTGTTCGTAAGCGAGGCTGTAGCGCTCTCTCTTGCCGGAGGCTTGCTTGGTTTTTTCCTGGGTTGGTTGATGATTTACGGCCTTACTCATTCCAAACAGTTCATTTCTTTTTTCCCCATGAAGGTGACGCCAGGGATGTGCCTGCTGTCTCTTTTGATCGCCGGATTTGTTGGGCTTGTCAGCGCCACGCTTCCTTCTTATCACGCTTCGAAAGTGAATATCGTGGACGGGTTACGCCACATCGGTTGATTTATGACGCTCAGCAGTTTTGTCGTACGCAATACATTTCGCAACAAGCGGCGCAGCCTGCTGACGATGCTGAGCATCAGCTTTTCTTTGCTCCTGCTTACGTTGATGATGTCGATCTGGCGGACTTTTTACATTGACCAGGGTCCTCCGGATTCCGTAAAACGCATCATTACCCGGGATCGCGTCTCCCTCGCATTTTTTCTGCCGGCCTATTACCGCGACAAAATTCGAAGCGTGCCCGGCGTCGTAGCCGTAGTGCCGATGACTTATTTCGGAAATGTTTACAAGGACGACCGATCGACAAACTCCTTCGCCCAGGTGGTCACCGACCCGGACGAATATCCCAAGGTTGCCGCCGACAAGATCGTCCCTCCGGACCAGTTGCTGGCCTGGCAACGTGACCGCACCGGAGCCATGGTAGACGTCGAGCTCGCCAGGAAATTTGGATGGAAAATTGGCGACCACCTGACCCTGCAGAGCCCCTATTTTCCCGTGCATCCCGAGGTCACAATCCGCGCGATCTACACTATCGATCCGCCCGTTCGCTCGTTGATTTTCAACACCAAGTATTTAGAGGAGTCGGTCGGCTGGTTCAAAGGACAAGCGGGGTGGTACCTCACCGAGGTAGCGTCGCCCAGTGACGTTGCGCCCGTATCTAAGGCAATCGATGAAATGTTTCGCAACGCGCCGCAACGAACCAAAACCGAGAGCCAGCAGGCGTTCCAGCTCTCCTTCGTATCGTCTTTGGGGAATGTGAAAGCATTTATTCTCGGCATCTGCGGCGCGGTGGTTTTTGCGATTCTTCTCGTCTCTGGCAATACCATGGCGATGTCGATTCGGGCACGAACGCGTGAAGTTGCAGTGCTTAAAACGCTTGGATTCACGCGCCCGCGGGTGTTGTCGATGTTCGTGGGCGAGGCCATCGCCTTGTCGGTGGCCGGCGGAGCGCTGGGAGTTCTGGGGCAACCTTGCTGATACGTTGGTTGACCCACTCTCCGGTAGCCATCGGAATTCCTGCGGGCATGAGAGTCACCATTCCAACCATGTTGGCGTCCCTGCTGGTGGCAGCGACCGTAGGATTCATCAGTGGCTGTCTGCCGGCATACAACGCATCGCGCACTAACATCGTGGAAGGCTTACGCCACATCGGCTGAACTGAGAACGAACTTATGGCAATACCGATCAGCTATAACGTCCGCAATTTAAAGCTGCGCAAGGGGCTCACCGTGATGACCGCGCTGGGCATTGCCCTCACCGTGACCACCGCGATTTTCTTAATGGCGCTGCTCGCCGGCTTGCAAAAGGCTTTTGTTTCGAGCGGCAATCCGGACAACGTACTTGTCCTGCGCAAGGGATCTGAGGCAGAACTCTCGGGAGGCTTTGATGCGGCGCTGTTTCCGACTTTGAAGGTTCTTCCGGGCATCGCGAAAGATAGCCACGGCGAGCCCATGGTTTCCGGCGAGTGGGTGGTAGTCATCGTGCTTCCGCGCAAAGACGGCACCGGCGAAGTGAATGTCACCGTGCGCGGCATGATGCCCGATGGCTTGGAACTTCGCCCCAGCGCAAATTGATCGAGGGACGCTGGTTTCACACCGGGCAGCGCGAAGTTGTGGTGAGTAAATCCATTCGCTCCCGGTTTTCCCACGCGAATATTGGCGACACCATGGAGTTCGGCAAGGGCGCCTGGAAAGTTGTAGGCGTGTTTGACGCGGGCGGTTCAGCTTATGAATCTGAGATTTGGTGCGATGTGAATCAGATGGCAGCTGATTTCGACCGCCAGGGCGGATATTCCTCGGCATACTTGCGCGCCACCGATCCGATTGCTGCCGATGCACTGAAGAATCGCGTGAGCGACGACCAGCGCCTGAAACTGGAAGGAGTTCTCGAAACCGACTATTACGCCAAGCAAACCAGTTCGGGGGCTCCCATCAAATACATCGGCATCGTCGTTGCGATCATCATGGCGATTGGTTCGAGTTTCGCGGCGATGAATACCATGTACGCGGCCGTGGCCTATCGCGGGCGCGAGATTGCAACTTTGCGCGTGCTGGGATTTTCCCGCCCGGCAATTTTGACTTCCTTTGTCTTCGAATCTTTATTGCTGGCCATGTTGGGCGCATTGGCGGGAATTCTGCTGATGCTGCCTTTCAACGGAATGCAAACCGGAACGTCGAACGCGGTCACATTCAGCGAAGTAGTGTTCAGCCTGCAGATCACGTGGCAGGTTGCGATGTATGCGATCATCTTCGCACTGGCCATGGGATTGTTTGGCGGGCTGTTTCCGGCGTGGCACGCGGCGCGCCAGAATATTTTGACTGCGTTGCGAGGTTGAGTTTCAGGAAACTGTTGCCGCAAATATTCCGTATTCTTACTTATGCCGATTGACGCAAAACACGAAGACCTGCAGAGCTTGCGCATCGACCGCTCAGAGCGCGGAGCGAGCAATGGAGAACCTCCGACCTGGGTGCGACGCTATATTGTGATTGGAATCGTTGTGGTCGCTGTGTTGAGCCTCTCTGTCCTGGCCTACCGTTTGCTGGCCCGCGACGTGCCTGAGGTGGAAGTGGTGCGCGCCTCGGCGGAGAACAGTGAGGTCGGCGGAACCGTGCTTTCGGCCACGGGTTACATCGTTGCCCACCATACGATCAACGTGAACTCCAAGGTTACCGGGCGCCTGGCCTGGATTGGCGTGGAAAAAGGCGACAAAGTTAAGGAAGGACAAGTGCTCGTTCGATTGGAGGATGAGGAATTTCGCGCCTCCTACGAGCAGGCCAAAGGCGCATTGGAAAATGCTCGCGCGTATCTCGAAGAACTCGAGCATGGGTCGCGCCCGGAAGAAATTCAGGAGGCGCAACACAATCTCGACGAAGCTCGTGCCACGCTGGTGAACGACAAGTTGACTCTGGACCGCACCAAGGAACTTTCGTCTGCTGGGGTGGTCTCACGCCAGTCGCTGGACGATGCGACGGCAAGATTCGATTCCGATCAGCAGAAAGTTAATTCGCTGGATAAAGCTTTTCAGCTGATGAAGATCGGCCCGCGGCCGGAAGAGATCGCCCGGGCACGCGGATCTGTGGCTCAGGCGCAGGGACTGGCTGACTACGCGAAGTCGCAGCTTGACGCTACCGTCATTCGCGCGCCGGTCACGGGAACGATTCTCGACCGCACCGCCGAAAAAGGGGAACTCATCACCGCGCAGTTTGCCAGCGCCGCAGCCGGAGGTCCGCAAGGTTCGGTAGTCTCGCTGGCTGACTTGAATGATCTTCAGGTGGAGCTCGATATCGCCCAAGCAGACTTTGCAAGGCTCAGTCCCAAACAAAAGGCGATAGTCACTACGGATACCTATCCCGACAAGGCGTACGACGGCGAAATTGCGCAGATTTCTCCGGAGGCCAATCGGCAAAAAGCCACAGTGCAAGTGAAGGTACAGGTGCTGAATCCGGCCAAGTATCCAGATGTTTTCCTCCGGCCGGAGATGAACGCCACGGTGAAATTCCTGGCCGATGCACCTAAAACTGTAAACGCCCAACATGCCGGAGCGTTTGTGCCAGCTAGCGCTTTGCGCGATCACAACGGCAAAAAAGTAGTGTTTCTGGCTTTCGATGGCAAAGCGCGCATGCGTGAGGTTCAAGTGTTGAGCCAGCGGACCGACGGATTTCTCGTGGATGGATTGGTCGGCGGCGAGAGCGTGATCACCAAGGGACCGCAGGACTTAAAAGACGGCGACACAATCAAGGTGAAGGGGTAATTTAATGAGCACAGTTGCTGAAACCAGAGTCGCAACCGGAACGAAAGTAGTTCAGGCCCGCAACGTCAGCAAAGTTTTCAAGCGCGAAGCGTTCGAAGTGAAGGCCCTCGACGATGTCTCTATCGACATTGCCACCGGTGAATTCCTCGCACTGATGGGGCCCTCGGGCTCTGGCAAGACTACGTTACTGAATATGATTGCGGCAATCGACCGGCCGACGTCGGGCGAATTGTTGGTACAGAACCAGAATATTTTCCGCTTCAACGATTCGCAGGCCGCACACTGGCGCAATGAACACATCGGGTACGTGTTCCAGACGTTTAATCTGATCCCCGTCCTGACCGCTTTTGAAAACGTCGAACTACCGTTACTTCTCACCAAGCTCAATCCCAAGCAAAGACGCGAGCACGTGATGACCGCGTTGAAGCTCGTGGGACTGGAAGAACGCATCAATCACTTACCGAAGCAGCTTTCGGGCGGACAGGAACAGCGAGTCGCGATCGCGCGCGCGATTGTCAGTGATCCAACTTTGCTACTGGCCGATGAGCCCACTGGCGACTTGGACAGTCACTCCGCTACGGAAGTTTTGGAAATTCTGAAGCGGCTGAACGAGGACTTCCAAAAAACGATTGTGATGGTCACCCATGATCCGCATGCAGCCTCGTACGCGCACGTTACTCGGCATCTGGAGAAAGGGATGCTGCTGCCACCGGCCTGATCCTGATCAATGCGCAACCGGCACAACGGACATGCGGGCCGGCGCAGGATCGGAGTCAGCGACCCATTGCCAGGCGCGGCGTCCATTTTCCAGAACCACAGCCTTGGCCTCGCCATAGGCCACCAATCGATTCAACACCGTCGTAACCGAGGCCATGGGATCTTTATGTCGCGACAGCATAAGCGGCATCTTTTCCTGAATCTGGTCACATACTCCGCGGGCGCTCAAGGAGCGATTCGCGTCCATTAAAATCATACGGCACGCTTTCGTAAAGCCGGATTGGCGCCCACTGCTCTTACGATCGATCAGCTCCAGCAGTTCTTCGCTCAACACTTCGTCCCCATATAAATTAGCTAGGCCCGCAATGGTCTGCTTAATGGTTCCAATGCGGCGCATCACGTCCGCGCGCTGCTGCAACAGGTGACGCAGCTCTTCATGAGCCTCCCGCACAACCTCCAGCACATGTCCATTTCCAGTATGAATCGAGGTTCTAATCGCGTTTGGCTGACTTTCCATAACCCCTCCAACAACTTACGTCTCCACGCCACCCCGGACGCAGGCGACCTCTTCAGACGATACGCAGAACGGCACTCTCTAGTTCCCCAATCCCCCCAGACAACGATCCGCTTTCAAACCGGACCTGTTCGTTAGACGCACACCCGCGCTGTTGGTTAACCGACAAGGAACAGTGGAAATAAACAGGGCTGCCATTCTGGGCGGAGTAGGAGAAAGCCTATTCCAAACTGGAAAGGCGCCCAATTTGAGACTTTCATTCTGCTGTAATCGTCTGCAGCCCGATTGGATGGCCACGGCCAGACGAGGAGTTTCCGATGTTAAAAGTGTAAACAATTCTTCCCCATGTCCAGCGCAACTCAACTCGCGCTCTCCGGTTCACTCTTGCCCGTGCTGCTGGTAGGAAATCAGGAAGAGGACTTTTTTCTTATTCGCGAAGTTCTGGAGCAGAACCAGGGCGCGATGCCTGCCGAACTCGATCACGCTGGATCGATCGAGGAAGCAAAAACCATGCTACAGCGAGGGCGGTACGGCCTCGTCTTGTTTGAACACGACACCGGAGATGCCGCCGCGACGAAACTGCTGGCGGAGTTCTTGCAGACCGGACGCACTGTTCCTTTCATCGTGCTGACCGACCAAGCGGATGAAAAAGCGGTCGCTGAGCTTATTCAGGCTGGCGCTTCCGATTGCCTGGAGAAAACACAGCTGACCGGAGCCAACCTTCTGCGAACGATCCGCTGCACGCTGAATCTTCACTCCGCACAGCAGCAAAGGAATTTAGCGGAAGCTTCCTTACGCAAGCTTTCTTGCGCGGTCGAGCAATCCGCCGACACCATCATGATCACGAACGGTGACGGCATCATCGAGTATGTAAACCCTGCTTTCGAATCTCTTACCGGATATTCTTCAGCGGAAGCTATCGGGAAGACTCCCGGAATCCTCACCTCTGGCCAGCAAGCGCCGGCAATCTACCGCGAGTTGTGGGAGACGATTAGTGTGGGCAACATCTACCACAATATTCTGGTGAACCGAAAGAAGAACGGCGAACTGTACTACATCGACGAGAGCATCAGCGCCATCCGCGATACTGGCGGTGCCATCACTCACTTTGTCTCCAACGGTCGCGATCTCACGAAACGCTTGAATCTTGAAGCACAACTGCTGCAGGCGCAAAAGATGGACGCGGTGGGACGGCTTGCCGGAGGCGTGGCGCATGACTTCAACAATCTTTTAACCATCATCACCAGTTACTCCGAACTGGCGATGGATTCTGTGACTCCAGGAAGTCCCACTCAGAGCCGGCTTCAGGAGATTCTTTTCGCAGCGCGCCGCGCCGCGGAATTGACTCGCCAGCTGCTGGCTTACAGTCGCAATCAACCACAAGCCTTGCGCGTAGCCCAACTCAATCCCATCGTCAATACGATCGTCAAGACTTTACATCGGCTGATCGGAGAAGACATCGAACTGACTTTCGTTCCCGGAGATGGATTGGGGCGCGTTCGTCTCGACCCGATGCAGATCGAGCAGATTCTGATGAACCTCGCAGCCAATGCGCGGGATGCCATGCCCGAGGGCGGACGCTGCATCGTCGCAACCTCGAACGTGCGCCTCGACGAAGAGTACGTTTTGCACAAGAACGCGGTGATTCCGGTCGGCGTTTATGCCGTCCTCACCGTGAGCGACACCGGCGCTGGCATCTCTCAAGATCACATGCCCCACATTTTCGAGCCCTTTTACACCACTAAACCCTCAGGCCAGGGCACAGGTTTGGGGCTGGCAACCGTTTATGGCATCGTGAAACAAAACCACGGATTTGTCTGGGCCTATAGCGAGGCCGGAATGGGCACGGTTTTCAAGATTTATCTGCCGTGTGTACAGGATGCCGTAACCGCAACTGCAGCGTCGAACTTGAAGGAAGAGAAGCTCCCGGAAGGTAAGGAAACAATTCTTCTGGTTGAAGACGAGGACGCTCTACGCCGGGCAACGGCCGAGTTTCTCGGCCTGCGCGGTTACACCGTACTGGAAGCGCGAGATGGCCAGGACGCAATGTCTATCGCGAAACACCATCGACATCCGATTGCCCTCGCAGTCACTGACGTCGTCATGCCTCGCATTAGCGGAGGCCAGCTTGCGAAAGAATTGACTGTACTCCGCCCCGAAACCAGAGTTCTATTTATTTCTGGCTACGCCGGCCAAACTATTCTGGATCATAAAGTCGTAGATGTGGAAAACAACTTTCTGCAAAAGCCATTTACATTAAGACAACTCGCCACCAAAGTCAGGGCAGTTCTGGATCGCGAGGCTCTTCCCGCTTCCATGGCCCTTTCAGCGATTCCGCATCCTAATCACATCGCGACTCTATCCGAGTGAGCTTCCCGTTTTTCAAACTGAACCTGTCTCCGCGCCAAGTCACAGTGTGACCGCCCAGGCTCACGATCCATACTCCAACTGCAATCAGGTCGCGCAGCGGAATCAGCCAGCAATTCTTCAGAACCTGGTGGTCCCGCAAAACTTTTCCACCCACCAATCCTGCCACCGCGAAACGGAGAAATAGCGTAGAAACCAGCAAGCTCCAGGACCATAACTTTGTCCGCCTGTCGCTACTGCCAACAATGCCCATAGAATTCCAAACGTGAAAGCCAGACCGAAGTAGCCGCCAGCCCGGGCATCGCGTACTCCGCGAGCCCAGCGAAGCTGATGCGCGAAGAAATCTTTCAGTCTGTAGGCGGGAAGATAAGTCTCCACCACAACGTCCGATAGTTTCACAGCTAGCCCAAGGTCGGCGATACGCTTGCCCAGTTCATAATCGTCGGCCAGGTGATTCACGATCGAGGCAAACCCTCCGATCCGTTCCAACTCCCCGCGTCGGAATGCAAGCGTTGAACCCAAGCCAAAACGAATCCCGTTTTCGAGTTGGCGCGCAGCCAATACTCCAGCGCAAAAATCCGTACTGATGCCCAGAGCTTCCAGCCGCGATCCCAGCGTTCGGGCAGCCACCCCGCGGTAAAGGCAAGTGACCATTCCCACTCGCGAATCGGACAGCGGCGCCATTACTCGCCGTAAATAATCGGGCTCGACGCGAATGTCGCTGTCGTTCACGATCAAGTGCTCATAACGAGCCTCTGGCAGCATCTGCGCGAGATTGCTGACCTTCACATTCGCCCCGAGTATCTTCGGACTGACCACTAACTGAATCCTGCGATCCGGGAATTCCAGTTGCAATGATTTCACGCTTTCAATTGCAGGATCGTTGGCATCGCTTACCCCGAAAATGATTTCGTATTCCGGATACTGCTGCAGGCAATGGCTGCGAAAACATTCGTAAATCTCGGGATCGGCTCCTTTCAACGGTTTGAGAATCGAGACGGGCGGCAACGCCTGCGAGGGCTGTAAGGAGGTTCCCTTCTTCTCAGACAGAAACTGAAAAGCGCTCCACAGACAAAGCAGATAGTAAAGCGAACTGGAAACGATGCCGAAGATAGCGACGATCCAAACTGCGCTGAGAATGTAGTGCATCATGCGAAGGCGCAATCCAGATTATTCGTAACGGAGCGCCTCTATGGGATCGAGATTTGCGGCCTTCCACGCGGGATAGATGCCGAAGACAAGGCCAACTCCTGCCGCCGACGTAAAACCGAAAATCGTCCAGAATGCCGACATACGAGCAGGCAGCGACGGCCAGAACTCGGGAATAATCCCCACGATAAGCGCTCCCAATAAAATGCCGATCACGCCGCCGACCGCAGTGAGAATAATTGCTTCCAATGTGAATTGAAGAAGAATATCGCGCTTACGGGCACCAATGGCCTTGCGAACGCCGATTTCGCGCGTTCTTTCGGTGACGCTCACCAGCATGATGTTCATCACGCCCACACCGCCGATGATCAAGCCCACGCTCGAAATCGCGAACATCCCGATAAACAGCATGCCCGTGAGCTGATTCCAAACGTCGGAGATGGAGTCTGATGTGAAGACGGCGAAATTATCCGGTTTGTCGGGCGGGACTTTACGGCGACGGCGCAATAGTTCCCGAATTTCATCGATCGCTTTTGGCATGTCATCGTGCGACGTGGCTTTCACGCTAATCCAATGCTGCTTCAATTCCGGGTGCAACTTGCGCAGCGTACTCAGCGGAAAAATCGCTTTGTTATCTTCCGGGTTCTTGCCGCCGCCGAAGACCGATTTCACTTGAGCGGCTACTCCGATCACGGTGAACAGCTGGCCTTCGATGTTGACCTCTTTGCCCAACGGATTCTCATTTCCAAATAGTTCTTCAGCCGTATTCGAACCAAGCAGCACAACCGGAGACCGGTGTTCTTCATCCACTTCGCTGAACCACCGGCCCGATGCAATGCGCAGATCGAATACTTCTTTCGCCGAAGCCTGGTCGCCTTCGAGAATGGTGTTCTTGGCCTTCCTGTCGCCGTATTTTACGGCAAAAGTCCCAACGCCGAGCTCTGGCCTAAGATATCGTATGCCTGCATTGACCGCTTTCACGTGAGGCAGTTCTCGAATCGCAAGAGAATCTTCGTAGGTAAGTTCCTTGCGGGTGCGCATTTCTTCCGTCTGGCGCCCGAAAATAAATGGCTCGACGTGAAAGGCGAAAATGACGTTCGAGCCAATGCTGGCGACCACGTCACGGACATTGTCATCGAGGCCGCGGCCGATGGACGAAACGCCAATCACCATGGCTACTCCGATCACAATACCCAACACGGTCAGCCCCGAGCGCAGCTTGTTGCTGCGAATCGTATCCGTCGCCATGTGGACGATCTCGCCGAATTCGTCTTTGCGAATCATCAAGAATTGATTACAAATTTCTCCTACGTTTCGAACCTTAGCGCCACGATGGGATCCAGTTTCGCGGCCTTGCGTGCCGGGTAGACTCCAAAGAAAACTCCGACGCAGGCAGAAACGATCAATCCGGCTGCGACGGCCCAGAGCTTGATTGCCGAGGGCATCCCGATCAGCAAAGTAACGGTCTCCGCGACCGCGACTCCAGATAGAACACCCAAAGCTCCGCCCGCGAGCGCGAGAGTAACGGCTTCGATCAGGAACTGCAGCAGCACATCTTCCTGGCGTGCGCCCAGCGCTTTCCGAATTCCGATTTCGCGGGTACGCTCGGTCACGGCGACCAGCATAATGTTCATGATGACAATGCCGCCAACCACCAGGGAGATGCAGGCAATGCCGATGGTCGCGATGAAAAAGGTCTGGCTGAAGCCGGTCCAGATGCCGAGCAGGCTGGCATTGGTCTCAATGTCAAAACTATCCTCGGCGCCCGGCAGATCATGCCGCTTGGCGCGCACCGCGGCGCGCGCTTCGTCCACTGCCTCATTCAAGGGCACACCGGCGCTCGAAGCCTTCGCGGCGATCCGCAAGCTGTTATTGTGCGTGCCATATTGTTTCAGGCAGGAAGTGATGGGAATCATCACAAAATTGTCGGCACTCTGCCCCAGAGTGGTTCCTTTCTTTTTCGCAACGCCAATCACCTGATAGGTCCAGCCATCGACCCGGATTTCCTGGCCCAGAGGATCGACGCCCGGCATGAGGTGTTCCACGATATCGTTTCCGATTACCACCACTGGAGAGCGATTATTTACATCTGTGTCATTCAACATCCTGCCGGCGCTCAGATCAGTGTCAAGAATCGTCGCCATCCCAGGAGTGATACCACGCACCAGGGTATCGCTGATGGACTGTTCGGAATACTTCACGTGCCCGCTTTCGTTGCGCGTGGAAGCTCCCACTAATTCACAATGCCGGCAGCCGTCTACCACCGCCTGATAGTCTTCCATGGTAAGGTCTTTGCGTTTTTCGCCTTCCAAAAAATGGTCTACGTTCGTGACGGCGGGAGACACTTTAAAGATAAGAAAAACGTCCGCGCCTAGGTTGAAAACCTTCTGCGCTACATAATCGTTGATGCCGGAGACAAACGTAACCACGGCAATGACGGCGGCAACACCAATCACCACACCGAGCAGCGTCAGCACCGAGCGCAGTTTGTTTACCCACAATGACTGCAGCGCTATGCGGATGGCTTCGGCGATGTTCATGATTTCGGCGTCCGGCGTCCCCGCGAGATAGAAGATGCCTATTCTGCGATTCAGTCTATCAGCCAATCCGCGCTGCTTGAATAAAGCACTGGCAACAAGTCCGAAGCGGGGCTCCGGACGCCGCGCGGCCAGTCATCGCATATAATGAATCCAGTTGGCAGCTGGACCGGACGGCCGCTTCCAGCGTCTTCACTGAAAACAGCTGGGACGCAGGGAGAGGAAAGTCCGAACTCCGCAGAGCAGTGTGCCGGATAACGTCCGGGAGGCCGGGTTCAAGCCCGTCCGACGGAAAGTGCCACAGAGAACATACCGCCCGCATCTTCAGGGATGCAGGTAAGGGTGAAAAGGTGCGGTAAGAGCGCACCGCCGCCGCAGTAATGTAGCGGGCAGGGCAAACCACACACGGAGCAAGACCAAATAGGGAGGAAGTCCGCGGCTTGATTTTCACGAATCAGGCTGTGGCCACGTGCCGGCTCGGTGCGTCAAACCTTCGGGTAGGTCGCTAGAGCCGCGCAGTAATGCGCGGCCCAGAGGAATGGCCGTCCCACCGGAGCAATCCGGCGGACAAAATTCGGCTTACAGGTCCGGCTGCCATAATTTAATTACACCTGTGCTCATTTTTGCCTCGAATTGAGCCTACCCAGCCGTCCCGCTAAATGCGACAATAGAGTTTCCCCATGGCCACTTCTATCACCCATGCTTTTTCTCCGGAAACCCTCCGGCAGCACGGCCTCACTTCCGACGAATACGAAAAGATCAAACAACTTCTCGGCGGCCGCGAACCAACGCTCACCGAACTCGGCATTTTCAGCGTGATGTGGAGCGAGCATTGTTCCTACAAATCTTCTCGCGTTCATTTGAAGCGCCTGCCCACGCGCAGCAAGCGCGTCCTGCAAGGACCGGGAGAAAATGCCGGCATCATCGATATCGGCGACGGTTGGGCCTGCGCTTTCAAAATCGAGTCGCACAATCACCCGTCGTTCATCGAGCCGTTTCAAGGAGCAACCACAGGCGTAGGTGGAATCCTGCGCGATATTTTCACCATGGGTGCGAGGCCAGTCGCGGTAATGGACTCCCTGCGTTTCGGGCCAATCACGGCCCATGGAGCCCCGGACGCCCTCGTCCGGGGAGACCGTGAATATGCCGCCGGGCTTCGCCACAGCGGGACGAACGAGGCGTCTGTCGCTCCACGAGTTATCGCGCAGGCGGAACTTCACAGAAATCATTCCATACTAGAAGGCGTCGTCAGCGGCGTCGCTTCCTACGGTAATTGCTTCGGCGTGCCCAACCTTGGCGGCGAAACTAAGTTCGAGCCCTGTTACTCGGGCAACCCGCTGGTGAATGCCTTTGCCATGGGCCTGGTCCGCAAAGATGAAATCTTCTACGCCCGTGCCGCGGGCGAAGGCAATCCGGTAATCTACGTCGGCGCCAAGACCGGACGCGATGGCATCCACGGCGCAACCATGGCAAGCGAGGAATTCAGCGAAGCCTCGGAGGCCAAGCGTCCGAACGTTCAGGTCGGCGACCCGTTTCTGGAGAAGCTGTTGCTCGAAGCTTGTCTTGAGGCGATGCAGACCGGCGCGATCGTCGGCATTCAGGATATGGGCGCCGCCGGCCTCACCTGCTCGACTTGTGAAATGGGGGGGCGGGGCGGTGTGGGCATTGAGATCGAACTCGATCGCGTTCCCCAGCGCGAAACTGGCATGACCCCTTACGAAATCATGCTCAGCGAATCGCAGGAGCGTATGTTGCTGGTGGCGCAAAAGGGCCGCGAGCAGGAAGTCTTCCGCGTATTTGAAAAATGGGGACTTGATGCCGTGGAAGTCGGCACCGTAACGCGGGATAACAAGCTGCGTGTACTCCAACACGGAGAGATCGTCGCAGAGATTCCGAATCAAGCGCTGACTGACGATGCTCCCGTCTACAAACGTCCGCTCGCGCGCTGGGAGCCGCCGGTTCCTCGCGAGATGCCCCAGCATATTAAGCTCAACGGGAGCGGCGATTTTACGCAAAGCCTGAAACAACTTCTTGCCAGTCCGAACATCTGCGGCAAGCGCTGGGTGTGGCAACAATACGATCACATGGTGCAGACCAACACGGTCGAAGCGCCAGGAGCTGGCGACGCGGGCGTGATTCGCATCAAAGGCTCGCAACGCGGACTGGCGATGGCGCTCGATGGCAACGGCCGCTGGTGTTATCTCGATCCTCGGCTGGGCGCGATGCACGCTGTTGCCGAGGCCGCTCGCAAAGTCGCCTGCTCAGGCGCGACTCCGGTGGGCGCAACCAATTGTCTGAACTTCGGCAATCCGGAGAAGCCGCACATCATGTGGCAGTTTTCGCAGACCATCGATGGCATCACGAAAGCCTGCGAAGAACTTGAGATTCCGATCACCGGCGGCAACGTGAGCTTCTACAACGAGACGCTGGGTGAAGGTATTTATCCCACGCCCGTGCTCGGGGTGGTCGGAATTCTGGACGACGTGCACAAGACCGCGAAGATGCATTTCGAAGCCCCCGGACGCACGATCGTGCTATTGCGCGGTGGCGAAGCAGCCGATATCACCGATGTAGAGAGCGAGTTCGGGTCCTCGGAATATGCGAAAGAAATTCTCGGCGCGCTGTGGGGCTATCCCCCGGAAATCGATCTTGAAAAAGAAGCCGCACTGCAGAAAACCGTGATCGAATTGATCCAGCAAGGCTTGGTTGACTCCGTTCATGATTGCTCGGATGGCGGATTAGCTGTCGCCTTGGTGGAGAAGACATTCGCGAAGGGAGTGGGTGCGAGAGTGAATCTCACTTCGAACGGACTGCCCGCAGAGTTCGTTCTTTTTGGAGAAGACGCGAGCCGCATTGTGCTCTCTTGCGACCCGGAGAAGGTTACGCGAATCCAACAGATCGCGGGAGAACACGGAATTGGCGCAGACGTGATTGGGGAAACGATTCCGGAGCGGTTGGAAATTAATTTAGACGACAGAGCTGCGGTTTCTTCTTCAGTTTCTGAATTGGGTAACGTCTATGAGCGCGCGTTAGAGTCGGCGCTGCGAGCCGATTCTGAACTGGTCGCGGTGCAGTAGGGTCATGAGTTGGAGCTAAAGGCTAAACGCTAAATGCTAATTGCAGATAAATTTCACGACGAGTGCGGAGTAGTCGCGATCTTCGCCCATCCTGAGGCGGAGAAGCTGGCCTATCTCGGCCTTCATGCGTTGCAGCATCGCGGCCAGGAGTCGGCTGGTATTGTCACTTCCGACGGTCTCACTTCCCGCGTGCACAAAGCGATGGGGCTGGTCGCCGACATTTTTACCGAAGAAGTGCTCTCGCAAATCCGCGGCACGCTTGCAATCGGACACACGCGCTATTCGACTGCGGGTGATTCTGCGCTGCTGAACGCTCAGCCGATTCTTGTGCAATCGAATAAAGGTTCGATCGCAGTGGCGCACAATGGCAATCTCGTGAACGCAACTGAAGTTCGTGGCCGGCTGGAGCGCCAGGGTTCGATATTTCAGACAAACAGCGATACCGAAGTCATCGTCCACTTGATCGCGCTTTCGCGTGAGCACACTCTGCCAGAAGCGATTGCCGACGCTTTGCGCCGTGTGGAAGGCGCGTTTTCGCTGGTAGTGATGAGTCCCGACCGCATCATCGCGGCGCGCGATCCGCGCGGCTTCCGTCCTCTGGCTATGGGCCGAATTCCGGCGCTCCCGGGCCAGAAGCGCGACACCATCGTTTTTGCTTCGGAAACCTGCGCCTTCGATCTGATCGGAGCCACTTACGAGCGCGATGTGAAGCCCGGAGAGCTCATCGTGGTTGGTCCTGAAGGAATCAGCTCGCTTTTTTATTCGACCCCTGCCCCCCAGTCAAGCTGCATTTTCGAGCATGTTTATTTTTCGCGGCCCGATAGTCGAGTGTTTGGCCGCGCCGTTCAAACCAGCCGCGAAGAGATGGGACGGCAATTAGCGCGTGAAGCGCCGGTGGATGCCGATCTCGTGGTGCCCGTGCCGGATTCAGGCGTGACCGCCGCCGTTGGCTACGCCGCCGAGAGCGGCATTCCGTTTCGCTTCGGTCTGATCCGTAATCACTATGTGGGCCGCACATTTATTGAACCGAGCCAAAGCGTGCGCGACTTCGGCGTCAAGCTGAAATTGAACCCGGTGCAATCCCTTCTCGAGGGCAAACGCGTGGTGCTGATCGACGATTCGATCGTACGCGGCACTACCAGCCGCAAGATCGTCCGCATGATCCGCAACGCCGGAGCCAAAGAGGTTCACATGCGGATCTCCTGTCCGCCAACGATTTCTCCGTGCTACTACGGAGTAGACACTCCATCGAAAGATCAACTGATCGCCGCCAATAAATCGATTGATGAAATTCGCGACTACATCCGCGTCGACTCGCTCGCTTATCTTTCGCTGGAAGGACTCAGGAAGGCCTGCGGCGAAGGAGAGAAAACTTCCTATTGCTCAGCCTGCTACACCGGTAAATATCCAACCAATATTGTGGATGTGGAAGAGATCCAGCCCGTAAACGTCTCGCGATAATTGGGCGAAAAGCCGTCATTCCCACCATGGCGAGGAAGCTCGGCGTTCACTCAGTCCGCCACTAACCCTGGCGCTAGGAAGAACGCAATATCCCTCGCGTCGCTTCGCAATGACAATGGGCAGAGCGGAAAGGCCTTTACTTCGGGGCTTCAAAGCGGTAGCCAATACCGCGCAGAGTTTTCAGGTAACGCGGATGGCGAGAGTCCGTCTCAATTTTCTCGCGCAGTCGCCGGACGTAGACGTCGATGGAACGAGGCGTCACAAAGGGCGTCTCCTTCCATACGGCATCGAGCAATTGGTCCCGTGTGAGCACGCGGCCCAGGTGAGTCGCGAGATATTCCAGCAAGCGAAACTCGCGCACGGTGGTTAGGATAGTCCTGCCCTGCACCTGCACGGTCATCGAAGAGGCATCGATTTCGAGTTCCCCCACGCGAAGCACTTCCGGCACCTCCGCCGGTTGGCGCACGCCCCGCAACACGCTGCGAACGCGCGCCACCAGTTCGCGCGGACTGAAGGGCTTGGTGATGTAATCGTCTCCGCCCAGTTCCAGTCCCTTCACCCGATCGGCTTCCGCGGTTTTTGCCGTCAGGAAGATAATGGGCGTGGCGGAGAGGCTTGCCGTCTGACGGATCTGCCGGCAGATCTCAAACCCATCCGCACCCGGCAACATGACGTCAAGAAGAAAGAGCGACGGCGTCTCCCGCAAGGCCTCAGAGACAACGGAAGCACCGTTGACGAAGCTCTGCACATGGAAACCGGCAGCCTGCAGGTTGTGAGAGATGAGACGTGCGATGTCTTCCTCGTCTTCGACCACGAAGACCAGCGGGCGTGGCACACCAGCACCAGCCGCAGCGCCTCGCGGTTCGTAAGATCCCATGGGAAGATGCATGCTCGGTTATGCCGGCTAGAGAAAGCTCAGACACTTTCGCATCTGGTTTCCTAAGAATGTATTTTGCAAATGTTGCGGGAACGTTTCGAACTTGTTAACGAATGATGAATTTCGGCGGGTAGTAACTGAGGAACTGCATTCCTATGTCGCCGCGCGCTTTTTTGGCGCGTGGCGCAGACTGCGGCCTTCGATCAGGCTGTAAAGATCTTCGGCGAGGTTAGTGGTATGGTCTCCGGCGCGCTCCAGCGCTTGCGCCATGAGGAGCAACTCAAAGCTCGATGGATTGCTTTCCGCGGTGAGGTGTTTTTGAAAAAGACCATGACAGACTCGGTCGATGTCTTTGTCCATTTGCAATACCTTGCGGGCACGCTCCAGATCCAGTTCGACGAATCCGTGATAGACCAGATCCAGCATCTCGCGCAAGATCTCAGACATCTCTACCAACTGGCGCACATCGGAAGCAGCCACCCTCCCGGTGCGCGCCTGCACCCGCATCGCCATGCTCATCACCAGGTCGCCGATGCGTTCCAGGTCCGTCGTGCACTTCAGGCTGGTCAATAACTGGCGTGCGCGCGCCTCATTCACCCGGGTAATGGCAGCCGGTGTCCGTTCATCGATGTAACGTTCGATCACGTCAAGCTCTTGCTCGCATTCTTTAATCGCCAGAAATGCCATGCGCGAGGACGAAGTAAACAGATCAGGGACATTGGAGGCAGCATCGCGCGCGATCAGAAACGCTTTGAGCGCGGTGCGGGACAGATCGTCCAGGGATGCACGGCCCTTTTTCTGCGATTTCTTTTCCGCTACGAGATTCTTCTGCAGGCTCGCAGGAGCGTCAGCTTCTTCTGTTGTGGGTCGCGCTGAGATATCTTTACGCGGCATAGTAAGCGGCACCTTGATTCCTGCAATCACTGAATCGCCAGTCTTTCGGAATATCTCACGCACCCGTTCCGAAGCAGTTTAATCCAGAAGTGTGAAAGGAAGGTTAAAACCAAATTGCAGGTGAGCGCGCTCGTCGACTAGATTGTAAGTTGGCGACCGGTACTTCCCGGTCTCGAATGAATTTTTCGGGCTCGACCAAGGAATGTCTTGATCATGGATCTGCTGGAACATCTACGCCGTCAGTTTGACTATGACGCCTGGGCGAATGGCGAAGTACTCTCCGCGATAAGCGTCGACGACTCCGGCGCATCTCTAACGCAACCGCTGCAGCTTTTTGCTCATATTCTTTCCGCCGAGCGATTATGGCTGGAGCGCCTTAGGCAGACGCCTCAAAGCTTGCCCGTCTGGCCTGACTTCACATCCGACGAGTGCAGAGCACAAATGGGGAAACTCGCCGAACTTTGGCGAGAATATTTCCACCAGCTTTCTCCATCGGCGCTGTCTCAAAAAATTGAATACAAAAACAGTAAGGGCGAACCTTGGGCGAGCACCGTGCAAGACGTGCTGACCCATGTGGTGATGCACTCGGCTTATCATCGCGGGCAAATCGCCACCCTGATGCGCGCTGCAGGCAGGGCTCCTGCTTATACTGACTTTATACTTGCCGTTCGCCAAGGTTTTATCGACTGATTCTGTTCGAACAACGTCTGTGTCCAATAGGGAGGGCGACTCAATGGAAGGGCGAGCCTTATACGTGTTTTCAGTGATGCAGGTAATTGCCGTCTGCATCGCGCTCTCTTTTGTACTGATGATGCCCGGTCGCTGGGATTTGCAACGCTGCCTGGGAATAGGACTGACGCTCGCGGGTCTGGCCGGAATTGCCGTCGCTCGCTATCAACTTGGTCGATCATTCTCGGTCCGGCCCGAAGCTCACAAGTTAGTCACGCGCGGTGTCTATTCCAAAATCCGCAATCCGATCTATGTTTTCGGAACCGTAGTATTTGCCGGACTTTTACTAGTGATTCACCGCCCAGTCCTGTGGGTATTCATTCCAGTGATCATCATCGTGCAAACGATTCGCGCTCACCGCGAAGCTCAGGTTCTCGAAGCCGCATTCGGCGATACCTACCGCGAATACCGCAGCAAGACGTGGTTCTAGGAATTTTCTAAGAACCTCATTCCGGATTATGTGCCAAGCTCCTGGCAATCCGGCATTGTGGGTTAATATCTGTGCAATGAAAAAAAATCCTGCATTTTTCTTTTTGCTTTGGGCGTCGCTGGTCATGGGGCAAGAACAACCAAAATTCCCCGCGATGCCGGCCGCAGTTGCGAGCAATGCGGTCGCCAGCCTTAAGGGCGGTTTCCAACTTTTTTCCCTGATGGGAGTCGGTCCCAAGAAAACGTGGGATGACGTTACAAACCAGGTTTACATACTGACCGTCGCCCACACGGGAAAGTGGAGCAAAGGGCGCGCAGTTCCCGGTCCCGTGGGCCGTTTGAACGCCGCCGCTGGCGGAGCCAAGGGTATCGTCGTCCTCATGGGCGGCTTTGTGGTCGATAATCGTGGTCTTGAGGCGACCGTCCCCGACGTAAACGTTTATGAGCCTGGCGCCCGCCGCTGGTCCCGCGGAAAAGATATCCCGGTTCCGGTCGATAGCGCGGTCACCGGCGTAACGCGAGATCGTTTTATTTACCTGATCGGCGGAAGGTCCGCTGGCCGCCCGGTCAACAATGTGCAGATTTACGATGTTGAAAGAGATAGCTGGACTCAAGCGACGCCGTTCCCGGGCACCCCCGCGTTCGGTATGGCTGGAGGAGTGGCGGACGACGCGATCGTGGTGGTTGATGGCGCTAAACCTGGGCCTCAGGGCGGACCGCGCTACGTGCCCTCCGACGAGTGCTGGCTGGGCAAAATTGATCGTAAAGATCCCAGCAAGATTGAATGGAGCAAGCTGCCGCCGCATCCTGGCACGGCTCGGTTCGGTGTCGCCGCCGGCGGCGCCGACCGGGATCATCGAGTTTATTTTTCTGGCGGCACCACCACGCCTCACGATTACAAGGGCGCTTCGTATGACGGCCAGCCTGCCGAGGTTTCCAGCGTCACTTTCGACTTCGATCTGCACGGAGGTAAATGGGAAACGCTCAACCAGAACACGGAGGATCCTCGCGCCGACGGCCGCGGCCTTTTGGATACCCCGATTGGTCCTGTGCTTATGGGAGGGTTGGCGAATAATCTAGCGGTGACCGCGCGGGTATCGCTGCTTCCTAAGAAGTGATCCAGGAACAGAAACAGAAATGATCCACGAGTTTCGCCGCGAACGGCTCACCGCGGCCTCGCCAGGACGAGCGTTATATCATCCGGCTGTTCGTTGTCGCCGATCCAGTCATCCACGGCGGAGGTGACTGCCTGGCTGATCTGCACCAGTGGCAGATGCCGGTTCGCGCTCACCAGATCGATCAGCCGATCCTCTCCAAATTCGCCGAATTCGTTTTCCGGTTCGGTCACGCCATCGCTGTAGGCCACGAAGATTTCCCCGGGATGCATCAGCACCGATCCCTCGTCGTACGTCATATTGTCGAACAGTCCTACTACTGTTCCCCCGGCTTCCAGGCGCCGAACCGCACCGTTTTCGCCAATCAGAATCGGAGGAAGATGTCCGCCGTTGCTATATGTCAACTGGTGCGAACGTCCGTCGTAAATACCCAAAAACAGCGTGGCATATTTCTCCGGCGGAGTACTCTCATAGAGTTGGTGATTGAGCAGGCCAAGCAACGCGCCGGGCGAAATCTCTATACCCTCGGGCCACGCCGCCATGACCCTGCCTGCGCCAGCGACGGCACCAACGGCTACCGGCTCGCGCATCTGCGGCAAGCTCTCCACGCTGTAAGCACGCACCGCGGAGTGAATCGTCGCCATCAACAGCGCTGCGGAAATTCCTTTTCCACTAATGTCGCCGACCGCCAGAATTAACTTGTGGGAACTGGCGGTGAGAAAGTCGTAATAGTCTCCGCTCACCGTGCGAGCGGGCCGGCAGAAGCCGTGCACCTCAAGAGACTCCAGCTCGGTTACCTGCCGCGGAAACAATTGCGCCTGCACTTCCTGCGCAATCGCGAGTTCGCCTTCGAGGCGTTGTTTTTGCTTCTGCTCCTCAATCAGTTTCTCAATCGACTCCGTCATTGAGTTGAACGACAGCGAAAGTTGAGCAAGCTGGTCCGCGGATTTCACCGGAATGCGATGGCTAAAGTCGCCGCGATCGACGTTTCGAGTGGCGTCGTAAAGTTGAGCCACGGCCCCAGTGACTGTCTTCGTCATTCGCGTGCCGATGATCAATGCAATCAACTCAATCAGTGCGAAGATAACGAGCACCGCCAGCAGGATGTATTCCACGCCTTGGGCGAAGTCTCCCAGCGCCGCAAACAGATGGCTGTAGAGCACGGAAGGGCGGGTACGAACTTGCACCAGGGCCCCGGCGCGGGCCCGGTCACCGCTCTTCCAATCGATTACCGGAAGCGGCGTGGCAAACGTGATCTCGCGATCCATCAGGCCCGAGGGAGCAGCCAGAGCGCCCACGGTGAATGTTGGCCGAAGAATCTGTTGCCCCGGCTGGGCCTTGGCCGCGGCCTCGCTCCCGCTGATGACAAAGCCATCTTGTTTCGTTTCGGGTTTCGTAGAGAGAGAAACCGGAGCAGTACTTTTTTCCTTCGCACCAGTTTGCTTCGCCCCAGCTTCCTTCGCGCCAGTCTGCCCCTTACTACTCTGCCGAGTCTCATCGAAACCAATTCCTGCCGCATAAAGTGTGATTTCCCCTAGATTCGCCGCAATCTCAGAGAGCAAATTCCTATCCAGAGGCTCACTAGTTACAACCGTCAGTTTTTCTTGCCCTAGGTCAAACACCGAAGCCACGCGCAAATACAACTCGTCCCGGTCGCGAACAATCTCCTTGAACGGCTGCCCTTCACGAACAGCTTTAGCGAACTCGCCGCCTTCCTTGTTGAAGAAGTCAGGAAAAGTCATCGCCGAGGAATTCTGGGTGCCAGCGCTAAACAACAGGATCTGCGAACCGCGCCAGGCGCAAACTCTGCGCCTTCCCCAGGCGCGGTCACGCTTCCTTAATCCCGCCAGCGATTCAGCAGTTGGCGGCTCGCCCTTTTCGATGCGCGACGCAAGTTCGTTGCTGACTGCCGCATTTACCGCCTGCATGCTGCGCAACTGAGAATTAATCTCGGAAGTCACAACAAAGCTGGCGAACTGGCCGGCGAAAAGATAGGTGGCAATGACAGCCATCGCCACCAACAGAACCGCGGGAATCACCCCGATGAAGACGTAAGTTACGATGAGGCGGTTGCGCAAACGCCACAAGACTCGTTGCTTCAATCCACGAAAAGCAAGAATGGTAAACAGCAGCGCTGCATCGAAAATCAGAAACTTGATCCAGCCCCCGAGGCTTTGGCTAACCGCCGGAGCCCATAAACTCAACAATAATTTGAGAACTAACAGTCCAATCGCCAGGTTTAAGGAATAAAAGGCTCCGCGCGCGACCCAGCCTTGTGGCCATAAACCGGCCGCCAGCAATCTTGCGCGCGTCTTCCAGTAAAATTCCCGCATGGTTGGACTCGCCGCTGAACCCAGAGCACCGGCGCCCGAGCGACGGAGCTACCAGAGATCGCTAGATCTCCGGGTACAGATCGAAAAAAGCTTCCAGACTGGTGCGCAACTGCTTCTCGATTTCTTCTTTGCTGCCCTCAAGCACGTGCATGGTGACGTGGGCCTCATGTCCGTTGGTCAGCTTCACCGGAGCCTGGCCCACCTCGGCCACATCTTCCGAGGGCAGCAGCCGCATGCCGTAAACCAATGTTAGATTCGCCATGATTGAATTCTAATCGTCTTCTCCCCGCAGGCAAAACTCCCGCCGCGATCTTTATCGTAAGCAGGTTGAAGTTTTTTGATGCTCATCATTTAGAATTCCGCAGTGATCCCAAAAACAATTTTTATCCTGGCTGGTTTGCTTTGCACTCTTCCGCTGTCGGCCCAGCAGCCCGAAGCTCAGTCCGGCCAGCCGCAAGTAAAAGTAAACGTTCTGAACGTGTGCACACCATCCGCGCAAGAGCAAAAAGAAATTGCGGCAGCCCTGGCGCGTATTCCAAAAGCGCCGCCGTTTACTTCGGACTTCGAAATCTCTCACGGAGTGTCGACGCTCACGGATGCGCCGAATTTTCTTCAGCCCGGACAAAGCACTCAAGATTTCTGATCAGCCTTCGGTCGCTCGTTATGTACGCATCCGCCGCGAGTTCCCCGCGCAGGCATTGTTTTCCAGCGTGCAATATTCTTTCAGCAATGACGGCCAGAATATGGTTGAGACTCTGGTACTACACCTGCGCGATCCCAAGGACTTGATTCAGGTTTCGATGGAAGACAGTGCTTCGGCGATCAGCAGCCCGGCCGCCATGGTTTCGGCAAATACACCCGTCAGCCGCATTCGGCTGGAGCGTTTTGGAAAGTCATCAATCGCGCTCGCTCGCTGCAATGCTTCGGAGAATAGGCCTGCGCCGGACCAGAGCGTCTATGATCCTCTTTTCCGCAGCGGGTCAGAACTTCTTTCCGACTATCGGCGCTTGCTTGGGGCGTCGCACATCGTTCCCGCGGAACTGGCCCAGATCCCAACCCCCCGGTCGAAGCCGGCCGCGAAACAGAAGCTGGCGAAACCTCCCGACGAGAAAAAATGAGCATTCTTCGTTTACCCTCGCGCACTTGTGGTTAAGCTTTTGTTCTTGAGATACCGCAATGCATCGAAATCTGAAATCCGCAATCTAACGGAATACGCAAAAATATGAGCGAACTCCGCAATGTCGTCATTATCGGCTCCGGCTGCGCCGGACATACCGCCGCTCTCTACACCGGGCGCGCCAATCTGAAACCCCTTGTGGTCGAGGGCCACGAGCCCGGAGGCCAGCTTTCGATGACCACGCTGGTGGAGAATTTCCCCGGCTTTCCCGAAGGAATCATGGGTCCGCAACTGGTGGAGAATATGCGCAAACAGGCCGAACGATTCGGCGCTGAATATCGCATGGCTCACCTCACCAGTGTTGATCTCAGCCAGCGTCCGTTTCTACTTCATCTCGGCAAGCACCAGGTGCATGCTCAAACTTTGATCATCGCCAGTGGCGCCTCGGCTCGTTGGCTGGGATTGCCCAACGAACAAAAGCTGATCGGTCACGGCGTTTCCTCCTGCGCTACTTGCGACGGCTTCTTTTTCTCTGGAAAGGAAATCGTGGTAATCGGTGGCGGAGATTCCGCCATGGAGGAGGCTTTGTTCCTCACTCGTTTTGCTTCCAAGGTAACGCTCATTCATCGCCGCGACAGCTTCCGCGCTTCCAAAATCATGCTGGAACGCGCGCAGCATAATGACAAGATTCATTTCCTCACCAATACTGTGGTGGAGGATGTGTACGATCCCATCAAACATGAAGTGACTGGACTCAAACTGCGAAACCTGAAAACCGGCGAGGTTTCTGACTTCCCCACCAGCGCCATGTTCCTCGGCATTGGCCACAATCCCAACGCGAAGATGTTCGAGGGTCAACTCGACACCGACGCTGACGGGTATCTCAAGACGCACAATTACGTCCACACGCGCGTGCATGGCGTTTATGCCTGCGGCGACGTGCAGGATCGCCGCTACCGGCAAGCCATTACCGCAGCCGGAAGCGGATGCATGGCCGCCATCGAAGTGGAGAAATTCCTGGAAGAACACGCAAGCTAGCCACACAATTTTGACCCGGCAACGCAAGAATCACTCCCGCCCGCGTTCAATTGTCGATAAAGTTTGATTGGGATGCAGGAAGCTGAAGACCCGTGTCCCGGTGTCTAACACTGCAAGATGCGCCAGCGGGGTTTCCCGCGGAGGTGTGGCTTTATGGTCGCTCGCTTCGTCTGTTTTCTTCTTTTCTGCGGTAGCCTTTTCGCGCAGCAATCTACGCAGCCCTCCCTCACTATCTACAACGAAGATTTCGCCGTTGTACGTCAGGAACTCCCCCTCGATCTGAAGGCCGGCGAAAACCAAGTCAATGTGAATGACATCACCATCCACCTCGAGCCTGACTCGGTGATTCTTCGCGATCCCACCGGCAAACATGCGCTGCGGGTGCTGGAGCAAAACTATCGCGCCGACCCTATCTCCGAACCTTTGCTGCTCTCTCTCTATGTGGGCAAGACAATCGATTTCGAATTCCAGGACAAGATCATTAAGGGCAAAGTCATCCGCAGCGGATACGTGCCGCACAACTATTTCGCCATGAACCGCTATGGCCAGCAGTATTACCAGAACCAGATGGTCGGCGCATCCGAACAGCCGGTCATCGAAGTCGACGGCCAGCTTCGTTTCAGCCTCCCCGGAACGCCGATTTTTCCCAGTCTCACCGATGACAGCATTTTGAAGCCGCGGCTGGAATGGACGCTTGCTACCGACAAGGGTGGAAAGTTTCCCGCTGAGTTTTCCTACGTCACCGGCGGCATGACCTGGCAGGCGGATTACAACATCGTTGCGCCCGAGAAAGGCGACCTCGTCGACATCGTGGGCTGGGTCACCATGGACAACCAGACCGGCAAGACCTTCGAGAACGCGCGCATCAAGCTAATGGCTGGGGATGTAAACAAGATTCAGCCGGGGACGATGAATGGCAAGGTCCTCTACCAGGCGGCCATGGCTGGCCCCATAGGCGGAGTGTTTAACCCTCCCGTCACCGAGAAAACTTTCGACGAGTACCACCTCTACTCGCTTGAACGCACGACCACGCTGCGCGACCGCGAAACCAAGCAGGTGGAATTTATTACAGCGGCGGGGGTGGTCACCAAGCAGATCTATATTTATGACGGCGTGAAGATCGACGGCAACCGATACAACGGCTGGAACTGGGACAACATTCGCAACGATCACTCCTACGGCACGGAATCAAATCCGAAGATTTGGGTGATGCGCGAGTTCCGCAATTCGGATGCGAACCATCTGGGCATGCCGCTGCCGAAAGGCCGGGTGCGCTTTTATCGGCGCAACGACGATGGCCAGATCGAATTCACCGGCGAAAATGCGATCGACCACACCCCGCACGACGAGACCGTGCGTATCTACACCGGCAACGCTTTTGATCTCGCGGGCGAGCGCCGCCGTAGCGACTACATCGTCGACAGCAACAACCGGACTGCCACTGAATCTTTCGAGATCAAGCTGCGCAACCACAAGAAGGAACCAGTAGACGTTCGGGTTGTCGAACACCTCTACCGAGCGGCGAACTGGAATATCGCTTCCAGTTCGGTTGAGTACAAAAAGACCGACAGCCACACGATTGAATTTCCTGTGACCGTTGCCCCCGACGAAGAAAAAACGGTCACGTACACAGCACACTACTCCTGGTAAAGGCAGCGGACCGTAGCTTACATCGTGCGGGCCTGTGTCACGCAGACGCAGATGCATGGCCGCTATTCAGGTGGAGAAATTCCTGGAAGAACACAGGCAATAAATTATTTCTTTCCGATCGCTTACCAGATACCGCAGGGCACCCTGTGCGAATTACCGTTGTAATCTACTCCGCAAGTTAGATTCGTCTTACCCTGCCTGTGTCACCCCCATGAAACTATTCGCGTGCCGCCAGTTTGCACTTTCAGCGCTTTTTTTAATCTTTTTAATGATGTTCGCCCCGGGCCGGCTTCTTTCCCAAGACCATACAGAGAGCACGCGCAAAATTATCAGCCAGGTCGCCCCGCAGTATCCCACTTTGGCTCGCTCTATGAACATCCAGGGCAACGTCAAGGCTGACGTGCTGGTCGCCCCGAACGGGGCTGTTAAATCGGTTGAAATAAAGGGTGGCCATCCGCTGCTGGTTCAATCCGCGCAGAGCGCATTGCGAGAGTGGAAATGGGAACCTGCGCCTCACGCCACTCACGAAACTGTTGAAGTGAAATTCGGGATTTAATCACACCAGGCGTGGTTCTTTCAGTCGCTGGGGTTTATTCCCGGTGATCCTTTCTATCGAAGCAATATTGCCGCTGTGATACAACTTTCTGTGATCTTCATGCACCAATCATTGGCCGAGGCTTACCAGTTTTCGGGTGCGGCATGTTAAGAGCGTTCTTCGTCCGTCTCTCCGAAAACCAATCCCTACGACGTTTTGCCGAACGATCTTCCGTTGGCCGCCGCGTCTCCGGACGGTTCGTCGCGGGCACCGAGATCGCCGACGCCGTCCGCGCAACCCAGGCTATCAATCGCGCCGGCATGAGCGTCAGCATCGACAACCTCGGTGAAAATGTAACGAATCCTGAAGAAGCCCGCCACAGCTCGCAGCTCTACCATCAGATTCTTGACGCCATCGTCGCCAATCAACTGAATGCCAATATCAGCCTCAAACTCACCCATATGGGTCTCGATGTGGATGAGCAACTGGCTCGCGAGATCGTCAGCGGCCTGGTGGCCAAGGCTGCGTCCATGACTCCGCCGGGATTTGTCCGCGTCGACATGGAGGGATCGCCCTATACGCAGCGCACACTCGATTTCGTCCACGAACTGCATCGCATCCCGGGAAATGCGAACTCTGTCGGCACCGTGATCCAGTCTTATCTCAAACGTTCCGAGAGCGACGTTGAAAAACTTCTCCGAAGAAGGGATCCGCATTCGCCTTTGCAAGGGAGCGTACAAAGAGTCCGCGGATATCGCCTTCGCCGCGAAATCGGAAGTCGACGCCAACTACGTCAAATTGATGAAGATCCTGATGAAGAGTGGCGTCTATCACGGACTGGCCACGCACGACGAAAATATCGTTCGTCAGGCCCAGGCTTTTGCCACTGCAGAAAAACTGTCGCGCGATTCGTTCGAGTTCCAGATGCTTTATGGCATCCGCCGCGACCTGCAACAGAGTCTGGTGCGCGAGGGCTGGCGGGTCCGCGTCTACATCCCTTTCGGCAGCGAGTGGTATCCCTACTTTATGCGGCGACTGGGTGAGCGCCCCGCCAATGTCCTGTTCATCGCGCGCAACCTGCTGCGGGCATAGAAAGCGCGCGGGACTACACTTTTCACCCAAATCTATTAAGATGCTATGGCCCCCGAACCGGGGTGCGCCATGGATATTCCCTCTTCGCCGAAAAAACTGGCAGGCCGCTACGAGGTCAGGCAGGTCCTCGGCCAGGGCGGCATGGGACTTGTCTATCGCGCCTACGACACGGTAGTGCGCCGCGAAGTCGCGGTGAAAACCATCCTCGACATTCCTGATCCAGCTTCTCTCCAGCTGTTCTACAAAGAATGCGATGTGCTGGCTTCGATGAGCCATCCCAACATCGTCGAGATTTTTGATATCGGCGAGTTCGAAGAAGAAGGCAAGAAGAAACCTTACTTCGTGATGCCGTTGCTGCCGGGCACCACGCTGGAATATTTCATTCGCAAAGCCAGCCATCGTCTGACGGTTGAGCGCACTATCGACATCATTTCCCAGACCTGCCGCGGCCTTCAGGCGGCGCACGAACGCGGACTGGTCCATCGCGACTTGAAGCCGAGCAACATTTTTGTGATGGAAGACGACTCGGTGAAGATCATCGATTTCGGCGTCGCCCACATGGCCGACGCGCATACCACGCGTGCGCAAAAAGGCACGCTGCTCTATATGTCTCCGGAGCAGATCGAGTTGAAAGCGCTGTCGCCGGCGTCCGATATTTTTTCTCTTGGCGTTGTCTGCTACGAAGCCATGACCGGCCGCAATCCGTTTCAGCGAGCCCGCGCCGATGAAGTGGTAGAAGCAATTCTCCACCATATTCCGCCGCTGGCGGCAGAACTGAATTCCACCGTAAGCCAGCCCGTCAGCCGTGTAGCTGCACAAAGCCATGGCCAAGCAATCCTGGCATCGCTTCGCAACCGCGCGCGATTTTGGCGACACGCTGAACAAAGCGCTGCGCAACGAGCCGATCGAACTTTTCGATCCTGAGCGCACTCGCCCGCGCTTGCAGCGCGCCACCAAGGCTTTGGAAGAAGGCGACTTCCAATTCGCCGGCGAGATTCTCGGTGAACTCGAGGCCGAAGGTCACATGGATACTTCCATCGGCTCGCTTCGACGCCAGCTCGACGGCGCGGTCCGCCGAAAAACTCTCACTCAATTGCTCGATGCCGCGCGCGCACGATTTGAAGAAGAAGAAGATCCGCTCGCGCTTCAGAAGTTGCACGAAGCCCTGCAGATCGAACCGGACAATGCCACTGCGCTCGCTCTGAAGAGCAAAATTGAAAACCGCCGCAGCGAGCGCCAGATCGACAACTGGTACCGCCTCGCGCGGCAACACATCGACAATCACGCTTACGGACACGCTCGCGAAGCTTTGCAGAATGTTCTGCAGCTTCGTCCCAAAGAAGCGCGCGCTCTGCAACTTCTTGCCGAGGTCGACCGCCAGGAGCAGGAGTACAAAAAACTTCGCCAGGAAAAAGAACAGATCCATCGCGCCGCAATGGAAGCCTGGCAGAAAGGAGATGTGAGCAACGCGCTCTCGAAGCTGGGCGCTGGTGCTGGAACTCGACCGGCGCGCTCCAGATTCCATCAATCGCGAAAGCGGAGCCAATTACCAGAGCTTCTACAACGAAGTCCGCTCCGAGCACGACGCGATGAATACCGCGTATGCCGAAGCTCGCAGGCTTCTTACCGAGCACAACTTCGTCAAGGCGATAGCGGCCTGCCAGGCGTATCTAACGAAATATCCCAACAACGCCATTTTTCAGGCTCTGCGGTACGACATTGAGGAGCAGCAACGGCAGAATCTTTCCGCGTTCATCGCTTCCGTCGATCGTCAAGTCGAAGGTGAACCCGACCTCGACAAGCGCGTAAACATTCTGCGCGAAGCCCTCGATTTGCATCCCGGCGAATCGCATTTCGAACGCGCGCTGCGCCTGGTGCAGGATAAACGCGATCTGGTCAATTCCATCGTCGCGCGCGCACACCTGCACGAAGAGCAGGCGGCCTACGGCGATGCGCTGAACGACTGGGAAATCCTGCGCACGATCTACAGCCAGTATCCGGGATTGACCTTCGAAGTCGAACGTTTGCAGAAGCGCCGCGACCAGCAGGCCCGGACCGAATCGAAGGCCCGCCTTGTCGAACAAGTCGATAGCTGTTTGCATTCCAGCGATTACGCGAGAGCTCTCGACCTGCTGCAAAGTTCTGCTGCAGAATTTCCGAACGATGCAGAATTAGCGGAACTGGAGAAGCTCGCTCAGGATGGCGTGAGGCGCAAGACGGAAGCTCATCGCCTCATGGCCGAAGGGCAGGATCTGTTCGCGCAAGCAGAAATCCGCCGACGGAATCAAGTTGTTGCGCGACGCTTACGAGTTGGATGAAAACAATTCTTTGGCGCGAGCGGTTCTCGCCAACGCCCTGGTGGAACAGGCTCACTCGACAGTTGACGCGGAATGGCGCGAAGCCGAGAAGCTAGCCAAAGAGGCGCTCGAGTTGAACCCGGCGCATCCCATGGCCAAAACGATTAAGACATTGATCCTCGATCACAAGAAGGAAGCGTTCGTCGAGGAATGTGTTGCGCAGGCGCGCAAACTTCAAACTACCGCCGACCTTGCCGGAGCCCTAGCGCGGATTCAAGAAGGCTTATCAAGCTACCCGCGTGAGCCCAGATTGCTGCAACTGCAGGAAACGATACAACGGGATCTTCAGGCCCAGCGCCGTCAGGCGCGACGCCGCGACGTTGAGGAGTTGCGCCGTATAGAAACTGAAACGGATTCCGCCGCGGATAGCAACACCAAGCAAGCCATCGGCGACCGCGTGCGAGCCATCGCGAATAAATATTCTACAGATGGAGAGATTTTATCCCTGGCAAACGGCCTCTTGAATCGACTTGGATTTTTGCAGGTGGAGCGAAAGAACTCAACCACATCGCCAGAGAGCGATAGCGCGACTCTTACCTATCACACGCCGACACCCAGCGCCGACGGACCTTCATTCGACGCTACTAGCAAAATTGCTGAGCCTGCGCTTGGAGCTACTGCAATCGTTGCTCCCCCCGCCGCAGTGGTAGCACCGCTTTCGCGCCCACCGCAAGCTTCTGCCTCGTCGCCTTCGACAGGGTCAACCGCGCCCAAAGCCGCGCCTCCCGCCTCGGCTGGAAAACCGGCTGCGAAACCCAGACGTTACGTCACAGCGCTCATTGCATCCGCTGCCGCCATTGTTTTGCTCGCAGCGACTTTTGGTTGCGAGGAAACATCGGTCTGCCAGCAGCATCCGCAGCCCCCACACCGGCTACAATTCCCGCTGCTGCCGTTACCACTTCGCCAGCCCCGGTTGCTGCTTCTCCCGAACCTCCCGTAGTCGTCGACTTACCTGCAGAGAGCGCCCCCGAAGAGAGCGGCGCAGAACAAGCGACTTCGGCTGAACTCGGGTCCGTGATCGTGGTGGCAGGTCAAGATAAGGCAAAGGTTTTTCTGGATGGAAAACTCCAGCCTCAACTCACCCGAAACGGCAAATTGCGCATTCGTAATCTCGAGCCGAAAGATTATGTCGTACGCGTCTCAAAAAGTGGATTCCAGGATCTTCCCGAACAAAAAATTCGGATTCGAAAGGGTGAGCAGGCCAAACTGATTTTCAATCTACAGCCTGTACCTCACTTGGCTTCTCTATCGATTCAAGGTGGCGTCCCAGGCTCAACCGTTCTCATCGACCAAAGTCCAGCTGGAACAATCCAAGCCGACGGTTCCCTAAGCTTAGCCACCGTCAATCCCGGCGACCACACGATAGAAATTCGCAAAGACCGGTTCAAGCCAAGGCAGATCAAGAAGCACTTTGTAGTTGGCTTAGCCGTCTCTCTAGTCGCCTCCGATGTGGCACTTGAGGCCGCACCAGGACAGTTGAAGATCACATTTACACCTGTCGATGCCCAGGTCACTGTGGCCAAGGCCGGAGAAGCAGCCACCAAAGTCAGCAGCGGCAGCTCCTTAAGTCTGGCCGCAGGCTCTTACACAATTACCGCAAAAACCAGCGACAATTTTTCCCGCTCATCGACGGTGGAAGTAAATGCCGGCCAGTCCAAGAATTTGGACTTGTCTCTAGCTCCCGAAGGTATGTCCAAGTTTGATGATCCGTCAGCCTGGAAACAAGAAAAGGGTTCGTTTGTTCGCAAAGGCGGCGACTTCGTAATGTACAACCTGACGCCTACGTCGGGAACGTTTGTGTTTTCCGCTATGCTGAGTAAGGGACACCGACTGCAGTGGGTGTTGAGCTGCACCGATGTGAACGACTACATCCTGTTTCAGATGGATGATAATAATTTCTATCGCACGGTGATAAAAAACGGCCAGAAGGGAGACGAGATCAAAATTCCCCACAAGACGGAGAAAAAAACCTTTCGCACCATTCAGATCAGAGTCAGTCCCAATGAGATCGTCCACCAGATCAGGCAGGGAGACGGTTGGCTAGTGCTCGATCGCTGGGCGCCTTCCGGAAGCAATCTTAGTCTCGGCAAATTTGGTTTTTATATTCCGGGCAACGATCAGGTCGCGCTCTCCAGCTTCAGCCACTATGTTGACCTGAGTACGCGGTAGAAGTTTCACAAAACTCGCCAACTGAAAGCTGCTGGCAGAAAAAATAAGGTATGCAATGCATTCTTTAACGCGTCGCGATTTCATGCGGATCGGCTCAGGCTCTGTCGCAGCCGGAGCGGCAGTCAAGTTCACTCTCTTACAGCCTGCGGCATTGTGGGGTGCGGAACGTCCAGTTGCCCCCAGCGACCGGGTACGATTTGCATCGATCGGCACCGGTACTCGTGGCTGCGAGCTTTTGCAGGCCTCTCTCGCCGTACCCGGCATTGAATGCGTCGCCGTCTGCGATCTTTATGACAGCCGGCACGAGGCTGCGCAGGAGGCCGTACAAAAACAGGTCCCCGCAACTCGCCATTACAAAGAAATTCTGGACCGCAAAGACATAGACGCCGTAATCGTCGCCGTCCCTGACCACCAACATCGCCGCGTGGTAGTCGACGCCTGTGCCGCGGGCAAGGATGTGTATTGCGAGAAGCCGATGTCGCACAACGTCGAAGATGGCTTCGCCATGGTGGACGCGGTGCAAAAAGGAAATCGCATCATGCAGGTTGGCAGCCAGCGCGTGAGTTCCATCGTCTACGAGAAGGCTCGCGAGCTTTATGCATCTGGAGCCCTCGGTGATGTGTTCTTCATCGAAGGCGCGTCGGACCGAAACTCGCCGAGCGGAGCATGGGTCTACCCCATTCCTCCGGACGCGAGCGAGCAGACCATCGACTGGAACGAGTTTCTGGTCGGCGCTCCGAAGCGTCCTTTTGATGCGGCTCGCTTCTTCCGGTGGCGTTGCTTTTCTGATTATGGGGAAGGCTTGGCTGGCGATCTTTTTGTGCACCTGCTCTCCGGAATTTACTTCGTCTCAGGCACGAATCAAGCGCCGCAACGGGCGCAAACCAGCGGCGGGCTTTATCGCTGGAAAGATGGACGCGACTTTCCAGATGTGATCGAGACGCTCTACGACTACCCGAAGTTCCGCGTTGTGCTGCGCTGCAATCTGAACAATGCGGGCGGCGAACCAATCAAATTCCACGGCACCAAAGGCACGATGGAGATCAACGGCCAGACGCTGGTCTTCACTCCTCAGGACACAACTCCCAAACCCGAGGGCTACTCGATCAAGGGCTGGCCGGAGCGGCTTCGCAAGGAGTATCTGGCACAGTGGAAGGCGGAGCATCCCGAGCCCGGACCGCTTGACTACCAGGCAGTCGAGGCCGAAACTTTTACCGCGCCGCAGGGCTACAGCGATATATCGGCGCACCAGGCACATTTTTTCGATTCGGTTCGAACTCGCAAACCCACAGTAGAGAATGAAGTGTTCGGCAATCATGCCGCCATCGGCTGCCACCTGGCTAACTACGCCTACTTCAAAAACACGATAGCAACCTGGGACGAAAGCGCGAAGATGATCCGGGGATAAGTTACCAGCTCTGTAATCGAAAATGAAATGAGGGATTTCATCATGCGTCGAATTTCTAGAAGGACTTTCGTAAAAACCGCTTCCGCCTCGGCCGCCTGTGCGGCGCTATGGAGCCACGTGCCTCGCCTTATGGCCAATCCTCTGGGCCTTCCACTCGGGCTGCAGCTGTATTCCGTGCGCGACGTTCTGCCCAAAGACTACGAAGGAACTCTGAAGCAGATTGCGGCGCTCGGTTACCGCGAAGTGGAGGCCGCGGGCTTCTTCGGCCGCACTCCGAACGAAGTGAAACAGGCCATGGATCACGCCGGCCTGCATTGCGTAAGCGCGCATTATCCCCTGAAAGATCTTCTGCCCAAATTGGATGAAACAATTCAATACGGTAAAGATCTCGGCCTCGAATACATAGTGTGTGCATCTCCCATGCTGAAGGACCACTCACGCGTGAAGGATCCCAACTCTCGCGCTGCCAGGGAGTCGATGACGCTCGAAGACTGGCGCTGGAATGCGGAACAGTTCAACCATATCGGGGAAAAAGTAAACGCGGCGGGAATGCACTTCGCCTATCACAACCACACGCCGGAATTTCGTTCAGAAAACGGTGTGCTTTTCTATGATGAGCTTTTGAAGTCGACCGACCCCGCGAAGGTGAGTATGGAATTGGATTGCGGCTGGGCCGCAGTAGCTAGGCAGAACCCGGCGGAACTTCTATCTCGCTATCCCACGCGCATCTGCATGCTTCACGTCAAAGACTTCAAGTTAACTCCTGCGTCCACGCCATCAAATCCTCCGCCTTCGACAGAGTTGGGACACGGAACCATTGACTATCACCCAATCTTCGAAGCGGCAAAGAAAGCCAACATTAAACATATTTTTGTGGAGCAAGAGCAGTTCGACATGCCCATGATGGAAGCGCTGAAGATCGACGCCGACTACATGCGCGCCTTGACGGTTTAGGGCACGAGGATTTCAACAAGTCACGCTCTGGCTCTAGCGCAGCGCACTCCGAATTGCCAGATCCAGGCCCACCATAATAACGGCAGAGGCCGGGATCACCAGCAGCGCTTTCTTCAGCCTTCGCGGATCGCCGCCCGCGATTGCGCCGATGACGCGTGAACTCACGGCGAGGCCAATCCATCCGCAGGTGATCACGAAACCAATCGCCGTTCCCGTCATGCGCGGAAAAGCGTCGCCCACGATTGCTAGCGTGCTGGGAAAGACGGGTGCCATCGATAGGCCGGCTAGAAAGACCAATACCCCGGCGGCGGTGGCTGATTGCATTCGCAGCAATAAAAAAGTAGTTATCGCCATAGCCACCGATCCCCACAATGTGACCGTAACGGCAGGCACGTGATTGAGGACAGGCAAGATCGCGGCCCGCCCAATCAAAATTCCCAATGCAAATCCCAGGGACAAGATGTTGAGCGCCCGCGCTTCCGGAATGCCCTGCGCAATCAGGTGCCGGGGCAGCCAGTTCCACATACCCACTTCGCAAGTGATGTAGAGAAAGACGAATACGGCTGTCAAAAACAACAGCGGGTGTCCGAGAACCGGAGCTACATCCGTCAACACGAATCGGCCAGCGCCGGTCGGTCCGGGCATCTTGGTAAGCGCCTCGATCACTACGGTAACGACAGTCAGGGATGCAATGGTGTAGCAGAGCCGCACCCAGTTTCGTCCGAAAAGATTGGCCGCGATGAACGGTGTGGCGAGTGCGCCGAGCCCGAAGAAAAGATTGGCCAAGGTGAGTGCCATTGCGCGGTGTGCCTCGCCGACATCACTGGCCAGAGCATTCGCGGCGGTTACCGTGATACCGCCGCCCACTCCCAGCAAAAAGAGCAGAAACGCAATGCTGAAAAAGCCTGCCACTCGTGGAAGCACGAATAGCGCCACCGCGATCAGGCCAAGACCCAGAACCATGCCGAGCTTTTTACCTTCGTTATCGAGTATCGGGCCGGTGCAGAGTGAAGCAAGGATGAGGCCCAGCGCTTGAGCGGAGGCGATCGTGCCGTTCTGGCTGGGAGTCAACTTGAATCGATCGGAGAGCTCGGGCAAAATCGTGCCCAGCATGGCGGCGATCATCCCGTAGATAAATATGGCGAGAATGGCGGCGAGAATTAGCAAGTGGTCCTTTCAACTGCCGTTTCAGCTTTTGGAACCCAGAGCGCGAACATCGACCCATCCCCGCGTCCGATTGCTCTCCAGCTCAGCGTTCAATATGTCCAACTGCCGCACTCCATCGGCGAATTGAGGATAATCACACGCGCCATCCGCCCTGGCGATGGATGCATAGAAGCGGCGGAAGACTTGCTTGAATGTATCGTCGTAGCCTTCGCTGTGACCGCCTGGAAGATCGGCGTAGCTGCGCGCCGCAGGTTTGAGCAGAGAAGGATCTTTCACGAAAAGTTGATTCGCCGTATCGCGATGCCCTACCCACAATTCGTCGGGACGCTCCTGATTCCACGCCACCGAAGCTCGCGTGCCGCAGATCTCAATGCTGAGCCGGTTCTTGCGGCCTGCGGAAACCTGGCTGGCAGTCATGCTGCCGCGTGCGCGCTCGCCCATGCGAAAAATCACCGCGCCGAAGTCTTCCGTGTCTACGGCTGTTTCCACGTAGTCTTCCGGACCAAGCAGCTTATTGGAAAACGTTTCCACGGAATGTTTCGGTTGTTTGCGCGTGGGATGGAAAGTTTGCAGATCGGCGCAGAGAGAAGTTACGCGCAACCCGGTAACATGCTCGGCCATATCAAACCAGTGCGATCCAATATCGGCCATGCAGCGCGAAGGGCCGCCGGCTTTGGCATCGACGCGCCAGTTCCAATCGGTTTCGTAGAGCAGCCAATCCTGAAAATATGTGCCCTGAACCGCAAGAATTTCGCCAAGGTCGCCATCTTCCCGCATACGCCGCATCTGCTGCACCATCGGGTAGTAACGCAGATTGTGGCAGACGCAATTCCTGAGTCCTTGCCGCTCGGCGAGAGCAACAAGCTCTTCGCCCTGCTCGACACTCGTGGCCAGCGGCTTTTCGCAGATCACATGCTTGCCGGCCTCAAGCGCTTCCTTGGCCATCGGAAAGTGCTGCGCATTTGGCGTGCAAATGTGCACCGCATCGATCGCCGGATCGCGAAGAACGTCGTGATAATCCGACGTAATCGTAGGGATGGAAAATCCTTCGCCCAGCCGTTTCGCAGCCTCGGCGTTTCTGCCAACGATAGCTACAGCTTCTACGAACTCCACTCGCCGCACTGCTTCGAGATGCACTCGGCCCATAAAGCCGGTACCGATAATGGCCGTCCGGATCGTTTTCATCGTGTCGACCGTAGCCCCACGCTATACCCACCAGGCAGCGGCAGGCTGCTCGCGGATTACTATGCCGTTGAGAAAATTCGCCGCTTTGGTCAGGCCCTCTTCCGGCGAGAGCAAACTGTCTTCGTGTTCGATCGACAGTACGTTGTCGTAGCCAAACATGCGCAGCGTGGAAATAAATTCACTCCACCATTCAGCGCCGTGGCCGTAGCCGCAGGTGCGGAAGATCCAGCCGCGATCGCGCTCCTCGGTGTAAGGCTTGGTATCGAGCACGCCGGTGCGCGGCAGATTCGCAGCGTAGATCTGCGTGTCCTTGGCGTGAACGTGGAAGATCGCCTCTTTCAGCACACGCACAGCCGCTATGGGATCAATGTTCTGCCAGAAAAGATGGCTAGGATCGAAATTGCAGCCTACGCCTGATCCAGCAATCGATCGAAGCCTTAGCATCGTCTCCGGACTATAAACTACAAATCCCGGATGCATTTCGATCGCGATCTTCACTCCGTGGTCAGCAGCAAATTTCGCATGTTCGGTCCAATAAGGGGCGACCACTTCATTCCACTGCCAGTCGAGAACCTTTAAATAGTCCGGGGGCCAGGGACACGTGACCCAGTTTGGAGCCGCAGAATTCGGCGAATCGCCAGGACATCCGGAAAAATCGACCACCACCGGGATCCCGAGCTTTTCCGCCAGCAAAATAGTTTTGCGGCTTACCTCGCGGTCGTGTTGCGCTCGTGCTTTATCGGGATGCAGCGCGTTACCGTGGCAACTCAACGCGCTGATCGTGGCTCCGTGATCAGCAATAATTTTTTGAAAATCGGCGAGCGCAGCAGTATTTTCCAGCATCGCCAATTTGCAGTGCGCATCGCCGGGATAGTTTCCCGTGCCCAGTTCCACCGTATCAATCTGTAGCGATTTCAGTTTCTTGAGAACCGCCGCCAGCGGAAGCTGTGACAGCAGAGGCGTGAAAACTCCAACCCGCATATGATTTCTATCTCCTCGATTACGCCAAGACCTCAACGCTCCAAACTACGGTGTTCATTTTATTGCAGCATCTTCGGCAGGCAGCAATTGATAGCTGACGAAAGCTACCCTCAAACTATCGGGCGACCACGAAGGAACATTCATTGTTCCTTGTCCGCCGAAAAGCTTGGCGAGGACGGTGATGGGTCCGTCGATTTTTCCATCCTCCACATTCATAATGCGGAGCTGCACATCTTTATTCGGAGGATGACCTACGACGTCGTTCCCATAGGAGATGAAAACCATCCACTTGCTGTCGGGTGAAATATGCGGGAACCAGTTGTTGAAATCGTCGAAGGTGACTTGCTCCTGCTGGCTTCCATCCGCATGCATGCGCCAGATTTGCATGTGACCGGTTCGCTCGGAATTGAAGTAAATGTATTTGCCATCGGGAGAATACTCTGGACCGTCGTCAAGGCCTTTGGCCGTGGTCAATCGCGTTTCTTCGCCGCCGGTGAAGGGAATGGTGTAGATATCGAAGTCGCCGTTGCGCTTTCCCACGAAAGCGAGCGTCTTGCCGTCAGGCGACCAGCCATGCCAATAGGACGGAGAATCCTTGGTGACGCGCCGCGGCGTTCCGCCGTCGAAAGGAACGATATAAACGCTGGACTCGTGATCGGGCTGCGAACCGTCGCTGATCGCCAGCCATTTTGAGTCCGGAGAAATACCGTGATCATTATTGCAATGGATCGCGCTTCCGGTGTCGATGATCGAGGGCGTGCCGCCGCTAACGGGAAGCCGCAGAATGTGGCCTTCTTTATTGAAGAGAAAGTTCGCTCCATCGTGCGTCCAGTTTGGCGCTTCGAAGTGACTCGCGTCGGTATAGACTACGCGGCGATCTGTGGAAGAGATAGCTACCGTCTCAAGCGTGCTGTAAAGCACAGGCGACGACGTACTAGACGCAGGTGTTGCGAGATCGACGTTCGTGAACACGGCTTTCTCGACTACGTCTTTATCATGGGAGCAAACGCCGATGCCAACGAAAAACGGTCCCTGAAGTGAAAGCTTGATGGACGCACCCGAAGGCCGCAGCGATTCCCCAGTCGCCGCGGCTAAAAACACATAGACGAAGTCACCACGCTTCTCGATGCGCAAGCGATGAGGGGCAGAAATGTTCGATTGAATCTCATGCGTTGTCGCTCCCTTGGCATCGCGATATTGCAGCGAAGTGAGCCCATCACCGTGCAAGGCTACATCGGCATAGGGCGAATCGGCATCCAGACTTTTCCGAATCATCAGCACCGCCTTACGATGCTCGTTCCCTCCCGCTTGCGGGAAAGCAATGTCCGCAGTCAATGCGATGTCGCCAGAAATTTGCTTCCAGGCAAACTGAAACGCGTCAGATGCGAACCACATGTTCTCGCCACTGCCCGTGAGGGTATAAGCATGATTCGCCGCGTCATATTGCGCAGACCCAGGGTGCTGCGTGGCGCCGACGTCTGCATGACTCTCAAAGATCCCGAGCGATGCCGAGCCAGTTTGCGCGCAGACTAATCCGCTCCCGCAAAGCACGAACAGGATCGCACCGCAAAACTTGAATTTGAAGATTGCTTTACGCACCACGCAACCGCCTCCGCGAACGTCCCACGGAAAGGTAAGGGCGGCGGAAGCGAATTGTCAATCGATCACTTTGAATACTGCCGAAGGCCATTCTTATGCTTGAACAGCATGAATTATTTTCTACCTCCCCACCTGATCTTCCATGGCCGGCTCCATCGTGCTTCGGATAATCCCCATCTCGACGTAGATCGGCCGCATGATCTTCCGGATCGATTTCAGTTGCGTGGTGAACCAGACAGACCCGGCAAGGCAGAATGCTCCCGTAATCATGACCGCATGCGGCGCTCCCATCCGGTGCGCCAGCCCGCCTGCCAACAGACTGCCGAAGGGAGCCATTCCCACGAAAGCCATCGTGTAATAACTCATCACCCGCCCACGCTTATCTTCGGGCACTAATGTCTGAATGACTGTGTTGCTCGCCGCCAGCCCTTGCATCATGCCAAAACCCACCACCACCATAAGCAACATCGATAGCAGAAGGATTCGAGACAATCCAAAACAAATCAGACCCACGCCGAAGAGCGCAGCCGAGATCTGAATCATCGTCGTAAGCCCTCGCACTGTCCTGCGCAACGCTAGAGAAATCGCCGAGATGAGCGCCCCAACCCCAGAAGCTCCCAAAAGAAATCCGAGAGTATGCGGTCCGCCGTGCAGAACCTTCGACGCGAAGATCGGCATCAGCACCATGAAAGGCATGCCCATCAGGCTGATTAATGCGAAGAGCAAAAGAATGGTGCGGATGGGTGGAAATCCGCGCACATAAGTCCAACCTTCCTTGAGTTGCTCCAGCATCGAAGTGGCCGCGCGCCTTGCCTGTGCAATGTTGACCCGCATCATCAGCAGCGAGGCGATTACCGCAAGGTAACTGATGCCATCGATCAGGAAACAATATCCTTCACCCACTCCTGCAATAACAAATCCCGCCAGCGCAGGCCCTATCAGTCGAGCCACGTTCACCATCGACGAATTGAGCGCGATCGCGTTGCCCAGGTCCTCTTTGTCTTCGACCATCTGTATCAGAAAAGCCTGCCGGCCGGGCATATCGAATGCGTTGATCAAGCCCTGGAGCACGCTTAGCCAGATCACTTCGTGGATGGTGATCACCTTCGCCAGCGTTAACCCCGCCAGCGCTAGAGATTGCAGACCCGCCAGGGCCTGCGTCCATACCAGCATTTTGCGCCGATTCAAACGGTCGACCAGAACTCCGGCGAAAGGCGCCAGCAGGAATGTAGGGATCTGCCCGGCAAAGCCCACCACTCCAAGCAACAAAGCAGAACCCGTAAGTCGATACACCAGCCAACTAGTGGCTACGCGGGTCATCCAGGTGCCGATCAGTGAGATGCTCTGACCGGCGAAAAACAGTTTGAAGTTGCGGTGCCGCAAGGCGCGCCAGGCATGAGAGAAACGCCCGGAGGGAGGTTGTTTCAGAACAGTCTCTTCGCTTCCTTCGCTGGAGTCTATCAGCTTCACGTTAATTACTTTGCTCAAAGCCACAATCGACGGGCTTGAAAGTTACGCACCCTGAAGCTTGCTGGAGCGGCAGGCAGGAAATCTTTAGCATCAACGAAAGCCTTGGTAGCGCTACCGGGAATCGAACCCGGGTTTGAAGATTGAGAATCTTCCGTCCTAACCCCTAGACGATAGCGCCATCCGGAGAGCTTCGATTATAGCAAAGCGGATGTTCCCGATTTCTTCTTGAAATGCTGTTTCCACAGCCTCGACCGGTCTATACTAAGGCTAACTCTTACAATAAATCTCAGCGTTCTCTTAGACGTTCGCAGCCCAAGGTGTATACAGTTCGCTGAACAACTCAATTCTTTCCTAGATTACGTATCTGTGAGGAGTATTCGAATATGGCAAGAGCAAAATCTACTTCAGGCAAGGGTCGTACTAGCAAAACGCAAGCGGAGGTTCCTACTCCGGCCGGCGTTCCCGATGTAAATGCGGCTCCAGTTACACAGCTTTCCACAACGGAGGTCAAACCCGAAGCCTCCGCAATCGCAGCGGCAATCAAGCCAACAAGACCATCCCGAAGCCGTCTCGGAAACCAAGTCCGAAACAAAGATGTTCGAGGTTCGGAAGACCAAGAATGTGGTTCCCATTAATCTCGAAGACGAAATACGACGGCGCGCTTACGAACTCTATCAGCAACGCCAGCCCGGTGCCGGCAGCGAGGCCGACGATTGGTTCGCAGCGGAGCGCGAAGTGATGCAGCGTTACCACCAGCAGACCGCCTAAGCGCGTTCTCCGAAGGTGAGGTCGTATTGTGCGGCTGCCTGGACAGGTTGTGTAGTGGTGCTCGGCGCGCTCGAAGAACCGAACCGAATGTTCTGCAGGCTCCCAGTTCCATTGTGGACTGACATTTGTCTCGCAGGCACGCGCCAAGGGGTCGGCGCGGTTGCCTCGCGGGGCTATTTCTGAAAAAATAGGCCGGGGTTCCCCCACATGGCGGAAATAGGTAGTTTTGCACTTCTCCTCGCTTTGGCGTTGAGTGTTTATTCGTTCTTCGCCGGGATCATTGCGCTGGTTTTTCAGAACCGGGCTGCATCGCAACTGGCCGGAGTCGCCGCTGCGTTCAGCGCCTTGCGTTGAAGAAAACCCGCTGGTTGCCATGCTCCGCCAGGGTTCGGAGCGCATTGGCGAGACCGCCCGCCGCGCCGGCATCGCTACTTTCGCCGGCGTTCTGCTCGCTTCAGTCATACTCGTCATCTGTGCCTTTCAGAACGACTTCTCCGTCAGCTACATCCTCCACCACAGCAACCGCGATCTGCCGGCAGCTTACAAGTTTGCGGTTCTTTGGTCGGGCCAGGAAGGTTCGTCTGCTCTTTTGGTCGCTGCTGCTCGCCGCCTACGGGTTCGTTCTTCGCCTGCGTTACAAGACCGATCCGCGGCTCTTCGCCTATGCCTCGGTGGTGTTGGCTGGCGTGCAGATATTCTTTCTTTTGCTGCTCAACTTGGCGGCCAATCCTTTCGGGATTGTGCAGGGAACGATTCCCGCCGATGGCAACGGTCTGAATCCACTTCTGCAATATCCGGAGATGGTGATTCATCCGCCCATGCTTTATCTGGGATACGTTGGATTCACCGTTCCCTTCGCCTTTGCTCTCGGCGCGCTCATCATGAAGTATCCCGGCGAGAAGTGGATTCACATCACCCGCCGCTGGACGATGGTCACCTGGGCATTCCTCACGTGCGGAGTTTTTCTCGGCGCACACTGGGCCTACTCTGTTCTTGGATGGGGCGGTTACTGGGGATGGGATCCAGTCGAGAACGCCTCTCTAATGCCATGGCTCACCGGCACCGCGTTTCTGCATTCGGTGATGATGCAGGAAAAGCGCGGCATGTTAAAGATGTGGAACATGTGGCTGGTTTTCGCCACATTCTGGCTGGCTATCCTCGGAACCTTCCTCACGCGCAGCGGCATCATCAGCTCCGTGCATGCTTTCGCGCAGTCTTCCATTGGAGACTGGTTTGCGTGGTTCCTCGCGATCACTCTTATCGTCTTTCTTTTCTTCTTTTTCAAGAACAAGTCTCATCTGCGCAGCGAGCATAAGCTCGAATCGCTGGTCTCGCGCGAGTCCAGCTTTCTGTTCAACAACCTGCTTTTCGTTTTGCTCTGTTTCACGGTTCTGTGGGGAACCTGGTTCCCCAAGATTTCCGAACTCGTGCAAGGCAACCAAGTCACGGTTGGCGCGCCATTCTACAATCGCGTCGCCATTCCCGTGGCTCTGCTGCTATTGATACTCACCGCGGTCGGCCCCCTCCTGGCCTGGCGTAAAACTTCGATCGAGAGCCTGAAGCGCAATTTCATGTGGCCGACGATTGGCGCCATCGTCGTTGCGATCTTCCTGATGATCACGCCGCAAAGTTGGGGATCGCCCTTCGGCCTGAAGCCCTGGCAGGATATTTCCTACTTTTATTCGCTGATGGCCATCGCGCTCTCCGTGCTGGTCACGCTTACCGTGGCCAGCGAGTTCTTCCGCGGAGGCCGTGTCATCTCCAAGCACACCGGCCAGGGAATGTTCGCCTCCATGGTGCAACTCACTCACCGCAACACGCGCCGCTATGGCGGATACATCGTCCACTTCGGCGTGGTGGTGGTCATCATCGGCTTCGCCGGGGCGGCCTTCAATCAGGATAAAGAAATGGAGATGGGATACGGCGACAAGATGGTCATCGGCCCCTATACCCTGGTCTGCCGCTCCTACACCGACGACGATGCCCCCAACTATGCCAGCGAGTGGGCCGTGCTCGACGTTTACAAAGGCGGCAAGCAGATCGATACCATGACTCCGGTGCGCCGTTTTTACAAGGCCAGCCGCCAGACCTCGACCATGCCCGACATCCGATCCTCGCTGAACGAAGATCTCTACATTGTCTTCGAAGGGCTGAATCAGGATAACGGCCATCCCATTCTCAAAGCGCATTTGAACGCGCTGGTGATGTGGATCTGGATGGGCGTCTGGATCATGCTGATTGGCACCGTTCTCGCCCTGATTCCAAATGCACCTGCGCCGGTTCGCGTTCCCGCGCCCGAGCGTCTGAAACCTGCTCACGCCGAACCGGTGGCAACGGGAGATTGATGTCCAGCCGTCTTAATTTATTCTCGAAGCTCAGGACGCGAAGCGGCAAGGCAGTTCAAGCTGTCGTCTTATTCGCCGCCGTTTTTGTCCTTCTCGGCGCCGGCGATCCCGCTACGCGCTTCAACGAAATCGGCCATCAGATGATGTGCGTCTGCGGCTGCAAACAGATTCTTCTGGAATGTAACCACGTCGGCTGCCCGGATTCCGACGGCATGCGCAACGAACTCATGGCAGCGGTCGATCGCGGAGACAGCGACAGCCTGGTCGAGCAAGCGTTCGTCCAAAAATACGGCCCCACCGTGCTGGCTGCTCCTACCATGCGAGGTTTCGACCGTGCCGCTTACATCATTCCCCCGGTAGCTCTGATTCTGGGCTTCGGCCTGATTGTGCTGGTGATTCGCGCCTGGAAAAATCGTCCCGCTCCCGCGATTGCCGATGGCCTTCAACCCCTCCGCGGCGCTGAACTCGAACAGTTTCGTGATCAGGCCCGCAAGGAGACTGACCTATGATCTGGCTCATCTGTGGCCTCATGCTCATCGCATCTTTGGTCTACGTTTTTTATCTGCCCGGAAGAGTGTTTCTTGGTCCGGAGAAAACACGGGCGGGATACTTGCGCGAGCGGAAAGATGCGGTTTACGAAAACCTCCGCGATCTCAACTTCGAGTACAAGGCCGGCAAAGTCCCCGACACGGACTACTCATCGTTGAAAACCTCCTTGCAGGATGAAGCCGCCACTATCCTGGCTGAGATTTCGCGTCTGGAAGTCAAAGCCTGCGCCGGCAGCCCGGAGAACAAAGCCCTGAAAGGAACACAGAATTTGAAATCTTCATCCCATGTTATCGAGCGCAAGGCCGGCATTCTGATCGCACTCGTCGTCCTGCTCACGTCCTTGGCCGCCTCCCAGACGCTCACCGGTACCGTAAAGAACGCCACCACGGGCAAACCGGCCGTCGGAGACGAAGTCGTCCTGCTCAAGCTGAGTCAAGGCATGGAAGAAGCGGGCCGCACCAAGACGGATGCCAGGGGCCAATTCAGTTTCAAGCTCGACGACGCGCAGTCTCCGCACCTGGTTCGCGCCATTCATCAGGACGTCACCTACCATCGCATGGCGCCCCCGGGAACAACCTCGGTGGCAATCGACGTTTATGACGTCGGCAAAAAAGTTGAAGGCATCGAAGTGATTGCTGACATCATGCGCATTCAGGCGCAGCAGGGTCAAGTTCGCAGTCACTCGAGAATTTGGAGTTCAGAACACTTCCAACCCGCCGCGCACGCAGATGAACGAGCACAATCTCGAGTTCAACGTCCCTGACGGTGCGCAGATTATTCAGGAATCCGCCACCGCCACCACCGAAGGCGGCAATCCGCTGAAGTCCGCTCCGGTGCCCGAAGGCGAGAAGAATCGCTACTCGTTCATCTTTCCTTTGCGTCCGGGATTGACACGCTTTGAAGTGTCTTACCAAATGCCGTACAGCGGGAATGCGAATTTTGATCCCAAGTCTCTCTATCCCCTGGAACACTTCGTCGTAATGGTACCCAAGGCGATGCAGTTTACTGCCGCTGCGAGCGCGACCGGCTTCAAATTGATTAACTATCCCAATGAGCCCGACGCCAGCGTGCAGGTCGCGTCGAACACCAAACTCGGCCAGAACCTTGCATTCAAAATCTCCGGGGAAGGCACGCTTGAGACCGGCCAGGAAGCGGGCGCTCAAGGCGGCGGCGAAGGTGAACAAAGCTCCGCGCCCGGACCCGGCGCATCCCAATCCAGCAGCCGTCCCGGTGGAGGATTAGGACCGCCGATCGATGCTCCCGATCCGCTGCAAAGATATCGCTGGTGGATTTTAGGCGGATTCGCCGGAGTCCTTCTAATCGGCGGCTTCTACGTGGCGTCGCGCCAACAGTCCGCTGCGCGCGCCATAAAGCGGCAAAAGATGGGTCTTTCCTCGCAAGCTGCGATGCAAGAGGAAGACGACTACGAGCCCGCCAACATCGCCGCCGTGGGCGCCTCTCGCGGACAAGCTTCAGCCCGTCCCACTTCCATGCTGATGGAAGGAATCAAAGAAGAACTGTTCCAGCTTGAGGTCGAACGCAAACAAGGCGAAATCTCCCAGGCGGAGTACGACAAAGCCAAAGCCGCTCTCGACCAAACCCTGGAGCGAGCTTTGAAGCGCGAAGCGCAGAAAGCCTGAATCGTCTGCACCATGCTTTAATACCGCATGGCTTATTCCTGGTTCATACTCCTGCTCATCATCGCAGGAACAGCTTTTTTCTTATTGCTGCTGCAGGGCACATCGTTCGGCAAGGTGATTCACGAACGAATTCCCGACCGGCCGCGGCGCCGCCTGTTTGTTGCTTCCGTCAGTTTTTTTCTCACTTTCGCCGGGGTGCGCGCTGTAGTTTACGCTGTCTTGCATAACATCCCGCCGTTTCATTTCATTGAGCGCGGTGGACGGCACATTCATCATCTGGTTTTCGGAATTATCATTCTTCTTCTCGTCGGCTATGGCTGGCTGGCGGATATCGGCACTGGAGAAGACAAGTCGTCGATTCTTCTCAGCCGGCTGATGGCGATTCTTTACGGCGTAGGCGCCGCACTCACGCTCGATGAATTCGCTCTCTGGCTGAATCTCCGTGATGTCTATTGGTCGCCGCAGGGACGATCCAGTATCGACGCCATCGTTCTGTTCGGAGCATTCTTGGCGGCAAGCGCCTGGGGTGCGCCGGTGTTTCGATCGCGCGGTAAGATCACCCCCAAATGAAGTGGGCTTTTTATTTGCGATGAATCTATTCTTGCCGAGTCAAATCGGCAAACTTTGCCTGTTGCACTGATCCGAAACTAACGCATCCGAGAAGGTCCGGCTTAGCGCCGATGGCTAAGTGCTGTCGAATCTGTTCAATCTTTACCGGTAAACTCGCGCGGCCTCTTTGGCAGAAGACCTGCCCTAACGCTCGTATGCGTCGGCAATTCAAGCAAAGCCAAGAATCTGCCGATAGTATCCGATAAGCATTCCAGTCAGGAGACATCGTATGTCAGTTTCCGGCATCTCCAGCAGCAGCCTGTTCAACACTTCGGGAGTTCAAAGCCTTTTTCAGCAGTTTCAACAAACCTTTCAGCAACTCGGCCAGGACCTGCAGTCGGGCAATCTCTCCGCGGCGCAGTCGGATTTTGCCACTCTGCAAAATCTCGGTTCGCAAAACTCGACGGCCACATCGCAGAGCAATAGTCCCATCGCGCAGGCCTTCAGCCAACTCGCGAAGGATCTACAATCCGGCAATCTTTCCGCCGCGCAACAGGACTTCTCCACAATTCAACAGGACTTTCAAAACCAGTCCGCGCAAGGCCAGACACAGTCCGCCCAAGGCCACCATCATCATCACGGCGGAGGCGGATCGAGTGAGATCAGTCAACTCCTCAACGAGCTCGGCACCGCGCTGCAATCGGGCGACCTATCTACGGCGCAACAGGCCTACACTTCACTGGCGCAGCAATTCCAGCCATCTTCGCAGAGCGCCGGAACTGCCAGCCAGTCTGCAACTCCGACCGATTCGAGCGGCGTTTCGATTAGCGCTTAATTGGTTCACGCATTTCGCTGCCTGGGCATGTGCCATCACGGAACGCGTACCTCACATGCTTAGCCCCGGCGCCCTTTGCCGCTCGGACTTCATCTAATGAGCCAGCTGATGTAAGCTTATGCCGTTGTTTTAGGAAGGAGGCTCCCATGGTGAACAACAGTCCGGTTGCGGTCGCGCACCGCAGTTCGATGTTGTCGATTTTGTGGGGCGTTTTGCTGATCATCTTTGGCATGATGGCGATTGGTTCGCCAATGCTCGCTGCGGTGGCGGTCAATGTGGTCATTGCATGGCTGATCGTTCTGGCGGGGATAGTCCACATCGTTCTTGCTTTTCACCGGCAGGGGGCGGGCAGCGTGATCTGGAAGCTGCTCGTCGGAGTTGCGTATCTCTGTTTCGGTGGATATTTGCTGCTCCATCCGGTGCTTGGGGTTGCGTCTCTTACGCTGGCCCTGGCGGCGTTGTTTGTGATTGAAGGCGTCTTGAATCTGGTGCTTTTTTTCAAGATGCGTCCGTTGCACGGATCGACATGGGTGCTGCTCGACGGCATCATCACGATCCTGCTGGGCCTGTTGATCTATATGCAATGGCCATCGAGTTCAGTCTGGGCCATAGGAACTCTGGTGGGCATCAGCATGATCTTCAGCGGCGTTGCCCGGATAGGGATGTCGCTGGCGTTGCGCAGGGCAATCACGGAGACGCCGACGCGGCTGGCAGCTTAGAGCTTTTCAATTTTCTTAAGATTACTTTGCGGCGCCAGATGCTTTTGTGCCCGTGAAATCGGCGGTGCCAACCTTAATCACCGTGCCGTGAGGCTTGGTCTGCGTTGCATCGGACTTGTTTGCCGTCTTGTCGGCCGATTCCTTGTCCGCCGATTCGGCGGAGGCTTTTCGGTCCAAATCCCGTAGACACGGCCGCCCAATGCGGCGATGCCGGAGTAGTCACCAAAGAAGACTCCCCCGGCTTCGAATGGTTCGTTAGTCCAGGCATAGTTCTGAAAGCTGGCTCCGCCATCGGTTGAGCGTGCCAACGTCACCGTCTGCTTTCGATTCTTGGGGTCTCCGCGCCGGTCATAAAAAATCACATTGGCCGCTCCATCGATCGGATCCACTGCCAGCCATTGGAAAAATTGGTCTGCTCCGTCGTGGACAGGATCGTTATTTACCCGCACTGGCGCGCTCCATTTTTTCCCGCCATCGCTGGAGGTCGAACAGAAAACATCGAGGTCGCCGTTACGATAGTCCGTCCAAGTCACATAAAGGCGGCGGCTTTTCGGATCGATGGCAATCTGCGGAAAGCCGTTTGCCCGCTCCAGCGTATCGACGGCAAACATAATGGGAGCGGTGTGAATGACGGAGCGGGCGCGAGAAAATGTTTTGCCGCCGTCGCGCGATGAAGTGAGCATGATGTCATCGCCCTGGCTCCAGACCGCGTACACGCGACCATCTGGCCCCACTGCACCAGCGAATCCTTCGGCAGCCCCGTTATCGTCGCGCGGCAGGCCGGGATGGCGGTCGATCTCGATGGGCTTAGACCAGGTTTGTCCGTCATCGGTGGAACGAGAAATTAACATCTCCGAATCGGTGATGGTCCACCGGGTCCAACCAACGTAGAGGTTTCCCGCATACCGGCTCTTGGTGGTATCAGCGACGATGTAGGGTTTGTCTTCAAACGGAATTCCCGGATTTGTGGCGTACTCGCTGACTGCCGCATGTTTCGACTCCCATGTTTTGCCGCCATCGAGCGAGCGCCGCACGAATATGCCGTTGCGCGAGTCATCGTGCGCCCAGTAATTAAAAGTCCCCAGCTTGTCGAAAGCGATGTAGCAAATGAATGCGTGGCCCTGGTTGTCGTATGTCGTGGAGACGTCGCCCGACACCCGGTAATTCTGCGGTGCCACGCGCTCTGCCGCGTGCCAGGTCTGGCCTGCGTCCTGCGAATAGGAAGCATGAGCGTTGTCCTGAAAAACGGCGACGACCTGCCGCGAATTATTAGGATTGATCGCAATCCCCGGTTCGGTAAAAGGACCGGGCGTTGGAGTCAGAGACAACACTTCGGAGCCGGGCGCCTTCTGCAGGGTTTGACCCAGCAGAGAGGTAGAGAAACCGACGATCAAAAGACCGATGACGAGGGCGAGAGCTGGAAGTGTAGCCCATAGGCCAACTCGCCAGCAGAATGTTGTTCGCAATCCATAGGACATGTGTGGAGTAGCTTTCTCCAATTTGATTGTTCTGGTTTGATTGTTTCGAAACAGCTAACTCATTGTCCCATGTTTTCCGTACATTTGGCCGCAGCTCCGCGCCTGCTCTTGGTTTCGGCGACTGCATCCTGTTGGGTAGCGTAACATCTAATACACCGAGACCCAAAGCTATGGGAAATACCTTTAAGACTGCGTTTTTACTGACGGCGTTAACGCTGCTGCTGATGTTTATTGGCCGCTATTTTGGCGGGCAGAATGGAATGCTGCTGGCGCTGGTGTTTGCCGCGGTGATGAACTTCGTTTCCTATTTCTATTCCGACAAAATCGCGCTCGCCATGTACCGTGCGCAGCCAGTGACGCGCGAGCAACTGCCCCGAGCGTATGAGGCAGTCGAACGGCTGACGCAGAAAATCGGCATTCCAATGCCCAAGATTTATGTGATCCCTACCGAGTCACCGAACGCTTTTGCCACCGGACGCAACCCGAAGCACGCCTCGGTCGCGGTGACCCATGGAATTCTGGGACTGCTGAATGATGAAGAACTGGAAGGCGTTCTGGCACATGAACTCGGGCACGTGAATAACCGCGACATCCTTATCAGTTCGGTGGCGGCTACGATTGCAGGCGCAATTACGATGCTCGCCAGTATGGGGCGCTTCGCCATGATCTTTGGCGGGATGGGAGGCGGCGACCGTGAAGAGCGTGGCGGAGGCGGCCTCGCAGGATTGCTCATGCTGATTGTGGCTCCGATTGCCGCGGCCCTGATTCAAATGGCGGTATCACGCTCGCGGGAGTATCAGGCGGACGCCACCGGGGCGCATTTCACAGGGAATCCCTACGCGTTAGCGAGCGCCCTGCAAAAACTCGATGAATATTCGCGCCGCGTCCCGATGGCGGCGAGTCCATCGACGGCGCATCTGTTTATTATCCAGCCGCTTCTGGGAATGAATTTTGCGAATCTGTTTTCGACGCACCCTCCGATCGCGAAGAGGATCGAACGGCTGACTGGGCGGCCGGCGGAGTTCTTGCAGTAGGAAAAGTCCTGGCTCTTAGCTCCTGAGCTCTTAGCTCCGGCTTTTGGCTCTTAGCAATACCTTCTTGCAAGTCTGGGATTTTCTGCCGTTCTCACGGTTAGTAGCGATGGTTTTGATCGAGCTGAGCTCAGGCTAAAAGCTATAAGCCATAAGCCCTATGACATCGGTAACTCCGCCGCTTTCATGCCTGATAGTAAAATCTATCCAATGTCGCCTGAGACTGCCATTGCCGTATCCCACAAGGCCGCCGAATTAGAAAAATCGCTTCGCCGCGTGATTCGCGGCAAAGACGACGTAGTGCGGCTCGCGCTGGTCAGCGTTTTTGCCCGCGGACATTTGTTGATTGAGGGCGTGCCCGGAGTCGGGCAAAACCACGCTGGGGCAGGCTCTGGCCCGCGCCATCGACTGTACCTTTCAGCGCGTGCAGTTCACCAGCGACATGCTTCCTTCCGACGTGCTGGGGATTTCGGTTTATTCTGCGCTGGACCAAGAATTCGAGTTCAAGCGTGGACCGGTGTTTACCAACGTTCTGCTGGCGGACGAAATCAATCGCACCACTCCGAAGACGCAATCGGCTCTGCTCGAAGCCATGAATGAAGGCCAGGTCACCGTGGACGCGCATTCTTACGAATTGCCCCGGCCCTTTCTCGTGATCGCAACCCAGAATCCGGTCGAGCATCATGGAACTTATCCGCTGCCAGAATCGCAGCTGGACCGGTTCCTGATGCGGGTAAGGATGGGCTATCCCGATGCAGCCGCAGAGCGCGTGATTCTGCGCTCGGAAGCCGGAGCAGCTCACTTGCAGGATTTGCGGCCGGTTCTGACCGGGGCCGATGTTCTCGAAATGCAGGACGCCGTGAAGCAGATTCGCGTGGATGAATCGCTGCTCACCTATGCGCTGGAGATCGTGAAGCGCACGCGAGAGTCAGAATATCTTTCTTTGGGCGTTTCGCCGCGCGGTGCGCAGGCGCTCTATCGGGCCGCGCAAGCCATGGCCTTTCTTGAGGGCCGCAGCTTCTGCACGCCGGAAGATTTCAAGCCGCTGGCGGTTCCGGTCTTTGCTCATCGCGTCGTGGTCAACGGACAGTACGCGTCGACGATGAAGAAATCCGAGCAGGCCGATCAGGTGCTGCGCGAGATCGTGGAGAATGTGGCCGTGCCGGTGTAGGGCACGACTACAGCCACTCCGTTCGGGAAGGGCAAGACCTCCGTCGTTGTTAATGGAAAGCCGCGCTCAACTTTTTAGGCTCACAATTCAGCGCGAGCATATAATTCTCCGTCATGTCCTTCCTGCGTTTTCTGATGCTGCTTGTCGCTGATCGTCTGGATCGGCGGGCTGATCTTTTTTGCTTTCGTCCTGGCGCCCACGGCGTTCACAATCCCGGCCGTACTGCCAAACACGCATCTCGCCGGCAACGTCGTCGGACGCGCATTGGGAAAACTGCACTGGATCGGCTTGATCTCTGGAGTCGTTTTCCTAATCACTTCCTTGCTCTACAGCCGCTTCACCGACGGAACTGCTACATCTGTTCGCCACGCGTCACGTGCTTCTGTGCCTGATGCTCGCCCTCACGCTGGTCTCGCAATTCGGCATCATGCCGCGCATGGACGTTCTGCGGGCATCGCTTGGAGAAATCAGCTCCGTCCCGATTGACAATCCCGATCGCATTCAATTTGACGCGATGCATGTTTGGTCAACGCGGGTAGAAGGCGCCGTGCTGCTGCTGGGGTTGGTGGTTGTCTACTTAACCGCACGAAGCTTCTAGCTTCGGTCTTCCAACCGATTCTCGTCGCATCGCATTTGGGCAATATCCTCTTCATCATTTATCCTAAAGTGTTGTCTCACCGTCGCTGAAGCACGCCGTACGTATCCACTCGAAACTCTTTTCGGCGCCGCAGCCAGAAACTAGGAGCTAGAAGCTAGAAGCTTTCCCATGAAAACTGGAATTATTGGCCTGCCGCAGGTGGGCAAGACATCGTTGTTTCGAATTTTGACCAAGGCGCATCTTTCGGATCAGGCACGCGCCAATCCCCGCGAGGCGCACATCGGCGTGGCCAAAGTTCCGGACGACCGCCTCGATCGCCTGGCCGCGCTTTACAACCCGAAGAAGCTCACTCACACATCGGTTGAATATGTCGACGTTGGCGCCATCGGCCAGGAGGCGCTGAAAGACAGCGCCTACGCCGCACATCTACGCAATGTCGACGCACTGGCGCATGTGGTGCGGGTGTTTGACGATCCTTCAGTGCCGCACGCGGGGGAGATCGATCCGCTTAAAGACATCAAGAATGTGGAATTCGATTTGCTGGTCAGCGACTTGGGCCAGATCGAAAAGCGCCTGGAGCGTTTGGAGAAAGATCTCAAGAAGATGAAGACGCCGGAACTCGAAAAAGAATTCGAGTTGCTGAAGCGCGCCAAGGCTCAGGTGGAATCGGACAAGCCGCTGCGCGAGATGGAGATGACTGCCGAAGACAAGAAGCGCATCAAGGGTTTCATGTTCCTGAGTGAGAAGCCGATTTTCTACGTCCTCAACATCGGCGAATCGACGGAACTCGGCAAGGAACTGGAAGAAGCGGTGAGCAAGTACAAGCTCACGGAAATCGCGGCGCGCCCAAATGCCGCGGCCACGGCCATCTGCGGCAAGGTGGAAGCTGAACTTGCGGAGATGAGCGATGCCGACGCCGCGGAATTCCTTTCCAGCTACGGGCTAACCGAAAGCGGCCTGGTGCGCCTGATTCGCACGACCTACAAACTGCTCGGCCTGATTTCATTCTTTACCGCAGGCGAAGACGAGTGCCGCGCCTGGCAGGTCCCCGCCCACTCGCGCGCGCAGGAGGCCGCGGGCGCGATCCACTCCGATCTGGAAAAACATTTCATCCGCGCCGAAACCATTCGCTGGGATCAATTGCTCGAAGCCGGATCCGAAGCCAACGCCCGCGCTAAAGGCACACTGCGCCTGGAAGGCAAGGACTACATCGTGCAGGATGGCGACGTAATGCATATCCGGCATAGCGGGTGAGTATTGAATCGCGAGTACCGCGGTGTCCTTCAAGCCGGCACACTCGCATCGTGAAGAGATTTGACTCAGGTACCAGGTACTCGGTACTTTCTTACTTCATGCATCCCATCGCCACCAGCATCCTGCTCGGCCTTACCGCCGCCGCCGCCAATGTGTTCGGCGGTGCGATTATCGTGCAGCGGCACTGGGAGCGCCGTTATCTGCGCTACTTTGTCGCGCTGGGCGCGGGATTCATGTTGGCCACGGCCCTGGTTGAGATGGTCCCGGAAAGTCTGGCGCTTCGCGGGCGCAGCGCCGCTTTTTTAATTCTGCTCGGCTATCTGATCATTCATTTCTTTGAGCACACGGTTACTCCCCATTTCCATTTTGGCGAAGAGACGCACAAAGATGAGTTCATCCACTCGCACAAGGGATACTCGGTGTTGCTCGGACTCATCATTCACACTTTCTTCGACGGCATCGCCATCGCGTCTGGATTCCTGGTTTCAAACGGCCTCGGCTGGATCATTTTTTTCGCGGTCTTCCTGCATAAAATTCCGGAGGGCTTCACGGTGAGTTCGGTGATGCTGGCCAGCGGACGCAGTCGAGGAATTGCGTGGGGAGCATCCGTCATCCTCGGCGGAGCAACGCTGGCCGGCGTCCTCACCATGGCGCTGTTTCGCCATCACGTAGCTGCGGGGTTGCCGTTATCAGCAGGAGTAACAATTTACGTTGCTGCTTCTGATTTGGTTCCGGAGGTAAACAAAGAACCAGCGATGAAGATGGCGCTGCTCGTGTTCGTAGGTACGGGAGTATTTTTTCTGCTCGAGACTCTATTTCACCTACACTGAGGCCGGCTCTCGGAGAAGCTGTTACCCCAATGTTGCGGTCATGTCAATTCTTCGTCTTGTGTTCAGGGAGCGCCAGGATGCGCAGTCCCGGGATCTTCTTGTAATCCTTCGCATCGGATGTCACCAGAACTTCATCCCCGGCAGTCGTGGCCGCGGCGAAGCAATCGGCATAGGGAAGGCCGTGACCGGCCTTGAATTTTGCGGCTTTCGTCGTCACCGCTTCGTCTGCGTCAAGGATCGCAAGTGGCAGTAATTTGACCTGATTCATGATTCTGGCGGTTTCCGCGAATCCCTTCACTTTGGCGATCGTGTAGTACACCTCGCCCCAATTGATCACCGACATGCGGAGGGGTTGCTCCGCGTCGCGGGCCTCTTTGAATAGTCGATTCACAGTATCCGCACCAGGTCCGCCGGTAAGAAAGCGGTAAAGAGCATTGGCGTCGAGAACGTACGCTTTCATTTCAGCTCGCGATCTCTGCTTCTCTCCACGCGATCAGGAAGGCCACGCCCGGCAAGAAACCCCTTCATGCCATCGATAAACTCGTCTGTCACCGGCTGGACAAACAGTCGACCGCCCTCTTCCAGAAAGGCCACGCGAGTGCCTTGGCTAATCTGGAATCTGCGCCGAATATCGACAGGAATCACCACTTGCCCTTTCGCTTTCACCGTTGCATACTCGATCGCCATAGTAATACATTGTAGGCCTAAGTTATACTTTTGTCCAGAAGTCATACCATTATTAAAAAGATGGACTTACCTCATTTGATGTCTCCCGGCGATTAGAGCCGGATCAAATATCCTCCGCGCCTTCCAAACAAAAAAGAGCGCGGGCGCCTAGCCCGCGCTCCCAATGAACTTCTACGATCTACGCATTAGCCAGGACGGGCTCAACTCCATAGATGGAGTACCACGAAGTTGCCGCCTTGAGTTTGCTATTAACGTTGTTAATATTCTTCACGCCCTCGGTCTCCAGCCATTTGCGGAACGCGGCTGCGCCTTGTTTGGCATAGATTGGAATACCGTCTTTCCAAGTCGCGCGGCCGCACAGCACGCCATTGAACTTCACTCCGGATTCTCCCGCAAGCTCCAGGGTCTCGCTAAACTCCGCGTTGCTCACACCCGCCGAAAGATAAATGAAAGGTTTGGTGGCTACATTTGCGGCTTTGTGAAATAGCTCGATGGCTTCCTGCTTGGTATATGCCTTCTGCCCGCCGAATGACTTCGTGCCTTCCACAAATTTCATATTCACCGGCACTTCGACTTTCAATACATCTACGCCGTAACGGTCTTTGCTGAACTCGCGCATGCTCTCGGTAACGATGTGCGGTTTTTTCTTCGCGTAGTCCAATCCTTTTTCGTCCGCGCCTTCGTCGTAACCGACGAACTCGAGAAAATACGGGATGTCATTCGCGCGGCATTCATCTCCGATGCGCTCTACCCAGGCGTGTTTCTTGTCGTTTACGTCCTTCGAATCGAAGGGAGTGTAATAGAGCAGAATCTTTACGCAGTCGGCTCCCGCTTCTTTCAGTCGCCGCGCCGACCAGTGATCGAGCAGATCGCCCAACCGCCCGGGACCGGTTTTGTCGTAGCCCGTTTTTTCGTAAGCCAGCAGCAGGCCTGCATTCTTGGCGCGGCGCTTCGAGGCGGGCAGCCCCCACTCCGGGTCGAGCAAAATGGCGCTGGCATGCGGCGTCAGCACTTCGGTGACCAGGATTTTGAACTCCTCCATCATGGCGTCGCTGACTTCTCCGCCTTTTTCTTTGGCCAGCGATTTCTGCAGCGAGCCACGTTGATCCATAGCCGCGGCCGCGATGACGCCGTGATCATTTGAGACTTTCTTGAGACCGGCAAGTTTTCCAGGGGTAAGCTTCATAGATTCCTCCAGGACAGCAAGACGAGATGAGTGCGTGAAACAGATAATTGTAAACCACGCAGGCGCCAATGCGGCGACGCGGGGCGAAGCGCAGACCTCAGCGCTTCCCGGAACGAGACTTGGCCGAGATGTCCTAATCCACCGAGTGTCTGGCCGTGTATCCGTCGCGCGCAACTACCTCGATTTTTTGCTCCTTCCCTTTCTGATCTTTCACTTTCAGCGGGCCGCCATCGGGCGCCACGACCTGCACCTTCAGCTTCCGGTAAGTTCCATCCAGCTTGTCATTGGTCGGGCGATAGGTAATCGAATACTGATTGCGGATATCATTGGAAATATCATGGAAAAGCTCCGGCATCTCGCCTTCAAAACGCGGGAAATAGGCGCGGCCGCCGGTCATCGCGGCGAAAGTCCGCATTTCATTATCGGCCTGCAGGTAATCCATGTTGCTCACGGGAATGCCCATGCCATGGGGCGCCGCACGGCCCTGAGCCTCGTACAGTTCTCGGATGATCCATCCCACACTTACCGGAAAGATCGTGACATCTTTTGTGTCTTTTATTTTCTTCGTAATCTTGTCGAGAGTTAACTTGCTGAAGGTATCAACGCCCGTGGTCACCAGAATGATGTACTTCTTTCCTTCCACACGATCCAGCCGATCCAGCGTGTCGTACAAAGCATCGAACAGATTGGTTTCGGAGAAACCGGGAATGCGCAACTGGTTCAGCGCTCCGTAAACTGCCCGCTTATCCTGCGTGAAATCGACCAGCAGATGGGGCTGCATGTCATAGTATTCGACTGCGATCCAGTCATCTTTTTGCAGGGTATTCGCGAACGAATAAGAAGCCTGGAGTGCTTGAATCATGAACGCGTAATTTGTGGACGCGAACTCCACCAGCAATACGGCGGTAATGGGGGCCTTCGAGACGTTAAAGCTGCTGATCGTCTGCGGCGTTCCGTCTTCAAACAGGCGGAAATTATCCTGCTTCAGGCCCGGAACAAATTGCCCGCTCTTGGTTGTGACCAGCACGTCGACGTTCACCAGCGGCGCGTTTACCCGAATGGAATAGTCCGGCATCCCCTCAACTTTTTTCGGAGTCGGCGGCGGCGGCGGTGGAGGCGCTTCCTCGGGGGTTCTTTTGGGAATGGAGTAAGGACCCATGTCACCGCTGGGACCACCAGCATCGGCCGGAGCGTCCTGCTTGGGCTTCCCGTTATCCGTTTGCGAGGAAGACGGCGCTTGCGATTGATCCTGCGCAGCCGCCAAAGTCCCCGCGAACATCATTAAAACTGAGAGCACTACGGCCAGGAAGATACCTTTCAAAGCCGGCCCGCTGGAAGGTCGCTTAGTGAGTAGAAAATGGGAAAACATTAGGAACTCCGGAACGCGAATAAGAGTCTTGGGAGCGAAAATTCCCTGTGCTAGTATAGACGCAGGGATTCGCGATTGGGATGTTTTGACCGGCTTCCCGTACTCCCCCGCTGGCAACGACTTACAATCTGGCGAAATCTAATCCATAAGCGGGACTTCTTTTTTGGTCCCGATGGGCGTCGTACATGAAAAAATTGGTTCCCGCGTTCTCTGTTTTTTGCCTGTTTTTCTCCTGGTTGGCCTTCGCACAAAAATCTGATTCCACAGCAAATCCACTCACCATCCCCGTCAGCCAGATTCACGCCGGCATGCGCGGAGTGGCTTACACCGTGTTCGAAGGGGTAAAACCTGAGGCCATGGAAGTGGAGGTTCTTGGCGTGCTTCACAACGTCAACGGGCCAAAAGGAGATGTCATCCTGGTGCGGTTGCACGGGCAAAAAGTGGAGTACACAGGCGTGGTAGCGGGAATGAGCGGGAGTCCTGTCTATCTTGATGGCAAGCTGGCTGGGGCATTGGCCTTCCGTATCGGAGAATTCTCCAAGGAGCCGATTGCCGGGGTCACGCCCATTGCCGATATGCTCGAAATTAATGCCCTCGATCGTTCGCCGGCGGAAGAAACCGCTGCGGTGAAGCCTTCGATCAACATGGTTGCCGGAAAGACTGGTTCCCCGGGGGAAATTTCTGAGCTGCCCGGTTCGGGCCAGGATTCTACGGCGGCTGGGTTTGCTAATTATTTGAAGCCCATCGAAACGCCTCTCGTGTTCAATGGTTTCTCCGAGCAAGCGATTAAGCTTTTCGCGGGACAACTTGGCTCGGCCGGAATTGTGCCGGTGATGGGAGCTGGATCAGTCAGCAACGATAAGCAGCCCGAGCCGGTTGTGCCGGGTTCTGCCATCAGCGCAATCTTGGTGCGCGGCGATATGGATATTGAAGCCACCTGCACCGTGACATATGTCGACCCTAAAGAATTGCTCGCCTGCGGACACCCACTGCTGCAATTCGGTTCCGTCGATCTGCCCATGAATAAGGCCGAGGTGTTGGCTACTCTGCCCTCGCCTCTGAACGCTTTCAAGATCGTCAACACTACGGAACCAGTTGGAACATTTGTGCAGGACCGACACACTGGAATTATGGGCGTGTTCGACCGTCAGCCGCAAATGATTCCGGTCACGTTGAACATCCACAGCAGCACGGGCGAAAAACAATTTCACTACGAGGTACTGAACAATCCCAAGCTGACGCCTGTCGCACTGATGGTGACAGTTTTCAATGCGCTGCATGGGGTCAACGAGTTCGGCGAAGAAATCACTTACCGCCTGCAGGGCAGCATCGGGGTGAAAGGATTTCCTGAAGTCACGATGCACAACATGTTCGCTCCGGCGGATGGAACCCAGCCAGCGGCGATGCAAGCTGCAATTTCGCTGGGCGAGCGCTTCGAGCGTATCTATGACAACCCGTACACTGCCGCGGCCGTCGCGGGTGTGAAACTGGATTTCGATCTGGTTCGCGAACGCCGCTGGGCGCGGCTGGAGAGTGCGCGCACCGATGTGACGGAGGCTCGGCCGGGTGAGGAAATTATGCTGGAAACTGTGCTCGCGCCTTACCGCGGTGAGCGCATCGTGCAGCAGATTCCAGTAAAGATCCCAACCTCGGCCAGCAAAGGCACGTTGCGCATTCTGGTGAGCGACGGCGATACTCTCGATCACATCGGCCGTTCGAATGCCGCCTTCGGGCGCAAGCTCGATCTGGCCTCTACCATTTCACTACTCAACAAAGAACACTCGAACAACCGGGTGTACGTCTCGTTGCTTGAAGCGGATCCCGAAGCCCGCGTGGCCGACAAAGTGATGCCGACGCTGCCCATCTCAATCATGAATGTAATGGATGGCATGCGAGGAAATCAGGAGATGATTGTCAGCGGCGAGTCGAACGTGGATGAAACCGCAACCGCTCCTCTGGATTACGTGGTGTCGGGAGCGCAGTTGCTGACTGTAACGGTGAAGTAGGTTCGGGATCGTAGACTAACCCGCGCCAGATTTATTCCTCGTTCTCGCCCATCTGTTGCGACAGATAGCGTTCGTATCCCAGTTCCCGGATCAAGTGCATCTGGGCTTCGAGAAAATCGACGTGCTCTTCTTCGTCCTTGAGCAGCGTCACCAGCAGGTCACGGGAGCCGTTGTCGCCTTCACGGGTGGCAATGGCGACGGCATCGTTGTACTGCTTGACCGCACCCACTTCGAGCGCTAGATCGCTCTCGAGCATTGCCTTCACTGTCCCGCCGACCTTCAATTCCAGCGGCATCATGGACGGGCTGCCATCCAGAAACAATATGCGTTCAATCAGCACTTCAGCATGCTTCATTTCGCCGATCGATTGTTTCTTGATGAAATCGGAGAGCTTGTGATATCCCCAGTTTTCGCACATCTCAGCATGCAAAAAATATTGGTTGATCGCAGTCAGCTCTTCACGGAGCGCTTTATTCAGTTCAGCGAGGACTTTAGAGTTACCTTTCATGGCGAAGCGAGTATGGCAGAAGATGGATTCAGCGGCAAGGACCGCAATCACACCGTCTAGACCGACTCGTCGTACGGCCTCAATTACTGCTTTCAATCAAAACAGTTTGCAATCGGACACCAGCGCCCCGGCCTTGTCCATGTGCCGGAAACCGTCGGTAGCCACTGCGGTCAGCACCATGAGCGTCGCGTTGTAGCCGACGTGCGCCAGAAAGCTTGAGGCAACCGATTTGGTTACAGCCCGCACTGTGGTGAGCACCACGCCGACCAGAATAATAATCAGCACGGCCGACCATGAGCGATACTGCGCGTAGTGCATCAGGCCAAAAGGGAGTGCCGTCAGAATGATCCCCCAGACAGCTCCCAATCGCCGCGCGATCACGGGATAAAGAAATCCGCGAAAGAAAATTTCCTCCATCAGCGGTCCCAGGGTGATGGCGAAGGCCACGGTGAGATATGCGTCCATCGGCCGCTCGAAGAATTGATCAAACGGCGTGGTCTTCGGCATGGGCAGAAAACGCCCCAACGCGTCGAAGCCGAGCATCAGAACCCCGACTCCAACCAGACTCAACCCGGCGAGTCCCGGCCAATTCCAGCGAATCGCCGGCCAAAAGCTCGTGTGATATTTCCCCTCGAGCAGCAGGATCATATACAGCCCGACGACCATGTAAGCCACGAATTCGGCGAGCAGGGCGAGTACAGGCTTCTGCGCAACCTCGATCCAACTCCGGTGCGGGTAGGCAAAGTGCCGCGCTACGACTACGGTGACCAGTTGAACCGCGAAAAGAATTCCCAGCGTGAGCACAGCAATGATCAGCACATCCCAGCCGCTCCACACGGGATCTTCGCCAGCTTTTGGCGCAGGTGATTTCGACGGCTCAACGGGCGGCAACGAGTAAGTAATGGGTGGCGCGGAGAGCTGCGTCTTGCCGTTGGGCGCGTATGGATCAAACTTCGGATTTTCGGGAGATGACAGATGGATCCTTTTCGATCATGACCAGTTTATCGAATAGACGGGAAATGTGCGGTACCGGCTCATATCTCACGTGTTGACTGAACAGGCCTACGCGCTGCGTCTTCCGTTCCCCGAAAAATATCCAGCTAGCGCTTGCCCTGTGTAGGATTTCTTCACCCGCGCCACCTGCTCCGGCGTGCCCTGCGCTACGATGCGGCCGCCTTCTTCGCCGCCTTCGGGGCCGAGGTCAATAATCCAATCCGCATTCCGGATCACATCCAGATTGTGTTCGATGATAACGATTGAATTCCCCAGGTCGGTCAGCCGGTGCAGCACATCGAGCAATTTTTTAACGTCATCGAAGTGCAGGCCGGTGGTGGGCTCGTCCAGCAGATAAAGAGTTTTGCCCGTCTGCCGCTTGCTCAATTCGCGCGCCAGTTTGATGCGCTGCGCTTCTCCACCAGAAAGCGTAACCGCAGATTGACCGAGATGAATGTAACCCAGGCCGACATCGACCAGCGTTTGCAGCTTTTGTTTTATCTGCGGAATATTTTCCAGAATCGGCAGCGCGTCGGAGACCGGCATTTCCAGCAGATCGGCGATCGAGTAGCCGTTGTATTTCACGGCTAGCGTCTCGTGGTTGTAGCGGCGCCCGCCACAAACTTCGCAGAGCACATAAACATCGGGCAGAAAATTCATCTCGATGCGGCGCTGGCCTTCGCCCTGGCAAGCCTCGCAACGTCCGCCCGAGACGTTAAACGAAAACCGTCCGGGCTTGTAACCGCGCTCGCGCGCTTCCGGCAACATGGCGTAAATGTCGCGAATGGCGGTGAACACTCCGGTATAAGTTGCGGGATTCGAACGCGGCGTGCGTCCGATCGGCGACTGATCGATGCGGATCACTTTATCGATGTTCTCCGCGCCCATAATCGATTTGTGCTCGCCAGCCTTTTCGCGCGACCGGTAGAGTTGCCGCGCCAGCGCGCGATAAAGAATGTCATTGACCAGAGTGGACTTGCCCGAGCCGGAAACTCCCGTCACCACCGTCATCACGCCGAGCGGAAAAGTGACATCGAGATTTTTGAGATTGTTTTCCTTCGCTCCCAGAATCGTAAGAGCCGCGCCGTTTTTCTGCCGGCGCTCTGGCCGCATCTCAATCTGTATTTTTCCCGAGATGTAAGCGCCAGTCAGCGAATCGGGGTCGCGCATGATTTCTTCCGGCGTGCCGTGGGCGACCAGGCCGCCGCCATGGCGTCCCGCGCCCGGACCGAGATCGATTACATAATCCGCGCGACGAATCGTTTCTTCGTCGTGCTCGACGACAAGCACGGTGTTACCCAGGTCGCGTAGATTTTCCAGCGCGGTGAGCAGGCGTCCATTATCGCGATGATGCAAGCCGATCGAAGGCTCATCCAGCACGTAGAGCACGCCCCGCAGCTTCGAGCCGATCTGCGTTGCCAGTCGAATCCGCTGCCCTTCGCCACCGGATAAAGTTGCCGCGGAACGGTCGAGAGAGATGTAGTTCAGTCCCACCGCGTTCAGAAATTGCAGCCGCTCCACAATTTCGTGCATCACGCGGCCGGCGATTTTCTCCTCGCGTCCTGCAAGCTTGATGCTGCGTGCAACTTCGAGCGCGCTGGAGATGGGCAGCGCTGTAAAATCGGCAATCGATATGCCGTTTACTTTCACCGCAAGGCTCTCCGGCCGCAACCGCTTCCCATGACACACGGGGCAGTCGCTGGCCGACATGTGATCCATCAGCCAGTCACGATAGCCTTCGGAAGTCGACTCCTCAAGATTTTGTTTTAAATATCCAAAAATTCCGCGGAAACCGGTTTTGCCGCGTCCGGACTCTCCATTCAGCAGCAGATCCTGAATCTTTTCGGAAAACTTTTCAAAGGGCGTATTCAGATCGATGCCGTGCGCCGCCGCAGTCACCTGCAAACTGTGGATCAGCCCCTGCGATGCAGAACCCGGCCCTAGACCGCCATCGAGCAATGGCTTCGACCAGTCCGTAATCACCTTCGCGGGATCGAAATCGTAGCGGCTGCCCAGGCCGTGGCATTCCGGGACATGCGCCGTACATACTGTTAAACGAGAAAGACCGCGGTTCGAGTTGCGGTACGCTAATGCCGCAATCGGGACAGGCAAGCTTTTCGGAATAGAGTTGCTCCTCGCCCCCGACTACGACCACCTGCACCAGCCCCCCCGCCAATTTCATGGCGAGACCTACTGACATCTCCAGGCGATGCTCGATTCCCGGTTTCACCAGCAGCCGGTCAATCAGCACTTCGATGGTGTGATTCTTTCGCTTATCAAGATTGAGATCGTCCTCCAGGTTCACCAGTTCGCCGTCGACCCGGGCACGGGTGTAGCCGTGCTTGAGCAAGGTCTCTATCTCTTTCTTGAATTCGCCCTTGCGTCCGCGAACGATCGGAGCGAGCACCATCACGCGATCCTCGGGAGTCAGGGCCATCACCCGCTGCACGATCTGCTCAGCGGATTGCCGGCTGATCGGCCGGCCACACTTGGGGCAATGCGGAATACCAATCGAAGCGAACAACAAGCGAAGATAATCGTAGATTTCAGTAATCGTGCCGACGGTTGACCGAGGACTGCGGCTGGTGGTCTTCTGCTCAATCGAGATAGACGGGCTAAGTCCATCAATTGCATCTACATCGGGGCGTTCCATCTGGTCCAGGAATTGCCGTGCATAGGTGGAAAGCGTTTCTACATAACGGCGCTGGCCCTCGGCATAAATCGTGTCAAAAGCCAGCGAAGACTTCCCCGAACCGCTCAACCCGGTCACCACGGTCAGCGTGTTGCGCGGAATCTCAACGTCGATGTTCTTGAGGTTATGCTGGCGCGCCCCGCGCACTGAGATCTTAGTAATAGCCATTTAGTTACTGGTCTGAAAATCGAGGCTGGATAGCCCTTCCGTAACGTCGACAGCCCTACAGAATTGTTCGACATTAGGAATGCGCAGCTCTACTCCGTATTTTACTACGCAGCCGGTAGGTCGCGGAGCATCTGGGTCGTCACTAGCGGCGGCCTTTAACGCAGGTAGATTGAAGAAGCTGCATAGACCAAAGTTGAGCCGGCGGCATCTGAGTATTGCCATTTCTGACTGCAGTTTTTTGAATTTCGATCTTTTGATTTAGACAGGGTGGACCGTGATTTCGCTTTTCATGCCTCTGATTCTCTGCGTTACGGTAGTTGCCTCGGTTGGAATTGGCGTCGTCGCGGCTTATGCCGCAGTCATCGGCATCCTTCAGGCTTGCGGACGGGCATCGCAGCAATTGCCCGTGGAAGCGAAACCGCGCCTGCTTCTCGTGCCTACGCAGAACCACGCCAGCGGCGATTAATTCACCTACTACCTGGATTGCACTTCGATTGCCGCCGCGACATTCTTGGGCCCACCACTCTGATTGCCAATCTCTACTTTCCGACCGCGTTTCAGATACGAGGCAATCACTCCTGGCTGCGACCAGTCCAAGTCCCAGCCGTTCTCGATAGCCAGAAGAGTGTAGGATCCCGGAATCACGTTGCGCAAAAGAAATGTACCGTCCAGATCGCTTTGATCACGGCGGAAAAGATCGCGGTCCGCCTCGGGATTTTTCGGCACTAAAACTACCATGGCTCCGGCGAACCTCTTCCCCTCGCGCATCGCCGTTCCTTGTATCTCGGCGTCGCCGGTCACCGCCGTAAGCGATACGGATGGCGACGACCCTGCCGCTACTGACAATGCGTGTCCCGAAATCTGAGCGCCGTCCACCGACATGTGCGCGACAGAGTAGCGCTTGCTCGGCCCCCACACTAAAACTTCGTATTTGCCAGGGGCGACTTGCTCCAGTTCGGCTTCGCCTTTGGAATCCAACTGAGAAACTCCGACGTTCTCGTGCCCGAGCGCAGGCCGATCGAAAGCTGCTCCGGTAGCTTTGTTTCTCCCGCAATATGCACAGAGAATTTGACGCTGCTTGAGGCCTCGCCTTTGGAGATATCGATTTCTTCTCCATCTTTGGTGATTGCAACCCCATCCATCTGAACCCTCCCCTCCGGGCGCTCGACGCTGAAATTGTAACGGCCTGCCGGAATGCCTGTAACTTCCACTACTCCCTGCGATCCCAAATTCGTCATATTCCCCAGGAAATTCGTGTAACCCTCGAATGATGATTGTTGAATCCTGGGGAAAGTAAACACTGTGAGTGCCATCGTCCGGCACATGAAGAATGTGAAATATCGGCGTACCGCCCCAGTTCCTGCCGGCATGTGAAATTGAACGTTGATGAACGCCTCTTGCTGAACATCCAGACGGCCAAACGAGATTTTGACGAATCTCACGGCGGTGCGCTCAATCCGAATCAGCAACGATCTGCAGCGCCTCCCATTCAGCACGCTGCCATCTCGCGCATCCAGAATGACCTGACAATCACGGGCTCGAGAAAGAGCCGAGGTCGCCCCAGTTCCGCCGTGTCGTCGCGCATCGTGATGTCAATTGGCGTACGCCAAAGTAACGAACCAACGTCATCCACCATTTCCGGCGTCGGCAGAAAAAGATTCGCATCGCCATGGGGGCATCTTCCGGGCCTTCCATGTGTACCTCAACCGCGCGCCGTGCCATCTTCGAAGATGTCCCCCTGCTTAGGCACAGTATGACCGTGAAGTTCGTGGCACCAGTATATTCGTAGACCTCTACATTCCCGGCGCTTCCGACCACATCTGCAGCAGGCCCGTGTTGGCGTTCCGATACAGTATTCCCGGTCGAACCACGAGCGGTGCGCCGGATTCGGCGGTATCGCTGCGCTCAATAGAAAACATGACATTGCCATGCCTTCGCGTTTTACGTCCGCCGCTCGAATGGCGGAAGCGGAAGCCATTTCGCATGATTGGCCAATGCAGAGCGGAGCGCACGAGTTGAACCCGCAAGGGAACGGCTGCGGAAGCATTCGTGCCATAGACTCGGTCGTCGGTGCCAATTCGCAGCGCGCGAGACTCCTGCATTTGCGCCGACCAGCGCCACTGTGTGGCTCCGTCGGATAATTCTTCCATCGTTCCTTCGCCCTCGTTTTGCGCCGATCCGTTGGTTTCAAAGTGAATTTCAAGAGTGGCCCCGCCGTCGCGTAAATCATAGTATTGTCGGGCGCAATCAGACGATCGGGCGCGGCATTCGATGGGCGGTTCGGTAAGAGCATTGGCTGTCCCGCGACGATTTCGTCTGATTGTCAGGTTGCGGATTCTGCGCAAAACTCTGCGGGATGCAAACGGGCCAAACCACAAGAAGAACGACAACGAGAGATACTGCCAGCCACTCAATCGCCAGAAGAGCGAGAGTGCGTCGAAATTGCTGCCAAACCGAAGGACCGTCGGCACTTCGCAAGGAAATCACTCCTACTTCATCGTTCCCCAGGCTCGGCCGTCTTTACGTGGATTAATTTTACGAGGATTCGGTCGGCACTATTTAACTTCTTTTCACTTCTTGCCGTCAATCGCAGAAGCTCATGTAGGAGAGCGGTCATCGGCTGTCAAGTCGAGGGAAGCTCGACGGCTTCGTCGAAGCGCCCCAAAACCTGCCAGCACCGGCTATCACGATTCGTTGACTGTCCGGTAAGCCGCCCGTAAGATGGAGCGGCCTCGTTATTTCAAGCCAAAAACAGTGATCGACCAAACCATATCTCATTACCGCATCGTGGAAAAACTGGGCGGTGGGGGCATGGGAGTGGTCTATAAAGCTGAAGACACCGAGCTGGGTCGATTTGTTGCCCTTAAATTTCTGCCCGATGAACTGTCGCGCGATCCCCAGGCGCTGGAGAGGTTTCGACGGGAGGCGCGCGCCGCGTCGGCGTTGAATCATCCCAACATCTGCACCATCTACGAAATTGGCCGCCACGGCGAACAGTCTTTCATCGCCATGGAGTTTCTGGATGGCCTTACCCTGAAGCACATGATTTCGGGCAAGCCGCTGGATAACGAAACCACGCTCTCGCTTGCCATCGAAATCGCTGACGGCCTCGACGCCGCTCACTCCGAAGGCATCGTTCATCGCGACATCAAACCCGCCAACATCTTCGTGACTAAACGAGGACATGCCAAGATTCTCGACTTCGGCCTGGCGAAGATTGCCAGCACTACCACCACATCGCAAAATCCGGTTGCATCCGCGAACACGATGACGGCAGCAATCGACCCGAACCTTACGAGTCCGGGCTCGACGCTGGGAACCATCGCCTACATGTCGCCGGAACAGGCACGAGCCAAAGAGCTCGACGCCCGCAGCGATTTATTTTCTTTTGGTGCCGTGCTGTACGAGATGACGACGGGTACGCTTCCGTTCCGCGGCGGCAGTTCGGCGGAAATCTTTAAGTCCATTCTGGATGCGGCTCCGCCTTCAGCAGTGCGGCTGAATCCGGATATGCCCGCAGAACTGGAACGCATTCTTAACAAGGCTCTGGAGAAGGACCGCAACCTGCGCTACCAGTCCGCCGCCGATTTGCGAACCGATTTGGCGCGCCTGAAACGCGACTTCGAGTCAGGACGCTCGTCAGGCGTTTCGGCGAGCGTTCCACCTGCGTCTTCATCTTCGGCCAGTATCCCCGCCGCCAGGCAAGCTCGCTTCTCAATGAAATGGGTTGCCGTGGCTGCGGCCATTGTGCTGGTCGGGGCAGTGACCACCGCTTACTTCTTGCGAGGCAAGCGTGCCACGCAAAACGTCAGTTCGATCGCCGTACTTCCCTTCGTGAACGCCACCGCTGACGCCAACAATGAATACCTGAGCGATGGTTTGACGGACAGCCTGATCGGGACTCTGTCCAGGCTCCGGGATCTGAAAGTGATGGCGCGCAGTACCGTCTTCCGCTTTAAAGGAAGCCAGGAAGACCCGCGGGAGATCGGCCAAAAGCTGCAAGTAGACGCGGTTCTCATGGGTCGCATCACGCAACACGGCGACGAAGTGGCGGTGCAAGCAGATCTGGTCAACACCGCCGACGGCAGCGAGCTATGGGGTTCGCGCTATGAACGGAAAGCGGCGGACGTCACTCAAGTGCAGGGAGAGATCACTCGCGACATTTCCACCAGCCTCCACCGCGCTGATCCCGCCAAGGCAACGCAAAAGCTGGGCAGTGCAGGCACGACGAACCCTGAAGCCTATCGCCTTTATCTGGAAGGCCGCCAGCTCTGGTATGGGCGCACACCGGAAGGTCTGAAAAAAAGCATTGATCTATTCCAGCAGGCGATTGCGGCCGACCCCAACTACGCTCTCGCTTACACCGGCCTTGCTGATACTTACAACGTGGCCTCCAGCTACGGGATCGGCATCACGCCACGGCAAGCGCGTCTGTTGGCGGACGAGGCCAGCCGCAAGGCGCTCGAACTGGACGACTCCCTGCCCGAGGCTCATACCGCCCGCGCCGGCGCTCTCGCCATGGGTTGGCGGTGGAGCGAAGCGGAGCCGGAGTTTCGCCGCGCAATCGAGTTAAATCCAAACAGCGCCACGGCCCATTATTTTTACGCGTTCAGCTACTTGATTCCCGAAAAGCGCATCGATCAGGCACTGGAAGAATTCCGCACCGCGCTATCGCTCGATCCGCTATCTTCCATCGTCAATACGAATTACGCGGTAACGTTGATGGTGGCCGGCCACTACCCCGAATCGCTCGCCCAATTCCAGAAGGTGCTGGAACGCGATCCAGCCTTCGCTCCCGCGCATTACAAGCTTTCGCAGTTGTATGCAACTACCGGCCACTTCGCGGATGCAGAGAGCGAATTCCGCAAATTCGCGCCAGTATCCGGATCGTGGAGCCCTGACGCCAAAGGCTACAGCCAGATGGTGCTCGCCGCTCCCAATCCCCGGGACAACATGGCAGCCATCGCGGTAGGATTTGCACTGGCTGGCGATCGTAACCAGGCTTTTGAGTCCCTGGAAAAAGCCTTAGCGGAGGAGGACGATGAGTTGATTTTCGCGATCCGCTACCCCGCCTTCGACTCCATCCGTTCGGACCCCCGCTACGCGGACCTGACGCGCCGGCTGGGCCTGCCGGAGTAGAAATCTGCGAGGGCAGGTTTCTTGCATGTTGCATTTCAGATCAAGAATTCGCAATCACTTTTAAATATCTCTCACTACGCTGTAACTTCCTTCGCGATCGATGCTCTCACCAGAACGCGGCCAGTGATCCAGGGACTGCCACGCCCGATTGTGTGGTTCCAAAATCCGAGGCCTGCGTAATTTGTCAACCTTAAGGAGCATTCCGATGTTGAAGACCTCCCATGTTCTTTTGACCACCGTTTTGGCAATGAGCGTAGTCTTCCCAGCCCGTAGCAAGGCTCAAACTAGCAGCGTTTCAGGCGGCGCGCTGTTCGTTATGACGAATGCCGCCGATAATAATCAGATCGTGTCATACAAGCGCAATGCGGACGGTTCGTTGCAGGAACGGAAAATATTCTCCACAGGAGGCCGGGGCAGCGGTGGCGTGACCGACCCATTGGGATCGCAAGGTGCTCTGACGCTGAGCGAAACGCACACTCTGTTATTCGCAGTGAATGCCGGCAGCGGGAATATTTCAGTATTTCAAGTTCAGGGCGCGAACCTCACTCTGCTGGATAAGGTTCCCTGCGGCGGCAGCGAACCGGTCGCGGTTGCCCAGCACGGAAGTTTGGTCTACGTGGTCAATGGCGGCGGCACGAGCGACCTGGTCGGTTTCCACCTCGCCGCAGATGGGCACCTGAAGCAGATCCCTGAGTCAACTACTTATCTGAGCACCGGAACCTCCGGACCCGGATCGTTATCCTTTAGTCCAGACGGCCAGTTCCTTCTGGTCACGGAGAAGCTAACCAACAACATCGATGCCTTCCACATCCAAAGCGACGGCACGCTCGGTCCCATCGTGGTGAATCCAAGCGCTGATCCCGGGGCCTTTGCGGTCTCATTTGCACCCAACGGAACGGCTCTGGTCGTCCAGACTGGACCAACCGGCGGTACGAATGCATCCGCCATCTCTTCCTATACGGTCGTCACCAATGGAACACTCACTCCCATCAGCGCCAGCATTCCAACTCTGGGGGCGGCAACGTGCTGGCTGGCGGTCACTCCCAACGGCCAGTTCGTCTACACCTCGAATTCTGCATCTTCCACCATTTCTGGTTTCGCTCTCAGCGCGGCCGGGGCGTTGACACCCGTTTCTGGAACCCTGCTGGGAACGAATCCGAGCGGAAGCATCAACCTGGAGATCGTTATCAGTTCAAATGGCAAATATCTCTATACGCTGAATTCGGGTACAGGCACCGTCAGCATCTTTGGCATCAATCCGGATGGGACGCTCAACAGCCTTGGCGATGTCGATGGCCTCTCCGAAGACGCCGGTCTGGAAGGGATGGCGGGATTCTAACGGCATTGGGCGACATTCCGCGGCGTCGCTATCTCGCGCTCATTTGATCTGGGTTGCCCCATTTCTCGCGTCCTTCGCGAGAAGCGGGGCTTCTTCGCTCCGTCGGGAAGCCCATCCTTTGGGGTTTTTGCAAAGGGCATACGCAGAAAGCGTAGAAGGCAGGTCATGCGCTCCGCTTCAGTGCCGAGGCCGTGTTAGCATTCCTTTATTGCCCGCGTCCCCGGCGGAATGCGCATGGTTCGCACTCGTACTATCCCGGTTTTATTTTTCACTGTAGCGCTTCTGGGAATTCTTTCCTCATTGCCGGCTCGGGCTGCCGAGCCGTCCCCGTGGCTTGAAATTCACTCCACGCATTTCACCGTCATTACCGATGCCGGCGAGAAAAAAGGAAAAGAAGTCGCGTTACGGTTCGAGCAGATGCGATCCGTATTTGCCATTCTGCTGATGAAAGATCGTCTCAATGAACCGCTGCCCCTGACCATTCTCGCTTTAAAGAACGACAAAAATTATTACCAGACTGCCCCATTGAGGCAGGGGCAGCCCATTAGCGTTCCTGGATTCTTCGTCCCCGGAACAGACCAGAATTTTATTGTGCTGAATATGTTTGAAGTAGAGCCGTGGCGAGCCGTCGCCCACGACTTCGCCCATCTTCTGCTGAACTACAACTACCCTCCAGTCGAGGGATGGTTCGACGAAGGGTTGGCGGAATATTTCAGCTCGATCCGCGTGGACAATCGGCAAGTCGAGATCGGCGGCGATCCTGAATTGAACAACCTGTTCAGCGAGGATCTGCTGGAGAACCAGCGCGAGGTTCGCAATCCGCCGAAGTCGCTGACGGAGTTACTCAGTGGCCAGGTCTGGCTCGCGCTGCCCGATCTGCTCACGATGAAGCATGACACTTCTTCTTATAACGAAGCCACGCATCACACTCTGTTTTATGCACAGTCGTGGATGACGATGCATTACCTGTTGCACGAAAAGAAATTGCCGGAAACTGGTACTTACTTCGATCTGGTTGAGAACCAACATGTGCCGGTGGAAGAGGCCATTCAGAAAGCTTATGGCGTAACGCCCGTGCAATTTGATCAGGCGGTAAAAGCTTACTTCCATTCCCTCACGCCTTTGTTCACGGCGCTCGATCAGTCGAAGCAGCCAAATCCACCACAGAATCCGCCGCAGGTTTACCAGTTTCCCGTACCGGTGAGCCCGGAAGATAGCGCGATCATCGCCACGCCAATGCGCGAAACTGACGCTCACGCCTACGCTGCCGAAATCAAAACCAGAATTCCCGAACGCCGCGCTGCCGGCTTGCAGGAATTACAGTCGCTGGCCACAGCGGTCGACCCGGCAAGTCTGCGCAAAGCGCAGCAGTAAGAAATCCGATAAAGATAAGAATGATGCAACACAACAAGGTCCTCTCGTAGCCGCCAGCGGCAACGAGATCGCTCACCGAGCTCTCGCTTGGGATCACCTGCAGCACGGTGAATTCGATGCGGCTTCCGAAGAACTAAGCGATGCCGCGGCCCTCAACCCGCGCGACATGTGGATTCGTTATTACGTTTCGGTAATGAAATACCGCGTCGCCAACGCTCGACACGCGGATATCCAGGGCTTGCCCAACATGATGCAGGATCTGCGCGCGGTGCTGGAGTGGTATCCGGAATTCGCCGACGCTTACGATTTGCTGGCGATGGCGCGCATGGTGGGCGGCGGTCCAGTCGCGGCTTTGCAGGCGGAGCGTGCTGCCATCCAACTCAGCCCGCGCAACCAGGAATATGTCTACCATCTGGCACAAATTCATATTGAAGACAAGAAATGGGACGCCGCGCGAACCTTGCTGGAACATTTGAAAAGCAGCGGCAATCCGCAAGTAGCGGCGGAAGCGCGCGAGCAGTTGAGCCAGTTGGCCAACCAGCAAAAGTATGGGCTTTCAGCGGCTTCGAATACTCCGAAATTTTCTCCGCAGAGTTCTCCATTTGATGTGCTGGAGCAGGACGCCGCCAAACGCGCCGCGGCGGAGCAAGCCTCGCACAATGCTGGCGCCGCTGACATGCGTCCGGCAAAGTTTTTTCAGGGCCGCCTGGTGGGCGTGGACTGCTCGAAATCTCCTGCCGCAATTCTTACCGTTTCTTCCGGCGGAAAAATCATGAAGCTGCGCACCCCCGATTACAAATCACTGTTACTGATCGGCGCCGACTCGTTCTCGTGTGCCTGGAACGATCGCTCGGTTTCGGTGAACTACAAGCCCGGCGGCATCTCCGATGGCGATCTGGTGTCGGTGGAACTGCGGTAATTCCAGGGGCGCTGGCCCACCCGCCATATCGAATGAGGCTGCCCCACTCGTCGCGGTTTTCGACGAGTGGGCACCACGGACCTCAATTCCTGGTTCGCTTGTCACAGACGATACTTGAATCTCCGTGATACATGTTGCCGATGCCAACCAGACTGCATCGCTACTACGGCGCTGCGTATCTGCACTTCATTACCACGAGCTGCTATCGGCGAAGCGCTCTGCTCGGCACGCCATGGAGTCGTGATCTGTTCCTCGAAGTCATGGAACAGGTGCGCCAACGCCATCGTTTCGTGGTTGTTGGTTACGTGGTCATGCCCGAGCACGTTCATCTACTATTCGGCGAACCGGAGCGCGGCGATCCGTCGGTTGTGATGAAAGTCCTCAAACAGTCCTTCGCCCGGCGACTCCTGCAAAAGCTCCGCGCCGATGCCGATGCGCGGCAATCATCTTTGTGGAATACGGCACTCAGCGAGGGCCACGTCTGGCAATGCCGCTTTTACGATTTTGTCGTGTTCACTGAGAAGAAACGGATCGAGAAGTTGCGTTATATGCATCGTAATCCCGTGGCGCGCGGTCTAGTGTTGGCGCCGGAACAATGGAAGTGGAGCAGCTATCAACACTACGCTGCAGGCAAGCGGGGACCGGTACTGGTCAATGAGGCGCAGAAAGCGGAATTGCGCGTGCGCGAGATCGCATGATCGGATCCGTGGGTAAACTTTCAGCGTCTGTGGTGCCCACTCGTCGAAAACCGCGACGAGTGGGGCAGCCTGTTGTGTTGGTACTGTCTGGAAAAACTTAAGGTGGGCCAGCCTCCCACTCACAATAGCAGCCCATAAAAAGAAACCCTCCCGAGCGGGAGGGTAGGAAATCGCAGCCAGCAGATTAGGCGCGGACGACGTTGCCCGCCTGAAAGCCTTTGGGGCCTTTCAGCAAATCGAACTCCACGGTCTCACCCTCATTGAGCGAGCGGTAACCGTTCTCCTGAATCGCGGAGAAATGTACGAAAACGTCCTCCCCCGTGGAGCGCTGGATAAAACCATATCCTTTCGCCCCGTTGAACCACTTTACTGTTCCCTTCTCTCTCACGGAAAAACTCCTTTCACTGTCGTGAAGAATTGGTTCCCCGAATCTCCATTAATGTTGTTCCGGCGAACCGGAACGCCCCCTTCGGAGAAACGGTGGAACTCGGTCGCGTCCATCAGTGCCGCGGAAATTGCTCCAAAGCAAAAGACTCCTCAAGTTCAACGCCACGCGAAGACATTGCGGCGAGAAACTTTTGGAGCCCCGACCATCGACGCTGTTTCTACGGCACTACTCAAGACGTCAACCTGCCTTACAACGCATTGCCCGGCATCCACCGGGTAATGAGCAAACGATAATAAGCACTACTAAATCGTTTGACAAGAAGAATTAGAAGGGAAACGTAAAAAAAGGCAACCTGCCGTTTTTTGATTCTTTTAACGAAGTATAAGAAAAGTATCTTCCTGGACCGGCACTTTGGTTTGCCATGAAGTGCCGCAGGCGAGCCAAACCCTTGATAGGATTAGCCTGTACTGCCATGCCTGAACAAACTACAGCTCCGGTTGCCACCCCTCTGCTGACCGAGCCAACTGCTACGCCCTCGCCACCGCCACTGGAGCGGCGTAAACGGCCATCAGGGATAACAGTTTCCACAATAAGGTATCTGCTGCGGACCGATGTGCATACTTTTGCATTCTCGGTCGCCGCCAATGCGATATTGGCCTTTTTCCCTTTCGTGGTCCTGCTGATGACGCTTATCCGGCGGGTTTTCCACTCCCGGGTTATGTATGACGTAATCCTCGAGCTGCTAAAAGACTATCTTCCCGCAGGTCAGGACTTCGTCATTCGCAACCTGAACGCCATGGTGAACAGCCGCCAACGTGTGCAGGTCGTTTCGCTCATTATTCTTTTGGTCACATCTTCGGGCGTTTTCATGCCGCTGGAAGTTGCTCTGAACCGGATCTGGCGGTTTCCCAGTAATCGGTCGTACCTGGGGAATCAGTTGATCTCTTTGGGACTGGCATTCGGCTGCGGTGTGCTGACTTTGCTTTCCATTGCAATGACCGCCGGAAACATGGCCCTGTTGCAATTCGTACTGCGCGGCCATGGCACCGGCTCGATTCGATTGGCCGCCTTCGTGATGATGAAGGTATTTGCCATCGCGACTAGCGTGGCCATCTTTTTTCTCATTTATTGGGTTTTGCCCAATGGCAAGGTTCCGGCACGAGCCGTGCTTCCGGCGGCCTTCATCATGGGATTGCTGTCGGAGGCTTTGAAGTATGGCTATATTCTGGCGCTGCCCTGGCTTAATTTCGCCGAGGTTTATGGACCTTTCTCTCTCTCGGTGAGTATGATGTTTTGGGCGTTCCTGTCAGGATTGTTGCTGCTGGCCGGAGCGAATTTGAGCGCCGAGGAACACCTGGGGCGCAGGTCGTAAGCGGAATGTTTGCCGGGTACCTGCGCGCGTTGGGACACTCGCGCGTGGGTGTGCAGACAATTCTATTTTTTGTTCAACGGGATGCTGCTGAAAGCAATTCCCCGTTTGCGGTTAATCCGGCAAATCAAATTTTCCAGTATCGTGGGCAGTAAATTGACGCCAGGTTGTGGCGCCAGGGAGTTCTTTTCCACGTAATCTTCAGCCCCCGCTTCGATCAGCTTTTGCCGGTTTCTCTCCGTGAGGCTGCTCAGCACTACAACTGGAATGCCTGCCGTGGCGGTGTCATTTTTCAAGCGGGCGAGCACCTCTGGACCACTCACCTTTGGCAGGATCATATCCAGCAGGATCAAGTCCGGCTTGTGCTCGCGCGCCAGTTTCAATGCGCACTCGCCATCCTCGGCGCAAATCACTTCATACCCCGCCTTGTGGAGAACGCGCTCGTTTTCGCGCAGAATCGTCTTGCTGTCATCCACCAATAGGATTTTCACGCAGGTCGCCCTGACTGCAATATCGGCATCGCGAGCGAAAGGATTAGCCCGCGCCACCCTTTGCAGCCATGGCTTTAGAAGGCTAGCCTCTTCCCAGCAATTCTTTAGGTCCTGGTGCGCTATACCTGAGCGCCGGCGATCCACAAGCTCATTGTGATATCTGTCACTGCGCCTTTTCCCGAACTCCGCTTAACATGTCATTGGTTTCCCAAAACCTCCGAGCAGAGACTGGTTCCCCATGGTGATTGTTATGAGCGGGAGCTGCTGGCGTCTGCTCGCCTGTTCCTTACCGATTTTCTTAGCTTCGATTTTCCTGGATTCCCCACTACGGGCACAGACCGCCGCTGAGGATCACTTCCGTGTTCTGACGCCCATAACAGCGGGTCCGCCGGATACTCCTCACTTTTCACCGATTCGCCTTCCCTTGCCTGTCAATGAACCGTGGCATAGGCCAGTCGTCCCGTCCCCGATCAGCCTGCCACAAATTGCTGGCGCTGCCGGAATCATATTTTCCGGCCAGGTTACGGCTGTGGGACGTGCAGGCGGCCGCGTCACATCGGCACCCGGACAAACCCCGGCCTCCACCATGGTTACCTTCCACGTGGAACGTGCACTTCGCGGGACTACGACCGGCCAGAACTTAACCATCCACGAGTGGGCCGGCCTCTGGACCAGTAAAGAGCATTACCGCATAGGGGAACGAGTCATGTTGTTTCTGTACCCACTTAGCAGACTGGGGCTCACTAGTCCCGTAGCTGGCCCTATGGGCAGATTCGAAATCGATCCCCAGGGCAGGATCAAGACGAACGTCCAGAATATTTCCGCGCTCTGGCGGCCGATCCAGCTGATTGGTGGGAAAAAACTTGTTCCCTATGCCGACTTCTTCCATGCGGTTCGCCGTGCCAGCGGTGAGGAATAATGCGCCTGATCACGCAGAAATTCGCGGCATCCACCGACCGCCTGTTGTTTCGGGTGGCTCGCAGTTGTCGCTGTGGTTATGTCATTCGCTGCGATCGCCATCGCTGGAGGCCCCGAATATGTTGCCGGTTCCAGCTTCTTCAACTCATCTGCGATGGGCCAGCCCCTTACTTGGTCGCAAGGCCAGGTGAATTACTACACGGACCAGGGGGACCTAAGTCCCATCCTGCCGAACACCGCTGCCAATGCCTTCGTCGCCAGCGCTTTCCTGCAATGGAGTTCGGTTTCCGTCGCGGCCATCACGGTCACCAACCCCGGCCAGCTTGCCGAAGATGTAAACGGCAGCAATATCGCCGTCAACTCGAATGGAACCGTAACCGCTCCTGCGGACATCACTCCCGCCGCCACGCAAACTCCGGTCGGGATTGTCTACGACTATGACGGCTCAGTGACTGACGCATTGCTGGGCGCGGGTGCGGGCGGAACATCGCAATGCTTCTGGAATGCGGTTTACGGAGGCACGGACAACTTCAACACCAGCGCAAATTTCCTGCACGCCTTGGTCGTAATCAATGGACAGTGCGCGCTTCAGCCAGCGCAACTTACCGACGTGGAGTACCGCCTGGTACGCGTGCTGGGAAACGTCCTCGGCCTCGGCTGGTCGCAATTGAATTTGAACGTAAGCACCGGCAATCCGCTCCCCACCGCCGACGATTATGCGGGCTTTCCCGTCATGCATTACATGGACTCGATAAACTGCGTTCCCATTACCGTTTGCTATCCAAACCCCTACCAGCTCGCGCCGGATGACATAGCCGCGCTTTCCCGTCTTTATCCCCCGGCCACTTCTCCCTCGAACACTGCTCGAATACACGGCTCAGTTTATTTCGTAAATCATTTCGGCGCCGAGGGCCAGCCCATGCAGGGCGTGAACGTGTTCGCCCGTTGGATCGATCCTTCCACGGGATTGCCCTCGCACCAATACTCAGTCTCCTCTGTTTCGGGATTTCTCTTCACCGGCAACGCCGGTAATCCCATCACAGGATTAATCGATTCCCTGGGAAATGCCTACAGTGAATTCGGTTCCACAAATCAAACTTCGGAGGGATTTTTCGACCTCGGCGGATTGCCCATTCCGAACGGTGAGAGCACAGCCCAATATCAGCTCTCGGTCGAACCTCTGGATCCGCTCTGGTCCGGCGGTGTTTGCCCCTATGACTTTTCGCAAGTGGCTCCATCTGGCAGTTTTGTACCCATTATCATCACCGCCAGCGCGGGTGGCGATTTTGAACAGGACATTCCCATGTCTGATAGCGCCCAGGCAGTTCCAGCATGGTCCGCTAGCGAGACATGGCCTGCCCCGGCGATCGTGCCTTCCGCCGGCGATTGGGTCGGTTCTCTCAGCGGCTATGGCGAAGTCTCGTATTTTATGATCACCGCTCAAGCCAACCGCACGTTGTCGGTTGCGGTCACCGCTCTGGATGAAACCGGCTCGCCCACGGAGTCGAAAGCAAGCCCAGTTGTCGGTATGTGGAACTCAACCGATCCACAAGGCACGGCGCCCCCAGTTCTCACTACCGTCCCGTTCAATTCCTCCAACTTCGGCATGAGCCAACTGGACGCACAAGTGTTGAATTCAGGCAGTTTCATTATCGGAGTCTCCGATCTACGCGGCGACGGTCGACCGGATTATGCCTACCACGCCCATGTCCTCTACGGTGACTCAGTCAATCCTGCGCGTATCCCGATCAATGGCGGAGCTATCACTTTGCAAGGCATCGGATTCGCGCCCAGCCTCACCGTCAGCGTGGGAAGTCACGTGGTACCGCTCCTGGCCACGAACGCCAGTCAGATCCTCCTGGCTGCCCCGCCTCAAAGCGACGGACCCCAGACCGTCACTATCACCGACCCGGCCAGCGGCTCTAGCTCCGCCATGACCAACGCGCTCACGATGGGGGCGGCATCGACCGATCAGATCGTCCTCTTACAGGGGACCAATCCTCAGACGCCGGTAGGTACCCAGGCCGCGAACGCACTGCGCGTGCGTGTTGTCGCCTCAGATGGCGTGACCGCTGTCAACGGTGCAACAGTCGTATGGAGCACCACCAACGGCGCCACGCTCTCTGCGTGCGGCGGCGCTTCCGGTTGTTCGGTGGTTACCGATGAAAGCGGATTGGCTTCCACCGCGATCACTCCCGCCGCGATCGGGGTCGCAACATTTACGGCCACACTCGCTCCCGCAGTCTACAACCCGGCGCAATCGGTTTCCGGCACTCTATCGGCAACATCCACCGCTTCCGATATCGGAATTACCACGCCTTATCTCTGGATCGCCCAGGGAGCCAGCCTGAGCGTGCCGATCACGGCCCGGGTCGTGAGTACCGGAGCGCCGCAGGCCGGCGTGACTGTAGATTTCAGGATCGCTCAGGGAATCGGCTCTCTCAGCGCCGCCAGTGCCGTCACGAATAGCACTGGCTACGCGACGGTCACGCTCACCCTCACGAGCTTCGCGGCCAATGTTCAAGTCGTTGCTTGCGTCGCCTCGGGCAGCCCCTGCCAAACTGCCTATGGCAACGCCGTCGCAGCCTCAGCTTTGAACCTGCAGGCAGTGGCCGGAGCTGCACAGGTCATCACCGCGCCGCCATTTCAGCCACTCACTGTCCGAGTGACGGATTCATCTACTCCGCCGAATCCCGTTCTTGGAGCCGGCGTCTTGTTTCAATCCACCGTGCTGCGGCCGCCAGCCAACGATTTAACGGTGACCTCTGGGGATACGACGGTCACACAACCAAGGATGCCGGTGATTTTAGGTGCGAGCCAGAGTAGAACCACGAGCGATGCCAACGGCTTGCGAACTTTCTACCGAGCCTCGGATCGTTCACAGGAGTGCTGGAAGTTGAGATCCAAGTTTCGGCCGGGACAAATGCCTTCCTCGAGGATGTGATGGCAAGCTTTCCTTAAATCAACACACGAATCGCTGGCATCGCAGATGCCGCAGGTCCCGGAGGGACCATCGATAATAGCCCGCCAGTTTACTGGCGGGATTGCAGCGCCACAAAATCAGCCTTGTGCCGGAGGCACAACTGAAAGCAGCGGCAAATTGCGGGATCATTTCAGCCGTCCCTAACGGGACGGGTTCCACCGATATGGCTACATCGACCCGGCGTTGAAACGCCGGGCTATTTTCAGGCGTCCCTACGGGACGCTCGATCTATCATCCTCTGCGTAATCGCGCGCCGTTTTGCGCCGCAAGCCGAGGTCCGACCTACTTCTTCGTCCACCGATCAACCCAATCATTTACCGTCTTGTACCAGAGCTGCGAATTCTGCGGCTTCTGCACCCAGTGGCCTTCGTCGGGAAAATAAAGCATCTCTGAAGGCACGCCTTCCATTTGCAGCGTGGTGAAGAGATCGAATCCCTGCGACACATCCAGCCGATAATCTTTCTGTCCGTGGATGACCAGCGTCGGCGTTTTGAAATTTTTCGCGTACTGCTGCGGCGACCACTTCTCATACATCGCGCGATTGTCGTAGGGAGTGCCTTTGAACTCCCAGTCGTTGAACCAGAGTTCCTCGGTCGTGCCCCAGGCGGATTCCGCGTTGAACATGCCGTCGTGGGTCACGATGCACTTGAAGCGGTCGGTGTGGCCGAGCACCCAGTTGGCCATGTATCCGCCGTAGCTGGCGCCCAGCGCGCACTCCCGGGTCTTATCAATGAAAGCGAAATGTTCTTCTGCGTAGTCGAGGCCCTTCATCAGGTCTTCAAACGGAGCGCCGCCCCAGTCGCCGTTGATGGCGTCGATGAACTTCTGCCCGTAGCCGGTCGAGCCGTGGAAGTTGATCATGATGACCACGTATCCATTAAGTGGCGCGAAAAGTTCGGGATTCCAGCGATAGCTCCAGTCGTCTCCCCAGGCGCCCTGCGGCCCGCCGTGGATGAGGAACTTCACGGGATATTTCTTGCTGGCGTCGAAGTTCGGCGGCTTGACCAGGAAGCCTTCGACTCTGTCGCCGTTGGCGCCAATGAACCAGAAAGACTCGAGCGCGAGACATCGCGATCTGCGAAGAGAACGGCATCGTTGATGTGGGTCAGCGGCTGCGCTTCAGACAGTTGGCACTCCGGGACTGCATATCGCGAGCCGGACCTTCTTGATCTGTCAGTACGACTTCGCAAACAGTGGACTCCGTCGCTGCGTATAAATCTCGACGGGATTTGCGATCGACATCCAGGGTGAGATCGAGCGCTGTCCCGTCTGGCGTCATGCTCGATGTCGTCAGTTGAATCCGCCTACTCTCGGGCGAGTCCAAGTTTCATCGGCTCATAGGTTCAATCGGATATTAGCGATGATCCCGACATTCTCCGAGCCGTGAAAAATAAATGCTTGGAGAATCGGTGCCCAAGCGAACGTCCCCACCCAGCGATCTAAGCTCTCTCCGTCAGGATTCTTCTTCTCGCCCGTCTTGCGGTCGTACAGCATCAGCCGGAAGCGGTCGCTCTCGTATCCCGGGCGCTGCTGGGCGCGGTAGGCGATGTAGCGGCCATCGGGCGAATAGAGCGGCGTCGAGTCGCTGGCGGGATTGTCGGCGGTGATGTTTTTCGTCTGGGCCAAAACCTCGGCGGACGATGCGTCCGCCGCTCCATTCACCGGAACGATCCACAGATCGTTGTTAGTGGAAGCGGCCGGATTCTTGTCGTGATTCGAGGTGTAGCAAATCTCCTGCCCGTCGGGCGAGAAGGCATAGTCATCCTGCCCGCCGAGCGAGAACACGGGCGCATCGTAGTCGCCGGGCGTGAGGTCGCGGGTATCGATGCCGGATGATCGCCACGCTGCTCCGGCAGCGAGGATTCGAAACTCGGATCATAAAAATGTGGCTGCGCTTGCCTTCCTTGTAGGCATTCCAGTGGCGATAGAGCAAGATGAGTGAAAATCTGCGCCTTTACCTTGGACTTTTCAGCTTCTTCCAGCTTCTTCGCGTTGCAAGCAACTTCGTTCGCTGCCGACCGTCGCACTCTGGATAAACATCCGAGGTGAACAGAATGTTCTTGCCATCCGGCGACCAGAGTTCGCCGCTGGCCTCGGTCGCGATCGAAGTAAACTGTGAACACGCCGCTACACCGTTCCCGCTGCGCCGTCGAAATCCGCAATCCAAACCTGCGACCCGCCCTCTTTCGTCGAAAGAAACGCAAACCGCTTCCCATCCGGCGCCCAGCGCGGACGGTCGGCATCCTGATCGGCGATGATCTCGCGCTCCTGACCGCCCGCCGTGGGCACGATCCAGACATGCGGCGTCTTCGTATTCGCCGCGAGATCGACATCGACCACGCTGAAGATCACCCACTTGCCGTCGGGCGAAACTTCCGGCTCGCCCACGCGCTTCAGCTTCATCATGTCTTCGAAAGTGAAGGGATGCTTGGCCTGGGCGAAGGCTGGGAACGTAATGGCGATGAGCGCAAGAGAAATTAGAAAAAGACGGCGCATGGGACCTCCTCGGCAAACGGATGAGTTTAGCAGGTTTAGTTGCGCGCGCGTTCCATCCGGCGACGCTTCAGACGGATCAGGCGTCCCTGACGGGACGCGCTTCTATTTTTCCCGAGTCTACCCGGCGTTGAAACGCCGGGCTATTTTCAGGCGTCCTGCGGACGCGGCTTCCTTTACGACCGAAGGCGTACCCCTGATACGCGTCTCAGAGCCAGGGATTCGCCAGGCGAACGCCGCATCCTTCAAAGTCGGCAGTGTTGCGGGTGGCTAGGATGGCGCGGCGCGAGCGGGCGACGGCGCCTATCTGCGCATCCAGTTCTGCGATTGGCCGACCTTCCGTGCGGCGCTGGGCGGCTATCTCCGGGAAGAAACGCGCCGCTTCTTCGTCGAACGGCAGGATGCGCCCGGCAAAGTCTTGCGTGAATACGGCCTCAGCTTCGGCGAGCAAACTGTCGCGACGCTTTCCTTTGGGAAGAATTTCGATTCCATAAAGAATCTCCGCCATGGTCACCGTGGTGGTGAAAAGCTCGCCAGACTGCTGTTGCGACCACCATTCCATGACTCGGGGCGAGGGCGATGCTTTCATGAGCTCCGAGATCACATTCGTGTCGAGGACAAGCATTCGCTGGCACTCAAGCTTTCAGCGGATTCCGGGATCGCGGATCGGGCCCCGGGGAGGAATCTTCAAATCAACGCCGCCCAACGCAGCAAAACGCCGATGGATGATCTCACCTAGATCTTCAGACTTAGGCTCCGTCTTTGCCAAAGCCGCCTCTAGCAGCTCGCGGGCTTCCTGTTCCATGGAACGTCCGTTACGGGCAGCGCGGATGCGCAGGCGGCGCTTCGTGTTTTCAGGCAGTCGTCGAATCGTAATGCTAGCCATGACACCAATGATAGCAGTGAATGCATTGATTGCAAATCGTATTCTAGCCACCGCGCCGAGCGAGACTTCGTTCATGTTTCAAGCGGAGTGATGTTCTCTGAATAAATCCCAAGAGCGGTGTCGAAACTCGTAACTGCGACTCAGATTTCCGGACGGCAACCCCTTTCCCAATATGGCATCCAAGTTAGCGGCAGAACTGCAGCGCCCTACCCTCGGCCTCACTGAGCGGAGAGGGGTCGGGGGAGGGTCGCCGCGGTATGCCACTTCAGCAACGAACTCCCGGATTCGGTAAACTAGAGGGTATGAAGCCGGCTTTTTCCGCGCGCTGTTTTGTCTCCTTTCCTTAGGTGTAGTTGCTACCACCTCACTGCCCGCGGCTGCACAGGAAGGTCCACTCGATACCGCCCCGCCCACCGCCGGAATTACGCCCGAGGAAATCATTACGCGCTTTGCCGCGCGCGAGAAGTTGTTCAAGGAAGCGCGCGAGCATTACACCTACCGGCAAGATATCAAGGTACAGACCCGAGACGGCAACACGGTAACCGGTGAGTATCACGAAGTTTTCGACGTACTCTACGACGACAAGGGGCATCGGATAGAAAATGTCGTCTTCGCGCCGCAATCGTCGCTGGATCAAGGGGGACTGTCGCTGGACGAAGGCGACGTTCAGGATTTCCGCAATCGTCTGCCCTTCGTTCTTACCACCGACGAGATTCCGGAATACAACATTCTCTATGTAGGCCAGCAACAGGAAGATCAGCTGCACTGCTATGTTTTCGATATCGCTCCCAAGCAGATCGTTGGAAAGAAGCGATATTTCCAGGGACGAATCTGGGTCGACGATCACGATTTGCAGATCGTAAAAACCTACGGCCAAGCCGTTCCGGAAACCAAGGATACGAAGAAGAAAGGTAAAGAAGAACATCTCTACCCGAAGTTCACCACCTGGCGGCAACAGATCGACAACCAGTACTGGTTTCCCACTTACACGCGCGCCGACGACACCCTGCACTTCAACACTGGCGACATTCACATCCGCGAGATCGTGAAGTACGAAGACTACAAGCGCTTTGGATCGAATGTGAGAATTCTGTATAACGGCCAGGAAGTTCCCAAGGCGGATCAGAAAGATCAGAACGCACCCCCGCCGGATCAGAATCAGAACCCAGATCAGAAAAAGCCGGACGCCACGCCGAACCCGCAACCGCCGCAGAAGTGAGAGGACAAGGTTTCAAGGTTTCAAGGTTTCAAGAGTTTCAAAGGTTTCAGAGTTTCAAGGTTCAGCGGAAACCTTGAAACTTCAGTAGAACAGATACTTTCTCCACTTATCATCCGACCGGCCCATCAATCGCATGATGTGGCGGCTGGTATGGAGATTGAAAGCGCGCGGCTCACGCATCAGCTTCATTCCTGCTTCGAGCGGAAATTGATTGCCCTTGCGCCGGTTGCAAGTGTGGCAGCAGGCGACAAGGTTTTCCCAAGTGGACGATCCTCCGCGCGAGCGCGGAATCACGTGGTCGAGAGTCAACTCACTCGAGGACAGAACAGTGGCGCAGTACTGACAGGTGTTGCGGTCGCGCAGCAGAATGTTCTTTCGCGACAGAGCGCGGCTCTGGTGCGGGATGCGTCGATACTCCAGCAGCCGGATCACCGAAGGCACACGCATGGCGATACGCGCCGCATGCAGGAAGTGTCCGTTCTCTTCTTCCGTCATGGCCACGCCCTTCAGCACCAGGACCAGAGCACGGCGCGCGGCGCAGACATTGATCGGCTCATACGAAGCATTCAGCACCAGCACTGGCGCGTGCAGCGCATGCCCGTTGCCGTCGTGGTGGACGGCCGTGGACGCGAGCAGATTAGCGGCGTGTCTGTCCGCTGTGTCCCGCATCGGCTTCCATTCTCGCTGACATGATGCTCGCTTCGTCCCTTTGAGCCCTTTTTCCGCGGGCTCCCAATCTCATTCTCTGATTAGATGCTACAAACGAAACCGCCAGCCTCTCCCGGCTAAAGGCCGGCCGCTCGGGCCAGCGGAATTTCCTGGGCCACAGCTTCCTCACCACTCTCCATATCGTCCGAGAACTGAACCTCCACATGTTGCTCGGAATTCTTCAGTGTCCGCGCCACCGTCGCGACCCAAACTTTAGTTGCGCCAGCACGCCGCAACACCCGCGCGCACTCGGACACGGTTGCTCCCGTAGTGTATACATCGTCCACGACCAGCACTTCATGACCTTTCACCACTTCGGGATGCGCCACTGCGAATGCTCCGCGCACATTCTCCCGCCGCTGGTGGCTGGTAAGGCCGGTTTGCGACAATGTTTCGCGCCTCCTCTCGAGCGCACCCGCGCACAGAGTGAATCGCTCCGGCTCGGCCATAAGCTTCATCGCGAAGCGCGCGATCGTCTCAGCTTGGTTGAATTCGCGTTGACGAATCCTGCTACGGTGCAGAGGGACCGGAACTACCGTAACGGATTCAGACTGAAATTCTGGTTCGAGTTCCTCAATCGCCTCAGCCAGCATTCGTCCTAAAACGTTGGCGGCTGGCCGCACTGATGCATACTTCAAAAGATGAATCAACTCCCGCAACCCGCCCTCGTAGCTGCCATAAGCCACTGCGCGCACAAAAGGAGGTTCGATGCGGCGGCACAACCCGCAACGGGGCGCGCCGGCATCCGTCAACTGCGCATGAGAGGAAAAAAGGCGCTCGCCGCAAATCGCACAGGTTCCGCCGGCGATGCGGTGCATGCCATCCAGACACTCCTGGCACACGGGCAAACGAGACACTTTAACCAAGGGTTCGCCGCATATCCGGCAATCGGAGGGAAAGAGAACTGCAAAAAGATTTTCGGCGAGCCGAAGAGAAAGTCGTCGGGCCCACGATGTCTGGGCTGCCGGAACAATAGAAGGCCCTGCCGCTGTGGCTTTGGCCTGGATAGCCCGAATTCGGTCTCCACTACTGCTGAAGACGGCCTCCGTGATCCCCGCAAGGTATGGACGCTTGCGCGTTGCCTGCTTATCGCCAGTATAACGGCGTCAGCCCGGCTAGGCAACGTTGCGGGTACTGCCGGATTCTTTAATGCCGGAAACAGGAACTGGAGAAGTCGGCAACTTCACTACCGCTTCGGAGAGCCGCTCCCGCACCGGCATGAAAATCAATCGGTAATCTCTCCGAAAACATTCTGCGCAGCGCACCGGCTGCAGAAGAAAGATCGGAAGCAGGTAACGCTCGGAAAATGTGCGGCGTCGCGAACGGAAGCCGATGTCGCTGCCGCAGTCGTCACAATGAAATTCCAAATACTGATGGAACCACAGCTGCTCGGGGGAGTTCTTAGTCACGTTAGCACCTCGGAATGTTGAAACCGCGCAGGGGCGAACAGACGATTGCAACTATTCTACCTCAATGCTGTAGGCAAACAAGAGGCGGTACTTCTCGCCATTGGCGATCGCTGGAACCCGCATCGCACTTGTAAATCAGGCTGCCCGCGTGCTAACGTGCGCCGTTCCCGTGTTTAGAACAGGTTGCGAAATAATGTTGCTTTCATCCCACCACTTGCGAGGATTTCGCCGATGAGCAGTCCTGTTCCCACTGGCCCCGGAAACAGGCGCCCGAGAAACACGTCCCTTTCGTTCCCGAGCACATGCAGATGAAGGAATTTACTCTGCGCGCCGTGCTGCTGGGACTCTTGATGACCGTGGTTCTGGGGGCGGCGAATGCATATCTTGGCCTGCGTGCCGGTATCACCATCGCCGCTACGTATCCCGCCGCAGTGATTGCGATGGCGGCCATGCGGGCATGGAAGGGATCTCTGCTCGAAGAAAATATTGCGCGTACCGCAGGCTCGATCGGCGAGTCGGTAGCCGCCGGTGCCATTTTCACTCTGCCGGCGTTTCTTCTGGCCAAAGCGTGGCCATCGTTTCGCTTCGCCGACGCGTATTGGAAATCCACCGCGCTGATTATGGTGGGCAGCATTCTCGGCGTTCTTTTCATTTCTCTGGTGCGCCGAGCCATGGTGGAAGATCCAGAGCTGCCCTTCCCGGAATCTTTAGCGGCATCGGAAATTCACAAAGCCGGGCAGCGTGGCGCGCAAGCCGCGAAATATCTTTTCTGGAACATCGGCATCGGCGGCGTAGTTTACATGCTGGGCAGATTCGGCTTATTCGCCGCCGATACCGATCTTCACGTCGGGGTTGGAAGTTTGGGCCGCAGTCAGGTCCGTCTCGGCGGCACAGGAAGCACGCACGTCCTGCCTACGGGTGGAACCACCGTGTTTGCGGCGCCCAGCGTGAGCCCTGCTTATCTTGGCGTGGGCTACATTATTGGCGTCAAATTGGCATCGATCCAGTTTGCCGGGAGCGTGCTCGCCTGGGGCCTGCTGGTTCCCCTGATGATCTTTTTTCTTGGGCCGCAGCTCAAAGGCCTACCTTCCAGCCGACACTCCCGACAATTGGGCAACCATGGCGGATGCGGTGTGGCGATACATTGTCCGTCCCATCGCCGTTGGCGGAATGCTGGTCGGCGCAGCCTACACTCTATACAAAATGCGCGCCGGCCTGACCGCCGGAATCGGCAAGGCCATCGCGGATCTGCGTCAAACCGCCGAGCAGCAGGCGAAGCTGGTGCGCACGGAACGTTACATGAGTTCAAAAACAGTTTTCAGTTTGATCGCGGTCACGTTTGTGCTGATGTGCCTGCTCTACATGAAAATCTCACACCTCGTTTGGCCGGCCATCCTGGCTGCGGTGGTGATGCTTCTGGTGGGATTTTTCTTTGCCACGGTATCGGGCAACCTGGTGGGAATTATTGGCTCATCCAACAATCCGATTTCTGGCTTGACTCTATCGACGCTATTGATTGCGGCGCTCCTCATGGTGGCCCTGGGAGTCTCTGGCACATCGGGAGTTGCCGCTGTTCTTGGAGTAGCGGCGGTGGTCTGCGTTTCTTCGGCCGTGGCCGGCGAACTTCTGCAGGATTTTAAAGTTGGTTACATTCTGGGCGGCACACCGCAGAAGATTCAAGCCGCGGAACTGATCGCGGTCGTAGTCGCAAGCCTGGTCATGTATTTCCCTCTGATGCTGCTGCACGAAGGCAACATCCGAGCCGGCGGTGTGGGATTTGGCGGCCCCGAACTGCCTGCGCCGCAGGCTGGCTTGATGGCCACGTTGGCGATGGGAATTGTCGGCCATGACATGGCATGGCCGCTGGTCGTGGTTGGGATTTTGTTCGGCATCGCCATGATCATGATGCAGGTAAAGAGTCCGATGCTGGTAGCGGTCGGAATGTATCTTCCGTTCGGCACCACATTCGCAATCTTTGTCGGCGGAGTGATTCGTTCGCTGGGGGATTGGGTCGCAGAGCGGCGCGGCTTCAATAGCGCACAAAAAGCCCGCGTGGAAAATGCCGGAGTGCTCGTCGCTTCCGGCCTTATCGCCGGAGAAGCTTTGCTGGGCCTGGTTTGGGCCGGATTGCAATTCGTTCCCCAGTGGGGCGCACCGAATCATCCGCCACAAATCTTCAGCAACCCATCCTATCTGGTGGGCGGAATGATCGTGCTCGCTGGCCTGGCGGCACTCATGATTTTCGCGCCCGTATCAGCCGCCGGCGATCCGAGTGAGCCGGCGCCCCCAACCGCGATGATGTAGCTCGGATTCCGCATCTTCCTTCGTGCAACTTCGTGTCCTTCGTGGTTTAGTGTCTTTGTATGTCGATCACGGAAAATATTGCCGCAGTAAGTGAACGTATAGAAAAGGCTGCCCAGCGCGCCGGACGCCCGCGCAAAGATATCGCTCTGATGGCTGTCACCAAAACTCAGCCGACGGAAAAAATACGCGAAGCTTACCATGCGGGACTGCACTTGTTCGGCGAAAATCGCGTGCAGGAATTTTCAGCCAAAGTCGCCGCGCTCGCCGATCTGCTCGACGCCGACTGGCACATGATCGGCCATCTGCAAACCAACAAGGCCGCGAGAGACTGTGGAACTCTTTCACGCCGTCGATTCGGTCGACTCGATGAAGCTCGCGGAAAAACTGGATGCATCCGCCCGCAAGCTCGGCAAGAAACTGAATGTGCTCATCGAAATCAACGTTGGTGGCGAAGCCGCGAAGAGCGGCGTAGCCTCTGATTCGCCGGACCTTGAAGCCTTGCTTCTGGCCGCGCCTCGATTCGAAGCGCTCAACGTTTCGCGGCCTGATGACCGTGCCTCCATTCACCGACGATCCGCAAAACGCCCGCCCGTACTTTCCAGAAACTGCGTGAGTTGCGCGATCAGATTTCGGCGCGCAAACTGCCGGCGATCGAGATGGCCCAGCTTTCCATGGGAATGTCCCACGATTTCGAAGTCGCGATTGAAGAAGGATCGACGTGCGTGCGCGTGGGCACCGCGATCTTTGGGGAACGAGCAAAACTTTAAACACAGAGGTCACAGAGGAACACAGAGACCATGAAGCTTCTTGACCGGCTTTGCGCTGGGACCCTTTTCATTCTCGCCATAGTGGATTGCTGGCTCGTCCCCAGAACTTACACCGGCAGAATTTGGATCTTGGGGACTGCGCTGGCCTTGCTCTTCACCGCGATGTTGAACTCGCTCCGCATCCGCAACGGATACGCGGTGCGAGGTTTGAAAATGTCCTGCATTGCCGCGAACATTCTGATGTTCACATTCGTTCTTGCGCTGATGCTGAGCATCGGCCGGGCGCGCACGCTGCACAATCCGCAAATATTGGTCGTAGCGATCTTGATAAGCATTGAAACGATGTTTTCGCTGGGGAAGAAAGCTTGATTCCAGTTCAAGAGTCGAACGGCAGCGTCACCTTCGCCGTTAAAATTCATCCTCGCGCCAGAAAGAACGCCATCACCGGCGAACTGGGAAATGCTTTAAAAGTTTCCCTAACCTCGCCTCCAGTCAATGGCCGCGCCAATGAAGAGTGCATTGATTTCTTCGCGAAACTTTTGAAGGTGCCCCGAACTTCCGTTACCATTGCCTCCGGCCAGACCAGCCGCAAGAAAGTTATCGGTATATCGGGGCTCTCGGCCGAAGAAATCCGCAGACGGATTGGAATATAACGCAGTCTTCAGGGAGCTACGCTTGAGCTTTTCCGAACGCTTGCAGGAGATACGCACCGGGTTCGAACGCCCCTTCTGGATCGCAAATCTCAGCGAGATCTTCGAGCGCCTTTCCTATTACGGCGGCTTTCGCTTCGCTCGCCCTTTACCTGCAGGAAAAGCTTAACTTTTCCACCGAGCAGACCGGAACTCTCACGGGAATCTTCGGCGGCATGGTGTGGTTTCTGGCGATCTTCGGCGGCGCCGCAGCCGACCGGCTTGGGATTCCGCCGCGCGCTCTCGATTGCATATCTCATTCTCGCCGCCGCATATTTCCTGATCGGATCCATCGGAGCATCGTGGCTGGCTCCGATTCGCAATGCCGTGCCGCTCGAATTATTTGTCGGCTTCATCCTCATCCTTCCAGCTCTGGGCGTCGCGTTGGTAAAACCTTGCGTGGTTGGCACTACCGCGCGCGCTTCCAAACCGAACGTCCGCTCGATCGGATATTCGATCTACTACACACTGGTAAACATCGGAGGAGCGGCCGGACCTTATTACGCGTCCTGGGCTCATCCGTCACCTTGGCGTCGAAAATGTATACCGCGTTGCCGCGCTCAGCGTTTTTGCGATGTTCTTTGTAGTGCTTTTCTTTTACCGCGAGCCGCGCAAACCAGGAGACGCGCCGCCACCTTCAATGGCCACAGTGGCGCGGAATTTCTGCGTGGTCGTGGGCAACTACCGCCTGGTTCTTCCCGTGCTCGTGATCGCCCTACTACTTCGCGCCGTGCTGTTCGTCTACCCCGGGGTCAGCGTACCCTGGTGGATCTGGTTTGGACTCCTCGCTCTTGTGCTGGCCGGAATCAGCAGATTTATGTGGTTCCTGGTGATCTTCACGGGATATTGGATCGTATTCTGGCAGCAATACATCAGTTTGCCGGGGTACATTCACGGCTACATCAACCCCCACGCTGACGTCGAAATCATTCTGGTAACCGATGGCCTCACGGTGATCTGCCTCACTCTCGCAATAAATTTCCTGACCCGCAAGATTCCAGCTTTCCAGGCCGTAATCCTCGGAACGCTGATCACATCAATTTCGTGGTTGATTCTGGTCTTTCAGCCGACGATCTGGGGAGCGATTCTCTCGCTGTTCGTCCTTGCCCTCGGCGAGATTATCCAGCAGCCGCGCTACTATGAATACATTGCATTGCTCGCGCCTCCCGGACAGCAAGGAACTTATATGGGTTTCGCATTCTTGCCGATCGGCATCGGGTCACTCATCGGTGGCTGGTTCGGCGGAACACTCATGCATCACTTCGGCGAAGTCGCGCACCAACCCCAACGGACATGGTGGGCGGTTACCGCCGTAGGCGTAGTCACGACGGCACTGCTGTGGATATATGACAGATATTTCAGAGTCGCTGCCGCGCCACCACAATAGAAACCCATGCCCAAACGTTCTTCAGACAAATCTTCCACAAAGCAAGGATGCACGCCAACCGGGATTGCAGCCGGATCCGCCACACGCTCAAAAAAGGCGGCTCCGCTGAGCACGCATCCGGCGTGCAGTGGTTCTTCAAAGATGAAATCAAATCGCACGGCTGGTATACGGCTGATTTGCGCCGCGCCGCCATCCGCTTTCGGCGCGAAATACGAAAAGAACACGAGCTCGATTTTCTGGTGAGCGTCGCCGATCAGCTTTTTTCGGGACCAAACTTAGAAGAGAAAATTGTCGCCGTCTTCCTGTTGGAGAAACTCGAGGGCGAGTTTGACGATAGCGAATTTAGATTGTTCGAATCCTGGCTCGACCGCATCAGTAGCTGGGCCGATCACGACGCGCTGGTGCACAATCTGATTGCTCCCATGGTTGCGTCCAAGCCTGCGCGAGCCAGAATAGTTTTTCGCTGGGCAAAATCGCCGAAGCGTTGGCACCGGAGAGCCGCTTGCGTAGCCCTAGTCCGCGGTACGCGAGCCAGGATGTTCTTTCCAGAGATCACAAAACTTTCCGATTCACTTCTCGCGGATAAGGATGACATGGTTCGGAAAGGATTAGGATGGCTGCTACGCGAAACCGCCAAGTTCGATCCAAAGAAAACGGTTCCTTATCTTATGACAATTCGAAAGAGCGCTCCGCGACTAGTGTTGCGCACAGCCTGCGAAACGCTGTCGCCAACTGTGAGGCAACGGATTCTGCTTGCCGGATTTTAAAAATAACTAAGCCAGGCGTCGCTGCGGTGCTGCTTCAAAGCCGCGAACCAACGGCATAGTGGATAAAGCGTGAGCACGACTAGCGTCCAGAGCAGGTATACGATCGGCAAAGAATATCCCCAGCCCGGCGGCGTCGTAATCGGAAACTGGCCGAGTCCCGGGGATTCGAACATCCAATGCACGTGCCCGTAGCGCGCATAGCAGAACACGACGGCGATCAGATGGATGAGTGGTATATGCAGCAGGTAATAAAACATTGGCACTTTGCCGATAATGAGAGCGGGCTGCAGCCATTGCGGCATTCGGGTGTCGACCGCCCACAAGAAAAACAGGGCCGGGCCAAGCGTCATCAGAAGAAACAGGAGCGATGGCGGATACTTCGTAGTGTTCAAAAATGAAAGTGCGGTAAAAGCTGCGGACCTTTGCGTCTTCCACCGCAGCGGGTCACCGTAGAGATTGATGCCACGCAAAATGAAAAAGGCGGCCGTCAAGCAAATGCTCAGCGGCAGTAGAAGCGCCCTGCGGCGGTCCGATGGCCAGCGATAGATCTGTCCCAGGCCGTAGCCTGCCGCGGTGACTCCGATCCACGGAATCAGCGCATACGCAACGAAGATAATACGCCCCGGCTCATTCAAGAGGAAACCGGGCGCGGAATGCAGGATCGTCCAAATCCGGCTAGTGGACTCGACAGAATCGAAAAGATTATGGGTTGCGATCATCACTACCCCAAATGCGCCCACAACAGAAGCAGGCAGGTACACCAGCCCTGAAAGCGTAATCATGGCCCCGCCCAGCGCCCATAAAACGTTGAGCAGAGTCAGGTGATAGTCGAAATTAAACTGCCAGCCGAAACAGCGCACCACGACGACTTCCAGAAAGATCAGCCAGAGCCCACGAGTGAACAGAAATCGCGACAATTCCCTTTTCGTTTTCTTGCGCAACGAAAGGTATGCGCCAGTGCCGGTCAACAGGAAAAATACGGGCGCACAGAAATGCGTGATCCAGCGCGTGAAGAACAGCGGAATCGTTGTGGTAGCCGGGTTGGTAGGACTTACGCCGGGAACACCAAAGAAGTCCCGCACGTGATCGAGCGCCATGAGAATCATAATGACGCCGCGCACCACGTCGACCGATTCAATGCGCACGCGTTTTGTGACCGCAGACGCAATCGCGGGCTCGGCTATCGCTGGCATCCAGCGCCAAAGTGTAACAAGGATTTCCGCCCTAAGAAATAGGCGTTTTCGGCCGCATTTCCCGGCCGCGATTCGCTCAAATCCTTCCCATTGTTTACAATGAAAGTTTGCCCATGGAGCTGGCTGCCATTCAATCTGCGCTGCGCGAACGCAATATTGACGCGTGGTTATTTTACGATCACCACCATCGCGATCCCATTGCCTACCGCGTACTGGGTCTACCTGCGGGATTGATGGTCACGCGTCGCTGGTTCTACCTGATTCCGGCGCAGGGCGAGCCCGTGAAACTCGTGCACAAGATTGAAGCCGGACATCTTGATTCCCTGCCTGGGAGCAAACTCCAGTATTCCGGCTGGCAGGAATTGTTCGACAGTCTGAAATCGATGCTGGCTCCGTATCGTGACATCGCCATGCAGTATTCGCCGAACAATATTGTGTTTACGATTTCTCTGGTCGATGGTGGCACGATCGAGTTGTTGCGTGGCCTGGGGAAAAATGTGGTGAGCTCGGCCGACCTGGTCGCGCAGTTCGAGGCCACTTGGACAGAAGAGCAAATAGCAACCCACTTCGCGGCGCGCGATAGCGTGGATTCAATCGTGGCAGCGGCTTTCAAGGAAATCGGCAAGCGCGTTCGCAATGGCGGAACCACGGAACATGAAATCCAGACGTGGTTTATGGAGGCGTTTCAACGCGAGAATCTTTTCACCGACGATCCTCCGATCGTGGCGGTAAACGCCAACGCGGGCAATCCTCATTATGGACCGAGCGCGGATCATCCCGTCCCCATACGCAGGGGCGATTTGGTGTTGCTCGACGTTTGGGGCAAGAAGAACATTCCGAATGCCGTTTACTATGACGTTACCTGGATGGGCTTTGTCGGCACGCCGCCATCCGGCCGCATGCTGGAGGTATTCGAGATTGTGCGCGATGCCCGCGACGCTGGGGTGAAGGTCGTAACAGACGCAATCAGTGCCGGGCGCCGCATTGCCGGATGGGAAGTGGACCGCGCCACCCGCAACCACATTAAGCAAAAGGGCTACGGCGAATATTTTATCCACCGCACCGGACATTCCATCGGCACCGACGTCCATTCCAACGGAGCGAACATGGATGATCTGGAGATTCACGACGAACGTCAGCTTCTCCCGAACTCCTGTTTTTCCATCGAGCCCGGCATTTATCTGCCTGAGTTCGGAGTGCGCAGCGAAGTCAATATGCTGGTGCGTCCGAAGGCGGCGGAAGTTACCGGTAGCATCCAACGTGAGATCGTAACTATCTGATGGCAAACTCAACGACAACAACAGCAAGACCCAGAGCGGTCGAACCGCCGCAGCCCGCCAGTATGATGGCTGTGATTGCTCCCGCGGTCGGCTGGCTCATCCCCGGAGCCGGCCATCTTATTCAGCGCCGCTGGATACGCGGTCTGCTGCTTCTCGTTTCAATCAGTAGTCTGTTCGTGCTTGGCTTGCTGATGCAGGGCCACATTTACAAGGCCAACGGCGGGGACATTCTCGACATCCTCGGCTTCATCGGCGACCTCGGGGCTGGCGGATTATATATTGCGACTCTCGCTCTGAATGCAGGCCGAGGGGCAATCGCATTCGCGATCGCGGATTACGGAACTAAGTTCATGATCGTCGCTGGGCTGCTGAATTTTATCGCGGTCGCTGACGCCTACCACATCGCCATCGGAAAAAAACAATGACCGTCCAGCTCACTCACTTCAGCGCGGCTTTTGTCTTCGCGCTTTTTGCGTCCATCGTTTTCGGCATTACGCACCGCGAAACCACTCGCGACATGATCCGCTACGGACTTTATTGTTTTGTGATGTTCCTTGGTGGCGTTATCGTAGCCGGCTGGGCGATGTGGCTGGTGCGAAGATAGCTTCTCGCTCTTGGCTTCCAGCTTCTAGCTCAGTCATCTGAGATTTCGCAATTGCAAGGACGGTCAGTTTTTGGTTTCTAGCAGCTAGCAGCGCAGCTCTTCATCCCTGCCACACAAACGCATCAAACACTCGCTTCGATTCAAAATTCAAGCGCCGGTAGAGCGCGACCGCTCCCGCGTTCGCTTCAGTCACAGTTAAAGAGAGCATCGAGAATCCGCGCTTGCGAAGGTTTGCGGAGGTAGCCGCGAGCAGCGCTTCGCCGATTCCACGGGAACGGTATTCCGGAAGCACGCACACCTGAGTTACGTGGCCCACGTCCCCGCGTACGCGGGAACACAGAATCAATCCGATCAGATTCTTGGCCTTGCGGTCCACCGCGGTAAACGAAGATTCGATGTCGAACAATCCGCACCCTGGAAACCGCACAATATTATTCAGAAAACGCAGCGATCCGCCCAGCGTATGGTACTGGTCGTTAATCTGCGCATCGACATGGCCGCGGTACGCCGCGGTAATCACCGCCGCTGCCGGCTGATAATCCGCTTCCGCCCAACGGCGGATTTCAACTTCCGGATGCGTCGCTGGAATTTTGGGTGCAGGATCGCCCAGCCCCAGAACCATGAACAGTCGTGGATGGCGCGAGAATCCCTGATCGAGAAATGGCTGCGCAACGCTGCCCGTGTCGTGCGCCAGCAACTGGGCTTCAACACGATGGATTCCCGGCGACTGCTGCAAGGTCTCAATCACGTGCGTGAGCAGCTTAATTTCCACCTCTCGAGGATTCGGAAGACGATTACCGTTTGTCACAAACAGATCGCCGACCACTCCCTTGCTGCCTTCATACACAAAAAATGTGTAGCCGAAGATGCGGCCGCGCTCTATCGCTGCGTAGCCAGGAAGAATTTTTGCGTCCACGTAGCGCAGAATCATCTCTGCCGATCCGCTGTAATCCCACGAAAGCAGATTCGCCCACACCCGAGCCTCGTCATCGAGCAGCGGGCGCACATCCACGGACGAAAAATGCCTGAGGTCTAGAATCTCCACGGGGCTCCTGCAAACTTGCCCAACAAACATTGGTTCGGTTCGCGGCGGCAGAACTCCGAGTTTAGTGCCTTTCTGAGAGCTTAGGCAAACTGGCCGAATACAAGGCGGTAACAGTGCGGCTAGGGCAAGGAACGCGACGCGGCAGCGACCCAAAAATAATCCACGTGCTGCGGAGCATAATGACCAAGATAAGAGACGCGGCGCCCCGCTGCCAGTTTCGCAATCTCCACTTGCGAATTTTCCGGCGCGACTACCAGGTGCTCCTCTTTCGGTACACTGCCCCAATCGTAATTGAAGGTTAACCGGTTACGATAAAACGTGAGGCCGTATTCCAGTTCGCGGCGAACGTGGTAGACCGCCAAGGGCAGCGGTTTCATTTCTACTGCGGCGATCTCTTGCGCCAGCGGACGCGCTGAGAGCGAAGCATCGATAGCTCCCGATCCCAGCTTGAGCACCGCGCCAACCACCAGCACAACCGGAATCAGAGTGACGAAGCGCAGCATGCGCAGACCGTTCTTGCGAACCAGGGTGAGCGCAATTCCAACCGAAAGCACGAATGCAACGGAGAGCGCGACCAGCATCGGTTGCCCGCCCGGAAGACGATGCTGCGTGATGAGATATGCAACCAGCAAGGCGGGAACAACTGGAGCCGCCGCGAACAATCCGTGGAGAATCGCTAGCCACACCGGAGCCGCCTGGGCATCGTCTTCCGCCAGGCCACGCCTCAGATAGTCGGCCAGCAAAAGCGCTCCAGCCGGAATCGCAGGGAGAATATAGCCAGGGAGCTTCGATTGCGAAATTGAGAAAAAAATCACAGGCACGATCAGCCAGCAACAGAGGAAAATGCCAAATCGATATTCCGGCATGTCTTTCGAACCGCCTGTCGAGGTCCGTTCAATCCACCACTCCCGCAGCGATCGAACAAAAGCTGCAGTCACAAAAATTATCCAGGGAACGAGCGCTAAAGCCGTCACAGGCAGGTAATACCAGAACGGTTCCGTGTGGTGATAAATATTTTTCGAGAATCGTCCGAGATTGTGCTCGACAATGAACTCACGGAAGAATCCGGGATTGCGCGCCTGCACCGCGAAATACCAGGGCAGCGCAATTACACAGAAAAGAAGAATCCCCGGCAGCCAGATTGTCTTGAAGGCTACGCGGAAGTCGCGAACAGCGGATGCGTATACAGCAATCACAAGGCAAGCCAGAAACGGCGCCACCGGACCTTTTGCCAGCGTTCCTAACGCCATAAGGGCAAAAAAGGACGCGAGATAAACTCTCTTGCCAGTCTCATGCCAGGCCCACCACGCCAGCATGCCCATGGTGAAAGCCGCGGCTAGAGCCATGTCCATGGATGCGGCCCGGGCGTAGCCTGTAATGCCGGCACAAGAAGCTACGATCAGAGCGCCATCCACCTCAGATCCGCGCCGGAATCGTCGTAGGAAAAAATAGACTGCCAGCACCAGGAGAGTAGCGTCAAACGCCGATGGCAACCGCGCAGCCAAGTCGCTCACACCAAAAATCCTGTAAGCCACCATGGCCTGCCAGTAATAAAGCGGCGGCTTCTCCAGCCAAGGTTGCCCTCCCAGCATGGGCGTGACAAAGTCATCGACGCTCCAACATCTCGCGCGCCACTTGCGCATAGCGCGGCTCGTCGGCTCCGATGAGACCAAATTGCCCCAAGCCATAGAAAAACAGAAACGCGCAAAAGCCTGCGAGCAACAGCGCGTCAGTGCGAGTGCGATTCGTCATGCGGATGAAGATTCGGGACGTGCGGGCAGCGGCGGTAATTGTTGATTGATGATTACTGATTGCTGATTGATGATTGATGACTCCGATTGAAAGTCACGCCATCAGAGGTCTTCAATCAACAATCAAAAATCATCAATCAACAATTCGACAAAAAGACGAATTCGCAAAACTCACTGCACCGAAGCACCGCGCCGCAAGCTCTCCAGAATCTGCTGCACCGCTTGCGAGAGCGGCCCCTGCACGGAGCAACCGCTGGCGCACTGGTGGCCACCGCCGCCGAAACTCTCGGCCACTTGCGCCACATCAAGCTGGCCTTTGCTGCGCAGGCTCACCCGAAAACGGCCTTCGGGCAGTTCACGAAAGAACGCAGCAATCTCGACCTGTCCAATGGACAGCACATAATTCACCAGGCCTTCGCAATCTTCTTCTTTCGCTCCGCAACGCTCCATTTGTTCCTGCGTCACCCAAGTCCAGCCAATGTGCCCTTCAGTATTGAGGTTACGCAAGGCCTCGCCCAGCAACCTCATCTTGGCCACGGAGTGAGCAAAATAAATACTGCGCGCACAGTGCGAGGGATCAGCCCCGGCCAGCACCAGTTCGCGGGCAAGTGCAAATGTATGCTCGTTCGTGCCCTGGAACATGAACGACCCGGTGTCGGTCATGAGCGCGGTGTACAGGCAGGTTGCAATTTCGGGCGAGAATGGAGTTGCCGCTTCCCGCGCCAGGCGAAAGACCATTTCTCCCGTGGCCACCGCATGCGGATCGATCCAATTCACATCTGCGAACGGCCGGCCGCTTACGTGATGGTCAATGCTAATCAGAAAGCGATTTTCCAGACCTTCCAGTCGCGTGCGATGGATGCTATCGCATTCCAGAATAATCGCCGCCTGATAATTACCATCGATTCGATCGGCCTGCAGCACTTGATCGGCGAATGGAAGGGAGCGATAAACCCGCGGCACGCCGTCGTGCAGCACTACATCCGCTTCCTTCCCCATGGCACGCAATACCTGGCAACAAGCCAACGCCGATCCGATTGCATCACCATCGGGCCGCGCATGCGACGTGAGAACGAACCGGTCACGCTGCTCGATCTGATGGAGAACGTCCTGCACCATGGCTATGCCTTTTTCGCACCCGGATTCGTATGCGACTTCATTCTTTTTTTGGCCCGCGCTAACAATTCTTCCACTCGCGCTTTCTCTCGCTCTGAGCGGTCCAGTCGAAAATACAATTCTGGGGCTCGCCTCAACCGCAAACGTTCCACCAATTCATGCCGGATATATTCTTTGGCGGCGAGCAAGCCCTCGAGACTTCGCTCTGCTTCCTCATCGTTGCCATCCACATCTACGAGAACCTGCGCCGACCTGCCATCGTCGGCCACATGCACCGCAGTTACGCCCACCAGTCCTATGCGCGGATCCGCCAGCTCTCCTTCCACCAGCGTCTCAATCTCCTCGCGCAAAGCCTCGCCCAACCGCCCGCGATGATATTTGAGCCCGCGCTTCTCCATCATTTACCTCGAAGTAAAACGAATGAGAATATCAGAAAATCAACCGCGCGTGTTGGCCCCCATGTGCCATTCTCGCGCACAAACGTGGCGGTCAGTTAAGTACAGAGGTAACAAGGAGATGGCGGCATGAATCGCGGTTAGATCGCTTACAGGTATTCAACAAACGAATCGGCGACCTCGGCTCCGTGATTGTTGGCGATGCGGGTAGCCAGCCGCTCCACGTTCTTCATCAAGCCGTCGAGATAGTCGCGCGAATCAGAGATGCCGACCACGCCAATCGTGGCGCGATTCCAAACAGGGCTCGCTTCCAGCTCGGCGACGGAAACGTTAAAGCTGGCGCGGAGACGGTCTTTCAAACTTCGAACAACCTGGCGTTTATCCTTGAGCGAGTGCGCCGCTTCGATGTGAAGTTCGAGCGTGAGAAAGGCGATCATTAGCTCTTAGCCCTTAGCAGTTAGCCATTAGCTAAATCAAAGAGCTAATTGCTAAAGGCTAATTGCTAGGACCTGGGGTTAGGCGATGACCTCCGCGGCAATTCTCTCCGTGGCGAACGCTTCGATCACATCGCCGACCTTGATGTCGCCGTAGTTCGAGATCGAGATACCGCACTCCATGCCATTTGTAACCTGGCTGGCATCGTCCTTGAAGCGCCGCAGCGATCCCACTTTGCCTTTGAACACCTGCACGTTGTCGCGCAGCAAGCGGACTTCGGAGTCGCGCTTGATCAAGCCATCGCTCACGCGGCAACCCGCCACAGTGCCAACTTTCGGGATGCGGAAAACATTCAGCACCTCGGCGCGGCCCTGGTAGTGTTCCTTGAAAGTCGGTTCGAGCAAGCCGCTCATGGCTCGCTTGATCTCATCCTGCAGTTCGTAAATGATCGAGTGCAGGCGTATGTCGACTTTTTCCTGCTCGGCAATTTCCTGCGCCTTGCGCTCTGGCCGAACGTTAAATCCGATGATGATCGCATTCGACGCTGAAGCCAGAAGAACATCGGTCTCCGTGATGGCCCCCACGCCGGACCGCAGCAATTTCAATCGCACTTTGTCGTTCGAGAGTTTCGTCAGCAGGTCGGTGATCACTTCCACCGAGCCTTGCACATCGCCCTTGAGAATGACGTTTAATTCTTTCGTGCCGGCAGCCTTGATCTGCTCCGCCAAGCCTTCCAGCGACACGCGCGAACTCTTGGCCAGCGCTGCTTCGCGCGATTTCTGCTCGCGGTATTCGGAAATGCCGCGCGCTTTGTCGCGATCGGCCACCACCACAAACTGATCCCCAGCCTGCGGCAACGCTTCCATACCGATAATCTCGACCGGCGTAGAAGGAGGCGCCGTTTTCAGCTGCGCGCCGCGATCGTCAAACATGGCGCGCACCTTGCCGTAGACATTGCCGACGACAAAATTGTCGCCTGCGTTCAGCGTTCCATTCTGTACCAGCACCGTGGCCACAGGTCCGCGACCGCGATCAAGTTTGGCCTCGAGCACCACGCCAGTGGCAGCGCGCTCGGGAGTGGCTTTCAACTCGCCGAGATCGGCGACCAGGCAAATCATTTCCATCAGCAGATTAAGATTCGTTTTCTTCTTCGCCGACACGTCGACAAAAACAGTCTTGCCGCCCCACTCTTCCGGCATCAGGCCGCGATCGGCAAGCTGTTTCTTCACGCGATCCGGCAAGGCATCGGGCTTGTCGATCTTGTTCACCGCCACAATAATCGGAACTTCCGCCGCGTGCGCGTGGTCGATGGCTTCGAGCGTTTGCGGCATCACGCCATCGTCAGCGGCCACAACTAAGACAACGATGTCCGTAGCTTTTGCCCCGCGCGATCGCATGCGGGTGAATGCTTCGTGACCAGGCGTGTCGAGGAAAACAATCTCACGCCCGTATGCCGGCGATTCCTTGTCGGTAATCCGCACCTTGTAGGCGCCGATGTGCTGCGTGATTCCTCCCGCTTCACCCTCGGCAACATTCGTCAGGCGAATCGAATCGAGCAGCGTCGTTTTGCCGTGATCGACGTGCCCCATGATCGTCACCACGGGCGGACGAATGCCAGTCTCCGGAGCGGACTCTTCGCTGGCGGCAGCATCAATCTCTTTTGCCGTTTGCTCTTCGAACGTAATCACATTCGTATCTGCGCCGAAGAACCGAGCCATCTCGCTGGCCAGTTCCGCATCGAGAGTCTGATTGATCGTGGCAAATACGCCTTTCGATAGCAAACGCGAGATCAGATCCTTGGCGCGGATATCCAATTTCTCGGCAAGATCCTTTACGCTGATGCCTTCCGTGATCGTGATGCTGCGCGTGATCGGCTGCGGCTCATTCGACACCACCATGCGCGGTGGTGGCGTGTAGCCCTTCATCGGGCCTTCCTTCACGCCGCGCGGAACATAGCGCTGACCGGGACGCCGCGCAGGCCCACCCGGACGGCTGCCGGGCCGGGTCGTGCCCGGAGGCGGAAGAGCTGGACCTACTCCTAGTGGCCGCGCTCCAGCTGGAGCCTGCCGCGTAGGATGCATCGGGCGACGCTCGCCGGGACGAAGCGGCGGACGCGGCGCGCCCGCAGGACCTGCGCCCTGCATGGGCGGACGGCGTTGAAAAATCGGCTGGCCGGGAACGGGACGTCCCGGAGCAGCGCGCATTGCGCCGCCAATCGGAACTCCGGGCTGCACTGGCGGCGGTGTCGAAGCTGGCCGCACCGGCGCTTTGTACACCGGTCGCGGCCCAGTTTGGGGAACGATCATGCGCGGTGCCGGTGGTAGCGGAGCAACTGGCTTTGCCGCAACCGGAGGCGCTGGTGGAGCACCCGCGGAAGCTACTGGTGTGGCTGGCGAAGACATCGTCGCAACCGGAGGAGCCATTGGCCGCGCCGGAGGAGCAATAACAGTAGAGGACGATGGCGGCGCTGATACAACGGGTGGCGTCACAACAGGCCGACTTGTAACCGGCGGAGCCGCGGGAATAGTCGCCGAAGGCGGGGGAGGCGGAGTCACCGCCGGTGCCTTTACTGCCGGAGGTGCAACCGTTGTGGGATGACTTACCGCTGCCGGAGGTGCAGCTGCCGGTTTTTCTGCCGGAGCCTGCGGCACCGGCGCATGCGTCACGGGCGGAGGCACCGCACGAGGGGCGACCGGGGCCGCAACCGCTTCCTTGCGCTGCGTAATCGCCTTCAACACATCTCCGGGACGAGAGATGTGCGACAAATCGATCTTGGTTTTTATTTCTTCTTCGCCCCGAGCGGAGCGCGCACCAGACTTGCCAGCGGAAGATCCGCCCTCGGCGGAGGAACGGATGTAGACACGTACCTTCTCCGCTTCGTGCTCCTCCAGAGAACTGGAATGCGTCTTCTTCTCGGTTACCCCGACCAACGGTAGCGTATCCAGAATGGCCCTACTCTTTACTTCCAGCTCTCGGGCTAGATCGTTAATTCGAACCTTACTCATCCGGCCTTTCGTTTCTCCGTGTTGTAAGTTAGGTCTTCATCGCGACCTCACGGAGTCAATTTCTTCGGTTCCACGCCGTCGAACTTATGCCAGCGTGCCATCATTATTCTCTAGTTTCGGAAGTGGATTCCGCATCCGGAGCCGGCTGCTCAGCCTGCTCCTCACTCTCATTCGCAGCCGCAGCCTGCGGCTCACTGCCGGCTTCCTCCGCTGGAGTTTCGCCTGCGGCTGTTTCCTCGGCCGGCGCAGCTTCCGCAGTTGCTTCCTCGCCTGCTTCAGAAGTTGCTTCGGGCTCGCCGAGCGTCGCTTCTTCAGTGGCTTCGCCTTCCAGCGCGGTTCCCGATTCCAGGCTGGCAAAGTAATTATTCACTGCCAGACTGATTTTTTCCACCGTCTTCGGTCCAATGCCTTCAATAGCCTCAAGCTGCTCCGGGGTCATATCGGCCAATGCCTCAACTGTCGTTACTCCAGCGGCGTTCAGTTTTTCCACCAGCCCATCGCCCAGTCCTGGCACGCTCTCCAGCGGCGTCGCCGTCTGCGTGACCATTGCAGACATCTGCTGCTCTACTTCCTGCCGCTTCTCTTCCTCGCTCTTGATGTCGATCTTCCAGCCCAGCAATTTTGCCGCGAGCCGGACATTCTGCCCTTTCTTGCCGATCGCCAGCGAAAGCTGGCTGTCATCCACCACAACTTCCAGATGCTTGCCGCCCGAATCCACAACGGTGACTTTGCTCACCTTGGCCGGCTGCAACGCCTTCTCCGCGAACGTCACCGCATCTTCGTGATACTCGATGATGTCGATCTTCTCGCCGTGCAATTCGCGGATAATCGACTGCACCCGCATTCCCTTCATACCCACGCACGCGCCGACCGCATCCACGTCCTTGTCTTTGGACATGACGGCGATTTTCGTGCGCTCTCCGGCTTCGCGCGCAATCGCGCGGATCACCACCGTGCCGTCGTAAATCTCAGGAACTTCCGTCTGAAACAAATGTTGCACCAGGTCTGGCACCGCGCGAGACACCACCACGCCCGGACCTTTCGAAGCTCGCTCCACGCGCGCAATCACCACTCGCACCCGTTCGCCAATTGCGAACGATTCCAGCCGTGACTGCTCCTTGCGCGGCATGCGCGCTTCCGCTTTGCCGATGTCGAAGATCACATCCGGACCTTCCACTCGCTTCACCGTCGCGTTCACCACTTCGTTCACGCGTCCGATGTACTCGTTGTAAACCGTGTCGCGCTCGGCCTCGCGCACTTTCTGGAAGATCACCTGCTTCGCCAGTTGCGCGGCAATGCGTCCCAGAATTCCTTCGGTGACCTTCGGAATCCGCAACTCGCCGCCAACCTCCAGACTGGGGTTCGCCTTGCGCGCATCCTCCAGGGTGATCTGCAACTGCGGATCTTCCACCTGCTCCGGCGTCTCCACCACAGTCTTCACCGCGTAAGCATTGATCTTGCCGGTTTCTTTATCCAACTCGGCGCGCAGATTTTCCTGCGACTTGTAATACTTCCGCGTAGCCATGACGATGGCATCTTCCACCGCAGTCACCACAATCTGCGGATCAATCCCTTTTTCGCGGCTTAACGCATCGATCGTGTTGTAAAGCTCACTCGCCATAAAAAGTATTCCGTTATGAAGCCTGCTGGATGCGAAGTTTCAACGTTGCAAGGTTTCAGCGTTTCAAAACCACAGCGTCAGCGATCTTCCACTTTGAAACCTTGAACCTCTGAAACCTTGAAACTTTTCTTTTCAGATTTCCGGGACCAGATTCGCCTTCTCCACGTTGGCGAATTCAATCTCAATCTTTTGACCCTGCTCGGCCGCGGCACCCATCTTCTTCCGCGACTTCTTGCTGGCCACACTCAAGTCGAGCGCCAGACGTCCGTCCCTAAAACTTTCCAGCCGTCCTTCAAAATGGCGGTTATTATTAACCGGATTCCGCGTCATCACTTTCATCCGGCTGCCGACGAAACGCTCAAACTCAGCCGCCTTCGTCAGCTTTCGATCCAGCCCCGGCGAAGAAACTTCCAGCGTATAACTTCCCGGTACCGCATCCTCGACGTCGAGAATGGTGCCAAACTCGCGGCTGAAATTCGCGCAGTCTCCGTGCGTCACTCCCGCCAGCGGATCGCCACTGGCCGCGCCCGGCTTATCCAAAAACACGCGCAGCATGCGGGCGTTGCCGCTCCCGCGAAACTCTACTTCGACAATCTCCAGCCCGCTGGAGGCCGCTACCCGCTCCGCTATCTCTCGTACTCGATCCAGCTCAAGTGCCATGCATCCAATAACTTGCAGCTTGGCGTCGTGCGCAGATTCCTCTGCAACGAAAAAGTGGGCTTGCGCCCACTGGTGTGCTTCGCCAAATGCTGGTACTACACAACAGTTCTCAATTTCCTAATATACGCCGGGAAGGGGGGAAAAGACAAACCGCCTTACTCCCGACCTGACCGGCTTAAGGACTTGCGGAAAGGCGAGATGTGGGCGGAGGATGCACGTTAATTCGCCTTGCCAGATTCAATCTTCCCCGGACCCAAAATCGCACGCCCCGGAAACACATCCGGCACAAGCTTCCCTTCGTCGACCACCAAAGTTCCTCCCACCACCAAATACCGCACGCCAACACTCGGCTCCATGGGCTTCTCGAAAGTGGCGCGATCCGTGATCGTGTTCGCGTCGAACACCACAATGTCCGCGTCCGCGCCTTCCTGCAGTCTTCCTTTATGCCGCGCGGCAGGCGTCGACCGCTCCAGCATCTCCGCCGGCATGAAGCTCATCTTGCGAATCGCGTCCATCAGCGTGACCGTTCCCTTTTCGCGAACGTATTCCCGCAGTACCCGCGAGTAGGTTCCCGCGTTGCGCGGATGCCCTTCCAGGCCATCGCTGGCAATCATCACCAGCGGATTGGGAATCACCTTATCCACCACCTCTTGCGTATTGGCGTAAACCAGCACCCACTGCGTTGCGCTGGAATTATGCAACTCGTCGAAACGCTGCTTGGTTAGGTGTTCGCCAGTACCGGGAAGCACGAGATCGCTATAGTCGATCCCAAGTTTCTCGCGCCAGCCCGGATTAAATAGCGCAGAGTTGATCGCAGTCATGCCTGCGATGTACGGATACGCCTCAGTGGTAACATCCAGCCCTCGCGCTCGCGCTCCCGCGACCATGGAGAGACATTCCAGCGAGTCGCGCAGGCACGTGCTGTTGATGTGGACGATATGCAGCGCAGCGCCCGTAATCGCCGCCGCCCCGATCACTTCACTCACCGACTCAATCGCCGAGCCGGGTTCTACGCGCCCCGCGCTACGCATGTGCGTATACACCGGCAAACTTCTCTCCGCGGCAAGCCGGAACATATCAATCACTTCCAGCCGCGTTGCTCCAGGGGTGTACTGAATACCCATGCCGATCGCCAATCCGCCAGCATCAAGCTCCGCGCGCAGTCTCTGTTTTATAGCCTCAATCTGTCCGGGTGTCGCAGGCAGGTCAGTCGCCGGTCCGCTCTTTGGCAGGATCGTCCCCGCTGGCAATGGCGCGCCAAACACCAGTGCTCGCGCCGCCACATGGCTCGCCGACGTTCCATAGTGAATCAGCGAATGCCCTTCTTTCGCTTTCAAAAATTCAGCAACATCCGGCGCTCCGATCTCAAGTTCGAGCGCCGTGGTCACCCCATCAAGCGCCTTCACTCGCTCGCTCGCCAGGTCCTGTCCATGCTGGTGCAAATCAATAAATCCGGGGGCGACAACCAGCCCGCCCGCATGGACCACACGCCTTCCGCTCAGCCGCTCCGAAGTTATCCGAACAATCTTGCCGTCGCGGATCCCGACGTTCCGCACCGCATCCAGTCCGGTCTCTGGATCCATTACTCGGCCGCCCTCGATCACGAGATCTATTGCTGTGCGACCGCGACGGTCGTTAAGAACACTAGCAAACACAAATACGAAAATCAGTTTGCGCATAGTCTGATTCACCAAGGACAAGCGATCATATCAAGTCCTTGATCATTCCAGACGCCGTCATCCAAACGCCTTGTCATTCCGACAGCGCGTGCCTTTCTTCACGCGCAGAGGAATCTCAGTCGCCACGGCTTGAAGGGCATAGTGGATTCCGCGCCCTAACCCCGATTTGCCGAAATCCCCGCGCCCTCTCTAGAATGAAGAATCAGCCTCTGCACGCTGGCACACATCCGAGAAACTTATGATTCATTTTCCCGTACCCGAAGCTCTCACCTTCGACGACGTTCTTCTCTTACCCGCACGCTCCGATGTGATTCCCGCCAGCGCCAATACTCAGACCCAGCTCACTCGTAACATCCATCTGAACATTCCCATCGTCAGCTCCGCCATGGATACTGTGACGGAATCGCACATGGCGATTGCGCTCGCGCAACAGGGCGGTCTCGGCATCATTCATCGCAATCTCACCATCGAGCAGCAGGCCAACGAAGTCGACAAAGTGAAACGCTCGGAAAGCGGCATGATCGTCGATCCCGTCACCATGTCGCCCACTGATAAAGTCAGCGACGCGCTCGAAGTCATGCGCAAATACAAAATTTCCGGCGTGCCCATCACTGAGAACGGCCGACTGGTCGGCATTCTCACCAACCGCGATCTGCGTTTCGAAAGCCGCTTCGATATTCCCATCGATCGCGTGATGACGAAAAAGAACCTCATCACCGTCCCCGTGGGCACCACGCTTGAAGATGCCGAAGAGATTCTTCACGAGCATCGCGTCGAAAAACTCCTCGTCGTCGACGATAAATACAATCTCAAGGGACTCATCACCGTAAAGGATATTCAGAAAAAACTGAAATATCCCAACGCCGCGAAAGATTCTCAAGGACGCCTGCGCGTGGGTGCGGCCATCGGGGCTACTGGAGATTTTCTCGAACGCGCCCAGGAACTCGCCGAGGCTAAAGTCGACGTTCTTGCAATCGACAGCGCACACGGGCACTCCACCAAAGTTCTCGACGCAGTGAGACTCGTGAAATCGAAACTGCCTGACATGGAATTATTGGCCGGTAACGTCGCAACTTTCGACGGTGCTTGCGAATTGGCTCGCGCCGGTGCTGACGGCATCAAGGTCGGTATCGGTCCCGGTTCCATCTGCACAACTCGCGTGGTCACTGGCGCCGGAGTTCCACAGATCACTGCCATCGCGGAAGCCTTCCGTGCCACGAAGGACGCAGGCATTCCCATCATTGCCGATGGTGGTATTAAATATTCGGGCGACATCACCAAAGCGTTGGCCGCGGGCGCAAGTGCCGTAATGATCGGATCGCTTTTTGCCGGTACTGATGAAAGTCCCGGCGAATTAATTCTCTATCAGGGCCGATCCTTCAAATCTTACCGCGGCATGGGATCGATCGGCGCCATGGCGCAGGGTTCGGCTGAACGATATTTCCAAAGCAATGAAGGCGAATCCTCCGCCGCCGTCACCGATAACAACGGCGAATCGAATCGTATGGGCAAACTCGTTCCCGAAGGCATTGAAGGACGCGTCCCCTACCGCGGTTCAGTCGCAATGATCGTCCACCAGATGGTGGGCGGATTGAAATCGGGCATGGGCTATTGCGGATGCGCGACGATCGCTGAGCTCTTGCAGAAAACTCGATTCGTTCGCATCAGCGGCGCCGGACTGCGCGAGAGTCACGTCCACGATGTCATGATCACCCGCGAGGCCCCCAACTATGCCATCGAGTAGCACTGGCCTTCTCGCTTGAGACCCGATCAGAAAAATCTTCTCAAGGCATGGATCGCTGCGATTCTGTGGCTCATCGTCATCGCCATCGAATCCACCAATCTCGCCTCCTCCGCCAATACCAGCCGACTTCTGTATCCGCTACTGCACTATCTTTTCGGATTGAACTGGATTCGCTTCGAGCACTGGCATTTCTTCATCCGCAAAGGTGGTCACGTGGTTGGTTATGCCATCCTGAGCATTCTCGCGTTTCGCGCCTGGCGCGAGACCTTCCCAGCCTCGGGAAATCCTTTGTGGACTGTGCGATGGTCCGCGATCGCTATATTAATGACCGCATTTGTCGCCAGCCTCGACGAGTGGCACCAGACTTTTATCCCGTCGCGCACCGGCCGCTGGCAAGATGTAGTTCTCGATACCTGCGCTGGCATTGCAGCCCAGTTGTTGATTTTTCTGTGGCTGAAAAGTCGCCGCAGCCGGGACAGGACCTTAGTTGTTTGAGCCGGAATACTCTTGCCTAGCGAAGCCAATGGGTGGCACAGCACTTTTTGGTGGCGCAGCTTTTCTAGCCTGCAATAGAGTCTTGCGTTTGTAAGGGCTTCAGCCCCTGAGGTGAATTTCGTTTTTTCTAGGAGAGGATTCGGAGAAGCACTTCGCCTGGAAAACTGCAGCATTCCAGCTGCAACCAGTGCCGCCGCTGCCGAAAAATAAAACGGAATTCCAGCCCCATAGTGTTTCCACAGTTGGCCGGTTATTAAACTCGCTGCCAGTGTCGCAATGCTAGTCACAAAGAAGTAAATTCCCAGCGCGCGGCCGCGAACACTCTCGCCAACCGTGTCGACCACTAACGCTTTCAACACCGGCTGCGTCAACGCGTAATAAAGCCCATACACTGCCATTGCAATCCAGATCGCCATGGTGGAAGGCGCTCGCCCAAAAATAAAATATACCCCGGCAAAAATCAGGTAGCCGAAAGAGGCCACCAGCGCGTCGCGATACACGATCGCTCAACCATCCCGCAGGCCAAGACCCGAGCGTGTATGTAATATTGAAAACCAATCCCAGCAATGGCGCGAGCGCTACGCGAATCCCCACATTCTGCGCCCGCAAAACCAGAAACATATCGCTCGAATTGCCCAGAGAAAAAAGCGTGACGGCGATCAGCACAAAATAAAAACTTGCTGGAAGCTTCACCCCGGCAGTTTTCGACAAGGTCGGAATAACCTTGCTGCTTTTTGCGGCGCCTGATTTCGCATCGTTGCTTTGCTCCGAATCGGCTCCGCCTCTTCTCGTTTCACGTACGCCGACCCACGCGGCCAACACGCACAAAGCTCCGGGAACGGCCGCCGCCAAAAATACACTTCGAATGCCGAAATGCGAGAGCATCAGCAACGCGGTCAACGGCCCGGCAACCGCGCCTGCGGAGTCCATCGACTGAATCAGCCCGTAAGCCGCACCCAGCCGTTCTTCGGCACAGACTCCGCTACCATGACATCGCGCGGCGCAGATCGGAATCCTTTGGAGAGCCGGTCACAAAAGCGAATCAGCAAAATCTGCGGCCACGCCGTGACAATGGCCAGCAGCGGCTTGACTGCGTTGGCGATGAAATATCCGGCGACGACGACCGGCTTGCGGCGTTGGATGTGATCCGCCAGGTATCCAGAAAACAGCTGCGAGAACGACGCCACACTCTCCGCGATTCCTTCGATCACTCCCAACTGCGCCGGCCCCGCGCCCAGCGTCGCCAGAAACGCCGGCAGCACCCAGTACGCCATTTCTGTAGCTGTGTCGTTCAGAAGGGAGATGATGCCGAAGGCGTAGATGTTGCGGGCAGCGGAAGGCTCACGCTCGGCGGTGCGTTCGGGCATTCCTAGTTTTTATCACGGAGCCAGATATCTGGAGGAAACGGCGAAATCTCAGAATGGATAATGAATTCCGTGCGTCGCGACGAGAACTGAGAACGCCTTCAGTACATCGCGTCGTACTTCGTCACCACCCACTGCCCATCCTCGTTCTCAGTGGTAACGGTAAAGACGTCCTGATAGGTTCCGGGCTGGCTGCCGCCATAAAGCCGCTTGCCGCGGTAGTGAAGGATGGTCAAAGGCGGAGCACTCTCCCACTCCGCGATTTCCCACGAAACCAACGGATGCTGCTTCTCGGAGTCGCAAATAAAATGCGCATACTTCTTGCGGTAGTCGTGCTCCCATTGTGAGAGCAACTGATCGCAATGGCCATCGCGAAGTTCGTGCAGAAATTGATTTGCGCTGTGCTCGATCGTGCGATCGCGCAATGGATTCATGCGAATACTGATGGGCAGCCCCGTCAGCGGATCGTGATCCTCGGAGCGCGACAGCACCGGCCCTTGATTACTCAGCCACCAGATATAGCCAAGAAATCCAAATACCATCAGCGCCCCAACGCCGACGGCAATCCCGATCTGTGTGCGGGTGAATCCCATCCTGACGGGAGTGTATCGGAATGACAATTTGCTGCAAGATTACTGGTGGGTGTCGCGGGAGGACATGTACGGCCGCGCTTGTGGTTTGTCATTCCTGCTTTTCGAGCGCAAAAAAAGGCACAGCTCTCGCCGTGCCCTTACGCAACAAAAGACCTGCTCTTTTACTCTTTCTTGTCTTCCTCTTCCTTCACCGGTTCCACGCCGCCGTCATGCTGTGCCTGCGCCTCGGCATCTTCCATCGCCTTCCGGGTTTCGGCAGCTTTCTTGGCGCGGGCTTCGGCGCGCTTCTCGCGCTTTTCGTCCAGCACTTTTTCGCTGCCCAGCAATTCGAGGAAAGCCTTGTCCGCGCCGTCGCCTTTATTCCAGCCAGTGCGGATAACTGCGCGTGTATCCGCCATTGCGGTCACCGAAGCGTGGGCCGACGGTATCAAAAGCTTTACCACCGCTTCGTTGGTCATGAGGTATGATCCGGCGAGCCGCCGCGCCGCGAGGTCGCCGCGCTTGCCGAGAGTAATCATCTTCTCGACGATGGGCTTCGCAGCCTTTGCCTTGGGAACGGTCGTCTCGACCCGCTCTTCTACGATGACCGACGTGACCAGGTTGCGCAGCAGCGAGCGCCGGTGCGCGGTGTTCCTTCCGAGTTTGTAGCCTGCAACTTTATGACGCATGAGAAACCCTCAGGGGCGAAAGCCCCGCAATTCTGATCTCAAGACGGCGCGGCTCAAGGCCGCGCCACTTCAAAGCTCAACTTCCTTGGAACATTGAACTCTGAAACCTTGAAACCTGATTCCTTACAGCTGATCGTCCGGTCCGTAAGCCGAAGCCGGCAACACCATGTTTGAAGTGGGGCCAGGCACAGCATTCCCGTGCTCGTCGATCTTCATGCCCAGGCTCAGACCCATCGTGGAAAGAATCTCCTTGATTTCGTTCAGCGACTTGCGGCCGAAATTCTTGGTCTTGAGCATTTCGGACTCAGTCTTCTGCACCAACTCGCCGATGGTCTGAATGTTCGCATTCTTCAGGCAGTTGTAACTGCGCACAGAAAGCTCGAGTTCCTCAACGGAACGATTTAAATTCTCGTTGTGAATCTCGGGCTTGCGATCATCCGACGACGAGGTGCCGGTTTCGATTTCTTCCTCGAAGTTGATGAAGATGTTCATGTGATCCTTCATCAGCTTCGCAGCTAAGCCAATCGAATCGGCAGGCGTAATCGAGCCATTGGTCCACACTTCGAGGGTCAGCTTGTCGTAGTCGGTGATCTGACCAAGACGTGCCGCTTCCACTGTGTAGTTGCACTTGCGAACCGGCGAGTGTACGGAATCGATGGGAATAAATCCTATGCCGAGATCCTCGTCGAAGTTTTTATCGGCGGAAGTGTAGCCGCGGCCGCGCTTCAGCCGCATTTCCATATCGAGCTTGCCGCCTTCGCTGACCGTGGCGATGTAGACATCTTTGTCGAGAACCTCGACGTCGCCATCGGCTTCGATCATGCCGCTGGTAACTACGCCCGGCTGATCGGCGCGCAAATAAATCGCTTTCGGCGCATCGCCCGCGAGCTTGAACGGAATCTGTTTCAGGTTAAGGATGATGTCAGTCGCATCTTCGACCACTCCGGGGATCGACTGGAATTCGTGAAGCACGCCTTCCATCTTCACCGCAGTAACGGCCGCACCTTCAATCGAGCTCAGCAGCACGCGCCGAAGGGCATTGCCCACGGTAGTGCCGAAGCCGCGCTCAAATGGCTGCGCCCAGAAAATTCCGTATTTATCGGTGAGGGTGGAAGTGTCAACTGCAAGACGTTTCGGTTTCTGAAAACCTTTCCAAAGCATTTGTTTCTCCTTCGGCCGTTTGGCTCAGTGCTGGCTCCCTGAATCGGTCCATGTTGCAAAAGCTGGATTCAGGTCAAGCGCCAGCACAGGCTGATCTGGCTCGAAATTGTGGACCTCGAAAAACTTTACTTTGCTGTACAACTCAACGATCAACTGCTCATTCACCGGCAACTGAATATCTTCGCGCTTCGGCAACGACAACACCCGCGCCGTGTAATTATCGCGATTCACTTCCAGCCAGTTCGGCAGCGTGCCATGGCTGGCAAATTCCTTGGCCAGTTCCAGCACGGTGAGCTTCTTGCTGTTCTCGCGAATGGAAATTTCCTCGCCCGCACTCACCTGATAGGAAGGAATGTTGACCTTCTTCCCATTCACCGCGACGTGCCCGTGCCGCACCAACTGCCGCGCCTGGCGCCGTGATTGCGCAAAGCCCAGCCGGAAGACGACATTGTCCAAACGCCGCTCGAGTTGCTGCAACAGCAATTCGCCGGTAACGCCACGCGTGCGCGCAGCCTTCTCGAAGTAGTTGCGGAACTGGCCTTCCAGCGTGAAGTAGATGCGCTTGGCCTTCTGCTTCTCGCGCAACTGCAGACCGTAGCCAACAATCTTGGCTTTGCGGTCTTTCCCATGTTGTCCGGGAGCGAAGTTGCGCTTCTCGATGGGACACTTATCGCTAAAACATTTTGCGCCTTTGAGGAACAGCTTCATGCCCTCGCGGCGGCATAGACGGCAGACTGCATCAGTATAACGAGCCAAGTTTATTCTCCTTTTAGATGACCGGTTTACGGGTTTGGCTTCACCCTTCGTCCCGGACGAAAATCAAGTTTCAGTTTCAAGGTTTCAGTGTTTCAAGGTGAACTGTCGAAACCTTGAAACTTTGCAACGTTGAAACCTTTACACGCGCCGTCTCTTCGGCGGACGGCATCCATTATGCGGAATCGGCGTTACGTCGCGAATGGAGCGCACTTCAATACCTGACGAAGCCAAAGCGCGCACCGCCGACTCGCGGCCCGAACCGGGGCCGCTCACGCGAACATCCACACTGCGCACACCGTGATCGCGCGCCATGTTAGCCGCATTCGAGGCCGCCTGCTGCGCGGCGAACGGAGTGCCTTTGCGCGATCCGCGAAAGCCCAGCGATCCTGAACTCTTCCACGACAGAACGTTGCCGTTCATGTCGGTAATCGTCACGATCGTATTGTTGAAGGATGCCTGCACATAGCACAGTCCATGCGGAACGTGCTTGCGCTCCTTCTTCTTGAAGGTCTTCTTCTTGCCCTTTTTATCGGTTGCGGCTGCGCCGCCCGCTGCTGCTGGTTTCGCCATAGAGAGCTTCTCAGTTCTTAAGTTTCGTTCGAAGTTTCAAGGTTTCAGAAGTTTCAAGGTTTCGAAACCTTGAAACATTGCAACTTTGAAACCTGCTCTTACGTCTTCGACGTCGCCTTCTTCTTGGTGGATACCGTTCCCTTACGCGGACCCTTGCGGGTGCGCGCGTTGGTGTGCGTGCGCTGTCCGCGGACCGGCAGGTTGCGGCGATGACGGAATCCGCGATAGGAGCCGATTTCGATGAGCCGCTTGATGTTCATCGAAACTTCCTTGCGCAGATCGCCTTCCACCATCCCTTGCTGCTCGATCACGGTGCGGATGCGGTTGACCTCTTCTTCGCTGAGGTCCTGCACCTTTTTCATGGGATCGACTTTCGCCTCATCCAGAATAGTGCCGGCGCGCGGATGCCCGATGCCGTAAATATAAGTCAGCGCAATGTTGATATGCTTTTGGCGCGGTAAATCTACGCCTGCGATACGTGCCATATTTTGTCCTTGACTCCGGCGCCTAGCTTCTTACCCCTGGCGCTGTTTATGTTTCGTGTTGACGCAGATCACCCGCACCACACCCTTGCGGTGGATAACCTTGCACTTGTCACAAATTTTCTTTACCGATGCTCGTACTTTCATAACTGTTCCGCCTCTTTGAAGCTCGCCAGATCCTTCGCAAAGAACGCTCAGGATGACGCCAGCGGGCTCTCGCTTCGCTCACGCCCGCTAGACGGCGTCATTTATAGCGATATACAATTCTTCCGCGATTCAGATCGTAGGGTGAAAGCTCGACCGCGACCTTATCCCCGGGAAGGATGCGAATAAAATTCTTGCGCATCTTGCCGGATACGTGCGCCAGCACCTGGTGTTTGTTCTCCAATTCCACCTTGAACATGGCATTCGGCAGAGGTTCCAGAACCACTGCCATCACTTCAATCGCGTCTTCTTTACTCATTCGCTCCTTGAAATCAGCTCTCAGCCTTTAGCTCTTGGCTTCTTAGCGAAAAAGCCCAAGCGCCGAAAGCTAAACGCTCTATCTCGTCAAAATCACCGGCCCGTCTTTCGTCACGGCCACGCAATGCTCGAAGTGCGCGCTAAAACTGCCATCGGCCGTAACTGCGGTCCACTTGTCGCCCAGCACGCGCGTCTCCGGTTTGCCAAAATTCACCATCGGCTCGATCGCAATCACCATGCCCTCGCGCAACTTCGCGCCGTGACCGCGCGCCCCGTAATTCGGCACCTGCGGCTCTTCGTGCAGGTGCGTCCCGATTCCGTGCCCAACGAACTCGCGGACCACGCTGAATCCGGCCGCTTCCACATGCTCCTGCACCGCCGCTCCCACATCGCCCACCGAGTTGCCGATACGCGCCTGCTCGATTCCGCGGTACAACGATTCTTCAGTTACTTTCAACAGCTTCTGCAACTCCGGCTTCACCGTTTCGCTGACCGGCACCGTGATCGCGGCATCGCCGTAATAACCGTCCAGCACCACTCCGCAATCGATCGAAACAATATCGCCTTCTTTAAGCTCCCGCTTTTCCGACGGGATGCCATGCACAATCTCTTCATTCACCGACGTGCAAAGCACGCAAGGATAATCGTAATATCCCTTGAATGCCGGCTTGGCGCCGAGTTCGCCGATCTTCTTTTCCGCCGCACGCTCCAGATCCATGGTGGTGATGCCGGGCTTCACCAGCGTACGCACATAGTCGAGTACCTGGCGCACGATGCGGCCGCTCTGCCGCATCCGTTCAATCTCCGCCGCTGATTTGCAAACAATCGCCATGCTTTATCGAGAAAACGCTATGCGTGATGATCTTCAATAATCCTGAATATCTGCGCCGTCACTTCGTCCATCGGACGATCGCCATCGATCGAGATCAACCTGCCAGTCCGCTGATAATAATCCGCTACCGGACGAGTCTGCTCCTGATAGGCCGCCAAACGGGGCTGAATCACTTCCAACCGGTCGTCATTGCGGGTTACCAGCTTCGACCCGTCGCAGTCGCATACTTCATCGAAACGGGGCGGCTGGAAGTGGACGTTATAAATCCGCCCACAGGTGGGACAAGAACGGCGTCCAGTAATACGGCGTAATAACTGATTATAATCCACGTCGAGGCGGATCACAATCGGCCAGGCGCGAGTTGCATGCGAGTTGTCAAAGAGCTTGTCGTCGAGCAGTGCGTCCAGCCATCCGGCTTGGGCTGCAGTCCGGGGAAAACCGTCGAGAATATAACCACGCTTGCAATCCGGCTCTCTCAACCGCAGCCGAACCATTTCACATACGAGATCGTCGGAAACGAGCTCTCCTCGCTCCATGACGGCTTTCGCCGCCAGTCCCAGCCCCGTACCTTGAGCCACGTTGTGACGCAGCAGATCGCCGGTGGAGATCTGCGGAATCAGGTATTTCTCCATGATTCGCTTGGACTGCGTGCCCTTACCGGCGCCCGGCGGACCAAGCAATACTATGGGACCTATATCGCGTGAGGTTTCCTGCTCCATCGAGTTGGCCAAAGCCTCCCGAACAGTGTTCAGCAACCCCACAACTCGGTAGAGCCGTTGCTTGCAACAGCTCGCCGTCTCGCCATAATCCGCCCGATCGCCCCTACGACCAGTTGCGGCGGCCGCGAATGCGTCCGCTGCGCGGGGTGAATCCATCGTAATGGCGCATGATCAACTGCGCCTCGATCTGCGTAACCGTATCCATCGCCACACCTACGACGATCAGCAGCGATGTTCCTCCAAAGTAAAAATTCACACCCAGCCCGTTCGTCACCCAGACCGGAAGCCGCTCAAACAGTGACCCTCCCAGCCAGAACGGCAAATGGTTCAGGTGGATACCGGTAATCATCCACTCCGGAATGAACGAAATAATAATCAGATAAAGCGCGCCCACCAGCGTGATGCGGGTAAGAACTTCGTTGATGTAGTCCGCAGTGCGCTTGCCCGGACGAATTCCCGGAATGAAGCCGCCATACTTCCGCATATTGTCGGCGACTTCACTGGGATTGAAGACGATCGAAACATAAAAATACGCGAAGAAAATGATGCCCACTGCATACAGTACAGTGTAGAGCGGCTCGCCCCATCCGAGCATGCGCATCAAATCGCCAATGTACCGGCTGTTGCGCAGGCCGTAGCCGACAGTCTGCGGCAAAGTCAAAATCGAAGACGCAAAAATCACCGGCATCACGCCGCCCGCATTTACCCGCAGGGGAAGAAAGGTGGACTGCCCGCCCATCACTTTCCGTCCTACCACGCGCTTGGCATACTGCACCGGGAGCCGTCGTTCGCAGCGTTCCACGTAAACGATGAACGCCACAACGATAATCATGAAAACAACCAGCCCCACCATCAACACTGGCGTGATCGCTCCCCAGGTTCCGTTCCTCGCCTTCTCCCAAAGATCTTCCACGCCCCGCGGCAGCCCCACTACAATACCGGCAAAAATCAGCAGCGACATGCCGTTGCCGATTCCCCGATCGGTGATCTGTTCGCCCAGCCACATGACGAATGCGCTGCCCGTGGTCAGCGTCAGCATCGTCATCAGGATGAAACTCGGGCCCGGGTGCAGCACAAAGTCGCCAGCCTTCTCCAGGCCAATGGCGATGCCGAATGATTGCACCGCACTGAGAATGACCGTGATGTAACGCGTCCACTGCGTAATTTTCTTGCGTCCAAGCTCGCCCTCTTTTTGCAGCTTGGCCAGCGGCTCATACACTACCGTCAAAAGCTGCAGGATGATCGATGCCGTAATGTACGGCATGATGCCCAGGGCAAACAGCGTGAGCCGGCGCAGATTGCCGCCGGAAAACAGATCGACGAACCCCAGCAGCGATCCCGCGTTCTGATTGAAATACTGTTCCAGCTTGAGGAAGTTCACGCCCGGCGTGGGAAGATGCCCGCCCAAGCCGGTAGATCGCGAGCATGGCCAGCGTGAACAGTACCCGCTTGCGCAGGTCAGGAATACGAAAAATGTTCGCCAGCTTTTCAAACATTACTGCAAGACCTCAAACTTGCCGCCTGCCTTGGTGATTTTTTCCTGCGCCGATTTGGAGAACTTGTGCGCATGTACGGTGATCGCGATCGTCAGTTCGCCATCGCCGAGAATCTTTACCGGAAGCTTCTGCTTGATCACGCCCGCCTTGCGCAGCACTTCAGGCGTGATAGGCGAAGCGTGCAGGTCATCACCCAGCGCCACCAATCGCTCCAGGCTGACGATGTTGAATTCCTTGCGGAAGATATTAGTAAAGCCGCGCTTCGGCATGCGGCGATGTAGCGGCATCTGGCCGCCTTCAAAGCCGCGGATCAGGCGCATGCCGGTACGCGAGCGCTGGCCCTTGTGTCCGCGAGTAGACGTCTTGCCCATGCCGGAGCCCATACCGCGCCCTACGCGCTTGCGCTTTTCCGATGCCTTCTTTGGTGCTCGAATGTTTGATAAATTCATAAGTAAGCCCAAGTTTCGAAGTTTCAGGGTTTCAAAGTTTCGCAGAACTGAATCCACGTTGAAACCTTGAAACTCTGAAACCTTGAAACATTTCTACTCCATAATCTCAACCAGATGCGGAATCTTCGCCACCATGCCGCGAATCGCCGCATTGTCGGGACGCTCGATCACCTGATTCAACCGGGTGAATCCCAGTCCCTTGACCACCAGTTTATGCTTCACTGGCGTGCAAATGGCAGAACGCACCCACTTCAGGTGAATCTTTCCGCTAACCGCCTTGGGTTTTTTCGTCGTCATCATTCACTTCCTCAATCTCACCAACCGTGCCGTTGCTTGTAGGCAGCCAGATACTAAATCTCCTGCATCGACTTGCCGCGCATGGCCGCAACGCTCTCGCGGCTCTTTAAAGCCCGTAGAGCGGCGAAAGTCGCCTTGATCACGTTATGCGGGTTGGTCGTGCCAATCGACTTGGTCAGTACATTCTGAATGCCGACCGAAGTCATCACCGCGCGCACCGCACCGCCGGCAATCACGCCCGTGCCTTCCGGAGCCGGCTTCAGCAAAACTTTGCCCGCGCCGTAGCGTCCCAGCACCAGGTGCGGAATGCTGGTCTGCGTCAAGTTCACCTTGATCAGATTCTTCTTCGCCGACTCAATCGCCTTGCGAATCGCCTGCGGCACTTCTTTCGCTTTGCCCGCGCCGTGACCCACCACGGCCGCCGACGGGTCGCCCACCACCACCAGCGCAGCAAAGGACAGGTTTTTGCCGCCCTTCACCACTTTGGTGACGCGGTTGATGGCCACCACCTGGTCTTTCAACTGAAACGAATTCGGATCGAGCTTCTTAATTACTGTTGGCATTCTCTAAACCTAGCCTTTAGCTGTTAGCTATTAGCTCTTAGCGTTCTGGTTTTTGCTCCCGCTAACAGCCAAGAGCTTAAAGCTAAAAGCTTGTTAGAACTGCAATCCCGCTTCGCGCGCCGCATCGGCCAGCGCCTTCACGCGCCCGTGATAGATGTAGCCGCCGCGGTCAAACACAACCTTGGTTACGCCTTTAGCCTTGGCGCGCTCCGCGATGGTCTTGCCCACGGTCTTCGCCGCTGCGACATTGCCGCCGGTTTTGCGGTCCGCTTTTTTACCCTCGGCCGAACTCGCCGAAACCACCGTGGCCCCGTGCAGATCGTCAATCACCTGCACATAAATGTGATTCAGCGAACGGTACACATTCAGCCGCGGACGCTCCGCCGTACCCTGCATCTTCTTGCGAATGCGGTCGTGAACGTGCCCACGCTTCTGATTTTTCGAAATTCTCGTCAGCATAATCTTCGTCCTTCCAGAGTCTCCTTCGCTCAGCTCCCTGCCGCTAACGCCGCTACGCTCCGGTCTTACCAACCTTCTTCTTCAATCTCTCGCCGGCGTAACGCACACCCTTATTCTTGTAGGGATCCGGCGGACGCAGCGACCGCATTTCAGCCGCTACCTGACCGACCTGCTGCCGGTCGATTCCCGTCAGTGCAATCTTCGTCTGCTTGGGATCAACCGTCGCATCGACGCCCGTGGGCAGCGGATATTCGATGGGATGAGAGTAGCCGAGGCTGAACACAATCATCCCTTTACCCTTCATCTCAGCGCGATAGCCGATGCCAACGATTTCCAGTTCGCGCGTCCAGCCCTTGGTCACGCCCTCGACGGCATTGTTCACCAAGGCCCGCGCCAGCCCGTGCACCGCGGCCTGCGAATCATTCTCGCGAACCGCCACGAGGTGCCCGTCTTTCTGTTCGACCTTGATGCCGGAAGGAAGAGCCGTGTCCAGCTTGCCCTTCGGACCCTGCACCAGAACAGTATTGCCTTCAATTTTGACCGTCACCCCTTTAGGGATCGGGATCGGCTTTTTTCCAATTCGTGACATAAGATCAGCTCTTAGCTTCTAGCTCCTGGCTTCTAGCTCATTCGACTAAATCTGCGCGCTTTAGCTAGTAGCCTGAAGCTAGTAGCTAGAAGCTGCCTTACCAAATCTCGCACAACAGTTCGCCGCCCACGCCTTCTTTGCGCGCCTGGCGTCCGGTCATCACTCCGCGTGGCGTGGTGAGGATGTTGATCCCCATGCCGCCCAGCACGCGCGGGATCTCGCTGCGCCGCACATACACGCGGCAGCCGGGGCGCGACACGCGCTCTGCTTTTGAAATCGCGGCTTCGTTGTGCGCGCCGTATTTCAAATAAATCCGGATGACCTTGTGGCCTTCCTCCTCCGTCGGCTTGAAGTTTGAGACGTAGCCCTCTTCCTTCAATATGCGGGCAATCTCAAGCTTCAGCCGCGAGGCTGGAATGTCCACCTTCTGGTGCCGCGCCTGCAGCGCATTGCGCACCCTCGTCAGCATATCTGCGACCGGATCGGTCAACCTCATCGTTTGCTTCTCCTCTAGCCACCCGTTCGCTCCGCCTTCCGCGGAGAACCTGCAGCGGCTTGCCTACTTCACTTTCTTACTGCTCTTGTCATCCTGAGCGAGACGTCTTTTGTTGTAGCCTTGTCATCCTGAGCGAGACGCCTTTTGTCTCGCGAAGGATCTCCGTCTCCTCAGACCCTGCCCACTACCACGACGACTTCGAAACTCCCGGAATCTCTCCGCGCAGCGCCAGCCCGCGGAAACACAAGCGGCACACGCCAAACTTGCGCAGGTAAGCGCGCGGCCGTCCGCATAATCTTGCAGCGGTTGTGCCGGCGGCTGGAGAACTTCGGCGTCTTCTCTTTCTTGTCGCGCGCCAGCTCAAACTTCTTTTCGATCTTCGCGTCTTTCACTCGCTTCGCTGTAGTCATGAAATCCTTAAAAGAACTTAGTTGTTAAACTCGAAATTTTTTACGCCCGGAACGGCATGCCCAGATGCTTCAGCAGAGCTTCGCGCCTGGTTGTCGTTCGCCGCCGTGGTCACAATGGTGACGTTCATGCCCTTTCAATTTGTCGACCTTCTCGTAGGAAATCTCCGGGAAGATCAACTGATCGTGCAAGTCCGAGCGTGTAATTGCCGCGGCCGTCGAACGACTTCGTGGAAACTCCCTTGAAGTCACGCACTCGCGGCAGAACAATATTCACCAGCCGGTCCAGAAATTCGTACATGCGGTCGCCGCGCAGGGTCACCATGGTTCCAATGGCCTGCCCCTCGCGCACCTTGAACGCCGCAATCGACTTCTTGGCCTTGGTCACGATCGGCTTCTGGCCGGTGATCTGGCCCAGTTCATTCACCGCCGGATCGAGAATCTTCGAGTTCTGTGTGGCCTCGCCCATGCCCATATTGACCACAATCTTGTTCAGCCGTGGAACCGCCATCGCATTCTTCAGTTCCAGTTCTTTCAACAGCGCGGGCGCTACTTCCTTCTCGAACTTCGAGCGCAGCCGCGGCCGCTCCTTGGCGCTATGCTGCGCCTGCGCCGGAGCCTTCTGCTCCTGCGACGAATCTCTCGAACCCTTTTACTCTTTTTCTTTTGCCATGATCCTTTTTCAACTTCCTCCCACGGTTTCGGAGTGGTTACCGGTTCGTGAGAATCATTTCATACTCTCTGATCCTTCGCTTCGCTCAGGATGACGCCGCGAGGCTCGAACGCCTCGCAAACGCGTCACTTATCCAGCGTCGTTCCGCACTTCTTGCATACCCGAACCTTACGATCGCCGCGTACTTCGTGCCCAATACGCACCGGCCCACAAGTCGGGCAAACCAGCTGCACATTGGACAACGCAATCCGGCTTTCCTGTTCGGCAATGCCGCCCGCAATATTGCGCTGCGGATTCGGGCGCACGTGCTTTTTCACCATCATCACGTGCTCCACCAGGAGCTTGTTATCGTTGGGAAACACGCGCAGCACGCGCCCTTCCTTGCCCTTGTCGCGGCCGGTGATAACTTTCACGTTATCGTTGCGCCGGATATCGACTCGCTTTTGTACTGTGCTTACAGTTCTCATAAAGTCAAAGTTTCAAGGTTTCTAGCGTTTCAAAGTTTCAAAGTCAAATCACTCTGTCCAAGATTTCGAATGATTCAAGGCACCTTGAAACCTTGAAACTCTGAAACCTTGAAGCTTGCTCTCAAATCACTTCCGGCGCTAGCGAAACGATCTTCAAAAACCTCTTATCGCGCAACTCGCGCGCCACCGGACCGAACACGCGCGTCCCCACCGGCTCGCCCGCATCGTTGATCAGCACCGCGGCATTCTGGTCGAAGCGGATGTAAGTGCCATCCCGCCGCCGGTGCTCCTTGCGCGTGCGCACAATCACCGCCTTCACCACTTTGCCCTTCTGCACCTGCCCATCGGGAGCCGCTTCCTTCACCGCCGCCGTGATTATGTCCCCGAGACCGGCATTCAACCCGGTGGAACCGCCGAGCGGCAGAATCATCTGCAGCTTGCGGGCGCCGGAATTGTCGGCCACCTCCAGCATGCTTCTCATCATCACAGCCATAGCTTCAATCTCCCGTCTACTTCTGTCATCCGAGCGAGACGTTCTCAATCACGCTTTGTCATCCTGAGCGAGACGTCTTTTGTCTCGCTTGTCATCCGAGCGAGACGTTGTCTCGCCGACTCACTTGCGCGAAATCTCGAACCACCGAAGCGCGTTCCGGCAGCGCGCTCCTACTTAACGTCGTGCTCCAGCGCGATCTCCGGCACCAGCGCCGTCTTGCGCACGATGTCTTTTAACTTCCAGCGTTTCAGCTTCGAGAGCGGACGCGTCTCCTCGATCCGCACTACGTCGCCCACATGCGCTTCATTCTTCTCGTCGTGAGCGTAGAACTTCTTATTGCGCGCCACCACGCGCCCGTAGAACGGATGCGCCTTCTTGCGCGTAACTTTCACCACGATGGTTTTCTGCATGCGGTTGGCGACCACTTCTCCCACCACTTCCTTGCGCCGTCCCTGCACCTGCTCGCCTTTCGGCGTAGCTTTGCCTGTTGCGGTTTCCGCCATTATCGTTTCTCCGTTGCAGCCGTCGCGGGTGCGCTCGCCCTGGATCGTCTTCACCCGCGCAATATCTTTGCGCAGTCCGCGAATCTTTTTCAGGCTCTCGGTCTGTCCCATGTTCAGCTGAAATTTCAGCTTGAACAACTGGTCCGCGAGATCGCGCCCCTGGTGCTGCAACTCGTCGTCGGTTAAGTTTCTGACTTTATCTGCCTTCATAAAATTCCCTTTGGCTGACGGCTTCTCTCAGTGCGCCAGTGTCGCGCTTGACGAACGTCGTACGCAGCGGCAGCTTGTGCGAAGCCAGCCGCATTGCCTCGGTCGCGTCCACCACGGTCACGCCTTCCATCTCAAACAAAATCTTTCCCGGACGAACCACCGCAACCCAATGATCGGGCGCGCCCTTGCCCTTACCCATACGGGTTTCAGCCGGCTTCTTGGTGACCGGCTTGTCGGGAAATACCCGGATCCAGATTTTCCCGCCGCGCTTCACAAATCGCGTCATCGCCACGCGGCTGGCTTCGATCTGCCGGTCGGTGATCCAGCCTGGCTCCAGCACCTTCAACCCAAAATCGCCGAACGCCAGCGTGCTTCCGCGCCAAGCCTTGCCGGTCATCCGCCCGCGCTGCTGCTTGCGGTACTTCACTTTCTTTGGCATCAACATAAGTCAGCTCTCTTTTGCCGTCATCCGCTCGCTTGTCATCCTGAGCGGCGTTCTTTGCCCGAAGGCGATCTCGGACTCCTCGAAACCCGCCCGATGGCAAGCGCGCTTCCCTAGAACGCGCCTACGCCCGTCGTCTGTTCCTTCTTCTTGGTCGGAAGAATCTCGCCCTTGTACACCCAAACTTTCACGCCGATCACGCCGTAAGTGGTCCTGGCTTCCGAAAATCCGTATTCAATATCCGCGCGCAACGTGTGCAGCGGCAACCGTCCTTGCAGATACCACTCCGAGCGCGCGATTTCGTTTCCGTTCAACCGCCCGCTCACCCGCACTTTGATTCCCTTGCAGCCGAAGCGCAGCGCCGAATCCACCGCCTTGCGCATCGCCCGGCGGAAGCCCACGCGCTTTTCCAGTTGCAGCGCAATCGCTTCCGAAACCAGTTGCGCATCGAGTTCCGGCTTGTGCACTTCCTGAATATCGACAAACATTTCGCGCGACGTCCGCTTCTGCAGATCGGCCTTCAGCTTGTCGATCTCCGCGCCCTTGCGCCCGATAATAATTCCGGGACGCGCCGTCTTGATAATGATGCGCAGCTTGTTGCCCGGACGCTCGATCTCGATCGAGCTCACGCCCGCCGACTTGAGCTTTTCCTTCAGCTCATTCTTCAGCTTGACGTCTTCGAGCAGCAGCTTGTCGTAGTCCCGCTCCACAAACCAGCGCGACTTCCACGGCTTGGTATAGCCGAGGCGAAAACCATAAGGATGGACTTTTTGTCCCATTGCTTCTCCTAAATCAAATCCTCAAACCTTGTCGTCCCGAACTCGCCAATCAATCCAAAATCCTGTCATTCCGAACTCGCGCGAAGCGCGGGTGAGGAACCTGCTGTTCCGCTTACTTCGCAGCAGCTTTCTTCTTTTTGCCAGCCGCCGCTTTTTTCTTCGCCACCGGAGCCCGCCGCTTGGCCGGAGACCAGCCGATGCCGTCCGCGTCTGCGCCCGGAAGCGTGACGCCGCTCCATTACTTCCGCCGCGCTCCGCCAGGATCAACTCAATATGCGAGATACGCCGCTGATAGCGAAACGCCCGTCCCTGCGGCGCCGGACGAATCCGCTTCATGCGCGGACCGTCATTCGCAATCGCGCTCTTCACATACAAATTGTCGAGTTCGACATCCAGATTTTTCTCGGCGCTCAAAAAGTTCGCGTTATCCAGCGCCGACTGCAACAGCTTGCCGATGTGCGCCGCCACGCGCTTCTTGGTAAACAGCAGCGTGTTACGCGCCTCTTCCACCTTGCGCCCTTTGATCAGCTCCAGCACCAGGCGCGCCTTCTGCGGCGAGACTCGCAAGTAACGCATTTCCGCTCGAAATTCCATTCGCGTCTCCCCTTATGCCTTCGGCGCCGCGGGCGCTGACGGTGTAATCGCTCCCGGCCCTCCCGGAATGCCCGCCGGCTTCGCCGCCACTTCCGTCGCCGCCCGCATGGAGTGGCCTTTGAAGTTGCGCGTGAAACTGAACTCGCCCAGCTTGTGCCCCACCATGTTTTCCGTGACATACACCGGAATAAATTTTTTGCCGTTATGCACCGCAATGGTGTGGCCCACCATCTCCGGAACCACGGTCGACCGCCGCGACCAGGTGCGCAAAACTTTCTTCTCGTTGCGCGAATTCATGCCCTCGACCCGCGACATCAGGTAAACATCCACGAACGCGCCTTTTTTGGTTGAACGTGCCATAAATTTGCTCTCGCCTCTACTTACTTCTGCGGTTCACGATGAACTTATCCGTCCGCTTGTTATTCCGCGTCTTGTAACCGCGCGTCGGCTGACCCCAAGGCGTCACCGGATGCCGTCCACCCGAAGTTTTGCCCTCACCACCACCATGCGGATGGTCCACTGGATTCATCGAAACGCCGCGGTTCACCGGCTTCCATCCCAGCCAGCGCGTACGCCCCGCCTTGCCGATCGTGATGTTCTCGTGATCCAGATTTCCGACTTGTCCGATCGTCGCCATGCAGTCCTGCGAAATCTTCCGCGTCTCGCCCGAAGGCAATTTCACCAGCGCGTAATCCGATTCTTTCGCCACCAACTGCGCCGCGCCGCCCGCCGAACGCACCATCTGCGCGCCCTTGCCCGGCTTCAGTTCGAGATTATGAATCGAAGTGCCTGGCGGAATATTGCGCAGCGGCAACGCATTGCCCACAAGAATATCGGCATCCGGCCCGCTCACAACTTTTTGCCCCACCTTCATTCCTTCCGGCACAAGAATGTAGCGCTTCTCGCCATCGGCATATGCCAGCAGCGCAATGCGCGCCGAGCGGTTGGGATCGTATTCGATCGTGGTCACCGTCGCGGGAATGCCGGTCTTGTCGCGCTTGAAGTCGATGATGCGCAGCTTCTGCTTGTGTCCGCCGCCGCGATGCCAACTGGTAATGTCGCCCGAGTTGCGGCGTCCGCCGGTGCGCTGCTTCTTCTCGATCAGCGGCTTGTGCGGATGCTGCGTCGTGATGTCGTCATTGACGATCGTCGTGCGGTAGCGCAACGTCTGCGTCGTCGGTCGATATGTCTTGATCGCCATAAAATCAGCCTTTAGCTCTTAGCCGTTAGCTCTCAGCTCAAACTCGTTTGTCATTCCGAACTGGGCCAAAGGCCCGGTGAGGAACCTGCTTCTCGCCGCTTACAAATTCTGCGCGTACTCCGGCATCTTCTCGCCCGCCCGCAGCCGCACATACGCCTTCTTCCAGTCCGGACGGTAGCCGGCAAACTTGCCTCGCCGCCGCTCTTTTCCCGGATACATCGCCGTGCGGACAGAAAGCACTTTCACTTTGAAAATCGTCTGCACCGCCTGCTTCACTTCTGTCTTCGTCGCCCCTGGCGCAACCTGGAACACCAGCGTGTTCTGCAGTTCCTTGATCGCCAAACCTTTTTCGGTAATCACCGGACGGCGAATAATCTGATATGCGGATTTCATATTGCCCTAGGCCACCTCCGCCGCTTTTTCATGCCGCACGCGCTTGCGTGGAGAAGCCGACGCCTTCTTCGCGCCTTCCTCTTCTTCCTTCGCATGCTTGCGCTGGCTCTTGGGCAAAGTATCTTTCAACGTAAGCTGCAACTTCTCAATCGCGGGATGAGAAAAAATCACGCGATCATAGCGCAGCAAATGATAAGGATGAACCTCGTTGCCCGGAATCAGTTCAAGCCCTTCGATATTGCGCGCGCTCAATTCCAGATTGCGATTGCCAGAGTGCGGCACATCCACGATCAGAACCGTCTTTTCAACTTTCAACGCCTCGAGCGCCGTGCGGAATTCTTTGGTCTTCGGTTCCTTCACGTCGAACGCATTCACGATCGTGAGCTTGCCGTCGGCAAACTTCGAAGCCAGCGCCGAACGCAGCGCACCCAGAAGCTTCTTGCGCGGGAAAGCGTAGTCATACGAGCGCGGAACCGGACCATGCACCGTGCCGCCATGCCGCCACAGTGGCGAACGGATCGAGCCAATACGCGCCCGTCCCGTGCCCTTCTGCTTCCACAGCTTCTTGCCCGAACCGGAAACCTGCCAGCGGGCCTTGGTCGCATGCGTGCCGCGGTGCTGCCCGGCGCGGTAATGCTTCACCGCCTCCCACAGCAGGTCTTCGTTGACCGCGCCAAAAATTTCATCGGCCAGGTCGAACGTTCCGACCTTCTCACCGCTCAAGTTGTGAATATCAATCGTTGCCATATCGCTTCTCATGTGGCGCGGACGCCCTCGTCCGCGACTTTCCTCATGCTGCATGCGACGCGGGCGAGGGCGCCCGCGCTACAACTACGCCTTCTTCGCTGCTCGCTTCGCCGCCTTCAACGGATCGACCGTAGCCGCACCCGCAAATCCGCGCCGCTCTCTCGGTGGCTTCTTCGCTTTTGTAATCACGATGTAGCCGCCCTGCGGCCCCGGCACACTGCCTTCCACCACCAGCAGATTTTCGTCTTTATCCACACCCAAAACTCGCAGGTTGCGCTGCGTCACGCGCTCATGGCCCATGTGTCCCGACATGCGCATTCCCTTGAACACGCGCGAAGGAAACGCCGACGATCCGATCGATCCCGTAATTTGAAACATCGAACCGTGCGACTTCGGACCGCCGCCGAAATGATGCCGCTTCACCACGCCCTGAAAGCCTTTTCCCTTGCTGACTCCCACGATGTCGACAAACTTTTCGCCGTCAAAAATCTCGACCAGCACTCTGTCTCCAACCTTCACCGCTCCATCGCCATCGCCGTCACTTTCAAGCGGCACTTCGCGCATGAACTTCACCGGAGGAAGATTATTCTTCGCCAGGTGTCCGCGCGCCGGCTTGGTCAGCCGCGACTCTTTCACGAATTCCACCAGGCCAATCTGCGCCGCTTCGTAGCCGTCTTTCACCGCGAGCTTGTGCTGCGTCACCACGCAAGGGCCAGCCTGCAGCACCGTGACCGGGCGCACATCGCCCTTCGAGTCAAACAACTGCGTCATGCCGACCTTTTTGCCCAGAATGCCTGTAACTTTTATCGCCATCTTTATCTCCAGCTCAGCATGGCTCGTCGCTTATTAAACGGCGGCTATTGGCTAAGGAGCCATCTTTGCTCATGTGGGAACAGCCGCCCTCGGCTGTTCCGCGGGCACAGCCCGCTGCTATTTATGTTCTTTCCCGAATGCCTTAATCTCCACATCCACGCCCGCCGGCAGATCGAGCTTCATCAGCGCGTCCACCGTCTGCTGCGTGGGCTCGAGAATATCGAGCAGACGCTTGTGAGTGCGGATCTCAAACTCCTCACGCGACTTCTTATCCACGTGCGGCGAACGCAGCACGCAGTATTTGTTCTTCATCGTGGGCAACGGAATCGGCCCGGCAATCTGCGCTCCGGTGCGCCGCGCCGTTTCCACAATCTCGCCGGTCGACTGATCCAGAATGCGATAGTCGTAAGCCTTCAACCGGATGCGAATTCTTTCTTTTCCAATCACGCTTCACTCTCTCTGACCCCTCCCGGCGTCTCCGGAAGGAAAGAACTGGCGGCAGGATGCAAGCCGCGTTTTTGTGGCGCGGGCGCCCTCGCCCGCGGACCTTGATCGATGCTGCATGCAAAGCGGGCGAGGGCGCCCGCTCCACAAAATCATCCCTTACTGCACAATCTCCGCAATCGTTCCCGCGCCTACCGTGTGTCCGCCTTCGCGAATGGCGAAGCGCAAGCCCTTCTCCATCGCCACCGGCGTGATCAGTTCGATCACCAGGCTGACGTTGTCTCCCGGCATCACCATCTCGGTGCCCGCCGGAAGTTCCGCCACTCCGGTCACGTCCGTCGTGCGCAAATAAAATTGCGGACGGTATCCCTTGAAGAACGGCGTGTGCCGTCCGCCTTCTTCTTTGGTCAGGATGTAGACTTCGGCTTTGAACTTGGTGTGCGGCGTGATCGATCCGCCTTTCGCCAGCACCATGCCGCGCTCCACATCTTCTTTCGCAATGCCGCGCAGCAGCAGACCGGCGTTGTCGCCCGCCATGCCTTCGTCGAGTTGCTTCTTGAACATTTCGACGCCGGTGACCACCGTCTTGCGCGTGTCGCGGAAGCCGACGATCTCCACTTCCTCGCCCACTTTCACTTTGCCGCGCTCGATTCTTCCCGTCACCACCGTGCCGCGTCCCTGAATCGAGAAGATATCTTCAATCGGCATCAGGAACGGCTTGTCCAGTTCGCGCGCCGGCTGCGGCACGTTCTTGTCCACCGCCTCCATCAACGCGTCGATCTGCTTCTCCCACTTTTCTTCGCCGTTCAAAGCGCCCAGGGCAGACAAGCCGAATCACCGGCACATCGTCGCCCGGAAACTTGTAGCTCTTCAGCAACTCGCGCACTTCGAGTTCGACCAGGTCGAGCAACTCAGGGTCATCCACCGCATCGCACTTGTTCAGCGCAACCACGATGTAGGGCACGCCCACCTGCCGCGCCAACAGCACGTGCTCGCGCGTCTGCGGCATGGGACCGTCGGTCGCCGCTACGACCAGAATCGCGCCATCCATCTGCGCCGCGCCCGTGATCATGTTCTTGATGTAGTCGGCGTGGCCCGGGCAATCGACGTGCGCGTAGTGCCGGTTCGCCGTCTCATACTCCACGTGCGCCGTCGCAATGGTGATGCCGCGCGCCTTTTCTTCCGGAGCGTTATCAATGCGAATCGAACGACCGGAACACAATCTTCGGATTGTGCTTCTGCAACACCTTGGTGATGGCCGCCGTCAACGTGGTCTTGCCATGATCAATGTGACCAATCGTCCCTACATTGCAGTGCGGCTTATTGCGATCAAATTTCTCTTTCGCCATATTCTCTGTTCCTCAATCTTTAACCTTGTCATCCTGAGGCGCCGCTCTTTAGCGCCGAAGGACCTATGCAATTTGCTTCACAAATCCTTCGCAAAAAACGCTCAGGATGATCGCTGCAGGCTCCCGTTCGCTCACGCCCGCTAAGCGCAATCATTTCGTCGTCCCCTGCACCTTGGCGATGATTTCCTCCGCGACCGATCGCGGAGCCTCCTCATAACGCGCAAAGTGCATCGAGTATTCAGCGCGGCCCTGCGTCGACGAACGCATGTGGGTCGCGTAGCCAAACATCTCCGCCAGCGGCACGATGGCCTTGATCACCTGCGAACCGGCGCGATGCTCCATGCCTTCGATGCGTCCGCGCCGCGAACTCAAATCGCCCATGATCACGCCGGCATAATCTTCCGGCGTAACCACTTCCACCGCCATCACCGGCTCCAGCAACACCGGCGAAGCCTTGCGCGCAGCTTCCTTGAACGCCATCGAACCGGCAATCTTGAACGCCATTTCGTTCGAATCGACATCGTGATAGCTGCCGTCGTACAGCGTCGCCTTCACATCGACCATCGGATAGCCCGCGAGAATGCCGCCTTCGAGCGCTTCCTGAATGCCCTGATCGATTGGCTTGATGAATTCTTTCGGCACCGAACCGCCGACAATATCGTTGACGAATTCGTAGCCCGTGCCTGCCGGTTGCGGATCCAACTTGATCTTCGCGTGTCCATACTGCCCGCGGCCGCCGGTCTGGCGAATGTATTTGCCTTCCGCTTCGGAGTGCTTGCGGATCGTCTCGCGATACGCCACCTGCGGCTTGCCGACATTGGCCTCGACCTTATACTCGCGCATCATGCGGTCGACGATGATTTCCAGATGCAACTCGCCCATGCCGCTGATGATGGTCTGTCCGCTGTCGGGATCGGTGTGAACTTTAAAGGTGGGATCTTCCTGCGCCAGGCGGCCAGCGCCATGCCCATTTTTTCCTGATCGGCTTTCGTCTTGGGCTCAACCGCAACCGAAATCACGGGAACCGCAAAGGTAATATTCTCCAGCGCAATGGGATGATCTTCGTCGCAGATCGTGTCGCCGGTGCTCACGTCCTTCAGGCCAACCGCCGCGCAAATATCGCCCGCAAGAATCTCGCTGATGTCTTCGCGCTTGTTGGCGTGCATCTTCAGCAGACGCCCGATGCGCTCGCTTCTGCGCCGGCCCGTGTTCAACACGGAGTCGCCCGGTCTTCAGGTGCCCGGAGTAAACGCGGATAAACGTCAACTGGCCGACAAATGGATCCGCCATAATCTTGAACGCCAGCGCCGAGAACGGCTCTTTGTCATCGGCCTTGCGACGAATCGTTTCCCCATTATCGGGATTCAATCCATGCGTTTCCGGAACATCGAGCGGCGAAGGCAGATAATCCACCACCGCATCGAGCAGCGGCTGCACACCTTTATTCTTGAACGCCGTTCCCACCACCACCGGAAATACTTTCAGCGCAATCGTCGACTTGCGCAGCGACGCCGCAGCGCGTCCGCGGTGATCTCTTCGCCTTCCAGAAACTTGTGCAGGATTTCGTCGTCGTTTTCGGCGATGCTTTCGACCAGCTGCGCGTGAAAGGCTTCCGCTTTTTTCTTCAGCTCGGCGGGAATTTCTTCAGTGACATACTCCGCGCCCATGGTGTCGTCCTTCCACACGATCGCCTTCATGTTGATCAGATCGATAACGCCTTTAAATTTATCTTCCTGGCCGATGGGAATCTGAATGGCGACTGGCTTGGCGCTCAAACGCTTGCGGATGGTATCGACGGCATGCTCGAAATCCGCGCCCATCTTGTCGATCTTATTGATGAAGCAAATGCGCGGAACGCCGTACTTATCGGCCTGGCGCCAGACTTTTTCCGATTGCGGCTGCACTCCGTGCACCGCGTCAAACACCGCGACTGCGCCATCCAGCACCCGCAGCGAACGCTCCACCTCAGCCGTGAAATCCACGTGGCCGGGCGTATCAATAATGTTGATGCGAATGTCGCGCCAGGTGCAGGTCGTCGCGGCGGACGTAATCGTGATGCCGCGCTCCTGCTCCTGCTCCATCCAGTCCATGGTCGCAGTGCCTTCGTGGACCTCTCCGATGCGGTGCGTCTTTCCCGTATAAAACAGGATGCGCTCCGTCGTAGTGGTCTTGCCGGCATCGATGTGGGCCATGATGCCGATATTCCTGCAGCGTTCTAATGGGACTGTTCTAGGCACTGTAATCTCTACTACTTTCTAGGGCTCCGAAACTTTTCAATTGTTGATTGATGATTTTCGATTGCTGATTGAAAACCGAGCCTAGTCAACAATCGAAATCAACAATCAAAAATCCTGCACGCGACCCTACCGGCTTGTCGCGCTTCACCACCGGTAGTGCGCAAAAGCCTTATTCGCTTCCGCCATGCGGTGAACATCTTCTTTCTTCTTGATGGCCGCGCCTTTTCCATTGGCAGCGTCCAGCAATTCATTGCTCAACTTGTCGACCATGCCTCTCTCGGCGCGTCCGCGCGCATAGGTCAGCAGCCAGCGGATCGCCAGCGAAGTGCGCCGGTCGGCATTCACTTCTACCGGCACCTGATAGTTCGCGCCGCCCACTCGACGGGTCTTCACTTCCAGCAGCGGCTTCGCGTTCTCGACCGCTTTCGTGAACAGCTTCAAAGCTTCGTCGCCGCCTTTTTCCTGCACCTTGGTCAGGGCTTCATAAAAAATGCCCTCGGCGGTCGAGCGCTTGCCCTGCCACATCATCGAGTTGATGAACTTCGTCACCAGATTCGAGCCATACACGGCATCGGCTGGCACGGTCCGCTTTGCTGTATGTCCTTTACGAGGCATAAATTCCAAGTTTCAGGTTTTAGGTTCAATGTTTCGAGTTTGCGTGCCACGGCACGTTGAAACCTTGAAACCATGACTTTGAACCTGCTTAACCCTTCTTCGCCCGCTTGGCGCCGTATTTCGAACGTCCCTGCTGCCGACCGGCCACACCCACCGCATCCAGCGTGCCGCGAATCACGTGATAACGCACGCCCGGCAGATCCTTCACACGGCCGCCGCGGATCAGCACAATCGAGTGCTCCTGCAGGTTGTGGCCGACGCCGGGAATATAAGTCGTGACTTCAATTCCATTGGTCAAGCGCACACGCGCCACTTTCCGCAGCGCCGAGTTCGGCTTCTTCGGCGTCTGCGTGTACACGCGCGTACAAACTCCGCGCTTCTGCGGACAGCCCTGCAGCGCCGGACTCGCCGTCTTATACCGTGGCCGCTTCCGGCCCTTCGCCACCAATTGATTAAAAGTAGGCACTCTTTGCCGCTCCTTCTTCACACCGACTTCACATCAATGTCGCGCAGCGCGATCACCGCGCGCAGCATCATCGCTCTCCCGGTCTGACTACATGATCCGGGCTGGCAGGCTCAGTGGCCAACCATGCTTCTCGCCGCACACCAACTCACGGAGAGAGATTTTGGGTTCCCGATCTAGGTTTGAACTGCCGACGGTGGCACCCGGCCAAAACTCCGGGGGTACTCCGTATCGCCAGCTCTGTCCTGCATATCCTTCCGCAGACCGCCGATGCTTCGAAATCAGTCGCACCAGATGCCCGAGGGCGAAAGGCAGCGCAGGAACATTTCAGCGAGGAAAGTTTCCAAACTAAAACTACATTCGGAAACGCATTTTCAAAAGCTCAACCGCGAATTCTGCGCAGTACTCCGCAAAACTCACAGCTCTACAGCAAGCTTGGATTAACTCGCGGAACCAAACTACTATAGCAACTCGGGCGAAACATCGTCAACCCATGTTTTTGCATCCCACTGCAGATGCGGAATAACTATCGTGAAGAGAGCGCAGCCAGCTTGCTGAATCCGCCTGCAGCCTCTACACTACAAAAGTTTTCCGTTCCAATTCATTATTCATAATCAGATGAGCGAATCGCCTCGCGGATGCTACGTGAGGCGACGAGAGGTTGCATGGGAAGGTTCGGCTGCGTTCAGTGGGCGGGAGTAGTCGTTACGATTTTTTTCTTTCTTTTGTTGCCAGCCTGCGGAGGACACAAACCCGCCGGCACGAACCCGTTTCCCGCAAAGATTACTCTGAATCCTTCGATCAGCGCTTCCATGCAATGGGGAAGCACGCTGGCATTCACGGCCAGCGCCCAGAACGGCACGAACGCTACCATCTCGCCGGCCTTCACTTTCTCTCTAACTCCAGACAGCCCGTCGGGAATCCTCTCCATCTCTCCCAGCGGATTTGCTTGCGCCGGGACCTGGAACGCTCCGTACTATAACGTCTGCACGCCTGCAGGATCGGGCACTGTGCAGGTGATCGCTACGGCACTCGGCCAGATCAGCCCACCCACCACCGTCTTCGTCCATCCTCCTATCGACAACGTTCAGATCAGCATCGTTCCTCCGGTAAATTCGCTGCCTCCCGCGTGCCCTTCGCAGACCGCACTTCCCCTTGCTTGCATATCCCGTTTAACGGCAGCGCCGCCAATTATTGCCTCTCCCAAAATCAGAAGCAGACGTTACAAGCGACGGCTTACAGCCAGGGAGTCGACATCACCGCTTCGGTTGGGCCGTTCACCTGGACCCAAGCCAATTTCAACGTCGTTACCATTACTCCCATAGTAAGTGCTTCGTCGAACCTCATCACCAATCAGGCTACCGTGGCGCCCAATACGCCGGGCCAGACCCAGGTGATCGCTTCCGCCTCGGGAGTATTCAGCCAACCCTATATCGCCGAGACTTGCCCGGTGCAATGCATCAGTCTGCAACTTGGCTCGAATGGCTCACAAAACATCGGCCAGACCAACTTCATCGCCACCAAGGGTACCTCAGAGACTATTACTGCGACAGCCGTCGACGTCCAAGGCTGCATCGTGCCAAAACCTCCGCTGACATGGACCTCTTCCGCTCCCGCTGCGCTTACCGCTGGCGGCGCTGCCACGACAACCACCACCACGACTACGACCACCACGACAACCCCTCCTGCGGCGGCCTCCGGATGCTCTGGCGCAGCAAGTTGCACAATCGGTACGGCACAACCTGGCACGGCAGCCATCACCGCCTCGTGCAGCCCGCCAACTTGTAACGTTGGCTTCCCGCTGAATCCGGCCGGGTTTTCCGGACTCTACATTCCGCAGCCGGTTTATCCGGTCAATTCCATTTCCGGATTGGTTAGCGGCGTCCCGGTTTCGACCAGCGTTCTGGCAACCAGTCAGGATTGTTACAGCAATTCGCAGTGCACCGTCGCGCTCTACGACATCTCGACTGCAAAAAACATTGCTGCCAGTCCCAGTTCAATGCCCGCACCGCCGAATTCCCTGATGTTCGATCCGCCGGGAGACAAAGCCTACGTCGGCAGCCAGTACGGTTCATTCCTCATCACGATCGCGAACCTTGGCTCCTCCACTACTAATCCTTTTACTTTCTGCCCAACCCAGCCAGCACTCTGGGGATTGTGACCGGTAAAGTTCTGGCCGTCTCGCCGAACGGCAATCGGGCCGTGTTCGCCGATACTATCTCCACTCCCAACCAGGTTTACGTCGTCAACACCAGTACTTCATCTGCGTTCACTACGGCTCTATACATCAACAGCGCAACCACGGCGGCATTTTCCCCGGACAGCTCAAAAGCCTTCATCCTCGGGAATGGCGGCAACACTTTATACGTCTACTCGACTCTCCAGGCTCCTGTGACGATTCCTCTTTCGGCGCCAGCCACTTCGATTGCATTTTCTTCCACTGGAGCCTTTGCTTTCATCGCCGGTGGAAGCTGCCACCTCGAACATCGACGTTCTTAACACCTGCAACAACTCGCCGGTGAGCTTAGCGCTCACCGGACTGCCAACGACGCCTACATTCCTCAAGATGGTCCCAGCTGTCAGCGCCCCCATGGGCAACACTACCGATTCCGCTTCTCAGCCAGAGCGACTTGGCCAATCTCGATGTTTTCCTCGGCCTCGATAACACCGGCATCGACGTTATCGCAACCACCACCACAACGCAGTTAGTCCCTCCGCCGCCCTCACTCTGCCCGCAGCAGCAGATTGCGCTCGCTCAAACCGTCGCTACGTCAACCGCCTTCGCTCCCATTCACATCAATCTTCAACGGGGCACTTTCCATCCGCTGAATTTCTTCGTCGCACCCGGCGGCGCCGCGGCCTACATCGTCACCAGCGACCAGGGTGTTCTGATCTATAACTTCGTGACTTCATCCGTCAGCGCGATCCCACTGAATGGAGGCGCCGCGCCGGTAGCCGCCGACATCACCGCCGACGGCACATATCTTTACGTTGCCGGGACTGACGGAATTCTGCACGAACTGGACACCGATCACAGCCACCGACGTCATGGAAGTCCCCTTCTACCAACTCCCCAACTCGTCGAATAATTTTTGCTACAACTCATACTCCTGCAACCTCAATATGGTGGCGATAAAGCCGTAAATGTGATCAGGAATTCTCGCTGTTCGCCTGGATGTTCGCATCGCAATGATTCAGGCCGCGCTGATTTGGCGGGACTGATTCAGGCCGATTGCTTCTGCGGGATTCATCCAAGCCGGATTCGTATCAGGGTATGCCTTCAGGCATACCGCAATGACGGACGAACTTAAGCGCGCCTTCAGGCGCTAGGTTATTTAGGGTGGCGCAGCGCTTCCAGCGCTGCGATTCGAATATCTTAAGAAAGAGACGGCTTTAGCCGCGGATGCTTACGCCGGCTTCTGCAATTCTTTCGCCACGCTATCGAGCACGCCATTCACAAACTGCACCGATTCCAGACTGGAAAATTTCCGCGCAATCTCCAGCGACTCATTAATCACCACCGCCCGCGGCGTATCCGGATAAGCCAGAAACTCCGCCACTCCCGCCCGCAACAGATTCCGATCCACCGCCGCCATGCGCTCCATGCGCCAGTGCTCCGCATGCCGCTCGATCAGCTTATCGATCTCCGCTCCCGCGATCGGTCGCCACGCGAAACAAATCCTCCGCAAATCCGCGCACCTCGGCGCTGGTCCCGGCATGTTCCGCCCAAAACGTGCGCTGCACGTGGTCCACCGTCTGCTTGCCCATATCCGCCTGAAACAGCATCTGCAGAACCAATTCGCGAGATTTACGCCGAGTACCCATAAGAGAGATTGTTGTGGAAGTGGTGATTCAGTTTACTGCACAGGAAGGTTATTTGCGCCGCTTTGTCTTCGTCTTTACGCCCTTGGGCTGTGTCATTCCGACCGACGACCGCGGAGCGAGTCGGAGGAGGAACCTGCTTTTCGCTGACAGCTGATGGCTGCCCGCTGATAGCGTCCTTCAACGACGCCATCTCCACCGCCGCCAGCGCCGCCTCAAATCCCTTGTTCCCCATCTTCAACCCAGCCCGATCAATAGCCTGCTCCAGATTCTCGCAAGTCAGCACGCCAAAAGCATGCGGCACACCAGTCTCCTGCGCCGACTGCCCAATCCCCCGCGTGACTTCGTTCACGATCACGTCGTAGTGCGCCGTATCTCCGCGCAGCAAACACCCGAGACAGATGATCGCGTCGTATTTCTCGTCTCCGCCAATTTCCGCGCCGCCAGCGGAATCTCAAACGCCCCGGGCACACGAGTGATCGATAGTCTTCAAAGCGTTTTGCCCCGGAACGCACCAAACCGTCAATCGCGCTGACCAGCAACCGTTCGGTGATGAACGAATTAAAGCGGGAAACAACGATCGCAAACTGCTTGCCCGTCGCGCGAAGGTCTCCTTCGAATGAAGCCATGTGCTCATAATCGAGCACATTGTCGTCTACGCGTCCCCCGCGTATCATCAGCCGAGTCCCGCCCGGCAATCGAACGATAAAGTGGCGAGCGGCGTGCGAAGGTTCGGGACCGGAACCATCCTCCAGGATCTCCAGTCCCCGCTGTTTAACCAACTCGAAAGCGGTATCCGGATCAGTAACCATCAAACTAAGGTCGACGTCGTCCCAAGGTTTTTTCCGATAAATGAGGTTAAAGCGGAGCTCTGTGGGAAGGAATGTAGCGGAGCGAGAGATGTCATTTTCTCCGACGGGCCCCTTGCGCAGCCCCAGCGACTCAAGCAATTTCACTAAAGCCGTGAAGTCTTCCGATGACTTCGCAAGCGCCTCGACATCTACCCATTTGATCAATCTTTTCTCTGTGCCTCTGTGTCTCTGTGGTGAATTTGATCCGTGCAGATCCGTGAAAATCCGTGGCGAAGAATTACTTCCCCTTAAACTCCGCCACCCGCTTCTCCAAAAACGCCGCAGTCCCTTCCTTCTTATCCTCAGTCGCGCAAGCCACGGCAAACAACACCGCCTCCAGATACAGGCCCTCGCTCAAAGTCATCTCCATCCCTTTGTTCACGGCCTCCATCGCGTACTGCACCGCCAGCGGAGCATTGGCAATAATCTTCGCCGCAATCGCCTCCGCCCGCGGAATCAGCTCCGCCGCCACGGTGACTTCATTCACCAGCCCGATGCGATGCGCTTCCTGCGCCGTAATCATCTCGCCCGCCAGCACCATCTGCATCGCAATGCCTTTGCCCACCAGCCGCGGCAGTCGCTGCGTTCCGCCATATCCCGGAATAATCCCCAGCTTCACCTCGGGCTGCCCCAGCTTCGCATTCTCGCTGGCCAGCCGCATCGTGCAAGCCAGCGCAATCTCGCATCCGCCGCCCAGCGCAAATCCATTGATGCAGGCAATCACCGGCTTGCCCAGATTCTCAATCAAGTTCAGAACATTCTGCCCACGATGCGTATATTCCTTGGCTGCAACCGCATCGTTCTTAGCCAACTCGGCGATGTCCGCTCCGGCAATAAACGCCTTCTCGCCCGCGCCAGTAAGAATGACGACACGAATCGCCGCATCATTCTTGATGTCATGAAACGCCGCCCGCAACTCTTCCATGGTCGCCATGTTCAGCGCGTTGAGAACCTTCGGCCGATTGACGGTGACGTAAGCAATCGCGTTTTTCTTTTCGAGGAGAATGTTTTCGAAGTTCATATTATTTTCCGAATATCCAGCTGAAGACTTGTCCCACATCTATGAAACCGCAAATCGCGAAGAAAACAACCAATACAAGGCATCCGGTGCCCACGGCCTTATCTTTCCACGAACTCATCGAATCGTCGCTCAATATCTTCGGTGTCCATTTTGGTCTACTGCAGCTGCTATAATTGTATAGCCGCTTAGGGAAAATCCATGCTAGCCATCCGCCTGCCCGACAAAATCGAAAAGCGCCTCGCCCGCCTCGCCAAGCAAACCGGGCGCACCAAAACATATTACGCTCGCGAAGCCATCCTCCAATATTTGGATGACCTGGAAGACATCTACTTCGCGCAAAAAGAGCTGGAAGCGATTCGCTCCGGCCGAAGCAAGACCGTTCCGCTGGAAAAAGTGATGCGCCTCTATGGCTTGGAAGATTGATCTCTCCAGCAATGCCCTCAAGCAACTTCGGAAGCTCGACAAACCCATCGCTACCCGAATCCTTAAATTTCTGCGGGGCCGGGTTGAAAAACTGGACGATCCCCGGAAAATCGGCGAGCGGTTGCAAGGCCCGCTGGGTGATTTCTGGAAATACCGCGTCGGAGATTATCGAGTCATCTGCTCTCTGCAAGACGATAAGCTGGTGGTCTGGGTCGTCCGCATCGGGCACCGGAGCGAGGTTTACTCCCGCTGAAGCTCACTTTTCCCGCGCCACCGCCTCCACTTCATCCTTGCTCAAATCGCAACTGATGCAGCGCTGCGTCCACAACCGGTGTCCAAATACCTTCCCGCAGCGCGGGCACTTCCATTCCGTCAGCCACCAGGCTCCCGCCAGATAAACTCCAACCCAAGCCAGCAGAATCGCGAAGTCCTTGCCTTCGCCCAACTTTAGCTTATCGATGAGTAAGCCCAGAAACAGAAAGCTGGCAAACAGCACGACCACCAGATTCCGTCGCGCCACGTAGCTGTGCCACGCCCGGCGATATATTTCCAAATCTTCCGGGCCCCCTTCGCCCGGTAGCCGGTCGGTTTTTCTGCGCCTTAGCATCGCCATTGAATCGAGCCCCTCTAGTCTAGCGCCTTAATCTGGAAGTCCGATTTTACAGCTTATTCGCCCTGGGCTGATTCGGATCCGAATAATCGTAAAACCCTTTGCCCGATTTCCGTCCGTACCATCCCGCCATCACCAGCCGCTTCAGCAGCGGAGGCGACGCAAACCGCCGCTCCTTGAACTCGTCATACATCACGTGAGTGATGTAGTAAGTCGTATCGAGGCCGACAAAATCGAGCAGCGTGAACGGCCCCATCGGATAACCGCAACCCAGCTTCATCGCATTATCGATATCCTCAATCGAACCCACGCCTTCTTCATACGCCCGGATCGCATCGAGCAAATAAGGCACCAGCAGCCGGTTGACGATGAATCCCGTCTTATCCGAAGTCCGCACCGGAACCTTGCCCAGCTTTTTTCCGAACTCGTAAGCCGTCTGGTAAACGTCGTCAGCAGTAGCGATGGTCCGCACCACCTCTACCAACTTCATCAGCGGCACCGGATTAAAAAAGTGCAGCCCGATAAACCGCTCCGGCCGCTTCACCGCCGTCAAAAGCTCAGTCACCGAAATCGAAGAAGTATTCGATGCAAAGATCGCGTCTTTCTTCACGACGCCATCAATCGACGCATACATCTTCTTTTTCTCTTCCACGTTCTCGATGATGGCCTCAATAATAATGTCGCAGTCGGCCAGGTCGCACTTGTTAGTCGTCCCCTTAAGCCGCGCACGAATCGCATCCTTCTGCTGCGCCGTGATCCCGCCCTTCTCCACAGGCCGCTCGGCAAACTTCGCCAAAGATTTCTCGATCCCGGCAAATCCCTTATCGAGAAACTTCTGCTCAACTTCAAGCACAGTCACATCAAATCCAGCCGTAGCGCAGACCTGCGCAATGCCGGAGCCCATCAAGCCGCAACCGAGTACACCAACTTTTTTAATTTCCATGTTCCTCTGTGATCCTCTTGTGTCCCTCTGTGTTTAAGATTTTGATTTTGCTTTTGATTTAGGCTCTCTAACAATGCGCCGCTCCAGGACTACCTTCAGGAAATCGCCCTCGTCCTTGCCAATCGCTCTTCGTATCTCCGCCTTCACCGGCAGCATGTGCGTACCATCACCTCGCGCCATAAACGAACTTTGAAAAGAATGCCCGTCCATCGTCCCTTTGACCTTGACCAGGCCTCGGGTCTTAAAAAACTTTACCGAATCCGGCCAGACCAGATACGTCCAGCCGCCTTTGCTGGAGCTCTTTTGAGCTTGGCAGTGAACATCTTATTTAACTTGCTCATATTCGCTGAGGTGAAAAATGAATCCTAGTTCATACTCTCCACAATCATCGCAATCCCCTGCCCGCCGCCGATGCAAGCCGTAGCCAGCCCATACTTCTTCTTCCGCCGCCGCAATTCATACAGCAAAGTAATCACCAGCCGCGTCCCGGTCGCGCCCAGCGGATGCCCCAGCGCAATCGCCCCGCCATTCACATTCACCTTCTCGCGATCCAGTCCCAATTCTTTCTCCACCGACAAATACTGCGCCGCGAACGCCTCATTCACTTCAATCAGATCGATGTAGTCCAGAGACAGCCCAGCCTTCTGCAGCGCAATCTTCGTCGCCGGCACCGGACCGCGCCCCATCAGCTTCGGCTCAACTCCCGCAACGCCCCAACTCACAATCCGTGCCCAGCGGCTCCATGTTCCGCTTGCGAACTTCTTCCAGCGACATCACCACCACCGCCGCCGCGCCATCCACAATGCCGCTGGCGTTCCCGGCCGTCACGGTTCCATTTTTTCCAAACGCAGCCTTCAGCTTCGCCAAACCTTCCATCGTGGTCTGCGGACGCCGGTGATCATCTTCCGTCAGCGATTCTCCCGTAGCCTCGCCTTTATGATTTCGCAGCGGCACCGGAACCAGCTCTTCCTGAATGCGTCCTTCTTTATAAGCCGCATCCGCCTTCTGCTGCGAGCGCAGCGCAAACTCATCCTGCGCCTGCCGCGTAATCCCCTGCTGCTCGCCATACAACTCCGCCGTGTTCGCCATGTACAGCCCGCAATAACTATCGAGCAGCGCCACCATCAGCGAATCTTCCAGCTTCCCGCCCGGAGCCAGCGTAAATCCATCGCGCCCGCGAATCGTAAACGGAGCCTGCGACATCGCCTCCATCCCGCCCGCCAGCACAATCTTCGCTTCGTCGGTCTGAATCATCTGCGCCGCATTCACAATCGCCTGCATCCCCGACCCGCACAGCCGGTTCACCGTCAGCGCCGGAGTCTCAATCGGCAGCCCCGCCCGCAACCCCACATGCCGCGCCCCATACAGCGCATCGCCGGAAGTCTGCTGCGCGTTGCCAAACACCGCATGATCGAATTCCTTCGGATCGATCCCCGACCGCTCGATCGCGCCCTTGGCCGCGACCGCGCCCAACTCCTGCGCCGTAAAATCTTTCAATTTGCCGCAATAGCGCCCAAAGGGCGTGCGCGCCCCGCTGACAATCGCAATATCACCCGGTTTTAACATTGATTTCCTTGCAGACACCGCACTCAGAGCGGATCAAAATTGACCATCAAACTGGTTAGTGTAGCAGCGCGCGAAGCAGATTTGACCACAGCAGGACGAGAACACACAATTCGGATTGACCACGAACGGCACAGAGGAACACAAAGGAAGAAGGTATCCGTCAATCCGCCTTCGTGTAACTGCGTGCTCTATCGTGGTGAATGAATTTCGAATGCTCAGGATGGAGTCCGAGGATGACCAGATTACGCCACCGCTCCCGCCGCCAGCGCCGCCCCCAGCGCCACAACCTTCCCCGGCCCCTGCCCCAGCGAAGTAGCCAGCGCATGCTCGGCGCGGTTAATCACTTCCGTGACAATATCCACCGGATCATAACTGTCTCGCATCACCGCCTCGGCCAGCCCCGCCGAAAACTCCAGCGAGTTGCCCTTCTCCGCTCCATCCTTGGCAGGCAATCGCACTTCCGGCAATCACCTTGCGCAGCTTCTCCACGGCCATCATCGCTTCTTTCTCCGCCGTGTCGCCGAGGATGAGCGCAATCGTCGTCGTATCGTAACGAAACGCCAGATCATTCGTGCGAATGTTCGCCGCGAACTGTTGCCCAATCTTTTCCATCATCGCTTCAATCGCTGCGTCGCCATATTCCTTGAGCAGCGCGGCGCTCCTGCCAAACTGCAGCAGCAGCACCGAAAGCGGAGACGCATTCTGCGCCGCGCGCTTGCTTTCCGCCAGCAGCAAATCGAGATAAGAACTCCGCTTCAGCAGTCCCGACTTCTCATCCGTCACCGAAAGATTTTTCACCAGCCGGCGCAGGCCCGCATTATTCAGCGCGATCACCATCTGGTCGGCCAGAGTCTTCAGCACGACGGCATCTGTCTGCGGCCACGCTCGCGCTTTGTTGTGCAACAGGGCCAGCACTCCCACGGAATCTTCGCCATTACTCAGTGGAAACGCGATCGCTGACGTGATTCCCAACTCCACCACGGCCTTGCGCACTGACTGCAACTCCGCCGCCTTCTGCGCGTCGGCAATGATCACCGGCTCGTTCGAGGACGGCGATGAAGATAAAGCTAAATCCTGCAGCGCGCACATCAGGCTTTGACAGCTCCTGGCTCACCGGCCTTCGACTCCCTTGCCGCAGAACTCCTGCACTGCCGTCGGGTCAGAACCCGGAGTGCACATCGCCGCCACGCAGCGCGACACTTCCCAGTGCGCCGCCAATTTCGTTCACGGCCGTAGTCAATACCGCGGCCGCCGTCGTCTGGTGATACAGCTTGCGCGTGATTTCAGCCACGCGAGTCACATTGCGCATCTCCGCCGCAGGATCAGCCGCCGGTGGTGCAACTGCCGGGACCGGCGCGGAACGCAACCGGCGCAGCGGTGGCGACAACCGCCGAGGCGCGGACCCCGCATAGCTTGGCGTCACGCCCGCGGAAAGATACAGCCGCTGCAAATCTTCGTTGCGTTCTTCTTCGCGCGGAAACAATTCCTGAATTCTCTGCAGCCGCTCGACCGCTTTGTTGCGCATTCCGTACTGCACCAGTATTTCCGCCTGCAACATCAGATCCTGCAACGTCGAAGCGCCCAGCGTCGCTTGCATGCTCAACCGAGGTCTCCGCAGCCGCCTTACTTACCGGGGTGAACCGTGACGCAATCGCCTCAAATTTTTTCTCGTCGATCTTGCCCTTCAACATTTCCAGCCGCTTCGTGTGGCCGGATTCATACGGATCTACTTCCGCGGCGCGGTCCAGACATTCGGCTGCCTTATCAAATTCCTGCGTTCCGCAGTACACATCGAAGAGTTTCAGCAGCGTCTGGCAATAATCGCCTTCGCGGTTCGACGCGTTAAACAACTCGCTGAGAAACTCCAGCATTCCCGGGGACGCCCGCCGCGTGGCCGCAATATCCTGCATCACGGTTATAAATTGCCGCCGCTCGCCGCGCTTCGCCTGAAATTGTCCCAACTTGCGCGCCAGCGACACGGCCGCGTCATCCTGCTCCGCATCCACCAACTGCCCAATCAGCGCCGTTACCTGCGACATCCGCTTCGGATTCTCTTCAAACAGCTGCCACACCAGCGGCTCCGCGTCCGCGTACCGTCCCGCCGCCAGCAAAGCCTCGGCATAAATATCGCGCAGTTCCGGCGAAGTCTTCCCCGCATTTACCTGCGGCTCCAGAATAAAAATCGCCGCGCCAATCTGACCCTGCCCCAACAGACTCTTTGCCATAGGCCAGAGCAATTTCTTCGATCGGAAGAATCTTCCTGGTAAGCGCGCTCGTACCACTGCGCCGGATCGCCGCCGCTCTCCGTAGTCGATTGCGCCACACGCTTGAACGCTTCCGCCGACGCCTTGCTTTCTCCCAGCTCAGAGGACAATTCCGCAACTCGCAAGTAATTAGCCTGGGTCGGTTCCAGTGCCACGATTCGTCCCAGCACCAGCAGTGCATCTTTCTTGTCTTCCAGCTTGGCCAGGTCACTCAATGCGGATTCATACGTGCCCACCGCCAGCTTTTTGTTCGATCCTTCCAGCAACTGGCCGAAGCGGACTTTCTGATCCCAAGTGGGACTGCCATGCCGCGCCAATTTCTTATAGGTCAGGCTGGCTCGCGTGGCATCTCCGGCATTGACCTGCCGCTCAAACAGTTCGCCCAACAGCCGAACCGCATCGCGCCCCCGGTTCTGCGACAGACACAAATCCGCCGAAAGTGCGCGCACCGTATCATCTTCGGGATCGTCGCGCAGGACCAGCAGATATTCTTCCAGCGCCTCGGCGGCCTTACCCTTCTGCAGAAGTTTTCCCGCGCGCTCCACCCGCCGGGTCAGCTCGGTTCGGTCCGCGCGCGTTGTCGTATCGGCCATGGGTTGGATGTAGGCAGACTACCGCTGCTTCGATTCTAGAAGTCCCCCTCAGTGCCAGCAATCCGCAAGGGTTCGCCAGCGATTACGAAAGTCACTGGCTCGGGCTCTTGTCCTACCCTGTGAACCCCCGTGTCCCCCGTGTTAAAAGGTGTCGGTGTTAAAGGTAGCGGTGTTAAGGATCTTTGCGATAAAGCTCTCGAATAAAGATCTCGAACTCGCTCCCCGGCGCAGGAATTTGTTATCGTGCCCCATGCCTTCGGCCCCGCGGAGCCAGGAGATCGTCCAGGCACAAGTTCACGAAGAAGGTCTCCACCACCAACTCACTGCTGGACAAATGACGATGGTGGCCGTCGGCGGTTCCATCGGCACCGGACTTCTCCTCGGCTCCGCCGCAGCCCTCGAAATTGCCGGACCGGGAGTGATCCTCAGCTACATCATCGCCGCTTTCATCGCTTACACCGTGGCGATGGCTCTGGGTGAGTTAGCCAGCATGCATCCCGCCGCCGGATCATTCGGCGTCTACGGCGAGATTTACCTGAATCAATATCTGGGCTTTCTCTGCCGCGCTGCATACTGGGCCTCCATCGCCTTTTCGATCGGCGCCGAACTCGTGGCCTCCGCCACCTACATGACCTATTGGCTGCCTGCCGTTCCCGGAGAAATTTGGGTCATCGTGTTCTCGGCTGTGCTTCTACTCGTCAACCTGCGCAGCGTTGGCTCCTTTGGACGCTTTGAGTTCTGGTTCTCCATGATTAAGTTCGCCACCATCGTGGTCTTCATTTTGGCCGGGGCGGCGCTTTATGTTTACCGGCCACGTTAGCCCCCAATACACGGCTCACGGCGGATTCTTTCCCAAAGGTCCAATCGCGCCACTGCTGGCCGTCTTTCTCGCCATCTACGCCTTCGGCGGCGTCGAAATTCTCGCCGTCACCACCGGCGAGTCGCGCTCGGCCAAAGACATTCCCCGAGCCGCGCGCCTCACTTTTTTTCTGCTCGCCGGTCTTTACCTGGGCGCGATCATTGTTCTCGTCGGCGTCATGCCATGGAATCACGCCGGCGTTACCGAGAGTCCATTCGTCAGCGTGCTCAGCTTGGCCAGAATTCCAGCCGCCGCATTCTTCATGAATTTCGTGGTTCTTACCGCCGCGCTCTCCGGAGCGAACGCCAAACTCTACGTCGCATCGCGGCTGCTGTTTTCCATGGGCCGCACCGGATGGGCTCCCGCCAGCCTCGGCAAGCTAAACGCTTCCGGCTCACCGCGCCTCGCGTTACTCGTCTCTTCCTACGGAATCGTGACCGCGCTCATCGTCGAAGACTGGGCTCCGAAGCAAGCCTTTCTCTACATCATGGGAGCCGCATTCTCCGGCTTGATTCTCTCCTGGGTCGTATCACTCGCCGCGCACGTGAGCTTTCGCTGGCGCCTCACTCGGGAGGAAGTTACCGCTCTTCCCATGCGCTCTCCTATAGGATTGTGGGGTTCTGTACTTGGATTTGTTCTGGTCTCCATCGCCGTTCTCCACACCCTTTTCGCATCTCGCATCAACGCTATCGGCGGACTCACCTTCCTCGCAGCACTCACCGTCGCATACTTTCTGCTAGAACGACATCGGGCAGCGTAGCCGCTGGCTGGCTCCTCCAACTAGCGCGGCATCTCGACTTAGTCCGCCGTATTACCAACGTAAGCCGGTTCTGCCCTTTTCTGCTGCCAGCTTCGCACCTGCTCCGCTAGCCTTGAGACGCGGGTGCTCATAGAAAAATCACCCTATCGGGCCGAGTCATTTGATTTCTTTCATTCTGCTGCTTCATTCCAACGATCCCATCCGCGCCATCGCCTGGTGTGCTATCGGATTTTGCGCCGGCCTTTATCTTTTTTTCAATGGCTTCCGCTTGTTACAGCGGCGGCACCTCATTCTCGACACTCCAGTTTCCAAAATTCGCAGCGCATCCATGGGCATGGTCGAACTGAGCGGCCAGGCAGCCGGACCATATACCGTAATCGCACCCATCACCGAACGTTCCTGCTACTACTTTCGCACGATTGTCTGGGAATGGAAGCGCCAGGGCCGCAACAACGCGTGGGTGAAGGTAGCCTCCGAGTGCACACACGTCCCTTTCTTTCTCGATGACAACACCGGCAAAGTCATGGTCGACCCGCGCGGCGCCGAACTCGATCTCCATCGCGACTTCCAACAGGAATTCTGCGACGCTCTTTTCACCATCAAAGAAGAAGCGCCTCCGAATGTGCACGCTCTTCTGAGCCGTCACGGCATCAGCACCACCAACAAAATCAAAGTGGAAGAGTTCTGCATTAAGCCTAAAAATTCCCTATTCGTGCTGGGAACGCTCGGTGACAATCCCGGCCTCGAACTCACGCCGAAGCCGATTCTGGATGACGAGCACAACACTCTGACCTCTCGGGATGCGCTGTGGTTCAACCCACTGCAATCGCCGATCGGACAAAAAATTCTGTCGTTCGCCAACGGAGGCGTTGGCGCCTCGTCGTCGTCATTCGATCACCAGTCTGTCAGCGAACTCATGATCGGCGGAGGTTCCCCTTCGGCATCAGAATTCGAGAAGACGCCCTTGGGCAAATCGATTCTCGAAGAAGAATCGCGCCATGCGTCCTCAGCCAAAGTGATTCAACTCTCGCCCCATTCCGATTCCCCAGGCACTGCGGACATGACCCAGCAGCAAAAAATTGCCGCTGCTCTGAGGAAGGCGGGCGTCTCGAATCCTGCCGCCTGGTCCGCCGCCGGAATAACGCCATACGCTCCTACCGTCAGTACGAACTCGTCAAACGGAAACGTTGCTTCGACCAACGACTTCGAACCACGCCCCGCAGTCGTCCTCATGAAGGGAGAAAATAATCCAACTTTCCTGATCTCCTGGAGGAGCCAGCGGGAGATCGCGCGCTCGCTGGGCTGGAAGTGTACTCTGATGATCTGGGGCGGTCCCGTCCTCACTCTGCTCTGTCTCTATGGCCTGCTTACTCTGGCGCATCTGATCTGAAAACCTATCCCAGCCTATCGGGCAAGCCGGGTCGGGAAGGGCTCGGCTTCAGCCGCTGAGGTGCTTCATGCGCTAACTAACCGCTACATCCCCTCTAGTACAATGCTTCCGTGAGCAACGCGGTTCGCATCGGAATCCTCGGCGACTTCAATACTGAACTCCGTTCCCACCACGCTACGCCCGAGTCTTTGCAGCACGCCGCCCGCAAAATGGATTTAAAAGTCGAATCGGAGTGGATTCCTACGCCATCTCTGACTGCCCCCGGCGCGGAGAAAATTCTCGAGAGTTTCGACGGACTCTGGGCCTCACCCGGCAGCCCATTCAAAAGTTTCGATGGCATGTTGAAAGGAATCGAGTTCGCCCGCCGCCGCGACTGGCCGTTTCTGGGCACCTGTGCAGGCTTTCAGTATGCCTTGATCGAGTTTGCCCGCAATGTCCTCGGCATCGCCGACGCCGACAGCGCCGAAAACAATTCAGGATCGAAAAACATCGTCATCTATCCCGTCGCTTGCGCCGTTCCCGACCGCAAAGGCAACGCCCCCAAACTTTCCGGCGTTGTGCCCGACATCCGCCTGCGACCCGGCTCGTATCTGCAGTCTTTTTACGGCAAAGACAAAGAAGTCGTCAGCGAAGAATACTTCTGCAACTTCGAAGTCAATCCGGAGTACGAATGGGCCACGATGGAAGCCGGATTCCCGGTAGTGGCTCGCGGCGCGCAAGGCGAAATCCGCGCCATCGAATCCCCCACTCACCGCTTCTTTATCGCCACACTCTTCCAGCCGCAGTTGTCCTCCACCGAGAAAAACCCTCACCCGGTAGTTCTGGCCTTCGTCCAAGCCGCCGCCGACTGGGAACGCAAAAAGCTCGACGACAGCGTCCTGGAATAGTGTGGAGCGGGCGCCCTCGCCCGCTGCCTTTGACCTTGATTTTCCCTCGATCTACGTTGTGCCCCTTCTGTGTCCCCCGTGTTAAAAGCTTTTCCCAGTTACCAAAGTCGCCCCATCCGGCGGAATCTCGGTCCCACACCATACGCATCTACATCAGCCGCTCCGTTCCCTCTACATTCTTCCCGACACCAAGCATCTGTGCCGAAAATTACTCAGCCTTGCAAAGCCTTCCCCCTTGTTGCACAAAGTCGCGCTGCGAGCGCGCCGAGGAGCCGAACTCACATGTCCGTGCCGTCGATCACCTCGTTCCGCCTATCGTTCACCACTCTCGTCAGCTATATTCCCCTCATCGCCACGGTAGTAACTTGTTTGTTCAGCGTGATTTTGGCTCGCGCCACCCTCCGCTACGTGGAGGCAACCGATAAAGGGTTAGCCCTGGCCCGCGAAGGTTTCGAGCGCGAATGGACGCCCGATCTTCACCTCAAGCTCGAGCGCGTCTCCACCACCGAAGCCAACATCATCGTCACCAATTTGCGAAGAGTTCCGTCCTGCTGCAATTGCTGCAGCTGCGCAAACTCTCGCATGCTGTGCCCTTTGAACGTTGCCGCCTGAATGACCCTCTGGTCGGCGGCATGACCTGGACGCAAGCCATGGGCCGTAGAATTTTGGCCTGCACCGGAAAAGATTTCGAAGGTCCGATCGCCGCGTCGATGACTTTCTATTGCGCCGGACGCATGTTCCGCACCGATTGGTTTCGCTCCCACATCCAAGTCCGTGACGGCCGAATCCTCAGCCTCGAGCCCAGCAACATCCCCGCCCGCCGGGTACGCGCAATCGAACACAAAGGCCCGGAACGCCGCCGCCAGTTCGTCCAGGACGTAGCCGCCGTGAGCACGGTTGAACCCAACAAAAAGTCGGACGACAAGTTCTTCGTCACGGGCGCCTGAAAAACAATATCGGCGGAATCTTGAGAAGGAGCGGTTGATTTTGGGTGGCGCGACGCTTTCAGCGGTGCGATGGACAGCCAACCTGGCTGACGGCTTCGGCTGCTGACGCATGCTCTCCAGCGCCGGTCAGATCGGACATGGGAGCGCTCAGTAACTATTACCAAAGATTGGCGCTCGAATCGGCGCGCGCCCTAAAGTTTCACATCCCACCGCCGATCACTAACCGTATGGTCAATCCAATTAGTAGCAACGTCAGCCAAGCCAACGAAGTCACCAAACTGGCCGCGCCCAAGCCTCAGCACACGCAGCAAAAAAGCGCTCCGCAACCCTCAGACACTGTTTCTCTGAAAAGCACCGGCAAAGCCAGCAGTTCCGGCGACAGTCACTAAACCAAAAACCGACCCACCCCCGAACGATCAGCAACAAACAAAAAGAAGGGACGGGCAGGAATGCCCGTCCCTTAATTTCCTATAGGCTTACGCCAGCTTCACAAAGCGTAGCGACGCCGAATTCATACAATACCGCAGCCCCGTGGGCTTCGGACCATCATCGAACACATGCCCCAGATGCGCGTCGCACTCAGTGCACGAAACCGCCGTCCGCTCCATGCCAAGACTGCCGTCAGAAATCTCCCGCACATTCTCTTTCGCAATCGGCTCCCAGAAACTCGGCCAGCCAGTTCCAGAATCAAACTTCGTCGCCGAACTGAACAGCGCGTTGTTACAACAGATGCAGCGGAAAATCCCCGTCTCGTGCTCATTCAAAAGTTTGCCGGTATAGGGCAATTCCGTATCCGCATGGCGCGTGATCTCAAACACGCCAGGCGGCAACTCCCTCCTCCACTCCGCTTCCGACTTCACCACACGCGCAATCTTCACTTTCCCCAGCCGCTGACCCGAGTCGGAAAATTGCACAATCGTCACTTCCACCGGCTCCGTCTTCGCTGCCTCCGCTGTCACATGCGGCCTGCGCAAGAACAACGCCGCCCCGCCAATCGCCGCCCCCATCCCCGCCAGGAACACCCGCCGCCCTAAATTAACTTCCTTCGCGCCATGATCCGTCTCAAACATAAGTCCTCCACAAATTACCCCCACAAGCGAATTGTCACCCTGACGAGACGCTTTTTGTCTCGCTCAGGATCTGGCGAGCTGCGCGAACTCCACGCAGGCTGCCCATGAGCGAGCGAAAGCGACCGAAGGGCGCGTTTGGCTCGCTTCCCCACTGCCTATTTCCCCGTGTACAACTCCGGAAACTCCCGCCGCAAATTCGCCACCTTGGGCGCATCGTTATAAACAATGTACGGATTATCCGGATGCAGCGTCGCGTAATTCTGGTGATACCCCTCCGCCTCATAAAACGCCTTCAGCGGCACCACCTGCGTGGCAATCGGCTTGCGAAAAACTTTAGCCGAATTCAATTGCGCAATGTAAGCCTCGGCAATATGTTTCTGCTCATCGTTCGCATAAAAAATCAAAGACCGGTACTGCGTCCCATCATCCGGACCCTGCCGGTTCACCTCCGTCGGATCCAGCGCCACCGAGAAAAATACTCGCAGCAACTCTCCATAAGTCACCTGCGACGGATCGTAAACAATCTGCACGCTCTCCGCATGCCCGGTCTCGCCGCTGCTCACCTGTTCGTAATCCGGATTTTTCACCGTCCCGCCCGAATATCCCGAGGTCGCACTCACCACGCCCTTCACATGCTGAAACACCGCCTGAATTCCCCAGAAGCATCCCCCCGCCACCACCGCCGTCTCTTTTGCCGGAGCCGTCGCCCGCGCCTCATCCGCCGCCGGACCCGGCACCGCCGCGCTCGCCCCGCTCCCCGCCCGGCAAGCCACCGCGCCCGCCAGCACCGTCAAAACCATCGCCACCATCCGCACCGAACTTCTGGACATAACCCCTCCCCGGCATCCTCCGCCGCTGATCTCAGCCTATTAGAGTTACGAGCCCAGAGGAAGTTTCGGATGTCATTACCTTAGTGTCTGCTAGTAACCCCTGGCTCATACAGCTGGCCATTCTGTGGCCGTACGTTGCAACTTGTTGCGCACACGGTATTGAACAATAAAAACAGACGTTTCCCGAAAAGTGGTGTAGACTTCGCTGCCCGGCGCCGCGTGCGCCTGAGGGGGGACTTTGTTTATGGAGGCATTACCTCGTGAACCTGAAGCTGTGTGTCACTCTCGTCTGCGCCTGCGTTGTTTTAAGTGGGACTTTGGCGTTAGCCGCCACTCCAGTCACTGTTTTTCCTAACCCGATTCAGTTTGGAACCGTTCCTCTTAGCTCAACCAGTTCGCCACTAGTCATTTACATCAGTAATTCAAGCACGAGTGCGGTCACTGTTTCCGGCATAACGATCACCGGAACCAACAGCACCAACTTCGCCTTATACGGCTACACCTGTGTCGGTATGATCTCCGCCGGCCAGACCTGCGAGATGTACCTGACCTTCACTCCATCTGCAATGGCGAACTTCACGGCCACCCTTGCGATCACCGAAACCGGCGTGACTACCGCGATCTCCATCCCCTTGGAAGGTGTCGGCGGAAATCCCATTCCCAATATCACAACAGTCTCGCCGCCGACTATTTACGTCGACAGCCCAACCACTACAATTACCATCAACGGCTCAGGATTCTTGGCTTCTTCCGTAGCCTCTCTCGCCTCTTACCCGAACAATATACCGGTGCCCACAACGTTCGTAAGCGCTACGCAGATTAAAGCTCAGATACCGGATACGGTTCTGGCGAACCAGGGGTCTGTTTCACTTTATGTCACCAATCCCGCGCCCGGGGGTGGCTCAGCCTCTACCAGTTTGTCAGTCATCGCCCCCGGCCCTACGATCAGCGGCACTTCGCCAACTTCTATCGTGGCAGGAACTGCCTCCGAGCTGATCCTTATCAATGGTCAGAACTTCATGAGCGGAGCAAAAGTACAATGGAATGGCACAAGTATTGCCACTACCTACCTCAGTTCCACACAGCTGCAGATTCAACCTACGACCGCCCAACTGGCAAGCGCTGGCATCATTCAGTTGTCGGTCACCAATCCATCCCCGGGAACTATCTCTCCATCCATAAGCTTTGACCTTACTTATCCCGTCACGGTCACCGTTTTGGATCTTCCCGCCAACGATATCGTCTGGGATCCGTTCGCTCAAGTCATCTACGCCTCCATGCCAAGCAGCTATGGGCCAAACGGAAACAGCATTGCCGTGATCAATCCTTCCACCGGAGCCGTCACCGGATATTTCTATGCCGGCAGCGAGCCCACGAAACTGGCGCTGGACAGCACCTCCAAATTTCTTTATGTCGGACTGAATGGAGATGGCTCTATACAACGGTTGGATCTTCCGGCCTTCTCCGACGATATCGTGATCAACCTCGGAAACACCACTGAGGGTCCGAATCTCGCCCAGGCGATTGCAGTATCTCCTACCAACTCACACACGATTGCGGTAGCGCTCGGCGAGAGCGGCTGCTGTCCATCCTCCGGCCCACTTGAATTCTTTACCGATTCGACGAAACTCGCGAATTCTGTCGCCACCCCGGCGATCAATCAACTCAGCTTTGCCAGCGGTACTACGCTATACGGCTACTATCCCAACGATACGCTGAGCCAGGTCACAGTCTCTTCGACTGGTGGGACCCTGGCTCAGCAATGGTCGGCGCTCGTCGAAGGAAGTACTTTCCAATACTCCGGCGGATTGGTCTTTGGATCTGACGGTGAGGAGTTCAATCCCGCGACCGGCTTGCTGGAAGGTACATTCGATGTAGGAACCGCTTGCTGTTATCCCAGCACTCAGGTGTTGCCGGATTCGGCGATCAATCGTGCGTTTGCCCTGGGCGACACTCCATTCTTTGGCTCCTTTGGAATCACCAGCTACAATCTCTCCGAGTTCACGCCTTTGGCTGCGGCTAGTTTGGCTGAACTCAGTCCCGAATACGGTTCCACTTCCAAGTTCATTCAGTGGGGCCCCAACGGCTTGGCTTTCATACTGACCGCTGGTGGCTGTTGCCCCGCCTCGACCACCCAGGTTGTCCTGGTGCAAAGCCCAACCTTGCTCCTCACTGCTGGCAAGACCATCAACCCTGCGCCGGCTTCCCATTCTTCCAGCCCTGCGGCCGTGACCCACGGAAGCGGGAATGTACTAATGACTGTCCGCGGCACCGGATTTGTGCCCGGTTCGGTGGTCAACTGGAATAACAAGGCTTTTTCTGCCAAATATGTAAACGACAGCGAGATGACCGTCTACGTACCTAAAGCTGCTGTCGCAGCTCCCGGTACGGCTGCCATCGTGGTCAAGAACCCAACTCCAGGAGGCGGAAAATCGAACGCGCTAACCATAACCATTAAGTAAAGTTCGAAGTTTACGAAGGACCCCATTTCTCAGCTCGATAAGAAGTGGGGCCTTCTCCTTCTTTGGGTAAGCACTTCTGGGCGATAAGATTGGTCGGCAGCTAGAAGCCAGAAGCTGTTTCCCCTTGACATTCGCCTTATATTCGCCAACAATGTCGCCATGGCGATCACACGCAGGCAGCGCGAAGTGTATGACTTCATCTCCCGCTTCGTGGCGGAGAATGGCTACTCTCCCTCGTTCGATGAGATCGGTACCGGCCTCAAGCTGAGTTCGCTGGCCACCGTGCACAAGCACATCACCAATCTCGAGAAAAAAGGATTGCTCACCCGCGACTACAACCGCAGCCGCTCCATCGATCTGCTCCCGCCCAAAGGCCGCCTCAAACAGGCCATGAGCGTGAACACGGGATTGGTGCTGCCATTGCTCGGGCGCATCGCCGCCGGCCAGCCAATCGAAGCGATGCAGACCAATGAGACGATTTCACTCGCCGATTTCGTCCGTTCGAAAGAAGTGTTCGTTTTAGAAGTGCGCGGCGATTCCATGCAGGACGAAGCCATCCTCGATGGCGATTATGTTCTGGTCGAGAAGCTGAAGACCGCGCACAACGGCGATATCGTAGTCGCTCTGGTCGATTCCAGCGACGCCACACTGAAACGTTTTTACCGCGAAGGCGATAACATCCGTCTGCAGCCCTCGAATGTGACCATGAAGCCAATCATCGTGCCGGCAGCGTCGGTGGAAGTACAGGGCCGCGTGATCGGCGTGTTGAGGAAATATTGAGGACGAGCTTTCCGCTCCAAAAACAAAACGCACGCAACTCGTAAGAGTCTGCGTACGTTTGAGTTCTACGTTAGAAGCCAGCAGCCAGAAGTTCGGGTTACCCAACGTGCTTGTCAATCGCCTGCGCGATCGCATCCTTGGGACGATATCCGACAAGCTGTTCGACCACTTGTCCGCCCTTGAAGACCAGCAGCGTTGGGATACCGGTGACTTTGTAGCGCATGGGGGTGGAGCTGTTGGCGTCGACATCCATCTTGCCCACTTTGAGTTTGCCCTGATAATCCTTGGCCAGCTCTTCCACCACCGGAGCCAGAGCGCGGCACGGGCCGCACCATGTTGCCCAGAAGTCCACCAGCACCGGCGTCTCTGATTTCAAAACATCCTGGTCGAAGTTTGCATCGGTGACTTCGACGATTCCATTTCCTGCCATTTAAGTTTCTCCTCGTTGTAACGCCGCAACTGTCGGCGGACGCTCCCATGTCTTGCAAAGAAGTCTTGCAAACAACAAGCTGTCTTGGCCGGGCTCGGCGATCGATATCAAATAAGTGCTGGCCCAATTAGGGCTTGGCTATTATCGCACTTTGGTTGGATGCCGGGGGAAGGACGAAAGTCGCAAGAAGGGGCTTTTCCGATTTGGGCGCCGCGTTCCTCCAAAAGCCGTGCCTAAAAGATGAACTTGACGGCAGCCTGCATCAGCCGGGGAGCGGCTGCGCTCACAACCTGCCCGAACGTCGAACTATTGATGTTGCCATTCACAGAAGCAGGACCGTAAAACTGGGCGTGGTTGAAGACGTTGAATCCCTCGAAGCGGAATTGCAGCGACTTCGACTCCGTGAGCTTCACATTCTTCAGCAAGGCCATATCGTAGTTATCGATGCCTGGACCATAGAAGAAGCGGCGCTTCGCGTTCCCGGGCGTACCCAGGGGCTGCAGGCTGAACAGTGAAGTGTTGAAGTAAGAATTTCCGTTACGCGGGTTCGAATTCAGATTCAGCGATCCCGGAGTGTATTGCGGTTCGTCGACGCCATAATTGTTGATGCCGTTGGGCTCGGATCCCAGCAAGGAATTGTCGCCGTAGTTGAGAAGCGTCACCGGGAAACCCGTGCTGAAATGAGTGATGCCGGAAAGCGCCCAACCGGTCGTCCAGCGGTTGGAAGCACCAAACAGACGTTCGAAGGGGAGCTCATACGCATAGCTCACCACGAAATTATGTTTCACATCAAAAGCCGACAAGGCGCGGCTGAGTGCGGGATTGATAGGGTTCACCTCTTCGCCAACATTCGAGGACTGATCGATTGATTTGCTGAAAGTGTAGCTGGCAAATAATTGCAGGCGCTTGCTGGTGCGGCGAAGACTGAGTTCCAGAGCGTTGTAGTTGGCATTGCCGATGGTCGCCTGGTTCGTATCGCTGCCAAATTTCGGACCCAAGGGCGCGCGGGTTCCATTCACGGTTTGTCCTGACGCTGTGGTGTAAACATTGCTTTCTCCGAAAGGACCGCAGGTCGCGGATCCAGCGGCAACCTGGCTGGGCTGGCTCAAACTCAGGCACAACGCGGGATCTGCCGGGGTTCGATTCCACCAGCACCATAAGGCGATGCGACTGATTGCCCACGTAGCTGGCGCTGAACACGGTATTGTCCCCGAGTTGGCGTTCGATCGAGAACATGTACTGTTCGGTATAGGGAATGCGGTTGCTGACGGGATAAGCGGGAATGCCGCTGATCGGCTACATATTGCGACCAGTCGAGATTGCCATCGGGATGGCTGCTGGAGGAGTTCAAAGGCGCGAAAGTGACAGGAAAATACTGCCCGAGATTTTGTCCGTTGGAAGCGGTCACGAATGGGTTCGAAAATATAGGTGGAGCGGGACTGCTGTAGGTGGTCCCGTAAGGAGCGTTTGCCGCCAGCACTGCCCAGAGTCAGACCTTCAATGGATGTGTAATACATTCCGAAGCCCGCCCGCAGACTGCTATTGCCTGGACTGCCCAGAGCCTGCCGAGAAAACTGTCGTCGGAGACATCCGGCGAATACGCAACGCCGATTCGCGGGGAAAATTCATCGCCCGGTGGGGCGAGCGTGCGCCGCACTCCCGGATCGGTGGGGTACAGGATTCCAACAGGCGCGCCCGGAAAGACTACAGACTGCTTGCCCGGTTCGGTGGTTGAAATCTGATTGTACTTTTCGTACCAGGGCTCGATGCGGTCCCAGCGCAGGCCGTAGTTGAGAGTGAGGTTGTGTCGTGCATGCCAACTGTCCTGGGCAAAGATGCCGGCATATTTGTTGCGGCCATAAAACGGATTGAGCTGGCTCTGGTTGTATTGACTGGGAATCCCAAGCAGAAAATCGGCAAAGTCGAGGCCGGTCTCGCTTCCGGTAAACAGGAAGTTGCCATTGAACTGGGCGATGGGATTCACATTGACCTGATCGTAATGAAACTCGCCGCCGATTTTGATGGTATGCGCTCCCACGACCTTTGAAAAATTGTCGAGCCATTGGAAAGTATTGTTCGCCTGCTTCAGTTCATTCGTATTGGTGCCGGTGGAGAAGTTGTTGAAGACGAGGTTTTCTACTCCTTCGCCTTTGGGGTCAAGCGCCACGATGGTAGGGGTTCCCGACGGCGTGACGAAGCCCTGAGATACAAGGCTGACACCGACTCCGCCTTGCGGTTTGCCCAGATCGTTGAATGCCCGCATGTAACTGAAGTGCAGTTCGTTGACTGCGGTCGCATTCAGCGTCCTGGTGTCGCCCAGGCTGAATAATTGCGCCCGGCCCAAATAGAGCGCGTTAAAACCCGGGTACACTCGCTCCGCCCTGAGCGACCGGGTAGGGATTGTTCAGCGAATAGTCGTCCAGAAAGTAGTAGCCGGAGATCAGGCCCCAGCTCGTGTTGGCATCGAGGCGGATCGCGCCTTTGTCATCGCGAAGCGCTTGATTGTAGGCGGAAGTCGTAAATTGATCGCCGGAAGACATTCGGTGCGGGAATGTACTGCAAGAGATGTTGCGCGGGCGCGGACCAAGCTTTGGTGCGGGATTTGCAGCGTAGGAAGAACGCAAGCCGTGGCTGGCGTGGCGGAATAGTTTGTGTTCGTGCATCCCGGGAAATAGTAAGGCTCTCCCGCATAAACGTGATAACCGAAATTGTTAGAAAGACTATCGGCCCAGGCTGGACCGCTGACGGTGGTCGGCATCACTACCGGTTGCCCATTCACGATTTCGGTCGTGTAGAAGGAACTGGCCAGGTCGGATAGATTGCCAGTCCGATCCTGCATCGATGGCACGGGAATCAGCCCGGTATCCACTCCCTGGCGTTGGCGCGTGCCCTGATAGTCGGAGAAAAAGAAGATTTTGCTCCGCTTGATGGGGCCACCGAAAGTTCCACCGAACTGGTTCTGGATGAACGTGCCGCGGGTGGGAGAGAAGTAATTGCGCGCGTCCAGATCGGTGTTTCGCAGGAACTCGAAAAGGTCTCCGTGAAATGCGTTGCTGCCGGACTTGGTGATGACGTTAATCTGGCCGCCGCTGAATTCGCCGTACTCCGCGTCAAAGTTGCTGGTAAGAATGCGGAACTCGGCGATCGAGTCCAGATTGGGAATGATCGCCGTTCCCATGTTGACGTCTTCCTCGGAATCGCTGCCGTTGACGATGAAGGCATTGGCAAACTCCCGCTGCCCATGAATCGAAATCGTGCCTGGATTCAGATCCGCGGAGGGTGACAGCGCGCTGGCACCCACATCCTGCACCGTGTTCGAAGTGATGGAAGTTTCAGGAGCTACGCCGGGCTGAAGCGACAACAAGTCCGTATAGCTGCGGCCGTTCAGGGGCACCGCATTCATCTGGTCACTGTTGATGACCTCGCCCATCTGGCTGCTGAAAGTCTCCACATGAACAGCGCTATCGTTGACGGTGACCGCGTCGGAACGATCCCCGACATGAAGCACAATATCGAGCAGAAGCGCGTCATTTGCGTCGAGCACAATTCCAGAGCGGCGATAGGGCTGGAAGCCGGGCTGGTTCACCTCGAGAACATAGTCCCCAACAGGAAGGACGGGGAAGGTATACGCGCCTCGGCCGTCGGCGATGGTGGTTTGGCTCACGTCCGTGTTGACGTTCACCAAAGTGACAGTTGCTTTGGCGATGGCCGCTCCGGATGGATCTTTGATTGTGCCCGAGATGCTTCCGCCCACTCCAGCCCAGGCTGTGCCCAGCAAGCAAAGAGGTAAGACTGAGCGGCGCAGTCGTTATCTTCGTGGAAATTTCGCAGAACCTTCAAGAACGCAGCCGCAGCAGGACACCGACAACACGATGAGAAGCCTAAAACCAGTTGCAATCGAGTCGCATCTGGAAGTAGGATAGAGACCGTGATCGTGAACGCGCCGAGGTCATAGAAGGGTGAGTTTAGAATGCCAGTTGCAACCGAGTCGCATCTAAGGCACGTTCTCATAGTGCCGGATGCCTCCCGCCAGCGTCAAGAGCCGGCGAAAGATTTCGTCGCAGCTTGGTTGCGACCAGTTGCGACATTCTAAGTTGGACAGTCTAAGTGCCGACGATCAAGGAGGGTCTTGTGCCATTACCGCAAACCGAAATCCCAGGGCGATTGCAGGCCCATCTCGCCGAGCGCGGAATACGCATGACCGAGCAGCGCCGCGCGATTCTTCGCGTGATGGAGACAGCGACCAAACACCTGGATGCGGCCCAGCTTTTGCGCAAGGCGCAGAAACTGGATGCCAGCGTGGACCGCAGTACCGTCTACCGGACGCTGCGGCTGTTGAAGCGGCATGGTTTGATTGACGAGCTTGATCTCATGCACATCAACGGCGAGGGACATTACTACGAGCGCAAGGTGAACCGGGATCACATCCACATGGCATGTTTGCGTTGCGGCAAGATTATGGAATTCGTCAGCGATATTTTTGAAAAGTTGAAAAGGCCAGGTAGAAAAAGATTGCCGCTTCCGGATCGTGGTGTCGCGGTTGGAAATAGGCGGCTATTGCTCCGCCTGCCGGGGATCCGAATAGCGGTCTCACGATGACGATCGATCTGCGATTTCTTGCGGCAAGCGATGTGGACGCATACCGGAATATCCGTCGGGAAGCGCTGGAAAGTGAGCCGGGGAGCGTTTGGCTCGTCCCCCGAAGAGCATCACGGCTTGAGCAGAGAGGAAATCGCCGAGCGTATTTCCTTCGATCCATCCGAGAAGTTTGTCGTGGGTGCGTTCGTCGGCGATCGACTGGTGGGAACTGCGGGTTTCTTCCGCCATAAAGGGCTTAAGGAACGACATAAGGGACACATCTGGGGCGTCTTTGTGGCGCGTGAGGCGCGGGGCAAGCGAGTCGGCCGGGACATGTTAAGAATGCTGCTGGAGCGAGCCACTCATGTAGGAGGCATTGAGCAGATTATGCTCTCGGTAGCGACCACTCAAAATGCGGCGGTAAGCCTGTATCGTTCGCTCGGTTTTGAACCCTTCGGCTGTGAGCGCCGCGCATTGAAGATTGGCGACCAATATGTGGATGAAGAACACATGGTTTTATTCATCCACAAACCGCACCCCCGGGCCGGATGTTCATGATTGAGCAGGTGATCCGGCAAACAAAAAAGCGCCTCGGACTTTTCAGCCCAAGACGCCTCGGCAGCCCTCCCCCAGAACTGCCAAACTACTCTCGGATATTAGGTTTAGTGTTTTCTGTTGTAAACGTCACTTTGGTAATTGGATTTTGCCGGAATGCGGAAGGCGACCTGAAGTCTGCGGCATCGAGCTGGATTCTGATGCTATTGCTGCTTCTGCCAGGTTTGGCCAGTGTCGGAAGTGGTCCAGAGTTCCGCATTCGAGGTTGAGATTTTCCCATGCTGGGGGTCGGCGAACTGAATGCCGATAATATCCCCCGTGAGCCCTGCGTCGGCGGTGGTTGGGGTTACGCGGATCCAGTGATTGCCGCCATCCGACGTGTGATACAAGACACCGCCGCTCCCACCAGCCCAAACTTCTGGCCCGAAGGCGGCTACGGCGCGGAATACCGCGCCAGGATCGACCGCAACCCCGGCTTTCTGATTCTGGGCCTGAGGGGAATTGGTTACGCCAGGATCCGGAGATGGGTTGAGCCGAGTCGAAGAGTCAGCCTGGCGGTTCGCTGAGAGCTGGATTGACGTTCTCCCAGGTATTTCCGCCGTCGAAGGAGCGTTGCAATACGCCGGAGGAATTGACAGTCCAGCGCGGTAAAGCGCGCAACATGAGAGACGGCGAGGTTTGCAAGGGACTGGCGGACGCCAGGGACGTGGGAGCATTGCTCGAAGTTGACTGTGCGGGCACGGGATCTTTGGCTTTGACCACGTCGAAACTAGTCAGGTTTGTAACGTTTCCTCCATCCGTTAGTAGCGGCGATTCATTCTGGGCAATCTGCTGGGCGAGCTGATTCTGGCTTGTTGCCGCGGAGTTGAGAGTTGACGGGAGCCGATAGAGCATTCGCAATTTGTGCGGGTTAGCGAAAACGACCTCATGGCCGGCAGCGCGAACTGTGCGGCTGACTTCGACTGCGGGTTTCTGCCCGGATGGTGCGTGGGACCCGAGTGCCGACGATGCTGTTTTCCCGTCTCTGTCTGGGAGACTGCCGTCTCAGTTGAGGAAGCCGAATTCGACCAGGAAGGAAGCGTCACGGCCTCTGCTGCGCCCGGTTCGAGGCGACCGTATCGCCTTTCCGGCTGATGTGAATACTGCAAAACCCCGACCGAAATCACGACGGTGAGCCCGCAGCCAACGCTCCCCAGCGAAGGACGGGCAAGCCGAGCCATCCACCTCGAGCGCGAGCGACGGAAACGGGCGAAACCACGATCTCTGTTGCGGGCAAAGCCAGAGCGACAACGTCTCGACAATCGCCACAGGCGGCCAGGTGCTCGATTACACGGACCCTTTCGCTTCCCGGAAGAGACTGCTCGGCGAAAGCCGTGAGCAGATCTGCATCGGGATGAGAGCCGGCTGCTGCCTTTTCTCGCATCCGCTTCAGTACGAATTGGGGAACGTCTTGCATCTGAAGTTTCTAGAGAGCTCAGCTTTCTGGAGAACCTCTCTCCTAAGCTTGCTCTAAGAGTTCGCCGGATCTCCTTGAGTTCGAGCTTCGATCGGAGCTTCTCTCTGATCAGAGAACGGTGCCGCAGGCGGTTCTTGCGCCAAACTGCGACGAATGTCTAATCGCAGGTCGCGCACGTCCACCTCCAAAGCCTCCTCGGCCTGCCTGCGGGCCATACCTTGCTGCATCATGTTAGCCAGGATTTTCTTGCGCAAGGACTTGGCAAGTTTGTCCACTTTACGGCTGATCGTAGACTCGTGTACGCCCAGCATGCGCGCGATTTCAGCCAGGGTACGGCCATCCAGAAAATAGGATGCCAGGATCATCCTCTCCTCGTTCGAAATCGAGGCTAGGGCGCCCTGAGTGGCCAATTCGAGGCGCGAATCCGGAGGCGGAACCGCTTCCTTCTCCGGGGCCGCGAGCTGTGAGCCGTCTTCGCCTTCTTCATCCAGGCTAACCAGCCGCCGGGTGCGGCGGTAGCGATTGACGAACTCCTGGGCGAGCACAGTGCGCAGCCAACCCTCCAGCGACCCGCGCCCGGTGAAGGAGGCCAACTTCGAAACCCGCTCTCCGGCGCGCGCGGTGGTGCCGTAAAGCTCGGCATAAAGGGTATCGGCCAGATCGCGGGCGGCGGAATCCTCGCGGGCAATGCGCAAGGCCGACTGGTAAAGCTTTTCGCGGTAACGCGTGAGAAAAATCTCCCAGGCGGCATTATGACCCGCGGCACAGGCCCTGGCCAAGGCCAGCTCTTCTACGCGTAGGCTCAGGAGAAATGTGCGCGCTTCGCTATGACTGCACCCGGCAGGCAGATATTTGGCGGCGACATCACAAAGAATCGCGGCAAAAGATTCGCGGGAAAGGCCGACCTTCTCGCATTCGCTTCGCGCCTGCAGATCCCCCAGCAGCTCTGAAACAGCCGATTGCAGAGATGCGGGGATTGGTTTCGTGACACCCATGCAGAACACGAGAGATTGCGATAAGCCCGACATTCGATATTAACAATTCCTTAGACGCTTCCAATGTTAATTCTAGTCGCTGCGGCAGGCGGTTTTTCGTTGTGAGGAACCTTCGATTTCGCCGCGCGTTCGAGACGGGCATTCAGGATAAGGGCAATAATGTCCGGAGAACTCTCGAGAATGCTTTGAGGCAGCTTAGTTTTCCGCGCCGTTGTTCTGATACCAGTTCCGCCAGGCAGCGGAGTCGTTGGGCAGGCGTTGTCTGAGTAATGTCGGCCAATGCCTGAAAGGCCCAGCCCCGGGTCTGGGCATCGAGCGCCGGATCCTCGGCGTAATCGATGAGCCGGGGAACAGCGATCAGACGCTGGTCATGACTCAACATGCCACTCTGCGCCAGGGTGCAGGCGGCCCGTTCGCGAACCATGGCGGAAGGATCATTGCGCATAGCGTCCAGCAAGGGAGCAATCGTCGGCGTAGTTCCCACTAAAGCCAAGCCTTCGACTGCCCAACGGCGGGAGTCCTCGGATGCCTCATCGGCGCGGTCAAGTTCTTTCAGTTGGGCGGCCAATACCTGCACCACACGATCAGTTGCGACGCCACGGTTCGCCAAGCAGACCCAGACCCCAGAGAGCCCAAATCTTTTTCGTGTGGTCAGCGGAGCCAGCTTGTTTCACCAGGGCATCCACCGTGGGCTGGCTCTTGGTCAGCCCGTAGGCGGCGAGTTGCACTTCGATGGCGGAATTGCGCACACCGGCGTCGCTGGAGTTGAGGGCAGCGGTCGTAAGTTGGCCGAGGTGATTATTCCACTTGAGTTTTCCTCGCCAGCCGTCGACGCGCGCTTCGATCTGGTCCGTCGCTCCATCAGAATGGCTTACGGCGCGTTCCAGCAGCAGTTCAGCTTGCTTCTGTGGCCTTCGGCGGTCCAGATCCGTCTCTGAGAGATGCGGACGAAGGCACTGAAGCATTCTTCCGCAAGACGGACGAATTGCTCAGTTTCCCCCAGATATTCCCCATGCCCCCGGCGCTGGAGACCGCTACCGCGAGCCCGATACCCGCCATGACCGCCGCAACATGCAGCAGACGCAAGCAAGACCGGAGTGGAACAGGACATCGGTTCTGAAAAACGCGGGCTTTGGCACGAGATCTGAATCAGAACCCAGGCTGCCATAATCTGGCGTCGGCTGAAGGCGAGGATCTAAAATGCGCGCCTCGTTCTGACCCGGCATGTTTGGCTGAAAAACATCCATGTGCAAAGTTTAGGCAACTGTGAAAATGGGGTAAAGTTACTTCAGGTCCCGCCCGACTGAAAGTCGGATGCGGGCGCGACTACCTGCCAGCCGAAATTGGCATCGGATGTGGCGCCGTGGGCTCAGATGTTATTAGGCGCAAGTGAAGTTACGGAGGAAGAATGGCTGGCAAGAAAGATTTCTTTTGCAAATGGATTTTCGCTTCGCTACTGATTGCCGCCGCAACGGCTGTAGCCGCGGCTGGCCCGGGATACAAAGTTGTGAATACCTACAAGATCGGAGGCGATGGCGGCTGGGATTATCTAACCGCCGACGCCGCGGCGCGCCGTCTTTATATTTCTCGCAGCCACTCATGTCATCGTTCTCGATTTGGATTCCGGTAAAAGCGTGGGTGATATTGCGGATACGCCAGGGGTTCACGGCATTGCGCTCGCGCCCGAATTGGGACGCGGTTTCACCAGCAACGGGCGGGAAGGCACAGTGAGCGTTTTTGACCTGAAAACCCTCGCCACGACTAGCAAGATAAAGGTTGGGCAAGGCCCCGACGCCATTCTTTACGACCCGGCAACCAGGCGTGTTTTCACATTTAACGGACGAAGTCAGGACGCGACCGCCATTGATGCTACCAACGGCACAGTCGTGGGCACGATCAAACTGGATGGCAAGCCCGAGTTTGCCGCCAGCGATGGGAAGGGCGAGATCTTCGTGAACATCGAAGATAAAAGCGAGCTTACGGCAATCGATGCAAACCAGTTGGTCGTGAAAACGAAATGGCCGCTGGCGCCCTGTGAATCGCCTTCGGGATTATCCATGGACAAAAAGAACCGCCGCCTGTTCGTAGGGTGCGATAACAAAATGATGGCCGTGGTCGACGCAGATTCCGGCAAGGTTCTAGCCACTCCCGCCATCGGCGACGGTGTAGACGCAACTAGGTTCGATGACGAAACCGGGCTGGCTTTCGCTTCCTGTGGTGAGGGCGTGCTGAGTGTAATCCGCGAGGAGTCTCCGAAGAAATTTATGCTGGTAGAAACTGTGCCTACGCAGACGGGCGCGCGTACATTGGCACTCGATTCCAAAACTCACAATGTATTTGTCGTCACCGCGAAATTCGGCCCGCCTCCAGCGGCTACGGCCGACAATCCGCATCCGCGGCACAGCATTGTGCCAGATACCTTTGTGGTTCTCGTCGTCGCCAAATGAAGTGCATCCTCAAATTCCTTAGATCGGCGATCTGTTTCTGCCTGGCGCTTTTGATCGCGCCAGATCTGCACCGTGCAGACCTGCGCCGCTTACTCGGTGCTCACTCACGAAGAGATCGTCGACTTCGCGTGGAAAGATACTCTCTTGCCTCTGCTGAAAAAACGCTTTCCCGCCGCCACGGACGATGACTTGAAGAAAGCTCACGCATTCGCCTACGGCGGTTCGGTGATGCAGGACATGGGCTATTATCCGTTCGGTAGCAAATATTTCAGCGATCTCACGCATTACGTACGCAGCGGCGACTTCGTCGTCAATCTGGTAAAGGAATCCTCCGATCTGGACGAATATGCTTTCGCCCTGGGCGCTCTGGCGCATTATTCTGCCGACAATTGCGGACATCCGACCGTCAATCAGGCAGTAGGCCTTGAGTTTCCCAAACTGCGCAAGAAATACGGGAACATCGTCACTTACGAGGACAACCCGAAAGCTCACATCCGCACTGAGTTCGGCTTTGACGTGACCCAGGTAGCGAAGAACCGCTATACCTCCGACGCTTATCACGATTTCATCGGCTTTGAAATTTCGAAGCCGGTTCTGGAGCGGGCGTTTCAGGATACTTACGGCATTCCGCTGACGGACGTCCTCTCTAAAGAAGATCTAGCGATCGGTACTTTCCGCCGCGCCATCAGCAACGTGATTCCCGAGATGACGCGCGTGGCGCTGAGTCGCGCGCCGCCAGGAGATTGTTTCGGAAACGCCAAATTTCAAGGCGCGCCAGTTCCGCTATTATTTATCGCGCGCGCACTATCAGAAGGAATGGGGTCGTACCTATCAACGCCCTGGCTTTGGAACTCGGCTGCTGGCCTTCTTCGTACGATTCATGCCCAAGATCGGACCGTTCAAGGCGCTCGATTTCAAAATCCCCACGCAGAAAACGGAAGACCTTTATATCGCCAGCGTGGACAAAACCGTGCAGGACTATACCAAGCTTCTGCACGAAACTTCAGCCGGAGACTTGCAGCTTACCAATACCGATTTTGATACTGGCCACGATACTCGCGCCGGAGAGTACTGGCTGACCGATAACACCTATGCCCACTTGCTCGACCAGTTGGCGCAACATAACTTCGACAAGATCACTCCCGAGTTGCGGGCAAACATTCTGGCGTTCTACGGCGATCCGAACGCACCCATCGCGACCAAGAAGAAACCCGAAAGTCTGGCAAAAGACGCAAGACGAACTCACAAAACTTCGCGCGCTTCCGAATCCTCCACCTGGAATTCAGCCGGTCGCGAGAGACAATCCAGAAAGCTCCCAGCCTGGCACGGAATAGAAAATCAAATTCGACGTGTTCTTTACAACAAGTGCCCTGGGATCACGCCCTTTTTAAACATTTCAAACCAAATAAGAGCATCGGATTCGTTGTAGATGTTCAACTCGTGAATCACCTCGCGCGCGAACTCAACGCTTCCTAATCCACTGGCAGTGATGATCCGGCGGTCGGTAACCGCTAATTCCTCGACGTAGAACCTCTCATCGTTGTATTCGGGAACCATCTTCTTCAGGTAGCTCTTCGCATTGCTGGTGTGCCGAGTCGCTTCAGTCAGACCGGCGCGGGCAATTTCCAGCGTAGCTCCGCATAAGGCGCCGATCAGAATTTTCTCTGCATGAAGCCGTTGCAGAAGCTCATCCAGCTTCCGGTCCGGCCTATCTTCCCAGGAGTTTCCGCCCGGCAAGATAATGATCGCTGCCTCTGCTGGCTCAATTTCATCCATTGTCAGATCAACGGACACGTTTAGACCCGCCATGGTGGTCACAGTCTGCCGCGAACGTCCCAAAGTGAGGACGTCATACTTGCCGGATTTCCTGATCTCGCACAGGGCCAAGGCCGGCTCCCAATCTGCCAGCCCGTCAAAAACAAAAATGAACGCTTTCGGTTTCGTACTATGCATTTTCTTACACTCAATCTGGGGGGCGAGGCTGTTAGGAACAGAACAAAAATGTTTTTGAATCGCCTCAGGTTACTGGAACGACCGTTCGGTTGTCAGGTTGCCGCCTCGCCGTGTATCATCGCAAAACTTTATCGACCCGCGAAGCTGGTCCGGATTGGCATACCGAGCGCTGCGGGTTTGAGGATTCTGCAAAAATGACGCTTGTGGACGACAAATTTTACCGGGCACTGATCACGAAGCGCGAGGAGTTCGCTCCTGACCTGTGGATGATTCGCATCCAGCCCGGCGGCGAGTTCAAGTTTGCTCCGGGTCAATACGCCACGCTCGGAGTCGAGCACGACGGCAAGCGCATAGAGCGTCCCTATTCGATCGTCTCGGCGCCCTTTGAAAATGAAATTGAATTCTTCTTCGAACTTGTGCCCGAAGGGGCGCTCACTCCGCGCCTCTTCAAGCTGCAACCCGGCGACGAACTGCTGATGAGAAAAGTCGCCAAGGGAAAATGCACACTGGATACCGAAAGCGGACGCAAACACCATCTGCTGGTCTGCACGGTGACGGGGGTAGCCCCGTTTGTAAGCTTTGTCCGGCAGCTTGCGAAGGATTGGAAGGAGGGCCGCTTCGATGGCAGTCATCAACTCTACTTGCTCAATGGGGCGAGCCGTCCCTGGGAGTTCGGTTACAAGGAGGAACTGATCCGCTTCGATGCCGAACTGCCCTGGTTCAAGTACGTCCCTACCGTGAGCCGGCCATGGGATCATGCCGATTGGCCGGGCGAGATCGGACGCGCCGACGATGTGCTGCGCAAAGTATGCCGATCACTGGGAACTCGACGCCACGAATACGACCGCGTATCTGTGCGGGCATCCCGGACATGATCGCGAACAGCAAAGCGATTCTAAAGCGGCGCGGCTTCGTCGATAGAACGGCGATTAAGGAAGAGGTTTACTGGATTCCCGCGAAGTAGTTTCCACGCTCGTCGCCGCTTACGTCTCAGCGGGCGCGAAGAACACCAGCACTGTCAGTTCTTCCGCTGATGTCGTAGAAGCGATGCCCAACTTCCGCTGCGACGAAGATCACGCTGCCGGCCGAAACTTCTCGATCTTCCGATCCAGCCTTGAAGCGGGCGCGCCCGCGAACCACGTAGTAGATTTCGTCTTCGCGATGCGGCTTTTGCCGGTCCGATTCCTCCCGCCGGCAGCACATACAGGCCAGCACTCATCGCCGGAACGCGCAGGAATTCGCGATAAGATTTGCGCTGTCGTCGCGCTGCTCCTCGATTTCCGGAAGGCTGGCAAAAAATGTTTTCACGCCAGGATGCCTCCGAAAATGAGGTCGGTAAATTGCGGAATCAAGTTCTGCGCCTGCAGATCGCCTTCCGGTTTGTACCATTGATAAATCCAGTTGATCATGCCGAGCAGCGCAAAGGCCGCCGCACGCGGACTCACCTTTGCTTTTGTAGAACGCGACTGCCGGGCCTTGGTCTGCACCTCAGCCATAAGGCTTTCCAGAAAGTGCACGTAGTCCTTCTTGCGGGCATTGATGCGCTTGCGCAGCGAGGGCGGAAGCGGATGGTTTTCGTGGAGCATTACAGTAATCTCGCGGTCGCGCGGACTCAGCACAACTTCGATGTGCAGGCGGATCAGCGCTCGCAGCCGCTCTTCAGGGTCGGCGATGCTGCGCACGGGATTCAGCACGCGCTCCTGCGTGATCTCCATGGCATGGTCCATGATCTCGAACAGGATTTCGTCTTTGCTTTGAAAGTGGTGATAGAGGCCGCCCTTACTCAGCTTGAGAGCGGCCGCGACATCATTCATGGAAGTGGCGTCATAGCCGCGCTGCTGGAATAAGCGGGCGGCAGCGCGCAGAATTTCCTGCCGGGAATCGACCACAGTCTCGCGGGCCATCGGGTGACATGGTAAACAGTTCCACATCGGATTACCAATGCGTGCCAACGGCGTTACTTTGTGGGAAGTTTGCGGCCCATGGATTTCCTGCTTGACACTGATCGGGGTCACAGGTAGCATTTGAGGATACCGACCGACCGGTCGGTCCGCAGCAAATGGTCAGCTTTAACAACGAGAGGAGCATCCTGTGGCCACAATTTTCTACGAACATGACGCCAATCCCAACGCCCTGAAGGGCAAAACTATCGCCATCCTGGGCTACGGCAGCCAGGGCCACGCGCAGGCGCAGAATCTTGCGCGACAGCGGCTGCAAAGTAATCGTCGGGCTGGAGCCGAATCGCCCCAGCGCGCAGCAGGCCCGCGCCGATGGCATGGTTGTCGTTGCTCCCGATGAGGCCGCCAAGCGCGCCGATTGGATTCACGTCCTCACTCCCGATGAGACTCAGGCGCAGGTATACGAGCAGTACATCAAGCCTTATCTGCATCCGGGAAAGATTCTCGGTTTCTCGCACGGCTTCAGCATCCATTTCAAAACCATCACTCCGCCGAGCGATGTTGATGTGGTGATGATCGCGCCCAAGAGTCCCGGCCATCTGCTGCGGCGCGTATATGCAGAAGGCCGCGGCGTGCCTTCACTGATCGCGATTCAACAGGATTCCAGCAGGCGCGCGCACGAGTTTGCGCTGGCCTACGCGCACGGCATCGGCTCGACCCGCGCCGGGGTGCTGCAAACCACATTCAAAGAAGAAACCGAGAGCGATCTGTTCGGCGAGCAGGCCGTGCTATGCGGCGGTCTGACGTCGCTGATCAAGAAGGGTTCGAGACGCTGGTGGAAGCCGGTTACGCACCGGAGATTGCGTACTTCGAGTGCCTGCACGAGATGAAGCTGATCGTCGACCTCATCTACGAAGGCGGCCTCAGCCGGATGCGCTACTCGATTTCGAATACCGCCGAGTATGGCGACTTGACGCGCGGCGAAAAGTTGTGGGCGACGCCACGCGGGCCGCGATGAAGAAAACTCTGGCCGACATTCAGGACGGAACCTTCGCCCGCGAATGGATCAAAGAGAACAAAGACGGCGGCTATCACTTCACCGAACTGCGGGAGAAGGAACAGCGGCATCCCATCGAGATTGTGGGTGCGCAGTTGCGCGGCATGATGAGCTGGCTGCCCGGAAGAGAGGCGAAGAAGCCCGCTCAGACGCCTAAGCCGAGAGCCCGAACAGGTCGTGAATGCTTAGGGGAGCTGAAATCGTTTTGCAGTGCGTGCGCGCCGAAGGGGTGGACCTGGTGTTCGGTTATCCCGGCGGCGCGATCATGCCCTTGTATGACGCACTCGAAGGCAGCGGCATTCGCCACGTTCTCACGCGGCACGAGCAAGGCGCGGTGTTTTGCCGCGGAAGGCTACTCCCGGGTAACGGGAAAAGTTGGCGTAGCGATAGCGACCAGCGGTCCCGGCGCAACCAATCTGGTGACCGGCATTGCCGATGCCAAAATGGATTCCGTTCCCCTGGTCTGCATCACGGGACAAGTGCGCAGCGCGATGCTCGGCACTGACGCATTTCAGGAGACCGACGTTTTCGGCGTGACGCTTTCGCTGACCAAGTGGAGCCGGTCTGGTGCGGACCATTGACGAAATTCCTGAAGTCATTGCGGAAGGATTCCATTGGGCGCGCAGCGGACGGCCGGGGCCGGTGGTCATCGACATCCCAACCGACTTGCTCAAGGCCAAGAAAGAATTCTCCGGACCGGTGAAGTTCACTCCGCCTGCGCGGCCTTCTGCACGCGAAACCGCAGGGCGCATTCAGCGACACGATCATTAACTTGCTTCAAGCTGCTGCGAAGCCTGTGGCGCTCGTCGGCGCGGGGGCAAAGCTTTCCGGAGCCATCCCTCAATTGCGGCGACTGCTCGATGATTTGAATATTCCGACATTCGCCACGGTGCATGGTCTGGGCGCCGTTCCGCCGCAATCGCCTTATTACCTGGGCATGGTCGGAATGCACGGAACCCGCGCCGCCAACATGGCGCTGCACGAAACTGATCTGTTGCTGGTATTTGGAGCGCGCCTGGATGATCGCGTGACCGGCGAGCCCACTCGCTTTGCGCCCAACGCAAAATCGTTCACTTCGAAATCGATCCGGCACAACTGGATCGCGTACGAGCCTGTGAAATGCCGGTCATCGGCGATTTGGCCAAAACAATTCCCGCGCTCCATGCTGACCTGCGCCATGCCCCTCTACCCGATTGGAGTTGCTGGCGCGCGGTCGCCTGTGGACAAGAGCGTGCAGAACTTGATCCGCAAGGTCTGGCGCAACCGACCATGCGATTTCTCGATGAACTTTTCAGCCGGCTTCCACAAGACAATGTAGTGATTGCCGACGTGGGCCAGCACCAGATGTGGGCGGCGCAGCGCTATCGTTCTTCATCGCCGCGCGGCTTCATCACTTCCGGAGGTCTGGGAGCGATGGGCTTCGCCCTGCCTGCAGCAGTCGGCGTGCAGCTGGCTAAGCCTGAAACCTGTGTGCTTTGCGTTTCCGGCGACGGCGGCTTCCAGATGAATATCCAGGAACTCGCCACGGTACAGCGCCTCGGACTGCCCATAAAAATGGTGATCGTCGACAACAAATATCTGGGCATGGTGCGGCAGTGGCAGCAGCTTTTCTACGAGCGCAATTATTCAGAAACCGATTTGAGCGACAATCCGGATTTCGTGGAGATTGCCAAGGCCTACAGGATCCACGGCTGGCGGCTGAACGAGTCGGCAATGGCTGAGTTTCCGGTATCGAAGGATACGGGAGATTCCATCGACAATTTTCTGCGTTCGCCGGGGCCGGAGTTGCTGGTGTTTGATTGTCATCCGGAGGCGAACGTCTATCCTATGGTTCCGGCGGGAGCGGCGCTTTCAGAGATGGTTTTCCGGGACGAATAGAAATTGCAAAACTAGAGGGAACGACTATGCAAGTTTTTCACATTCGCTATCGCAACGCCCAGGGTGCATTGATGCGCATTCTCAATGCCGCTTCACGCAGGGGGCTCGATCTCGGTTCCGTGCATGCGGAAGCCGCCGGTCAGGAGCATGGCGTCACCTTGCTGCTGGAAGCGACGCAGAAGCAAGTTGGCCAGCTCTGCCGCGAATGGTATGGGATCGTGGATGTAATCGAAGTACGCTCCAGCGCATCTTTGAGTGAGCATCAGGACAGTGGCACGTGGGCGCCGCACCCGCCGGCATCGGCCAACATCGCAGAGCAATCTGCGCGGGCAGCGTTAGCATAAAGAAAGTTTCTTGTATCCGTTGATCATAGCTTTCCGTTCTTAATTTTCCAGCGACAGTCTCCCTGTCGCTTCTCCTCTGTTGTAACCTTTCGTCATGGATCTAAAGCATCGCAGTCGCGGAATAACCGACGGGCGCGACCGGGCTCCGGCGCGCTCCATGTTCAAAGCTATCGGATTTACGGACGCCGACCTTAGCAAGCCGCTGATTGGCGTGGCAAACACCTGGATTGAAACCATGCCCTGCAACTTTCATCTGCGGCGGCTCTCCGCCAAAGTGAAAGAGGGCATTCGCGCCGCCGGCGGCACTCCCATGGAATTCAATACCATCGCGATTTCCGATGGTGAAACCATGGGCACGGAAGGCATGCGGGCCTCACTGGTCAGTCGCGAAGTAATTGCCGATTCGATTGAACTGGTCTGTCGCGGCCAGTTGTTCGACGCAGTCGTGTGCGTGGTGGGATGCGATAAGACGATTCCCGCCGCAGCCATGGCACTGGCGCGGCTGAATATTCCCGGGTTTGTGTTTTATGGAGGAACCATCGCTCCCGGCACTTATCGCGGTAAAGACGTCACCATACAAGATGTGTTCGAAGCCGTGGGTGCAAATGCCGCGGGAAAGATCACCGATAAGGAATTGCACGATCTGGAAGATGTGGCTTGTCCCGGCGCCGGTGCCTGCGGTGGCCAATACACCGCGAACACCATGTCCACGGTGATGGAGATGATCGGGCTTTCTCCCATGGGCTTCAACAGCGTGCCCGCAATGGATGCAAAGAAAGATTCCGTCGCATTCGCCTGCGGTAAGGTAATCCTGAATGCGCTGGAGAAGGAAATTCGCCCGCACGATATTTTGACTCATGACGCATTTGAAAATGCGATCGCGTCCGTGGCTGCAACAGGAGGATCGACCAATGCGGTGCTGCACCTGCTGGCGATTGCGCGAGAAGCTGGCGTCGATTTGCAGATTGACGATTTTCAGACGGTGAGCGAGCGCACTCCTTTGCTCGCAGATCTGAAACCTTCCGGACGTTTTGTGGCCGCCGACATGCACCGTGCAGGCGGAGTGCGATTGCTGGCCCGGCGACTGCTGCATGGAAAGCATCTTCATCCGGCGGCGATGACGGTAACTGGACTCTCGCTGAAGGCCGAGAGTGAAAGCGCTATCGAAACGCCGGGACAAGAAGTGATCGCGCCGCTGGAAAAGCCGCTGAAGAAAACCGGAGGCCTGGTCATTTTGAAAGGGAACCTCGCTCCCGAGGGTTGCGTGGCGAAAATCAGCGGGCATGAGCGGCTCGAGCAGCGCGGTCCGGCGCGCGTTTTTGAATCGGAAGAAGACGCCATGTCCGCCGTTACCAGCAAGCAGATTCACTCGGGCGATGTCGTGGTCATCCGCAATGAGGGCCCTAAAGGCGGGCCGGGCATGCGCGAGATGCTGAGCGTCACCGGAGCACTTGTCGGCGAGGGATTGGGATCCTCGGTTGCGTTATTGACTGATGGACGGTTCAGCGGTGCGACTCACGGATTGATGGCTGGTCACGTCTCTCCGGAAGCCGCGCTGGGCGGGCCAATCGCCGCCGTTCGAGACGGCGACATAATCCACTTCGACGTTAGCCGGCGGCTGCTGGAGGTTGAGATCAGTGACGAAGTCATCCGACAACGTATGAAGGAATGGAAACCGCCGCAGCCGCGTTATCCCACTGGCGTGTTCGCCAAATACGCAGCCCTGGTTTCATCGGCATCGCAGGGCGCAATTACGCGGCCGCCTGAATAGATCAGGTTTTCGGTTTTCAATCCAATCCAAAATAAATCAAGGGAGCGGCACTGGCCGCTCCCTTTGATATTTCAGTTCCTGTTGTCCGATCGCTGTCTATTGCTTGCATCCCGGACTGTAGGCTGTGAGCACATTGGCAACCGCTGCAATAGCGCAGTCATAAGCCGCGCCGGTCGAATCAAAGTAGTTGTATTGCTGGGCGGCGGATTGGCCGCTGTTGCCAAGTAGATTGAACGAGGAATCAAACTCCAGCGTATCCAAGTGTTGGCCAGCGTTTTCGAGCGAACTGAAATACGTCACGGCACCCCCCTGGGTGGTGATATTGGTTTGGTTGTACGTCTGTTTGGCATTAGTTTTTTGGTTGATGTTGCCGTTGGAGAGAAATACTTCTGAGATGTTGACCGTCAGTGGAAAAGTATAATTGTGGCTGTAAACCGTGCTGGGCGAGCCCGCTTGCGATACCGTTGTGTTTGAGTTGATCGTGGTGTTTTGCACAATATCCTGGACGTACTGGTTTCCAGTGATATTGAAATTCTGATCGTTATAAAAGCCTAGGGTTTGCGAGACCTTGGTCGTCACTTTGCCGTGTGAAGTATTCACGTAGCCCGAGATCACAAAGCTGCGTCTCGAAGTAACGTCGACCGTGCCCTTTATAAAAGTCGGCTGCACGTTGAGGTTTTCGGTGACCACCGGAGACGGCCCGGTCAGAGTGTTTTGAGTTATCGCGCCGCTGGTCTCGGCGCTGCCCGGATCCTCGTATAGCAATAGCGATGCCGTAGCTGAGAAATAATTATTGGCGTTGTACACACTGAGGGAGACCGTGTGCGGCTGACCATTGCTTAGCAAGCCCGCAAACGGCGTCAGGTTCACGCGATACGGGGTGAAGTTCAAGGTCTGCACGCCGGGAATCGGGAACCACAAGAAAGGGTCGATGCCGCCGGTATAAATCCACGGAAATACCGGTGCCACTCCGGCCGGTTGCCCATCGATTGTGATTTCGGTCTCGCGGAACCCAGTATTGCTACAGCTTTCCAGCTCTGACGCGACGTCGTTGGGCACGCACGTATACCAGAACTCATCTCCGGATTGGCTCTGCGCGTAAACATCAAGATAAGCGGTCTGCACGTTCGTGGGCATGGTGAAAGTGCCGGAGAGAGTGCTGGAGGTTGTGCCGAGACCGACCGTCCCGCCTGAAGGTCCGGCCGAAAGTGGCAGCACCACGTTTGCGGAAACAGGGGCCGTCTGTCCCTTGGGGACCGGATAGAACTCGAGCGACGCAGATGCATAGATCGTCGAAGTCAGCCCGCAACACAAGGTATTACCGATGTTAGCTTGACCGGTTTGCGCCGTGTAAAAGATCGAACTGTAATCGGTAAGATCGTTTTCGATATGCCAAGAGGGACCCTCGTTCGGCGAGGGCTCGGCGGTGGTACCGAAATAAATATTTACTGGGCCGAGCCAGAAATTGGCGGTGCGATCGTACTGGATGCCGGCATTCAGGTTTATATCCGCCTCGAGCACCACCTTCGCCCACGGGCCGGGACAATCGGCTGGCGGCGTATAGGTAAAGTTTTCGACGTTGAAATCATAGAACGACGCTCCACTGAATAGCTGCACCACACAAGGCTTAGTCGAAGGCCGAGGAACGGTGGGATCGGCGCTCACCGTGTTCGCCGAACCGATCACATAAGGGCCAGAGGCTGAAGCAAGAGGGACGAAGACTGCAATCAACAATAGAAGCGGAAAAATATTCCGTGCTAAGCGGGCGGTGCGGGCCATGCGAGGATCCTCCTGGGAAAGTGGCGAAAGGCGCGTCCGTCTTGGCATACATGAGCAGACGGGCGGCGCGCCAGTGCGGAAGTATTGCGCGTTCCCCGAACGCTGTCAACAGAAGTCGAAAGTTAGTATTGTCGATTTTAGAAACGCGTCGGCGGTTCCTGTGTCTTATTTCTTCTCATCCTCACCCGCCGGTGCAGCTACGCCAAAGTTGGTTTTCCAGTAATCCTGAACAGCGGGCGGCAGCTTATCCATGTGCGAGAGGAGGCTGGTAATCTTCCATATGTCCTGCTCGCTCAGGGTCTTGTCCCAGGCGGGCATGGCGGTGTAACGGACGCCGGTACGGATTGTGTAAAAGATGTGCCACTCCGGATCGTCGGGCGGATCGGAAACCAGATTGGGTGCGGGTGGGTAGAAAGATTGCGCCAGAGCGGCGGGCTTGCGATCGAGATCTCCGTGGCAAAGGGCGCAGTTCATGCTGTAAAGCTTCATGCCATCTTCAAGGCTTTGGTCGTTGGGCGGGACCGGGTTGGTAACGTGTGGAGCGCGCCGCTCCATCGATGCATCGACGGCCGTGTTAGCCAAGTGGCGTTCCCATCGTGGTGGCGCGACGTTAGCCGCGGTGGGGAAAAAACCGAGCATCGCGAAACCTAGCCCGCCAAGGATTAGTAAGAGAAGAGTAATGATGACACCGAGAACGAATTTACCCATGGTCCCCTCCGGGAATCGACTATTGTGGCAGAAGCAGCACGATCTGCGCTAGCTTTATGCGGACATCGCGGCTATGCATGCGGATAGCGTTCACTCGTCCGCAGATCTAAGAATCGGCTGTCTCTGTCCTATTCGTTTGGGTTCAATACGATTTCAGTTTGCGGGCTTCGCGCACTATGTCACTCACCTTAGGAAGATAATGTTCCTCCTGCGGCGGAGAAAAAGGGATCGCGGAATCCAGACCCGCAATGCGGACGATGGGTCCATCGAGATCATCGAAGGCTTCTTCGTTGATGATGGCTGCAATTTCACCCGCCAATCCTCCAGTTCGCGAGTGCTCGTGCAGAATGATGACTTTGTTTGTCTTCTTCACAGTCTGCGCGATGGCAGCGCGGTCTAGGGGCGAGACGGTACGCAGATCAAGTATCTCCAGATCGATCCCATCGTTCTTCAGAACCTCGGCAGCCTCTAACGCACTGTGAACCATCGCCGCATAAGTAATAATGCTGAGATCTCGACCTTCGCGGACGAGATTAGCTTTGCCGATGGGAACGACATAATCGTCCGCCGGTACTTCACCTTTAATGCGGCGATAAAGATATTTGTGCTCGAAAAAAATGCACGGATTGTTGTCGCGGATGGCGGCTTTAATCAGGCCTTTGGCGTCGTACGGAGTGGCCGGGCAAATGACTTTCAATCCAGGATTGTGAACAAACCACATCTCTGGATTCTGCGAGTGGAAGGGGCCGCCATGGACATATCCGCCGCTGGGACCACGAAGAACCAACGGAGCGGGCGCACCCCAGAGGTAATGCGTCTTCGCCACCATGTTTGAAATCTGGTTGAAGGCGCAGCCAATGAAATCCATGAACTGGAACTCGGCGACGGGACGCATGCCGGTAAGTGATGCTCCGAAAGCCGCACCCACAATGGCGGATTCTGCGATAGGCGTGTCGATTACACGCTCCGGACCGAAGCGGTCGATGAAGCCATCAGTGACTTTAAAGGCGCCGCCATAAATGCCGATGTCTTCGCCGAGGCAGAAGACAGTTGGATCGCGATCCATTTCTTCCCAGATTCCCTGGCGGATGGCTTCGAGGTAAGTGAGTTGCATAGGGTTATTCGGATTCTTTGCCACGGATTTACGCGGATCAACACGGATTCAACCGGTACAGATTGTACAAAGTGTGATATTATACTCTTTAGTACAAGATTTCCGAAGTAGCAACCTATGCCAGCCAAACTGACCGCTAGCCTCGCAAGACAGAACTTTTCCGACATTCTGAGTCGCGCCGAATATCGAGGCGAAAGAGTTATCGTACACCGCGGCAAGAAAGCTGTTGCTGCCGTGGTACCAATCGAGGACGTAGAACTCTTGGAAAGACTGGAAGATGAAATCGACATGGCGGCTGCCCGTGAAGCGCTAAAAGATCCGCGCACAATTCCCTGGGAGAAGATTAAGAAAGACCTCAAGCTATAGGATCGGCGGCCGTCGTGGCCTATACGATTCAATTCAAGCCTCTTGCGCTCCGGCAATTCGGGAAGCTTCCTCGCGAAGCGCAGAGGCGTTTGGCCGCCAAGATCGAGTCTTTGAGAGAGGTGCCGTTTCCTCCAGGATGCAAGAAAATGACTGCCGTTCCTGATACTTGGCGGATTCGAGCCGGTGACTATCGGGTTGTATATCAAGTCCATCGCGGGGTGTTGCTGGTATTAGTGCTCGCTGTTGGGCATCGGAGGGAAGTGTACCGGTAGACGGCACCCAAGCTCCGATGTGCACTCAGCTTCCATCACGCAACTTCCGAACAGTGAAGCACGTAAGAGCGGGCATTCAAAAACTTCGTGCCTAGAACTTCCTCGAATCGAACTCGCGATTTATCTCGGGCAAACCCATTGTCAGGCGTCAGGTCCGCCGAAATTTTTTTTATAGTCCACTTGTGCCGGAGCACAGCGAGAATTTCCCGGGGAACACGTGCGATAGACAACGGTAGTTCTATACTGATCATTCCGGTCACATAATCTCCGCTGGCGCATCCGGCGGGCAGATATCCGCCGAACCGGCAGCCCTGAGCCCAAAATCGATTACGCAGCAATTATCCGCGACGTGGATCACCTCACCTGAAATCCTGTATTTGAAGTCGTCAAGGGCGGTCGCAAATTTGACTCGTTCTTCAGTAACCCTAAAAACGCTGTTCACTCAAAAATTAGCGCAAACCAGTCGAAAGTCTCCCCGACCACTCGATCTGGCTGACCATCCTCTATGCCCCAGCCCTCATAGTGAAGATGCCATTCACAATTCATTTCGCCTACCGCAGCTCATTTCAAATGTGCCGCCGCCTCAGTTTCCTTAAAGCCGCCAGTTCCCTTCTTCACTTTCGGCATTCCATACTTCGGCTTGATCTTGTGACAGCCATCCTCGCAGAACACACCGCCCTCTGCTGACTCCGGCGTCGGCATCGGAGAGTTCACCGCGATCTCGCGCTCGGCTTCGATAACTCGCTCTACCTCTGAAATTAATTCAGCATTGTCTTTCGCCGTCAGCCACTTTTTCTCCTTCACCAGATAATTTTCGAAACGCGCAATCGGGTCGCGTTTTTTCCAGAACTCGAACATCGGCTTCGGCACATACGCGGCCGCGTCGTGAATGGCATGACCTTTCATGCGCATCATTTTGGCTTCGATCAGCGTCGGGCCTTCGCCGCGGTGGGCGCGCTCGACGGCTTCGCGCGTGGCATCGTAAACTTGGCACGCGTCAGTGCCGTCAACGATCACGCCGGGGATGCCATATCCGATGGCTCGTTCCGCAAGGTCTTTCACGCGGTATTGCATCTCCGAAGGCGTGGAATAGGCCCACAGATTACTCTCGACAATGAGTACAAGGCCGAGATTCTGCACGGCCGCGAAATTGATGCCTTCATAGGTGACGCCGGTGGATTGGCCTCCGTCGCCGATCCAGGTGAGAGCTGCAAGGTTCCGTCCCTGCAAACGCGCGCCCAGCGCGACGCCGGAGAGTACCGGGATAAGATCTCCGAGCATCGAGATCGGTGAGACCATATTGCGCTTTTCGATGTCGCCGAAATGTGAGGTGCCGTCACGGCCTTTCGTGGGCGAATTGGCTTTCGCCATGTATTGCATCATGGTGTCAGAGGCGCGGAAGCCGCGCACCAGCAGCGCTCCCTGGTTGCGAATCATCGGAGCGAACCAGTCATCTTTATCGAGCGCATAAGCGGAGGCGCACGAACACGCTTCCTGGCCAAGTCCAAAATAAACTCCGCCTACAACTTTGCCTTGCTTGTAAAGATTCTCGAGCCCGATCTCCATTTTGCGATTGAGCAGCATGTAGCGATAGATCTCGATGCATTGCTGCTTGCTCAAGTATTTCGAGTCGCGAATCGGCGGAACGGGCGCATCGACGTCGCCACTCACTTCGTAGCGGACGTGCTCGGTGCCGCCTTTATCTTTTTCTATGCGCTGTTTGACCGAAAGATCGGGACGCTCCAAGCGCGTATCGGGGATGGAGTAGCGGCGGAGAGAGGGTACTCCATTTCTCGCATCCTTGGCTAGATGTGTGGATTTTAACGGACTCGCGCTGTTGCCCAGGCGGTTCCCGTTAGAACCTGGTTTAGGATTCGACTTCTTTTTGCTGATCGACATGGAAATGACGGCGCATAAGCCGCAAGAATGATGGTATCGCGGGAGGAGGTCAGAGGGCTAGAGGAAGGTGCGCAAGAGAACGCTCAGCGTGTTTTCGCAATTGCTCTCTTCAACAGCTCGACCTTTTTCGGGTCCCAGTTGTCCTTTGCAAAGGTCATCGCTGTCTTCCCCTCGTTGTCCTTCGCCATAGGATTGGCGCCCCAGTTCAACAGCAGCTTTACAGAAGCTGAACTGTCTGGGCTACCTGCCGCCATTATCAGGGCAGTTTTGCCGTCACGGGTTCGAGCATTGACGTTTGCACCCTTCTCCAACAGCATTTTCATAATGTCGTATGTGCTGTTCATCGTCGCTATGGCACAGGAGCAGGCTGCGGCGATCAATGGCGTCAGGCCTCCCTGGTCTCGGACGTTGATTTTGGCTCCCCTTTCGAGAAGGAGCTTGAAAGTTTCGGTTTGACCAAACGCTGCCGCTCGCATCAGTGGCGTGCTGCCTTCCTCATCCCTGGCCTCGATGTCGGCTCCGCTGTCAAGCAGCAATTGCACGTTCTTTACCCAAGGCAGCTCAGGCGCAGTCGTCGCGGCGCGATCATTCTGTCCGGTCGCCGATGGCGGCGCATCGGCAATGTGGATCACGACAGGTCCATTCTCGGCTGCCTGGAGGAGCGCCGCGTTCTTATCTTTGATATCCGGATTGCCACTCAGAATGATCCGCAGCATCTCTGGATCGAATGAAGTTGCAGCTTCTGTCAACGCTGTTTCTTCGTAGTTGTTTCGGACAGAGACATCCGCGCCCTTTTCGAGCAAGAGTTTGACCATTGCAATGTTGTGATCGTTCACTGCGACGATCATTGGGGTATCTCCCCGATCATCTTTCGCCTCCAGGTCGGCTCCATTTGCGAGCAGCACCCGCACCGCACCAATGTCGCCTTTGGCAATGGCCTGAAACAATTCTTTGTCCGAAGAACGCGATTGCGCGACGCAGAAGGGCCAACTCACAAGGATCAGGATGCTCAGCGCAAAGAAGAGTAGGTGGCCGGCTTTCATGACCGCCGGAGCAGTTGAATTCCACGATAGTTTGGCAGGCTTGCTCACGTAACGATTATTCAGTGAGAACACGGTACTTCAAAAGTTACGTTAGGCCCACGTAGAATCGTCGTCTTTGTGCAGCTGCCGAAATTCGGCAGGCTCTTGAGGGGGACGCCGACGAGGTGGCCGAGCAAGGCATCGATAGTTTCCACCCAAAGGATCTGGCTTGAAAATACAGTTCCGAAATTTCGCGAGAGTGATTCGGCAACGGCGTTCAGCTCAAGTTCTTTGCCGAGTTGTCGCTGCATCGACGTCACCGGCTTCGATGTGATGCCGCAAGGGATGATCAGGTTAAAAAAATTAAGGTCGTTGTTTACGTTGAGCGCGAAGCCGTGTGACGTGACGAAGCGGGAGATGTGGACACCAATGGCAGCGATCTTGCCCTCGGCAGCGAACATGGAGGGACGGACGCCTTCGTCCGTCCGGTTTTCATCCGTTTGGCGGACGAAGGCGTCCGCCGCTCCATGAGTTGGATCCGTCCATACGCCGGTTAGGCCTTTGACACGTTTCGTCGGAATCGCGAAATCGGCGCAGGTGCGGATCAGTACTTCCTCCAGCCTGCGCACGAATTCGACAGCGCCAAGACGTTTTCGCAGATGGACGGGGCATCTGCCGCCTCACGGGCGAATCCTCGAAGATCGAAGATGGGATAGCCCACGATTTGTCTCGGACCGTGGAAAGTAACGTCTCCGCCGCGATCGCATTCGTAAAGCTCTACGCCGCGCTGGGCCAGGAGTTCAGCCGATGCAATCACATTTGCCGCTTTCGCATTGCGCCCGAGAGTAATAACAGGTGAGTGTTCTAACAGCAGCAACACGTCGCCGATCTTCTCCGCTTTTCGCAGTTCAATCAGTTGCTGCTGCAGGCGCAGACCGGTAGCGTAATCAATGGTGCCGAGTTGGACGAGAGAGATCAATGATTTTCAACTTCCAATTTCCAATTTCCGATTGCCGATTTGGGTATCGAAACGCGCCGCCAATTGACAATGGGAAATCGACAATCGGCAATGGAAATTACGCGTTGATCGCCATCCCATATACGCTATTTGCTGCGTCGAGCATAGCTTCGGCCAAAGTCGGATGGGCATGGATGGTCCACATCAAATCTTCGACAGTAGCTTCGAGTTCCATGGCGGCGACGGCTTCGGCGATCAGTTCGGTAGCTTGCGGACCGATAATATGGACGCCAAGAATCTCTCCATAATCTGCGTCGGAAATTATTTTAATGAAGCCTTCATGCTGACCCACGATCGACGCGCGCGAGTTTGCGGTAAAAGGAAATTTTCCGACCTTGATGTTGTATCCCGCTTCTCGCGCCTTGGTTTCGGTAAGGCCTACGCTGCCGATTTCCGGATGGCAGTAAGTGGCCCCTGGTATGTGTTCAGGATTAATTGGCTTACAGGGTTTGCCCGCAATTTTCGCCACCGCAACCAGCGCCTCCATGGCGCCAACATGGGCCAACTGTGGCATACCCAGGACAATGTCGCCAACCGCATAAACACCGGGCTCGGAGGTATGCATCCAGGAATCGGTTTGAATGAATCCGCGCTCGGGCTTGATTTTCGTTTTCTCCAAACCAATATTTTCCGTGCGCGGCTTCCGGCCAACGGCGATTAGTATTTTCTCGGCTTCGATTTTCTGTTGCTTGCCTTCGGCGCTGATGGTCACTGCGATCCCGCTCTTGGTTTTTTCAATCTTTTCCACTTTCGCGCTCGTGTGGAACGCGATGCCGCGCTTGCGATAGACGCGGGCCAATTCTTTGGAAACCTCTTCATCTTCGACCGGCACAAGGCGCGGCAGCATTTCGATGATGGTGACTTCGCAGCCAAAAGAGCGATAGATCGAAGCGAACTCTACACCTACAGCACCCGCGCCAACGATGACCAGCGACTTCGGCATTTCTTTCAGGCTGAGAATTTCAATATTGGTAAGAACGCGATCATCGGCTTCGAGGCCCGGCAGCATCCGTGCTTCCGAGCCGGTCGCCAGCAGCACATTCTTTGTTTTCAAGGGTGCGGTTTTGCCGTCGTTCGCTACTTCCACGGTGATTATTCCATTCTGCGCCGGGACCAGTGAGCTTGCCGTAACCTTTCACGGTGTCTACTTTGTTTTTCTTCATCAGAAATTCCAGGCCTTTGGCATGCTTGGCGACAATTTTCGACTTTCTTTCCTGAATAGCGTTCCAGTTCAACTTGCGCGCATCCACGCCCTCAATGCCGTATTCTTTCGCCTCTTTCAGATGGTCCCAGAGTTCGGCGTTGAATAGAAGCGCCTTCGTGGGAATGCAACCCACATGCAGACAGGTTCCACCGAGGAATCCATCTTTTTCGATAAGAGCAGTTTTAAGACCGTACTGGCCGGCACGAATTGCGGCCGTGTACCCGGCAGGGCCGCTGCCGATGATAGCGACGTCATAAATAGTTTCTGGCAAAGGAATCGTCCTCAGTAGAAGAGATGATCAAAGGCAAATGAATGATTCTAGAACAGCGATGCGGAAGGAGACCAAACGAGTCGACACGGGATACTGAGGGCTCAGGAAGTGAGGGTAGGATAGGGATCCTTCGATTTCGCAGCAGCTTCGCTGTTCGCGAAGCTGCCACTCCACTCAGGATGACTGATATGCAGTTGACTAGTTGTTCTCGTTGCTGGCGCGCTTCCACGAGATCAGTTCGCCGATCGTCGAACTGGTGCTGGAGACCGGTTGTTTATACGCTTCCACTTCGGAGCGCGAAGCCTCTTCGCCGACGGCGCGAATGCTGAGCCCGACTTTCTTATCCTCGGGACTCATCTTAATAATTTTGAAGTCATGTTCGACTCCGGGCTCAAGATGCAAAGGCTGGCCGTTTCCATCGACGGCCTCCGACTTGTGGCACAGGCCTTCCACGCCTTCCGCAATTTCTACGAAGGCGCCAAAAGCCGCCACCCGCAGCACTTTGCCATGAACCACATCGCCAACATGATGGGTCTCAAAGAAAGTTTCCCACACGTCGGGCTGAAGCTGTTTCACTCCCAGCGATAAACGCCGCTTGTCGGGTTCAATCGCCAGCACAATAGCCTTTACCCGGTCACCCTTCTTCAGAACTTCCGAGGGATGTTTCACCCGCTTGGTCCAGCTCAAGTTGCTGACGTGGACCAGCCCATCGATTCCATCCTCGATCTCGATAAATGCTCCGAAGTCGGTCAGGTTCCGTACTCGGCCTTCCACGGTCATGCCTACGGGATATTTGTCGTGCAGCGCATCCCACGGATTCGTCGCCAGTTGCCGCATGCCCAGCGAGATTCGCCGCTCGGTAGGATTCACATTGAGCACCACGCACTCGACCTGATCCCCAACATTCACTAGCTTCGAGGGATGCTTCATCCGTTTTGACCAGGTCATTTCGCTGACGTGGACCAGCCCTTCGATTCCCTGCTCCAGTTCAATAAACGCGCCGTAGTCGGTCACGCTGATCACTCGCCCAGAAACATGCGCGCCCACGGGATAGCGATGCTCTGCGTCAAGCCAGGGATCGGGCGTCAACTGCTTGAACCCTAGCGATACCCGCTGTTTCTCTTTGTCGTACTTCAGCACCTTCACCTGAATCTGATCGCCGACATTCACCAGATCGCGCGGATGCGTCAGACGTCCCCACGACATGTCGGTGATGTGAAGCAGACCATCCAGGCCACCGAGATCCACGAACGCGCCATACTCGGTCAGATTCTTTACCACTCCGGTGAGCACTGATCCTTCTTCGAGATGCTCGAGCGTCTTGTTGCGCTTTTCGCTCTGCTCGCCTTCCAGCAATTCCTTGCGCGAGACTACGATGTTGCCGCGCTTTTTGTTGAGCTTGATGATGGTAACTTCAATCGTCTGGCCCTTCATGCCCTCGAGATTTCGGATGGGCCGCAGATCTACTTGCGATCCGGGCAGAAAAGCTCTTGCGCCCAGAATGTCAACCGTCAGACCACCTTTGGTACGCTCGATTACGGTCGCCTGAATCGGCCGCTTTTCGTTGTGCGCTTTTTCTACTTCGTCCCAGGCGTGAATGCGAGCCGCTTTCTGGTGCGAGAGGTTGATGTAGCCTTCCTCGTTATGCCCCTTCTCGCGCATCACATCGATTTCGTCGCCCGGCTTAACCTTTGGCTTGCCTTCGTGATCCAGCACTTCCGAGAGCGGCAACATGCCTTCTGACTTAGCGCCGACATCGACTACGACATGAGTCGAAGTCAGCTTGAGCACCGTGCCCTTGATGACGCGGTCTTCTCCCACGGCCTCCTCAGTCTCGGTGGTAAAGCTCTCGAGAGCCGAAGCAAAGTCCTCGCCGGCGTGCTTGTCATCTGAAGAACTCGCGGACGCGGACGCGTGCGGAGTTTCCGCTGCAGCGGGCGAAGCTTGTTCCGTCTCGGAGGCGTGCTGCTCGGTTACTCTTGGCCGGTAGTGTTCGGTTCACTCATTTGCTGGTCGGTTAAGGTTGGCTCGGACGTCGTCGGTTCTGTTTCGGTTGCGACGGCGCTATTCGATTCGGGGTTGTGAGCGGTGGTGTGGTCGGACAAGGTCATGCCTCTCTGCTGAAGCCTCGCACTCGGTGCGGGGAAGATGCGGGGCCTGCTTGGCGGACTGCTGGATGAGTCGTTTGGTTGTGGTGGGCTCACCCTGGCGAGTGAGCTTGGACAATCCCAGCTGCCGGACGTTTTACAGAAACCCGCGTCCAAAGGGAACTCCTCGACTATAGCAACGGCTTCCAAACAGTGTCAAACGCAAATCTTGCGGATGTTACAGGAAGATTTTGAACGTCCGGATTTCGTAACGTGCGATTCATCTGCTACCCTGCCCCTTGCCATGGATTACCTCTGGACTCCCTGGCGTTACGCTTACGTCTCCACCGCCGAAAAAACAACCGGATGCGTCTTCTGCAATGCCGTCGCCGCCAACGACGATGCGAAAACACTGATCGTTTATCGCGGAAAACTCTGTTTCGTGATTCTCAATGCGTATCCTTACACCCCCGGCCACGTGATGATCGTTCCCTACGCGCATCTGGATGAACTGCGCAAGCTGCCGCCGAAGCGGCCAGTGAAATGATGGCGCTCTCGCAACGCATGGAGTCCGTCCTGCGCGAACTTTACCTCCGGATGGAATCAACCTCGGCATGAACATCGGCAAAGCCGCCGGTGCCGGCATTGCCGGACACATTCATATGCACGTCTTGCCACGCTGGGTGGCGGATGCGAATTTTATGTCAGTAGTGAGTGAGACCAGAGTTCTGCCGGAATTGCTGGAGGAGACCTGGAAGCGGATGACGGCGGCACTGAGGACCTAACTTCCTACACTGGCAATCTTTTCCATTTCCTTTTCGTCAATCACGCGGCACCCCCAGTTCTTTCGCCTTATCCAGCTTCGACCCCGCATCCGCTCCCGCCACCACGTAATCCGTCTTCTTGCTGACCGAGCCCGTGACCTTCCCTCCGGCATCCTCGATCATCTTCTTGGCTTCATCGCGCGTGAAGTGCGCCAGCGTGCCAGTCAAAACGAACGTCTTTCCCGCAAGTTTGGTACCCGCGCTGTTTTTTCTGCCCGGTTAAAGTAAGCCCCGCCTCGCGCAGCCGCTCCACAAGCTTGCGATTCGCCGCGATGCCGAAAAATTCCACGATGCTCTCGGCAATCCGCGGGCCCACTTCATTCACATTCTGGAGTTCTTCCACCCCGGCGTTCTCCAGCGCCTCCATTGATCCAAAATGTTCGGCCAGGAACTGCGCCGTGCGCTCGCCAACCATGCGAATGCCGAGGCCGTAGATCACCCGCTCCAGCGGGAGCTTCTTCGAATTCTCGATCTCGTCGAAGAATATTCTGCGGCGGATTTGTCGCCCATGCGCTCCAGGCTGAGCAAATCTGCTTTCGTGAGCTTGTAAATATCCGCAACATTTTTCACCAGCCCGCGTTCCGTAAGCTGACTCACCAGCGCCTCACCCATGCCATCGATATTCATGATCCCGCGCGAAGCAAAATGCAAAATTGTCTCGCGCAGCTTCGCTGGGCAATTCGCATTGACGCAGCGGTAGTCCACCTCGCCTTCCGTCCGTACAACATCCGTTCCACAAACCGGACATTTCTTCGGCATCTCGAAGTCTTTAAGGTCACGCGGACGCGGATGCTCCTTATCATCGATAACCTTGGCTATCTTCGGAATCACGTCGCCGCCGCGCTCGACTTGCACCCAGTCGCCAATTTTCACGCCCAGCCGTTCGATCTCGTCCATGTTGTGCAGCGTGGCGTTTCTCACCGTTGTGCCGCCGATCAAAACCGGCGCCAGCATCGCGACCGGTGTGAGCTTGCCGGTGCGCCCCACCTGAACGCGAATGTCTTCCAGCTTCGTAATTCCCGCTCGCGCCGCATATTTATAAGCAATCGCCCAGCGCGGAGCCTTTCCCTGTAAATCCGAGCTCATCCTGCAGCGCGGTACGATCCACTTTCAGGACGATGCCATCAATCTCATAAGGCAGCGACTCGCGCTTTTCTTCCCACTGCCGGATGAATGTCCACGCCTCATCGATGCCATGCACCAACTTGCGATTCTGATTGACCTTGAATCCCGCAGCCTGAAGCGCATCCAGCGTTTTCGAATGGCGATCAAAGTAGGTGCGACCGTTCTCGAGCAAGATATAGGGGAAGTAGTCCATGCGGCGTTCCGCCGTAATATTTGCATCCAACTGCCGCACCGTTCCCGCAGTGAAGTTGCGTGGATTGGCAAATGTCGCGAGCCCCTTGCGTTCCCGTTCTTCATTCACTTTCTTGAAGGCCGCGGTCGGCATGAGCAGTTCACCGCGCACTTCGAAATTCGGCGGAATCCCCGCCTTCTTCAGTTTCTCTTTAGAAATGGAAAGCGGCACCGAACGCACGGTGCGCACGTTGAGGGTCACATCTTCGCCCACAGTCCCATCGCCGCGAGTGATTCCTCGCACCAGTTTTCCATCTTCGTAAATCAGCGCCAGCGACATGCCATCGAGCTTCAATTCGCAAACATAGTCCACATCTTTCCGTCCGCTGAGCTCATGCACGCGCCGCTCCCAGTCGCGCAGTTCATCTTCGTTGTAAGTATTGTCGAGCGAGAGCATCGGCGAAGAATGCCGCACTTTGACAAAGCCTTCGCGTGGCTTTCCGCCCACCCGTTGTGTGGGAGAATCCGCCGTGAGCAGTTCCGGATGCTCCGCCTCGGCATCCTTCAACTGCCGCATCAGCTTGTCGAACTCGGCATCGCTGATTTCCGGCTGATCGAGAACGTAATACAAATATTCGTGCTGCCGGATCTTCTCGCGAAGAGCCTCAATCTTTTTTTCCACGTCTTTGCTCGCAGCGCACATTGCCAAAGATTATAAGTGGGAGAGAACCTGGTACGGATGCCGCACATCAATTCACACAAAAACACTGCGCTTCAAAGTACAATCCATCTTCGTCTTCGAATCGCCCATGCGTAAGGCAGCCCTGCTGTATAACCCAGATTCCGGCGGCAGCCGCAACCGGCCCCAATCGGAATTGCAGACCGTATTAAAGATTCTGCGTGGCGCAGGGGTCGAAGCCGACCTCATCCTTACGGATTCCAGCGCCCACGCTGAAGACGAAACCCGTCAGGCCGTGCTCAACGGATGTGACACTATCTTCGCCTGTGGCGGCGATGGCACCATCCACAACATCATCCAGGTGCTGGCCACGACTGGCGTTGCGCTGGCCGTTCTTCCCATGGGCACCGCTAACGCACTGGCCCACGATCTCGGCTTGCCCATGAATATTGCCGGCGCCGCGAAGAGCCGCTCTCACCGCCGCACCGCGGCGCGTAGCTCTGGGACGCATTCAATATCAGGATCTCGAAGGGAAGCCTGGCACACGCTACTTCGTCGTCGCCGCCGGGGTTGGAGTCGATGCTCACCTCTTCTATAAACTCCACTCCGGAACCAAGCATCGCCTTGGCATGGCCGCTTACTACGCGAAAGCTTGGCATCTCTGGTTCACTTATGCGATGACGCGCTTTCGCGTGGAGTACACCGAAACCGGTTCGGATGTTTCACGATCTGCGAACCTCACGGAACTTCTCGGTATCCGCATACGGCACTTTGGCGGAGTGCTGCGGGAACTGGCTCCCGGCGCATCACTCGATCGCAACGATGTTCGCCTCATACTCTGCCGGACCGCCAGTCGCCTCGCTTATCTTTCTTATGTCACCCGCGCACTCCTCGGCCGCAGCTGGCAAGTGCCCGGCATCGATCTCGCCCACGCCAGCAAAACTATCTGCCAATACCTGCCAGACGCGCAAAATTCGCCGCACAGCAAAATCTACGTCGAAGCCGACGGCGAACTTCTCGGCACTCTTCCTATCGAAATCACCGTCGTTCCAGACGCGCTTACTCTCCTGTCTCCGGCACAAAATAAATTTCTCTGTCGGATGGCATTCCCGCGCGCGTGCCCATAGAATCTTTTCTTACCGCTTGGAACCTATCACTCACTTCCTGACCGGCGCTTGCCTGGGACGCGCCGGGCTCAACCGCAAGACCGCGCTGGCGACACTCACGCTCACGCTCGCCGCCGAAGCGCCAGACCTCGATGTCCTCAGCCGCTTCCGCGGCCCCGCTTTCGGCTTCGCGCACCATCGCGGCTTTACACATTCATTTCTCGGCGTGCCAATCGACGCAGTAGTGGTACTCGGTTTCGTCTATCTTCTGTGGCGAATCCGAGGCCGCAAAGTGAAAGATCCGAATCTCCCGCCGCGCTGGGGATTGCTCTTTCTTTATGCCTGCCTGGCCGGCCTCAGCCACATCCTGCTCGACTTCACCAATAACTACGGTGTGCGTCCGTTCTGGCCGTTTTCCGAGAAATGGTATTCGTGGGACATCGTTTTCATCTTCGAGCCCATCATGTTTACCTGCCTGCTGCTCGGATTACTCGTTCCGGCGCCATTTTCGCTGATCGACAAGGAAATCGGCGCGCGGCAACGCGGGCCGCGCGGCCGCACCGCTGCCACTCTGGCTTTGGTCGCAGTTGTTTTTCTGTGGATGGTTCGGGACTACGAACATCGCCGCGCAGTAAACGCTCTCGAAGCTCGCACTTACAACGGCGCCGATCCGATTAGAGCTTCCGCCTATCCCGCTCTTGCCAGTCCATTCCACTGGTATGGAGTAATCGAAACCAGGAATTTTTTTGCACTCGCGCCGGTGAACTCTCTCTCTCCGGAGGTCGATCCCGGAGATGCTGAAGACGACGCGCTTCAGATCCGCTACAAGCCGGAGGAAACTCCCATCACCCTGGCCGCCAAACGCTCCTACCTCGGACGCGTCTACCTCGACTGGGCAAAATATCCGATTACACAGACCGAAACTCTCGACTCCGGCCAGCAGGGCTATATTGTGAATTTTCAGGATTTGCGCTATGCGCAACTTCCCAGCCTGTTCAGTCGCGTGCGCGGTAGCCATGATGAAGCGTCCAAGCCGCTGGGCGCCGGGGTCCAGCTCGACCGCAATCTGCGGGTCGTGGGCGATGTTTATGGTTCCGGAGCAAGCCGAAAGACTTACCCTGAACCGTGATTGTGGAAAATAACATCTAGCGCCTGACGGTCAAACGAGGAGCAGCGTTCAGTGAGCTACTTCGCTCCGTCTTCTCTTGACGTACTCGCCTCTTCGCGCCCACAATAATCTTTGCTTCCGTGAGGTGCTCATGCTGCCCTATTTATTCGTGCTACTAGCGATTGCAGTGCGTTTTTTGCCGTTTCTAGGCCCGCTGAACGTCCTGCCGCACGCTTGGCACTTTACGCCGGTTGCGGCGTCGCTGCTGTTTTTCGGCGCCCGCGGCTCCCGCCGCCAGATGTGGGTACCCCTGGTCCTGTTCGCCGCTACTGATATCATCCTCACGAAGTTTATCTACTCCTACGCCTTGTCTTGGGACACTCTCGTCACTTTCGCCTGGTATGCCGCCATACTCTGGCTTGGCACAAATCTCCGCGAAAACTCTGGGCCAATGCGCGTGATCGGCGCTGCGCTTGCCAGTTCAGTTTCATTTTTCCTGATCAGCAATTTTGCGGTATGGGCGGCATGGTCGCAGATGTATCCCCGATACTTCAGCGGCCTGATGATGTCCTACGCCGCCGGCGTCCCGTTTTTCCGCGGAACCGTAGAAAGCGATCTGTTCTTCTCCGTCGCAATGTTCGGCACGCCCGTGTTCCTGCATGCGCTGTCAGGCTGGTTCGGCAAAACCGGGGATCACACCGCTGCCGCATAAAACATAAGCGGAATGGCTGAAGTTTTAGCCGCTAAGCTCTGACTGCTTGCGTCGACTTCGCAGCAGGAGCCACACGAGTACCCCCACCACTACCGTTCCCGCTACCCAATAAAAATGCCGCCGAAATACCTTTCCCAGTAACTCCATAATCTGCGGGCCAAAATACAGGACCAGCAGCCCTTCCGCCAGAAACCGCACCAATCTTCCGGCAAAAATCGCCGCCAGAAAATCGCGGAACTTCATCTCAAAAACCGCTGCCGCCAGCACAAAAATTTTGAACGGCATGGGCGGCGGCAGCATTCCCGGAAACATCAGCGCCCAAAACTCATGCCGCTCGAACGAGCGGTGGATCCGCAAAAAACGCTCCTCCGAAATCCGCTTGCGCAAAACGATCTCACCGCCTTCGTAGCCCACCAAATAGAGCGGGATGCTGCCAAGCGTCGATCCCAGCGACGCCAGCAGCACATAAAACAACAAGTGCCGGTGATCCCGATAAACATAGAGCGCCACCACCGCATCCACCGGCATCCCCAACAGCGCCGAATCGGCAAATGCGACCGCAAACACACCCCATACCCCCAGCGGTCCCAGCAAATGCATAATCCATGCTGTATACCGCGCCAGAATGTGTCCCAGATTTTTCAAAGGAAATACAGTCTACGTGAAAGCACTCACGTCGGAACAGCGGAGGAAGCTGCTTTTCCTTGCCCGCTTCGCGATAACGCTGCAAAAGCATAAAAGGCGCAGCCCGTAGGCCGCGCCTTCTATTCGAAATTTCGGTCCTAACCCTACTCGCTAGATCTCGAGAATGCCACGGTGAAGAGCGTAATGACAACGATAACGAGGATGGCAAGAAGAACTACCAAGGCAAGCGGAAACGTTAGAGAGTTGTGTCCTCGCCAAAAGAGAAAGCCGGCCAGGAACAACGCAAAGGCGATGGATAATGCCCTTACTGTTCGACGAAAACCAATCCTTGAGCCAGGTTGGAGGAACCAATCGTACCCAACAGGGATATTCAAGGGGAACTCTTGATCGGCACTATCTTGACGATCGAACTGCTGAACCTCGGGCGCCTGCGACGGGAACCGCAGCGCTGGCACATCATGCACCGAGTACGGCAGATCGGATGAAACCCGCATGCCGCAATCTTACTTCCGAGCCGGTGGAACTCCCAGTGACTGTACTGGTTCAACATCCATCTGCTGAAATTGAACTTGCAAGTGGTGGACCACAAATGCTTCGGTGGAAACCTCAGCCTGCGTCGGGTGCCCGCGCTCCTACCTGCTTGGCGCCTCGCGCGGCGGCGAGGCGGCCTCCGGTTTCCAAAGCTCTTCTTTCAGCGATTGCCAATGGCGGTCGGTTGTCGCGACCCGCCAGGACGGCACAACGTCGAGTGCGCTTCCGAATGTTTGGTAAGCCCGCAACTTCAGCATTCCTCTTCTGCGTAATCTCCGCCGTATATCACCAGCAAGCATTTGCTGGTAGTACACCTCGGCCTTTTCGAATGCACTGGCTTCGCTGGCGCCGAAGATTCCGCTCGGTCCGCTGGAGACCGCATAATCCAGCGCCTGCATCTCCTCTCCCAGAAGCTGCTCGACCAGCGCTATTTGAGAGCGCTCGAACGCCTCCCGGTGCCGCCCAATGTGATCAGTCGTTGCAGGCTTGCTCAGGAGCCGGTGATGCTGGCCCTCGGGCATCTCCTCTTCAACCGCCTCGTGCGCCCGATAGAAGTCGAGCATCGAGGGCTCAAAATCCACTGCCAGGAAGCTGCATATCCGCTTCAGCTCCTCCGCGGGGTGCGCCGTGAGCGATTCGTACTTTACCCAATGCACCTGCTCCGCAGGGAACACCCGGCGGTGCAATAGATGAAGCAGATAGAACTTCAGCAGTGCGGCTGTCTTGAGCAGATAGTCGGTGTCCCTGCGCCCACGGTTCCAGCGATCGTCGTAGGAGACCAGAACATCTCTGGGATCTCGCACCATAAACAACACACGCGCCCGCGGAAAAAGGTTTTGGATTTGCGGCAGCCAGAGCACGTGTCCGGGCGTCTTTTCGCCCCATATTGTTGCGTGGCGCTCCTTGGCATAGGCCTGCCCAAGCCCTTCCAGAATGCGGACGGTTGGTCCGGTGTATCTCGGTCGCTTAGCCGCCTCATCGGCCACGATCCTCGCAGCAGGATCGCGGTAAGACTTTAAATTCTTCCAGACCTCGTTAAAAAAAAGTGAACTCTGCCACCGATCGGTGAACTCCGCGATGCACCCCAGCCGATCCAGTACGACATACCACCAGGTTTCCGGAAAAATTGCGATCTTCGAATGGGCATCGAGCATGCGCGACAGAAGGGTTGTGCCCGCACGACTGAGACCGACGATAAAGACAGGCGAGTCGGTGGAAGGCATGTTCGCGTTCGACTGTGTTGCGCCCGCCTGGAGTTCAGATATCAAGAAGATTCCTCAACTGTCGCCGTGGGGGCCTTAAATTGGGCGCCACGTCCCACCGGCTGGGTTAATATCCGCTCAGCCGACTGAAAAAACTTCGTAAGAATTGCGGTGCTCAGTTTAAACGCTTTTTCGTTTCCGGTGCACCTTACTTCGTTAGCCGGCGCGTACATCGCGAACCGCCGACTCGGCGCAATGAAGCGACGATCATCCGGAGAGCGCCGCCTGCAAAGTTCTGTGAAAACCCGAAACATGAGCTTCGAATTCAGCCAGCCCCATCTCCGAAGTTACGTGGACCCGCGGCAGCGCGAACCTCGGCAACTGAGCCCCGAACCCTCCCCCAACATTCATGAAGGCACACGCGAAACCCGCTCGCTCCGCCATTTGCCATTCTCGCCTCGTCACCGAAAACGGATCCCCGAACGGATACGCCAATGCCCATACCCCTGTGCCCAACGCTTTCTCCAATTTGTCTTTGCTCTCCGAGATTTCTTTCCATGCCTTGTCGGGTTCCTGTTGAGAGAGTATTGGGTGACTCAGCGTGTGCGACCCTACACTCATTCCCTCATCCACCAGCTGTCTTAATTCATTCAGGTTGAGCAACGAGAAACGTCTGCGCTGCGCTTTACCGCTTCTGAACTTCGCGTCCCATTCCTTGTCCAATCCGAATTTAACTCGCGCGTCGTCGATAAATCGAAGACGCTCAGGCTGATCCAGGGCCGACAGCTTTTTCAACAAATCGCCCCACACTCGCCTTCTCTGCCCTCGCTCCTGAAGTTCCACCGTCATCCCACCTGCTCCCATGGGAAAACTTCCACTCGGCGCCGCCAGCAGCAGCAGGTACAGTTCGTCGTACCACAACCTCTGGGACTCCTGCCCGGCTGACGAAGCCAGGACAAAAAAAAGACAGGACAGCTTTTCTTCCCGCAGAACCGGCACCATGTCGGTGAGGGTATTTAGCAGACCGTCGTCACAGGTAAGTAGAATCGATCGTCTTGGTAACTCCCGACCCTCACTTGCCCAAGCCAGCACCTCAGCGGGAGATACCACGTGGTAGTGCGATTTCAGGAGACGAAGCTGGAGGCGAAACTGTTCGACGGTCACGAGCCCGCCATCTTGGTCCGGGTCCATCACTTCATATCCGTTGGGCAAGACTCCATGATAGGTAATCACGCACAAGTTTTCGCCACCCGCTCGTGCGCTCAGGTATCCGGACCTGGATAGGCACGGATAAACCATTCGCCTCAGCAGAGAGCTAGCGAACTTCATGGATGGGGTTGTGCGCCGCGCCACGGCAGTAAGTGTATGTATTCAGACATCACACGCTACGGGTGTTCGGTCTTCCCCTCCAACAGGTTGAGGGCATGAGGAATCTGTTCCAGAACTGTCTCCAGTGATTCGACCGCACCGCGGGGACTGCCTGGCAGATTCAGAATGAGCGTTTTGCCCCTTACGCCGCAAACTCCACGGCTCAGTGCCGCAAACGGAGTCTTCTTGTAACCTTCGCTTCGCATGCGCTCGGCTATGCCATCGATCACACGCTCACAAATGGCCTCAGTCGCCTCCGGAGTCACATCACGCTCAGCAATACCAGTCCCGCCTGTGGTTACGATCAATCGCACTTCCAGCGCCAGATGGACCAGGGCATTCTGAATCTGCATTGAATCGTCCTGCACAATCTGTTTCGCCGTCACACGAAAGCCGGATTTTTCCAACAGCTCGACAACCGCTGGCCCGGAAACGTCCACGCGCTCGCCGCGCGCACAGGAATCGCTGACCGTAATCACGGCCGCCGACCAATTTGCCGGCTGATTCGCCTCAGTTGTCGAGGAGAACATCGTCCTCCTCTTCGGAACGCTGGCCGCTGCCGCTGGCAGAGCCGCTTACACCCGCGCTTACATTAGCGGTCGTGTCAACGCTGGCAGGGGTGCTGGCGCTGTGGTCGCTACCCTCGCTGGCCGCATCGTCCCCGCCATCGCGCTGCGATTCATCGAGGAGACGCAAACCCTCCATCAGCAGGCCCTGCGTATTGAGCTGCGTGGTTTCCTGATCGGTCTTGCCCTCGAAGTTGAGTTCGAAGTTGC
>CAVRCM010000002.1:0-301128 GCA_963719585.1 uncultured Acidobacteriaceae bacterium
CGACCGCGGAGAGCTTGCTCCGGGGAACAATCCAATTCCGAACAAGGGCTTAAACCGAAAATCTGCGATTTTGGCGATCGGGTGCTCGCTGGTTCGCGTCGACGAGAGGCAGGGCCAACTGCCTCCGTAACCCGGATCGAGCTCCCAAGCCCGAGGTCGAGGCGCCTGAAACCGACGGCGAGTGAAACGTGTTCCCGTCGGGAACTCGTGTCGTTACGCTTCGCCGTAACGTCGTTACGCCTCACTGAAACGCTGTTACATCGAGCCGTGACGTCGTCACACGTCAGTGAAACACGCGTTACGCGGACCGTAACGTCGTTACGCCAAGCCGCAACGCCGTTACACAAGCTGAGACCGCCATCGGCTTGGTGGCTTTCGAGCGACGTCATCGCATTTGTCGCTCAGTCGCCCAACGCTCGGCGGGTTCTGTTGCTCGCGCAATTCGTCGGCGACGCTTCTGTCGGAGAGGCGGACGAGCTCGGCGAACGGCGCGTGCGGCCGACAGGAACGGCGCGATCCGCGGCGCTGCAAACAACATCAACTCCGTGCATCAGTTCTGCCCGGATGCGTTGCGCAGCACATCGCAGGGCGCGTCGGCAGCGATGAATTTCTCGCACAACTTGTCGAGCGCGACACGATTATCGTCGGCGATGGCGATGATGTAGCGCTTCGCCCTACCCATACCGGGTATTTGTTTGTGCAGTACGATCGGCTCACGGTCGCCGATCAATGAAGCGAAGCGCTTTTGTCTCTCACGATAGATTGCCCGAGCTATGCTCTCCGACAAATGGGCGGCGAGTTGCACCCCCCAGCGCGGTATGTAGGCAGCAATACGCTGCGCCTCCTGTCTCGGCGCCAGGATCAGGTTGGCCAGCCGCGTGCAGGGCACTCCTTGAGGTATCGTGGTTTCGGCATTTTGCGGCGGCGACGTCGACGCCCATTCGTCCGCTGTCCAGCCGGTGACGATGGCCACGTAGTTGCGCGTTTCGCCAGGCAGCGGGCGGTGGCTTGCGAGCCACGCGCTTACTCGGCTTGGACCTGCATTGTAGGCTGCCGCAGCGAGCCCGAGATTGCCAAAACGGTTTCGCAATTCGCGCAGATAACCCGCCGAATGGCGTAGCGCCTCGATCGGATCGAACGGGTTGGCGAGACCGTGCCAATCAGCGGTGCGCGGCATAAATTGCGCAATGCCCTCGGCTCCCTTGGGACTCACAGCGCTGGCATTGAAGCGACTTTCCTGCCAGATCACGCGGGCGAAAAACTCGACGGGCAGAGTGTTCTCTGCCGCCGCCTGCTCTAACGTGCGGCAAACTTCATCAGCCGTGGGCGGTTGCGTGGACGAAGTCTGCTGTCCGCTCGGCACGGTCGGTTGAGCGTTCTCTGGATGCTCCGGTGTCGGAGGGGTGGCGCCCGCCTGGGCATTGGCGTGCGCATTTCCCCAGGCGAGTGCGCAGGCAAGCAGCGGGGCGGCCAGGCGGGTCATGCCGGTCCAACGTATGAAATCGGATCTCGTGTCGCCAGTCTCGCAACCCACCGGCGCGGTAACCCGGCAGAGGTCATTGTACGGGCACATTGGTCGCGGCCCTGTGCTATGAGGATACGACCGATCGCCAAAGTGCTGTTTCCGCCGCGCAACAGCTTCTCACATTCAAACTCGCGCGGTTGCTGTTCCCCAACAGCGGACATTCTCTTCCACCGCAATTTCGGTCGCTAAGGGCCAAAGACGGACCTTCGCCTAGTTGGCCGTCTGTTTCTCAACGTCCGGCAATTTCCACGTCCTGCGAACAGCGGCTTGGTTGGTCCATAAAAACGGGGGGGGTACGGTGGGGGCCTATACTGCCGTATAGGATAGCCCCACCAATCTGCTTGCCAGCGTCAACCATCGTGCAATGGAGTGGCATGCGCTGACCATCCTAACTTCTCTGTGAAGGGGAGTCGGAGATGGATACGAACAGCATTGCTGCCATTGGGCTGCACGCGAGTCGTCGGGCCGCCAAGACCATTACCTTAATTAGTGTCGTCACTTGCCTTGCCGTCACCGGCTTCGCCGCCGCCGTGCACGGCTTCACCGAAGCGCCAGCGACCCAACGGGTCACCGCCACCGGGGGTGACGAGGTGTCCGGCCCCAGCGCAACTGCGCCTGCCGATAATGGGGCGGTTCCCGCCGACAACACGACCGCCCCCGCGCCAATGCCCGCACCGGTGGTGGCTGACGGCAACACGCCGATCGCCGCACTATTGCGCGAACTCGCCAATGGCAAGTTCGACCGTATCGTCGGCGGCACGAACAATCGGCCGGCTTTCGACGCCTATTACGCCGCCCACGGCTACGCGCCGATCTGGATCACTGACGGCAAATTCAACGAGCGCGCTGCGACGGCGATTGCCTACCTGGGGCAGGTCGACGCAGATGGTCTCGATCCGGCCGACTATCCGGTGCCGAACATGTCCACGTCTGTCGGCGATCCTGCCGCATTGGCGGAAGCCGAAATGCGGCTCTCCGCCTCGGTTGTGACCTACGCCCATCATGCTTCGGTCGGGCGCGTGCAGTGGTCCAACGTCAGCAGCTCCATTCTCTATGAGGTGAAGCCGCCGGCGCCTGCCGCTGTTCTCGTCGCAGTAGCCGACGCCAAGGATGTAGCCGCGACGCTCGCAGGCTACGAGCCGCAGGCGCCGAACTATATCGCGCTCAAGGCCAAGCTCGCCGATTTGCGCGCCGGCAAAACGTTAGGCCGTTCGCCCGACCGGCCAATCGGCACGGTCCTTGCCAACCTCGAGCGCTGGCGCTGGATGCCGCACGACCTCGGCAGGGATTATGTGATCGTCAATCTGCCCGATTTCACGCTGCGCGTCTTCCACGACGGGCGGCAGATCTGGATGACCAGGATCGTCACCGGCAAGCCTTCGATGGCGACACCGATCATGTCGGCGGAGATGAAGTACATCACGGTCAATCCGACCTGGAACGTGCCGCCCTCGATCGTCATGCACGAATACCTGCCGGCGCTGGCGGCAGATCCGACCGTGCTGGCGCGGATGGGGCTGCGCATGTCATACAATCCGGGCGGCAGCGTTCACATCTCGCAGCCGCCGGGCGTCCACAATGCGCTCGGCCGCATCCGCTTCAACTTCCCGAACAAGTTCCTAGTCTACCAGCATGACACGCCGGACAAGAACCTGTTCGCGCTCGATCGGCGGGCGTTCAGCCACGGCTGCATGCGCGTGCAGGATCCGGTGAAGTACGCCGAGGTGCTGCTCAGCATCGTGCGCCCGGGCGAGGGGTATACACAGGATCGCATCCGCAAGATGATCGCCAGCATGGGCGAGCGGGACATCCAGTTTCCGCACTATCTGCCGGTGCATCTGACCTATCAAACGGCATTCGTCGACGATGAAGGCCGTCTGGAATTCCGCGGGGACATGTATGGTCGCGACCAGGTGCTGATCGCAATTCTGCACGGCGAGGACCGCAAGACGCCGGTCCAGCGCAGAACCTTGAAGACCGCCTGATCTCCCAGCAAAGATCCGTAAGTCGCATGCTTCACCTGCCCCTCAACAAAAAAAACTTCGCACTTCTCGCCTTCGTTATTCAGCTTGAGCTGGCAGCTCTTGCGCCCCATTTCCAGCGACTGCATCAGATCGATCACATTCATCTGCGAAAGATTTCCGCGAACCACGCCGTCGGAGGGCGCTGTCTTCGCCATTTTTTCCAGCGCGATGCGGTCCACTGTGCGCTTGATGCGGCGCGTCGCTTCTTTCAGAAAAAACGGTTTCGCCAGATAATCATCGGCGGCATCCTGCGGAGATAGACGCTCATCAATGTCGGCGCGGCTCGCCATCAACACCGCGGAAAAATTCGCTGTCGCGGGACGGCTCTTCAGCTTCTCGACCAACTGCTTTCCATCCATTCCGGGCATGCGGTAATCGCACACTACGAGATCCGGCGGATCGTCCACGGCCTTCAACAAAGCGTCCGCCGAATCTCCTGCCGAGACCACCCGCGCAAACGAGGCGAGTGCATGCTCCAGCATCCCCAATACCATCGGGTTGTCATCGACCAGAAGCAACTTGACGTCATTCGCCATTTGATTTGACCCGGCCTGATTTGATGAAGCCCTGCTTGATAAGATCCCGATTCTCCCGCTTATACTCTCCACTCTTGCCGCCACTCTTACGCTGCAGGACGATCTCCCGAATCTCAATCCCTTTATCGAGTGCTTTTGCCATGTCGTACACCGTCAAGGCAGCAACACTGGCGGCAACCAACGCCTCCATTTCCACGCCGGTTTCGGCTGTCGTAACTACTTTGGAGCTGATCGCGACGCCATTCTCGCACAGCCTCATCTCCACATCAACGAGGGCGAGAGGCAGAGGGTGGCACATGGGAATTAATTCGGAGGTGCGCTTCGCGGCCATGATCCCGGCGATACGGGCGACTTCGAGCGGATTGCCTTTGGGATTCTGCGGCAGAGCTTTCAACACTTCGGGCTTGATGAGGACGAACGCGCTCGCCTCCGCCTCGCGCCGGGTCGCGCTTTTTCCGGAGACGTCGACCATGCGAGCGCGGCCCGAGTCATCGTAGTGTGAAAGCTTCTTCGCCATGCGAAACTTCTATCTTACATGGGAGGTGGGCATGGGAGGCGGGCTGCCCTTCGTCAAGCCTTATGCAAAATGGAGCAAGTTACGTTTTTACCGGAGCAGCACTGCTACCCATTCGCCGGCCAGGATGTGCTCGCGATCTGGCGGAATCACGAGGAGGCAATTCGAGCGAGTCCGGGCTGCAATATCTCCGGATCCCTGCCAGGAAACCAATTCCGCCTGAGAATTGTCGTACTGGCCGGAAAGGATCGCGGGAAGGAATCGCGTCAAGCCAGGCTTGATGCGGATTTCGGATTTCAAACGAGTATGCAGGAATGAAAGCGGGCGCGGCGACATCCCAGCCAGCGCTTCCTGCACGGGACGCGCAAACAGTTCGAAAGTGACCATGGTTGACACCGGATTACCGGGGAGGCCAAAAAAGTATTTATACGAAGGCGGAGATGAAGATCCAGCGCGGACCGTAGCGCTCTCGTCACAGGGGATGCGACCAAATACGACAGGACGACCGGGTTGAATTTTTGCTCCAGTGAAGAGGAACTCGGCTCGGATTTGCGCCAGGACTTGCTCGACCAGATCGTAGCGGCCCATGGACACACCGCCGGTCATCAGAAGCAAATCTGCTTGCAAACCGTGCTCGATTAATTCGCGCAGCCGCCGTGGTTCGTCGGGGGCGATCGGCAGCAACACAGGTTCACCGCCCGCTTCTTGAATCTGCGCGGCTAACGAATAGCTGTTGGAGTTTCGAATCTGCGTAGGACCGATTTTCGCATCGTCGACATCGACGATCTCGTCGCCCGTAGTGAGCACGGCAACGCGCGGCCGATCAAACACCTGCAGCCGGGATTTTCCGACTGAGGCGGCAAGTGCGATGGTGGCTTCGTTGAGGCGTGCCCCGGGATTGAGCACCAGGCTCCCGGACCTGGCTTCGGCCCCTTGCGCGACAATGTTTTCTCCCCCAACAATTCCTTTTGTAATTGTGACGCGGTCGTTCTGCAGCGAAGTGTACTCGACCATTACAACAGCGTCGGCGCCCCGCGGCACCGGAGCGCCGGTCATGATGGAAAATGTCTCGCCATGATTCAGCGCGGACGAGGTGTTCGCAGGCTGCGGGCCTGCTTTGATCTCTCCCATAACCGTTAGCTTGGCCGGAAGCTGCGCTAGATCTGCTGAGCGCACGGCGTAACCATCCCGCGTGGATCGCGGAAAAGGGGGAATATCGCGGTCTGCACTGATCGGCTCGGCGAGAATTCTTCCCGCCGCGTGAAGCAGGTCAACGGTTTCGCGAGCACCAGGAGACAGGTGCGATGCATGGTCTTCGACCATGCGGCGTGCCTCTTCAAAACTCAGGACGAGAGATTGCGTGGGTGGTGCGGCCATGCAGAAATAATAGTAGAACATGCCCGCGACGCGCGGCAGATTTCTACACTTCGGCAGCCGCAAGTTTACGCCAGGCTGAAACTGCGCCCGTCCAAAACGGCTACCGGACCAGTTCTTGACCCAGCACCGTGGCGTTGCTGGCAAACGACAAACCGGTTTCAAGATCAATAATGCGGTCGCGGACCAACTGCGCGATTTCGCCATCGAAGTGCTGCATGCCTTCAGTGGCGCCCGATTTCATGGCATCCAGCAAAGTCTTGCCGTCGCGCTCGCCTTTTTCAACGCACTCCCGCGTGCGCGCATTTGCTTTCAGGATTTCAGCAACTGGGACTCGGCCGCTGCGATCGGTTTTCGGCAGCAGGCGCTGGCAGATGATGTAACGGAAAGTTTTGGCCAGGCGTTCCCGTGCCTTCGGTTGTTCATCCGGCGAGAACGAGCTAACGATGCGCTCCACCGTCTTGGTCGCATCCATGGTATTGAGGCTGGAAAGAACGAGATGGCCGGTTTCGGCTGCCTCGAGAACAATCTCAATCGTCTCGCGATCGCGCATTTCTCCTACCAGAATCACTTTCGGCGCCTGGCGCAGCGCGGAGCGCAACGCGTGCGCAAAACTGGGAGTGTCACTGTGAAGTTCCCGCTGATGAATCGTCGAGCATTTGTGGTTGTGCAGAAATTCGATAGGATCTTCAATGGTGATGATGTGGTAATACTTTTCGCGATTGATGCAATCGAGGAGTACGGCAAGAGTGGATGATTTGCCCGAGCCCGCCGGGCCGGTGACCAGCACAATGCCGTCGCGCAGTTTGGTCACATCCGCCAGGTGCGCGGGCAAGCCCAGCGAGGCCAGATCCGGGATGAGCGTCGAAATAACGCGCATCACAACCGCGCAACTTCCGCGCTGGATGAAGATATTCACGCGAAAGCGCGCCACGCCAGGCAATCCGTAGGATACGTCGCAGGATCCGTGTTCGCGCAAGGTGGCAATCGCTTGTTTATTGTCGCCAATCAGATCGGCGGCAATGTGGCGAGTGTCATCTGGGGTGAGATTGGAAAGCCCGGGCACCTGCACCGGAATGAGCTGGCCGTAAACCTGGACTTGGGGCGGCCGGCCGGGGGAAAAAATCAGATCGCTGATTTTTTCCGCGGCACGCAACATCGCGGCAAGCAACTCCGGCGTAGCCACCTTGCCGCTGCCGGAATAGCCTTCCAGAGAAACAGAAATTGCTGAAGTGCCAGGCGCTGCCATTCCATCCTCAAAAATGAACTTTAGGGAATTGCACGCACCACAGAACGGAGAACCTCACTCAACTCGATGTATCTACTTTACCTTGCCCACGAAAGAAGCGTTAGGACACTAAGTACATAGTCCTTGGTAATGTCGATAGCGCAAAAAGAAAAGGGCGGCTCGTTATGCTGCCCTTAACCGGTTACGCGAGAACCGTCTATTTCTTCGCCGACTTTCTTCTTGCCGTAGTTGGTTTCCACCGAGGCGCCGATGGTGGCGAGCATCTGCTTGGCTACGTCCGCGTATGGGCCTGTGGGCTGCAGTTCCAGATACTTATTGAATGCCTCCGCGGTGCCCGGCGGCGCGATGGTTTTATTGCCCGCAAGGTCGCTTTGCCAATCAGGTTCACGCCCTTCTGATAGTAGGCATCAGCCTTGTTGGGATCGGCTGCGATGCATTTATCAAAAGCTGCGATGGCCTCATCACCTTTGCCCGCGTTCGTGAGCACCGCGCCCATGTTGTAGTAATATTGCGCGGCACCCGCGGGATCGGCTTGGGCGGCTTGCTGGTAAGTTTTTGCCGCATCGTCGATCTTGCCGTCTTTCGCATAGGCCTCGGCCAGATTATTGTAATAAGCGGCCAGAGTTTTGGTGGCATTCGGATCTTTGTCGTTGGTGGCAGCCTGTTTTAATTGCACTGCTTTCTGATAGGCTTCCGAGCGCCAGAATCGAGACGCTTTTTCTTTTCCGTGGGATCAGTCTGTTTATTGGCGGACAGTGCGGTAGGCGTCACCCAACTTGAACCAGATAAGATCGCGAGTGGCATCAATTTCGTTCGCCGAATTCAGGTCGGCGATCGCCGTCATCATAAGTCACCAGAATCGGAAGCTACTTTGGCCGCCGCAAGCTTTTCGTTCAGGGACTTTACCGTGTTGACTTCTTTCTTTTGTTTCTCTTGCTGCTCTTGCTGTGCCTTTAACTGTTCGGGAGTCAGGCCCTGGCCCTTGGCCTGTTCTCCCGCCAGCTTTTTCAGATCGAAGTCGAGTGTGTTTTCGTCGAGGGTGACCTGAAACTTGTTTTGGTGAAACATTTCTTTGTTAGCTTTCTGGTCCTCGGCATCCTTATAAAGGGTGACGTTATAGCTGCCCGGTCCAACGCCGAGCGAGAAATACTCGCCCTTCTTGTTGGTCTTTAGCGTGTATTTCTGACCGTTGTCCTGATTGGCGAAAACGACGATTCCCCCGACAATCGGATTTCCGTCCACGTCCTTGCAAACGCCTTTGACTGTTCCTGACCCGCCCTGCGCGAACATCGGGGTCGCGCATAGTCCCAGCATTGAAAAAACAAGGGTGAATACTGCGAAGTGCCTCTTCATCGTGGCCTCCCGGCCTACTGGATTATTAAATATCGATTTCTGGTGGTTGAATTGAAATCGAGACCAGCGGCGCTTGGTTTTCAATCAACCGGATTTTCATTCAACCCGATTTTCATATCAACAACGATAATCACAACCCAACAATTGCTTTTTCCGCGTAAGAAATCGGATCGTCGACTCCCGCCGCCGCAAACGCCCGCAAGCGCAAAATACAACTATCGCACCGGCCGCAGGCTTCGTCCTCTCGGCTATAGCATGACCAAGTTAAATCCAAGGGAGCATTCAGTTCAAGGCCGAGCTGAACAATTTCCGCTTTGCGCATGGCAATCAGCGGGGTGACGATTTCAATGTTCCCTTCCTTCGTTCCCTCCTGGATGACGCGTTGAAAGGCTTCATAGTACGCCGGGCGGCAATCGGGATAGCCAGAACTGTCAGGCTTCGACGGCGCCGATATAAATCTTCTCCGCTCCTAATACCTCGGCCCAACTGACCGCGACAGATAAAAAATGCGCGTTGCGAAAGGGCACATAAGTGACCGGAATTTCACGATCCGCTGCGGGCGCGGTTGGCACCGCAATTTTTTCGTCGGTCAACGCCGAGCCCCCGATCGCGCGCAGGGCTTCGTTTCGAACCAGGAGCTTGTCGTGGATGTTCAGGCGATCACAAATTCCAGGAAAGATTGCCGCTCGCGTTGTTCGGTGCGCTGCCCGTAACTCACGTGCAAGGCAGCGGCTTGATGATCGCGGCGCAGCTAGAGCGGCGCAGACGCAGGAATCCATGCCTCCACTCAAGAGAACGATTGCCCGGGGTTTTGTTGGGTGCGGCATCTGCTCGTAAAAAATATTACTGATTGTTGATTTCCGATTGCTGATTCAAAAGCTTAAGCGGTAATCAGCGATCAATCAGCAATCAACAATCAACAATTTCTTCACACTCCCTTTACTGCCGGATCCCAGATAAACTTGTGCAGTTGAAGTCCCAGACCGAGCCGGAACATCATCGGCAAGCATCCACTCGGCCAATTCCTGGGGATCGAGCAGGCAGTGTGAGCTATCTCGCGCGCCGGTGGCATCTTTGCGAAACGCCGGCGAGAATAACACCGCATTCACGCGCCTGCCAGATCGTGTTGCGTGGACAAACTCGCGGGCGAATTCGTAATCGGCGCGGTTGCTCAGCACGAACTTTACTTCATCGATCGCATTCAGTGCGGCCAGGTTATCGATGAGAAATGTGTCGGGCGCGCCCGAGTGAGGACACTTCACGTCCACGATCTTGATGACTCGCGCCGGAACCCTCGCCAATGGCCGCTCTCCGCTGGTTTCAAGCAATACTCGATAGTTCTTCTTCCAGCAGATTTCTCCATCAGCGGCAGCAGTTCCCGCTCCTGCAGCATGGGCTCGCCGCCGGTGATCTCCACCAACCCGCCGTTTGGACTAAGGCGCTTCACTTCATCCAAAACTTGTTCTGCAGTCATTTTGCGCCCGCCATGAAACGTGTATTCACTGTCGCACCAGGAGCAGCGCAGATTGCATCCCGTCAGCCGCACGAATACACAGGGCAGACCAGCGTAGCGTCGACTCCCCTTGCAGCGATTTGTAGATTTCGGTGATTTGCATTTTTCGGGTAGCGCCGGCGTTTCGCCGGCTTGGTTGTGGACAGAATGCCCGCCGGACGGCAGCGCTACGACTCCGAATATTTCGCGGTAGTGGTGTCGGTCTCGAACACAGTAACATCTTTCACCCGCACGCGGCCATTGGTCACGCTTTTCAGTCGCGCATTGGATTCATCATAAAAATACTTGGCCAGATTTTCCGCCGACGGGTTGATCACGGTAAAGGGCTCAATGTCGTTGATCATCTGGTGATCGAGCCGCTCGATTACATGCTTCATCACTTCGCGCAAATCCTTGAAATCGAGCAGCAGACCGGCCTTGTCGAGTTCGGTGCCGGCCAGCGTGACCCGGATTTTGTAGTTATGCCCGTGCGGATTCTCGCACTTGCCCTTGTAATTGCGCAGGTAATGACCTGCGGCAAAAGTATCGTCAACTGTAACTTCGAACATGTCTTCCTCAGCGGTCAGCCTTGAATAACGGCCTTTCGCAGCTATCTGAAACATCTATTGTACCGCTCACTGCCGCACGTTACGCTTGACGCGGGGCGGCGCGCGCCTGTAGTTTGCTATTCGGCTTTCATCGGCTCAAGGAGCGATAATGCTGCGTCGCAAGTGCGTTCTAGGCTCTGGATTGTTTCCTTGGTTCTCGTCGCCAGTCTGAGGCGCAGAGCAAGCCGGAAGTCCCCGAGTTCGACGTCAAGGAACATTACACAAAGTACGAATACAGAATCCCGATGCGTGACGGGGTGCATCTGTTCACGTCCGTGTATGTGCCCAAAGACAGTTCGCATCCTTATCCATTTCTGATCAATCGAACGCCCTACAGCGTGGCTCCATACGGCGTCGACCTGTATCGCAAACAGCTCGGCCCCTCGCCCGACTTCGACAAAGCGGGATACATCTTTGTTTTCCAGGACGTGCGCGGCCGCTACATGTCAGAAGGAACTTTCGTGGAGATGCGCCCGCACATCGACAACAAGAAATCTAAGCAGGATGTGGACGACTCCAGCGATCTTTACGACACCATCGACTGGCTGCTCAAGAATGTGCCCAACAACAACGGCAACGCCGGCATCTGGGGAATTTCCTATCCTGGTTTTTTCACTTCCGCCAGCATCATCGATTCGCATCCCGCGCTGAAAGCCGCTTCGCCACAAGCTCCCATGACGGATCTTTTTATGGGCGACGATGCCTATCACGGCGGCGCGTTCATGCTGGACGCCAACTTCGGCTTCTACGCTTTTTTCAAGCCGCAGGACAATCCGCAACTTCCGCCAAAGACTGCCTACGCCCTTCGATTTCGGCACAAAAGATGCCTACGACTTTTATTTGAATGTCAGGCCCGATCAGCAATCTTTCGAAATACCTTGACGGCAAGAGTTTCCTCTACGACGACCAGATGCGCCATGATACCTACGACGATTACTGGAAGGTGCGCAACCTGGCGCCGCACATGAAGAACATTCACTGCGCTGTGCTCACCGTCGGTGGATGGTTCGATGCCGAAGATCTGCAAGGTCCATTCAGCACATTCCATGCGATCGACAAGAACAATTCCGGGATATTCAACGCCCTGGTCGTCGGACCGTGGGTCCACGGCGGCTGGTACCGTTACGACGGAAATCATCTGGGACGCGTCGAGTTCGCGTCGAATACAGGCGAGTATTATCGGAAGAATATTTTGTTTCCATTTTTCGAGCAATATTTGAAAGGCAGCGGCGACGCGAAACTTCCGAAAGCTTACGTATTTGAAACCGGCACGAACGTATGGAGGAAATATTCGGCATGGCCTCCGAAAGAAGCGGAAGCCCAAGACTCTGTATTTCCACGCTGGCGGCCAATTGTCGTTCGATCCTCCCGCCGCGGATTCTTCCGCCTTCGATGAATATGTGAGCGATCCCGCCAAGCCCGTCCCCTTCGTGGACTATGCCGCGATCGAGGTGCCGCAGGAATACATGCTCTCCGACCAGCGTTTTGCCACCACCAGAACGGATGTGCTGACCTACGAAACGCCGGTACTGCAGGAAGACGTAACCATTGCCGGGCCCATTTCTCCGAAACTTTTCGTGTCGACGAGCGGAACCGATTCTGATTGGGATGTGAAACTGATCGACGTTTATCCCACCGACTATCCCGACAGCAAGTTCGACGAGACCAAGGCTGAAGACAAATCGAAGCGACGCACCGACGTGCCTCCGCCATCCTTCACCATGGGCGGCTATCAGCAATTGGTGCGCGGCGAGCCTTTTCGCGGAAAATTTCGCCACAGCTTCGAAAAGCCCGAGGCGTTTACTCCGGGCAAAGTCGAAGAGATCGACTTCCACATGCAAGATATAAACCACACTTTTCGCCGCGGTCACCGCATCATGGTGCAGGTTCAGAGTTCGTGGTTTCCGCTGACTGATCGCAATCCGCAGACCTTCGTCAACATTCCCGACGCCAAGCCTTCGGACTTCGTGAAAGCTACGCAGCGGGTCTATCACGCCCAGGGAGAGGCGTCGGGAATTGTCGTGGGAGTGTTGCCCAGTCCGCAAACGTCAGCAGAGCGAAAGTAGGAGACTTGCTCTTTGATTTAACATGCGCTCTGATCGACGCATTCCAGATTCAAGCTGCGGTACAATGCAAAAATCCCGCGTCGCTTTCTGGGGTTCAACCGCGCCTGCGGCATAGAGCGACGCAGTTAAGGACAGGTCCTCATGAACGTCCTCTTACTCTCGATGCCCGATTCCTTCGAGCACATGCCTCCAGTCGCGATTCGAATGCCCAACGGAGCGCTTACTTCATTGGCGGGAAATGTTGATCCGCATCACCGCGTGGCCGTGGCTGATTTGATTCTGGTTCATCGCCAGGTTCGCGAAACGGTTACTAGACTTGTTCGCGAAATTGAACCCGAAGTCGTCGGACTCTCGATCATGACGTTTCAGCGCCGCACGGCTGGACGAATTATCGATCTGATCCGCTCTCTCCGGCCCGGAGTAAAAGTCGTTGTAGGTGGATACGATCCCAGTCTCGCGCCCGAAGCTTACGAGAACATGGGCGTCGACTATCTGGTGCGCAGTGAAGGCGAAGTCACCTTTCGAGAATTGCTGCGCGCAATCGAAGCCGGCTCCGGTTTCGATCGCATCGGCGGACTTTCCTACCAGAATGGCGAGGGCTGGGTGCATAATCCCGCGCGGCCGCCGCACCGGCTGGAAGACAAGGAGATCCGTCTGCCCAATCGTGATGCGCGCGTGCTGAACGGTTATACACTTCTCGGTCGTCAGGTAGATGTAATCGAGACTTCGCGCGGCTGCACTTTCGATTGCAGTTTCTGTTCCATCATCGAGATGCGTGGCCGCAACTTTCACACCTACTCGTTCGATCGGGTTCTGGATGACATCCGTGACGCCCGTGATCACGGTGCGCGAACTATTTTTCTGGTCGACGACAATATCACTTTGAACGTGAAGCGCTTCGAGGCTCTGTGCGAGGCGATCATTGCTGCCGGTCTGCACAGGATCGACTACTTTGTGCAGGCAATGACTTCCGCCATCGCAAATCACGGCGAGACTCTCGCCCCGCTTATGCGGCGAGCCGGGTTCCGTTATGTTTTTCTCGGCATTGAAAACATTCTGGAAGGAGATTTGGCGTTTCTGAAAGCGTCGGCCAAGAATACAGAGCGCACCAACGGTCACAACACCGGCAACGCAACGCTCAAGGCGATCGATTACCTGCACCGCAACCAAATGTTTGTTGTTGGTGGATTGATCGTGGGCAGTCCGGGCGACACGCGCGAGTCGATCGAAGCTAATCTTGAGTTCGCCCGTCGTTACGTGGACTGGCCTTACATCCAGCATCCCACGCCTTATCCGCGCACGCCGATGACCAAGGAATTCCGCGATCAGGGGTTGATCCTGAATGAGCGTCTCGAAGAATATGACGGCACTACGGCCGTGGTCCGCACCGAACATTTGTCGCCGGAGGAGATCGAATTCATGCGCTGGAAGGCGGAGCGCTGGATGAAGGTTCACCACGTTCCCGCGGCTTTGTGGCACGATCCTGGGTTCGTTCTACTTCGCGGCTGGAAGATGCTGTTGCATACATTTCGGGGAAGCTCGATCCGTTCGGCGCTGGGGCTGGAAAGCGATAAGAAGGTATTTGAACGCTATCGGAAGATTCGGCGGGCTGAGCGCGAATATGTGTGAGTTTGAAGCGGTTTTGCTTTTCTCCAGGATTCCTTACTATAATGTAAGGATATTCAATAGCAGAAAGGACCTCCAGTGGCCGCGGCTACTTTAACTTCGAAGGGGCAGATCACTATCCCCGTGCAAGTGCGCGCTGCGCTAGGGGTGGATGCGGGAGATCGCATCGAGTTTATTGAAATAGAAAAAGGACAATTCGCAATCATTGCCGCGACCCGCTCGGTACGGGAGCTGAACGGTCTATTTCATCGCAAAGGACGGAAGCCGGTCTCGATTGAAGAAATGAACGCTGCCATCGCAAAGGGCGCATCCCGATCCCGACTGACGATGAAATGATCGGCCTCGATACGAATATTTTGGTTCGCTATCTTACCCACGACGATCCCTCCCAAACTGCCGCCGCGATCAGAGTGGTGAGTTCTCTGTCTTCTGATTCCCCCGGATTCCTTTCCCTGATCGTCGTCGCGGAACTGGTTTGGGTACTGGCAATCTCCTACCGCTTCCGGAAAAAGGAAATCGAAGAGGTTTTGCAAGCGCTTCTGCGCAGTAAGGAACTGGTGACCGAGCGCGCAGAAATCGTCGCGCAGGCGTTGCGTGCTTTCAGCGCGGGGAGTGCCGACTTCGCGGACTGCTTAATCGAACGCTGCGCCCACGCTGCCGAATGCCAATACACGGTCACATTCGACCAGAAAGCAGCAACACTAACAGGTATGCGGCTATTGCGCTAAAGGTCAATCTTAGAGGGCCCCTCCGAAGAACTCCTCCACCACTTGCATGTCCGTCGTCTTCTTATAATTGGGCAGGCTCTCGATAAACACGCGCCCATACTGTTTTTTAAGTATGCGGTTGTCGAGCAGCACCAGCAAACCGCGATCGTGCAGCGAACGGATCAGTCGTCCGAAGCCCTGTTTCAGCGTGATCACCGCGGATGGAACTTGATATTGAAAAAAAGCATTGCCGCCATCGGCATCAATTGCCTTTACACGCGCGGCGACGACCGGATCGCTGGGCACGGCGAACGGCAAGCGGTCGATGATCACGCAGCTCAACTGCTCACCCTGTACGTCGACACCCTGCCAGAATGACGAAGTGGCGAATAGAACGGCATTCGGCGTGAGCCGGAACTCCTCGAGCAGAGCGCTCTTCGGCGCGTCGCCCTGGCGCAGCAAGGGAAACTCCAGGTCGCCCAGAAGACGCTGGTAGATGTCATTCATCTGCGCGTAACTGGTGAACAGCACGAAGGCGCGTCCGCGAGTAATTTCGAGCAGCTTGCGAATGCGTTCTGCAGCCTTCACCGTGAATTGGGGCGCTCGCGTATCGGGGAGATCAGGAGGCACATAGAACAGCGCTTGGGTTTCGTAGTCAAAATGCGAAGGCAGCACCGACTCGCGCGCATGTTCGAACCCCAACCGCTGGCGGATGTATTCGAACCCTCCGCCAACCGCGAGGGTCGCCGAAGTCAGAACGGCGCAGTCCAATTTTGACCAAAGGCATTCACGCAGGATGGGTCCAACATCGATCGGCGTGGCCTGGAGAAAAACGTTCTGCCGACCGCCCTTCTGTTGGTCTCGGCTGATTTGTTGCGGGTTCGTTCTGCCTCGTCCGCCGCGGCGCTCAATCCAAAATACTGTATTGCGATCATCCGATTCCAGAGCGAAGCCGAGTTGTACCTGCAGTTCCTGCGCCCGCCGCACGAAATTGAAGACTTCTTCCGGCTTCTGCGGCAAGCCCTCCAATTCTCCGGCCAGCCGCGTCAGCGACTGATTGAAAGCAAGAAATTCGTCGCCGTTTTCCTCCAGAAATTCGCGGCGAGTCTCGAAAGCGAAGCGTCCCTCGCCCGGCGGCAGCAGCGAAAAGAAAAATTGAGACTTCTCTCGTAAGCTGCCCAGCGCTCCCGAAAGCGAGGCGGACAGCATCCGGTTGTGTTGCAACGATGCTTCTACATCGCGCGCCAGGTCTTCCACACGCAAATTGCTGACAGAAATTCCGAAATAATTTCCCGCCACGTCTTCCAGTTCGTGCGCCTCATCGAAAATCACCGCTGCGGCTTCCGGCAGAATACCCGCGTCGGGCGCGCCCTCGGCCTGCAACTTAATGGCGAGATCGGCGAAGAACAGATGATGGTTGACGATAATGATGTCGCTCTCCATACCTCGCCGGCGCATTTCAGTAACGAAGCAGCGCTCCCACTCACTGCATTTTTGCCCGATGCAGGCATCGGCGCGCGCGTCCAGCTTGTGCCAAAGAGCGCTGGCCTCCGGCAGTTCGGCAAGTTCCGCGCGGTCGCCAGTAGCGGTTGTTTTCTCCCAGGCGGAAATCGCACGGTACTGCTCGATCTCTTCCAGTCCGCTGAGCACCGGCTGATCCGTGAGATCGTAGAGCTTCTTGCGGCACAGATAATTGTTGCGGCCTTTCATGTAACAGACCGAAAGCTGCGAACCGGCAGACGACTCTCCAAACAGCGCCTGCTCCAGAAATGGGATGTCTTTATAAAAAAGTTGTTCCTGCAGATTCTTCGTACCGGTCGAAATGATCACTCGCTTGCCTGAGCGGATCACCGGCAGAAGATAGGCGAGGGTTTTCCCCGTGCCCGTGCCGGCTTCCACGATCAAGTGCCGCTTTTCCTCCAGGGCCTGCTCGACCGCCTGCGCCATCTGCAATTGTCCACGGCGAAATTCATAGGCTGGATGCGTGCGCGCGAGCACTCCGCCTGGCGCAAAGAACTGATGCAGGGTTGAATAAGAAACGCTCGAAGCGTCCTTTCCGCCAGCAGCGGAGCGCGGAGGAGTTGCGGAAGATGCGGGCTGGGAACTTAAAGTCACAGGAGTCTCTATAATAAACACTCCTGTCCTTCAGCATCGGTTACCGTTCATTTTGACGCAGCCCACTTACAACTCGACGAGCACTCTCGCCACCACCGCAGCCGGCGTTCCCACGCTCGCCATCGTGGGCCGACCGAATGTAGGTAAGTCCACGCTGTTTAACCGCATCGTCGGCTCGCGCCGCGCCATCGTTGGCGATGAGCCCGGCATTACTCGCGACCGCCTTTACGGCGACGCGGAGTGGCGCGGCCGCCGCATTCGCCTCATCGATACCGGCGGAATTCTTCCCGAAGAAAAAGATTTTATCCCCTCGGAGATTTTTCGCCAGGCGCGAGTTGCATTCGATGAAGCTGCCGCCATCATCATGGTCGTCGACGGGCGTGCCGAGCTTGCCGGTCCCGATCTTGAATTAGTGCGATTGTTGCGTAAGACGGGACGTCCGCTGTTCCTTGCGGTCAATAAGGCCGATTCGGAAAAGCAGGCGAACATCGTTGATGAGTTTCATCGGCTCGGGATCAAACAGATGTTTCCTATCTCCGCTGAGCACGGGCGCGGCATCGACGACCTGCTCGACGCGGTTCTCGAAGTGGTGCCGGCGAGCAAAGACCTCACCACAGAGAACACGGGGGACACAGAGGAGGTACAGAAAGAAACCGGCGAGGCAGAAGATGGCTCTGCCGCTGATGTTCAGCCGGTCTACGAGACCAAGGTTGCTATCATTGGCCATCCGAATGTCGGCAAGTCCACACTGCTGAATCGTCTTACAGCTTCTGACCGTGCTATTGTGTCGCCGATTCCCGGGACTACGCGCGACGCCGTCGACGAAATTGTCGAACACAATGGCCGGCGCTTTCGCTTCATCGATACTGCCGGCATTCGCCGCAAAGGCAAGACTCACCTGATGGCGGAGAAGCTTTCCGTCGTGATGGCGCGCAAGCATCTTGAAGCCGCCGACATCGCATTGCTGGTCATCGACGCCACCGAAGGCGTCAGCCAGTTAGACGCCGCGATCGCCGGCTACGCCCACGAGAGTGGACGTTCCATGATCATCGTGGTCAACAAATGGGATCTGGTCAGCAGTGGGGCGGCAAAAGCCGGCAGGCCATCGAAAGCCATGCGCATGCGCGAAAGCAAACGCCCCGGCGACCAAGCCGCGTACGAAGAGCGCCTGCGCTACGATCTAAAATTTCTGAGCTACGCGCCCATCGTTTTTATCTCGGCCTATAGCGGCAAGGGCACGGAGAAAATCTTCCCGTTGCTCGAGCAGGTCGCTACTGAGCGGCGAAAGCGCATCTCCACGTCCGCCATGAACCGCTTCATCGAACACGTGGACTTCGAGCGCGCCTCCGTGCCCATGCGCTCGCGCGTGAAGATTCTCTACATGACGCAAGCCTCAGTCGCGCCGCCGACGTTTGTGCTGTTCACTAACCGCGCCGTGAAGCTGCACTTCTCTTATCAGCGGTTTCTGGAAAATCAGATTCGCGAAGCTTTTGGATTTCTGGGGACACCGATTTGGATTAAGAACCGGGCGCGGAATTAAAATCGCCGGCGTACTATTCGCCCGCTACTCCCCGATCCATGGTCAACAGCCCTACCCTATCAACCCCCGCGTGATGCGCCGCATCGATCACATCCGCCACGTATTGGAAGTCGACATCGGCGTCGCCGTGTACGAAGACTACTTTTTCCGCGCGAGTTAGATAAATCTTCGCGAGCCGCGGTTCCAGATCTTCCCAGCGCACGTCTTCCTGATTGATTTTCACCGCCGGCGGTTGATTTTCCTTCGTCCACACCACTTGAATGACCACAGTGCGCGACTGCTGCTGCTCGGCCGTCTGCTTCTGGTCGGGCTGCGGAATCTGTGCCGTCTCGCCTTGCTCTTTATCCATCGAGACCACGACCATGAAAACAATAATCAGTGTCAGCAGCACATCAATCAGCGGTGTAACGTTGATTTCTGGACCACGCGCACCACCGCCTGCCATTGAAAATGACATAGAAAGCTCCTCGGCATCTCTTTGGGCACGCGCGTGTCTGCAACATCAGACACCTGGCGCGGGGTAAGAGTTCCCAAGCGCTTTTCACTTTATCCGGCAGGCGCCGGAGAAGGCGGCAGCGGAGGCGGTTCGTACGGAGGCGAAACTATCGGTGGAAATTGCGGCTGCGCCGGCGGCGCTGGGTAAAGCACCGCGCTTAACGGAGGATAGCGAGCGGCAAAGAAATAAATCGAATAGGCAGGGAAGAACACAACGACAGGCACGGATATCAGCGCCACTAAATATAGAAAAATTGCCAGCAGGATGCATCCAATCACCACCGCGAGAGTGATCGTGTAAGCATTCCAGGTGAGCCCTGCGCTTTTGCCCGTCAAAACGGCAAGGAGGCTTAGCCCGACCGTCGGTATGGCGATGAACAAACCCAAGATCAAAGTTGCGATGCCAATCACGATGCCTGCGCCGATGGCCATGACGATCTTCATGCCGATGTAGCCTGCGTATCCGCCCATCTCGGCCTGGATCATCGGCCACAGCCTCCTCCAAGCCTCCAGAGCACCGATTTCCTCCAGAGCCATTTGAGGCACTACAAAATCTTTGGTCAGCACAAAAATTACTGCTATGGCCACGAAAAAAAGCAACAGCACAAAGAAGAGAATGATTCCGCCCAGCACCAAGGGAAGCACATGTTGTCTTGGTTCACTCAGCCAGCCCATACCAAATGCAAGAGCCGCTGGAAAACCAATCAGCACGGCGAACCCGCAGAATGTAGCCAGAAGATAAAGCAGTTTCCAGAGAAAATAGCGCCATCCCTCAATCTGCCGGCGGCTCCATCCCTGGCGAATGCGGCACTCTTTGGCGATGATGCTGTCAAACAAAATGAAGCGCATCACGCTGCTGATGTACATAAGGATGACGCCGAATAGGAACACGCTTACAACCAGAATGGCGATCAAGCCCGCCAACAGAGCGGGATCCATTCCTCCAAGGGCTGAAGGAAGAAAATGCCGGGAGGCGCCAGGATGCTGAGGAAGCCGGAAATTGCTGCCATTGAATCCTCCGCCCGAGCCGAGTTCGCCCGCCAGCAGTCCCACAAAGGCGAGCCTGGTCCATTGGCCGAAGCGAAAGGGCTTGAACAGCTGCTGCTTCGTGTGTTCGATGGCCAGCGAGATGGTGTCGACGGCGGAAATCGGCAAAGGGCACCTCGATCTGCGAATGACTTAGCAGAAAGGTACTAAGAATCGGGCTGGCGATCAAATTAATTTAATTCGCTACGGTTATTCGTATCGCAGCGCTTCCACTGGATCCAGCTTCGATGCGCGCAAAGCCGGAACCAGTCCGCTGATGACTCCCACCAGCAAAAGCACCGCGCTCGAGAGCAGCACCGTCATCATTGAAATTCGCAGATGAATATCGCCCTGCCCGGAGGTGTCTTCGAACAATGGCCCCATCATGGGGAGCGTCCCCACCGCCCACGCAATCAGATAAGAAAGCAATACGCCGATCACGCCGCCCAGTATCATGATCAGCAAAGTTTCTGCCAGGAACTGCAGCTTGATGTGGCGCTTGCGCGCGCCCAATGCGCGCCGCAAGCCGATCTCACGGATGCGTTCATCCACTGAGACCAGCATGATATTCATCACGCCCACGCCCCCGATGCCAAGAGTTAAAGTTCCAATGAAGGTGAGCAGCACTTGCAGTCCGATGGTTAGCGCATCGATCACCGGACGGAATTCATCACGCCCGAACATCTGGAACGCCTTGGGATCGGTGGGGGAAAAATTCTGTCGTGTCGCCACCGCGGCCAGCACCTGCGCCATCGCCTTCTTTTCGAACTGCGGCGCGATCGGTTCGAACAGCAGAACCCGCGCGTAACGGGTATTCCACAAGTCGCCAGCTGTGGAGTAAGGAATCCACGCGGAATCGTCATCGCTGCTGAAATAATTGCTGAGCTGAATTTTTCTCGCCATCACTCCGATCACGGTGAATCGAACGCCGCCTACTTCCACGGTTTCCCCTACCGCAGGGCGTCCACTGAAGAGTTGTTCCTTGATGCGTCCACCGAGAAAAATCACGCGCCGCCGCTCGAGTTCGTCTCCGGCGTCGATCCATCGCCCCTCCGACGGCACCTCGTTGCGCATTTCACCGTATTCGGGACAAACTCCGCGAATCGCCGCCGTTCCCACTAACCGGTCGCCATAAGAGATCCCTGGGCGGTTTACGGTTTCACGGCACACGTGTTTCACCAGCGGCGCCGTTGCCTTCACCATGTCGACATCGGCCTGTTCGATGACCACTTTCTTTCCGGCGCGCTGTCCGCCGGGCTGCTCGCTGGTTTGCTGTGGCCAGCAAATCACTACGCTCTTCCCGAACGCGTCGAATCCATGCACCAGAATGCTGCGGAAACTGCTGCCATAAGCGATCAGCAGCGTGACTGTGGCAATGCCCCACACGATACCCAGCATGGTGAGAAAGCTGCGCGTAAGGTTCCGCTTGAGCGCGATCCAGGCTTCGAGAACAATTTCGATGAGCATCCCTTATCCGCCGGCCTCATAGCGCAACGCTTCGATGGGATCAATGGACGCCGCTCTCCGCGCCGGATACAGCGCGGCCCCGATGGCGATCGCCCCCAGCAAGCCCGCGGCGACAAGGCCCGAAGTCCAGTCTGGAATCAGTCCGGCAAAAAAATCGGGCATGGGTAGCAGATTCACCAGAGCACAAAATCCGAAGGCCACGCCCAGGCCAATCGCTCCACTCAGCAAGGCAATAATCAGAGCTTCCACAAAGAATTGCCGCAGGATGGTTCCAGCCGGGGCGCCTATCGCTTTGCGAACGCCGATTTCGCGGGTGCGCTCGCGCACCGCAACCAGCATCACGTTCATTACGCCAATGCCGCCCAGTACCAGCGTCACAATGCCTACTGCGCCGAGAAAATATTTCATCCCATCGGTCATCTGCCGGAATGCCTTAGCCTCCTGCACTGTGTCCCAGATGGGGCAAGCCTCTTTATCGTTGGGATCGTAGCGGTGCATGCGCGCGAGGGCGACCCGCACTTCGTGCTTGCACGCTTCATGCTGCTCCACCGATTTCGGAGTCACCAGCAGTTGATCGAAAGTCGTCGGCGTTCCCGGAGGCTTATCAGGAAAATCGCGGCGCATTGCAGAGAAGGGAATAAATATTTTGTTTACATCCCAGCCATCGTAGCTGGAATCCTGCTTCTTTTTTGCCATGACGCCAATCACAACAAATGGAAAATCGTTTAAATAAACGTTTTCGCCGACGGGATTGCGGCCAGGAAACAATTGCTTGGCCGCATCCGAACCGAGGAACGCCACGCGCCTGGCCTCGCGCATGTCATTCCAGTCATAGAAGCGTCCCAGTCCGACGGTCAGACTGCGAATCTCACTGAACTGCGGATACGATCCGGTCACCTCGAGCGACGCGTTGTTGAAGTTGCTGTGTGTGAGGACGGTCTCCTGTTCCAGTTCCGGGATGGCATATTCGCAATCCACACCTTCGGCCTGCACCACCGGCACATCCGGATCCTCCCAGTGAACCAGCCGTCCCGCGTGGATTCCGCCGGCCTGCAGACTGGTGCGGCCATGGAAGACAATCATTACGTCTTTGCCCAGGGTTTGCGATTGTTCTTCCTGCCCTTTCCGCAAGCCCTCGCCGGCCGCCACCATGAGCACGATCGACACGATCCCCCACGCAATCCCGAACATGGTCAGAAACGCACGCAACTTATGCGCCCACAGAGTACGCATCACATCGACAATAAGATCTCGCAGCGTCATCGCACTTCTTTGATTGGACGCAATTGACCAGGGAACGTGAGCCTGCTGCGCCTTGTTTGGTCCACTATCGGATACGAATCCGGCAGATGTTTTGTTGCATAAAAGTTCGGATTGTGTTGGACCGGCGATTCGATTTCAGTTGCGCGGAGAAATGGTTTTCTCCATGGTAAAAAGAGGCGTACCAAATAAATCGTTCGGGCCTTCCTCCGTGCGTCGAAAACCAAACCGTTCATACAAACGGATGGCCTCACTCAGAAACAGAGTAGTGCTAAGAAAAAGTCGTACGCATTGCGCGTCAATCGCCCACCTCTCTGCGTGCTGCAGGAGTTTGGTTCCGATCCCAGTTCCGCGCGCAGAAGGCAGTACCGCCATACCGCGAATGTAAGCAGCTTTACCTTTCACGACGATCGCAACTGTGCCCAAAATCTGGGAATCACGTAGCGCAACCCAAACCGGCCCTTCCCGCATGCGCTCTAGAATTTGGGGTGCAGCCAGTGCAGTCGCGTTAAAGCCGCCTTCGGTGTAAAGAGGTTCGAATGCGGCGAACGATTCGTGCAGCAAATTCGCGATTGCAGGCGCATCTTCCGGGGCCGCAAGGAGAATCTCAGCTTGCTGGGATGGTGGCATTTTGCAGTCTCTTCTGGGAGGCGACCTTTCGATTTAGGACTCGACTGCGGTCGCCCCGATCCGTTCCATCCATCCGTCGAATGCTTGCAACGCCAACTCGCACTGCATGCGATGCCGATCCTTGCGATCGCGAATCTTTTTCTCGAGCGGGGGCAGAAGGTCAAAAGTGATGTTTGCCGGTTGGAAATTCCTGGACTGGGCATGGGTTACGTAATGTGTAAGCGATCCGAATGCCGAAGCCCTTGGTGGAGGCATGGGATCACTTCCGCCAGCCAAAGCAGCCGCATTCACGCCCGCCATCAACCCAGTGGCAATCGACTCCACATAGCCCTCAACGCCGCATATTTGTCCCGCGAATAAGATTCGAGGATGCGCCTTCATCTGAAGTGTCTCGCGGAGGAGTGCCGGACTGTTGATGTAGGTATTGCGGTGAATCTGCCCGTAGCGCAGAAACTGCGCGTTTTCCAGTCCCGGGATCAGGCGCAGCACTCTCGCCTGTTCGCCGAATTTCAGATGGTTTTGAAATCCGACCAGATTGTAAGAATCCGCCCGCAGGTTTTCTTGCCGGAGTTGCACCACCGCATAGGGCATTCGTCCCGTGCGCGGATCCTTCAGCCCCACCGGCTTCATCGGGCCAAAGCGCAGCGTGTCTCGACCGCGCCGGGCGATTTCTTCAATCGGCAAACAGCTTTCGAAATAATTCAACTTCTCCCACTCCCGCTCCTCCACCGACTGCGCGACCAAAAGTGCATCGTAGAAATGATCGTATTCCTCTCGCGTCATCGGGCAGTTGATGTAATCCGCTGAACCTTTGTCATAACGAGCCGCCATGTACACGCGCGACATATCAATCGAGTCCGCTTCCACAATCGGGCTGATCGAATCGTAAAAATATAAGTGCGGGCTGTGATCTGATTGTTCTTCGATCACACTCAACCGCGCGATTTCTCCAGCCAGAGCTTCCGACGTTAGCGGCCCGGTAGCGATAACGGTGATGCAATCGTTAGCTTCATCAATACGGGTTACTTCTTCGCGCCGCACACTGATTCGCGGATCACGCGAAATCGTCTCGGTCACCTGAGCCGCAAAGGTGATGCGATCCACCGCCAACGCATGTCCTGCCGGAACCGCGCATTGACGCGCGATCTCCAAAAGCAACGATCCCGCCCGGCCCATCTCTTCTTTCAACAGCCAGGGAGCCGTGTTCTCGGAATCGGATTTCAAAGAGTTCGAGCAAACCAGCTCCGCAAAATCCGCGGTCTGGTGTGCTGGAGTCGACCGCGCGGGCCGCATTTCAAACAACTCCACATCGATACCGCGCCTCGCACACTGCCATGCTGCTTCCGATCCTGCCAATCCTGCTCCGATAATTCTGATCATTGACATTTCTTTTCACTTCCTTCGCGGCTGGCGAGGCTGGTGAATTCTTTCGTTCCTTTCGAGCATTTCCACGAACTGCCGAATCTTTGCCGCCCGGGTTGCCGCTTTCTTTACGGTCTGAATCCGAAACAGGATGGCATAGCGGTTCGCTCGATCGAGGGAGAGGAAACACTTCTGTGCCTTTGGGCTTGCATCGAATGCCGCCTGCAGATCGTCGGGCACTTCGGCCGCCCTGGGCGAATCGTAGGCCGACTCCCAGCGTCCGCTTTTCTTTGCGTTCTCAATCGCCTCCAAACCGGCTGGCTGCATTCTGCCCTGCGCGATTAGGGACAGCGATTTTGTCCGGTTGATCTTAGACCAGACACTTTTCCCCGATCGGGGAACGAATCTTTGTAACCACGACTGTTCGCTTTCAGGTCTCTTCTGTCCATCGATCCATCCGTAGCAAAGAGCGATCTCCAGCGCTTCGCCGTACGAAACTGAGCTCAATCCCGAACCTTTCTTCGCCAGCCGTAGCCATACTCCATCCGACTTACGATAATTAGTTTCGAGCCACACTTCCCACTGACGCTGGCTTGAAAAGAACCGCACTGGACCGGCCGGGATTGCTTTACCGCTCTTTGGTTTTGCTTTCACAGGATTTTACTCGCAGCCTGGTTTTTCGAGCGCTGAGTATTATTGCTCCACGGATTGATGGTAGCAGGAGGAACAATTGCGGAGAGAAAAAGGCAGGCTAGTCGGGAATATTCGCGGTGCCGTCAATTCGTCAGCAATAAGCTAATGGCTGATGAGTGTCGAATGGCTGGCTACACACTCCCAACTCTCGTTGCGGCGGATCCAGGTATCGGAAAAGCGTTCGCGGAGGGTGTAGGATTTGCCATTCTTTTCGCCAGTTTCACGATAAATTCCCTCCACCACGGCAGCAGCCCCGAAAAGATGAACATTCATCGATTCGCTCACGATCCGCTCGGGCTGCACTACCTGCGATTGTACGCTGGCGAGATATTGTACTTTGTCCATCAGCGTTCCATCGTAGTCTACGTAAACTAGCTCCGGTCCCAGCAATAGCTTGAGCGCAGGCGTATCTTTCTCACGTACCGCTTGATTCCACGCGTTCTCCAGAGCAAGAATTCTGCTGCGGTCGCCATCAGACTTGTCCACATCCTGCGCGTTGAGATGCGCAGAGAGCAACAGAACAATGAGACAAACTTCCACATCTCAGCTCCTTCAGTCCGCGCGGGGTAACATGAATTCGCCATGACGATAAGCCCCGCTCAGTGCACGATCGGAGTACTGGCGGCGGCCACGCACATCCAGTTTCCGCTCGTTCGTACCCAGATGTCCGTGAAGCGGCCACGCCGCAGTAAGGCTTGCCCTTCTCCATACCCTTGACCCGGTAAGTTCCGACCACGACCGCAGTGCTTCCAAATATTTGCACATTCATTTCTTCCGCCACGATTTGCTGTATGGGAGTCGTGTTCGCTTTCACGCGCGCCAGATACCCGCTTTCGTCAAAACCGCGCCGTCATAATCGACATATATCAAAGAATCATCGAAGATTGTTGAGAGCGCCTTCACATCTCGCCGTTCTAGCGCTTGGTCCCAGGCGTGCTCCAAAGCCAGCACATTCGAGCGTGCGCCTGCTTCGCCGGAATCCTGTGCCTTGGTGAATTGCCCCGTCAAGCAAAACAGAATAAGAACGAGAGCAATATTTTTCATGGTCTAGCCCCGATAGGAGATATCGGCATTCCGCGATCTTTCCTGTAGTGCAAGGTCTGATTTCATCTGGGGCGTCGTCGCGGCACGCACCATTCTTCTATGATGGGCAACATATGATGAGCACATTATTTCGATACTGGAGGATTCAATGGCACGCATCAGTCTGATCACACCTGAGTCGGCGTCTCCGCAAGTGCGCGAGATTTACGACACGACCCTTCGTGGCAAGCCCGGCAATGTGCAAAAGGCGCTGGCTCATCGCCCTGAGATGCTTAAGAATTTTCTTAGCTTCTACGCCAGTGTAGGACGGTCTCTCGACCGCAAGCTGTATGAACTGATCTATCTCCGCGTCTCTTTGATCAACGCGATGCCGCTATTGCACGCAGCACCATGTGGCGTCGTCAAAACGCGTGGGGCTCACGCCGGAAGATTGGACGGCGCTCAAGGCAGGAAATTATTCGCGCTATGGTGAGAAAGAACGGGCAGCCCTTGTTTACGTTGAGAGACTGACGCGCGCCCCTCACGAAATTACCGAGGCTGATTTCAAGGAACTGAAAAAGCATTTCTCCGACCCGGAGATCGTAGACATTCACATGCTCGCCGGACTCGCGAATCTCACCAACCGCTTTACAGATCCGCTGGGCTTGGAGTTGGAATTTCCGGAGGAACAAATCTAGCTTTTGCCACGGATTTTCACAGATCGTCATCAGATCATCACGATAAATGGATCTCTGGTTCTTTGCTTTCGGTTGGATCGGTGAAAATCCGTGCGAATCCGTTGGCTAAAGAATCTGTCGCGAGTCCCCGACACGCTTGGTTACGCGCTCGCGATCCAGAAATTCCAGCAGCGGAATGGCGTATTTGCGGCTTACTCCGGTCAATTCCTTGAACTTGCCGACATCGATGGTTGGAGCTTTCATTTTGTACGCCGCTACCTGCCTCCGTAACTCTTCCAATGCGCTGCGATGGAAAACTAATTCATCTGAAATTTTAATCAAGACTTTGTCGCGCAATAGCAGCGTCACAATCTTCTGGGCTCGCGCTTTGTCGATCTTCAGCCCAGCGAGGACTTGGTGAAGTGCCGGCACGTTCAGTCCGGCCGTCATAAACGCGCTCTCAATCTTTTTCTTTGATTCCGCTTCTTCATCCTTCATCACTACGCCATGGCCGGGCAGGCGCACCAGATCGCCGAGGACTTCGATTTTCTTATCCCGCACCAGCATGGCAACAGCTGCAGCAAACACCTCGGCTGACGCCGCGACTTGATCGCGCAGTTGTTCCTTGGCAATGCCTGCTACGAGTGGGTTCTTCTTCTGAAAGTCCTCAACCGCGCTCATCATGAATAGCTGCAGTCCAAGGATCGCGGGAGCATCGATGAGGAGATCTTCAATTCGCAGGACTCGGCCCTCATGGAGAGCACCGGCCAGCTGAGTCTCAATAAAGTTTTTCGTCCATCCGGTCTCCGCAATCAGTCGGGATACGGCTATACCGTTATGCTCCCGTCTGGCAATTCGCATTCTCAGAATCGATTCCGCATTGCCGCCAGCCAGTACTCTGAGAAAGTCGACTTGTCCCGGCATTCGCGGAGTCGGCGCCGCATCCAGCACAACTCCGCCACCGATTGTCAGCACCGGGGAGAATTGTCGCAGAATGAATCTGTCACCGGGCAAAAGCAGTGCGGCCTTTGGCAATTTCAAACGGGCAAAAGACTGCTCGCCAGGCGCGATCTGCTTTGTCCCTGTTAAAACGATTTCCGCCACCGTCTCCATCGTGTACGAATGAAAATGAACCCGCGCCCGATTCTTCAAGGGACGCGCCGCCGAGGCCAGCAAGCGCAGTGAAACATCGGCACGCCGGGTGGTCTCAAGCGTCGCAGGTGGAACCAGAGTCATGCCACGTGATAAATCGTCCGTGCTCGCGCCAGCTAGATTGAGGGCGGTCCGTTGTCCAGCGACCGCTTTCTCGGCAATCTCTCCATGAACTTGCATGCCGCGCACGCGGACACGTTGACCCGTGGGAAAAACTTCCAACTCGTCCTCGCGACCGAATCGTTCCCGCCACCAGCGTTCCGGTCACGACGGTGCCGAAGCCTTTCATAGTGAATACGCGGTCAATCGGTAGCCGCGCGATAGCATCGGAATCCCGCGGTTGTACTCTCTGTGCAACGCCCACCAACGTGCGCTTAAGTTCTTCCAGCCCGGCACCAGTCAGAGAGCTTGCCGCGACTATAGTCTTTGGGTTGTCAAGGAATGTCCCGCGCAGGAACTCTTCCACTTCCAGCCGCACCACCTCAAGAGTCTCCGCATCCACCGCGTCCGATTTCGTCAGCACCGTAATGCCGCGCTGCACGCCCAGCAATTGCAGAATGTCAAAATGCTCCCGCGTCTGCGGCTTGATCGCTTCATCTGCGGCAATCACCAGCAGCACCAGATCGATTCCGCCAACTCCCGCCAGCATGTTGCGTACAAAGCGCTCGTGCCCGGGTACGTCGACAAAACCAAGCCGCAAAGTTTCGCCATTCGGTCCCGGCAAATCCATATGCGCAAAGCCGAGGTCGATGGTGATGCCGCGCCGCTTCTCTTCCTGCAACCGGTCCGCATCGATCCCGGTCAAAGCCTTGACCAGCGCAGTTTTACCGTGATCGATGTGTCCCGCAGTGCCAACAATAATCGATTTCATCTGCTAGGCATCTTACCGGAACAGGCAAATCGGAAAGAGGGAAGTTGTCATCGCAGAACTGGGGGGCGCCCCGCGAATAGCGAGCCTTCGAGGGAAATGCGATTCCGCGATTTCTTCTCCCGAAGCAATACAGGAAAAACTGTACTTACACTGAGACCTCGCCGACGTTTCGGACATAACGACGCGGCAACTAACTTGTCACAAAAAGAAACCAAACGCCCTGCAAGATACTCCCGCCGAGTTTGCTATCGAGTAGGACGGGGAGGAGAAGGTTGTCCGCAACTCGAACTCACCTCACTCGCCGCGCAGCGGTCTCAATCTGCATCTTGTTGCTTTCCGCGAGTGCATTCCTACTAACGCAGGAGGGCTGTGGCGACGGGCCCCACACTCCGATTCAGCATGTCGTGATCATCTTTCAGGAGAACCGTACACCGGACAACTTGTTTCATGATCCAGTGCTCATCGCGCGTGGCGCAGACATCGTAAGCAGCGGAGTAAACTCGAAAGGCCAGACGATTGCGCTAGCCCCGATCGATTTAGGCACGAACGGGAATGAGCCGGATTACTATGATTTGAGTCACGCCCATAGCGCCTTCCTTCGGATGTGTCATTTGAGCAAATCAGGAGACGCATGTGAAATGGATGGCGCCGACCTCGTCGCTGCCGCGTGCGCGCCACTATTCCCCAATTGCGTGCCGCCGAATCCCCAGTTCAAATATGTCAGTCCGGCTGAAGTTCAACCTTACTTCGACCTGGCCGAGCAGTACACATTTGCCGATCGCATGTTCCAGACGAATCAGGGGCCAAGCTTTCCCGCCCATCAATTTATTCTCTCCGGCACTTCAGCTCCCACCGCGGACAGTAAATTCTTTGCCTCGGAGAATCCCACAGCCCTTTTTACGGGCTGCATCGCCCCGCCTGCAGAGAGAGTTCCTTTGATCGATCCTAGCGGTAACGAGGGGTACTTCATTTACCCTTGTTTCGAGCATCCTACGCTGACCGATTTACTCAACAAAAAGTTCGTGAGCTGGCGCTACTACGCTCCGTCGGCGGGATCAATTTGGACTGCCCCAAATGCGATCCAACACATGTGCAGACCCAATGCGTCTCCGCCAAATGCCACAGCCTGCGTAGGGGCCGACTGGACCGATAACGTCGTAGCTGGCAAGCCCGCGGAACCCCGCTCCTGTGCTGACGGACATCGCCCATGGGCGACTCGCCGAGCGTGAGTTGGGTCATACCCAACGGCCTCGAATCAGACCACGCCACGCAAAACGACGGCTCCGGGCCATCATGGGTTGCGTCCATTGTGAACGCCATTGGAAACAGCCCCTACTGGTCAAATACGGCCATCTATCATTAGCTGGGACGATTGGGGAGGATGGTACGATCACGTGCCGCCGCCGAAGATGCTCAATTCCTATGAGTACGGGTTTCGCGTGCCGATGATTGTGGTGTCGCCCTACGCCAAAGCAGCGTATATCTCCCATGTCACGCATGATTTCGGAAGTATTTTAAAATTTGTTGAGGTTACTTTTAATCTGCCGTCGCTGGGTTACGCCGACGCTCCCGCCGACGATCTTTCCGACATTTTCAACTTCAGCCAGCAGCCATTCCATTTCATACGATTGACGCTCCGCTGAAGGCGGAACATTTCCTCAACGATACACGCCCACCCTCGGATCCCGATGATGACTGAAAAAGAGATCGAAAAATGGAGTCGCGAGTCGCACCAGCTGCCCGCCGGCCGTTTCTTTCAATCCTTAGGCTTTGATGTGGCAGCTGGCCAGCCCGCGTTTTTCCAGATACTGCTGGTGATAGTCCTCCGCGGGATAGAAGGTGACTGCAGGAACGATCTGCGTGACGATGGGCTTGGGGAAACGGTGGGCTTTCTCCAGCGCTTCTTTCGAGGCCTGCGCGGCGGCCTGTTGCTCCGGCGAGTGAAAAAATATCGCGGAACGGTACTGCGTGCCCCAGTCCGGCCCCTGCCGGTTGAGCTGCGTGGGATCGTGATTCTCCCAGAAGACTTTCAGTAGATCCTCGTAGCGGATCTTGGCGGGATCAAATTCCACTTCCACTGCCTCAGCGTGGCCAGTGCGGTCTGTGCAAACTTCTTTGTAGTTTGGATTTTCGGTCTTCCCGCCGATATAGCCAACGCGCGTCCCCAGCACACCCGGCATCTGCCGAAAGGTGGCTTCCACTCCCCAGAAACATCCGGCTGCAAATGTGGCTTTCTGCATCTAAATTTCGCTCCTCGTGGACCGCCTTCCCGGCGGCATTGCGGCGGGCATGTTCTCCGCTCGTATAAACGCACTCTATTAGATGACGAAATGGGCAGAAAGTCACGTTATTGCAAAGTGAAAGAGACGAGCCCGTGGCCCTTTGACGATTGACGCTGTGGCCGGATTCGAGATAAAGTTCCGCCAAGGCTCTTGCAGTAGTATCTCCAGGAGAAGTCTGTGGTTTTGAGATCCAGCCGGGCAGGGCGTGCGCTGAGCTTCGCCCTTTGGTGGCTAATTGCATTCTCAATGGCGCAGACCGCACTGGCAGCTACGATCCCGGCTGCTAACTTCAGCCCGCAGCGCCGTGTCGGTTACACCAATGGCGACCAATGGGAACCGGCCTTGGCCGCCGACGGCCAGGGACACATCTATATTCTGTTTCCTCAATATGGAGCGGCAGCCGACTGCCGCTCGTGCGCTACGCCAACTATCTCGCTGCTGGTCAGCAATGATAACGGAATGTCGTGGGAAGCGCCGCATTCGCTCGCGCCTTCGTTGACCGGCCAGTTTGACCCCCAAATCGTTGTGGATCCCGTCGACCGGCAAACCCTGTACGCCTCCTGGCTGCAGGACGATAAACGCGATGTAATCGTTGCAAGGTCAGAGGATTTCGGCCGCACCTGGTACTTTTCCGTAGCGGCGCGTTCTCCCGATGATGCCGATAAGCCCGTCCTGGCGGTCCATGGCGCTGATGTTTATGTGGGATTCAATCATAAAGAAAATTTTCTGGTAGCCGCTTCCCATGATTACGCTCAGACGTTTACATCGGCGGTGGTGAATCCCGGCGCAAAGCCGGGCTGGTCGCTGGCCGGAGGCGCTACAGTCGATGCCAGCGGCACTGTTTACTTTTCGTGGACAGCTTACGCGCGGCAGGAAGCGAGCACGGGCCCAGTCAGCCTGTATGTCAGCCGGTCCTCAGATAGCGGACATAGCTGGAACACAGTGCTGCTGGATGTTTCAGGGGCGGCGCCTGATTGCGCAGCCGAAGGTTGTGAAGCCGGCTATTTGGGCGCGCAAGCCGCACTCGCTTCGGACGCTTCGGGAACTCTTTACGTTTTGTGGAACGCCGGCACTGCGAACGGTGGGAACGAGCGCATGTTCTTTTCTTCTTCGACCACGAGCGGAGCAAGCTGGTCCGCCAAGACGGAAGTCTCGTCCGCAGAGGCCTCGGCAGAAAACTGTTTTCCTGCCATCGCGGCAGGCGCGGGCGGAGATGTGCGCATCGCCTGGATGGATACCCGAAATCAGCCTCTCGGACCTAAGCCACTGTGGAATGTTTTTGAGCGCAGTTCGAGCAATGGCGGAGCTACCTGGTCGGCTGAAACTCAGCTTTCAGGACCGGAACGCGGTTATGATTACATTCTTCCTGAGGGTTTCCGCTTTCCCTTTGGCGACTACTTTTCAATCGCCATCGATAACCTGGGGAACACCCACGTCGTGTGGGGCGAAGGACGCAATTACAAATCCCCCGGCTCGATCTGGTACACGCACGGGCGTTAGTTCCTTAGCGTTGAGGCTGGAGATCCACTTTTATTCAACGATTAGTCCCCCGATCAGATCGGCCAGGCGCGTGACCTGGCGATCTTCGCACCAGCGCTGCAGGTCACTGACAATTTTCTCGGTCGCACAAGGATCCCAGTAACTCGCGGTTCCGATCTGCACCGCGGTTGCGCCCGCGAGCACAAATTCCACCGCGTCCGCAGCGGTGGAAATGCCGCCCATGCCAATTACTGGAATGTTTACCGCATGCGCGGCATCGTAGACCATGCGCAGAGCGATCGGCTTGATGGCGGGACCGGAGAGTCCGGCGGTGACGTTCGCAATACGCGGCTTTCGCGTATCGGCATCGATGGCCATGGCCACGAAAGTATTCACCAGTGAGAGCGCGTCGGCGCCCGCCTCCTGCGCGATGTGGGCCATCTGCGCGATGCTGGTTACGTTGGGTGAGAGTTTTACGATCAGAGGGCGGCGCGCAACGCGCTTAGCGGTAGTCACGACTTCATCAAGCGACCGCGGATCGCTGCCAAACTGCAACCCGCCGTGCGCTGTGTTAGGACAAGAAACGTTGAGTTCGTAGGCCGCGATGCCTTCGCCATCGTTGAGAATCTCGATGGTTCGTTCGTAATCCTCGCGAGTGTAGCCGAAGATGTTGGCGAAAACGGTGATGTTCGTAATCTGCCGGAGTTTGGGCAGCTTCTCCTCGAGAAATGCCGCAGCACCGATATTTTGCAGGCCGACCGCATTGAGCATGCCGGCCGCGGTTTCCCACAGACGCGGCGGCGGATTGCCGATCATCGGTTCCCGCGACAGCCCCTTAACCACGAAGCCACCCAGTTTGTCGAGGTGGACTACGTCCTCGAACTCCACTCCATAACCAAACGTGCCGCTCGCCGCAATGATCGGATTCTTAAGCGGGATTCCCGCGACGCTCACACTAAGATCTAGGGACGACTTGGCGCTCTCGGACACCGGCGTCACCGGGGACTCCTTTGCGCACTTGATCCCGCAGAAGTCGGCTCCGCAGTATCTTCCGCGTGGTGAGCCGGAGCCAGCGCCTCAGTTAGCACTCGGCCAACCGCATGAGTGGGAGCGTTGATGCCGAGCAGCGATGCCAACGTCGTCGCCATATCGACCGGCTCCGAATGTGTTCGATAAGTGCCAGGCCGAAATGGAAGCCCGTAAAAAGCCAATGGAACGTGGGTATCGTAAGTATAAGGCGACGCGTGGTCCGTACCTTTTGCCGGGCCGACCGTATAAGGCTCCTGAACTCCCATCACATACCAGCCGCCTTCTGGAGAATAACTGTTCAAAAACTTCCTGCCGAGAACAGTGTCGGGAACTTCTCCTTCGCGCTAATTGCACCTTGGTGAAATACGCACGTAGTCCTGCCTGCTTCATCGCCTCGCCCACCGCAGTTTCAGCCTCTTGCTCCTTGATATGAGCTGCGACGAAAGCGTCCTGATCGAGCCATGCAATCGGATAATCGAGTTTGATGTAGGTGGCTGCGTGACCCGGCGAAAACTTCGCCGTCAGCGCGCCATTAATCTGCACTTCGAGTTTACCCGCATCCAGATTGGCGGCGGGAATGCGCAACTTCTTTGCGGCATCGGGCAAAGCGGACACTCCATGATCAGCCGATAGCGCGATCCACACATTCGCCAGACCGATCTGATGACCGAGAAAGTTGAAGAAGTCGGCCAGTTCGCGATCGAGCGCCAGCGCCATCGCAGCCATCTCCGGCGAATCGGGACCAACCTGATGTCCAAGAATATCGTTTGCGGAAAGACTGATGGAGAGCAAGTCGGTGGCACGTCCGCCACCCAGACCTTCGTAAACTACCAATTGCTTGGCGAATTCCAACTCGTACTCGTTGGCGAAGGGAGTCGAGCCGATCACTTCGTAAAATCCAGCATCGGATCCATCTTTACTCTTGCGATGTGCCGTCGAGCGCAAAATGTCTCCGTTATTATTCTTCCAATCGCGGTCCCAATATTTCGCGGCGCGATTTCCTGAATTGAAATCCTGCGCCCACTTGGGCAAGTCGCTGCGATAGTAAGTGGAAGTAATCCATGCGCCGCTCTTTGGTTCAATCCAGTACGCGGCGTCGGCGGCAAAGCCTCCGGGCAGCACGGCAGCGCGGTCTTTCAGCGAAACGGCGAACACGCGCGCCTGTCCCTGGGTGGCGAGTTTAAGTTCGTCGCCTAAAGTATCCGCTAACAAATTGTGCGGCGATGCTCCCGTCTTTTCTTCAGGCACACCCACAAGCTTGGTGTTGTCATCCTCTACCGAAGTCACCATGTGCTTCTTCCGCTGATCCCACCATTCGTTGGCCGCGATGCCATGACCATTGCTGTAAGCACCGGTGAAAAGCGTGGCATGTCCCGGCGCGGTACGGGTATTCGCGTAATCATAGTTGCAGTCAGTGAAGTTGGCACCGTGATCGAGCAGCAGGCGGAATCCGCCTTCACCAAATTGGTCGCGATACCGCTCAAGATAGTCGCCGCGAAACTGGTCGATCACAATCACAACCACCAGCTTGGGATGGCCGTTATAAGCCGAGGCAAAACTCGCTGCAACGCAGGTCAGCAGAAACGCGAAGATGAGTGCAAGCCGCGACGCTGCAGAGAAATAATGGCGCGCAGGTGAAGAGCGGGGGAGAGATCTCATCGCGAAGCTAGTTTACACAGTTGGGAGTTCCGCGCCAAAAAGAAGGGTCTCGCTGTTGTCCCGGGAGCCGTTTCAAGCCGACTCCCGCACCCGTTATAATATTCGGTTGCGGACGGTCCTCTGTCCTGAACCGTGGGCCGCGTGAAAGGAAATCATGCCGACTGACATCATCATGCCTCAGATGGGCGAATCCATCGTCGAAGGCACTATTACTAAATGGCTGAAAAAGCCTGGTGACAAGATTCAGCGCGACGAACCGCTCTTCGAAATCTCTACCGACAAAGTTGACGCAGAAATTCCCGCCCCCGCCTCCGGCGTTCTGCAGGAGATCAAAGTTTCTGAGGGCAGCACCGTCGGAGTGAATACCGTCGTCGGCACCATCTCCGTGGATGGCGAAGCGGCGGCCGCCCCGGCGAAAGCCGCGCCTGCCGCCTCCGCACCAGCGCCTGAAGTAAAGCCGCCAGAGAAGAGAGAAGAGAAGAAGCCAGCCGCCTCGGCGTCCGCGCCCGTCGCCAGCGCAACGCCGCGCCAACAACCGGCGGAAGATGGTGCCGAGGAAGCGCGTTCGTCCCCACTCGTACGCAAGATCGCCCGCGAGCACGGCGTCAATCTTTCGCAGGTCTCCGGTACAGGGCTCGGCGGCCGCATTACCAAGCAGGACATCATGGCCTTCATCGAACGCCCTGCTTCAACACCTGCTGCTGCGGGAACCCGCACCTCAGCCCGCGGCCTGCGCGCCCGCCCCGCCGCCCGCTCCAGCGGCCTATCCCGGTGACCTTGTTCCCATGACGAACATGCGCAAAATCATTGCCCAGCGCATGATCGAGTCGCGTCGTACCAGCGCTCACGTCCATTGCATGTATGAAGTGGATTTCACTCGCATCGTGACCCTGCGCGCGAAACAGAAAAGCGCTTTCGAGCAACGCCACGGCGTCCGACTCACCTTCATGCCGTTCTTCGTCCGCGCCGCCATCATCGCACTTACAGCAATGGCCCATCCTCAATGCTTCTCTCGAAGGCGACAACATCCGCTACCACCGTCAAATCAACGTCGGCATCGCCGTCGCCCTCGATTGGGGTCTCATCGTGCCTGTCCTGAAGAATGCTGGAGACCTCAATTTTCTCGGCTTGCAGCGCGGCATCACGGATCTTGGCGAGCGCGCTCGCACCAAGAAGCTCAAGCCCGAAGACGTCGAAGGATCCACTTTTACCGTGACGAATCCCGGCCAGTTCGGCGCCGTCTTTGGCTTGCCCATCATCAATCAGCCCAACTCCGCCATTATGGGCGTGGGCGGAATCACCAAACAGCCCTTAGTCGTTACCGATAAAGACGGCAACGATTCGATTGCCATCCGCTCGGTCGTTCACCTCACGCTCGGCTACGATCACCGCCTGATCGACGGTGCCGTTGCCGACCAGTACATGGCGCTGGTGAAGAAGACGCTTGAGAACTGGAATGAAGAGGTTGGATAGTTTCGTTACGCCGAAGGTTGGGTATTTGGAGCTGGCGTTTGCTTGCACCAAGTGGAAGCATTTAGACATTCTACAGTTCCGTCGATAATTTTAGAAATTCCATCTCTAAATTTCCCCGGATCGATGATCTCCCGCGCCGCAACGGCATCTGCCGTGGCCAGCGCGTTCTGCAGAAACGACATGGCCGCGTCCTTCTTCTCCGCGCCAGACTTGTTTCCAAAAAGTCCTTCCGAGTTATAGATTTTGATATCCCCGGGCCCGGGTGCACTTTCGTCCACATAGAATCCCAGCGGCTGTGTTCCCTGCGGAATCATCGAGTCCGCTTCCATATTGGCGAAAACCAGATGATCGCTTGCTCCCTGCACGTACACACCATACTGATCGAACCAGTTCACCAGAAAATGCTGAACCGTCAGCCACGATTGCCCGTTGACGTTAATCACCGGAACATTGCTCAGCGCCATCGGCACAATCGCTTCGTTATAAAAAGTTGCGGGATTTCCCGATGCAAAAACGTAGAGGTACCCATTTGCGAGATAAAAATCCCCCGCCGCCGTCAGGTTCGACGACACCGCCACTACCTTCTGACCCCAAACCGACCCGAACAAACAAAAATTAATCGCCGTATAAGTCGCCGGCACCGCCGCCTTCCACGCATTTCCCGTCACCAGTACCCACGCCGTCGATGGCACCGCATAATATCCCGTTAAGATTCGGTGCCGCTCCGCTCCCATAAGCATCGAACTTAATCGGATTTCCCAAACTTCCCGAAGAACCAGGCGCCAGGCTCTCATTCCAAACATCCCCCCGCTTAAACAAAATCGAATCCCCCGGCTGAAATGTCTGCCCGTTCACATGCGCGATCGTCTTCCACGGCACCGATGTGGACGTCCCAGCGTTCGCATCGTTTCCCGTACTCGAACTCACGTAATACGTCGTCGCCCACATCCTCGCTCCGCTCGCCAGCGCCAGCAGAATAATCGCTCCCTTCATTGTCATCCTGAGTGGAGCAAGACGACTCGCGGAGCGAATCGTTTTGCGCAGTCGAAGGATCCCTCGCATCTTCACGATGTCACCCGCCTTGATAAAAAGTCGCACTGCATCTCTCTCCGCTTTTATCTCCCAATAAAAAAGCCATCGGCTCTCGCCGATGGCCCTCAACTCTCCCGCGCCTTACCCTTCTCGTTCCGCCTCGTCCTGCACATCGTCCTCGCTGTCGAGATCGTCATAGTCCACCAGCCCAGCATTCGCCGAAGGCGCTGGCCCAGGCTGAGTCACTCGGCTCTCCGAGGACGCAGGCGTAGCCAACTGCCCGCCCTCGGAGTCCGTCCCATTCCAATTCGTGACCGCTGGATTCCGGTCACTCTGCTCAAAAGCCTGCGTGCTGGATGGTTCTGCCGCTTCCGGATCAATCGCACTCCCCATAATGTTTTCCCCCTCTCAAGAAATATGTGGACCCAAAAAATGAATAAACAAATAAAAGTGGGGACAGCCGCCCTCGGCTGTCCATTCGAGCGCAGCTCGATTGCCGTTCCCTGCATGCTCAAAACCACTCGCAAAGCGCCCCAATAAAAAAGCCACCAGCTCTCGCCGATGGCCATCCCAACCTCACCGCCAACCCTAATGAATCTCCCACGCCATAATCGTCGCCTCCGTCGGATTGTCCGCCGGAATCGTAATCCCACTATTCAGTGTTCCGCCCGCCGTCACACTCTCCGCCGTCCCACTGCTCCCGCCCAGGAACGTGAATCCCGCTGACGTTCCCCCATAAACCTGCGCGCAAGCACTGATGCAACTACTCGTAATCGCCAGATAATATTTCCCCGGCTGCAACGTAGCGCTCGCCGCCCAACTCAACGTCTTCCAACCCGTGCTCGGCGCGAATGTCGTCCCCGCGGTGCTTCCAATGTGCGCCACAACACTCCCCGAACTATTCAGCACGCCAATGTCATATGTGTTACTCGAGTTGTCCGCGGTCGAAACGTCATACGTCACTTGCGTCGTCGTCAGCGGAAACGTCAGCACTACTCCCCATAGCTCCGCTTTGTTCGCCGTACTCGAAAAGCTGATCGCCGTCCCCGTCGTGTTCGTCGTGAGCCAGGGAATCGAATACGCTGCGCTGCTGCTCACACTCGAACCCGGCATATCCAAAAACATCTGCACCGTCGTACTTCCCGAACTCGCCTGCAAAACTCGTCCCAGCACTTGCGTTCCGCTCGGTTGCGTCGCTCCCGCATCGTGGCACAAAGGATAAAATCCTCCGCTCGCCGTGCTCGATGGCACAACAAAATCCCCCACCACCGTCGCCGTCCCATCGAAGCTGCAATAAGCCGACCCCATTCGCGCCAGCGTGACCACTCCCGAAGTTCCCGCATTCGCAATCACCACTCCGATCGCTCCACTCATCAACGCGCTCCCCGGTTTCGCCGCGCAGCCCGCCGTAGTAAGCACCGCTAACCCGTTGATGATCGTTCCATTCGTCGCGTCGTTGCAAAGTTCGTAACTCTGATTCGCGAACTTCCCCAACTCAAATCCGCTGCCGCTCGTAGAATTTCCCGCCGCATAAACCGTCCCCGGTCGCAGTCCGCTGCCGGTTCCCGTGCTGTTGAACGATCCCACGTTATATGTCTGGTCGATCCACGGCTTGAAATTGCTGCTCGCGTCCACCACCCACTTCAACCCGCTGTTAACCCAGAAACCCAACCCAGGCGCCGCTCCCGCCGCCGAATTCTCGCTCCGCACAACCGCATAGTTGTCGGTCGCGTCATATCCCAGCGAAGTCCGCTGCCACGTCGAGCTGTTCGTATAGCTGGAGTACACATGCAAGTTCTGCGCTGTCGATCCATACTCGCCCACATCGCTCGCATCTTCCTGAAACAGATTCGAAAAAAATGAACTGCTCCCTGTCGTCGCCACTTTTTGCGGAGTGCCCGCGTTCGCCGAAATATAAAAGTTCCCGTCGTTCGAAAGTCCCAAGGATGAAGTCCCCGCTCCCGCCGCCGCCATCGCCGTCCCCGGAACCGGCGAACTTACCGCCCACGGTCCCGCCACCAGCAACTGCCCGTTCACCGTAAGATTTCCGCTGAACGCTCCCGACGACGCCGCAATCCCGTTACTTCCCGTATAGGTCAGCGTCGAGCCGTTATCCGTAAGTCCGCTGTCACCACTCACCGCCGTGCCATTCGCCGAATACATCGCCACCTGCGCGGCCGTCCCGCTGTTCACCGTTCCCGATCCGCCTCCTCCCCCGCAGCCCGTACAGATTCCCGTCACCGTCAAATTCCCATTGACATGCACCGGCACATTGAACGTCTTCGCGCTCGCCGTCAGTCTCTCCAGGTAGCTGGAATTATCGCCCGCATTTCCGATGTAGTTCGAAATCGCCACCGGCGACCCAAATGCCAACTGCTCTGCTCCCGGCACCGCTGCAACATCCAGTCCGATGTAAGTGTCCCCAGGATCATTCGGCGGACGGAATCCGATCGTCGCCAGCGTCTTCGCAAAATTGGAATCCACCAAAGTAATAATGTGATGCGGCTGGATGTTCCCCACTCCAGTCGTGGGATATTCAAAATTGATTCGCCCCTTCACGCCACTGCCCGTGCCGTTGTTATAACTTCCGTCTTGAAACAGCAGCCCGCCAATCGGCGCGTAGACTCCAGTTACTTTCCCTTCCAGGCACTGCTCCCAGGCTCCGCCAAACCACGAGCCTATCGCGGCTGCATCTCCGCAATCACGAACCTGCAGTGTCGGCAGCGCATTCCACTCCACCGAAACCACATCCGTCGGTTCGGTATCGAACGAAGCCACCGGATTGTAGTAAGAAGACGATCCATCTCCCGAAAACACCGCGCTTCCGGGCCAGAAAGGCAACAGCGGTTCCCAACTCAGCGCTTGAATCGTATAACCAGTCGTATTCGCTCCTGCCGCATCCGTATAAGTGCAGACCAGTCCCGAACACTGTGCCTCGTTCACGCCCACACTTCCGCATGCAGTTACGCTTCCGCCTGTACACGATCCTTTAGTCGGGAAACTCGGAGCATTGGCCGTCAAACTGGCTCGACGGTTGCATTCGCAGAATGTCGTAAGACCACTATGTCTCCCGCATTCTGCGGCGGAATATGCGGCCATTGCACCGACACATTGCCCGCTCCACCATTGGTGAACGTAACTCCTGCAAACAGCGGCGCACTATAAATTCCCGCCGTAGTGTCGTGCGCAATCACGTAATAGTTCAGTTGCGTCGATCCCGAAGTTCCACTGAAAGGAAACGACACTCCATGCCCTGCCGGCTGTTCTCCGCCGTGCACCGTCAGAGGCTGCACATTCGCCTCATAAATAATTCCCGTCGCCCCAAATGAACTTCCCAGATAAGGATTTGGACAAGGTCCCGCGCCCTCCTCCATATAAATGTTGTCTAGCTCAGTTCCTCCGTAATTGCCCAGGATCGTCGTGGTGTTCACACCCCACATCCCGAAGCCCTGCATCACCGAGTCCGTCACCCGAGTCACATTATTGGCGTAATTTGTCACGCCGTTCCCCGCGCATTGCGGGCTGATGTTCGCTTTGTCGATCCAAATCACCGGCGCGCCCCAATTCGCCGCATAAACGTACGAACCGCAATGATTGGCCGTGCAGGTTAGCCCCTGAGTTCCATCCGCATCGAAATTCCGAATGGTCGCAGCCTCATCGTCGTCCATCACAAAAAATTGATTGAAACTTCCCCCGCCTCCCGCCGAAGACTTGATGTCATCCATCGTTCCCGGCATCGCATTGTCTTCCACTGCCGCATTTTCAATCGCGATCGTCCCCGGACTCGCAACCGACGCCACATTCGCCGCAGTCTGGTTGTATGTAATCGACGTTCCCGAAACCGTCACCGGCCCGTGATTCCCCCAATACGTCGGATTGTCTGTAAAGTTAATGTTGACCCGGTCCCCCGTCTGAATCGTGCTGCAAGCGGAAACGGTCGTGATAGTCACCACATTCGTTTGCCGCTGCGTATTCAGAATCAGGCAGCCATCGGCGTGCACCGTCGACGTAAAATTAACTCCCCGCAACGTGATCCCACCGTAATGGTTGGAGTTCACCTGATCGCCCAGAAACATGCACCGGTCTCGCGTCGAGCACGAGAGCAGCGTCCCATGGCCTTCAATCAGCGACCGGCTGCAGTGCGCAAAAATCGATCCGTAAACCGGCAACGCACCCGCCGTCGCACCCGTCGCCGGAAGAATCACATGCGCATTCGGATTTCCCGAGTTCCCTCCCGCAGGCAAACCACAAGCATCGTTAATCGCCTCCTGAATCCCGCTCGACGCGCTGCCAATCGTATAGCCCGCCGAGTGCGCATATTTCGGCGTGAACACAATCGTCCCCGAGGCCGCACCCGGTGTGCAAGTTCCTCCCTGCACCAAAACCGGCTCCGCCGTCCCTCCACCGCCTTGCACGTACATGAAGTACATCTGATACGAACTCGTATCGATTCCTATCGGGCACGGCGTCAGCGTCACCGTCGCCTGCAGTCCCTGCCGCCAGGCTTCCGCTCGGCCTGGCGCTCCAGTTGTCGCTCGGCGTCACATATCGAACCCCACTCAGATTATTCACCGTCATTTGCGAACCCACCGGTTGCACAATGCTCTGGCTTCCCGTCGGACTAATCGTCACCCCGCCCGATCCGCCGCTCGGCGTTGCCGGAGCATATTGCCCCGACGCCGAGGAATAGGTCAGCACCTGCCCGTTCGCAGGCGTTCCCGCCGCCACCGGCACACTCTGAATCGCAGTCGCGTTCGCGCTCGATCCGCATGGCCCCCACGCCCCGCTTCCCAGCAAACAATTCAGCCCCGAAGCCGTTCCGCTTCCTAACTCATTCGTCGGCACCAACCCGGCTATCAGGTCCGCCTTCACCGCCACGCTCGCATCCACATATTGTTTTGGAGCCGATTGCAGTGGCGCCGTCGGATTGCCGCTCAATGTCAACGGCCCCGTCATCGCCCCGCCCGCCGTCGGCAGATAATTTCCCGCTCCTACCGCCTCGATAGATGAATCCACATAAGACTTGTTCGTCACATCTCCCGCTCCCACCGGCGTCGGCACATTCGGCGGCGTAGAAAAAGTCTTGGTCCCCGTCACCGTCTCCGTTCCCGACAAATGCACCACCGCGTTGTCATTCGCCTTCCCCGCCAGCTCCGTGTTCACGTATTGCATCGATACCGGTTGCGCCGCCGTTCCCGCTCCCGGCGTCGTTCGCACCATGCGCCAGCGTTGCCGGAGAACTCGTCGGCACCACCCAATACTCCGTTCGCACTTCTCCTGGCCCCAACTGGTACACCACCGTGTAGTAAACACCCGCCGGCGTTGCTCCCGCGTTCGCCGCGAGTGCCACATTCAAAGCTCCGCTCGTTCCCAGCGTCACATCGAGCGTTCCCGCTCCCACCGCGCTCCCGCTCGCCGTCACGAACGCCGGCCACGTAATCACCAACACCCCCTGTGCCGGTGTCCCATCCGCCAGATAAACGGTGTCGACCACGCTGGTCAGCGTCGGACCGCTCTGTGGACTGGGCGAAGCTCCATTCGCCGCAGGCTCTGCCGCGCCGCGCCTTCGCCTCGGAAGAACTCGTCGGCTTCTCCCCATTTTTCGCGGCAACTTCACCCGCCACAACCCGAACACCCGATGCCGCCATCACCACCGCCAGTACCAAATAAAAAAGCCGCCCCGCCGGACGGCATGTCTGCAACATACTTCCTCCTCAATCTTGTCATCCTGGAGCAAAGATTGTGCTTCGCGAAGACGAAGCACAATCGCAGTCGAAGGATCCCTTGCCCGTTCAGACCGCGTCTGCCCAGCAACGCATTTTGATTGCTTTACGATAACGCTATACGGTCGACTTGAACGCTACTCTCAACTCCGTCCCTGCAAAAAATCTTCTACGCTCCGTACATAGACCTCGGCAAAATCCGCCACCGGCCGCCGCGCCTCCATCAACTCGCATCGCATCCTCCACGCTCCAGCCCATCACACCCAACAGCGCCAGCGTCATCATCGGCGCTCGATGTACTCCCGCCGCGCAATGCACCAACAATTTCGTTCCTCTTCTTCCAGCGCTGCCAGGCGCAAAATCCACGCCACGCGCGAATATTGCGCTCGGCTTCGGTTCAAAATCATCGTCCACCGGATTCCAACACACCGCGATTCCATGCCGCTCTCGCCAACGGCGTGTCGTCAAACTCGATCTGCATGTCGATGATGTGCGTAATCCCCGCGCGCGCTACCGCCGCCATGTTCTCCGCTGTCCAGATCCCCCCGCCCACGCCAATCCGCTCCGTCACCCACGTAATGTCGATCCCCATCTTGGGCCGTGCAACCCGGACCTTTCTCCCCGCCGTATTTTTCCCGGAGCTCCGAACTTTCCGTCTTATCGAATTTGTCGCGGAAGTCGGCTTCAGCAACTTCCCCACAGTCGATTCTCCCCGCGGCGAAATCGAAAGCCCCGGAGTGTACTGCATCCGCTCGTAACTCCGGTTCATTCTACGGTATCCTCCACATCCCGCGCCTCCGCTACAGCGCTCACATTTCGTTCTCGCATTCGCCCGGTGACAGCTTTTGCTCGGGATACTTCTGTTCGGAATCCGGTTCGTTGGCGCACTTTTCTCTAACCTCGTCCGTCCCTCTCATCTTCCCGCGTGACTGCCCAACCGCCGGGCACGTCCTCCTGGCAGACCATGGGGTCAGTCGGCAATCCCAACCGCTTCAACAACGAGTAAGCCAGCGAGTTTTCCGGTTTGGCAGAAGTCTCTGCCGTCGCCGGATACAGTCCACACACCTCAAACAGATACTTCGCCGGACCCACTTCCCCATCCTTCGCCAGTTCGATGAACTGAACCACAATTTCATTCACCGACATCCGCACCAGGGTCGCAATGTTCTTTCTCGCTTCCACAAAATCGACCGGCACTTTCATATTCAATCCTGCTGGCGCAATCCTCTTCGCGGCTGTTTCGCACTTGTCACAGCCCTCAGACCGCTTCTCACGTTTTTTCTTGCTGCACCTCCTGCCCTTCGGTATTGTCATCCGCGCCCCCCCCGAAAACACGAAAGGCGCGCTTTTCAGCGCGCCCTGAGAGAATATATCTTTTAATTAACTCTACAAAACCATTATATCATAATGCATAGGGTAAATGGGACATTTTTTGAAATTTATTTTCGCCGCGTTTTCAATTACTTGCGCAAAAATCACCCCCTTCCCCCTCTTGACAACATTTTTTAAGAAAGCCTTTCCCTGCCGCGGCGCCCCGTTCCTATTCATCGCGATTCTCCGTCGTCTCGGGCAAACGTTCCAGCAAGTCGGACCGCAAAAGACTCTCGCTCAGCTCGTCAATCAACTCCGGCAGTCTCCGTTCCAGCGTTCTGCGGGTGCACTGCAGAATCCTCGCCGCTGACTCGTGGTCATACTCCTGCAACAATACCCTTGCCACCACCTGCCGGTCGAAACTTTTCAACCGGTCCAGGCACTTCTCCACGTCATGCAGAAAAATTACCCTCGCCTCAAAAGTCGTCGCTGTAAAAGCTGAGATCTTCGCCCGGAATAACTCTCGGCCCAGCAATGAAGGCAGTCGTCCCGCTTCCAGCGACCATCTCATGTAACGACGCAGCAATGCCGTCGTTTTCTTTCTGTACAGCCATATATCAGGATCGCTTTGCCAATCATGCTGCGCCGCAATCTCGATGTCCATTCCGGCGCCAATCGTCGCCCCGAACGTATGCGAGTCCAACTTAGGCCACGTCCCCTCCGCCCCTCCGTTGTTTGCCCCGATCAGCACAGCCGCGACGCTTTTCCCCAGATCGCTCTCCGCCTTTGCCGCCATCCACTTCACGTCGCTGCTCATGCCGCACCTCCTACCGCTTCCATGTCCGTTCCTTCATACCGCGTCGAACTCGACTGCATTGATTGCCAGCAGCGGCCCGCGCGGCACCCTTGGCTTCTCTATCTCGCGGGAAGCTGGCGGCAATTCCGCCATCGCCCGTCCGCAAGCCACGCAATAAATTTGTTCACCCCCCACCGGACGCAGCCACAACCCGCCGCAGCGTTCGCAATATTTCAACTCCAGGCTCGCTTCGTTCGTCGAAATGCTCTTCGCTTTCATCGCTCCTCCTGAGGCTCCACGCTGCGCCCTGAGCCTTCGTGGTTGAAACGCCTTGGTTGGAATGCAGACGCCAGCCGCCGAAGCAAAAAGCCCTGCGCCCGATTGCCGCTCCCGGAGCGGAAATCGAACGCAGGGCTCGTTTTTCTTACGACGACCTGCTTGCGCTATTTAATTGTTCGGAACGCTCGAACCCGCGCTCCGCTACAGCCCGGCCTTACAATTCAGCCGGCGTGCCGCCTGCCAGCAGCGATCCAGCCTCCCGCTGCCGGAAAAATCCCTCCTCATATCCCGACTTTAGAACCCGCCCGTTTTGCACAACCACGCTGATCCTTCCATTGAAATTCAAAGTCTTCAGCAGACTTTCCATCGCGGCGGAAAGCGCCTCCGATGCCCGTACCTTCCGGCGGAATTCTATGAAATTCTTTCCTTCGTTCGAGTTATCCGACCCGCTCATGGTCCGCTCGCTCCCGTAAAATCTAAGTGAGTTATAAACTTCAGCGTAGCCTATAGCTCCTGATTTTCGCAGTCAAGGTCGTTATACCCAAACAGCTGTGGAAATCGCTTTTGAAATAGCGCATTGCTATAACCCATGCTATACTCCCGCGCATGAAATTCCGAGTCCTGCAAGACAATCTCCGCAATGCTCTTTGGGAGCGTATCGAGGAAGGCGATCTCACCGGCCTCCGTCTGGCCCAACAGACCGGGTTCAAACAGGCCCACATCTCCAACTTCCTCAATCGCAAGCGCGGCCTCAGTCTCGAAGGCATGGACCGCGTCCTCGCCGTTCAGCATCTTTCCGTACTCGATCTCCTCGACCCCTCCGAAGTGAACAAGCGCGCTTCCATCCTGCCGCCCAGCAATGACGAGTTTCAGAATGTCCTTCTCACCGATGGCACCGTCGCTGCCACTGAACCCTTGCTCACCAGCATGGACGTGAAAGAAATTCTGAAATTCAAGAAAACATTTCTCAAGAAACTGAAACCCGAAATTGAAGGCGATCGCGAGCAATGGGAACGCTTTGTAGTAATTAAAGTGGACGCTCGCGAAGGCATGAGCATGTATCCGCGCCTGCTTCCCGGCGCCACGCTGCTCATCGACCGCCACTACAATTCACTCAAGCCCTATCGCAAGGGCGAGTTCAACATGTATGCCGTCCTGAAGGATGGAACCTGCACCGTCAAATACGTCGAAACCGCCGGAAACAATCTGATTCTGCGCCCCCACAACCAGGACTATCCCATCGACGTCATGACCATGGAGGAAGGAAAATCCGCCTCCGATTATCTGGTGGGCCGCGTCTGCCACGTAGGCATCGAAACCTAAGATAACCTGAAGCTAAAATTATTTCTCGACTCCCAAAAATTTCGTATCAAGCGCGAACTGATAACTCAAAACTAACGAGCGAACTAGCTGTCCTACTCCGCATTCAAGCTATCGAACATCTTCCACAGCTTGTCCGCGGTCGCGCGATAAATCAGGTAGCCGCTGCCCGCATCCGTAGTCTCGCGAAATAAAAGCTCTCCGCGACCATCTCCGTCCGCGTCGACCACGTCAATCAACTCCAGCCGGGGCGTCACGTCCAGATGGAACCGGTCGGTCACGCCAGAATACAGTTTCCGCAGGTCGCCATAAATATCGGTTCGCGCCACCAGCATTATGCTGTACGGCTCGGCCGCCGGAGCCGATGCTCCCGGCGCAACCGGAATATGTGCCTCCGCACTCAAAATCATTACTGGCTGATCGGTAAGCCACAGGTTGAATCCGCGAAATTGAATGTTCTCAAATACCGGCTGCGATGGCTTCTTTCGCAGCCTTGCGACCACCAGTCGCCGCCTTGGAAGTCACCGGACGCGCCGGAATCTGGTTCTTCGCCATCGCGGCGGCATACGCCCTCACCTCGTCCGCCGCCAGGGCTAACATCTGATTGCGCCGCTCATCCTCTTCCCCGGTTTTCCAGAAAAATTTATAGGATTGCGGATCCGGTCCCGCCGCATCGGAAATCGCTGCCACCATGCGCACCTGTGCTCGGCTGCGCCGTCTCCGAACCCGCCGCAGATTCAGCGCTAGCGCTCCCTTTCGCAGCTATCGCCTTGTCATCTTCATCTGGAGGTGCCGACGCAGTCGGCTTGCCCCGCCGCAGCTGCGGCCGATAATAACTTCCATCTGCTTCATCAGACGATGACTGACTCTTCGATGACGCAGTCGATGCTTGCGCAGCGGGCGAACTCTGAGCTCGGTGACGTCTGCCCTGGAGGTGGTTGACTCGGAGAAGCTTGCCCCGAACCGCTGGCCGCCGCCGGCGACTGTTGCTTGCCGCTCGCATCGGCAGGCTTGTCAGCGCTCGGCGGGTTCGGAGTCTTTGGAGTTTCCTGCCGGGCCGTTCAGCCGGCGATTTCGAGTCCGGCGCTTTCGAGTCTGCGCCTTCGAGTCCGACGTCCCTGCCGTTTTTGACTCGCCCTTTCTCGTCAGCCGCGGCGGTTCATCATCGCTGCTCCCTCCCATCCCCACCGGCACGTCTTCCGCTTTTCGACTGTCCTTCGGCGCCTCGGTTCCCGGCGGCAAGTAAGTTCCCGTACCCACCCACGGATGCGCGCTCCCCGCACTCTGGCTATGCAGCGCTCCATTCACTACGAACAATCCATCCGGATCGCCCGTTTGTTCTGCCTCATACACCGTCCCCGATTCCAGCGCCATCGGTACCGGGTCCGCCTTGTACGCGCTCGCATCGTAAAACTTCCCGTCAATCAGAATCGCGACCGGAATCAGCGTCCCCTTGCTGCTGCCGCTGAATTGCACAACTGCCTACTGCGCGCGGCTCCTTACCGTTTTTCGGTTTCCTGTTCTCCTGCGGCCGGTTTCTTCGCGGAACAATCTGAGGCCGCTCCTCTTGCCCGGCACTTGGGGATCGCCGGCCATCCCCCACAAAGCGAGCACCACAATGACGAACGACCCCAATCTGCGATATAAGAATCTCTTGGAGACAACTCCTCCCGGCCCCGGCTCAACCCATGCCGCGTCCGTGGATGCAGCCTTCAACCCTGATTTCCCTGGAAGCGAGATACTCATGAATATCAACATCAATGATAAGGCTCCCGAGTTTACTTTGCACGACGAGAACGACAAGGAAGTTTCGCTCAAAGCCCTGCGCGGCAAAGTCGTCGTCCTCTACTTCTACCCTCGCGCCGATACTCCCGGATGCACCGTCGAGGCCTGCGCCTTCCGCGACACCTACAAGCAGATTCAGAAAACCGGCGCCGTCCTCCTCGGCATTTCCCCGGATACTCCGAAAGCGCAGAAGAAATTCCAGGATAAGTTCAAGCTCCCCTTTTCTCTCTTGGCCGATGCCGACAAGAAAGTCGCCGAAGCCTACGGCGTCGTCCAGGAAAAAAATATGTATGGCAAGAAAGTAATGGGTATCGCCCGCACTACATTCGTAATCGGACCCGACGGCAAGATCCAGCACATCTTTCCCAAAGTAAAGCCCGAAGGCCACGCCGTAGAGGTTCTGGCCTACTTGAAAGAATCAGCCAAAGGCGCGGCATAAGTTCGCGTCAAGAGCAGATCGTGAAGGCACGTGCAAGCGGCTAGCGTTCTGTCGGCAGTAACGTGGAAGAGCGGCGCTTCAGCGCCGCGTTAAGACTTTAATAGATTTGGGCTTCAGCCCCTGTGGTCGCTTTTGCAGATTCTTCCGCTCACAGGACAAAACCACCGCCACGCTCTTATGATTTCAATGGAATGCAAAAACACGCCACTCGTCCGAATGCGATCCCCATTCAGCCCCTGAACCGCTCCTTTTTCTCCCGCACTCCGCCCCGCGTAGCTCGCGCACTTCTCGGCAAAATCCTGGTCCGCGAAGGCTCGGTCCGCCTCGCCGCCCGCATCGTCGAAGTCGAAGCCTACCTCGGAGCCAACGATCCCGCCGCGCACGCCGCCGCAGGCAACACTGCTCGTAACTCCGTCTTGTTCGGCCCTCCCGGCTATGCCTACGTTTATTTCATCTACGGCAATCACTATTGTCTGAATGTCTCCTGCGCGCGCGAAGGCAAAGCAGGCGGTGGCGTATTATTCCGCGCCGTCGAACCTCTCTTTGGCATGGAAGAAATGGCCCGCGCTCGCGGAATCTCTCCCCTCACCCCGCGCGATCTGCCTCGCCTCACCAGTGGCCCCGGACGCCTCGCCCAGGCCTTCGGCATCACCCGCTCCCGCGACAACGGCGGCGATCTCACCTCACCCGCTTCCGGCCTATGGCTCGGCGAAGATGGCTTCCGCGCCAAAAATATTCGCATCACCCCTCGCATCGGCATCACCAAGGCAGCCGACCGGCCGCTGCGATTTATCCTCGCCGGAAATCCATTCCTTTCCGGCAAACGATCGATGCGCCCCGTCGCAACTTGACACAGTGGGTGTAGACTTGCGCTCGGGTTAAGTGCCTGAAGACCGCACGGGTCCAGCCATTTCACCCGACTGCCGGCGGCTGACTGCCAGCATGAGGCTTTTTACGGCATCCTCCGGCTCGAACAATTCATCTCATCGAATGGGATTCGGCATGTCTCAGTTCTCCGCGCTTCGCACATCGATCGTCGCTCTAGCCGTGCTGGCTGCCGCAACCCCCGTTGTCTCCCGAGCCGCGAATACCTCGCTTCTTCGCTCTGATGCCCCGCGCCTCCGTCCAACATCGTCATCGGTTTCGTCGGCGGCTTCGTGAGCCATGACAATCCTCACCACGGCCCCGTTCAGCTCGCGCAGCGCATCCGTCAAACCCTCCCCCAAGGCACTTACGTTCGCGTCTTCGAAAACCGCCGCAGAAAGCGCGCCTACGATGACGTCCTTCGTCTCCTCGATGCCAATCACGACGGCGTGCTCTCTCCCGAAGAAAAAACTCGCGCTCACATCGTCCTCTTCGGCCACAGTTGGGGAGCTTCCGCAGCCGTGCTGCTGGCGCGCGACCTGCGCCGCCGCGGCATTCCGGTTCTATTAACCGTCCAGGTCGATAGCGTCGCCAAACTTTGGCAGAACGATTCCGTCATTCCCGATAACGTCACCGAAGCCATCAACTTTTATCAGACCGAAGGCTTCGTTCACGGCCGCCGCCAGATCGCCGCCGCCGATCCGGCTAAGACCGAAATTCTCGGCAACTACCGCATCGATTACAAGAAAAGCCCGGTGGACTGCCCGGAAGCCTCCTGGTGGGACCGCGTCTTCACCCCCGGCCACATGCAAAGCGAATGCGATCCTCATCTCTGGTCGCAGATCGAAACCTTAGTCAGACAAAAGCTCTCGCCTCAACCCGTTTCTGCAGCGTTGTCCAACGCGCAGCCCACTCGCTGAATCCCTTACACTTCACAGCAAAATATTATCGATAAGCCTCGTCGCTCCCACGAATGCCGCCACCGCTACCAGCACGCCGTTCCCAACCTTTTCCACTGGATCAAGGCTCTCCGGATTTACGACTTCGAAATAGTCGAGTCGCACCGATTCTTCTCCCGCAATTTCTTCGCGCCCTGCAGCCATCAATTTCTCCGCACTCCGTTCCCCCGCCTCGAATAACTTCCTCACCCGCATCAGCGATCGATGCAATACCAGCGCCTGTTTTCGCTCTTGCGGATCGAGATAAGCATTCCGCGAACTCATCGCCAACCCGTCCGCCTCACGCACAATCGGACAACCCACAATCTTCACCCGAAATTTCAGGTCGCGCACCATCCGCCGGATGATCGCCAACTGTGCCGCATCCTTCTGCCCAAAGAATGCCGCGTCCGGATCGACAATATGAAACAGTTTCGCCACCACCGTAGTCACTCCACGAAAATGCCCCGGCCGCGAACGCCCGTCCAGCTTGTCACTCAGGCCATCTACCGTAACCCACGTCACCGCGCCCGCCGGATACATCTCCTCAACCGAAGGCGCGAAAACCACCGCCACTCCTTCTCGTTCCAGCAACTCGCAGTCCCGCTCAAAGCTCCGCGGATACTTCGCCAAATCCTCACCCGCTCCAAACTGCGTTGGATTAACAAAAATCGAGGCCGCCACCACATCGCAGTCGGCCTTCGCCGCCCGCACCAGCGACAAGTGCCCTTCATGCAGCGCGCCCATGGTCGGCACAAACCCCAAACGCTTCCCATCGCGCCGCGCCGCCTCGCAAGCCGCACGCATGTCCACGATCGTTTTGCAGACTTTCATTGAAAGGATGGTAATTAAGAGGAGGGAATCCAGTTGATGGCTACATGTGCGCTCTGCAATTCCCCGGCAACAATTCCCCGGTTCCGTCGCAGCGCGATCTTGTCTTGCTCCGAACTTGTCGCCTTCGCGTCCACCAGAATCGCGACCGCGCGTCCATAAGGCCACGCCGCAGCCGGCAATTGCGCCAGCGCCTTCAAAACTTCTTCCGGCTTCACAAACTGTTCTTCATTTGCTGCCACATCAGTCAGCAATCCCACCGCCGCCGGACGCACCACCAGATAAGGATTGCTCCAATGCTTACTCTCCTTCAGCACCGGAAATTTCGCCGGATCCGCCGGAGCCACCGCCTGCAGTCTGAGAAACAGCGTCCGGCGCGCGCATCCACCTTCTGCCGCGAGCACCCCGTCAGCAGAAAACACAGGAGAAAACAAATGGCCGACACCGATATCAGCGCAGCCTCGCAGCCCACTCCATCCACGTGCGAAAAGCCTCACCGCACCACCATCGGGACATCAGTCTTCACTGCCCACACCAGCGCCACTACCCACCCAATCATCGTCCAACCCAGAAAGAAATTCAGCAGCACGATCGCCGTAATATCCCGTTTGCTCCTCGCCAAAGCAATAATCGACGGCAGAAAATACATCACAAACCCAAATCCGAAGAACGGCAGGAAAAAACCTGGTAAGAGGTGCGTCATAAATCCCTCCTCAATAACCATAGCCTAGCACCGCAACCACTGTGTTTTGAAGCCAGATGTTTGCTTGATCCATGCGGATCCGCGTAAATCCGTGGCTAAACATCAGCGCTGCATCGCCCGCTTCCGCTCCAGCACCGTATCCAGCCCCGCCTTCGTTTCCTTCGGCAGATGATAAGACTCCTCATCCGACGGATACTGCAGCGACTTCACATCCGCGCGAAACTCCCGCGCCGCCTGGCTGATTAACCCAGCCGCATCGCCATAGTGCCGCACAAACTTCGCCGGAGTTCCAAACGTCAAATTGACCAAATCATGAAACACCAGCACCTGACCATCGCACTCCGGACCTGCCCCAATCCCAATCGTCGGCGTGCCCACCTCCGCCGTAATCATCGCCGCCACTTCCCGCGGAATCCCCTCCAGCACAATGCAGGCCACACCCGCCCGATCCAGCGCCACTGCATCGCGCATCAACTGCTCAATCCCGCTCAAATTTTTCCCCTGCACCTTATATCCGCCCATCACATTCACCGACTGCGGAGTCAACCCAATATGTCCAGCCACCGGAATCTCCGCATCGATAATTCGCCGAATCAAATCCGCCCGCTTTTCTCCGCCCTCGATCTTCACCACCTCCGCGCCGCCTTCTTTCACAAAACGCGTGGCGTTGCTTAAGGCGCTCTTCTCGTCGATCTGATAAGACCCATAAGGCATGTCCGCCAGCAGCAGCGCACTCTTCACGCCCCGCCGCACCGCCTTCACGTGATGCAGCATTTCGTCCACCGTGACCGACAGCGTGTTCTCATACCCCAGCATGGTTTGCGCCAGCGAATCGCCCACCAGAATCATCTCGATTCCAGCCTCGTCCACCAGGCGCGCAGTGGCATAGTCGTACGCGGTCAAGCAAGTAATGGGTTCGTGTCGGAGTTTCTGTTCCCGCAGGGATGCGGTCGTGACCTTCCGGCGGTTCTCGTCGCCTGCAGAAATACCGGGACGCCCGCCAATCGGGGTGATACTCATCTTGTCCTCCAGTGCCCCTCCGGCCCAGCCGGATAGAGCCTGTCCGCATCTTCTTGGATGCTCAGACTATTGTAGCCGCAAAAAGGTCGTTCGTCGACGTAGTTTAGCTCGGTCGGGTAAGATATCAAATTACAGTCTTACTGTATGGTAAGATATAGAAATGGCGAGCTATCGCACCGTAATCAGTTCAAAGGGTCAAGTGGTCATTCCAGCCGAACTGCGCCAGCAATTCGGTCTGGAAAGAGGCACTCCTGCCACTTGGACTGAAGAAAAAGGCAGGCTGGTGTTAACTCCCATTACTGCCCAGCGGATACGCGAAATCCGAGGATTTCTAAAGCCCAAACCCGGTCAACCGTCCATGTTCGAGGAACACCTCGCAGAGCGCGCGCGCGAACGCCAACGCGAGCGCAATCGAGAGTAGGAAATGCCCCCTTCATTAACTCGCGGCGGCGGAAGACGATACGTGCTTGACGCCAATGCATTGATCGGCTTCTTTGAAGACCGCGTGGTTGCCGCCCGAAAGATTGAACGCCTCATAGCCGAGGCTCTTCGCCAAAGCTCCCCGCTCCTGATGTCGGCGGTCAATTGGGGCGAAGTCTTTTATACCGCCTGGCGACGGCACGGCGAATCCACGGCCCGGGAAGTTGAAGAGCGACTGCTGGAACTACCTGTTACCATCATCGAAGTAGATCGGGAACGGGCCTCCCGGGTTGGTGCGCTGAAGCAGCGGCATAATCTCGGCTATGCCGATGCCTTCGCCGCCGAACTGGCCGTCGAGCGCGGCGCATGGCTCGTCACAGCCGATCCGGAATTCTCTAAGCTGGGGAAGGCTTTGTCCATCTACTGTCTGCCGCGTCACGAGAAGTAGAACCCGCCGGCAGAAACAAACTATTACGACCCCACGATCCTGCTCACGCCCCCACCGCCTCCTGCCCACCCAGCGGCAAGAAATACTGCGTCCCCTTGATCGGCTCCGTCACCTTCCGCAACAGCTCCTGCAAATCCTCATTCCGATCCACAAAATCAATGTCCGACGTATTCACGATCAGCAGATCTGAAGACGTGTAATGAAAAAAGAAGTGCTCATAAGCCTTCACCACTTCTTCCAGATATTCATCGCTCACCGCATGCTCGCCCGGAGCATTCTTTTTCTTCAGCCGCTTCTTCAGCACCTCCGGCGTCGCCTGCAAATAGATCACCAGATCCGGCGTCGGCAATTTCTCGCGAAAATGATTGTAATAACGGTTGTAGGTATCCAGTTCCTGATCAGTCAGGTTCAAGCAGGCAAACAGCTTATCTTTTTCAATGATGTAATCCGCCACCACGGTCTTCTGCGAACTCGACCCCAGTCGAGCGCCTGCAATTGCTCAAACCGCCGCACCAGAAACGCGAACTGCGCCTGAAACGCCGCCCCTCGGTCTCCCTCATAAAACGCGCTCAGAAAAGGATTCGACTCCGGCTCCATCACCCGCTGCGCATTCAGCCGCTCCGCCAGAATCCGCGCCAGCGTGCTCTTGCCCACTCGGATCGGGCCCTCCACAGCAATGTAACGCGGTAGCTCGAAAAGATTCGCCATGGCCTCCCAATATTTCGGAATTGGCAGCATATCTCGGATATCGCCGAGTGGCAATTGCGCGAAGAGTTAACAGCAGAAATTGTGCAATTGCCAGCTAATTGGTCCAGTTGTCGATTTTTCGTGGGCGATCCTCCCGAGCTCAGCACTCACGAATCGAAGGATCTGTCACAGTCGCGCAAATCACAATCGCGCAGTCCAATCGCCAACACAATCCGATATACAATCCCCACATGCTCGCTCTCGCCCTACCAGCGCCGCATCCCTCGCGGCCGCCGCGACCGCCGGCTACCAATCCATGTCTCCCACCGGACAATGGTATCGGAAAAACTTTCACTGGCCTCTCGCACGGACTCGCGCCAAATCGCTCTCACCTACGACGACGGCCCCAACGACCCGCACACTCAGCGCCTGCTCGAAGTCCTCGCTGAAACACAACGTTCACGCAACTTTTTTCCTCATCGGACGCTACGTCCAGCAACGTCCCGAACTCGCCCGCGAAATCGTCAAGCCGGCCACATCGTCGGCAATCACACCTTCACCCATCCACTTCTCATATTCAAAAGCGAATCAGAAATCAGACGTGAACTCGCCGCCTGCCGATCCGCACTGCAAGATGCCATCGGCGAACACTCCAATCTCTTCCGCCCGCCCTTCGGCGGACGCCGTCCCGCCGTGCTCCGCATCGCCCGCGAACTCGGCCTCGAACCAATCATGTGGAACGTCACCGGCTACGACTGGAACGCGCCGCCAGCCGCCGTAATCGAGCGAAAAGTGGCCAGCAAGATTCGCGGCGGCGACATAATCCTTCTCCACGATGGCGGTCACAAGCAAATGGGCGCCGACCGCTCCCAAACAGTGATCGCCACCGATCATCTGATCGCACACTACAAAAATGAAGAATACGAATTCGTCACAATTCCACAAATGATGGCCAAGTCGCAGCCAGCCGTCAGCCAATCTTGTCATCCTGAGCGAAGCGAAGGACCTCTGTACTTGCCTCCGCGACCCCGGCGGCTCTGGACATCGCCACAACTCCCGTAGCCTCCGGCCTCTAACCCTTCATCCGCCGCAAACGCCCCCTTCGCCGCCGCAATCGTCTGCCGCACATCCTCCTCCGAATGCGTCGCTCCCAAAAATGCCGCCTCATACTGCGACGGCGGCAAATACACTCCACCGTCCAGCATCGCCCGAAAGAATTTTCCAAACGCCTCCGTATTCGATTTCGAAGCCGACTCCCAATCCGTCACCGGCCCGTCGGTAAAAAACCACGTAAACATCGATCCCACGCGGTTGTAGCACAGCGCCACGCCCGCATCTTTCGCCGCCGCCGCCACGCCCTCCACCAACTCTTCACTCAACTTTTCGATCCACGCGATAAATCTCCTCCTTATGTTCCCGCAGATGCTTCAGCATCGCGCATCCCGCCGCCATCGCCAGCGGATTCCCCGATAGCGTCCCCGCCTGGTACATCGGTCCCAGCGGCGCCACCAGATTCATAATCTCGTTCGGACCGCCATACGCCCCCACCGGCAATCCTCCGCCGATAATCTTCCCCATCGTCGTCAAATCCGGACGAATGTTGTAAAGCTCCTGCGCTCCTCCAAAAGCCACGCGAAATCCCGTCATCACTTCATCAAAAATCAGCACCGATTTTTCCCGTTCCGTAATCAGCCGCAGCGCCACCAGATAATCATCCGCCGCCGGAACGCATCCCATATTTCCCACCACCGGCTCCACAATCACGCATGCAATCTGATGTTTGAACTTCTGGAACGCATACTCCACCGCCTTAACATCGTTGAACGGCAAAGCCAGCGTGAACTGGATAAACTCCTCCGGAACCCCCGCCGATCCCGGAATTCCCAGCGTCGCCACTCCCGATCCCGCCTTCACCAGCAGCGCATCCGAATGCCCGTGATAGCACCCTTCAAATTTCACAATATATTTGCGCTTCGTATAAGCCCGCGCCAAACGAATCGCCGACATCGTCGCTTCCGTCCCCGAACTCACGAAGCGAACTTTCTGCACGTGCGGAAACGCCGACATCACCAACTCCGCCAAATCCGCTTCCGCCGCCGTCGACGCCCCAAAACTCGTCCCGTTGCACGCCGCACTCACAATCGCGTCCAGCACATCCGGCGCGGCATGCCCCAGAATCAGCGGTCCCCACGATCCCACATAGTCGATGAATTCATTTTCATCCGCATCCCAAATGTGCGAACCTTTTCCTCGCACAATGAACGGCGGATCTCCTCCCACCGAACCAAACGCCCGCACCGGCGAATTCACTCCGCCCGGAATCATGCTTTCCGCACGCTGCTGCAAACGGCGCGACTGCTCCACCTTTCGGGATGTTGTGGATGGCATCGAGGCTCCCACGCAACTAAAGATGTAACCAGCGACTGCGCGACCGATTACTATACCAGCGGCATTCCCCCGCGAATTAATCAGATATTCATCGTCCCGCCATATTTTTGCAACATCGCCCCGGTAACCTCAGGTCATCAAGTTGCCCTTCTAACCGGGAGGGTTAAAGGACGGCTTCGGGGGCTCCGGGCTGTCCTTTTTTATTCTTCCTACATGCGCATTCTCCGGCCGAACAATGCGCCTGATCCCCGCAGCCTCATTTCAGATAAGCCCGCACCAGCCCAATCAAGTCCTCACCTAATTCCTCCGGTGACTCCATCTCGTGATCCGGATTCATCATGTGCAGCCGGATGTGGTCTTCCAGAATCTCCGCCATCAGCCCATTCACTCCACCTCGAATCGCCGCCAGAAGCATCAGAATATCGGCGCATTCATCCCCTGCAGTCAGCGCACGCTCCACCGCCGCGAATTGCCCCCGTATCCGCTTTATGCGAAACAGCAGCTTCTGCTTCTCTTTCGAAATTACCGGAATCTTATCTTGCATTTCTTCCGCCTCAGTTTAATTTTTAAGTTGCCAATACCGTAGGGGGGTATGCTATAACAATACTGGCGGCAAATCCAGTGGTCGTTTCCCTCTCAATCCGAAATCGCACCTTCGTCGAATCTTGCAGAAAGGAGGACGAGACCAATGGCCTGTACCGAATTTCTCGCACCACCCGTGGCGATGGCGACGACGCAGTTCGCGCGCAACATCGGCTCCCACGTTTCCATCACCCGGGCAGTGGGAACTGAACAATCGACTGAACCTCCCGCGCATGAATTGGGTCGTGGTCACCGGCAAGAACGGCGCTCGCGGACTGCGCATGCACTAGATCGCTGATGCAGATTGCTCAGGCCAACCGCTCGATCTGTAACATTCCTTTAACCTGTTCTGCGTAATCTCAGGCCGGGCGAACAACGTGTCGGTTCATTTCTTCGCCCGTCCGAGAGGTATATTAACTATAGTTAATAATTCGTATACGCTACGGCTAAAATATCTCAAGCTATTCGTGACGAAACTCACAGTCATAGGTGACATCAGGCACCGAGCCGGCCCTCTGTCTCGCATATCGTGGAATTATGAAATTGAAATTCATTTTCAATATTACGGGCGCTCCACGATCTATCTTGTTAGCTCCCGTATTCGGCCCCCGAGCCGCATCCCGGGGCCGCCTTCGTACCGCCCAAGTGTTTCTAATTCTATTGTCCATTTCCGCCGCTTCCCCATTCTCTGCCCTAGCCCAGCAGCCGGATGCTCCTCCCTCCGCGAAGATTTCCAATCCGCAGCCGGACGCAGCCGACCCCTCCGATCCCGCAGCCGACCAGGCTCCCGAAGCCATGTTCCCGCATTTCCAGAATACGAAGTACTGGCTCTCCGGCCAGGCCAACTTCATCTTCCAAACTCATCCGCCGTTTTACGCGAGGTACAGCGGCCCCCACAGTCTTAGCCCCAACTACGAAAAAGCCACATCCCGTGTCTTAACCCTCTACAGCGGCGTACGCCTCAACAATTCCACCGAACTTCTGGTCGATCTGGAAGAAGCTGGCGGATCCGCCCTCAGTCAAGGTTTCGGCCTTGCCGGCAATACCGATCTCGATATCGTCCGCAATCCCCTCTTGAGCAAAGCTCCCTACCTGGGCCGCGCCATGATTCACAAGGTGTTTGCTCTGAGCAAAGACAAAGTGGAAAACGATCGCAGCTTCCTTTCCCTCTTCGACGAACTCCCGCGCCGCCGTCTGGAACTCCGCTTCGGCAAGTTCACTCTGCCCGACTTCTTCGATGTAAATTCCGTCGGCTCCGATACCCACTTGCAATTCATCAACTGGACCACCGACAACAACGGAGCCTGGGACTATGCCGCCGATACCCGCGGCTATACCGTCGGAGCCACAGCCGACTACGAAGATCGCAACTGGGGGTTCCGCTTCGCCGAAGCTCTCATGCCCAAAATCGCAAACGGAATCGATCTCGTTTATCGCCCCTGGCAAGTCCACGCAGAAAATTACGAATACGAACTCCGTCACGGTTTCATCCCGAAAAAAGCCGGAGTCGTCCGTCTACTGGCCTATACGAATTACGCCAACATGGGTATCTACCGCGATTCAATTATTCAGTTCGAAAATCATTCGGCTCCCACGCCGGAACCAGTCCCGGAAATCACCAACCATCCCTGGCACATCACGCGGAAATACGGCTTCGGCATCAACCTCGAACAAAATCTCGCGCGTCTACCTTACCGCCTTCGCACGCTTCGGCTGGGATAACGGCAAGACTGAATCCTTTGCTTACACGGAAGACGATCAAACTTTCGCCGAAGGACTCGGCGCCCACGGTGCCTGGTGGCATCGCAAACAAGACCGCGCTGGCGTCGCATTCGTCTCCAATGCTATCAAGAAGGACCACCAGAATTACCTCGCCGATGGCGGACTCGGCTTCCTGCTCGGCGATGGCGGCCTCAACTATGGCCGCGAAAATATCATCGAAACCTACTATACAGCCCACGTCTGGCGCGGCATTTACCTCGCCCCCGGCCTGCAGCACATCAACAATCCCGGCTACAACCGCGACCGCGGCCCCGTCCTCGTCCCCTCGTTCCGCCTCCACATGGAGTTCTAATGCTCATATGAGAGACAACCACTCATGTGGGGACAGCCGCCCTCGGCTGTCCATTCGAGCGAAGCTCGACAATCCCTTCGCTGCCTCCCAGAACAGAGACACGTCACAACTTAATGCTCCACCTTCACTCCCTTCCAGAACGCCACATACCCTTTAATCTGCTTCGCCGCATCCTTCGGCTCTGGATAAAACCACGCCGCTCCCGCGTTCCGTTTTCCATTCACTTCCACATCGTAATAACTCGCCGTGCCCTTCCACGGACACACCGTATGCGCCTCACTCGGCTTGAAATACTCCCGGTGAATCGCATCCGGAGGAAAATACTGATTCCCCTCCACTTCGACCGTCGCACCACTTTCAGCCAGTACCGCGCCTTCCCACATTGCTTTTGCCATAGTGCCCATATAGATTCCTATCAGCTTCCTCAGGTTCACAAGTTTCGGAGACACGATGCAGACGGCGACCAAAACTCTTTTCAACGGACATTCGATGGTCGGCGCTCTTGATCGTGTACTGGTATGCTCGCCGCGCTCCGCCGGTTGGGATCGCCCGGCTCATTGGCGGAACTCGGCTTTCATCACGCCCCCGATTTCGCGATCGCGCAATCTCAGCATGACTTTCTCTGTCGTGAGTTGCGAACCGCCGGAGCCGAAGTCATCGAACTCCCTTCCTCACCCGATCTCTCGCTCGACGCCGTCTACACCCACGATTCAACGCTCTCCACCGACTTCGGCTTAATCGTGATGCGTCCCGGTAAGCCTAACCGTCTCTCCGAAGGTCCTCATCAAGCCTCGTTTTGCCAGAGTCTGCAAATCCCTGTTCTCGCTTCCATCACCTCGCCCGGCTACCACTGAAGCCGGAGACATCCTCTGGCTCGATTCCAACACTCTGCTGATCGGCCACGGCTACCGCACCAACGCCGCCGGTATTCAGCAGATGCGCGGTCTCCTCTCGCCGAAAGGAATCGAAGTTCTCTCCGCGCCACTCCCCCACGGCCCCGGACCCTCCGCCTGCCTCCATCTAATGTCCCTGATCAGTCTCCTCGACGAGCACACCGCCCTCGTCGATCTCCCCTGGCTCGCCGTAGAAACCGTCAGAACTCCTCAAATCCCGCGGATTCAAATTCATCGAAATCGATTCCTCCGAGCGCGACACCCTGGCCTGCAACGTCCTCGCCCTGGGAAACAACCGTCTGCTCGCCATCGAAGAAAATCACAAAACAAACGCCCGCCTCCGCCAAGCCGGATTCGACCTCCGCACCTTCCCCGGCAGCGAACTCTGCATCAACGGCAGCGGCGGCCCCACCTGCCTCACCCGTCCCCTGCTCCGCCGATGACCTAAGATGAAATATGAAGATGCACCTATGTGGCGACAGCCGCCTCGGCTGTCGCCGGCAGAGCGAAGTCGCCGGCATCGTATCTCCTCTGCCGCCAAACCACCACTCTCACTCTCCTGCTAAAATTAAAAAGCATGCTTCTTCCCTTCGTCCGCGAACTCTTCGTGGACGTACAAAAGCTTCCCGCCTTCGCGCGTGTTGCCTCCCACCTCAAGGAGGGCACGGGGCGCATTCGTGTCTCCGGCCTCACCCCCACCGCAAAAGCCTTGCTGCTCGTGCTTTTCCAGCGTTCCGCCCAACGCCCGCTCATCTTCGTCGTCAAAGACAATCACGCCGTCGAAGAGTTTCTTCCGGTCCTTCGCGGCTTTTGCGAACTCACCTCCGCCTGCGATCCCGACTCCATCGTCGCCCTTCCCGCTCGCGACGTTCTCCCCTTCCAGAATCTTTCCCCGCATCCCGAACTCCAGGAAGAACGCGCCACCGCCTTATGGAAAATCGCCACCGGCGCCGCATCCATCGTCGTCTCGCCGGTCGCTGCAACCGCGATTCGACTCCGCTCCAGCGATTACTACACCGATCTCGCCCGCACCATCCGTCGCGGCGAATCCTTCGATCTCGATTCTCTCCTCGCCCACCTCAACACCGTCGGCTACACCTCCACCGACGTAGTCGAAATGCCCGGCCAATATGCCGTACGCGGCGGCATCCTCGATGTCTACTCCCCCGAAGCCGATCGCCCTCTGCGCATCGAATTCTTCGGCGACGAAGCCGATTCCATCCGCAAATTCGATCCCGCTTCGCAACGCTCTTCCACTCCAGTGGACGAGGCCCTGCTTCTCCCGCTCACCGAAACTCCAGTCAGCGAGCATCTTCTCGGCGCAATTCACACCCGCCTCAGCGGCAAAAGAATCGAAGGCTCCGAAGAGATCGTCGAAGCCGCCGTCCGCGCCGGTGGCCTCAACGTTTTTCCCGGCTGGGAGTTTTATTCCCCCGTTGCCGGAGCCGACAGCACCATCTTCGATCTCATCCCTCGCGCCGCCGTCCTCCTCGACGAGACCCATCAACTCAAGGAAGAATTCGACCGCTTCTGGACCCGCGTCGCCGAAGCCCACGAGCGCAGCGGCGTCGGCAATCTCGTCCGCCCCGAAGATCTTTATTTACGCTCCCGACGACTGGTGGCAGAAAACATCCACTCTTCCCGGCGCCGATATCGAACATCTCGGCATCACCCGCAGCTTAGACGATGCACTCCGAAGTCTCGTTCCTAACCCAACCCTCGCCCCGCTTCCACGGCGCGGTCCCGACGATGCTGCAGGAAGTCCAGAAACTCAACGCCGATGGCAAGCGCGTTCTCTTCGCCGTCCCCAACATCGGCGAAGTCGAGCGCCTGGCCGACGTCTTCACCGAATACAACGTCTCCTTCAAGCTCGGCAGCCGCACCCGCGGAGGCGAAAGTTACGCCGACGAAACCAGTTACTTCGCCGGCGAAGTCCTCACCACCACGCTCGCCACAGCCTACATCCCCGATGGCGTCCTCCTGCCCGAAGCCAATCTCGCCATCTTCGGCTCACGCGATCTCTTCGACGAATCCGACGCCGTCGCCTCGCGTCCGCAGCGCTCGAAATCCAAAGTCTCCGCATTCCTCTCCGACTTCCGCGATCTTCAAGTCGGAGACTACGTCGTCCACGTCGAGCACGGCATCGGCCAATATCAAGGCCTGAAAGAAATCAATCACGGCGATGGTCCCGCCGAATTCATGCTGCTCGAATTCGCCGAAGGCGCTCGCCTCTACGTCCCCCTCACCCGCCTCGACCTCGTTCAAAAATACCGCTCCTCCGAAGGCGCCAAGCCGGTCCTCAGTCATCTCGGCACGCAGTCCTGGTCAAAAACAAAAGCTCGCGTGAAGAAGGCCATGAAAGACATGGCCGACGAACTCCTCAAGCTCTACGCCGAGCGCAAAACCGCCGTCGGACACGCCTTTCCGCCCGCCAACGAATGGTTCCGCGAATTCGAAGACGCCTTCGAATTCAACGAAACCGAAGATCAGGCGCAAGCCATCAAAGACGTCATTCGCGACATGGAATCCACGCAGCCCATGGACCGCCTGCTCTGCGGCGATGTCGGCTACGGCAAAACCGAAGTCGCCATGCGCGCCGCCTTCAAAGCCATCGGCGACAACAAACAAGTCGCCGTGCTCGCGCCCACTACGGTTCTCGCCTTCCAGCACTTCGAAACTTTCAAGCAGCGCTTCGCCCCATTCCCCGTCACAATCGAAATGATCAGCCGCTTCCGCAACGCGAAGCAGCAAAAAGAAATTCTGCAAAAAACCGAAGCCGGAAAAATCGATGTCCTCATCGGCACCCACCGCATTCTCTCCAAAGACATCAAATTCTCCGACCTCGGCCTCCTCATCGTCGACGAAGAACAGCGCTTCGGCGTCCGCCACAAAGAGCGCATCAAGCAAATGCGCAAGCAAGTCGACGTCCTCACCATGTCGGCCACGCCCATCCCGCGCACCCTGCACATGTCGCTGGTCGGCCTGCGCGACATGAGCGTGATCGAAACTCCGCCCAAAGATCGCATGGCGATCCAAACCGTCGTCGCCAGTTGGGACGAAAAATTAATCCAGTCCGCAATCGAACAGGAACTCGAACGCGGCGGCCAGGTCTATTTCGTTCACAACCGCGTCGACACCATCTGGGAAATCGCTGCGAAAATCCAGGCTCTGGTTCCGAAAGCCCGAATCATCGTCGGCCACGGACAAATGTCCGAAGGCGAACTCGAAAAAGTGATGCTGAAATTCATGCACCACGAAGCCGACATTCTGGTCTCCACCACCATCATCGAAAACGGTCTCGACATCCCGCTCTGCAACACGATCCTGATCAACCGCGCCGATCGCCTCGGCCTCTCCGAGCTCTACCAACTCCGCGGACGCGTCGGCCGCTCCAACCGCCGCGCCTACGCCTATCTCATGCTTCCGCCGGAAATCGAACTCACGCCCATCGCCCGCCGCCGCCTCGCCGCACTGAAAGAATTTTCCGACCTCGGCGCCGGATTCAAAATCGCCGCCCTCGATCTCGAACTCCGCGGCGCCGGCAACATGCTCGGCGGCGAACAAAGCGGCCACATCGAAGCCATCGGCTTCGAGCTCTACACCCAAATGCTCGAACGCGCCGTCCGCGAAATGAAAGGCGAAGCCGCTCCCGACGAAGCCGAAACCCAACTCAATCTCGGCCTCAACATCCGCATCCCCGCGGATTACGTTCCCGAAGAAAATCAGCGCCTGCAAATGTACAAACGCGTCGCCCGCGTCGAAACCGAACAGCAATTCACCGACGTCGCCGCCGAACTGCAGGACCGCTACGGCCCACCCCCGCCCGCAGTCCGCAACCTGCTCGACTACGCGTCTCTAAAATTGTTGTGCATGAAAGTCGGCGTCAACGCCATCGAACGCAAGCGCGACTCCGTCACTTTGAAATTCCAGCAAAACGCCGCCGTCGATCCCGAGCAACTAGCCCGCTTCGTCTCCGCCCAGCGCGGCGCTCAATTCACCCCCGACGGCAAGTTGAAATTTGCTTTGAAGGCGACAGCCGCGGAAGAAGTCCTGCGCGCCCTCCGCACCGTCCTGGAGCAACTAGCGAGCACCGAAACCGCATCAGAAGTCCGCTCCACAAGCGGACATGCGTAAGTTTGAAATTCAGCTTCGAAAGGGCGCGGCTTCAGCCGCGCCACAAAAGCTCCTAAGCTCGACGAGCGGCTTAGCCGCTGAGGCCGACCTCGACCATGCGATAGAATCATCAGTCCGCTCATAACGACCGACGAACCGCGCATATGCCAAAGATGAAAGTCTGCAAAGCCGTCTTCCCCGCCGCCGGCCTCGGCACCCGCTTCTTACCCGCAACCAAAGCTCAGCCAAAAGAAATGCTCCCGCTGGTCGATAAGCCCATCATCCAGTACGGCGTCGAAGAAGCCATGGCCTCCGGTTGCAACCAGATCCTCATCATCACCGGACGTGGCAAGCAAGCCATCGAAGACCACTTCGATGTCAGCTACGAACTCGAACACATGCTCGAAGAGCGCGGCAAAACCGATCTGCTGCAGGTCGTCCGCTCCATCTCCGACATGATGTACGTCGCTTACGTCCGCCAGAAAGAAGCCCTCGGCCTCGGCCACGCCGTTCTCATGGCCCGCGAAATGGTCGGCCACGAACCCTTCGCCGTCCTCCTCGCCGACGACGTGATCGACGCCAAAGTCCCTTGCCTCAAACAAATGGTCGAAGTCTTCGACGAGAAAGCAATGCTCGGTTCTGGCCACGCAAGTCATCGAAGGCAAAATGATTTCTTCCTACGGCGTCCTCGACGTCAAGCCCGTCGAAGACAGCCGCTTCGGCGATCGCCTCTTCGAAATCAAAAACATGGTGGAGAAACCCAAGCCCGAAGACGCTCCTTCCAATCTCGCCATCATCGGCCGCTACATTCTTACCCCCGCAATTTTTGATTGCCTCGCCAACACCCCCACCGGCGCTGGAGGCGAACTCCAACTCACCGACGGCATGCGCCTCCTCCTGCAAAAAGAAAAAATGTACGCCTACGTCTACGAAGGCCGCCGCCACGATACCGGCGACAAACTCGGCTTCCTGAAAGCCACCGTAGAATTCGCCCTGAAGCGCGAAGACTTGGGCGAGCCCTTCCGCGAATATTTAAAAGGATTGAAACTCTAAGCCTTCAAAAAAGAATGGCTTCAAAGGAGGCTTTCACAAAAGGCTTTTCAAAAAAGGAATGTCATCCTGAGCGAGGATTTTGCTTCGCGCCAGCGAAGCAAAACCGCAGTCGAAGGATCTCTATTCCCAGCCCCGGCGTCGAGATTTTCTTGATCGAGCCGTGCCGCTTATCGCCGTAAGCCTTTGGGTGGCGCAGCGCTTCAGCGCTGCGAAAAACTCCTCCAAAACAAACAATGGGCTTTAGCCCCTGAGGTACGCAATTACCCACCCAACGATCCCTTCAGCTTCCTCGACTTCTCCTCCACCCCCCGCGCCAGTTTTTCTTTGTGCGCCTCAAGCTTTTTAGCGACAGCCGCATCTCCCAGCCCAATCATCTGCGCCGCCAGAATCCCCGCATTCGTCGCCCCCGGCTTCCCAATCGCCACCGTCGCAACCGGAATCCCCGCCGGCATCTGCACCGTTGCCAGCAACGAATCCATCCCCTGCAGCGACGTCGAAGGAATCGGCACTCCAATCACCGGCAAAGTAGTATGCGCCGCAATCACTCCCGCCAGATGCGCCGCCCCGCCCGCTCCCGCAATAATCACCTGAATCCCACGCCCCGCAGCCTTCCGCGCAAACTCCGCAGTCCGCTCCGGCGACCGGTGCGCCGAAGTCACATCCATCTCATACGCAATTCCAAACTCCTCCAGCGCCTTCCCTGCCTCGCGCATAATCTCCAGATCAGAATCACTCCCCATCACAATCGAAACCAATATTTTTCCCATGATTCCTCTTAGCTAAAATGTTTTTCCCTGTAAATTGGTCTTCTTGTAAATTGTCATCCTGAGCCAGGATTTTGCTTCGCGACAGCGAAGCAAAACCGCAGTCGAAGGATCCCTTTCACGTCGGTTTCGCCCCTGGCCTTACGAGGAATCCCCTCCACGACTCCGATCGGGTGCCCCATGTCTCGCCTCTTTTGCGAGACATGGGATCCCTCAACCCTTCTTCAACGCCCTGCCCGCAATATCCCTCCGATAATGCGCTCCCTCAAAACGTATCCTCCCGCAAGCGTGATAAGCCCGCTCCACAGCCGTCTTCAACTCCCCAGCCCGCGCCGTCACTCCCAGCACCCGCCCGCCAGAAGTATAAAACTCCCCATCCCGCTTCGCAGTCCCCGCATGAAACACTTTCACTCCCTCCACCCCCGCAGCCTCATCCAGACCCGAAATTTTCTTCCCCACTTCAAACGTCCCCGGATATCCTCCCGAACTCATCACCACGCACACCGAAGCATCAGTCGACCACTTGAAATCCCCTTCGCTCACACGCCCGCAACCGACGCCTCCAGCGCATCCACCAGATCAGCTTTCCAGCCGCATCAAAATCGGCTGCGTCTCCGGATCCCCAAACCTGCAGTTAAACTCCAGCACCATCGGCCCCCGCGCCGTCATCATCAGCCCGCAATAAAGCACGCCCTTATATTCCGCGCCCTCCGCCTTCATTCCCTCCACCACCGGACGCGCAATATGATTCACCAGCCAGTCGCGCATCTTGTCATCGACAATGTCAGCCGTCGAATAAGCTCCCATCCCTCCCGTATTCGGACCCGTATCGCCATCTCCCACGCGCTTATGATCCTGCGCCGCCACCAGCGGCACAACCCGCTCTCCATCGCTCAACACCAGAAACGAAACTTCGTCTCCCACCAGACATTCTTCCAGCACCACTCGCGCTCCCGCCTCACCCACCATCTTTCCGCTTAACATTTCCGCAGCCGCCGTCGCCGCCTCTTCTTTACTTGCGGCAATCACCACACCCTTGCCCGCAGCCAATCCATCCGCCTTCACCACCACCGGCGCATGAAAATGCGTCAAAGCATCTCGCACTTCCTCGATCGAATCGCAAATCGCATAAGCCGCCGTCGGAATGTGAAACCTCTGCAGAAATTCTTTCGCAAAACTTTTACTCGCCTCCAGCTGCGCCGCCGCCTTCGTCGGCCCAAACACCGGCCAACCCCGCCGCATAAATTCATCCACCACGCCCAGCGTCAGCGGCAATTCCGGACCAACCACCGTCAAGTCCGGCCGCAACTGCTCCCCTAGAGCAACCATCGCTTCCAGATTCTTCAAATCCACTGCCAGGCACTCCGCCTCGTCCGCAATCCCGCCATTCCCCGGCGCGCAATACACTTTCGAAACCCGCGCCGACTGCCGCAGCTTCCACACCAGCGCATGCTCTCGTCCACCACTTCCCAGAACAAGAATCTTCATAGAAAAGAAATTCAAGGTTAGGGGAGAGCCGCACCCCTGTCAAACATAAGCCAGCTCACGTACGCGAGATCTCCGGTTACCCTGTGTTCCTCTGTGTCCCCTGTGTTAAAGATTTTGTCTGTTCCACCCACGCCATTAACCATGCTTAACTCCGTCGTATAATCTTCCCAGATGATCACCGTCTCCAAAGAGGACTACCTCAAAGCCATCCTCGAAGCCGAATGCGAAGGAGAATCCGTAATCTCCGCGCGCCTCGCCGATTGGCTCAAAGTCTCCGCTCCCGCCGTCACCATGGCCTTGCGCCGTTTGAAAAAAGACGGCCTGGTCCGCGTTCAGTCCGACGGCCACGTCCGCCTCACCGCCGCCGGCCGCAAAATCGCCCGCAAACTTACCCTCCGCCACCACCTCATCGAACGCATGTTAGCCGAGCTCTTCGGAATGGAATGGTGGAAGGTCCACGACGAAGCCGAACGCCTCGAGCACGCCGTCTCTCCCGATTTCGAAGCCAAACTCCTCGCCAAGCTCGGCAAAGGCGGCATCTGCCCCCATGGCAATATGAGCGAGATGGAAAGCCCCGCCAGTCGCCGCCGTCGTGGACTACTCCTGCTCGCCGACGCCCAACCCAGTGTCGCTTACACCGTCAGCGGAATTTATGAGCGCGACCGCCGCCTACTCGAATTCCTCGAAGCCCGCGGCATTCGTCCCACCGCGAAGTTGCGCATCCTCGAACGCAACTACGATCAAACCCTTACTCTCTCCACCACCTCCGGCAACGTCTCGCTGGGCCGCGCCGCCGCCGAGCGCGTCTGGCTCACCCCCACCGACCAGCTCTCTAAATAACCGTGCCATCCTGAGCGAAGTGGATGGATCCCTGACCCTCCCCGATTCTCGCCTCGTTCATCTCTTCGTCTGGTTCGGAAAGCCATGGGTCCGGGAAAGGGTTGGCTCGGGAAGGGCACGACTTCAGTCGTGCCGCCAGAGCCAGTAAACATTGTGGGCTTTAGCCCCTGAGACTACCTTCACGTCGTAAGGCGAGCACGCACTTAACCATAGTTTATTCGCTCATGTATACTTACGCTAATCCGCCAGCACTCCGCCGATGAAGCCCGCCGCCACTCAGTCCGAAGCCGAAGTAGTCATCACCCACGAGGACGTCGACCGCGCCCATGACCGTTCCCGCGTCTTCGCCGCCCGCTCCCGCCGCGGATTCTCTTCAAAAGCTCGTCTCCTCTGGCTGCTCGCCGGTCCCGGCGTCCTCGTCATGCTCGGCGAAAATGACGGCCCCAGCATGCTCTCCTACGCCGCCACCGGCGCCAAGTTCGGCATCGGATTCTTCCTCCCTTTCGTCATCCTCACCTTTTGCATGGCCATCGTCGTCCAGGAAATGACCGTCCGCCTCGGCGCCGCTACCCATCGCGGCCACGCCGAACTCATCTTCGATCGCTTCGGTCCCTTCTGGGGATGGTTCTCCATGATCGATCTCGGCGTCGGCAACTTCCTCACTCTCATCACCGAATTCATCGCCGTTCGCGCCGGCCTCGGCTTCTTCGGCATGCGTCCCTGGATCGCAATCCTCATCGCTCTCGTCATCCTGTACGGAGCGCTCATGTCTCACCGCTACTGGACCTGGGAGCGCATCACACTCGCCGCCGCCCTATTCAATTTAATTTTTATTCCCGTCGCTCTCATGACCCATCCCAGTTGGCATGCAGTCGGCCATGCCTTTATTACGTGGCACCCTCTTCCCGGTTTCAACAAAGATACTCTGCTCCTCGTCCTCGCCGACATCGGCGCAACCGTCACCCCCTGGATGCTTTTCTTCCAGCAGAGCGCCACCGTCGACAAGGGCATGACCACAAAAGATATTCGCTTCGGCCGCATCGACACCGTCCTCGGCGCCGCGCTGGCAACCGCCGCCGCCGTCGCCACCATCCTTGCCACCGCGCCTTTGTTCGCTCACCAGATGACCGCCGACAATTATCAGGCTGCCGAATTCGCTCAGGCTCTCCAGCCCATCGTCGGCCGCCTCGGCGCATCCCTCTTCGCTCTCGGCATGTTCGAGGCAGGAATCGTCGCCGCCATCACCATCTCTACTTCTTCGGCCTATGCTTTCGGCGAAGTTACTCACAAACCTCACAGCCTCAACCTGCCCATGGGCGAAGGCAAATCCTTCTACGCCGTCTTAACTCTCTGCGCGGCTGCCGCCGCCGGCATCGTACTCATCCCCGGCTTGCCGCTCGTCTACGTGGTCCTCATCGTCAACGTGGTCGCCGTTCTCGCCATGCCTCCGGCACTGGTATTTCTTTTCATGCTGGTCAACGACAAAGAAATTATGGGCGATCTGGTCAGCCCCCCGTGGGCCAACGTTTTATCTTCCGGCGTCGTCTTCATCCTGACCGCCGCCGGCATCCTCTTCGGCATCAGCATCATCGCCCCCAACATCTTCTCCGCCCTGGGAGGGACGTAGGAAATGAATTTCAGGCTGCGAACGCCTAAATGCCGAAGTAGTGTAGATAGAAGTAGTGTGGATAGAAGTAGTGTGGATAGTGGATGCAAATGTGGGGACAGCCGCCCTCGGCTGTCCATTCGAGCGCAGCTCGACGCTTTCTTGGTCCACCCACGAAATTCAATCCTCGGGAGACGTTAGCTCTATGACGAAGCCACCCACTCCGCCCGTCGTTTCCCCCGCCGACCAAACCCTCGTCCTCTCCTCCCTCGAACATGATCAGCTCGTCGGCGCCAAAAAACATCACATCCCCCGCCGCCATCTCAAAGGCCCCGAGCTTCTAATCCTCTGGTCTCTGCGTCTTTATCTCCTTTTCATGATCGCGGTCGTTATCTACCAAGTCTGGACCGCCGCGAGATAATCCTGGATTGAAGCGGATTCGAAGGGCGCGACATTCAGTCGCCCGCTCCAACGTCGAGAAAGGCCCTGGCTTCGATCCCTGAGCTCGCCTTCGTCTCATAGGGACTTCTAACCGATTGTATGGAGTTAGCCTAAAACATTAACTTTATTCTTGAAACGAACGTTTCATTTATAATTAATTTCAAATGAGCCGAACGGTGAACAAACAACGTCCCGCGGAGCTTTGCGCCGCCATCGTTCAATATCTGGTAGAGCACGGAATCGCTGACCTTTCACTGCGTCCCTTGGCGAAGGCCGTCGGCTCCAGTCCCCGTGTTCTGCTCTATTACTTCGGCTCAAAAGAAAACATAATAGTTAAAGCTCTGGCCGAGATTCGCGTCCGCCAGCGCACTAAGTATGCCCAGATGGATGCCCCCACGTTCGAACAGGCCTGCCGCAGTATTTGGAACCATATGAGCGCGCCCGCCTCGCAACCGCTTTTCCGGCTTTTCTTCGAGGCCTACGGGCTCGCCTTGCGTCACCCAAAACGCTACAAAGATTTCCTCAACTCCACTGTCGAAGACTGGCTGCAGTTCGTGGCCGCTCCACTGGTTCGCGAAGGCCATAAGCGCAAGCATGCCCGCGCCTTCGCAACGATAATCTTGGCCGGTCTTCGTGGCTTCATGCTGGACTACTGTGCGACTGGAGACCGCAAGCGTCTGGATCGAGCCGTCGCACTCTGGCTGCCCACTCTGGATCCAGCTTTGCTAAACGCGAAAGAGGCAAATCATTGAAAAATCCGAAGCGGCTTCGAGAAACTATCGCGAAGGCGAGCTTGGCTCTGCTCGCCGCCAGCTTGCTGTTGACTCCCTCGCCCGCCCGTTCGCAACTCCTACCCGGCTCCATGGACGTTCACTGGAACGAAGGAGCATCCGACTGTGCCGCAAACCCGCAACCTCCACTTCAAGTACATCCCTATAACCCCACAACTTTTATTCTGCGCGAGAACCCATGCGCCACAGCCGAAGCGCCATTCATGTATCTCTTGGTCGGCTCGAGCAAAGCTCTCCTCATCGACACTGGCGATGTTCCTGAGCCAAATAAAATGCCGCTGGCGCACACTGTACTCGCCGTGCTCGCCCGGCCGGATCACTCGCATCTGCCGCTTCTTATCGTCCACACCCATGGCCATCTCGACCACCGCCTTGGCGATTCGCAATTCGCAAATCTTTCCGACGTTCAAATCGTCGGTACCGATCTCGCTCATGTCCGCCAATACTTCGGCTTTCCCAATTGGCCGAATGGTCTCGCTCAAATCGATCTCGGCGATCGAATCGTCGACGTGATTCCAACTCCCGGCCACTACCCATCCCACGTCTCCTACTACGATCGCCAAACTGCGCTATTCTTCTCCGGCGATTTCTTCTTGCCCGGACACCTCATCATCGACAACGCCAGAGCCGATCTCGCCAGCGCCAATCGCGTTGCGGATTTCATTCGCAATCGTCCCGTGGCCTACGTCTTAGGTGGCCACATCGAACTGAACTCCGCTGGCGAAATGCTTCCATTGGGCTCCAACTACCATCCCCGCGAGCACGTCTTGCAGCTAACCAAGCAAGATCTTCTCGCGTTGCCCGCGGTAGTAAGCAGCTTCAACGGCTTCTATTCCACCAACGGAATCTTCGTCCTCTACAGCCAAACCCGAATTCTGCTGGCTCTCGCGTTCACCTTGATCATCGTCCTCACAGCCGCCGCAATGTTGCTACGATGGTATTTGCGCCGTCGGAAACAATCGCGCGCGCTCAAAGCAGAATTCAGAGCAGAATAAGCGCGATCAGAACTGAAGAGGCTCGATCAGAGCAGAATAGGAATGTCATTCCGAATCGGGCGTTAGCCCCGTGAGAGCCTGCCCTGAGCTTGCCGAAAGGAACCTGCTTCTAGTTTCTTGAGCTCGATAATGCCGGCTCTTCTTTCGCGCCTTTCGTTCCATCCCCCTACGCAATCCGCTCCAAAACGACTAAACTTATAGGTTCCAGAATCGGTTCCATTCCGCCAAGCGGCGTCACCGTCTCGCGGCATCTTTCATCAGGAAGGCCATCATGTCGTTAAACAGTTTCAACTCTCGCTCTTCCCTTAAAGTCGGCAACAAGGAATACGAAATTTATCGCCTCGACGCCCTCGATAAACAAGGCATCTCCACCAAGCATCTTCCCTTCTCCTTGCGCATTCTGCTCGAAAATCTTCTCCGCACCGAAGACGGCCGCAACGTGAAGAAAGAAGATATCCGCTCCATGGCCGCATGGAACAAGAACTCGAAACCCGACAAGGAAATCGCCTTCACTCCCAGCCGCGTCCTTCTTCAGGATTTCACCGGCGTTCCCTGCGTCGTCGATCTCGCCGCCATGCGCGACGCCATGCAGCAGCTCGGCGGCGACCCCTCTCTCATCAACCCTCTTCAACCCGTCGAACTGGTAATCGACCACTCCGTCCAGGTCGACGAATTCGGCACCGCCTCTGCCTTCGACATGAACGCCCTGCTCGAATTCCAGCGCAACAAAGAACGCTACTCATTCCTCCGCTGGGGCCAAACCGGATTCCGCAATCTCGCCATCGTCCCTCCCGACACCGGCATCGTCCACCAGGTGAATCTGGAATATTTGGCGCGCGTAATTTTCGTGCAAGAGTCAAACGCCCACCGCGTAGCCTATCCCGACACCCTCGTAGGCACCGACTCCCACACAACAATGATTAATGGGTTGGGGGTTTTGGGGTGGGGTGTGGGTGGGATTGAGGCGGAAGCGGCGATGCTCGGACAGCCCGTTTCCATGCTGATTCCGCTGGTAGTGGGTGTAAAACTTACGGGGAGATTGCGCGAAGGGGCGACTGCTACTGATCTTGTTCTCACGATTACCGAGATGTTGCGTAAGCATGGAGTCGTCGGAAAATTTGTCGAATATTTTGGTCCCGGGCTGCGCGATCTTCCGCTGGCCGATCGGGCGACGATTGCCAATATGTCGCCGGAGTATGGCGCTACTTGCGGCATCTTTCCAGTGGATAAAGAAAGTTTGAAATATTTAAAACTCAGCGGACGCAGCGCGGAGCAAATCGCGCTCGTCGAAGCTTACTGCCGCGAGCAGGGACTCTTCCACGACGACAAAACTCCCGAGGCAGAATATTCGGAACTTCTGTCGCTTGATCTCGCGACCGTTGAGCCGAGTCTAGCGGGACCGAAGCGCCCGCAGGATCGTGTTGTGCTTTCGCAAGCGGGGGAATCGTTCAATAAAGCTCTGCCGACGCTGATCAAGCCGAAGTCCGCGGCGAAAACTACCTCAAACGTGGGTGCCCCACTTCCCGCTTCTTTTGCGGGAAGTGGGAGCGTCGCGATCGCCAAAGACAAATGGGAGCAAGAGGGCGGCAGTCCCGCTGCGATCGGCGTCGAAGATCCAAACGTCCACGAACACGTTCCTGCGAGCGTGAGAGATTCTCTCAAACACGGCAGCGTCGTGATCGCGGCCATTACCTCATGTACTAACACTTCAAATCCGTCGGTCATGATCGGCGCCGGCCTTCTCGCGAAAAAAGCCGTCGAAAAAGGTTTACAAGTTCCACCCTGGGTGAAGACTTCGCTTGCGCCCGGTTCCAAGGTTGTTCGCGATTATCTGGGGAACGCCGGCCTCACTCCGTATCTCGAAAAATTAAAATTCCACATCGTCGGCTACGGATGCACTACCTGCATCGGCAACTCCGGACCGCTGCCTGCGGAAGTTTCGCAAGCCATCGACGAAAAAGATCTCGTCGTAGCCAGCGTACTCTCCGGTAATCGCAACTTCGAAGGCCGCATCAACTCCGAAGTCCGCGCGAATTACTTAATGTCGCCGCCGCTGGTCGTCGCCTTCGCGCTCGCGGGACGCATCGACACCGACCTTCGCAAAGACGCCATCGGCAAGGGCAAAGACGGCAAGCCGGTTTACCTTGCCGATATCTGGCCCACGCAGCGCGAAGTTGAAGAAGCGGTCGAGCACTCCGTCACTGCCGAGATGTTTTCGAAAAGCTACGCCGAGGTTTTTGCCGGAGACGAGCGCTGGCGCGGTCTCTCCGTTCCCAAAGGGCAGACCTACGCCTGGGAAAAAGATTCCACTTACATCCGCCGGGCTCCCTATTTCGACGACATGAAGATTCAGCCTTCGCCCGTCGAAGATATTCACTCTGCCCGCGTACTGGCGGTATTGGGAGACAGCGTTACTACCGATCACATTTCTCCCGCAGGATCGATCAAGAAAGACGGTCCTGCCGGAAAATATCTACAAGAGCATGGCGTGAAGCCCGCCGACTTCAACTCCTACGGCTCGCGGCGCGGCAATCACGAAGTGATGGTGCGCGGGACTTTCGCCAACGTTCGCCTGCGCAACAAACTAGTCTCCACCGAAGGCGGATTCACGCGGCACCTTCCCACCAATCAGGAAATGTCGATCTTCGACGCTTCACAGAAATATCAGGCTGAAGGTACGCCGCTTATCATTCTGGCCGGCAAGGAATACGGCTCCGGGTCGTCTCGTGACTGGGCGGCTAAGGGTCCGCGGCTGCTGGGCGTTTACGCAGTCATTGCCGAAAGTTACGAGCGCATTCACCGCTCGAATCTTGTCGGCATGGGAATTTTGCCACTGCAGTTTGCTGCGGGACAGAATGCGGAATCGCTTCATCTCACCGGCGAAGAGGTTTTCGAGATTAGCGGCATTCGCAATCTGATTGAGCACTATTCTGCTGGCCAGAAAGTGAAAGTCCGCGCGCGTGGACATGGAGCGGCGGACGCCTCGTCCGCCAAACCGAAAGTCGAGTTCGAAGCCCTTGTCCGCATCGATACGCCGCAGGAGGCGCTTTATTACGCCAACGGCGGGATTTTGCAGTATGTATTGCGGCAGTTGTTGGCGGGCAAGCCGAGTGAGCAAACGGTGGGAGTATAGAGTCCGATCTTCTAGGGTAGCTCTGGATATTTGGGCTCTGCACGTCTCGCACAAATCAACCTCAAAGGCAGCGGACGGGGGCGTCCGCTCTACACAGGGATCTCGCAAAATCGAGGCCGGCAACTTCCTCCACTGCGCCGTCGCTGGCGTTTCGGCTCCGGTCGGAATGACATGTTGTTGAGGTAGACGTTTGTCATCGCAGCGCTGAAGCGCTGCCCCACCCAAAATCTCATGTGGATGAGCAAGCACAGGAGAATTTCCAGGATCATATTTTTGTTCGTCATAGAAAACCCGGGCGTGCTGCTGGCTTCCGCGATGTTCAGCACGCCCGCGGCTGGTTAACCGAAGTTTTTCTTCAGGGTTGCGATGGAGATGTGCGGCCATCCCAGGTTCACAAATGCGGGCTTGGCCGGCGGCTCAGGATGCAGCAAATGCCGGATGGGAAAATTCAGCACGACCATCTGCGCGTATTGCAGCTGCATAAAACTGTGGCCGGTTTTCTTGTGCGTCAGTTTCTCGATCCAGAAAGTGGCGTACACCAGGGCGGTCTGCGCATTTTCTTCCTGCTCCGGCTTGCCCCCAACGTTGACCGACTTGCCGTCGAGGAAGTGGATGTTTTCGATGCCTCCGCCAAACTGCGGCAATAGCACCGGCGTTGAGGCTCCGGTTGGAACATTCGGCGTGTTGAGAAAGGAAATCTGCTCTCTGGTTGCGATGTTGAGTGCAGTTCCTTCGAACTCGTATCCCTCACTTACCTGCTGTTTGACCACATTTTGCAGTAGCACAATGGGATCATTCACCATCGCCTGATTTGCCGGCGTGTTCGGGATGGGTGGCTCCGCTGGCGAAGTTCCGAAAGGCGTCCGCGTATTTGCCGGGCCGGGTGGAATGGCGAGATTGTACTCAGGAAAAGGCACCGCGGGTGGCACCAAGGCGGGAGCGGTCAGTGCCTCCGACGAAGTTGCCGCGTTGATGTTGATGGCGGGTGCGGTCGGCGGCACTCCGAACGGCGTGCTGTTGAAGGACGGGAAAACCGAGCCGTTGTAATTCGCGGTCGCCGACGGCAGAACCGGCGGTCCCGAAAAGTGACTGGCAATTCCTTCCGCCAACATCGCGTTGCCATGCGGTATGGAGCCCATGCGGCCCACCAATTCTTGCCCTTCGGGCGCGGCCTTCTCCGGAGGAAAGTTTGTGTTGGGTTGCCGGATCCAGATGCCCGGCTCGATATGCAACGCTCCGTCCTTTCCCGCGTCGCTGATTTTCTGCAGGTAGGTGAGACCGTGCAGGCCAATATCGTGTTGCCCGAAGCCACGATTCGGAATCACCGAACCGATGGGATCGAACTTTAAAGTTTCGCGTGTGTTATTGAGTTGCAAGTAAAGGTCGGTGCCAAAGTGAAACGCTGGACGGGCGATCAAATTGAATCCGAAGCCTTCCCAAGTTCCGGCAAGATCGGCGAGAAGCCCCAGCTCCGCGCTGACGTTGCGGGGCGTAAACCGCCCCGAAGGGATTGCCTCCCGTGAAGAATCGACAGCCGTATCGACAGAATTATCGATCGCGGTATCGACAGCCATTTCAACCTGCTCAACAGTAGTCGCCATAAACGCACTCCTCATCTACTCTTTTGCGTACTTGAGGATCCCGGGTTCACTCCGAGGCGGTGCAAGAAAGGGATATCAGCTTCGTTTGCTTAAGCCCGATTGCGCTCCCCCCCATCGTCGAGCAGCCCGAGCTCCTTTGTCCCATAGTGATGGAGGAGTGAATTTCGTTTCATGGGGGGAAAAGCTTTCTCTCAGCGTCACTTCTTGCGTTTAAGAACTTGTTGCTCCGTGCTGCGGAATCACTTCATACTGGAAGTTATGGAACCAGGAAGTCCAACACTCTCCGGTGCCGGCATTCGGCTCGAACCGCTCGCCGGCCATCACATAGACGGCTTAGTGACGGCGGCAGCGGCGGATCCATCGCTTTACCAATGGAGTCCCGTTCCTCAGGGCAAATCCGACGCCACGACCTATGTGAAAACGGCACAAGCCTGGCAAGATGCCGGCACCGCTGTGCCCTTCGCAATCGTCCGGCAAAGTGATAACACCGTCATCGGCTCGACGCGTTTCTGGAACCTGGAACGATGGTTGTGGCCGCGAGGGCACGCGCGGCATGGCCGCGCGTTCCCCGATGCGTGCGAAATCGGCTACACCTGGTTCACGCGATCGGCGATCCGAACGGCTGCGAATACTGAAGCCAAATTGCTCATGCTCACTCACGCTTTCGAAATTTGGCAAGTGCTCCGGGTGTGCTTTCACGCTGACTTTCGCAACCAGCGCTCCCGCGCGGCCCTGGAGCGCATCGGGGCAAAGTTTGAAGGCGTGCTGCGCGCTCATCGCATGGCTGCGGATTTCATTCCGCGCGATTCCGTTCGTTATTCGATCGTCATGAATGAATGGCCAGAAATAAAGCAGAGGCTGAGCGCTCGGCTTCAAGGTTCCTGATGCATCGTGCTGCGCTGCTATAATTAAGGATTGCGCTCATGTCTACGAAACGCCTGATTCGCTCCACTACAGTTTTATCCATCCGCCGGAACGGTAGCGTGGTTTTGGCTGGCGACGGACAAGTCACGCTCGGCGAGTCCGTCATCAAACACACGGCCAAGAAAATTCGCCGGCTTTACAACGACAAAATTCTGGCTGGATTCGCGGGTTCGACCGCCGATGCCTTCACCTTGTTCAGCCGTTTTGAATCAAAGCTGGAGCAATATCACGGCAACCTGGGACGTGGGGCCGTGGAACTGGCGAAGGATTGGCGTACCGATAAATACCTGCGCCACTTGGAAGCGTTGCTCCTGGTGAGCGACAAGGAGCAAACATTTCTGCTCAGCGGACAAGGCGACGTGATCGAGCCCGATGGCGGAGTCGCAGCCATCGGCAGCGGAGGCCCGTACGCCCAGGCTGCCGCGCAGGCGCTGGCGATGCACACCGAACTCTCCGCCCGCAAAATTGCCGAAGAAGCGATGAAGATTGCCGGCAAGATGTGCATCTATACAAATGATGCAGTAACGATTGAAGAGTTGTAACAGATCATGTGGGGACAGCCGCCCTCGGCTGTCCATCGAGCGAAGCTCGATTGTCTTTGTCTTGGTAATCGGTAAACAGCATCAGGGGACGGCCGACAGCGGCCGTCCCCACACGAACATTTATGGCTATCTATTTACCCAGCAGCGCTGAAGAAGAACAACTCGCACTCGACGAACTGACTCCGCGTGAGATCGTCGTCGAACTCGACAAACACGTGATCGGCCAGAAGGACGCGAAACGCGCCGTCGCCATCGCCTTGCGCAACCGCACCCGCCGCCAGAAGCTCACACCGGAGTTGGCGGAAGAAATCATTCCCAAAAACATAATCATGATTGGGCCCACGGGTGTGGGAAAGACGGAAATCGCGCGGCGGCTGGCGAAGCTGGCGAATTCTCCGTTCTTGAAAGTGGAGGCTTCGAAGTTTACCGAAGTTGGATATGTTGGCCGCGATGTGGAGTCGATGGTGCGCGATCTGGTGGAGATTGCGATCGATAACGTGCGCGAAGAAAAGCTTGAAGACGTTGCCGACAAGGCTGAGTTAAATGCGGAAGAGCGGTTGTTGGATATTCTGCTGCCGCCATCGCCGCCCAGCCGGCCCGGCGAATCTTCTACTACGGCGGGCGGAGTTGTGATTGATGCCGGCACCGCGCTGGCTGAATCTTCGTCGCGCACGCGGGAGAAATTACGGCAGCAACTACGCGAAGGCAAGCTCGACGAGCGTCAAGTCGAAATCGACGTCCGCGAACGAAATTTTCCATCTTTCGAAATTATGACCAACCAAGGGGTTGAGGAGATGGATATCAATATTAAGGATATGCTGCCCAACATCTTCGGCGCGCGCACGAAGAAGCGGAAGATGAAGGTGAATGAGGCGTTCGAATATCTGATTCAGGAAGAGGAGCAGCGCCTGATCGACATGGATCAGGTGACGCGCACAGCGATTGATCGCGTGGAGAATGCGGGCATTGTGTTTCTGGATGAGATCGACAAGATTGCGGGGCGCGAGGGCGGGCATGGTCCGGATGTTTCTCGCGAGGGAGTGCAGCGCGATATTCTTCCGATTGTTGAAGGGACGACGGTGAACACGCGCTATGGCATGGTGCGTACGGATCACATTTTATTTATTGCCGCCGGAGCGTTTCACGTTTCGAAGCCCAGCGATCTGATTCCGGAGTTACAAGGGCGGTTTCCGATTCGCGTGGAGCTGCAGTCGCTGACTATGGAAGATTTTGTGCGCATCCTGACGGAGCCGAAGTCTTCTTTGGTGAAGCAGTATACCGCTCTGCTCGAAACGGAAGGGGTGAAGCTGGAGTTTACTCCGGAGGCTCTGGAGGAAATTGCGCACTTCGCGTTTCGGGTGAATGAGAGCACGGAGAATATTGGAGCGCGGCGGCTGCATACGATCATGGAGCGGGTGCTGGACGAGTTGAGTTTTGATGCTCCGGAGCGAAAAGGCGAGAGCGTGAACATCGACGCGGATTATGTGCGGAAGATGTTGACGGATATTGTGAAGGATCAGGATTTGTCGAGATATATTCTGTAGGAAATCTTTAACACAGGGGACACAGAGGAACACAGGGTAAGGCCGAGTCGAGCGAGGCAGCAGTCGCGGAAGAAAGATAGGCAGCCCCTGACGGGGCTTAAGTTTGAGTGATCCCATTGCGTGTGTCTTCATTACGGCTTGGCGGCGCCGCTGAAGCCGCGCCGTTTCAAAACCGGGGAGCTTTATCGCAGCGCTGAAGCGCTGCGCCACCCAAAACCTCCGACATCCAAAGCCTGCGACACCCAAAATCTGATCCAACTGCTTCGATCCTGGGTACATGCTATGCTGCCTCGTCATGAAAAATGTTGATCGTTCCCGACTTGCGTCTTTGATGGCGCGCGAGCAGAAGAAGTTTGCGGATGAGCGGCCGAAGTCGAAGGCGTTGTTTGAGCGGGCGCGGAAGTCGCTGCTGGCGGGCGTTCCCATGAACTGGATGGTGAAGTGGGCGGGGGCATTTCCTCCGTTTGTGCGGGAGGCGCAGGGGTCGCATATTTTCGATGTGGATGGACATCGCTATGTTGATTTCTGTCTGGGCGATACGGGAGCGATGACGGGGCACTCTCCGTTTGCCACGGTGAAGGCGGTGGAGGAGCAATCGCGGCGCGGGATTACGTTGATGCTGCCGAGTGAGGATGCGATTTTTGTGGCGGAGGAGCTGCAGAAGCGGTTTCATTTGCCTTACTGGCAGTTTGCGCTGACGGCGACGGATGCGAATCGATTTTCGATTCGCCTGGCACGGCAGATTACGGGGCGGGCGAAGATTCTGGTTTTCAACTGGTGCTACCACGGCACGGTGGATGAAACTTTTATCACGCTGGATCGGAATGGTGTGGCGGGTTCGCGGCGAGGGAATGTTGGGCCGCCGGTGAATCCGACGGTGACGACGAAGGTGGTGGAGTTCAATGATGTGGCCGCGCTGGAGCAGGCGCTGGCTGCGAGAGATGTGGCATGCGTGCTGGCGGAGCCGGTGATGACGAATGTGGGGATTGTGCATCCGGAGAAGGGATTTCATCAGGCGATGCTGGAGTTGACGCGCAAGTATGAAACGCTGCTGATTCTGGATGAGACGCATACGATCTGCGCGGGGCCGGGCGGATATACCGCGGCGGAAAAGCTGGAGCCGGATGTGGTGGTTTTTGGCAAGGCGATTGGCGGAGGGATTCCGGGCGCGGCTTACGGATTTTCGGAGGAAGTGGCGGAGCGGATTGCGGCTGGACAGAATAAAGGTACGGAGAGTTTGGAGGACTGCGATGTGGGCGGGATTGGCGGGACGCTGGCCGGGAATGCGGTTTCGCTGGCGGCGATGCGAGCCACGTTGACGAAGGTTCTGACGAAGGATGCGTTTGACCGCATGATGCCGGTGGCGGAGCGCTGGAATTTGGGAGTGGCGAAAGCAATTGCGGAAGCGGAGTTGCCGTGGCACGTTACGCGGCTGGGATGCCGGGCGGAGTATATGTTTAGCGCGGGACGCTCCGAAGAATGGTAGCGAGGCGCATCGAGGCGATGGATTTTGAGTTGGAACGGTTTATGCATTTGTATGCGATGAATCGGGGGATTTTGTTGACGCCGTTTCACAATATGGCGTTGATGTCTCCGCAGACGGAAAAAGATGATGTGGATTTGCATACGAAGGTGTTTCGCGAGGCGGTGCGGGAGTTGGTGGGGTAGGGGCTGTTGGATTTGTGTGGGGCATCTCGCAGGATTTCGATTTCCGGTGCATTTCAGGCGTCCCGACGGGACGCTGGATCTTCTTCTTGGAAGGGTTCCCGCCACTGAAAGTGGCGGGCTATTTTCGGGTGTCCCTACGGGACGATATGTTTCTTCGTCAGTTGGAATCCTCGAACTCTGTTCCTGATGTAATCTTTGTTTCTGCATGAAATCTTCGATAAAAAAATGGTTGCTGCTGGCGGGGGCGACGCTTGGGTTGAGCGGGTGCGCTTCGATTGGGCCGCCGGAAGCGCCATCGCTGGAGTTGCCGAAGCCGCCAACGGACTTGCATGCGGCGAGGAAAGGCAACAAGGTGACGCTTACCTGGACGATTCCGCAGCGAACGACGGACCGGCAGAGTGTGCGTTATCTGGGGAAAACTGAAATCTGCCGCAGCGTTGCGACGGCGCTCAAGCCATGTGGAACGCCGGTGGGAGAAACGGCGCCGCCCGCAGGCTTTGCGGAAATGAAAAAGTCGTCCGCTAAAAAACTAACAGCAACTTTTGTGGACACATTGCCTGCCGCTCTGGAGCAGGAGCACGCGATGGAATCTGCCAGCTATGCGGTTGAGGTGATGAATACGGCGGGGCGCGGCGCGGGGCTTTCGAATCAGGTGAGGGTGGCGCTGGTTCCGACGCTGCCTCCGTTTGGTGATTTTTCGGCGACGTTGTCCGCTAAAGGAGTGACCCTCTCGTGGCAGTGCCCGAGTACTGCTGAGGGACGAAGTGGGGTGCAGTATTTGTTCCGCATTTACCGGCGTCTGGAATCGAGTTCCAGCTGGAATAAGGTAGTCGATGTGGAGGCTACGCCGTGCGCCGAGGGAACGAGCGGAAGGAGTAGTTCATTCCTGGACGAAACATTCGAGTGGGAAGACACTTATTTTTATCGCGGCACGGTGGTGAGCGCGATCGAGACGGCGGGAAAGCCGGCTGTGGAAGTGGAGGGCGATAATACTCCGGAAGTGAAGGTGTTTGCCCACGATGTGTTTCCGCCGGCAGTGCCTTCGGGGCTGCAGGCAGTTTTTTCGGGGCCGGGGCAGCAGCCATTCATTGATTTGATTTGGGCGCCGGTGAGCGATGCGGATCTGGCGGGCTACAACATCTACCGTCACGAGGCGGGCGGCGAGCCGGTCAGGTTGAATTCGGAGTTGGTGAGGACGCCGGCGTTTCGGGATATGCAGGTGGTGGCGGGGAAGACTTATTTTTATTCAGTGTCGGCAGTGGATGAGCGGGGGAATGAGAGTGCGCGGTCGGAGGAGGCGAGTGAGAGCGTGCCGTAGGAGTGAGTCTGGGAGCGGCGCGTGGTGGAGACTGCGGGGCTCGTGGTGGCTTCAGTTGCATAGATCCCCTTCGGCTCCGCTCAGGGCAGGCTTTCGCTTCGCTCAGGATGAGTTGCGAAAAGTTCTCGCCGGATTTCTGGTTCTCGTGATTAGATAGATTTATGAAATATTGCCGGTTTCAGCTGAATGGAGAAGCTCAGTATGGGCTGGTCGAATCGGTGGCGGGACGCGATTCGATTTTGAGGATATTGCTGAGCGCGCCGGAGGAATCCGACGGCGACGTGGAGGGATTGCGCACGCGGCGGATCGAACCGATTGCGCTGGAGGAGGCGAAGTTGCTGGCGCCGGTGAGTCCGACAAAAATCGTCTGCGTGGGACGAAATTATCGGGAACATGCGGCGGAGTTGGGCAGTGAAGTGCCGACGGAACCGCTGTTGTTTTTCAAACCGAACTCCGCGTTGCTGGCGCCGGGCGGAGTGGTGAAGCGTCCGAAGATTTCGCAGCGGGTGGATTATGAAGGCGAGCTTTGTGTGGTCGATTGGAAAGTCATGCCACCTGCTGCGGGATGACGAGGATGTGCGGCCGTTTATCCTAGGCTACACTTGCCTGAATGATGTGACCATGCGCGACATCCAGCGAAAAGAGGATCAGTGGGCGCGGGCGAAGGGATTCGATACGTCGTGTCCGGTGGGGCCGGTGGTGGTGGATGGGCTTGATCCGTGGGCGGGCGTAGGTGTGGAGACGCGGGTGAATGGCGCGGTGCGGCAGTCGGGAAATACTAAGGATTTTATTTTTCCGCTGGATGTGGTGATTCGTTTTATCTCGCAGGCGATGACGCTGTTGCCGGGGGATCTGATTGCGACGGGAACGCCGGCGGGGGTGGGTCCGGTGGTGGCGGGAGATGTGATGGAGGTGAGTGTGGAGGGGGTGGGGACGTTGAGGAATGCGGTGGCGGATGAATAAATTGTTGAATCGAGTTGAATGTGCGATTCATTGCTGATTGAGAAAGACAGAACAACGAGTCCGCGATCACACAATCCTAGAGATCAACAATCAGCTCAGGATGACAAGTCTTTTACTGCAGGCGAAAGCGTTCGCGCATCAGGCGCTGGAGGCGGGGTTTATAGAGCAGGTCGTAGGCGAGTTCTTTGTCGGGGAACATGGCAAGGGCGGCGCGTTTGGCGCTGGCGGCGAGTTCGGAGGCTTCTTCGACGGTGAGGCTGGGATCCTGGCTGATGACGGAGGAGACCATGCTGATCATGATTTGCAGGCGGCGGATCAGGCGGGCTTCGTCGCCGGCTGTGGTATCCGGAGCGGCATTGAGAGGCGTGGTTCTCGTGATTGGATTGTTCCCCAGAATTCATAGGACCCTTTTTTTCCCGGCGGCATCGTCCCACAGAATTGGATGTTATGACAGTGCTGGGTGTTGTGACGATCTGTATAGCATCTTGCGCTTATCGGGACAAAAATGAAACGGCCCGAAGGTGCCGGAAGCGAATCGTAGAGTGCGTTCTATTCCGGCCGGTCCGCTTGAAGAGATAACCACGAAGGGCAGGAAGTCACACGCAGTAAAACGCAGTGTCGAGTGATGAGTTCCCGGAATACAACTCCCAGGGAGGAGTTAGAATCAGAAAGATGCGGTGTCCAAGCGCTTGCTTGCGGCGACCCTAGAACCGGAGATTCCATGGCAGAGCAATTGAATGTGACGGCGGAGCAGCGGCCTGATCCGAATGAGAAATTGGTGAAGGTGTTTGACAGCGAACAGGAGTCGGAGGCGCTGGTGGTGAAAGGTTTGCTGGATTCGGCGGGGATTGAAAGCGATTTGAAATCCGGAAGCTTTGTGCAGGATGCGTTTCCCGGACTGGGCGGAATGGTCATTCTGGTGCGGGAGGACGATGCGGAGAAAGCGCGGAATTTGATTGCGGAGTCGCTGCGGTCGGGTGGGGCGGTAGCTGGGGACGAGGACGAGACGAAGGGTTAGGTCGCGCAGAAGCTAAAGCCCGGTTTTATTCTCGAGCAGTTACGGCGCGGCTAAAAGCCGCGCTCCTTCAAGGCGGTTCATTTTCGAATTTTCTACATACTGATTCTCTACAGATGGTTCGTTTGCGCCGGGAGCGATGCGGTTACGGAGTGGCCGTCGAGGTAGAAGGTGACGGCGCCGTCGAGGTCGGTGCGGTAGACGTGGATTCCAGCGGCTTCGAGGCGAGTGAGGACGTCGGGTTTGGGCAGACCGTAGGATGTGTGGAAGCCGACGGAGATCACGGCGAAACTTGGTTTCGTGGCTGCCAGAATTTCCGGCGTCGTAGATGTGGCGCTGCCGTGATGGCCTACTTTTAAGAGATCTGCGTGTTCGGGGTGAAGGCGGGCGATGCGGCGTTCCACGGCCTTCTCGGCGTCGCCTTCGAGCAGGACAGATGTTTCACCATAGCTGACGTGCAGAACCATGGAGTCATTATTTTTGGGTTCGAGTCCGACGGGCCAATCTCGCGGCGGAAAAAGAACCTCGACTTTGGCCCCGCCTAAATCGAAATCATCTCCCTCCCAATGACGCACGACTGTGATTCCCAAAGTGTGAGCTTCGGCGATTAGATTATCCAGGGCACGGCTGGGTGGAAGCAGGCCAATCCACAATTCTTTCGGGCGAAAATCTTTGAGGATGGCGGGCATGCCTCCGATGTGATCGGAGTGTCCGTGGGAAATGGCGACGACATCGAGGTGGGAGATGCGTCGCGTCCAGAGATAGGGCGCGACTACGTCTTCGCCGAAGTCGAGTTGCGTGCCGGCGCCCCAAACCGGGCCACCGGCGTCGATGAGCAGGGTTTGGCGTTGGGGCGTGACCAGCAGAATGGAATCGCCTTCGCCGACATCGATGGAAGTGACCTCTAAGATTCCTGCGCGCGTTTGCGGGTTGGGCGGAAGGAAGGCGAGAGTTAAGGATGCCGGTGAGTAGTGCGAGCAGACCGATGATAGCGAGCAGCGCGCGACGGCGGGCGAGAATCATTGCCGCGATCAAGGCCAAGGAGGCCGCGGCGATCATCACGAAAGACGGCGTGGCTACGCGGAGATCGGCCAGGCGCAGGCTGCCCAGGCCGTGCACGGTGCCAGTGATTGCTTGCAGGGCGAGAGCGGTGAGAAGTGCGGGAATTTTCGCCAGCGCAAGAGAAATGTAGCCTAGCGCGACGGTGAACACGGCAGTGGGCATGAGAAGTTGCGTAAGAGGAACGACGGCGATATTCGCGGGGAGGCCAATGGTAGTGGCGCGGTGGAAGTAGTAGGCCATGGGCAAAGCCAGGCCCATCTGCATTACGGCGGATACGAGCAGCAGTTCGAATGTGCGCAGGGAAACAAATTGTTGCGCCGCGCACCAGCCGCAACGACCACGTGCTGCCGATGAAATTTGCCAGGCGCCCTGCGATCAAACGCAGATCAACACGGAACTGGGCCACGCGGGGCGGAAGGGTCGCCCCGTAATCGTCGGCGTCCCAGTGAGCGAGGGCGCGGCGGTAGAGACGCGAAGTGCGCTCGATGAGCGGTAATCCGATGGCGGCGACGATGAGCACGCAAAGAAACGTCATCTGAAAGCTGGCCGCGAAGAGCTGGCGGGGATCGAAGGCAAGCAAGGCGAGAGCGGCAGCGGCAAGGGCATTCACCATGCAGCGATCGCGGTAAAGCAGGCGCGTGAGCAGGAATATGGCGCACATCAGCGTGGCTCGCCAGACGGGAGCGCCGACTTCGGTGAGCAAGGCGTAGGCGATGCAGAACAGAATGGTTAACACAGTGGCGGGAATGTCAGAGAGGCGCAGGCGGCGCAGAGTCCAGAAGACCACGAAGGCGAGGATGGTCACGTTCATTCCTGAGACCACGAGAACGTGATAGGTACCGGAGCGCTGGAAATCGACGCGGGTGTCACGATCGATGAAGGCGGATTCGCCGATGACCATGGCGTCGATGAGCGCGGCCTGCGGAGGCGGCCACAGGGCATGTATTTTGCGCGATGATGCTGGAGTGAATTCTTGTGCGCCAGAGTTCGAAGCGGTTTCCGGTGAAGCCGGGAAGAAGATCGACATCCTCGGCTTTGGCGGAGGCCAGCGCGGCGATGCCGTTTTCCGCTAAGTAGGTTTCGTAATCGAAGGCTCCGGGATTATGGAAGTTTCGTGGGAGCTTGAGCTTTGCGGGAAAGCGAATGCGCTCGCCGTAGTGGAAAAGGCGCATGGGGAGCGGGGCTGGTGGGTTCGGGCGAGAGTCATCGATAGCCTGATAGATATTCAGGCGCACTCCGGAATGAACGGGGATTCGAATGCCACTCTCGGCGACGATTTCTTCCGTCTGCAGGTCGACGGTTTGGCTCAGCTCATTTGGAGATGCCTGGCGCAATCTGCCTTCGCGTTTGACGTGGGCGGTTATCTGAACTGGCGGGCCGTAGGCGAAGGGATTCAGATTTGAATCTCGAATCCCAGAAGAATCTCGCAGCTGGATTTGAAGAACTCCCGCGAGAAAGAATGTCAAGAAAACCAAGATTGTGGCGAGCAATTTTCTTCTGGTCAGGAAATAGAGTGCTGCGGCGAGAAAGGCTGCGGTAGCAGCGATGCACCATGATGCTGGACGAGAAAAGTTGGTGCCGCCGATGATTCCCACCGCATAGGCCAGAGCGGCCCAGAGCATGGGCTGGCGCGTGGGCTTGAACTGGAATTCGTTTGGCGGGGATAGAGGCGCAGGCTGCGTAAGTTGTGGAAGCGTGGGCATGGGCCTGGCATCAAACTGAAGTTGGCAGAATCAGCTTGGCCTCGCTGCGCTCGGCGGACAGCCGAGGGCGGCTGTCCCCACATAAGCTACCCCCACACAGGCAGACCAGCTTTTCAGCACACTGCGATGGTCAGCAAATCATGTTCTGCAGAACGCGTTCAGCGGATCAGGTGCAGGACGGTTTCCAGGTGGTAGGTTTGAGGGAATAAGTCGACCAAGTGAGCCCGATGGACACGATAGCCAGCGCTCTGAAGAGGGACCAGATCGCGAGCCAAAGTTGCCGGATCGCAGGACACATAGGTGATGCGGGGCGCGCCCGCACCCGCAAGTAAACGCGCCACGCGATCACCCAATCCGCCCCGGGGCGGGTCGACCACGATTACGTCGGGCTGGAACAATTGGGGGAGGACTGCTCCTTCTCCGACTGCGCCGTATTGGACTGCGCCACCTTGGGCACCAGGTCCGGCCCGCCCCTTAACTCCGAGCCCAGCCAGATAATGCTCGGTCGCGGCATGAACCGCCTTTGCGGTCACGGGTAGATTGTATTGAAGGTCTTTCACAGCTGTCTGTGACGACTCGACCGAAACAATGTGACGGATGCTACAGGCCAAGGCTGTGGAAAACAATCCAACCCCGGCGTAGAGGTCGAGGGCAAGTTCGCCGGTAGCGCCTTCTGTGACCACGCGGACCAGTTCGTCGATCATAAAGCGATTCGTCTGAAAGAAGGCACCGGCACTGACGCGATAAGAGTTGAGCTTGGTCTGATAGGTCAACTCCGAGGCGCTGACGGCGACCAGGGGTTCTTGAACGCCTTTTTGCGGCTCGCGAAATGCCACTATTCCGGCAATCTCAGCCATGGCGGCGCATAATTCTTCAGCCCAGGCGCGAACAGCGGCACGACGCGCCTCGGGAGCACACAAGAACTCGAGCAGAAGACGGGTTTCGTTTCCCGAAGAATCGGAGCCAGCGAAGAATTCAACTTCACGCACACCTTCCGCGGCTCGCCCCGCGCGCCCTGATTTCCACAGGGCAGCGATGCCGCGATTCACCAGCGGTGAGCTGATGGGACACTCCTCGACGGGGAGAAGTTCGTGGGAGGCAAACTTGAAGTATCCGGCAGCGAACTCAGGGCGAGAGCGAACCTGCAGGCGGGAGCGATTGCGATAATTCCAGGGCGGGGAGGGGTGGACTTCGATCTCCGACTGGAGTTCAAGTTTGGCGATACGGCGCAGATTCTCGTGCAGGATTTCCTTTTTGATTTCGAGTTGATGCTGATAAGTGGTGTGTTGGTAATGACATCCGCCACAGCGGCCGAAATGCGGGCAGGATGGGGGGATGCGTTGCGGAGACGGCTCGACGATCGCCGAGGCATGGGCACGGGCGAAGCCGGGTTTTTCCTCGGTTACCGCAGCCTCGATTTTCTCTCCGGCGAGAACAAAGGGAACGAATACGGCCTTGCCTTTTCCGCGGGCATCGGCAGGGAGGCGGGCGAGTCCGTCGCCGCCGTAGATGAGCTTTTCAATGTTTAGGAGCAAGAGTTGATTCTACGGCATTCGAAGGCCAGAGCTGGGGAGCTTCGAATGCCAGGCCGAATCATTACTCGTGGCCGTTATGAGCGGTCGATACTCGTGCGGTCGTCACTCGCGGTCGAGGTTCTTACCGGAGCGAATTTCCAGGCTGATCGTGGAATCAGGGGGGTTGAGATGCTGACCGGGCAGTTGCGGCTCCAGGACTCCGCTCCAGTTGTGCTGATCGAGAAGACGATTCATCTTATCGATGATGGCCGCCAACGCTTGCGGATCCTGCTCTCGCTGCGCCATCTCCTGCAGATGTCGCCAGCCTTTGGGCTCGTTCAATAGTTCCACGGCGATTATCCTCGATGAATTTTGATAGCAGTCTGATTGCCATCATGAAATACAGTCGTTCGTGTAGAGCTTTCGGGTGGAAGCCTCCCAAAATGGGAACGAGGAGTTCGATCGGTTGTTGTAGTCGTCGGACCATGCTGACGCGGAATGTCATAGCGCTCTTCCCGCCGCTGCACCGGAAGACCAGGCCCACTGGAAATTGAAGCCGCCGAGATGGCCGGTAACATCGACGACTTCGCCGATGAAAAATAGGCCGGGGACTTTGCGGCTCTCCATGGTCTTGGCCGAGAGTTCCTTTGTGTCGATGCCGCCGGCAGTGACTTCAGCCTTGTCGTAGCCTTCGGTGCCGGCGGGTGAAATGTTCCATGTGTGCAATTGCTTTTCGAAATCTGCCAGCGCTTGATTCGTCCAGGAAGTTGGCGTGTGTAATTCCAGCCAACGGTCGGCGAGGCGGTGAGGCAGAAACTTTCGCAACTCTGCTCGCAGGGTGGGAAGATTTCTCGGCGTTTTTGGATCGCGAAATGCAGAGGCGACTTGGTGACCTACGAGAAGATCGATGAGGATGGATTCTGGTTTCTGCCAGTAGGAGGAAATTTGAAGGATGGCGGGGCCGCTGAGGCCGCGATGCGTGATGAGCATTTTTTCGCGGAATTGCTGGGTGCCGCAGGACGCGATCACTTCAGTTGAGACTCCAGCAAGATCACAGTAGCGCGAAGAGTCTTCCGGGTTGAGTAGAAGGGGCACCAGGGCAGGCCACGGATTGCGGATGGCTAGGCCGAATTGGCGGGCGAGATCGTAGCCGAATGAGGTTGCTCCGATTTTCGGAATCGAAAGACCACCGGTAGCAACGACGAGAGCCGGAGCTTTGAACTCGGCATTCCGCGCGTAGGCGATGAAATCGTTTGTTCGTTCGATATGCTCAATCTTCGTATCGAGAAAAATGGCCACGTTGGCATCGCGGCATTCGGATTCGAGCATGCCGAGGACGTCGCGCGCGGAGCGGTCGCAGAAAAGCTGGCCCAGAGTTTTTTCGTGATAGGGGATGGCGTGCTTCTCGATCAGCGCAATGAAATCCGCTGGAGTGTAGCGGGCTAATGCCGACTTGGCGAAATGTGGATTGGAGGAGAGGAAGTTTTCCGGCTGGCAATGAAGATTGGTGAAATTGCAACGGCCGCCGCCGGAGATGAGGATTTTCTTTCCCAGGCGATCCGCGTGTTCGAGCACGGCGACGCGGCGTCCGCGCTTGCCGGCTTCGAAGGCGCACATCAGGCCCGCCGCACCGCCGCCGACGATGAGCGCGTCGAATGAGTGGGTCATGATTCGATGGCAGCCTCAGGGGCTAAAGCCCCTTAGTTGCGAACGCTCTCCGCGGCGCTAAAGCGCCGCTCTTCCACGGTAGCGTATACCGTTGTGAGTTTTTCCCGTAAGAGTGCAATGTTTCCGTTTCCGAGCGAGGCGCTTGGGCCTGACGCAGCTATGAAAACGGTACGGTCACGGATCAAAGCGTTCACATGTAAAACAAGCTGAGACGCGGTAAGCCGTATTTTTCCAGAAGGCGTTTGTGGACGTATTGCTTTTGCAGCTGGCCGATTTGCGCCGCGGCCATTTTGCTGCGATAAGGAGCGAGTTCGCGGTCGGCTTGGGTACGCACTGCGACGATTTCTTCGTCTGGCGTGGCTGCGAGCAATGCGGCAAAAAGTTTTTCTTCCAGCACAGTGAGCTGGCGCTCCAGGTCCTCGAGTCTTGATGTTGCTTTCATGTTCTCGATTTCCTCGGCTAGTTTGCGAAGTGTGTCGGCGGCGTTCTCGGCGATACTTTGCATGGAGATCTCGGAGGTTTGCGGCAGCGTTGCCGAGCATAGACGATCGGCGTTGCGACGCAAAAACGCCGCGATGGTGGCGGGTTCAAAGCCTTGACCCGCGCTTGATTTGGACGACGGCCGGTCTTCGGACGGAGAGCTGGCTGATGAGCCGACTGCAGCTTCCTTCATGTCTTCGGCGGCGGACAACACGGCTTGCGCGCACCAAAGAATACTGTTGATCTTTTCGTGTCTTTTCGATTTACGCTGGTCATACTTATCGAATGCGGCGTCAATGCCACGAAGCACGGCCTCGAGAGGGATGCCAGCATCCTTCCAGATTTCAATCTGGGCCCAGTCAAGTGTTGAACCAATTAGGGGAGATCCGCGCCGCTGCAGAAAGTGCTCTTCAACCTCCGAGAAATATTGGAAGTAATTTTCCACGATGGCTCAGCGGTGGGAGTTCCGGGAAACTTTTTGCGCGGGCTTCGGCACGTGGGAAGAGCGCGCGGCAGAGTTCCGTTCCCAGATGATGCGCAGACCTTCCAGAGTCAGGAAATCATCGACCTGCTTGATGTACTTCGATCCGGTACCGATCATGGGACCAAGGCCGCCGGTGGCGATCACTTTCGTTTCTTTGCCCAGTTCGTCGAGCAGAAGTTCGAGGATGCCATCGACCAGGCCGAGGTATCCGTAATAGAGGCCGGACTGCAGGCTGCCGACGGTGTTGGTGCCGATGACGCGGGCGGGCTTGCGAATCTCGACGCGGGGAAGGCGAGCGGTGCGCTGGAAGAGAGCGTCGGCAGAAATGCCGATGCCGGGGCAAATCACTCCGCCCATGTACTCGCCTTTTGCGGAAACGCAATCGAAAGTGGTGGCGGTGCCGAAGTCGACGATCACGCAGGGGCCACCATATTTTTCAAATGCGGCGACGGCGTTGACGATGCGGTCGGCGCCGACTTCCGCAGGATTGTCATATTGCACGGGCATGCCAGTTTTCACGCCGGGCTCGATCAGCAGCGGCTTGGAATTGAAATAGCGCTCGCAGACCTGGCGCAGAACGGGATCGAGCGGCGGCACGACGGATGAGATCACAATGCCATGAATGCCCGCGGCTTCGAGATTCGCCATCGAAAATAAATTGCGGAACAGGACGCCATATTCGTCCACCGTGCTGGCCTGGCGGGTGGCGACACGCCAGTTGGCGACAAGTTGATCGTAGCGTAGAGCAGCGTCGGAGTCCGCGGCAGATGCGGTCGCTGCCCGGGCAAAAACTCCGAGGACCGTGTTGGTGTTGCCGACATCAAGAACGAAGAGCATAGGTAAATTCTGTGAATCGTTGATCAAGGGCCAAAGCTGTACTGCTGCAGTTTGGCTTACGCATTGTGCCCGTTAAGCCGGAGATCCTTCGCTGCGCCTGAAAAGCGGCTCCGCTCAGGATGACACTCGTTGTTTAATCGTCAAAATAGCATCACTCAGGTCACAGCCCAAGAATCTGGGATTTCGGGCCAGCACGGCTAAAGCCTTGCCTTCTCAAAACGCTCTGACTGTGCCACTTAAAATCGTCTGCAAACCTTTTGCGCTCCGAACTTGAAGGAAGCCACGAGGGTCGAGCCCTTCCGTAACGCCTTCGATCGTGGTCCCATTTTCCACGATGCGAACCCGCTTTCCCCGCACCCAGGACGACTGCTCCGCAAATCGTTCTAGGATGGAGCAGCGCGCGTCTTTCTGTTCGATCAGCAGGCGATATTCCCGGTCGAGCGATTTTAGCAAAGCCGTGGCCAGTTCCACCCGTGACCATTCGCTGCCTGTGGACAAGCGCAGCGATGTGGCTTCGGCCTCGAATTCTTTGGGAAAACTTGACTGGTTCACGTTGATGCCGATTCCGACCACGATATAGCGGACACGAGTAGCTTCGGCGTTCATCTCAGTGAGAATGCCGCCAACTTTTCTACCGGCGATGAGGACGTCGTTAGGCCACTTCAAGTCGGGACTGACTCGCGCGTCAACATTTTCAATGGCTGCACGCACCGCCAACCCTGCGGCCAAAGTCATGACCAGCACTTCGGAGGGCGGGAGCGCGGGGCGCAGCACCACCGAGCAATAGATTCCAGCGGAACGGTCAGACTGCCAGGTGTGCGCGCCGCGGCCGCGGCCTGCGGTCTGTTCCTCGGCGAGAAACACGGAGCCTTCGGGAGCGCCATCGGCGGCGGCCGCCATGGCGGCGGTGTTGGTGGAACCGATTTTGTAGAAGTGGTGAAGCTTTTCGCTGAAGATTGTGGCGCGCAGCAACGGCGTGAGAATTTCAGGTAACAAAAGATCGGGCATGGACTTGAGTTGATATCCGGTGGCGGGGTGGCCGGCGACGTCTACGCCCAAGCCGCGCAACTGCTGGATGAGGCGCCAGACTTCCGAGCGGTTGGAAGAAATTTCCTGCGCGATTTTGGTGCCGCTTACGACGACGGTGGCGTGCTCCATTAATAAGCGCACGATGCGGCCGAGACGAGCGTCGGTAGCTTCATTCGGGGACCCGCCCGCTTTCGTGGAAGTGAGCGTCCGCCGCGGCACACGAGTTTTGGTCTGCTTCTTGATTTCGGAATTATGCGGGACCGCGGAGAAAAGCACAAACAAAAGGGCTTTTACCACAAAGGGCACCAGGGTTCACGAAGGAAATCGATTTTACGCGGGCGAGACGCGCATACTCATGTCTACAGCTTGGGGGGAGTGGGTGAGCAGGCCGACGGAAATAAAATCGACACCGGTATCGGCGTAGGCGCGAACGTTTTCCAGACGGATTCCGCCGGAGCATTCCAGCGGGACGCGGCGCTCGAGTTGGGCGCAACGCCCGACGGCGCGGCGAACGTCTTCGGGAGTCATGTTATCGAGAAGGATGGCTTCGGCGCCGTGCGCCAGCGCTTCGTCGAGTTCCTGAAGCGTACGAACTTCTACTTCGATCGGCTGGGAACCGCGACGGTTGCGGACTGCGCGTTCGAGGGCGGGGACGATTCCGCCGGCGAGCGCGATGTGATTGTTTTTGATCAAGACTCCGTCGGAAAGATCGAGACGATGATTCTGGCCGCCGCCACAGCGTACCGCATATTTGTCGATCACGCGCAGGCCGGGAGCGGTCTTGCGTGTATCGAGAATGCGGGCTTTGGTACCGGAGACGGCATCGACGAACTTGCGAGTCACGGTGGCGATGCCGCTCATGCGCTGGAGAAAATTCAGGATGACGCGTTCGCAGGAGAGCAGCACGCGCGCGTTGTGGCGGATGACGGCGACGGACTGGCCTTTGTGCAAACGCACGCCATCGAAAATTTCGGGATGGGTAGTGACTTCGTAGTGCGAAGTGACGGCGCCATCGAGGGCGGCGTAAACATCGAGGATGCGGGCGATGCAGCCGATGCCGGCAAGAATGCAATCCTGTTTGGCGAGAATGGTGGCGGAGGCGCGCTGGTTGGGGTCGATGCAGGCATAGCTGGTGGCGTCGCTGGTGGCGCGGTCTTCGAGCAGCGCGTTCTCAATGATCGAAGTGATGCGTCGGCTGTTAAAGTCCATACGGTTTGCCACTAGACCAAATATCTATGTGGGGACAGCCGCCCTCGGCTGTCCGCGGGTCGAAGACCCGCTGCTCCTACCGGCGACTGACAACGTCTAACATCCAGCGGCACTCAGCCGGGCCGGTCGAGCTGCACTCGACGGACAGCCGAGGGCGGCTGTCCCCACAATAATATGTTTAGCAGCCCAGTTGCCCCATCTGGCTCTTTATTTTCTCACGCAAGCCCGTTAGTTCCTTACCTCGTTTGCGCAAACCTTCGACTACATTTCCGGGAGCCTTTGCCAGAAACTGTTCGTTGCCCAGCTGTTTCTGATTGTTCGCCAACTCTTTCTCGATTTTCTCCAGTTCTTTTCTCAAGCGTTCGCACTCGGCGGCAACGTCGATTTTTCTTTCATAGATCACGTGGACATCGAAACGCGCCGTGCTGCGAACGCCGGCCTGGTTGGCCAGCGATCCCTGCATAAATGTGATCTTGTCGACGTTCGCCAGACGCTCAATCGCTCCGCGATTCTGTTCGATCATGGCGCGGATGGCCGGCTCGTGCGCGAAGATTTCGATGGGAACTTTCACTTTAGGCTCGACCTTCAATTCGGCGCGCACGTTGCGAACGTTCACGATTAAATCCTGCAGGATCGCCATCTCCGTTTCCGCGACGAGATCGAACTGCTTTTCATCAGCCTGCGGATAAGCTGCGAGGGCGATCGACTGGAGCGGCGGATTTCCGTCGTAGATCGCATGCCAGATTTCTTCCGTGATAAAGGGCATGATTGGGTGCAGAAGGCGCAGGGATGCGTCGAAAAGATTTACCAGGTTTGCGCATGCGACGAGTGCGTGTGTCTTGTCAGCGCCTTCCTCGAAGTTGAGGCGGGGCTTGATCAGCTCGATATACCAGTCGCAGAATTCACCCCAGAAAAAATCGTAAATGCGGTTGGCGGCTTCGTGGAAGCGGTAGGTGGAGAGAGCGTCGTTCACTTCGGCGGTGACGCGATTGAAGCGGGAGAGGATCCAGCGGTCTTCGAGAGTGGAGCAGTCAAAGCCTCCGACTCCTGCTAAGTGGCCGGATTTACCGGGACTTCGTCCCGGCTGGACAGCCGAGGGCGGCTGTCCCCACATGAATCCAGACTGATCTACATTCATGAACATGAATCTGGCGGCGTTCCAGATTTTGTTGGCGAAGGCGCGGTAGCCTTCGGTGCGGCTTTCGTTGAAGGCGATGTCGGTTCCGGGCGCGGCCATGGCGGCCAGGGTGAAGCGAGTCGCGTCCGTGCCGAAGCGCTCGATGATTTCCAGCGGATCGATCACGTTGCCTTTGGTCTTCGACATTTTCTGGCGATCGGCGTCGCGGACCAGGGCGTGAATATAGACCTGGCGAAAAGGGACGCTGTCGTTCTTCTTATCGGCCCAGCCGCTGGCTTTTTTGATCGCGGGATCCTGTTCGTGGCCTTGCATGAAGTGGCAACCGAACATGATCATGCGCGCGACCCAGAAAAATAAAATCTCGTAGGCGGTGATCAGCAGCGTGGTGGGATAGAACACTGCCTGATCGCGCGTCTTCTCCGGCCAACCCAGCGTGGTGAACGGTAGAAGGCCGGAGGAGAACCAGGTGTCGAGCACGTCGGAAACCTGCTCTAATTTTGTGTTGCCGCACTTGGGGCAGGTGAGCGGTTCTTCGCGGGCGACGATCACGTGTTTGCAGTGGTCGCAGGTCCAGGCGGGAATGCGATGGCCCCACCACAACTGGCGCGAGATGCACCAATCGTAGATGTTGTTCATCCAGTTGAGATAAATCTGTTTGTAATTTTCCGGGACGATGGTGATCTCGCCGCTTTCGACGGCCTCGATTGCTTTTTGCGCGAGCGGCTGAATTTTGATGAACCATTGCTCGGAAAGGCGCGGCTCGACTACGGTTCCACAGCGGTCGCATTTGCCGATTGAGAGGGCATAGTCTTTTTCGGCGACGAGAAATCCCTGGTCCTGCAAGTCGGCCAGCACTCGCTTGCGCGCTTCATATCTGTCTAAACCCTTGAATTGGCCCGCGTTCTGGTTCATGTGCGCGTGCTCGTCCATGATGTCGATCTGCGGCAGGTTATGGCGCTGGCCGGCTTTGAAATCGTTTGGATCATGGGCAGGCGTTACTTTCACTGCGCCGGTGCCGAACTCGGGCTGCGCGAGTTCATCGACGATGATGGGGATCTCGCGATTCATCAGCGGCAGCAGAACTTTCTTGCCGTGGAGATGCGTGTAGCGCTCGTCTTTTGCATTTACGGCGATGGCGGTATCGCCGAGCATCGTTTCGGGGCGAGTGGTGGCAACGGTGATGAATTCATCGGTTCCGATGACGGGATAGCGAATCTCCCAGAGTTTTCCGGCGACATCTTCGTGCTTCACTTCGAGATCGGAGATGGCGGTTTCGCAGCGCGGGCACCAGTTGACGATATATTTGCCGCGATAGATCAGGCCTTCTTCATAGAGGCGGACGAAAACTTCGCGCACGGCGCGGGAAAGATTTTCGTCCATGGTGAAATATTCGCGATCCCAATCGACGGATGCGCCGAGGCGCTTCATCTGGTCGAGGATGGCGCCGCCGTAGAGCTTTTTCCACTCCCACACGCGCTCGATAAATTTTTCGCGGCCCAGGTCGCGGCGCTTCTTGCCTTCTTTGGCGAGATCGCGCTCCACCATCATTTGCGTGGCGATGCCGGCATGGTCGGTGCCGGGCAGCCACAGGGTGATGAAGCCGCGCATGCGATGCCAGCGGACGATGATATCCATCTGAGTCTGGTTGAGCATGTGGCCCATGTGCAGGCGGCCGGTAACGTTGGGCGGCGGCAATAAGAGCGTGAAGACGGGGCGCGTCTCGCCAGCGGGCGGAGTGGGGACCGAGAAGAGTTTTTCTTTGATCCAGTATTCGGCCCAGCGAGTTTCGATCGCGCCGGGTTCGTAGGATTTGGGCAGGTCGTGGGGCATGTCGGTAATCAGCTACAGGCGGTCAAACGAAAACCCTTTACCACAGGGGACACAGAGGGATCACAGGGTAGAACTCATCTCTATGTGTTGATTTGCCCCGTAGTTTGGACGACAGCCGTCAACGCTGATGAAGTTTGATCTTACAGGCGGGGGAAAAGAAGGGTCAAACGGCGGCGGGGGTGGTATATACAGACGGCAAAATGCTCCCCCCACCCCCCGGACCTGGAATCAACCGCTTTCGACTTTGGCCGGAGCCCGCCCGCCCGCGCGTGGGACTCCATCCCCAGCGCTGCGTATAATCCCGTCAAACGACGGTCTGTCAACCACACGAACCTGGAGCAGCTTATACTCATTCCGGGAGAGCAACCTAACCATGTGGTTTAAACGGCCAAAGTGGCCCGACATACCCTTCGATGAGATCAAGAAGAGGTCTCGCCTGCTAGTTATCGACGATGACGATTTTCCGTATCAGACGCTATTCGAACGAGATGGTTACACACTGGAAAAGTGGCCAGATGTCACCGATCTCCCGAAGCTGGAGTCAGGGTATTTTGATATCTTGCTTCTGGACCTGCAGGGAGTAGGAAGACAGCAATCAAGCGAACAAGGATTGGGTATCCTGCGACACCGAGGAAAACGACGCCAGCCCAAATAATAATCGCTTACTCCAGTGCCGACTGGCCGCTGAAGTACCAGGAATTCTTCGAGCAGGCCGACGCTGTACTAGGCAAGAGCTCAGACTACTTTGACTTCAAGCGTAAGGTTGACGAGTTACTTGAGCAGAGATTTTCGATTGGCTTCTACCTAGCACGGATACAAAGAGTCGTAGGCCCGAACATCGATGATCCAGCACGGCTGGAGCGACTCTCTCGCGACGCGATCTTGCAGAAGAATACGTCCAAACTTCGTGGTTTCCTGGAAGATCGAATGCAGAGCGCCGAAGCCATCGGAGACGTGCTCAGTCTCATACAAACCGCAGTAGCCATCGCCTCGCTATGGAAAAGCTAGCTCTCCACATTCTTCCCACTCCCTCATCGGCTGGATGGAGAGCGCAGGCCAGGTTGGGCTGGGTGGCCGTCTCAGTGTAATCACTGCGACCGACAATGCGAAAGGAACAGCAAGAAGGGATTGTTGCTCTGCTCGTACGGACTCAACTACGAATGGCTTGACTCTCAAGTCCTCGCTTTCGGTTTTCTGGTCCAGTCAACGGTAACCTCTGCGGCTAAGAAACGAATGATCCGCCAGAATCCGCAAGACATTCTGAGAGGGGAGGACTACGACTGGATAAAGAAGACATTTGACCAGGTCGAGAAGGACTTTCGCAGTGAAATTGAAGTCCGGAAAGCCGCACTCATTAAGAACTACGTAGAGAAAAAAGAATACGAGCAAGATTTCCTCGATCTAATCCGTCCCGATATTCAGCGCAGCTTTTCTTTCCTGCACGATTATAAGCAGTTCATCGCCCGCGTGCGCCAAAACGTGAACGTCGTACTGGAGTCGCGGTATCCCGGAGAAACAACAGTCGAGCAGAAGCTAGCAAGATCTCTTCCGTCCGAGAAGGCGATTTACTGGGCCGCCGTACTCATGGAGGAGAAGCTACAAACCGCCTTTCTTCTACTCCATCCCGAGCGAATTAGCAGTGAAGGCGACACTCTCTTTCGCCTCCACGGGATGGTAATCAAGTATGTGAGAATTTACGAATCAGCATTCACCGAAAAAAATATACGCGTCCGGGTCGAAGGAGAGAGCAGAGGAGAAATAAGGGGAAACCCGGTAGCTGTACCGGTGATACCACACACGCTTATCGACAATGCCCTAAAGTACTCGCCACGGGACTGCGACGTGGTCATTCGCTTCAATGAGACGCCGAGCACTATAGAGCTTGTCGTGTCTTCGTATGGCCCTAGGATTAACGACGATGAAAAAGCCAAGATCTTCCACGTTTTCTTCCGTGCAAAGGATGCAATTCGACAGGTCGAGGAAGGAGCCGGGTTTGGACTGTACCTGGCTCAGTTCGTCGCGCATCAGATGGGCACTGCTATCAACGTCGATCAGTCACCCGTACGCAACGGAGACCGGGGCTTCTATACAACGTTCAGAGTTAGATTCGTAAGGGATAGGTAAGGCTCCCCGTGGAGGGCGGGTGGCCCAGGCTTTTGATCACGCTCATGTCACCAGCACAGTAGGGTGCCCCGTTCTTCGTGCACTTTGCGAAGGGCGGGTACCACGAGCGCGTGGGCAATGGGTTTTGTCCAGAAGGCACAACGGTCGTGTCGGCAGCATCGTACCCGCCCTTGCAAAAAGCGCAAAGGACGGGGCACCCTCATCCGAAATGGGGCAGATGATAAATCCCCCAAAGCCTGGGCTACCCTTGCAAAAAACGCAAGGACGGGGCACCCTCTTTCGAAAAATGGCGCATAGAGACAATCCGCCAAAGGTGGGCCACGCCCCCAAAAGATCCTGAGGCCGATGGCGGCCTCAGGATGAGAAGGAATGGGTTTCTGTATTCAGGAACGGATTGAAGCTAGCTGGCTTTCGCGTGCGGCTTTGGCATGGATGAGTCAACCCGGATTTTTGCGCCGTCGGTTTCTACGTTCGCGGTGTAAGACCATCCGCCGACACTCACTCCCTCGGCGGTTACAGTAGCGCTTCCGCTGGGAGCGGTGAAGGAAGCGGGGCTGGGGCTGAACCATGGATTTCCGCCTGGCATAAGCTGGGCGGTGACGCTGATATTGCCCGTGTCCTCGGAGCATGTCCACTTAAATGACTCACCGTCTTTGATCGGGCCGTCGGTGACGGCTCCGGTTACCACATCGACTGATGGAATGTTGGGCATTGAAGACCTCCTGTAAATTTTGAAAGGATTTGTATTCTTATTCCTCTTGCCTCAGGTTCCTATTGCATCAAGGCCTGATAGCGCGGGTTGTCGTGCAGATTATCGAAGTTCGGCGTTTTGCTGACCACCGATTTTGAGTATCCCGCGGCCAAGGCTTTGCTTAACCACTCCAACGCGGTCCCAGTTTCGTGCAACTGGTTGTACACCAGGGCGGCTTGAAAAAGCAATTCTTTGTCCTGGCTGCCGCCGACCAGGGACCGATCCAGATAGTCGAGGGCGCGGCTACGATCTCCGAGCATAGCCCAGTAATTGGCCAGGTCGTTTAGAACGACGCTGTCGCGCGGGTTGGTCTTGAGTTTCTCGTCGGCCAGGGAGATGGCCTTCTTGTAGGACTCCACGGCTGCGGGTTTATTGCCACCATAGTAGTAAGCGTCCCCGAGGTTGCCCCAACCCTCGTAATCGTCTTCTTCCAACTTGAGCGCCTCTTGGGTATTGCGCGCGGCCTGATCGAATTTGCGCAGCCGGAAATAGGCTACGCCGAGATTTTCGTATGCCAGCAGGGAGGGACGGATGGCAATGGAAGTTTCGAAGGCACGGGTGGCTTCCTCGTCCTTGCCTTCGTAGAGCAAAGCCGCCCCGAGATTGCTGAAGTCGCGATAGTTGTTGGGCCGCAGCGAAACCGCCTTTTCGAACATGGCCTGCGCTTTGGCGTATTCGGCCTGACTGATATAGAAGACCCCAAGCGCGCTGTATCCTCGCCAGTAATTTGGACGCACACTGATTCGTCGCTTGAAAGTTTCCTCGGCTTTATCGAGCTGGTTGAGATTCTGGTAGGCCTCGGCAAGATGCCAATAAGCCTGATCGTTGACCGGATCGAGCTCCACTGCCTGGCGGAACTGTTCGGCGGCTTTTTCGAACTGTCCGGTAGCGTTTTCGAGCGTTCCTAAACAGGTATGGCCTTCGGCGCCGGCATTGCCCAATGCGATGGCCTTGGCGCAGGCTTGCCGAGCCGGTTCGATCCAGCGTGGCTGCTGCGTATTGTGGTAGAGAGACAGATAGGTTTCGCCCAGACCCGCTTCCGCGGGACCATAATTTGGATCCAGCTTGAGGGCTTGTTTGAAAACGATCTCGGCGCTGGTTAGAGATTCCCGCTCGGCGCTGTGCTGAAGGTAGCCGATGCCTTGCACGAAATATTGATAAGCTTCCGGCAAAGTGGTGGCGTGGGCGCCCAGGGCCTGGCGCTCCTCGGTGCGCAGGTTGATGTGCAGAGCGCCGGCGATGCCGCTGGTGAGTTTATCTTCCATGGTGAACAGGTCGGAGACGGGCGCGGTGATGGAGTCTCCGGCGAGATTTTTGTCGGTACGGGTGTCGATAAGGTTGTAGGAGGCGCGAAGCAGGTCGCCATCCTGTTTCAGGGAAACGGCGAGGCCGAGGTTGACGCCGAATTCTTTTTTCGCGTCGGCGAGCGTGGTGATTTTTTTGTCTTCGAGGGCGCGTGGAGAGATAACTTCCAGATCGTGATTGGCGCTTAATTCTGAAAGTTTCGCGGTCACATCTTCGAGCAGGCCTTTGCCGAAGGCAGTGAGCTTGGGATCGTCGGCAATGGGCGCGAGCGGCAATACGGCGAGGCTTTTCTTTTCCGGTACCGCGGGCGCGGCAATGCCGGCCACGGCTGAGTGGAAGCGATGCGCGAGTCGCGGAATCCAGATCGCAGCTACGATCAGTAATGCCACGCAGCACGCGGCGAGGGTGATCTGGAGTTTTCGCTTGCGAGACCAGATGGCTGCGGTGCGCGTTGACTTGAGGCTCTTTCCCGCTTCGTAGTCTTTTTTGAGTTGCAGTAAATCGCGATGAATTTCGGCGGCGGTCTGGTAGCGCAGATCTCGATTCTTTACCAGCGCTTTGTCGATGATCTCCTGCAGACGGTGAGGCAGGCCGGGCATGGATTCGTTCAGGGAAACTGGCGCCTGGCCGAGAATTGCATGAACCGTCACGGCCCAGGTGGGTCCGGAAAAAGCTTGCTTGCCGGTCGCCATTTCGTAGAGCAGAATGCCGAAGGAAAAAAGATCGGTGCGAGCATCGAGCGACTCGCCTCGCGCCTGCTCCGGCGACATGTAGGCGACGGTGCCGATGGTTGCGCCGGTGTGAGTGAGTTGAGCATCCATTGACCGGGTGGGGGCGCTCGAGCCCGCCAGATCCGACAGCTCAAGTTTGGCCAGGCCGAAGTCCATGATCTTCGCCTGATCTCGAGTGGTAATGAAAATGTTGGCTGGCTTGATATCGCGGTGCATGATTCCCTTGGCATGCGCCGCCTGCAAGGCGTCGGAAATCTGCAGGGCCCAGTCGAGCAAGGTGGCGAGGGGGACGGGTTGATTGCCGATGCGGTCGGCCAGGGTTTGTCCCTCGAGTAGTTGCATGGCGATGAAGGGACGGCCTTGGTCTTCGTCGATTTCGTAGATGGTGCAGATGTTGGGATGATCGAGTGCGGATGCGGTACGGGCCTCGCGTTTGAAACGCTCGAGGGCATGCGCGTCGATGGCGGTGTTTTCCGGAAGGAATTTCAAAGCGACCAGGCGGCCCAGACGAATGTCTTCAGCTTTGTAGACCACTCCCATGCCACCCGCTCCAAGTTTTTCCTGGATGCGGTAGTGAGAGATAATCCGGTCGTTCATGACACACAACACTCCGACCTGCAGCTATAGGACGAATGTACTCAGTTTATAAGTGGTGTTGCAATACTAATACGATTGGCAGTTTCTAATCGGGAGGAATAAGACGGATATTCGGTAATTTGGAGATATCCAGTAGCTGGAAATTGAAGAGGGAAAATGAGACGCCCGATTATTTCTTCTCTGACATTTTTCGGGTGATCTCGGCCATGAGGCGGGGACGAAGATCGGCGAGAACGCTATCGACGATGCTGGCGACGTCGTTGGGATTTTCGGAGGGCGGAGCGATGGCTTCGTGTAGGTTCTGCTCGGCACCGGCGGCAACGGCCATGGCAGCAGGCTCCGCGGGAGCGGGCTCAGGGATGTTAAGTTCCTCGCGGCCGGGCGCAGAAGTTTCGGGTTTGGCATCGCCGGTATCGCGAATTTGGCGCCAGCTGGCCCAAGCTGCCGCGGTGCTCTTCAAGGTTTCGGAATCTTCCCTGGGTTGATCTTCCCTTGGTTGATCTTCCCTGGTTAGATCTTCTTCAGGGTGGGCTTCGTTCTTGTATTCCGCGACAGGCTCCGAGTGCTCAGAGTAAATAATCGGCGCGAAAGCGTTACTGGACGCGGGCATCTGCTCGACGGCAGATTCGGATTGCGGCGCGGACGGCAAGTCCTCTGGAGCGGAGGCGGTTTCTGTAACCGCGCTCATAGGATCAGAGGCGGTTTGGGAATACGGCTCCGACGATTGAGGCGCCGCGGCTTGGGCTTCGATGGCTGCAGGTTCGGCGAACTCATTCGATGCAGGTTCCGGCTGCGGAACGAGAGCGGTTGACTCGGGAGCTTCAGTGACGCCAGCATGGATGGGGGAAGTGGTAGCTTCTGCGTCGGGCGACAGAGGCGCGGGCTCGGTGCTCGATGCATCTGAACTTGCTACGGGCTCAGGTTGAGCCGCGGGAACGAATTCCGAACTGGAAACCGCTTCCGCTTGCGGCTCTGCGGGGGCTGGGGCTGCGGGAAGATTCTGCGAGAAGGCAATTTCAGCGGTCTCATTCGCGGGAGCGGCCTCCTCGGCCACGAAAGCGGCATAGGCTTTCTGCATTTCCTGCTCGAGAGAGATCATCGCCTCGTCGGCATCCAGGGCAACGGCCACGGCGGTCCATCGCGAAATGTTTCCATCTGCAGCGGTTGCAAATTGAGTTGCCGCCGCCATGGTTACAGGCGCGTCGTTTACTGGAACATCCTGCGATTCTTCTGAAGAAGCGTTTTCTGCAACTGCTTCCGTCTGTACTTCCGCATTCAAGGCGGGAGCTGAGGCAAACTGAGCTCCGCGAGAGATATCGTCGACTCGGCCAGCAGGCTGGTCGGCTGTTGCGGAACTCTCGGCTGAAATTTTTTCGGGGTTAGCGACCGAACTCTCTCTCGTATTTTCCGCGGGAGCAGACGATTGCTGGTCGCGGATGGCCGTAGCCAACTGGATCTGAGCGGCGGCGGCGGCGATTGCGGCAACTTCTTCTGGAGTTACATCCTGGGGGAGACCGGGCGGAGCCAGGGCGGCGACATCCAGACTCGCATTGGCCGCTGCGTGCGGCATAGCGACGGGCGGCTCTGCAGCTTTCTCTGCGGGGCGTTCCACCACAGTGCGGAGATCACGATTCACGGGATTATAAGTGGAGTCTTCCTCGGGAACTTTTTCGTCCGGCGTTTTCTCGTGGGGAAATGCGATGCGGCTCTTCCAGCCGCTGTCAGCGGAAGTGTCATTGTCATTGCGAGTGATTCGAGAAGACTCCTCGGCGGCCGCGATGGCGCGAGCGAAACGTCCAGGCTTGGAGGGCTCGGCGCGCGGCACCACTTTATCTTCGAGCTTCGACAAAGCGCTGAGCAGTTCGCTGGCTTCAAATGGCTTGACGATAAAACCTTCAGCCCGCACGCGGTGCGCCTCTTCGGGCTTGAAAGGCTCCAACTTGCCGACGGTTAGCAGCACCGGAATGCGCGACGAGTCCTGCGATTCCTTGAGACGCTGGCAGACTTCGAGGCCGCTGTAGCCGGGCATGTAAACGTCAAGAATTACGAGATCGGGTTTCAGTTCGGCGATCTTTTTCAGGGCGGCGGAGCCGTTATTGACGGTGATGACCTCGTAGCCCGCATCCGCGAGGATTTTGCGCCCCATATTCTGGGCGGTCACGCTGTCATCGGCGAGCAGTATCTTCCGGGCCAAAGAAATTTTTCCTCTTCTGAGGGGAGATATCGCGAAGGTAACCTGCCGGAAGATGTAAGTCAATGATCAGACGGGAGGTTACCCGGTTACTAGGGGTCAGCGTCTAGTGCGTTCCCAAGGGGGCTGGACAATAAAGGAGCTTATTCCAGGGAAACTCGCGAGTCCCAGACTTTGGTAATCAACAGGGCTAATTCTTCCGTTTTACAAAATTTTTACTTCAGAAGTTGGAAGGAGGAGTTAGGATGAGCAACTAAAGGGGCGTGGGAAGTCCAATCCGACCCATCGGCAGGGCTTATGAAATTCAAGCCTGGACAGACCAACATCGAAACATTGGTGTCGGAAATGAATTCCATCCACTCCGCTAACTCTTTGTACTGGGAGCTTGGCGAAGCCGTCACTTTGGAAGCGAGAGCTGAGCATCAGCGCAGACGCGATCGTCTGGAAGAACTCCGTAGCGCGCTTGAGAAGCTGCAAAAATCCGCGGGGCAGAAAGAACGAAAGCAACTCCCGTCCCAGCGGCGTTTAAGCTCGCGAAATCTTTGATAAAGGCGATCCAGAGAAATCCTGGAACAAATTCTTGACGACGAAACAACTGCGTCAGAAGGTCAAGATTTTTTTCAATCCCTTCTTCTTCTTTTTCTTGCTGCTGGAAATATCTTTATCAGTGGCCAGGCTGGAGCTGGCATCCGCACTGGCAGTTTGAGAAGTGCTCGAGTTGGCCTGACCCGACTGAATCTCGTTGACCTGGACTGGCGCAGGAGCAGGTTGGCTGCTGGCCGCGGCAGTCTGCGTGCCAGGAGTTGGGGTTAATTCATTGGGGTCGGGCGTCCCGCTGGGTTTCAATTCGTTGGCCGGCGCAGTGGGCTTGAGCTCGTTGGGATCGGCAGCAGTGTTGGTTCGAGCAAAAGGATCGGCACTGGCAGGCGCAGCAGGCGCATCGGATCGCGGAGCTGGCTCATTAGCGCCGGGAGTTCCGGTGCCGACCGCTTCCACGCTCAAGCTGTGGTCACCAGCGGGCAGACCCATGGCTTCGCGAGTTGTTCTGATCGACTCCTGATTGGCTGCGACCGGCGTGGGATCCACCAAAGTGGGATCGCCAACCTTGGCCGCCATATCTACGTCAGGACCTTTCTTCACCACGCTCATCAGGCGGGTTAGAGTGGTGCTTTCACGCCGGCTTTCGTCTTCCTTACGATTCTGCGCCAGCGCCGCCCTGGTGGGCCGGGGCACAGGCTGATGTAGAGCCACGAGCCGTTTCCTGGCGTCATCGCCTCGGTCCATAACCGGATACCGGGTAATGATCTGCGAATAGGCACCAGCGGCCTGCTTGGTGAGTTCTTCGATCATGTTCGCTTTAATCTGCTCGCCGACGCAGCCGGGTTTAGGGCTGGTTTTAACGCACGTGGGGCGGAGGCGGAGTTGAGCAATTTGGCCTTCGTAATCCTGTCCGAGGATAAAAAGTGCTTCATCGGCCCGGCTGTAGAGAGGATATTTTTCGATCAGCGTCTTCAGGCGGGCAATGGACGCAGGATAGGACATCCGCAGGTAATAGAACTTTCCGATCTCAAACTCGCGTTCGGCGAGCACTTCCTGCACTTCCAGCAGACGTTCTTTGCCTTCCTTCACCAGTTTGGGATTGTCCGGGTACTGCATGATCAGGTTGCGGTATTCATCCTCCGCGCGCTTGGCGTGGGTAAAGTCGCGGTCGGCCTTCTCCATCTGCTGATATTGGATGTTGGCGATCTTCAGCTGGGCCTCGGCGGCCTCGGGCATGTTGGGAAAGAAAGTCTCGAAGTCGCGATACTCCTGCTCGGCCTGCGCCAGCGAAGCGGTCCCACCCTCGGCGTACCAGGAATCACCTACCGCCAGTTTGGCGCGCGCGATGTATTCGGAGTCGGGATAGGTATTGATCAAGGTCTGCAGGGTCATGCGAGCTACGTCGAAGCGGTTGTGCTTCATCGCGTCCATGGCGCGGTCGAACAGGACTTTATCCGGCTGCTTCGAGCCTACGTTGGCCAGCGGGTTCACGGATTTTTTATTCGTGCACGCGGACGTGATGATAAGCAGGATGCCCAATACTGCGATGATGGAAACTCGACGTGACATAAGACCTCAGATCAAGGATTGCCAATTGTCGACTTCCAATTTCCGATTGCAACGCGATTGGTTCGCGACCGAAGATTGGCAATCGGCAATGGGAAGTTACTTAGACCTTCAGCAGCATGGCTTCGTTCGCTGCCTTCAACAATGCTTCTGCGTTCTTTGTTGGATCGCCGCTGCCGAACACGGCGTTGCCCGCCACCAGAATTTCTCCACCTGCGCGCACCACGTCGGCTACCGTATCATGAGCCACGCCGCCATCTACTTCGATGCGGTAAGCCAGGCCGCGTTGGCTGCGAATCTCAGTTAACTGGCGCATTTTGTGCAGCGCGCCGGGAATAAATTTCTGTCCGCCAAAGCCGGGATTGACTGACATTACCAACACATAATCCACGATGTCGAGCACTTCAGTGAGCGTATCCACGGGCGTAGCGGGATTAATCACCACTCCGGCCAGGCAATTATGGCTCTTAATCAGGTGCAGCGTGCGATTCAAATGACGGCAAGCTTCCTGATGCACTGAAATCCAATCGGCACCGGCCTCGGCAAACGCGGGAATGAATTCGTCCGCATTCTCGATCATTAAATGGCAATCGAGTGGGAGCTTCGTTACCCGGCGCAGCGATTTTACTACCGGGGGACCGATGGTGAGGTTCGGGACGAAATGGCCGTCCATGATATCGACATGGATAGCGCTGGCTCCGCCCTCGCAAGCGGCACGCACCTGCTCGCCAAGACGGGCGAAGTCCGCCGAAAGAATCGAAGGTGCTAGTTCAATCAACGTGGTCTCTCAGAGAAATACAACTAGATACTTTTGCAGATTTTATCACGCGAAGGCGGTCAGTCTGGGCAAAGAATGAGCCTTCGAGTCAAGCACTGCCACCGACCATCGCGTGTTACCCTCCTCATTCGTGGCCGCCACACCTCAATTTACGACCGCTGTTTACGGGATAGCTGCGGTCTTTGCGTGGGGAACCAGCGATTTTCTCGGCGGCTACGCCACGCGCCGGGCCAATGCGTTTTTGTTTACTACGGTGGTGAACCTCGGTGGACTGGTTTTGGTGGGGACGCTGGCCTCGTCGACTCATGCGCAATTTCCTTCGGGACGGAGCGTGCTGTGGGTGCTGGCGGGCGGGGCTTGTGGTGGTGGCGCTCTGGCAATTTTCTATCGCGCGCTTTCCACGGGAAGAATGGGATTGACCGCGCCCGTGGCCGCAGTGTTGAGTGCGGCGATTCCAACTGTTTTTGGCATGTTCACGGAGGGACTGCCGGGGCGAATTCCGATGATCGGATTTTTCCTGGCGGCGGTTGGTTTGTGGCTGATCACGCGGTCTGAAGATGGGAATACGCCCGAAGGAATTGGGCTGGCTCTGCTGGCGGGAACCGGCTTTGCCGGATTCTATTTGTGCGTGCGCCAGGCGGGGGACGGATCGGCATTCTGGATTGCGACGTTTACTCGAGCTGGAGGGTTGCTGATTACGGGGGCAATCGTGCTGCTACAAAAGAATTTCAGTGACATTACGGCTGCGGGGGTGCGATGGGGGATCCTCACGGGCTGCGTCGACTCGATCGGCACCATCCTGTTCGTCCGCGCCAGTCAGACGGGGCGGTTAGACGAAGCGGTTGTTATCTCTTCTTTATATCCCGCGATCACTGTGCTGCTGGCCCGCATATTTCTGAAGGAACATTTCACCCGCTGGCGGTTTATCGGGCTGCTGGCCGCGCTGGCAGCGGTGCCGATGATCGCAGCTGGGTGATTGAGGCTCGTTCCATATTTTAGAATCTGGAATAACAATGGCAATCGTCGAAATCCGCAATCTGACGAAAATTTATTCTCAGGGTGAATCAGCGTTAGGAGGAAAACGCAGAGGGGGTGAGGTGCGTGCGGTTGACGATGTATCGCTCGACATAGAGGCGGGCGAAACGCTTGGGCTGGTGGGCGAATCCGGGTCGGGAAAAAGCACGCTCGGCAGATTGATTTTGCGATTGATCGAGCCGACTTCCGGCAGCATCCGATTTGCGGGCCGCGATTTGCTTAGCGCCAGCCATGGCGAAATGCGCAGGCTGCGCCGTGATATGCAGATTATTTTTCAGGATCCTTTCGCATCGCTCGATCCGCGATTCCGGGTGGAGGAGATTATTGCTGAGCCGTTGCGCATTCATGGGTATGGGCGCGGGCCGGGAGAGAATCACGGAAGCGTGAAGGATGGAATTCGTGGGCGCGTGATCGAATTGCTTCGCGCCGTGGGACTGGATGAATCGATCCTGCGGCGGTTTCCCCACGAGTTCAGCGGGGGACAGCGGCAGCGGATCGGAATCGCCCGTGCGCTGGCGGTGCGTCCGAAATTTATTGTGGCCGATGAGCCCGTCTCTGCCCTCGACGTCAGCGTGGGGGCGCAGATCGTTAACCTGATGGCGCAGCTGCAACGCGACTTTGGGCTGACTTATTTGTTTATCTCCCACTCCATGCCAGTAGTGCGTTACCTCTCGACGCGCATTGCTGTGATGTACCGCGGCAAGATTGTGGAAGTCGGTGCGACTGAACAGATCACATTGAGGCCACAGCATCCTTATACTCGCAGCCTGCTTGAAGCCACGCCGGAAATCTCGGTCTAATCTTACAAACCATGCCACGCGTTCACTTCAGCCGTAGCCGCAATCTTATTGAATTGATCGTCGGCTACGGAGTCATCGTCGGAATCATCTGGTCGCCAGAGCACTGGCAGCCCATTCTTTCGCCGATGGCGCTGGTGCTGACATTGTGATTGGTGTTGGCGCGGAGCCCTAGCCGCGACGAACTCGGCTTGGGCTGGCGCGGGCTTGTCGCTTCGGCGTGGATCCTGCCCGCGGCGGTCGCGCTTGCGGCTGTCAGCATTTTCACCGCGGCGAAAATTGGCACGCTGCATGCGCTCTACAAGGGCGATTTCGCGCACGTTTCTGGTTATGTGCTGTGGACCATTTATCAGCAGTTTCTTTTGCAGGATTTTGTGATGGACCGTTTGCTCGGCCTGGTTCGCAGTGAAAATGCCGCGGTGCTCATTGCAGGCGTACTCTTCGCCGCAGCCCATATGCCGAATCTCACACTCGCGGCGGCCACGCTGGTGTGGGGCATCGCTTCGTGCGTGCTTTTTCGACGCTATCGAAATCTGTGGGCGCTCGGCTTAGCCCAAGGACTGCTTGGACTCTGCTTCGCGGTTTGCGTGCCCGATGCGCTGCACCATCATTTAAGGGTAGGACTGGGATATTTGCGTTATCGCTGAGGCCGATTTTTATCCACCTTATTTTTCTATTCATCTATAGGGATTCGTCAATCAATTTCCGATTCCGTACTTTGCCGCCAGGAAACTTTGCAGCTTTCGGGGAGCGACCTGGGCAACTTCCTGCCAGGTTGCGATTCTAAGTCGGGTGCGCAGTTCGATCGGATTCACGCACATCATGACGGAATACCATGCCTCCCTAAGGTCTGGACGGCGGTCGTCGATCAGAACGCAAAATGAACATTGCAGGGCGTAGGCTGCGAGCACATTTCTGAGCAACTGGTAGCAGAAATAGTGTGTAGGGGATTGCGGCAGTTGACGCGAGTCGAACACATCCCGGAAATCCCGATAGTCCGAGAGAACTTCTTTTCTGGCAGTTTGAAAGTCATTCTCGGTGAGTTTGGCCTCAATCAACAAGTCGCCATAGCGAAGATCAACTTCCGTGCGATCCAGTTTACCGTTCAGCAGAGGTACGCGGGCTTTGTATCCGAAGGAGGCATGAGCCCGGGGTTCGGCCGCCAATAGCGCGGCAAGCTGACGGCTCCGCAGTGCGCCGGGATAGCAGAAAATATTCATGAGCAGAGCGTCTGAACTGGTGCTGGCATCAAGTTCCATCCAGCGTCCGCGCGCAGTGTGGGGCAGGCAGCGGCGGCCTTGAGTATGAACCTTGGCCAGGCGTTTTTTCCACGCGGGATTCGTCAGGATGGCCTTGTAGCTTTCGAGCAAAAAGTTTCCGTGCCGCAAGTCATCGGCGTAGGGGGCAAAGCATGCGACCGGAAGCGCGCCATAGCTAAGCGAATGTGGCAGATTTTGTGCTGCTGCGTATTTCTGGGCACGATCAGCCAAGTCGCGGCGGAGTTCGGCGGCAAAATTCATGCAGCATTTCCTCGGACAGTATAGCGAACAAAAAGAGAATATGCATAGCCGCTCTGTCCAGCATTCTTGCCTGCAACGATATGCGCGATTCCTATCGAAAAAATTTCTGCGCCTAAGGCCTTTTCCTGACTTGAATCGGGACTCGCCTTCTGCTACAAAGAATTTAATGTCGTGCTTGAGCAGGCTGCCCGTAGTTCCCACGAAGTGAGTGCCAGCTTCTGGTGACGGTATCGGGTCTTGCAACCGGGGCGTTCCGCTTTGACAGCGGAAGTGGAAAAGTTTGTTGTTCGACCAGGGCCTCGAGATTCGATACTGAACGGCACGTGCCGGCGGTATACATCGAACCTCCTTTTTAATTTAGCAGGAGTTTCTGGTGGGTTTGCATCGCGGCTTCCGCACTGATCAAGCTGAGCACACGCATTCTTCTGCACTGCACAACCACCTTCTCTCAGCCGTAACTTCTCCAGATTTGTTCCATGCACACTTTCTTCAGTGCGCGTGGGTCCGCACTCTCTCACCACAATTCAAAACACCGCATATGCCGGAGGAAAGATAATGGCGACCAATCTCGTGCAAATCGACAGTGATCAGGAAATCAAACAGCGCCTGGAGGCGGAACGCAGCAGGTTGCGCAAGATCGCCGGCCTGGACCAGCCCACACATTTTCATCGCCCGGTGGAGCGGGCGTTTACCGCGGAGGAGCGGGACAAGTCACGATTCTGTTCGGCGGCTTCACCTGGAAGCACGAAGATTTGATTCGCGCCGTCTTTCAGGGCTGCGGCTACCGCTGCGAAAAACTGCCCGTGCCCGATGTCGCCGCCTTCCAGACCGGCAAAGAGTTCGGCAACAACGGCCAGTGCAATCCGACTTATTTCACCGTGGGCAACCTGGTGCAGTATCTCCAGTTCCTGGAGAAAGAAGGGATGTCGCGCCACAAGATTCTGAATAACTACGTTTTCTTCACCGCCGGCTCCTGCGGCCCTTGCCGCTTCGGCATGTATGAGGCGGAGTATCGCTTCGCGCTGAAAAATGCCGGCTTCGATGGCTTCCGCGTGCTGCTGTTCAAAGACAGCGACGGAATCAAGGCGGCTTCCGGCGAGCCCGGGCTGAAGTTCACTATCGACTTCGGCTTCGGCATGCTGAATGCCATGCATCTGGGCGATGTGATCAACGACCTGATCTACCAGATTCGTCCGTTCGAAGTGAACAAGGGCGAGACGGATCGCGTGTTCCGCGAAATGGTCGATGGGCTCTGCGACGACCTGAGGAATCGCGATTCGTTCGAAATCGAGGAGCGCGCGCCGAATTGGCTCAAGCCGAAATTCAAGAGCAACAAGATTCTGCGCAACACCGCAACGTGTTCGGCAAGATGCACGAGCACATGTGGGGCAAGGATTATCTCGAGCGCCTTGCACACCGCGCGGGAGCGGATGGATCGCGATCGAAGTGGACCGCACCAAGGTGAAGCCGGTGGTGAAGATCACGGGCGAATTCTGGGCGCAGATCACCGAAGGCGACGGCAACTTCCACATGTTCGATTTCCTGGAGCGCGAGGGCGCGCAGGTGCATCGTGGAGCCGATCGCGACCTGGGTGGCTTACCTGATGTATCAGGCAAAGGCGCACGCGATCGCGAAGTGGCCGGTGAACCGTCCGCACCGCAATCCGGAGTGGTACGAAGCTGAAAAAGAATTTCGCCAACTATATCGGCGCTGCACAAGAAGCTGTGGGGCATCGGCTTCGGCGAGCGCGAGTGGAAGTTCTTCTATCACCGCACCATCAAGAATATGGGCGGCATTACGCACCATCTGGTGCCGCAAACTGAGCTGGCGGAAATGGCGCATCCTTTCTACAACCAGTTCGCGCGCGGCGGCGAAGGCCACCTTGAAGTGGGCAAGAACGTTTACTACACCGTGCACAAGCTCTGCCACATGGTGCTGGCGCTGAAGCCCTTTGGCTGCATGCCTTCCTCGCAGTCGGACGGAGTGCAATCGGCGGTGATCAATAAATTCAAGGACATGATTTTCCTGCCGATCGAAACTTCCGGCGAAGGCGAAGTGAACGCTCACAGCCGGGTGCAGATGGCGCTGGGCGAGGCCAAGGTAAAGGCGAAGACCGAGTTCGAGCAATGCCTGAAGTAGACGGGCAAGAGCCTGGACGAGATTCGGGAATACATTGCCGAGCATCCCGAACTGAAGCCGGCCGTTCTACCACGTGCCGCATCGCGAAGGCGTGGCCGGAACGGCGGCGCAATTCATTCTGCATGTGAGCGAGCGCATGGATAAGACCACGCTGTGGCGGAAGCGCTCGCGGGTTCCGGGGATCGCTGTACCGAGCGCCGCTTAGACATGATTGCGACTGCCGTCTCGCTGAGACTGTTTCGAGCGAGACGGCGGCCAGCACAGCCAAGAACGATCCAGCAACCTTCTGGCCAGCTATCGGAGAAATGATGCACGATCATCTGCACGACACGCCAAAGCCGCAGCTCCTGCAGATAGCTCCACTGCCGCCGCAAAAGCCGCACGACCATCACACCGAATTCATGGTGGGGCTCGACGTGGGCTCGACCACGGTAAAGGCGACGGTGGTGGATGCGGCGACCGACAAAGTTCTGTGGCAGGACTACCAGCGCCACGAAACCAAGCAGCCGGAAAAGACGCTGGAGTTCTTGCGGCGCATGGAAACCGAAGTCGGCATCAACCGGCACAACACGCGCATGTTCATGACCGGCTCCGGCGGCGGCGCCATTGCCGACCAGATCGGCGCGAAGTTCGTGCAGGAAGTACGGCGGTTTCGCTCGCCGTCGAGAAGATGCATCCCGAAGTGTATTCGGTGATTGAACTCGGCGGCCAGGATGCGAAGATCATCGTATTCAAAGATGACGAGGAAACCGGCCGCAAGAAGAAAATTCCGTCGATGAACGACAAGTGCGCCGGCGGCACCGGGCGCGGTCATCGACAAGATCAATGCCAAACTGAAGATTCCGGCGGCGGAGCTGTGCGAGCAGGGATATCACGGAATCAAGCTGCACAAAGTTGCCGGCAAAGTGCGGCGTGTTCGCCGAGACCGACATCAACAGCCTGCAAAAAGTCGGCACGCCGCCGGATGAACTGATGGCTTCGTTGTTTGAGGCCATCGTTCTGCAAAATTTGAGCGTGCTGACCCGCGGCCACACACTGCGGCCGCACGTGTTGCTGCTGGGCGGCCCGAACAGTTTTATTCGAGGCATGCGCGAAGCCTGGCAGGCGAATATTCCGCGCATGTGGCAGGAGCGCAAGGTCGCGATTCCGGACGGTGCAAAGCCCGAGGATCTGATCAAGGTTCCGCAGAACGCGCAGTATTTTGCCGCGCTGGGCGCCATCGAATTCGGCAAGAGCGAAGAAGATTGCGTGGGCTGCTACCAGGGATACGAAAAGCTGGTGCACTACATCGACTACGGACGCCAGGAAGAGAAGGCCAAATCCGGCGCCAAGGGCTTGACCACAGAACGATACGGAGCTCGACGAATTCAAGGACTCTTACCGGCGCAAGAAATTTACTCCCGCAACTTTCAACACGAATCAGACTGTCGCGCGGATTCATCGGCATCGACGGCGGATCGACTTCGACCAAGGCTGTGCTGCTCGACGAAAAAGGCGACATTCTTTGCAAGGCTTACCAGCTTTCGAACGGAAATCCGATTCAGGACACGATTGAGATGTTCGAGAACCTGCGCGGCCAGGTGGAAGCGCAGAAGGCGAAGCTGGAAGTGTTTGGGCGTCGCGACCACCGGCTACGCGAAGGATATTCTGAAGGATGTTTTGCACGCTGACGTGGCGCTGGTGGAAACCGTGGCTCACACGGAATCGGCGCTGAAGTTTTACGAAGATCCCCACGTGATCGTCGATGTGGGCGGGCAGGACATCAAGATCATCATTCTGCACAAGGCCGCGTCAAAGATTTCAAACTCAACACGCAATGCTCGGCGGGCAACGGATATTTCCTGCAATCGACGGCGGAAGGTTTTGGGCTGGAGCGTGGAGCAGTATGCCGACCTGGCATTCTCTGCGAAATCGATGCCGGTTTTCGGCTACGGCTGCGCCGTGTTCATGCAATCCGACATCGTGAATTTCCAGCGCCAGGGCTGGCGGGCGGAGGAAATTCTCGCGGGGCTGGCGGCGGTGCTTCCGAAGAATGTTTTTCTGTACGTGGCCAGCATTCCGAATCTCGCGGCGCTGGGCACGCGCTTCGTTCTGCAGGGCGGAACGCAAAACAACATGGCGGTGGTGAAGGCGGAAGTGGATTTCATTCAGAACAGTTTCCGCGCGGCCGGCAAAAAGCCGGAAATTATCGTTCACGAATTCTGCGGAGAATCGGGCGCGATCGGCGCGGCGGTTGAGTCGCTGCGCCTGTGGCGCAATGGGATTGCAAACTCATTCGTTGGATTAGAAGCGGTTCGCAAAATTCGAATACCGCACCACGCGCAATGAAGCCACGCGCTGCAATTTCTGCAAGAACAATTGCCTGCGCACTTTCATCGACATTCGCACCGCGCCCAAAGACGATCTGGCTTCGTGCCGATCCAAAAAGTCACCAAGGTTCCGCTCATGCACGGCGAGCAGCGGCTGATCATCGCCACCTGCGAAAAGGGCTTGGTCGAAGATGTCAACGACATGAAGGACATCAAGGCGGGGATCGACGAGATTAAGGACAAGTATCCTAACTTCGTGGATTTCGCCGCTCATGAAGTTTTCCGTCCGGTGAACGCGAAGAGCGTGGCCGATCCGATTCCGCGTGACGACGTTCTGGAAAAAGACGGTAAGGAGCGCATTCCGCTGATGCAGAAGCCGCAAGAAGATTCGCGTCGGCATTCCGCGCGTGCTGAATATTTACACTTACGCGCCGCTGTTCAACGGATATCTGGAAAGCCTGGGCGTGCAGCCGGAGAATATTATTTATTCCGATTACACCAGTTCCGAACTTTATCGCGCCGGCGCCAGCCGCGGCGCCATCGATCCTTGCTTCCCGGCGAAGATCGGCATTTCGCACGTCTACAACCTGATCCAGGAAAAGCATCGCAAGAAGCCGCTGAATGTGATTTTCTTCCCCATGTACGACGTGCTTACTTCTCCGCTGGTGAAAATTGTCGCGGCGAACGCATGTCCCACGGTGACCGCAACACCGGAAACGGTGAAGGCTGCGTTCACCAAAGAGAACGACGTGTTCGCCGAGCACAACGTGAAGTACTGGATCCGGTCCTGAATTTTGCCGACCGCAAACTGTTCGCTCATCAAATGCTGCAGGCGTGGCAGCCGATTCTCGGGCTTGTCGCAGGAAGAGAATGATCGCGCGGTTGAAGTCGGCTTACAAAGCGCTGGAAGATTATGAAGCAAGCATTCGCCAGCGCGCCCGCCAGGTTCTCGATCAACTGGAGCGCGAAGATCGCATCGGCATTGTGATGCTGGGACGGCCTTATCATCACGATCCCGGACTTGAATCACGAGATCATGGAGGAGTTCCAGAAGCTGGGCTATCCGATTTTCTCGCAGAACACGCTGCCGCTGGATGAAGATATGCTGGAGCGTTTGTTCGGCGAAGAAGTACGCGCGGGAGTGATCAGTCATCCGCTGGATATCACGGATGCGTGGAAGAATTCTTATTCCTGCAGCACGAACCACAAAGTGTGGGCGGCGAAATTCACGGCGCGGCATCCCAATCTGGTGGCGCTGGAAATTTCCAGTTTCAAGTGCGGCCACGATGCGCCGATTTATGGCGTGATCGAGGGCATTATCGAGCAGTCGGGGACGCCATATTTCTGTTTCAAGGATCTGGACGAAAACAAGCCATCGGGCTCGATCAGGATTCGGGTCGAGACCATCGATTATTTCCTGCGGCGATATCGCGAAGAAGTGATCCGCAAGCGCAAAGCTGCGGAAGACATTGAGGCTCAACTGGCGGCGCTGGAAGCGGAACTGCGCGGGCAGACGGCTTCCGAAGTTGACCTCGCGCAACCATTACCGGTCGAGTGCGAGGCGCAGGGAATGGCAGCGGACTAGCATCAGCTCTTCGGCTCGGTGCGGATTAACAACGCAAGCCGCGGAAACAGAAAGTGCCCGCCAGCATCATCGATTACATTTACCTGGCAGGTATAGAAGCCGGGTTTGAGCGACGTGAGCGGGACGTCTAACTGGAATACCGCGGCCTTGCGCTCGCGCGCATTCAGTTCCGTTATTTCCACAAGCGAACTTTCGTAGGTTTTCGCTTTCCCCTGAAAGAATGCGACGTTGGTCAAGAGCCGAATGCCGGGGTTGGACGCGCCAGCTCTGGCTGAGTCTGTGACGGCGGGCCGCGCTGGGTCGTACACCTCATAATAAAGAAGCAGATGTTGCTTGGCCGAAAAAACATGCGTGATGTTCGGAACAATCTCCGAGCCGTCGTGAATCAGGGGATTCAGATTGGCACCTTTCTTGGCCGTTTGAGTTTGGCTGGCCAGCACGACTGAACTCATCTTGAGTGGCTGCGATTTCAAGTCAGGCACGTCGATATCGGCTTCAAACGATCCCATGCGGCCGGTCTGATTCTCGCGCACTACAAACTTCAGGTGATATTTGCCGCTCAGCAGGCTCATGCCAGTGTCGTATTGCACATTCTTTTTCTGTACCTCGGAAGACGTGTTCACAGCGAGTTTCACGGTGTCGCGAATTCGGTTGAGCGGATGATGTTCGCTGTCGAGCACCATGCCGATGACATCGAGCGTGGCTTTGTCGCGGTCACTGCTGCGGACAAATGGGATCTGCGAACCAGGCACGACCAGCGAAATGGGAACAAAGAATTTATTGTTCTCCAGGCGAAAGTAGGCAACGCCGAGATATAGCGGCAAATCTGTAGCCGGAAGTTCGGAGGCGAGTTCCTCTTCCAACTGCCGTTCCTTGTCATCTTTCGTAGAATGCTGATAATCGGCCGGCGCGTAATAGCCGCGGCGATAATCGATTTTCACTCCGGGAACATTCATCTTCACGACGATGCGCCGGTAATGGCCATTCCGCGCGGGATTCGTGCTGTGGTAGCCGAGCAGATAGTAAGTTGATGTGTCCTGCTGCACGCCCCGGAAAATCTTGGTGAAGTCGTTGGAGTCGAGGAAAGCCCGGCCACCGGTGTCACTGGCCAGCGTAACCAGCGTTTCCTGCGTGGTGAAATTCGAGTTCAACGCATTCAGCGTGGACTGCCCTGAGTACGCCGAAACGCCCCGCAGGCTGGCACTCTGCGCTTCACCGCCAGCCACCAACGCCTGCAGACCGCGCATGTCCATGGTGTAGATGGCCAGGTTGGAGCGCACTGCAGCGTTCACGGCGGCGCGTAATTCCGATTCGTTCTCGATGCCGGTGCGATCCATGCCGCTGGAAAAATAAATCAGCGATTTCTTCTGCTGAACGTAGGAGAGTTTTTCCGCGACCGATCGCAGAGCTTCCAGCCGCCGATCAGTATTGAAAATGTTGTATTCGGTGTCATCGGCAGTGAATGGCTGCCCTGTGTCGGGAGTTCCCTCGGTTGTTCCTGTGGTGCCTTCCTCGAAGCCCTGGCCGCTGCCGGAACTGAATTGGTCTAACTGTTTTTTCAGCAGAGCGCGATCGGTGGTGAAATCCTGATTCACCAGCAGCGAACTTCCCAGCGAAACAATCGAGACTAGATCGGCCGGCGCCATTTGAGTATCGACGTAGTGTTCGGCTGACGTGACCGCGTGATCGATTTCATCCGGCTCCATTGCGGAGAGATCGAAAAACAAAACAATCAAACGGCGATCTTTGAACTGCGCTGTGAGCTGGGCCGCTACGTTCGCGGCTGCGGGAGCCGGATTCGTCTGGCCTGGAGTTGGCGCTGGTAGCGGCTTTGCCTGAGTAACATCCGGCGGCGGAACTGCATCAACATTTTCAACATCAAAGGAAACGACCTTCTGCGGTTTGTTGTCTTCGAGGATGGTGAAGTTTTCAGGCTTCAAACCTTGAACGAATTTTCCGCTTTTGTCCCGCACCGTCACGTTTACGAGCACGAGATCCGATTGCACGTGAATCAGATAGTCCGACTGCTCTTGCGAAGGCAGAGACGGACAAAAGAACACGAGCGCCAGCAGCAGCGCGAGTGCTTTATCGGCCAACCGGCTTGGCGTGGAACTCATGGCGAACCTCTTTGCGAATCCTGCTCCCAGATATTTTCCTCTTGGATAATCTTGCTCTCAGCATCTCATTAGAAACGAAATCGTCCTGTCATAGTGAACGCCCGCATTGCCCCGACGCCAGTAACGCGGCCAAAAGTTGGCGATGTCACGCTGGTATCGATTGAAGAATAATTTGGAATATTAAAAATGTTGGTGGCTTGCGCGCGGAACTCCAGCACCCGCGATTCTTTCAACGGGATGATTTTTGTGAAAGCCATGTCGAAAACTTTTGTGCCCGGGCCAATGATGCTGTTGCGCCGGGCATCGCCGTAAGGGCCTGTGGGCAGCACGAACGCCGCAGTGTTGAACCACTCCCGCACTGAGGGATTCGGAAGACTCACGGATTGGCCGGGAACCAGATCGGGCCGTTGCGTGCCGTTAATTCCCGCGTTTAAGTTTCCGATGTTGCCGACTATGCGCGGTGTAAACGGCAGGCCGGATGCAATGGTCCAGTCGCCGCTCCATTGCCAGTCGCCAAGAATGGCGCGCCACGGAGTGTTCTCTGTGAGCCAGCGCTTGTCGTGGCCAAAAGGTAGTTCCCACAAATAATCTGCGGTGAATTTGTGCGTCTGGTTGAAACTGGATAGGCCGCGCTCCGCAGCGAGATTAAAGGGATTCTGCGCGACGTTGGACGCGCCCGCTGACGAACCGCTGCTCGCGCTTGAGGAACTTCCGCCACCGCCACCGCCGCTCGCGCCGGTGCCGCCTGCGCCTAATCCGGGAGTGTTCGAACCTGAGGTTGCCCCTGCGCCGATGGAAGACGCATCATCCAGCGCTTTCGAAAATGTATAGATGCCGCCGATGGCGAATCCTTTGGCCAGGCGCTTGCGCAGCCGCACCGACCCGGCGTTGGCCTCGGAATCTGCTAGTGAGCTTTCGTACGTGAAGGCTTGAACTCCCGCAATTCGAATTGCGGTCGAGGTTGCGTTCCGGTTGGGGGCTTCGAGAATATCGAGATCGGTTCCCTTGGTTCCGGTGTAATCGATATTGAGCAGTAAGGTGGGACGAATTTGTTGCTGAATATCGAGGTTGCGAATCTGCACATAGCCAAGGCGGTAGTTGGGATTCACGGCATAATCGTTGGTGATGCCGGTGGGAGGGGGGAATCCGCTTTGCAGCGTGAGAGTTGGAATCGGCGGCCGCGATGAGGGCTCGATGTTGGTGGCGGTGGTGGCGAATGGCGGCTGCAAGGCAAGTTGCTGCGCGATGCCTTGATACGCGCCGGTGTTGTAGTTAATGCCGTATCCGCCGCGGACCACAGTTGTGGAGAATGGCTTCCAGGCAAATCCGATTCGCGGCGCAAAGTTGTTGCGATCCGGACGCATCAAGCTGGCGGGCAAGCGACCATAGTATGGTCCCACCTGACCGGGCAGGATAGGCGTTGCCGCCGCCAGGCCCAGCGAGGGATTCAGCACTCCCGGAGAAAGATCGAGATTTGCGATGCGATTATTTTCTTCGGTGAGCGGAGAAACATATTCATAGCGGACGCCAAGATTGAGCGTCACGTTGGCGCGCATCTTCCATTCATCCTGCGCGTACAGATCCCAGTAGTTGCCGTGAAAGTGTTCGCTCTGGCCGAACTGCTCGGAAGTTTGCTGCGGCAATCCGAGAAGAAAATCGGCGAAGTCGTATCCAGTACCAGCCACCGGGTTTCCAGAACTATCAAGTTGCTCGGTATTAAAACCGCTGAAGACGAAGGAACCGCGCGGGTTGCCGTCAGTTTCCGTGTTTACCTGCACGCGCCGGAAATCTCCGCCCCAGCGCGCAGTGTGCTTGCCGTGATTCCAGATCACATTGTCGGAGAAGGTGTAAGTTTGCGGGCGGCTTAGTTGCGGAGTGGTGTCCTGAAGGCTGGCGAAATTTGTAAAGGAAAGATTCGGCAAGCCCCAGTCAAATGGATTCTGGGAAACTCCGGTGATTCCCAGCGCGCCGGTAATGTCGTTGCTGAAGGCGTATAGATTCTGGGTGCGCGTTCGACTGCGGTTGAAATCTGCACGGACGATGTTGGTGAGCTTGCCGATGCTTCGCGTGTAGGAGACCGGAATGTCAAAGCTGCGGACCGAAGTGTTGCCGCCTACGCTGGGAAACGGATTGGTCAGGGTGGTGCTGGATTCGTGGTAGTGAAAGCCAAAGGTGAGATTGTTGCGCGGAGCGTTGCGGCCTCCACCGCGGCGTCCGCGCACCGGCGCTGCGCCAAAGCTGCGGTTCACGCGTATGTTCAGATCGTCACTGTCGCTGTTGGCGGAAGTTACGTAGTGAAAGTTTTGATAACTGCCCGGCAAGTTCGGCAGCGGAATGTATTGCAGCAGAGCCTGGGCCGCGGGATTGATTTGCGGAATCGTATTGTTGGGATATTGGGTATTTGTCGCGGGATTAAAAATTCTCACTGGCAGCGGTCCGGCTTGAGCTCCGGAACTGTAAGTGGTCTGCGAAAAATTTCCCTGACGCTCGAGCGGCGTGGGCACGATGGAAAATTGATCAAAGGGATTTTCCGCACGCTTGCCGTTGTAGTTGATGAAATAAAAAGTCTTGGCCCCGCCGTGATAGATGTGAGGGATATTCAGCGGCCCACCAACGGAACCACCGAAACTATTCTGCAGATAGGACGGTTTTTCCGTGGGCTGTCCGGTCAGAGAAAAGGGCGAAGCGTTCAGGGCCGAATCGCCGACTCCGTAATAGAGCGATCCGTGAGGGCGGTTGCTGTCGAAACCGCGACGGCCGAAGATCATCGGACCGCCGCCACCACCGCCGCCGAAGCCTCCGCCGCGGCCACCACCCGGTCCGCCAAATCCACCGCCTCCGCCAAAACCTCCTCCTTGTTGGCGGGCATCGTTGAAGCGCTGTTGCATTTCGTCAGCGCTCATGGCGTTGAAAGAGTTGGAAGTATTTCCCGCGATCGCCACGGATTCAGTTGCACTGTCGGATGAAATTCCGGGAACTGGCATGCCGGACGGCACAACGTCGCTCATGGAGCCGTTGGATGCATCTTGTCCGGATCCAGATTGAAACACCGAAAGATTCTGGAAGCCACGTCTTCCCGCGGTCGCCTGCCGCTGTTCGGTGGCCGCCTGCCGCACCCGGGATAGAAGAACCAGTTCAAAATTAGCCTGTATATCCTGATGAGCTGTATCGAACAATACTTCCTGCTTGCCCGCGGCGAAGGCCGCCATCTGCACCTGCACCGTGTAGCGGCCGTCGGCGGGAATGATCAGGCGGTAGGTGCCATCCACATCCGTCGAGGTATTTACCTGCTGCTTTGTGGAAGGATCCACCGCGGAGACGCTGGCCCCGGGAATCGGCATATTTCCCGACTTCACGAGACCGTGGAGAATCCTGACTCCGACGGCAGGAGCCGGGGCAGAAGTTTGCTGCGCGATGGACAGCCGGGACAAAACATCGCCCCGTTGAGTAGATAAACGAAAACCTGAAAGACGAACCGGGAACCAGGCCTGATCTTTCCCGCTTGTGTATGGAGACTGGGAACCTTCATAACCTGGCGCAGCCGTTCGCTTCTTGATCGGATCATAACCTGCGTTTCAGCGCGAGGCTTGTAAAGTTTTGTCGCGATTCAGTAGCCAATCCGGTGCAGAGACGGCTTCGTAAAGTTATGCAAAGATTGTCTTAATCTTGCTTTCCACCACAACTTCCGGCGCATAATTCCATTTATACCTGTAGACAGATCGCGTTCGAAAAAGGAGATTTTCCCATGTTGAAGAAATGGTTGTTAGTTTCAGTTGCTGCCGGAGCGATTGCCATCGCCGCGCCTTTCGCGACCGCACAGGATAACCAGTCCAACGATCAGCAAGCGCCGCCGGCGCAGGAGAATGGTCGCCACCACCACGGTCCTCCCGACCCAGCCAAGCGCACCGCGGAACTGACGAAGAAGCTTAACCTGACCTCCGACCAGCAATCCAAAGTGCAGGAGGCACTGGAGTCCGAGCATTCGCAAATGGAGAGCGTGCACCAGGATAGTTCGCTCTCGCAACCGGATCGCCGCGCCAAAATGATGGACATCCGCAAGACGACCGATTCGCAGATCCGCGCCGTGCTGGACTCGAACCAGCAAAAGAAATGGGACGAAATGCAAGCCAATCGTGAGCAGTGGGGGCATCGAGGGCATTCGGGGCCACCAGACTCTAACTCCAATCAGCAGGCGCCACCGCCTCAGAGCAACTAGAACAGCACCGCTTTTCATGGCCACGGGTTTCAGGGAGCCGTGGCCATTCTTCTGACTGACGCTTCCGGTGGAATTTCAAATGCTACGAAGCTTTGCGGAGTTCTTTACTCTTTTCTACGGACACTTTGCAGTCGCGAGAGGGGCGAGTCGTCATCCAAGTAATCCGGCGGAACGGCTCGAACGAGATGATGCAATACTCTGAATCGATGTGCAAATTGATGTGCAAAAGATTTCACGCAATACGAACCCACATGGGGACCTTACTGCTGCTCACGGCAGCGATTTTTGTTCAGGGCTGCTCGCGAAAGCAGGCCTCCGCGCCGCCCGATGGCGCGGCACTTTTTACCAAGAAATGCGCCAGTTGTCACCGGCCGGGCAATGACATGCGAGCGCCGGAGCCGGCGGCGCTGCACGACATGACACAGTCGTCGATCATAGCGGCGCTTGAATCCGGAAGAATGAAATGGGAAGCCAAGTTTCTTTCCAAAGCGCAAAAAGTTGCAATCGCGGATTATCTGGGCGTGGCAAATGTTGCCACGGCGGCAGAATACGGCGGGGATGTGCGCGCGTGATCTGGATCCGCCGCCTAATCCCCCGGTGTGGGCGGGTTGGGGAGGGGATCCGCAAAATAGCCGTTTTCAGCCGGCGATTGCCGCGGGACTGAACCGCGATCAGATCAAGAATTTGAAATTAAAGTGGACGTTCGGTTTTCCCGGCGCCGCGGCTACTTTCGGTCAACCGACTTCGGTCGCGGGAAAATTATTTGTGGGCAGTGAAGATGGAACCGTCTATGCGCTTGATTCGGCGACGGGCTGCATGTGGTGGAGCTTTAAAGCGTCGGCTACAGTGAAGACCGCGATTTCCATCGGCAATAAAGGCGAGGCAGCGCTGTTCGGCGATACCAATGGATTTGTATATGCGCTGAAGGTTGCGGATGGTTCAGTGATCTGGAAAGTTCGGCCGGATGCGCATCCGGCGGCGCGGATCACGGGATCGCCGCTGCTGGTGGGCACGCGATTATATGTTCCGATTTCTTCGGGAGAAGAAGGTGCGGCCGCCGATCCCAGCTATCCTTGCTGCACCTTTCGAGGCAGCGTCGTAGCGCTGGATACAGCTTCCGGAAAGCAAATCTGGCAGGCTTACACCCTGACCGAAACTCCTAAGCCGACCCGCAAGAGCTCCAGGGGGTGCAGTATTGGGGGCCTTCGGGATCTCCGGTATGGTCGGCGCCGACGGCCGATCTGAAGCGGCATGTGATTTATGTGGCCACGGGAAATAATTATTCCGCTCCGTCAACCGACTCATCGGATGCGGTGATCGCGTTCGATATGAAGTCGGGGAAAAAGTTATGGTCGCGGCAATTCACCGCCGAAGGATGTATGGAACAGCGGTTGTGTGGCGGAGAAGAAAGATAATTGTCCCGATCGGCATGGGGACGATTATGATTTCGGCGCGCCTCCCGTGTTGAAATCGCTGGTCAGCGGAAAGGATGTGCTGCTGCTGGCGCAAAAGTCGGGAGTGGTATACGCGGTAGATCCCGGCGGATCGGGGCAAGTTGCTTTGGAAGAGCCGTATTGGACAAGGGCGGTCCGTTGGGCGGAGTGGAATGGGGCGGCGCGGCGGACAAACGCTACGGTTACTTCCCGCTATCGGATTACGATTTTGACCATCCGCTGGGCGGCGGCGGGTTGTTCGCCTTGGACTTGCGCACCGGAAAACAGGTTTGGCACGTTGATCCGCCGAAGCCGGCTTGCGCGGGACAGTTTGGCTGCAGCGCGGCACAAATGGCGCCGCCAACTTTGATTCCGGGGGCGGTTTTTGCAGGATCGCTCGATGGTCATCTGCGCGCGTATGATACGCGGGATGGCAGCGTGCTTTGGGATTTTGATACGGTTCAGGAGTTTCATACTACCAATGGCCTGCGCGCACATGGAGGTTCGCTGAACGGGGCCGGGCCGGCAATTGTGAGTGGAATGGTCTATGTGAATACCGGCTACACCAATGCGATGGCGGGGAACGTGCTACTGGCTTTTTCGGCCGATACAAAATGAGGTTTAACTCATCGTTCGTTTTGCTCCGGTGCGCCTACGGGGTTACGAATTTTTACGTTGCATGACTGACTCTTTACGCCTGCTGAAAGCTGGAAATGCTTCTATAAAGTGAGGATTCGGCCGGTTCAAAACTGGTTGCGGCAGCAACGATAGGCGATGCAAAAGCAACTAAGTACGGATGTCATGTGGGCGCGGGCATATCATGTTCAAGTTCGTGATACGGCGCCCTGATCGGATTTTCTTAATGGTTAGTTCTTAATGGTTCGACGACTATCATTCGATTTTGGTGCGACTTTGCTGAATCTGGAACTGCATTTATGATGACCCGCGCAATCTATTCTGTTTGGCGCGTGTGCCCTGTTTGGCCAGCGCAAGATGTGGTCTGGAAATCGACGTCGTCTGGCAGCACAAATCGAATCGTCTCACGTAAGAAACTGACGTAAGAAACCAACGTAAGAAAATTCGGATGGAAAATCAACCTCCTGCTTCAGCTATCGACCCGCGGCACCAGTTGCCTCCTGCAAGTAATTCCGAGAAGCCCAAGTGGCGGCGGTACCTGGTGTGGGCGTTCGCGCTGATCGCCCTGGCGATCATCCTTATTCTGGTATTGCGCCACCATGACGAAAACAAAGCCGCTCCGGCTGCTTCCCGACGCGGGGTTACAGGCCCGGTCACGATTACAGAGGCCACCGCGCAAAAGGGAAATATTGGAGTTTATCTGGAAGCGATCGGAACCGTGACGCCGGTTTATACGGCCTCGATTACCAGCGAAGTGATGGGCATGGTGACGCAGGTGCATTACAAGGAAGGTCAACTGGTTCGCAAGGGTCAGCCGTTGATCGATATCGATCCGCGGCCTTATCAGGCGCAGCTTCTGCAGGCTCAGGGCGCGCTGGAGCGTGACACCAACCTGCTGGCCGAAGCGAAGATGGACCTGCAGCGTTACCAGGAAGCCTGGGCTAAGAACAGCATTCCGAAGCAGACGCTCGATGATCAGGAAAAAATTGTTCTGCAGGATGAAGGCACCGTAAAAAACGACCAGGGAACGGTGAAGTACGAGGAAGTGCAAGTCGCTTTCTGCCACATCACATCGCCGATCACCGGGCGGGTAGGGCTGCGGCTGGTGGACCCGGGGAATGTAGTGCAGTCGACGGGGAGCACAATCCTCGCGGTCATCACACAGATACAGCCGATCACCGTTATTTTCACCGTGGCAGAAGATAGCCTGGCCCAGGTGGAGGCGCAAACGCGGCATGGGAAAAAGTTGACGGTGGATGCTTTTAACCGGTCACAACAGACCAAGCTGGCCACTGGGAAACTGCTGACCTACGACAATCAGATTGATACTACAACCGGGACGGTGAAGATGCGTGCGCTCTTCGATAACAAGAATGACGCGCTTTTCCCCAACCAGTTCGTCAATGCCCGGCTGCTGGTGGACACTGAGCAAGGCGTCACGCTGATTCCAACCTCTGCCATTCAACACAATGGGCAGACTGCATTTGTCTATGTGATTCAGAATGACACGGCGCAGATTCGCAACATCAAGACCGGGGTAGCGGATGCGGGCCAGACGGCGGTAACCGGCATCAACCCGGGCGATGTTGTGGCCAACAGCAGCTTCGACAAGCTGCAGAATAATTCGAAGATCGTTGTTTCCAAGCAGGCGCAGCCCGCCGCGTCCCCCGAGAGTCAGGCCCCGTGAGTCCGTCCCGCCCATTCATCATGCGGCCGGTTGCGACCGCGCTGTTGATGGCGGCAATCTTGCTGGTGGGGATCGTTGCCTATACGCAGTTGCCGGTTTCCGCGCTGCCGGAAGTAGATTATCCAACCATCCAGGTGCTCACGTTTTATCCCGGCGCCAGCCCTTACGTAATGGCAACCACCGTAACTGCGCCGCTGGAGCGCCAATTCGGAGAACTGCAGGGACTCAGCCAGATGACCTCCACCAGTTCTGGAGGCACGTCGGTAATTGTGCTGCAGTTTAATTTGAGCCTGAACATTGACGTCGCCGAAGAAGAAGTGCAGTCGGCGATCAATGCTTCGCAAAGTTACCTGCCCTCGAACCTGCCGACGCCGCCGGTCTACAGCAAAACGAATCCGGCCGATGCGCCAGTGCTCACACTGGCTATTACTTCCGATTCCATTCCCTTATCCCAGGTGGAGGATCTGGTCGATACCCGGCTGTCGCCGAAGATCTCGCAACTGAATGGAGTTGGGCTGGTAAGCATCAGCGGAGGCCAGAAACCGGCGGTGCGCATTCGCGCCAATCCGGTCGCGCTTTCTTCTTACGGCATCAACCTGGAAGACCTGCGAACCGCACTGGTTCAGGCCAGTGTGAATGCGGCCAAGGGCAACTTCGACGGGCCGCGGCAGGATTACCAGATCGATTCGAACGATCAGCTGATCAGCAGCGCCGATTACCGCAACGTGGTGGTGGCTTACCGTAATGGCGCGCCTGTGATGCTCACCGACGTCGCGGAAGTGATCGATGGTGTCGAGAATAATTATCAGGCCGCGTGGATGAATCTGACGCCGGCGGTCATCCTGAACATCCAGCGACAGCCCGGCGCCAATACGATCAGCGTCGTAAAAAGCATCAAGAAATTATTGCCGCAGCTCGAAGCCAACCTTCCCGCATCGGTGCAAGTGACTCCCCTCACGGATTTGACCACGGCCATCGAGGCCTCGGTATCGGATGTTGAGTTCGAACTGATGCTGACGATCGGGCTGGTGGTGTTGGTGATATTTCTGTTTTTGCGCAGTCTCTACGCGACGATCATCCCCAGCGTGGCGGTGCCACTCTCTCTGGTGGGCACGTTCGCCGCCATGTATGCGCTGGGTTACAGCCTGGATAACTTATCGCTGATGGCGCTCACCATCTCCACCGGCTTCGTGGTGGACGATGCCATCGTGATGATCGAAAACATTTCGCGCTTTATCGAAGAGGGCGAAGCGCCGATGGAAGCCGCGCTAAAAGGCGCGGAACAGATTGGCTTCACGATTGTGTCTTTGACGGTTTCGCTGATTGCGGTGCTGATTCCTCTGCTGTTTATGGGCGACGTGGTGGGCCGGCTTTTTCGCGAGTTCGCCGTCACTCTCGCGGTGACGATTATCATTTCGGCTGTGGTATCGCTGACGCTGACTCCGATGATGTCAGCTCGCATCCTGCGGCACGAGCCCAAGGAGCAGCAGGGGCGCATCTATAAAGCCTCCGAGCGGGTCTTTGAACGAATGATTGGTTTTTACGGCCGGACTCTGAAGTTCGTGCTGGAGTATCAGACTTTCACTTTATTTGTGGCGCTGGGCACGCTGGTTCTCACTGTGTTTCTTTACATCGTGATCCCCAAGGGATTTTTCCCGGTGCAGGATACGGGCGTGATTCAGGGTATTTCGCAGGCTCCCGAGACTATTTCTTTTGCCGCCATGGCGGAGAAGCAACAGGAACTGGCGAAAGTGATTCTCGCCGACCCGGCGGTGCAAAGCCTCTCTTCATTCATCGGGGCGGATGGAACGAACACAACGCTCAACAGCGGCCGCATGTCGATTAATCTGAAGCCGCTTGCGGATCGCAACATCAGCGCCGCGAACCTGGTGCGCAGACTGCAATCCAGCCTGCAAAAGGTTAACGGAATTGCCCTCTACATGCAGCCGGTGCAAAACATCACGGTCGACGACCGGGTGAGCCGCACCCAGTATCAATACACGCTGGAAGATCCCGATCCGAATGAACTGAACGATTGGAGTAACCGCTTTGTTGCGAAATTGCAAAGCTTGCCGCAGCTTGAGGATGTTGCCACTGACCAACAGACTGGGGGTCTCGCGGTCTCACTGATCATCGACCGCGCTACTGCTTCGAGATTAGGAATCGCTCCAGCGACCATCGACAACACGTTGTACGACGCTTTTGGGCAGCGGCAGATCAATACGATGTACACGCAGCTCAACCAGTATCACGTGATTCTAGAAACCGAACCGCAATTTCAGCAGAATCCCACGACGCTGGCAAATCTGTATATTCAGGCCAACGCGTCGTCGGGGACATCGGGGCCGGGCGCTTCTACTTCGTTCTCGGCCTCCGGGTCGGCCTCCGCCGGATCGAACGCAACCACAGGCCCAGTGCTGTATACGCCGACCGCTTCGTCCAGCATTCTCGCTCCGCCGACGAATGCACTTGCGGCGAGCTCCAGTTCCTCGACCTCCGGCTTGGGCTCCTCTGTTAACAGCGGCTCGAGCAGTGCGATGAGCAACGCCGTACCGCTGGGGACATTTACTCACTTTCAACGCACCAGCGAAGCACTCTCCATCAATCATCAGGGGCAGTTTCCGTCGGTCACCGTGTCATTCAACCTAGCGCCCAATGCGGCGTTGGGAAGCGCGATTACGGCCATCGATAAAGTGCAGGAAGACATGCACATGCCGGCCAGCCTGCAGGCCTCCTTCCAGGGCACGGCGGCATCATTCAAGAATTCGCTCTCCAATGAAGCGTTGTTAATTCTGGCGGCTTTGGTCACGGTCTACATCGTTCTCGGCGTGCTCTATGAAAGCTTCATTCATCCGGTGACCATTCTTTCCACTCTGCCTTCGGCGGGAGTGGGAGCTTTGTTGGCGCTAATGCTTTTTGGCCAGGATCTGAGCGTGGTCGCAATCATCGGCATCATTCTTCTGATTGGAATTGTTAAGAAAAACGGAATCATGATGGTGGATTTCGCATTGGAGGGAGAGCGCGAGCACGGCAAGAATGCGACCGACGCAATCTACGACGCTAGCCTGCTGCGCTTCCGTCCTATCATGATGACCACGATGGCGGCACTGCTGGGGGGGCTTCCCCTGGCTTTGGGAAGCGGCATCGGCTCTGAGATTCGACGTCCCCTGGGAATCGCGATGGTGGGCGGTTTGTTGTTGAGCCAGGCGCTCACGCTGTACACCACGCCGGTGATTTACATCTTCTTTGACAACCTGGGGAAAAGATTCTCCGGCGCGGGAGAGAAGTCTAACGGCACGGCACAGCCGGCAGAGCAGTCATGAACCCTTCTGAACTATTTATCCGGCGGCCCGTGGCAACAACTTTGTTGACCATTGCCATCGCCATTGCCGGAGCGATTTCGTTCACTGTGCTTCCAGTTTCGCCGCTCCCGCAAGTCGACTTCCCCACCATATCCGTCTCCGCTTCGTTGCCGGGAGCGAGCGCGCAGATCATGGCATCTTCCGTGGCCACGCCGCTGGAGCGGCAGTTTGGGCACATCGCGGGAGTTTCAGAGATGACCTCCGCGAGCTCGCTGGGCAGCACGGGAATTACCATTCAGTTCGATCTTAGCCGTAACATCGATGGCGCGGCGCGCGATGTTGAGGCTGCCATCAGTGCAGCTCGCACTTATTTGCCGGCAAATCTGCCCGGCAATCCTACCTATCGCAAAGTAAATCCCGCGGACGCTCCGATCATGATTCTGGGATTGACCTCCAAGAAATATGACACGGGCAAATTGTATGACGAAGCTTCGACCATCATGGAGCAGAAGCTTTCGCAGATCGACGGCGTGGGGCAAGTGGTGGTGGGCGGGGCTTCGCTGCCCTCGGTGCGGGTGGATGTCAACCCTACGCAACTCAACAGCTACGGGCTGAGTCTTTCGAGCATTCAATCGGTGCTGAGTACGCAGAACGCCGACCTTGCCAAGGGACAAGTGACCTATGGTTCGACGACAGCTGACATCGTCGCCAATGACCAGATCTCAACCGCCGACGAATACAAGCCGATCATCATCGGGTACCACAACGGCACAGCGGTGCGGCTCTCGGACGTGGCGAGCGTTACCGATTCGGTGCAAAACGTACGTTCCGCGGGATACCTGAATGGAATCCGATCGGTCACGGTGATCATTTTCCGCCAGCCGGGCGCGAATATTATTCAGACCGTCGACAACATTCGCAACCAGTTGCCGTTTCTGCAGGCTTCGATTCCGCAGGGCATCGACACCACTATTGTTCTCGACCGCACCACCACGATCCGCGCTTCAGTCAGCGATGTGGAGCGGACTTTGATGATTTCGGTGGGGCTGGTGATTCTGGTGGTCTTTCTTTTTCTGCGCAACGGGCGCGCCACCTTGATTCCGAGTGTTGCCGTTCCAGTGTCTCTGATCGGAACGTTCGCTGTGATGTATCTGCTGGGCTACAGCCTGGACAATCTTTCGCTGATGGCGCTAACGATTGCAACCGGATTCGTGGTGGACGATGCGATCGTGGTCATGGAAAACATCTCGCGCCATCTGGAGCAGGGGATGGAACCCTTTGCAGCCGCATTGCTGGGAGCGAAGGAGATTGGATTCACGGTTTTCTCCATCAGCGTTTCGCTGATCGCAGTGTTCATTCCGATTCTGATGATGGGCGGAATCGTCGGCCGTCTCTTCCGGGAGTTCGCGATCACGCTCTCCACTGCAATCGTGGTGTCGATGGTGATATCACTCACCACCACGCCGACCATGTGTGCGTACTTGCTCAAGCAAGAGCAGCCGGAGGAGCACGGCCGGCTCTACCGGGCGAGTGAAAAGTTCTTCTCCTGGATGCTGGAAACTTATCGACGAAGCCTGGTGTGGGCGCTCGATAACTGGGTTTTGATGCTGGTGATTTTAGCATTCACGATTGCACTGAACGGTGTGCTCATCTACAGAATTCCAAAAGGCTTCTTCCCGCAGCAGGATACGGGCGCAATCGTAGGAGCGGTGCAAGGTCCGCAGGATTCGTCATTTCCGGCGATGGACAATTCCATCCGGCAATTGGTGGGTGTCATCAAAAGCGATCCGGCGGTCGCGAACGTGAATGCCTACACCGGCGGAAACGGATCTAGTAATACCGGATTTATTTATATCGCGCTCAAACCGCTCAACGAGCGCAAGGTCAGCGCCGCGCAGATTATCAATCGGCTGCGGCCGAAATTAAACCGCTTGCCAGTAGCGTCGGCGTTCCTGCAGGCCTCGCAGGATCTTCGTATTGGAGGCCGGTCGAGCGCCGCGCTTTATCAATACACCATTCAGTCCGACAATGTTCAGGATCTCTCGCACTGGGGGCCGATCCTGCTGGCTCAGATGAAAAAGCTTCCCGGCTTTCAGGATGTGAATACCGATCAGCAGAATGGCGGCCTGGAGGAGTTGCTCACCTATGACCGGGCATCCGCCGCCAGATTGGGGCTGACCGCGCAGGCCCTGGATTCATCGCTCTACTCCGCCTTTGGCCAATCCGAAGTTTCGATTATCTATACGCAGCTGAACCAATACTATGTGGTGCTCGAGGTGGCCCCGCAATATTGGCAAACTCCGGAAGGCCTGAAAGATATTTATCTGCGCAGCACGGGCCGCGGTAACGCCGCCGCCAGCAGTGCGTCGGGTATCAGCAATACGTCCAGTGGCGGTAACGCGCCGGGTACCGGCAATGTGCCACTTCTGACAGTCTCAAGCGCCCAAGCCAGCACCACACCGCTGGCCGTGAACCACACCGGATTGTTCCCTTCCGTAACTGTATCGTTCAACCTGGCGCCAGGAGTCTCGTTGAGCGACGCTGTGCAGCGCGTTGGGGAAATGCAGCAGAGACTGGGCACGCCTTCGACGGTGCGGGGCCTCTTCGCGGGTACGGCGCAAGCTTACCAGCAGTCGCTGAACAGCGAGCTGGTGCTGGTAATCGTCGCCCTGCTGGCTGTGTACATCGTTCTGGGCGTGCTTTATGAGAGCCTGGTGCATCCGCTCACCATTATCTCGACTCTACCTTCAGCCAGTCTGGGCGCGGTCCTGGCGCTGATGCTCTTCAAGATCGATCTCAATGTAATTTCCATCATCGGAATCGTACTGCTGATCGGCATCGTGAAGAAAAACGCAATCATGATGATCGATTTCGCTCTGGTCGCCGAACGGCAGGAAGGCAAGAGTCCAGCGGACTCGATTTTTGAAGCGTGCATGCTGCGCTTTCGGCCGATCCTGATGACCACAATGGCAGCGCTGTTCGGCGCGGTGCCGCTGGCCTTTGGCACGGGTACAGGTTCGGAGTTGCGCAGACCTTTGGGCATCACCATCGTCGGAGGACTTATTGTGAGCCAGATGCTGACGCTCTATACGACTCCGGTGGTTTACTTATTCCTCGATCGCCTGCGTCTGCGATTTCAGAAAAAGCCGCACAACGCTTTTTCCACTCCGGCGCCGGAGGCGAGCTAGTGCAATAGAGTAAGCGCCGCAAGTAAGTGCTTTTACCGGGACAACGGTTGGCAAGGAAAATGTTATGACGATCTTCGGACAACAATTTGGCGGCGTCACGATTCGGCTCTGTGCGGTCGCGCTCTGGTTATTCATGTTATCGGGCTGCGTGGTGGGACCAAAATATCATTCCCCCGCGCCGCAAGCGCCCGCGCCCGCTTACAAGGAATCTCCGACTCAATTTCAGGACAACGGACCGTGGACCGTGGCGCGACCTTCTGACGCAAAACTGCGCGGCAAGTGGTGGGAGATTTTCAACGATGCAGAACTGAACGACCTCGAAGAGCAGTTGAATATCAACAACCAGAACATTAAACAGTACTTCGAGAATTTTATGGAAGCGCGCGCCGTAGTGCGCGAGGCGCGATCGCAGTTTTTCCCAACTCTTACGGCGGCACCATCTTTTAACCGCTCGCGCACCTCGGGGAACTTGAGCACTAAACCCGTCAATACATCCGGCACGGGCGCCGTCCCGCAACTGCAAAGCACTATCTATTCGGCGCCGCTCGAAGCATCCTGGGCGCCGGACCTATGGGGCAAGGTTCGCAATACAGTGCGGCAGGCGCAATACTCTGCTCAGGTCAGCGCCGCGGATCTGGAGAACGAGCGCCTCACCGAGCAGGCAGCATTGGCCGAATATTTTTTCGAACTTCGCGGCCAGGATGAACTGCAGCGGCTCTACAACGAGACGGTGGCAGCCGATGAGAAAGAGCTTGCTCTGACCCGTGCGCTTTATGAAAGCGGCATGACTAACCAGATCTCCGTTGTTCAAGCCGAGACTACGCTGCAAAGCGCGCAGGCTGGAGCTACCAACGTGGCCATTGCACGGGCGCAGTACGAACATGCGATCGCCATGCTGGTGGGCAAGGCGGCCACCGGGTTTTCGATTCCTGTGAAGCCGATGACCACGGCTCCGCCGCCAATTCCGGTTGGAGTGCCGTCAGAATTGGTGGAGAGGCGTCCCGACGTGGCCGCCGCGGAACGCACGATGGCGGCAGCGAACGCGGAGATCGGCATTGCACGAGCCGCCTACTTTCCGAACTTGAGTTTGACTGCCGAAGGCGGCTTTGAGAGTTCAGCCGTCAGTGATTGGTTCAGCTGGCCCAGCCGATTCTGGTCCGTCGGAACCTCGCTTTCGGAAACCTTGTTCGACGCCGGTTTGCGCCGCGCAACTGTTCAGCAGTATGTTGCCGCCTACAATGCGGATCTGGCCGCTTACCGTCAAACGGTGCTCACAGCCTTTCAGCAGGTGGAAGATGGGCTAGCCGAGGTTCGCATACTCTCCAAGGAAATTCAGCAGGAACAGCAGGCGGTAACCTTTGCGCAAACCAACCTTAAGCTTGAAGAAGGGCGCTACGAAACCGGCATCGACCCTTATGTCGACGTATTGATTGCCCAGACCACCTTACTGGCAGATATGCAAACTTTGAATACGCTGCAGGTAGAAGAGATGACCGATGCTGTCGCTCTAGTACAGGCGCTGGGCGGAGGTTGGGACAATTCGCAGTTGCCGAGTCCCGGGCAAGTAGCTCAAAAGCCGGCTGCAACGGAAACAGCTATCCAGAAATAGGCGGACACAAATCTTCGCATCCCGTCAGAATGAGCGCTGCGGAAGCGTTCTCATCTAATCGGACGGTAGTCCCACATCATCGCTCTGTGCGAACTTGCGAAAGCTCGGTGAATAAGACCCGCGATATCGCTTCCAACCAGTTTGCACGACATCAATTTTCGACCACTTATTAAAGATCAGCGACCAACCTTGTGCGTATGGATGAGTGCGCTTTTCCGGCAGGACCAGGTCGAGCTGGTTGAAAACGGTGAAGATGAACTCGATCAGCTCGGAAGAAAACCGTATGGCAGATTCGATCTGATCCGGCCTGCGTCCGGTTTTCCAGTCTGCCTTGGCGCTGAACATTGCGTCGAAGAATCCTGGGATATCTTTGTCGGTGCGCGCTTTCGCCAGAAGGTCTTCATAGCGGGCGGTGTGCGCCGCGGCATAGCGGTCCATTTCGGTCGTCGGCGCCCACCATATCTTCCAGAGATTCAAGAAGTAATTGTCCCGTCCTTTGACCGTCTGGCATTCACAACCTTCACGATGCGCCAGAGCGGGCTCGAAGACGGAGAAAGCCACATGATGGCCCAGCCTGCGATAACTTTCGAATTGTGATTCGCTGAACCATTGGTTCAATGTGCTGTCATGGGGAAATACAGAGTCCTCTTTCTTATAGTTCAGGACATCCGCAGGCTCGTCGCCGGTGAGCGATGATTTTATGTAAACCACGAACCCATGCGTTCCAGGCTCCTCGGGATAGGTAATGGTCCCAACCACACAGTGCGCCGAGCTACAGTCGGAGTCTCTGGCGTGTTCGAGAGGACGGAGGTCGAGGGCAATCTCGGCGCCAAAATCGATGCGGCATTTTCGTACGGCCATACCGATACCTTGAAACGTGAGTTGAGAGTCCGCTTCGCTGTCGCAGATCACGATGTAGCGGCAACGGCGGCGAACCAGTTCGTACAATCCCATGTTATCGAAGTGGCCACCATCGCTGAGGTATACATAGCTGCTGGTATCGTTGGTCCGGCCGAGTAACTCATTGACTAGCCAGAGTAATGAAAGGCGAGGCGACGGCCAGGGATAGATGATAGGTTGCTTTTTAGGCGTGCCCTTCGGCCGCTCTCCATCGGGGATATCCAGCTTCGTTCCATCCTCGTTCAGACGGCGCGGATTCAGCAGCCACCAGCCCAGACGTACGCCGAACACCGTCATCAGAAAGGCGGTAGCTGGATTGGAATGGTAGCCCATGTTAGGACTGACGGCTGCTCCCGAAATCGCCACTGCAGTATCGAGATGAACGCCCGGGTCAGGATAGGCATAGGTTTGGGTCTGGACAAAACCGTTGAAGCGCAGAGTAGTGTCACCGCGTGCTTCGGTCCATGGAACGTCATAACCGGAATAGAGTGGAGTAAATGCGAAAGAAGCCGCTTTGCGTTCCTGCCAAGCCAGATCTTCTCCGAAAGTCAGGTTCAGTGCGGTGCAGAAAATCGGAAATGGACCGTTATAACCTTTGCCGGGCAGGAGAGCGCTGACTGGAGTGTCAGTGTCTTTTTCATCGAATCCGGTGAACCGGTTGGGATGGCGCGGAATATTCGACGCTCCCAAATAACAGCGGGCCAGACGGTTTCGATAAAAGGCATGCAAAGAGAATTCGTTGATGTCGACTCTCCAGGCGAAGAGCCAACAGATTGCCAGCGGTACGAGGTAGCAAGCGAGACGCACGAATAGGCCGCCGGCTGCGGCCCGGCGAAACAACACTTCGGCCAGCGCTGAGACCAAAAGCAAGAGACCAGCAATGAATACGTAGGGGCCGACTGTCGCTGCCATTTCGAGCGCGCTGAAGCGAGGTTGTTCGTCGCTTTCCTCGCCGGTCGATTTGGAGCTTCTCCCGGCAAGCAAACCACCAGCGGAAGCGGCAACCCAACTCAGACAATGCTGGTATGCCAGCCCACAGCTTCCCCCAGAGCCAGAGCACGACATGATGCCCGAATAGAGAGAAGCTCAAGGAGACTATCCAGAGCAATGCGAACAACCCGATGCAGCCCGCCAACCGGGTGAGCCACTCCCGACGGCTATCATCAAACATTCGCCCCAGCATTCCTATTACTAAGAGAAGTGCAACCAGCGGCCCTCCCAGCATCAGCGGTGGACCAACAACCAAGACAGTTCTCCACCAATAAGCACCGGACACAGACTGAAGCTTAGAGAGCAAAACGACACTGGCGCCGATCCAACCGGCCGCAGCCGCGGCGGAGACGACGCAGAGGGAACACACGCCAAGGGTAACCAAGACAAAGCTACGGTGATCAGCGTGTTTGGACTGCTTCCAAAACTCGCTGACGCTCGCGTACTGGGCCGTTTGCTGATGAGTCTTCAGATAGCAGAGTTGCGCGCCACCAGCCATGGCAACAGTAAGTGCCAATATCAGTAAAAGACAGCCACTTACCAAAGTGGCGATCGCGCAGTTCAACTCGAAGCTATCATTTCTCATGAACGGGAGTAATAGAGTCAGTAACAGAGCCGAGATAGTAAATGGAAACACTATCCATTGGTTTACCTGTTCTTGTCCAAAGCCGACTTTTTCACCGGCAGTTATCTGACTGAAGCGCAGGAGGTTTGCTCCGATGAGAAAGGTTGCCAGTAACATCAGATAAACGATGGCGCCCAGGCAGACAAGCACCGCTGGGCGGCGCTGCGGAACAATCGAGCTCGACGCAAGAAAACGCAGAATCAGCGCGACGAAGATAAGCCCCGAGAACAGAATTGCTTGGTTCAGAATGGTATTGCGCAGCCAAGTGGCGATCGCGACCCAGGTATCGCCGCTGAGAAGACCATTTTCAGGCGTGAGATAGTTACTGTAGCGCCGCAGCCAGCGGATCGGTTCGGGATGGTCGCCGGGATTGTCAGGTTCGGGAAGTGGGATAAGCCGCTTTTCAACCTGATCAAATCCCCGCCGCAGACTCCACGCAGCAAACCACTGATGAATGTAACCGCCTCCAGATACGGTAGAAAGATAGTCAAAGCACCGCAGCAGGTTGAGTTCAGCGAGTCCTTGCAGAATACCGAGGTTGAAGGTTGCGCTACGGATTCCGCCGCCCGAGAAGCACAGACCCATCAACCTAGATCGGCGGCACGTTTGTAAACATCAGCAGCGGGCGCCGGCACGGTAGATGGAGCTGGCTTGAAGACGTTGGCGCGACGTTGTTCGACTTGATCAAGCTCCCGCTGCAAGAGCCACTTACTCGGCGTGTAGCCGGTCAGCGAAGCGAGCCGGGCTTGTACGTCGGCTCGGGACTGTAGCTTGACCGAAAGCGAGCCTGCATCCGGAGGCCTTGGATCAAAAGTCTTGAGAACAATGTCAAGCAGAGGACGTTTTGTCTCATTGCCAAGCTGCCTGAATGTCTCCCCGGCTAATTCACTTACATAATCAGTCATGCTGAGATCACCAGCGGAGGAAGTATACTACGCATTCCGAAGGTCAGGCAGGTAAGTGAACAGGTAAGATGGGTATCTGCGCGAGGTTGGCGCTCGTGTTACTCGGATAAGCTACCCGATCGAGAATCACCAGGCCCGGAATCTTTCCATCCGCACGCGATCGCGACGGTTTCGGTCGAGCGAAGACTGTATAGCCGATTCCAGCCGTTCCTGGTCGTCATCGTAGAGCCGGACGAATTTAAATGGCTGAAGATGCCACGAGATTGGGCTCAACATTTCGGCTGCGCCAAGAATCGACCCGCTGCTGGTGAGAAACATCAGCTTTACTACCGAACCTTGATCCAGAGGCTTCGACAAGCAGAGCAGACCACCGCTGAGGGAGATGACCTGCAATTTCGCGGGGACGCGACGACCGTCGCGGGAGCGGAGAACCGCGGGAGTGGATTCCGCAAAGGAAGTCCGCGGGGCACGCCGTGAAGGCCTGGGCTGGGGCAGATATGGCATGGGGAAACTTGATGACGCTTGACTACGAAAACAATCTACGGATCTACGAAGCTGCGACTTCGGCCCGGCTCTGATGAGCATTCAGTGTCAGCAGCCGGTCAGTCCGGCGCATCATTCTCCAGTCATATTCGTAGGCAGTTCCGCAGAGCGGACATATCTGGTAGTGGCGGCCATCGGCATCGGCGCGCGGCCAGCTGAACTTGTGCGAGCAACTTCGACCAAGAATCCACTTCAAGAAATTCATTACTTCACCCCTTCATTACGGCTTCTCCATGTATCAAGCCAATGGTTGAAGAATAATTTGGGTCGAATATCCAGCAGATGCTGCAGCGTAGATAAGAGCAGCTTCGGTGGTTGGGATTTGGAGAGAAAGGTATCCACTGCCTCTAACTTGGCCTGGGGCAACGGTCCGTAAGCGGATAGCATCATGATGGGGACGTGAGACTTGATACTCTTCATCTTTGCAGCGACCACATCACCGTTCATGCCGGGCATTTGATAGTCGAGGACGACGGCGTCCACCGCATGCGAGGCGAACAGCTTCAGGCCATCATCTCCGCTGGTTGCCTGCATGACTTTATAGCCGTCATTTTCCAATAAACATTTTCGGCCGACGAGCCCGTTCCAGTGATCGTCAATGCAGAGAATTGTCGCTTTCCGCCGAGCCATGCCGGTTCTCGCAGTTCTAGATTGGCCAGGTTGGTGCTTTAGGGAGGCGAGCTTTCCTCCAGTGCTGGACGAAATCGCCTGACGAGGTAGCGGCAAACTGATTTGACTATGGAAGGAACGCACTTTCAAATTACGAACGTCCACTCGGGGAGCAGGTACCATGGCCGGAATGAGCGCCGAGAGACATCGCCAAACCGCAAGACCTGGGGCGTAGAGACTCCGTTTGTTATGTTGAGCCGTTGTTTCGGAACTCGCACAATTCGGCTCTCGCTCATCTTTCGCGCTTTGAAAATTTCCGATTTCGTGAAAAGATTCAAACTTCGTCCAAATGAGGATCTTGGCTCTTACAACCAACTGGAGGGGAATCCGTTTCCGCCGTGAGCGCGAGCTCCGGCCCTGCTCTGAGCGACTTGCGGTGCATACTTTACTGGCTGCGAGCGCCTTCACGGTCTTCTTCTTCTCGCCGAATGCGCGGGCACAGCAAACTGAGCCGGCGAAGCCAGTGGTGGTGCAACCGGGTGCGCCGGGCGCGCCAAGCAAAACGCTGCCGCCATCGACGCGAGGAAGTTTGCCGGCACTTTCGGCGGCCGATGTCGAATTCATGCAGGGGATGATCGTGCATCATGCACAAGCGGTTGAAATGACGGCGATGATTCCATCGCATACGCAGAACGAAGCCTTGCGTTCACTGGGCGCACGCATCAGCAGCTCGCAGTCGGACGAAATCAAGTTCATGAAGCGCTGGCTGGCGGCCCGGGGCGAACCGATTTCGACGGGGATGGCGAAAATGCCGGGCATGGATATGTCGCACGAAACTTCTCACGGAAACTTCTCAGGGAACATCGCATGAAGTAGCGCACGAAGGAATGGCACTGATGCCGGGAATGCTTACGCCGCAACAGATGGAAGCGCTACGGAAGGCAAAGGGGCCGAAGTTTGATCACTTATTTTTGGTGGGGATGATTCAGCATCACAATGGCGCGTTGACCATGGTAAAAGATCTATTCGATACCGCAGGGGCTGGACAAGACGCTGAGCTGTTCAACTTTGCGACCGATGCAGACAATACGCAACGAGCCGAGATACGAATCATGGAGAACATGTTGAAGAAAGAGACACTAGAGGAGAACCGATGAACCGATTGCGCAGTCTTGCCCTGGGTGTGGTGTGGGTCACTTTTATTTTCTGTTTCGCAGTGAATCGAACGCAGGCGCAAGCGGCGCCCGCGGCTCCGCCCCAAGCACAGGCGCAGAAGCCGGCGACGCCTCCGGCCGACAAGGACGCTGGGGGCGACGAAGATAATCCGTTCTCTCCGCAGCCCGCCCCAACGCTGCCGCCGGGCATGACGGGATCGGATGCGAACGATCCGCGCGCCAAACTGACTCCGGGAATGTATGACGCGGGTGAGACTTCGATGGGCCTGGAGCACCTTCTGCTGCTCAAGAAGCCGGACGCGTTTCAACTGGGAGCCACGGATCCTGACGATCCAAAGGTGGAGACGATCGTGGGACGGCTGGGCATGGGCAACAACAAGAAGATCCCAAAATCGGCGCACTTGCTGATCGCGCAACTTGCCTTTGCCAACTCAGACCTCGCCTTCGAGGGCACACACCTGTTCCAGGGAAATTTTTATGGCGTGAGCATTTACGACATCGCGCAACCGGCGCACACGCAGCTGCTGACAACGATGGTCTGTCCGGGTGGACAGGGTGATGTGTCGGTTTACAAGAATCTGTTGTTCATGTCGGTCGAGATGCCGAATGGCCGCCTGGATTGCGGGGTTCAGGGATTTCCGCCGGAACCTGCTGCCGCGGACGAGGATAATGACAAAGACAAAGATACCGCCAGCAATCAAGACAAAGGTAAAGATAACGACGACAAGGACAAGGATAAGGATAAAGACGAGAAAGACAAAGAAAAAAAGCACCACATACCAGTTGCGCAAAAAGACCGCTTCCGCGGCGTAAGAATCTTCGACATTTCGGACATCAAAAATCCACGGCAAGTTGCGGCCGTGCAGACGTGCCGCGGATCTCATACGCATACTCTGGTACTCGATCCGAACGACAAGGACAATGTTTACATCTACGTCTCTGGGACCTCGTTCGTGCGCCAGCCGGAAGAACTGGCCGGGTGCTCCGGGGAAAAGCCGGATAAAGATCCGAATACAGCGTTGTTTCGCATCGATGTGATCAAGGTTCCGGTGGCTGCGCCGCAGGAGGCGAAGATTGTATCGAGTCCGCGAGTATTTATCGATCCCAGGACAGGCGCGATCAACGGACTGAACAATGGAGGTACTCATGGTAAGAAAGGCGCGGAGAAACCATCGGACACCGACCAGTGCCATGACATCACCGCATACTCGGCGATCGGGTTGGCGGCTGGGGCGTGCTCGGGAAACGGAATTTTGCTTGACATCAAGGATCCGGTACATCCGAAGCGTGTGGATGCGGTGAACGATCCGAACTACTCTTACTGGCATTCGGCTTCGTTTTCGAACGATGGCAGTAAAGTCGTGTTCACCGACGAGTGGGGCGGCGGTTTGGGAGCACGCTGCCGTGCGAACGACCCGAACCAGTGGGGTGCGGATGCCATCTTTCATTTGAAGGACGATAAGTTGCACTTCGCCAGCTACTACAAGCTGCCGGCTGCGCAGGGCGATACGGAGAACTGCGTAGCGCACAACGGTTCTCTGATTCCGATTCCGGGCCGGGATATCGAAGTGCAGGCGTGGTACCAGGGCGGAGTCTCGGTGATGGACTTCACCGATCCCGCGAAGCCCTTTGAGATTGCTTATTTCGACCGTGGACCCATTGATCCGAAAACGTTGGTGCTCGGCGGCGATTGGTCGGCGTATTGGTACAACGGCTACATTTATGGTTCGGAGATTGCGCGGGGATTGGATGTGTTTCAACTGACGCCAACGAAGTTTCTTACACAAAATGAAATCGACGCGGCCAAGACGGTTCAGTTGGCTGACCTGAATGTACAGAACCAGCAAAGGATCGAGTGGCCCGCGAAGCTGGTCGTGGCAAAGGCGTATGTAGACCAGTTATCGAGGTCGCAGGCTCTGCCCGCGCGCCGAATCGCAGCTCTGCAGAGGGCGATTCAAAGCGCGGAGAAGTCAAACATGCGCAAAAATAAGGTGGCGAAATTGCAGGGGATGGCGCCTTCGCTCGAAAAGAGCGCAGAAACCGCGAAGACTCCGGCCGATGCAATGCGGATGCATGCACTGGCCGAGGTTTTGAAGAATCCATCGGCCTGAAGCGGGGGCCGGAAATTTGTATCGCAAACTCTTCGGACCGGCGAAATTATAGGGGGGCGAGCATGAATTACGCGCCCCTGCAGGAGCGGAAAGTGCTAGGAGTCTCTGATCATTCTCTCACCGTATCTCACCATTATTCTTTTCTTCGTGGGTCATCGCGAAGTATCCTTTCACCGTCGCCGCTGCTCACTCTCGTTTATTATTTCGGTTATATCCGTAACCGGCCGTATCTCAACCGGACCAAGCTCCATATTTAAAGGCTGGAAGCTGTGAGACAAGCTGAACGGTATGATTGAGGTCTCGCGCCTCAAGGATCTGAATGCCGCCAAGCTGTTCCTTGGTTTCCGCATAGGGGCCATCAGTCGTCATGACTTTGCCGTTTTTCCAGTACAGGGTCAAAGCGGTCCCCGGAGGCTGAAGAGGTAGTTCGGCAACAAGATGTCCGTTGGCGCGCAGATGGTCGTTGTACTCAAAGCACTCGTCGAACGTTCGGTGTCGCTCGTCCTCGGTCATCCCTTCGAGTTTTCCTGGCTCGAGGTATCCCAGACAGATGTATCTCATGTTCCTCTTCCTTGTTCTTCGTCTTGAGGTATGATCCAGCCGCGCCGCTGTCGATTTTTCTGTCACTGCTTCAAGTAACGAAGCGCAACACATCCTGATTTGAAACTCTTCGACTCGACAAGTTTCAGTCGTAATCTCTCCTGCAGGCTAACGCCTTCCATCAACCGTCTCCCTTCCCCAGCAACGATTGGCATAACGACAAAACGATATTCATCAACCAGACCAAGCTCTATAAGCTGTGAAGGAATATCTACACCACCTACCAGAATATCTTTGCCTGGTTCTTGCTTCAATTTAAGTATTTCTTCGCGAAGGTTCGTACGAACAATTCTCGTATTTCCATCATCAGCGCTGGCCAATGATCGTGAAAAAACAACCTTCTTCTTGGAGACAAAGGCTTGAGCAAATTCGATATCCGCTTTTGTCTCGGACTGGCTTTTCGCGACATCAGGCCAATAAGGAACCATCAATTGATAGGTTTTACGCCCATAGACGAACAGGTCAACATCTCGCAAGAGGTGCGTGTAATGTTCAAGTAATTCTTCAGCGGGATTGAATTTGGTGTGGTCGCAGCAGCCATCCAGGGTAAGGTTGATTGCGTAGATTACATTTCTCATTTGATTGTCCTCTCTTTATGTACCAGATGCTTGTTCGCCCTTTGCACAATCCGGGTTAGCGAACTTCCGTTCCGTCCGACCACCGTTGCACAGGAATCACGAACTGCGTCAGGTGCTCCACGGGGTCGCTCACAGCAACGACGGGGGAACCCGGCAGATTCGCTCCCCAGATTGCGAGGTCGGTGTCCGAATAGAAAAACATGAGGTGGGAAGGCCAGTGGGGTGCGCTGTCGCCGCCGTATCCCTGCTTCCCCATCATGTAGCACATCGCCCCGGATTCCATCGGCGGCAGTTCTTTCTTGGCGATGGCGGCGGCGATGGCCTCGTTCATCTGAGCTGGCGTGCGTCCCGCCAGACCCAACTCGGTCAATCTTTGGTGATGCGCAGAAGGTAGGAACGCGCGGCTGCCGCATTCACACACATGGGAACCCGCACTTTCGGATTCCAAAAGTCAGCATCCGCAGCGGAAGTCCACCCGCGTCCCACGATACACACGAAACCGTTCTTGCCTTTGACCGCCGTTTCGAAACCATGACGTCCGAGAACCAGTACCTCTGCATCGCGTGAAATGGACTCCGGCGCTGCACTTCGCGCCAGGGCTATTTCCGCACCCTGATCCGTCATGAGGTATTGGTCGATCGGGGCCATCTTCGGATAAGGTGCGACGGGAGAGTGCGTCGCGGCATCCTGTGCCATCGCCCGATTCGCCGCACTGAAGTACGCCGTACCGAGCACAACAAGCAGTGCGAAGCTTTTGATTGCGATTGCGCCAATTTTCTTTTTCCGCATCGTTTTCCTCCTGAGAGTGCGCAAAGCCAATGTTCAGCGTGCGGTGTTCTGTCTCCGTCGCTGTTCGCTTGCCTTCATGATTTCGTTCATGTCCCCGGCTGGCCGAACCTCCCAAATGTTGCCGTAGGTCAGAGCCGGATGCTGGCCGATGAGCTGTACCGCATGATTCATGTCCCTCGCCTCAAGGACGAGAATGCCGCCGAGTTGTTCTTTGGTTTCGGCAAAGGGGCCGTCGGTCGTTACCACCTTGCCGTTCTTCCAATACAGGGTCAGGGCGGTCTCCGGCCCCTGAAGCGCTTCTCCACCGGCCCAGTGCCCGCTGGCGCGAAGGTGGTCGTCATATTCAAAGCATGTATCGAACATGGTGTTTCGCTCGGCCTCAGTCAAGCCATCGAATTTGCTTTTGTCGTAGTAGCCAAAACAGATGTATTTCATTGTTCTTCTCCTCTTCCTTCCGGGTGAGCGGCGTAGCTGCCCGCTGTCTCGTTCATCCTATGGTCAAGACGATGCATATTCCGAAGTCGCGGCGGGGTGACACTATTTCGTTGCTCTCTTCGGGTCCGGACTAAAAAGAAGCTCGCGCACCTCGACCGGCGCCCGACAGGCGACGGCAGCCTTGCGTCCCCAGGCAAGTGCCTCGTCCAGGTCAGCGGCTTTCAGTATCCAGAAACCGCCGATGTGCTCCTTGGTCTCAAGGTACGGCCCATCGGTGATGAGTACCTTGCCATCGGGCTGCGCGCGCAGCGACTTCGCCTTGCTGGCCGCGGAGAGGCCGCCCGCGAAAATCCTGACATCCGCAGCGATCATCTCGCGGTTGAGCGCGTGGATATCGCGCTGCATCGCTTCGTCCTCGACGGACGAGTCGTAGTTATCGGGGTGGTGAATCGCAACCAAATATTGCGGCATGATTTCTCCTTCTCCTGTGACGGTGTTCTCTCTTGTAACGTCTGAAGCGAACCGATTGCCCTGCCTTCACGATATAGTCGAACGGCGATCCGGAATTCGACAAATCGTCCGAAAATTTTTGCTCACGGAGACTGCTGCTTCAGACTAAAAACCCCACTTCCCGCAAAGAACGCGAGAAATGGGGCACCCAGCGCACATAGACGTCGTATGAGGTGTCGCGAAGTCGACAAAGCGCGGAGAGTTTTTTTACTACTGGCGCATCTCAGCGGCGACGTCGTCGCCGAACTTTTTTTGGATCTACTTTCTGGGTCTCGGGATCGAAGTCGGTCATGTCAAACATCCGGCGAACTTCGACCATTTCGTTATCTTTTCCGGGGATGCGCGAGGCCCACTCGAGCGCCTCTTCGCGCGACTTCACCTGGATGATCCAGTAGCCGCCGACCACTTCCTTCGCTTCGGTAAACGGACCGTCCGTCACTTTCGATTTTCCGCCTTTGAAGGTGACGCGCGCGCTCATCGTCGCGGGCGGGGTCAGCCCGTCGAGCGCGACCAGCACGCCCGCTTTCCCTAGTTCTTCGTTGTACTTGCCCATTGCTTCCATATCTTTGAAGTCTGGTGCCGTGCCGGGTTTTGCGTTTGCGTAGTCTTTCGGATACATGATCATCATGAAGCGCATGGTGTTCTCCTTGGGTTGAGTATGTTTATCGAGTATTGAGTGTTGTGCGGACACCGTATTGGCGCCGCTACTTTTCTGAGTTTCCATTTTTGTGCGAGCGGCACTTAGCTTTTGCCGCTGAGTCTTTACATGCTCGGTGCCGGTGTTCCATCGGACCATTTGTCTGCTCCTACCAGGAAGACGGACAGTGGTGGGAAGGATTTGAGTTGTGGGTAGGATTGCTCGGAGATGTACCAGTAATTTACCGACATGACTGGGGAGTTTGCAAGATTTGCGCCCCAGGCTGCACCGTCTTTCGCTGGTTCGTAGAACATCAGGTGGGGGCCGTTGTGGCCGCCGTTGTCGGTTAGATACGAGCCCTTCGACATCATGTAGGAGAACGTTCCCGGCTCGAGGGCTGGTAATTCTTTTTTGTCGATCGCTGCTTTGATTGCGGCGATGACTTCGGGTTTGGAATGGCCAGCCAGGAGCAGTTCGGTGCGTTTGTAGGCGTATGGAAGGATGGAGCGGGCGGCTGGCGGGTTGAGGCAATCTGCGGCGCGGACTTTTGGATTCCAAAATTCTGGGTTATCGAACATGGCCAGCCAGCTGCGTCCGACCCAGCAGACCCAGCCGTTTTTTCCTTCGACTGCGGTTTCGTAGCCGTGACGGGTTAGGACGATGACCGAGGCGTCGTGGGAGATGGCGTCTGGAGCGGCGCTGCGGGCTAAGGCGATTTCGGCGTCGCGATCCATCAGATATTGTTCTACCGGGGCCATCGTTGGATATGGTTGGTCCGGGGCCTTGTGCAGCTGCGGGCAAGGACACGCCGCGATCAGCGCGGAGACGAGTACGAATGCGCTTAGGAAAATGCTGTGTATTTGATTTCGGGTCATCGCTTTCCTCTATTTCTGGCGGGCCGTTTGCCCGGCCTTCACCACATAGTCGAACGGAAGGACGGAATTCGACAAGTCGTAGAGGGTTTTATTTTAGGTGGGTGGTCGGTGGCCCACTCAAGCCCTCTTTTGGCTTGAGTGGGGAAGTGGGGATGTTCAGATGTCACAGTCGCAGTCCGGCGAACAAAGCTAGATTGTCCTCATGCCATGGGGACTGACACGGTTCCAGCACAGTGGTCAAAGTCACTTCGTCACCTTCTGCTGCTACCATCGCCGCCCTTTGCTCACCACCGACGCAAGCCGACGAATCTTTGAGTCGGCCTTGGAGCGCGTACGGCACACCTTCAACCTTCAGGTCTACGGATATGTGGTCATGCCGGAGCATGTGCACCTGCTGCTCAGCGAACCGCGAGCGAGCGATACACTGACCGATGCGCTGAAGTCGCTTGAAGCAGGGAGTATCGCGGCGTTTGATTGCAAACATAGGCTGGCCCGAACTCTTGATGCCCGATCTTTTGGCTTGAGTGGGGAACAGCATTTCTGGCAAAAGCGATATTACGATTTCAATATTCGAGATTACCCGCAGTTTGTGGAAAAGCTGCGCTATATTCATCGCAATCCGGTGAAGGCCGGGTTGTGCGAACGCCCGGAGGACTGGGAGTGGAGCAGTTTTCGCCACTACGCAACTGGCGGTGAGGGACGAGTTGAGATCGAGTCGGAATGGACGGCGCGAAAACGCGAACGAGCAGCAGGGAAATTGTGTCCAGTTGTGGAACTGCCCCACTCAAGCCAAAGGAGGGCTTGAGTGGGCCACGCGAAATCTCACTCTTTATTATTTCAACTGCCGAATCCGCTCTTGCAGGAATTGCCGCTCTGGTTCCTGTTGGGTCAGGGCCAGCGCCTTCTCATAGGAAGCACGAGCCTCGGCTGTTCTGCCGAGCCTGCGGCACATATCTGCACGGGCGGAATGCGCCAGGTAATAATTGGCCAATTCGCTTTGTTTTCCGGAAGAATCTCCAACACCGCGTCGATATGCGCCAGACCGGCTTCTGGGCCGTCGCGCATGGCAATGGCCACGGCACGATTGAGCTCGACAACTGGCGAAGGCTGAATTCGCACCAACTGGTCGTAAAGCGCAACAATCTGCCGCCAGTCGGTCGCAGCCACCGATTCCGCCTCGGCATGAACGGCCGCAATCGCAGCCTGCAGTGTGTAGGAGCCGAAGCGGCGGGACTTCTGCTGCGTATTCAAGGGCTTTCTCCAGCAATGCCACTCCCTCCGCGATCTGCTCTCTGTTCCAGAGCGAGCGGTCTTGATTCTCCAGCAAAATCAGCTCTCCGGTCGGAGACATTCTCGCGGCGCGGCGGGATTCCTGTAGCAACATCAGGGCAAGCAGCCCGATCACTTCCGGCTCTGGCTGAAGTCATCAAATGAGTTCGATCAGCAACCGGCCCAGTCGAATCGCCTCGCCGGTGAGCTCGGCCCGCGTTACGTTCGCTCCCGCCGCAGCCGAATAGCCCTCGTTAAAGACGAGATAGATGACCTGAAGCACCGCGCCCAGCCGCTCCGGCAATTCCTGCGGCGTTGGCACCTCGTAGGGAATTCGTTCCTCTCGAATCTTCGCTTTGGCGCGCACAATGCGCTGCGCCAGCGTGCGCGGAGTAGTAAGGAAGGCCTTGGCGATCTCCTCAGTGGTCAGCCCGCACACCTCACGCAAAGTGAGCGCAACGCGCGCTTCCGGCGCGAGAGCGGGATGACAGCAGGTAAAAATCAGGCGCAGCCGGTCGTCTTCAAGAAAATCGTCATCACTGGACCCTTCCGCCGAACTTGATTGCGCTTCGAGATATCGCACGAGCTCGTCTTGCGACGCATCAAGCGTTATCCGTTCCAATCTGGCCCGTCGACGCAGAGTGTCAATGGCTTTGAATCGGGCCGTCGAAATCAACCATGGTCGCGGGTTGCCGGGTGCTCCACTGCTCGGCCACAGGCTCAGCGCGGCGGCAAAGGCTTCGTGCATCGCCTCCTCGGCGAGATCAAAATCACCGAGCAGGCGGATCAGAGTGGCCAGGATTCGTCCCGAGTCCTCGCGATAAAGGGAGTCGAGCAATTCGCGTATCTGCTCATGTGTCTGATGGGGCGAACACTCGGACATGACACGCTCGGACATGAGGATGACCTTAGCAAACCAGCCAGCCAGAATCAATTTGGCAAATGGCGGGGGAAACGCAGAGTGCAGGTAGAATAAGTGGGCGCAATCAGTCCTCCTTTAAAAGATGATCGTGAACTTCGCGGAACGGGCGCACAACCACAACTGGGAACTCGACCCGGTGGTGCGATCCTTGCTGGATACCGATTTTTACAAGCTCCTGATGCTGCAGTTCATCTGGAAGCACTACCCGAAAACGCGAGTATCGTTCGCGCTGTTTAATCGAAGCTCTTCGGTGCGGCTGGCCGACATGTTCGCGATCGAGGAGATTTCCCACCAGTTGGAGCATGTCCGCAAACTTCAGTTTCGAAAATCCGAACTGGTGTGGCTGGCCGGTAATACGTTTTATGGTAGACGGGGAATTTTCGAATCGGCATTCCTGGAATGGCTGGAGCAGGACTTCAAACTTTCGGACTACGAGTTATCCGTGAACGATGGCCAGTTTCACTTGTCCTTCGAAGGCGCCTGGCCTGAAACCACGATGTGGGAACTTTACGCGCTCTCTGTCCTGGACGAGTTGAGGACCCGGGCCAACATGAAAAAGCTGAGCGAGTTCGAGCTCGATATTCTTTATGCCCGGGCAAAAACAAAACTATGGAACAAGATTGAACGCCTGCGCGGAGTGCCCAGTCTGAGTGTGGCGGATTTTGGAACACGGCGCCGGCACAGCTTTCTGTGGCAGGAGTACGTGGTGAAGGCGATGGCTTCCAATCTTCGTAGCGGATTCGTTGGAACGTCGAATGCCTTTCTCGCTCATAAGCATGACCTGGAAGCGATTGGAACGAATGCGCATGAAATCCCGATGGTACTGGCCGCGCTGGCGAACGATGACGAAGCCCTGAAGGCTTCTCAATACCATGTGCTCGATCTCTGGCAGCGTACTTACGAGGGAGCGTTGCGGATCATGCTCCCCGATACTTTTGGAACAACTCAATTCTTGAAGAACGCGCCTGAGTGGACGGCGGATTGGACCGGCCAGCGCATGGACAGCAAGAATCCTTACGTGGCGGGCGACGAATATATCGAATGGCTGAAAGGACGCGGCCGCGACCCACGCGACAAAATCGTGATTGCCTCAGACGCTCTCGATGTCGATGAAATCATCGGCCTCCACGCGTATTTCGGGGGAGCGCTGCACGCAGGCTCGACCGCCCAGGAATTCCGCAACGCCGCAGATTTCGAGGATCGGGCAAAATGGAGCCCGGGCCGGCGCATTCGGTTCAGCGCCGGATGGGGAACGTTACTGACCAACGATTTTCGCGGCTGCGATCCCAGAGGCGGCAGCGAATTTGACCCGATCAGCCTGATCTGCAAAGTGTCTGACGTGGAAGGGCGGCCGGCGGTGAAGCTCTCCGATAATTATGCAAAGGCGCTCGGTCCAGCATCGGAAATCGAACGCTACCGGCGCGTGTTCGGAACGGCCGGAATGACAAACGCTCCCACTGTTGCGTGATGCCCGATGTGGAGCCGCCTTTCTGGCAAGTGCCCCACGGCCTTTCGCTAGAGCTTTCGGGCAGATGGTACTGAAATCGTAACCGAGCCACCCAGATTATCTCAGCAAGAAGGCCCCGCTCGCGAGAGCAGGGCCTTCGATTTGAGCGGGAACAGTGACTATAGAGGAACGTTAGCGCCTGCCGCCGTGTCCGCCGCCACTGTGACCTCCACCGCCACCGCTGGCATGTCCACCGCTGCTGTGTCCGCCGCTGGCATGTCCGCCGCTAAAGTGCCCGCCACCGTGCGAACTGCCGGCCGCTCCATGCGAAGAGAATCCTCTCGACGCACCACCGCGGCTGCCGCTGAAACCACCAGCCCGCGCTGCGCTGGATCCGCGTCCAGCGAAAGATCGGTTGCCGCCGGAGAATCCCCGGTTGCCGGCGTAGGCTCGGTTCCCTGCCGCGCCGCGGTTAACGGCTGCTCCGCGATTGCCGGCGAAGCCGTGGGAAGCCCCCGCATAGCCTCGAGACGCGCCCGCATATCCGCGACCTGCATATCCGTGACCCGCGGCTGAACCATACCCGCGACCCGCAAACCCACGCGCTCCGAATCCACCCCGCGCGGACGAGAATCCTCGATAATTTCCGTGCACAAACGCGGCATGGTTATAGAACGCTCCGCCACGGTATCCCCAAGGGTGACCACCGAAGAAGACTCCACCGTGGAAACCCCAGCCGATGCCCCATCCATGCCATCCCCAGCCGAAGCCGAAGAACGGCGCGATCGGGAAGCCAAAGCCGAACGAAATGTATGGGCCGCCAAATCCAACTCCCCACCACGGATAGAACCCAGGCCACAGGCCTACGGGATATCCGTACACATACGCCGGGTTATAAGTGGGCACATACACCACATCCGGATCAGCCGGCTGAATGTCTACATCCGGCCCCTGCTCGTACACGCGCTCTTGAGGCGTAGTGCGCAGATTGCCCGCGTCGTAGGCCTTGTGACGCATGTACTGAATTGCCTGCATTACGTCATCCGGCTGGTTCTGATAGGCTTCGCCCAGCTCAGAGGTCCACGACAAATTCTTGTCGAGGTTCGCCAGCACTGTAGGGAACTCCACCAGAGACTTCACGCTCGGATCCCAATCCTGCCGGTCCACTTCATCGGCCAGATCCCGTCCCTTGAGCCCCGGGTTCTCCCGTGCCATCCGGTCCGCCTCTACAATCTGGGTTGGATACGCTGACGCGGCCAGTATCTGCGCCACGAGCGCGTCGGGATACAACGCAATCGGAGCTACCAGCTTATTCAACTGCTCTGGCGGTAACGATGTGTACGAGGGTTGGTTCGGTCCCATTGCAGGCGGAGGTGCCTGCGTCTGCGCCTGGTCTTGGTAGGCGCGATCTTGGTATGCACCTTGATCTTGCGGCGGTGGGGGCGCGACATCCTGAGGCGCGCCCTGGTCTTGCTCACTATATTGCGGCGCATTGTATTGCGGAGCGTTGTACTGCGGAGCAGTCTGCTCCGGCGGAGGTCCTTGATCCACTTGAACGCTCACACCCGCTGATGGCTTGTCCATCGACTGGTCCTGCGCTTCCAGGGAAGCGCCAGTCCCGAGCGCCATTGCGCCGGTCAGCACCGCGGTAAGAAGCGTTTTCGATAATTTGGTTTTCATAATGTCCCCTCAGAATTCCTGTTAGTAGATTGAACACCGGGAAATCGGAAGAGTTCCGTTCTTTTGATTGACTTACAGTGGTTGATTTCGGCCAGGAGTGGTGGATTTCGCCCAATCAGCACCATCAGCCGGGGGGCTTCGTGGGGCCGCCTATTCGCTCAGCGTCCGGTTCCTGGTTTCCGGCACGCTGATCCGTTGGCTATCGGTTCCGTTTCCAGTTTGCGGGCCCAGTGTTCGCCTCGTAGTAACTGGACGCAGGACTGGGATTGACTTTGAAACAGTAGACCCCTGAAAATCGAGTCCTTTAAAAGGTGACTATGAACCAACTGAATAACAAGAATGCACTGATCACCGGAGGAACAAGCGGCATCGGGCTGGAGACGGCACGAGAGTTTCTCAACGAAGGGGCCCGCATCGCCATCACCGCCCGGAGCCAGGAGAATCTGGAAGCGGCTCGCAAAGAGTTAGGGAACGACAGGGTGCTGTTGATCGCGTCAAATGCCGGAGATGCCCAGAGCCAAAAACTAGTCGCGGAAACGATTCGCAAGGAATTCAATCGGCTTGACATTCTCTTCATCAACGCCGGGATCGTGGAAATGGGGCCGCTCGAAAAGTAGGACGAAGCCGCATTCGACCGTTCGTTCGAGGTCAACTTCAAGGGTCCGTTCTTCCATATTCAAGCCCTGTTGCCTGTTTTCAATAATCCGGCATCGATCGTTGCCGCATACTCCCGTTAGCCGCTCCAATTATTCAGAGCCGCTTGTCTTGTCTCTTTGGAGGAGTAATATCAATCGAAATATGCTTGTGCGGTAGGCAAAAGGTTGGACCAATATAAGGAGGTCGGCATGGTGTACTCCGACACAGCATTCCGTGGATCGTCCGCTGTCCTCGCTCTGATCGCCTGCCTCGCGTGGTCAAGCACGCTTTCCCCGGCCCAGGGAACTAGTCAAAAAACTGCCTCAACAACGGGCGAAGCGGGTCTCGTCGCCTGGCAGCAGGTCTATTCCGTGCTGACAACTCCTCGCTGTATCAATTGCCATACCGCCACAAACTATCCGGAGCAAGGCGACGACCGGCACCGTCATCTGTTCAACGTGGTGCGCGGGCCGGGAGGCAAGGGTGTGCCGGGCCTGAACTGTGCGACCTGCCATCAGTCCGCCAACGCGGATAGCACCGGGGTGCCCGGGGCTTACAACTGGCACCTGGCGCCGCTTTCGATGAAGTGGCAGGACACTCATGACAACATCCTGTCGAGCACAGCGGTTTGCCGGTCTCTTACCGATCGATCCAAGAATGGCAGCCTGGACGGCCGCGGCATCGTGCGCCACCATGAGCAGGAACCTTTGGTGCTGTGGGCGTTCCAGCCGGGACGCCGCCGCGACGGCACTGCGCGATCTCTGCCCCCACTCACTCACGAACAATTCGTTGCCGCTACGCGGACATGGGTCGACGCGGGAATGCCTTGTCCACAGAACCCTTGATCACGGAGGCTCTCATGCAAACTTACAAGCTGACGGTAAACGGACAAACGAGAGAGGTCACCGCTGACCCCAGTACCCCGCTGCTTTGGGTGCTGCGCGAAGATCTGAAGATGACCGGAACCAAATACGGTTGCGGCATCTCCGCATGCGGGGCATGTACGGTACATCTGGCGGGAGTCGCGACCCGCTCGTGCGTGGTTCCCGTTTCGCTCGTCGGCGACCGGCCCGTCGTGACTATCGAGGGCATCGGGGAAGATCACGTGGGCCGCGCAGTTCAAGACGCCTGGGTGGCCGAGGACGTGGTGCAGTGCGGCTACTGCCAAAGCGGTCAGATCATGAGCGCGGTGGCGTTGCTCAAGAGCCGCAGGAAGCCTACTGATGAGGATATCGAGGAATCGATGGGCGGAAATATTTGCCGGTGCGGCACCTATGTTCGCATCCGCAAAGCGATCAAGACCGCTGCGCAGCAGCTGGCGTAAAGGAGAACACTATGTCCGCGACCACGATGTCGAGTTCGGAATCCGGTCTCAGCCGACGCAGCTTCCTGCGCGTCTCGGCGACGGCTGCCGGCGGTTTGATCGTCGCTCTCTATCTCGATTTCCCAGTGCAGGCGCAGGCTCCGCAAGCCAAGACGTATCCTCCGGATGCCTTCGTTCACATTCAGCCAGACGGCAAGATTGTGATTCAGGTGAATCGCCTCGAGTTCGGCCAGGGAGTTCAGACCTCGCTACCGATGCTGCTGGCCGATGAGATGGACGCTGACTGGGCGCATGTCGTGGCCGAACTCGCCCCGGCCGCCGATGTCTATAAAGATCCCGTGTTCGGGATCCAGATGGTGGGCGGCTCGGGCTCGATCGCGCATTCTTTTCAGCAGTACCGCGAATTGGGATCGAAAACCCGCGCCATGCTGGTTGCCGCTGCCTCGCAGCAATGGAAGGTATCGGCGTCGCAATGTCGAACTGAGGCCAGTGTTGTGTACGGCCCCGGAGGCCGGTCCGCCACTTATGGCGAGCTCGCCGATGCCGCGGCCCACGTGCCTGTACCGGAGAATGCGCCGCTCAAAAAAGCATCCGAGTTCAAGCTCATTGGCAAGGACACGCGGCGGCTCGACAGCCGTCCACAAATGCGACGGCTCCCAGAAGTTCGGTCTCGACCTCGATCTGCACGGAATGAAGGTTGCAGTCGTGGCGCACCCTCCTATCTTCGGTGGAACACCCAAATCAATCGATGACAAGGCGGCGCGGGGCATGCCCGGTGTGATGGATGTGTTCGAAATTCCTACCATCGCCCGAGGAACCGCAGTCGTTGTTGTAGCGGACAAATTCTGGACCGCCAAACAGGCGCGCGATCGGCTTTCGATCGAGTGGGATTTCTCTCGAGTCGAACCAGCAGACACTGAGCAACTGCGGGCAAAGTATAAACAGTTGGCCGCCACTCCGGGTAATGTTGCCGTCACTCGCGGCGACCTCGGCGTGCTGGACGGCATTCGTGCCGCCAATCGGATCGAAGCCGAATATGAATTTCCCTACCTCGCTCACACGCCGATGGAGCCATTGAACACGACCATCCGGTTTGATGGTGATCGTGCTGAGGTTTGGGCTAGGTTCACAATTTCAAACTTTCGATCAAATGGCTATCGCCGAAATCCTCAGCCTGAAGCCAGAACAGGTGACCTTTCACACCGAGATGGCCGGCGGCGGATTCGGGAGAAGAGCAACGCCCGATTCTCATGTGCAGCGCGAGGCAGCGACCATCGCCAAGCGCTTCAAAGGGATTCCCGTAAAACTCATCTGGACCCGCGAAGATGACGTGCAAGGCGGCTACTACCGTCCCATGTTCGCGCACCGGATTGAGATCGGGGTCGGCGCGGATGGTATGCCTTTGGCATGGAGACATGTAGTCGTAGGACAATCGATCGTGGCGGGCACGCCGTTCGCTTCCCTCCTCATAAAGAATGGAGTCGACGAAACTGCGGTCGAGGGCGCCGCCGACAATCCTTACGAAATCCCGAACTTCACGGTCACAGCGCATCACCCCACGCCGAACGTGCCGGTACTGTGGTTTCGCTCTGTCGGACACACCCATACTGCCTTCGTGATGGAAACGCTGGTCGATGAACTCGCGACTCGCGCTGCGACGGAGCCGATTGCCTATCGCCGGAAGCTGCTGAAGCCGGATGAAAAGAGGCTTCGCGGAGTGCTCGATCTGATGGACGAAAAAAGCGCTTCGTGGCGGAATCACCTGCCGGAAGGCCACGCCGCCGGAGTTGCTTGCCATGAGTGCTTCGGCACCAATGTTGCCTGCGCCGTGGATGTCTCGATCGAGAACAATCGGCCGAAGATTCATCGCGTAACTGTGGCGCTCGACTGCGGCATCGCAGTGAATCCCCTGACCATCGAGAGCCAGTTTCAGGCTGGCACGAGCTTTGGCGTATCGCAGTTGATGGCGAAAGGTGCGATCACTTTCAAGGATGGTTATGCGCAGCAAAACAACTTTGACGGCTACACTCCTCCGTACATCATCGATGCGCCGGTTGCGGTCGATGTTCACATCGTTCCAAGCGAGGAAAAACCCACGGGATGCGGCGAACCACCGGTTCCAGTCATTTCCCCCGCCGTGGTGAATGCGTTGTTTCGCTTGACCGGCAAGCGGTACCGCACCCTGCCCTTACTGAGTCTCTAACCTGAGTCTCTAGCCTGAGCGATCCCGGGATATCTTTCGCCGGCACTGTGTCTCATACTCCGGCGCAGATTTAGAACAAGAGCGTGGCAGAATCTCAAGTATGGCGAAAGAGAATCCAGTGTTGGTGCTGGCGTCAGGATACGATCCGCAGTTCGCAATGCTAAACGAGGTACCGCACAAAGTATGCGGAGAGGTTGCCGCGTGTGGACAAGCAGGAAGGGACGCAACGGTAATTCTGCAATGGTCGGGCACGCGGGAGCTGCTGCGCGAATTGCTGGCGATTTGCAAAAAGGTGCGCTGGGTACACTCCCGGGCTGCAGGACTGGACAACGTTTTGTTTCCAGAACTCGTGGAAAGCCAAATTGTGTTGACCAACAGCCGCGGCGTGTACAGCGCGTCCCTCGGGGAGTTCGTGCTGGGAGCGATTTTGTATTTCGCGAAGGATTTCCGGCGGATGATTCGCAACCAGGACGCAGGCCTCTGGGAACCATTCGACGTGCAAGAGATAGGGACACGGACGGTTGGGATTTTGGGCTATGGCGACATTGGCCGGGCCGTGGCAAGCCGCGTGCACGCCATGAATATGCGCGTGCTTGCGACCAAGAGGCATGTTCCCGAATCGATGGATCCGTTCGTGGATCACTTCTACAAGCCGGAGGAACGGCGGGAGATGATCGCGCTCTGCGATTACATTGTGGCCACGGCCCCATTAACCGAGGAGACGCGGCACATGATCAGCGACGCGGAGTTTGCAGCGATGAAGCCGACGGCCGTAGTGATCAATGTGGGACGGGGACCGGTCATTGATGAGGCGGCGCTGCTGCGTGCGCTCACTGCTAAGAGGATCAAAGGGGCAGCTCTTGATGTGTTTGAACACGAACCGCTGCCGGCGGGACACCCGCTGTTCAAGATGGAGAATGTTTTGTTGTCGCCCCACTGCGCGGACCATACCGCCGACTGGCAGGATCAAGCCATGCTCTTCTTTCTGAAGCAGTATGCCAGGTTTGAGAAAGGCGAGCCCCTGAAGAACATCGTAAACAAGCGGTTGGGATATTAAGGGAGGAAGCGACTGCGCCACATCGGGGCGGGTCCTGCTACCATTGCCGCATGTTCAACTTTGGGAAACCGAAAACAGTCAGCGACTGGATCGTTCACATCGCGGGAGCCATCGTCGCGATATTTCTAGTCTGGTGGATGCTTCGAGTCTACGTACTATGAAAACCACCGAATCCCCCGACTAATCCAGAGAAGTTACTGGCAGTTTTCACGCCCGTGGTTCACCAGCGAGACCACCCGCGCCCACCTGCAAGAGATGATCGACAGCGACATAGTCGCTTGAACCGCAGACCCGCTACCCCACAAACTAAAATCCGTTGACTTCGGCCCTCCTCTTTGCTGTACTTAAAGTTGTTATCAACGGTGAAGGAGTTCACCGAAACCGCTGTTCCCACCACATAGCCGGGACAGCTGATGACTCCTGACAAGCGGCCCTTGTCGCGGAGTTGTTTCCCGGCAAAGATTCCGCAAAAATTAAATGATCTCCTGGAGTCACGGGCCCAGTGTTACGGCCTCAATCTTGACTGGCCTGGCGCCAATCGTGATCTCAAGGAGGGGTGACCAAAATCGATTCAGACCAGAGATCGTGTTCTGCAATTTATTGCTTGCTGTTAGGTGAAAAGGTCAGGCTTTGTCCGATCGCAATGACACTCGAACGGAGCCGAATGTCGCTCTCTGAGTGGCCGGCAAATCTGGTGAAGGTGCACTGAAAAAGAAAGGAACGAGGCGACTTGGTGAAATACGTGATGGTGGGCGTAGGAGGTTGTCTAGGTTCGATCTTGCGTTTTTGGCTGGGCAGTTATATCGGCAGCAGGATGGGAACGCGGTTTCCCTACGGGACATTCGTGGTTAACATAACGGGTTCGTTCCTGATCGGCCTGGTGTTTGCCTTGTTAACAGCCAGAACTTATTGGAGCCCGAACTGGCGATACCTGATCCCAATTGGCTTCATCGGAGGCTATACGACATTCTCCAGCTTCGAATTCGAGACATTACGCACGATCCAGGACGGTCAGATCGGCCTGGGCTTGCTTTATGTGGCACTGAGCGTGATCGTTGGGTTTGTTGCAGTGTGGGGTGGCGTTATGGCGGGCAGGGCGATTCCATGAAAGCAGATCGGAGCAGGAACTTGAAGCCTTACCGGAACTAAAACATAAAATTCATGAAGGCGGCGGACCCTTGGGTCGTGTCGCCGAATTTTTATTGGGTCAAAGAGAACTCTAACCAGAGGAGGAAAATGTGCTGACACCAGGGCCGGGTAAGAAGGTCGGCATTTACGTAGCCGAGGACCAGCAGTATCACGGCAGCGCTGCCTATGCAGCTGTTCTGGATTTTCTTTTTTTCCATGGCGTATCGGGCGCAACCGTGACGCGTGGCATTGCAGGATTTGGGGCGGATCATCACATGCAAACGACCAGTCTCGTCGACCTGGCGGTCCATCTGCCGGTCAAGATCGAGTTCATCGAGACTGCGCAGAAAGTCGAAGAGCTACTACCCAAATTGCAAGCCATGGCAGGTGCCGGGCTGATTGAGATGCACGACACGACGATCGTCAAGCCAGCCGAGAAGAAACAGAAACATCCTGCGCCTGAAAAGCCTGCCCTGAAGAGTGAGAGTAAAGCCAAGATGATGCGGATCTATGTCGGCGAAAACGACAAGTGGAACGGCAAGCCGTTGTATGAAGCCATCGTCGATGGTCTGCGATCCAACGACATCGCCGGGGTAACGGTTTACCGCGGGATTCTCGGTTATGGCGCCAATCGGAGAATTCACAAGGACGCATCGCTGAGCCTTTCCCATGATCGACCTATCCTCCTGTCCGTGGTGGATACGGAAGAGAAACTGAAGGCGTTTATGCCGATTCTTGACCAAATGGTCAAGCAGGGTCTAGTCGTGCTATCCGACGCGGACGTCATCAAGTACACGCATAACTATGAGAAAGCCGAGCGCCGCCAGGAGACACGAATATGAAACTCGAAGGAAAAGCCAAAATGTTGCGCATCCATTTTGGCGAGGATGACAAGTGGCACGGTAAACCACTTTACGAGGCCATCGTAGCCAAGTGCCGGGAACTCGATATCGCCGGCGCCACGGTGTTTCGCGGGATTGAGGGCTACGGAGCAAGTTCGATCATTCATAAGCAGCATTTGCTGCGTTCCTCCGATCGCCCAATCATGGTCTCGGTGATCGACACTGAGCAGAACATTAACAAACTGCTTCCGGCGCTGGATGAGATGGTGGACGAAGGGTTGATCGCAATGTCAGAGGTGGAAGTGATCCGATACGCGCATCAGGATGGAGTGCGCTCTCCAGCTTCGTAGCCGAATAACAGAATGGAACAACACCAAAAGCCTGGGCCACCGCCTTCCCAATTCAATGTTGACCCCGCGAAGCTGAAAGCTTGGGCCACCCGTCCCGGGATCCTCCCAAGACGGATGGCCTTCGTAGCTTGATTTCCTACGGCTGATAAATCTGGACGTGATTCACGGCCGTGGAGTTTACGACCGCCTCGCCCGCCAGGCAATAGAGCTGACCGTTTACAACCGCGGAACCACCGAACATGGTCCCGGTCGGCATAGGAGCCAGCGTTGTGGTCCATTTATCCGTTGTCAAGTTGAATGATTCGTTCACCGTGGTCGCCGCGCCTGCATTGTTGATGTAGCCGCCGATGTCATACAGTTGGCTGATGACTCCGTTGCAAGGGCCGGTTCGGGCCGTGGGATCAGCGGTTAATTCTTTCCAGGTATTCGTCGCGGCGTCGTAGGCTTCGGTGTCGCCGGTCACCGAGCCGGGAACATTCGCCCCGCCTGCGACCACGATCGTGGTTCCGATCAGTCCGGCGGCCGGAATATCTTTCGTCCCCAACATCGGAGCTTCTTCCGTCCACTCGTTGGTTTTGGGATTGTAGCTTTCGACGTTATCGACAAAGGTAGACCCGTTGTAGCCGCCTATGGCATAGATGATGTTATTCTCCACCACCACCTGCAGCCCGTTTCTTCCCGTCAGCATGGCCGCTTTTGCCGACCAGGTTTTCGTAGTCGGACTATAGGCCCACACTGCGTTGGTATACACACCGCTATGGCTGCCGCCGATGAAATACAACACATTGCTGACCACTGCGGCAGCTCCAGTGTCGGTCGCGACGGGCAGCGACGGGCCGGTGCTCCAGGTTTTCGTCGTCGGGTTGTAAATTTGCACATCCGCAAGCGACCCAGTGCTGTTGTATCCGCCCACCAGATAAATTTCGCCACTAAGCACGGCTGCGGCTGGGCCCACAACCGGCACTGGCACCGGTGTTCCGGTACTCCACGAGTTGTGCACGATGAAGGTCTTCAGGCTGGTGAGTGTCGTCGAGCCGGTAGTCACAGTCACATCGCCGTCTACCGCTCCCGCAGGCACGGTCGCAGTGATGTAAGTCGTCCCCGAAAGCGTGATCTTGGTCGCGGCAACGCCACCGAACTTCACCACCGAAGCACTATCGAAGCCCTGGCCCATAATCCCGACTTCAGTACCGGCCTTGCCCGAGGTCGGATACATCGTGATGTAAGGCTTCAGTGCCACATTGAGGCTGAAGAAGGCGCCATTACCGTGAGCGCCACCATTTTGTGTGACTCCGTACAGCAAGCCATCTGTGCTTTCCATGATGTATTGCGCAGGATTGCAGCCAGTCGCGTTCTCGAAGTTGTAGAGGACGCTGTACACGCCCGCCGTTGTGAGTTTGAAAATAGTCCCGCAGTTGCCGCTCCCTCCCTGGACGGTCACGCCATAGAAATTGCCGTCGGTCGCCAGTGTCAGCGATCCCGGCTGTTTGCCGTCCGTGGTGCCGTTGAGGCTGTGCAGTAGCGTGAACACTCCGGCCGAAGTAGTCTTGTAGACCACTCCAGCGTTACTGGCGCCCCCTTGTTCCGCCGCTCCGTACAGCACCCCACTCGACGCCTGAACCATCCCCGGCGCTGCAATCGTTCCATCCGAGCCCGAAAAATTGTGTAGCACAGTAAAGGTTCCGCTCGCCGTCATCTTAAAAAGCGTCCCGTAGCCGTTCGTCCCACCCATATTCATGCCGCCGTAAAAGTTTCCGTCGTTGCCTTGAGTGAGCTGTCCGCCCGAGGTGCCGTCAGTGGCGCTCAGCGTGTGCAAAGTCTTAAACACACCAGCCGACGAGACTTCATAGATCGTGTCTGGGGGGGTATTGGTCGTGCCATAGAACATTCCGCTGGTTCCCAGCACCAGCGTGTTCGCGGGATTCAGTCCATCCCCAGTGTTGGTGAAATTGTGGAGCGTCGTTGAGACTCCAGCCGTGGTGACTTTAAATGTGACCCCGTCCCCTGAGCTACCGCCACTCCAGGTTTCGCCGTATAGTTCGCCATCATTACCGAGTGTCATCCCGCCCAGCGGATTCGACCCATCGGTTCCATCGAAGCTCAATAGAATCGAAACGGCTCCGCTCGGCGTCATCTTCGCGATCGTACCGTTGCCCGTCCCGCCGGAGACGGCCTCACCATAGAAGTTGCCGTCGCGTCCCTGGGCCAGCTTCGTGAGTTGGAAGTTGTACGGATCGCCTGCGCTGGCGTTGAAGTCGTGCAGATCGGTATAAGTTTGGGCTTGTGCAGAAACCACCCGCAGGATCAGTGCCAGCGCAGCCCATGACATGGTTGTCAGAGTGCGACCAAAGGAGCGGCTTGTAGACATTGGAACTTCTCCTAAGCGGTTGACGTTAAACATTTCAAACAGTGTCTTTCTGGCTTATTTTTCCCACCGACAGCTCATTCGTGGGGTATGGAACGGTTGCAAATCGCGCTATACTATGGCGGCTTGCTCCCCCGCCGGCAACAGGCATGTCGGGCCATTTGAGGCCATGACGTGTCATTTCCCTTTGTGCCAGTTAAATATGTCAGCCAATCGCGAACCGCTCGCAGGGAAGCGCCTTGACTCCTGGAAGGAGATTGCTGCCTTCCTGGGCCGTGCCGAACGCACCGTCAAACGCTGGGAAACGGAACGTGGTCTGCCCGTGCATCGCGTGCCGGGGGGCGGCCGCAGCGCCGTCTTCGCCTACTGCGACGAATTAGCCGATTGGTTGAAGGGACGAAGCGAAGAACTGGATGTCGAGGATTCAGAATCCGGGGGAGTTGAGGACCGCAAATCGAATTTAGCCGGACCTGCTCCGCTGTCCCACTCAGCTCCTTCCGCAACACTCACGGCGATAACCCGGTCGGCGGTTCCTGGCGCGACAAAAAATTGGCCCCCGTCCCGTCTCGCTGCCTGGTTGGTTCCGTTCTCGCTTGCCGCAGTACTCATCATTTATTTTTCGATCGGCCATCGCGAACCCAAATACAAAGCTCTTGCCAGCCTTCAGCCGGCTAACGTCTCCCACGATCTCTACCTCGGGCCCGATTCCGTCGCCGTCCTTCCTTTTACCAACGAGCGCGGAGACGCCAATTCCGACTATCTCAGCGACGGAATCGCCGAGTCCTTAATCGGCAGTCTCGCCCGCGTGCCCCAGCTTAAGGTTCGGTCCCGCGACTCGGCCTTTCGCTACAAAGGGAAGGACGTCGACGTGCGCACCATCGGCAACAATCTGGGCGTGTCGGTCGTGGTCAGTGGGCGTGTCGTCCAGCACGGTGGCACGATCGAAATCAACACTGAACTCACCAATGTCCAGGACAACACCGAAATCTGGGGGCACCGCTACACGGGAAAGAGAGCCGACCTGATTTCGCTGCAGCAGCAGATGGCGAGTGACATCGCCGGACAGTTGCGATCCAAGCTCAGCAGCTCAGAACGGCAGCAGGTTGCACGGCAAGGCACACAAATTCCGGAGGCCTATGATCTGTTTTTGAAGGGCCGTTACGCTTGGAATAACCGGACCTATAGCGAAGTGGAGAAGGCCATCGCCGATTTCAATCAAGCCATAACGAAGGATCCCGGCTACGCTTTAGCTTATTCGGGTCTGGCCGATGCCTACGCGGTTCTGCCCAACTACGGCGGCAATCAAAACGAAGACTTTCCCAAGTCGAACGCAGCTGCCCGCAAGGCCCTCGACCTGGATCCAACCCTGGCTCATCCTCATGCCGTGCTGGGCAGCAACGAGATGCAGTATGACTGGGATTTCGCCGGCGGAGAGGCTGAGTTCAAGAAGTCTTTCGAACTCGATCCTAACGATGCCACGGCCCACCAGTGGTACGCCGATGACATTGGCATGATTGGGGGAAGAGAGCAGGAAGCCTTGGCGGAAATCAATCGTGCGCATGAACTCGATCCGGAGTCTCCCGTAATCACCAGAGTGGCCGGAGGTATTCGCGTCTGGGCGCGGCAATACCCCGAAGCCATTGCGATTTGCAGCAAGCTGGCCAAGGACAACCCAACTTTTGCCATCGCGCACGATTGCCTCGCCTACGCCTATTGGGGCGAACGCATGTATCCGCAGATGATCGACGAATGGAAAGCCTATGGCCAGCTTTCCGGCCACTCGGACGACTCTGAACTCGCCGCCGCATTGGAAGAAGGATACATTTCCGCAGGCTGGAAAGGCGCTCTCACCAAAGCCATTGAGTTTCGCGAATCACAACGGAAGACTGGCTACTCCTCGGCGTTAATCATTGCCCGCTTCTACGCCGATCTGGGAGACAAAGAGCAGGCGTTCCATTGGCTCAACGTCGCTTACCAGGAACACGATTGGTTGCTGATTGGTTTGAACACTTACTTCCAACTCGACCCTCTGCGTTCTGACCCGCGGTTTGCCGAGCTTGTGCGCAAAGTAGGTCTCCCGCAGTAATCACGATCCAGTGCGTGATCCAATTAAGAACCGCATCGTCAACTCGCAAGGGCAAGATTACAAAGGTAATGGCGGAGAGGGAGGGATTCGAACCCCCGATACCCTTTCGGGTATGCCGGTTTTCAAGACCGGAGCCATCAACCACTCGGCCACCTCTCCGCAGGTTGCAGGTCTAGTTTACACTCGACCATTTTTGTCGACGCGAACCGCGCGAATCAAGCGGCGAGGCTAGTGAATCAAGCCGAAGGCGCGGGAATGAAACTCCATGACCTCGGTGAAGTGGGCGAGAAAATAAGTGAAGCTGTGGTCGCCGGGGTACAGATGGTACTCGTGCTTCACGCCCAGCTTCTGCAGCTCTTCATGCAAGGCGGCAGCGCCTTTTTCGAAACCGTAGTTGTCATCCTGGCCGCAGTTGAAATAGATGGCGAGCTTTTTCAGTGCGGCTGCGTTCTTCCGTGCGAGCAGAAACGGGTTGTTGGCGTTCCAATGAGGAACGTTGATCGGATCTCCGAAGACATCCGCCAGCACTTTTCCCAGGGGCGCGCCGGAGCGGGCGGCGAGATCGAGTTCCTGGGGCGACTCGGTAATCAGCGCGGCGCTCTGGGCGCTGACGGCAGAAAACATTTCGGGATGGCTAAAGGCGAAACGCAGCGCACCGTATCCGCCCATGGAGATGCCGGTGATCGCTCGATTGCTGCGGCCTTTGCCGATGCGGTATTTCTTTTCGATAAGTGGGATGAACTCCTGCAGGAAAAAATCGCTGTAGCGTACGGAACCGTCGGCGGAGTTGATGTAAAAACTTCTTCTGCCTTCGGGAGCGACGATAAGAAAATCGCCGAGCTTATGTTGCTGGCGGAGATCGTCGAGCATCGTCCAACCGCCGCTGTTGAAAAGCGTTTTCTCGTTGTCGCCCAGGCCATGGAGGAAATAGAGCACAGGATAGTGTTGTGGAGGGTTCTTTTTTGCTCCGGAGTCGTAGCTGGCGGGAAGGTAGACGCAGTAATGGACTGGGTACTTGAGAATCCGGCTGTTCACAGCATCGCATTCGATGCGGCTCTCAGCGTGAACTGATAATGAAACGATGAAGGTTACGAAAAAAAGAAAGATTCGAAGACTGCTGCGCATCGATTCAGTTTACTCGTAGCGCAGGGCTTGCACGGGGTCTAGGCGGGCGGCGCGGCGGCCGGATATAGGCCAGAGATGAGGCTGACGGCGAAAGCAAACACGAGAGCAAATCGCGACCAGCCACCACGGCACTGCCCAGAAATGCTCCGGTGGAAGAGACTGACGCTTAAGATAGATATTCGTGCCCAGGTTGATGACTTGCCCGATCGCCCAGCCCAGAATGACGCCGACAATGCCGCCGAGAATACCCATGGCGCCGGCTTCCGCAAAGAAAAGTTTCTTTACGTCGCCATCGCTGGCGCCGATGGCTTTCATAATTCCAATCTCGCGACGGCGCTCCAGGATGGCCATCACCAGCGTGTTTACGATTCCGATGGAAGCGACGGCGAGGGCGAGGCTGCCGAAAATTCCCAGGAACACGTCGAGCACGGCGAAAAATTGCTGCAGACTGCTGGTGGCATCGAGGATGGAGAACGTGTTGAATCCCATCTTCTTGATGGCGGCTTCGACATCTCTTATCTGGCTGGGATTTTTTACTCGTACGTTGACGGAAGAGTAGGACGGCTGGTTTTCCGCGGCGCGGGAAACTTCTCGCAGATCCGTGGGCTGCATCACGTGCAGACTCTCGGCAAGTTTGAGCGGGATAAAAACTCGCGCGCGAGTTGGACCGCGCATGCTTTCGGGATCAAGGTCGGCGACGCCGACTATTTTAAGTTTCTGTTCTCGGGAGACAACTGAATAGCTGGCATCGGACGGTGGCCTGCATTGCCGGTAGCTTTTTTGTCTGGTGAGGTTGAAGCAGCACTCGGCGTCGTCTCGCGCTGCGCGTAGCGCATGGTCAATTCCTTGCCGAGAAGCGGAGCGGCCAGTTGCGCTACGTTCGTTTCGTCGACGCCGGTCTTCGGCGTTTTGCCCAATAGCTCTTCGGCAAATGCTTTTCTGAATGACTGCTTCGGGCGCCATGTCTGACGAGAAGAAGCGGCCCTGCAGCGCATCGAAGGCGTCATTAGATTTTGCGGAAGAAGGCAGAGCCGCAATCATGGTCAGGTGCGGCTTATCGTCGTAGCGTAACTCGGTGATGAAGCGAATGTCAGGATAAGCTTCAAGAACATTCGGCAGGTGTTCGATTTCGAGGCGTGTGGGCTCATCGAGGATGCGGCTTTCTCCGGGTGCAGGTCCGTTGCGATCTTCGTTGTGGCCGAAGTTGCGCAGGTCGCGTCTGGATGTAACTACAACCGTATCGAACAAGCCCGACTTCATCAGACGGCGCGATGCCAGTTGTTGCAGGCCGATGCCCAGAGAGAGCATCGCGACTAAAGATGCCACGCCCACGGAAATGCCGATGGTGGTCAGCGAGTTTCGCAAAACAGATTCACGCAAGTTGCGCAGGGCCAGGTCGGCCAGATCGGGCAGTTTCATTGGCGCGCCTCCGCGGAAACAATTGGAGTTTCTTCCGCCACCAGTTTTCCATCTGCCAGGAAGATAAGGCGCTGCGCATAACGTTCCGCCAAGGCGCGCTCGTGCGTGACCATCACTACGGTCATGCCCAATTGCTGGTTGAACTGGCGGACCATGTTCATGATTTCGGTTCCGGTACGGCTGTCGAGATTGCCGGTAGGCTCATCGGCAAGCAGGAGCTGCGGGCGGTTGATGAGAGCGCGAGCCAGTGCAGCACGCTGCTGCTCTCCGCCGGAAAGTTCGCTGGGACGATGATTCATTGCGCGATTGCAGGCCCACTCGCGCCAGCGCTTCCTGCGCGAGGCTGTCGCGTTTTGCGCGCTCGATCTCGGCAAAGCGCATGGGCAATTCCACATTTTCCGCGAGCGTCATGCTGGCGATCAGGTTGAACGATTGAAATACCATCCCGACCGTGTGCAGGCGGTAGCGCGCTAGATCTTCGCGGGACAGTTGCGCGAGATTTTTGCCATGAACGATCACGCTGCCGGAGGTAGGACGATCCAAACCTGCGATTAGATTTAGTACCGAAGATTTTCCTGACCCAGAACTGCCGAGGAGAGCTACGAATTCGCCAGGACGAACTTCGAGAGAAACGCCATCGACTGCGCGGATCACGGACTCGCCCATACGATAATGCCGGCAAAGATTTTCGACTCGAATTGCGGGAGAACCGTCTAGTTGCGATCTGCTCTCAGCCATTCGCTAGCGTACCTGTCCCTTCAGCACACCCAAGCGCATCCGCCGGCGCGCCGCCGTTACGTGGAGCAGAAGAATTGCCGTTTACAGAAGCTTCCGGTTCGGTCGAATCGCCCTCGCCCGGCGCGAGAAATAAGTTATCTTCGATGCCATGCTGCCTGGTGTACAGATCGTAATAACGGCCGCGGGCCGCGTAGAGTTGATCGTGAGTACCGCGTTCCACGATTTGGCCCATGCTCCATCACCAGGATCTGATCGGCACGGCGAATGGTGGAAAGGCGGTGCGCAATCACAAATGTGGTGCGGCCTTTCATCAGATAAGAAAGTCCCTGCTGGATCATTTGCTCGGATTCGGAGTCGAGACTCGAGGTTGCCTCATCAAGAATCAGGATGCGGGGCTCGGCGAGAATAGCGCGAGCAATCGAAATTCGCTGGCGTTGTCCGCCGGAAAGCTTCACGCCGCGCTCGCCGACGATCGTGTCGTATTTGTCGGCGAAAGTTTCGGCGAACTCATCCACGCGCGCGATACGGCAGGCGCGAAGAATATCTGCTTCGCTGGCATCAGGCCGCGAAAAGGAAACGTTCTCTCGAATGGTTCCATCGAAGAGGAAAGATTCCTGCAGCACAACTCCGAGGCGAGTGCGGTAGGAATCGAGGCGGACGGTGCTGAGGTCCGTGCCATCCACTAAAATCTTGCCCCTCGTGTCGGCGTGTAGAAATCAGAAATCAGGCCAATGGTAGTGGATTTGCCGGAACCGGAAGAGCCGACGAGTGCGGTCACCGTTCCGGGATCGGCGCGAAAAGTAATATTACGCAGCACATCGTGGATTCCATCGTAGGTAAAACTTACGTTTTCAAACTCGATAAGTCCGACAATGTCGGGCAATACGATGGAATGCGCTGGGGTCCTGATCCTCGGGGCGCTCGCGCATGATTTCCTGCGTGCGCTCGAGTCCGGCCAGAGCCTCGGTGAGTTGAGTTCCGATGGAAACGATCTGCATGATGGGCGCAATCAGAAAACCCAAGCAGCAGGATGAACGAAACATAATCGCCAACCGACAGTTAAGGTCCCTGAGGCAATCTGGTGCGCGCCAAAGTACATAGTGACGCGCCCACTAATCCCAGAAGCACGCTGGCGGAAAGGCTCATCACCGAAGTTGCCGTGAGAGTGCGCATCACGTTATCGAGCAGACGGTGAACCCCCGCGGAAAAGACTGCTTCTTCGCGCCGTTCAGCGTGATAGCCCTTGATCACGCGCACTCCGCCAAGCGACTCGGTGAGCCGGCCCGTGACGTCGGCATTAATCTTGCCGCGCTCGCGGAAGATTGGCCGGATAGTCGCGAAGGCTTTGTTGAGCGCAAGGCCAAAAAAGACAAATGAGCCAGCGGCGATCAGCGTCATCTGCGGGCTGGTACGCAGCAGCAAGACAAGGGCGATTGCCGAGGTGACGAGGCCTCCCGCGAAATCCACCAAACCTGTGCCTAAGAGATTGCGCACGCCCTCCACATCGCTCATGATGCGGGAGACAAGCGCGCCAGTTTTGTTGGTGTCGTAAAAAGCTACGGGCAGGCGCGAGATGTGGGCCTGCACCTGCTGGCGCAATTCGGTGATCAGCCGCTGCGCCGCCTTTGATAAGGATTGAGTTAGGGAGAAAGAGGTGACGCCCTGCACCAGGGTGGCTCCGAGAACGAATAAAACCAGCGGCCGCAGCTTGTCCATGTGGTGTTTATTGATAACGGTATCGATAAAGAATCGCGTGGAATAGGGCAACACCAGTGCCGCGACGCGATTGATCACCATCAATACAAAACCGAGCGCGAGCAGCCGCGCCGCGGACGCATCAGCATCCAGACTTCCGGCAGGATCGCGCGGAGTCTTTCCACTTTAGGAACTTTTTGGAGTGGTGTGGGGTTGTACTCAATCTATTGTTGGACTCCGCCAAGCCTCATTTCGCTTCATTATTACTGCATTGTGACACGTTCCGGCCACCGTTGTATGCTCGGGGCGTGGCACGTCCGACTTCTCTGGAGCATTCTCCGACCGCGGGGCTGTTGCTTGGCCTGATCATCACGCTGGCTGCGGTGGTCGCCTACTCGGCATACATCACATGGCAGATCGCGGGTTTGCGAAAGCTTCAGTCCGAACTGATCGACCGCAATCGCAAGGATTCGCTGCAGTTGTTGCGCATCCAGAACGACCTGAATGTGCTTGCGGTCGCGATGCGCGACATGATTGACAATGATGAACCCTATCCACTTACCGCGTGGCAGGCACAATTCCAGCGTATTCGTACCGATCTGGAGGATGCAATGCACATCGAAGCCGGTTTAGCATCCACCAGCCGCACGCCTGAGCAAAGCACTTCTCTGAACAGCTCTTTGACTCAATTCTGGGATGCGGTCGACCGCGTGTTTATTCTGGCTGGCTCAGGCAGGGAGAAAGAGGCGAGGGAGCAAATACAACTCTCGCTGCAAGCGCGCCAGGAGGCGCTGAGTACGACTGTGGCGCGACTGCTGGTGCAGAACAGCGAAAACGAAGAGCAGGCGGCGCAGCGGGTCATTCAGATTTACGACCGGGTTCAGCGGCAAGTGTTTGTATTTCTGGCGGCGACATTGTTGGCCATTTTGTTGACTGGATTCTCCATGATCCGCTGGAACCGGCGGCTGTTTGCGCGCATGGCAGAACTTTCCGAGCGCCGCAGCGAACTGGCGCAGAAACTCATTGCCACGCAGGAGTCGACGCTGCGCTACATTTCGCGCGAGCTGCACGATGAGTTCGGCCAGATCCTGACGGCGATGGGAGCGATGCTTGGCCGTGCCGGGGCTCACGCTCCGGAAGGGTCATCTCTGCGCACCGACTTGCAGGAAGTTCGGCAGATCGCTCAGGACACGCTGGACCGGGTGAGAAGTTTATCGCAGGCACTGCATCCGGTTATGCTGGATGAGGCGGGCCTGGAGAGCACACTCGACTGGTACATTCCCACGGTGGAGCGCCAGACTGGAATTGCCATATCCTATGAAAAGCAGGGCGAACCTTTTGCGGTGGAGGGCAGCGCGGCGGTACAGATTTACCGGATTTTGCAGGAAGCGCTGAACAACGTGGCACGACACTCCGGGGCAAAACAGGCTTGGGTACGATTGCGCTTTATGCCTTCTGTTCTGGAGCTGGAAGTAGAAGATCACGGCGCGGGTTTCAACGGACAACCGGCAAAGCAAGGGATTGGGCTGGTAGCGATGCGCGAGCGTTCGGAGTTGATGGGAGGACGGATTGTCTTTTCCACTCCCGCGGATGGAGGAACAGTGTTGCACGTGAGGGTGCCGCGAGAAAGAGTAGAGTCTCGGGAGAAAGATGCGAACTGACACTGATACAAGAGATAGAAAGATTGAAGACGATATGACAAAAAAGATTACGGTATTGCTGGTGGATGACCACGGGCTGGTGCGGCGCGGGTTTCGGCGGATGTTGGAAGATGAACCCGACATGACCGTTGTTGGCGAAGCCGGAGATGGCGAAGAGGCTATCAAGTTGGCGCGCCGGTTGCAACCGAAAGTCGTGGTCATGGATTGCGCTTTGCCGGGGATGAATGGGCTTGATGCGACGCGGCAGATTCTTGAAGACCTGCCGGAAACAGCGGTGCTGATGCTCAGCATGCATTCGGAAAATACGTGGGTGCGGCAGGCCATTGACGCGGGAGCCAAGGGATATATTTTGAAGAATGCGATGAATCTGGAACTCGGTCCGGCGGTAAGGCGGGTGGCGCAGGGAGAAACTATTTTTGATCCGCAGATCGAGCAGCAATCGCCTCTCAAAGGCGAACGCAGCAGCGGCCTTACTCCGCGGGAGCTTGAAGTTTTGCGGATGATTGTGGATGGAAAATCGAATAAAGAAATTGCATCGGAGCTGGATCTCAGCGCCAACACGATTGCGGTTCATCGCGCCAACATCATGAACGCGCTCGGCATTCACAAGACTGCCGAACTGGTGACGTATGCAATTCGCGCCGGGCTGGTGAGCGTTCCGTGAATCGCAGATCTTTGACTCGCAGATCGTTCCTGCGGAATATGGCGGGGCTGGCGTCGATCTCACAGTTGCCGTTGCTTGCGGGCGCTGGGCGCGGCTATCTGGCACGGCGGCTTCGCCCGGGTTTCGGCTGGTGGATGTTACCGCTCAGCGCGGGCATTCAGTTTCAGCACAACAGCGGCGCTTTTGGAGGCAAGCTACTTCCTGAAACGCTGGGCTCGGGTTGCGCTTTCCTCGATTACGACGGCGATGGCTGGCAGGACATTCATCCTGATCAACGGAATGGACTGGCCCGGCCACAAGCAGCGGCGATCGACCTTGCGGCTTTATCACAACAACCGGAACGGAACATTTACTGACGTCACTACTGCGCGCCGGACTTGATGTTGAAATGTATGGCATGGGCGTGGCAGTCGGCGATTACGACAATGATGGATTTTCCGACATTCTTGTTACCTGCGTGGGTCAGAATCGGCTGTTCCACAATACGGGCAAAGGCAGCTTCATCGACGTTACCAGTCGTAGCGGACTGGGAAAACGCCAGGCGTTCAGCACGTCGGCTCTGTGGTTCGATTATGACCGCGATGGTCTGCTCGATCTTTTTGTTTGCAATTACGTGAAGTGGTCGCCAGAGCGCGACGTATTCTGCAGCCTTGATGGCAAGCATAAATCTTATTGCACGCCCGAGGCTTATCGTGGAGAGACCTGCTGGCTGTTTCATAATCGGGGCGACGGGACATTCGAAGACGTCACTGCATCCAGCGGAATTTTTGATAGCAGCTCGAAATCTCTCGGCGTGGCTATGCTGGATGAGAATGCGGACGGCTGGCCCGATTTGCTGGTCGCGAATGACACTCAACCCAACAAGCTTTACCGGAACCAGCGAAATGGAACCTTCAAAGATGCTGCGGTTGAACTTGGATTGGCGTTCAGCAGCGAGGGCAAAGCGCGAGCGGGCATGGGCGTCGACGTGGGCGATTTCATGAACTCGGGCAGTCCGGGAGTCGCAATCACAAATTTCGATAACGAAATGACGGGCCTCTACGAGTTTTCGGGAAAAACTTACGAAGATGTTGCGGCGCAGGCGGGAGTGGGAATGGCATCGAAGAACAGCCTGGGATTCGGATGCGCTTTTCTGGATGCGAATCTCGATGGCTGGCTCGATCTTGGAGTAGCCAATGGCCATATCGATGAGACAGTGAGAAACATTCGGGGCAACGTTGGATATGCGCAGCCGCCGATGCTGTTTCTCAACGATGGCCGGGGAAAGTTTCACGACGTCGCCGCGGAGATTGGTGGCGGATTCGATCAGCCGAAAGTTGGGCGCGGATTCGCATATGGGGATTTCGATCGCGATGGCGATCTCGATCTGTTGCTGACTACGAACAACGGCCCGGCATATCTTTACCGGAACGACCAACTCAGCGGGAATCGTAGCATTCGATTTCGCACTGGTCGGCACCAAGTCGAACCGCGATGGAATTGGCGCGACGGTGCGCATTACCAGTGGCGGCTTGAGCCAGGCGAAGATGGTGAAGAGCGGTTCGAGTTATCTCTCGCAATCCGAACTTCCACTTACGTTCGGTTTGGAGAAACGCGATCACGTGGAGCGCGTGGTTATCGCGTGGCCCAGTGGAAGAACGGAAGAGTTCACCAACCTGGCGGCGGGGCGATGCTATGAATGTACCGAGGGCAAGGGCTTCTCTCCGCAAGATGGATACTGATTCAGAATGCCATTCTTTGGATCGCTGATTCAGGGTGGGCTTGCGATTCCCGACGCGGTGAGGTCGATGTCTACCGATTCGCTGACGCGCAAAAACATTGTGCTGGGATTCTTCATTCCCCACTTGGCATAGGGCACGGCGAAATGGAGGGTTGCCGTCCAGTATCCCGGCGCCATTTGGACTTCAGCGGGAACCGTGAGTTCATGATCGGCGCCGTGGATAGTGAAAATTCCGTGCACGCGCACAGAGGATTTTCCCTGGGGTGCTACGTCTCCGTCGACTCGATCGGGTCGAAAGATAATTTCAGGATAGCGGTCACTCTCCAGAACTTCTTTATGCATTTTGCGGTCGCGCATTCCGTTGCCGCTCTCGCCAGTTCTGGCGTCGACCACAATTTCGCCGGTCAGCTTGCCTGAAGCGGCAGCCAGGCGCAGCGTGCCTTCCTTCAGATGAAATGTTCCGTGAACGGTGTGCAGCACATCGCCTAATGTGAAATTAATGGTTCGTGTGCTGGGGATCAAGATGGAGGGTTGAGTCCTGAGCGACAGCACTAATGGGCGGGAGTGCGAGAAAAATAATCGCGACCAGAATCTGCCACGACACGTCAGCTGAGCGAAAGGCGTGAGGGGTTTTTCGCATCGGTTATGCGGTGAGCAGACCCCATCCAAGCGTTAGCCCGTCGGCGGCAAGGTGAATCGGCGAGAGCGCTCCCACGTGCAAAGCCAGCAAGCGCCGGAAAATTTCAGGATGCTTGCGGAAAACCTGGAGTGTGCGTTGTTGAACGATGGGGCGGCCATCGAGCGTCAGCATCAAGCCGGGCCATCAGGGATGGACGCAGCGCCAGGCGCCGGTGGGCGGCCTGGTAACCGATGAGGGTATTGGTCTTGAGACAATTCGCCAGCGCCAAAGCCTGACTGAAAGCCAGACCAAGGCCTTCTCCGGTGATGGCATCGACAGTGCCGGAAGCATCTCCGATGAGCGCGATATTTTTTTTCCAGACGCGCCGCAGCGTGCGATTGGCGGAGATCGCACCCATTTCCGTGGAGGTGGGCTCAGCCCCGCGCAAGCGCGCGGCGAGTTCAGGAAATTCCGTAAGGGCAGATTCCAGGCGAAGGCTCGGATTCGAAGACGCTATCGCGACACAGACTTGGTCATGGCTCACCGCGGTGGCATATCCCTGGCAGCGTTTTCCCCAGTGTATTTCCATGCGATCGTTCCAAGGCGCGACACGATAGTGGCGGCGAAAGGCATAGCGAAGTTTGGTGTGCGAATAGGCATCAAGATCGGCCCAACGGCGCACGCGGGAGTTGGCGCCGTCGGCTCCGATGATCCATGAGCTCGGATGGCGGAGGTTCGGATGCCGGAGGCTCGGATGGCGCGGTCTCCCAAGCGAACTTCTTCACCGCGAATACCCGTGACCACGCTCTGCCACAACAGACCGACGCCCAGCGTGGCCGCACGTTCCGCCATGATGCGATGCAACACGGTGCGGCGGATCGAGACTGCTTCAGTATCGGAAGGGAAACCTGCCTCAGCGGATACTCCGGAGCCTACGAAACGAACTCCGCGCAAACTGGAGCGATCAGCGGCGGGCAGGGAAATTCCGAGCCCGGCGAGAGCCGTGATTGCATCAGGCATCAATACTTCGCCGCAAGCTTTGTCAATCGGCGGCTTGGCTCCGTCGGCAACCAGCACACGCAGTCCTTGCTGGCGGGCGGCAATGGCGGCAGCAAGACCTGCGGGGCCGCCGCCAATTACAAAGACATCGGTTGCGTTCGACAACTAACCTGACCTCACCACTGCAAAAGTAAAAGCTCGGAACAAAAACCAGGACCCATGGCGGCGAGCAGTCCGAGTGTTCCGGGCGCGGGACGCCGATTTTTCATTACGTCTTCCAGCACGCAAAGCACCGACGCGGAGGAAAGATTTCCGACTTTGCGCAAACAATCCCAGGAAGCATCCAGCTCGCCGTTGTGCAATCCCAGCGCATCGGCGGATGCATCGAGCACCTTGGGCCCTCCCGTGTGGAGTACGAAACTCTTGAGGTCGCTTCGCTGATGGCCGTTGTCGGCCAGGAAGGAATCCACATCGCGGCCCAGATTCTGCCGGATAAGAGTGGGAACCTCGGTAGATAGTATGATGCGAAAACCTTTCTCGGAGATATTCCAGCCCATCATGTCTTCGGTGTTGGGATAGAAAATGGAGCGAGTGGCGAGAATGGTGGGGCCGGAGATCTTGTTCCCAGAGTTTTCAAGTTGCGATGCTTCAAACTCGTCTCCGGTCACAATCACTGCCGCCGAACCGTCGGCGAAAAGTCCAGAGGAGATGAGGTTTGCGACCGACAAATCTTCGCGCTGCAAAGTGAGCGAACAAAGTTCGACTGAAACCAGAGCTGCGGCTTGGGAAGGATAAGCACGAACATAATCGGAAGCGCGAGCAATTCCGGCGGCGCCGGCTACACAACCTAAGCCGAAGATTGGGGTGCGGCGAATGTTTGCCGGCAGACCCATGCGGTTGATCAGCATTCCGTCGATCGAGGGACTGGCAACCCCGGTGACGGTGGTGAATAACAGGCAGCCCAGATCTTCTGTTTTTAAGCCTGCGTTGTGAAGCGCGAGGCAGAGGGCACGCTCGCCCAATTCCTGCGCCACCCTGATCCAAATGTCGTTGGCTTGGCCCCAAGTTTTGATGTCGACATATTGCTCGGCGGGAACGGCGAGGTAGCGGCCATCCACGGTTACGTTCCGGTGCAGGCGCGCCAGCAGCAGGGGATTCTTGAGTTGAGGACCCCAATAGTCCTGTAGACGCTCTAAAAGAACTTTCTGTGTGTAGTAATGCTTGGGGAATGCGCTCGCGGCGCTTGCGATCTTCATGGGTTATGGGTCCTGACCTTGGTCTCGGCGCGGAACCCGCCCAAGCCGACCGAATCTGGGAAGCTTGCTCCCGAATTAGATGGCGGAGGAGTCCATGCCGGTTGCAACGTGATGCCCGATAGCAGCATAGCTATTGTCGCAGAATTGAAGATTTCTGGTTGTCATAATCCGGTAAACAACCGAATCGTCCTCAGATCGCGCATACTACGTCGCCCGTACCGTCCTCTGCACGTACCTACATCTTTGGTGCTGACTACTGGCGCCGACTACTGCAAGACTGCGATCGATGCCACGGTATTTCCGACCGAATAAGTATTGATGGTGTTCAGGCTTCCGCTGCTGACACCAAACGCTTCGATCCCGGCGCTGCCGGCCTGATTGCCGACAAACAAATATTTTCCGTTCGGATCCATCGCCAGGAAGCTGGGCTGCGCCTCCGAGCCGAACGGCGAGTCGGTGACCGTGACCGGAAAACCGCTACCCGAGGTGATGGAATAGCTTGAGATGTTGCCGGATCCCTGATTCGCCACGTAAAGAAAAGCTCCAGCGGGATCCACCAACACTGCCACGGGATGCTGCTCGTTGTCGGCGAGCGGGGATTGAGGAACCTGAGTGAGAGTGCCCGATGCGGCGATGGAATAGATGGAAATTGAACTCTGGTTAGCATTCGCCGTGTAGAGGTACGAGCCCTTGGGATCGATGGCGAGGCCAGAAGGATCGTTATCCGGAGTGGGAGTGGAACTCACCAGACTAGGCACCCCGGCGGTCAGGCTGAAAACTGCGACTAGCCCAGTCGGTTGGCTTGGGGCACTGATGTAGAGAAAGTTCCCTGACGGCGATACCTGCATATTTTTCGCGACCAGGTTGATCGAAAAGGGAGAGCCGTCGATCGGGGTCAGCTTGCCGAGAGGATTCGTTGAACTATTCGACGCCGTATTGATCGAGTAGACCGAAAGGTTGTTGGAGGCGACATTGGCGACATATAAATAATTGCCGGCTGGATCCATTGCCATCACAAAGGGCAGCGTGCCCGTCGCGGTCCTCGGGGTCACCTCGGTTACGGTGCCATCGCTATTAATGTCGAAAAGAGAGACGTCATTTTCGTTTTGGCCGGCATTGGCGACGTACAAAAATTTTCCCGAGGGATGGATGACAACGGACTCAGGTCCGAATCCCACCGTATATGGGCTTTCGGCGAGCTGGGTGAGAACTCCAGAATAGGGATCCTCCCGGAATACGGCGAGCTGATTGGCGGCGGGGACGGCCGCGTAGATGAAGTGACTTCCCGTGCTGCCGCAACTGACAAAGGCGGCTATGCTTGCAAAAACAAATAATAGAACGAGTGCCTTCCGAAGCATCCATGACTCCTGAGAGAAATTGAAAGCGATTAACAATAATACCGGGTTGCCGGGAAGTCGGCACGGAGCGCTATAGTTCTATCATAAGGGCGGCGGTAAGAAATAGGTCTATACCCGTGTCTACAGACTTTGATGCGCATTCCGCGGGAAGTGTAATTTTGAGATCCTGAAGAGGCGCCTCCCTTCTTGCCCTGGACCTTATCGCTAGTCTGCCGAGTGAGCCGGACTTGGCCGCGGAGCTCCGGCTAAGGATAAGTTCTCTCCGCCGCGCAAGAACAGCCGCAGGCGATCAAGATAAACATACACGACTGGGGTAGTGAAAAGTGTGAGCGCCTGACTGACGATCAGGCCGCCGACAATCGTGATGCCCAGTGGACGATGCAGCTCGGAGCCAGTTCCGGTGCCCAAGGCCAGTGGCAAGCCGCCCAACAGCGCGGCCATGGTCGTCATCATGATAGGACGGAAGCGCAGGAGGCAAGCGTCGTAGATAGCGTCGACAGGCTTTTTTCCTTGCGTGCGCTCCACTTCCAGAGCCACATCGATCATCATAATGGCATTCTTTTTTACCAGGCCGATGAGCAAGATAATTCCGATAGTGCCAATCACGTTGAGTTCGTTATGCGTCAACAGCAAGGCAAGCAGAGCGCCCAAGCCCGCGGAAGGAATTGTCGAGAGAATCGTGATGGGGTGAATGTAGCTTTCGTAAAGCATGCCCAGCACGATATAAACCGCTATCAGTGCGGTAAGAATCAGGATCGGCTCACTCGATGCCACGTCCTGGAAAGCGGCTGCGGTTCCCTGGAAGCTTGCTTGAATCGTCGCCGGAAATCCGATGGAACTTTGGGCCTTTTGAATGGCTTGTGTTGCCTGTCCCAGGGAGATTCCGGGAGCAAGATTAAATGAAATCGTGACCGACGGAAACTGGCCCTGGTGATTCACCGCCAAAGGTATGTTCGAGGGCTCAAAGTGAGTGAACGCCGCTAAGGGTATGGGTGCGCCGCTGCTGGAGCGCAGGTAAATATTCTGCAGGGCCTCAGTGGTTTGCTGGAACTGCGGCGCCACTTCCATGACCACGTGGTATTGGTTGAGCGGACGGTACATGGTAGAGACCTGGCGCTGGCCGAAGGCGTCGTAGAGCGCATTGTCAATATCCTGCGCGGCTACCCCCAAACGGCTGGCGGTATCGCGGTCGATCACCAGTTTCGCTTGTAATCCCTTATCCTGCTGGTCTGTATTCACGTCCCGCAATTCTGGCAGAGGGCGCATTTTCGTCAACAAAAGTGGTGCCCAGGTGTTGAGTTCATTTAAATCTTCGCCTTGCAGAGTGTATTGGTACTGCGCATTTCCGTAGCGCCCACCAATGGTGAGGTCTTGATAGGACTGCAGATACAGTGTGGCGCCCGGCACCACTGCGAGTTTGCCGCGAAGGCGGTTGATTACATCATCGGCGGTAACGTTGGGGCAAGACTGCCAGAAATGATGCACCGGACACGTGGCGCGCTCTGCCAGCGGCTTCAACATGATGAAGAACCGCCCTTGATTTGAAACTGTGTTTCCGCCCGCGAAGGCGACGACGGTGTTCACGGCCGGATCGGTCAGCACAATCCTGACGTACTGTTCCATCTTGCCGCGCATCGCCTGGAAGGAAATATCCTGTGCCGCTTGCACCGATCCGCCGATGCGCCCCGTATCCTGCTGCGGGAAGAAGCCCTTCGGCACGATGATGTAGAGATATACCGTGAGGCACGCCACCAGGATGGTCACGACAAGCGTGACAAACTGGTACTGCAATACTACTTTCAGCGCATGACGGTAAGTCGCCAGCGTCTTGTCGAAAAACCATTCGCTGACCCGATAAAAGACATTGTGGCGCTCCTCTTTCGCTGGACGCAAGAATTTGGCGCACATGGTGGGGGTCGTAGTGAGAGAAACCAGCAGCGAGACTCCGATTGCAATGCTCAACGTGACCGCGAACTCGCGAAACAGCCTGCCGACAATTCCACCCATCAGCAACAGTGGGATGAACACCGCGACCAGCGACGTGCTCATGGAAATTACGGTGAAGCCAATCTCAGCTGCGCCTTTGAACGCCGCCTGCACGGCGTCCATCCCTTGCTCGACGTAACGCGTGATGTTCTCCAGCACCACGATGGCGTCATCCACCACGAAACCGGTAGAGATTGCCAGCGCCATGAGCGAGAGATTGTCGAGGCTATAACCCAGCAGATACATGCCTCCGAACGTGCCGACCAGCGAGAGCGGCACAGCGATGCTGGGAATGATCGTCGCCCGCACGGTCCGCAGGAATGCGAACACCACGAGGATCACGAGAATGATTGAAATAATCAGCGTGGCTTCAATATCTTTTACCGAGGCCCGAACTGTGACTGTGCGATCCATCGCTACGGTGAGCTTGATCGCGGGGGAAATCGAGGACTGCAGATAGGGCATCAAGTGAAACACGCGGTCCACGGTCTCAATGACGTTGGCTCCGGGCTGGCGGAAAATGATAATCAGAACGCTCGGCTTTCCGCCAACCCCATGCGCGAGGCTCTCCCGCGTTGCCAAGCAGCCCAATGTGGCGAGTGTCCGAGACTGAATCTTCGACGTCGGCGACGTCGCCAAGCCGCACCGGAGCGCCATTACGGTAGGCGATGATCAGCGGCCGGTACTGATCCGCGGTAAAGAGTTGGTCGTTGTCGCTTAAAGTCCAGACCCTTGTGCTGTTCGACACTTCCCCTTTGGCCTGATTCGCGTTGGCCAGATTGAGAGCGTTCCGCACAGTGTCCAGGCCAATGCCAAGCTTGTTCAGCAGCATTGGATTCACTTCCGCGCGCACCGCCGGTTGGGCCGAACCACCGACATATACCGTGCCCACTCCCGGTACTTGCGACAGCTTCTGCGACAGAATGGAGTCGGCTGCGTCGTACATCTGCGCCACCGTCTCGGTATCTGAAGTCAGGGCCAGAATCAGAATTGGCGCATCCGCGGGGTTGGCCTTCCAATAGGTTGGATTGCTGGGCAGATTGGCGGGAAGTTGACTGCGTGCGGCGTTGATTGCCGCCTGCACATCGCGGGCGGCTGCGTCGATGTTCCGGTTAAGATCAAACTGCAAAACGATGCTGGTCGAGCCCGTTTGGCTCGTCGAGGTCATCTGGTTGATCGCCGCGATGCGCCCAAACTGCCGCTCCAGCGGAGTTGCTACGGCGGAAGCCATCGTCTGAGGGTCGGCGCCGGGCAGCTGCGCGCCCACGCTGATCACAGGGAAATCCACGCTGGGCAGCGAGGACACCGGGAGGTAATTGAAGGCAAGAATTCCGGAGAGCAGCAGCGCCGCAGCCAGCAGCGATGTGCCGATCGGACGCCGAATAAATGGAGCCGAGATGCTCATGGTCGAATCAGCAAAGCCTAATCGCCGGGCAGCTCCTGAGGAATCGGGTTGCCAATTTTATATTTCTCAAACCGGTGCCCCAGCCGATCGAACCACAAATACACAACCGGGGTTGTGTAGAGCGTGAGCAACTGGCTGAGAATCAAACCGCCGACGATGGTGATGCCCAAGGGACGCCGCAACTCGGCGCCCGTCCCGGAACCCAGAGCCAATGGCAAACCGCCCAACAGCGCGGCCATCGTGGTCATCATGATGGGACGGAAGCGCAACAGACACGCTTGAAATATCGCTTCTTCCGGCGGCTTGTGCTCCTCGCGTTCGGCTTCGAGAGCGAAGTCGATCATCATGATGGCGTTCTTTTTTACGATGCCGATCAGCAGAATGATTCCGATCAGTGCCACCACGGTGAGATCGTTGCCGGTGAGCATAAGAGCCAGGATCGCGCCCACGCCGGCGGAAGGAAGCGTGGAGAGAATCGTGATTGGGTGAATGTAGCTTTCGTACAAAACTCCCAGAACGATGTACACCGTGATAATCGCGGCAAGAATCAGGAAGGGCTCGCTGGCAAGCGAATTCTGAAATGCGGCCGCAGTTCCCTGAAATGCCGCATGAATACTGGGCGGCAACTGGATATCTTTTTCCGCCCGCTCGATGGCTTTTGTGGCCTCGCCGAGAGAAGCGCCGGGGGCGAGATTGAACGAAAGCGTGACGACGGGGAATTGTCCCTGATGGTTGACGGCGAGAGAAGTGCTGGTCGATTGCGTGTGGACAAATGTAGAAAGCGGAACGGGATTTCCACTGGTGGTTGCTGCGGCTGCGTTCGCGGTGGGCGCTCCGGAGTTCGGAATTGTGCTGCTGGGGCGCACGTAGACGTCATTCATCGCGTCCGGAGTTTTAGCGAAACTGGGCAGGACTTCCAGCACGACGTGGTACTGATTCAACTGGGTGAAAATGGTCGAGACCAGCCGCTGGCCGAAGGCGTCATAGAGCGTGTTATCGATGGCTTGGGGCAGGATACCCAAGTCGCGACGCGGTATCGCGGTCGATCGTAAGATTTGTTTTCAGGCCGCCGTTGAGCTGGTCGGTGGCTACGTCGCGCAGTTCGGGAGCGGCTCGCAACCGATCCACCAGCTTTGGCGTCCATTGCGCGAGTTCCTGAGCGTCGGCGTCCTCAATGGAATATTGAAACTGCGTGCGGCTGACGCGGTCTTCTACGGTCAAGTCCTGGACGGGCTGCATATAGAGCGTGATGCCGTGCACTTGCGCCAGTTCGGGTTGCAGACGGCGAATGATCGCGGAAGCATCGTCTTTGCGCTCGTCGCGCGGCTTCAGATTGATCTGAATGCGGCCGCTGTTGGGAGTTGTGTTCGTGCCATCCACACCGATGAACGAGGACAGGCTCTCGACATCTTTGTCTTTCAGAATTACTTTAGCCAGCTCCTGCTGGCGCTGCGACATTGCGTCAAACGAGACGTCGTCCGGCGCTTCTGAAATGCCGAGGATCACGCCGGTATCCTGCACCGGGAAAAATCCTTTGGGAACGATCACGTAGAGAACCAGGGTTAGAACCAGCGTTCCGAAGGTTACGAATAACGTTGCGGTCTGATGCTTTAGTACCCATTTCACGGTGCGGCCGTAAAAGGCAATGACCCGGTTGTAATAATTTTCCGTGACCTCGTAGAAGCGTCCCTTTTCGCCTTCCTTGCGATGCTTGAGCAGTTTGGCGCACATCATCGGCGTCAAGCTCAGCGAAACACCGGCGGAGACGAGAATGGTTACCGCGAGCGTAACTGCGAACTCACGGAACAAGCGGCCGACAATATCGCCCATGAACAGCAGCGGGATCAGCACGGCGATCAGCGAGACAGTGAGTGAAACGATGGTGAAGCCAATCTGCCCCGACCCCTTGAGCGCGGCATCCAGCGGCGAATCGCCCGCTTCGAGATAGCGGTCGATATTTTCGATCATGACGATGGCGTCATCCACCACGAAGCCGGTGGAAATGGTCAACGCCATGAGCGTGAGATTGTTGAGGCTGTAGCCGAGCAAGTACATGACGCCGAACGTTCCCACGATCGAAAGCGGCACCGCAACGCTGGGAATGAATGTGGCGCGCAGATTTCGCAGGAAAAAGAAAATAACGATGACCACCAGAACGATGGTCAGCGCCAACTCGAATTCAACATCTTTTACCGACGCGCGAATCGTGGTGGTGCGGTCGGTGAGAATCTGAACGTTGACCGCGGAAGGGAGCGATGCCTGCAACTGCGGCAACAGTTTCTTGATCCGGTCGACAACGCTGATGATGTTGGCGCCGGGCTGGCGCTGGATGTTTACGATGACGGCTGGAGTCTGATTCATCCAGGCCGCGAGCAGATCATTTTCGGTGCCGTCAATTACGTTGGCGACATCGCTCAAGCGGACCGGCGCGCCATTGCGGTAGGCGATGACAATCGGCTTATATTGTGCGCTGGTAAAAAGCTGGTCGTTCGCGCCGATGGTGTATGACTGCCGCGCGCCGTCGATGACGCCCTTGGCCTGATCCACGTTGGCTTCCGCCAGTGCGGTGCGGACATCTTCGAGGCTTAATCCATAAGAGGCGAGTGCGGTTGGGTTGACCTGCACGCGTACAGCGGGCTTCTGTCCGCCGCTGATCGAAACCAGGCCGACGCCCGGCAACTGCGAAATTTTCTGTGCCAGGGCGGTGTCGGCGAGATCCTCAACCTTGGAAAGTGGCAGCGAGGCTGAGGTGAGTGCCAGCGTGAGGATGGGCGAATCGGCGGGATTTACTTTGTTGTAAATCGGAGGATTCGGCAGATCCGTGGGCAGATAGGTTGCGGCTGCATTCACTGCGGCCTGCACCTGCTGTTCTTCTACGTCGATGTTCTGGTCGAGGGCGAATTGCAGCGTGATCACAGAACTGCCAAATGAACTCGTCGAGGTCATCTGGCTGAGTCCCGGAACCTGGCCGAACTGGCGCTCCAGCGGAGAAGTCACCGACGAGGCCATTACGTCGGGATCTGCGCCCGGGTAAAACGTTACAACCTGAATGGTTGGGTAATCGACTTCAGGCAGAGCAGAGACTGGCAGTTGCAGGAACGCGACCCACCCCACCAGCAGCACGCCGATCATTAACAGCGTGGTCGCCACCGGGCGGAGAATGAATAAGCGTGAAGGACTCATGAAACTGGCGTCACTGAAGCCGGCCTGGCGAACCCATTTTCCCCGCTGGGGGCGTTGGCCGGATTTATATTGCGGGGCTCAATTCGGCTGCCAGTTTGAAGTTTGTCCTGGCCGTCCGTCACAACCATGTCCCCGGGATTAATGCCGCTAGCAACCACCGTGGTATTACCCTGGGTCAGCGAAACCGCAATGTTGCGGGCTTCCACTGTGTTGTCCGGCTTCACGGCGTAAACGAACGCTCCCTGCGGACCATGCAACACGGCCGCGGTTGGCAATACGGTGCTGTGTTTGCGAGTCTCAAGCAGCAGGTTTGCGTTCACGAACTGATTGGGCCAAAGCTGGTTATCTTTGTTGTCGAAAACGGCTTTCAGCTTGGCGGTTCCGGTTGTCTGATCGATCTGGTTATCGATGGTGAGAAGTTTTCCGGTCGCAAGCTTCGTCTGATCGTCGCGGCTGTAAGCTTCAACTGCCAGCGTGGAATTCTTCATGTGCTGCGCAACGATCGGCAACTCGTCCTCGGGCAGCGTAAAGATCACACCGATCGGCTGCAATTGAGTGAGGATCAGCATGGGGGTGGTGTCGGTGGCGTGAACGATATTTCCTGGGTCCACTTGCCGCAGGCCGACCCGGCCAGTAAAGGGCGCAGTGATATTGCAATAGACAAGCTGCAGCTTGGCGTTATCGATCTGCGCCTGATCGGTGCGCACCTGCCCGTCGAGTTGATCGACCGTTGATTTCTGCGTGTCCACTTGCTGCTGGGCAATGCTGCCTGAAGGGATGAGTGTGGTGTAGCGCTCCAAATTTAATCGCGCATCGCGCAGAGACGCCTGATCCTTGAAGAGCTGAGCTTGCATCTGCTCAAGCTGAACCTGAAAAGGGCGGGGATCGATGACGATTAATAAATCGCCTTGCTTGACGGTCTGGCCCTCCTGAAAATTGACCCGCATGATCTGCCCGTCCACACGGCTCTTGATGTTCGCTGTGTAGAACGCAGTAACGGAACCCAATCCGACCAGATAAACCGGGACGTCTTGCCGTTCTACTTTAGCAACAGAAACCGATTCCGAGCGTGAGCCAGCGGCTTGTGCTTTCTGCTGTTTGGAATCGGCGGCGCTGCAGCCGAAGAAAGATGCCGCAATTCCCAGCAGGGCGAGCACAAGCGAAAAACGGATGCGCCGCGAGAGTAGAGATGTAGCTTGACAAAAACTCGAAGCAATCATATTCACATTTTCACGTTCGGATGCGACTTCAAAAGAACAGAGTGCCATTTATTAGACGTTCTCATTCGGAAACGGTCGCGGCACCTGTGCACGGATAAGCGAAAGATTGTCTTGCGCCAAGGTCCTCCGGCTGGAGGACGCAGTCAGGAACCGGAACGCAGATGTAGAACTCTACAGATCAAGCATCAACTCCGGCGTCGCAGCTGGTCAAGCCTAAGCCCTGGATTTTACAAATCTTTACTCGCTTTCGCCCGCGCCTTGTCGATTTACGGCGACTGCATTGTGGAGGGCGAGGGATGAAGCTTCTCGTAGGCCGTGATCTCCGCTTCATGTTGCAGAGTTAGTCCAATATCATCGAGGCCGTTGAGCAGGCAATGCCGGACAAAGTCATCGATGGAAAACTTTGCAGAAAATCCATCGTCGTCGCGCACTTCGCATTGTTCCAGGTCAATAGTTAGCTGGTAGTTCTGCATTTCGCGAGCGCGTCGCGTCAATTCCGCCACTTCGTGGTCAGTCAAACGTACGGTAAGAAATCCGTTCTTCGTACTGTTATTGGCGAAGATGTCTGCGAAGGAAGAAGAAATCACGGCGCGAAAGCCGAAATCGGCGAGGGCCCAGACTGCATGCTCTCGCGAGGAGCCACAGCCGAAATTCTTTCCCGCCACCAGAATGCTGGCTCCGCCGTAACGCGGATCGTCCAGCACGAAATCGGAAGTCTTTTTTCCGTCCGCCGCGAATCGCCAATCGTAAAACAAAAACTGTCCGAAACCAGTGCGCTCAATTCGCTTCAGGAACTGCTTGGGAATGATCTGGTCAGTATCAACGTTGACGCGGTCGAGAGGAGCTACGCGGCCACGATGGATGCGAAATGGATTCATTAAAAATTCCCTGGACTCGATCTAATTGTCAGCATCATTGACGATATGCGTTATTGAAACTTCCAGTTTCGAATGTCGGTAAAGTGTCCGGCTATCGCCGCTGCAGCAGCCATCATGGGACTGACCAGGTGGGTTCGTCCGCCCCGCCCTTGCCGGCCTTCAAAGTTGCGGTTGCTGGTGGAAGCACAGCGCTCGCCGGGCTGCAGAATATCTGGATTCATTCCCAAACACATCGAGCAACCTGACTCGCGCCACTCGAAGCCCGCGTCCAGAAAAATCTGATGCAAACCTTCCTGCTCCGCCGCGCGCTTGACAGCCTGTGATCCCGGCACCACCATCGCCCGGACTTTCGCACTCACGTGATGGCCTTTGGCAACGCGCGCTGCGGCGCGCAAATCCTCCAGGCGCGAGTTTGTGCACGATCCGATAAAGACGCGTTCGATTCCAATATCTTCGATTCGCTTGCCGGACTCGAGGCCCATGTACTGCAAAGCCAACTCGGTCGCACGCCGGTCGGATTCCTTTAAGCCGCTCGTCTCGGGCACGCGGCCGGTCACCGGAGCAACCATTCCTGGATTTGTACCCCAAGTGACGAACGGAGAAAGCTGCGCCGCATCGATGTCTACAACCTTGTCGAAGGGAGCGTTTTCGTCGCTGGCGAGGCTCCGCCAGTATTCCACCGCTTTTTGCCATTCGCCATCTTTCGGAGAGAACTTCTTTCCGCGGACATAGGCAAACGTAGTTTCGTCGGGCGCCACCATTCCTGCGCGGGCGCCCAGCCTCGATGCTCATATTGCACAGCGTCATGCGGCCTTCCATCGAAAGCGCGCGCACCGCGGGTCCAGCATATTCGATTACATGACCGGTGGCGCCATCGGTGCCGATCTGGCCGATGATTCCCAGAGCCAGATCTTTTGCCCCAACACCTTCGGGCAAACGGCCGCGCACGTCGATCTTCATCGTCTTCGGCTTTTGCTGCGCCAGGCACTGGGTGGCGAGAACGTGTTCTACTTCGGAAGTTCCGATGCCGAAGGCCAGGGCTCCGAACGCGCCATGGGTGCTGGTGTGGCTATCGCCGCAGACGATTGTCATCCCCGGCTGAGTCAGTCCGAGTTCCGGTCCGATCACATGGACAATTCCCTGCTCCTGGGAGTCCATGTCGAAAAGTCTCACGCCGAATTCCTTGCAATTTGACTGCAGCGCCGCAATTTGTTTTGCAGCGATCAGATCTGTGATCGGAGTGCCGCGCGGTTCGGTGGGAATGTTGTGATCAACAGTAGCGACAGTTCGCGACGGCTGACGCACTTTTCTTCCCGCGGCTCGCAAACCGTCGAAGGCTTGCGGCGACGTCACTTCGTGAACCAGATGCAGATCGATGTAAATAATGGGAGAGCGATCGCCCGGTTGCGCCACTAAATGGGCATCCCAGATTTTTTCGAAGAGTGTTTTTCCTGTCGACATGGATGTGGATCGAATTCACCGGCTCACACACGGAGGCGAATCCTGAAGATATAGTTTTTCACAGGGGGCGCGTGGGGGCAAGCCTCCGGCGCCTTGCATAGCGCGATCGAGCCAAAATAGAGCTTACCGTATCCGATCTCAGGTATCATAAAAGTTATACGAATGATTAATGGAAAACGCATCGCGGTCGTAATGCCGGCTTACAACGCGGAGAAAACCCTCGCGGTCACGGTGGGCGAACTTCCGGATCTTGTAGATATTCGTATTCTGGTGGACGACCGCAGCTCCGATCGCACCGTAGATCTGGCGCGGCGGCTTGGTCTGCAGGTATTCCAGCACGACCGCAACTACGGTTATGGCCGCAACCAGCAGACGTGTTACCGAGAGGCGCTGACGGCGGGTGCGGATGTGGTGATCATGCTTCATCCCGATTACCAATACACACCGCATCTGATTACGGCGATGGCCAGCATGGTGGCTTACGGGGTCTACGATGTGGTGCTGGGCTCGCGTATTATCGGGGGCACGGCGCTGCTTGGGGGTATGCCGATTTACAAATATATTTCCAACCGGATGCTCACCGCGTTCGAAAATTTATTTCTGCGAGTGAAGCTTTCGGAGTATCACACGGGATATCGGGCCTTCAGCCGTGAAGTGCTGACCGAACTGCCGCTGCTCGAGAACTCCGACGATTTTGTCTTTGATAATCAGATGCTGGCGCAGTGCGTGCACTTCGGTTTTCGCATCGGAGAAGTCTCGTGCCCTACGAAATATTTCGAAGAGGCCTCGTCGATCAACTTCCGCCGCAGCGTGAAGTATGGTTTTGGCGTACTGGCCACCACTTTGCAATTTGCGCTTGCAGAGATTTGGGTTGATCCATTTGCCGCGCTTCAGCGAGCAGGGGCGCAAGCTTGAAGCGGGTTATCCTACATATTACGCCCGCCGAACCGCGCGTCCCGCCTAGAAAAAGCTGTTGCTGATCCGTTTCCGGTGCGCAGCAAGTTCACTTTTTCCCGGACAAGAATCCCAGGACTTTGCTGGCGAATGCATCAGAGAATCCGAAGCGCGCTTTCGCGCGCGAGTAGAGATCGACCGCCTTCTTATCCAACCAGATCGTCGCCGACTTTCGCCAGCCATCTTGAGGCCGCGCAAAATAATCGGTGGAATGTCCCGTAAGTTTCTTATTGTTCTCAAGAGTGTAGTAGTAAAGGGCCAGGCTTTTTCGCGACACCCCCTTCGGACAAGTGAGCGGGTCTGGAAATCCGTGCAACGAGCGCTCGTCGGTGGTGAAAATGAGGGCGTGATTCAATAGCGGCGGATACTTCGCTGCGCAGCGGGTCATATTCTGTTCCCACAACTCGAGGGCTCCGCCCCACTCTTCGCGCCATCCCGGATTCAAATAGAGAATCAGGTTCACGCGGCGGCGCCAGTTGGGATGAAAGTGGTGCATGGAAAAATCCGTGTGCACGTTTAAATATCCGCCCGGGCCCGACTGGTGCAGACCGCCGCCCTCGAGCATTGGATCCGACATCAGATTCGGAATTCCGGTTAATTCCGAAATCCAAGCGACAAACTCCGCCGAGTTCAGTTCGTCGGTCACGGCGGCGAGGGTAGGGGGAAAGAGTTGGCGCTTCGCCATTCCCAACTTATTTTCGTTGGCGTGTTTGTATTGCGTCCAAGCATCGCTGGCAGCCTGGGGAAATTCCGTAGCCATCGCCAAAGTAGTCGCGGGTGCCAGAAAACCTTCCAGCAGAATGTGCGGGCAAGGCAGGTTCTCACGGTATCGCGCGGCTAAGGCAGATAATCGCGGCATCCACTGCTCGTAGGGAAACAGGCGGTCTGTATCCTGAAGAAGTTCCTGAACTGCTTGGGCGGTCGACATTCTATAAATTTCTCCTAACTCCAGTTGCCAGTCGATAGATCCATAGCAAACCTCACTGTCCGTGGGCCCGTCTTGCTTGCGTTCTTTTTCTTTTCTTTCATAATTCTAAGGAATTCGACAAACGCGAACTGCAGCATTCTGATAGGCACAATCGAGTGCCCTGCCTTGTGGCTGCTGCACCACTACCCAGTCCACGCCATACTTACTTTTCAGCCGCGCGAAGTCTGGCGGACCAAACTTCCTCCACGGAGTTTGATCTTGCACTTGCGCCCACCATTCTTCAGCCAAGGGAGGAAACATACTGACCACGCCGTTGTCTTTCACTCCGTCGGCCAGACGGCTTCTCTCGGCCAGGCAGCGAAATCCAACTTCATCTTCGCCGGCGATATCCATGTAGTACGGATCGAGCGCGAAAACCGCGTCCACCGGGGTGTTCCGCCGAATCCAGATAAAGGCTTGCGCCCATGGATTTTTGGATGCGCGTCCCGGCCACTCCAGATGCGCACTGGCGGGAAAAAGTGTGCGCTGCGCCAGGAACATTCCCACACTCAACGGAATGAATAACAACAACCAGCGCCAAACGCGATTTTGCAGCACATACTCGCCGAGAAAGCCCCCGATCATGACGAACATTACGATGTACTCGAAATGCAGGCTACGAAGAGGCTGCAGCCGAGCCAGCGCTTCAAAACGCGCAGGAAGGTCGAACACTACGGCTTCGACCAGGTAGATCAAGCCATAGATGATAATAGTGCGACTCACGCGCTCGACCGTGCGCCATTGCCGGCGCCTCGCGATCCGACCGAACCACCAGAACAGAATGAGCGGGGCAACAATTCCCAGCAACTCATACCACTGCCAATTCTGAATGTAATGGTAGGCGTGACGTTTGGCAGCTTCGTGATAAGCGGGAGAAGGCGGGGGCGCCAGCGGAATTTGCATCCAGAACAACGCGGCCAGCGGCGCTGGATGCCACCGTCTCCAATAACTCTCCAATCTGTCCATAACTACAAATAAAAGGCAGAACGAAAAGGGATAGACCCACATCAGCGGATGCATGCAGGCAGCAAAAACCAGCCACAGGAACGCGCGGAGGTATTTCTTCTCCAAGGTTCGAGCCAGCATGAAGATTCCGGCGAAAGCCGCCAGATTCCGCGGGTTCAAATACTGGTCAATGATGTAGAGCGCTGTGCCTGAGACAGGGATCGACAGCAATGCCGCAACTAGACAGACTCCGCCCCACCGCGCTCTGGCGCTCGGGAAGAACACAGCAGATAACTCCCAACAGGCGAGGAGCAGCAGAAAAATGGATGCTATTTGCCATACGAGCAGGCCTACCTCCATCGGCAAATGAGTGACTCGTAAAGAAAGAGCAACAACATTGGGGAAGAAAGTAAGATGGGCATGCGACAGGAAAAATTCGCGTCCGAACGGAAATAAGTCCGGATGCAGAATTTTTTCCACGCCCGGCAGGTAAATTTCGGCATCCTCGGCGAAGGGATGGTAACCCTGCACCAGAAATGCCCCCACTGTCAGTAAGAAAAGCCAGAGGAAGTTCAGCGTCTTGTGTTTGTCAGGAAGAATTTCGCTCACTGGATCGTCGCGGTCACAACTTGCGTCCGGATGGTCGCTAGCCTTACCTTCCGTTCCGCAACCCATGAAGTGACCGCGTAGGCGGCCAGCACGACGTACTGCGGATCGATGGGCCGACGATAATAATCTTCGGGATGCGTCAGATAATAAATGATCGGGAAGAATAGAAATACCAGTATGTAGGGCATGGCAATGTGCGGGCTGAGAAGCCATGCCCGGCGAAGGCCGAGCAGAGTCAAGATGCTAAGCCCGGTGCAGAAAATTATGTTGAACGGATCGGCCGGCTCTTCCTGCAAGTATCGCCGGCTGAAACTCCAGAAACCCGTCCACAAATAAATTACCCGGCGCAGCGTCTGCTGCGCGTACAAGAGGCGATGCGCGTTGATAAATGCCAGTCCTTCGTGAAACTTCTTTTGCGTGTAGGCGATCTCGCCGAGTTGGTGGTACTCCCGCCACTCATTTTCGTTGTCGGACGGATGATAGCCGGGAGGGCCCCAGTGCCAGGAATCCAGGTTATTGCCGAAATAGACTTCGAGACCAAGACAGCTACGGAAGGGAATAAATTTGTGAAATGTTTCGTAGTTTCGAATAAACCAGGGCGCGACCACGAGTGTCACCGCCAAGACAGCGCCAATTCCCGGAGCCAGCCAGTGGCGCCCGCTCTTGTACAGACGGTACCAGGCCCACGCTCCGAGAACTGGTGCTACGGACATCACCACTGGATCGGTCAAGCCTCCGAGACCGCTGAGGGCACCGAAACCAACCCAATGCCACACGGAAGAGGAACTCTCGATGTGTATCGCGGAGAGGAATACCAGAGTCATCAGCAACGTAGTCAGCGTCGTCGCCCAAATGAAATCTGCGGAGAAAAAAATTGCGTACGGAAAAAATGCCCAGGACCAACCAGCCCATTGAGCCGTCGATTCGCCGAAATGTTTTTTAGCGATGAAGTAAATCGGGATGCAGGTGAGCGCGGAGAAAAGGCAGTCTAGCGTGAGAATCGAGATCGCCGATGTTTTGCTGTAGACGCCAAATAACTTAAATATCCCCGCCAGGAGATACGGGAAAACTGGCGCCAGCCAGGCGGTTGGGCCAGTCTTGCCAAAGAGAGGATTGCTAAACCCTTCTCCCTGTGCGATGGACCGAGCGATCCTTCCGGCTTCACCCCCAAAACGCCAGTGATCTCGATAGGGGTCTGTCCGTTCCGGATATAAAAAGCACATCACTACGAGCCGCAGCGCCAACGCCACTACTACCATCCAGAACAGTGAATTCTTCACGGTCGCGGAGGTTTTCGGTTTGCGCTTATCGAGCTCAGGGGCTGCTGTCAGTGGGAGTGCCATTCGCTCCAATGGGTGCTGCGGACTGACTATACTTTGCCATAACAGAACATCCTGAGTCTGTGTACTTACAATTCTTTACTCTCTGCTCGTTCGTTCCCTGCCAGGCGCTTGCGCCTTTCTTATCCGCTACGTAGCATAAAATCACATGGCTGCTGCACTGATGCCCGACCGCCTTAGGCCCAAAATGGCCTTCGGCGAGATCATCGCATTTGCTTACGACACTTTTTGCAGCAACAAAGTGCGCTTCATCCTGACCGCGCTGGGCATGGTGATTGGAACGGCGTCGCTCATCCTTGTGGTCACGATTGGCATGACGGGGCGGCAATTTGTTCTCAATCAGATTCAGGCCATCGGGACGAATGAGATCTGGGCGGAATACCTGGGCGGGGCGCCGCACATCAGCAACTCCAATCCGGACCCGCTTACCATCGACGACCTCCACGCTGTACAGGAAGTTGTGCCCGGCATCGTTGCCTCGTCCCCGGTGACCCAACTTTCGGATCGCGTACCTGTCGGTAACGGTAAAGAGAAGGACGTCACGATTCTCGGCGTGAGCCCCGAATATCTGCGGGTACGCAATCTCGTTGTTCCCTCCGGAAGATTCTTCGATCAGGAAGATTCTCAGGCTCACAACAAGGTTGGCGTGATCACCGAGAAAATGGCGATTGAAGTCTACGGCTCGTCGCAAGCCGCGGTGGGCAAAATCATCAAGCTGAACGGGCTGCCCTTCACCATTATCGGAACTTTCAAGGAGCGCGTGGAAACTTTCGGGCAATCAGAAATCGTGGATAACACGATGCTGATTCCCTATTCCGTCAGCCGCTATTTCATGGAGATTCCCAGTGTCAAGCTTTTGTATTTCTCCATGGAAGATCCCTCCATGGTGATCCCGGCGACAGCTCAGATCAAACGCGTATTGCAGTCGCGGCACCGCGTCGGAGTCGGTTTACGACGTCTCAAATCTCACCGCGCTTCTGGCGATGGCCGATCGCATCGCGACTGGTCTGACCTGGGTGCTGCTTCTGATTTCCATGGTCACTCTGCTGGTGAGTGGGATTGGAATCATGAACATCATGCTGGCGACAGTGACTTCGCGCATCCGGGAGATCGGGATCCGAAAAGCCATTGGCGCGACCAACCGGGAAATCCGGTTTCAGTTTCTTGCCGAGGCGATTCTGATCTCGTTCATCGGAGGGGTCGCTGGCATCGTGATCGGCCTGGCTATTCCCTACTCGGTGCGATTCCTAACGGAATACCGGATTCCTATTTCCGGCCTGTCCGCGATTATTGCGATTGTCGTTTCTTCAGTGGTAGGGGTGGTCTTTGGCACTGTCCCAGCGGCGCGGGCGGCGCAGCTTGATCCGGTTGAAAGCCTGCGCTACGAATGAACATTCAGGAGCGTAATCGGCGGCCGCGAAAATAAGTGCTCTGGCCACAGACACCACAAAGCCGGGCTGGTTGGCCCGGCTCTCTTTTGCGTGGAACTGAATCAGTCAATCTTGGTTCGACCGGCCGATCCAGAATATCTGACCCGCTTCGGTTACATCACCATCGCAAGGTTCTCAAGTTCATGTTGCAGCACCGGCAAGGCGCAGCCCGCCATCTCGACACGGCCAGCGGCATCCAGCGCCGCTTTGGGAGAAACCCCATAGCCCCGGCCCATCAAGAAAACCTGCAGAAGTTCGGCAGCCTCATAGGAATCGATCATGCCGCCCTGCAGCAAATCGCTGCGCAGGGCTGCCAGTTCGGTCGCCGTAAATCTGTCTTTATCGTTGTTCACCATTATGTTCATCGCGTTTTCAAACATGGCCGTCATCACCTCCGACTCCGACCTACCTACCACAATTGCTTATTAGACTCATCGGCAGCTATTGAAGTTGCATGCAATTCTGCTGCCGCAATCGCCGGTTACTTTGATATACGTCCGGCAAGCCGGTTTGGATTCATAAACCCCTCTGAAAGTAAGAAGTTGCAGGAAGGGTAGAGAAATACCGGCCACTTCGGTAAGGTCTCCGAGGTACCCAAAAGGTCTCAATACTGACACGGAGTGTCATTATGGGCGGGAATGCGCACAGCTTAATAGGTCGTGCTGGGCGAGGACCCCGGCGAGTAGCCGCTCGGGCGCCATGCGCAGGCGGTCAGACGGAATCAGGCGCTCTCGATTGTCGCCTCATCGATCAGCATGATGGGGATATCGTCCTTTACCGGGTACACGCGGTGGCATTGCGAGCACTTCAGGGTCTCTGGACTCGGACGGTATTCCAGTGGCTGCTTGCAGGCTGGGCAGACAAGAATCTCCAGTAAATCCTTAGCGATCATGCCGAGCATTCTACGCCTTCCCCGGGAACCACGGCTGTCACTAGGGAAAATCTATTCGGCTGCGGCAGCGCTCGACGCCCGCGCCGGTGTAAGATTTTTCCAGACAAAGCCCAAAGATTGAGGCCGGAGCCTATGCCCGCACGAATCCTCGATGGCAGCAGAATCGCGAACGATATCCGCAGTGAAGTGGCTGCGGAAGTCAGGGGTATGGCTTTCGCTGGAGTGCGACCGGGTTTGGCGGTCGTCCTGGTCGGCCATAATCCGGCTTCGGAAATCTATGTGCGTGGCAAAGTGAAGGCTTGCGGGGAAGTCGGGATCTACAGCGAACAGCACGCTCCGCCCGAGAGTTCGACCACCAGTCAATTGCTGGCACTGATTCAAGACCTCAACCGGCGCGACGAAATTGACGGCATCCTGGTGCAACTGCCTCTGCCTGCGCAGGTGGACTCCAAACAGGTCTTGATGGCGGTCGATCCGGCAAAAGATGTGGACGGTTTCCATCCCGTGAACGTGGGATTTCTGTCCACTCAGCGACCTGGGTTGGTGCCGTGTACGCCGGCGGGAGTGATCGAGATTCTGAAGCGCAGCCAGATTCCCATTGCGGGACAGGAAGCAGTGGTGGTGGGGCGCAGCGACATCGTTGGCAAGCCCGCAGCCATGCTTTTGCTGAATTCCAACGCCACCGTTACGGTTTGCCATTCGAAAACGCGGGATCTACCGGAAGTCTGCCGCCGCGGAGACATTCTCGTGGCGGCGATCGGTCGCGCGGGAATGATTACTCGGGACTTCGTGAAGCCCGGAGCCACGGTGATCGACGTTGGCATGAACAAAGTGACGGACCCTGCGGAGTTCCAACGCCTTTTTGGCGACTCGACTCGCAATGCGAAGCGGGAAGAGACCTTCCGAACCAAAGGGTCGACCCTAGTTGGCGATGTGCACCCCGAGGTAGCTGAGATTGCGGGAGCGCTTACGCCAGTGCCCGGCGGAGTAGGTCCGCTGACTATAGCGATGCTCATGTACAACACGGTAAAAGCCGCCAAGATGCGTCGCGGCAGCCGCACGCCGGAGCTATCACGCGCCTGAAAAGAAATTCCACCGCCGAGAACATTGAGTGCGCTGGGCAAAAGCTGCTGGAGCTTCCTCTCTTCGCGTACTTTTCGTTTCGTTTGTTGTCCTCCATCTCGGAGATACCTTCATGCTGAAGGTCGGGCTTACCGGCGGTATCGCATCGGGCAAATCAGTCGTCGGCGAGATGTTTGTTGCATTGGGGGCTTGCCTGGTCCAGGCCGATCGCATCGCGCATGAACTCATGCGGCCCGGGCAGCCGGTCTACAACCAGGTGGTGCGCCACTTCGGCGGTGGAATTCTCAATCCCGATCTCAGCGTGAACCGCGCCAAGCTGGCGGACGCGGCTTTTGGTCCGGGAGTTGGGTCGTCCGCGAATCAAACGTCGTCTCAAGGACCCTCCCGCGTGGATTTACTGAACCGCATCGTGCATCCTGCTGTAATTCGCAGCCAGGAAGAGTGGATGGAAGAGATGGGCCGGCAAGATCCGCATGCTGTAGCGATTGTGGAAGCCGCGCTGATTCTGGAAGCGGGCGCCGCGAAAAGATTCGACCGCCTGATCGTCGTCACTTGTAGTGACGAACAACGCGTCGTTCGCTTTGCAGCGAGGCATAAGTTGGCAATCGACGTTGCCCGGAAGGAAGTCGAGCGCCGGATGGCTGCGCAACTGCCCGAAGCGGAAAAGATCAAGGCGGCCGATTTTGTGATCGATAACTCCGGCTCCCTCGACCGGACACGCGAGCGGGTCTTGGAGGTGTGGCAAGAGCTATGCACCGAGGCTGCATCCCGGGGTTGAACGGATCGCCCGGGCCTGGTGTTTGTTTAAGGCGCTTACAGGATTCACTGTATTCGGGCGTTCGTGAGAGTCTGCGTATTATGAAAAGCTGCGTCTCGCCCCCCTGGCGGGCATGTGCGGGGAAATAACTATGCGGGTGCTGGTAGTCGATGACCATGAAGTCGTCCGTCGCGGCGTCCGCTCCCTTATCCAGAGCCATTCCAACTACGAGGTGTGCGGCGAGGCGGTTGACGGGCAGGATGCCGTAGAGAAAGCCCAGGAGCTAAATCCCGACGTCATCGTCATGGATGTCAGCATGCCGCGTCTAAATGGCCTGGAAGCCACCCATCTGATTCGTGCAGCGCTTCCCGATTCCGAAATATTAATTCTCAGCCAGCACGATTCTCCAGAGATGGTTCGCCAGGCCTTCAAGGCGGGCGCTCGCGGTTACGTGGTGAAATCGTCCATTGCCCGCGACTTGCTGGCCGCTCTGGAATGCGTGGGCCGCCGGCAACCGTTTTTTGAACGGGCAATGTCGGAGCAGGACCGAAACCCTCCTGTCGATTCCAAAGAGATCTTGCAGCGGAGCGCGGCCCTGGAGCAGGCTCTGCGCGAGAGCGAACAGCTTTACCGGTCCACATTCGAACTGGCTGCGTTGGGAGTTGCCCAGGTCAGCCCCAGTGGCCGATTTTTGCGCGTAAACGATAAGCTCGCCGAGATTACCGGATATAGCAAAGACGAATTGCTAAAGATGACTTTTCAGGAAATCACTCATCCGGAGGATCTTGGAGAAGACGTTTCTCAAGGCGAACAGGTGAAGAGTGGTGCTCTGGACACCTATTCGATGGAGAAACGCTACATCCGGAAAGACGGGTCCGTCATCTGGGTAAATTTGACGGTTTCCGGCGCGCGAAACGAAAAGGGGGAGTTGAAGCATTTTATTTCTGTCGCGGAAGATATAAGCGCACGCCGGGAGGGGGAAGAGGCACGATACAGGCTTGCCGCGATCGTGGAATCCTCCGACGATGCGATTGTCTCAAAAAATCTGAATGGAATCATCCAGAGCTGGAATGCGGGGGCGCAAAGGATCTTTGGATTTTCTCCCGAAGAAGCGGTCGGACAGTCGATTACGATGATCATCCCGCCGGAATTGCGGGACGAAGAAAAGGAGATTATCCGGCGACTGCGCAATGGCGAGCGCATCGAGCATTTTGAAACCGTTCGCGTGACCAAGTCGGGGGAGAGACTTAACATTTCTCTTACCGTATCTCCGGTTCGAGATTCGCGCGGCAGGATTATCGGAGCTTCAAAAATTGCTCGTGACGTCACCGAGCGAAAACGCATCGAAGAGACATTGCGACAGCGCGAATCCCGGCTGCGCGCCGCATTCAGTCAAACCTATTCCTTTCTCATCCTGCTGACACCGGACGGAACCATCATCGACGCGAATCGCGCCACCATCGAGGCTTCGGGGAAGCAACGCGAAGAATTAATCGGCCACAAGTTCTGGGAGTTCTGGTGGTCCGCATTGCCCGACGAAGTGGCTATTCTGAAAAACAGCGTGGCCAAAGCCGCGGGAGGCGAACTGGTGCGGGAAGAGTGCTCGTTCTGCTTGCCGGATGGAACCCGGCGGTTTGCTCACCGCACTCTAAATCCGGTGGTCGACGACGCGGGAAAGCTTGTCATGATCGTGTGCACCGGGCTGGATATAACTGAGCAACAGGAATTGCGCGAGAAATTAGAGGCCAGAGTTAAGCACCGCACACGAGAACTGGAGGAGAAGAATCAAGAACTTTTGCGGCAGGCTGAGACGGTGCGCGACCTTTCGGGCCGATTGCTGCGGGCGCAGGACGAGGAACGCCGCCGCATTGCCCGCGACCTTCATGACAGCTCGGGACAAATCCTGGCGGCCGTGCAGATGATCCTTGCGCCTTTGCAGGAGCAGGCTCGAAATCTAAACGGAGATTTTGCCAGCGGCATTCGGCAGAGCATCGAACTGGTCGAGCAACTCTCCAAGGAACTGCGTACGGTTTCTTATTTGCTGCATCCCCCGTTGCTGGATGAAGCCGGACTCCCATCCGCGCTGCGCTGGTACGTGGAAGGCTTCGCGCAACGCAGCAAGATCGAGGTTCACCTTGAAGTAGCTCCGGACCTCGGCCGGTTGCCCGGCGATATGGAAATGACTGTGTTCCGCATTGTGCAGGAGTGCCTCACCAATATTCATCGCCACTCGAATGGCAAGAAAGCCAGTATTCGAATGCTACGTTCCGACGAAGAGATTTGCCTCGAAATTCGGGACAACGGCCAGGGCATGCCCGTCTCGAACATGCCTGTTTCGAACATGCCTGTCTCCGACAATGGCCGATCGTCCGCGAGACCGCCTAGAGCGGGCGTCGGGATTCAGGGTATGCGCGAAAGAGTAAATCAGCTGGGTGGTCGCTTCCAAATCAAATCCGCCGAAACCGGCACGGTAGTCACCGTGAGCTTTCCGTTGTCCTTGTCTGTGCCCGTATCACAACAAGCTTCCTGAAAGCATGCAGGTGATCGATGCGGCCAAGTTGCCACCGCCCCATTGCCGCGTGTCTTGCCCCGGAACATATTAGAATCGATTGGGACTCTTTTTCTCGACTGACGTGAGTTCCAGGTTCGATTCGCGTTCCGCAAGGCTGACTTATGAAACTCCTACGACCTGCAATATTCGCGCTCGTATTTGCCGGCGCGTTTTTCTACTTCACTACCTGGCGTTCGAATTCGCGTTCCAGCTTCCTGCATCCCTCGAACTGGATTACCCATCCTGCGGAAGTGGAAATTACGGAAGCTGCCGGCAACGAGGGGCTCGACAGCGAAGAGCAGAACAACATCCTCGTTTACCGGAAGAATATCCCGTCGGTGGTAAACGTTACCTCGCGCGCCATGACTTTCGACTTCTTTTATGGGCTGGTGCCGCAGGAGGGGCAAGGCTCAGGTTTTGTCATCGACCGGCAGGGTCACATCCTCACCAACTACCACGTCGTCGAGGGCGCGCGGCAGGTGAAGGTGACGATGCATAATCGCAAGACTTATGACGCGACGATTATCGGTACAGATCCGCCGCACGATCTAGCGGTAATTCAAATCAAGGCACCAGATCTTATTCCCGCCGTGCTCGGCGACTCGCGCAACTTGCAAGTCGGGCAGAAAGTTTACGCGATTGGCAATCCCTTCGGGCTGGCAGGAACCATGACCCGCGGCATCGTAAGTTCGATCCGTCCGGTGCGCGAGCCGAGCGGGGCGACGATTGATGAAGCCATTCAAACCGACGCCGCGATTAATCCCGGCAACTCTGGTGGGCCGCTGATGAACTGGCATGGAGAGGTGATTGGCATCAATACCATGATTCTCTCCAGCGTAGGGCAGAACGCCGGTATCGGATTCGCGATTCCAATCAATACCGCAAAGGCGGTGCTGAACGATTTGATGACGCTGGGGCGCGTACGCCGGCCTGCGCTGGGTGTGCGCACGATCCCCATCAGTGCTGAACTGGCCGAGGAAATGGGACTGCCGGTGGATTACGGATTACTGATTGTGCAAGTGATTCCGGGCGGCTCGGCGGATCAGGCCGGCCTCCGCGGAGGTAATGAGCGGGCGTATCTGGGCAACACTCCCATCATGCTTGGCGGAGATTTGATCGTCGCCATCGATGGTGAAAAAGTTGAGGATGAGGACGCCCTGGCGCAGATGATGAATAACCATCGGGCTGGCGACACGGTCAAAGTTACGATTTACCGGAACAAGAGAAGACTCGACGTAAGCGTTGCTTTGGGCGAAGCCAGGGAACAAGTCTAGAAGCGGTTGGGTGTCGTCCGTCGCCTTCAGCTTGTTCTTCTGGAAGCCGGCAACTGGGCACTCCACTCGAAAAGCTGAAGGCTAACGGATATTTTCAGAACTCGTAATGCACTCCAACGGTCAGGTTGTTTGCATGGAAGTTCCGAGGAGCGGTGAACCCGTAGGCCGGACCGCTCATCGCAGTATTGGGCAGCGTGCTGCAGGGCGCGACCGGAGCCGGCACAGTCAGCGTCGGGAGAGTGCTGGAGGGATCGCAATACTGTGCTCCCGAAGGACCGCCCTCGCCGTAGCCGAAGTAGTTATACTCGCCCTTCAGGATCAAATCCTTTCGCATCGCATAGGAGAGATTCAGAAACGGCGACAGGTAGGTAGAGACCAGCGATCCGTTCACATCGCGCGGATCATTGAAAAAGCGGCTGCCGTTGACCGAGCTTATTCGGTAGCCGACGTTGGCGTGAAACTTGACGTTCGGCGAAAGGGCCAGGGCCACTGACGCGTACTGGGTTGGAGCGTTCATGAAGTCCCTAGCCGGGCCAAAAGTATAAGGAGTCCCGGGCACGCGGGGAGGCGGAGACGGGCAAGCCGTGCCGGTGGGCGTCGCTGCGCCCGGTATGGTGGGGCTTGAGGCCGTGCCCAGGAAGCAGATGTTGGTCGCCGTGTACACGTCGCTGTAGGCATAGCCGATGTCGATGCCGTAGTGCTCGTTCGGCATCAAGTCGGCGTTCAAACTCAAGATGCGGCTATGATCGACGTGCTGGAGCGGGCCATCAACGGACGCGATGCCCGTATTGTTCGTATTGTTGTGGCGCTCGAGGTCATTGTAGGCGGCGGAGAACGTCGCCCAGGTCTGCGCCCGGTAAGTGGTGTGAATTCTGTAATGCTGAAGCTGGCGGGGTGCGACCGGGGTGATGACATTGTCGGCGTACAGAAGCTCGACCGAACCGTTGATGTGCCAGTGGTCCGCCGGCTGCACATTAACGCCGAAGGTACCCCCGTCCTCATAGATGGCGAAGTTGGAGAGACCGGACAGATATCCCGTGGTGTTCGCGGCACCTTCGCCGATGATGTGCTCCTGGTAGTGATAGGTAAGCGTGAACGTGGTGCGATCCGTAAGGTCGTAGGCCGCTGTGAGGTTGTTTGTGATGAACTTCTGACCGAAGAAATCAAACAGCGGCGTAGCGACGCTCGGACTGCCTTCAAACGTAGAAGTTGGGTTGTTCGTGATCGGGTTGATCGGTGTGTTGATCACCGTAGTGGTTAACGTCGTGCTATTGATGGTCGGGGGTACGGCAGTCGAAGTCAGGGTGGTTAGACTCGTAATGTTGGCGACTCCCGGCTGGTGCACATTCGAGTAGTCGATTTGCTCGGAGATGGTGAGCTTTTTCAGCACCTGCCAAGAGACGCCGTAGTCGGCCGCGATCGCCTCCCGCTTGGCGCGGGCGTTACCGGCATACGTGAGTTCGCGGCTGGTTCCCGCCAGACCCTGGAAGTCGTCATAGTAGTTCGGCAGGCTCGTGTTCGCGTTGGTGTAGCGAACGTTGCCGTTCATCGTAACGTTCTTGATGCTGGAGCTTTGTAACCGGAAGATTTCGGTCGGGAAGATTTCGCGGGTTGGCTGGTAACGCGAATAGCTGGCAATCACATTACACGTCGGATCGACGATGGGTAGACCGTTCGGACTCTGCGCCGGGGAAATTCCAGCGCCGGGGGCGCACTTGATGCCGACCGGCTTGTTGATCGGATTGTCGTAGTTCTGGAGCACCGCGACCCTGTATCCGTCCGCTTCCTGCAGGTTGAAATACTGGGGCGCCATGCTGAAAGAGGAATCGCCCTTGTAGTGAGTGACCTGCTCTTCATAGGTCAACCGGGTCCGCGATACGGGCTTCCACTCGACCGATCCCGTCCAGTCATCCGTGCTGTTGCGCTGATACTCCTGGAGCAGCAGGTCATAGGCGCCGGCAACCTGATAACCGCTGGGCGTCAGGCTCGGACCCTCGAAGACGTTCTGCGAGTAGCCGACGCGGAAGGTCACCTTCGACAGTGGAAGCAGTGTAAGGTTCGTGTCCGTCATGCGGCGTACCGAGTTGTTCAAAAACGGTGACTGCCTCACCTGCGGCCACGCGTAGGCACCCGTCGGCGCCGCGGCGGGACCGATTGGAATCGACTGGCCGGGCGGAAGGTTCGGATTGCCCAACAGGTTGTAGTCGAAGTACTGGCGGTCACGGCGGAACAAGCCGGAGAACTCGTAGAGCTTGCCCTTGGAAAGGTCCAGCTTGGCAACGTCGTAGGGATCGCCGCCGAGCCCGCTGGCAAAGAGTTTCAAGCGATCGACGAGGGTGTTCTTGGTTTGCGGCAGCGCGCGCAGCTCATAGGTCTCGCCCAGTATGCGCGGACCAGACTGCTCGTTGACCAGAGTGTCGTACATGGCACCGCTGCCGTCGATATTGGCCACATGTCCGCCCAGATCGATCGACTCATGTAGCGTGTAGCCGTCCGGAGCGGTCTGGTGAGACACAGATATTGGAACCTGCGCGACGGCAGTACCCACCGTCAAGCCCAAAATCGCTGCGGCTATGCCCCGGACAATGCATCGGGCCGCCGCAAGAGAATGCGTTTCACCCAACAGCCGGGAAATCCATCGTGGGTTCATCATATTGAAAGCCTCACTTGAAAAAACATTGCTCGTCGAGATATTGAATCCCTCTGCGCAACCGAAACCCGCCCGTGCCTCCGCAATTCTTCAGGCGCGTTTGCAATCCATGACTCTTACCTGAGGAACGCCGCATTCATGTTCGAGCCATGAATATTGGTATGGCAGTTCGTACAAGTTATGGTTTCCGACGACCCCGCGCCCATTCCGTGAATCGTGTTATTCGCTACGCCGCTATGGCACTGGTTGCAGAGCGGGTTGATGGCGGGCATGTTCAGCAGGCGTGCGTTCTGGGAACCGTGAGGAGTGTGGCATCCCAAACACCCCTCGGCCTTGACCGCGACGTGTTCAAAGACGAACGGCCCGCGCGTCTCGGTGTGGCACTTGGTGCAGATCGCGTTCTGGTCGGCCGTGGACTTCACGTTGTTGGCCAGGAAGGTGCCGTGCACATCGTGGCAATCGCTGCACGTGATCAAGCCTTCGTTCACCTTGTGGTGGAACGGCATATTGAACGCCGGCTTAACGTCGGAGTGGCACTGGAAGCAGAGCGCAGGCTGCGGAGTTTTCAGCAGCGCTTCTTCTTCCTTGTTCTGATGAACGCTGTGGCAGCTAATGCAGCTGAGGTTCGCCCTGGCGTGGGGCGAGCGGTCAAAGTTCGGGTGCGCTGCCGCGTGGCAGGTCAGGCACTTGGCGTCCACCTCTTTGGCCGAGTGCTTCGCGGGATTGAATATCTTGGTTATGTCGCCGCCCCCTTCGACGTGGGCGGCTCCGGGACCATGGCAGCCCTCGCAACCCTGGTGCGAGGGCTCCTTGTTTAGCGTGGTTTTCCAGTGCGGCGTTTTCTCCCAGGCGTTGTAAATCTCTTCGTGACAGGTTTTGCAGGTTTCCGCTCCCACATACTTGGAGGCTTCGGACGCAGGGGCACTGGCTGCCTGGGCACCGGCGGATTGAGCGCTCTGCCCCTGGGGGTGGGACTCTCCCGCAGCAAAGCCGAGGGCGGAGAGGAATACGGCGGAGCACAAAAGAACTCGTGAGATCCTGGAATCTGCTGGCATTAGCGCCCTCCTTCGACACCTGAGGTTGGTCATGACTGCGTTTAAAAGAAATTTTTTGCGTCCCAAAGAAGTCGCCACGAGTTTGCATCGCGACATTCTGCATTGCGACATTTCACTTTACGAAAAGCCCGTTTTACGAATCTGGTCAATATCGAACACTTATGAAATCGAGGTCTGAGGATCGCCATCGTCCCCTGCTGCATCGCAATATGCCTTTCGCAGCGCCTTCCACGATTTGTCACTTGTTGCATGCATTATCGACAGCACCCCTCGCAACCCCTGTGATGATCGTCACAACCTGTTTTCTTTTCGGACGTGGCAGGTTCATTACGGGAACGTTATCCCTTTTTGAGCGTGGGATATGGTTCTCCGTACATCCGGACTGAGCAAGCTGGACTGCGGGCATGGAAAAGACTTGAAACCAAGCGGCATGCGCGATAGTCTGCGGTTCTGCCTATGACCGCCGTTCGCTAATTCCGCAAGCTCGCAATTGGAACGAAACAACGCCTGTGCGTGGGTCTCGTTCTCGGCGGTTACTTTTCTTCCCTCATTCAGAAAGGATTTTCGACATGCAATTTGTGGATAAGGTATTGGCGCGCCGTTTTGAGGCTTGCGAGGAGATGCCGCAGGTTCTTTACGCGCGAGTGTTCCAGAAAACCCGCCCCGAAATTGGGGCGGCGGAAGAAGAAATTTGCGGCGGACATATGATTTTTGCCGGGCTGGGGTCCCCCATCGGACGGGCAACCGGCTTAGGCCTGGACCGCGAGTTTACGGCACAGGATCTGGACCACGTGGAACAGTTCTACCGCTCGCACCGGGCTCCAGCGCAGGTGGACTTGTGTCCGTTGCACGATCCGGCGGTTTTTGAAATGTTTAAGGAACGCGGGTACGGAATTGCCGAGCTGAACAATGTGCTTTACCGGCGACTGGAGCCGGAGGAAAACTTTCCACCTGCGCCGGAGGGTTGTGAAATTCGCCGCGGACGGCCGGAAGAGGCGGAGGAATTGGGAGGAATCGTAGAACGCGCATTTTTTCCCGATGGGGCGCCGGAAGCGTTCACAGGACTGCTGCCACCGCTCTATCAAATGGAAGGGGCTCTGACGTTTGCGGCAAGCGTAGCAGGCAAAATGGCGGCTTGCGGAGCGGGTCTGGTCATCCCCCGGCATCAGATTTTTGCCCTGTGCGGAGCTGGGACGATGGAGGAATATCGCGGACGCGGATTGCAAACAGCGCTGCTAAACGCACGGCTGGCGGCTGCGGCTCCGGCCGGGTGCGAGTATGCAGTGGTGGTCACACAGGGCGGCAGTGCGTCCCAGAGAAACTGCGAGCGGCTGGGATTTCGCGTGGCTTACAGTAAGGTCACGGTGATTAAGACACTCCCGTGATGCGCTCCTTATAGACGAAACATAGACGAAACCGTTGCAGCAGGTTCCTCGCCACTCGCGACGCGCTTTTGCGCGCCTGCGAGTGGCCCGGAATGACGATTTGATTTTCTGGATGTCAGTAGTTAGTTCGGCAGTGAAGAAACGTTCTCACGCTGCCGCTTCGGCGAAGAAATCATCGATCTCGCCTACTTCTTTGTCGTTGAGCTGCAGGTCGCCGGCACGCATTACGCCTTCGGCTTGCTTCGCGTTACGCGCACCGACGATGGCTCCTGTGACGGCGGGATTGCGCAGCGTCCATGCGATGGCAACTTCTCCTACCGCGCGGTTATGGCGCTTGGCTATTTCCCGCAAAAGATCGACGAGCTCCAGATTGCGCGATAAGTTAGGCTCGGTAAAGTCGGGATGGCTTCTGCGCCAGTCGTCTTGGGGGAGCCGGGCGGCGCGGTCGCGGGTCATCGCTCCGGTCAACAGCCCGGAAGCCATGGGCGAATAGACGATCACGCCAATTCCTTTGTGCAAGCAGTAAGGCAGAATGTCCTCTTCCACTTCCCGGTGCAAGAGCGAGTAAGGCGGCTGGAGAGACGTGATGGGAGCGATGGCTTGGGCGCGTTTTAGCTGCGCGACGTTGAAGTTGGAAACCCCGATCCAGCGAACTTTGCCTTCGCGCTTCAGGTCGGCCAGCGTGGACCAACCCTCTTCAAGAGCCGGCGAATCGGGATCGGGAGGCCAGTGAATCTGGTAAAGGTCGATCACGTCGACGGCGAGGCGGCGTAGGCTGTCCTCCGCTTCGCGGCGGATGGAATCGGCGCTGAGGACTTTCTCTACTTGTCCCTTGGCATCCCAGCGCAGGCCGCACTTGGTGAAAACGTAGGGCCGGGAGCCGCGCCAGCTTTTCAAGGCGCGTCCGACAACTTCTTCGGAGTGTCCCAGGCCGTACACGGCGGCGGTGTCAATCCAGTTAACGCCCAGTTCGAGTGCGCGGTGAATGGCGGCGATCGAGTCGTTGTCATCCTGCGATCCCCAGGCAAATTGCCAGCCCGAACCGCCAGCCGCCCAGGCGCCATAGCCCACGGGAGTAATGTTTAAATCGGAGTTGCCAAGTTTGCGAGTTTGCATTTCAATCTCCTTATCCAGTTTGATTATGGCGGCATCGAGCCGGTGCAAAATTAAAACAACAAATAATTAGAGAGCGATGAACGTCGATACAATCCGCGAATTTTGCCTGGAACTGCCGAACGCTACGGAAAAGTTGCAGTGGGGCGATGAGCTTTGCTTCAAAGTTGGGGCAAAGATTTTTGTGATGCTGGGGCTGGACAATCCGCGAATGTGTTTTAAATGCACTCCGGAAACGTTTGCGGAATTGATCGAGCGTGAGACATTCGTCCCGCACCTTATGTTGGGCGTTACAAATGGGTGATGCTCGATCGCCTGGATGCGTTGCGCTGGAATGAGCTGCAAGATTTTATTCGGGCGTCGTATGAAATGGTCGCGGCCAAGGCTCCTGGAAGGAGAGTCAAGAAAAAGCAAAGTGTGAAGAAGCGCTCCCGTCCCAAGAAGAGAAAAGGGCTCTGAGATTCCGCGGCAGGGCTGATTTGACTCTACTTGCCGCCTCGGCTAGCCTCAAGAGTCCGCCCGTTCCTGGACACCTTCGATCCTAATGCGATCCCGGCAAAAATTATTGATTTGGCTGCTGCTGGCGGCAGTGGCGGTTTGTGGAGCGCGGTTCGGGCTGTCAGCCTCGACACAGCCCGTGCACGCGCCACACGGAATCGTGGTCAGCGCGCACGAATTGGCCTCGCGGGTCGGAGTCGAAATCATGCAGGCGGGCGGCAACGCAGTAGATGCAGCCGTGGCGACTGGGTTTGCGCTGGCCGTAGTGCACCCAGCGGCGGGAAATATTGGAGGCGGCGGATTCATGCTGATCCGTATGGCTGACGGGAAGACGCATTTTCTCGATTACCGGGAAAAAGCTCCGGCAGCGGCTACGCGCGATATGTACCTGGACGCGCAAGGCAATGTGATCGAAGGCGCGAGCGAATATGGATATAAAGCAATCGGGGTGCCGGGGTCGGTTGCGGGCATGGTTTACGCCGAACAGAAATATGGCAAGCTGACACTGCAGCAGGTGATGGCGCCCGGCGATCCGGCTGGCGCGAGAAGGGTTATCCACTGAGCTGGCAGGAAGCGCACGATCTGCATGATAAATATTTGAGCCAGTTTGCCGAATCGCGAAGAATTTTCCAGCGCGACGGAAATTACTATCAGGCTGCTGAAGTTTTTCGACAGCCTGACTTGGCGCGGACGCTGGAGCGGATTGCCGCGAAGCCCGACGATTTTTATCATGGTGCGCTGGCCCGCGAACTGGCAGCCGCCATGCAAAAAGGCGGTGGGCTGATCACAGCTGACGATCTGGCGCATTATGAAGTAAAGGAGCGCGAGCCGATTCGCGGGACGTATCGCGGATACGAAATCATAAGCGCTCCGCCGCCCTCTTCGGGTGGAACGGTTCTGGTTGAATTGCTGAATATCCTGGAAGGGTACGATATGGGCAAGACTCGGCGACCGATCGGCCGAGTCCATTCACTTTACGACGGAGGCGTTCCGGCGGGCGTTTTTTGATCGCGCAGAATTTCTGGGCGATCCGGATTTCGCGAAGCTTCCCGTTGCGCAACTTATCGACAAGAAGTATGCCGCGGCTTGGAGGGAATCGATTGACGACGAGAAAGCTACCGCCAGCCGGCTCTGAAGCGTCCCGCAATTTTCAGCGAACTGGAGCAATATGCGGCGGCACATCCTCAGCCGTTGGCGAATCACGAGTCGCAGCACACCACACATTATTCTGTGGTCGACGCGGAAGGCAATGCGGTTGCGGTCACGACAACTATCAACGACTGGTTCGGATCGCGAGTGACGGCGGACGGTTTAGGTTTTTTGATGAACGACGAAATGGATGATTTTTCCGCAAAGCCCGGAGCTGCCGAATTCCGATGGATTGATTCAGGGAGCCGCGAACGCGATCGGTCCGGGGAAGCGACCGCTTTCATCGATGACGCCAACCATCGTAGTGTCATGACGGAAAAACATTTCTGGTTCTCGGGTCACCGGGAAGTTCGAAAATTATTACCACGGTGGCCAATGTTCTGATGGGCGTGGTGGATTATGGAATGAATATCCAGGAGGCAGTAGATGCTCCGCGCTTTCATAACCAATGGCTGCCCGACGTATTGAATGTGGAGCAAGTGGTTTTCGCCGGATACCGTGCAGCGACTGCAGAAGATGGGATACAACGTGGAGTTCGGCCTGCACGATGGCGAGGACGTTTCTCCGTATTGGAGCGATGCGGAGTGCATTGCGGTTGATCCCAGGACAGGAGAACGGCTGGGCGCCAGCGATTACAGGGAAAATGGGAAGGCTGTTGGATATTAGAGAATTGATGATTGCTGATTTTTGATTGCTGATTGAGGATCGATGATCTGGGGTTTTAATCAACAATCAGAAATCATAAATTCTAGGTAAGGATCACGCATGTTGAAGGCGGTATCAACTTATTTGTACGTGAAAGAGCGGCTGCATCCGGGAATTCTGGATGGGCTGACCCGAAGCGGCGTACAGGCCATTGAAATTTTCGCGGCGCGGCAGCATCTCGATTATGCCAACCGCAAGGCACATGTAAAAGAGATTGCGGAGTGGTTTCGCGGCAGTGGCGTGCCGTTGAACTCCGTGCACTCGCCACTGTACGCCGACTATGAGTGGGGCCGAGCCGGAGCACCCCCTATCAACCTGGCATCGACGGATCGATCTGGATTGGTGCAGGCGATGGACGAAGTGAAACGGGCGCTCGAGATCGCGGAGCAGATTCCGTTTCGTTTTCTGGTGCAGCATCTGGGAGTGCCCAACGAGAGTTTCAGCGAAAAGAAATTCGAATCGGCAATGACCTCGATTGAACACTTGCGCGCGTTTGCCAAGCCGCTGGGGGTGCGCATTCTGCTGGAGAATATTCCGAACGAACTTTCCACGCCGGATCGGTTGATCGAAATGATCCGGGCGGCGCATTTTGACGATGTGGGAATCTGCTTCGATTTCGGCCACGCCCATATGATGGGATCGGTGAGTGAAGCTTTCGAGATTTTGAAGAAGCTGGTGTGCTCCACGCATGTTCACGATAACGCCAAGATTCAGGATTCTCATTTGTGGCCGGGAGAAGGCACCATTGATTGGAAGGAAGCCATGGAGCTATTACGCTCCGCGCCGCAAACGCCACCGCTCCTGCTGGAACTTGGTGAGAATGAGAAAGTGAACCCGCTGGAGAAATTGCAGGCGACTTTTGACAAGCTGGAAACAGCTTAAAGGCTTTCACCGCCGAGAACGCAGAGGTCGCCGAGGAAATTCGATCAAGTCATTTGTTTTCTCGGCGGGTTCAGCGCTCTCTGCGGTAAACGAATCGTTAATTTATGTCATCGCCTATTACCACTATCGCTGAAATCGGAAAGCACGACGGACAGTCGGTCACGCTGCGCGGCTGGCTCTACAATTTGCGCGAGAGTGGAAAACTTTTGTTTCCGCAGTTTCGTGATGGCTCTGGCGTGATTCAGGGCGTGGTGCCGAAGAACGCAGTCAGCCCTGAAGTATTCGATGCGATTAAGACGCTGACGCAGGAATCAAGCGTGATTGTCGAGGGCAAAGTTCGCGCCGATAAGCGGGCGCCGGGTGGATATGAGCTTGATGTAATTAATGTGCAGGTGGTGCAGCGCGTACCCGAGTCTGATCCGTATCCCATCACTCCGAAAGAACACGGCACAGAATTTCTCATGGAGCACCGGCATCTGTGGGTGCGGTCGCAGCGGCAGGCATCGATTCTGCGCGTGCGTGCCGAGATTATCAAAGCAGTGCGTGATTTTTTTGACGAGCACGGGTTCACGCTCACCGATCCTCCGATTCTCACCCCCGCCGCTTGCGAAGGAACGAGTACGTTATTTCCGGTCGATTATTTTGACGAACAGGCTTATCTCACGCAGTCTGGCCAGCTTTACATTGAAGCCACGGCGATGGCGCTGGGCAAGGTGTATTCGTTTGGGCCAACGTTTCGCGCGGAGAAATCGAAGACGCGGCGTCACCTCACCGAGTTCTGGATGGTCGAGCCAGAAATTGCCTATGCGGAACTCGATGACCTAATGGATCTGGCGGAGGGCTTGATCAGCTTCGTCGTGAAGCGTTGCCTCGATCGGCGCCGCGCGGACCTGCAGGCAATCGGCCGCGACATTTCAAAACTCGAAAAGATTGAGGCGCCTTTTCCGCGGATCAGCTATGACGATGCAGTCAAGAATTTGCAAGAAGGTCATGTCAAAGGTGCGCTGGAGACGAAATTCGAGTGGGGCGGCGACTTAGGCTCGCCGGATGAGACATATCTTTCCGCGCAATTCGACAAGCCAGTGATGGTGCATCGATATCCCGCGAAGGTGAAGGCTTTTTACATGGAGCCTGATCCGCAGCGTCCGGAGTTGGCCCTGTGTGTGGATGTTCTTGCTCCGGAGGGATACGGCGAAATCATTGGCGGATCGCAGCGTATGGCTTCACATGAGTTGCTTGTGCAACGCATCCATGAGCATGGCTTGCCGGAAGAGGCGTTCAAGTGGTACTTAGATTTGCGCAAATACGGCAGCGTGCCGCATGGCGGCTTCGGCATGGGCATTGAGCGAGTCGTGGCGTGGATATGCGGGCTGGAGCATGTACGTGAGACGATTCCGTTTCCCAGGATGCTGCACCGGCTTTACCCTTAGAACTTTTCACCGCGGAGGTCGCGGAAAACGCCGAGGATGGAAGAAAAAGACAGGCTTGACTCGATTACCCGCCGCATCATTGGCGGGGCAATTGAGGTACATCGGCGCCTTGGTCCAGGATTATTGGAGTCCGCTTACGAAGTCTGCTTAGCGTTTGAACTTCGCAAAATGGGCTTAGTTGTTGAGGAGCAGAAACCTTTGCCGGTAATTTATCGGGAGGTGAAGCTTGATTGCGGGTACCGTCTTGACCTGGTTATTGAAGATTCCGTAGTGGTGGAAATCAAGGCTGTTGACCAACTTGCGCCGATTCATGTTGCGCAGTTGCTTTCATATCTTCGCCTGTCTAACAAGCGAGTGGGCCTCCTCATTAATTTCCACGTCCGGGTCCTGAAAAATGGGTTGAAAAGAATCGTAAATGACTTCCCTGACTCGGCGCTCTCAGCGGCCTCAGCGGTGAATAAGGCATTCGAGAGTTAACGGACAGATCAGAACCTATGACAACTAACATCAGCACCACTAACATCACTCCCAAGAAAATTCGAGTGATCGGAGTGCCGCTTGATCTGGGCCAGTCGAGGCGCGGCGTGGACATGGGGCCTTCGGCGGTGCGCGTCGCCGGATTGGAGGCCCGACTCGAGGCATTGGGACATGAAGTGGAGGATGGCGGCAACGTTGCGGTAGCGATTCCGGAGCAGAAAAAAGAAGGCGACACCCACGCCAAGTATTTGAAGGAGATCACGGCGACCTGCACCAAGCACGCGGAACTTGTGGTCAAGACGCTGGAAGCGGGGAAAATTCCGCTGGCGCTGGGTGGGGATCATTCCATGGCGGCAGGAACCGTATCCGGCGTGGCGGAATTTTATCGGCGGCAGAACCAGCGAGTCGGGCTGATCTGGATTGATGCGCACACCGATATCAACACGCCCGAGAGTTCGCCCAGCGGCAATGTTCACGGAATGCCGCTGGCGGCGCTGATGGGCCTCGGTCCGCAAGAGCTTTGCAATATTTTCGACTTCTGCCCGAAAGTGAAGCCGGAGAATTGTGTACTGGTGGGAGTGCGTGACATTGATTCGATTGAAAAAGAAAATGTCAGGCGCGCCGGTATCGGGGTTTTCACTATGCGTGACATTGACGAGCGCGGCATGCGAACCGTGATGGAAGAGGCTCTGCGCATGGCTGGCCGTGGCACCGCCGGTTATCATATTTCACTCGACATGGACTGGATCGACCCCGAAGACGCTCCCGGAGTTGGCACACCGGTTCGCGGCGGAGCGACTTATCGCGAGGCGCATCTTGCCATGGAAATCATTGCCGATCACGGACGCATGTTGAGCTTCGAGATCGTGGAAGTGAATCCGGTGATCGACGAGCATAATCGAACCGCAGACCTGGCGGTGGAGTTGGCGCTCTCGGCGTTTGGAAAAAAGATTCTGTAAGAGATTATGAAAAAGCTTCGAGTCGGGATTCTTTTTGGCGGGCGCAGCGGCGAGCATGAAGTTTCGCTTGCTTTCTGCAGCTTCCGTTCTGCAGGCCATCGACAAAAATAAATATGACGTCGTGCCCATCGGCATCACGAAAGATGGCCGTTGGCTGACTGCCGGGGACGCGGAGAATCTGCTGCAGGGCAAGCTGACGCTGGAGGCGCGGCATCTTCGCGCCGGAGATCCGGAAACGACGCAGCCGGCAGCGGTACTGGCCCGGGGCGAATCGGTTGTCGTTCCTCCTGAGCCGGTGCACCGGCAAAGCGGGCTCGTACCGTTCCAGACGGATGCAGCTCTCACGCGGCGAGCTACCGATCGCGCGATCGACGTGGATGTGATCTTTCCTGTGCTGCATGGAACGTTCGGCGAGGATGGAACGATTCAGGGTCTGCTCGAACTGGCTGACATCGCCTACGTGGGCGCGGGCGTGCTGGGTTCGGCGGCGGGCATGGATAAGGACATCATGAAGTCGCTGTTTATCGCCGCGGGAATCCCGATTGTGAAGCACGTCACGATTCTGCGCAGCGCCTGGGAGAAAAATCCCAAGCGAGTTCAGAAATTTGTGGAGAGCAAGCTGAAGTACCCGGTATTTGTGAAACCGGCGAATCTGGGATCGTCGGTAGGGATTAGCAAGGCGCACGACCGAAAGGAACTCGGCCCAGCTATCGAGGAAGCAGCGAAGTTCGACCGCAAAATTGTGATTGAGCAAGGCGTGGGTGGGAAAAAGAACAAGGCTCGCGAGATTGAGTGCTCGGTGCTGGGCAATGATGAGCCGGTGGCATCGATACCGGGTGAGATTGTTCCGGTCAAAGAGTTTTACGACTACAACGCCAAATATCTCGATGAAGGTTCGGAGTTGATCATTCCGGCTAAGCTCACCAAAGCGGAGATCAAAAAAGTTCAGGAGTTGGCGGTGCGTTGCTTCCAGGCTGTGGATTGTTCCGGGCTGGCGCGGGTTGATTTTCTGATGGATCCAAACACGCGCAAGATTTATTTAAATGAAATCAACACGATGCCGGGATTCACGGCAATTAGCATGTATCCCAAGCTGTGGGCGGCTTCCGGACTCGAGTATGCGGATTTGATCGACCAGTTGATCCAGTTTGGTTTGGAACGGCATGAAGACAAAAAGAGAAACCAGTACAGCCGGTAAGAGATCAGTTCCGTAGTTCGCGCATGTCCGTCATTCCTTATCATCGCTATCCTCGAAAGTAACTTCAGAGCAGATCGATTTCCGCCGATGTTATGGGTATGGCCGGAAATCGCCTGCAATACCTGACCACAAATGATTGGATCTTGCTCCGGGCAAAGGCGAGCCGGCATACCTATAAGCTGGGCGATGAAATCATCAAACAGGGCGAGCTAAACAAAGGTATTTGCATTATCCGGCAGGGCGAAGCGTCCGTGGAATTGGCGGGATGCAGTTCGCGATCCATATTGGCTGCGCTTGGACCTGACGACGTCTGCGGAGAAATGGCTTTTCTGCAGCAGGGAAAAGCCACTGCGGCGGTGATTGCGAGCGACGAAGAGGTAGAAGTCGACGAAGTGGAGGGCCACGAGCTTAGAGCGCTGCTGGTGGCTTTTCCCGGGCTGGCCTCACGTTTTTATCTCTCACTAGCGGTGATCCTGGCGCAGCGGTTGCGCGAGACCTCGAAGGAACTTGCCCACGAGATGGAATTGCGGGATCGACGCGAAAAACTCTAAGGTGCAGTTACCAGCGGCAGTTCGATAAAGCTTGCCTGACCGGGCGCGTGATATACGCGCTGCGCTGCTTTGCGGTAGTCGTCTGGCTTGGCCCAGAAAATGTTCTTCACGAAAGTTTGCGGATTGCGGTCGTATAGCGGGAACCAGCTCGACTGAATCTGCACCATGATGCGATGTCCCGGAAGGAACACATGATCGGCTGTTGGCAGGTTGAACCGGTAGAGCAGCGGCTGGCCGGCAGCGATGGGCTTGGCTGTGTCAAGGCTCTCGCGATAGCGCCCGCGAAAGATATCGGCAGAGATCATTAACTCGTAGCCGCCCATTCGAGCATCACCCGCCACTTCATCGGGATAGACATCGATCAGCTTGACCACCCAATCGGAATCCGTGCCGCTGGTCGAGGCGACGAGATTCGCAACCGGCTGTCCACTGATCTTCATGGGTGTGCTTAAGAGGTCGGAAGTAAATACCAGAACGTCGGGACGCCCAGAGGGTTCGCGTTGATCGTCCACCAGCCATTCCGGCCACGTCATGCCATTCGTATAGCCTACGGGTTGGATGGGACGCGCGCGGAAAGGCACAGGCTTGGCGGGGTCGGAAATATATTCGTCGAATGCCGCGTCGCCACTTTTGGGTGCCGACAGACTCGCCTTTAGGCCAGCGGCGAGGTAGAGCGGCGTCGATTGGATTTTGCAGCCGCTGGCGCATCCGGCTGGCCACGTGGGCAAACGTCGCCAAACATTGGTTCCGGTTTCAAAAGCGGTCACCGGAGCCACTTCTTCTTTTGGCGTACCGTCTTTCAGGTACTTATCGAGGAATGGTCGCAGAATTTCTTGCCGGAAATAGAGCCCGGTGTCGCTATTGAATTTAATTGCTCCGAGTGAACTGCCATCGCCAATCTCCTGGCCATGATGCCAGGGGCCGAGCACGAGAAATAATTTATCGCTATTGGCGTCTCTCGCCTTCAATGCTTTATAAACGGCAGGAGCGCCGTAGATATCTTCCTGATCCCACAAGCTGTCGACCAGCATGGTCGGAACTTTCAGCGGCTGAGAACCAAGAATGCGGTCCATGGCTTGTTCCTGCCACCAGGAATCGTAGCTGGGATGCTCGAGCAGCTTGCGCCAGAATCCGACCTGGTCGAGTCCGTGGCGGCGGCCGAGTTCTCCCGCGGAAACGGAATCCATATAAACGTCATAGTCGTCAAAATGATCGGTCCACCATTTTTCATCATTCCCGCGAGTAGCTTCCTGTTCGTAGATGTAGGGCATGTTCTGTTCGCGGAAAGCGCCGTTGTGGAACCAGTCGTCGCCCATCCAGCCATCGACCATGGGATTCATGGGCACCGCGACCTTCAGCGCGGGATGCGGATTGACCAGTGCCATGAGCGTAGTAAATCCGTCGTACGAAATGCCGAGGATGCCGACCTTCCCATTGCTCTCGGGAACATTTTTCACCAGCCAGTCGATGGTGTCATAAGTGTCGGTGGAGTGGTCGACGGGCGTGGGATTCAGCGGACCGTGCAGCGGGCGGTTCATCACGTAATCGCCCTCGGAGCCATACTTGCCGCGAACGTCTTGAATCACACGGATGTAGCCGCCTTCCACGATCACGTCAGTTGGATTGTCGTAGCCGTAAAGAATCGGGCCGAGGTGCGAGCTGGCGGCCTGACTGGTCTGGGCGGTCGCGCTGTAAGGCGTGCGCGTGAGCAGCATTGGAGCATTCTTCGCACCCTTGGGTAGAACGATGACGGTGTGCAACTTCACGCCATCGCGCATGGGAATCATCACGTCACGCTTTATGTAGTCAAAGCTCGTGGTGACGGGAGCGAGCGTGGCGGGAGTTTCGCTGGGCAGATCATTCTGTGCCGAACCATTCTGTGCTGAACCATCCTGCGCTGAACAAGGGGGCGCCACCAAGAGCGAGCCGAGCGCTAGCCCGAGGACCAGTTCAGTGCGAAGATGGATAATCCGAAACCGCGAAGCTTTTTTGCATCCGCTAAGAAACATCTCCAGCTTTCCCATGCTCACCTCGGCGAATGAAGAGTGTACTGATAGAAGGCTTCAGGAACAACTTGGATTCCAGCAGAATATCGTCACGACGAATTTGGGTACTCAAGATTGAGAAGCAATGTTGTAAGCACGTTTGCTCATAAATGCCAGAGGAAGAAATGGACACTACAGAGTCTGATCGCTTGTTCATAATCACCGGCGGGCCGGGTTCCGGAAAAAGCACGGTGATTGATGCGTTGGCGAAACGCGGTATCTCCACCATGTCAGAGGCTGGCCGGGCGATCATTCAGGATCAGGTAGCTATTGGCGGCGAGGCCTTGCCATGGGCTGATCGGCGTGCTTTCGCCGAGCTGATGCTGAGTTGGGAGCTGCGATCGTATCGGATGGCACTGACCATAAAGGCTCCGGTAGTTTTCGATCGGGGAGTGCCGGATGTGCTGGGATACTTGCGCTTGATCGGGCTCTCGATTCCTTCCCATGTAGAACGAGCGGCGCAGATGTTTCGCTACAATCGCCGGGTATTTATCGCGCCGCCCTGGCGAGAAATCTTTCAGATCGATGCCGAGCGCAAGCAATCTTTCGAGGAAGCTCAGGCGACGTATGAAGCGATGATCGAAACCTATTCGGGCCTTGGCTACGAATTGATTCAACTGCCTCTCGACTCTATTCAGGAGCGCGTGAACTTTTTGCTGGGAGCTATCGGGAATGTCTATTGACGAGCCATGGTCTGATGTGTAGCATTATGGAGACAAGTTTGCTCTTCGGGGCAAGCCGGAATTTCATGCAGAGTGGCTGAGGGACGAGCCCTGTGACGCCACGGCAACCGGATCGAGATCATATATCCCGACCGCCAGGTGCCAACTCCCGCCCGGAAACGGGGAACATGAGATTCGGATGCGAGCTTCATTCTTATTTGCATTCCGACCTCTTTTCCCATTTCCTGGAAAAAGAGGCCTTCGTATTTTAGGGCGCTTTTCGGGCCGCTCGTCCTCAGCTGCTTGCTGTAACAGAAAGCGAGTAGCCCAATGGCTCAATACGAACTGCGCTGCCGGGAATGCGGACGAAGCTGGGGAAACCAGCCCCGCTCCATTTGCGACGAGTGTTTCTCTCCTCTCGAAATCACCTACGATTACAATTCGATCCGGGCTTCAATCTCTCAGGGAACTTTCAGCCGGGAGCGGATTGCGCAGCGTCCGCCAAACATGTGGCGCTATTCGGAGCTGCTGCCGCTGCCTGAGGGTTTTGAGCCACGGCTACCAGTAGGGTTCACGCCGCTGCTCCATGCTCCGACTCTCGCGGCGCGGCTGGCAGGAAGCCAGAATGATGCCAAGGCGGCAGCGCAAAATCTTTACATTAAAAATGACGCCGTTTGCCTGCCTACGCTGAGTTTCAAGGACCGCGTAGTTGCCGTCGCTCTGTCGCAGGCAAAGGCTTTCGGGTTCGATACGGTTGCGTGTTCTTCGACGGGCAATTTGGCTAATGCCGTTGCGGCGCATGCGGCTCGATTGGGTTTGAAGGCATGGATATTTATTCCCTCCGATCTCGAACCGGCAAAGATTCTCGGCACACAAGTCTTCGGCGCGAACGTGGTGCGGATCGCGGGGAACTATGATCAGGTGAACCGGCTGTGCTCGCAGATTGCCGAGGAGCGGCGCTGGGGCTTCGTCAATGTGAACCTGCGTCCTTATTATGCAGAGGGATCGAAGACGGTTGGATTCGAAATCGCCGAGCAGTTGGGCTGGCGCCTTCCGGACAACGTTGTCGTCCCTATGGCTGGCGGGTCGTTGATCACGAAGATCAAGAAGGCGTTCGATGAATTGAGCAAGCTTGGATTGGTGGAAGAGACGCCGGTGAAATTCTTTGGTGCGCAAGCGACCGGGTGTTCGCCGATTTCGACCGCTGTAAAAACCGGCAGCTCGGAGATCGATCCGCAGAAGCCGGCGACGATTGCGCGCTCGCTCGCCATCGGCAATCCCGCCGACGGGCACTACGCGATTAAGACCATCAAGCACAGCGGCGGATGGAGCGAGGACGTGAGTGATCCGGAGGTGATCGATTCGATTCGTTTGCTGGCCGAGACCGAAGGCATCTTCACCGAAACAGCAGGGGGAGTCACCGTGGGCACGGCGGGCAAGTTATATCGTCAAGATCGCATCCTGCCGGAGGAAACGACGGTGTTGTGCATTACCGGGAACGGATTGAAGACTACCGACGTACTGGCCGGCGTGTATGAAGTGGAGAGGCCGATCGCTCCGAAGCTAGCCGAGTTCGAGAAGTATCTGAGCGAAAGGCTGGATACGATCGACGCTGCGAAAGAAATTCCGGCGACCGTGGGGGCATAAGCGGATTCATAAGGAAGAACTACGATGGCGATTACGGTACAAATTCCGACCGCATTGCGGCGGCACACTGCGGGCGTGAGCTCGATCGCGTGCGCCGCCACGAATCTGGGAGAGCTGTTCTCTGTTCTCGATGAAAAGTTTCCTGAGCTAAAACCGCACCTGCGCGACGAGGCCGGACAACTGCGCCGATTTCTCAACATCTACGTGAATGAAGAAGATATCCGCTTCCTGGGCGGGCCGGGTTATGCCTTTCAGGATGGAGACGAAGTGCTGTTGGTGCCATCGATCGCTGGCGGCTAGCAGAACCATTTTCAATCAGTGCAATTCAGCGTGCTGTAGCTCTCCGTTTTTTCCTCAGCCTTCCACAAGGAAGACGTTTCGTCCACAGTTTCTGCACAAGAGCAAAACGTTTTTCTGATTGCGACTCGGCACTGTCTGCCTCACAGTGGGTTCACCGAAAACGTAGGATCTTCCGAGGCTTGCCAAACGATCATTGCGGCGAGCGGTGGCAGACCGGTAATTCTCGAGGGTGAATTGCCGGAGGGAAATCGGAACGCGCGAGCGTGTCTGGTTGCCTGGGCATTGCGGCCTCCTCCACTTCCCGCTCTTTGAGTTGGGTTGGGCCGCTAGCCGCTGCAAAGGTTGCTGAGCCGGGTTCTTGGAATCATGGCTCAGCAACAGTATCGGTAAATGTGGCGCTCATTCATAATGGGTGCTGTCGGACCGGTATGGTCGTCCCGTCGCCCTAAGCGGCGGGAAGGCGACTTTGAAAGATCCACGAAACGATGCGGCTCGGGTGGCTGGCCCGAGCCGCATTTGTTTTCTTCGCTTGACTTCGTATTCGCCGTTTGTTCTCCTAGCCTCAAGGGCTGGATTTTGCAACCTCATTCGATTGGGAATCCGAAAAAATTTTCGTATTGCAGCTTGGTTTTCCAACGGATGCGCTTCGCATTCACAAGCCGTATCCGGTTAGTGTTTCATCTGCAATCTGAGAGCCGGGGAATATATCAATATCGTGGCAACCACTGACTACAACATCAGTACTCTTCCCGCGAATGTAGAAGCGGAGCGATCAATTCTGGGCGCGATTCTGCTCGACAACTTTGCCTATAACCAGGCTGCCGAGCATTTGCGCATCGAGGATTTCTCGCTCGATTCGCACCGGCGCATCTATGGTCGCATGGTCGATCTGGCGGAATCGTCGCGTCCGATCGACATGATCACGCTGATCGAAGAACTGGATCGCCACAAGGATCTGCAGGCGATTGGCGATGTCGGCTACGTGTCGAGCCTGCTGGATGGCGTGCCTGACCGGCCGAGTATTGAGCACTACGTCAAGATCGTGCGCGACAAGGCGCTGCTGCGCGGATTGATTCATGCTGCGAATACAGCGATTGCGCGGGCCGCCGATCAATCCGATGCGGCCGAGGAAGTGCTCAGCGACGCCGAAGCCGCAATTTTCCAGCTCTCGGAAAAGCGCATTGGACGCGGCTTCATGGGCGTGCAGGAGATCGTCCGCGAATCGTTCGGATCGGTCGATGCCTTGTTGCAGCGCGGGCAGCGCATTACGGGTCTGGCAACGCATTACACCGATCTCGATGAAATGACAAGCGGCCTGCAGCGCTCCGACTTGGTGATCATTGCGGCGCGGCCTTCAATGGGCAAAACCGCATTCGCCATGAACATTGCGGAAAATGCCGCCGTGGAAGACAAGCAGGTGGTGGGAGTGTTCTCGCTGGAAATGTCGCGCGAAGCGTTGTTGTTACGCTTGCTCTGTTCGCAGGCCAAAGTGGATGCGCACAAAATGCGCACCGGTTCTTTGTGGCAGGACGATACGCGGAAAGTGGTGCGCGCCATGGAGCAACTGGCACATGCGCCTATTTTCATCGATGACACTCCCGGAATTTCACTGAGTGAGATGCGGGCAAAGGCGCGGCGCCTCAAGCAATCGCAAGGCAGGCTCGACCTGCTGATCATCGATTACCTCCAGTTGATGTCGGGCGGAAGCAAGCGCTATGAAAATCGCACGCAGGAAGTCTCTGCAATTTCGCGAGGACTGAAAGCGCTGGCGAAAGAACTCAGCGTGCCCGTGATCGCGCTTTCGCAGTTAAGCCGCGCTCCGGAAAGCCGTGGCGGCGATCATCGTCCGCAACTCGCCGACCTGCGCGAGTCGGGTTCGATCGAGCAGGATGCCGACCTGGTGATGTTCATTTTTCGCGAAGAAGTGTACAAGCAGGATGATCCGGATCTGCAGGGCAAAGCCGAGATCATTATTTCCAAACAGCGCAATGGACCCATCGGCCGGGTGAATTTGGCGTTCTTGAAAAGTTGCACCAGATTCGAGACCATGGTGGAAGGCGGGCTGCCGCCGGAGGATTGAGCCGGCGTCTTACAGGAGTTACTGTAGTTTCCCGGTAAGTACCTTAGCCGCTGTAAGTTGCAAGCGTCGAATGGGCTGTGGAAAAGCTTGTGGAATGGCGGGATACAGGTAGCGGCGTTTACACACAAGTTCAATTCGGGAATTGTCAAAGCCCGATTCAGTCCCTCTTAAATCCCTGAGTAGTAACCAGTTATACAATTAACCGCGCGTTAACACGGTCAAAACGCAACCGGGACGCTTTCGTTCCCAAATTGGAGATTTGCACATTTCGAGGTTTTGGAGTTCTTCTTCCCAGCGGCGAATCGAACCGTCGGGCATATATGATTTCCATCAAACCGAGGCGTCGATTTCACGACTGATTTTCGCTGAATTTTCCGCTCAATCGCTGTCCTCGCCGACCTTAAGAACGGCCAGAAAAGCCTCCTGGGGTATATCGACGCGGCCGATGCGCTTCATTCGTTTTTTGCCTTCCTTCTGCTTTTCCAGAAGCTTTCGTTTGCGGGAAATATCGCCACCGTAGCACTTCGCAATCACGTTTTTGCGAATCGCGGAAACGGTTTCGCGAGCGATAATTTTCGCGCCGATGGAGGCTTGGATGGCAACTTCGAACATCTGCCGTGGAATAAGCTGCCTCATTTTCGAGACCAATGCTTTGCCGCGCTCGTAAGCAAAATCGCGATGCACAATAATGGAAAGCGCATCCACCGGTTCGCCAGCGACCAGGATGTCGAGCTTCACCATCGGTGACTCCCAATAATCGGCGAGGTGGTAATCGAGAGAAGCGTAGCCGCGCGAAACTGATTTCAAGCGATCGTAAAAGTCGAGCACGATTTCGTTCAGCGGTAACTCATAGTGCAACATCACGCGCGACGAACTGACATACTCGAACGTCTTCTGCTTGCCGCGCTTGTCTTCCACCAGTTTAAGAATTCCGCCAACATATTCTTCGTTGGTGAGAATTGTAGCCAGGATCACCGGCTCTTCGATTTTGGCGATCTCGCTCGGATCGGGCCAGCGCGAGGGGTTATCGACCTCGATCATCGCGCCGTCGGTTTTGTATATCTTGTAGCGCACGCTCGGGCGCGGTGGTGATGAGTTCGAGTTCAAACTCCCGCTCCAGCCGTTCCTGGATAATCTCCATGTGAAGCAGCCCAAGGAATCCGCAGCGGAAGCCGAAACCCAGCGCGACGGAACTTTCTGGCTCGAAGAAAAACGAAGAATCGTTCAGCCTTAATTTTTCCAAAGCTTCGCGAAGCCGAGTGTGCTCATGCGCGTCCACGGTGTAGAGGCCGGCGAATACCATGGGTTTGATCTCTTCGAAGCCGGGTAGCGCTTCGAAGGCGGGGTTGGCATCGTCGGTGATCGTGTCGCCAATTTTTGTGTCGGCAACATTTTTTATGTTTGCGATGAGAAATCCGACTTCGCCCGCTTTCAATTCACCGATCTCCACTGGCTTGGGCGTGAGCACGCCGAGAGTCTCGGCATCGAACGTAGTCCCGTTTGACCACAGACGAATTCTCTGTCCCTTGCGCAGCGTTCCCTGGAATACGCGAGTGAGAATTACCACTCCGCGGTAAGGGTCGAACCAGGAGTCGAAAACGAGCGCCTGGAGACGGCTGTCAGGATTGCCCTTTGGCGGAGGTACGCGTTTCACGATGGCTTCGAGCACATCGGGCACGCCCTGGCCAGTTTTCGCGCTGATGAGAACGGCATCGGAAGCATCGAGCCCAACGGCGCTTTCGATCATTTCCTTCGTGCGCGGGAATATCGGCGCTTTGCAGATCGATCTTGTTAATGACGGGGATGATTTCGAGTCCGTTATTAATTGCCAGGTAGGCGTTGGCGAGGGTTTGCGCTTCCACTCCCTGTGAAGCATCGACGATGAGCAGTGCGCCTTCGCACGACGCCAGCGAGCGCGAAACTTCGTAAGAAAAGTCCACGTGGCCGGGAGTATCGATCAAGTTGAGCTGATAAGTTTGGCCGTCCTGCGCGGTGTACATCATGCGGACGGCGTGGGCTTTGATGGTGATGCCGCGTTCGCGCTCCAGGTCCATGGAGTCGAGCACCTGCGCCTGCATCTCGCGCGCGGTGAGCGATCCGGTCAACTCCAGCAGGCGGTCTGCCAGCGTGGATTTACCGTGGTCGATATGCGCGATGATGGCAAAATTGCGGAGGAAAGCGGCGTCCATAGAATGAAGGGCTAATCTTTGATTTTAGCAGGCGGGGAGGAGGTTCTCAGCGCTGCGGCTTTTCAGCTAGCATGTCCTCATGCCTGAAGGTCCGATCACTGCAATCGATCACGTTCAACTTGCGATGCCTCCCGGTGAAGAGAAAGAGCTCGCGCCTTCTATGCAGATCTATTGGGAATGACGGAAGTGCCCAAACCACCGGAGCCTTCTAGGCGCGGAGGGTGCTGGTTTGAAAGCGGGAACGTGCAACTTCATCTCGGAGTCGAGAGTGACTTTCGTCCCGCGAAAAAGGCGCACCCGGCCCTGCGCTGCTTCGACTATGAGACCTTGCTGCAACGACTGCGAAGCGCGGGAGTCGAAGTGAACGAACCGGAGGATATTCCGGGGGTAAAGCGCTGCCACGTTCATGATCCATTTGGGAATCGGCTGGAATTCGTGAAAGGTTAGAGATTCATTCTTACGCTCGCCATGATCTTGTGATCCGGTACAATCCTTCGACCAGATTTTCTCAGTTGAGGATGCACTTATGCGGAAAGTGGCTTGTTTGCATTCGGCTTGTTGTCTGATTGCAGCTGGCGCCAGCTCGGCGCAAACTCTCTCGCCGCTGGTGCGCGGTTTTGTGAAGGTCGACGCACCCGTCGTAGTGCTCACGCATGTGCGCGTGATCGACGGCACCGGCGCTCCGGCGCGCGAAGATCAGACGATCGTTCTGAAACAAGGAAAGATCGAGTCGGTATCCGATTCTGCGTCGGCGAATGCTCCGAAAGATGCGCAGGTGCTCGACCTTCACGGTTACAGCGTGATTCCCGGGACTGGTGGGCATGCACGACCACATGTTTTATCCCATGGGCAATGGCATCTTCGGAGAGATGGCATACAGCTTTCCTCGTTTATACCTGGCAGCCGGCGTGACCACCATCCGAACTACAGGTTCGATCGAGCCTTACACGGATCTCGAACTCAAGAAGCAAATCGATAAGGGAGACACGCCGGGCCCGAAGATCCACGTGACCGGACCGTATCTCGAGGGTGCGGGCTCTTGGGCGCTGCAGATGCACCAGCTCACCGGCGCCGACGACGCAACCAAGACGGTGAATTTCTGGCTGGATCAGGGCGTCGACAATTTCAAAGCGTATATGTTCATCACTCCCGCGGAGCTTTCAGCGGCTGTGGCCGCGGCCCACAAACGCGGCGCTAAAGTGACCGGGCACCTATGCTCGATCGGTTTTCGAGAAGCTGCCGCGATTGGCATTGATGACCTGGAACACGGGTTGCTTGTGGATACGGAATTCTTTCCCTGGAAAAAGGCGGGCGAGTGCCCCGAAAAGCTTGACTATGCGTTCATTTCCAAACTGGACCTTACAAGCGGACCGCCGCACGATATGATCCTCGATCTGGTTCAACGCCACGTCGCGGTCACATCAACGCTTCCTGTGTTCGAGATGTTCGTGCCGGGTCGGCCGACGATTCAGCAGCGTGTTCTCGATGCGCTTTCTCCGGACGCTCGTACCGCGGTGCTCGAGAATAAAGTTCGTGCCAGCGATTTGAGTTCGATGCAGAAGCGATACCACACCGAAGCCTCGCCTTGGGCGGCGGCCTTCAAAAAAGAAATGGAGTTCGAGCATGCGTTCGCGCAAGCCGGAGGGTTGCTGTTGGCGGGGCTCGATCCGACCGGCATGGGAGGCGTGATCGCTGGGTTCGGCGATCAGCGGGAAGTCGAGTTGCTGGTGGAAGCGGGATTCACTCCGCTGGAGGCGATTCGCATCGCGACTCTCAACGGCGCGCAATATCTGAACGAGGCTGACAAAATCGGCACGATCGCGCCCGGCAAGCAAGCGGACCTGGTCTGATCAAGGGCGATCCGTCGAAGCAGATCAGCGATATTGAAAATGTCGAGACCGTGTTTAAGGACGGCATCGGCTACGATTCCGCCAAGCTGATTGAATCGGTGCGCGGCGTGGTCGGTAGCCGCTGACTCCTGGTGGGCTAAAATCGCAGCGCATGCTTATTCTCGCTTCCGCCTCGCCTCGCCGCCAGGAGTTACTGCGCAACGCCGCGATTCCGTTTGAAGTGCAGCCTGCTGACATCGACGAAACGCCGCTCGCAGGTGAATCACCGCGCGATTGCGCCGAACGACTGGCGCGGGAAAAAGCAATTACAGTTGTCTCGGAAACGGCCACAAGATTACATTCTGGGTGCGGACACGATCGTCGTTATCGATGAGACCATCCTGGGCAAACCGCGCGATGCCGCCGATGCTGCACGGATGCTGCGATTGTTGTCAGGACGGACCCACGAAGTGATCACCGGAGTGTGCATCTTTGATCCGATCGCGGGAGATGCCGAACAAGCTTCCGAGACTACGCGGGTCACGATGCGCGAACTCTCCGACGAAGAGATCCGAGATTACATCGCAACCGGTGAACCGATGGACAAGGCGGGAGCATACGCGATTCAGGGCATCGCCTCACGCTGGATTCCGCGCATTGAAGGCGATTACAGCAATGTGGTGGGGCTGCCCGTGGCGCTGGTTTACGGCATGTTGAAAAAAGAGGAGCGATCTGAATGGTGGTCGATAACTTCTATCGATCACGAATGGAACTTATTGGCAGAGATGAAAGCGGATGAGGCAAGCGCCAGACTTAGGATTTTTTTTCCGCCTCTGCCTCTTTCTTCTCTTTCTTTTCTTCTTCCGGCTCTTTCATTGCCGACTTGAAGTTACGAATGCCTTCCCCCAGGCCTTTGCCGAGCGCAGAAAATTTGCTGGTCCCGAATACAAGAAGGGCGATGGCCACAATCAAAATCAAATGCAAAGGCTGAAACAGACCCTCACCCATAAATCCTCCATCGGAACTGGCCTATAACGCAGGAGCGCATGTGCCGCTGAGAAAATTCTAGGCTACCCTCCCAGAGGAGTCAAAGAAGCCGCTAAATCCGTTCGATCATTTCTGCGAGCAGGAGTGCTCGGCGCGGCAGTTCGGAAATCAAAATAAATTCGTGCACCGCATGCGCGCCATCTCCAACGCCGCCCAAACCGTCGAGCGTAGGAATGCCGATTCCGGCGGTGAAATTGCCGTCGGAGCCGCCACCCACGGCCGCTTCTTCAAGATCCCATCCGACTTCGCCGGCAATCTCGCGAGCCTTTTTGTAGAGCTCCGCCACTCCGGCGGTCCGCTCCATGGGAAGGCGGTTAATTCCACCCGTCATCTCGAGTTTGCAAAATTTATCGAACGGTTTCAGGGAGCGCAATTTGCGGTCGATGCCGGCGGCTTGTTTCGCGCTCTTGATGCGCACGTCGATCCTGACTGACGCCTCGGCTGCAACCACATTCGTCCGCGTTCCGCCTTCGATCACGCCCGCGTTTACTGATATGCCTTGCCGAAGATTATTCAGCTTCGCAATCACCGCGATCTGCCGGGCTAACTCGAGAATCGCGCTATGGCCTTTTCCGGGATCGAGTCCGGCATGCGCCGCAATGCCTTTTACGCGCAGCGGGTATTCCCCGACGCCCTTGCGTGCAGTTTTGACTGCGCCTCGAAGACCAGCGGCGGGCTCAAGTACCAGAACTCCGGCGGATTTTCTTGCCAAGGCCTCCGTGATCTTTCGCGACGAACGACTGCCCACTTCCTCATCGGAAACCAGAAAGACCGTGATTGGCCGAGGCAGGCCGCTGTGCCACTCCCGCAGCGCTTCAATGGCATGCAGGATGAGCGCAATGCCTGACTTCATGTCGAGCACGCCCGGCCCGCGGAGGCGGCCGTTCTCGATCGTACATGGCATCTTCGCCAGAGTCCCCATCGGATAGACGGTGTCGTAGTGCCCGAGCAGCAAAACTGGCTTGCGGTTCGACGAACTGGTGAAGTTAATTTGCAAGCTGTCGCCGAAGTCATTGCTGGGATGCAGTTGCGTTCGCCCGCCCAGCGCTTCAAACTTGGGCGCGAGGAACCGCGCAATGCGATCGACGCCAGCTTTGTTGTCGCTGGGGGATTCAATCTCCACTAGTTCGCGCATCGTCTGAACGATGCTATCGAGGCGCTGTTCGAAGTAGCGCAGACGGTCGTTTCCTGCATGTCGAGGAACTGCCAGCGGCGTTGTTTTCTTACCGGACACATTTACCTTTCTTCGGCAGGAGTTTGGGTGGCGCCAACTTAACGGCTCTTACCACGAAGGGCACAAAGTCACACGAAGGAAATCTTACCCATGCAGCCTTCGTGATACTTAGTGTCCTTCGTGGTCCATCGATTTTTCTTTCACCCGCAGACTCGCCGTCGTTGCGAGTTTTGCGTCTGCATTGTGAATGCAACGCGGTACAGTATAATCTTCAGGCTGTTTGGGGCGAAGCCATGATTGAGACCACTCCACCCGTGAACGACGCTGCGGCGGCTTCGTCGAAGCCGGCGCTCGACATTCACGAAATCCTGAAAATTCTTCCGCACCGCTATCCTCTCTTGCTGATTGACCGCGTGCTCGAACTGAAACGCAAGGAAAGCATCATCGCCATTAAGAACGTCACGATCAACGAACCTTTTTTCAACGGACATTTTCCGGGATTGCCGATTATGCCGGGCGTGCTGATTGTAGAAGCGATCGCGCAGGCGGGCGGAGCGCTTCTGCTTACCGAAGTGGAAGATCGAAATGACAAAGTGATGGTCTTCACTGGAATCGAGCGCGCGAAGTTTCGTCGTCCCGTAAGCCCCGGCGACCAGCTTCGCATCGAAGTGGAAGTAAAGGGCTGGCGCGCGATTCCGCGGATGATCGCGGCGAAGATGCACGGGGTTGCATTCGTCGCGGGTAAGCGTGTAGCGGAAGCCACCGTATCGTGCCAGCTCATCGACAGTTCACGCGGACGCGGCGACGGCACGGTTGTGGAATGAAAACCGAGCCGGCAGTAGTCATGAATGCCCATCCCAGCGCGATCCATCCCACTGCGATCATCGACCCGCGAGCAAGAGTCGCCGGCATCGTGCAAGATTGGTCCCTACTGCGTCATCGGCCCGGACGTGGAACTCGGGGAGGATTGCCGTCTTGTGTCACACGTCGCGATTGAAGGGCCAACAAAAATCGGCTCCGATAACGCAATTCTTTCCCTTCTGCGCCATCGGCATGGCGCCACAGGACGTTACTTATAAAGGCGAACCGACCCGGCTGGAGATCGGCGACCACAACGAGATTCGCGAGAGTGTGACCATCAACCGCGGCACGGTAAAAGGCGGAGGGCTCACCAGAGTCGGCAGCCACACTTTAATCATGGCGTATGCGCACATTGGACACGACAGCGTGATTGGCGACCACTGCATGCTGGTCAATGGTGCGACTTTGGGCGGCCACGTAACGGTAGAGGAATGGGCGGTGGTGGGAGCGCTTTGTCCGGTGCACCAGTTCGTGCGCATCGGAGCGCACGCCTACATTGGCGGCGGAACGACGATTACGCAGGACGTGTTGCCGTTTTCCATGACCTCCGCCGCGCGCAACACGCACGCCTACGGGATGAATAAAGTTGGCCTCGAGCGCCGTGGTTTTTCGGCCGAGCGCATTCGCAAGATTCATCACGCTTATAAAACTCTGCTGGCGTCGAAGATGAATACGTCGCAAGCGCTGGAGAAGCTGAAGTCGGAAGATGATCGCGGCGAGGATGTGGATATGCTGATTCGCTTTATCGAATCCTCGGAGCGCGGAGTGATTAAGTAAAGCTGCCGCAGAGACGGGACTCGCACGTCTTTTTGCCACTGCAAGACATGAAATGCACCTTCTACTATTCTTGAATATGCAGCGACTTGGCCTTATCGCCGGCAACGGCAAATTTCCATTCCTCGTGCTGGATGCGGCGCGCGCAGCGGGATATGAAGTGGTCGTTGTGGCCATCAAGGAAGAAGCTTTCCCTGAGATCGAGTCTCATGGTGCTGCTTCGGTTCACTGGCTGTCGCTGGGCGAGCTTTCAAAGCTGATTGAGACTTTTCAGCGCGAAGGGGTTCGGCGCGCAATCATGGCGGGGCAGGTCAAACACAAACAGATTTTTTCCGCCATTCGTCCAGATTGGCGGTTGGCTAAGCTCTTGCTTTCTCTCACGACTCGCAATACGGATAGCCTGCTGGGCGCCGTGGCCAAAGTTCTCGCGGACGAAGGCATCATCCTGGAAAACTCGACATGGCTGCTGGAGCCGCTGCTGGTGAAGGCCGGAGTTCTCACCCGCCAGCCTACTGATCAGGAGCGCAAGAACATCGAGTATGGCCGCGCGGTGGCCCGGGACCTGGCGCAGCATGATATTGGACAAACCGTTGTGATTGCGGAAACGGCTTGCGTTGCCGTAGAAGCCATGGAAGGAACTGATGCTGCAATCGAGCGCGCGGGCCAGATCATGAAGTCACTGCACGGCGACGCCTCCGCCCTGAGCCGCGACCTCACCGTGGTGAAGATCGCGAAACCAAACCAGGATATGCGTTTCGATGTTCCCGTGATTGGAGTGAAGACCATCGAAGTGATGCGCGCAGCGGGCGCGACCTGTCTGGCGCTCGACGCCCAAAAATGTCTGCTGCTGGATGGCGAAAAAATTCTTGAAGCAGCCCGCACAGAGGCCATCGCAGTTGTTGCCGACTGATGTTACCTTCGGAAATCCTCAAGTCGTTATAAAGGAAAAAGCTAAATACATGACTTCCTCATCTTCCGAACCCGTTCTGATTGCCGAGCAACTTCGCCGCGCTTTCGCGGGTGATGCCTGGCACGGCCCCGCGATGCTGGAGTTGTTGCAAGATGTAGATGCTGCCACGGCCGCAGCCAAACCCGCGCCAGACGTCCACAGTATCTGGGAACTGGTTCTGCACGTCGCCGTCTGGGATGCCGCTGCCTGCCGCCGGCTAGGCGGAGAGAAAACTCAGCCCACGGGCACTGCGAATTTTCCCATCGTTCCAAAACCGACCGCAGCGGCGTGGCGTAAAACCATCTCTAACACTAAGCGCACGCACGATGTACTGGTCAAAACTGTCGGGGCTTTGCCTGAGTCTCGGCTGCGTGAACGCGTTCCCGGCAAGAAATATGATTTCTACTTCATGCTGCATGGTGTGGTTCAACACGAGCTCTACCATGCCGGACAGATTGCTATCTTGAAAAAAATGCGAATTGCGCAGTAAAGGGGATTTAACCAATTCAAACGGCGCCTTTGCGTTTACAATTCCTTGTTCCCGCTGGCAACCGGCCATCCGAGAGTTTTCCTGCAAGCTGACAATCCGATTTCCGTCGCGGTGGTGGGTGTAGGCGTCTTTGGACGCAACCATGCCCGCGTCTATCACGAACTGGAACAACAGGGTGAAGCGGTTCGTCTGGTGGGAGTGGTGGATCCTAATCTCGACCGCGCTGACGCAGTGGCGCGCGAGTTTGGATGCCGCGCCTTCGGTTCGGTCGAGCAGATGCTCACGACGCACAGCGAGGTGCGCGCAGCGTCAGTCGCGGCGCCTACGGTGCATCATCTTGACGTGGCGCGCGCGCTGATGAAGGCGGGAGTGGACGTCCTCATCGAAAAGCCGTTAGCCGCATCTTTGATGGAGGCGGACGAACTGGTTCAACTGGCGGCCACTCACAAACGCATTGCGCAGGCCGGGCACCTCGAGCGCTTCAATCCGGCAGTTCGCGCCACCATTCCTTTGCTTACGCAGCCCATGTTCTTCGAAGTGCATCGGCTTAGCGTGTTTACTCCGCGCTCGCTTGACGTCGATGTTGTGCTCGACCTGATGATCCACGATCTCGATATCGTGATGTCTTTTGTTAATTCTCCAGTGAAGGAGGTTCGCGCCGTCGGTCTACCCATTCTCTCCGGTAAAGTTGACATCGCCAACGTGCGATTGGAGTTTGAATCGGGATGCGTAGCCAATTTCACGGCCAGCCGAGTTTCTACCGAGCGCGTGCGCAAGCTGCGGTTCTTCCAGCCCCATCAGTATGTCTCGGTCGACTATGGACGCCAGGAAGTTCTGGTCTTCACGGTTGGGGAGGATGGATCAACTTCGAGCGCTCCCACAATCAATCCGCAGATTGGCGTGGGGAAACCGCCGGTGAGTTCAGAAGAACCGCTGCATGCGGAGTTGCGATCGTTTCTCCATGCCGTTCGGCAGCGATCCACACCGGTAGTGCCCATTGAAGATGGCCGACGCGCGCTTGCCCTGGCACTCGACATTGTGGGCGCGATTCGCGAGCACGGGAAGAAAGTCGGGCTCGCCGGCATGACGGGGAAGAAAGGCTGATTCCTCTCGCGGTGAAAGGCGGCCTTTCCGTAAGCTTGCCTGCGTCAAGAATAATTCTCCGGTTGTATCATTAGGGTTGGATGGCATTTCCTATTCGAGTCTGCGCTGTCTGCTCAGAGGAGTTCGAACTGAAGCCGGACAAGCCCGGCTTTGCTAACCGCTGTCCGGCGTGTAGCGAGCCCGAAACGCGCCGGGCCTAGCAGCGAAGCAGAAGATGGATGCTGACGAACGCAAGGCTCTCGCCGACGCGAACGAGGCTCGGAGAAAAGCGATGAAAGACCTCCTCTACCGCAGGGACGGCTAGCGGTCTCGTCTGACATATCCAGCGCGATCAAACAATCCAAGGCAAATTTATTTCCGGCGTTTCATCGACTTTTCCGCAAGCTGATACACGGCGGGGTTGCAGCGGCGTTTTACAAATGTTTACACACCTAAGTCCCGCGCCATTTGTCAGTAAGCAGAATCGCAGGAAAGATGCGAAAATAAGGCTAGCTTTGAGCATGCTCGTCGATTGCGTCCTGGGAAGGCCGGATGCAACGCACCTTCGGGTTTGTGTGTCTAACGGACAAGCCAGCTCGGGACAAACTTAGTTCATGCCGATCACGCAAATCCCATTCCAGGATCCAGTGGCACCTCCCGAGAAGCCGCAGCCGGAACAACTCGGACTCTACGACGCTCAGGGATGGGAAACAGCCTACCGCGATCTCGATGAAGATGCACGTGTGCCGCACCTGCTCATTCAGTTGCAGGACGATCTCACGCGTTCGCGGCGGCGGGAAGCGGCATGGATTTCGATTATTGTCCACCTGCTGCTGATTGTCTTTCTCGCAAAGATCGATTTCTTTGAAAAATACATGCCGTGGCATAGCGCTGTGGCGACGAGAAATCTTACTGCCGGTAAAGATCTGACATTCCTGGAACTGCCCCCTGACTTGCAGAAACTGCAGCATAGGCCCAACACCAATATCGCCTCCGACAAAGATCGCATCGCGATGACGCGTCATCCTCAGCTCGACCTGAAGGAACTTCGCAAGAGCTTGGCAGCGCCGCCACCGGGGGCTCCAGGTTCGAGTGCTCCGCAAATGGAGCAGCCGCCAGCGAAGTCGGCGGGAGGATTTTCACAGAACCAGCCCGCGCCTCAGCCGCCGCCTCCGGCGAACCAACAGACTGCGCAACTGCAAACGCCCGCCACGCCAAGTGTCGAAAATGAGTTTAAGAAATACGGGGGTTCAATGTCCGCGGGTTCAGCCATTCAAGAGGCTGCGCGGGCGGCCGCCAGACCGGGGAGTGGAGGCCAGGGAAGCGGCGGTGATTTTGGCCTGGGAACCGGGGCGCATGGCGCTCAAATGGGACCGTTCGAGATCCTCAGCGATACCATGGGCGTCGACTTCGGCCCTTATCTCCAGCGAGTTCTGCATGACGTGCGGCAGAACTGGTACAACGCGATTCCAGAGTCTGCGCAGTTCAAACACGGGAACTTGATCATCGAATTCGCAATTACCAAGGATGGAAAAGTCGCCGGCATGAAACTGGTAGCACCTTCCGGAGACTCTCCGCTTGATCGCGCGGCTTGGGCAGGTATCGTAGGGTCGGATCCGTTTCCTCCCCTGCCGAGCGAATTTGGCGGCCAGTTCCTGGCGCTGCGCTTCCGCTTTTACTACAACCCCACTAAAGAAGAACTCCAATAGGGTTCCAAGAACTCTCGACCAGCAATCCGCAAATGCGTTGAGTTACCAGACGCGGCAACGGTTCTGATTCACCATGGGCGAACCCGCCTTACAGTGGAACGCCTCCTGAAATTCCGGCATGTTCGAAACCACGCCATTGGTCCGGTATTTTTCAGGCGAATGCGGATCTACTGTCGCACGCAACCGCTTGGTCTCGTCGCGAGTTTCTCCACACCAACTTTGCCCATAGCCCACAAAGAATCTCTGGTCGGGAGTAAGACCGTCGATCGGTTGCAGGTTCTGTCCCTTCGTATCGTCCTTCCATGCCATGTAAGCGAGGATCAGTCCACCGAGGTCGGCAACATCTTCGCCCAGCGTCAGCTTTCCGTTGATCTTGATGTCATCAATGATCGTGTACGTCGAGTACTGGTCTGAAATGCAGCTGGCACGCTTCACGAACTCTTTCTCGTCTTCCGCCGTCCACCAGTCACGCAGATTGCCCTGAGCGTCGAACTGACGGCCCTCGTCGTCGAAGCCGTGGGTGAGTTCGTGGCCAATCGTGCCGCCAGTGTCGCCATAGTTCGGAGCTGCATCGGAGTCGGGATCGAATGCCGGCGGCTGCAGCACACCCGCGGGGAAATTAATGTCGTTCATCTGCGGGTTGTAATACGCGTTTACGGTGGGCGGAGTCATGTCCCACTCGCCGCGATCCACGGGCTTGCCGATCTTCGCCAGTTCGCGGTTGAACTCAAATTTTCGGGCTCGCTCCACGTTGCCGAGTTCGTCTCCGCGGACGATTTCCAGCTTGCTGTAGTCGCGCCATTTATCGGGATAGCCAATTTTGTTGGCCATGCCGTGCAAGCTTCACCAGCGCCTGCTGCTTGGTGGCGGCTGACATCCACGGCAATGCATTGATGTCCGCGGCCATGGCCACATCGATTTCCTTCACCATCTTCAGCGCCTGCTGCTTGGCCTCAGGGCTGAAATATTTTTCTACGTAGACCCGGCCCAGAGCTTCTCCCAGATCGTTATCGACATTCTGCGTGCAGCGCTTCCAGCGTGGCTGCAATTCCTGCTGTCCGCGCAAAGTCTTGCCGTAGAAAGCGAAATTTTCATTGACCAAGGCCGACGAAAGAAATGGAGCATTCGCATGGACCAGATGCCATCGCAAATAAACTTTCCAGTCGGCCAGGTTTTCTTTGGCAATCTCCACATTCAGCGCCTTGAAAAATCCAGGAGAAGCAACATTCAACGAGCCGAGTGAAGGAAGCCCAACTTTTGTGAAGTAGACTTGCCATTGAAAGTCAGGACTGATTTTCTCGAACTCGACGCTCGTCATTTTATGGTCGAGGTTCTTGGGATCGCGCCGTTCGACCCGCGTCATCGAACCTTTGGCCAGTGCGGTTTCAATGCGCATCACGGTTGCCGCTTCGGCAGCGGCGGCATCCGGTTTATCTCCCAGCAACTCGAACATTTTCTGCACGTGCACCACATACGCTTTGCGCAGGTCGACGGACTTCGCATCCTCTTTCAAGTAATAATCGCGATCAGGCAACCCGAGCCCTCCCTGATCGGCCTCGGCAATTACTTGACTGGCATCTCTATAGTCTTGCGTCGAATCGAAACTAAACAGCACGTTGTCATCTACCATGGTCGCTGCCACATCGGCGATTTCCGCTTTGGAGCTGAGCTGCGCAATGCGATCCAACTGCGGCTTAAGCGGTTCCGTTCCCTTCGCATTGATCGCATTCTCGTCCATGCAGGAAGCATAGTAATCGCCAATTTTTTGCTCGGAGGCGTCGCGGCTGGAATTGGGCTTAGCGGCTGCTTCCAGAATTCCGCGCAAGCGCTCGCGGTTCTCATCCTGCATTTTTGAATACGTATCCCACGAAGACTGATCGGGAGGAATCGGATTGTTCTTGATCCAGCCGCCGCAGGAATATCGGAAAGAAATCGACGCAAGGGTCCACGCTGCGATCCATGGACGTAACATCCAGCGCTGGTTCGTGCTTGGCGGAGGCGGGCGCAGCTGCTGCGCACTGGCCAGGGAGATAAGAACGAAGCATGCAATTGCAACCAGGGTGGGACGTAATACCCTCATAAAAGCTTCCTTTCACTGCGCCGGCCATACCACGCCGGGAGCTAACTATCCGAAAATCGAAACCACAAAGGCCCAAGAAAGAACTACATTTCCGGAAGAATATGAAAGGATCGCCTGCGGCTGGTTCGGTAAATTGAAAAATCGCGGCGGTCCAAAGTGAATATGGTATCGATCCCTTCCCCGTCCGGCAAGATGAACCAAAGCAGCATCGGCCAGTTGCGGGCGCATGCTTTCATATCGCTTCATCACTGCCGCTATATTTTTGGCTTCCGCGCCGGCCAACGGTAGCAGTTCAAGAAAGCCTGTCTCCGTGCTGCCCAACAGCTGCTGAATCGCACGCGGGGATTGCCTTAGTAGCCAGGCCGCTTCCGTCATCACGGGCCAGCAAGAAAGCAGCGGGCCGGCAATCCCATGAAGCACATCCACACAAGCCTGATGATGTAAATCTTCTCGGGAAAGAATAGCTACCAGCGGACCGGTGTCTAGGAGAATCCGCCGCCCGGGAGCACGCTTCATTTGCCGCTTCCGAAGTCCTGAAAATGACGCCGGTTCGTGCTCAAGTCTTTCGGAGCGCGTCGTACGCACCCGATCAATCCAGCCGCATCCGCCAACTCGTAAGCCGAACCTGTGCTGCTTTCCCCGCGCAGGTAATTCTCTAACGCGATACGCACAAGGTCGGAGGGAGTTTGTCCACTCACCCGAGAGCAATGCCGAAGGCGAGTACCCAGAGTCGCGGGGACTCTTACCGTAATGCGCTGCGATGCCATGTCAGACATTATAACGTAAATGTCAGACGGAGGCCAGGGAATTCATCAACGACAGGAGCGGGGGCACCCTAGCCCTTCCGCAGCCGGATCGATCCATCTCCCGTATGAATCACCAGCAGATTTCCGCCGCCATTCAGTTTGCCGCGAACTTCGTTCTCGCGAATCTTGCCTTGGGTCGTGATCGGCATATCCAGATCGATGTGGCCGTCTCCGGTATGTAGATCCACGTCCGCCGCCAGGTGTTTCCGGCACCTCCAGCGTAACACTCCCGTCGCCGCTTTCGAGCCGCCAGCCGCTGGTCAGGGCAGAGCCGGTGCCTGCGCGCGCTTCCACCCGGCCATCGCCTGTCTTCAACTCCAGCTCATCAAAGCGGCCACTGGCTCGGATGTGTCCGTCTCCAGTGGTTGCGTGCAGTTTGCCGTCCACGCTATCAATATCCTGAGAGCCGTCTCCGCTGCGCAGTTGCATCTCGCCTTTGAAGTTGCCGAGTTCAATCTTGCCATCGCCAGTGTGCAAGTCCACCCGGCCTTCGCGCGGCATGTGGACATCGATATCGACACGATGACTCATGGGATTGCCCCAGTTGATCGACACACCTCGATGCGGATAGCGCACATCGATTTCGACTGTGTCGCCCGTCTGGTGCTCTTCGATCTGGATGCCATCGTTGCCAATCTTGTAGCGCACGGTCGTCACCTTGGCCTCGATCGTTTTCTGATCCCACGTAGAAACATGGATATTTGCATCCGAGGTTTCCACGCGAAGATCGGGGGCTGGCGGTCAAGAGTGTAGGTTTTCGACCATTCGTCGGCATGCGCCGGCGATGCCTCCACCGAGCAAACGACAACTCCGAGCACTAGAGCCATCCATAGCCGATATGTCGAAAGCGTCCTTTTCATAACCTTCCTCCGCGAGGGCAAGCACACTGCTGCCCACTCTTAGACGTGATTACGTACGATTCGTGAGTTTAGTTCCATCTTTCGGTATGCCATGCGAATCAGGGTTCGTTCAGAAAACGGCACATATAGCAGCGCCGCGCTCGCCGCAAAAGCCGCGCCTAGCCCAATCTTCTGCGTGAGGAGAAAAGGAGCGACAGCCCAGAGTTGATCCAGCCCCAAGATGAAAGGGAACATCTGCTGGAATTTCTCTCCCAGGCGCTGATAGTCGAAGCCCACCGCAGACAGCAGATAACAACGCAGCGGGATTCCGACTCCGGCTGTTACCATCACAGCGCTTACCAAGAGAGTTGCGTGCCATCCCGAGAGAAAAGAATCGGCGATTCCCTGCACGGCATGAAGCCGAAAAAGAGCAGTCAGATAGAAAATCAGGTACATCACCTGGGCCAAGGCAAACAGTCCTCGCGTTACTCCGCGATGCGGAATCGGAACTATCCAGTTCGGGATGCAAATCGGCCGGAGCAGATTTCCAGTGGAAGCTGCTTCCCCACTACTCGAACCATGACTGGTCTTCGGTCTGCACTGGAGCGATAAAACGATAGCCACGCCGCGCCAGAGTTTCGATGTAGCGCGGACTCGATGCCGAATCACCCAACACCTCGCGCAGTTTATTCACAGCCGTGTTCAAGCTGTGGTCAAAATCCACAAATGTGTCGGCCGGCCACAGTTTCTGGCGGATTTCTTCGCGCGTGACCACATCGCCCGTTCGCTCCAGCAGCAGCGCCAGCACGCGGAACGGTTGCTCCTGCAGGCGCAGTTTCGCTCCATTCTTGCGCAGTTCGCCCACGGTGAGAGTTGAGTTCGAACACGCCGAACCGCGCGATTTTAACCCTCTGGATTGCCTTGCGAATCGGGCATGGACATGGGAAGCGAGGACGACGCGTAGTGTAGCACCAAGCGACATCGCCGCACGTTTCTGCGCGGCGTACAATGTTGGCGTGGTAAATGCTCGCCAAAACGATTCCGACCACAAGCATCGCCGCCACGCGATCTATGCCTCGGAAACTGCCGGCTTATTGCTGATCGCTTTTCTTCTGCTCGTCGTCACCGTAATTCGATACTGGCATGCCATTCATTGGAGCGTGCGCTGACAGTGGCAGTGGCGCAGCTTGATCCGCTGTTGGTGGTCGTGCTGGGTCCGACGGCGAGTGGCAAGACTGCGCTTTCTCTGGCGCTCGCCGAACGTTTTAACGGCGAGATCGTCAACTGCGATTCCGTCGCCATGTATCGCGAGTTTGACATCGGCACGGCGAAACCCACGACCGCCGAGCGCGCGCGCGCCCCGCATCATCTGCTCGATATCGTTGCACCGACGGACCACATCACGGCCGGCGAATACGCCCGCCAGGCGCGGCCAGACGCTGGAAGAAATCAAACCCGCGGCTGTTTGCCGATTCTGGTCGGAGGGACCGGACTTTATCTTCGTGCTTTGCTCGAAGGGCTTTTTCCCGGCCCGCAGCGTTCTGAAGAACTGCGTGATCGATTGCGCGAGCGCGCCAACAGCCGCGGCTCAAAATATTTGCACCGCATTCTGCGTCGTCTCGATCGCGCCGCCGCAGAGAAGATTCATGCCAATGACATTCCCAAGCTTATCCGGGCGATAGAAGTTTGCCTGACCTCGCGCAGCAAGATGACAGCACTCTGGAACGAACGCGGGCGCGATCCTTTGCGTGGCTTCCGCATACTGCGGCTCGGCCTCGATCCTGATCGCCAGGCGCTCTATGAGCGAATCAACCGCCGCGCGCAACAAATGTTCGAGACCGGGCTTATCGAAGAAACTAAGAGCGTTGCTCGGGAAATATGGCAATGCCGCTGGCCCACTCGCTTCGCTCGGCTACAAACAAGCCGTGCAATTCATTCGGGGAGAATTGACGATCGATCAAGCGCTGCAAGCTGCCCAACAAGCTCACCGTAATTATGCCAAGCGACAGATGACATGGTTTCGCCGCGAGCCGGAGGTTCAATGGCTGCGCGGCTTCGGCGACGATGAGTCAGATTCAGGCTGAAGCGGTGGGCATCAGGTAGAGAAATCACTTTCTGCCGGCTTTCGCGGATAGCCTCCATCTCTGCTATCGTTTTCGACATGCGTCGAACATTGGGCTTTCTGCTTCTAGCTCTTCTCACTACCACCGCCGCTCTTGGGAAAGACAAATATCAGCGCCCGGGCCCCATTCATCTCACTCACGATGGAGAAAAGTGGGCTGAGAAGACCCTCCACAAGCTGACCCTCGAAGAGAAAGTCGGTCAAGTCTTCATGATCTGGTGCCGCGCCAGCTTTCTCAATGTAGAGAATCCTGAATATCTTCAACTGCTCGACGCCATGCAGAAGTATCACGTCGGCTCGTTTGCGATGACGGTGCATGTGGACGGCCCATTTCTGCTGCGCAGCGAACCCTACGAAGCAGCGGAACTTCTCAATCGCCTGCAAAAGGAGTCGAAACTTCCGCTCTTGTTCGCCGCCGATTTCGAACGCGGCGTATCCATGCGGCTGATGGGAGCAACGGTTTTCCCGCATGCCATGGCCTTCGGCGGCGATGGCAAATTAGACGATGCGGAAAACTTCGGGCGCATCACTGCTGAGGAATCGCGCGCTATCGGCATTCAATGGAACTTCTTCCCCGATGCCGACGTGAACTCAAATCCGGCGAATCCCATTATCAACACGCGTTCGTTCGGAGAAGATCCCAAGCAGGTCGGCGATCTGGTCGCGGCCTATATCAAGGGCGCGCACGAAGGCGGAATGATGACCACGGCTAAACATTTTCCGGGTCACGGCGATACGGCGACCGATTCACACCTTGGAGTGGCCAGCGTTAACGTGGATCGCGCCCATCTTGATTCCATCGAACTGCCGCCGTTTCGCCAGGCCATCGCGGCCGGCGTCGACTCAGTTATGGTGGCGCACGTTACGGTTCCGGCGCTTGATTCCGATCCCAATCACGTCGCCACAATTTCCCCAGCGATTGTTTCGGACTTGCTGCAAAAGCAACTTGGTTTCCAAGGAATTGTCGTCACCGATGCTCTCGACATGGCGGGACTCACGCACCTCTTCGCCAATAACATAGGCCGTGCCGCGGTGGAGGCGTTTAAGGCTGGCAATGATTTATTGCTGATTCCCGCCGATTTCCCGGCCTCGTACAACGCGATGATTCAAGCCGTTCAGTCCGGAGAGATATCCCAGGAACGCCTCGATCGCTCGGTGCTTAAAATCCTGAAGGCAAAGGCGTCTTTAGGGCTGCAGAATGCCCGCCTGGTCGACATAAAGGCCCTTGCGGAGGTCGTCGGCAAACCGCAGAACCTGGCCTTTGGCCAACAAGTGGCAGACGATGCCGTCACTCTGGTTCGCGACAATGGCAGGGCTCTACCCCTCAAATCTTCGGTCAAAAATCAGGGAACCGGGAAGACTGCACTTCCGTATACAACCCAAGAGGAGACGCACAATCAGGTGGTAGCTGTGTTGTTTTCCGATGATGTTCGCGCGGATTCCGGGCGCGCTTTCGCGCGGGAGTTTCGCTCACGAATTCCGGACGCGCGCGTGATTTATGTTGATCCGCGCATAGCGGCGGGGATGAGCGACGAAGTACTCAAGGCAGTGGACGCTGCACAGACGGTAGTTGCCGCGGTTTACGTGGTGCCGACCGCGGGCAAAATTGGAAACAGTGTCGCTATGACTGACGCGAGCGGAGCGCTGCTGCAGCAATTACTGGATCATGCCGCGGCAAAGACCGCCGTGGTTGCGATGGGAAATCCGTATCTGGCTGCGGACTTCCCGAAGATTGAAACTTATATGTGCACGTTTTCCAACGCGAGCGTGTCCGAGATTGCCGCGGTCCGGGCCTTGTTCGGAGAAATCGCGATTCATGGGCATCTCCCCGTGAGCATCCCCAACGTCGCCGCGCGGGGAACAGGGCTCGAACGGGCTGTGCAGGTTGGCAGCGGAGGGACTCAACATGCGCAAAAATAAATTATCGGGATTCATAGCACTCGTGTCCTTTGCCACTATCGTTACAGTCCTGATCTCATCCGCATGCAGCGTGAACGTTCAGAAGGAGGCGAACGGGCAGGATAAGCAGGTGGACATTAAGACGCTGCTCGGTGGAGTTCACGTGAGCAAACAGGCAGACGCCGCCGACGTCGGCTTGCCTGTGTATCCCGGTGCTCACTTGAAGCAAGAAGATTCTGACGGTAGCGACAAGAGTGCCAACGTGAATGTTTCAGGCTTTGGGTACGGACTGAAGGTTGTGGCCCTCGAATACGAGTCCGATGACGCGCCTGGCAAAGTTCTGTCCTTCTACCGGGAACAGTTAAAGAAATTTGGGAGCGTTCTCGAGTGCCACACGTCCCGGGGAAACTGGAACGTCAACATGGGAAAACATGGTTCGAACGAATTGACTTGCGATGGCAGCGGAGGCAATGAGATCGAACTCAAAGTGGGCAAGCAAGACGACCAGCACATCGTTGCAGTGGAACCCGAAGGCAAGGGAACGACTTTTTCACTCGTTTACGTGCGAACGCACGGCAAGGATGCCGACATCTAGACCATAGTACCTGTAAAGAGAAATCTGCCGGGACGAGAGTTCAGGGAGGAAAGCATGTTTCGATCATTCGTTTTTCGCGGAGTACTTGCGGTGGCGTTCGGCATGGTGGCTGGAAGTGCGACTTTCGCCGCATCGCAGCAGAATCAGGACGGCAGCCAGGATAAGCATCTCGATATACAAAGCTCCGCCGGTGACCTGCACGTGGGCAACGATGCGGATGCCCGAAAAGCCGGACTGCCGCTCTACCCTGGCGCACGTCTACGGCACGACGAAGAGAACAGCAACGCGGCTAACCTCAGCCTTTTTACCGATGCCTTCGGCGTGAAATTAGTGATCGCGAAATACGATTCCGACGACGCGCCGGCTAAGGTCACCGATTTTTATCGCGGCAAGCTGAAGAAGTACGGCAAGGTCATCGAGTGCCACACTCGCGAACACGGAGGCACCCACGCGGATTTCACGACGACGACGATTCTAAGGACGAACATTCTCAACCAGTCAAATGTGAAGGCGACAACACCGGTCCAGTCACTGAACTGAAGGTTGGCACGGAAGCTAACCAGCATGTGGTGGCCATCGAACCGAAAACTGGCGGCGGATCGAGCTTTGCGCTGGTTTACGTGCACACGCGAGGCAAGCAGGGCGATATCTAACGCAAATCTCATCTCTCCGCGGCGTGAATCGCGAACTGCTTCCTTGCGCGCGTTGAGTGTCGTGCGATACCTTCAAAACTAGTTCTGCTCCCATCTACGATGGACCATTCCTGCTACAAATGCGGGCACAGCGTCGAAGACGGTAAACCGTTCTGCGGGCAGTGCGGAGCGCCGCAGATTCGCGTACCCATGCCGGAAGCGGTCGCGATAGCGACGGAAGACGCGTCTTCCCTGGATCTTCCAATTTTGTCGGTCGATTCGCCGATTCTTCCAGGTACCTTGAACGCCTCAGCCCTTTCAGCCGGCTTCGTGTGGCCAACCGCCATTCGCGCGTGCGCGATCGCGGCATTGATTGCGGCATTGGTCATGACGCTGGGACTGATGGTTCCTCTTCTGGCCGTGTTGGGAGCGGGAGTTCTCGCGGTTAACCTTTACCACCGGCAGAATCGAGGATGGAATGTTAACGCGCGCTCGGGAGCGAAATTGGGAGCGCTCTGTGGCATTCTCTTTTTCGGAATCTCGGCAGTGTTCGAGGCGCTGGCGACAGCGTTATTTCATACCGGAGGGCAAATTCGCCAGAAGATGCTGGAAGCATTGCAGCAGGCGGCTTCCCGCACCAGCGACCCCCAGGTACAGACCGCATTCGAAAGTCTGAAAACGCCGCAGGGGATTGCCCTGATGCTGGTCTTTGGTCTTGTTGTCTTATTCCTGGTTTCGATTGCGGCGGGGAGCATCGCTGGTGCGCTGACGGGGGCCTTCCTCAGTCGCCGAAACCGGCCCTAGAACGCGACATTAGCCGCTCTTGCCGCAGGCCATGTTGGCCGCGTATGATGCACCGTTTGCCTTCTTACGTCATGAACCAACCGGCACGCGGATCACTCCTCGGCATCGAGCATCTCGAGGATAAAGAAATCCTGAGCCTGCTCAAGCTGGCTCGCAGGATGAATCCGCTCAAGGCCCGCCCGCTGTTGCGCAACAAACGCATCGTGCTGCTGTTTTACGAAGCTTCTACGCGCACGCGGTCTTCGTTTGAAATCGCCGCCAAGTCGCTGGGCGCGATCACTACTCTGGTGCAATCGTCGGGATCGAGCATTGAGAAGGGCGAGTCTTTAATCGATACCGGCTATACGCTGCGAGCAGTTGGCGCGGACGCTATCGTCATTCGACATCCGGCGGCGGGCGCGCCTCACCTGATGGCGAGGCATCTCGACATTCCGGTGATTAATGCCGGCGATGGCATGCATGAGCATCCGTCTCAAGCCCTGCTCGACGCCTTCACAATTCTGAAACATAAGAAATCATTCAAGGGTTTGCAGGTTGCAATTATCGGCGACATTTACCACAGCCGCGTGACGCGTTCTAATTGCCATCTCTTGACTCGCTTCGGCGCGAAGATCACGCTCTGCGGGCCACCCGAATTTGTACCGGAAGTCGCCGCGACGCTCGCGCCGGGGCTGCGTGTGACCCGGCATATTGAAGACGCGTTGCGCGGAGCAGATGTGATCATGCTGTTGCGGCTGCAGAAAGAGCGGCTGGCCGGCCAGAAGATTAGTCTGCAAGATTACATTGCGCGATACCAGATGACGGCAGCACGGGTGAAACTGGCAAAACGCGATGCTATCGTCATGCATCCCGGTCCCATCATTCGCGGGCTTGAATTGACGGCGGAAGTGGCGGACGGTCCACAGTCGAAAATTGTTGACGAGGTTCATAACGGCGTGCCGACGCGCATGGCGATTTTGGCGCGGGCCTTAGGCAAGGCGAAATGAGCCGCGGATTTTCACGGATTGACACAGATACAGAGAATGACTGAACACAAATCCAAACCAGGGTCGCTGCTGATCAAAGGCGGCCATCTGATCGATCCCGCGGCGAAGATCAATGCGCCTATGGATGTTCTTTTGCGCGATGGGCGCGTCGCCGAGATTGCGGCTGCCGAATAAGATCCGCGGCGGTGCCGATGAGAAGTTCGATGCGCGCGGCTTGGTCGTTACTCCGGGGTTTATCGATCTGCACGTTCACCTGCGCGAACCGGGACAAGACTACAAAGAAACGATTGCCACCGGAACGGCTGCTGCTGCCGCCGGAGGGTTTACTTCGGTTTGCACCATGCCTAATACCGTGCCGGTCGTCGATACCGACGAATGGGTCACGTGGTTGAGGCGTCCGGAGCGCGGGGCGATCGTTAATGTTTTTCCGATCGCAGCGGCTACGTTCAGCTCGCGGGGCGCAACCCTGACCGATTTTGCCGCGTTGCAAAGGGCGGGCGCCGTGGCGGTTACCGACGATGGGAAACCCATCCTTGATGACGAGATCATGCGCTCCGCATTGCGGCTTGGAGCTGAGTTGAACTTGCCCGTCGTGCAGCATGCGGAAGATACGCGGCTCACGGAAAATGCTTCGATGAATGAAGGGCCCACCAGCTTTCGTCTCGGTCTGCGCGGAATGTCGGTAGCGGCGGAAGCGAATATTGTGGATCGCGACGTGACTTTCGCGCAGCAGATTCGCGAATCACGATTGCATGTCGCACATCTTTCGACGTCCGATGCACTCAAAGCAGTGCGGCGCGGCAAGCGTGCGAAGGCACGCGTGACCTGCGAAGTGACGCCACATCATTTTACTTTGCTCGATCAAGATGTAGGCGAGTACAACACGAATTTCAAGATGAATCCGCCGCTGCGTTCAGCGGCCGACCGCGAGGCCATCTTGGTTGCCCTGGCCGACGGTACCGTTGACGCCATCGCCACCGACCACGCACCTCATGCCACGCACGAAAAAGAGGTTGAGTTCGAGCGCGCTGCCTTTGGCATTACGGGCCTTGAAACTGCGCTTGCGCTGGCGATTACAAAGCTGCATCGCGAGCATAAGATTCCACTGACGCGCATCGTCGAACTCTTTACCGCCGGACCGGCGCGCGTCTTCGATCTCCGTGGACGCGGATCGCTGGCTCGCGGCAATTTTGCCGACGTAACTATCTTCGACCCCAAGAAGCGTTGGACGTTCGAAGCCGCCAAGTCAAGGTCGCTGTCACACAACACGCCGTTTGATGGCTGGCAGTTGACGGGCAAAGTTGTGGTGACGATTGTGAGCGGGAAGATTGTGTGTCGCGGAGATTGATCAACCTACAATTTTCATCCTCTTCCCTACTCTCCCTAGCACTTCCAACGCCTGCTCCAACTCTTCTTTCGTGTGCGTGGCTGTCATGATGGTGCGGATGCGGGCTTTGCCTTCGGGCACGGTGGGGAAGGCGATGCCGGTGCCAAGGACGCCTTCTTTGAACAGCTCGCGAGAGAAGTCCATGGTGAGTTTGCCGTCGCCGATGATGATGGGAGTGATGGGAGTTTCGCTGGCCGGAGTGGCGCGGCCGCCGATGTCGAAGCCGAGCAGGCCGAGTTCTTTTTTCCAGAAGCGCGTGTTCTCCCAGAGTTTCTCCATGCGCTCGGGTTCGTTTTCCAGAACATCGAATGCCGCGATGCAGGTGGCCGCGACCGACGGCGGATGCGATGTCGAAAACAGGAACGGTCGCGCACGATGGTAGAGGAAATCAATCAGATCGCGCGTGCCGCAGACGTAGCCGCCGAGCGCGCCGATGGCTTTCGATAAAGTTCCTACCTGAATATCCACGCGCCCGTGCACATTGAAATGATCGATGGTGCCGCGGCCGTTGCGGCCGAGGACGCCGGAAGCGTGCGCGTCGTCGACCATCATGATGGCGCCGTATTTTTCCGCAACATCGCACAGGCCGGGCAGCGGGCCGATGTCGCCATCCATCGAGAAGACACCGTCGCTGATCAGCAGCTTCTTGCCGGGTTCGTCTTTCACGCTGGCGAGCTGCTCTTCGGCGTGGGCGACGTCCTTGTGGCGGAAGACCAGAATTTTCGCCTTCGAGAGGCGCGCACCGTCGATGATCGACGCGTGATTGAGCGCGTCGGAGATGATGAAATCTTCTTTGCCCAACACTGCTGATACTGTGCCGGCATTCGCTGCGAAGCCGGACTGGAAGACCACGCATGCCTCGACATTCTTGAAGCGCGCGATCTTTTCTTCCAGTTCCATATGGATTTTCATGGTTCCGGCGATGGTGCGCACCGCGCCGGATCCCACGCCGTATTTGCGCGTGGCTTCGAGTGCCGCCTCGCGCAGCTTGGGATGCGTGGTCAATCCCAAGATAATTGTTCGACGCCAGGTTGATGACTTTCTTGCCATCGAAGGTGCAGACGGGAGCCTGCTCATCCTCAAGCACGCGGAGCTTGAAGTGCGTGCCCTTGGCCTTGAGTTCGTTGAGTTGGTCGGTGAGATAGGAGAGCGGGTTGGTGCGGGTTGCGGTCATGATTGCCTCAAAACTATTTGCCACGGATTCACCGGATGCGGATCCAGACGCGACTTCTAAAACATGATCGGATTCCCGGTCGCTACGCTGGCTTCGCACAACTGTTTCATATTGTTGAAGAATTCTTTTTCGGAGTCGGAGAGAATGTCGCTGGAGTGCAGCACCGTCTCGACCTCTTTCAAGAGTTTCGCCGCGAGTTTGCTTGACAGCCAATCGCCGGTGTGGGTGCCGTCATAGAGAACTTTTTCCAGCAGAATGGGAAATCGCGGTCCGGGGCTGCCTTGCAAGTGGCGCAGAAAGCTGCGCAGATTTTGAACTCGCGTGATGTTGCCCAGAAACAGCGAGAGCAGATATCCCTCGTGCTCGCAGGACTCGCCGAGCCACTGGTCGTGAGCTTCCCACTCTTCTTCGGAGGGATCACCCGTAAGGGTGGGCTGGCCGGATTCGTCGAAGGTGAGCCGGTCAGGGAACGGGTGCGGCTTAGCCTTGCCGTCGCGGATACAGGTGCAGCGGACGAATCCATCAAGGCTCATGGTTTACCTCCGACTACTTTGCCCCCCGGAGCGTTGCGGTGAAAAAGTCGCGGGCGAGGGCGCCCGCGCCACACGGCTCAATGTACTCCGTTCGGATATATCAAGATTTTACTGGCCTCGCCGGTTTTCAGTCGTTCCATGGCTTCGGAAAAATCTTTCATCGGAATGCGATCGGTGATTACGGGATGCAGGTCCAATTTTCCTGCCTTCAGCAGCGCCGTCATCTGATACCACGTCTGGTACATGCGGCGTCCGTTGATGCCCTGCACCGTGATGCCTTTGAAAATAATGTCTTCGGAAAAGTTCAGCGAGATGGGTTTCGAGGTCAGGCCGAGGAGGGAAATTCTTCCGCCGCGCCGCACGATATCGAACGCTGTTCGAATCGAATCCGGATGGCCCGCCATTTCGAGCACCACATCCACGCCGAGTCCACCGGTCTTCTCCATCACGATCGCTTTCACATTTTCTTTCGAAGGATCGAGCACGTAGTCGGCTTTCATCTCGCGGGCGATCTTGCGCCGGTGTTCGTTTACTTCGATGGCGAATACACTGGTCGCGCCCACGGCGCGTGCGACGGCGATGGCGAAGAGTCCGATGGGTCCGCACCCCGTGATGGCTACGGTTTTGGCGGCGATTTCGCCTGCGAGAACTGTGTGCACAGCATTGCCCAGCGGATCGAGAATCGAGGCGTATTCCGGAGGAATAGCGGAATCGAGCTTCCAGATATTCGATTCTGGAATGACGACGTATTCTGCGAAGGCGCCGTTAGCATCAACCCCGATGATCTTCACGTTCTGGCAGATGTGCGCCTCGCCGGTGCGGCACTGCAGGCATTTGCCGCAGGCCACGTGCATTTCGGCGGAAACGAAATCGCCCTCCTTTACGCTGGTCACTTCTTCGCCGAATGCGGCAACCTCGCCGCAAAATTCGTGCCCGGGAATGAGCGGCGGGTGAATGCGGCCCTGGGCCCAACGATCCCAGTTGTAGATATGTAAATCGGTGCCGCAGATGGAAGCCATCTTCACTTTTACCAATACGTCATTCCGTCCGAACGTCGGAATTTCCACTTCGCGAATTTCCGCTCCGGGCGCGGCCTCGGGTTTGACGACCGCCTGCATCGTGGATGACATCAGATTATGACCTCACTGCTATTCGAAAGGACTGCCCTGATAGTTTCAGCTTGAAAAGCGGTCAAAGCAAACGGAAGATTGTAGCACCAAGCGTGAGACGCTTTCTGCGGGGCTTTGGTTGGGCGCAGCCATTTGTGCCTAGCTCAGGGGCTGGTAAGGTTTCGGACGAGCCTTTTTGTATTCCTCCGATTTGCCGCGTGGGATGCTCAGCGTGTTCCACTGGTTCGAGCGGAGATGCTTGGCCAGAAAAATGATCTGCCCGATGTGGCCGGCATAGTGCGCGATCTGGCGGTTGACGGCCTGCAGCACAGTGTGAGGTTCGCCTCGAATAGTGACGGTGTGCATCACCTCTTCGGGCTTGAGAGAATCCAGCGCGGCGAAAACTCGAGCCCAACCCTCTTCCCACCAGCGCATCACATCGGCGCGCGTGGTTGATGCAGTCAACTCGAATTCCTGGTCGCGAAAACGGTCGGGCTTTTCGCCATCGCTGGTAAGGAAATCGGTGAAACGCGAGCGCATGTTGCCGGCCAGATGCTTTACCAGAATGGCGACAGAATTCGCTTCCGCATCGATCGTGGAAAATAACTCTTCGTCTTTCAGCTGGGCAATCGCGCCTTCGGCCAGGCGTTTTTGACCACGCAATTGGCGGCGCGCTTCATCGATGTAGTGAGTTGCGAGATCGGTCACAAAAAAAGCTCCTGGACTCTAATCAGATGATAGAAATCTGGGCGTGATGTCAATTATCGAGCACGTGCCTGCGAATTTCCCCACCCTCCGCCGCCGGGCGATTCAATTCGGATTCGGTCGCCGGAGCGAAGTCGCGTGCTGAACTTTCCCGGCATAGTTTCCACCGATCCGCTATTGCGGATAATACTCGTCCTGCCGGGTGCGCCGTCACTGCCGCCATTCAATCCCCAGGGCGCGAGCACACGGCGTTCGGAGAGCAGAGTCACTTCGCAATCGGTCAGCACTTCGATCTCGCGGACAATTCCATCGCCGCCAAGATATTTTCCCGGACCACCGCTGCCCGGTCGCAGCGAGTATCGCCGCACGCGCAGCGGATACGCGTACTCTAACGCTTCCGCCGGCGTGTTCAAGGAATTCGTCATGTGGGTATGGACGCCCGAAACGCCGTTCTTGGTGGGGCGCGCCCCCATGCCGCCGGCGATGGTCTCGTAATACGCAAACGGTCGGCCGGTACGGGGATCGATGCCACCGATGGTCAGATTGTTCATGGTGCCGGAAGCCGCGGCGGGAATGCGATCCGGAAATGCCTGCGACAGAGCGCGGAGCAACACGTCGACAATGCGCTGCGAAGTCTCGACGTTGCCTCCGGCGACCGCGGCCGGTGGACCAGCGTTCACGATCGTCCCTTCGGGCGCGATTACCGCGATCGGACGCATCAACCCGGCTGTCGCCGGAACATCATCAGCCAGCAGACAACGAAAGACGTAGAAGCACGCGGAGTAGGTGATTGCTTCCACCGCATTGACGCTGCCTGCTACCTGCGGATGGCTTCCCGTGAAATCGACGGTGATGATGCGGCCGCGCTTTCGTGAGCGTTGCCCTTGCCCAAGCGTCATAGTGACCGCGATTTTCACCGGCTTGTCGGTGATGCCGTCGTTATCTAGAAAATCCTCAGCGTAATACTTGCCCGGGAGCATACGAAAGAGAAATGAGCGCATCAATTCTTCGGAATACTCCAGCAGTTCTTTGGTGGCGCGCTTGGCCCGGTCCAGTCCGTAACGCGCACATACTTCTCGCAGCCGCTCAGTTCCGGTATGACACGCCGCCAACTGAGCGCCCAGATCCCCTTCGCGTTCTTCCGGAGTGCGAACGTTGTTCAGCAGCAGAGCGAGCACATCGGATTCCATTACACCGGCCCGCATTATTTTCACCGGCGGAATGCGGAGTCCTTCCTGATAGATTTCGCGACAGAGTCCCATGGAGCCGGCGTAGGCTCCGCCGACGTCGGCGTGATGAGCGCGCGAAGCCACATAGAAATCCGGAGCAGCCTGCTTGGCGTTGCTTGATAAATACACGGGCGCAACCAGCGTTATATCGGGCAGATGGGTTCCGCCGCGGAACGGGTCGTTCAGCATCACCACATCGCCGGAAGACATTTCGCAGGCGGCGATGGCGGCACGCACCGACATGGGCATCGACCCGAGATGCACCGGCATATGGTCGCCCATGGCAATCACTTCCCCATCGCCGTCGAATACGGCGCAGGAATAGTCGCGGCGCTCTTTAATGTTTGGCGAGAACGCGGTGCGCCGCAGGGCTGCGCCCATCTCCTCGGCAATCGAGTGGTAAAGATTTTTGAAGATTTCGAGTTCGATGGGATCACGCTTCATCACGCGCAGTTTAAAGGAACGTGGAATCGGGGGCTAGTGCTGGGGATTATTTTCGACTCTCAGAGCCGCGCGGAGGAGCAAAAACGCTTCATGCCAGAAAAATATTGCGGGAAATGAAAAATTGTGTTGACACTGCGTTAACACTCCCGCAATATCTTGTGTTAAGGAAGCTGCCCGTACAACAAGTTGGGTGGCTTTTGGTATTCGGGTCCCCGAAGTCGACAAGGGAAAATCGTTCACGGAGGAACCTTCATGGCAACGAAGAAGAAAGCAAAAAAGAAGAAACATTAACCGTCTGCGAGACGATACTTCGCAAGGGCCGAGATTTTAACCAGCCTCTCAGGAGAAGCACCTCTTGAGAGGCGTTTCCTTTTACACTGGGAACGTCAATTTCGCACGTTGGTGCAGCGGGCTGCGAAATTGCTCGTACGTCCAGCCTGCCTGTGTCACAATACGTAGACCGTACGGGCTGGAACCGTGGATGCGAGCATGAGTCCGAGAAGAAAAAGCGCGGGCAAGACCAATCCCACTAAAGCTAAGTCCGATGAAGTCTTCATCCCCGAGAAGCTCTACTTCCGCATCGGTGAAGTAGCCACCCTATGCCGGCTGCCCGCCTACGTGCTGCGCTTCTGGGAGAGCGAATTCCCACAGTTGAAGCCGGTGAAAAGCAGCACTGGGCAGCGCATGTACCGCAGGCGCGACGTGGAAAGTGTTTTGCGAATCAAGCAATTGCTCTACGAACAGGGTTTCACCATCGTGGGCGCGCGGCAGCAATTGCGATCAGAGACAAAAACGGATAAAGGTCAAGCCGCGATTCCATTTCCGACGCCGTCTTCCCCCGAAATCCAGCACATCCGCCAGGGCCTCCGCGAAATTCTCAGTCTTCTCTCTGCGCGGCGCACGGGATAATTCGGGCCCATTATTTTCGGTCAACGTTGTCACGCGACCTGCCTCGACGGCAATTCAGGCTACGCGCTCCGGTGTGGGCTTTTTAACTTTGCCGGCGTTGGCCGCGTCCAGACGGATGCGGCTGGCGCGGGCGGTTTCGTGAAGCAGATCGTCGGTGGCGCGAGATCCGTCCCCCGCCATTACCGAACCCGCGGCTAATGCAAAACGCAATGCGTCCGCTTGGTCGTCGAAATACAGAATGACTTGCCCGGACATAATGATTCCCCCGAGAGTGGACTACTTTCCTTCGCCCTGAAAAGATCCTGGACGAGCAGCGCGCGACGTGCTTGAAGCGAGTGGAACCTTCAACGATTGTCGCGGAGTCGACCCGTGGTCAGAAGTGCTTTTCTTGGTTCAGGGGTATCGGAAGTGCATGCGGAGCAGGAATGCTCGCGCAATCAACAATCGTAAGATGAAATGGTCGGGACGGGCAGATTTGAACTGCCGACCCCTCGCACCCCAAGCGAGTGCTCTACCAGGCTGAGCCACGTCCCGACTAGGAAGGAACCCGCTGCATCGTGTCCGCAACAGGTGGGGTTGACTCAAGGATTTTACCACCTGACCCGCACTTCCGCGTGGGCAGTTACGTTTTCAGTCGAGTTTCTGCTTCAGCGATGGCAGGGTGCAGGCCAGGGGTTCAATCCCGGAGCGAACTGGAAGTCCTGCGGAGTTGTAATCCCAACACGCAGCTTGACGCGAGCCAACGCGCCGGTCTTGGGGTCGGTCTTATACGAAGAAACGATAAGCTTGATCGACCCCTTCCGCGCCTGCTCAACCGCGTTGTTGTAATCGGCGAGCGCTTTGTCGGGATCACTGGTTTGATAAGACCACAGGACATTGCCAACCAGTCCAAAAATCCGGTCATAGTCGGATCTGTCAAGCAGAAAATCCATCTCATGCGGATGCGATAAAGAAGACTTAACGGTCTCGCCGTATCCCGGTCCAAGAGTCTGGTTCCCATTGAATCGCAAGGGCAGATTTACCGGGTAGATGTAATCCTTTGTGTTCTCTTCTGCGGGGACGATATCCACAAACCAGCCCGGATTTTTCTCGCTCCTTACGCGAAACAGCAAGCCCCCGCCCAATTCACGCTCGAAGTTGTCATTGGCATTCAGAGTTACCTTGAAGGAGACCAACTGGCACGAAAGAGAATGCTGTGCCTGGGTACCGGACGGAGAGCATAGACACAGCAACAGAAGCCCAGCAAGCAATATTCTGCGATCAGTGCGGATCGGCATGGATCCTGCTTAACTCTTCTTTCGCTTGCGTTTTGATAGAGGCTTCTCTTCCAGCACGGCAAACTGAATTTTCTTTTCCACGGGATCGATGCGGTCGACCAGAATGCGAATTCTTTGTCCCAGGCTGTAAGTTTTGCGCGTGCGCTGGCCGATGATCTGGCGTGTATTCTCGTGGTAAGTGTAATAGTCGTCGGTGAGACTGTTCAGCGGGACCAGGCCTTCGATGAACAAGTCAGTGAGTTCAACGAAGAAGCCGAACTTGGTGACGCTGGTGATCAGCCCATCAAAGTCCTCGCCCACGCGGTCCTGCATGAACTTTACTTTCTTCCACTCCATGAGTTCGCGCTCGGCTTCATCGGCGCGGCGCTCGGAAAGACTCGACTCTTCTGCGATGTTGTGCAGTTCGTCGATGGGGATCGGGCCGCCGAGAGGCTCGAGCGAGTTTCGATGCGCGGCGTGGTCGCGGCGTTTGGACCAGGGCGAGGGTGCGGCTTCTGGATCTGACGTGCGTTCCGCTCGGGGCGCCGAGACGCCGGCGCTATGGTCGAGCGCCGGGAAGACTCCGATCGGGATCTCCCCCTCACGTTTCTCTGGAGAATCGCGCAGCACTTGTTTCAAAATTCTGTGCACGATCAGGTCGGGGTAGCGGCGGATGGGCGAGGTGAAGTGCGTGTAGCTCGGCGCCGCGAGCGCGAAGTGCCCCTGATTTTCTTCCGAGTAACGAGCCTGCTTGAGCGAGCGCAGCATCAGGTAGCTGAGAATGCGCTCTTCCGGCTTGCCCGCGATTTTCGCCGCCAGCTTCTGATACATGCGGGGAGTGACGTGGACATCCTTGGGTACCTCAATCGTGCGAGCTTGTTTGCCCGTGCCGCGTGCCGCGCGGCGATCGCTCTTGAACTGCACGCGCTGAATCGGCAATGGGCCGACGCCGAGAGAATATCCAAATGTTGCCGCGATCACTTCGAAGTCGTAAACCCGCTTGGCATCGGGCTTTTCATGAACTCTGTACAGCGAGGCAATACGCTTGGATTCCAGATATTGCGCGACGCATTCGTTGGCTGAGAGCATGAACTCTTCAATCAGACGATGAGCGATGTTGCGTTCCGAGCGGGTGATGCTTTTCATCAGTCCTAGTTCGTCGAATTCGATGACGGGTTCGGGCAGGTCGAAGTCGATTGATCCGCGGCGCTGGCGTTTGCGGTTGAGGATCATCGCCAAATCGCGCATCAGCTCGAACGTCGGCACCAGAGACGCGTAACGTTGGCGCACAGCGGAATCCCCTTCCAGCACGTCGTTCACCGCTGTGTAAGTCATGCGCTCAGCGGAACGGATTACGCCTTCACATAATTCGTAGCCCAGGATTTCGCCCTGAGGATCGATCCGCATCACGCACGAAAGCACCAGCCGGTCGAGATGCGGCCGCAGGCTGCAGATATCGGTGGATAATTCGAGCGGGAGCATGGGCACGGCGCGATCAGGAAAATAAACGCTGGTGCCGCGGAGTTGCGCTTCCTGATCGAGCGCAGAACCGGGCGTTACATATTGCGCGACGTCGGCGATGTGAACCTGCAATTCGAAATTGCCATTTTCGAGACGGCGGACGTTTACCGCATCATCGAAGTCGCGTGCGGTTTCGCCGTCGATGGTGACGATGGGCACCGAGCGGAAGTCACGGCGGCGGCGAAGTTCCTGCGCAGGGATAACGGCCGGAATATTCTGCGCCTCTTCCAGCGTGGCCGCGGGAAAGTGGTGGGGCAGATGAAACTTGCGGATGATGATTTCGACATCGACGCCGAAGTCATCCTGGCGGCCGAGGATTTCGAATACACGCCCGCGCGGATTTTGGGTGGGCGTGGGCCAATCCGTGATCTCGACATCAACGACGACTCCCTCCAGATCGTCCCATTCGGAGTGCAGTGCGGCTTCGTCACCAAGCACGCGGTCGACGGATTTCTTCTTATAAAGCCGAGGCGCCTCGCCAGCTTCTTTGACACCAGGAATTTCCATGCCAGAGGGAATCACGATTTCTTGCGTGATCTTGCTGTCGATGGGCTTGACATAATTGTGGCGGCTGCCGTGGTGAAAAATTCCCACCACCGTGGGATGACTACGCACCACCGAGCGCACGATGCGCCCTTCGGCGCGGCCATCGGCACGAGTAGCCACAACATCGACCAGCACGCGATCGCCGTGCATGGCATTTCCGATCGCATGTGGCGGAATAAAGATATCTCCCGCCAGGAGCGACTTGAGGGCGGGACTCAGAGAATTCGCGTCAGGTATGACGAAACCGAAGCCATCGCGATGCATGGTCAGACGTCCTGCCACCAGATTCTTGTCGGCTGCGCCTTGCGGCAAAGCGTAGCGGTCGGAATTCAGCTCAACCAGTTGTCCTGCTGTGACCAGCTTTTGAAGTTGCCCGTCTAGTTCGCCGCGGGCAGCGCCATGCAAACCCAGCTCGCGGACAAGCTGCTTGAATCCTGCCGAACGTTTGGGCTGGAGGGCGATGTGTTTCAGAATGGTGGAGTCGGAGACCATGGGGAGCTGCCGGCTATTGGGTGTCAGCTTTCAGCATATCGCAGGCGCGAAACGCCGATCTGTGATTTCGAAGCGGTGGGAAGGAAACTGTGCAATTTCCAAACTCTTGCAGGGATCCTTCGATCCGCAAACGACGCGGACCTCAGGATGACAATGGCAATCGGGAGTCAATGAACTTACCAGGTATCGCCGCCGCCGCGCGGGGGCCATGCGCCCAGCGCCCGGCGAATCATGGCGATCTGCCCGGTGTGATAGCTGTTGTGCGCAGCGAGTTGCCACAGAAGCGCTTCGAGGCTGTCTGCGCGTTGCTGGTGACTGGGGTGCGTGGCTTCTATCTTACGATCGAGATTAGCTGGGCTCGAGTCTGCAAGTGCCGCCGTTTCGTTTATGAGTGCGGCAAATCGTTCTTGCCATTTATGCCATTCATCATCATTGGCCGGCGCTGCGGCGGCCGGAAAGCTTTCGGAGTTATGTTCAGGATATGGCGGCTTCTCGCCGTGTGCACGGCGAAGGTCATAGTCCATCCAATAATTCATGTGAAAAAGCAGTTGCGCGATCGAGTGAGGAAAGCCGTCAACCTTCCGTCCGGCGAGTTCTGCGGAAATATCTTCCACGCAAGCCAAAGGATCGGCGTGAGCGCCTTTGCCGCGGAGCAATTCGATCAATGCGCGGGACGACATGGCCGATCATCCACGTGCGGCCGCGAAATATTTCTCTTCGAGTATTTTGCGATGGTGCAGTTCGTGCCCAGCAATCATGTAGGCGAGCGCCCGCACGGTAACTTCATTCTTGCTGGCCACGCCGCGCCGCATCCACGCAGATTCATCGAGGTTGCGCAGCAATGAAAGAGTGGCACGACGGACGGCGATGAAGTCCTCGACCAAATCGGAGAGCAGACGATTGGCGAACGGACCCTGGCGCACGTAATCATCTTGCTCGAAGCTTTCGAGCGGCATCGTATCGGCGCGAGAAATGCGCAGCGCTCGATAGGCGAAGATTCGTTCCGTATCGCAGACGTGTCCGAGAACCTCTTTCGCGCTCCACTTCCCGGGCGCGTAGCGAAAGTCGCCATCTTTCTCGTCGCGTCCGCAGAGTAGCATCATGGTCTGTCGCCGCTGATGGTCAAGCCTGCTGAGAATGTCCTCTCCCTCCACCAGAGAAATGTAGCGGCCATAGTAAGCAGCATATTCGTCTGGCTGAGGACGGGCGATGCTGAAGGCTGAGCAGTGAATCACGGCTGGTTCGGACATGAAGGGCTCCCTGAATTGAAGTCTAGCTTGCGAATTGTTGAGCCAAGAGCATACTCCGATAGACTGTGGAACGGTTCACTGGTGAGCTTCGTTCCGGGAATCCTTACATGGTATGCGAGCCAAAAGGGGAGGCCGGCACCAAGCTTGACCACGCCCGCATCGCCCTAAAGTGCGTACCACAGAAGGAAACTCCGTTGAAAATAAAGCTTTTCCACAGCGCTCAATGTGAGACGACGGAGTACAATTCCATTTGGTCACGCAAGTGCGGCACGTGATCCCTAATCCCAACAAGGAAAGGAACTATGTAACCCATGTGGAAGCCGACGAATCAGCCTCAGACCCCCGGACGCCCGAACGAACCGGAGCGTCCAACCATGAGTACGCCGAGCGCGCCCGCGATGATGGCGAATGAACCAGCCGTTGCGCCGCGTCCGGCAGCAACCACCACCACGACTGCGGACCAGGCGACCATCGGCAAATCGCTGGTGATCAAGGGCGAGGTGACTGGATCGGAGTCGCTCTACATCGATGGCCGGGTGGAAGGTTCCATCAGCCTGGCGGGAAACCGGGTCACCATTGGCCGCAACGGCGTGGTGGCGGCCAATATCAATGCGCGCGAAATCGTAGTCCTCGGCAAAGTGCGCGGCAATTTGACGGCCAGCGACCGGGTTGACATTCGCAGCGATGGATCGCTCACCGGGGACGTGGTAGCAGCACGCATCTCCATCGAAGACGGAGCTTTCTTCAAGGGCGGCATCGATATCCGCAAGGGCGGACAGCCTTCCCAGCAGAAGCCCAACGGCGAGGACAAGACTGTTGCTGTGCCCGAACCGGCCGCAGTGGGCGCCAGGGCGTAGCTGACGGCAGGCTTTTAAGAGATATTAGCGGCGGGGTTCGCAGCGAATGCGAATATCCGCCGTTTTGTTTTTCCGGCGCATCTAATCATCCGACCGCGCAAGAGTGCAGGGTATGGGTTGCACTATCGGAAGTGCAGGGCGGTTGCCCTTCCGCTTACGGCGGCAGTACCATGAAGTTCTACCCGCGGTTCGCGCGCCTGCCAGTCGGAGCATCTTCGGTTTCGGTTCGGCTACGCGAACTAAATGATTCACGTTCCGAAAGGAAGCAGTCCGTTTTGATTGATTTGGGCCACAGTTTCCGGAAATTGCTGCTCATTCTTGGCAGTTTTTCCCTCCTCGTTTTCTGTCCAAAATATCTCGCTGCCGATGCGGCTGCCTTCGATCTCACCGGGCCGAAAGTTGATGTCCGGGTACAACGCGAAGGCCATACGCTGCCTATCTCCGAAGTTCCCAATCTTCAGGTCGGAGACCGGCTCTGGGTCCATCCTGATCTGCCGGAAACTCAATCGGTCCGCTATCTGATGGTTATTTCTTTTCTGCGGGGATCAACGAATCCCCCTCCGGATGACTGGTTTACGCGCGTCGAAGCCTGGACTAAACCGGTTCGCGATGAAGGCGTATACGTTACCGTTCCAGCCGGAGCTGAGGAAGCGATCGTATTCCTCGCGCCGGAAACTGGAGGAGCGTTCAGCACGATCCGCAGCGCCGTGCGAGGCAAACCGGGTGCTTTTGTACGCGCCGCGCAGGATCTCGAACAAGCCAGCCTCGACCGGCAACGCCTGGAAAAGTATCTCGAATCCGTTCGTCAGGCTTCGGAAACCGATCCGGAAAAGATGAAGGCGCGGACTACACTTTTGGCGCGCAGCCTCAACATGAAGCTGGACCAGCAGTGCTTCGACAAGCCGAGCGCGCAGCAGGCTCCCTGCCTTACTCAAAACACCGATCAACTGGTTCTCGACGATGCTCACAGTCAGACCATGGTCGCTACGCTTAGTTCGGGACCCTCCAGCGACCTGCTGGTGCAGGTTAGCGCTACACCCACCGCCGGAGCCGGCTACTATAGCGCTTACGTTGGCGCAGTCGTCGATGTCGTGCGCATTCTTGGTTCAGCGCACACCGCGCAATATCAGTACATTCCGGCTCTGTCATTACCGAAGAAGGACAATCTTAATCTTCGGCTCAACTATCCGCCGTCTTTCCGAAATCCGAAGTCCGTCATCGTGATCGCGCTTCCGTTGGTTCTGCCGGCGGCCAATCCTCCTCTGCGTGCGCTTGATGCCACGCAGGTTTTCTGCATCGATAAACCCGGACTTGTGCTGCCGGCCGACGGAGCTCCTTTAGTATTTGCCACCGAGCTGGCTCACAACTTTGTTTTGCACGTGGAAACCAAATCTCCGAACGGAATCGATCTTCCGGCTGTGCCGGATCCCGCGCAGGGCGGTTTTGTAATCGATACGAAGGCGATGCAAACGGTTGAACTGGAAGGCGAGGTGGGTGGAATTCTGCGCGGCTCCTGGGGCTTTCACCCATTTGATGGTCCTCGCTTCCGGCTACGAGCCTCCAGCCCGGGCCAATGGGTGGTCGCATCCAAGGATGCCAGCGCGCTGATCGTAGGACGGGAAGATACGTTACATCTTCAGTCTCCCGACGCGTGCTGTGTAAGCGCCGTCAGCTTGCGCGATGAAAAGGGCAAGAGCGCTCCGGCTATCTGGAAGATCGCCAAGGCCGAAGAATTGGAAGTGAAAGTTCCGTTGCAGAATGCAGTTGCCGGAACTCTCACGCTCATGATTCACAAGCAGGGCACGCGCCAGCCGGATGAAATTCCGTTGCACACTTATTCTGAAGCCGGACGCCTTGATGCCTTCAACATTCATGCCGGAGATGCCGACGGAGTGCTCAAAGGCACCAGACTCGATCAAGTTACCTCGCTCGATATTGCCGGCTTGCATTTTGCCCCTGCAGGTTTATCTCGCGCCAATCAGCAGGATGAACTAAAACTGGTTTGCCAGGATGCAACGGTGAGCAAGCGCCTGCAGGCCGGAGATGCAATCGCGGTTCACGTCACTTTGAAAGATGGCCGCGCCTTAGATCTTCAAAACCAAAGTTGAGGATCCGCGTCCGCGCGTAACCATGCTTGAGCAAGAGCGTGCAATTGGATCCAGCAGGCAGCGCCTTCGACAGTTCGGCTGGAGAATGACGGCGAACTTCCGCAGGATGCGCGTTTGAATTTCTTTTTGAAGACTCTGGTTCCGGAGAATTTCGCTCCCGCGGAAAAGATCGAAGTAGCTACAGCGGATGAATCCTTCAGCGTCATGCTGAGCGAGAAAGATGGGAATCTGACGCCGCAGGATTCGAAGACGATCTTCGGCGTCCTTGATCCCATGAAATTGCTGGGACCATCGGCCTTCGGTCCGCTGAAGTTTCGTCCGATTGATGCGGAAGGCACGGATGGAGATTGGCAGCCTCTGGTTACGCTGGTGCGGATTCCTGTGCTGGAAGGAGTTCGTTGCGCCAAAGGCGCAGAAAAGCAGTGCACGCTCGATGGCGACAAACTATTTCTTATCGATGCCGTTAGCTCCGATCCTGAGTTCACCAACTCTGTAACCGTGCCCGATGGCTTTGTCCAATCCGCGCTAAAAATTCCGCAGCCCGAAGGTAAAACGCTCTACCTCAAGCTTCGCGACGATCCGGCTACGGTGGTTATGGTGAACGTGCCGGTGGTAAATACGCCGGAATAGCGCGGCCGGAGAGCTTTACGGTTGCCTTCCCGCATCCATAATTTCTTTCCCTTCGTTCTGCGCAACCGCGGGATAGGCAATCTTCTTGCGACGTCGTAAATCGTTCGGCAATTGCGATTTCAAAAGCCACAGACCCACAGCCGTCGCCGCCGCCCAGGTAATGGAGATTAATGCCAGTTGCAGCAGGTCGGTGATGCGGCTCCCATGGCCGTAAGCCGGCAGCGGCACGATTTTTGCGACTTCAAGGCTGATGACTCCGGCAACGACGGCGGTGAGTCCAGACTTTCCTAACTCATCCCAACGCAGAGTTTTCAACGAAACCATTTTGCGGTAGTGCAGCAAGCAGGCCAGCGCCAGCAGGTTTGCGCCAATTCCAATATCAGAAGCGAAAGCCAGGCCGACTACGCCGTAGCGGTGGAACAACAGGGAATAAACCGGCAACGACGCGCTGGTAATCAGCGTCACTGCCACCATGGGAGTGAGCGTATCTCCCGCGGCGTAGAACGCGCGGGCATAGAGTCCCTGGGCCGACCACAGCGCCAAGTGATAAGCGAGAACCAGAAGAAATAAACCGCCGTTGTCTGCGTATCGGAGAGCGTGAATCGTCCGCGGCGGTAAACCAGGTCGATCACGGGAAACGCGGCGGCCATCATCCATCCCGTGGCCAGGAACGATGCGGCGGCAACGCGATAGACAGAATCATTCACCGTGGTGGCAAATTCTTTCAGGCGTTTCTCATTGAACAAACGGGCGAAGAACGGCAGGGAAGCTTGTCCCGTAGCCTGCCCGAGAACGGCGATGGGCACGGCAAACAGGCGCTTGGCATAGTTGAGGCGTGCGATGTCTCCAATGCCGCTGGAGGCATAGTGGCGCAAGATCCAGTCGTCGGCCGTCACGAGCGAAACGCCCAGCATCAGCGGGATGGAAAGCTTCACCCACTCGCGAAACGCAGGATTCATGATGTCGAACGAAGGTTTGTAGCCCGTGCCGATGCGCGCCGCTCCGACCACGCTGGCAAGGAATGGTCCGACAACGCTCCCCAACAGTGCGCCATAAGCCAGCGAAGCGATTCCGAGATGGCGACCGGCAATCACGCCGCCGAAAATAATGAAAACGTTGTACAGCAGCGGGCCGAAGGCGGGAAAAAGAAACAAACGATGGGAAAGCAGAACGGCGGAAACCACGCCTCCCACGTAGAAGAAAATTTGTGCGGGCAAGAGTATGCGGGTGAGATGAACTGTCAGTTCCACCTGCGCGGGCGAGAATCCGCGAAACATCCAGCGTACAAACTGCGGGGTAAAGATTTCGGTGATGATGGTGCCGATGATCATTACGGTCGTCATCACCGTGATGACCACAGAAAAAGTTTTCTTGGCGTCGGCGTCGCGATTCTCCGCGAGAAAGCGGGTGTAGATGGAGATGAAGGTGATCGAAGCCGCGCCTCCGGCCACGATGTAATTGAGCCAGTCGGGCAGCGTAAAGGCAGCGACGTAGGCATCGGTCTGCGCCCCTGCGCCGAAGGCATAGGCGATATATGCCTCGCGCACATAGCCGATCACGCGCGAAAGCATCACCGTCCCCATCAGCAGTAGCGTGGCCGAAAAAGCCGTGTGCTGGTGGGAAGGACGCAAAAACTTCAGAACCTTGGTCATGGGAAGCAGACTAAGTGAGCGAATTTCCTTCAAAGCCTACCAGACGCTTTGCATCCAGAGCCCTGTGTATCGCGAATGTAGGTTACGGCGGTTCCTTTATTGATACTCCGCCTCGCGGGTGAAATTTCGTGCCAGATGAGGTAGGGCAGTAAGCGCTAGTTTTCGCAATCACTTAACCGGTGAGGTGCAGTTGAGAACGATTTGAGGCGCGGAGCATTGCCGCGCGATGCCGATTGTTGCAAAGTCGCACTCGTTACGAGTGAAAGCGAGGCTATAAAAATATGAGACAGGTTGCGGAAGCCAATATTCCGGACGGGGTGACCGATCTCCGTGAGCCAGTAAATCCCAAAGTACTGCTGGAGATGAAAACCGCTCATCCCGCTCCGGAAATGCGGCGCGTGCAAGAAAGCTGGGTCGCATCCGGCGAGAAGGAGGTGCTTCTGTGGCTGGCTGCGCGCACGCCACAATGGATAAAACCGGACCATCTCACAGCGTTGGGATTCGCGGCACAGATTGGCGCGGGTGCCTGCTATGCCCTGGCGCGGTGGAATAAAAATGCGCTCGTCGGCGTGATCGTCTTTCTGGCGTTGAACTGGCTCGGAGATTCGCTGGATGGCACGCTGGCGCGGGTGCGGCAGAAACTGCGCCCCCGCTATGGATTTTACGTCGACCACATGGTCGATACATTTGGCGCGCTCGCGCTGATGGGCGGCCTGGCGCTCTCGGGCTTCATTCGGCCTTGGATCGCAATCGGGCTGTTGGTCGCGTTTCTTATGCTTTCCATTCAGTCCTATCTGGCGACGCATGCGTTGGGTGAATTTCGTCTTTCGTTCTTTCGTTTCGGCCCCACCGAACTGCGTCTACTGCTGGTGGCGGGCAATCTGGCGTTGCTAAGGAAACCAGAGGTTCATCTCTTGGGTGGGGAATACCGACTCTTCGATGTTGGCGGAGCAGTTGGTCTCGCAGGCATGGCAGCGGTGCTCGTTTACTTCACTGTGGAGAATACTCTGCGGCTTTATGACGCCGAGAGGTTATTCCAGTGAAAGCGGGTTGCCGCAGTTCGATCCGCACCAGCATTTTTCTGCGATGGTTGCGCTTTAATCTCGTCGGCGGCATTGGAATCGCTGTTCAACTTGTTCTATTGTTTTTATTGAAGAGCATTCTTCACTTCAACTATCTGGCCGCAACTGGTCTGGCAGTTGAGGCCACTGTGATACACAACTTCGTGTGGCATGAGCGCTTTACATGGGCGGACCGGTTGCAACCCTCGTGGCGGAACTCCCTGCAGCGCCTGCTGCGATTCAATTTTGCCAACGGAGCGGTCTCGATGGCCGGCAATCTGGGGCTAATGAAATTGATGGTCGGCATCGGCCATATGAACTATCTGGTTGCGAACGCGATTGCAATCGCGCTTTGCTCGCTGGTGAATTTTGTGGTGAGCAACGAATATGTGTTTGACGAGCGGTAAGAAGTGCGTCGCGACGCAGATGGCCGCGGCCAGATCACAACCAACTTCCAAGGCAGCGGGCGAGGGCGCCCGCTCTACACGGGCTTACTGGTCATTCGCTACATCATAGGCCGCCGGCAGATTCACATCAGCTTTCAATGGCACATCCTCGGATGAGTCGCCAACTTTCACCGTATATTTGCCCGCGTCCGCATGCCAGTGTTTCCCGGCTACGTCGTAATAAGTAAAAGCGCGAGGATTGAGCGAGACCGAAACGTGCTTTGTCTCGCCAGCCGCAAGCTCCACGCGGGAGAAGCCTTTCAGCTCTTTCGGAGGCCGCGGTACCTTCGGGTCGCTCTCGGATACATACACCTGTGCTACGTCGGCCCCCGCGCGCGCGCCAGTGTTGGTCACGTCAAACGTTACGTTGTAATGCGCGCCGGTGGAGGATGCGCCTTCCGGTGTCTACTTCAATATGGCTGTACTGAAAAGTTGTATACGACAGACCGTAGCCGAAGGGATAGAGCGGTTTAACGTGATTGTGTTCGTATCCACGGTAGCCGACGAACACGCCTTCTTTGTAAACCACCCGATTCGTGCCTGATTCAGGATAGTAGGTATCGTGGACCGGATTGTCGGCCCAGCGCCGTTCGAAGGTAGCGGGGAGATGTCCGGAGGGATTGACAGCGCCGAAGAGGATTTCCGCAAGCGCAGTTCCTCCTCGTTCGCCGGGATACCAGAGTTCGAGATACGCAGGAACGTGATCAAGCCAGTCCCCGGGATCGACGTTGCCGCCGGAAGTGACGGTAACGATGGTGTTCTTATTGACTGCGGCGAGTTCGCGGATCAATTCGTCCTGACCGAATGGCAGACTGAACGTGCGGTCCGCGCCTTCCGATTCGCTGCTGGAGTCAAAGCCGGCAGCCACGATCACGATGTCTGCCTTCGCGGCTAAAGCCTTCGCGGCCGCAGAGACGATCTTGTGTTCATCCACGATGCCGACGCGCAAGTGTCCGCCGACGGGATTATCCTGGTATGCCTCGGCAACAATCTTGTGCGGTCCTGCGGAGAGATCCAGAGTCGTGTGGTTCTGCAAGGCGGTGGCGTACTTCCAGTTATCGAAGATGAGCTTGCCATCGACGAAAAGGCGGTAGCCGTTGCCTTCGCCGGAGTATTCCGCCGCGACGATGTAGGAAGCCGTGACCGGCGCAATATAGAAACCTGTCCAGCGGCGGGAAGAGGGTTTCTTGCCCGCGTCCAGCAATTTGAGGGCTTCGTCGAGATCGGCGAAGTCCTCCCAATCCTTGCCCGCATAATTGAGATGGCTCACCGTTTCTGTTGAAGCCGGGGTACCGCTGAGATCGCCATTCGCAAAAGCTTCGAACTTGAGGCCAGGAGTGCCATTTTGTGCGGCGGTGGAGAAATCCGTGGACCCAGCGAGGTCGATCATCTTCGGAAGTCCGCGCTCGTAGTAAACCTTCGCGGATGTACCAACGTAGGTTCCGATGCCTTCAAGAATGCTGACGGCCGAGAATGGAATGGCCTTACCGCTTCCTCCCGCGACCGGTTGTGCCGGCCACGCATCGGGACCGACGACGAGAATGCTCTTGACCTTTTCTTTATCGAGAGGCAATAAAGAACCTTCATTCTTGAGCAGGACAGTGCCTTCGCGCGCGCCATCAAGGGCGACAAGATGGTCTTTCTCGTTATATTTCGAGAGCGAGAGCTCGGACTGCTCGCGATCGAGCCAGCCGAAGCGCGCTGCAGTAGTCAGAATGTGGCGAACTTTTTCATCAATGGTTGCTTCCTTGACGCGACCGTCCCGAATCGCCGGAAGCAGAGTAGCTTTATTCATGTGCTTGCCGGTGGGCATTTCGAGATCAAGGCCTCCGTTTGCCGCGCCCACCCCGTCATAGGTCGCAACCCAATCCGACATCATGACGCCCTGAAATCCCCACTGCTTTCTGGCCACGTCGATATTGAAGTAACCGTTCTGCGTGGAGTGCGTCCCGTTCACGAAATTGTAGGAATCCATGATCGCGCCCACGTGCGCATTCTTCACCGCGAATTCAAACGCCGGCAGGTAAATCTCTCGCGCAGTGCGTTCGTCGACGATGGAGTCGCTATCGTGCCGGAGGAACTCGGAATTGTTGGCGAGAAAATGCTTTACCGTCGAACTGACCCCTTGCTTCTGCATTCCCGTGATGTAGCCGGTGTCGATACTCGCGGCAAGGAAGGGATCTTCGCCGAAATATTCAAAGTTGCGTCCGTTCATGGGAGCGCGATAAATATTGACTCCGGGTCCAAGCATGAAATGAATACCGCGCGCACGCGCATCCTTACCGATACCTCCGCCCACTCGTTCCGCCAGTTGCGGATCCCACGAGGCCGCGAGGCCGATGCCGGCCGCGTAAACGGTCGAGGGAAATTTCTGATTGCTGCGCACGCCGAGCGGTCCATCGGACATTTCAAGCGCGGGAAGGCCGAGTTCCGGCATCGCGCGAACCGCAAAGCCGGTACCGCCGATGTAGTCAATCTTCTGATCGAGTGTCATCTTTTTGAGCAAGGCGTCGACGCGACTGATCGATGTCAGGATTCGACGGAACTGGCGCCTGAGCGAATGCGAGCATGAGAGGAAAGAAATAGCGAGAGCAAACAATAGCGCGCACAACAGGAACCGAGGAAGCTTCGACATGGAAGACCTTTGACCGGAGCGAAAATGCATCCTCAAAGCGAGGATGACGGCGTGGGAACGCTGGGCTCGGCTGCGCCGCGGCATCAGTGTACACGGTCGTACGGCATTTCCGGGAAGAGAAGAGGCGCGCTGCAAACGAAACTGCCGCTGGACCACTCAGCTACGGGCTGCAGATTACATTCTGCAGGTGCGGAGCGAGCTGGAGAAAGTGGCGCAAGTTGAAGGTGTAGATTCTCTTGCAGTGGCTGCTGCTGGCTGCCGCCAGGTGCAATGCGTCGTAAACGAGGCCGCCCGTCCATCCTTTTTCGGCGGCCTGCTGCAGCACGGACTTGTACTCCGCCGCGCTGAGCTCTGCAATATGGAAGTGAGGCAGAATGTTTTCCGCAAGAAGCCGCCAAGCCTCGCCCGGATAGACCATGGGAGTGAGTGGGGCGCGCGTTAAGACAGCGTAAAATTCGGCAGTGCCATGCGCGCTGATCACGGCCTCAAACTTACCCTCCCGAACCTTTTTGAGTAGCTCAAGAGACTGAGGATGATGGGGATGGGCTGAGATTGAAGCTGCGATTAATACGGATGTATCGCAATAGACCTTCATGCTTCGATTTCGCTCTCATACTTCGATCATCATTGGCCAAGAATATCCCGCACTCGTTCTTGCTCCAAATCGTCGGAAAGCTGCTGCCAATCAAAGGCGGGGCTAATCTCGCCCATGTGCACCAGAAATCCGTTCCGTTCCACCAGAGATGGCCGCTGGGTAACGGGGCGCAGCAGAAGTCCACCGGAGGCTTCCATAGCCTCGAACGTCGTGCCCGCTCTAAACCCCAGGCGCTGGCGAAGCGGTTTCGGCAGAACCACCCGTCCGGATTTATCGAGAGTGAGTTTCATGCCATTTATTATACCATATGGCATTTTTTATGGCATGAAAATCGGTCTGCCCCGAGCCGTCCTAGATCTTCAACACAACTTTGCCGTAGTTCCTGCCCTCCTGCAGCAGCTTGTAGGCGTCAGTCGCGCGATCGAGTGGGAGAACATGGCCGATCACGGGAGACAACTTATCTTCCGCGATCCATTCCGACAGCTGCGACCATGCAGGCTGCATGATCTCCGGTTTCTGCGAGAGATACGTCAGCCACAGACCCTGAATGCTCGCAGATTTGGCATAGAGGGCACGAACATCGAGTTGCGGTTGCTTGCCGGTCGCGGTCCCGTACTGGATTACGCGGCCGAAATCGCGCAGGCACCGCAGACTCTTGGCCGTATGCTCCCCACCTAGCATTTCGAAAACTGCGTCGACGCCCTTCGCCACGAGTGAGATCCTTCACGGTTTGTTCGTAATCTCGCTGCTTGTAGTTGATCGCATGCTGCAGGCCTAACGCCTTTACTCGCGCCAGTTTTTCGTCCGAGGAAGACGTGCCATACATTTCTACACCGAGAATCCTTCCAATCTGAACGGCCGCAGTGCCCACTCCTCCGGCAACGGCATGGATCAGCACTCGATGCGGAACTTTGCTCGGCTGGACAGCCGAGGCGGGCTGTCCCCAAGCAGGCTGAGAGGTCATGCCGGCTTGCCAGTAAGCCAGATAAGCCGTAAAGAAATTGACCGGGAAGGCGGCGCCCTGTTCGTAGGTCCAACCATCTGGGATGGGCCATAACATGTTGGGATAGGCAGCTACTCTCTCGGCGAAGGCTGCCCACTGGATATACCCCATGACGCGGCGTCCGGTGGTTTCTTCGGTACCGGCAAATTCGCGTCCCGCGATGAGCGGCGGTGGTGGGGTTCCGGGGTAGCCACCCTGCGTAGTCATGAAATCGGCGAAGTTCAAACCGCCAGCCATGACGCGCACCAACGTTTGCCCGGACTTCAGAACCGGTTCGGGGGCCTCCTGCACAGAAAGTGCGTTTGGGCCGGACAAGCTCGTGATCACTAGAGCTTTCATGCACCGGAGTGTAGCAGCCCGGGTCGGAAAATTGCATAGACCTTCATCCGCCAGAAGACGAAAGCCTCAATCCCGCCATGCCGGGGAATCGCCCCGACTTTCTTAACCCGGCTATTTGCCATCAGGTATATACTCTGGGCGTTGGCTTACTTGACTCTTCCTGGCTACGCCTCCACGGGCTGGGAACGGGGCGTACATTCATCCCCCTAATTCTTGCGCGCCCCGCATAGCGGAATGCCGATTCACATCTGAGGCGGATGTGGAACAGGCACCGATGCATGGCTACCAGAGTAGTGGAGTTGCATCGGGGGAGGGTCATCCTGTGGATTTGATACTGGTACGTCTTCTTTTTGTCATAGTTGTTTCTGTTGCCTGCTACTTTATTGAACCTTTCCGGCTGGCTCGGCCTCAGGACGCTTTAGTGGGGGCGGCGGTCGGCGTAGGAATCGTTTTGTTCGAGTGGAAGCTTCGCTCTGTAAGCCTGAAGCGGCTGATCGGTGCAGCCATCGGCAGCATCCTCGGCATCTGCGGCGCTTACCTCTTTGCCCTGGTAATTCGTAGCAGTGTGCCCGCCGGGAATACCCAGAGCTTTCTTCAAATCCTGGTCATGTTGCTGATGGCTTATGTGGGTCTCATTGTGGGAGCAAGCAAGGGCGACTTGCTCAACCTAGCCGCGTTGGGCGGGATCTTTGGCGGCGAAAAACAGGGCAAGAAAAGTTACAAAATCCTGGATACCAGCGTCATCATCGATGGCCGCATAGCCGACATCGCCGAAACTGGATTCCTGGACGGCATTATTGTGACGCCGCAGTTCGTCCTGCGCGAGCTGCAACTGGTAGCCGATTCGGCCGACTCGCTAAAGCGCAATCGCGGACGCCGTGGGCTGGACGTTTTGCAGCGTCTGCAGAAGATGGCCACGCTGCAGATCCAGATTGTCGAAGATGATTTTCCCGCCGTCCGCGAGGTCGATCTGAAGCTGATCGAACTTGCCAAAGTCTACGAAGGTAAGATCATTACCAACGACTTTAACCTGAACAAGGTAGCGCAACTGCAGGGTGTCGAGGTTCTGAACATCAACGAATTGGCGAACTCGCTCAAGCCCATCGTGTTGCCCGGCGAAATCATGAAGGTATTCATCCTGAAAGAAGGGAAGGAATACAACCAGGGAGTCGCCTATCTCGACGACGGCACGATGGTAGTCGTAGACAATGCGCGGAAGATGATCGGCAAAACCATCGACGTGTCGGTCACTTCGGTCCTGCAGACTACTGCGGGAAAAATGATCTTTGGCAAATGGGATGAACGGGCCTTTGGCCGGGTCGAGTGCCCCGGTCCAGCCCCCGGCCCCGGTAATTCCTGGAGCGGTAGGCCAGGTAACGCCGGTGCCAGCCGCGCTGGTCGAGAGCAAACCCAGCCAGTCTTAGGGGGCTGAGGCGGCTGACCGACCCCACGGAGATAGTATTGTCCGTCAAAGTGCCCGTTAGCTTGACGCGCTCTCCAGCAACGCGCTTCAAAGCCGCTTCGTCGCCTTTGAGGCGGTAGGTCTTCTCCCCGTCAACTAAGGCGAAACCCTCTCCGCTGTGAACGCAGGCCCGCGTGCAGTCGGCCGCGCTTAATCCCACCGCTGCGGAATGCTTTGCCCCACAATGCGTATCGGTAACGATTCCTTCGTAGTTCTCGCGTCGCAGGGATGAAGATTGCACGGCCTGTTGGGCTTGGGGCCTTGCTACGACAGGGCGGTGACGGCTCCAGTCATGGTCGCGGAATAGGCCAGAACGCAAATAATGGCAGTGCATATCGCTGAAAGGACAAACCAGACCCGGAGGCTCACTTTCTTCATCACAGTTTGGTACCTCCGTTGGTGCTGCAGGTTGCTTTCCTCGCCATTTCATTCTGACCCAGTTGATTGGACTGCAACTGATCCGCCATTTGGGTATTCGTTCGGCCGCCGCTAACTCGCTGAGGACTCGAGAGTTCCATGTGACCATCCCTTTTTCAACTTTAGATCTTGTGAGGACAATGCAAGAAGTTCGTTACGCTCTCCGAATGCGTGTATCTAAGGTGTTTACTGTAGACTCTTGCATGCGCAAAGGGCCACCTGGCGATGTTGAAGTCCCGCCTGCGCACTCGTATACTGACAGCCCCGATGAAGGTAATTGTCATAATTCCGGCTGCCGGTCTCGGAACCCGCATGGCGCCGGTGCCCACTGGCGACAAGCAAAGAAAGGCTCCGTCGAAACAGTTCACCGAGCTGGGCGGAACCCCGATTCTCATCCACACGCTGCGCAAATTTGCCGCGGTCGATGCCGTGAGCGAGATCTGGATCGCTCTGCGCGACAATGAGATTGCCGCGTTTCGCAGCCGCCTGGAAAAAGAAGTAAAGGACGTACTAAGAAAGAAGAAGGTTGAACTGGTAGCGGGCGGAGAGCACCGGCAGCAGTCGGTGGAAAGCGCGCTCAACGCGGTTGCCGCCGACGCAAGTGATATCGTTCTGGTGCACGATGCGGTGCGGCCGTTTGTGACCGGTGAAATTATTCAGGAAGTGATTGAAGCGGCGGAGAAATATGGAGCGGCGATTGCCGGGCTGCCTGCCGTCGATACCGTGAAGCAAGTCGAGCGCACAGCCGAGGGCGCGCTGATCAAGGGAACCATCCCGCGCGCCAGCATTGTGATGGCACAAACGCCGCAAGGTTTTCGTTATGAAGTGATCAAGAAGGCATTCGACGAGGCTTCGGCGGATGGATTCCTCGGCACGGATGAGGCATCTCTGGTGGAAAGATCCGGTCACGATGTGGCCGTGGTAATGGGATCGCCGCGGAATATTAAAATCACGGCGCCGGCAGATATGGAGCTTGCGGAGTTCTACTTAGGGAAATGAGCCACGGATTCTCACGGATTTTCGCGGATCAACACTACAGCTTCGAACTATGTCGTCCTCAGTTTCGCCGGCTTCTGTTTGACAATGAAAGAAAAAAAATCCGTGAGAATCCGTGCGAATCCGTGGCCAGGATTTCTTTATGAGAATCGGCTATGGCTTTGACTCGCATGAATTCCGCCCCGGTATTCCCTTAAAGATTGGCGGAGTTGCGCTCGCTCACGAAAAAGGCTTAGGTGGGCACTCCGATGGCGACGTGTTGCTGCACGCGATCACCGATGCGCTGCTCGGTGCCGTGGCTGCGCCCGATATTGGGGCGCTGTTCCCGCCCTCCGATCCAAAGTGGAAGGGCGCGGATTCGGCGGTCTTTCTTGGCGAAGCCCTGAAACGCGTACACGATGCGGGATACAGCTTAGCGAACATGGATGCCAGCCTGGTTCTTGCCGCTCCAAAAATTGGCCCGCATGCTGCGACAATTCGCGCGCGCGTGGCGGAGTTGCTGGGAGTGCCAGCCGATTGCGTCGGGCTCAAGGCCAAGACGCCGGAAGGACTCGATCTGGAAAATACTGCGGTCGCGCATGTGGTGGTGCTGCTGGAAAAGCGTCGCAGTCTGAAGAAGTCGCAATCGAAAAAGAAATAGCTACGCTGAATTCGACCGTAGGCCTCAGGCTTTCACTTCACACTTTCAAACTCATCTTTCATTTGCTGACGTCGTGCTTCCGCCGCTTTAATCAGGGAGTGAAAGATAGCGCGGGATGCTTCGTCCTGATCGACGGAACGCTCCGGATGCCACTGCACCGCAAGCACGAAGTGATCCGGAGCGGTTCCTTCCAAGGCTTCGACGATGCCGTCGTCGACGCAATGAGCCGAGACGCGCAGACCGTCGCCGATTGTCTCGGCTGATTGGTGATGCGATGAGTTCACTGGCAGTACGAGGGTGGCCGGCGATAGAATGTTTGCGAGCTTCGAATCCATTGCAACCTCGACCTCATGCGCCACGGCGACACTTTTTCCCGCTTCATGATCGACTCGCGTGCGCAGATCCTCGGGAAGAAAATCCGGAATGTGTTGAATAAGCGATCCGCTGCGATAAACATTCAAACTTTGTAAGCCGTAGCAGATGCCAAGGATTGGTTTACGCATCTTGTATGCATCTTGCAGAAGAAGTTTGTCGACGGTATCGCGACGCGGATCGGCGGCGGCGGTATGCGGGGATCGCGATGCGCCGAAGTTCGCGGGATCGACATCGGCCTTGCTGCCGGGTAGCAGAATTCCGTCGCAGTGCTCGATGATTTTCATTATTTCGGCGGGCGTCCGGTCGAGTGGGATGCGAACCGGTTCGCCCCCAGCGAGTTTGACCGCATGCTCGTACTGCGGGATCGAGCGCTCCGCATATTCAGGATCGCTGGAATGCGGCATGGGAACGGCAATGCGAGGGAGCGAGTGAGTGAGCATCTCTAGCTGACCCTCTCAATGTCCGCCAGGGTTTTCGTCTGGCGATAGTGGCGGATTTCCATAACCAATGCCAGCACAAAAATAATGCTTCCCGCGACCACGGCTGCGGGCAGGGCGATGTGACGGTAAGCAACTGTCATATCGGGGCGCACGTGGCGCAAAGTTGAGACCGCTCCCACCCCAATGATTCCGAGAAATAGACTCACCGCGAACGAAATCAAAGTGCCAATAAACGTCACCAGCAGAACGCGGAGCGGAATCGCGTACCATCGTGGCGGACGCGCAGTGGGATTTCGGCGGCATACTTCTAACCTACACCATTCCCCGCGAATTCATCGACGAAGCGCGCGACACCGGCAAGCGGCACCCGTCATGGTTCGGGAATCGGCTCGATGCGTCCCAGCAAAAAAACATAGCCTACAATCCCGAGCAGCAAAATCACGGTCGCAGTCACGAATGCTGCCGCAAACGAGTGCGATGCCGCGACGATGTAGCCGGTCACGATGGGAGCGGAGATTGCCGCAATCTGCCCGCAAAGATTCACCGCGCCAGCCAGTGTGCCGACGCTCTCTCGCGGCGCGATGAGAGAAGGAACGGTCCATGCGACGGGCGCAGCGGCCGCCAGTCCTCCCAGGGCAAGACTGATCCAAATCAGCGCAGCAGTAGGCGTGTGAGTTCGCGCCGCGCCGAAAATCGCCAGGCCGAAAGCCATGCCCGCCACCAGAACAGTTTGGCGGACGCGGTTCGCGTCATAACCTCGCTGGATCAGAGTATCCACGAGCCATCCTCCGATTAAAAGATCCGTGACAGTCGCGAATAGCCACGGAACACTGGTGTAGAAGATTGAGTGAAACAAATCCACATGGAGCGAAACGGAGAGATAGCTGGGCAGCCACGTGAGCAGCAGAAAAAACGTGTAGTTGTAAGCTCCCCATCCCAAAGCCAACCCGTAGACTTTTCGCTGGGTTAATAAATAACTCAGGGAGCTACCGCCTTTTGCTCGCGCCTGATCTTCCAATTGAGCGCCACCATTCAAAACGAACTGCAGCTCCTGACGGGACAGTTTGTGATCTTCACTGGGATTCCGGTAGATCCAATAAAACAGAAGAAAATAAATAAAGCTGACCAAGCCAGTGGCGGCAAAACTCCAGCGCCAGCCAAAATAAAGAAGCAGCAGACCGATCAATGGCACACCGATGGCGCTGGAGAATTTTGCGGCCGCGTCGGTGATGGCAGTAGCCAGACTTCTTTCCTCGCGCGTGAACCAGTAGCCGAGCGCTTTCGCATTGGCGGGAAAAGTAGGGGACTCACTGACGCCAAGAAGGAATCGCGCTCCGAAGAACCAACCAAGGCTGGGAGCGACCGCCGCGGCGAAAGAAGAAAGGCTCCAGAGAAATGCGCTCAGTCGTCCCACGCGGCGCACTCCCCACCGGTCGAGCAATACTCCGGCGGGCATTTGCATGAGAGCGTAGGTCCAACTGAAGGCGCTGGAGAGATAGCCGAACGCCACCAGCGATAATCCGAAGGAGTCATGAAGCGCATCGCGGGAGACGGACAAATTAATGCGATCAAAAAAGTTGACCAGCACTCCGAAGGCAAGCAGGAAGGCGATTCGCCAGCGCCGGCGAGGGATTGCTGTGTTCATCGACACTACTGGCGGTTCAGTAGTCAAACGGCGCTGCCACCGAGTCAGCGCGACCATTCTCGCACGAACCACTTCGCGATTCCTGCAAGAACCGGCCACGAGCGCAATTCGCGGCGTGCGAATGTTAAGGTTGCAACACTTGACCCGGCTGAGGATGAACCTGCTGATCCTTGATCTCGCTGGAATCCCATCCGCCGCCGAGCGCTTTCACCAGGTAGACTGAGCTGACCATCTGCTGACCAAGCAGCTGCGTTTCCAGCCGTTCACTGCTCAGCAGAGTAGTCTGCGCGTTAATGACATTCAGATAGTCCGTGGCGCCGCCGATATAACGGTTGTTGGCGATGGTAAGTTCGCGCCGCGCGTCTTCAACGGCGGCACGCTGCGTAACAAGCGCTTGTGACAGCGTGCTCAAATTGCTGATGCCGTCTTCCACTTGCTGGAAAGCGGTGAGCACCGCCTGGCGATAGTTGGCCACGGACTGATCGTAAGCGGCGCGGGCTGCCGCCAGGTTGGCGCGGTTGCGTCCGCCTTCGAAGATGGGCTCCAAAGCGTCCGCTCCAAGGGACCAGAAGAGGCTCGGCGCGTTGAGCAGAGGCGCCAACTGCGCACTCTGCCAGCCACCTGCACCGCTCAGGGTGATTTGCGGATAAAAAGCGGTGCGCGCAATGCCGACCTGCGCATTCTGGTACGCCATCTGCCGCTCTGCGGAGGAGACATCCGGCCGACGCTCCAGCATGTCAGACGGCACACCTAGTGGCACTGGCGGTGGCACAGCTTGCAACGGCGCTACATGCACGGTGACGTTCGACGCCGGCTGCCCGATCAATACCGCGATGGCATGTTCATATTGCGCTCGCGATTCTTGCACCAGCGCGAGCTGCGATACCGTCGCGTCGAGAAGCGCAGCTTGTTGCGCAACTTCGAGTCCGCTGACGATGCCACCTTCGTGTTGCCGGTTTACCAGATCTAATCCCTTACGCTGGTATCCGACCGACTCCTGCACCACGTTGAACTCCGCGTCCAATTCGCGCAAAGAGAAATAGTCAGCAGCGAGTTCCGCGGTCAGCACCAGTTGCGCGTTTCCAAGATCAGCCGCAGTCGACTGGAGAGTGGCGTTCGCCGCTTCCACCTGGCGCCGCACTCGCCCGAAAACGTCGACCTCATAGTTGATGTTGAACGGAATCGTAAAAACATTCTGCGTATACGGTGGAACAGTCTGACTCGAATTATTCGGCACACCTCCCACTTCGGCTGGTGTCGCGCCATTCAGCGGACGATTCCCGGACCCGCGCTCACGCACCGCGGAGGGATCTGCCGAAAGTTGCGGAAACAATCCGGAAGTGGCGACGCGAGCCAGTGATCGAGCCTGATCCAGACGGTCGCGAGCCGCGACCAGGGATTGATTGGCCTGCAGTAATTGCTGCTCGTAGGAGTTGAGGTCGGGATCGTTATAGACTTTCCACCACTCGCCCTTAGGAATCGCATCCTTGGGCGCGGCTGGTTGCCAAGGCGGTTGCGTCTTCCACGCATCTGGAGCCGGCGCCGGAGCCGCAGGTCGACTGTAACGCGGACCGACCGTGCATCCGGCTGTGAAGGCCAGGAGCACAAGCAGCGCCCATTGTGCGGCACGCTTCACTACGCTCCGCCTTTCTGCTGGTTCTGCGTCTGACCGGGCTGCTGCTGGTTCGGAGGTTGAGCCACGTTCACCTGCTGCCCTTGCTCAAGAGAATCAGGCGGGTTGACGACGATCCGGTCGCCTGGCTCGACTCCGCCCAGAATTTCTAAAGTTCGTCCCGTAATCGCGCCCGATGTTGATGGGCCGCAACTGCACTTTATTATCCGGACCGACAACAGCCACCTGCGCGCCCTGGGCGCGGAACAGCATCGTGTTCACCGGGACGGTCACTTTGTTCACGTTGGATCCGACCGCGAAATGGACCTCGCCAAACGAACCGGGCAACAGACGTCCATCTTTGTTGGGCACGTCGACTTCGGTGAGTAGCGTCCTGAGTGTTGGTGTCAATGGCTTCGGCAGTTCGCGCCACCGTGGCTACAAACTTTTGTCCGGGAAACTCCTGCAACGTAACGAAGGTCTTGGCGCCGACCTTTATGTAAGGAGCGTAGGCCTGCGGCACGCTGGTATAAACCCGCAGAGGATCGACTCGGGCCAGATCAAACAACTCGCGGCCTGCGGCTTGAGCACCGGCATTGATCAGCGCGCCCGGATCCACATTGCGTCTGTGTAAGCACTCCGGTGAATGGTGCAAAGACATCTTTGAACCCTTCCAGTTGCTCGAGGCGGCGCACGTTGGCATCGGCCGAAGCCAAGTTGGCTCGACTCTGCGTGTATGCGCTTGAGTACTGGTCGGCTTCCTGCGCGGAAACGGAGTCAGTCTTACGCAGATTTTCCCAGCGGTCAGCGGTGATTTTCGCGATTTGCATCTGCGCGACAACTTGCTGGCGCGTCGCTCGAGCTTGATTCAATTCCTGATCCACTTCGGGCGTGTCTATCTTGGCCAGCAACTCGCCTTTCGTCACCCGGCTGCCGATATCTTTGTACCAGCGAACCAAGTAGCCGTTGGTACGAGCGTAGATTGGAGATTCCTCATAGGCGAGCATCGATCCGGGCAGAATTAAATCTTCATCCGGCTTTTCCGGCGTTGGATTCACCACAGCGACCGTGGGTATGGTCTCTGCTTCCGTTTCCTTGGCCAGTGCTCGCTCATGAGTTACCCGCAACAACAGCGTGATCCCGCCTGCGACGATAAGAACCAGCAGCATGACGCCGACGATGGTCAACGCCTTGCGTGGTGGAGCGGGCGGAAGCTCCGGAGGGCGCTGGATCGAGGGTGGTTGGTGCCGGGAGCGCTTCTGGATTTCCTCGATCTCCTCATCCCGCTGGGCTTGGGCACTGACCGCATGATGCTCTTCGTTGCCGTCCTGTTGCTGGGACTGCCGCCCATTGGAGCCCGGTTCTCTCCGCTGCTCATCCTGGGTTGGCTTCGACTTAATTTCCTCGGTCATCCTTGACTCCACTCCGCTCGACTCCGATTTCTTATCAACAGCTATGATTTCCTATTCTGTTCCGCCTGCGACCGCCTGGCTTCTCGGCGGCTATGGAAAATGGCGAACACACTCGGCACGAAAAATAGCGTGGCAACCGTGGCAAATAACAACCCACCGATAACTGCCCGGCCCAGCGGTGCGTTCTGTTCGCCGCCCTCGCCAAATCCCAAAGCCATCGGCACCATTCCGATGATCATAGCCAGTGCGGTCATCAGCACCGGACGCATGCGCGTGTATCCCGCAGCAACCGCGGCTTTCACCGCGGGAATGCCTTCATCCATTTGTTCTCGGGCGAAGCTCACCATCAGAATCGAATTAGCGGTGGCGACGCCCATGCACATGACTGCGCCAGTAAGCGACGGCACGCTCAACGTTGTGCGGGTCAGCAACAGGAACCAGCAGATTCCTGCCAGCGCTCCGGGCAGTGCGGCGATAATGATGAAAGGATCAAGCCAGGACTGAAAGTTGATTACGATCAGCAAATAGACCAGAAGAATCGCGCCCACCAATCCAACCCCTAAGCCAAAGAAAGACGAGCGCATGGTGGCCACCTGGCCGCGTACTACGATATGGGTGCCTCGAGGCAGATGGCCATCGAATGTCTTGAGAATTTTGTCAGTGTCCGCAGCTACGGCGCCCAGGTCTCGATCCTGAGTGCTGGCATAAACATCAATCACCGGCGCAACGTTCCAGTGGTTTACAGTCGCGGCCCGCACAGTGGGCGATAGCTGCACCAAATTCCCCATCAGCTGTGGACCCTGTTGCGAAGTGACTGGAATATTCAGCAGGTCCTGCAGATTGGTCATGCGGTATTGCGGAGACTGCACAGCCATCTGATAAGTGACTTCATTTTTCGGATTCAGCCAGAAATTAGGTGCAGTCTGGAAGCTGCCGCTCAGCGAAACCAGCGCGCTCTGCGCCACCTCACGCGCCGTGAGCCCAACTTGCGTAACTCGCGTGCGCTCAATATCCATGTGCAGCGTGGGCAGTGAGAGCAACTGCTGCACGTGTACATCGGCTGTGCCGGGAACATGCCGCATTTTGTTCGCAATCTGTTGCGCGATCTCATAGCTGGTACCCATGTCAGTGCCGATGATCTGCACGTCGATGGGCGCCGGCAAACCAAAGTTTAGAATTTGCGTCACGATGTCGGCTGGCTGGAAAAAGAACTCCACGCCGGGAAAGCGGCGCGGCAGAACCTCGCGCAAACGGCGGGTAAGATCGGCGGTGGGCGGATGTTTTTCCGGATCCAGTGCAATCAAAATCTCGGCATCGCTGCTGCCGATCGTTCCGTTCGAACTGTAAGACTGGTTGATGCCCGAGTTGGGCAGGCCGATGTTGTCGAGTACGGTCTGCAATTCTCCCCTGGGAACTTCCTGTCGCAAAACAGCTTCAATTTCATCGCAAAGCCGCGCAGTCTCTTCCACACGCAAGCCAGCACGGGCGCGCACATGCAGACGCAGCAAGCCGGCATCCACTTGCGGGAAAAAGTCTTCGCCCAGGAAGAAAAACAAGCCGAGCGAGAGCAGGCAGAAAGCAAGAAAACAAATCACGAACAGGCCGCGATACTCGATCGTAGTCTCCAGCAAGGCCTCATAGCCTCGCCGGAAGTCTTCGAACTTGCGTTCGAAGCCGCGCTGAAATCTGCCGAAAAATGATTTTGGCGCTTCCTCGCGATGTTCATGCCCGCGCATGATGTACATCACCAAAGTCGGGATTAGAGTTCGCGATAATAAATAGCTGGCCAGCATGGCAAAGCTCACCGCCTCTGCCAAGGGCACAAACAGGAATTTGGCCACGCCCGTCAGAAAGAACATGGGCACAAACACGATGCAGATGCTAAGGGTCGAGACAAAAGCCGGCACGGCGATTTGCTGCGCGCCATCGAGGATGGCTTGTCTCATCTCCTTGCCCATGGCCAGATTGCGCTCGATATTTTCAATTTCCACCGTGGCGTCGTCCACCAGGATGCCGACAGCCAGCGCTAGTCCCCCCAAAGTCATGATGTTGATGGTCTGTCCGATAGCTCCAAGAAGGATGATGGAAACGAAAATGGAAAGCGGAATGGAGATAGAAATGACGATCGTAGGACGCCAGTCGCCCAGGAAGATGAGAATCATGACCGCAGTGAGCGCCGCCGCAATCAGTCCCTCGCGCAACACGCCGTAGATCGATGCGCGCACAAATAAGGATTGATCAAATAATGCCGTGATTTTCAGCGATGGCGGCAAGGCTTGCGCGGCCTGCTGCACTATGTTCTTGACGCCGGCGACAATCTGGAGCGTGGACGCGTTACCGTTCTTGTAAATCGACATAAGCGCGCCCCGATTGCCATCCTGGCGCACAATGTTGGTCTGCGGAGCAAAGCCGTCGCGGATGTGGGCAACGTCACGCATATAGAGCGTGGAACCGTTGGTGGTCTTCACCGGAAGGTCGTTCAATTCCGCGATGGTTTGCGGCGTTCCATTCATCTCTACGTTGTATTCCAGCGAGCCCATCTTGATGGTGCCGGAGGGCAGAATAATATTCTGCGCATTGACGGCATTCACAATGTCATTGGGATCGAGGCCGTAAGCTTGTAATTTCGGCAAGTCGAGGTCCACTTGAATCTGCCGAATTTTGCCGCCGTAGGGATACGGAGTAGCGGCGCCCGGCACCGTCGCAAGATAGTTACGCAGAAAGTTCTGGCCAAGATCGAAGAGTTGTTGTTCTGGAAGAGTCTTGCTGCTCAAGCCGAGTTGAATGATAGGAGTGGTCGATGCACTGTAGGAAATAATGAGCGGTGGGGTGGTGCCGGGCGGAAGACTGCGCACGCTGGTTTGGCAGATTGCTGTAATCTGCGCGATAGCGCCCTGTACATTGGTGCCGGGACGAAAGAAAACTTTGATGACGCCCAGTCCATATACGGACTGCGATTCCATGTGCTCGATGTCGTTGACCGTCGTAGTGATGCCGCGCTCAGAGTTGGCCACGATGCGGTCGGCCATATCTTGCGGCGACATACCGGTGTAAAACCACACCACGGACACTACGGGAATATCGATACTCGGGAAGATGTCAGTCGCGGTACGCAGAATCGTGAGCGGTGTCAGAATGATGATGACCAGCGCCATCACCACAAATGTGTAGGGACGTCTTAGGGCTAAGGCTACAATCCACATCGCTTAGGCACCGCTCCAGAGTTAAAGAGGGCTGCCTGCACGGATGCGAAGCCAACCCCGTCAAGTTTGTTTTAGATTCGATACTGTCCGTATTGGATTCTAATGCGCAGGCTTGATTATATGTTAGGGTAGGCACATGCGCCAGAAGGCATCGGCTCTCAGGAATGGCGGAGGGAATGGCCGCAAGCGGCCGCCGGGGCGGCCTCGGAGTGAAGAGGCTCGGCAATCCATCCTGCAAAGTACCTTGCAACTTCTGGCGGAAAAAGGCTTTTCGGAATTAACCATTGAAGCCGTGGCGGCTCGCGCCAACGTTGGCAAAGCCACAGTTTACCGTTGGTGGCCGGATAAGGGCGCTCTCATCGCCGATGCATTTGCCAGCAGCGCCACTCGCAAGCTGCATTTTCCCGACACCGGTTCGGTTCGCAGCGACATGAACCAGCAAATGCGGCAGCTTATAAAAGTTTTCCGCAGCCGCCGCGGACGCATCGTCTCCGCCATGCTGGGCGCCGGGCAAAGCGATCACAACCTGATTGCCGCCTTTCGCGAACGTTTCATGAAACCACGGCGCCAGGAGGCTTACGCCACACTTCGTCGTGGCATCTCCCGCGGCCAGTTGAAAAAAAATGTCGATATGGATTTGCTTCTCGATTCGCTGTACGGTCCCATTTACATGCGATTCCTCCTTCGACATGACAAGTTGACTCCCGAATTTGTAGATGGCCTTTGCGAACTAACTCTGGGCGAAAATCGTTCCCACGCAAAGCCGAGGAATTGAGATGGTCTCTCGCAGCATAGTTTTCTGGGAAGTCGATCCGCAGGCGGATTTTATGCTGCCTGGCGGCAAACTCTACGTGCCCGGTGCCGAGCGGTTACTGCCTAATATTCGCAAGCTGACGGATGCAGCCCGGCAGGGCCGCGTCTTTCTCGTCTCGCACGGTTGCTACCACTCTCCGGACGATCCTGAGTTTCAAACGTTTCCTCCGCACTGCATCAAGGGCACGCCCGGTTCCGCGTTCGTTCCCGAGGCCTTGACCGATAAAGTTTTCACCATCGCAAACGATGCTCAGGCTGTGCTTCCGCACGATCTTTCCTCCTATCAACAGGTTCTGCTGGAGAAGCAGACGCTGGATATCTTTGAAAGCCGCCACGCTGCAAAATTCATACAGCGATTCGGGGACGATGTTGAATTCGTGGTATTCGGCGTGGTCACGGAATACTGTGTACGCTTCGCAGCCAAAGGTTTGCTGGACCGTGGCCGGCGCGTGTCGGTGGTGCACGATGCAATCGAAACCTTGAACGCAGAAAATGGACAGCGGGCGGTTTCCGAACTCCAGGATCTCGGAGCAAGGTTCTTGAGTACCCGCGAAGCCCTCGCGCTGCTGAATCACCCCCAATATTCCGGCCAGTGACACTTTCGCAAGCTCATGTGGTGAAGGGATTGAGGTAGAGCGGGACTAGCCAGCTAAACTTTCGATCACCCGCACCGATTCCGGCGCAAGCGTCAGCGTCGCGCTTCCCAGATCCTGTCGCATGTGCTCTGGGCTGGAAGTCCCAGTAAGCGGCAGCATTCCGATCGCACGTGCAAAAGCAAAAATCACCTGTGCCGGACTAACCCGATGATCCTCGGCCAGGCTGACGACTACTGGATGACGAAGCACTTCAATATTTGCGGTGAGCAGCGAAAATCCTTGATAGACAATCTTGCGCTCACTGCAAAATCGGCGCACCTCGCGATCCCAACCGAAGCGGGCATAGCAGCGGTTCTGCACGAAGGCAGGCAGTTCTGAGTGAGCACCGTCCAACTCCTCCAGGTGTCGCAGCGAAACGTTGCTGACTCCCAGCAGACGGGCGCGGCCAGCATCGCGCTCCTTCTTCATCGCTTCCCACACTTCAGCATCGGCGTTGGTCCATGCGTAGCCGGACGCAGGTCCGTGCAAAATGTAGCTATCAACGTAGTCGGTGCCCAGATGACCAAGCGAACTAGCCATCGACTGCGCCACCTGGGCGGATAGGCTGGCGGCGGGATCGTACGGCAAACGGTGATCCTGACCCGGCCGATAGGTAAATTTTGTTTGCAGAAAAAGATCTGCGCGAGTGACTACTCCGGCGCGATAGGCAGCGGCCAATCCCTCCCCGACTCCTTCTTCGAAATAATGCCGCCGCTGGTTGGCAGTATCGATTCCCCGAAAGCCCGCGCGCAACGCGAGTTCGACCAGCGCGGGCGTTCGTTCTTCCTTCCAGGCGGTGCCGTAAAGAAATTCAGGAATGGGCACGGCTTGCGACGTTTTCATGCCAATATTCTGACACGACGCGGGGTCCTGCGATTTTTTCCACACGACGCGCCACAACGAAACCGGGGACGGTTGCCCGTCCCCGGTTTCGTTCCTGTTTGCTTTCTTTGTAATCGTTAGGCTACTGCGATTGTGCCTGTGCCTGTGTCTGTGTCTGTTCATCTAGCTCCACGTTATCGCCGGCATGAACGTCTTCCATGGCGAAAACGATCATTCCAGTCGCAGTGGTGGGCGTGGTTCCAATTACGACGATCTCGCCCACGGCGCGCCGCGGCAAATCGCGAACGTGAATCACCGGACCGTTCCCTTTGGTGAACATGTTCGGATCGAACGACGGTTGCTTCTTCTGCGTATCTTCGCTGATCGCGGCTTTGAACGAAAGCGAATCCACAGGGTCAATCAGGTCGGCTTCGTAGCTACGCACGGCGCGGAAATAATCGCCCACCTTTACCCCTTGGTTCGCCCCCACATTCATGTAGACTTTCTGGCCAGTTCCAAGTACTGAGTCGAAGTCCCTCCCCATCACAATGCGCCCCGATACTTTGCTGCCGGTCGGCAGGAATCGATCAAACCGTACCGGTGGATGGAATGCCACCATGGTCTTCTCGGCAAAAGGAATCGCAGTATCTCCGGGGTTAATGGGATCACACGAGTATTCGACCATCGCAATGGCCACCTTACTGCGTGTATCGATGATGCGAACGCGCCCGACCTCTGCGTATGGCTGCCCCGTGGCCTTCATTACCTTGCTCTGTCCGGGATACATTTCATACTCGTCCATATCGTGCAACGCGCGGATAATCTCATACTGTGCGCCCAGGGAGTAGCCAGTTCCTTCAAGGTAGACGATGTCGTTCTTGACGAATTTGGTGGTGTTTGGAGTCTGCAGACCCCCCGCCACAAAGTTGGCATCGGGTAGGGTTTCACGATTAATGAAACCAGCGCAGTAAACATCCGCATAGGTGGGCATCTGCACCCGTTGAATCGGAAAACTGGGCGTCGTCGGAATCGTTCCCGATGGCGTAACCACATTCGCCGTAGCGATATCCAGCGAGGTTTGAGCCCAACCTGCGGTCGCCGCTAGTAACAATAACAATCCTATTTTCTTCATGTTGCCTCCGGAAAGGACCGCCCTTGGCACCTTCCCCGTCAAATTCCATGGAACTGCTGCGTCAAGTGGAAGGTAACAAGGGGGTAAGAGGGGGTCAAGGTTACGAGGGTGTCAGACGGAATGTGAAAACAGTTTTTTCGACTAAATTTTCACTCCACAGTTGCATCTACAATTCGACCCCTGTAAGATTCGCGCCGAACCTGTTGCTCTAATCCGAACCTATTGATTCAAGATGATTTCTGCTCCTAAAACTTATCCGGCGCGCGTTTTGCCACTGCGGCTGCCGCGGGTTTGCGTGGCTCTTGCCGTGTCCGACCCTTCTGAACTAATTGAGAAAGCGGAGGGCCTGATCCGCGATAACTCCTTTCTAGAGTTCAGGTTAGACTACATTTCAAAACCCAGCTTGGCCCTTCCCAAGATTAAGCACTTCCTGGAGACCCACTCTGGTATTACGGTGATTGCTACCTGCCGGCGGGCGGCGAGCGGAGGCAAGTTTCGCGGTTCGATCGCGTCCCAGCTGGACATTCTCGGCAAAGCGGCCGGCGCGGGCTGCCAACTCGTAGACGTCGAACTCCAGACCGCTCTTAAGTGCAAGCCGGAGCAGTTGCAAAAGCTTCGGAGCCGCGCCGGGCTGATTCTTTCGTTTCACGACTTTCGCGGGACCAAGAAGCTGGACGAAACTCTGGAAAAGATGCGCGCCTTCCCCGCAGACTTCTACAAAGTCGTCAGTACCGCCACTACGCTCGCCGACAATGTTTCCATGATCCAGTTTCTGGGGCGCGAGAGCGACAACCATTCCATCGTTGGCGTTTGCATGGGCGAGCAAGGCATCATCAGCCGCGTGCTCGGAGTGCGCGCCGGCAGCGTGTTTACCTTTGCCGCGGTCAGTCCAGGAGAAGAAACGGCACCCGGACAAGTCACCGCGCAGGAGTTGCGCAGCGTGTACCGCATCGAGCAGGTGGATGCAGCGACACGCGTCTACGGGGTTGCCGGGGATCCGGTTGCCCACTCCCTTTCTCCCGCTATCATGAATGCGGCCTTCCGGCGAGAGAATGTGAACGCCGTCTATCTCGCCCTGCACGCCAAAACTCTGAAGGACTTACTTACCTGCGTGCGCGAAATTCCTATACACGGCCTCAGTATCACCATGCCATATAAGGAAGCGATCCTTCCTTATCTCGACAACACGGACACGCATACCACGAAGATCGGCGCATGCAACACAGTGGTCCGCGCCCAGGATGGTAAGCTCTACGGCTTCAATACCGACACGTCCGGAGTGGTACGCCCGCTGGAGCGCCGCCTCAGCACGCTGCAGGACGCGAAAATCCTGGTTCTGGGCGCAGGAGGTGCGGCTCGCGCGGCCGTCTTTGGACTGAAAGAACGGGGCGCAGAAGTGTTCATTCTGAATCGAAGCGCTGCCGCCGCACAGAAGCTTGCCCGCCGGGCCCACGCCCGCTCGGTGAAACGCGCCGACCTGAAGAAATATTCCTTCGACGTAATCATCAATGCCACACCGGTCGGGATGGGCAATAGCCGCGAAACTCCGCTGCAGGAGAAGGAAATCAACGCGCGCTACGTTTTCGACATGATCTATGATCCACCCGAAACCCGCCTGCTGCAGCTGGCGAAGGAGCGAGGCGCGCAGATCATCCCCGGCATTGAAATGTTTGTCCACCAGGCTGCCCGGCAATTCGAGATTTGGACGGGAAAGCCGGCCCCGCAGGACGACATGCTTCAGGTGGTAATGTTATCCCTCCAGGAGCGGACGGCTCGAGCGGCAGCCGCGGCTGCGGCAAAAAAGAAGTGAGCGTTTTCGCCCAAGTTTTCCGAATTTGGGCTTGCAAAAGCCCGGTGACACCTCGAGATTTCCTCGGCGATGCCTCTTGTAACGAAAAAGTTGCATTTTCCAATCAATCCGAAGTAATATGGCCTACGGGGCAAATAGTAGGTTTCCCGATTTGACCCTGTACCGCTAAGTAAACTTCCAGACTCGTAGCTCAGGTTGTGCAAAACAACATAAAGAGGCGGTTCGTCAGCCTCCGTCCCGGTTCGGAGAGTTCAATATGTCGTGGTACGCATACTGCCTTACCGAGCACCAGACCCTTCCTAACGGCACCCGTTCCCGACGCCCTTTCGTAATTGAGAATGTTCAAGGCGTGAACGGAGCCCCTGTCCTCAGCTATCCCAGCGGTGAGTTTGCTGTGATTGTGAGCGAATACGACCCCAACTCTACCCCACTTGATCAGAAGGCGGCCATCGATCACGCCCGCGTAGTCAGCGGCTGTTTTCGTAATTCTACCGTGCTGCCCTTCCGTTTCGGCACCATCTTTGAAAGCGACGACGCCCTGCGCCAGGCTGTCCGGGTAAACCGGCGAGCTTTCGGTTTAAGCGTCGCCAAACTCCGCGGCAAGTCCGAAATGCACATCAAGTTGACAGTCACGGACGGCTCGCTGCGCGAAGCCATGATCGATGTCATCCTTCCCGACACTGTCGGCGGCGACTATCTTTCAAAGTTACGCGTCAAGGCTTCCCGCGAACGTGAGCGCCAGACCAAGGCTCGCGCCCTGTCGGTGCAGGTGCACAAGCTGTTTAACCCTCTGGAAGAAGAAGTGAGCTGCAAGAAGGTAGCTCCGCAGGGCATGCTCATCGACATTGCCCATCTCATCGATTCCAAGTCGGTGGAGAAATATCAGAACCGCTACAGCACGGCCGCCAAGCAGTTGAAAAACTGTCAGGTCGCCATCAGCGGCCCCTGGCCTCCCTACCACTTCCTCCCCGGGAAGCTGCGTACTGTGGCAGGAAATAGTTAGTTTCCTTTTCGAGCCGCTGGTTCGTGCCGGCGGCTCGGATTTATCTTTTCCGAAGCATCCACCTGCATTGAATGTGCAGGCTTATGCACTCTCAGTCCACGACAATCCAACTGCGGATGTCGGCTTTTGGCACGAGGTCGAGGCGTTAAGCCTTGCTCTTTCAGGCCTTGCTGGCTTGCCTAAAGCTAGCCAGCCGCGATCAGCTTTTGGTTTGGCAAATGCTTCTTCTCCTGTAACCAAGAGGCCGTACACAAAAGCAATGACCCTCACTCTCTTCGCCTCGAAACATTTCCCGAAGTGCCGTTCCAACTGGCGGAGCGGCGACTTGCATAGCCTTTCCTAAACCACCTACCTCTTTGCCTCTTCGAAATTTGGCCCTAGAAATAGGGCCATTTTTCTTGCGGCGAACAGCGTACTCCCAAAAATCTAAAAGAGTCTCCATACGAAATGCGCCAGCAGAGCGAAAAGAGAAAGCATGAACACACCGCCTACCCAGATCAGGAAGTTCCACGTCATCTTCGGATCGTTAATCTGTTTCTTGTCCATGCCCTCAAGCTAGCACGCTTCGGGGGCTTCGAAGACATCGGGTTGACGCGGTAGGTCCCTATCTTTCCTCTACTTGCTCTCTCCGATACACTTGGCTCCAACCATGACCACGCTCCGCTGCTTCACTGCTTGCCTGATCACAGTCTTATTGACTCTCAGTTTTCGTGACCGCCCAAACCCCAGCACAAACGCCGCAGTCCGCGTTGTCGCGGATGGCTGGTCCGCTATCCTCGCCAACCGACCAGCAGAATTTCCCTCCGCTGCTTCTGCAGCAGCTTTCTGCCATCAAGGCGGCGGCGCTGAATGACGATTACGCCTACCGCCAGCTCGCACATCTCACTGAAAACATCGGACCTCGTCCCACCGGCTCACCGCAAGCCCTCGCCGCCGCCCAATACGTTGCCACCGAACTCCGCCAATTGGGCCTCGATGTTCGCTTGCAGCCGGTCGTCGTACCGCACTGGGTCCGGGGAGCGGAAACTGCCGCTCTGGTTGAATATCCCGGCATGGTTCCTGGCACCACGCAAAAGATCGTGCTCACTGCCCTCGGTGGCAGCTCCTCGACTCCGGCCGACGGCCTTACTGCGGACGTCGTTACAGTCAACAGCTTCGACGAACTCGCCGCGCTCAGCCGCGATAAGGTTACGGGCAAGATCGTCCTGTTCAACGAAATCTTCGACAAGCAAAAAGCCGCTGCCGGACAAGCCTTTGCTGCCTACAGCGAAGCCGTCCGCTACCGCGCCGCCGGACCAAAAGCCGCTGCCGATCTAGGCGCAGTCGCCGCACTGGTGCGGTCGGTGGGCAGTGCCGACTACCGTCTTCCGCATACCGGATTCAGTTTTCCTGCAGGCATTCCCGCCGGAGCCGTCACAGCCGAAGATGCCGACCTCATCGTTCATCTCGCCGCACAGGGCAAGGTTCGCATGCATCTCACCCTCACCCCGCAGAAACTGCCAGACGAAACCAGCTACAACGTGATCGGCGACCTCAAAGGTTCAGAACACCCTGAGCAGATCGTCATCGTTTCCGGACATCTCGACTCTTGGGATCTCGGTACAGGCGCGATCGACGACGGCGCCGGAGTCGTCATGGCCATGGAAACCGCCGAAATTCTCCAGCGCCTGCACCTGCGCCCCGCTCGCACACTTCGCGTGATCGCCTGGATGGACGAAGAAACCGGAGGCTCAGGCAATAAAGCCTATGCCGCCGAATATTCCACAGACTTCCCGCACTACATCGCCGCCATTGAGAGCGACTCCGGCGCGGGCCATCCGTTAGGATTCGAAGTGAAAGCAGCTCCCGCCGCCATCGACTTCCTACGTCCCGTCGAATCCGTTCTTCTCAGCATCGGCGCAACCATCCTTCAGTCCACCAGCTATTCCCCGGAGGCCGATATCGAGGCCATGGCCAACGCCGGAGTTCCTGCTATCGGCGTGATGCAAGACGACAGAACCTATTTCAACTATCACCATTCCGCCGCCGACACCCTGGACAAAGTTGTTCCAACTGAGCTTCGGGAGAACGCCGCCGCAATGGCTGTTCTGGCATACGCATTAGCCGGCACGAAAGATCCGCTGCCGCGCTAACGAGAAACAAAGATGCGCAAAACGAGTTGGGCAGACGACGTCGCACATCCTTATGAGAAGACCACTTGGGATAGATGAGGACGAGGGCAGGAAGACGAGGGCAGGAATTTGTTGGGAGAAAATCTCACAAAGCCCATGCTTTCACGGCCTTCGCAAAAGCAAATCTTGACGCGCCACAAAAGCTGACATTAGGCAAGCCAAATCAGAGTGGTTTAGCCATTTTTGTCGTAATCAGCACTCCTAATACAGTGGCCGTGTTATGAACGCTTCCCGAAATGGTCATAAGCTGTTCTGAGAGGGGCGGATATTTCCCCGCCAGTATCACAAGACGTTTGCTGACATCATAGAGTTGCTCGGCTTCGCGCAGGATGGCCTCAAAAGGCATGACTGCCCTCGTTCTGCGATTCGTCAGCAGGAATCGCCAAGTGGGTCCTGGCGACAACGCGGTCAACAATGTCTTCCGCGTAGTCACGGTAGAGGGTATGTAAAGTGCTGCGCCAGCCCAGCAGCTCGCCACGCGCAAACTCAGTTTCCACTCCTGCGGGATCTTTCTGCCGCTCATCATGAAAAATCTTCAGCAGGAATTCGCCCTGTTCAACCAAACGGTTGATAGTTTCCGCGTTTTGCAGCGCTAGGTGCATGGGGTGGTCGTGTCATGCCGAGTGCTGGTCTGCGCAGGCAAAGGCTACTCCGCCTGCGCAGACCAACAACTCGAAGTGTTTTTTATGCTGTTACGAGAACGTCGTGGTTTTGTAAGGTCGAGGTGACAACATCAAAGGTGTGAACCTGGGGCGTTCCCTCGATAAACTTTGCCAGCGTCTTCAACACTTGCGGATAGGCATTGCTATTGTAAGTGTCGGCATCGTTCTTGTTATTCCACAGGCTGATTGCGGTCACATCGACTCCGCCAGGACCGGCGAATGTGATTTCATCTTTAAAACCGTTCTGTTTACGAAGCAAAGGAAGGACTTCCTTCTCAAAAGTTCGCGTGTAATCGGACAGCATATTGGATTTCAGATGAATTGAGACATTGCGTGCAAACATAGGCAACCTCCTTAAGGTTGGGGTTGCTAAGAGAGACAACTTCAGATGGGCTGACTTAGTTCAGGGAACCTGAAATGAGGAGAAGGTGGAAACCACCTCACTTCAACCCTAGTCTGATGTCGCACGACTGTCAACCACTCGAGGCGATCACAGCCTCTGATTGTGGCTAGATCGTTAACTCGGCACGGGTTACTAACTCTTCAATACAGGATGAACGGTATCGAACCGCCCGCCCCCGCGCCCATAAGATTCGGGTGTTCCGAAACGTCACTCGTCGCACTGAATAGAAATAGATCCCCGGTGTTGGGTGGATTTTAAAAATCGGCAGTCCGGAGCGATTGCCGAAATCGAGAGGAGAATAGCCTTGAATCTACGATTGGGAAAAACAGCAGCGGCAGCGGTGATGGCAGCGGCGCTTATGTTCTTTATGGCAGCCCCGCGGGCTCATGCCGATGATCGCTCACATTGCCAGCATGCCGTCGAAAAGGCTGAGGCACGACTGGACAAAGCCATCCGCGATAACGGCGAACACAGCCGCGAAGCCGAAGACCGCCGTCGCGAGCTGAATGCCGAACGCCAGCGTTGCTGGGAACAGTACCACCAGTGGTGGAATGGAAAAGAACATCGTTGGGAGACCGAACAGAATTGGGATAACGATCACCACTGATCGAGCGACCTGATAAACCGGGACTAAGCGTAAGAAGCCGCCTTGCTCATCAGCAGGGCGGCCTTTTGCGTTTTATCGTTCTTCGCAAACTCTTGACCCTCGACCAGCATCCAATTTTCCGTTTGTCAGGAGAATAAAAATGATCTCGCTCAAGGCAGTGATTTTGCCTGTGCTGTTGCTGACCGCTTTTTCATACGGTCAACAGAATCAGCAGGCTGCCCCGCCCCCTACCGACCAGAGTTCGTATCCTTCGGGAACTCACAAAATGACGACGGCGGAAAAGAGCGACACGCCCTCTGCTAACGGACAACCCGTAGACCTGAATAGCGCCAGCAAGAAAGACCTGGCCGCTCTTCCCGGCGTCGGCCCCGATCGCGCGCAAAGCATCATCGACGCGCGCCCCTTCGGCTCGAAAGAGGACTTGCTCAAAAAGAAAGTAATCCCTCAATCGACTTACGAGAAAATTCAGGACCGCGTTACCGCCAATGGTCCTAAAAAGCAATCTCTGCCCGAAGGCCCGGAGCGTTGAGAGCGTAGGTGCGGCGTGCTTTCTTCATCCCTGGCCCCGCGTCTTTACCAGCGGGGCGACGGATTTATTTCGCGCACACTCTGTCTTAATCCAAATCACCCTCGCCTACCCGGAGCCCCGGTTGACGCATCTCAATTTTGGCGCTTATCATCGTCGTTTGGACTTTTCCTCACAGACGGCGCAGGGAAGCCGTCGCAGGATTTTAGAAGTGACACTATGGACAAGAAGAAGTTAGAAGGATTCAAGAAGCGGCTTGAGACCCGGCAGCAGGAGCTGCGCCGGACGGTCTCCCGCACGCAGGCCGACGGGCGCTCTGCCGATGAAGATACGGCCCAGGATATTGCCGATCGCGCCGCCAGTTCCTACACCAAGGAGTTTCTTTTCAGCCAGAGCAACAACGAGCGGCAACTCTTGCAAATGGTGGATAAAGCTCTGGCGCGCATCCGCGAAGGCAGTTTCGGAGAATGCATCCACTGCGGCAAAGAAATCAACGCCAAGCGTCTGGAAGCTGTGCCTTGGACGCGCCACTGCATCGAATGCCAGGAGAAACTCGAGCAAGGACTGCTGGAAGAAGCTCAGCACTAACTCGGCTGCTTTGACGCTGCTGTTTTCTGGCTGCTAAACTGGTCCTTCGTCTCCAAAACAAAGGGCTCTTCGAGACTGAGATTGGAAGGTAGTCGTGCGCGCACAGACACGCCATCAACTTAAGCAGGACGCATTCAGCCGGGTCACCATCGAGGCCGCGGAAAAGACCGCGCATTGGAGCGTGGAACACAGAAACACCCTGGTTATCGCCGTGGTCGTCCTGCTGATAATCGCTGCCGCGGGTGTGGGTGGTTGGTATTACTTAAGCGCGCAAAACGAGAAGGCGAGTCTCGACATGACGCAGGCCATCAGAACTCTCGAGGCCCAGATTCGTCCCGCCGGAAGCCCCGCCCAGCCTGGCATTCCCAGCTTTACGTCCGCCAAGGAACGCGCCGAAGCTGCCAAGAAGCAGTTCCAGACGATTATCGACAAATATCCTCACACGCACTCGGCGGATGTGTCCCGGTATTTTCTGGGAGTGACTTCCGCCACGGAGGGCGACAATGCCGGCGCTGAAAATGACTTCAAGGCTGTAGCTTCCAGCGGCAACAAAGAGCTGGCTTCGATTGCGAAACTTGCACTGGCCACTCTTTATGGCAATACCAACCGCACCAAAGATGCAGTGACCCTTTATCAGGAGTTGATCAACAAGCCGACAATTTCCGTGAGTAAAGTCACGGCGCAGTTGCAGCTGGCCGAGCTCTATCAAACCAGTAATCAGCCGCTCGACGCCAAGCGCCTTTACGAGCAGATCAAGAAAGACAATCCCTCCACGGAAGCGGGACAGATGGCGACGCAGAAGTTGGCGGAGCTGAAGTAACTTTCAACAAGCGTAGTTTTCAGCCGCCCCTTCAAAAAAGCACGAATCCTTCGTTAACCGAGCTTACCTTCGTAATTGCAATCCAAACTTAAGCGGTGAGTTGCGGTCCTCGCTCAAGCAGAATCAACCCGAGTGCATTCCTGTGTCTGAGTGAGGGACCATGCTGGCATTTTGGCGACGGTGCGCAATCCTTGCGATCTACATTCCTGTTTGTGTCTCTGTTTCCGCGTTCGCTCAGCAACCAGATTCCGGACAGAGTCTGGGTGATGTGGCGCGCAAGCTGCGCAAAGATACGACCAATGAAGTCAAAATGACGGACGCGGATACGAAGAAGCTGTTCGAATCGGTGGACAGAATCTTCGCCTTTGCCGCCGACGACACGGGCATGCCGAAGCACGCCGCAGTAAAGCGCCGCTTGGTCAGCAAAGACGATGTAGAAAAGTACGCCGCTGCGCAGATGGCGAAAGAGGATTTCAAAAAGAATTTCGTTCAGGAAGAACTCAGCCTGAAGAAATTCGGGTTTCTGCCGCGGGATTTCAACCTGCAGGAATTCCTGGTGAAGTCCACGGGCCAGCAAATTGCCGCCTACTATGACGACGAGACCAAAACTATTTCCATGCTGAACTGGGTTCCGCCCGATCGCCAGGAGCCGATCCTGGCGCACGAGCTTACCCATGCCCTGCAAGACCAGAACTACGATTTGGCCAGGTGGATGAAACCTGGGGCAAAGTCTGCGGGCAAGCAGGTGAATAGTAACGCGCCTATCGACGGCGACAGTCAGATCGCGCGGAAGGCCGTAGTCGAAGGCCAGGCCATGGTAGTTTACGTCGACTACATGCTTAAGCCCGTCGGACGCACCCTCGAAGATACGCCCGGCTTGATCTACCAGATGGAAGAGCCCGCGGTGAAGGCAGTGATCGATTCCCAGATGATGCACGATGCTCCGATGATTCTGCGCGAGATGGGAGGCTTTCCCTATCAGGAAGGTCTGATCTTCGAAGGCGAACTTCTGCACAAGGGCGGAAAGAAGATGGCATTTGCGGGGGCATTCGCGCGCCCGCCCCGCAACTCGCACGAAGTGCTGCAGCCGGAGGCATACATTAACGGCGACAAATTGCCCGCCGTCCGTATCCCGGACATGCAGGCGGCGCTCAACCATGAGTATGACGTATGCGACTCCGGCGGGATCGGAGAATTGGATGTACGGGCGTTGTTGAAGCAGTACGGGGAACGAAAAATTGCCGACGAACTTTCCGCGGCCTGGCAGGGCGGCTCTTACATGACCTTCCGCAAGAAGGACAAAGAAGTTGCGGAAATAGCGCCCAGCACCGCTGACGTGGCGCTGCTATATGTTTCGCGATGGAAAACTCCACAGGCCGCCGAGTGGTTCGCCAGTTTCTACGCTCGCACGGTTTCGCAACGCTATCGCACCGCGACCGTGCAGCCGGTGCCTGCTTGCTCCGGCGACAATTGCCCGGTCTCGATCGCGCAGATTTCGACCGAAGAAGGCGCAGTGATCGTGGAGCATTGGAAAGACAACAGCGTGGTCGTATCGGAAAGCTTCGACCCCGAGACTGCAGCCAGGCTGCGCGTCGCACTGCGCGAAAACAGCAGCGCCGTTCATGCAGAATTTCTGCCCCAGCAGGAGATCGGACTAAGGCTATTTGAGATTCCAGCCTTCCAGACTTTTGCCGAGCAGGTTGGAGATCAGATCGCGAAAGAGATGAGTCATTAGGTCCGGCGCCCACCGCCGGATTCGGCGGAAAGTCGGATCACTTATTCCCGCCGAACAGCGATTGTTCCATTTCGAGGCTCCGGCAGGTAGTTTGGATTATTTCGTGCACTGCGTTTGACTCGACGAATTGAAAGCCATAGCGAAACGCGTTCCTTTGCCGAACGATTGCATAAACCGTGACCGGCCCGAACGGCAGCGTGAATTGCAATTCCACGAATTCACCCACCGGAACTTCGAGTTTCAGCAAAGCTGAGATTCCAGATTCGCTGATATCCACGGTGCGGCCCACGAGCACGCCGCATGTCTTGGTATTAATTCTGATATGAGTATCAAGCTTGAAGCGAGGCTGTCGACGCGCGTCGGGGAGATCTCGGACCGGGATGGCTGCAGCCTGATTTTGTGCTTCCATCGGCGCCTACCTCTCTCAACCTGCGCAACAGAAATGTGTATTGATTCTAAAGCAAACCAGTCTGTATGCCTTATCGGCACCATAGCGGTGAACCTTTAGGCCACAATCTGCATGGTTCTCGTTTTCAGTTTTGCCCCGGGCTGCGTACGATGATGGTTAGCTGCAATCGCTAAAGAACTAAGCTGGCGAACTAAGAATGCAGCAGTGCCAGTTGTGGGCTAAAGACGATATGAAATGTTCGCGGATCTTACGACACGTCCCGGTGTTGATTCTTCTCTCCTGCCTTGCCTCGCCATTTCTGCCGGCACAAAGCTCGACAAACTCTCTTCCACAACCAACTTCTTCCGTGCTCGCATCCCGCATGGCGCGCCTAAGACATGGCATCAACGCCAGCGAATGGTTCGCGCAGGTTTATGACACGCGCGGTTACACTAAAGAACATTTTCAAAATTGGACCACGGCGGAAGATATTGCGCTGATGAAATCCATGGGATTCGATCACGTGCGGCTTAGCGTAAATCCGCAACCAATGATGGCGAACCATCCGCCGAACGAAATCCCTGCGGATTATCTCGGGTATCTGGATGCGGCAGTGAAGATGATTCTGGATCATCAGATGGCGGTCGTAATCGATCTGCATCCGGAGAGCGACTTCAAAGCGCGTCTGGCGAAAGATGACAGCGCTGTGCAGGAGTTGGCGGATTTCTGGCGAGCGCTGGCAAAACATTACTCCACTTGGGATTCGGAGCGGGTCTTCTTTGAAATCCTGAACGAGCCGGAGTTCCCGGATCGCTATCGCTGGTATGGAGTGCAGGCAAAGTTGGCGTCGGCGATTCGCGAAGGCGCTCCGCAGAACACGCTGATCGCAGCGGGAGCGCGGTGGTCGAATGACGATGAGCTGGTTTTTCTTGAGCCGCTGCGCGATCCCAACGTCATCTACAACTTTCATTTTTACGAGCCGCACCTCTTCACCCATCAAGGCGCAACCTGGGGAGTTTACTTCTGGCATTGGGTGAAGGGACTGCGACTATCCCTCGTCTCCTGAATCGGCTGCGAAAGCGGCGGCGGGAGTGCCGGATGCTGTAGACCGCCTGGCTGTGATCCGCTATGGACAGGACCACTGGGACGCGGCGCGCATTGACACAGAGATTACACAGGTCGCGGATTGGGCGCAGCATAACGGTGTTCCGGTGGTGTGCAACGAGTTCGGAGTGTATCGCGCGTATGCGGACCCGCAGGATCGCGCCGCGTGGATTCACGACGTTCGCACAGCGTTGGAACGCCACGGCATCGGCTGGACAATGTGGGACTATTCCGGCAGCTTCGGAGTTGTCGTCAAGAAAGATGGGCGGAGCGTGCCGGACGAGCTCACTCTGCGGGCGCTGGGGCTGAATCGGCCGGGGGGGAAATAAATCTGCTTACTGAGCAACGGACGGGCATCGGTTGACCCACGGTAAATTTGAAAATGAGGATGTTCTTGCCGAACGACTCGAAGTGCAAGTTGCGGAATTCGGCGAACTGACGTTGCAAGTCTTGGGGAAATGCGTGCCCCATCCTGCCTGTACGATCCACACAGTTTCGCCGGGCTGGAGGTTAAAGTCCTTCATCAGCCGCTGCCATTCCTCAGAAAAATTTGGAGCCCAAAATTGCCATCCTTTGTAGTCTTGGGAAACGACACGGTAGCCGCCGCAGGAAAACTGTTCGAACGTGGCCGGCGCAGCATCAACAGAAATCGGCTGCTGCTGGCACAGATAGTGGCCAAGAATCAGATCAGTCTGGTAATCGGTGAAGATGAGCTCGTTCGGCTTTACATTTTGCTTTATGAAATTGATCGCCGCCGTCATGTGCGTCCGGCTTTGATCGGCGGGGTCCATGCTGGGCGGGCGAGTCTTGCCGAACGCAATACAAGCCACAACGATAAGAGCGGCGGCCGCAAGCCCGCGCTTCCAACTGTCAGCTGCCAAACGCGCTGTCGCTATACTGACTCCTGTCACCCCCGGAATAATCAGGAACGCAATATGACGCGTTCCGCCGTAGGGATAAATATGCGCCAGGGCGGCGACCGCTGCAACGGCAAACGGCAGAGCAACAATATTGCTAATCGGCGCGAATCCGCTTTCTGCGCGGTAGATCCTTGCCGCGCAAGAGCAGCGCCACTCCCAATACGAATAACAGGCCCATCACGTCGCCCACGGCAAGCTGACCAAAAAAATACTGAAAAGCTCCAAAGCTATGCCCCACAAAAAAGAGCAGGGGATTGTCGTGTGCCGCATCGAAATAGGAGCGGCGCAGAAAAAAATCGCTCATCCAGCCTTGCAGCGCGGTTCTCGATTCCCCCCACCCCGAGTTTGGAAATGTGGCTCTTGTATAGAAAGATCGCGAGAGCGAGTGCGCCGATTTGTCCGATGGCCCAAGTCATCTTCAGCGCCAACGAAATTCGCTCGGTGAATCGCAGCAGAGCATAGATGCCGAGGGCCGCGGCGAACCAGAAGGCGGAGTAATGCGACAACATGGCAAGGTAGAGGCACAGGGAAAATGCAATCATTCTGGCCGATGAGTTCTTCGCAAAAGAATCGTCCAGAAAATACAGCGCGCTTGCGAGAAACGCTAAAAGCAAAGCGTACTGCCGGATTTCCGCAGAGAGCAGTACGACCGGCGGAAGGAACGAAACAAAAATAAGACCGATCAGGCCGGCGAGATCGCCGGCGGCATTCCTGAGCCACTTGTAAAACATCCAGCAGAAAACTACACCCGCCAGGATGGAAGGCATGCGCAGCCAGAGTTCTGAGGTTCCGAGCACGCGCCAGAAATACAGAATAAAAGTCAGAAGCGGAGGATGCGAAGCGGTGAGGCTCTGTCGGTAGGCGAGCAGCCACGAAGTCTGGTTCGCCAACCGAAAATGGAGCGCTTCGTCAGGATTGAGGAACGTACCAGAGGCGGCCCAGATGCGGGCGATCAGGCCGAACAAAAGAATAAAGACCGCCGCCAGATCGATGCGACCTCGAGGCCACGATTCCGCGCTGTTCGCGTGGCTGATGATTTGCTGCGGTGAACTTGACATCCTGGCGGCTAGATCCAAATGCCCCCAGCCATTTTACCGGCAGGCTCGCAGCCAGGGCGTTTGCGAGGCGCTCATCTGCGGTGATCATCTCGATCTTGAATTGAATGCGCGGAACATACATTGCGTCGTAAACGCTGCGATCGAAAGAAGAGCTATCTTGAGGGCCGCGGGCAACAAGATTTGAGTGGAGATGGTTAGGAAATCTCGATCCTTCATGCCAGATGCGGTGCCTTCTGCGAGAGTCCGCGACCATCTCTGCTGACGAGCGCCCTTCCACAACACATTGCCGATTTCGGCCCAGAAAATATCCGGCACCACGAAGTCGATTTCGCCAGCTACGTAGCGCCGCAAAAGTCGGAGAGACTCGGCACTGAGCGCTTCGTTCGCCGAGGGAATCACCCATTTCACGGCTACGCTTGCGTCAAGAACGAATGCCGTCAACGATTCCGGTCCTCGCGAATCATTTCCTCGGCGGTTGGAAAGGAGGCGGAGTTCGGGTGATCGAACCGCACGAAATTCTGCCATCCGGTCGTAAAATTCACGGCGTGCTTGCAGTTCTTTTGCGGTGGGTACGTTTCGTTCCAACAATGAAATCACTTCCGCGGCAATCGACTTGCGGTTCTCACGGGCGCGCTTGCGAAGCGCCCGGTACAGGTCATCGGGGA
>CAVRCM010000003.1:0-2950132 GCA_963719585.1 uncultured Acidobacteriaceae bacterium
CCGGACGTGAGTACCTGCAATTCAGTCGGATTAGAAAACACCCATTCCTAATGCCATGAATGGAAGCCAAGATGTCTAGTCTTTGCGACGCTTCCACTGGAGCGATTCTGGGCAGGTTTTTGACCTGCCCCCGCCTTCGTTCAGGTAAGAATACGACAACCTTCATCCCCTTCATCTAGGGTGTGAGCCGGGATGGGGGAGCACGACACAGATATTTGTACCTTGATTGGTACTACGTATTAGTACTACCAGCTTGCTTTCGTCCTGCGCTAATCAATACTCCCGATCACTTTCTTGCTTCTTCCCGACGCATCCCTCATAGATCTCTTTTGAACCTTGTGCATGCGCAATAGGACGACCTATGCTCTGCGCTGGGGAATTCTCCGTGAAACGAGTTCGTGTATTGGTGGCAAATCATCCCCGGCTGATGCGGGAACTGGTGCTGGCTACCATCGCCGACCAGCCCGATATTGAAGTTGTGGGTGAGGTGCAGAACGAGGGCGAACTGGCCGAGATCGTGGAACAGGTGCTGCCCGATGTTCTCATCCTCGCGATCAACAAATATTTCTACACGATCCTGGGTAATCGCAGCGACGGCCGAGTGCAAGTCATCTCCTCCGACCTGCGGCTGTTCGGCAACTGGAGCGATCTGGCCGCTCTTCCCGGCCTTCCTGCCGATAACCAGGGGCTGGAAATTCCCCTTGCGGTGTTGAAAGACCTGGGCGGGAATTTTGCCGCCGACTTGTTTCTCGCTTCCGAAATCCCTCCCGGCACGGGCCTGGGCTCCTCCGCCAGTGTTTGTGTGAACCTCTTGAAGGTGCTCAGTACATACTTGCGGCTTCCATTGTCGAAATACGATCTCGCCGAACGCGCTTATCGCATCACCCGCTTCGGACTAAAACGGCACGTCGGTAAGCAAGACGAGTATGCCGCCGCTTTTGGCGGGTTGAATTACATCCGTTTCAATCCGGACGGAGCCACTCAGGTCGAACCTCTGCAACTCGATCCTGGCATCCTTTCCGCATTGCAGGCAAACCTTATGCTCTTCTTTACCGGAGCCGCTCACCACTCCTGGGACATCCTGGCCGACCAGGAAGAATCTACGCGACTGCCCGCCGGACCCGCCGTGGAAGCGCTGCATCAGGTGAAAGAGGCTGGAGCCTTGATGAAAGAGGCGCTCTTGTGCGGCAACCTGGAACACTTTGGACATTTGCTTGATGATGCCTGGCAGGCCAAGAAGCGCGTCTCCCAACGCATTTCGAACCCTCGCATCGACCACTTCTATGCTTTGGCTCGCGAACAGGGTGCGGTGGGCGGGAAGATCACCGGCGCCGGCGGCGGAGGATTTCTCCTCCTCTACACCGAACCCGCGTCCCAAGCGGCCGTGCGGTTGGCGCTGCAGGGAGAAGGTTTGCAGGAGATGGCTTTTGCATTCGACACTCAGGGTGCGCAGGTTATTGTCAACGACCCCTTCATCGATCACGACGAGCATGCTGGGACGCGCTGGACATTTCTACCCTGCACATCGGCGGCTTCGGTTTGATTTCCAACCCATGTCCTGATTGCCAGGAGCCGCATTGAAGGCCTTCTTGCTCGCAGGAGGCAACGGAACCCGTTTGCGTCCTCTCACCGATTCTGTTCCCAAGTGTCTGCTGCCGATTCAGGGCAAACCTATTCTTGATATCTGGCTCGACCTCTGCGCGCGTTTCGGCATCACCGAAGTTCTGATCAACCTGCATGCTCATGGGCACGTGGTCGAAAAACATCTCAGCAGAAAATCGTCTCCTGTCACCGTTCGTGTCGTGCACGAAAAGCAGTTGCTCGGCTCGGCGGGGACCATCGCGGCAAATCGAAGCTGGATCGCTTCCGATCCCGCGTTCTGGATTCTTTATGCCGACGTTCTCACCACCACGGATTTGCGCCGCATGACCGAGTTCCATTTTCTCCACGGCGCCGTCGCCACCGTCGGTCTCTACCAGGTGCCCGACCCCTCACGCTGCGGGGTTGCGCTCACGGACAGCTCAGGGATCATCACGGGTTTCGAAGAAAAGCCGAAAAATCCCCGCAGCAACTGGGTTTTCTCTGGACTCATGCTCGCAGGTCCGGGGCTGTTTGATTTCATACCACCCTACGTTCCCGCCGATGTTGGATTTGATGTCCTGCCTCGCCTGCTGGGAAAATTGCAGGCTTACCCCATTAGGGACTACCTGCTCGATATCGGTACCATGCCGAACTATCAAGAAGCTCAGAATACTTGGCCTGGTATAGATATCCGCTCTGTGCAAACCGACGAGAAAATCCCCTCCCCGTTGCCCGGCGTACACTCCGCTCGTCGAGCTCTAAAGTTGTCTGGAGGATCATCGTGAAAGCGTGGCGGCTGCGCGGAGTCGTCTTCGATATGGATGGCGTTCTAGTGAATAGCCATGCGGTGCATCGCACGGCCTGGCGCCAGTTTTTCCAGACGCTGGGACAGGAAGTGTCCGAGCCAGAGCTGGATTTCATTTTGGATGGTCGCAAGCGCAGCGATATTCTGAAACATTTTCTTGGCCACTGTTCTGATCCGGAGCTTGAGGAATTGGGTCGGCGGAAAGATAGTATTTTCCAGGAAATGCGGTTGGGGGCGTCCCCGGTTCCCGGCGTTGTGCCGATGGTGCGCGAGCTGCATCGCAATGGCACCGCGCTGGCTGTGGCGACCTGCGCCAGCCGCAAGCGAGCCGTTTCCACGTTGACCGAACTGGGATTAATCGATTGCTTTCCAGTCATTGTAGCGGGGGAAGACGTAGTTTTGGGCAAGCCCGACGCCGCCATTTACCGCTTGGCCTGTACCCGCATCGCCCTCGAACCTGCGAGCTTGCTCGCAGTAGAAGATGCCATCTCCGGCGTCCGCTCCGCCGCAGGCGCAGGACTGCGATGCATCGGAGTTGCGTTGCATGAGACCTGCGAAAGCCTGTTCGGCGCGGGCGCGATTCACGTAGTGCGCGACTTCCAATCAGTTTCTGCGCACGACCTGGAATGCATTTTTGCTGCTCGCGAACCGGGAAAGCTAGGCGCCGCCGCCGCCGGAACTTAAAAGACTTAGACCCTCGTTGCGGCAAAGTTCCACGATCGAAAGCCGATCCGGCGCGCGCAGTTTTTTTAGAATGCGGTGCACATGATTTTTTACCGTCTGTTCAGAGAGGTTCAGCCGGCTGGCCATTTCCTTATTTGTGAGCCCTTGCTGGATCAATCCCACGAGTTGTTGCTCCCGGCGGCTGAGGCCCAGGCTATTCTTAAGATGCAAGCTGGGAATCGCCGATTTATGCCTTGCCACCCAGTGAAATAGCGCGGAAGAAAGCGCAGGCGGACAAACCGCATCCCCCGCGGCAACCGCGCGAATGGTGCGTGAAACTTCGACCGCGGAAGCGTCTTTGAGCACATAGCCCAAGACGCCTGCCTGTACCACGCGCAGGAAAATACCCTCATCGGCCTCCATTCCAACCATCACCACCCGGATAGCGGGATTCAGTTGATGAAACTGGTGCACGATCCCGGGCTCCGCAAGGACGGGAGCGACGGAATCGAGCACCACCACATCAGCTTGGGCCGCGGCAATCTGTCCCAATGCCTCCGGCCCGAACGACCCTTCCCCCACTACGTGGATATCCTCTTTCTTCGACAGAATGCGCAACAAAGCTTCGCGCAGCAGCCGGTTTTCAGCCAGCAAAAATACCGCTGCGCCCGCTCCCGAAAACGCTGAAACTGCACTCCCCATCTGCTAACCAGACCTGCTTGATCCTTCGTTAGATTTCTTCCCGCCCGCCTCACTCGCCCAGCATCTACCCCCACTCATCTAGAAGCAAGTTAACCGATTGGGAGTAGACTTGTCCGAGTTGCGAAACTTAGTTGCGCAACTCACTTTCAAACGCTAACTGGATGCAAAAGTTGGGTCAAGAAGAATGGTGTGTTCTGTCGATTCTGATTCCCGCGGCGGGAGGAAATTTTCTGATTCCTGAAATGGTCGGCTCCACGGAAGCGATGCTTCCAGTACGAGTCACAAGTCAACCGACCAGAGCGGAATCCACATCAGCTTAAGAATCTCTCGCAACTCGCAGATTTTTGCCGGTGCCGCAACCCTCTTACCGTCTTGATAGTCAAAAGCATAACGTGAACCCTTCGATCTTTCCGCGCAGCAGTGGGATTTTATTGCATGTAACGTCGTTGCCCGGCGGCCATGGAATTGGCGATCTGGGAGTTTCGGCCTATGAGTTTGTCGAGTTTTTAACCGAGTCCCGGCAGAAGATCTGGCAAGTGCTGCCACTCGGTCCCACTGGATACGGCGATTCGCCTTATCAATTGTTTTCTGCATTCGCCGGCAATCCCCTGCTCATCGATCTCCACGCACTGCGGGCGCAAGGACTGCTGTCGGCGCAGGAACTAGCGGTCGCATCGTCTCTTCCCATTGACCGCGTCGAATACGGTGCCGTTATCGATGTTAAGCGGCGCCTGATCGGCCAGGCCGCGCGCATATTTTTAGCCGACGGCAATCAAGCGGACCGCGCCGCACTCGACATTTTTTGCCGCGAAAATGCCGATTGGCTCGACGACTATTCGCTTTTCATGGCATGCAAAGCCGTCCACAACAATGCCGTCTGGTCCGACTGGGGCGATGGAATACGCCGCAGAGATCCATCGGTTCTCGAAGAATGGCGGCAGAAATTAGCGCCGGAAATAAACGTCCACAAGTTTGCTCAGTTCGAATTTTTCCGACAATGGCAGAAGCTCAAACTCCACTGCCGGAGCCGCGGTGTTCGCATCATGGGCGATATTCCCATCTACGTGGCGCACGATAGCGCCGATGTCTGGTCGCATCCGGAATTATTTCGTCTGGATGCGCGTTCCCGGCCCACCGCAATCGCGGGGGTTCCGCCTGATTATTTCAGCGCCACTGGTCAGCTATGGGGAAATCCTCTGTATCGCTGGGACGTGTCGGCCGCCTCGGGTCACCGCTGGTGGATCGATCGTTTTCGCGCGTCCCTGAAATTATTCGACTATGTGCGATTGGACCACTTCCGTGGCTTTGAAGCCTTCTGGGAAGTCCCAGCCACTGCATCGACAGCGCAGGAAGGGAAGTGGGTGAAGGGTCCGGGCGCGGAGTTTTTCCGCACCGTAAAGGCGGCATTAGGAGTGTTGCCATTCGTCGCCGAAAACCTGGGAGTGATTACTCCAGAGGTGGAAGCGATGCGCGAAGAATTCGGCTTCCCCGGCATGAGCCTGCTGCAATTTGCATTTGGAAACGATCCCCAGGGTCCCAGCTTCCGTCCACATAACTATTCTCGCGAACTTGCCGCCTACACCGGAGGCCACGACAATGACACTACGGTCGGCTGGTGGAATAGCTCTGGCGTCGGTGAGAGTACACGCACACCGGAAGACATCCTTAAAGAACGTATTTTCACGCGAGCCTACTTAGGGTTCAAGGATAATGAGGCCATCAATTGGGTCCTGATTCGCGCAGTGTTCGCATCCGTGGCGAAGATCGCCGTCGTGCCGTTGCAGGATGTGTTAGGTCTGGGTAGTGAAGCGCGAATGAATTTGCCCGGCACAGTGAGCGGAAACTGGAAGTGGCGCTACAAAGCAGACGCACTCACAACCGATGTCGCTGCTCGGTTACGCGAGCTGACTGTTCTCTACGATCGCTAACAGCAATGCTCTCCCCGATCTACAACGGCGATAGTTCATCTTCATTCTCTTCTTTCTTCGGACGCAAAAATCTTCGCTCCAGAAAACCTTGAGCCAAACCTCTGCCGCCAAGTCCGAAGGCAATTGCCAGTCCCAGCATCAGCGCTCCGAATACGATGCCGAAGGCGACCAGCATCGTCTGTTCCGCCAAACCCAGTTCTTCAAAAACAATCGACAATACGAAAACAATAATGATGCTGCGGACGGCGAAGCTTAGAACACGTGGGGAAGGCACATTGGCATTTACTGCGGCCAGCAACGCCGCCCGGGAGAAGAAGCCGGCTGCCAGCAATCCAAAAAACAGGATGAACAATGCTGCGAATAATCGTGGCAGGAAAAAGAAAAACTTCGCGACTTGCTCCTGCAGTCCGAGGATTCCCAGCACACTCACGCCAACCAGAATGAAGCCCAGCCATACCAGCCAGAAAACAAATCGGCTCAATACCTCCGAAGCCGAAGGCAAAGCGGCTTTGTTCAGCAGTTGCGAGGCGCCCGTATTTTCTGAAAGCTTATCGAATCGAAGTAGGTGTAGCAGGCTGCGCAGAATCACCTTGACGACATAAGCCACCGCCCATCCGGCGAAGGCAAGGATCAGCATTACGATGAGACGAGGAAGATAGTGGGCGAATCCTCTGGCCAGTTCGTGCAGCGCCTGACTGAGTTCATTAATGATCATTTCTTTCATAGTTGCCTCACTCTCTCGTATCCCACATTTGCAGAAGATAAGGTTTCAGTCGCTCGAACTCCAGGCATAAGCCTTCGATATTATTTTCGACATCTTCCGCCGTGCCGTTCCGATTTTCCAGCAGGAAGGTCAAGACTCTCCCGCGAAATAGCGGCGCCAGAGCCTGAATAATGTGATCGCGGTTGATCACGGATTTTTTGTAGGAAGCGGCAAATTCGTAAACCGTTCTAACCCACAATTCCGCCGGATAGACAAAATCTTCTTCTTGCAAACGGGCGATTCGCTGCAGGTCCGCGAGGGTAGATGCAGACAGAATGGAATGAAACACATCTTCCAGTTCGGCGACTCCGGTTGAAAACATCTGGCGCAGCCGCTTTCGATTCACTCGCAGAGATCCCAGCGATACCTCATGCTCCGGCCCGAAAGTGGGCACCGCTTGCGAGCCCGTAACAGAACTCCACGTCGAAAAAGTTGATTCCATGGTGGAGAACATCGGCCCCACCGTTTGTCGCAACGCCGGAACCAGATCGGCGGAACGACGCTCGACATGCTCTTTTTGTCCCAGGAACGACTGGCAAATGCGTCGCTGTCCTGTAATTGCCGCCAAGGTTAACCGGAGTTCGATGCCGTCGTCGCCGCTCCCATCCGCCCACGCATTCTGCGCAAGGAATTCGCTGCCCAGGCGGCCGGAGAATCCGAAATCTTGCATATAGGGTTCGCGAATGCGGAGTCCATACAGCGCTCGCATCATTGGATAAATCAAATTGGTGATCAGCAGTCCTTCAAACTTGTGCCGGCAATAGGTGGGTGTAACCAGATCGAAGCCGTCGTAACGAACCGGGTGCAAAAGTTTTGAGATCCATTCAGCGTCAGTGCTAGGAGACTCGGGAGACATCATCACACAGCCTTTGGCCCGGAGCAGTTCAGCGGCAGCGAGAATCGTATGCAATGCGACGGTGCTCGACGGGCTGCTGGCGTATTGAGTACTGATCGAGTGCAGGGTGCGGAGCGAATGAAGATTGGCGACTGGACGAACATCATCGATCGAGATGCCGGTAACTAATTCCGGAGTGCCGTCGCGCGAACCCCCATCCGCATTAATAATGACCACCCGGTCGCGCGTGAAAGAACGCAGGATGCAGCTCTGAATGGATTGGACTATGGCGCCGATGGTCTTGGCGTTATTGTGCGTGGCCAAGCCCACCAGAACGTCCACTTCGCCCACGTTGATCAACTGGCGAAGAAAATCATCCGTTAGAAAAGTTTCTTCGGCCAATTTTATCTCCGAGCGAAGTGGCGGCAATGCCAGGACCTTATGAGACATCGTTTCCACGATCCGCGATCAATCAAATTCGCCGCAGCCGGAACCAAAAAAACTGGTAAGGCCCCAAAGTTAACAGATAAGGCTGATCGCCCACCCTTGGAAACATATTTTTCCCGGACATCTCGATCAGAATATTTCCCTTATATTTTTTTAAATCGAGTTCGACGGCTTGCGCCGCTCCCGAAAGGTTATTGACCGCCAGCATTGCTTCATTGCCAAGGCGACGAACATAGGCGAGTATTCGATGATTGGCTGGACGCAAGAACTCAATCGATCCTCTTCCGAATACCGAACTCGATGCGCGCACCGCTATAATCCTCTGCATCCAGCGTAGCAGGGAGTGCCCACTTCCGAGCTGCGACAACACGTTGACCGCCGGATAACCGTAAACCGGATTCTGTATCAGCGGAGCGTACAAGCGATCCGGCTCCGCGGTGGAAAACCCAGCGTTCCAACCTCCGCTCCACTGCATCGGAGTTCGTACTCCATTCCGATCGCCAAGGTTAATGTTATCTCCCATTCCGATCTCGTCGCCGTAATAGATGATCGGCGTTCCGGGTAAGGACATCAGCAGCCCGTTCATCAACTCGATACGCCTGCGGTCATTGTCGAGCAGCGGTGCGAGCCGCCGCCGGATGCCCAGGTTCAGCCGCATCGTCTTATTTTCGGCGTACGAGTCATACATATAATCCCGCTCCATATCGGTGACCATTTCCAGCGTCAATTCGTCATGGTTGCGCAGAAATAGCGACCACTGGCAGGCGGGAGGAATCTCCGGAGTCTGCTGCAGTATCTCGGTGATGGGTTTGCGATCCTCCAGCTTCAACCCCATGAACATTCGGGGCATCAGGGGAAAATGGAATGCCATGTGGAATTCGTCCCCGTCGCCGAAATATGGACGAAGGTCCGCGGGCCACTGGTTAGCCTCCGCCAGAAGCATTCTGCCGGGAAACTGTTCATCCAGTCTGCGCCGGAATTCCTTCAAGACCTGGTGTGTCTCGGGAAGATTTTCACAATTCGTGCCTTCGCGCTCCAGCAGGTACGGCACCGCGTCCAGTCGAAATCCGTCAACCCCCATCTCCAACCAGAAACTCATCACTTTCCACATCTGTTCGCGGACTGCCGGATTGTCATAGTTCAGATCCGGTTGGTGACTGAAGAATCGATGCCAATAATAGGCCTTCGAAATCGGATCCCAAGCCCAGTTGGATTTTTCCGTATCGAGAAAAATAATGCGCGTTCCTTTGTAGCGCTCGTCGGTGTCACTCCACACATACCAGTCGCGCCGCGGATTATCCTGCGAACTGCGCGACTCCTGAAACCAGGGATGCTGATCGGAGGTGTGGTTCAACACCATTTCAATGATGATTCGAATCCCCCGGTTGTGGGCGGACTCCAGGACTTTCCGAAAATCCTCCAGCGTTCCATAGCTGGAATGAACCGTGCCGTAATCGGCAATGTCGTAGCCATCATCGCGCAGCGGGGAAGGAAAAAACGGCATGAGCCAGATCGCGTTGACCCCGAGTTCTTGCAAATATCCGAGTTTCTGTTCGAGCCCTTGAAAATCTCCGATGCCGTCGCCGTTGCTGTCATAAAAAGTGCGCACATGTACCTGATAAATGATGGCGTCCTTATACCAAAGCACATCCTGACTCAGCGGCAACCTGGTCCCTCCTGGATGAAACCCATATTGTTGGGTTAGTGGTAAAAGGCAAGTTTATATGATTGAAAAGGCCGGAAGGCGCGGCCAAAGAGATGAGGCTGTTGAAAACTCTAGATTCAGAGGCCAATTCGAACTCAAGGCAACGAGCGCAGGCGGCGTTAGCTGTAAAGTTTCTGGCAAAAAAGAACGGAACAAAAGAAAAAACGTCCCGGATCCAAATGCCCCGAATCCAAATACAATGAGAAATGAAAATGTCGACGAACCGCCGCACCCGGATCGGGAGTAACTCCGGTGGTTGCATCGGCAAGCAAGAAATTTTCGGAGCGAATCGTCTCAGCCTATTTTCAGAAAACACAGGGCGAAGGGGAAACAAGATGGCAACAAGCAAAGACAGAGATAAAGATAAAGACAAGCAACACGGAAAAGCGCATCTCGCCATGAAAACGCCCGCGATCGTGTCGCCGAAGGAGTGGGAGGTGGCATGGCAGAAGCTCCTCGCAAAGGAGAAGGCCTTGACCCGCTCCCGTGACGCTCTGGCCGCCGAACGCCGGCGAATGCCATGGATGGCTGTAGAGAAGAAATATGAATTCGACGGACCCAAGGGCAAGGCCAGCCTGCTCGATTTATTCGAGGGCCGCCGCCAGTTGATCCTCTACCGCGCCTTCTTCGAGCCCGGAGTGTTTGGCTGGCCAGAGCACGCCTGCCGCGGCTGCTCCCTGGGCGCCGATCAAGTCTCTCATCTGGCCCATCTCAACGCCCGCGATACCACACTCGTCTACGCTTCACGCGCTCCGCAGGCGGAGATCGCCCGCCTCAAGGCCCGTATGGGTTGGGAGATGCCCTGGTACACCATGACCGACAGCTTCGACAAGGACTTCGGCGTTGATGAATGGCATGGCCACAATGCATTCATCCGCGAAGGCAATAAAGTGTTCCGCACGTACTTCATCAACAGTCGTGGCGACGAGGCGATGGGGACCACCTGGAACTACCTTGATATGACGGCGCTCGGCCGCCAGGAGACCTGGGAGGACTCACCAGAAGGCTACCCCCAGACCGCGCCATACAAGTGGTGGAACTGGCACGACAACTACGACGCCGAGCCAACGCCTCACCCGAAGTGGGTCGATATCCTAACCGACCCTGCGGAAGCCGCCCGCAGACGCGCCGAAGAGGAAAAAGCGAGCTAAGAAGGGCGACCCAGGAGGAAGAACATGGTGGTATGGACCGCGTGACCCATCGTGACGTGTTACGCGCGATACGCGAGTACGACCGGCTAGGCCCGGAGCGATTCTTTTTTGAGCAACATCGGGGAAGGTCGCACTCTCAGCAGCTACAAACACGTTTGCGAGGAGCGCACATTCTGCATCAACGTGCGCTCGTCCCTCAATGGCCGCGATCACTGGCACGCGTACGTTTGCCAGGTTTTCCCGCTATGTAGTCAGCGTCCGCAACTGCCTCAAAGTTTCATCAGGCTCCGGGCGGATCGTGTAATCGGCGTTGACATCCGCTGCCCGGATCAAACCGTTCGAATCAACGATATATCGCGCGGGCATCGGCAAGCGGTATTCCGATTCGTCATGAAACCTGTCGAGGGTACTTCCGAAAGACTTGTAGAGATCCCTCAAGTAATCTGGAAAAGTAAAGACCAACCCGAATTGCTCAGCGGTCTTGAGATGAAGATCCGTGAGAATATCGAAGGGCAGGTTCAGCTTTTTATGCAGAGCGCGCGTGTACCGCTCCAGTTCCGGGGTCAGAACCACAAGTCGCGCTCCCAGCGCTCGCACTTCAGAATCAATTTCTTTTAGAGCCTCCAGCTCCATATTGCAGTAAGGTCACCAGTGTCCCCGAAAGAAACTGACAACCATCGGACCCTGTCGACGCAGATCTTTCGATGACACCTCGACGTGGTCCTGATTAAATAGCACGAAATCCGGAGCGCGGTCGCCGATTTTGAGTACGCGACCTTCAATTCCTGATGCCTTGAGCTCGGCCGTCGCACGATGCATCATGGCGACTATTTCTGCTGTTACATTGTAGGGAGGAGCCCCAGACTCGAAAGTCTTCTTAAACTCTTCCAGCCGGTCTTTCAGATTCGACATGTTCCCTGCCTTTCTGCTGCGTCGATGTCACAAAGATTTGATTTGTCTGCTCGGGGAAAAGTTTCCTGAACGACTGCACCTCGACTGCGAATGGAAGTCGCTCCGTACGTGAAAAAGTTGTGATTCCGCTTGCATGCCGTTCCGTTCCAATGAACCTCTGACTCATCGCTCGCGATTAGTGGCTTAGGCGGAGAGGAACTGCTTGATGAGAACCGCGGTGTCGTCAGGATTCTCTTCCGGAAAGAAATGGCCACCCTTCATCGCCTGCCCACACACCTCTGGTGCCCATTGCCGCCAGATTCCTAGTGGTCCTCCGTCCTTGGCGTAGAAAGTGTCGAGTGGGCCGCCCTCGGCCCATAGATGCAGCATCGGGCATTCGATTTTCTTTGACCCTTGCTTGTCGGCACGATCGTGTTCGACATCGATCGTCGCGGCCGCTCGATATTCCTCGCAGATGTCATGAACGCGGGCCGGATCGCGAAAGGTTACAAGGTATTCGTCGAGCGCCTCTTGGCCGAAGGAACCTTAGCCGAAAGGGTTATGGAAGACAGCCTTGGGCGCGCCGAGCAGATAATTCTCCGGGAGCGGCTGCTTCTGCGACAGCAAAATCCAGGGCCAGTAGGTCTGAGCGAAACGCGCATCGGATCGGTTCCATGCTTCCAGGATCGGAATCACGTCGAACACGGCGAGCCGCTCCACATGCTTCGGTTGTCCAAGGCAAGACGATAAAGCACTGAAACCGCGGGGCAGTGTTAATCGGGAGTCTCGATCCGGTCGATACCCTCATGGCTGAATTCTTGATCTGGCGACCTCCAGTGCAATACATCCATGCGGAGCGCCAACGGCGGACGAGCTCAGCGCCAGTGGACGGCTCCCTGAAAGGGCGTCAGTGACTTAGGGGATTGTGACAACCGCACTCGCGTAGTTTGGGACCGATTTGTTGTAAGTGATTGAAAATGTGGTGGCGAGGGACGGAGTTGAACCGCCGACGCCAGCCTTTTCAGAACCGTGGTTTTGAGTACTTTCAATGCCCTACAAGCCGCCGAGGACTGCCGTGGTACGTCGTAAGTTCTGTAAAACGGAAATGCCACAGGTGTAGACCACAGGTGAAATTTCTTAGCGTGCAGTTTTCTTTACTAACAAACCCCTTACAAGTGCAAAGATCGCCGGGAGGCAGGTAGGCGGCGGGTTGCTCCGGCTTCGAATCCCTTACGATGCCGATGCAGTGTTCCTTTTCTGTATTCTTTGTGATCGCTTTCAGGATGGTGGCAGACGCAGTCCATTGCTTAAAACTCCCGTTCGGTCCCGGAGAATCCGGCTCTTCTAAGTATGACAGAGCGAGACAACGTCTGCCGCCTTGACCCCGCTACGTAGCGCGGTGGAGGGTGAGTTTGCTTTCATCGCGCTTGTGCCCGCGATTCCCAACAATTCGGGCCATTGACACACCGTGCCCGTAGCGCATATAAACCCCGTAGACCGAGTACCTATGCCGAAGGCGCTATTACTGCTATCCCTTTTAATCCTGTTGAATGGTCCTGAGTGCGACCCTAAGAAGCAGGACGAAAGAATCTACCGCTTTGGAAACCAATGTGAACCAACTCAAAGCAGCTGTGGTTGAATTAAGTCAGAAGCCGAAGACGGAGCATCACTATGAGTTACGCAACGAAGGACTCAGGACATGGCGCTTTGATTCCACCACCGGCGAACTTTGCATCCAGCTAACCTCAGACGCAGAATTGGAAGCGAAAGGGCACCAAGGGCCAAAGCTGCGGCATGCTCAGATAATCTCGAGCACTACATGGAGATGCTACCGGCACTGATCAGCAAGATAAATCCGCTCAGGCCTACTACGCACGGTATGTCCAACCCGTTTGCGGGGATAACTGAAAAATTGCTGCGCGGGTCAAATTTTGCCTCTGAGGATGGCCCGCAATCGCGTTCTAAGCCCTTCCTACAAAAAACCACGGGTGCAAGCTAGACCCCATGCCAAAACCGTTGTAACTTTAGCCACGCGCTTACCAGATGGCCTCAGCGTTGAAATTTACCCGTTAAGTAAGTCTTCCAACGTTGGACCGTTATCAGGCGGCGGAGCCGCAATCGCACGCGTGCCAAGCGCAGTAAGCACCTTGATGTAGTCGCGCCGGAGTTCATTCAACGTCTTGGCTGCCGGATGAACCTGGACCACGCCGGTCTTCCTGTTCGTGATATACGAGCCTTCAACTTTGACCACTTCCCACGCGTCTGCAATGTCCGCCGCAATCGTGGCAGCGAGCGAAAGCCAACGCGCGCTGAGACGTGGCAACTTGAATGTGCGCGTTCTCCAGCTCGTCTTGTAAGCCGGTCCCATTCAATTGCGGCGCGGGCGGATAAGTTGGCGGACTTTACGGGCTTGCCGGGTTGTAGATTGGCATCTTTCTTTGCTGTGCGTGGCATAACGTCTCCGGAGTTTTGCCTTCAAACGGCGAAGGCGGGGCGAACAAAAAACCGAATCTATTCTTGAATACGTGGAAAAAAGGGGAAGCGTGCTCCCTAAAGCGTTCACGGTCAAGATTTTTGGGTACCCGCCATTCCTTTATCTCGCGTCATGCTGAAAATTAGATCGGCGCTCGAATGGCTGCGGAATGCAGACAATCATACCTATGTAACTACCGGATGCGCGGCGCTGGCCGTCGCCATCACTGCAATCTATACGCTTTTTGCGGTTCTGCAATGGTTCGCACTGCGCGAATCCAATAGCATCAACCGTGAGAACGTCGAGTATGTGCAGCGCGCCTTGGTTTTCTTCTCGGGTCAGAATGGGAGTATCAAGCGTATCGATGGGAAGAAAGTTACTGGTCTCACTATCGTAGTGCCGTGGGAAAATTCTGGCATAACTGAGGCAATGAACGGCGAAAGTCGCGTGAATTGGAAAACGTTTCCGAGCCCCAACGGACTCCCTTCTGATTTCAACTTTCCCGACTTGGGTAATGTTCAATCGCGGCAATTCGAGATTCCGCCGCGTAGTAACGGCAATGGAACGATGGATGTTCCTATCGAGTGGATCGGCTCTGCCAAACAAGGATTTGTTCGCCTGTTCATTTACGGATGGATAACCTACGACGACATCTTTAAAGGGAACCAGGGAGAACGGAAGACGCCAAGACACCTGAGTGAATTTTGTGATGAGATTACCAACATCAAAAGTGTTCCCGACGATCTTACGGACCCGAATGCCGCGATTACATGGGAACTCTCACTCTGTTCCACGCACACTTGTACAGATGAGCGGTGCGCTGACTATTCGGCAAGAATCGCTCAGTCGCCATAGCCCTAGCTCTTGCACTTATTCCTGTGTGCGCAAAATCCCTTTTAGTTGACGTGACAGGGTTACTATGTGTTCTTGTTCCATTCGGGCGATTCAAGACGCTCCAACCTATCCCATCCACGAGTGACGCGGTAGCCGAAAATAGTTTCCCCCGCGCCGTTGAAGGCTGTGCGGTAGCGAACCTCCCCATATATCAAGTGTATTGCGTCGGGAGAATAATCAGCGGGACATTCCAGCGGCGTATCAACATTCCCATATCCGTGTCGCTGTCCCACGGACAACGGAATCGTTCCGTGTGCGATAGCGTCGGCCTTGCTCAAGTCGGGGAACTCTGGAATCGTGTTGTCAGTGAGGACAAAGAGACGAGCGCGACGTTCTGTAATCCAAGCGGGGGTTTGCCCGTCATTCCGGTAATTCATTTTTACTTGAATACTGTGAATTTGGGTCTCGCCGCGCATCGACGTTACTACGACACCCGTAGGATTAAATTCAATGTCCACCATTACCCAGGCCCGCTGGCCAGCAATAAGCGCGTTGATGGTGTCTTGGGCAATGTTTGCCTGTTTCTTAATGGCCTTAAAGCTAAGGTAGGTAATAACGACGTATACAGCGGTGATAACAGCGATGAGCCATTCACCATTCGATATTGGCGCTGATTTCGCCTTGGCTACGGCCTGCTGTTCTAGGGGCTGGGGCGGAGTTGAGTTCGATGGGTTGCCGACATTGATTTCTATTTGCGTAGAAGTGTGCTCGGGGGAAGCTTGAGTATTGCCGGGCTTATTCTGCTCACTGTCGGTTTTGCTAACATCTTTAGTATTTACTGACAGTGCCAGAATAAAAGCGACAGATGCGATAACGAAAGGGCGCATAGATGTCCCGGAAGCACGGGAAAACTTCTGCCGACGGCGATTCTACAGGCTCCGCACAAAAAACAAAAGAAAGCAGCTACCACGCCCGCGCGGTAGTTCCGCGAGAATCTTCCGAATCTTTAGTTTCCTTGACTTGAGCGCATATGTGCGGGATGCTAGCCGCATGAAGCGTCCCACGAAGCAAAAATTGAAACTGCTCAAGAAGTTTTTCAAGATGGGATTCGGACCAACCAGAGCCGAACAGTACGTTATGCCTTGCTCCATCTGTGGGATGGAATGGAGCGCTGAGGACCCGTGGCATTGGTGCCCGGTTTGTGGACAGGCTTTGAAGCCTCAACCAAACGCCAACTAAAAGAAGTCGCCTTCTCCTTTGAATGAACCGTGCAAGTCGCGCATAAACACCTTCAATTTACGCCCGTCACTCATCACGAGGGTAAAAGGTCCGGGGTGCAGAGCCGTGATAGGGTGCCAGTCCGGGTGCCCTTCCGCGTTTGATATGTGCCCGCGTGTGTCCCGAAAGGTCGGATATTCTCCGTGATAGCCCTGGAATTCCTCAATCAAATAGTTAACGGTGATCTCCTGGTCACGCTGAAATATCAGTTTCCCTTGTCCGCTGTAACGCTGGATTAGTTTTTCCGTCAGGTGCATGCACAAGTGTACAACGCTCCGGCCCGCAGATCGTCGCTAGGAACGGCAGGAATGGGCCTTTGAAGGCCCTTTCCGCGGCAGAGCGCGTGGGAACTTTGCGCACTTATGCTTTTCGAAATCTTCCTTCACAGCGTGAGGCGGCTTGCCGGATAACCTCAGACCGGGTACGATCCAAGCGCAAGCATCGCATCCCCACGCGGCAAAGGTGTTGTTTTCCAACCACACCAGTTTCCGCGCCATGAAGTCGAAAATTCTCTCACAAATGTTCGGTATCGTACATAGTCCCTGATGTCCTACCGCGCATTTCATCCTTACCACGCGGCTTTGATTGCCGCATCCGTCCTGTGTTGGCGGACCTTGCTCCATTCGTGCGAGTAAAACTTTGCGACCACGGCCACGGTATTGCCAAGCGCGGCGGCCACATCCTCAAAGCTGGCACCATGCCGAATCATCTCGATGGCTAGTGTGTGGCGGAACATGTGGCCGGTTGCATTGGGCATCCCGGCACAATCCAAAAGCGCCCTAATCCACTTGTGCCAAATAGCCGTTGCCTTCCTCTTCGCCTTCGGCTCATCATCTCCCACAAATTCTTTACGGTCCCAAAAGATGTATTTTGGATTGCCGTTGAGGACCGCAACCAACTCTTTACCTACAAAGTCCGGGATGGCATTGTCTATCGGCTGTAGGAAGTCCCGCTTGCTGACTTTTTGCCGGGTCTTCAATCTCACGCGGTAATGCCTGTCCTTTTGGTAAAGGTTGTCCCGCTCCAGGCTCACAGCGTCAATGATGGCAAGACCTGAATACCGCATTAAGAGCACAAGCGCACGGAGCCGCTTTTGTGTTGCGGGCGTGGCCGCAATCACACCATGCCTGTCCTTGCGGTACGCGTCTTTGGAGCTGCGGGTTATCTTGCGCTCCACCACAGAAACGGTGTCCAAGATTTTCTCAAACTCTTCAGGCGAGAATCCCCGGACTTGCTCAATGCGCCCCTTGACCCGCTTCCAAGCCCCCGTGGGGTTTTTTGCTATGACACCGGCGTCATGGTAGTACCGAAAGAAAGCTCGGACCTTCTCACGATTTGAGCGGAGGCTGTGGGTTGATTCAAAATATTGGGACCAATCCCACGTGGTCACGTGCGTCAGGTCCACTTCGTCCAGGAAAATAATTTTGTCAGCCGCGCAAAAGGCAACAAGCCGGTCCAAGACAAGCTGCCACTTGTCGATGGTCAGCTCTTCAACGCCGGTGTTACGCTTGGCCTGGAGAAACGTTTTGGCCGCCGCTTCAACCGTGAGCCGGTCTTTGCTGTCGGGGGCGGGGAGCCTGCCCGCTAGACGGTCCTCAAGCCTCCGCTTTTGCTCTTCCGCTTCCGCCCAAGAGCGCGTCCCGGCTTTCTCCCGGCGTTGCTTGCCTTGGAGTGAATAGCGGAAATGCTTCCTGCAATTGCAACGTTTACAGAACTCATCCCCAGCATATTTGCAGTCCGCTGAGTGCCGGACGAAGATCGTAACGACTGGCGTGGTGCTCATCGTGTCCCCCATTATGGGGAGACCGTAGCACAAAATTAGCACAAAACCGAGAGATCTTTGGTAACCAATAAAAAAACCCGCCATTTATGCGGGTTTGTGAAGGCTAAAATGTGGTGGCCAGGGACGGAGTTGAACCGCCGACGCCAGCCTTTTCAGGGCTGCGCTCTACCACCTGAGCTACCTGGCCACGTTTTCGGGATCCGCTTAAAGCGCAGACCACGAAGCTTGTTCGCTTCACGCCGATTGTCGCGGGATTGCCAACCGGAAAAACAGCAGAACGCGGAATGCGTGCGGAACGCTGTTGATTATAACAAAGCACGGAGTAGTCACGGTGATCGAGGCGGCTTTTGATTTTATTGAACTCTTCCGTGGGCACCGCGGATAAACAACTGAAAGAGTGGGTCCGCGGAGCTTGGCCCACTCTTCAGTCTAAATATCACGATTGCAAATGACGGCCAGATGGCTTGTGGCTTTTACTGTCCTCCGGCGGCAGAGCCGTGCTCTCCCAGCCACGACGCGAGTTTCGGTTCTTGCTGCGATTTCAGTTCTATGCAGTCATTGATGCGTTCGATCGACTGACGGTAGGTTCGTTCCGCGGATTCGATCTTGTGAGCGGTGAAGAAATCCGCCACCTGGTCGCGCATGTGAGCATCGCAGAACGAACTGGTGGCTGCAACAATTTCGCCGCTGGCAAAAGGTCCGCCGGCTTTTTGCACTGAACTCCAATGATTGAGAACGAACTCCCACGCCAATTTTTCTCCCGCCGGGTTTTGCATCACGTTTCTGACCAGTCGCAGCGCGTCCTGCGAACGAACGTCCGGAGAAATCGCAAAGTCCAGAGTCCGCTCCAGCAGTTTTGGGTTGTCGAAGTGGGGTAGAGCAAAAAGCGCCATGTAATATTCTTCAGGAGATTTTGCATTCTTCAGCAGCGCCAGCAACTTGTCGTAGAGTGCCTCGTCACCGTTCAACGCTGCCAGTCGAAACGCATTGGCCGCCATTTCGTGGCTCACGGATGCGGGGTTGTCCAAAGCTTTTTCTGCAAGCTTGCTCGCCTCGGCCAGCGCCTCCGGATCGCGAGCGTCGTAGCCTAAAGCGTAGAATACCCGAGCCCGCAGCGCTTTTTGCTCGTCACTCTCACCCGGCTTCGATTCCCATCCCACATCCTTCATCATGGGCGAGAGATACTGGCGCAGCCACGCGCGATAGGATTCGCGGTCGCTCTCGGTTACCAGATACTCGTCAATGTAGTTGAGATGATCGAGAGCATCCTCGATTACTGCGCGATTGCGATCCGCGCCCAGGCCTTGCGCCAAAGCCAGATAGTCGCCGACCGGTTCGCGCCCCACTCGCACCGAGGCCCAGACGTCGGTCTGCAATGCGATTCGTTCTGCCGGAGAAAGCTTCGTCTCGGCATCTGCTGCCAGAGCGCGCACTGCATCGGGCTGATACCCGACGCGATAATAACCAGTGGCGCCGGCGTTCCCCAGAACCCAATTCGAACAACCCGGCAAAGTGAAGGTCTGCTCTCGCTGAGTGAGAAGTTTGCATTCCGGCGTTTCTTTTCCAGCGGATCCCTTCATGCAGATGGGAACCTGCCAGAGTTGATCATTCGGCGCCTGGAATTTTTCCCGGTCGTAGAAAAAACGACGCTGATCCAGCGTTACCTTCGTCGAGTTTCCTGAGCACGCTTGCTTCACACTAATAATCGGCACACCCGCCTGATCCACGAATGTCGGCATGATCTGATCGACCGGCTTCTTGGAAGTCCTGGTCTGCGCATCCCAGAAGTCTGTTGCGGTGGCGTTCGCATATTGATGCTGTTGAATGTATGCATTGACCCCGGCGCGGAAAGTCTCCTCGCCCAGGTAAGATTCCAGCATTCTTAAAACCGCTGCAGCTTTGCCGTACGCAATCCCGTCAAACAGTTCCATGATTTGTGCCGGCGTATTGGCGGCTTGATGGATGGGGCGCGTGTTGGCCAGCGAATCTGTGTTGAGAGTCCTGCCATCGTCGATGACGTCGTCCAATTTGACATTCCATTCCGGCTTCCAGGCCTCGATCGGCTTGCTCGACATCCAGGTGGCGAAACCCTCATTGAGCCAAATGTCGTCCCACCATTGCATCGTCACCAGATCGCCAAACCACTGGTGTGCCATCTCGTGAGCAATCACCGATGCGATCTCTTTCTTCAACTCAATCGCGCCCTGCTTTTCGTTGATCAGCAGGATGACTTCGCGGAACGTAATACAGCCGGTATTCTCCATTGCGCCGGCAGAAAAATCCGGCAGGCCGATCAGATCGAGCTTTCCGTAGGGATATTTGATGCTGAAGTATTTATCGTAATAACTGAGAACGTGCTCCGCGGTTTCCAGAGCAAATCTCCCCATCTCTTTCTTGCCGGGAGTGGCGTAGACGCGGATCGGAATGCCGTCCGCCTCGCCTTCGATGTAGTCGAAGTTACCGACCACAAGAGCAGCCAGATAGGAGGACATCTTCACCGTGGTGGCAAAGCGCACGGTGTGTTTGTCGCCGGGACCGGGTGTATCGGAAACGACTTTCTGATTTGAAATTGCCACTTGCCCCTTGTCCGCAACTGCAGTGATATCGAACGTGGCTTTGTACGCGGGTTCGTCGAATGAAGGAAACGCGCGGCGCGCGTCGGTAGCTTCAAACTGCGTGGCGGCGTACTTGCGTCCCTGATCGTCCTTGCCGATATAAAAGCCGCGCATCTCATCGTTCAGAATTCCCGTATAAGTGATGTGGATGGTGGCTGCTCCCGCAGCCAACGGCTTCTCGACCGTGAGAACCACCATCTCTTTATCTTTCTCGGGCGTGACCGTGGCCTTCTGCGTAGTTCCGCCGCTGGTGATGGCGATGTCGTCAAAAGTGATGTCGACCGCGTTCAGCGTGATCTCGGAGGTTGGCTTCAGGACCCGGATGGAAATGGTTTCATCACCATCGAACGTGGCCTTTTCAAGATGCGGCGTAAAAATGAGTTTGTAATTTTCCGGTCTCGCTATCTCAGGCAGACGCTGCGCAGCCGCCAAGGATAATGCTACCGACACAAAAATGAGCAATGCAAGAATTCGCTTCATAGATTCCTCGGGACAATATTTGCTGAATTCATTTCCTATAACAACCAATTTACGTGAAGATCGCACTTAAATCCGGTGTCCACAAGCGGCGACACTGCTGCTTAAATTCGACGCGTTCGAGCCTTATATTCGGTTTACCGCGTCTACGGTTTTGCTTAAGGAGACTTTGCCCGACGCGACGCATTTCGGGTCTTGGCACAATAGCGATACGACAGCCAACGAGCAGTCAGTCTGGCGAGCTTATTGCCAAACCAATTCTCGGCATTCGAAACTCCGCAGCTACTTCTTGGTTGAATTACCAATGGCTCGCAGTCCAGAACCTGGTACGCATATCTCCGCGTCAGTTCTTCCACGAACAAACCATCGGCTTCATACGAGTCTGAATCCGGCCATCTGCCAACCTCTCGTTTGTGAATAAACATTCCGGTTCCTGTATTAAAAGTACCAGGAGGTAGATTCAGAAATGTTTTGCCATGTCTAAGAATAGGAAACACTGCCCACGGTTCGGCAACGGAGTCCAACATTCTCAGCGCATCTTTGTGTGCCAGATAATCATCATCATCTACGTAGATTATGTAGTCGCCTTTGGCATGTTCCCAAATCTGATGGCGGCAGGTGTGCCCGTAGTTGTTATGTCTTGTGGCGCAGTAGGAGAACAACCTATTCTCTTTTGGAGTAATCGACGCTAGAACCTTCCGCTGGTCTCGTGAAAGTTTGTTGCGCGGAGTGTCGATTACAACCATGTGCTCCCAATCCGACTGTGTCTGGCTGTCTATGCTCCGACATAGTCGCTCCAAAGACGGCCTGCATATCGTGGGTGTTACGATCGTGTACCTCATCCTTACCTCGCTGATGTTTAGCAGCCGTAGCCGCTGCAGGTTTTGACAACAAATGCAGAGCCCGGCACTCCGCTACTCAACTAGGGCGTTCGACAACGATGATCTTCCGATAATAAGGTTCGCGATCTGCGTGGCGCAGCAGCGATTCCACTTGTCGAGGTAGCATGTTCAACAGAATCCGGAAGAACCGGATGCCGGTTCGATGCATCTCTTTTTGCATCACCCAATTGTGAAAAACCACGTTCTCATTGTCAAAACTACTCACCGCCCACTCACACTTCAGTTCCTCGAAAAGCTCCTTCGTGGGAAACGGTTGATACCGCAAGTGCTCCTGCAGCCATACAGGTCTATCTTGCCTGCTTCGGTCGTAAACTTCAGCAAGCTTGACATCGTATTCAAAGGCCTTGCTGCCGGAAGGAAAACCGAAGATTATGACCTTGCGCGCTACCCGCAAGGCTTCTCGAATGACGACCATCCTCTGGTCTGGCGGCACATGTTCAAGCACGTCCGATAGGACAACCCCGTCAAACGATCGGTCCTCAAAGGGAAGGCTTGTTGCCGACGCCACGACTGGGAGCATAGGCGGGTTGGGGACAGACAGGAAATTGATCTCGCAACCTACGAATGGAGCATGGTAGAACATTCCGATTCCGATAGATCCCGAACCGATCTCTAGAAGCGAGTCCGTTTCAGATAAATGTGGTTTCAATAGTCTAACAATCGGGAAATAACGGGCTGCCCAGTTCAGCATGTCAACTCTCCAGGCCATGAGAGAGATGAGCAAGCAATTCCGTTTCGACTCAACCAGTGAAAAAATTGGGCTTCCAACTCGCGAAGGGCGGGAAAAAGTCGAGCGACACCATTAAGCACTCCGGGTTATCCTCCTTGCGTGGCGTACCATAGGTATAAAACTCTCAATCTTGCTCCAGTCGTAGCTGTCAAAAAATCCGCTCAGCAGAATAGTAACTGAATATAATATTCCATAGACAACTCCTATAGCAGCTAATCCAAACCATGAACTGTTTCTTGCCGGATGAATCGTAAGGATCCCAACCAGTACCAAGACTGCGCAGCCCACCGGCTTCCAATAGCTTTCCTGCAGGACTCTGGCGAACGAGTACCCAGTGTGCCGGTGAAATAAGGTTATGAAAAAAGTTGAGGCTACAATCAAAGATGTTGAGGTCCCAAGCACCGCTCCTGCAAAGCCGAACTTGTAGATCAATCCGAAGCTAAGAAGTACATTGAGCATAATCCCAAGCGTAGCCGATTGAATGCCGGGCCTCAGATATCCGATTCCCGCAAAAATCAGGAATCCCGGGCCAGTCGCAAGATTCAAGAAGTTCACAATCAGGAGGACGCTCAATGGTAGAGCGATCATCCTCATGCTTGGTCCAATCCACAGTGTCACAAAGCGATTTGAAATAGCCACGACGTAGCACACCAGAGGCACTCCGAGCAGAGCCAGATATTTGTGTGAGCGATAATAGAGTTCCCTCGTTCTCGATTCATCACCTAGCGCGTTCAGCTCCGAAGCCGCAGGCAAGACCGGACTCAAAACAAATTCAATGGAGCCGCGCACCTTCAAAGCGATACTACTTGCGATGTCATACCAACCTACGGGATCGACTCCAATGAGCATTGCCAGGAAGACTTTTTCCACTTGATTGTGAACTGCCACCGCCGCCTGAGTGAAATAGAGACGGAGGCTGTAGCCGAACATCTTCCTAGCCTCGGTCCCGTCGAATCGCATTGGGTTTAGCGCGACTTGGGGCAATAGTCTGCGGACAACAATGAGATAGATGGATAGGGTCAGAATCGCGGAACCGACGTAGCCGTACACTAATCCGTGTAGACCCCACCCTCGCATCAGCAAGAAGCCTGCGAAGCAGGCACTTAGCAGGGCGTTGGTGGCACTCAGGATATTCGTCAAATCTAGGCGTTGCAGACCGGTGGTTATCGAAGCAAATAATTGCGTTAGGATGTTGGTGGCAACGACAATCAGAAAATAACGCAAAAGCACAGCCAATTCGCTGGTCGGCACTGTGCTGCCACGAAACAGTTTGCTAGAAAGCAGCGGACTCGACAACCAAACCGAAATGCCGATCACAAAATCGAGCAACAGGAATAACGCTAACCCTGAATTCAGGAGTTTGGCGAGAGCCGCAAAATCCTGACGAGCATAATACTCAGCGACAAATTTGCTTAACGTTCCTACCAACCCAAGATCGGCGAGAGACGTCAGCCCATTGATGGCTAGGAAAATCGCCCACGTGCCATACCCCGCGACTCCAACCTTGTGAAGTATGAGCGGAGTCATGATGAATGGGATGGGTGCTACGAGAACGTAGCGCAACCCGCCAAACACCACGCTGCGCATGATCTTGGAGCCTAGCGAACGTATCGGGCGAACGGGAGCAATCGAAAACGTTTTGCCTCCTTTGGTTCCTTGGGTCAGCATGTCTGAATGGCCCTTACGCACTACTCCCGCCGCGGACCCTCGGGTTTCCGTACGCCTTAACGCATTCTATAACCTGCCAGAACCGGGCCCTTTTAGCAAACCGGATCTGGATCGCAAACTGGAACACATCAACCGTGCAGTGCCGCTCCCGTTTACCCATGGCGTCTGCTAAGATTTTTGGCAGTCAACGGCGAGTTAAGGCATGAACCTTCATCAGCGAGGAGAACCCGAAATAGCGAATTATTCTGAGCGTTGGGCTGTAAGTAAAGATGCTACCATGCAGATCGTAAAGGCAACTCGCGTCGTCGTCCGGAGTGTCCTGGGCGCGCGCCTAACGAACCGTATTCGACAGGAATTCCGTCGAAAGCTAAGTTTCGTAGCTGACTATCGTTCGCGATTGCGCGCAAAACGCGGTCTCGAAATAGGCGGTCCCAGTTCGACGCTAGGAGACACTGGGCCAGTACCAATCTACGATGTCCTTGGGTCTTTGGACAATTGCTTATATTCTGGAAGTACAATTTGGACGGGAGAAGTCCGGGAGGGTAGCACCTTCATTTATCAGCCCGGAAAGCCGCCCGGCAGACAAATCATCTGTGACGCCACGAATCTTAAGCCGATCAAGGACTCCAGCTACGATTGCGTTCTAGCATGCCATTGCCTCGAACACATTGCCAATCCCCTGCTCGCGCTCGCCGAGTGGAAGCGAGTTTTGAAAAATGATGGACTGCTACTGTTGATTCTGCCGCATAAAGATGGCACCTTCGACTGGCGCCGTCCTACCACCCCACTCGCTCACATGATTGAGGACTACGAAAACGCGGTCGGTGAAGAAGATCTGACTCATCTTCCCGAGATACTGGAACTGCACGACCTATCCAGGGATATACCGGCAGGAACAAAAGACCAATTCGAGCAGCGCTGTCTGGCAAATCACGTCAATCGAGCGATGCATCATCACGTCTTCGACACCATGGCTGCCGTCGCTATAGTCAATCACATTGGCCTCGAAATCCTTTGTGTTGATACTCTTAAGCCGTCCCACATCATCGTCCTGGCGAGTCGCGCCGACCAACCGATTGACAATCGACAATTTATGGGGCGGGGTAGCAAACACTGGCGCCGCAGCCCTTTTCCTTCGGACCATAAGTACCGGAACAGCTAACCATGGGCGTGGAGAAATACTCGAAATGACGGCGTTAACTGTCTGCGCCGTGATCGTCACCCATCACCCGAGCATCGAGATGATCGAAAATGTGCCCAAGATTCTCGCCCAAGTGCACGGGTTGGTGATAGTGGACAATGGCTCGAAGGCGGATGAGATTGACTCGCTACGCGTTGCCAGTCCTACCCTCGGCTTTCACCTCATCGAAAATGTGGAGAATCTCGGCGTTGCCGAGGCATTGAATCAAGGTGTTCGCTGGGCCAAAAGCGCGGGCTATCCCTGGGCGATTTTCTTCGATCAGGACAGCGGGATCACCGACGATTTTGTTTGTCAGATGTTCGCTGCATGGGAGAGTCATCCCGACCGGGAACGAGTGGGCTCGATACACCCTCGCTACGTAGATCCGCAGACGGGTATCGAGGCAGCGGTACCGCGTGCCAGCGATGGCACCCCGGTATTACCCATGACTTCTGGATCGCTCATGCCGGCGTGGATATTCGATGAGATCGGATGGTTTGCCTCGGAATACTTTATCGATCTCGTAGACTGGGAATATTCCTTTCGAATTCGGGCCGCGGGCTACCTCGTCGCCGACGCAAAACAGGCTCTCTTACCTCACGCTCCGGGCAATCCCTCGACATCCCTCATTTTGGGCTGCGCTTTCCATACCACCCATCACAGCCCACTCAGACACTATTACATTGCACGAAATTCCATTGCTTTTTACCGAAAATATTGTTTCCTGTTTCCCCGGTGGATTTTAAAGGTTATCTATCGGCAACTGCACGACACGACATTGTCCTTAGTCGCCGAAGAGGACCGAGCGCTTAAGCTTCGCAGCTTTCTGCATGGGACTTGGGATGGCCTGATGGGCAGAATGGGACAGCGAGACAAACTATGAGTCGCCGGGAAAAGCGATTGCCCCCAGGCGCAAGGCCTAGCGAAGAACTAAATCCTTCGCCACGCTGTTCCATCCTGACGAGTACCGCCGATAGCCGCCCTTGAAAGCCTCTCGAAGTACACCCGGGATTCGCGCAACCCGGACACCTGGAAGCCCGGCACGATGTTGGAGGTGAGAGATTTTTCGCTCGATCTCCATTTTCGCGCCTTCAGCGAAGGGGAAGTCCTGCCTGCGATCTTCGAGTCTGGTATGCAATTGACGAAGCCGCGCGATAACTGCACGATGGAAATCTGCGCCCCTATCTTGCGCTTGTGCCACTCGCCGCCTGAGAGTCTGGGGTCCCGGGCCGATTTGTTGTTCATGGTACCGCCGATACTGCATCAGGGGTTCCGAAATAACTTCAAAGGATCCTCCGTGTGCTGCCAACAAGAAGGAAATCCATTTGTCATGAATCTCGTCCTCGGGAATAGGGATCATCGGTTCAAAGAACTTTCTACGGAAGGCCATGGTGGCACCGGTGACCACGGGATGTTTAATCAACACGCCCAGGGCGTTCCCTTTCGAGAACCGGCTCTGTTCTCTGGCGTCAAACAGAAGAGTGGGCCAAAGTCGCGATCCCAGCGGGTGTGAATCATTATCAATCAGATCCGCATCGCTGAAGGCAGCTATGATGTCACTTGATTTCAGGAACGCATTCTCGATCCTCTCGAGCTTGTGCTTATACCAGACATCGTCCTGATCGGCCAGAGCCACGATTGCGCCCCGACAGAGCGAGATCGCTTGTTCGAAGTTCTTGGTCGAACCGAGATTCTTGGCATTGACCATGAGTCGAGTAGGGAACGGCGCGCTCTCCGCGAACTGCCGTATGATTTCGATGGAACCATCTGAGGATCCGTCGTCGCATATCACCAGTTCGTCTGGTAGCCTTTGTTGCGCAACGATGCTATCCAATTGCGCACCAAGAAATCGCTTGCCGTTAAAAGTGCACATCGCGATCGAAAGTTCAATCCCAGGCATATCGTCACAAAATAGATGAGCACAAGATGGATGGCTTAAAATGGTTAATCGGCATTTTACCTTGATCGATACCACCGGGTGGGACGAGTCCCAGTGAATTCGAATCCGAAAGTTGCCTGCATCATTCTGAATTGGAATGGCTGGCGGGACACCCTCGAGTGCCTCGACGCACTGAAGGATTGCACCTATCCTCAGCTCACCGTCATTGTGGTGGACAACGGTTCCTCTGACGATTCAGTCGCTCGAATTCGCGCTGCGCATCCTGATGTTCTGCTGCTGGAGAGCGGATCGAATCTAGGCTTTGCTGGTGGTAATAATATCGGCATCCGGTATGGGCTTGCGCACGGAGCGGATTATCTTTGGCTGCTTAACAATGATACGAAGCCGGCTCCGGACGCGCTTTCGGCTCTCGTGGCCAAAGCGCTGACGGATAAGCACATCGGCGCAGTGGCCTCCATCTGCTACTATGCTGACTCGCCTTCGACGGTGCAAGCGTGGGCGGGGTCACGCGTTAATCTGTGGATCGGCTATGGACGGATCACAACACAGCCCCACAGCGATGACTGGTTTCACACTCTGAATGGTACCAGCATGCTGGTCGCTCGCATCGCGATCGAAGACGCCGGCTTACTGGACCAGGGTTTTTTCCTTTACTGGGAAGATACTGAATTTTGCCTGCGACTGCGCAAGAAAGGATGGCGAATCGCGGCCGCACCAGATTCACGAGTGCTACATAAGGTGAACGCCAGCACTGGAGGAAACGGACTTATCCTCGACCGTCACCACACTGCATCGGGTTTGCGTATTCTCCAGCTTCATTCCCCGGCGCCTCGTTTGGCTTCGTTCCTATTTCTAATGTTGCGTTTCGCTCGGCGTCTAGGACGACTTCAGTTTTCTCGTTGCAAGAGTGTTTGGGCTGGAGTACAAGACTATCGGCAGACGGCGCCGCTCTCTCCCAGGATACGCTGATGCTGCATCCCCCGCCGTCGATCCCCTGGAGTCTGCTCTATGCTCTCGATATCTTCGCGATAGCTCTGTTTGCGGTCTCCTACTACCGCAATTGCTACCTCAAAGGCTATCGCATCGACTTTTGGCATACGAACCTGTTCCTCCTCTGCATACTTCCCAACATGATTATGCTTCCGTTTGCCAAGAGCGAATTGAATGGAATTGTTCTCGGAAGCGACCTGGACGCTGTTGTTGCCGTCTTGCCTGTCGTCTTTCTAATTACCCTGCTCGGCTATTTCGCCGTACTGGCTGGAGGAAGCTTATGGCGGCTTCGAATTGGTGCGGGTATGCGCAACGCAACGCTAGGAGTGCTCGACATCGTCCCTCGTTGTTCGATGATGGTTATGTCGTCACGAAGCGTGTTGATATTTCAAACGGCATTATGCTTCGTACTGCAGTTGCTGATTCTTGGCATATATTTTTCGCAAAGCGGCTTCGGCTTTAATCTGCGCAGTTTCACGTTTGCCAACCCAACCTATCGACCTGTCGCCCTGCTGATCTCCAGCTATTCGATCATCATTGCCTCGCACTGCCTTGCGCGATACACCGACACCAAGGAGAGGAGTCTTCTAGGATGCACCTTACTTCTGACGTTCGGTCTGGTGTTCTTCGGTGCCCGAAGCAGTTTGCTTAGTATTTATATCAGCGTGTTGCTGTGTTATCTGGTAAAGCTGCGCGGCAGGATCAGCCTTCTCAAGATTGGCATCCTGGTCGCGGTTATCATTGTTTTTGGATTCTATCTCGGTAACGTGAGAGCCGGCCAATATTCACCCGTAGAGTTCTTTGCCTCTTTCCTTTTCCTGTTGTTCTATGGGGAAAATTTCGCGGATTTGCGGGATTTCGCCTGGGTCTATACCGCATGGGATCACGTGTTTTGGGCCGGCAAAACATATCTTGCCGCCGTGCTCGCATTTATCCCGCGATTCGCCTCGCAGTTTCGGGACACTTGGGCGCTGGGCGCCATGACATCGTCGATGGTCGGGTTTGATCCCCAGGTTCATCCCGGATTGAGACCAGGGGCCTTCGGAGAGAGTTTCTTTAATTTCGGCTTGTTTGGAGTAGTCGCCATGGGACTCATGCTTGGCGTGCTTGCGAGGCGCGTCGATACTGACGTCAAACGTGCCTTGGCGCCGCCCCAGTCCTCCATGAGGAAGGCCTTTGCCTCTTCCATGCTGCTAAGCGTCGCCGGTTCTTTGGCCGTTTCATCGGGTTTTTCAAGTCTGTATGTTCTGGCGGGGATATATTTCTTTTCCTGGTTTTGTCTTTGCGTCCAGCGAATGTTTCGACCACGCCGTTCGCAATTGACCATGCGGACTGATCCTGGATAACGCGAGAAGAGAAGCAGTTAATTCGGCTTTATGAAGCGGACTGGAAATTCCGACATTTGATTCAGGAGTTACGAAGCATCGCTCCGGGTTTAACACTTACACATTCAATATTGGTGGCGAAGTAGCGAAGCGGAGTGTTCTCCGTCATGAACTGATCGAATCTTTCGAACAGACGAAAGTTTGGATAGTGCGCCGAGTTCTTGGGTAGAAGCTGGCGATACCACATGTCGAGCAAGTTCAGGCCTGCGGAATGCAGGAGCTCAGTCACGCGGTCTTCAGTATAGAGACGGTCATGATAGTTATCCCCGAGCCAGCGACAGATCTGCTGCGTCCAGGAAAGTTTTGTTGGAAGGAAGAAGCAGAAAAATAATCCACCTGGCTTCAGAACTCTTGTGATCTCAATAAGCGAAGCGCGGTCGTTAGGAACATGTTCTAAAACACCGACACTTAAAACTACGTCGAAACTCTCAGACTCATAAGGCAGGATATATTCGTGCTCCAGCGGCTTCACCTGGATGCCGAACCGTTTAATAATTGGCACCTCTTGTCCAAACGCGGAATCGTCCCTGTCGGACAAGATGTCGCAACTATCAAGGCTCTTTGGCCCCAAATCACGAATCAGTTTGCTGACGTGACCCTTGCCGCATCCCCAGTCAAGCACGGACAAATCGCCGAATGGCCGCGCGAAATGTTTTTCGGACAGCGCTTTCACGAACCGCGTCAGGTAGACGTAGAGATACTGGCCGGAGGAATTTGCCAGAAAACTGTGGGAGGGCAATGTTGCCGCGGTAACCCGAATCTCTTCATCCAAAGGCCAATGCTTGCGGAATATCTCCGTGCGCAACGAGCGAACTGAACCATTCACGTCGGGCATTCGACTCTCTTATCTCACTTTAGCGGGACGCGATTCCCGCTTAACTTTGCAATGTACTTGATTGAATCACACTTTTTGCCAACACTTCACGCACCCTCGAAACAGTACCGGCCCATGAAAATTGCGCGCCCCGCCGCAAGCCTCTTTCTCGAAGCTGACCGCGCAGCGACTGGTCGCTCACGACCTGCTTCATGGCCTTAGCAATCTGTTCCACGGAAGTCGGATCCACCAGCAGCGCGGCGTCTCCGGCAACCTCAGGCATGGCCGTGGTATTTGAGGTCACAACTGGAGTGCCGCAAGCCATTGCTTCCAGGACCGGGAGGCCGAATCCTTCGTACAGGGAAGGGAATACCAGCGCCTTCGCACCCCGATAAAGCGCCGGCAGTTTTTCTTCCGGAACCGTGCCCACGAAGTGAACGGCTTCGCTCACGTGGTGCCGTTCGATGCATTCTGTAATTTCCCTTGTGGGATTGCCGGTAAAGACCAGCTTCGTCTGCGCGCCGAGACCGGATTTGGCAAAAGCCTCCACTACTCGAAACTCGTTCTTGTGCCGCTTACGGTTGCTCACGCATAGGAGGTAGGAAAAGGGAAACCCGTACGAATCGCCTCCCGGCCGATAAGCGGCATCGACCCCGCATCCAACGTTGAAAACTTTCTCTGAGGGAACTCCCGACCACTCGATAATCTGTGTGCGCGTAAACTCCGAAACCGTAAGAATGCGTACGGCGCGTTGACAAGCTCTTTTCATCACGGTTGCATAGTAGAGCCGAATCACTGGGCTAGTGTTCTCCGGACAGTAAACGTGGCTGAGATCGTGAATTGTAAAGACAAAAGGCGAGGCGCAGAAAAGCGGCGAGTTATAGCCGGGAGAAAAGAATAAGTCCTTGCGAGTCAACCCGCTAAGTGCCCGCGCGAGTCTCCACGAGTCCAAAGGCGCGGCAGGATGAATTGCCAGCGGAACCGGACGATAGTCGAGCTCGGCCAGCACATGCCGCGCAAAGCGACCGATGCCGTGCTCTCCAATCCAGCGCTGATCGGCATAGATCATCGGCCGATAATCGCGACGTAAGTCCGCATAGGCTAAGGCGCAAGTATTGCGAGCGCTGCTGCGGTCAATGCTAACTGGGAGGAAACCTGCGTCCAGCCCTGCAGGCCACGGATAAAGGCTCCGGTCGGCAGTTTGTAAGGTACAACGATCTGATCCCCCGGGTATAGACGCAGGCGACTGAACTTTGCTCCCTCGAAAAGACCGTTGACATTATTGGCCGCGACTACTACCCCATTCGCGCGCAGCACGAACGCATGATGCAGGTCAGATTGCGGTTTTCCCTTGCCTGCAATCTCCAGATAAGCTCCGGCGCTGTTGCGGGTTTCGTAAATGAACGATCCCGGGTTATATACATCCCCGACCACGGAGACCGTCGAAGGAACGTGAGGAATTGAGAGACGGTCGTTATCTTCCATCGCGATATCGGGAAAATCGGTGATACTGGTATCTTTGGGTTTCACCGGCAGGGCGACCCGCCCACTGGCGCGAGTGTTCCGAAGCTGCGTGATGATTGCTTCCTGGGCCGCCATCAATTCCGCCAGATCCCCTGGGTTGGCCGAAGCCGCCGCCGACATTGCCGACTGGCGGATTTGTACCTCCATGGTTTGCGCCAACTCGTTGAGGCTCTTTTGCTGGTCCACTCGCGCCGACTCACGAATCAACTGGGAACCGTAAACGTAAGCGTCGGCTGTCAACCCTCCGGCACGAATCAAGACCGACCGCAGAGTTTCGTTGGTTTCCAGCTTATAAACACCGGGGCGCTTCACCTCGCCCTCGACGATCACATACTGCGAGCGATCCGCCTGCGGCACACTGATATCCCGCTGCGAGAAGATCGTTACGATATCCCCTGCCTGCAATTCCAGGTTGCTGGCTTCGTCTTTCTCGATGATCGCCTTGCGTGGGCTCATCCAAACCAGTTTCGAAGAAAGATCAACCGGATTCACCCGCTGAATAATTGCGTAATCCCAATTAATTTCGGGAGCATAGCGCCGCACATCCTCAGCAATATCTTTAACCACGTTGGGGTAGGGACTCGTCGTCGACATCTGCAGCGACTGTTGATTTGTAGTATTCGAGTTACCGGTGGGGTTCGGCGTCTGGTTGGCGGACGGGCTCAACTCACTCTGCGCGTAAAGCGAATTCGTGGCGTTCGTAGAGCCACCGCCCGTTCCTTGAGGCGCTACATTGGAAACATTGTTGTTCTGCGTCGACTCCTGAGTGCCCGGGGCGGTTGTACCGCTGGGAGCGGTGACGCCAGGCGTTGAGCCGATTGGAGTTGTTGCGCTGTTGGCTTGCGCCTGATTATTGCGGGCGTTCTGAGTAGCCGGACCGGGGATGGGATATTCGGTGGCGCTGCCATTCACGATGGCGGCGCGGTTGCGCCAGTAGCGGCGAGTGAGCAACGCTTGCGCGTCCGGAATCAAATCGCGTATGCGCATGCCCGGCTTCCAGGGATACCTGCCGGGATTCGCCACGTTGCCGCGCAACGTTACGGTGTCTTCAAAACGTGGAACGATGGAGAACACGCGAACAATGTCGCCATCCTTGAGCGGCTCGGCGCGAGATTGCTCGTCGTAAGGGAACTCCAAGGTTTTGCGAGCGCTATGATCCACGAAGCGTTCAATCGTAACCTTGCTGGTGTCGGCGACCGGGCTGAAGTCGCCGGCAATATCGATCAGATCGTTCAGTGTCGAATGATCCTTCATCTCATAAATTGCCGGCGAATTCACTGACCCCGCAATGGCCACCAGCGGACCAATGTGCGGGATATAGATGACGTCGCCAGGCTGCAGGCGGACGTCTTTGGACTTATCACCCTTGATCACCAGATCATAGAAATCGAAATCCGTGATGGTAGCGCCATCCCGCCGTACTTGAATATGCCGCAGCGATCCCTGCAGGCTTGGCCCACCTGAGGCGAAAATCGCATTCACCAACGTGCTCAGTGAACTGATTGTGTAAGTTCCGGGATAGCGGGCATAGCCAACCACAAATATCTGGATGGAGCGCAGGCGGCCAATGTTTGCCGTGACGTTGAAGTTCTTGAATATCTTCGAGATTTCATTCTTCAGATGCTGTTCTAGATCTCCATAATGGATCCCGGCGACCGAAATTTGTCCCACCTGCGGGATATATATTTGCCCGGAGCGGTCCACCACCACCCGCAGATTGGCTTGCACCTGTCCCCAAATTCTGATCTGCAGTTCATCGCCTGGTCCAATAATGTAGTCGCTCGGAACCTGCATCCAATCAACCGGAGAAAATGTACTGGGAGATTGCACAAACAGCGACTGACCGAACAACGGTAATGGCCGACCGACCGAATCAGCCACCATCTGTTCAAATTCCGTCTGGGGCCGCAACGGCCCTTGGGCTTGCGGGATCTCCGAGGGATTGAGCGGAGGCTTGCTGGGGGTGTACTCATCGGGACTGAAACCCCCGGCGTTGGTCAGGGTGGGAGTGCGTACGGCAGAGGACGAATTGTCGCCTCCTTGGTTACCACTGCCTGCTTGACCTTGCCCACCACTGCATTGGGCGCTGTTGGCCATCGATGGGTCGGAACAATCCGTGGTGCTTTGAGAATTTGTGCCCTGGGACAGCGGGTCGCTGATAGATTGCGAAAAACAGATGCCAATGGAAAACCAGATGAAACAGCAGATCAAGGGCAGCGATTTTCGCATGGTTAATTCAGAAATCCTGTAATTGCTAAAGAGTCCACTCCAGCTCCGTGATTCTTTCCAACTCCCGGGGCTGCATAGCTTGACGATGCAGGCTCTCCGGATCCGCAGATACGTGGAGACTCTCGACCGCATAAGGTTACGCAACATTTACTTTCTCGGCAAGAGGCCGGCTCTGGAGGTATAGATTTTGCCACTGCCAAAACTGGTTTTCCTGAACATCGCCCCGGTTTCCCGAGCGACCCTTGCCAAACCGGTGCTCAGTCAGGCGAACTACGAACAAAGAAAGATAGTAATCAGACCTGCGGTTTTCATGGACGGCGAACAGTTATTTTTGTACATTTCTCTGTGCTCCTCTCAATTTCATACAAACGAGGAAGGGCGTGATAAGTTGCATTTTACAAAATATTACTTGGCATTTTGAGTTTTTAAGTTATGATCTCGCGCAATCTCAACATCTTGATGTTTTCGTGTCAGAGTTTCGCCTGCCACGGCTTCCATCCCGGAGGGGGATAAATAGACGATGAAAAAGCTGGCTCCGCTACGGCCATTTTTGTTGTTTTCAATTTTCACTTTGAGCTGTTTAACAATTGCATGCGGTGGGGCGAGTTTTAATGATCCACCGGGCATAGCTTCCACGTCTGTCTCCGCAACAAAGAACCCTTTGATAGCAAATGTCACTGTATCGGCCGGTTTGGGCGGATGCCCCGGTCAGGTGATGGTTGAGTTTGGCCCGGATACATCTTACGGACGAAGTACCGCCTGGTATCCCACCTCCTCTGCTGCTCCAAGTGCCAGCATCATCGTAGCGGGCATGAAAGCATCGACGACCTATCACATGCGCGCACAAGTTCAAGCCCTCTGTGCGAGTGGGACCAATACATTCTTTGGTTCGGACGTCACATTCGCGACCGGCCCGCTGCCCGCAATGCCTTTTCCCACGCTAGTAGTGTCGCGCCCAAACCCCTCCACTGTTTCTCCTGAGAACCCGGGGATCGAAATGGTCGAAGTGATTTCGCCCAACGACAATCTGATGCAAGCTTTTTTTACCGATCGCGATGCCAACCCGATTTGGTACTACCAGATGGCTCCGGACTTTGTTCCGGAGACAATCAAACTCCTTTCTAATGGGCACCTGCTCTTCAGTCTGGTGAACGGGGCGCAATCCATTCTGCGCGAAGTCGATCTGAACGGAACTACGATTCGGGAAATGGATATCAGCGCGCTGCAGAGCAAAATGCAGACTGCGGGCTTTGATTTCGTGCCGGCAGGCCTTCATCACGACCTGCTCCCCTTGGCGAACGGCCATGTAATTCTGCTAACAAACTTTTCGAAGGACCTTACGGTTCAAGACTATTCCGGCCCGGTAATTGGAGATGCCCTGGTTGACCTTGACCAGAACTGGAATCCCGTCTGGGCGTGGAACAGCTTCGATTACCTCAATCCCAATCGCCATTTAAATGGTTTGCCCGATTGGACCCACAGCAACGCGCTTTTGTACACGTCTGATGGCAATTTGCTCCTATCGATGCGCCATCAATCGTGGGTGATCAAAATCGACTACAACAACGGAGCAGGCACAGGCAACGTTCTATGGCATTTCGGATATCAGGGTGACTTCGCTCTAACCCAGGACGGAATCCCAACCGATGATCCGAGCCTGTGGTTCTCGTACCAGCATTTCCCGTCGATCATAAGCCAGAACGGCTCGCAAACCACCCTTGCACTTTGGGACAACGGGGACAATCGTGTTCTTGATAGTAGTGGCGATATATGTATCACCGCGCCGCAATGTTACTCCCGCGCCACCATCTTTCAGATTGACGAAAGTTCCAGTGTCGCCAATCTTTTCTGGGCCGATCCCCTTCCTTGGTTCGGAGTTTGGGGCGGCAGCATCAACCAATTAGAAAACGGCAATGTCGAATTCGATCTGAACGCTCCACAAAATCCCCCGGCTCCAAACGTCGCATCGCAAATTCAGGAGGTTACGCAAACATCTCCTCCGCAGGTTGTCTGGCAAATGCAAATCAGTCCGAGTTCCCAAACCGCATACCGTGCATTTCGCGTGCCAAGTCTCTATCCTGGAGTGACCTGGCAATACTAAGTCCGGAGGAGGGTTGGAATCTGAACTGGTGTCCTATGGGTCAGCTAGAGCTGACCCATCCAGGTCGAATTTTTCAGGGAGACACGTAACCCAGAAGCTCGTCGGTCGTCTGGCCTTCGCATTTTGCGTCTTTGCTGACGAAATGGTCGTGTCCGGTGCTGCAGCGGTACAAGGCCGTCAAGTTGAATCCCGCAACCGGTTGCGAGTATGCGTAACCATTCTTGCCCAGGGCACGCTGCCCTTCGCACGCAAGATCAAGCGATACGAAGTAATCTGTTTCTCCAGCCTTACAACCGTAAAACGGCAGTATCGCTCCGTGCGCAGGATTCGCATACAGGTGGCCTAGAATTCCCTCTGATCGAAAGCCCGCGTTCGAAGCAATCCAACCGGTAGTCACCTCATGCACATGTCCATTAAAATACCTGGTGAAGGGAACGGGTCCGCTGTCGGTCGGCACCCATTTCATGGGCAAGAGGATCCAACTGGGCGGCAAAGCTGACGTAGCTGCTGCGGCTGGACTCGCATTCCAGCTCGGTTCCGGCCAGGAGACGGATGTGTACATCTGGATCGTTGGGTAACCCGCCACATTGACATTGCCATACAGATCGCGCACAAACCCGGCGATGAAGTTCGATTCGTAACTAGTGTTATTCGTGTCCAGGATTGCGAGCTGTTGCCAAGACTTATCTCCCGTAAGCAGAGCATTTTGTTCGATCCTGTAAAGTTCAATTCCGTATTGCCCGCGCTCTACTACCCCGCCCGTTGTTGAAGCTGGACGAAGCGGGCGGTTAAAGACTGCATACCACTCGGCCGCCTTCGAATCGTAAGCTATGTCTCCCCACACCTCTTGGGGGTTGTCTGGATCCATACCGTTGGAAGTCAACGTCCCTTGCACTTCGAAGTGGACCCCGTCGGTTGAAACCGCTTCTACATGATGCAAAGCGGGATTGCTGTCTTCATAGAACATGGAGATCGCGGATTTATGATCGGCGTTGTAAAGAGCGGGCTGTCCGACCCCATACCCGGCGGTCGAGCTCGACGAGATAATCGGCTGCGGATATTTGTTCCATTGGACACCGTCATTGGAAAATGCCACGCCGATCTGGTTATTACCCCCGCTACTTGCTATGCCGACGTAATACATTGCGTAGCGATAGGTTTGCCCGTCGCCCAAAGGGTTCTCGAAAACGCCGCCAATTACCTTTGGGTTGCAGGTGTACAAGGAGTCCCATGCGCCCGGCGTTTCCGCCAGAACCAACACCGGGCCGTAGGACTGGTGGGTTGAAGTGTTAACCGACTGGTAATAGATTGCGTCTGCATTCTGAGAACTATCGAGAGGATTGACTCCCTCGCTGCACCACCAGAACTGCCGTATATTTCCCGTCTCGATGATCGAAGGCGAATAGTTGTATCTCCCTGCGTTACCGATCGCCCCGGGCGGCAGAGAAGACGGCGAACAACCCGTGGTGGCAAACACGATACCGAAAGCCGCGAACATCGCGATGCGCGAGAAAATTCGGTTCTGGCGAACGTTCATTCCAACATGCTCTCCGGCTCAGGCGCTTGGAAATGGCTAAGGGGAACTTCTTTTACGCAGCAGTAGCGCTACTGTTTTGCTGCAAACCCAACCCTGAAATAGGCGGAATTTTAACACAAAACTTCTGCGCTCTGCCGCACGATTTGTGCAAGTTTTTCCCGCGCTAGCACAGGAGTTGTTTCGCTCAGATGTTTTCCAAAAAAGGGAAATTACACGCGTCGCGCAAACAACAAGATGCTCGGCCCGTTTGGATGCTGGGGATTGTCCTCGCCGACCTGAACCTCAAAACCGAGACCTTTCACGTACTGCAGCAGTCCATCTTTGGCGACCCAGCAACTCGTTGGCTCGGTGCCGCCACAAAACTTTGCTGTCCCACCCGACGACAGATAATACTGTTTGTATACCTCCGCGGATTTTCCCTCGACCGTCTGAATGACCGGTTGGGAATCGAAGCGAAGCTTGTCGCGCATGATATCCCGGTCATAGTAATGCGTCCACAGACCGAAGGCATCAGTCACCCGCGTGATGTCGTGCAACAACTTCAATGGTTCGAGCATGTGGTAGAGCACCCCGACTGCCAGCACAAAATCGAAGCGACCTGGCGCGGCCGTTTCCAGATAGGGACGAAAATCCCCGTAGAGAAATTCAGACTTCAGATGAAGGGCATCTTTGACAATCAGACACTTCAGGAAAGCCCGCTGGTTGGCCTCGATCGCGATCACATTTGCGCCCGCCCGCTCCATCATGTAAGTGTGGCCGCCTTCCAGCGGACCAAGTTCAAGTACGCGTCGCCCCGAATATGAACCGAGCTGCGTTTCTAGCCATTTGATGCGAGCGTCGTCGAAAAGCGTGGCGCTGCCGCTTTCAAATCCAGGTACAGCAGAACTCCACGCATCTTTGAAGATGTTGAACGGGGTGGAAGGCGACGGGGCGTCGCGAGTGTAGACATCACGAAATTGCGGAGACTGGCCCCATAATTTTCCCCCCAACTGAGCTATACGACGAACCCCCGGCAAGGTGGCCGCTGTCTTCATCGCCGCAGTCCGGTACTTGTTCCAACTTCCCGGCATTGTGAAGTGATTACCCTTTCTCGAGTGTTCGAACGTGGAAGTTCAGAAATCCAAGTAAGGAGAATAACATCACACGCGTTTTGGATTGACCCCAGGTTGGTATAGCGGGATAATCGGTTGCTGCTGGCATTGACCACCGAGGTTTCCCGGTCGCCATGCCGCCAGCTTCCCCAGCTGCTCTCCCGCGATTTAGAACAGTGGCAAAGAGAGGTCTTTGCACACGAGGCTTCTATGATCAGTCGAGAGGCCCCTGATACCAGCGATTTTGCGATGTTGCGAAACCGGGAAGAACGCCGGCCGAGACAACTAGGCTTATCAAAAGTTGCTGGAATCATTATTGCGTTTTTTGCTGCGGCCGTTTCAGTCGCCTCCGCTCAGACATTCACAACGCTGTATAGCTTTCCCTATGCCAGCGGAGGCCAGTTCGTTTCGGTGCAAGGTACCGATGGGAATTTTTACGGAACAATTTTTGGACATATGGAAACCAATTATGATTGCGGCGGCACATCGTATCCGTGCGGCACCGTCTTCAAAATTGATGCCGGGGGTAATCTGACCACGCTGCATAGCTTCAACTTCACCGACGGCGGTCTGCCGACCGCCTTAATCCAAGGCACAAGTGGCAACTTTTACGGGACCACTGAGATTGGAGGAACCGGCACTCCATGTTCGTTTAGCCCTACCCCAGGGACGATCTTTACTCTCACTGCGGAAGGCACTTTGGCAACTCTCCACGACTTCGACTGTACCGACGGCGCATCCCCAACCGGAATACTGCAGGGAGCCCACGGGAATCTCTATGGAACGACTGCAAGGGGTGGAGATGGCTGCGTCCCTGCGGGCTGTGGCACTATCTTCAAAATAACGCCCTCAGGCACGCTGGCGACACTCCATTTCTTTGACGGCACAGATGGAAGCGCGCCCGTCGGGCTACTCCAAGGGTCTGACGGAAACTTCTATGGAATGGCCGGCGGCACATTCTTCAAGGTCACGCCTTCCGGCACGTTCACAGTCCTTAAAAGCTCTTGTGCCTGCGGCGGTGCGCTTGTCCAGGGCAGCGATGGGAACTTCTATGGTGTGACTTACTCTGGCGGGGCGAATAGCGGCGGCGTGGCCGGTGGCACCGTATTCAAAATCACCCCTACGGGAACCTTGACCACTCTTTGCAGTTTTTGTTCCCAAACCAACTGCACTGACGGCTGGGGTCCGGTGGGCGGCCTGATTCAAGGTAGCGACGGCAACTTCTACGGAACGACAGCATATGGCGGCACGGGAGTTTGCGGCACGCCAAGCAGCGGCTGTGGCACAATTTCAACATCAACCCTTCGGGGAATCTGACTACGCTTTACAACTTTTGCTCTCAGGCTAACTGCGCTGACGGCGCTAACCCGGAGTCAGCATTGCTGCAAGCCTCGGACAGAGTTTTCTACGGTACAACGACGCAAGGCGGCGCAAATAACGGCGGTACATTCTTCAGTTTGTCGGCGGGACTTAACGGAGTGACTGCCTCCTCTACCAGCGTGAACCTTTCCCTCTCGAACATTGTTGCGGGATCGAGCGGACCAGTCGTAGTGACGGCTACGGTCTCACCCGTTTCGGGCAGCGGCACTCCGAGTAGGACGATTGCGTTCTTCAATGGATCGACCTATTTAGGAACATCTGCCGTCACTGCTGGCGTGGCCACTTACGACTACAACCCAAGCAGCTTGTCGGCAAATACTTATCCGATCACTGCTGCGTATAGCGGAGACAGCACGTTTGCTGGTTCCAATTCGCCTGCGCAGACTCTCACCGTGGTCGTTGCATCCGCACCGAATCCGGACTATCAGTTGTCAGTCAATCCCTCCGCTCTGAATATTATGGCGGGACAAAGCGGTAAAGCTGTGTTTACCGTAACGCCAGAAAACGGATTCGACACCAACGTAAGTTTTGCCTGCAGCGGTTTGCCGCCTGGAGCAACCTGTACTTTCGATCCGGCGAACGTTACTCCGAGCGACAGCAATCCGGTCACCAGCACGCTCACAGTTAGTACAACTACCGCGAGCGCAACCATGCGTGAGCCCAAGCCATTTTCGCTGTGGCCGATTTACACATTCCTGGTGCCAACGGCAGGAATGCTTTTCGGGAAGGGTACTCGGCGGCGACGTTTGATCCGAGGTTCGCGATTTCTTAACGAGGTTGCTCTCTTGCTGATGTTGGCAGCGCTTACCTCATGCGGTAGCAGCAGCAAGGCCACAGGCCTTATCACTTCGCCCCAAGCCAGCATTGTCACCGTCACCGCGTCGACCAGTGGCACGGGCGCGATCAACCATACAACAACCTTGACGATCACCATCACGCCACAATAACGAGAGGCGCTCGACGAACAACAAGAACCCAGGCCGCGCAAACGCGGCCCGGTTTGAGTGGCCTTGCCTAAAACACGTCACGCACAATTTTATTAATCAATCCCACCGAGCCATTGCTTGCTTCGCCGACTGCGTATGCGAAGTTGACGCTCTGATCGGCCAAGTCGATCTGCTCCGTCGCCAGCACAGTCGTGCTGCCAGAGGCGGTAACCTGCACGAGATACGTTCCGTCTGGCACGTTGATCCCTTGCTGCTTGCCGGGACTGACGGTTACGGTGAAGGTTTTCGGGTCCTTCACGTCTAACTGCGTCAGCGTGGCTTGCAGCGCACCGGCGTCAGCCGACTGCACCAATACAAATCGAGCGTAGCCCGGGGTTACCGGCGTCAGGTTATCGGCGAACTGCAGCAGAGTAGGTTCTCCGCCGCTGATCGCGGCGACGGCGGTCACGTTCGTTCCCGCCGGCAGAGCCACTTTCGCGGTGATGATCGATGGATTCGTGCAAGGCGCCAGCGTGTTGGCCTCGCTGATCTGCACGTCATACGTTCCGGGAGAAAAACTCAGCGGTCCGCTGGTGCTACCGAAGGCCAGTCCTCGCTCCAGGCAGGACTCGCCATTCACTAAGACGTCGATGGGAAAGCCGGGGTTTAGATTCTCCGCGATATCGCGACCGGGGATTCCGTGCACGATGTAAAGGTAAGCGTCATCGGCCGCGAATCCGTATGCGACCAGAACAAAACACAGAGATGCGAGTTGCATAACGACACGTGTGCGACGTTTCATAAGTCTCCTTATTTAGTTGTGAAGGTTCGGCGCTGATGTGGAATGCACCGCTCTCACGCAAAAGATCTACGCGTCAGGGCAGTTCACGTTTCGCTGCTGAGATCTCAACCGGGAAGCTGATGAGCTTCGTTTGAACCAAACCCTGAGGACAAAAAGAAGTTGTATGAATTCGAAAAAAAATGTGAAGCTTTTGTAAACAGTAGGTAGAAAGAATGGTTGATCCAGATCACATCGCCGCCTGAATGATTTTGCCGAGTATTCTTTTAGCTATGGAAGGATTTTCTGTTGCCAGCGGATGTTAAGGAGATTCAGCGAGGATTTAGCTCTGGGAAAAGATGAATCAATTAGCGGGAAGCCGCCACCAACAACGCGGCCATGCGGAAGGAAAAACCTGGTGAGCGCGGAAGGATTCGAACCTTCGACCCATGCCTTAAAAGGGCATTGCTCTACCAACTGAGCTACGCGCCCCACCGTTCTCCAAATAGTTTACCATTGGCTGAACGTGGGACTTTTCTTCTGGGCGTGATAACGACGAAAAGAACAGCTTCAAACTGAGGGAGAGCCCAACTCGTGGGGGACAAAGCTTTGGCCAGGATGCCAATCGCATGACGCAAGTTTCGGGGACTCCGCACCTCATCGGTGTGGATGTGGGTGGGACCAAAGTAGCGGCCGGCTTGGTGAACGCGGCCGGCGAAATTACTTTTCAAACGCGAACTCCAATGGCAGCCAATGACGCCGCGGCTGGGTTGGCGGCTGTGGTTTCGGCGATCGATGCGGTTCGTGCGTCCTCTTCTGCGACGATAGACAGCCCGATTTCGGGCATTGGCATCTGCGCTCCCGGGCCGCTTGATCCGCGCAATGGCGTTGTCATCAATCCTCCGAATCTGCCGGGTTGGCGAAACTTTCCGCTCGCTGCGGAAATATCCAAGGTCTACAAAGTTCTAGTTCGAGTCGATAATGACGGAAACGCGGCTGCGTTGGCCGAAGCCTTGTGGGGCGCGGGACGCGGCTTTCGCAATGTTTTTTGCGCCACGATCGGTACTGGCATTGGAACCGGAATTGTCTTCGATGGCCGCATTTACCATGGCCGCACCGGCGCCGCCGCGGAAGGCGGTCACAACACAATCGACTATCGCGGCCCGCGCTGCGGATGCGGCAAGCTGGGCTGCATCGAGGCGCTGGCGTCGGGTCCGGCGATCGCTCGCAGAGCGGCGGAAAAACTTGCCCGGTCCGGCCAGTCTTCGAAGATTCTCGATTTGGCCGGCGGCCATCTCGATCGTATTAGCAGTGAGATGGTTGGCAAGGCCTACGCCGCCGGAGATGTCCTGGCCAAAGAAGTCTTAGAGGAAACCGCGGGCCTGCTCGCCATCTGGCTAGGAAACATCGTTGACTTACTCGAGCCGGATGTGATGATTATTGGTGGAGGCGCTGGCGCCATGCTGCGGCCCTTCTTCGATTTGATTCGAGAGCGGCTTCCCGAGTGGTGCGTGAATTCCCATTGTCAGGATGTTCCTCTGGTCGCTGCCCACTACGGCGCGGATGCCGGTATCGCCGGGGGCGCGGCGCTCTGCCGAAATTAACTCTCGTTTCCGAACCCAAAATTCCCGCCTGAGCCTGAGCTAGTTGGGATCACTCCCTAGGCTAAGTCGGTTCATAGAGCCGAAAGACCCCAAGCAGCACGACTTGTAACGTTTCCCGAACGATTGACACTATCCTGCTTGGGGCCGCAAAGGTCTTAGGATTTCAGCAACTTCTAAGCAAACGTCCCGTGCCAAAAAAGCGATTAATGCTTGACTCCGGTTCGTGCATATGATAAACCGTTGCTCCACGACTCGTATGGGTGAACTGCGGTGACGAGCCGCTTCCATCCGGGTGGTACCCCCCGAACTAATACGCTCCGCACGGATAAGCCCGGCTTGTATTTGGGCGGTCTGACGTGTCAGTTCCTTCACAATTCGATCGGATCAACATTGACGGATAAAGGGAGAACACATGGCTAAACAAAGCACGCAGCACAAATTGGACCGGGTGCGTCCGCCTCGCGTTCAGATCACTTATGACGTAGAGACCGGCGGAGCCATTGAAGTCAAGGAACTACCGTTCGTGGTGGGCGTCCTCGGAGATTTTACCGGCAATCCGGAGCAGCCCCTTCCGAAACTCAAGGAGCGGCGGTTTGTCGAAGTAACGCCGGACAACTTTGATTCCGTCCTCGAAAGCATGAAGCCGCACTTGTCTTTCGCCGTAGAAAACAAGCTGAGCGAGGAATCCGACGCCGGCCAGATTAAAGTCGATCTCCGCTTCAAGAGCCTGGAAGACTTCGAACCCGAGCAGGTAGCGCGGCAGGTGAAGCCGCTTAAGGAATTGTTAGATCTTCGAACGCGCCTGAATGATTTGAAGGGAACGCTACAGACCAACGAAAAGCTGGATGAAGCGTTGCTGGATGCGGTAAGCCAGACAGAAAAATTGAACAAGCTGAAGACCGAGGTTGGCGCGAAGGAGGAGAACAATGGCTAAGCCCATGGTAGAAGAAAAGCCCGCAGCCGGGCCCGTAGCGGTGGAACAGAGCAGTCTTCTCGACCAGATCGTCGAACAGGGGCGGTTCACCGATACCGGTACACGCGAGCGCGGCAAGAGCCTGATCAAGGAATTCGTCTCTCAGGTGCTCGAAGGCTCGATGACCATCGGCCGCGATGCGGACCAGATGATCACGTCCCGCGTCGCCCAGATCGACCACCTTATCTCGCTGCAATTGAACGAGGTGCTGCATCATCCTCAGTTCCAGAAGCTGGAAGGAACGTGGCGCGGACTCAAGTACCTGCTCGATCAGTCTGAAACCAGTTCGCAATTGAAGATTCGTATCCTCAACGCTTCGAAGAAGGAATTACTGCGCGATCTGCAGCGGGCGCCGGAGTTCGATCAGAGCGCGATGTTCAAGAAAGTGTACGAAGATGAGTACGGCATCTTCGGCGGTGAACCCATCGCAGCTTTAGTGGGAGACTACGAATTCAGCAAGCACCCGGAAGATATGGAGTTGCTGGAAAAAGTATCGCAAGTAGCGGCCGCCGCACACGCGCCGTTCCTTTCCGCCGCTTCTCCGGAGTTACTGAACCTGCAAAGCTTTACCGGGCTCGACCAACCTCGCGACATCGGCAAGATCTTCGATAGCACCGAGTACGCCAAGTGGAAAGGTTTCCGCGAAAGCGAAGACTCGAAATATGTTTGCTTGACCTGTCCGCGCATTTTGATGCGGCTGCCGTATGGCCGCGATACGAAGCCGGTCGACGGGTTTAATTACGAAGAAGGCGTCGACGGCACCGATCACGAAAAATATCTCTGGGGCAACGCCGCATACGCGCTGGCTTCCAGGATGACGCAAGCTTTTTCGCTGTATGCCTGGTGCGTTTCCATTCGCGGCGTTGAAGGCGGCGGCCTGGTCGAAGGGCTGCCCTCGCACACTTTCCGCACCGATGAAGGTGACGTGGCGCTCAAATGTCCAACGGAAATCGCCATCACTGATCGTCGCGAAAAAGAACTTGCGGATCAGGGTCTGGTTCCCCTGGTGCACTGCAAAGGCACCGACAAAGCGGCGTTCTTCAGTATTCAATCCTGCAACAAGCCGAAGCTCTACGACAGCGATTCTGCCACGGCCAATGCGCGCATCTCGGCGCAACTGCCTTACATGATGGCGACCTGCCGCTTCGCTCACTACCTCAAGGCGATGATGCGCGACAAGATCGGCAGCTTCATGTCGCGCGACGATGCCTGGCGATTCCTGAATCGCTGGATCAGCCAGTACGTAACTCAGGATGACAAGGCGAACCAGACCACCAAGGCCAAGTTCCCCTTGCGCGAGGCGCGCGTCGATGTGGAAGAAGTCAAGGGCAAGCCCGGCGTTTATCGCGCCATCGCTTATCTGCGGCCTCACTTCCAGCTCGACGAATTGAACGTTTCTCTCCGGTTGGTGGCGGAGTTGCCGGCAGCAGCAAAAAGGTAACCCCGTTCTATTTGGCGGGAGATTCACGCGGGAGCGGTAAACAAGGTCCTGACGGTCCTTGAATTCAGATTGCTTGTGAGGAGGAATTGCGATGGCGAGTGATGCATATCTCTTAATAGACGGAGTCACCGGGGAATCCCAGGCACAAGGGATGACCAATAACATTGAGCTCGACAGTTTTTCATTTGGCTGCAGCAATCCCGCGGATGTGGGTGGGAAAGGATTGTCCGCCGGCAAATGTTCATTGTCGGATTTCAGTTTCAGCTGCGCCGTGGATCAGGCCAGCTACCAGATTTTGAAAGCCATCTACACTGGCCAGCACATCGCCAAAACGACTTTCTCTCTGCGTAAGTCGACAGGCGCCGCGACCCCTTACACCTACCTGACGGTGCTCATGACCAATTGCTACATCACGAGCAATAGCATGGGTGGAGGCGCCTCCGGACCACCAAGTCAGAGCGTTAGCATTGCCTACGAACAGATCGAATTCCAGTACTACACGCAGGATACGTCGAGCGGCGCGGTCACCCTGGCCGGAGCTGCGACTTATAACATCGGCGCCGTGCAGCAGACATAAGCACGCGGTTCAAATGTTGTAAATTCGAAATCCGGTAGGCACCTTTGCTGCTTAGCTGCCGCGAAGGTGCCTACGCCGGATTGTTTTATGACGCGGCTCGATCGTCCCCGTTTTGAATCGGGCTGAATCTGTTTGCGCGCTGGACTGTCGGAGGCGGAGAGCTTCTCGCATGAATGCTCAAGAACTATATCGCGCGGGTCGTCTGGGAGATGCTCTCAAGGCGTTGAGCGCCGAGGTCAGAGATAATCCCACCGACGCGCGCCGCAGAACTTTCCTTTTCGAATTACTCTGTTTCGCCGGAGAATATTCCCGCGCCGATAAGCAACTGGAAGTACTGGCGCAAGCCGGACCCAGCAGCGAAATTGGAGTTCTTCTGTATCGCAGCGCATTATTCGCCGAGCGCCAGCGCCAGGATCTGTTCGAGAGCGGCTCTTATCCCAATAAGGTGGTTCTTCCCGAGCGCAGCGGCGCTATCAACGGCAAGTCATTCAAATCTTTTTCCGACGCAGACCCTCGCATCGGTGCGCGGCTCGAGCTGTTCGCCGCAGGCAATTATTTATTGTTGCCCTTCGAACACATCGCCTCCATTCACATCGAGCCTCCCAAGCGCCTGCGCGATCTCTTGTGGACTCCCGCTGCGGTTCGCACCACGCCTTCTTTCAAGGGAACCGAACTGGGCGAGGTTATGCTTCCGGTACTTTCTCCGTTTTCGTGGAAGCATCCCGACGATGCGGTTCGTCTGGGACGGGCAACAGTCTGGGAGGAAAACGAAGCCGTCGACGATCAGATTCCGATTGGCCAGAAGATGTGGCTGGCGGACGACGAAGAGATCCCGTTCCTCGAACTGCGTTCGCTCGAATTCAATCCAGCCCCGGTGGCTGTCTAACCCATCATGCCCTTTCCCGAAGAGTTGTTGAATCCTATCGATGGACCAAACCCCAGCGGCGCAAACCTGCGCTACGAGCCGATTTATGACAAGATCAAAGAGGCCCGCCGCGAAGAAGATCAGCCGCCGCCGGGCATGACCGAGCGTGACCGCAAAGTCGCCGACAACGCCCAGGTCATCAAGCTCACAAAAGATGTTCTCACCACCAAGACAAAAGACCTGCAACTGGCCGCGTGGCTCACTGAGGCGTTGCTCAAACAGCAGGGATTTGCCGGCCTGAGGGATGGCCTTTCTCTGTGCTTTGGCTTGATCGACAAGTTCTGGGATACGGTTTATCCCGAACTTGAGGATGGTGACGCGCAGGCGCGCGGCGCGCCCCTGGGTTTTATCGGAACCAAACTTGAAATTCCCTTGAAGCTGGTTCCACTGGTCGAAGAGGCAACTTACGGTTCCATCGACTACGAACAGTCTCGCGAAGTTGGCTACGAGGAACTTGCCAAGAGCGATGAAGCGAAGAAGAAACGTGCGCAGCTTATCAAGGAAGGGAAGCTTGCCCCCGAAGTTTTCGATAAAGTCTTTGAGGAGACTCCGAAAAAATTCTACGCGCAGGCGGAGAAGGATCTGGATAGCAGCCTGCAGATACTTTCGCAATTGAAGGAAGCTTGCGACGCGAAATTCGCCGACGATGGTCCGTCGTTCGGCCCGCTGCGCTCCGCGCTCGAGGCCGCGCGCCACGTCGTCCACGGCTTTCTGCAGAAGAAACGCGAAAAAGAACCTGACCCAGTGGAGGAGGTTGCGGCTCAGCCTGGATCGGCGGCCGACTCGACAGCCGCGTCCGATGCCCCTGCCACTCCGGTGCGCGTCGGTGTTCTGCTCTCGGTCGAAACTTCTTCTGAGCCCCCGGATCGGATCGAGGCAGTCCGAAAAGTCGCTGAAGCCGCAGCGTTTCTGCGTCGGCGCGAACCTAAGAGTCCGGCTTCCTATTTAATGCTTCGTGGATTGCGTTGGGGAGAATTGCGAGCCGCAATCGACCGCGCCGATCCAACTCAGTTCGAAGCTCCGCCTACTGAACTTCGAAAGCATTTGAAACGCCTTGCCCTCGACAGAAAGTTTGAGGAATTACTGGAAGCAGCGGAAAGCGCAATGGCTCTCCCGTGCAGTCGCGCGTGGCTGGATTTGCAGCGCATGGTCGTCGAAGCGTGTCAGGCACTCGGCACCGATTACGAAGCCATTGCCCGCGCAATTCGTTCCGAAATCAAAGCCCTGATTGCGGAATGTCCGCAATTGCTCGACGCCACTTTGATGGACGATACACCCGCGGCCAATGCGGAGACCCGTGCCTGGATCAACAGCCTGAGCCAGCCAACCCCTTCTTCCGATGGAGCCGCTGCGCCCGTGAACGGTGCCCCGGCCCGCAACGGTTTCTCCTCGCGCTGGCCGAGTCAGGCTCCCGATGTTTACGCCGCGGCGCTGCAAGCTCTGCGCGAAGGACAGGAGCGGAAGGCTTTTGAAATCTTGCAGCAGGATGTCGGACGCCTTCGATCCGGACGCGAACGCTTCCGTCGCAAGATGCAGTTAGTAGAAATGTGCATCTCGACCAGCAAACAAAACATTGCACAGCCAATTCTCGATGATCTCGCGGCGATGATCGAAACCCACAAGCTCGATGAATGGGAAGACCCCGGCCTCGTCGCCTCGGCGCTTGGCACGATCATGAAACTGAGCGTGCGCATTCAGGCCGATAAAGCGCAGCAGCAGAAAATCTTCGAGCGCATCTGCCGGCTCGATCCCGCGCAAGCCATTGGGGACGGAAAGTAAGCCATGCCCAGGCGCGACATCAGCGGCCCAGTCACGCTCTCCGTGCTTGACCGGCTCATCGACAAAGATCCAAAAGTTAGTTCGGAAGTACCTCTGAGTCGTGCGCAGTCATTGCGCGAATTGAAAATCGCGATCAAGCGCGACCTTGAATGGTTGCTTAATACCCGACAAACCATTGAGCCTGCGCCCGACTCCGCTCGCGAAACCGCGCGCTCGGTCTACCAGTACGGGTTTGCGGATATATCGTCGAAGTCGCTGCTCTCGAGCCGGGATCATAACGACCTGGTGCGGGAAATGGAATCCGCCATCGCGGTGTTCGAGCCGCGACTGAAGCGCGCGAAGGTCCGCATGGAGCGCGTGGAAGGCGGCTTTCGCGCTCTCCGTTTCGTAATCGAAGGCTTGCTGTGCATGGATCCCGCGCCCGAGCCGGTGCGCTTCGACACGGTGCTCGAACTCGGAAAAGGCGAGTACGAGATCAAGGGAGAAGACAGTGCGCGATGAGCTGAGAAATTATTACGAAAGCGAGCTCACGTTCCTGCGCCAGATCGGAGCGGAATTCGCCGACAAGTATCCCAAGATCGCCTCGCGTCTGCTGCTGGAACCCGACCGTTGTGAAGATCCGCACGTCGAACGGATGATCGAATCTTTCGCGCTGCTGGCGGCGCGCGTGCATCTGCGCATCGACGATGATTTCCCGCAGATCACCGAAGCGCTGCTGAACATCCTCTATCCGCACTATCTCTGCCCTATCCCTTCCATGTCGGTCGCGGAGTTCCACACCGATCCTGAACGTGGGAAGATGACCAGCAGTTTGCAAGTTCCGAAAGGAACTGTGCTCTATTCTCGGCCGGTGGAAGGCGTTCCGTGCAAGTTTCGCACCTGCTACAACACCACGCTGTGGCCTTTGAAGGTTTCTCAGGTGCAATGGCTCACGCCTGACCGTCTCACTCCCACGCTGCGCTCTTCCGATGCTGCCGTGTTGCGCGTAGAGCTCGAATGTTTTCCCGATATAACTTTCGACAAACTCGAACTGGATAATCTCGCCTTCTACCTGAACGGGGAAGGCTCGGTCATCCATACGCTTTACGAATTGATGTGCCGCAATTGCACTCGCATTCTGGTGCGCGATCCCGCGAACCCAAAAACGCCGCCGCGCGAGTTGCCGGTGCGCAATCTGCGTCCCATGGGCTTCGGAGAAGACGAAGACGTGCTGTGTTACCCGCAGCGCTCTTTTGTGGGATACCGATTGCTTCAGGAATATTTCGCTTTTCCCGAAAAGTTCTTCTTCCTAAATCTGAATGGATTGTCCGCGCTGCAAGGTGCGGGACTGAAATCGAAAGCAGAGATTCTTTTCCTAATCGCACCCTTCGAGCATGACGGCCGTCACCAGCGCCTCGAAGTCGCTGTTGACGCGAAGACCCTGCGCCTGGGCTGTACCCCCATCATCAATCTGTTTGGCCAGACTGCCGAACCCATCCTCGTTGACCAGACGCGCTATGAGTATCCCGTCGTTCCCGATGCCCGCCGCCGCCAGACGATGGAGGTTTATTCCGTCGATGAAGTTGTGAGCACCGACCCCGACTCGCACGAGACCGTCACGTATCATCCTTTGTATTCGCGGCGCCACGAAATTCAGGATTCAACCCCCGCGTTCTGGTACACCACGCGGCTGCCTTCCACTCGCAAGGGCGATGAAGGCTCGGATGTTTTCGTTTCGCTCGTGAACATCGCCGCAACTCCGATGCAGCTGGATTACGATACCGTGACCGTTCGCTGTACTTGCACTAACCGCGACCTCGTGACTCGCCTGCCTTTCGGTAGCGAGAATGGCGACTTTGAAATGGCCGGGGCCGCTTCGATCAAGAAAATTGTAGCGTTGCGCAAGCCGACTCGAACGCTGCGTCCGCCGCTCGATGGCAAAACTCTCTGGTGCCTCACTTCGCATTTGTCGCTAAATTATTTGTCGCTGGTCGATGAAGGCAAAGCTGCGCTGCAGAAAATTCTCGATCTGTATGATTTCTCCGATTCGCCCGAGGTCAGGAAACAGATAAGTGGAATCACATCCGTCGACGCGCGCCGCCATTTCACACGTGTGATCTCCGAACACGGCGTCAGCTTTGCGCGCGGCACGCGAGTCGAGATGGAATTCGACGAAGAGCAATTCAGCGGCGGCGGCGCGTATCTATTTGCCAGCGTGCTGGAAAAGTTTTTTGGTCTGTACGTATCCATGAATAGTTTCAGTCAACTGGTGGCGCGGAGCCGCCAGCGAAAGGAGCCTTTGGGAGAGTGGCCTCCGAGAGCGGGACAAGCGATACTGATTTAGTTGAGCCGGATTTGAAAGAGTCCGTGGTCGGCGAAAAGCTTCGGCAGGAGCCGTTCCGCTTCGATTTTTTTCAAGCGGTGCGTCTGCTCGAGAAACTTTTTCCCGAGCGCACCCCCGTCGGCAGGTTCGCGCATCCCTCTCGCGAAGTAGCGCGCTTCGGCGTGAACAATTCGCTGGCATTTCCGGCGAGCCAGATTCAGTCCATGGACTGGCCCGAAAACGAAGGCGCTGCCCCCAGAATGACCGTAAACTTCATGGGCCTCACTGGTCCCCAGGGCACTCTGCCGAATCCCTATACCAGTTTGATCATCGAGCGGCTCCGCGCCTCTGACGGCACTCTCCGTGACTTCCTCGACATTTTTAATCATCGCTTTATTTCGCTTTTCTATCGGGCGTGGAGAAAATATCGCCTCGATGTTTCGGCCGAACGCGACGAACGCGACCGCTTCTCCCGCCATCTCCTCAGCCTATTGGGCTTGGGCACCGATGGTTTGCAGGATCGTCTGGCGATTCCGGACGACACTCTCATCTACTATTCGGGCCTGCTCTCGCAAAAGCCTCGTTCGGCGCAAGCTTTGTGTCAGATTCTTACCGACTACTTCTCAGTGCCGGTGAAGATCGAACAATTTGCCGGGGCGTGGTATCGTCTTGATCCAGCCGCGCGCTGCTGCTTTTCCGACAGCGCAAGCGATAGCGAATGCCTTGGCCTTGGAGCCGTGGTCGGCGACGAAGTCTGGAGCCAGCAATCAAAAATTCGAATCGTTCTAGGTCCGTTGAGTCTGAAAAAGTATTTGGAATTTCTTCCGGACGGCTCGAACTGGGAACCGCTGTGTTCGTGGGTGAGATTCTTTTCCAACGAAGAGTTGGATTTCGAAGTAAAGCTGATTCTCGAACGTGAAGATGTCCCGGCCTGCGAACTAGGAGCGGAAGAAGCCTCCGGTCCGCAATTAGGCTGGGTTTCATGGTTGAAGTCAAAGCCTCTAGGTCGTGATCCGGACGATACCGTACTCGCAATTGGGGCCGAACGCTGACGCGAACAAATTGATTCGGAACGTTGAGTGGGAACAAGGAGTACGAACATGAATCTGAAATCTTTGATCGGGAAATTGAATGACTCTACGCGCGGCGCCATGGAAGCGGCCGCCGGACTCTGCCTCGCGCGTACCCATTACGATATCGAGGTTGAGCACTTTTTGCTGAAGCTCCTCGATTCTTCGGACAATGACGCAGCCGCAATTTTCAAACACTTCGAACTGGATACATCGAGGTTTTCCGGCGAACTGTTCCGTTCGCTCGATCGCTTAAAGTCCGGCAACGCGCGCACGCCCGCTCTGAGTCCGACGGTCATCAAGATGATGACCGAAGCATGGACACAAGGCTCGATCGACTATGGTGCCGGACAAGTTCGAACCGGTTTCACAATTCTTGCCCTCGCAACGAATGGTGAACTCGTTCGTCTTATGCGCGACGTAAGCCGCGAATTCCAAAAGGTTCAGGCGGATGCGCTAGCTAAAGATTTTTTCGCCATCGTCGCGAATTCAAGCGAGGAGACTCAGGCAGCCGCGGCTGCGTCTGCCGGACCCGGCGCCTCCCCTGGACCGCGACCCGGCGGCAAAACTCCGAACCTCGATCAGTTCACCATCAATCTCACGGAAAAAGCGAAGACAGGAAAAATCGATCCGGTGCTGGGACGGGATCTCGAGATTCGTCAAGTCGTCGATATCTTGATGCGGCGCCGGCAAAATAATCCAATTCTCACCGGTGAAGCCGGGGTAGGGAAGACCGCAGTGGTCGAAGGTTTCGCGATTCGAGTTGCCGACGGAGATGTGCCGCCGCCGCTTCGCAACGTAACCATTCGAACTTTGGACTTGGCGTTATTGCAAGCCGGAGCGGGCATCAAGGGCGAATTCGAAAATCGTCTTAAGGGTTTGATCGAGGAAGTGAAGTCATCGCCCACACCCATCATCCTTTTCATAGACGAGGCGCACACCATGATCGGCGCCGGAGGAACCGCCGGCCAAGGCGACGCCGCAAATCTGCTGAAACCAGCTCTGGCCCGCGGCGAGTTGCGAACCATCGCTGCGACCACGTGGTCCGAGTACAAGAAATATTTCGAAAAAGATCCCGCACTGGCTCGCCGCTTTCAAGTCGTAAAAGTCGAAGAGCCTATCGAGACGCAATGTATGACGATGTTGCGCGGCATCGTTCCTTCGCTCGAGAAGCATCACAAAGTTCGGATTCTTGACGAAGGCCTTACCGCTGCCGTTCATCTATCGCATCGCTACCTCGCCGGGCGCCAGCTTCCCGACAAGGCTGTGAGCGTGCTCGATACGGCCTGCGCCCGGCTGGCACTTGGCCAGAGCGCCACTCCTCCGGCCATCGAGGATAGTGTGCGCCAACTCGACGATCTTGCTGTCCAGCAACGCATTCTCGAACGTGAGGCGGCGGTAGGCTCCGATCATCACGAGCGCCTCGAAGAGATTGCCAGTAAGAAAACAGAAATCGAAAACAATCTGGAAAAGTTGCGCGTCCGCTTCGATAAAGAGAAAACGTTAGTCACCCGGATTCGCGATCTGCGCGCGCAACTCGAGGGCACAGTGTCGCTGCACGCCCTTCCTGCCGATCCGGATGGAAATGGCTCCGGTGGACACGGTATCGCGAACCCAACCGCAGTAGCGGCCGATGGCATCAGCGCATCCTCGTCTACGACGGCCACCGCCGTCGCGGAAGCGCCGCCGGCAGTCGATCTGAACGCCGCTCGCACCGAACTCGCTCAGGCAGAATCGGATCTCGCAGCTCTCCAGGGCGAGACTCCAATGATTCGCGTTGCGGTCGATGCCCAGATCATCGGCGAAGTCATCTCCGCATGGACCGGAATTCCTGCCGGCAAAATGATGAAGGATGAAATTTCAACTGTGCTCTCGTTGCCAACGCTTCTCGGGCAACGAGTCATCGGTCAGCTACATGCGCTAGAAATTATTGGCCAGCGAATTTCCACATCGCGTGCTCGTCTCGACGATCCCAACAAGCCCATCGGCATTTTCATGCTGGTCGGTCCCAGCGGGGTAGGGAAGACGGAAACCGCACTCGCCCTCTCCGACCTGCTCTACGGTGGCGAGCGCAATCTGATCACGATCAACATGTCGGAGTTCCAGGAAGCACATACTGTTTCAACGTTGAAGGGATCGCCTCCGGGCTACGTGGGTTACGGCGAAGGTGGCGTTCTTACAGAAGCGGTACGGCGCCGACCCTATTCGGTGGTGCTTCTGGATGAAGTCGAAAAAGCTCATCCTGACGTGATGGAACTTTTTTATCAGGTTTTCGATAAAGGAATGATGGAGGACGGCGAAGGCCGCGAAATTGATTTCAAAAATACCATCATCATTCTCACCACCAACGCGGGCACCGATACGATGGCGAAATTGAGCGCTGATCCGGAAACGATGCCCAGCCCCGAGGGGCTGGTGAAAGCGCTCAAGCCAGAACTGAACAAAATATTCAAGCCCGCATTTCTCGGCCGCCTGGTGATCATCCCGTATCTTCCGATTCGCGATGAAAATATGAAGTTGATCATCAATCTGAAGCTGGGGAAAATTCAGCGGCGCATTCAGGAGAATCACAAAATTGCGCTCTCCTACGACGGCGCCCTGGTCGACGAAGTAGCCAAGCGTTGCACAGAAGTGGAAAGTGGCGCCCGCAATGTCGATAACATCCTGACCAACACTCTGTTGCCGGAAATTTCCCGGCAACTACTGGGACGCATGGCGGAAGGCGAATCGATGGAACGTATCCACGTCGGTGTTGGGACCGATGGAGCTTTCGTGTATTCGTGAAATGGCAGTGTTTGCGCCGCTCTGAACGAGGAACAATTGAAGGATATTGCCCTTTACGCGATCGACCGCAACTGGAATCCGCAAGTGGATACCCTGGGCCTCGAAGCCTCTGTGGTCGAGACGGACGGCGACTTCGAACTGGTCGATCCTCTCAAAAAGATGAGTGGTGAGCAGTACGTCAAGGGCCGTTCCGTTACGGTTGTGTTCGACGATCTTCATGAACTAGTCGAGAGTCTCGAGAGTTTCCAGGGTTTCGCGGCGGATGGCTTCCAGGGAGCGATCGAGAAGCACGGCATAAAGTATCTGATGATCATTATTCATGGCGCCCCCGGAGCATTGTTCATCGATGGCAACAATCGCCCGGAGTTTCTCGCGCCCTTAACCTTCATGAACTATGCCGACGATCTGGATCGTCTGGGTAAATTTCTGGCGACGAATGCGACGGTGCGATTTGACGGTTGCAACGTTGGCAGCGACGTGAACGGACCCCTGCAAGCTCGCGGCTCCGAGTTGTTGATTGCACTTTCTAAAATGTGGAGTGGGGTTAAAGTTGTCGGGTTTATCGATTACGGTTCGGGACATGAAACGATCAGCGATCGAAGAGTATGGGGCGCAGCCGACACCAATGTTTATTTTCCGGCGCCGGAGCCTGATAATTCTGGGTTTTTCAGGAGGGTGTGGAGTAATCTCTGGGACAAGAATCGGTCCGAAAATTCTCCCAACGCAAAGATCGCCCAAGACGGCGCAATCATAAAGACGCCGGCGAGCGAGGTACTGTGTCCGAAAGATGACGTTCTTCTTTTCGTAGACGGAAAAGGGACAGCTCATACTCACTGCATGGCGAGGACTTCTGCCTTCGCTCCGGACGGTGGCGCGGCATCTCCTCCTGGAAGCATCGGAGGAGCCCACTGATGGCAACCTACACCCAAGCCGGCCGCCTGATCTCCCTCTCCGTCGATGGACTCGACGAGGACGAAGTCCTTTTGCAAGGTTTCACCGGGACGGAAGCTCTGTCCCGTCCGTTTTCGTTTCATCTCGAACTCCTTTCGCAGAAAGACTCCATCGACTTCACCAAGGTGCTGGGGAAAATGGCGGTCATCACCATCGCTACGGCTAAACCAGATAAGCCGCGTTACATCAATGGCTACGTGAGCCGCTTCGCGCAGAGTGGTTTTGACGAGACATTCTTCCACTACCAGATGGAAATCGTTCCCTGGCTGTGGTTTCTTACCCGGCAGGCGGATTGCCGCATCTTCCAGAATTTGAGCGTCCCCGAAATTGTGACCGAGATTTTCAAGAAACAAAAGAGTACGTCGCACCCCGCCGATTTCAAGATGAACATCCAGACCGGGGACTACGACAAGCTCGAATACTGCGTCCAGTACCGCGAGACATCTTTCAATTTTGTTTCCCGTCTCTTCGAAAACGAGGGAATTTTTTACTACTTCGAGCACACGAAAGACGGCCACACTCTGGTTGCGTGTGACAGTTCCGTTTCGCTTCCTGCCTGCCCAGTTTCGCCGACCGTGGAGTACGATCCAACCGCCGGCGCCTCTTATGGCAGTGCGGAACACATTTCCGCTCTGCATTCGCGCTGCGAGTTCAGGACCGGCCAATACACCTCCACCGATTACAACTTTGAAACTCCTTCCACCAGCCTGCAGGCGCAGGAAGAAAGTGTCATCAAAGTTGGGGGCAACGATCCCTACGAAATTTTTGACTACCCCGGTGTGCATGGCACATTGGACCAGGGCAGAGACTTTTCGAAGATACGCATGGAGGAGCACGAGGCCGCGCACCAGATTATCGTTGGCTCGGGGCGCGTGCGCGACTTCGCACCCGGCCGAAGCTTCACTCTGAGCGATCACTATCGCAAAGATCTGAACGCGGCGTACCTCATTACCGAAGTGCGGCACACCGCCTCGCAAGGCGGAACTTATTTCTCGAATAACTCAGACGACGAGAACGCCACAGTTCAATTCCAATGCATTCCCATTGCAGTTCCTTATCGCCCACCGCGGGTTACACCCAAGCCGTTCGTACAAGGTCCGCAGCCCGCGCTGGTAGTGGGCAAAGCCAACGAAGAGATCTGGGTCGACAAATATGGCCGTGTGATCGTGCAATTTTATTGGGACCGCCTCGGACAGAAGAACGAGAACAGTTCCTGCTGGATTCGCGTATCGCAGCCCTGGGCCGGCGCCAACTGGGGAGCGATCTGGATTCCGCGCATCGGCCAGGAGGTCCTGGTAAGTTTTCTTGAGGGCGACCCGGATCGTCCCATCATTATCGGGCGTGTCTACAACGCCGAAGAAATGCCGCCCTACACTTTGCCCGATTACCAGACGCGAAGCACCTTCAAGTCCCGCAGTTCCAAAGGTGGCGGGAGCGCGAACTATAACGAGCTTCGTTTCGAAGACAAAATGGGCGACGAGCAGATCTTCATCAACGCCGAAAAGGATATGGATCTGCGCGTGGAAAATGATTCCCGTGAATTTATCGGAGCTAATCGGTCCCTCATCGTTACCACCAATCAGCTGGAGCAAATCCAGACCGACAAGCACCTGCACGTGCAGGGAGACCATTTCGAAAAAATCGATGGCAATATGTCGCTGAATGTCGGTGGAAATCAAACAGAGAGTGTCACCGGTAACAAGTCTCTTTCAGTGACCGGTAATCAGAGCGAGAGCATAACCGGCAATGTCTCATTAGCCGTGACTGGAAACAAGGATGAAACGTCCATGGCTTACGCCATGAAAACTGACACTACCATTCACCTGAACGCGGGAATGAGCGCGGTGATCGAAGCCGGCGTGGATCTCACTCTGAAGGTCGGCGGAAGTTTCATCGATATCAATCCCAGCGGTGTGTACATCAGTGGGCCCATGGTATTCATCAACAGCGGCGGCGCGGCTGGGAGCGCTCCCGATGCGAGTCCGCAATCACCCGCGTCCCCAACCGCCCCCAAGGATCCCGATACCGCCGACGACGGCAGCAAGGGAACCAAGTTGAATTGAACATTGTTTAGCAGGTAGGGAAACGCCTGCACCGGAAAACTCGGAGGGGAACCCAATGGCAAACTTCTGTAGTTATCCACAACTGGAGAGAATCACTGAAGTTGGAATGCCGAATTCTCTCGATCCGAAAGCCTCATCCATAATTATTGGACTCAACGGATACAAGGATTTTGAAGGCAAGCCTTTGGAGATTCTGACGACTCCGTATCTCAGCGTACGGAAGGGTAACGTGGTCGGCGATGTGCAGTTGTATGAATTGTCCAGCTCCCACTCGGGCCGGTGGGTGCTCCAGGCCAGGACACAATCAGGTTCTGTGTGGGACGTGTTAACCGTGAATGTTGCTGAGAGAGACAGCTTCTATGCCGGGTTCGATCGTCTCGTTTATCCCGGCGATAGCATCATGCGAACCATGTTCGAGCAGACCAATCTCTACTGGTGCGGTTTTTACCTCGCCCCGGCGCCTTCACATCCGGATACATCATGGATGACCAAGCTTGACACGCTGCAACAGATTGGATGGGGCGTGGCTCCCACCTATGTAGGACAGCAGATGGTTGGTCCGGGGAGCAAGAACGTGACCGCTACACAGGGCACGCTCGATGCACGCGATGCCGCCAGGTTGGCTTCGGCGGCAGGGTTGTCCACTGGATCGATCCTCTTTCTCGACATCGAACAAGGTCCCCCCATCGGCGCGGCCGCTTTGGCCTATTACAACGCATGGGCTTCAGAACTTGAGGATCACACGAATTATTCGCCCGGCGTTTATTGTTCGTTTTACCAGGTCGCGCAGTCCCTGCACGACGTTAACAGTACGCCGATATTTTGGATCTTTAATGTCAACAAATTCACCTGCGGCCCGGCCAAGGGTGGACGCCAGACAATCAGCCCGAGTTCTCCGTTTCCGGCTCCCGATCCGGCGCTGTCCGGCGTCTCGTTCGCCAAGCTCTGGCAGCTCGGCCAGGGAAATAACTGCAATATCAATGCCGGCGGGCACGTAGTAGCTCGCGTTGATTTTGACAGTTCCACCTCGATGGATCCCTCTGATCCCTCTTCTTACTGATCAGATTCGATCTCGTGCGGAAGCCGCTTCAGTCGGGAGGAGTACGTGGGCAGCAAGAGAATGCAATTCATCATAAAAAGTCACGCCGGTTGCGGTCGCTCTCCGCGAGCCCCTGTCGCAATGAAACTGCTGTGCGTCGCGTTAGTTTTGGCCTTCGGCTTCTCGGGCTCGGACATAACGGCCCAGGTTGCGGCGAAGCCGCAGGCAGCGCTGCGAACGTTCGTCAGCCGGGATGGTGCATTTCGCTTCAAGTATCCCGCGGGATTCATCGTATGCGGGAAGAACACCAGCGACGCTGCATGTCTGACCTACCTGCCGATTTGCGATGACAACGCCGCAGCCTGCGTCGCTTATCCGACCGCCCATTATGAAGGTTCTAACTTTGAAGGGGCGGCATTCTCGGTGAATGAGCTCGAACAAGAAAAAACAGGCAGCGAATGTCTGGCATCCATGCCGCCTCCGGTTCATAGGGAATCAGTGAATGGAGTGGAATTTCAGGTCGGCCATCAGAGCAACGCGGGCATGGGACACGGCTTGTCTGAGGACTCTTATCGGACTTTTCACATCGGCCAGTGCTTCGAACTGGATATAAGAGTTGCGACCGCGAGCATGGGAGGGTATCCTCCCGGCGCAATCAAAGAATTTAGCCAAGAAGACGAGCGGAAAGTGAAAGCGACCCTGGCGAAAGTGATGTCTTCATTTAAATTCTTGAAGTAAGTGAAAGATCCTACGGAACCATCACCGTAAACTCTCCCGGATCGACAAATGTGATCACACCGCCCCACATGCACATGAGCTGCGAAGTATTATCCAGCGTGGGCATATCGCCCAGCATCACAGTTGGAGCCCCCGGAACCCAGGGCGCGACCGTTGCCGGAATGCACGGCATCGGAGTGAGCACGCCCATGGCCGCGGCTGTGGCCGCGGCCACCATCGGATTCGCCGGTGACATGCACATGCCAAATGGCATGATGTTGACCAGCGGAATGTTGTCCATGATGTTGGCATCGGGCATTTCACTGGTGAATACCCGGTTGGTGGGGAGTACGACCAGCGAACTCGGTGCAATGCCAAAGCTGCACATCATGGTCGCGCCCATACAAACCTGCATTGGCATCGAAGCACCTCGCGCCGTTTTTGGCTGTCCCGCATTCTAGCAAAGTCGTCTGCGAATGCAACTTGAGCGCATCTCCTTATAAAAGTTCGCCTTAAGCGTAAGGGTCACTGCATCTTACGTCCCATTCGACCACGCACCATTCTAGTAACTGCAGTAACCTTGATGGATGTAACGGCATCCTAGACTATAGCCGATAGATAGAGGGGCGGGCTTTCGAACAGTTGAGGTGCAACAAAATGGCAAAGAAAAAGGTTACCCCGGGAATGTGGAGAATCGATCCGCAGAAACAGTCACGCGTTATGGATCAGTTTGGCCGAACCGTTGCGTCGATGGAGCCTGAGGTCGATCCCAGCCTGATTGCGTCAGCTCCTGATATGTTCGAACTGCTGGAAAGACTCATGGAAAAACTGGAAGACGAGAACTCGGTTCCGCAGGAAATGTGCGACGAAATTCAGATGGTGCTCAGCCGTGCCCGAGGGGATTTTGGTCTGGCAGTTTTTTCCCGCAACTCTTTTAAACATCGCATGATGAACAAGGAGTGGTTGGAGTTCATGGACGGATTGCTGAAACCGCCGTTTGGCGCGCAGTAACCATCCGTCAAGATCATAACTAACCTCCGCGACTAAGCCTCGTTTGCGAATAGAATGCCGCCGCTCAATCTCTTCTGCCCTTCAAACTTCGCGTTAAATTAAATCGCCAAAGCTGACCCGTTCGGATTGCCTTTGCTTCCTGGCGCAATAATTGTTATTGTGGGCAGCCGCGGGAAAACCCGCGCGAACTCGGCGATTCTATGAAGCAATTGCAACCTGTCATCTGGACCAAGGGGACTTTTCTCACTCCTCAGCATCTACAGACCCAGGATAGGTTCATCGAAGATACGTTGAATTTTCGCCTGCAGGCGCTCAAGTTCTGCGCGTGGGGATTCAATGAGTTGGTCATCAACCAGGAACTTCTGAGCGAAGGTCAGCTGGTGGTCTCCCGTGCCTCTGGCATTTTTCCCGACGGGCTGCTGTTTGATGTCCCGGATGCCGATCCCGCGCCGCCATCCAAGGCGCTCGCCGAATGGTTTGACCCCGCAACTCAGAATCTGGATATCTACCTGGCGATACCCGGCTATCGCCAGCGCGGATTGAACATATCAGTGGCTCAACGCGATGGCAGCACTCGATATTCGGCGGAAGTCACCTCATTTCGTGACGAAAATACCGGAGCCACGGAGAAGCCGGTTCAGGTGGCAAGAAAAAATCTGCGTCTGTTGGTGGAGGGCGAAAGCCGTGAAGGCTGCTCTGCGCTGCGCATTGCCAATGTCGAGAAGACGAAGGCTGGCACCTTCGCCCTGAACCATCGCTTCGTGCCTCCGCTCATCGACATCAATGCCAGCGAATATCTTGCCGGCTTGCTCCGCGGTTTGATCGAGATTCTTTCCGCGCGTAGCACGCAGCTTGCTGGCGGGCGCCGGCAAAAAAATCAGAGCTCTGGCTGATTTCACTGCATCCGATATCGCAAATTTCTGGCTGCTCTACACCGTAAATTCCCATTTCCCCATTTTCAGCCATCTATTTGAAAGCAAGCATGCCCATCCCGAGGAACTGTACTCGGCGATGGTTTCGCTTGCGGGGTCCCTGACTACTTTTTCGCCCAAGCTCCGCCCGCGCGATCTGCCACTCTATGCACACGACGAGCTCGGTCCGGTTTTCGCCGAGCTCGACGAAAAACTGCGCTCGCTGCTGGAGACGGTTGTCCCCACAAACCTCGTGTCTCTGCCCTTGAAGCCGGTGAAGGGTTCGATCTACGCTACCGCCATCGACAACGAAAAGTATCTCGCGAACACGCGCATGTATCTTGCCGTAACCGCCGAGGCCAAAGAAGATGTAGTCATCCAGAAAGTGCCGCAACTGGTGAAAGTCTGTTCGGCCACACACATCGAACATCTGATCAAGCAGGCGCTGCCCGGAGTGCAGCTCAAGCATCTTCCCAATCCGCCTAGCGCGATTCCGGTAAAGCTAAAATATCAATACTTCAGCCTGAACCAGTCCGGACCCGCATGGGAAGCCGTCAATCGCGCGCGCAATCTCGCGGCATACGTGCCCGGCGATCTGCCCAATCCCACCATGGAATTATTGATCTTGCTGCCGCAAGTGGGTTGATTTGTGCCGCTAATCTCTAATCAGTGCTTAATCGCAAAATAAACAATCAGCAACACGGCGATGATCAGCGACACGTTCAGAATAATGATCATCGGCAAGTAGGACGATTTTGGCTTGGGGACCAATGCGCCCACCGGTGGAATCTTGGCAGCCGGAGGCATCTTCGGCAATTTCGGCGCTGCGATCTTGGGCGGCGGAGGAGTTGCTGCTGCGGGCATCTTGAAAGTGGGCAGTCCGCCTGCCGCCGGTCCTTCTTCGGCAGCCGGCTGTTCTGTTGAAGAATTCAGACCCAGCATTCCACCCGAAATAATCCGGGTGTATTCGCTCGGTCCAGTGGGCGGCGGAAGGAGGGTGGGGGATGAATGTCCGCCCGGTACAGAGAACAGTTGAGTCGCGCCGCCTTGTACGGAAGGCCTCGATTCGCGCGGTTTGTCTGTGTTTACTCGCGGAACGGCCGGCTCCGGCGGATTGGCAGGAACACTACGGGAGGCGGAAGAGGCTGCGTCCAATTCGGTTCCACCGAAGCAGCAGCATTCTGATTTCCATTTCCTTTGGTTTCACTGCTTCCTATCGTTTCTCTGCCTGGCGAAGCAGAATCGGCAAAGGAGCGGCGTGAAAGACGCGGGTTCTGTTCGCAAAGGAGGCTCATCGACCGGACTGGATGGAGAAGAAGTGGCAAAAGGATTATCTTTCACCCCGCCAAACATCTGAGTAAATTCCCCAGGAACTTTCCCTCTCGGCGTGCTCGTGACGTTTGCCGACACATTGGGAATCTCCGACGGCCGCTCCCCATCAAACGGTCCCTGAAAAAATTTTGTGAAGTCTCCCGACTTTGCGTCATCGGTTTTGCGAGGAACATCATTTCTGCGCGGAACATTTTTTATCTCCGCGGCCTCTACCTTTGGCCCCGGGGAAAATAAAGCGGTGAATCCTCCGAACTCGGGCGAGCCACCATGCGGGCCCGTAGACTGTCCAGCGCCGCTGGTCCTGTCCGCCGCAGCGATCTGATCGCTACGCCGCTCCGCTGGGACTACTCCAGATCGAACAGGTGCAACTGGCGCCGCTTCAACTGGACTTGACGCGCCCGGACGCGCAGCCGCAGGCCGCGGTTCGCTCGGTCCTACAAAAAACTGCTTGGTAAACTCGCCGGGTTCCTGCCCTTTAGTCTCGTGCCGTGGTCCGAAATTAATTCCTTCCAGCTCATTTTCGGATTCCGAAGTTTCGTGAATTTTCTCTGTCGGCTCCACAACCTGCTCGGCTGGCTGTGTACTCGCTTCAACTGGTGGCCGTAATCCAAAAAAACCTGTGGGAGGATTCGCCGGCTTACTTAGTGGCGTGGGCGTCGCGACTTCGGCGTTTGGTCTCGGTGCCGCACCGGCGGGAGTTGGGGGCGCGACCGTCGGTATCACCGGAAACTCCCGGGTCTCGGCGGTGGACGATTCATAACTCTGCTTCCATTGCCGTAGAGCCGCGTCGTCGGGTACCCGAGTTACCAGGTAGGCATAACTTGTTCCATCGTATCTTCCAGCCGCAATCACCAATCCAGGAGGCTCGGGAGCGATGGCGCGAAAAGATTCCAGCACCCACATCACTGTTGGTTGTCCGGGTTGTTTTGCCGGTGCGTCGAAAATGTGTACCAGCACCCGCTCACCGCTGCCGACATCCCGGCCCAGGAAGGTTTCCAGCCGGCCGCTCGTGACCGCGTCAGAAAGCTCGTATTTGTCTGCAAACTTCATTGCTTCAGAGGCTCACCCAGACTTTCAACAGTGCCCGAAAACACGTCCACTATATTACGAAATTCGCCGGCCGGTACTACAAAAGTTCGCGCCGCAATGCTCACTGATCCGCGCAGCAATTGCTTCTCCAACTCGGCAAACCGGCCATCCGTGCTCATTTCCGGAGTTTGCACTCCATCGTCTTGACAGTAAAGAAGTAAACCCCTAGCATCGCTGGCCAGGCGTCGTTTCGTTTTTTATTGGATTTTGTTTCAAACCGGCCGGTTCGGAAAAGGATTCCTGCCGCCGTTTTTCCCAGGGTGATTCAGCATGAAGTCGCTTTCCAGAATCGTATGGGCCGAAGGAATGTATCTCGGTCCGCATCACTTTCAGGCGCAGAACCGCTATTTCGAAGAGTCAATGCATTTCGCGACTGCGAGTCTGTGGAAAAATGCCTACGGCTTTTCCGCCTGCCAGTTCGATGCTGACGCCTTGCGCAACGGAACAGTCGCGCTGGTCCATGCCCGGGGAATTTTTGAAGATGGCTTACCGTTTGACATTCCCGGATGCGATTCGCTGCCGCAGTCTCGCAATATTACCGGACTCTTTCCTCCCACCGCCGATCATCTGACGGTCTCCCTTGCCGTGCCTCGCTGGCTTCCTGATGGACAGAATTGCGATCTGCAATCTGCCAACGATTCGAACACTCGTTACACCGGAGTAGTCGAGATGATGCACGACGAAAACACCGGGCGCGACGAAAAGCCAGTGCAACTCGGACACAAGAACATCCGCCTGATTCTGGAGATCGAACCTCAGGAAGATTTTCTCACTCTTCCTCTGGCCCGTTTAGTGCGCGATGGATCGGGTCATTTTGCTTTCGATCCCACTTTTGTTCCGCCTTCTGTACGCTTGAGCGCGAGTGAGCATTTGACTGGCATGCTGCGGCGACTCGTCGAGATTCTTGAAGAGAAAAGCGCCGTGGTGTCGCGTGAACAACAGCAGTCGGCAGGGAAGTTTCAGGCCGGGATGTCTGCCCGCCACGTTTCGCAGTTCTGGTTTCTGCACGCCATCAACTCCAGCCTCACTCCGCTTCGCCATCTGCTGCTTTCCAAGCACGGCCATCCCGAAGAGCTTTTCCGCGAGATGTCGCGCCTCGCCGGCGCTCTCTGCACTTTCGGCTTGGACGTTCATCCTCGCTCTTTGCCGCACTACGATCATCGCGATCCCGGTTCCGGCTTCGATGCTCTGGATGAGCACATCCGCCGCCATCTCGAAATCGTTGCTCCTTCGCAGGCGATTCAGATTCCCCTCAAATCGGTTCAACGTTATTTTTACGAAGGCGAAGTGAAGGACCAACGCTGCTTCGAGCGTTCCCGCTGGATTCTCGGAATTCATTCGCAGATTGGCGAGGCCGATCTGATTGCCAAGGTTCCCCAACTCGTCAAAACATGTTCCGCAAAGTTTGTTCCGGAACTGGTAAAGCGTGCGCTCCCTGGCCTGACTCTTACCCACTTGGAGGTGCCGCCCTCCGCCGTGTCCGCCAAAGTAGAAAGCCAATATTTTACGGTGAGCCGCAGCGGACCGTGCTGGGAACACATTATGCAAACGCGCACCGTCGGAGTTTACGTACCCGGCGAACTGCCAGCTCCTGAGATGGAGCTGGTCGTGATTCTGGAGAGTTGAACATGTCTTCTACCCATTCATCCCCGCTCGGGAGCTACCGTGGTTCCAGTCCGGCGCTCGATCGGCGCGGCTGGAATCTTGCTCTCGGCTTCCAGGAAGTGTTTACCGCCATCGTGCGCTTGCGCTACAACCGCCAGGCAGTCTCGGACGCGGAATCGTTCCGCGCGCAAATGAAACAGGCGCTGCGCGTAGCCGAGCAGGAAGCGCGAAGCCGCGGCTGCAACGCCGAAGACGTGAAGCAGGTGATTTTCGCTGTGGTCGCTTTTCTCGACGAGTCCGTCCTCGGTTGCAGAAATCCGGCTTTTGCCGACTGGCCTCGTCTGCCCCTGCAAGCCGAGCTCTATGGCCATCAGTTGGCCGGAGAAGTTTTTTTTCAAGAGCTGCAGAAGGCGATGAATCGTCCTGACTCGGTCGAAACCGCGGATCTGCTCGAAGTCTATTACTTGTGTATGCTGCTCGGCTTCAAGGGCCGTTACGCTGCCGGCGGCGACTTGCGCTCGATCATGTCGGCAGTGCAGGAAAAAATTCGGCGTGTGCGTGGACCGCTGACTGCTCTTTCCCCCCGCGGCGCAATTCCCGCCGACGCAGTCCGCCTGGTGCAAGCCGATCCCTGGGTCCGCAGGCTGGCGATTGCCACGCTGGTCACCTCGTTGCTGGCGCTGTCGTTGTTTCTGATTTTTAAGTTTCTTCTGGTTTCAGGCGCGTCGGAGCTCTCCGCTCTGGCACAGTTGGCAATATAGTTAGCGAAGCGTTGTTGTTGGCGAAATCGAAATTTGTTGCGATCGAAATCGAAATCGAAATAAAGAGGCGAAATGGTTTACATAGCCACCGGCGTAATCTTGCTGGCCTATCTGGTGCTCGTCTGGTTTCTCGGCGGATGGTTGCATCTGCGCGGTTCCGATATCTGGATTTTGCGCGGCGGCCTGGCCTTCGTCGGACTCATTGCCGCCGGTTCGTTCCTTTGGGTTTATCGAAAAAATAAAGCGGAAGAGGCTGGCACCGAAACCGAGTCCGGTCAAGCCCCCGCCACCGACGACCTCGATCTGGTGGTGCGCGAAGCCGTCCGCCGTCTGAGAAGCTCGACCCTGGGCCGCGGCGCGAACCTGGGAAATCTGCCGCTGGTTTTTGTTCTTGGCGATACTGGCGCAACCAAAACCACTACCGTAATTCATTCCGCGCTTGATCCGGAGTTGCTCGCGGGCCACGTCTATCAAGATACGACCGTCCTGCCCACGCGTCTGCTCAACATCTGGTACACGCGTCAGGCAATCTTCGTGGATCCGGCGGGCGACTTGTTAACCCAGCCGCCGCGTTGGAAGCGCCTGGTCAAGCTGGTGCAGCCCGGTCGCGTCTCCACCGCCATGGGCAAGGGATTGCAGGCCCCGCGCGCTGCCATCGTCTGTTTTGACACTGAAAGTTTTCTGAAGCCGGGCGCCAGTGAGACCACTCTTTCCGCGGCGCGCAAACTCGCCGTACGCTTGCAGGAAATTTCTCAGTTGCTCGGCATCAGCTTTCCCGTCTATGTTTTGTTCACCAAGTTGGATCGTGTTTCGTTCTTCCCCGAGTTTGTTCGCGGTCTTAGCAAAGAAGAAGCCTCCGAAGTTCTCGGCGCCACTTTACCCGTCCGCTCTCTGGCCACGGGTGTGTATGCGGAAGAAGAAACGCGCCGACTTGGTAAAGCGTTCGACGAGCTGTTTTATTCTCTTGCGGAACGCAGGCTCGATCTCCTCGGCCGAGAAAACGATGGCAGCCAACTGCCTGCGATTTACGAGTTCCCGCGCGAATTGCGAAAACTGCGCGCGTTGCTGGTTCAGTTTCTTGTCGATCTGGCTCGTCCCAGCCAGCTCAGCGTGAATCCATTTCTTCGCGGATTTTATTTTTCCGGCGTGCGACCCGTTCTTGTCGATGACGTGGCAGTCGCCGCGCCGCAAGTGCAATCTGCGGACATGTCATCCAGTGCCGGAGCCGGCGCGACTCGAATCTTCAGTAGCACGGCGTTCAGCGCAAGCGGTACGGGACTCGGCGCTATACCCTCCGCGCCTTCATCGCGCGGCGTCAGTTCGCGAAAAGTGCCGCAATGGGTTTTTCTAAGCCAGCTATTCAACGACGTCATCGTCAAAGATCGCGTCGCTCTCGCCGCCAGTGGCTTCAGTTCCCGCGTTAGCCTCTTTCGTCGCATAATTTTAGCCGCGGCGTCATTGATCGCGGTTGTGTGTGGAATTGGATTTCTGGTTTCGTTCGTGGGCAATCGTCAGTTGGAAAGTGACGTCCGCTCGGCAATCAATGATCTGCCGGCGACTCAGAGTGCAGTGAATGACATTCCTTCGCTGGCCAGCCTGCAAAAACTCGATCGGCTGCGCCAGCAAGTGGCTACACTTGCTGAGTACGAAACTGATGGTGTCCCGCTGCATCTTCGCTGGGGACTCTATATTGGAGATCGCTTGTATTCCGACGCGAAGATGGCCTACTTCCAGCGTTTCCGGCAGATTCTTTTCGCTTATACGCAAGGCAAGTTGTTGGAAGGTCTCCGCGCGGTTCCGGATACCCCAGGCCCGAACGACAGCTACGAGAAAACCTACGACGAACTGAAAGCCTACCTCATCACCACCAGCAACAACGACAAAAGCACAAGGGAGTTTCTCACTCCAGTCCTGATGAGTCACTGGACTGCAGGCAGAGACATCGATGCCGATCGCGCGGCGCTAGCTAAAATACAGTTCGATTTCTACAGCACGGAGCTCGCGGTTGCGAACCCGTTCCCTTCAGACAACGATCCGAAGTCGATTGGGCGGGCGCGCTTTTATCTCTCTCAGTTCGCCGGCATCGACCGCTTTTATTTGCCGTTGCTGGCAAAAGCAAAAATTCCTGATGTCAGCTTCAACGAGCAGTTCCGCGACTCACTGAGCGTAATCGTAAGCAATCACAAAGTGCGGGGAGCCTTCACCCGGGATGGATTCACGTTCGTGCAGGACGCGCTCCGCAACCCGTCTTTCATGAGCGTTGAGGAATGGGTGTTGGGAAAAGCAACTGCATCGGAACTGGATCCGGTGACTCTGCAGCAAAAACTTACCGAGCGTTATTACGACGACTTCACGAAAGAATGGCGTACCGTTCTTCAGACATCGTCCGTGGTTGGCTATGGAGACTTCGCCGATGCCGGAAGAAAGTTGGAAAAACTAACCGGCCCTACTTCGCCGCTGCTGGAATTGTTTTGGTTTATTTCGAACAACACCGCAGTCAATGTTCCCGATGTAGCCGCGCCATTCTTGCCGGTGCAGGCCCTCGAGCCTCCCGGCGCGCCCGACAAGCTCCCCGACCAATACATTCTTCCTTCCAACAAAGACTACATCGTTGCTCTCACCAAGTTGCAATCCGACATTGCCCCGCTCGCGGGCAATCCCTCAGACCCCACTCTGCTCTCGCAAGTTGCAAACTCGGAAGGCGCGGCTAAAGTTACCGTCACACAAGTCATGGGTACACGTGTTGATCAGAAATTTCACAACGAAAATCTCGTCCGGGCGCTTCTCGAACAACCCATCACAAATGTCGACGCGCCGCTGAAGCTGGGTCCTGCGGCAGCCGTGAATGCGGCGGGCAAGAGTTTCTGCAGCCGTTTCGCTCAGCTCACCACCAAATATCCATTCAATCCCGCTTCCGATCAGGATCTCCCCATCGATCAATTGAATGAGATTCTCGCCCCCAAAACCGGCGCCCTGTGGGCCTTCTACGACGATAAGCTCAAGCAGATATTAGTTAAGCAGGGATCGCACTACGAAGTTGCACCGGCCAGCGCGATTAAGCCTTCGCCAGTTTTCGTTGCATTTTTCAATCGCGCCGCCGCGCTCAGCGATGCGCTCTATTCCAGCGGTTTATCCACTCCAAAATTTGCCTATACCCTGAAAACGCTGCCCAGCAATGTGGAGGTCGTCCTGAAAATCGGCAACCAAACAATGCTGGGTACCGGTAGCCAACAGCAATTTACATGGACCGGCGCCCCTGAGGATGTGCAAGCCACCACTCCCGGCGGCGATACGCTCGGCTCGTTCAAAGGACCGTGGTCTGTCTTTCGATTCGTGGCCGATGCCCACGCCCAAGGTTCTGGCCGCGTCATCAATCTGGAATGGATTATGCAGTCGAATGGAAGGACGATCATGCTGCCGAATGGCAAGCCAAAATCCTATGACTATCAACTGGACGTCGCCGGTGTGAATCCCTTCCGGTCGTCGGAATTAACCGGGCTGCACTGCGTGTCGCAAGTGGCGCACTGATCTTTCGACGCCGAATCAGTTCACGCTGGTTTGATTCAGGGCGATGTTCTTCATGTGGAACTTTGCTGCGAGTGATTGCCCCGCCCCGGCGTCAGACAATCAATCAGCCGCTCGCCCCACGATTGCTCGGCGGCGCGCACCAATACGCAGGTGATGTTATCGTCACTCGCCCCGGCCTTGGCGGCCTCTATTAATGCTTCGCATGCTTCATTCAATGAATTCGCGCTGCTCACTACTTCAAGCATTGTTTCTTCTTTGACATAGCGCGACATTCCATCGGTACAAAGCAGCAACACATCTCCCGGTGCGAATTCGTGGTCTTCCAAATCTGGTTCAACAATATCCTCCGAGCCTAGGGCGCGTACGATCACGTTTTGCATGTCGGATCTTTCCGCCTCTTCCACCGTCATCAGACCGCGGCGCACCTGCTCCATCACCAGCGAATGGTCGCTTGTCAGTTGCTGAATGCCACCGCCGCGCACCAGATAAATGCGGCTGTCTCCCACGTTCGCGATGGAAAACAGATTTCCGTGCAGGCATACCGCAACGATGGTCGAACCCATTCCAGCCCGATTCGGATTATTCGCCCCAGCTTCCTGAATGGACTGGTTGGCCAGTTGAATCGCATTCGCCAATGCCGCAGCATATTCCGAAACGCCCTCAAACTTTCGTCCCACCACCGGCGATTCCGCTCGCCCGGGATCCTTTCGGAAGTACGCGAGCACCGTATCCACCGCGATCTTACTGGCTACTTCGCCGGCGGCCGCTCCTCCCATGCCGTCGCATACCACAAAAATTCCGCGCCGCAGGTCGAAGCCAAAATTGTCTTCATTGTTGGTCCGCACCAGACCAATGTCGGTTTTCCCCGCGGCTTGAAATACTAAATTCATCTCTTTCCTTCACCAATTCGATGTTGAATAAGAGCGTGAAAGCTCTACCTAGTCTTCGGGAACGGCCTTAGTCGAGGCGGTTCGACCCCTGCGGATTCCGATTCGTGCCAGCATCCGGGCGCGCAAAGCCTCTTTCAGCAGTCGCTCGCGTTCACCCTGCAATTCCATTTCCGCGTAACCGGTGACGGCTGCGATCGATCGAATCAAATCCACAGCTGATCGTGGATCTCCTGCCGCCAAAGCCTCGCGCGCCCGAGCCAGCGCTGAAGAAATCGCCGCGTCTGCAGTAACTTTGATTCTCTGTTTAAATGTCTCGTGCACCCGCTTCAATAAAGGCGAGTTAGGATTCGATTGCATTGCAGTTTCCAGAGTTGCCAGGGCTCCGGTGAAGTCAAGATTATCGAGCGCGGCGTACGCGGTTCCTACGATGTTCAATAAATCCGCCTCGTTGTCGCCTGCTGCCCGCAACTTCCGTAGTTCTTCCTGCACCGCCGCAGCTTGCAAGACTTGCTCGGGCTGCGATTCGATGAAGCTTACTGCCTCCTCGTAAAGTTCCCCCTTCGTTAATTCCTGTGTCGCGCTTAGCACGTCGGCGATTTTCTGCTGCAACGCTTGCTCCTGCATTCGAGCTTTATCCAACAGCGCGCGCATCGATACATCATTGGTTTGCTTCACTACCGGTTCGAGAAATCGGATCGCCTCTGAGTACGCCCCCTTTGCGAGCAAGGCCTGGGCTTCTGCAAAACTTGATTCCACCAATGATTCTCGTTGTTGTTGCTCGGCTTCGTGCCGGGCAAACTCCAGCAACTCGGCAATCTCCCCGGAAAAGATTCCATCAGCTCGGCACGTTTCCAGCAGCCTCACCGCTTGCCGGTATTGATGCTGCTCGATCGCCTCGTGAGCCTGCGCCAAAAAGTGCTCTCGGGCCGCCTGCAACTTGCCGCTTTCAATGTGCTCTTCAACACTGGATTGCAGAACCAGCAGCCGTTCATTGCCGGGAAACTCCCGGAGCTTGTCGCGCACCAGTTGCAGCGCATCCTGCGGAGCGGTCTCCAACAATGTGCGGCACCGCTGCACGGTCTCGTCCACGTCGCGCCGCGCCTCAGAGTCCCGAATCTGCCGTGACAATTGTCCCTTGAACTTCAGTAAGGATGGCTCGTTCGGCATTCTCTCCAGCGCGAGGCTTACGCGCGCCGCAACCATGGTGAGCTGTTCGTGCGTCGTCGCCGCTGAGATTTCGTTCTGCAGTTGTTCCACCACGCGTCGCCGCTGCTCTTGTTCCTGCCCGGCCTTCGCCTGCTTCAGCAGCGAGATCACTTCTGGGTTCGCGGGATCGATCTGCTCTACATCGCTTAATAATTTCATTGCCGCTGTGAAGTGCCGGCTCCCCATTTCGTTGCGCGCGGAATCCAGCAACTGCCGCGCCTTCGCCAGACGGGCTGCTTCTTCGGCTTGTTGCGCGACCACCGCAAAAGCGGCACGCACCCGCGAGTCGTCCCTATCCAGATCCAGCGCCTTCGCAATAATCCCCCGCGCCGCCTCTAGATCTCCGCGGCTGCGCGCCCCGTCCGCCTGCCGCAAGTACACTTCGATTTTTTCCCGTGATTGCTTTCTCCGCCGTACCGATTCCAGCAATTCCGCCAGTTCCGAACTGGACGGATCCAGGCGAAGAGCTTCTTCAAGATGACCGATAGCGACGTCGTATTGCTTCTCGTGCAGCGCGGAGTCAGCTTGAAACTTCAACTCTTTTATCTGGCCCACGCGCTGCTGTAACGCCAGGTTCTGCTGCACTAATACCAGCAACTGTCGCGCCTTGGTGTGTTGCGCATCCAGTTTGGTCACCTGCAGCAGGATCTCGCGTGCCCTCAGGAACTCCTGCCCGTTTACCAGAGACTCGGCTTGCTCCAACATCTCGAGCACCTGGCCTTTTTTCACTTCGTCGGCAACGGCGTAAAGTTCTCCAGCCATTTCATCGGCGGAGTTGTAGCGGTCATCCGGATTCTTGGCTAATGATCGATCGAGGATTGCATCGAGCACCGCCGGATAGTCCTGCAGGTAGTTGCCCAGCGGCGGATGTTTTTCATTCAACAATTTCTGGACTACGCTAAAATCTTCGCCGGTGAAAGGCAGTTGTCCGGTCAACAGCTGGTAGAGCATGATTCCGGCTGAGAAGATGTCCGAACGGCCATCGAACGCCCGGTCGCGCAACCGCTCCGGTGCCATGTAATGGATGGTTCCAATCACGTTTCCCGTGCGAGTCAATCCGCGCTCCTGTTTCTCCTGGCGCGCGATTCCAAAATCCAGCAGCTTGGCTACGCCATCCGGCTGCACAATCACATTCGCTGGTTTCACGTCGCGATGGATGACGTCATTGCGATGCGCATACGCCAGCGCGGAGCAGACCTGTTCGATAATCTTCAGCCGCAGAACCAGAGGCAGCGGGCGCGCCGACTGAATCACGCGGTCCAGCGCTTCGCCGGCGACGTATTCCATCACGATGTAGGGAAATTCCTGCTCGCCCAAATCGTAGACGGTCACAATATTTGGGTGCTTCAACATGCCAGTCTTGGCGGCTTCGCGATAAAACCGCTGCAGCATCTCCGGATCTTCGGCGAAACCTTCAGTGATGGTTTTAATCGCGACTTCGCGTCCCAGATGTTTGTCGAAGGCGCGGTAGACCAGACCCATGCCGCCCCGGCCGAGAAGGCCGGTGATCTCGTACTTGCCGATCCGCGTCAGGGGTGGGGTGCTCAAGCTCTCCTGCCAATCTGTAGATGTGTTGACGCCAAGAATTCTTACGAGGCTGAGCTCGCCACCCAGCGGATGTTGAAATTACCCTCGAGGAATTTTTTGCCTTCGCTGCGTTCTTTCGTATCCGCGTCCGGCGTAGCATTCAGATAGAGAATGTAAGCCTCGGCCGCTCCGTCCAGATCACCATCCTGAAGGCGACGGTGTGCCAGATCCAGAATCTTTGCCGGCAAGCCTTCTACTTTGTCCCGCGCCGCTTTGATCAACGCTTCCCGGGCTTCTATTTCAACATCGTTTAAATATTGAATTTCATCCGGCGGCGAACCTTGCGCCTTGATCCCTTCGGTATCCTCTGGTTTGACATTTTCCAGGATCACAAATGTGGCGTGATTCTCTTTTTTGAACGCGGGAACAACTTCAATTGCGTTACCCGAAGCGTCGACAATCCGAAAGGCCAGCTCGACTACGGCTTTCAGGTCAATTGTCTTCTTCGTATAACTGTAAGGCTTTAACACGTCTTCGGCATTGGTCTTGGGAATCGCATCCAGTTTCCGGTGGGCTTCCTCAACTTTCTTCTCTGCCGCCGCCACGCTATCGTTAGCCTCGGAAATTTCTTTTTTCTTGCCGTGCGCCTGCGCGCCCTCCAATGCTTTTTGCGCGCTTTCCAGCTCCAGGTTTGCGGTTTCGTACTCCCGGTTCATCTTGTTCCACTCTTCATTGGGGATGTCCCGCGAACTGAATCGGTATTTCGACTCTTTGGCTTCTACCGTGGAAACCACCGTCGGCCGGTGCTGCAACACGTCGCCCACTAACTGGAAATTCGGTTCGGCATTGGTGGTGTCGTTAGAGCGTACGACTCGCACTGGCAATCCGGACGTCTCAAGACCAGTGGCAATTGCATCCGAAAGTTGCTCCGCGAAACCCGCACTATCACGCCGCGATGTCTGATCGCGAAACACCACGCGAATCGAAAGCTTCGAGCGCATCTGGTGAATCGCGGTGCTGCGCGTCCGCTCATCGCGAACGTCGTCGCGATTCGGTTTGTACTGTTGCGCCAGGTCGAGATAGAGCCAGGCCAGCCCTACGCCAGACCCCAGCGGTTTTTCCAGATAACGCTTGCCGACCTCGAGATAGTGATCACTGATGGTTTGGGCCAGCAAATCGATCCGCAGCTTGAGGTTCTTGTCCTGTTCTCCGCCGACCTCATAAGCACGCTCCAGTAAATCATAAGCGCGCTCGGCTTCCACTTCATCGTTCCGGCCCTGAATCGGAGTGTGAGCCGCCTGCAACACTTTGGCCTCATCCGAAGCGCTCTTGATGTAAACGTCACTCAGCGCTTGCATGCGCTCCGCTACCAGGGCTCGCGACCCAGCCGGCAAATTGGCCAATACCTCATAAGCTTCCACGTTCTGCTTTTGCGCCTCGAAGTCCGCGCTCTTGGCCAGTGCAGCGTCTGCATCCGCGCGGGTATTCGCGGTTTCCAGGCCTTGTTCATCCTTCTTCAAAGCGGCTACGCCTTCCGGCGTCTTCTTGATCTCATTGGCTTTTTGCAGTTCGTGAACCGCATCCTGCCACTTCTCGTTGCTGGCAAATTTTGCGCCCTCGTCAAAGTGAAATTTGTAATCGGCGTCTACAATTGCGGCGATGCGAGGTTCTTCGTCCGCAAAAGAAACGTAGGCGGAGATTGCCGCCAGCGCCGCGTCAAACTGCTGTTTATTTTTCAATGCTTCGCCCGCCAAGAGCGCAGATTCCAGCGTGCGGCTCTCCGCGGAAATGGCGGTCTGCAAGGCTTGCAACTGATCGAAAGTTGAGTCAATCTCAACCGCCTGCGTCGATAAGTCACGGGCCTTCACTAGATGAACGTAACCCGCGCTGTGCGCCGCTAAGGCCAACTTGTAAGCCTGGAATTCAGCCCGTGTCTTCTCGGTCAGAGTCCCCAATTCGCCGCGCAAATCGTCTCTCAACTTCAGCGCCGCCGCCGACGATGGCACCAAGTCCCGTGCCTCGTCGTCGCGTTGCTTCGCAGCTTTCAACTCCGCATATGCCGGAGCGGCCGTTCCTGCCGATTTCCGAAACGCTGCAAGATGATCCTCGCCCTCTTTCACCAGCAGCGCGGCCAGCGCTTGCTTGGCCTGAGCGACATGCGGAGCCGTTGGATATCGGCCAAGATAATCGCGCCAGCCGGCAATCGAGTGTGCACGATCGGCTCGAAGGTATTCGGCCAATTCGGTATCTGCTTCCGCCACGAACTGAATCTTCACTCCACGCTTTAGCGGTTGCGGAGCATCTACCCCCGCTGGCGACGAAGCCAGAACATGGCCCTGCAGCACCGCCATTTCGGCGAGTTCCGCGGGAGTTGACCCCTCGTTTTTTTCCAGCTTTAAATTCGAAGGAACCACGCAGGTTGCCACCGAGTCCCGGGTGATGGTCATAACTCCGTCAGCGCCACGCTCCAGCGAAGTTGCTCCCGACAGCGGTACTTTTGCCAGCTTCGAGTACGCGGACTTATCAATCCGTTCCGCCGCTCCGCAAGCTCTCAGTTCTGCCTTGCCATTGATTAAGAATTCCGCGATTTGTACGTAGGCTGCCCCGTTTGGGCCGTCGTAAAGTTCAATGGCGTTAACCGGAATTTCCTTCGCGCCAACGGTGGTTTGAGGAAGCGAAGCGAACAATACAATCGCCAGCGAATTACACACGACGACGCGAAGCGCACAGGACCAAAAGCTACGAAACGAGGACGCCATAGTTTTCCTGGAAATCTCGCGCCGGCAGTGACACTCGGAGCACCGAGCCACTGGGCTGCCAGAGGTACGGCAATAATACTCACACATATCTTGAAGTCAAGTAGGGAAACGCCCGCAGAATGCCGCTCGGGGGCACTTCTGTGCCATGAAGTTTTTCCGAAAATCCACCACTTTGGTGGGGTTTGCACGCAGCGGTATTTTGACGTAAGCTGGCAGTCTTGCCGAGACCCCCGGCGCGTCGGCTCGATTTCGAAGAGCTACGCAGACCGCAAGTGGATGCAACACCCAGAAGACATGAACGCGGGACTTCAGGTTCTCCGATCCAGCCGCGACCTAAAGGCTGAGGGCGCCAGGCAGCCATATAAGGCTGAGGCGGATATCTCCATCCGTCTTTGGACTTCGGCTCAGTTGCGGCCCAGAGCGCCGGAAATCTCATGGAAGACAGACAGCAATTTGGTTTGCCTGATTGCGGATGTGGTCGCCGCTGCTCAGGGAACGCCTTTGTATGAACTGCGCAGCGGCATGTCGGCCCATTTCAATAATGCGGTGCAGGCGCTAAAAGCTGCGAAATCCATCGAGCGTGCAATCACGGAATTTTTCCGGCGTCGTCCGGAAGATTGTTTCGGAGCGGCGATCGCTGTGCATCGTCCGGTTGAGCTCCGGCCATTTCTGGAAGGAGACGCTGGCTCCGCGTCGCCTGCTTTTCCCCTGCTCCGCCGGGCCCAGCCCGGCCAGATTCTCGTAGGCCGCGAAACCTACGATCAGCTTCGCGACTTGCCCGGACTCCAATTCCGCTTCCTGGACCCTGATGCAAACCAGGTCGCGGGCGGCGACGCCGAACTGCTCTGGACCTCGCCGCAAACCTATGCGTTGTTCGCAAGTCATCTGCAGGAAGCGCTGCAAAGGCAGCCCATCCCCAACGACCAGGATCTTTTCGAAGCTGTCGAAGAAAACCGCACGCAGCCTCCGAGAACGAAATCATCTTATGTTCGTACCGGCAGTTCGTCCACGACGAAGTTGTCCGCCTTCGACGTACCGGAAAACGAACCCAGTTGGATGGCTTCCCACCGGCTGCTCGTTTCTCTCGGGGCGGTAGCGGTGCTGGCCCTCGCGACTGTGTATGCGATTCCGGCGCTGCACAAGCGTCCTGAGACGACGAGCGCGCCGGTAAATGCCAAGCTCCCGGTAAGTGGCAAGATCGTAAATAACAATATCAACAACGCACCGCAGCCGGCGAAACCTGCGGTCCTGCAGAATGATCCTGTTTCCCCTGTGCCCCACCCTGTGCAACCGGCGAAAGTGGCGCCCGCTGCTGCCAGCCTCAGCCGCAGGCCGGAAGCGCCGAAAACAGTTCCACCGGGGTCCGCGCCAGTTGAAGTGAAGCCGCTCGCCGAGTACGAGGGCTTCACTGCCAGAGATGTTCCTCTACTGCTCAGAAAAGCCGAAGCCGATGCCGGGGCCGGTGACTATGACTCCAGCCGCCACGAATACGACATCATCCTGCACCTCGAACCCGGCAATCAGACTGCTAAGGCCGGCCTGTCTCGCGTAAACCTGAGCGTCGACGGCAACCACTGATCTGTCCTCTGATCTGTCCTCGGGATTTTTCTTGACTTGTTCCGCCTCCGAGGAGCAAGATTTCCGTCACTTCCCTGTGTGTGCGACGTAGCAAGCCCACGGGGCCCCCCAACCAGATGAGGTCGAGATTCACCCAGGCAAACTCGGGTGCGTAACGTTTTTGCCGATGAAGTCACTATAGGAATTAACGCTTTCTGACCCTCAGGAGGTTGCAATGAAATCCGATAACACAACTATGAATAAGCTGCAGAGATTTGTCCTCTTCTTTGTCATCATGGCGCTTCCGTCTCTTGCTTGGGGCCAGAAGAAAAGCGTGCCGTCAGCGCCCAAGCCGGCGCCTCATGTTTCCGCTCCTACTCACCCCGCCGCGCACACCTCCACTCCAAGCCGCACCTCTACTGCCGGACATTCCACCACGGGCGCGAGGCCCGGTACATCCCGGCCGGGAACTACCACCAGAACCGGCACCACGGCCCGCACTTCAACCGCCGGACGCACCGGGACAGCAGGCAGATCGAATACCACAGCCGGCCGCGGCAATACTACCGGCAAGCCCGGAACGGTGGGAAAAGGCGGAGCACCCGGAAGACCGGGTGGAGCAACTCGCGCCAGCGCCAGCCGCACGCCGCCCGGGAGAACGGTTGCCCTGAAAGGCGGAGGTCACGCCAGCATCCGTCCCAATGGCCAAATCCGTTCCGTTGATCGAAACGGGATGCACATTGAGCACGGCATGCACGGCGGACGAACCGTGGTCAGCGAACACAACGGCGCTCGCGTCGTCACCACCGGAAGACATGGGGGTTACGTGCAGCGTCCTTACGCCGTTCGCAATGGCCACACTTACGTTTCGCGCACCTACGTTGTGAATGGCCACGCTTACGCTCACGTCTACCGCTCGTATTACTACGGCGGACATCCCTACTACGGTTACTATCCTGCCTATTACTACAATCCCGGATTCTATGGCTGGGCTTACAACCCGTGGGCTGCGCCAGTGGCCTGGGGCTGGGGTTGGGGCGGAGCTCCCTGGTACGGCTTCTACGGGGGATATTTCGCTCCCTATGCGGTATATCCGAGCGCCGCATTTTGGCTGACGGATTACTTAATTTCCGCGAATCTGCAGGCCGCCTATGCAGCTCAGGCTGAGGCTAACGCCGCGCAAGCCGGCGGCGGGGGCGGCGACGCAGGCGCCGCTCCGGCTCAAGATAACGGCGGCGGCGGAGATCAGGACGCTTCGGCATCCAACTCTGGTACTGTCGCCCTTACTCCCGAAGTGAAGCAGGCAATCGCCGAAGAAGTAAAAGCGCAACTCGCCGCTGAGCAGGCTTCGTCGGGTCAACCGGCCGCCTCCGGTGCCGGGCCGGCTAGCGCACCCGCCGCAACCACAGCCAGCACAGGCGAAGTACCGGCCGCGCTCGATCCCGCCCACACTACGTTCATCGTCGCCAGCGATCTAGCGGTGGTCGCCGACGGTCAGGAGTGTGGACTCACCGGCGGCGATGTACTCACGCGCACCAGCACCACGCCCGATTCCGACCAGAAAGTGACGGCCATCGTCACCAGCAGCAAGAAATCCGATTGCGCCTCCGGCAAAACCGTCGCCGTTTCCGTGGACGACCTGCAGGAAATGCACAATCACTTCCAGGAGCAGATGGATGATGGCCTGAAGACGCTTGCCTCCAAACAAGGCACCGGCGGTCTTCCCAAGGCGCCTGACACCTCCACCGTTGGCGGAGAAGTTCCACAACCTCCGCCGGATAATTCCGCGGCAAACACGCTGCAGGATCAGCAGGCCGCCGCCGATCAAACCGAAGCGCAAGTTGTGAAGGAGGCCTTCAACCAGGGCTCGTGATCCACGCGCACAAAAAATCAGCCACGGATCGCACGGATGATCACGGATAAAGAATGTGCTCTTATATCCGTGAAGATCCGTTTTGATCCGTGGCGATAATTTTTTACTGCCGGGTCTTCAACAATTCTTCTTCAGTCTGTTGTGCACGCTGCGCCTGATCCAGCAGTTGCTTCGCCGCTTTGTTATTTGGGTCGGCCGATGCTTGCTGGAAGCAGTCTATGGCGGAGGCATAATCCCCTGTATCTAAAAATGCAATCCCTTTGTTGACCAGCGATTCGGAAGTTATGGTGGCCACAGCCGGCATCACAATCAAACGGTTGTGCACGTGACTCACGCCCGCCACCGAGCCGGCAAGCCATTCTGCCAGCGCAGAGTCCTCAATGCCGTGCACTGCTCCATCGAGCGTTACATCGCGATCATTTGACACCCACACTCTTAGGTCCGCACTGCGCAGAGTTGGCGACGGAGCATCCTTCAACGTTTGCATCACGTCGCTCTTTATTCTGGCGCGCCGTGCCGATTGAAATTTCAGATATCCCGCTCCTCCAACTAACGCCGCTGCCACCAAAACAATTACAACGCGGAGTAGCAGTTTCGCGTTAAGGCTGCGGGGCGGTAGAAACACATGTTGCGCAGCGCTATTGATCACCGCCGGATCGGGCGAAGCAGGCGATTGCACAATCACACCGGAAGGCGGGGAGGGAGTCGAATCCACACTTGTCGTTGGCGGAACTCCTGCTCGAGTTATAACCGCTACGCCTGCAGTCGCCGGAGCAGGTGCAGTCTGCATCGTGGGTCCCGGAGCCGCCGTGCCTACCGTGACTGCAGCAACGCCGCCCGCCGTCACCTGATCCACATTAATCTGATCCAGCGCCGCAACAAATTCTTCCGCCGTCTGAAACCGGTTCTCCCGCGATTTCTCCATCGCCTTTAAAATTACCCGCGACAGCGACGATGGAATATGCAGCTCCGGCTTCACTTCGTGCGGAGGCCGCACGCTCGTCTGCAGATGTTGCAGCATGAGCGCGTATGGAGTCTCTGCTTCGAACGGAAGTTGCGCAGTGATCATCTGGTACAGCACGACACCAAGTGAATAGATGTCCGTTCGCCCATCAACTTCTCCGCCAGCTTTCTTTCCTAAAAATTGTTCCGGCGACATATATAAAGGAGTGCCGACCACCATGCCGGTCATCGTCATCTCGGGCCGGTCCTCGCCCGCGGCCTCGCGCAGTTTCGCAATTCCGAAATCGAGCACCTTGGCGGTCTCCTGCCCCTGCTCGTCGACCGTAAGAATAATGTTGCCCGGCTTCAAATCGCGATGCACGATGCCGAGTTTGTGCGCCACTCCAATTGCCAGTCCTACCTGCCGCGCAATGCGAATGGCGCGCGGAACCGCCAGTGCGCCTTCTTTTTGAAGTACCTCACTCACATTTTTGCCCTCCACCAGCTCCATCACGATGAAGGGTCGGCCATCTTCCGTGTAATCGAAGTCTTCCACACGCACCGCATTGGGATGCCGCAGCTTACGCGCAACAATAGCTTCCGTCTGAAAGCGCTGCAAAAAGCTGGCATTGCCCGCGATGTCGTCGTTGACAATCTTGATGGCGCAAATCTCGTTGAACGTGAGATGTCGCCCGCGATAAACCAGGCCCATCCCTCCGATCCCAATCCGTTCGATGATCTGATATTTATTGCGGATGATCATTCCCGGCTGAAGTTCGTGTGCCACCTGCAGCCGCGTCTGATCGACCGGACACACATCATGCTCGGTGGAATAAGTCTTCTGGCATGCGGTGCAATATTTCATGAGTTGCTCTGGGAACCGGCAATACTTATGTGGGGACAGCCGCCCCTTCGACAAGCTCAGGGCAGGCTCTCGGCTGTCCGCCGAGCACAGCTAGGACTCAGGTCATTCGCCCCAAGCGGCGCCAAGCCGCCAATTCGCGTAAAAGAGTAGCACGGAATCCGCACCCAGCGTTACTTTCTAACTGTGGCAGGAACGCCCGAAGGATGAGCATTCCGCATTGACTTCGCCTCCCAGCCGACTTAATATCGCCCCCATGTTCCCGCGGGATTTCAGGCTGAACGGGAATCTGCTCATGAACTTTCGCCATCCTCTCGTCACTGTTGTTTTAATCTTTGCTGTCGCGGCGGCTATCGCCTGTTCGCTCGTCTCAGCACAAACGCAGAATTTCGCCGCTCTTCGCAAACAGGCCAAAGAAGGAAACGCCGAAGCTCAGTACGAATTAGCCAAAGACTATTACACCGGCACAGGCGTTTCAAAGGACTCCAAACAGGGGCTTGAGTGGTTGCGCAAATCCGCCGATCAGGGCCATCCTGGCGCGGAGTTCGCTCTGGCCGTTCTTTACAGAAAGGGAGAATTAAAGGATCCAAAACAGGGATTAGTGTGGTTGCAGAAATCTGCGGTACACAACAACGGCGCGGCCGAGTATGAATTGGGTTGCCTGTTTCGTGACGGTGAAGGTGGAGTTTCGAAAAATCCGCATGAGGCCGCATTATGGCTGCGCAAAGCCGCGCGTCAACAAAATCAGCCTGCGCAAAACGCGCTGGAACAGCTGCTCAAGAAGGGCGCGATCTCGCGGCAGGAAGCAAACTGGCGAGCTCCGGATGTGGTGGCAAAACGTACAGAACCGGTGATCGTAGCGAAAAGCGAGCCGAAGACAGACGCAAAAACAGAAAACTCAAAACCCTTCTCGCTGCTGGAAATAGAAAAAGGACTGCAGGGCGGAATCACCTGCAAGCGGCTCGCAACTCTCGTCGACAAATTTAAAGTAGATTTTTCTCTGAGCGACGATAGTTCGTCAACGCCTCAGCAAAGCTGGAGCCGACGACAATTTGCTGGCCACGATTTCCGCTTCCCGACGTGCGTTGTAATCTGCGCCTGCGGCCGCACGCGCGAAACTTAAACCTGGTCGTCCTCGGCAGTTAAGCGTTGGTTGCGCGATGCTTCGCGGCGCTAATCTTTGCAGTGCGCGCCGCAAGCTCTTCGAAAGAAGGTACAGACTCGGGTACGATCAGTTTCCGCTCGGGTGGCTGAACTCCTGTGCGAATCGCTTCGGTCAGCATCTCCAACGCCAGGTCAGTGATGGGCCGTATATAAATTGTCGCCGCCAGCACTCCGCTTCGTACCCATGCTTGTCCGGTCTTCGGCAAGCCATCGCATCCGGTGAATGGAATCTTTAGCCAGCGCTCGCGGTCACTCCCTGCGATCTCCTCAAAAGCTTTTCTCGCGCCCGCTGCCATGCTGTCATCTTGCGCTCCCACCAGATCGATGTGCGTCTCTTGTGACGTGCGCAATCGCAACCACGAAGTGACTGCCCGGTGTGCGCTCTGCTCCGTCCAGTTCGCTCGCATCGTCTTCACTTGAATATTCTCGGGCTTGGTCCGGTTCATGCCGGCAGTTCGCTCGTTGGCCGCGGAACTGTTCGCTGGACCTTCTATGTATAAAATCGAACCGCCCTGCGGCAGCAACGCCGCGAATTGTTTGCCCTGAATCTCTCCGACTTCGCCGTGATCGGAGCTGATAGAGAATACCGGCACCTGGCAAGTCTGCCGGAGCTGGTGAACGTAGTCCGCCTCGTGATTCAGAATCACCCAGCCAATATCCGCGGCCGTGGCGGCGCGCGCCACTTGCGGAAACCCGGTGCCACCCGCAGGCTCAAACACAATCGCATCGGGACGCGTCGCCGCCGCGCCCTGAATGTAGTGCAGCAACTGCTGGCTCTGCGTGACCGCGTCATTATTGGCGTGGATGATTTTCAGGTCCACGCCCAACCGCCGCGCAGCTTTCTCGGCCGCCGCCGCTTGCTCCTGCTGGTAGTCGTTGTCGTCGTTGGTGAGAGAGACCAGGAAATTGAGTTTTTTCATCACCGCCCCAAGCCCTCATCATAGCCAACTTTCCGGCTCTCCGATGGTAACCAGAGTAACTATGGATTTTGCCTTCGATAGATTTCAGCAACGGCGATTCACCAAACAATCGGACGACCAGAAAATTGTCATCCTCGTTTTTATTTCTGTTTCAAAACCTCGTCGATGCCGTAACTCTTTGTCGCGGCTATATTTCTGAACCATCACGGGTGATAACCAACCGAATACCTCCGACCAACGGCGCAATTGCTTTATAGGCGCAGTTCTGCGGTAATCCAAAGTAGAGGATGTTTCTCAGAATTTTCTATGGGCACTCTCACCCTGCACGATACGGAATTTGCTGAAAACTCCGCCGGTCAGCTCGTGGCGCACCTTTTCGTCCGCTCGCAATCCGTAGTTTCACGCCGCGTCGCCGGAGAAACTTTGATCGTTCCCGTGCGCGGCAAGGTCGGAGATCTGGCGTCGATCTACAGCTTCAACTCAACCGGCTCTTTGATCTGGCAATCGCTCGAATCACCCAAGTGCTTTGACGAATTGGTTAACGTTGTCGAAAGCGAGTATGCGGTTGAACACGATCAGGCGGAGCAAGACGTAAAACAGTTCTTACACGACATGCTGGCGGCAGACTTGGTGCAAATTCGCGAGCCGCTGCAGATGGTGGGATAAATCAGGGGGACCATGGAACAACTGAGTTACGGGGCATTCAGCGCAGATTTGCACCACCGCCAATCCGGCAAGCGCGCGCCAATGCAGGTTTCCATCGAGGTCACCCGCCGCTGTCCGCTGGAATGCCAGCACTGCTACAACAATCTTCCCATGGGCGATCAAGCCGCGCGCGGACGTGAAATGACTACGGAGGAGCATTTCAAAATGCTCGACGAGTTAGTCGAGATGGGCTGCTTCTGGCTCCTCTACACCGGCGGCGAGATTTTCGCCCGCAAAGATTTTCTCGAAATTTACACCTACGCCAAGAAAAAAGGTTTCCTGATCACTCTCTTCACCAACGGCACGATGATCACGGAAAAGATTGCAGATTATCTGGTCGAGTGGCCGCCTTTCGCCATCGAAATCACACTCTACGGGCGCACTCGTGAAACCTACGAAGCCCTCACCCAAATCCCTGGCTCTTACGATCGCTGCCTGCGCGGAATCGCACTCTTGCGCGAAAGAGGATTGCCGCTCAAGCTAAAGACCGTGGCCACCAGCATCAACAAACACGAAATCGTCGCGATGCGGCAGTTCGCGGAAGAGGAATTGGGTGTCGAGTTCAAGTTCGATGGACAGATTAATCCGCGCATCGATTGCTCGCAGAGCCCGCTCGCCGTGCGGCTTACACCAGAGGAGGTTGTTGCACTCGACATGCACGCCCCTGCCGGCGTTAACGAATATCGAAGGCTCGCGAAGCATGATATGGAGAACCCTCCCAACCTCTCGCGAATTGACACGATGTATTACTGCGGCGGTGGGCTGAACTCGTTTGCAATTAACGCGTATGCGGAAGTAAGCATATGCGTCATGTCGCAGCAAGAGGTATTCGATATTCGACAGTCTAGCCTGAAACAGGCTTGGGAGCATTCGCTTCGTGAGATTCGGACCCGCAAGCGCACCCGGGTAACGAAATGCATTCAGTGTAAGATCCAGTCGCTTTGTGGTATGTGCCCTGCGAATGGCGAAATGGAAAAAGGTGATAAGGAGAGCCCCGTCGAATTCCTCTGCAACGTAGCTCACCTCCGGGCTTTGGCGATTGGCGTTGACATACCGCCGCATGGGGACTGCGAGTTCTGCGCGGTGGGCGTTCAGCACGACGAGTTGATCGAATCAGCGCGCCGCATTCGCAGCCGAGAGATCGACGTGGAGAGCTGGATGGGTCCACAAGAAGTGTTTCCTATTTTGAACAATCAGAGCGTGTCAAGTGGGGGATGCGGAAGTTGCGGAAATCACTGAGCAGAAGCGACCCTGGATATGCTTCTTGGTATCAGAAGGGCGGCAGAAGTGGGGGCTGAATGAATCGCGAATTGGATCAAGGCAATGGGAGAAAAAATTATGAACCGCCGCAACTGAAGACGATCAGTCTGCGCCCGGAGGAGGCAGTACTCGGACATTGCAAGACTCTCAATACCGGTGGTTTCCAGCAAACCGGTTGCGCGTTCACATGCGCGTCGAGTGTTGGATCATAGACCAGCCATAATGGACTACACGGTCACAAGCGAGCCCGAAGCGCTCTGCGCACCGTCAGAGTCCTCGGCGCAGCCAGACATCCGACTTCGCGCAGGTTTCTCAATCGGTGGTGTGTCAGTGGCAATCACGGGCAAGCGCAGCGCCGATGTTAGCCTAGTTCCTTCGCTGGAGCAATTTCGATCTTCTTCCGAGATTTCCGATATTAATATTGAAGTCGAGTGGATCCGAAACCTCCCATACAGTGCCGAACGTCCTCTGTTTGATTCGGGCTGTACCTGGAGGTTGCACGAGGTTGGCTCGGGATTTCAGTTCGACTTCAGCTCGTCCTTCCTCAGAGGGCTGCCTTACAAGAGGCTGCTTATCGACAGTCAGTTCCACGGCGCAACCCTTCAGATGAGTGAAGAATGTTTTTCCAAGTTTCCTATCTCAATCGCTCCACTTGGATATCCCCTCGATGAGCTCCTGATCATGCATCGCCTCACGCAGGAACCTGCGATCGAACTCCATGGCGTCGGCATCGCAGGCCCCGACGGCGCAAACAACTTATTCGTGGGCCACTCCGGAGCAGGGAAGAGCACCACCGCCCGCCTCTGGACCTCGCTTCACAAGGTAGAGATCCTGAGCGACGACCGCATCATCGTTCGTGAACACCCGGTTCGCGAACACTCGGTTCGCGAACACTCGGCTGCTGAAGATAAAATCCGTAACAAAAAATCTTACGAAGGTAACCGCTTAGCAGACCTCACTCAGATCTACATGTATGGCACGCCGTGGCATGGCGAAGCGCATTTCGCCCTTCCGCAACGCGCTCCGCTCCAGCGAATTTTTGTCCTCGAACACGGCCACGGTAACGTCATCACCCGCCTGACTCGGAGCCAGACGGTTGCCGAACTCTTCGCACGCGCCTTCGTTCCCTTCCACCGCCACGAGTACGTGGACCACGCCCTGAGCTTCCTGGAACGCGTTGCCGAGTCCGTTCCTTGTTATCAGTACTCTTTCGAGCCCGACGAGCGCGCTGTGGAAAAAATTCTTCAATTCAATGACTGAAAGTGAGTCCGATTCACAGAGGTTCGAGGCCCTCAGCCGCGAGCTTCTGACCAATGGATTAACCGTGCGCTTCGAGGCGCGCGGCGCCAGTATGTCCCCCTGTATCCGTGACGGCGAGATTGTGCATGTTACCGCCGTAATCGTGAGCAAATTACGGAAGGGCGATATTGTACTTACGAAAGGTCATAGCGGATTCCGGGTTCACCGCCTCGTGAGTATCGATCATGATAAGAATTTTTTCATTACTCGAGGCGATTGCGGACAACAAGACGATCCCCCGGTGCGCGCCGACCAAATCCTCGGCATTGTTCTTGCCAAAGAAGTGAGGCTCGGAACGAAAATCGTGACGGCGAACTTAAACGGTTTCACCGGCAAATTGTTGCAGGGTGCAGCGCGCGCGCAATATCTCGCGGGCAAGCTCCTGAAGACGATCCGCCGAAGACGTGGAAACAGCTCCGGTCTGATCGGCACAGTCGTTTTTTCTTCGGCCTTGTTGCTAGTGCCATATTCGCGCGCGCAGGTCGCAGTCGACACCAGTCCCAGTACGAATGCCACCGCCGACCTCACAGGGGCCGGCACCGAGACGCTCACATTCAATCACACTACGTCGGCCACGGCGAATCGCGTGCTGATCGTTGGCGTTTCCATGAACATCGCCAACAGCCCAACGACTGCCGTAAGCGGTATCACCTACAACGGTACAGCCCTCACCCTGGTGGGCGCGCACAACGATGCCGGAAATACACGCCGCGCCGAACAATGGTATTTGCTGAATCCCGCCTCCGGAACCAACCTGCCGATTATTGTTTCCGTCAATATTCCGTCTGCTGCAACCGTTGGTGTAGCGGCCGGAGCGACCGTCTTCACGGGTGTCGATCAGACCGTGCCTCTTGGTTCGTTCATCTCGGGCAATGGCGCTGCCGCCGCTTATTCCGAACTCGATGTCCCGAGCGTCGTCAACGGCATGGTCTTTGACACACTGGCAGTAGGGATGGGAGCGATCACGGTCCCCGGCCCGCAGGTGGCGCAGTGGAACGTAACCTCCGGAGGGACGACTCCAAACGCAAGTCAGGATATAGCCAGCTCGGCGAGCAGCAGGACCGGCGCGCCCAGCGTGCCGGTTTCGGAAAGTTTCGCCGAAACGCTTAACCTCACGTCGGTTGTACCCCGCGGCGTCGCGTTTAACCTCACATCTGTAGCTCCCACTACTGTCACGCTCGCCCTCACTGCGGCTGCAAATGCCGCTGGCGGTGACACCGTTTATACGGGAACCATTACTGGCGGCAACGCTAATGCCTACGTCGGCGACACTGTCGTTGTAGCCGGTTTCACAAGTGGCCGAGACAACGGAACCTTCACCTGTACTGCGTCCTCGAACACCACCATCACGCTGAACAATGCGAACGGGGTTCTTCAAGCGCACGCGGCAACGGCAACCGTGACCACCGGAGCGGTTTACACTGGTACGATCACTGGCGGCGCCGGAAGTGCCTTCGCTGGTGACACCGTGGTTGTGAGCGGCTTCACGAATGCCGGCAACAACGGAACGTTCACTGCCACAGCCTCCTCGGCGACCACACTCACGCTCAACAATAAAGCTCCAGTTGCGGAAACGGATCCCGCAACGGCAACCGTGGTAACCGCCGCCGGCACGAGCACGGTTTACCTCGGAACGATCACCGGCGGCACCGGAAATGGGTTCGCCGGAGACTCTTTTGTAATAGCGGGATTCACCAATGCCGGGAACAACGGGACATTTACTTGTACCGCTTCCACAGCCACTACACTGACGTGCAGCAACGCCGCCGGAGTTACGGAAACTCATGCCGGAACCGCGACTACGAGCAGCACGCTCAATTGGGCGGAAGGCGCTGTCTCCATAAATCCGACCACGGCTGACATTGCAGTCACCACCACCGTGGGCAGCGCCGTTTTTCTGGGAGCATCGACCACCTACAACATTACCGTAACCAACAACGGCACTTCACCCGCAAATGCCGTCAAACTGACTGACACTCTCGCGGCAGGTATGACGCTGGTTTCCACCACTCCCAGCGCCGGCACGACCTGCACCGGAACTGGCCCCATCACTTGCACTCTTCCGACTCCCTTCGCCAGCGGAGCCACAGCCACTATTGCGGTAGTGGAGACAGCCAGCGCCGCGGGTTCGTATGCGAATACTGCAACAGTCACCGACTCTGGCACACCGCCTGATCCCAACACCGGCAACAATACTTACGTCGCCGTTGCCACTGTTCAATCGATTTCCTGTGCCGCCGTTGCGCAGGCCACCGCGGGAAACAATCTTACCGGCGTTCAGAATACCTACTATCCGGGAACCGCGAGCGTTGCCGCGGGTGCGACTTCCATCCCTGTCGGGGCTGCGACTGGCGCCGGTAGCGCTATTGCTGCTGGAAATCTGCTACTGATTATCCAGATGCAGGATGCCAGCATTAACGACTCCAACACGGTCGCTTATGGAAACGGTTATACCGGTCAAGGATTCACGACACTCAATAGCGCGGGCGACTACGAGTTCGTAACCGCGCAAAATGCAGTTCCCGCAACCGGCGGCTCGGTAACCATATCTGGCGCTGGCACCGGTGGCGGAACGGTTTTCGCTTATCACTCTGCGGCGTGGTCAGCCACAGCTGGCCAGAGCACGTATCAGGTAATTGTGGTGCCGCAATACTCCACCGCATCGTTCAACCCAGCTACACCCCCAACCGCTTTGGCATGGAATGGTTCAACTGGTGGTGTGCTCGTCCTCGATACCTCGGGAGTTTTAAATCTGAACGGCGCAACTCTCTCCGTCGACGGGTTAGGGTTCCGCGGTGGGGCGGGAATGCAGTTAACCGGCGGGGCCGGCGCCTCCAGTGATTATCGAGCTCCCGCTCCCGCAACCTACACCGGAGCAGTCGGCGGGGAAGCCGGTTACGATGCCAATAAAGGCGAAGGAATCGCAGGAACTCCTCTTTGGGTGGAATCAGGTAGTACTTTCCTTAAAACCAATACCGACTACCCCAGCGGTACGGCGGGGACTGACGGCAGCATGGCGCGCGGAGCGCCCGGCAATGCAGGCGGCGGAGGTACCGACTCCGATCCCGCAGCCAACGATCAGAACGCCGGCGGCGGTGGTGGGGCCAACGGCGGTGCCGGAGGTTTTGGTGGTGACTCGTGGAACACAAATCTTAGCGTAGGCGGGGAGGGCGGCACCGTTTTTCCCGCAACTATCAATCGCGTTGCCATGGGCGGCGGAGGCGGCGCGGGCACGCGTAACAATTCTGATGGCGACAATCAAGCCAGTGGCGGCGCCACCGGCGGCGGCATCATCATCATTCGCACCTACGGGCTCAGCGGCACGGGAACGCTGACCGCCAACGGCGCTTCCGCCTACAACCTCACTGCCAATGACGCGGGCGGCGGAGGCGGAGCCGGGGGGACGATTGTTGTTCTTTCGGCCAACGGTGGCGAAGGCGGTCTCACGTTGCAAGCCAATGGCGGAAATGGTGGCAACGCCTGGGAGATCGAGCCCTATAGCCTCGGCAATCGTCACGGCCCTGGCGGTGGTGGAGGCGGTGGTGTAGTTCTTATTTCTGGCGCCCCGGCAAGTATCACCCTGAATGGAGGGGCGAGCGGCCTGACTGAAAACCCCGGTGTCCCCTACGGAGCCACGGCCGGTGCAGCGGGCACAAGCGTCACGAATGTTTCTATCACCCAGACTTCCGGTACACAGTCCGGTGCGCAATGCACTCCCGACATGACGCTCGGTAAGAGCCATGTCGGCAACTTCACCCGCGGGTCCACGGCAAGCTACACCATCCCGGTGGAGAACTTGAGCCCGTACGGCCCGACCAATGGCACCGTAACCGTGAACGATACGATGCCTGTTGGTCTCACTCCCACCAGCGCCAGCGGTACCGGATGGTCTTGCTCCATTGCCTCCCAGACTGTGAGCTGCGTCACGTCCGCGGTTCTGGCGGCGAACAGTTTTTATCCTTCGCTTACCATCAACGCAAATGTCTTGCAGACCGCTCCTTCCACCGAAACCAACACGGCGTTGGTAAGCGGCGGCGGTGAAGTGAATCTGGCGAATGACAGCGCTACCGACGTGGCCAACGTAATCTCAACCGCAGACCTCAGTATCACCAATGCTGCCTCGCCTGATCCGGTAGCTGCGGGCAGCAACATTACTTATACGCAGGTGGTCACCAATAACGGACCCAGCGCCGCCGACAATGCCTCGCTGGTGGAAGCCGTTCCCAACAACACCACATTTGTTTCCCTGGCAACACCGGCTGGCTGGACTTGCACTACTCCTGCCGTGGGCAGCACGGGCAACGTGGTCTGCACGGATCTGAATATGGCTGGCAGCACGGCGGCAACTTTCTCGCTGGTCACCAAAGTAAACACCGGCACCGCTAACGGCACCGTGATCACAAATACAGCCAACGTAAGTTCGTCGGTGAGCGATCCAAATTCGGCCAACAACACTGCCTCTGCCTCTACTGTAGTTGGTACCGCCGCCGGAGCCGACTTAATCGTCACGAATGCCGCATCGCCAAACGGAGTCGCTCCCGGCGGAAACATTACTTATACGCAGGTAATCACGAATGTCGGCTCTCTGACAGCCACAGCTGCAACTTTCACTGAGTCGACGGCGCCGGCGGCCGATGTGACCTATGTTTCCATTTCAACCGCCGCCGCTCCAGGTTGGACATGCACTGCTCCGCCCGTGAGCTGTACCAATCCCAGCGTGGCCCCAGGTGCAACTGGCACCATCACCGCCGTCTACAAAGTGAATGCTACTACGCCAGTCGGGACGACCATTACCAATACGGCGACGGTGAATGCCGGCAACCAGACAGGCGGCGCCAACTCCGCGATCGCAACCGACACGGTGACTGCCACGACTTCGCAAGCCGATCTTGCTCTCACCACCGCTGCAACCCCGCTCTCGGTTTTTGCGGGCAATGACATTACTTATGTCCAGACAATAACCAATAGCGGCCCTGCCGCAGCCACCAGCGTGAGCTTCCTGGAAGCTGTACCTGCCAACACTACTTTTGCTTCTGTCTCGGCTCCCGCCGGATGGACGTGCACAACGCCCGCCGTAGGCGCAACCGGAAACATAACCTGCACCGATACCAGTATGGCCGCCACGACCACGGCGTCAATCATTGTCGTTGTCAACGTTCCGTCGAGTGTTACCGCTGCCGCGATCGCAGCGACTTCGTCGGTCTCCGCGACCAACGCTCTCACCATCACAACCAACACCAGCACCCCTGTTACAGCCGCTTGCGACCTGGCGGTCAGCAATAGCGGTACACCCAGTCCTGTGGCCGCCGGCGGCACCATCACTTACACTCAGGTTGTAACGAACACTGGTCCGAGCAATTGCGCCAACGTGACTTTCAATGAAGCGATCCCGGCCAACACCACTTTCACTTCCTACAGCGGTACACCCCCAGGCTGGACTTGCACATCCTTCACGTCCGGATGCACGAATCCCAGCTTTGCACCCGGTTCGATCACGACGTTTACCGTGGTTGTGACGGTGAACGCGGGCACCGCCGCGGGAACCATCATCAGCGACACAGACACGGTCACCACCACAACCCGAGACACCAATACGAGCAATAACTCGGCCACGGTTAATATCCCTGTGGCGAGCGCCACTCAAGCTGATCTGAGCGTTTCGAACTCTGCTAGTCCGAATCCAGTTTCGGCCGGAAACAACATTACTTACACGCAGACCGTGGTGAACACCGGACCCGCGAGCGCCAGCACCATCACGCTCTCTGAAAGCCTGCCCGCGAACACGACCGCAGTGTCGCTGACTGGGCCGGCGGGCTGGACCTGTTCGGTGGGGACGCTAACCTGCACCATCTCCACCCTGGCCTTAACAACGGCGAACTTCACATTTGTCGTGAAGGTGAACACGAACGCAACGTCCGGGTCCACGATCACGCAAACCGATACGGTTACTTCCGCCAGCGATCCGAATCCCGGCAACAACAGCGCCTCTGCCAGCGTGCTCGTGGCTGGTTCGGCTGACCTATCCGTTACGAATACCGCGACCCCGGTGCCGGTGGTAGCAGGAAACAACATCACTTACACGCAGGTTGTAACCAACGCCGGACCTAGCATAGCGACCGGTGCTAGCTTTACCGAGACGACGCCGGCGAATACGACATTCTTTTCCATTGGCACGCTGCCTGCCGGATGGTCCTGCAGCACCCCCGCAGTAGGAAGCGCGGGGACCATCAACTGCACCAATCCCAGCGTTGCGGCAGGTTCAGCAAGCTTTACTGTTGCGCTTAAAGTTACTGCCGGCACCGCCGCCGGAACGGCGATCAACGATATCGCTTCTGTAAGCTCATCAACGTCCGATCCCAACCCGGCTAACAACACTGCGATCGCCACCGATGTCGTCGCTCTTGCAACTCAAGCCGACTTAATCGTAACCAATAGCGCGACACCAACCTCCGTTGCCGCAGGCAGTAACGTCACTTATACGCAGAGTGTCACCAACAACGGTCCGGCTGCGGCAACAACTGTAAGCTTTACTCAAAGCACGCCACCGAATACTAACTTCCAATCCATCACAACTCCGGCGGGCTGGACTTGCACCACTCCCGCCGTCGGAGCCACGGGCACGATCACTTGTACTATTGCCACGCTGGCGCTCAATGCAAGCGCTAGCTTCACGTTAGTCTTGCAGGTAAATGCTGCAACCGCGTCCGGAACAAACATTGCCGATACAGCAACCGCCACCGCATCGAACATCGTGCCCAGCCTTACCAGCAACACTGCGGTGGCTACGGTTGTCGTGGCCAATGCGAACAGCGCCAGTCTTGCGATCGTGAAGACCGCCATGCCCAGCCCCACCGTCCCTGAGGGCGATACGGTGACTTACACAATTGGCATCACCAATAACGGTCCGTCGTCCGCAACGAATGTAACCGTTACCGATCCATTGCCAGCGGATGTTACTTATCTTTCCTTGACCACCAGTGCCGGCACCTGCTCGGAAGCTGGTGGAACAGTAACGTGTTTGCTGGGTAGCATGGCCAACGGTGGCACAGCTACGATAACTATCCTGACTCTTGCGGGCGCACCGGGAATCGCTACAAACACAGCTAGCGTGGTCGCGGACCAGATGACCACCCCGAATACATCGACGCAGGTCGAGACCATCACTGCCGCCACCAGCATCAAGCTGGAATCATTCGTAGCCCAGTCTGGCCAGGATAAAACCGGCGCAAACCGCGTCCTGCTCCTTTGGAAAACAGGCACTGAAGTGCACAACCTCGGCTTCAATGTTTATCGCGAACAAGCAGGCGAGCGCGTTCGCCTGAATTCCTCACTGATCGCTGGATCAGCTCTCCTCATGAAAGGAGCCCTCCCCAAACATTCCGGCCGCACTTACACCTGGATCGATTCTTCCGCGAACGCCGGTAGCGCCCCCTATTGGCTCGAAGACGTGGATGTGAACGGGACGCGCATTCTTCACGGCCCAGTTTCCGCAACCGCATCCGGAACCGCCCAGATGGCCAGCAATGCCAACGCAACTCCTAGCGTGATGTTGAATCATCTCAACCAGAGCCAGCCCGCTGCGTCTCTCGACGGAGTCAGTCATCGCGTCGAAAACACTTCGCCGAATTCTTCTCCTACGGCCACGCAACAGCAGAAGCAGTTCGAGCTTGCGGCACACTCTGCTATCAAGATTTACGTAAAACACGAAGGCTGGTATCGCGTGACGCAGCCGCAACTTATCGCTGCCGGCCTCAGCCCCAACGTGGACCCAGCTTATCTCCACCTTTACGCCGAAGCCGTCGAGCAGCCCATCGCGATCACAGGAACCACTCCGGGCTTCCGAGGCTTTGGTCCGCAAGCCGCAATTTATTTTTATGGTACGGGCATCGACACCCAATATTCCGGCACCAGAGTTTACTTCCTCGTCACGGAAGATTCGAAAGGAGCGCGCATTCACGACCTGCCCGTATCGACGGGCTCGAATCAACCTCCCGCAAGTTTCCCCTTTACCGTGGAACTCGCGCCTCGTACGACTTATTACTCAGCTCTGACCAGCGCGAATGGCTACAATTTCTTCGGACCTCTCATCTCCTCGACTGCCGTCGATGAGACTATTCAGGTTCCCCATCTTGATTCCACATCCGCGGAATCCGCAAAGTTAGATGTGATTCTGCAGGGCGTCATTCTCGGCGTTCCTCACGACGTCACCGTCACGCTGAATGGCACTTCGCTCGGCGACGTCACTTTCACCGGTGAAGCAAAAGGTACGCTCGACCTAACTTTGCCGCCAGGTGTTTTACAGGAAGGCGCCAACACCGTCACTCTCACGTCGCAGAACGGCGAATACGATTACAGTCTGCTGCAGTCGATCCGCATCACATATCCGCATACCTATGCCGCCGACTCCAACGAATTAACTTTCACTGGCCGCCCCGGCGATGAACTCAAGCTCACCGGCTTCTCGCAAGCATCGGTCGCCGTGGTCGACATTACGGATCCCAACCAACCGGTACAACTCACGCCCCAGGTTACGTCAGATCCGAAGTCGGGAACTTATACAGCTGGGATACAGGTGCCGTGGTCCACGACCAATCCTTCATCCCCGGCCCAGCACACGATGATGGCTGTTGTCGATACCAGCGTCGCTTCTCCATCCGGAATCCATCAGAATCATCCTTCACGCTGGTACAGCGCTCAAGCCGGCAGCGAAATTGTAATGGTGACGTCTGGCGACTTCTCCGCCGCTCTCGCTCCACTAAAACTCGCGCATGAGGCGCTAGGCAAGTCATCCGCACTCGTGTTGATCGACGATCTTTACGACGAATTCACTTTCGGCCAGCACAGTCCGGCCGCCATTCGCGCCTTCCTGCAAACCGCCGTCACGGCATGGCACACAGCGCCCCATTACCTTTTGCTTAACGGCCGTGCATCCTTTGATCCGCGTAATTATCTCGGTTTTGGACATCTCGACTTCGTCCCCACACAGATCATCGCCACCAGCGGCCTGATGACCGCCTCTGACGATTGGTTCTCCGATTTCAACAACACCGGCATGCCGACCATCGCTACTGGCCGCCTCCCCGTGAGCACCTCCGCTGAAGCCCAGTTGGTAGCGGGAAAGATCGCCGCATACGAAGGCCAATCCACCAACGGCCCCTGGACGTCGCAAGCGCTCATGGTCGCAGATACGAACGACACCGAAAACTTCACCAAAGACAGCCAGCTTGCCCAGGCGCAGCTTCCTGCTTCGATGCAAGTGACGGATGTCTTCCTAACTACTACCGCCGTTCCTGACGCGCAGCAAACAATTCTGACTGCCATCAACTCCGGCCAACTGTTAGTGAATTACTCAGGCCACGGCTCGGAAGATGAATGGTCAGGCGAAAATCTTTTCAACAGCACCGAGGCCAGCAGCTTGACCAACGGCACTTCCTTGCCCGTTTTTCTCATCATGGATTGCCTGAATGGATTCTTTCAGGATGTTTATGAAGAACCGCTGGCAGTTTCTCTCATGCTCGCGCCGGACGGCGGCGCAGTCGCGGTTCTCGCTTCCAGCGGGCTCAACCAGGCTCCGCCGCAAACCACTCTCGACAAGCTGATCGTACAATCCGCCATGGGCCCATCGCGCCTGCCGTTAGGAGATGCGATCATCAAAGCCAAGTCGGGAATCACCGACCTCGCCGTGCGCAAAACCTACAACCTGCTTGGAGATCCGGTGATGCAGATCAAGCCTCCGGTCTCCACTCACAAGCACTGACAAACTCGCAGTTTAAGCTCGGACCATATCCGCAACGACTGCTGCTCGCCGTAGCGGTTCGGAGATGGCCTTCATCACTCTCTCAAATCCCGCGAAGTCAAGCGATTGCGCTCCATCGGAGAGCGCCCGCTCCGGGCAGGGATGCACTTCGATAATCAATCCATCGGCTCCCACGGCAACCGCTGCCCGTGAAACCGCTGCGATCAGACTCTGTTTTCCAGTTCCGTGCGAAGGATCGGCGATCACCGGCAGATGCGAAAGATCGCGAGCCAGTGCGACCGCAGCCAGATCGAATGTGTTCCTCATCTCGGTTTCGAACGTCTTAATCCCGCGCTCGCAAAGCACCACTTCACCGTTTCCTCCCGAAAGCAAATATTCTGCCGCCAGCAGCCACTCCTTTACCGTGGCCGACGGACCACGCTTCAACAATATCGGCTTCTTGACCGTAGCCAGCCTCCGCAACAGCGCAAAATTCTGCATGTTGCGCGCGCCCACCTGGAGCATATCCACGTATTCGCAGATCGTGTCCACATCCTCCGTGCTCATCACTTCCGTCACCACAGGAAGCCCAGACTCCTCACGCGCTTCGCGCAGAATCTTCAGAGCTTCCACGCCCAATCCCTGAAAGTCGTAAGGCGATGTTCTTGGCTTGTAAGCACCGCCGCGCAGCATCGTCGCTCCAGCGCGCTTCACGGCATGCGCCGTATCCAGCAACTGCTCGCGAGACTCCACCGAGCATGGCCCCGCAATAATCACAACGCCCGGGCCGCCAATGCTCACCCCTCCCACATTCACCACAGTGCGCTCCGGCTTTACCTGCCGGCTCACCAGCTTGAAAGGCTGCGCAATGGCGACCACATTCTCCACTCCGCCCGCCACCGCCAGCGCCTCGATTTCGTGCCGGCGTCCATTTCCCACCGCAGCCACGATGGTGCGCTCCACTCCGCGCGTGACGTGCGGTTGGTAGCCTGCCTCGCGAATGCGCTCGATCACATGAGCAATCTGCTGCTCGGTGGCTTTTTCTGACATGTTCACAATCATTGGTCTGCCCTCCTAAGGCGTTGCCAAAAAGCAAAAGCCGCGATCCTGGGATCGCGGCCTTTGGCTGAACTCGCTTGAATCTAGTCGATTATCGATGACTCGATCTTCTCGCAAGCCCTGCCGCAGCCGCTACCCTGGTAAACCAGTAGTAGCGAAACTGCCCAGTAAACGAGATAAATCGTGTCATGAAGAAAACCCTGCTTACGCTTTTAAGACGGGACCTGCGACGCTAAATCCGCCGCCTTATTGTATCGAGCTGGCCGTATTGGAGAATACGTTATTGGCATTGGATCCGATCAGACGAATCGTGCCCACCACCAAGACCAGAATCACCGCCAGCATCACAGCATACTCGGCGATGTCCTGCCCCGCATCTTCTACCCATAATCTGCTGATCATTTCGGACATGCTTGCCCTCCAACTCGAAACGTCTATTGCCGCCGGATGAGAAAAACAGTGGACCCATAATGCCGCAGCCCGCTGCGCTTGTCAAACCAAAGTATTCAAGATTTCCACAAGTAATGCACCTGCAGCTAAAGGGGTTCCCGCGCCATAGAAACGGGAATCGGCAAAGCCTGGACTGGCGCTGGCAAACTCTGCTGGACCAGCTGTTGCGCGGAATTCTGCGCAAACTTCAACACGTCACTAGGAAATATTCCCAGGTAGAGCGTGGCCGCAACGCACGCTGCCAGGGCCATGCTCAACGGAATCGGAACCCGGGTGACTGGGACCTCTTTACGCGCCTCCCGCATGTACATCACTACGATAATGCGAAGATAGTAATAGGCGCCGATTCCGCTGTTCAGCACGCCGATTACGGTTAGCCAGATCAGGTTCGCTTTCACCGCGGCGCTGAACACGTAGAATTTCGCAAAGAATCCGCCCGTCATCGGAATGCCGATGAGCGATAACAGAAAGATGGTAAGCGTAGCCGCCAGCAGCGGGGAGCTGCGCCCCAGCCCTTCATAGTCCTCCAGCGTCACATAACGTTCCCCTGCATTTGCGAAGTGGCTCACCACGGCAAACGCGCCCACATTCATCGCCGCATAACTCGCCGTATAAAACATCGCCGCCGAAATACCCAGGGTCGGCGCAGCGGCGAAAGCAACCAGCAGATATCCCGCATGAGCGATCGAAGAATAGGCCAGCAGCCGCTTCACGTTGTTTTGCACCAGCGCGCCCACGTTACCCAAAGTCATCGAGAGCGCCGCCGTCACCCAAATCACCCAGAAGATGGCGTGTACGTTAATCACGAAAACGATCCGCAACAAAACCGCAAACGCCGCTGCCTTGGGTGCGGTTGACATCAATCCCACAATCGGCGCCGGCGCTCCTTCATACACGTCCGGCGTCCACACGTGGAACGGCGCCGCCGCCACTTTGAACCCCAAACCCACAAACATAAACGCCACAGCCACGAATGCGAGCAATGGAATCGGCCCGGCCAGCAGCGATCTGCTGATCTGGTCAATGTTGGTCGATCCCGTGGCCCCAAACATCAACGCCACGCCATACAGAAAAAATGCTGTCGCAAACGATCCCAGCAGAAAATATTTCAGCGATCCTTCCGCACTGGCCGCCTCATGCAGCCGAAATCCGGTCAGTACATAGGAAGAGATTGAGGAAATCTCGAGCGCGATAAAAATCAAAACTAGTTCTACCGCAGATGACATCAGCGCCATGCCGACCGCGCCGAAAAGAACCAGCGCGTAATACTCCCCCGCGCGAATCCTTTGTACCGCCATGTATTCGTACGAGCTGAGAATCACGACGGCAACAATCGCGATCACCAGGACGTGAAAAAAAACGCTGAACCCATCCACCTGTACCGTGTTCCAGAACGCCAGCCCCGGAGCTTGCGCCATGATCCACGTCGCTCCCAAGCCCGCCAGCGATCCCAAAAACGCAATGATCCCTAAAACTTTTTGCCCCGTCCGCTCGTCAAGCAGCGGCTCCATCACCATCACAATCATGCCGAACACGGAGAGAACAATCTCCGGCAGCACGCGGATGTAATCGGCGCTCTGCGGTAGATTTTGCGAATAGGCTGGGAAAAGAGTTGCGATCACTGTCCCACCACCCTGCTCGCCACCCGCACGAACGGCGTGAGCGCCGCCTGCACCGCTGGATCAATCGCGCCCAGCCACAAAATCGGAGCCACTCCCATTACCAGCGCCGCCACAGCGCACGGCCACACCGCCCATTTTTCGAATCCCGAGAGATCGCTCAACGAATTATTCACCGCGTGCGTAACCTTGCCGTAAAACACCCGCTGATACATCCAAAGCAAATAAACTGCACTCCAGATAACTCCGGTGGCTGCCAGAATTCCGTAGATTGGCTTATCCTGAAAAGCTCCACTCAACACCAGAAATTCACCGATGAATCCGTTGAACAAAGGCAATCCCACCGACGCCAGCACAATTACGAGAAACGACGCAGAGTAAATCGGCATGGGCGAAGCCAGGCCGCCAAATTCGCTGATCTCGTAGGTATGCCGCCGCTCGTGCAGAATCCCCGCCAGCATGAACAGCCCGCCAGTCGAGACTCCGTGCGCCAGCATCACGAACATTGCGCCATTCAACCCCGCCTGCGTGAAGCTAAAAATTCCCAGCACCACAAATCCCAGATGGCTCACCGAGGAATACGCGATCAGTTTCTTCATGTTCGGCTGCACCATCGCCACCAGCGCGCCGTAAATAATCCCGATCAGTGCCAGAATCATGATCCACCAGGCGTTGTGCCGCGATTGCTCGGGAAACAATCCAAGGTTGAATCGCAACAGGCCGTACGTTCCCATCTTCAGCAGAACGCCCGCCAGCAACACGGACCCCGCCGTCGGCGCTTCCACGTGCGCATCCGGTAACCACGTGTGAAAGGGAAAAAGCGGCACCTTCACCGCAAACGCCAGAAAGAATCCCAGGAACAGCCACTGCGCCGCAACCGGAAACCCAGGCACAGCGCCGCTCGCGATCTGATCGCGAATTGTTACGAAGTCAAACGTCCCAGTATGCGCGTAGAGCCACAGAATCGCCGCCAGCATGAACACGGATGCAATCATCGTGTACATAAAAAACTTCACCGCGGCATACACTTTGCGCTCGTGGCCGAAAATGCCAATCACCAAGGCCATGGGAATCAACGTGGCTTCCCAGAAGAAATAAAAGAGGAAGAGATCCAGCGACGTGAACACGCCGATCAGCGCGGTCTCCAGAATCAGCAGCAGGATAAAAAATTCCTTCACTCGCTCGTGAACCGAGTTCCAGGAAATCAGCACGCACAGCGGCGTGAGAAATGTGGTCAGCACCACCAGCCACAACGAAATTCCATCGATTCCCATGTGGTAGTGGATGTTGGGAGTCGAAACCCATTGCCGGTCAACCTGAAACTGAAATTCACTTTGCCCGCGATGGAAATAAACCGGTAGATGCAGAGACAGCACAAACGTCAGCAGAGAGATCACCAGGGCAAAAATCCGGATGTCGCGGTCGCGTCTGGGGAACATCACCAGCAGCAATCCGCCCGCCAGAGGAAGGAATGTCACTAGCGTAAGAATGATGGAGCTGAGATTGTCCGTACTCATCGCGCTCCCGTCCACATCCAGATCATGAAGGCGATCACCACCGCCGAACCCGCCGCAACCCATCCTGCGTACGAGCGAATGTTGCCCGATTGCATGTGACGAACTTCATCGGACACATGCCTCGCTCCGTCTCCTGCATCGTTCACTGCTGCATCGATAATTTCCTGATCCACACCATGCCACAGAACGCGCGTTGAAAAACTGATCAGCGGCTTCACAAAAATCGCGCCGTAAAGTTCATCCACGTAATATTTGTGCACCAGGGTCTGGTAAGCCCCTGCCATCGAAGCTGCAATCTTGTCCGGTAAATCTGTCCGCCGGTAATAAAGCTGCCATGCCAGTCCAAACCCCAACAGTGCCGCCAACACGGAGATCCCCGTGAACATCAGCTCCGTCGAAACTCCAGTCTTCGGCTCAGGCCCTTCAGTCTCCTTCTCCGGCGCTCCTTTTTCATCCACGGCCGATGGCTGCGCATTCGCCGGAGCGCTGCCGTGAAAAACCGGACCGAGAAATCTATCGAACCGATTATTTCCGCCCAGCGATCCCGGCACTCCCACATATCCGCCCACCACAGAAAGCACCGCCAGAATTACCAGCGGGATCACCATCACCCTGGGGCTCTCGTGGATCCCCCCGTGTCCATGCCCTCCGTGCGCATCACTCGCCGAGTGGCTCCCATGGCCGTGTTCCGCCTCCGCCTCGCCTCGATACTCCCCGAAGAACGTCATAAACCACAGCCGGAACATATAAAACGATGTGAGTAATGCAGTGATCACTCCCACCAGCCAGTAAGCCCAACTCGCCTGGTAAGAGCGCCACAAAATTTCGTCTTTGCTGAAGAAGCCGGAGAACCCGGGAATTCCAGAGATCGCCAACGTTGCTGCGGTCATGCACCAGAACGTCCACGGAATCCTCTTGCGCAGCCCGCCCATCTTGCGCATGTCCTGCTCGCCGCCCACCGCATGAATCACCGATCCCGCCGCCAGAAACAGCAGTCCTTTGAAGAAGGCGTGCGTCATCAGATGGAAGATTCCGGCGGAGAAGGCCCCCACTCCGCAAGCCATGAACATGTAACCAAGCTGCGAAACCGTCGAGTAAGCCAGAACTTTTTTAATGTCAGTCTGCGCAATGCCAATCGTTGCCGCAAAAAAAGCCGTCAGCGTTCCAATAATCGCAACCACGGTCAGCGCAATCGGAGCCCGCTCAAAAATTACATGCGACCGCGAAACCATATACACGCCTGCGGTAACCATGGTCGCCGCATGAATCAACGCAGAAACCGGAGTCGGACCTTCCATCGCATCCGGAAGCCAAATGTATAGCGGGATCTGCGCCGACTTTCCGCACGCTCCCACCATCAGCAGAATGCCAATCGCCGTCAGCGGCCCCGCTCCAGATTTTTCCGCTCCCATCGGCAAAATGCTCTGAAACACCTGATCGAAATTCAGCGAACCGAAGTGCTTGATGAGCAAAAAAAGCGCAATCAGAAAACCGAAGTCTCCGATGCGATTTACGATGAACGCCTTCTTGCCCGCCGATGCTGCCGAATCTTTCGTGAACCAGAAACCAATCAGCAGATACGACGCGAGCCCCACGCCCTCCCAGCCGATAAACATCATCAGGTAGTTGGCTGACAACACCAGCGTCAGCATGAAAAACATGAATAGATTCAGATAGCTGAAGAAGCGGTAGTAGCTGGGATCCTCCCACATGTAGCCGACGGAGTAGACATGGATCAGAAATCCAACACCCGTCACCACGAGCAGCATCACCAGCGAAAGTTGATCGAGATAAAACGCGAAGTCAACGCTGAAACTTCCAGACCGGATCCAGTGCGCAAAATACTCATGATAGGGAAGCGACAGCGACGAAAACCGCATCGCCACCCACAAAGCCATCGCAAACCCCGCTCCGCTGAAAAACAAAGCGACCGTAGTAACGGCCTTCCGCGACGACTTTTTCCCGAAGAAGCCGTTAATCGCAGCGCCCGCCAGCGGCAGCAACGGGATCAGCCAAAGATTGAGCATCGAATTCATAGCTTGAGCAGATTCACCTGATCCACATTCAACGTTTCCCGCGTGCGGTAGACCGCGATAATGATCGCCAGTCCTACCGCCGCTTCCGCCGCCGCTACCACCATTACAAAGAAAACGAATACCTGCCCCGCCAGCGCGTGCCAATGCGCCGCAAAAGCCACAAACGAAAGATTCACGCCGTTCAACATGAGCTCAATCGACATAAAGATGGTGATGATATTGCGCTTGATCAAAAATCCAACCACGCCGCAGCCGAATAAAAATCCGCTGAGCAGCAAGTAATAAGTTAGCGGCACATACGACGGAACCATCAGTCCACCTTCCTCGCCGTCGCTTCCGGCTTGCTCGCCAGCACCACGGCTCCCATGATGGCAATCAGGATCAATACAGATGTCACTTCAAACGGCAGCAGAAAATCGTGAAACAGAAGCTGCGCAATCTCCGTGGGATGCCCCGGCAATGCTCCGATCGGCACCGACTCGGTGACCGAATGCCGCACCACCACCCACGCCATCAGCACGCTGCTGGTCAGCACTCCAGGCACGCCAAACAATAGCGCGATACGGCTCCCCTTGGTTTCTTCCTCCACGCCGGCGTTGAGCAGCATGATGACGAAAACGAACAACACCATGATCGCGCCTGCGTAAACGATCACCTGCACTGCCGCCACAAACTCCGCGCCCAGCAATAAATATTCGCCAGCCAGCGCAGCCATCACTGCAATCAACGAGAGCGCGCTGTTGATCGGATGCCGCTGCGCCAGCAGGTTCACCGCCCCGCCCACGCAAACCGCACCAAACGCCAGAAATAGGATGAGATGGAAACTCATGAATCAGTACTGTCTTTACCAGGCCACGGCAATCGCCGTCGCCACCAGATTCGCAATCGCCAACGGCAACAGAAACTTCCAGCCAAAGGACATCAGTTGGTCATAACGGAAGCGCGGCAAAGTCCCACGCACCCAGATATAGAGAAAAAGAAAACAGAAAACCTTGGCAAGAAACCAGAATACTGGCAGCACTGCCTGCAACAATGCAGGCCCAAACAGGGGACCCCGCCATCCGCCAAAAAACAATAGCGTGGCCACGCAAGCCACCGTGATCATATTGGCGTATTCCGCCATGAAAAACATGGCGAACTTCATCGAACTGTATTCCGTGTGATATCCCGCAACCAGTTCGGTTTCAGCCTCGGGCAGGTCAAACGGAATGCGGTTCGTCTCCGCATAAGCGGCCATCAGATAAATGAAGAATCCGATAAACTGCCCATGAAAAATATTCCAGCGCGGAACGAATCCCCAGAACCGCCCAGCCTGCATGTCCACAATCGTCCGCAAACTAAAGCTTCCCGATTGAATCAGCACGCCCACCAGCGAAAGTCCTAGCGCGATTTCATAACTCACCATCTGTGCGCTGGCTCGCAGTCCGCCCAGCAGAGAATATTTATTGTTCGACGACCATCCTGCCAGCGCTACTCCGTACACGCCCATCGAGGTCACGCCCAGAATTAGGAGGAGCCCAATGTTCACATCCGTAATCTGCAGCGGAATGTTGTAGCCGAAAATTCGAACCGGATTGCCGAACGGAATTACTGCAATCGAAGTCAGCGCAAAAATGACCGCCATCATCGGCGCCGCCAGAAACAGCGGCTTGTAAACGTGCGGCGGCGTCAGATCTTCTTTGAATAAAAATTTCAGCCCGTCGGCCGCGGGCTGCAGCAGTCCGAACGGTCCCACGCGCGTGGGTCCCCAGCGATTCTGCATGTGGCCCACAACTTTGCGCTCCAACCAAACTGTGTAAGCGACCGCAGTAAGCAGAGCGACCAGCACGATCAGCGACTTGATCACCGACACGAGTATGAACACGCCAACGGACAAGGCCTTCGCTTCCTCTCCCAATGCTGCTATTAAATCCGTGAATCAGTCCGCCGCGACTTCAGCAGACTTTACTTCGTGGCTTTCCATCACCGACTTCAAGGCCTGCGAATACCGTCCCAAGGTCCCGGAGGTGAAAAGATCATCATCCGCGGGTTGAATCGATTCTGTCCGATGGGCAACTCCAGGCCCCACTTCAACTAGCGATGTGTGCTCACTGTTGCCCGCCATCAGATTCATACGCGAAACGTCGTAGCCCGGAACCAGTCGCTGAATTTCATCCAGAATCGCCGTCGGATCGAACGGGCTCATCTTCGGCTCCAGTCCGTGAGCCTCCAGCCATACGGCGTGACGGTCAGCCTCGCCGGATTGCGCTCCGCGCGACTGCCCCATATCCGCGTGCGTGCCCGCGCGCACTCCTTCGCCGAACGGGACCAGTTTACGCACATCAAAACCCATCGCATCAGCAATGCGAACGATCATTTCAAAATCCGACTTCGTTCCTGTAACCTCGCCCGCTTTTTTCAGCAACTGCAAATCACCGCAAGTGTTCGTGAACGTTCCTGACTTTTCATAAGCATTCGCCGCCGGCAAAACCACATCGGCCATCACCGCCGTCTCAGTCAGGAACATATCCTGCACGACAACGAAACTTTTTGAGAAGGCGAAAGGATCGATATTCAGCCGTCCCACCGGATTCGATCCGATGACATAAAGAGCTTTCAACGTGCCCGCTCTCCCAGCCTCCACCATGCCCTTCAAATCAAATCCCGCAGCCGTGGGGATTTCCCCCCACTCACGATGGAACTCGCTATTCCCGGCTATTGGGTGATAGCCCGGCAGCAAATCCGGATACAACCCCATATCGGCCGCGCCGCGCGAATTAGCATAATCCGCCAGACCAACAAACTTTGTCCCGGCCACCGCAGATCCAAATTTCACGAGACTCGCCAGCTCACCGCCGCGGATCTCCGAACCAAACACAATCACCAGATTCTGCTCACCGCGAAGTTGGTCCCGCAGTCCGCTCCACTGCTCCCGTGAAGCGTGCACCACGATCGCCTCCAGCGCAGAATCGTTTCCCGCCAGAAAAGCCGCAACCTTATTCTCTGTTCCTTCAGGGATTTGCGTGAAATTGGCCGCCTGCCGCCGCAGCTTGATCGGCCGCGAATTGATCACGTACAACCGCGCCCGATGTAACCGCACATTATTACGAATCTGCCACGCCAGCAGCGGATGCTGCTCCGTAGGATCGTTCCCAATCAACAGCGTAGCCGGGGCAGAAAAAATATCGGTCATACTCGCGGTCGAATTCGCTTTCCCGCGCAGAGCCGCGGCCAGGGCAGGGAAGTCCGCAGTCCGATGATGATCGACATTGTTCGTCTTCAGCACCACCCGCGAAAACTTGGATAGCAGATAATCTTCTTCGTTCGTAGTCCGCGTCGAACCGATCACGCCGATCGCCTGGCCGCCTTCCACGTCGCGAATGGAGGCAAACCTCTTCCCGATCAATTCAAACGCCTCTTCCCACGTCGAAGGAGTCAGTTTTCCATCCTTGCGAATCAGTGGACGCGTCAACCGTTCCTCGTGATTCGCAAAATCAAACGCGTATCTCCCCTTGATGCACAGGAAGTCCCCATTCGTCCCACTCTTGTCGCGGTTATCGCCGCGCACAATCTCCATTCCCTTATCGGCGCGTCTCACACCCAAAGTTGTTTTGCATCCATCTCCGCAATGCGTGCAGATCGTTCCCACATGCTTCATCTCCCACGGCCGCGTCTTGTAGCGGTACGCGCCAGAGGTCAGCGCGCCTACGGGGCAAATGTCGATGCACATCCCACACTCTTCGCACTCCAGATGATCTTCTTTATTCGGAGCAATGATCGAACTCACGCCCCGGTTCTGCACTCCCAGCGCCCAAACGTCCATCCCCTCGCCGCATACCCGCACGCAGCGATAACAAAGAATGCATCGCGGACGATCGAAAAACACCACCGGCGACCACTGCTGCTCGTCCTTATGATTCTTGGCCTCCATGAACTTCGATTCGGCCGCGCCGTAAGAGAACGTCATGTCCTGCAATTCGCACTCGCCGCCCGCATCGCACACCGGACAATCCAGCGGATGATTCCCCAGCAGCAACTCGACCATCGACTTCCGCGCCTGCTTGATCTCTTCACTATCGGAAGTGACGATCATGCCTTCGCTGATCACCGTGGTGCACGCCGTCTGCAGCTTCGGCATCTTCTCAATCTTTACCAGGCACATGCGGCAAGCGCCCTGTAAAGAGAGGTTGGGGTAGTAGCAGAACGAAGGCACCTCGATGCCCGCGGTCTTGCACGCCTCAATCAACAGCGTTCCCGCCGGAGCCGTGACTTTCTTGCCGTCAACTGTAAGTGTTATGTCTGCCATAAGTAACGCCGGCGCTACGCCATCACTTCTTCCGCGACACCGGCTTTTTCAAACGGACACGGCCTGCCTTCCAAGTGATCTTCGAATTCTTTGCGCCACTTCTTCACGAACGCTATTGTTGGCATTGCCGCCGCATCGCCCAGCGGACAAAACGTCCGCCCTAGCATGTTCTCCGACAAGTACTGCATGTTGTCGATATCTTTCTTCACTCCGCCGCCGCTGTGGAAACGCGTCAAAGTCTTTTCGAGCCAGTCGGTTCCCTCGCGGCAAGGGATGCACCATCCGCAGCTTTCGTGCTTATAAAATTTCATCGTGCGGAGTGCGAACTTCACAATGCACTGCGCGTCGTCGACAACCACAACGCCGCCCGAACCCAGCATCGACCCAGCCTTCGCCACCGAGTCGAAATCCATCGCGACATCGACTTCATCGGCGGTAAGAGCCGGACAGGACGACCCTCCGGGAACCACTGCCTTCAACTTGCGCCCGTTCGGAATTCCGCCGCCCACTTCGTAGATCATCTTCTTCAGGTTGTAACCCATGGGCAGTTCGTAGACGCCGGGCTTCGCAATATTTCCGCTCAAGCAAAACAGCCGCGTCCCGCCGTTCTTTGGCGTGCCCAGCTTGGCATACCACTCCGCGCCGCCAAGAATAATGTGCGGCACGTTGGCCAGGGTTTCCGCATTGTTAATGACGGTAGGTCCACCCCACAGCCCCACCACAGCAGGGAACGGAGGCCGAATCCGTGGAATCCCACGCTTGCCCTCAAGCGACTCCATCAGCGCCGATTCTTCGCCCACTTCATAGGCCCCGGCGCCGCCATGCCAGAAAATATCGAAATCGCGCCCGCTGCCGAAAATATTCTTTCCCAGAAAGCCTTTGGCATACGCGTCGCGAAGGGCCTTTTGCATAATCACCGACAGATACCGGTATTCCCCGCGAATGTAGATGTACCCGCTCTTCGCGCCCACCGCCAGCCCGCCAATCATCACTCCTTCAATCACCGCGTGGGGATCCTGCTCAAAAATCAACCGGTCTTTACAAGTTCCCGGCTCACTCTCATCGCCATTGCATAACACGTATTTCGGCTTGGCCGATTGCTTCGGCACGAACGACCACTTCATCCCCGTCGAAAATCCCGCCCCGCCGCGCCCGCGCAACCCGGAATTCTTCACCTCATTAATAATGGCGTCCGGCTCCATAGCGAGCGCTTTCTGCACGGCCTTGTAGCCGTCGAGCTCAAGATAGCGGTCGATATCGGTCGCACCCATGCCAAACCGCCGGCTGACGACCTTTACTTCATCGGGATGTGAAACAAGTAGAGCCATTGTTGATTGTTGATTTCTGATTGTTGATTGAACCAACCAACCCTGGGTGTTTTTCAATCAACAATCAGCAATCAAAAATCAGAAATTCCTATGCCCTCTTCCTATACTCGTCCAGAACCCTGTCGATCTTCTCCGCCGTCAGGTTCTCATGAAAGTCGTAATTCACCTGCGCCGCCGGAGCCCAGCTGCACGCCCCAATACATTCCACTTCTTCCAGCGTAAACAATCCATCCGTCGTCGTGCCATGGTTCCCCACGCCTAGCTTTTTCGCGCAATGCCGCAAAATCTCTTCGCCGCCCCGTACCAGACAACTGATGTTCGTACAAACCTGCACATTAAATTTGCCCCGCGGCTTGGTTGTCAGCATGGAGTAATAGCTGATCACGTTGCGCACTTCGAGTTCCGTCAAATCCAGCCGGCCCGCCAGTTCCGCAATCACTTCCTCAGACAGAAATCCAACCTCATCCTGCGCATAAAGCAGCGTAGGCACGAGCGCCGACCGTTTTGTTGGATAGTGAGGCAACATCTCGCTAAACCGCGCCTCGAATTCTTCCGAAAACTTCATGTCCAAATCCTCTGTGAAGCCTCTGCGTCCTCTGTGGTAAAGGGTTAGCCCGGAATCGCCGAAAACTGCAAGGCGTCACCGATCAATCTCTCCTAAAACAATATCGATGCTCCCGATCGCCGCCACTACATCCGCAATCAGGCCGCCTTCACACATCTTCGGCAAGGTCTGCAGATTCGCCAAACAGGCCGCCCGCATGTGCACCCGATAAGGCTTCGCCGTCCCATCACTCACGATGTAATAACCCATTTCGCCGCGCGGCGATTCCACCGCCTGATAAACCTCGCCGGCCGGCACCGCAAAGCCTTCCGTAATGATCTTGAAGTGATAGATGAGCGCCTCCATCTGCGTCTTCATCTTTTCGCGATCGGGCAAAACCACTCCCGGCGCGTTCGCCTTGATCGGCCCCTCCGGCATTCCTTCCAGCGCCTGTTTCACAATCGCATTCGACTCCCGCAACTCGCGCACCCGGCACATGTACCGCGCAAAAACATCGCCTTCCTGCGCCACCGGAACCTTAAACTTGAAATTCTCATATCCCGAGTAAGGCATATCACGCCGCAAATCGAAATCCACGCCGCTTCCGCGCAACGTCGGACCGCTCGCGCCCAGCTCGATGGCGTCTTCCGCGGTCATCCGCGCCACGCCCTTGGTGCGCATCCCCCAGATCGGATTTCCCGTCAACAGATTTTCGTACTCATCCACCTTATCTGGAAAATATCCCGCGAACTTTCTCACCCGATCAAAAAATCCCAGCGGCGGCTCCAGCGCCAGCCCGCCAATCCGAAAGTAGGAGGTCATCATCCGCTGCCCGCTGATCGCTTCGAACAGCTTCAAAACTTCTTCGCGCTCGCGGAAGCAATAGAGAAAAACCGTCATCGCGCCGATATCGAGCGCATGCGTCCCCAGCCACACCAGATGCGAATTAATGCGCGTCAACTCATTCATCAAAACCCGCATCCACTGCGCCTTTGGCGGGATCTCCAGCCCCAGCAATTTCTCCACCGCCAGCGCATAGCAAAGATTATTGGTCATGGGGCACAGATAATCGATGCGGTCCGTGAGCGGCACCACCTGCTGGTAAAACTTCGCCTCGCAGGTCTTCTCGATTCCCGTGTGCAGAAATCCAATGTCGGGCATGATCCGCACCACGGTCTCGCCATCGATCTCGAGCAATACCCGCAACACGCCGTGCGTCGACGGATGTTGCGGCCCCATGTTCAGGATCATCGTCCGATCCTGCCCGGGCTCGAGAACCGGCGTCGCTGTCAGGTGGGCCATCAGCGGTAACCCTCCACCGGATAATCCTTTCGCAGCGGATAACCTTCCCAATCTTCCGGCATTAAAAGCCTTCGCAAATAAGGATGCCCCGTAAATCGAATTCCGAACAAATCGAAAACCTCGCGCTCGAAATAATTCGCGCCCGGCCACACGGAACACATCGACTCCACCGCAGGACTCGCGCTGTCTAAGCGAACCTTAAGCCGCACACGTTCTTTCTTGGAAATCGACAGCAGGTGATAAATCACTTCAAACCGGGGCTCTGCTGGATACCAATCCACGCAAGTCACATCGGAAAGAAAGTTGAAGGCGCAGTCAGCATCGTCCCGCAAGAGCGCGCAAGCTTCCCGAATGCACGATCGATCCACAGTAATCGTCATCTCGTCGCGGTCGAACTTTCCTCCCGTCACTGCCGCCGGATTCCATGCCAGCAGCCGCGCTACCGCAGGATGGCTCTTCAGTTGTTCAAGATCGGTGATTGCAGGCGTCAGTGCCATTACCGTGTCTCCTCGCCGCATTGCGTCTGGACCCCAATCCAGCACGCCTTTTTTCCACACGTAGAAAAATCCCACCAGAACAATGCCGATGTAGACAAACATCTCCCACAGACCAAAATGCTTGAGATCGTGCAGGATCACCGCCCAGGGATAGAGAAATACCGCCTCGACATCGAACAAAATAAACAGCATCGCCACCAGGTAAAACTGCACGGAAAATCGTCCGCGCGAGTCGCCCACCGGATGCATGCCGCATTCGTAGGCTTCCATTTTGGCCCGCGTCGGCTTACGCTGCCCAATCAGCCACGAAAGCGTAATAATGGCAGTCGCAATCGCCCCAGCCAGCAGAATATGGATGAGAAAAGGCAGGTAGCTTGCGAAGTAATTGTCTGGCATAGGAGAGCGTATATATAATTCGCGCCAAGCGTTAACTAAACATTCTAGATTAGGTGTTGGTGCGCGAGAGTGTCAAGGGAACGAGAAAGAATTTGCCATTTTGTAATCGTGTAGTTGGGAAATTGAAATTCAAACCCTGATAACGCCGCGAACGTTGTAAGCTCAGGGGTGCATTAGGTTTTTCGATTACACAAATTATCGAATTTTCTGCTTACAAATCTCTTATGATTTTCGGCTTCAATACCGACGTCAAACACGGCGACACCATCTACCACGTGCAAAGCGAAGCGCGCGAGAGCGAGAAATTGCTGCAGACACAAGTCTTCATGCGCGGAAGGTGTATCGGCAAGAAAGCCATTTCCTATGCGGCCTCCGCCCAGCAACCCGATTTCGGCGACACCCAAAAAGAGCAGCAGTTGCGCGATCAGCATCGCCTCGTCCTCGAAGCCATTCGCGAAGGAAAGTTGGACGACGTTCTCGATCATGCCGAAACCGAATCTCTTGCCGGCATCAAACAACTCGACGTGCAATGGGAAAACGCCGCCTCCGTTCACTCCGATCGCAAACTCACCATGCAGTTGCACGTCACCGAGGCTGGATCAGCCGTCCCAGCCGCCCGCCTGATCTTCCGCTTCGCCCGCCCTGACGCGGCACCTTTCTATACCCAGGCCGTCACCGACTCCGCCGGCAATGCCGCCATCTCCATCGAGGTCGATGAATCCTCGTTGCCCGATTCCTCCGTCATGGTCCAGGCCAACCACGAAGGCCGCACCGTAACCCGCAAATTCGCCTTGCGCAAGAGCGAATAGGGAACTCATCGCCGTTCGTGAGAAAATCAACGCGATGAACTTGCACATCAACGGAGAAGCCCGCACTTTCCCGGACCCTGCACCGCCCGCTCAATTCACTCTTTCGTCCTTGATCGACTTGCTCAACATGAAGTCCGACCGCGTCGCCGTCGAACTCAACCGCGAAATTGCCCCCCGCGACCGCTGGCCTGAAACTATCCTTAAAGATGGCGACCGCCTGGAAATCGTCCACTTCGTCGGGGGCGGTCTGAACTTGACGTGGCTTTGAAACGGCGCGGCTTCAGCCGCGCCGTAAAACCCAACCGGAGCCAACCGCGGGCTTTAGCCACCAATCGGCCGCACTCTTCTAGTTACCCCTCCCCGCAGTTTCTCCATTGACTCCCATCCGCTTCTCTCTAAAATGTTTGAAACATTCAGCATTCAAATTGTTTCAAACATAATCGGGGACCAATGCATCACCGCTTTCCATCTCATGACGTGATCGCCCTGACCGGCATCACCGCCCGCCAGCTCCAGTACTGGGACGAACGCGGCGTCGTCAAGCCCGAACGGGAAGGTCATCGTCGCCTCTACTCCATGCAAAACCTCACCGAAGTGGCCGTCATTTGCGAGCTTCGCCGCAAAGGCTTTTCCCTGCAGGGGGTACGAAAGGTCATGCGCTTTCTGGCCCGCGAGGTCGGCAAACCCCTCGCTGAAATCGTCAGTCGCACCTCCGACGTTCACCTGCTCACCGATGGCACCCACCTCTATCTCGAAACATCGGCGCGGCAAATCGTCGATATCCTGAAAAATTCCAGTCAGCCGATTCTCGGTGTCTGCCTCAGCGACGCTGTCCGCCAGGTGCGAGCCGACGTGATCGCCAGAAAAGCGAGTACTTCCGTAATAGCGCCGGCCGAGCGCCGGCGTGCTAGAAAGGTCTCTTAGACAAAGGGTTTAGTGGCTAACAAAGTCTCGGTTCACAAGGGGGAAATATGGTCGGCGAACTGGACATGATCAACGAATGGATCCCGGAACATATGCAGCCTGGAACCGTCTTTGTGCTGGAAAACGCCGGCGAAGTCGGCGAAAAGGAAGATCCCTACTGGGCCGTGCTGGCCTGCCCATCCTGCGGCATGCTCGGATTAATCACCCGCCGCCAGATCAGCGGCCTTGTCCCTGTCATTTGCGGCTCAGAAAAATGTTCAGCCCAGTTTTTCATCCGTGACAGCGAAGTGCTCGTCCGCAAGCCGTTCTGATAGCCACTCAAACTTCGGTGCATGCGCAACCGTGAAAGAGCGGCGCTTCAGCGCCGCATAAAGCTTCAAGAATAAAACCGGGCTTTAGCCGCTGTGGTCGAATTACGCGTCATCCAAATCCGTCACGCTGATAAACACTAGGACCGTGTCTTCGTCTCTCTCAACTGCACCGGAACCTGATCCACAATCTCAATCCCAAACCCCTCCAGCGCTGCAACTTTCTTCGGACGATTCGTCAGCAGCCGGATCCTGCTCAGCTTCAGATCCGAAAGAATCTGCGCTCCAATTCCAATCTCGCGTTGCGTCTGCCGTTCGTTATCCAGCAGCGCGGGTAATTTCCGTCCCTTATGAAAAGTCAGCGCCGTTCGCTCGCCAACTTTTTCCTTAGAAAATCCCTGCGAAGTCTGATGCAGATAAATCAAAGCCCCTCGCCCCTCCTGGGCGATCCGCTGCAACGACCCTTCCAGCGTGGCATGGCACTCACAGCCCGTTGATCCAAACACATCACCCATCAGACAATGTGCGTGCATGCGCACCAGCACCGGCGCATCGCTCCCCTCCACATCGCCCTTAATCAGCGCCACGTGCGACTCTCCACCATCCACTTCGCTTTCGTAGGCAATCAGACGGAACTCGCCAAACCGCGTCTCCACCAGCGCCTCGCCCACACGATGCACATAGCGCTCATGCGCCATGCGGTAGCGAATCAATTCCGCCACCGTCAGCATCTTCAGCCCATGCTCGTGACAGAATTCAATCAAATCCGGAACTCGCGCCATAGTCCCGTCATCCTTCATGATCTCGCAAATAATTCCCGCTGGAATTAATCCTGCCAGCCGCGCTAAGTCAACCGAAGCCTCAGTCTGTCCCGCCCTCACCAGCACGCCGCCTTTTCGCGCACGCAGGGGAAACACATGTCCCGGCCGTGCCAAATCTGACGCTTTCGTCGCCGGGTCAATCGCCACCTGAATCGTGCGCGCCCGGTCATACGCCGATATTCCCGTCGTCACACCGGCTCTGGCATCGATGGCCTCACAAAACGCCGTCCCGTATTGCGAAGTATTTTCCGCCGACATCGGCCCCAGCCGCAGATGATCGAGCCGCTCCTCGGTCATCGCCAGGCACACCAGCCCGCGTCCATACTTGGCCATAAAGTTGATGGCTTCCGGCGTAACTTTCTCTGCGGCCAGAGTAAGATCGCCTTCGTTTTCGCGATCCTCGTCGTCCACCACCACAATCATGCGTCCTGCGCGGATCTCCTCGATCGCCGCAGGAACATCGATGAAGGACGTTTGTGGGCTCATAAGGAAAGATTGTAGCAAAGCGCCGTAAGAGTACGTCCCGGCCTTCGTAAATGGACAAAGAACCGCGCCCGGACGCGCAAACAACACCCAGCCGTGGGATATTCGTGAGACCGCTCACGCGAAGGCGCTGAATTCATCGGTTACGCGGCAGGGGGGCTTGTAGCACTCTTCAGTTTCATTTTAAGCGTGTAGCACTCTTCATGAATGGTTCGCCCGTATTCATCAGCCTTGGCAGATTCAAGGCTCACGGGTTTCTCGCAAATACTACAACGCACGTTCTTCGAAGGATTTTGGAATGACGGTCCCACAGATGATGGAGATCGAGGAATAGGCCTGTCCATACTGAGACTCCTCTTTAATATCAGCCTACTCATGTGGAGTTCTGACGTCTGTCTGCTAGCGCACACACGCAAAGAGCCCACGAACGCTTCATCGAATCCTCCGCCTGTCATGCAGCCCCGGCAGGCTTTTCTCCCTTAAGGCGTAGTTCTTTTTCTTCCAGCAGTCGATTGATTTCTTTTGCTAGTTCAAGCAGCTTCTCTGGATCTTGCTCGTTGGCCGCCTGCTCGCACAACTTCCACCAGAGTTCCTTTTTCTCGTGTTCCACCTACATCCTCCAGCCAGAGGGATGCAGCGGAGCCTAATACGATTTGATTGCGACTTTCAAGGGAGCATTCGCCAACGGCGCGAAGATGTTCCCCTTCGAATTACTGAGGATTCGGCGTTCCAGGTCCCTGCCCTCCAGCCGGCCCGATCTGATTTCCAATCACGTCGCCCGATACGATCATCTCTACACGGCGGTTTAACTGCCGTCCCGCCGCCGTGCTGTTATCGGCCACCGGATCGGCCTTTCCCATCCCTTGCGCGGTCACGCTATTCATCGATACTCCCTGGCTCACCAGATAATCGCGCACCGCTTCCGCCCGTTTGTCGGAGAGTGTCTGATTGTATTCATCGCTGCCAATCGAATCCGTATAGCCCTCAATCTGCAACTTCAAATCCGGATAAGCCAGCACGATCCCGGAGATCTTCGCCAGTCGCTCCCGCGCCTCCGGCTTGAGATCATATTTGTTGAAGGCAAACAATACGTCCGGCATGCTGACAATCAGCCCCCGCGCCGTATCTCGCGTCTGCAATACCTGATTCAACTGCGCCAGCAAGCGCGCCCGCATCGCTTCTTTTTGCTGGATCGCTTCCTGCCGCTGCTGATCAGCCAAGCTCGCCGCCTGTTGTGCCGCCGCCGCTGCCGCCTGCGCTTGTTGCTGCTGCGCTAAAGCCGCTGCCTGCGCTGCCTGAGCCTCTGTCTGGGCTTGCTCCGCTTCCGCCCGGCGCCTTGCATCTTCCTCCGATTGTGCCTGCGCCTGTGCCGCCTGTTGCTGGGCCAGTGCCGCATCTGCCTCTGCCTTGGCCTGGGCTTCCTCGCGCGCCCGCCGTTCCGCATCCAGCTTCGCCTGCTCCTTGCGCCGCAGTGTCAGTACCCGCGCATCTTCTGCCATTTGGGTCGCTCCCCGCGCCGCAGTCCCAATCGGGGTCCGTCCCTGTTTCCGCTGGTAATAGTCCTCCGCCCGCTCCAGCATGTCTTCCGCTTTCGCTAGGCTATCCGGAGCATACTGCTGCGCTCCCGCCGCCTTCGCAATCACCACAGCATTCCGCGCCTCCAGCAAATCCAGCGGGACCTTATCGCTCGCCCGGCTCGACGGCAACTGGTCCACCGGAACATCGATCGTGTACTGCTGTCCTTCCAGCACATCGAACTTCGCCTCAATCGGCTCCTCAAATCCTTTCGTCCCCGGTTTGATAATATTTTCCGCAATCACCTTATTACTGGGGTGCGTCACCGCATAATAAGGTTCCGCCGTCACAATCATTCCAAACGCCTGCAGATCCGTAGTTACGTCAATCTTGTCTTTGCCATTTCCTCCCGGAACCACTTCTCCCAGATTCACCGCGCGGCCATCGGGAGTAATCGCCCACAGCACATAAGTAAGGTATTGTCCGCCAAACATCCGCACCGGCTGCAAGTGAGCAAACTCTGCGTCAATCGTCAGCCGTCCGCCCTTGCCTTCCACCTTGGCGTGCCCGGTCACCTCGGGCATCAGATCCGTGCCGCGAAAATCCACTTCGGTTGACCCACCGCGGTTCCGGTAATTCACCGCCTTCGTCGTTCGCTCCGTCACCGTTACCCGGAACACCGGCATATCGTTCTGGCCCGTATTCTGATCCATCTCCTGCGGGGCCTGATCCTGGCTCGGATTCGGCGCCTGATCCGGATGCGGATTCGCCGGATACAGCGGCGCAGCTCCACTCTGCGCCAAAATCGCACCTGCCATTGCAACCTGCGTCACCAGCACCAGCAAACCGTTCGTCACAGTCATCTTCATAAGGCCATCTCCAACTCCTGTGGATTCCGCACTTCAGCTCACGTAAGCCCTCACCGTATCAGCGCTTTTCTGCTGTCTTCAATACAGGACATCACCTAAGAATCGAGATTTGTAATCAGCCAGCGCGCGCAGCTACGGTGCCAGACCAGCGCGTTCTCCGGCAAATATCGGTTGTCTATGAGGTGTTTTCGGACCCTTTTGTCTCGATTCACACAAATCTTCATGCCGCTGACAGTTACTGCATTGTGTATTCGATTTCGCCGGAAGTATGATCGGTCGAGGAATAAAAGCCGTGACCAGGCGCTCACCCCAGGCTAATCCTCAATTCGCCCAAACCGCAGTGCGGCTCTTTGCCGCCAACGATCGCATGAACCAGATCCTCATCGAACAGCTTGATCCTGCCGCCTGGAGAGCCAAGCCGCCCGGCAACGTCCGCACCATCGCGGCCATCTTCACCCACATGCACAATGTCCGCACCAAGTGGATCAGGCTTACGGCGCCCCACCTGAAGGTCCCGCCGCAGCTCAGCCGCGTCCGCTGCACGCCGCCGCAGGCTCGTGCGGGACTAGCCGAAAGCGCCGCTCGCTGCGGGGAAATGCTCGCTGAGGCGCTCGGCGGAGGAGGCCGCATCGAGACGTTTTGCAGGGATGGCTGGGCGCAGCCTTGGCCGGTTGGCCCGGAAATGCTCTGCTACATGCTTGCTCACGAAGCTCACCATCGCGGGCAGGTGAGTATGTTGGCGCATCAGCTCGGATTCCCCTTGCCGATCGCTGTAATGTCCGGCCTGTGGAATTGGGAAAAACTATGGAAAGATTCCGATTTCTCTGGCGGCCCAGGCGGCCGCTCTTAATGATTCGTCATGCGCGGGACAATGACCCAGAAGTCACGGTTCCCATCGCTTCATCCTAATGCAGCACCGGCGTCGCCGATGCCGATATGCAAACCCAGTTACCGTTTTTCTTCATCCAGGTATCAACGAATCGGTCTAGCCGCACATACGCCTTCCCGGCTTTGATGCCCTTTGACCGGAACACACCCGTCGCGATCGCCACGTCGCCTTGTACATGCACATTGATTGATTCCGGCGTGACCTGCTCTTCTTCCGACGCCTTGGCAGAATGGATTAGATTCAGGAAATCGGTCTTGGTTTGCAAGCTGCCGTCGTCATTGATGAGGACGATATCGTCGGCGAGTATGCCATCGACCGCCTTTGCGTCACGAAGCTTGAACGCCTGGTTCCAGGCCTTCTCCATTGCGACAATTCTCGACGTTACCATCGCAGAATCATCCTGAGCCCGAGCAGTTACGCCCACGCTCATCAGCAGGACGATACCGAAATACCAAGCCTTCATTTTCGACCTCGTTTGTACCCAGACAACCAGTATGGCGGTAAGGGCGGGTTTTGAGAACTATCCTCGCAGCCTAAAGCACTCGAAAGTAACGGCCTATCCGTGCAGTACTAAAGCTTGGTGTGCGCCCCCTTTGGACGGGTGGCCCACCCTTGCGCCTTTTGCAAGGGTGGGGATTCCCGAACCTGTCGAGTTTTTGATTTCCCTTGCTCGTTCCGGTCCTCGGAGGCTTAAGGGACTGACCCGTGATCGCTCAGCAGAGCGGGATGCCACCCTTTCGCAAAAACCATGAAACGATGGGCCACCCGCCCTTGTCATCCTGAGGCAGCGGAGACCTCGGCTCCGCCGAGGACTCCCAACGAAGGACCTATGCAATTTGCTTGCGGCGCCGCTGCGCTTGCTTTCTTTGGCCGGACGGGTTGCCCAGGCTCTTGCTCTCGTTGGCATTTGCAATAAAATGGGGTCGGCCCCGCCCGATCTCCAAACGAAATCTTCGACCATCCCTCATTCACCCGCCGGGTTCCCAAACCCCAAAAAGAATCAGGCCACCCCAAGGCGGCCTGATTTTTATTTCAGCTAAAGCAAAAAGCTAAAAGCTGCTTCTCAATCCCCCGCCACCGGCTCACCCACTTCCGGTTTCGGAGCTGCAGCGATTCCACCGTTCGGCTTGCCTAGCGCGCCCAGCGGAATAAATCCATTTTCGGCGACCACAGGTTTTTCTTTCAGCACGACTTCGCGATACAGCGCAGCCATACGCGCGTTGTAAGCTTCATCATTTTTCTGTGGTCCGCGATGTCCCGGAATCGGAGTCTCGGAGTGATCGACCGCCAGAGCTGCTTTCGCATCCCGTGCCCGCTTCTTCTCCTCGCGCGCATTCTTCGCGATGCCCAGCTTGTCGAGATCGTGCTGCAGTTCGTTGGTGACGATGTCCTCACGCAACAGCAGCGAGTGCGCCTCGTCCTCCATCTTCACTTTCTTTCCACCCGCAAAAATCTCGTGCCGTCCATGCTCTTCATACCACTTGGTAAGCGTGGCCGTCATGTGCATCTTCTCGATAATGTTTCTCCAGCCCACGCCCGTGTTATACGCGCAGAATGAAATCTCGCCCTCCTGCGTCGCATAAGGAATAATGCACTGCTCGGTTCTTCGGAAGTCGTAGTTGAACAAATCCTGGAACCACATTCCCGCGATGAACAGGAAGTTCCAGCGGTCAGTGGTGCGCCGCTTCATCACGTCCTCGACCGTCCGGTCCGGCCCAACCTTGCCGTAGTTCTTTCCGGTAATGTGATAGTTCTTGTCAAACTTCTTCAGCAGATCCATCAGCTTGAAATGTGTCGGGGATTGGAACGGATCGTAATTCTTCATCAGGCACAGCGCCATTCCCAACCCCGTCAAGAACTTTCCGCGCGACGCATCGTTCACCTTGGCGATGTCTTTCGCCAGCTGATCTCCCGCTAAAAACGCAGTAACCGGCACAGCCTCTTTGGTTTCCTTATCAATCATCACCGCCATCCCCGTCCCACAATTCGGGTGACAACCGCAACTTAGTTGGCCCCAGTCGTTTTTTACGTCGTTGGCGTGCATTAGGTCTGCCCAATCGGTGAATGTTCCCATGAAGGTAATTGGGAACCAGTCGCGGCTGGGTTCGCCTAAGCCGGTTTGATTTTTTACGTCGTGGGCTAAGTGAGAGAGCGTGTAGCGCTGGGCCTGGCGGCGATCGTCGGTGACGGCTTCGTCGCGTCCGGTGAAGCTTACTGGCTGAAAACTCAGGAAGCTGATCGTCTTCGGATTGTCGAGCGCAAACTTGATGATGCGTCCGACTTGTTCGTTGTTGATGCCGTTCACGATCGTTACCACCGGAACGATTTCTACTCCGGCTTTGTGAAGATTTTCGATGGCTTTTAATTTCACGTCGAACAAGTTCCCGACCATGCGGTGAGCATTGGCGGCGTTGCCGATGCCATCGAATTGCAAGTACGCGTAGCGCATCCCCGCTTCGACGGCTTGCTGGCAGAACTCAAAACTTTTTGCGAATTCAATTCCGTTCGTTGCCGCTTGCACGGAGTTGTATCCAACTTTGCGCGCGTAGCGGACTGCATCCAGGAAATAGGGAGACAACGTTGGCTCGCCGCCGGAGAACTGCACGCTCATCTGACGACGCGGCTTGATGGTGATGGCATTGTCGAGCATGGTCTTGATTTCTTCCCACTGCAGTTCGTGGACGAAGCCGACCTGATTCGCGTCCATGAAGCAGGGATCACACATCATGTTGCAGCGGTTGGTGAGATCGATGGTGAGGACGGAGCCGCGTCCATACTTCACGGTGGAGGAGCCGTGATGGTGAAGCTTCTCGTCGTTATGCGCGGCGATATCGCGGCCGGGGAAAACATCTTCGAGGTGCTTCGAGAAGTCGGTGTCGATCGACATCACGTCTTCGAAGTGGCCGTGAACTGGACAGTCTTTTACCATCAAGATCTTTCCATCTCTTTCGACGATGGTGGCTTTGATCTCGCCGATCTTTTCGTTCATCAAAACTTCGTGCGGAAGTTTGCCATCGAGAATCTGCTGACGGATTTCGGGCACACACTTCGGGCAAAGAGAATCGGTGGAGCGCGGCCAGCCGAGCGGCGGCTTGGATTTTTCGTAGGACTTGAGCAGAGGCTTGTCGGACCATTTCGGGGTTGGGGACGCACCTGGGTTGATGCGGTTCAAACGATCGAACACTACCCAAGCGCCTTTGGCGGCGACTGTGACTGCTTTCTCTACGTACTTAATCGGCTTGCGCATGTTCGCTTTAGCTCCTGGCTTCTAGCTCTTCGCTTGAATCTCCGGCTTCCTGGGCTGGCTTCAGCTTGATGGGACGCTTTCACCTGGCGCGGAACCTGAAATTCTAACGAATAGCTCAAGTTTTCCCAAGGAGTTGAACCTGGTTTGTACACGTTTCCCTGGGAGTTGTCTGTGGCTATCCTATGGGAGGGGAAGAGGATACGCACCTTTATCCCAACGAATGGGCGAAAAACGGGGTTTAGCGGTTGGATCGGGGATTGGATGGCGGTAAGTGGTTGAAAGGAAAAGGGGCTCTTGTTATAGAGCGCTGTGTGTGGGTGTAAGATGGAGCGAATAGCGGGGTGGTTATGGCACAGATGACGCCGCAGGTTTCGTAGGCATCGGCGCGGAGGGAATCGGTGCACTTGACCCATTCGGTCGCTATCGCTCCCTCAGGGCAGGTTCTGGATGCGGAAGAGGTGAACCTGCGGTTGGGGGCGGTTGTCGAGGATGAAGTCGTAACGTTCGGAGTCTCCCCAGGGCTTGGAGATGGCGAAGCAGCGCTGGCTGGCCTGGTAGAGGAATGCGGCTTCGGAGCGCTCGCCGGTGCGTTTGGTGTTGGGGCGGAGGGGGGTCGCGCTTCGGCATGAACTGGCTCCTGGAAGATTTAGTTTGTCTGGGGTTTGTTTCTAAAAGTTATTATAGCAAGGGGAGTCAAGTGGGCTTAGGATCAAAAACCTTTAACACGGGGGAGCACAGGGGGCACAGGGTAGGGCGGGCTAGTTCTGAGCCAGGTTTTGAGTTGGCTTTGGTTTGGGGTGGGCTGAGGCGGGTTTTGCGGCGGAGGGTTTTTTCGTGGGCGCGGCGGCGGATTTGGCGGCGAGTTTCTTTTTGTTGAAGTCGCGGACGATGCGGGCGACGTAGGCTTTGGTTTCGTAGTAGGGAGGGACTCCGTTGTATTGTTCGACGCGCTGCGGTCCGGCGTTGTAGGCGGCGAGGGCTTTGATGAGATCGAAGTTGTAGCGCTCGAGCAGGGTGCGGAGATAGCGGGTTCCGGCTTCGACATTGGCTTGCGGGTCGAAGGCGTTGTGGACGCCGAGTTGGCTGGCGGTTTGCGGCATGAGCTGCATTAATCCCTGAGCGCCTTTGGGCGAGATGGCGTGGATATTGAAATCGCTTTCGGCGCGGATGACGCTGGTGACGAGATCGGGATCGAGCCGGTAGGTGCCGCTGGCATCTTTCACGGTTTGAGTCAGGTCGAAAGGATGCGGGGTGATGGCGGCGGGATGTGGGAGCGGGACTGGAGTCGGCGGGTCGGGGACGGATTCGAAGTGGTCGATATCAGCGGTGGGAATGTCGACGAAGTTGGATTGACCGGGGTCGATGTAGAGACGAGTGATGGAGCCGATGGTTTGGCGATGGTCGTGAGCGATGGAGAATCCGTTGCGGAGGATGGCGGAGTCGGAGGCGAAGGCGTTCGCAGCGACTAGCGCGATGAAGAGGCCGAGTTGAAGCGATTTTTTCATCCCGCGTGCTTCAGAAAAGAATAAATCCCTCAGGGGCTAAAGACCGGCAAATTTTTGGATGCTTTACGCGGCGCTGCAGCGCCGCTCTTCCACGGTACTATTTGCGCCGTCTCGACGAACCGAGTCCAACAGGCCAGAGCTCAGTTTCCAATTACATCTGCGATGGCGGCGGCTACGCCGCAATGGTCGTTGCCTCGTGTGTTGCTCCAGCCCCGGGAGCGGAGTTCTTCGCAGGCATTCCCCATGATAAACGGATGGCCGGCAAACTCAAGCATTTCGATGTCGTTGTGGTTGTCACCGATGGCCATGACCTGGTCGCGATGGTAGCCACGGTGGGCAGCCCAGCGGGCGAGAGCGTGGCCTTTGGAGCATCCGGCGTTGAGGACGTCGATCATGGAGAGATCGCGCTCGGGATATTCGGTGCGGAGGATGGTGATGCGATTGTCGAGGCCGGCGGCTTCCAGGGCACGTAGGGCTTGGGCCATGCGAGGCATGGAACCGCAGAACATGGCTTGCACGGGATCGGTGACGAGGGCGTTTTCGATGGGGACGACGAAGTCGATGTAGGCCATGTTCTTTTCGAGCCAGCGGCGGATGCTGGCGTTGAGCGCGTCGAGATGTTCGAGGACGATGGCTCCTTTGGTTTCTTTATCAAAGGTAATAACGGTGTGGCCGCGGAATTCTTGCATGGCGGTGCAGAGGTCGCGGCAGGTTTGCCGGGGCATGAGGTCGCGGTGGAAAGTTTCGCCGGAGAGCGAGCGCGTGACGGCGCCGTTGGAGCTGATGAGCCAGAGATCGAAGCCGAGTTGCTGGGCGATGGGGAGAGCGAAAGTGTGGCGGCGTCCAGTGACGAGGACGATTTCAATGCCGGCGGCGTGGGCGCGGCGCAGCGCAGCGAGATCGTCCGGAGAAATTTGGAATTGAGGATTAAGGAGGGTGCCGTCGATATCGGAGGCGATAAGGCGGATGGAGCCGAGAGCGGAGTTCGGAGACTGCCTTGGCGAGAGGCTGACGGTTTCAGTCACACTGATATTGTGACATACGTTGCGTGAAGCTCGGTCGAATCAAGCTTTTCTGCGTTTGTCCATGGCGACGGGAAAATTGATCAGGTTGTAGGTGGAAACGTTGTGAGCATCATCGATGAGCGCGGTGATTGCGGATCGAAGCTCCAGGATTGCTTTCTCAAGTTCTTCCCCCTGGGCTGTGTTAATGAGCGAACATAGGCAGCGCACGCGCTCTTCGGGGGAGGTTGCCATCCCGTAAGAATTGCAGAAAGTAGTAATCAATGCTGTACGGACTTTAACGTAGAGAACCTTAAGGCTTCTTCTGTAGCCAGAGAATGCTGATCCGCTTCGCCGTGTTATATTTCGCATTCCATGGGATTTCTTGGCTTTTTCTTTCACTGGTGGTCATTTCTGCTGATGGCGGTGGCGATTGTGCATTTCATTCGCCGGCGCCCGGATTTTTACTGGATTTTTATCATCCTTTTTCTGGGATGGATTGGGGCGGCGATTTATATCGTGGTGGAAGTGATTCCGGATGCAGGGCTGCTGCGAACATCGTTTCAGGTGTTTCCGCGGCGGCGAAGGATTCATGAATTGGAGCGGGCGATTTTGGATAATCCCTCAGCGGGGAATTATGAAGAGCTGGGATTGTTGTATCTGGATGATGGAGATTTTGCCAAGGCGCGGGGATGTTATGACCGGTCAATTTCACAGCGGGCGGATTCGGTAGATCCGTTCTACCGGCGGGGAGTTGCGGAGATTGAGTTGGGAGATTTTGCCGCGGCGGTGCCGGATTTGGAGCGGGCCGTGGAAGAGGATCCGACGTATGACTTTCATCGGGGGATCGGGCTGCTGGCGCATGCTTATGCGCAGACCGGGAAGAGGGAAAAGGCGGCAAAGCTTTTTCAGGAAGCGACCAAGATTTCTACGAGTTCGGAAACTTATTACAATTACGCCCTATTTTTGCAGTCGCAGGGGCGAGTGGAGGAAGCGCGGCAGTGGGTGCAGAAGATTCTGGATAAGCGGGCGACGATGCCAGGATATCAGAAGCGGCGGGAGCGGGCGTGGTTTCGAAAAGCTTACGGGATGATGGCGCGGTTGCGGTTGTAGGCGGGCTAAAGCCCGGCGGTTTTTTGGGGAGTTTTACGCGGCGCTGAAGCGCCGCTCTTCCACGGTACTGCAAGCGCTTCGATCCACCTTTAGCATCCCAAGAACCTACTCGTCAGGCATGGCGGCAAACAGCTTGGATTCGGCGTGCTTGCCGGCGCGGCTGAAGCCACGGGCCTTCCTCTGAGCTTATCCCTTCTGAGCTCAGTAGCGGTCGTTGGTGTCGATGTTGAAGCCGAGGATGGCGTTGACTTCGACGGGTTGGGAGCCGCGAGTGGCGGGGCGGAATTTCCAGCTTGGGAGTGCGGCTGCGATTTTTGCGGTCATCGGCGCTGGACCCGGCTCGAGGACTTGAAGATTTTTTAGATTGCCAGAGGCGTCGAGTTTGCATTTGATGACGACGCGGGCGTGGGGAAGATTCGCGGGCAGGTCGGTGCGCAGGCCTTCGGGGCCGGTGAGCGGGCCGGCGTTAGGATGGGAGCTGGGATCGGCTTCGGCGAATTGCATAACTACTGTGCCAATCGTGGTATCGAGGTAGACGGTGTAGTTTTCGCCGGGAAGCTTGCCGTAGAAATCGAATGCGCCGCCGGAGCGGGAAGTGGCGACGATGGTAATGGCGGGACCCTGGTCAGCTTTGACGGAAGAGCGGCCGGGAACGGTGGGCGCGCTGCTATTGCTGGAATCGAAGCTGGGGAGATTGACGATGGCGCTGCCGCCGCGGATGTCGACGCCGGGGGCAGCGGATGATCCGGTGGGCGCCGAGCCGGCTCCGCCGGGGCCGGGAGTGGGAGAGATTCCGCCGCGAGCGTTGGGATCGGAGCCATGACTGACGCCAGACTTTCCAGCGCCGGAGTTTTCGGCGGTCGTCTTATTCGATAAGCCGCTGCCGGGGCCGGAGCCGTTGCCGATTCCGGAGCCTTCTCCGGAGCCGCCGATGCCGGGTTTATCCGCACCCGAGGGAGACATTGCGAGGGAGCCTTTCCCGCCGGTGCCGGGCAGGGCGCGTTCTGAGCCGGGATTAGTAGATACGACTACTCCGGAGCTGTCAGGGCTTCCGCTTGCGGATTTCGGTGGGGCGAGGGGTGAGCCGATATCTCCGGGAGCGCCGCGTCCGATGCCTGATCTGCCAGAGCCTGAGGGACCCAAGCCGGCTGAAGGAGGCGGCGGGATTATGTTGCTTGCAAGTGAGCCGTCATTTCCAGAGCCGCTGGAATTTCGGGTGCCGTTCGGAGAGCCTGCGGCTACGCTTGGAGGCGGGGGGACGATGGTGGAAACATTCGGCGAAGATCCGGAATATTTTCTGAACGATCCTGAAGAGTTTGATCCTGAGTTGCTGGTCGAAGGTGGCGGCGGGATCACGGAGGGCGAAGGTTGAGAGCGTCCGGATGAGGCGCCCAGAGATGAGGCGCCGAGGTTTGAGCGCGAGATTCCGGCTGAGGGCGGAGGTGGGATGACGTTTGTAGCAAGCGAGGCGCTACCGGTATTGCGCGGCGTAGAGGCTTCTGCGCCAGTGACCGCTGGCGGGGGTGGGACAACATCCTGGGTGCCGAAAAGTTTTCCGATGATGCTGCTGACGAAAGATCCGTTGGCGGGTTGAGCGGGTGGTGGAGGAACAACAGCAGGCGCGGGCAGATTGAGTTTTGCAGTGCGCTGAGTTTCGCGCGCGGGCGCGGAGACGGGCGGGGGAACGACGCTGCCGTTCATCTGCACGCGAGAGGGAGAAATTTCGCGGGAGATTGACAAAGGTGCCGGAGCGATGATCGATCCATTGAAAGAGGGAGCGGAACGGGCCTGATCACGGCTGACGTGTGCCGAAGCGGGAGCGATCACGACGGAATTGAGGGAAGGCGCGGCTTGGGCGCGGTCGCGGGAAATGTTTGGGGCGGGGGCGATGATGGTGGAATCGAGTTTCGGCGCGTAGAGAGTGTGCTCGGAACGGACGGTGGGCGCGGGGGCAACTACACGTGCGTTTAGAGCTGGGAGGGAGCGTGAGGTTGGCGAAGAAATATCCGGAGCTGGTTGGATTACGGAATTGTTGAGCGTGAGAGCGGCGCGGGATTGATCTCGCGCGATCTGCGAAGGCGCCGGGGCGATCACATTCGACGCGAGACTAGGAGAAGTCAGGGAAGAGTGCAAGCCTTCCAGGGGAGGTGGTCCGGGAATGGATTTTACGGCGAGGAGATTGGCGACCGGGTTTGGGGAAGAGGGAAGCTTGAGGCTGGGAGCGTCGACGACTTTCGGGACGAGTGATGCTCCGCGAGCTACGTGGATGGTCTGGGTACGGTGATGAGCTTCCTGGCCGCCGGCGTGACCGGAGGCGCCGGATTGAGCTCCGCCTAAATCCTGGGTGCGGGGGAGTTCGTTGGCGGAGTAGTAGATGACCTCTTCGCGCTGGATGCGCGGGGCGGCGTAGGGACGGAGATTGGCGACTTCGCGGGGGAGCACGATGACGACAAAAATCAGAAATGCTTCCAGCAAGAGAGATGCGATCAGGCCGCGATAGGGGAGGATTCCGAAGGGAGCTTCTCCGGCGAGGCGCGGTGCGGAACGAGAAAAAGCGGGACGGATGGAGGTGGTGAACTCCTGCCAGCGCGGCGACCACTCGACCAGGAGCTTGGGAGCGTCGTGGAGGATGGTGAGTTCTTCGGGTTGGAGAGTTTCAATCACGGTTCGGGTTGAACACGGGGGCTAAAGCCCGCATCATTCTGCGCTTTACGCGGCGCTGAAGCGCCGCTCTTCCACGGTACTCCTTGGGTCCAAGACAGTTCGCCAGAACTTCGAGCGCGGCTCTTTCTGCGGCTTATTTTATAACCTCTGGCTGGCTCGCAGGCCCGCGAACGCCGCTCTTCCACGGTACTCCAATGGGATCAGGATAGTTCGGAAGCTTTGAAGCGACGCTCGCCTAATTCTTCGAGCGATTGGATTCAGATGTCCTCCTGGAGTTGGATTTCTATTTTATCGCCAAGTGCGGTTTCTGTTTGGGCGATGGTGTGGCTTGGCAGTTCGAGCACTGACGCGGCTTGCAGGCGGACGGGTGCGAAGCGCCAGGGTTGGAGGTTGGCGATGACGTGGACGACGATGTTGGCGCGATCGAGGTAAAGTACGTCGATGGGATAGCGCATGGCTAGAGTATGCACGCCACGGCAGGGGCGAATCCAGAGGCCGCAGCCATTACGGAAGTCATCCGCGGAGGCTCCGAGCAAGCCGCGCAAACGGGACCAGTGAGTCTGCGCCACGGCGAGACGAGTAGCGAGAAAGCGTTGGCGGGTTTGGTTGAAGGCTTTGCCGCGTGGAGTGAATCCCATAAGACTGGAAAGTGTGCGCGAGTTTCAGGCGTCCCTCCGGGACGCGTTCTGATCGACTGCTCTACCCGGCGCTGAACGCGCCGGGCTATTGTCGGAGGCCCCTCCGGGGCATTTTCACGCCTAGCGACTGTCAGGGCTCAGTGTTCGTCCCAAACTGTTCTATTTCTATTCGCTCATCGCCTTTCACTCCTCGCAATGCCTGCCCCGAATTATTTGCTGACGAGGGAGTGGTAGGCCTGGATCAGTGCGGGACCGATGGTGACGAAGAGGAACGGGACCAGAATAAAGATGACGAGCGGGGGGACCATTTTGATGGTGGTCTTGGCGGCTTGCTCTTCGGCGCGCTGGCGGCGGGCGGTGCGTAGGGAATCGGAATGAACGCGGAGAGCTTGCGCGATGCTGGTGCCGAAGCGGTCGGTCTGAATGAGAGTGCCGACCAGGGAGCGGATGTCATCGACACCGGTGCGGTCGACGAGATTGCGGAGGGCTTCAGCGCGGGGTTTGCCGGCGCGCATTTCGAGGTTGACGAGATGGAACTCGTCGCTGAGATCGGGATGGGCGTGGTGGAGATCCTTGCCGACACGCATGAGGGCTTGATCGAGGGCGAGTCCAGCTTCGACGCAGATGACGGTGAGATCAAGAGCATCAGGTAAAGCAATGCGAATGCGATGCTGACGGTCTTTGATCATGCGCTTCAGCATGAAGCGTGGCAAGAAGAAACCGAAAGCTGGGACACAGACCAGGAGCGGGAAGCTGTCGAAGCCGGAGAAAAGAACGACGCCGGCGAGGCCGACGAGAGCCAACATGATGCGAGCCCCGAAATAAAAGCTGACGTGGCGGGATTCGCGAAGTCCGGCTTGGATGAGCCAGGCGCGAGTGCGCGAGACGTCGGTGGGAGAAAGCGGGATGGCTTTGCTGAGGGGATCCAGAGCTTGCTCGATCCGCTCCCGGACTTTGACGGCGGGCTTTTCCTCAGCGCCAGCGGAGTGGCCACCGAGGGCGCGGAGGCGGGCTCCCAGCACGGAGCTGGGTGTAACCGCGGCCGCGCCGAAGGCAAAGACCACCAGAACCACGGTGACGAACACGATGATGGTGAGAATCAATGGCATCATCAAACCTGAATCTTAATAATCTTGCGGATCACGAAATAGCCAACGGTTTGCAGTGCAATGCTACCTACTAGCAGGATATGGCCGATGGGATCGTAAAAAAGTGGGTGAACGAATTCCGGACTGAAGATATAGAGAATTGTTAACACGGTTGGGGGCATACCCATCAGCAAGAGCATCGTAAGGCGGCCTTGTGCGGTGTGGACTTTGACCTGGCGCTGAATCTTGAAACGCTCGCGGATGACGTAGGACAAGTTATCGAGAATCTCGGCGAGATTGCCGCCGGTTTCGCGCTGCAGCATGACAGCGGTGACGAAAAATTTTACGTCGACCAGAGGGATGCGCTCGGTGAGATTCATGAGGGCATCACGGACGGGCATGCCGAACTTTTGTTCTTCGTAGAGTTTGCGGAATTCCGAAGCCAGGGGTTCGGTAGTTTCGTTGGAGATCATTTCCAGAGCGGTGGTGAAGGCGTGTCCGGCGCGGACGGCGCGAGCCAGGGTGTCGATGGCATCGGGGAAAAGCTCTTCGAATTTTTCGAAGCGTTTCTGACGGCGATAGGAGACAACCGAGTAGGGAAGAAATGCGCCGATGACGAGCGCGGCCCATGCGATGGCGGCGTTCCGGGTGTAGAGAACGGTGGCGAGTCCGGCGGCAACGCCGCAGAGGATACAGAGCAGAAGGAAATTTCCGGCGCGGAACTTCATGCCCGCCTGCAAGAGGGCATCCTGCATGGCGGAGACGCGGGCGGAGCGACGCAGTAAAGTGTCGAAGGCGGGAATCTTGCTGAGTTGTTCATCGCGGAGCAGGGCGAGTTCTTCGTCGGGTTCGCGCTCCGGAGCCTTCTGGACCGTGGCGAGACGGTCTTTGATGAGGCGGGCGCGGGCACTGCGTTCGTCGAGCAGGGAGAATGCGGCGAAGGCCGCAAGGGCGACGACGAGGAAGACGAGAACTGCGATTAGGAGCGGCATGGTTGTATCGGGGCTTGTGGCGTTCCGCAAGGCGAAAGCGATAAGGATGCGAGCCAAACGCGCCCTTCGGTCGCTCCCGCTCTCTCAGGGCAGGCTCCGTGGATTCGCACGGCTCGCCCAGATACTTCGCTGCGCAAAAGGCGCTTGCTCAGGATGACAAGTCTATTTTTTTTTGCGATCTTCAGTTCAACTCCCCCTAAACTTCGGTTCTTGATTCGAATAGTGCGGGACGCAGGCGAGCGCCGCCGGTGGCCAGGCGATCGGCGAACTGGGGGCGCACTCCTGTGGCTTTGAAGCATCCGCGAATTTTTCCATTTTCATCCACCGTGCGGCGTTCGAAGGTGAAAATTTCCTGCATGGCGATCAGATCGTTCTCCATGCCGGTGACCTCGGAGATGGAGATCACCTTGCGCGTGCCGTCAGACAATCGTGCGACCTGTACGACGGCGTGAATCGCGGAGGCGATCTGATGGCGCACGGCGCGCTCGGGAATGTTCAGGTTCGCCATGGAAACCATGTTCTCGACGCGGGCGAGCGCGTCGCGGACGGAGTTGGCGTGAATCGTGGTGAGCGAGCCTTCATGGCCGGTGTTCATGGCCTGCAACATGTCGAAGGCCTCTTCGCCACGGACCTCGCCGACCACGATGCGGTCGGGGCGCATACGCAAACTATTGATGACCAGCTGCCGCATGCGGACGGCGCCTTTGCCTTCGATGTTGGGGGCGCGAGTTTCGAGGCGAACGATGTGCTCCTGCTTGAGTTGCAATTCGGCGGCGTCTTCGATGGTGACGATGCGCTCGACGTTGGGAATGTAGCCGGAGAGCACATTGAGTAGAGTGGTTTTGCCGGCGCCGGTACCGCCGGAGATGAGGAGATTCAGCTTGCCCTTGACCATGACCGAAAGCAATTCGAGCATGGCTTCGGTGAGGGTGTGATTCTCCAGCATGTTGCGGGCGGTAACGGGATCGCGGCCGAAACGGCGGATGGAGAGGCAAGCGCCATCCAGGGCGAGCGGAGGAATGATGGCGTTGACGCGGGAGCCATCGGCGAGGCGGGCATCGACCATGGGAGAAGATTCATCGACACGGCGGCCAACGCGGGAGACGATGCGCTCGATGATCTGCATGAGGTGCGGATTGTCTTTGAAGGACAGGCCGGTGAGTTCAAGCTTTCCGGCGCGCTCGATGTATACCCGGTCGAAGCGGTTGACCAGAATGTCGGAGATGGTGTGGTCTTTTAGCAGGGGCTCGAGCGGACCGAGGCCGAAGATTTCGTCGAGAATTTCGCGGGAGAGACGTTCCCGTTCGGCGAAGCTGAGAGGAACGGCTTCGTTGTTGACGGCGTTGCGGATGAGAACGAGAACTTCTTCGCGGGCGGCGTCGCCGTTCGAGCGGCCTAATTTTTCGAGATCGAGGCGGTCAAGGATTTTACGGTGCAGATCGGATTTTACCTGCTGGTACTGGCTGTGCTCGAAAGTTTGTTGCAGGTTACCCATATGGTTTTCGAGGACCGAACCTCAGCGGCTAAAGCCGCTTTTTTCAAAACTCTATACGCTCTTAAATAAGGACCAGGCGGCGCGTTTTACATCTACGTCGTTGCTGGTCAGTTCTTGTGCCAGCCCGGAAAAGCAACGGGCTATATCGGTATGACTTTGTTCCATCACCGGCGAGCCACGATCGATGGCCGAAGAGATGGCGAAATATTGATTTGGGACGCGCCACAGCAATTTTACTCCCGCGGCGTTTTCGGCGTCGGACTCGGTGAAGCCGGGGACTTTTCGAAAACGGTTGAGGACGAGGCGCAGGCGCTCTCGATTTCCGGTTTCGCCTAGATATTGTTGGACGCGCGCAGCGCTCCACAGGGATGCCACGTCAGTGCAAGCGACGAGAAGTACGCACTCCGATAGATTCGAGACCAGACGGCTGGCGGCGTCGAGACGGGAAGAATTGTCGACGACGACGTACTTGTAATGACCTACCAGCATGTCGAAGAGGCGAACAAACTCGGCGGTGGAGGGTTCGATCGCTGCGGGTGCGTTGGTTCCGGCGAGTAGTTGCAGGCCGCCGCTGTGGCGGGTCATGAAACTTTCGAGCAGGGAACTGTCCATGCGGTGAAGGTTGCGAGTGGCGTCGGAAATATTGAACAGAGGCTTGAGGTTGAGATGCAGCGCGGTGTGGCCGAGCGGAGCAAGATCGACGAGAGCGGTGGATCCATGGGCTGATTGCAGGGCGAGAGCAAGATTGACGGCCACGGTGGTGGCTCCGCTGCCACCTTTGGCGTTGACGATGGTAAAGACCTTGCCGCGCGGACCTTCTTTGTGAACCCGGCGCTGGGCCGCAGTGAGACGAACAAAGGCCTCGAGCAGATCAGTGGTTGTGGTGGGACGCTCGATGAATTCGCGGGCCCCGGCGCGCATCGCGCTGACAATTACCTGAGGCTGGCTCAGGCTTCCGATGGCGAAGACGGCGGAATCAGGGAGTTCCTGACGAAGAAGTTCGATGGCGCGCATGGCCGGGGCAGGGTTGTCAGTGGGAATGTCGATCAGCAGCACGTCCGGATTGGCAGCCTGAACGCGGCGCATGATGGGATCGGAGGCGGCCACGGGGAAGTTGGCGCAAGTGTGCACGGTGCTCGCCACGCTGGTACCGTCGACCAAGACCTGGAGCACGGTTCGCTGCTCGCTATCGGTGGCGACGATGACTACGGTGAGCTCTGGCATGTGCGGACTTCCAATTTCCGATTTTCCGTTTTCCGACTTCCCATTTCCAATTTTTAATTGTCGCTCGTTACTTTCCTGATGGCTTGTTCTTGGTGCCGTCGAATTTGTCGTTGTTGATAAAGGGTTGCGGGTTCTTCGGTCCAGGCGAGGGCTGATTATCGGGCGAGATCTTGTGCACGGTGCACAGGACCATCAACTCCGAGTTGCTTTTGGAAATGCTTTTGCTTTTGAAAAAAGCGCCCAGGATTGGAATGTCACCCAGGCCAGGAATTTTGTTCCAGGTATCGGTGACGCGATTATCGATTAATCCGGCGATGACGAAGCTTTGTCCATCGCGCAATTCAAATTCGGTTTCCGCCTTGCGGGTGCTCAAGGCGGGAACGGTGAAACCGGAGATGGTGAGCGCGTCGGCGAAATCGAGAGTGCTGACTTCGGGCGCGACCACGAGATGAATGTTGCCGTTGGGCATGATAACGGGAGTGAATTCAAGCTTGACGCCGAATTCCTTGAAAGAAATGGTGACGGCGGTGAATCCCGCGCCGGGCTGCACGATAGGAAACGGGAACTGGCCTCCGGCGAGGAAGCTGGCTTTCTTGCCGTTGACGGCTATGAGATTGGGTTCGGACAAAATCTGAAGAAGATTTTTGGTTTGCAGAGCCTGGATCACCGCGCCCAGGTGAATATTGGGCTGGAAGAGAAACAGGTTGAGCACGCTGCTCAGAGTTTCCGTCGCAGAGAACGGAGGACTTTGTCCTTGCGTCTGGGTTACGGATGGAGGGCTAAAGCCGCCGTACTGGCCGGTGGTAGAAGTTCCGACAACATTGGCTGCGCCGGTGGAGAAAACATTCGCCCCGAGTTGAGTGAGGGCAGAGCGGTCGACCTCGGCGAACTTTACTTCGAGGAGAACTTCTTGTGCGCCGACGGGGCCGAAGGTGAGGACGTTGATAACGTTTTTGGAATAGGCGGAGGCCAGTTCTCCGGCGCGCTTGGCGACGTCTTCGGTGGTGACGTGGCCGGAGAGAACGATGGCGGCGCGGGAGGGTGAGACGGAAATTTGTTCGTCGGGGAAGACGCGACGCTCTTCTTCAGCGCAGGCGCTGACATCGACATCGACGCGCAGATCGAAGCTGCGCGAGCGTTCGTTTTCGTCCCAGATGAGCAGGGAGACTTCGCCGGGGGCAAGGCCATGAACGAGGATCTGAGTGGGAGTGATGACGCGCACCGTAGCGATGGTGGGGTCGGTGACCGAGATTCGTTTGAGGCGCTCGGTGGTATTGATGAGGAGCGATTTATCGACCATGACGCGCAGCGGGGCCGAGCCTTGCGGCTGCGAGGACTGAGGGGGAAGCGTTGTCTGATTGGAATGATTAACCTCTTCTTGCGGCGGGGGAGGGGCAGGGGCGTTGGGCTCCTGAAGAGAGGCGAGAGCAAACGAAGATGTGGTGAAGAAGAGGGCGATGGCTGTAAAAAGTGTCGTGCGAAACTTCATCGTGTGATTCGTCTCCACGTGAGAGAGCTCGCAATGCAGTACTGAGACACGCATGCAAGATTCGTCTTTCAACTATTTGGGCTCCTCACTACCTTCGGGGAAGTTGACGACCTCTTTTTTCTTGTCTCCCTGATAAACCTCAATACCCAGGATGGAAGCGGGCTGGGGCTGAACTTTCGGCGGCCTCACGGAATGCACGTGCGGCGTGGGCGCAGCTGCGACGGGAGTTCCACCGCGGTAGAGTCCTTTGGCATTGACTGCGCCGACGTCGTCCTGGCGAGTATCGAGGGGATTGCGAAGGGCGAGCTGAATACGGCCTTCGGCGCTGGCCAGAGTGAGGCGCTCCGCATCGTCAGGAGAAACCAGAACCGTGATGACGGGAGTGTTTTGCGCATCGCCGGCAGCGTTACGCTCCAGGCGCTGGCCGGAGGCGATGACGGCGACATTCTGCAATACCGTAGTGGTCTGATCTTCAGTGCTGCCGTTGGGAGTTCCGGTGAGGAGTATATCGACGCGAGTGCCGGGACCGACGAAGCCGGCAACGGAGACGACCTCATTCACGCGAACGGAAACGGCGCGCATCCCGGGAGGAATGAGGGAAGGCAAACCGGAGCCAGCATTTTCGGGCGCGAGCTTACTCGGAAGGATGAACTCACCCTTGGAGATGGGAAGGATTACGCCACGGCCCATGACTTTGGAGCGTGCGCTGTAAGTGCCAGAAGGCAGAGCCGAGGCGGGGTATTTGACGGCCCGAACATCGTGCTCTTCGATTCGGGCGCCGACCTGAATGTCGTCAGCAGCCACCAGAACGTCGACTCCCGGCTCGCCGGAGGAAGGACCTTTTCCCTGCAGATTTTTATAGACGAACAGGCTGACGAAGGCGCCCAGGGCCAAGGCGACGACTCCGATCATCAGCAAACGCGTACGATTCATAGCACTCCGTTAAGACCAGCAGAGAAGACGATACGCGCCTGAAATTCGGTGGTCATCCTGCTGTGTTACGCCGGGAGAAATTTTACCGAGCAAAATCTTACTGAATAGAACTGGCGACGTTCGAAAACACATTGTTTGCATTCGAGCCAATCAGCCGGACGGTGCCGACGACGATGACGAGGATGACCGCCAGCATCACGGCGTATTCGGCAATGTCCTGGCCTTGGTCGTCGCGCCAGAGCCTGTAAAGATGTTGCATAGTTTGTCTCCTAAAAAGAAACCTCAGAGTTTGTACTGAAAATTGAAAGCGCACACAAGCGTCGGCCTCCGGAGAACCATTACCGGTTGCTTGCTTTGCTCTGCGGAGGATTGTTCAGAATATAAACCATAATCGGTGGAAATTGGCCAAAAGTGTAATTAATTGCATACCGAGAGTAACCGGTGGGACGCGGCGGGAATCGAGCTTCGCTCGATGGACAGCCGAGGGCGGCTGTCCCCACATTCGTCGTCCTCAGATGGGCAGTAGCAATGCTGGGGAGATTTGTCAGGACGACGGCTTGGGAATCTTGGTAGGAGACGGTCCAACCGGGGGCGCTCTGCAGGCCGACGGCCAAGGCCGAGGTGGGAGGAACGATTACGGTTTGGATGTGCCAGCGGTGCAGGATCTGCTGCCAGCGTCCTTTGAATTGGTAGACGTCGGCGAAATCATGGAAGAGATCCGCGCCGTAGAGGTCGGCCCGGCCGTCGATGAAAACCGGGGTGGTGGGATAGAGCTTCCAGATGAGGTAGCCGCCCCAATCGTAGAGGTTGAAGATAGGTCCGGCGGGCGGATGTTGCTGGAGAAAGGCAACGGCGCGGGCGGGAAATTCTGAGGTCTCGGCTTCGCGCTGGCGATGGATTACCTGGGAGATGCGGACGATCGCGAATGTAGTCATGGCGAGAATGATGGCTGCGTTGAGCGATGCGCGGAAATTACTGCGAGGGTGGGGATGTGAGCGAGGCCAGTTTCCCAGACGCTTCGCGACTAGTGGGGCGGCGATTAAGACGAAAAGCGGGATCATGCGGATGGAAATGAGGCTGGCGTAGAGGGCGACGAGAAGAAGGATGAGATCGCGCGGGCGTAGCTGGATTTTGCGACCAGCAGAGAGTGGCGAAGGTGACCAGAAGGATCAGGAGGAAGGGCCAGTACTCCGGGCGATGGAAATTGGGAGAGGCCCACTCCACGATGTAGTTCTGCATGGTTGTGGAGCGCAGGGTTTCGATGGGATAGCAGAACAGGCGCAGGCCGTTGGGATTCAGCGGTACGAGGGCGAGATCGAGAAGAAGGATGAGCGCTGCTTTTGTTAGATGTGGATTAGTCCTGGGAAAAGAGCTGTGACGTTGGGCGAGACGATGCTCGATGAATTCGCCCGCGAGAAAAAGTGCGGAGAGGACTAGCCCTAAGGCGAATCCGGCGTGCAGGTTGACCCAAAGGAGGGTGAGCGGAAGAGTCCACCAGAGAAGCTTGGGATTATTCTCGGAGCGCTCGAGAATCAGGAGCCAGAGACTGGTCAAGAGCAGGGAAAGAATTTGCGGACGGACGCCCCAGAGCGGCGCGGTAGCCCAGGCGGCGCAGAGGGTGGCGATGCCGGCGAGGTAGGGAGCGGGTCCGCAGCGCAGGTAGAGAAGGAAAAATGCGATCGTCGTGATCGCTGCGAAGAGGAGGATGAGAGAACTGAATCCGGCGTGGAGTTGAAGTTCGTAAATTCCAAGTTCGGTGAGCCATTCGTGAGCGACCCAGGGGTGACCGGCGCGAGTATAGGAAAAAGGATCGGCGTGGGGAATCGATTTATGCTGGGCAATGAACTCGCCGGTTTTGAGGTGCCACCAGACGTCGGGGTCGATGACGTTGCGCGCAGTCATGGCGAAGAGCCCAAGGAAGAGGACGGCGAGGAAGGTGCGTTTCGTGGTGAGGGCAGAGGTCATGATTTCATGAAGAGACCGTGGCTTCATCCGGGGTGGATTGAGAACGGAAGAGCACGATGGCCAGCATGGGCAGATAGAGAAAGATGACAGCGATGCGACCAACTTGGGTGAAAGTGTGCGGTGTGTAATACCAGCGCCAGATGCCGGCGCCCCAACTGATCAGAACTGTGGCGGAAAGCTCACGCCAGGATTTTGGGATAAGCCAGAGAGTCAGCATGTCGTAAAACCAGCGCTGCGGGACGATGGCCATCAAGAAGAGGAGGCGGGCGTCGTTGGAGCGGTAGCGGAACAGAGCCAAGGCGAGAAGCGGACCGGGCAGGACAAGCAAGGGAAAGAATCGCGCATATTGATGAAAGCTACCGACCCACAGCCAGGGCCAGGCTGGCAGAAATATAAAGCTGAGTGCGATGACGATGATGCAGGCGAAGATGCCGCGGCGGGAAAATCGCGTGAGGAAAACGGGAAGTCCGATTTGCGGCTTCGCGAGAGTGGCGGGCAACAAGGGCGGAAGAAAAGCGGCAGCCACGATGAGAGGTGTCCATTGCGCGGTGATGAGGCCGGCCCAGTACGGGTAGGCGAGGAATACGAAAAGGCGGCGGTAGCCGTGGCGGGTCAGGCCAAATGCCATGAGAGCGGAACTGATTCCGTAGAAGACGCCGCCGGCAAGTTCGGGGCGCATGCGCAGGAAGGGAAATCCAAAGATACTGGCGGTGAGCGGATAGAGTTGCATGGGCCGGGCGTAAGGATTGCGATGAGCGAGCAAGTCGCGGGCTGCCCAGATGGCCCAGGTGAAATCTCCAGCGCCGATGTGAAGGCGGGTTAACCAGAAGGTGCAGTACATTCCGGTGGCGACGCCGATGAGCGCCGCGACGATCATTCGTTTGCGCATAGCAGAGAGAAATTGTCCCCCAGTTGTAACATGGGGCGGTTGGTTTGAGTTCACTGGAAAGAGTTCGGTTAATTTCATTTGCGGAGCGGCGGGAAACTCGTTGGGTTTTTTCTTGTGGCGGCGCTGGCGGCCGCGAGCATGTGGTTCTACGTGGACCGGATTCTGGTGAGCTACCAGGTGGCGGATGCGGCGGCGCACCAGAGGCCGCGGGGAAATCTTTCGGATCTGTATCCGCGCTGGCTGGGGGCGCGCGAACTGCTGTTGCATGGGCGCAATCCTTATAGCGACGACATCACGATTGAAATTGAGAAGGGATATTACGGGCGGGCGCTGGATCCGGCGCGGGCGAATGATCCTAAGGATCGGCAGGGATTTGCCTATCCCGTGTATGTAGTGTTTGTGCTGGCGCCGCTGGTTGGGCTTCCGTTCCATGAGGTGCAGATATTTTTTCACTGGCTATTGCTGGTGGTGACGGCGGCGAGCGTTTGGCTTTGGCTGAAGGCACTGCGATGGCGCTTGCCGCCGCTGGCGACGGTTGGTGGGATGGTGCTGATGTTAGGAAGCTTTGCGGCGGTGCAGGGGATCAAGTTACAGCAGTTGAGTCTACTGGTAGCCGCGCTGCTGGCGGGCGCGGCGGCATGCGTGGCCAGCGGATTTTTATTTTCAGGAGGTGCGTTGCTGGCGCTGGCAACCATCAAGCCGCAACTCACGTGGCTTTTGGTGGGATGGCTGCTGCTTTGGGCAGTGGGCGACTGGCAGGAGCGAAGAAGATTCGTGTTTGGATTTGGAGTGGTGTTGGGTGGGTTGTTCGCCGGGGCGGAGATGGTTTTGCCGGGGTGGTGGCGAATGTTTGTGACGGCGGTTGGACAGTACCACGGATACACACAGAACGAGTCTGTGCTCGAAGTGATGATCGATGGAATTTTGGGAACGAGGGGAAGAGTGGGGCGCGTAAGTGGGGAGGTGCTGGCGGTGGTTGCGCTGCTGGCTTGTTTGCCGGCTTTGTGGAGGTGGCGGCACGAGCGTGAGGATAGTCGACAGTTTGGGTGGGCGCTGGCGATGGTGTTGGCGCTGACGGTGGTGGTGGCACCTATGTATGCGCCTTACAATCAGGTTTTGTTGTTGCCCGCGATTATGGTGCTGGTGCGGGATCTGTCGAATTCGCAAACGCGCTCCCGGGCTCTCGGGTTTGGATATCTGATTGCCGGGTTCTTTGTCAGTTGGCAGTGGATTGCGAGCTCCATTTTGACGGTGATTTATTTGACCGGTTTTCGGGGATGGGCGTTGCGGAGTTGGAGTTGGCCTTTTTTCGCTACCTTTGCATTGCCGGTATGCGTGTTGGTCATGATTCTATCCGTTTCCAGACAGCGCGATTTGGCCCTTCCCAAGTCGGCTTCGAGGCTGGAGTAGTTTCTCGTTTTAAAAGATTTTTTTGAATTTGTCTCTTCTCACCGGTCGTGCCCTAGTGTGTGATAATCCTGTCCGCATGGATTCTCAAGCCACAGGCTATATTCTAGCGGTTGTTTTCCTGGCGGCGGTCCGGGTTACGGTTGGCCTTTACGACCGGCGGGATAGCGCGGCGTGTTCTGCAGCGCCAGAGCAGGAGCAGCGCAGAGTCTGGCGATTGCTGCTCGCGAGCTTTCTGGTGTTGTTCGCCGAATTGGCATTCATTCGCTGGATCGCCGTGGAAGTGCGGATATTCGCTTACTTCAAGAATCTCGCATTGTTGCTTTGCTTTCTGGGTTTCGGAACAGGATGCGCGCTGGTGCGCAAACCGGCTCGATGGAACACGGCGACGGCAGCGCTGTTCGGATTGCTGCTGGTGGTTCGCTTTCCCTGGGGAGGGGGACAAAACCTGGAGAATTTGTCACGGAACCTGGGGGCGGCTGCGGACATGAGTATTTGGGACACGCGATTCGGCGTGAGTGTGTCCGCATTTGCCTTGGCGGCGGCGCTTTCAGGGCTTTTGTTTTTGCTGGTGGTCTGGGTGTTCATTCCATTGGGGCAGGAGGTTGGGCGGCAGATGAATCTGACTCCCAAACCTTTGACTGCGTATTCGCTGAACCTGGCAGCGAGTCTGGCAGGCATTCTGGTTTTTCTCGGCGCCAGCCGGTTGATGTGGCCACCATGGGTGTGGCTGGGAATTGTGGTGTTGGGTTTCGCATTGCTGCAGAGAAATCGAACGCGACAGATTCTTTTGGCCAGCCTGCTGGTTCCTTTGGTGTTGTTGCTGCACGAACCTTCCGATCACGATCATTACAGTAAGTGGACGCCTTATCAGCAGATCGAGTTCACCCGTAATTATGGCCGGAACGGTGAAATGATGAGCGGGATGGTCCGGGTGAATCACGTGGGCTATCAACTGATCGTGAACTTATCGAACGAATTTCTGGGAAGGCATCCAAACCTGCTGAGGGAGCAACTGGGAGAGAATCCCTACAATGTGGCGTTCAGCTTTGCGGCGCCCAAACCCACAGTATTGATCGTGGGCTCGGGAACCGGAAACGATGTTGCGGCGGCTCTGCGGCACGATAGTCCGTCGATCGATGCTGTGGAGATCGATCCCTTTATCCTGGAGATTGGAAAGACCGAGCATCCCGAGCGGCCCTATGACTCTTCGCGGGTGTCGGTGCATTTGACCGATGCGCGGGCTTTTCTGAAGCGCACTCCGCTCCATTACGATCTGGTCCTGTTTGGTCTGCTGGACTCGCATACTCAGCTTTCGGATTACGCGAATATGCGGATCGATAATTTTGTGTACACGGAAGAGTCGTTTCAGGAGGCGAAGTCTCATCTGAAGCCGGACGGGGTGCTGTTTGTGAAATTCGAAGTGCGGCACCGCTGGATGGCGCGAAGGATTGAGGAGATGCTGACCTCGACATTTGGAAAAGAACCGGTTGTATTTAACGCGGATTCGAGTTACACGGCAAGAGCACGGTGTTTTGCGATCTCTTCCTCGAATCGCGTGCAGGACGCCTTGAAGCTGGATCCGCAACTGGCGGAGTTTGTGGCGCGGAATCCGGTTGAGAGTGAGGCTGGGCTGGTGCCGGTGACGACGGATGATTGGCCTTATCTTTATCAGCGGGATAAGACGATTCCGCGTCCCTACTGGTCGATCTCGGCCATCATTATGGTGCTAACGCTTGGCCTTTACTGGACAAATGTTCGGGAAAAGCCGCGGAAGTCGTCGCTGTTCTTTTTTTGCATGGGAGCGGGATTTTTGTTGCTGGAGACGCAGGTGATTAGCCGGCTCGCGCTTTTTTTCGGGACAACCTGGCAGGTGAATGGGATTGTGATTTCGGCGATGCTGGTGGCGCTCTTGCTGGCGAATGCCATCGTGGAGCGCAGCAAGCGGGCGATCTCGCCGGCTGGGAATTTTGTAGGATTGCTGGCCGGCCTGGGGCTGGCGTTCTGGTTTCCGTTCGAGCGGATTGCGGGATCTTCTGCGACTGTAGGTTTGGTAGCGGCGGCGGTGTTCTCTATTCCGGTGGTGTTTGCCGGGATTTTGTTTGCAACACAGTTTCGCAATGTGGAGTCGCAGAGTGCGGCTTTGGGGGCGAATCTGTTGGGAGCTGTAGCCGGTGGGTTAATGGAGAACCTTTCCCTGGTATTCGGGATGCGAGCTTTGTTGCTGATTGCGATGGGGGTTTATGCCGTTGCCGGTATAGCGCTGTGGCTGCAAACCAAGGGAGTGAGAATAGAATCGGAAGCCGATTTCGTGCGGCTTTGAGGTGAGGTTTGGGATCTTCGATTGTGCCCGCGGGAAAGTCGCCTTCAGAGGAACGACTGGGGTGGGACGAGGGACGCGCGGGCCGCGTCTGGGAAATGGCATCCGGCGGGCGGATGGACGTTTAAGTTCGGGATTGTTTGTTTGCTGGGTTTCGCCGCACTGAATGCCGGAATGGTTTGGCAGGTGCGCGAATCGATCGCGGAGGGTTACGGCGACTTTGCTTCGTTTTACACGGCAGGGCAGATTGTGCGCAGCGGACAAAGCGCGCGATTGTATGATCCGGGGCTGCAGTGGAAAATCCAGCAGCATTTCGCCTCGAAGGTGAAGATTCGGCAAGGACCGTTTCCGTATGTGCGTCCGCCGTTCGAAGCGCTGTTGTTTCTTCCATTCACATATCTAAGCTATCCGGTCGCGTGTGGACTTTGGATGGTGCTACAGATTGCACTGCTGCTGGCGGTACCCATTGTTTTATTTCCGGTGTTGGGGCAGGGATTCGATCTGCGTACTTATGCCGTCGAGGTCCTGGGGTGCCTGGCATTTTTTCCCGTGGGATTCTGTCTGATTCAAGGACAGGATTCGGTGCTGCTTTTGCTGATTCTGAGTGTGGCCCTAGGATTTTTGCTGCGCGGAGCTGAATTGCGAACTGGCGCTGTGCTGGGGTTGGGACTGTTCAAGTTTCATCTGGTAATTCCGCTGATTGCGATTCTTTTGCTGCAAAGGAAGTGGAGGGCCGGCGTTGGATTCGCTGCCGTAGGCGTTGTGCTGGTTGGGATCTCGCTGATGATGGTGGGGTGGGGGGGGCTGCTGATTTATCCGAAGTATTTGTGGGAATTGAACCAGGCGCCGGGGCTGGGTATGGTGAAGCCGCCAAGCATGCCCAACGTGCGCGGTTTATTGACCGCGTTTCCTGGGGGCGGGATGCTGTCTTCGTCGGCAAATTGGTTTCTTGCCGGACTCGTCGTGGCGGGAGTGATTTTTGCCAGCCGATCGTGGCGGGGAGCTGGTCGGACTGCAACAATGGCTGGATTTTCGTCCTGGATTGCGGTGACTCTGGCGACCAGCTACTACGCCAATAGCTACGATTTGACTTTATTGCTTATACCTTTATTACTTCTGGGAAAAAAATTCTGGGGAAGCGGGGAGTTTTTCGGTTGGCCGCGAATTCTTTTTCTGGGGAGCGCAAGCTTGTTGCTGTGCACGCCGTTGCTTTGGGGTCTGGCGGTGCCGGCAGGTGCATTCCGGTGGGTGGGAATTGTGGTGCTGGGGCTGGCGGTTTCCATTCCGGCGGCTGAGAAGTATCGCCGGCAGATTGCTGAATCAGATTAGTGACGGGTTGCGGGATTTTTGGGAGATCGAGCTACAGGCCTTCCCGTGAAGGCATGATTCCTGTCATTATCTTGAGCGGCATAGTTTTGGTTTGAAGGTTGGGGAAGCCCAGCCTGTCTCTCTGCAAAGTGCGCAGAGACTAAGGCTAGGGTACCCGTTTTGGAAAATCATGGTTCTTAATGCGATAGGGCGTCCGCAGTCTTCGGGGTCGGGAGTGTTTCCGGCACTGGTGCTGGTGCAGGGGAACGAGCAGAAGAATATTGTGCTCAACCGAACTCCGTTTAGTGTAGGACGAAAAGTGGATAAGGATCTGGTGATTGCCGATCCGCGAGTGTCGCGTGATCACGCCCTGATTGTGCTGGAGGAAGAAGGATTCTTCCTGGTGGATCAGGGCAGCAAGCATGGGACGTTCGTTAACGGAGAGCGGGTGCAGCGGCAGAAACTCGAGCGCAACGACCGGCTGGAGTTTGGGGCGCGCGATTCGACTTACCTGATTTTCAATCCGGCGCACGGGACGTCCAATACGGCGCGAGAATTTCTCAGCCAGATTTCCGGCATACAGATTTCGCAGGAAGCCACCGACCTGGAAAAGTTGACGCTGTTTCTGGAAGCAGCGCGCAAATTAAATACGGCTGGCGTGCTGGATGAAATTCTGATGACGATGCTGGAAGTAACGCTGCGGCTGACGCGGGCCGAGCGGGGATATGTCTTCCTGAAAGATGATGAGGGGAATCTGCGGCTGGCCGCGGGGAGGAATAATAAAGGCGAGGCGCTGCTGGATGACAAGACGATCTCGCACTCCGCGTTGGACGAGTCGCTGCGATCGAACTCAGAATTTCTGCTGACCGATACGGGGAGTTCGGCGGACCTGGCTGCGCGGCAAAGTATTGTGGCTTACGATCTCCGCACAGTGATTTGTATTCCGCTGCGCAAACGGCAGGTGCAGGCTACGCGTGACCAGCAGACTCCGGCGCCAAATGTGGCTTCTGAAGTGGCGGGAGTTTTATATGTGGATTCGCGGTTTGCGTCGCGGGAATTTTCCGGCGTGGGCCACGATATTTTGCGAGCGATCGCGACGGAAGCGGGATCGCTGATCGAAAATGCGCGTTTGGTGCAGGCCGAGGAGGAATCGCGGCGGTACCAGCAGGAGTTAACCATTGCGGCGAGCATTCAGCAACGGCTGATGCAGGTGAAGATTCCGGAAGTGCCGTTTGCGAAATTGCGCGGGAAGAATCTTTCTTGTAAGGAAATTGGCGGAGACTTTTTTGATGCGGTGAATACCAAAGAAGGGCTGGCGGTGGTGCTGGCGGATGTGAGTGGGAAGGGAGTTTCGGCGGCCTTGCTGGCTTCTACGCTGCAGGGAATGATTTATTCGCACTTGAGCACGGGTATGCCGCTGCTCGATGTGGTGACGGCGGTGAACCGCTTTTTTACCGAGAAGCTGGTGGGAGAAAAATACGCGACGGTGCTGTTGGCGCGGCTGCGGCGCGATGGGGATCTGGAATATGTGAATTGCGGGCACGTGCAGCCGCTGCTGGTTTGCCGCGGGGAAGTGATGCGGCCTCCGCATGGAAATGTTCCGGTGGGATTGCTGGCGGATGCGACGTATGAGAGCGCGCGTTGCCAGTTGAATTCGGGCGACCGTTTTATCTTGGTGACCGACGGCGTGACCGAAGCGGAGAATGCCATGGGCGATTTCTTCGAAGATTCGCGGCTGGAGGCGGCGGCGGCGAAGGCTCCGACGCTGGAGGGAATTTTTTCGGCGGTATCCGAGTTTTGTGCGGGGAATCCGTTGAATGACGATTGCACGGTGGTGGAGATTATTTATTCCGAACCTCGGGCCGAGGGTTAAGAACATCTTTGACATTTCTGGTTTCAATCTAGGAGGCGATTTCCAGTAGATGCGAGTCTGTCTTTATGGACGCAGGCTGCGAGGCGACCGCTGCTACGGCTCGGCATCCAACGGCCTGTGATAGAAACGACCGTGGCTTACTACCTTGGCATTGACGGCGGCGGTAGCAAGACGACGTGCGCTGTAGGCGATGAGGGTTCGCTTTTAGGCTCGGCCGTGACCGGACCGAGCAATATCATTCGCGTGGGAGAAGTGCGGGCGCGCGAGTCGCTGCACCAGGCCATACGCCAAGCGTGCGCAGCCGCGAAAATCGATGCGCGCCAGCTGCATCGGACCTGCGTTGGTGTGGCAGGAGTGGCGAGTGAAGAAGTGGCCAACGCCGTTCGCGCGCTCGTTGCAGAAGTGATTCCGACGGAAATCGAAGTGGTTGGTGACATGCAGATTGCGCTGCAGGCGGCTCTGGGCGCCGAACCGGGCGTAGTCGTCATAGCAGGCACGGGATCGATTGCTTACGGGCGCGATGCACAGGGAAAGACTGCTCGCGCCGGAGGATGGGGATTTGCTATTTCCGACGAAGGTTCGGCGCATTGGATCGGGCGTACCGCGGTCGCTGCGCTGCTGCGCGCGGCGGATGAATCTGGAGATGAGCGAGTCAGTCCGCCTTCCTCGCCGCTTTTCAGCGAGACAAGCCGCATCTGGAGAGTGGAGTCATTCGATCAGTTAGCGCGCACCGCTAACACGAATCCAGATTTCGCGGTATTGCTTCCCGCAGTGATTGCCGCAGCGAATGCCGGAGATGAAGTAGCGCGGAAAGTCCTCACCCAGTCGGGCAAGGAACTGGCAGAGCTCGCCGCTACCGTGGTGCGGCGACTTTTCCCGGAATGCAAGTTGGGCGATCCTGCGCCTATTCCGCTGGCCATGGTAGGCGGTGTTTTTCGCTACTCGCTCATGGTGCGTGAGATTTTCTGCGATACGCTTCGCAAGCTTGCTCCGCGGCTTGAGGTTAACCAGAACGTAGTGGAACCGGTTGCGGGTGCGCTGCAGATTGCGCGGAAGATCGCTTCCCGGCCGGAAGCCGAGGTGGGTTAGTTTGGGGGTAAGACTCGTTGTCCTGAATTAGCGACCGCCGCCAATTTCCAGGATAGCTCCGGTTGTGTACGATGCAGCCGGACGAAAGCAGCCATAGTACGCCTTCCGCAACCTCAAGTGGCGTGCCTGCGCGCTGCATAGGAATGGTAGACGCCAATCTCTGTAGCCGATCTGGCGCGCCGTTGGCGGCATGCAGTCCGGTTTCGATCAGGCCGGGAGCAACTGCATTCACGCGGATTCCTTCGGTTGCAACTTCGCGCGCCAGTCCAATCGTAAAACTGTCAATCGCGCCTTTGGATGCTGCGTAGTGCACCCATTCGCCGGCTGAGCCTGTGCGCGCCGCGCGAGAAGAAATGTTCACAATGGCGCCTCCCGTCCCGCCGTGCGAGGTCGACATGCGGCGTACTGCTTCACGCGCGCACAAAAAGGCACCAGTGACATTGACCGCCATGACTCGCTCGAGAGTTTTTGCACTCACTGAGTCCACCCGCGAAAATCCGCCGGTGATAGCGGCGTTGTTCACCAAGGCTTTGATTGGGCCTAGTTCACGCTCGGCAGTTTGAAAGAGTGCGACCACATGTTCTTCGCGAGCAACATCGGCATGAATCGCACACGCGCGGCCGCCGGCAGAAATAATTTGTTTGGCAACAGTTCGAGCTTCGGCTTCGCCGGTAGCAAAATTGACGGCCACCGAAAATCCGCGCATGCCCGCGAGTTGAGCAATTGCGGCGCCAATTCCGCGGCTGGCGCCGGTCACGATGAGTGTGCCAGGTTCGTTTTTATCGCGCATGGTCTTATGAAAGATGCGCTAGTTTAGCAAAGCGGAGAACTGCACCAACTTGATGTTGGGAAGTCGTCGACGAGTTCAAGACCTTAAAACGCAAAGAACGCAGAGAAACCCCGCTGAGAGCGCCGAGAAATTCTTCGCACCCCGCAGCGCTCTTCGCGGACGTTCCCTGCGATCTCTGCGATTAGGGTTTGTTATTTCCGAAAGTGATTGCTGATAGCCTCAGCTTGCACCCGCGTAACAACTGCCGAGAGTGCTGACGCATCTGCCTGGCGCACGGCTTGCAGGCTGCCGAAATGCTCGAGAAGACGTCGAGTAGTGCTCTCACCAACACCCGGAATCTCCAGTAGTTCGGTGGAGCGGTCGCGCATCTGACGCCGTTTGCGATGGAAAGTTACGGCGAAGCGATGAGCTTCGTCGCGAATGAGCTGAATCAAATGCAGCACCGGCGAGTGATGATCGAGCACAACCGGATCTTTTTCTTGCCCGTAGACGTAAAGAATCTCCTCGCGTTTGGCGATCGCGGCGAGCGGCTGGTTGATGATCTCCAGTGCCTCGAGGGCAGCTGCAGCGGCGTGCAACTGGCCGAGGCCTCCATCAATTAGAACCAGGCTGGGCATGGGCTTCTCTTCCTGCTGAAGGCGCTTGTAGCGGCGCGTTACCACCTCGCGCATCGAAGCAAAATCGTCGACGCCCTCTACAGTGCGGATGATGAATTTGCGGTAATCCGATTTCTTCATCTTGCCGTCTTCCCAGACCACCATGGAGGCGACTGTCTCCGCGCCCTGGATATGTGAAATATCGAAGCACTCGATGCGCTTGGGCAATTCGGGAAGACTGAGAACTTCCTGCAGTTCCTCCTGAATCGCTTTGGCGCTGGGTTTGAGCACGCGGAAGCGCTGATCGTACGATTGCTTCGCGTTGGTGCCTGCAAGATCGATGAGGGCGCGCTTGTCGCCACGCTGTGGCACCAGTATGTGAACCCGTGCGGCACGAGGATCGGAGCCCGCCACTTGTTCGGAGAGCAAATCTTCCAGAGTGGCCCGATCCTCAAAGTCGACAGGCACGTAGAGGTTCCGGGGCACATAGGGCTGGCTGATGTAGAGCTGCTTCAGAAGGGCAGAAAAGAATTCGCCAGGATTAAATGGGTCTGAGGCTGTCCCCCCATGATCTGTAATGGGCTCGGGACCTGAAGGCGAAGCAAATTCCGGTAAGTCTTCCCAAAAGAATTCGCGGCGGTCGACCACGCGGCCGCCGCGCATGTGGAATAAATTTACCGCCAGCATTCCGTTTTCATAGTGATAACCGAAGACGTCCGCATCGTCGCCTTCGGCGGCGGCGATGCGTTGACGTTCCTGTAATTGCTCGACGGTTGAAATCAGATCGCGATAGCGGGCAGCGCGTTCGTATTCCTGCGTGGCGGCGGCTTGCTCCATACGCTGCTGTAGCGAGCGTGCTAAATCCGTGGGCCGGCCTTCCAGGAACAACTTCACATCGCGAACCGCCTCCTGATAGGTTTCGGGCGTGGTCAGGTTCTCTACACATGGACCCAGGCAGCGCTTGATGTAGAACTGGAGACAAGGGCGCGGATGAAATCGGGTGAGATCCACTTTGCAGGACGGAATCAGAAAATTGCGGTGAATCAGGTCGACGATGCGATACGCGAGATTGGCGGGAAAATATGGACCGTAGTAGGCGCTGCCATCCTTGCGCAGGCGGCGAGTTACGTACACTCGCGGCCAGCGCTCGCCGAGGGTGAGTTTCACGTAGGGATAAGTCTTGTCGTCGCGCAGCAGAATGTTGAAACGCGGCTTGCGCTGCTTGATAAGATTGTTTTCCAGCGCCAGCGCCTCTTTGTTGTTCGCGACCACAATGTAGTCAATATCGACGGCCTCGCGCACCAGGGTGCCAGTCTTCGAGTCCTCCCATCGGCCTTCGTGAAAATAGCTGGCTACTCGGCTGCGCAGATTCTTGGCCTTGCCCACGTAGATAACTTCACCTTCGGCGTTCTTATAGAGGTACACGCCGGGCTCGGTGGGGATGGTGCGGATTTTCTGCAGCAGGTCCATTTCGGAGTTTCTTGTTTATTCTATTGGATGAGGAGAAAACCTAATTGTGTTCCACGAATGCCAGATGAAATCTAGATGCTCGGACCGGGCGGAATCGTTCAGAAAGCTAATTTGTGTGGTGTGCGTGACCCTCTTCTTTTTTTACTTATGCACTCCTGCCGAAACCGCCCGGGCGATTCCAGCATTACAAACCAATAGAACCACAGCCGCCAAGCCTCCGGAGCAAACGAAAGACAATGCTGATCAAGCCGCTCCGCAGCCCGGCACCCATCATTTTGACCGCGTCGTGATTATCGTCCTCGAAAATGGTGACTACGAAGCCGCGGTGAAGGATCCGAACTTGGCCGACTTGGCCACGCGTGGCGCCAGCTTCTCAAATTTTCACGCATTGTTTCATCCTTCGTATCCGAATTATCTGGCGATGGTGGCAGGAACAGACTTTGGAGTTCACCGGCGCGGACGATTTCTGGCCGACAGACAGGTCAACTTTCCCAATGATGCTGCGCATAAGACCATCGCCGATCGGCTGATTGCCAAGGGTCTGGACTTCAAGAACTATGCCGAAGAACTGCCGGAAGGAAATTGTCCCTTTCGAATCGACAGCCAACATGTGTCAAAAAGCAAAAAAGGTGATTATGCCCGGAAGCATGTTCCATTTCTCAGCTTTGAAGAAGTGCAGGAAAACTGGTGTGACCGCGTGGTCCGTGTCGACTCCGGCAAGGGAAATGGTTTGCTGGGCGATGACAACTACTTTGTACGGGATGCGAAGGCTGGCCTGGTGGCCTATTCGTTTTACTCGCCAAATATGAATAACGACGGGCACAACACGAACGTGCACTTCGCCGCAGAATGGCTGCATAAATTTCTTGATAAAACTTTTCCTGAGAAACTGCGGAAAGGCACGCTCGTGATCGTTACGTTTGATGAGTCCGACCACAATGCCGACAACAAGATATACACGCTGTTTCTTGGAGACATGGTGAAAGAAGCCAGCCAGCAAGATCCTAAGGTGCTCGACCGCCATTACACGCATTACAACGTGCTGCGCACGATCGAAGACAACTTCGGCCTGCAGCCTTTGGCTGAGGGAGACCGCGATGCGTTGCCGATTACGGACATTTGGAAGTAGCGAGTAGATTAGGTGGTGAAGATAATAGAAGTCACTAATCACTTGTGTTACGATATCGCCACATGAGTCACACGCTTACAATTCGGCTTACAGATGAGCTTTTGTCCTGGCTGAAGGAGCAGTCCCAAAAGACCGGTGTGCCGATGGGACGGCTGATACGAGAGCAACTGGAAAGCGCAAGATCAGGCGGAGGCAAGCAGCGATTCCTTCGGCATGCCGGTGCGATTCGCGGAGGTTCGCCTGACCTCTCATCCCGGAAAGGTTTTTCGCGCTCGTGAGAGGCATAGCAGATACCGGCTTCATCGTTGCCTTCGCAAGCAGCAATGATGAGCATCACGATTGGGCGGTTAATATTGGCCGCGAACTCACTGAGCCTTTGCTGACTTGCGAAGCGGTTCTCGCTGAGGCGGCGTTCCATCTGCAGTCGAGTTGGTACGTGCTGCGATTGATAGAAGATGGGTTATTGCTCTTGGCATTTGACTGTTCCGAAAACTTAGGGGAACTGGCCAGTTTGGCAAAACGTTTTGCGGATCGGAAGCCTGATTTGGCCGATCTTTGTCTCATCCGAATGAGCGAACTTCATCCTCGGCATAGCGTAGTTACTGTCGATGAAAAAGATTTTCGAGTCTATCGCAGGAACAAACGGGAGATAATTCCTCTGATCTGTCCGCCCAAAAGGAGCTGAATACTCAGTTTTCGGCCAGGTCAGAACCGTATAAAATTTCCCTATGGAATGTGGGCTTTGCGTTCTTGAGTCCCAATCCAGTTAATGGTAATTCGCTGTAAGCCCACTCAAACCATTGAAAACGTTTATACTTATGACTGGGAGTGCCGATCGGGGAAACTGGCACCTCCCGTGCAAAAGTAATAGCGGGAATTGTAGGGACCAACAACTGTTCCGGAGCCCGCATCACAGAATACGCGCGAAACTCCCAGTCGCGCTGAGACAACCTCAAGGAGCTTCTCCAATATGAACCGCACTTCGTTGATGATTTTACTGGCGGCCAGCATGGTAGCGTCGGTCGGCTGTACCAGCAAGAATTATGTGAAGCAGCAAACCACGCCTCTGATCAACAAGACGAATGAGCTTGATGACATGACGGCGAAAAACAGCAAAGACATCAAGGATGTAGATGCCAGGGCGCAAGCCGGCATCCAGGCAGTAAACGCCAAGACGGCCGAGGCCGACCAGAAAGCTCAAAGCGCGGGGCAGAACGCAACCCAGGCACAGCAGATGGCCGATGCCGCGAATGGACGGGTGGGCGTGCTTACGAATACCGTGGCGAATCTGGACAACTATCGTCCGGTGGCCGAGACCTCGGTGAAGTTTGGCTTCAATCGCGACAACCTTACGCAGCAGGCGAAGGATGCGCTCGATCAGATGGCGGGAAGCATTTCCACCACGAAGGGTTACATTATCACGCTCGAAGGCAGCACCGACTCGGTAGGATCGGCGGAGTACAACTATGACCTCAGCCAGCGGCGGGCAAACTCAGTGATTCAGTACCTGGCTTCGAAATACAACGTGCCCGCACATAAGATCTATGTGATCGGATTGGGCAAGGATAAGCCGGTCGAGAGTAACAAGACCAAACAGGGCCGAGCGGATAACCGCCGTGTCGATGTTCGGCTAATGACCAATACCGTGGGCGACACGAACCAGCCGGCTCCACCAGCGACGACCGGGCAAAATAATCCGTCGTCGATGTAAAACATAAAATTGATCTTCTCCTCCTCCCCGGAGGACTTTGCCAACAGGCCGCTCAATCCTCCCCCTGAGCGACCTGTTTTTTTTCGGTCTCGAGCAGGGAACGCGGGAGGTAAAATATTGAGTATGGCGTCGCGACTTTTCGCTTTTACAATTTTGGGTTTGTCGGTAGCAGTATGGGCGCAGCAGGGAAGTTCTGCAGACCATAACTCGCCGGGAGCGGCTCAGCGTAATTCGACGCCGTCAACGGCTTCTGATTCCAACCTGGCGCCGCCGCGGTCGGATCGAGTGCAAGCGGACGATTTGGGATCAGAGATGGGTGAGAGTTCGAGCAAAGATACGCAGATCGATTTAAGTCCTCCTGCGGACGATTCCAAGACACACCCAAAAAGTTCGGCGGCGGTAGCGGAGGCCGAAACCGGCGTACCGAACGGTGCCAACGGGATTACGGAATTCCATACGTGGGATCCGCACAAAGCGGCCAAAAGCATCGAAGTCGGTGATTTTTATTTCCGACGCAAGAACTACCGGGCAGCCGAGGGACGCTATCGGGATGCGCTGCAATACAAAGACAACGATGCGGTGGCGACAATTCGGCTGGCGGTGTGTCTGGAAAAGCTGGGCGTGCTGGATGACGCTCGCGCCGAATACGAAAGCTATTTGAAGATTCTGCCGCACGGACCAGAATCCGCCCAGGCGCAGAAAGCGATTGACCGGCTGAAACTGCAATCGGGAGCGGCGAAGACGCCGTAGTTCGATCTCGGTTTACGGGGTAGCGTGGAGATTGCGGCTCCGCTTAGATCTTTGCTTATTGCGGGCGGCACGGATCGGAGACTTTGTGCTGCCGCCGTCCTCGCCTTGGATCACCTTGCTTTCGGCTTCCTCTCCTAGAATCAGATTTGCCGGCCACTTCGGTCCAGAGCAGACTTTACCCTTCGAGCGCGCGGCCTCTGCGACCATGACCTCCACTGCGTCAAGGCAGGCATGGAACATTTGTGTGCGCAGCGCACCCACCGCGCCGCCGCGAATCAACAGCACCGCGGTGCCATGCATGAGAGACCACAGCGAAAGCATGAGGCGGGTGTGCTGTCTGGGAGTTCCTCCCAGGCGCTTGGTCAGCCGCTCGCGCAATAAATTAAAAGATGGCCAAGGTTCGTGCAGTGAGGGCGGCTCGGCGAACCGGTCGTAAAGCACTTCATAAGCGTGGCGATGCTCGAGGGCAAATTCGAGATAGGATTGGCAAGCCTGGGCCAGAGTGCGGGAGGCGCGGAGAGTGGAGAAAAGTTCTGCGCGTGTCTGGATGCGCAATGCGCGAAGAATGTCGTCGCGGTCGCGGTAGCGCTCGTAAACAGTTGGCGTGGTGGTCCCGGCGGCCTTGGCTACGGCGCGCATGGTGAGGGCTTTTTCGCCACCTCGGGCGCGCAATCGGCCAGCGGCTTCCAGAATGCGCTGTTCAAGTTGTGGATCTGCTTTTCTGGGCAACGGCTCAACTCCGGATATAGAGGATCAATGCTAGGGCCCAAAAATATTTGAAACAATAATTTGAACAATGTTCAACTAACAATGTACAATATAAGCATAACAGCGAGTGAGTTCTCCCGCGGGCTGCATCCTGTCGCTGCCGCCAAAGATTTCGTCAAAGCCTTCCCCCAAGGCGGATGGCTCCGGCAGGATGCGCCCCAGTTCAGACCAGAATTCAGAAATCAGGAGTGTTGATGTCCAACGATGATCCCCAAAAACAAGCAGGAATTGCCCGTTTAACTGCCGACCTTCGCGCCGCCAAAATCGAACTGTTGAGCGCCCAATGTGCCACCGACCGCCTTCGCCTTCAATATTCCTTAGCAGACCTGGTTTCGTTCGGTGAACGCCGAACGCTGAAGTCCGCCATCGCCTCTGCGGACGCGCTGTGCCGGTTCTTTTCTTCCGTTGAGCGAGCCCTCGAACAAGCCGATCCACTGGAGCAAGCCAGACAGTAATTTCCCCGTTTCTGCTGTTCCGCTCCTCCCGGAAAATCAACAGGTCTATTTCTCCACTCGGATGAACTCACCAGTTGAGGCATTAACGGCGACCGTCAGCTTGGCATTGTCGCGGTCAGGTCCGTAGATGACATGCCATGTCAGTTCGTTTGTGTTGTGGTTCCAGTCGCAGACATAGATCACAGGGAGGGACGGATCTTTTTCCAGAACCTTTTCTCCGCCGTGTTTTTGAGCTACCGCAAACGCCTGGTCGGAATCGACTTTGAGATAGGCAACGTCGAATACCTGGGTGGAGGCATTGCTCGGGTTGTAAACGTCTTCGTTACCGGGCGAAACGCCGCGGGAAGGAGCATCGGGCGCGTCGCTGCCGGACCAGGTGAAGGGCTTTACACCGCGTTGCATCGCGGATGCGAAGCTCGCGCTCCAGATTGCCGACTTGCCATCGTGCCCGTTGCCGTCCGTGGTGGGAGTGGACTGGATGCGGAACGGCTTCACATCTGCCGCATAGTTGCGTGCGGCAATGAAAAGCTTTTGAAATGCCGCCCGTGCCGTGAGTAACTCCGGACCTTTCGGTGCCGGCTTGGCCTCGGGCGCTGGGGCTGGGTTCGAGTTGCAGCCAACCAGCAGAGAAAGAAGCAGGAAGATGATGGCAGCAAAAGTCCACTTGGATGTGAGCCCGCGCAAGCAAATGCTGGCGCGAGTCTCCTTTACAGCGGCTGGTTTCAGCCAAACGAAGTCCCGCATCTTCATAGCAACCTTCCTGTTATAACTGGGGATGATTTCATCTTCGCGCAACATTTTACCTGAACGCGCGGAAACGCGAGATGGCGGCATGGATTCCTTGCTCGAAGAGTTGAGGCGAGCGCTCGAGTCAGCAGTAGCTGGGATGTCGAACCGGGAGATGAATTGGCATCCCGCTGAGAAGTGGAGCGCGGCAGAGGTGCTGGAGCATCTATACCTCACCTATACCGGGACGATCAAAGGATTCGAACGAGTTCTCGTGGCAGGCAAGCCGATCGTACGCCGAGCATCCGTGAAGCAGCGTTTGCGAACTCTCGTGGTGCTAGGGTTCGGCCATCTCCCGAATGGCAGGAAGGCTCCGAAACAGACTGTGCCGCGCGGCTTAGATTCCGAAACAGTGCGAACCGAGGTGGTGCAGAAACTCGAGGCGATGGATGAAATCATTGCCCAATGCGAGGTTCGCTTTGGGCACGGCAAAGTGCTTGATCATCCAATTCTCGGGCCTCTGACAGCGGCGCAGTGGAGAAAATTCCATTGGATTCACGGACATCATCATGTAAAGCAGATCGTGAAGCTGCGCGAACAAGAGCGTGAAGGAGACACCATTGCGGAGTCCGTCGAACGTTAGAAATTAAAACGCCGGCCATGGGCCGGCGTTTCCTTGCACGCCGAAAAGATCTTTGCGATCCCTATTCAGTGCTTTGCGGTTCCCGCATGGCAGCCGGTACGCCGGCTTTACGCGCGTCTTCTTCCATGTCACCGAGCTTCTGCTTGGCATCGTCGACGGCCTTCTGTTTGTCGGCGATTTTCTGCTTGAAGTCCGCGTCTTCCTTATCCCACTCCGCGGCATTCCGCATGCGGTTGCCGGCGTCGCCGTACATGGCGGCGGCGCGAAGCTGGTATTCCTTCTGCAGCACATTGAGTTCGCGTGACGACAGATCAATTGCATTCTTCTGCGCCGATAGTTTGTCCTGCCAACCCTTCCATTCCGCCTGCTTCTTGGCTTGATCCTCGTCGGCCTTTCCCGGGGCGTCCTTATCGTCCGTTGTTTTCGGATTCGCGTTCGCGTCGGATGCAACCGCCTCTCCGACCACGGAAAGTTTGTCTTCCTTCGGAAGATTGTCGTTGTCAAAGACCACCTTGGGCTTGGATTTAGCAGCCGGATCTTTGTGCACTTTGCGGGCATAGTCCCCCAGCGAAGATTGGTCAGGCGCGGTGGTTGTTGGGGTGGTCTGCGACTGGGCTGAAGCACCAGCCACGCTGAACAAGGTTACGGCGAACGTGGCGATTGTGAATGCAAAACATGTGATGCGCTTCATAGCTTTCATCCTTTGTGTAGATCCGTGGGCGGATCCATAATTCGGTTCTGCCGGTTTATTTTGTCGTTCAGAATTCAAGTGTTTTGACCCGCAGCCCTGGCGCGGCTTCCGGAATCAGACGCAGATTGTTTCTTTGCCAGGAACCCTCCAATGCGGCGGTCCAGACTGGCAGCCTCACCTGCAATATCCGCCGCCAGTTGTGGCGCGAGATCAGGATCTCGGTTCCGCGCCAATTGCTGCGCGTAGCCGGCAATGGTCGTCAAGGATGTGCGTAGCTCCAGAGCCATTTCGGCGGAAACTTCACCCTGCAATTCCTGTTGCCGGCGTATCTGTTCAAACTCGCTGCGGTCGCTGATGAGACAGGCCACTCCAAGTAGACTGCCATCGACGGCAGGCACGGCGGAAATCGTAACCGCGAGATGAAGCTTCTCTTCCGCAGGAGTGGTGTAGTCAGCCTCAAGTTGGCGGCGTTTACTGCCTTCGTGCAGAACCGCATGAATTTCCTCAGTGACGCTTACGGAATCATCGGCGAATCCGTCGGAAGAGAGCGATCCGGAGTTTGGAGAGCAAACCTCGGCGTTACGGAAAATATCTGCCGGACTCATTCCGGAAAGGGAGGCGAAACCAAGAATTTCTTTCGCCGCGGGATTAGCTTGTTTCAGCAGTCCGTTCAGTCCGAAAACCAACACACCGGAAGGAAGATTGGATAGCACGGTCTGGCTGAAGTTTTCCGTGGTGCGGGCCCGGCGCTGCTCGATAAGCGTCTGGACTTGTAATTCGTGCTTTTGCTGCTTCAGTTGCTGGATGACGGTGTTGTAAAGGTGGACCGGTAAAGCATCCAGGGTCGCAGCGGTGGCGGAGTCAAGATCGGCTTCGGTGGCGATATTTCGACGCAAGCGGCGCATCAAAAAAATGGCGACGAGGAATGCGGAGCCGGCCGCGAACAGCAACAGCATCGACCGCATCACCAGCGGGTTGGTAAAAAGCCTTACCACCAGAGCCTCCCATACCAGCGCAGGAACTGGTTGCCGACAAAGAGCGCAATCAGGGCCATGCTGCCAAGAAAGACGCCGAAGGGCATTTGATAATGGCGATAAACCATCTGTGCGGATTGCCATCCACGCCGGCGCGCGGCTTGAAGGTTGGCCAGTCGGCGCCGGAAACGGTGAGTGCGTTTGATCCAGACCATTCCCACAGTAGCCAGGCCAAACAGGGAACCTACCAGCGAAGCCGTGAAGATGGTGAAAATGGTCAGCTTCATCCCGAGAAAGGCGCCGATCATTGCCATCAGCTTCACGTCGCCGAAGCCCATGCCTTCCATGCCGCGCCAGCGCAAATACACTGCACCCGCACCGTAAATGAAGGAAGCCCCGAGAGCCGCACCGAGCAGGGAATCGAACAGCGAAAGCACGTGGCTAACTACTTCGGAACTGAAGGGCAGATTCAGCATTCCAGGGAGAAGCTGCGAAGCGAGGTCGTTGACTGGGACCAGGAGGCTGAAGACAATCCCCAGCGCCAAGCCCGGCAAAGTAAGCTTGTCGGGCAGAAGTTTGGTTTCGGCGTCCGTGAAGATCAGACCGAGCAAGAGAAACCCAAATGCGCAATATTTCAGCGTAGCCAGGGTCAATCCGAAGTAGGCGTAGCAGCCCAGGAAAAGAGCCCCGGTGAGCAACTCAATCAGGAGATAGCGCGCCGAAATCCTGGCTTTGCAATGGCGGCATCGGCCGCGCAGCAGCAGCCAACCGAGCACCGGAATATTGTCATAAAATGCGATCGGCCGCTTACACTGCGGGCAAGCCGAACGCGGCGAGACCACCGATAACCCCAAGGGCAGGCGATAGATACACACATTCAGAAAGCTGCCAAAGGCCAGCCCCAGGACAAAAATCGACGATGCGTATACGGGATCCACTGTTTTCGTGGCGCTCTCGGAAGCCAGCGCCTCAGCGGCGCAGGTTTTTCCCTAGAACGCTACTATTCCTTAATCTTGAGTGGATTATAAGTCGACAACAGCAGGGAAACTAAGGTACTGAAGTCACTGTCCGAAAGGACGATGGGGCTAAGGATAAGCGAGCCGCAGCAACTCGCCCTCCAGTGGGATTGAGGAGTAATCATCGGCGGGAAGGTATCCGTTCCACTGGGTCCAGTTTCGTGGGACTAACCGAGTCTCAGGTCTGGAACTGGTTCGCCACTCGTCGGATATCTGGTCGCGCACAAAAACGGAAAAAGAGGATTTCCCGGCGATCTTGTTGGCGGGCCACGAACTCCAATCAAACAAAGTTGCCTGAAGGCTTTCGGTAATGGATTCCGAAGGGTCCAGACAAAGAATCCAATCGTAACGGGCTTGGTCAAGGTAATGGTTCGCAGTTGGCCCAATACCGTCGCGCACAATGCGCGCTCCATACTGTCGAGCGGTACGCAATGTCGAGTCGGTGGAATGATGATCGACAATCAGAATCTCGGCGCAAGGCAGCAGCGTTTCCAAAACACGACCAAGGCGCAGACCGGCATTTGCAGTGTGTAGCAATGCTGTGATGGGAGGCATGAGTCCGGTTCAATGACTCTCTAGAGTCTACGACGAGCCGAGCATATGACAACCAGCGACTTCGCTAGGTTAAACGCTGGATTGACCGGCCAATGCGGTCGTGAGACACTTCTGGCGCCACTATGTACCGCAGCACTTCAGTATCTTCATCCCATCGAATCTGGCCTTTGGCGGCTGTTTTTGCCACCAGTTTGCTGCTCGCGGCGACTGTCTCAGCGCAGCGTGGCGATGTCTTCAACGCGACCGGCGCCACCACGAATTTGACGCCCAGCTACGATAGCCGGGGCGGCGGAACCGTTCTATTGCTTACCGTGTACGCGGGAAACAACAAGAAGCGGCTCGACCGGCAATCGGTTGTCAAACTCACAAACCAAACCACACAAACCGTCAGTTGGCAGACCACCTCAGACCAGTCGGTAGCGTCGTTCGGCGATATGCCGTTCGGGCATTACGATATTGAAGTAAGCGCGGTGGGATATATCACCGGGCATAAAGAAATCGAAGTGATCAGCTCGATCAACACAGTGAATTTAGATATCGTGCTGCAGCCAGATCCTACTGCCTTAAAGCTCGACGTCGACGACAGCATGCCGGGCAAGGCTCGCAAAGAAACCAAGCATGGAGTTTCGGCGCTTAAATCTGGAAATCTTAAGCAAGCCCAAAAATGGCTCGATGCCGCCTACCAACTGGCGCCGGATAACTCCGACCTGAACTTTCTGATGGGATATCTGCGTTATCAGCAAAAGGATTTCGACCACGCGCAGACTTACCTGGGGACGGCCGCAAACTTGAACCCGCGGGATGTTCAGTCGCTTACGTTGCTCGGGCGCTTGGGTCTTCAGAAGGAAGACTATGTCGGAGCCAGCTCGATTCTGGAAAAAGCGGTGGGCGCTGATTCAGAGTATTGGATGGCGCACGATTTGCTGGCCAGCGCATATCTCAAACAAAATAAATATGAGCAGGCTCGCCAGCAAGCAGAACTGGCGATCGCCAAAGGCAAGGGCGGAGCGGCTTCAGCGCAACTCGTGCTCGGGCAAGCCCTGGTAGATCTGGGGCAGAAACAGGAAGGCATTGAGGCATTAAAGTCATACTTGAAGGAGTCGCCGAAGAGCCCTACGGCGCCGCAAGTAAGCAATTTGATAGCGGAACTTGAACGCGGCAGCGGAACCGCGGCTCCTGCAACCGGAACGCATTCGGCTTCCACTCCTTTGGCCGGGGTTGATCCTCTGTTCGCGTCTCCGGAAATGTCTTTTACGATGAAGCCCTGGCAGCCCCCGGGGATCGACGAGACGAAGCTCTCGGTCGCCGCAGGTGTGACCTGCCCGTTGGCGAACGTGATTGAGATGTCGGGCGAGCAGGTGAAAGAGTTGGTCACGGATGTTTCGCGCATCGCCGCCATTGAACGCCTGCTGCATGAACAAGTGGATGAGATCGGCAATCCCATCACAAAGGAAACTCGGGATTACAACTATGTGGCATCGGTTACCGAGGACAAGCCTGGTTTTCTCGAAGTGGATGAATATCGCTCGGCCCACCTGGGACTTTCCGATTATCCCGATCACATTGCCAGCAGCGGATTTGCGGCGTTGGCGCTGGTATTTCATCCCGACATGCGGGATAACTTTGACATGACCTGCGAAGGGCAGGGTGACTGGCACGGGCAGTCGGTTTGGCTGGTTCATTTTCGGCAACGCGACGATCGACCCGCCCGTATTCACGACTACAAAGTGGGTGGGCAGACATATGCGGTAAAGCTGAAGGGACGCGCGTGGATTACTACTGACAAGTTTCAGATCGTGCGCATTGAATCGGAATTGGTCAGTCCCATGAAGCCGATTCAATTGCTCAGTGAACATCAGATTGTGGAGTATGGCCCGGTTCCGTTCCAAAAGAAGAACATGGAACTGTGGCTGCCGAAAACTGCGGAGATTTATTTTGATTTCCGCCATCACCGCTACTATCGACGGCACAGTTTCGATCATTACATGTTGTTTGCCGTAGATGCCGACGAAAAGCGAAAAGAGCCGCAAGTGGCGCCGCCGGCCAACAAAACAAGTCCCGTGCAGGATTGATCTCACAACCTCGCTCGGTGGTGCCGCCGCTTGAGTGGTGTGCCGTTAGGATTGGAGCCTTTGAATCGCCGTTGCTTGGGCGCGTCGGTGATGGCTTTCGCCTTATCGGGAAATGCACTCAGGCAGTGAATGCGTTTCACCCTTTCCTTCTTTTTCATTCGAAAACGATCCCGGTTCGACTTACTATGAATTGCCCAGCTTTGGCCTCGGGGCGTCGCTGCCGGTCGGCTTAATGATCGTGACGGGGGCCTGCAAAGTGAAGTTGAGCACAGTTTCCGAGGGTAGTTTGATTTGTTGACTCTTGCTGGCAGCCTGCGCACCGCCTCCGACGCCCGCGCCAGCCGCGGTGCCAATGGCCGCGCCGCGTCCGCCGCCGGCAATAGCGCCAATGATGCCGCCGAGAATCGCGCCCCCTCCCACTTTTTCCGCCGTGCTCTTGCCGCGCGAACTGCCTTCTTTTCTGAACTGATCAGTCTGAAGGCTATAGCTCTTGCCATTTGAGGTAATGCTATCGAGTTGCAGCACCACCAGCGACTGTCCGGCGAATTTGCTGGCGCTCTTAAGATCGACAATGTGCCCCGCCACATCGGTGCCTGCAGGAAATGCTTCTGAACCTTCTGCCGATAGCGGAGCATTCAGCGAAGAATGAAATGTGTCCCCGACCTGGTTCTTTTCGCTGTCGATGCTGTCGATGAGCCGCACCGATATCGGCGTGCCCTGCTCAATGGTCACTTTGAGCGGCTGCGGAGGCGCGGCTGGAACCGGCGGCGGAGTCGCCGAAGAAGACGTGTTCGAAGGGGAAACATCGGTGGTTGGTTGATCCGCTGAAACCGGCGGCGGCTCTTGAGAATCGTCAGCGATCTCATTATCGCGTGCTGAGTCGTCCGCCAAGGTCACGTCTTCGGCGGCGCGAGAATGATTTGATTTCTTCACACCCGATTGATACCTATCGGTTTTTGATTTCGCGGCTTTCGTGACTGCAACATTCGGAGGCGGAGCCGCCGCAGCTGCGTTGGATGGAATTCCCACCTGCAGATTGTTGACGACTTCCTTAACGCCATCCACGGACGCAGCCTGCCGGGCCGCTGCTGCGCGCTGCGCGTCGTTATCTACGTTGCCACTGATGGTTACGATTCCGCTGCTGGTCTGAACGGACAGCTGCTTGGTCGAAAGCCCGGAATCCTGGGCGTACTTACTTTGAATGTCGCTGGAAATTTTCGCATCATCCGGTTTCCTGGCGCAGCCAACATTCACGGCCAAGGTAGCGATGAGAGCAAACAAGACGACGGGCATGCGACTATGCATGAGCAGACTCCTGAAGTCTTATGGACGGCGACAAGCGCCCGCTTACAGTGTATCTGTGGGAGTCAAATCCGCGTGTAAAGTTTGGTTACGGGACCGGTGCGCTCTCGTCGTCGAGGCTTTGGATTGAATCTGCTCGCTGGTTTGCTTGGCGCAAAACCGTGCCTCGTCCATTTCTAGTGAATGAACTTGTAGTCGACGATCGAGGCGGCCAAAAGGCCGGCGCCACTTTCCGCTTCCGGATCCTGCTTGGCTTTAGCCAGCTCACCGCGGGTACGAATCACCCGCCCCTGGCAGACCACATTGCGGTTCTTCTGGCCGGAGATTTCCTCCGGCATTTCAAATATCATTTCGATCAAAGCATTCACCGGCAACGGTTGCGGCCCGTGAAAGAGTAGTCCCGTCTGGCTGAGGTTTTCGATGGTGCCCTCGTACCAGGTGCTGGTGCTGTTTACTCGGTAGCGCAGGGCAGTGTCCAGCCTCAGTCGGCGAGCCCGCGGTGTCCAGGAGGGCCGTTTCTCGCGCGCGTGGCTGCGGCGCATCCCGGTTTCCGGCTTCGCATGCTCCACACGCTCGGTACGGCGCATGGTAGTCCAATCGTATTTATACTCGGCGGCGCATAGCAGACAAACTTGATAATAATCTCCGTCCGTGCCGCGCCGTGGCCAGGAAAATTCGTGGGAACAACGCCCAAGCATAAGAACATCCATGATTTTCTGCGGCATGATGGGTACTTTCGACTTGCCTTCCGATCAACTGAGCGGGTTGCCGGAACCTCATCATCCCTCGAACTCGAGTTCTTGGGTAGGTTACTTTCGTGATGCGCTCATCAGGCATATACGTGCGCACTACTCATCGCCGTGAAATTCAAAACTTTGGCTTCTGTTCATCTAGCGACGCTTCAAGGCTTCGAGTTCTTCCAAGGTGCGGGGCCAATCCGATCCCAGTAGCCGGGACAAACTCCGATCGGCAAGAACTTTGCCGCCAGTCTGGCAGCGCGCGCAGTAGTTCGTTTCTTTGTCGGCATACCGGATCCGCAGCACTTTGTCGCCACATCTCGGACATGGCTCGCCATATCGCCCATGCACCGCCATACCTTTGCGGAAAGCGGTGACTTTCTCAGGGAAGGCAGACTTCGCCTCCTCGCGCAGCCGATCGATCCAGAACTCAAGTGTGTTTCGAGTCGCAGCGAACAGCCTCTCCCATTCTTCCGGTTTCATTTTTTGGGTGAGGGTAAGGGGAGAAAGCTGTGCTGCATGCAAGATTTCATCCGAGTAAGCGTTGCCGATCCCGCTCAGCAGACGCGGATCGGTTAGGGCTCTTTTGAGCGTGTGGTTTTCAGCCGTGAGCGTCTCGCGAAATAGATTGAGATCGCTGATGAAGACGTCGATTCCTCCCGCGTCAAGAGAACGTAAGCTCTGCTCGTCGGCAAGAATGTGCAATGATGCGCGCCGCTTCGACCCGGCCTCGGTGAGCACCAGAGAACCGTTGGGAAAATCGAAGGCTGCCAGCGACTGACGACCGGCAAGTTTCGCGCCCCCAGCCCGCCAATGCAATCGGCCGGCAATCATCAGGTGAAGCGCCATCCAGAGATCACCGTCGACCCCAATCACGATGCGCTTGCCAATTCGCCGCAGTTCGCGAACCATACGGCGCTCCACACTTGCAAGGGGCGGTTGCACGGTCCGCAGAAGAAAGGGGCTGGCCAGCCTGATCTGTTCAATTGGCTGACCAACTATGCGCGATTCGAGCGCGCTGATATAGGCGGCAACATCGGGTAACTCTGGCATGTCTATTAGCTTGCACGTCGTCCCTCAATTTTTGCAATGTCGCGTCGTTTTGAAATGGAGGGCAGTGTATTATCGCGGCATGGGAGGCATTGTGGCGGTCGACGTGACAGGATTTATTCTGGCCGGCGGGAAGAGCACCCGCATGGGCACGGACAAGGCATTCATCGAATTCGAGGGACACACCTTGCTGGAACGCGCCCTGAGCTTGGCGCGGTCAGTTACTCCAGATGTTCGAATCGTGGGAGCGAGGGAAAAGTTTGCGCCATTCGCTCCGGTAGTGGAGGATATATTTCGGGAACGCGGACCGTTGGGCGGGATCCATGCCGCATTGCGCAGCTCAAAGACCGAACTCAATTTTATGTTGGCCGTGGATATGCCATTTGTCTCTGCGACATTCCTGCAGCATTTGATCAGCGAAGCCCGAAATTCCACCGAGGCGACGGTGATCGTTCCGATCAGTGAAGGCCGCCGCCAGCCGCTATGCGCGGTTTACCGCCCGAGGTTCTCTGACCTGGCTGAGCAGGCTCTGCTTGCTGGCCGCAACAAGATAGATTCGCTGTTCGATGCCGTTGAAACCCGAGTGATGGGAGAAGGTGAGTTGGGCCACATAGGTTTCTCGAGCGCTATTTTTGGCAACCTGAATACTCCAGAACAACTGGAGCGGCAGCGGAAGGCATAAGCGCTTGATGAGCCTGACGACTGAGAGTCAATCGAAAATGCCGGAAACCGCAAGCCGCCCCTATATCGAATTTCGCGAGGTTTCAAAGGCTTTTGGCGATAATGTTGTCCTCAATCGGGTCAGCTTTAACGTTATGCCTGGCGAAACGGTTTGCATCCTCGGGCGCAGCGGCGTGGGTAAATCGGTTTCTCTGCAAATTCTCATGGGTTTCCTCAAAGCAGATTCCGGCCGGGTGATCGCCGCCGGTCAAGACATCACCGACTTTACTGAGGAGCAACTGGAAGGCATTCGAAAAAAAGTCACCATGGTATTTCAGAACGGAGCGCTCTTCGACTCACTTACCGTGGGCGAGAATGTGGCCTTTCCTCTGCGCGAAAGCAGAGAATTGTCGGAAGAACAGATCTACCAGATTGTCGACGGCCTGCTGCAGATGGTGGGCGTAAAGGAAATGCGAGACCTGTTGCCATCGGATCTGTCGACTGGAATGAAGAGGTCGGTGGCGATCGCGCGCGCCCTGGCGGCGCGGCCAGAGTGCATTCTCTACGACGAACCCACGACCATGGTGGACCCGCTAATGGCGCAACTTCTCGGCGACCTCATCAAGCGGCTCAAACTCCAATTGAACCTGACCAGCATCGTGGTCACTCACGATATGCGACTGGCTGAGAAACTGGCCGACCGCGTGGTCTTTTTGCATGAAGGCAAAGCGATTTTCTTCGGCACGTACGCGGAGATGACAAAATCTACCGAACCCATCGTTCAGGAATTCCTGGAGTTGGACGAACTGAAGATTGAGTGTTAAAGCAATTTCGGCGGGCAACGAACTTCCTGCCTACTCCTTGGACGCCTGCTTCACATAGCCGCGGCAGGTGCGAACCGGCAGTCGCGGGTATTTTGCAAACTGCGGATCGGTGAATGAAAGCTCGCACTGGAGGAAAATAGAAGCCCGGTCAGATTGGATCATCCGGGCATACCGACAATCGTGGCAGAGTCCTGCCTCACGTAGTTTCTCTTCTTGTTTGTTTGCCGCGTCATCACGCATCCACTCAAAATCCCTGGCGCACTAATTCTTCCACAGTGAGCGAACTCTCCACCGATTCGACAGCCATCATCTTCTCGACGTATTTAGCAATCAGATCGGCCTCGAGATTGACGGGATCGCCAGGCTCGAGCGAGTGCAGATTTGTCATCTCCACCGTGTGCGGAATGATGGCAATGGTGCACTTTCGGCCTTCGAGTTTTGCCACGGTAAGACTGATGCCTTCGATCGAAATCGACCCCTTATAAACCGTGTACTTCTCGATCTCACTCGGCAGTTCGATACGGAGCCACCAATTCTCCGAGTCAGCGATACGCTCCAGTTCGATGAGTTTGCCGACGCCGTCCACGTGTCCTTGCACAATGTGTCCGCCGAATCGTCCGTCGGCCTTCATGGGAAGTTCCAGGTTGACTAGAGTTCCTTCACGCATGCGCGAAAACGAAGTGAGCTCCCAGGTCTCCGGAGCAAGATCGGCGCAAAACGAGCCGGGCTTGATATCGAGCGCGGTAAGACACACGCCACTGACCGCGATGCTGGCGCCAGGCTTCAATTCCTTCGGCGCCTGTTTGGCCGATACCGTGATACGGCGATTTTCGCCCCGTTGTTCGATCCCGGAAACGCGCCCTACTTCTTCAATGATGCCAGTGAACATGAGAACCTCGATGACAACCGACCATCATAAACCCAGCGCAGGGAACTGAGCCGGGAGAATGCTGCTCGAGTCATTCTCCCTCCCGCGATAATGGAAACGGTTTCAGTCGTCGTAGGGGTCGCGCAAATATCCTTCCACTGCGAAGTCTTCTCCGAAGCGGTGCAGTTGGAGATGCTTTACCTGCGGGATATGGAACGTACCTCGCAACGCGGCACCGGAAGCGAATGGAATTGATCCATCCAGCGCTAAAATCTTCGGCGCGTAGTACAGAAAAATCTTATCGACGATGCCGGCAGCAAGCGCACTGCCGCTAACGCTTGCCCCGCCTTCGATCATTAGACTCGTAATCTCAAGTTGCCCAAGGCGTCGCAGCACAGCGCGCATATCGAGGCGCCCATCGTGAGAGGCCGTTGAAAGTTGTTCAATCCTGATGCCGCGCGCTTCCAGTTCTTTCCTTTTCTTTTCTTCGCCGTGGCAACAGAAGACCAAGGCATCGTTGCTGAGCGTTCCGCGACTCATCACGCTCTGCACCAGCCGTGACTCTATTGGCAGTCGCAAGTGCGAATCTAAAATCACGCGCAAAAGCGGACGCCGTCGCAATTTTCCGCTGCGATCAGTCAGCAGCGGATCGTCCGCCAGGATTGTTCCAATCCCCACCAGAATGGCATCGCTCTCGTGGCGTTGTTCGTGTACGTGGGCGCGAGCAGTTTCTCCCGTGATCCATCCTCCACGCGGAATTCCCGCTTCACGGTTTAATCCGGATCCCGGTGGCGGAGCGATTTTTCCGTCGAGGGTCATCGCCGATTTTAGTGTGACCAGCGGAATGCCGTGACGAATATAGCGGGCAAAAGCTTCGTTGAGACGTCGCGCCTCTGCCTCAAGCCCACCAACTTCGACGTGAATGCCGGCTGCGCGCAATTGCTCGAAGCCTTTCCCGCTTACTTTGGGGTTGGGGTCGGCCATACATGCAACCACGCGATGAATTCCAGCCGCAATCAAGGCATCCGTGCACGGAGGAGTGCGACCTTGATGGCAATGCGGTTCGAGGTTGATATAGAGCGTGCCTCCGCGCGCGCGATCACCAGCTTGTGCAAGAGCCAGCACCTCGGCATGTTTCACGGCGTCGTAGGTGTAGAAGCCGGTACCTGCGACGCTCCCGCCGGAATCAACGATAACCGCACCGACGCAGGGACTTGGCGAGGCGAAGCCGATACCCTGACGCGCCACATCGAGAGCGCGCTGCAGAAACTGCTCGTCACTGGAGTGGTCGGTCATGAAGTCACATTCACCACCGAGACACTGAGTCACGGAGGAATACAAGCGAATACCGCGAAAGATTACATATGGCGTGGTGGGAAGGCGTCAGATGGATTGTCCTCCTCTGGTTCTTCGAGTGCTATCGCTCCGGATTTACCTTTTGGTCTCATTCCACGTGGCACGGGAACAAACGAAAACGGTTCCTCAGCAGGATCGGCCGGTGCTTTCGGGCGAAGAAGTATGCGCAATAACCACCAAGCCAGACAAAGGGCCGCAAGGGACGTTAGAACTTCGAGAAAGGAGGTCACGCCAAACTCTTCTCCGTGTCTCTGTTTCTCCGTTGTAAAGAGGGCCTTTTATTCGAACAACGAGTCGACAAATTCTTTTGGATCGAACGGCAACAGATCGCCAACTTTCTCGCCTACGCCAACGAATCGTACTGGCAGTCCTAACTCGCGCGAGATGGCGACCACGACGCCGCCTTTCGCCGTGCCATCCAGTTTGGTAAGCACGATACCGGTCACCCCCGCCGATTGCGTGAACAGCCGCGCCTGCTGCAAACCATTTTGACCGGTGGTTGCGTCCATCACTAAAAGCGTCTCGTGTGGAGCTCCGGGAATAATGCGCTGAGCGGTGCGGCGCATTTTCTCCAGTTCGGACATCAGACTCGTTTTGGTGTGAAGGCGGCCGGCAGTGTCGACAATCACGTAATCCATCTTTCGCGCGGTCGCGGCCTGCAGTGCGTCAAACAGGACTGCTGCGGGATCGCCGCCGGGCTTGGTCTTGATCACTTCCGTACCGGTCCGCTGTCCCCAGATTTCCAGTTGATCGATGGCCGCCGCGCGGAACGTGTCCGCCGCGCACATCAGCACATTCTTGCCCTGCGACCGGAATACCTGCGAGAGCTTCCCGATCGTCGTCGTTTTGCCTGTGCCATTTACTCCGACCACGAGAATCACTTCCGGGGTGCCTTCCACGCGCTCGACGGGCCTTGTATTGGCCGCGTTCAAAATGGCCAGCAGTTCCTCTTTGAGAAGGCGTTTGAGTTCCTGAACATCTTTGATTTGCTTACGATCGGCCTTATCGCGCAACTTGCCCAGAACTTCCTGCGTAGTTGTACTGCCCAGGTCGGCGCCAATCAGAGTGGCCTCAAGATCGTCGAGCGTGTGGCGGTCGATTTCTTTGCCGATCGAAACTACTTCTTCAATGCGCTCCGCGAGGTTCTCGCGCGTACGCGTGACCGCCTGCTTCATGCGCTCGAAGAGTCCAGTTTTCTTTTCTTCCGTGCTGCCGAATAAAGTTTGAATCATGAGAAAGCCTAAGGTTTGATTATAGCGGCCAGACCAGCACCGCTGGTGCCGGTCAGACATTAAGGATGAGGGTGGTTAAACTCGGGTTCTTTCCAGGTTAGTCGCTTCGGCGGCGGGAAGGGTCGGACCCGCTGCAGCGGGAGGAATTACCCCAACTGCATCCGGCGCAACCGGTCTTTTAATCGCGATCCGCTGTATGCGAATCTCGCCTCGTCCGTAAACCGCCATCAAGGCCGCGACCGGCTCGGGATCGAGCCGCTTGCCGGCGAGGTTCTGAATAATTTTCAGGGCCTCCTCCGGAGTGTGTGCATGCTGGTAAGGACGATTTGTAGTTAGGGCATCAAATGTGTCGGCGACCGCAATCACCCGCGCCAGCAGCGGGATCTGCTCTCCGGTGAGGCCATAAGGATAACCTCTGCCGTCCAGAGCTTCGTGGTGAAGTTCAATGCCAGGAAGCATATCCGCCAGCTGAGTTACCGGACGTAAAATGTTGGCGCCCTTCGTGGTGTGGGTCTTCATCACCTCAAACTCTTCTGCGGTGAGTGCGCCCGGTTTTTTCAGAATGCGATCTTCGATGCCGATCTTGCCCACGTCGTGGAGCTGCGCGGAAATTCGCAGAATCTCCATAAACGGCGCATCCAGATTCATTTCCTTGCCAATCATCAGTGAGTAACGCGTGACGCGATCGGAGTGGCCACGGGTGTACGGATCTTTTTCGTCGACCGCGCCCGCCAGCATTTGAATCGAGCCCAGGAACAGCGCGCGATTTTCCTCTGCTGCCCGCTTCAGGTCTTCGACGAAGTGCTCGAGATCTTCGGACATGGTATTGAAGGTCTCGGCTAATTCGCCGATTTCGGTGCGGCTCCACAAATGAACGCGCTGCGAAAAGTCGCCGCGCGCCAGAGCGCGGCTGGACTGCGTAAGGATCTGCAGAGGATTCGTAATTCTGCGCGCCGCAAAAATGCTTACGCCGATGCTCAGCAGCACCGCCAGTAACGCCAGCAGGCGTGCCGTGCGCTGCATCTCATAAACCCCGCGGTAGGCCTCGCGCTGTGGCTTTTGCACCACCACCGCCCAATCGAGCGCAGTGACTGGGCTGTAGGTGCCAAGCATCTCGACGTTATCTTTACCTTCCTGCACCGCGAATTCCTTGGTCGCCGCCAACTGCGCCTTGTTGCCCTCATCCACGAAGTTGCGGACGATTTCAAGACTCTTCATATCCTGCCCGGTCACATATTGGGCAGTCCCGGCAGCCACCAGGCGCCCCTGGGCGTCGACGACATAAGGAATGAGGCCACCACCGCTTACTTCATGGAGGCGGCGAATCAGGAATTGCAAATCCACGACGGCGCCTACCATGCCTAGAAAATGTCCCCCATAACTTACCGGACTGCTGACTAAAACCACTGTCCGCGAAGTCTTGCCATCTTCCACCTGCAGCGCTTGTCCGTTATAGGCGCGACCATCGCGGGCTGCGTCGTAGGCATGTTGCAGCTCCCGTTGCAGGAATGCATCGGGCGCGATTCGGCCGGCCGAGATTCCCTTGGCATCTGAATTCAGCAAGGTGGCATAGGCGAGTTCATCGGAAGACGAAACAAAATGTTCCAGCAGCGCGCGCAGCTCTGGCGCTTCGATATTTTTGCTGCCGATATCGCCCCCGCTCGCCACTTGAATCGCAGAGGAAAGATTTGCCAGCATCATTCGCAGCGAACGCTCGTGTTGCGAGAGATCATCCGCCAACGATCGCGTCACCGTATTCTGCAGCAGCATCTCGTTGGTCTTCAGCCGGTCCCGGTTGATCGCCTCTACCTGGGCGGAATAAAAGTACATAGGGACGATGCTGATCACCAGCAGTACTCCGAGAATTACATAGAGAATGGGGATGCGCGCCGGAGTTGGCGCTTTGGCAGACGAGTCGCTCCCCTGACCTGATTCGGAAGCGCCGTCGATCGAAGTGGCGGCGATTTTCACTGGTATCTATAGAATTTTAATGTGGCCGGGACCGTCGGCGGACGGAAACCGTGAGGCTCACCATTACCAAAGTTTCCGCCGAAACGGGCGCGCAGTAAGGGTTTGGCAAGATAACGTCCAAGCTCACCTTTCAGCCCGGAGTGCTTCGCTCTTACCGCTACGAGTCATCAGCTCATAAATCGCATCGCGCGGGGCTTTACCTTCGTGAAGAATGGCATACATCTGTTCGGTGATGGGCATCTCGACACTGTGGGCGCGCGCCAGTCCTACGGCTGCGGTTGTGGTGAAAATTCCCTCCGCAACTGCGCCATGCATGCCAGCCAGGATCTCCGGCAGCTTGCGTCCGCGGCCAAGTTCCACGCCCACACTGCGATTGCGGGAGAGACCGCCAGTGCAAGTCAGCACTAAGTCGCCCAGTCCGGCGAGCCCAGCCATGGTTTCGGCTTTGCCGCCGCATGCCACCACCAGACGCGTCATCTCGGCTAAGCCACGCGTGACCAGAGCCGCCACGGAATTGTGGCCGAGGCCAAGACCGGCGCTTACGCCGGAGGCGATGGCAATTATGTTCTTCAAAGCGCCGCCAAGTTCCACCCCGATTGGATCGTCGTTGGTATAGACGCGGAAGCTGGCATTGCTGAATCCCTGCTGCACGGTGCGCGTCAGATCGCGATCCAGCGAAGCGATGGTAATTGCGGTAGGGTCTCCGCGCGCAGCTTCCAAAGCGAACGATGGCCCGCTGAGCGCTCCGATGCGTATCGGGATATCGTCTTGCTTGATCACTTGCGAGATCACCTCAGTCATCCGCAACAGCGAGTTTTCTTCCAGTCCTTTGGTCGCGCTGACAATGATCGTATCCACGCGCAAGAGCGGCTTCATCTGCTCAAACAGGAGCCGGCAATGCTGTGAAGGCATCACGCTTACGACAATGGACGCACCATCGAGCGCTTCCCCTAGTTCGGCGCAGGCGGTGACGCCGGCTGGAATCTTTTGGTCCGGGAGAAACTTTTCGTTTTCGCGCCGGTGCGCGATGGTGTCGCAAACTTCTTTTTCGTGCGCCCAGAGCCGAACGTGATGACTGCCCGTTCGTGCCAGAACGATCGACAGCGCGGTACCCCACGCTCCGGCTCCGATGATTGCGATCTCACTCACGCGCGTTTAGCTCCCACTCGGTTTTCCGTACCGGCGAGCAGGCGACGGACATTTTCGTGATGCTTAACGATGATCAGTAGGGAAGTTGATGTGATCAGAATGAGCGCTACTGGGTCCTTGCCATAGGCATGCATTTTGTAAACAAGAAAAGGAAAGAAGGCTACCGCGAGAATTGACCCCAGTGAGACGTAACGAAAGACGAGTACGGCGACGATAAAGATTCCGACCGCCAGCAGCACTGACTTGGGCGCTATCACTACAAATGAGCCCAGACCTGTGGCCACTCCTTTGCCGCCGCGAAACTTCAGCCACACCGGAAACAGATGGCCGAGAACCGCGAACAGGGCTGCCAGTGACATTACCAGATACGCGCGAGAGGATTCCGGGGTTCGACCTACCACTAAGTATGCTAAAAGAACCGCCACCGTGCCTTTCAGTGCGTCCAGAATCAATGTCAACACTCCCAGCACTGGTGATTTTCGCGAGACATTCGTCGCCCCAATATTTCCGCTGCCGCTTAGCCGCACATCTTCGCCGCGAAAAGTGCGCACCAACAGATATCCAAACGGGATCGATCCCAGGAGGTAGCTGACGGCGGCGATGACAAGTGTCGCGAACATTGGGGGTTGCTAGCGCAGACCGAATTCCGCCAGCTTTGTATATTTTGAGCCAGTCGGCGAAACCTGGCTTCGGTAAAGAAAAAACTCGCGGGCGGTCATGGTACCAAACTCAGGCACCGGCAATGCTGATAGTTTTTCGTGCAAGCGCTGAAAGCTGTGATTCGCTCTGTCGCTCTTTTCCCGACGCGGCGACCCTGAGCGTCCAGCACCCCGGGCGAGTGTAAGGTGCGCATTGTAGACATGTTCTTCTTTCTTGATTTCAAGTGCGACAAGCGTTGCATCCACACTCGCCGCCAGCGAGGTCAGCTTGGCATCTCCATCAATTCCTACCCAGAACACCCTTGGTGCGCGCACCGTTGGAAAAAATCCATAGCCCCGAAACTTCAACTCAAAGTGATCCGCATCGATTTTCTCGAGCGTCCGCTTGATTGCTTCAACCTGCGTCTCGGATTGTTCTCCGATAAATTTCAAAGTGACGTGCAATGATTCAGGGCGCGCCCAGCGCACATCCGGAGCAAATCCGCGAACACCGTCGAGGAAGCGTGCAATCCGGTTCCGGATGTCATCGTCAATATCGAGCGCTACGAAGAGGCGCATAAGAACAGCTTCTTTTCACATCAACTTCTTGCGCACCATATCTAGCGCGAGCGTGGTGGCGAACCAGCGGATCCGCTTGCGATCGCCGGGGAAGTTTCGTTCAATCACTTCTGTCCCACTTGCGCTGGCTAAAGCATGAAATACCAAGCCCACCGGCTTTTCTCGGGTTCCACCGGTAGGGCCAGCCACGCCGGTGATGCCAATCCCCAGAGTGGTATCGCAGCGATAGCGAATCGACTCCGCCAGTGCCGCTGCTACTTCGCGGCTGACTGCGCCATGCCGCTCAATCATGTCAGCGGGAACACCTGCCAGCTCCGTTTTTACAGCATTGGAGTACACGATGGCGCCGCCGGCAAAGTAGCGCGAACTGCCTCCTACTGAAGTAATCCGCTCGGCCAGCAGACCGCCAGTGCAGGATTCAGCCACGGCCAGAGTAGCGTTGCGCATCTGCAGCCAGTAGCCGACGATCTGCTCGAGCGACTGGCCGTCGCGCGAGTACACCGCATCGTCGAGCTCTTCCTCAACTGCATCGGCCGCTTCATCCACCCTCGCCTGCGCCACTTCCATGCTCTCGGCGCGCGATTTGAAATGCAGTTGGATCTCTCCTGCTCCTGCAAGAATTGTGGTCTGCACGTCGGCAAACCGTTTGTAGATGGGCGCAACGCGCGCATCCACATGAGATTCACCGAGCATTGCGACCTTCAACACTCGCGTCGCTAGGAAGGCGGTCGGCAATTTTTCCCGCAGCCGCTCTCGGCATTCCGCTTCGAATAAAGCTTTCAACTCGTGCGGAGGCCCGGGCAACAGAATGACGATGCGTTCCCGGTCCTGGATCTGGCCGCTGAACCACTGGCCCGGCGCAGTGCCGTTGGGGTTCGGCAGAACGGTCGCACCTTCGAGAACATCCGCCTGCTTGGCATTGTTGGGCGACATCTTCCAGCCACGCGAGGCGAAACGCTGGTCGATCCCGGCAAGAACCTGTGCATCGCGATGCAGAGAAACACCGAGCGCTTGGGCTACCGCTTCCCGGGTAAGGTCATCTTCGGTGGGGCCGAGGCCACCGCTAAAAATCACGATATCGGAGCGAAACAAAGCGTGCTGCGCGGCTGTGACCAGACGCCCGAGGTCGTCTCCCACGACGCTCTTGAAAATTACCTCGACGCCGAGCTGGTTCAGCTGCTCGGTGAGGTAAAGAGAATTGGTATCCATGCGAAAGGGCGTCAGTAGCTCGGACCCAACTGCGATGATCTCGGCATTCACGGCTAGAAGTGTAAATGAAAACCGCGGGTCGATGGAGCAAGCGAGGGCGATACAGATGCGCTCTTACGCGCTACTCGGGCAAAAGCGGCTGTCCTTGAATGTTCCATGAGAGATGATGAACCGCGTCCGTGGTAGCCAAAACAACACTGCGTCCTGGAGCGAAAGCCAGTCCTACGAGCCCATGCCCTGCAACTTCCAGAGTCGCGCTGCCCTCAGCTGTGATTTTCACGATGCCGCGCCTGCCCGAAAGCGAAGCTGCAACGTACAAATTGCCGCTGACGTCGAAAGCCAAGCCCTGCGGGCGTCCCAGACCGCGGAAAAACTTGTGAACCGTTCCCTGCGGATCGATTCTGTGAACGCAGTCAAAACTCGACGTAGTCGGTCCCGTCACGAATAGATCCCCTTCCGGACCGAACGCAAGATGATACGCCGATACACTAGGCTCAAGCGTGGCGAAAACAAAAACCTGCTGATCGCGGCCAATTTTGAAAATGGTGCCACTGCGGTCTCCTACATAAAGATTCTGGTTGCGGTCGAAGGCAATTCCTGTGGCGATTCCCATGCCCTCCGCATATGTGGTCATGGTTCCGTTGGGGGCCACGCGATACACCGCACCATCATGGCGCGAGGAAACATACATCTGTCCCTGGCGGTCAAAAGCAATCGCGGTCGCGTTCATCATCTCCGCGACGAAGGGTTTGACCGTGTAGTTGGTATCAATCTTGAAAATTGCGACGGGAACTTTCTGGCCGCGCGAGCCAGAAAACGTCGCGTAGATATTGCCTTGGGCGTCGATCGCCGGACTGGTAACGGGATGCAGATTTTCGGCGATGGGTACAGCGACTTTCACGTTTTGCGAGTTGCTCACATGACCGTTCGTCGCCACCACAACCGGACCCGAAGTAGCTCCCGCCGGAACTCGGGCAACCAGAAACGAATCCGAACTGATCACGACTCCGCCTTCGACGTCGCCGAACTGCACCCGCGGACGCTGCCACTGAGGCGGCCGCAATCCCGAACCTGCAATGCGTACTTCTCCTCCAGCCAGCGCCAGCACGGGTGACACGGACTCAATGTGTGGTCCGCCATTCACGTTTTTCTTACCCAGGGCACGATCGGAAAATCCCATGAGAAACCTACTTGTCTTACCTCAGAAGACCAAAGCGCAGAAAGAGATGCACAACGAATAGCGCGTACAAACCCGCGGCGATGTCGTCGAGAACAATTCCTGTGCCTTCTGGAAGCGCCTCCAATTGTCGCACCGGCGGCGGTTTGAGGATATCGAAGACTCGAAAAAGTATAAAGGCCGCCAAAAAAGATTTCCATGCCAGGGGAACGGCAACAAGAGCCACTAACTGTCCGGCGACCTCATCAATCACGACAAATTGCGGGTCTTTTATCCCGGAGCCTCGGGCGACCCGCGTTGCTGCCGGAATACCAATCAGCGTGACCAGCACTGCCAGGATCGACACAACCGGAGTGCGTAGCGGAGGAGCGAGAGCATGCGCGAATGCCGCCCATAGCAATACTGCTGCGGCCGATGCCCAGGTTCCCGGCCCAGGCCGCAGACGTCCGATCCCAAAAAACGTTCCGACCAGCGTAGCCCACCGCGGAGTTTGAAGCCGGGCCTTGCCAGCCAGCGAGACGTCTGCGCTACGGTCGGGTTTTGGTACGGCGTTAGCGGAAGCTTCCTTCACGAATCCTCATCCTGATCTTCGGGTGTGCTTTCCCGAATCTGCTCCTCCGCGTCGCTGACCGGGGAAGGAATCACATAAGCGCCGCTCGCCCATTTCCCCAAATCAATGGTGCGGCAGCGGTCGCTGCAGAAAGGAAATTCCGGGTCGCTGCTCTTGACGACTTTCTTGCAGATCGGGCAACGGAGTTTCAAGGTGCGCTTGCGGGGCATGGCTTGAGAACGCTCGGGTCCTTACGAATCAACAGGAATCAAACTGCTGGCGGCACAAAAAGAAATCACAGGCGAACCCAATCTATAGAACTTTCGCCACCAAGTCGTAGTCGTGTGCTTCCACAATCTGACAGCGATAAAATTCGCCGGGCTGGGGGTCCGCCTCGGCAGGAAATTCGTTCACGAAGACTTTTCCGTCAATTTCTGGCGCATGCATTGCGGTGCGGCCCTCCATGAGTAGATCGGTCTCTTCCGAGCTTCCTTCCAGCAACAGGTCAAACTCCTGCCCCACCAGCGCCTTCTTTTTCTTTTTGCTGATTTGCCGCTGGATGCCCATCAGATGTTTGCGCCGCCGTTCAATCTCAGCGAGGGAAAGCTTGCTCTCCAAACCATAAGCATCGGCGCCTTCCTGGTCGGAGTACGGGAAGGTTCCCATCCAATCAAATTGAGCTTCGCGGACAAAATCGCACAACTCTACAAATTCCTGTTCAGTCTCCCCAGGAAAGCCGACGATAAATGATGTGCGCAAGGTAAGGCCAGGAATCACGCGCCGCATTCTGTCAATGGACCGGAGAAATACTTCGGCCCCGCCTCCGCGCTTCATGCGTTTCAGCACGCTCGCGGATGCGTGCTGCAAAGGTACGTCCATGTAAGAACAAATCTTTTCGTGAGTCCCAATCGTGTCCAGAAGCTTTCCCGTGATCTTATTTGGGTAGGCATAGAGAAAACGAATCCAGCGAAGGTCTTCGATCTGCGCCAGTTTTTCCAGCAGCAGCGCCAGGCCATCTTTGAGTCCAAAATCTTCGCCGTAGCAGGTAGTGTCCTGGCCGATCAGTGTGATCTCACGTACGCCGATCTGCGCCAGCCGTTCGGCTTCAGCAACGACCGATTCGAACCGTCGCGAACGAAACTGCCCGCGCAACTGAGGAATGATGCAGAACGTGCAAGGATGATCGCAGCCTTCAGCGATCTTGATATAAGCCGTGGATTTCGGAGTGGCCAGGATGCGCGGAGTTTCATCGTCGTACAAATAGTTGGGCAGATCGGCGATTGCGCCGTCCCATTGCCCACGTGAAAATCGACCCTGCGCAGCCCGAGCGTCGCCTTCGGGCCGCGAGGAAAGCACGACAAATGGAGACTTGTTCGGCGCTGCAACTGGCGCTATGCCAGTTGCTGACAGAATGTTTTGCAGTTCCCCCGTGCCGACGACGGCATCTACCTCAGGAATCCGCTGACGAATCTCATCGCGGAAGCGCTCGACCAGGCAGCCCGCCACCACCAGCTTTTTCGCCCGTCCTGCTGTCTTAAGCCCAGCCATCTCGAGAATTGTGTTGACTGACTCCTGTTGCGCGCTCTCGATGAAGGAGCACGTATTCACCACAATGATGTCCGCATCCTCGGCTCGGGAAGAGAGTTCGGCTCCGGCCCGCGCCAAAAATCCCATCATGACTTCGCTGTCCACCAGGTTTTTAGGGCAGCCCAGGCTGACAAAACCGACCTTTTGCGGTCGCGCCGGCTGCGTATCCTCGTTCGCTATCTGGGTAGAGCTGTTTTCGCGGGGACTCGGTACAGTGAGGGTCTTTGAGGGCATGCAATCTCAATATTTTAACATTTTATCGCTACTTAATATCTTTTCTGCGGGACGCGGCCGAGTCGGAGCCGTCTCTTCCGTGATCCCCGGTACCACGAAAGCCAGCAAGCTGTGGATGAAGATTTCGAACTTCATGCTACGCTTGCTTTACCGACTAAAAGCAGCTATCCCGCGTCCTGGAGGGGAAATGTCTGGGAAACAGGCCGTACTCGCAGTCCTGATCATGGGAGTGTCCATCCTGGCAGCCTCTGCCGCCGCCCAGGACGAGAAGAATGAATTGACCGGCATGCTGGGCCGCATCTTCATCAGCGACCAGGGAATTCACGGCGCAAACGCGCCCACAATTAATCCCTTTGTTCGATCCGGCAAAGGACTGACGTTTGAAGTGGATTATGCGCGCCACCTGTTTGGTACCGAGGTTTACGCCATCTCGGCCGAAGTGCCGGCTGTTTTCAATCTCGACGAAGACCTGGGATCAGGTGGCGACGTTGTTCCCTCCGGTTACCAGCAGATTTTCGTGACTCCGGCGATTCGCCTGAATTTGTTTCCCTCAACCAGAGTGTCACCCTGGGCGAGTTTCGGCGGCGGGTTTGGGCACTTCAGCGAGAGCAGTAATCTTAATTATTACGGCGCCAACCCCGGAGGCTCAACCACCTCTGGTGTGCTGCAAGTTGGATTAGGACTGGATGTGAGTCCCTTCGGCAGGCGCATGCGGCACTTCAGCATTCGCGGCGAGTTTCGCGACTTCTGGTCAGGAACTCCTGATCTTCCGTTAGCGGATACCGGTAAGACGCGGCAGCATAACTATTTTGTCGGCGGTGGCATGACCTGGCATTTCTAAACGTGTTCACTTCTTTGTCGCCAGTTCCACTTCCTCATACAATTCCGGCAGGCGCTGCGCGTCGTTTGAAGAATTTCCGAACCGCGCCGATTCGTAAGCGTCGGTGAAGCGCCCAACTCGCAGACGCAAGCGCTCATCCGCGATCACACGAACGAATTCCTGTGCCGTCTGCGTCGTAGATTTCTTTACCCCACGCCGTGCCAGGTATCGCGCCATACGTTCGTACCACATCGCTGCTGCTTCATCCGGCGATCGTTCGGGATGCGCCTGCAGTCGTCTCACGCGGATCATCTGGGTAATTCGGCCGAGGTTACCCAGCAGTAGCACCATAAATGCAATACCACCAACCGCCCAGAACCATCGTGTAGGCGCCTGCTCCGCGCTTCGCTGGCCGCGCCGCACCAGGTTGAGCAGTCGCGCATAGTGCAACCTGGCCCACGTTCTGGATCTTTCCCACGAATTGCGCGTGCTGTTTAGCGCTGCACGTCCCAGAATGTACTGGTGCGAAGAGTCGTAGCTGATCACCCACTCCCGCCAGAACGATTGCGCCGCATCCAGGTACAGCATGGCCCGGTCCCAACCTTGCGGCGTGTCCACATCGCCCCCCGGCGTGGGATCGAAAGTAATCCAGCCGTAGCCAGGGAAGTAAGCCTCGACCCACGAGTGCGCATTCTTGGCCCGGACAACGTAGTTGCCGGTAACGTCATTAAATTCATCGCTGCGAAAACCGTTCACCAAGCGAGACGGAATGTGCAGCGTGCGCAGCATCACCGCCATCGAAGAGGCAAAATACTCGCAGTGCCCCTGCTTGCGCTCGAAAAGAAAGTTGGCCAGAGGATCGGCGACCGGAGCGCGCAGCAACTGCAAGGTATAGCCGTAATGTGTTTTCAAGTAGTTTTCCAGCGTTGCCGCCTTGTCGTAATCATTGGAAGCCGAACCGGCAATCTGCGCGGCCAGCCGCGGAATTCTGGGATCGAGCGGGGGTAGCTGTAAGTACGGCGACACAGACTGCGGAAGGGAATTCCCCGCAGTCCGAAGATCTACGGCAGATGGTTTGGCAATATCCGAATCCGCTTCGTACACATTTACGGCATGCTGGCTGTCGAGATCGTAAATGGCTCCCCCCGCGTCCACCCCCAGTGCCCGATAGGTTCCCATCACCCGGCGCCCCCAAGGAGCAAGGAAGAAAATATTCGTACCGATAGGCTCAAGCAAAACGCGGTAATGAATAAGGTGAGGATTGGTTCCCGGCGCTGCCAGGCGTTGTCCGTCATTGGCGAGAAGCACGCCCTGGCTCGAGATGGGTACAGAAAACGCACCGTCCACTTCCCGTTGCAGTATGAATTGGTCCCGGGAGTTCGACCAGTTCTTGCCGTCGAAGTTTGCCAGCGCCACTCCCCGCCAGTGGAGCGCGTACTGGCCGTGCCTGTCGCCACTGATCTGGATATGCATTACCACCGAATTGGACTGCTGGATCTGCCCAATGCTGCCCAGTCGCACGCGATCGCTGAAGCCGGTGGAGAGATCATTGCCGAATGAGTAGGCGCCCAGATATCCCGCCGACATGCGAGGCAAGAGAAAAAAAACTGCTGCCGCGCCCGCCAGCATCATCAGTACCAATCCCGGCGTAGTCCTGGCCAGCGCAAATGCCAGGTGCCGGTGTTCGTGGGCATCGTTAGAGTGCCGGGCCTGGAACTTCGCGGTCCGCTGCGATTTCCGCATCTCCATCAAGATGAACGTGGCCACCGCCATCAGCATGAATCCGGCAAAGAAGAAAAGAAAAATGCTGTCCACCGTAAGTACTGCGGACGCAAGCACCATCAGAAAAGCGAGAATCGCCAGAGTTACATAGTCGCGATCGCGCCGCAGAGAAAACGTCCGCACTACCACCGCAAATAAAACCAGGTGTACCGTAGCCGCCAGAAATCCGCGAGAGAGCAGGAAGTAATCGACAGCGTAGAAGACGAAATATGCGATCGTCAGAGGCGTGGTCCAGCGCTCCGAGATCACGACGCGACGCCGCTCTGCCAGCAAGAAACCTCGCAGAGCCAGGGCCGACCCCACCAGCAAGATGGTTGGAACGTCGAGCCCCCCCGTGCTCGCTAGAGCGCCAAATCCCATTAGAACGAGTAGATAGAGAGCTAACTCGAAGTACTTGTTGATCGCCTGGGGCAGCGGAATGATGCCCGGTAGTGGAGAAGGCTGAGGCATTATTTTTGATAACTGTCGACCGAACCCGTGACCGCGTCAGGTTCCGGGTCAGATTCCTATTGTTCGATACATCCCATCAAGAAGGGAAGGGCTTCGTGAGTTTTTCTTGCACCAAAAGTCACCATCCCTTTGCCGACGTCTGACGCCATTTGCGTCGAGAATCTGTGGGCTTTGCTAGAATGATTCAGGTCAGGCATCGGTCTCACGCGACGTACTCTCGCCAACCCCGCCAGGTCCGGAAGGAAGCAACGGTAACGGGCTCTTGCGTGTGCAGTGGGTTCCCGGTGCCTGGCTTATTTTTGCCTTGGTCAGCCGACCTGGCTTGCCAGCCTGGCTTTACGCATAATTTACAACTCTTTGCGCAAGAAGCGCCTCGCCGCCTCATCTTATCTAGAGAAGGCTGGCACATTATCGCGAGGTGCAGTAGAACACATGCGCAAGGCTCGAATTCCGTCAAATTTCGTTTCGCCAACTGTCACCATCCGCGTCTCTGGCTCACTATCGCAGGGGCATCTCGCCTACGTGGATCAACTCGTTTCCTCCGCGATCGAATGCGCCTTATGGCCACTGCTCGACCTGGAGCATCTGGTGGAGCTGGATCATGACGCTCTTACCTATCTCTTAAACGGAGAGGGACGCCACTTCGGCATCGTCCGTTGTCCAAACTTCATCCGCGAATGGATGCAGTACGAGAAGGAAAGTCAGGCGGCTTGACGGTCTTCAGCCGCACTTGCTGGCGCCGTGATAGTCGCTATTCCACAAGGTCGGCTTGGAGATCCGAAGGATCGTCGCATTAATGCACAATCTGCAGGAAGTCTCCGAAGCCTTAGGCAAACTGATCAAGGATTGAAGTCGGCTTGCTTACGTAAACTGTTCAGAATCCTTTCCCCTACACTCCCGGATGGTACGATCCTAGCCAGTAAACTGGTACGACGCAGGGGACTTCTATGGTGGGTTCGATCCGAGCTCTGATTCTGGTATTTACTGTGTGCGCGGTTCACTGTGTGGCGCAAGAGGCTGCTGGGATAAACAAGCGGCTGCCTTCGCCAGGTGGTAAATACGGCGTGGCGCGCATCGGCTACGACTGGGTCGATAAATCACGTCCTGAACCGCTTTCCAAGGTTCCTGGCGCCAATCGCGAGATTATGGTTCTTGTTTGGTACCCAGTCGACAGAGGCCACAGAAAGAGCTCTGCCGGGTACCTGCCGGGCGTGGAGAGTATAGCGAAAAGTCCTGAAGGTGAAAGTATGAAGAACTTTTGGGACGATAATTGGAACCTGGTTGTCTCGGGAAGGATCGAGACTGATACGTCCGAAAAATCACCTATAGTAGGAGGGAACGAACGATTCCCTCTCGTCGTGTTCTCTCCCGGTTTGGGCGTTCCTTCGACGGCCTACACAGCTCTCATTGAGGAAGTGGTGAGTCACGGATACATCGTCGCCTCGATCGAGCCTACCTATGAAGTTCCCGCAGTGGCGTTTCCGGACGGTCGTGTCGTCCCCTTTTCAGACGCAGCGGCCGGGCGGCACCTGCCGACGCCTCCGGGTGAGACGAGAGAAAAGTTTGTGCAACGGATGCATGCCTTTGACGCACCGCATTTCGATAAGTGGGCGGCGGACATCCGCTTCACGATTGACCAGGTCACATCACTTAACGTCGCTGGAAAGAATCCTGCTCCTTTTTCTGGAAGAGTGGATTTGAGCAACATCGCCGCTTGGGGGCATTCGTTTGGAGGCCGCGCAGCGCCTAGAGCTTGCCAGTTAGACCCGAGAATTAAGGCATGCCTGAATGCAGATGGGTTGGGGCCCGACGGGCCAATCTTTGCCTATGAGGGAGCCAGTATGCCCTCGCAGCCATTTCTGTGGATGGAAGTGTTTCACGAACCGCCGACCGATCCGCAACTTGCACCCTATAAGATTACTCGGAAAGACTGGGATAAGAATCATCAGGCGCAGCTTGCAATCAACGAGCAGGAACTGAAAGAGTGCCCGGGAGGAAGTTACCACCTACGCATCAATCTGCCCGGTATTGATCATTCCAGTTTTACTGACATGCCGCTGCTCGAATCTGAGAACAAGGAAGACGCGAACAATGCAGTTCGTTCTTTGGGCGTCATTGAAGACTACACGCTTGCGTTTCTCGACCGATATCTAAAGCAGAGAAAGAGTGAATTGCTTGATGTGACGACCAAGCGTCCTGCAGGCGTCGTGCTGGAAAGATTCGGGTCACGCGCCAATAGTTTCTAGAGAAACCGGGCCGACCCCGCCAGTTTCTTGATCGTTGCCGAAAGATCCCCATAACCCTCATTGGCTCCCGGCCGTTCTCCGGCGTGCGTTTATAATGTTGGTAGCCTGTTCATCCGTTTCGATGCGTCTGTCCACTTGGCATCACGGAATACTTGTGTTTAGTTAGACATTCTTCTCCCAATCCTGCAAAATACTGAGTCTCATACTCAGGAGCCCTCATTGACCACACCGACCCGCGTCAGAGCGAAGATCAGCGCCCTTGGCACTTACGTTCCACCTCGCCTTCTAACCAACGCCGACCTGGAGAAAATGGTCGACACCACCAATGAGTGGATTCTCGCCCGCGTCGGAATTCGCGAGCGGCACATTGTCGAAAAAGGAATGGCCACCAGCGACCTCGCGGTCGAGGCGGCGAAGAAAGCCCTGGCTCAACGCGGGCTCACGCCGAACGATATCGACGCCATTATCGTCGGCACCGTCACACCCGATATGTTTTTTCCCTCCACCGCCTGCCTGGTGCAGCACAAGCTGGGCGCGACCGGGGTTTGGGGATTCGACCTCTCCGCCGCCTGCTCAGCATTTGTCTATGCCGTGCAGACCGGCGCGCAGTTCATCGCCGCGGGCACGCATAAAAGAATTCTCGTGATTGGCGCCGACGTTATGTCGTCGATCATCGACTACACCGATCGCGCCACCTGCGTTATTTTTGGCGACGGCGCCGGGGCTGTGATCCTTGAACCTGCGGAAGACGACTCGGTTGGCCTGATCGACTTCATTCATGAAATCGATGGCTCCGGGGGCTGCTATCTTTACATGCCGGGTGGGGGCAGTCTGAATCCATCGTCGCGCGAAACGGTGGAACAGAAAATGCATTACGTCCACCAGGATGGCCAGCAGGTTTTCAAGTTCGCCGTGCGCAAACAGACTGAAGCATGCCTTAAACTTCTCGAACGCAACGGCCTGAAAGGTTCGGATGTTGACGCCTTCATTCCTCATCAAGCCAATCTAAGAATTATCAACGCCACTGCCGAGCGCCTTGGCCTCCGCCCGGAAAGCGTAATCGTCAACATCGATCGCTACGGCAATACGACGGCCGGAACGATTCCCCTGGCCATGAATACGGCCATTGAAGAGGGCAAACTGAAGAAGGGAAGTCTGGTCCTGATGGCTTCCGTGGGCGCAGGCTTCACGGTCGGCGCCGCGCTCCTTCGCTGGGCGTTCTAAGGTAGCTCCGCCCTCGCAAAATAGTCTCGACGAGCCATGTGGAGACGGCCGCCTCGGCCGTCCCGCCGAGCAACGCGGGGCTTTCCGCCCCAGTTCTAAATGACGTTCGTAATGGCTCTACCGACATTTTCGGTGGAACAGTCTTGCACCCGCTGCTATCTTTTCGCAGCGTTCGCCTCACGTGGGGATGCGGTGAACGAGCAAGACCATGCTGCGTTCTACAAGCTGCTGCCTGCTATTAGCCTTTTTTTCGATGGGCCACGCGGCTGCTCAAAGATCAAAAGACGACTCCCAGCAGACTAAATTGCTGGTAATGGAACACCTGTGGAATGAAGCACAGGTGAATCGCGACGCGCGTGCACTCGACGGCATGATTGGCTCCGCTTTCGTCAACACAGAGTGGGATGGCGAAGTCAGCGACAAATCGCAGTTCCTGGCCGATATCAAAGACCCGCAATTCAAACCCACCAGCTTGACGATTCAGGATTTGAAAGTCAGCATGTATGCCGACTCGGCAGTGGTGGTTGGCATTTATCACGCCAAGGGAACCTACCAAGGCAAGCCTTACGAACACTTCGGACGCTTTACGGATACCTGGGTATTCACCGAAGGCCGATGGCAATGCGCCGCCAGCCATACCAGCCTGCTGAAGAAATAGATCTCAATCGAACAGCTACCTTTCAATAAAACTAAGCGAGAGATTCGTTCGATCAAAACTTTCCATAGCTGGAATTTGCTCCCACTGACTCCAGACATCGATCCAATCTAGAATCGATCCAGTCTAGAATTAGGTGCCGATTGTTGCGCAAATGGCGGAAACATGGATACGGAGCTTCGGCCAAGTCGATGGAAGATTTTGTTGGCCTTCGCCATTATTTATCTGGTTTGGGGCTCCACGTTCCTTGCGATTCGCATCGGCGTCCGCGAAGTGCCGCCATTCCTGCTCGCCGGAATCCGCTTCTTCATTGCTGGAATCGTGCTTTATGCATGGATGCGAGCGAAAGGGACGCCGTCGCCGACTCGCCGCCAGTGGACGGCTATTTCATTTTTAGCGGTACTGATTTTCGACTTCGATTATGGCTTGATCTTTTGGGCAGAGAAGCGCGTGGCTTCCGGAGTAACGGCAGTAATGATGGCGACGATCCCGGTCTTCATGGCCATTGCCGAGATTTGTTTCCTCCGCACACAGAAACTCACAATTCGGCTAACACTGGCCTTAGTGGTCGGCGTAGGTGGAGTGCTGGTTCTCGTCGGCCCATTATCGACCGCTGGCGAAAAGGCAATTGACACTTCAGGAGCCGTAGCTCTGATCGTTGCTGCAATCAGTTGGACGGCGGCTACAATTCTTATCCGTAAGTTTTCGTTGCCGGAATCCAAAGTGATGAGTTCAGGCGCTCAAATGCTGGTCGGAGGAGTGCTGCTGATCCTGACCTCAGCCGGGCTGCGTGAATTCAACGGCTTCGATGTACACGCGGTTACGTTCGGCGCATGGCTCGCGTTGCTGTACCTGATCGTAGCCGGCTCAATCGTCGCCTTCACGGCGTACGTGTGGCTGATTCATCACGAGTCGCCAACCAAAGTGGGCACTTACGCGTATGTTAATCCGGTTATCGCGGTCCTTCTAGGATACGCGCTGGCCGGCGAGTCACTCAGCGTGCGGACGATAGCGGGGACCCTGCTGATTCTGATCAGCGTGGTGGTCATCACGACCACGCCGAAAAAGAAACTCGAGATATCCCTGGAGAGAGAAGCCGAATTGGCTGAACCGTAATTCGGTTGAACCGTAATCGGCTGAACCGTAATTGTTCTGACTTCGTTACGGCCGGGTCATTTTCTCTGGCCGCACCAGTTGATCGAACTCCTCGCCGGTAAGATAACCGAGCTTCAGCGCAGCCTCGCGCAGACTGCTGTGCTCCACATGCGCGGTGTGCGCGATCTGCGCTGCTTTGTCGTATCCCACTTTTGGCGCGAGCGCAGTGACCAGCATCAGCGAGTTCTTCACATACCAATCCACTTTTGCGCGATCGACCTCGATACCCTTGATCATGTACTCCACATATCCGTGGCAGGCGTCCGTGATCAGGGTCACCGAGTGCAGGAAGTTGTAAATCATCACCGGCTTGTAGACGTTGAGTTCGAAATTTCCCTGCGATCCCGCAAATCCCACTGCCGCAGTCGCGCCGTGAACTTGCACGCATACCATCGTCATGGCTTCGCACTGCGTGGGATTCACCTTCCCCGGCATGATCGACGAGCCGGGCTCGTTTTCTGGAATGGAAAGTTCTCCCAATCCGCAGCGCGGGCCAGAAGCCAGCCAGCGGATGTCGTTCGAAATTTTCATCAGAGATGCAGCCAGCGTTTCCATCGCGCCCTGGGCGAAGACGATTTCGTCATGCGCCGAAAGCGCGGCAAATTTATTGCCATGCGACCGGAACGGAAGTCCGGTGAGTTCGGCGATCTTTTTCGCAGCGCGCTCCGCGAACTCGGGATGCGTGTTGAGCCCAGTCCCGACTGCGGTTCCGCCAATGGCGAGATCGTAAAGCCCATCCAGCGCTTGCTCTAGCCGTTTGATGTCCCGCTCCAGCAGGCTGGCCCAGCCGCCAAATTCCTGGCCAAAAGTTAGGGGCACGGCATCCTGCAGGTGCGTGCGGCCGATCTTAACCACGTTCTCGAATTCTTTCGCCTTGGCGGCAATCGCATCGTGCACGCTTTTGATCGCCGGAATCAGCGCATTCTTCACTCGATCCGCAGCCGCGATGTGCATCGCCGTAGGAAATGTATCGTTCGATGACTGCGACATATTCACGTCATCATTGGGATGGACCGGCTTCTTCGATCCCTTCTCGCCGCCGGCAATTTCAATGGCGCGGTTCGAGATAACCTCGTTCACATTCATATTGGTCTGAGTGCCGCTACCGGTTTGCCAGACGCGCAGGGGAAATTGATCGTCCAATTTACCCGCAATCACTTCGTCAGCCGCCTGCACGATCAGCTTCGCTTTGTCCGCCGAAAGTTTGCCCAGATCCTGATTCACCAGTGCGGCTGCCTTCTTCAAAGTACCGAACGCACGGATCAATTCCGGCGGCATGGTGTCGCGTCCGATGTTGAAGTGCAGCAGCGAGCGCTGTGTCTGCGCCCCCCAATAAACGTTGGCGGGCACTTCGATTTTCCCCATACTGTCGGATTCAGTGCGCATGCGGGGAGAAGATTCTGTAGAGGTCGGCATGATGAGGTCCTGGCTAGAGCGTTGGAGACGAATGAGGCAACTGCAAATTATAGCGCGCAGGGTATAGCATGCCGTACTCGACCTCACGTTGCATTGTGATGAAAAGGAATCCGCAACGTCCACATGCTAGAATCATCGGTCTCCGATCGAGGCTCATAGATCCGTGGATATTTTCCGTGAAGATTTCGTCGATCAAGGAATCGATGCCTGACTTTTTCACTACCGAAGATGTTGAAACTTTGCCCAAGGTCAAAGTTCGTCCGAATCCGGAGCAGCGCACGGATGTGCTGGTGATCGGAGCCGGGCCCACCGGCCTCGCCTGCGCCATCGAAGCGCAAAAGATCGGACTGCGCGTGATCGTCGTTGACAAGGGCTGTCTGGTGAATTCTCTCTATCACTATCCACCCAACATGTCGTTTTTTACCACTCCGGAGCTGCTCGAAATCGGCGATATTCCTTTCACCACCGCCCGGCAGAAGCCTACCCGCGAAGAGGCGTTGGAGTATTACCGCAAAGTTTCAGAACATTACGAGCTCGATATTCGCCAGTACGAATGGGTTAAAACTGTGATGGGGGAGGACGGAAATTTCAGCATCACGGCCACCGACCGGGTCGGCCGCCCGCATGATTATCGAACCCGCAAAGTGATCGTTTCCACTGGCTATTACGATCTCGCGAACCAGCTTTGTATTCCCGGCGAAGATATGGCCAAGGTGTCGCACTACTACGGGGATGCTCATCCCTATTACGACACCGATGTGCTGGTGATCGGAGGCAAGAACTCGGCCGCCATTGCGGCGCTCGATCTCTGGCGTCATGGCTCCCGCGTTACCCTGGTCTACCGCGGGTCGCAGCTGCACCATCATGTAAAGTACTGGATCAAGCCTGACCTCGAGAATCGCATCAAGAACAATGAGATCGAAGCGTATTTCAACAGCACGGTGCAGGAAATCGGGATCGACCATGTCGTGATCGAGACACCGGGTGGGCCTCTACGACTGAAGAATGACTTCGTTCTCGCCCTTATCGGATACCATCCTGACTACGATTTTCTTCGCAGTATGGGGATCGAACTCTCAGAGGACCAGCATCGCCCGGTCTGCGATCCGGTCTCACTGGAAAGCAATGTGCCGGGAATCTACGTTGCCGGTGTGATCGTGGCCGGATCGCGCACCAACGAAATCTTCATCGAGAACGGCCGCTTTCACGGCAAACAGATTGCCGAAGACCTCAAGATCAAACTGCGGCCGGAATCCTAAAACTCGCCGAAATTACTTGTTAACCTAGCTCTTCGCATGGAACCACAACCAGAACGCACGGCTCCGTCGATCTCTCTCGCGTCCTACTTGCAATTAGTTCATGGCAACAGGAATTTCCGGCGGCTTTGGCTAGCGCAGATTGTCAGCGAGATAGGCGACTGGTTCTATACGCTATCCATCTATACGTTGCTGCTGCAGTTGACCGGACACGCCAGTTCGGTGGCATTGGCTTTGATTCTGCAGGTTCTGCCGCAGACATTCATAGGCCCGACCGCGGGTGTTGTAAACGACCGCCTGCGCCGCAAGCATGTGATGATCGCTGCCGATGTGGTGCGGATCTTTGTCGTCCTCGCCATGTTGTTCGTGCGTTCGCGCTCGATGGTCTGGCTGGTCTATCCGTTGCTGCTGGCGGAGACGCTGATGGCCGCGTTTTTCGAGCCGGCTCGCAGCGCGGTGATTCCGAATATTGCGACGAAGGGCGAAGTTCTCATCGCGAACACGCTTTCTTCCGCTACATGGTCGGTGAATCTGTTGATCGGCGCTTCGGTCGGCGGAGTGGTTGCAGCTTTCTTCGGACGGGACGCAGTATTCATCCTGAACGCTCTTTCGTTTTTGGCTTCCGCTCTGCTTATCGCCGGTATGCGGTTTGCTGAGCCGCATGCGGAGTCCGCCGCTCCACTGCGTCCGCGCGATCTCGTCGATTTCTCTCCTGTGCTGGAAGGAATCCGCTACGTACGGAATCACAAAACGCTTCTGCCCGCGGTATTCGCCAAAGCCGGCGAACTCATGATTGGACCAAGCTGGGTGATCTTCACCGTGATGGGCGCTCACGAATTTGCGGTGCACTGGCACAATGTGAATGCGGCACGCGGGGCGATGCTCGGCATGAGCATCCTTCTCGGCGGACGCGGATTGGGAGCGCTTGTTGGCCCACTCATCTCGGCGAGGTGGGCGGGACGCAGCGATCGCCGCCTGCAACTCGGTATTCTCTTCGGTTATCTGGTTGTTGCGCTGGGGTACGGAACTTTGGGGATTTGCCGCACCGTGTGGATGGCGAGCGCCTGCGCGATGCTAGCGCACATGGGAGGGTCGACCGTCTGGGTATTCTCAACCACCTTGCTGCAGCTGCACACCGACGACCGATTTCGCGGACGCGTCTTTTCTGCCGATCTGGGCTTTTCGATGCTGACTATCGCTGCTGGGGCCTACCTGTGTGGTCGCTTGCTGGATGCGGGAGTGGCAGCTCGCACACTCGCCACCTATACGGGACTCATCATGTTTATTCCCGCAGGTCTTTGGGCGCTCGCCATGCGCTCGAGAATCGAAGCCTGAAGCGGGCGTATCGCGCTGCAACCTCCCAACGCCGAATGCAGAAAGCTCGCCGTCGACAGCCGGATCGCGCCGCTCTACGCTCCCAGCACCCGATCGATCTTGGCGGCCATGATGAAGTCGCTCTCGGTCAGCCCATCGACTTTGTGCGTCCAAAGCGTAATCCCGACTTTGCCCCACGCCAGCAGAATGTCAGGATGATGTCCTTGTTCCTCGGCCAGCGCTCCCACCCGATTTACGAATTCCAGCGCCTGGGCGAAGTCGGGAAATTTATACTCGCGTGTGACGTGGTGCTCGTCTACCACGTTCCACTGCGGAACGATCTTGTGCAGATCCTTGAGTTCCTTTCCTTTGAGCGGCGGCGTACCGCCGCGGCAGGGAACGCACTTCTTGTCGGCGAGTTGTTCGGCCATGGAAGTCTCCAGAAATTATGATATCCGAAAGCGGATGTCACCAATGGCGTCTCTTCAACAAACGCATCGGAATCAAAACACGTTGAAACCTCGGGGCTTGCCAGCGCATCTTTAAAGGCTCATTCCAGTCCAGAAGGCTTTGGGGCAGAAAGATAAATGACAGCACAACCGGCACGAAGCGGTTCCGCCCCCGGCGGAGGCAATCCCTGGCTGGTCGCAATCGCCGTCATGCTGGCGACATTCATGGAAGTATTGGATACTTCCATCGCCGCAGTAGCGCTGCCCTATATTGCCGGCAGTTTATCGGCGACCAATGACGAAGCCACCTGGGTGCTGACCAGCTACCTGGTAGCAAATGCCATTATTTTGCCGGCAAGTTCCTGGTTTTCGCTACGCTTCGGGCGGAAAAGATTTCTCATTACCTGCATTATCATCTTCACGGTTTCATCGTTTGCCTGCGGGTCCGCCACCAGCCTGGCAATGATTCTGATCGCGCGGGCGGTGCAAGGTGCTGGAGGCGGAGCGCTGCAGCCGCTATCGCAATCGATTCTGCTGGAGACTTTTCCGCCGCAAAAACGCGGCTTCGCGATGGCGGTGTTCGCGCTCGGCGTGGTAGTCGCGCCGGTTCTGGGACCTACGTTGGGAGGATGGCTGACCGACACTTATACGTGGCGATGGGCGTTCTATATCAATATTCCTGTTGGAGCATTTGCCATATTCATGATCTCCCGCTACGTGGTGGATCCTCCGTACATCAAGGATGCGCATCCCGGCAAGTTCGATGGCATTGGCCTGGGACTACTGGCCGTCTGGCTGGGCGCGCTGCAAATCATCCTCGATAAAGGGCAGGAGGACGATTGGTTTGGTGCCACCTGGATTCGTTGGGCTGCGGGAATTCTTATCATAAGTCTCATTGCGTTTCTGATTCGCGAGTTTCGTCACGATAAGCCTCTGGTAGATCTTCGTGTGTTTCGTCATCGCAACTTTGCCATCGGATGCCTGCTGATCGGGCTGTTTGGCGCCGGCATTTACGGCCTGGTTACTCTGTTGCCGCTCTTCTATCAGGAACTGATGGGGTACACTGCGCTAGCGGCGGGCTGGGCGGTAAGTCCGCGCGGCGTCGGAGCGATTGTCGCCATGCCTATCATCGGATACCTGACGGCGAAAATGGATAACCGCTGGCTGATCGCATTCGGCTTCGCCATGTTCGGCGCGGCCAGCCTGTGGTTCGGAGAGGTGAATCTCGCGATCGGGCAGTGGACATTCCTGTGGGCAATTCTGATCAGTGGCTTCGGCTCAGGCTGCGTGTTCGTTCCGCTATCGACCACGACAATGGCATTCTTGAAGAATGAAGAAATCGGCAATGCCAGCGGCCTCTATAACCTGTTGCGAAATATTGGAGGCAGTATCGGTATATCCATCGTGAACACGATCGTCTCGCGGCACGAGCAGGTGCATCGCAACGAACTGGCGGGTTCTCTGGACCCCGGACGGGTTACGGTCTACGGAAGCCTGCATGGAATCCAAGCCTTTTTGAGCTCTCGCGGTGCTTCTTCCACCGACGCATTGCGCCAAGCTTATGGACTGCTCAACTTCGATCTGAACCAGCAGGCGCGGTTGTGGTCGTACGTGGATGATTTCCGCTATATGGCATTGGCCTGCTTCGGTTGCGTGCCGATTGTGTTCGCGTTGAAGAAAGCGGTGGCGAAGAGAGGAGTTGCACCCGCGGCGCATTAGTGTCTCATAGTAGACCTTCGAGATTACGAGCTCCGTGAATGACTCGAAGAATCACTATTCGGTCGTCGTCGATTCGATAGAAGACCAGATGTTTGGGGAATCTCGTAATAGCTACCCGACGAAGTCCGACAAGTTCGGCAGCGGCGAAATGGCATCGTACTCCGGCACCAGGATTTCTCGCGATTCGGAGCAAAGCTGAAGTCACTGCGCCTTCCCATCGCGCCGCTAACTCTCGACCCGAGCGGTGATCGTACCAATCAGATTGCTCAAGGATGTCTCCTGCAGCGGCGTCACTGATTCGTATCGCGGACTGCTTCAAGGGCGCCTAGTCTTGGCGCGCAGCGCCGCCACTAAGCCCTTCCTTTGTATTTCAGTGATAGAGAGTTCAATCCTCGGACCTTTGGCTGCTGCAATGAGATCCTCCTCAAGGGAGTGGAGCCGGCGCTCCTTATCCTGGCGAATCAGCTCGCGGAGGTATTCGCTCGGAGTGCCCCAATCGCCCGAGGCGACCTGTGCTTCAACATATTGCTTTAAAGGTTCCGGAAGGGAAATGTTCAGCGATGTCATAGCCATCCCTTCATATTATGACAGTTTATGAAGGTACACAAAATTGGGACATCATTACTCGCCGTCGGTTAAGCCTAGAACGGAATGTCCTCATCCGTGATCGGTCCTGACGCTGCGCCCGCATGCTCAGGCTCTGGCGTTCGCTGGTCGAAATTGTTGCCGCCACCGGCGGATGCGCCGCGAGAGCTTCCGCTGAATTCTCCCCCGCCACCTTCACCGCGCCCGCCGAGCAGGATCAAGTCACTGCCGACCACTTCGGTCATATATTTTTTCTGGCCGCTGGTCTTGTCATCCCACGAGCGGGTTTGCAGTCGGCCTTCGATATAAACTTTGCCGCCCTTCTTCAGATACTCCCCGGCGATTTCCGCGAGGCGCTGCCAGAGCACCACGTTGTGCCACTCCGTGCGGTCCTGCCATTCGCCGGCCTTGTCCTTGAAACGTTCGTTGGTGGCGATCGTCAGCTTAGCCACGGGTGTGCCTTGCGGCGTGTATTTGATTTCCGGATCCTTACCCAGATTGCCGATCAGTTGAACCCGGTTGAGACTTTTTCCAGCCATCAGAAACTCCTTTGCAGGGGTTCACTATAGCAGAATTGGACGCGTGGAAATGGTGGGGGCTGTCACAATCGACGGACAAAGTGTCATTTCGGGGCGAATCGAGAATCCACAAAACTGCTCACGGAGACGCCGCAGATCAGCGATTCCGGGGTATAATCCTCGCCATGCCTGCCCCACCTGGAGCGACCAAAGCTGTAGGGATGGTTCCTGACGAAATGAAGTGGGAGCCTAAGTCCAAAGGCCTGACCACGCCGCGCAAGAAGAAGCCGAAAGAGCTTGCCGTCATCACAGAATGCTGCACCGGATGCGCCGGATCGCCGGCCTGCGTGGAGTATTGCCCGGTGGAAGACTGCATGTTCTGGGTGCCGGACGAAGACAGCACACCCTTCGGCCGCATCGCCATCGATCCGATTCTTTGCATCGGCTGCAAGAAATGCCTCAGCAAAGGCCCGGACGGCTGCTTCCTCGATGGCTGTCCGTGGGATGCCATTGCCATGGTTGACATTGCCGAAGTGGAAAAAGAAGTCGGGCCGATGGCAATCTAGCTTTGAGCTCTCATCCGTCAGCTTCCGGACGCCAGCTCGACTCGCCCAACGCACTGTCATCCTGAGCAAAGTTGCAGAATTCACGAAGCGAATTCCGCAATGCAGTCGAAAGCCTGCCCTGAGCGAAGCCGAAGGGGACCCCTTTATCGTCTAACAAGTTCGCACCCGCAAGGAGTTTTCACCAGCAGGGAGTGCGCTTCAGTCGCCAGAATTCTTCAGTTGCAGCAAGTCCCACTTGTTCCCGTAGAGATCCTCGAACACCACGACGGTCCCGTACGTCTCTTCCCGTGGCGCCGCGCAGAACTTCACCCCACGAGCAGTCATCGCGCGATAGTCTCGCCAGAAATCATCCGTATGCAGGAACAAGAATACTCGGTTTCCGGTCTGATTGCCGATGCGACTCTCTTCCTCGGCCGTCGACGCTCGCGCTAGAAGCAGCTTCGTTCCATGAGAATGTGGTGGAGCTACAAGTACCCAGCGTTTTTCCCGGCCCAGTCGATCACTTGCATCCGAGTCTTCGATCAACTCGAAGCCAAGCTTTTGCGTGAAGAACGCGATGGCCTCGTCGTAGTTGCGAACCACCAGAGTGACGTAGCCTATCGCCTGCGCCATGATCTGTCCTGTTTAGGATTAGCGACTTTCTCTGTTTCGAATCGCCTTTTCCGTCTCAACCGCCTGTTGCCTCACGTCATTGGAGATATCGGGAAGATCCCGCTCGTAGGGAAGGATGGCGGGCAGATCGTCGGGTTGTCCGATGAGATAGAGCGCGCGTAGCGCCTCCCACACCTGCTCAGTCGAAGGATCGACCACGGCGATTTCCCCGCCCGCCCCGATGTTTGCGCCTGTTCCAGCCACGGAACGAATTCGCCCCGGAATTGGCGAGCGGATTTCCACCGTCGTATTCCCATATCGCAGCTTCGCAATCAGTCCGCCCTGATGGATGGCTGTGCCGGGGCGGTCAGCATCGACGATGCTGCCGGATTGCGGAGCGTTAATTCGCGCGGGCTCAAGCAGCGCCACAATTTGCGGATGACCTGTAGCGTCACCGAACCGCACCAGAGAGAGTGCCGCATTCCCACGCACCATCGGCGATGGATCGTTCAACATTTTCAGCAGCGCCTCGTGAAAGCCCGCGCCGGTGGTGTCTTGTCCCATGACCCAGGCATCGGTGTTGCGCACTTCCTCCACTGGATCAGCCGCCAGGCGCACTAACTCGGGATACCAGTGTTTAGCAGTTGCATCGTGCCGTGTAATGCGTTCACCAACCTGCACGAGCGCTTGCTGAATGTGCCGCGGCTTTTTTGTATCGTGCAAATATTCGTTCAGCTGCTGGTCAGAAAGTTTTCGCCCGAACCACGTATTCCACCAGAAGAGAAAAGGCATCAGGCAGATCAGCCACGCGGTTACGAAGAAGAGAATCTTCTGGTTGCGCGACATGCCGGGCCTGCGACTTTTGGCGGTCTCAATCGATTGGTCAGGAACCGGATTAGCAGACATGTGTTACCGCCATCTACTCCACCACATCGGCATCGAGTACGCGATCCTGCTCCAGATAGTGCGAAACCGCGTACTGCGCCAGAAGCGGCGTCTGCAGCCGGATTTCGGCGCCAATCCATTCGCCTTTGGCATAAGGCTGGTCCGGAGCCTTGTTACTGCGTCCGCTGCTGCCGAATTGTGGACCAAACTCCGCGCTTTGAATTTGATCAAATTGCTTGATCCCGCGCCAAGCCTCGTCGCCGACTGTTCCAGACACATCGATTTTCAATCGTACGATCGCCATACCAAACTCAATTGTTGATTGATGATTTCTGATTGTTGATTGAAAATCAAGATCGATTCGGGGTGGTTTCAATCAACAAATCAACAATCAACAATAACCCAACTACTCAGCTATGCGGAAACCACCGGTACAGCATGAAGTATACGAGCACCCCTGTGACGCTGACGTACATCCAGAGCGGCCAGGTCCACCGTGCGATGGCGCGATGGCTGTCATAGCGGCCACGCAGCCCGCGGCTCAGCGTAATGATGACCATGGGGACGATCACGATGGCGAGCGTCACGTGTGGAATCAGCACGATCAGATAAATGATGTGCCAGAAGCGGCTGCCCAGGAAGCGGATATCACCCACGTGCGCGTGAAAATACAGATAGCAAGCCAAGAACAAAGCAGAGGAGACAACGGCGGCAATCATACACGCGCGATGTGCGGCGACTTTTCCCCGCATGATCAGGCTGCGCCCGGTGAACAGGAGAACCGCACTGCCTCCGTTCAGGCTGGCGATAAGGGCAGGGAAGTAGGCGTATTGCTCGGCGATCACGCAGCCGGCCTCGTGGTGCGGCGATTGGCCATCAAAAACGCGAGTCCAAACATTACCAGAGAAAACAGAAGCAAGGTCGCCATCGCTGAAGGCAGCGGGAAAGTAGCTTCCATTCCCGGATAAAGCAGAGAGCGCAATGCCTCCACTCCGTAGGTGAGCGGGTTCATATACATGAGAGCGCGAATCCATTTCGACGCGCCAGCCATGGGGAACAGCGCTCCGGATAAAAGCCACAGAGGAATCAGAAACAAATTGATGATGCCGTGGAAAGCTTGCGTGGAATCCATAGGCCACGCGATGGCAAAGCCCAGTGCAGTAAGCGCGAACGAGATCAGAAAGACTACCACCGCCACCAATAAAACCTGCACCACATTGAGATGGATGCCGGCGAAGGGTGCGAAGACTAGAAAAATCATGCCTTGAATCGCCGAAAGCGTGGTGCCACCCAGAACTTTGCCCAGCACGATTGCGGAGCGCGGCACCGGCGCCACCAGCACGGAAAGTAAGAATCCTTCCTTGCGATCTTCGATCACCGACATCATGGTGAAGATCGAAGTGAACAGCACGATCATGATCAGCGCGCCGGGATAAAAGTAATCCATGTAGTGCTGACTTTGCCCTCCGCCGGTGCGGAACGACGTGCCGAATCCTGCGCCAATCACCACCCAGAACACCAGTGGTGACGCCAGCACTCCCACTACGCGCGATTTCTGCCGGTAGAAGCGGACAATCTCACGCCACCACAGCGTGAAGGCCGGCAGTAACAGCCCGGCCGAAGCAGGCGCATTCGTTCTCGATAATGTGACAGTTTGAGTAGCCACGAATTAGCTCGCTTTCGCCGCCGGGGATTTTGTTCCCGCAGCCGCTGCTTTCTTCTTGCCGATCAACCCGCGGTCGCGCATCTCCCAGAACGCGTTCAGCAGAAAGGTGACAGAGAGGGCGAGCAGAATCAAAGTCATGAATAGGCCATCAACCGTATCCGATAGCGGCGATAAGGTGATCATCCCGCTCATGAAGATCCAAACCACGCCCACCAGCGGCACAACCCCCAGCACAACAGAAAGAGCAAGCACATTACCTCCTGTGACCTTTTGAAGAGGACTTCCCCTCTTCTTCTTCGTTATTTGTCTCGCTCCAGAATTTGTGTCCGGTGCGACGAATGAATACGTCCTCGAGTGCCGGTTTGCTGATTGATAGCGCCTCGATCTCTCCCGGAAAAGCTTCGACCACTTCGGTAACGAAACGATGCGCGCCTTCGTGTTCGATGCGCACCTGATTTTGCAAAACCGTCGTGTCCACATGAAACCGGGCGCGGATACGTTCGGCCAGCAGCCCGGCATCGTGGGCAGCGTCAAGCAATACTACGTCGCCGCCAATTTCGCTCTTCAACTCCGTCGGCGTGCCCAGCGCCACCAGGTTGCCTTCGTTCATGATGGCCAGGCGGTCGCAGCGTTCAGCTTCTTCCATCAAGTGCGTGGTCACCAGAACGGAGACATGTTCTTCGTCGCGCAACATCTGCAGATACTGCCAGAGATCGCGCCGCGCCCCGGGATCCAGGCCAGTGGTCGGCTCATCCAGCAAAAGCACGCCCGGATGATGCAATAATCCTTTCGCCAACTCGATGCGGCGCTGCATTCCACCCGAGAAGGTTTCAACGAGTTCCTTGGCGCGATCGGCGAGTCCCACCCGCGATAGGATTTCCGTTATTCGTTTCTTCAGCCCAATGCCGCGCAAGCCATAGAGATGCCCCTGGTGCCACAGGTTCTCGTAGGCGGTGAGCTTCATATCGACACTCTGTGCCTGGAAAACAACGCCGATCTGCCGACGCAGGCGCGCCGGTTCTTGCGCCGCGTCACAACCCATGATGACGGCGCGGCCACCACTCGGGACCATCAACGTGGAAAGAATCCGAAAGAGCGTGGTCTTCCCGCTGCCGTTCGGACCAAGCAGACCGAACAACTCCGCCGGGCGTACGTCGAACGAAACTCCATTGAGTGCTGTGCGGTTCTCATAACGATGCACCAGATTCTGAACGGAAATGACAGCGGCCGAAGGCGATGCTGCTTCCGGCGCGGTATCAACGAGTGCGGAAACTTTCGATGCCAAGAGTGTCCTAAATGAACCCAGTATTAGTTTACGACGATATGCAGCAGAACATCGCGGAAATGAGTCAAAGCCTAATAGAACTTTTGCTCAATGGATGTTCAGGCCGCCGAAGCATCCTCTTGTGCTTGTGGCACACGCTCTTCCAAGGCGACGGGAACATGCCGCCATACCTGAATCGCGAGAACCACTGTCGTCGCCAGCAGCAAAGCTCCCACAGCGACATGGGCCACCGTCGACACCACCATTGGCAGTTCGGGTTGAGCCGCATCCTCTGCCCCACGCAACCCGCGTCAGGAAAGCCGTGAAGCCTAGGCAAAGTTGCGTGATCAGAAGCGAAATCATGAGGATGGCCGGACGCCGTACCGCTTCAATATGCGAGTACACCGAGATCGCCCGGATCGCTGTCCATGCCAGCACGAACGAGACAATCACGGCATTCAGAACGTGCGGCCACCAACTCATCCCGTGATGGCGGAACATGCCGCCGAGAACGAGTTGAACGTAGAGCACAAAGATAGAGAGAAGAGTGAGCGTGATCAGGCTCGGGCGCCGCGAATCAAACTCCACTTGCGGCGTTTCCTCTACCCACCTGCGTCCGGTGAACACTGCTATAGCCACGGCAATGCAGAAAAAAGTTTGCGCCACCGTGGCATGTGCCGTGGAAACCGCGGGAGGCTGAAACAGCAAAACCGTAAGGCCGCCTAGAATCGCCTGCACTATAACCGTACAAAATGCGCCTACAGCAAGCCAGCGCATCCATCGCCGCCGTTCCACCCGCCATGTCCATACGGCGATCGCCAAAGTCAGAGTGACCAAGGTCCCCGCCACCATGCGATGACTCCATTCGTATCGCACCCCGCCCACGAAGTGAGGAACCTTCACCAGATAACCGAATGATGTCGGCCAATCAGGTACTGACAGTCCTGCGTCGTTACTTGTGACCAGAGCACCGGCCGTGATCACCACAAAAGCTGCGCATGCGGTAAAGACTGCGAAGGCGTGATGAGCGCGATTGTAGGTTGCCGGAAGAGCTTTCGGAGTATTTCCCATGGAATCAGCGGACCACCAGTGCCGACTGCGACAAACGGCGCAGTCGGCACTTCAGAAACATAATTTTACCAGACCTGTAATGGACGCCCAAATATCAAACTGCGTTCCAATACGGACTTATTCGCCGCTGGCCTTGAAGCTCTGGTCGACCGTCTTCGTTTCTTTCGGGCCAACTGTGACTTTCTGATCCTGCTCGCCCAATTTTTCCTGCACAAATGCGATGGTATAGTCGCCCGGAGGCAGGCCTTTGATTTCATAGTTGCCGCTCTTGTCGGTAACCGCGTAGAACGGATTCTTCACCACGTTGATGTACATCTTCATCCAGGGATGTTGATTGCACTTCACCGGCAGCATGATTTCTTCGCGAGCAAAATTCTTTTCGATCGCCGGAGACGATGGCGGCTGCGATTCATTCCACTCCCGGTTGTCCTTTGGCGTGGGATGGATGTTATGCGTGGTCTGATCGTCATTCTTGATCTCAACCGTCTGTCCGGCCATGACTCCAAGCACGTGCGGGTGATATTTGCAGCCACTCTGGTCGAGAACCATCGGATCCTTAGGAACATCGAACGTACGGTTGCCCAGTCCGTCTTTCACGTAGACAAAAACATTGGCCAGGTCGCCGTGATCAACAACAATATTTTCCGCTTCGTTCGTGCCTTTACATGCCGGATCCTGACTCATGTCGATCTTTGCCTGCTTCGGCGCTGTGCCGTCAAACTTTACCGTACCCTTTACAGTGGCCGCCGTTGCCGGATCTATCGGAGTGGCTGCCGGGGCGGGCGCGGCTTGCTGCTCCGCCATGCTGTTATTCGATTGCTCAGTATTCTCCTTCTTGTTGCATGCTGCGGCCAGCAGCATGGCGGACAATGCCACAGAGCTTACCGATACCCTCCAAGCCGTTTTCATATTCATGATGTCGCCCTCTCTATCCTTTTAGTAACTAGTAGTCGATTCAAAAACGCCGGTTCATCTCGATTCCAAAAAACTTGTCACCCGAGCGCAAGCGAGAATCTTGATTCTTGCCGCCACCAAGTGGCTCAGCCAAACCGATCATCTTACCGCGAACCGCCACTCACTGCATGCTGCGTCTCGGACGCGGCCTGCCTGCGATTCGTGGGCCGAGCCCCGCTCGCCGTCTTTGCGTGAGGCATGGACGCTGCGACTTTATGCTGTTCCTCCGGAGTCAACTGGAAGATGTAGTCGGTCAATAGCTTCCGATGATCTCCGGTATAGCCTTGGAACGAAGGCGGCGTCGGCCCGGCAAATACCCACTGATCATTCTGTTCTCTGAATAAGCCTGAGGGCATCGAAGTTCCCGGACTTACCGCTTGCGGATCGGTGATCCAGCGTTCCACCCAATCCGGCTTCAGACGTTCCTTTGCCAACAGGAAGTTTGGCGCCGTGGCGATCTTGTCATGCGCAGGATCGCCAGTGGCGTGGCACTTCAAACACGGCGCAGCGCTGCTCGAGAACAGGCTCCGCGCCATATCGGTTTCTTTTGTGGTGAGCACCGGCACCTGCTCCGGAATATACGGCATCGGTTGCTGCGACAATGCCTGGAAGAAGCGCACCAGCTTGCGTAGTTCATTATCAGAGAACGAGAACGTCGGCATTCGAACTTTCAAATAAGGCCTCACGCCGTTGCGATTTGTATCCGTTGTGCTCAACGCCGGATTCGACAAAAACTTGCGCAGCCATTCCGGATCCACGCGCGCGCCTTCGGTCAAAAGCTTCGGTGGCAGCTGTTCCTGATTGTCCTGATACTGCGGCAATCCCATCAGAATGGTCTGCTGGCCCGGAATGAACTGGTGGCATCCCATGCAGTTGTATTTCTTGACGATCCACCAGCCCTCTTGAATGTCGTGCCGCGCGTCGCCCGGCTTGTATTGATAACTCGCGGGCAGGGAAGTCTCTTCGCTTCCCATCAGGAACGTCGTGAGATCGAGCACCTGCTCCTTCGTCAGGTGCATGTTAGGCATGCGCAGCGCTTCCGTCGCGCTCTTTACTTTCCCCTGGTCGTAAACGTTGGGCTCGGCGAGTTTGTGTTCGAAAAATCCTTTCTGGTTGTACCAAGGCTCCGTCGCCGGACCATCCGGCAAACGGGCGAGATCTTCTTTGTTCTTGATCGGCTCGGCATCTTCGCCGCCGCGCTGTGCAATGGTTGTAAACAATGCGAAGTCGAGGCGCTCGATCGGTTTGCTGCCTTCAAATGTAAGTTCTGTTCCGATGCGTCCCTCGTCCTCGAAGCCGGCAATCTCGTGGCATCCGGAGCAGCCAAAGTGTCTGACCCAGACCTTACCCTCGGCTTTCAGGTTTGGGTCATCCATGTAGGAAGCATCCGGATACGACGAAAGCTCCTGCTTCTTCTGCGTCATCAGATAAGTTGCAATGTCTTCCGCATCCTCCGGAGCAAGGCGCAAGCTCGGCATCACAGTCATGTTCTGCACCTGCAGTTCGTGGCCATCATTGGGGCACCGGCTGTGCTCGAGATCAAACTGGTAAGGCAGTCCCTTCTTCGCGTAATCCTCTGGTCCGATATCTTTCTTTTCGTAGGGACAATAGGGCCGCGTACGCTCACGAGCGTTGTGAATCCAGCGAACCAGGTAATCGTAATTCGCTTTTTCCCCGACGCGGCTCAGATTCGCGGCGAAGGTTCCACCATGCATCTGATCGCCTTCGCCGATGGAGTGACAAGCTAAGCATCCGCGCGTCTCAAACAGTTCCTTTCCATGCTCCGCATTTCCAGGCTTGTGTTTCGGAAGCGGATCGGTGAGTCCCGATTGCCAGATATAGGCTGAGATCGCCTGGATCTGATGGTCGCTCAGACGGAAGTTCGGCATTTTCGTTGTTGGCCGGAAGTCGGTCGGTTTTTTCAGCCAGACCGGAATCCAGTTCCGGTTCAGTTTCAGCCGAACGTCCTTTAGATTCGGTCCGACCTTCTTCATGTCCTGCATCAAACTGTGCGACTGATAATCGAGCTGCTGCAAATGCCCGTCCAGCTTGCTGTTTGCCACTCTCAAGTCAACCGCCTGACCATTGAGCCGGTTTGCATCTTCGTTGGACGCCGCCGCATCTGCTTGTTTCATCAGATACGCAGTCTCTTTCAAATTATCTTTCTTTTGCGTTTCGATCTGCTTGATCTGCTGGCTGATCGCGTTCAGGTCTTCTGGCTCTTTGTCATAGCCTTGATAGCGATGGCAACCCATACATCCTTTTTGGCGGAAGAGGTCTTTACCGTTATTGATGGTTAGCCACTGCTGGTCGCCGCTAGCCAGCACCATATCGGCCGCGTGGCAATTCTGGCATCCGGCTTCTGAATTCTCTTTGGGATACAACGGCCAGAGCCAGTGCTCGTAATTGCCATGCGCTTTCTCGACACTGGTTGTGGCGCGGCCATTTCCTTGATGGCAGGGCGAGCAACCAAACTTTTCTGGATCATGGATCTTCAACAACTCTGGATCAGTGTGGCTCGCGAACGCGTCGGCATACTCATCGGGCTTCTTCTCGCCTTTCGCAGTCATAGAGGCAGCCGTGACTTTGATAGGCTCGCGTGCATTCATGTGGCAGGATTCGCAACGGTCCACGATATTGGCTTCCGCCACATTGATCTGAACGATTGCCGGATCCCATTCGGTCGCCCTCTTCTTTAAGCCGTCAATCTGTTGCGGCGTCAAATCCACCATGTGGTCGGAGATATATCCGTCCATCTTCGCCTTGGCCGCGGTCACGGGCTTTAGCGCTTCTCCTAGTTCCAGACTTATTTTCGTACGTTCGTTGCGAATTCCGTTATAAGTCTCCTCTAATTCCGGGAAGGTAAACTTCATCTTGCTGCCGTCGGGAAACTCAACCGTGGCTTGCTCGCTCTTGTACTTATCAATCTCTTTGCGCTTGCTGGCCTTTGCGGAATTGCTGGTGCTGGTTTCGTACTCATAAGTCAGCGCATTTACATAGGCCCGACGGTCTGTGAATACGCTTTGCACCGCGAGCAACCGGGCGCTGGCATCATCCAGTTTCTTGCGCGCTTCGTCGGCCTGCGGTTTCGAATCCTGATAGGTCTTTTGGTAGGCTTGTTTGAGGGCAACGTAGTCTGGATTGTTTTCAACATCTTTTTCTGACGTGGCGGATTTCGACCGAGCCGTGTTCAGAAAGGCAGAGTAGCGAGTTTTCCAGTGTTCCTGAAAAGCCTTCCACGGCCGCTGGCCCCAGGCCTCATCCCACAAGGCCCAGAACAAAGTCGCCATCAAAATCACGGTCGCGATCAGGTAGTACGCGGCATACGACTTGCTTGTGATTGGATCTTGCTCGGGGTTGGGTTTCTCAGTCACCACTTCCTCCGAAAATCTATCTGTTATTCCGAATTGAGCCAAGGGCTCGGTGAGGAGCCTGCTATTCTCGCCGGCACGTTACGAGTGCCGGTGTCCTCAAACATTGAACCAGGGCGTAATCCACACATACTTGATGTGCCACAACAGCCGCAGCCCCATCTTTAGCGGCAACGCCACCATCGTCAGCAATAGAAATTGCGTGATGCCAAATTGCAGAAGGCTCATGCGCTTGAAGTCTTTCGCCATGTATCGCCTGAACAGCGAGTAAACAAGAAAACCTCCCAGCACGTAATAGCCGCCCACCACAATCGCGCCGAAGACCGCCTTCGCCATGTTGGAGGTGATGCCGAAAATATCCGGCAGATCGCGATTCACTTCATAGATCAGCCGGTTGTGATCCCATGTTTGCCCCGGCCAGAACCACTGCCAACCGGGCCCGCGAATAAAGGTTCCGATCAGGATCATCGAGACCCACAAAATAATGAAGCCAAACAAAAATGTTCCGATGGAAAACTTGCGCTGCTTCCAGGTGTAATACCCGCTGCCCAGCGGATTCGTATCGATGTAAGGAATGACCATCAACCCAACGATGATCACAGTCGGCATCACGACACCGGCGATCCATGGATCGAAATAGACGAGCATCTCCTGCAGTCCGAGGAAGTACCACGGAGCCTTCGCCGGATTCATGGTCAAGTTCGGATTGGCGGGTTCTTCCAGCGGCGCATTCAGCGTGATCGACCAGACCATCAGAATGATGGTGACAATAATGGCTGCTAGAAATTCGATACGCAGCAGGAACGGCCAAACGTGAACTTCCTTCTGCCAGCCCGGCTTGAACGGCCAGGTCTTGCGGTGATGCGTTTTGGCGAGGGCGGCGTCGCCTTCGAGTTGCTCGATCAGCAGATCGTTGGCATGCGCCTGCTTCCACGCCAGGTAAATATAGAAAGCAAGCAGTGGAATCAAGCCCACGATTGGCACGTTATCCGGAGCCGAACAAATCTCCCAAATCTGTCGCCAGTCCATAATCTCTCCACCAACTTCGTGTGTGGGGACGGCCGCCCTCGGCCGTCCATGTCGAGCCAAGCTCGACTATTTTTGCTGGCACTCAATTCCGAGCTGCGCTCGGCAGACAGCCGAGGGCGGCTGTCCCCACATAAACCTCATTCTCCCGCCGCTTTCGGCCCCCGTCGCGGCTTGTCGGCTTCCGCCTCCAGCATCACCGGAGCCGGACCGGAAATGCCGCCATCCTTTCGCACACGCCAGAAGTGCACAATCATCAGGATCGAAGCGACGATAGGAATTCCGATACAGTGCCAGATGTAGGAACGTAGTAGTGCATTCGCGTCCACGATGGATCCGCCGAGCAATCCGAACCGCACGTCGTTGTAAGGGGTCATGCCCAGCATTGATCCGAACGGGCCTTCATGCCCCAGCAGCGGTGTGGCTCGCGCCATGTTCGTTCCTACGGTTACAGCCCAGAACCCGAGCTGATCGTCCGGCAAAAGGTAACCGGTGAAGGACAGCAACAAAGTAAATACCAGCAGCAGCACGCCGATATTCCAGTTAAATTCGCGCGGCTTTTTGTACGAGCCAGTCAGAAACACCCGGAACATATGCAGCCACACTGCGATCACCATCAAGTGAGCCGCCCAGCGGTGCATGTTACGCAGGATTTTTCCGAAGGGAACATCGTGCTCAAGGTAAAGCACGTCGCGAAACGCTTGCACTTTGCTCGGATGGTAATAAAACATCAGGAGCACGCCGGTGTAGGTGAGAATAATAAACAGAAAAAAAGTGATGCCACCCATGCCCCAGGTATAGCTGTAGCGCACGGCATCGCGGTTGATCTTCGCCGGATGCAAATGCAGGAACACATTGGAAAGCACGCCTAGAGCGCGATTGCGAGGAGTGTCGTCGTGCTTGTGGCGGAAGATGGAAGTGTAGACTTGGGTTTTTGTCGGATCTTTCAGACCTTCAATCTGTTCCTTCGCCTTGGCGGGAATATCGACCTTCATCGCCTGAATGTCGTCTTTGACGCGGTCGACCAGTCCCACTTTGCCGTTCTTGCCGTTGTTCTCTTCAGCCATGAAATTCCTCGTAATTTACCGTGATGCCAGATGCTGCGCGCGGCGCGATATGCTCCGTTGCTAAGCCGGCAAAAATGCTCCCGGGTCATTGAAATGAGTCGGCTGCCCTTTCGGCCACTGATAGAGCCGCGAGGTGTCGACGATGATTTGCCCGTCGGCCGCCAGCTCAACCTTGGCGCGGTCCATGGGTCGGGGAGCCGGTCCCTCGAAGTTGATTCCTTCGCTGTCATAGCCACTGCCGTGGCATGGGCATTTGAATTTGTTTTCGCTCGGTTTCCAGTCGGGCGTGCATCCCAAGTGCGTACAGCGAGCGTAGATCACGAATATGCGGTCCGGGGTACGATCGACCCAGATGCGATATTTCTGTTGGAACTTGGTGTCGACTCCAAGTGCGAACTCCGAGGGATAGCCAATTTTGAAAACCGAGTTGGGTTCGAAAAGAGTGCGGGGAAGAAAGAACCGGAAGAAAGCGAGGAACCATGCGGTGAGAAATGCGGTGACGCCCACCCATACCAAACGTCGCCGCCGCCGGTCGACATCGGTGTTCGAAGGTCCGGCAGACGAAAGTCCAGCAGACGCTGCTGCTTTTGAGGTTCCCACTGCCGGCGTGCCTACATACTTGGTGGCATCGACCGCGCTCCGCGGCGCAGGTTGCGCCGCATCTGGATTCGGACTCGGGTTCGGTTGTTCACTTCCCGGAACCGCCATGAGTGCCTCCCTGCTTTTTTAAAAGACTCGAACTAATCTCCCGCGGCCACCAGCAACCCTGGCGCCGCAACTTGCCCTCCGGTGTTATGAATCGGACTGTAGGAATGAATTGACTGGTCGAGCGCCTGCAGCACCAACCGGCCCAATGCAGATATAAATTTTGGAGAATCGTTCAGGCCGGAACTCATCTCGAAGTGAGTAATCCCCAGCCGCCGCGCTTCCTCGCGTCCCTCGTGATTGATTTCGCCCAAAGTTTCCACGTGGTCGGAAACAAAGGCCACGGGGACGACGCAGACTTCGCGAATCTTTTCTGCCGCCAGATCACGCAATGTCCGGTGAAACGAAGGCTGTAACCATTTGCTGGCGCCAACTTTGCTCTGGTAACAGAGGCGATGACGGTTCGGCCATCCCCCGCGCGCCATCAGCAGGCGCACAGTTTCCTCAATGTGCCGCTGATAAGGATCCCCCTTGGCGATGATTGACATGGGAATACTGTGCGCGCTGAAAACGACCTCTGCCCGGGCTGGATTTTCGAAGCGCGACAACGCCTCGTCCACTTTCTCGACAAACGCGTCTAAATACATCGGATGCCGATAGAACGGGCCCACGTTGTGCACCGGAATATTATTGTGAAACAGCCGTTGCCATTCATTCAGGCTGCTTCCCGTGGTGGTCGAGGAATATTGAGGATACAGAGGCAGCAGAACCACCTCATCGCAGCAGCGCGGCCTCAAGTTGAGCGATGGCCTCGCGCGTGAACGGATGCCAGTAGCGCATGGCCACAAAGCAGCGCGCATCCAGCCCCTCGCTTCTCAACTCAGTTTCCAGCGCGAGCGCCTGCTGCTCGGTAAACCGCCGGATCGGCGAGCCTCCGCCAATGGTTGCATAGTGATGCTGTACTTTGCGGGCGCGGGTGGTCGAAATCAGTTTGGCCAGAGGTTTACGGCCAAGGCGAGCAAAGGGAAAATCGATAATATCGGGATCGCAGAAAAGGTTATAAAGGAAAGGCTCTATCGCAGCCAGCGTATCAGGACCGCCCAGCTGAAAAAGAACTACTCCCACACGGCGCGTTGTGTTCGCCATCCCCGCTGATTCCCCAGAACGGGCGAATTTACTCCCATCCGCGGCGAGAGTCAATGGCGGAATTGCAAAAATGAAGCAAGAACTTTTCTAGTGAATGGCAGCGGGTGCCGTCTTCGCTTTCTCCATTTCCTCAATCACGGCATCGGCGAACTCCGAAGTTCCCGCCTTGCCGCCAACATCCTTCGTCAGTTTTTCCGGATGTCGGTATACCTTTTCTAACGCGTTGCGAATCTGCGTCGATGCATCGAACTCGCCGAGATGCCGCAACATCAACAGTCCGGAGCGCAGCAATGCGGTTGGGTTTGCCAGATTTTTCCCTGCAATATCAGGAGCCGAGCCGTGCACCGCCTCAAAAATAGCGCACTCGTCGCCGAGATTCGCGCTGGGCACAAATCCCAATCCGCCTACAAATGCCGCGCACAGGTCGGAAATAATATCACCGTACAAATTTTCCATCACCAGCATGTCGTACTGATAGGGATTCATTACCAGTTGCATGCAGGTGTTATCCACAATATGTTCGCCATAAGTGATTTCAGGGTATCCCTTGGCCACGCTGCGGCAGCAGCGCAGAAATAATCCATCGGACAACTTCATAATGTTGGCTTTGTGGATGGCGTGGATTTTCTTGCGCTGATTTTTCCGCGCGTATTCAAAGGCGAACTTCGCGATACGAGTAGAGGCCTTCTCGGTGATGATCTTCAAACTCTCCACTACACCTGGCACCACTTCGTGCTCCAATCCGGAATACAGACTCTCCGTATTTTCGCGCACGATAATGAGATCGACATCAGGATAGCGCGTCGGAATATGCGGCAGATTCCGAATCGGGCGGAAGTTCGCATACAGCTCAAATTTCTGGCGCAGCGCCACGTTGATGCTGGAGAAGCCGCCACCTACCGGCGTAGTCACCGGACCCTTCAATCCCACATGAGTTCGCTCAATCGATTCCAGAGCGTCTTTAGGGATGTATTCGCCGTACTTCTCGAACGCATCGGCGCCCACCTGAAATGTTTCCCAATCAAACTTCACGCCGGTCGCTTCCAGAATGCGGACTGTAGCCTGGCTTACTTCCGGGCCGATGCCATCGCCGGGTATCAGCGTTACTTTATGACTCATAATCGATTCCTGCGCTTCAGACTTTCTGAGTCTTGCTTCGGACGTCTCCTGCCTCTTTCGCTTTCACCAGGTCTCTCAACTCGTTCATGAATTCATTCACATCTTTGAAATCAAGATAAACAGAAGCAAACCGCACATAGGCCACTTTGTCGTAGCGCCGTAAGCGGTTCATGATCAGCTCACCCAATTCGCTGGTCTTGCGCTCGCGTTCCTGCGACTCGATCACGAACGACTCCGCCTCGTTCACAATCTGTTCCAGCTTGCTGATCGGTACTGGCCGCTTCTCGCATGCCCGCAACAGTCCATTCAATACTTTCTGGCGATCGAATTTTTCCCGGCGACCGTCTTTTTTCACCACCATGTAAGGGATCTCGTCGATGCGCTCGTAAGTGGTGAAGCGCTTGCTGCACTTCAGGCACTCGCGCCGGCGGCGGATGGATTCCGCTTCCTTGCTCTCGCGCGAGTCTACGACTTTATCGTTAGCAAATCCGCAAAAAGGACATTTCATGGCGCTGATGTTGGCGGAAACGAAACTGCCGAACTAATAATAGATTTTCAGGATTTAATACAGAAATTGTAACAGGCGAGTACTACCCTGACCGGTAGCCGGTACCTACGTAATAGATAGGGTGATGATTCAAGCCGGAGGTCCGCTAAGCTCCGCTTCTTCGCTGCGATGACTTTCTTCCGAGAGCTTTCTCAGCGACAACCTCTCATGATGCGCCAGAATAAGTCCGACGGGAACCACCGCTGCAAATGTAACCAGCCACAGCAAAATCCCGCAACTTGCTGCCATTTCCGGGGGAACATCGAACACGCTGGAAAGCGCCGCAATAGTTGCCATCTGCGAGCCGCCGCCTACCGCCGGCAATTGCAGCATCGATCCCAGCATGCTGGCTCCCATCAGAATCAGGACCTGCGAGACTGGAATATCCAGCGAAGCCACGCCGTAGGAGTGCGTCACTTCCTTGTATGCCAGCGCGATGATGTACCACATTCCAACGGAAACCAGACTCAGCATCAACAGCGATACCGGGCCGTGAATGGTGTCGAGTCCAGTGCCGAATTCCCGAATTCTTTGTGCCAGTTTGTGACCGAAATTTGCGGAGAGATGGCCGAATCTTTCCTCCACCCAGCGCGCCACTTTGTCGCCACTGCGCCGAATCACGATCGCGCCCACAGTCAGTGCCAGCACCGCTCCGACCAACAAGAATCCGCCTTCGCGAAACCGCACATAATATTCCGGATGGGGAATCGCCGGCAGTGCGCTGGGCAGAAAAATAGCGAGCACCATTAGAACTGTGAACGCCCCTACATCAAAGATGCGCTCTACCGTCCAGACCGCAAGCTGAGAAGAAAAAGGAAGATCGGTGCGCCGGGCGATCAGGTAGGGGCGAATGAACTCTCCCGCGCGCCCCAACAGCGCCAATCCGGTGAACCCAATTACTGTTGGGGATACCATGTCGATCATCTTGGCGTGGGGACGAGCCGGCTGTAAGAAAATCTTCCACCGCACCGCGCGCAGGAAGTATCCGATGTAGATCAGCGCAATTGCATGCAGTACATGGATTTTCCTGATGCGGTGGGTCTCCGCCCAGAATGTGCCCCAGTCGAAGCTTTGCCAGTGGCGATACTGCAGATAAACCAGAACGGCCAGGATCAGGAACACAACTGCACTGGCCAATATTCGTTTTTTATCCATTAATAGAGGCAGCCTCGCGCCGCGGACCTCGCTGCACGAAGTGGGAACGGCACTCTCAAGGTAAATGACTGTGCCGAGAGGGTCAAACAAGCAGGTTCAAACGAGGAGGTTCAATTCACATTCCACTAATCGCTGGCGATTGAAATGGCCTGGCGCACATGGCCGGAAGATTTTTTCAAAGCGGCGACTGCCTGAGCTCGAGTGACGCCTGCAATCAGCATCACGACAGCCACGGGTGTGCGATGCCCGGACGCCTCAAGCGCCTCGCGCGCAGCCGCGGTACCGACTCCCGAAGCCCGCTCCAGAATGGCAACCGCGCGCTGTGTGAGCTTCTCATTCTTCGGCACCACATTGACCATCAGGCTGCCGTAGACATAACCCAGACGGCTCATGGCGCCAGTGGAAATCATGTTGAGCACCATCTTGTGGGCGGTGGCGGCCTTCATTCGGGAGGATCCAGCCAGCACCTCAGGCCCGACCTGAACCACGATGGCGAGGCCGGCGGCGCGTTCCAGCGGGGAGTTGGGATTGCAAGTAAGAGCAATAGTGTGGGCGCCACGCTGGCGCGCCAATTTGACGGCCGCCAGGGTGAATGGAGTTCGTCCACTGGCGGCAATGCCGAGCACAACATCATCCTTTCCCGGTTTGCGGCGGGCCATTTCCTCGCGTCCTTGCTTCGCGTTATCCTCGCTGATCTCGGAGTCTGTGGCCAAAGCTTTGGCGCCTCCAGCAATAATGAACTGAACGCGATCGGTGTTGAATGTGGGCGAGCACTCGGCGGCATCCAGCGCGGCGATGCGGCCACTGGTCCCCGCGCCGACGTAAATCAGGCGTCCGCCACGGCGCAGCGCGGCGACGACCAAGTCGATGGCCCGCGCAATCTGCGGCAAGACACGAGCGACGGCCCCGGCGACCGTAGCGTCTTCTGCATTCATCAGCCGTGCAATCTCGAGCGACGTCTTGCAATCGAGATCTGCCGCCGCGCTGTTGGCTTGCTCGGTGCGAAGGCCGCGTAGACTGCGGTGGTTCAGGCTACCCTGATTCAAATTAACTTTAGACTCGCGGGCTGATTTCAAGCAGGAAGCCTTTCTTGAGTTGTGCAGGATGTAGACAAATTTTGCGTAGGACCACTTCCTCAGAGTTTGGGGATTTACGCTCTATCGTCATTCGCCCTTCTCCAGCGCCAGGATAGCCGCATCGTGAAATCGTGGACGCACCTGTTTGATCGCATGATTGGAGCAATCAGGCCAAGTGCGGTTGGTGAGTAAAGAGATTGAGAGTTGCCGGTCAGGATCGATCCATAGAGATGTGCCTGTATAGCCCAGATGGCCAAAGGATGCAGGACCGAAATACCTCCCCGACTGCGATGGGAAGGACGGCGTATCCCACCCGAGAGTACGAGATGTGCCTGCGGGCGCGGATTCCCGGCGAGTGAACAGCGCAATCGTTTCGCGGCGAATGAGCGCACCCGGACTGATCATGGCATGGCCGAATTGAGCGAGATCGTCGGCCGTAGAAAAAACTCCAGCGTGTCCTGAGACGCCCCCAAGAACGCTGGCGTTCTCATCCTGCACCTCGCCTTGGATGATGCGATGTCGGAAATCTTGATCATCTTGGGTAGGAGGAATTTGCCCACGTATCTCGGACGGTGGGTTGAACGCTGTATGGGTCATGCCGAGCGGGGCAAAAATCTCGCGCTGGCAGAATCGATCAAGCGATTCGTCCGAGACCCGTTCCAGTGCAGCAGCGAGAAGGATGAATCCGATGTCACTGTATTCCGCGCGGGTGCCGGGATCCGCGGTGAGTGGTGTAACGAAAACCTCGTGCAGTAATTCGTCACGAGTGCGCGATTTCAAAAATAATTTCTCGTAAGCCGGCAAGCCGGAAGAGTGCGCCAGCAACATGCGAAACGTCACCTCCCGACGTCGGAGATCCTTTTCGGCGTCACATACGAATTCGGGCACGACGGCCCCGACCGGGGCATCCAGATCGAGTAGTCCGCGCTGGTAGAGAAGCATCGCCATGGGTGTGGTCGCAACCACCTTGGTGAGAGATGCAAGATCGAAGAGCGTCGCAGGACTCACCAATCGAGCACTGCTTTCGTAGGTAAACCGGCCGAAGGCTTTGACCGCAATCAGCCGTCTACGTACCGCAATCGCGACCGAAGCCGCCGGGAAAGAGCGTTCGGCGATGGCTTCTTCTAGAACTGCGAAGGCGGAGGCAAAGACGTGGTCTTGATCCTCCGATGCGTCGAGTAGCGGCGTTAGCGGGGCTGGTAATGGCATGAAGAACTCGAATGATACGCATTCATGATATGGCATCCGCGGTACCCGGTACTTGCGCTTCTTGAGTCATGAGGCTGTGCTTGTGTAGAGTCAAAGCATCCTTTCTCTTAAATCAAACTTGTCTCTGTCGCCCATCGTAGTCTGCGGCATTCTTCTGGCGTCGCTGACGGCTTTGGCTTCGGTGGACGCGAAGCGGCCAGCGGCGGCAGTTCGTCTGAGTTCTGTCGACGCCGTCATCGAGCAAGCTATCCACGATGGCAATATTCCCGGCGCCGTTCTTTTGGTCGGACATAACGGCCATGTGATCTATAGGAAGGCCTACGGCAATCGCGCGCTGGAGCCGCGCCGCGAGCCCATGACGCTGGATACGATTTTTGATCTGGCATCCCTCACCAAAGTGATTGCGACCACCACAGCGGTAATGCAACTGGTTGAGCAAGGCAAAGTCCGCCTGAATGATCCCGTGGCGAAGTACCTGCCCGAGTTTGCGCAGAACGGAAAAGACGACGTCACAATAAGGCAATTATTGACGCACTACTCCGGACTGGCCCCAGATCTCGATTTGAAAATGCCCTGGGAAGGCAAAGACACCGCCTACCGTATGGCGTTTGCAGAAACGCCGGAAGATCCGCCGGGCTCGAGATTTTCCTACAGCGACATTAACTTTATTGTGCTGGGCGCACTGGTGGAGCAAGTTTCAGGCGAATCGCTGGACGAATATTGCCAGCGTCACATCTTCCTCCCGCTAAAAATGATGCATACGCGATTCCTGCCGCCGGCGGCGTGGCGGGCAAGAATCGCGCCCACGCAGTATGACGAGAACGAGCACATGCTGCGCGGCGTGGTGCACGATCCAACGGCACGGCGAATGGGCGGCGTGGCCGGCCATGCGGGATTGTTTTCCACGGCGGACGATCTGGCGAAATTTGCCCAGGCATTGCTGAATGGTGGCGGAGGGATTCTTTCTCCGCTCTCGGTCGAGAAGATGACGCAGCCGGAGCAGCCTCCGTCAGCGCCAGTGCTGCGCGGATTTGGCTGGGACATCGACTCTCCGTTCTCCTCGAACCGCGGCGATCTTCTGCCCATCGGATCCTACGGGCACACCGGCTTTACCGGAACATCGATCTGGATCGATCCAACCACGCAGACCTACATCATTCTGCTGACCAATGCCGTGCATCCTCGTGGGAAGGGAAACGCAATCGCGTTGCGGTCGGAAGTCGCGACGGCAGTCGCGGCTGCGCTTTCTTTGACCGCCAGCGAGAAAGAGGCGCTGCGCTGGCAAAGCATTACCGGTTACAACGAAGCGCAAAGCGCGGCGCGGCGTATGAGCGCCCGCAATGGCAGCGTGAAGACGGGAATCGATGTCCTCGAGGAGCACAACTTCGACCTCGTCCAGGTTGCAGGCCGCAAGAAGCGAATTGGCCTGCTCACCAACCAGACGGGCGTGGATGCCAATGGACAACGGACGATCGACGTACTGGCTAAGGCACCGGGAGTTTCGCTGGACGCGATCTTCAGTCCCGAACATGGCGTCACGGGAACGCTGGACACGACGGACTTAAACAATTCGAAAGACGCGGCAACCGGAGTTCCCGTTTACAGCGTGTACGGGGCGAAGGATGCGGCGCGGCGTCCGCCGCCGGATGTGCTGAAACAGTTGGATGCGGTTGTGGTCGATATTCAGGACGCCGGCGTGCGGTTTTATACCTACGAAACGACGCTCGGATATTTTCTGGAGGGCGCAGCAAAGGCAGGGATCGAGGTGATTGTGCTCGACCGGCCTGACCCGATTACGGGATCGTTCGTGCAGGGGCCGGTGTCAGACGCGGGCGTGGAGAATTTCAACAATTATTGGACGGTGCCGGTGCGCCATGGCATGACCATGGGCGAGCTGGCCAAGATGTTCAACACCGAACGGAACATCAATGCGAAGCTGACCGTGGTTGCGATGGAAGGCTGGGAGCGCGGCGACTGGTTCGATTCGACCGGACTAGCTTGGATAAATCCGTCCCCGAACTTGCGCAGCGTGACCGAGGCAGCGCTATATCCGGGAGTTGGTCTAATCGAGGGAACGAATGTTTCGGTCGGCCGCGGCACCGATACTCCTTTCGAAGTGCTCGGCGCTCCCTGGATGAAGGCCCGCGAACTGGCTGCATATTTGAATGCACGCGCGATTGCCGGAGTCAGATTCGTCCCATCACATTCACTCCAACGTCGAGCAACTACGCGGGACAAAAGTGCGAAGGTGTGAACTTGGTTCTTACCGATCGCAACGCGCTGGATGCACCCGAGATGGGAATTGAGCTGGCTGCTGCGTTAAAAAAACTCTATCCGGCAGACTATAAGATGGAACGCATGATGGAGCTGTTGGTGAATCAGGCGGCATACGACGGGCTGGTGGCAGGCGAAGATCCACGGCGCATCGCGCAGGACTGGCAGGAGAAGATCGAGAACTTTGAAGCGGTGCGGAAGAAATATTTACTCTACTAGGTACAGGTGTTCGGCACCTGTTGTAAACGAATCGGGCAGCGGGGCAGCCAAGTGGAGTTCAACGAGCATCCGAGGTACTGATTGCGTGGTATTCTCTGCCCAATGCGAGGAGGAGTTTCGGCTCATTGGAGGTTTAGCGATGCGCACACTCTTGATTGTGTTTTTGTTATCTGGAATGTCACTGGCTCAGACTGCCTCGCCATCGGTCCCGTCGGCTCCGAAGCGCACCGAGTCCGTGCCAACTCCACCGGCCGTTCCGTCTTCCAATCCCAACACAGTTACGATTCCCGCCGGAACCAAGATTCCTCTCTCTCTCAAGCAGGCAATCTCTACCAAAAATGCCCGCGAGGGCGACGCCGTCTATGCTGAGACCGCGTTTCCCTTTGTTGTGGATGACCGCGTAATCGTTCCAGCCGGGGCCTACATTCAAGGGAAGATCGCTCACGTGGAGCGCGCTGGCCACGGCAGGGGACGCGCCGAGATCCTGATGCATTTCACGTCCATAATTTATCCCAGCGGATACACCGTGATGCTGCCGGGTTCGGTCGAGAACACGCCTGGGGCGGACAACAAATCGGTGAAGGATTCCGAAGGGACGATTCAGCAGGATAGTGACACTGGGAAAAGAGTGGAAGACGCAGCCAAAAACGGTGTGTACGGAACCATGGGCGGCGCGACGGCTGGAGGGTTGGCCACTGGAGGCCTGAACGGTGCGCGCGATTGGAGCCGGCGCGGGCGCGGCAGCGGGCATTGCGTGGGCTCTGCTGAAGCGCGGCAGCGATGTGAGGCTTGACGTAGGAACGTCGATCGAGATGGAAATTCAGCGCCCCATCACTGTAGATGCGAGCCGCATCGCTATGGCAAAGGCAACTCCATAAGATTTCCGGGACGATGTGCCGGGATAGCTGCCTCCGCTGTCCGGCCAAGCGCAGCGAGTCGCAGTGGCACCTACTTCAAATTGAAAAGCGCATTTACATGCGCCGTCACCGTCACGTTTTGCGGCGTGAATTCCTCCGTTGGTGCGGGTTGCGCGGCATTGCCCATGGCTGCCATGGCGCGCGCCATGTGCGGGACCGGCATGCGCTGGTTCTCAAACGTATCGACTGACGCGTAGGAAAGTTCGCCTAAACCCCGCCCACTGGCGCGGGCGAGCGTCTCGGCGGAGTTGCGCGCTCGCCGGTACGCGTCTTCCACAGCCTTATTCTTGGCTTCGTCAACATTTTCCAGCATGTAGCTTAAAGTCTGTCTCTCGCTGACATTGGCGTCGGCAAGTTGCTGGGTAATGGGTCCGATCTTTGAAAAATCTTTCAACTTGAGCGTCACATCGGTGGTCACGCGGTAACCAATCACTTTCTGCCTGGCATTCTTCCAGTCATACATCGGTTGAACGGAAAAAAATCCGATCGTCGCGGATTTTGGTTCGATGCCGTTGGCGCGCAACACTTCGCGCACTTGCTCCACATCTTTCGACGCATGCTGGTATGCCGCTTGCGAAGTCTCTTCCTGCACGGAGATGTTGAACTGGATCACAGCAGTGTCCGGCGCCGATTCGAATTTCCCGTCGGCGCCTACGTAGACAGAATTGGGCTGGGCGGTGAGGTTAGGATGCTCCTGCGCTGACGATGCGGCCGTGAGGGTGAGGATGGAGAGCGCCAGAAGCCACGCTACAGATTTCATAGAATTCCTCCTGGTAGAAATTATCCGCCACAATTTGAGCTTAGGTTTGTCGAAAGTGGAAACGCTGCCTACTAACGAGAACGCTCAGGACAGTTGAGATTGCAATCCGGGTGCTAAGACGCGAAGACCCGGCTTAGGACGCACCCTTGGCGTTAGAGGAATAAGCAAACGGATAGCTCTGCGCGTTAATCTCCCGGCGCAGATCCTCGAAGATATCGTCGGGCATCTTCAGAAAGATCTCGACCACCTCAGGATCAAATTGTCGTCCCGACCACACTTGGATCTCCTTGCGGGCCGCTGCCAGAGTTCGAGCCGGACGATAAGGCCGGTCAGAGATGATGGCGTCCAAAGTGTCCGCAACGGAGAAAATGCGCGCCCCTAAAGGAATTTCAGTCCCCTTCAGGCCTCGAGGATAACCAGAGCCGTCAAAGTGTTCCTGGTGCGAATAAACAATTTCGCAAACTTCGGCCAGAAACGGAATCCGTTTGAGCATCTGATAACCGTGGTAGCAATGCTCGCGCATGATGGTCCGCTCGTCATCGTCAAGCTTTCCCGGCTTGAGCAGGATGCGATCCGGAATCGCCATTTTGCCAATGTCATGAAGGAACGCGCCGCGGGCAATGACGTCAATCTGCTCCCGCGGCAACCCCATCGCGCGGGCAATGGCCATCGTAAATGCAGTAACACGTTTGGAGTGGCCTTCGGTCTCGCGGTCTTTGAGGTCGAGCGCATCGCCCAAAGCTTGCAGCGTAATGTCGTAAGAGCGCTCGAGATCGGTCATCGCAGCCTGCAATTGGTCGGTGCGAGCTTCGACCAGGGACTCGAGATTGGTTTGATAAGTACGATTTTCTACCTTTAGCCGCCGATTTTCGAGAGCCCGTCCCACCGCATTGAGCAACTGTTCGCGCTCGAAGGGCTTAAGCAGGTAATCGTAAGCGCCGTTGCGGATGGCGGCCAGCGCAACCGAAATATCATGCACAGCCGTAACCATCACGACCGGCATATCAGGGAACTTCTCTTTGGTTCTTTCCAGCAGACCGATGCCATCGAGGTCCGCCATCATCAGGTCGGAGAGCATCAGTTCAAACATATCGCCGGAATTCAGCAGGGCCAGAGCTTCCATGCCGGAACCAGCTTGTTTGCAGGTGTAACCCGCGGCAGCAAGGATGGCGCAGACAATCTCGCGGATTGCCTCTTCGTCGTCCACTACGAGAATGCGATCGGGCATGAGTGTCCCAGCAGAGCGTCTCTGGATACTATCGGCGATTCTACCTTAGACGTGAGATACCGAAAGTAACCATTGAGGTCCGGAAAGAACATTGAGATCAGGTGGAAGCATGGTATTCAGGAGTCAGGCAGTGTCACGTCTGCCGCTCCCGCAACCCATCGCGTGTGAACGGTCGAACTGATTTACCTGGACTGATTTGCCGAACTGATCTGCAAAACTGATCTGCAAAACATGACCGCGTCGCTTTGGTCTTTCTGGAATAACGTCGCACAGCCGGCTGCCGCCAGGCTGAAGCCCGGGGAGTGGGCGCTGCTGACCGTCCTGGCAGCCTCGCTGCTGGTGCTGTCAGTCTTTCGCGAACGCTATCTGGCGATTTGGGCGGCGGCATGGACGCTGCTGGTCAGTTCCCGTTTCGTCCAGGCCTACGGCGCCAGGACGCACATCCCTGTGCGTTATTTGCCCGCTGTTGAGCAAGCCGCATTCGTAATCGCAATCGGCCTGTTTGCGGGTGCCGTCTTTGCTTACATCCGCGAGCGGAATCTAGTAACCCCATTGGCTGCAGTCACCGTTTGTACTGCGGGTTTTGCCGTAGCTCGCGTTCTGCTCTGGCCGGACTCGTTGCCGCTGCGCGTGGCTCTCGAAGTGTCTTACCGAATCATTCTCTTCACTGCAGCCGTCGCGCTGTTGCGCGCCCGCCGTGGCCGTCGGGAAGCAACTTCATGGATGCTCGCGGCGATTTCTTCTGGTGCAGCATCTGAATTGGACTGGCTTTTAGCCGCTGTGATTCCCGCAGGCGCCTTCGTCGCTGCCGATACTTTGCTGGGAGTCAGCATGCTGCTGGTTGTGTTCCGGGAAGCGCGCGCTCGCGCCCAACGGCTGACTGTACTGCGCGCCCTCACTGAGAGCATCGTCCAGGCGCAACAGCAGGGCGGCATGCTGGACAAGGCTCTGGAATCCTTGCGGCAGCTTACCCAGAGCAAGGCCGCCTGGTTCCGTTTGATCGAGGGCGGACATCTCGTGGCCACGCATGCCGTGGGAGTTTCCGCAGAATTCCTGCGCGAGGTCGGCATTGCTGAGCTGTCAACGAATGTGTCGCAGATGTTGGATCGGGGCAAGCCAGAGACGGCGCGAAGAAGCTCCACAACTCCGGAAGATCAAAGCCTGCTGAAATCCGAAAAAATTCATTATCTGACCACGGTTCCGGTGCTCGGGAAGAAGTCGCCGATCGGATTGCTTTACCTGGGCAGCGCGGCCGAGCGAAAACTCACCGCCGAAGAAAGCGAATTCCTGGAAACGTGTGGCCGGCAACTGGGAATCGCAATCGAGAACTTCCGTTTGCTGGAGCAGGTTCTCCGCTCGCAGCGCCAGTGGAGAAACACTTTTGACTCAGTGCATGACATCATTCTGGCGCATGACGCGGAATTCAGAGTCATCAAGGCCAATCAGGTTCTCCTCGAGCACTTGGAACAATCCTCTTCCGATGTGATCGGTAGCACCTGCGAATCCGTATTGCCGCACAGCCTGGGCGAGTGGACCGGTTGCCCCTACTGCGCTCGCGGGGATGAAGAAGTCACCGAAGGTGCGGACCCTTGTTTTGGCGGCTTCTCCCTGGTCTCCAGTTCCTCCTACAGCGAGCAAGGCAGCCAGCAGAAGGGCACCATCCACATCGTCCGCGACATTACCGAGCGGCACTCTGCGGAAGAAAAATATCGCCTGCTCTTCGATCAGGTGCAGGAAGGCGTTTACGTTGCCACACCGGACGGGCGCTTACTCGATTGCAACGACGCGCTCGTGAACATGCTGGGTTATGAACGGCGGGAAGAATTGCTTCCCCTGAACCTGGACGAAGATATTCGCGTAGATGCCGGTCAGCGGGAATCCTTCCATAAGGCCATCGAACAGCACAACTATGTCCGGCATTTTGATGTGACGATGCGGCGGAAAAACGGCACATTGCTGCTGGCCGCCGAGAGCAGTTTTGCCACTCGCGACGCGACCGGGAAGATCGAACGCTACCAGGGATTTGTTCTCGATGTCACCGAGAAGCGTCGGGCCGAAGATGAAATGCGGCGCCGCAATCGCGAACTGAACGCGCTGAACGCGATGGCTGTAGTGGCTACCCAGTCGTTCGATCTGGATGAAATCCTGAACCTCACCCTGCGGCAGGTGGTCTCGCTGTTTGGCGCCGAGAGTGGTGCAGTTTATCTCTCCGATTCTGACGCTCCCACTTATCGCCGTCGGGCGGCGTGGGGTCCGCGCAGCCGCGACAAATCACGGCCCGCCGAAATCAGCTTTGCGGATGGCTTTGGTGACTTGGTGATGCGCTCCCGCGCCGAGGTGATTACGGCGGAATACCTGCCTCATCTTACCGGGGCGGTTGCGGAATTTATCCGCTCCAATAGTGACGGCGCATGGAATTGGGTGCTGTTCTGGGGCAAGGACAGTCCCATCGGAATGATGGGGCTGCGCAGCCATGTGGAGTACGCCTATTCCACAGGAGAAGAAAATCTGCTCGTCGCAATCAGCCGGCAGTTGGCTACCACGATTGAAAAAGTTCGGCTGTACGAAGAGACCTGCAAAGCCTACGAAGATCTGCGCCGCACTCAGGAACAGTTGTTGCAGAGCGAGAAGATGTCCGCCGTCGGCCAACTCATCGCCGGCGTTGCCCACGAGTTGAATAATCCGTTGACCGCGATTCTGGGTTACGCGCAATTACTCGAAAGCGAAGGCTTGAACGAACGCGCAACCGATTATGTCGGCAAGATGTTCAAACAGGCGCAGCGCACCCACCGTGTTGTCCAGAATTTGCTTTCCTTCGCGCGCCAGAGGAAACCGGAGCGCTCCGAAGTCGACATTCGCAAGGTATTGGAAGACACGCTGGCACTGCGCGATTACGATCTGAAGGTCAACCATATCTCAGTAGAGAAAGATCTGGGAGCAGAACCGGCATTGGTGGTGGCGGACCCTCATCAGATCGAACAAGTTTTCCTGAATATCATCAATAACGCGGTCGACGCGGTTCTGGAAACCGGTCGCGCCGGAAAACTCAAGATTCAAGTCTCCTGCCAAAACGGCTTTGTCGCCGCTCAGTTTGCCGACGATGGCCCCGGAATCAAAGATCCAAAAAGAATTTTCGATCCTTTCTACACCACGAAAAATGTTGGGAAGGGAACTGGCCTCGGGTTAAGCATCTGCTACGGAATTGTTAAGGAGCATGGCGGTGACATCACGGCCCACAACGCGCTGGATGGCGGAGCCGTGATTGAGGTTCGCCTGCCCATGGCCGCCAGTGAAGGAACCATTCCGGACGCTGCCCCGGTCGCTCTCGCGAAGCGCGAAGGCGCTATTCAAGGCCGCGTTCTGTTGGTCGAAGAAGAAGAGGCCGTACTGGAGTTCGAGCGCGACGTTCTCATGGGCGCCGGCGCGAACGTGGTAACGGCTAGCAAGAGTGAAGACGTGAAGACACGCTTACTCTCCGAGCCTTTCGACGCGATAATCATGAGCGGCAGAATGCCCTCCGATTGGAATGCCAAGGAAGCCTATGCCTGGCTCAAGCAGAATTGCCCCGGAATGGAAAATCATTTGCTGTTCACCTTCTCCCACGGCGGAGAACAGGGTGATGAGCGAACGTTCCTCCAGGAAAATAACATTGCCTATCTGGTGAAACCCTTCGAAGTGGCCGATCTCATTTCCCAGGCTAGACGCCTGCTGCAGAAAGCGCACGCCGCCACAGCCGCCAGCTGATAATCCAAAGTGCGGATCGTCGAATCACAGTTGAGCCCGCAAACTCTTCACCAGCCGCCGAAGTGCTTTCTCATTGCGCCTGTACCACCGCCATTGTCCCTGCTTCACAGAATCGACTAAGCCAGCCTTCGTCAAAATCGCCATATGATGCGAGATGGTCGGCTGCGAGAGACTTATACGCTCTTCAATATCGCCTGCGCATAAACCAGAATTCTTTACGGCAGTGCCCGGCGCATGCACTTTGAGCGCACCAAGAATTCGTCTTCGCGTAGGATCGGCAATTGCGTGCAGCGCGCTGTCGAGAGAAGGCGTCACAGGAGTCATAGGCCAATCACAAATATCCTGTAAATCGACGCTTGTCAATATCCAAAATACGAAACAAAAGCTTAGCCTGCGCGTTGCCGTGGTGCGCGCATCCACTCGATCCGGTTGAACTCAAGAAATCTAACGTCGCTTTCCGGAAGAGAACAATTAGATCGATCAAGCTGACCGGCTAGCGTTCCGCCGCGGATCCAGTAACCGGTTTCATCTTCTTTAAGAATTGTGGCATCGAGTGGATCCATGCCGTGTAGTTTGAACACCACGCGGCGGTTCAACAGGTGGTCCCGCTTCATAGAAGGGCTTTCACTTTTTTAGGATTGGGTTATAGCCGTCGTTGATCAGGCGCGCACGCATGGCTTCGGCTTCTTTGATGTCACCAAAAGGCCCGGTCTGTACGCGATACAGCTTGTCGCTCGTGGAATTGTTTACAACAAATGCGGGGTACTGCTTTTTCTTGAGGGCATCAACTAAGGCGTCGGCATCCTCCTGCTTGCTGACGGCCGCCACCTGAACGAAGTAACCGGTGCCGGGTATCGGAGCCATGGGATCCGGAAGATTTGCCGCCTGCGTCGCTTCCGCCGAAGTTGTGGTTGAAGAGACCGTCGATTTCTCTGTCGGTGCATCATTTGGTGCCGTCGCAGTATCCGTCGGCGTCAGTTGCGGATTCGCATTCTGCTGCTCCACAGCTTTATAAAAAGTCATCGGCGCAGATGAGGCGCTGGTAGCGGAATTTGTGGGTTTCCCGCCGTTCGCTGCGGGCACAGGACCTAACGTTGTAGCCGAAGATAGGCCCGGCTCCGACTTTCGTCCCAGCGTATAGCCGAGCGCGAAAAAAACCGCACAGATCATTACCAGGCCAAAAAAGATGCCTAACAGCTTGGCTGTGCCTAACGTGATTTCCGTGTCCGGTGACGAAGCCATAACCACTCCTCGAAAAGTTGCCACAAACTTGAACTAAGCTGATTTAACCGCAGGCGCGCTCTCGTCGCCCGCCTTGCCTAACATTTTTTGCAGCCCGGAAAAGAAATCTACCGGAACCGGGAAGATGACGGTGGTGTTTTTCTCCACTCCGATTTCCGTCAGAGTCTGCAGGTATCGCAGTTGCACGCTGACCGGTTCGGTTGCCAGCAGATGCGCCGCGTCCACCAGTCGCTGCGCGGCGGAAAACTCGCCCTCCGCGTGAATAATCTTCGATCGCTTTTCGCGTTCCGCCTCGGCCTGTTTGGCCATCGCCCGCAGCATGGATTCCGGCATGTCCACTTGCTTCACTTCAACGTTTGTTACTTTCACACCCCAGGGCGAAGTATGCATGTCAAGAATGCTCTGCAGCCGCAAATTTATCTTTTCTCGATGCGCCAGCAGTTCGTCGAGTTCTTGCTCGCCCAGCACGGAGCGCAGCGTGGTCTGCGCGAACTGCGAAGTCTGATAAACATAATTCGACACTTCCACCACCGCTTTGCTAGGATCTGTCACTCGCAGAAAGATGACGGCGTTTACTTTGAGCGTAACGTTATCGCGCGTGATGATGTCTTGCGGAGGAACCTCAAGCGCCTCCTGCCGAAGCGAGATCCGCACCATCCGGTCCATAGGCGCCAGCACCAGAATTATCCCTGGACCCTTTGCCCTATGGTAAAGGCGCCCGAAACGAAAAATCACGCCGCGCTCATACTCCGCCAGAATCTTGATCGAACTCAGGGCATACAGCGCAATGATGATAAGGGCGATGCTGAAGAATCCAAGTCCGAAGATTTCCACTGGCGCCTCCACGTGTGGAGCAAGAACGCTCTACCGCCGGATTGTAACGCAGGCAACCGGGATGAGCGCGGAATTCGGATCCCAGTGGTTGCTTGCGCTGGTGCGCGATCCCACTAAGAAATCGCCGGCGCCGGGGTGCGTCGAGTCACCGCCAAGGGTTCGACCTGAAGCAGCAGTCCATCCACGCGATTTACTACTACGGATTGCCCGGCCGACACTTCGCACGATGAGATGGCATCCCAAAGTTCGCCGTGAACGAAGATTTTGCCTCGCGGCGAAAGGTTCGTCTGGGCTATGCCGATCTCTCCCACCATACCTTCCGAGCCGGTTACGACCTTATTTCGCCTCGCCTTGAGAGCCAGGGTCATCAGCAAGGCCGTAATCAATCCCAGGGGAATACTCACGGCAAGCGCCGTCAACAGGTGGACGCGCATCTGGGGAATCGGAGCGTCAACCAGAAGCAATCCTCCCAGCGTGAGCAACGCGATACCGCCAACCGTCAGCACTCCGTGGCTGGCAAACTTGGATTCTGCAGCAAAAAGCGCAAACGCTCCCAGAATCAGTACCAGCGCGGCGAACCTCGTTGGCAGCAAATTCAACGCAAACGCCGCGAGCAAAATAAAAACGACCCCCACCGTCCCGGGAATCACCGCTCCCGGATGATTGAACTCCGCATAAAGCGCCAGCGCACCGATGGCGAGCAGAATGAACGAAACATTCGGATCCATCAAATAATCGAGGATCCGTTCCTTCAGTGTCATGCCGAACGGTACGATGGGCTGTCCGGAGAGCCTCAGCGTGACTTCCTGTCCGTTGAAGCGCTTAAAACTCTTTCCCTCCATCTGGCGGAAAAGATCGTCCTCGCTCGAAGCCACGTAGTCGATCAGGTGCTGCGATAGAGCCTCTTGCTCAGTGAACGATTTGGATTCAAGCACGGCACTTTCCGCGGCCTCTACGTTACGCCCGCGTTTCGAGGCGACCGAGCGCATCAGGGCCGCGGTATCGTTCTCAATTTTGCGCTTCATCTCATCGTCGACCTTGGGCGCAAACGGTCCGATCAAGACGGGATGCGCCGCCCCGGCGTTGGTTCCGGGAGCCATCGCAGCGACATCGGCGGCTTCGAGGATGAAGATTCCAGCAGAACCCGCGCGGCTTCCACTAGGTGCGACGTAAACAATCACCGGGACCTGCGACGACGTTATATTTTCAATGATCTTTCGAGTAGAGTCGACCAGTCCTCCAGGCGTGTTGAGTTCAATCAGTACCGCCTGGTCGTTGCGCCGTTTCGCTTCATCGATGGCCCGCGAAATATATTCCTGGGTGATGGGCTGAACCGTATCGTCAACGACGATCTTCAGGACCTCCGCGCGGGAAACGGACCCAAGAATAAGAACTGCCGCGAGACTGAGAAGGATTCGCGCAATGCTTTTCATGAGTTGGCTGCCCTCAAGAATATTCTTACTCTTATTTGCCGATCGCGGCAGGAATTTCTTGCTGGCCTTCGTTAGCACCGCTCTCCACCAGGGACAGACCGTGCCACCCCGGAAGATTCGTACTGCCGGTAATGAGCCGGGCGCCGCGCTCGTATGTGAAATACGACCATGCCCACTGGGTGAGAACCAGCACACGGTTTTGGAATCCAACTAAGAAAAGAATATGAATGAACAGCCAAGCCAGCCATGCGACGTATCCGGAGATATGGATCTTGCCAAACTGCGCAACCGCAGCCGCACGCCCAATGGTAGCCAGGCTGCCCTTGTCGAAATAATGAAAAGGCTTGCGGGGCGGGAGTTGTCCTCTCGAGGTTTCGCGGGCTTCCACCTCGCGTCGAATAACCTTAGCTACGTAGCGGCCCTCTAAAATTGCCACAGGCGCAACCCCAGGCAGCAACTTTCCATTCTTATCATTGAGGGCGGCGAGATCCCCGATCACGAAAACTTCTGGATGGCCGGGAACACTGAGATCAGGCTCGACCAGCACTCGTCCAGCGCGATCCACGGGAACTCCCAGCTTCTTGCCTAACGACGAAGCCGCCACTCCGGCAGCCCATAAGATAATGTCCGCCTTCATTTGCGTTTCGCCGACGTAAATCGCCCCAGCTTCAATCTGCGTGACCATTGCGGAAGTTTGCACTTCCACGCCGAGGCGCTGTAGTTGTTCCAGCGCGCTCCGCGATAAATCTTCGGGATAAGCGGGAAGCACATGCGGCCCGCCCTCGAGGAGATGGATACGAGTCCGCCGCGGATCGATCAAGCGGAAGTCATGCGCCAGCGAGTGCCGGCAAATCTCCGCCAACGTTCCCGCAAGCTCCACTCCAGTCGGCCCGGCGCCGACCACTACAAAATTCAATGGTTCAACCCCCGCGCCTGCAGCCGCCTGCCGCTCGGCCAATTCAAAGGCCAGCAAAACGCGCCGCCGAATTTCAAGCGCGTCCTCGATCGTCTTAAGTCCGGGCGCGAGCGTTCTCCATTCGTCATGGCCAAAGTAAGCATGGCTCGCCCCCGCAGCCACGATCAGTGAATCGTATGGAATTTCCTGATCGGCCGTCAGCACCACCTTCCGCTCTAGGTCGAACCCAGTCACTTCCATCATCAGCACTTCAATATTCTTGTCCTTCCGAAGAATCGACCGGATCGGCTCGGCAATTTCTCCCGGCGAAAGCCCCGCCGTGGCCACCTGGTAAAGCAGAGGCTGAAAGGTGTGATGATTTTTCTTGTCGATGACTGTGATTTTCACGTTCGCGCCGGCCAGCGCCTTGGCTGCGTTCAGACCTCCGAAGCCCGATCCCACAATCACTACCCGGTGTGTACTCTTGCCGTTCATTGCGTCACTCTATAAGATTCAGCCGGATGACCATTGGCTCCATAAGTTCTGGAAAAGAAAATTTTCATCCCGCTTGGATGCGATGGATCATTCCCTCGGCCGGAGATTTGATCTTTGTTGCCCTGCTCGGCCTGCTCGTCTACACCACCCTCGCGGTGCGTTTGCTGGGTGATGCCGGAATCGGCTGGCACATCCGCACCGGGCAACTGATTCTGGCGACCCGCGCGATTCCGCATGCCGATCCCTTCTCTTCGACCATGTCCGGCCAGCCATGGTTTGCATGGGAATGGCTCTACGACCTGCTCGTCGGCTGGTTGGATAAGGCCGCAGGTCTCAATGGCGTGATCTTTTTCACTGCTTCCATTATTGCTCTAACTTTTTCGTGGACGTTTCGTTTGCTTCTGCGCCGGGGCACGAGTTTTCCCGTTGTCTTGGTTCTGGTTCTGCTGGCGGCTTCCGCGTCAATGATCCATTTTTTTGCGCGTCCCCACGTGGTGAGCTGGCTCTTCACCATTGCTTGGTTCCGCGTCTTGGACTCTTCCACAGGAAATAATCACGACTCCGACGCTCCAAACGCCCCAGAGCATAGCCGGTATCTGTGGTTGCTTCCCCTCCTGATGATCCTCTGGGTAAATGTTCACGGAGGATTCCTGTTGGGCTTCGTTCTGCTCGCAATCTATTGGTTCAGCGCGGTCTGGGAATATTTCCGGCTCAGCGAAGATCATTTCGAAGACGCGCTGCGAAAGATAAGAGCTGCCAAGCTAAGTCGAGACCTTGCGCTCATCGTCCTGCTAAGTGCTCTGGCTACGCTGGTGAATCCCTATGGCTGGAGATTGCACGTCCACATCTATCACTATCTTTCCAATCGCTTTTTGATGGATCATATCGACGAGTTTCAATCTCCCAATTTTCACGGCGTGGCGCAAAAGTGTTTCGTTGCTCTCCTGTTACTTACGCTAATTGCATTCGCCGCCAAAAGGCGCGAGCCTGCAGGGGTTCGACTCAGTGAAGCGCTGATAATACTGTTCGCTGTTTACTCGGGTCTTTACGCTGCGCGCAATATTCCGGTTTCGGCGTTGCTGTTGATTCTGATGATAGGCCCTCGATTGTCCGATGCACTGCAAAGCTTGGAACAGCGGCGGACCGCACTGGATTCAACATCACCGCACTTCTTTCAAAGAATGCAAAGCATCGAGGCCGCTCTTCGCGGACACATCTGGCCCATTGCGGCACTCGCGCTGACCTGCTGGATTATTTTTCATGGTGGCGCGCTCGGAACCAAGCAGCTCGTGAATGCGCACTTCGACGCCAATCGATTCCCATCCCACGCCGTAGATTATTTCCAAAGCCACAATCTGCCAGGCCCAATCCTTGCGCCGGACTCATGGGGCGGGTACCTGATTTATCGACTTTATCCTCGAATAAAAGTTGCGGTCGATGACCGCCATGATTTTTACGGCGAACAATTTCTTAAGTCATATTTGAAGATGATGCATGTGGAACCAGGATGGGAGAATTTTCTTCAGCAGTATCCGGTTCAATATGTCGTGGCTCCCAAAAACTCCGCCCTCGCCAACATTCTGGCCGAAACGCCACAGTGGCAAATGATTTACAGCGACGATGTGGCAATCATCTTCGCTCCCACTGACGCAAAGAACCAGTAGACCAGGCAACGGCTCCCGCGACTGTGATACAGCCCTTCGTGCCTGTTAAACTCTCTCCGTGTCCCGCCCCACGTACCTCGAATGCACCCGTTGCGGCGAGCATTATCCTGCCGATCGTCCGCAAACCGTTTGCCTGAAAGATGGCGGAATTCTTTATGCGCGGTACGATCTTGCCACCATCAAGAAAACTTTTTCTCCGGCATCGCTGCTGCCGCTCGTTCCTACGATGTGGCGCTACGATGCGGTCCTTCCTGACGCCGCGCCGGTTACTCTGGGCGAAGGTTTCACACCCATGCTGCGCAGCCGCGAATATTCCAACGTCTTCATCAAAGACGAAGGCCTTAATCCCACCGGCTCTTTCAAAGCTCGCGGACTTTCCGCCGCCGTCACCATGGCTCGCCATTTCGGATTGAAGAAGCTCGCCATTCCATCTGCCGGAAACGCCGCTTCAGCCCTGGCCGCCTACGCCGCCGCTGCTTCGATTGAAGCCCACATCTTCATGCCTAAAGATGTTCCGATGGCCAACCGCGTCGAGTGCGACTACTACGGCGCCCAGGTCACGCTGGTTGATGGACTCATCTCCGATTGCGCCCGCAAAGTCGCCGAGCTGAAAAATTCCCATTCTTGGGAAAACGACAAATGGTTCGATGTTTCCACTACCAAGGAGCCGTACCGCGTCGAAGGCAAAAAGACCATGGGCTACGAGGTCGCTGAACAGCTTGCCTGGAAAGTTCCGCAGGGCATCATCTATCCCACTGGTGGAGGAGTCGGCCTGCTCGGCATGTGGAAGGCGTTCGACGAAATGGAGCAACTCGGGTTCATCGGCCCCGAGCGCCCGAATATGATCAGCGTGCAAGCCGCGGGATGCGCTCCCATCGTCAAAGCCTGGGATGAAGGCAGCGCCTCGTCAGAAATGTGGCCGCACGCCTCGACGATCGCCGCCGGCCTGCGCGTACCAAAACCTTATGGCGACTACTTGATACTCGACATTCTGAAAAAAAGCGGAGGCCTGGCTCTCGCCGCCAGCGACGCAGAAATTCTCGCCGCCGCCCGCCACTGGGCCAAAGTCGAAGGCATCTTCGCCGCCCCCGAAGGGGCCGCATCCCTCGTGGCTTATCAAAAACTGTTAGCCAGCGGCTTCTTCACACCAGAGGATACAGTCGTTCTCTTCAACACCGGCTCGGGACTGAAATACCTGGACGTGCTGGATGCATCGAGTGCAGAGCAGGCGCCCTCACCCGCTTCCCGCGCCATCGCCGGAATTATCGGGCCGTATTAGAGGTCGCCCTGAGACTGCGATCACCAGTGTAATCGCTGATCTCGCTCCCGTAATGCGGACTTCCTCGCCGCACTTTGCTCTCGCTTGAAAACGAGTATCATAAGTGCGTCATACAGAACGCGAAGGGTCACGCCGTCGAAGGAATAGCGGGCCTTCTCACGACTCCTAAGATTTTTCCTTCTCTCCGCGACACTTCGGCGACCTGACGCACGACTCCTGGATCCGACATGTTCAAACTTGGCATATTTAAGAAGGAACAACTGACGCCGGACCATTTGGAAGGCTTCGTAAACAGCCGTAAATTCATCGCCCTGGATCTATACAACTCTTTAGACGGTTTGCCACTGGCCGAAATCGATAAGATCCAAGAGCGAATGTTACGCCGGTTCCGAGTTCACAACGGCGTTTTAAAATACACTTATGCTCGGCGTTTCGACGACTTCGATCGGTTGTCCATTTCGGCTATCGCTGCTCACCTCCCCACGAACCAATTCATCCGGGTGCACGACATCGGTGTATCGGACGGACGAACCTCCTGCGATCTTTACGAACCTCTGAACCGCTTGTATTGCGGACGGCTCGACTTCCTGGCATCGGATTACGCTCCTTTCTTGTATGTTCTGAAACGGACGCATGGCAGGAATCGACTCATTGTTGATGATCAGCAGCATGTCTTGCAGATTGTTACGCCACCATTCGTATTCATCGAAGTCGGGTGGCGAGAAAGGATAATGCCTTACCCTCTGAATTTTCTGATACGACACCTAGCTGCGGTCCTCTATGCACGTCCTTTGCTGGAACGCTACAGAGCTGGGAGCCCTGATATTCAGCGCACCAGAATAGAGCTATGCGGCCGGGCGTGTCGCGCATGCATGAGCAAACAGAACAACTTTCGCTTTGACGCCTATGACATTTTTTCAGGTTCCACCGAGCGTTTTGACGTTATTCGAGCAATGAATATTCTGAACTATTCTTATTTTTCCGAACTACAGTTAATACAGGCGGCGGAAAATATCGTCCACTCGCTGAAGGAGGGCGGCTTGTTTATCACAGGCTCGAATGACGAACGGGGAACCGTCGTCAACGGAGGAATCTACAGGGAAACAAAGGGACGCATGCAAAGAATCGACGCGTCAGGTAGCGGGTCAGAGATTGATGCCTTGATTTGTGCTATTGGTGGTCCCAATTGAAGTGCGTGTCACTCGTAAACCTATCGTTCAAGTCCTCGAGTTGTACAAGCCGCTGGCGGCATCTCGCTCCGCCTGCGCCACATTCTCCTGCCGACCCAAATCCCGCCAATAATATTCATCCGCGCGAAAGCTAAGAATATTTTTTCCCCGCGCAGCCAATCCCACATAAGTTGAGACAATTGAAAATGCACCATCCTCAGTCATTAGTGGGAAAATACCTGGTGAAATAACATGCACACCAGAGAAAGCCAGTGCCTCGACTCGCTGACAATCTCGAACCAGCTCAGGAACCCCATCGCGTCCCGCGCGCCGTCCGCAAAGTCGAAGCTGTCCATCAAACAGCAAGTATCGCGATGTCTCCCGCTCTTGCATCGCCAGTGTAGCTAAAGCCTGACGTTGCTTATGGAACTCCACCATGCGTCCCAGATTTATGGTGCTGATGACATCGACGTTATGCAGAATGAAGGGCTCGTCGCGTCCCGCAGAATCCAGAAAAAACCAGGCAGCCTTCTTCAATCCGCCGCCAGTATCCAGCAATTCGTCTTCACGCGAAACTTCAATGCGCATTCCGAAATTATTGTTGGCCTTCAGGTAGTCGACGACCATATCGGCAAAATGGTGCACATTCACAATCACTTCGCCAATCCCAAACATGCGTAGCCGCGCCAGCGTAATCTCCAGCAGCGTCCGTCCTCCAACTTCCACCAGTGCCTTGGGGCGATCATTCGTGAGTGGACGCAGCCGCGTGCCCAGGCCCGCCGCGAGAATCATCGCCTTCATTGGGTCGGTCTTTCCCCGTTAAGATTCTCCAATTCGCGATGCTGCAGCATCACTTCCACGCCATTCCTGCCGCGCAGCCGTTTCGCCACCTGCTCCGCCAGAAATACCGAACGATGCTGTCCGCCCGTGCAACCGAACGACACCATCAGGTTCTTGAAGTGGCGCTGCTGATAATTGTTCACGCTCGCATCCACCAGCGACATTACGCTGGCCAGAAACTGGTGCACGCTTTCCTGCTGATTGAGATACTCGATCACCGCCGCATCCTTTCCCGTGAGCGCCTTGAATCGCTCTTCCCGCCCTGGATTCGGCAAGCTCCGCCCATCGAAAACAAACCCGCCGCCATTTCCGCTCTCGTCTTTCGGCAGCCCGCGATGAAACGAAAAACTCAAAATACGCACCCGCAGATTGTCTGCATCGGAGGCAAGCCCTTGCAGCTTCTCGGATGCCAGCATGCTGTTAAATGCTTCCATCAATGCTGGCAGAGCGATCGGCAGCTTCACGTTGTGCAGCAACCAGCGTAAATTCTTCAACGCGTAAGGAACACTCTGCAGAAAATGTGCCTTGCGCTCGTAAAATCCGCGAAAGCCATAAGCTCCCAGCGCCTGCAGAATGCGAACATAAACATACGCGTAGAAGTAGCGCAGAAATTCTTCGCGCTCGATCTTTGTAAAGCCACCCAGCCTCTCGATATAAAGATCAAGCAGTTGTTGCCGCAACTCCGGCGGCAAGTCTGCCTTGGCGTCGTAGAGCAGGGAAGCAATGTCATACTGGAGGGCGCCTTTGCGCCCGCCCTGATAATCGAGAAAAAACGGCTCACTATCCTTCAGCATCACATTCCGCGATTGGAAATCGCGATACATGAAATAGTCGCGGTCGGCGCTCAACAGAAAATTTGTCAGGCTGTCGAAGTCGTCTTCCAGCGCCTGCTCACTAAAGGAAATTCCAGCCAGCCGGAGAAAATAATATTTGAAATAATTCAAATCCCACGCAATCGATTGCCGGTCGAAACTTCCGCGCGGATAGCAAACGCTATAGTCGAGATCGCGCCCTGCCTCGATCTGAAATCGCGGCAACACCGCGACCACCTTGCGGTACGCTTCGATGGCTTCCGGCGCAATCTTCTCCCCATCGCGATTCTTCGAGAGGAAGTCGAACAGAGTAGTGTCCCCAAAATCCTCTTCGAGATAAGCGCCGTGGCTCAAATCCTCCGCATAGATCTCCGGCACCGGCAGGCCATGTTTGTGAAAGTGTTTGGAGAACTCCAGAAACGCGGCATTCTCTTCTCGCACGCCATACAGAATTCCAATGGCGCTGACTTTGTCGCTGGCCAGTCGCACGATCTTCCGCCCCGACCCTCCCAATTCGCCCTGCAGAGGCTCTATTCTCGCTGGAGCGTCGTGGAATCGTTCCTCAAAAAGTCTTCTGAGAACATCTATCATGGCGATGTACGGGGTGCGCAGTCACCTCAAGATAACATTGAATACTGCGGGGCAAACGCGCAGCCGCCGCCGGTGGGAACGACTTGATAACCCTCCGTTCGATACCTATGCTGTAGAAAGCATGACCGACCGCCTATATTACCGCGATTCTTTTCTCTGCCATTTCGACGCTCAGGTCCGCTCGGTCCTAGAAACTCCACGCCCGGCGCTGGTTCTCGACCGTACCGCTTTCTACCCCACTAGTGGCGGGCAGATTCATGACACGGGCTGGCTCACATCAGAAACTTCGGACAGGATTCGCGTCACGGAAGTCGCCGACTCCGAGGATGGGCACGTCGTCCACTACCTGGAGACGCCGCTCAAGAATGCGCAACCCGGAACCCGCCTGCACGGCGAGATCGACGCCGCCCGCCGCCGCGATCACATGCAGCAGCACTCCGCGCAACACGTCCTTTCCGCCGCATTCGTTCGACTCTTCAACATGCGAACCGTTTCCTTCCACATGGCCGATGAATATTGCTCGATTGATCTCGATACTCCGTCGCTTACTCAGGAGAAGATCGAATCCGCCGAGCGTTTAGCCAACGAAATCGTTCTCGAGAATCGTCCGGTCGATATTCGCTTTGTAACTCGCGACGAAGCGGGGAGCCTTGGCCTGCGGAAACTTCCGCCTGCGGAACGGGATGAGCTGCGCCTGATCGATATTTACGATTTCGATCTTTCCGCCTGCGGAGGCACTCACGTCAGCCAGACCGGACAAATCGCGGGCATCCTATTGCGCAAAACTGAAAAGGTTCGCCAGGGATATCGCGTGGAGTTCGTCGCCGGACTGCGCGCCGTTAGAACCGCCCGCCGCGATTTCACTTCGCTCACCGAAACTGCTGCTCTTTTTTCTTCTCACATCTACGACGTTCCTGAGCACGCCCGAAAGTCACTCGATGAGATCAAGTCGCTACGCAAACAACGCGAACAATTGCTGGACGACCTCGCCTCCGCGCAGGCCGCGGCTCTGCTCGCCGAAACTTCTGAAACCAATGGCCTTAAAGTAATCGTGCGAATTTTTCCGGAGAGTGACCTGGCCTTTATAAAACTTCTCGCCCAAAAACTCACGCGTCTTTCGCCCACCGTCGTCGCGCTTCTCGCCGCTCAATCACCGCAGCCCGCGCTTGTCTTCGCTCAGTCTTCCGGCCAGCCTTACGACATGAATGCACTGCTCAAGCAAACCCTTGCCGTGATCGACGGACGCGGGGGCGGCAGCAAAGACCTGGCTCAGGGCGGTGCGCCAAACTCAACAGGAATCGCCGCAGCCCTCACTGCCACCGCTGAATCGCTCAGCCGCTAAGAGGTTTCCCTGCCAACGATGGGCTTGACACGCACTCGGGTACACGTTCATGAGGCGCTGGGGGCAGCAGTTGAAAACCGTAGGGAGAGCTGTTAAGCAATCGTCAGTCAACAATGGCTACCGTACTCTACCCAACTTATCCATTGGCCAATAGCCAAATACAGCCTTGCCGTAGATATAACTTTGGTCGACCGGTCCGAAATCCCGGCTGTCGTTCGACATCGAACGGTGATCTCCCAGCACGAGATAGGAATGCGGCGGAACTACCGTCTCGGGATACGAACGCGAATCGGCATAGGCCGGGGGAACATAATCTTCTTCGAGAGCTTCACCATTCACATACACCTGGCCGCCATCGATACGAATGTGGTCGCCGGCCACGCCGATCACGCGCTTGATGTAGCTCTTCGAGGGATCGCGGGGATAGCGAAACACCACAATATCGCCACGGGAAATCGGTTCCAGCCGGTAGACAAATTTGTTAACAAAGATTCGCTCCTGATCTTCGAGCGACGGCATCATGCTGGTGCCTTCCACTTTTACCGGCTGATAAATAAAAACGATAATGAATGCCGAAATCGCCAGCGACACAGCCAGGTCGCGCAGCCATACCCCTAAAGCCGGACGCAGACGCGCCCCCGCGCCCATCGCTTCGCTTTCTGCAGTCTGCGGAAGCGGCTTTACAGAAATTGCTTTTGGTTCGGTAGTCGGGACCTCTGACATGCGATTTCTATTGTATACAGATCACAGTCCCGTGGTAGCGGAGTGGGCAATTTCGCGGAGGTAACAAATGCTTCCCTCACCAATATGGGTTAAAGCAGGTTAAAATGAGGGCTCAGGAGACAGCTATGCCAACCAGTCGATTCTTTCGCCGTAAGTTTGTTCACCGCGCGGTCACTCTCACTCTGCTTTTATTGGTAACTCTGACCATGACTTCGCTCTGGGCAGCGCCTCAGGGCGAGGAAGAGGAGACTGGCATTCCCGCCTACAATGCCGGACCGCCGCCGAAAGGCACGAAGCTTCCTGCCATCCTCACCAAAGATCAGCTCTGGGGAGCGGATGCACAATACCCGTACCAGACCCATGCCTACGAACTGGCGTCGCGGATTCCCGTCGTCCTGCATCAGCAGCCCTGCTATTGCTATTGCGACCGCATGGGCCATAACAGCCTGCATAGCTGCTTCGAAGGCACGCATGGCGCCCGCTGCGCCACCTGCCTGAAGGAACTTTATTACTCTTATCAGCAGCACAAAGCCGGCAAGACTGCGGCTCAGATTCGCGCCGGCATTATCAAAGGGAATTGGAAGCAGATCGATCTGGAAACAGCCGCGGCGATTAACTAGCACCGAAACTCGTTGCAAGTGTCTCCGCCCAGCGCAGTACAGTCAGGTCAGCGAAGAAAATAAAAAGGCCAGCCAAATGACGAATTCGGCTGGCCTCTCTTCCTTTCACCTCGCGTTTATTGTTGTGCCTTAGGTTTTGCCTCGTGCTTAGACCTCGACCCGGTTGGTTTTTTCGTTTCCTCTTCCTTGAGCAGGGTTAGAGAATCCGCGGCATTGAAGGGATACTCGCGCACGGACTGTTGCGACGTCTGGCCAACGTTACTGAGCGTGATGTCGACCCGGCGATTGCTGGCCAGGATGATCATTCTCATATTCTTGAGCACCTTTTGCCGCTCCTCCGGACTCAACTCGGGATTGCGTTCCACCGCATCCTTCACCTGCTTATCGGTAAGGTCTTGTTGTTCCCCGAACGCCTCGGTCTGGATATTGGCGGCAGGAATCCCGAGTGCTACAAGGAAACCCTTCACCCGCTCCACTCGCCGTTGGGAAAGCGCCTGATTGTATTCCGCCGAACCGCGCGGATCGGCGTGGCCTTCCAGAGTCAAGCGAGCGTCCGGCTTGCTTTGAAGATAGGTCTGGAAATCGCTGGCAAGTGCAGTCAGAGTTGTTTCCTGGCTGGTAAGTAGACCAGCGTCGGGTTTTTCGGCGGTGGGCTTCGCCGTCGCAAAATAAACACTGTGCAGCGCCAGCCTTTTCTCGATGGCCGCCACATCGGGCATTGGTGGCGGAGGAGGTGGCGCCTGCAGGTTTACCGTGGTGGAGGCCGAAGCCGTGAGGGGCTGGTTGCGGTCATCGGCCACATTGCAGGTCACGTTAATCGTTCCCGGCTGCGCGCCCGTTGTTGCCAAGACGGCGGTTGAGGTATTGCCGCTAATGCTCCCAGAACTGGTCGTGTAGCTATAGGTCAGTACGCGGCCATCAGGGCTCGTCGCGCTCGAGGTGATAGTTGAAGTCCCACCCATCGGCACACTCGACGGATCTGCTGAACAGGAAATTACCGGCGGACGCGGCTCTTTTACGGTAAATCTGGCATTGCAAGTCGCAGTACCACTGGCACTCCCATCGCTCAAACTCGCAGTAACCTGATAAGAGCCCGACTGCGAGCCGGTGGTATCGATTTGCGTGGTCGCGTGAGTCTCGCCAGCTTTAACTCCTGAGCCGCTCCAGCTGTATTGCAGCGTGCGCCTCGGATTGAAATTAGATCCAGCCGCCGTCGCGGTGATCCCCTCGCCGGCAAAAACCTCAGCTGGCAGTACAGAGCACACCGCACTTGGGGAAGTCACAACCGATTTGCCCCCCCACATGAATACCAAGCCACTTTGCAGCCTTGCACCTCTGACATCCGTGGCGGGAACGATCGACGATGGACCGTATTGATGATTGGAGAATACGTAGTCGGCCCGGATTACGCGCCAATAGAAGCGCCGGGTCAACTTCAGATCGAGACCGCCGCCCGCCATGAAACCGAATTCGTAATCGCTTCTAAAGAGTTCGGACGCCAGGCGATGCTCGCCTACCAGGCCTTCGAGAAACGGAGACAAACGGCGAGTGCGAAAAGTTATCTTAGGCCCGCCAGAAAAGTTATAGAACTCGGCGTCGTCGATTCGCATGGCTACGCCGCCTTCGCCACTGCTCAAATCCCCACTCGTGTCGGCGGTCAATCCGATCCAGCGGTTGAAGTTGTAAGTGATGCTGGCGCCTGCCCCCCGGGGGTTCGATTCCACGAGGCTGTTTACCGGGAGCAGCCCTCCTGGAAGCAAGCCGTGCAGATTTGCACCGGGGTAGACAAACGAATATCCGCCGAAAAGTTCCCACTTGGGAGATGGCTGATCCTGCGCCGCAGCAACCGTGCCCAGACTGCAAAAGACCACAAGCAAGAGCAACGTCACAACTGGAACCAGGCTGCTATGGATCTGAAAGCGAGATGACATACGAAAACTCCTCCAAGAATATTGATGACTCGAACGCTGAGCAGCCAGTCCGGCGGAGGGACAGCATTGATCTGGCCCTCCGCCAGAAGCATCTTGCTTACGGGGCTGTAACCGTATTGCTGTCCAAAGTGACTGCGCCATTGCGGGCCAGTGCTCGGCCCGTAAGAGTGGCGCCAGTATCGAGCGTGATCGATTGCAGCGACAGTATGGTTCCCTGGAAGATTGAGTTGGTTCCCAGAGTCGCCGAGCTGGAAACCTGCCAGAAAACGTTCTTGGCTTGAGCGCCTCCGGCCAGGATCACTTGCGTGCTTCCGATGGTCGTGAGCGTGGACCCGACCTGGAAGATGAAAACTGCATTCGCATTGCCCTGTGCGTCGAGGGTGACGTTGCCTGCGGTTAACATCACCGTGCTGGAATTCGTATACAGGCCCGGGGGAAATGTCAGACCGCTCAAGTTCCCCGGCAGCACCGCACCTCCAGGTAATCCGGCCGCGTACAGATATGCCGTGGTGAGATCCAGTTCGGCCTGTGCCGCAGTGGGGTCCGTCACATGCATCACCGCGGGCGGAGTCAGTGTTCCCGGAGGAAAGCCAGTGACGGCGCTTCCAGGACTTAGCCCTAAGTCACCACCAGTAATAATAGTTGGCCCGGTGTTGGTGACAGTGGAACCGGCCAGAGCCTCAAAGCTCGCAGCCGATCCCATGGGTACCGGTGGTTGACACGCTAGAGTCGCGGTGGTGAAGCTCCAGAGATAATTAGCGGCCAGTGCGTTGCCCGCCAGATCCTGGGCGCCGGTGGTGATTTTTCCGGTGTAGGTAGTGTTCAGCGCCAGATTTGCGGTTGGGGTAAAGGTAGCAATCTTTCCGGTGCCGTCCAGTGTCACAACCCCAGTCACGCCCGTCGCGACTGTGAAGGTTGTCGTGTTGATGGTGACAGGATTCATGGCTTCATTGAACGTCGCGGTGACCACCGTGTTGGGGCACACGCCGATGGCACCATTGGGAGGAGTTACAGAAATCACAGCCGGAGGTGGAGGCGCTGCACACGATGTGGCCGCCGTGGTGAAGGTCCACGTGAAATTGCTGGCGAGCCCATTGCCCGCTGTGTTTTTAGCGCCAGTAGTTATCGTCGCGGTATAGGCTGTGCTCAGCGCGAGACTAGCGGATGGTGTAAATGTGAAAATCTTGTTGGTCGAATCATGAGTCACTGTTCCGGTCACACCGGGCGACACTGTAAAGGTTGTAGAGTTGATCGTCGTCGGGTCCATCGCCTGGGGGAATGTGGCCGCGATCACCGTGTTGGGACAGATTCCGGTAGAGATGTTGGGCGGCGTCACGGAGATCGGCGCGGCTGGCGGCACACACGCTGTCGCGCTGGTAGTAAAGGTCCATACGGCATTACTGGCCAGACCGTTGCCATACATGTCCTGTGCGCCGGTGGTGATCGTAGCCGTGTACAGCGTGCTCAATGCCAGAGCGCTCGCCGGCGTGAAGATCGCGGTATCACTAGAGGCATCGAAGGTCACCACTCCCGTGACCGCCGCCGAGCCCGGACCTGTAACCAGAAAGGTCGAGCCATCGATCGATGCCGGATTCATCGGCTTGCTGAACGTTGCGGTAACGATTGAGTTCGGACATGCACCGGCTGCCCCATTGGGAGGGGTTAGGGAACTCGCGACTGGCGAACTTACGGTGGGATTTGTGCCGGACTTGTCGTAATCACTGCATGCGGTGGTGAAAATAAGCAATAGGAATGCCGCAAAGCAGATTGTTGAATTGTTGTATCGACGCGTGACGCTCATCTTTTTTCCTCTCGGCTGCTGCCGCGATTGCTTGCCTCTTTTCGCAAACTAGTCTTCGCGCCGCCGTGAACACAAGGATTTCGGGCACACTGATGGGCGTACGGTGACGCGCAGCTTCCCATTTCGGAATTGTGTGTCAGCGATTCAGCAGATGAGTTTGTGGCGGCACTTGCAAAACGAAGCGTGGTGCGCAGGCCAGCTCATCGATCCCGCGGACGCCTTTTCTTGCTCGGTACTCGCAACCCGGTGACTCGCCACTGCCCCCCGAATTGCCCTCTACCCGCCACTTGAGTGATACTTGAGGATCAGTTCTTTGAGGTTCATGCTAAGGAGTACTCATTACGACGAGCACAGGAAAAATTCTTCACATGGCTCAAAAGGCTAATCCCAAAAAATCTTCTATCGCGGACGATCCACGTGCGTCGCAGGCCCTGCAGAATTACGAAGCCGGGCTGCGCGCCTTGCAGGAGCACAAGTTCGACAAGGCCAAGCCGCTGTTTCAGAAAGTGCTGGCCGGGGGCAGCAAGGAGTTGGGCGATCGCGCTTCCATCCATCTCAGCATCTGCAACCAGCATCTCGAACGCTCCGCCACTACGCAGTTCAAGACGATCGAGGAGCATTTCGATTACTCGGTCTCGCTCATGAACGTCGGCGATTACGTCACCGCTCGCGAGCACATCGAGAAACTTGTGAAGCAGGCGCCTAAGACCGACTTTGTCATCTATGGCCTGGCTGCGCTCGATTGCCTCACCGGGCACGTGGAAGATTCGCTCAAGCACTTGGATGAAGCCCTTCGCCTGAATGCCAGTCTGCGCTACCAGGCGCGCAACGACTCTGATTTTCACAATCTGGCCGAAGATCCCCGGTTCACGGAGCTGTTGTACCCAGATCCCGCTGCCGACCTGACTTCTCCGGAGGGTTCCTTCCGCGAAGACGAATCGTATTAGTAGGTCTGCAATCGAGCTTCCCTCGATGGAAACCAAACCCGCCACATTCTCGCCTTTGGAGAAGACCACCCGCGAGCGTGGTCTCCGCGTTGTCGCCATCGGCGGCGGCACTGGTCTTTCTACCCTGCTCAAGGGACTCAAACGCTTCGCGCTCACTCCAGCTGAGTTGCCAGCGGCGCGTCCCGGCGCGCCGGTCATTCGCGATCTCTGCGCCGTCGTCACGGTTAGCGATGACGGAGGCTCCAGCGGACGCCTGCGCAAAGAACTCAACATGCTTCCGCCCGGCGACATTCGCAACTGCATCGTCGCCCTCAGCGAGGACGAAGCTCTGCTCTCGCAGCTCTTCCAGCATCGCTTCAACAAAGGCTCCGGTCTGGAAGGCCACAGCTTCGGCAACTTATTCCTGGCGGCATTAACTTCCATCACTGAAGATTTTGCGGAAGCGGTGCGGCTATCCTCGGAAATTCTCGTTACCCGTGGCCACATCCATCCCGCCACCACTTCAAACATCGAACTCGAAGCCCTGATGGAAGACGGCACGCCGCGTGCGCGGTGAGACCAAAATTACCGCCAGCAAAGGCCGCATTCAGGAATTGTTTCTGGTTCCTCCCGATGTCGAGCCTTTGCCGCAAACGCTCGATGCCATTGCAGGAGCCGATATCATCAGCATCGGCCCGGGCTCGCTCTTCACCAGCCTTATTCCCAACTTGCTGGTGCGCGGCATCGCCGAAGCTATCGTCACTTCGCCCGCCACCAAGGTTTATATCTGCAATCTGATGACGCAGGCCAACGAGAGCCTCGGCCTTACCGCCGCCGATCACATCCGCGCGCTCAATCGTCATGCCGGCCAGCAAATTTTTGACTACGCTCTCATCAACCGCACGCCCGTATCCGATGAGCTCAAGGCCAAATACGCGCTCGAAGGCGCATGTCAAATCGTCGCCGATCTCGATGCGATTGAATCTCTTGGCGTAATCCCCGTGCTGGGGGATTATTTGGAAGAGGCCGGAGTGGCGCGCCACAATACGGCCCGCGTGGCCAGCGATTTGGTGCAGCTTGGATCGCAACCCGCGGGCGAGCGCAAGACCCGGCCCTCCGAGAAGGCTTAAGTTACTTCCTCTCTTCCGCGCGGACTTCACAATCGCTAGAATGTTCAGGTATGAAGAAGGTCGGCAATTCTGAGTGTCGAGTTAATGAAGGGCAAATATCTATGGCTGCAGCGAAATGGCGAACCATTGGTTGCCTGCTCCTGGTTCTCACGCTAGCCGGCACGGCCGCGGCGCAGAAGGATGAGGAGGGGCCGGTTGCAACTCTGACCTTCCTCGTCATCAAAGAAGATAACGGCAAACCCATACGCAACGCCGCCGTAATCATGCACCCCGTAAGCGCGGACGGCAAACAGAGCCGTGGTGGACTTGAACTCAAGACCAATAATCGACGGCAGAACCAGTTTCGATGATGTTCCTTACGGCAAACTACGCGTGCAGGTTTTAGCCAGCGGATTCCAGACCTTCGGGGAAGATTACGATGTGGACAAAGCGAAGCTAGACTTGACCATCAAACTCAAACGCCCACAAGGGCAATACTCGATTTATGAGAACCATCCGGAGGAAAAGAAGGACGACAAAGCACCAGCGCCTGCAGATCCAAACGCCAAGCCACAATAACTGACAGCGAGCTTAATAAACGACGAGTAAAATCCAGCTTATGTCCTACCTTCTGAAAACCGAACCCACCGTATATTCATTCGCCGATCTGCAACGCGACCAGACCACGATCTGGGATGGCGTTACCAACCCCGTCGCCGTCAGAAATCTCCGCGGCATGAAGCCGGGAGATCAGTTGGTGATCTACCACACTGGAGATGAAAAGAGCGCTGTGGGAACCGCCTCAGTCGTCTCGGTTGAAAGTGACGATCCCAAGAATCCGCAAATAAAAATCAAAGTTGGCAAACCTATCGCCAAGCCTGTCACCTTGGCCGAGATGAAAGCCAACAAACTATTCGCCGATTCTCCGCTGGTGCATCAAGGACGACTGAGCGTGGTCCCACTGACCGGCCCCCAGCATAAATTCATCACCGGCTCATAAGCGACGTTGAAACTCACTGCGCCTTCGCGTCACGCCGAATCAGCGCATGATCCACAAAAAAGCCGATGCCCACTGCCAGAGGAATGATGCCAAATGTAGCCGCGATCATCGCATCGGGCTCGACCCTTCCGATCAGAACGAAAGTAGCGATATAACCGATCGCTCCCGCCACAAGTAGAATGCCCGATCGACGCGATCGCGCGGACTCAGAAAGTTCCGGCTGCATGGGTATTTCCACTCCCCGCGCAATCGCCGCCATGCGCTCTTCGCTGCGAAGCTTCCTCACTCGGAAAAATGTATACATGGCCGCCATCGGAATCCCAAGGGACATCACGACTGCCGCCAGCCCAACCAAATTACCGTCCATAAATACCTCCTGATCCAGCCGGGTTCAGTCTCACCGTCTGGTCAAATGTAGTTACGACGGCCTGCCAAAAAAGTTCCCCGTTTCATGACTTTCCGAGGACTTACAAATCTTTGCAAAACTCCCTGCCGCTCGCTAGCAACCCTGTGACATGCTAGGGGTTCTTAGCCAGTGATAGCCTCGGGACGTTTTCTGTCTCGGTAAACCATTTCGGCATACCTGCTGGAACAATAGAGGAATAGCAAGAATGAAATTGAAAGTCTCCTCGATGAATCTTCCGCTCCTCCGTCGGTCGCACTTCTCTTACGGGCTGGCGGCTAGCTTCCTGGGATTGCTCTTCTTAGTCCTCCCTGTGCACGCGCAAGACTCCCCAAAACTAGACTCCTCAAAAAATGATTCGCAGGAAAAACCTGTGCCACCGCAGGACTCGGAGGAAAAAGTCGACGTCAATGATGTGTCGCGCACCTACGTCGTCCATCTGCCGCAAGGCTACAACCAGCAGCAACACTATCCGGTCGTCATTCTTTTGCACGGGCGAAATCAGGATGCCGCCGATATGGCGGGGATCACCCACTTTAATCGTCTTGCCGACAAGGACAGCATTATTGCCGTCTACCCCAATGCCGCGCACGGCTCATGGAATATTGGAGTGCACCCGGAGCAGATAAATCAGGGAATGCAGCCCCGCCGCGGCGGCGGTCGTCGCGGAGGGTGGGGAGGCTACCCCGGCGGTGGTGGAGGGTACCCAGGGGGTGGAGGTGGAGGTTATCCCGGTGGCGGAGGAGGCGGTTATCCAGGCGGCGGCCAGACTGGCCAGCAAAATCCGGAAGAAAACAGAAACAGACCTGAACCCCCGGATGACGTCGCCTTCCTCAACCAAATGCTGGACCAACTCCCGCTGAAGTATTCCGTAGACACGCGCCGCATTTACGCCACCGGCTTAGGCGATGGTGGGTTCATGGCGCTGCGCGTGGGGTGCAACATGGCGGATCGCGTAGCTGCAATTGCCGCAGTTGGCGCGGCCATGCCCAAGACCATGATCTGCCTGCCGGCACGCGCCGCATCCGTTCTTTTCATCAATGGCACGGACGACCCGATCGTTCCCGACAATGGCGGCACTTACAAACCCGGACGCTTCCACGTGCTCTCCGCAGAAGATAGCGCGAAGACCTGGGCAAAGTTCGATCACTGCGGCGAAAAACCAGAACAGGCAAAGTTGCCGTCGGCGGACAAGGGCGGAAAGGAAACGAAAACCTACACTTACAGCGGCTGCCAGGATAACGCTCAGGTCGTGCTCTTCAGCGTAAAGAATGGCGGCAATACCTGGCCCGGCGGCGAGCAGTACATAAGCGAAAAAGAAGTAGGCAAAACCAGCAACGCTCTTAACGCCAACGATGCCATCTGGAACTTCCTGGTGACGAAAAAAATCGCCGGCGAAAGCGGCGTGGAAAAATAGGGCTACTCCAGGTGTGACTGCGCATCGGGATAAAACTTGGCAATCATGCGTCCCGTCATCAGGCCGCCCTCGTACTCCGGAATGATCACTTCGTCTGCGCCCGAGTTGCGCATGGCTTGCGCATAGCGCGACTGTCCGGCCCGCGTAATAATGCGTGCCTTCGGATTCAACGCCTTGGCCGTCACGGTAATGTAGAGATTGTCGGCGTCGTTGTCGATCACAATACACACTCCCCGTGCCCGCTCGATTCCCGCAGACTGCAGCACGTCGTGCCGTTTGGCGTCGCCCTGGATGGCGAGGACTTTATCCTTCAGCAGTTCTCGGCATAATCCTTCGTTGGTCTCGATCAAGACAAAAGGAATCTTCAGCCGGTTAAGTTGGTCGACTACCGTTCTTCCCACTTGCCCGTAGCCGCAGATGATGAAATGATCGCGCAATTTTTCGATGCTGACGTCGTTCACCATGGTTCTCCAGGCCTCCATTCCCTGCCGGTTGAAGATCGTGACCGCAACCCGTTCCGCTACCCAGATTTGGAACGCGAACACGCCGCAATAAACAAAAATCGAAAACAGCTTGGTCGAATTGTGTACGCGCTGAGAATCGATCGCGTGAGGGTGAATCATCCAGAACAGCGCATCCTGCCAGGTCAACCCCTCCAGATGCATGTAGACCAGAACACACATCAGGCTGAACGCAGCAAACACCGCGAACGGCAGCCACAACCGCCGTAGGAACAGCAGCAAGATTCGAAACATGAGGCAGGAATACTACAGGAAGTGTACGCCGCGGACAATCGAAATGAGGATTCGCATAAACCTATCGAACAAATCGATTTGCCGAATGCCTGCATAAAAAACCCACCTTCCGCTACCTTTGCGAAAGGTGGGTAGAGAGTGCGCCACTCTCTTAAATCAATGAAACACCGTCACTGGAACAGATTCAATGTGTTCGTGGCATCATCCACGTAATAAAGACTGTGGCCCTCGACCACCAATCCAAATAAAGCTCCTGCTCCGGGCGGTTTTCCATTGTTATCCAACAGATCTTCGGTGAGCTGGTCACCGCCCGGTGTAATCGTAACCAGGAAGCCATTGTTTCCATTGGCTGCCAGGATGCTGCTGTCTGGCGCGACCGTCAGCCCCAAAGGATCATTCAGAAAACCATCTCGCGTGACCGTAGTGCCAGTCCCGGCGGCGGTAACTCGAGTCACCGGATCGGAGATCGCCACGATGCGATTGTTCAGACTGTCAGCCACATACAATGTTTCCGCGTTGCCGCTCAATGCCAGTCCGGTCGGCCCAATCACCAAAGCTGCCGGATCAGTCCGTTCCGAGAAGCCCGAGGCAATCACAGTAATCGATTGCAAGCTGGGCATCGCTCCATATAAACCGGTCAGCATGAGCCGTACTACCGTTCCCTGGTGAACCACTTTCCCGCCCCCTGCCTGCGTGCCGTTTAAAACATTGGTCACAAAAAGATCTGCGCTGCTCCCGGAATCAAGAGCCGTCATATCCCATGGGCCATTAATCAACGAACCATAGAAAGTCTGAACCACCGCTCCGTCGCTATTCAGCAACAGTAAACATCCTGCTTGCACAGTCGCCGACGTGCCATCGGTGGTCGGCAAACTGCCCACGATCACCCATCCGCTGCGCAGCACTGCCAACGCCGTGGTCAAGCCAATGCCGCCCGGGCAAGGCCCCGGCAGCTTAGTCGCGTCGATTTGAGCAAACAGACTGACCACACCTTCGGGCGAAACCTGCACGATCGTTGTACCCGTACCTTGGAGATTCGCGCTATTGTTGAAATTACTGACCAGAATATTTCCCTTGATTAACGAACCTTTACTATTCGGCACCAGAGCCACTCCGTACGGGTTTACATCCCCGTTCGCCGGAACGGTCGATGCAATCACGCTGGTGCCGCCGGGTGAAGCCTGCGCGCTCGCGGACCAGCCGCAAGCAAGAATCAGCGCCAGAGCCGCGCTGCAAGCTTTGACTTTGTCAAAGACGTTCATAATGATCCTCCTGGGAGTAAAAAACTGGTTTGAGGCAGAAGCGCGTGGGTGACCGCTACTGCGTGAGGATCAGTCTGGGACGGGCATTGCAGGCGATTGTCAGAAGATTGTCAATTCCGTGTCATTTCTTAAGACTGGAATCCGTCGCCGCGCTTCCATGATCAACGAATGAATTGTCTCAACTCACGCCGCAGAATTTTCCCCGAAGCCGTTTTGGGGACGGCCTCCACAAAATGCACTTCGCGCGGCTGTTTGTAGTGAGTCAGCCGTTCTCCCACGAACGCGCACAACTCTTCTTCCATCTTCTTGCCATTCGCAAATCCGTCGCGCAGCGCAATGAACGCTACCGGGATTTCCCCGGCCACAGCATCCGGACGTCCCACCACTCCACACTCCCGCACCGCGGGATGTTCCAGCAACACCGCCTCCACTTCGGCAGGCGCCACTGGAAAGCCTTTGTACTTGATCATCTCTTTTCGCCGGTCAACCACACGGTAAAAGCCTTCGCGATCCCGCGTCACAACGTCGCCCGACCAATACCATCCATCGCGCAGCACCGCCGCGGTTGCATCTGGCTCTTTCCAATACCCTTGCATGAACTGCGGGCCGCGCATCACTAACTCTCCCGGCTGATCCGGCGCAACCTCAGTCGCGCCGTTCTCCGGCGCGGCAAAGTTCTCTGTCCCCACCACTCGGCACTCCGTCTGCACCAGAGGATGCCCAATCGAATCCGGCCGGTAAAGTTCCGGCTCGAGATAGCCCACATGCGTGACTGGCGAAGCCTCGGTCATTCCATAACCCTGGCAAACCAGAATTCCCGTTAGCCCCGTGAACCTTCGCGGCAAATCCGGCGCCAGGGGCGCGGCTCCTGACTTCACCCAATGCAGCTTGTGATTTTTTGGAAACTGTCCCGCTTCAGCCGCAAGGCACAACGCGTTCATCGCCGGAGGAACCATGAGCATCGTCGTGATCGATTCCCCAATGAGCAGCGAACAAACCTGGGCCGCGTTGAAACGCGGCATCAGCACGAGTGTCGCGCCCATCATCAGCATCGGATTCAGCGCCACATTCAGCCCGTAGATGTGATACAGCGGAAGAAAGCAAAGCAGATTGTCAGTCGACTTCAGCAACGCCGCTCCTGGCCCTATTAACTGATATACGTTTGCCACCAGGTTGTAGTGCGAGAGCATCACACCCTTGGGCAGTCCAGTCGTGCCACTCGAATAAGGCAGCGCCGCCAATGTCTCCTGCGATCCACGATCCGGACGCGCCAACTTTGTGCTCACCGGCTTCAGCAAATTCGAGAACGGCTCGCTCTCCACTTGCCTGTTCCCGCGTGCAATACACTCGCCGGAGATTGGTCAGCCCAGCCAGATGAATTCCAGAAATATTCGCTGCGTCGGTAATCAGCAGCACCGCTCCCGAATTTTCCAACTGATATCGGACTTCACGCTCGCGATACGTGGGATTCAGCAGCGTCGGAATCGCGCCCGCCAACGTTGCCGCATGATAAGCCACGCAGAACTCCCACGAATTCGGCAAGAAAATAGCGACTACTTCACCGGGCTTGACCCCAGCAGCAACCAAACCGCGCGCCATCGCTTCGACGGTTTCGCCATATTCGGCATAAGTCATCCGCCGTCCGCACGAAGCGTCCACCAGCGCAGTTTTCGGCGCGTGCTTTCGGCATGAGGCCAGAATCGCATCGTGGACAAAAATATTTGTGGGATCGGCGTAAAGCTCAGTGCGCAACATGGGCGGGATGATTGTAGCGGAAACGATTGTAACGGAAAGTTTGCGAGTTCGCCGTGAACCACTTACCAGATTATCGTGCGTCCTAAAGCACTCCACCAGTCTTCACGGCCAAAATGTTCAGCGCCATCTCCAGCTTCGTGATCGCCGCGCCCAGTTCCGGATGCGTTCCGATCTTCTCTTGCAGGGCCTTCAAAATCGTGTGAGCACTCGCAACATGTCCTGCTGCCTGGGCGGATTCCTCGGGATTGGATTCGATTTGCTTTTCCATAGCCCTTCGCTTCCTTTGTGCTCCTTCAATTCTATACAGCATTCCGTTCTCATTCCAATCGCTACATCGCATCACCCACTCTCGGCGCTGTTATCTCGCCACGCGTCGCGAATCGCTCGGACCAGCGAATCCTTCCAGTGACTTGCATCACTACGAACAGGGTGACGATCGCAATGATCGTGATCGCCAGTCCGGTAAATCCTTTCCAGAAGAACGCGTACGAAAACAACACGAGATAGATTAATTGCGCCGTTCCCGCCTCCAACGCGGCAAACCGAAGTCCAACCACCAGCCGCAGATAGCTCACCACCAGCGTTACCGAAACCACCGACGCCAGCACCATGGCCACATGGATCGAAATATGATCGACCAAATAAGCCAACAGAAGGTGGAAAGCAAAAAATGCGGTGGCCAGAAAAAAATAGTTCATGGGATGCAGATCGATCTTGCGCAGAGTGGTTATGATGAACATCAGAAAAAAGAAAAAAAACAATGATACCGGCGCCGCGTAGCTGATTTCTCCGGCCAGCGGTCCCGGCTGCAACTTCGACGGCATGGTCATGCCAATTTCGAAACCCGAAACCAGATTCGAGTACTGCCATGTCAGCTGCCAGCCATCTGGTATCGGCTGTTTGGCAGTTGGTGAGAGCGTGTCGTCAGCAAAATCGATATCCCGGAAATTGGTCTGCATCGTAAGCATGAAATCTCGCGCCTGCGCGACCCCATCGCCCAACTGGTAGCGCCAGGAATCCAATCCTTGCGACCGATAGGCAACGTGCAGGCTGGCACTTTGTCCGGGTGCCAACGTCTCCCGCCCTACGGTGCCCTGATCATCAGTCAGGAGCGCAACTTCCTGATCGTTAATTTTCATCTGTAGACCATCGTAGATGGCCTTTTGCGCAGGAAACCTCAAACGGAAATCGACGATCCGTGGCTCGGACGTGTCGTTGCGGAAGCTATAGTCACCGGCGAAATCGACCGCGTACGTGCTGTACCAAAGCAATCCCTTCTGTCGCGGTGTCAGATGGAAGTTCACGTGAATACGGCTCGCTTCTACAGGGAGAAAGGTTTGTGTGTGCACGGTCTGGCGGTGCACCACGACCTTGCCATTCTCCACGGTAGTCGACTCTTCAACGTCATCGACAAAGTAGGCCGCCGTGGGCGGAGATTGCTGTTGCGATGTTCCCCATGTGGAGGCGACATGGCCCTGCAGTTGCTCATTACTGCCATAGGTGCGCGAGGAAATGGTCTCTCCGAGAATGAACCATGCAATGGTGGTGCAAACAAAAATAAAGGCGAGCGCCAGAATTTGTCGCAGCAAAAGATTTTCTCCTTCGCGATAGATCGCATTCGTCTGTTTGCAAGGAGGTTGCCGAAGCGGATGTGTTGAGAATCTGCAGGTTAGGCTTATCCAATCATAGGCAGCGTGTCACCAGAGACACGCGTGCGTCATCGAATACACGATTATCGTGCCCACCGCCATCGCACGATTCAGATTCGAGGATTGACTAGCTGGCCAGCTTGCGCAGAAATTCGCGTTCGTCCATGCGGTACTTGAAGGCTTTGCGTCCGTCGATGAACACCACCGGCACTTCGTCGTTGAACTGCCGCCGTAGTTCGGTGTCGCTATCCACGTCCACTTCCTGCCAGGTGAACCCCCGCGGCGCGAAAGCTTCGTCAGACTTTCCTTCACCACTTCGCAAAGATGGCAGCCTTTGCGCGAGTAAACTATGACTTGGCGAGACGGCAGCACGCCGCGATTGTACCGTTGCCTGCTGATTTTCTGGCAAGAAAAAAGTAAAGCACGCAAAGTGGTCCGACCAGTTCGGGAATCGTTCAAGATATCCATCCCGGGAGTAGAATCCGAAAATGTTCGCACTCGATTCCAAGCCTTTGCGGGGCAAGGCATGTCTCATCACCGGCGCCGCGCGCCGTCTCGGACGGTCCTCCGCTCTCGCTCTCGCCCAGGCGGGTGCCGATGTTGCCATCACTTACCGCAATTCTGCAGCCGACGCCCAGCATACGGTCGTCGATCTTGCCAGCTTCGGCGTGCGCGCCTTCGCTCTGCGCTGCGATGTCACCGACGAGGCCAGCGTCAAGTCCATGATGAAAGATGTGGGACGCGAACTCGGCCGCATCGACATCCTGGTAAACAACGCCGCCAACTACGCTACCGCCGATTTCGAAAAACTCACCGTGCGCCAGTGGGACGACATGTTCGCCTCCAACACGCGCGGCCCGTTCCTGGTCTCGCGCGAAGCCCTGAAATGGATGCGCCGAAAGCGCACCGGGGCACTTCGATCAGCAGGAATCGAAGCCAGGATCATTCACATGGGCTCCCTCGGCGGTCTTCGGCCCTGGGCCACACACGCGCATTACTGCTCCTCAAAAGCCGCATTGCACATGCTCACGAAAGTTATGGCAAAAGCTTTAGCTCCCGAGATCGCGGTGAACGCGGTCGCGCCCGGCATGATCGATCTCGGCGAAAAATCAGCTGCCGCATTTATGCGCCGCATGGCCAAACAAACCCCCATGCAGCGCAACGGCCATGCCGATGAAATCGCAGCCGCGGTTCTTTTTTTCGCTACCGCGCCCCAATTTATTACAGGCCAGATACTCGCAGTCGATGGGGGACTCGGCCTCTAGCCACGGCGAACTTGCGAGTCGCAGCTCGAACTAACCTCGGAACCATCCCACGCACGATCCGAACCCGCCAGACCTCTTTTGCCTGCTCCCATCCCCAAGGTATAGTTGGAAAAATGAAGAGATCCGCGAACGTCATCCCATCCACCACTGCCACAACTGCCTCTCCCCGGGTCGCCATCGCCATCATGGCCGCCGGAAAAGGCACGCGCCTCAAATCGCAACTGCCTAAAGTGCTGCAGAGGTCGGAGGCAAGCCGCTGCTGGCGCATGTCATCGCCGCCGCCACGCAGGTCATTCCCGCGAGCGATGTGTTCGCCATCATCGGCCACGAAGCCGATCGAGTCCGCACCGCGGTCGCCGGCGACCGGCGTAAAGTTTCATCTTGCAGACCGAACAACGCGGTACCGGCCACGCCCTTATGATCGCGCAGCCCGCGCTGTCGGCCTACGATCACGTGATCGTTCTGTCCGGCGATGCTCCGCAGATCACGCCGCAAACCATCGCCCAATTGCTCAACTTCCATCTCGACAATGACGCTGCGATGACTCTGCTCAGCGCCGATCTCGACCACCCACGGGCTATGGACGCGTCATTCGAAAGAAAACCGGCAGCTCAGAAATTCAAGCCATCGTGGAGGAGAAATCCGCCAGCCCCGCACAGAAGAAGATTCGCGAGATCAATGCCGGGTTCTACGTCTTTGCTATACCGCAATTGTTTTCGCACATCGCGAAACTCTCCACCGCCAACGCCCACAGCGAGTATTACCTCACCGATATGGCTCAGGTCTTGCGCAAGGCCGGGGAGCGCGTGGTCGTATGGAAGACGGAAAACTCCGCCGAAGTACTGGGCGCCAACACTCGCGCTGAACTTTCATACATCGATCACCAAATGCGCATGCGCAAGTGCCAGGAATTAATGGCCGCAGGCGTTACCATCTTTAATCCCTCAACCTGTGTGATTGACAGCGACGTCGAAATCGCCGCTGACACAATCATCGAGCCCTTCGTTCAGATCTTAGGCAGATCGCGCATCGGCTCCGGCTGCCGCATTCGCTCCTATACCGTGATTGAGGATTCCGAACTGGCCGACGGAGTCTCTGCTCCGACCCGGCTGCATTCTTGAGGACTCCCGCGTCGGTCCCAACGCGATCCTTGGACCCTATTCTCATCTACGCCCCGGCAGCGACATCGGAGAAGACGCGCACGTCGGCAATTTCGTCGAGACGAAAAAGATTAAGCTGGGAAAGGGGTCGAAGGCCAATCACCTTACCTATCTCGGCGACGCTGAAATCGGCGCGGGCGTGAACATCGGCGCCGGAACCATCACCTGCAACTACGATGGCAGTCACAAGCACACTACTGTGATCGAAGATGGAGCCTTCATCGGGAGTGATACGACTCTGGTCGCGCCCGTGCGCGTCGGTAAAGGAGCCTACGTCGGTGCGGCATCCTGCATCACTAGCGACGTTCCGGCTGACGCACTCGCCATAGGACGCGCGCCCCAAGTAGTGAAGGAAGGCTGGGCCAGTGCGAAGCGCGCCGCACGCAAGCCAAAATAGAAATGCTGCGCAGCACGCCCCGGAGGCACGACTTCAGTCATGCCGGAAAGGCCCGGTGACGTCACGTGGCTTCAGCCGCTGAGGCCCGCTGAGAACGGGTCGTCCAAAGAATGTTTGCCCTAGTGCGAAACTGCAGCAAACAACTCCGAGTGCATGATCGACTGAAACTGCTGGTCGGTCGACTTGAAATGAAAATTCACGTTCGAGCCGTCGGAGTCCACGCTGGTATTGTCCATCGCCAATTTCTCGGGGGCGGTCGCACTCATCTTTTTATAAAGCAGGCCAGCCTTCACCAGCGAAGCCAACGTAGCCGCGCTCATCGAATCCGACGATACCACGGTCAGATCGAAGTTCACGCCTCCGTTGAAACTCATGGTGTAGCGCGAACCCAGCAAACGCTTCTTGATGGTGTCATAGTCGGCGACTTTCGCCGCATCGCCCAGCGCCGACCGCATCACGTTCTGCGTCCCCAGTTGATCCAGAATGCTCCACACCGGCGCCGAATCCACGCTCGACATCATATCGGCCATGGTTTGGTTCGTATCCAGGCCAAGGACCTCCCCGTCGCGCACATCAAGTGCGATCCGCACCGCGACCGGATCGCCGAACAGCAGCGTGCTGTCGTCCAAAAACGTCATCACCATTCCTCCATCCATGGGATAGATATTGGTGGTGTTGTGATATTTCGTCGGCTTAATTTTCAGCGCCGTCATCTTCTTCAGCACGGCCTTCATGGCAAACGGCCCAGCAGCTACGCCCACGCCCTTAATGCCCTGCTTTGCGGTGCGGAACGATGCGAAGGTCAGCGAGTCGACATCTTTATCGGGATCGATGCCAATCCCCTTCAGCGCGCCCTCGAACTGCTTCAGGTTATCCGGCAGCAGTTGCTGCTTGAGTTGCATCGCGGTCGGAGAATCCTTCAGCGCCCGGTAATCCACGGAAATCAATTGTTGCAGATCTCCCGGAATCACCGTGCGCCCGGATGAATTCAAGGGCATTGCGTTGGCGACGCCCAGAAAAAGCACAACCAGAACCGCAGCGCTTAGACAAGCCTTAACCGATTTCATAACAGATACGAACCTCACGTATAGGTTTTCCTGAGCCGAAGGTTTCCTGAAAAACTGAACGGAACAATCCCTGCATCTTGCAGCTTAGATGCGAGATCAGCTCCTGCCGTTACTGCGATCACCATTCTAAGCCACCGAACCGGTTCTCCCACCAGCCAAAGGTGCTAGCCCTATGACCAAATTGGAACCTCATGCTGGAGAAAGTTTCCACAATTCCCGTTGACTCAGCTCGAATGGTGTAAGATGCACTCTGGCGTCTGTACGCTACCGCACACATAAAAGACCCCAATTTTCTTGGGCGCACGAAACCACTACAGCAAGAGAAATCAGGGGACTATTGAAAATTCTACTGTACAACCCCGATAACGGGGTTACTCGCAATTTCATGCCGCATCTCTGGATGTTCCTCCTGCAATCTTTAACTCCCACCGGCCACGACGTTGTGCTGATCGACGGAAACGCCCAGCCCATGGACGAAGCCGGAATCGCCCGCTACGTGGTCGAGCATAAGATTGATCTGGTCGGCATCGGCGCTATGACCCGAATGATCGCCAAAGCGTACCGCATGGCAGACGCGGTCCGCGCCGTCGGCATTCCCGTAGTGATGGGTGGCCCGCACGTCACCGAAATGGCAGACGAGGCTCTTGGCCGCGACGGCGGCGCTCGTCACGCTGACGCTGTGGCTCTCGGCGAGGCTGACGAAACCTGGCCGCGAATTGTAGAGGACGCAGCCCGCGGCGAATTGAAAGAAATCTATGCACCTGTCGATGCCGCAGGCAAAGAACTCAAGCCTTCGCTCAAACAATATCCCGTGATTCCCTGGGACACCATCGACCTCAAGCAATTCAATCTGGTACCCAAGTCAGCCAAACGCTGGCTGCAAAAAATTGGCGAGGGCTGGGGAACCTTCCGCATCGTACCCGTTGAGTCAGGACGCGGTTGTCCCTACGGCTGCGAGTTCTGCACCGTCACCGGATTTTTCGGCGACTCCATCCGCTTTCGCACCAACGAGAGCGTCGTCAACGAATTGCTCCTGTTGAAAGCCCGCGCCCGCAAGGAGCGCGGACAGATTGCCGTCTTTTTTATCGACGACAACTTCGCCATCAATCTCAAGCGGACCAAGTCCTTACTGCGCGATATTATCGCCGCCGGCGCGCAAGTGAACTGGGTGGCGCAGATCAGCGCCAACCTACTTCGCGATCAGGAGCTCGTCGACCTGATTTCCGCTTCCGGCGGAAAGTGGGTTTTCATCGGCATGGAGTCGATCGATCCCGCAAACTTGAAAGACGTAAATAAAGGTTTCAACAAGCCGGAAGAATATGCCGCAGTTCTGCAGCGTCTGGCCCAGCGTAACGTTTACGCCATCACGTCATTCATCTTTGGAATGGATAACGATACCGTAGGCGCCGCCGAACGCACGCTAGCTCAAGTGCGAACCTGGCCGCCAGGTCTGCCGATCTTCGGCCTGCTCACTCCCTTGCCCGGAACTCCGCTTTACAAGCGTCTCGACGTCGCCGGCCGCCTGACCCGGCCCAAGCACTGGCAGGAGTTTATCCCCTTCGCTATGGCCCACACGCCGCTGAAGATGACCATCGACGAAGCCCATGCCGAGGTCAATTACGGGTGGTCCCATGCCTACGGCCCTGAAGCGATCTCCCAAGCCGTCGACTCGCTGCATGACCAGGCTCTGGGGTACCGGGTCAACATCTTTCTCGCCCGCATTTGCTTCCGCGGAATCTATTTCCCCATGCTCGGCCGCTTCGCCTGGTGGAAAGTAATCTCGGAAAATCGCGGCACGATCTCGAAACTTGCGCGCCAGGGATTCCACGCCTGGTGGGATTCGCGCTCTAGAACTGAAGAAGCACCAGCTACCAGCGCGGGAGACTAGAAGCAGCTTTGAAAGGGACGGCTTTAAGCCGCGCCCCAAGACACCTCCAAAACGAACCCTATCTTCAACCGCTGGGTTTTCTGCTGACCGCGTCACTCCAAACTCGAGCGATGACTCCAGAGACACACGGGACTCAATCGTCATCCGGGTCCGTAGCTGGAGTCGTGTCGCTCTTGCACTGGGCATCGTTCGCTGGCGGCGGAATTGTCTGAAACTGAGTCGCGCCCTGGTTCAGGTTCAAACAATCGGACAGATCATCGGCAGCCTCATCCGCATAGCCCAGAGACGGCAGATTAAAAGTCGACTCAATAAGTTTCAAAATGCTTCCAAAGTCGTGGGTGACGTGTGAGATGTAAGACTGCTTTGCGAAGGGCGAGATCACGATCATCGGCACGCGAAAGCCGTACACATAGCCCGAGCCCCAGCTGCTGCCGTTATCGACAATCGTCGGCGCAACATGGTCGTACCATCCTCCCCAATCATCCCAGGTAATCAGGATCACAGTGTTCGACCAATACTGGCTGTTGCCGATTGCGTTGACGATCGAAGTAACCCACGATGGCCCACAACCGTCGTTACTGGACGCATGGTCGGAATCCGCGCCATCGGGAATCACCCAACTCACCTGCGCCAACTGATTAGCGGCGATATCGCTCAGGATCTGCGCATTGCTCTGCGTTTGATTGAGAACCACTTTCGGCGAACTGCCCGTCCAGTCAGGCCCCGCGCATTCAGTTGCATTCGGTGGGGTAGCGTTCGGCCCGCACATATGCTGAATCGCGTTTGGGCCAGTCCAGATCGACCCAGCCGATGGCGCATAATAGCGCCACGTAACATTCGCCGCGTCGAGCAAATCCGTAAGCGTGGGATGCTCGAAGCAGGGGTAACTCGCAGTGGATTCCACGCCCGTGGGATCGATGATTGCCACCAATTGATCAGGGGGCGCGGCGCAACCCGCGGCGCCGGCTTTTTCCATATTCTCGGCCGCAAAAAGATTGCTGGTTGCCGTCGGCGCGGACGTTCCAGAAATGATGAATTGGTGAGCCGGGAAACTTGGTCCCTGGTTGGTCTGGAACATTCGATCCGCGAACGTGTATTGCTCCGCCATTTGGAAATAGGGCTGCACATCCGCCGGTTTGACATACATGAATTGCGGGTTCACGGGCGGGCAGCCGACCGCGCCCTTCTGGCATGTAATTTGGATCTGATCAGCGCCATCCATGGCACATACTCCCGTGGAGTTGTTCAGATCACACATCTGCACGAATGCCGAGTGCGCGTGGCTGAGATCGTAGTTCTGAGGGTTTGCACCAACCGTGCCCAGATCGATTGGGCTTAACGCAATCGTCTGGCCTGTCGAGTTCACCCCGTAATTCTGGATGTCAGCGCCGTTCTTGATCAGAACCGGATCCTGAAACAGGTTGTCCGGCGTACGGTTCTCCTGAAAGATGATCACTACATGCTTGATTTGCGAGGCGGGCGGCGGGACGGTGATCGTGACGGTCTTGTTTCCGCCGCAGCCGTTCAGGCTCAAGAAAGTTCCGCCGAGACAAACTAAGGCAAGCGACCCTACAATCAGTGCCGGGCGAATCATTCGTGATGCTCCCGTGCCGCGAGGTTTTGACTGCAGGCTTGAACCCCACCCCTTGAATTTTCACTCGGGGAATCGCAGATTTATTTGCCCAGCGTTGTCGTATCGTGCCCTCAGCCTTTAAGGGCTTCGGTTCTCTTGCGAACTTCCACTGCGAAAGCCTGATCCTTCAAAGAGGCCAGATTAATTTCCACGTTCGCCGACGCCCCTGTGATTGCGGCCCGCGCCAGCGCCTGCGCCGTCGTCAAGTCCGATTTCATATTCGGATTCGTAATTGCTTCCAGACTCGCCGCAATGCGCGCCACATCCTGCGCCTTCTCCGCCACACTGAGCGGAACACTCGTCGCCTGTTTCAAGCCGTGTCGATCAGCGCCTCACCTTCTTTCTCGCTCACCGTTTTCGCCAGCTTGTAAGCCTTCATCACGGAGTTATAAGCCTCCGCGTCCGCATCAATCGCCGCCTTCAACTCTTCCCGCAGCGGATTCAACTTCTCAACCGCCGCGCTCAACTGCGCTTCATACTGCAGATACGCCTTTTTCCCGCGCGACATCGACGCCACCATCGTCGCCAATCCCGCTGCCATCGCGCCCGCAGCGGCCGCCGCACTCCCACCGCCGGGGGTCGCCGTCGGCGCGGCCAGCTGCTCCAGGAATGGCTCAACTCCCGCGCGCAATCCGCCTACTGCCGTCTTTCCACTCATAACCGCCATCAACCGGTTTTCCAAAATCAGGGACGAATCAAAGTTCTCCACCTGCAAAAACCACTCCGCCGCCTGCTCCAAAGCCTTCTTCGGAATCAGTCCCACAATCTCACTCGACACCGGCATCACTCCATACCTCGCCGCTTCGCGCTTCACCATTTCAAAAACGCGATGCACCGGAGTCTGCTCAAAATCCGTGAGATTCATCGAAACCTGTGCCATCCCCCGTACCAGAAATCCCGCGCCCTTCACAAACCGCATTCCGCCATTGGAAAACCGCACCGCCTTGGCAATCTTTTTCGCAATCTCCACATCCGGCGTGTTCAGAAACACGTTGTAAGCAATCAGAAACTTACGCGCGCCCACTACCGTTGCACCCGCCGTCGCGATGCAGCCGCGCCTCGCCAAAGTCGGGCTTCCGCGCGGCATTCGTCGCAATCTCCGCTCGAATGCCCTCAAACTGCCCGCGCCGGATGTTCTCCAGATTCTGCCGCTCGGGCGTCGTCGCCGCAGCCTCGTATAAATACACCGGGATCTGATACCGCTTCCAGATTTCTTCCCCCACATGCCGCGCCATGGCGACGCAATCTTCAATCGTCACCCCATCAATCGGGATAAACGGCACCACATCGGTTGCACCCATCCGCGGATGCGCCCCCTTATGCACATTCAGATCAATCAACTCCGCCGCTTTCCCCACGCCGCGAATCGCCGCCTCTTGAATCGCCTCCCGCTCGCCCACCAGAGTAATCACGCTGCGATTGTGGTCCGCATCCATCTCGCGGTCCAGCAGGTGGACTCCATCCACTTTCATGGCAGCAACAATGGCGTCAACCTTGCCCTTGTCGCATCCCTCCGAAAAATTCGGCACGCACTCCACTAGCGTTGACATAAGTGAGAAGAATAGCTGGGCTGCAGTAATCGAAGCAAGGCTCGCAGCCGACGGATAGTGGCTCAGCTAGAACTCTGAATCTCACAAGGCGTCATCCCGAAGAGCCCGCGTTCTCACAAGCGGGTCGAGGGGATCTCCCATGGCACACAGCGTCGTAGCGGAGATCCTTCGCTCCGCCTGAAGAACGGCTACTCGGCTTCTCTCAGGATGACGCATGGACCGGGCCTAGATGGCATCAGAAATTCAAAATGAGCCACTACCAGCCGATGGTGCCGAGTTAGCATCACTCCCTAAGGGACGGCCGCTTCTTAATGAGTGCTAACGCGTCGTTACGACAGTAATCCAGAGAATCCCTGGCCAAGGCGTCAGGATCGAAAAGATGTTGTCTAATCCTGATATGAATGCCAGCGCGAAATTCAGTCCGCATTTGTTCCTTGCCATTGCTGTTCTCGCGTGTAGCGCGTTCGCCCAAGCCACATCACCCGCGCAGACAAGCGAGGCGTGCGCCCTACCTCAGGATTTGAAGCGTGAAGTAGCGGGCAAGTATCCAACAGCGAAACTTATTGAACTGTCAGACCTTGAGGAAGACGACAGGAAATTCTTTCAATCGGACCACGGCAACAGTTGCCCCGGAGTGGTCAAGGTTGACTTCTACGGTGACGGCAAACTCACGTTGGCCTTGGTCTTGATTCCAAGGAGTGGGGACAAGGAGCCCACCAAGCTCGTAGTGGCCCACCAGGACGGCGGGGCATGGGTAATTACCCCCTTGGACACAGGCGGGCCAAGCCCGTCTGCGCCAGTGGTCTGGAGCCTGCCGCCAGGCGAATACCGCGATGTCTATGGCGATAAGACTATTCGAGCAACCAAACCCGTCATCGTTTTTTGCAAGTACGAGGCGTGGGCGATCCTGTACGCGTGGACAGGCAAAGGCGTAAGCAAGATTTGGCTGATGGACTGAAGGGCAAGGATGGGCGCAACAATCCTTTTTTCGTCCGCGCCGGACCGACTGGGCCTTAACTCGCCCTTCATCTTTTCTTCCAGAACCTCCCCACTCCCAACCGCACCTGAACCGTATTCAGCCCCGGATTAAAGTCTCCGAGTCCGGCATTCGAAATATGCAAATAACGCACATCCACGCTCCAGTTATATTTTTCACCCAGAATATGCGTGCCCAAAGCCGCGCTGGGCGAGAAGTTTACCGTGTTCGTATAGGTAGGAATATTGTGATTGCTGAAGAGCACTCCGCCGCTCAGTTCGAAATAAGGCGAGAATCGTCCGTGCCGCTCAAAATTCCACTTCAGCACCAGAGGGTTGAATCCCCCCGCATACGCCGTATTCGCCGGCTGAAAAATCAAATAGACCGGGACCACGTCGACCGCATATTCAAAGCGTCCCCGTAAAATACTCGGCAAATGCGGACCGGTTAGCACCCAACCGTAACGCGCCCCCGCGTCAAATGCTTCCGTGTGCTGAGTCCCACCCGGCACCGAGTGGCCGCCCCCGGCCCAAACTTGAACTTCATTTCCGCCTTCCTCAGGCCCGTCCTGCGCCCATCCCACTCCAAGCGCAGCCAGCAAGAAGAGGAAAAGAATAAATCCGTTCATTCGATCCATGTAAAGGAGGTTGCCCGACTACCGCTGATTTTGCAAGCAGCCACCAACCCACTCAAGCAGAGCACCTGATTGTGACGCCCGTCACAGCCGCCTTCCCGCTTCCGCTCTATGATTCGGGTTGAACCTGATTTACCTCAGTCATCGTTCATCGGAGGCTCCGATGTCCACACCGTTACCCAAGCCAACTTCAAAACTTCTACTGTTTCTTTCTGCTGCTCTGTTTTTCCCAGCCGTGGCTTCCGCTCAACAGACGCAGCCCGCTCCGAAAGCGAATCCGCCCTCTTACGCCGCTATTCCTGTCGAGGCGGTGCGGCAGACCAATCCCATCAAGTCCTCACCCGAATCTCTGGCTCGCGCGAAGAAATGGTGGACTCTGGACTGCGCCATGTGCCACGGCACCAGCGGAGACGGAAAAGGCACTCTGGCCGCCGACATGAAACTCAAACTCGTCGACTTCACCGATCCCAACACCCTGAAGGACCGCACCGACGGTGAGATCTTCTACATCATCAAGAACGGCCATCAGGATATGCCACCCGAGGGCGATCGCATCAAGCCCGAAGAAAACTGGGACCTGGTTAACTACGTTCGCTCCCTGGCCAAGTCAAAAGTAGCGCTGCTGGCAGGAAGCCATTAAGTGTGACGCGGAGACTTTTTGTCTCTCGGTTCTTAATCTGACTACGCGTTGCTCGGCGGTTTCTGCAGGGCCACGACTAACGCTATAACGCTCGGCAAAACAAAAGGCGCGGCTCATAAGCCGCGCCTCAGAATCCAACGGAAGCAAATTGTTTGCCGCTCTACTAAGCCACCCGGCTTCGCCTTCCACCCTTTTCCCACCACACGGCAGGATCTTCCGGCCGATTCAGCATCTGCGACAGCTCTTTCTTGATTTCTGCCAGCCGATTGGCGCGCATCTCGACGGCCGACTGATCAATCTGAGTATCCGACCCCTTACCCGTAAAGCGCGCGTTCATGTTCCGCAAATCCGTGATTTCCTGACGAAGACTGGAGAGGTGTTCCAATATGTATGGCATAGATTCAATCTTACCTTAGATTCCGCATGTCGCCGGATTATTTCTGCCCTGTCCACGCGGTCTCTGTCATTCCGAATCGAGCATCAGCCCAGTGAGGAACCTGCTCGGGGCCGAGACCGACTCGCGAAAATTAGGCTGCTCCCCATTGTTTTTTGCGGCCCCGTGTTCTAGCATCCCGGACTTGGGAGGTTGCCGATGACAACTTCAGACAATATCTCGTTGATGGAGCGTTGGTATCGTGAGGTTTGGCAGGAAAGTAAGGACGAGACTATTTACGAATTGCTCGCCCCGAACGCCGTATTAAACGGGACAAATGGCACTAAAGAACAGATCCACGGCCCTAAGGAATTCGCCGCCTTCGCCGAGCAGATTCGTAGCGCGTTCTCGGCGACGGAGTTCGTCGTCGAAGACGTTTTCGGAGTCGACGAAAAGGTGGTTGCGCGATGGTCAGCCACAATGACTCATAACGGAAACGGCTTGGGCGTGCCCGCTACAGGCAAGCAAGTCAGGATCACGGGTACCTCCATTGCCCGGATCGTAAACGGAAAGATAGTCGAAGGATGGGACAACTGGGATCGTCTGGCGATGCTCGAACAAATCGGAGCCTACAGTCCACCCGAGGCGGTGCTCCTGGCCAAAACCGCATAGTTCCTTCTCGGCGGACGTGGATTTTGGTCCCTGCATGGATCGCCATAGTACGCATCGCCACGAGACTGCCCCACCTGTTGTGCCCCTTCGACAGGGCGGGGCGCGTCAGAAGACGATATCGGTTGCTTGGCGATAGTTGTGCCGCCCTCCCGAAGATAAAGACTGGACCAGCCCCGTTCCCCCAAGGCCCTTGACAATTGCCCACTCATATCTCTACAATTAGCACTCAGTAGGCGAGACTGCTAACAGGCCGCCGAAAACCCCGACAATTTGATAGTTTCTTGCTCCATCAACCTTCTACTCAACTTTTGAAAGGAGTTGCAACCATGGCTAAATTTAGCCCGCTACATGACCGCATTCTGGTACGTCGCGTGGAGGAAGCATCCACCACTCGCGGCGGCATCATTATCCCCGACAGCGCAAAAGACAAGCCGCAAGAGGGCATCGTGGTATCTACCGGCAAGGGCCGCACCAACGATGAAGGCAAAACCTTCCCGCTCGCTGTTCACGAGGATGATCGCATCCTGTTCGGCAAGTATTCCGGAACTGAAATCAAAATCGACGGCGAAGACTTCATCATCATGAAAGAAGACGAAGTCCTCGGAATCCTCACCGGAGCCGCAGCCCCATCCGGCAGCAGCAAGAAAGAAACCGTGGGCGCGAAGAGATAACGATACGCGAAGTATCGTAAAAGGGCCCAAGGTTTACCCTGTGAACCCCAGTGCCCCCTGTGGTTAAAGACTTTTTACATATCGAAGGAGAATTAAATCATGGCAAAACAAATCGTACACGGAGAAGAGTCCCGCCAGGCAATCCTGCGCGGCGTCAACCTTCTAGCCGACGCAGTAAAAGTCACCCTCGGCCCCAAGGGCCGCAACGTAGTCATCGAAAAGAAATTTGGTTCGCCGACCATCACCAAAGACGGCGTAACCGTTGCCAAAGAAATCGAACTCAAGGACGGCCTAGAGAACATGGGCGCCCAGATGGTTCGCGAAGTTGCCAGCAAAACCTCTGACGTAGCCGGCGACGGAACCACCACCGCAACAGTCCTAGCCCAGGCAATCTACCGCGAGGGCGTGAAGACGGTTGCCGCTGGCGCCAATCCAATGGCGATGAAGCGCGGCATCGAAAAAGCCGTCTCCCTGGTCTGCGGAGCCTACGACAAAAAAACCGGCGAGCGCGCCAAAGGCGAACTCGACAAGTTCTCCAAGCCCGTGTCGGGAGAAATGATCGCACAAGTTGGTACGATCAGCGCTAACAACGATGAGACCATTGGTCACATCATTGCCGAAGCAATGAAGAAGGTCGGCAAGGACGGCGTTATTACCGTTGAAGAGTCGAAGACTCTGGAGACGCAGTTGGAAGTGGTCGAAGGCATGCAGTTTGACCGCGGCTATCTGTCTCCTTACTTCGTTACCGATCCCGAGCGCATGGAAGTTGCTCTGGAAAACGCCTACATCCTGATCAACGAAAAGAAGATCAGCTCGATGAAGGATCTTCTCCCGTTGCTTGAGCAGATTGCCAAGAGCGGCAAGCCGCTGGTCATCATCGCGGAAGACGTCGAGGGTGAAGCACTGGCTACGCTTGTGGTCAACAAGCTGCGCGGCACGCTGCAAGTCGCGGCCGTCAAGGCTCCTGGCTTCGGCGATCGTCGCAAGGCGATGCTACAGGATATCGCGATCATCACCGGTGGCAAGGCGATCACGGAAGATCTGGGCATCAAGCTGGAGAACGTTCAGATCAGCGATCTCGGCCAAGCCAAGAAGATCACCATCGACAAGGACAACACCACGATTGTCGAAGGCAAAGGCAAGCACTCGGAGATCGAAGGCCGCGTGAAGGAAATTCGCAGCCAGGTCGAAAAGACCACCAGCGACTACGACCGCGAGAAGTTGCAGGAGCGGTTGGCGAAGCTGGTCGGTGGCGTAGCCGTAATCAAAGTCGGCGCCGCGACCGAGACTGAAATGAAGGAAAAGAAAGCCCGCGTGGAAGACGCCATGCACGCAACCCGTGCAGCCGTGGAAGAAGGCATTGTCCCCGGCGGCGGAGTGGCACTGGCGCGTTGCGCAGCGGCGCTCGATAAGCTGAAGCTCGAGGGTGATGAGCAGATCGGTGTCAACATCGTGAAGCGCGCCATCCAGGAGCCTCTGCGCCAGATCGTCGAAAACGCCGGCCAGGAAGGCGCGGTCGTGCTTGGCAAGGTGCTGGACTCCAAGGACCCCAACTACGGCTACAACGCCCTCAACGATGACTATGAGGACCTGGTCAAGGCTGGCGTCCTCGATCCGACGAAGGTGGTGCGCACTGCACTGACCAACGCCGGCTCGATCGCTGCATTGATGCTGACCACCGAAGCGCTGGTAGCGGAGATTCCTGAAAAGAAGGAAGCTCCGATGCCCGGCGGACACGGCGGCGGCGGCATGGAAGGCATGTACTAAGAAGCAGCTGTCAGCTATCAGCCGTCAGCGAAGTCAAAGGCCCTGCTAGCGAGAGCGGGGCCTTTTTTTATTGATCCACTCCGGCCCTTTCGGTACGAGTGAACTCGGGCAGTTCTCGAGTTTTGTTCGCGCTCTGAGTCACATCTAAGCATTCCATTTGGCCTGGCTGCGCGGTGAGGGCGTATTACCACATATCCATTCGGTTCTCCCCCAGATCCATCTTTTTCAGCGATCAAGATCAGCAATTAGCAATTAAGATTTCCACAACCAGCCGCGTTCCGTGCTTGGTCCAAATGACAATCCCTGATAAAATTTTGCAAATCCACACATTGGAGCGAGAATGCAGGCTATCCTTGCGCTGGAAGACGGGCGAGTCTTCCGAGGCAAAGGTTACGGCGCCAAAGGCGAGTGCTACGGCGAAGTCGTTTTTAATACTTCCATTACCGGCTACCAGGAAATTTTCACCGATCCCTCCTACTCCGGACAGATCGTTGTCCTGACCAATCCTCAGATTGGAAATTACGGAACCAACCACGAAGATAATGAGGCCACGCGTCCGTGGATTGAAGGGCTGATCGTGCGTGAGTTCTCGAAAGTGAGTTCGAACTGGCGATCGCAGCAGGTCGCTGAGGAATATCTCGAACAATTCAAAGTGCCGGTGCTTTCGGATATCGACACGCGGGCGCTGGTACGGCACCTGCGCGACCATGGTGTGATGCGTGGAGTGGTTTCGACTTTGGAGAGCGATGCAGAAAAGCTGGTCGCGAAGGCGAATTCAATTCCGAAGATGGACGGCACTGATCTCGCGAAAGAAGTCAGCACGAAGCGGCCTTATGTGTGGGAAGTGGGTGAGCGCTCGCACGAGCCAGTGGCCATGGTTGGAGTGAAAGATGAACCTGCACGATTTCATGTAGTGGCTTACGATTTTGGGATTAAGCAAAACATTCTGCGAAAGTTACGCGGCGAAGGATGTCGCGTGACGGTGGTTCCGGCGCAGACCTTGGCGGAAGATGTGTTGGCTTTGAAACCGGATGGAGTATTTCTCTCGAATGGTCCGGGTGATCCTGAGCCATGCACATACGCGGTGGATTCGATTCGACGGCTGATGGGACGGCAGCCGATCTTCGGCATTTGCCTGGGACATCAGCTTACCGGCATTGCGCTCGGCGGAAAAACTTTCAAGCTGAAGTTTGGACATCACGGTGGGAACCATCCCGTGAAGCAATTGTCTACGGGAAAGATTGAGATCACGGCGCACAATCACAACTTCGCAGTGGATCCGGATTCGCTGCCGGAAAGCGAAGTTGAGCTCACCCACATGGATTTGAACGACTCAACTTTGGAAGGATTGCGGCATCGCAACCTGCCGCTGTTCAGCGTGCAGTATCATCCCGAGGCTGCGCCTGGTCCGCACGATTCGCATTATCTGTTTAAGGATTTTGTGAAGATGATGGAGGAGTGGAAAGGGTGAAAGCCGCACGAGTGGCATTGTCGATTGTTTTGTGCGCAATTCCTGCCGCAGCGTGCACGTCCATTGCTCCCAAGAATCCTGTAAAAGCGGCAGCATTATGCGGTCGGGCACAGGACCCAACTGGCTCGCCGATTTCCGATTTTGATTTGCGACTCGTGCGCGAGAACCAAGAGGCTGTTGCCGAGGTGCACTCGGATGCAAAAGGTGATTTTCAATTTGCGCCTGTCATCAAGGGAACTTACTACATGACGACAATGTCGCGTGGGTGGCAGCTCGGAGCAGCTGTGAAGGTGACAAGCTCGAAAGGGTTTACAAAGTGCAAACATCCGCTCATCGTACAGCCGAGCCTCGGCGGTTGCGGAGGCGGGATAAGCAAGAAAGGGTACCGTCCGAAGTATTAGTGATGGCCGTTCGTTTTGTGGCGGCCAGCAGGCTTGAAGGGGTAAGCCTGCAGGCGCGCCGTGACTGACGATTGAATCCATGCCCAAACGCACTGACATCTCAAAGATCCTGATCCTCGGCTCCGGGCCCATCGTGATCGGGCAGTCGGCCGAGTTTGATTACTCTGGCACACAGGCTTGCAAGGCCCTCAAGTCGGAGGGCTATGAAGTGGTTCTGGCCAACTCAAATCCGGCCACCATCATGACCGATCCGGAGATCGCCGACCGCACTTACATCGAGCCGATGACGCTCGAATATCTGGAAGAGATTATCCGCATCGAGCGGGAACTCTCGCCGGGCGCGGGTTTTGCCGTTCTGCCAACTGTCGGCGGGCAGACCGCGCTCAATTTAGCAATCGAACTTTCCGATGGCGGCGTTCTGGAAAAGTACGACGTCAGTCTGATCGGCGCGAACGTCGCTGCCATCAAGAAGGCCGAAGACCGGCTTTTCTTCAAAGACGCGATGCAGAAGATCGGGCTCGATGTGCCTAAGTCGGCGCTGGTGAACAGCACGAAAGATGGATTGGAGTTCGCGGGCAAGATTGGTTTTCCTGTAATCGTGCGACCGTCGTTCACGCTGGGCGGTTCCGGCGGCGGCATTGCGTATAACCGTGAAGAGTTGCTTGAAGTTCTGACGCGCGGTTTGGATATGTCTCCGGTGCACGAGGCGCTGATTGAAGAGTCGGTTCTCGGATGGAAGGAATTCGAGCTCGAGGTGATGCGCGATACCAAAGATAACGTGATCATCATCTGCTCGATCGAGAACTTCGATCCCATGGGGGTGCACACCGGCGACTCGATCACAGTTGCGCCCGCTCAGACTTTGACCGACCGCGAATATCAGGCGATGCGCGATGCATCGATCGCGGTGATCCGCGAGATTGGCGTGGATACTGGCGGATCGAATATTCAGTTCGGTGTGAATCCAGAAACCGGGCGCATGGTGGTGATTGAGATGAACCCGCGCGTCTCGCGATCGTCGGCGCTAGCGTCAAAGGCGACGGGTTTTCCCATCGCGAAGATTGCGGCGAAACTTGCCGTCGGTTATACGCTCGACGAAATTCCCAACGACATCACGCGCAAGACTCCGGCTTGCTTCGAGCCAACACTCGACTATGTGGTCGTGAAAATTCCCAAGTGGCAGTTTGAAAAATTTCCTGGAGCAGACGAAAGCCTGGGAGTGCAGATGAAGTCGGTTGGCGAAGTGATGGCCATCGGCCGCACTTTCAAAGAAGCACTGATGAAAGGCATTCGCTCGCTCGATACCGGCAAACGCACGGGCTCTGACAAGATCGAGCCGAAGATACTGACGCAACGGTTAGTCACGCCGCATCCGGAGCGGTTGGCCTACGTGCAGTACGCATTGCGACAGGGGCACACGGTGAAGCAGTTGGCCAAGATGACTTCGATGGATCCGTGGTTCCTCTACCAGCTCAAAGAAATTAATGACATGCAGCTGGAGCTGGAGAAGCATCCGATGGAGTCGATCCCGACGGAAGTACTGCGTGAAGCCAAGCGCATGGGATTTTCCGACGGACGGCTGGCGAATGTGTGGCGGCTGGAGGGACAGGAAAAAGTTCGGCACCTGCGCAGGAAGCACGGCGTGTTACCGGTTTACAAGCGCGTCGACACATGCGCGGCGGAGTTCGAAAGTTTTACGCCATATCTTTATTCGACTTACGAAGATGAAGACGAAGCTGCGCCGACGGAGAGAAAAAAGATCATCATTCTGGGCAGCGGACCGAACCGCATCGGGCAGGGAATTGAGTTCGATTACTGCTGCTGCCACGCTTCGTTTGCGCTGCACGAAGATGGTTACGAGACCATCATGATCAATTGCAATCCGGAGACGGTCTCGACCGATTACGACACCAGCGATCGCCTCTACTTCGAGCCGCTCACGTTTGAAGACGTGTGGGCAATCTATCAGCATGAGACTTCGAAGGGGGCGCCGTGTGGTGTGATCGTGCAGTTCGGCGGGCAGACGCCGCTGAACCTGGCTCTGCCACTGAAGGCTGCGGGCGTGAATATTATCGGCACGTCTCCGGAGTCGATCGATCTGGCTGAGGATCGCAAACACTTCAACAAGCTGCTCGAAGAACTGGAAATTCCGCAGGCAGCGGGAGTGATGGCCACCTCTCTCGAAGAGGCCATTGAGGGCGCGAAACGCGTGGGATATCCAGTGGTGGTGCGGCCTTCCTACGTGCTGGGCGGACGTGCCATGGTGATCGCCTACGACGAGGAATCCGTAACGCGTTACATGAAAGAAGCGGTCGAGTATTCGCACGATCGTCCGGTGCTGATCGATCATTTTCTCGAAGATGCGATCGAAGTGGACGTGGATGCGCTTTCCGATGGTGAAGATGTGGTGATCGGCGGAATTATGCAGCACATCGAAGAAGCCGGCATTCACTCCGGTGATTCATCATGCGTGCTGCCGGCAGTAGATATTCCTCAGCCGTTGATGGAGCGCATGCGCGACTACACTTTCAAGCTGGCGCGAGCACTGAAAGTTGTGGGGCTAATGAATATTCAGTTCGCCATCCCGCGCGGCACGATAAACGCCGACGGCGGAAAGGTTTACGTTCTGGAAGTAAATCCGCGGGCTTCGCGTACTGTGCCGTATGTTTCGAAAGCCACCGGCGTGCCGATGGCGAAGATTGCGGCCCGGCTCATGACCGGGCGAAAGCTGCGTGAATTTCTACCGGAGAATATTGATCGACGCTCCGATCTCGATACCGGAAGCTGCTTCTACGTGAAGTCGCCGGTATTTCCGTGGAATAAATTCCCCGGAGTCGATACCGTGTTGGGGCCGGAGATGAAATCGACTGGCGAAGTGATGGGCGTGGGCGACAGCTTTGGGGAAGCTTTTGGAAAGGCCCAATTGGCTGCGGGCCAAAAGCTGCCGACGCAAGGGACGGTTTTCATCAGCGTGACCGATCACGATAAGCGCCACGTGGCTGACGTCGCTCGAAAATTTGTCGACATGGGTTTCAAACTGGTGGCTACTTCCGGAACAGGCGACGTAATCGAAGCCGCCGGCATGCGAGTGGAGCGCGTCTATAAAGTAAAAGAAGGACGTCCGAACGTGGTCGATTTCATCAAGGGCCAGCGCATTCATCTCATCGTGAATACGCCGACGGGGCCGGAGCCGTGGTTCGACGAGAAGGCGATCCGGCGCGCGGCAGTAACGGCGCGTGTTCCCACCATCACCACGCTTTCGGCGGCACGCGCGGCGGCGGAAGGCATCGCCGCTCTACAGCGCGGCGAAGTGACGATCAGGGCGCTGCAGCAGTTGCACGCGGAGCGGACGGTCAAGAGCCGCTAAAATCATGCAGGGTTGTGCCGCGCGTGCAATAATTGGTGCGCGAGGTCTTCATGTTACTTCACGGAATTTTTCCTCCTATCACTACGCCCTTCTATCCCGACGGCAACGTTTACTTTAAAAAACTTGAAAGCAATGTTGAGCGCTATTCGCGCACGCCCTGCGCGGGCATCGTCGTGCTCGGTTCGACTGGCGAAGCGATTTTGCTTTCCGATCAGGAACGCCGCGACGTGCTGAAGTCCGCGCGCGAGGCGGCTGCGCCGAATAAGGTGCTGGTTGCGGGCACCGGGATCGAGTCGGCGGTCGAGACTCTGCGGCTTACGGAATACGCGGCAGAACTCGGATACGACGTCGCCATGGTCCGGACTCCGCATTACTACAAGAAGCAAATGCATCCGGAGAATATTCTTGCTTTTTACCGAACTGTGGCCGATCGCTCGGCTTTGCCGGTCATCATTTACAACTTTCCGCAGGCGACTGGCTATAACATTCCCGCGGAGTTGGTGATCGAACTGGCGGAACATCCCAACCTAGTCGGGATCAAGGAGTCGAGCGGCGACGTGGAAAAAGTCCGCGCCATGGTGGAAGGCACACGGCATATAAAACGCAGCGCGACCGTAACTGAAACGTTTGAGGCGGTGACGCCGCGTATGCTTTCGGCAGCCACCAGCGCTTCGAATACCGAGGGCGGGGAACTGGTGCAAGTGGGCGCAATGGCGGGATCGCCAGGTTCGTCGCCTGGCAAGCCTTCTTCCGCTGCGGTTACTGTAGTTGGCAAGATGAAAACGCGGCAGAAGGAAATCGGCTTCCAGGTGATGGTGGGCGCGGCGGACAAACTGCAGGCTTCGCTGGATGTCGGAGCCGTGGGCGCGATTCTGGCATTCGCTTGCGTGGCGCCGACTGCATGCTACGAGATTTATGCGGCCTGGAAAGAGAGTGATTCCGAATTGGCCAAGCTGAAGCAAGAGCGTATCGTGCGCGCCTCCCAATGCGTGGTGGGCGAATTGGGAATTCCTGGCGTGAAATATGGCATGGACTTTAACGGCTACTTTGGCGGCCCTGCGCGATTGCCGTTATTGCCGCTTAGTGGCGAGGTGAAGGGCGAGATCGAGCGATTGCTGGCGGATGTGAGGAACTGAATTTCGTCGCTTCCATCTAAAACTCGCATTCCTTTTTTTCAAAAAAACCAGCAACCCAAGCCTTGTGACCAGGATCACAATGGCATATACTAGGTTCGAACGAACGTTCGAATTAGCCAGTTCAGTTCTGAGCCATGGCCAGCCCATCTACCGCAACGCGAGTTTCTTCCAACCGCCGTCGTAGCGTGATCGCGCCAGCCACGCGCTTCGACCGGCGGTTATCCGAAATCCTCATCCACGCCACTGACGTCTTCTGCGAAAAGGGGTACGAAGGCGCTTCCATGCGCGATCTTTCACGCGCCAGCGGTATGTCACTGGCGGGGCTTTATTACTACTTCGAATCGAAAGAACGTTTACTTTTTCTGATTCAGAAGCACACCTTCACAACCATCGTGCAGCGACTGAAGGCACGGTTGGAAGGGGTGAATGATCCGGAACAACAGATAAGGGCATTCATTCTCAATCACCTGGATTATTTTCTGGCCAACCCGGCTGCGATGAAGGTCCTTTCGCATGAGGCGGAGTCGCTGAAAAATGGCTTCGCTTCAGAAGTGGCTGCCATCAAGCGCGAGTATTACCGCATCTGCGTTGGACTACTGGACGAGTTGAAGCGCGATTATGATTTGCAATTCTCCACTCGTATTGCGGTTCTGAGTTTGTTTGGAATGATGAATTGGATTTATACCTGGCACAATCCGCGCGTGGATGCGGATGCCGAACACATTGCTCGGGAAATGGGAGACGTATTCTTGGGCGGCGTGATGAATAGCGCCAAGGGGCGCAAAGACGCGCGTTAAAGATTTTGTTTTGTTCCCGGCGAAACCGGGATTCCTGGGCTTCGCTCGGAATGACAAAAAGATCGTAAGAAAAAAGGAGTTACAAGATGGCCACCACGATGCAGCCGGCAACCACCGAAACCAGCAAACAGCTTGTCAACTATCGAACGGAGGGCGGCGTAGCCGTGATTGAGATGTCCGATCCGCCAGCAAACACTTATACCTATGAGATGAACCGGCAGCTCGATGAGGCGATCCTGCGTGCGCGCATGGACAATGACGTTTATGTCATTTTGTTGACCGGCGCGGGCGACAAGTTTTTCTCTGCGGGCGCGAATATCAAGATGCTGTCGAGCGTCGATCCGACTTTCAAGTATTACTTCTGCCTGCATGCCAATGAGATGTTGCTGCGCTTGGAGCACACACCGAAGCTCGTGATCGCTGCGATCAATGGGCACTGCGTAGGGGGCGGACTGGAAATCGCGATGGCGGCCGACATTCGCATCGCGCGCAAGGACGCGGGCAAGATCGGTTTGCCTGAGGTGAATCTGGGCGTGCTTCCGGGCACCGGCGGCACGCAGCGGCTGTCGAGGCTGGTGGGGAAGAGCAAAGCCATTGAACTGATGGTGACCGGCAACACGTTCTCGTTTGAAGAAGCGCAGGAACTCGGAATTGTCAACGACATTTACGAACGCGATGGCTTTATGGAAAACATGATGGAGTACGCCAAACAGTTCTGTCCGCCGAACAAAGCGGCCAAGGCCGTGGGACGGATCAAGCGCGCAGTGCAGACTGGATGGGAAATCCCCATGGAGTCGGCGCTGGCGGTGGAACGCGAGAACCAGCAGATTCTGTTTCAAAGTGAAGACGCGAAGGAAGGCCTGGCTGCCTACGTGGAGAAGAGGCCTGCGGTTTTCAAAGCGAAATAACTGGAGCACCGAGTCTAAGAAATTCGAGGGAGTTATGCCGGGAAAAGTAGCAAAGATCGGCACGTTCAGCGACTGGATCGGCATGTTCAACGACTGGCGCAAAGATATTGGCGTCAACACAAAGGACATTGAGGCATTCCAGTTCGACACGCTCTATGGTGCGATCGATACCGAGGAGATTGAATTCGGTTCGTACAAAGGGCGACGCAAGTGGGAAAACCTGCGGCAGATTCCTACGCAGCAGATGCGGGATGCGCTGATGAACATGATTGTTTATCAGGGCGACACCGAGTTTGCGAGCGTAGAGCAGCAGCGCAACCTGCTGGAGAATGCTCCCACAGATTGGGACCGCCGCGCCATCACGCGAGTGATGATCGAGGAAATGCGGCATGGCTGGCAGATGTGCGCTCTGCTGGTAGATCACTTCGGTTATTCGGGCAAGGTCGAGGCGCAGAAAATGCTGGAGCGGCGCGCCTTCGATAACAAGCGCTTGCTCGGCGCCTTCAATGTGGATGTCGATAATTGGATGGATTTTTTTACCTACACGGACTTTGTGGACCGTGACGGAAAATTCCAGTTGCAGATGCTGAAATATTCCGCGTTCGCGCCACTGGGGCGGTCGATGTCTTACATGCTGCGCGAAGAGGCGTTTCACATGGGGACGGGAAATGACGGCCTGCGCCGCATTGTGGAAGCGGGAGTCATTCCAGGATGGCTGATTCAGAAATATCTCAACAAGTGGATTTCCAGTTCCTATGATCTGTTCGGGACGGATCATTCCTCGTCGGCGCATTGGGCCTACGTTTGGGGAGTTAAGGGTCGCTACGATGAGCCGAAGAATGAACAAGCCCCGGACCTGGACGATCTGAACGACTATAACCGGAATTTGTATCGCAACGAAGTGGCAGGTCTGATCGAGCGCTTCAATGGCTCTTTGAAGCCGGGCCAGCCGAAACTTTACGCTCCAGACATTAAGTTCAATCGCGAAATTGGACGTTGGAAGGGACAGAAGTTCCACGCGCAAACCGGTGAGGCGCTCGGCGACCGCAGTTACGAAGAGCACGTGAAAGAAGTGATGCCATCCACGGAAGACAAGAAGCTGCTGCTGGAAATTATCGGGAACGAAAAGAAATGGATCGCGGAAAAGGCTGGAGCACGGGATCCTCTGGCCAGCATTGGCGAAGTTAGGAAGTCGGCTATCAATTTGTGAGTTAAAGGATTTTTACTAGAGAAACACAAGGAAGCAACAAGTATGGCAACCGGCTTGGTGGAATCCGCTCTAGCTCGGCTCACGGTCGATATTGGTTCTTCGGCGGCGCGAATTATTTTGCGCAATGGTCCGCTCAACGTCATCGACATTCCAATGATGGAGGAGCTGACGCGGGCGCTGGCTGACATCGACGCGCGGTCCGATGTTTCGGTAGTTGTGATTCGCGGCGAAGGCAACGCGTTTTCTGCTGGAGTCGATATTGCCGCTCACACGCCTGATCGGGTCGAAGAGATGCTGATCAGGTTCCACGCCGTGATTCGTGCGCTGCTCAACACGAAGAAGGTGACGATTGCGGCGGTGCATGGGCATTGTCTCGGTGGTGGCGCGGAATTGGCTATGGTTTGCGATGTGGTTTACACCACCGCCGCAGCACAGTGGGGCTTTCCTGAGATCAAACTGGGATGTTATCCGCCGGTGGCATGTACAGCATTGGCCGCGCTGGTGGGACAGAAGCGCGCCACGGAATTGATTCTGACCGGGAGAACGATTACTGGGGCCGAGGCCGCGGAAATCGGGTTGGCCAATCATGCTGTCGCGGATGAAGAGCTGCAAAGCGCCGTCGAAGGAACAGTGCAGCAAGTGCTCAGGCATGAGCCCAAGCTCGCTATCGATCACCAAGAAAGCTATCTATGCATGGGACGCGGCGCACTTCGACAAAGGCCTGGCGCGCGCCGAAAAGATCTATCTGGAAGAGTTAATGAAAACGGCGGACGCGCAGGAAGGCATTCGTGCCTTTATCGAGAAGCGTGAGCCGAAGTGGGCGGCAAAATAGGTGTTGCGTTGCGAGTTGTGCCGATGAATATGGATTACGAGATCACACCTGAAGAAGTAAAGAGCAAGCTCGATCAAGGTGAGAGATTTACGCTGCTCGATGTTCGCGAGCCCTGGGAGTTTGAGACCGCGCATATGGATGGCGCGAAGCTGTTGCCGATGGGAGACATACCATCGCGGGCGCATCAGGAACTGGATCCGGAAGAACACATTGTGGTGGTGTGCCATCACGGCGTGCGATCGATGAATGTGACTGCATGGTTGCGGCAGCAGGGCTTCGAAAAAGCTCAGTCCATGCGCGGAGGGATCGATGCATGGTCCCGTGTGGTGGATGGGAATGTTCCGACTTACTGAAGCAACAGGCGGCTGTTTGAAGTCATGAAAAAAGAACTGGTCGAGCTCAAAGTGAATGGGCGCACTCACGAATTGGCCATCGAGCCGAGCGCGTTGCTGCTCGACGTTTTACGCCAGGATCTGGGGCTGACGGGCTCGAAGCGTGGCTGCGACGAATCTTCTTGCGGCGCTTGCACTGTGCTCGTCGATGGCGTTGCCATGATGTCGTGCACACTCTTGGCGGCTAGCTGCGAAGGTCAGGAGATTACGACGATTGAAGGCGTGAGCAAGCACGGAAGCCTGGCCGCGATTCAAAAAGCCTATGGAGACTGGGGAGGAGCCCAGTGTGGTTTTTGCACTCCTGGATTCATCATGACAGTGAAATCGCTTCTTGCCGAAAATCCTGATCCAGCTGAAGACGAGGTTCGCGCCGCGCTGAGCAGTAATCTGTGCCGGTGCACTGGCTACAGCCAGATGTATGCGGCGATCCGTTCTGCGATTACGGCGGAGCGGGAGGGGATGACTGCAAAGTGATGCCGGCAGGGGGCAGATTCATCGTTTCACTCGAAACTAAATGACAAGACTGCGATGAGCGACTTCAGCATTATCGGTAAGCCGACCGCGATGATCGATGCGGCGGAAAAAACCACCGGTGGCGGCAAATATACCGACGATCTCAGCGTCCCAGGGATGCTGGTTGGGAAGATTCTGCATTCGCCTTATCCGCACGCGCGCATTAAACATATCGATACTACTCGTGCCGAAAAGCTGGATGGAGTCGTGGCTGTCGTAATTGGCAAAGACGCGCCGAATCCTTATGGAATTCTCCCCGTCGGTCACGATGAGCACGCGCTGGCGCTCGACAAAGTGCGCTATGTCGGAGACAACGTCGCGTGTGTGGTTGCGATTTCCGAGTCCGTTGCAGAAAAAGCGTTGGAACTTATCGAGGTAGAGTACGAGGTGCTACCCGCATACTTCGATCCTGAAGAATCGATGAAGGCTGAGACTGATCTCATTCACGACAACAAGCCGGGCAACCTGGAAAAAGACTATCACCACGTTTTCGGTGATCCGGATAAGGGTTTTGCCGAGGCTGATCGCGTGGCGGAAGCGCGATTCATCGCGAATGAAGTGACACACGCAGCCATGGAGCCGCATTCGACGCTGGCGTCGTTCGAATTGGATCCACATACGGGCAGAGCAGGACGGCTGACGGTGTGGTCTTCGACGCAAGTTCCATACTACTTGCAGCACAAGCTTTCTCTGGTGCTGGAAATGCCGATGGCGCAAATTCGCGTAATCAAGCCGCTGGTGGGCGGCGGATTTGGCGGCAAGAGCGAAGTAATTCCTCTGGAAATTATTGCGGCGGTGGCGGCGCGGAAGGCGCAGGCTCCGGTGAAGATTACTTACACGCGGGAAGAAGTTTTCTGGGCGCATCGCGGACGGCCGCGGACAATCATCGATTTGAAAACTGGCGTTAAGAATGACGGTCATATTACTGCAGTGAAGGCACGCGTAGTGCAGGATGGCGGCGCTTACTGCTCCTACGGAGTGGTCACGATTCTTTACTCAGGAGCGCTGCTGGGGGCGCTCTACGATATTCCGCACATTCAATATGACGGCTATCGCGTTCTCACCAACAAGCCGGCGTGCGGCGCGATGCGCGGCCACGGCACGGTGAACGTGCGATTTGCTTTCGAATCGCAACTGGACGAACTTGCGACGGCGATTGGAATGGATCCGGCAGAACTTCGTCAGCGCAATCTACTCAAGCCCCCGTGCATCACAGTGAATGGCTTGCGCGTGCAAAGTTATGGACTGCCGGAGTGCATCGAGAAAACGGTTGAGCGCTCCGGCTGGAGGCAGCGCCACGGCAAACTTCCCAAAGGGCGCGGGCTGGGAATCGCCTGCAGCCATTATGTGAGCGGGGCGGCAAATTCGATTATCCGCTCTGACATGCCGCATTCCACGGTAAACATCAAGATCGACCGCGACGGCGGGGTGGTGGTTTACACGGGTGCGTCAGAGATTGGCCAGGGATCGGACACGATGACGGCGCAAGTGGCTGCCGAAATTCTTGGCTGCACACTGTCGCGTGTGCGAGTGATCGCGGCCGATACCGATCTCACGCCGATCGATATCGGATCCTATTCCAGCCGCGTCACTTTTATGGCGGGCAATGCGACGCTGCGCGCGGCGGAGGATGTGAAGAAGAGGATTGCGGCGGCGGCAGCGAAGAAAATGAATTGTGGAGCGGACGAACTAATGTTTCGCGACGATCTGGTTTTCAGAAAGGGAAGTGTTCCACCGAGCCGGAAGAAAGATCAATCAGAAGAATTGGAAGTTACGGAAGCGGGCGCATCGGTGAGCGGACGCGTCGAAGGGCAGATTCTGCGAGGTTCCCTGCAGCAGAAGCGCAAAGAAGAGTCGCCCAAGGAATGGATGACATTTGAAGAAGCGGTTGTCGCGGCGATCGACTTTCATGGTGCGCTGACCGGGACTGGTTCTTATGCGCCTCCGCCGGAGGCGCGCGGCGGTAAACACAAAGGCGGCGGCGTGGGACCGTCTCCCGCTTATTCGTATTCAGCACAGGTCGCCGAGGTCAGCGTGGACGAGGAGACTGGCGAAGTTACGGTGCATAAAGTTTGGGCGGCGCATGATTGTGGGCGCGCTCTGAATCCAACTTCGGTGGAAGGGCAGATTATCGGATCAGTGTGGATGGGCATGGGGCAGGCTCTTACAGAAGAAATGGTGTGGAAAGACGGAATGCTGATGAACGCCGGCATGCTGGAATACCGCAGTCCATCGTCGGTGGAGTCGCCGGAAGTAGAGCCGATCATTGTCGAGAGCATCGATCCTGAAGGTCCGTTCGGCGCCAAGGAATGCAGCGAAGGATCGCTGGCGGCGACCATCCCGGCAATTTCGAATGCGATCTACGACGCGGTCGGTGTGCGGTTGCATGAGTCCCCCTTCACGCCGGAGCGCGTGTTGGCCGCGCTGCGGGCCAAGCGACATGACAAGGCGTTGAATCTTACAGAGGGCGTGGACCCGACTGCGCCAACGCATTTCCGCGAACACGGCGGAGCACTTTGTTTCAAGGGCAAGGGGCCAGAGCGGCATGCCCTCGATCCTGCGCGTCGCGAAGTGCCGGCGACAGCCGGAGGTGCGGATTGAGTCTTCCTCAATTCCGATTGCTTCGACCGCGCTCGATCGATGAGGCGGTTGCGAGTCTGGCAAAACATGCGGGAAACATTCGCGTGCTGGCGGGTGGCACGGATTTGATTCCGTCGATGCGACAGAAATTGTTTGAGCCGGAGTATGTACTCGATCTGCGCGGTATTGCTGAGTTGCGCGGAGTGCGACGGCAATCCGATGGTGGAGCAGAGATTGGCGCGCTGACCACGCTCAGCACGATCGAGAAATCAGAATACTTACGCCAGCATTTCCCCGTACTCACTCAGGCGGCAGCCACGGTGGCTTCGCCGGTTCTGCGCAATATGGGAACGATCGGCGGCAACATCTGTCTCGACACCCGTTGCCTCTGGTACAACCAATCGCTCACCTGGCGCAAGGGTTGCGGCTTTTGCATTAAGAAAGATGGCGATCTCTGTCACGTCGCTCCGGGTGGAACCAAGTGTTGGGCGGCCTTCTCGGGCGACACGCCGCCGGCGTTGCTTTGCTTGAATGCCGAGATTGAAATTGTCGGCGCCGGTGGCGCACGTCGCGTCCGGTTGCGAGATTTCTACACCGGGGACGGCGAAAAATACCGCACGCTATTACCCTCGGAATTAGTGACGCGCGTTTTCCTGCCGCCCCAGTCGGCCGATTATCGCGGAGTCTATCGCAAGCTGCGGGTGCGAGGATCGATCGACTATCCTTTGGCCGGGGTTGCCGTCGTGATGAAACGCGCGAACGGACATATTACCGACGCTCGACTCGCGATCACGGCGGTGAATCCTGCGCCGCTGCTGGTGCAACGCGCGGGCGAAATGTTAATTGGTAAAGTTGTGGATGAAACTTTGGCCGACGCCGTCGGCGATCTTGCTGCGCGTACTGCCAAGCCTCTGACTACTTCAGCGCTGACTGCCGAGTACCGGCGTGAGATGATTCGGGTCTTTACGAAGCGGGCTGTTCTGGCTGCGGCGAGCAATTAAGCGGAAACGGGTGAACTCGATCGAATGATCACGGACTGCCACATCCACATCCAGCCGATGGAGATGTTCAAGCCCCACGCGCTGGAGCTGATGAAAAAAAACCGTCCGAACTTCGAGCAGATCGTGGAGTTCTGCCATTCCCCAAAGAAGTTTCTCGGCTATCTCGACGCCTGCGGTATTGACCGCGCGGTGCTCATTAATTATGTGGCTCCGGAAGTGATCGGCTTTACGAACGGCGTGAATCATTTCATCGCGGACTACGTCAAAGAAAATCCAAAACGACTTTTGTCCTGCGGCAGCTTGCATCCGCGGCACACTACCAATGTTTTGGCCGATATGGAGCAGATCCTGCGGCTGGGCATTCGTATGATCAAGATCCATCCTCCGCACCAGTTGTTGTTTCCGAACGACTATCTGAACGGCTTGAAAGAACTGGAGATTATTTATCGGGCGGCCGAGGCCAATGGTGTGCCGGTAATGTTTCATACGGGAACGTCTATTTTTCCCGGAGCGCGAAATAAATATGGCGATCCCATGTATGTGGATGATGTGGCCGTCGATTTCCCCAAACTAAAAATCCTGCTGGCGCACGGCGGACGGCCTTTATGGATGCAGACCGCTTTCTTTCTGGTGCGTCGGCATGCAAATGTCTATCTCGATATCAGCGGCATTCCGCCTAAGACTTTGCTGAAATATTTTCCGCGGCTGGAAGAGATTGCTCACAAGACTTTGTTTGGCACCGATTGGCCGGGCCCGGGCGTGCCCGACATCAAGAAGAATCTGGATGAATTCCGTGCGCTTCCGCTGGGAGCCGAATTTCAGCAGCAGATATTGAGCAAGACGGCGCTCAACATTTGGCCTGCGTGACGACCCGGCAAAACGTCATATAATTCAGACCATTCGCCGACCTGGCCAAGCCCTGCTTCCATTTGGAAGGCGTACGCCTTTTGGCGTATAAAAGAAAGTTGCACTCCTCGTCCCCTGCCTGGCGTGGCTGGGCAACAGGCAATTGATCTCAGTGAGCGAGAACCTATGTCCAGCCTGACCAGCACCCACCCGTCCAGCACTACAACTACGAAAGGAATGGAAGGCATTGTTGCCACTAATTCCGGCATCTGTTACATCGATGGCGATCGCGGTGTTCTTGCCTATCGCGGGATCGACATTCATGAACTAGCCGATCACTCGAGTTTTGAGGAAACTTGCTACCTGTTGTGGTTTGGCCGATTGCCAAAGCGCGGTGAACTCAGCGAACTGCGAGACCGTCTGGCGCAAGAGCGTCAGCTCGATCCGGCAATCATCCAGTTTCTGAGCGAGGTTCCACGCAGCGCATTGCCCATGGACGTCTTGCGCACGGCGGTTTCTGCGCTGGCATTTTACGACGCGGACGATAAAAAGAACGATCACGAAGCCAATGTTCGTAAAGCGATCCGGTTGACTTCGCAGATCGCGATGATCGTCGCTGCCTATGAGCGCATCCGCAAAGGCAAGCCGGTGGTGGAAGCTGATCGCTCGATCTCACACGCCGCTAACTTTCTGCTGCAAATGAATGGAACCAAGCCTTCCGCAACCGCAGAGCGAGCACTCGATATCGCACTCATCCTGCATGCAGACCATGAGCTGAACGCTTCCACTTTTGCGGCGCGGGTGACCGCGGCTACTTTATCTGACATGCATTCGGCGATTACTTCCGCTATCGGCACGCTGAAGGGGCCGCTGCACGGAGGAGCGAATGAAGCGGTTTTCCGCATCTTGAATGGGATCGATCGAGGAAAGGCCGAGCCGGTTGACTACGTCCGTAATATGCTCGCGCAAAAGAAAAAAATTCCGGGTTTTGGTCATCGCGTGTATCACATTGAAGATCCGCGAGCAACGCATCTGCGCGCGATGTCCCGCGATCTGGGGCGTTCCAGCGGCCAGCCGCAGTGGTACGACATGTCGGAGAAAATCGAGCGGTTCGTCAAGGCGGAAAAGAAGCTTAACGCGAATGTTGATTTTTACTCTGCGTCCACTTACCACACGCTGGGAATCGATGAAGATTTATTCACACCGGTCTTTGCAGTTTCGCGCATCAGTGGCTGGACGGCGCACGTGATCGAACAACTGGACGATAACCGCCTGATTCGTCCGCGGGCGGAATATGTGGGGCCAGATTATCCCAACCACTACGTCGCCATGGAGAAGCGCGAATAGACGAGCCGTCACTATAGGCGCCCCAAGCCGCTATTCCTTCTGCCGCGATGATTCCGCGAGCCATGCCGAGGAAAGCAGGTAGAATAGTTTAAAGGATGATGCGGCGCATTTACCTCGACAATAACGCCACCACTCCGGTTCTGCCGGAAGTGTTGGAGGCTATGCGTCCGTATTTTGGCGAGCACTTTGGCAATGCATCGTCGATTCATCATCACGGTCAGGAAACCCGTGCCGCGGTTGAGCGCGCACGCGACTCGGTCGCGTCTCTGCTGGGTTGCAGGCCGCAGGAGATTGTGTTCACCAGCGGGGGGACCGAAGGCGATAATCTGGCAGTTTCAGGATTGACGACCAAAGGCGATCACATCATAACTTCCAGCATTGAACACCATGCCGTGTTGCATGCGTGCAAGCATCTGGAGGAAATGGGATGCGAAGTAACTTATCTTCCAGTGGACAGTCGCAGCCTTGTAGATCCCGATGATGTGCGCCGTGCTTTAAGGCCTGACACCAAGCTGATCTCGATCATGATGGCGAACAACGAAACTGGAGTCGTGCAGCGGGTGGATGAGATTGGGAAAATTGCCGCGGAGGCCGACGTCTTTTTTCATACGGATGCGGTGCAAGCCGCAGGCAAGATACCGATTGACGTGAAGAGAATTGGCTGCGATGCGCTTTCGATCTCCGGCCACAAGATGCATGCGCCGCAGGGAGTGGGCGCACTTTACGTGTGCGGAGGAACACAACTGCAGCCGCTGTTCTACGGGGGACAGCATGAGCGTTCGCGCCGGGCTGGGACTGAGAATGTGCCTGGTATTGTGGCGTTGGGCAAGGCCGCGGAACTCGCCATGCAAGGTTTCGACCACGGCGACGACAAGAAAATTTCAGCATTGCGTGACCGACTGCAGCAGGGAATTGTTGCGCAAGTGGAAGAGGCTGGGCTAAACGGCGAAGGCACGCCGCGGGTGCCAAATACCGCCAATATCTATTTCGATCACATTGAAGGCGAATCCATGGTCATTTCCCTCGATCTGAAGGGATTGGCGGTGTCTACGGGCGCTGCGTGTTCGTCGGGAGCGGTTGAGCCTTCACACGTGCTTACTGCGATGGGGCTGCGGAGTGACCGAGCGCGGGCCAGCATTCGATTCAGTCTGGGCAAGCAGAACACGGCCGAAGACATTGACTTGGCGCTGGCGCTGGTGCCGGAAGCAGTGGCGCGGTTGCGAGAGTTGTCATCTTCCTATATGCAACATGCTATTCGTTCGTAACATGACAAATTCTCAAACCATAGCCGTAGCCATGTCGGGCGGTGTGGATTCTTCCACCGTCGCGGCCATGCTTCGCGCGGAAGGGCATAACATTATTGGCTTGACGATGCAGCTCTGGAACCAGCGGCGGATGGCTGGACATCAGGGCATGCCGGAGAAGGTAACCGGGCGGTGTTGCTCGCTCGACGATGTTTACGATGCTCGCCGCGTGGCCGAGCACATCGGCATTCCATATTACGTGGTGAATCACGAAGAGCGTTTCGAGCGGGATGTGGTGCGTCCCTTTGTTGCGGAGTATTTGTCGGGACGCACGCCGATTCCTTGCAGCCTCTGCAACAACCATTTGAAGTTTGATCAGCTATTGGTCGTCGCGCAGCAAATCGGCGCCGATTGCGTGGCTACTGGTCACTATGCGCGGGTGGAATATGACGATGTACGCGGACGCTGGCTGCTCAAGCGTCCGGCGGATCGCAGCAAAGACCAAACGTATTTCCTCTTTGGACTGACGCAGGGGCAATTGAGTCGAACCCGTTTTCCTTTGGGCAGCATGACCAAGCCCGAGGTTCGCGAACTTGCACGAAAGCATGGCTTGGCCCTGGCAGAGAAGCCTGATTCGCAGGAGATTTGTTTCGTCCCGGGCGGCGATTATAAGCGCTTCATCGATGCTTATCTCGCAGAGACCGGCGAGAGCTTGCCGGATACGGCGGGCGAACTAGTGACCACGAGTGGGGAAGTGATCGGCGAACATGGCGGCGTGCACAACTTCACCGTGGGCCAGCGCAAGGGTTTGGGCGTGGCTACTGGATCGCCGCTCTATGTGATTCAGATCAACGGAGCCGACAAGCAGGTGGTGGTGGGCGGCAACGAGCATCTTTATTCACGAACCCTTCGTGCGCGGAAAACCAACCTGATCGCGGTCGATGACCTCAACGAACCCATGCGTGTTTCGGTGAAGATTCGGCACAGGCATGAACCAGCTCCAGCCATGCTGGAGAAGACTGGAAGTGATGAGGTCTTAGTGACGTTCGATGAGCCTCAGCGCGCTATCACGCCAGGTCAGGCGGCCGTTTTCTACGATGGGGATAGCGTCGTGGGCGGCGCCTGGATCGCGTAAGACGGTCGAAATACCTACATTCGCGGACTCGTTAAATGTCAGTTGATAACCCTGCATCCGGCGAAAGATCCACAGTTGGCCGACCTCCAATACCCTCGAGGAGCGCAACTTCCTGGGTGCTCGGCATTTTCGTCGGTGCAGTTCTGGCGTTGATCCTGGTGAGCGCAGTTTGGTTTTCGAGCGGCCTCGGGATTGCGCGCCTGATGGGGATTTTGCGCGGCGGGCCGACCAGGCTGAACGTTGATCAGCCGACAGTGGTTCGGCAGATTCAAAAGCTCCAGCGTCTCGAAACCGTGAGCTATACGATGGACAAAATAATTTCGGGCGAGCACGAGAATGCTTATTTGCCTAAATTTCTGGCGGGCGACCGGCTGCTGCTGGTAGTTCACGGCGAAGTGGTGGCCGGAATCGACCTGGCGAGTCTGGGACCGAAAGATGTACTGATCAATGGCCAGACGGTTTCCATTCACTTACCCGCGGCTGAAGTGTTCAGCACGCGAATCGATAATGCAAGAACGAGGGTCTATTCTCGCGACACTGGTTTGTTCTCGTCTCCGGATCCCAATCTTGAAAGCGAGGTCCGTGAAGAGGCTGAACGCCAGCTTCAACAGGCTGCATTACAGGATGGAATTCTAAAGACGGCGGCTGACAACGCGCGAACCACAATCGCGGGGATGTTGCAAGGTTTTGGTTTTCGCGAAGTAGATATTCGCTAAAGCAAGACGCTCTACTGTTTCTTCGAGTTCAAAGATTCGAGAAACGGCTGGCCACGCTCTTTCAGCTTCTGTTCCAGGCGCGCGGTGCAATCACAGTCGCCGCATGCCCAGGGCTCGCTACTGTTCTGGTCGCGGCATTTGCGGCGGTCGTGCGCGTCCTGCACCTTGGTGAGATGGAAATATTCTTCCCAGTAGGAGCGTTCTTCCTGCAGCGGCGTGGGACAATAGCAGACCTCCACCCAACGCACTGTTCCATCCTCGCCGACGCGCGCCTCTCGCATGTTTCGCAGGTATTCGCCTTCGGCTACCGAGCCCTGACCAAGCTTTTCATTTTCGATTGCGTGGCGAAGGTCTGCTGTGCAACCGGATTTAAGGCGGGCGTGAACCAGATACCGCATGGGAACGATAGATAAACCTGAGCCTTGGGGCAGTCAGGCCGCGACGCCGGAAGACTCGTTAGATAAACATTTCGTCCTGCGGCACGGGCCGGCGCGGGTTTCGACTGTCGCCGTTCTTACGGCCCCGGCTCGCCAGCAGAAACTCAACCCCTGCAGTCACGCCGCGGACGATACCAGAAACCTGCCGCACCGGCGACACCACAGTCTTGGCCACAACATCGGAGGTATGCTCCACGCGGTCGAAGGTGCGAGTCAGCATTTCGTCGGCGCGAATCACCTGTAAGCGGGCACGATCCATGACGTCGCTTACCGTAGCATCGACTCGTTGGATTTCAGACCGTACAGTCGCCGACGTCTGCGCTAAATTATCAACCACCACATTAACTTTGGGACGCAATTCCACAAGCGTGTCGACAATCTGCAAAATCTTGGGATGCAACTGCACCACGTTGTCAACGATCTTGTCGACCTTGGGCCGCAACTCAACCAGCATCCCATCCGTGGAATTGATGATCGGGAGAGCCTTAACTTTCAACTCCGCTACTTCACTTTCCAGCTTGGCAGTGGTTTTTCGCACCGCCACATACAAACCTACGAGTATCCCCGCCTGCAAAACCACGGCAGCCGCAGTCACGGCAATGAAGATCGGAACGAGATTTTCCATCATGGAAAGCTCCTAGGAGAGAGCCAAAGTAAAAACGCTTTTTTATACGCCCTTCGGAGGCGCTGTTTCTGTCGTCGCCTCCTGATAGGCCTGTCGACCCGCCTCGTAAGCAGCTTTGAACTGATCCTTCTGCTGAGTCACTACATCGCGGCCTTTATCGACCCAACCGGAAGCTTGCTCGCGAGCCTCACGCGCCCGAGTGCGGACATATTCTCGTCCCTGCTCGGCGCGGGCTTTGATTTCTTCGCGGGTCTCGCTTCCGGCTCGCGGCGCATAAAGCACTCCGACCAGACCCCCCACAGCCAGACCGGCTAAAAACCACACGAAACTACCGCCATCGTAATCAGACATGGAAAACCCTCCTCTTATAAGTGCTGCATTACTAATCGGATGGTAGCACCCGCATAGTGGAAATTCAATTACGGCAGAACCCCTAGGAGCGCATCCGCGAGACCGCACGCCATTGGAAATTCGCTGCCCCGGAAAACGGATTATTTCTGGGTAGGATTGGCGGGTGCTGGCGCGGCCGGCTGGGTTTTAACCGGGGCTGATTTCTCTCCCTGTAAAACGGAGCGCGGACCTTCATGTTTGATGGCATTAATCGAAAGCGTCACGGAGGTCAACATGAAGAGCACAGCAGAAATTGTAGTGGCCTTGGAAAGCGCTGTGGCCGCGCCGCGCGGGCCAAATGCCGCCTGGCTACCCTGGCCACCGAAGGCCGCCGAAATGTCGCCGGCCTTACCGCTTTGCAGCAGCACAACAATAATCAAAAACAAGCAGACGATTATGTGGATGATCGTAACCAGAATGATCATGGAAAAGGAGATCCTAGGCCGAACAGAATGAGTGCAAACAACAGTTTGACATCCACGCCTCTGATCGGTCAAGGCTGATTCGGAACTCCGCGCCTACTTTAGCCGCCCTTACCTGAACCAGTGATAAGCGAGCGTCAGCTGCACGCCATTAAACTCCTGGTTCTGGATCCCGAGGTTCGCGTTGGAGATGTGCGACCAGCGAAAGCCGATGTCGAAAGCCTGATGGGTTCGCGTTCGCAGGTAAATCCCTCCACCCCCTTTCGCCATAAAATTAAAACTGGACGTATTGCCCGGAGGCAGATTTACAGGCGTGCTGAGGCCGCCTCCGGCTAGGTCAATGTAGGGCGAAATGCGTGACCTATGCAGTGCCGAGTTCCAGCGGAGTATCACGGGATCGAAGGCGATACCGTGGGTGCGCTGATTTCCGAAGGTCTCGAAGACTGGAACGAAATCGAAAGCGTACTCGAGACTGCCGCGCCGCCACCCACTGCCGTGTTCGCCCGTAATCTCCCATCCGGCGGATGCACCCACCGAGAAGATTTGCGCTTCCGTAAAAGAGTTGGTGAGTTCTTCGCCGGTTTCTGCCGAGGTAAACACGCTGAGGTCGAAACTTCCTTTCGGTCTGGCCGCAGGCAGATCCTGTGTAAGCGCCGTGGAGGACACGAACAGAATAAAGAGAGCAAACTTTCGAACTGGTAAGCAGAATGCCGGCGACCGCGACTCTCTGCGGGGTGACGCGGCAACGGCGGATACGCTTTCCATCCTGTAGTCTAGCTTGCTCAAACCAGCTTGCTCAAACCGGGTTGCTAAACAAAGTCGCTAAAATCGTACAGCGAATCCGGAAGACAAGCGAAGATTGCGGCGCTCGAAATCTGGCGAACCGGTCTTGAGTTCGTCCACTTGATTGCGCCAACTCACCAGGCGCACTACCCGGAAATCGATTCCGAGTCCCAGGTCTTCGGCGAAAGATGTTTCCGACGTGGATCCGGCAACAGCATCTTCGTGGACACGCACCGCTCCGATCATCGCCTGCCCGAAGGGGCGAAATCTTCCTGTCCAGGCGCCCCCGCGCAGACCGAACAACAAATTAGTTTGGCTCACGCCGCCGTATTGTCCGCTGAAATCGGCAATCGCGCCAAAATAGCGGAGGTACATTTTCTCGAAAGATGTGTCCCAGCCGCCGAGGTTAGAGCTCGCGCTGGAAAGGGGATCACACGCGGTTGTTGTACCGAAGGCGGGCACTTCACAATGAGACACACCCGCGTGGGTATATCCGAAAGACACATTTCCATGATTCGGCGACTGTAGCTGCGGAGTCTCAATCGGCTGTACTGTGGCCTTCTGATCCGTGGAAAAGCTCATTGCTCCATCATTCTCGCGGGAGGCACGATACCAGGGGTGTTCTCCATGAAGCATGGCAGCGCCCGAGCGGATCGGATTAAGAGCTACTCGCGCGGTGTCGATCAGAAAGCGATTGTCGGTGGAATTCTCGATACGCCGCACAACTTTCTTGTCTAGAAAGTCTTCGCCGATCAGCCAGCCCGTGCCGCCTAAAGGCGTCATCACGAGGTCAATTTGGCCCACGCCGGTATAGCAATGGTTCGTATTGCAAGGATAGGATCCGTTCGAGTTCCAGGGCATCCGGTCCTTGCTGCCGTACTTCTCGACTGTGACCTCACTTAGAGGTCCAAGATTCCATTGAGTGCTGTAAACCGCATTCCACAGCGCAGCTTTTAAGCGACTCTTCCAATAAGCTTTCGTTTTGGAGAACTCGAGCCTCTGCGATTTCGGATCATTCTGAATCTGGATGAAGCCGGTAAGAGCACCCTGGATGGGATGGCCCACATAACCGAACCAATTGGGATCGCCATCGTCCCAGCCCGACTGCGTCCATTCGGAGAGCGACTGTTTGTAGTCGCGCCAATAATGATTGAAAGGTATTCCGTTCTCCGATACTACCCAGCGGAAGTCGGTATGGACCACATAGGCTTGCTCGATGAGAAGAAAAGTTAAAGATTCAGTCAAGGCCCGGCTCCAATCAAAACTCTCTTTTTCTTGCGAAGAGGTGCTGCCCGACGCATCGTCAAATGTCGGCGAAGATTCCGGCCCGGCCGGATTGCCATCGTTCCAAAGCCTTACCGACGACGAACTGCTGAGAAAAGTTGGGGCAACGGCAGGAGTATTTCTTCGTGAGATGCTGCAATCGCTAGACGGCTTGTAGATGTCATTGCAGGCAACCTGGGTCAACTGGCAGAAGCTGCGTGCAGGCGCGGGGAAGACGAGAACAGCAAGCAGAATTCGGCAAGCCATGGTCGCGCGAACGGTCATGCTATCGCGGATCCCTTGAGGTCTTGGGGATGGCCGAAATTGCGCTGGGCGTACAAGATGTAACTCGATCGACTTGGCGCGGCAGTTTTAAGAGAGCTTAAGAATTAATAGGCATTCTTGCTGGTGAAGAACCGCAGCATGGTCATCGTGATAATTTGCAGATCGAAAGTCAGACTCCAGTTGCGAAGATAATACAAATCGTATTCCACGCGCTTGGCAATCGAGGTGTCTCCGCGCCAGCCATTTACCTGAGCCCATCCCGTGATCCCAGCCTTAAACAAGTGGCGGGAATTATAGCGATCGAACTCCTGCAAGAACCGTTCCACGAAATATGGCCGCTCCGGACGCGGGCCGACAATGCTCATGTCACCCCGGAGAACATTCAAAAACTGCGGTAGTTCGTCAAGATTCGTCCTGCGCAAGAACGTACCTACCGCGGTTCGGCGCGGATCTTTGTCGCAAGTCCAACGCGTGTCGCCTTCCTCGCGGCTGCCCACTTTCATGGTACGGAACTTGAACATGCGAAAAACTCGTCCGTTTAATCCCACGCGATCCTGAATAAAGAAAACCGGACCACGGCTTCCCAGTTTAATGGCCAACGCGATGAGCAGAGTGAAAGGCAGCGTGAGCAACAAAATGAGAAGTGAGAAACCGACGTCGAATATTCGCTTCTGAAAAAGATAAGGGCCAGTCTCGGCCAGGGTTGGCCGAAGATCAAGCATATGGATTCCGCCCAGGTCGATCAGGCGGTCGCGCAGCACAATGCCTTCGCCCAAATCAACGACCACGCGCGTGGGAACGCAAAGTTTCTCCAGCACGGGCGCGATTTTCTGAACTTCGCTCAGTCGCGCCGCAGGCAGCGCAATAATAATATCGTTGATAGAGCTCCCATTGGAAAATGCGGGAATCTGATCCAGTTCGTAAACTGGGCCTTCCACTGCAATCTCCTGATCCGGAAGCCGCACAAAGCCCATAATTCTGCAGGGCAATACCTCACCATGCAGCAGCGACGTCCCCACGCGACGCGCAAAACGATCGGTGCCAACGATCAGAATCTTCACTTCGTTTCGGCCATCTTTGCGTAACACTTCCAGAATGACCCGGAAAATGACCCGGGCAATCGTGGCGAGGATAAACAGCGTCACCGCACTTATGCCGACGACCAGACGGGAATAACTAGCCTGGCGATAAATGAATCCGCCAGCCATCACCACGGCGTACGTAAATGCGAGGGCTTCAAGCAGTCGGCGGCTTTTGCCTCCGGGCGCGTACAACTGCTCGACGTTCCACAGACCAGATTCTTCGGCAGCAATTGCCCAGACGATCGTGGTCAGCAGGAGAATGCTCCAGTAAGAAGGCAGGCCATCGGGAGGAGTGCGGGAAAATAGCAGATTAAAACCAAACCGCACCTTGACCGCGATGAAATAGGCGCAGGCAGGCAACAGCAGCGTAACAATTTTCAAGTACAAACGCGCAAAGCTAAGGCGACTGCGAATCATACCTTCTCAATTCCGCCCCCCTGGCAAAAATGATCGTTGTATATATCACCCTATTCCAATCACGTTTGTCTAGCCCCTAATGATATCCGTCGTGACCTTGGTTGCCATCGAGAAGAATCCTTAGAGTAACTAACCCAGGGCTACTTGAAATGTTCCGTAGATAAAAACCACCGAGAGAATCGCATCCCCTTGAGGATTCGCGTGAGAAATTGAACTGAAGAGGAGGGTGCTCATCGGCCTGTGAGTGTACCGAGATCACGGCTGGCTTCCTGGTGCGTTGGCAGAAGAATGGGAATGCTGAAACAGCTTATGCGGCTCAATTTGAATTTGCAAGGCCGCCGTTACGTTCCTGGATGGATTGGTCTGAATCACTGGAAAAAGCCACTGCTCATGTTGCACCCACGCGGATAGAACCAGATTTGAACTCAGTGAATAATTACCTGAGACACCGAAATCAGTCAGCGTGCCCCCGCCCGGAATAAACTCCGAGCTCACTTTCTGATGCCTGAAATTCAACTGTACTTTGCTCTTAGGGTTAAGCCAATAAGACGTCCAGGCTTCGGCGCCCTGACCCTCCCTGCCAATCCAGCTTCCGATTAGATTTCCTTCGTTTGTGTAGCCACTCTTAAACCGATCGTTGAAATAAAAGAAACCGTGCTCTACGGTCGCTCCGCCGCCGGGTGGATCGGTGTAACCTCCCTCGACGCGAAAGTCGAGTTTGGAAATCCCTGGAACTTTAGCCAGGTAGAGACCTGACGTGAGCGCCGTTTTGTTCCAGGCAAACCATGGATTAGGTTCATCGTCCGTAAAGGCATCGGCATAAAATGTGAGCCAATCCCGCAGCCCCGGGACTCGATAGGCAAAATCGAATCCACCACGGCGATCACCGGGGTCTCCGGAAGTTCCGGGTAGTCCGTTGCCTGTGGAAAACATCGCCTGCAAAAGCTTGTGTGCCGTGGCGGGAACGCCTGGACCTCCGAACAGCGCGGTGGCGCTGATGCCCAATTCCAGATTGGACGTGGGCTTGAATGTGACTTTCTCGCCCACGATGAATGGCTGGTCGCTCAGTGACTGCGTCCATGATCCTACTAAACCAGTGTTCTCGCCGTATACCCAATGGTAGCCGCCCAAGCGCCCCACCAGGTAATCGACGCGAGTCGCTCCCAGCAAAGGCAGATGGAACGGCTTTACCCGATCGATTTGCAGCATGAGGATGGGTTCGGCATTTGTGCTGAACATCATCGGCCCGCCCTTATCGGCTCCCCACCAAAGCGACTGTTTGCCGAATGTGATCTGCCAGTTATCGAGTTGCATCCCCACGTAGCCTTCCAGCAAATCCATCCGATTTACCGCTGGAACAGGACTGGTCGGCGGGACGGAAGGGATAGCGTCCACTGCCGAGATGGTTTGCGCCGCTGTCAGAGGAAGTCCGGCCAGCGAGGCGGCATGTTGATATTCGGTGCGAACGTAGAAGGAAAGCGGACCTACGACCGCGTGACCTGAAAATCCGGTTACATTGTTGAAGCCTTGACCGTACGGGCGACCGAAGTCATTGATGATGGTCTGGCCGAAATGCAGTCCATCGCGCAGCGGCGCGCCCACGATCTGGGTCCCACGCGTGTAGACCGAATCCAGATCCACTCCGAGATTGGCGTCGCCACCTAAGCGGGCAATCTCGTCGCTGAACTCATCTTTTAGAGCCGCATCTATTTTCTGCGGACCAGTATCATTTACGGTACTTTGAAATTGCTGATCCGCTTCCTCCACCAGCAGCCGTGCACATTCCATGCGGGTCCACGGTCGCATGCCCAGATCGGCGGACTGAATATAGCCGAGTGCGATCAGGCGCTCCATCGCGGGATAAATCCAACTATCCATCGGAACATACGGTGATCCCATATTTCCTGGATCACGGCCATTATCCGATGTATCGTTCTTACTAAACGTGCCCCATCTTGCAATTTCCTCATCGCTGTAATGCGAGCGGGAGCGAAAGACTTGGCGGCCCATATACCAGCCTAGAGCGCTGCCAACCAGCAGGTCCGTGGCGAAGTGCTGTTGGCCCACAAAGCGCGCCGCTGTGATTCCTCCCGCCGCGCCGTAGGCGAGCATTTGCGTAAGCGGTCCGGGATATTCATGAGCAATCACACTCGCAATCGCCCAGCTGATGGCCGCGTGTTGCGATGGAAACGAGTCTCCGCCCTGAAAAAAACGTCCTCGCCCGTCTCCCGTGAATGGCCGGTCACGCCCAAATGCATATTTAAGAATCTCTGTATCTAAGAAAGCGTCGATGCCGGCTTCTCCGCTGAGAAGTCCAGTCTCGCGTTCCTGATCGTTGTTTGCAAAATGTCCCAAGAGAAACATTCCTGCGCCGACCCCAGCCATAGCAGCGAGTCCGGCATTGGAAGCGGTAACCGCATGCGATACGGTCGTCGGGTTGGTGGGAACGTGTTTTTCTATGGCTGTATCACTCGCCAACATTCCCGCGCCGACAAAAGCCAGTGGAACGGTCCACTGCCACTCCGCCGTGGTCATATGGAATGGAGTCGTCCAGAAATTCTTCTGATCTAAAAAGAGATTACGGGGAAGCGATTTCAAGTCGACCGGTTTGAGCTGGAGTTCGAGAGGTTTTGTAGCAGGCTTTTGAGAGGAAGCCGGTGCCTGTTTTTCATCGCCTGCCGTCTGGGCTTGCACCACCAAACCGCCCACGGTCAAATAACTTGCAGTCAGACAACCCAAGGCCAATGCCGCCACGAGCCACGAACTCCGCGGACGTTTCCCCCGGTAGTTTTTAGTCTTAGGGTCCCGGGCAGCGGCTTCAACAAACTTCATTAACCCATCCTCTCGATGACCGACGCGCGTAACCCAATTTGTTCAAATAGATAACTCTTAACGTATTATGGATATCATTAACTATGGAAGCCATTCGCCGCGCGGCCACCGCCGCCTAGATTCTTAACAGAATTTCTAATTCTTTCAAAGCTAGCACGAAATGGGACCGGTATTCGTCCTTCCCGGGGTGCGCAACCGTAGTTGCTCTCAAGGTGTTGCAGAAGCCAATATTCAGTTTGAAGGAGCCTGATAGAATCACTCTCGGTCCAGGTGGCATAATAGTAAAGCTGCAAATCGCGCGAATACGATGATTCAAACAGAGATCCAGCCCGAACCAATTGTCGAGGATAGACACCCAGACCCATCCCCGGTGGAGGCCGAGGTTTCCGTGCTGGATATTCTTGTTCTTCTGCTCGAGCGCAAGCGCTTCATTATGCGCTTCGTCCTCGGTGCGGCGGTGGTGGCGGCGATAGTCTCCCTGCTGTTGCCGGTTCAGTATGAGGCGAAGATTGCGTTGCTGCCCCCAGCTCAGAATTCATCCATTGGGTCGTCACTGTTGGGGCAATTGGGAAGCATTGGAGCATTGGGCTCGCTGGCCTCTCTGGCCGGGGGTAGTCTCGGCATTAAGAATCCGGCCGATATGTATGTTTCTTTGCTGCAAAGCCGGACCGTCGAAGATGCGATGATCCAGCGTTTCGGCCTGATGAAGGAGTATCGCGTAAAAAAGATGTCGGAAGCGCGCAAAGCTTTCGAGCACCACACCACAGCAGTGGCCGGAACGAAGGATGGATTGATTCGCCTTACGGTTGAGGATCACGACCCAAAACGCGCCGCCGAACTGGCCAACGGGTACGTAGAGGAATTTCGACGGCTCTCCGCCTCACTGGCGATTACCGAGGCCGCCCGGCGCCGGCTTTTCTTTCAGCAGCAAGTTGACCAGGCGAAACAGAGTCTGACCGCGGCCGAAGATGCCATGACCAAGACGCAGCAATCCACCGGCGTCTTGCAAATCGATAGCCAGGCCCGGGCGCTGATCGAATCCGCCGCTGTATTGCGCGCCCAGGTGATGGCCAAGGAGGTACAGATTGAAGGCATGCGGTCCTTTGCGACCGACGACAATCCCAATCTTGTGCTGGCCAAACAGCAACTCGCGGCGCTCCAGGCGCAACTTGAGCGAGTTGCGGGATCCCAAAGCGATGCCGGTTCCGACATCAATCTTTCCAAGGGTAGAGTGACCGGATCGGGGATGGAATACCTCCGCAAGTATCGCGACCTCAAATACCAGGAAACCGTGTTCGAATTGCTGGCGAAGGAATATGAAGTGGCAAAGTTGGACGAGGCGCGCGAAGGCTCAATTATTCAAGTGGTGGATCCTGCCGTGCCTCCCGATACGAAATCTTCCCCGCACCGAACTTTGATTGTTCTGGGCGCGACGATTGTGGCTTTCTTTGTCGCAGTTTTCTGGGTGTGGCTGCGGAGAAATCTGGACAATGCCTTCGCGCTTCCGGAGAACCGGCAGCGCCTGCGAACGATCAAAGCGCTATGGGGTCGAAGACGGGAAACGGTTTAAGTTTAGGCGGGTCTGTTTCGCGCTTTCTTCGTCGGGATGGATACTGAGTCCCTTTGGTAATCAAAGTTGATAGCTGAACGCTTCTATTTGCGGTATGGTTAGACACGCTTGAGATATACTTCACGAATGCGTGTTCTGTTTTTGAATCCACCCTTCCATCCCAGGTTTTCCCGGGAGCAGCGTAGTCCTGCCGTCACTAAGAGTGGAACGCTGTATTACCCAAAATGGCTGGCTCACGCCGCCGGTGTCGCAATCAAGAATGGACACGAGGTGGACTTGGTCGATGCGCCAGCCGCGGGTTATTCCGTACAGGCGGTCGTCGATCGGATTGCTGCTAAAAACATCGAAGCAGTCGTCTGCGATACCTCCACGCCGAGCATTCTGAACGATGTCAGCGTGATGGAGTCGCTGGTTGCGGCCCGGCCATCGCTGCATGTGTTACTCGTTGGGCGGCACGTGTCGTCTCTACCCAAAGAGACACTCGCAATGTCGACTGCGTTAGAGGCTGTCGCCATCCGCGAGTACGAGTACACGGTGCGCGATTGGCTGGAAGCGAAAGCCTGCGGAGCCGATCTTTCTGGCGTCGATGGCTTGGTGTGGCGGCGGGCCGCCACGGGCGAGATCGTCAGCAACAAACCGCGCGAAGCGATCGCGAATCTTGACGAGCTGCCTTTCGTCTCCGAAGTCTACAAAAAGTACCTGCATACGCCGGATTATTTTTACGGTCACTCGTTGTGGCCGCTGGTGGTGTTCGATACCAGCCGCGGATGTCCGTATCATTGTTCCTTCTGTGTTTATCCGCAAACTTTCAGCGGACACAAAATGCGTTACCGCTCGGTGGCGAATGTAGCCGATGAGTTCGACTTCGTGGCGCGCGAAATGCCTGAGATCAAAACCGTCATGCTTGAGGATGACACCTTTATCATCAGCAAGCCGCGCACGCTGGAGTTGGCCAAAGAACTGATTCGCCGTGGCAACAAGCTGCCATTCGACGCCAACTGCCGCGCTGACATTGGCGCGGAAAGTGAGTTGCTCACCACGCTGCATCATGCCGGAGCGCGCTTATTCTGCGTCGGCTTCGAAAGCGGCGACGTGGAAGTGATCAACGGCATGAAGAAAAACAACGATGACCGCCGTGATGCGAAATATCACGAAGAGGCACATCGCTTCGTTCGCATTTGTCAGGATTCCGGCATCATGGTGCACGGTTGTTTTATGGTTGGCAACTTGAACGAAACGCCTGCCAGTATGGAGAAGACTCTCAGCTTTGCCAAGAAACTCCAGCCCGATACGGCGCAGTTTTTCCCCATCATGGTCTATCCGGGAACGACCGCATACGAGGAAGCCAAAAAGCGCGATTACATTCAGATCGAAGACTGGGGTGCGTGGTTAACCAAAGACGGCTTGCACAATAGCGTTGTCACTCTACCCAACATTACGCACGAACAGTTGGTAAGCTTCTGCGACCGGGCGCGCCGCAGCTTTTATTTGAGTCCCTCCTATCTTGTCTACAAACTGAAACAGTCATTGAAAGATCGCCGCGAACTGCAGCGCAACGTTAAGGGCTTCATTACTCTATCGAAATATCTGTTGCGCGGATCCCAACACGAAAAAAACACTCCCGCTCCTCAAACGCCGCGGCGGCCGACCATGACCACGGCGGCGAGTCCTCACGGCGGCGATTAGAAATCGTCTGATGGCGTGCATAACCTCGGCTGAAGCCGGCTCGTAGCCAGTGATCCTCCATTGTTTCCCAGAGATGTATGATTAGCAGCGCCGCCCGGGTTCGTAGGCGGCCACTGGGTGTCCCATCGACGCGAGATCAGTATCGATCATCATCCCGACCTTTAATGGAGCCGCCCGCATCGGCAACTGTCTCGATGCGCTGTTGCGGCAGACCGGTGGGCACAACGCAGAAATTATCGTCGTCAACGATGGCTCGGCTGATAACACCACGAAAGTTGTCGAGAGCTATTCCGGGGTTCGCCTTATTACTCAGGCCAATGCGGGTCCGGCTACAGCGCGCAATCGCGGCGCGAACGAAGCTCGGGGAACGATTATCCTATTCACGGATGACGATTGCGTACCCATGCCGGACTGGCTGGAAGCGATGCTCCAGCCCTTCCAGGATGTGGATATCGTTGGAGCAAAGGGAGTTTACCGCACCCACCAAAAAAGTGTGATTGCGCGTTTCGTGCAGATCGATTATGAAGACCGCTACCGGCTGATGGCCGCTCACGATTCCATCGATTTCGTGGACACTTACTCGGCGGCTTTTCGCCGCGACCGTTTTCTGGAGATGACCGGTTACGATACTTCATTTCCGCTGGCATGCGCGGAGGATATTGAGCTCTCCTACCGTATGTCGGCGCGCGGCTGGAAAATGACTTTTGTTCCCAGTGCGGTCGTCTATCACACCCATCCGGATACACTGTCAAAATATCTCAAGAAAAAATATAAATTCGCTTTCTGGCGTGTGCTGGCGGTACGCAAGAACCCGGCTAAGGCCATGAAGGATACGCACACGCCGCAGCTCATGAAGCTTCAATTGCTGTTTGCGCCCGCGCTTCTTCTTGGTATTGCTATTGATCTGGTGGTTCGACCGGCGGTACCTGCGTCGGGAATCGTGCTGGCTGCGTTTCTGGTCAGTACCCTGCCATACGCGTTGCGAGCGATCAGGAAAGATCCGGTTGTCGGGCTGCTCTCTCCGGCGCTGCTGGCGGCGCGCGCGTGTGCTCAAGTTCTCGGCGTAACCGTTGGTCTGATCTACGGGCGCCGCAAGCTCGCCCAGGTTTCCACGAAGTCGCACGCCTGAAAAGTCTGTTCGGGTTGACGCTTGCTAATTTCCGGAATAGTTGATGAAAAGATTATTGCGAATGGTGCAGCACACCATTCATGATCGTCATTTCACAGCGGTTCGCGCCGAACCAGTAAGGAATCTCGCGGTAATCTTTCACGGCGAAGACGGCTAAATCAGCATCTTTCCCGGGTTCGATTGAGCCCTTGCGATCCGCCAACCGCAAGGCCCATGCCCCGTTGATCGTAGCCGCCGAAATTGCCTCCGCGGGAGACATTTTCATGTGCGTGCACGCTAATGACATCGCCATCGGCATGCTTAAAGTTGGCGACGTGCCGGGATTGTAATCCGTAGCCAGTGCGACCGGCACGCCTGCATCAATCATTCGGCGTGCATGAGGATAATCTGTTAGCCCGAGAAAATAATTCGCTCCTGGCACGAAAGTGGCGACGGTATCGTGTTTCGCTAATTCGCTGATGTCGTCTTCGTTTACATGATCCATATGATCAAAGGAAGCGGGATGGAAGCGCAAAAACGGACGTAGCGATGTTTCCGAGAGTTGGCACATGTGGGCGCGCACATGCATGCCGTGTTCTTCCGCGGCCGCAAAAATTTGTATGGCGTCGGCCGCTGTAAAAGCCCCTTTGTCGCAAAAGACATCGACAAATTGCGCGAGCTTGCGCTTCGCCGCTTGCGGGATCATCTTTTTGCATACGAGATCCACGTACTGTTGCGAACGACCTTGAAATTCTTTTGGTACGACGTGCGCGCCGAGCAGCGTGGAAACGACCGTTCCTGGCCATTGAGAGGCAGCGTCACGGATTGCTTGCAGAGATTTTATTTCTGATTCTGTCGTCAGCCCGTATCCCGACTTGGCTTCGACTGTCGTGGTTCCGTGCGCGGCCATATCATGCAGGGCAGCCAAAACTTTCTCTGCCAGGATTTGCCGACCTGCCGTACGTACGCCCTCCACGCTCGACCTAATTCCGCCGCCGGCTGCCGCGATTGCCTCATACGAAGCGCCTTCGATGCGCTTCTCAAAATCGACCAGCCTCGGGCTGACGAAGACAGGATGAGTGTGTGAATCGACAAAGCCAGGTAGGACGACCTTTCCTGCGCAGTCGATCTCAATAATTTTCTTGCGATTCTTTTTTAGCCAGGAATCGCGGAGCGCGTCTTTGCTCCTGCCGACGGAAACAATTTTCCCGCCGAGGCAGAGGACAGCGCCATCTTTGATGATGCCGAGTTCTTTGAGACTGGGACCACGGCGCGGACCATACTGATCAGACCGAAGCGTCAGCAGTTGGCCGATGTCGATCAGCAACAGCGTTTGCGCTTTGGAGTTGTTGTTTAATTTCAAGCAGGGAACAGTCTAGCAGGCATCGCGGCTTTCGCTTCTTTCTGAAATTCCATCGAGCCGATCCGTCATCTACTTTCCATCGGCAAGTTCACACCACTCTTCTTCGCAAATTCCTTCGCCGCATCGTAACCCGCGTCGGCGTGGCGAATGATGCCCATGCCTGGATCGGTTGTCAGGACGCGCTCAATTCGCTTGGCCATCATGTCCGTGCCGTCGGCGACCGTGACTTGACCGGCGTGCAGCGAGTATCCAATGCCCACGCCTCCGCCATTATGGATCGACACCCACGATGCGCCGGCTGCCGTGTTCAGCAGGGCATTCAGCAAGGGCCAGTCGGCGACCGCATCCGATCCGTCTTTCATGCTTTCAGTTTCGCGGAAGGGAGATGCCACCGAGCCACAATCGAGGTGATCGCGGCCGATCACAATCGGTGCTTTTATTTTTCCTTTTTTCACCAGGTCGTTTATCGCCAGACCAAACTGTGCGCGCTCGCCATAGCCCAACCAACAGATGCGAGCGGGCAATCCCTGAAACTTGATTCGTTTGCGCGCCAGATCAATCCAGCGGCGGAGGATGCGATTCTCGGGAAATAATTCCAAAACCAGATCATCGGTGATGTGAATGTCCGAAGCCTCACCGGAGAGCGCGACCCAGCGGAACGGTCCGCGGCCTTCGCAAAATAGCGGACGAATATATGCGGGTACGAATCCCGGGAAAATCGTAAGCATTCTTTACGCCGCGCTGAAAGGCAAATGTGCGGATGTTGTTTCCATAGTCGAACGTGATCGATCCCATCTTCTGCAGCCGCAACATACCCTCGACATGGGCGGCGATGGCATCAAGCGATTTTTCCTGATAGGCCTTGGGATCATTTGTTCGTAACTCAAGAGCCTCGGCGAGAGTCATGCCGTTCGGCACATAACCGTTCAACGGATCGTGCGCTGAAGTCTGATCGGTAAGAATGTCAGGAACGACGCCACGCGCCGCCAACTCCGGAATCACGTCCGCGCAATTTCCCACCAGACCGACAGAAACATTTTCTTTCTTGCGCACGGCATTCTTCAGAATTCGTAAAGCTTCATCAAGCGTAGTCACCATGAAATCGCAGTAGCCGGTCTTCAGGCGCTTCTTGATGCGGTCCGGATCAACATCAATCCCCAGGAAAGCTGCGCCCGTCATGGTGGCGGCCATCGGCTGCGCTCCGCCCATGCCGCCCATGCCGCCGGAGACAATCAACTTGCCGGAAAGATCTCCGCCAAAATGCTTTTCCCCGGCTGCTGAGAATGTTTCAAATGTGCCCTGCACGATTCCTTGTGAGCCGATATAGATCCACGAGCCAGCGGTCATCTGGCCGTACATCATCAGACCAGCGCGCTCCAGTTCGTTGAATTTCTCCCAGTTCGACCAGTGTCCCACCAGATTGGAATTGGCGATGAGGACGCGCGGCGCATGCTCATGCGTCTTGAAGACGCCGACGGGCTTGCCGGATTGCACCAGCAAAGTCTCGTCGTTCTCGAGCTTTTTCAGGGTTGCGATGATCGCGTGGTAGGCCTGCCAACTGCGCGCTGCGCGGCCGGTTCCGCCGTATACGACAAGATCCTGCGGGCGCTCGGCGACGTCAGGGTCGAGGTTGTTCATCAGCATCCGCATGGCGGCTTCCTGCTGCCAGCTTTTGCAGGTGATTGAGTTACCCCGCGGCGCGCGAACGGATGCCGGGGCCGGGGTGAGTTCGGTTTCGACGGGCATAACTAGATGTTACTTCCGGGAAAGGAAGCATTCAAATGCGGTCGTTATCGGGAGCGGAGCTAGCCTGATGCTGATGATGCCTTGCCGCCAAAGATGGTCGATACCAGTTTGGCGACTTCGTCCACGGCTTCATCCATTTCGAAGGAGAACAGCGCCAAGTCGACGTTGGCGAGGTCGGGGTGTTGTTTGAGGAGGATGGCCCATGCCGGGTCGGCGACCAAATCTACCTTCCGCTTTTCATAATATCCGTATCCCATTCCGCGCATGCGACACAGTAAATCGCTAAGGTGCACGAGCGCGATTAAAGGTTGAGAGGTTTCGCTTTTCTCGGGTGCGTGGTGGTGTGCGATGACCTGAATCATATCGTCGGCCATGTGCCACTTTTCAGCCAACGCTTTCCGCGAATCGCAGTGAGTGAATCCCATCGTGGCGCACTCCGCTTCGTCGAAGAGGTATCTGTTCTTGAGAAGCCTTTGCGGCCGCCGCGGCAAACTCTTTGGGAAACGCGATACAGTTCACCATGAAGCCGATATCGTGGAGCAGTCCCGCCATGTAGGCTCTGTCACCATCGCCGTCGGCTAGTTTTTCGCTGAATTTCCGGCACACCATGGCGCAGCCCAGAGAGTGCATCCAAAAGACCGTTGGGTCGAGAGGCAAGTTCCCGGCAGGGAAAGCGTTTCCCCAGGCAGCACGTGAGAAGAATAGTTTCGACGCGACGCAGGCCCAGCATGATGACTGCTGCCCGGATGGTTTCTGGCGATTTCGCCAGTCCGAATAACGGCGAACTGGCCACGCGCAGGCATTGTGCCGCGATGGTATTGTCGTAAGAGACTAGCTTCACCACTTCATCCAGGTTGACGCGCTCTGGCGGTAAGATTCAAGCAGCTTCAGCAAAGGAAGAAAAACAGTGGGGATGGATGGCGTGGTCTTCGATGCTCGCCACGCGCTCGCGGATTTTTTTAGCAATGGATGCAGTCATAGCTGCCCGCTTTTCAGGGATGGTTTCCAATACGCGATCGTGCCCGGAAAATGGACAAGATGGAATTTGTCATTCAAATTCAGGAGGGACTCCGGAAGTGCCCAAAAAGAAATAGCCGCCGAAATTAAGATTGCTATAGTAATGGTCCACCACTTTTGACTTGGAAGGCCCGTCGAAGTAAATGAGGACATTGCAGCAGAAAATCAAATCCATTCCCTTCATGAAGAGCATCCGGGAATCATCTTGCAGATTCAGGCGGCTGAAGGTGATCAGCTTTTTCACCTCGGGACGAACCTCCAGTTTTTTCTCGATCGAGTTGGAGAGAAATACTTGCGTTTGAAATATTCCGATGTCGAGCGTAGCGCGTAATCGCCATAGATGCCGGCTTTGGCCGTGTCCACGGAACGGTCATTCAAATCGGTGGCGAGAATCTCCACGGTCCAGCCTTTTAGTAAACGATCACTCTCCTCTAACATAGTCATTGCCAGGGTGTAAGACTCTTCGCCGGTGGAGCAGCCGGCACTCCAGATCCGCAGCCTCTTTACAACCTGCTTGCTTTTGTCTTCCACCAGTTCTGGCAGAATTACTTTTCGCAGCGCCTCAAGTTGGGGTGGACTGCGGAACAGACAGGTTTCTCCAATCGTTACTTCATTGAGCAGTTGCCGCAGTTCCGCTTCCCGGCTGGAGTGCGCGGTCAAAAGCTCCCAATACTCTCGGGGAGTGCTGACCGCTAAGGCTTTCATGCGCCGCCCGCAGGCATCCGCCATGAGGTAGAGTTTTTCTTCGAGTTGAAAAATGCCGCATACTTTGTAGACGAGGTCACGGATTTGGCGAAAGACCGGGTCGACGGGTGCGGTGTGCTTGGCAGGGGCTGCGGCAGTGGTTGCGCTCGTCATTTACCTCGAGTCTTCAAGATTTTCATAGCTCTCGATTAGAAAATCCTTAACAATCTCACTCTGGCTCATGGTTGCCTTCTTTTCCCGATCTGAAAATGGTCGCCAAAGGAATGCGCCTTTCTCAATCCACCAACCTTCCATCGGCGTTCGGACGGTATTTGATTAGGCAGTTTGGTTTGCGGGCCGCGACTCGAAGCGAAACCAGATCGCAGAATGGAATCACACAATCACGAGTACTCTCGATGGCATCTAATAGAAAGGAGCTGTTCAAGCTTGGTGCATTCCGGGGTAGACACCTCTTCAAGATCCAACAGTTCTGGAGCGAGGCAATTACTGTGAAATCTCAATTAAGGTTGGTACCGTTTTCGGAGTCGAGTTGGGGCTTCACTATAGCTGGTTTGTGATAGCGCTGCTCATAACGTTCTCGTTAGCGGGCGAGTTTCATGCCACGAACCTTGCGTGGAGTGACACTCTGGTCTGGAGCACGGCCATCCTCACCGGCGTGCTGTTTTTTGCCTGTTTGTTCGCTCACGAGCTATCGCATGCCCTGGTGGCAAGGATGCGCGGACTGCCGATCCACAAGATCACCTTATTCTTGTTGGGCGGAGTCGCACAGATGGAAAAGGAAGCGACCGATCCTAAGACAGAGTTCTGGATGGCGATTGCCGGGCCGATCACCAGTGCAGTGTTGGGTTTGATTCTGCTGGCTCTGGCTTCTGCCTTCGGTTGGACGCTGAGAAGTGCGCCTGCAACCCCGGGAACTGCTCTGCTGGTTTGGCTCGGCTATATCAATCTGGCTTTGGCCGCCTTCAATATGATTCCCGGTTTCCCACTGGACGGTGGCCGCGTGTTGCGAGCGATTTTGTGGTGGGCTATGGGTAACGTGGAACGAGCTACTCGCGTGGCAGCACGCGTGGGGCAGGCCATTGCAGTGGCCTTTATTGGCTTTGGAATTTTTCGCTTTTTCGAAGGCGCCGGCCTGGGAGGGCTTTGGCTCGCCTTTATTGGCTGGTTTCTCCTGCAGGCGGCGAGTGCGACTTATCTGCAGGTTCGCACTGGAAGCTTGCTCAGCGGCTTGCGAGTTAAAGACTTGATGTCAGCCAGCTACGAAACCGTAAGTCCTAATATGTCTCTGCAGGAGTTCGTGAATCAACAATTGATGCGAAGCGGCCGACGCTGCTACCTGGTTATGGAAAACGGTCAACTGCTCGGCATGATAACTGCAAACGAAATCCGCGGAGTGGAGGTCAGAATGTGGCCGTTCAAAACCGTCGGCGACGTGATGCGGCCAGAGGAGAGTATTCATTTTGTTTCACCGGAGATGCCAGCCTTGGAAGCGTTGGAAATTATGAGTCGTGAAGATGTCCATCAGCTTCCCGTTCTCGCCGACGGTAAGATTGCGGGAGTGGTCAGCCGGGCTCATATTCTGCAAGCGCTGCAGTCGCGTTCGGAACTGTCGACGGTTTCGCATCTGCCCCGCGCCGCCTGAGTATCGACGGCGGCGCGGGCTGTCCGCGTTCATTCGGAGATTCCCATCAAGGGCAAATTTATCTGGCAACCAACCGGAACAAAAAATAATCTCTCATGCAGTGCCTCGTTTAAAGCAAGAGGAGAACTATCGTGGCGCGATTCTTTCAGCTAAGGCCTGCCGTTGCTCTCATTTTTGTAGTCTGCATCCTCATTGTTGGTGCCGCTCTAGGCATGGCTGTCACTTCCTGGACAAGTCATACCGTGTTGGGAGCGGGCAGCCGCATCCCCGTCTATATCAGCCAGACGGGACGGATGGAAAACACTCCTCCGTCCAACTCCATGGGTTTCGCGCCTCTGTTTAAATCTGCGCTTCCTGCCGTGGTCAGCATCACTTCGACTCGAATCGTAAAGACCCAGCAATCCCCTCTTTTTAATGATCCTTTTTTTCAGCAATTTTTTGGTGGGCAAATGCCGCGCCAACCGCAACAGCAGCGCGAAAGGGGATTAGGTTCCGGCGTAATCATCAGTCCCGAAGGCTACATCTTGACCAACAACCACGTGGTCGATAAAGGCACCGATATAAAGGTGATATTGCGGGATAAACGACAGTTTGCAGGGAAGGTAATAGGCACCGACCCGCAGACCGATATCGCCGTGGTAAAAATCGACGCAACCGGATTACCGACGATTCCTCTGGGAGACTCTTCAAAGCTGGAAGTGGGTGATTATGCATTTGCTATAGGCAATCCGTTTGGCGTGGGCGAGACGGCCACCATGGGGATTATCAGCGCCACTGGGCGGAACGGTCTTTCTATCGAAGACTATGAAGATTTCATTCAGACGGATGCGGCGATCAATCCGGGCAACTCCGGTGGCGCGCTGCTGAATGCGCGGGGGGAATTGATCGGCATCAATACCGCGATTCTTTCCGGCGGAGGAGGAAATCAAGGCATTGGCTTTGCTATCCCTATCAACATGGCGAAGTACGTGATGGACCAGATCCTGAAGCACGGCAAAGTGGTGCGCGGTTACATCGGTGTGGGCATTCAGGAAGTTACGCCAGAGCTCGCCAAGGCCTTCCATGTGACTGCTGAGAAAGGCGCCTTGATCAGCGGCGTTGACGCCAATGGTCCTGGAGCTAAGGCTGGGCTGCAGCGAGGCGACGTGATCACGGAATTGAACGGTCAGTCCGTCGACGGGCCCAATGACTTGCGCCTGAAAGTCGGGACCCTGACGCCCGGAACCACGGTGCATTTGAAGGTAGAACGCAGCGGCCAGATGCGCGACGTCAGCCTGGCTCTCGGGGAGGCGCCTGCGACGAAAGGGGTAGGCAATGAGGCTGGCGGATCAGCCGAAAACAGCCCGATGCGCGGCGTGCAAGTCGACGAACTTACCTCCGATATCCGCCAGCAACTGGGGCTGAAGCCGGACGTGAAGGGAGTAGTTGTCACCAATGTTGCAGGTGACTCGCCGGCGGCAGACGCCGGTCTCCAGCAGGGTGACGTGATCGAGCAGATTAACCGCAAACCGGTAAACTCAGTGGCAGACTATCAACAATTGATCGAGCAAGCGGGAAAGCAATCCCTGGTGTTGCTGATCAACCGAGGAGGAAATACCAACTTCATGGTGGTGCAGCCAGAGTAACTAAACTGCTCTGGTGCCGAACCCTTGCGCAGGTTTCGCGAAGCTTGAGAGCGTTTCCTGCCAGTCTACCAAGTCTACGCAGTGACGTGCCCGAGGCTCAGTCACTTCGTGCTTTTCTTATCTAAACAAAACGGATTGACCAGAATTACGACAGCGAATTCCTCGCCATTGGCGGTGAGCCAGAAGAATAGGCCCACCGCACGCGGATCACATTGTCTCGAGCCAATGCTGCCAAATCCCTCGAAGATAAGACTATCCTGTGACGGTCTGGCGCAAAACTTCCTGACCGGTGGGTTGCGTAACGTCTCCGCTATCTTCCGCAGTCACGAAAATATCGAAAGTCTTGTAGGTTGTAGGAGACTTAAACTCGCCCTCGAGATTGTTATTCACTTCCAGTTGCCCTTGTTTGATCGGAGCCCCTCCGCGAGGTTGAATCCAAACTACATAAACCGACTTTGGAGGGGTGAGGTTTTCGGGTTTGGCGAGATGTTTTACTTTCAAATCTACAATCGTGTTCCCGTTACTGTCATGAGTGAGAACCGCGGTGGCCGTGGCCGCGGGCACCGAACTGGCCGGGTTCAGGTTCACATGCTTCTTGCCGCATCCGAACGCGAACCCAAGAACAGCAAAGGTAACCAAAAAGAGCGATGTTTTTCTACGTAAGATTGTCATAGGGATAGGTTGGATGAAAATGCAAATCCCCTAGGTTGTCACAAAGAATCGAGGAGTGAAGAGAGGTCTATCTCGCCGGTAGAAGGCCAAACTGCGTGCTGTCCGCCGAGGGCCAGAACACGCGAAACCATTTTGTAGGGACAAACTGGTGCGGAAGGGGGGATTTGAACCCCCACGCCTTTCGGCGCCACCCCCTCAAGATGGTGTGTCTGCCAGTTCCACCACTTCCGCATGGGATAGGAAAAAAGGGCTGAGAGCGCTTTCGATTATAGCAGAATGATTCTGCCGACCATGCTACGAGACCGCGGCATAAGCCGTGAGGCTGAGTGTGAGATAGCAACATCGGGTTGCGACCTCATACACTGCTACGCGTCGTCGACTGCGGATCCGCCCGGGACGGAAACGCGGGGCGACTGCAGCTCTAAGTGGCTGTTCTCAGCTCCGCGTCGGGTCGCTGGCCGACGCCTGTCGCTTGGCTTAATGGGATGAGTGCGATTCCTTGACTGGTGTGGGGAACTAATGTCCACAGAGAAGCACAATGGTCGCAGAGCCAGAAGTGTTCAACACGCTTCGGCGCCTTTCGCTCTAGAGGAGCGCCACGCTTGGCAACACGCATGGGCTCGGCGGAACCTGTTTCCATTAGAAAAAGTCTGCCTTCGCGCAGTCTCAGAAATGGCTTTGAGCATTGGGAATTGGCGCAGTGGCTGAGCATTCCTAGCCTCCTCTTCACTGCCACGTCCGTGCTTTCGCGGTCGAATAACAAAGCCCGTGCATGCGACAGGCCAAATGCTCTCGACGCTTGCTATCGATTCCAGGCGAACTTTCTAAACGGTTCGTGGTGCCGAAAAATCGGCACTCTGCCGAAATTTCGTCTCACGAGGTGCCTCGAAAGCATTACAGCCGGGGATAATCCGATCTGGAGGAATTACTTCAGTGAATAACCGCTCCTGAAACCGCAACCGCCACACCCACCACGCTTAGCACGATGCCCAAATGCCAGAAAATTCGTCTTCCGGAGAGCAAGGTGATGGAAGTAATCACCAGTCCGATCTCCAGAAACACCTCCGCCAGGTCATAGCGGTCGGCGCGCTTTCGTTCCATGGCGACTTCGTTTTCCAGTTTACGCGCCTCATCCTGGATGTCTGCCTTGTCGTGTTTGTAGCGGTCCGCATCCTGCGCCGATTTTTCACGGAATTTTGCTGTGGCGCCGGCATCAGTGTTGGCGACAGTGGCGGTCAGGTCAGCAAACAATTCGTCTTCGTGCTGACGAATGTTCTTAGCCTGGTAGTAGGACCACTGGTCGGAAGCTTTCGCCTGAAGCACCACTTCCTCGGTGTGCGCCCGGTGTCCCAGCAGCGTCACTACCGCGACCATTACGGCCAGCACAGCCATGGTCAGAGACACGGCCGCCAGAGAACGGTCTTCTCTGGCTCTCTCAGCACTTTCACGTAACTCTTGAGCTTCGTCTCCCATGTTTTTCCAAATCCTCGTTGAACCGGTTACGGAATCGTCTAGAGTTCCGGCGTCAGGCTCATCAGCATACTACAAGGGCTGAAAGCTAACTAACGGATAGTTGAAGCAGAGCTCAAGCCATCGGGAGCGAAAGGGAATGATCGGATATTACTTTTACATTCGCTGGAAACAAAGGCCGAGTTGTCAGGCGTTGAAAATGTTATTCGCCCATCACCTTGACAATGACTCGTTTGTCACGTTGGCCATCGAACTCGGCGTAAAAAATTCGTTGCCATGTTCCCAGATCGAGCTTGCCGGCTGTGATTGGCACGATCACTTCGTGATGAATCAGCAGAGCCTTCAGATGGGAGTCACCGTTATCCTCCCCGGTTTCGTGGTGCTTATAGTTCTTGCGAAACGGCGCCAGATGTTCCAGCCACTGATCGATGTCTTCAATCAGGCCACTCTCGTTGTCATTGACGTAGACTCCGGCGGTGATGTGCATGGCGGAAACCAGCACCATCCCTTCTCTGACGCCGCTCTTGTCTACAATCGCCTCAATCTGAGGGGTTATATGTACATAAGCTCGATGGGTTTTAGTATGAAATTTCAAGTATTCGGTAAAGACTTTCATAGAGGTTATCCCTATAGTACGTCTACTTTACTTCTGACCTGCCACTGGCCTTTTGGACACTTACTTCCGTTACCCCCATAGTGCTGATGGATACAGAATTCTGGGCTCCTCCTGCCCCATACTCGATGGTGTCGAGGAGGTTTTCGTTGTGTTGAGGCTTGATTATTTATCGTGCGTGCTTACCATTGGTTCGACCATTCTAGTGGGGCGACGGTGTTGGGAGGGATGGATTCTGGCGGGCGTGAACAGCGTGATCCTTTGCCTGATTGGATTTCGCACCGCGCAGTTTGGCTTCATTCCGGCGAACCTGTTTTGCATTGCGCTTTACGCGGTCAACTTGCGCTCCTGGCGCAGGCCCGAGATTCGGTAACGGGAGATCCAGCGAAGAGATGGACGAGGTCTTTTCCCCCAGCGTTCACCGCCCATTATCTCGTGCAATGATTCCACGCCCGAAGAGAAATATTACGGGTTAGCGCTTTACAGCGATTTTATGCTTTTCTCTTATACAGCTCTATTGGGGGAGTGAACCAGAGAGGCGACGCATTCACTGATGCGTGGCGGTCTAAAATTTACAGGATTTACAGCACGGAAATTTCCCCACCATGCGGCATCTTATTTCGCATGGGGACAGACCCGAAAAGCCGCATCCAAGACTTATGCTCAAAAGCCTCTGGCCGCGACTGACACCGGCCAGATCGAACCACTGCTCTCCGAATTAAGAGCCGCCCTGCACGAGAAAGTGCAGAGTGGAGAGACCTGGATGGCGCTTTGTGAACGCGCCGCGGTCGAGCAAGACCCCAAAAAATTGCTGGAACTGGTGAGCGAAATCAACCGGCTCTTCGAAGCCCGAGAGAGACGTTTATCCGGCAGGTCTGATGGTAAACTCCCGGCCAAGTAACCTTGCACAAGAGCAATTATTCCAATCCCTAGCTCTTTAGCCAGGGATTTCCATTTGCTATCGACAAGAGATTTCGTTTTCGCATCCATCCGGATTTCGTCGGGCCAGGGGCGGGTGAAGCCTTCGGTGGGCCATTTGCGGGTGGCATCGATGCCCATCTTCGAACCGTAGTTGGCGAGGCGGCTGGCATGGTCGAGCGAATCGATGGGGCCGAGCGTGAATTGAATGTCGCGCTCAGGGTCGATGTGGTTGAGAACTTTGAGAGTTACGTCGGCGAGATCCTGCACGTCAACATCTTCATCCACGACAATGATGCACTTGGTGAACATCGCCTGACCCAGCGACCAGATGGCATTCATCACTTTGCGGGCCTGGCCGGGATAGGACTTCCGGATGGAGACGATCATCAGATTGTGGAATACGCCTTCGATGGGAAGATTGATGTCGATCAATTCAGGGATGGTGAGCCGCATCAGCGGAAGGAAAACTCGCTCGACAGCTTTGCCCATGTAGGCGTCCTCCATGGGCGGCTTGCCGACGATCGTGGTCGAGTAGATCGGATCTTTGCGATGGGTGATGCAAGTGACGTGAAAAACGGGATAGAGATCGGCCAGCGAGTAAAAGCCAGTGTGGTCTCCGAACGGGCCTTCGCTGCGAAGTTCATCGAGGTTGACGTAGCCTTCGAGAACAATTTCGCTGGTCGCGGGAACCTCTAAGTCGACGGTCTCACACTTGACGAGTTCGACTGGAGCAGCGCGGAGAAAGCCTGCGATCAGATACTCCTCAACATCCGGAGGAGCGGGGACGATGGCGGAGAAAGTGACGGCCGGGTCGGTGCCGATGGCGACCGCGACTTCCATTTTGCCCGAGGGATGGTTTCCGTCGGCGAGGACTTGGCCGCCAGAAGTCCGGGCCATGAGATCGACGGCGGCGCTGGCGGAGTATGTTCCGGGGGCGGCCGGGCTTTGCCCCGGCCCGACGGCCGAGGCGGCCGTCTCGACATGATTCGTGGCGGCGGAACGCATGCGTTGGCGGGCGTGTTCGGCGGCGACTTTCTGTCTCTGCCAGTGCGCGCCGGTGGTCTGGCCGTCGTAGACCTGGAGACGGTACATCCCGACATTTCGTTTGCCGGATTTCGGGTCGCGGGTGACGACGCAGGGGAGAGTGATGAAGCGTCCGGCATCCTGCGGCCAGCATTGCAGAATGGGAAAGTCGAGTAGAGAAAAGTTGTCGCGCTTGATGACTTCTTTGCAGGGTCCGGTGGGGACGGTCTTGGGAAAAAACTTTCCCGCTTCCGTGAGGAGCGGAAGCATCTTGAGTTTGTCGAGGAAACCTTGCGGGGATTTAAGGTCCATGAAGACCCGGATGCGGTCGGCGAATTCGTCAAACGAATTCACGCCGAGGGCGAGCTTCATGCGTGCTTCGGAGCCAAACTGGTTGATCAGCACTTGAGAACCGGGGTGTTGCTTCACATTTTGAAAGAGCAGCGCCGGGCCGCCGGGTTTTCCAGTTTTCGACTTGCTGACGCGGTCTGTGATTTCAGCGATTTCCAGGATGGGGTCAACTTCGGTTTGGATGCGCTTCAGTTCGCCGGCGCGGTCGAGAGCCGCGATCCATTGGCGGAGGTCGTCGAAAGGCAAAGGGTCTCTCCAGGGAACTGTTGATTATACCGATGCGCGGTGAGATCGAATACTTCGGCGAGGCAAATATTGCACGACGCGAAAAAGCAGAATCGAGAGTCAACTGCTTAACCACAGGGGACACCGAGGGCACCGGGTAGGACTTGTCAGAGTTTGGAGCGAAGCATGGTGATTACGTCGTCAGAGGTGATGACGCCGACTAGTTTGTTGTGCTCGTCAATGACAGGAAGAGTAACTAGATTGTATTTGTCGAAGAGTTCGGCCACTTCGTTATCACTCGTGGCTTGATGAGTGGAGATGAGTGGCTCCGAAGTCAGCGATAGCAGCGGAGTCTGGGACTGAGCGAGAACGAGTTTGGCGAGCGGGACGGCACCGGCGAGCGTGCCCCTGGAGTCGACCAGATAAATCGTGCCGACGGTTTCGACTCCGCCTTCGAATTCACGTAACACGCTGATGGCATTTTCTACGTTGGCTGTGACCGGAAGAGCAAGGAATTCGGTGGTCATGCGGCCAGCGGCGGTTTCTTCCCGGTGTTCGAGAAGTTCAACCACTTCCTGGCTGGCCTCCGGTTCCATCTCTACGAGAATCTGCTCGGTATGATCCTGGGAAAGATCCGCGAGAAGGTCGGCGGCGGCATCAGGATCCATTTCCTCGACGATGTCAGCGGCGCGCTCGGAATCCAGAGATTCGACGATCGATTTCTGAACCTTGGGATCGACTTCTTCCAGAGTTTCGGCTGCCACATCTTCATCGAGCGTGCGGAAAACGGCTTCGCGTTCGTCGGGTGCCAGGTCTTCGACAATGTCGGCGATATCCGCGGGATGGAGTTTAGCCAGGCCGGCATGGGAAATCTTGAGCTTGATGCGGCGCGCCGGGTCGGTTTCGATGAGATCGACAAAACTCCACGGGATGGTGCGGAGCGGGATCTTCTGCAGCAAAACATGGAGAGCGGTGCGGGGAGCCAGTCCGCGCAAAAGGCGGCGTATTGCGCCGCGGGCGCCGATATCGACGGAGTTGACGCGTATCGTGGCGTGAGGGCGTCCGGCCTCGGTTCCCGAGTCGATCTGGAGTTCGACATCGTTAACCCGAACAACCTTGCGGCCATTGATGTCGATGACCTGCTGGTCCAGAAGATCGCGTTCCAGGAGAAACAATCCTTCAGAGCCATTCGCAGCGGGCCAGTCGGAGGGCTTCGTGGAAGCGTGAATGTTGGCGTCAATCGAAGAAATAGCGGAGAAGGGAAGAACTCGATCGCCGGATTTGGTTTTAACAATGAGCGAGGCGATCCGAGTGCGATCTTCCTGAGGAGCCAGCGTTACTTCGCGCACGCGCCCGGTTGCCGCGCCAGACGGGTCGTACACCGTAGCGCCGAGAAGCTCGGAAAGAGGCAGCGTGGTCATCCCGGCTAGAGGATAGCGGAGTTTTGCAAAGGAGAGAACTGATTTTGTTGGATGAGGAGAAATAATCTTTCGGAGGGCATATCTACGTATTAAGGCTCGGCGGGTGTGCCGGGGAGCCGAACGTCATTTTCCGGGATAACGGGCTTCGTCGGCCATCAGTCTACCCACTCGCTGCGCGACCGATTCCAGCTTCCGCAGGTCATCTTCAGTGAAGTCTGGCCCGGCTGCAGCCGGACGTGGAGCTTTGCGAGAGATCTGGATCACGCCGATGACGGCTCCATTGGGGGCAAGAACGGGCGCAGACATCAGTTTCTGAATGACCTGCGCATCCAGTCCGGTCTTGCCGAGCTTAACCAGCTCAAACACGCTGAAATGTTTTACCTGCGTGAAGCCATTGAAAATCTCAGCCTGTTTGGTGCGGGCTGTTCGGGCGGCTACCGCCGAACTGGAAAGAGGAATCGCCCCCGCTGCCCTCAACTCGGTGGGGTACAGGAAATTTAACAGACTTCCTCCCAGTTCCAGCAGCGCGACTTCGGTTTCTTCCACGCGGAAAAGCTTCGCCACGCAGACGCAAATCGACTCCGGAGCGTTCTCACAGGAGTCCAAATTCGCGAGCTGTTCAGTTTCCAGCATTCATCTGAGGATGAACGAGTAGAAGTCCATCGACAAGGTAACCAACGTGCCACTTTTGTAGAGCTTGAAAGAAAAACCACTAGTTGTGGTTGGCCATGGCACTCCGGTCACAACCCATCGGTACTGCGCGCCCGGCCATCGTCGCAACGGCGATTGAGAGAACACAAGAAGAACCTTACATGTGACATCGAGGCCTGATTCATAGACCGTATAATCAGTTCAAGTGCGACTTCTTCTTGACATCTTCGGGCAGACCTTACAGACGCTGTGGGGGCACAAACTGCGGTCATTTCTGACCATGTTCGGGATTGCGTGGGGAGTGTTTTCGTTGCTGCTTCTGGTCGGACTGGGGGAGGGATTCCGGTCGGGAAACAAGAAGCAGTTCGATACGTTGGGCGAGAACGTGATGTTTCTCTGGTCGGGACGGGCTCCTGCAGTGCAGGGGAGCTTCACGGCGCTGCGGCAGTACTACCTGACGTACCGAGATTATCTGGACATTCTGCGCGAGTGCCGCAGCGTGGGAGCGGCCGCTCCCGTAATCAAGCGCAACGATATTCGCGCGGTCAGCGATTTCTATCAGGCGAGTGGGCAGATTTTTGGTGTGCCGGCTACATTCGACCAGATCCGGTACCTGCCGATTCAGAATGGGCGCTGGCTGAATGCCATGGATGACGCGCAGAAGCGGCCAGTAATTGTGTTGGGCGACGAGGCGCGGCGGACTTTATTTTCGGGGAGGCCGGCAGTGGGCAGTACGATTCTGCTGAATGATGTGCAATTTGAAGTGGTCGGAACGCTGCAGCGTATTGGGCATGGCGACAACAATAATCAGAATTTGCAGTGTTATGTGCCGTTCAGCACAATGCGCGAATATTTTCGTCCGACCAACGTCGGGGAGGCGACCGACGTGATCAGTATTATCGAATACCAGCCCAAAACACGCGCCCTGCACGAGGCGGCGATGCAGGAAGTGCATAAAGTGATTGCCCGGAATCATGGGTTCAATCCCAATAATCCGGATTCGTTCGACGAATGGGATACCGTGAACACGGTGGACCAGGTGGGCAAGATCTTCGACGCGATGAACGATTTCCTCGGAAGCGTCGGCCTGGTCACGCTCGGATTGGGAGCGATTGGGATTATCAATATCATGCTGGTTGCGGTCGCGGATCGCACGCGCGAAATTGGATTGCGGAAAGCTTTAGGAGCGACCAACGCGAGCATTATGTTCCAGTTTTTTGTGGAGGGCGCATTTCTGACCTTGCTGAGCGGGATAACTGGAATCGTTGCGGCGGCCGGGGTGATGGCGGCACTTTCTGGAGTATCGCTGGGCGAGGGGTTTGATCCGCCGAAGCTTGTAGCGAGAACGGCGGCGCTGGCGGTTGCGGCGCTGGCGATCGCTGGAGTAGCGGCAGGATTGTATCCGGCGCGCCGGGCGGCTTTACTGCAGCCGGTGGAGGCGCTGCGGAAGGAGTAATCGAGTACCAAAGGCCCGAGTTCACACAAGCAGGCGGCGCATAAAAGCTTAAACACAGAGGACACCGGGGAGCACAGGGTAGGACAGAACTCATGCATCGAGATTTACTGGGACAGGCGTTTGCCGCGATGCGGCACGATTTGCGCAAGACCATGCTGACCATGGCTGGGATGGCATGGGGAATTGCGACCGTGGTGTTGCTGCTGGCATATGGAAACGGATTTGGGACGGCCATCTCGAATATCTTCGAAAGCTTCGGCGCCACTGCGGTTGGAATATTTCCTGGAAGGACATCGCAACAGGCGGGTGGAAATAAGGCAGGAGTGCAGGTGCGGTTCACGAACGACGATATCGATCTGCTGCAGAACAACGTACCGCTATGCAAACACGTGGTGCGGATGTCACAAAAAGATTCATCGGTGCAAAATGGAAATCGCACTTTCACGATGCCTGTGATGGGACTCGATCCTTCCATCGAGGAAATCTGGAATCTGGATATGGGTGCGGGACGTTTTCTCGACGACGCCGACAACGCGCGGCACGGGTTGGTCGCAGCGATTGGCTCGGAGGCAAAGGACAAGTTATTTTCCGGGGCTCCGGCGGTAGGCGAGGATATCCGAATTGACGGAGTGGAATTTCAGGTCGCTGGCGTAGTGAAGCCGCGCATGCAGGAGGGCGACGACGACGATAACCGCACTATTTATATACCGTACAACTCGATGAACGTTTTAAAAGACAATCACTATCTGGATGGAATCTGGATGGATTCTCAGGGACTGGACCACGACAAACTGGACCAGACAGTGCGGGATACGCTGGCCGCGGCCCACAATTTTAAAGCGGATGACAAGCGGGCGGTTCAGGTCTTCGATGCGCAAAAGCAACTTTCGCAATTCGGAATTATTTCACTCGCGCTGAAAGTGCTGCTTGCATTTATCGGAACGCTGACGCTGGGTATCGGCGGCGTTGGTCTGATGAATATGATGCTGGTATCGGTAACGCAACGTACGCGGGAAATCGGAGTGGAGAAGGCTTTGGGAGCGCGGCGTCGGGACATCTTGTTTCAGTTCCTGGCTGAGGCCATGGCAATAACGGCGGTGGGAGGCTTGTTGGGGATTGCGTTGTCATACGTGGTATCGGTCTCGGTGGGCCGGCTTACGTTCTACAGCGCGATGGCCAAACATGCAGAGGCGGGGGACATTCGGTTAATTGTTTCGCCCATGATCCTGTTGGTGGCTACGGCAATCTTGGCGGTAGTGGGAGTCGTGAGTGGAATGGTGCCGGCGATGAGAGCTGCCAAACTCGATCCGATTGAGGCGCTGCGATACGAATAGTGAAAAGAACTTTCTGCAAGAGATTTCTCGCGGATCGAGGAATCAAAATGAAAACCTTCAACACAGAGGGCACGGGGAACACGGGGTAAATCTCATTGGGCGATGACATTTTGAACCTGCCGGCGCCGAAGGCTGATGCCCGCGTGGCATACGGGAGTGATCAAAATCAGTTTGTGGATTTACGGCTGCCGAAGTCGAAAGTACCCTATCCACTTGCGATTTGCATTCATGGCGGATATTGGCGAGCGCGATACGATCTGGAATATTTGGGCCATTTGTGCGCCGCCTTGACGGCTACCGGTCTAGCGACGGCAAATGTGGAATATCGACGCGTGGGAAACCCGGGTGGAGGATGGCCGGCAACGTTTTCGGATATTCGCTCCGCGTACCAGTTGTTGATGCAAAAAGCGAAGCAATATCATTTCGATGCGCAGCATTTAATCGTGCTGGGACATTCGGCGGGAGCGCAGTTGGCGCTGTGTCTGGCGGCGCATGAGGTCGGGCTGACGGGCACGATTTCTTTGGCCGGAGTAATCGATCTGCAGCTCGCGTACGAATTGCATTTGAGCAACAATGCCGTGGTGGAATTTCTCGGTGGAACGCCCACAGAGGTTGCGGATCACTATCGCGAGGCCGACCCGATGAAGCTGGCGATCCGGGCGCCACAGTGCATAATCCAGGGTGTCGGGGATGATATCGTGCCGCCAAGTCTCAGCAAGGACTATGTGAGCGCCAAGTCGAATGCTAAAGAAAATGTACGGCTGATGATGATTCCAGGCGCGGGGCATTTCGAGATCGTGGATCCGAGGTCAGACGCTTGGGCGACAGTCGAAAAGATTGTGCTGGATTTCGCCAGAACCAAAAACACTTAACAACTGGGCTCCGAGGAGCATCCCGTAGTTCCTGTCTTGCTCTGCCGGTCAGGCTACTTTTGGCTTGCGCTTTTTCGTGACTGATTTAGGGCGACCGCTGGAGTGCTCGGGATTGTTGCCAGGTTCGGGGAAGTCAGTGTCAGCATCTTTCAGGATCGGATCCTGATCGCGATGCCCGAGCTGCTCCTCAAGGCCCGTATTGCCATCGTGATGGTGTTGCTCTTCGGTTGCGCCTTTAGCGCGATCGGGATCATTGTCAGAAATTTTGCTCATATCGAACTCCGGTCATACAGAACTTCAAAATTGTGCGGTGAAACGCTGAGAACAATTCACTGGAATCATTCGCCAGGACGAGAGTTGGATGCAACTCCGAGCTTGCGCAGCCGCTCGCGAGCCTGCAAAGCTTCGGGGGAGCGCGGATAGCGCTGGATTACATGGCGGAGTTCGGCGACCCCATCTTCTTGCTTACCCAGTTCAATCAGGGCGAAGCCTTTCTTGAGCTGTGCTGATGCGACCTTCGATCCGGTGGGAAAATTCTGCAGAACCTGGTCATAGCTCTGCGCCGCCTGCTGATAATTGCCCTGCCGGAACTGGATCTCTCCGAGATAAAAGTAGCAATTTCCGGCGAGATCGGTGTTGGGATAAAACTTGATGTAATCAGAAAATTCTTGGATGGCGAGATCATTCTTGCCGCCGTTGTAATCGCGCAGAGCGTTGTTATAGAGGACGTCAGGTGGTGGGGCCTGCGCCAGAGCCTGCTGCTGTGCTTGTTGCTGTGCGGTTGTGGCAGCCGCGCTTTGCTGCGAGGCCTGCATGTCTTCCAGTTGCTTGCTGACTTTGGCGAGGCGCGCCTTCAGTTCGTCCAGACTGTCATTCAGCGCCTGGATCTGCCCCGAGAGTTGGTCCACGTGAGAGGCCGAGTCGCCCTGCTGTTTCAGCAACGTAGTTTGCAGCGCCGTGATGGCGGCGGCAACTTTGTTCACCGCATCGCTGTCCCGTTCGACAAGATTATTCATGACCCCCATGCGCTCGTCGAAGCTGCGCTGCATGGCGGTCATCTGCTCTTGCAGTTGCTGAACCTGGGTTTGCAACTGAATGGTCTCTTTATTCACGCCAAAGGCCGGTATCGCGGCCAGGCATAGCGTTGAGATCAGAGCAAGTCGACGGGAGCGGATTTTGAGTTTCATAAGCAGAAAGTCCTAGGATCCATTTTAGACGGATTAGACCCGCCGTAGGTTGTGAAGATTGGGCGAGGAACCCGGAAGGGCATAGGCGGTTTTCCAGTACGGCCTTGGCAGGTTACCGGTTAGCGACAAAAGCAAAAATTGCAACCTGGGGCACCGCAGGGCGATACCCCAGGCTGGCTAGACGTTAGCTATTTCTGATAGACGAAGTGACCGCGGCGGTTCTGCTGCCAGCAGGCTTCGTTCTCTTCCATGCAGAATGGCTTTTCTTTGCCATAGCTGATGGTCTTAATGCGGCTGGCGCTGATTCCACCTGCAACCAACGCGTTCTTTACAGAAGAAGCGCGCTGATCGCCAAGGGCCAGATTGTATTCAGTGGATCCGCGGGAATCGCAGTGTCCTTCAATCGTGAAGTTGATTTCGGGATGCTGATTCAAGAACAGGATATCGGCCTGAATGGCCGACTGCTGATCGGGGCGAATGTCAGATTTGTCGTACTCGAAATAGACATCCTTCACATTCTGGCCGAAGAGATCCTCTTCCGAAGGTGACGGCGGCGGAGGAGCAGCCGCGGTCGGAGGAGTGACGGTGAGGCGTGTCGTCGCATCCTGGGTTCCGCCGGGGCCTTTGGCTGTGAGGTGGTACGTGGTCGAATCGGTCGGAGTGACCTGCTGTGATCCCGTGGGCTGGACCGCGCCGATGCCATCGATAGAAACGTCAGTGGCGTTCGAAGTCTGCCAGCTGAGGGTTGCGGGCTGCCCTTGCTGAATGGTATCCGGGCTCACGGAGATGGAAGCGGTGGGCGCGGGAGCTGGTGGAGGCGGCGGGGGCGGCGGGGGAGCTGCTTTCTTGTGGCAAGCGCCCAACAAAAGAATAGCGCCCAGGGCGAAGGCGGTTGAGAGTGATTTAAGTGTTTGCTGTTTCATGTTGATCTTTTTCCCGTTGCTGCTGTTCACGATGTTCCTCCTGCGAACTCGGAAAATTAATTCGAGTTCAGACGAAGTGAATTTATTTCCAACTCCAGTTCGGTTGCGAATTACGTCCTGTAAAAGTCAGTTGATGAAGCTTGGTGCCGTCGGCCAGCATTTCCCAGATCTCTTCTTTCCCCGATCGGCTGGATTGAAACACAATGTGGCGATTATCCGGCGACCACCAGGGATAATCGTTGCGACCGCCATCATGAGTGAGCTGAACCCACTGTTTGCTGGCGATATCCATCAGATAAATGTCGGAGGAGCCGGGCTCGCCGGGACCATACTTGCGGATCCAGGCAAGCGAGAGGAATTGGCCGTTCGGGGACCAGTTGGGCGAGACGGCGTAGCCTTGGTCCGTCATACGTTGCTGGTTAGTGCCATCTGCTTCCATCGTATACACCTGAGGCAATCCCGTGCTGCCGCTGACGAAAGCAATCTGGGCTCCGGTTTTCCGGTTCCAAGTGGGAGAAACATCGGGCCCTCTGCCGGTGGTCATGGCATGCAAGTTGCCGCCGGCGGAATCGCAGACATAAATTTCCGAATGGCCGCTGCGCGAGGAAGAGAACGCCAGACGAGAGCCGTCAGGCGACCATGAGGGCGATAGATTCGCGCCGCCAAAATGCGGAAAAGTCACGAGACGATTGAGGTCAGTCGAGTACATCAGAATTTCCCAGCCGGATTTGGTGAGCGAACTGAAAGCGAGGCGGGAACCGTCCGGAGAAATTCTCGGCGAAAGGGAGATCGAGCCTTGATGGGTAAGTTGGTGCTGGTTGCTGCCGTCGTAATCCATCACCCAGATTTCTTTGTGGCCCGAGCGATCGCTGACAAAATAGATTTTGCTTTCGGCAATGCCGGGAATGCCGCCGCCCAGACGAAAAATAATCTCGTCAGCAAATTTGTGGGCGATCAGGCGAGTTGCGTCATCCGTCGCGACGTCGGTGTATTGCTTTCCTAAGACTAGCGGTGATGCGGTGTTTTTTACGTCGTACAGCCACCCCTGCACCACCACTTTGCCCGCGGCGACTCCCAGATTGCCGAAGGCAAGCATGGCCGCGTTGGGTGGTGGAGAGTTCCAGACTCCGAAAGTGACTTCCGGGGGATTAGCCGGCACTTGCAAAGGGTAAAAACTTTTCGAAATCAGTTCGACTACACCCGAATTGTCGAGGTCGTTCCAGAATGTATCATTGAACGTCTTCAGCAGAGCAGTGTTTTGCGGGTCGTTGTTCGCGGCTTTGAAGTCGGGAACGGCGAGTCGTACTTTTTCAACTCCGAGGCCGGAGCCGGTGCGAACCCAATCCTGGGCGAACGAGAGGGAACACAGAAGTGAAGGAAGCAAGAGCAACAAACTGCAGGCGCTCAAAAGGCGAACGCCGACTGCGGCAGAGTACCGGAATGGTCTGTATTTATCGTCCATCCGTTCGGAAGTGTTGCGCGGGCGAAGACAAAAATATCCAACGAACGACAGTATCGTAGTCCGATATGTTCTCATTAGCAAGTTACGAACGATCATAATCGAGAATCCGGAACCTAAAGAATCATCAGGTACATGTTCGTGCAACTTTATTTTTTGCTGTAATCGAACCAATATTCCACTGAGATTTTGCTGCCGCTGTAATCCGGCGGCAGCGGGCCGAAGGTGTCGATCCGCTGCAGCGCGCGGGTAGCGGAAACATCGAGCGAAGGGACGCCGCTGGACTGCTCAATCTGCACGTTGTAGGGATGGCCGTCACGGGCTACGTCAAAGGTGATGTAAACGCGATTGGCCGTGGTAATGCTAGGATCGACCTCGTACTTCAGCCAGTTTTCCGAAACCTTCCGCTGAATCACCTGAACGTACCAGCCATATTTGGTGCCGAAGTCGCCGCCGCCACCGGTAATGCCGAAACCACCCTTCGCACCTCCGGCAGCAAATGAGCCATAGGGGCCGCTGACCGGTCCACCCTCACCGAACGCAACCTGATTTGTCTCTGGTTCGGGCGTAGGCTGAGTTTTTGCTTTGGTAGGAGTAGAGACTTTCTTCGGCTTGATTTTTGTATTCTTGCCTTGAATCTCGATCGCGTCGGGCTCTTTCTCTTCAACCTTAGGCTCAGATTTTGTTATTCCCTTCGACTCGTTAGCCAGAACATTCTGGTTCTGGGTGGGCGCGGTGGTCAGGGGAATGTTGCTGACCAGGGTTACGCCCATCGCCGAGCCTCCGCCGCCCGAGCCCCAATCCGAGCCATTGCCTCCGGTGAAGATAAGAGGGTAAAGGAGAATGACAGCGGTGACAACGATGTGGAAACCTGCTGACCAGGCGAGGGCGCGTCCCCAACTGTCGTGCTCGAAAAATATCTCAGCGTTTTGCGCCATTTTGTTCCAAAGGCTGAGTGACGATGCTCACATTGGTGATGCCCGATTGCTTGACCGCGTCCATAACGGTGGCGAAGGCGCCGAAAGGAACGTTCTCATCGGCGCGGATAAAAATAAACTGGTTGTGGGGATCGCGAATCTTCTGTTTCAGGCGCGCGGCGATTTGATTGATGTTGATGGCGTCGTTGCCGAGGAATACGCGCTGATCTTTGTTGATCGTGATGACGGTTCGCTCTTCGGTAATTTCTTTGACGGTGCGCGTTTTGGGAACAGTGACCTCGATTCCTGATTGCAGCACGGGAGCAGTCACCATAAAGATGATGAGGAGCACGAGGACGACATCGACCAGCGGAGTGATGTTGATATCGGCCAGTGCGGTTTGCGTGCGGCCATTCGAGGAAGTAAAAGCCATCAGCGCCTCACTTCGGCAGCTTGGGGCTGAATGCTCTCGATGGCATTGAGCACTTCAAGGGAGAAGTCGTCGCCCCGCGCGGCGAAGACGCGAATCGAATTGCCGATCAGAGTTGTAGGCAATGACGGCGGGAATCGCGGCGGCCAATCCGGCGGCAGTAGTGATGAGCGCTTCGGAAATGCCGGGAGCGACGGCGCGAAGAGTTGCGCCTCCGGCGGTGCCGAGTCCGTGGAAGGCGTCGATGATGCCCCAGACGGTGCCGAAGAGTCCGATAAACGGGGTAACCGCCGCGGTAATGGCAAGCCAGGGGACGTTGCGCTCCAGTCGCGTAATTTCTTCCGAGGCGCCGATCTGCATGCCGCGCTGCACGGCGGTCAGGCTGCGGAGAGTGGCGGAAGGCGTGGAGAGTTGCCGCTTGTATTCCTGGAAGCCGCCTTCAAAAACTCCCACCAGAGGGCTGGGATGAAACTGGTCGGCGACGGCGGCAATATCCTGCAGGCGCTGGGCTTTGCGGAAGGCGCGCAGGAAGCGTCCACTCTGGACCCGGGCGCGCCGCAGCAGGCTCCACTTGGTGAGGATGATGGCCCAGGAGATAAGACTGAAGGCCAGCAAGGTGACGAGCACAAACCTGGCGACCGGACCGGTGTTCGAAAGCAGGTCAAGAGTTTCGCCGCCGATGAACAGAGCAGGGTATGAAGACAGATGCATGTGGTTTGGGGAATACCTTGACCGGATTATAGATGATTCGCCGGAATTGTCTCACGGGGACGTATCCCAAAGCTAACGTCGGACGGCAAATCTGTTTCAGATTAGGCGGTCTTACTCGGTTTGGATTTCGCTGATATACGTAGGTTCGCAAAAAATGACATCAAAGAGCAGCAGGAGTTTATAGAATTTTCCGGGAGGAACTGAATGGCGAATTACGGAATGCTCCGAAACTATCGCTTCACCGACACCGCCGAAGATATCCGGGGTTCCAAGTTGTACGGTTTGAACGACGAGAAACTGGGCAAGATTGACGATGTGATTTTCGACCACTCCGAAGGAACGATTCGCTACGTTGTGGTGGACACGGGCGGGTGGCTTTCGACGAAGAAATTTATTGTTCCGGCCGACCGGCTGCGGGCATCCACCAAACACGACAATGATTTCGTCGTTGATCTGACCAAAGCGCAAGTGGAAAGCTTCCCACCCTATAAGGAGACGGATTTGGAATCCGACGAACAATGGTCGGATTACGAAGGCAAGTACCGTTCGAAGTGGGATGCGGATCCGGTAATGCATCGCGAAGGAACCGACCGGAATATCACTCCAACCCTCAGCAGATGCCGGGCAATTCACTTTCCGCAAGGGCGGCCGGCGCGCCGAACACGGCACAAACCACTGCCGATGACACGCGGAAATCGAGGATACGGAGTTTATCGAGCCCGGATACGCGGCTGGAACCGACACCGTTGAAATCGATATCAGCGCAGTTGGCATTGGTCCTCGCTGGGACACGTTTCAAAATCGACTGCGAGAGCGGCGCAAGGAAGTAGTGGGGATGGGAGATAGAGGCGAAGGCGAGGACGAGTACCCCAAAGCTAGCTAAGGAGCTCGTGTTTTCAAAAGAGCCACGGCTTCGGCCGTGGCTCTTTTGTTTACATTATTTTACAGAGTCAGAACGGAGCGGCGTCAGTTGTGGAGTGAGCCGGAAGGATCGGACAGGGCAATTAATTTACCCACCGGATATTCATCTCGCGATAGAGGAGTCGAGGGTTCAGGATTGATGATGGTGAGCACTTCCCCGTTTGAACTCCGCGCACCATCAGGCGGTCATGTTCGACACCTACTACCCGATATTTCTCGTCAAAGATTGACATAGGGGCCTTATCTAGTTGGATGCCCAAGTGAGGCCTCGCGATGCCGGAGAATGGGGGATGATTAGCAGATGGTTCCGAAATGGTTCAACTTCGGTCACGGCGCTTCCGGTCAGTTCGCTGACCAGGTGATTCTCGGTCACCATCAGCGGTACGTCTTTGGGCACTCCGTCGTCTCTCTAGACTTGGAGAATGTGCTTCAGCAAATGAGGTTTGGTGTACAAAGTCTTCCAGGTGATGGTGCAGGGATCGAACGGATAGTGCTCGAACGAAACGAAAGCCAAGTCCGAGATGCGGCGGTGCGCTTTCAATTAATCGACGAAGCGGCCCCTTTAAGAAATGCGCCCTTGCGCATCTGGCCAGACGCGAATGTCTTCGTTGACTCCTTCGAACACCGGCCCAACTGCTTGGCGTTCTCCTAAGCAATCTGGGCGTTCTAGTTTAATGGGATTTTCTCAAGAGCCAGATCAACTGTCGTCGCATAGAGTTGCCGCGACGGATCCACAACCAGCCAACTCGCCGCACCAACGATGCACAACCCAGCCGCAACTAGAAATGAAGTCGTCCAACCGAACCGGGCTGCGATCCACGGCGTGAGCGAAGCCGTGATGGCCGCTCCGATCTGGTTTCCCATATTCATGAACCCTGATACCGACCCCGAAGACGCTCCGGCTATGTCGGCGGTTACCGACCAGAAAGAACTCTGCGAGAGATACAACGCGCCCGCCCCGCCGGCGAGCACAACGCTCGCCAGTCGCGCGCTCTGAACCTGGGAGCCGAGCGCAATAAATATTCCTGCAACCGTGATCGCGAAGGCCGCCAGACCACAGCGTCCCATGCGTGCACCCAGCCGTTTCGTCAGCCAGTCGTTGATGCTTCCTCCCAAAAGGCAACAAACCAACATGGCCAGAAAAGGCAACATGGTATAAAACGCGCTCGCTTTCAAATCCAGTCCGCGCACCTTAGCGAGATAGCGATAGAACCAGCTAAAGAAAATCCACGCGACGTAGCCGTAACAGAAATAGCTGAGCGTAACGGCCCAGACTTCTTTACTTCGCATCACGCGCGCCCAGGGCACGAGGATCTTTGCGTCAGCCGCTGGCTCTGCTTGCGTCAGTCCGGAATTGATGAGGTTCAATTCTGAGGCAGATACGCCGGGATGTTCCGCAGGCGTGTCGCGAGCATTCACGAACCACACCGCTCCGGCGGCGAATCCGAGGATGGAACAAACCCAGAACGACGAGCGCCAGCCATAATGGAGCATGATGTAAGTAATGATCAAGGGCGTAAGTCCTGCGCCGGCTCCCACGCCGGCAAAGATCCAGCCGTTAGCGATGCCGCGTTCCGTTGTCGGAATCCAGCGCGCGATGAATTGATTGGCGGATGGGTAGATGACAGCTTCCCCTGCACCCAGAAGAAAACGTACAACAACGAAGATGAGCAGAGCCCCTGCAATATTGGCTGGCACGAGAGCGGTGAGGGCAGTAAAGATCCCCCACCACACAACGCCCCCAGCCAGCACGCGGCGAGCACCGAAGCGATCCGCAAGCCTTCCGCCGACGGTTTGGAAGAGCGCATAACCAACCAGCATGGCGCTGAACACTTTTCCCAATTGCACATCGCTGAGATGGTAAGCCTCGGCGATGGACCCGCCGGCAATCGAAATGTTCACCCGATCGAGATACGAGACGGCACTGAGAATGAAGAGCCAGAACACTAGAAACCAGCGCACACGGCTCGCTTTGGCGCTGCTCATCGCTGGCCTTCTGACCCGCAGCGGAGAGGACATGCCTGATGCGAAGCAAGTTCGCTAACCGATGTGCGATTGCTGTGAAGACTAGCGTGTGATATTTTCGCGGTCGCGACAAAGTTGATGTTTATTGAAATGTTTCCCGGAGTCTTATGAAAAGAACTAGCTTTCTTACAGGAATGACGTTCTCTCTGGCATTGTCGCTGGCCGTGCCGGCCCATGCCCAACTCGACCTCTTCTCCAAAGAGCAGCGCGTCGAATTCACGCCGCAGTGGCATGGGGACCGCTTTCCCGACGGCAGGCCGAATTTGCCGGATGCGGTGCTGGCGCGGCTGAAGAATGCTACGGCTGAACAGGCGTGGGACGTGCTGCAGGATGCCGGATACCGCAATCAGTTCGAGGGCGGCTGGAAGGTAATCAATCCCGGAGAGCGGCTGGTGGGTCGCGTCGTTACCGCGGTTTTCATGCCGCAACGGCCCGATGTCGATTCCGTGATTCGCGCCAATGGAAAAAAAGAAAATCGCATTGGAGATGAGAACTCCTGGATCATCGACATTCTGAAACCTGGCGACGTCCTGGTCGTAGATCTGTTCGGCAAAATTCGCTACGGCACCATCGTCGGAGACAATCTCTCGACTGCCATCTACGCCAAGAGCCACAACGGATTGATCGTCGACGGTGCAGTTCGTGATGTCACCGGAATTCAAGAGATTCCCGGCTTTCAGGTTTACACGCGCGGCGCGGATCCCTCCGCGCTCGAGAACGTGATGCTCACCGGAATTAACGTTCCCATTCGAATCGGAGACGTAACCGTGATGCCGGGCGACATAGCGATCGGCGACCCCGAGGGCATCACTTTCGTTCCTCCGCAACTTGCCGAGAAACTGGCCGACGACGCAGAAATGGACCACATGGTCGACGAATGGGGCCACACGATGCTCCGCGAGGGCAAATACACGCCGGGGCAAATCGACGAAAAATGGACGAAAGAAATGGTCGAGCAATTCAATGCCTGGCTGGAGAAAAAAGGATCCAAGCTCCGCATGCCGGTGCCGTGACCTCATCTCGCTCGTCTGAGCATTACGTTTTTCGATGGCCAAGCTTCTCCCGAGTACGCAGCTCTCTGCGAAGATTCTTCGTTCAAGCTGCGTGTTCGCGCAGAAGGCGCGTGAGTTGCTCGGCAACAATTTTGTTTTCGCCGGGCTGCAACATAAACGAATTCATGACCAGACCCGCGTGCCCCTCACCGGTTCCCATCACGATCGACGGGCTCGAGCTCCGCAACATCTTCGACGCTTGTTCCGGCGTCAGGGAAATGCGCGCATTATCCCAAGTGATGCTCATATGCGGCACATGATTGGCGATATCCGGAACAAAGTACGAAGTGCTGACCCCCGGAACTTTTGTGATTTCGCCCGAGATCACTTCCAGCCGCGCTTGCCATTCTTTGGCTAGCGCATCATGATCCTCTGCAAGAAAAAGTTCGAGTGCTTTAACCATCCCTACAATTTCTTCCTTGCCCACCTTCTGGCTGCGGCCCAGTGTGTCCTCGTGCGGACTATTGTTGAGCAGCGCATTCGCCACCATATCTTTGCGCCCGATCAACATGCCGGCACACTGCGGTCCGCGAATTGCTTTGCCGCCGCTGAAAGTTACCAGGTCGTAACCCATGTTGGTATAGTCCCAAAGATGCGACACTGGCGGAGTGTCGGCTGCGGCGTCGTTCATGCAAGGAATGTTGTATTGCTTTGCCAGCCTGACCCACTCGTCGACTTTGATCTGTCCTGCGGCGTTCGCGAAATTGGAAAAATGCATCATCGCCGTGCGCTCGTTGACCGCGGCTCTCAATTCATCCTGCGTCTCGATCTCGATGAGCTTGATTCCCGTGGATCGAAGTTGATGATCGAATGGATTGCGATGCGTCTTCTGAATAATCACCTCTGACTTCATGCCGGTCAGATCGGGCAATTGCCGAATGAGAGCTTCGTTGCCGCCAGTCAGAATCCCAGCTAATCCCGATTGAATCGCTGCCGCCGCGCCCGACGTTACCAGCGCCGTATAACCATCCGGCAATTTCAGCATTTCTGCGATACGCTTGCCTGCGGCCACCTCCAATTCCGGAATGCTCACAAAGTGGCGCCCGGCCATGGTCATCACCGCTTCGAGCTCCGGATGGGGCAGGGAACCGCCCAGCATAGTCATGGTTCCCTCGCAGTTAATCACGGTTGTGACACCGAGCTCTTCGTATGGATTGCCCGTTTGTCCCAAGCCGCTAATCCGCGGGCTGGCGCCAGCGGTGGACGCGCGATTCGCAGAAAACAATTTGCGCGGTGCCAGACATTGAGCTGGCAATTACTCCTACGCTGCCGAGAAAACTACGCCGGTTCCATTTCGAGTTGAATCGCATGAACGAAGCTCCTTTGCCGCTTACTTGGAAGTGACTGCGGCGATGCAATTGATTTCTACCAGCGAGTCTCCGGGCAGCGCCGCAACTGCAACCGTGGTCCGCGTCGGGCCGCCGTGAGGAAAATATGTCGCAAACACTTTATGCATTCCATCCCAATGTTCGATTTTTACCAGGAAGACATTCGCTTGCAGAACGCTGTCCATAGTGCCGCCGCCAATTTCCACATGCTTCTTAATTTTATCCATGACCATCGTAGTGTGGGATTCAATGGTCCATTCTTTGGCATCCCGAGTATCGTGGGCACCTTGCCCGGAGACATAGATCAACCCATTGTGGACAATCACCGGCATGATGACGTCTTTTTCGCTGCCCGGTTTGCCTTCGCTGTTCAGCTTGCGGATTGCCCCCGCATCTTGTCCCGACGAGTTTTCCGCCGCTGCTTGATTGCTCAAGACCGACGCGATTCCCAAGGCGGACAGCAGGGAAGCAAAATGCGCGGCAAAATTTCTACGCGTGAAGGTCTGATTCATGTTTCTTTTCCTCCAGAATAAGTTTTCGAAATCGTGCAACCATTAAGGCAATGCAAAACTGAAAACGTCGCTTCCCGCGGCAATCGCCACATACTGTTTGCCGGCGATCGCATAACTCATCGGAGATGCACTTATTTCTTGGCCCATATCAAAGTGCCAGAGCGGCTTGCCGCTTCGAGCATCCGCGGCTTCAAGCGAACCGGCATCATCGCCAAAAAATAACAAGCCACTCGCCGTTGTCATCGTCCCCCCAGACGACCGGCCCGCGCCCACTTGCGGGTATTTCCACGAAATGGAATTTGTATCCAGGTTGAATGCGACGAGAACCTTCTGAGAAGTTTCCTCCGGAATCCGCTTTACTCCCGTTGAGTAATAGCCTTTACCCTCCTGAAAACTCTGAGGCTTAAAGAAATAAGTTTCGCACTCCTCGAGAGCCATGAAGTAAACCGAATGAGTGGATTCGCTATACGAGGGCGCGAACCAGTTGGTTGCCCCCGAGTAGCCTGGGCAGATTCGGGAACCGCCTGCCGTCGGCTCAACGCCGGTTCGTATCGGCTTGCCTTCGGCATCGATTCTTTTTGCCCAGTTTAGTTTTTCCACGAACGGCGTTGCAGAAAGAAATTTTCCGTTCGTGCGGTCGAGCACGTAAATGTAACCGTTCCGGTTTGCCTGCACCAGCAGCTTTCGCGCCGAGCCCTGATAGACTGCGTCGATCAGAATCGGAGTTTCCACCGCGTCGTAGTCGAACAGATCATGCGGCGTGAATTGGAAATACCATTTTAATTTTCCGTCGTCAGGGTCGAGAGCTAATACGCAATCGGTGTAAAGATCGTCTCCCGGACGCACCCCGCCCTCGAAGTCCGGCGCGGGATTACTCGTGCCCCAGTAAATCAGGTTGAGTTGAGGATCGTAGGTTCCAGGCATCCACGTGGTCCCGCCGCCGTGCAGATAAAGTTTTCCGGGCCAGCTTGCGGAACCGAATTCCCCGGGACCTGGAATCGTCCAGAATCGCCACACCAGCTTGCCCGTCATTGCATCGTAAGCCGAAACAAATCCTCGCACCCCGTCATCGCCGCCAGAAGTACCTACCAGCACTTTGTCTTTCACCACCAGCGGCGCGCTGGTTGCACCATAGTTCTTGTTCCAATCCGCATAGGCCACGTCCCAGATCAAGTTGCCGGAGCGCACATCCAGGCACAGCAGATGCGCATTATCGGTCTCCATGTAGACGCGATCATGCCAAAGGGCAACGCCACGGTTAATGTGGCCGGATGCGTCATCGATCAGCCCTTCCGAAATCGGCCAGGAATGGTGCCATACTTCTCGGCCGGTACGTGCATCCAGCGCGGAGGCATCATTCGCCGCGGTAACAAACATCATTCCATTCGCCACCACGGGAGTTACTTCCAGCCGGCTGGTATTGCGCGCGTGAAACACCCATTCCGCGCGCAGCCCCGCAAGATTTCCGGAATTGATTTCCGCGAGGCTGCTGAATCGTCGTCCCGAATAGTCGCCGTTGTAGGAGATCCAATTGGCAGCCGGAGGTTGAACCGCAAGATCTTCGGACCGAACGTCGATTGCTGCGGATACCGTTGCGGGAGGGTTGTCACCGGCCAGCGCTGGCAAACAGACGAAAACGACGGCGATCACTACGGCCGAAAGAAGAATTTCGGTTCGTAAGCAAACCACGTGGCCGCCGAACGCGCAACCGATCGTCCGCTTCCGTTCAGAGAGGTTTCGCAACCGCCGCCTCCCCGCCAGTGTTTTTCCGCAACGATGCAATAGCTGGCGAGTCCGGTATCCCAGTTCGCGGGAGATTTGCAATCCAGCGCTCTGCATGAGCGGAGCGAGTTGACGCAATCGCGTGACGGTCATGCGCACCATCGGCGCCGTAATGCTGAGGCTCGCGTTCACAGCACCGGCGTGGTCCCAAATGGGCGCTGCCACACAGCGTATGTGGAGTTCGTTCTCCTCCAGATCGCAGGCGTAGCCGTTCTTTCTTACTCGAAATAGTTCGGCTTCCAGTTGCTGAAGGTTTCCCACAGTATTTGGTGTCAGGCGCTTCAGCCCCAACTGAGGCAGAACTTTCTTGCGCTCTTCCTCCTCCATGTACGCCAACATGACCTTGCCGACTGCCGTGCAATATAAGGGAACGAAGGCGCCGATGCGGGAGTGAATACGCAAGGGTTCCGGTGAATCCAGCTTCTCCACGTAAACCGCGGAAAGCCCGCTCCGCACCGTGAGGTGAATGGTTTCGCGGGTCTCCAGGTTCAACTCCTTCAGGTAGGGCAAGCTCACTTGGCGAATATCGAGTTGAGCCAAAGCCGACTGCCCAAGCGCAAAACATGCGATCCCCAGGTGGTACACTCCGTCCGCACCGCAGTTGAGAAACCCGGCGCCTTCCAGATTCGCGAGAAAACGGTGGACGGTACTCACCGGTAATCTTGAGCGCCCTGCCACGTGCTTTGCAGTGAGACCTTGCGCCGACTCGCTGAAGAGCTGTAGAAGGCGCAACCCACGCTGCAGTGATGTGATGGTGTAGCTCCGCTTTGGCGTCTCGGCCATGAGTGAGGATTGCACTCGGATGGTTTACAAAATGAAAGTACGAATTATCTGATGAAAGTCACTTTTGTGCAAGTGGGCCTTCTTTTAAAGCCTGCCAAACCTCTTAACCGCTTCCAGGATCGATTTTGTCTGTTCGATTACTGCATACATCGAGTGCTCTTTGAAATCCATTTGTTGCGCAAGAGTTAGTACTTCCTGAGCTTTCGAGCGGGGAACGACCACTACTCCATCACTGTCTGCCGCGACAATGTCCCCCGCATTCACGCTCACGCCATCGCAAGTCACCGGGATCTGAGATCCTGCGAAACGGTAGTGATGCACCGACGTCGACGGTACGATGCCGGTGGCATAAACAGGAAACTCGATTTTTCTCAGATACGCGACATCGCGAACTCCTCCATCAATCACCGCTCCGGCATAACCCCGCGCCGCCATGGCCGTGCCCATCAGGCCGCCCATTCCTGCAATGTTTTCGCCGTCCTCCACCACCATCACGTAAACCGAATCGGCGGATCCCTGATCAATCGCTTCCAGCATTCCGTTTAATGCTGCGGGATCGGAGTTGCCCTCGTCTTTCTTCAGCAGTACGGTCCGCGCAAAGCCGGCAAATTTGGTGGTGAACAGCGGATGCATGCGATGACTCATATACATGCGCTTACCCGTTAATTGCTCCAGCGCATCCGAGACAGAAGCAACCTCCACCCGGCGATAGTCCGCAAGCAAGGCATTGTCGGACAAACCTGCGCGTTCTTTCAGCGGCGGATTGCGCCCGCAGAAATCCAGCCGCACCTAAAGCGGTGGTGGAAAATGCGATGAAAAGGACCGATACTGCGATGATGTGCGATTTCACGAAATGAAAAAACTTGTTCATTTCCCGCTCCTCAATGTATATATGTGCGCGGACTCTAACATTGTTTTTCCTCGAGTGGAAGAGCCAAGTTGTGGATGAACCAATTGATCACGGAGGCAATTAGAAATGAAAAGTCCAATGCAGACTAAAGCATTCCAGATTTTTATTTGCGCTGTCGCGGTCGCACTGACCATCGGCGCAGCCGGGCAGAGAGCGCAATGCCAGGAAAGAAAGGCGATCAATCTCTCACCAGCCCGCGGACTTCCATTCAGCGACGCCATCCGGGTGGGAAATACTCTGTACATCGCCGGTCAGGAGGGCACAGATGATTCTGGAAAACTGGCCGCGGGCGGTATCGGTCCGGAGACCACCGCAGCGCTGGAGAATATTCAGAAAGTGGTGAAGGCTGCTGGCTTCGAAATGAAGGACATCGTCAACGTCACTGTCTTTCTGTCCGACATTCACGAATTTCCGGATATGAACAAAGTTTATAAAAGCGTAATGCCTGACCCTAAGCCTGCTCGAGCCACCGTTCAGGCAGCGGCCCTGGTGAACAACGCCCATATTGAGATCGCCGCAATCGCTGTGAAACAGAAGTAAGCAGCCCTGGCGAGGCTGGGCCGCATGCCGAGACAGTGTGCGAAGTTCTTGTTTTGAAATCGACGTTAGCTGTGCTGAATGGTGATTGGAGATAAACTGCCGTTCGAAGGTGATTTTTCTGATGGTCTCAAATATGAGGTCAGCTGCGGTCCTGCTACTTTGTTTTGCGGCCTTCCATGCCTCTGCCGCCAAAGCGCAAACGCGGCAGCAAACACCCCAGCACGCCGCTTCAGTTGCTGGAAAACAAACCTTTGCGTCGAGCTGTGCCGGATGCCATGGCCTGGACGGGAGAGGCGGCGAGCGGGCCCCAAACATCGTCGAGAATTCTCGAGTGCAGCGGCTATCCGATGCCGAGATCGCCGGCATCATCGAGAACGGCATTCCTCAAGCGGGAATGCCCGCCTTCGGCTCCATGGGAGACTCACAGATCAAAGCGGTCATCACATATTTGCGCACGCTCCAGGGAGCGAACCATTCAGCTAAGTTACCCGGCGATGCCGATCGCGGAGAAATACTTTTCTTCGGCAAAGCGCACTGTTCCGGATGCCATATGGTAGCCGGCAAAGGGGGCTTTATCGCTTCCGATTTGTCAGCTTACGCCGGCACTCACGGTCTGGATCAAACGAAAAGTGCGATCACCAGCCCCGCTCTGCGCGGTAACCGAGCAGTGCGGACTGCAACTGCCACCACTCGAGCCGGCGAGAAATACGTTGGCAGAATTCGCAACGAAGATAATTTCTCTCTGCAGTTGCAAGGCTTTGATGGCGCCTTTCATTTTTTTTCCAAATCAGAAGTGCAGACGATCGAGTTCAGTTCGCAACCACTGATGCCAACGGAATATGGGTCGGTACTGAGCCCCAATGAACTCGATGATCTGGTTAGTTATTTGATGAGTGTGGCGAAGGTCAGCAAGCCGGAACCGCAGCCGAAACCGAACGAAGAGGAGCAGTGATAACCAACGTGTGCGAGCGACTTAGCGACATATTGAAAAAGAAAGGCGCTTTGTGAATCGCAGCATAAACATTCCGCGCAGTTGCATCGTTATCCTGCTGCTCTTTGCGGTTGGAGCCTCAGGCTTACTGTCTGCGTCTCCGGCGCCGGCAGAGTTCCAGCTGCAAGCCGAGTCGCCGCAGTTCTGGAATCTGGTCGATCGCAACGCCAAACTAAGTATGGTGGGTACAGGCTTCGGCTTTACTGAGGGTCCGGTATGGGATCAGTCCGGTTTCCTTTATGTAAGCGACGAAACCATCAACAAGATTTACCGCCTTCATCTTGATGGCAAAAAGGAAGAAGTGATTGCACTCGGCGATCCCGACGGCAATACGTTCGACCGCCAGCACCGGCTGATCGATTGTGCCAGCGTGTTGCGCGCTATCATCGAAGTAACTCCGGATGGAAAATATAAGATCCTCGCGGACCGTTACGAAGGCAAGAAATTTAACAGTCCGAATGATGTCATCGTTGGCCCAGATGGAGCTTTGTATTTCACCGATCCCACTCTCGATCTGGTGGCCGGCGAAAAGCAGGAGATCCCTTTCCAGGGCGTCTACCGCTTGGACGCTAAAGGGAACGTGCAATTGCTGACCAAGGATTTAACTCAGCCCAACGGTCTCGCCTTTTCACCGGACGGCAAGCATTTCTACGTCGACGACAGCGAACAGAGAAACATTCGTGAATACGATTTCGGAGCGGGAGGAACTCTGACGAACGGCCGTATCTTCGGCGAGGAACCGGGCGGCAAGGGCGACGGCGTGCCGGACGGGATGAAGGTGGACCAGAACGGAAATATTTTTGTCACCGGCCCGAAGGGCATCTGGGTGTGGGACGCCAAAGGAAATCATCTCGGCACAATTGTCATGCCGGAGCAACCGGCAAATCTCGCCTGGGGCGATAAGGATTACCGCACGCTCTACATCACAGCCACAACCTCGGTGTACCGGCTGGAGATGAAGACTTCAGGCTTCGTGCCGTACCTGCGGTAAACCTTCGAGAGCGATTCTTGAATGTACGGGTGGGCGAAGCTAACCAGAGATTGCTGACCAGAGATTAATGATTGACCCCACTCGCCAGAAACCCGCCATCCACGGGAAGCACGGTGCCAGTCACAAAGCTGGCAGCATCCGATGCGAGAAAAACGGCCGCTCCAATCAGCTCGTCTAATGCGCCAAACCGGCTCATCGGCGTGCGGATCAACACTTCTTCTCCGCGCGGCGTTCCCACCAACAATTTCTCGCTCAACGGAGTGCGGAAGTAGCCCGGCGCAATCGCGTTCACGCAAACTCCGTGCCGCGCCCATTCGATAGCCAGCGACTTCGTCAAAGACGCGACCCCGGCCTTACTCGCGCAATACGCCGCCACTTCATAAAGCGCCAGAAACGAGCCCATGGAAGCAATGTTGATAATGCGACCATAACCGCGCTGGATCATGTGGCGTCCGAAAACCTGGCAGGCGCGCAGTGTGCCAGTCAGGTTGGTATCGATAAGCCGGTCCCAGTCGGCCTCGGAAAAGTCTAGCGTCGGAGCACGCTGATTGATTCCGGCGGCGTTCACCAGGATATCTACCTTTCCCAGCGCCTCGACAGAAGCTCGCAAAACTTTTTCCAGCGATCCGCGGTCCGTCACGTCGCAGCTTACCCGCAGCGATCGTCGGCCGAGAGTTTCAATTTCGTCGGCAATCGCGTTCACCAGTTCTATTCGTCGCGCGCTGGAGACTACATCTGCGCCGGCTTCAGCCAGTCCGCGCGCCAGAGTGCGGCCGATTCCGGAGCTTCCACCGATCACCACTGCCACTTTGCCATCGAGGTCCAGACGCTTATATCCCATAGCTTTTCAAAGTGTAGTCGAGCATCAGATTCGCCGCACTAACCCCTGATCCGTGGCCCGGGTATTGCGCACTAAGAACAAGACCAGAATCATACCAACGAGCGGCACCAACCCGGCGATAATCACAATCGGATCGAAGGAATGTGTTCCCGTCGCCTGACGAGTATCGGAAAAATAGCCGATCAGTTTGAATGCAACGATCGTTCCAATGCCAGCCCCCGTTCCGCTCAGCCCGCTCACCGACGCGACCGACTGGCTATCGTAAAGGTCTGACGGCAGCACATTCGCCATCGTGGTAAAGCCCGCATAGGTGAATGTCGCCACGGCAAACAAAAGCGCGATCAAATAAATATCCGTCGTGAAAATCGTGGGGATCAGCATCGTCATACCAATTCCACCAAAAACAATCAGAGCCTTCCGTGCCGCGCCCAGCGGCCATCCCCGCCGAATCAGATAACCGGAGATGTAGCCTCCGAAAAAGCTACCCGCATCGGCCGCGACAAAGGGAATCCAGACGGCGATGAGTCCGGTCTTCAACTCGATGCCCTTCGCAACCAGGTAAATAGGAAACCATTCTGTGATGAAGAAAAATACCGGATCGGTCGACGTTTTCGCGATGATAATGCCCCAGGTCTGCGGAAGCTTCAAGAGTTCACTCCACCGCAGTCGCACTGCGCCAGTCCCAGCCGCATCCAATTTCTCCTTGTCGGCAACAATCATCTCTCGTTCAGCGTGGCTGATTCGGCTGTGAACTTCCGGAGGGTAGTACAGCCATCGCCAGACAATTAGCCAGAGAAAGCCGAGAATGCCTGGAATCATGAATGCGGGCCGCCATCCCCAGCGAAAATAAATCGACAGCACAATGAAAGGAGCGATCGCACCACCAATCGAAGAGCCGCTATCAAAAAGTGCGGTCGCCAGCGCGCGTTCGCGTTTAGGGAACCATTCGGAGACCGCCTTCGTTGCCGCTGGCCAGTTTGCGGACTCTCCCGCGCCCAGCAGAAATCGAAACGTAGCAAAGCTATAGAAGCCGCGTGCGAGTGATGTCAACATGGAGACCAGTGAATAGCCGATCACCGTCAGCGTCAGACCACGACGCGTTCCGACGCGGTCCATCAGCCGGCCGAAAATAGTTTGTCCAATTGAATAAGCCACGCGGAAAGCGATGGCGATGTTCGCGTAATCCGAATTACTCCAGTGGTACTCGATCTTGAGATAAGGTGCGAGAAGTGAAAGAGTCTGGCGGTCAATATAATTGATGACCGTGGAAGCAAATAGAAGGCCGCCAATCCACCAGCGCAATGACGGAATCGGCTTTCTCGCGGTCACCATGTTTTATGAGACATGTTTGATGAGTCACGACTGATGGATCGCGACTGGCATGCTAACCGCTGATCGTAATCTGCGATTCATCATTCTGCGCATTTTGCTTAAGCGCACTCTGCAAGGGCGAACCCAAGAGCGCAGCCGATTCCTTGTCGAGATAGACCGTGGCATTAGGATGCGTGCGCAGTATCGACGCCGGCGCCATCGGGCTGATCGCGCCCTCAAAGCAAGCCTTCACCGCTTGCGCCTTCCGCGGTCCAGGCACAACCGCCAATATTTCCTTGGCTTTAAGAATCTGGCGCACGGACATCGAGATCGCCTGTTTCGGCACCTGCGAGATGTCGGCGAACCAAGCCTCGCCCACCTGCTGCTGCCGGCAGGCTTCATCCAGGTTCACGATGATGTAGGGTTCCTCAGTCTGGAAGTCGGCAGGCGGATCATTAAACGCGATGTGCCCATTTTCGCCGATGCCAAGAAACGCAATGTCCACAGGCAGGGATGCCAGTTGTTTGCCCACTCCGCTCACCACCGCCATCGGATCATTGGCGTCACCATCGAGCAGATGGTAGTCGACGATTCCGGTTTTCTGCACCAACTGCTCCAGCAGCATTTTGCGAAAACTTCCCGGATGGCTCACAGGCAAGCCGATGTATTCGTCAAGATGAAAGGCTTCTACTTTGGACCAGTCAATTCCAGGCGCCGTTGTGAGAGCATCCAGAAATTCCAGTTGTGATGCAGCGGTCGCGGCAATAATTCGGGCGCTGCCACGTTCTGCGATGGCCCGACGAATGGCCGCCGCTGCCTGCAGGGCGGCCGCATGCCCTGATGCAACCCGATCGTTGAATACTCTAAGCAACATGAAACGCGCTTCGTACGAGGAGTGTCTAATTCTGAGTTGGAAAATTATACAGAAAAGTACGGCTGGATCATGGCTCGCGCACTTCGTCGGTAACGACCTGGAAATTAGTCAGCCTCGCTCTTCCAAATGAGGTCGTTATTGCGCAGTCGGTGGCGTCGCGCCCGGTTGCCATCAACACTCGTCCGATTCGCCGGACGTTATGCCGGGCATCGAACGTCCACCAGCGTCCGCCGAGAAAAACTTCAAACCAGGCGCTGAAGTCCATGGGACTGGGAGCCACGATCACTCCGATGTCACCCAGATATCCGGTGGCATAGCGAGCAGGAATGTTAAGGGCTCGGCAGAAGGTAATTGCCAGGTGCTGAAAGTCTCTGCACACTCCGACACGCTCGGTATAAACCCCCAGCGCGGTGCGGACGGGATTCGAAAATTCATATCCAAACGTGACTTTGCTGTGCACCCAACCGCATACGGCTTCAACCCGCTTCCATCCCCGCGGAGCATTCCAAAATAACTCTGCCGCAGTATTCGACAACAGATCCACTTCACAATACCGGCTGTTCATAAGGTAGGGCAGCACATCCACCGGCAGTTTGTGGATGGGAACCTCAGCGAGCGTCGCGGTCTTCGATGTCGGGTTTTCCCGAGTCTTCAATCAGAGTGGAATTCTGGAATCGAATCTTTCCCGGCGGAGCGACCAGGCGGCATCCATGATTTCCGAACGTGTCTTCATAGTCTTCGACTTTCACTAACGGATCGGTTTGAAGCTCGTCCGGCTCGCGTAAATCTTTTTTTCGCGATGGATGCACGTTGAGCAGGGTGACGATCGGTACTTCTCCAACTGTCTCGAATTGAATGTCATAACCCAGGCGAATCAACATGAATGTCAGGATTCCTCAAGCGAAGTGCATGCGTGCGGGGATGAGATGCCGAAACTATCACGGAATCTGGCTGGCCTTCTATATTTTTTCTTGCTGCCCCGGATTAGAAATTCGTTCCGAGCGATCAGTGTATTATGCGGTAGGTTCACAATCGAGGGCAAAAGTGACATATTGTTTGGGAATTTCGACGCGCGAAGGTCTGGTACTGGCTTCCGATTCCAGAACCAACGCTGGATTTGATCAGGTCAACGTCTGCCGCAAGATGTTTCGCTTCGTCCAACCGGGAGAGAGAGTTTTTGTAATTCTCACCAGCGGAAGCCTCTCCATAAGCCAGTCCGTGATTACTTTGCTGGGCGATGATTTCGATTCCGGACAAGGTCTTGCCCAAGCCAACTCGCTCTACGATGCCGCCCGCATTGTGGGGGATTGCGTGCGCAGAATCTCCGATATCGACCGTGCTTCGCTTGAGCGCGATTCCTTCAGCTTCAATGTCCATTTGCTGCTTGGCGGCCAGGTTCGGGGCCAGGAGCCGAACCTTTATTTGATCTACCCTCAAGGCAATCCTCTGGCAGCTACCGAAGATTCGCTGTACTTGCAGCTCGGTGAGTGCAAATACGGCCGGCCCATCCTCGATCGCGGCATCCAGGCCAGCACCTCTCTGGAGGTGGCCGCGAAATATGCGCTTCTCTCACTCGATGCCACTATGCGCTCGAATGTAACCGTCGGTCCTCCCTTCGATCTCTTGCTTTATAAGAAGGACAGCCTGCAAATTACCCGATATCGCCGCGTTTCAGCCGGAGATAGGGACCTGAATCTCATCCATTCCAGTTGGGAGCAATCCCTTCGCCGCGCGGTAGAACAGTTGCCGGACATTGAATTTCAGCCTTCAGGCAACGAAAACCCCGTTGAGAGCGTCAGAGAAGTCGCGCGATCCAGGGTATAGGCTCGCCAAAGCGCTCCGCGCGGTTTCTTCAATGACGCGAATCGTTTTTCCCGCTCATCAATCGCGGGCTAATGCGCTATGCTTGCGGGGAAACTGGCGCGGTAAACATGATTATAGAAACCGATGCGTCCGATCGCGGCGGAGCAGAAACTCTTCACCGGTACGAACTCAACGGCGCTTACGATGAGATGTTCCGCGCCGCCGAGCATCCGCGAAAACAATATCGCCCGCTCTACAACCTGCTCCTGAGCCTCGGGCCAGACGAGTTGCGCCGCAGCAAGCAAGAGGCTGACCAGTCATTCTTCAATCAGGGAATCACTTTTACCGTCTACGGAAGCGACAAAGGCACGGAGCGGATTTTCCCTCACGATCTGCTGCCTAGGATCATTACAGCGGCGGAATGGGAGACGATCGAGCGCGGACTGACGCAGCGGATCACGGCGCTCAATCTATTCCTGAAGGACGTTTATCACGAGGCAAAAATAATCGAAGACGGGGTCGTGCCCGGCAACATCGTTTACACCTGCAAACATTACCGCCGCGAAATGCGCGGCATTAAAGTTCCACGCGATATTTACATCACCGTAGTTGGTACGGATTTGATTCGAACCCCCGAAGGCAATTTTGTGGTGCTGGAGGATAATCTCCGCGTCCCCAGCGGAGTTTCCTACATGCTCACCAGCCGCCGCGTGATGAAGCAGATATTTCCCGGCCTGTTTCAAAAGTGCCGGGTGCGGCCGATCGAGCAGTACAGCCAGGCGCTTCTTTCCACATTGCGATTCCTCGCGCCCGAAGGCCGCTCTGAGCCCACCGTTGTCTTGCTGACTCCGGGTTCCTACAACTCCGCTTACTTCGAACACACGTACCTGGCACGGCAGATGGGCATTGAGCTCGTCGAGGGACGGGACTTGGTAGTCCACGACAATGTTGTTTACATGCGAACCACCTTCGGCCTGCAGCGCGTCGATGTGATCTACCGGCGAATCGATGACGATTACCTCGACCCCCTGGTATTCGAAGGCGGCTCTGCGCTCGGTGCCGTGGGTCTGTTTAATGCCTATCGCGCGGGAAATATCGCATTCGCAAACGCACTAGGAACAGGCGTGGCCGACGATAAGGCAATCTACGCGTACGTGCCCGCAATCATTCGCTACTACCTCGATCAGGATCCGATTCTGGAAAATGTCGAAACCCTGCTGATGTCCGATCCTGCGCAACGGGATCACGTCTGCCAGCGGATGGATGAGTACGTCGTAAAAGCTGTGGGCGAGTCGGGCGGCTACGGCATGTTGATTGGTCCACACAGCACAGAGAAAGAGCGCTCGGACTTTCGCGACAAGATTAACGCCCAGCCGCGAAACTATATCGCGCAACCAACCATCAATCTTTCCACCGCGCCCTGTTTCGTGAACGGAACCATCGAGCCTCGTCACGTCGATCTCAGACCATATGTCCTCTACGGCGAGAAAATTACCATCATCCCCGGAGGCCTGACCCGAGTTGCCCTGCGCAAGGGTTCACTCGTGGTTAATTCGTCGCAAGGCGGCGGTTCGAAAGATACCTGGGTGCTGCAAAATTAAGACTTGAAGAATTGAGTGACAAAATGTTGTCCCGCGTCGCCGACAGTCTTTATTGGATGAGCCGCTATTTCGAGCGGGCCGACAATGCTGCGCGTGTCCTCAAAGCGACTTACGGCCTGATTCTCAATCCCGCCAAGTTTTCCACGGAAGAGCGTTGGTTTCGTGCGGTCTCCTCACTGGCTCCAGGTGCGGCCGCCAGCAACGTCGATCCGCAGCGTGCTCTGTTTTTGTTAGTGGCAGATCCGGAAGGTGCTTTTTCAATTGTGAAGTGCATCGGGGGCGCACGTGAAAATGCCCGTCAAGTTCGCGAAGAAATCAGTTACGAAATGTGGGAGCACCTGAATCGGCTTTTCCACGAGGTGAACGGCTTTGAACTGCGTCCCGATGATGATGCGGGTGCGATGCGAGTAGTCAGCCTGGTTCGCGAAGGCTCGTACAGATTCAGCGGCGTCACCGCCGCCACCATGAATCATGACGAAGCCTGGCACTTTATCCAGCTCGGAAAATATATAGAACGGGCCTGTAATCTCTGCGTTTTACTGGACGCCTATTTTGTCGCCGACAAGCATGCTGACGATCTGGATTGGGTCGGCCTGCTCAGCAGTTGCACCGCGTTTGAGGCCTATTGCAAGGCATGTACGGCCGAACTCAAACCTGAACGCATTGCGAATTTCCTGTTACTAAAACCCGAGTTCCCGTATTCCGTTCGATATTCGCTGGATCGAATGCACGAAGCTTTGACCGCAATCAGAGATCTTTCCTTAAGCCGCCGCACGGAAAAAATCGAAAGGCTGATCGGGCGGTTGCGATCGATGGTCGCCTACGTACAGGTCAACGAAATACTCGCGGGAATGCACAAGTATCTTTTGGCGATCATCGACCAATGCCGCGAACTGCACGCCGCGGTGAACGAACTCTATATCGAATATCCCATTGAAGTTGCTTTCCAAAACTGATGTTTTACGCCATTCGCCATTTCACGCGTTATCGCTACAGCCATCCCGTCTGGCAGAGCATGATGGAAGTTCGCATGCACCCTAGAAGCGAAGGCAACCAGCGCTGTTTTGTTTTTCAGTTGTCAGTCAATCCGCGTGCCCGCATCTTTGGCTATACCGATTCCTACGGCAATCTTGTGCACCACTTCGACTTGCCCGCCCGTCACGGCCAACTCACCATCATCTCGGACGCGCTGGTAAATATTGACGATCAACCATCGATCCCCGAGTCCATGAGTTACGAAGCGTGGAATGATCTGGAGCAACTGATCGAGAAAAAAGACTACTGGGACATGCTGATGCCGAGCCACTTTGCCCGTTCATCACCGGAGCTTGAGGAGTTAGCTAAGGAAATCGGCGTAGCGGAAAGGGAAGGCCGAAGCCCATTGGCATTTTTGCAGGATGTGGCTGCCGGGGTGCATCGCACTTTCAGCTACGTAAAGAAAAGCACGGCGGTAAATTCTCCCATCGAGGACGCACTGCGAGCACGACAAGGTGTTTGTCAGGATTTTACTCACATCATGATCGCTCTGGTGCGAAACGCGAAAATTCCCTGTCGCTATGTCAGCGGATATCTTTACCAGGAAGGCCAGAAACACGACAGCCAGAATCACGACAGCCAGAATTCGCACCCCTCCGCGGACGGAGCCACGCACGCGTGGGCCGAGGCCCTACTTCCCGGCGTGGGCTGGGTTGGTTTCGATCCCACAACAAACCGGCTCGCGGGCGAGAAGCACATTCGTACCGCCATCGGCCGCGACTATGCCGACGTTCCCCCAACTATGGGCATGATGAAGGGAAAAGCTGAGACCCAACTCCAGGTTCGAGTCCGAGTCACGCCGTCCCAAGCCGTGCTGCCTCCGGATGAGGAATTTGCCGCCGATGAAGAGTGGTCGCAGTTCCTGGACGAGACCCAGCAAACCCAGTTGGTCGACGCGCAACAACAGCAGCAGTAAAAGCGTCCGCATCTTTAGTAAATGCACATGCGGATCTTCTTCGATCCTCCACTTGTCCGGGCCAAATCTTTGGATGCGAAATTGCACTGCGTCCGGTCCGCCTAAGACGCGAATCCGTTGTAAGCTTTTCATAAGCTGCCATATGGAGGAGCGATGGCCTCTTTTTCTCTGCGGGTAAACGGTCACGACCACACCGTCGATGTCGACCCGGAAACTCCGCTGCTGTACGTCCTCAGCGACGAATTGCAACTGCGCGGTCCCAAGTTCGGCTGCGGCCTTGCCCAGTGCGGAGCCTGCACAGTGATTCTCCAGGGACAGGCAGTGCGCTCCTGTGTACTACCCGTCAGCGCTGTGAAACAACAGGAGGTCACAACGCTCGAGGGTTTGGGAACTCCGGAAAAACCGCACGCCGATTCAGCAGGCGTTTATCGATGAGGGCGCGGCGCAATGTGGGTTCTGCCTCAGCGGGATAATACTCACAGCAAAAACGCTGTTGGATGAAAATCCCAGAGCCTCGGACGAGCAAATCCGAGAGTCGCTTGTCGAATGTGCTGTGCCGGTGTTTCACTCACACGCGAATGCTGCGCGCCATCAAGCGCTATCAGGCGGAGCGTGCATGAAACATAAAATCTCTCGCCGCGACTTTGTAAAAGCCTCTGGTGCACTTATCGTCTCATTCAGCGCAGCGTCGTTGATGGAACCGTTTGCCGGGGCACAGGGTCCGTTCGACACGCATCGCTCGCATGTCAATCCAGACAAACTGGATTCGTGGCTCGCCGTTGCGTCCGATGGCACGGTGACCGCGTACACGGGAAAATGCGACTTCGGGCAAGGCATGTATACCGTACAGACGCAGCTGGTCGCTGAGGAATTGTGCGTGTCGCTGAGCAACGTGAAGTTGATTCAGTGTGACACGTCGATCACACCCGACCAGGGAACTACCTCCGGAAGCCAATCCACTCCAACCAATTTCAATACTCGGAACCTGGCCCAGGCCGCGGCAACGGCCCGCGAAGCTTTAGTTGCTATGGCGACGCGAAAACTGAGCGTACCCGCGGATCAGCTTACGATTGCAAATGGCGTCATCAGCGCGAAAAGTGGACAGCATGTCAGCTACGGCGAACTCATCGGCGGCAAGCATTTCAACATTGCTGTGAACTCCACGGCGAAGCGCAGATCGCCGAGCCAGTGGAACGTGCTGGGCAAACCTGTTCCGTCGCTGGATCGAGTCGCACTTATGACCGGCACATTCGAATTTGTTCACAACGTGCGCGTGCCGGGGATGGTTCACGGTCGAGTCGTGCGTCCGCCGCAGATTGGAGCAACCCTTGCGAACCTGGACGAGAAATCGGTGCAGCACGTTCCCGGCCTCATAAAGGTGGTTGTGCGAAACAACTTTGTCGGTGTGGTCGCGGAAAAGCAGTGGCAGGCCGCACAAGCCGCCAAAGATCTTAAAGTCACATGGACGCCGGGACCCGAACTGCCGCCGCAGAAAGATTTTTACAACTACATGCGCCAGCAGCCATCCGGCGATTTAATGCTCGTCGACTCCAAGGATACAGATGGCAAGTTGAAGGCGTCTTCTCGAGTTTTGCAAGCCACTTATTCGCATCCCTATCAGGCCCACGGTTCAATCGGATCTTCCTGCGCAGTGGCCGATGTGGAGGCGGATCATGCGACCGTCTGGTCGGCCACGCAGTCGGTCTACCCAACGCAGCATGGCGTCTCGGCACTCACGGCTTTGCCGCTCGATAGCGTGCGCGTGATTTTTGTTCGCGGCTCGGGCTGTTATGGACTGAATGCTGCGGACACTGTTTCCTTCGATGCGGCTCTGCTGTCGCAAGCCGTGCACCGCCCAGTGCGCGTGCAACTCACGCGCCAGGACGAGTTCATTTCGGAAAACTACGGCTCCGCCTGCGTGATCGCGCAACAAGCCGGACTCAATGCCAACGGTGCCATCGACGTTTGGGCGTGTGAGACCTGGACGGCATCGCTCGGCGGTAGGCCAGGATATGACAAGCCTGGCAATGTAATCACCGGATTGTTGGCTGGCTTTGATCCTGAAACGATTAAGCCGCAAACCGCTGTAGAGCCTAGGGAAGAACTGCGCAACGGCAATAATGCCGTCCCGTCGTATGTCATGGGATGCGTCAATGGAAAGTGCGGCGGAGCCGGGGCCATCCGCAGCGAGCGCGTTCTCACTCACGCGGTAAAGTCGCCTTTCTTTACCGGACCGTTGCGATCCCCATTGCGCCTGCAAAATACCTTCGCGCACGAATGTTTTATGGACGAAATCAGTGCCGACGTCAAGGCCGACCCGGTCGCCTATCGATTACAGCACCTGAGGGAAACCCGGATCATTGACGTTGTCAAAGCGGCGGCGAAGGCAGCGAACTGGGATGCCCGTCCTTCACCCAAGCCCGACACACCGCGCGGCGGCACAGTCAGCGGACGCGGGATCGCTTGCGTCGCCTATGAGGGCGATAACGGATATGCCGCTCTGGTGGCCGAAGTGGAGGTGGATCAATCGACGGGCGAAATTCACGCAAAACGGTTCGTCGTTGCCCACGATTGCGGACCAATTTCCAACCCTGACGGCTTGCGCAATCAAATCGAGGGCGGAATATTGCAAGGGACCAGCCGCGCTCTCGGAGAGCAAATCACCTGGGACGATCGAAAGGTGACTTCAGTCGACTGGCGGAGCTACCATACGCTGCCGCTTGGGATTCCAATTCCGGTTATCGATTGTGTGCTTCTCGACCGTCCGGCAGCGAAGGCTACCGGTGCCGGAGAAACCGCCATCACATTGGTTGCGGCTGCGATTGGCAACGCCATTTTCGATGCCACGGGCGCGCGGATTCGGGAGGTTCCCTTTACACCCGATGGCGTGAAAGCGGCTCTGGCAGCCCTTCCGTGAGCTCGATGCGCCTTAAATTCGGTTGACAATTGCCGCACGAGAAGGCAGTATGGATGGGCCTTCCGGACGGTTGCGCGAATCGACGCAGTGGGTTGCGTCATTGATTACTGGAAGTGTCGGGATGGCTTCACTTCGTTTTCCCGTTTTTGCTGAGTCGTGGATTAAGAATCATCGCGCGATCACTCTGGCCTCTTACTGGATATCATCTCCCCCGTTCCAGCGAGGATGCCAAAAAGAGCGGAGCTATTCGCACCGCGCTAATGCCTGGTAATCGATTCCCCCGTAACGTTAGCTGTCGCTGGTCAATGTCGAGTCCGCATCCCTGGAGAAGAAACCATGAGATCGTTTAAAGCCAATTTCCGCCTGCTCGCATTTGTTGTCCCTCTATTTGGCATTCGCCTTTGCTCCTCAGGACTCTCGCGCCCAGACTGTGTCAGTATCACCCGGGGATCTTTCTTACGGCGTACCGACGCAAACGCCGTTTCCTACGACAGGATTACCTCTAGCCAGCGCTCCCGATAGCGTCACGGTGATTATAAGCGGAAGCGGCTCGGTTACATTCTCGGGAACGACCGTGGGCACGCCCGGCTCGAATCCCGGCGATTTCGTCATTGACGGAAATTCCTGCACCGGAACCATTACCTCGCCAAGTACGTGCCAGGTAACTCTGCATTTCAACGCCTCACTGGCCCCCGCGTCCACCTTGGAGACGGCCACGCTCACCATCAACTTCACGATCGGCTCCAGCCCGGGAAGTCTCACGGTGCCGATGAATGGCGCCTATGGAGCGATCAAACTTTTCAGCGCGCTGGATATAAATCCGTCTCTATTCTCGGGCACGACGTGGCCCAATTCGCCGGGGAATCCGGTGAATACAGTCCCAGTGAATCTGTCCTGCCCGGCTAATCCGACTGCTGTGCTTTCATCGACCCCGGATGGTTCGGGGAATGTTTTTCAGGACAATACGATCCAGATTGCGGACACCATCGCCGGTTCGACCTTGACCACGTCGAACGTTTGCTATGGAGGCGACACTAATTTTCAGGGATTCACCGGCTTTCCCGCAGGCACGTCCAATTGCTTCCAGCCGAGCTATGAATCGGCGGCCAGCGGCCTCATCGGCCAAAACCCCGATTTGGCGGGCGTTCCCGCCAATTATGGCGTCCAACCGTTGAATCTGATGAATGCAGTTTTCCCGCCGGGCACACCACCCTGTATTCCCCGGTGTTGCAGGCTGGCCCTCAGTCGCTCACGGTTCAGCTAACCGATGCCGGCGGTGATCTTGGTGCGGCCACGCTTCATCTGGTAACCAATTGCAGCCTGGCAGGAGTCACGCCCGGCGGCACCATCACCGGCAATCCCATCAACCCGTCCAATCCATCTTCGCTGTCACAAACCTATACCCTCGACAGCGGCCCCGGGCAAAACATCTCGATCGTCGACAACGATGCGCAAAGCCCGCCACCCTCCGGAGCCGTGCCCAGCATCACCGATATCGGCGTGCCTCAGTCGCTCTTTGCTCAACTCGTAGCCGGCTCCTCGGCTGCCCCGGCGGTTTGCCTGCGAATGGCGGGTGAAGTGGATTCGTTCGGGAATCCGATGTGCAAAGGATTTCTAATTCAGTGCACCAATAACGGAACCACGAGCGGAAGTAATTGCGATCCGACCAGTCCCAGCACCGCCCGAAGTCTGTACGACGCGGTTCAGTTTGCCTCGCCAGATGGTCCGGTTAACGGGTTCAACTTCCTGTATGGCCCCGTGGGTACTCCCGCGGCTGATGCCTGCAGCAACATCCTCACAGGCGTGCCTAGCGCAGCTTGCGCCTCGGGCACGGGACCTGGCATGTTGATGGGCAGCGACAACTGGCTGTGCGCACCGGGCCAAACTGCGCCCTGCTCTCCGCTGGAACCAAATACCGCGACTCCCATATCGCCCCCAACCTATTCGGCAGGGAACTGCGAACTTACCGGCAGTGTCACGGGCGACCTTTGCCCTCTCGACACGTTAACCCAATTCAAGGGTGCGGCCGATGTGCTCCCCGGCGGCACGACTTCCGGGAAAAACTCGATATTCATTCCAGTAGTCAACATGCCTCTGCCCTCCACCACGTTAGCCAGTTCGTTTCAGTCGAACGGATGGGTACAGGCGCCGAATCCGGCAAGCGTTACCTTCACCGCCAACCCGGCGAGTTATAGTCCGGGGGCAATCAATCCGCCGACCAACGGATTTGTTGCGGCACCTGCCTACAGCGTCACCTACGGCGTAACGCCAGCCGCCAGCCCACTTCCGGATACTACGTATCCGGTTCCCAGCGATACAACTCTGTTCAACCCGACGGCGAATCCAAACTTTGGCGCCCCGCTTTGCTCGCCTTCGACCACGCCATCGTTTTCCGCGCCTCCGGTCAACCTCACCACTTCCGGGGATGGCATTTACAACCTGCACTTCTTCACCACCGACTGCGCTCTCACGGAAGAACTCGTCTTCAATCCACAGGGATCGCAGCTCACCGATCCCACAGCGAACTGGGCATCGTTCCGCTATGTAACCTTCGGCGTCGATACCGTGGCGCCTACTTTTTCCTGCAGCTCACCCAACACAAGCGTCTGGTACAACATGAACCAGACCGTAACCTGCACGGTGACCGATCAAGACTACGTTGCCAACGCATCGGGATCCGGCTTCCTGCCGCTGGTAAGCGGCATCCAGGGCAGCCAGGCAGAAACGGTTTCCGTTTCCACCAGCGTGGCCGCTAACAGTGTCAATTCGGCCGCGCCCACCAATTCGTTGCACGCTTGCGATTTGGCTGGAAACTGCGTCTCCGTCGCTGCCGGTCCATTCAAGATCGATCTGCAGCCACCAACCATTACCGGGCCCACACTTAATCCCGCCGCACCGTACTACTTGAACGGACCACCGGTTACGGTGACCTACGCTTGTTCCGACGGCCTCGGCTCTGGCGTCGCCAGTTGCATCGGTACTGAAACTCTTCCCGGCGGCGGCACGATTAACACTCCCAGCGGTGGGACAATCAGCACTTCCACCGCAGGAAATTACAGCTTTACCGTTACCGCAACCGACAACGCCGGAAATCAAAACACCTCTTCCTTGCCGTTCTCGGTGTCCGCTGCGCCTGCTGCGGACTTGGCCATCGTCGAGCTGCCTGTTACCGACAGCATCGAACGAGGGAAGACCGGGCACTACTACGCTGGTGTGATAAATCTCAGTTCACCCACAGCCAACAATGTAGTCATCACCTCAACCTACACCGTACCGAACAACGTACTGAATGGAAGCTTGAGCGGAAGCTACGCGCTGGTAAGCTGCAGCCTGGCAGGGTGCTCGGTCCCAAGCTCCGGAACCAGCTGCTCCGTGACTACAACCGTTGGCGCCAGTACAACCGTCGCTGTTCTCACCTGCAACGTCGGCCAGTTGGTAAGTATCTCGAAGTTGAAAGGCGAGGTCCTGACGGTTAACATCCCGATCTTGTCCACGGCGGCCGTGAATACGAAGTTCAGCTCCGTCACCACGGTGACCTCCGATAACGATCCCAAGCCCTCCAACAACACCGTCTCGGAAAGCTATACGGTGACGAAGTAGGACTTGGTCAGCGAATAAAGAAGTAGAACACCCGATAACGCATTCCCGCACAGGAAGGCGTTATCGGGTGTTCTTTTGAATGGAGGTGTCGCCCCGGAGTGCGCAACTCTATTTCGCGGCAGTCGTTCACTGGTCAGCCAGCAAACATGGTGCGGAGGTCGGAGCGGTCCAGCAGATGCTCCGCACCGGGATCCTTCTTGAGTTCCTCGAACAAGTTGCGCGCCAATTCATACTGGTGGTTCGATTCGCTGGTATTTCCACTGGATCGATCAGCGTCTCCCAGGAAGGAATGAATGCGGGCCGTTTCCAGTCGCGTTCCAAGCTTCTCGCTGCTGTTCAACGCAGTCTCCAACTCCTGACTCGCGTGCGCATAATCTTTGTTCTTGATCATCGCGGCCGCGAGGTCAACAGAACTACGCAGCGAATAATATTTCAAATGCAGGCCGTCGGCCTGCTGCACGGCGGCGCGCAATTCGCCCACGGCGGATTGTGAACGGCCTTCCGCAATGGCAACCCGAGCCAGGTTCATCCGGGCGATCAGTGCATTTTCGCGATCTTTACTTTTGGCCGCAGCCGCGGCGGCTTGTTCGTAAGCGTGATTCGCTGGCTTATAGTCACCGCCGTAATAAGCCACGTCTCCCTGAGTGTTAAGAAGTTCGCTGCGGACGGTTTCGTTCTTCAGGTCAGCGGCAATCGCGTTTGCCTCGTCCAGAAGCTTGCCGGACTCATTGCCGCGGCCAACCAGAGCTAAAGTGTCTGCCAGATTATTCAGGGAATCGGCCAGCTCAAAACTCTTATTGTTGGTCGAGCGAAAACCATTCACGGAATCCTGCATGGCGCTCACCGCCGCTCCCAGCCGGCCCTGATACATCAGCACTTTTCCGATGGACTCCGAAGCTCCGGCCGCATCCTTGGTGTCTGCAGCTTTGCGGGCAACATCAAGCGCATTCATCAGGTTCGCCAGAGCTTGATCGTAATCCCCCATGGCTGTATACACTTCGCCCAGCGAGGTCAGTGTTTCCGCCAAATAGAAAGGCTCGTTCAGCTTCTGTCTTAACTGCAGGGATTGCTGGTAATAAATGAGTGCGTTGTCCGTGTCATATTTCGCGAAATACACGTCGCCAATGTTGCTCAGGCACAACGCCTGATAATTCACGTCATTGGCGTCGCGCTGGATTTGCAACGCTTCTTTATAGTCCTGCAGTGCTTTGTCGTTGTCTCCGCGCGTCTGGTAAAGCACGCCGCGGTTAATCAGGATGTCGCCGTAGTCCTTTTTTACGCCGATATCGCGCAGGATCTGCAGCGCCTGGTTATAGCTGGCCGTTGCGGCATCCGGTTTGCCGAGCGTGATCTGATCCTGAGCCAATTCCGACAGGCTGTTGGCCAGCAACCGCTGCATGCCAAGCTTGCGGGTAATTTCCATCGAGTCTTGAATGTTGCGGATGGCTTCATCTGGCTTGTTCATCTGCCGGTAGGAAATTCCCAGCGCCTGCAAAATCAACGCCTTCTGCTCCGGATTATCCACCTGAACCGCCAGGCTTAAGCCTTTGCTGAGCGGCTCTAAAGCTGCTTCCGGATTGCCTTGCAGAAATTCCACGCTGCCAATTTGCCAGAGCGCCTTTATGTTCTTGGGATCGGCTTTCAGAATGTTTGCAAACTGCGCACGAGCCTTGTCGAAATCTCCATTGTCTGAGTAAAGGCTTCCCAGCGCATACTCCACATCCGTGTTATCAGGGAAGGTCTTGGCGAGGTTCTCGTAGGCCTCAATGGCTTTCTTGTTGTCCTTCATGATCTGAGCGTGATTGGCTTCGATCAGGTATTTTTCGGCCAAGGGAAGGTGCTGGCTAAGTTCGAGAGCTTTGCGCGAATACTGCTCCGCCTGGGTGTCGTACCCGAGAGCCGAGTCGGCCTCGGCCAACCGCGCGTACGCGAGCGCAAACTGAGGATCTTCCTGAACCGCAGCTTGAAGCGTTTTGACCGCATCCAGATTCTTGCCTTCGCGCAGCAGTTGCACACCCTGGCTGAAGTCGCGTAGCGCGGGCGCGGATTGCGAGGACGGCTGGAACGAACTGGCCTTCAATTCCTTCAAGACGTCGGAGGAGACAGAGAGATTTTGACGAATTTGATCGGCCAGACGATCCACGGCAACAGGAATTTCCTTCTCACTGGCCGCTTCGATTTTCACCGGTACACGGCGGTCGCGCTTTAGATCTTGCAGAGTCGCATCGATGCGAATCTGGTCGCCGAACTTGACGTACTGTCCCCACACCACGATGTCGGCATTGCTGAATTGAGCGAGGCGGCTCACCGTGGAGGGATCGATTGCGGCGCCAGGGGTGATTCGCAAGTCGGAAAGAACCTGATGGAGTCGCTCCGGCGAGATAGTGCGAAGATGCGAAGACTCTCCCACGTCGGTGCTCAGCATGTCCGCCAAACTGGGCCCCAGCCAATCGAAACTGGGGTCTCCGGAAGCATTCCTAAAGGGCAGAATGGCCAGCGACACTGAAGGTGCAGAGCTCGTTTGTCCGTGGGATGGCGAAAAAAGCGCTCCGCGAAACACGTATGCGAGAATTCCCAACACCAGCACGGAGACAATGCCAGCCAGCATAGGCCAGTGAATCGTGCGTCCCCAGGGCTCAACGGCGGGCTGGAAGCCCAGCGTCGCCGCCGCACGATTCCCTTGCCACGTGTCCAAATCATGCAGGAATTCCGTTGCCGTCTGGTAGCGCAGGTTGGGGTCGCGCTCCAGGCACTTGCTGACAATATTGCTGAGCGCGCGCGGAATCGTCCCGTCATGGTCGGAGACCGGAATGGCCCGCTCCTGGTTGCGCTTGATCAAGCTGGCTACGGCGCTCTCGGCTCTGAACGGCGTCTGGCCGGTCAGCAACTCGTAAAGGATCAGGCCCACGCTGAAAAGATCGGAGCGCTGGTCCAGTTCCTTGGCCAGTGCCTGCTCCGGCGACATGTATTCCATGGTCCCAACCAGAGCTCCGGTCTGCGTCATTCCGTCGCCTTGAACGGTGCGGGCCAAGCCGAAATCCATCACCAGAATCCGGCCGCTCCGATCCCGCATGATGTTCTGCGGCTTCATGTCGCGGTGGATCACGCCCACGCCATGAGCCGCTTCCAGCGCGCGGCAGACCTGCTGGATAATCTCGACGGCCTCTTCCGGAGGAAACTTTTTTCTCTGCAGAATGAGAGCCCGCAGGTCTTCGCCTTCGACGAACTCCATGGTGATGAACTTCACGCCATCGGCGTCGCCCAAGTCGTAGATGCGGATCACATTCTTATGAGTCACCTGGTGCGCCAGCAGCAACTCCTGCTTGAATCGCGCCAGGATCGAGGGATTCGATGCCAGTTGCGGACGGATGAGCTTCAGCGCCACCGGACGGTTCAACTCCCGGTCCATGGCCTTATAAACCGCTCCCATTCCGCCTTCGCCCAGCAGTTGCAGGATTTCGTAGCGCCCTCCGAGCACATCGCCGATCTGCAGAACTGCAGCGCTCATCGGGGAGCGAGGTCGCGGGGCGGGAGAGCGGGGAACTGGACTTACATCAACCTGAGTGGCCTCGTAATCCACCTGCCTGTCCGGTGGAGCGGAAGATGGCTGGGGAAAATCAACCAAGGTGGCGTCGGAATCAACCGAAGAGTTTGAGGCAGCGCTGTCCCCTTTGACCGGAACGCTCACTCCGAGCGTGTTCGCCGAATTCGCTCGATCTTTCGGATCGATTCGCGGATCCCGATTGTGCATGAGCCGCCCTGCCAGCGACGAGACTTAAATCCCCAGAAACCCCGCACCAAAAAATTATTGAAAAGTATATACCGCCGCGCAGGCCGATGCACCAGGAAGTGTCGATTATAGCAACCTCATTTTGATTTCTGTTCCGCGATCCACTGGTTCGTTCGGGCGTCCAGCAGATCGAGGGGAAGCGTTCCCCCGTCGAGCATTTCATCGTGAAATTTGCGAATGTCGAACTTGGGGCCCAATTCTCTCTGCGCGCGATCGCGCAGTTCCCGGAACTTGAGCTGGCCCAGCTTGTAGCTGAGGGCTTGCGCGGGCCACGCAATATAACGGTCGGTCTCGGACTGGATGGTCGGCTCGTCGATGGCGCCAGACTTGCGGAAAAACTCCACTACCTGATCCCGCGTCCAACCCTGGGAGTGGATTCCCGTGTCAACCACCAGCCGCACCGCTCGGAACAGCTCGGACGAGAGCCGGCCGTAGTCCGAGACAGGATCCTGATAGAAACCAACTTCCTTGCCCAGTTGCTCCGCATAGAGTGCCCAGCCCTCGATATAGGCATTAAACCCCAGGCCGTGCTGGCGGAACTTCGGCAGGCCGGTCAGTTGCTGCTGCACCGACAACTGCATGTGATGTCCCGGAATGCCTTCATGGTAAGCGATGGCCTCATCGTCAATCAGGGTACGCTGCGCGAAGTTGGATGTGGCCACGACGACACGGCCCGGGCGCTTGCCATCCGGCGTGCCAGTCACATAGTGGGTTGCGGCCGCAGCCTGGAAAGGCGGTATCGCTTCGACCGTAACCGGCGACTTAGGGAGCACTGTGAAGAGTTCCGGCAGTTTCGGCTCCATCTGCGCGATGTAGCGGCGGAAGTCGTCGAGAATCTGCTCGGCGGAAGTTGGAATGTATTTGGGATTGGTTTTGAGCGAAGCGCGGAACGAGGCGAGATCGGCGAACCCTTCTTTCTTCGCGATCGCCGTCATCTCAGCCTCGATGCGGTCGATCTCACGCAAGCCCAGTTGATGAATTTCGTCCGGCGTCATGCGAGTGGTCGTCCGGGCATAGATGTCGTTCTGGTAGCGCTTCTCGCCGTCCGGCAGGGAAGTAACCGCCAGAGTGGTGCGGCCCTGCGGAGCGTATTCCGTGCGCAAGAAGACGGCGAAGGTTTTGTAGGCGGGAATTACATCGCCATTGATAGCGTCAGTGATCTGCTGGGTTAATCGCTTCTGGTCGTCGGCGGAAATACTCGCCGGATATTTCTTCGTCGGGATGAGAAACGGGTCAGCATCGATGATGCCCTGGCATTGAACGGGGAGTTTCTCAATCAGGAATCGCACCGGCATGAGCTTGTCTTTCATGCCCGCGCGAAGCACTTCGGTGGTCTGGTTCAGAACCCGTGGAATTTGATGCAGGCGCGCAATGTAGTCCTCGTAGTGCTTGACCGAATCAAAAGGCATCGAGAGTGGCAGATCCGCCAGGCTGGTATGGACGCCATTCTGCTGATTGATCGGCATCTCATACTCTTTGAGATCGAAGTCCGCGATTCGCTGCTGCAATACACGAACCAGCAAATCGTGAGAGAGCTGATCTTGATCAGAAAAGCCCGTCGTCGGAATGGCTTCAATCCTCGTCAGGAATGCCTCGTCGGATTTATGCCGCTCATCGATAGCGTGCAACGAATATTCAGCCAGCTTGTCGTTGTAGCGATAATCGCCGTAGGCGGTGGCGCGCTCTGGAAAATTGCGTAGATCCGTCTCGTAGTGCTCCTCGAACAGCGCGTTTTGCGCGGCGAGGCGATCCGCCACTGGCTTCAGGTCCTGAGCCTTGAGATCCCGGACGAGGAGAGATCCGGCTAACACGACGGCGAAAAACAAGATCGAGAGGAAGCGCATAGTCTCTGCAGCCTATCAGAGCAACCGTCACTGTGAGAAGAAAGAGATTTAGCGTGACCTCGTTCCGTCCACAGGGGCACTTCAAGAACACCGCTTTCTTCAAGTAGACTAGCTATCCAATGAAGAACGGGTACTCGCGTACACTCAGGTTTTTCTTCCAGCTCAGTATCGCTGCAATTTTACTTACTACCGGGATGATTGCTCAGTCCGTTTCCCCGGAACTCTTGAGCGGGTTGAAGTGGCGTCTGATTGGCCCGTTCCGTGGCGGCCGCGCGGTCGCTGTGGCCGGCGTGCCGGGCGATTCCACCACATTTTATTTTGGCGCCGTCAACGGAGGCATCTGGAAGACCACCGACGCCGGAACTGTCTGGACGCCAATTTTCGATAGCCAGCCGGTCGCCTCAATTGGTGCGATCGCCGTGGCGCCCTCCGATCACAAGACCATCTACGCCGGAACCGGCGAGTCCGACATTCGCTCCGACTTGTCCTCCGGAAATGGCGTCTACAAATCGGTTGACAGCGGCGCAACCTGGACCCACATCGGCCTTGAAGACACTCGTCAGATCAGCCGCATCGTGATCGATCCGCAGAATCCAAACATCGTCTACGTCGGCGCTCTCGGCCACGCCTATGGTCCGAATGAACAGCGTGGCGTTTATAAGTCTGTGGATGGAGGAACGCACTGGGAGAAGGTTCTGAACACCGGAACGGACACCGGCATTTCAGATCTGGCGATCTGTGCCGGTAACTCGCAACTTCTGTTTGCCGGAACATGGAATACTCACCGTCCTCCCTGGAGCACCTATGCTCCCATCGATGGACCCGGCGGCGGCCTCTATCGCTCCCAAGATGCAGGCAAGACTTGGTCGCGTCTCAACGGCAACGGATTGCCCGAAGGCGATTGGGGACGCATCGGAGTCGATGTGGCCCCGGATGGCAAACGCGTCTACGCGCTGATTCAAGCGAAGAAGCCCGGCCTCTACCGTTCCGACGACGGAGGCAATACTTGGACTCTGGAAAATGCTGATCCACGTCTCACCAGCCGTGCCTGGTATTTCAACGGCATCACCATCGACCCACAGAATCCCGACGTTTTCTACGTCCCGAATGTCGCGCTGTACCGGTCTGAAGACGGCGGCAAAACAATTTCGATCGTCCGCGGTGCGCCCGGCGGAGACGATTACCACCAGATTTGGGTCGATCCCAAAAACTCCGCCAGCATGGTTCTCGGAACAGACCAGGGAACCACCATCAGTCTCGATCGCGGCCAGACCTGGAGCACTTGGTACAACCAGCCCACTGCCCAGTTCTATCACGTGATCACCGACAATCAGTTCCCCTACATTGTTTACGGCGCGCAACAGGATAGTGGAAGCGCTGCCGTTTTAAGCCGCACCGATCACGGTCAAATCACCCCGCGCGATTGGTTTCCCGCAGGCGACAGCGAGAGCGGTTACATGGCGCCCGATCCCAAGGATCCGAACATCATTTACTTGAGCGGAACCTACGGCACGCGTAGACCGCTTCGACCGGCGCATCGGACTCAGCCAGAACATTGCTCCATGGCCGGCGCTTACATTCGGCTCCGAGATCGATCAGCGTAAATATAGGGATCCATGGACTCCGGTGCTGCTCTTTTCTCCTGCCGACAAAACAACTCTCTATCTCGGCACGCAATATGTGATGAAGACCGTCGACGGCGGTTTGCACTGGCAGACCATCAGCCCTGATCTCACCGGATCGACGCGAGCGCCCGGAGATGCCAAGCCGGAAGGGCCGCCAACCGATCGAGAACGCAAAACAGCGAGGCTACGGCGTCGTGTTCACCATTGCGCCATCGGCTCTGAATCGCGATCTGATTTGGGCTGGAAGCGATACAGGATTAATTCACCTTACGCGCGATGGCGGAAAAAACTGGAAAGACGTCACGCCCCCAGGTCTTTCACCATGGAGCAAGATCTCATTCATCGAAGCTTCGCACTTTGATCCCGCAGTGGCATATGCAGCGGTGGATCGCAGCCGCCTCGACGATCGCACTCCTTACCTCTATCGCACCCGCGATTATGGAGCTACATGGCAACTGATTACGAATGGAATTGCGGCTCCCGCTTTCCTGCGCGGAATTCGCGAAGATACCGAGAAAAAAGATCTGCTCTTTGCCGGAACCGAGTTCGGAGTTTACGTTTCGTTTGACGCGGGCGATCACTGGCAATCCTTGCAGCTCAATCTCCCGGTCACTTCTGTTCGCGATCTCACGATTCACGGCGACGATCTCGTCATCGCCACGCATGGCCGTTCCTTCTGGATTCTTGACGACATCACGCCACTTCGCCAGGCACTCGAGGCTGGAAAGGCCAACTCGTTCTATCTTTATCAACCTGCGCCAGCCTACCGGATCGATAACGATTCCTTCGCCGGCACGCCGCTTCCGCCAGAGGAACCCACCGCAGAGAACCCGCCGGCCGGCGCGACGATCGATTATTTCCTCAAGTCTCCCGCAAACAACGTCATGCTGGAGATTTTCGATCCGCAGCAGAAACTGGTTCGCAAATTTTCTTCGGAAGATAAACATCCGGAGAAACATCCGCCAATTCCGATTGCGGAGCGTTGGTTTCCCAAGCCTGAAGTTCTACTGAACAATCCCGGGACGCACCGCTTCGTGTGGAATCTTAAGTGGGGAAACTCCGGCGAATCCAGCCCGGATGAGGAATCCGAATTCCGCAATCCCAGCGGCCCTCGGCGTGTGCCCGGAGACTATACGGTCAGACTCACGGTTGATGGAAAGTCGCAGACGCAGCACCTCAAAGTGGTCATGGATCCGCGCTCGTCCGCAACTCCCGAAATTCTTCAGCGGCAACTGGAACTCGGTCAGCAAATATTTGGCGAAACACTTGAGGCTCGCCGCGCGCTTGCTGAAATCGCCTCAGTGCAAAAACAACTGGCAGACGTTGAGCAGAAGCTGGGTGAACAAAATTTGGGCGAACAAAATCCAACTCTCAAGTCGGCTGTGGCAAACGTTCGTTCTGGAATCGCAGGAATTCTTTCCAGCAAAGACAATAAGCAACAGCAACCAGCAGGACTGCAGGACGGCTATACAGAAATGGTTTCGGCTCTGCACGTGGTAGAGGGCGGGGACCGTGCCGTGCCTGCGCAAGCGATCGCCGTCTACGAGGAATCCAGCCCGCGCGTGAAAATCGGTATTGCGGAGTGGACCAAATTCAAGGAAACGAGATTGCCCCAGCTAAATCAGCAATTACGCGAAGGAAATGTTGCTCCGATCGCCATCTCGGCAAATTGAACAGGAAGTGGAGTTTCTTATGTCGCGCTAAGGCCAAGAACTTTCGCTTCATTGCGGATCGATGATGTGAAGTCCCTTGACCATAGCGAAGTGCCGCTTGTTAAACGTGGCCAGACGGCTGCCTCGCTCCAAAGCCGTGGCGGCCACAATCAGGTCGTAAGCCCCGATCATTTTGCCGGCGGACTGCAACTCCGCCCAGATGCGCGCATGTTCGTAAGCGGTCTGCTCGGTGTAGGGGACGATGGGTAGCGCGCTCACGATAGTCTCCAGATATCGCCGGCGTTTCGACCTTTGTGGCTCGACCGCGCGCTCCACGCCATGCCAAAGTTCAGCTACTGTGATGGCGGCGATTTCAAACTGATCGTCGGGCCGCGATGCGACCCAACTGCCTAGATTGAAAACATCCTTTTCCCCGCGAATTACTACATCCGCATCAAGCAGGATTACCACTTGTCGACCGCTGGTTTGAGCCTTCGCCGAGCGGTCTGTAGGTCACGGCGCCATGCGCGTGCTGCCTTATCCGGTAACTCAGTGCCGGCTAATACTTCCGCGAAGTCCCGACCCGAGCAAAGTTTTGCTTTGTCCGGTACTAAGCGCGCCAAAGGAGCACCATTCCTGAGGAGAACAAAAGTGACGTTCTGGTAGTGAACGCGGTTGACGCAGTCGGCGAAATTTCTGGCCGCTTCCGTAACGCTAATGAAGTTAGTCTTCATAGAATCATATTATCAGATTCTACGCAGAACCGTCGGATTTCGTTCGTCCGCCACCCGCGCTACCAAACCCTGCACGCCTTTACCGCAACCATGGGCTGTCCCGCTTTACAGCCAAACGCTTTGCCGAACTCCGGCATGTTGACCAGAACTCCGTTGGCGCGGAAGCGGTCCGGCGAATGTGGATCGGTCGGTCGCGACCAGTCGCTCCATTTCCGGACGCCACACTGCGCACCAATCCTGCGCGAATCCGAGAAAGAGCTCCTGCAGCGGCGTATATCCGCTGGCCGTCTTCTTATCCAGATCGAGTCCCTGCGTTGCGGCGTGAGCCAGAAATGCCATGTAGGCCAGGCGCATGCCGCCGTTGTCGGCCGTATTCTCGCCCAGCGTGAGTTTGCCATTGATCTTGGTATCGCCCACGCTGAACTGGCTGTATTCGTTCACAATGCACTGCGCCTTCTCCGTGAACTTGTCGGCATCCTCTTTGGTCCACCAATCGTGGAGATTGCCATGCCCGTCGAATTGCCGCCCCTGATCGTCGAATCCGTGAGTGATTTCGTGGCCCATGACAGCGCCCATGTGCCCGTAATTCACCCCACCTGCGGAGGACGGATCGAAAAACGGAGACTGCAATATCCCGGCAGGAAAATTAATATCATTCATGCTGGGATCGTAATACGCGTTTACGGTGGGCGGCGACATCTCCCATTCATCTCGATTCACCGGCTTGCCGATCTTCGCCAGTTGCCGATGGGATTCGAACTCAGCCGCGCGAAAGCTGTTTCCCAGCGCGTCTCCGCGCTCAACTATCAATGTGGAATAGTCTCGCCACTGGTTCGGATAGCCCACCTTGTTGGCGATCAAGTGCAGCTTCTCTTCCGCCAGTTTCTTGGTCTCCGGGCTCATCCAGTCCAGGCTCTCAATGTCTCTGCCCAGGGCCGCTTCAACGTCGTGAATCATTTGTAGCGACTGCTCTTTGCTGGCCGCTGGAAACTTCTGCTCCACGTACACCTTGCCCAAGGCTTCGCCCAATGCCCCGTCAGTACTGGTTACGCAACGCTTCCAGCGTGGCTCCTGCTCGGGAATGCCCACTAATTTACGTCCGTCGAAATCGAACTTTTCTTCATCGAGCGCCTTGGGTAAAACCGTGCCCGGAACCGAGTGCACAAGTTGCCAACGGAGATAAGCCTTGATTGTCGGTAAATCCGTTTCCGCAATCACCTGATTCAGGCCCTTAAAAAACTCCGGCTCGGCCACATTAATTTCCTGGAATTGCGGCGCGCCGGTTCCGGGATAAAAGTTCCCCCAATTCAAAGTCGGCGTAAGCGCCTGCAAACCGCTGTCCGGCATCATGTGATAAATATTGTGCGGATCGCGCTGCGAGGTGACATCCAGAGATACTTTTGCCAGCGCGGTCTCCAGCTTCATGATGGCTTGTGCGTCGCTCGCTGCCTGCGCTTCACTCGCCCCCAGCAACTTCAGCATATTGCTGACGTGCTGCACGTATTGCTTGCGGATCTCTTCGTCCTTTTGTCCGGTGCGCAGGTAATAATCTTTTTCCGGCAAACCCAGCCCGCCTTGCGATACCACAGCGATTTCCCGCGTCGCATCTTTAAAGTCCTGCTGCGATCCAAACCCCAGAAAAGCGTTCACATTGATGAGCTGAAAATGTGCCAGCAGTTCTGGCAGCTGATCTTTGCTGGAGAGTGCATTGATGCGCTCCAGCTCAGGCTGCAGTGCGCCATACCTTTCTTTTGGATCGCGTCGTCGTCCATGCAGCTCGCGTAATAGTCGCCGATCTTCTGCGAATTCGCGTCGCGCCCACTGCTGGGCGCCGCCGCAGTCTCAAGAATTTGGTGCAACACCTGCCGGTTATATTGTTCGAGATTGTAGAACTGGTCGGAATAAGGAGAATCGTTGGGGATGGGATGCAGCTTGCTCCAGTTACCGCAGGCATAACGGTAAAAGTCAACACAGGGATCGCCGCCGTATCCATCAGATCTTTATCCAGGCTGGGGATCAACTGGAAAGTTTGTGGCGCCGTATCGCTTGCTGGAGTTGAACCGGTTTGCGCAAGCACCCTGCTGCTCGCCACACTCATGCCCGCCAATACGATGAGATAAATGAATTTCCATCCCCGAGTGGATCGCATATTGTCCCTCCGGCTAGGAATCATACACCGCCAAATCGCCTGACTTGTCTTGTCGTAGTCCACAGGAAAGAAACATATTCGGTCGCCCACACGAAAATGGTTTCTGCCAGCACTACTGTCTGGGTACTTTGGTGTGCCCACATCCTCGCCGAAGCTTTCTCCATACTAGTGTCCGGCGCCACAGGATCGTATCATCGAGACACGCGCACAGACGCGATTCCATGACTCTGTTTGAATCGTCCAGATCCGATCGCAGCACCGGTTCTGCAACCGCTCCTGCGGTGGTCGAGGCCCTGATCCCGATCTGGCAGCGCGTATTGCAACGGCCCTCCATCGGGATCGAAGAAAATTTCTTCGATATCGGTGGCAACGTTGAGTCCGCCGACTTGCTGTTTGCAGAGATTGCTCGAGAGTGCGGGAGGGAAGTTCCCACCGCTACCATCTTCCAGGCTCCCACGATCGCGGCCTTGGCTTCCATGCTGGAACTGCCCAGCCTGCCGCGGTTCTCCCCTTTCGTTTCTTTGAAAGCAGGCGCAGCGCATCCCCCGGTCCTCATTACTCATGGTTTGGGCGGCCGTGCCAGATTCACCCAACTCGCGAAGCACATTCGCACCAGTCACCCCATTTATGGAATTCAAGCCCGTGGAATCGATGGCAGGGAAGAACCGTTTGATCGTATTGAGGACATGGCCCAGTTTTATCTCGCGGACCTAAAGAAGCTTCAGCCCGAAGGCCCCTACGTGCTCATCGGCTATTCATTCGGTGGACTGGTAGCTCTGGAGATGGCGCAGCGCTTGTCCGACGAGGGCAAGCGCGTTCAGCTATTGGTGATGGTGGATGCATACCCTCATCCCCGCCAGATGTCCAGGCGCCAACGCTTGCTCCTGGGTCTGCAGCGAACGAAACGCCGTCTCTCACAGATGAGCCAGCGGTCCTTCCCGGATGCCCTTTCGTACGTCATCGGCGGCCTTAAGCATCGGTTCGGCATCGCGGCCGGACATGATCCCAACCCTGATTCTCCTGAAGCTTCGCGGTTATCGCTTGCTGCCACCACTTTGCAGGTGAAACGAAAAGCTTATCTCGCTTTAGCCCGGTATCAACCGCGCCCTTACAGTGGAAAGATAAAATTCTTGAAGAGCGAGAGCGATGAATACTTTCCCGGCGATCCGGTGCCGGTTTGGACAAAGTTGGCTGCCGACTTCGAAGTCGAGACCGTTCCCGGCAGTCATCTGGACATGGTAACCACCCACTTCGAAAGCCTGGCTGCGGTGCTTACCCGGTACCTGCAAGAAGCGTTTTCTCAGAAGTAGATCGAGCATTCCTGGTGGAAAATTTGGCGATGCCTTCAGAGCCATATCGCAACACGAAGAAATTGAAACCATTCTTCTTTAACCTGGTGCACCTTTTTTGTCTATTGTCCTTCGTCCTTTCCGGCACACTATTTTCCGGCGGATGCGACCGCAACCAAGATTCCCCCGACAGGTCCAAAACTCCGCCGCCCGCAGAAACAGTCAGGCAATCCGCATCCCCTGCGAGGTCTCAGGCCATTCCAGATTGTCCTCCTGCCGAGGGCCCGGACGTGGTGGCCCTGGCCGAAAAAACCGACCACGTTGTCATTCTGAAGTGGCGTGCCAGCGCTTCTGACTCCAAGCACCCTGATCCCGTCGGATATTGCTTGTATCGCAGCCTGCACGGCAAGCGCCAGCCACCGCAACGGATCAATATCCATCCCTTGCCGCAAACCGCATGTACCGATGACTTGGTGGAGAATAATAAGAAATACGATTACACAGTGATGGCAATCAGCCAGAAACGAATCATGAGCCGTCCGTCCAATGTAGCTCGGGCTGAAATTCCAAAAGATAAGCCGCGAAAACATACTGAGGAGGAGCCCCCTTTGTGCCGAGCCGCGAACGCGCAGAAATAAACTCTTAGCGAGTTGGGATATTGCTTAATGAAGAAGCAGCTTGGAACCAATGATTTCCTGACGTACTAAATTACATCGTGCCCCGTATATCGAACCAAAATTTCGTTTCCCAGTGGTCGCCCATCTTTCTCTATGGCGTCCTTACTGCGCTTTCTGTGGCAGTCTGGTTTCGGCCGCTGGTTTCCTCATTTTCCCTCGCCTACCGCGACAGTGAATACACGCACCTCCTGCTGATCATTCCCGTGAGCCTGACGTTGATTTTTCTGGATTGGAGAACCCCAGCGGAAAGCTCCCGACTCAGTTTGAGCCTTGGCTCAATCCTGATGGTGTTAACGCTGGCTGTTGCTGTTGCCTTACGACTAGGCGTTGTTCATCTTCATCCCGATGCGCGACTTTCCTTGAACATGCTGGCCCTTGTCCTGTGGTGGATCGGCGCCTTTGTCTTCTCCTTTGGTTTTTCTGCTTTCGAACGCGCCATCTTTCCTCTTTGTTTCTTGTTCTGGCTCGTTCCGATTCCGCAGGTCTTGTTAGATCCCATCGTGCGCCTGCTGCAGGAAGGCTCTGCCGTCTCTGCCGACTTGTTCTTCGCCATCGCCGGCGTTCCGGTTGCCCGGGAGGGAACCATCATTACGATACCGGGATTAGTCATCGAGGTGGCGCGCGAGTGCAGCAGTATCCGTTCCAGCCTGATGCTGGTGGTCACGACCATGGTTCTTGCGCAGATGCTTCTACGTTCTCCCTGGCGCAAGGCCCTCGTGATTGCAGTGGCCGTCCCGCTTTCGGTCGTGAAGAATGGTCTTCGAATTTTTGTTCTTGGAATGCTGGGAACCCGCGTCGATCCCAGTTATTTGACGGGAAGATTGCACCATCAGGGCGGAATCATTTATTTCCTGATTGCCCTGGCCGCGATATTTCTGTGTCTCTGGATTGCCCGCCGTGGCGACGAGAAATTGCTAGTCTCGCCCTGACGGATCGATGCCCTGGATTGTCGGCCGCCGGAAGCCTATCGATGGGCAAGTCCGAAGCTCACAGCGGCCGCCGAGGAGCTCATATTCAGCATCGAGACTGCGCGCTCCAGCCGGTGATGTCCCGTCTTATGGAAGAAGTAGCTGAGTCCGATCACGCCAGCGGTTTCGCCGGCGAAATTCGTCGGCCAAACCCGCCGTGCTGCCCGCGAATACAGCGTTACCGGGTTCAGTTCCTGGCCGCCGTTACGCAAATTGTCTCGGGTTACGACGAAGTCGGCAGCGCTGAATGCGGCATTCGCAGCAAACAGAAAGCTGTTTTCACGATCCCAGAATTTATGGCTTGTAGTCTCCGGAATGCTCGCCGGATGGACCGTTGTTGTTGAAGTGGAAAACGGCTCCCCCAAGGATGCCGGTCGCAACAGCGCCATAGAAACTTGCTGAGCATTGGCCAAGCCACAAAAAGCGAAAACTGCCAGCAGAATCGCTGTCCGCCGCCGAGTGATCGTGCCAATCAATTTTGTCAGCATAACGTTAGTCATCGACGCCATTGGCCACCTGTACTAGTACTAACGGAAATGCCAGTCCCCGAGAATGGCCCTTACGTGCCAGTAATCTTCATGCGTTACTTTATGGGATTAAAGGATGTGACTGAAGTAACAGTGTCTGCCGGGTGCCGCGCCGAGAATGGCGAGCGCCGTAACTTCTCGGCCAAATGGGAGGATAGGAAGGGCCTGCAACAATTCTCGCTTGGAGGACAAGGGGCTTTACAGGGTTAGCAGGGACTCTCAAGGACAGCTAAAAAGGGAAGCATCAAGGAGTGACCCTGATGCTTCCCAAGGGGAAAACGAAGCTGTCCGTTCTGGATCTCGAACTCTTACGGTACCGCTGCCACTACCGGTGGCGTCGACCGCGCACTCTCCTGACCGCTCGAATTTACTGACGTAGCCTCGTAGTAGTAAGTCTGACCGGCAACCACTGTGCTGTCGGTATAAGCAGTATTTGCGTCCACACTGGGATTGATTTTGGCATAGGTCCCGGTGGCGCTGGTGCTGCGGTAAACGTTGTAGCCAGCCACGTCGCTGCTGGCATTCCACGAGAGATTCACGCTGTACGTGGTTACGGTTCCAGTCCCGCTGAGCGACGCTGGCCCTGACGCACTATTGGCGTTGCTGGCAAACGCCAGCGTGCCCGATTCAGCCCCGCTGCTGGTCGGCGTAAACGCCACATTGAATGTCACGCTGCTCCCAGCGGCAATCGTCAGTGGAAACGCAGCGCCCTCCAGAATAAATTGCGAATTGCTGCTGGCTATCGGATGACACGATGACGGCCGCGCCCGAGGCGCTCATCGTAATCGATTCTGTCTGCGTAGTCCCCACCGGCACGCTACCGAAACTCACTGCCGCGGGACTCACCGTCAACTGGCTGGTCGCTATCGCGGTGCCCGTGCCCGTGAGCGATTCGGCCGCTGATGAACTGGTTGCATTACTGGCGAATGCTAGCGAACCCGACTCCGCGCCGCTGCTGGTCGGTTTAAACGCTACGCTGAACGATAAGCTTTGGCCGGCGGCGATGGTCACGGGAAAACTAGCCCCCTGCAGAGCAAATTGCGAATTGCTGCTGCTGTCCGCCGAAACCGTCACCGGCGCCCCTGAGGCGCTCATGGTGATGGTTTGCGTCTGCGTGCTTCCTACCGGCACACTGCCGAAGTTCACCACCGCGGGACTTACCGTCAACTGGCTCGAAGCGACGGCTGCGGTTCCAGTGCCCGTAAAAGGTACGTTCAGACGAGGATCCGAAAAAAGAAGACTGCCTCCGACGCTGCCAGAAGACTGCGGCGTAAAAGTCACTGTGAAAGTCACGCTTTGCCCGCCAGCCAACGTTAAAGGCATGCTTGGCGCGCTGGTGGAAAATTCGCTTCCGATCGTCTGGAAGCCGGAAACTGATACCTTCCAGGTACGAGCGTTGGTCACCGTAATCGTTTTTGTAGAACTGGATCCTACCGCGACCTGGCCAAAAGAAACACTAGCCGGACTCGCCACGATCGCGTCGCTTTTTACCCCTGATCCATCGAACTGCAGCTGAAGGGTCGGGTTTGCAGCGTTACTCTGAAATGTTGTGTTTCCTCCGGCCCATCCCGTGGCGGTGGGAGTGAACGTGACACTAAGGTCGATGCTCTGTCCCGCGGCCAGCGCAAGCGGCAGGCTCATCTCAGGAAACCCGAATTGGCCTTCACGGACGAAGTTCATCGCCGTGAGTGTGACGCTGCTCGCTCCGGTGTTGGTCAGCGTGATCAGCTGAGTCTCCGTCTGTCCGAGCGGGACGGTGCCAAAGTGCAGAGTCGAAGGGCTGCAGGTTAACTGTTGGATGGTGGTTTGCGCGCCCCAGGAAAATGTTGTGGCGTAGACCGCAACGAGGACGACGAAGAGGGCGCGGGTAGAAAGGGAATGAGAGATGGACCGGGGGAGTCTCATGTCAAGCAGTGTGAAGTCAATCCCGCGAAGTGAAAAGGTCTCGACAGGGCAGCGCGACACTTGGCCCTTCGGACATCGGCCCTTACGCTACATGATTAAAATCTCCTGAAACAGCCTGTTTACGCGCGTAAAGCACTCCTCTCGCTCTCTCGCAGGAGAAGTGCAAAAAAGGGAACGGCGAAGAACACACTGACACAAAGGTTTTAATACCGACTGAGCAGAGAACGACCTGGCAGAGGACGACGATCAGAAAACCACAAGCAGAAAACGGCCGAGCAGAAAATCACGGCCGTTTATGGAGCAGGAATCTGAACATTGGAAACAATGTTCGAGTAGCCGCTTTCTTCGTTGCTGGAATTCACCGCAGTAGTTGCGTAGCAATAGTTCGTGCCGTCGGTTACGGAGCCGTCGGAATACGTGGTCAGCGTGTCCAGCGTAGATCCATTGATCTTCGAATACGAGCCGCAAGAACTGGTGTAGATGGCTCGATAGATGTTATATCCGGAAATATCCGGCGAGCTGCTTGCGCCCCACGACAAGCTCACGCTGTGAGTCGGCGCAGCCGTGCCCGTCCCCGTAGCCGCTGCCGTAGTCGTCACAGGCTGCGCATTGCTGGTAAATGTGAGGGTCGCGCTGGCCGCTCCCGCCACTTGTGGACTGAACGTCAAAGTAAACGCGGCACTGTGTCCGGCTGTAATGACCGCCGGCAGCGATCAATCCGCTTATTGTGAAGCTCGAGTTGTTCGAACTGGCGGCCGTAACCGTAACATTTGCTCCGGTGGCATTAAGACTTCCCGATGCAGTTCCACTTGCGCCCACGAATACACTTCCCACTGCCAGGGTAACCGGCGTTGCACTTAACTGCCCGGCTGCAACCGTCGCCGTACCCGCGAGAGGTATGGTCAGAGTCGGATTCGTTCCATTAGAAGTCACAGTCGCGTTTCCACTGGCGCTGCCCGCCGCTGTGGGCGTAAAGGTCACATTGAAATTTGCGCTCTGCCCTGCACCCAATGTCACTGGGGTCGAGAGCCCACTTAATGCGAAACCCGCGCCGCTCACCACAACCTGAGAGATCGTCACGCTCGAACCACCCGTATTCGTCACGGTCTCTGACAGGACCTGGTTATTACCCACCTGCACGGTTCCAAATTCGAGGCTCGTGGGGTTTGCTCCCAGCGCGCCCGGCGTAACTCCCGCTCCGGAAAGTGTCATGGATAACGCTGGATCAACCGCATTCGAAGTGATCGCCAGATTGCCGCTCACGCTGCCGGTCGATAGCGGCGCAAAGATGATGCTGAAGGTTGCATTCGCGCCCGCACTCAGCGCAAGCGGAGTCGAAAGCCCGCTCAAGCTGAATCCCGTTCCGCTCACCACAGCCTGCGAAACCGTTACGCTCGAAGAGGTATTGTTGGTCAGGCTAACGGTCTGGCTGCTCTGGCCGCCCACCGTCACGTTACCGAAGCTCTCGCTGCTCTGGTTGAGCACCAGTTGACCATTGCTCACTCCGGTTCCGGAAAGGGACACAGTAGCCGCACTGCCGGAGCCACTACTCGCAATGGAAGCCGTGGCACTGAACGCTCCCGCCGCGTTGGGAGTAAAAACTATACTGATTGTGGAATTCTGACCGGCCGCCACCACCGCGGGAAGGCTGGGTGAACTTAACGTGAAATACTTGCTGGAAATCGAGACGCTGGCAATGCTCAGCGGAGCCGCACTTGTATTCGATGCGGTCAACGTCAAGGTTTTGCTGATGCCGGCAGTGACACTACCGAAATCTAGGCTGGCGCCGCTTAATACTAACCCGCCTACTTGCGTTTGTTGGGTCGTCGCGGGCTTCGCAGCGCTGAAGCCTTGACAGCCAACCATTGTGGCCAGGCCTAGAAAAATCAGTACTACACCGGCACAGGAGTTCTTTGCGGCGCGAAATGTAAGACTGCGTCTTGCCATAATGGAATCTCTGGAAAATCTGCGGCCGATCGTTTGCTGTACGGAATTCAGTCTGAGTTCCCAGACCGGATCCGAGTAGATTTCCGAAGGTCATCGCTCAAAACGCCACAAGGCCAGTCCGCAAACGCGAAATTTCATCCCGCTGACAGGTCTTTAACCAAGCAAGTAATAGGCTTTTAATGAGCAAAGGATTTGCACTTGTCGAACCAATCGCCTCGCACGTGGGGACACGTCCGCATGGCCATGTCCTCCTCCACTGCCCAACCACTCCCTCCCACTCAACTCTCCCCGGCAATTCGCTGTCCTCTACAGCGTCCTCCTTCTTGACGCGACCCTGCCCGATGCATCATCATGCGCGGTGCTCTTATGGCGGTGATCGGCCGCCTGACCGAGGAGGCATCCATGGCCACACAAACTCGTCCGGAAGCCAAGGCCCGCAGTTTCGGGCAAAACATTGAAAGCGACCTGGCATCGCGATTTCTGCGCGTGGTGGAAGTCGCCGCAATCGCCTCGGCGCGAACCATGGGTCAGGGCGAGCGCAAGCTCTCTGACCAGGTCGCCACCGAGGCCATGCGCCGCACCATGGATTCCATCCCCATGCGCGGAACCATCGTCATCGGCGAGGGCGAGCGCGACGAAGCGCCCATGCTTTACATCGGCGAAAAAGTCGGCGCGGAATTTACCGACGGACGCGAAGTGCCCGAGGTCGACATCGCCGTCGATCCCCTCGAAGGCACCAACCTCTGCGCCACCGGCGCGCCCGGAGCGATTACCGTACTCGCCGCTTCGGAACGCGGCGGCCTGCTCAATGCTCCCGACTGCTACATGGAAAAAATTGTCGTCGGTCCTTCTTGCAAGAACGCAGTCGAACTCGATGCGCCCGTCGCCGACAATCTCAAGAACATCGCCAAGCGATTAGAGCGTGATGTGGAAGACCTGGTAGTGATTGTGCTGGATCGCCCGCGCCACGAAAAATTGATTGCCGATATCCGCGCCGCGGGAGCCCGCATCCGCCTGATCGGCGACGGCGATCTTTCGGCAGGCATTGCCGCGGCTGTAATCGGCACTGGCGTGCATGCGGTCATGGGTTCGGGCGGCGCGCCCGAAGGCGTGATTACCGCCGCCGCCATCCGTTGCCTCAACGGATATATGCTCGGCCGCCTGGTCGTCAAACCCGATCAGGAAGAACGCTTGGCCCGCATGGGCGTCAAGGATAAGAATCGGATCTACGAAGCCGAGGATCTTGCCCCAGGCAAGCAACTCATCTTCGCCGCCACCGGCGTCACTGACGGGGCGCTGCTCAAAGGCGTCCGCTTCTTCGGCGAAGGCACGCGAACTTCATCAGTCATCCTTACTCAACAAACCGGCAAAGTTCGATTTATCGAAAGCATCCATCTTGAAAAGGGGCCGGATGTGAAAGTAAGATTCGCCTGATTCAGCACCTGATGCTTCGATGAAAGGACGTGGGCCGCATGATCTCCGCGCCTGCGCGCACACTTTTTCTAACTTTCCTTCTGTGTATCCCTCTGCTCCCGGCTTTCGTCGCGGCACAGACCATCGTTCCCGAGATTTCCCTGAGTGCCAGCATTTCATCCCATGTAATTCGCGAGGATGAACTCCTGCCGTTCATCATCACCATCAGGAACAAATCCGACGCAAAAATCGGCCTGGGCACCGCCCTCACCTCGATCAGTCTCTGGAAACTCCCCGACAGTTACAAGCTGGACGAAACTCAGCCGATCTGTATCGTGCCCCCGCTGCCACCGCGCACGGAGTCGTGCGAAACTTCGCAAGCCTTCCTCGCCTCCCACAGCCTCATCGCCAGCTCCCTGGCCCCTGGAGCCATCGTCACCGTCCAGGGTTACCTGAAGCCCACGGCACTTCACAAAGCGTCAACTCTAACCTCAATTGTGACCTGGAATGTTGTGAGTAGCGACAAAGCCACCGGAGCGGTCACGATGTCGTCCTCCCAAGCCGTAAACCTCGGAGAGAATCAGGTCGTCGCCTCGTCCTGGCTCGCCCGCCTGAGTCTGGATGAACTCCTGAAGATCCTCGCGGTTCCGGCTCTGCTCCTGCTGATAGGTGCCGTCATTACAGGCGGCCGTGAATTCCATCAACGTCTGGCGGGAGAAACGCGCGGCGACGGCCCAGGCTGCCATCGACGCTGCACGGCACGTGCAGGAACAAGAACGAGCTGTGCGCTCTGAGACATGGAAGCAGATGCTTCCCATCAGTCACAATTACGCCGCCAAGTTCTACTTGCCGCTTTCGCTGGCTGCCGAAAGATTCGCCGATAGCCTGAAACAGTCCAACAGCAGGCTGGCTTTCTTCTATCTTTTATTCTGCGGTAAAAAGATGATTGCAACGCGCAACGAAATCGGAGGATTTTACTTCAAGGATCTCAGAGGCGAAACCCTGGCTGCGGCCTGTTGGAAGAACCATCGTTTGGCCTGCCTTGGAGAAGAGGACAGTCCCCTTTATCGCGCGGTGCGCGATTCCATCGATCAACTGGAAGAGATCGACAGCTTCGAGGGTTTTGAAAAAAGATTCGCGGAGGTCTCCGGCACAGTCGTTGAATTCACCGAGGATTCTATTCAGCAGGCTTGGACCCTGTTCCAGGCCTGGATCGGCACAAAGAATGTAGCACCCACAATTCAACACCTGGAAGGCTTCTACGCGGTTCTCGACTTCGAATCGAATCGTCCTTACGAGTATTGGTACGATACTCCGGCGAAACTGAAGGTCACCGCGGAGACGGAACAGCTTTTGCGAGGGCTCTTAGAAAGTGAGAAGAAGTACACTGCGGAAGAAATTGCCGAATACTTTATCAACACGGTGCGCCCATAATCCGGAACACCGTCGGAGGATTAACTGCGGGGAATCTTGGTTGCCGGGATCGTTGCTGGAATCTTGGTCGCCATTTTAGTCCTCCCCTTGCTTAACTATTATCTCACTCTCGCCAGCGTGCAGCAAGCCGTTTCCACATTGCTCGCAACTGCAAAACCGCACCAGCACTTGCTTAGATGCTAATTGTACCTGCTTGGATCCTGCCTCAAATTCTACCCTCGGATCCTCATCATTTCCAGCATCGGAAGTGCGTAGCCAGGTTACTTCAGGTATTCCGAACCTTTCTTCAGATCCTCAGGAATATCAGGGAACGGGGGGAATTCCTGCGAGAACCCTTTGAACAAGCTCACCGTCACCTCGGCCCGTAGATTTCCATCGTGCACGGCAATTTTATGCGGATGCCCCTGCGAATAGCCCTCCCACAATGAAACGCCGGCGTAGGCTCCATCCTTGCGCAGGATGTAATAGGTCATATCCATTAATCTCAGCTTGTTCCTGTCGCCGTTGTAATTGCGGACGATCCGCTTCAGCGCGTCCATGCCAGCCTCTTGCGGCGGCATGCCGTGCCGCATATTTTCAACAATCGTATGCGCGCCCGCGACTTTGATATTTTCCTCGCCACTGCCCGTCGCGCCCGCCGAGCCCACATCCTGATCCGTATAGCAGCCGGCAGCGATAATCGGCGAATCGCCCACCCGCCCGGGCAACTTGAACGCCAGTCCACTGGTAGTGGTGCAGCCGGAAATCTCGCCCTTATCATTCAGCGCGGAACAATGAATCGTGCCCGTAGGCGGAAACAGAACTTTGCGCACCGCTGCCAATTGAAGTTCAGGCTCAATGCCAATATCGGCAGCGCGCGCCTGCATTTTTTCGACGCGCTCCCTCCACAGTTCCGCCTGCGGTTTGTCCTTATCCGGCTCCGTCGCCGGAGGCTGCCAGTGCGGGTCGGCGATACCAGGCCCCCACCAGTCATCGTTTGAGTGGAACTCTTTCCACAGCAGCCATATCTTGCGCGAACGCTCGGTCAGCAGGTTCTCGCGCGGAAAGCCCACCGCCACGGCAAAGCGCTCCGCGCCTTCGCCCACCAGCATCACGTGGCCGGTATGCTCCATCACCGCCTTCGATACCAGCGACACATTCTTGATGTTGCGCACGCCTCCCACCGACCCCGCGCGCCGCGTCGGTCCATGCATGCAGCAGGCGTCGAGTTCGACCACGCCTTCTTCGTTAGGAAGTCCGCCAAAGCCGACGGAATCGTCATTCGGATCGTCTTCCGGACCTCTCACCACTTTCAGCGCGGCATCGAGCGTGTCGCCTCCGCCTTTCAAAAAAGCGAATGCATTTTCCAGATAAGCATAGCCATTGTTAGCGCAGACAATGATCGGACGCTTCGAAGTTCCAGATTGCGCACTGCGATCTTGAACGGCGGCCTCAGCATTGGCGTCTGTTCCCTGAGCCTCAGCTCCAACTCCAACAGCAACCGCTCCAAGAACAGAAGTTTTAACGAAATCACGGCGCGAGAAAGTCAAGAATTGCCTCCGTATCCGAAAGCGGGAAGCATATCACGCAGACAGGTACTTGGGTGCGAGGGTTTTGCCTGGGAGCTGGTCCTACCCGCTGGCCGCGCCGCGGTATCGCCCCACCAATCCTGCCTGGCGGCCCAGGGATTTGGTCTTTCGCGCTTCCGTAATGGGTTGCACATTGTTATTTCCCTGTGCCGACCGGAAGCGCAACAGGGCTGCAATATTTCCCACGTTGTCGAACTCGGGATCGTCTTTCACATAGAAAAGCTCAATGTTATGCCGGATGACCCAAGGCAATATCGCCTCCGCCACGTCCACTACTTCGCGAGTTTCGCGTCCGCACACCGGACAGTAACTTACCAGGTGGGCATCGAGGTGGCCGCAACCGGTGCACTCGACCGCTTGCGCAACATAATTCTCACCAATCAGCAGTGTCTGTATTTCACCCATTTCCAGCGACCGCAGCACCCGCCGCAATCCCGTGACGCCGCGGCCATTGCTGCGAGCCTGGCTGATGGTTTCGCGAAGCGCCTCGGCGCAGCGGCGCACCTGCCAGTCGGCGAAAATCTTCTCCGCCTGCGTGCGAATTTCCCCCAGGCCCACTCGAGCTACTTCGGCGGAGAACCGGCCAAGCAACTTCTGCGAAGCATCGGGATGCAAATGCGGCGCGAATTGCGACCAGTGAGTTTCCTGGCAACCCAGAATCCAGTTTTCAAAAAGCCCTTTCTCCAGGGCATCCTGGATGAAGTCGGCAACAAACTTGAAATGCAGGCGGGCTTCATCGGCAACTCGGCGTTCGGCATGACCTCCGTCGTAACCGGCGAATCCATCACTGCGGCCGCGGCGCGAGAGCGGATGAAAAAACCCTTCGCGTTCATTGAGTTCGCCCAAACGCAGATCGAACAAGCGCGCGCGATGGCGATCCACGAGAACCACGCCGAGGCTGGGAAATGCTCCCAGTAAGTGTGCCAAAGGCTTCAGATGAAAATGCCGGTCGACCAGAAGTTGCGTGCCGCTCAGTTGTGCGGGCAGATCATACTCGCGCCAAAAGCCTTGCCCGGAGCACGCGAAAACCGCTTTGGCATGTACTCCGTTGCCGCGCAACTCCTGCGCCAGGCGCACAATGAGGTCAACATCCGCGCGAGCCGTTTCCGTTTTGCTTTTCTCTTTACTCTTGCTCTCCAAATGCCGCACCGCTTCGCGAGCCAGATCTTTGGTAAGAATGGCATCTTCCTTATGCGCTTTATTGCGCGGCGCGGTGGGCTGAAAGTAAAAACTAAGAGCGCAACTTTCCGGATCTTCAAACTCGGCTAATTCCTGGATCTGTTCGCGAGTAATCATTCGAGGTCAGTCCCTTTCTGAGGAATAAAATTTACGCGGTCCCAGTATTGGCGAACCGCCCCTTGAACTGACCAGCAAACTGGGGCGATTTGCGCAAGTGATCGCGTGCGGCAGAAATGGAGCTCAACACCCGCTCCGGCGCATTGCCGGTGATCGCGGAGATTTCGTCGACCCCGAAGCCTTCGACGGCGTGCAGGATGAAAGCTTCGCGATGGTCGCGGCGTACATCGCGCAGAGCGGAGGCGATGAGCCGCACCATTTCATCCGAGCCGACAATCTGTTCCGGCGTGGCTACCCGGTCGTCGGCGATGATGGTTTCTTCCGTGATCGATTCGTCAGGCTGGTGGAATTGCAGTTCGGGCTCGTCGCTGGCTCTGACATTCGGCTTGCGCGCCGATTCTTCCAGCCGTACGGCGCCGCCATTGGTTCCCTCGGGACGCGATAGCTGATCGAGCGCATCGAGGGCCAGGCGGTAAAGCCAGGGTTCCAGCGCGAGGCGCTCCGGTTTTTCGCGGCCTGAGTTTTCCCCATCACCGCCCAACGCGGCTGCGATGGTTTCGTCAATCACTTCCTCTTTGCTGATCGAATCCGGCACAACTTGGTCCGCAGTCTCGCGGAAATAAATCTCCCGCTCCACAAAACGTTCCAGGCGCGAAAGATTTACGTTGACGTAGGATCGCACGTCCTCAGCCGAGACCGTTGCCGGAAATACTACGGCCAGAGTGTTCTCGAAAGGGACGCCAATATTTTTCCGGCGGGATTCGTTAGTCTGCCGGCGCGTCCACTTGTGCGTGGAGCGTAACAATTCTTTGTGCTTATTGACCTGTTGCAGCAGGTCTTCGAAAGCGGTTTTCACCGCGGCGGACGCAGTTGTGGCCGTGGTTTGCGCTGCCATCTGCCCTGAAGGCAAACGCAGATTCAACGAAACGCTGGTGCCCTCGCGGGCCGAAGCCTCTTCCACCATGCCCTTCAGGTGAACGAGTTCCGGACGGAAAACTTGCAGCCGTTTTCGCAGTTTTTCGATTTGATGTTGGATGTCTTTTTCTACGGCGGGAGTTTTGTGAAGCCGGTAACTGATATGAACGTTCATTAGCACCTCGAGCTTGCAAACGAAGGACGCAAACCAGTGCTTTCTACGACGATTGTACACCCGCTCGCGCGGTGCAAAACTGTGAATCGAAGTAGTCAACTTCGACACTACCGCTTTCGGAACTCGGTTCACAAAGCCACTGCAGGCAAAATTATTTGCAGCGTGTGATAGCAACAGCTATGATCCGTGCACGATGAAACTGGTCAAACTTTTTCTGCTTGCATGTCTGATTGTTCCGGCATTTGCTCAGGCTCCAACCTCGAAAGAAGTCGAGAGCGTCTATCCCGACGCGCACTCTCTGTATCTCGATTTGCATCAGAATCCCGAACTCTCATCGCATGAAGTCCAAACAGCCGCGAAGTTGGCGGCCCGCTTGCGAAGCTTGGGTTACGACGTGACGGAGCATGTTGGCGGCACGGGAATCGTGGCAATTATGAAGAATGGTGCAGGCCCAACCGTCATGCTGCGCACCGAACTCGATGCCTTGCCCGTCGAAGAGAAAACCGGGCTCTCTTACGCGAGCAAGGTTCACGCTAAAGATGATGCAGGTCACGACGTTCCCGTGATGCATGCTTGCGGGCACGATCTGCACATGGCTTCGATCGTGGGCACGGCCGAGATTATGGCGCGCAGCAAAGATACCTGGCACGGAACTCTGATGCTGATCGGCCAACCCGCTGAGGAGACGATCGGCGGAGCTAAAGCGATGCTCGCCGACGGATTGTTCACGCGCTTTCCCCGGCCTGACGTCGCCGTAGCTTTGCACGTTGGAAACACGCTTCCCGCAGGCATGGTAGGAATTACGCCCGGAGTCTACAACACCAATGCGGATTCGCTCCGCATCACAATCTATGGCAAGGGCGGCCACGGATCAGCGCCGCAAACCGCTATCGATCCAATTGTGATCGCTGCTCGAACCATTCTGGCGCTGCAAACCATTACCTCACGCGAAGTGAAGCCCGGAGAAATGGCGGTGGTTACAGTCGGCTACGTTCACGCCGGCACCAAGAACAACATCATTCCAGATGAGGCCGAGTTGGGCTTGACCGTGCGCACCAACAATACCTGAAGTACGCAAGCAAGTGCTGGCGGCGATTGCGCGGATCACCAAGGCCGAGGCCGAAGCGGGGAATGCGCCGCGTCCGCCCTTGGTCGAGCACATTGAGGGTACTGATCTTGTGTACAACGATCCCGCCCTGGCGCAGCGACTGAAGGTGGTCCTCCAGTCGGCGCTGGGCAAAGACAATGTTTTGATCGAGCCGCCGATCACGCCCTCAGAGGATTTTTCCTTTTTCGTCGAGCAGGGAGTTCCGGGCTTCTACTTTAGCCTCGGCGGAGCCGATCCGGAAAAGTTTGCTCAGGCTAAGGCCGACGGCACAACGCTACCCTCCAACCATTCTCCACTCTTCGCCCCTGACGTGGATCCAGCACTGCACACCGGAATTGCCGCGGAGGTCGCAGTGCTGCGGAATTTGTTGAGCGGGTCAGCCGAAGACCTGCGAAAGACGATCACGGCGCACACTACTCCATAGTCCATGGCAACGCTGGACGGTTCTCAGCGATTGGCCAATGTCGAGATATCTCCCAAGCCGAGGAGCTTTACATCTGCTGTCACAAGAGTAAGTCGAAGCAGTTGAGCGGTAGCTGCGAGAAATCGATCCGCAGGATCATCGTGAAGCAGGCGCAATTGCCGCGCAGCGAGCGCGATCTCATGGGTCAAGGGCGCCTCATGGAAGCCGGCTGTCGCTTCGGCCACCCAAGCCGAAACGTCATCAGGCAAGCGAATCCTTCCCTTTGCATTCAAGGTTAGCGCCTCCCAAGTGCTGACTGGAGAAAGCCAACGCTCGTTTGCCGGATTCTTGATTTCTTGTGCGGTTTTTTTCCCGAGGCGATGAGAAGCCTCCAGGCTCCAAAGCCAGATGTGAGTGTCCAGAAGCAATCTCAATCGCGCAATACCTCCCAGTCGCTTTCATCATTGGCTGGGGAGACAATATCGCCAAGAATTTCTATTTTGCCCTTCATCGAGCCGAACCAGTCTGCCTCTCCTGTTTTGGCAGGGGCGGGGCCGACCTGTGCGATCGGTTTTCCAAACCGGGTGATGCAGAGGGGCTTTTTCGTTTTCTGCACTTGATCGATCAAGGAGAGGCATTTCGCTTTAAATTCGGAAATCGCGACTTGCTTCATAGTAATATCCATTAGATCATGGTCAATAAAAGTAGTCAAACATTAAAGGGCACTAGATAGCACCGCTCCTATCGAACCTGGTGCCTGCTCTTAGATTTTTACTCGGCTGTTTTTTTGCGGTGTGTCTCGGCTTGTCACTACGCAACGTAGCGGCGCGAACGCGGGCCGCATTGCACAGCGAGGACGCGGTACTACTCTGCGATCTGAGCCAGGATGGCACGGGCCGCCGCCGCCGGATCGGCCGCCTCAGTGATCGGCCGTCCAACCACAATGTGGCTTGCTCCCGCGGCAATCGCTTCGGCTGGGGTAACGACGCGCACCTGATCGCCATGCCCCGCGCCCGCCGGGCGCACTCCGGGCGTGACGAGCGCAAATCCCTGGCCAAGTTCCGCGCGCAGTATGACAGCTTCACGCGCCGAAGTAACGATCCCTTGGCACCCACTCTTTAGCGCCAGGGAGGCGAGGCGCAGCACCTCATCCTGTACGCTTCCTTGAATACCTATCTTTTCCAGATCGTCTGCGCCCATGCTGGTGAGCACAGTCACGGCCAGGACTACCAGATCCGGTTTGACGGCGCGGGCAGCGTCTACAGCCGCGCGCAGCATCTTGGCGCTGCCTGAAGCATGAACCGTCAACATGCTCACACCAAGCTGCGCCGCTTCGTGAACCGCTGCCGCCACAGTGTTCGGAATGTCATGGTACTTGAGGTCGAGAAATACTCGTCTTCCTGACCGCACCAAATCCCGCACCAGCTGCGGACCTTCGGCGGTATAGAGCTGCATCCCGACTTTATAGGTAAATGCCGAATCCCCGATGGCCGCCACAATCTCACGCGCAGCTGCCGCCGTAGATACGTCGAGCGCCACGATCAGCTTTCGGCGCGGATCGTTTTTTAGAGAATCGGCAAGCAGAGAATTCTGTTGCTCGCTGCCAGGGATGAGAGGGGGCAGAGTGGTCTGCATCCCTAGCAGTGTAAATGCCTTTAGCGGAGTTCCGCCAGAGGGTGATTGGCGGCTATGGTTTGGTAGACCGGCCGGTGCTGGGACGTACCCCTCTTCACCAGGTCGAGTCTCACCTTTTGCAACCCGCGGTGCTGGAATTGCAGAGCCTGCGCCGCGCCGAAGGAAAGGTCGATAATCCGGCCCTCCACGATCGGTCCGCGATCGTTCACTTTTACCACCACCGCTCGTCCGTTGCGCAGGTTCGTCACCCGCACATAGCTTCCCAAGGGAAGCGTCGGGTGGGCTGCGGTCATGTCGTACATGTCGTAGTCTTCGCCGCTGGCGGTCGGTTTCCCGTCGAAATACTCACCGTACCAGGAGGCTGTTCCCACTTGAAAAGGCTTAGTTTTGCCTGCCTGTTTTTGGATCCCGGGCTTTATCTGGGCGGATCTACTTGGAGCTGAACTGGCCTCCGAGTTGTTCGGTCCCTGAGCCGCTCCCAGCCCGACGACCAGCAAGCCGATCATCAGTCCATGAGCTATACGTCTTCGCATTCAGTTCTCCTCGCATCTCAAAAAGTCGTCCTAGCTAGGCTCTTTCGTTAACGATCTCTGAATCGTATGGGTCTACCGGCACCTTGTCAATCCGAAAGTACGTGGTCTATAGTGACCTGGTAGTAATCGATATCTTACGTAACTTGTTGTTTATCATGATATAAGTGCATCATGTTCATCAAAACAATAGGCTTAGTTGTTTATTAAATAGTAACTAAGTGATAAGCCCCAGGCAAAGAAGTATTTTCATCTCCAATGAAATCAGTTACTTGCAAGCAGAGTGTGTGTAACCTCTTTAATGCCAGTTCTTTACCCAGAGGGTTGCCGTCAATGCCGATGATTTTTTTTGATCCCACCCGCAATTTCAGACAAGTCTCAAGGGCTTTCGCCCAACTCGTGAGACACTCTCTCCGGCACCGCTCGAAGCGCGCCTCAATTCAAAGGCTCCCAGATCATGGCTGAAAGACCACCTGTAGTCCTCACCATTGCCGGTTTTGACCCTTCCTCGGGAGCGGGCGTAACCGCCGATATTAAGACCATCGCTGCCCATGGCTGCTATGGCGTCGCCTGCATCACTGCCATGACCGTCCAATCGACCGCAGGCGTTAGACGGGTCGAGGCCGTCGATCCCTCTCTGATAACGGAAACCTTGCAGGAACTGGCGTGCCGATATGCCTATCGCCGCCGTCCACATTGGAATGCTTGGTACCGGCAAAGTCGTTCGCGCCGTTGCTGATTTCCTGGCGCAGAGCACCGGAAAAGCTGGCTTTCCGAAACTTCCTAACGTAGTCGTGGACCCGATCCTAAAATCCTCTTCCGGAGCCGACTTGCTCGACGCTTCTGGCATTAAGTTGCTGATCGAAAAACTGATTCCGCTGGCCGATGTGCTCACCCCGAACGTCGACGAAGCTGCTCTCCTCACCGGACTGAAAGTTACCGATCTCGACCAGATGCGCTCCGCGGCAAACAAACTCCATGAAATGGGGTCACGCGCCTTGATCATCACCGGCGGCCACTTGGACAAAGCCATCGATCTTTTGAGCTTTACCAGCAAGCGAGGCATCGAGCAGGAAGTCTTCAAGGCAGAACGGCAACGCTCCAACTCCACGCATGGCACCGGCTGTGCCTTCTCGACCGCCATGGCCTGTCACCTCGCTCTTGATCGCGGACTACCCGAGGCCGCTCTCCTGTCCAAGACCTACGTCACCGCGGCGATCGCAGCCGGCCATCCGCTCGGTCGCGGAACCGGACCCGTCCACCATCTCTACCGTATGCACCAGCAGCGCCGCGCAGCCGGTTCGGGAGGCGAAGCTTAAGCTTTTAAGGTCGAGCGCTAACCCAAGATTTGGAAAAATCGCCGGCAGGGAATTTAATCGCCGTCGTTGGAAGGGTTCTTCAGCAGAATTCCTGCTACAAACGAGGCTGTCGCGGCCAGCAGCCATTCAATGCGCCACATCTGGATCGCCTGAAACTCCGCCAGATTCGAGGCGTGATAGAAGAAGCTGACCGCCAGCGCCCCCGCCACGCATCCCAAGCCGATCATGAATGCGACCAGTGCCGCTGTCGGTAGACCAACCCGACGCTTGATCTCGTGGAAATGTAAATAATATAGCCAGCCCGGAAACTCAATCTCGCGCCACGCATGAGCCACCAATCCCGTCACGGCCACGACCGTTGCCACACTCCTGGCCCATACTCCAGAGATGTCGGCTACCGCCGTCTCCAGGGTCGTATCAACTTTTGCGAGCACGGGCCGGCTCAAACCACAGGTGTGGCAAAACCGCGCTCCGATCATGAACTCACTGCCGCAACCCTGGCAGGTATCCGCTAAATCCTGGGAAGACAATAACGGAAGTTTTGTTTCGGCCGCCGCGCCGATTACGGACGGTGGCCTCCAGAATTCTTGCTGCGCATCGTGAACTACTTCAGCCATAGCTAGAAAAACTCGTTAGGACTTTATCTTCGTTAAGGCAAACCAACAGCCAAAAACCCAAGCGGCTAAAATGTTTCTAACTCAGGTACTTGCAAATTCTCAGCTGCGCGATGCTCCGATTTTCGCGCAATTATTACTCGCAAACTCGCGTAAAGATGCCCCGGTTACCGCCGTCATCTGCTCATACCGACTTGAACTCGGCAAATTACACGACCTGCTCTTCAAACGCTAACCCAATTCCCCGTATCCTCCCCATAACATCGGTGGTTCTCCCTGCGTTTCGCCTAAGAAACTCGGTTCCATTCCCCGCCGTCAGCACCCTTCAAGTTCGGTTAGACTAGAATCAAGATCACACCCGCGGGGATCAGTTGCCACGGACATTTGCGAAAGCTCATTTCTTAAGCGCCAGCCTGTTGTGCATCGCCGGACTATGCCTGCTGCTGGAAACCGCTGGCGCCCAAACCCGTGCCGCCGCTCCCGCTTCAACTCCTCCTTCTTCGGCTCATGATCCTCTGGTCGAGACTGCCTTTGATCACTTCTACAACATGGATTACGACCGCTCGATCCAGGAGTTCGAGAAAGTTCTGGATCGTCATCCCAACGATCCCTCTGCCGTCAACCATCTTCTGGCCACAACCCTGATGCGCGAACTCTATCGCATGGGCGCCATGAACACGGGCGAGTACGCCACTGACAGCTTTATCGGCCAGGCGCACCGCCCGGCTAACCCCAAGGTGAAGGAACAGATCAAGCAGCTGGTCGACCGCGCCGAAACCCTCGAAGAGCAGCAACTCAAGGACGATCCGAATAATGTAGATGCGCTGTACGCGCGCGGCGTTACCCGTGCGCAGTTCTCGCTCTATACGGCGTTAGTCGAACGAGCCTGGTTTTCGGCGCTGCGCAACGCCGTGGGCGCACGCCGCGATCACGAACGCGTTCTTGAGCTGAACCCCAACTACGTGGACGCGAAACTGGTCGTGGGCGCTCACAACTACGTGATGGGGAGTCTGCCCTGGAGCGTCAAGGTGGCCGTAGCGATGGTGGGGTTAAGCGGAACCAAGGAAAAGGGCCTGCAATACTTGCGCGAAGTAGCCAACAGTGGTGGAGAAAATAGCGTAGATGCCAAGGTCGTTCTCGCCTTGTTCCTACGCCGCGAGCACCGCTACGACGAATCTCGCAACCTCATGCACGACCTCGCCGAGCGCTATCCCGGAAACTATCTGTTCCCGCTGGAAGAGGCCAATCTGCTGCGCTCCAGCGGTCACTTTCAGGAGGCTGCTGCCGTCTATCGGAGAGTCTGGCAAAACGGACGGGAAGGGAAGTACGGTACTTTACACTACGAGATCTCTGCCTGGGCCCTGGGCGAGTTACTCCGCAGCCAGAAAGATTATCGCGGAGCCGCTGCCGCCTACGAACTCGTCGGTGAAGTCCCCACTCCCGATCCCGAAACCCAGCAGAAAGCCAATCTGGCCGCCGGCGAAATGTACGACCAACTCCAGCAGCGCGATCTAGCCATGAAAAAATATCAGATCGTCCTCGCCGAAAATGCCAGCACCCCTCCCGCGGAAAAAGCTCGCGCCCACATCAAAGAAGCCTATCGCGAGTAAAGTCTTCTCGTCGTGTCATCCTGACGGCCATCCCGAGGCTGAGTCGTATCGTCGTCTCCGCTATTTCGCCAGAACGCTAATGTTCTGCGCGTTCGCGATCGTGTAAGGTGATCCCGTAACCTGGCTGTGACTGGTCGGAGTAATCGTAAACACGAACAACTTTCCAGCCGACTGGCTGATGGCATAAAGGTGATTGTCGTTATCCCACGACATCTGATCGATCTCTACGCTGTTGAGAAGTCCGGTGAACTTCGTAACAGGGTCTGCGCCGTTGAAATGAAACACCTGCACCCCTGCTGTTCCGCCAACCGCTAAAAGCTCCCCTGATGGCGACATCGAAATACTCGTGACACTCGCCACTGAGACCTTGGGCATGTTCGAATAAGTGCTGCTCGTAGTCAGGTTCCCGGCGCTGTCTGCCGTGTAGACCGCGAGCTGGTAAGCGCCAGACGGTTCGAACGAAGCATTACTCATCGGCTGCACCGGCACCACAACATGATCCGCCGCATCCGCCGCCGATAAATAAGGACAATAAAAATTCCCGTTCTCCGCCTCTGGCATCGCAGGGTCTATGGCTAAGGATGTCAGCGCTCCATCGCTGTTACGCGCGAATCCGAAAATTACCTGGTTCCAGTGGTAGCAACTCGCACCGTAGGCGTACTTGTTGTTTCCGGCAAAACTCAATGGCACTTCGAACTCTGGGGTCATGCGCGCAGTCGTTCCCAGATAATTCAGATCGCCGGTAGAAGCGCCGACGCCGAAAAATTGGTAAGCATTGTTGGCGCAGTCACTATAAATGTCTTCGTCGTACAAAGTCGCGCCACTCCGATCGAGAAATAAAGATACCGGGCCGCCGCAATCGGATTGATTAAACCCTTGCGCATCGCTCGCGGCAACGTGATGCAGCGCCCCATCGGACGCAACCGCGAATGATGAGATATCCACCCCATTCGTGGCAAAAAGATATTTTGCGTTTACCGCCAGAGACCCGCCATAAGCAATCGCTGCGGCGAAAGGCGATCCCGCCACCGCCGTCAACTTTCCATTCGATGCCGCGCCGTAAGCGTAAATTTCAGGATTGCTCGCATAAACGTTGCTCGAGACATACACATAGGCTACGGGAGCCGTGCCAACCACGCCTTCATTACTGCTATTGATTTCACTGGGGGACGCCTGGCAGAGTGCCGCCTCCGTGCACAGCATGGCAACCAGGCAGACGACGAGTTGGACGTGGCGCGTCATATCTATTCTCACTCCTGCGGTTCAATGAATGGGATCGAGCGCCATATAAGATGCTGGTTCCCGGTGAGTGATCGCGCCTACCGATTTATTTCGCTGGTTCTACGGTCTTCCTGGAATAAATGGAATCATCCCCCGGTCCACTCCGCGCGTTGACCCCCACTCTTCACTCCTGCTACCGTCATATGTTTGCCCTTCTGCGCGCGCTGCTTCCGCGGGCGGTCAAACCTCTGGCTTCATCCGTCCCAGGTTAGAGATTCATTTGCTCACGGAGATTCCTCATGTCTGCCATCAAATTCCGCGGCGTCGATTTCATTCAATTCGATTCACTCCTTACTGAAGAAGAGCGCCTGGTCCGCGATACCACGCGCCAGTTCATCGAAGACAATCTCATCCCCATCATCGAAGAGTGCAACCGCGCCGGCCGCTTTCCCCGCGAACTGGTCAAGCCCATGGCCGATCTCGGCTTCTTCGGCGCATCGCTGAAAGGTTACGGCTGCGCCGGCATGGGCAACGTCGAATACGGACTTGATGACCCAGGAACTCGAACGCGGAGATTCCGGCGTGCGCAGCTTCGTCAGCGTCCAGTCCGGACTTTGCATGTACCCAATCTACGAATTCGGCACCGAGGAACAAAAACAGACCTGGCTTCCGCCCATGCAAAAGGGAGAAAAGCTTGGCTGCTTCGGCCTCACCGAACCCGGCTTCGGCTCAAATCCCGGTGGCATGCTCACCCGTGCGCGCAAAGTTGGCAAGGAATACATTCTCAACGGCGAGAAAATGTGGATCACCTCCGGCACCATCGCCGACGTCGCCATCATCTGGGCAAAAGTTGAAAACGAAGATAATAAAATCCGAGGATTTCTGGTGGAGACGAATCGCCCTGGATTCTCCGCGCAAGATGTTCACGGTAAGTGGTCGCTGCGCGCCTCAGTGACTTCCGGATTGTCTTTGCAAGACGTCCATATTCCAGAATCAAATTTGTTGCCGAAAACTGGCGGGTTAAAATCTCCGCTCATGTGCCTGAATCAGGCGCGCTACGGCATCGCCTGGGGCGCGATCGGCGCGGCCATGTCCTGCTACGATTGCGCCCTGCAGTATTCCATTCTGCGCAAACAGTGGCGCGACCAGCCCATCGCCTCGCATCAACTCGTGCAAGACAAACTCACCTGGATGATCAGCGAAATCACCAAAGCGCAATTACTCGTTCTGCAGGTCGGACGCCTGAAAGATGCCGGCAAAGTGGAGCACCAGCACATCTCCATGGCCAAGCGCAACAACGTCTGGATGGCCCTGGAGTGCGCCCGCATCTCCCGCGACATCCTCGGCGCCAACGGCGTCGCCGACGATTACCCCATCATGCGCCACATGATGAACCTGGAATCCGTGAAGACCTACGAGGGCACGCACGATGTGCACTCACTGATTATCGGGCAGAGCGTGACGGGGATCGACGCGTTCTGAGCCTATTGACATCTTCGCGATTTGCGAATTACAATATTCGCAGTAATGCGAACTTACTCGAGAGCTCATGCATGTTATCAGCCGTAAGAAGCTCAAAGATGCTGCTTCACGGCACATGACGTAAGGGCCGCTCGAAGCGTGGTTTCGCATTGCCAAGAGGCTAATGGAAAAGCTGACTGATGTCCGTAAAACCTTTGCGAGCGCCGATGCGGTCGGCAAGTGGACGGTGTTCGATATTAAGGGAAATGATATCGCTTAATTGCCGAGATTAATTATCTCTTTGGCCGCTATACATTCGCCACGTTTTGACGCACGCCGAATTCTGACCGCGGAGGTTGGAAGCAATGAGCGCGACCGCAGTTCGATCGGAATACGCATCCTTATCGACTACCACGCTGCCGGCCGTCATTCGTACCGAGGCGGAGAACGAACGCTACATTGCGATGCTCAAGATATCGGACCGCAAGGGCAGCCGATTGAGTGCGGCCGAAAAGCGCATGGCTCAGTTGCTTACGCTTCTGGTTGAAGATTTCGAGGAAAAACATTACGCACTCAAGTCGTCTAATCCTGTGAACGTGCTGCGCGAGTTAATTCTGGCGAATAACTTGAAGCAGAAAGACCTTTGGACATTTTCGGAACACCCAGCATTATTTCTGAAGTTCTTCATGGAAAGCGATCTAGCTCACTACGGAACACATTCGGCGCCTCAGTCGACGGTTCCACGTGTCGCAAGAAGTCTTTTTTTAATTCCTTCACGCGGTCGGCTTCTCCCGCGGCGGCTCGACCGCCAGAAACTCCTCTGCAAAGCGCCGCGGCGTAACTTTCCAGTAACCCCGGCAAACGCCCCGGATCACTCGACCGCAAAACTAACCCAGCATGATGATGCCTTTTGATCCGCAAAAATATCTCGGGATCGTTGTACGCCGAAGTGTCCGGATCTTCCTGCCGCGCCAGCGAAAGAACGACGCCCGCGTATTCCTCGCGCACCGCCGGAAGTCTGTAGGAGCCATCTCCCCCGGCGATTTCAATGCGCGCCCACTCCCGCCAAAGATTAATGCCCGTAGCGGCCTCCACCATCTCATTGATATAAGCTCCGCCTACTCTTGCCGCGCATTCCAGAAAATAAAATTGGCCGTCTTCATACGCCTGAATAAACTCCGCGTGCGCCACGCCTCGCACCAATCCCAACGCCGCAATCAGCTCGCGATTATCTCGCGCAGTCCGGCGTCCGCTTCACTTCCGCGCGGCACCGTATACGTCGTAAAAACTCCTCCGCCCTGGGCCACGTTCATGGGTGGCTTGCCGTACTTGCTCACGTTGGCGAAGACCACTTCATTCTCAGAGACAACCGAGTCCACGTGATATACCTCGCCGGGAACGAACTTCTCCAGCAAATAAGAAGACTGTTTGTCTCCCAATTGTTCCAGGATTGGCCACAGCTCGTCCGCCGCGTGAATCTTCCTGATGCCAATGGCCGAGGCTTCCTGCCGCGGCTTCAGCACCCATGGCCCGCGAACATGGTCAAGATAGTAGCGAATATCGTCGTGATGGATGACCGGAACAAAATCCGGCACGCGCACTCCGTGATCCAGCGCGCGCATGCGCATGGCCAGCTTGTCACGAAAATATCGCATGGTCGTCAGGCCCATGCCGGGCACGCGCAGATGCTCGCGCAACGTCGCGGCCGTCTCCATATCGAATTCATCCAGCGCCACGATGCGGTCGATTTTCTGCGTGCGCGCCAGATGCGTCACCGCCTGCACAATATCGGCAAGCGGGAGTTCGTTCGGAAGATAGAACATCTCGTCCAGGCTTTCCCGCGGCCAGTCGGCATCTCGCAGCTTCTCCGCCGTCACCAGTAACACCCGGCAACCCTGGCGCTTGCACTCCCGCATAAAATCCTGCCCTTTTTCATACGTCGTAATGCAGAGCAAGGTTAGCGGTTGCGATACCGGCATGAGAATCCCTTTTCCTGAACAGGTTTGAGAGAATAACACGACGCATTGCATGCTGCAGAAACGAGAACGCAGAAACCAGAATGCAGAAAAGCAGAGTGCGGAAATCATGATCCTTCTCCTGATGGGAGTAGCCGGGGCAGGGAAGACAACGGTAGGAAAGTTGCTGGCCTCTCAACTGGGCTGGGAGTTCGCTGATGCGGATGATTACCACTCCGCAGCTAATGTCGAGAAGATGCGGCACGGGATTCCACTCACCGACGCGGATCGCGCCCCATGGTTGCAGGCATTGCGTGCGCTGATCTCGGATTGGCTCACTGCGCACAAAAATGCGGTGCTCGCCTGTTCCGCCTTGAAGCAGTCCTACCGGGATATTCTGCGGGTCTCACCCGAAGTCTGCATTGTCTATTTGCGAGTGTCTCGCTCAAGTTCTGCATCAGCGGCTACGCCAGCGCCACGGACACTTCATGACCGAAGCCATGCTGCAGAGCCAACTAGCAGACTGGAAGAGCCACAGAATGCAGTCTTCATTGATGGTGATGCGACTCCGGCGGCGATCGTCTCCGAAATTCTAGCTAAATTGCGGATCACAAAAATGATGTAGGCCGTCCATTCAGTCAGGCGCTTGGCCGCAACCGTTTCCGGTAGTTTGCGATGACTCGATGTTCTAATGCAGTGGCTGACAATCGTGACTGAAAGCGCATTCACTTTGGCGGAAATGAAAATGAATAAACTCAGACGAGGTCTAATCAGCTGCACTCTGATCGCCCTCATCGTTCTTCAATCCGATTCCGCGCTCGCTTGGGGGAACGAGGGTCACATCTACATAAACCGCGTCGCCGCGGAAAAGATTCCTGCTAACATCCCGCGTTTTCTGCGCCGCGCCGTCACCGAGATTGCTTATCTCGGGCCCGAACCTGACCGCTGGCGCAGCTCTACAGAGTTCGCCCTGAAAAACTCGCAGGAACCGGATCACTTCATCGACCTCGAGCGCGTCGACTGGCTCAATCCTCTGCCTCCCGGACGCTACGAGTTTTATCGCAAGCTCTACGAGAAGCGTGCCGCGACCACGGACCACCCCGATGACTACCTTCCCGAACACGTCGGCCTGCAGCCCTACATCACAACGGAAGTCTACGAACGATTAAAAGTAGGTTTCCGCGAATACCGCAAGCTGAAAGCCGATCATCAGCCAACCAAGCCGGTTGAGGACGCAATCATTTTCTATGCCGGTTGGCTCGGCCATTATGTAGCCGATGGCTCACAGCCCTTGCATACGACGATCCAGTACAACGGCTGGGTGGGGCCGAATCCCAACGGCTATACCACCCAGCATGACATCCACGCGCAGTTCGAAACCGTCTATGTTGGGGCGAATATCACGGCAAATGATTTTTCCGAACTCGTGCACACTCCCGAAAAACTGAATGATCCCTTCGCCGCCTACATTGCTTACCTGAGGCAGTCTAATGCCCTGGTAGAAAAAGTCTACGCGATCGACAAGGCAGGAGGCTTTCACGGCAAAGGCTCTCCAGAGGCCTTCGAATTCACCACTCATCGCCTCGCCGCCGGCTCACAGATGCTGCTCGAATCTCTGGTATACCGCCTGGCTCCAGAGCGCCGAGCCCGTACCTTCACCCGAGCATTCATTGGCCAGCAGCTCCGCTAAGAAATAATCCCGGCCGAATCTGGAAAGCTACTGAGAAATTCACAGCTTATATTGTGCAAACCATTTCTCACTCTGCTAACATGGTCGGAACTTGAACGTGGATCTGCTTTCGTTTGTTAGGTCCGCGAGTCGCGACGTGGCACTCCAACTGCCGCTAAGTTCGTGGGAGAGTGTCGCCGGTTTTGAGCCCAGGGCCGTCGCCTCAGGCAGGAGCAGTGAGTGAGTGATCCCGTAGGAGGGAACGTCCACAAAATACGGCGCCGACGCAGCCGCCGGCACCGACGCAATCGAAGCATTCGCCGTTGGCTTAGCCTTGTAACTTTCGCTACCTGTGTCGCCGCGGCCTCCGCTGTTGCCTTGCACTATCTCAGCCCTTCGTTATTTCGCGCCCGTCAGTCCGCCGTTCCCAGCTTTGAACAAGCCGAACTAAGTCGCAGCCGCGTCGTCGAAATGAATGAGATTCTTTCTCAGGCGCAGCCCTCCGCCGATCGCCCTGTCTATCCCTATTCGCTGGTGCCGGGCGGAGTGCAGGACGCGAAAGAATTGAAGTGGGTTGCCGAGCACGATCCCATCGTGGCCGCACACTACGCTGGTTTCGATTATGATCACGCGCGCGTGGTCCGGCTCACACTGGCCAAAACGGTTTACCTCTCTTACCGCATTGGCAATCACGTTTATTGGACCCGCCACCGCGTCGCTCTTCACAAAGGAGAAAAATTAATCACCGATGGTCGCATGACCGCTCGCGGCCGCTGCGCCAATCGCGTGGAAGAAATGCCGCAACAAGCTACCTCGCGCGCCGAGCCCCCTGCGGAAAAATTTGATCAACCCATCGCCACCACCGGCGGCACGGCTATGCAGTCTCCTCCTGCTCCCTTTCAGTCAGCCCTGCTGCAGCAGCCCGCCGGTCCCGGCCTGGGCTCCGCCGGACCGTTGGCTCTGTATGACCCATTTGTCGGCGGAAGTTGGATTCCCATCGCTCCGCCGCCGCTCGAGTCTTCGCTGTGCGGCCCGGTCAAGAAGAACGGTGCTGTCGAGGCCGGTTGTTGTGCCGGTGAACTGAGCATCCCAAAGAAAAAAGGAGGCCCTTGTGGCTCTCCCGGCGTTGTCCCCGAACCTGAGACCTGGATCTTGTTCGTGTCTGGATTGGCCGCCGTCTACTGGGCGCGCCGCAAGCTCCGCACCTGATATAAACAGCGGCGCTCACTCACTAGCCATCGGCATGAACTGTCGACTCGAAGGCGTAGTCCTTTCGTAAGCCTCGCCACTCGCGGACGCTGCTAAAATCGCAATATCGCACCGCGTACCGTTCGCATAACGATTCAGGGATATTTATGAAACCCTCCCTCAGGGCCGCCGCTAGCCTGCTGCTTTGCGCTGTCGTGTATCTTTTCGCCCCAATCCAGGGACAGGCGCAGGAAACTCCGTCGGTGCGCCGCGTCGAGGTATTAAGCAAACAGAATCCGCTCGAGATAGAAATCGAAGGCAGCGAGAGCCTCGTCCCGCAAGCGCAAATTCTCTCCGATCCCGATCGCCTGGTGGTGGATTTCGCCAATGCCGTTCCCGGCGCTCAACTTCGAAATCAAACCCTGAATAGCCAGGAAATCAAGAGCGTTCGCGTTGGCTTGTTCTCCTCGAAGCCTCCGGTCACGCGGGTTGTTCTGGATTTAAACGGTCCGCAGGCCTATCAGATTTTTCCTTCGGGTCGAACTGTGATCATCAAGATTGGCAGCGGCAGGTCGCAGATTTCCCGAAGCTGCTTCTTCGCCAGCCGCACTGGTGAATACCACCTATCACGTGGGATCATTGGAAATCACGCCACCCCCGCCACCACCCCCGCTGGTGGTTACATTCCAGTCTGGGCTGCTCACCATTACTTCCAATCAGGCAACACTGTCGGAAGTTCTTTTCGCAGTGCATCAGCGCACCGGAGCGGAAATCGCCATCCCAGCCGGAGCCGAGCAGGAAAAAGTAGTGGCCGCACTCGGCCCCGCCCCCGCGCCAGAAGTTTTGTCTCACCTGCTGAACGGATCCAGATTCAACTTCCTCATCTTAAGTTCGGCCAGCGATCCTCGCTCGCTCGATCGAGTGATTCTCAGCGCGCGTCCAGAAGGGACCGCGCCGGTTTATAACGCCCAGTCGCCGGCAGTCGCTCAGTCCCAGGAAAATGGTGAACCCGAGCCTCCAGTCCAACCAGTTCCACCCGCCGCCCCGGAAACCAAGGCACCGCAGAGCAACGACGTTCCAGACTAAGGCCAACTTTTCTGGATTTCGATTTGGCGAAGCCGACAAGCGGCAAACTGAATTACAAACAAGAAGTGTCAAAGAGGATTAAGGTGTCGTAGCTACAGGCGGCGTAATCAGCCGTACCGGCACAGGAGAGGTGCCGTAAACGGGCGGAGTCATGCCGCGCTGTTGCCGCATCCCGCGACATTCATCACGGTAACAGTTATATTTCCCGTGCCGCTGTCAACACTATTGACAAATACCTGCAGGAAACCCACGACCGTGACTGGAGTTGTACCGGTGGAACCGTACCGATGAGCGGTGTGGCTGTATTGTCATAGATCGGCAACGAGACAATAGAAGGGCTGCTCGTGATCTGGCTGCCCGCTTGCCAAACCACCAGCCGTCACCAGCGCGCTATTAGTCCCCGCCTTAATTTGAAAAGGATAGTTGTAAGGAGGACCGGCACGGTCAGGAGCGAGCAAATCCTGACCCTAAGTCGAGCGCCGCGGACCGTCCCGCATTGATCAGGCACTCCGCGGCGTTCACGCTATCGTTTCGCGGCGGCCCTGGGTCCTCTGTCAAGTCCACGGTGTTCCCTGCGCCGCTAACTCCGCATGCATATACGGTGGTTTGGTCGCATCCGGCAACGGCCTTCGTATAGTCGTTGGTGCTTCGCCTCCGAACAGGCCGCTGATCGAGCTGTTGGCAGCGATCGCGACCGAGGGCTCGACACCTGGCCCGGAACATAATCCAGCGTGTTAGGACCTGCGCTGCCATTCGCCTGAGGCAGGATTCGATAGTGGTACAGGGTCGAGAACGCCTGCAGTCCGCTGAATCCGCAGTCTGCGGTACAAACTAAATGTTTCGCCGATAACTCCGCTCGTCGAGAGTCCCGGCGTGTGGTTGAGCGCTCCCGTTGACGCGTTGACGAAAGACGACAGCTCCCATGACCCGGATCCTGATTCGGCACCATCCACGGCTTCACGCAGCGGGGCTGCACAGGAATCATGGGGCTCGAACTTGAAGGATTGAAAGCCTCCGCAGCCGCCGTTGCGCTTACGCCGGAATTCGAGAAAGTCCCGCCAGGTATGAGCGAAAAAATGCGTGCGAAAAAAGTCGGCAACTTCGCCTGCTGCACGTAAACCTCAACCACCGGGTTCACTGCAAATGCCGCGCCCACAGTGGTGCAATCGGTAATCGTTCCGACTCCGCTGCTCGTGCCGTAGTAGACTTTGATCGTGGAAGCTGCATTTCCGCCAATCAGATTTTGACTGGCCACATTCGTAGCGGCCAACGTAGCCAGGCCACTCGCGCCGCAAGCCGCGCTCCAACTTCCATCGGTCGGGCCATTCGTTGGATCGCCCGTAATTCCAGACGTCGAGATTACCTGCGCCGCTGCTAACGCCCCCGCATCCGCCGCGCGCTGCGCCTCTGCTTTCGCCTCGTACAATGTACCGATGTCAATCGACAGCGCCGCCATGGAAAGAATGGCCACCATGGTGATTGCCACGAATGCCATGGTAAATCCACGCTGACTCGCATCGAGCGCGGCGTCTCTTCCCGGGCGGCAGATCAGTGGTGGCAGCATGAAGTCCTCAGTTCTGGTTAAACGCCTGCGCTGCGGTATTAATCGTGCTCGGGACCAATAACAGTTCTGCCCACGAGCCCCCCACACTATTGAATTGCCATTTGTACGCGTAGTTAATCGTGACGCACGTGGCGATCAAATAGACAGTGTTCGAATTCTGCGTAGCTGTAGTCGCGCAACCACGGTTAATCGTAAGCGTAATCCCACTCCCCGGACACGAACCTGTCGACGTATATGTCCATGCAAGCCCGCTCTGCGTCGGCGTTGGCGGTGTACCTCCTCCAGACAGCCCGCAATCGTTGATTTTTTCCGAGAGCAGATAATTATCCACCACTTGGAAAGCATCACTCACCGCTACCGGAACGCTCGCATACATGTCGCTCGCCGGGTCTGCCGCAGCCACACGTGCGCCTTCGCGGGCAGCATTCGTAAGCTTCTGCTTCAGCGTGAGAGCGCCGCTGAAATCGAAAATCCCCACCACAAACAACACCAGCACCGGAAGGGATAGCGCCAGCTCCACCACCTGCGACGCGCGATCATCTCCCCAGCCTTGCCATAGCGACGCGATCAATCCAACCCACCGGCTCGCGCCCCACTTCATTGCGTCTCCGCCCTCATCTGCGCCTGCCCCGGAACCAGCACATTCCCAATATCCAGAGTGGTCAGCGGAATACTGAAATGATAAGGATACTGATACCGCGCGCTCACCGAAACTCCGCAAGTGCCCGCTCCACCCTGGCTGGGATAAGACAACTGAACGGGCTCCTGAACACAAACATCAGAAATAGTACTGTCGCATGTAACTGCGGTGCCGCACGAAGCGTTCGCACTGCCGCAAGCGCACAGCGAAGGTGGCGTCCACTTCGGCGACGTCCCTCCCCAGGGAACCAGATTGCTCTTATTTAAATGCGCCGCAGCCAGCGCATTGTAGACCGCCGTTTGCGCGCTCGCCGCCGCACTTGGCGTCGTCCCACATGTCGCGCAAACCGGGGCCACCGCAGCCTCCGCTCCCGCTCGCGTCCCCTGTGCCAGCGTCCCGTAAATCAGAAATACCAATCCAAACCAGATGACCCCGATCACGAACATAAAGACGATCGGCAATACGAAAGCGCTCTCGACAATCTCTGTGCCGCGCGTATCTTTCGCGATGTTCCTTACGATGTTCCGCAATGTCACCCATCGCGCCTTCCGCATGGTTAAAACCTTCCCGTCAACTTGCCAACTCCAAAAAGGAGCGTGGTCAAAGCCAATGCAACTCCATAAGGAATTTTCAGCGACTGCGGATTGTCCAGCGAAACCTCGGCTCCCGGCATGCGAAACGTTAACATCGATCTCAGCATTCCTCCGATGTTACGAAAAGTCTCCCCGACCCGCCGCTTGTAGATGACCAGCACAAGCGCCATAACGCCCGCGACGAAAATCGAGCCCATCAGCAAATCCAGCAGCGCTCCCGGTCCCACGATCGCACCCAAAGCTCCCGCCAGCTTCCAGTCGCCCGCGCCCAGACTGCGCAAGAAAACAAACGGCAGCAGCAGCAACAACCCCAATCCCGCGCCCAGCAGGGAAGTCTTCACTCCGCTCAGTCCACCCACCGCCGCATTCGCGGCTATCCCCGCCAGCAGCCCCGGAACCGTCAGCCAGTTCGGGATGCGCCGCCAACGCCAGTCGGTCCCACCAGCCGCCAACGCCAATGCCATCGCCAGCCCGAGCAGACCGGCTTCAAACGCGGCTCCGCTGGGCTCTGAAACTTAGAAGTCGCGACCGCAAGCGAAAATCTTTGCAACTGGTTATTCATCTCGCTGATTATTCATCTCGTTGAGTATTCATCTCAAGGGATCGGAATTCGCGGAAGCGAACCGCCCTGGTCACGGGCCATTTTCGGACACCACTGACGCGGATTTTCACATAGCCCGATAGCGAAGTCAATGAACTGCCAGGGCTCTGCTATTACTAGAAGAGACAGCCACCAAAAGAAAAGCCCGGATTTTCATCCGGGCTCTCACACACTCAAAGTCAGACTAAAAAATGATTATCGGTTAAATGCCCCGCGCTGTTATGCTCCGCCACAATCTTCTTGGCATTGTCGGCCAGCGCCTTGGCTTGCGGCAAAAGCTCCAGTGCCTTCTGCACCTCCGGATCCGATTCCGCCCGCACTTTCAGGCCTTCATCCTGTCCGAACGCATCCACAAAGATCTCCGCCTTGATGTTCGATTTGATCCAGTCATTGTTATCCACCAGATCGGCTTGCGTGTACGCAATGTTCGCTTCGTCGAGCGACTTGCGGAAATCCTGCATCACCGCATCATCCACTTCGAAGCTCTTCGTCGGATGATGATTCACCACATACAACTTGGCGAAGTTGAAGAACGCATAATGTTGCAGCAGCGTGTCCTGGAAGTGGTTGCCTTTCACCGGAGGAATGACTACATCCGGCGTGATTCCGCCGCCACCATAAACCGTGCGCCCGCTGTCAGTCAGCTTCACTTCGCGATTCGCATTGCTGCCCGATTCCGCATCGCGGTTGTAATAGTAATCGTAGAGAGAAATGTTGCTGTAATCGCGCTGGATGAGCCGTCCGCTCGGCGTGTAGTAATGCGCCGTGGTCAGCGCCAGTCCGGTATTTTCCGAAAGCGGATACACCGTCTGCACCAACCCTTTGCCGAACGTTACTTCACCCGCGATCAAGCCGCGATCATGATCCTGAATCGCGCCAGAGACAATCTCCGCCGCAGAAGCAGTCAATCGATTCACCAGCACGACCAGTGGATAATCTTTTCCCCCATTGCCGTGTTGCGCCACATACCGCTTCTCCGCCGAAGCGCGCCCGTGATGTGAAACAATCAACTGCCCTTTCTTCAGGAATTTGTCCGCAACGCCAACGCCTTCGCTGAGCAGACCTCCGGGATTTCCCCGCAGATCCAAAATCAAGCCTTTCAGGTCGCCCATCTCATCCAGCGCCTTCGAGACTTCTTCCTCCGTGGTCTCGTTGAATCCGGTCACGTGCAAATAACCAATACCCGGCCGGATCAGGAAGTGCACATCCACGCTGTACCGCGGAATCTCATCCCGCACCAGCGTGAACTCCATCGGTTTCTCCACGCCTTCGCGCGAAATGCTGATATGTACCGTCGTTCCCTTCGGCCCCTTCAGCAGGTCGGCGACGTCCGGCGTACTCATATTCTCCGTCGACTTCCCATCGACCGCGATGATCACATCTCCAGGATGAATCCCCGCTTTATAGGCAGGAGTTCCGGTAAACGGAAAAATCACAATCACTTTATTATTGCGCGGACCGACCGTCATCCCCACGCCGTAATACTTGCCGCGCTGGTCTTCGCGCATCAGCGCATAAGACTTGGGATCGAAGAAATTCGAGTGCGGATCGAGCGCATGCAGCATCCCGGGAATCGCGCCGTTGTAGATGGCCTTATCCGGATTCACCGGGCTCCGCGTAATTGTCCTCAATCACCGCATAAACGTCGGTAAACTGTTTCAGGCTGTCCTTAACGTCAGAATCGCTCGAGGACGAGGACGCCTGCTGCCCCGTCCGCTGGGCAAACAGAATCCCCAGAAAACCGCAGGCGAGCAGAAAAAAAACTACCAGGAAGAGTGAGCGGCGAGAACTACGTGCCATTTTAAATATTTCCTTCGGTTGAGGGATCTCGAGCGTCCCCAGCTAGCGCACTGAATACACGCAGTATATCACCACTTTAGACGGCCGCGAACCGGGAAGGTCACCGTCGGTAACCTCCTATACGGCTCCTTTATTGAGATGCGCTAATCGCCCTCCAGGTTCCATTTTTCAGCGCTCTCCTAGATGTCGACCGAGCAGCCGGAGGCTTGACTACCCACGGAAAGGCTATTGACGCCGCAGCTGAACCGCTATATTGTGGCCGCACCAAAACGCGGGGGGCCCGTTTTGGTTATCACCGAAGCGCTCGGAGTCCGAACATGCTACTTCGTCGAGTAGTGTTCGCGGCGAGTTGTGCCCTGTGTCTGGTTCTCGCCGCTGGTAATTATTGGAGCCCCGCAGTTCACGCCAGCGATGGCTTCCCGCCCATTTCTCCGGAAGAACTGAAGATGACGAGCGAACCGCTCGCCCCGGGCGCGCCCGCCGTCATCCTCTACCGCCAAGTCGACCGCGACGACAACGGCCGTACCTCGCACGAGGATAACTACATCCGGATCAAGATCCTCACCGATGAGGGCCGCCAGCGCGCCAACGTCGAACTCCCGTTCTCCAAGGAGAGCGAAAACGTGGTTGCCATTCGAGGCCGCACCATCAAGCCCGACGGTTCCGAGGTCCCCTTTGACGGCACGGTGTTCGAGAAGTCGCTGGTAAAAGCCAGAGGCCTGCACTACCTCGCGAAGACCTTCACTCTGCCCGATGTCGAAGTCGGCTCCATCATTGAATATCGCTGGACCTACGATCTCAGCGAAAAATATATCTTCGATTCTCACTGGATTCTCAGCCAGGATCTGTTCACCAGGACTGCCCGATTTTCTTTGAAGCCCTACAAAAGCAATTACATGCCCTGGAGCCTGCGCTGGACATGGCAAGGCTTACCTGCAGGGAACGAGCCAAAGGAGGGCCCCGATCACGTGGTCCGCATGGAAGTCAGCAACCTTGCCGGCTTTCAGACCGAGGATTTCATGCCACCCGTCAACGAACTGAAAGCCCGGGTGGATTTCATTTACCAGAACGATCTGATCGAAACCAATCCTGACAAATTCTGGAAAAACGTCGGCAAAAAGCGGAACGGACAGTTGGAAACCTTTGTGGGCAAGCGCAAGGCCATGCAAGAAGCGGTCGCCCAAATTGTTTCCCCCAACGATCCTCCAGAAGTGAAGCTGCGGAAGATCTATGATCGCGTGCAGCAAATACGAAATAAATCCTACGAGCTCAAAAAGACGGAGCAGGAAGAAAAACGCGTTAAAGAGAAGCCTCCGGAAAATGTTGAGGAGGTTTGGAAGCGCGGCTACGGCGATGGTGTGCAACTGACCTGGTTATTTCTAGGGCTGGTGCGCGCTGCGGAGTTCGAAGCCTATGGCTGCTGGGTCGCGGACCGAAACCAGTATTTCTTTAATCCCAAGACCATGCAGCCCGGAAAGCTGGACGCAAATGTTGTGCTGGTCAAGCTGAATGGCAAAGATATTTATCTCGATCCCGGGGCGGAGTACACCCCCTTCGGCATGTTGACCTGGTACGAAACCGGAGTAGCCGGCCTGAAGTTGGATAAGGATGGCGGGACATGGATTCAAACTACGCTTCCCGCAGCCTCCGAGTCGCGCATGGAGCGCAAGGCCGACCTTAAGCTCTCCGATACCGGCGACCTCGAAGGCAAGCTTACCGTGACTTACACCGGGCTGGAGGCGATGTACCATCGGCTGGATGTGCGCCACGCCGATGATGTCGCCCGCAAGAAATTTCTGGAAGATCGATTGAAAGGGCAAGTGCCCGTGGGGGTTGAAGTTGAACTGGTCAATCAGCCGGACTGGAGCGGCTCGGAAACCCCGCTGGTCGCAGAGTTCGATGTCAAAATTCCCGGTTGGGCCTCGAATGCTGGCAGGCGTGTGCTGGTGCCTGCCGGAGTATTCACCGGCGTCGAAAAGCATATCTTTGAACACAACCAACGCACTCATCCCATTTATTTCGAGTATCCGTATGAGAAGGATGACGACGTAACCATCGAGTTGCCGCCGGGTTGGCAAGTAAGCAGTGTGCCGCCGCCTCAAGCCAAAGACGGACACGTTGTGGCCTATAACATCAAGGTCGAAAACAACAAAAACACTCTGCACTTAACGCGGAAGTTGACCGTGGATTTCTTGATGTTGGACGCGAAATATTACGGCGCTTTGCGCAATTTTTTCGAAGTAGTGAGGACAGGCGATGAACAGCAAATCGTGTTGCAGCCCGGTGCCGCGACCGCGAGTAATTAAAAATCTAGCGCGGGCAGCCTGCGCTGTGGCGGCCTTGAGCTTTCTGCTCTGCCCACCCCACGCTCTCGCCAGCGGAGATGCACCCCAATGGATGCACGCCCTCGTCAATGCGCCACTTGCCCACTTACGACGAGAAGACCGACGCAGTTCTGCTGTATTCCGAGACCAATGTCACGGTTATTTCGACCGACAAGATCAGGACTCAGGTTCGCGAGGCTTACAAGATTCTCCGGCCCAATGGTCGTGGGCATGGCACCGTGTCCGTTTATTCTAATCCGCAAAGAAGAGTAAGAACTTTGCACGGCTGGTGTATTCCCGCGCAAGGCAAAGATTTCGAAGTAAAAGACAAGGACGCGATCGAAGCGTCGCCCGGCATCAACGGCGGTGAACTGATCTCAGACGTGAAATACAAAATACTTCGTATTCCCGCGCCCGATCCCGGCAACATCATCGGCTACGAGTATGAAGTGGAAGAGCAGCCCTTCTTTCTTCAGGAGTTGTGGCATTTTCAGGAAACGGATCCGGTTCGCGAGAGCCATTACTCTCTGCAACTTCCTGCCGGCTGGGAGTACAAGGCGTCGTGGCTAAACCACGATGAAGTTTCGGTAACTGCGGCCGGTGGAAATGTCTCGCAGTGGGTCGTTCATGATGTGAAGGGGATCCGGAGAGAACCGGACATGCCGCCGCGAGACGGCGTAGCCGGCTTCATGATCATTTCTCTATTTCCGCCGGGCGGTGTTTTAAACGGCTTTGCCAACTGGAACGAAATGGGAAAGTGGTATATCAATCTGGTCGGCAGCCGGGTAGAGGCGTCCCCGGAAATTAAACAACAGGTCGCTGCGTTGACTGCGTCGAAAACCACCACCTTGGAAAAAATGCAGACGCTCGCGACTTTCGTACAGCGCGACGTCCGTTATGTGGGTATCGAGCTCGGCATCGGTGGCTACCAGCCCCATCCCGCATCGGAGGTATTCGCGCATCGCTATGGCGACTGCAAAGACAAAGCCACACTGCTGCGATCAATGCTGCGCGAGATTGGCGTTGACTCCTACCACGTCGTCATCTACACCGAACGGGGCGCCGTTACGCCGAAAACTCCGGCGCACAGCGGCTTCAACCATGTGATCACTGCTATCAAGTTGCCCGACGGATTGACTGACCCCTCGCTGATAGCCACTGTCCAGCATCCCAAATTAGGCAAACTTCTCTTCTTCGATCCCACCAATGACCTGATCCCGTTCGGCCAAATCCCCGGTTATCTCCAGGCTAACTATGGCCTCCTCGTCACTCCAGACGGCGGCGAATTGATCGAACTCCCGCAGCAGCCTTCTACGATGAACAGTATCCGCCGCACGGCCCAGCTGACTCTCGATAAGAACGGTACATTGAAGGGCAACGTCGAAGAAGTGCGCCTGGGCCAGCGCGCTTCCTCAGAACGCGGGCGATTGCGCTCCGTTAGCAAAGACGCCGACCGCATCAAACCGATCGAGGAGCTTTTGGCCGCCTCCCTGGGAAGTTTTCAAATCACCCGTGCGTCTCTCCTCAACGTTCAACAGACCGACCGGCCTTTCGGCTTCAACTATTCGTTCGAGTCTCCCAACTACGCCAAGAATGCCGGCAACCTGTTGCTGGTCCGGCCTCGCGTGATCGGAATGAAAGGCTCAGGATTTCTGGAGACAAAAGAACCAAGAAAGTTTCCCATCGAATTCGAAGAACCTGCGCAGGATACCGATTCTTTCGAAATCACCATACCGCCGGGTTACGTCGTAGACGATGTTCCGCCGCCCGTGGACGCCGACTACGGCTTCGCCAGTTACCACTCGAAGACAGTCGTGAACGGCAACGTGGTCGACTACACTCGCACCTTTGAAGTCAAAGAGCTAAGCGTGCCCGTCGACAAAGCCGAAGACCTGAAAAAGTTCTATCGCATCATCGCCGGCGACGAACGCAACACGGTAGTTCTCAAGCCTTCTCCGTAAGCAATCTCTGCAAGGGCCTGTCAGCGGAATTGAATTGCTCATCTGACGGAGAACGAAGTCCAAACATTGCCGCCTAAGCACTCCCGCATTATGATGAGTGAGTATGAGTTTTTCCGAGACGATCTTCCTGTTCGTTCTGGCCCTGGTCGTATTCGGGCCAAAGAAGTTGCCGGAGATCGCCCGTCAGGCCGGACGTCTGCTCGCCGAGCTGCGCCGCGCCTCGAACGAATTCAAGTCGCAGATCGAAACCGAGATCGCGCATTTGGAGGTCGAGAAGAAGCAGACAATTCTGCCTCCCGCCGCGCCGCCTCAAGGCGCGGTCGCCAGTCTTAGTTTGAACCCCGCCACCAGTGAGGCCGCTCCGCACCAAATCGCGCGCCACTTTAGCCGCTCCCGCCGAGGCGACCCTCGCTGGCGGCGGCTTAGCCACTTCGAATTTAGCCACCGCGAACGTGATCGCGGAGAATTCCGAAATACCTCCCGCCGCGCCTCCCGCATCCGTCGCTGAGTCAGAAGTCGCCTCAACCTCGCAGGATTCGCATGTTTGAAAACCTGACCGCGTGCTCTAGGGAACGACCCGAAGCGCGATCCCATGCCCACCATGGGCTTTCTCGACCACCTTGAGGAGCTGCGCACCCGCCTGGTTTACTCCATCGCCGCCGTGGCCGTTGGTTTCTTCGCCTGCTGGTGGAAGGTCGAAACCATCTACGACATCATGCAGCGCCCCATCATGAAGGCGCTGAAAGATAATGGCATGTCGGAGCGCCTGGTCTACCTGAACCCCACCGAGCCCTTCAACCTTTACTTGAAGATCGCCGCCCTCGCCGGCTTATTTCTGACTTCGCCTTTCGTCCTGTACCAGGTTTGGATGTTCATCTCTCCCGGCCTCTACCGCAACGAAAAGCGTTACGTGGTTCCGTTCATGGTCTCGACCATCGCGCTGTTCACCGCCGGAGGATACTTCGGATACAAAGTCGTTTACCCGCAGGCGCTGGGCTTTCTTATCCATTTCGGCCGCCAGTTCCAGCCCATGATCACCATCGGCGAATACACCTCGCTGTTTCTCAGCATCATCCTGGGCATGGGTTTGATCTTCGAGCTGCCAATCCTTATCTTTTTTCTGGCGTTGATGGGCATTATCACCGCGGGGTTCATGTGGAAAAATTTCCGCTACTCCATCCTCGTCATTTTCATCGTGGCCGCGATCGTCAGCCCCACTCCCGATGTTTTGAACATGTGCATCTTCGCCGCTCCCATGATCGCGCTGTATGCGGTCAGCATTGGCATAGCCTGGGCTGTCCATCCCAAGCAGCGCCGCGCGCGCCAGGAAAAAAAATCAGCGGCCTAATATGGAAATTTGCCGGCACTATCAGCTGAGGTTCAATCCGTGATCCGCAAGAATGTTCGAAAATGTTCAGCAAGAAAATAACGCTGCGAATTTTGTTGCTGTCCATCGCGATCGCTATCGTGGCCTGCAACCGCGATCAGGATGCCAACTCCCGTAAAAGCGCAGACCCAGCCCGCGGCCGCACCTTCATCGCTTCCAACACTCTCGCTTCCCGCCGACAGCGGACCGCCTCCGGCCTTCGATTCCGCGCGCGCCATGCAATACGTGAAAGAAATAGTTGCTCTGGGCCCGCGCCCCGTCGGCAGCGCGAATCACAAGAAAGTGGAAGCGTTCATCACTTCTCAGCTCAAGGGAGACACGGTCGAAGATGACGTGTTTACCGCCGATACTCCCGAAGGAAAATTTCCCGTGCGCAACATCGTCGCGAAATTCCCCGGCACGCGCGACGGCATCATCGTCATCGCCAGCCACTACGATACGAATTATCCCCTGCGCAACACTTCCTACATCGGCGCCAACGATGGCGCCTCTTCCAGCGCGCTCCTGCTTGAAATAGCCAATCAACTGCGCGGCAAGAAACGCGACGGTTACAGCGTCTGGCTGGTTTGGGACGATGCCGAAGAAGCCATGAAGCCGGATACCGAAATGCCCTTCGAAAAAGATAGTCTGTATGGAATTCGTCATCTCGCAGAGAAGTGGCAAGCAGATGGAACTTTAAAGAAAATCAAAGCATTCCTGCTGGCAGATATGATCGGCGACGCCGACCTCAACATCGATCGCGACGAAAACTCAACCCCATGGCTGGAAGAAGTGGTCTATCAGGCGGCCTCGCGCCTCGGTTATCAATCTCACTTCTTTGCCCGCGACAATCAGGTGACGGACGACCACATTCCTTTCATGCAACGAGGCGTAGCCTGCGCCGATCTCATCGATTTCGACTACGGCTACAACAACGTCTTCTGGCACACGCCGCAAGATACCGTGGATAAACTCAGCCCCAAAAGCCTGGAAATCGCCGGCAGCACGATTCTGGAGACAGTCAACATACTCGACAAAATGAATCCACTTCCACCAAAGTAAGCTGAAGTAAAGCGCTTTTCTCCGCGCACTCCGCGTCCGCCCTCCGCGCACTCTGCGATAAAGCCTTTTGCTCTTTTCCGCAAATTCATTTCTAATGCACCCGATGCGACCAGTGACAATTATTTGTCTCTGCCTAATCTTTGGCTCCCTGTCCCAAGCGGCGCCCCAACCCACTGACTCCGAAAACGACGCTCGCATCATTCAATTCGCGCTTCAACCATCCCCGATAGAGCACAACCTGCGCGAACTGACGGACGAAATCGGCGGCCGCGTTCCCGGCACGCCCGCCATGCAGCGCGCCATCGATTGGGGAGTGCACGTGTTCAAAGTGGCCGGCGCCGATAGCGTCCATACCGAAGAATTCACCATCCCTCATTCCTGGGCAGAAGGCGCGACCGAGATGACCGTCAGCGCCACCGGCACTGCGCTTGATCCCAAGCTCACGCAGATTCCCACAGTCCACTTCCGTGTCCGGTGCGTATCCATCGCCTGGGCTCCCGCGTTGGCACCGGTCAAGCATATACCGGTAGTCGACGTAGGCAACGGCAGCGCCGCGGAATTCAAAAAGGCCGGTGACATTTCCGGCAAAATCGTGCTCGTGCATTCCGTCGTACTGAAAACCTGGGACGATCTTTTCGCTGAATATGCAATTGCACCGCCGGTCATCACTGCTGCGGTGCAGGGCAAAGCCAAAGCCGTCGCCTTTATCGCCACCCGCGAACATGACATTCTCTACCGTCACACGAATTCTGTTGCCGGAGAAATCGACCGCATCCCTCAGGTGTTATTAGCCCGCGAAGATGGCGAGCGCATCGGACGCCTGCTGGCCTCCGGCCATCCCGTGTGGGCAGACCTGAGCATTCCCGATCGCATCGGCGGCCCCATCAAGTCCGCAAATGTTGTTGCTGAAATCAAAGGCAGCGAGAAGCCCGACGAATTCGTGATTCTCGGAGCTCATCTGGATTCCTGGGAACTGGGCACCGGCGCGCTCGATAACGGCTGCAACGCCGCAATGGTCGTCGATGCGCTGCGGGCGATCAAGGCTTCCGGCCTGAAGCCGCGCCGTTCCATCCGCTTCATTCTTTTTTCCGGCGAAGAAGAAGGTTTGCTCGGCTCGCGAGCCTATTCCACCGCTCACCGGCCCGAACTCGATAAAGCTGCCGGTGTCATCATCTACGACTCCGGAACCGGCAAGACCACAGGATTTTCCACCGGCGGCCACAAAGAAGTCATCGAAACTGCGAAGACCATCATCGCGCCTCTCCGCCAATTTGGTCTCACCGAACTGAAAACCGACATGGAGTGGGGCACCGATCATTTCGATTTCATGCTCGAAGGCGTCCCAACATTCGTCGCCGATCAGGACGAGGCGAACTATCTCGAAAACTACCACGCCGTCTCCGACACCTACGACAAAGTAGATTTCGTGCAGCTCAAGAAAAACGTGGCCGAAGCCGCCGAATTTTCTTTTGCCTTGGCCAATCTTCCGGAAAAAATCGGCCCCCGTTTCACCCGCGCACAGATCGAACAATCCCTGCGCGAAACCGGCTCCGAACAAATGCTGAAGGACTCCGGGATGTGGGATGCCTGGCAGAGCGGAAAACTCGGCCGGCAGAAGTAATATGAATTTCCAATTGTCGATTTCCAATTGTCAATTGATTCATTCGGCCGTTCCAATCGACAATTGGCAATCGAAACTCGACAATCGACCTTGCTCTACTTCTGGATCATCTTCAACCTCTTCGCCGTCGGCATGCTGGTGCTGGATCTCCGCATCCTGCACCGGCGCGGCCGCGTGCGTTCCCGCGATGCGCTGGCTCGCAGCGCCCTATGGTTCGCCCTGGCTGCGGCTTTTGCGGCGCTGGTTTTTTTCTGGCAAGGCCGGCAGGTTGCCATCGAGTTCGTCACCGGCTACGTACTCGAACTTTCGCTCAGCGTCGATAATCTTTTCATCTTCCTGGTAATCTTCCGCTATTTTGCCGTCCCCGAAGAGTACCAGCACCGCGTTCTTTTCTGGGGGATTCTCGGCGCTCTGCTGATGCGCGCCTCCTTCATTCTCGCCGGCATTGGTCTCATCCAGCGCTTCCATTGGATTTTTTACGGTCTCGGCGCTTTACTGGTTTACAGCGGAATAAGACTTGGATTCACCGGCGAACACAAAGTCGATCCGGCAAAAAACCCGGTGGTGAAAGCCATGCGCCGCCTGATACCCGTAACCGACAGTTATCAGGGAGGCCGCTTCTTCGTGCGCGGCTGGCAAGGACACTCCGGCCTTTATGCCACGCCATTGCTGCTTGTGCTTGTGGTAATCGAAACCACGGATCTGCTTTTCGCCGTCGATTCCATCCCCGCCGTTCTTGCCATCACGCTCAACGCCTTCATCGTCTACACCTCGAATGTCTTTGCCATACTCGGCCTGCGCTCGCTCTTTTTCGCAGTCTCTGGACTGATGAAAGTTTTCCGCTTTCTTCACACTGGTTTGGCGCTGATTCTGGTCCTGATGGGTTTGAAGATGATTGCAGCGAATTACTTCAAGGTGCCGACTTTGGCAATGCTAGGCTGTGGTGGCCGCAGTACTTACAATCTCAATGATAGCGTCGCTGTTATTTCCCCAGCAAAATAAAAATGCACACTCCGATGTTTAATTGCGTCGAAAACTCTTACTGACGCACTCTCTATTTCGTCCTAAACAAACTTCAAGGTCTCGCCCTTAATCACCGAGTGCTTCAGAAATTTCTTGTCATCGTGAGTCGGATAGTCCGTGCGGTAATGCGCGCCCCGGCTCTCCTCGCGTGCCAACGCTGCTCGCACCACCAGCGATCCCGCCAGATGCAGATTCGCCGCCTCCCATGCCCGCCTGCGTCCGCGGATTCGCCACTCGCGGAGCCAATGCCTGCAGCTTCCCGAGCGCCTCCTGCATCCCCATTCGACGTGCGGACAATGCCCGCGTCTTTCCACATAATGTCCTGAATCTGCCCGATCACTTCTTCCATTCCCGCATCCACCGGCCCGTTCTGCGTCGCCGCTTTCGGAGCCCTCGCTGATTCCGCGCGATTCCTTTAATTCCTCCCGCATGGCTTTTCCCGCCCGCGCCCCATATACCAGCCCTTCCAGCAGGGAATTGCTGGCCCACCGGTTCGCGCCGTGAACCCCGGTTGCTGCCGCTTCTCCCGCCGCATAAAGACCCGCAACATTTGTCTTGCCGTTCAAATCCGTCCGCACTCCTCCCATTGCATAGTGTGCCGCCGGACGAATCGGAATCAAATCCTCCGTAATGTCGATGTTGTATTGCAGGCAAGCTGCGTAGATCCGCGGAAAGTGCTTCTGTACCTGGCTCGCTTTCAGATGTGTGAGATCAAGGTAAACGTAAGGATCCTTGGCATGGCTCACTTCCATCTCATGCATAATGGCGCGCGCCACCAAATCGCGCGGCGCCAGTTCAGCCAGCGGATGATATTTCGCCATGAAACGGTCCATCTCAATGTTGCGCAGATAGCCGCCTTCGCCCTCCAGCGCCTCCGACAGCAAGAATCGTGGAGCCTTCTTCAGATACAGCACCGTGGGATGAAACTGAATGAACTCCATGTCGCTCACTTCCGCGCCTGCGCGAAACGCCATGGCAATCCCGTCCCCGGTGGCCTCTTCGGGATTGGTCGTATTGCGATAAACCTGCCCCATGCCTCCCGTAGCCAGCAGAACCGCGGAGCACGCAACTTGTTGCGGCAAACCTTTTTCGCTGATCAACCCAATGCCCGTCACGCCCCCGCTCGAGATTTCGAGTTCGGTGGAGAATTCAAACTCCCAAAAGGAAATATTCTTCAGCGCCTGCGCTTTGGCATGCAGCGCCCGCAAAATCTCCCGTCCCGTCGAATCCCCTTGCGCGTGCAAAATCCGGTTCCGGCTCTGCGCACTTTCGCGCCCGAACACCAGTTTTGTTCCCTTGCGGTCAAACTGTGTTCCCCCAGTCAATCAACTCCTCAATCCGCTCCGGACCTTCTCCCACCAGCGTTTTTACCGCTTCCGGCAGGCACAGGCCATCTCCCGCGATCAACGTGTCCTGCAAGTGCGGGCTGATTTCGTCTTCATCGCTTAACGCCGTCCCAACGCCTGGCGCGTGCTGCGTATTCGAAACCGTGACCTCCTTCTTCGCCAGCACCAATACCCGCCCCGCACTCGCCAGTTCGATGGCGGCGCGCAGCCCAGCAACCCCGGCTCCAATTACCACAAAATCAGTCTCGGATGGAAGGCCTTTCATAGTCGCGCAAATGGTAACACTTCCGGGTCCGGCTCCGAAGCCCACCCAATCGAAGTCCGCCAAACCCGGCCGCCGCATAGGCTATTATGGAATTCCATGGCGCAAGTCACCATCCACGTTCCACCGCGGCCCTACCAGGCGCGGATTGAAAACGGCCTCCTGCCACGGGCTGGGGCTCTGCTCGCCGAACTTCTGCCCCAGGCCAGCAAACTTTTTGTGATTACGGTTCCCCCGGTTCGCCGTCGCTCCGGAAGCAAACTGCTGAAATCGCTGGGCGCCGCGGGCTTCAAAGCCCAGGTTCTGCAGATTCCCGACGGCGAGCCTGCCAAGAAGTTGGCCACCATTGAAACCATGGCGGAACGATTGGTCCGTCTGGGCGCAGACCGCAAATCCGTCCTGATCGCGCTCGGCGGAGGCGTAGTCGGCGATGTCACCGGACTGCTCGCCTCGCTCTACATGCGCGGCATCGACCTGGTGCAGATTCCCACCACAGTCCTCGCCCAGGTGGATGCATCCGTCGGCGGCAAGACCGGAGTAAATCTCGGAGCAGGGAAGAATCTTCTCGGAACCTATCACCATCCCCGCGTGGTTCTCATCGACCCGGAAGTTCTTCACACTCTTTCCGACCGGGTGTATCGCGCCGGTCTTTACGAGGCGCTCAAGTGCGGCATCATCGGCGATCTCGATCTCTTCCTCCGCTTCGAACAGAAGCGTGCGCAGATCCTGAAGCGCGATCCCGTAGAACTGGAAGGCTTGATCGCTTCCAGCGTAAAGTTGAAGGCGGAAATCGTCTCGGCCGACGAGCAAGAGGGCGGCCTGCGCCGCGTTCTCAACCTCGGCCACACCATCGGCCACGCGCTCGAGGCTGAAACTGGTTACAGGAGCCTGCTTCACGGCGAAGCTGTTGCCTGGGGGATGATTGCCGCCACCAACATCGCCCTTACCGTCGGCCGCACCGACAGCGTGACCGCCGGCCGCATCGCCGATGCCGTCCTCAGCCTGGGCCGCTTGCCAGAGCTGAAAGTGAGCGCCCGCAAAATTCTCGCGCGCCTGCAGGCCGACAAGAAAACGCAAAACGGAGCCGTACATTTCGTTCTCCCCCGCGAAATCGGCAAGGTCGAAATCGCCTCCGATGTGCCCGACAAAGTCATTCTCAACGCGGTAGAAGAACTTCGCCGCCTTTCTCACGGCGGCTGGGTATGGAAGAAGTAAGTCGCGTGGCCGAAACTCAGACATCCGAACCTCAAGGACTCAAGACTCAGGGACCCCATACGCATAGCCCCGCGGTTATAGGCGCTGCTCCCGCCGGTTCCACTGACGCTACTTCTGCATCTCGCGCGGTCCGCGAGATGTTCACCTCCATCGCCCCGCGCTACGACTTTCTGAACCACGTATTGTCATTCAACGTCGATCGCCTGTGGTGGCGACGTACAGCCCGCACTTTCTCGCATATTTTGTCCCAGCCGGATTCGCGAATTCTCGATCTGTGCTGCGGCACCGGCGACATGACTTTCGCCTTGCTCAAACAGGCGGGCAGGCACGATCGACAAATTCTCGGCGCAGACTTCTCTCACGCCATGTTGCAGCGCGCCCATGCGAAGACTCGCGACCAGATCGAAAGCAACGGCAACACCGCTCCACCACGCTGGATCGAAGCCGATGCGCTTTGCCTTCCATTTCCCAGCGCACCACTTCAACCTGGTGACCTCAGCCTTCGGCTTCCGCAATCTCGCGGATTACGATGCCGGTCTGCGCGAAATCGTCCGCGTATTAAAGCCCGGCGGCGAGTGCGGCATCCTCGACTTCAGCGAACCCAAAGGTGTGATGGGCGGCCTGTATCGCATTTACTTCAAACAAGTGCTGCCACGCGTAGGCACTCTGATTTCTGGCGTTCGCGGACCCTATGCTTATCTTCCCAACTCCGTCGAACGTTTTCCCCAGCCGGAAGAAATGCTCGATCGCATGCGCCGCGCCGGATTCCGCGAAGCCAGTTGGACCCCCTACACTTTCGGTATAGCCGGTCTCTATCGCGGAAAGAAAATATAAGCTTAACCCGCATCCCGCAGCAACTTGCTTAACGCCCGAATATCATCCGCGCTCGCATCACCCACAACAAAATATCGCAGTCCATTCTTCGTCCAGGAGTCCATCTGAAACGAGAGAGCATCGACCGCTCCCGAAGCCAGCCGCTGCATCTCGTCCGCGCGCTCCGGCAAAATGAAAACTGAAATTTCGTGCTTTCGGATCTGATAGATAAGATGTGCGCCAGCCGTTTGCTCGAGATAAAAAACTCGTCCCCCGAGCAGCGTAAAGTTCGATCCCGCCAACTCCGGCAAATTAAATGTGAACGGAATCTTCCCTTGAAACCACGGCTTCACCGTATGCCGGTCCGTGGAAACCACATCCACCGGCGTAGGGCTGGCGAGGGTGGCCACGTGCAAGTCGGCCAGTTCGCTATACACCCTCCGCTGCGCCGCTCGTTCCCGCTCGAAGTAAACACTGAGCAGAACCGCCACAATCAATATTGCCAGCACTGGAACTAAAACCAGTCGCCACTTTCTCCCATTTCCCGCTCCCGATCTCGCCAGACTTGTTTCGTAATCCTGCTTCGTAACTCCGCGCTCGGCGCATACCGCTTTCCGGCCGTCTGCACCGACCGTTTCAATTGCACTCGCTCCAGCATCTCACCCGCGCATGCCGGACACTCTCGCACATGGGCCGACAACGCTGCGGCCTCAGCACTCCCGAGTTCGCCATCGAGATAGAGCGCAAGCTGCTTGCGCCACACTTCACACGCCATGCCGTGCTCCCTCTCTCTTAGCCAGTAAATCGATACGCAGCGCCTTGCGCGCGCGAGACAACCGAGACATCACCGTGCCCATCGGAATCGATAGCGTCTCGGAAATTTCCTGGTAGGACATCTCTTCCACTTCGCAAAGCAGCAATATCTCGCGGAACGGCACCGGCAATCTCTCCAACGCCTGCTGCACCATTTCGCGATTGGCCTGCTCGATCAGCCGAATCTCTGGCGTGGGATCCTCCGCTTCCAATTCGTGCTGCGCTTTCCTCATCGAGCGCGACCATCGTTTTCAATCCCGTCCGCGAACTCAGAAAAGAATTCCGCAGAATGCGATAGATCCATGCGCGAAAGTTCGTACCTGCGCGAAACGAGGAAAATCCGCGCAGTGCCTTGGTAAACGTTTCCTGCACCAGGTCCTCGGCCTCGCTCCTGTCCTGCGTAAGCCACTGCGCGAAGTTATAAAGCTGATCGAACAGGGGTATCGCCAGCTCTTCAAACGTCGCCGTGTTGGGCTGCTGTTCTGGCACCCGCATAGAGTAAACCGCCCAGCCGCGGATTTATTCCCGAAACTATCAGGATTATTTTTGCAGGGGTTTCGGAAACGCAGGGGCATGGTCCCCTCACAGGAAAGCCTAAGTTGAAATGGCCGTCTGCGGCGCTGGCGCTGGTATCTTAAAACTGTCCGCGAAGGCGTCGGCGATCGTATAACGAATCACGCTCTCGTATTCATTGCCCAAAAATGCCCGCAGCCGGTCGGTATTCATAATGTACTCGCCGGTCATGTAAGGCAGCGCCTCCGGCGGAATGGCCGAGATCTGCCGCTTCCATAAAAATTTCAGCACCATCCCCATCGCCCATTTTCCCGGTACGCGGATCAGTTTGGCCTGCGCCATCTCAATGCAACGCGCGAAAGTAAGCGGTTCTCCGCGCCCGGCAACATTCAAAACCGTCAACCGCTGCTGCTCCGGATCGCGATGCAGAATGTGCGCCAGCAGCCGCGCCATGTCGTCCACGTGCACAAACTGAATTTTGTTATCCAGATATTGTTGCCCGCGCGGCAGCATGCAGGGCAGTCGCTTTCCCTCGCTGCGCATCTTTTCCGCCCGCGCGCTTTTTCCGTTGGGCGTTCCGCGAAACGCTCCCAAAAGATAATTCTCCACGCTGGCTCCGGCAAAAATATGCGGCCGCAGAATGTACACGCTGCAGCCGCGCAGCGCCGAAGACCGCTGCTGCACCACCTCGTCGCACTGTTTCTTATGAATCGCATAAGGCAGCGTATGCGCCGCGCGCGCCGACTCTTCCGTTGCCGGAGCAGCCAGGTTAGGACCATACACCGAAACGCTGCTGGGAAAAACGAATTGCTTGATCCCCGAATCGGTCGTGCGATTGTTCTCGGTAATCGCTTCCATCACCCGCGCCGTGCCCGCCACATTGATCTGCCACATCCGCTCCGGTTCGAGCACGCCCGAGCGCACCGGATCAATCACAAACGCCAGGTGAACCACCGAAACCGGCCGTGTGTCGCGCAACAGTTCGTAGAGCACGCGCGTGCAGGATTCATCGCCCAAATCCATGCGCTCAAATTGCAGCGGCAAATCGGTTTGCGGCGGACTCACGTCCACCCCAATCACCGAGAAATCTCCCAGCAGCGGGAGCAACCTCGATCCCAGGTTTCCCGCGATGCCAGTGACCACGACAGCAGGTTTTGCGCTCTCCATCAGTTCGGCTTGGGGGAAGGAGCCGGTTGCGCCGAAGGTTGCGACTGCGAGTCCTGCCGCTGGCGCGGCGTTCTCCGACGGCTGAACTCGCGGCGGACGAGGCAGCATCGGCCGTCCGCCCGGCCCCATCGGCGTCGACGGCCCAAAATACGCCTCGTTGGTTTCCGCCTTGTACGAATTGGTGTACTTGTCCATCATTTCCTTCATTCGCTGCATCTTCAGCGTGGCGTGAATTTCCGGCTTTACCTGCTCCAGCGGCAGCGTCTGTTCGCTGATCACCTTGTAAACATAATGTCCGCCATTGTCGGAAAGCACTTGTGAGACCTCGCCCACTTTCAAATCGAATACCGCCGCGTGCCCCGGAGGCAGTCCAGTGCGCCGTACCGTAGGCAAACTCACCGTCGGCGCATCCATTTTCATGCCTGCAGCTTCAAACGCCTCTTTCTGCAGCTTGCTGAAATCTTCCCCAGCCGCGGCCCGCGCCCGCAGGCTGTCCGCCAGTTTGGTCATTTCCTGCTCGCCCTGCTCCTGCTTCGCGCGATCCGCCGCTTCTTTGGCCTTTTGCTGCTCCTCGCTCAATTTTTCTTCTGGATTTACCTTCTCGGCATTCTCCTGCTTGAAGCGCGGAATGAACAGTCGTTCCAGAGAAAATTGTTCATAGGCCTCAGGATTTTTCTTATAGTACTCATCAATCTCCTGCTCCGGGACGTTATCCGCCTCCTCCTGCACCGCGTGTTGCAGTTCGGAACTCAAGACCCGCATCTTGAGGAACTTCATCGTCTCCTCGAATCGCACACTCTTCTCCAGCCCTTTTTCTTCAGCCGCCTCCGACATCGCAATCAGCCCGGGAAGCTGCCCGGCCAGCATGTGTTTTTGCTGCGGCGTCAGCGGAGTCGTCCCTTGCTGCAGCGCGCTGGCAAGTTTCTCGAATTTCGCCCGCGTAATCACCGTCTTGCAGTCTGCAGGCTTCTTCGCAGCCTCTGCTTTTCCCGCTGCAGTTTTCGAAACCGTAGCCGCCTTCGGCGTCGGCGAGCAAACTCCCACAATCGTAATCACCGCCGCACTCTCCGGCACCTCCGCCGTGGAGGGAGTGCCGGCAGCCTTCGCAGCCTTGCGCACCCTCGCCGGGAGCTGGAGTCTGCCCCGGTTGTGCCTGTCCCCAAGCCATCGCTCCCAATAACGCACACAGCAGCCAACTCTTACGCATACAAAAAACCCTCCAGGATTGGTACATCAGGAAGTTGAAAAAACTCGAACCAAACATCCTAGCATAGAGCCCTTGGTCGTAAAAAAGTTAAGAAGAACATTGGCAGCGGTGCAGTTTGCTATTACACAAGCACTGTCATCCTGAGCGCAGCCGTTTTTCAGGCGTAGCGAAGGATCTCCTGCTTAACCGCCGCAACGCGTAAGCCATACTGCCCTACTACCAGGACCAGCGCATTCTTGTTGTCCCTTCGTGAACTTCGTGTCCTTCGTGGTTGATGAATTAAGGGTTGATGAATTTAGCGTTAATCAATTCAGGCAGAGGAATTGCAGCCGCCCACTCCCACCTTCGCGTATTCCCTTGGCGCAATTTCGCATTAACGGCGATAATCCCATCATGTCCGGGACTCCGGCCCTTTACTCGCCCCATGCCATGCGCGCCGAGAAGCGCGCCGTCGCAGGGAACTCGGTACATTGCCGCTCTCCTCATCACTGCCGGCAAAGTAGTCGTCGGCGTCACCACCGGCAGCCTGGGCATTCTCTCCGAAGCCGCGCACTCAGCCCTCGATCTCATCGCCGCTCTACTCACATATTTATCCGTCGGAGTCTCCGATAAGCCTGCCGATGCCGACCATCAATATGGCCACGGCAAAGTAGAAAATTTTTCCGCCTTCGTCGAAACCGGCCTGCTTCTCCTGACCTGCATCTGGGTCGTCTACGAAGCCATCATGCGGCTATTTTTCCGTCGCGTCGAAGTCGAGCCTTCCGTCTGGGCCTTCGCCGTAATGCTGGTTTCCATGGCGGTTGACTGTGTGGCGCTCCCGCGCTCTCGGCCGCATTGCCACCAAGTATGAAAGCCAGGCCCTCGAAGCCGACGCCCTGCATTTTTCCACCGATGTCTGGTCCGCCGGCGTCGTTGTCCTCGGCCTCGCGCTTATCCTCGCAGGCCGTACCTATCATGTGGATTGGCTTCGTCTCGCCGATCCCATCGCCGCGCTCTTTGTCGCCGGAGTCATCGTCTCCGTCAGTTGGCGTCTCGCTCGTCGCACCGTTGACGCCCTCCTCGATGCCGCTCCCGCCGGAGTCCGCGCCCAAATTACCGACGCCGTTTCCCACGTGGACGGTGTTCTCGAAATCGGCCGCGTCCGCATTCGCCGCTCCGGCAACCGCTATTTCGCCGATCTAGCGGTCGGTTTCGCCCGCACCGTTACCTTTCAGCGTTCCGAACAACTCGTGGAAGCGGTAACTGCCGCCGTGCGCAACATTCTTCCCGACGCCGATGTCACCGTCCAACCGCTACCCCGCGCGCAGCGTTCGGAAAATATCTTCGACCGCATCCGCGCCGTCGCTACTCGCCACAATCTCAACGTCCACGACATCAGCGTGCAGGATCTCGCCGGCAAACTCCACGTCGAGCAGCACGTCGAACTCGACGAACGCATGTCGCTCAAGAGCGCTCACGATCAGGTCACCGAACTCGAAGCCGATATGCGCCGCGACGTCCGCGAGATCGGCGACATCCTCACCCACATCGAAAGCGAACCAGCCACCATCGAAACCGGCGACGAACCGGTGCGCGACGCCGCCCTCGAGCGCCGCCTAAAATCCCTAGCCGCGGAGTTTCCAGAAATCGTCGATATGCACGACATTCAAATCAAGAAAGTTCGCGGACGCCTCTACGTCTCCTGCCACTGCACCTTCTCCGACGATCTCTCCCTGTCCCGCGTCCACGATATTCAAACCGAACTCGAAATCCGCTTCAAACAAGCCGCCCCAGAGCTTTTCCGCGTACTCATCCATCCCGAGCCCAGCACTGACAACCGAAGATAGCAAGTTGCCTGTGACATCTGTCACAGACGTACTTCCGATTGCCGATTTCCAATTGTCGATTGGGAACTTCCGATGAATGATAAGACTGAAGAGCTCGCAAAAACGAACCATGCAGTTTGCACTTCGCGTGGTTCGTCTCTTCCGGTCTCTTCCCAGCTCCGCCGAGTCACGCGTCGTGGGTCAACAGTTACTGAGGTCGGGAACCTCCGTTGCAGCAAACTATCGAGCGGTCTGCAAAGCGCGGTCGGGTGCAGATTTCATTTCCAAGGTAGGGATCGTGGAAGAAGAGATCGACGAGAGTGTATTCTGGCTAGAGTTCCTAGTGAAGGCACAAATGATGCCCCAGAAACGTATGAGCGACCTCATCGACGAGGCAAAGCAGCTTGCGGCGATATTTGCTGCTTCGCGCCTTACGGCGAAGCAAAACAATCGGCAATCGGAAATTGGCAATCGGAAATCGCGCGACGGGGTACGCTCATGACTACCGCCCGCGCCACCTGGATCGAAAAACAAAAATTCAACGGCGTCTCCGACAGTGGCCACACAATCATCGTCGATGGCGATAAGACGGCAGGCAACAGCCCCATGGAACTCGTCCTGATCGGTCTCTGCGGCTGCACCGGTTATGACGTTGTCTCCATCCTGCAGAAAAAGCGCGAGCCCTTCACCAGCCTTGAAGTCCGCGCTCAGGCCGAACGCGCCAAAGACCCGCCCTCCGTATATACAGAAATCAAACTGATCTACCGCATCGGTGGAAAAGTATCGCGCAAAGCTGTCGAGGACGCGGTTCGTCTCTCGAAAGAGAAGTACTGTTCAGTCTCCGCCATGCTGCAAAAGACCGCAAAAATTACCAGTGAGATCGAATACGTGGACGCGTAGAATAAAAATCCTGTGACTCCTAGAATTCTGCTCTTCACCCAGCCCGGCTGTCTCTCCTGCGAAATCATGAGAATTTTTCTGGAGGCCAAGGGTCTTCCTTTCGAAGAGCGGGATATGGAGTCTCGACTCCGCCGCCCGTCTCGAATTGCTCGAGGTCTACCACAGCCACACCGCTCCAACTCTGGTGATTCTCGCGCCATCCGGCGCCGAAGTGATTGAGGGCTTCGATCCCGATCGCCTTGACCTCTTACTCTCCGCTGCCTGATCATCGAAGCCATCCGCGAGGGATACCATCTCCAATTCAACGACCCGAAGCCCGCAGCCGCATCCTTTTCGCGGATATTTCTTCATCGCTTCCGCCGCATTCCTGTGGGGCGTTTCCGCCGCACTGGGTCGTGCCGTATTTACCGGCAGGCTGCTCTCAGGCAGCATTCTCCATCCCATCGATCCGCTGATTCTTTCGCAGACGCGCACTACATTCTCGCTCCTCGTACTGCTTCCGCTTCTCGTCGCCTCAAAAGGCTGGCAGCGAATCAAGCTGCCAGCGCGCGATCTCGCATATTGCTTTCTTCTTGGAGTGCTCGGCGTGGCCGTCTCCAACTATTTTTATTACGTCGCCATCCAGCGCATCAACGTGGCCACCGCCATCATCGTCCAATACACCGCCCCCGTCTGGGTGCTGCTCTACGTAGTCGCCCGCCGCCAGCAAAAGCTCACACTCCAAAAAATTGCCGCAGTCGCCTTGGCGGTAACCGGTATCGCTCTCGTCATCAACCTGTTGGGTACACGTTCCGGGGCTGCGCTCCATCTCGATACTTATGGAATCATCGCCGCGCTGCTGGCCTCATTCTCCTTCGCCTTCTACAACGTCGGCGGACATCGCATTCTCGCCCGCCACGATCGCTGGCGCGTCCTCGTCTGGACCCTCGCTGCCGCATCGCTCTTCTGGCTCATCGTCAATCCTCCCTGGAAAATCGCCGCCGCCCATTACGTCCCCGCGCAATGGCTTTTTCTTTTCGTGTTCTCCATGATCTCCGTGCTCGGCGCGTTTTCTCTTTACTTCCTCGGCCTGCAGTATCTGGAGCCCACCCGTGCCATCATCGCCAGTTGTCTCGAACCCGTATTCTCGATCGTTCTCGCCGCTCTGCTGTTAGGCGAAGTCCTCCGTCCCATTCAGACCCTAGGAATCGTCTTCGTTCTCGCTGCGATTGTGATCGTGCAAAAAGCCGGACAACTCAGTTGAGAGTCCCGTCGTTCTTGGAGCCCATCGAATAGATTGCCGGAGCGTAAGCTTTTCCAGGCGCCATCTCTACAGTTGTGATCCATGTCTCACTGCAAGTCCTGACCCCTGGTTTCCGGCAGCTGCGTTGTCATCAAAGCCGCCAGCAGATACCCGGCAGCGCACAAACAAAACGCCCAGCCCAATCCTCGGGCCTGTCCCACCCGGCCAATAATCAGCGGAGAAACCGAACTCAAAGTGCGCGCGCCGTTGTAAGTAAATCCCAATCCCCGAGCGCGCAGACTCGTGGGAAAGATCTCACTGCCAATAATTCCCGAGCCGGAAAACAATCCAGTCCCGAAAAATGCCACGACCGTTCCCAGAATCATGATCACCGCAGGCGACCGCGCAATCGCGTAAAGGGGAATCACAAAAGCCGCGGTCAAGCTGTAAAAGATAAATGCCCTCTTTCGGCCCAGTCGGTCCGCGGCCCAGCCGAAGCTGGCATACCCAGGAAACATGCCGAAAAGATTCAGCACCACCAGCAGAGTCGTCGTGCCCATCACCCCAAAACCACGTCCGCCTTGCGACACCGGAAGCGAGAGATAAGGCGGAATCCAGGTGAACAATCCCCACCAGGCAAACATGCAGAAGAGATTAAACAACAACAGCGCGACCGTCGACTTCAGATACGGCGATCTAAAAATCATCAGAGAAACTTGTCGAATCTTTTCTCGCTCGTGGTCACCGTCAGCGCCGACACTCGACTGTCGTAGTGACCGTCGGGGCCGCGTTTCGAGACTGCGATCTGCGGCTCATTCGCAATCTGATTTTCACTCCGCGAGATTCTCCGCTCCTCCCATATCTTCGACTCCGGCACCCCGCGCCGCATCCATAACGTCAGCAGCGCCGGCAGAATTCCCACGAAGAAAACGGCCCGCCAACCGAAATAACGTGCCACCGGTCCCGCTACCAGCGCCGCTACGGCGAAGCCAATGGCCCACGAACTCTGAACGATCGCGATTGCCTTCGCGCGGAGTTCGGTCGGCCAGGTTTCCGCCACCAGTGCCGCTCCCGTATTCCATTCGCCACCCATGCCCAGTCCCAGCACAAATCTCGCCGTCGCCAGCATCGCAATGCTCGTCGCCAATCCCGACGCGAACGAGCACACGGAGTAGGTAAGAATGCTCGCCATCAACGCCCGCTTGCGTCCCATGCGGTCGGCAAGAAAACCAAACATCACTCCACCCAGACCGGATGCCAACAGCGTAAGCGTTCCCAGAAACCCCGCGGTCGTCTTGCTCATCCCGAAGTCGCGTATCAGCAGCGCCAGCACCAGCGCGTAGAGCATGGCGTCAAAGGCATCCAGCGCCCAGCCCAGTGCCGCCGCCAGTAGCGTCCGCCGCTGATCCGGTGTGGCCTCTCGAATCAGCCGAATGGGACCGATTTCCATGCCAGCGGATTGTACGGCGCGGTCGGCAATTGTCAATTGTCGTCAGGAAATGCCTTCGATCTCGCTGTCGCTCAGGAATTCAATCAAATGTTTTCTTCTCAGGTACCTCCCCGCGATTTGACAATGTTTTGACGCGCCGCTCGACAATTCTCAATTAGTCTCGTCATGGGCCCCCAAACCACATTTCAGATGGATGTGCTCATGAAACCTCAGCGCCTTGCCGTTCTGTTCGCTTTTGTCCTGACCTTCCTTACTCCCTGCTTCGCCCACCATATGGCGGTCGTGGTCAACAAGGAAAACAATGTTGGCACCGTCACCGCCGCTCACCTTTCCAGGATTTTTCGTTCGGAGGTCAGAAAGTGGCCTGACGGCACCTCGGTGGTCTTGGTCTTGCACAAGAATTCCGCCGGCGAAATCGAAACCCTCGAGCGCTTGAACAAAATGAACGTCGGCGAATGGAAGGCCCTGATCGCCGCCCACAAAGATTCGATCATGGTCGCCGACTCCGACGCAGACGTCCTCAAGATCGTCCAATCCACTCCCGGAGCAGTCGGCCTCGTGGACGTTCGCTCCGTCGACAACACTATCAACGTCGTCCGCGTCGACGGCAAACTGCCCATGGAGTCAGGCTATCTGCCGCATTAGCGCACTGGAATTCCCGATGCCGCCTGAGAATCGATTCAGTTGGAGTAAGAATAAATAAGAACCAGGAAGGGAACTACTACGTGGTTACGGCTTCGCCCGATCGCTGCCGGCGAAGTTCTTCCAGAAAATCATTCTCTTGCATGCTGCTCGCCTGGCGCAACAATTCGAGCAAGGGATCCTGCAACTCATCGTCTTCCGAGGTTGCGCTTGCCGCTCCCGGAGCCGGTTCGAACTGGCTCAAGTCTGCAACCAAAGCCCGCGGTGAAACACTCATTTCCAGCATGGATTGCGGACAGCCCCGCAGAAAGCTGATCAGATTGCCCACCTGCGCCCGTTGTTCCGGTGTGCGCGAAGGAAACTCCACTCCCATCCCGTAGCCGGGATGAGCTACTCGCACCATACCTTCCGTGTGCACCGCCATTTCGTCCGTACGCAGACAAAGGTCGACCAGCGCACGTTCCGGGAACGGAGAATCGGTTTCCACATAGCATCCGCCCAGGCTTAGATCAGTAAGCTTGCAATGCGGAACCGTCTCATCCTCGCCCGCCCGCAAGGCCGACGCAGCCGAGTGTAACCATTCCTGAAGTTGTGTCTTGATCGATTCGTCCAGATCCAGAAAGTGGACGCCGGTTTGCCCGTTCGGCTTTGCCCATGCCACTTGCCCGTGAGCGTCGATTTCCAGCGATGCGTCGGGCAGCGTGAAGCGGAATTTCAGCAACGCCGCCGGCACCTGGGGTTCGGCGGTCAGTACATCCATACCGGTCTCGCTTAGATCGAGAAGAATTCCCTCCATCGTGCGTTTATCCGGCAATGTCAGCTCCACCGGAGCCTGCACCGGAACCCTGTAAGCGCGCCGGCGTTCGCGATTCAGCAACGCACTCACCGCCCGCAATCCGGCCTTCGCTCTCTCCTCCGTGAGTGGCTTATACAGAACAAAATGCGCGCCACTGCTCAAAACTTCCCGCACTTTGGCCCGCTCCGCCACCAGTGCCACCGTTACCGGAGGCACTCCCGAGTTCAACTTCTGCGCTTCTTCGAACACTTCGGCCGCCGCTTTGGCATCTTCAAAATCGATAATCAGAGCATCGAACCTCTGCTGCCGAAGACGATCTACCGCCGTCGCCAGATCGCTGAATCGCTCCATCGCGATCCCGGAGGCCGGCAACACCCGGCCCAGGACCTCGCAAGCGGAATCATCAGTGGAAATCAATAGTGCCAGAAGAGTCATAAAGTGGAATCCCCGCCTAACTCAGGCGAGATTACAGCCCCAATTACGGCCAACGCGGCGCCGTCGGACGCGCTGCCTTCGCCGCAGCTCCTCCCGATCCTGCCGCTGCCGCTTTAGCCGCCGACGCGTCCGCGCCCGGCACTTCGTCCACTTCCATCAACACGGCATTATCTTCATCATCGTTCTCTGCGAGCAAGGGAGCCACCTCTCGGAGCTTCTCCGCCGCCTGCTGGAGCATTTCAATCTGCTTGCCCAGTTGCGCGTACCTGGTCTGCTTCTGCCGCAACACCTCATGAATATCTTTCATACGACCCCCTGTGGCGAATGTAAAGACGCGCACTCGCCAGCGTCAACGGTAATCCCCCAGGGCTGGTTACTGCGGTAATTGAAGTTTTTTTCGGGAAGCGAATCCGGAAGGGAATTGCGCCTTACGCCGCGAAGAGGCGCTAACAGCCGCGCAGGAACCAGCACGCAGAAAGCAAAGCGAAAGCCCCGCAGAACGCGAGGCTTTCGTGAGGCGGATTTGAAAATGAATTACGCTTTCAGCTTACGCCGCAGTGCACCAGCCAAACCAATCAATCCGGTTCCCAGCAATCCGAGTGTGCCCGGCTCTGGAACGGTGCTGATGTTGGTGTCGCCGCTGGAGATCATCGTGCTTCCGCTGAAGTAGCCTTTGCCCGTGTTGATCGTCAGCTGCACGGTTGCGCCATTCACGGTCGCCCCCGTATACCAGGTGCCCTTGATGCTTCCCATAAGCGTGTAATTGTGAGTTCCGTTGGCCAGCGTTACCAGCGTCCAGGTCACCGGGCCACTGAACGACCCGTCAAAAATCGTACCCGTTGGAATGCCGTCCGTCCCATTGCCGGTAATGTCAAAAGCCCCGCCGCCGGTGAATGTGCCGCCCATCTGCAGAGCAGTAATTCCGCCTGAGGTTAGTCCACCAGTGGAAAAGCTTACGCTTCCCAATCCGCCGGTAACCAGGCCGAGGCCGCCGAGACCATTGGCGGCAATCAGCTCAGAACCGCTTAGGGTCAATCCGGCCGTACTGCCCGATAGAACACCCCCGTCATTGGTGAAGTCGACCGATGAACTGGCGAACATCGCCATCGGCAGTGCCATTGCCAGTAAAGCCATCAAAACAATCCGCTTCATAAACGTCCTTCCTCCTGAACCTGTGTAAACCCGAAGTAGTCGCTTTGGAGGTCGAAACCCCTCCAGGGAGCAAGAGTCCACTGCGCCCAGCCACTAATGTGCACCCCGTATGCCAAACTCCGCGAATCAGCAAACTACTGATTACAGGCCTGTTATTCAGGTATCTCCCTGACTTCTCCAAGGGGATACTGCAAACCGATGCACACTAATACTTTCGTTTTGCATTTTGCCTTCTCAATGAAACTGCCAGCCAACTCCATCAGATTCATCAAAATAGCCCCTCCAACGGCTGGCAAAAGCCGCTCAGCCGCTGTTCTTACCAACTAGCACAGGACTCTATGTCACGCCTGCGGACGGCGCAAGTAATCCATTTGGTACTGGGGAAAGGAAAGGTCCTTCAGGCAAGCATCACCGACAACCGCGCCACCTGGCGTCCATCTGAAACTTTATCGCGAGCTTCCCGGTTCCAGTCCAAGACCGGAGCCGTAATACTCCGCGAGCGCGTGTCTTTCTTGGTCGGTAAGAAGAGAAGAGATCGTTCGCATCTGTAGGTTGATGTCGTTGGCACGACCTCCATTCGCAAATGCTTCCAGCTGATTCAGAACATAGTCCGTGTTCTGGTTGACCAGAGAGGGAACTCCGATCTTGTATGCGACCGGCCCATGGCATGATTGGCAGGGTGGAATGCCACGCTCGCCATCTCCGAACGCAACCAGATGAGAAGCCACGCCTGCCCGGCTGGGATCAGGCCGCGGCTGCGGAAAATTTCGGTTGTCCTGGAGATCCTCAAAGACCGGCAGCTTCGCATAGTAAGCGACCACGTCCGCCACATCGTGCGACGAAAGCGAACCCGCAATCCCTTCCATCACTCGCGATTTTCGTTTGTGACTGCGAAAATCCTGCAACTCCTTCCACACCGCCAGCCGATCCACGCCGGCGAGATTCGGAGTCATACCTACAGCGCTGAAACCCTCCGGCCCATGGCAGTGCTCGCAGCGCTTGGCCAGCAGCATCCCACGAAATGCATCACCCGCGGAGGCCGCTGCAATCGTCTCCGGCGTCCACGCCACATAAGAGGGAATTCGTTCCGGCGGATTGTCGCTCGCCGCCACCAGCAGCGAGCCCGCCGCAACCAGAGCGGCGGCGATCCACGCCATTTTCCAGCTGCTAAAACCTCGCTCCTTACTGCGCCGCACAGGTCCCTCTTTCTCCTGCCTGCAAAGCCGGGAACTGATCGCGCGGTACCACTTTTACTCTGGATCGCATGGCGTAATGTCCGGCCCCGCAGAATTCAGTACAAGCAGTCTTGAACTCGCCCGCGCTGGGAAACTGCAGTTGCGCCTCGCTGATCGTCCCCGGCAGAACTTTCACGTTATATTTCGTGCCTTCGAAAGCCAGCGAGTGGACCGCGTCCGCACTCGTAATCCGCAAATGAACCGGAACCCCGGCGGGAACTAGAATGCAGTGGGGAACAAACAGATATTGCTGCGCGATCATGCGCACCGTCACCGAGCCGTCGCTCCCTTGCTCGGTTCCCAGGTTGCTCTCCATGAACTCGCCCGCCAGATGCAGCGAAAGAGGATCCACCGCCAGAGGCCCTTTCAAAAACCGTATCAGCGGTACGTCGATCTGGTAGTAGCGCGTGGCGGGGATCAGGCACAGAAACAAAACGGTCAGCAGAAACGTTCTCAGCTTTCGCCAGTTCACAATTCCTTCGATCTCTGTTCAGTTGTTTGAATAGGTGCAGTGCAGCTTCAGCTGCACCGCGAATTCTCTCCGCTCGATCGCAGATTCAGAAGCGAATGAGAGGGTTACTCAACGCATGTGTACCAGCATTTGCAGCGCCGTGGAAGAGCGGCGCTTCAGCAGCCTGCCCTGAGCGCAGTCGAATGGGCCGCGCACAGCTTCTAAAATGACTCGGGCTTTAGCCCCTAAGGTTAGCCTCCGCCAATTTCCTTCAACACCGCGCTGCACCGCTCACACACCGTCGGATAATTCTTGTCCTCGCCCACATGGATCGAATAATTCCAACAACGCTCGCACTTCAAACCGTCCGCTTTTTTCACCTCGACATGCACCCCGCCCGTGCCATTGCCCGAACCTTGAACCAGCGAAACCGCGGAAACAATAAACAGATAGCGCAACTGATCAGCATGTCGCGACAATACCGTATAAACAGGCTCCGAAGCCGCAACGATAACCTGCGCCTCCAGCCCCGTCCCGATCAATTTATTGTTGCGCGCCTCTTCCAGCGCCTTGAGCACTTCGTCGCGCACCGCGCGCAGCGTTGTCCAGTCATCGTTGTTTCCGCCGTCCTTCACCGAACTCTCACCCAGGATTTCCCCCGCCGACGGAAATAATTCCAGATGCACACTTGGTTTCCGCGCATCGATTTTCGGCAGATAATCCCAGACTTCTTCGGAAGTAAAACTCATGATCGGCGCCAGCAATCGCACCAGCGCCTCTCCAATCCGCCAGATCGCCGTCTGCGCGCTACGCCGCGCCAGAGATTTCGGGGCGGAAATATAAAGCCGGTCTTTCAGAACATCAAAATAAAACGCGCTCAAATCAACAATGCAAAAGTGATTCAGCCGGTGATAAATCTTATGAAAGGCAAACGCCTCATACGACTCTTTCACCTCCGAAGCAAACTCCAGCGTTTGCCGCAGCATGTACTGGTCCAGCCCTTCCATGCGTTGAAACGGAACCGCGTCCGCCTCCGGATTAAAATCTCCCAGATTCCCCAGCACATAACGAAACGTATTGCGAATCTTGCGGTAATTCTCCGCAATCCGCAGCATCAGCTTCTCCGACCCCACCACATCTTCCCGAAAATCAACCGACGCCACCCACAACCGCACCACCTCCGCCCCCAGCCGGTCCGAAATATCCACCGGATCCACGTCGTTCCCCCGCGACTTCGACATGGCCTGGCCCTTTTCATCCAGCGTCCATCCCGGCGTCACCACTTCTTTATACGGAGGCGTTCCCCGCGTTCCCATGCCGCACAGCAGCGACGACTGAAACCACCCGCGGTACTGATCCCCGCCCTCTAAATACAAATCAGAAGGCCACGGATAGCTCGGCTCATCGGAAATCAACGCCAGGTAACTCGCGCCCGATTCCAGCCAAACATCGAAGATGTCCGTCTCTTTCTCAAATTTCCTCGCGCCGCAGTGTGGACACTTCGCAGTTACCGGAAGGATCGAGTTCGACTCCGGCGTAAACCACGCATCCGCCCCCGACCGCGCAAACAACTCCACCACCTTACGATTCACATCCGGATCATTCAGCGGCTTTCCGCAACTCTCGCAAAGAAAAACGGCAATCGGCACGCCCCAAACCCGCTGCCGCGAAATGCACCAATCCGGCCGCGTCGCAATCATGTTCGACATCCGTTCTTCGCCCCACGCCGGATCCCACTTCACATGCTTGATGTCTTCCAGTGTCCGCTTCCGCAAAGTGTCCTCTTCCGACTTCCCGCCCGGCATCGGCGTTTCCATCGAAATGAACCACTGCTCCGTCGCCCGAAAAATCACCGGATTATGGCAGCGCCAGCAATGCGGATAAGAATGCTCCGTCTTCTCCGTATGCAGCAGCGCCCCGCGCTTCTTCAGCAATTCGATAATCGGCTGGTTCGCATCCCATACCCGCAACCCGGTGTACTCCTCAAGTCCGTTGCGCAGAATTCCTTTCTCGTCCACATTACTGGTCGCATCCAGCCCGTACTTCACTCCAGTAATAAAATCCTCAGCGCCATGCGAAGGCGCCGTATGCACTACGCCGGTCCCCGTATCCATGGTGACGTACTCAGCCAGCACGCCAAGAATCTTCCGATCGAGAAATGGATGCTGAAAATTCAGCCGCTCCATTTTTCGTCCCGGAAAATGCGCAATCTCCCGCGCATCAACCAGCCCGCATTTCTCCGCCACATCCTTCGCCAGCTTCGCCGCCACAATGTAAACTTCACCACCGGATTCCAATCCCACATACTCTTCATCCGGATGAAACGCCACCGCCATCGACGCCGGCAGCGTCCACGGAGTCGTCGTCCAGATAATCGTCGAAACCTTTTTCCCCGCCAGCGCCGGATCAATCTGTCGATGGATCATCCAGCAACGCATACTTCACATAAACCGTCGGGCTGGTGTGATTCTCATACTCCACCTCAGCCTCCGCCAGCGCAGTCTCGTCGTGCATGCACCAGTAAACTGCGCGCAGCCCCTTGTAGACGAATCCATTTTCGTAAAACGAAAAGAACGTCGACAACACCACCGACTCATACTGCGGATTCATCGTCGCGTACGGACGATCAAATCTCCCAAACACTCCAATCCGCTTGAACTGGACCCGCTGCAAATCCAAAAATTTCTGTGCATACTTCCGGCACTCCGCCCGCACATCGAGCGGACGCATCTGCAGCTTCTTTCCGCCCAGCTCCTTATCCACCTTGATCTCAATCGGCAGCCCGTGGCAATCCCAACCCGGCACATACGGCGCATCGAACCCCGCCATCGTCTTCGACTTCACGATGAAATCTTTCAGGCACTTATTCAGCGCCGTTCCCATATGGATCGGCCCGCTGGTATAAGGCGGCCCATCGTGCAAAACGTAAGTCGGCGCGCCCTTACGCGCCTCGCGGATGCGCTCATAAATCCGCGCCTCCTCCCACCGCGCCAGCATTTTCGGCTCATTACTGCGGCAGATTGGCCTTCATCGGAAAGGCAGTTTTAGGCAGATTAATAGTAGTTTTCAGTTCGAGCGGCACTCTATCGGCTTCTCCCAATGTGTGAATCTTTTCATTATAGGGAGCGTCGCCGCGAACGTCCACGAACTCCCGATCCTGAAGCTCTACCCCGTGACCCCAGTGTCCCCTGTGTTAAAGATTTTGATTTCCCCTTCCAGCACCCCCCCGAAATACACTTCGTAAACTACCCAAAGAAGAGGTACAATTTTCCAAACAGGCAAATGGACGTTAATCTTTGCCCAGTACGGTCGCTAAATTTCACAACCAGCCGTAGCCTTACAGGCAACTCGCTGGAACGACTCTTCATCTGTGTTGAGCAGGGCGTCGGGCCGAGCGCAGTGCACTCACCGTCCGACCTGGGAAAGCCGAATCGGGGAACATGTCATCTGTAGAAGTGAATCCGACACCAGCTGAAAAAGAGCCGGAACTCCATCTCCTGCTCGCTCCCGACACCTTCGAGCCGTTGTACAAGTCCCTCTTCCGCGGCTTGGACGATTTCTTTTTCCCCAAGAAACTTCCACCTCTCAAGCTGGAATCGAAGCCCATCCCCGTCAAAGATATCTGGGGCTTCTACAACTACAAGAAAAATGGCGTCCTCGGTTCCACCGCCGCCCACGTCGTAGTCCTGGCATTAATCATCGGCGGCACAATTTGGGCGCACCGTTGGGTCACTAAAGCCCAGGCCAAGCCGCAGACCGTCACCACAGCCCTGATCGATCCCGGCGATTACTCGCTCAAGCCGGCCAAGACTCAAGCCGGAGGCGGTGGCGGCGGTGGCGACCGCGACGTCCTCCAGGCCTCCCGTGGCAAGCTTCCCAAATTCTCCATGCAGCAGATCACTCCGCCCACCGCGGTGATACGAAATTTCAACCCCAAGCTGGCGGTTGAACCCACGGTGATCGTCCCACCCGAGATCAAAGTGGCAATGAATAATTTGCCTAACCTCGGCGACCCCAAATCCTCCGCCATCATCCCGTCGAACGGAACCGGCTACGGCTCTGGCATCGGTTCAGGCGAGTGGCGGCGGCGTCGGCTCCGGCACACGGCCCCGGCGTAGGCCCCGGCGAGGGCGGCGGCATGGGCGGCGGCGTTTTCCGTCCCGGTCGTGGAGTCACTCCACCCCGCCCCATCTATTCTCCCGATCCGGAATTTTCCGAAGAAGCCCGCAAAGCCAAGTATCAGGGCACTTGTACCCTGATGATCGTCGTCGATACCGACGGCAAACCCACAAATCTCCGCGTAGTAAACTCCCTCGGCATGGGCCTCGACGAAAAAGCTCTCGAAACCGTCAAGACCTGGCGCTTCGAACCCGGCAAGAAAGACGGCCACCCCGTCAAAGTTGAAATGGCAGTAGAGGTCGACTTCCACCTGTACTGAGTTTTAGCGAGTTCCTGCTCCGAGCTTTAGCTCCAACGGACCCAGACCCCTAATCAAACTGTCATTCCGACCGGAGCCCGAGCGCCAGTGAGGGCGCAGTGGAGGAACCTGCTGTCCGCTCCAGAACCGCGAAAGAGGAATATTCTCCCGGATGCCCGCACAACCGTGGAAGAGCGGCGCTTCAGCGCCGCGTAATGACTAACCCTGATTGGGGCTTTAGCCCCTGAACCCTACTCCTTCAGATCCACATGCTCCACATTTTCGATTGGATGCCCCAAAAATCTCTCCCCCAACCGCCGGAATTTCTCCACCGAATCCGTAGCAAAAAACTTAATCCGCGGAACTCTCCGCCGTTCCTCACCTGCCGGAGAAAGCAAAAGCCCCTGCAGTCGTTCCGCCACTACCCGCGCCGTCGATTCCGCCGAATCCACAATGCTCACATGCGCCGGTGCCGCCCGCCGCAACACCGCCTTGAGCAACGGATAATGGGTGCACCCCAGCACCAGCGCGTCCGCGTCATGGAATCCGTCGGCAAACGCCTCCTTCAAATAAATCCCGGCAACTTGATCGGTGACCGGGTGCTCCACCCATCCTTCCTCCACCAACGGCACCAGCAACGGACAAGCCTTCTCCCGCGCCTCCACCCCCCGCGCCTCCAGTGCCCGCTTGTAAGCATGGCTGCTGACCGTAGCCTCAGTCCCAACCACAACCACTCTCTTATTCTTGCTCACCGCGGCCGCAGCCTCCGCACCCGGCTCCACCACCCCCACCACCGGCACATGCGCCGCCGCAATAATTCGATCCAGCGCCAGAGCCGTCGCCGTATTGCAGGCAATCACCAGCACCTGCGCCCCATGCACCTCCAGAAAATGCGCAGCCTCCACCGCATACCGCCCCACCGTCTCTACCGATTTCGACCCATAGGGCAGCCGCGCCGTATCTCCAAAATAGAGATAATCGGCCTCCGGAATCACTTCAAGCAAAGCTTTAAGAACAGTCAGCCCGCCAAAGCCCGAGTCAAATACACCAATAGTAGGACGTCTCATAGCCATAGTCGAAACTGATCATAGCAGCGCCCGAAAGCCGCGGTGATCTCCCTCAATCAAATTGTCATTCCGACCGGAGCCCGAGCGCTAGCGAGGGTACAGCGGAGGAACCTGCTGTCTGCTGCAGTGCCCGCGAAAGAGCGTCATTTCCATGAATGCCAACAGAACAAACGAATGCCAGCGCAACCGTGGAAGAGCGGCGCTTCAGCGCCGCGTAAAGCGTAAGCAAAGATACAGGGCTTTAGCCCCCGGGAGTTCCCGAACGCTCCCCGCGCACAGAAGTCGTAGCCTCGGCAAACTCCGACCGCTCGCAGCACCCTCCCGGCGGAATCGGCGCCCCATGCGGACAGGTCCGTGGATGCCCCAAAAACGCGCAAATCTTATCCGTCGCCTCGGGCGACAAAATATGCTCAAACTTGCAAGCCTGCTGCTCAATCTCCGATTCACTATCCATCGCCAAACTGTCGGTAAACAACCGCTCCGCCAGCCGGTGCCGCCGGATAATGCTCCCCGCCCGCTCCCGCCCGCGGGTCGTGAGCTCCACAATCAAAGTTCCATCGCCCACCGACGCCGACACTGGCTTCAACGCATCATGGCACGGATTCACAAAAGGTTTATGCCCATGCGCCAGCGGAGGATGCGGCGCCGAAACCACCAGTCCCATCTGCATCATCTTCTCAATCGCCAGGCTCACCGGCAGCGCTCCGTGCACCTCCATGCGCTCCACTTCCGCAATCTCGCCATGCTCGCCCAGTACCCACAACTCCTCAAGCACTTCATCGAACTGTTCTTCATCCGCCATGGCAAACACTTCTTGCGATTCGATTTTGCCATGATGAAATTCAATCCGCCGGTCCGCCAGCCGCGCCACCACCGGATCATGCGTCACCATCACAATCGTCCGCCCCTGCTGGTGAAACTCGCGCAGCAGCCGCAGGACTAATTCCTCATTCACCGCATCCAGATTTCCCGTCGGCTCATCCGCCAGAATAATCTTCGGATCATTAATCAAAGCCCGCGCAATACAAACTCGCTGCTGTTCGCCACCCGACAGCTGCGAAGGCAAATGATGCCCGCGGTCTCCCAGCCCCACCCGCGTCAGCGCGTCCATCGCCTCCTGCTCATCCGTCATGCTGTGAAAATACTGCGCTAGCATCACATTCTCCACCGCCGTAAGAAAAGGAATCAGATGGAATTGCTGAAAAATAAATCCAATCTTTTCCGCCCGCACCCGGTTCAGTTCACTCGCGGAGATCCCCGCCACATTCTGCCCATCCAGCCAAATCTCACCTGACGTCGGCCGGTCCAGACATCCAATCAGATTCACCAGCGTCGATTTCCCCGACCCCGACGGCCCCATAATCGAAAGCCATTCCCCCGGCGCCACATGCAGCGAAATATGATCCAGCGCGCGAATAGCATCACTGGGGGTGCCCCACTTCTCGCCTCTTTTGCGAGAAGTGGGATCCTGCGCCGTCGAAGCCTTACCCGGGTAGAGCTTGGTCACGTCTTTGATCTGTATCATTTCACTCTCCCCGCAAAATGACCGCCGGCTGCACCCGCCGCAACATCGAAATCGGCAGGATCGCTGAAAGCAACGTCACCGCTATGCTACCAGCCAGCACAAAAGGTAGGACGCTAAACCGCGGCGCCACCGCCGCATGGAAATTCACCCGCCCAATCCATGCCGCGATCCCGATGCCCAAAACAAATCCGATCACCGCCCCGGTAGCTCCCAGCGCCGCCGCCTCCGCGGCAAAAAACCCATTCAGCATCCCATCTGACGCTCCCAGCGCCTTCAAAATCGCAAAGTCTCGCCGCCGGTCAAACACCCATCCCATCAGCGTCGAGAGCACGCACAGTGCCGCGGTCAAAATAATCAGCGCAGCCGCCGCCAGCAGCGTCGCCCGCGTCTTGCCCAGCACCCGCGCCTCGCCTTCCATAATCTGACGCACCGGACGCACCTCCGCCCCCGGAATCGCACTTTGCAACTGATGCAGAATCCGCTACAATCTCCTCCGGCGACCCGCTGGCCGCAACTTCAATCGTCGAGGGCTGCACTCCACTCCACGCCACAAAATCCGCCAGCGAAATATACACGCGGCTGTCTTCCGCCGCTCCCGTCTCTACCGTTCCCGCCGGCTTCAGCTGAATCTTATGTCCCTGAAAGTTAAGATCAAAATTCTGATTTTTCGGTGAAACCACCGCCCGCGCCCGCACTCCCACCAGCGCCTGCTGTGGACCTGAAGGCCACGCGCTCACCGACCACCAGTGATCCAGTTGCCGAACCCGCTCAAAATCCGTTCCCGCGACAACCACTGCCTGCGCCATCATCGGTTCGCGCCACCACCAACCCAAACGGAGCCACCACTCCACGATTTCCAACAACGGATTCCACCCGCGCCAAAGCGTCCGCGGGAAGGGAAGCGCCGTCCTTGCCTACCAGCACAATATTCGCGCCGTAATTACGAAACTCCCGCCGCAGTTTGGCCTGCACATCGACATAAAGATTCAACATCGCCGTCGCCACGGCTGCCGCCACTACCATGGCAAACAGCGCGGAGAGCGCCCGTCCCCGCCGCAGCACCGCCGCCCGCACCAGCATCCGCATAAACATCGACGTATGCGGAGATCCCTTCCGCCTCGCCGCTACTTCCTGGCCGTTCACAATTCACCCCGCAGCGCAAACACCGGATCCAGCCCCACCGCCTTGCGAATCGCCACCGCACTTCCCGCAAAAGTGACGACCACCGCGATCACCAGAATCACCGGCAACAGTACCGGCGAAATCGCAATCTCCGAATTAAATATCGACCTTCCAATCTGGTGCGCCAGCATTCCGCCAGCCGCAAATCCCACCAGCCCGCCCAGCAAAGCCAGCAGCGTGGCTTCGGCAAAAAAGATGGAAGCAACCGCCACCTTCCCCGCGCCCAGCGCCTTCATCAAGCCCACTTCTGCCCGCCGCTCGAAAATCGCAGTCGCCATGGCCGCCGAAACCGCCAGCGCCGAAGCGAACAACGCCGCCAGCGTCACTAAGAAGATGAGCCCTTCAATCCGCGTTAGCACCGCTCCTTCATTCTGCGCCACCTGACGAATCTGCTCCGCATGCGAATTCGGAATCGCTTCCTGCAACTGGAACGCAATCGACTGCGGATAGGGCGAGCAGTACCACCTGTCATAGATCGCACCAGACATACTCTTTGGATCGCGCCTCGCCAGCGCATCCTCCGGCTTGGTCAGCGCGCTCACATAAATGCGCTTCACCGCGCCCGGCTTTCCCAGAATTTCCTGAGCCAACGCAATCGGTGCAACTACTTCATCGTCCTCACTACCACCAGCCGAAAGAATTCCACTCACCCGCAAGCGCCGTCCAGAAAGCGTAATCTCATCGCCCGTCCGCTCCGAAAGCCGCGCTGCCAACCGCTCTCCCAGCAACACGTCACGCGACGAATCCTCCGGCCACGCTCCGGAAACTTTCCACCAGGAGTTCGTCGAACGTACTCCAGTCGTAAATTCTTCTTTACCAAAAGAAATCTGCTTGGCAAAGTAAGTGCCAAGCAGCGTAACGTTCTCGGTCTTCCCATCGCGCTCGAGCCCAGCCTGTACCGGCAACATCGGAGCAAATCCCGTAATGTTGTTATGCCAGAACGTGCCTTTGATCTTGGGCAGATCGGCCTCGTTCAGAAAAGCTCCATCGCTTGGCGGCTTCAGATTCACTCCGCCAATTTCCACATCCAGCGTATCTTCCTGCGGAGTCACCAGTATGTTTGCGCCAATCGTTCGCAGCTCGCGATTCATCTTGTCGCCAATATCGGTTGCGACCCCAATCATCGCTGTCGCTACCGTAACCCCCAGCGTGATCGCCGCCCCCGCCAGCAATTTACGCCGCTTCTGGCGCCGGAACGATTCGTAGACGAGGCGTACGAACATTCCTTATTGCCTCTCGAACATGTGGCTCTCCGCCGCAATGTCCGCCTCCTGAATCACCACCGAATCCGCCGTCTCCGTCGCCTTCAGCGGAATCGGATTGCATCCGCCCGTCGTCCCCACCGATTGCCCATTGATCGGCGCCGCGCAATTCTTGCAAACAATCAGGTTGCCGGATTTATAAAATCCCACCGCCCCGCAAATCTGGCAGGCATCAAACACCGTCGCAATCTTTCCATCCGGCTTCTGATACAGCCAGAAACGTACCTCAACCCCATTCTCCTTCGCCTCATAGCGATGCAAATCTCCATCGGAAACTTTCGCCAGCGGAATCGTCACCTTGCCATTCACAAAGCTCACTTCCGTCGCCGGCGAGAGCGCGCTCTGGCTCTTGGCATAAACAAACTCCGCCGTCACCATCGAAATAAAAATAAAAGAGAAGACGTAAACTGAGACCATCCACAACCGTTCTTTGCGCGAAGTCCACATCGCCTTGCGCCGCTCCGCCCCCGAGGCAAACTCCGCCACCGGCTGCCGCCGCTTCGCATCAAACAAAATCATCAGCGCTGCCATCGCGATAATCGTCACAAAAAAGAACCATTCGTTGCTCACGATCGGCCCAACAATCGCCATCTCCGTCTTCGACGATGCGATCACTCCGCTTTCCGAAAGTTCATGCAAACCGGCAATCACCAACTGCGCCGCCACCAGAATCAGAATCGCGCTGGTAATCCGGAAAAATTTCTGCAAATTAATCCGCACGCTGCCCTTCACAAACATCACGCCAAAAGCAATCGCGCCCCCCACGCCCAACAACGTTCCCAGAAAACTCATCAGCTCGGTCGAGTTCAGCGTCACCGCCGAAAGAATCAGCACCGTCTCCGCGCCCTCGCGCAGCACCATCAGAAACACAAAAAAGAACAGCCCAATCCACGCGTCATTCCCCGCCAGCAGCCCAACCTTGCCCTCAATCTGCCCCTTCAGCTTGCGCCCCGTCTTCATCATGAAAATCACCATGGTGACAACGAAGAAAGCGGCCACCAGCATCACCCAGCCCTCGAAAACATCTTCGTTCAGGTTGAGCTTGGAAAGCAGAATGGCAACCCCGATACTCCCCACAAAAGCCGCCACCAGCGCCGCATACACCGCCTTGCGCAAATCATTGCGCCCAATCTTCGCCAGATAGGCCAGCGTAATGCCCACAATCAGCGCCGCCTCAACCCCCTCGCGCAGCGTAATAATAAAAGCCTGAAGCATTTAAAAGTCGCCCTGATTCTGAAGCTGATCTTGAAAATGAATTTCAATTTCAACTTTCAAGGATATGCCGTCCGCGCCAGAAGGCGTCAATCCGCTCCGTCACAAACCCGCGTGATCCACATCACACGGCGAAAATTATGAATTAAACGGAGTCGGGGGGCACCCTTGCGTTTTGTGCAAGGGTGGGATTCCCAAATGCGAACACTACAGGATTTTGATCCTGATCTTCCCATCCCCCAGCTTCTCCCTTCGAATAGAGTGAAGATATGCCCGCAGGCCTCAAGCGCTACTCCGGCCACGACTATCTCCACTTTCTCACCTGTAGCTGTTATCATCGCCAGCCCTGGCTGGCCAGCCCGCGCCAGCGCGATCTGTTCCTGCAAGTTTTCGAGGAGGTCCGCCAGAGCTACCAGTTTGTGGTGGTCGGCTACGTCGTGATGCCCGACCACATTCATTTGCTCATTAGCGAGCCAGACCACGGAACACCCTCAACAGTCATGCAAGTCGTGAAGCAACGATTCGCCCGCCGTGTTCTGAATCGCAAGCGGCACAATCCGCTGCAGGCCGCACTCTGGCCCGAAAGCTCCGCCGCATGTTTAGCAAAAGTGATTTTATGATTTTCACGTGTGAAGCGAGCGCAAGCGTGTGGAAAAGCTGCGTATATGCATCGCAACCCGGTGAAGGCGGGGTTGGTGCAGGAACCCGAACAATGGCTCTGGAGCAGCTATCGCAGCTACGCTTATGGCGAGGCTGGCATGGTCAAGATCAATCAGTGCGCCAAAGGCGGAGTTGATGAGCCGGCCTGCAGCCTAGCTGTCGCTGCTTCCACCCTGTCGAAATCCCACCCTTGCAAACTGCGCAAGGGCGGGCCACCCGCTCGCCGATCAGTGCAAACGGTGAGAGTGTCAGGTCAGGCGATCTCGGTTCGGGCCAATGATGATTTCGCCAGCGATCAGCTACCTTCGTTAGGAGACCGGGTCGTAGATTCTGGATATTCGGCTAACATTCGAAGAACATGCCTGGTAGCTCGGACGATGTGCAAGGCATGAGAAGCAAAGCTCTATCGCAGCCTTGAACTCGCCCGATAGGGTCATAGACGGTTAAATCCCCGGCGAGATGCAGCACCGATTCGAAGTAATCTCAGCCAGACTTTTCCTCAAATGAACGTTCGCTTGGAACTAACACCTCGGAAAGTGGATTCCTCCGAGAGCCAACCGTATTGGATTTTGACCTTTCTTCAATTGGCCGCGCCCTTCGAATAGCAGGCCTCACAACCTCTTCAAAAACCCCTCCGCCCGCTCCCACTCCGGAAACAACTTCTCCTCCGCCTGAAACTCCGCCGAATGCACGCACCGCCGGCTCCCGCGCAGCCGCACCGGATGCTTCAAGTGCAGCATCTCGTGGTACACAATGTATTCCACCGCATAGCGCGGCACCGCAGGATGATCAAAAATCCGGCTGATCACAATCGCATTGTGCGCCGGATCGTAGTGCCCCAGAATCCGCCGCGTCTTCGTCGGACTCCAACTCATGCGCGGCCGCCCCATCAGCCCATGAAAAAATCGCGCATTCAAATCCTCAAAAATCGCGTCGAGATCGTAAACGTGACCCTGCGGAGAATGCAGCCGCTTCCGCCCCCGCATCTGCCGCACCAGATGCGCCTTGCTCACCACATCATGGCTGCCCACATATTTCCGATACCGCGCCGCCTGCCCGCGATCAATCGGCTTGCGATACATCTTCGCCAGCAGGATGTGCGCAATCGCCCGCACCACCGCCTCCGGCGCGCCCTCCAGCAGATCGGAAAGCCGCACCAGCAGCCTGCCCTCGCGCAATCGAATCGTATTGTTCACATTCGCGAAGGCAAAAAATTCAATTTTCAGTTCAGGCGTCGCCGTCCCCGGACGCAGTTGCCGGTGTTCTTCCTGAAAAAGTTCGAAGCAATCCCTCACGCACAATGAGCCCAGATTAGCACGGACAGAACGAGCAACGCGCCACGGCGTCAAGGCTTCGGATAGAAAGGGCTTTAGACCCTATGACTTCCTCAACTTGTCATTCCGACCGGAGCACGAGCGCTAGCGAGGGCGCAGTGGAGGAACCTGCTGTAAGCTCGCACAACCACGTTGCCCGCGCAACCCGCCGAACCGCGCCGCGCCGACGCCTTTGACCTTCGATCCGACACGACCCGAGCCGGCAGCACCGTGGAAGAGCGGCGCTTCAGCGCCGCGTAAGCTCCTAAGAAAGATCCGGGCTTTAGCCCCTGTGGCGCGCCTTTAGGCGCTGGGGACGACCAACCCACTACTCCGACCGGCTCCCGCTCTGCGAATCGCTCCTCTTCCGATGCTTCGCCGCCTCTTCCTGATCCGCCAGAGTCTGCTTATGATCTTCCGCCGTACTATCCACCGTATCCAGAGCATTACTCAAAACAAATTCATATTGCTTAAACTCCTCCGGAGAAACACCCGCAGCATCCCTCAGCGCCAGCAGCTTCGCCTGGAACTCCGTATCCGCATCAATCACCAATTTCAGCGGCTTGCGAATATCATTCTTCCGGTCAACATAGGTATCGATGTTGTCGTTCAACTCGTCATAGATCAGCAGGAAGTCATCCAGCTTGTCATGCGTCTGCTGCGCGCGGTTCTTGGTCTTGGGATCGGCGCGCATTTCCTCCATCCCCACCAGCCGCGCCCGCGCAAATTTCACATAAAGCCCCAGCCGCAACTGCGGCTCCCAGCTGGTATCGCGAATCTGATCGATCTCCGCCTGCGTAAACGGATCGCGATGCCGCTGCGCCAAGCCCGGCGCCGCAACCAGCAACAGGAGGCTCATGACCGCGATCGTTCCAAACCGGATTTTCATTTCTTCCCTCCGTTGGGAAACATCGCCGCCAGCAGATCGTCTCGAATCCGCTCCAGCCGGTCGATTGCGTTTTGAATTTGCGTCTGGTCCTCGTGCGAAACCGCATGTTTCAAATCCGCCAGTTTGCGGGCCATCTTGCGGATCGCGATTTCGCTCTGCTTCTCCCGCTTGTGCGATTGAATGGCATAATCGCGCGCCAGTTCGGCAAAGGCCGTAACGTCCACCAGCGCGGCCTTCCCCTGGTCGCTGTCGCCAGCCACGTACAGCCGGTTAGCCTCATCCAGTTGCCGCTCGCAGATCTCAACACACAATGCCGGCCGCTCGGCAATCCTGGCATTGGCAACTTCCTGCTTCAATTCCGCGATGGTCACTTCGCGGCGCGCCATCAACGCCAGCGGTCCCGAGAGTGCGATTGCCACCAGCACCGCCGCCATCCACCAACCTCGTGAAGCGTCTCATCCCGAAAGCCATTTCACTTCCGCCAATCACTTCTTCGGCTCAATCGCAATCAGCCGGTGTTTCGCCTTCCACTCATAATCAGGATACTTCCCATTTGCCGTGTTGAGAAAGAGGTGATAGTTCGCCGCCGCCGGCTTGAACTGCCGCAGATGATCGTACGCCGAGGCCCGCAGAAAATAGGTCACGGCATTCTCCGGCAATAATTTCGCTACGCACATCCAGCGCTTTAATCGCCAATTCGTAGTTTTCGTTTTCCCCCGCGGCAAACGCCAGGTCGCCATACGCTTCTCCCAAGTCAGGCTTCAGCTTCACCGCCGTCAGAAACTCCTGCTGCGCGTCTTTCGGTTTCTTTTCCCGCAGCAGCGCCTGCCCCAGCCGCCGGTGAAGCTCTGCATCATTAGGATGCGCCACTACCAGCGTTCGGTACTCCGCCTCCGCCAAATCGTTCTTTCCCGCCGTCGTATACAACTCGGCCAGATCGCGCCGCGCCGCTTCATCCCCCGGAGCCAGCTTGATCCCAGCCCGCATCGCCGCGATCGCATCCTCATTCTTGCCCTCCGCCGCCAGCACCCGCCCCAACTGTATTTCTACCGCGGCCCGAATCCATGTTTCGCGCCAGCAGCTTCCGCAAATAATCTTCCGCCTCCGGAAACCGCCGCCCCCGCATGTAAACATTGGCCAGCCCCATCACCGCATCCCGCGATCCCGGGTCCAGCTCCAGCGCGCGCTTGTATTCCTGTTCCGCATCGGCAAATTTATTTTCCTGCTCCAGCAGCATTCCCGCGGCAAAATGCGGCTCCGCCTCTTTCGGCTGAAACTCGGCCGCTTTCCGATAAGCGCCAGAGCTTCCTCGGGTTTCGATTTTTCCAGCGTCTGTCCCAGCGCCAGCCATGCCCGGTATTGTCCTTCCTCCACATGACTCGTCGGCTTCAGCCGCGTAGCCGCCCGCAGGAATTCCTCCGCATCCGGCTGTGAGTTTTCGCCAGTTGCAATCCCAAATTCAAATTGGATTCGAACACATCCGGCTTCGCCGCCACCGATTTGCGATATGCCGCAATCGACGCATCCACGTTCCCCAAAGCATTTTCCACGAACCCCAGATCAAACCATCCCACATAACTCGCGCGCATCGCGCTCCACCACCTTGTGCAGCAGAGATTCCGCCGCAGCATAATTCTGCTTCTCGATTGCCGCTTCCGCCTGCGTGAGTTCAGCAGGCGGAGCCGGGGCATCGTCATCCGGCACTCGAACGTAATGGCCGGATCGATGGTCCAGCAGAACTCGATGATGAGAGGATGAAGATGAGGATGAAGTCGAAGAAGAGGGAAGGGAAGACGCGTCCGGAACCTGCCCCGGATCCTGCGCAAGCGCGTAGCCGCATGCTGCCACAACCAGCAGCGTACCCGCAACCAACCTACTTGCTGCCATCGGGACGCGACGCTCCGTTGCCACTGCCATGTCCGTTCAGCACTCGAGCCAGATATTTCCCAGTATATGAGCCCGGCAGCTTCGCGATCGTCTCCGGCGTTCCCGCTCCCACAATCTTGCCGCCGCGCGCTCCACCCTCCGGCCCCAGATCGATCACCCAATCCGCAGTCTTGATCACTTCCAGATTGTGCTCAATCACCAGAATCGACCCGCCCGCATCGATCAGCCGCCGGAACGCCGCCAGCAATTTACTCACATCATCAAAGTGCAATCCCGTCGTGGGCTCGTCAAAAATATAAAGCAATCGCCGCCCTCTGCGTGGTTCGTCCGGCCGCCCCGAACTCGGCCGTCCAATCTCCCGCGCCGCCGGTTGCAAATGCGCCGCCAATTTCATCCGCTGCGCCTCGCCGCCCGACAATGTCGTCGCCGATTGCCCCAGCCGCAAATATCCCAGCCCCACTTCATCCAGCACCCGCAACTTCTCCGTGATCTTCGGAGCCTCGGCAAAAAATTTCAGCGCCTCTTTCACCGTCAGGTTCAACACTTCATGAATATTTTTTCCCCGGTAACGAACCTCCAGCACCTGCGCCTTGTACCGCGTCCCCTTGCACTCCTCGCAAATCAGTTCCACGTCCGCCAGAAATTGCATCTCCACCGTCACCGTGCCATCGCCCTGGCAAGTCTCGCAGCGCCCGCCCGGAATGTTGAACGAAAAATGTCCCGCGCCAAACCCGCGCTTCTTCGCCTCGGGCAGAGAAGCGAACAGCTCGCGCATCGCATCGAACGCCTTGATATAAGTCACCGGATTCGACCGTGGCGTCCGCCCGATCGGCGATTGATCCACTAGCACCACTTCATCAATAAACTGGTCGCCCTCGCAGACTTTCCCACGTCGCCGTTCCTCGCGCCCCGTTAGAAACAGTCTGCTGCTTCGCCTCCGCCAGCGCCTGATACAGCACCTGATGCAGTAACGTCGATTTCCCCGATCCCGATACTCCCGTGATCGCCACCAGCATTCTCAGCGGAATCTCGATATCGATCCCTTTCAGATTATTCGCGCGCACATTCTTGATCTTGATCTGTTGCGTGCCCGGCTGCCGCCGTACCGCCGGAATCTGGATCCGCAAATCATCCGACAAATAACGCCCCGTCAGCGATGCCGGATTTTTCAGAATCTCGTCGTAAGTCCCCGCCGCCACCAGCTTCCCGCCATTTTCTCCCGCTCCCGGACCCAGATCCAAAATCCGGTCCGCCGTCCGCATAATGTCCGGATCGTGCTCCACTACCAGAATCGTGTTTCCCAAATCCCGCAGATCCTGCAGAATCTTGATCAGCCGGTGCGTATCCCTGCTGTGCAACCCGATCGAAGGCTCGTCCAGCACATACAAAGTTCCCACCAGCCGCGATCCCAGCGACGTCGCCAGTTGAATTCGTTGCGCCTCGCCCCCTGAAAGCGTCGATGCCAACCGGTCCAGCGTTAAATATTCCAGTCCCACATCATTCAAAAACCGCAGCCGCTCGCGGATTTCCTCCAGCAGCCGTTCCGCAATCTCCGCCTCTTCCGCACTCAGTTCCACTCCCGCAAAAAACTTCGCCGCATCCTCCACCGTCATCGCGCACACATCGCAAATATTTCGTCCGTTGATTTTGACCTGGCGCGCCTCCAGCCGCAGCCGGCTTCCCCGGCAATCCGGACAAGTCGAATACCCGCGATACCGGCTCAAAAACACTCGTATGTGCAGCTTGTATTTCTTCCGCTCCAGGTATTGAAAAAATCCGCGCACTCCCAGAAAATCATCTTCTCCGCACAAAATAAGTTCCTGCTGCTCCGGCTCCAACTCTCCCCACGGCACATCCAGCGGAATCTCATTCTGTTTCGCAAACCGCTTCATCTCCGCAAACACCGGCCGGTATTTCGGCTTGTTCCACGGATCGATCGCGCCCTCGCCCAGCGATTTCGTCTTATCCGGAATCACCAGATCGAGATCAAAATCAATGGTGTTGCCAAATCCCTGGCACCGCGCGCATGCCCCATAAGGATTATTAAAAGAAAACAGCCTCGGCTCCGGCTCCTCGTAGCGCAAATTGCAATGCTTGCATTCAAAGCGCTGCGAAAACCGCAACTGCTGCGCAGGATGGTCATCACGTGCCGGCAAATCCCGAGTCGGCAGATCAAAAATCACTTCACCCGCTTCCCGGTAAGCCGTCTCCACCGCATCCACAATCCGCGTCCGCGCCTCCGCCGAAACCGTAAGCCGGTCCACCAACATGGATACCGGCTGATCGAAATCAATATCCAGCAAAGATTCCGGCGTGGAAAACTCGAACACCTGCCCCGCCTGATACAACCGGTTGAATCCCGCCTTCCGCAATTCAAACAGCCGGGTCTTCAACTGCTCGGTCAACCCCGAATTCGCGCCGGCACTCTTCTTGGTGCTCTTGCGTCCGCGTGCAACTTTCTTCGCCGGCTCCGCCGTCGCGCTGCCCGCCGCCTGCAGCGGAAACACAACTTGTACCCGCGTCTCCGGATCCAGCCCCAGAATCGTATCCGCAATCTCGTCGACCGTATCCTTCTTTACTTCGCGCCCGCATTTCGCGCAGTACGTCCGCCCCACCCGCGCAAACAGCAGCCGCAAATAGTCATAAATTTCCGTCGCCGTAGCCACGGTCGATCGCGGATTCCGTGGTCGAATTCTTCTGCCGGATCGCCACCGCCGGCGCGATTCCATCAATCGAATCCGCGTCCGGCTTCTCAATCCGCTCCAGAAACTGCCGCGCATACGCCGACAGCGACTCCACATACCGCCGCTGCCCCTCCGCATAAATCGTGTCAAACGCGAGCGAAGATTTCCCCGATCCCGACACTCCCGTGACCACCGTCAGCGCGTTGTGCTCCACCTCAAAATCGATATTCTTGAGGTTATGCACCCGCGCCCCGTGCACGACTATGCTATTTTCTGTGGACATCAGATGAGACAGCTCCGGCAATAGCCACGTTCCCGGACACTTCCGCGCCCGGACCGCCCCAGCAGCTTCAGCGAGTACGGTCGAACCTTCTATTATAGAGCAGAGATTTCAGTCGCCACGTGGCTGCGTAAAGGAAGGCGCAAGAGAGCGCCAATGAGGCGTAGAACGCACCTTTAGCCCCAGCCAGACGGGCTTAGATACCATCTGAACGTCCTGTAGTACCGTGCCGTAGTGCCGTGGAAGAGCGGCGCTTAAGCGCCGCGTTAAGGTCCAAAAAATCCGGGCTTTAGCCCCTGTGGTCCCTACATCACAACTTCAATGCTCTCCACCCGAATCGTATTACTATTCATCTCCAGTTTGCCCGTCACTTTTACCCGCTTGCCCACAACATGAGCGAACACGGTAAACCCCATCCACCCCTACATGATTCACCCGAGTTTAAATTTGCCTGCGGCAGTGTAACTTCCGGAGTGTCTGGCGCACTACGTTCGCTGGTGTCCCGCATACAACGTCATAAACATTTACCCCGGTCCGGTTGGCACACGTTCGCAGACTTGGAGAATTCACATGCCACTCAACTCCCCCGCCGCCTACGGAATGTACTCGCATGACGTCGCTCTGAAAGACGTCGTGCACACCCTGAATCAGGCCGGATTCGAAAACGAAGATATCTGCATGATGCTCTCCCCCACTCATCCCATTGCATCACTCGTGCGCGACGCCAGCTTGTTCAACTCTGAGCGCGAATCCAACGCCATCACTGCCCAGTTGATCGGATGGCTCTCCGGTTTCGGCGCCGTCCTTATTCCCACCGTCGGCTTCTTCATTAAGTCGCAGACATTCTTCCACGCGCTCATGGTTTCGCGCGAAGGCCCTGCCCTGTGTGGGAATGCCAGAACTCTGGTGGGCTTGGGTTTTTCCGACGACGAAGCCGACCGCTTCGAAAGCCAGCTCCGCAAGCTGGGAGTGCTGGTCTACGTTTCCTGCCCGGAGAGCGCTAGAACCATGTGGGCCTGCGAAGTCCTGCGCCACACCGGCGCCCGCGAGGCCGCAACCCTGGAAGAGAAAATGGTCGCAACCGCCGCCGCCTGAAAAATGCAACCCTGGAAGCGTCAGAGTGACGTCGGAATCGTTCGCGTAACCGCTGGCCTTCTCAGAGTTACAGTGGAGCGATCAGAACAACTGACGGAACCTAGCGTAGAGACCGCCGGAACAAGTGTGGAAACTGCCCGAACAACCGTGGAGCGGAACAAGCGTGGAAACTGCCAAAACAACCGTGGTGCTGAAACAACCTCGCAGCCGGAACAACCGTGGAAGAGCGGCGCTTTAGCGCCGCGTAAAGCTCTTAATAAAGATGGGCTTTAGCCCCTGTAGTCGCTCCGCATCCTGTTCTTCATCCCGCCGCTTCCCATAGCGAAACGCAAATCCCACCCCCACCACCATAATGCTGATCGGCGGAACCAGCATCACCAGAATCGCCCGGTTCAACGCCCGCTGACCCTCTTTCGGCGTGGCTCGCGCCACCGCATTGCACATCGCGCATCCCTGCGCGAGCGCTGGCACACTGAACCATCCCAACATCAAAAACAGCGCCATTAAGCGAACGTTATTTCGCAGAAATTTCATCCCATGCCCAAACTCTATCCAACTCCAAGCCGCAGAATCCGTCCCGCGTCCGGGAAGAAAAACAAATACATAATCACAAACAGCCCAAACACCGAAATCACAATCATCCATCGCATGATCGCGGTCTCAAACTTCAAGTGCATGAAATACGCAATGATCAGCGCCGATTTGATCACCGAAAGCACCAGCAGCACTTCCAGCATTCTTACCGGCTCGAAAACCTGCCGGTAACCCAGCCAGACCTCAACCCCGGTCAGAACCAGCAGCGCTCCCCAAACCCAGAAATACTGCCCCTTGCTATCATCATGCGTCGCCACGTCATGCATGTGCTCATCCCCCAAACCGTCTTGTCATCCTGAGCGCGTTTTTGCGCGAAGGATCTATGCAACTTGACCGCGGCCTCTCCCAATCCTTTTGAAACGCTCGGCCTCAGCCCGATGAACCCTACACCTTCGTCGACATCAAATACACCAGCGGGAAAATAAACATCCACACCAGATCCACAAAATGCCAGTACAATCCCGAGACTTCCACATCGTTCGCGTCGTAATCCTTCGGCTTCAAAAACAAAATCACGCTGGCCACCACCAACCCAATCAACAGCACATGAATTCCGTAATGAAAAACATTATCCGCCGGAATCAGGAAAACTCCCGCCAGCCACAACCCTCCCAGAAGCGGCAGAAACCATTTCCGCAGCGCCACCACGCCCAAATAGATGACGCCGATCGTCACGTGCAACATATGCATCGCTGTCAGTCCAAAAAAAGTCGCAGCAAACTGCGGCACGCCCGCCGAGACTTTTGCATACTCTCCGCTCCCCACCTCCACCGATTTTGGAAATCCCGGCAACGTCAGCCCTTCGTGGATCAAGTGAGTCCACTCCATGCCATGCAGCACAATAAACGCCGTGCCAAACACCATCGTTCCCAGAATCCAGTTTCGTGTCCACGCGCGATCACCACGCTTAGCCGCCAGTACCCCCAACACCATGGTCAGCGAACTCGACAACAGGCACGCTGTCATCACCGTCGCGTTGATAATGCTTTCCTTGCCAAACGGCGTCGGCCACGCCGTGTAAATCCGGTTGTAGCTGAAGGCAAACAGCAGCGCCCCAAACGTCAGCGAGTCCGAGGCCAGAAACAGCCACATCCCCACCTTCTTCGAGTACGCTCCAAACAGCGGCGCTTCAAATTCGCCCCGGCCCCATGCACCGCAGCGACTTCATGTTGCAGCGTGGCTTCAGCCATTCGCCAGATCTCCCCTTTGTCTAGATTTGTCATCCTGAGCGGGCGTTTTTTGCCCGCCGAAGGACCTGTGCAGCTCCTGCTGTCATCCTGAGGGGCGCTCTTTGCCCCGAAGGACCTATGCAACTCGCCTGAAGCGTCTACCCTGTCACTTCACCGCGCCAACCCCAGCAACGCAAAAACATAAACCCACAGCACCGCCATAAAATGCCAGTACCACGCCGTAACGTCGACCACAATCCGCCGTCCCTCAACCGGACGGTGCAGCAGGGAAGTCATCCCCGCCCACAGCAATGCAATAATTCCTCCCGCCAGATGCACCGCATGCGTTGCCGTCAGCAAATAAACAAACGAACTGTTCGGATTCGTGTCCACAAAAAATCCCCGCGCCTTCAACTCGCCCCACGCCATCCACTGTCCCACCAGAAATCCCAGCCCCAACAGTACCGTCACACCCAGCCAGGGAAATTGTTTTTCTTCCCCCAGCGAAATTCCCGGAATCGATTGCAGCGGAGCCAGCGCCGCCCGCCGCTTGATATCGCGCCGCGCAAATTCCATGGTCAGGCTGCTGACCAGCAACAGCACAGTGTTGATGCCCAGCAACAGCCACGGCAACTGCACCTGGCCCCAATCGCGCACGTAAGAGTTCGTCGCACCATCGAAGGTCGGCAATCCCTGCCTGACCACGTATGCGCTGGTCAGCGAAATAAAAATCATGCTGACCGTCGCAATCCCGCAGATCAGCCCCAGCCGCGCCCGCCGCAACCGCGCCCCATAATTTGGAAGATTCGAATCCTGTGAGTTATCGCCGCCGCCACCGCCATTCGGAGGAGCAGGAACATCCCCGCCGCGGCCCAACTTGTTTACCGGAGTGCTTGGACTATAAGTCGCCATGATCACATAAGATGCATCAATCCATCGCCGAAGTTAACAATGATTTTCGGTGCGATAGCCTTACCCTGTGTTCCTCAGTGTCCCCCGTGTTAGAGATTCTGTTCTTACGTTTTCTCAATGCGTCGCCACCGTCACCGGATCCGTCTGCATCACATAATCCCGCGCCGCTCCCGGCACTCCATATTCATACGGCCCATGATGCACCACCGGCGTCTTCCCGCCAAAATTATCGTGCGGCGGAGGCGTCGTCGTAGTCCACTCCAGCGTCGTCGCCTCCCACGGATTATCACTCGCCTTCGGCCCCTTGAAGATGCGTCCAGAAAAGATTGATCACAAAAATAAACTGCGCCGCAATCGTGATGATCGCCGCATAAGTCATGAACTCATGCAGCGGCATCAGCTTGTGCAGGTACGCCACTTCCGTGTATTGCGAATACCGCCGCGTCCCGCCCGCGATCCCCAGATAATGCATCGGCATAAAGATCGCGTAAGTTCCCGCCAGCGTCAGGAAGAAATGCACGCGCCCCCACGTCTCGTTCATCATCCGCCCAAACATCTTCGGCACCCAGTAATAAGTCGCGGCAAACATTCCAAAAATCGCCGCCACTCCCATAATCAAATGAAAGTGTCCCACCACAAAATAAGTGTCGTGCAACTGAATATCGAGCACCGGCTGCGCCAGAAACGGCCCACTCAATCCGCCGGAAACAAACAGGGAAACGAATCCAATCGCATACAGCATCGGCGTCTGAAATCGAATATGTCCCTTCCACATCGTCCCCAGCCAGTTAAACGTTTTGATCGCCGATGGCACGCCAATGCACATGGTCAAAATCGAAAACGCAAACGCCGAGTATGGACTCATGCCACTCATGAACATATGGTGGCCCCACACCATGAATCCAAGAAATCCGATGGCCAGCATCGCGTAAACCATCGCCTTATATCCAAAAATCGGTTTGCGCGAGAACGTCGACAAAACCTGCGAAGCCACGCCCATCCCCGGCAGGATCGCAATGTAAACCTCCGGATGCCCGAAGAACCAGAACAGATGCTGCCACAGCAGCGGCGATCCGCCCTTGTGCCCCATGATCTGCCCGTTCACCACCACCAGCGGCACATAAAAACTCGTCCCCAAATTCCGATCCATCAATAGCAGAATTCCCGCCGAGAGCAACACGCCAAACGCCAGCAATCCCAAAATCGCCGTGATGAACCACGACCAAACGGTCAGCGGCATGCGCATCATAGTCATGCCCTTCGCCCGCAGATCGAGCGTAGTCGTAATAAAGTTCAGCGCCCCCATCAACGACGCAACGCAGAAAATCGCAATGCTCGTGATCCACAAATCCGCGCCCAGACCCTTCGCCCGGCCCCGCCGACGGCAGCGCACTCAACGGAGCGTACCCAGTCCACCCATGCAGCGGCGCTCCGCCCGTTACGAAAAATGCCGCGATGATGGTCACGAACGCGACAAACGTCGTCCAGAACGAAAGCATGTTCAGCACCGGAAACGCCATATCCGGCGCGCCAATCTGAATCGGCAGAAAATAATTTCCAAACCCGCCCTGCGGAGCCGTCGTCAGCACGAAAAACACCATGATCGTCCCGTGCATCGTCAGCAGGCTGAGATAAGTCTCCGGCTTGATCTCCCCCACCAGCGGCAGCACCGCATTCGGCCACACTAAGTGGATGCGCATCAGCAGCGACAAAAACATCCCCACAAAAACCGCCGTGAGCGCCAGAAAGAAATACTGAATGCCAATAACTTTGTGATCCAGGCTGAAAATATATTTCCGGATAAATCCCTGAGGAGCGTGCGAATGAACCGTAGCCGCGGTCGCCATGTTATTGTTTCTCCGCCTCCCGTGCCGCTATCCATTTATCGAAATCAGGTTGACTGACCACGTGAACCATGCCATGCATCTTGTAATGTCCCAGGCCGCAAAGTTCGGCGCATGCGATCTCATACTCGCCAATCGCCGTCGGCGTGAAGTGCATGTGAATATTCAATCCCGGAACCGCATCCTGTTTGAACCGCAGCGAAGGCACAAAAAAACTGTGGATCACATCCACCGCGCGCAAACTGATATCCACCTGCCGGTCGACCGGCAAATACATGGTCCCCGTCACCACATCATCTTTCGCCGCCGGGTCAGACGTATCCAAACCCACCGCCGCTTCGCCGCCCGCCGATGGATCCATCAGCTTCGGACTCGTCGCGCCATACTTTCCATCCGGCCCCGGATAGCGGAAATACCACGCAAACTGCATCCCCGTGACCTCCACCTGCACCGCGCCCGGCCCCGCCTGATCGAAGCGCTGGCTCGCCCACACCCGGCTGCCCATCAGATTCAATCCCACGAACAGAATCGTCGTGAGCACCGTCCACACAATTTCCAGTCGAGTATTGCCGTGCGAATAAAGCACCGGCGGCGAGGAAGGCGTTTGCCGATACTTCCAGACGATGTATCCCAGCGACAATTGCGCCGCCAGAAAAACAATTCCCATCAAAATAAATGTGAGTGTGAGTTGTCCGTCAATGAATGCCGTGGCAGAAGAGGCGCCCACCGGCAGCCACCAGGTTTTGGCAACAAAGAAATACGTGCTGGCCAACGTGATCAGCCAGATCAAAGCCATTAACGCGAGGCCCATTCCCCAGTCCTCCCAACCACAAGAAGCGAGGTCGAACGATTTCCCCACGGCGGTTGCCGCGCCCCACAGCGCAAAGCAACAGTCGGCGGCGAGTTTACCACAGCCGCCTGAGAAAAAAACAAGCGACTTGAGCAACGCAAAAAAATCTTTACGATTCGAATCTTCACTTCAGCGACGCGCTACCCTGTGCTCCTCTGTGTCCCCTGTGTTAAAGATTTTTCTCTTCGTAACTTTCAGGCCCACCCTTATTTCTCCGACCACTCCGGCACCCTCCCCGGAGTCCACGGCGCACCCGCAGCCTCCATATCCTTCTCCAGCTTGACCAAATCAACCTCAACTAGCGTATGAAGTTTCCCGAGCTGTTCCGCAAACTCCGCCCCCGCAATGTTGTAATCATCAACATGACTCTGCGTCGGCTTGGCCAGCGAAAATCTCTCGCCCTCCATAATCGCCTCGATCCGCTCATTAATCGACGACGCCACCGGCTCATTCCGCTTCTGCATTTCCTTATCCCCGCTGAGCGCTCGCAAAATCAACCGGTCATTCTTCTCAATCGCATCCGCCTCCGCATCCAGTTGTTTTTCCGCCGCCGGAGTATCCCGCAACGCCTCGCGAATCGATTTCAACCGATCCTGCACCTCATGCGCCGTCCGCGTCGCACCCGATGCTGCCCGGTAAAGCCGCGCAACCTTGCGATGAAATTCCTCCCGCGCCGCCAGATCCCCCGCACTCATCGCTCCTTGTCCCTCCGTCACCACTTTAAAATTCTGCGCCGTGCCCAGTTCCGTCACCACTCCATCCACATTCTGGAAACATCGCACCGAGTACGCCCCCGGCAGTACCAGCGTCCCATGCGACGAAGCCGGAGGAAAATCCTCATCATCATCGTGATGCTCCGGCAGCGCCACCACCGGATATCTCAAATCCCAAGCCGCCCGCTGAAATCCCGCTTCAATACTCCCCTCCACCCGGCGAATCGGCGCGCCCGCTTCGTCATAAACCAAAAAATAAACTTCCGGCTTCCGCTCCTCCGCCTCCGCCCGCAACTCGTCATTCGTCGGATAAGGCAAAGTCTGATTTTTCTTCGCCGCCTCTTTCTCCGCTTCCTGCCGCTTCTCCTTCTTGGTCTTCAGCTTCTCCTTCAAATAAACCGTGAACACCGCTCCAAACGGAGGATTCTCCGCCGTATAAAACGCGTCCCCCTGAAATCCTTTTCTCGGACCGCCCAGCGGATGCCGCTCGATATAAAGCAACGCATCCTTCACCGGAAAAGTCGCCGCGGTCTGTTCCAACGCTTCCGCCTTCATCCCTCGCAGCGCGGAAATATCATCGAGCACATAAAACCCGCGACCAAACGTCGCAATCACCAGATCGCCTTCCCGCGCCTGCTCCACCACATCGCGCACCGCAATCGTCGGCAGCCCGCCCTTCAGCTGCACCCAGTGCGCTCCGCCATCAACCGTAAAAAACGCTCCATACTCCGTCCCCGCAAACAGCAGATTCGCATTCACCGCGTCTTCCGCAAAGGCCAGCACCGGACCGTTCTCCGGCAAGTTCCCCGCAACCGAACTCCACGTCTTCCCCGCGTCCATCGACTTCAACAAATAAGGTTTGAAATCCTCATTCTTATGATTGTCGAACGCCGCATAAACCACATTCGCGTCATGCGACGAAGCCGCCAGCCGGCTCACGTAAGTCATATCCGGAACCCCGGCAAACTTCTCGTACTTCGTCCACGATTGCCCGCCATCCGAAGTCACCTGAATCAACCCATCATCCGTCCCCACATAAATCAGCCCTTCTTTTTTCGGAGACTCCGACAACGCCACAATGTTTCCAAACAAAGACGTCGACTGATTCTTCGCCACCGCATCCGGCTCCCAAACTCGTCCCATCACCGGCAATTTATTCCGATCTATCTGCCGCGTCAGATCGCCGCTGATCGCCTTCCACGAATCTCCTCGATCGTCGCTGCGAAATAATTTGTTCGCCGCAAAATACAACCGCGTATGCGAGTGCGGCGAGATAATCACCGGCGAATCCCAATTCCAGCGCAGCGCAGGCTCGCCCTTGCCCTCCTGCGGCTGCAACACCATCTCTTGCCCCGTCGGCTTGTCATGCCGCACCAGCACCCCATACTGCGACTCCGAATAAATCGTGTTCGCATCCACCGGATCCACCACCGATCGGAATCCATCCCCGCCCGTAGTCACAAACCAATCCGAATTCATAATTCCGTTTACGTTGCGCGTCCGCTCCGGCCCGCACCACGAAAAATTATCCTGCGTTCCGCCGCACACGTCATAGAAGGGAAGAGCATTGCTCACCGCCACATCGTAAAACTGCACCGTCGGCAAATTCGCCTTGAACTGCCAACTCTTCGCATCGTCCCAGGTCTCATACATCCCGCCATCCGACCCCAGCAGCCAATGCTTCGTATCATCCGGATCAATCCAGATCGCATGATTGTCCCCGTGATGATTCACCTCGGCAACTTTCTTCAAAGTCTTCCCGCCATCCAGCGACTCCCGCAAATTCACATTCATCACAAAAATCCGATCCACATTCTTCGGATCGCAAACCACCCGCGCGTAATACATCGCCCCCAAATCAAATTCATTCCGCTTCTCCCAGGTCGCCCCGCGATCATTCGACCGGAAAATTCCCCCCTTGCCATCCGCCGCCTCAATCGTCGCGTAAACCACATTCGGATCCGCCGCTGATACCGCCAGCCCAATCCTTCCCATATCCACCTTCGGCAATCCGGATTTCAATTTGTTCCATGTCGCCCCGGCATCGGTCGATTTATAAATCGCGCTCTCCGGCCCGCCATCGATCAAAGTAAAAACATGCCGCCGCCGCTGGTAAGTCGCCGCATAAACAATGTCCGGATTCGAGGGATCAATCGCCACATCCACCACGCCCGTATTCTCGCTGATGGTCAGCACCGCCTTCCAATTCTTCCCGCCATCCACACTCTTATAAAGCCCGCGATCCCCGCCTGCTCCCCACAACGGCCCCTCCGCCGCCACATAAACCACCTTCGAATCCCGCGGATCAATCACCACCCGCCCAATATGCTCCGACTTCTTCAATCCCAAATTCTGCCAATCTTTCCCTCCATCATCCGACCGGTAAATTCCGTCTCCATACGAAACGCTGCGCTGCGAATTGCTCTCGCCCGTTCCCACCCACACCACCGCCGGATCATTCGGATCGAGCGCTACCCATCCAATCGAATACGACGCCTCCTTATCAAACAGCGGAGTCCACGTCGTGCCATCATTCACCGTCTTCCACACCCCGCCCGAAGCCACGCCCACGTAATACTCAAACTTATTCTTCGGATTCACCGCAATCGACATCACTCTCCCCGAAGCGACCGCCGGCCCGATCGATCGAAACTTCAGCCCGGAAAAAGTCTCCGCATTCATCCCCGGCTTTTTCTCCTCATCCTTCTTATCCTTATCCTGCGAAGCAGCAGCCTTACCCTCATCCTTCTTCTGATCCTTCTTCGGATTCTTCTTCGCCGCAGCCGCCGGCACCGCAGTCTTATCCGAATCCTGCGCAGCCGCAATCAAAGTAGAAAATGTCAAAAAGAAAAGAGCGAGAGCAACCGCGAGGCGAAGTTTCACAAGAGCTCCAATCCAAAGTTTTCCAAAACCGATATGTATACAGGAATCCGGCCAGTCTTAGAAGCACGATCTTCGCGGTCCCCCTGTCATCTTGAGCGAAGGCTGCGCTTCGCAATCGCGAAGCACAACCGCAGTCGAAAGATCCCCTCCCTGTCAGCACGAACGCGGACTCTGCTGGGAGTTTCTACCCGGCCTTGGCTTCAATTGTGCCGCTTTTCCGGGGATCAAGGGTCGTGTCCGCTCGTCGCGAACCATCCGCACTGTCAGTTGGATGAGCAACTTTTAGATGTTCTTCACACTGAGGTTGCAGTAATTCTCGGTAACGTTCGCGGTCAGGCTGATGGAACGGCCTGCGAGGATCATGGAATAATTTGAACTGAGCGTTGCCGCAGGCCGAGCATTCTCCTTCCAGTGATCCGGAGCGAGGGTCTTTGCGTACGCATCGCCCCTTATAGCATATTCAGATGAGGTAACTTAAGCCTTTGGGTTTTCTCCGCGTCCTCCGCGGCCTTTCTTTGCGACCTCAGCGCTCAAAAGCTTTTTGTTCCTCAACCACACCCCACCGACATCACGTAAAATCCCTCACATGCCACCGAAGCCCCAACCCCAAGGCCACGACACCCGCTACACAAAAATGCAGAAAAACTACTGCTTCGTCTGCGGACAAAACAATCCCCACGGCATGCGCCTCAAATTCCTCCTCGACGAAGAACGCCAAACCTTCGTCTGTAAATTCCGCCTCAGCAAGCGCTACACCGGCCCTCCCGGCCACACTCACGGCGGCGTCATCGCCTGCATCCTCGACGACGCCATGGGCAAAGTAAACAAACTCCACCACGTCGTCGCCCTAACCCGCGAAATGACCGTCGAATATCTGAAGCCAGTGCCACTAAACAAGCCGTTACGCGTCGAAGGCCGCGAAGAAAAAGTCCACGGACGCCAGCACATCAACGTCGCCGAAATCCTCAACGACAAAAACGAAGTCCTCGCCCGCAGCCGCGGCATCTTCATCACCATCGACCCCGAAAAAATGTTCGCCAAATTTGTGGAACGATAGCCCGCGCAGTTTGTCATCCTGAGCGAGGATTTTGCTTTGCGATTAGCAGTCGAAGGACCCCTTTATGTTTATCCTGACGACGGCTACTCGAGGCATCTCTTCCTCGAACCTTCGTTTTGCCCGACCCCTGGGGTACCGCGAATGATGAACACACTGTAAAATGGAAAGAGCCGGCGGCTGTGCCGCCGGCCTATCCTTCGCGATCGCGAAAAGAGTCCACCATGTCCAAAACCAACGGCTCCAACACCAACCCCACATCCCTCCGCCTGAAAACCGGCCTCGCCGAAATGCTCAAAGGCGGCGTCATCATGGACGTCACCACCGCCGAGCAGGCCGCCATCGCCGAAAAAGCCGGAGCCGTCGCCGTCATGGCCCTCGAGCGCGTCCCCGCGCAAATCCGCGCCGAAGGCGGCGTCGCCCGCATGGCCTCGCCCAAAAAAATCCGCGAGATCATGGCCACCGTGTCGATCCCCGTGATGGCCAAGTGCCGCATCGGACATTTTGCCGAAGCGCAAATCTTGCAGGAGCTCGGCGTCGACTACATCGACGAATCCGAAGTCCTCACTCCCGCCGACGAAGCTCACCACGTCGATAAACACGCCTTCAAAGTTCCCTTCGTCTGCGGCGCGCGCAATCTCGGAGAAGCCCTGCGCCGCATCGCCGAAGGCGCAGCCATGATCCGCACCAAAGGTGAGGCCGGCACCGGCGACGTAGTCCACGCCGTCAAGCACATCCGCCAGATCGTGCAGGAAATGCGCATCCTCACCGTCCTTGGCGAAGAAGAACTCTACGCCAAAGCCAAAGAGCACGCCGCGCCCTACGAACTCATTAAGATGGTCGCGAAAACCGGCAAGCTGCCCGTCCCAAACTTCAGCGCCGGAGGCATCGCCACCCCCGCCGACGCCAGCCTGGTCATGCAACTCGGCGCCGAAGCCGTCTTCGTAGGCTCCGGCATCTTCATGAAAGACTCGACCACCTTCGCCGACCCCGAAGAAGCCGCCAAGCGCGCGAGAGCCATCGTCCAAGCCGCCACCCACTATCAAGACCCTAAAGTATTACTCGAAGTCAGCGAAGACCTGACCGGCGCAATGAAAGGGCTGGCTGTGGCTGGAATGGATGAGGCACATATGTTGCAGACGAGGGGATGGTGAGCGCGACGCATCGCTTTTGGGTGACCCGTGGCGTCCAAAAGAAATTCGCTCTCTCTCGTGGCTCGATCTGCAGCCGTGAGTCAGACTGAGAGCCAACCGGATGCACCTGTCCACCGCGTTACGCAAAACAGTTCAATAGAGAACGATCATAGTTCGAACACAGTTGGGCACAATTGCACCAAAACAGGGCAAACTCAAAACTTGGGTTTGCCCTTCAACTTGCCTATTTTCTGAGAGTAAAATGGTGCGCCCTGAGAGATTCGAACTCCCGACCTTCTGGTTCGTAGCCAGACGCTCTATCCAGCTGAGCTAAGGGCGCGTGCTTGCAACCTAACCATTACGGAGACGGTACGAACTGGCGAACGCCCGCCCTCGCTGATCTTCGATCATGCGTGAAATAAAGAGTGCAGGCCGAAAAGCCATTGTAACGTCTTGACCCGCAGAGCGGCAACCGCCTGCTCGATGCACGTTTCGATTTAGCCGCTCTTTACACTTACCGCAAGATTGGGATACTTTGCCGCAAAACCAGGTTTCCCATGAAGCCGAATTCCAAAAAGATGAATCTCACTACACCAGCAATGCGCACGATGCCTGTAGTGAGAGGAGTTTCAATGGCTGGAGTAAGAGAAGTCTTCTTCATGCGATTCATTCCCGAGCGGGCGCAGGCCGGCCTGGCGCTGTTACGGCTGTGGACGGGAGCCATGCTCTTTCTGCGTCACGGCCTGGAAAAGCAGCCCGCACACTGGGCACAGTTCATGTCGCACTTTCCCGACCCTATCGGCATCGGTTCTCATCCTTCCTTTTTGATCGCCTTCTTCTCCGATTTTGTCTGCTCGATTCTGCTGATGATCGGCCTCGGTACCCGTTGGGCCGCTCTCTATTGCTTCACCAACATTTTTGTCGCCTGGGCCTTCGTCCATCATTTCGCTTTCTTCGGCAAGGGCTCGGGAAGCGATCACGGAGAGGTGATAGTCCTTTATCTGGGAGCGTTGCTCACACTGCTCGTAGCCGGACCCGGCGCGGCTTCCCTCGACCACCTCATGGCGCGGAAGTCCTGAGATAACTCGCGCGCTAACCCTCGTAATCTGCGCCTACACTCACATCCCGGAGGCAGGGTAATACAGGAATTACCTGAGGAGACCACCTGAGCCGGCGCGGATGTAGATCGGTTTTTCCTTGCGCTGTTTCCGGTGTTTCCTGCAGAAGTAAATCTTTCCAGGCGCAGAGCAATTCCTACAAAGCGCACAATCCTGCAGCCGTGCATTTTGTGCAGCTTAAGAATGGCACACCATGTGCTTATATATGAAACAGACGAAGTGGCGCGCAACGGGGCGCTCCAAGGATGACTTCGGCCAGAGGTTCTCTTGGGCGCCCCTTGCATAAAAAGCAATAAGGTCAACCTCCCCCGGTCCTTTTTGCCTCCCCCAATTCTCCCAGGTTCTGAGTAAGGTTGTTCTGAGTCAGGTTCCCAAGAATTAAAAAACCCTAAGCGAGCGCCACGGCGTCTCGCACGTCAATACCCGCCTGACGCAGCAATTTTGCCACCGCATCCGCCTTCATTCGCGAAGCATCATAACCCACCCGCACCGTGCGTTCGGCTGCATTGAACTTCACCCCGCGCACGCCGTAGACTTCGCGCATCCCGTCGATTGCCCGTAGCGCGGCCTCTCCCGGCACAGCTCCATAACGGAAAACCACATCCAGATAAGTCATTCGTCTGATCCTTGCCGAGTAAAAACTCTTATGCAACGACAACCGCATCGCCCGGTCGGCTGAATCCAATATAAAGCATCCCCCATCCAACTGCGTAGCCCAGGCCCGCGTTGAGGTCTCCGCGTGCCCCGCGGCAGTTCTCCGCGTCCTCTGCGTTTTAAGATTTTGGTCGGTGACCGAAAGCCTCACTCAGAAGGAGTAAAGTTCTCGCTGCGGCCGGCAATCGGCAATCATCATGTCAACAAACCCGTCCAGTCAGGCCTCCGCACTTGAACGCGACCCCGTATGCGGAATGAACGTCAATCCCGCCACAGCCAAGCATGTCTATCGTCTCGGCGGCAAGAACTACTATTTCTGCTGCGCTCCATGCCTGGAAAAATTTAAGGCCGATCCCAGCAAGTATCTGCAAGCGCCATTACCGCCAAAGTCTTCGGGATTAATTACCCTCGGCGCCGTAAAGCCAGCCGCGCCCTCAACTCACGAAGCCACTCACACGCCCGACAGCCGAGTCACTCCAGCGCCCGCTCCGCCGCCGGCCCGGCGCCCGCCTACGTTTGCCCCATGTGTCCCGAGGTTCGCGAACCTAAGCCCGGCGCCTGCCCCTCCTGCGGCATGGCTCTCGAGCCCGATGTCCCAGTAGCCTCCACGCGCACCGAGTACACCTGCCCCATGCATCCCGAGATCGTCCGTCCCGCGCCCGGTTCGTGTCCGATCTGCGGCATGGCCCTCGAGCCTCGCACCGTCACCGCCGCTGCCGAAGAAAATCCCGAGTTGCGCGACATGACTCGGCGCTTCTGGGTCAGCGTGGCGCTCACCGTCCCCCTGCTCGCGATCGCCATGAGCAGCATGCTCTGGCCGGATTTGTTTGTCCGGCGGGTGGACACGCTCGCGGGATACCGCTACCAGTTCTTTCTTTGGGGCTGGGGGCTTCCCTGGCTGGAATTCATTCTCGCCACCCCCGTCGTCCTCTGGGCCGGATGGCCCTTCTTCCAGCGTTTCTGGACTTCTCTCGTCAACCGCAGCCCGAACATGTTCACCCTGATCGGTATGGGCACCGGCGTCGCCTACGCATACAGCGTGATCGCGACACTCTTCCCGCGGATTTTTCCCGAGTCTCTGCGCGCTGGGTCCGGCAATATGTCCGGCTATCCCGACGTCTACTTCGAAGCCGCCGCCGCTATCACCACTCTCGTCCTCCTCGGTCAGGTGATGGAACTGCGCGCTCGCAGCCGCACCAGCGCCGCCCTGCGAGCCCTGCTCGATCTCAGCCCCAAAACCGCTCGCATCCTCACTGCCGACGGCACCGAAAAAGACATTCCCCTCGACCAAGTCAAGCCCGGAGACCGCCTGCGCGTCCGCCCCGGAGAAAAAGTTCCCGTAGACGGAGTAATCCTCGAAGGCCGCAGCGCAATCGACGAGTCGATGATCACCGGCGAGTCCATGCCAGTTGAGAAATCTCCCAACAGCAACGTCATCGGAGCCACCGTCAACAGCACCGGTTCGTTCATCATGCGCGCCGACCGCGTGGGCGCGGAAACCTTACTTGCGCGGATCGTGCAACTCGTAGGCCAGGCTCAACGCAGCCGCGCTCCCATCCAGCGCCTCGCTGATCGCGTTGCCAAATGGTTTGTCCCGATCGTGGTGGCCGTCGCCGTCATAACGTTTATCGCGTGGTTTTTCCTCGGCCCGCAACCCCGTTTCGCCCACGCTCTGGTAAACGCCGTCGCCGTGCTCATCATCGCGTGCCCCTGCGCCCTCGGTCTCGCCACGCCGATGGCGATTATGGTTGGTGTCGGCCGCGGCGCTCGCGCGGGCGTGCTCATCAAAAATGCCGAAGCGCTGGAAGTTCTCGAAAAAGTCGACACCCTGGTCGTCGACAAAACCGGCACGCTCACCGAAGGCAAACCGCAACTGACTGGAACCACTCTCGAGAATGACAATGGTGAAACCCTTCGCCTGGCCGCCAGCCTGGAGCGCGCCAGTGAACATCCATTAGCTGGCGCAATTGTTGCAGCTGCAGAAAAACAGAAGTTGTCGCTTTCACAGCCCAGAGAGTTCGCCAGCATCCCGGGGAAGGGAATCACCGGAGTGATCGATGGTAAAAGAGTCGCCGTCGGCAACGCCGCATTAATGGCGGACCTTGGAGCCTTCCCTTCCGCAACCTGCCGATACCAACGCAGCCAACTCAGCTCCAGGCACCACCCTCTTCGTCGCCGCTGACGGAAAATATCTAGGAACATTCTCCGTCGTCGATCCGCTGAAGCCCTCCACTCCCGAAGCGATTCGCGCGCTCAAGAACCAAGGCATTCGCATCGTTATGCTCACCGGCGACAATCGCGCCACCGCCGCAGCCATCGCCACGAAACTTGGCATCGACGAATTCGAAGCGGAAGTCTTGCCAGAAAGAAAATTAGAAATCATCCGCAAACTGCAAGGGCAGGGAAGAGTCGTCGCCATGGCCGGCGACGGCATCAACGACGCTCCCGCACTCGCTCAAGCCAATGTCGGAATCGCCATGGGCACCGGCACCGACGTCGCCATGGAAAGCGGCGGCATCACTCTGGTCAAAGGCGATCTCACCGGAATCGTGCGCGCCCGCAACCTGAGCCGCGCCACCATGCGCAACATCCGCCAGAATCTTTTCTTCGCCTTCGTCTACAACGCCGTCGGCGTCCCATTGCCGCCGGCGTTCTTTACCCGTTCTTCGGTCTGCTGCTCAGCCCCATCTTCGCCGCCGCCGCCATGAGCTTCAGCTCCGTCTCCGTAATCACCAACGCCCTCCGCCTGCGTAACGCAAAGTTGTGAGCTCCTGCCCATTTTGTCATTCCGACCGAAGCCGGAGCGATCAGCGACGGCGCAGTGGAGGAACCCGCTGTTTGCTTGCGCAACCATGAAAGAGAGGAACTTCAGGACCGCATTCCGAGTGAAGAACGGGCCAGCAATATCGTAGAAAATAATCCGGGCTTCAGCCCCTGAGCGATTTATCCGACAACTTACTCAAATACTCGATCACATCCGGCTCCGTCCAATCCACCGCCCCAATAAATTTCCTCCGCACCACACCATTGCGATCGATGATGTAAGTCTCCGGAAATTTGAACGTTCCATAAAGCGCATTGCTCTTCTGGTCGGCATCGCGTACCGACAAAAGATCCACATTATGATCCCGCAGAAACCGCTGGTAATTGCTTTGGTCTACATCTACGCTGACCGCCAGCACCGTGACGCCCTTCGCTTTCATCCGCTGCTGCATCTGCACCAGGGACGGCATCTCTTCAATGCACGGAGGACACCACGTCGCCCAGAAATTCAGCACCACTACCTGCCCCTTGAATTGGCTGAGTGTGACCGCGCGTCCCGCGTCCTGCACCGTAAAGTCCGGAGCCGCCGACCCAATCCTCGCCGGCCGCGACCCGCTGTAACACCCCGACATCGCCAGCAAAATTACTCCAACCGCAATTAAGCCAAATGTCGGATTGCTGGAAAGAAATCCATGTGGGGACAGCCGCCCTCGGCTGTCCAGTCGAGCAAAGCTCGACTTGCTCTTCGCTTCCGTCATCCACGCTCCCACCACGCCTAAAACCCGAATCATAACTCGCACCCCGTTATAATAATAGATTCGGCCTATGCCCGCGAGAGACACAGCTAACGATCCGCTCACCGTCTCCATCATCGTCCCCGCTCGCAACGAAGAAGCATCTCTAAGCGATTGTCTGACTTCGCTGGTCGCCCAGCAAGCCGTCGCTTTCGAAATCATCGTCATCGACGATCATTCCACTGACCGCACCTCCGAGATCGCCTCCTCATTTTCCGCAAGCGGAGTAAAGCTGATCAAGGCTCCTGAACTCCCAGTCCGCTTGGACCGGCAAGAACAATGCCGTCGCCGCCGGAGCCAAAATCGCCCGCGGCGAGTGGCTGCTCTTCACCGACGCCGACACCATCCATCTTCCCGGCTCTCTCGCGCGAAGCATCGAAGAAGCCAAACGCCAGAAAGCCGCATTGCTCTCCTACTCGCCCGAGCAGATCGTAAAAAGCTTCTGGGAAAAAGCGGTCATGCCCGTAATCTTCGCCGATCTGGCCGCCAGCTTTCGCCCGTCGCAAGTCAGCAATCCAAAATCACCCGCCGCAGCCGCCAACGGCCAGTACATCCTGATCACGCGCGAGGCCTACAACGCCGTCGGTGGACACGCCGCCATCGCCGGCAATCTCCTCGAAGATGTTGCACTCGCTGCGTGCGGTAAAACGATCCGGCAGAAAAATATTCTTCCGCTTCGGCGCCGGAGCGGTCCGCACCCGCATGTATCGCACCTTCTCCCAACTTCGCGAGGGCTGGACCAAAAATCTGGCTCTCCTGTTCCCGCATCCGGTTCGCTTAGCCGCGCTGCGTGCCCTCGAGTTCATCCTGATCCTGGCGAGCCTCGCAATCGCTATCGCAGATGCGTTTCGCGGACATCGGCACTCCGCCATCGCAGCCGCGACACTATGCGTGATCTCTGTATGCAGTATTTCTCACCCGAATTCGCCGCGCCCATTTTTCCTGGAACGCAAACTTACTCGCGCTCTTCGGTCTTCCTCTGTTCTCCTATCTGCTGATACGCTCAAAACTGATTTCACAACCGCGGAACCGTTGCATGGAAAGGCCGCCAGTATCCGGGCAATCAGAAAGCCATGGGCCCGGCGAAAGAATCAGATTCAACATTGCAGGAGAAGCATGGTCTATCTCACGCGCAAAGCTGAATTCTCCGCCTCGCACGTCTATCACAATCCGGAGTTCACTCCGGAAGAAAACCGCCGCGTCTTCGGCAAATGCAATAACCCCAACGGCCACGGCCACAACTACACGCTGGAAGTCACGGTAAAAGGCGAAGTCGATCCCCGCTCCGGCTTCGTCGTCGACCTCAAAAAACTAAAAGAAGTCATGCACCGCGAAGTGCTCGATGCCATGGACCACCGCTTCCTCAATAAAGAAGTCCCGGAATTTCTCCATCGCATCCCCACCACGGAAAATATAGCAATCGCAATCTGGCAGCGCCTGGCGAGCAAGCTCGAAAAAGCCAAACTGCACCGCGTGCGTGTCTACGAAACCCCAGATCTATTCGTCGATTTCTACGGAGAGGAGTGAAAGGCATTGCTGATTTTATGATTGTTGATTGATGATTAAAAACGGTGTCCATGCAGACTGCCGGAATCGTGGGTTTTGAATCAACAATCAAAAATCAGCAATCAACAATTTTCTCCATGAAAGCCCATCTCTCACGCCGCTACATGTTCTCCGCTTCGCACCGCCTGCACAGCGAAGCCATGTCAGAAAAGGAGAATCAGGAAACCTACGGCAAATGCAACAATCCCTATGGCCACGGCCACAACTACACCATCGAAGTCACAGTCAGCGGACCTGTCGATGAGCAAACTGGCATGGTCTGCAACCTCACCGATCTCGACGGTTTCATGGAAAGGGAAGTGCTCGCCCGCTTCGATCAGGAGAATTTGAATACGCTGCAGGAATTTGCCCAGGAAGTACCGACCACCGAAAATCTGTGCATCCAGATTTACGAAATAGTGCAGCGTGGCTTCACTCCCGCGCATCTGGAGAAGAGTACGCTTAGAAGAGACTATGATGAATTCGTTCGAATACGCGGCTGAGAAGCGAAATAGTATCTGTGCGATGTCATCCTGAGGCGCGCGTTTTCGCGCCGAAGGATTGCCCTGAGCAGAGACTATGCAACTGGCCGCCGCATACCCGACACTTACGAGAAAGAGAAGGCCGATCGATTCGGCTAAATATGAAACCAGCCTCGACTGAACAGATAAAAAATCCGCCCACCCTGACCAGCGCCACTTTCGAAGACCTCGTCCAGGAAATGCTCGTCCGCCTCGGCGAAGACCCGAACCGCGAGGGCCTGCAACGAACTCCCGAGCGCGTTCACAAATCCATGCAGTTCCTCACCCGCGGCTACACCGAAGACGCCGAAGCATTGCTCAAAGGCGCGCTCTTCTCCGTCACCTACGACGAAATGGTCATCGTCAAGGACATCGAAATGTTCAGCCTCTGCGAACACCACATGCTGCCGTTCTTCGGCAAAGTCCACGTCGCCTACATCCCCAACGGAAAAGTCATCGGCCTCAGCAAAGTTCCGCGCCTCATCGAACTCTTTTCCCGCCGCCTGCAAATCCAGGAGCGCCTCACCACTCAGATCGCCGAAACCATCCAGAAAGTAATCGAGCCCCAAGGCGTGGGCGTAGTCATCGAAGCCCGACACTTATGCATGATGATGCGCGGCGTCGAGAAACAACATTCCGCCGCCGTCACCTCCTCGATGCTGGGCTGCTTCCGCAACGAGAACGAAACCCGCCAGGAATTCCTCTCCCTAATCCGCCAGCGCCCCAACGGCATCTAATCGTTTCACTTGCGTATGGCAAAGCCCGAATGCTGTTCAATGCCAACCTGTGCGACCCTGTGCCCTCCGTGTTTAGAGATTTAGCGGGGCCGATCCCCAACTCCGAGTATCCAAAGCTCCGTGACTTCGACAGTCGCTCACCTTTCCTCCCGGTCGCAGTCTGATTACAATGCTGATCGCCAATCCCTGTGGAGGAAATTTCAATGGTCAAGGCCCCATTCGTAGCCGCAGCCGTCCTCGCCGCCATAACTGTATTCGCTCCTCAACCCACGCACGCGCAAGACACGAAGAAAGACACACCCGTAAAACCAGCCGACAGCCCCTCCAAAGTCCTGCTCGACTCTTGGAACGAGATCGGCCGCAAACTCATCGCCATGGCCGAAGATTTCCCAGAGGATAAATACGACTTCAAACCCACGCCTGCCCAGCGCAGCTTCGCCGAGCAATTGCTTCACGCCGCGGGCGCAAATTATTTCTTCACCAATCAGGCCGTGGGCAAACCGATGCCGGAAGGAGACCCCAAGCGCGACGACTACAAAACCAAAGCCGACGTCGTTGCCTTCGTAAAAAAGTCCTTCGCCGACGGCGCCGCCGCCATCCAGTCCAAAGGCAATAAAGGAATGGCCGACTTGGTAGTGGATCCCTTCGCCCACCAGAAAATGCGCGTCCTCGACATGGCCTACGGTTTCATCGAACATTCCGGCGAACACTACGGCCAACTCGTCGTTTACTACCGCGTCGCCGGACTCGTTCCCCCAGAGTCTCGCCCCAAGAAATAAACCGTTGGCTGCGACAAAAAGCCCAGCGACCAAGAAAAAGGCCTGTCATCCTGAGCGCAGCCGTTCTTCAGGCGGAGCGAAGGATCTCTGCAACCTCACCGTAGCTGGGCGATTCTTCCCCGTGGCCATTTACTTTTCTTTTTCAACATCACTGATACGCATACGGATACCGCCGCTCCCGCTCCCCAAAAACTTTCACCAGCAGCGCTCCCGAAACAAATCCCCCGACGTGCGCCCAGAACGCCACGCCTCCCACGTTGTGCCCCTGCACAGCCAGTGCCGTCTGCGTCCCGCTCAGAAAATTCAGCAGAAACCAATATCCCAGGACGAGCCAAGCCGGCACCCACAGTACAAAAATAAAAAACCACATCAGCACCCGCGCCCTCGGATACAGAACAAAGTACGCTCCCAGCACTCCCGCAATCGCTCCACTCGCTCCGATCGAAGGCACGGTCGAGTGCAAATCAATCGCGACCTGCGTCATCATCGCTATCAATCCGGTCAACAGATAAAAAACCAGATACTTGAAATGTCCCAGCCAGTCCTCCACATTGTCCCCAAAAATGTAGAGAAACCACATGTTGCCAATCACGTGCATCCACGACGCATGCAGAAACATCGAGGTGAAGAAGGGAAGCACGACCACCGGCAGCGGAAACCTCGACGACCCCGCCAGAAACGCCGCCAGATGATACGGCACCACCCCAAACTGATGGATCACCAGATTCAAGCTTCGCGGATCCAGCGCCGACTCCATCAAAAAAATCACAAGATTCAGCCCAATCAAAAACCACGTCACCCACGGTGTGCTATATCGAGGCTGGTCGTCGCGAATCGGCAGCATAGAGAAATGGAGAATCTGTTAACTTAGATTTGGTTCGAACCAGAGTTGCTTCGGCGCTTCACTAATTAATCTGCGATTTGAAAGGCGTGGCTTGAGCTACGCCGCTAAGTAAATTTCTAATTACTCAATTACCCAATTTCTCAATCCCTCAATCCTCTCATGAATGGTGTCATCATAATCGACAAGCCCGCCGGATGGACCTCTCACGACGTCGTCAACCGCATGCGCCGCATTCTACAGCAGCGCTCCGTCGGACATCTCGGTACCCTCGATCCTCTCGCCACCGGCGTTCTCCCCCTCGTCACCGGATCGCTCACTCGTCTCGCCCAGTTCTACATCGCCTCCGAAAAAACTTACGAAGGCGTCATCCGCTTCGGCTTCGCCACCAATACCTATGACGCCGACGGCGACCCCGTCGACCAAGTTTCAAATCATGAAGGGAGAGCTGACACCGGCACAGCTCATGTGGGGACAGCCGCCCCCGGCTGTCCATCGGGCCGCAGGCCCGATCTCACCCTCGACACTCTGCAAGCCCTCGCCGCCGAATTCCACGGCCAGATCCAGCAAACCCCTCCACCATTCTCCGCGAAAAAAATCCACGGCATCCCCGCCTACAAACTCGCCCGCAAACAAAAAGAAGTCGTGCTGCAGCCGGTTCAAGTCGAAGTAAAAGAATTTACCATCACCGCCGTCGAGAACGACCGCGCCCACTTCCGCGCCCGCGTCTCCTCCGGAACCTACATGCGCTCCATCGCCCACGAAATGGGCCAGCGCCTTGGCTGCGGAGCCCATCTCGCATCCCTCCGCCGCACCTCCGTCGCCGAATTCGACATCACCCAGGCCCACACCATAGAAGAAATCGAAACCACTTGTCATTCCGAAGTGTGGGGCGGGCGCCCCCGCCCGCCAATCCCACCAGCAGCAACGCATTCAACAGAACTCCACCCCCGGCAGCAATTGGACACTCTCTTCATCCACCCCCGCCAGCTCCTGCCTCACTTTCCCTCCGTCACCGCCGACGAGCCCACCGCCGCCCGCATCCGCAGCGGACGCCCCATCAACCTCCCCGAACTCTCCCGCGCCCGCCAGGTCAAAGTCTTCGCCAGCCAAACCGAATTGCTCGCCATCGCCACCCGCGTCGCCGGCACCCTCTTCCACCCCAAAATCGTCTTCCCAGCGAATAGCTCATCTGAAAAAGTATTCTGAAAAGTTCATGTGGGGACAGCCGCCCTCGGCTGTCCAGCTCGAGCCCCAAATGTGGGGACAGCCGCCCTCGGCTGTCCGTCGAGCCGAAGGCTCGATCGCTTTTCGTTCACCATTTGACCCCCCCTTGCCTCCCCATCACAATTCACATTGACTTGCCCCCGCTTCAGTGCTAACGTTCGCCAGTTCTGGCCGGCTCTAACGCGCTCCTTCGCGCCCACGCACTTATTCCGAACGAAAGTAGTCGACAGAGGATGCCCATCAGAAAAATCCGTAGCACGCACTCCGAAAAACATCAGGGCCCCGTAGTGACGACCCAAGGAGGTCTCCCATGACGAGCACGCCCGTATTCTCACGATCCGCATCCTCAGAACCTTCCCACTGATTCTTGCAACTGCCACACTCTTAGCCACGCTGGCCGCGACGACCTCCGCCCAGAACCCGGTGCCCTTCATTGACCAGCCGCTCGTTCCCGATGCCACCGCGCCCGGCGGCCCAGCCTTCACTCTGACGGTGAACGGGCCGGATTCGTCCCCGCCTCGGTGTGAATTGGAGCGGCGGCCCCCGCGCCACTACCTTTGTAAGCAGTTCCCGACTGACGGTAAAAATCCTCGCGTCCGATATCGCCACGGCGTCCACGGCCGCCGTCACAGTAGTCAACCCCAACCCGGCGGCGGTATTTCCTAACACTCAGTTCTTCTCGATGTCGCTCGTACCAGAAACGGCGATTTCTTTCGCGCCGGCAGTGACCTACACTTCTCGGCTGGCGTCTATCCTGGACTTTGCGTCGTCGCGGATGTGAACGGCGACGGCAAACCTGACATATGGTGCGCCAATTTTGGCGGCACCAGTTCCATTGGCGTGCTGCTGGGCAATGGAGACGGCACCTTCCAGCCGGCCACCATGATCACCAACATCGGATCCATAGCGGAGGTTAATGCCCTCGCAGTCGCAGACGTAAACGGAGACGGCAAACTCGATCTGATCGTGGCTACGTGTTGCGAAAGCAATGGCGACGCCGAAGCGGCTGTGCTGCTCGGCAACGGAGATGGAACCTTTCGAGCACCCCTCTTCTCCGATGCGAATCGTCTCGGAAGCGACCGTGGCCCTGGCGGCGGCGGACTTGAACGGGGACGGCAAGCCTGACATCGTTGAAGTGAACTGGAGTCCCTCCACGGTGAGAGTGTTATTAGGCAATGGCGACGGCACCTTTCAGCCGGCGATGACTTCCAGTGCCCCGGCCGACCCCGGTTGCCTGACAATCTCGGACGTAAACAAAGACGGCATCCCCGATCTGCTGATCTGCAGCCAGAATTCGGTAGCTGTGCTGCTGGGCAATGGCAACGGCACGTTCCAGCCCTTCACAAACACAAACTTCCATACCGGCAACTGCACACCCGCCGTAGCCATCGCTGATGTGAACGGCGACGGCCTTCCCGACATGGTAGATGCCAATGCCGGACCGGACTCGTGCGGTCCCGAGGATTGCGGGATTCTGCTGGGCAATGGCGACGGTACCTTCCAGTCCGAGGTCAATTATCTGGCTGTGAACTACTCCCCGATGGGGTTGGGCAGGCGGCGTTGGCGATGTCAATGGTGACGGTAACCTGGACCTCGTCGTTGCCAGCGGGATGGGCCACTATATCCCCGTCCAGGGTTCGGTCGCAGTGCTGCTTGGCAATGGCGATGGGACTTTTCAGGCACCCGCGTCATTCGGCGCGGGCGGGGTTTTCAGTTACTCCGTCGTGGTTGCGGAGTGAACGGTGATGGCAGGCCCGATATCCTCGTGGCAAACTTCGCTTCCTCCACCGTGGCCGTGCTGCTGAACAACAGCGAATCCAGCAACCCTACCACAGCCACAACCCTCGCCTCCACACCGGAGCCGTCAATCTTCGGACAGCTAGTCACCTTCACAGCCGCGGTGACTTCCGCATCGGGACCCCCCACCGGCAGCGTCGTCTTCACCGACACTTCCACCTCAACCACGCTCGGCAGCGCAGCGCTGATCAGCGGGACCGCATCCATCCCCGTCTCCTCGCTCGCCGCGGGCACCCACTCGATCACCGCCGCCTATCAAGGTTCAGCCACCTTCAGCGCCAGTACTTCAGCTCCGCTCAGCCAAATCGTAAAGATCGCTTCCACGACAACCTCTCTCACATCCTCGCTGAATCCCGCAGCCACCAGCCAATCCGTCACCTTCACCGCAACCGTCGCCAGCCAGTACGGCGGCGTGGCCACTGGCTCCGTGACATTCCTTTCAGGATCGCAAACGCTCGGTACAGCGACCCTCAGCGGCAATCGTGCAATCCTGACGACCTCTTTCGCCACCGCGGGAACCTACTCCATCTCCGCGAAATACAACGGCGACAGCAACAACACCGGCAGCACGTCCTCCACTCTGAGTCAGGTAGTCGCTGCGGCCACCACTACCACGCTGGTCTCGTCGCTCAATCCTTCATTGATCGGTCAGGCGGTGACCTTCACGGCAACGGTGCGTTCTACTGCTGGAACTCCTCCCAACGGAGAGATCGTCACCTTCTACAACGCCTCGGCGGTTCTGGGCACGGCCCCGCTCAGCGGAGGGATTGCCTCTCTGACCACATCTTCTCTACCAGCAGGCATCTACACCATCACAGCAACCTACAGCGGGGACGCCAACTTCGCGGCAAGCACCTCGCCAGGCCTCCGGCAGGTAGTCAACTCCACTACCAAGTCCGCGACCTCGACCACTTTGATCTCCAGCCTGAACCCGTCCGTCTACGGACAAAAGGTAACCTGGACGGCGATGGTCACGACCTCAGGCCCAGTCCCGCCCACAGGAAAAGTAAACTTCACTTGGGGCGACTCCATCGGTACAGCCACCTCAACGCCAGCGGCATAGCAACGCTGACTCGATCCGCCCTGAACGCCGATACATACCCATTGACAGCCGTGTATGAGGGAGACGCAAACAACTTGCGCAGCACGTCAGTTGTGCTGAGCCAAGTCGTGACTGACGCCACAAGCGCCGCAGCGCTCACTTCATCACCCAACCCATCAACCGCAGGTCAGTCCGTCACCTTCACAGCCACGATCACGTCCCCAACGGTCACAGCGACAGGCCCCGTAACTTTCACGGCAGGGAAGACAGTCCTGGGAACAGCTCAGCTCGCGGATGGCAATGCCACATTCACAATCTCCACGCTGCCCGTCGGCACCACCACAGTCACCGCAAATTATTACGGAGACTCAAACATCACCAGCAGCTCAGCCTCCGTAACGCAAACCGTCGGTCCGCGGCTAGTCTGATCGAGGATGACGGGAGGCTTTTCCGGTCGAAAACTACGCGCTCCACGAGTGCCGGAGGGTGCTACTCATCCACAACGCTCACCACCGACGGATCGCCGAACCTGGTCGGTAATCAAGTCGTCTTTACGGCATCCGTAAATGCGGCCGGCTACTGCAACAATCAGCAGCAAGGAAGTTGTTATGAGCCAATCACCTTTTACGATGGCAACACAGTCATCGGCTCTGTACCTCTTAACAGAGCCTGTATTGCAACCTTCACCGATAATTCGCTCACAGCCAAAACCCACAAAATCAAAGCGTATTTTCCTGGGACCGGAGAGGGCGACCCGCCGAGCTACTCCAATGCAGTCACTCAAGTAATAACCGGATACCCGACGGCCACAGCTCTAACTTCCAGCCTGACTCCTTCAGCCTACGGTCAACCCGTAACCTGGACCGCGACAGTGACAAGTCCAAGTCCATATGGATACTTAACCATGCCTACCGGGAAAGTAGAGTTTAGTTGGGGCGGGGTTTATACCATCGGCACAGCCACGCTCAATGCCAGCGGTGTGGCCACGCTGACAAAATCCAACCTGAACGCCGACTCTTATCCTCTGACCGCAACCTACGTAGGAGATCCAAACAACGCAGGCAGCACTTCCGCCACGCTGGCCCAGGTAGTAACGCAAACCACGAGCGCCGCAACGCTCACCTCATCTCCGAACCCGTCAACGGAAGGTCAAGCCGTGACCTTCCTCGTCGACATCACATCACCGACGATCACGGCGACCGGGCCGGTAACCTTCACCGTGGGGAACACCGTGCTGGGAACCGCTCAACTCGTGGGCGGTAAAGCCAGGTTCACAACCTCCGCCCTGGCGGTCGGCGCAAATCCGGTCACGGTCAGCTATTACGGAGACTCAAATATTTCAGGCAGTTCGGCCTCCGTAACGGAAACGGTGCAGCCATAAGAAAAACTAAGGGGCTTTAGGGGAACACGAGAGGTTTGCCGGAATAGCTGCAATGTCCGATAACAGGTATTATGTAAAGTCAGCCAACGAGGTTCGCGTCGTTCACTGTAGCTGATTGCCTTTGAGGGTGTGCGAAACTAAACCGACGCAAAGCTACATCTTGTACTTGCCCAGGTCATCGTCGTTCAGCCCTTCCAGATATTTGCGCAGCTCTTCCGCGCTAACCCGGTCCGACATATTCGCCGCCTGCTTCGAATTCTTCAGCACAATCTCATCCACAAAGATGGGACAATCCACCCGCAACGCCAGCGCCAGCGCATCCGACGGACGCGAGTCAATGCTCACTACCTCGCCACTCCGCTCCAGCCAGATCACCGCATAAAACGTATCCTCGCGCAACTCGGTCACTACAACTTTGTGCACCTGAGTTTCCAGCCCAGTCAGCACATTCTTGATCAGGTCATGCGTCATCGGACGCGGCGTGTTCACCTTCTCCATCTCCAGCGCAATCGCGTTCGCCTCATAAACTCCCACCCAGATCGGCAACACCGATTCCCCCGCCACATCCTTCAAAATCACAATAGGCGTATTCGTAACCGGATCCATTAAAAGGGCGCGGATTGTCATTTCTACTTCCATGGGGCTCCTCAGCTCGCTGCGCGTGCGTGCTTGGCTTTTTATATCACCAATTCTCCTAGGAGGCTGTTGGGAAAGCTTTGGGTTGCTTTTACTTTTACGTACGATCCTATTTGCGGAACCGATGTGTCGGGTGAGGTGAAGTTCAGGGTTTTGTTTTGACTGGTGCGGCCGATCCATTGTTTGCGGGCTTCGTTTTTTCCTTCAACCATTACTTCTAATATTTCGCCTACGTATCTCTTGTAGCGTGTGATTTGTATTTCTTTCTGGTGCGACATGAGCGCTTCCAGACGCCGGGATTTTTCTTGATCCGGGATGGCATCTTCTAAGGCCAGCGATGGAGTGTTGGGGCGCGGAGAATATTTAAAGGTGAAGATGGCGTCGTAGCCGACTTCATCGAGCAGCGATAAGGTTTCGGCGAAATCTTCTTCGGTTTCTCCGGGAAAGCCGACGATGATGTCGCTGGTGATGCTGATCTGCGCGTTTTGCGGACTTCATCCAGGAGATGCGTTCGAGATATTGTTCGCGAGTGTAGAGGCGCTGCATGGCGTTCAGCATGCGATCTGATCCACTTTGCACGGGAAGGTGAACGTGATCGCAGAGAGTGGGGACGGCGTCGATGGCGTCGATGATGTCGCGTCCGAAGTCGCGCGGGTGCGAGGTGGTGAAGCGCACGCGCTTGATTCCGGGCGACTTCGCCTACTGCGGCCAGCAATTCTGCGAATGTCTTCTTCCCTGCCGGATCTTTGTAGGAATTCACGTTCTGGCCGAGCAACTGAATTTCCGTGTAGCCGAGATCGGCCATCTGGCGGGCTTCGGCGAGCACCGAGTCGGAGGTGCGGCTGCGTTCTTTTCCGCGGGTGAAGGGGACGACGCAGTAGGCGCAGAATTTGTCGCAGCCTTCGATGATGGTGATGTATCCGCGATGCGGATTGGTGCGGGCGGTGAATTCGGTTTCGAAACATTCGTCGGTTTCGCGATCGTCGAGTCCGGTGATGCGGAGCAGGCTTTGGGCATCGGGCTTCCGGCTTCGTGAGTTCCCTGCTGTACGGTTTCTCCCGGTTTCCAGTTGCACCAGCATCTGCGGCAGGTTGCGGTAGCTGATGCTGATCCGCAGACCAGCGAGACGTGCGGGGCGCGCTCGAAAATCTTTTCGCCTTCCTGCTGTGCGACGCAGCCGAGCACGCCGAACTTTTTGCCTTGGGCCAGGAGTTTTTTGTAGTCGGCCAGGCGATGGAAAACTTTTTGCTCCGCTTTGTCGCGGATGGAGCAGGTGTTGTAGAGAATCAAGTCGGCTTGCTCGACCGTTTCTACCTGTGTGATATCCTTCGTGGATGAGCGTGCCGATGACCTTTTCGGAGTCGTGGACGTTCATCTGGCAGCCGAAGGTTTCGAGGTAGAAGGTTTTGTTGGAATCGGCGGACATTTTCACAGTATAGCTCTGCCTGCGAAGCGCTTCTAGGCCGCCTGGCTTCTCTGCTGGCTACGTATAGGCCGGTGGAGGGACGACCTATGAAGAGGTGATGCTGTTGAGGATCGCCGTCGCCTTCTCGACTCCGGAGTTTGTCAGGCTGTAGCGTCCGCCCTTTCCCATCCCGCCCTTGTTGAGGAATCCCTGTCGAACATACTTGGCGGCGACCTGGTCGACGCGTTCTACTAGGCATCCGGACTGCCTCATCGCAGGCTTGAGTTGCGTTACCATTAGGTCCTCCACCGCCTTGATGATTTTGTATCCCAGAAGGATGAGGAGAAGAGCATCTGCGTAGCGGTCATCCGAGCGTGGCAGAATTCGCAGGCTGATCATATCGCGCTTATCGTCGAGCACGTAGACTTTGTCGATTTGTCCTTTTGTCGGAGGACTGCCATTATCCGGCAGCCTTCCGTTTTGATTGGTTGGCGGGGGTGTCGCCGATTGGATTGGAATGTCTTGGATCAGCAACTTCCACCTCTCGAAGTCTTGGTTGACAACTTCGACAGGTCCTTCCGCTGAGAATTCGTGTGGCCCGATTTTTAGATGCAGTTTGTAGGAGTCCATCATTTGTTCTCACTTATGGCGTAGGGCCGCGATGTTTATCAATTCCTCTGACGAGACCCTCGTTCCGGACCGAATCAGATCTAGATCCGCTTTCACTGCGTTGAACCGCCGGTTGTGCGCCGAGCGATCGCCTAACTTCTTGATTTCTTGCAGGGCGGTCTTCGCCTCTCGTCCGAGGCTCAGGCCCTTTTGCCCGAGCGCGATGCCAACCAGTTCCCCGAGCATAAAGTAATGACCATTAGAGTCTGCTATATCTGAGGGCCGGTTTAAGTGTTCGTAGGCCTCAATTATCAGTGTCTCGACGAGGCGTCGCACCATTACGGCGGCACCATCGTGGAAGCCATAGTGATAGCAGCCATTTAGCTGAATGCACACGTTCTCGATGTAACCGCGAGTCTTAGTCCATACCGCCGCCGGCAAATAGCCAGCCGCCTGGTCGGTGGTTGGCACGGCGGTTCCTAAGAGCTCTGTTAACCATGAGCTCACTGTTTCTGCGGCGCCGGCCTTTAGCACGAATCCGTCGCTGTTCTTCAATGTCAACGGGGAGGACGCCAGTCCTCTTGCCAGAATTGTGCGGTTCGGATTGCCGAGCCGATGCTTCGTGAACACCTGCGCGAGGGCGTGCGTAGTCATTGCCTTACCAGGCGTCGTCCTGTTAAACCACCACAAAATGACGGTGGCCTTTTGGGTCGCGTCTAGTTGGTCGGCCTCGGGTTAGCTTATCGCAAAGGTCTGCAATTTCCATTTATGCGGTCTGGCCTTCTTGAGCGATCAGTGGTTTTCTCGTCGAAGTCTTTTTGGTCGGGCTACCGTTGGGATTCCAGGTTCCCTGGGCGGCATCGTCCAAAATGTCGGCGACGTACTTCTCAGCATCTTTCTTCGCGATGGCGTCAAGAGAGATCCGAATCGCCGTCCCGGTGGATTCCCTTGTGGCGCGCTAGCGCCAGCCTGGTGTTGCCGTCGTATGCCCGCCACTCCTTGAGAATTGGTAGAAGGACTTTGCGCGACGAGACTGCTCGTTCGCCCTTTCAAGCTTCTCGGCTGCGTAAATTACTATATGCGCTAGCCGAATGGCGGCGTCTGTGGTGCTCTTCGCTTTCAGGTCCCTCACCGTAATTTCAAGACCGCCGTTTGGTGAGCCCGGGCGATGCCTGGTATCTCATCGCTGGTGCTGTAGCGGGGTTGCTTGCCCTACCGCCTGTTGCAGATCGGTATCTGTTTCGAAACGGTGTACGAGGCGAGCGCTTCCGAATTTCGAAGCTACTCAAAACAGCACCTCTCCCGAGCCTCTGGGTCTCCGAGGCCCTCGAGCGCCTCGCCCACCTTTCGCATGGCGTCCAGCTCTGAGTGAATGTCAGAACCGGATGCTTGGTTAGTTTCTGTCTGGCATAACAGCACCCCTTTTTTAATTTATGGCAGAAGTCACAGTGAATGTCAAGCATTTATTTACAGGGTAACCTGCCTTATCCAAAGCTTGAAAGTCATGCATAGCGTTCTGCGCCATGGTGCAAAGATAAATTGTCGTTAACAACGTTTAGTGTAGGTAACTGGAATTACCGCTGCCGGCTTCTTCTTTTTCGCCTGGGGTGAATGGATCGTTGGGCATCCAATGGCGGCAAGTTGGCGCGTTGTCGGCACCATTCCCCGAAGTTGGCGGCTGCGTTCCACTTCTTCCGTCTTCAATATTGGCGCTTTCCTCGCCACGTAGATCCTAGGCATCGCTGTAGATTTCTCCAATGAATACGTGGCGAGATGTGATTATTGACTCTTTGTGAAGAGAGTTTCGAAATGCCCTGGCCTGCTCTCGCCAAGATCGTGGTGGTGGGGAATTTCTTCGCTCGGCGGTTGGCGTGGGCTGCGCATTCAGAGTCGCCGCCGACAGCTTCGTAGGAGATATTACGGACAGACGATAATACCGCTCATTCTAATGTCGTTAACTATTATTCATATGTGACGCTAACTATGATCAATACACGTTAACAGCTGTTAGAGTTGAATTAACGTCGAAGGCGCTCAACTTCTCTTTGCTGGGGTGAATGGATCGTTGGGTATCCAATGGCGGCAAGTTGGCGCGTCTGCTCGGCACCATTCCCCGAAGTTGGCGGCTGCGTTCCACTTCTTCCGTCTTCAATATTGGCGCTTTCCTTGCCACGGTAACCCGAGGCATCGCTGTAGATTTCTCCAATGAATACGTGGCGAGATGTGATTATTGACTCTTTGTGAAGAGAGTTTCGAAATGCCCTGGCCCGCTCTCGCCAAGATCGTGGTGGTGGGGAGATTTCCTCGCTCGGCGGTCGGCGTGGCTGCGCATTGAGAGTCGCCGCCGACAGCTTCGTAGGAGATATTACGGACAGACTATAATACCGCTCATTCTGATGTCGTTACTATTATTCATGTGTGACGCTAACTCTTATACATGCACGTTAACAGCTGTTAGAGTTGAATTGACGCCGAAGGCGCTCAACTTCTCTTGCTGAGGTGAATGGATCGTTGGGCATCCAATGGCGGCAAGTTGGCGCGTTGTCGCAGCACGATTCCCCGAAGTTGGCGGCTGCGTTCCGCTTCTTCCCCGGGGCGACGGATCAGGATCCTAAGGGCGCGGGGTGTGGAGGAAGCCCACTTCTCGCAGAGGAAACGAGAAGTGGGTGACCCTCGGTCGCTGCGCTGTTCGGCAATGCAGGTTCGTTAAGGCGGAGCTTACGCGGCGCTGAAGCGCCGCTCTTCCACGGTTGCGCGGGCGTCTGTGGATGGATTGCTCCCTCGGGGGCTAAAGCCCACGTAGAAACCATCGTTAATCGCGGCGCTGAAGCGCTGCGCCGCCCGAAGGCACTCGACGCTGGGAGTGAAGCGTGTCCTTCCCGAGTTTTTTGAAGAACAGCGGCGGTCGGACAGCAGGTTACTCATCGGGCTTGGCGCCGGTTTGGAATGACGGACGGTGCGATAGGACGCGGCATGGGTCTCGTGGTCGGAGTTTAAGATCAGAATCCCGAGAGGGTGAGGAGCGTGAAATCCCACCTTTGGCAAAAGACGCCAAAGATGGGGCACCCTCGGTCGGTGGTGCGGTTCGGGAAGGCAGGTTCCTTGAGGCGGGGCTTACGCGGCGCTGAAGCGCCGCTCTTCCACGGTTGCGCGGGGGGCTGCGCCACCCAAAAGCTGTTCCGTGCAACAACGGGTTGGACGGCGCGGCTAGAAGCCGCGTCCGTTCAAGGGCCCGGTTTCGAGGCGACAGCGTGCGGACGAAGGCGTCCGCGTCTCCACGAGCAGCAGGGCTTTCCGTCTTCAGGAGACGATTTATTAGCCGCGCTGGGGGCAGAGGGCGCAGCGGGAGGGTAGGTTTTTGCTGCGGCAGCGACGGGGCGCGGATTTGCGGAGGCGGACGCTGAGGCAGCTATCGAGGAGGCACCAGGACTCGCGGTATTTTTCGTACATGGCGCGGGAGGGGCGGCGGGTAGTGGGATAGAAGTGGATGGCTTTGCGGGAGCCGATGGCCTGGATGGGGATGATGTACCAGAGATTTTCGGGGACGAGGTAGGCGACGAAGAAATCGATTTCTTTGCTGGTGTAGACCTGGCCGTTGGCTCCGGTGGTTTTGACGCGGTAGCGAGTCTCGGCGCAGCGGGTGGCGGATTTGACCTGGACGCGGAGGAATCCGCGGTCGAGTTCGACTACGGAATCGTAGCGGTTGCTGTCTCCCCAGGGGATGAGGACGGTGAAGCCGAGATGGGTGGCGCGGGCGAGGAAGGCGGCTTCGGCGGCTTCTCCGCGACGCTTGCGGGTGGGAGTGGCGACGGCGTGGATGGTGATGGGTTTGGGTTCGAGGTTGGGGCGCGAGTTTTGGGTTCTTAGCACGAGGGTGGCGGACATAATAAAAAAGGCGCAGCCGAGGCTGCGCCGGAATGACTCCTTTTGATGGGTGAAAGACGAACGGCGCGAACCCCTGAGGGCCGCGCCGTTGAGTTATTGTCTTATGGTATCTATTATATCACAGAGCTTAGGGTAAATGGGACATTTTCCAGAAATTATATCTGCAGGCGAATCAGGCATTTACGAAAACAGCCGGGTGAAAAAGGCTTGACAAGAAATTGGCGGGTCGGCGGAGTGGCGAGATTACGGCTCTTGATGAGGAGGGTTTAAGGCGACTTCCGCTGCAATGCGCCGATGTTGGGTGAGGCTGGAGGCTAAGGAATAGATGCAAAGCGCTGCCAGGATGAGATTCACCAGCAGGAGCCATGCGGCGTGCATGAAGACGTAGAAAGGTTCGTGCATCAGCAGGATGGCGCAGACGGCCAGCCAGGGAAAGAACAGCAGCAGCGCGGCGAAGGGGCGCTTCCAGGATCGCAGATAACTTTTGGGGCGGAGGATGGCGTAAAGCGCCAGCGATTCGATGGCGGTGATGGCGATGCAAGTTAGAACTCCACGAACCGGGTAGGACGGATTGGTGTGGAGAACGGCGATGGCATAGGAATCAGAGCCGGTGCCTGCCCAGAAATACAGCGGCACCGATAACAGCCAGAGGCCCGGAATCCAGTATTGCTTGAACCAGTATTGCTTGAGCACAGTTCCCTACTCTCAGTTGCCGGTGGAGCAATCGTATTCCAGCGATTATTTTTTAACGCCGGGTAAGCTGGTATCTTCGAGCCGAGCGGTGCTCAGTCCTACATCGTTATCGGGATCAACCTTTCCCGGAGCGATGGAAACCATGTGGGCGATGATGGCGGCTTCGCCGTTTTCGCATTGTTCGGCAATCTGCTCGGCGGCGTACTCGTTGAATTTTTTTCCGGGGCGGTAACCATAGGCCGAGTACGATTTCACTTTCAGCAGCCGGTTGGCTGCTTCGGCGAGTCCCTGGCTCTCGACCGCATTCACCATGTACTGCGTCGGGCTGGTGGCGTGCTGCGATTGCCAGACGTGAGCCAGTTCATGCACGATCGTATCGTGATACTTGGATCCCGGTGAGGGTGGGCCTACATTCATAATCTGTTGCGCCGCGGTAAGCACGGTACCGGGGATGGCGAGCGTAAAGGCTCTGTTGTCGAGTCCCGTTTTGTCGGAGAGATAGACGGTTGAACTGTCGATGCTGGCGCCGTAAACCGATTTTCCGATCGCTTCTTCGGGACTGCCGGCGTAGGGTCTGAGCCTAGGCAGGCTGGGGATTTTTGGCAAGCTGGGCAGCTTAGGAAGAGTGAAGCCAAGCAGGCTGGAGGGCGCGCTGGAGCCCGAGGCTACGGCGGTTCCCGACGCTACCGACGCGGCCGGGAGAGCAACTTCACTCAGGGAAGCGAGATGAATGGAATTGCTGTTGTCGCAGGAAGGATCGCACGAGAGGGCGGAGTCGCTGGGATCCGGCGGGTCCTCGAGAAGTTTTCTCCAGGTATGCGGCCCGACAATTCCATCGGTTTTGAGCTGATTGGCCTGCTGGAACTCTTTCACGCGCGCCTGACTCTTTGACCAGAAAATTCCGTCGATGGACAACGGCGCCATGGCCGAGGGCGGACATGCGTTCAGTCTTGATTGCAAAATGACGACATCCGGTCCTTTCATTCCTATGGCGAGCATTCGTAACATGCGATCCTCTTTAGGGTTGAGATTCAGCGTTCAGATGCAGTGTCCAGATTCGATCCGACACGGCCGTCCTGAGAGCGGTTGCCATTATAGTGAGTCGGGGACGCGATGCGTTTCAAATTTTGTCCGGTTAGACGATTGCCTGCTTACCTGAGCCCCGCTATTGACAAGAATTCGGGAATGGGGAGAATCTCTTACGTTTGAGAACGAGGGGGATTCATGACGGCGGAAGATTATGTGCGGACTTACCTGCAGCTGTGGTGCTGGGTTAATGACACGTTTACCGTGGTGCAGGTGCGCAATTACCTGCAGAGTGGATTAGGAACGCAGGCCAGCCGGGCGGCGGGGGCTTACGCCAAACTGTTGGCTGCGCTGCCGAAGGTTGCGGGAGTGCCAGCGGGACGGGCGTTGCCGGCGGTGTTTGAGGTGAAGGGAGATAAGTATGTGAGCACGTCGTTGTGGCGGGCTTACAACGGCAAGGGCGCGCCGGATGAGATTCAGAATGCAATTTATCTGGCGTCGGTGTGCGGGCTGGTGAATGAAGCGACGCTGAATAATTACGTCGACAGCAATCTGGGGATCGATTGCGGTGGGTTTGTGGCGAACTATTGGGGGATTGGGCGTCCGGATGTGACGACGCCGAATCCGAACGGGGCGACGGGATTTAAGCCGAGGACGATTTGGGGGATGTATCCGAAGCAGCAGAGAAAAGCGGCGGGCGAGATTCAGGCGGACGATGCGGCGGTGTTTTTTGAAGATGTGAAGAATGACGATCCGAATATTACGGCGCAGAAGGGTGACGACGGAAAGTACGATCCGAAAACCGGATCGCAGGCGTTTCATATTGGCGTGGTGTCGTCGGCGACGGCGATTGCAGGGACGAACCAGGTGGATCTGGATATTGCGGAATCGAGCGGAGCTCCTGCGGATAGCGGGGGAAATGGAGTGAACGTGCGCTCGCTGGGAAAAGTGACGGCGACGGTGGCGAAGGGGCTGGTGTATTGCATGTCGGGACAGAGCCGCATTTATTTTACGGGGCGGCAGGGTCCGGCGAATCCTTATGCGCCGAATCTTTATGGAGGGTGAAGAGGGCTGAGGTTTCGAAGCTTTCGTATTCGAAGCTTCGGTGTAGTCCGACATCTTGAGATGTGAGGGAAGAGAAATCTATTTTGCGGGAGCGATAGCAAAGGCCGCGCAAAATACAAAAAGCACCGTGCCAGTGGGGCAGTCTTTCATTCGAAACTTTGGGCGCGTCCGCGCAATCCACGGATGCGTGGATATGTGCCCAAAATGCAGACCTCAAATGAAGAACTTCTCAAACCTCGCGAGTTCCTGAACCACGTACCCACCGAGGATGCTAAGCGTGAGTCCAACTTCTACGTCCTGTGCGGCTCTCTCATTGAACGCTACATACGTAACGAGTTGAAGTGGCACATCCAGTTTAGGGCCGCGTCCCCGGGGGCCGTCAACCATCGGGAAGGGGCCGATTTTTGTATCTTGGTTGAGCAGGGCAGCAAAGTTCACCGACCCGTAAACTTGTCCATTGATGGTCTTGGTGACAAAGTCCTTCGGGGCGGGCTTGCCGCGCAGGACCGTGGTCAATACCCGCCTGTGCTTATTAACGTTACATAGGGCATCGAGCATGGCGAGAACGTGTCCCTCAGCATCTTGCCCGTCATGATACGGCTGTAAAGCCTGAATCTCCGCGACCGCATCAACGGAAACCCCGTCAAGCCTGTGTCTGGCGAGTTGTTGGTTAAACGCTTCCAGTGTCGTACAGATGGGGAACATATTCTTGTCGGTGGGATTATTCTTCGCAGCAAGCGCAAGTTCCCATATCAGATAATCGAGACTGGAGCGAACGTTTGTGAGGAAATCCCCGACTATCATGGGAACTCTGCCAGGGACGGATATTCTGGCAGTCACTTGGGCGATGTACTCGTCTGGGGAAGCATTCTCATCTCGCACAACTTTTGCAGGGTCTTTTTGAAAATACCTTCCAACTTCGGCGTGAAGTTCGTCGATGTGTTCCTGTGCCCGGAGGAGCTTCCAGCGAACGGAATCGGGGATCGACTCTGGAATTGGTGGTGGTTGAAAGATCACACCCGGCAGAATCTTAGGAGCATCCCCCATCCTCGACGAGTCTAATCGCGTATCCGCATCAAGTAAATAATCGCGAAAATTTTGTCTCGTGGACGCAATCAAGATCGAAGGCAGAACCAACGTCAAGAGGGAGGGATAGGAGTGTCCGTCCCACATGGTTCGCCTCAGATAGATTCTTCAGATGAATTCAGATGAACTTCAGACGCTCTCCATTGCGTGGGAAACGGATCTCGCGCACTATGGCATGCGTTGGGAGCGTGCAGGGGGGAACTTAGTGAACTGTAGCACCTCCCAACAAAATCACGAGCCGACGGTAGCGGGGGAGCTGCCGTCGGCTCTGTTGACGTTTACAGACAGGAGATGCGGAATCAGGATTCGGACTTGATCCCATCTGGGGATGTAAACTTCTGGGTTCCTCGGGGATTTTCTGGATCCAGGCCGGCGGCGCTCATGATGGCACGGCCCAGGTCTTCGGGGGAGAAGACAAATTCCGCGGCTGGCGCGGGGCTAGGGTGGTCGTCCTCGGCGGTAGGGGTGACGAAACGATAGCCGCGGCCGACGACGGTCTGAAGATAGTGCGGTTCGTCGGCATCGTCGCATAGAGCGCGGCGGATCTTGCGAATTGCGGTATTGATTCCCTGTTCGACATCGACGAACACGTCTTTGCTGCTCCATAGTTCACTGGCGATTTGGTCGCGGGTAACCAGTTGTCCCCGGTGGTCGACGAGAAACATGAGCAGTTGTAAGGGCAGGCCCTCGAGGCGGACGGGAATACCGCGGCGGCAGAGTTGGTAACTGCCGTAATCTAACTGGAAATCGCCGAATCGAATTCTCTTCTCTGGCAAAAGAACAACTCCCACGCCACTCGAAGCGGTACGTTTGAAGCGATTGCCATTATAGCGCTGGAAGCCGCTTTGCGCGGCGGTCTTGGGGAGCCGCAATCAAATCGAAGTCCGAACTTAAAGTCAAGAACGACGGACAGGAGTGTCCGACCCACACGAACCGACCAGGTCAAGGAATGCCTGGTGGACGCGGGGGTCGTCGGAGAGTTCGGGATGGAAGGTCGCAGCCATGACTCTTCCCTGCCGGACGGCGACGGGGTCTGCACCTTCGGTGGCGAGGACTTTCACGTTGGGGCCGATGCGCTCGATTTTTGGAGCGCGGATGAAGACCATTTCGAGGGGGGAGTCTTCCCTTTTCTTGTTTCCGTCTTTATTTGTTCGGTCGAGATTTTTTCGGTCGAGATTTTGTCGGTCGAGCTGGAGCAGTTTGCCTTCGCGGATGGAGCTGTCGAGCTGGCGTCCGTAGGCATTGCGGCGGATGGTGATATCGAGGGCGCCGAGGCCTGATTGTTTTGGATTTTCGACTTCGGTGGCGAGAAGGATGGCTCCGGCGCAAGTGCCGAAGGTGGGCTTGAGGCGCACGAACTGCTTTAGTTTTTCGAAACCTTTTTCTCCCAGCAATTTCAGGAACGTGCCGGACTCGCCACCGGGAATGACCAGGCCGTCGATAGCGTCGAGTTGCTCGGGCTTTTTGACGAGCAGCACTTCGGCGCCGAGTTCTTCGAGGCGGCGGCGGTGGGCATCGAAATCGCCTTGCAGGGCGAGCACTCCGATTTTCATATTGATTTGATTTTACCGGAGCGGACGAAGTTCACAATCAGCACGCCAGGTAAGTCTGAGCTACTTTTTTGCAGATGGGGATGCGTCGATTCGGTTTTTGCCTTAATCTGTCAGAACTATGAACGCAACCTCTTCTGTATTCCATCTTCGGGGTTCTTCCCTTCCCTACGAAAATGAACGCGCAGGCGGCAGCAGTTGGGCGGTTGCCAGCAAAGTTCCGCAGGTCGCGATTGCATTTTGGATTATTAAGATTGCTGCCACCACGGTGGGCGAGACCGGGGGAGATGCGCTCTCCATGACCATGAACCTGGGCTACCTGGTGAGCACGCTTATTTTTCTGGTTTTTTTTCTGATTGCGGTGACGGCGCAGATCAAGGCGAAGCGGTTTCACCGGTTCTTGTATTGGACGGTGATTGTGGCCACGACGACGATGGGTACGACGATGGCGGATTTCGCTGACCGGTCGCTGGGCTTTGGCTACCTGGGCGGATCGCTGAGTCTCTTCGTGCTGCTGATGCTGGTTCTGGGATTATGGCGATGGTCGGCGGGAGCGATTTCGTTTCGCGACATTACGTCGCCAAAAGTTGAGATGTTTTACTGGACGACGATTCTGTTTTCGAACACTCTGGGAACGGCGCTGGGCGATTGGCTGGCGGATACGCAGGGAGTGGGTTACGAGCGGGGCGCGCTAGTATTTGCGGGGGCGCTGACGCTGGTGGCCGCGGCTTATTTCTTTACCAAGCTTTCGCACACACTGCTGTTCTGGACAGCTTTCATTCTGACGCGGCCGCTGGGCGCGACGCTGGGAGACATTCTTACTAAGCCTCATGCGAACGGCGGATTGAACCTCAGCCGGATTACATCGTCCCTGGTGATTGCGGGGTTCATGGTTCTTTGCATTCTGTTCACGTCGCAGACCGCGGGGCAGCATCCGGGCGAAGACGGGAAATCTCGCGGGTAGCGTTGGCCCAGGCATCCATTCGCTTCGTTAGTCAGCGGGCGAGTCCGCGGGGGCGGGCCAAACCACGGCTACTAGCAGAGCCACGGCGATCCCCAGCGATACCTCCACGAAGCGGTGCACGGCGATGATCCAGGGCGGTCGCGTGTGTGCGATCAAAAGAACAATGCTGAAGGTGATGGCGGCGAAGCGATAGGCGGTGCCAATCCGCAGCAAGGCGGAGAGAATGCCGCACAGGAAAATGCCGGCGCCATAGACGATCCAGGTGGGATGAAAATAAGTTGTGATCAGAGCGCCCAGCGCCGCTCCCAGGGCGGTGCCCACAAAACGCTGCCAGGCGATAGTCCGGGGATTCACGGTGGAGAGGATCACGACGATGGCGGAAATGGGAGCCCAATAAAACTCAGGCAGTTTCAGGATTTGTGACAGCAGCATGGATGCGACGGCGGCCAGGGTCGCGCGCGCTGAAATGATGAGTACGGCGCGGCTAATTCCGAGGCGACCAGGCCAGCGTGGCATGGAGGGATTGTACCGTGGGCGGAAGAAGGGTTTTAAAAGCCTCTTGACAAAGAAAGCGGCTCATGTATATTACCTTTAGGTTATGGAACTAGACGGTTATTTACGATCTTATTCGGGATCTTCGCCGCGGCTGGATGCGACCTTTGCGGCGCTCGCGGATCCCACGCGGCGTGCGATTCTGGCGCGACTGGCGAAGGGTGAAGCGTCTGTGACGGATCTGGCAAAGCCATTCTGCGATGAGCCAACCGGCGATTTCGAAACACCTGAAAGTTCTGGAACGGGCGGGACTGATTTCGCGAGGCCAGGATGCGCAACGGCGTCCGCGGCGGCTGGAACCGCGACCGCTGCGCGAAGCCACACAATGGCTGGAACACTACCGGCAGTTCTGGGAAGCGCAGTTCCAGCGGCTGGATGCGCTTCTCCTAGACTTGCAGACGGGCGCGGCGAGGACCAGTAAGAGTGCAGTGAAGTGGAGAAGGAAACGTATTTCGAGAAAGAAGCCATAGAGGAGATGGAGATGAAAAACAGTGAAACCTTCCATATCAAGGCGCATGGAGACCGCGAGATTGTGGTAACGCGAGTGTTCGATGCGCCACGGCAACTGGTGTTTGATGCCTACACGCGGCCGGAGTTGATTCAGAAGTGGTTGCTGGGGCCGGATGGATGGTCGATGCCGGTGTGCGAGATCGACTTGCGGGCTGGCGGCAAATATCGCTACGTCTGGAGAAACGACAGCAGCGGACACGAGATGGGGATGGGTGGAGTCTATCGCGAGGTGGTGGCGCCGGAGCGGATTGTGGCGACGGAAGTATTCGACGAGGCGTGGTATCCGGGCGAGGCGCTGGATACGATCGTCCTGAGCGAGCGGGACGGCAAGACTACGCTGACACAGACGATTCTGTATAACTCGCGCGAGACGCGCGATGCAGTGCTGAAGTCGCCGATGCAGACAGGTATGGCGATGAGCTACGACCGGCTGGAGAAATTCCTGCCTTTGGCAGGGCGTGAGAGGTTGAGTGCGTAAGAAAAATATCGGAAAGGAAAAATAGACCTATGCAAAAGATTGTTCCGTTCTTATGGTTCGATGGCAACGCGGAAGAGGCGATGAATTTTTATACCTCGATTTTCAAGAACTCGAAGGTTGGGCAAATCCGACGGTGCGGAGACGCGGGGCCCGGTCCGAAGGGATCGGTGTTGACGGCAAAATTTGAGATTGAGGGTCAGGAATTCATGGCGCTGAATGGAGGACCGCACTTTAAGTTCACGCCGGCAATCTCGTTTTTTGTGAATTGCGAGACGCAGCAAGAAGTGGACGAATTGTGGGAAAAGCTTTTGGCGGGCGGGAATGCCATGCAGTGCGGCTGGCTCACGGACAAATTTGGAATATCGTGGCAGATTATTCCGAAGGCTCTGGGAGAATTGATGGGAGACAAGGATCCGCAGAAATCACAGCGCGTGATGAAGGCCATGATGAAGATGATCAAGATTGATGTGGAGGGATTGAAGCGGGCGTACGAGGGGAAAGAATAGCGAGGTAGGGCGCTATTTCGGATTCCATGAACTGGCGCAGCGAGCCATTCGCTCGATGACCAACTGCATGACGTCATCGTTGCTGGTATCAGGATGGCCGGTAATGTCTGAAATGTAGCGTTGTGCGGCGTAAGCCCATACCAGGCAAGCTAAGTTATCCCCTCGATCCAATCGAGAACGTCTGTCGCCGCTTTGACTTGTTTTTTTCGCATCTCGAAGGACTCGCCAGCCTTGGCCACTTCCTCGAGAACCTTGAGGAGTTCGGCAACGTCTTTGATGGTTTTGGCGCCGGAAAAGATCAGCGCCAGGTCGACGGCTGTTTTCAGAACATGCCCTGCGATGTGCTTCATGGCTTCACTGTCTTTCGCCTCGGACAAAAGCACGGCGGACTGCAGAAGGTTGGGAAACTGGTCGAGAACCGCGATCATGGTGGCCATGGCCTCGATCTGGTGCGCGGGCCGTTCCACGGCGGCGGCCTTGGCCAAAGTTTTTTTCATATTCGAGTACGACTCGTCTTCCATCACCAACAACAATTCCGCGCAAGCTTTCAGGCTGCCGTAAGCTTTCTGTAGTGCGAGGCTGACGGGCTTCGCTGTGTGTTTATCGGCCAGGGATTCGAGCGTGGTGGCACGCTGAAGGAGCCGGTTATAGGACTCCTCGATTGGGTGGTGGCCCATGGTGTTCCTCCTAAGCGGAGCACTACCTTTTGGGGAGAAATGATACAGGAGGAGATCAAGTTCTTTGAAGAACGCGAGGGGCCTGATGGTGGTGCAAGTTGGCTTACGCGTTGCGCCGGTTAAGCGGGAGATCCCTCACGCGGCTGAAGTACGTTGCGTTTCGGGATGCGCCGTTCAGAAAAGATCAAGGCGACGAGGGTAACATCGACACGGGTCGCTCGACTAACATTTTTCTGGCGCGTGAGTCGAATGAACGGAGGCTAGTGATGAACATGAAATTCATTCGCGGTTATGCCGTGGTATGCAGTCTGGTGATTTTGTATTCCCTGCAGGCGCTGGCACAACAGAACGCAAACATGGCGGCGAGTGGAGCTGCGCAAAAGTCGGTGGAGCGGGATGGGCAACACGACTTCGATTTCGAGGTAGGGTCGTGGAAGATTCACCTTAAGCGGCGACTTAATCCGCTGACGGGATCGAACAAGTGGGTTGAATTCGACGGCACGTCTGTGACACGAAAGGTTTGGGATGGGCGATCGCAGATTGAGGAATTTGAGACGGACAGTCCGACCGGCCACATCGAGGGGCTGACGTTGCGGCTTTACAATCCGGAATCGCATCAGTGGAGCCTTTATTGGGCGAACAGTAAAGATGGAAAAATGTTCGTGCCGCAGATCGGTGAATTCAAGAATGGCCGGGGCGAGTTTTACGCGCAGGATACGCTGAACGGGAAGCTGATCTTTGTTCGATTTATCTGGTCGAATACGACTTCGAAGATGCCTCACTTTGAACAGTCGTATCTCAGACGATGGTGGAAAGACCTGGGAAGTGAACTGGATTACGGACCAGACGCGGGTGGAGGATGCGGGTGACAAAGCACGGTGAAATTATTTTCCTAAAAAGTCGATGAATCGTTCATCCAGTGCGGTGTCTTCTGCGGATTGCTGAGGCTTGCCGGTGGGGCAAAGGGCCAACCAGACGACGATGGAGATCATTCCGCACCAGCCGAGCAGACGAACCACGGCGGCGATTTTTGTGTCGTAGTTGAGAACCCCGAGATCGCTGAAGATGCGAAAGAAATCGTGCTCGGCAAATTCCGGGTCGCCGGTGGTGACCAGAGGCAGCACCTGGGCGCGCGCGTCGGCCATGTAGGTTGCGGTGTAGAGCCAGTTTTCGAAGAAAAAGAACAGCGAGAAAACGAAGCCGGTGGTCTGGCGGTGAGTAAAGAAGTAGGCCGCGAGGAGGAATGGGACGAGCCACTGGAGAATAGTTCCTCCCCAGAGCTGGAGCGTGGGGCCGAACCAGCGAAAAAGATTGTGACCGCCTTCGTGGACGACCAGATTGGCGAGATCGATGAAGAGCATTCCGCCGTTGGCGTGCAAGGCATAGAGGAGGAATCCGGCGTAGAAAATCAGCCAGGCGACGAGTGCGGGACGGGAGACCGGGTCCCAGGGCTTGTCGAGGCCGAGGTCGAAGCCTAGTTGGTCGCAAATTGATTGCAGGGGTTCGAGCATGTGCTGGATGGGATTTTACGTAGGCGGGGTGGGGCGGGAAAGTTACTAATGATCGGGACGCAGGCCTATCCGACCAAGAAAAATGGCTCCGGAAAGCCGGAGCCATTGCGAAAATGTCGTGGTGTAGCATCTGTCTATTTCAGTATTGGTGAAGTGGATGGCAGAGTCAAGTTACTTGAGGAGATTATCTCTGCGTTTTCTCTCATGAATTTCTCCTCCACAAAAGGGAGAATGGACCCGGCGGGATTCGGACCCGCATCCGCGACTTGACAGAGTGCCGTGTTTCCTTTACACCACGGGCCCTGAGTCGAGTTTGGGTGACGGTGCTGGAGATGGCAAGAGATCGAGCGGCAATTTCGGTATGTGCGTGCTGAATCGGGACGGAATACCACGCTGCGAGCATTGGGAAATCCCACCCTTCGAAAGGCGCGAAGGGTGGGCCACCCGCGGGAAAGTTACTAATGATCGGGATGCACGTCCTCGGACACACCAGGCACCGCGCCGGCATCCCCTCCGCACCGGCCGGGTGCCCCATGTCTCGCTTCTTTTGCGAGACATGGGACTTCTGCCACAATCTCTAATGTTCATCCATCACTGATAGCTCCCGCATTCTTTTATTACTTTCTGGTCATGACCGAAAGTCTACATCGCTTCTACGGAGGAAGAGACTTACATTTCCTCACTTTCAGTTGCTACAAGAGACGGCCATATTTCAAGAGTGCTGAACGATGCGATCTATTCCTGCAAATTCTTGAACGAGTGCGCCGCCGCTATCGTCTCGTTGTTTTAGGATATGTCGTCATGCCAGAGCACGTTCATTTATTAATAAGCGAACCGCAGCGGGAGTCGGTGTCCACTGCCATTCAGGCACTCAAGCTCGGCATGGTTCGCAGTCTGCAGGGTGGCGCCGTTCCCACTTCTCGCAAAAGAAGCGAGAAGTGGGGCACCCCCAGTATTAATAGGCTCCCAGAAATCGAATCACTTCTGGCAGGCGCGGTTCTATGATTTCAACGTCTCGGACGGAGAAGAAACGAATTGAGAAGCTGCGCTACACCCATCGTAATCCAGTTGCGCGAGGGTTGGTGGACTCGCCAGAACAATGGCGCTGGAGCAGTTTTCGCTGGTACTCGTCAGGCGAAGGCGGACCAGTCCGAATCAACGATACCGACATCTTAGTGATGACAATTCATCCACCAGCGGCCTAATCAAATCGTTTTACGATGGAGACCTACTGAAGTGGGGTGCCCCATAGTCTCGCTTGTTTTGCGAGACATGGGAGTCGGCAGACCTGGGCCACCCGCCATTGGGAAACTCGGCTGCGCAAGATCTACCGCCAAGTAATTCCATGCCTCACCTGTTGACTTTGGTTTGATTGCCGTACCTTGCCGGGCGGATGAGCAATAGCACTCCAAGCAGGCATCCTACTATTTCGAGTGCCAGAAGGACGAAGACACTTGCGTTGAACCGGGCAGTCCAATCGCCGGATGGCACGGTGAAAACATTGTTGGCCGATGCATGCAGGAAGTGCTCATAAAGATCGGCACTGAGAGCGAGCAAAAAGAAAATCAATAATATGGGCCCGGCGAATTTATTGCTGAGCCACCACACCGCAGCGGAGACCACTAAATGCCCGAGCGTTATCAAAGCAATGGCCAGCCAACTAACGTGGTTGTTTGGGGCGGGCAGAACCTTTGCTGCAAGGAACAAATGCCCGACTGCAACGATCCAGTGTGCGGCAATAATTAGGAGGATGAGCGGGCGTCGCATTGTCATCGTGGATGGTTTTTCCTTCTGACCAGTCTCGCTCACTCTGGTCAAGAAAGAAACCCCAATTCCCTTCCAGCGTTTTCAGTACCGTACAGGCAGCCTTGGAAGGGCTTAGTACCAGAAATCGGGCTACCAAGCAGAAGGTCGGGAGTTCGAATCTCTCAGGGCGCACCATTCCTTCCCCACTGAAGACAGAGCAATTTACAAAAGACGCGGTCTGCCTCTCGATTACGTCTCTAGTCACCCAATGCTGCCTTAGCACGTTGCGCAAGGCTGTCCAGATAATCCGCTGCCTGCTCTAGGTCTGGGCAGCAATTCGGGTATCCGGAAGCAGTATCAATGTGTTTAAACAACTCCGCTTGTTTGTCGTCCTCTTGGGTCCGACTCTCTTTCGGGATTTCAGAAAGTAGTATCCCCCGTAGGTCGTCAGCATTTTTGGCGGCAATCTGCTGAGCGTTCATCATTTGAGTTCCCGCCCTATCTATGCGTTCCTGAAACGTCTGCTCTACGACCTTTCTCCGTTCGGGGCTTAACGGGGGGAATTGATACCAGGTCTGTTCCTCTTCAATATGTTCGAGATTATTAATAGCGTCGTACCAACGCGCATGCATATCACGTAATGTCTCGGTCAGCTCAGATGTCATTTTAATTAAAGCATTACCGGAAGTGCGCCTGCTGCGCATAGCTTGAATGTCTGCATGCGCGCTCTGCAATTGTGCTAGCAGTGCCCCCGTATCTTTCTTAGTTCCTTCCGCCGTTGCAAGAACTGATTTCATTCCGCCCATGGTCTTATTGAACTGCGTGGACATCTGCCCAATCGTTTGCGTAAATTGCGTTTGACTTTGGCGACTCTGCTCGTTAATTCCGTTGCCGATATCCTCAAAGTTAGACTTCGCCTCTAACCGGGCGGTTCTTTCTTCTTCCAGTAGTTGAACCATTTTCTTATCATTTTCTGCCCTGTCTTTGCGTATCGCTGAAACCTCACCGACCAAAAGACAGGAGATTATTAGCATCCATGTAGCCTTTTCTGTGCCAGTGGCCTTAGTTCGCCCCGCCATTAATGCAGCGGCCGCTCCCATGGCAGCGACGCTAACGCCGGGAGCCTGTGTCCTAAAGACCACAATGGCACTGGCGAGGGTGCCGAGAATCGTGAGTGCAATACCGAATCTTTGGCTTTCCCATATGGCCTCAAGCCATGCGCGAGCTCTGATTTTCCACTCCAACAACTTGAGCCGTAGACCGACCATCAGTCACGCCCCCGCTCTGACCGAGAAAGGCTACGCCTTTGGGGCCTTTTTTGGAAGATTTTCAAGACTGCTAATCTTCATACGCACCGGAGGAAAACGGCGCCGGGTGGAAGGGCTTCATCAGGGACAGTCTAAGGGAGACTGTCTATTTAGCAGGAATTTAGCTACGAAGCTTTTTTCACGGGGTGCAGGCGGGAGCGGTGCTCTTCTTTTCGCTGCTCCATGGAAAGAACGCGGCGACCGAGGTCGGCGACCTGGGCCAGTTCCTGCTGGATTTCCTGAAGTCTTTCATGCCGCTGGCCGTGAGCCACTTGAGCTTCTGTTTCGGGGTGGGGTTGACGGCGGTACTGCTCGTTCAATTGTTGGAGCTGAGCGATTTCAGCGCGAAGATTTCCGATCTTTTCACGAAGCACTGCGAGATGATCCATGACAATAGAATAGCGCATTTGAAGCAGTTCTTTAAGCGGTATCAAGGAATGGTGGTAGCGAAGTTTGGTTCCCTTTTCTTGGGATCGTCGCCCGGAAGCCCGGCGCGGTTCAGCCAGCGTGAGGGGTCTCCCCGAGGGCCGGTATCAGAGGAGATCCGTCGCTCCGCCTGAAAACCGGCTCCGCTCGGGATGACGTACAAGAAATTCTTTCTGTGCGCGGGTAAGCGGTGGGCTAGGTAAGCGGAGGGAGTATCATCGTTAGAAATCAAAAGTTGGAAATCAAAAGTTGAAATTTTTAGTTGTATGAAAATGGAGTGAGGAATGCCTCAGTCGATTGACTGGCCACGACCGTCGTCCCCGCACCGGCGCCGGCGGTTTTTTATTGTTGTCATCGTACTTGGCGTCATTTTCTTTGGGAGCCGGAGCGCACTGTCGTATTACGTGAATCTGCTCTGGTTCCGGTCGCTGGGTTATGGAGAAGTCTTCTGGAAGACGTTGAGCCTACAGGCGGGAGTGTTCGCGGCATTTGCGGCGGCTACATTTGTGGTTCTGTATGGAGCGTTCGTAGCGCTGAAGCGGGCGCACCTGCCGGATTTGCCCGAGGGGCATACGATTTTTATTGGTGGACAGCCGCTGAAGCTGCCGGTGGAACCGGTGCTGCGGCTGATTGCGCTGGGGCTTTCGCTGGCCATTGCGGCTGCAACCGGCGCGGCGCTGATGGCAGAGTGGCCGACTCTGGCGCTGTATTGGTACGCCCCACGAACCGGTGGAACTCTCGATCCGATATTCGGCAGGCCGGTTAACTTTTTTCTTTTTACGTTGCCGGCGTGGCAACTGATTGTCGGATGGCTGCTTACGCTGGCGTTGATAACGTGTGCGCTGGCCGGATTTTTCATCCTCATTACCGGGGGCGCGCGGGCGCTTTCAGGCAAGCTGAGCCGTGGCGTGATGTTGCCGTGGGGCGGACTCTCCGTCGCATTTTCGTTTCTGTTGCTGGTGATCGCGATGGAGGTTTATCTCGGGCGGTTCGAACGGTTGCTCGAGGACCATACGATTTTTGGCGGGGTTACCTATACGGATGCGCACGTCACGCTGACGGGGATGCTGGTGGTGTGCGCGGCGCTGATTGTGGGTGCGGCGATTTCAGCGATAAATGCGGTGCGGGTGCCGCGAGGGCGCTGGCTGGTGGCGGCAATTATTCCCGCGGCGGTTTGTTATTTCGGCGTGCAAGGCATTGCATGGTATGTGAGCAGTTTTATCGTGAAGCCGAACGAACTGGTTCGTGAGAAACCTTACATCGCGTTCAATACTGAGTTGACGCGGCAGGCTTATGGATTGGACAAGGTGACGCAGCGCCAGTTCCCTGCCGAGACCACGGTGGATGCGGCCGATCCACAGAATAATCAGGCGACGCTGCAAAATATCCGGCTGTGGGATTGGCGAGCGCTGCAGGATACATTGCGGCAGATTCAGGAAATTCGGACTTATTACGATTTTCCGGACATCGATATCGATCGATACAACATTGAAGGCACAACTCGCGAGGTGATGCTGGCTGCGCGGGAATTGAATGTGGATAAACTGCCGGAGAGCAGCCAAAACTGGATCAATGAGAAGCTGATCTATACGCATGGTTATGGCATCACGATGAACCCGGTGAATGGATTCACGCCGGAGGGATTGCCTACGCTGATTTTGAGCAACATGCCGGTACAGAGCACAGTGCCGGACCTGAAGGTGACGCGGCCGGAGATTTATTTCGGCGAGCTGACCAATACTGACGTTTATGTGAAGACGCGGCAGAAGGAGTTTAACTATCCGCAGGGCGAGAGCAATAATCTCACGTCGTACGAAGGCAGCGGCGGAATTGAAATCGGCGGCTTTCTGCGGCGCATGGTGATTGCGTTCGATCAGGACGACCTGGCGAAGCTGCCTTTCAGCGATGACGTGAACAAGGACAGTCGACTGCTGATGCGGCGTAACATTCGTGACCGGGTAGCGGCGCTGGCGCCGTTTCTTACTTTCGATCCCGATGCCTATATCGTGCTCGATGACGATGGGCGGTTGTCATGGATGATGGATGCGTACACGGTTTCAGACAGCTATCCGTATTCGACGCATTACCGGCTTGGCGATAATTCCGTCAATTACATGCGGAACAGCGTGAAGGTGGTGGTTGACGCCTACGATGGAACTACCACATTTTATGTGTTCGATCCGGCGGATCCGATCATTGCGGCTTACCGGCGAGTTTTTCCCAGTTTGTTCAAGGATGCGTCCGCCATGCCGCCGGGGCTGCGTAAGCATGTGCGGTATCCGGAGTTGTTGCTGAAACTTCAAGCGGAAGTTTATGGGTTGTATCACATGACGGATCCGGAGGCGTTTTATAACCGGGAAGATTTGTGGACGGTGGCTACCGAAGTTGGGATGGGTCCGGGGGGCGAGCAGACCACGCAGCCGATGCAGCCGAATTTTGTGCTGATGAAATTGCCGGGAGAAGATGGCGAGGAGTTCGTGGAGATTCTGCCGTTCACGCCGGCGAACCGGAATAATCTGATTGGATGGATTGCCGGTCGCAGCGACGGGGCGCAGTACGGGACGTCGGTGGTTTATAACTTTCCCAAGACGAAGCTGGTGGATGGTCCGCTGCAGATCGAGGCGCGCATCGACCAGAACGCGCAACTTTCCGGACAATTGACGCTGTGGAATCAGCAAGGCTCGCACGTGCGGCGGGGGGCGCTGCTGGTGATTCCGATTGGGAAGGCGTTGCTGTATGCGGAACCGATTTATTTGCAGGCGGAGCGGAGTCCGATGCCGGAGTTGCGGCTGGTGGTGCTGGCGCTGCAGGATCGGCTGGCGTACGGGCCGACGTTCGAGTCTGCGTTGGCGTCGCTTTTTGGGGGATCGGTTTCGTCTTTGACTGCGACGGCGGCGGCGCCAAACCAAGCGGCGCCGGCGGAGGTGCGTAAGGCGGGGACATCCGCTGGAGCGCAGCCGGCTGCGGATTTGAATGCGCTCATTGCTGAGGCTGCCAAGGATATTTCTGACTACCAGCGGCTGACGGCGGACGGCAAACTGGGCGAGGCAGGACAGAAGCTGGAAGAGTTGAAGCGGACGCTGGATAAATTGAACGCGCTGAAAAAGTAGTGCGCGACGCGGCAGCCTGGCCGTCAGGGTTTCGGTTCGTGCGGGGAACGCCGTCCTGCCTGCTGGTTAAAGGCACGAACGGAAAGCTCCAACTCCCGCAAAACAGTGTCGGACATCTGGGTGAGATCTGCCACGAGATTGCTCAAATCAATCACCAGGAAGTTGCGGCGTACGCATTCTGAAATCACGTCCTGCAGCAGGCGCGCCTCCACGATGAGCATGGGAATCGTGTAGCCCTGTTGATAGCGGAGGGTGCCATGCTGTTCGGCGGCCTGCTGGCAATGGATGGCAACCAGTCGATTGAAAGCATGGGCGATGGCTTCATCGAGCAATCCGGGAACGTGATCTTTTCTGTCTGCCTCTGTAAGCGGCAGGCTGGCGAGCTCATCGGTCGCCTTCACGCGCTGAAGCCAGTTCGAAATCACTTCATCTTTACGTTCTTCGATTACGTCGGGGACACGCTTGGCTTTCTGCGCTGAATGCGCGGGTTGTCCATGTGCGAGGCCGGTCTTGATCTTCTCCACCAGTTCTTCAATGGGCGTGCCTTTGATGAGGTAGTCGTTGACGTGTTGCCGCATGGCTTCGAGAGCGGTCTCGAAGGCGGGATATCCGGTCAGAATGAAGGTCAAGGTATCGGGATGAGTTCTGCGCATGGCGCTGACGACAACGAAACCGTCCGCGGGATGTCCTATGTTGAGATCGGAAATCAATACATCGAAGTGGGATTGCGTGATCTGGGTCAAAGCCTCGCGAACGGTGCCTGCCGTGGTTACGACGAAGCCTTCGGTCTCGAGAACGAGACGGAGCATGGTCCGAATATTTTCTTCATCGTCGACGACCAGGACTGTCGAGCCGGTGTGCATGTTTGATGTCGCTTTAAAATGTTCTCGTTTAACTCAATTCGCGTAAAAGCTGGAGTAATCGAAACAGCTTTTCAAACCGCGAACGTGGATGGATGCGAGGAATGGCGCAAAGGTTTGATTCCGCGGTCGGCTTGTAGGGGTAAAGCCTCAGTCGCGGAAGGGGATGCTATCTATAGAAATGGTAGCCTACTTTTAATTGCACGCCATTGAACTGCGGATTATACGGGCCGAGATTGGCGTTGGAGGCGTGCGACCACTGCACTCCGAGGTCGAGAGTGTGTTGGTTCCGCAGACGGACATAGACTCCTCCGCCACCTCTGGCCGTGACGTTGAAAGTAGAGGTATTTCCCGGCGGTAGATTGGCGGAAGTGAGAAGACCTCCGCCGGCGCCTTCGATGTAGGGCGCAAGCCGAGCGGTGTGGTAGCTGGAATTCCAACGGAAAATCACTGGATCGAAGGCACGGCCGCGAACCCTCTGGTTGTCGAAGGTGACAAATATCGGGATCACATCGAAGCCATACTCCATGCGGTTACGCAGCCAGCCTCTGCTGATTTCGCCGCTGATCGCCCTGCTGAAGGCGAATCCGGCCATGAAGATTTGCGACTGGAGGAAAGAGTTGGTGGTTTCCTCGCCGGTGGCGCCGGCAATCCATACGTCAAAATCCCAGGTTCCGGGGCTGAGAGCAGGAGTCGCTTCCTGCGCCTGGGAAGAGGCGATGAGGAGCAGGAGAAGAGCACTCGCCATTTGAGCGAAAGTTTGCCAGCGAGACATTGGATTCACAAACTCGAAGCATGCGCGGGACGGAAGAATAAATCCGTGCAACCAAAGTTTTCGGGGGGTGGAAAAACGCAGCCATTTTAACTCCTAACCGGGAAGTTTTTGCAACATTTATTTCGACATGATTTATCTTGCCATGAAAAACGCGCCCGGACCCGCGGTCGCGGGCCGCAATAACGGACGTGAAAGATCGACAAATCCCGGTAAAGAATGGGTACTTCGGTGTCTTTACCGGGGGCCAAGGGCAGGTGACTTTGCAGCTTTTCTGCTAACCTTGCTTCAGCCCTGTTGTTTTAGCTGTTGCAATCGCAATCGACGGAGAACTTTCGAGAGCTCGGGTCCGCAGCCACCATGCCCAAGGTTATCGCCCAGGAAGTGTCAGTACTCGCTACGTCGAAATACGGATTGGTTTATCTCACCGCCAACGATTGGACTTTGGTAGCTGACAAGGCGAGCCGGGTGAACTTCCGCAAAGGTCAGGCGATAGTGACCCGGGGCAAGAAATCGAATGGGGTTTATTTATTGATAAAGGGTACGGCGCGGGTGCAGATTCCGTCCCAAAAGACCACTCCTGAAATTGGCCCAGGGGAGATTTGTGGCGAAATGTCGTTTCTGGACGATGTGCCCGCGAGCGCGAATGTGATCGCGCAACAAGATGTGGAGACTTACTATCTTGACCGGCCTACGCTGGAGAGCCTTTTCGAACTTTTCCCTCATCTCGCGTCGCGCTTTTACCGATCGTTGGCTACGAATTTATCGCATCGTTTGCGGGAGTGGATTGAGCCGAGGTGAATCATTGAGTCAAAGGCCACCGACAAGAGTAGCTCTCTGACACGTAGTTGCCAACCGAAAACCTAGCCTTTACCCGCTGCTGCCTTTTTGGTGTCGGCGAACTGTTTAATTTCGACCGTTCCGTCGGGGAATTTAGCGGTTATCTTCAGTTCTCCGCCCATAGCCTTGATAAAGTCCTGAAGCGTGCTTACATACATGTCGGTGCGTCGCTCCATTTTCGACACCGCAGCCTGATTAACTTTGAGAATGCGGGCGAGATGCACTTGAGTAATAGCCAGAGCCTCCCGGAGCTCATTGAGCGGCATCTCGGCCCGATACTTGGCGGCCAGGGCACGGGAACGCGCGCGCGACTCCGGAGACATTTTCTTCCGAAGAGATTTGAAATTCTTTGCCATACGCATCATCCTTAATCCGCAGACTCATTATTCTGTGCTGCTACTTGTTCTTTTGCTCGATTTCCCTTAAATGCTGGTCGAACAAGTCGTCGGCAATCGGCACAAATTTGTCATACCAATGCGGATCGTCGGTCTTGTCTCCGCCCAGCAAAAGCAGAGCCGTGCGAAGAGGATCGAAGGCAAACAATACACGCAGGTGTCTTTCGGCGGCCTTGCCTCGCAGCTCTTTCATGTTCGAGTGGCGAGAGCTTTCGATCCGATCTGCGTGTGGGCGAGACAGTGTCGGACCTCGCTCTTCAAGAAGGGTCACCTTGGCGTCAATTTCCGCCTATTCCTCTTCTGAGAGATCGTTCCACCATGTCTCAAATTCATCGGTGAATTCGATCTCCCATGCCATACGAGACAATTATTCCAAGTATGGAATATTCTGTCAAGGGAATAGCAGGTGACGCGGCCAAAAGTCATGCACTAATCACATATGTTTGATTAGTTCCGAAGATTCGATCTAGCGCAGTTCCTCCATCGCGGCTTCAAGCGCTTCCCTGCCGGGGCGCGTCATCGATTCCGGAAGCGTGGCCAGAGGCTGATCGACCATGTTCAGCATATCGAGGAAGCTGGGCGCCTTGGTGTTGACGTAGAAAATTCCGGTGAGGACTTCGCCTTTGTCGTGGGCTTCGCTGAGGCGGGTCATGGCGGCGATGCGGTCGGTGGGATCGTAATCTTCTTCCAGCTTGCGCAAGTTGCAGATGTGAGCCGTCGTGCATGGTCGACGCTGACGGTGGTTCCGGGATCGTATTCGACGTCGATTTCTTCAAAGTGCGGAACGAAGCTCATGTCCTGCAACGTCTCTTCGTGATCTTTTACGTATTTGTAGGATTTGGTGGAGCCTTCGTGATCGTTGAAGGTGACGCAGGGCGAGACCACGTCGAGCATGACGGTGCCTTGATGGGCGATGGCGGCCTTGAGCATGGTGCTGAGCTGGCGCTTGTCGCCGGAGAAGGAGCGGCCGACGAAAGTTGCGCCGAGTTCGATGGCCAGGCCGCAGGTATCGATGGGCGGAAGATCGTTGATGACTCCGGATTTCAGCTTCGAACCGAGATCGGCGGTGGCGGAGAACTGGCCTTTGGTGAGGCCGTAGACGCCGTTGTCTTCGATGATGTAGATCATGGGAAGATTGCGGCGCATGAGGTGAACGAACTGGCCGATGCCGATGGAGGCGGTGTCGCCGTCGCCGCTGACGCCGAGGGCGATCAGATTGCGGTTGGCGAGCATGGCGCCGGTGGCGACGGAGGGCATGCGTCCGTGCACGGAGTTGAAGCTGTGCGAACGGTTCATGAAATACGCGGGGCTCTTCGAGGAGCAGCCGATGCCGCTGAGCTTGACGACGCGCTCGGGCTGCACGCCCATGTCATACATGGCTTCGATGATGCGCTCGGAGATGGCGTTGTGGCCGCAGCCGGCGCAGAGCGTGGTCTTGCCGCCTTTGTACTCGATGACGGTGAGGCCGATGCGGTTGGTTTTGGGTTCTGGCGGCTGGTCGTGGTCGCCATTATTTTCCCTCCATGGTGCTTAGTTCGTCGGTGACGGAGCGCGCGTCGAGCGGCAAGCCGTCGAGATGGGCGATGCTGCGCAGGCGCGTGGTGAGTTCGGGTTTGAGATCGAGCTTGAGCAGGCTGAGCATTTGCGCGTCGCGATTTTGTTCGACGACGTAGATGCGATCGTGCTGCTCGATGAATTCGTGGACTTCGCGGGTGAACGGATAGGCGCGCAGGCGCAGGTAGTCGGTCTCGATCCCGTATTCGTTGCGAAGCTGGTCGCGGCTTTCGGTGATGCCCCAGTGAGAGGTGCCGTAGGCGATGATGCCGATCTTTGGCGTTTGTGCCTTTGAGAGATTTCGGGGCGCGGAACGAAGGAGCGCGCGGTTTCGAACTTGCGATTCAGGCGCTCCATGTTGTTTTCGTAATCGTCGGGGCGCTCGCTGTAGTTGGATTTGTCGTTGTGGCCGCTGCCGCGCGTGAAGTAGGCGGCGGCGGGATGATCGGTGCCGGGCAGCGTGCGGTAGCCGACGCCGTCGCCATCAAGATCTTTGTAGCGGGCGAATCCGCCGAGTTTGGTCGAGATCATCTTTGTCGAGAACTTTGCCGCGCTTGATGGGCATGGTTGGATATTCGAAGGGATCGGACATCCAGTTGTTCATGCCGAGATCGAGATCGGACATGACGAAGACCAGCGTCTGAAATTGCTCGGCGAGATTGAAGGCTTCGGACGCCATGCTGAAACACTCGGCAGACCGAGCAGGGAATCAGCATGATGTGTTTGGTGTCGCCGTGCGAAAGAAATGCGGTGGAGAGAATGTCGCCCTGCGAAGTGCGCGTGGGCAGGCCGGTTGAGGGGCCGACGCGCTGAATATCCCAGATGACGCCGGGGATTTCCGCGTAGTAAGCGAGGCCGGCGAACTCGGACATCAGCGAGATGCCGGGACCGGCGGTTGCGGTCATGCTGCGCGCGCCCGCCCAGCCGGCGCCGATGACCATGCCGATGGCGGCGAGTTCGTCTTCGGCTTGCACGATGGCGAAGGTGGCTTTGCCGTCGGGGCCGATGCGGTATTCCTTCATGTACTCGATCATGGTCTCGACCAGCGAAGACGAGGGAGTGATGGGATACCAGGTGACGACGGTGCATCCGGCGAACATGCAGCCGAGCGCGGCGGCGGAGTTGCCGTCGATGATGATCTTGCCCGCGGTCTTGTTCATGCGCTCGATGTAGAAGGCGCCGCGTTTCTGCAGATTGGCTTTGGCGTAATCGAATCCGGCCTGGGCGGCGGCCAGATTCAGATTGGCGGCTTTCACTTTTTTCGCGAACTGCTTGCGGATGGCTTTTTCGACTTCGCCCATTTCAATTTCGAGGAGTTGCGCGACCACGCCGACGTAGACCATGTTCTTGACCAGCTTGCGCAGCTTGGCTTCGGGGCAGACCGCGGCGACGATTTTGTCGTAGGGGACGGAGTAGAAAATCAGATCGTTGCGCAGTTTGTCGAGAGCGAGCGGTTCGTCGTAGAGAACGGAGCCGCCGGGCGCGAGCGACATGACGTCGTCCTGCGCGGTTTCGGGATTCATGGCGACCAGGAAATCGATTTCCTTCTTGCGGCCGATGTAGCCATCTTTATTGGCGCGAATCGTGTACCAGGTGGGCAGTCCGGCGATGTTCGAGGGAAAAAGATTCTTGCCGGAGACGGGCACGCCCATCTGAAAAATGGCGCGCAACAGAACTGTGTTTGAACTTTGCGAGCCGGAGCCATTGACCGTCGCGACCTGAATGCTCATGTCGTTGACGATGCGCTTGCGCCCCAGCTGCCCGCCCGCTCCCTGGGGCGCGACATCCGTAGTGGCCATCCCAACACCTTCCTTCATGTTAGCGGGCGGAGTGCTCCGTCCGAATTTATAGTTGAGGGAAACAGACTATTATACGGCGAGCGGCGCCCTCAGGGTCACGCCAAATCGCCCATTCGTGGCGCGGAGAGGAACCTGTTTGGGAAACGAGAAGAAAGTTCGTCTGGACTCAGGATACGGTCTTTAAAGAACTGCGCCATGTTGCGGAATTTATTATATCGTGACACGAGCAAATCCTCCGGCGGGAGTTTCTTCAGTTCCGCGAGATGTTTCTGCAGGCTGACGTCGAGCAGATTGGCGGCGGCTTCGTAGTCGCGGTGGGCTCCGCCTTCGGGCTCGGGAACGATATCGTCGATGCAGCCGAGTTCGCTGAGGTCGGTGGCGGTGATGCGCATGGCTTCGGCGGCCAGTTCTTTCTTGGTGGCGTCGCGCCACATGATGGCGGCGCAGCCTTCGGGAGAAATCACCGAATAGATCGAGTTCTCCATCATGAGCACGCGGTCGGCGACGGCGATGGCCAGTGCCCCGCCGCTGCCGCCGACGCCAATGACGGTGGCGATGATGGGAACTTCAAGGCGCGCCATTTCGCGCAGGTTGTGGGCGATGGCTTCGGCCTGGCCGCGCTCTTCGGCGTGAATGCCGGGATAGGCGCCGTCGGTATCGACCAGAGTAAGAATGGGCCGGCGAAATTTTTCCGCGACTTGCATGATGCGCAGCGCCTTGCGATAGCCCTCAGGATGCGGCGTGCCGAAGTTGCGATGGACGCGCTGCTTCATGTCGCGGCCTTTTTGCGTGCCGACGACCAGAACTTCGTCGCCGTGAAAGCGGGCCATGCCGCAAATGATGGCGGCATCGTCGCCGAAGCTGCGATCGCCGTGAATTTCGCTGAAGTCGGTGAACAGGCGCTCGATGTAGTCGAGCGTCTGCGGGCGCTGGGGATGGCGCGCCAGTTCGGTTTTCTGCCAGGCGGTTTGCGGTGCATTCATCTCTTCGCGCAAGAGTATGGATGCGCTCTTGCAGCTTGCGCGAGCTGGCGGTGAGTCTCCGTCGTTCTGGCCGTGGAGAGCCTCGATCTGGCGCCACCTGGCGCTCGATCTCTTCCAGTTCCTGCTGCGCTTTGTTGTCGGCTTCCATGGATTGACGGCTGATCGTATTTCCGGCGATCGCTATCAGCTGATCACGCGAACACTGCCGCGTCCGCATAATTGCTCGACGCGGGCGATGAAGTTGCGGTCCGGCAAGCACATTATAGCCTTCGCGCTTCCATCACCACCATGAAATCGCCCGGGCGTTCCACGTCAAACAATACGCGGGCCTCGCCTTTGCGCTCCTGGAAAAGCGCGTGCAGATCGTCGACGGTGGATTCGCCGGAGGTTTCGAGCGGGACGCGAATGCGAAGGGCGCGCGGCAGCGGAACTTTGGCGTCTTCGAGCGGCATGATTTCGGCGGCGGTAATTTTTGGATTCGCGCCTTCTTCGATTCGCACGCCGGCTCGGACCAGCACGGGAACTTCGAGCTTTACTTTGTCCCGCAAGCGTTTGTAGGCTTCGGGAAAGACGATCATATCGATGGAGCCGGACATGTCTTCGAGCGTGGCCTGAGCGTAGAAATCTCCGCGCTTGGATTTGAGCACGCGCAGATTGGCGATGATGCCGGCGGTGGCGATGGTTTCGTCTTTGCCGGTGGATTTTGTCATCGCGCCAATTTCGACAATGCTGAGCGCCTGCAGGTCTTGCAGCTTGTCTTTGTATTTTTCCAGAGGATGGCCGCTGATGAAGAATCCGAGAATTTCTTTTTCGGCGGCGAGGCGGGCTTGTTCGTCCCAGTCGGGAATGTTGGGAAGTTTGTCGTTGTGCGCTTCGGAGTCTTCCTGCTGGAAGACGCCGAAGAGGCCGTGCTGGCCGGATTCCGCGTCGCGCTGGGCTTTCTGGGCGCGATCCATGGCACGGTCGAGGACGGCCATTAATTGCGCGCGGCGGCCGAGGGAATCCATGGCGCCGCTTTTGATTAACGATTCCAGCACGCGCTTGTTGAGCAGGCGGAGATCGACGTTCTCGCAGAATTCGTAGATCGATTTGAAGCGGCCGAGTTTCTTGCGCGCGGCGACAATCGATTCGATGGCGTTGCCGCCGACATTCTTTACTGCTGCCAGGCCGAAGCGAATGGCTTCGCCGTGCGGAGTGAAGTTGGCGTCGGAGACGTTGATGTCGGGGGCTTCGACGGCGATGCCCATCTCGCGGCATTCGTTGATGTACTTCACCACGTCGTCGGTGCTGCCGGTGACGGAGGTGAGCAGCGCGGCCATGAACTCGACGGGATAGTGCGTCTTCAAATAGGCAGTGTGATAGGCGAGCAGCGCGTAGGCGGCGGAGTGCGATTTGTTGAAGCCGTATCCGGCGAACTGGGCCATGAGATCGAAAATCTTTTCGATTTTTTTCGGCGGGAATTTGCGCTGGGCTGCGCCTTCGACGAAGCGCTCGCGCTGTGCCGCCATTTCTTCGGGCTTCTTTTTGCCCATTGCGCGGCGCAGCAGATCGGCTTCTCCGAGCGAGTAGCCCGCCAGCTTGTTCGCTGCCTGCATCACCTGTTCCTGATAAACGAACACGCCCAGCGTCTCCTCCAGAATTTCCTTGAGCTCCGGCAGTTCGTACTCAATTTCTTGCGCCGTCCTTGTTTGCGGTCGATAAAGTCGTCAATCATCGCCATGGGGCCGGGGCGATAGAGCGCATTCAAGGCGGTGAGATGTTCGATCGAGTTCGGCTGATAACGCCGCAGGACATCTCTCATGCCATGGGATTCAAACTGGAAGACGCCGGAAGTTAATCCTTTGTGGAAGACTTTTTGGTAGGTCTCGGCATCGTCGAGCGGAAGGCTTTCGAGAGTGATGGGGGTGCCGCGGGTTTGCAGGATGAGTTTCAGCGCGTCGGTGAGAATCGTCAGCGTGGTGAGGCCGAGGAAGTCCATCTTCAACAGGCCCATCTTTTCGATGGCGACCATGTCGAAGGCGGTGACGATTTCGTCGTTCTTGGTTTTGTGCAGCGGGACGAGTTCGGTGAGAGGGCGCGGCGAAATTACTACGCCGGCGGCGTGGACGCCGGAGTTGCGCACCATGCCTTCAAGTCGTTTTGCGGTCTCCATCAGTTCGCGAATCTGGCCATCTTTTTCCATGGCTTCGCGCAGCTGCGGAGAATCTTCGATGGCCTGATCGAGCGTGATGTTGAGCTGCGTGGGGACCATCTTCGCGATGCGATCGACATCGGCGTAGGGGATGTCCATGGCGCGGCCAACGTCTTTGATGGCGGCTTTGGCGGCCATGGTGCCGAAGGTGATGATCTGGGCGACGTTGTCGCGGCCGTATTTTTGCGTGACGTAGTTGATGACTTCGCCGCGGCGGTTCATGCAGAAATCGATATCGATATCGGGCATGGAGACGCGTTCGGGATTGAGGAAGCGCTCGAAGAGCAGTTCGTGCTGCAGGGGATCGATATCGGTGATGCCGAGGGCGTAGGAAACGAGCGAACCGGCGGCCGAGCCGCGGCCAGGGCCGACGGGGATGTCGTGTTCTTTGGCGTAGCGGATGAAATCCCAGACGATGAGGAAATATCCGGGGAACTTCATTTGCTGAATGATGGCGAGTTCGCGTTCGAGGCGCTGCTCGTAATCGGAGATGGAATGCTTGAGTTTCGCTTGCTCGTGCAGCGGGCGCAGCGCTTCGAGGCGGCGCGCGAAGCCTTCGCGGGAGACGTGCACGAAATAGCTGTCGATGGTGTAGCCAGGGGGGACTTCGAATTGCGGGAACGGCGTGGCTACTTTTTCCAGGCGCAGGCTGCAACGCTCGGCGATGTCGAGCGTGCGGGTCAGGACTTCGGGGGAATCTTTGAAGACGCGATACATTTCGTCGTGGTTCTTGACGAAGAACTGGGTGCCATCGAACTTCATGCGCGCGGTGTCGTGGATGGACTTGCCGGTCTGGATGCAGAGCATCACGTCTTGCGCGTGAGCGTCGTCTTCGCAGAGATAGTGGCTGTCGTTGGTGGCGACGAGTGGAAGGCCTAGATCTTTTTCCAGCTGGAAGAGGCCGGGATGGATCTTGTGCTCCATCGCTAGGCCTTGATCCTGAATCTCGAGATAGAAATTTTCTTTGCCGAAGATGTCGCGGTAGGTTCCGGCGGCGGCGCGGGCGGCATCGTACTTCCCTTCCATCAGGCGCTCGGCGACTTCGCCTTTGAGGCAGCCGGAGAGGCCGATCAGTCCCGCGGAATGTTCGGCGAGGAAATTCTTGCTGACGCGCGGCTTGTAGTAGAAGCCGTGCAGTGAAGCTTCGGAAGTGATCTTGACCAGGTTGCGGTAGCCTTCTTCGTTTTGCGCGAGGACAAGCAGATGGTTGTAGGTGTCGCCATCGGGCGGGGTGCGTTCGATGTTATGGTCGTCTTTTTTGCAGATGTAGAGTTCGCAGCCGATGATGGGCTTGACGCCGTATTTGTGGGCGGCGTTGACGAAATGCACGGCGCCGAAAATATTTCCGTGGTCGGTCATGGCGACGGCGGGCATGCCGAGTTCTTTTACGCGCTGGCAGAGCTTTTCCACGTCGCAGGCGCCGTCGAGGAGGGAGTAATCGGTATGGAGATGCAGGTGGACGAATTGGGACATGGGGTGAATTGTTGATTGATGATTGTTGATTGACTGATTAAAAAGCACCCGGAGTCTGGGAGCTTTAATCGCCAATCAGCAATCAACAATCAGAAATTTTCCGTGACGCCATTCTATCGGGAAATGCGTCGCAAGAGATATCCACAGCGTCTCGTTTCGCGATCGCGGTGCAAACACTTTGATCACAAGGACACAGAGCTCTAACTTGGTTGGCGGGCTCTAGTGTTCAACTACTGGCCTTCATTTGCTCCGGGCAGGTGGAAATCGACACCGCGGTCTTCATTCGCTTTTTCGGTGGCCGGAAGGTCGAGACTGGAGAGCGGAATTTTCTGGGTGCGCTGCGGGGAAAAATTCCAGAGCGTCTGGCCTACGATGGCGTAGTTATGGATTTCCTGTTTGTGCTGATCGCGGAAAACCAGCACAGTGGCGGGATCGGCTTCCGTGGTTTCGGCCGGCATGCGGGCGAGCAGGCGCGTACCGCGCATAGGCATCTTGATCGTTCTGGTGGCGCATTTGTTGCTCGTCGAGGCTTTGCTGGTTCATCTCGTTGGCGAGGCCGATCTGATATTGCTGGTCCTGATCGCCGGATGAATCCGAATCCCACCACCAGTAGGGATCGACTCCACCATCAAGGTAGGGATAGCCGTAACCGTAACCATAGCCGCAACCATATCCGTATACCGTAACAGTTTCCGTAGCCGTAGCTGCGAAGCCGAAAGCGGGTGCGGGAACGGTCGAACGCACGGGAGCGATTGAAGCGGTTGGAGTTGAATCCGCGCGAGTTGAATCCGCGGGAAGCTAGAGGGCCACGAAAAGAAGAGGTTGGGGAGAAGGATCGCGAGGCAAAGCCGGAACCAGCGCGCATTCCGCCAAAAGAGTGACTGCCGGCGAAGCCTCCGCCAAAACTGGCATGGCCGGAAAATCCACCATGGCCTCCGGCAGATGCGTGGACCGCCGCCACGCTGGGCCTGAAGTTGGCATCGACGCCGCCAGGAACAGGAACGCCGCAACCGCTACAAGGCGCCGCATGACCATATTATAGGCCTGATTCAGGCTGTGGGTGCGGGAATTTCTTGTCGCGAAAGGCTAACGCTTCCTGACCTTGGTTGGCTTCTTCGACGGCTGTTTTTTTCACTGGCTTCTTTGCCGAATGCCGGGCCGCGACTGGCTTGGGTGCGGGCTTGGCAGGTTTCTTCGCGAGCTTGGCAGGTTTCGATTTCGAGTCTGGTTTGGCGCCGGCTGCCGGTTTTGTATTCTTTGAAGACGCCGCCGCTGGCGCCAAGGGCGGGGGCGCAGGGACTGCCGCCGCGGCCTTTTTGCCTTTACCTTTCCCTGGCTTGCCCGGTGCTTCTGCCGCAACTGGGGGCGACGACCGCAGCGGCTTTGGGTCCGCGGCCGCGCCTTGGCGGAGGAGGTGGTGGCGGAGGCGGTGGGGCGAAGGGCTTGAGGAATTTCAGAGTCTCGGTACGCGAGCGCAATTTTCCATCGAGCAGGAGCATGAAGACGTCGCGCGCGATTTTCGGATATTCGGGAAGCTGAGGAGTGATCAGAAGTTCTGTCATTTCCGGCAGAGGGATGCGCTTTTGTACGTCGCGCCATTTGGTGAAGAAGTTCTTGATTTTCTGCGCGACGGATTGATTTTTCGCGGTTACGGCTAAGAAAAGAACCATCTCCGGACGAGCGGAGGACAGAAGATTCCAGGTGCGCGAGGGGGTCGCCGCTTCTTTGCCCATCAGGCGCTTGGCGAGTTCTTTGGCGTGATCCTCGATGTCGCGCCAGGCTTCGATCAGATCCTTGCGCGGAATCTGGCGACGAATGTCTGAGATATCTTTTTCCGACAGGTGCGCGGTCAGGAAATGCATGACGGACGCAGAGGGATCGACGGTGTAGCCGAGATCGACAATCTGCTGGCGAGTTTTCATCAACTGGCTCAGGCCGTTGGTATCTACTTTGGCGACTGTCCAGTGCGGATGCAGAACTTTGAGGAAATCTTCCTTCTCGAGGGCGCGCACCACGTTTAGCGGATCATCTTCGTGTGCGAGTTGAGCGATTTCGTGTCCGATGGCGCTTTTCGAGATGTGTTCGATGTAATTATTTTCCTTGGCGGAGTCGAAGCGCTGCTGGGTTTTCTCTTCCAGCGGCCAGTGGAAGCGGGCGGCGAAGCGGGTGGCGCGAATCATGCGCGAAGGATCTTCGACAAAGGCGTAATTATTCAGGACGCGCAGAAGTTTCGCTTCGATATCGGCCACGCCGTTGAAGGGATCAAGCAGGAGTCCGCGAGACCCTTCGTTTAGCGAAAGCGCCATGGCGTTTACCGTGAAGTCGCGGCGGCGGAGATCTTCCTGGATGCTGGCGGGGGTAACGATGGGCGGCTTACCGATTTTTTCGTAGTTTTCGGTGCGCGCCATACCGATTTCGGCGCGGACGTTGCCGGGGAGAACCAGGAACAAAGTGCGGACGTCCTCGTCGTGGCCGGCCAGTTGGGCGCCGGCGCGTTCGAAATCCTTTCTGCAACTTGAGGGGATTTCCCTGGACGGTGAAATCGAGATCGCGGATAGTGAAGCCGCTGATGATGTCGCGGATTGCGCCACCGGTAAGATAGAGGGTGATTCCCGCTGTGCGGGCTACTTCTTGCACGAGGTTGACGCCTTTCATCTGATCCGGCGTCAACCGGATTTCCATGGTGTAGATGTAATCAGCCATTCGTCTTCAAACGATCGAGTTCAAGCAGTCAAACCGTCAGTTCCGGGTGGATAGGCTTATGTTTTCCACAGCATTTCCACAGCCCGAAAAGGTCCGACCCCGGCAAACCAGCCTTGCAACCTGCACAAGCCATTCAATACAAGCAACTTATACTGACTTGAGTGCCGTTCAGGCAACTTAAAGGAATAACACAACGTTTACGATTTGGCTACTGCCATCGTGGATTCCGGGGAATTTCGGGGAAATGGTGCGAGAATCATGAGGGCGGACTCGGGCTTCGGCCCCCGGCTCTGCCGGTGTCTGAGACTTTTTGAACGAATCATAAAATAACTGGATGAAGGGTTGAGTTGTGCCTGGCGTCATGCCTGTTAGCAGGCACCCCGAGCTATGCCTTCGACGCATAAGAAAGTGATCGTCCGCAAGATGGACCGGGATTCGGTCTCAGGATATGTGTCGCCGGCGCAGTTTGTGAACGAGGGCAAACTGGAGTTGCTGAATACCGCCGGCAATGTGGTCGCGATGGATCTGCGCGAGATTAAAGGCGTTTACTTCGTGCGCGAGTTCGGGGACTCGGAATCGCTGACGCGCAAGACTTTCACTTCGCGTCCACGGTCTGAAGGGTTGTGGGTGCGGCTGCGATTTAAGGACAACGAGATTCTTGAAGGGCTGATGCCAGCCGACCTTACGCAGAGCACGCCGGAAGGTTTTCTGGTGAATCCTCCGGACCAGCGCTCGAATACGCAGCGGATCTTTGTGCCGCGAACGGCGCTGGAGTCGCTGACAGTACTGGCGGTGATCGGAGGAACACGGCGGCCACGGCGAGGCGCAGCCGGCGACCAGCGGCAGGTGCCGATGTTCGAAGAGTGATGCGCTTTATTCCACCGGTTTATTCCACCGGAGTCAGCAGGAAAGCGCGGTTCTGTCCCGCCTTGGTGCCGTAGCCGGTAATCTGTCCTACAGAATTGATCGCGTTGGCATTGATCAATACCCAACCGGTGCCTTTGGGAATCAGGTCGTTCAGGTCCAGCATGCCACGGGTGGAAGTCCAGAGCATGGCGTGGGGGACGCTGGGTGCGACGTCTCCGTAGCCGACGATCTCGCCGCTATCGTTGATGGCAAAGGCCACGCTGTAGGTTCCGCCGGGCAGGACGCCGAGATCATCGATGGCGTTGCTGGCGCTCCATTTGACGGCGTGCCAGGCCGAGTTCGCCCGCGAGTTCGACTGCCCGACGATGACGCCGGAGGAGTTGATAGCGTTGGCGATGCTTGTATTGCCGCCGGAGAGCGTTCCCAGATCTTTCAAGCCGGCTCCTGAAGTCCACTTGAAACCGTGAGAGGTAAACGGAGGGCCGTAACCGAATATCGATTCTCCGACGATTTCATTGCTGTCGTTCAGATCGAGGGCGGCGGTGAAGATGCTACCCGGCAAAGCGCCGAGGTTTTTAATTTTTGTATCGGTCCAGCTGGCCGCATCGACGATGGTTGCATTTATGAACGAATCCCCGGCAATGACGCCGGAAGTATTTATCTCGAAGGCGCAACTGGAATTTCCGCTGGAAAGTTTGCCAAGGTTGACCATTCCGCCGGTCGAGGTCCACTCGAAGGCAATGAAGTTGTATAGGTCAGCTGGGTTCGTGCTGGTGTTGGAATAGCCGACCACTTGTCCCAGGTCGTTAATACCGATGGCGCCGCTGATATTTCCGCCGGGCAAAACTCCCAGATCTTTTATTCCACCGGTGCGGGTCCAATAAAAGGCGTGCTGTCCGGCGCCGGTGCCGGTGCAAGGATAGCCCTCGCCGTTGGCGATATCAGCACAGCCGACAACAGCGCCGCTGGAGTTGAGCCAAAACCCGCTGCTTTCGTTGGTACCTTTCAGCAAACCGATTTCCGTAATGGTGTAAGTTTGCGCGGAGGCGCAGGCGGTGACCAGTAAAACTGCAAAAGGTCCTAGCAAACAGTAAAGTTTCCCCATGGCTTGTTTCCCCTTTTTTGCAGCTCGAAGTGCCTTCAATGAAGGATCACGAAATAGCAGTTGGTCCACAATAATATTGCAATCCGGGGAAAGTTGGTATAGAAAGGCTGCTCCCGCGCGCCGATAAAACAGGTGCGGCGAGATGGACGGGCCAACTCCTTCCTCTACCCTGTCTGTTCTCGAGGGGCGTAGCTATCTCTTAGTAAAGGTGCCGAAGACATGTCCGCTCTCTGCCGCCTCTCCTATCAGTATTTTTGTGCCTTGGCTGTGGTTGCTGTGGCGATGCAAATTCCTTCGCCGTTATTGGCGCAGGAAACGAGCGCTGGCCGCGCCGCAGTGCCGCAGGTGTCAATTGCGCAACCATTGATTACGCAGCCGGTCGATGAGGGACAACTCACCGTGCTGAAAGGCAATACGCATCCTTTGGCGAGGCCGGCATTCGACCTCGGGACTGCGCCGGCGACGCTTCCGATGCAACGCATGCTTTTGGTTTTGAAGCGGAGTCCGCAGCAGGAAGCGGCGCTGAGAAAACTGCTCGACGAGCAGCAGAGTAAAGGTTCGCCCAACTACCATAAGTGGCTTACTCCGACGCAATTCGGCCAGCAGTTCGGGCCCAGCGACAGTGACATGCAGACGATTACTTTGTGGTTGCAGTCGCACGGGTTTCAGGTGGGATCGACGAAGGGGCGCAGCGTGCTGGAGTTTTCCGGGTCGGCCAGCCAGGTGAAGGAAGCGTTTCACACGACCATTCATAAGTACATTGTGAAGGGAGAGCAGCACTGGGCGAATGCCAGCGATCCGTCGATACCGACGGCGTTGACGCCGGCGGTGGCGGGAGTGTTGACCCTGCATAACTTTTTGAAGAAACCGCAGATTCATTTTTCGCCGCAGCCGGTGGCGGCGAAGCTCGTGTCAGCGGGGCCGGGTAAACGGCCGCAGGTCACATTTCCGGCGCAGAATGGGCAACCCACGACCTATGCGTTGGCGCCGCAGGATTTCGCGGTGATTTACAACATCGACCCGCTCTATAACGGGGCTACTCAGGTTATCGATGGAAGTGCGACGAGCATCGCAGTTGTTGGCCGGAGCAATCTGTATAACGGTGGGGCGGACGTTGAGAGTTTCTACGGTGAGGTTGGAACGGGAAACAATTTCAGCAGCCCGAACTTCAGCATCATCTTAGACGGTCCCGATCCAGGCGATTTGGGCGGAGGCGAAGAAGCGGAAGCCACGCTGGATAGTACGTGGTCGGGCGCTATCGCGCCGGGGGCGCTGGTGGACCTGGTGGTTTCGGCGTCCACCAATACGACCGACGGGATTGATCTTTCGGAGTTGTACATTGTGGAAAACAATCTCGCGGACATCATGACCGAAAGCTTTGGCACGTGCGAGTACTATTCCACGGATTCGCAGATAGCGGGGGTGAATGCCGTGGCCGAGCAGGCCGCTGCGCAAGGGATCACTTATTTTGTGTCGGCGGGAGATGATGGCGCAGAAGGCTGCGACGATCAGGATTCCGAAACCGTGGCGACCGGGCCCTTTGTCGGTGAATGTGCTGGCGTCCACGCCTTTCACGGTTGCTGTCGGCGGAACGCAGTTTAACGAGAATGGGGATTACACGAAGTACTGGACTAGCAATCCGCCAATCTCCGAGACGGCAATCTCCTACATTCCGGAAGATGTCTGGAATGCCAGCTGCTTGAGCACGACGTGCGGATCGAACGCAGGAATTTGGGCAGGAAGCGGTGGAGTGAGCTCAGGAAACGTCGCTAACGGTGGAACGTTTGCGGGATTTCCCAAGCCGGTGTGGCAAATGAGTTTCGGGGATGGCTTCCGGGATGTGCCTGACGTTGCGTTGACCTCTGCAGGGCACGATCCTTATCTGCTTTGCCTTGAAGGCTCCTGCCAACCCGACAGCTCAGGAGATTTTTATATCTATTTTGTATGGGGAACGTCAGCGGCGGCACCGTCGTTTGCCGGGATCATGGCGCTGGTCGACCAGCAGATGGCAACTTGAATCCCACCCAGGGCCCACGCCAGGGACAAGCCGATTATGTTCTTTATCCTTTGGCGGCGGCGCAGGAGGCGAATACGGCGCTGACCGGACAATGTAATGGATCGAATACAACCACTTTGCCGAATGCGGCTTGCGTGTTCAACGACGTGACGGTGGGCAACAACGCGGTCCCGGGCGAGCTTGATTACGGATTGGCTAGTGCTGACTACCAGGCTGGAGTTGGGTATGACATGGCTTCTGGTTTGGGTTCGGTGAATGTTGCGAATCTGGTGAACCAGTGGAATTCGATCGCGTCCAAGCTCAATGCCACCACAACAACCTTAACTCTCAATTCGTCGACGACGCTGGTGCATGGTACGCCTTTGAGCTTTACGGCTGCGGTGGCTCCTAGCAGTGGGACGGGAACTCCCAGCGGCGATGTTGCGCTCATTCTTGCCTGGCCATTCGTTCAAGCCGAAGGATTTTTTACCCTCGCTGGCGGATCTGTCGGCTCCAGCATCAGCAGTTTGCCGGGCGGGAGTTACACGCTTACCGCGCAGTATAGCGGGGATTCAAATTTTGCCCCGAGCTTGTCAGAACCCACGGCCGAGGTTACCGTTACTCCAGAACCCAGCACGACCACGCTCTCAGTTCTGACCTTCAACCAGAACGGGAATCCAATTCCTGTAACCAGCGAGCCTTTTGGGACCTTCATCTATTTGCGGGCTGACGTGGCGGGAGCTTCGGGGCATGGCATTCCTACCGGGGGCGTCAGCTTCTCTGATAGTTTCGGTGCGCATCCCTGGGTCCAGCAATCCGTACGCTCTGAACAGCCAAGGCAATACGGCAACTCCAAACGGAGTGCTCACATTCGATACCGGCACGCATACAATCTCTGCCAGCTACGGTGGAGATGCGAGTTTTAATGCCAGCGCGAGCTCTTCTTTGAGTTTCACCATCCAGCCGGGATTTTTTGCGGCGGTGCCTTCGAGTCAATCGCAAGTGGTGATCAGTGCGCCGGGTTCGTCAGGATCGACGGCTGTTTCGGTTGCTTACTCGACGGGATTCAGCGGGACGATTGCGCTGGCCTGCTCGGGCCTTCCGACGGGAGCGGCTTGCGTGTTCAGTCCGGCTTCGATCAAAAGCAATGGCGCGGCCACCACGACGAATTGCACGATTACAGTGACTACCACGGCTGCGACAGCGAAGTTGCTGCCGCCAGCGCGAGGAATTTACTTTGCTCAATGGATAACCGGAATGGGTTTGCTGTTTGGCATGGTCGTGATTGGCGGGCCGAAGCGACAGCGGGCACGGGGAATATTTCTGGCTTCGATGTTGTTGCTGATCTGTCTGGTCCCGGGATGCGGAGGCGGGAGTTCGAATACGACTCCGCCAACCCCGCCGCCGGCGGTCAGCACTCCGGCGGGAAGTTATAACGTGGTGGTCAATGCCACCAGCGGCGCGGCGACTTCCAGCACGGGCTTCACGCTCATTGTTCAATGAGACGTTCAAAGAGTTCAATAAGACGTTCACTGCGACGTGGAGTAATCCGAAGCATCTCGCGCGAGCGTAGTAGCTGCGGACCGTCACCTGCCTGCCGTGGTGTACGATTTAATCGCGGATTACTCCATCTCCATGAAACTTTCTACCATCGCATCCAAGTTGAAGCTGCGCCTTGAAAACGAGTCGCCTGATATTGAGATCACCGGGCTTAACGGCATCGAACAGGCGGGGCCGGGCGAGTTGACGTTTGTTTCGAATCCTAAGTATGCGGGGGCGGCGCGGTCGACCAAGGCTTCCGCGGTGATTGTGGCGGAGGATTTTTCGGGTACGTCGTCTGCTGTTTTGGTGCGGGCGAAAGATCCGTACCTCACTTTTGCGCGGGCGCTGGAACTGTTTCATCCGCCGCTGCGATATGCGCCGGGGATTCATCCGACGGCGGTGGTGCATGCTTCCGCGAGGATTGGACGCGACGCGCATCTTGGTCCTTACGTAGTTGTGGATGAACATGCGGAGATTGGCGATCACGCTGTTCTGCTGGCACATGTAGTGATTTACCGCGGAGTAAAGATTGGAAACAATTTTTTTGCGCATGCTCACGCGGTGGTGCGGGAAAATTGCCGCATCGGCAATAACGTTTTGCTGCACAACGGCGTGGTGATCGGGTGTGATGGTTTTGGATTTGCTAAGACTGAAGATCGGCGCTGGTACAAGATCCCTCAGCCGGCGCCAGTGGTGATTGAGGATGACGTGGAGGTGCAGGCGAATTCTTGTATTGACCGCGCCAGCGTGGGTGAAACCCGCATACGGCGTGGAGTGAAGATCGATAATCTGGTGCAGGTTGGGCACGGGTCGCAGGTGGGGGAAGACGCACTGCTATGCTCGCAAGTGGGACTTGCGGGCTCGACCGACATCGGCAAGCGGGTGATTTTGACAGGACAAGTTGGAGTAGTGGGGCACTGCAAGGTGGGAGACGACGCCATCGTCACGCCGCAGAGCGGTGTGGCGCACGATATTCCTGCGGGTGCGCTGGTGAGCGGGGCTCCGGCGGTGGATCACAAATTGTGGCTGAAGTATTCGGCACTGTTGTCGAAGTTGCCGGAGATGGCGAGAGCGCTGCGGGCGAAGAAGTAGTTCAGCGGCTGAAGCCGCTGTTTTATCCAATGCCACTGACGCGGCGCTGAAGCGCCGCTCTTCCACGGTGCCGCAAGTGTCAGGTTCGTTGCACGGTCGCCGATCTTGGTAGCAAGATCGCCCCGGTTTTGGAGGGTTGTGGCGCTGCAGGGTTAGCGGTAGCAAAAGGATTCCTGCAATTACTTCTTTAATTCGGCGGGCCAGTTTTGTACCAGAGTGAAGGGATCGCTGCCTTCTTTTAGATTGCCGCTATTCAACAAAAACTTTTTTCCATCAGCCGTTACATCGAACGGTCCAAAATCGCGCTGAATTCCAACCGTCTGAAACAGGTCGCGAGGAATGCCGAGGTGGACTGCGTTACCGGATGTGTTTACATCAACGGCCACAATTTTGTCGGAAGGATCAAGGAAGAACAATTCCTTACCGTCTCGGCGCCATTTCGGAGATGTTCCCCCGTTGGTTGAAACCTGCCACTTCGCGCCGCCCGCGGGAAAAGCAGTGACGTAAATTTCGCGACGGCCGGACTCATTCGACTGATAGGCCATCCATTTGCCGTCCGGTGAAATCGCGGGAAATTGTGATTCAAAAGTATTCTGCACCACGGGAAAAGGTTTGCCATCTCCAAATAGTGGAAGCACCCAGATTTGATAGGTCGGCTCATTCTTGATGTCGCGCCTTAAATAGACCAGATAGCGGCCATCCGGAGAGGCACTGGCGGGGAGTTCAAGGGTGCCGTCGGTTTCGAGGACGACGCGTTCAGTGCCACTGCCGTCAGCGGCCTTGGAGTACATATGACTGGTGCCCTTGGGGTTGGAAGCGTAGAAAACTGTTTTTCCGTCCGCCGACCACACTGGGAAACCGCGGGCGTTGCCGCTGAACGTGAGGCGTGTGCTGGTTCCACGCGCCAGATCGAATACCCATACATCTTCATTGCCCAAGGCGCCAGTGAAAATCATCGACGCCAGGCGCGTGCCATCGGGAGACAATGTGGGAAAGAGGTAACGGTCAGGCTGCGCTGCGGGACCGGTCAACTTGCCGTCACGGCCCCACCAGAGAAGATTCCAGCCACCTGAAGTTTCGCCGGTCTGGTAGATGAGCGTTCCGTTCTGCGAGGCGGAAAAGAGCGGGCGAGCCGTGGCGCCGTTGATGGCTACATGCTCGGCGATGGGGACCGGTTCGCCGGAAAGCTGTGTCCGGCGAGGGTCAAAGGGCTGCGCCATCAGATTTTGATCGCGCATGAACAGAAGGTAGCCGACGGCGTAGATGGCCATGGAATCAGTCTTGGCCAGGATCTTCGCCTGCGGAGATCCGAGTTCACCGACATAAAGCGTATTTTCCTGATTGCGGGAGCTTCGTCCCCAGAACAAGAAATGCTTGCCGTCTGGAAGGAACGATGGCCAGCGATGACTGTTTTCGCTGCGGGAAGCATCCAGCTTTGAGGCTGGCTCCGGGACTCCACCGGCAGCGGAAACTCGAAACAGCGGTTGAGTCGAAGAGGGCGTGAACACAATTGTGCCGTCCGGACTCCAGGCCGCTCCGCGCCCGCTGAGGGCGTCGCAAATGTTCTCCGATGGGCCGCCATTAGCGTTTATTTTTTTCAACTTGCCCGGCGCGAAAAAACCAACCTCGCTGCCGTCTGGCGACCAGAAGGGGTACGTCGCATCTTCGGTACCAGCCAAAGGCTGAGCCGTGAGGGATGTCAGAGGACGGATATACAGCAGTACTTTGCTTTTGTCGTCGCGGGCCGTGAATGCCAGCTTGGTTCCATCGGGCGAAAGCACGGGCGGACCAGACGCCGGCAACATAGTCACGAATGAGGTGCCTGCCGGCGGCAGGATGGATGATCGGACTATTGGTTCAGCTTTCGAGGATCGGAAAACGTAGGCGGCTCCAAGGCTCAATGCGATGAGAGTTGCGACACCAGCGAGAATCCAGGGGAGAAAGGATCCGACCGCAGTCTCTTTTTGTGCTGATGGTTGTGTTGCTTCGGAGTGGGGATCAGCGGCTAATGCTTCCAGCTGGATTCTTACATCGTGCATGCAACCGTAACGCTGATCGGGATTTTTTGCCAGGCAACGCCACACGGTTTCGTCCAGGCGTGGCGGGGAGTTGGGCTGTACCGCGGAGATGCGATCTGGCTCCTTGTCTAGGATCGCGCCCAGCACGCTGAACTGCGACTTGCCCTCGAAGGCGCGGCGCCCAGTGATCATTTCGTAGAGAACGCAACCGAAGCTGAAAATATCGGAGCGGGCATGAGCTTCGGAGCCCTGCAAAACCTCGGGCGCCATGTACTGAAATGTTCCGACCACAGTTCCCTTCTGCGTCAGAGGCGAGGCGGAAGCGCTGAGAGCGGCCACACTCATAGTTGGAGTGCTCGGCGTTAACGGATTTGAACCGGAGGTTGGACTTAGACCCGGGGCCGGTTTCGCTAAACCGAAGTCCATCAACTTCGGACCATTTTTCGCGAGCATGATGTTGGCTGGCTTCAGATCGCGATGGACGATACCGCGGGCGTGCGCTTTGTCCAGGGCATCGGCAATCTGAATTGCGATCTTCAGGGCGTCATTGAGCGGAAGCGGGCCGCGCGCCAGGCGTTCGGCTAAAGTTTCGCCTTCCAGATGCTCCATGACCAGGAAGTCGAGGCCATCCTGCGAACCAATATCGTGCAGGGTGCAGATGTGCGGATGGTTCAGAGAAGAAATTGCGCGGGCCTCGCGCTCCATTCGCTGTCTCAGCTCAGGGTCGGAGGAAAGATGGGCGGGCAGAACTTTCACGGCTACGTCACGGCCGAGGCGTGTGTCGCGAGCGAGATAGACTTCTCCCATGCCGCCCGCGCCCAGCGGTTCCTGAATTTCGTATGGTCCGAGTTTTGTGCCAGAGGCTAGGCCCACGGTTGGGCGATTATATTCCTCTGGTGAGAAGCGGAATAGTGCGTGATTTACTGCTGGGCTTGCTGGGCGCGCGCGTTCGTGTTGTTCGAAAGTGGCGGGACTGTTCGGCAGTCTTCCGGCAGGCCGCTATCGATCACGGCGCGTACTTTTTCCATCAGGCATTCGCGGCTGCTGAAATCTTTGGGCTCGATGGGCGGATGGAAATTCACCGTCACGGTTCCTGGCTTGATCGCGAACCTGCCTTTGGGCATGACGTAGTGAGTGCCGGTGATCGTGATCGGGACCACGGGAACTCCGCATTCCATGGCGAGATAAAAAGGACCTTTCTTGAACGAGAGCAGCTTGCCGTCGAATGAACGCTTGCCCTCGATATAGATCGTCATATTGAGACCCTGTTGCACCACTTCTTTAGCGGCTTTTACCGACTCGATGCCAGCATCGCGATTGCCGCGATCGACGGGTACGAGTGATCCCATACGCATGGCACGGCCGAGGATGGGGAATTTGAACAACTCTTTTTTCACCATTACGGACGTGCGCTTCGGAATCAGCGGGATGGTGATTGGTGGATCCAGATTGGAGACGTGATTCGACATGAAGATGTAAGTGCGCGCCGGATCGAGGGTGTCGAGTCCGATGGTTTTTACGCGGACGCCTGTCAGGCGCACGCCATTCCATGCGCCGATCATGAACATGCGGTAGAGCAGATTGACGTTTCCGCGAATGAAGCTCCAGGGAAATCCGATGATAGCCGCGATGGGCGCGGCCATGGTCCAGAAGACGAGCATTGCAACGGTGCGGATCATTCTTAATTTAGCTTTTCGGCGTGCGCTTCTTTAGCGTACTTTTTTCGTATACTTTCGGCCCAGCTTGCGTCTAATGTGCCTGAGCGGGTTGCGGGAGCTGCGCTTCGCCCTTCAGCCAGGCCGTGCGGCGCGCCCGCTGTTCTGCGGTAATGTGTTCCAGGTCGCGGAGGTCATAGGTAAGCTCTTCGCGACGTCCGGCTTTCCATTTCAATTCGTGATCGGCGCCGCCACGCCGGCCTCGTACTTTTAGTGTGATGGGGTCATCGGGAGCAAGCGCAGCCATGTCGTCCGACGAATCGAGGCCGGGCGCCTTGCCGTTAATTTCTGAAATTGTATCTCCGGCGCGCAGGCCGGCGCGATCGGCTTCACTGCCCGCAGTAACTGAAGAGACAGTCATCGGCCCATCGAAATTTCGTGAAGCGGAAAAGCCAGGGTCGGCGGTGGTGTTATTTTCTGCGACTACAGAGAGACCCACACTGCGAAAAAAATCATTCCAGGGAATTTCTTCGGTGCCTTGCACGTACTTTGTGAAGAACCAGCCGAGATCCGCGTGGGTAACGGCTTCGGCGGCCTGGCGCACGCCATCGGAATCCGGAAAGAATCGTCCCTTTTTGGCGTAGTTGTCATTCATCCATTGAAAAACTTCGCGCAGAGATTCTTGGCCATGGCTGGCTTCGCGCACTGCCAAATCTAAAATAATTCCGAGCAGTTCCCCTTTGTTGTAGTAAGAAACGCTGCGCTCGGGGCGGCGGTAGTAGGGGTTGCCTTCGAGCCATGCATCCAGGCTTGATTCTTCCGCTGACTGAGTGAGATGTGCGGGGCGGCGCTCGAGCTCTGCGATTCCGGCTGCCAGTTGTTGTTCGAAGTGCGGTTCGTCAAGAAGTCCTCCGCGGAGCTGGATAAAATCTGCGGCGGTGCTGGTGCAACCTTCGCTGAACCAAAGCGCTCGGGTGTAGTTCTCTTTGGTGTAATCCACCGGCTCGAGGGTTTGCGGGCGAATGCGTTTGACGTTCCACAGATGAAAGAATTCATGCGCGGTTACCGAGGAGAGCACTTCGGGCGAATGCGAAAGTGCATCGGCGCTGACATCGATGGCAGTCGAATAAGAGTGCTCCATTCCGCCGCCGGCGGGGCCGCGCGGGAAATGATAAAGAAACATGTAAGCGTCAAAGGGACGATCCTGCATCCACGTAGTCGCGGCAGCTACGATTTTGTGCAGCATGGCAGTGATCTTTGTCGGATCGTAGTCGCTGGATTCGGCGTCAATTATGACGCGATAATGCGCACCGCCCTCGTCGAAGTCATTTTCCTGGAAGGTGCCGATCTCGACCGGAGAATCGACGAGCCGATCATAATTCTCGGCGGTAAAGTTTCCGTCTGATGTGGAAGTCAGTGGTGTTGCGATGCGCCATGACTCGGGAAGCTGGTTGAAATGCACAGCCATGGGCTGATTTCGAGCGTCCACCGGATACATCAAGAGTTGTGCCAGATTGAAGAAAGCGTGGTGCGGATTGAGTTGCGCGCCGAACGGGCCGAAAGAATCAATGTAGATCTGATAGTTAATGACGGCTCCGCCTTGTGCGTCAACAATCCGCCAGCGGCTATCGTTTAACTCTTGCACCGGAAGTGGGCGGCCAGAGCGGTCTTTGGCGCGCACCCAGTTCACATATTGCGCGAAGTCGCGAACCTGATAAAGCGCGTTCCAGACGGGAAGCTGCAAGTCGCGTTGCGCGGATCCCTCCGGCAGGATGATCTGAACTTCCACGAGATGTTGTTCGGGGCTTGTGAGAGAGACGGTGTAGTTCGTCGCGGCGAAAGCTTGCGCGTAGAGGACGCAGACAAGCAAAGCCACGCGGATCGCACGGTGGATGAGTGCGTCGCTGAAAGCGAAATGCTTCATCGGTTACCCGCTACACGGGCGGGATCGAGGGCGTTCGCTTCCCCGGCCAGCGCTCGCAATCTCGCCGGCAGTTTTTCGTAAATACCGCCGAATCCGCCGTTGGAAAGAATCGCTACGACATCACCAGAGCGCATTTCGGGGGCGATGGTTTCGACGATCTCGTCGGCGTTTGCAATCAGGCGAGCACCGCGGCCGTGGTTTTGGATATCGGCGGCGAGCTCGGGCAACTCCAGGCGCTCATTTTCTGGAACAGCTTCAGATCGGAAAACGCCGGCGACGATAATTTCGTCTGCAACCGCGAGGCTCCGTGCAAGATCAGCTTGTAAGACCCGGCGCCGCAGGGTGTTGGAACGGGGCTCGAGAATCGCCCACAAGCGCGACTCCGGCGTAACGCGCGCGCAGAGCTTTCAATGTTCCGGCGATGGCGGTGGGGTGATGCGCGAAGTCGTCGATGATGGTAATGCCGTTGACTTGCGCCTTTACTTCGAGCCGGCGCTTTACGCTCTTGAATGTTTTGAGGGCAGCGGAGATTTCTTCTTTCGAAATGCCGTAGGCGAACGCCATCGCGGCGGCTGCGGTTGCGTTCCAGACGTTGTATTCGCCGGCAAGTGGAAATTCGAAATCGGACCAGGGCCGATCTTCGCGCGACACGGTCCAGGAGGTTTTCCCGGCTTCGAATTTTAGATTTGTGATTTTCCAATCCGCCGTCGCGCCGGAACCGTAACGTTCTACGGGGCTGAACGCCTTACTCAGGCAACGTTGCAGGCTGGCGCTTTCAGTCACGTCTCCAGTTGCGCCATCGAAAGCAATGATCCGTCCGCGGCGAGGAATCAGGTTTACAAGGCGCTTAAACGCGGTCTCGACGGCATCGAGATCTTTGTAAATGTCGGCGTGGTCGAACTCGACGGAGGTGAGGATGATCGCGTCGGGAAAGTAATGCAGGAACTTCGGTCCCTTGTCGAAGAAAGCGGTGTCGTACTCGTCGCCTTCAAGAATGAAATGTTTTCCCTGTCCGAGATGAAAACTCGAGCCGAAGTTTTCTGCGATGCCGCCGATCAGGAACGATGGTTGCATGCCCGCGGTATGAAAGATCCACGCCAGCATGGAGGTGGTGGTGGTCTTGCCGTGGGTGCCGGCGACGACCAGCACTTCCCTGCCCCGCAGGAATTCGTCATGCAGCAGTTGCGGGAGCGAACAAAACGGGATGCGTTGGTCGAGGATACGTTCGAGCTCAACGTTACCGCGCGAAATCGCATTGCCCACGACCACCAGATCGGGAACAGGATCGAGATTGCGCGCGTCAAAGGGTTGAGCGACGGGGATTCCCAGTTCTTCCAGAAAATCTGACATAGGAGGATATGCTGCGGCGTCGGAGCCAGTGACGCGAAATCCGCGCTGCTTCAGCATTCCGGCCAGAGACGCCATGGCGGTGCCACAGATACCAATAAGATGAATGTGCTTATTTTCGTCCATGATTTATTGCCGGGAATCGTTCGCCGCTACGGCGGCCTCTAAAATCTTAATTGTCACTTGGCTATTACGCACGATCAATTCAGAATGCACGCCCATGGGCAATGTGATATTTCCGGTAGTGACGTGGCCAGAGCGTAGGCCATAGGCAACTGGAATTTCTAAATCGGCTACGATGCGCAGTATGACGTCTCGCAGCTTGTAGCCTTGATTGGGATTCTGCTGGCAATCGCGCATCTCGCCGAAAACAATGCCTCGCACGTCGTTGAATTTTCCCGCCAGCTTTAACTGCATCAACATGCGGTCGATCTGGTAAGGCTTCGCGGCAACGTCCTCCAGAAACAATATCGTACCCGCAGTCCTAATCTCGTATGGCGTTCCGAGCGAGGCCACGAGGATTGAAAGACAGCCACCGTAAAGAATTCCCTCCGCTGTGCCGTCAACCAATCCAGATACGCCGGAAAGAGCGTCTGGATCGAGTTCCCATGGTGCGGCGCCGACGAGCGCCGCCAGCCAGGATGCCAGATGCACGCCATCGGCATGAGCCCAGTCTTTTGCGACCATGGGTCCGTGAAAGGTGACTAAGCCGGTGGCATCTGAAAAATAAGTGAGCAGAGTCGTGAGATCGCTGTAGCCCACAAAAATCTTGGGGTGCGATTTGATCTTATTGAGGTCCAAGGCCTGCAACAGATAGTTCGAACCGTAGCCCCCGCGGGCGCAAACGATGGCTTTCACATCTTCGCGGGCAAACATGGTCTCGAGTTCACGCGTACGGCGTTCGACAGATCCGGCGAAGTAAAGATCCTGATCGAACATAGAGTCGAAATAGAATGGCTTGTAGCCCGCTTTGCGAAGGGCTTCACATCCGGCCTCGATATCAGCACGCTTGACGTTACTGGCGGGCGCCACAATAGCAACAGTGTCTCCTGGCGTAAGGGCAGGCGGCTTCACTCGCGGAGTTGAAGGGAAAGACATTAGTTAACAATCGATTCGGAAAAAAAACGTTGCCACTGCAACTGACGCCAATAGCGTATGCGGCTACGCGCGAGATCCTTCGCTCCGCCTGAAAAGCGGCTGCGCTCAGGATGACGCCTTAAGACTGGGCTTGTCGAACTCCAACCTCACCATTGCTCAGAAAAAACTCTCCCTGACAAACCAAGCGCGCTGCGCCGCGAAGGAAGACGTCTTTCCCTTCCTGCCGCACCATCTGAACGCCGCCCGGAGCATGAACGTGGACGGGCGATTCGACTTTGCCGTTGCTAATGGCGGCCACGGCCGAAGCACACGAGCCTGTGCCTGAAGATTGCGTCTCTCCCACTCCACGCTCAAAAAAGCGGACGCGAATATCGTGAGTGCCGTCGATCACCACCATTTCTATGTTTACACCCCCCGTGAACTGAGGAGCGCTCTGAATCTCTGCGGCCGTAGCCTTCCAGTCGTCAGCAAAATCCGGCACCAGCAAAACAAAATGCGGATTGCCCATCGACACCGGAATGCCTCGAACTTCTCCGGCAGACAATTTCACGCGCTCTTCATTTCCGACGATAGCTTCGCCCATTGCGACCTCAAACTCGTACTCGGATTCGCCGTATTCAGATTCACTTCGGCCAGTGAGCACGCAGGTCTTTAGTCCGGCACCGGTTTGAATGGCAATTCTATCTTTATTTTGCGACGCGCAAAGGTAGGCTGCGACGCAGCGGGTGCCATTTCCCGAAATTTCAGCGTACGAGCCATCCGCGTTAATCAGACGAATCTCTATATCGGCTGTGGGGTGAGGATACATCCACTCCACGCCATCCGCCCCTATTCCGTTGTGACGGTCGCACATGCGTCGGGTGAGGTTGGCGGGATCCAAATCGCCGGTGAGAATCGACGCGTCGATCAGGAGAAAATCGTTGCCGCACGCGCTGGCTTTCACAAATGGAATTACCACTGACGCGAGACTCACTCGAGTTCCACCGGGCCCAGTGAAGTCGCGCCAGCTAGAACTGCCGACGATTGTAATTCAGCAAGTAATTCTTTCTGTTCGCGGTTGCACCCGGAGACATCGAACTGCAGACGAACGTGTTGCCTGGTGCTGCCGGTGAGAACATTTTGCATCATGCGGTGGCGAGGCTCCAGGATGCGGTTCACTTCCTGCGTGATTTCTTCCACACTGCCGCCCGTAACTTCGTAGGTGTTCAACAGCGTCTTCAGATTAAAAGTCAGCTCCAGATGGCCTAATGAAAACAGTGCGGCGAGAACCAGGCCGGTAGCAAAAATTGCGGTCAGGTAAAGGCCGCCACCCGTGGCCATTCCGATGGAGGCGACGACAAACAAAGTTGCCGCCGTGGTGAGACCCGTGGTGAGGCCGCGCGCATGCAGAATCGACCCGGCGCCAATGAAGCCGATGCCGGGAATAATCTGCGCTGAAATGCGGGTATGGTCGCCGAGGTGTTCGACGGCTAACACATCCGAGAGAATCGTGAACAGAGCCGCGCCAAAACAGATAAACATATTGGTGCGCAATCCCGCGGGCCGGTGCCGCAGCTCCCGCTCGAGGCCAACGACGCCGCCCAACACTGCCGCCAGCACCAAGCGCGCCACGGCACTGGAAACAATCCCGCTGGCCATTTCTTCGCGTAGCAAGTTGCCGATATGTTGCCACACCATGTTTTCTGCTTTCTGGATTCTACTTTCTATTCGGAAAAGCTTGAGATGGCCGGATTTTAACACTGCAAGGTACGAATGCAGCGTTACCGCGTTGATTACTGCGCGGAGCGTGGAGCAGCAGGATGGGTTGGAGTCGGCGGAGTTCGAGCTTGAAATATAGCCGCGGCCGGTTGTCCCGTGGTATGGATCTCGACTAAAGCCATGAGGTGGTGATCGTGCGCCGCGGTCCATACCGGGTCACCCTGGAAGCCAACGGCATAATCCGCGTAGGCAGCGGGATCCGCGAGAGCGCGCTCCCACAGGCCATCCGGGTCGACTGGTTGTTTCCACACGCGATGATTGCCTTCGTTGATGGTTCGACGCAGCGGGATGCCAACTTGCTCCAAGGCGCCGACGTGTTCGCCCAGATACATCAGCAGCGTGGAATTGGGGGGGAGTTCTTCGAGCCACTTTCCGAGTTGGCGATCGAGCGCGACACGGCCCTTCATATTTACATCTGCCTCCTGATAGCAAATGGGGTTGACTCGCCAAATTGCGGCATCGCTCGCCCCCGCAAAAAATAATGTGGCGAGCAGCGTGACCAGCGGAAGCCATTGGCGCCATGAAGGAACGACTTGCGGAAGTCTCGCAGCCGATTGCATAAGGAAAGAAATTCCCAGGGGCACGAACACGGCGAAGGCCGGCAGCAATTGCAGCCCGTAGCGCACGTTATATTTTGAAAACGGCCACCACGTGGGAACGAAGATGGGAACGCTGCCATAGGCTATCGATAGGGCGTAAAAAAGGATGGGGGTCCACAGCAGCAGGGCCACGCGACCACGGCGTTGGAACCAAGATATGAGTGTTCCGAGCAATGCCAGCCCGAGCCAGATGCGGCCCATCCAGGTCGATTGGGCTACATTCAGCTGGGCCGCTTTCAAAAAGTAAGAACCGGCAGCGAGTAAATTGTCCTTCGCCGGATTGACCGTAGCGGTTTTTTGCTCGATGGATTTTGCCGAGTACGGTCCATTGGCGAACTCAAGCGGGTTCCGATAAACAATTGCGTTATATGCCAACCAGAGGATCGGGGCGGCGGCGGCGATTAAAGTGAACTTAAGAATTTGAGCACGGGAGGGTAGGTCTCTAGCGCCAGGCTTTGCGTCTTCGCCTGAGCTTGCGAAATGCAGATAGACGGCAATAGAGCCGAATACCAGAACGGCGGCGAGAAACCATCCGTCATAGCGGGTCAAGCAGGCCGCAGCCAGGCACAGGCCGCATTTGGTGAGAGCTTTCGCATTTCCGTGGGCAAATGCGGCGAAGTAGACCAGGGCCCAGATAAAAAATGCCAGGTACAGAGACTCGCCCATGGCTGTGGCCTGCAGGTAAATCAGGTTTGGGTTAGTAGCGTACAAAATGGCAGCAAGCCACGCAGCCAGTTTCGCCGCATCTCCCACTGGCCCGTTCGAAGAAAAAGCGGTGCGAACCAGACGGAATATTCCCAGCACACCGAATACATACGCGGCCATCGACGGAATGGAGCCACCAGCGCCGGTTTGCCATAGCCGTCGCGAAACGATGAAGGGCAGAATCAGCAGGTGCGGGAGCGGAAGCCAAACGGTTCCTAATTGCAGCAGGCCGGGAGTTCTGGAATCGAATACACGGCGAGCGATGTTGATATGAGCCACTGCATCGCCGTAGAGCAGCACATCGCCGTGACGGTAATAAAAGAGAAAAGAAAATACCGAGATGAAGATCGCCAGCCACAGCAACCGCACAACTTCGATGTCGGAGTAAAGCTTCGGAGGAGGAGGTTGTGGCTTCATTCGAGATGGGTCAATTCGCGGAAGATCTGAAAGCGCGCGTCGATTTCGTCGCGCGTCAGCGATTGCAGCCGCTCGGTGCCGAAGCTTTCCACGGCGAAGGATCCCATGACTCCTCCATAGAAGAGCGCGCGCTTCAGCACTTCACGATTGAGTTCTGGTTGAGAAGCTACATAACCCATGAATCCTCCAGCGAAAGAGTCGCCGGCGCCAGTGGGGTCTTTCACTTCATCAAGCGGCAAGGTGGGAGCGCGAAAAGGATGACGTCCGATTCCAAATGCTCCCTCGCGAAAGAAAATTGTCGCACCATATTCGCCGTGCTTGATGACCAGCGCCTGCGGACCCATGGCCAGCACTTTCTGAGCGGCGCGCGGCAGATTTTTTTCGTTGGCCAGCATTTTGGTTTCGGTATCGTTGATCAGCAAAACGTTCACCAGCTTTAAAGTCTCGGCCAATTCTTTGCGAGCTCCCTGAATCCAGTAATTCATGGTGTCGCACCCGGTCAGGCGGACGCCGTTCATTTTGCGGCGCACATTAGCCTGCAAGGTGGGCTGAATGTTGGCGAGAAAAAGGAACTCGGAGTCCTCGTACTCTTTCGGAATCTGCGGGTGAAATTTTTCAAACACGTTCAGATCGGTGAAATTTGTTTTGGCCTCGTTGAGGTTGTCAGTGTAGGAGCCACCCCAGCGGAACGTTTTTCCGGCGGCGCGTTCGATGCCCCGTGTGTCGACTCCGCGCTTTTTCAGGACATTTTCGTGCTCGGGGTGAAGTCTTCACCTACTACGGCGACTATGCGGACCTCGGTGAAGTAGCTGGCCGCGAGAGAAAAGTAAGTGGCCGCGCCGCCCAGGATGCCTTGCACGCTGCCTGAGGGCGATGTGACGTCGTCAAACGCAACCGAACCTACGACTACGATACTCATTCGCGATTCCTGTCTTGATTATTTTCTCTTCGTGTGAATTTGAGCTGCTAGTTCGCCTTCAAGTATTTTCCAAGAATCAGCTTCAACTTTTTTCGTGTTGCGGGCGGAATCTTCTTCGGATCAGTCAGAATCGCATGAGCCAATGCCGAACCGCATTTGCAGGAGCGATCTCTTGGCATGGCCGCTATGGTTTCGCGGACTACTTTTGCCGCATTTTCGGCGTTTTTCACCAGCACGGCAACGATCTGATCCACGGTGACTGAATCGTGATGCGGATGCCAGCAATCGTAATCTGTCACCATGGCGACTGTGACGTAACAGATCTCAGCTTCGCGCGCCAGTTTGGCTTCCTGCAGGTTGGTCATGCCGATTACGTCCATGCCCAGGCTGCGATATACGTTCGACTCGGCGCGGGTGGAGAACTGCGGACCCTCCATGCACAGGTAGGTTCCGCCGCGTTTGCCATTCACGCCGATTTTCTTGCAGGCCTGCTCGACCACGCGGGCCAGCTCTCCGCACACCGGATCGGCGAAGGCAATGTGGGCCACGACTCCGCCGCCGAAAAAAGTATCGATGCGATGGCGCGTACGATCGAAGAATTGGTCCGGGAATGACGAAATCCAAGGGCTTGTGTTCTTCCTTCAGCGAACCCACGGCCGAGATCGAGACGATTCTATCGACTCCCAGTTGTTTGAATCCGTGAATGTTCGCGCGGAAATTCAGTTCGCTGGGAAGAATGCGGTGTCCGCGGGCGTGGCGGGCCAGGAATGCGACTTTGCGACCTTCAAGAGTGCCGCAAACATAAGCGTCGGAGGGCGCGCCAAACGGCGTTTTCAGGCGTACTTCTTTTATCTTACTCAGGCCGGGCATGGAGTAAAGGCCGCTGCCGCCGATGATGCCTATTTCCGCCTGTGCCACTTACCCTCCAAAAGTTGTGCGCGAGCAGAACTTCTCGCACGTCTCGGTCAAACCCATGATTATAGCAAGGCGATGTTTACAATCCTCGCTTACTGGGTCGCTTCCTTGAACGACACATTACAATCTCTTTATGCGATTTTCGTTCTCGACCGCGCTTATTGCGCTGACGCTTGCAGCGACGCTGGCTGTGGCTCAGAACGGCCCACCAGCCCCAGGTGCGCCTAAATCCGCTACGGTTCCCGTGACTTTGGACCACGGCCGCGTGATCATCGATGTTTATTTGCCTCTTGCGGATGGTTCAAGCAAGCGCGTTCGTGGCTGGGTCGACACGGGTGATTCTGAAGTCTGGATGTCGCGACAGGCGGCGACCCTGTTGGGACTTGCCGTTACCTGCGACAAAGATCGATGCTCAGCGCCGGCGCCACCCGCGGTCATGATCGGAGAAATGAAAATACCGCTCACGTCCGTTGAGCGCGTAGAAATCCCTCTAAGAGTACCGAGCGCCGCTGCGGTTATGGTTGCGGGCACGAGCGCCGAAATCAAGATTCCGTCTTCGCTGCTGCGCAATTACGATGTGCTGGTCAATTTTCCTGACCGCGAATTCAGTATCGGCGCGCCCGGCAGCCTGAAGTTCAGGGGCGTGAAGAGCAAGATGATTGTCGATGGCAGCAGTGGCTTTATTCAAATATCCAGCAAGATTGAAAACAAGAATTACAATCTCGGCCTCGATGTGGGGTCGTCGATCAGTTTTCTCTCGGAAGAATTATTTAACAAGGTGGCATCGGGCCATCCTGACTGGCCACACATGACTGGCGCGGTGGGCCCCGCCAACATGGGTGAAGCAGGCGATGATGAGACAAACTGGAAGCTGATGCGCGTGGATCGCATTCAATACGGACCGCTGTATTTGACGGATGTGGCCGTGGCGGAGTTTCCGAAAAGTTTTAGCGACTTTTTCGAAAGGGATGCCGGTGCTCCCATCGCCGGGCTGATCGGCGCGGACGCGCTGATGAACTATCGCATTGGTCTCGACTATGCGCATTCCGCGGTTTATTTCGATATCGGCAGGACTTTCAAGTTTCCTGACTTCGATGTGGTCGGACTGATCCTTCGTCCTGAGCCAGACACTCGCTTTACGATTCTCGGCGTTGCCGATTTTGAGGGCAAACCATCCGTACCGACGGGCGATGACGGAGTGCAAGCGGGCGATCATCTGATTGCGGTCGATGGCATTCCGGTGCCTGACTCCACGCTGGGGCAGGTGTGGTCGCTGCTCGAAGGCACGCCCGGCCAGGAACGAAAGCTGACGATTGAGCGCGGGGGAAAACAGTTCACGGTGGTGGCCAAGGTTCAGCAGTTTCTCGGGCAGGCGGAAGAAAGTCAATCCGAGGAGAAGCGCGGTCGGAAGAATTGACCCCGTGGGCAGCCAGGAAAGACCTAGTTCTTGAATACTTCTTTTTCCAATGTTGCGGTGGTAGCCGCGTCCAGGCTCTCGCTCACCAGAACCGTGTCGCCGTGTTCTTCGATTACGACTGAACCTTCTTCCGTGGTCCACGCGTGCCGGCCGTGGAGAAAGTCGGCGTCGTTAGAGTGGTCGATCGTGGGATGATCCATCGGTTCAGCGGAAGCAGGATCCGCGACTTCTTCGACCTTCTTGTATCGTTTCGCCAGTGAGCGAGCGTAAATCTCTGCGAACTCTGAAGCTTTTTCTGGGCTTGACCAGCGAGATACATACAGGAGGCCCAGCGGTGCGGCAGCATCGCGCTTGGGACGCGCCGCGTAATAATATCCGCCGCGCCATGCGGGATAAAGTTGATCCGATAATTTCTTTCCCGCGTACTGCTCGATGAGTACGGCGACGTCGAACTCGCCCATGGCGCCGATATCAAACTTAATGTAATCCTTGAAGTCATGCTTGAATTCGACGACCGGGATGGCTGGGATCTGCTCGCCTGACAGGTAAGTCTCCGGCTGCATGATCTGGCGCGTGGTATGCGGAGGACTTGCCAACACTCCAGCAAACGCCTGCTGTTTGCCGCCTTTTTCCAACAACTTTATTTCGAACTTCAGACCGTAGCTGTAGGGGAACGTGAGTGACTCGCGGAGGAAAATAGGAGCATCTTTGAAGACCTTCGAATCGTCGGTGCCACTGGACATTTGCGACTCCATGGCGTCTACCAGATCCGGAGAGTCGAGAATGGAGTGGCCTACGGGAGCGAGTTCGTATTGCATCATCACAGCCTCGGCCTGACCTTCGATCACGGCTTCGCGGCTGTCATCCATCTCATCGTTTTCGATATCTGTGGGAGTGGGATCTCTTCTTATTTCGCCCAGATCTTTTTCACCGCGCTTCATCCATTTGTCGAGGCCTACGGCCTGATCCTGCAGGGCGTGGGTCAACTCGTGAGCCATCACGGGTTCCTGCTCTTCGATGGGAACCCAGTCGAGAAGATTGACGGTCTTGGTTTTTGGATCGTAATAGCCGGCGACTTGCTCGCGCAGCAGCGCGACTAGTAATTTTTCCAGATCGAAGTCGCGAGGCAGGAGGCCGAATTTTTTCAGGACTAATTCTGAGCGCTGCAGACGCTTCACGTCTTCGTCTTTCATGTGCTTGGTCAGGTAGGCTTCGACTTCATCGCGGCTGGTCAGGCGGCGTTTGACCGGCTTCTTGATGGGCAGTCCAGTCTGTTTGCTGTCGAAGGCGAGAATTTCGTCGACGGAGTGGAAGAGTTCCTCGGCTTGGCGCGGGGTGATCTTGACTTCCGGCTTCTCCGCGGCTGGGGCTTGCGGTGGAGGATTTTGTGCTGGAGGATCTGGAGCGGGGCGGAGTAGTTTTTTCCGCCGACGTTTTGATTCTGGTTCTGATCTTGCGGCCTGGCTGCGCCTGTGCTGCTATTTCGGCGCTCATTCCCAGGAGCAGTACAACCGCCAAAAGCGGCCTCAGAAACCCGACGCACGGCAACTTAAAGATATTCATTAGGAACGAGTCTATCCTGTTTGCCTATACTTTCTTCAAGGACAAAACCTCTTAAGGACAACACATGCCCACGAATACTGCCGTCAATCTTTGGAGCTCTGCCGACCATGCCAGCGACTACCTGGAACGAGCCGGTTCCATACCACATCGTGGCGAAGGAGAAGCGACGCTGCTGGAATTTATTCCGCCGGATATACGGCGCGTTCTCGATCTGGGCACGGGAGACGGACGATTGCTTGCGCTGGTCAAGGCTTCGCTGGCGGGCGCGGTGGAAGCCATGGCTGTCGATTTTTCGCCAGCGATGATCGAGGCCGCCGGCAAGCGCTTTGCTGGAGATCCTTCTGTGACCATCGTGACTCATAATCTCGACCATCCTCTGCCAGTACTGGGGAGCTTTGACGCGGTGGTTTCCAGCTTCGCGATTCATCATCTCGTGCACGAGAGGAAGCGGGAGCTTTATACGGAGATTTACACTTTACTGAACGCGGGCGGAGTGTTCTGTAATCTGGAGCATGTGGCTTCGCCTACTCCGCGGCTGCATGAAGAGTTCCTTAGTGCGCTGGGGCTTACGGCGGAAACGGAAGATCCTTCGAACAAATTGCTGGATCTGCAAATCCAACTTCAGTGGCTGCGGGAGATTGGATTTGTGGATGTGGATTGTCTGTGGAAGTGGAGGGAGTTGGCGCTGCTGGTGGGGAGGAAGCGATAGGTGTGATTAAGATTAAAGAGATCCTTCGACTGCGTTTAGTGATTCGCCTTCGCGAATCACCACGCTTCGCTCAGGATGACAATGCTTGACGGCTGATTGTCTCCGCTACCCACTCGCCGGCTTCGCGCGTGCCGAGTGTTCCGCCGATATCCTGTGTGGTTTTTTTCTGGCGCACAGCCGCTAGCACGGCGGCTTCGATTTTTGCTGATTCTTTCGCCAGTCCCAGATGCGCCAGCATCATGGCGGCGGTCAGAATTGCGCCGAAGGGATTTGCCTGATTCTTCCCGGCAATGGGCGGGGCGGAGCCGTGGACGGGCTCGAACATAGACGTCTTGCCGGGATGGATATTGCCACTGGCGGCCATGCCCAGGCCACCCTGCAGGCCGGCGGCAAGGTCGGTGATGATGTCGCCGAACATATTGTTGGTGACGATCACATCGAAGGGACGCGGGTCGCGCACCATCTGCATGCAGAGTGCGTCAACATACATGTGCTGCGTGGTGATTTGCGGATGCTCTCCGCTTACTTCTTTGAAGACGCGTTGCCAAAGGCCGCCGGCGTGGGTCATGGCATTTGACTTGTCGACCATGAGCACGCGGCGGCGCGGCGAGCCATCGATTTGGTGTGTTGCTCGCAGTATTCGAACGCGTAGCGGATGATGCGCTCAACGCCTTTGCGGGTGTTGATGTCTTCCTGGATCGCGATCTCGTCAGGTGTGTCTTGCTTAAAGATTCCGCCGGCATCGGTGTAAACGCCTTCCGTGTTTTCGCGGATGACGACAAAATCCACATCCTTGGGCTCGACGCCTTTCAGCGGGCAAAGAGCGGCATCGAGCAAGCGGACGGGACGCACGTTGGCGTAGAGGTCCATTTTGAAGCGCATGCCGAGCAGGATTTCCTTGGCATGAATGTTGGTTTTGACGCGTGGGTCGCCGAAGGCGCCGGCGAAGATGGCGTCGTAATCGCGGGCGAGCATGGCGAAGCCATCGGGAGGGACGGTGGTTCCGTCGCGCAGGTAGCGATCGGCGCTCCAGTCGAGTTCGCTCATCTCGACATCGGCTCCGGAGGCGCGAATCACTTTGAGAGCTTGCGGGATTACTTCCTGGCCGATTCCGTCTCCGGGAATGACGGCGATGCGTTTTTTTGCAGGCTTTTGCGGGTCCACGGGTGAGAAGTTAACACAAGCGGAGGAGGATGGGAGAGACGATTTCCAATTGCCGAGTTCCAATTGCCAAGTGATGTCCGCGGTAATCCGCCGATGAATCAAGGAGGGCTTCGCTATAATCAATATTCCATGGCTAACAGCCCACTCCAGGACGCACTACGCGCGGAGGCGACGGACCCGACGCCGTTGCGCGAGAGCGATTACCGCGGAGCCATCACGGCGGCGGTTTTTTCGGATGTGCAGCAGGAGTTTACTGCGCTAACCAGCGGGTGCGGGGTTTACGACCTGGGATTTCGCGCGCGAATTTCGCTGAAAGGCGGGGACCGCGTGCGCTGGATGAATGGCATGGTCACGAATAATATTCGCGATCTCGCCACGGGGCAGGGTGTGTATGCGTTTCTGCTGAATCCACAGGGACGGATTCTCGGCGATATGAACGTTTACAACCTGGGCGAGACGCTTGAAGTAGAGACGGATCGCATCCAGCTGGAAAAGATCCTGGCGACGTTCGACCACTACATCATCATGGATGATGTAGAAGTTGCGAATATCAGCGAGGAATGGACTGCTCTAGGCGTGGCGGGACCAAAATCACGCGCGGTTCTGAATGCTGCGGGGATTGTGGTTCCTGGGTTACGGCCATTGCAGACCCATGTTGCACAGTGCCAATGTGAGTGCGACTGTGTGGAGTGCACGGTGGTGCGCGGCGAGGATGAACGGCGTGAATCGTATGAAATCTGGCTGGCGCCGAAAGATGTTCTGAAAACCTGGCAGGCGCTGCTGGCTGCGGGTGCGACTGCCGGTGGGTAGTGAGGCGCTGGAGCGGTTGCGAATCGCTGACGGCATCCCACTTTATGGCGTCGATATTCGCGAGCGCGATTTGCCGCAGGAAACCGAACAGGCGCGCGCGCTCAACTTCAACAAGGGTTGCTATGTCGGGCAGGAGATTGTGGAGCGCATCCGATCGCGGGGGAACGTTCACAGGAAGTTTACCGGCTTCCTGATCGAAGGCGCGGGGAACGTTGCGGCGGGGGATAAGATTATTTCCGCGGAAAAGGAAGTGGGTGAGATCACCAGCGTCGGGGTGCTGCCGACGTCCGTCCGGCGAACGAACTGCGGCCTTGGGTTACATTCGACGCGAGGTCGGAGTGCCGGGCCGCGAGGTTACGGTTGGCACGATGAAAGCGACGGTGACTCAATTGCCGTTCGACCGAATTCTTCCTCCGGGAGTCGCAGCAGGAGTCGGTGTTGCAACGGCAGTGAGAAAAGCTTTACGCGAGGACAGTGCGGTTTCGCGGAGGACGCGGAAAAAGATCTATTTCGATCTGAATCATTAAGACAAGGACATTACGCTATGGCTGAGAAGAGACAGGAATCTGGGTTCACGGTAACGGACCGTCGCTTGTTCACGGAGGACGGAGAATTGCGCCAGGAGGTTAGCAAGGAACCAGAAATTCATCAGAACGCGGCACCTGCGGTCAACGCGCCGCAGGCAGTTCCGGCGGGCCCGGAAGGCGGCGGGCCTGAGGTGCCTCCGATGCCGACTGCGGCGGAACAGAAGGCGCAGGCCGACGCTTACCGGAAATCCTCCGACGCGTTGGATTCGCGGGTGGAACTCAGCGGGCACTCGGCGAAAGAGTTGGAGATGACGTTCGAGCGCTTCATGGCGTCGCTTTATATGACTGCAATGATGCAGCTAGGATTGATGCATCAGCAGGGCGAGCAGCCGCGCATGGACATTATTGGCGCGCGCCAGACGATCGATACGCTGGCGCTGCTGGCGGAAAAAACCAAAGGCAACCTGACCTACACGGAAGAAAACTTTCTGCAGAACAGCCTCTACGAAGTGCGCATGGCCTATGTGGAGGTCACCAACGCATTGTCGAGACCACCGCAGCCGGGAGCCGCCACGGGAACCACCGGACGATGAGCGGAAAGGCTCGCACATGAAGGCGATGCTCACGGTGCTGGGCAGCGGCACGTCCATGGGCGTGCCCACACTGGGGTGCGATTGCGCGGTTTGCCACTCGAATGATCCTCATGACCGGCGCACCCGGCCTTCCATCATGCTGGAGTATGCGGGCAAGGTTGTGCTGATTGATACGACGCCCGATTTTTACGCACAGGCGATTCGCGAACGCATCACACGCGTGGACGCGGTTTTTTATACCCATACTCACGCCGACCACATTCTCGGCATCGACGATCTTCGGCCTCTGAGTTATCGGCACAAACCGGGGCGGCTGCCGCTGTATGCGCGTCCCGACGCGGCGGCGTTCCTGCGGAAGATGTTCAGCTACATTTTTGATGCGGACTACAAATACGGAGGACTTCCGCAACTCGAATTGCGTCCGATCGATGGTCCGGTCGATGTTTTCGGGGCGCGCTTTGAGCCGGTCCGGCTGATTCATGGCGAAGTGGAAATTTATGGATTCCGATTTGGCAGCGCGGCCTATCTGACGGATCACAGTGAAATTCCTGAGGCGTCATTCCATCAGTTGCAGGGTCTAGACATTCTTTTTCTGGATGCGCTGCGGCACAAACCTCATCCCACGCATTCGACGGTGGAGAATTCGCTGCGCACTGTCGAGCGGGTGAAGGCCAAGCGAGCTTTTTTCACGCACATTTGCCACGATCTGGCGCATGAGGCGACCAATGCGACGCTGCCGCCGCATGTGCGGCTGTCCTATGACGGGATGAAGCTGGAGTTTGAAATTTAGGAGCAAGCTGCAAATTGGTATGCGGAAATTGCTGATTGCTGAATGTTGATTGTTGATTGAAAAGTTTAACTGTGAGCCTTTACTCAACAATCAGCAATCAACAATCAGCAATTTAGACTGACACCGAATCACTCTCAACTCAACTTCTCATGCAGGTTTTTCACAAACTCGAAGATATTCCGGCGGAGTTTGGGCCGTCGCTGGTGAGCGTGGGTAATTTTGACGGGGTACACCGGGCACACGCGCACGTGCTGGGTGAGATTGTGCGCGGGGCGCGGCAAAGTGGAGGCAAAGCTGTGGCGGTGACTTTCGAACCGCATCCGGCACGTATTTTGCGGCCGGATTCAACGTTGAAGCTGCTTACTCCCGTACCGGAAAAATTACGCCTGCTCGAGCAAACGGGTGTTGACGCGGTATTGATGCTGCCGTTTGGGCGCGATTTGTCGCTGATGACGCCGCGACAGTTCGTCGAACGGATTCTGAAGAAGAAGCTGCGTGCGCGCGAGCTGCATGAAGGCTACAACTTTCGCTTCGGGCATAAAGCTGCGGGGGATACGAATCTTCTGGTGCAGCTGGGGCTGGAGATGGGATTTGCAGTGAAGGTCTATCCTGAGCAAAAGCTGCGCGGGGAGCCGGTTTCGAGCAGCCACATTCGGAGATTGCTGGGTGAGGGGCGAGTCAGCCGGGCACGGCATCTGCTGGCGCGTCCGTTTTGCATTCTGGGAACGCCCGGGCGAGGGCGAGGTTACGGCTCGAAGTACACGGTGCCCACCATCAACCTTTCGCGCTATGAAGAACTGGTGCCAAAGGATGGCGTCTATATCACATGCACGCGCGTGGGGCGGGAAACTTTTGATTCAGTGACGAATGTGGGCAACCGTCCGACGTTTGGTGCGGATTCGTATGCCATTGAGACGCACCTGCTGAATTTTCATCCGATTGAACTGACGCCGGAGAGCGAGGTGGAAATTTGTTTTCTCGAGCGGCTGCGGGATGAGATTAAATTTCCATCGGTAGAGGCGCTGCGCGAGCAGATCGCCAGGGATGTGAAGAAGGCGAGAAGATATTTTCATCTTCTGGCGAAAGTGTGTCGTTGATCACAGACGTTCGCGCCTGAGTCTGCCAGTATGAGCCACATGATTTCTCCGCACGGGAGGGAATATGGCAACTCAGCATGCGTCGCTGGAAACGATCGAGGATTTTCTCCAGCAGAAACGTATCGCGATGGCAGGAGTCTCGCGGAACCCCGCCAGCTTTAGCGTCATGCTATTCAAAGAACTTTGCCGCCGCGGCTATGACGTGGTTCCGGTGAATCCCAATACAAAAGAAGTGCAAGGACGAGAATGCTTTGCTCGCATGCAGGACATTCGGCCGGCCGTGGATGCCGCCTTGCTGATGACTGCGCCGGAAGTTACAGAAGCGGTGGTGACCGACTGCGCCGAAGCACATATCCGACGGGTCTGGATGTACCGGGCCACGGGTCCAGGTTCCGTCAGTTCGAAAGCGGTCGAGATCTGCCGTGAGCGAGCGATTGACGTGGTTCCGGGCGAGTGTCCGTTTATGTTCCTTCCGGACGCGGCGGTCTACCATCGCATTCACGGCTTTCTCTGTAAGATAATTGGCAGTTATCCAAAACGCGCTTCTTCCCAAGCGGCGAACAATGACCATGAACGCTGACAGGCGCGGGCGTCTCGTAATCCTGACCGGGCCTTCGTGTGTTGGAAAGACTCCGCTGTACAAATCTTTGGGCAAGTTTCATCCTGAACTGCATGCCAAACTTTCGAAACTCGTGCTGGTGAATAGCCGTGCGCCGCGTCCTGGAGAGATTGATGGCGTCGATTATTATTTTCGGACGCGAAGTCAGGTGGAAAAGCTGCGCACGGATCACCGATACCTGGTGATCGAAGCTCGGGATGACTTACAAGCCTTGGATATCGACGAGCTCGACAGATTGCTTCAGCGGGGCGACGTTCTGTTTGAGGGGAATCCCTATGTCGGGATGGCACTGCAGACGCACCCTCGGCTCGCGCCAGTGAACCGGCTCAGTATTTTTATCTCGCCGCTATCGAAGGACGAGATCGCATATTTAAAAGCGCCGGAACACAATCTGTCGCTGGATGAATTCATTACCGATGTCATGCGGCGAAAGCTGCTGCGGCGGACCCAGCGCCAAAAGGGGATTCTGTCAGCCAGGGATCTGGAAAACGTAGAGACTCGAGCCTCGAAAGCCTACCGCGAACTGCAAGTGGCCTGGCGCTTTCAGTATGTAATTCCGAATCACGATGGCGAGGACAGCGATAACTGGGAGGCGTTTTATTACTTGATCGGCGACGCTCGCAAAACACTTTCATCCTTCGTCGCGCTGCTCGAGGGATCCGAGCCGCCGGGTGTGGAGAAGTGGCAGCAGGACTTTTTGCATTAGGAGCACATGATCTGAGGCGACCGGGCAATGCGGCGCTAATCTCGTGGCAGGTGGTTGGAGAACTGGAGATTAGCGCCTGGCGGGAAGAACTGGGCAGCGGCAGGAATGCGGGAATAGGGCCTGCAGGGTTCACCGGAGAAAAGAAGAACCCGAGCCCCGTCTATGGCGCGGGCTCTTCAGTCTCCGTGGTCTGTTCCACCCCTAATGCAGGCAGCTTAGCGGAGGATTGTTATGCGATGGTTTCAATCATGTTAAATGTAGATGAAATCGAAATGAGTTTGACGCTCCGGACCACCTGGCATTGAGCGTGGGCCAACCCGGCGGTTGTGGAAACACGGACAGCAACTTAGGGTATGCTTGCGCACGGAGGCTGTAAGCGAAGCTGGCAACGAGCAGAAAATCCGGAGGGGCTGACAGCTCGAAGTCCGCCGCAGCGGAGTTCTCCAATAACAGCAAACTCGCCTGGTGGCCGATTTTTTCTATCGCCACGGCAGCATTCGCAGTTGAGATTCCCTTCTTTTTTCTCGGAACTCCTTCGGGACACGATGTGGAGTTCCATCTTTACTCGTGGCTGGAAGTTCTCTCGCAATGGAAACAGGGGATCGGATACCCGCGCTGGGCGGCGCTGGCGCACTTCGGCTATGGAGAGCCACGATTCATCTTTTATCCGCCGGCGTCGTGGGCGCTGGGAGCGGGACTGAGTACTGTTTTTCCGTGGGTGGTGGTTTCCGATATCTACATTTGGCTGGTGCTGGTGGCGGCGGGCGCCTCTATGTTTCTGTTGGCGCGGCGATGGCTTGACCGGCGCGACGCAACTTTCGCGGCCGTACTGTATGCGGTGAATCCTTATCATCTGGTCATTGTGTACTGGCGGAGTGCGTTCGCCGAATTGCTGGCGGCGTGCCTGCTGCCTCTGCTGCTGTTGCTGTTGTTGCGGGCAGAAGAAGGGCGCCCGCGGGGGACGATTTTGCTGGCGCTGCTGCTGGCGGCTTCCTGGCTGGTGAATGCTCCAGCGGCGGTGATGATCCATTATTCGATGACGTTGCTGGTTTTGGTGATCGCATGGCAGAGAAGATCGGCACGCATTCTGCTGACGAGTGCGACCGCGGTTATTTTGGGTGCCGAGCGCTGGCTGCGTTTTATTTGTTTCCTGCGGTCTACGAACAGAAGTGGGTGAATATTGCGCAGGCGGTTTCAGCGGGATCGCGTCCGCTGGATAATTTTTTGTTTGTTCATACGACGGATGCGGACCATGATGCCTTCAATCGCGTAATTTCGTGGGTGGTGGTGGCAGAGATTGCTTTGACGATGGCGGCAGCGTGGGCGGCGCGAGGATGGCGCAGGGGCGCACGTGAACTTAGTCGGGAACTCTGGGATTCGCTGGCGATTTGGGGCGCGGCTTGTGCCGTGCTCATGTTCCCGATCACGAATCTGTTTTGGAACATCCTTCCAAAGCTGCGCTTCATGCAGTTTCCCTGGCGCTGGACGCTGTGTCTGGGTGTTCCCTTTACGTTGTTCATTGTGCTGGGCGTGCGCAGATGGCCGACGCGCGTGGGTCTGTATCTGGCGATGCTGTGCGTGATCATTTTTGCGTGGCATCACTTTCAGGCTCCGTGGTGGGATACTAGCGCCGATTTGCGGGAGATGCAGGACAACGTGGCTACGGGTGTGGGATACGAAGGAACCGATGAATATACGCCGGTGGGAGCCGATCCTTCTGCGGTGAACAAGGATGCCCGCCGCGTGACCGTGGATGGGCCGGCTCGCGCTGCGATTCGAGTTTTAGAGTGGAGCGCGGATCGGAAACAATTTACCGCAGATATGTCGGCGTCCGGCAATCTCGCGCTACATTTATTTAATTATCCGGCGTGGCGCGTGGAAGTGAATGGACGAATCGTGATGGCTAGTACTCGTGAGGGAACCGGACAGATGCTGGTTCCCGTAGAAGCAGGCGCGAACCGGGTACAGATTATTTTTGTGCGAACCTGGGATCGTACTTTGGGGGCATGGATTTCGATGGTGGCGGTTGTTTTTGTACTGGTGTCGCTGAGAGGATTTGCCGCCTCAACGGCGAGAACGGGACTTCCCCGCGAGAGCCGCCCGGACAGCGGCGCGACTACTGCGACGACATGATGCGGAAGATTCTGATTGCAACTTCAAATTCGGGCAAGCTCCGCGACTTTGCAGGCGCGGCGCTGCGCCATGGAGTTGAGATTGCGGGCATTCCTGACTTCGCTTCCCTGCCCGTCGTGGTTGAGGATGGTTTGACGTTCGAAGCGAATGCGCGGAAGAAGGCCGAGGGATATAGCCGTTACGTACCGGGAGAGATTGTAGTTGCCGACGATTCGGGGTTGGAGATTGATGCGCTGAATGGGGCTCCAGGCGTGCACTCTGCGCGGTATGCTGCTCCAGATCTACAGAATAAGGAACCGCATGAGGCGGATGCCAACACCGACGATGAAGCCAATAACGCGCGTGTACTGCGCGAACTGAGGAATGTTCCGCGCGACAAACGAACGGGAAGATTTGTCTGCGTGCTGGCGGCGGCGCGCGACGGCAAGACGCTGGCGACTTTTCGAGGAGCAGCCGAGGGAATTATTCTTGACACACCACGGGGCATGAATGGATTTGGGTACGATCCTCTTTTTTATTTTCCGCAGATTGGGAAAACATTTGCGGAGTTGACGGCGGAAGAAAAATCCGAATACAGCCATCGCGGCGCGGCGTTCCGGAAATTTATTGAGTGGTGCGAGCGGGGATAGAGACGGTGTCGGCGCTGCGGAGACTAGTTTCATGGCTAAGGTCTAGTGGGCTGGAAAGGGCGGGATTCGTGGATGGGGAATCGAGCTTCGCTCGACCGGACAGCCGAGGGCGGCTGTCCCCACATTCAAATTCCGGCATTCAGGATTGACTTCGCTTCCATTCCAGCCGGATAATGAAAAGTTATTTTGTCATCTTCAATCGCACAAGCAAACATACAAGCCAGCAACAAAAGAAATCATAAGGAGCGATTTGTGGCGTCAGCAGCCAGTTCGACTGCTCCCGGAGTGAAGCGAGGCGCGAGGCAGGGAGTAGCGCCGTTGCGCGCGGGACAGGGCACATCGTTTTTTTGGCGGCGATTGCATTCGCTTACCGGCATTATTCCAGTGGGCGCGTTCTTATTCGAACACGTTCTGATTTCCAATTCCACCGCGATTACTGGGCCTGACGCTTATGCGCGGCAGGTCAGTTTTCTGGCGAATCTTCCGCTGGTATTTTTTCTGGAGCTGTTCGGGATCTGGATTCCGATTGCGTTCCACGCGCTCTACGGGTTTTACATCTGGTACCGGGGCGATGGGAACACGGTGGAATATCCCTGGACGGGAAACTGGATGTACACGCTACAGCGCTGGACGGGCGGAATCGTATTCTTCTACATCGTGTGGCATACGTGGACGATGCGTTTCAGCGGCGTCGATCTGCACGAGTACCCGAATGCATCCTTCGGCAAAGTTCAGGCGGAGTTGATGCACCCCGAATTGCTGGCTTTTTATGTGGTTGGACTGATTGCGGCGTGCTGGCACTTTGCTTATGGCATCTGGTTATTTTGTGCCAAGTGGGGGATCACTTCTGGAGAGAAGGCGCGACAGAGATTTCTGGCCGTGTGCCTGGGACTTTTTGTGGTGATGAGCCTGGTTGGGCTCGCGAGTTTGTATACCTTCCGGGAACGCTTCCCGCAACCCGCTGCGGAGCCGGGCACGCCTGCAATGCAGGGCAGCCCGACGGCCGACCACGCGACGGCCGCTTACGGAAAGCCGGTGAAGTGAACATGGCAGCTCCGAAAATTATTGTGATTGGTGGCGGGCTTGCCGGACTTTCGGCGGTCATCAAGATTGCCGAGATGGGCGCCAGCGTCGATCTGTTTTCGATTGTGCCGGTGAAGCGATCGCATTCGGTCTGCGCCCAGGGCGGCATTAACGCGGCGAAGAATCTCAAGGGCGAAGGCGATTCCACCTGGCAGCACTTTGACGACACGGTTTACGGCGGAGATTTTCTGGCGAACCAGCCTCCGGTGAAAGATATGTGCGAGGCGGCGCCGGGCATTATCGATCTGCTGGACCGCATGGGTGTTACCTTCAACCGCACTCCCGAGGGTCTGCTGGATTTCCGGCGTTTTGGCGGGACATTGTATAACCGCACGGCGTTTGCCGGAGCTACGACCGGCCAGCAACTTCTTTACGCGCTCGATGAGCAGGTGCGGCGGTATGAATCCGAAGGCAAGGTAAAGAAGTACGAGCACTGGGAATTTTTGTCGGCCGTGCTCGATGGCAATCGCGTTTGCCGCGGCATTTGCGCGATGGATTTGCGCAGCATGGAAGTTCGAACGTTTCCGGCGGACGCGATCATTATTGCCACGGGCGGCATTGGGGCGATTTTTGGCAAGTCGACCAATTCGGTGGTGTGCACGGGATCGGCGCAATCGGCGTTGTATCAGCAAGGTTGCTATTACGCGAACGGCGAATTCATTCAGGTGCACCCCACTTCGATTCCGGGTAATGACAAGCTGCGGTTGATGTCGGAATCGGCGCGTGGCGAGGGCGGACGCGTATGGGTTCCGAAGAAGGCGGGCGACAATCGCGATCCGAAATCGATTCCTGAGAGTGAGCGCTGGTATTTTCTCGAAGAGTGGTATCCGAAGTATGGGAATCTGGTGCCGCGCGATGTAGCCACGCGGGCGATTTTCAGAGTGGTTTACGAATACAACCTCGGCATCGATGGCAAGCCGATGGTTTATCTCGACCTGACGCATATTGACCGCAAGATTCTCGACCGCAAGCTGGAAGGGATTCTCGAAATCTACGAGAAGTTTGTGGGCGACGATCCGCGCGACACACCGATGAAGATTTTCCCGGGGATGCATTACACCATGGGCGGCCTGTGGGTCGACTTCAACCAGGCGACGAATATTCCCGGAATCTACGCCGCGGGTGAATGCGAGTATCAATATCACGGCGCGAACCGGCTGGGCGCGAACTCGCTTGTGTCGTGCATTTATGGCGGAGGGATTGCGGGGCCGAATGCGGTGAAGTATGCGCGGGGGCTGCAAGCGCTGCCCGACGGCAACGCGGTTTTCGATGCCGAGAAGAAGAAGCAGGAAGAGAGCAATTCCCTGCTCATGAATAATACGGGGACGGAAAATCCGTTTAAACTCTGGCGTGAGCTGGGCGAGTTGATGACGAAGGATTGTACGGTTATCCGCTACAACAAAACTTTGGTGGAGACGGATGCCAAGCTAGTGGAGTTCCTAGAAAGATTCCGAAGAGTGAACCTGAGCGACCGCACGCAGTGGGCGAATACCAGCGTGGTATTCACCCGGCAGCTTTATAACATGCTGCAGTTGGCGAGGGTGATTGCTCAAGGCGCGAAGCTGCGGGACGAATCGCGGGGAGCACATTACAAGCCGGATTTTCCGGATCGCGACGACAAGAATTTTCTGAAGACGACGAAGGCTTATTTTGCGCCGGACGCCGATGAGCCGAAGTTTGAGTTCGAGCCGGTGGATGTGTCGCTGATTCCCCCGCGGCCGAGGAAGTATGACGCCGCGAAGTAACGTTTTGCATGGAGGGGTGGACGCCCTTCGTCCGCCCAGCGCAGCGGCGATGTAGTGAGTGTGGTTAGTTTTGTGGCGCTGCTCCCCGGACGAGGGCGTCCGGGGCTCCACGAATAACGAGAAGAGTCATGGAAAATGGCTGAACATAAATCCGTAATCATCAAAGTCAAGCGCCAGAACAATCCTTCTTCCAAGTCATACTGGGAGGAGTTTGAACTTGCCTGGCATCCGGGCATGAATGTGATCTCTTCGCTTATGGAGATTGCGGCGAATCCGGTCACGCGCGATGGCAAAGAGACTACGCCCATCACCTACGATTCGAATTGTCTGGAGGAAGTTTGCGGATCTTGCGCCATGCTGATCAATGGACGAGCGCGCATGGCTTGCTCGGCTTTGATTGATAACCTTGAACAGCCGGTGAAGCTGGAGCCGTTTTCCAAGTTTCCGATTGTGCGCGACCTGGCTACGGATCGCAGTGTTATTTTTGAGAATCTGAAGATTGTGAAGGCTTGGGTTCCGATCGATGGAACTTATAACCTGGGGCCCGGCCCTCGAGTGAGCCCCGAGGAGCAAGAACAGGCTTATCCGCTTTCGCGGTGCATCTCGTGCACGTGCTGCATGGAGGCATGCCCGCAGTTCAACGAAGAGACGGGATTCGTGGGCGCGGCTACGATCGCGCAGGTGCGATTGTTTAATATGCATCCCACGGGCAAAGAGCTGCAGCGCGAGCGGCTGGCGGCGCTGATGGGCGATGGCGGCATTCAGGAATGCGGCTACGCGCAGAACTGTGTGGAGGTTTGTCCTAAGGATATTCCTCTCACCAAAGCGATCTCCAAGGTGGGTGGAGACGTGATGAAGCAGGCTTTGGGCGACCTTTTCCGGAGCTAACCCGGCAGATCTGATTAAGCTCAAAACTCTAATAAGCGTGTTTTTCGGGGGCTGCGCGCGATTTTCCGCTTCCGTACCGCCGATTTTTGTCACTCGTCCAACAACAGAGCTGCCCTACCCTGTATCTAATGAGCGCTAACTGGTTGCTGGGTTAGCACATGAGTCAGCCGTAATTCTGCGATCGCGGATGGAGTCTGGCGTGCTCTATTTCCAGTGCATCCATTGCGGGGGCCGGCATGGTAACCACGAGGTAACCAGCGGTTGGAAATGGCTCCAGATAACGCAGGTAACGGCTTTTCTTCAAGGATTGGTTGGACGGCTTGACAGCATGGCTTAGAATGACCGGACAGTTGCGGAGTTAAGCACTGTGGCCGGCTACGGAGAATTTCTGAAATTACGATTACAGCGCCGCGTGATGTTGCTTGTATTTCTGGCCTCGGTTGGCAGCCCGCTGTTTGCGGCTACGACCACTGCAACTCTGCATAAACGGGTCCACCACTTCCGGCGTCCGCGGCTGCATTGGACGCGGTGGAATCCGATGTTTCGTCCGTCGCATGAGTCTCTTCTGATCCAGAACGCCGAAGTCGATCGGCTGGAATTACCACGCATTCAGGATGACGATGAATTGGAAGCGTTGAAGGCGAGCGGCGCGCTGCAGCCGATCATTGCCGGTGAGTCGTTGCGGTTTGATCCGCGGCTGGATCCTTCAAGACGATATTGCCGTCCGTGGACGCGGGATTTTGTGCAGGATATTTCGCAAGCTTACTATCACCGCTTTCACGAGCAGATTCAGGTGAACTCAGCGGTGCGAACAGTGAAGGTGCAGAAAAAATTGCGTCGACACAATCGCAATGCGGCTCCGTTCGAGGGCGATACGGCGTCATCCCATTTGGCGGGATTGACGGTTGATCTGCAGCGGCGCGGGATGACGCCAGGAACAGATTCACTGGATGGAGCATTACCTGTTCTACATGAAGGCTTTGGGTTTGGTGGAACCGGAAGAAGAGCGGCATCAGTGGGTGTTTCATATTATGGTTTCCGGCCGTTATGCGGATTGGCGTGAGACGCAGGATATTGTTCCAATGGACCGCCCAGAACCCGGGATGGTAACGGCCGACGCCGCGGCATCGAACTGAGTCATTACACGGTATATTGCGCTTCACCGTTGCCAAACGACCAGTTCTCCCAGGCAACTTCTACTAAATTGATCACCAATTCCTGCGACCGCAGGCCTGGGCTCTCCGCGAGAATTTCCGCCATGCGTTGAAACATTTTCTTCTTCTGTGCCAGTTTGCGTCCGGTGGAGAGCGTGATCTGGACGAAGACAACGTCATCGGTGCGCTGTATTCCCAGGTACGTGGGATCGTAGATCAGGCCGCCGGCGGGGTGTTCGGTGATCACCTGGAATCTGTCCTGCTCAGGAACCCCGGCACCTTCCACCATGGCGCGATGGACGCCATCGGCCAGAGCTTTCTTGTATTGTTCGGACTTCCCTTCGCGCAATGAAATTCTGACCAGCGGCATTGCTGCCTCCTGTGATCAAAACTGCATGATCGGAAACGCAGAGTTGTTTTCCGAATGGATGATCTCGCGGCTTGACGGGATTCACGAAAGCAGGAGGCTCTGCAGAGATCGTGCTTTAATGATGCGATGATCGTGATGATGGCGGGACTGCCCGGTACGGGTAAAACCACACTGGCACGGGAAGTGGCGAGGCGAACTTTGGGCCGGGTCTTGAGCAAAGATGAAGTACGCCACGCGCTGTTTCTAGAGGAAGAAATTGAATATTCCTCGCGGCAGGATGACTTCTGTTTGCAGGTAATGCTGGAAACCGCGGGCTTTTTGTTGGAGCAAAATCGACAGCGCTTTATTTTTCTTGATGGGAGGCCGTTTTCGCGTCGCTACCAGATTGAGAATGTTGTGAATGCGGCTGCTTCCTTGCACCAGAGTTGGCGGATTTTGGAATGCGTCTGCGCGGAGGAAGTGGTGAAGCAACGTCTCGAGAAGGGCGAGGAGCATCCGGCAGCGAATCGAGACTTTCAACTTTATCTGGAAGTGCGATCGAGATTTGAGGCTATTACGCTGCCGAAAACTGTGATCGATACCGCACTGCCGCTCGAGACCTGTGCGCAGCAGGCGCTCGCGGCGCTTCGCTGAATTGCTTTGCGGGCCGTGCTTTCCTATACAATCGTGCTCGCGTTCAATCAAATTCTCCAAACATATAACTTATGACTCGTTTCAGCGTTGTTCTATTTTCATGCATCGCCCTGGCTACATTTTCAGCGGGGCAGGTCTCGAATTCCGCAAACCCATCTGGACCAACGGTCAGTGCACAGGCGATGGCGATTCAGAAATCAGCGATCGTCGTTGATACTCATGCCGATACGCCACAGCGTTTTCTTGACGAGGGCTTCGACATCGGCTCGACCGATCCGAACGACGTTGGCCATCTCAGTCTCGACAAGGCACGGCGCGGTAATTTAGGAGCGGAATTTTTCTCCATCTGGGTGGATCCAGAGACGAATCAGGGACACTTCGCGCGGCATACGTTCGACCTGATCGATTCGGTTTATGAGCAGGCGGCGCGACATCCGGACCGCATGATGATGGCGTTTTCTGTGGCTGATATTGAGCGTGCGCACCGCGAACACAAACTGGCGGCGCTGATGGGAATCGAAGGTGGACATTCGATTGAGAACGACATGCACTTGTTACGGGATTATTACCGGCTGGGCGTGCGCTACATGACGCTCTCGTGGTCGAACACGAATGAGTGGGCGGATTCTTCCGGCGACATTGACGATCCTAAGATTCAGCATCACAACGGGCTCACGGATTTTGGCAAGCAGGTGGTGCTGGAGATGAACCGTCTGGGAATGATGGTGGATATTTCTCATGTGGCCGATAAAACCTTTTGGGACGCCATTGCCACGACGAAGGCTCCGGTAATTGCTTCGCACTCTTCGGCGCGGGCTCTGGTGGATGCGCCGCGGAATATGACGGATGACATGCTGCGCGCGGTGGCCAAGAATGGCGGCGTGGTGCAGGTGAATTTTTTCTCAGGCTTCGATGATGAGAATTTTCGCAAGGCTGAGCAGGCGCAGGCGAAGGATCAGGCGGCGGCGATTCAGAAATATACGGATTCGCTGAAGGCGCAGGGTAAGCCGGTGAACTATCTTGAGGTTGACCGCATTGAACGGGAGTGGATGGCGAAGATTCCGCGTCCACCGTTCAGCGTGTTGATCGACCATATTGATCACATTGCCAAAGTCGCCGGCGTGGATCATGTTGGGCTGGGATCGGACTTTGACGGCGTGAGCGGAGCTACCCCGCAGGGGATGGATTCGGCAGCGGATTTGCCGAAGATTACACAGGGGCTGCTTGATCGCGGATATAGCGCGGATGACATCAAGGAAATTCTGGGTGGAAATTTGTTGCGAGTTTTTCGGCAGGTCGAGGCGGTGAGCGGACAGATGCAGAGAAGCGCAGATACGCATTGAGCAGCAGTCCTGCTTTTCCTGTCTGAGTCCCCTGTCGTACAATGCAACGTTGCTTTTAACATTTGCAATCTGAAGTATGAGGAATAAGAATGCGTAATTTCCTTTTTGCCGTCGCCCTGTTGTGTTTGGGAGCGCTGGGGTGGGCTCAGACCAGTTCGCAGGGCGCGGCGGCCACCAAGCCGCCGGTGCACCATTTGGCTACGGGCGAACCTACCGCGATTATTCAAACCTCCGTGGGAAATATGACTTGCACTTTATTTCCCGACAAAGCGCCGATTGGCGTGCAGAATTTTATCGGACTAGCCACAGGGACTAAGGATTGGAAAAATCCGGTCAGTGGAGCTACCAAGCATGGAGTGCCGCTTTACGACGGCACGATTTTTCATCGGGTGATTCCTGGGTTCATGATTCAGGGAGGCGATCCGAAGGGCGACGGGACGGGCGATCCGGGATACAAGTTCAAGAATGAGGTCTCCTCCGATCTGACGTTCGACAAGCCGGGGCGACTTGCCTATGCGAACGCCGGGCCGGACACGAATGGTTCGCAGTTTTTTATTACCGAAGTGGCCACGCCGCACCTGAACGGGAACTATACGATCTTCGGGCAGTGCGATGACGCGACGGTTGCACTGGTGAAGGAAATTGCGCACATGGCGACTGATCCGAGCAATGATCGTCCGTTTCGTCCAGTAAAGATAATTCATATTAAGATTGTGCGGGCAGGGACGCCAGCGAAGACCGCGACACCGGCAAAAAAGCCCGCGGCGGCGGCAACCAAACCTGATTGACCGGCACTCATTACTTCTTATTTATGCAATTGCCCAGCTCTGCCGGGCTAGGCGGCCGAGGGCGGCTGCCTCCACATAAGACAAGAAACAAAACTGAAAGGAAATCATGACTCGCCAACCGGGACTTTATGCAACGCTGGAAACCAGTGAAGGAAATATCGTTTGCCGCCTCTTCGAAAAAGAAGCGCCGAAAACGGTAGCCAATTTTGTGGAACTTGCCGAGGGCAAACGGGAGTGGACGCATCCCTCGACGCGAAAGAAATCGAACGACCGTCTGTATGATGGAACGATTTTTCATCGGGTAATTCCGGACTTCATGATTCAGGGCGGCGATCCGCAGGGCAGCGGCATGGGCGGTCCGGGATATCAGTTTGAAGACGAGACCAAGGGCTCGCCGCACAAACTCGACAAGCCGGGGATTTTGGCGATGGCGAATGCCGGACCGAACACGAATGGTTCGCAATTTTTTATCACGGTTGCGCCTACGACCTGGCTAACTGGCAAGCACACAATTTTCGGCGAGGTGGTGGAAGGTCAGGACATCGTGAAAAAGATTTCCGAAGTGCCGCGCGGACGCCAGGACAAGCCGAACAAGGATGTGGTGCTGAAGAAGGTGACGATCGAGAAGGTGTGATCGAGATCGGCGTGACAGCGGCTCGAGTCGAAAGAATTCCTACGCGGGGTTAAGGATCTCCCTCGGAAAAGGCTCGTGCTGGAGGAGATCCTTCGCTGCGCATGAAAAGCGGCTCCGCTCAGGATGACACCATCGTTTGTGGTTCATTGACTTGCCCAACACCAGCACGTAGCATTCTTCTCGAATGATTGGGCAAAATATCTCTCACTACCGTCTGGTTGAAAAGCTGGGCGGTGGTGGTATGGGCGTGGTTTATAAGGCAGAAGACCTGAAGTTGCGGCGCTTTGTGGCGCTGAAATTTCTGCCGGACGAGGTTGCTAAAGATCCGCAATCGCTGGCCCGCTTTCAACGCGAGGCGCAGGCAGCATCCGCGTTAAATCATCCCAACATCTGCACGATTTATGAGATTGACGAGCACGACGGCCAGGCCTTCATCGCGATGGAATTCCTGGACGGGCGCACGCTGAAGCATGCCATCGGCTCCCGTCCGATGGAGAATGACTCCCTGCTAAATCTGGCGATTGAAATCGCCGATGCGCTGGACGCGGCGCATGCTGAAGGTATTGTGCATCGCGACATTAAGCCAGCCAATATTTTCGTGACCAAACGCGGTCACGCCAAGATTCTCGACTTTGGCCTGGCGAAGGTGGGAGCGGGGCGCGGCGGACAAAAGAGTCTAGTCGCCAACGCGCAAACATTGGATGAGGCCCACCTGACCAGCCCTGGAACGATGCTGGGCACGGTTGCCTACATGTCGCCGGAACAGGTGCGCGGGCGCGAACTGGATGCGCGCAGTGATCTGTTTTCGTTTGGCGCGGTGCTTTATGAAATGGCGACCGGCGATGTTCCCTTTCACGGTGAGAGTTCGGCGGTAATTTGTGAGGCCATCATGAATCGCGCGCCGGTGCCGGCGGTGCGACTGAATCACGATGTGCCGGTACGGCTGGAAGAGATTATCAACAAGGCGCTCGAGAAAGATGCCGGGCTGCGTTACCAGCACGCGTCCGAGATGCGCAGCGACTTGCAACGGCTGAAACGGGATACGGATTCGGGGCGGAGCCAGCTGCCGATAGATTCGGGAAGCGCAGTGGGAGCCGCGATGCCGCCTTCGGCAAGTTCGGGGCAGCGCAGTGCAGTGGCTCAAAGCGGCGCAGTGGCGGTTGCAGCCAAGCGTCCTTATGGAAAGATTGGGCTGGCCGCTGGAGCAGTCGCGGTGATTGTGCTGGCTTTTGTTTTGTGGCAACTGCGGCATCAGACGGCGCCTGCCGCGGGGTCAGCTGGGCCGCGAACTCTGGCTGTGCTTCCCTTGCAAAATCTGGGAGCTGATAAGGATCTGGATTTTCTCCGGCTAGCGCTGGCGGATGAAATTGCGACCTCGATCAGTTATGTTCGCGATCTGACGATCCGTCCGTTTGCGACCACGCAGAAGTACGATTCGCCTGCAGTCGATTTGCAGGAGGCTGGCAAAGCCATGCACGTAACCGACGTGGTCACGGGACATTTCTTGAAGGAAGGTTCGCAGCTGCAGATCACGCTGGAGGCGATTGATATTGCGGATAATCGAACGATCTGGCGCGACACGATGACTGTGGCCGCAGCGGACATGATCGCGATGCGCGGACAGATTACGGCGAAGGTTCGGCAGGGACTTGTCCCGGCGCTCGGCGCGGCAACAGATTCCGCAGAGAGTGCCACGCGCCCGAAAAACGAGGAGGCTTACGATTTGTACCTGCGCAGCATTGCGCTGCCGCACGACCCTGCTCCCAACAAAGACGCCATCGCGATGCTGGAGCGAGCTGTTGGGCTGGACTCGAGCTACGCTCCCGCGTGGGGCGCACTGGGGCTGCGCTACCATTATGACTCGGCATACTCGGATGGTGGCGATGCCGCGTTTCAGCGATCGAACAGCGCATTTGAACGAGCGCTGGGGCTGGATCCGAACCTGGTGAGCGCGGCGGGACAACTCATTACCAATCGAGTGGAAAGAGGAGACACCGTTGGCGCCTACCGGGAGGCGAAAGAGCTGGTGGCGCGGCATCCAGAGAATGCTAACGCGCACTTTGCGCTGGCTTATGTGCTGCGTTATGGTGGCGCGACCGAGGAATCGGCGCACGAATGCGACACAGCGCTGGCGCTGGATCCGGGAAACTACACCCTCCGTTCGTGTGTATTCACTTTCGACCAATTGGGCAACTATGCGCGTGCCGTGGAATTTCTAAAATTGGATTCGGGGTCGGTATATTCCGATAGCAACCTGATGGCACACTACCTTCGGGATGGAAATCTCGGGCAGGCGAAGGAGCTCGCGCTAAGGGTGAAAAACCAGCCGATGATTGACTGTTTGAATGGCACGTTGCAGGCGAATCAGCTCGACCAGCAGGCAGCGGCCGCGATCATAGCCGACCCTGATCCTGAACCGCGTTATGTGATTGCTGGAGACTTCACTTACTGCGGTAGAAAAGAGCATCGCCTTGGAAATGATCAAGAGCGCCATCGATCACCATTTCTGCGCATATTCAGGATTGCAGAATGATTCTGTATGGGCGAAGTTGAGAGGGACGCCGGAGTTTGCGGAGTTGGTTTCGGAGGCGAAGACGTGCCGGGATGATTTTTTGGCGAAACGGGAGCAGTAGGGCGAGTCGCGAATCGGGCTCGGGAAGGGCACGATTTCAGTCGTGCCATCGAGCGTTGAAAATGGACGTGCTTCAGCACCCGAGGTGAGCTTTTGACGTACGCGGCAAGCTTTTCCGAAACTTTTTGGCTGCCGCCTCGTTCTTCGCTCGCGACAGCGGTACGATTTCAGCCAGGGGCTTGCCGAAGCGAGTCACGCGAATCGGCTGGTGAGTCTTGCGCACCCGATCGAGGATAGCCGAGTATTTAACCCTAAACTCAGAAAAGTTGATTTCTTCCATTCAGGTTATATTCTTACCACAAAAAAGAAAGAGGGCAAGATTATCGCCGATAAAAAAGTTCAATGCTTGTGCTGCCCTTCCGGATCCGGTCAAACGATTCGGCGTTAGACTCCGATCACCCCGCATAACTCCTTCACCGCGGCCGCGCTCTTGTCGAGGCCGGCTTTTTCTTCGGCTGTCAGTTTGATCTCGATGATCTGCTCGATGCCTTTCGCTCCTAGCTTCACCGGGACGCCGACGTAGAGGCCGTTGATTCCGTATTCGCCTTGCAGATAGGCGGCGCAGGGGAGGATTTTCTTCTTGTCTTTCAGGATGGCTTCGACCATTTCGGTCGCGGCGGCCGAGGGGGCGTAGTAGGCGGAGCCGGTTTTGAGGTACTTGACGATTTCGGCGCCGCCGTCGCGGGTGCGCTGGACCAGGGCTTCGAGGCGGGATTTCTCGATCAGTTCGGTGATCGGAATTCCGGCGACGGTGGAGTAGCGCGGAAGCGGGACCATGGTGTCGCCGTGGCCGCCGAGAACGAATGCGGTGACGTTTTCCACGCTGACTTTTAGTTCGTCGGCGATGAAGGCGCGGAAGCGGGCGGAATCGAGAACTCCGGCCATGCCGATGACGCGCTCGCGGGGAAATCCGCTGAGCTTGTAGGCGGCTTGCGCCATGGCATCGAGCGGGTTCGAAACGATGATCAGGATGCAGTTCGGCGAATGCTTTACCACCTCGCCGACTACGGCTTTCATGATGTTGTAGTTCGTGTTGAGCAGATCGTCGCGGCTCATGCCGGGCTTGCGCGGAATGCCGGCGGTGATGACGACGATGTCGGAATTTGCAGTGTCTTTGTAATCGTTGGTGCCGGTGATGTAGGAGTCGCGCTTCTCGATGGGCATGGCTTCGAGCAGATCGAGGCCTTTGCCTTGCGGGACGCCTTCGATGATGTCGATGAGGACGACGTCGGCGAGTTCCTTGGAGGCGATCCAGTGAGCGGCGGTGGCGCCTACGTTTCCGGAACCTACGATCGTTACTTTCTTTCGCATGGAGAGTCCTTTCGGCTGCGGAAATCTTTAAATCTTTAACACGGAGGACACGGAGGTTCACAACAGGACTAGGGCTCTGCGTGATCTACCCTGTGCAATTCGCTGGTCGCTCTGTGGTTAGATCTCTGCTACACCAGCACCGCGGCGCCCATGTTCTCGATGATGATATCGGCGAACTGGCTGGTTTTTACTTTGGTCGCGCCTTGCATCAGGCGTTCGAAATCATAGGTGACTTTTTTCTGGAGGATGGTGCGTTCGATGCCGCGCTCGATGAGGTCGGCGGCTTCGTTCCATCCCAGGAAGCGAAACATCATCACGCCGGAGAGCATCACCGAGCCGGGATTGATGACGTCTTTGTCGGCATATTTCGGAGCGGTGCCGTGCGTGGCCTCGAAGATGGCATAACCATCGCCGATGTTGGCGCCGGGAGCGATGCCGAGGCCGCCCACCTGCGCGGCGCAGGCGTCGGAGATGTAGTCGCCATTCAGGTTCGGGCAGGCGAGGACTGAGTATTCGTCGGCGCGGGTGACGACCTGCTGGAAGATGGAATCGGCGATGCGGTCGTTGATCATGATTTTTTTCTTCCACGGGCCTTTGCCATGGGTGGCGTAGATGCGGTCGAGGACTTCTTTCACTTCTTGTTCAACGCCTGGCGAAATTCCGGCTGGGCGAACTCCATGCCGGGCTCGACCAGTTCTGCATTCTGCGCGACGGTGAGATTCGGATTCTTGTCTTTGTTGTCGAGAATCCAGCTCTCGCGCTCGGTGACTACCTGGTCGCGAAATTCTTCGGTGGCGAGTTCGTATCCCCACTTGCGGAAGGCGCCTTCGGTGAATTTCTGGATGTTGCCCTTGTGTACCAGGGTCACGCTCTTGCGGCCGGTTTCGAGGGCATGAAGAATCGCCATGCGGACCAGGCGCTTGGTTCCGGTGACTGAAATTGGCTTGATGCCGACGCCGGAGTCGAGGCGAATCTGTTTCTTGCCGCCCTTCAGCATGTCTTTGTTGAGGAATTCGATGAGGCGAGCGCAGTCGGCAGTTCCCTGCTCCCACTCGATGCCGGCGTAAACGTCTTCGGTGTTCTCGCGGTAGATGACGACATCCATGCGCTCGGGATGTTTTACCGGCGAAGGCACGCCCTTGTAATACTTCACCGGGCGCACGCAGGAATAGAGATCGAGAATCTGGCGCAGGGCGACATTCAGCGAGCGAATGCCGCCGCCGACGGGCGTGGTGAGCGGGCCTTTGATGGCGACGCGGAATTCGCGGATGGCGTCGACGGTGTCATCGGGCAGCCAGTTATCGAATTTTGCCTTGGCCTTTTCTCCGGCGAAAACTTCATACCAAACCACGCGGCGCTTGCCGCTGTAGGCTTTTTCGACTGCGGCGTCGAACACGCGCAGCGAGGCTTTCCAGATATCGCGGCCGGTGCCGTCGCCTTCGATGAAGGGAACGATCGGATTATCCGGGACATCGTACTTTCCTGCCGCGTAGCCAATCTTCTTTCCGTTGGACGGTACAGCTACACCGTTATAAGAGCCTGCCATGGATGAGTCTCCGTATGGAATTTCGCAACACCGATTGTGAAAACTTTCAATTATAGAGAATACCCCCGGAGCCGGTATGCTGACTAATTCCTCCATCACACCTTTGTGTGACCGGGATCACCATCGCCGGGTGCCGAAATACTTTCGTACGCCCACCGTCATGTAACGTCCCCAGGGACCGTTGTTACCCAGGTCGGCGATGCCAAGATAGGTATCGCGCGCGCCGAGGCGGTCGAAGAGGAAATGCTGGGTCACGCGAAACTCGAATCCCTTGTCGATATAGATTCCTACTCCCCAGGAGTGTTCGATGCCAATGGCATCGGGCGACCAGGTGTAGAGGGTTTGGGGAATGGTTTTGCCGAACAGGAATGCGGGCGCTCCGAATACCATGAAGCGGCGCAACTGACCCCGGCCAAAGGGACGAACCTCGAGCATTCCGGAGAGCATGTAACGGGCGAACATGCTGCAGGGCGCGTTTACACCGCCATACTGGCCGGCGTTTCCGGCGCAGATGTTGGGGTCGATTTCGTTATGCGGAGGGGCCAGATCGAATTGCGCCCATCCCCAGAGCATATCGCGGGGAAAAAACATCCGCTCTTGTCGTCCTGCGTCCAGCGGTTTGGAGTCCGGAGGAGCGGTTGCGGAAGCCGAACTTTCGGCTTGGCCAAAACTCAAAATAGAAAACAGAACAGGAACTGCAAGAGTCCACACCAATCTTTTCATCCAGTCTCCGATCATCCAGCCTCCGAGAATATGTCTTGTTGAAATCCAACACAGGCGCTGCGATCACGCGCTTAACCACCGCAGTATCACGAAGTGCCGGTTTGAGAGAGCGGAACATTGTAACCGTTGCTGACCGGGATTGGAGAGTCGTTCCGAGCGATGGACCCGAAAGGGCACGTGGGCGGTGCCTTGGATTCGGACGAAACTGCTTCCAGAATCCATATCCAGTATTCGGATTTATTCCATTCATAGAATGGATCGCCCTGTGCCAATGTCGCAAGGGCTTGCAGTCTCAAGCACCTACGGTTTGGATGGCCGATTGCTGACAACGGCTAGAAGTTCCCTAAAATCATGCCCCAAGAAGTGTCGGTTTCCTATCAGGCTATTAAAAGTAAGGTGTATCGGCTGATTGACACCCTCGTGGTGGGCGACAAATCGGAGGTCGAGGTGCAGGAATCGATCCGCCGCTGGTGGGAGCTTATCCACCCCGCTGACCGACCCATAGCCCAGAAATACCTGCAACTCGTATTAGAGCGCTCGTGTACGGCCTTGGACGCGATTGAAGAGGGCCTGACGGACGCGACGAATCATGAAGCGTCTTGCCGGTCGGATTCGGCAAAGGCGTTCAAGCTGGTCGAACGAGTCGTGAAGCAGAACGCGAAGCACACCGCATTAAGCAGTTCCATCTGAGAGGCGCGCGGTAAGCATGTGCGCCAAATCCCGTGTTATTTCTTGAAGAGACATCTCAGAGACATCTGGGAGACAGCGAATTTACAATTCCTCGGTTGCGTCATATCGACTCTAGCCACTATGCTCACGTCGAATGCCCTGGAGTTCTGACGTGGGTAGGAGGATGCTATGAGATGGCATCTGCCGTAACATACATCCAGCAATGCATTCTGCACGGCAGATGAAGATTCTCTTTTCAAACTCTTTGTGGCGTTTGCGATTTCGCGCGCTTGCGCTACTACTCTTTTCTTCCTGTATTTTGTGCACACCTGCGAGCACACAAATTCAGACTTCGGTTGGGGCTCAGCCGGTTCCTGCTTCCGATGCCAAGCTGATCGAAGTAAGGGCAAGTGGAAGCAAGCGCTTCACGCAGGAGGAAATCGCGGCGGCCACTGGGCTTATGGTGGGTACGACTGTGGGCGACGAGACATTCCGCAAAGCAGCGCGGCAACTGGGCGAGACGGGAGCTTTTGACGCGATCTCCTACACTTTTTCGTATTCAGCGGCGGGCACCAGACTGGTGTTTAAGGTAACGGACGCGGAGAAGTTCGTGCCGGCTCACTTCGCTGACTTCGTGTGGTTCTCGGATAAAGAACTGCTGCAGAAAGTGCATGAACGGGCTCCCCTGTTCGACGGAGAATTGCCAACGACCGGGCGTCTTCCCGATCAAGTCTCCGATATTCTGCAGGCGATGCTGGTGGAAAACGGCATACCTGGGCACGTTGACTATCTCCGCACGCCCGGCAAGGACGGCCAACTGGCGGCGATCGACTACAGCGTTTCAAACGTTACCATCCGGATCCGAAACATCGAGTTTAGGGGAGCTGGAAAAGATGAGTTGGAGGTGCTGGAAGATGCGGGCAAGAGACTTAGCGGGCGGGACTATTCGCGCGCTTTGTTAGGTTCCTTCACCCAGCACGTGGTGCTGCCGGTTTACCACGATCGTGGTTATCTGAAGGCGGCTTGCTCAGCCCCGCAGCCGAAGGTGATCAAGGCGGTTGTGCCAACGGAGGGCGATCAGGAGACGATTACCACAGTAGATGTTGCGCTCGAAATTACGCCCGGAACGCAATACAAACTCAAGGGATGGACCTGGTCGGGAAATAAAAACATTCCGACTATCGAACTGCAGGGACTGCTGCACGCAAAAACTGGGAAACCTGCGAATACGGTACAGCTTGAGGATGATCTGCGCGCGGTGCAGGAGCTATATGGTTCGCGAGGCTATGTCACGGCCACAATCAAGGCTGATGCGCAGTACGATGACCAGGCGGGCACAGTCGATTATTTGCTGCTAGTGACCGAAGGTTCCCTCTTTCACATGGGCGAGCTGGAATTTCGCGGCATCGACAATGCGCTGACGGCCAGGCTGCGGGAAGCGTGGAAGATTCGTCCGGGCGACGTTTACGATGCCACTTACCTCAAAGAATTTCTGGCCAAGGCTAGAAGGCTTTTGCCGGCCAGCATGGACTGGGAAGTCACTCCGCACGTAACGGCGATGGCTCGGGACAAGACGGTGGATGTGGATTTGCAATATACGGCGAAGGCGCCACAGTAAGCGCTCGGGCGGGTGGCGCAGCATCGTCCATTCGTGCGCGCCAGACCTCATGCATAGGATTAAATTGAATAGAAGCCAAGTGAGGGTTCGGGTGCTGGGAAAGCTGCTTGTTCGGAAAACCGGAATTTAAAACTCTTTTGTTGAAATTTCCCAGCGACGTGGTACATTATGTCGCGTTTTGCCCGAGGCCCTCCCCCAATCAGGACCGGGCACAAGTGGGAACCTGCGCCAGCGGGTTCCCATTTTTGTGATTGCCGCAAATTCACATTCCCTTTACAAACCATTGTGTTAAATTGTGCATTCTCACTCTCATAAATCTACGGGCCGGAGGCTAGAGCGTTGGGCAAAGATATGGTTCCCAAGAAGATGTTCTTCACCAAGGGAGTGGGAAAGCACCGGGAGCGGTTAACGTCCTTCGAGTTGGCATTACGCGACGCCGGTATCGCTGCCCAAAATCTAGTACGAGTCTCTTCCATCTTTCCGCCCAATTGCAAAATGCTGGCGCGCAAAGAAGGCGTGAAGTATCTAAGCCCGGGCGAAGTGGTGTTTGCCGTGGTGGCTGAGAATTCCACGCATGAAGCGCACCGGTTGCTGGCTTCGTCGATCGGGGTGGCGATTCCGGCGGATAAAAATACTTACGGATATCTCAGCGAGCACCACTCTTTTGGCGAGACGGAAGACGCGGCCGGGGAATACGCGGAAGAGCTCGCGGCGGAGATGCTGGCGACAACTCTGAATGTCGAGTTCGATCCCGACCGGTCCTGGGACGAGAAGAAGCAGATCTACCGGCTCTCGAATAAGATCGTGCGGACGGCCAATGTGACGCAGTCGGCGGTGGGGGATAAACGGGGGCTGTGGACGACTGTGATTGCGTCGGCCGTGTTGATTTTTGACTAGGCACTATCGCCAGGCTAGACGGTGTCTATTTTGAGCGTGGGAAATGCTGCCCGGTACAGCCGCTTATCCGGCGAGAGTAGGGGATAGCCGCGGACGTCGGCATGCGCGAAGTGTTACACACAAACAGGTTAGGTGGCTTTTGCGACCCTGACGATGCTGGCAGCATCAAATTGGTGTTATAGTTATACTTTAGTAACCTCCTCACCCTCCCCATTGTAACCTTTCGTTAACAGATTTCCCGTATCATAAAGATCGGTTACGAAACACCTATTTAGACCTAAGGAGTAGTTTTGGATAACGATACACGTAGAAAAAAGCAGCAAGAGTTGATGACCGAATTGATTGAAAGAAAGATCCGGCTGCACGCGCAGCATCTTTATGATCAGCGCGGGCAGGAGGAAGGTCTTGCGCTGCAAGACTGGGTAGAGGCGGAATCGCGAGTGCTCGAGAACAGCATTCTGGCGCCGCTTTACCGGAAGAGCCGCGGAGAAAACGGCTCATTGGATGAAGAGAACGCAAATTCGGAGAACGAGCAGTTTGCGTCAGCCGATTCGTGTAGTTCAGAAGTCGGCGCGAGTTAGTCCGTCCCTCTGGGGCTAAAGCCCGCTGATTTTGATCTTTACGCGGCGCTGAAGCGCCGCTCTTCCACGGTACTACGGACGCTCGGGGCGACTTCCCATCCGCGGCGCCGTCAACGGTCAGGAAATGCCCCTCGCGGATCGCGAAACGGAACGCAGTCCTCAGCAGGTCAGAAGTTATTTCCTTACCGTAGCGTGCTTAGTCTTGGTCGCCCTGCTTCCCTTCTTATCCAGGCGTTCGAGCACGGCAGCGACGATCAGCGGCAAGCCGACTGTGGCGTCGACGAAGACTTCGCCAAATCTGCCGCCTTCGGCGGGAGGCACGAACTTTCCCCACGAAACCGCCTCGCTGTAAGGACTGCCGGACAACCCTCCCCAATACACCGGCTCGGGACAAATGCGCAGGCCATAGTGATAGCGCTTTAAGGCGACGTTCTCGCCCAGGCGGCGGTGCCGCAGTTCGCAGAACGGACCGAACTGCTGCGACCAGTTGCGCGGCACGCCTCCGCCGATAGTGATGATGCCGAGCTTTTTCTGGCGGAGCAAAGTTGCGGCGAAGTGCTCCAGGTCTTCGAACGGATCGAAGCGAATCTTATGCCTGCCGGTGGATTCGCGCAGACGATTGTTCAGCGCCGTATCCAGGCCCATTTCCGAATCGCTGAAGGCCGGCACAAATACGGGGACGCCCATCTCGTGCGCCGATTTCAGAATTCCGCGCTGCTCTCCTGAGTGTTTGGCCAGATACGCGCCGATGGCGTGATTCAGCTTGTAGGAACACATCACTTCGTTGTGATCCCAACCTTCGAGCACGGCCGACATTACTTCTTCCACATCGTCGAGGTTCTGTTCCGGCTCGAGCGTGTCGTAGACGCGGTTGTAGCCCTGCTCGTAGAGTTCTTCATCCGAAACTTCGGGATTGTAGCGGAAGTGCGCGCGGCCGGTGGCTTCGACCAGACCGTGAGCCATGAGCGCTCCGGTGGAAACCACGGCATTCACGATGCCGCGATCGATCAACTCGGTGACGATCAGGCCTTGCTTGGCCACGGTCATTGCACCGGAGAGAGTCATCACCACAAAACATTCTTCGTCGCGTGCCATGGCTTCGAGAACGTCGGCGGCCTCGCCCAACTGGCGTCCGGTAAACGCGGTCTTCGACATGGCGCGCACCAGATCGTCGATCGACTTCACTTTGCCCAGGTCGAGCGGCTCGAGCGGAATCAGCCGGTCTTCGATCGGATTGTGCAGGTGACGATCTTTTCCCTCACCCTCGTGTCCTGAAGTGGCATGCGATTTTTCCGCCGAGTGTCCTACTTTGTTGTGATGATTGCCGTTTTTCAAGATGAGTGCCTCCAAGCAAAATTCACCACCGCCTCAATCAACTACTTTACAGGATCAATGTTAAAGGACGCCACGCGTCTGAGGGGCACGGAACGAGTTAGTTTGACTGTCGGCGGGAAACATATGGACCACGAAGGGCACAAATATCACGAAGGTGCTTGGTTTCGGATTCCTCTCTGTGAACCTCCGTGTGATCTGGGTGCGTAACGTCACGCCGTTGACGGCGGACATCGAGCTGAGGAGAATGAGGAAGTGTTTAACAACGGCTATGCAGTACTCGCTTTAATTTTGCTCGCCTGTTCTGCTTCGGGCGGGGATACACCAAAACAACCGCCACTCGGACATCGTTCCGTTCCTCTGCTCACGGTGGATGGGTTCACCTTCAAGGATCTCAACCGAAACGGAAAGCTGGATCCTTATGAAGACTGGCGATTGCCGGCGGAGGTGCGAACCGCAGATCTGGTTCAAAAGATGAGCCTGGAGGAATTGGCGGGACTGATGGTCCATGGAACTCTGCCGAGCACTGGGCCCATGGGCGCAATCGGCGTCGGCGAAGAATATGACTTGGCAAAAGTTCGGCAGATGATCGATGAAGACCACGTGAGTACGTTCATCACCCGGCTCAATGGAAGCGCTGAGAGTTTTGCAAAGCAGAATAATGAGGTGCAGGCTATTGCAGAGTCCTCGCGGTGGGGCATCCCCGTCACTATTTCTTCGGACCCGCGTAATCACTTTGATCAGGTGCTGGGAGCGGGTACCGAGAGCAAGGCGTTCTCGATGTGGCCGGGGCCGCTCGGTTTTGCTGCCTTGAACGATGCGGAGCTGACCCGCCGGTTCGGCGATGTCGTTCGGCAGGAGTACGAAGCCGTGGGCATTCGCGAATCGCTCGCGCCACAGGCCGATCTAGCGACGGAGCCGCGGTGGGCGCGCATCAACGGGACGTTCGGGGAAGATGCTGAGATTGCGAAACGAATGGTCGAAGCCTACGTGACTGGCATACAAAATGGTCCGAATGGTTTGAACTCAGGCGAGCGTAACCGCCGTGGTTAAGCATTGGGCCGGTTATGGCGCGGCGAAGGATGGTTGGGATAGCCACAATTACTATGGGCGCTACGCAGAGTTTTCCGGGAACAACTTCGCGCAACACCTAGTTCCTTTTACTGGAGCTTTTGCGGCTCACGTAGGAAGCGTGATGCCGACTTACTCGATTCTGCAGAACCTCACGCTCGATGGGAAGCCGGTGGAGCAGGTGGGGGCTGGATTCAATCATCAACTGCTGACCGATTTACTGCGAAAGAAGTACGGATTTGACGGCGTCATTCTGAGCGATTGGGCGATCACGAACGATTGCCCGTCCGACTGCCGCAACGGAGCAAGCGCCGGCACCAAGCCCGAACTCTCAGACATTGGGATGCCATGGGGCGTGGAAGAGCTTAGCGGTGGAGCAACGCTTCGCTAAAGCGATCAATGCGGGAGTAGACCAGATCGGCGGGACGGAACTATCGAGTGCGATGGTAGAAGACGTTCACAACGGCTCGATTTCGGAGGCGAGGGTGCGGCAGGCGGCCAGCCGGATTCTGTTCCAGAAATTTCAGCTTGGACTTTTTGAACAACCCTATGTGGACGAGACACAAGCGGCTGCGGTAGCCGGCAGAAAGAATTTGTTAGCGAGGGAGAAGCCGCGCAATCCAGAGCAGTTGTTTTGCTTAGAAAACAAGCCGGCGGCTTCAACCGGGAAACCTTTACTTCCTGCTTCAGGCAAGAAGATTTACTTGTTCGGAGTGGCGGCTAATGCTGCACAGGCCGCTGGATTTACCGTGGTCACTGATCCAGCGCAGGCTGATCTCGCGCTCGTGCACGCACCTGCTCCTCTCCAGAGCGAGCATCCGATCTACTTCTTCGGATCGAGGCAGCATGAGGGCAGACTGGCATACCTTGAAACTGATCCAGGCTATGCCGAGCTTCTTCGCGTGAGCGCAATCGTTCCCACGGTGTTCGTGACCACGCTGGAGCGGCCGTTGATTCTGACCAATGTCCGTCCGCACGTTACGGCGCTGCTGGGCGATTTCGGTATTTCGGACGAGGCCCTGTTGGCTCTGGTCAGCGGCAACGCGACTCCGCAGGGCCATCTCCCTTTCGAACTTCCGTCTTCTGCCGAAGCGGTGCAACAACAGAAGAGCGATCTGCCGCACGATTCACAATCGCCGCTGTATCCGATGGGATTTGGATTGCATTACTGAGAGCCACCTGATGGACTCTTGGCGAATGCTATATTGATCGGCAAAGGGATGAACCACGTGCCTCCTGATAAATTTCGCGTAGCGCTGGTGCAGATGTCGTGCGGGCCGGAGCCGGAACAAAATCTGGCCAAGGCTCTGGAGCGCGTGGCCGATGCTGCGGGACGCGGCGCGCAAGTGGTCTGCCTGCCCGAACTTTTTCAAACGCAATATTTCTGCCAGCGCGAGGATCATTCGCTGTTCGATTTGGCGGAGCCGATTCCGGGGCCGACCAGCGATAAACTTTCCGCGGCGGCCAAACAGCACGGCGTGGTATTGATCGCGTCGTTGTTTGAGAAGCGCGCGCCGGGGATTTATCACAATACGGCGGCGATTTTTGATTCGAATGGATCGCTCGCCGGGCTTTACCGCAAGATGCACATTCCGGATGATCCGCTCTACTACGAAAAGTTTTACTTCACGCCAGGTGATCTGGGGTTTCGCGCGCTCGATACCAGCGCCGGACGGCTGGGAACACTGGTTTGCTGGGATCAATGGTTTCCCGAAGGCGCGCGGCTGACGGCCTTGCAAGGGGCATCTGTATTGTTTTATCCGACGGCGATTGGGTGGCATCCTTCGGAGAAGGCGGAGTTCGGCGAGGTGCAGCATGATGCTTGGCGTACCATTCAACGGGCTCATGCGATTGCGAATGGAGTTTATGTTGCAGTGGTGAATCGAGTGGGTTTCGAGACGGGAAACGTGCGCGGGAAATCTACGCCGGGGCATGGACTGGAATTCTGGGGCGGTTCATTTTTCTGCGATCCGTTTGGGCGAGTCATTGCTGAGGCGTCGCATGACCGCGAAGAAATCCTGATGGGCGATGTGGACTTGAAGGCACTGGAAGATATTCGACGGAACTGGCCGTTTCTGCGGGACCGGAGAATTGATGCTTACGCGCCGATTTCTAACCGGCTGCTGGATGGAGGGTGAAATCGGGTCAATGAGTGTAAACGCCTGATTCGCAACAGTTGTGAAATGTGACGAACGCAGAGGGCTGGCGATAACGTCACTCGCCCATCACTTGCGCTATCCATAGCAGCAGCAGAACGGTGGAAAGGGCTGGCGCTTTCCATCGAAGTGGTGTGTTTTTACCGATTCCGAATAATCCGGTCACTAAACCCAAGAACGCCAAGAGGAACCCCCACCTATAGATGCGAAGAAGAACTGGGTCTTCAAAGGGAAAGCTTCGGAACTGCGCGTAGGTGCCTGAACCAATTTCCAGCGCGGCAGAAACAGAGGCCAAGACGAATCCAGCGACGGAGCATTTCATGCCCATGCTCAACTGTTCCGGGCGTCGCCGCGTCCAAGTGCGCCATCCCCAAGCTACCCACGTCGCAAGTCCACCCAAAATGAAAACAACGAAAATTCTGTCTGCTACGGGTCCCATGCTTCACACTGTAAACCCACTCCAATGTGCCTACAGCATTACGTGCGTAATCAGCTCCGATGGAAGAGACAACTGTTGCAAAATCGCGATTACGCTCATTGAGCAGGAATCCCTCCGTCAAGATCAATGTCAGCTTAGGACTCAACCTGCGGTTTATGATCCCATGCAATAAACTACCTTTATGCTCCGAGCCAAGCATTCAAGTATTACTTTAAGTCCTTCCGCGGCACCACCCCGCTACCGCATGCCCGCCGAGTGGGAGCCACACGCTGCAACATGGCTCGCGTGGCCGCACTATCACGGGGATTGGCCGGGAAAGTTTGAGCCGATTCCTTGGGTTTATACCGAGATCATTCGCAATCTGGCACGGCATGAGCGGGTGGAGTTGGTTGTCAATGATGCGGCGGCGGAGCGCAAAGTTCGCAAGCTTTTGCAGAAGGCTAATGTGGTGCTCGCGAATGTTCGTTTTCATCGGTGGGCGACGAATCGCGTTTGGATGCGCGACTCCGGCTGCATCTTTCTGACGGCAAGGCCGGGCTTTGCCCGGCTGGACGGCCGAGAGCCTGCCCTGAGCCTGCCGAAGGGGCGGCCGTCCCCACATGAACCAACGGACGCGCTTCGCGCTAACAAGTTTCGGTTTAATGCGTGGGCTAAGTATTCCAACTGGCGACATGATGAAAAAATTGGAAGCCTGATGGCGAAGGCTGCCGCGACGCAGGAAATTCGTCCGGTGTGCAAGGATCGACGCGTCGTGCTTGAGGGGGGATCGATTGATGTGAATGGTCTGGGCACGCTGCTCACTACTGAAGAATGTCTGCTTAGTAAGGTGCAGCAGCGCAATCCTGGCATGTCGCGGAAAGATTACGAAACGATGTTTGCGGATTACCTGGGCGCGCCGCATGTGATCTGGCTGGGGCGCGGCATCTTTGGCGACGACACGCATGGCCACGTGGATGACCTTACTCGTTTCGTTTCTGCTGACACCGTGGTGACGATGGTGGAGAACAATCCGCGGGACGTGAATCACAAACCGCTGCGGGATAATCTTCGCCGGCTGCAGGCCGCTCGTGATCAGGCAGGCAAGGCGCTGAACATTGTTGAGCTTCCCATGCCCGGCCCGGTTGTATTCGAGCTGCGACGACTGCCGGCAAGCTACGCTAATTTTTACATTGGGAATGGACTTGTTCTGGTGCCGGTGTTCAACGATCCCAACGACCGGATTGCGCTCAATACGCTGGCGCAGCTGTTCCCTACGCGTGAAATTGTCCCCATTTATTCGGGTGATCTGGTTTGGGGACTGGGCACCATGCACTGTATGACGCAACAGCAGCCGGCAGTGAGTGAGCGGTCGCTTTGAGGAGCGCATTTTTGCAGACACGAAGGGTTCGTGAAGAAGATCCAAAACATTTGGGATCAGTGCTCAAGGATAGTTGCGTAGGTCCCTTTGCGGAGTCAACCCTTTGCGGGAAAGACGAATCGTACTTTTGCCGGAGGACCAACTACGTCGAACGCTGTAGGCCTAGCAGGCATGACCGCGTATAAAAATTATTGAGGAGAATCGGATGAATGCACTGAAGATTTTTGCGGTAGCTGCCGTTGCTGCAATCTGTTTTATGATGACTGCCCCGACAACACAGGCTCAGGTAACCGTTAACATCGGGCCAGCGCCTGATTGTCCCTATGGGTATTATGACGTCCCACCTTACGACTGCGCGCCCTACGGCTACTACGGGCCGGAGTGGTTCAACGGCGGCGTGTTCATCGGCGTGGGTCCGTGGTTTCACGGACCGGAAGGATTTCGCGGCCATGTAAATAACCATTTCCATCCTGACCACGGCTATCACGGCCCACACCCGGCACGCGGCGATCGACCGGAAGCGGGACGTCCTCCCGGACATGTGGAACATTTCAAAGGAAATGAAGTGCGGGATGGACGCGGTCACACGGTAGGCAAACACTAAAGATGTCCTGAAACTGTTTTTGGAATGGTGGTCCGGGTTTCGAGCCCGGGCCACTTCTTTTTTGGAGCGAATCTCGAACGCATGTTGGAAGTGATTGGATTCTTGCCCCAACAAAAAGCGAGCCCCTACGCGGGGCTCGCAAATTGCTGGTACGTTAAAAACTTTTCAGTACTTATCGGCCGGGACCGGAAGGCGAAGCGCTGCCGGAGCCGGAGGCGCCAGGGTTGGAACCGGGGTTCGATGTTCCCGGATTCGAGCCGGGGTTCGAAGTGCCAGGATTCGTCGATCCAGGATTGGTAGTTCCGGGATTAGTTCCGCCGTTCGGCGACGCGCCCGGGTTCGAAGGCGAGCCGGGGTTTGTCGGGTTGGCGTTAGGACTGGTGCTGGGATTCGGATTATTCGGGTTCGTCGTCGACGGTTGGGAACTACCGTTCGGGTTCGACGGATTTGCTCCGGGCTCAGTATTAGGAACCGTGGAGCCGGTCGGAGGTTGCGCGGTGCCGCCGGTCGGCGGCGTGCCCGTGTTGCCGGTAGGTGGAGTTGAGGGCGATGTCTGGCCAGGTGTGGCGGCTCCGCCTGCGGATCCTGCTCCGCCGGCTGAACCCGCTCCTCCGCCGGGCGCCGCTTGCGCCACCACCCATGTCGCGCAGAACAAAATCACAGACAATAACATAAGTTTTTTCGCTGACATTCCTGAAGCCTCCAGCATTGAATTTGCGGTCCCTTTCAATGCCGGCGAACCGGCTGGCTCAAGGGATCCATCGCTAGAGTGTGAGCGCAGGGCGTGAGATGAATATCCAGCGGATGCGGTAGGCAGGAGTTTGGGATTCCTTAGTCAGAAGAAAAAAATCCGGCGCAGATGACAGCAAGGTGGCGCAAGCGCGATCGCGTGCGAATTACTTCTTATAGAGAGTTGGCTGCGGACCTTTTTCCAGCGTCTTGCGATCCCAGATCCAGCCTTCGCGGGTGTAACTGGCGAGTTCGAAATCCTGGGTGAGTTCGAGCGCGTCGACGGGACAAGCGTCCTCGCAAAGACCACAGAACATGCAGCGGCTCAGATCGTAGGTGAAGTTGGTGAGTTCTTTGCGGCGGGTTTGCTCATTGCGGGCGCTGGAGACGACGATCAGATTCTCCGGGCAAGCCAGCGCGCACAGATCGCAGGCAATGCACATCGTCTCGTCAGTGTCGGGATTGACGTTCAGCCGGGGCGCGCCGCGGTAACGCTCGGCCACTTGCGGCCGCTCCATGGGATATTGCTCGGTATAAATTTCCTTGGGATCCTGATAACGGAATGTGACCTTCAAACCTTGCAGCAGGTCGACGAGGAACACTTTGCGGAGCAGGTTGGGAATCCCCATAACGGGGTAAGCATACCACTTGGCCGTTGCCGGTTACTAGTTTGCAGCTGGAGCCGGAGAGAAAACTTACTGGAACTTTCGAGGGTGCGGGCGCGTAGTTAAGAGCAGAGAACGTTATGCAAGGTTATCTCGCCAAATTGACGCCGAAAACACGGATGTTGGTCATGTTACCGCTGATCGTAATCGCATATCCTGTGGTAACGATTCTGGTGCCGGCAATCATTCACGCCATCATTCCCGACGTAGTGCGCTCCGTGTTGAGCCTGCTCTGATTCCTTCTGCCTGGCTTCTGTCCGGGGATAGAAAGCGCAGAAATGATAATCTGCGCGCAGGGTTTTTGCTTCAGCATCGGCAACAACCCACTGTCAATTAAGAACCGATCAGACCCATCACTCATGAGCAACGACGAGCTTTGGATGGAGGAAGCTTTGCGGTCAGCGCAGCGCGCGCTGGAGGCAGGCGAAGTTCCGGTTGGGGCAGTGGTGGTATGCGGAGGACGCATCGTTGCCCGGGGATGGAACCGGAACATCACAGATTGCGATCCAACCGCTCATGCGGAAATTATTGCACTGCGCGAAGCGGGCGCAGCCATGGGGAATCATCGTCTGGGGGAGTGCGACCTGTTTGTTACAATTGAACCGTGCGCAATGTGCGCGGGCGCGATGGTGCATGCGCGAATCAAACGCCTGATTTACGGCGCAGACGATCCGAAAGCAGGCGCGGTTCGGTCGGTGATGAAGCTGCTGGAACATCCTGAATTCAATCACCGCGTCGAAGTTCGCGGGGGAGTGCTGGCGGGGCGGGGCGCGGAGGTTTTGCAGGAATTTTTTAGAAGCCGCCGCTGAGTTTGCGGTGCCAATATTTCCTGAAAGTCGACATCTGACAGCTTTTTCCGTGCGGAGAGGTGCGTGAGTGGTTGAAACGATCCGCCTCGAAAGCGGACATACCTTAACGGGTATCGTGGGTTCAAATCCCACCCTCTCCGCCATATCTATCTAGCCGTGAGCGCTTTGATCCGTTCCTCGGCTTCGGGAATGGCGCGGAGTACTGCGTCAGACAGGTTCTCCTCTAATCCAAACATCGCCCCTGCGACAGTGACGAGATAGGCGTGTGAGGGCCGCTGCCCATAAAGTTCCTCTGCAAGGAGCAATAGAAATTCAGGAGAACATTGATGTGTGCTGTCCAGCGGCGTGTTTTGGCTCGGCTGCAGCTGCTGGCACGTAACTGCTCCCGGCGGCGTACCCAGGATAGCATCCACGAATACTACGATCTCTACCCTGCTGATGGGTTCAGCGAGTTCGGGAGTCCACTGTTGCTGGCAATAAAATTCTGTCGCCGGATCGCATATGGAATTCTCCAATTGCGTCACGATACGAAGCGCGACGCCATCGTCGCCGCGCAGAGGATTCCCGCAAGCCAGCACCAGCGCTCGACTCATGATCCCCTGCAAATCTGGTCAAGCACTCTGCCTTCCGCAGAGACCAGCCGCACTTGCAGCGGCATTTGACCGTACGCGTGTGTCGAGCAACTGAGGCAGGGATCGAAGGCGCGGATCACAGCTTCGACGCGGTTCAACATTCCTTCGTTGAGTTTTTCGCTCCGCACAAAATGGCGCGCGACCTGGAGAATGCCGCGATTCATCGCCAGATTATTGTGCCCGGTAGCGATCACCAAATTGGCCCAGGTGATGAGTCCCTGCTCATCCACACGATAGTGATGGATCAAAGTGCCACGGGGCGCTTCGCAGCAGCCTATCCCTTCGAGATTATTCAGCGAGGCGGAGTAGCGTGCGTGGGTCTTGGTAATGATGGGATCCAGCAGATACTCTTCAATATGTTCGAGCGCAAAAAGGATCTCGATGAGCCGCGCGTAGTGATAATGAAACGAGCTCAACACGGCGCCTCGTTCCAGGGCGCGGAACTCGATCCATTCCTGTTGGGCCAGGGGAGTGCCGCAATTCTCCACCAGGTTGATGCGCGCCAGCGGGCCCACGCGGTAGATCCCTGCGGGATAGCCGAGGGGCTTGTAGTAGGGAAACTTCATGAAGGTGAACGGCTCCACCGCTTCGCCCAGAAAGTCGGAGTAATTTGCCGCCTCGAGGTTGTCGGCCACGATGTTTCCGTGAGAATCGGTAAACCGGATTTTCCCTTCGTAGTATCCGGCGCGCTCATCCGGGGTGACCAATCCCATGAACAAGCTGGGAAAATTTGCGAATGTGCGGATCTCTTCCCGGAAGTTTTCGAATTCAATTTTGAACCACGCCAGGGCCTTCTGCGCGATCGCAATCACTTCCGGTATCTGTGCCAAAAGCTTGTCGCGCTTCTCGATGGTTAGCGGTTCGTTCACTCCGCCGGGCACGACCCAGCCGGGATGAATGCGCTTGCCTGCGAGGGTCTCGATTACCTGCTGGCCGAACTGGCGCAAGCGAATTCCTCCGCGGCCCAGCTCCGGATTCTTGCGTATCGCGCCGAAGAGATTGCGTTCTTTGGGATCGGCATCCATCCCCATGAGAAAATCCGGCGCCGATAGATAGAAAAAACTCAAAGCGTGCGACTGAATGAGTTGGGCCAGATTCAGCATACGGCGCAGCTTGCCGGCGGATGGCGGAACTTTCATGGCCAGCAGCACGTCGCAGGCTTTTGCGGAAGCCAGCAGATGGCTCACCGGACAGATGCCGCAGATCCTTTCCATCAGGTAGGGCATCTCGTAGAACGGACGTCCGACGCAGAATTTTTCGAATCCCCGGAATTGTGTGACATGAAAATACGCCTCGGAGACCTCGCCATGATCGTCGAGTTGCAGCGTGATCTTGGCGTGGCCTTCGATGCGCGTAACCGGATCGATCGTGATCGTTTTGGACATCTTCCCTTTCTTTCTCAACTCCGGGTGCAAATCAAGGTTGGTTACGCACCAAAGCGAGACAAGGCCGCTACGTCGGGAATGCGTCCCGCGAGCAAGTCGCTGATTACTGCATAGATGGTATCGGCGGAGGGTGGGCACCCCGGAACGAAGACATCCACATTCACGACTTCGTGTACCGGCCGCACCCGCGGCAATAGTGAGGGCAAGCGCTGCGCCGGCACCTGCGGCTGCAGCAAACCATTTCCCTGGTAAACGCACTCGAACAGTTCGGATACAGGGATGGGGTTTCGCATGGCGGGCACATTGCCCGTTACAGCGCAATCGCCAAGAGAAACCAGAATGCGGGTGTGGGCCCGGACCAGCCGTATTTTGTGTTCGTCCTCATCGCTGCTGACCGAGCCTTCGACCAGCGCGATGTCGACCTGTGCAGGAAACTCTTTGTAATCCACCAGCGGCGAATACACCAAATCGAAATGTTCAGCCAACTCCACCAGCCGTTCATCCATATCCAGAATCGACATGTGGCACCCGGAGCAGCCGTCGAGCCAGACGGTTGCGAGCTTGGGTTTGCTCATCGCTGGCCTTCCCGCATGTCCTTTAAGTAAGAGAGAAAGTCCGGATTCTTGCGCGCTTTGCCGCCCACCTTGCTCTTATCGAACAGCGCGCCGGTGGGGCACACCTGGACACACTTGCCGCAACTGGTGCACGTGTCGGATTCGCCCCAGGGCTGATGCAGGTCACTGATCAGCAAGGAATTGACTCCGCGGCCAAGGAGATCCCAGGTGTGTGCGCCTTCGATTTCGTTGCACACCCGCACGCAACGCGTGCACAGAATGCAGCGATTGTGATCCAGGGCAAAGCGTTCATGCGAAACATCCACAGCAAGCGACGGCGAGCGGTAGGGAAAACGCACATGGGTGACGCCGTGCTCCTTCGCGAGATCCTGCAACTCACACATATTGTTGGCGACGCATACCGAACAGACATGATTGCGTTCGGCAAACAGAAGTTCCAGCACCATCCGGCGATACTTCTGCAGGCGCGGCGTCTGGGTAGTGACCTCCATACCTTCTTCTACCAGCGTCACGCAGGCGGGTTGCAATCGAGTCGAACCTTTCAGTTCCACCAGGCACATCCGGCAGGCTCCCACTTCCGTCAGTCCGTCGAGATGGCATAGCGTGGGAATCGAAATTCCATTTTCTCGCGCCGCATCGAGAATGGTTTGGTTGACGCTTGCGCTCACGTCCTTGCCGTCGATGGAAAGCGTTTTTACAGTGGGCGCCGGATTCACGCGGAGACCTCCGCCAGTTTGTTGCATTCGCATACTCCGGCACGGCAATGTTTGTCGACGATGTGCTCGGTATACTCCTCGCGAAAATAGCGCAGAGTGCTCAGCACCGGATTCGGAGCACTCTGGCCGAGGCCGCAGAGGCTGGTGCTACTGACCATGTCGCAGAGTTCTTCCAGCAAATCGAGATCATTTGGGACTGCCGTTCCAGTAGTCATGCGGGTGAGAAGTTCGAACATCTGCGCCGTCCCGGCGCGGCACGGAATGCACTTGCCGCATGATTCGGACATACAGAACTCCATGAAATAGCGCGCCACATTCACCATGCAGGCGGTATCGTCCATCACAATCATGCCGCCGGAACCCATGATCGAGCCGACTTCCTTCAACGATTCGTAATCCACCGGAAGATCGAGAAACTGTTCCGGGATGCAGCCGCCGGAGGGCCCGCCAGTCTGAACCGCTTTGAATCGATGTCCCTCCGGAACTCCACCGCCAATTTCAAAAATAATCTGGCGCAGCGGAGTGCCCATGGGGACTTCGATCAAGCCCACGTTCCGGACTTTCCCGCAGAGCGCAAATACTTTTGTCCCTTTGCTTTTCTTCGTTCCCAGCGAGGCATACCATTCACCGCCTCGCCGAAGGATGGTTGGGATGTTGGCGTAGGTTTCGACGTTATTGATCAGCGTCGGCATCTCCCACAGTCCAGACTGTGCAGGAAATGGCGGACGCGGGCGCGGCGTGCCGCGGCGGCCTTCAATCGAAGCGATTAGTGCAGTCTCTTCACCGCAGACAAATGCGCCGCCTCCGATACGAATTTCAATGTCAAAACTGAACTTGGTGTTGCAAATCTGGCTGCCCAAAAAGCCCAGCCGACGCGCCTCGCGAATGGCGGTTTGCAGCCGTTTGATCGCCAGCGGATATTCGGCGCGCACATAAATGTAGCCTTGGCTCGCTCCCACGGCGTAGCCGGCGACGATCATTCCCTCCAGCACGCGATGCGGATCGCTCTCAAGCACGCTGCGATCCATGAACGCGCCAGGGTCGCCTTCGTCGGCATTGCAGATCACATATTTCGTTGTCCCGATCGTTTTTGCGACCGTGCCCCACTTCAGACCCGTGGGATAACCGGCGCCGCCGCGGCCGCGCAGGCCGCTCTTTGAAACCTCCTGCACAATCTGTGCCGGGGCCATTTCCGCCAGCGCTTGTACCAGTGCCCGGTAGCCATCCGCGGCGATATACTCTTCAATCTTCTCGGGATCAATTCGCCCTGAGTTCTCGAGAACGATATTGGTTTGCCGTTGGAAAAACGGTTGCTCCCGAGAGTAGAGCAGGCGCTCTGGCATGGTGCCGGCGAGTCCTGCCACAATTTCGGTTACATCTGGCTCGGCCACGTTTCTTAAGAGATTTCCATCGGGCTCACTGCTCACGAGCGGACCGAGAGAACAAAGACCCATGCATCCGGTTCCGCGCACACGGCAATTCGCTCCCGTGCGCTGCACTTCTTTGTCCAGCGCAGATTTGATGGAATCGCTGTGCAGAGAAAGGCATCCCGCGGCAACGCAAACGTTGAGGGCACGCGGAGATTTCTCCTTCACCGCCCGGGCTTCGCTTGCGATTTGTTCGAGATCCTCGAGCGTCATCAGTTTTTCCATCCATCCAGTTTTTTCCGAAGCACGGCCTCACTGACGTTCCCGGCGGTTTCTCCATCAAAAATGAAGGCGGGCGCCATGCTGCAGGAGCCGATGCAGCGCGCGCTGACCAGGGAGACATTTCCATCCAACGTGGTTTCCCCGGCTTTGACGTTAAGTGACTCTTCCGCCGCTGCAAGCAACTGGTTGGCTCCCTTGATGTAGCAAGCCGTGCCCAGACACACCAGGCAGGTGTGCTTGCCAGGTGGCTTCAGGGTGAAGAAGTGGTAGAACGTGGCAACGCCGTAGGCTTGACTCAAGGGCACGTGCAGAGATTCGGCGACGAACTTCAGGGATGGCTTGTCGAGGTATCCAAAATATTCCTGAACCGTGTGCAGGGTTTCGATAAGCGCATCGCGAGCAAACCCGTGCCGCCTCATGGTTCCATTTACGATTCGCCACCGTTTGTCGTCCGAAGGAAGCTGGGGTTTCTTCGAGGTTGTAAGCATGATCTCATCGCCGGGACTACCGCGTAGTATATACCGCGAAATTTTCCGGTCTGCTCGAGGCTGATCACGTCTTCAAGTATTTACATCACCCCCTGTTCTACATCGGAAGCTTTTTATTTCCCGGTGCAGTATCTACAGCAATGTAGCGCCTGCCGAAATTCGCAACAGCGAGTACCGCAGACTACTCGCGTGGCGATTTTTGCCAAAATGTCACATTGAAGGGTGATCTGTTTCCTTGTGCTGTTTCTATGTGAGGGCTGAAATGGATTGGTCAGTCATCAGACCAATTCCGATGCTAGCCACTGAGTCAGTCCGCGTTGAGTTCAAGGCCGTCCCGAGAAATAAGGTTTACCAGCAAGTCGCCAAACGGCTGGAGCGGCGGATTGCGGAAGAACTGAAACCGGGTGACTTGCTGCCGCCGGAGCGCGAACTGGTTCGAATGCTGGGCGTGAGCCGCAGCTCGGTGCGAGACGCGATTCGCACGCTGGAACTGATGGGCCTGCTGGAGCCACGACAGGGCATCGGCACGGTGGTTTGCAACCCCATCGCAAGTGCGCCCGCCCCTCTGGCTGCAGCGCTCCTGGAAAAGCGAAAGAAGATTGCCGATTTGCTTGAAGTGCGCCGGATGCTCGAACCGGCTCTAGCGGCCCGGGCGGCGGTGCAAGTCTCCGCCGAGGCAATCGCGGATATGGACGACATCCTTTCGCGCCAGGAAGCGAAGATACGCGCAGGCGACCTTGGAATCGAGGAAGACTCCCGTTTTCATTACGCCATTGCATTAGCGTCCGACAATGCCGCGGTATTGAAAATTGTAGACGTCCTGATGGATTTGTTGCGTGAGACGCGAGAGAGATCGTTGCAGGTGGAAGGACGGCAGGAAAAATCGCTTGCTGGTCACCACCGGATTCTCTCCGCTTTGAAGTTGGGCGACGCTGCAGCCGCTGAGTCTGCCATGCGCCGGCACCTGCAGGAAATTGAGAACGTTGTGTTGAAAAAGCTTTAAGAGAATGGAGGTTGCCAGATGGGTCAATTATTCGCGGTCGAAGTAATTTATCGGGGAGTCTTTCAAAAGACTCTAGCGAAGAACATCACGCGCGACATTGTTTTAGCCGCGCACAACGAAGGCAAACTGGGCATTTCCTTTGGCCGTTACGGGGATGCTCCTGAGCGCAACGGTATTCCAGCCAAGAGTTTCGCCATCGTCGCCAAAGACGAGTTGACGCTCGAAGCCGGAATGGCGCAATACGAGCCCAAGCAAGTCGATCTGACCGTGGTTCTCGATGACACGCTCTGCAAGGGCGGAGAGTCGTGGGCATGGTACGGATTACAGCCGGTGCATCACGCGCTGAAGCCCGGACACACCCTCATCGTAATTTCCCTTGAGGATGCGCCCACGCTGCTGAAGAGCATTCACCGCCGGGAAGAGCCTTACAAGCTGGGAATCATGAAGGGCGTCACCAGTTTCTCGGGCATGTGGGTGTTTAAAGATGACCACACGGATGTCCGCGTCCTGGGCGCAATCGCCAAGGCGCTTCCGGAATTGTTCAGCCTGAAGTCGGTGGAGCAATTCATTAACGACAAGCTGAAGAGCGCACTGAAAGTCACTTCCGCTCAGACCGCGTTCGAGAAATTCACCACCGTGCCAGTAAAAGCTGGCCAGGGGAATCCCGAAGTGCCGTTCAAGTTTGAACTGCCCGGCTGGGAAGATATGCGGTCCGGCGCTTCGATCAAAGGTCAGCCCCAGGGCGGTCCTTATCCGGATCCAGTCACGGGTAAAGTCGGGGGTTTCCGGCCTGCCCGCAATGAACTGTTCAAAAAGTACTCCACGCGCACGATGCGGCCGGTCATCAACTTCTCGACCTGCACCAAGTGCACGCTGTGCTGGTTGAATTGTCCAGATGCCTCGTTCGACGTCACCGCCGAAGGCACCTACGACGCCAATCTGGAAGCATGCTGCGGTTGCGGCGTTTGCGAAGAGGTTTGCCCCGTCAAGGGATGCGTCTCGATGGTGAATGAGTCCGAATTCCACGACAACAAGAGTCAGTGGGAAGCGTACGAGACAGACAAGAAAGCCTATTTGAAATGGCTGGAAACAACGATTGAGAAGGCTGAACCGATCGAGAAGCGGTCGCATGGATTCCGTTATCGCGGCCAGTATGCAGAAGAGATCCCCGACGCACTGGAGATCGCAAAGAAAGGCTAGCAGCCCAGCGGGCAATTAAGAATCAGCACCAACACTTGCCCGAATGAAAGACAAGGAGATTGAAATGGCGACATTAACACTACCAGTTGAAGCAAAAGAAAAAAGGAACCGAGCAGGAAGCCCTGATCACCGGCGCCGAGGCCATTGCGATTGCCTGCAAACTGGCCAACGTGGACGTGGTCACGGCTTACCCGATCCGGCCTTACGACACGGTTATGCAATACATCAGCCAGCTGGTCGCAGATGGCGAAATGGATTGCGAATATATCGTGGCCGAAGGCGAGCATTCTCAATTCGAAATCGTGAAGCATGCGTCGGTTTGTGGAGCGCGCGTGTTCTGCGGTTCGAGCGGTGTGGGCTGGATGTACGCAATGGAATGTTTGACCGTAACTCCCGCGCTCCGCGTCCCCATGATTGCCATGGTAGGCAACCGGGCGTTGGACGATCCCGGCGCGTTCGGCGTGGAGCACAATGACGCTCTGGCCGTCCGCGACCTGGGCTGGATGCTGACCTGGGTCGATAGTGCGCAGGAAGCCCTGGACACAGCGCTGATCGCGTATCGTGTGGCAGAAGACCGCCGCATGTTCGTTCCGTTGGCGATCAGTTGCGACGGCGCGTTTCTCACTCACTCGCAAGCATTGGTACAGATCCCGACGTCGCAGCAGGTGAAGAGTTTCCTGCCTCCGTACGATCGCGGCGATCTGCTGCTCCATCCCGATAACGTAATTTCGGTGGCCCCACAGTGTAACGAAGATTGGGTCACGGAGATTCGGCGGCAGAACTACGCAGTCACCGAAGTCGCGTGCGATGTGATTCGCGAAGTGTATGCCGACTTCGAAAAGAAGTTTGGCCGCAAGTATGGCAATCCGTTCTTCGAAGAATATATGACCGAAGATGCGGAAGTCGTACTGCTGGGCATGGGCACACTTTCCACGCCGGTTAAGGTAGCCATCCGCAAGATGCGCGAACAAGGCAAGAAAGTCGGGTTCATTCGCCTGCGCTGGTTCCGTCCGTTTGCCGGTAAGGAAATTGGCAAGTGCCTGGAGCGCTTTAAGGCCATTGGCGTACTCGATCGCGACATCTCGTTCGGTTCGCCGGACTTGAGTGGCGTGGTGGCGACGGAAGTCCGGTCTGCCATGTATAGCAACAGCGCCACCAGGCCGCCAGTCATTGGCTTCATCGGCGGGTTGGGTGGTCGCGAAGTGACTGTGCCAGATGTGGAAGACATGACGGAGAAAGTATTCGAAGCCGCTAAAGGTAAGGCGCAACCCCTGACGCAATGGATCGGGCTGCGGGGATAGCGCCGGTTGACACGGCGCTATTCATAGCCGGAAAGGACAAACTAATCATGAGCACATTTGTAGATGAAAAACCGACGCAAGACCTGGAAGCCTTCAAAGGAGTGAAGAAGGTTCCACACGAGGAGTACTACACGTCCGGCCACCGCACCTGTCAGGGCTGCGAGTCTGCGCAAATCATGAAATTGATGGCGAAGGCCGCAGGTCCCAGGACCATTGTTCTGGGAAGTACTGGGTGCATGTACGTGGCTAACACCTCTTACTACGCCACTCCCTGGGGCGTCCCCTGGATGCATACACAGCTGGGCAGTTCAGGCTCGAGCGCGCTGGGAGCGGCGGCAGCATTCCGCGTCCAGATGCGCAAGGGCGTGATGAAGGATGAGCCCATCAACGTCATCGCCTTCTGCGGTGATGGCGGTGGCGCGGACATGGGTCTGGGAGCAATCTCAGCCACCATGTGCCATCCCGATTACAACCTGCTGATCCTGATGTACGACAACGAGTCCTACGCCAACACCGATATCCAGATTTCCGGGACATCGCCCTATGGCGTTAATACCTCGTTCAGTACGCCAGGAAAAGTAAAGCGGATCATGAATCACCGCTGGAAAAAGAACATGGCGCCGCTGATGCTGGTTGGCCATCCCACAGTGAAGTATGTAGGAACCATTTCTACCTCATACCCGCTGCAGGCGATGAACAGCGTTCGCAAGGCGCTCTCCATCGGCGGCCCGACCTTCATTCACTGCTTGAATCCTTGCCCGAAAGGGTGGGACTTCGATCCCGTGCTTTCGTTCGAGCTCGGCGAACTGGCCGTCAACACCGGCATTTGGCCTCTGTACGAGGTTGAGAACGGCAAGCTGAAGCTCTACGGCAAGACGGAACAGATCGCCAGCGGCAGATTTAAACGTCTGCCGGTGCGCGATTACTTGCTCAAGCAAGGAAGGTTCGCGCATTTCATCGAGGAAGATATCGATTACTTCCAAAGCAAGATCGATGACATGTGGAACAAGTGGCTGGTGCCGGGAATCATTCCGCTCCAAAAGGACATTGAAACCGCAGAGTAATTAAGCCCGCCCCGTAAGGGGCGGGATATTTATTTACCGGATGCTTCCGGGCCGGAGTGTCTAGCGAGAACACAAAATCAATTCTGATTATTTCCCAGGAGGATGCCTATGGCCACGAATGTGACCTCCTTTGTACAAGCGCCGAAGACGAGCCGCAGCGCTGGAAACCGCTGGATCCAGTTGATCTGCGGCATCGTCGCGATGATCGTCATCTCCAACTATCAGTATGCCTTCACCCTTTTTACCCCAGGCATGAAACAAACATTTACCGGGGTGCCTTACGCGAAAATAGCGGCCATATTCTCGGCCTTTATTCTGTTTGAAACCTGGCCGATGCCGGTGTCTGGCTACTTTGTCGACAAGTTCGGCATCCGCAAGCTTATGACGTTCGGAGCGATTTGTATCGCACTGGGATGGGTGCTGGGTGGCACCGTCGCCAAGTCACCTCTCGAACTGTACATCTATTATGGCGTGATTTCTGGAACCGGCGCTGGAATCATTTACATCTCATGCGTGGCGAATGCCTTGAAATGGTTCCCCGACAGGCGGGGGCTGGCCGCTGGACTTACCGCTGCAGGATTCGGTGGTGGGGCTGCTCTCACGATCATGCCCATTGCCCGTTCGATCCACAGCATCGGATGGGCTCACGCCATGGCTGTATGGGGCATTGGCCAGGGCGTTGTTGCACTCATTGCCGCGATGATCCTCCACCATCCGCCTAGCGGCTGGGTTCCTGCCGGGTGGGACCAGCAGGCAAAGGAAGTGCATAAGGGCGTCGCCCAGTCGAAGGTTAACTTTACCTGGCTTCAAACTCTGGGAAGACCCGAGTTCTACCTGCTCTACACGATGTTTTTCTTTGCCACCGCGGGCGGGCTGATCGCGACTGCAAACCTTTCACAAATCGCCAAGTCCCTGCATGTGAGTGACGCTACGGTTTGGGGTTTCGCGATTGTCCCACTGGCCGCAACCCTAACCGCGGCTTGCAATGCTCTGTCTAGAATCGTATGGGGATCCGTCTCAGACCGGTTAGGACGGGAATATACGATGTTTCTAACCTTTGGCGTAGAAGCGGTCCTTGTGTTCCTGGTAACCAAAATAGCTGGGGCTCCCGTTGCATTCGTGGTGCTGTTCTCGTTTATCTTCCTTTTCTGGGGCGAGATCTATTCTCTGTTCTCAGCGACCACGGGCGATGTTTTCGGCCCCAAGAACGCCTCTGCCAACTACGGCATGGTGTATACAGCCAAGGGAGCTGCTTCTGTATTTGCTGGATTTGGAGCGGCAACCCTGGCTGCCTACTTCGGCGGTTCTTTTGCGGTGCCATTCTACATTTCGGCTGTACTGTGTGGGATTGCTGCACTCCTCGCGCTGTTGGTGCTCAGGCCATTGATCAGGGGCAGAATCGCAGAAGAAATTCGCGCAGCCGACGAGACAGAAGGTCGAGCGCTCTCAGCGGCATTGGCGCAGGCCGAAGAGGCTGATGCGGCGAGGAAGAAGAATCGTCTGGCCGGGGTTGGCCGCTAGTCGGTTGTCTTGCCGAGGCCTACGAATCCAGGCAGCCTGAGACCAAGCCGGTGACGGCTTGTGCTCAGGCTGCAGTGGCGTCGCGAATCCGTCTCGAAGCGGGGACCTGTGCTAAGGCTAGAGGAAACATCTCGTTGATCCCGGCTGCACTAACGAGTTGATTCTTGTACTCCCATGCGGCTCTTTGAATTCTCCACTCACATAGATCCTCCACAATCAGCAAAGCCCCCGGTTAGGAAATGAACTCAGACCGCCTTGAGCCAACCTCGGGATTCCTGCTCCATTTCTAATCTTGTGATTCAGATGAAAAAGTTGAAAACTCTTCGTCTTCCAGCGTTGCATTTCTCAGCTTTCGCTGTTGCACAATTCAGCCGTGCGCCGTAAATCCATAAGACTCTGATTACACAAGGTGATTCTGTTCTTCCCTGCTCAAAAGTCAAAAACACCAATCCGCCCTGTGGTGATTTCTATCAAAGGGTGATTACAAATTCATCGCAAGAAATCTCTACACGAGCTTTCGTCCTTTCTATGTAGCTTGTTTCAAACGAGATTGCCAATTGCCGGCGAAGTTGCTCGCAGTTCGCCCGTGTGGCATGGCGATTGCTTTTAGAAAGTGTGAGCGGCTGGCGAACGGCCCTCCGACGAGGTGACTTATGACAGTCCTACTGGTTCTCTTCACTTTCATATCCTTCTTACTGATCGATTATTTCCGCACGCGAAAGGCGACGGTACATCCCGCGTTGCAAATGTCGGCGGCGAAGTTCGACGCCGCGCCCCGCCTTCAACCTGCATTGGTCGCGGGCTTCCAAGTCCCGGAGAATCTCCGCTACCATCCCGGCCACACCTGGGCATTGAGCGAGAGCCCGAACCTGGTGCGGGTTGGTCTGGATGATTTTGCTTCTAAGCTGACGGGTACGCTGGAGAGCATCACTCTGCCCCAACGCGGCCAATGGATTCGCCAGGGACAGAAGATGTGCACCATCCATCGCGACGGTAGCGCCGCCGATATGGTTTCGCCGATCGAAGGCACGGTGTCGGACATCAACCCGGCATTGCTGGCAGATCCGAAACTCGCGCTGCGCGACCCTTACGGCGAGGGATGGTTGATGACGGTACAAGCGCCCGACGCCAAGACAAGCTTCCGCAACCTGCTGGGTGGGCCGCTGGCCCGCTGGTGGACCGAAGAGTCAGCAAGCCGCCTGCAGCGCCGCATACCGACTGCGCTGGCGGGCGCGCTGGCGCAGGATGGTGGAGTTGCCATCGACAACCTCACCGTCGAGATTCCGGATCAAGACTGGTTGCCGCTGGCCAAGGAGTTCTTCCTGTCATAAGCACAGCTCGCGGCCAGCGATGGCGAACCAGTCGCGCTGACCGGAACGAGGGCCGCTGAAGCACTGACCGCCCGGATCCAAGGCTGAACCAGTTAGGACACTCAGCCAGGACACCGGGCGGTCAGTGTTGTTGAGGACTCCAGTGCGATCAGGATTTTGCATTCATTGAGTGAGGCTACAACTGTCGCAGTGAGGGCGCGCTTTCAGCCGCTGGACTGGCGGCGGTGCGACAGGTTTGGCACAGCGCACTCTCCTTGAGGTCGATCCACTCCACGGCGTGCGACGAAGCCATGGCACAGCGGTAGTCATCGCAGTGAGTCAAGTTCATGGTGTGCCCCACTTCATGAATCGCTTCCTTTATTACGCGATTGCGAAATAGCTCACGATCGGATGGAAGGCCGTAGAACTCCTGTCGCAGCCGATAGGTTGAAAGCACGGCGCACGGACCACCTACCTGTGCTTCGCCGAAAACGAAAGTAAGAATCGGAATGTAGAGGTCGACGGCCGCAACGCCGAGCACTCGCCAGGAATCGGCGCCAATATACTTTTGCATGCCATGCAGGATTTCCGAGGAGTGATATTGCTGGCGTTCCCCGTGGAAGGCGAACTCCGGATCGAGACGGACGGGAAGTATTTTGCACCGCGTAGCAAGAATTTCCTCGATGGCGGGAGAAATATCCTTCAGCAGCGCATCATCGACGTTCCCGACCGGCAACAGGTGCAGCAGTTTCATCGCATGCCTTCATCGGGCGACTTCATCGGTCTTCGAGGTTTCCGGCTTCTTGTCGCTGCGGCTCCAGCCGTATTTCTTCAGCTTGTGATACAGCGTCACCCGATCGATGTCGAGCACATCGGCGGCATGGCTCTGATTGCCGGCACATTCCCCGACCACCTTGAGGATGTGTGCGCGCTCGATATCCTCAAGTGTCTTGCTCGAGCCGTTGGAGGCGGAGGCGCTTTGTGACTTGAAGGCGAAATCGCCCTCCTGCAATTCCGGCTCCTGCCCCACAACCATGGCACGCTCCACCGAATTCTCGAGTTCGCGCACGTTCCCCAGCCAGGATTGCTGCTGCAGTTGATTCATGGCCGCGAGCGAAACCCGGGTGATGCGCTTGTTCATGGCCAGAGAGAACTTGCGAACGAAGTGATCGACCAATGCGGGAATATCTTCGCGACGCTCGCGCAGTGCGGGCAGCTCGAGGCGAAAGACGTTCAGGCGGTAGAAAAGGTCGGGGCGAAACCTGCCCTCGTCGATCAGTTTTTCCAGGTCTTTGTTCGTGGCGGCGATACAGCGGAAATCCACTTTGATGATTTGATTGCCGCCTACGCGCGTGATTTCGCGCTCCTGTAGTACTCGCAGCAGATCAGTTTGCGTCTTCAGGGTAATGTCGCCGATCTCATCCAGAAAGACCGTTCCGCCCTCGGCAATTTCAAATTTGCCTTTCTTGCGATATTGCGCGCCGGTGAACGCACCTTTTTCGTGTCCGAAGAGTTCGCTTTCGAGAAGTGTTTCGGTCAGCGCACCGCAATGAATGACGACGAGTGGATGAAACCTTCGCGGACTGGCCTGATGAATCGCGCGCGCAACCAGTTCTTTTCCGGTCCCACTCTCTCCGGTGATGAGCACGGTGGCATCGGTAGGACCGACGGTCTCAATGGCGTCGAAGATCTTGCGCATGGCGGCGCTTTGTCCAATCAGCTCTCCCGGACGCGCAACCTCGGCGACCGTCTCACGCAAAAGCACGTTCTCCTGCGCCGTCCGCTTATGTGCCAGTGCGTTCGTCACCAGGTGGGAAATTTCATCCGGGTCCAGTGGCTTGGTCACGTAATCGTAGGCGCCATTCTTTAGCGCCGCAACCGCGGTCTCGACCGAGGCATAACCGGTCATCATGATCACCAGCAGTTCCGGATCCACTTCGTGCATGCGACGCTGTAGTTCGATTCCGTCTGTGCCGTGCATTTTGATATCCACCAGAGCCACGTCCCAGCGTTGCTGCGCCAGGCTGGTAAGCGCGTCGCTAGCATTTTCCGTGGTTGCAACTTCGTAGCCTTCTTCGCGGAACCATTTGCCCAACGAGTCGCGCACGCTTAATTCGTCGTCCACAATAAGCAGTTTTCCCCGTGTGCTCACTTGAATCACCTCACGTTCATTGCGCCATTTCTTTCGTCAACGGCTAACAGAGAGAGCCCGGCAGCCCGCACTGGCAGAGTTACGGTGAAAGTAGTTCCCTGCCCCAACTCGGATTCGACGTCGATGCGACCATGGTGCCGCTCCACGATCCCACGGCTGATCGCCAGCCCAAGTCCGACTCCGCGCCCACTTTCTTTTGTAGTCACGAAAGGTTCGAAAATCTGCGGCAGGACATCGGGAGCGATGCCAGATCCGTCGTCGCGGACCCGAATGCTGATTTCGGTTTCGTCGTGGTTCGTCTGCGTCTCGATCCAGAGATTGCCGCCGCGTGGCATGGCATCGATTGCATTCATGATCAATGCCAGCAGGACTTGCTGAATCTGCTCGGGATCACAAGGCACGCGAGGCAAATCATCGGCAAGCTTCAGTTGCAGCTCGATTCCAGCCGCATCGAGTTGATGCCGCACCAGCATCAAGCACCGGTTAATCACTTGATCCAAATCGGTCGATTGCACATTCATGGGCGCGGTGCGCGAGAGAGACAACAGGTTCTTGATCAGCTCACCGCAGCGCCGGCTCTCGGAGGCGATCAGTTCGAGACTCTCTATGGCCTCCTCGTGTTTTTCGTGCTCCACCTGGCCCGACGCCACCCACCTCCGCAGCAGCTTGGCGTAAGTCAGAATGCCGGAGAGCGGGTTATTCACTTCGTGTGCCACCACCGCAGCCATCTTGCCGAGCGATGCCATCTTTTCTACATGCAGAACGTGATCCTGCGCCCTGCGCAGCTCTCTGGTTTTTTCTTCGACACGATCTTCCAGCGTCTTTGCCCAGGTGACGATTTGTTCATTCGCCGCGCGCAACTGCAGGCTCATGTCGTTAAAGGAATGCGCCAGGTCGCCCACCTCGTCCTGGGATCGCACCTCGATCTGATAACCCAGTTCGCCTCGCGACAGATGTTCCGTGCCCTGCTTCAGCGCGTTGATCGGTCTGTCCACCACCCGCCATACGAATAGCCAGCTGAGGATTGCGACCAGCAGAATTGCTCCTATGGTGTAGGAGAGCGTGCGTGCGCTACTTACGGCAATTTGCGCGTCCGCTGTGGCTAGCGAGAGATTTATATCGAGCACTCCCAGCACCTGCTGGCTGGCGGGATGAGCGTGGCACGATGCGTTCGAACAGTTGAGTTGGTTTTCGATGGGTGTGATGATTCCCATGACCCGCGGGCCGTGATTGATGCGATAAATACGAAAACGGTCAGGACGGTTCAGCCGCGTGAGCGGCCGCGATTGATTGTGACAGCCGTAGCAAGCCTCTGCCGTCTTGTCCAGAACGCGGTTCACTTCCGATGCATCGGTGGAGTAGCTGACTCGGCCTTCCTGGTCAAGGATGCGCACCTTAACCATGCCGGGCTCGTCTGCCATGGTTTGCATGGTGTGGTAGAGGCCTTCGCGATCGTTGCGCAGCATGTAGTAGGTGGCGCTGCGCCGGATCACGTCGCTTACTCGCTCGGCACTGGCCAACGTGGCGGCTTCCAGATGTTGGCGGTGCAACCGAATATTCAAATAACCGAGCAGAGCGAAGATGATGAGCATCACCGCCAGCAAGGAACCAATCAATTTCGTACTGATACTGTAGCTCAGCCGCTTTTGCCGCAAAGTGTGGCGAATTGAGTCAGTCTCCCGCATGGGTTAATACCGCCGGGCTAGCTAAAGGTCTCGCCTTGGATAGGCGAGGGCGCTCCGCCGCGTATTCTTCTTTGGGAAAGATAGGTAGATACTTCACCGCGACGCTGAACAGGAAGAAACCCAATGCGACGATCATGAGAGTGATGGAGAATTCTGTCCATTTCGGAACGTAGTGGTGTCCCGCGTAAGTCTCAAATCCGATAAGAGCAATATTGAGCCGGTTGGTGATAAAACCCAGCAGCGTACAGATGGACGCAAGATATAAGAGCTGTGGCGACAGCCGGACCTTCTTGAAGCTGAGCATGGCAATGGGAATCACGAAGGTTAGCGTGAGTTCGAGCCACAGGAAATATGCTTCATAACTCGGCTTAAAGATTTGTCTGAGCAGACCGCGATGGAAAAAATCGTCGAAACGCAGCAGAGCATTCACCCAGAGAGCGACTAGTAAAGCGCCGCCCAGAGTGACCAGCACCGGGAGTTCCAAGTGACGACCGAAGGCCTTCGCGCTCTGCGTGGACTCGAAAATCGTCATCGCCAGACCCACTGCGATCGCCGAGCCAAAGAAGAAGAAAGGCAGCGCCGGCGTGTACCAGAAGGGATGAAGCTTGCTCGGCATAATCAAATAGAGCGACCCAGGGAACTCTGGTGCAGCGTGGAAAGCAATATCCCCAGAACAATCAGCACAGGGTAAATTTTGTTAATCCACTTGATTGGAGCCTTCAGATTGAAGCGCTCGAACACGCTGGGAAGAAATTCGAAGAAAAGCACGGTGGTGTAAGTCATCACACACATGCCCACTTCGAACATGACCGAATGCGGGTTCATGTAGATGAGCTGGTGCCAGATGTACCAGGGACGGCCGAGATCGAACAGCAATCCAACAATAAAAAGTATGTAGCCCAGGAAGGCAGTCAATACGGCGGGGCGCACAACACTGTGGAGGCGCTCCACATTGAATAAATAGACTGCGCCCACCATGCAAAAGCCACCCGCCGCCAGCATAACTCCGCACAGGCAGTCGAAGCCGATCCATAGACCCCAGGGGAACTGATCACTCATGTTTGAAACCGCGCCCAAGCCACGGAAGTAGCGAATGAAAGAGGAGTAGAGGCCCAGGCCCATGATGACAATGAAAACGACTCTCCAGAAAGTCAGCTTGATTTTCATCGTGCGCTCCCGTTCTTCTTTTCTTCTTTTTCTTGAGCTTCGGCGGCGGCTACTTCCTCACGGCGATGCGATATCCAGTAAATGCCTCCCAGCACTAGTGACCAGACAGGAATAAAGTCTGGAATTTTCTCCATCACTCGGCCGGTGTACTCCGGCATCGGCGTGTTGCCGATTTTTTCGGATGCGGGATAGCCGTACTCTTCCACTTTCATGCTGGAAAGAATGAGTACACAGGTTCCGCCAACTTCGTTGAGGCCATAAATGCGGGGCAAGTAGGTGGTTGGATTCTGGCGGAGGCGCTCTTTTGCTTCCTGAATGAGATCATCACGGTCGCCAAACTTTGTGGCGCCGGTGGGACAGATCTCGGCGCAGGCAGTCTGCTTGCCTGCTACCACGCGGTCCGGGCACATAATGCATTTACGAACCCGTGGATTCAGCGACCCCCACTCGTACTTGGGCTGGGCGAATGCGCACGCCACCATGCAATAGCGGCAGCCAATACACTTCCAGACGTCATATACGACCGGTCCTTCCTTTGTCTTATGGAAGGCGCCGACGGGACAAACTGAAGCGCAAGCGGGATGCTCACAGTGCATGCAGAGACGGCGCATGAACTTATCGTCTTTGGTCATGACGACCGTGTATTTATGTGCGGACTGCACCGACTCGGCGGCTACCGCATCGTTGTAGGGCAAGTTATTCTGCTGCGCGCAGGCGCTTTCACACTGTTTGCACCCGATGCACATGGTTGCGTCGTACAACAGGGCTTTACTCATGGAGATTGCTCCTCGCCTCTCCTGGGTAGGGCTTCCGTTCCAGCGAAATGAGGTAGGCAGCCAGCCAACGTGCGCTGTAATGGAACGGAGTTAGGTAACGCAAAGAAAATCTCTGACGTTTTGCTGAGCAAGAAGGGTCCGGGTCCGAAGTGGTGAACATCCGGACCCGGACGGGCTGTTCTCGGTGGCAGGTAACGAGAGGACGAACTCCCTGGCAGGACAACGAATCGGCAGGCTGGTACTTGCTTCCGCCGAATTAAACCAGGCATATTCATACCGCCCTCTCGCCTTCCACGACCGCTATCGGCGATTTGCGACAGCGGCGGCGCGCAAAAAGGAACAGCCAATAACAGCCATCAGCACCTACTTCTGCAAGGTGCGAATGTAGGTCACGATCATTTTCACTTGATCAGGGGCCAGACTCTTAACGTTTCCGGGATGCTTGGCCGTTGTAGCGACTGATTTCGTCAGGTCCTCGTCTGAGGCTTTCTTGGCGTCGTCCGAAACCAGGCTTGGAATTTTGGCTGCGGGCTTACCAGTTGCATCCGCGCCGTGGCACATTGCACATTTTGCTTTGTAGAGGCTCGCTCCATCGTCAGCGGCCCATGACAGATTAGGAATCAGAATGAACAGGGCTACGGCAATTGTCATTACCAGCATCACCAGTTTCGTTGTCTTCATGATTTCGTTCTCTCCTAGTTAAAATTTGCAATCTATGAAGGCAGCGATGATGAACGCAGAAAGAGCGCTCCCAAAGCATGTAAGAACTCAGCAACGGCTTCGCTGCCTAGTTGAGATTTTCAACGGTAAGCGGAATAGGCGCAGTGACCCGGATCACCTAAACTCGTGACTCAGAGTCGCGCAAGGAAGGCTCAGTGACATCGACGTGCTGCATTTCGCAGCGGGCTTGCGGGAGGTGTTGGAACGAGCCTTTCTAACGGTCTTTTCGGATAGCCAAAAATAAAAATCCCGCCCGCTGGCGCGCGGGCGGGGAGGTTACCGGGTATGTCTTAATTCCGGCTCCCGATCTACCACCAAATCGGGATGCAGGCGACGAAATGTAGCGGCAACGTGGCAATTCCAGCAAACTGGATGGTGCGTGGAAAAAACTTCAGGAAGCTGCTCAGGGCGCAACTCTTTCCACTCGACGGTCTTGTGATCTGGGCCCAGCAACCCTGGGGCGCGATCCAGATGATGAAGTTCGCCGAAAGCCTTGTGACAAATCGCGCAGTCCTTACCCTGATACCACTGCGAAACGACATTCCAGACCAGACAGTTCTCGGGATCTGCTTCGATCTGCTGCAGACAATCCTGACCACAATTTTCTCGCTCCGGCCACCGCGAGCATTCTTTCAGATGCAACACGGGTTCGGATAGGAAAGCACTTGCCGCAGCCTCACCGGCCGCGACATCCACAGATACGGTCTGGTGAGTTTCCGGGCAGGTGACGAGGCGCTTGCCTCGGTAAGCGAAATAGGCCTTCACCGCTGGAATGGTCCGGAAGATAAACAGCCCGACTGCGATTGCCAGAATGGCAATCGCTATCAAAATGATTCCTGTCATAAGTCACCTCGGCGGCGGCGGCGAACTTTTTGTCTTCGTTCCTGGATGGTTACCCCATCCCGAGACTCAGTGTGCCGCAAATGGCCCGAGTGATCCGCACTTCTATGCGCGGATCGTCAGGACCGGACAGGTCGCATGTGCTACGACATGGTGAACGGTTGACCAGGGCAGGTGGCTCATGCCGTCGACGCAATGCGCTCCCAGCACAAGCAGATCTGCGCTTTGTTCCGCTGCCTTGTTCACAATGCAGCGCCAAGCGGAGCCGAATTCGACCAGAACTTCCGGCGCATAGGCCAGTGAGGCTGTGGGAATTTCTTCTCGCAGCTTGCGGATCTCATCGTCCGCCGGCTTGGAGAGAATTCCCAGCCTGGAGTCACCCTCAACTACATGAATCAGAGTCAATCGAGATTGGAATTGCGCGGCCAGCGAAAAAACGGTTGGCGCAACTCTCAGTGACTCAGCCGTAAGGTTCGTGGCATAGAGGATATGACGCAACTCGAATTCAACAGGAGCTGGCCCGCTCGCGGAAAATTCCGGCAGCCTGGCAGGACCGCAGATTCCGGGCCCGACGGTGAGCACCGGACAGGGCGCGTGCCGCAAAATATCTTCAGCCACCGAACCCAGCAGAAACTTTCCTAATCCGCCGCGACCGCGCGTTCCTACTACGATCAGGTCGATGCCATTTTCTGCAATGATGGGACTGAGCGTGTCCCAGACTTCTCCGTGCCGTACGTGAGTACGCGTCGGAGTATCTCTCAAGCGAGCGGCGATCTGATCGACTTTCTGCTGCGCCAAGCTGCGCGCATCCTCGTATAGAACTTCGAAACTAGCGTTGTCGGCTCCGCCCGTCATGAGCATCAAGGTGGAATCAGAAAAAACATGGGCTACGTGCAATGTGCTGCCGAACTTGCGGCAGATCGCGGTCGCGTAGGGAAAGGCCGCCTCCGACGTATCTGAAAAGTCTGTGGCGTAGAGCACATTCTTAACGGCGATCGCGGCGGGTTGCTTCCTGGTTTCTAATTCTTGGGTTACTTCCAGGACTGTCATACAGCACCTCCGTCACCAGTTTCAGACTTACACATCGACTCGATTTCGGCTGTGACTATCGTCACTTTTTTATGTGATGGTCGATACTCCAACGCAGGATGCGCTGGTAGCCTTCAGGAATAGTGAACCAACGAAAGAGCAGTCGATGGTTTCAGCTGGTCACGACTGCACGCTCGTGCAGAGTCGAAGCCTCTGACTGTTCCTGGTAGCCGAGTGCCGCGAAATAGATCGCGTGATCGAAAAACTGCTCCAGCATCTGCAGCAGTTCGAGCTCTCCCATGATCTCCACCGCGCGGTCTGCAACCGCTTCGCTCTTCAGGAAATCCCAGAGATTTTCCTTGGTGAGGAGGATCACGTGGATAACTTCGGCCAGTGGTACCTTCTGCCGCGCCCTTCGCGCCCCGATCTCCCGGTAACGCGTTTCAATATCCGCCAGGTTCTTTCCCAGCAGCCAATCACCCAGATGACGGTATATCTCGTACACGCGTTCCCGCAATTCGTGAGTGGGAATGGTGCGGAAGCAATTCACATCAGGGGACCAAAACACTTTCTTCTCCAACCCGGCAGCCAGCGTGTCGGCATGGGTTTCAATCAGTCGCACTAACCTGTAGGAAAACATCATGATCCACCCCCTGTAACTTCCGACTTATGGCCGAGCCCAGAGGCTTTCGATTATTCCCGTCGGCTCGGATGTCATCGCACCGGTTTGAGTTCCCTCAATTGGTTAGAAGGAAAATGACCGTCACGGTCGTTTCCACTTCCACTGGTTGCCCGTTCAACAAATAAGGACGGTAACGCCAGTGTTTGACTGCCTCAATAGCTGCCGGCACTAACATCGGATGTCCGCTGACCAATTGCAAATCCTGGATGACGCCCTCTTTGTTAATGATGGCCCTGAGGACAACATTGCCTTGTATTCGGGCGGCCTTGGCGATGGTTGGATATGTCGGCTCGACTTTCTGAATCAGCAGTCCAGTGGTTACTCCCTGGGAGATCCTTACGCGTTGCGGCACAACCGGCTGCAACTTGGGCAGGAACGCCGTATTCTGAGTAGCGCTGACGATGCCTCCAATCACCCCGCCCAGCTGACCGCCGGGAATTCCGCCCGGTACGCCCCCTACCACTCCTCCGGTGCCGGGCATCAGCGGCGCCTCTTCTTCTCGGATCATTTGTACTTTTTCGGGAATTTTGGTTGGCGTACGGAGTTGGCCTCCCGAGAGCAGGTCGCTCTGAATCTGCTTCATGATTCTGGCGGCTTGCGCTGCTGGCGGTGGTGGAGGCGGCGGTGGAGGCGGGGCCACCAGAAATGTCAGCAATTGCGACTTCGGCAATTCCTGCGTGAAATAAAGCGGCAATAAGAGCAGCACTCCCAACATTACGCACTGCAAAATGAATGATAAGACTGTTGCCCAGGTCTGTCGGGTATGTTGGCCTTCGTATCGCAGCAAGCTGTCTGAGAATAAGGGCCGGGCCTGTGCTGGAGCCGTCATCAGTCGCTCCAGGGAGGAGTCAGGCACTTTTTGTTGCTGTAGCTTAGGAGTTTCCTTGAGTTCCTTTCCCGGGATCTCGATAGTGCCCTTCATAGCGAATTTCCCCCAGTGCCCTCAGCAGTTCGATTTCCGGTTCTCGCCTCGACCGCGGGGCACTCCCAACCTCATATTGATTTTCGGCCAGAATCGCGAGAACAGCCATGACCAGCAGCACAACTGCGTGTGATTGGGATCACTCACCACAGCGACGCCGCTTAACCTGAAACTTTGTGTGGTGGGTCGCGGTGTAACAATCAATGTGCACGGCAGCGCTCCCACCGGCGCCAACTACGCCGGGACCCAGTTTCGGCGTTCGAGGAAAGTCGGGGGTTCATAGGTGCATCCTGCGAGCAGGCGTTTCTGCTCCCGGCGTGTCGACCACAACAGGATCGGGCCCAGCGATGCCGCAGTCAGGCGCGCCATGACGGGAAATTCTTTTTCGACCTCGCGGCGCAGACTGCGAATTTTTTCACTCACGTCTTGATTGACTTTCTTGAACTCCCGTTCCATTACCCACAGCGCCGCATTGTAGGCACTGCTGAGCTTTTTCACTTCCCGCGTAAACCGCTCACGAACGCGAGCATCGGGATGGTTCTTATAGCGTTGCCAACCCTGCAGCATGGTTTGGCACAGGCGATAAAGGCTGGGCCCATTTCTCTCGAAGTCGCGCCAGAAGGCCCAATCCAGAAACCGCTTCGAATCGTCGCGAGAGATAGCACCGTGCTGGAAATTAAATTTGTACTGTCCATGGATGTCGGCGTACTCGACCTCGGTCAGCAGACGGCCTTGTTCGGCCATTTCCTGGTACAGCGGCGTGCCGGGAACCGGCGTGTAGAGCATGAACTGATGGAAGTCGGTCTGGTATTCAATTGCCGATTCGATTTCGTCGACGATGTTGTCTGGCGTATGGTGCTCCAGTCCGATGATGGTCGATCCCTGCACTCGTATGCCGTGCTGGCGCATTTCTTTCGTGAGTTGCGTAACGTCATGACCCTGCAACTTACCGTAATTCGACCGGGGAGACTCCAGGCCCATCCATACCCAGGAAACGCCGAGTTCCACCAGTTCCAGCATGGTGTATTTTCGAATGGCATTGGCAGAAGCAAAGACGGAAAGCTCCCAACTCTTACCGGCCTGCTTCATGCGCTCCAGTAACTGCATCGCGCGGGTGCGATGAAGCAGGAAATTCTCATCCATCACAAAAAAAGAATTTACCTGGAGCTCTTTTTCAATTCCACACATGACGTCGAACAATTCATCGCCGGTCTCATAAAAGTTAACGAACTTTCCCTTCCCGCCGAAAAAAGCAGAAGTCGTACAGAAGTTGCACCCCATGGGGCAGCCCACGGAAGGGATGATGGTTGCTGCCGTCCCGCCTTTTCGCTGCGGAAGGCGCACGCCCATGATGCGTGTCTGCAGGCCAGAAACGATGGCGGGATGACGAATCGGCGCGCTCTCATCTTCACCCAGGTAACGGCGCATCCAGGAGATACCTTCACCGCGAACGATGTGGTCGGCATCGATCATCGCTTCCAGACCAGGAATCGCGGCCACGTGTCCGCCCACCACGATTACCGAATCCGGCGATAACTCTCGTATCAGCCGGCACATTTCCCGCACCTTCAGAACATTCACGATGATGGAAGAGATGCCAACGATATCGTAGTGGTTCTTGGTCAATTCACGAGCGAAGGCTTCGCGCGTGGGAAAATCCAGGAGGCTGCAGGGCGCCGAAATATTTTCCTGAATCATCATGATTCCCCAGGAGCGGTGAAACATGCGCAGTGAGAAGCTGCCCTGGGCGCGGGTAACCTGATTGTGATAGAGCTCCATCGGATTGATGGCGCGGCTGCCAAATTCGTCGTCTTGTGCGTAGGGTCCGAAGACAGAACTCAGCAGAATGCGAGCATGACTTCCCTTAGGATGTATTTCCATATGCATATGATTGATAAGAGGAGAGTAGCTGGTGGGAAGAAATTTTGCGGTGATGCCCGATACATTACGAAACTATTACATGCCAGTTGTCTTCAAGAAAGCCTTTGCTTCCTTTGCGCTCGCTTGCTTCTTGCCCATCTGTGAAGTTTATGTGTGAACTCCTCGAGAAGCGTGAGCTGCTGGTTCTTCTAAGGGACATCGACTATGATCTCAACTCAATCGGATATGAAGCATTCAACTCTTGCAGTTGGGTTGCTGGTGTGGCTCTCGGCCTTTGCTTCGTCGCCCTTTAGCGCGTTGAGCGACGCACGCCCGCCGGGCTCCGCTGTTCAGCCGATTTCCTCCGCCGACGACTTCGACTGGCGCGACATCGTTCCCTATCTTTTTTCTGCATCCACTCTGCCCGGAGAATCAAGGAATTAAGAAGGTGCTGGAAAACTCCCGCGTGCTTCGCTCCTATGTTGCGAATGAAATTCGGGCAGAGTGCAGACCCGATAAAGGCCGGTGTGCGGCGAAACGCGAGGGGTTTACCTTGGAAGGGGAAGTCAACAAGCGAATCGATGGGATCGTGGAGGAAGAGATCATCCATCAGAAAACGATGGCAGGGGTTGATTACTCATTGGCTGGCCAGCGCTTTCCTTTCTCTGAGATCGCGGCTTTCAAGAGCGAGAAGCACGCGGACGCGCACTACATTCTCGCGCTAAGCGACCGCACCTACACCGCAGCGCAGGTGCAAGCGAAGTACGGCGCCCCGTATGATACGGATATCTTTCAGATGTATAGCGTTTTTAAATACCGCCTTGATAGTCCGGACTACACGAGCAAGGCAATATTCGAAATCGATCCTGTCGATGGCGCGGTGCTAAAGATAGCGATCAGCCTGAAGCCAAAAAAATCCAAGCATCCGTCCCGCTAAATAGCCGAACTTAAATCTCCGCTTAATCCGCTTTGCGCCAGGTTGAGTCTGGATCGTATTTAGTCATGGTTTTCGCGATCGCGGCGGTTTTGGGGCCGAGATCTTTTTCGTACACAATTCCATCTTGATCAACGATGAATGTCATCACGCCGGAGGACCGGTACTCTGCGGGATAGGCGACGAAGGCGAAGCCGCGGGTCATCTTTCCATTTTCGAGGTAGCTGTGTGCGCCGCCGCGAGCCTTTGCGCCTTGAGCTTTCAGGATGCGAAAGTAATATCCCTCAAACGGCTCCAGATTTCGATCCGGAGGTTGAGGATAGTTTTCGGTGGCGGCCACTGCTACCAGGGGACCAATCGGACTACTGGTCTGCCCGGAAGCCGTTTCCCAGTACAGGCCGTTTTGCTTACCGGGGTCGCTGAAGAATTTCTCCGCGTACTGTCGATCGGTTGCGCCGTCATGAGGCTGTGAATAATATTCTTTTTCCGCGTCGACCAGCCCACTGCACGTTTGGATTACTGCCAGCTCATTTCTTCCGACTCTTCGATAAAGAATCTCCTGCTTGCCGGCTGCGGTATCGAAATACCAGGAGCTTCCCTTGTGGACGAGTGGAATTGGGGTTGGCCAGTTTTCCGCACCGATGTAAAGCGTGGTGGTGCCATCCGGTTCCATCACCAGGCGATGCATCTGCTGGTATTTCTTCAGGAACTCATCGCGGTCTTTCTGGTCTTCGGCATCGTCGCCGGAAGAGACGATGCTCTTCGCGTTTGGTCCCAGAACTTTTAACAACGACTGCTGATCGTTGTTCTTCATAGCTGTAACCAGCGCCTGGCTGGCTTCCTCTGCGGAAGAAAATGTCTGCTGTCCGGTTTGTGGCGCGGCCAGATGCCGAGCCGCCGATGTTGGCGCGGCAGCGGCTGGTTTTTGTGTGTTCGATTGGCCTGCTGCCAAGGTTGCCGAGAATCCCAACGCCGCGATAGCAGTAGCCACAAACACGTCACGCATGCCGAGAAAGTGCCTTCTCGAATCGCTCTTTGCCAATCTCATGATCAGTTCCTTTCTGTGACTTTGAAGCCGAGGTTTGATGGGCCCAGTGCGGGTCAGCGTCTGCCGCCGCCTCCGTGTCCACCGCCGCCGTGCATTCCACCACCGCCGCCGCGCGCTCCTCCACCAAAGCTCGATCTACCCCGTGAGGAAAATCCGCGGGTTTCACCGCCGCGCCGAATTCCTCCAAAAGCGCCGAGGACGTGCACCGGCGGCGCCACGTCCGGCGGGAGCAAAACCCCGCGCGCCGCGATCGCCGCGACCATAAGGTGCGAATCCGCGGTAATTGCCATGGAAGTAAGCGTTGCGGTCATAGAATGCGTGACTGTGAAAGCCATAACGGCCGCCTCCATAACGCAGGTAGCCTCCACGCCAATCTAGGCCCCATCCATGCCATCCCCAGCCGAATCCAAAGAATGGGCCGATGCCAAACCCGACACCGAAAGATAGATACGGACCGCCAACACCCCACCAGGGGTAAAAGCCAGGCCACAATCCCACCGGGTAACCGTAGATGAGCTGTGGGTCATACTCTGGAACATAAACGACATCCGGATTGGCGGGCGCGATATCGATGTCATCGCCTTCTTCTGTTACGGTCTGCTGCGGCGTGGTCTGCAGATGTCCCGCCTCTTTGGCCTTTTGGCGCATGACCTGGATCGCTTGCATCACGTCGGGACCCTGGTTGTAGTTCGCGTCGCCGAGTTCGGAAGTCCAGGAGAGATTCTTATTCAGATTTGCGAGCACGGAAGGAAACTGGGTGAGAGCCTTCACGCTGGGATCCCAATCCTGCTGGTTCACGGCATCGCCTAAATCTTTGCCCTTCAGATTGGGGTTTTCCTCGAGGAATCGCTCCGCTTCGACAATTTGCGTGGGATAGGCAGACGCGGCCAATATCTGAGCCACCAGGGCATCGGGATACAACGCAATGGGAGCGACCAACTTCTGTAGCTGTTCCGGGGACAATGCAGAAGATTGAGGCGCGCCCGGCGGTGGAGGCGCTTGATCCTGGGGTTGAGCGGGCGGCGGAGGCGCCTGGTCCTGTGGTTCATCCTGCGCCCAAGCCGGAGCGGTCATCAAACACCCTGCCAGCATTACCAACCCCAAAGCGTTGGCAATAGTCTTAGGAAATATTTTCCCCATGAAATTTCGAGTCATAGATTCTCCTACCTGTTCACAGCCCGATTAGATGGCCAAAAGATCTTAACGGTGCTCACCTTTATAAACCCTTTGAGATGCTAAAAGTTGTACTTCGGTAGATCGGATTGCACACGGCACATTCATAGTGATCGTCGCGAATCCCCCTCTACGCACCGATGTCCTGCAGCGCAAATTCAGGCTCGCCTGAATTCCTCAGATAGGAATCGAAAAAGCGAAGCAGGGATGGCGTTTGGCTGCCCACCCCAGCAAACAGCAGCACTGGAACGTCGGGTTTCAGGCGATTCATCTCCGCCCGCACGGAAGCTCCGGTCGCATCCGGCAGATCGTACTCGAGAAGAACGCCATCTACCTCGCGAGTCTTCAGGAGATGTAAAGCCTGATCTGCGCGAGTTGCGGCGAGAACCTGGTAGCCGGCGGTTTCCAGCATGAGTTTCAGCTCGCCCATGTATTCAGGCTTATTTTCAACGCAAAGAACTCTTCTATCGCTCATTGGGATTGCTCCTTCGTCTTTCGTCTTTGAAAGTATCCGAGCTGATGTCTTTGGGCTTCGGCCAGCGGCAGTTCCCGGGGAAGTATTTCGCGGAGGGCCCAATCGATGCGGTCGACGGCTTCGACCATGATGCGATTCAGAGTCTGATCGTCGGTTGCGTCCAGCGAAAGAGCGACGGGACTCAGCGCGTTTCGGATGTGATGATTCATCTCCGCGATCACTTGCATCCGTGCCACGACCAGACGATGCCGTTCGCGGCTCATGTGGACTAACTTCGCTACCAGGCAGCTGACTACGAAAGCGGATAGCCCCTCGGCGAGCAGCCTCTCGGGATGCGGTCCAATATCGGGCACCAGCAGGAAGTGCATCAACTCGGTCGCGAGAAAAGCAACAACGCCTACCCCGAGTGCGGCAAATAGAACGAAGTGCCGCGAATTCGGCTCCATCCGAAGCGACTTTCGAATCGCGCTCGCCTCGGGTAGGCGGAGTCTGCGAGTCGTGATTCGGTGCTCGGAAACGTCATTGTTTAACACTGTGCCTCCTCGGAAGTTTTGCGGATGCGGTTTTTCCCCAGATTTTGTTTGAACTGCTCTTCGCGCTCAAGAGCGTGGTTGAGTTTCCGAACGATCTCTAGTAATTCGGCTGAATCTTTAGCTTCGAGAGCAGCGCTGCATAATTGTCTCCAATTCTTATCGTCTTGCTCCGGCATGATACATTTCCTCCAGAACTATCGCCTTTATGAGTGGAAAATTGCTGCTGGCGCTAGCCCAGAGCCACGCGCCAAGTGAAGAAACAGGAGGATTAGTTGAGGGGAGGAGGGCGATTGTAATGCCAGCCGTCATTTACGAGTTCGACAAAAGTAGCCGCAGCATAAATGGCGTGAGACGAAACGGCTGGCGGCGGAGCAGTTCGCGGACCGCTTGGAGCACTCGCTAACTGGGAGTCTTCGTGATCAAAGCATGGTCGATGGTCGTGATCCGATGCGGTGTGGAGGGCCAAGTTATCGGAACTGTGCAGAAAATGTGCAGGGACACTGCGGGCCCATACCATGCTGAGTGCGGCGAGACACATAATTGCGGCGCGGTACGTGATCGGGCCGCACACGCCTCTCGAAATGCGCCGCGAAGGCGCCATGCGTTCACCCCACACAGTATTTGATTATTCTACTGCCGTTTTGGTTAGCTATTGACGAATCTTTACTTGAAACACAGAGAAGCACATACCCGTATCTACTGAAGATTCAATAGCAAAGCAGAAAAGCGATCAGCTACGTCAGAACGCTGAGCTGAGGCAACAACTACGCGAAGCTGGACATCTCTCGGAAGTCCGAAGGAAAGTTGATGAGCGTTCTCGAGTTTAGCTTGATTGTAGGGGCGGGTTCGCTGGTCGCCGGTTTTTTGGGAGCACTGACTGGACTGGGTGGCGGCGTGGTGATCGTCCCCATGCTCAGCCTGCTTCTTGGCGTGGACATCCGCTACGCCATCGGGGCGTCATTGGTATCGGTGATTGCCACATCCTCGGGAGCGGCGGCAGCTTACGTGAGAGAAGGCATATCCAACATCAGGATAGGAATGTTTCTCGAGGTCGCGACCACTCTTGGCGCAATTGCGGGCGCAACTCTTCGCGACGCATATCTCCACCGGTGCAGTCTCTATCGTTTTCGGAGTGGTGCTGATCGGCTCGGCGTCTCTTTCCTGGAAGCGCCCCGCGAAAACGCGAGTGACGATTTGCCGGACGCACTTGCCACCCGATTGCGATTGAACGGAAGCTTTCCCGAGGGCGGCGACATTCGAAAATATAACGTGCGCCGGGTGCCGCTGGGTTGGGGTCTGATGTTTGGTGCCGGGACGTTATCCGGATTGCTGGGCATTGGTTCGGGCGCAATGAAAGTTCTCGCCATGGACCAGGCGATGAAAATTCCGTTCAAGGTTTCGACAACAACCAGCAACTTCATGATCGGAGTCACGGCCGCGGCCAGCGCGGGAATTTATTTATCCCGCGGCTATATCGATCCCGGGCTTTCCATGCCGGTCATGCTGGGAGTTCTTGCCGGGTCACTGCTGGGCACGCGGGTGCTGGTGAAGATGCATCCCAAATGGTTGCGGCGAATCTTCAGCATGGTGATCGTGGTTCTCGGAAGCGAGATGCTCTACAAGGGGATTACTGGAAGGATTTGATATGGGCGAGGAAGAAAGCCAGGTGCCAGGCCGGACCGGTAAGAGTTGGACCGATCACCGGATGGAAATATTGATCGGCCAACTTCTGCGCGCCGGGGTGATGCTGGCGGCAGCCGTGGTGTTGCTGGGCGGGGCGTGTACTTGGTTCGGCATGGCCGTTCGACCGCCGACTATCATGCGTTTCATGGTGAGCCGGAGAATCTTCGCAGCGTTGGGAGGAATCGTGCGTCAGGCGTTGGCGCTTCGAGGAAAGGGCATCATTCAGTTAGGCCTGCTGTTGCTGATTGCAACTCCGGTGGCGCGGGTGGCATTCTCGATCTTTGGATTTGCCGAGGAGCACGACCGGATGTACGTGGTAATCACGGTGATCGTGCTATCGGTTTTGATTTACAGCCTGATGGGCTCTCCCGGGCTGTGAACCGAGGCGGAATTCAATGGCTCGCGACAGACGCGGAGAACCGCCCCCCGACGGTTCTCCCCGTAAGTTTAGTTCTCCACCGAAGGCCCAACAAACGGTCCCGTGGCGAAGAACCAGCAAGGAGCAACTCCCAGGTTCGGATTCGCAAATTTCTTCTCAGGTCCGAAAGCGACTCGTGAACCTGACGCCAGCTATCGCCGCGCCCCCTAGGAACTCCTACTAGTATTAGCGGGAAAATCGTAAAAAGCCTGTCATCTTCGTCGAAAACAATTCGACTGCCGGACCCTGAGCCGGTGGGGCAACTGTTCGTTCCAGCGAGCTGAAGCCGGAGCACGCGGAACAACGTCCTAATTCCTGGGCCTGCAGAGATCCAGGTAATGACATATTTTCTGTGGGACGTAGCGTTGCAACGTCGCTCGAACTGAATTCTTTACGACGGAATCGTCGTTCTTCCAGCTCAGAACGTAGTCGTCCACGATGGCTCCAAATCTGAAAGCCTCACGCGCCTGACAAACCCCGCCATTATCGTCATTTCCGCAGGCGTCATTGACCTTATTGGTGTATTGGGCGAGGGCGGCTGAGCTGGCCGTCGCTGAGTCGGCAACGTCAGTTCCGGTGTCAAGCGCGATCCTGAGACCCTTCACCGATTTTGAAAGGAACTCGGGGATTTCGGCACCGATCTTTTCCAGGTCATCCAGCAAATCCTCGAGGGTATGTAACTGTTCGCTCGCGTGCTTAACCTCGGCGCTGTTGTCCTTCACGGAATCCGCCATAACGAACCTCCTTGTGGGTTTCTGGCCAGCGTTATGAGACCCTCGGTCTCCCCTACAAACTTTAGCGAGAAAACCCCGTAAAGAGTGGCATGTTTTTCGCAACTCAGACAGACAGCCGGTAGTGGTGCAGTCTGGAAAAGATTCGTGTGAGGGCGCGCCTTCAGACATGCCATTGCAACGTGAAGCTCGGAACCGGCTTCAGCCGCCGGAACCCGTAGGGCAAGCCTCAGCGGCTAAAGCCGATAATCCCTGAGCCGTTCGGCATCGCTGAAGCGATGCCCTGTACGTAGCTCGTTTCAAATTTGGCGGTGCAAATTTACAGTGGTCTAAATCCTTCCCCAAGCTACCGAGGACTCCCGTCCTATGACCAGGGCTTCTTCCTCCGAAATTACCCAACTCCTGCACGATTGGCGGGGTGGGGACCAGCTTGCCCTGAACCGCTTGACGCCGGTGGTATACGAGGAACTGCACCGGATGGCGAAGCATTACATGGCCCGGGAAAGGGATGGTCACACACTGCAGACAACGGCGCTGATCAACGAAGTTTATTTGCGGCTGGTCAAGGTCAAAGAGGTGGAGTGGCAGGACCGGGCGCATTTTTTTGCGGTATCCGCGCAAATGATGCGGCGAATCCTCACCGATTTTGCTCGCTCGCACGGTTACCAGAAACGCGGCGCGGGCGCGCAGCATGTTCCTCTGGATGAGGCCTTGTCGGTCTCTGCTGAGCCGGCGATCGACCTGGTGGCATTGGAGGATGCGCTGACCCAGCTAGGCGCCACCGATGCGAGAAAAAGCAAAGTAGTGGAACTGCGATTTTTCGGCGGGATGACCGTGGATGAGACAGCGGAAGTGTTGCAGATCTCTCCTGAAACCGTGATGCGGGACTGGAGCCTGGCCCGGGCATGGCTACTGCGCGAACTCGAAGGAGGGGTGAGCGATGGAGCCTGAACGCTGGCAGGATGTGGAGCGCATTTACCACTCCGCATTGCAGTGCGATGGGAGCCAGCGGAGTCTTTTCCTGGAAAAGGCTTGTGGCGAGGATCGAAGTCTGCGAGTGGAGGTGGAGTCGCTGCTGAAGTACGCGCAGCGTTCGGAAGAACTCTTTGAAGCGCCGGCTTTGGAGGTGGTAGCCCGCAGCCTGGCCGAGGATCTACGCACGCAAGAGCGCCAGCGAGCCGACAAGATGATCGGCGTGCGAATCGCGCAGTACCGCATCCTGGACAAGCTGGGCGAAGGAGGAATGGGCGATGTGTACCGCGCGGTTCGCGCGGATGACGAGTACGAAAAGCAAGTCGCTATAAAACTGGTGCGGCAAGGCCTGGATACGGATTCTGGTTACGAGCGCTTCCGCAGAGAGCGCCAGATTCTGGCCGGATTTGAGCATGAGAACATCGCCCGCCTGCTCGACGGCGGCACGACGGATGAGGGTTATCCCTACTTTGTCATGGAACTGGTGGAAGGCCAGCCGATCGATGAATATTGCGATCAGGGCAGGCTGGGAGTGGAAGCTCGGATCAATCTTTTCCAGAGTGTTTGTTCTGCGGTGCAGTATGCCCACCAGCGTTTGGTGGTGCACCGGGATATTAAGCCCGGCAATATCCTGGTGACGGCTGAAGGCGTTCCGAAGCTGCTCGATTTCGGTATTGCAACCATTCTCAGCGCTGAAACCTATTCTCCCGGAGCCGAACCCACGGTGACCGTGCAGCGCATGCTGACGCCGCAGTTTGCCAGTCCCGGAGCAGCTTCGCGGCGAAGTGATTACCACGGCAAGCGACGTCTACTCCCTGGGAATGGTTCTCTACAAATTGCTGACCGGTTGCTCGCCTTACGTGCTGCATACCAGTTCGTCGTACGATCTGGCGCATGCTATTTGCGAAGTCGAGCCGGAGAAGCCAAGCGCGGTGATCGGGCGAACGGTGATCGGGCGATCGGGCCAGAGCGCAAGGCGCCTGGCCAGCGGCGCGAAGATCGTCAGGCCTGAGTTCGAAGACCGGCATGGCGACGATGGCGAGGTCATCGACCGTAAGCAGCGATTATCAAAGGCAACACCGGAGATGGTAAGCAGTCGCCGGAATACAACTCCAGAAAAGTTGCGGCGCAAGCTGTCTGGTGATCTGGATCAGATACTGCTGAAGGCCTTGCGCAAGGAACCTCAATTGCGGTACGGGTCGGCGCAGGATTTCGCAGAAGATCTTGCGATGCTACAGCCTCGGTTTGCCGGTGTCGGCGCGGCGCGGAACTTTCAGTTACCGCAGCGGCAAGTTCATCAAGCGCCATAAACTCTCTCTGGCGGTCACGGCATTTTTTCTCCTGATTGTTCTGGCCGGAGCCGTGGCCATTGTGCGCGAAGCGCGCATTGCGGAGCGGCGTTTTAATGACGTGCGCAAACTGGCCAATTCCCTGCTGTTCGATATTCACGACAGCATCCGCGATTTGCCGGGATCGACGGCGGCGCGAAAGTTGCTCGTGGACCGGGCGTTGCAATATCTGGATAGCCTTTCGCACGAGTCGTCCGGTAACGCCGGGCCTGCAGCGCGAGTTGGCATCGGCATATGAGAGAGTCGGAGACGTTCAGGGAAATCCCTACTACGCAAATCTTGGGGATACGGCGGGCGCCACGGAAAGCTATCGCAAGGCTTTGCAGATCCGGCTGGCGCTGGCGGGCGATCAACGGGGATCGGCGGAGGATCGAGCCGCTTTGGCGGCAGTCTACGTGAAGCAGGGTTTTGCTTTCAGAGCCGGCAACAATTTTCCGGCGGCGTTCGAAGCTCTCCGGCGGGCATATCCGATCACGCAGAAGTTGGCGGCTGACCAGAAGGATGATCCCAAGGCGCAAGATACTTTTGCCGGAGTTTGTTTTGCGATGGCGCAGTGTCTGGGTGATATGGGCGATGTCGCGGGCGCACTGGAGTATTACCGCAAGTCGGCGACGATTCGCGAGGCTATTACCGGCGGCTCGCCCGCCTTCAGGGTGGAGCGTTCAAACCAGACTTGCCGGCGTGTATGGATACATGGCAGGCGTCGAGCACTTGAAGGGAGATCTGGATGCAGCGATTACACTTCAAGGGAAGGCGCATGACATCCTGGTTCCGCAGGTCAAGGCCGACCCGCAGAATGCCAGGCTCCAGCAATTCGTGCTGGAAAATGAATATTGGACCGGATATTACCTGGCGGAGAAGAACCTTCCGGCGCAGGCTTTGCCCCACTTTCAGGCCGCGCTCGCGGGATACCGAAAGCTGACTATAGCCGATCCCCACGACGTGCTGGCGATGCGTTACCTCGGCAAATGCTATATGAGCGTGGGCAAGGCGCTTGCCGCGGACGGCAAACCCAGCCAGGGTATTCAGTCGGCTCGCGAGGGGGTTCGGATTCTTGAAGCGTTGGTTGCCGCTGATCGTGGCGATACTGCCTTTAAGCCTTCTGATCTGGCATATGCACGTTCGGCGCTGGCGGAGGCTTATTCGCGTTTGGCGCAGGAGCATGGCCGGTCGGTGCGGCACAGCATTGCGAGTTGGCGCGAAGCCAGGTCCTGGTATGAGAAGAGCCTGGATACGTGGTTGCAGCTAAAGGAAAAAGCGCCGCTGGCACAATTCGACGCGGCGCAGCCGGATTATATTTCTGGAGAAATTTCGCGCTGCAATGCCGCTCTCGCGAAGTTGACTGCGCATAAAGTGTAAGCGGAACAGTGCGCATCCGACCCTATTACCTGCTGAGATGGTAGAGCGATCCTAATATCGCCCCGAATGCGGCATGTGCAAGGAAGACTGAAACTGGAGTCTGTATTCCGTAGTTCAACGCCATGAATCCGGGCGGCTCAAGCTGGCGGTTTGCGTTGAGACCATGCTGTTCGCTTGCCATTCGCGGATGGATTCCAGGCATCAGCGACATTCCTATGGTCAAGATGGTCAACGCATGCGCCAGTCCAAGCAGGGTGCCAAACCACCAATTGGCCATGTGCTGCGCCTCAAATATCAGCACGTAAAAAATGGAAAACAGAAGGCCGATAACTAGATGGACCAGAAACCCATAGACTTTGGCTCTCTCGCGTTGGGGAGTAACGAAGGTCCCGATGAGATAGGGCAAATTCATTCGGGTCAGGCCCAGACCCTGGCTGAGGGACAACATTGTGGATAAAGCAATGGTCGCTAAAAATCCTGAAAGCAGCCAGCTTGTCCAGTTCACGATGCAGCCTCCGACGGAGCCTGTTTGGTTGCTGCCGGTGGACGATGCGCGAGTTGTTGTTCGCCCTTTTCACGTTGCGAGATGGATAGAGCCGCCCCAATCAGGCCCACGTGGGTGAATGCCTGGGGGAAGTTTCCCAATGCCATGCCGGTCTTCCCGTCGATTTCTTCGCCGTACAAACCCAGATCGTTTTGATACTTGGTTAATTGCCCGAAGAGTTGGCGAGCATCGTCCAGCGAACCGCCTCCCAAGGCGAGATATTCGACCTCCCAGAAACTGCAAATTGCAAACGTCCCTTCCGGATTGGGCCTTTGATAGCGGAAGAGAAGCCCTTCGGGCGTACTCAGATATTTCCGGATAGCGCGGTAGGTGCCGAGCATGCGCGGCGAACCGGCTTCGGCAAAACCATACCAGGAGAGCAGAAGCAAACTGGAGTCGAGTTGATCCCCGTCAAGCACGCTGACATAACTCTGCAATTGTTCGTTCCAGGCACGCTCCTCAATCTGGTGCCGGACGGTGTTGCTGACATTCTTGTACTTGTCGACCGGCGCTCGTCTTAACATTCCGCACTCGGCTAGGCGGACGAGACGATCCATCGCGGTCCAACACAAGAGCCGTGAATGGGTATGGTTTTGCGGTTCGCACCGCGGCTCCCAAATGCCCTGGTCGGGCTGGTCCCAATTTTGGGCTACGTAATCTCCGAAGCCGATCAATACCTTTTGCATTTCGCGGTCCAGCGAGCCGCCATGAAAGGCGAATTGCGCGGCCGCGTCAATTACCTCGCCATAAACATCCAGTTGGAGTTGGTCTCTCGCGGCATTTCCAATGCGGACTGGCCGCGATCCGCGGTATCCGCTCAAGTAATTCAATTGCCGCTCGACGGGCGCATTGTCTCCGTATAACGAATACAGGATTCTCAGTTGAGGCTGAGTCAGCCGCGTTGCATGCAGCAGCCAATCGAGAAAGTCTTCGGCCTCATCCCAATAATCCAATTCCAGCAATGCCCGGATGGTGAACGAAGCGTCACGCAACCAGCAATAGCGGTAGTCCCAGTTCAAGTCTCCGCCAATCAATTCCGGAAGCGAGGTAGTGGGCGCGGCAATAATTGCGCCGGAAGGCGCGTAGCTGAGTAGTTTAAGTGCGAGTGCGCTGCGCATTACCGCCTCTCGATATTCACCGTCGTAGACGGCGTGGCTGCTCCATTGTTGCCAGGCTTTCGCGGAATACTCGATGCGGGCGTCGACCGAGGCATCGACTGGGGGCAGGACAGCAGGAGCCTGCTCGCTGTAACTGAAGGAGAAGCGCACGCTCTGGCCCGCGCCCAGGCGGAAACGAGCGTGGGCCACTCCATCAGCGATCGTCAAGGCAATGCTGCTGCGCAAAAAATAAACGCCACGCCCTATGGCAAAGCGCAGGCCCAATTCGCCGAATTCGCGAATCTGCACTTTGTTCTTGCCATAGTCGGCCATAGGTTTGAATTCAATTTCAAGTTCAAAGTCGCCCGCAACACAAGTAATTCTGCGAAGGATTTCGTAATCCGGCACCAGGATGTCCGCGCGCGAAGCACGAGCGGTGCCCGGCATCACATCGGTGAGAATGGCGCTGCCGGTGGCATTGTGAAAGTGAGTTTCGAGCACATTCGAATTTGACAGGTAGCGGCGTTCAATGGCAGCTTCGCTGGTTGGGGAAATTCGCCAATGTCCGCCTCGCTCTCGATCGAGAAGCGCAGCGAAAATGGAAGGCTTGTCGAAGCGCGGCCAACAGAGCCATTCCATGGAACCGTATTTCGAAATCAAGGCGGCTGACCGGCAATTGCCGATGATGCCGTAATCCTGGATGTGTGGCCACTGCAGGGCACTGTTGGAACTGCTAACTGTCTTACTCTGGTCAAGCTCGCGATCTGGCACTGTAGGTTGATGCATCAAACGGCCATACGTTTGCCAATGCTGTCACAAACTCGCGCTCTGTACCAGTCCGGTAAACGAGCACGCTCGATCTTTTGTCGCGATAGGATATACCCCACTCCGGCTGATGGCGTCTAACCGACTGGAGGGCGTTTCGCCCTGTGGAGGTGGCGATCCGATGCTGGTTTGGTTGCTCGCAGTGATTCTGGCGTCATCCGGATGGGCGCTGGGTCAGAACGATGCCGATGCGATTATTCAGCACTCGGTCGAGGCCAACAAACGTGACTGGGATGCTGCACCCGGATTTGCTTGCTTGGAGCGGGATCGCGGAACCGACGGGACCAAGACCTACGAAGACACGATGATCCTGGGCTCACCTTACCAGCGCCTGGTGGCGATCAACGGCAAGCCGTTGACTCCCGAACAGACGGCGGCTGAAAAACAGAAGCTGGAAGATACGACTTCCGAACGGAAGAACGAATCGCCCGAGGAAAGATCAGAGCGCATTGCGAAATACGAAAAGGACCGAAGACGCAACCATCTGCTGATGGAGCAGATGGTAAAGGCGTTCAGCTTTAAGGTAGTCGGTGACACGAACCTGGATGGTCATAAGGTCTATGTTCTGAAGGCCACTCCGCGCCGGGACTATCGTCCGCCGAACATGGAGACCGAGGCTTTAACCGGAATGGAAGGAAAACTCTGGATCGACCGAGCCTCCTTTCAATGGGTGAAAGTGGAAGCGCAGGTTATGCATCCGGTATCGATAGCCGGCTTTCTCGCGCAAGTGGAACCGGGTACGCATTTTGAGTTGGAAAAACAACCGGTGGCTCCAGAGATATGGCTGCCCCGACACTTTGCGATGAAGGCGCACGCCAAAATCCTCTTCATAATACCGCACCGCGATCAAGAGGATGACACCTACTTCGACTGCCACAAGGCTGGGCCCGGCACGGAATCAGGTGATCAACGCTCATTGAGCGGTGCGAAATGATGACGCAGCCGATTTCGTCGACAGCGCCGTACCCTCAGGACGCGCTCGATCGCGAGCATCCGCAATGGCTTCGCTGATCCGCTGCGCGCTTTTCAGATCGCACCGGCAGAGCACGCAACGCATGGCTACGGTGTAGACAAAATGTGCGTAGGCGGGACACTTGCTGTTGGTACAAGCTTTCGTCATCATGAGAACTTCTTGCCACTCACGCGTGAGTGGCGATTGCGATGAAGTATCTAACGTGACGGTAGCACGCTTCCTGCGGCTCCGGACGCGCATTTTCAACAGCCATCCATCGGATTTTCTTCTGCGCGGCGCTGCGCCAATGAGCGAAAAATACAAATAAAATGCAGTGGCCTTTTACTTCTCTGCCAGAATGCGCTCCACCTGTTGCAGGTGATTGATATCGTGCCCGGCGAACATCAGCACGACACGCTCAATCGTTTCCTGACCACGCTCCGCATGCATGCCGAAATGCTTCCACTGCTCTGGCGTGAGCGACTTGAGCAGGGCGAGGTTCGCTTCGCGCAGCGTGCGAAACAGCTCCAGGGATTTGCGCGGGTCGCGTTTCTCGTAGTGGCCGCTGACCACCCACGCATCCTGATCGAAGGCGGGAATCGGAGTTCCCGGAGCGCCCAGAATGAGTCGCATGCGAAAACTTCCGACGATTTCCGTATCCGCGAGGTGCGCGAGGATTTCGCTCACCGACCATTTCTCGGGGGCCGGGCGCTTGCGCAGTTTTGCCGTGGATACACCCTTGATAAGACGCTCGAGTTTTTTCGCCGTTCCCGCCTGTACGGTGAGCGGCTGCTTGCCTTCAGCATACCCGCTGATACGCTGCATATATTGCTGGACGGTTTCTTTCATTTCTTCCTCGCTCGCTTAAACCGTTTGAGATTCCGTTGGGCTTCGCCCTGGCGGAACAGCCGAGGCGGCTGTCTCTACATGAGTCGTAATGACTACTGGGCTTTTTGGCCGGCTTGGAATTTTGTCCATGGGCCGGCTTTCATATCGTGTAACAGGGGCTTTTGCCACGAGTATTCGGGATGCTGTTCCAGGAAATCTGCCGCTACAAAATCCGCACCGCAAGGATGTCCGGCTCGGGCAACAAAACTCATATTCGCAGCCATTTGGCTGTCAGTGGCTTTTCCCTGTACCGCGCCGCCGGGATTGTAGGCATCCCATCCCCATTCCTTCACGCCGCGCGCCGAGGCATCCACGTGACCGCAAAGAGAGCGTTCATCCGGCTGAGTCTTCTTCTCGAAACTGTCGAAATGGTCCGCCAGAAAATTCTCTGCCATCTGCACGTCGATGGTTCCCTTAGCTTGCTTCACCATTTCGTCGGCGCGCACATGCCGCGCATTCATGGATGACGACATATCACTGGCATCGAATCCGTCTGTTTCTTCACGAATCAGTTTTGGATCGCGAGGAAAATTTGAGCTGACGTAGTATCCATCTTTGGTTCGCCACAGCGGAGTGTTCTTTAAGCCGAGCTCGAGGTAGGCAATCTCGCCAGTCTTGCGGTCGCCGATCAGCCAGTCATTGGCGTAGCCGCCGTTGTTCCCTTCTTTGATAATGCGCACGTAGTCGTCGATGCTTTGCGCATATTGCAGCGCCTTGCGCGAGCGCATGAACTCGGGCTTGCCGTTCGGGTCCCAGCCTTCGAATTGCGTCATCGTGGTTTCGGTGATCATGATGCCGGCGGCGTTCACGCCAAAATCATCGTCGCTGGTGATCACGCCGGGAAATCCATCCATCAGAATGCGCTGGCCGTGCTGCGGCAAAATATCGAAGATCACGACCCAGCGCTCGCCGGCCAGATAACTCGTCCAATTATTGTGCGCGATCACGATCTGATGATCCTTGGTGTAAGCGCCGGTGGCGATGAATGCGCTGCAATTTCCAGGAGCTTTCAGTTTCGGAGCCCGCGCCGTTTTTTCGCGTTTGTTCAACCACGGGACGTAGTAATCGGGAACTTCTTCAAAAGCGTTCAGCGCGACGATGTCGTAAACATCCAGGTCGACGCCATGGGCCTTCACGCCGTCGGCGATGCCTTGCAGCTCCTGTTGATATTCGCTGTCGATGTGCGGCCAGAGCATCTCGCGCGCGGTCCTGCGAAAGAATTCCCAATCGCGCTGAGTTTCGTGAGTGTCGAAAAGTTTAATGGCCTCGAGTGCATCGGCGATCTCAGGGGCCAGCAGATAGCCGTGCTGGTAGCCGATATCGGAGGGCGAACCTTCCAGATGAACGTAGGTCCAGCCGCCTTGCTGGAAGCGGTAAGCCTTCTGCAACCGCGAATCTGAGGACGAGGATGTCTTCGCTGACCCAGAAGCGGCGGCACAGGAAATCGAAAAAGCAGAGATACAAACGAAAATCACGATTAATGCCTGAGGTACAAAGCGGAGCTTGCCAGCCATCAGCGTCCCTCGGTCGATTCGAAGTGACCGCCATTGTAGCCGAATTCGCGGCACAAAAAAGCGGAGCGCAAATCGCGCTCCGCTTTATCCTTCAGCTGTTTAGCGTCCGTGACCACCGCCACCAAAACCGCCGCCGCCATGGAAGCCTCCACCCGCGAAGCCTCCGCCGTGGAATCCGCCGCCACCGAAGCCACCACCCCGAGCCATCACAGCTCCGGAGTGAAACGCGCCACGTGCTGCCCCCGCTCCGGTATAAACCCCGTGCGAATAAGCGCTACTGGTCGCGTAGTGCGGTCCCGGCCCCCAGGCCCGGACATTGGCCGCATTAAACGTGTGGTAGAAATGGCCGCCGTAGAACGGCGCCCGATAAACAAGTCCCGGCGAGTAAAATCCCCAGCCGAACGGGCTGTAGAAGATCCCATTCCAAGGCATGAACGTGTAGGCTCCGAACCACGGATCCCAATCCCATCCGCCCCAGCCCCAGCCCGGACCCCAGAAGCCGGCGCCCCAATAAGGACCCCAGCCGTCGGCGGCTACGATGCGCGCAGCATCGACGTTGGCTTCCGCTTCGTAGTCCGATCGCAGGCTGCTCCAGCGGTAAAGATCATCCCCGTTCATGGCTTTCTTGTCGAACTTTTCGGTTTTCTCCGGGGAGTTCGGCGTTACGGCAAGCTCGTGCCCGGACTTCAGTTTCATCTGTTTGTCGCCATCCTGAACCATGGCCTCGCCGTCGAATACGCGCATTTGATTTTGCTGCAAATCAAAGTCGTAGAGTCCCGGCTTCATGATTCTGGCAGTCACATTGCCTTCGATGATGCGCAGATCATTTTGCGGGTAGATCTGATCGACTTCGATCATGGCGTGGCCCTGCATCACATTTAATTCAGTATTTTCAAGACCCGCGGCCATCAGCTTCACCGAGGTGTTGTCGCCCTCACGCAAATACACTCCCGGAGTCAGCAGAATTTCCGCCTTGCCCGTATCGGTATTGGCGTATTGGCCAACTTCCAACGTGGCCTTACCAATTGAAGTGTGATCGAGCGGCTGATCCGCGAAAAATGCCTGCCCCTCGACATAATTTAAAGTTCCCGGCACTGCTTGATTTGAGCTCGCATTATTGCTTGCCCATGCGGGCGCAGATAAAAGTGCTGCCAGGAACAAACTTCCCAATCCCTGTAACAGCTTCATAAAAGTTCTTATCCTCCTACCAATCCTCTACTTTCTCTTTACTGCATTAGATGAGGCGAGACGGGGCTACGATGCCCGCGCAGCCCATTGAGCGGGCAGAGGTTATGAGTGGTTGAAATGCACCAGCGCGGTTGAATTTAACCAGTTGGTTAGATATCTGTAGGCGGCCCGGGATCGCGCTGTAGGATGATGCGCTCCTGAGAAATGAAGTAGGCCACTTTATTGTGGTCGATGAAGTTGGCTTCGTCGTCGCTGGAAGTTTTCCACTCGGGCGATTTTCGTGCCGCGATCAGCGCATCCACATCATCGAACCAAAGCTCAGCCATTCCGTCGAAGTCAGGTGGGCGGCTGTCGCCGGGAATCGTGATGCGATGGCTCTGCGTAAGTTTGCGCAGGTGGGGAATGCGAGCTCCGATGGGGCCGTGAATATTCTGCCAGTAGTGAAAGAATTCTTCGTCGGTGAGTCCGGGCTTCTTGGTGATGCAATAAACAAGTTTGATCATAAATTCTGTCAGATATCGGTACGCTGCTCGGGATGGCGTTGCAAATACCAGCACGGAACATAGCCAGCACGCGGGAAAAGCGAGTTCACGCAGGTTTGCGCTTGCGGTGGATTGAACAGGAATACGGTCTTGCCGCTTTTCTGCTGCACGGCGTCGTAGCTGGTGACGATGACTTGTCCGAAGCCTTTATTCTCTGCTATTCGATAGCGGAAAACGGCATAGTCCAGGGAATAAGCGATCAGCACCACGGCGGCCAACGACAATACCGTAACCAGCAGCAATCGCTGCAAGAAACGCCGGATTCGAACGCTCAGCACGGGGCTCACGGCGTACAATTATATGCGCCCTGGCGAGTCTGGCCGGGCGGTGCGGTGCCACATTTCTAATGTTGGCACGGCGGCAAAACGACGCTCTCGTTGACAACTTGAGGCTTCGACAGGCAAACTACCGCATTCGCTGCATGCGGCCTGCGGCGAGCCCTAACGGGCAACTCAGAAGACAGGTGCGGGTCTAAGACGTCTCTATCATCATGGAGCAACAGGTCTCCTATACGCTCGATTCCACTTTGGAAACAGTGGACCATGCGGAAGAAAGCGCCACCCGCATTGCCACGGAATTGGGCTTTGGGGAAGACGAAGTGATGCAGATTTCCATGGCGGTACGCGAGGGCGCGGTGAATGCCGTCCTTCACGGGAACAAATATGCACCTGATAAAAAAGTAATCCTGGCCTTCGAGCGAACCGCTGAAGACCTCGTCATCACGATTCGCGACCAGGGCAAAGGAATTGACTTGAACGGAATTCCGAATCCGCTCGCTCCGGAAAATCTGCTCAAGACATCCGGCCGTGGAATTTTTCTGATGCGCTCTTTTATGGACGTGGTGGAAATCCGCCCGTCCCAGACAGGTACGGAAGTGAAATTGATCAAGCACGTTCACGGATCATCCGTGGGCAAGAAGGAGGGGTCTCAGTGAGCATGAAACTTAGCACTCGGCAGGTGGACGGGGTCACCATTGTGGACTGCAGTGGACGGATCACTCTGGGCGAGGGCAGCGTTACCTTGCGCGACACCGTACGCGATCTGCTTTCCAAAGGCAACAAGAAGATCATCTTGAACCTGGCCGAAGTCAACTACATCGATAGCTCCGGCATCGGCGAGCTGGTCAGCGCCTTCACCACCACCAAAAACCAGGGCGGCGAACTTAAATTGCTGCACCTCACCAAAAAGGTTCACGACCTGCTGCAGATCACCAAGCTCTACACCGTTTTCGACGTCAAAGACGACGAAGCCGCAGCGGTCAAGGCATTCAAATAACACTCTTGGCTCGTCACAGATGGTTTGGGAAGGGCACGGCTTCAGCCGTGCCACCCAGTGCCTTTTTGAGCTTCGGGTTGTGCGCGGGGCTTCGGCGGATTGCCGTCGTGCCGTTTCATTCCGGGAAACCACCCGCTTTTTTCTCGCTGCTTTTCCCGCCTGTTCGAATTTCACTCGTAGAATCGTGACATGCGAATGCCGATCACATCGGATGCAGGGATGGCCGTCCGTTCGCCGAGGTCCCAGCAGGCTCGCGGCCATTCCAGTGGACAAAACCCGGCTCTCTGTCTCGCGATGCTGGCTATCCTGATTTCTCCGGCGCTTCTGGCCGCGTCCGATTGCCTTCCCATCGGCCAGGCCGCCCAGCACGTCGGCGAGACGAAATGTATTACGGGAAAAGTATTGCATGTGAAAGCAGGAGCTAGAGGAACCCACTTCATCGGATTCTGCGCGGAGAGAGCAGCCTGTCCGTTTTCGGTCGTCGTTTTCGGATCTGACCTTAAAGATGTGGGTGATGTCCGAAGGCTCGAAGGACGCGTCATCGAGATCCATGGTCCGGTTAAGCTCTACGACGGACGCGCTGAGATCATCCTGAAGCGCGTCAGCCAAATCACCGGCGGCTCGACCCTGATTCCGCCCATGCCCAAGAATTACGACGTGGAAAAACAAGGCCACTACAGCGCGGGCAGCATGCGCCCCACCAAAAAGCCCGCTAAAACCTACGGTACGGCGGCAACTACGGTGACCTACGGCAACGAGGCCGATGTGAGTGGCGAACCCCCGCAATAGGTAATGTACATAAAACGCTGACTGATGTACATTGGGAATATCCGGTCTCGCCGTCGGGAGGAATTACCCAATGACCACAGCCAGAAAGCGATCGCATAAGCACTTTCAACTGGACTCGAGGAAAATCAAGCGCGCCCAAAAAGCTTTGCAGGCTAAAACAGAAACAGAAACCATCGAGAGGGCATTGGATTTAGCGATTGCCGAAGAGCAGAGTAACCGTCTGGCCCATGAGGCGAACGGGCGATTTGTCAGGAGCGGCGCCCACATTCGAGATCTCTACGGCGCGCTGGATGAGTAGATGCAGCACGTTCTTCTCGACTCTTCAATTTATATTGCAGCTCTGCGAGGCGAGGACGCCGCGCTCCGCCTCGAAAAGATTACAGATGGCGCCGTTTTGTGGCTGAGTGCGGTTGTGCTCGAGGAACTCTATGCCGGCGCTGGGGCTCGGGACTTACATGATGTAGCGCAACTGGAGCGGGATTTTGGAAGGGCCGACAGGATATTGGTCCCCGATCTTAGTGACTGGATCCATGCGGGCAAAGTGCTGGCGCGATTGGCAATCAAATACGATTATGAAAAAATTGGCCGGGGCCGGCTCACCAATGACGCACTGATTGCGATGTGCGCCGCCCGCATGGGCATCCGCGTGATCACTGCTAACGAAAAAGACTTTCGCAAATTGGCCGAATTCTCCTCGTTTTCGTGGCAACTCGCGACTCTCTGAAATTCGTACTTAGGAATCCGTGCCGTTTCACACCATTCCCTTCCTCAACTCTTCCAACGGATACCTCGTCCCTCGCCAGATGATGCCATCATTCCACAGAGTAAGAAACATGGAGCGCAGCAACGTATAGATGAACAAGACCGTGCTGACCGGATGCAGCAGAAAGTAATAAGCCGGAACGCCCGACCGCCAGGACATGCCAACATAAATCGAGAACATCGAGCCCAGTGCCACAGCATAAGGCAAACGCTCCCATCCATGAGCCAGCCACACTCCGAGAAACGGCATGAGGTTCAGGAAAGCCAGCCCGAACGCCGAGATAAGAGTGCGCGGCCATTGGAAGGATAATACGGCGAAGAAATTTTTCGTCAGATTGTTCACCACGCCCATAGCGCCATTCGCCCAGCGAATCGAAATTAGGTCTCCACCAAAAACATTGCGCTGCGCGAACCCGGCATTTTTCACCACCTTGCCCAGCTTCATATCGTCGAGCACTTCCATGCGCAAGGCTTTGTAGGTGCCCACCGCGTCATACACGTTACGGCGAATCAAATTGAAAGCGCCCACGCCCATGTGATCGCGCGATTTCGGATCCGCCACCTTCCATGGGCGGTGGCCGAAGACAAACATCGTCTGAAAAAATGCGATCATCATGTATTCGCCGGGGGTTTTCATGATCATCTGCGGAAATAAGACGACGTGGTCTGCGCGTTCAGCCTCGGCGTACGCAAGCGCACGACGCACAGAATCCGGCTTGAACAATACATCGGCATCGGTAAACAGCAGCCAGTCGCCGGTGGCTTCATTGGTAGCCGTCCACATGGCGTGCGCTTTTCCCAGCCACCCCGGAGGTAACTCCTGATGCTGAATGACGCGAAGACGGCCCTGAGGGCCGGCGCTTGTGGCCATCGTTTCCATGATCTCGCCGGTGCGATCTGTCGATCGATCGTTCACCGCAATCACTTCATAATTGTCGTAATCGAGTTCGAGCAGGAGGGTGAGGGTTTGCTCGATGTCATTTTCTTCGTTCCGGGCCGGGACAATGATCGAGACGCGGGGATTGCCCGAAGGTGCAACGGGGTTGCGGTTCCATTGCGGCTGAGAAATGTTGGCGACACTGGGCATGCCGATTGCGGCATCCACGATGCGCGAGAACCAGGCCAGGGCAAGAATCGTCCCCGCAATCCAGTGAAAGTAATGCATTCCGCTCAGGTGCTTCCCACACGCGCGCCACTATTTTGAGCGGGCGCAAATTTCATCCCGTAAAAGAGTATGGCAGAGGAGGCGACCATCGCGACGACCGGCAACACGAACGCTGCCTGTAAGGAGCGCTTATCGGCCACGTAACCCATGAGAGTGGGCGAGGGCACATCGCCGAGCAAGTGAAAGATGAAGATGTTTACCGCCAGAGCCGTCGCGCGAATGTGCGCCCCCACGGAATTAATTACAGCGGCATTCAGCGGCGAAGTGTTGAGCAATAGGAAGAAAGCCGCCACAGCAATCGCGGGCAGCATGAGCGGACCTCGCATGAAAAGAGCCACGATCATGAACGGCACGCCCAGCGCCATGCCTGCCGCAGAGACAAAGTAATAAGCGCCCTTCATGCGGGGCAAAAGATAATCGCCAAGCCAACCTCCGGCGAGTGAGGCTAGAATTCCATCGATCACAATCACGATTCCGAACGTGAAGTTCGCCGACTCCAGTGAGTAGCCGCGGGCGCGGGATAAAAATGTCGGCATCCACACCTGGATTCCGCCCAGGGCGAAGGTCATCATCGCCATGCCCAGGGTGGAAGTCCAGAATGCCGGATTCCGTGCCAGACCAATTAGAGTTCCCCGCTCGGGAGTTTCTTTCTCCGTGTCGAATTGTCCGCGCTCGGGCTCGCGCAAGAACAGTACAGCCAACGCCAACAGAAATCCCGGCGCCGCGGCAATGTAAAACGGAAACCTCCACCCGTGGCTTGCACCTAGCTTCCCGCCCAACAAATATCCGGCTGCAGTTCCCACTGGAATCGCCAGATAGAACACGCCAAGGATGCGGCCCCGTTTCTCTTCCGGAAACAAATCGGCGACGAAGGTGGGGGCAATCGTCACAAACGTTGCCTCGCCGATCCCGACCAGAGTGTGCCGTATCAGCAGTTCGGTATAAGTGTGCGTGACCGCGGTGAGGAGCGTAAGCCCGCTCCAGAAGATGGCCCCGCCGACAATAATTTTCTTGCGCGAATAGCGGTCGGCCAGCGGTCCCACGAAAGGCGCTGCCACCATGTAAAACAATAAAAACGCGCTGGTGAGATAACCGACCTGCGTGTTGCTCAGACTAAATTCGCTCTGCACCAGCGGCTGTACCGCGAACAGCACCGAGCGGTCCACATAGTTCAACAGATTCAGCGCGGTCAACAGAATCAGCGCTGTGCGCGGATGGAGTTTCGCCGAAGTCACGAGATCGAGCGAATATAGCACGACCTTCGTTACAGTCAGATCAAGACTGCTTCGGTTTCTTACCCCGTGGCCACCTCGCCACTACCGTCGTCGAAATCCCTCCGCGCGGGCGAAAATCGCCCTTCACTTCGGCCCATACTGGCTTGGCCCATCGCACTACATCTTTCAGCACCTGGTTCACTACATTCTCTTGAAAAATTCCCAGGTTGCGATAGGACTGCAAATATTCTTTGTACGATTTCAGTTCCAGGCACTCTTTGTCGGGCTGATAGCGCAGCGTGATGACGCCGAAATCCGGCAGCCCTGTCTTCGGACACACGGAGGTAAATTCAGGATCATCGATCACGATCTCGTATCCGGGAAATTGATTCGGCCAAGTTTCAATCTCAGGAAATTTATGATCCAGCCCTGCCTCGGCATGCTCTGGCGTATAGCGGCGCGATTTCTGCATAAGACTATTGTAGCGGCTGGGTCACACATTTCAGAGAAGCGAAGTCGACGACTTCTTCGCCAGGCCAGTTTCACGCATCCGCTAAAGATAGCCAGCATCTAACCATGCAACGGCTTGGGAAAGACGCGCATCTCTGGGCAGCCGCCACAGTGGTAAATTAATGCTTGCAGTTGTCCCCGCCGCATCCTGAAAGATAACAAGTTGGCAGCAACCAACAATTCGAATGGACGACCCGCCTCGCGCAAGAGCCGCACCTGGATCACGGTGGGCGTGCTCGCGGCACTGGCAGCGATTCCCTTCATCCACCGGCAAACCCCGCTAAAGGTGCGCACCGCTACCGTGGAGCGCGGATCCATCCGCAGTCTGATTTCTACCAATGGCAAAGTGGAACCCATCCAGAATTTCGAAGCTCACTCGCCGGACGCTACAACGGTAAAGCGGCTGCTGGTGAAAGAAGGAGATCACGTCCGCAAAGGCCAACTGCTGTTGCAACTCGATGATAGCGACCTGCGCAGTCAGGCGGCGCGCGCGCAAGCCCAGATAAAAGCCGCTCAGGCGGATGAGTCGGACCTTACAAAGGGCGGTACACGCGAAGAGGTTCTTACGCTGGATGCGCAACTGATCAAAGCTCGCAGCGCGCTGAACAATGCTCAGCGCAACCTTGACGCGCTTCGCCATTTGCAGCAACAGGGTTCGGCATCACTGGGTGAGGTCGAGCAGGCGGAAGAGGCCGTGCAGCGTGCCCAGGCTGATGCCACCCTGCTGGAGCAAAAACAGAAAGAGCGCTACTCGAAACCCGAAGTGGCAAAGGTTCAGGCGCAAGGTGCCGAAGCACGGGCTGCTTATGACGCCGCGGAAGATGCTCTCGCAAAATCCAGCGTGCGTGCGCCTTTCGACGGCATTGTCTACGCTCTGCCCGTGAAGCAAGGCGCTTATGTGCAGACCGGAGATTTGCTGTTGCAGGAAGGCGATCTCTCGAAGATGTTAGTGCGTAGCTTTGTCGACGAGCCTGAAATCGGGCGCCTCACCGACCGGGCAGAAAATCGAAGTCACCTGGGACGCTGTGCCGGGACGCATCTGGAATGGGACGGTCAGCACGGTTCCGTCTACCGTTAAATTGCGCGGCGCGCGCAATGTGGGCGAGGTCACCTCAACGGTGGACAATCACGATCGCCGGCTCCTGCCCAATGTCAACGTCGGCGTCACCATCATCACGGCAGAACATAGCGGTGTTCTCACGCTTCCGCGCGAAGCGGTGCGCATGGATGACACCAAGCCTTACGTCTACCAGGTGGTCGATGGCGAACTGAAACGCCGCGATGTCGAGGTTTCCCTGCAAAACCTGACGCAAGTGGAGATCACTGCCGGCCTTCCGGAGCATGCCCAGGTCGCGCTCTCTTCTGCCGACACTAAACCGCTGACCGACGGCGCCCATGTGAAGGTGGTTGAGTAAGTCATGAAGTATCTTGCAGGAAACCATTTTCATTCCAGGGACATTCTTCCTGAGCAGCGAGGGGGCAAGTTGAGGCGGACTTTTCTCCATACCCTGATCCCGCTTTTGGCTTGCGCGATCACGTTGCTGGTGCTTCCAGCGGCGGCAGATACGCCGCAGGATCTTCTCGCCGAGGGTCACGTCGATCAGGCGCTGCGAGTGCTCGAACAAGACATCCACAGCTCTCCGACCGCGGAAGCTTACAACCTGCTCTGTCGCGCCGATTTCGAGCTCGACGATTGGGACGCTGGAATTCCCGCCTGCGAAAAAGCCGTCTCCCTCGCGCCCGATAATGGGCTTTACCACCTCTGGCTTGGTCGTATCTACGGTGAGAAAGCGGATCGTTCCGGATTCCTGAAGGCGGCGGGACTGGCAAAGAAAGTGCACTCCGAGTTTGAGCGCGCGGTCGAGTTCGACCCCAAGAGTTGGCAAGCGCACACTGATCTCGCCGAGTTTTATCTGGAAGCGCCGGGCATCGTGGGCGGCGGAGAAGACAAGGCTCGCGCGCAAGCCGACCTGCTCGTTTCGATGAATCCCGCCATGGCGGATTGGGTAAGGGCCCGCATCGCGCAAAAGAAAAAAGACAACGCGGTTGCGGAAAAGGAATATCGGGCTGCGATCGACGCCAGTCACGGAGGTGCGCGGGCCTGGGTGAATCTTGCCGGCTTCTACCGCCACATCGGTCGCCTGGATGAGATGGAGCAGGCCCTGCGTACCATGGAGTCGCGTCCGCTGGATTGGCCTGCCGCACTGATGGATGGAGCCAGTCTTTTACTTCGGACGGGCCGCGATTACCCCTTGGCCATTCGCCTGGTGCGCCGTTATCTTGCCTCCGGCCCGGTGGAGGAATGGCCCGCTTTCAAGGCGCACTATCTCCTCGGCGAGTTACTCGAGAAACAAGGCGAGCGCGACGCCGCAGCTGACCAATATCGCGCGGCTCTGGCCATGGCCCATACTTTCGCGCCCGCCCAGGAAGGGTTACAGCGTGTAGCGCGCTAGAGCACAGGGCATCTCCAGCGCGACATCACTTACCCAAGTCCCCGGCAAGTCGAAACCGTAGCTTCTCAGCACATCTCGGATTGCGGGCGTTTTCACGAACGCGAGGAATTGCTCTGCGACTTTCTTGTTTTTCGAGGAGCGAAGTATCACGCACGCCTGCTCGATGGGTGGATAGTCCGTGGCAGGCACTTCGACGTAACGCCCTTTGTCTTTCATATTGGGAGACAAGGCAAGCGACAGGGCGACAATTCCAATGTCAGCCGCGCCGGAGACTACGAATGAAGCTGTTTGCGAAATATTTTCCCCCAGCACAAACTTGTCTTTCACTCTGTCGTAAATATTCTCGTGCTTTAGGGCTGCTACTGCGGCCTGCCCATACGGCGCGTGCAGCGGATTGGCGATTGCAATCTTCTTTACCGAGGGATCGAGTAGAACCTTCATCCCGGAACTCAAATCGATTTTCGAACCGCTCGGCACCCAAATCACGATCTTGCCTCTGTGCGTACTCGGAATAGCTTCCCGGCTCCGTCAGTCCGGCAGCCACCAGTTTTTTCGGATAATCTAGATTCGCCGAAAAGAAGACATCGAACGGCGCTCCATTCTGGATCTGTTGCAGAAAGTTTCCTGATGAACCGTACGTGGCCTTGACTGTCTTGCCGGTTTCCTTCTGGAATCTGGTGGCAATATCCTGCATGGCGAATTGCAGGTCCGCCGCCGCGGCGACACTTATCTCCTGCGCTAGACACAGGTGGGAACAAAAGCTGATTGCCAGCAGAGCCAGCAAGGCGAGGCAGAAAACAGAACGAAATCGCTTTCTCATGTAACGCGCAGAATCATTACTTCCGTGGCTTTTATCAAAGCTGCCGCAGTCTGCCCGGCTTTTAATTGCATCTCGCGGGCGGAGCGGGCGGTGATGATCGATACAATCTGCTGACCTCCAATCGAGATCGCCACTTCGGCCATCAGGCCACTGATGCGCACCGAATCGATCCGTCCCACCAGTTGATTTCGTCCGCTGACGCGGCGAACCACCAGCTTGCGCTCTTTTTCGGTTCTCCCCCTCGTTCTGAAAAGCAGACGGTCGACTTCCCTTTGCGGAATGCGATGATGTCCTCCCGCGGTTTGAATGCTGCGAATCTTCTTCTTGTAAATCCATTGCTTGATAGTCGGAAAACTGACCCCGAGCTGCAAAGCCGCCTCGCGCAGCTTCAGCAATTCCTCATTCTTCTCATGACCGGATTGACCGTTCCCTGGCATCGGAACGAAATCCTACAAGCAAGCCGCAGCATGGTCAATTGCTGTTCGCCTTTGTCCCGCATATCGGGAATACCTCGGATGCATCTGCACTGAACTGAATTGTAATTGATATTGTAACCGTATGTCATATACACTTCATGATTCTTCAACGGAAAATATTTATTCGGAGGTTGTATGCGTAAGCAGTTTCTTCTTCCTGGCCCAACAATTCTTGCTGCTTTGTGGCTTGCGATAGGGGCGTTCCCGGCGTGGGCCCAAACGGGAGTAAGCGTTTCCGGTGTTGTGACGAACCAAAACGGCGCGGCGCTTCGCGATGTCGCGGTGACAATCAAGAACGTCGACACAGGTGCGACGCGCAGGATCGCAACCGACGGCGCGGGGCACTATCAGGCGTCTGGCCTGGATGCGGGGCGTTTCGAGATTCGAGCGGCAAAACAAGGGTTTGCCGATGAAACGCGCGCGGGAATCAGCCTGGCTGTTGGCCAGGAAGCTACAGTCGACATTAAGCTGCAACTGAAGACCCCTGACGCTTGCGCGAGCGGACGCGAGTTCGCCACCACCGATTGCGCGCTGACCTGGCACGGCATCACGCTGTATGGTGCGTATGACGTCGGCTTCGGGTGGGTAAGCCACGGCTTACCGGAAAATGGCTACAACTATGAAGGTGAATCTCTGGTAAACAGAAACGGCTTTCAACATCGATTTTTGCTGGCTCCGAACAATCTGTCACAGACAGGTGTTGGCATAAGAGGCAAGGAAGAGTTTCTGCCTGGCTGGTCGGTTGTGTTCAACGCTACCACTGGCATCAATCCGCAATCCGGACTGCTTGCCAACGCGTCAAAAACCGACATCATCAACAACGGCCTTCCCCGGGGCAGTTATTCGATCGCCATCGACGGGGCGCGCGCGGGCCAACCCTTCAATGACCAATATTATGGCGGTATATCGTCCACGCATTTCGGTGAGTTGACTTTCGGTCGTCAGCGCTCTCTGGGCACAGATGCAATGTTGCTTTACGATCCGGCTAACGGCAGCTATGCGTTTTCGTACATCGGATATAACGGCACGATGGCTGGCGGTGGCGACACGGAGAACTGCCGTTGGGATGACGCCGTGAAGTATCGCATCGCTTATGGCCCGATCCATTTCGGCGCCATGTATAAATTTGCCGACGGTTCTGGCGGCTGCTATTCGGCCTCCGCAACTTGGACGGCCACCACTTGCACGCCGGAACAGGCACATAACAACGCCTATGGATTCGACCTTGGCGGAACCTCCGGCAAGTTCTCCGCCGACCTCGTCTTCCAGCAGTACAACCAGGCGATCAGCGTATTGAACCCCTTGCTGGGGCCACAGAGTCCGACGCAGTCCTATCAGTCGACCATGGACAGTATCAATACAAATCCCATCACCGGTGGGGTCAATCTGATCGACCCGAACAATACCGTATACGGCATCGTGACCGACAACCGCGCAATTATGATGGCCGCCAAGTATTCGTGGGACCCGGTCAAGTTTTTTGCCGGCTACGAATACATCTGGCAGAACAACCCAGCGAACCCGCTGGGCGTGGGCGCCTCGGACCAGGGGGGTTATTTCATGAGCGGGGTCGAAGACAACAATCTTGATTCTGAAAAGTTGGTGAATATCTGGTGGACGGGCGCGAAATACGCCTACCACAGCAAAACCGACTTCACTTTCTCCTGGTATCAACAGCGGCAGAACGACTTCCGTGTTCCGCAAACCTGCTCGCCCTCAGCCGGTTTCCGGAGTTCCTGTGCGGGTACTCTCAACGAGGGGTCCTTCTATGTGGATCATCACTTCACCAAGCGTTTCGACGGTTTTGCCGGAATAGCTTATTCCTGGGTGAGCGGCGGCCTGGCCATCGCCATCCCTCATAAACCGGGCGTCCCCTATAACTACAACAACAACTGTGCTCCGACAGTCGGTGGTCGCTTCACCTTCTGATCGGTTCCGCGCGGCTCAGTCGAGAGTCGACTTGGGTTGTGGTACATCAAAACCTCGCGCTTTCCAGGTTTTCTACGCGCGAGATCCTTCACTGCGCCTGAAAAGCGGCTCCGTTCGGGATGACAGCCCGTGTAGACGTCGCACGAATCTTCAAATTGAGCCACCACCCAGAAACCTCATTCGAGAATCTCGTTCTTATAGGAAAATGGAATGAGAATCCATCATGACCTCCGTACGAATGGACAAGTGGCTGTGGGCCGCGAGATTTTTCAAGACGCGCTCACTCGCGGCGCGAGCCTGTGAACTGGGAAGAATTCAATCGAACCACCAGCCCGCGAAGGCCGCGCGCGATGTTCGCATCGGCGATATGCTGCGCGTTAGCAATGAAGGCGGCGATTTCGAAGTGGAAGTCCTGCTTCTCAGCGACGTTCGTGGCCCCGCGTCAATTGCGCAGACGCTCTACAGCGAGACCGACGCCAGCCGGGAACTGCGCCTCAAAGTCGCCGCCGAGCGCAAAGCGATGAGAGAGTTCGAACAGTTACCCGCAGCGCGGCCGTCAAAGCGTGATCGGCGCAGGATTATCCAATTTCGCGGTAGAGCCTGACTCCCAGCCTGCCGTCAGAAGCGTACGTCGCGGTAAAACACGCAGTGGCTTTCCACGTACCAGGAAACTACGAAGAGGATAAGCATGACGCTCGCGGACCAGAAAAACACGCGAACTGGAAGTGTGCCCGTGAGCCGGATGCCGCCGGAGGCAGACTTCGAAGTCGACTCGCGAAAAACCAATCCGCCAACCAGGGAGATTGCCGCCGCCAATGCCAGCATTTCTAAAGATTGGTAAATCCTTTGATGCAGGTCACCGGATGGAATCAGGAAAGCTGTGTGGAACAGGGCGTACAAAGAAAGGATGGTGGAGATGAGAGTGACCGGCCTGGCAACCTCTACCAGCATGTTCCACCGCGCACTACGGTTAGTTTATCGCCAGCTTAAAAACAGCGCGAGGACGATGTTGAAGAGTCAGAAATGAAAAATCAGATCGCTCGCCACGGTTAGCTGGTTTTGCCGTTGGCCGTTGTCGTAAGCTTTTCGATCCCATGCCCGCTCAAAACGCAATTCAGGACGCAACTGGACGGTAGTCCCAATCCAATGGCACCACATGATTGTGTTCTCAGAATATTTCGTGGCGTAACCGGTGCGTTGACCTTTCTTGTCGTCCAGAAAATCGCTGCGAAAAGAAATGAAGTCATGCACCGACAATTCCTTCTGCAGAAAATTCACCGCCGCATATTCCGGAGCCGTGCACCGCACTTCCCCCGGCAGGCAATAGGCGGCATTGGCTCCGGTCTCCGGATGAATCGGCCCTCCCACCGCCGGCACGTCACGCTCATACATGTACCAGGACTCCGTCGCCATGTGCCAGGTCTTCGAGAATTTGTGATACCACGTTGCATCGTACTGCTGCAGATTGTCATAGGCGTACTTGCCATCGTTGATGCCGTTGGCGCAAACGTAGAAATTATCGTTCACCGATTCGGTCGTATAGTCGAGGCACACCGTCCCCGCAGGCTTGGCATCGGGCGTCCACGGCGCAACATCGTGACCAGAGGTAATTCCCAGTTGCACCAGCCACTGCTCATTCAGCTTCACTGTCGCAATTATGCCGGTATCGGTAAAGGGATCAATCGCGTAGAGCAGCGAGTGGCTGAAGATATAATTATTCGGGGCCAGTTGCGCCTCGATGCCCGGCACCGAAATATATCGTCCTATCCTCACATTCATTCCCTGCGCGACTTGCGGAATGTAAATGTCGATATATTCCAAGGTAGGATCAAATCCGTATTGTCGATGATCGTTCACCCATGGGCTGTTCCAGTAGCCTTTCCCAGTCGTGAAGCGATAATCCGTGCCGAAGAGTGCGGTGAGGTGGTAGCCCCAGTCAACGTGATCGCGTTGCACCGAATCCGGGAGGCGCTCCGCGTAAAAAACAAACTGATCTAATTCCAGCCGGTTGGAGTAAACATCATTCTCCTCAGGCGCATTGGTTTGCAGCGACGTGCTGTAGTTCAGCGAGGGTTCAATCCATCCATACAATTTGGTGCGACTCCTTGCCCCGTTGATGGCGGTCATCAGCGGATAGCTGTTCGTGTCCGGCTCGCCAATGGTGGGAGATCCACCATAGGACCAATCTGAATTCGGAAATGGTGGCGAATCCAGCGGCGATGGAAGCCCGCGCCGGGCGGGCGCTGCAGACGATGCTGCCGTCCCCGCCCAATCCTGCCGGTAGAAATCTGCCCAGCGCGCGAAGAAGCCCTGCGTGCTGGAAGTCTCAGCAGCGGGGGCTTCGGGAGCGGAATGAGGGGCGCTCGTCTGTCCGAAAACTGCGGCAGGTGGGAGCAGAATGGACACGAGCCCAAGGAGAAAAAATGGAGAGAGTCGCGATTTTATTGAATGCATAGAGGAGGAGCTGATTTAGTCTACAAGTCCAGCGGATTGCCTCGCGCCGTCTGACTCATCCTAATCATTTCTCCAGCATCAGATTGTCCGTAGAATCCTTCTAGCAATCACAAGGTGAAATGATGAGAGATCAAAATGCGCGGCGGTGCGGGCATTCATAAACTTTTATCTGACGGTGCTTTTTCTTCTGCCAATACGGCGTCTTGGCGGAGCCGCTGACCATGAGGCATGCCGTGGAACTTGCCTTGCAACATGCCAATGGCATCGCCATGTCTGCCGCTGACGAACAGCATGCGTCCGCCAGCTACCGCGAGCTGCGCAATAGCTATATCCCTCAGTTAAACGCCGGAGCGGGAATTGGATGGTCCGACGGGTTTCCGCTCAGCCTGGAAGGCGCTGCACCTTCGCTGTTTAACGTAGCGGCGCAGTCAGCGCTGCTTAATCCGGCGCTGAAAGATTTCATTCACGCAGCGCAGTCCGACGCAAAAGTCAGCGCACTGCGGACAAAAGATCAGCGCAATCAGGTAGTTCAGGATACGGTTCTCAGCTATGCCGAACTGGAAAAATGGGAACAGCGCCTCAACCGCCTGCACGAAATTTTTCCCGACGTTCAGAAAATGGAAGCTGCGGTTGCTGATCGGGTAAAGGAGGGCGTTGACAGCGAAATGGATGAAAGCAGAGCGCGCTTGTCCGTGGCCCGAATGCGTTTACGCCTTGCTGAGGCCAGCGGTGCGGCCGATGTACTTCGCGAGCGTCTTTCCAAACTGACTGGACTACCGGCCGCAGCGATCGAGATCGATGCTGATTCAGTGCCGGCTCTACCCGCGCCCAAACAAGACGACAGAGACGTTCGCAAAGGAGACCGATGCAAATCCAAATGTGGAGGCGGCGGTCGAACACGCGCGGGCGCAATATCTGCGGGTCGATGGAGAACGCCGATCCTTATGGCCCAGCGTAGACTTCGCTGCTCAGTATGCTCTGCTTGCCACCTATAACAACTACGGCGAATATTACAAACACTTCCAGCCCAACAACGCCACGGTGGGCGTGGCTATCCACCTGCCTTTTTTAAATCTCGCGCAACACGCGAAGATTCAGGAGGCGGAGGCAGACGCCCTCAAAGCGAAGGAGCAAGCGGAAGCGGCACGCAACCAGGCTTCGGAAGAAACTCTGCGATTGCAGCGCGCTGTAACGCAGATGCAGGCCGCCCACGATGTGGCGGAACTGGAGTACGAAATCGCGCAAAAGAGTGTGGAGGCGGTCGAAACCCGAATGAAAGATGGTTCGGCAAATTTGCACGATCTGGATAACGCGCGCAGCCAATCCAGCGAAAAATTAATTGCGCTGCAAGACGTCACCTTCGAGCTGGAACGAAATCAGGTGGAACTGCTGCGTTCTACCGGAGATCTCGAGACCTGGGCTTTGGGTACAAAATAAAGTAACCGTTAAATGTTGCCGGATGACTCTTTCGCACCATTCGCTGCATCAAAACCTATGTTTAACCACGAACCTGCATAAACACTGCTTTTGGGCCACGTTGGCGGCAGTGGAATGGTAAAATAAATACTCACCCACTATGCCTTTAAAAACGTTATTTCTGAACCCACCCTCATTCGAAAACTTTGACGGCGGCGCCGGTTCCCGTTGGCCCGCGACTCGCGAAATCGAAAGTTACTGGTATCCGGTATGGCTGGCTTATCCGGCGGGAATGCTGGAGGGGGCGCGGTTGCTGGATGCGCCGCCACATTATATTTCGGCGGAACAGACCATTCAGATCGCCAAGGATTACGAGTTTCTAGTGCTGTTTACCAGCACGCCGGGATTTCCCGGGGACATTGGATTGGCGCGCGAAATCAAGGCCGCGAATCCGAAGATCAAAATCGCTTTTGTGGGGCCGCATGTGACCGTGCTGCCCGAGAAATCTTTGCGAGAATGCCCGGCGCTCGACTTCGTCGCGCGCAAGGAATTTGATTACGCCGTGGTCGATTACGCCAAGGGAAAGCCACTGGAAGAGATTGCCGGCATTTCTTTCTTGAAGGACTGGAAAGGTTGTCCACAATCCGGATGCACCGCAGATTCAGGATCTGGATGCGCTTCCCCACGTCACCGATGTTTATAAGCGGGATCTGGATGTTACCCGCTATAACGTTCCCTTCCTTCTGAACCCTTATGTCTCGCTGTACACAACGCGGGGCTGCCCGGCGCAATGTACTTTCTGTTTGTGGCCGCAGACATTGAGTGGGCATCCGTGGCGGAAACGTTCCACCGACGACGTGGCGGCTGAGATGGCGAAGGTGAAAGCATACTGGCCGGAGGTAAAGGAATTCTTTTTCGATGACGATACCTTCAACATCCAGAAGGCGCGGACGATTGAGTTATGCGCCAAGCTGAAACCACTCGGGCCTGACGTGGTCCTGCACGTCGCGGGTTACGACTGACTTCGAAACTCTGAAGGCGATGAAGGACGCGGGATGCCGTTTGCTGATCGTAGGCTACGAATCCGGCGACCAGCAGATTCTGAAAAACATCAAGAAGGGCGCGACCATCGAACGGGCGCGGCAGTTCACGAAAGATTGTCACAAGCTGGGACTCGTCATTCACGGCGACTTCATCATGGGATTGCCGGGTGAAACCCGCGAGACCATCAATAACACGATCGCGTTTGCCAAGGAACTTGATGTGGAAACCATTCAAGTTTCGGTAGCGCATGCTTACCCTGGAACCGAGCTTTATGATTACGCGGTGAAGAATGGGTTCATCGTAGGCGACAACAAAATGGTGGATGAAGGCGGTCACCAACTGGCGCACATTGAGTATCCTGGGTTGCCCGCGGATGAGATTCTTTCCGCCGTGCATCGTTTCTACGACGAGTATTATTTCCGGCCGAAGGCGGTGTTCCGCATTTTGAAGAAGGCTGCGTTCGACAGCAATGACCGCAAGCGGCTTTATAAGGAAGCGAAGACTTTCATGAAGCTGCGCTCGGCGCGCAATAAGATGGTGAAGAAGCACAGCGACGAGGCGGCGGAATTGGTCAAGGCTTGATTGTATAAATTGCTGATTGTTGATTTTTGATTGTTGATTGCAAAACCATCTTCCTTGGGAGTGAATCAACAATCAGGAAATCAGTAATCAGCAATTTCCTAACGCATATCCCTCGCAGCGCAAAACGCCGCTCTGCTCGAATGACGATTGAAACCCACTACCGTCTAAACTTCCAGTGAACTTTCGCAAGTATCTTGTGCTGGCCGGAGTCACCGTGTTTGCCGCGGCCGGAGACTCCATGCTCTCGCATGGGATGAAGCAGACCGGAAACATCTCACTCAACCATCTGCAAAGCGTGATCCTCGCTATTTTAAATCCCTGGGTTGCGATTGGAATTTTGTTGTTGCTGGCATTTTTTGCGGCGTATATGACGGCGCTTTCCTGGGCCGACCTTACTTATGTGCTGCCGGCAACTTCGCTTGGTTACGTGCTGCTGGCGCTGGTTGCGAGATTCGTTTTGCATGAACATGTAAGTCCGTTGCGTTGGCTGGGAATCGCGTTCATTACTGGTGGAGTGGGATTTATTGCCGGAGGACCGGAATTGACGCCGCATCCTTCTGACGAAGCTCGATCGGAAGAAGATGCTGCCGTAAGTGGAGTTAAGCGATGAGCATGGTCGAAGGAATGTTCAGGCTGTTCAATAAGCTTGGTGACGTGAAATGAAGGGTATTTATACCTGGAGTGCGATTCTGGCGATTGTGTTTGCGTCGGTGGTGGGTGATGTGCTGCTCGCGCGGGCCATGAAGCAGGTAGGCGACGTGGGAGCATTGCGGCGGCGCTTGGGTCTGCTCGCGGTGATACGACGAGTCGTTGGGAATCCTCATTTTCTGATCGGAGTTACGGCAATGGCCGTGGCTTTCTTCAGCTTGCTGTTTGCGCTGTCGTGGGGAGACGTAAGCCTGGTGGCCCCCGCGGCCGCTTCCCTCACCTTCATCGGAAATGCCGTTGCCGCAAAGATCTTCCTCCATGAGCGGGTGGACCGACGAAGATGGATTGCTGCGGGGCTGGTCGCGGCAGGCGTTGCGCTGCTGGCGGGGTAAAGCGGCTCGAGAGTGGCTTCGAGCGGTCTTTCTTTAAAATTTATGCGCCAATTTAACTGCGAGTAAACAGGCCAGCGACACCGTATCCTGCCAAAAAACCTAGCGAGGAGACAATGAAAGATGCACCCAGGAGATGCTGGCGGGCGTTTGTGTTCACGTCCAGCTTGGCTCGTGCCGCATCGACTTTTTCTTTCAACTCACCGATAGTTTCGTGGACATGATCCCGTTGCAGCAGGGCCTGAAGCTCTAATCGATCGACTGGATTTGCGCTCATAGCTGGTTCCTTGCCTCATTCTGAAGCCAGAGTTTATCGGCTTTTAGTACTTCAATCGTTCTTCTGGGTAACACTCCTCGTAGTTCGAACTCACGCTTGGCGAAGTAAGCAGCCATGCCACCCGCTAATAACCATAAAACTGCGATCGTAAGAAAGCCGAAAACCCAATGGTACGGACTGTCGGCCAAAGCGGCAGCTACTAGTGCGGCCAATGCGAGGGTCAGAAGAAGGTACGCTGTGCCCAACAACACGATGGCAACTGCTGCCAGCAAAGCCACCGCCTTCAATGCTCCAGCTTTTTGCAACAGCTCAATCTTCAGGAGCTGAGCGCGCGTCTGGACAAATTCCTTCGCTTCTTCTTTCATTGTCGCTACAACATCTGCCAAGGTACGGCCATTGGGGACATTATTCATCTTGATTGGACCTCCATACTCGAGTGGCAGCTCCGGCTGTTGCAGCCACGGCTGCGAGTATTGCCAGCACCTGAAGAGGTTGCTCATTCTTTAGCCGCCAGGCACGGTTTCGCACATGTGCCGAAAACCTGCCGAACTTTTGAAACGCTATCGTCAGGCTGCCGCCTGGGAGTCTAACCGGTAAGTATGTACCGGCATTTTGCAAACTTCCCGTCATCTCGGCCATAAGTATTTTTCCCTCGCTGATAGAGAAAGGTCGGTTGAATATCTTCAGCCGCGCAAAGCGCGGAGAGAATCCCCTGATAAGCGATAACCTCTTCAGCGACAAGACTGATAGTGGACGTAAGAGAAGCGTAGATTAAGTTTCAGCCAAGCCCTATCCCGTTGAAGCTGTAAGTGAGCATGAAACATACCTGAAAATTCAGAGCGACCGACTGATGCCTACTGCGCTGCCCCCTGTTTTCGTCGCCTGACCCCTCCGAACTTCGACAGGGTCGAACCGAGGAGAAGACCCATGGAACGGATTGCACACAGTGGGCGGAAAAGTTGCACTTTCGCAAGACGAACTGGACGAGTGCTGGGTCAAGGCTTCCGGAGCCGAAGGCACTCCCCCAGAGGCTGATATGTCGGCTTTAAGCAGGCGAGCTAAGTGCAAGGTGAGCCTTAGGAAAGGCCTACAGTGCAACAGCCCTCTGAGGTAAGGATCCAAGGAAAGCAACTGTAGCGCATGTTTTGTCACCGAACCTATGCCTTGGAGCTAAACCCCTTGCCAGAAAGTATGGCACGCGGAATGCTGATATTCGGGTAGCCGCAGGCTGGATCGGTCGCGGACTCGCCGCGGAAGGGCAGGATTATGGTGCGGCATGTTGCAGCCATCGGAATGGGTTCCTTTCTGTTCGCTGGCTGTTTGCGTGATGGTAGCCCAAAGCCCGGGCCAGTCGCTCCCTGATGATCCTTCGGTGAGAATCCAGTCACAAAGCCAGTCACAAAGAATGAACGCCTTCGAGCATGGCCGCTGGACGTGGGCGCGAGGAGCAGTTATGCGCCGAATCTAAAGGCAGCAGAATTTGCGGTTTACCAAAACGACCTCTCCCGCCAAAAAGATCCGAACACTCTTTTTGCCAAGTACCTGAAGCCGCCGTCGTCGAATCAGAAACCCGTGTATTCGCCGGCGGGCGCTGAAAACTTGATGGACCGCGCCATGCATGCAGCCTCGAGAACATTTATCACGCGGGACGAATCGGGAAAGGGCAGGATAAATACCTCGTATTTCTTGCGCACCTTTACAGCAGTGGTGGCGGACACTGCCTCCACGACCCTACTGGAGGCGCTCGGTGGGCGAGCCATTCAGCGACTTCGGCTCTAGCGTGGGCAACAGCGCAGGCATGAATGTGTTGCACGAATTCGAACCAAGTCTGCAACAGGCACTCAAGAGTCACGCCCCGAGGTTTGTGTCGAGGATCGTACAGCACGTAGGCCACTAGGTTGATCCCCTGCTCTCAGCACTACAAGTCAATTTCAGCTGAAGAGACGCATCAGGCCGCTAGCGGGCAAGTCCGGCGAAACAAACCGACGTCCGGTGAACCCTGCCGAATCAGTGATAGCCTCTGCAGCCAAATAGCCGCTACGGACGGCGCTCTCCATGGTTGCCGGCCACCCTGTTGCGGTCCAATCCCCTGCGAGAAAAACCCGAGGCCATGCTGTGGCTTGTGGCGGACGGTAAGCATCGATGCCGGGACGCGGAGAGTAGGTTGCGTGAATTTCCTTGATTACGGTGGACTTCACCAGGTTCGCGCTGCGGGCCCCGGGAAAAAACTCGCGGACTTCCTTCAGGGCAAGGTCAACGATCTCCGCGCGCGATTTGTCGACCAGAGACTTCGAGGCGCTGACCACAAGTTCGATATAGCTGCCGGTTGATTCCGCGTTGGGAGCCACAGAGCGCGTGCTCAAAAGACGGGATTTGTGGAACATCCATTGAACCGTTCGATCCAGCAAAACAGCGTGATCGAGATCGCTGATCTGACGATCAAACCAGAGATGGATACCCGTGATAGGGCAGGATTCGAAGTGCGCTAGCTTTTCACGCAGCGGTGCGGCGTCAGGCGTTTCCGGGAGGACGCGTGCGATGGTGTTGAAGGGCAGGGCAAGGATGAGATAGTCGAATGACTCTTCCTTTAGCCCCTCTTCCCTTCCCGCAGTGGAAATCCGCACCTTGCTTGATCCGGGAGAAAACGCTTCGAGCGAATTTCGAAAGCGAATTTCGCCGCCGCGGGCGCGGAGATAATCTCCCGCCTTGTTGTAGAGGTCAGTCAGAGGAATATTGGGCACGCCCATGTGGCGGGCGGCCGGAGATTTCATGGATTCGCGGACAACCTGGGCAGCGTAGGAAATCGAAATCAGATCCAGATCTTCGCTGAGCGCACTGACCAGAATTGGCTTCCAGAAACGTTCGATAGCATTCTCAGTTTGCGCGTGGTGGCGGCACCAATCCAGAAAAGATTGACCGCTGTCGCGCTGAGTTGTCAGCGCGAGAGACGCAATGGCGCGCGAGATAACAAACTTATCTCTTAGCGTTGAGAAATGGAAATTGCAGAAAAGACGGCGCGGTGTGCAACGGCGCGGGCAGCGGAGAAGCATGCATGACGCTGGTGCGGCCGCCGGGCTCGATGAAGGTCATCTCATCGTACCAGCGAATTTTGTCTTCGACGCCGATGCGGCGGTAGAACTCGACCAGGTTGGTACAAACACGAAACAGCACGTGTTGGCAATTGTCGACCACTTCAGTGGTGCCAGGATGTTCATAAGAAGATGCGCGTCCGCCGAGATATGGACGACGCTCGAAAAGAGTGACGCGAAAGCCAGAGTCGGCGAGGGCGCAGGCTGCGGCTAGTCCGGCAAGGCCGCCGCCGGCGATGGCTACGGAAGGTTGGGTTGATTCCGGATTCATTCGGGGTTCAGAACTAATACCGCGGCAGCACTGCTGCTCCGAGACAAAGCAGGTTCCTCAGCGGGCTTTCAGCTCGATTCGGAATGACAAGCGTTCTTAGTGTCGGAATGATAATCACGACTCTTGTTTCCACACGAACTCAAGAAACTATTTTAGGTGATACGCTGCAGAAAACCTTTCCCGAGAACGCGCAGCTTTTCGCTGACCGTCAGACTGACTTTTCCACTGAATACGTCATACTGGCGCTCGGCGATTTTTTCCAGCAGCTTGCGATAGATGTTGACCAACACAAAGAGCGCGGGCTGGCTGTCTTCGGAAATGTACGGAATGAGTTGATCGCCAGCCTGGTAGCCTTCGCGCGCCCGATCAGCTTCGAGTTTGAGTAAGGGGCGAAAGCGGGCAGCATCGGGCGCGGCAAGCAAGTCCGACGGCGGTGAGATCGAATTTCGCGAGATCTTCTTCCGGCAGATAGACGCGGCCCATGGCGGCATCTTCTTTGACGTCGCGAATGATATTGGTGAGTTGAAACGCAAGCCCGCACTGCTCGGCGAGGGCTTCGGCGGCAGGATCGCGATATCCGAAAATGTGAATGCAAACTAAACCTACGACCGAGGCTACCCGGTAGCAATAAAGCTTGAGATCTTCGAAGGTTTTGTATTGTACGGTGAGTTGCGGCGTTTGAGCATTCAGGGGAGTTGAAGCACCAGAACTGTCGGCTGCGAGGTCAACTACATCCATCGCGGTGCCCATCGCCAGGTCGTCAAGCAGACCAGCGGGAATGGTGTATCTGTGTTGCGCATCGTGGAGCGCAAGGAGAATCGGATCGTCGCTGGGCTGACCCTGTTGGACGCGATGCAGTGCATCGAGCCAGGTGTCGAGCTTTTGACGGCGTTCCTCGAAGCTGAGCGTGGGGTCGTCGGCGATGTCATCGCAGCGGCGCATGAAAGCGTAAACCGCGCATAATGCTTGGCGCTTGCGTTTGGGAAGAACGAGAAAAGCGTAATAGAAATTTTTTGCGTTGGCGCGGGTGATGCCACGGCAAACGGAATAAGCTATGGTGAGCTGCGCGGGAGCGGGGCTCCACGGAGCGAGCACGGGCTGGGTTCCGGCGCTCATAATTTTCGCCATAGCTTTCCCAGCGCCGCGTTCGCCACCAGCGCCAGTTTGCGAGGCTTGGCGATTACCGGACGGTGGCCGAGGACGGCGAAGTGCTGGCGCTCGATGGCGTTGAGAATTTCCTGGCCACCGCGGCTAAAAAGTTCGAGATCGACGGCCAGGGATGCATCCACTTTTTCGATCAGCGGAAGGCCTCGGCGGAACCAGTCGCGCGCCCGGTCTACTTCGAACTTCATCATGTCGCAAAAGGACGGGGTATTGAGGTTCTGCGCCAGATCTTTCTCGGTGACCGAATACTCGCGCAAGTCTTCGAGAGGTAGATAGATCCGGCCTTTGGAGTAGTCGACGGTTACGTCCTGCCAGAAGTTCGCCAGTTGGAGTGCGGTGCAAGTGTAATCGGAAAGCTGCTGGCGCTCGGCATCCTGATAACCGCAAAGGTAGAGCACAAGATGGCCGACCGGGTTCGCGGAGTAACGGCAGTAGGCCAGGACGTCGTCGAAAGTTTCGAAACGGGTGACAGTTTGATCCTGGCGGAAGGCGATGAGGAGGTCAGAGAATTCGTGCTTTGGGATGGAAAACTTCTTTACCGTTTCAGCTAAAGCCACGAACACGGGATGACGCGGATTGCCGTTGTAGCAGGCATCGAGTTCGGCTTGCCATTGATCGAGTAATGTCAGGGAGGCAGCGGGGTCACCGACTTCGTCGCCCAGATCGTCCGAGATGCGGCAATAGGCGTAGACATTCAGAAAATCCTGGCGCAGGTTTTTCGGCAGGAACCAGGTGGCGACGGAAAAGTTTTCGTAGTGAGAGCGGGCGAGTTGGCGGCAGTATTCGTGCGCTTGTTCGAGGGATGGTGCGGAAGTGGGAATGGCATAGGCGGGCGGAAGACGGGACCAGCCGTTTGTGTCAGGCTGTGCGGCTGCTGAGCGAGGATCGGTGGTAGTTGCGGGAATCATGGAAGAAATTGTCTCTGGAGTCGCGATTTTACCTCAGCGGCTAAAGCCGCATGGATTTTATATCTATCACGGCACGAGTGGACTCATACCCTTCCCGATCTGCTGCGCTCGGGGTGACAGAACTTTTAGTTCGAGCACGTTCGATCAATGGCCGGGAATGATGGCGGTTTTGATGTCGCCTCCGCGGTTTAGCATGTGGCGCAGCACTTTCTGCAAGCTGGAGAGTGGAGCTTCGCCGGTGATGTAGTCCGTGGGGCGAATTTTCTTGGCCGCGATCAGTCCGAAGGCGCGGCGCACGGTTTCCGGCGTGTGATGAAATGTGGCTTTCAGCGTGATCTCGGAATAGTGCAGACGGTTGGTATCGAGTTGCACTTTAGATCCGCTGGCGCACCCGCCGAAAAAGTTTACGGTGCCGCCTTTGCGAACCATCTCGACCGTCCACTCCCACGCTTCAGGACGGCCTACGGCCTCGATAACCACATCACAGCCGCGTTTCTGTGGTGTGAGCGCGCGCACGGCTTCGATAACATTTGGAACTTTGGTGGTCTGAACGATTTCGTGCGCGCCCATGTGCTTGGCGGCGACAACTTGCTCGTCTCGCTTAACAACAGAAATCACGTTGCAGCCGATCGCGCGGGCGACTTGGACGAACATCAAGCCGATCGGGCCGCCGCCGATGATGGTGACGGTGTCACCGATTTCTACTCCGGTTTCGTGCAGGCCACGCAGAACGCAGGCCAGAGGCTCAGTCATCGCTGCGTCTTCGAAAGCTGACGTTGGGCGGAATGACCAGCATGTTGGCTTCGACGATGCGGCGCGGAACGCGAATATATTCGGCGTAGGCTCCGTTGTTGAAGAGCAGGTCTTCGCAGAGATTTTCCTGGTGCTTCGAGCAGTAGAAGCACATCTGGCAAGGCGCGGAATTCAGGGCGACGACCTTCATGCCCTTCTTGAAACTGTGCACGCCCTCGCCGACCTCCTCGATGACTCCGGCCAGCTCGTGGCCAAAGAGGGCGGGAGGTACGATCATGCGGGCGTGGTAGCCTCGCTGATAGACCTTGAGGTCGGTTCCGCAGGTGAGAGCGACCTGCACTTTGACGAGGACCTCTCCCTTTTCGACGCGAGGGATGGGCACTCTTTCAATCTTGAGATCTTCTTTGCCGTACAGGACGGCGGCTGTCATTTTTCCGTTCACTTCTCTTTTCCTTCCCAGTTCTCACGCTTCCACGCAGAACCGGGCTGAATCACGATTTTCATCGATGCTGGCTGCGGATGGGCCGCGAGTTCCAAGGCTTGCGGGCTTTCCTGCAGCGGAAACCGGTGGCTGATCAAGCGTTCCAAATCCATTTCCCGGTTCATCACAAACCGAACTGAATCCTCCTGCAAATCTACCGATGCACTGTAGGAACCGAGCAAAGCCTTCTCGTCGACACAAATCGCGGCCGGATCAATAACCACCTCGCCGCGCTGGGTCTGCGCAAACAATAAAACACGTACCTCCGGGACGGGCCGCATCCATCGCCGGACGAATCAAAGCATTGGCCCCCACAGCCAAGATTACCGCGTCCGCACCGCGGTCCTTCCGTCTGCTGGCGTACATAGTGCCCGCATCCTGCTGAGAGGCGTCAATTGGGAATTCGAATCCAAGGCTTTTAGATATTCTAAGCCTCTCGGCATACAAATCGGAAGTGATAACGGTGGCCCCCGCCTTACGCGCCAATACACTCAGTATGATGCCGATTGGGCCTTGGCCGATCACGAGCACAGTTTCACCCGGTTGCAGTCGGAGGGCCTCGATCCCCTTCATGCAAGTGTTTACGGGCTCGACGAAGCAGGCTTGCTCGAAGGAAATCCCCTCCGGGATTTTCACCGTTCCGTAATCGACGATCCAATCCATGACGCGGACATACTCGGCGAACCCTCCGCCGGAAGGCTCGAACCCGGCGGTACAGCCGACTTTTTTATAAGTGGAGCACTGAGCGAACGTCTGGTGGCGGCAGTAGTAACACTGACGGCAGGGGATGTGGTGGAAAACCACGACGCGGTCCCCGGGAGCAAAGCGGGAGACTCCAGCGCCTACTGCGGCGACTACGCCGGAGGTCTCATGACCGAAGATTCGCGGAGCGGAATGCGAGCCTGTAGCGATCTTTTTCAGATCTGTGCCGCAAACTCCGCAAGTATGTACGCGAAGCAGCAACTCTCCGGCGCCGATCTGTGGAACGGGAACGGTTTCCAGGCGGACATCGTTCACTCCGCGGTAAACCGCCGCCAGCATGGTTGCCGGGATTGACCTAGGTTGGTCGTCGATTGCGAATTGTCCGGCAATTGCCATGCGCGCTCGTTAGATGAAATTTAACCGGGGTTCGCTTCACGCCAGTGTAAGCTGGCAAAGCTATTTCTGGATAACTTCGGCAGCCTTCGGATCACTATTCGTTAACTCCACCGCAAGCGTCATCGAATCCAGGTACGGCGAATCCAGGGGCGTAAAGTGAGACGTTTTTACCTGAAGCACCACATAAAAGTTTTCCACTTTGATAACCCGCTTCACGGTCAACGGCACCGCTGCGAATCTGGAAGGGTCCAGCCGCCAAAGAGCGTCCTTTGGATCCGCTGAAGGCTGCTGCGTCGTCAAAAGCACATTGTCATAAATTGCATGTTGCAGGTCCGCGCAGTTTTACCTGCCAGGATGTGATCTCGGTATCGCCCTCCGGTCCGTGGGGAACAATCGAGAAGACGAAACGGTCGGCACCATGCGAGTCTTTGATCCGCTCGTGGTAGACCGAATCCTTAGGCGTAAGCTTGACTTCGAATCGCTCCTCAATGATGCGCGTGAAACCTTGGCGAAAGCTTTCTGCGTAGATGGGAGCGGAGGCCGCCTGCGCGCATAGACGCACTGCTACGCAGAGAATGAAAGGGATAAGGAATTTAAATTTCATTTGCCTCCCTCAGAACGCAAAGCATTTTCGGAACCTGCGCTCACGATTGCTGCAGCATTTGAAGCGTCGCGGCAAAAGTCTTCGAGGGTGGCGCACAGTGCTCGCGAAGCTTTGCGGCCGTTACGGGCCAGCGCGGCAACCGACTTCCACAGCCATGGTCGCAGCGCAACGAAAAGCACAAAGCTTGGCGTCTGAAAGCGACCGTCAGCGCTGACGAAGTTGCCGATGCCGGGCATGTCAAAATCTAACTCATCGGAGATTACTTTTGTCGCACCAAAGACAATGCCACGGGCCTGGGCTGCGGAAGCTACGGCGGCGGCCTCCATATCCACAGCGGCGGCTGAGTAAGCCTGCGCCAGCTTTCTCTTTTGCGCCGCGTCCGCAACGGCCATGAAGGTCAGGAGCGTTCCTTTTCCACCGCTGATGTCATGACGGCTTCCATCGCGCGCATCGATTACCACGCCGGGAGAGAAAATGTCTCCGACATACAAAGATTTGTTCAGGGCTCCAGCGAAGCCTACCGAGCGCAACTGCGCCGGATGGTATAACGCGATCACTGCGTCGGCAGCGCGCCGGGCCGATTGCATACCGATGCCGCCACACACCGCGACGATGTCGCCTTGCTCAAAGAAGATGAATTCACGTCCTTCATGTTCACGCACGATGCGCGTCCAGTCCTTGATCAGCGGAGCGATTTCGCGCTCCAGCGCGGCTACCATTGCTACCCTAGGCATAGGCGTTCGAGCGAAACCATTCGACCGCGCGACGCAGAGCATCGTCGGCCGGTAGGATTTTCCATCCTAGTTCACGCTCGGCTTTGGCGGAACTGGCCCACATTTTCTTCTTGCCCATGCGCACAGTTTCCACAGTCGCGCGGGGCTCGCGCCCGAGCAAGCGGCCGGAGAAGTTTTCGTCGAAGAAACCTGCCGCAAAGGCAACAAAATACGGGAGTTTTATGTTGGGCGATGGTAAACCAGAGATCGCACCGAGTTTGTCCAGAATTTGTTTGAGGGTGAGATTCTCTCCGCCCAGGATGTAGCGCTCCCCGCTCTTGCCTTTTTCCATTGCCGAAATATGGCCGAGGGCGCACTCACGAACGTCGACCAGATTCAATCCCGTTTCTACGTAGGCGGGAAATTTGCCTTTGAGGAAGTCGACTACGATTCGGCCAGTGGGGGTGGGCTTGATATCCTGCTCGCCGACCGGGGTTGTTGGATTCACCGTTACCACCCGCATTCCGCTGCGGCCAGCGTCGAGGGCAACCTGTTCCGCCATGAACTTCGAACGCTTGTAGTGGCCGATCATGTCGGCCAGTGCGACCGGCGAATCTTCGTCGGCGGGGTGCCCGTTGCCAGTGAAGCCCATGGTAGCCACACTCGATGTGTACACGACGCAGCGAACATTGTTCTTGCGCGCCGCCTCCAGAATCGCACGCGTGCCTTCGACGTTGGAGCGGTACATTTCCGCGGGATCCTGCACCCAGAGGCGATAGTCGGCAGCAACGTGAAATACGGCTTCGCAGCCTGCGATGGCCTTTTCCAATGAGGCCGCGTCGCGAAGATCGCCAGTGGCAGTTTCAGCGTTCAGGCCTTCGAGATTTTTCAGGTTACTGGTGGGGCGCACCAGCAGGCGAAGGTTGGCTCCCTGCTCGGCGAGAACGCGGGCTACGTGGGAGCCCAGGAAGCCAGTGGCGCCTGTTAGGAATGCCAGCATTTATCGGGTTGACCTGAGAACGCCGCGCTTAGGTCCACCGCCAGTGCGCCCGACGGCACGCGCATCTGTCAGCAGGGGCTTTCAACAACAGCTTACCCTAGGCAGTCAATTCTTTGCATGTGACTGATCGCTATTCGACCTGATCCTTTTGGTTCTTTCAGTCTCCAGCTTTTGGGCGTAGATTTCGGAATATGAGGGCGCTGAAACCCCGCCGGCTTGTTCTGCTTCTTTGCTGCGGTTTCTTTACGGCTAGCACATGCGGACAGTGTCGCAACGCTGCCGTCGACGTGCGGAGTTCGGGCGCTGCTCTGAGTTCGGGTTCGGTCCAAGCAGTCAAGGCACAAGGTGGAGAGCAAGATCGTACCGTCCTACTGAACTTGGTACTTCGCAAGTCTGGAACTGTGCGAGAAGCGAAGGTGCTACGGGGTCCGACAGATCTGAGGGGGCTTGCACTGCACGCTGCAAAGCACCGAAAATACAAGGACGCTATCCATTCATGGCCCTTCTCAAACGTGATCATGGTAGAAGTGACTTTCCGCAAGGACATGGGTGGAGCACCTGAGGTTCGACAGGCGATGCCAGGCGGTGTGCCTGGTTGCATTTACGCCAGTAAGGTGAGGGTTTCTCCGGGAGTCATGCAATCTCGTCTGCTGGAGCACGCTGAACCACGCTATCCAGCAGGAATTGAGAAGAGTGGCGCACTCATCCTGCAACTTAGCATCGACAAAGAGGGAAACGTATCGAGTGTGGAAAAGATCAGTGGACCGGATGCACTCGCTCCTTCCGCCTTCGATGCGGTGAAGAAATGGAAGTATCGACCGTATGAGCTAAATGGCACTGTCGTCGAAGTGCAGACAACCGTGGAACTCAAGCTTCCAAACTAGACTCTTATCGCCAAAGTCCTAGTTGCTCTCCTTCTCCATTACCTTGGCGTAGGTCGTAAGCGCCAGCAGCGGGAAGTACTGGCGATAGAGGTGATACTTCAGATAGAACACCCGCGGGAAACCGGTGCCGGTGAAGTAGTCTTCGTCCCACGAGCCATCTTCTTTTTGCGTGCGCAACAAGTAGGCGATGCCGCGCGCGACGGAATCACTACGCGTATCGCCTACTGCGAGCAATCCCAGAATTGCCCAGGCGGTCTGCGATGGAGTGCTATCGCCAACGCCGCGGAGGGTTGGATCGTCATACGAACCCACGGTTTCGCCCCAACCACCGTCTGGATTCTGCACCATGCGAAGCCATTCCGCCCCTTGCTGAATGTAGGGCTCGTGGCTGTCGATACCGATCGCTTCCAGGCCGCGCAAAACCAGCGCGGTGCCGTAGATATAATTCACACCCCAGCGCCCGAACCAACTGCCATCCGATTCCTGCTCATCGCGAACAAATTGAATCGCGCGCTTCACAGCGGGATGATTTTGATCGTAGCCGTAAGTCGCCATCATCTCGAGGATTCGTCCCGTGATGTCGACGGTCGCGGGATCAAGCATGGCGTTGTGATCGGCGAACGGAATGTGCTGGAAAACCATCTTGTCGTTATCTTTATCGAACGACGCCCAGCCGCCATTCTTGCATTGCATGGAAAGAATCCAGTCAATGGCGCGCTGCGCAGACTCGCGCTGGTAGCGGCCGTTAGGATGTTCGACGCGGCTTAAGGCGAGGCAAACCATCGCCGTATCATCGACATCCGGATAGAACTCGTTGTTAAACTCGAAGTACCATCCGCCCGGCTTGGCGGTTTTGTTTTTGACCTGCCAGTCGCCGGGATTGCGAACCTGCTTCTGCAGAATCCAGTCGGCGCATTTCACCATGCGAGGATCGTTGGCAGCCACTCCAGCTTCGCCCAGCGCAAACATGGCATAGGCGGTATCCCACACTGGGGACATGCAGGGCTGCATCCGGAAGGTGTCGCCTTCTTCGATGCCAAGTTTTTCAAACTCATCGAGCGCCCGAATCACCTGCGGATCGTCGAGAGAATATCCCTGGCAGCGCAGGGCGATAACGGCGTTCATCATCGAGGGATAGATTGCGCCCAAACCATCGCTCATCTCGAAACGCTCGAGCATCCACTTCTCGGCGCTCTTCAAGGCGATGGAGCGCAGCGGCCGAATGTGAACCCGCTCAAACCAATGCGTCATGCGATCAAAACAAAGAAAGAAATTTCGCCACGAAATGAGCTTCTTCGACCAGCGCAAGTGCATGCGTGACTTCTGCATGCCTCCGACGAATAATTCTTCTACGCCCATTTCATGGGGAATTTTCTTAAAGGGCTTCTTGGCGTAGGCGATCGAGAGCGGAACCAGAATGGCGCGCGACCACGACGAAATCTCGTAGATGTTGAACCAGAACCAGTTGGGAAACAGAACGATCTCCGGCGGAATGGCGGGGACGGCATCGTAATCATATTGCCCAAAGAAACATAGATAGATCTTAGTGAAGGTATTAACTTCAGTGACTCCGCCGAGTTCGAGAATCTTTTTACGGGCGCGCTGCAAAACCGGATGATCGGCGGCGAAACCTGCAAGCTTCAGTCCGAAGTAAGCTTTTACGGAAGCGCTGACGTTTGACGGCCCCCCGGCGTAGATGCTCCATCCGCCGTCTTCATTCTGATGCTGGATAATCCAGTTCGCTGCCTTGCGGAAGCGTTCGGCATTGCCGGTGCCCAGCAGAGTGTGCAACAGAATGTAATCTGATTCCAGTGTAGTATCGGCTTCCAATTCGCCGCACCAGTAGCCATCTTCGTGCTGCGAGGAGAAAAGAAGATTGCGAGCGGCGCCGATCGCCGAGCTGACGCGGGTGAAAAGACCATCGATCTTGCCGAAGCGAAGTTGCGGTTCGGAAGCCAGATTTGCGTCGGGGGAGTTTGTATCCATCAGTTATGCTCCGTTTTGCCCGAGATCCTTTGCTCCGCCTGGAGAGCGGCTGCGCTCAGATGACAACGGGAAGACAGTTTACGCATCATTAATCCGCGGTAGCACTGGCCGGAGCGGCGGCAATCGCCTCGACAATCTCCGGCGGCAGCCCGAAGCGAACATTTTCCGGCATCACTTCGAGTTCCTGCACATTATCGAAACCTTTGGTAGCGAGAAAGTTCACGGTTTCTTCAACCAGGCATTCCGGGGCGGATGCTCCGGCTGTCAAAGCAATCGTCTTGACGTCGACCAACCATTGGGCCTCGATGTCTCGGTAGCTGTCGATGAGATGCGCATTAGTCCCCAGGTTTCTCGCCACCTCGACCAGACGATTTGAATTTGAGCTGTTTTCCGATCCCACGACCAGTAGCAGATCGGATTCCGAGGCCACCTGTTTGACTGCGACTTGGCGGTTCTCGGTGGCATAGCAGATATCCTGCGCGGCGGGGCCTTTGATGTTGGGAAATTTTTTCTTCAGCGCGGCGATGATGTCTTTGGTCTCGTCGAGGCTGAGCGTGGTCTGCGTGAGATAGGCGACGCGGTTGGGATCCGGGACTGATAGGGCTTTAACTTGCTCCGGATTACCGACCACTTGCGTTACTAGCGGAGCCTCGCCCAGAGTTCCAACAACTTCATCGTGGTCGTGATGACCGATCAGAATGAGCGAATAGCCTTCTTTGGCAAATTTAACCGCTTCCACGTGGACTTTCGTCACCGAGTGGGCACGTGGCATCGATCACGCGCAGGCCGCGGCGGGCACTGTGTTCACGGACTTCGGGCGAAACGCCGTGGGCGCTGTAGATGACGCGCTCGCCGTTGGGGACTTCATCTTCGCTGTCGACGAAGATGGCGCCCTTGCCGCGCAGCTCATCCACAACGAAGCTGTTGTGAACGATTTCCTTGCGGACGTAGATTGGCGGGCCGAAGGCTTCGAGGGCAATGCGGACGACATCGATGGCCCGGACCACCCCGGCGCAGAAGCCGCGAGGTTTCAATAAAAGTAACGTCTTACCTTGGTTTGGCACCATTAAGCTCCCACTGGTGAGATCATCCCCGCACCCCATGCGATGCAAAATAAGGGCATGAAAAAGGTACGATCAGCCTACACTATCCCCATTCTGCGGATAACTCATAGGCTATCGGAATGCATCCAGATGGTCAATGTAAGGCGAAGAAATGGCGGGAATTAGCAGTGAAGAGGGATTGGGTGCAGCGAATGGGGCCGATTTGCTGAGCAGTCTACCAGAGCCTTTTCACTCCATATTGATCAAGAACGGCGTCCGCACTGAGAATGGGCACATTCAGCCATTGAGCCTGAGCGACGAGCAGCCGATCAAACGGGTCGCGGTGATGAACAGTGAGCATGCCTGCACGGACAGCTGATTCCAGAGAGATCGGCAATTCAGAGAACTCCTCCTGCTCAATGATGCGACCGAGGCTGTCGAGGAGGGACCGTGGTTTCAGCTTGCCGAGATTCACTTTGATAGCCATTTCCCAACCCACGGCAGCGGAGACTAAGATCGTATTATCCCGGTTGCCAAGTATAGCGATGGCGCGCCTAGAGAGCCGGCTGGCATCTTCCAACCACCAAACTACGACGTGTGTGTCGACAAGAACTTTCAAGGTGTTATGGAACACACACGGGAAGGCTGGCGCTCAAACCAACGACTTATTCAAACCCCAAGTCCTTCAATTCTTGGCCGGTCAGGGGATCGAATGCGTCAGCGGTGTAAGAGAACTTTCCTTTCCACGCCCCTGGGATTCGTTTTCCTTTTTTAGCTCTCGGCAAAGCGACGAGCTTCACCACAGGCTGCTTTCCACGCGCAATTATGATTTCCTCTCCTCGGCAGGCTTTTTGGATGAGCCGGGAAGCTGGGTCTTAGCCTTATGGATAGTGATAGTTTCCATTTTGAACTCGCGCTTAGTTAGCTAACTTATATTAGCTAAGGTGGTGGTTGCGGTCAACTCTATTTAACACGATAAAATTGTCAACCATTGGCTTTGATCATCTGTTCAGCATGCTTGCGCGAGGTCTCGGTGAGCTTTGCGCCGCTTAACATGCGGGCTACTTCTTCGGTGCGTTCTTCGCCAGAGACTGGGCGGATCGGTGGTGCGGGTACGGCCGGCGCGTTCCTTTTTCTCGATGACGAAGTGATGGTCCGCGAAAGTTGCGATCTGCGGGAGGTGGGTTACGCAGAGCACTTGATTTGACCGCGACAGGAATTTCAGTTTCTTGCCGACCGCTTCGGCGGCGCGTCCGCCGATGCCGGTATCGATTTCATCGAAAACCATGGTGCGCTGGGCCGCGGCACGCGCGCTGCCGGCTTTCGCGGGCGAGGGCGCCCGCGCCACACTTCTCGCGGCGTCTTCCACGCTGACTTTCAGAGCCAGCATGACGCGCGAGAGTTCCCCTCCCGAGGCGATGTGCTCCAACTGGCGCATGGGTTCGCCGGGATTGGTTGAAATCATGTAGACGACCTGATCGATGCCGCTCGCAGACCAGTTCCCTTCTTCCTCGCTGGTTGTCATCTGAATGCGAAAGGCCGACTTCATCGCCAGATCGTTGATCTCTGCCTCGACCAGTTTCTCGAGCTTGCGGGCAGCGTCCTGGCGCGTCTTTGACAATGCTCGCGCCGCGCGCAAATATTCCGTCGCGGCTTTCGCCAATTCCGCACGCAGCTCCCGCAGAATTTCATCCTTGTTTTCGATCTCGGAAAGCTTGCGCGCGACATCGGCTCCAAAGTTGATTACGTCATCCAGCGTGGGTCCGTATTTGCGCTTCAGGCGATCCAGCAATGCCAGCCGGTCTTCTACTTCCGCCAGATGTTCTGGCGAGGCATGAATGCCGCCAGCGTAGTCGCGCACAGTAGCGCCAACATCTTCCACGCTGATGCGGGCGGTTTCGAGCGCGGCAAGGGCTTCCTGAAATTTGGGCTCGAAGCGGGCCAGTTCGGCGATTTGTTTTTGTGCGGAGCGCAACGACGCGGAGGTGGAAGCGTCGCCTTCATAAAGCAAATCGAAGGCTTGCATGGCAGAGTTGTAGATTTTTTCCGCGTTCGCCAGCACGCGCTTTTCGGTTTCCAGGCGCTCGTCTTCGCCGGGTTGCAACTTCGCTTCTTCGATCTCGCGATTTTGAAAGGTCCAAAGATCGACCAGGCGCAGGCGATCCTGCTCGCCTTGTTCCAGCTCTTCGATGCGACTGCGAATTCCATTCCAGGCTTCGTGCGCCGTAGCTACTGGCGCCAGCTGGCTTCCGGCGAAGGCATCCAGTAATTCAAGCCGCGCCGGCGGATCGAAGGCGAGAATGGATTCATTCTGCGCGTGGATCACGCCGAGGTGCGGCGCCAGCTGCCGCAACACAGCAACTGTTGCCGCTTGATTATTGACGAATACGCGGCCTTTGCCGGTAATGGAAATTTCGCGGCGGACGATCAAAGAGCCATCTTCCGATTCATCCAGCCCGTTGCGTTCGAGGGCCTGCTCGATCGCGCTTCCGGCCGGGCCTGCGCATTCGAATACCGCCGAAATAACTGCTCGGTCAGCGCCCGCGCGAATTACCTCACTCGATGCCTTTTCCCCAAGCAACAGCGCCAAGGCGTCGACCAGGATGGACTTGCCCGCGCCGGTTTCTCCGGTCAGCAGGTTCAGGCCGGGGCCGAATTCGACGGCGGCGTTGTCGATGACCGCATAATTTTCCAATCGCAATTCAATCAGCACAGGCAATCCTAAAAGCTAGTTGCAGGTTTTGCGCAGCATAGCATGAAAGGTGCAGCCGGGATAATGAGTTGGCGTCTTCCCCGGAATTCTCCATGGCGGCAGGGCTGGGATCTGCATCGTACTCGCTAGAAATGCGGGTGTGGAGTTAATCTAGAGATGGATACAGGAGGGTATGTGCGCTGCGGACGATGCGGAAACGAGAATTCCGAGGGCAACCGCTTCTGCGGGATGTGCGGGGCGAGTCTGGTGCCGAAGGCGGAAACTGCGAACCGGACAGCGGCCAGCGGTGCCGAGAGGCGTCCCGAATCCGCGATCACGAATTCTTCCGGGGAATCACGCCTTCCCACGCGGCTGGCAAGCGACGTGACCGTTCCGGCAGCAAATCGTCCTCGCCGCAACCGGCTCGACCGTTGCCGCGCAAATTCCTCGACCGCCTGCCGAAACCGCGCCCGCGCCGTCAGTTCCTAATCCACCGAGAAATGGCGGTCCGGGAAACAGTGATCCGGTGATTAGCGGACCATCTTTTTTGGGATTGAATAAACCTGCGGATGGGCGGGGCACGCGGGCGTATTCGAGCGGGAGCCACAATCTACCCACATCAGGTAATCTGGATTATCTTCTCGACGACGATGAAGAAGAGCCGAAGCGCGGAGGCGGCAAGTTTTTCTTGGTTTTGATCGCTCTGGCGTTGATTGGCGGCTTCGGATACCTTCGCTGGAAGCAAGGCGGGTTCGACTTTTTGAAGCCCTCGCGAGCCGTTGCGCCCCGCACAAAATGCCCCGGATTCCGGGAACCCGCCTTCTGGCACCACGAACCCCGCTGCGACTACGACTCCAGAGCCTGCGGCGACCAACCCAGTGGCGACAAATCCTGCGGCGCCTAATCCGGCAACGCCAAATGCTTCGACTCCGAGTAGCGCTAACCCGAATCCATCGAGTCCCGCAGCTGCGAACACGAATTCACCTGCTACGGACACGAGCACTAACGCACCGGCTTCCCCTCCAACTGCCAGCGCTGCGCCGTCGAGTGGAAGGGACGCGAGTGCTCCACCGGCCGCAGCGGCAAACACCGCGCCTGCATCGGGCGCGCCGGCAGACAATACCGCGCCGGTCAAGCCACAGGAAAATGCTTCGCCGGATCAGCAGACTCAATCGGAAGCAGCCGAAGACGCAGAAGCGCCGCCATCGAAACCGGAGTCTGCAGTGCATCGTGAGGTAGCAAAGCCCTCTGCGGCCCGAACTTTGCGCACGCGCAAACCCACTCCGGTGACCCCTTTAGATCCCGCGGCGGAGGCTGAGAAATATATTTACGGCCAGGGCGTGGCCCCGGATTGCGATCACGGATTGCGCCTGCTGAAGCCTGCGGCGGCGCAGGCTAATACGAAAGCGATGATTCTTCTGGGCTCGCTTTACTCAAGCGGCACATGCACTCCGCGCGATTTGCCTACTGCTTATCGCTGGTTTGCCCTCTCTTTGCACAAAGAGCCTGATAATCAGAGGTTGCAGGATGATCTGCAGAAACTCTGGAGCCAGATGACACAGCCGGAGCGGCAACTTGCGATCAAGCTAAGTCAGTAGCACGGGCTAAGACTTTTAACACGGGGGACACAGGGTTTCGCAGAGGCAGCTTGTCGTTGGCGCTAATTCGGCGACGGTGGTCCCCCACAGCAATCCACTAAAGGCCGATTTTTCGTATATCTAGTGAAAGAAGAGCGAGAGCGTTTGTCGAGCGCGCAGCGAGATGGAACTACCGCGGATCTGTCCATTGTCACCGGCTTGAAGACCGGCGATCAAGGGGCAATGGCGGAGCTCTACGACCGTTACTCTTCCGTGGTGTATGCCGTGGCGTTGCGGGTGCTCGGAGATACGGGAGCCGCCGAAGACGTGCTGCAGGAGGTCTTCCTGCAATTATGGCGTAATCCCCATGCCTTCGATGCCGCCCGCGGAAATTTGGCAAGCTGGCTGGCCGTGGTTACGCGCAACCGGGCCATTGACTCCCTCAGAAAGCGCCGTCCCGAAACCGACATTGAAAATGTAGTGTTATCCGTAGCGCCCGATTTAGCTGGAGACGCCGAGCGTGCGCGGGCGGCCGCTAAGGTGCGCGGGGTGATGGGAAGCATGGCTCCGGCGCAGCGCGGAGCTTTGGAGATGGCTTATTGGGAAGGGATGAGTCACTCGGAGATTGCGGAAAAAACTGGAGAGCCGCTGGGTACGATTAAGACACGGATTAGGGCGGGGTTGATTACCCTGCGGAAGGCGTTTCAGACTTGAAAAGAGGTAGCGGGGCTGCGCTCCGCGGACAGCCGAGGGCGGCTGTCCTCACATTTTGGCTTTTCGTTGTTTGATTGATCGATCATGAGCGAGCACGAACAATACGCCGAGGATCTCGCGCTCTACGCGCTGGATGCGCTGTCGGAAGAGGAACGCGCAAAACTCGAGCAGCATCTGGCAACGTGCACGGCCTGCCGGCTTGAGCTGGAGCAATTGCGTGCGGACACGGCTCTACTTGCGATGTCGGCCGCCGGACCCAGACCTCCGCAGCGGGCGCGGCAGCGATTGTTAGAAGCAGTGGCGCGCGAACCCAGATCCGCCGCGGTGGTTCAAAGTTCTGCGCGCAGTTCCTGGTGGGGATGGCTGGGATGGGCGGCAACGGCAGCTGTGATTGTGTTTGCGCTTTCGTTGTGGCAGGAAAATACATCGCTGCATGCGATGCTAGCTTCGGCGCGGTCCAGCGAGGCCGAGAGTAGGCGGCAATTGAATGAATTGCGCAGAATCGCCGCGCCCATTATTGAGCCGGAAGCACAGCGCGTGACTTTAGTGGCGGTGAAAACTTCGCCACAGCCCCAGGGGAAGGCATTTTACTTGCGCAGCCGGAACAGTCTGGTTTTTCTGGCCAGCAACATGCCGGCATTGCCGCCAGAGAAAGCTTATGAATTGTGGCTGATTCCGACCAGTGGAAATCCGATCCCTGCGGGAGTGTTCAAGCCGGATGCCCACGGAAGCGCCAGCGTGGTGAATCCTCCGCTGCCACCGGGAATCGAGGCAAAGGCATTTGCCATTACGGTCGAGAACCAATCGGGATCCGAGAAGCCGACAACGCCCATCCTGATGATGGGCGCTGGCGAGTGAAGGTTCGTTTCGGAATTTCTTCTCAATTATTCGAAACTATTACAGCCTTCTTATCGAACACATGTCCCTTGCGATATGCGCGAGCTACATCGCCCAGTGGAACTTCGCGTTTGTCGGAGGCAAACTCCCATAGCGGTTGCTCGCCTTGGCCATAGCTGTAGACGGACGTCTGGAGCAGGCTGGATTCCAGTCCCATGGCATGCGTGGCAGCATGCTCCGGATGGCTGGGAATAACGACGGGTTGTGGATTGGGGTACATCACGGCAGCGGTTTGTCCAAAGGCTGCGGCGGCACACAGAAAACAGAACGCGAAAACTGTGATCTTCATAGATAGTCCTAGTCTGGGGGATACGCCGTTAGGGGATGGCGCCCATTTTTTGTAAAAGAGCCAAATTCTCAATCTCGGCGCTTGCACATAGAACAGTGGCAATCTGCATACCAAAGCCGAGAGCCTGGGATTCGAGTTACAAAGCCACACCACGGCCTATGAGAAAGGTTTTGCACACATGTGGAAAAGCTGGGAAAAGCTGATCTTCGCGAGACTTGCAAGCCCCTGGCCACGGGTATATCGTTTCGGCGCCGGGAGGTTATGGACAAATGAAAGCTGGCATTGCTTTCAGGCTGAGGAATCCCAATGCAATTCCATTCCTTCTGGTTGCGCTCCTCGCGTTTTGCTTCCTGCTGCCGATCGCTTCGCCGGCGCAGACTAATTGTGAGGATGGCAATGGACTGCTGGATTTCTCTCCCCCAAAAACTGTGAGCGTGGAAGAAGTCATCCGGAAGTTTGGCGCGGCCGAAGCGGAAGCGAAAGCCGCGCGATTGCACTACACCTACAAACAAGATGTACTCGTGCAGACGCTCAGCGGCACAAGCGTGACCGGCGAGTTCCACGAAGTCACAACTGTTTCTTACGATGCGAAGGGCAGGCGGCTCGAATCGGTGACCTACGCAGCACAACCCTCATTGCGAGGCATTCAGCTCGAACAGAACGACATGGAAGACATTCGAGTGTTCATGCCGCTCATGATGACCAGCGATGACCTGCCGCAGTACAACCTGACCTATGCCGGACAACAGCACGTGGACGATCTGGACACGTACCTGTTCCACGTGGAACCGAAAAAGGAAGAGAGCGGAAAGCGATACTTTACTGGCCGGATATGGGTGGACGCGCAGGATTTTCAAATCGTAAAAGTATGCGGCAAAAGTGGTCCGGAGAAAATTCAGGTGAAAAAACATGAGCAGGTGCATTTACAGCCGACGTTCGTGACCTATCGCCAGCAAGTGGATGGACGTTACTGGTTTCCGGCATACACGCGTTCGGACGACACCCTTCGCTTTCCATCGCGCACTGCCCATCTGCGAGAAATCATCAAGTACACCGCTTACAAACGCACCGACAGCATTGAGCGCAGCAGCGAAGTCAGTGCGCCTCGATAGAGTTATTCCGAAACGAAGACTGTTGTGGCTCCGTGATCCGCGGTGTGCGGTCTTTTTTATTGGAAGGTAAGTCGGTACAGAACGAGCGATTCAACATGGAGAAGTAAGGATCCAAGTTTTTAACTGGTGACCTCGAAGTCAGTTCTACTGCCGTATTTCTTGAATACGGATTCGCGAGAGACGACACCCTCTAGGCGTTTGGAGTCGGCGCGATTGACAACTGGGATAATAAGGTAGTCGTTCACGTAGCGTAGCGCGGAATCCAGCGGGAGATCGGGATACAGACTCGGTAGAGATTGAGGGGGAAGAACGGACGCTAAAGTAAGTTCGCCCTTACCCTCGCGATAAAAGCGCTGAAGTTGTTCACGTGTGACGGTGCTCCATCCGCTGGGATGCATACGCACCAGAAAAGCGGCTTCATTGGAATTCTGCACGCGGTGGAAGTTGGCATCGACATAATCCTGCGCGCTGAGAATAACGGGAGGAACCGAAAGCATGGCATCTTCGACGCGCAGAATCGTTTCCTCGCGTTCCTCTTCCAGGGAGGGCAGAATCAGTCCGTCCTGACGAGTGAGCAGATCGAAAATAGGGACAGGCTGCAGCCAACGTGACACCACATAGGCAAAAGTATTGGCCACGATCACGGGAACAATAATTTCATAATTACCGCTCACTTCCAGAACCATGAAGACGGAAGTCATCGGTACACGAAGGAAGCCGGCAAATAAGACTCCCATACCTACAAGAACGTAAGTTCCGGTCGAGCCGGTGAGGTGCGGGAAGTAGAAGCGTTCGAGATCGCCGACGGCGCCGCCCAGCATGGCTCCCACGAAAAGCGTCGGAGCGAACATTCCGCCCGGAGTGCCGCTCACAAAAGAGATGGTAGTGGCGATGATCTTCAAAAGGGCAAGCATCGCCAGGATTTTCCATGCATATTGCCCATGCATCGCCTGATCCATGGAGTCGTAACCGGCGCCCATAACCTGGGGAAATCCGAAAAATCCGATGAAGCCCACCAGGAGCCCGGCAACGGATGGCTGAAAGTAGTGTGTCCATCGCGGCAAAGCTTTGAGGCGGGGACGAAGATAGCCAACCGATTTGGCGAAGGCGACAGACGCTAGTCCGCCAACCAGACCGAGTACCGCATAAGCAATCAGTTCGCTGGGACGCTTGAAGGTGGTGAGAGGAATTCTGAACAACGGTTCACTGCCGAGGAATGAGCGCACTACCACCACGCTGGCAACGGCCGAAAGGACGACCGAACCCAGGATGCCTGCGCTCCAGCGCCCGATGACTTCTTCGATCACGAACAGCACGGCCGAGATAGGAGCATTAAAAGCGGCCGCGAGGCCGGCGGCAGCGCCAACCGGAGCCATGAGCCGCAGTTTCTCGCGCGAGATTTCAAGTTGACGTCCTAGGGCTGAGGCAATTCCCGCTCCGATTTGCAGAGAAGGATCTTCCGGACCGAGCGATTGACCGGAACCGATAGCGAGGCCGGCGCAGATGAATTTTCCCACCGCGGTGCGAAACGGAATGAATCCGTTGAAGATGTAGAGTGCGGACTTGGTCTGATTCACGCCGCTGCCGCGGATACCTGGGAAAACGTGCATCACGAGCACGGCTACCACCAATCCCGCGACGCGCCGGAACTACGAACAGACGCCAACTATGACTTTGCGGCAGCGGACCGAGCAGGGCAAGATGCGTCCAGTCGATAGCCAGTCGAAAGCACACAACCGCTAAGCCAGAGAAGATTCCAATGAATACACACAGTATTAAGAAAAATACTTCTTCGTTAAAGACGCCTTCAAGAGTGGAGAACAAACGGCGTGGAACTTTAACCCGCATGGGCGCGGGCAAGGAAGGATCCACAATAGGGGCGAGATCGCTCATTGGCTGATAGCCTCGCGTTTGTGGGAGATCATCAAAAGGGCAAGGTCAAGGCCCTGTGGCGAGCCGCAGGTGGTCGACGTCTGCTGTTCGATTTGAAAAACCACGTCCATGATCGCGTCCGGAAGGTCCGTCTCGGCAGGAGAGCGGAGGAGTTCAAGATCCGGCTTGGCAAGCAACCAGCGCGCTTGGAGCCCGACCAGAGGCGACTGGGAGGGATTATCCGTAGCTTAAGATCGATGCCAGCCTGCTGGGCGCACGAGGTAAGGCGATCTTCGGCTTGATTGAACGCGGCAATGATTCGGCGGTTGCGCTCGGCGTCCGAAATATGGCTGTGAAAGGGATTCGAACGGAGCACTAAGTCGGCGGACGCCAGCAGTTCGCGGGATTGTGTGTCGTTGGGATTCGCGCTCACTGCACTGCGCAGATAATGCTGCGCGAGAATGTAATTGCCGGCGCGGTACGCGGTTTCGCCAGCTCCAGCCAGGGCAGCGGCGTTTCCCGGATCCAGCCGCAATGCTTCCTCGTACTGGGCGAGCGCTCCGTTGTAATCATGGGCTTGGTCAAAAAGCCGTGCCGCCTGGAGATGTGCTGCGGGATCGCGCGGCAACGCCGCAGCCAGGGCGATGAGTTCGGAATCAGCCTGCGCGTATGCGTTCTCCTTGAGCAGGAATTGGATCAACTCGATGCGAGCCCGATTGCGGTTGCCATCGGGATCGGAATCCCAGACGCCGTACATGGCATTGTGGTAGTAACGGATGGCATCTTCAATCGAACCACGATGGGCGGCCACTCGGGCGAGCGCGAGATTGACTGAGGCATCCTGGGGAGCCCGCTGCCAGAGGGCTAGCAAATAGGATTCCGCTTCCTCAAGACGCTGGGGATCATTGCTGTCGCGCAGCACGCGGGCCAGGCTGAGCTGATATTGCGAGTTTGTGGGATCGCAGGTCAGCGCGGCACGGAACGCATTGATCGCGTCGCTGTAGTTGCCGGCGTTCGCGTAATTCAATCCGAGCGCATAAAGCTTGCGGCCGCGCGCCTGCTGGTTAAGGGTGTAACGCGTAACCAGATGGCTCACTGCGGCGAATCCGCTGGCGGCCGCGACCGTAAGCACAAGCAGGATCACCGGCGCTGAGCGCGGGATCAGTTTGGGAACCTTCCACGACATATCTCGTATCACGATACCATTTCGAGAGAAGCGAGCGGGCAATCGGTACCAAAGTGGAATACCTGCGCCTTGCAGTTCAGGTAATATACTTCGTCCGCTGCCGGAACGTCGAAAAATGAATCGCGAATACCACAAGAGATACAGCCAGGAATTGAATCGCGATATGGAAATGCTGGTCTTCGGGCACGCCGGCACGCCGCTGCTCGTGTTTCCCACTTCCATGGGTAAATTCTTCGAGTATGAAGATCGTGGAATGATCGGCGTTCTGGCACCACAAATTGACCGCGGCGAATTGCAGATATTTTGTACGGACGCGGTCGATACCGAGAGTTGGTACAACAAGGGCGTGCATCCCAAGGTACGCGTGATGCGGCATCTCCAGTACGAGCGCTACGTGCTGCATGAACTGCTGCCATTTATCCGGTGGAAGAATCAAACTCCCCGGCTGGCGCTTACGGGGTGCAGTTTCGGCGCTTATCACGCAGTAAATTTTGCGCTTAAGCATCCCGATGTGGTCACGCATTGCGTCAGCATGAGCGGGGCATTTGATATTCACCAATTTCTGGATGGATATTACGATGACGATTGTTACTTCAATTGCCCGACGGATTATTTGCCGAACCAGAATGACGACTGGTTTTTGAGCCGTTACCGGCAGATGAAAATCGTACTGGGCTCAGCCGATTGGGATATTTGTCTGGACCAGAATGTGAAGTTTTCCGCGATGCTGAATGGGAAAGCCGTACCGCACTGGCTGGATATTTATGGGGACAATTCCAGACATGATTGGCCTCTGTGGCTGAGAATGGCGGAGAAGTATTTTTAAGACTGTTGGCATATCGGTTTAGGTTTTGCATGATCAGGCTGCCTTGCGAAAGAAGCAGTGAGGCGGCAATTGAGAGACGCAGAGGTCCTTCGATTGCGTGATTGCTTCGCTTCGCGAAACAATCACTTCGCTCAGGATGACAAGTTTTGATTGGACAGGAGAGAACCGTGAAGAAGATCGGGATTTTATTCGGTATGGAAAATACTTTTCCGCCGGCCGTCGTGGAGAAGATCAACGCGATGAAGGTCGAGGATGTGACCGCGGAGTTTGTACAGGTGGGCGGGGTTCGCATGGACGAACCCCAGAAATACGCCGTCATCATTGATCGGATTTCGCAGGATATTCCGTTCTATCGCGCATACTTCAAGAACGCGGCGCTGCATGGAACGATCGTGGTGAATAATCCGTTCTGGTGGACGGCGGACGACAAATTTTTTAATTATGCGCTGGCTCACAAGCTGGGCGTGGCGATTCCGCCGACGGTGATTTTGCCGCATAACAAGCATCCGGAGGGAACGACGGATCGCTCGATGCGGAATCTGATCTATCCACTGAACTGGCAGGAGATATTTGACTACGTGGGCTTCCCTGCTTTCCTGAAGCCTTATTCCGGCGGCGGATGGAAGCATGTTTATCACGTGCATTCGCCGGAGGAATTTTTTCAGCACTATAACCAGACCGGCGATTTGTGCATGACGCTGCAGCACGGCGTGGTGTTTGAAGAGTATTACCGCTGTTATGTGGTGGGGCAGGAGAAAGTTCACATCATGAAATACGATCCGCGGCTGCCTTTTCATGAGCGGTATGTGAAGGGGAATCCGCCGCCGTCCACGGAGGCTTTAAGGGTAAGAATAGAAAAAGATGCGCTGACTTTGTGCCGGGTTTTGGGATACGACTTGAATACGGTGGAGTTTGCGGTTGAGGGCGGAGTGCCTTATGCGATTGATTTTCTGAATCCGGCGCCAGATGCGGAGATTACTTCGGTAGGGCAGGAGAATTTTGACTGGATCGTGAATGCGGTGGCCGAGATGGCGGTGAAGATGGCCGTTACTGGAGAAGATCCGGCCCGGGAGATGCGGTGGGCGGCGTTTCTAGCGGGGAAGGCTCCCGCGGAAAAAGCTGCGCGTAAGGGTGAGCCGGCCTGGGTGGCGGAGCGGAAGCGGGGGAAGACGGCGAAGTAGGAGACGCTCTCTGCGGTTGTTATACTGGTTCGACTTGAGCTTCGGCCCCACGAAGTTCGGAGCGCTGCGGCAAACATCGTGTTCCTTGACTTCGCTCGGAATGACAATATTTTTTGTACTGTTCGGAATCATAAGATTTTCCGCTACTGCAATGAAACCTACTTTCACAATCGGGATTGAAGAGGAATACCAGACGATCGATCCGGAGACGCGGGATCTTCGTTCGCATATTCACGCGGAAATTCTGGAGAAGGGAAAGTTGCTGCTGCAGGAGCGTGTAAAAGCGGAGATGCATCAGTCGGTCGTCGAAGTCGGAACCGGGGTTTGCAAGAACATCAAGGAAGCCAAGGCGGAAGTGAAGATGCTGCGGCGCGACATTATCCGGCTGGCGAGGGAGAATGGATTGCGGCTGGCGTCAGTGGCGACGCATCCGTTTTCGGACTGGCGGACGCAGGATATTAATCCCGACGACCGCTACAAGAATATTGTCGAAGACATGCAGTTAGTAGCGCGGGCCAATTTGATTTTCGGGCTGCACGTTCATATCGGGATCGAGGATCGCGAGACCGCGATCCACATGATGAATCATGCGCGGTATTTTCTGCCGCACCTGCTCGCGCTCTCGACGAATTCGCCGTTCTGGCTGGGAATGAATACGGGATTGAAATCTTATCGCTGCAAGGTCTTCGATAAGTTTCCGCGAACGAATATCCCGGACTATTTTCCCAGCTGGGGCGAGTACGAAAACTTCATCAAGCTGCTGATCAAGACGAACTGCATCGATAATGCGAAGAAAATCTGGTGGGATATTCGCCCGCATCCGTTTTTCAATACCATCGAGTTCCGCGTGTGCGATATTCCCATGCGCGCCGATGAAACCATCGCCCTGGCCGCGCTGATTCAGGCGACGGTGGCGAAACTGTATAAGCTGCATACAGCGAATCAGGGATTTCGCCTGTACCGGCGTGCGCTGATAATGGAGAACAAGTGGCGGGCGTCGCGCTATGGCATGGATGGAAAGCTGATCGATTTCGGCAAGCAGATCGAAGTGCCGGCGCGGGATTTGATTCGCGAATATCTGGAGTTTGTCGACGATGTGGTGGATGAACTGGATTCGCGCGAGGAGTTGAACTACATCCATACCATGCTGGAAGAAGGCAGCGGCGCGGACCGCCAGTTGCGGGTTTACCAGGAGACTGGAGATTTGAAGAAAGTGGTCGATTACATTATCGAAGAGACCGAAGTGGGTTTGGCGGAAGTCGAGCCGGCTTCGGAGAGAAAAGTAGGGTAATGAGCACTCCTGCAGAGCAAGTCAAAATCCCCACTCCTTCGTCGAGCTCAGGGCAGGCTCTCTCGCACAAAACGCGGGAAGGATGGGGCAACCGTACACCAGTTGCTTTCGATCTGGAATATAGCGTTCGGAGCGCGAAATGCAGTTAACGTGTGTTTGCGCGTACAACCGGAGGAGAAGGTTTGCGTTATTACGGACGAGGCCACGCAAGAGATCGCGGCGGCCATCGTGGCCGAATTGGAGAAGCTTGGCTCGCCGTATCGCGTGTGGGTTTTGGAAGATGTGGCGGAGCGGCCGCTGAAGAATTTGCCGCCGGAGATTGCCGCGGATCTCGAAACCAGTCAGGTTTCTATTTTTGCGGTGTGGGCGCAGCGGAATGAGTTGCGCTCGCGCATGCAAATGACGGACGTGGTGAATCGGCGAAAGATCCGGCACGCGCACATGGTGAACATCAACCGGCAGATCATGCTGGAAGGGATGCGGGCAGATTTCCAGAAAGTCGACCGGCTGAGCGCGAAGGTGGTTGCGATGGTGCGTAAGGCGCGGCGAGTGCGGGCGAAAACTGCTGCCGGGACGGACCTGATTGCGGATTTGAATCCCAATTACCGCTGGTTAAAGACGAGTGGAATTATCTCCGCCGAAAAGTGGGGGAACTTGCCAGGCGGTGAAATCTTTACGACACCGGGTGAAGTGAATGGCACATTTGTAATCGACGGCGTAGTTGGGGATTATCTCTGCACAAAATTTGGAAATCTCCAGGAAACGCCGCTCACGGTACGCATAAAGGGAAACCGCCTCACCGAGGCGCATTCTGAAAATCGCGAACTCGAAGAGGATTTCTGGAAGTACACGCATACCGATGAGAACAGCGACCGCGTGGGCGAGTTTGCCATCGGCACCAATATCGATCTCAAGGATGTGATTGGGCAGATTCTGCAGGATGAGAAGTATCCCGGCGTACACATTGCGTTTGGAAATCCCTATGGGGCGCATACGGGCGCGGAGTGGGATTCCACAACCCACATCGATGTTGTGGGTCGGAAGTTCAATATTTGGGTGGACGACGAGCAGATCATGCGGGATGGGAAGTTTTTAGTGGAAGCGTAGGGCCTGTACTGTGACGGTCGAAGACTCCAAAGTGGCGCTGCTGAGAAAAGCATATGAGGCATTCAACGCGCGCGATCTCGAAGCTGCTCTAGCTACAATGAAACCCGATGTGGAATGGCCCAATGGCATGGAAGGCGGTACGGTCCACGGACGCGCAGGAGTTCGTGAGTACTGGACCCGACAGTGGAAAATACTGGACCCGCAGGTTGAGCCAAAGAAGTTCGCAACTGACTCGACCGGGCGGGTGGTCGTCGAGGTTCACCAAGTCGTTCGCGATTTGACTGGAAAAGAACTCCTCAATCGAATGGTGGAACATGTGTATTCGATCGAAGGTGGGCTGATTCAGAATATGGAAATCCGCGAGTGATTTTTCTATATTGCCTTTTCTGGCTATGATCCCCTCCCTCCGAAACAAATTCAACGCCAGTTTCAGTCCCGAAAAATATCAAACTTTTTTGCGTCGGGTTGACGACGCTTGCGGAACGCATGTGAAATTCCGTCTCTCGGAGACGCCTTGTTTTTTCCCGGCGCAACTTCTGCGACGAATGGCCGACGACGGCAAGGTTCTGATCCGGCAACTGGTGGAAAGTCCGGAGTATCTGGCTCGCTCGAATGCCTCCATTCCCGAGGAATTTAAAGTTCCAAATGAACCGCCGCACCCCATGTTTGTCCAGGTGGATTTCGGATTAGTGCGCGATTCCAGCGGAGAATTGCAGCCGAAATTAGTAGAACTGCAGGCCTTCCCTTCTCTGTATGCATATCAAGTTGCGCTGGCGCAAAACTACATCGACGTATACGGGCTTCAGGGGACGATGGCTTCCGGTCCGCAACCGCCGGCTTCGGAGTTGAAATTTTTTTTGAGTGGGCTAAACGAAGCTTCCTACCGGGAACTTTTGCGGACTGCAATCGTCGGCGATCACGATCCGGAAAACGTCATTCTGATGGAGATTGATCCCGAAGCGCAGAAGACTCTGCCAGATTTTCTGATGACGGAGCAGATGCTTGGAGTCAGGACCGTCGATATAGCCGCGATCAAGCAGCACGGAAACCAGCTCTATTACGAGCGCCGCGGAACTCAGGTTCCGATCCGGCGGATTTACAATCGCGCGATTGTCGACGAATTGCAACGCAAGAAGGTGAAATTGGGATTCGATTGGCGAGACGACCTGGATGTGGAATGGGCCGGGCATCCGAACTGGTATTTTCGCATCAGCAAGTTTTCAATTCCCTATCTGCGGCACGAGTCGGTGCCGAAAACCTGGTTTCTGAATCAGTTGGATCGGGTTCCTGATGACTTGCACAATTACGCGTTGAAACCTTTGTATTCTTTCGCCGGCCTGGGCGTGGTGATTGCGCCGACGAAAGAGAATATCGCATCGATTCCGCTCGAGAAGCGGCGGGATTACATTCTGCAGGAACGGCTGCATTTTGAACCGGTGATCGAAACCCCTTTTGGCGCGACGAAGGCAGAAGTGCGCGTGATGTATGTGTGGCAAGAAAAATTGCAGGCAGTACTGACGATTATTCGTATGGGCCGCGGCTTGATGATGGGAGTGGACCACAACGTGAATATGGAGTGGGTGGGAGCGTCGGCAGGGCTGTACTTAGAACCGTAGAGGAGCTCTGGGGTAAGAGTTTTCCCGACAAAAAGAATTGGCGCTGCAAGTTTGATAGGTTCTTCGGCAGCTCAGGGCAGCGCCGCGCAAATCAGGATGACAGATCATTTAGCCGATTCGTTTGACGATGCTTGTTTCCAGTTCGCGGCCATTGGGCCGGCGCAGAAAAAGCTTTTCGCCTTCCAGGCGAATGGGAACTCGATCTCCGGGCTTCCATTCGCCGGGCAAGTAACCATCGGCCGCTGCCAGGTCGTATTCTCCCGTATAAACCACTCCTTCCAGGTTAATCACTACGGCAGGACGAGGCAGATGAGCACCCGTTTCGCGCAGAATTTCTGCTTCAGCCTGGCGCCAATTGTCGACGTCGTGGCCGACTACGGCTCCGCCACGCCAGTACAGTTCCGCGGCACGCTTGCGGATGGCCTTCTGAACTTCAAGAGAATCCTTAAATTTCTGCGCCATGAAAGTAGAATCCGCCAATCCGTTTGCTAGATTCATAGTAGCCTTCACTCTTGGTACTGGGGACATCGTCGGCAAACAAAAGGTCATGGCGGTTGTCACTTTGGGAAACGCATGGGCGTTGAAGTCTCGCCGGCTGTTTCGGACCGGCGTCCCTGCATCTAATTGTGCGCAAAGGCTGTAGTTGACCGGAATCATCGGCGAAGCCTAACATTACCGCCGTTGGGAGTGATGCGCTTTCATGATTGGCCAGACCGTATCCCACTACCGCATTCTGGGAAAACTCGGGGGCGGTGGCATGGGCGTGGTTTACGAGGCGGAAGACCTCAAGCTGGGCCGGCACGTTGCGCTGAAATTCATTCCTGAAAATCTTGCCGGCGACCCCAAATCGCTGGAGCGGTTCGAGCGCGAAGCGCAGAGCGGCATCGTTACTCAATCACCCCAATATCTGCACCATCCACGGCATTGAAGACAATAAGGGCCATCCCTTCATCGTAATGGAGAAGCTGGAGGGCGAGAGCCTGAAGCAATGCATCTCCGGCCACGCGCTGGGAACAGAAAAGCTGCTCGACATCAGCATCCAGGTAGCGGACGCGCTGGCAGCTTCCCATGCCAAGGGAATCGTGCACCGCGACATCAAGCCGGCAAATATTTTTCTGACTCCTGACGGGCAGGTGAAGGTTCTGGATTTCGGGCTGGCCAAACTGGTGCACAACGTTGGCACCGACAGCGATGGAGGCGCGAACGACAATTCCTTGACCGCCGTGGGAGTTATTCCGGGAACAGCCGTTTATATGTCGCCCGAGCAGGCGCGCAGCGAAGATATCGACTTCCGCAGCGACCTGTTTTCCTTTGGCGTGGTCATGTACGAGATGTCCACCGGGAAAAAGCCTTTCACCGGCAAAAACTCTTTGATGACGCTCGATGCAGTATTGCACGACAAGCCGGTTCCGCCGGGAGAATTGAATCCAAAAGTGCCGGTGGAACTGGAAGGCATCATCGGCAAAGCGATGGAGAAGGACCGCAAGGACCGCTACCAGAGCGCCACGCAGATGAAGGCAGACCTGCAGCAACTGAAGCGCGAAAACGAATCGGGTCAGGTGCGGAGCGGTTTACAAACCGCCCGGCTCAGGGTTGCGAGCAAGACCTTCGGGCGACCCGGCAGTCGATGGGTTTTCTGGTTGTTGTTAGGAAGTCTGGCCATGTTGGCCACAGTATTGGCTGCGGTGGGAGCGTACTGGTGGAAGCATCGCGAAGTGGCCAGCGCTGAGGAACGGAATGCCATTGCGGTATTGCCGCTGCAGAACATGAACGGCGATGTCAGCGTGGACTATTTGCGCTTCGCGCTGGCGGACGAATTCACCAGCGTATTGAGTTATTCTCGTTCGCTGGAAGTGCGGCCTTCCTCGGTCACCCGCAAGTATGTCGAGCCGGATCTGGATCCGCACAAGGTGGGATTGCAACTGCATGTGGGCCGGCTGCTGATGGGGCATTTTATGCGCCAGGGGGAAGATTGACGGTTACCCTTGAGGCGATTGATGTCCCCAACGACCGTCTGCTTTGGCAAGGCAGCGCCTCAGCGTCCGTGAATGATTTGATTTCTTTGCAGTCGCAATTAGCACACAAGTGCAGCAAGGATTGTTGCCCGCTTTGGGTGTGGCGGCGGGAACCATGAGCACTGCATCGCGCCCGCAGAGCCAGGAAGCCTACGACCTTTATCTGCATAGTCTCGCCTTACCGCATGATCCCGGGCCGAATAAGGATGCAATCGCGGTTCTGGAGCATGTAGTGGGAGAAGATCGCAACTACGCGCCGGCGTGGGAAGCGCTGGGACAGCGTTATTACTTCGACTCTTTGTACGGCGGCGGCGGCGAGGCGATGTTCCAGCGATCGAATGCCGCCTATGAACGAGCGCTCTCGTTGGATCCGAACCTGGTGGAAGCCGCCAGCAATCTGATTGTCAACCGGGTGGACCGCGGCGAGTTGGGTCGCGCTTATGACGCGGCCACCGACCTGGTGCGGCGAAGACCTCAAAGTGCCGATGCACACTTCGCTCTCAGCTATGTGCTGCGTTACGCGGGGATGCAGGAGAAAGCAGCACAGGAATGCAATGCGGCACGCTCGCTCGATCCGGGAAACTTTACTTTCCGCTCCTGCGCCTGGGTGTTTATGGCCCTTGGGCAGACCGATCGCGCCATGGACTTCGTTCACCTGGACGCAGGTTCTGAGTGGGCCGCATGGGCGACGCCTTATGTTTATCTGACTGCTGGCAACCTGGCGCAGGCGCGCGAAGCGGTAAAGAGTGTGGCCAAAGCTCCTATCTATCATCGTGATTTGCTGGTGGCCTGCACGGCGGCGCAGAAGCCGGCCGATATGGACCGAATTGTCCGCGACGAAGAAGCGTCGGTGATGACGGAACCGGACCCCGAGGCTTGGTACCACGTTGGCGCGCTGATGGCGTATTGCGGACAAAAAGATGCCGCCTTGCATCTGCTGAAGGCGGCGGTTCAACAGAATTACTGCGCGTATTCCGCGTTATTGGAAGATCCGCTATTGAAGAGCTTGCGAAAAGAAACAGCCTTTGACGACGTGCTGACAGCCGCCAGCACTTGTCAGGAGACGTTGAAAGAAGGGCGAGGGCAGTAGAGTCATTTGATGACGGTCAAGTTGCATCGCTGCCAAAGAATTTGCGTCCAAGCAGGGTTAGGCCCCATCCTTGTAGGGTGAAATATTTGGAACTTGACCAACTCGCCGGTCGCTGGCAGAGGCCCGTCCAGCATTTCTTGAACGCTGTAACAATCCAGGGCTCATTCTTGTTACTTCTTTTGGCGTGTCCCTTGCTGGTGCTGGCAGCGCCGCCGCAAACTGGAGAAACTGCTCACCCTTCGGCGGCGGCGCAGCCGGACAATCAGCAATGGTCGGTAACGGATTTCCCTCAACTGCCTTACCAGGGAACTCCTCCCGAACTTCCGCAAGATCGAGGCACGCCCTGGGCTTGCGGTTAATGCTGCGGCGATTGGGCACAACAGCACACCTGATGCAGACCGTAGCGCACCCGGACGATGAAGATGGCGGAATGCTCACGCTGGAGTCGCGCGGACACGGTGACAGCGTGCTATTGATGACGCTGAATCGCGGCGAGGGTGGCCAGAATAAAGTTGGCAGCAATTTGTCAGATGTGCTCGGCGTGCTGCGTACTCTCGAGCTTCTGGCTGCGGATGAGTATTACGGAGTGCAGGAGCGATTTTCGCGCGTGGCAGATTTTGGCTTTTCGAAAAGTGCGGCGGAAACTTTCTCGAAGTGGGGTGGCCACGATGTTGCGCTCGGCGACATGGTGCGCGTCATAAGAACATTTCGTCCCGATGTGCTGGTCGCTCGATTTTCGGGCACGCCGCGCGATGGACATGGGCATCACCAGGCATCCAGCATCCTGACCAAGGAGGCATTTCGAGCGGCAGCGGATCCCAAGCGCTTTCCCGAGCAGATTGCGCAAGGATTGCTGCCCTGGCAAGCGAAGAAACTTTACATCGGAAATGTGTGCGGGTTCGGCGCGATGACCTGTCCGGATGCCGACTGGACGGTGAAGTTGAACACCGGTAAGCCAGACGCTGACTTAGGCATGTCCTACGTACAGTTCGCGATGGAAGGATTGCGGCATCAGCTCTCGCAGGGGTCCGGAAGCTGGACGGTAGAGCCAGGAGACCGGTTTACGTTCTACAAGTTGGTGGATTCGATCGAGCCTGCGAAGCTCGATAAGGATGGGCATGAAAAAGATTTCTTTGATGGGATCGATAGCAGTTTGCCCGGACTAGCAACGCGTTTGGGGACGGAGGAATCGAAGGTTCCGCAGTTGCGGCAAGAATTGACAAAGATTGCGAGCGAGATTTCCGCAGCCAGCGCCGACGCGAGCCGCAACGATTCGTCGGCTGCGGCTGTGCCGCTGATGAGAGTAATCGCTGGGTTTGAGCAGCTTGGAGAGGAGGTCGGCAAATCCGGCCTAAGTGCGGGCGCAAAGGCTGATCTGAGTGCCAGGCTGGAAGAAAAGACGGAACAGGCGCAGGCCGCGTTGAACGATGCTTTGGACATAAATCTTGCGGCAACCGTGGTTTCACGAGCGGAACCATCGAAAGTTTTGCCGAAAGAAGCGGATGCGGTCACGACAGTTTCGCCGGGACAGGATTTCATGGTTGCGGTAGATTTTCGCAACGGATCAAAGAACCGGCTCCTGCTCGACGGATTGAAACTGGAAGTACCGGAAGGGTGGAGCACGATTTCCGATAAAACGAAGCAGGTTATCGTTAAGCCTGGTGATAATGTACACGCGGTGTTTCGCCTGAAGGTTCCCAATGATGCGGCCTATACACGCCCCTACTGGCATCGGGACAATCCCTTCACAGACAGCCTCAATCATATCGACAACGAGAAATACGCGACGCTTCCCTTCCCGCCTCCGGTGCTGCGCGCGCGGGTGGAGTATGCGATTGCGGGCGGAGAGCGGGGAGAGAGTGCGATTGGCGCCACGGTTGTAGCGACATTCCTCGACGGCAACGGAAAGGAACAAGCGCGTCCAGTGGCGGTGGTCCCGGCATTTTCGGTTGCACTGGAACCCGGAACACACGTGATCTCGACTCACAACGGCGCGAGTTCCACGGTTACGGTGGGCATCACCAGCAATCTGAACCACGAAGTGCCGGGCGTGTTGCGGTTGGAGTTGCCCCAGGGGTGGCGGTCGGAGCCCGCGCAGTTGGATGTGAAATTCACGAAGCGCGGGGAGAAGCAAGATTTTCACTTCACAGTTTTCCCTGCCGGCCTGCAGGAAGGAAGAGATCAGGTGCGTGCAACGCTGGACGTGGAGGGCAAGAAATTCAGCGAAGGCTACACGCTCGTGACGCGAGAGGACCTGGGCAGCTTTTATTATTATCAACCGGCGCTTCAGCGCGTGAGCATAGTGGATGTGCAAGTTCCGCACAATTTGAAAATTGGCTATGTCATGGGGGCGGGAGACGATATTCCCACTGTGCTGCAGCAACTGGGAATGAATGTGACCTTGATTTCGCCTGAAAGCTTGGCCAGCGAAGATTTGAGCAGCTACGGAACGATTGTGCTGGGAATTCGTGGCTACGATACTCAGAAAGAAGTTGCTGAGAACAATAAGAAGCTGCTGGATTTTGTCGCCGCGGGCGGTACGCTGGTGGTGCAATATAACAGCGGCGTGGCGGATTTTAACAATGGACATTTCACTCCATACCCTGCGGAGCTAAGCCGGGCGCGGGTTTCCGTGGAGGAAGCTCCGGTCGATATTTTGGCACCGCAGGATGAAGTGTTTCATTATCCGAATACGATCACGGCTCGCGACTTTGATGGCTGGGTGCAGGAACGCGGACTCTACTTCATGGACAAATGGGATGACCATTTCAAACCGCTCTTAGCGTGTCATGATCCGGGTGAAGAGCCACAAAAGGGCGGCTTGCTCCAGGCGCGATACGGTAAAGGAATTTATATCTACACGGGCTATGCATTCTTCCGTCAATTGCCGGCAGGAGTTCCCGGCGCGGTGCGGTTGTATGTGAATCTGTTGAGCGCGGGGCATGAGAAGCAGTAATCCATCGCGTAGTCTTCAAAGAGGACGGACGAAACTTGATGCGCGCTATTCGCATTCATTCTTATGGCGGCCCGGAAGTCATGAAATTGGAAGACTTGCCCACGCCGGCTCCTGGCCAAGGACAAGTTTTAGTGCGAGTCGAGGCTGCCAGCGTTAACTTTCTCGATGTCCAAAAGCGCCGCGGAGAACTTGTCGGCCAAGGTTTCTATCGTCGTGCCAATGCAAGCGAGCCTGAGCTTCCCGCAACCCTGGGCAGCCAGGGAGTTGGAATCGTCGAAGCTCTCGGTACCGGCGTGAACAATGTTCAAGTGGGAGATCGCGTTGTCTTTGTGGGAAATTCGTACGCGACACATGCGCTTGCCGCAGCCGCGTGGCTCAGCCGCGTTCCAGATGGCATCAGCATCGACCAGGCAGCGGGGGGTATGAATCAGGGTTTCCTGGCGTACGCGTTCACTCATTTCGCCTACCCAATAAAATCAGGCGACTGGTGCTTGATTCACGCCGCGGCTGGAGGTATTGGTTTGTTGCTCTGCCAGATGGCGAAGATCCGCGGGGGAAAGGTGATTGGCGTCACATCGAGTGAAGAGAAATCTGCGTTCGTGAAAGAAGCTGGCGCGGATGAGGTTATTATCTCCAAGCAAAGCGATGTTGCCAAGGAAGCACGACGGATTACGGGAGGCCGCGGCGTCAGCGTAGTCTATGACGGCGTTGGTAAGGATACATTTGAGGCGAGCCTCGACAGTCTGGCTCCCGGCGGATATCTTGTGATCTACGGCCAGTCCAGTGGGTACGTGCCACCGTTTGATCTTATGAAGCTGCAGGAAAAAGGATCGCTGTTCTTGACCCGGACAAATGGCAGCCCTTATGTCAAAGAATATCCTGGTTACCTCGAACACTTCGTCGACTGGGTAAGGCAAGGTAAGCTTTCTATCCGTATTGATCGCACGTATCCACTGGCGGAAGCTGCCCAGGCGCATGTGGCATTTGAACAGCGAAAGATAAGCGGAAGAGTCTTGCTTCATCCGTAACGCCCGAAACTCGCCTTACAAGAAATGCACGCGCCCCCGCAAAGCAATTCGGGTTCGCCCGGCCTGATCCGCGGCATGGGGTTGGGGAGCGCGACTGCGCTCAACATGATCGACATGATCGGCGTGGGGCCGTTCATCACCATGCCGCTGGTGTTGAGCGCCATGGGCGGCCCGCAGGCGATGCTGGGATGGATTGCGGGCGCGCTGTTGGCGGTTTGTGATGGGCTGGTATCGGCGGAACTCGGCGCTGCGATGCCGGGATCGGGTGGACCGTATCGCTACCTGAATGAGATTTATGGTCCGCGCAAATGGGGACGGCTGATTTCATTTTTGTTTATCTGGCAACTTTCCTTCAGCGCGCCACTTTCCATTGCCACGGGATGCATCGGGCTCGCCGGATACGCCGCTTACTACTGGCCCAGCCTGGAAACGGTTTACGCCGCGCACACTGCGTCTGTGTCCATCCCATGGGCGGGCCCTCTGCAGGTCAGTTGGATTGTGACGCAGGGTACCGCCGTCGCGGTCATCATTTGTTTCCTGACGGTGTCTGCTGCTCTATCGGCGCATCACGGTGATCGGGCGGCTTTCAAACATACTTTGGATTGGCGTGATGGGAACCATCGGATGGATCATCTTCGCCGGTCTGACTCACTTCAACGCGGCTCGCGCGTTTGATTTTCCTCCCGGAGCATTCACCCTTTCCCACGGATTTTTTACCGGCTTGGGCGGAGCCATGCTGGTGGCCACTTACGATTACTGGGGTTACTACAACGTCTGCTACCTGGGCGATGAAATAAAAGATCCGACGCGGAATATTCCGCGAGCTTTGCTGCTTTCCATTCTGCTGGTGGCCTGTCTATATCTAGCGATGAACTTGTGCATTCTGGCGGTGGTTCCGTGGCGGGAAATGCTTCAGGCGGGGCATAACAATAATGGGTTGTACGTTGTGTCGTTGTTTATGCAGCGGATTTACGGGCCGTGGGCGGCGCGGTTGGTGACGGGGCTGATCATCGTAGCCGCGTTCGCGTCGGTCTTCTCGTTGATGCTGGGTTATTCGCGGGTTCCGTATGCGGCGGCTCTGGATGGAAATTATTTCAAGGCATTTGCCAAAGTGCATCCCGTATACCGCTTCCCGTATGTTTCGCTGCTGGCGCTAGGAGTGGCGGCGGCGGCGTTCTGTTTTCTGCGGCTGCGGGACGCGATCGCGGCTCTGGTGGTCATTCGGCTGATTCTGCAATTTCTGGTGCAGGCAGTTGGACTGATCGTGTTTCGAGTGACGCGACCGGAGTTCCCGCGTCCATTTCGCATGTGGCTGTATCCGGTGCCGGCTTTGGCCGCGATTGCCGGATTTCTGTTTATCCTGTTCAATCGGGCGAACTGGCAAAAAGAAATACGATATGCGGTAGTAATATTGTTGGCTGGGCTTGGCGATTTATATGGTTCGGGCGTGGCGAGGCGCGGAATGGCCTTTTGCGATCGGTAAATCTTGACGAGAAAAGTCTTTAACACAGGGGACACAGAGGAACACAGGGTAGTTCAAATGGAGGAATTATCTATGAATAGGAAGCTTGGGTAGTGTTGCATTTTGCGTGCTGCTGTTTGCGGGGTTGGCTTCAGCGCAGGCCAATAAGAAGAATGAGCAGCATAAGACGGTCACTGAAGTCCTTGACCACGCGGTCACCAGTATGGAACATGAGTTTGTTTCCGCGGCCGAGGCAATGCCCGAGGACAAATTCGGATTCGCGCCTAGCAATGGCGAATTCAAAGGGGTTCGCACATTCGGCGAACAGATAAAGCACGTGGCGGCGGTGAATTATATGTTTGGAGCGGCAATATTAAGTGAAAAGGTTCCGGTAGATGTCGGCGATGAATCGGGGCCGGCGTCGATCAAGACCAAGGCGGAGATCCTGAACTATTTGAAGGATTCATTCGCCTATGTTCACAAGGCGATTCAGACCATCAACGAAACAAATCTGGTCGTCTCCGCTGAAGAGCCCGTTCGGTGAGGGATCAATTACGCGGCTGGGAGTGGCAACCAGCGTGACTGCTCATGGATTCGACCACTACGGGCAAATGGTGGAATATTTGCGCATGAACGGAATCGTGCCTCCGGCGAGCCGATAGAAATCTCTGACTGCTAGTTAGTGTCGCCGTGGCTCGTCGGGTTTTTTGCGGGAGGCTTTGAAGAGGCCGGATAAATGTCGCCGGAAACTAACGTTCGGTTCCTTGGCCACACGCTCGGGATAGGAGTCGAGGGCTCGAAGAAACTTCTGGATCTCTTCCGACGGCTTGTTCATTGCGCAGCGGCTCGCTCTCACGTGGCTGGACGTGATGATGCATTTTCGGCTTCATCCTGCACACCCCAAATACTTACTAAGATCTTCTGAAGCGGCGACTCTATGGTTGAAATTAACACGTGCAGGTGAGGAAAGTTTCTGCTTGAGGAAATCACTAGTTCATTTCAAATCAGACAATTCGACGGATTTTATTGGTGCGCTCCCCCCGATGCGATCGAGGTGAGAAGCAACTCGGCACGCAGTTTATTCTCGGCAAGGTGAGCGGCAATAATTTTTCGAGTTTTCTGAAGTGAAGTGCGGGGATCAAGAAAGACGACCACCGATGGACCAGCCCCGCTGAGGACGGCGCCGAGAATTCCAGGATTCCCCCGCAATCCCTGCAGGCATGGCAGCAAAGGACAGAGTGCGGAACGGTAAGGTTGGTGCATGCGATCATCCAGCGCAGCTGCCAGCAGCGCGTGCTGACCCTGCATAAAAGCGGCAAGCAACATCATCGAGTTTTGAATATTGATCACGGCGTCGGCGCGGGAATACTGCGCCGGGAGCACGCGGCGGGCTTCCTCCGTAGAAAGAACCTGCTCGGGAAGAGCCAGCAACAGCGGCCAGTTTCCTTTCGGCTTGATGCTGACCACTTCAGCTTCTGCTTCTCCGGACATGCGCGCCACGGTGAGACCGCCCATCCAGCAGGCGGAGGCATTATCCGGATGGTGTTCGCGGCGAGAGGCTTCGCCGATGATTTTCGCATCGGTCCAGCGCAAACGTCCGAAATGATTTGCCAATGCGATGCCGGCCAGGCGCGCCGCAGCGGAAGACCCACAGCCTTTGCCGATTGGAATGTCGTTTTGAATACGAAGAGAAAGCGGAATAATCTCTTTGCTTTGCGCCTGAAGAATCTCCCGGTAGGTGGTGAAGATAAGGTGATTTTCTAAAGTCTCGCAAATTTTCAGATCGCGGCCGGTGGCGCGAATCGAAAAATCGCCCGCCGCCCGGGCATCGATGGTGATGTATAAATCCATCGCGAGGGCGGCTGCGTCGAAGGCTGGGCCGAGATTGGCTGAGGTTGCTGGGAGAGCCAGATGCAGCGGCGTTGCAGATGATTTCTTTTTCTTCTTAGACATTGGCGTGTTAGACATTGGCGTGCGCCGGATCGGATTTCTCGGTTCGTTCCAGAGTTTGGAGGATCGCATCCAGATTGGCATCGAGCACAACCGGAGGATGGCGCAGTGAGTTCAGCGCAGCATCATCGAGCTTGTTTATGGCGTTGGGAAAAAGTTCGCCACGATGGAACTCCATGGTGAAGTCAGGATCTTTGAGCAGGTTTCCAGTTAGCACCAGGGTGACCGTCTCTTCTGGTTTTACGAAGCCCTGCTTCAGCAATTTCTTTAGACCGGCAAGCGTCACTGCCGAAGCAGGCTCACAGCCGATTCCCTCGGCACCAATTTCAGCTTTCGCTATCGCGATCTCGACCTCGCTCACCTGTTCACAAGCGCCGCCGGTGGCTTGAATCACTTTGACTGCTTTTTCCCACGAAGCGGGATTGCCGATGCGGATAGCAGTGGCGCGGGTTTCGGGCTGTACACTCACCAGCTGCTTGCCCCCGGCTTCACGCAAAGTGCGAACCAGAGCGTTCGCGCCTTCGGCTTGAATTACCGACAGTTTCGGAAGGCACGGGATCAATCCCAGCTCAAGCATTTCCAACAGCGCCTTGCCGATCGCCGAACTATTGCCGAGATTTCCTCCGGGGACAATTATGTGGTCGGGCGGATTCCAATCAAGTTGCTCCAGAAGTTCGATGGCGAGCGTTTTCTGCCCTTCCAGCCGGAATGGATTAATGGAGTTCAGTTGATAAACCGGGGCGCGCTGCACAAGTTCCTGAAGCAGGCGCAGACAGCCGTCGAAATCAGTTCGGAGTTGGCAAGTGAGCGCGCCGTAATCCAGAGCTTGCGATAATTTACTCCAGGAAATCTTCCCGTCAGGCACGAGCACCAAGCTGCGCATGCCGCCGCGAGCGGCGTAGGCCGCCATGGATGCTGACGTATTTCCTGTGGAAGCGCAGGCGACCCAATGATATCCCGCTTCTCGAGCGAACGTGGCGGCAACCGTCATACCCGCATCTTTGAACGAGCCGGTCGGATTCATCCCCTGATGTTTGCCGTAGAGCCGTGAAACGCCAGTGCGGCGGGAGGCTTGCGGAAGTTCATAGAGCGGCGTATTTCCTTCGCGCAAGGAAATTACTTGCTCGGCAGACTCGGGCATCGGCAGAAGTTCGCGGAACCGCCAAACGCCGCTGAGGTCAAGAGCCAAGTTCGAGCAACGGCGCTCCCGCCATGTAGTTTTTAAAGTGCTAGCGTTCAAGCCCGGCGACTTCCAACTTGGATCGGTTACCTCCAGCAAGTTATCGCAATGCGAGCAGCGAAAATGCTGAGCGGCCTTCGGAGTCAACGTGCCGCAACCGATGCATCGAAAGATGAACGTGGCCTTGCTCTGGCTCAGTGGAGAACCTTGCTTGTCAAACTTCAGGCCAGGCGTAGCGGAGGGCGGCATGGAATGAATGGTTATTTCTCGCCGCGCAGATATTGATCGGTTCTGTTGATCCAATCCGCGCGCGGAGGATTGAAAACGTCCAGATCAACGGTGTCTTCCAAAGCTTCGGCTTTGTGCGGCATGTTCGCCGGGATGCATAGAACCTCGCCAGCATGAACAACGATCTCCCGACCATCAATCCAGAACTTCAGCGCACCATCCAATATGTACGTCAGTTGCTCGTTGTGATGGCTGTGCTCGGGCACGATACATCCCTTTTTCAGCAGGACTCGCGCCACCATAATTTCCTGGCCGACCACGAACTGGCGCTGCAGAAGCGGATTTAATTCTTCCAGCGGGATGGTGTGCCAGGGAACGTACTGCAGAGGCGTTTTGGCAGCGGCATGTTTCGTGACGGCGCGTTGCGCACGAGAATGCGGCTTTGTACTGCGCTTTGCTTTTGCATTCTTCACAGATGCCCGGCTGGTTTTGATTTTTTTCGCCATGATTAGTGAACCCTGCCACCGTACAACTTTACCGCATTATCGTGCAGATAGCCGTGCGCCAGTTCCAGAGCCCGGGCTTCAGTGATTTCATTTTCCGAGATCATTTCGGCGAGAGCGGCAGCCAGCGCAGTTCGCGCTGATCTCGCGCCCAGCCAGTAACTCTCTTCCGCGCCCAGGACTTCATTGTAAGGGAAAGCGTCCGTGCCGAAGGTGACCTTATCGGGGAAAGTCTCCAGCCACATCTTGAGTATGTCTTTGAACGCGGACGGATATTGCACAAGCTCCTCGAACGAGGAGTCGAAATAAACATTCTTCATGGCGGCGAGCCAGATGGCCTCGCGCTCGAGTGGATATCCGCCGTGGAGCATGACGAAAGTTGTGTTGCGGTAGCGCGGATCGCGCAGCACGCTTTCGAAATTCATGATGTTGCTCTGGGACAGACTGAAGTAGTCGCCGATGCCGACCGCGGAGTGAATGTGTACGGGAAGATGCAGGCGGCCACCTTCCAGAATGAGATAGCGGAAAATGTAATCCTGGAAGGTGCGGTAATCCTTCTCGCTGGGAATGCCGCCGGTTACGTAGCGATAATACAGGTCTGCAGCCTGCTCGCGCGTGGGGTCGCCGAAAGTTGTGGGGCGGAAGTAGGCCACTTCAAACTTTATCGCGATGCCGCCTTTATTTCGATTGTCTTCCAATACCTGAGTGATGAACTTCAAATAACCATCGAAATCGACCGGGAGTTTCGTAACATTTTCCTGCTGCATCCAGCGGTGCAGCATTTTCTCCTGCAGCGGGATGTAGACTCCTTCATCAGGATTGCGCGCGGACTCGCGCTGGTTGTTGAACGGCCACATAAAAGAGTCCACGAAGAAGACCCACGGAAAGCGCTTGGGGTCGAGATAGTCCGGCATCATGGCACGGTTGGCGGCAGAGCTTTCGGTATTGATCTTGTCGAGGACCATGTCGAAGTAGGCAGTACCGGGATATTGTTTCTTCAGTTCAGCTTTTTTCGCGATCAGCCACTTGGCGTGTTCCGGCGAAAGATCTGTGTAGGGGTATCCGAACAAGGCTTTGGCGGCGGCGATGAGTTCGGGATTATCGTCGCGAGTGCGGACAGCTTCACTGAAATCGGGAGGCGCGGCCATGGCGTCGACATCGGGATCATCGGAAAATCCGGGATGCGCGTGGTGATCGAAGGCAGGAATTTTATCGATTTGTGGCAGCAGACGCTGGTAAATTTGCTGAACATCGGGACCGGGAAGGGGACGGGCCTGAGCGTGGGAAAGAACTGCTGCAAAGGCCGTGACGCAGAGCAGCAATCCGGGCAAGACGAGCCGTGCCAATTTCATATCTCCCTCAGGGGCTGAAGCCCTTATTCAGTAAGGCAATTCATCGCAGCGCTGAAGCGCTGCGCCACCCAAAACCTCGAACCAAAATATCTGTACTGGCGGCTAGCTTTCGACCAGACTTCCTTGCCATGCGGTCGAGAATTTCGCAATGCGAGCCGCGGCCTCCTTCAGATTTTCGACTGACGAGGCGAATGAGAATCGCACGAAATGTTTGCCGGATGGGCCAAACGCGGCGCCGGGAATGGCGGCAACTCCGGCGTCATCCAATAAAATGCGGCAGACCTCTTCGGCGCTGCAGCCAGTGCCGCGAACGTCGACCCACGCGTAGAACGCGCCTTCCGGAGGTTCGCACCGGAACCCCGGCACTTTGTTCAGGTCATCGACAAACTGAGTTCGCCGCCGGGCAAACTCGGCGACCATTCGCGGAGTACTGCCTTCGCGATCGCGCAGGGCATCAATGGCGGCGTATTGGGTGAATTCGGCCACACAGGTGTAACTGTTAATCGCCATCATGGCCAGCGCTGCCGCCACCTCTGGCGGCGCGACCGCGTAACCCAGGCGCCATCCGGTCATGGCAAAGCTTTTCGAAAAACCGTCGATGATCACCGTGCGTTCTTTCATCCCGGGATAGCGCAGCATCGACAAATATTCATCGCCATAAATGATGCGGGCGTAAATTTCATCTGAGAGCACCCAGAGGTCGTGCTTTACGGCCAGTTCCGCTAGTCCTCGTTGAACTGCATCCGTGTACACGGTCCCGGTGGGATTTCCCGGAGAGTTCGTGATCAGCATGCGCGTGCGGCGAGTAATTTTCGAAGCGATCTCCGAGAGGTCGGGCTGAAAGTGATTGCGCGACGCGAGTTCGAAGGGCACTGGGACTGCGCCAAGACCCAGCGTGATCGATGGATATCCGGGAAAGCCGGGATCGGGATAAAGAACTTCGTCGCCCGGCTCGAGCAACGACATCATGGCAAAGAATAGCGCCGCCTTGCAGCCCGGCGCGATCACGATGTTTGCCGGGGAAACGCTGATATTGCGCGTGCGTTGCAGATACGCCGCGATTTCTTCGCGGAGAGCGGGGACTCCGGCGACGGCGCAATAACGGTCTTTGCCATCCGCAAGAGCTTTTGCGGCAGACTCGACGACCGATGCACCCGGATGGAAATCAGGCTCACCCAATTCCAGATGAATAATGGATCGGCCCTGGCTTTCCAGTTCCTTGGCGTGAGCAAAGACTGAGAGCGCGCCTTCGCCGCTCATAACTGATATCCGGGATGCTATCGACCGCATGCAATCTCCACTAACCAGAGAAATTTATAAACCTTTATACATGCCGCCATCGACGAGAATGGTTTGGCCTGTGATATAAGAAGCGGCGTCCGAAGCCAACCAGACAATCGTCTCAGCAACCTCCCGCGGTTCCCCGAGACGCTTCAATGGGGCATCGGCGGCCCATGCATCGAAAATTTCCTGCTCGCTTTTTCCAGACGTGGAGGACCGTGCTGCGGCCAACTCCTTCAGGCGATCCGTCGCGGTGAAACCGGGACCGACGTTATTCACAAGAATTCCGTCTTTGCCAAATTCATTCGCAAGACTTTTGACCAGACCGACTACCGCAGCGCGCACGGCATTGGAAAGTACGAGATCTGCGACGGGCTGCTTGGTTGTGATCGAAGTCAGGGTGATGATGCGGCCCCAGTGCTTGCGCTGCATGTGCGGGATTACTTCACGGGCGAAATAAACGGTGGTTAGAAAGTTCATATCGATCGCGCGTTGCCATTCGTCGAGGGTGGCGGCAAGAAATCCTTTGGCTGGAGGACCACCGGCATTGGTTACGCAAATATCGACGCCACCGAATCTTTTCGCCACATCGGCAACAAAACGCTGAACAGCTGTGGCGTCGGTTACGTCGAAAGCTTCGGCAAGAACCTCAGCGCTGTACCGCTTTCTGATGTTCTCCGCAGCCTCCTCAAGCGTTTTCTGATTGCGGGCGCACATGGCGACGCGGCAACCTTCCGCGGCGAATGCTTCCGCAGTGGCACGACCGATTCCCTGACTGGATGCTGCGACCAGAGCGACACGATCTTTCAGGCCAAGATTCATGAACTCGGAATTATAAACGGTTCACAGAAGAACGCTTCACTTGCTGGACGCCTCGGCTGCAATTAATCTGAAGGAGCGAGGCACACATGAAACAGGGCAAGCACCACTCCGAGACCCAGGCCGTGCGCGGCGTGGCCGATCTAAAGAAGAAAAACGGACCGCTGGCTACGCCGATTTTCCAGACATCCACATTTGAAGTCACCGATAACGACGAGCAATTACAGGCTACGCATACTGACCACTTTTATACGCGGTACGGGAATCCAACGAATACGGTCGCGGAGAAAACAATCGCCGCATTGGAAGGCGTAGACGCGGCTTTGACGTTCGCGTCAGGTATGGGCGCCGTCACCACTACGCTGATGGCTCTGCTCAAGAGCGGTGACCATATCGTGGCGCAACGCGATATCTATGGTGGCGTAAACAAGTTTCTTTCGCAATGGCTGCCGAAGATGGGCATTGAAACGACTTTCGTCGACACGATCGCTTATGAGCAGCACGCGCGCGCGATTCGTCCTAACACGAAGTTGCTTTATCTGGAGTCGCCCACGAATCCAACCTTGCGCGTGGTGGATTTCAAGAAAGCGGCGGCGCTGGCCAGGCAGCACAATCTGCTCAGCATGGTGGATGCGACATTCGGAACGCCGATCAATCAGCATCCCGCAGAGTTTGGCATTGACCTGGTGATGCATTCGGGTACGAAATATCTCGCCGGCCACACTGACTTGATTTGTGGCGTCGTAGCCGGACGGCACGAACTGATGGAAAGAATTTGGGAAACGCGCACGACGCTGGGAAATTGCATGGATCCCCACGCCTCGTGGATGCTGGTGCGCGGACTAAAGACGTTAGCGGTGCGCGTGGCGCGGCAGAACGAGAATGCGCAACGAGTCGCTGAGTTCCTGGCCGAGCATGCCAAGGTACGCAGCGTGAATTATCCGTTTCTCGAACAGCATCCACAATATGCTTTGGCGCGCGCGCAGATGAGTGGTGGTGGCGGCATGGTGAGCTTTGAGGTGGAAGGCACAGGCGAGGACGCGCGCCGGGTGAGCGAGGCCATGAGCTTGTTTACGCTGGCGCCGAGCCTGGGTGGAGTTGAGTCGCTGGTGTCGATTCCAGTGTTGACTTCGCACGCGATGATCCCCGCCGCCGATCGCGCCAAGATGGGGGTAACCGAGCAGATGATCCGTCTCTCGGTGGGCATCGAGAATGCGGACGATCTGATCGTGGATTTAGAGCATGCTCTGGAAGCTGTGTCGGCGCCGCAGCAGGTGCAGGTTGGCTAGCAATCCCAGCTTTGCCAAGCTGGGATTGCAGTTGGTACCCGCGCGCACAAGTTAGAAGATAAACTTCAGCGCGAGTTGCATGATGCGCGGCAGGTGCGTGCCGGCCGAACGCAGATAGCTGCTGCCGCCGCACGTAGGATCTCCAGCCGAGTAAGTGGTTCCGCCGTAGCACGCTATTTCATTCGAATCTGTTCCCCGGCCCGCATTATTGGCCGCTGATCCGGCGTCGCCTCCCAGCCAGGTGTATTCCACGTGATTGAATACATTGAAGGCTTCGGCGCGGAATTCGAAATACGTGCCTTCAGTTACCGGGAAATGCTTGATCAACGCCATGTCGAAATTCGTGCGCCAGGGATTGCGCAGAATGTTTCTCCCGGCATCGCCGAACGTGAGTCCGGTCGGCAGCACGAACACATCCGGATTGTAGAGAAGAGGACCAAATCCGGAGAGTGGGCCTGCCAGCGGGCTACTTGAAACTCCCTGCTTCGGATTGCCAACCAGGTCGGGATACGAGCCAGCGGTGGAAAAGCCGTTGCCAACGCCGGCATTGTCCGCAGTGGCGAGAAAGCCCCCGTTGTAAACGCTAAATGGGGAACCACTCTGAATCAAGGTGATCCCAGACCATTGCCATCCCCCCAAGAATGTGTGGGGCAATCCTTTTGCTTTGAAGAACGGCAGATCGTAGACATAAGCGATGGTGAAGTTATGCCGCTGATCGAAGTTAGAGCTGGCCCGGTAGGCATTGAGGTTGTAGGAGTTTACGAATCCCGTGTCGTCTTGATCGGAAGAATCGTCGATGGAATGGCTATAAGTGTAGGCAACGTTCAATTCCAGGCCGCCGATGGCATGACGCAGCGAGAGTTCCAAAGCGTTGTAGTTTGAAGATCCAGTTTGGTCCTTGCGCTGGATGCTGCCAATACCGAGGTAAGGACGGAAGAAACTAGCGTTGTTGCCACACGCCACGAACAAATTGGTTGCCGCACCCGACGGAGGTCCGCCGTTCTTTCCGGCAACATAAGGAATCGGTGTCCCGTAAGAAGTCGTGGCGTTCGTCGGAACCCCGTAAGCATCAACCACCACGCTAGGCTGATCCGATCCGGGCCCCCAACTACAATCATAGGAAGCAGAGGGCAGCCCGTTTTGCAGGGCGCCGAGGGCCAGTGGACCACCATTAATCACTTGCCCCGGAGCGTAGGGATTTTGGCCGGGCGTCACAGGATACATCTGGTTGTATTCATAAGATCTCGTAAGATGCACGCCCGCACTGCCCACGTAAGAAACAGTGGCAATTGTGCTCTTACCAATGTCATGCTGCACATCGACATGCCACTGTTGCATGTAAGGCCAAATCGCTTTGTTGGGAAGCGAAACGAACTGCAATGGGGTCGTCGTGGCGCCAGAAACGCCGAGAAGACTCGAATTCAGGCAGGCATAGCCCGAAGTGGCACCACAGCTCCCGCCTGACAATGGATTGGGGATACTGGTAATTGGAGTGCTCTTGCTTTCATACTCCAGAGATTCTGTATTGGACTCATTGCCGTTTGTGTGCTCGAAGAAAATTCCGTAGCCGCCGCGAATGGCCCACTTCCCATCGCCTTTCGGGTCAAACGCGAATCCGATGCGCGGCGCAGGATTAAACCATTTGTTTTTCAGGCAACCAGTGGGTACGCCCGGTGTCACTCCACAGTCGACCCATCCGTTGTAAGGATTACCGATCGACCAGACCGGTCGCCGGATCGACGCTGCTGGCCCCGGCCACATAAAACGAAGGATCAAAATTCCAGGCCAAATTGTTTTTCTCGCGGTAAGTGCCAAAGAAGCTAAGCCGCAAACCAAGGTTCAGGGTTAGCCGCTTGGTGGCGTGCCAATCGTCCTGCAGGTAGGTTTCGTAGATGTTGTATTCCTCGTGCATCTTGAGCGCCGCACCCTCCTGAGTGTAGCTGCTAATGTTTCCCAGAAGAAGATCGGCGAAGGCATTCCCGCTCGTAACCGCGCTGGTGTTAGTGAAAAACAGTTGGCCGTTTACCCCATACTGGGGCTGAGGGATTTCATTCTTATGCGCGTTCACGAAGTACGCGCCGAACTGTAGGTTGTGAGCGCCAATGATTTTGGTGACGTTATCGCGGTAGGTAAACGTAGGGTTCGAGTTCAACGGTCCTTGCGGAACATAACCGGGATCTTCGGCAGAAGCCCCCACCGTACTCTCCACCAGAAACGTTGATTCCGGGAACTTTGCCGCCATATCCATTGTTGTAAAGGCCGATTGCCGGAAATCCGCTGGGGCGCTGCCACGGGCCGGTCAAGCTGGTGCTGATGTGGTCGGTGGTGTAACTGGCGACGAATTCGTTCAAAAGGCTGGGAGAAATATTCGCTGTGATACGCGCTACCATACTGACGCCGGGATTATTGAAATTCGTCTGAATCGTAGGAAACGTAGTACCGTTGGTCCAAAGCGGAACTGGGTATTGCTGATTCCAGGAGTCGTGGATATAGCGGAAGCTGGCGCGAACTTTTTCGCCGATATTCTGGTCGACTTTAAACAACTCCTGACGCCAGTGCGTGGGAAGTGTCGGCGTCGCGAACCAAGTATCCAGTACACCTGCTCCCAGAGCGCCTGATGAGATATTTGGTTCTGGAATCATCGCTAATAGGGCTTGATTGATCGAAGCATTCGCAGCATAACCAGGGACGACGTTTAAGTTCGGCGTGTAACCCTGGCTGTTTTTATAGCCCGGAACAATAGGGCAGTCACTGAAAGATGCGGGGGTGGTAGAGGCGTTAGGACAGTCGTCAGAAAAGTTTCCCCCGCGCTCTGCCATGGTGGGAACTGCCGTTGAGGAGAAGAATCCGGATGCAGGTGTCAGCTCCCGGCGCCATTCCTCCGACCAGAAGAAAAATGTTTTTTGCTTGTCAGCGTTGTAGTGTCCGGGAATGTAGACAGGGCCGCCGATGGTGAAACCGAAATCGTTTTTCTTGTAAGCAGGAACGGAAGTCAGGAATTCCGGAGTGGCGTTGAAAGCGTCATTGCGCAAGAACTCATAGGCATCGCCGTGGAAGTGGTTCGTGCCCGATTTGGTTTCCACTTCAACCGTACCAGAACCGTTGCGGCCATACTGCGCGCCGTACTCAGAGGTCAGCACTTTCACTTCAGCGATCGCATCGATGCTGGGATAGACGTTCAGGGTAGAGTTGCTACCGTTATCCAGGGCGTCCCCGCCATCGATTTCAAAGTTGTTGTATTCCGTACGGCCACCGTTAATGCTGAAAGCGACGGTGGAAGCGCCCGGTTCGCCTTCATCCGCGCCCGATTGATCGGTGACACCGGGCGACAGGGCGACGAGCTGGGTGAAGTCGCGCCCGTTGAGTTCAAGCTGGCTGATCTCTTTGCCGGTGACGGTATTGCCCAAGTCGGAGGATTGCGTTTCCACCTGAGCGACCTCCGAGCCTTGAACTACGACTTCTGTGCTGATCGTGCCCACTTCCAGCGCCACGTTCACGCGTGCTTTCTCCGCGACCCGCAGCACCACCCCCTTGGCCTCGTATTTTTTGAAACCCGGCGCAGAAACTATCAAGTCATACGAACCAATGGGCAATGAACTAAACAGGAAGTCACCCGTGTCATTGCTGGCGCCAGTACGGTTAATGCCTCGCTCGGAGTTCTTCACTACGACCTGCGCCTTAGGCACGGCCGCGCCGCTCGCATCCGTGACCGTACCAGTGAGGGAGGCGGTGTCCTGAGCCCAAGCTGAGGCGCCCAAGGCGACTGTCAACAACAGAATTCGCACCAGCACACGATTAGATCTCATGGTCGAATCTTCTCCCTGCGCGCGCCAAGCTTGCGCTGGCACAGCTTTTTTAGCCAGTTCCCTGACCCGATTGAAAGTTCTCGCTGAAGCGAGCAATTATTCCCACAGAGTTTATTAAAACGTATGAATAGTGCTTTTATATGATATCCGCTGTCAAGAAAAAAACGCAGGGCGAGGCGATTGGGACTCTAAAGCAGACTGCGGGTCGACTCCCGAACCACTAACTCGGGAGCAACTTTCCGGTGGTGCGCTGCGACTTCGCGTTTTTCCAGCACCGCCTTGATGCCTTCGATCACGATGTCGACCGCGCCCGCACCCATGGCCGCCATGGGCTGGCGCACCGTGGTGAGCGGAGGAGTACACAGAGCGGATGCCGCAACATCGTCGAAGCCGATTACCGAGCAGTGTTCCGGGACTCGAGGCCACCCTTGCTCAAGGCGCGGATGGCGCCAAACGCGGTCATGTCATCGAAGGCGAGGATCGCCGTAAATTGGCGCTTTGCTTCAGCAGTTCCTCAGTGAGTTTCTGACCCATTTCAAAGCTGGAGAGAGGATCGCGCGACTCTGGCAAGTCGACGATCAGACGCGAATCGAGCTCCAGACCGCATGCTTTGGCGCAGTTGCGGATTCCGCGCCAACGCGGTGAACTATCGCCCAGAGTCTTGGGGCCGCGGATGAATGCAATTTTGCGATGGCCCAGGGAATGCAAATATTCGAGCGCGAGGCAGCCGCCGACTTCGTTGTCGACGATGACGGAGCTCATGGCGTCGCCCTTCAGTTCGCAGCCGATGATTGCCGTCGGAATGCTGCTCTTCTCGAGATCAGCCAGCAGGTTGATATCGAGAAAAAGCCAATTGGCCAAGAACCACCAGGCCTTCGATGCGGCGGTCGAGCAGCATTTCGAGATAACGCTCGAAACGGCTGCGCTCGTTATGCACATCGGTGAGAATTGGCAAATAGGAGGCCTGGTAGAGTGTGTTTTCGATACCGCGCAATACCAGCGTGCAGTAGGGATCGGTCATGTCAAATACCATGACGCCAACCGTGTGGCTGCGTTTGCTGCGCAGCGCGCGGGCAAACTGGTTGGGACGATAGCCCAGCTTTTCCGCCGCGCGCTCAATTCGTTTCTTGGTTACCGCAGGGATATAGCGTGCCAGTGGTGCATCATTCAGCACAATCGAAACTGTGGTGCGAGGAGAAGCCGCTCTCTTTCGCTACATCACGAATCGTAACCATCGACGAGTTGACCTTGGAGTGGCGCACAACCTAAAGCTAACCGCATTCCGTCCGCTTGAATTCACGCGGGGGTTGGCGGACACTACAGCAGAGAGTGAGACTAGTGTCAAGCGCTCGACCACGATCGGCAGTTTTGGCGAAACTTTGGCTGGGCTGCATGTTCGCTGCTTTATCGTGCCAAATCCTGTGGCCGCAAGCGACAGCGACGCAGCCAAACTCCGCGCCGGTGGCCCCGTTTGGCGCGACTGCAGATCCAGCGCAGATTTTTCTTTTGGGCCAGGAAGCCTTGAAAGAAAACCGTCTGGCCGAGGCGGAGCGCGACTTCCGGCAGGTGTTGGCGGCAAATCCTGAAGTGGGCGGCGCTTATGCGAACTTGGGCGTGGTCTACATGCGGCGCAGGCAATGGTCGAAGGCTTTAGAAGCGCTGAGCCAAGCCGAGCACCTGATGCCTCAAGTAGCGGGAATCCGGCTGAATATTGGCCTGGCCTATTTCCGGCAAAACGAATTCCTGAAAGCTATACCTTTATTTCGAATCGGTGGTGCGCGACCAGCCGGACGCGCCACAGCCGCGCCATTTGCTGGGCCTCTGTTACTTTTTCACGGAGCGCTGGGCCGATGCGGCGAACACGCTGGAGCCACTGTGGGAGCAAGAGTCGAGCCAGTTGAGTTACCTGTATGTTCTTTCGATCGCCGCCCACCGCGCCGGCCAAAAAGAGTGGGATGAAAAGGCCACGGCGCAGCTTGGTTAAGACTGGCGAAGGTTCGCCTGAGTTCCATTTATTTATGGGCAAAGCCCACCTTAACCTTGAGCAATACGATTTGGCGTTGGCAGATTTTCAAGCCGCGGAGAAAGCGAATCCAAACCTGACCTTCGTTCACTTCAATCTGGGATTAACTTATTTGAAGAAACAAGACTATGAACATGCTCGCGATGAATTTCTGAAAGATGCCGCTGTGGAACCCGATCTTGCCTTTAATTATGACGAACTCGGAGATGTATACAGCCTGATGCAACAATATGGCGATGCGGAGAAGGCCTACCGGGAGGCTCTGCGGCGCGATCCGCGGCTTTTGAATTCCTATGTGGGACTGGCGAAAGCCTACCAGCATACGCAAAATTATTCTGCAGCTTTGAGCGCGATTGATTCCGCCGGAAAAATCGACCCGATTCGCACCGATATCCATTACCTCAGAGGACAAATATTGATCCACCTGGGTCGCAAAGAAGAGGGGCGGAAGGAGCTGGAGACTTCAGTCCGAATCGATAACGAACGCCGCACGGAACGCCAGAAGCAGGTGGAAAATGGCACCGTTCCCTCGCCTGAACTACTAGGCGACGACCAATAAATCCAAGAGTGAAGTGACTTAACTAAGCAACTTTCCCATCGCCTCACGCCAACCAAGCTTAGTAAGGCAAACCCGCCGGAGGTATCGGTTATGAATCCCAAATTTATGAATCCCAAAGTGAAGATTGCGGCCATCGTGGTCGGCGCATTGATTCTCATCGCCATTATCATTCCGTTCTTCATCAATGCGAATTCCTTCCGCCCGAAATTAGAATCCGATTTGACCACGGCCCTGGGACGACAGGTGAAGGTCGGAAACTTGTCGCTGTCGCTGTTTTCTGGCTCGGTGAAGGCAGACGACATCTCGATCGCAGACGATCCCGCCTTCAGCCAGACGCCGTTTGTGCAGGCTAAATCGGTAAAGGTAGGCGTGGAACTGATGCCGCTGATTTTTTCCAAGACGCTGAATGTGACTGACCTCACGCTCAACCAGCCGGAGATCAATCTGGTGCGCTCGCAGGATGGCCAAAAGTGGAATTTTTCCAGCCTGGGCAATCAAAGCGCGGCGGCCACGAATAGCCAGCCAGCCAGCGGCAACGCCTCGGCTTCGAGCAATCCAAACCTGTCGATAAAAAAGCTCGAAGTGAGCAATGGACAGATGACCGTTAGCCGCGCTGGATCTTCGGAGAAACCGCGGGTTTACGACAAAGTGAATATTACGGTGAAGAACTTCTCTTTCACCAGCTCCTTCCCGTTCAAAATGACCGCCGACCTGCCGGCAGGGGGCACGTTGACCCTCGAAGGCACCGCCGGGCCGATTAATGCCGGCAACGCGGAAAAGACTCCGCTGCAGGCAAAAGTCGCAGTGCACCAGATGAATCTCGCTACATCCGGTTTTGTTGACCCAGCATCGGGGATTTCGGGCATTGCGGATTTCGACGGCACCGTTACCTCCGACGGCCACGAGGCGAAAACGAGTGGGACGCTCACTGCCGAGAAGTTGCAGGTAGTGCCGAAGGGGGCGCCGGCGGGAAAGCCGCTGCAGGTAAATTACGCCGTGACTTACGATCTCGCGAAGCAAACCGGTACTTTGACCCAGGGCGACGTGACCGCGGGCAAAGCTGTAGCGCATCTTTCGGGAACTTACGACACTCATGGAACAACCACCACAGTGAATCTGAAATTGGAGGGCCAGAACATGCCAGTGGACGATCTTGAGGCGATACTGCCGGCCGTAGGAGTGATCCTGCCGCCCAGTTCCAAGCTGAAGGGCGGCACTCTCGCCGTCGATTTTACGATTGTCGGGCCAGTCGACAAGCTGGCCGAGAACGGAACCGTTCGCATGCAGAACTCCGCCCTGGCGGGTTTTAGTCTGGGTTCGGAGATGTCGGCTATTTCGGCACTCGGCGGCAAAGGTGCAGGAGAGAAGGATACGGCGATTCAGAATTTCAGCGCTAACGTGCACGCGACTCCGGAGAGCACGCAGGCCGACAACATTGACCTCGTCGTCCCTTCGCTGGGAACGGTCACCGGAGCGGGCACCGTGAGCGCAAGCAATGCGCTCGATTTCAAAATGAAAGCCGATGCTATTCCTTTCTTAATTCAGGGAACCACCTCTGATCCCAAGTTCGTCCCGGACTTGAAGGGCATGGCCGGCAGTCTGGTGAACGGCGCGCTCGGCGGGGTCAAGAAGGGCGCAAAGAGCCCTTTGAGCGGGGCTGAGGGTCTGCTCGGGAAAAAGCTTTAACCAATCACCATGAGCGGATTTTCCGCGCAGAACGAGAAGTGTCCTTCCCAACAGGCCACGCTCTCGGTGGCCCTATGGCCGCGCTAATTCCCTATTCTGCACACCGATGGTCACTTTAGTAACTTGCCTGCGACGGTATCTAAGTTGCTATCTTGGAGTTCGTTGACAACCCCAGGGTTCCATAACATACTCGCGAACAAGCTGAACAAAGTTTCAAATTTACACGACCTCATTCGCACGAATGAGTTTTGTCAGGGTAAATCGCGTTCGGACCGAGGGTTTTTGCGTCCAGTCGGGTTTCACTGTGTCATCACAGGAGGATTTTGTGTTAAAACCATCTGCCTCTAAGGGACGGATTTATGCTGTTTGTGTGCTGGTTGTCGCTGCGATGGCCGCTGCGCTGCTGGCCGTTTCTCACCAACCCAGATCTCAGCAATCCCGAGTAGCGAAATCAGCTTTGTCAGCGAGTTCCCTGTCGAAGACAATCTCTCCAGCGGCGCGCAATCGCCTGCAGACTGCCTATGCCACCCTTCCTTTGGCCTTCGAACCGAATCAAGGCCAGACCGATGCGCAAGTCAAGTACATGGCTCGCGGCAATGGATACAAACTTTATTTGACGTCCTCGCAGGCGATTTTCACCCTTCACAAGCAGGGAGGAGACTCAGATGTGCGCCGCATGATGATGGATCGGCGAATCGGCCCCGCCCGCGTCAGGGCCATGCTGAGGCGGAGAGCTCAGCAGGAATCAAAGGCTGCGGTCGCGGCAGTGCATATGCGTATGCTGGGCGAGAATCCATCCGTCCAGCTCTTAGCGGGGGCTCCCCAGCCTGGAATGGTTAATTACCTTATTGGCAACGATCCATCGAAGTGGCACTCGGGTGTTCCGCTGTTCGGGCTGGTAAGTTATCGGGATATCTATCCCGGCATCGACCTCGCTTTTCAAGGAAATGGGAAGCATTTGGAGTTTGACTATCTGCTGAAGCCAGGCTCGAATGCGAACGCGATTGGGTTTAGTTTCGAAGGTGCAGACCGGATCAGCACGAACGCCTCCGGAGACCTTGTTCTGGCAACGGCGGCCGGTCCGATTGAGATGCACCGACCAGTTGCATATCAAGAGAAAGATGGCGTCCGGCAGAACGTGAATGTGCGCTTCCTGGTCAGCTCCAATGAAGTGAAATTCGCTCTGGGCGCGTACGACCGTAGCCGTGAATTAGTCATCGATCCCACGGTGACGTACTCCACTTATTTCGGTGGGGATTTCGCCGATTACGGTTCAGCAATTGCCGTCGACGGAAGCGGGGACGCATTCGTCGCTGGGGCCACAGACTCGGACACGATTCCCGGCGATTCCAATGGAACGAACAATGCTAGCTTTGACGTCTATGTAACCGAAATCAACTCAGCCGGCACACTTCAATTCACCACAATTTTCGGCGGCAGCAGTGACGAGTTTCCAGGGGGAATCGCGGTCGACGGCTCAGGGAACATCTACGTTTCTGGAACCACGGACTCCAGCGATTTCCCGGTTACCTTAGGCGCTGCACAAACCGTCTTTCTAGGTGGAACAACCGCTGGTGCCAACGATGCGTTTGCCGTGAAGCTTGCGCCGCACGGTGCATCCATTACGTGGGGCACGTACATTGCTGGCGGCGACAGTGATTCGGGGCTGGCAATTGCCATCGACACGGCATCCCCTCCCAACGTTTATGTCGTCGGCGAAACTTATTCTACGAATCTGGGTGGCGCGGTAGGCGGGGTGCATCCGCTCCCGCACGGAAGCGCGCTGAATCTGGGACAGGTCACATCTCCCGTCGATGACGACGGATACATCGTCAAGCTCAATCCCGCCGGCTCGGCTTATCTGCTCGTCAGCTACCTCGGAGGCAGTAGCGGAGATCTTGCTACCGGAGTCGCTTTAGACCCAGCGGGGAATATTTACGTTTCCGGCGAAACCATCTCCACTGACTTGCCGGTGACGGCCGGAGTGGTACAGAGCAAGTGCGGCACAGATGGCACATGCAACACGGGTACGAGCGGGCCGCAGGACGATGCTTTCGTGGCTGCCATTGCTGCGAATCTCTCGAACTACACATATTTAACCTACTACGGGGGAAGCAGTGCTGACGACGCCTTCGCCATTGCTGCCGATGCGAGTGGCGATGCTTTCATAACGGGTACCACGGCATCGTCGGATTTTCCAACCGTGGGAACACCGTTCCAGAGTTCGCTGGCGGGAACTCAGAACGCCTTCGCAGTCGAGCTGAACCCAACAGGCAGCGCAGCTTCGTATGGCACTTACCTCGGCGGTAACGGAGCTGACTTCGGGTACGGAATTACTCTCGACAATGTGGGTGATATCTACATCACCGGGCAGACTAGCTCGTCGAGCAATTTCCCGCTACAAAACGCGACCCAGGGCACGTTTGGCGGCAGCACGGATGCGTTTGTGACCGTCCTTGACCCGAGCCCGAACGTCGCTTTGTTCTCCACCTATTTGGGCGGTGGTGGTGATGAAGATCAGCTGGGCGGGGCCATTGCTTTGGATTCCCTGCAAAATATTTACGTCACAGGAGATACTGACTCAGGCAACGGCTCGACTGCGGTGTTTCCCACCAAGAGCGCTTTGGACGGGACTTACGGCGGTGGGACCTGCATAGGCTCGACGGGTGCAAACGTGCCCTGCCCTGATGCGTTCATTGCGGCGTACGGTCCAGCGACGGGACCTAATTTCAGTCTCACTGCGACTACTCCAGCGACAGTGGCGCCCGGATCCAGCGGTACTTCCACTGTCACTTTGACCTCGCTATTTGGCTACGCCTCGGCGGTTAATCTGGGCTGCAGTGTGAGCGGCACGGGCTCACCTTTACCCGCGTGCAGCGCGAGCAGCTTTTCCTCCGGTTCAGTCACGCCGACTTCGACCGGGGCTACCTCAACCCTCACCATCACTACCACTGGTGCCAGTGCGGCGATAGTTCACCCGTCAAAGTTTTTCTATGCGATGTGGCTGCCGATTGCGGGTATGTCCCTTATCGGCGTGGGATTCGGTTCTGCGGGATCCCGAGGAAAAAAACTCCTGGGCTTCCTGATGGTTGCGATGGTAATGGCTGCGCTCTTTCTAATGCCTGCCTGTGGTGGCAGCAGCAGCAATAGCGGAGGCGGTGGCGGAGGCGGGGGCTGTACTGGCTGTACTCCTGCCGGAAGCTACACTGTCACCATTACGGGCACGGGCACGGATGCAGCCGCCACAACTCATTCGACCACTGTCACGTTAACCGTCAACTGATTCCATAGTTGGGCACGAGGGCCGCCTTCCACGAGGCGGCCCTTGTTTTTTCCGGCACCTGCGATTGGCGCGATGGCCAACTCTAGTCTAAGATTCTTTTCGGGCGCATTCGGCACTAGGACTCGGATAACATTCGCTTTTGCTGCTATCGTTTATAAATCCAGGATTTAGAGGCGGTCGTTTGCGGGGTCAGCGGCGGGACGGTATTCTTTGGTTCCGGCTGGGGCAGCGTTTGCGCCGTTGGAGGAATCGAAGGTAGTGAGTTCCTATCCATTCATGTTTAAAACCAGCATGTTGAATACCAGGCAAGTGCTACGCGCAGTCGTATTCGCGGTATTTGTATGTTTTTTCGTCGCGGCTCAGGGCACGTTCGCCCAGGGACAGAATTTCACGCTGACCCCTTCGGCGTTTTCCCCTCCGCGGGCGTGGACCCTGGAGGCCAGGCAACCGCCACCATCGCCCTGAACCCGTCGCCGACAGGCCCCACTTCAACGGCCCAGTCTCATTCACTTGCACCGTGAGTTCCACACAGGTGACCAGCGATCTTCCCACCTGTTTGTCTCCTAGCCCGGATCCTGCAATCCCAAGCGCCATTGTGTCGCTCACGGTCACCACCATCGGGCAAACTCATGCTGGGCAATACACGATCACGGTCACTGGCACCAGCGGCACAGAGACGGAAACCGCCACTTTGGTCCTCAATGTCGTAAATGTCCCGCAGGATTACACTCTGACGATTACAACGCCGATCAGTCCGGGCACGGTAACCGCCGGAAATGGCGCGCAGGCGACTCTGTCCGTGACGCCCATCGCCAGTTATACGGGTAAGGTTACACTCTCGTGTTTCTCGATTAGTCCGGTGGTGACGGCAGCGCCGATATGCGCGTTCAATCCTCCCACCGTCAGCGTGACCAATGGCGCGGCGCCCACTTCCGTATTGACCATCAGCACCTACGGTCCCACCGGGACCGTCACCAAGCTTCAGACTCCGCAGATGCTGTATGGCTTCGCGCTGGGGTTGCCCGCTCTGGCGCTCATCGGAGCCGGCGCGAGTCGCGGCGGCAGAAAAAAGTGGCTTGGACTTTTCTTGCTGATGACGGTCGCCGCCAGCATTTTGCTTTTACCCTCTTGCGGCCAGAATAACGTGATGCTGAACAACTCCAACAACCTGATCACTCCGAAAAATACTTACACGTTTACGCTGACCGGAGTAGATGCGAATGGCGAGGGGCCGAGTAACTCTGCTTCCACCTCCGCGGAGGCGAGTATCACCCTGACCGTCAACTGAAAGAGCACAGAGCAATGACGGATGCGACGCCACGGCGATTCTACGTGGTGTGGTCTCAGGCGCGGCGCCGGGGATTCCATCTGATACTTAGGGCTCCGGTGATCGCGGCGGTGGTGTGCACTATAGCTTTCGCAGTGCCCGTCCCGAGTCCTGCCCAGATCGTCGAGATTAACGACAAACCAGGGCCGCCACGGTGCGTTGGAGCGAGTCTCAGCCGGGCTGCACATTTTCTACAACGGAAGACGGCAAGTACCAATACGGGCTGTGGTCGGGCGATGTTGGCGTCATACTGGCGGTAGATGCGCGCGAAGTACAGATTATTCGCCACCGGATCGAACCCATATTCGGAGTTCTGTTGACCATCCGGTATCGCGGAACCGGAGCGGTGGATGAGAGTCCCGATGCAATCACCCTGCAATTCCTCAAACACTACAAAGTGGTGCGCACTTCCATCGATCCAGACGACTACTCGCAAAAAATTCAGGCCGATGCGGACGCGCTCGACGATGAAACCCGGCGCATCGTGGCCAAGCACCCGGAACAGAAGCAGGCGCGGGAAGCGCGGTTGCAGGACTATCAGAAATCGGTCAGCGAACTGATCGAATTCCTGGGCAAAAACAGCTTGCGGGCGGAGCATTTAGATCGGGGAAATCCAGAAGCAAGCGGCTGGGTTTTTTTCGATACCGATAACAAATGGCTGGGAGGATGGAAGGCGCAAGAAGAATTCGTCCTGCGCGTGCCGCTGGATGGAAAAATCTTTGAGTTCCCTTTTAAACTTCCACCGAAGCCCGGTGAATTGCTGCTGAGAAGGCGCGAGTAGCGTTTGGATTTTGGTTGCCGAAAAGCGTAGTCTTACGACGCGCGCCGGCCCTGGCGGCTGAGTTCGGCGGCCTGGCGCTTCACAATGTCGCGCAGCGAGACCAGACCTCGCACTTGTTTTCCTTCAACAATCGGCAGGTGTCGAAAGCCAAATTCCTGCATGATGAAAAGGCATTCTTCCACGGTTTCATCCACATTCACGGCGCGTGGATTTGCGGTCATCACCTCCGCGACGGCGGTATGCCCGGGCGTGCGGCCAACCGCCACTACGCGGTTCATGACGTCGCGCTCGGAAAAGATGCCGGCCAGTTCGCCGTTTCGAAGCACGGGCAAGGCGCCGATATTGTTCTCCATCATCAAGCGGGCAGCTTCCAGCACGGTGCCTGCGGCATCGATGGAATAAACTTTGCGGTCTTTCACTAGCTCGCGGAGTGTAAGCATAAACTCCTCCTTAAGAATTTCAAGCGAGTGCAGGAATAGCGCTAGCAATGCCCGGAGAACCCACGCCCGGCATTCCGAAGATGGGGACTACTTTAGCACAAATATTACAATGAGGCGCCTGTAGTGCTCGGGTGTGCAGTGCCCGGGATTAGAGGTTTGCAATAATGGTGAATTCTTTGGAGGCATAAACCATGAGGCGGCTACTTTTTCTGATCCTGATTTTCGTTGTGGCTGAAACTGGCATGGCGCAGAAGTCAGACGGCTCAGCGGCCGCACCCTACAAAAATCCCAACCTGCCGGTTGAGCAGCGCGTTCAGGATCTGTTGAGCCGCATGACGCTACAGGAAAAAGTTGCCATGTTGAGCGGAGCCAACTGGATGCAGAGCGTGCCCAATGAGCGGCTCGGAATCCCGTCAATAAAAATGGCCGATGGTCCGATCGGCATAAGGTCATGGGCCGGACCTTCCTCTGAGACCAACGCTGAGGTCTCCAAGAAGACAGTCACCACGACTGCATTCCCAGCGGGAATCGCCATGGCCGCAAGCTGGGACACGGATCTTTTGCAAAGTGAGGGCAAGGCGATCAGTCAGGAAGTAAAAGCCGTCGGACGAGACATGATTCTGGGACCAACGGTGAACATCAATCGCACTCCGTTGTGGGGCAGAAATTTCGAAGGCTACGGCGAAGATCCCTATCTCACCAGCCGCCTGGCAGTGGCTTACATCAAGGGAGTTCAGAGTGAGGGCGTCATCGCGACGGTCAAGCATTTTGCCACAAACAACCAGGAGTTTGAACGCCATCGAATTAATGTGGTAGTTGACGAGCGCGCGTTGCAGGAAATTTATTTTCCCGCATTTAAAGCGGCAGTGCAGGAGGCTGGCGTCTGGTCGGTGATGTCGGCTTACAACAAGCTGAACGGAGTGTACTGCGCGGAGGATGCACCGCTGTTAAAAGATGTGCTGCAGAAGCAGTGGGGCTTCAAGGGCTTCGTCGTCTCCGATTGGGGCAGCACTTACAGCACTGCAGCTACTGTGAATGCCGGAATGGATTTAGAAATGCCGGGCGGCGAACCAATGAAGGAGTGGCTGAAAAGGCCGCGTACGCGAGAGTCTGGCAACAGCGGCGGCTGGCTGGTGCCGGAGAAGGTGCTTGCAGACGTATCGGCGGGCAAGATCTCCCCGGCGACTATTGACGATAACGTTGGCCGAATACTGCGCGTGATCTTCGTCAGCGGACAATTCGACAAGCCGCAAACCGCGACCGGCGAGATTGATACGCCTGAGGAACGAGCGGTGGCGCGCAAGGCAGCGACAGAGGGTATTGTTCTCCTGAAGAACTCTGGCGACTTGCTCCCGCTTGATTCGTCGAAGATCCACACACTCGTTGTCATCGGACCGAATGCTGCCGTGGCCAGAACCGGCGGCGGCGGTAGTTCGCTGGTAACTCCAAAATATTCCATCGCTCCACTGCAGGGAATTCGGGATCGAGCTGGCCAGCGAATACAAGTGAGTTATGCCTTGGGAGCTGCCATGGAGGGCGAGGATCCAAACAAAGATCCGGGCAAAGACACTGCAGGGGCGCGCGAGCAACTCATAAATGAAGCGGTGAGCGCCGCGGCCAAAGCCGATGCTGCTATCGTTGTCGTTGGCCGATCTCCGAAACTCGAGTCGGAAGGGTTTGACATCAAATCTCTCGATCTGCCGGCCGGCCAGGATGACCTGATCGAGGCTGTCGCAAAAGCTAATAAACACACTGTAGTCGTGATCAATGCGGGTGGCCCGGTCCTTATGTCGAAATGGATTGAGCAGGTTCCCGCGATTGTGGACATGTGGTATGGCGGGCAGGAAGGCGGAAACGCAATTGCCGATGTCCTGTTCGGCGACGCAGACCCTTCCGGAAAACTTCCTGTCACATTTGTGAAGGAGTGGAAAGACTCTCCGGCTTACGGACATTATCCCGGCAACAATTTGCAGGTTGACTACGCCGAAGGCATCTACGTGGGCTACCGGTATTTCGACAAACAAAAGATAGAGCCGCTGTTCCCCTTTGGCTACGGTCTTTCTTATACGAAGTTCGATTACAGCGATTTGATGATTTCACCGAACCGGACGTCGTCCGGTAACCCCGTGGAAGTTAGCCTCCGGGTGCGCAACAGTGGAACCCGTCCGGGTGCGGAGGTGGTGGAACTGTACCTTCACGATGGTCATGCGAGTGTCGACCGCCCGGTCCAGGAGCTGAAAGGTTTTCGCCGGGTCGAACTGGCGCCCGGCGAATCCAAGAATGTACGCTTCACGCTTGACCGCGATGCAATGGCTTTCTACAGCACTTCCAAGAAAGATTGGGTGACGGAGCGTGGCCAGTTCGACGTGCTGGTTGGAGCTTCGTCGCGGGACATTCGCGTGAAGGGCTCGTTTGTCTTGGAGCAGTGAGGTGGCGAAGAGCTCTCGGCTGCATATCGGTTCCGTCCGGAGCGATGGCGCGCGGTCACTTGGATTCTACTCAAACTGTCTGTGTTTTTCTGGAGGTTCTCTTGACTGGTGTTTCCAAAATCGCTCCTGCGCTCAAGAAGCGTGCCGCTCAGATAAAAGTGCTGCTCATGGACGTGGATGGCACCATGACAGACGGCGGCGTGACATTGCTCTCGCAAACTGACGGCACTGCACTCGAAATAAAAACCTTTGATGCGCACGATGGGCAGGGCCTGACCCTGGCACAAACAGCAGGGCTACGCACGGGTTGCATTACCGGACGCGAGAGCGCGGCACTTGTCCGCCGCGCCCACGAAATGAAGATGGAATTCATCTATATGAAACAGCCACTGAAGATGCCGGCGTACGAGGAAATTCTTCAGAAAGCGGGGGTGACCGATGCGGCCGTCGCCTACATTGGCGATGATCTTCCGGATATTCCCTTACTGCGCCGCGCCGGCCTCGCCGTTGCGGTGGGTGACGCCGTACCCGAGGTGAAAGACGCCGCGCATTACACGACAAGGGCGAACGCAGGCCGCGGCGCGGTTCGTGAAGCCGTGGAACTTATTCTCAAGTCGAAGGGCATTTGGGAGGAGATGATCGATAAAGCAAGGGCTTGATCGGCTCCAGCCGCTCGTGGACACATAACGCCGCAGGTGCGTGGAGTTGGTGGAAACGCAGCGTCAAGAAGTGGATTTTCAGTACTTTTGAAATGGTGGAGCTAGTCGGGATCGAACCGACGGCCTCGTCGTTGCGAACGACGCGCTCTCCCAGCTGAGCTATAGCCCCACATTGCCAGGATGACTCGATTACTGCGTTATTTTAGCAGCGTTCCAGAATCAGTACCAACGGTGCTTGACCAACCCCCCGGTGGCGCGTCTAACCTTACAGATAATAACTGCTGTGGGAGTTTTCCGAGATGTTTGCACAACTGGATTGCGGACCATCAATCGCCGATCGGAAGATGCTGGCAAGTTCACTTGTGCTGCACGGAGTTTTATTCGCCTGGCTGCTGCATGCGCCCGAGCCCCAGTTATTAAATCCTGCGTCCGTTGCTCTGGGACATAACGGGCAACTGGTCACCCGAATTTATTTTCCGACGCCAACGCCCGACGACAGCACCACCAGTTCGCCAGCCCGCGCAACTGAGGTTTACCGTCATCAGCGGCTGGGCCACGAGAAACTGATTCTGAAACAGAATATTGCATTGGCAAAATTGCCGCTGCCGCAAGCTCCTCTCAGCCCATCTTCCGCCGAGGACAAATCGAAGACACCCACGCTGTCAAATCTCGGCCACGGAGCACCTGCGGGATTGCCTTATGGAAGTCTGCCCGGCGGCCCGGTGTACGGAGACGAAATTCGTCCGGCTCTTCCGGTTGCGACTGCCGATCCAGCGATCTATCCGTGGCAACGGCCAGACTCGGAAGGCAAAGTCGTGATCGAAATTACGATTGACGAACGAGGAGAAATCATCCGCAAGACCGTGCTGCAGAGCCTTGGTTCCGCGATCGATCAAAAATGTCTTGCCGCGCTCGAAAGCTGGCATTTTCGCCCGGCTACTCGCAACGGAGTTCCTATTCCCTCAAAGCAGGATGCCATTTTCCCTTTCAAAGCGCGTGGCTAGATTAATTCTGGACGGCCCGCACCTCTTCGCGTAACCGCTATAATCAAAGTGTGACCCAGGCAGTTCAGCAAATTGCGTCCGCGGATTTTCCCACTCGTTGGGGAAAATTTCGAATTTATGGTTTTCGTGCGGAGTCCGGTTCCGACGGAAACCGCCGCGTTGAGGAAGCTGTAGCCCTGGTGATGGGGGATGTGCAGTCCTCGCCGCCGCTGGTGCGGGTCCATTCGCAATGTCTCACGGGCGACGTTTTTCATTCCTTGCGATGCGATTGCCGGCAGCAACTCGAGATGGCGCTCGCCATGATTCGCGACCTGGGCGCCGGTATTCTGATCTACGAACAGCAGGAGGGCCGCGGCATCGGTCTCATGGCAAAGTTGCAAGCTTACGAACTGCAAGACTCCGGTCTGGATACGGTCGAAGCCAACGAACGGCTGGGCTTCAAGGCCGACCAGCGCGACTTTGCCCTGCCCGGACAGATGCTGAAGGCACTCGGAGTAAGCAGAGTGCGCCTGCTTTCCAATAATCCTGAGAAGGTGGAGGCTCTGGAGCGTGCCGGCATCGAAGTGGTTGAGCGCGTGCCCTGCGAGGTAACGGCGAGTCCGCACGCCGAAGAATACCTCAAGACCAAGAAAGAAAAGCTCGGCCATCTTTTCTCGTCGCGATAAAGCGATCCCGCCGTCCTCTGGCGCCTGATTCGGAATTCGTGGCAGTTTTTGCGTTCGTTTGCCGTCGCATGCTTAAATCGTCACGGAATTTTTTCATGTCTAACTCTGCGGCTGCATGGCGATCTGGCGGCATTCTCAGCGTCGTGATTGTCTGCGCCCTCTGCATGGTCTATTACCATCTGGTGCTGTTTGTTCCCCGAGTTTCGCAGGTCCGAACGGCTGAAGGGTTTGGGAATGGCTATTCGTTCGGCGCAGATTTCTATCCGGTCTGGCTGACCGCCCGAGAAGGCCTGCTCCATCATCGCAATCCGTACAGCCCCCAGACCACACGTCAGGTTCAACTCGACCTCTTTGGCCGCACGGTGGATGCGAGGGTCTTCGGCGCCCCACCAGCTTATTGGACATTCGCCTATCCCGCTATTGCAGACGTTTTGCTCTGGCCGATTGGACTGCTGCCGTTTTCCCAGGTTCGAATCGGATTCGGATTATTTCTCGGCATCCTGACTGCGTACAGCGTCGTGCTTTGGATCCGAGTTATTTATCCTCGCGCCGGGCGTTTAAATGTTGCTTCATTGCTGATTCTCACGCTTTCCAGCTATGCCGTACTCGAAGGGTTGTTCGCCGAGCAAATGGGATTGCTGGTTGGATTTCTTTTGGCTGCATCGCTCGCGGCACTCGTCCGGCAAAAATTATTTTTCTCCGGAACTCTGTTGGCTCTTGCGCTTATTAAGCCGCAAGAGATGCTGTTGGTCGGAGCCTACCTTCTACTCTGGAGCCTGGCTCGATGGCGTAATCGATGGCGCTTTGCTGCCGGTTTTTTCCTGATGTGTGCCCTACTGGGCGCCTCTTCCCTGCTGATTTGGCCGCACTGGATTTCCGAGTGGCTCCGCGTAGTATCTTCTTACCGCCGGTATTCCGATCCGCCGCTCGTGAGTTATTTATCGAGCAATCAAATTCTCGGCGATCAAGCCAGCCGACTACTGGGCCCAATTCTTATAGCGATTCTGCTTATGAGCGCGGTCGCGCTTTCCTGGCGAATGCGCTTCGCTGCCACGGACTCTCGCGACTTTCGTTTAACAATCAGCCTTCTGCTTGCGGTTACGATCATCGCAATGGTGCCGGGACACGCAGTGTATGACCATGTCGTTCTCTTACCCGGAATAATTTTGATCGCATCTTGTTGGCGGGAGTTCGCCCCAAGCAAGCCCTTTCGCGTAACTCTGGCCGCAGCCGCATTGGCTTTATTCTGGCCATGGATTTGTGCTTCGGTGGTAATCGCGCTGTGGCCGATGGTTTCTCGGGAGTTTGCTTTTACTTTTTTATTGACGCTTCCGATCCGCACCGCCGCATCGATTCCCTTCGGCGTATGCGCGCTTCTCGCACTGATGCTGTGGCAAGGGCCCCGAAGAAAACTCATGCTGACACAAGAGGCGGCGACTGCGAAACCGGAACCGATTATTCCTTAAGGATCTTTTCCAATGCCGCACGATTCTTCCCGGGCAAGTCACGTAGCGCTGCCCGCGCCAAAGCAACGTAGATGTTCCGCGCTTCAGGAATTGCACGTAACACGCTCAAATGTTTTTTGATGGTATCGACATCTCCCCGCGCAATAGGTCCGCTGAAGGAGTGCGATGCGCCCAGAGCCGCGTAATTGGCTAGCGTTTGTCTGAGAATTGGAAGCGCCCGCTGTTTGGCTGCACCTGTTCGGATCCCGGCAACCGCCGCAACCCTCTCACTTGCCGCCAACAGCGAGGTAAATAGCGGAGAAACAAACATTCCCCACGTGTGGTAAGCCTGCTTGCGCCGCTTGCCGATGGGGAATGGCCGGCCTCGCAAATTCAGAACGATCGCGCGCGCGGCCAGAGCTGCTTTCCGATCGCCTTCGATAGCAAAAGGGACTCCCGCTAGCAGAGGTCGCGATCCCGGAACGAATGTCATCAGCGGATGAACCGAAGCGACGGTTGCACCTCGACTGCGCAGTTCCGCGAGTTCGTCGCTGGTGAGAGCGCCACTGGCATGCAGCGCCACTTTGCGTTGCCAGTCGGCTGTATTAACCAACGCAGCGGCTGCGCTGGCAATGGCTCCATCCGGAACGCAAAACCAGACCACGCCGGCACGAACGCGTGCTTGCGTAAGCCGAGCAGCGGAAGCGCCTACCTGCGCCGCCAGTCGCCGGGCTTTCCGTACAGATGCGGCGGTCTCGCGGCAGATGATTTCGTCGATCACGTATCCCACATCGTGTAACGCCAAAGCGAGCGAGGACCCCAGACTTCCAGCGCCGACGATCGCAATGTGAGGCTTGACCACCCGCTTCGCAATTGGCCGTTTCGGCATGCCCGGCAGAATAGCAGAATCGGGACCGGCGATTGGTCAGGTTCTCGTCTGGATGACTTTCAGTCCCAACGCCACGGCTTAGACCCGGTGTTCTATATTGTTCTGATGTCAAAAATATCTGGAGCCCGAACCCAGTCGAAGCGTCGCAGTCCGCGAGCCAAGGCAAGGATTATTTCCTCTCACGTCGTCTATCGCGGTCCGGTTTTTTCGGTGACAACGGACGATGTACAGGAACCAAACGGGGTGCGCGCGCGTCGCGACGTGATTCACCACTCCGGATCGGTAGTGATTCTGGCGGTGGACGATTCTCGATCGGCATTGCGGGTGCTCTTAGAGCGCCAATATCGGCATGCGGCGAATGACTACCTGTGGGAGATTCCTGCCGGACGCATCGACAGCGGAGAACAGGCCTTGCCAGCTGCCAAGCGCGAACTGCTGGAAGAGACGGGATACACTGCTAGCCGTTGGCGGCGCATCTTCAAGTTCTATGCCAGTCCTGGCTTTGTAGCCGAAACCATGTCCGTGTATCTAGCCACTGGCCTTCAGGCCGGCAAGGCCCAGCCCGAGGCGGATGAAGTAATTCAGCAGCGGATGCTTCCATTATCGACGGCGGTTCGTATGGTGCTGAAGGGGACGATTCGCGACGCAAAAACTATCTCTTCCGTGCTATGGCTCGATCACGAGGTGACGCACCATCATCGGCTGCATTCCTCGCGTTGATTTTTCGGGTCAACGTTCGACTAAGGCACCCAAGTGTGCTGCTCAGGTCATTCCGCGCAAACAGTCTGAGGTATGTACGGTAGACGACATACAGTGGTTACCCTGCGTACATATTTAGCTTGCTACTCCATCCTAATTATTCCAGAATGCATCCTAGTTTCTCAGTCACGTCTGTCGGCCCCCGCTTTTAGACGTGGGGAAAAGGGGGTAAGAGAAAGTGAAAGGCACGGTCAAATGGTTCAATAATGCAAAAGGCTACGGGTTCATCGGACGTGAGGATGGTCCCGATGTATTTGTGCACTATAGCGCCATCACATCCGAAGGGTACAAGAGCCTTCAGGAAGGTGACGAAGTAGAATTCGAAATCACAGAGGGACAGAAAGGCCCGCAGGCGGCCAATGTAAGTAAGAGCGCTTGAATCCTGTAGCTGGTTCGAATTATTGATCGCGGTTCTGCTGCCCTCAAGACAAGGGGCAGTTCTGTTTTAGAGGCGATCTGTTCTTGTGCATCTCGGCCGGGGCCGTGCTAGCGCGGCATTCAATTCTTGTTTATCTTTAACCCGTGGACAATAAATCTATCGCCACGGTCCTGTATGAAACCGCCGATCTGCTGGAGATCGACGGACAAGATTCCTTTCGCATTCGTTCCTACCGCAACGCCGCCCAGGCCATTGAAAATCTGACTGACCAGATCCGCGACATCATCGGCGAGCCAAAGAAAGTTCTCGCGATCCCCGGCATCGGCAAGGGAATGCTGCTTAATCTGCAGGAACTGTTCCGCGACGGCGCCCTCGGCATGCAAACCGAATTGCTGAAGAAATACCACCCTTCGATGCTTCAACTCTTGAAGATCCAGGGATTGGGACCGAAGACAATCGCATTGATCTGGAGCGCCTACCAGGTCAGTGACGTCGATGGAGTAGAGAAACTTGCCCGCGAAGGTAAAATCCGCGAATTGCCGCGCATGGGGGAGAAGCACGAGCAGAAGCTGTTGAAGGCGATCGAAGACTATCGCCGGATTTCGGGGCGGTTTCTTATCGACGCGGCCGAGACCGAGGCAAAAAAGCTGACCGACTATCTGGCGAAGTTTCCCGGGTTCGAACGAATCACTCCCGCGGGGTCTTTGCGTCGCGGCCGCGAGACGGTGGGCGATCTCGACATCTTGGTTACCGGTGCGGCGTGCTGCAGCGCGGAGGAGCGCGAAAAGGCGGTGAAATATATTGCGCAGTATCCGCCGCTGATGAGCATTATTGCGCAGGGCGATAACAAGATCAGCTTCCGGCTGCGCAGCGACATGCAAGTGGATGTTCGCCTGCTTCCTCCCGAATCATTCGGGGCTGCGATGCAGTATTTCACCGGGTCGAAAGCGCACAATGTGGCGTTGCGCCAGCGCGCTCTCAAGATGGGCTACACGCTCAACGAATACAGTTTGGCCGATCTCAAGACGGAGAAGCCCGTCGCGGGCGCGACGGAAGAAGAGATCTATGCGAAGCTCAACCTCGATTACATTCCTCCCGAGCTGCGGGAAAATCTGGGCGAGATCGATGCCGCAGAAAAACATGCGCTGCCCGCATTGATCGCTCTGGATGATCTCCAGGGCGACGTGCACATGCACACAGTTGAAACAGACGGCCGCAACACGATCGAAGAAATGGCGGAAGCAGCCAAAGCGCGCGGATACAAATACATGGCAATTACCGATCATTCCAAGAACCTGGCCTTCGCGAATGGACTCGATGACATGCGCGCCGTTGCGCACATTCAGAAGATTCGCGAAGCCAACGAAAAAATCGATGGCATAACCATCTTCGCCGGAATCGAAGTGGACATCCTTGCCGACGGGGACCTCGATCTTTCCGACGACGTGCTCGCCCAGATGGATGTGGTTATCGCCAGTGTGCACTCGGTTTTCAATCAGGAACCGGCGAAGATGACCGAGCGCCTGCTGAAAGCTATCGGAAATCCCAACACCTCGATCATCGGACATCCCACCGGCCGCCTGCAGCTTCGCCGGGACGCTTACCAGTTCGATATGGATGCGATCCTGATGGCCGCGGCAAAGCACAAAGTCGCCATGGAGCTGAACTCTTATCCCGATCGTCTCGATCTCAACGACGTGCACCTGCGGCAGGCTAAACAAAAAGGCGTGAAGATCGTGATCAACACAGATTCCCATCACACTTCTCATTTGGACAAGATTCGCTACGGTGTCCTGCAAGCGCGGCGCGCCTGGCTCACGAAGCACGATGTCTTGAATACTCTGACCGCACAAGAATTTGCCAAGGCGATGAAGCACCACTGGAATTGAGCCTCAGCGGGCGAGTTGCTGCGTGAAGTAAAATCGAAAAATACTCGATCTCAAGAGCCTGCCATGGATCGCAGATCATTCCTGAAAGGTGCCGGAGTTGTTACGGTTGCGGTCGTAGGGGGAGTAGTCTTTCGCGCCTACGACCAAGGCGTCTTCAGTGTTGGCGAAGGCCCCGCTTACGAGCCTTGGAAAGACTGGCGTACGGATTCGCAGAGCGGCCCTCTCGCGCTGGTTCGCGCCGCCATTCTCGCGGCCAGCCCACACAACACTCAGCCTTGGCTCTTCAAGATCACGAATTCTTCGATCGAGTTGTATCTCGACCCGAAGAGAAATGTGGGTGCGCTTGATCCCTATCTACGCGAAGAGCACATCGGTATGGGTTGCGCTCTGCAAAATCTGCTGCTGGCTGCTGCTGCCAATGGATATCAGGCTACGGTGACCACATTTCCGGGCAAGCTCGGCCCGATTCCGGCTGACCCCGCACCAAAGCTTCTGGCTCGTGTCGATCTCCTCCCCGGCAAGCCGGAACTAAGTGAACTATACGATGCGATTCCACACCGGCATACGAATCGCAGCCTTTACAATTCCGGGGAAATCGCTTTCTCCCGAGTTCGTCGATGCCCTGGGTCGTTTGACCAGCGATAGCGATGATCCGGACGCCAAACTTTTTCTCTTCACAGCAGAAGCCGACCGCAGAAAGCTGGCGGCAATCATCTCCGCGTCAAACGACGTCATCTATGCCGATCCAGAAGTCGACCGTGGCAGCGGACGGTGGATTCGAAGCCGTTGGAGTGAGGTCCAGAAATTTCGCGATGGCCTTTCCATCGATGCCTTCGGCCAGCCGCCGCTCGCGACTGCGGCTTATAAGATAATGCCTCTATGGCTGGATCGCTGGATTGTGTCGCGGGGCCCGAAGGATGGCTATTCCCAACTGATGTTGCGCGCGTCCCTGATGGGCATCATCACCGTTCGCGACCGTTATGACCAGGAAAACTGTCTGCGAGCCGGGCGAATCTGGCAGTGCGCGCATTTACTGGCCACCGCTCGTGGCGTGGCCGGCCGTCCCTGCAATGAAGCGGTAGAAATGATTGACTATGAGCGAGTTCATGAAAGGCCGGCACTGCGCACCGCTCAACTTGGCGAACTCATCGGCGAAGCGGCGTGGCAGCCGACCTTCGTTTTTTATATGGGTTATCCGACGTTGACCGCCCGGGCCAGTCCGCGCCGGCCAGTTCAATCTGTGGTTCTTTGATGCCTGCTCTGGCGCGTGCTTCGGAACAAGCGGAGAATAAGAATCGATGACCGATCAAGATGCAAAGCCCGGTGCCCATCCCCCCAGTCCAAGCGCACCCGCCAAAGCCGCGCCAACCAACATACAGCGCGGCCCGACCATCCACATTGCCGACGAATTCGGAACCGCTAAACGCAATCTCCCACCAATCAAAGTCCTGTTGCTGGCGCTCGCTGGGGTGCTGGTAATCGCGGGCATCTTCGCCTTTTTCCAGCGAGCCAAGCCGCAGGGGGCGGGGTCGCTTGATAACGTAACTGCAGTACAAATCCCAGGACAGACCACATCTTTAGTTGCGCTGACATTCACCCTGCACAATTCCGGGCAAAAACCCCTGTGGGTGCATGACATTCAAGGCAAGCTCATTACCACCAGCGGTGAGCAGACTAGCGACGCAGTCTCGGCGGTCGACTTCGAACGTTACTACCAGGCTTTTCCCGCTTTAAAGGCGAATGCCCAGCCGCCTCTTTCGCCTGAAGACAAATTGCAGCCGGGTCAGGAAATCAAGCGCACGGTAATGGTCGGTTTTCCAGTGACCCTGGACGCATTCAATCAGCGAAAGTCTGTTAGTGTGATCGTTCAGCCGTACGACCAAACTGTGCCTGTGGTTTTGACGAAGTAAAAGCAATGGTTGCAAGATATCTGTCGAAGGCTCCCATAAAAATATGAAAACCAGTCAACTTTCGTTGTGCACAATCGTGTCGATTCTCCTCCTGCTCGTTTCGTTGACGCTTCCGGGCCTCGTAAGCGCGTCCGACAAAAACGCCGCGCCAGCCGAGAACAAAAATTCGTATCTCATGTACGTTGGCACCTACACTCAGGATGGCAGCACCAGCAAGGGCATCTACGCCTATCGTTACGATGCGGGCAGCGCGAAGATCACATCCATCGGCCTGGCGGCGCAGACCATTAATCCCTCGTTCCTCGCCGTGCATCCCAATCATCGATTTCTGTTTGCAGTAAATGAAATCGGCGATTACAAGGGCCAGAAGAGTGGTGCGGTCAGCGCTTTCGCCATCGATAGCACGACCGGCAAACTGACGCTGTTGAATCAAGTTGCATCCGGCGGAGCCGATCCCTGCTACATTACTGTCGACAAGACTGGAAAATTCGTTCTGGTGGCTAACTACACGGGCGGCAGCGTGTCTGTTTTTCCGATTCTCAAAGATGGCAGCCTTGGCGAAGCCTCGGCTTTTGTGCAGCACACTGGCCACGGCACGAATCCAAAACGCCAGGAAGCGCCGCATGCTCACTCCATCGATCTATCGCCTGACGATCGTTTCGCCATCGTTGACGATCTTGGCCTCGACGAAACACTGGTCTACAAATTTGACAGCAGCAAAGGCTCGCTGACACTTAACGATCCTCCATTTGCAAAAGCCGATGCTGGAGCCGGCCCCAGACACTTCGCGCTTGCATCCCAACGGAAAATTTGCTTATGTGATCCACGAGATGGGATCGACTGTTTCGGTTTTCGATTACGATGCTGCGGGCGGGGTTCTGCATCCGCTGCAGACAATCTCAACCATTCCTCAAGGCTTCACCGAACTGAATGAAGATGCCGAGATCGAGGTCCATCCGTCAGGCAAGTTCCTCTACGCATCGAACCGTGGGCATGACAGCATTGCCGTTTTTGCGATCGATCCGAATAAAGGGACGCTGACGCTGATCGAATATGTCCCCACGAAAGGACAGAGTCCACGAAATTTCCAGATTGATCCCACGGGCAAGCTGCTGTTTGCGGCCAACGAAAAATCGGACAACATCGTTATCTTTCGTATCAACGTCCAGACCGGCCGTCTTACTCCGACCGGCAAAGTGCTGGATATCTCTCAACCTGTCTGTGTGAGATTCGTGCCGGTCAAGTAGACGTGCGCGGCTATTGCTTCTTCTGAATGAATCTTCGCCGGGCGAGATGGGTATTGGCGTCCGGCTTGATTTCGTCATATTTCATGCAACTTATGGAGCCATCCACTTCCAGTACAGCTAAGGCGACGTCCTGTACGTTCGCGATTCCGTGCTCGCGCAGGGCACGCTCCAGTTCGTCCACGCTGACATGTTCTTTGGCCATGTGAGATTCGATGGCTTTTCCATCATGAACCAGAAGGCTAGGCTCGCCCTGGACAACCCGGCGAAACCCGCGGCTAGTGCTGGAAAATCTTCCCACCACGTAATTCGCCACCAACAGTGTGGAGGCCGCGATCACGCCACCAATCAACGACGTATCCGGCCCGGTCATCGCATTCTGCACGGAGTTGGAAAGGAGAAGCAGCAGAGTGAGGTCGAAAGGCGTCATCTGCCCGACTTCACGCTTGCCGCTAAGCCGGACGCCAATCAGAACGACAAGGTAGATCACTCCCGTGCGCAGCGCGATCTGCAGCGCAACGTGCGCGCCGGCCGGGAAAAGCACTCCGTTCAATTAGCCGTCACCGGAACCGGGGCGCTCTTCGGCGTACTCAAATAGCCTGTCGCTTTGTTCTTGTCCACGGTCCAAACCACCAACTCGAACAGCAAGTGCTCCCGTCCCGAGTAGAACTGGATCGGTTCGGCGATATTCCTATCTTTCTTCTCGATGGTCTTGTCGTCGGAGGTTACATCGATGGTGAACTTGCCGTGCTTGGCATCGGTCTTCTTGAGTTGCAGGCTCACGGTCGCCACCGGTTGTGGCTTTTTTGCCCCTCGCAGCAAAGTGAATTCGTAATAGTTGCGGTCGCCCCTGTGCTTAAGCACTTCAAGGTCGCTCCGCGTGTTAGCGATCAATCCACTCTGCACTCCCAAGTCGCCAACGGCGCTTTGCAGCTTTGCTTTCGTGCTCTCCAGATCAGCTTTCGTTGAAGCCACGTCGGTCTTTACGCCGCCGACGTCGGTCTTTACGCCAGCCACTTCGCCGCTCACTTGGCCAATCTGTTCCTTTTGTTCCTGCTCGAGACGCGACTCCGACTCTTTCTGCTGCTGCTGCAGTTGTAACGCCCGCTGATTCAGCTCTTTTTTCGTAAGGCCCAATTGATGAGCCAATGTTTCTTCGGACGCTTCGGCCGTCTGCATTCTGTTCTTGAGTTCCGTAACTTGGTTCTGACTGTCGCCCAGATCCTTGGTCAGCTTATCGATGTGTTGTTGGGTCGTGACGTATCCATACACCGACGCCGCGATAAAAATAATCGCGACAAAGAACAGAATCCATTTACCCGCATTTGATTGCGGCTCTACAGGTTCAACAGATACCTCTTCGCCTTCGTCCGGCATAGCTCCTCCAGGAGTGACTTCCCGTAAGTTGTGGGATCGCATCAATTGTTGAGCACAAGGGCAGCGGTGTCAACTGGCGAGAGTGAGAGGAACATTATTCAACAGTAAGCGCCAAGGCCTGGCGCAGGCTAAGGTCTAGATTTCGGCGTACGGCGGTCGCTTCTGAACCGGTTCGTCTTTCCGCCAGCTTCGCCGCGTCCGCTCGGAGTCGCTGCTGTTCTGGGTCAGGAAGAGGGTCCTTGAGCATTTCGGATTTTACGAAGCACGAATACGCTAGCCCCGCGGGGAATCCGGAATCATCGAGAAACTTTCCATAGGCCAGCCAATCCTCTGCGCTTGCCGTTGGATCGCCGAGCGATTCGTCCAGTTGCAGAGCGCGCTGGTAGAGATGTAAGGCTTCGCCCAATTTGCCGGATTTCGACTGAAGTGCAGCTTCGTTCACTGCGGCAACGCTTTCAAGTTGGCCCTGTTGGGTTTGAACGGAAAGTTTTCTGGCTAGCTGGTACGACTGAATCGCTTGCGCTATTTCTGACGCGCGCACCTGGCAATCGGCCAGGCGTAGGATAACCGCAATCACTTGCTGCGGCGCGGGACGGTTCACCGGCGTTTGCCCTGACGTTTGTGCAATGATTTCAAGAAGCTTCGTGTAATGGACCGCCGATTCCCGCGGCTGGCCTTCCCGGTCAAGCTCGTCCGCCAGATAAAAATGCGCCGAGGCATGATTGGGATCAATTGCCAGCGCCTGTTTCCAGCTTTCCACTGCCTGGTCAGGATGACCGCGATGCTGCGCCAGAAGCCCACGGTCGACCCAAAGATTCACATCCTTTGGCGCGAACTGCAACGAGGCGTTCGTCAACGCGAAGGCTTCGTCGAAGCGCTTCTGTCCGATTAGAAGTCGAAGCAGGGCTTGGCGCGGCGCTGGGTCTGACGGGTTAACCCGTACCCCCGCTTCCAAGGCGGATTCTGCTGCCTGCATTTCCCCCTGTTCCAACTCCTGACGAGCTAAACGGAGTTGTAAAGGACTATCGAAGGAATCCAATATCGCAGCACGCCGTAAATCTTTAAGATCGTCGGCATGGAGCGCCCAATAGTAACGCACTTGATCGAGCGTCCCCCATAAGAGCAGGAAGATCGCAGCGCTAATCCGCAGTTGGCGTGCCCCCGCAGTTCCACCGCTAATCCAAAACCATGCTTTCGCGAAACGGCTGCCCGTTTCAGATGCGACATCCGCCACACGAACCCGCGAATTCAGAAGCAGAGAGGCGATCCGTCCGTCGCGGAGCTTCCAGATTGCTCCATCCAAAATAAAGTGGTGAATATTTACCAGCGCAGTGAAGATGAGAAAGCTGGTCGTAAAGTCATGATGGAACAAACGGCTTGCGAGCCACGGCCCGGGAACAAACAGCGCGATCCCACCGGCCAGCAGCACGCCGAAATAGGCCCACGCATGCCAATTGCGGCCCTTCTCGCCCGCCGCCTCGCGTCGCGCATAGTAGCTCGTAATCCAAAGATATTGTGCGGAATGCATAACCGCCAGCACTCCCGTACTGTAGCGGCTCTGTGGGACTGCCCAACCTTTCATTAAGGAAATACCTGCCGGCAGCAGAAACCATAAAAACTGCGAGGAGAACAGAGTGAGCGATGGAAGCAACTTTCGCCAGCCCGTATCCCGAGCCAACCGCGAGAGTCCGAAACCTGCCAGGGCGACAAACGCAATCGCCAGAAGGAGTTGTTCCCACCGGCTCACCGCAGCCGGAATTCCGATAGAGATGAAGAGAGGATCGGAAGAAGCTCCGGTGTGAAAGCCGAGGAACAGAATCAAGTAGGAAACAATGAAGGCGCCATACAGTGCCCGGCGCGTCGTATCGCTCGGCTTTGCTCCGGCACGGCGAGCGAACATCATAAACAGGCCGTAATTTTGTCCGCTGTAGTGCCACGGACTCCAGGTCAAATAGATTGTGAAGATCCACGGCAGAATGCGCGCCCAGGAATGCGACAAAATCAGCGTCAGGGCAAGCAGGGCCGTAATGTGTACGGTGAAGATGCGGTATTTTTGGAAGTCTTCGGGCCGATGGTAGGCACGATAGATTGTTGCCATGTAGTGCGGGTAGTTAAAGAAAAACGCGAGAATGTAAAAGATGATCGACCAGGCGCGAACACTGGAAGCGACCGAAAGATAAGAGATCAGCAATAACGGTGCCGACCAGGCGCCACACCCGACGATCAGATCGAGCCACGGATTATATATCCACGTCGATGCGGCAACGAAGTGCTGGCCCGGATTGTCGCTCCGCTTCACCGCCAATGTAATGTCTCCGTGATTCGCAGTTGTTGCCGCCTGCAGTAAGAAAGAAAACGACCTTCGCGATTAATGTCTTGACCGGATTATAGGTCGGAGAAACGCGATCACCGAGTCGGTCGAAAGTAACGAAGGTAACGACCTTGGAACTCAGGGACTGTTGCTACTGAGAGGACATTGACAAGGCAGCTTACCGATCCCAGTCTTTTACAATGCAGAAGTGAAGAATTGGGACGTGCTTATTATTGGCGGCGGCATTATAGGTCTGTCGCTTGCGCTGGAACTCCGCAAGAAGGGAGCGACGGTTCTTATAGTCGAACGGGGAGAACCAGGTCGTGAAGCTTCCTACGCCGCGGGCGGGATGCTGGTGGATTGCAGTATTGAAACTCCGGCCGCTCTACAGTCGCTGGCAACGGCCAGCGCCCGCATGTATCCCGAGTTCGCGCATGAGTTGGAAGTGGAATCGGGAATGAAAGTGGATCTGCAGGGAGCAGGGTACGATTCTTTCTCTGTCCGCGAAACATATTCACCATCCTGAATTTGACGCAGTTTGATCCGGCAGCTTAGAACGCTGAACTCCATGGCGAAGTTGACCTTATCAGGAGTTGACTTAAGGAGCCGGTCAAATCGAAGCTGGACAATGCGTTCGGGGTTCTACTACATCAAAGAACGCAGCGTTGATCCGCGCGCGCTCACCGCAGCCGCCATCAAAGCCGCCAAACATCGCGGTGTCGATTTCTCCTCGGGCGATCCAGTGACCTCGGTGGATCACGGCGATGGTCGCGTGCTTAGCATAACTACGACGAAGACCACTTTTCACGCTCCGACGGTGGTTAACTGTGCTGGAGCATGGTCGGGACAAATTGCGCCTTACGCTTTTCCTACCCGTCCGGTGAAAGGACAGATGTTATGCCTGGTCGCTCCATCGCGGACATTGCTAAAGCACGTGATCCGCACGTCGGAGGTTTATCTGATCCCGCGCAGCGACGGACGAATTATCGTGGGAACCACAGTGGAAGAAGCGGGGTTCGACAAACGCACAGACGTCGGCGCCATTCAGCGTTTGCACCGTGCCGCGATCGCTCTGGTGCCAGAGTTGCGGAACGCGAAAATTCTCGAAGACTGGGCCGGGCTGCGTCCGGGAACGCCCGATGCCTTGCCGATTCTCGGCGTAACTTCGATGCCCGGCTACTATGTCGCGACCGGCCATTTCCGCGACGGTATTCTTCTTGCTCCGATTACTGCTCGTGTGATGGCGCAAGTGATCGAGGGAAGAAATCCCGATCACGATCTGTCGGCATTTTCTCATGCCAGGTTTGCCGGTCCTCTGCCGCAGCAAGGATAAGCCGCACTGCTTTTCGCCGATTCCATCCGGTATACTGAAGCGTTTTCCGCAACATTAATTTTCCTCGACCGTGCTGTACAACGAGAAAGGATCGTTATGGCTTCCCCGGCGGTTGATTTTGCCCGTAATAATCAGCAGCGTTTCCTGAGCGAACTGAAAGACCTGCTTCGCATTCCCAGCGTGAGCACGCTTGAAGAACACAAGTCCGACGTGCAAAAAGCGGCAGAATTTGTGGCCAATGATCTGCGCCGCATCGGCATGGAAAATGTCGAGATCATTCCTACCAAAGGTCATCCGCTGGTCTATGCTGACTGGCTGCACGCGCCGGGCAAGCCTACCGCGCTTTGCTATGCGCATTACGATGTGCAGCCGCCCGATCCACTTGACGAATGGAAGACTCCTCCTTTTGATCCCACGGAACGCAACAACAATATTTATGCGCGGGGCGCGGTCGACGATAAGGGCCAGCTTTGGATGGAAGTGAAAGCGCTCGAGTCGCTGATGAAATCCGGCAATGGCAAGTTGCCGATCAACGTGAAAGTTATTTTTGAAGGCGAGGAAGAAGTTGGCGGCGAATCCATCACTGAATATGTGCAAAAGCAGAAGGCCAAGCTGAAGGCTGATTTTGCGCTGGTCTGCGACACAGAACTGTTCGCGCCGAATCTTCCTACTTTGTGTGTCGGCTTGCGCGGCCTGGTCTATACGGAAATCGAAGCTTACGGGGCCAAGGTTGATTTGCATTCGGGCGTGTATGGCGGCGCGGCGCCGAATCCTTTCTTCGCGCTGATTGAAATCATCAGCAAGTTGAAGGATGCGAAAGGCCACGTGCTGATTCCCGGCTTCTATAAAGGCGTGAAGGCTCCGAGCAAGGACGAACTCAAAGCCTGGAAGCGCCTTCCCTTCAACGAAGAGACTTATCGAAAAACCGAAGTCGGATCGAAAAGCCTTACCGGCGAACCCGGCTACTCCGTTCTTTACCGCACCTGGGCGCGGCCCACGCTCGAGGTTCACGGCATGCCGGGCGGATTTACCGCGGCTGGCGCGAAGACCGTGATCCCGGCGAAAGCTGCGGCCAAGGTTTCCATGCGGCTGGTGCCGAACCAGGATCCGGATGACATCCTGAAGCGGTACACGAACTTTGTGAAGAAGCTCACGCCCAAGGGCATCGAGACGAAAATTAAAGTGTGGAGCAAAGGTCCGGCTTGCGTGGTCGGGACTGATAATCCTTATATCAAGGCTGCGACCGAGGCGCTGCACGATACTTTCAAGAAAGAGACCGTATTCATTCGAAGCGGCGGCTCGATCCCCATCGTCAACGACTTCTACCGGGCGCTGAAAATTCCCAGCGTGATGATGGGCTTCGGGCTGCCTGATGACAACCTGCACGCTCCGAATGAGAAGTTCCATATCCCGAACTTCCATCATGGGATCGAGACGATTTGCCTGTTCTTCGAGAAGCTGGGAGCGAACTAGGCGTTGGCTGGCCAACTTAGGTGCTGACGCAGCAGGTACGCTGGTAGGGATGCTTCGACTGCGCAGGGAGGACCTTCGGTCCTCCCTGCTTCGCTCTGCATGACATGGATTGTTTGAGGAAAGGGGCGTCGAGCGTCGCGCAAAAGGGTTAATTAAGCGAGCTTACACTTGTGTGCGTCTCGCCTCCGCCAGTGCCATGCCAGACCCATCGTGCCAATTGCAGTTAGAACGAGCCAGAGAAACGAAGTTTCATCTGGAACCGCGACTGCTCTCACGCTGCTTCCTTGGGTGGACGTTTCCCCGGCACTATCAAGGCCGGTCCATTTCTGGCCGTAATCGCTGCCGCAGGTTTGGCTTTCGCAACTCCACATATAAAAAGAGAGCGTGTCGGTACCGGGCTCGATCTTAAAACCGCCGAAGTCGAGATCGATTTCGTCTCCCTTAAAATCGAAGAACCCCATGTAGTAACCATAAAACCCACACCCGGCACAGGAAGTGGAGAACGAGCCGAGGGAACCTGACGCGCTCACGTCAAGAGTTCCGGGCACGAGGGCACCGACGGGATTTACGATAGACGGCGTTTCGTACAGAAAGCTTACGTCAATTTTTTCGCTGCAGTTGGAGTGACAGGTTGACGACGGAGCCGAAAAGGTAGCCCAAGCATTGACGTCCAATTCGATGCTATCAGCCCAGGTCGGCGCGGTGCAGAATGCAACGACTACGAGAACCATCAACAATCTGCGCATACAGAATTCCTCTCCTTACTCCATAGGAGATGATCAAAGTCACGCTTGGAAACCGCGGGAGCAAGGCTAGCGGAGTCCATACGGAGGGGAGGGATTCGGAAACTTGTTAATGTGGTTGTAGTTCCGAATCGGATGCTTTGTCAAGATTGAATATTTTTGCAACCTTGCACGGCGTTGCGACGTTGAGGCATTTCTGCTCTCAGCTTCGCTCGGCATGACAAAGATTGTTTGATGAAGAGTGTTTTCGAGCTTCGCTCGACTGGACAGCCGAGGGCGGCTGTCCCCACATAACCTTTCCTGGCGGAGCGTTGCTTGAGCCATTGACGCAGCGGGCAAGCTTGCAGGGATGCTTCGACTGCGCAGAAAGGACCTTCGGTCCTCCTTGCTTCACTCAGCATGACAAGGATTGTTTCACAGAGGTAGGAAACTGAGGACAGAGGGACGTTCTCCATTTCTGCACTCGGCATAAGACAACCCACTCCGCAGGTTGCGAAGTGGGTTGTTCCAATGAGTTGTCCAAAAGCAGGCGAATTGGCTGCTTATTGTCCATTGCAGTTAAAGGCTTGCGGGGGCGAGAGGGACTTGAGCACACCTTCCCCCGGGTAAGCGTAAGCACCGTTAATCGCGCTCGAAGGCGATTGGAATTCGAACCACGGCAACAACGCCACGGTTTGCGGATGGTACTTAAATCCGTCAATCGTCACCGGGAAGGTGGGGTTTGGCAGGTCTTCGATCACGTCCCCCACTTCCATAAGGTCCTGGCATTGGCCGGCTGGATTCAGCCAGAAAGGCGTGATGTTGTGAATACCGTCGAAGCCGACGAACGGATCGTTGAATGTTTCGGCGATCTCGTGGCTGTGAGCTGTCACGTCCTCAACGTTGCCTGAGAAGAGGCCCGGCGTGATCCAACTGGAGTAGTTCATCACGTAGAAACGAAGAAGGTCGCCGTTGCTGGCGTCACCAGGCTCCTCATCGAAAGTGTGGAATCCAAGCACGCAGCAGTCGGCGGGATTGTTGTTCTCATAGAGGTAAACGTTGGGAAAGAAGAACGTGGACATATCTTTGGTTGTGATCAAACCCGCCACTTCGGCTGCGCCGATGACGGTCGAGTTATCCGGGGGCGCGGTCGGTGGAAACAGCTCGCCTTCGAACACGGGATCGCTCACCAAAACAAAGGCGCAACAGCTGCCGTTGTTATTGAGCGAAAAGAAATATGTACCTTCAATCAGAGCCATGGTAAGGCCCGGCGTAAGGTTGGGCGCCAACAGAGTATGCCAGTTTGGCTGGGCGGTGCTCGCGAACTCTGCCCGCTGCTCGGCATCCGCGATTTGGGTCGGTACCGGGCTGCTGGTGTAGGTGGACACTCCATACACCGGGCCATTCAGGAACCGCGTCACGAAAGCGTCTGGCGTGGAGATGAGCCGAATCGTCTTCCCGAGCTGGCTGGGTGTACACTTCGGGCAGTTTGTCGAGTTCGTAACCACTGACCGCGGAGTACCATCAGCGTTCAGCATGTCAATGGTGACTGGGATGACAGGCGCATTAATTAAGGTGGTCCCGTTGTGTGACGGCGCTCTTCCGACCATGCTGTATTGCCAAATATCGCGAGCCGTGCCATCCAGATAGACACCCTCGGCCTTGAACTGCCCTGTGAAGTTGATTAGCGTATCCACGCATGGGGGAAAGCCGGAGCAACTTGTCACATCTGGCAAAGGTCGGAGTACGTTTGTCGCCCTTTTTCTTGCTGCGTAAGGTCCGCCGGGAGCAGGATGAGAGGCTATCGCGTGCATCCCGGACAGGAAATTGTTCGGCAATATATCTTTGTCTTTGTCTTGAGCGAATGCTACTGCACTGAGTAACGTCACGAGCAAGAACCACAGGGCGCATTTCTTCATACGATTCTCCTTAGCTTGGATGGAAGATCGGGACATTAGTCACCGGGTCCCGAAATCGAGAGCGAATTTTACATCGCTCCTCCACTTTGCTTGTCATGAATTAGTAAAAAACCTCTCCACAGGTGAGTTTTGTCGAACTGGGCACGCCGTGCAGCCGGAACTCAGGGACGCAGCAAGTGGGCTTGCAGGGATGCTTCGACTGTGCAGGGAGGACCTTCGGTCCTCTCTGCTTCGCTCAGCATGACAAAGATTGTTTGACGCAGAGAGCTGTCGAGCTTCGCTCGACTGGACAGCCGGGGGCTGCTGTCCCCACATAAATCTGTATTTTCAGGTCTTCTCGCGTTACCATTATTCTGCTCTCGCGATTCTCCCTACCTCATACTTCCCTCACCCGTAGAGTAGGCATCTGCTGCAATGTGTGTGCAACCCAACGCGCTCGGTGGTAAGGCCATACAATATATAGTGTTATATTGCTTGACCCCGCCCCTATTTCACCGTTACAGTTGGTTAAATTTGTGGTCGCCCTTTCCAGCCTGGGACGGCCTTGGGTTCAGCGCGCATCTTTCTGGAAGGCGGAGGAATCCGTCTAGTAAACAGCCGGCGCGACGATATTGCCGGCGATCAGTCACTGAAAACTGGCCACTGTTTTCCCAAGGAGTTCACGTTGCTTAAACTGAAGCGGCTACAGATTCTCGGCTTCAAATCGTTTTGCGACCGTACCGACCTCAAGTTTCACGGGGATGGTATTGCCGCCATCATTGGCCCCAACGGCTGTGGCAAGTCGAATATTGCCGATGCGATTTCGTGGGTGCTGGGCGAGCAGTCGGCCAAGACGTTGCGCGGATCGCGCATGGAAGATGTGATCTTTGCGGGCACGCGCGACCGCAAGCCGACGGGAATGGCCGAAGTGTCACTGACGCTGATCGATCCGCAGGAGTATCCCGGGCCTGACGCCAACGCTCCGACTGAGATTGATATTCAGGACGAGCTTCCGATCAATCCAATGTCGTCGAAACATGCGGACGACTGGGACGAAGCAGCGATCCGCGCCCGCGCCGCTTCGGAAACCGAGAGCGCAGTGGAAGAAGCGCAGCCGGGCAAAACTGAAGAAGTAGAGATTCCGCGTTCGAAAATTAACACCATTGCGATTGCTTTCCCGGACGATGAGCCGGTGTTTGCGTTGCCGGTGCACAATGTTCTTGCACAGAATGCCGCGCTGACGGCGTCGTCTGCGGCGGTCGCGGCGCCGCCGCACGTCATGTTGAAGATTCGGCGGCGCAAGTTTAATCAGCAGCAATTTCATACGGGCGAAATCGTAGTCACGCGGCGGCTGTTTCGTTCCGGTGACAGCGAATATTTACTCAACGGCAAGCTGTGCCGGTTGCGCGATATTCAGGATTTGTTTATGGGCACGGGCCTGGGGCCGGAGACTTACGCCCTCATCGAACAGGGACGCATCGGACAGATCCTCAGCAGCCGTCCGACGGACCGGCGCGCGATTCTCGAAGAAGCTGCGGGAATCACAAAATTCAAAACCAAGAAGCGGCTGGCGGAAGCGCGGCTGGAAGATGCCAAGCTGAATCTGGCTCGCGTGAACGATATTTTTGACGAAGTGACGCGCCAGATGAATTCGCTGAAGCGGCAAGCCTCAAAGGCTGAGCGCTTTGCCAAGTTGCGCGACGAGATGCGGGCTGAATTGCGGGTTGTGTTGGCCAGCAAGTTTGCCGCGATCGAGCAGGAGAGCACCGAACTGGATTCTCAACTGAACGCGCTCGCCGAGGACATGCTGCATCGCACGGAGACTGTGCAGCAACTTGAAGCGGAGCACGGCGAAAGTACTGAACGCGGATATGCGATCGAAACTGAACTGCGGGAGAATCGCGATCGGCTGAGCCAACTGGCAATGGAAATTGATCGCGCACAAGCGCGTCGCCGGCATAACGATGAACGTTGTGCCGAGTTGGTGGTGCGGTCGGCTTCTGCCGACGCGGAACTGGCGCAGGCCCGTCACCGTCTAGACCTCGCTGGAGGCAGAACGCGATTCCAACCGGCAAATGCTGGAATCCGCTGCCGCCGATCTGTCGGCCGCGGAACAGGAACTTGCGCTATCGCAACAGGAGGCTGCGGCAGCAAATGCAGCTTTGGCGAAACTGGAACTATCAGCAGGAAGAATCTCGCGTGGCAATCTTTGACACGGTGTCTTCGGCATCGCGGCTGCGGAATCAACTGGCGCAGGCTGAAGAGCGGCTGGCTGGCGCGGATCGTGAAGCGCGGCGTCTGGAGACGGAAATCAGCAACGCAAATCTTCAAGTGGAAGCTTTCGGCGGACAGCGTGGGCAACTCGCGCTGGAGTTCGAAACCGTGAGCCAGCGCGTGGTTGGAATCACAGAGGAAATCAGCCAGCTTCGGCGACTGATTGAGAGCAAGAAGCTGGAAGAAACGCGAGCGAAAACGAATCTCGACGTGCTGCGCGCGGAATTTGCCACGGCTCTCGGGAAAAAAGGATCGCTGGAAGCCGTGATTGCGGAACATGGGTACTCGACCGAATCGGTGCGGCGGCTTTTTCAATCCGGGGTGATGCAGAGCGGCTTGGCGCCGGTGGGCGTGCTCGCGGATTTTCTCGAAGTCGAGCCACGGTTTGAGCGCGTGGTGGAAGACTTTCTGCGCGATGAATTGAATTACATCGTGGTGAAGTCCTGGGACGCTGCGGACGAAGGGCTCCGGCTGCTGCGCAGTGATGTGGATGGGCGGGCAACTTTTCTGGTGCATCCCGAGGATCGCAGGCTAAGTTTTCTTTCATCGTTGATGAAGCCGCGCACTGCGCGCCGCCTACGGCCTCCATTGTGCCTTTGAAAAATACGATTCGCGTTCTCGATGGCTTCGGCAAGTCGCTGGAAGTAATTCTGCCGAAGCTGCGCGACGGCTACATTGTTCCCGGTTCGGATACTGCACGCGGACTCGCGCTGGAAAATCCTGATGCGTTCTTTCTGTCGCAATCCGGCGAATGCTTTCACAACGTCACCGTGACTGGCGGCAAACAGCGTGCCGAGGGCCCGCTTTCGATGAAGCGTGAACTGCGTGAAGTTCTGCGCCAACTGGAAGACCTGGAGCGGGCTCTACGCGACGAAGAAATGCGCGTGCTTACGCTGGGAAGAGAGATTAAAGAGTTCAGTTCCCTGCTGGAGCGGCTGGAAGGCGAAAAGCGCGAAGCCGAACACCAGTCGATGACCTCGGGCCACATGCTGCAGCAACTGGATTCGGAGATGAGCCGGGTTGTGGAACGCATGCGGATTTCGCAGGCAGAGATGCAGCGGCTTGGGGCTGAGCGGGCAGAGCAGGAGTCGATAATCACAGCGCGGCAGGCAGAGATTGCGCGCTCGAACAGACTCGCGCCCAACTCGAGTTGCAGATCGCGGCGGCGCAGGAATCGCTGGGCGCATTGCGTCAGCATCGTGAGGATGCGGCCCAGGCCAGTTCGCAGAGGGTTGCTCGGGTTGCGGCGCTCGAAGAGCGGCATCGTTCGGCCAATGCGGTCTTGGGGCGCATCGATTCCTTGTTCGTCGAAATGGATCATCGCGTCCACACTCTTGTTTCACAGATCGAAGCGGCCGCCGCGGAAAAATTGCAGCGAGAAGCGGAGAACCTTCAGCTTGAGCAACAGGCCGCCGACTTCGAAGCCGAGCGCAATGCGGGCCAGGCTCGCGAGGGATTGCTGCAATTCGAACGCGATCAGCTCCGTGCCCGCTTAGCCGAAATTGACGAGCTTCTGCAGAAATGCGCGCCAGTTACTCGACCAGGCCCGTGACCGGCGCGGTGAGCTGCAGGCAGCCGCCGCCAAACTGGAAGCCGATGGCACCTACATGGCGGAGACCTGCCTGAATGAACTCGGGATCGAGCGGGCCGCTTTGCTCGCCGATTCCACAATCGCTTGCGTGGCGGGCGACGAACTTGCGGCCCGCGATCAGTCTTATCGAGAGATGCGCGCGAAACTTGACGCCATGGGTCCGGTCAACATGATGGCGCTCGAAGAGTACCGCGAAACTGCCGAGCGGCACACTTTCCTCGATGCCCAGCGGAAGGATTTGATCTCCTCCATTGAAAATACGACTGCGACGATTCGCGAGATTGATGAGGTTTCGCGGCAGAAGTTCAAAGAAGCGTTCACCAAGATCAATGAAAACTTCCAGGGCGACTTTCAAGAAGCTGTTCGGCGGCGGTCACGCGTTCATGAAGCTTACCGACGAAGAAAATTCGGCGGAGAGCGGCATCGATGTGGTCGCATCGCCTCCCGGCAAGCGGCTGCAAAGCGTCTTGCTGCTCTCGGGAGGCGAAAAGGCGCTGACCGCACTGGCCCTGCTGGTAGGCATCTTCCAGTACACGCCCAGCCCGTTCTGCATTCTGGATGAAGTTGACGCTCCGCTCGATGAGGCCAATATTGGCCGATTCACGGAGCTGGTGAAGGAGATGAGCGTGCAGACTCAGTTCGTCCTCATCACGCACAGCAAGAAGACGATGAGCATCGCGCCGGTGCTTTACGGCGTGACGATGCAGGAGCCGGGGGTATCGAAGCTGGTTTCGGTACGATTCGGGGCGGCGTAAGACGCCGAAGAAATCGTCCATGCGAGGATGAGACGCCCACGATATCCACGGTTATCCTCAGCTTTTCCACAACTGCGCGATGCGATAGCTGCAATGATCCAGGCATCTGTTGATTCTTCTCGAAGCCAACATTCTTCTGCTCAACGGGATACCGTCCTACCCCGGCAGTGTGATCTCTGCGATTGACAAAAGTTTCTGAGGGGCTAAAATACGGCTCGCTCCTGCCTTAGAATTTCAATATGAACTCTCAGCTTCTTGATCCCGTCCTCTTACAGACAAACTTTCCGGAACTCCACCTCCACGCCAGCGGGAAAGTCCGCGACGTGTACCAACTCGACGGCGAGCGCTTGCTGTTTGTGGCGACCGACCGCATTTCCGCCTTCGACTATGTGCTGGCCACCGGCATCCCTCATAAAGGCCGTGTGCTCAGCCAGATTTCATTGTTCTGGTTCGACTTCCTTTCCGACATCGTTGCCAACCACTTGATTACCGCAGATGTGGTGCATTATCCGCAGGCATTACAGAAATACGCGGATCAGCTGCGCGGCCGGTCGATGATCGTGCAACGGGCGCAGATGTTTCCCGTCGAGTGCGTGGTGCGCGGCTACATTTCGGGCTCGGCGTGGAAGGAGTACAAAGCTACGGGAAAAGTCTGTGGCATCGAACTGCCCTCCGGACTGCTTGAATCCCAAGCGTTCCCGGAGCCGATCTTCACTCCTTCCACCAAGGCGACGACCGGGCACGACGAAAACATTTCGTTTTCGCAGATGTGCGAAATCGTAGGCACCGAGATCGCCAGTACGCTGCGCGATCTCACCTTGCGGGTCTATAAGAAGGCGGCGGACTACGCCCGCCAGCGTGGCATCATTATCGCGGATACAAAATTTGAATTTGGAGTGACGCCCAAGGGAATTACGCTGGCGGATGAAGTGCTGACTCCGGACTCGTCCCGCTTTTGGCCCGCCGACAAGTATGCTCCGGGTCGGGCGCAGGAGTCGTATGACAAACAATACGTTCGCGATTATCTGGAGGAGATTCACTGGAACAAGCAACCACCCGCGCCCGCATTGCCGGCCGAAGTCGCGCAGCACACGAGCGACAAATATCTGGACGCTTATCAAAAGATCACAGGACACAAGCTGGATGTGTAAGACTGCGCCGTTCCGCCTCTCTTCGCTCCACGGGAGAGCGGCATGACAACGGCGGACTGGCTGATCATTGCAGTGATTTTGCTGAACGTAATCCTGGCCGCTATGCACGGCTTTTTCGCTGAGGCCTTGAGCATGGCGGGATTGGTTGTGGGCTACCTGGTTGCGGCGTGGCAATATCAGAGACTCGCCGAATGGCTGTTGTCGTTTCTGAATTCAGAAATGCTGGCTGAGATTTTCGGCTTCCTGATCATCTTTTTCGTTATCCTGATGATCTTCAGCGTAGCCGGCAGAATCGCGCGTCGGCTCATGAAGGAAGTTGGCCTGAGCGGTTTCGATCGGTTTCTGGGTGGGTTGTTGGGCTTGTTGAAAGGTGCGCTGGCTGTGGCTGTCATTCTGATGGGAATGGCTGCATTCACTCCCACCACGTCGTTGCTGGAGAAATCGGAATTGGCACCTTATTTTTTAGTAGTGGGACGGGCAGCGATATGGCTTGCCCCGTCGGAGTTGCGGGCAAAGTTCAACGACGGACTGGATTTCCTGCATCACGCACCGAGGGACTTATCGGGAACGCCTGCAGAATCTCGCAGATGAGCAGTGACGAAATTTTGGATTGAACACGGCACGAAAAACGGACATCAAAACTAAAGCGCGAACAGAGAGAAACCTACAGTGAAAGATCAATTGGAAGCACTTATCCTGCAAATGTACAAGAGCAACATCCTCTACTCCGAGGGGGTGCGAGAGTTCAAAAAGCGTTTTATCCTTACCGTGCTTCAGGAAAATAAAGGAAACCAGTGCCGTGCCGCCCGCGAATTGGGTATGCACCGCAACACTCTGAGCCGTACCATCGATGAACTCAAAATCGATGTGCGGCAGCTTCGGGAGGGCGGCAAGCGTCCGCCGCGCAGCGCTCGTCCCATCACGATGGAAAAGAAGGCCGTCCGCTAGCCAAACATCCGTAATCCGTTATCCGCCACTAAAAACTAAGGCAGCCCTTGCGGGCTGCCTTAAGAGTTTGTTCCACTGCGTAGAACTATTGAGCCGCCGTTTTGTGATGCACCGGAGCCTTCTTCGCAGGCGCAGCAGCCTTCAGCAGCTGCCCTTTCTCCATCACCATCATGAAGGGATTGGGCGTATAGGAAGCCGGTTCGCCTTGAAAGTCCAGACTGGCACCAGCTTTCGGGATCAGCCTCAGCGGAACTTTCTCCTCGAACTTCAGTGTGATGTCTGGTTTCTTGGCGTCAATATCATCTGAACTGCCCGCGATATCGAACTCAGTGGCGGTGGCACTGATGACAGTTCCGTTCATCTGTACGGGTTTGCCTTTAATGGCATTCCAGACCAGCATCTTGATCTTCTTGCTTGCCGTTGGAAAGCACGAACTCCCAGGTTGCGAAATCCATCTTGTCGGGTGGCGTGGCGATCGCCATATTGTGGGCTTGCTCGGCAGGTGTGGGAGCTGGTTTAATAGTGAAGTTTGCCGGTGGGATCGGGGCTTGCCTTCGCCTGAGCCAGAAGATCGGTCCAGCCGTCTTCTCCGCCATGGTACTTCATGTACTGATTCTTCGCGTACTTCTCGATCTGCTGCTGATATTGCGGCGTGGGTGCCACAATAGAGGCACGCGCGGCAAACCAGATCGCGTTCAGCGGATCCGGCGTAATTTTTGGATCTGGAGGGGTGGGTCCGGCGTAAGCCAGAGCCAATGGATAAACCACGCTGAAATCCTTCTGAAAGTCCGGACTGCTGTCTACGGCTGCGCGCAAGCTCTTGCGCGCGTCATCATAGTCTTTGTCGGTGATTTCAGCGATGCCGATGGCCGCATTGAAAACTCCGGTCATCTGATCTTTCATCTTCTGAAAATCAGCATCCGAAGTGCCTTCGGGTTTGGTGAATTTTGGAAGGTCCTGCAGACCCATCTCTCCGTATTTTTTGGCATCGACCAGATCCTGCTTCGCATTGGCGTCGCCGCCCTGGGCCTTCATGCGATCGAAATAGGCCAGCAGGAATAACGCTCGTTCATTGTTGGGGTCGGCGGCCAGTAGTTTGGTGGCCGCTTCGATAGTTTTCTGCTGGTTGCCCGTCCGCTCATAGTCCTGCATGAGCGTTTGCAGCGCGGCGACCTTCATGACGCTATTGGGATACTGCGTCATGAATGCTTCGAGACCGCTGATCTGGGCAGTCGGATCTTTCTGCTGAATGGCGCCCACGTAAGCGTTGTATTCGGCGGGGTCTTTAATAACTGGCGCCTGCGAGGTCGACGCTGGCGGTTGTCCTTGAGCGGGTTGTGCCGCTGGTTGCGAGGGTGGTTGCGCTGGCTGCGCGGCACTTTGGGTTGCTACGCTTGCAGCCACCCCAAGTACAACCGTGACCAGAATCTTTTTCATCAGTGTTGGCTCCTTGCACCTTTGGGAATCGAAATGTTGGAAATCGTAATTTGCCGGACTTTGCTGCTAGCATTCCGCGTGGGCACGCTCACGCGCTCGCCGTCCGTGGTTAGGCTTGTCCGCTTCCGGGCAGACCCCGTGAACTCGGGGTAGACTGAGGGCTTGCGACCATTACCCTTCATTCCCGGTTGGCCGGATTATAAGGACGTCTTGTTCCGAAGGCAAGCAACTTCACGTTTACCCTCTCCGACATTGTATAAGATGCAGAAATGGCGCACGTTGGATGGCGCGTTTTCCGCCATTGACAATCGTGCAGCCAGTAAAAGGGGACAATACTCACCAAACTCATGGATAAAATCTCAAACGATAAGTCGCGGTTTCTGGTCGGGCAAGTGGCAGTTGTTACAGGCGCGGGCCGTGGAATTGGGGCCGCTATTGCAAAGACTTTGGCAGAATGGGGCGCTACAGTGGTGCTCTGTGGACGCACCCGTGCTGCGCTCGATTCCTCTGCGAAAGCGATTGCCGAGGCTGGCGGGAAAGCTGAGGTGATTCCATGCGATGTGACAAGTCTCGAATCCGTCGAGGCCGCTGCAAAACGCATCGAGTCGTCGTTTGGACGCGTGGACATTCTGGTGAACAATGCCGGGATTGGCGGATTCGGCGGCCCCTTGCACCAGCTTGCTCCCGAGGCGTGGGACCAAATTCTCAACACGAACTTGCGCGGTGTTTATTATGCGATTCGCGCCTTGGCTCCCATGATGATTCGTGCCCGGTCCGGCCATATCATCAACATTTCATCGCTCGCTGGCAAGAATGCGTTGCCGAATGGCGCGGCCTATGCGGCTTCCAAGTGGGGACTGAACGGGTTGACCTATTCCGTGGCAGAAGAATTGCGGGTTCACAACATCCGGGTCAGCGTGATTTGTCCCGGGTCGACCAATACGGAACTGAGTCCGCACCAGGGTAAAGATCCCAATAAAATGCTTCAACCGGAGGATGTGGCACATGCCGTGGAGATGCTGGTGACGCAGGCTCCGCAATCGTTTGTGAGCGAGATTATTTTGCGGCCGACGCAGAAACCATAGCCTAAAGTGGGGTGTAGGGCTAGACCGTCCTCACTTCTTGAAAAGATTTTCAAACGCCTGACGAGCGTCGTTGGGGCGCAGGCTGGCGGGCGTGGAAGTCTCTTTCTCCCGTGAGACACGCAATTCGTAAAATGTGCAGTCGTTGCGGACGTCTTTCTTTTCTATCCGCTTGGGCACCGGCTGCATGCACTCGAACCGGCTGCCAGGATCGAAGTACGCGCACTGCTTGCAGGAATGCAGTGCGAAGCCACATTTGGGACAGATCTCGCTCGGCGGCATCCCTTGCAGAACGGTCCCGCATTGCGTGCACCGGGAGACGGCGTGCGTTCCGGGCAGATTTACAGGTTTTGGACCCATGCTGTAGTCGCGTCTTGCAGGCGGTACTGGCGCCGGCTTTTCACCGGATTCCTTGCGCGGCTTTACCTCACGGTCGCGGTCTTGATAACCATGCTGACGATATTTTGCTGCCACACGAACCTCCCCCCAGGGAACTCTGCTTATTGTCGCTCCGGAATTGTCAGGGCGACAAAACCTACTAACCCACGAAAGCGCACGAAGGGACACGAAACAAAACTTTAATGATCGATTTTCCGTGTAACTTCGTGTCCTTTTTGGTCCACGAATTTTTGGAGCACGACCTGACCATGGCTACCGCCGCTCGCTACAATAGAGTCATGATCCACGAAATCTTTCCTGTCGGACCGTTGCAGTGCAACTGCTCGATCATCGGCGACGAAACTACGCGCGAAGCCATGGTCATCGATCCCGGCGATGACATCGAAGACGTCTTAACACTCATCCGCAAGCATAACCTGCAAGTCAAGCAGATCGTGATTACGCATGCCCATATCGATCACGTTGGCGGAGCGCAATGAAGCTGCGAGCCGCCACTGGCGCGCCGATCCTGCTCAATCAGAATGACTATGACCTGCTGAAAATGCTGGACATGCAGGCTGCGTGGGTCGGCATGGCAGCGCCTGGAGCGGTCGAGATCGATCAGAGCGTAAGCACGGGCGACACGGTTAAAGCCGGGTCGCACGCGGCCAGCGTTCTGCACACGCCTGGGCATACCGAAGGCAGCATCTGCCTCTACTTCCCTGCCGAGAAAAAGTTAATCGCTGGCGACACGCTGTTCGCCGGCTCCATCGGCCGCACCGATCTGCCGGGCGGGTCGATGCAGAAAATCATGCAATCGCTGCGCGGCACCGTGCTGGCTCTGCCCGATGATACCGTAGTGGTTCCGGGCCATGGCCCGACGACCACGATCGGAGAAGAACGGGAGAGCAATCCGTTTCTGGTTAGAGGGTAGAGGCATTGCACGGATTTCCATTGCTGATTGATGATTGCTGATTGAGAAGCAAATTGTTCGAATCAACAATCAGCAATCATCAATCATCAATCAGCAATTCGAAGAGCCTCTGCTGATCCCCTCGGCGAAATTCTTTCTCTGGCGTGATCAAGCTCAGCACCAGATAGCCATCGCTAGGAAAGTCGTAGAAATGTCCGGGATGCACGAGAACAGATTTCCGGCGCAGCAGCATCGACTACTAACTCTTCGTCAGTCTGTGTGACGGGGACGCGCAGCACGGCATACCATCCGGCTTCCACAATCAAGCGCTGGCAAGTTTTTTGAGCGGAGAGCTGGCGATCTAACTCGGCCAGATTGGAGAGCACACGATCGAGCAATTGCTGCTGGATGTTCTTTCTCTGCTCCAGAAACGTTGGAAGCGCCCACTGCATGGGTGCATTCATCGAGAGATAGGTATCGGAGATAACTTCGAGACGAGCCTGCGCCGCCTTCAACCTCCGGCTGCGGGGCCGCTGGTTGCGATCCACGCAACTTTCATCTGCGGCAGAGCGGAGATTTTAGAAACTCCGCTGAGAGTAAAGGTCAGCACGTCCTGATTAGCGGCGAAGCTGATCGTTGTGGCACTCCGTTGTGCGCGTAGTCCAAAAACACTTCATCGGCAATAACCGCCAGTTCATGTTCGCGGCAAAAACTGTTGAGAAGCGTCTTTCTCATTCTCATGCACATACGAACCCGTGGGATTATTGGGATGAACCACAACCACGCCGCGCGTGCGCCCGGTCACAGCTTTCTGTAGCGAAGGAAAATCCATCTGCCATCCGTGATCGTAAATCAGCGGATACGGCACCAGCTTGACGTCCTGCAAGTCAGCCAGAAACTCGAACAAGGGATAACTCGGCTTGGGAACCAGCAGCTCATCGCCCGGATTGCAGAGCAATCGAAACACGAAAGAATAACCTTCACTGGTGCTGGTCGTCAGAATCAATCGCTCGGGATCGAAGTCAGGGATGCCGTGAAGAGTCTGATAGTAGGCTGCAACGGCAGCCCTCGCGCTGGATAAACCTTTTGGCTGCGGATCGTAATCCATCGCTTGGGGCGAGGCCAGAGCTTTAAGAATCCGGGCTTTGTCATAATGGAGCCCAGCACGAGTGGGATTAGACAATGTGAGGTCACACACTTCGGCACCGCTCGAATCGCACCTCTTCGAGCGTCTCAGTCAAGCGGTTGCGGGCGAGCTTCCAGTTGGTGCGATCGGAGAACATGCTAAGAAAGCGTAACATTCCCGCTTCGAACCGAAGTTTCTAAACGTTCTTGACGGAACGCTTTTACATCAATCAAGGCTTGATTCGTGATTTCAGGTCGACACCGATTAACGGATTCAAACGAGGCCTGGGAAATCGCCGAGCTTCCTGATCGGCCGAGGGATGCGCAACCCGAGATAGTCTGCCCTCTCTTAACAGGTATTCGTAGGCTTGCTCCCACGATGGGAGATCTTCCGCAATCCAGTGTGCATACGAGGCGTCGTCACACCACAACGCGAGGCGGTGCATGACCGTCGCGTGCGCTCCGGCGCCGCGGAACGCCTTCATCTCCCGTTCGCCTTCCCAGGCAGTAAGGGTCCAGAACGCGCGTTTCGCGTCAAGCAGAAGTCTTCCGCCCAAGAATCCGGAAGCACGTATGACTTGGCGTTGGGAACGAAAAGTCTCCCACAGGAACGCCGGAAGACATAGGGTTGAGCGAACTCGAAGGCGGGTGACAGAGGCGAGCATGGCAGGATGATTTTGATTGTAAATCTAGGGCTGCAAATAGAATCCCAAGTCCTGCGGCGGCGCCAAGCTTTTCGTGGCATCATACTGGCGACGCGCCTGGCGCACAGCGACAATCTTTGCCTGAAAGACTTGGGCCAGGGTGTCGTAGCGCACCAGGACATTGTCGAGCCAATACGGCTCGTACTCCCGCAGCCACGCGGCGCGGTACATCTCGCGCAAACGCGTAGTGGCATCGCGCAGATCTTCCAGGCGTGCATTAATCGCCGTGATCTCTTCCAGATCATTGCCGACGCGTTCCGCATCCGCTGGATGCAGAAAAGCATCCCAATAAAAATTGTTGATCTCTTGGGTGTATTGGATCTTCATGCCCAACGCGTCCCACCTCCACCCAGCCAGCACCATGTCAGACAGTGTGGACTGGTTGACATGCGCCTGCTTACCACTCTGGTCGAGCGCCAACAGTGCGTGCTCCGCGCCTAAACGCATCTCCCGAGCAGCGGGCAAAAGTTTTTGCATGAGCTTGGCGCCGTCCGGCGTGAAGGGATTGACCCAGAACAAATCGTCCGTCTCGGTATCAACTTTGATTCCAGCCAGCGCCTGATGACCGCGATCGAGATTCTCAATGACGTCACGGAATGTGGAATTATTATTGCGATAGAAGGCCCAGTCGTAGGAATTCTTGAAGGTATCGACATCCGATTCGTTGGCTTGCCAGCCCGCCGCTGCACCGAAGATCAACGCCGGCCAAGCCATGCCGTAGATTGACTCGCCATCATCATTCCACGTGGTGTTCAGCATTCCCATGGCGCCGAGTTTTTGCCCGTCCCGTACAAAGTTTCGGATATTCACATACGCCACGTCCAGGTTCGGCCAGACTTGATTCCAGTTGTTTGCTCCGGGCGCGACCACAACGCGCAGACCAGCATCACGATAAGGTTTAATGATGCTCTCGTAGCTCGGCTTCGCATCGTAGTCCCACGGAACCGCGATCATGTCCTTTGGCAGGATGCTCAACAATTGTGGATACTTCACCGCGATATCGCCCCAAAACATCAGTTGCTTGTGATAGGGCTGGAGAATCGCGCTGACTTTCTGGATGTGATCGAGATAGACCCGGCCCAATCCTTCCTGGGCAGCAAGCGCCGCGGTTTGTCCATGGCCGAGTTCAAACGTCTCGTCGCCGCCAATGTGGAGGAATGGTCCGGGGAACAGCGGCACCAGATCCGCATACATCGCTTTGATAATTTCGTAAGACTGCTGCTTGGTCGGCGTGAGCACGTGACCGTGCGGCCGCTCCGCGACATCGGAGTAGATCTCGTACTTCAGCATATTGTGGAGATGCCCGAACGTCTGCTGCTCCGGAAGAATCGTGACGTAGAGCTTTTTCGCGTAATCGACCAGACTGTTGATTTCCTTCGGCGTGAGCGCAGCTTCTTTCGGTGCCACCAGAGGCTGGCTGGCGAAATCGAAGACATGCTCCATGTAAAGAGCAAAAAGATTCACCTTGTAAGCCGCCAGCATGCGGATCTGCTGCTTCATATAATCTTCGGTGGGAATGGGACCGCGGCTGATGTCATCCTGCATGCCGCGCCATTCCATGCTGGGCCAATCGCGAATCGAAACTGCCGGGCAAATGAGAGTGTGGCCATCGGCACGCAGCAACTGTCGCAAAGTTTGCACTCCGTAGAACAGGCCCTGGCCGGTGTTGGCAGCGACGATAAGATGCAGGGGATCTGAGTACAGAAGATATCCCTGGTCTCCAATCGAATCGGCCTTAAGCCCTTTTGATGCCAGGAATTCTTTAATCCTATGATCCTGTAAGCGAGCGAGCACGATCGTGCTGGGCTTTCGCTTGGCATCAGATTTCTCGCCGGTGATGCTTAGCTTCAGTCCGGATTGATCGCGAATTTCCTCAGCCAAGGTTTCCGCGGCAATCCGATCTTCTGCCTGATGTCCAAACTCAACCAGGATTCTTGTGGTCGGCTTCACACGGAAACTGCCACTATGCAACTGCACTTCTTTGGGCTGGGGAATTAACTTGAGTTGATCTGCCGGATTAGGAGTTTCAGCAGAACTCAGGCAAATAAGAAAGAACGGGAGCAGCAGGAAAGACAAAAGGGGTCTTTTCATTCGAATCCTTGGGACGCGAGAATCAGCAATCCATTCTAGCGGGGAACGCTGAGACGAGCTTCTATTAACTTTAGTCGACTACGAAAAACGCTAAATTACCCGAAGATTTCAGTCGTGCAGGCCAAAACGGCCATTTGCTTTCTACTTGCTTTCTTTCGCGAACGCCTCTTTGTTAACTACATACGGCATTTTGGTGACATCGCCCCCGTAATTCGCTTCGAGCACATCGATCAGTCCCTGCACGCAGCGGCCTGCCATGCCTTTATCGGGATCGGTAGACAATCGGGTAATACGTGCCGCACTGGCGAAGTGCGGATACAATCTGCAGCGGTCCGCGATTGCGGGATCACGCAGAGGAGAGTCGGCGGGTAGCGGCTCTTTTTCGTAAACGTCGAGGGCGGCCCCGGCAATCCAGTTTTCGCGCAACGCTTTCGCCAGCGCGGCCTCGTCGACCACCGGACCCCGCGAGTCATTTACTAGAAAGGCAGTTGGCTTCATCAGTCTCAAGTTTTTTTCGTTGAAAAGATGATAGGTGGGAGTCGCGCTCTCGCCCGCACGCAGCAAGGGCACGTGCACGCTGACGAAATCGGCTTGCCGCAACGCCTCCTCAAACTTCACATACTTGATCCAGGTCTTTTCTTTCGAGATACCGCGGGCATGGCGCAAATCCATGCACTCCTGAATCGCCTTGATGTAATTTTGGTTCTCATAGGCTGGGTCATAGCACAGCATGTTCATGTCGAACCCGGCGCACTTTTTGATCATGGCTAAGCCGATGCGGCCTGTGCCGATAATCGCAATCGTCTTGCCCGTAACCTCGTCTCCTAAGAATGGCAAATAGGGATGCCAAAATCCCCACTGGTTATCGCGCGTAAGTTGTTCGGCAGGCCACATTTTTCGCGCCAGCACGCCCAGCATGAAGAAAGCGAACTCCGCGGTAGCTTCTGTTAAGACATCGGCGGTATTGGTGAAGGGAATCTTATAGCGGTTTGCATCGGCGCGATTGATGTTGTCGAAGCCGACGGCGTATTGGGCCACGACTTTCAGCGTATTCTTACCGGCATCGAAAACTTCGGCATCGATGGGATCGCGCAGTGTAGTGATCAGGCCGTCGATTCCGGATTTCACTTTATCGATGATCAGACTTTTCGGCGGCGCTTCCGGCTTGGGATAGACTTCGAGTTCGTAACCACGGTCACGCAGTACGTCGAGCGCTTCTCCGATATCACAAGTCGCAAAAACACGGAATTTCTTGTTCATAACTTTCTCTGAGACTTCGCGTCGTTCATTTTCGAGCGCACGCGAGGTACGTGCGCGAATCATCGAAAATATCATACGCGAGAGTGCAAAGTGACTCGCGCGCCCGGCGTTAACGGTATTCCCTCAATTGTGATGTAGCTCACAGACGCATGGAAAAGTCGCCCGTAGAGTTAGGGGGTATAAAGTCATTCTCCGTCGAAGGACTTGCTGGCATGGCCACCATTGTTTCCCCGACCTCTACCCGGGTTTTAAATTCCCAACTGGCGCAGAAGATTATGAGCGCTGACGAGGCCGCATCTCTGATCAAATCCGGCGATCAGGTTGGTATGAGCGGCTTCACCGGCTCCGGATATCCCAAGGCAGTTCCGATTGAGCTGGCGCGTCACATTGCGGACGCAAACTTCCGTGGACAAAAATTTCAGGTCAGCGTTTTCACCGGAGCTTCCACCGGACCCGAGCTGGATGGCGCGCTCGCCATGGCGGGAGGCATTCATCTACGGCTTCCTTACCAATCCGATCCGGAAACGCGGAAGCGCATCAATGCGGGCGAAATGGATTACATGGATATTCATCTCAGCCATGTGGCTCAGTTCGTGGAGTACGGATTTCTCGGCAAGCTCAACGTTGCGCTGATCGAAGTCACCGCTGTTCTGGAAGACGGACGCCTGATACCAAGCTCCTCGATTGGCAACAACAAAACCTGGGTCGACCAGGCGGAGCGCGTGATTCTAGAGGTTAATTCCTGGCAGCCAGCCGCGCTCGAGGGTATGCACGATATTTACTACGGTCTCCAGCCTCCTCCCAATCGCGGGCCGATTCCTCTGGTGCATCCTGGCCAGAGAATTGGAACACCGTACCTGGAAGTTCCTGCCGAGAAAGTTGTCGCCATTGTGCTCACCAATTCTCCCGACCGCAATAGCGCCTTCAAACCGCCCGATGAGGCGTCCAAGCGCATTGCCGGGCACATTCTCGAATTTCTGAGTTGGGAAGTGCAAAAGGGCCGCATGCCTGCAAATCTTCTGCCGCTGCAATCCGGCGTTGGCAACATTGCCAATGCGGTTCTGTTTGGATTGGAGGAGGGACCGTTTGAAGGACTGACTTCTTATACCGAAGTGATTCAGGATGGCATGATCCGTTTGCTGAAGTCGGGCAAGGTCACGTCGGTATCGGCGACTGCGTTCTCGATGAGTCCCGCGATGCTGACCGAAGTGAATGCGGATATGGCCAGCTACCGCGACCGAATCGTTCTGCGCCCGCAGGAAATTTCTAACCATCCTGAAATCATTCGCCGGCTCGGAGTAATCGCGATGAACGGCATGATCGAAGCTGATATCTATGGCAACGTCAATTCCACGCATGTGATGGGATCGCGCATTCAGAACGGTATTGGCGGGTCGGGAGATTTTGCCCGCAACGGATATCTCTCGATCTTCATGGCTCCGTCGACCGCGGGGCACGGAGATATTTCGACGATCGTTCCGATGGTGTCGCATGTAGACCATACCGAGCACGACGTACAAGTGATTGTCACCGAGCACGGACTCGCTGACCTGCGCGGACTTTCGCCACGCCAGCGGGCGCATCTCATTATCGAGAAGTGCTCAAATCCAGACTACAAACCATTGCTCCTCGATTATCTCAATCGCTCGGAGCGGCTTTCTTATGGCAAACATACGCCGCATCTTCTGACCGAATCGCTGGGCTGGCATAACCGCTATCTGCGCAGCGGAAAGATGCGTCCGCAGGAAGAAAATTAGAGCTTTGAATCAAACATCCCAGCTTCTGACGCCGGAAGGTATAATTGCGGCCACCGATGGCACTGACATCTGGCTCGAAGCTGGGTCCGTACGAAATTCAATCTCCGCTCGGCGCGGGAGGCATGGGCGAGGTGTACCGAGCCCGCGATGCGCGCCTTAGCCGCGACGTCGCGATCAAGATTCTTCCCGCATCATTCTCTGCCGATCCTGATCGGCTGGCGCGCTTCGCGCAGGAATCGCGCGCGGCCGCCGCGCTCAACCATCCAAACATTTTATCGATCTACGATATTGGCGAGGAGCATGGCGCCCCTTACGTAGTCTCGGAATTGCTGGAAGGCGAGACCTTGCGGGACCGTCTGCGCGACGGTGCAATTCCCTCCCGCAAGACGATTGATTACGCTCGCCAGATCGCCAGCGGACTGGCCGCGGCGCATGAAAAAGGAATTGTCCATCGCGACCTCAAGCCGGAAAACATTTTTATCACTCACGATGGACGCGCCAAGATTCTCGACTTCGGTCTGGCCAAGTTCACTCGCCCGGAGGCGGATGCTTCGGGCGAAGCGCCCACGCAGCAAGTCGCTGGAACCGACGCTGGAACTGTGATGGGTACAGTCGGCTACATGTCGCCGGAGCAGGTGCGCGGCAAGCCGGCTGACGCGCGTTCCGACATTTTCTCTTTCGGGGCGATTCTCTACGAGATGCTTTCCGGAAAACGCGCGTTTCACGGGGACTCTCCTGTCGATACCATGAGCGCGATTCTCAAAGAGGATCCGCCCGATCTCACCGAGACCAACCGCAACGTCGCGCCCGCACTCGAACGCATCGTTCGCCATTGCCTGGAAAAAAATCCGGCGGAGCGTTTTCAATCCGCTCGCGACGTGGCCTTCAATCTGGGCGCGCTGACTGAAATCTCGGCCACCAGCCGTAGCGGCGTACAAGCCATCGAAGAAGAACCTTCCAGAAGACGTTGGCTCATGCCATTGCTTGCAGGAGTGCTCTTGCTCGCGTCGTGGATTGGAATTTATTTGCTCGCTCATCATGCGGCTGCCGCCAATCCAGTCTTTCACGAAGTCACTTTTCGTAACGGTACGATCTGGGCGGCGCGCTTTGCCCCGGATGGGCAGACCATTGTTTACGGCGCTGCGTGGGAAGGCCAGCCCCAGGAAATCTTTTCTACGCGCTTCGACAGCACCGACTCGCGAACGCTCGGCCTGTCGCCCGCGCAAGTCCTTTCCATCTCTTCGAAAGGCGAGATGGCGATCTCGTTGCATCCCACGACGACAGGTGCCTTCGCGCAGGGCGGAACTCTGGCTCGCGTGCCACTGGCGGGAGGAGCGCCGCGCGAAGTTCTTGACAAAGTTTTTTGGGCTGATTGGGCGCCCGACGCTCAGTCACTGGCGGTGATCCGGCCAAGCACGGTCAGGGCAGTTGCACCTGGAATTTCCGATTGGCAATGTGATTTACGAGCCGCGGGGCTGGGTCAGCCATGTCCGCTTCTCGCCCAACGGAAATTTTCTCGCGATCGATCGATCATGTACCCGGCGGGGACGATGGACGCGTAGTCATCATCGACACGCATGGCAATGTGAAAGCGAGTTCTTCTTTTTATTCCAGCGTAGAAGGATTGGCCTGGGCTCCGAATGGCAAGGAAGTATGGTTCTCTGCGGTGCCCGGCGGATCGGAGCGCTCGATCTACGCGTTAGATTTCGCGGGAAAGGAACGGCTGATCTACCGCGCTCCGGGCGGGCTGACGTTGAACGATATCAGCCGCACCGGCCTGGTTCTGCTGACCGCCGACAAAGCGCGCATGAGCCTTGCCGCTCTTGCGCCCGGCGAAACCCGCGAGCGCAGCCTGACATGGTTTGACTGGTCCCTGCTGGCTGATATGTCTCGCGATGGCAAGACTATCGTATTCTCCGAGACCGGCGAAGCTGAGGGAACGAACTACAGCATTTTTCTGCGCAAGACCGATGGTTCTCCGGCGATCCGGCTGGGCGATGGCGGCTTTGGCTCGCTCTCTCCGGATGGTCAATGGGTAGTATCGACCGTAGGAGCGCCAGCAAAGTTGATGCTGTTACCTACAGGCGTCGGCGAACCGAAGCAGCTTACCGATGACAAAATCGATCATTTCAATGTCGCTTGGACGCCCGACAGCAAATCGATTATTTTCTCGGACGCCGAATCCGGACATGGCCCGCGCACTTATCGATTGGATCTGCAAGGCGGCGCCGCAAAAGCTGTAACTCCCGAGGGTACGATAGGTTTTGCAGTCACACCGGACGGAAATAATGTTCTTGCTCGTGATTCGAAGCGCCAGCTTTGGTTCTATCCTGATTGCCGACGGCAGCGCGCGGAAACTCGATTTCTCTCCAACAACTGACGAAGTAATTATCGGGCTCTCAGGGGATGGCACCCACTTGCTCGTGGCGACGCGCGGAGTGCCGCTCAAAATCGACCGGGTGGAGATCGCTACGGGACGGCGCGAACCCTGGAAAGAAATCGCACCCGCTGATCTTGCCGGCGTGCAAGGTATCCCGATCGTCCGTTTCAGCGCGGACGGAAAATCTTATGCCTATTCCACTCTGCGCGTGCTCTCCGATCTTTACGTGGTCGATGGATTGAAATAGCACTGATTTCGCCGAGCCGTCACGTCTTCGATCGCAATGTCCATCCGGACAGTGCTCGCACGCGAATACGGCGCGCCCGCGCGCGCTACGCGAATGTACCTTCCAATAGTGTGAATGTACCTTCGGGCCGTTGACCAGAGTTCCTATCCATCCTAAAGTTCCGCCAACGTTCGACACTTCTTTCCTCACCTGAGGAAAGAATTCCTGTGTGGGATTCCGCTCCCACAGTGCTGTTCCGTTCGCGGTGAGCGCGGCACTGGCGCAATTCGCCGGACCGCAGCTTGAACCGAACAGCTAAGGCCAACCTCGCGCGCCGCCATCGCCAAAAAGCAATCACGAGCTGGAAGTGTGTTTATCCCCCTGATTGAGGTGCAACATGAACCGCAGGCATCTGATCGTCGCAGTGGCAGGTCTCGCACTCGCAAGCTTTAACTTCTCTCCGCTTCACGCACAATCCGATCCCGGTCCTCGCCCCGGCCCTGCAGCAGCCGGAAGTTTTTATCCAACTCTCAATGCGAACGAGCAAGCCTTCTTCACCCAGGCTCAACTTCGCTTTCAGGAAGTGGATTCGGTCTCAGGCGGCATCGCCGGCGAGACCGGAAGCGGACTTGGGCCAACCTTCAATGGAAATAGTTGTGCCCAGTGTCACGCGCAGCCAACCATCGGAGGAAGCAGCCCAGGCATGGCCAGTCCGCAGAACCCGATTCCCAATCCCCAGGTTGCGCTTGCTGCGCTGGATGGCGCCACGAACGCTGTGCCCGCATTCATTACTGAAAACGGTCCGGTGCGCGAGGCACGCTTTATCAAGACTTCGACAGGCGCGCTCGATGGCGGAGTTCACGACCTCTACACTATCGCCGGCCGCTCCGATGCGACGGGCTGTTCGCTGCCCCAGCCCGATTTTGCTGCAGCAATCTCCGCAGCCAATGTAATCTTTCGCACACCCTCGTCTCTGTTTGGTTTGGGTCTGGTGGAAGCCACGCCCGACGCCAATCTGCAGGCGAATCTTGCCGCCACGCAATCGGCGAGAGCGGCGCTTAAAATTGGCGGAGTATTCAATACCAGCGGCAATGACGGCACGATTACGCGTTTCGGCTGGAAGGCGCAAAACAAATCGCTGATGATCTTTGCCGGAGAAGCCTACAACGTGGAGCAAGGAGTATCGAACGAAGTTTTTCCCAACGAGCGCAGCGCAGTTGCGGGATGCGTGTTCAACGGAAGTCCCGAGGACGCGAGTAACATGCTGAATCAGAATGCGAACAGTCCGAACTTCGGCACGAACCTGGGCACCGTCTCAGAGATGTCGTCAGACGTTGTGAACTTTGCAGCGTTTGTTCGACTCTCAGCTCCCGCTACGCCCGCGGCTCCAACCACATCTACGGCCAACGGAGCCGCTCTGTTCAACAGTATCGGCTGCAATCTTTGCCATTCGCCGACACTCACCACAGGCCCTTCTATTTTTACGGGAATGTCGAACGTGAACTACAACCCGTATTCCGATTTCGCCTTGCATCATATGGGTTCGGGGCTGTCGGATGGAATTCATCAGGGTGCAGCTGGCCCTGACCAATTCCGCACGGCGCCACTCTGGGGCCTGGGCCAGAAACTCTACTTCCTTCATGATGGCCGCACCACCGATTTGATTCAGGCCATCGAATCGCACAACAGCAGCGGATCCGAAGCGAACCTGGTGATCCACAAATACAACGCTCTGAAAGCATCGCAAGTGCAGGATCTTTTGAATTTCCTGCGCTCGCTGTAATTGAGGATTGAGTCAACGGAAGGTTTGGTAAGCGGGAAACGACGGAGAGCCCGTTCAGGCTCTCCGCCGTTTTACTTTTCAAACTTCCAGCGCGTGGCCTTTCCGACAAACTCTTTCTCCCAGAGGCCGAATACGACCCGCGGGCGAACTGCGAAAACAGGTTCTTTCATGGAAAGAATGTCCTGCTCCATTCCCTTCATGTCGAACTTATATTTGCGCTCGTAGATGGGGAGGAATTTTCTGCGCGCGGCCACGTCGGCAATCTCTGCCGTGCCTTCCACGATGACGGCCTCGTTCGCATGCTCGGTGCATACGATGCACGCGGCATTCTGCGCCAGGTTTCGCGCCTTCCGCGATTTACTCCCAGTACTGAACAGGAATTGACCGTCTTGCCACAAGCCCCACACCACCATGGTGTGCGGCGAGGCGTCCGGTCTAACAGTGGTGATCCAGTAGTTGTGCGATTTCTTCAGCCGCTGCTCGGCCCAGGTCCAGGGCAACAATCCTTTATTGCCTGATGGAAGGCCATATCCCGGCGCGTGAGGACGACTCGCCTTCGGTCGTCGCTTCGTGGATTGAATCTTTTTGGCTGGCATGAACTGCTCAAAACTGCTCCGCTAATCTCAGAGATTTTTCCGCGTCCATTGATCCACGCGGTCCAGTGCCTGCTGCAGGTTCTCCAGCGAATTGGCCACGCTGAAGCGCAAATAGCCTTCCCCGAACTCGCCAAATGCCGTTCCGGAAAGTGCTGCGACGCCGGCCTCTTCCAGCAGAGCATCGGCCAGCGGCTTCGACTTCCATCCCGTCTTCGTAATATTCGGGAAAACATAGAAAGCGCCTTTGGGCATGCGGCAGGAAAAACCCTTGATCTTATTCAGTCCAGCGACGAATACATCGCGGCGCCGCTTGAACTCATCGCACATATGATCGACGGAACTCTGATCTCCGCGCAGAGCCTCGATGCCGGCTATCTGGGTGAAACTGGCGGTGCAGGAATTCGAATTTGTCATCAGCCGGGTAATGTGCGCGGCCAAGTCGGCGCGCATCACTCCGTAGCCCATCCGCCATCCTGTCATGGCATATGTTTTTGAAAAGCCGTCGAGCAGAATAGTGCGCTCCTGCATGCCAGGGACCGACATGATGGAGAAATGCTCGCCTTCAAACAGCAGGCGGCTGTAGATCTCATCCGACAGAATAAAAATATTCCGGTCACCGATGATCTTCGCGACTTGCTCAACATCTTTGCGCTGCATCACGCCGCCGGTGGGATTGTGCGGCGAATTCAGAATGATGAGTTTGGTGCGGTCGGTGATGAGCGGAGCGAGTTCATTCACGTCGAGGGAAAAATCATGCTCTTCGCGGAGTTGGATGGGAACAGCCTTTCCCCCCACATAATGGATCATGGATTCGTAAATCGGGAAGCCGGGATTGGGATAAATAACCTCATCTCCTTCATCAATCAAGGCCATGATCGTGAAGAAAATAATAGGCTTGCCGCCGGGAACCACTACCACTTCTTCAGGCGTAACTTTAACCCCACGCGTTCGGCTTACGTAATCAGCAATAGTCTGGCGAAGATCAGGCAGGCCGGCGGACGGTCCATAGTGAGTCCATCCGTTGTGAAGCGCGTCGACCGCGGCTTCGATCACATTAGCCGGAGTATCAAAATCAGGCTCGCCGATTTCCAGATGGATAATGCTTTTGCCCTGGCGCTCCAGTGCGCGCGCTTTATTCAGAACTTCAAAAGCAGTTTCAGTACCCAGCCGCGACATGCGGCGGGCGAGTTGTAATTCGTGTTGCGTGGTTGGGGCCATGTTGACCAACGCTCCTAAGGGCTAAACGGCACATTATACGCTGGAGGCGGCGGGTTTGAGATTCACGGTCTACGTGCGCGAATGGCCCAGGCACGCGCGGGTAGCTCGATTTCTCCCAGAGCGTTCACCGGAAGAGCCGCCCTGAGGCGGTCGCGTATTGAACTTTTGCAGTGCTCGTCACGCTTCGCAAGGTAGTTTGGGGCCGAGCCTTGACCGGTGAGGAGTGGCTGCCAGTAGTCGTCGAAATTCTTGAAGCGTGTGAACACATTGAGCGCGTGCACAGCTGGGTCTTGCAAATCGGCTTGTTCGAAAAGGGCTCGCAGCTCTTCCGGCGAACACATTGGGAAACGGCGGCCCTGATCAAAATCGATCGCTTCGCAGTCAATCGCTGCGGCGGCGTCCCAGAATTCGCGCAGGAATCTCGCGCCCTCTGAGTAATCCCAAACGTAGGCCGCGACTGTGCCCTCCGGACGAACGACACGGCGGAATTCCTTCAGCCCTTGCTCCGGCTGCGGAATGTAGTTCAATCCCAGGCCGCAGACTGCAACATCGAAACTGGAGTCTGCAAACGGCAAGGCCATGGCATTCCCGGTTTGAAAGGTAATATTAGGATGTGCGCGGTGCTGGCGGGCGAACTCTATTTGCTGAGAGGAAGCGTCGATTCCATCGATGCTTGCAGGCTGGCAGAGTTCGACAATCGTTTCTGTAACAACGCCGCTTCCGCAGCAAATATCAATCCATCGAAGGCCGCGCGGAAGTTCGAGCCATTTCAGAAACTCGCGGGCAAGAAGCCGGCTCCAGCGGCCCATCCATTGGTCATAGTCGGAGCCAGAAGTCCAGCGGTCAGTGTAGCGCTCCATGTCGAATAGATTATCAATGGACGAAGCGTGAACTGGAAATTATTCCGAGACGCTGTGCTCTTCGTTTTGCGAGCGCAGAACGCGGTCAACGGAATATGGCAGACGGTGACGGGGCTCGTGGTAGTGGCGGACTTGCATCTCGCCGAGCAGGCCGATGGCGAGAAGGTTCAAGCCACCCAGCAGCAGGCCCATCGCTGTCATCATCAGCGGACCATGCTCGCCCATCACCGGAACATGGCGGAGAAACTTCTCTGCTCCTAGCCACATCACGATGCCGCTACCGCCCAACATGCTGAGCGCTCCTAGAGTTCCGAAGAAGTGCAAAGGACGCGAAAGATAGCGCAGCAAAAATCGAATCGTAATGAGATCGAAGAACACGCGGAAGGTACGGGAGATTCCGTAGTGGGAAATGCCGCGCTCGCGGTTCACGTTGCGGATGGGAACTTCGCAAATCGATGCGCCGTACCACGATGCCAGAGCCGGAATGAAGCGGTGCAATTCACCATAGAGCGGCACCTGCTCCAGAATTTCGCGGCGATAGGCTTTGAAGGTGGTGCCGAAGTCATGAATTTCGACGCCGCTCAATTTGGCCATCAGCCAGTTGGCGATCCGTGAAGGAATGCGGCGCATCCAGAAATTGTCGATGCGCACCTTCCGCCAGCCGCTGACAATATCGTAACCGGCGGCAATCTTCTCCAGGAAAATTGGGATGTCGGCGGGATCGTGCTGCAAATCCCCGTCCATGGCGATGATGTATTCGCCGCGCGCGTGATCGAAACCAGCTGCGAGCCCGGCAGTCTGGCCGAAATTGCGGCGAAGTTTCACTACGGTGACACGGCTGTCTACGGCAGCAATCTCGCGCAGCATCGCGAAGGTGTGATCGCTGGAGCCATCATCCACCAGCACAATTTCGAACGTTTCACCAGCGGTCTCCATGACCGCTTTCAAGCGGTCGTAGAGGTCGGTGACGTTCTCTTGCTCGTTATGCAGAGGGACGACGATGGAGTATTTCGGCACAGTCTTTTTATTATAGCGTGAAGCCTCTCAGACGAACGCAAATTCGTCACGAAACGTAACCTTTGGGCCACCCCAACTGATCACTCGCTGAGGGCGCAGACGTGGGTCAGCCCTGTTCTTTTAGCTTTAATCGTGACTTGTTTTCTTCCATGAAAGCTTTGATGTCGTTGGCCGCGCCCAACAGCCGGTTCCACTGCTCGTAATAGAGAGTCACCGGAAAGCGGCCCAAGCCGTAAACGCTGACTCCACCCTTCTCACCTACCTTGAAGATCAGGTCGCCGCTGCGCTTTTTCGTCTCGACTTCTTTTTCCAGTTGGGACAATCGTGCTTTCAGCTCTTCGTAACTCGGTTCAGTCATAGTTTCCTCGACAATGATTTTTATGTCTGCTCTATAGTAACGTGCCTCCGCCCCGCCTCATTCAACCAGATACGTGAAATCTGAATCCAGCCCGGTGCGGGAAAGGAATTGCGAGTTGTAAATGTATGTAAAACGAGCACTCCAGGCCCGACAATCCAGAAACACACTGTAGAATATAAAGCAAAGAGATTGTCGCCAGGGGTTTCCCTTTTTTCAGGAGAGATGATTGTTCATTCAGCGTACGGGTAGAATCTTCTTGTTCTTTTTGTTGGTCGGCGCTCTTCAAATTGTTGCTTCTGCACAGCAGGCTCAACCGGCGGACAACCAAAAACCGCCGGATCAGAGCGCGCCCTCTGGCACAACCGAAAAGGCGAAGGACACCGAGCCCAAGGCGCTGGGGACGCCGGTACCCGCCAGCACTGACAAGAACCCGCAAGACAAGAATGCAGGAACGTCGAACGATCGGCTTTTCTTTGCCCTGCCCAATTTCTTGACCTTGCAGAATGCCGGGCAGGTTCCCCCGCTCACCTCGGGACAAAAATTTAAAGTCGTGTTCCGAAGTTCATTCGATCCGGTCCAATATGCGTGGTACGGATTTCTCTCGGCAATCAGTCAGGCAGAAAATAGCGAACCTGGTTATGGACAAGGTTGGGACGGCTACGCAAAGCGTTATGGGAGTGCGTTCGCCGACGGGACCATCGAGAACTTCATGACGGGCGCGGTTTTTCCGTCGCTACTGCATCAGGATCCGCGTTTTTTTCAATTAGGCAAAGGCACTTTCACCCATCGGACTGAATATGCCGTCAGCCGCATTTTCATCACCCGCACTGATTCAGGCAAAGCGCAATTCAACTATTCCGAAATTGTGGGCAGCGCTTTGTCGGCTGCGATCTCCACCAATACTTATCATCCACGTGCCTTCATCACTACTCGCTACGACCCGACCACCGGCATGTTGACTTATGTTCACAATGCGTCCGATCGCACTTTGCCAAACACTCTCAGCGTCTGGGGAACGCAGGTGGGCTACGACACGATCACGATCGTGGTCAAGGAATTCTGGCCCGATATTCACCGTAAGATAACGCATAAACATCCGAGCGAGGCGGGCCCGGCTGTCGATACCAAGCCCTAAAAGCGGTGTGGAGCGTCAATTCTTACGGCAGTCCTCGCACACGCCATAGATTTGAAAAGTGTGGCGCGTGGTGGTGTAGTTGTGCCTGCGTCCGATTTCCTGTTCCAGTTGATCCACTTCCCGGGAAAAGAATTCCACAGAACTGCCGCACTCCGTGCACACCATGTGGTGATGACTGCGCCGGTTGTACTGGTGTTCGTAGCGGGCAATACCATCATGAAAGGCGACCTCGCTGGCCAATCCGCACTCGGCCAGCAATTTTAGCGTGCGGTAAACCGTGGTGTAGCCGATGCCCGCATCTTTCTTCTGCACCAGGCGGTGCAGTTCGTCGGTGGAAAGATGATCGCGGGTTTCCAAAAACGAGCGCAGGATAGTGTCGCGCTGTGCGGTTTGCTTCAGGCCGACACGTTTGAGATGCCGGTGAAGGATCTCCTGGGCCTCGCGCACCATCGCACGAGAGATGGAAGGCTGATCATCGATACGCTTCTGCAGCATGAAGGGACAGCATAGCATCGCCGATCTTGAAAATGAAATTCATTTTCAGTGGCGGGCGGCATCTGTTCATCAGAAGCCCTAAAGACGAAAAGCTTAAACACAGGGGGCACAGAGGCGCACAGCAGGTTGATTCCGTCAGAGCAGTACGATTATTTGTGCCGCATGCCGTTCTCACCCTAGAATCGAATTGCTTATGAGTGCGTTTACTGCAAGTGGCGTTCCGGCATCGCGGCGTTCGACTGGTTCGCGAATTTTCCTGTCGCTGCTCTTGCTCGCCGTTGTTTTGGTGGCGGGTGTACTGGGTTACGCTTATTTTGTCGCTCGCTCGGCGTTGCCTCAGCTCGATGGAAGTCTTTCCGTCAAAGGATTGACGGCGCGCGTAAGCGTCACCCGGGATGCTCACGGAGTTCCCGCCATCGAAGCCGCCAATCTCGAGGACTTATTTTTCGCTCAAGGCTATGTGACGGCGCAGGATCGGCTCTGGCAGATGGACGTGATGCGCCGCTTTGGCTCGGGAGAACTTTCGGAGATTTTGGGCGAGGATACCTTGAAGATCGACCGCGAGCAGCGCATTCTGGGATTGCGCGCCGCGGCGAAGAAATCGCTCGGTATGGCGAGTCCACGCGATCGTTCTTATTTTGACGACTATGCCCGGGGAGTAAACGCCTTCATCGCGGCGCATAGCAACGCTCTCCCCGTCGAATTTCGTATTTTGAAGTACCGGCCAAAACCGTGGCAGGCAGAGGATTCCATTGTCATCGCGAACCAAATGGTGAAGGACCTCAACTTCTATACGTTCCGGGACACCTTGGAGCGAGAGAAAATCTTAGCCAAGCTGGGACCGGAGTTGACTGCGGACTTGTATGTGAACAAGTCATGGCATGATCGTCCTCCAACCGTCATGCGGGAAGATGTTGACGATCAAAAAAATCAGCCAGACTCTGGCGACAAAGATGATGACGAGGACGAGGATGATTCCGGGCCTGACAACGCAGTTACAGGGCTCGGCAATGGCTTGGAAGTCTGGGCGCAACAAACTCCGGAAGCGGCTAACGGATCAAACGACTGGGTAGTTTCAGGCGCGCACACAGTGACCGGCAAGCCACTGCTCTCAAACGATATGCACCTCGGGCATCAGATGCCGAATCTCTGGTATGAGGCTCATCTGAAGTCGGGCAGCCTGGATGTCGCCGGCGTAACTCTTCCCGGAATGCCGTATGTAATCGTTGGCCACAATCAGCGCATCGCGTGGGGATTCACCAACGTTGGCCCCACCGTAGCCGATGCGTTCATCGAGACCTTCAACTCGGAGGGTGCATATCAGACGCCGCAGGGATGGGAGCAACCGGAACATCGCCAGGAAGTGATCCACGTCAAGGGGAAACCGGACGTGACTATCGACGTAAAGATCACCCGTCATGGGCCCATGATTTCCGAAATAATTCCTGGCGAATCGCGGCAAGTGGCTTTGCGCTGGACGCTCTACGATGGATTGCGCATGCCGTTTTTCGACGTCGACACTGCGCAGAACTGGCAAGACTTCCGCAAGGCTTTTTCGCAACTCGATGCGCCGGGGCAGAATGTCGTTTACGCCGATGTGGACGGGAACATCGGCTACCAGACTACCGGCCACATTCCGATTCGCGCCTCCGGCGATGGCAGCCTCCCCGTCAGCGGCGCCGACGACGCTCACGAATGGACGAGTTACATTCCTTTCGACAAACTGCCCAGCATCTACAATCCTCCGTCGGGCGTGATTGCCACTGCAAATGGCCGCATCACGCCGGATGGATATCCTTATTCGATCAGTACCGCATGGGAAGCACCCTGGCGGACGGCGCGGATTTATCGCGTGCTGGAGTCTGGCCGAAAATTCGGCGCCTCCGATATGCTTGCACTTCAAAACGACGTGCAGTCGGAAAATGATCTTTTCGCTGCGGAATGTTTCGTCTACGCCGTCGATCATGCTGCCAAGCCTTCGGCGCGCGCCAAGCAAGCTGCGGATCTCATGCGCAACTGGGATGGACGTATGGTCGCGTCATCGACGGCGGCAACGATTGCCGTACGCTCCGAGCAGGAACTGACGCGACTGCTTCTCGAACCGCGCCTGGGAACTGCCCCGGAAAATCCCAACCAACAGGAAACAACGTTGAGTTGGAAGACTTACCACTGGCAGATGAAATCCGTGTGGCTGCAGAATGTGATGCTGCATCAGCCCAAGCGTTGGCTTCCGGAGAAATATCCTAACTATGACGAACTCTTGACCGCAGCGGTTGAAGCTGCGGTGAGTGATCCGGATGCGCCGAAAGATTTGGCGTCGTGGCATTGGGGCCGTATCAATGCAGTCGACATTGAGCACCCGGTGCTGGGAAAAATTCCGGGTCTGCGACGGTGGAGCGGTCCGGGGATCAAAGAACAATCCGGGAGTGGCTACACGGTGAAAGCTGTGACGCCGCATCACGGACCGTCCGAACGGTTCACCGCAAATCTTGCCGATCTCGATCAATCGACATTGAACACGGTCACAGGCCAGGGCGGAAACTTTCTCAGTCCTTACTACATGGATCAATGGAAAGCGTGGTATGAGGGCTTCACATTCACTTTGCCGTTTAGTGAACACGCCGTGAAGGCAACGGCAGCCCACCGTCTGGTGCTGCAGCCGGGGCAATAAGACTGCTACATCCTCCCGGCTCGATCAGAAAAAGTCGACTGCCTTAACGTCCGTGATGTAGCCGGGCAGAACGATGGTTCCGGTGGTGATGTAGTAATAGTTGGTCAACAGAGCATCGGTAACGGTGTAATAAACCCGCAGATTGCCGCCTTCCGCAACGTACTCCACCTGGCGCGAAGTAAAGTCTTGCAGGCCGGTCACATCGCCATTGTCCGGGGGAATGACGATATTCCCGTTGGTGGTGTTGAGAATGGAGAGGCATCCGCGCACTTCGCCGGTGACATTGTTGACGTCGCCGATGTTGGTGCAGGTATGAGAGCCGATAAATAGCTGCCCGCCGTTACCCATATCAATCCGGTCGTGATAGCCGTCGGTAATCACATATTTGTTGGTGACGGTCATCGAATTCAAGTCCACGATATCGAGTCGCCCGCAGGTCGTGGCCGCCGTGGTTTCGCCGGTGCACGGATTATTGGCAGGCGGCGTGCCAGCCACATAAAGAGTGGTACCACTGATCAGGCCAATGGTTGCGGCGTCTACCTGGAACTGCCGCTCCGGCCGTCGGCGGACTGGTCGTAAGGTTCAGAATCTGCACGCTGGCCTGCGTTCCCATGCATTCCGCACCACAATTTAAAATGTAGGCTTGGCTGCCATCGCTGCTAAAAATTCCATAAACCGGGCGGTCAAATCCCGGCACTGAGACTGTCGCAGGAGTGCTGGTGTTCAGCGAAGCCGGCGTGATCACGGTGACCGCGTCCGAGTCGTTGCTGAAGGCAAGCAGCTGAGATCCTGTCGAGTTTGAGACCACGGTCTGCGCACCCGGCACGCTGATGGTCGCCGCAATCCCACCCGCGGTAAGGTTCATCTGCACCACCGCGCCCGGCGAATAACCGATGAGCGGGGCGGAAGGTACGGCCGCGTAGCCGACTGCGGGCTGCGGCACAACCATGCTGGTGGTAATGCCGGGCAACTGGATGCTTCCAGTTTCCGATTCTTTTAAGGTGTTGACCACGTCAACCTTGTTGGTCAACAGATCAAAAGCCACCAAGGTCGCTCGATTGGGGGAGATTGCCATAAGGCCAGGAGCACCGCCGGTGCTGACCCCGCCCCGGCCCACCGTATCGAATTGGCCATCAATTAAGATAAGACCGCCAAATGCCGTCGGACTGGAGGCGCTCTGCGAGGCAAAAACGCGTTCGGTTAATTTGCTCGGGGTAGCTGTGCTTGACTTCGATCCACCCCCGCAGGAGACAAGACCAAAAAGCCCGGACAAGAGTACGGCATGCAGCAGAGCAGGTTTCTTCAAACTTCAAGCTCCTAACCACAGGAAAACTAGAGATTTAAGTGCGAAAAACCGGATTATAGCAGAGCCCGGGAAAAACCCTGTTACCCAGCAATCTGGACTTCTTGACTCGCGTACTGCGTTAGATGCAAATGCGGGCGCTCATCTTGTATCCTCTTAAGATGGCGGATAACATTCTGGCGCGGCTCAAGCAGTCACCCGTTCTCTGCGACGGGGCCATGGGCACGCTGCTTTACTCCAAGGGAATTTTCATCAATCGCTGCTACGACGAACTGAATCTTTCCCAGCCTGATCTTATTCGCGCTATCCACCACGACTATCTGCAGGCGGGGGCCGAAATTATCGAAAGCAACACCTTCGGTGCCAATGCCTTCCGCCTTGCCCGCCACAGCCTTGCGGATAAAGTGCATGACATAAACCGGATGGGTGCGCGGCTCGCCCGGGAAGCCGCTAAGAGCTTCGATGTTTGGGTAGCAGGATCGGTTGGCCCACTGGGAACAAGAATCGAGCCCCTGGGAAAAACTTCGTTCGAAGAAGCTCGCCAGGCATTTCGCGAGCAGATCGAAGCGCTTGCCGAAGGCGGCGTCGATCTGCTCATGCTGGAAACTTTCGGCTACCTCGAGGAACTCCATCAGGCGATGCTTGCCGCCAAGGATGTGGGGGCCAAATTACCGCTGGTCGTACAGGTGACGATTGACGAGGATGGTAATTGTCTTGACGGCTCCGATCCGCAGACCTTTGCTCCTCGGCTTGAAGATTGGGGCGCCGACGTTATCGGTTGCAATTGCAGTGTAGGTCCGGTGGCAATGCTCGACGCCATCGAGCGCGTGCGTGCGCTCACTTCCCTGCCGCTCGCCGCGCAGCCGAATGCCGGCATTCCTCGCTCGGTGGAGGGCAGGAACATCTATCTCTGCTCGCCAGAGTACATGGCGAGTTATGCGCGGAAATTTGTCGCGGCCGGCGCGCGCATCGTTGGAGGATGTTGCGGCACCACTCCCGACCACATCCGGGTCATGAAGTCTGCGCTGCGGGCAGGAGAGGCTCGAGGAAAGTCGGCCTCGGCCCAAGTCGAGCAGCACGAGCGCGCCGAGGGCGACGCCAGCTCAGCCTTTAGAGGAACGCTCGGTGCTGGGCGCTAAGCTGGCACGGGGTGAGTTTGTCACGATGGTGGAGGTAGTGCCTCCTAAGGGAACCGACATACAGAAAGAGCTGGAAGGTTCACGCTTTCTGAAATCGGTTGGCGTGGATGCGGTCAACATCCCCGACAGCCCGCGGGCTTCGGCGCGCATGAGCAATCAGGCGCTCTCTTTGCTGGTGCAGCGCGAAGCGGGAATTGACGCCATTCTGCACTACACTTGCCGCGACCGGAATGTGCTCTGCATTCAAAGTGATTTGCTGGGCGCGGCAGCGGTAGGGATTAAGAATCTGATCTGCATTACTGGCGATCCGCCGAAGATGGGCAACTATCCGGACGCCACTGCCGTCTTCGACGTGGATGCCATCGGTTTAGTCAACATCGTTCATAACCTGAATCGAGGATTGGACCTGGGCGGAAATCCCATTGGGGCTGGCACAGGATTCGTAATTGGAGTCGGAGCGAATCCAGGGCTCACTGATCTCGACGAAGAGATTCGGCGATTCGAATTTAAAGTCGCCGCCGGGGCAGAATATGCGGTGACCCAGCCGGTTTTCGACATTCGTCTTCTGGAAAATTTTCTGCGGCGAATCGAGCATTGCCGTATCCCCGTGGTTGCGGGAATCTGGCCGCTGGTGAGTGTGCGCAATGCTGAGTTTATGAAGAACGAACTTCGGGTCTCTGTGCCGGATTCCATCCTGGAGCGCATGGCCCGGGCGCAGACGCCGGAAGCAGCTCGGGCGGAGGGAGTGGCCATTGCCCGCGAGATGCTGATTGCGGTTCGGCACACCGTCCAGGGAGCGCAGATCAGCGCTCCGCAAGGGCGTTATAGCTCCGCAGTGGATGTTCTGGAGGCATTGGGCACGAACACCCCCGCTTCGGCGTAGGCTTCCTTTATAGGGAAACGAAGGTACATTTTTTGATCTATTTACAATAAAAGACTAGACATTGCGCGCGGATAGTAGCATTACAATAGAGAAGGAGTTAGAACCCGTTGGCTAAATTTGAAGAATGTCTTCAGCGTCTGGAAAAAATCGTTCAGGAGCTGGAAAAGGGAGATGTGCCTCTGGAAACTTCTCTCACCCTTTTTGAGGAGGGCATGAATCTTTCCTCCGCCTGCCGCAAAGAACTGGAGCAGGCGGAAGGCAAAGTGGAAATTTTGCTTAAGAAAAACGGGAAACTTCAGGCTGAACCGTTCGAGTCCATAGCGGAAAAGGCGAGTGCCCGCAGATAGGCAACTCGCTCCGTTGCAATCTTTAGAAAAATGTCTGTGGAGTAGCGGTTCCGAACCCTTCCCCGCAGCCCAAGACCGTTGTAACTGACGGTTGTAGGTCAGGAGGATCTATGGGCCTTAGTGTCGTAGTATTCGAAACTGATCCCAGAGTCGCGCAAACTCTGGCCGGTAAACTTTCCTCTCACTTCCACGCAGTCCACTTGACTCATTCCGGCGACGAACTTCGCAAACGCGTGGCCAGCAACCGTCCCGAGGCTGTCGTGCTTGATATGGAAGCCTCTCGTCTCACCGATGTACGAAGCTTGCACGAGGATTTTCCATGCTGCCTATCGTGTGCACACACCGCCTTCCCGATGAAGAACTCTGGATCGCCGCACTGGAAGCTGGGGCGAGCGACGTTTGCCAGTCCGATGATGCGCAGGATGTTTTAAGCTCCAGTCCTGCGGAGCGTAGCGGTCGCAAAAGGCGCCTCAGCTTAAAACTCGAGCCAAAAATTTTAGACGCGAGGACGGCATTCGCCGTCCTCGTTTTCTTTGCGCGCAATCCGAATACCACCCGAATACCGCGGGCCACTCGCGCAATGGTCGCACATTTCTTCGGTGAATAAGCGGAGGTTCCACATCTGGCAGGGTGCGCTAACGCACTGCGTCTTGTTATACTCACTGCGCAATGCTGCAAGAAACTCTCGAGCAAGGTCGTACTGCGAACTGACGCGGCACTGGACCGTTTGATTCCTCTGGAAACCCAGGACCCCGTATCCATACACAAAGCGATGCGGCACAGTGTGTTTGCCGGCGGCAAACGGCTGCGGCCGGTGCTGTGCATGGAGGCAGGCCGCATGATCGCGGGATCGTTGCCTGAGAAGATCGAAGAGTTAGGCGCGGCCCTGGAGATGCTCCATACGTATTCGCTGATCCATGACGATCTTCCCGCCCTCGATAATGATGATCTGCGGCGCGGACGCCCACCTGTCACAAAGTATTTGGTGACGCGATCGCAATTCTCGCGGGAGACGCTCTGCAAACTCAAGCCTATGAGGTACTGGCTCGGCTGGAATGTCCGGCTGAGGCGCGAGTTCGAATCATCGAAGAGATCGCGCGCGGCACCGGCACTCTAAACGGCATGATCGGGGGCCAGGTAGTGGACCTGGAAGCGGAGCACATGAAACCCACGGCGGAGATGCTTGAATATATCCATCGCGCAAAGACTGCAGCATTGATCACGGCTAGTCTGGTAAGCGGTGGCATCTATGCCGGAGCGAAGGATCGTGAGGTTAAGAAGCTTCGCGCCTTTGGTCAGTCGATTGGTTTGGCCTTTCAAATCGTGGATGACGTGCTCGACGTGACCCAGAGTTCCGAGCAACTGGGCAAAACTGCCGGCAAAGATACAGCCGCGCAAAAGGCAACCTATCCCGCACTCTTCGGAATTGAAGAGTCCGTGCGCAAAGCGGACGCGCTTGTGGCCTCCGCATTGGCGGAGTTGGACGGTTTCGGAGAACGAGCCGAGAATTTGAAGGAACTGGCGCAATATCTGGTGCAGCGGAAGAAGTAGAAATTAAGTTAGGCTAAACAAGGCGGTTTTCATCATGCCCCCGACTCCAGGCAATCTCGACATTCTAGCCATCGCGGCTCATCGCGACGATGTGGAGCAGACCTGCGGTGGAACATTGCTGAAGATGGCGCAGCGTGGCCAGCGGACGGGGATTCTGGACCTCACGCAAGGGGAGATGGGCACGCGCGGCACGGCGGAAGATCGCGCGCGCGAAGCGATGGATGCGGCGAAGAATTCTCAATGTGGCGTGGCGCCGGGCGCTCGACATCCCCGACGGTCGCGTGGAAAATACCTGGGAGAATCGCCTCAAAGTGGCGAGCCGTGATTCGCGAAACTCGGCCGCGGGTTGTGATTCTGCCGTACTGGAAGGGAAGGCATCCGGATCATTACACGTGTTCGGTGCTCGGATACGAGGCTTGTTTTCTGGCAGGACTGTCAAAGCTCGATCCGCAAGGCGTACTGAGCAATCGGCCGGCGGTTGGCGAGCAAGCTGCGAAGCTCGCACCACATCGTCCCTTTAAGATTATCTATGCGACGCTTTACTACGATGTGCGTCCTACGTTTGTCGTGGACATAAGCGAGCAGTTTAAGCAGAAGGTTGCGTCCATCTTCGCCTACAAATCACAGTACAGCGATCAAGAGGCAGGTAAAGATATTTTCCCTGCCCATGATGAGATTCACGCGCGCGTGGAATCGATGGCCCGCTATTACGGCGCTCTCGGCGGCGTGACCTACGCCGAGCCGTTTCTGCAGAAAGAAGTCGGGCTGGTCGAGGATGTACTGGCGATTCCCGTGAAATCGATTTGATTCCTTTTCGTTACTTTTCCAGGCGACCGCCAAGCCCATCGCGAATCGGCAAGATCGTTGTGTAGAAATCCGCCGAGCTGTAGACTTGGCGATTGAACTCAAGAATCGCCTTGGTTTCCGCTGACTTCGGATTTTTCTCTGCCACGCGCCCACTCCACAAAACATTATCTGTAATAAATAATCCGCCCTTGCGCAAGCGCGGCGATACCAGACGCAACACGCGCGGATAATCTTCCTTGTCGACATCGTTGAAAATGATATCGAACTGTTGCTTCTGCTCGGAGAGAAATTCCAGCGCATCGCCGGTGTGAAGCGTGATTTGATTGGAAACGCCGGCGCGATCGAAATAACCGCGCGCCCGCTCGGCATTCTTGGCATCGCCGTCCGTGTAGATAACGTGCCCTTTTTCGCCCACAGCCTGCGCCCACCAGATGGTGGAATAGCCGATAGCCGAGCCCAACTCGAAAACCGTTTTCGCATTGATCATCAGGGCCAGTTGCTGCAATACCCGCGCCACCGCTGGGCCTACGATGGGGATATCGTGTTTACTGGCGTAGTCTTCCATCTCCACCAGTACGTCGCTGCGCTTCGGCAGCATGGAATACAGATAATCGTCAACCGGTCCGGCTGTAGTGAAGTTGTAATGCCGCCAGTTCGGCTTGCTTGCCTTTTTCGTTTCTTTTTTTGGTTTATTCGCGGCCACTCGCCTCCTTCGTATATTCGAATTGTCATCAAGCGGTTGCGCGATCTAAATCGCGCAACGTCACGCCCGGCTTCAAGGTCAATATCTCGACCCCCTTCACCAGCTTCTTCAATTCCGCAGGACTTCCCGTCAGTACCGGAAAGGTGCCGAAGTGCATGGGAATCACGGTTTTCGGCTTGAGCAGATTGCAGGCGTAAGCAGCTTCGCGCGGGCCCATGGTGAAGTGATCGCCGATCGGCAACATAGCAATCTCAGGCGCGTAAAGATCGCGGATGATTGCCATGTCTCCGAAAACATTGGTATCGCCGGCATGATAAATTTTCACGCCGTTCTCGAATTCCACCACATACCCGCAAGCTTCGCCGCCATAAACCATTTCATCGCCGTCCTGAATGCCGCAGGAGTGATCCGCGTGCACCATCGTGACTTTGATGTCGCCGATCTTCTGCGTGCCGCCCTTGTTCATCATGGCAATTTTCTTGGCGCCCTTTTTTTCCAACCAGCCGCAGAGTTCAGGGATACCGACAACCTGCGGATTATGTTCCTTGATAATTTCAACGGCGTCGCCAATGTGGTCGCCATGTCCGTGAGTGACGAGTAGCGTATCGACCTTCTTTACTTTTTTCTCAGACGGCGGGCATGCGGGATTATTCATGATCCAGGGATCGATGATAATGGTCTGTCCGCCGGGAGTTTCGATGCGAAATGTTGCGTGGCCCAGCCACGTAAGATGAATGCCTTTCAGATTCATGGAAATGCTCCTGGCCGCCAGCCACTTGCGGTAGATCTTTGAGCGGAAATCCACCCGGGATGGGCTGCGGCTGAATTTAGTTTAATATGAAACGCCATGAAAGAACTTAAGGTGCTGATTTCGCGGGATCGAATTACAAAACGAGTCGCCGAGCTGGGCGCTGACATCACTCGCGACTTCGCGGGCCAGCCGATCATCCTGGTCGGTGTGCTGAAGGGTTCTGCGATTTTTCTCGCCGACCTGGCGCGACAGGTGGATCTCGATGCCACGTTCGATTTTATTGGTGTTTCCAGTTATGGCAATCGCCCCACACCGAGTCAGGAACTCAAGAGCGGATGGGATTCCACCGGCGAAGTAAAGCTGACCAAAGATGTCGACCAATCCATGAAGGACAAGAACGTGATCGTTGTGGAAGACATTCTGGATACGGGATTGACGCTCACGGTTCTGAAGAAGCTGTTGCTGGCACACGGGCCTAAATCGCTGAAGATTGCCGCGCTGCTCGATAAGCCTTCCCGCCGCAAGCTGCCGCTGCAGGGCGACTATGTCGGCTTCACAATTCCCGATGAGTTCGTCGTCGGCTACGGACTCGATTATGCCGAACGGTACCGCAATCTGGCAGACATCTGCATTGTGCCGCGAGAGTAGTGCTCAAAAGCACGGCTGCTATCATAGAAAACCATGGGGGCTGTTCTGAATACGACGGCAAATCATCTGCAGGTTGAGCCGCTGTTGCTGGAAGTGGCCGATGTGCTGGCGACTTCGCTCGATCTGGATACCACCTTGCGCCGCGTTGCCGAGGTGGTGCGCAAGGTCATCGACTATGAAATCTTCGCCATCCTTCTTCTCAACGAGAAGACGCAGGAATTGCGCTTTCGCTTCCAGGTAGGGTATCCGGCTGACTTCGCCGAGCGCGCTCGGGTGAAGCTGGGCGAGGGAGTCACCGGGCAGGCTGCGCAATCGAGACAGGCAGTCCTCGTCGACGACGTTACAAAAGATCCCAAGTACATCGCCGCCATAGCCAACGTGCGCTCCGAGTTGGCGGTGCCGCTCATCACCAAGAACCGCGTGATTGGCGTGATCGATCTGGAAGCGCGCAACCCGGGCTACTTCACTGAGGAACACAGCCGTCTGCTGACACTGGTGGCTTCCCGGATCGCGGGTGGAATTGAAAACGCGCAGCTTTACACCCGCACCACGCGGCAGGCGCGCATTCTGCTGCTTGCTCAATGAAATTGCGCGCGAGCTGTCATCCATTTTGAATTTGGATGAACTGTTGAATCGGGTCGCAGAATTGCTGCGGCGGCTCATCGATTACCAGATGTTCAGTATTTTGCTGCTGGATTCTTCCGGCGAAAAATTGCAACATCGGTTTTCGTTGCGCTTCCGGGAAAATGTTCATCTCAAACACGAGGTCCCTCTCGGGCGCGGCCTGGTCGGTTATGCAGCGCAGACAGGGCAGGCGGTGCTGGTGCCAGACGTCAGCAAGGACCCGCGTTATATCGCGGGCAATCCGGAAACGCGCTCCGAACTGGCCGTGCCGCTCATCTACAAAGACAAAGTGATCGGCGTGCTGGATTTGGAGCACACGCGCCGCGGTTTCTTTACCGACGATCATCGCCGCACCATGATGACACTCGCGGCACAAGTTGCCATCGCCATCGAAAATGCGCGGCTCTATGAAGAGATTGCACGCCAGGAACGCCGACTGGAGCGGGATTTGGCGCTTGCCCGCGAACTGCAGATGCGTCTGCTTCCGCAAACACTACCCAAGCTGGCAAATCTGGAATTGGCAGCGAAGTTCGTTCCCGCGCGCGCCATCGGAGGAGATCTTTACGATTTCATCCCTTACTCGCTTTCGCGGCTGGGAATTGTGATTGGCGATGTCAGCGGCAAAGGCGCGCCCGCCGCGATCTATGCGGCGCTGGTGAGCGGAATCTTGCGCTCGCATGCGCCAATTGAGCCTGGTCCTGCGGAGATGTTGAGGGCGGTGAATCTGTCGCTTGCCGAGCGCCGCATCGAAGCGCAATTCGTTTCGCTCATCTACGCCGTTTGGGATGATGAACATCGAACCCTGCAGGTGGCCAATTCTGGCCTGCCTCGGCCCATTCATGTGCATGCCGGGAAAAATCATGTGATCGAAGCGACCGGTTTGCCGTCTGGGACTTTTCGACGATGCCAACTACGACGAGTTCCGCTTCAAGATGAAGCCTGGGGATATGTTTGTTTTCTTCAGTGACGGTATTCTGGACGCTCGGAATCGTAAGGGAGAACTTTTTGGTCGAGGCCGCGTCGAAAAATTGGTTCTGGAGTGCGCCGGCAAATCAGCCGACTGTGTGGTCAACACACTGTTCAAGGCTGCGGCGGAACATTCCGCGGGCGTCGAATCGTTTGACGATCAGACCGTAGTAGCTATCAAAGTGAAGGATAGTGCCGGTTCAGCCTCTCCGAAACGAAAATGAGCCGCCCCAGCGAACCAACTCCTATCGAGCGTGCACCGGGATTTGTGTTGCGAAAACGCCGCAAGGGGCTATTTCATCGCAGTGAAAAGTTTCATTTGCATTGCGAAAATATTCCGCTCGCAACACTTGCCGAACCCTACGGAACGCCGCTCTATGTTTACTCCGCGACAACGATTCTTCAGCGGCTTGCTGACTTTCAAAATGCCTTCCACAGCGTTCCCCATACTGTCTGTTACTCCGTAAAAGCGAATTCCAACGTAAATATCCTGCGCCTGCTGGCGCGAGAGGGTTGCGGATTCGATGTAGTCTCCGGCGGAGAACTGGAACGTGTGCTGGTGGCGGACCGGCGCGCTGCCAGGAAGGTTGTCTTCTCGGGCGTGGGAAAATCGCGAGAAGAGATGACTGCGGCCTTGAAAGCCGGGATCTTGTTGTTCAACGTGGAGAGCGAGTCTGAACTTTGGGTTCTGGCGGAATGCGCAGCACAGTCGCGCAAGGTCGCGCGAATCGCTCTGCGAGTTAACCCAGACGTTGCTGCCGATACTCATCCTTACATTTCTACAGGGCTGCGCAAACACAAATTTGGAGTGCCGATCCGAAATGCACGCGAGCTTTACGCCAAAGCCTCTGTCTCGCGTTATCTGAAGGTGGCCGGAGTCAGCGTGCATATCGGCTCACAGATCACCGATATCGCGCCCTTCGCGGAAGCACTCGCTCGAGTCGCCGCGCTGGTTCGCGAGTTGCGCGCCGATGGACACAGAATCGATTACGTAGACGCCGGCGGCGGCCTCGGCATCGATTATCAGAAACTGACTTCAGATTTTGCTCGATTATGCTGCGCGTTACGCCCGGGCGGTAGCGAACCCGTTGCGCGGGTTAAAAGTTCATTTGTTGCTGGAACCGGGACGCGCGATTGTGGGTCCTGCCGGAGTCTTGCTCACATCCGTAATTTACCGAAAGGAAAATGGCGGCAAACATTTTCTCGTGCTGGATGCAGCCATGAACGATCTAATCCGACCGGCGCTTTACGGAGCCTACCACGAGATTGTTCCGGTAGTTCAGTCCGAGGCATCCACTGCCAAAATGGAAGCTATCGATGTGGTGGGTCCGGTTTGCGAGTCGGGAGATTTCTTTGCGCGCGATCGCGACTTGCCGCGAGTCGAGGAGGGTGATCTGCTTGCGATTCTCGATGTCGGAGCCTATGGAATGGCGCTCGCTTCCAACTACAACTCGCGGCCACGGCCTGCGGAAATTCTGGTTCGCGGAAAGTCAGCCAAGGTGATCCGGCGCAGGGAAACAGTCCGCGAACTATATTCCGCTGAGTTGTAGCATTGTTGATTGATTGTGATTGTTGATTGTTCCGATTAAGCATTGCGGTTCAATCAACAATCTCGAAATCAGCAATAGTTCTCATCTATTTTTCTCCCCACTTCAACTTCGTCCTGAGCACGTGGAAAAAATCATGATCGGTGCGGAAAAGACTGACACGGTGTTCGGACCGTCGGCAACGCACTCGATCTCCATCACGCAGATCCAGGCCAGGCTGACCATCGAGACTGAGATACGCGACTTCTTCGTCGCTGCGCAGCAGAAGTTCGATGACAACCGAGTCCGGCACCACCAGCGGACGGTGAGTGAGCGAATGCGGCGACACCGGCGTGATCACAAAAGCATTGACCGTCGGCATCAGCACCGGACCGCCGGCCGAGAGCGAATAGGCGGTTGATCCCGTAGGCGTAGCCACAATCATTCCATCGGCGCGGTAGCTGGAGACGAACACTTTATCCACGAACAGGTCATAATTATTCAGGCGCGCCAACGCCGTTTTATTGACCACTGCATCGTTGAATACAAGGTAGCTTCCCAGGATCTCGCCGTTACGTAGCAATTCACACTGCATCAGCGAACGCTGTTCCACCGCCGCCTCACCACGGGCGATCGACTCGAGCATGGAGAAAAGAGAAGACAGCGGCACATCCGTAAGGAAGCCCAGCGAACCCAGATTTACGCCGAGCAGGGGCACATCGATGGGCGCGGTGGCTCGGGCCGCGGAGAGCAAAGTACCGTCGCCGCCCAGTACCACAACCAGGTCCAAAGGACGCGACGACATTTCCGTCCGCGGAACTTCTTCCTCACCGCCGGAATATTTCGCCGTCTCCGGATCGACGATGACCGCGTATCCATGCGCGTGAAGCCATTTCAGCAATTCAGGGACGGTACGGGCTACCTCCGGCCTGGCCGGACGCGAGATGATAGCCGCAATTTTGGAGTGGGCAGATGAGGACGAAATGGCCATGTTGAATAGGAGAAAGAAAGATTGTACCGAACTTCCAGGAAAATCTTTACCTTCGACCGGCTTAGGCTTGTAAGTGCAAAAACCTAAAAAACCGCGCGCAGAAGGAATTCGCGGTTGCCCTCTGCTCCAAGGATGGGTGAATCGATCACGTCAACTTCAGCGCAAGCAAGATCCTGCAAAGCTTTTTTCACTTTTTCAACGGAAGCCAGTTGCGCCGCCTCGTCGCGCACGATGCCGCCCTTGCCTACGAATTCCCTTCCCGCCTCGAATTGAGGCTTGACGAGCACAATCACCTGCCGGCCCTGACGATCTTCTAGAGACGGCGGGAACACGGCATTCACCGCTGCAGGAAGAACCAGTGTCGCAGAAATAAATGCCACGTCGATCACAATCAAATCCGCGATCTCGCCAACGATTTCGCTCGTCAGATAACGGGCATTCGTTTTTTCCAAAAGTCGAACCCGGGGATCCTGACGCAACTTGAAGGCCATCTGGCCGTATCCAGTATCGACCGCGATCACGCGACTCGCACCATGTTGCAGCAGGCAGTCTGTGAAGCCACCGGTCGAGGCGCCCACATCCAGGCAAACCGCCCCTGTGACATCGATATGCCAATGCTCCAAGGCTCGCTCCAGCTTGAGACCTCCGCGGCTCACGTATTTCTGATCTTCGCCGAGGAGGCGAATTGCCGAATCGGCAAAAACTTGCGCGCCGGCCTTCTCTATTTTCTGATCGTTGATCAGAACTTTACCCGCAATGATCAACCCCTGAGCCCTTTCTCGTGAAAGGGCGAGTCCGCGGTCCACCAGAAGCTTGTCGAGTCTGATTTTCAAGGTTTGTCGGCGACCCAAATCTTCGAGCGGCTAATCCCCGCAATGAGCCGTCGTAACACGAAAGTGCCAGCACTCGCATCGGTGCAAAGAGCTGAACCAATTCTCGCTGAATCACTTACAAAGATACTTCCATGTTTTTCCACAGTCTTATCCACGGTTGTGTTGAAAACTTTTTTATTTGCGATGGTCGGCAAATGGCCGGCAAATAAAAAAGCCGTCCACAAGGACGGCTGCAATGAACTGTCGCGAGCGACTAACCCGCCACTTCTTCCAGCAACTTTTGATCGATATCAAAGTTAGAGTGGACGTTCTGCACATCGTCCTGATCCTCCAGAGCTTCCATGAGCCGAATCATGGTGTTGGCGGCTTGCCCTTCCAGCTTGATGTAATTCTGCGGAATCATGGCGACGCTGGACGATGCCGGCTCAATTCCGGCCTTCTTCACGGCTTCCAGCACAGTCTCGAACGCTGAAGGCTCAGTCAATATTTCCCAGTTCTCGCCATCATCGTTCAGATCTTCGCCACCGGCTTCGAGAACGATGTTCATCAAATCGTCCTCTTTCGCCGCTGTTTTCGGAATCACGATATCGCCCTTCTTGTGGAACATCCAGGAGACCGCTCCAGCTTCGGCCATGTTGCCGCCGTTCTTGCCGAAGCAATGCCGGATTTCGCTCACCGTGCGGTTGCGATTGTCGGTGTTGATATCGAGCAGGACTGCAACCCCGCCTGGCCCGTAGCCTTCGAGAGAAAATTCTTCGTAAGTGGCGCCGGGAAGTTCGCCCGTGCCGCGCTGGATGGCCCGCTTAATATTATCGGCGGGCATGTTCTCCGCCTTGGCGGCGACGATGGCGCCACGAAGCCGGGGATTGGAATCAGGATCGCCGCCGCCGTTCTTCGCGGCGATGCTGATTTCTTTAATAAGACGGGTAAAAATCTTGCCGCGCTTGGCGTCGAGCGCGCCCTTCTTGTGCTTGATTGTGGCCCATTTTGAATGGCCGGACATGGCTAGACCTCGTATGAAAGATCTTGATTGGCGCGGGATTCGCCCGAAGAGAGAATCACTGGCTGCCTCGTTAAATCCGCAGGCGAAACGAGATTATAGCACGACATCGTTTCTCCAATCCGCGCTGCTCCGATAATAAACAGCAGACCCAACCCACCGCAAGGTCATCCCGCTAGCGGGGATCGATGGTTCGTATTTCAGTTATTGACGGAATGAGACACGCGCCCTAACATGCCTGCGGGCGTCCTTGCGCATGAATGGCCGAGTCATAGGTCACTATCGAGTGGTCGAGAAAATCGGCGCCGGCGCCATGGGCGAAGTTTTCCGTGCGCGAGACGAACGCCTGGATCGCGAAGTCGCTATCAAACTCATTCGTCCGGCATCCAGCACCAATCCCGATCATCTTCGGCGTTTTGAGTTGGAGGCCCGCGCGGCTGCCGCTCTCAATCACCCGAACATCGTCGCAGTTTACGATATCGGGGTTGACGAGGGAACTCCTTACATCGTTTGCGAACTGCTGGAAGGCCAGACTCTTCGCAAACGGCTTTCGGAGGGAGCCCTGCCCGTTCCCCTGGCAGTGGAATACTCGCTGCAGATCGTACAAGGGTTGACGGCGGCTCATCAGCGCCGCATTATTCACCGGGATCTCAAGCCGGAAAACTTATTCGTGACCACCGACGGCCGGATAAAAATTCTCGACTTCGGCGTCGCTAAACTCCAATCTGCAACAGAGGAATCGGGTCGCACTGTCGAAGAATTAACCACCATTACCAAAAGCGGTATGGTGCTTGGCACCGTGGCTTACATGGCCCCGGAGCAGCTTCGGGGCAAGCCGGTGGACCATCGCTGCGACATTTTCAGCGTGGGCGCAATTCTCTACGAAATGCTGGCTGGCCGGCGGGCTTTCCGCGGCGAGACCGAAGTCGACACAATCACGGCTGTCTTGCGAGAGGATCCTCCCGACAGCGATCTCGAGCAGGCCGGGATTCCCTTACAGTTTCGGCAAATCGTGCGCCATTGTTTGGAGAAGGAACCTGAAAATCGTTTCCAATCGGCGAGCGACCTGGGATTCGCGCTGGAAACTCTGTCGGATACATCCGGCGCTCCAGTCACACGGCGGAAGTCTACAAGACTTCAAGCACGTGTGCTTCCTTGGACACTGGTTGGGGTATTTTTAGTCACGATACTGGTGTTGGCCGCACTTCAACTAACCCAACAACCTCCGCCCAATCCCACCTACCAGCGTCTAACATTTGAAGAAGGCACAATCTATTCGGCGCGCTTTACACCTGACTTTCATTCCATCGTCTACGGGGCGGCGTGGAACGAAAGGCCGTTGCAGCTTTTCTCAACCGTCGGTGATTCCCCGCTGACTCAACCGCTAAACGTTACGGATGCAAGTCTGCTCGCGATATCCAAACGAGGCGAACTGGCATTGACTGTTCACGGTGCCCACAAGGAGCACCTGAAAATTGAAAAAGGTACGCTTGCCCGTGCGCCTCTGGCAGGAGGGTCGCCGAGAGAACTGCTTGAAGATGTGGCATGGGCGGACTGGGGTGCCAGCGGCGAGATCGCCGTCGTCCATCACGTTGACGGCCGCGATCAGATCGAATATCCGATCGGCCATGTTTTGTATCAGAGCAATGGCTGGATAAGTCACATCCGGGTCTCGCCGCAAGACGATAGGATTGCGTTCATTAATCATCTTTCCCTCTGGGATGATCGTGGCTCGGTCTGGCTGGTGGATCATGCTGGAAGGGTTCGTACTTTGTCTCCAGTCTACGACTCGGCAGATGGCCTCGCCTGGAGTTCTGACGGAAAAGAAATCTGGTTTACAGCAGCCGACAGCGGCTATACGCGCAGCTTGTGGGCGGTAAACGACGCGGGGAAGATTCGGACGATTCTAAAAATTCCCGCTGGGCTAACCTTGCAGGACATGGCACCCGACGGACGGGTCCTGGTGAGTCTGGATGTCGAACGCCTGGCTATGGCCACCTCCACACGAGCAGGCAAAGCGTCGGATATTTCCTGGCATGACTGGGATGTTGCCAAAGATATCTCGCGCGACGGTCAGTCCGTTCTGTTTGAAGACGCGAGCGAGGCCGCCGGACCCAACTACGCGGTGGCCATTCGCAAAATCGACGGCACGCCACCCGTACAACTGGGAGAAGGCAGCGCAGGTGGTCTTTCCCCGGATGGAAAATGGGCGATCTCAATTATCACCGGAAGTCCGGGACGCATCACTCTTTACCCGATCGGTCCCGGCCAGGCGCGTACTATTTCAGTCAGCGGGCTGGAGCGCATATACAACGGTTCATCGCACTTTCTGGCGGACGGAAAAAGAATTACGATCAACGGCAACGAACACGGTCATGCCGTGCGCTGCTATTTCGTAGACTTGGAAAGTGGCAAGCTAACGCCCGTCACACCTGAGGGGGTTACCGGTGGTTTGGTGTCTCCTGACAGCCGATATATCATCGCAAACAATGGTCCTGTGGCCGCTGTCTATCCGATCGCCGGCGGTCCCCCGCAGTCCATACCCGGCTTCGACCCCAGACTAATCCCAGTTCAGTGGTCAGAGGATGATTCTGCTCTGTATGGATATCTCCCCGGCCAGATTCCGACCAAGGTTTTCAAGATCAATCTAGCCAACGGCGAGAAGACTCTCGTCCAGGAACTGCACCCGGAAACAAACGCTGGATTAGTTGCGATTGCGCCAGTGGTCGTGTCCCATGACGGCTCACGCTTTGCATACAGTTACTATCAGGTCTTCTCGGTGCTGTATGTAATTTCCGGATTGCGCTAGTTCGCGCTTGGTCTGATTGAGGGTCTAATTCAGAGATCCTGAAAACTCTGCCGGCACGTAGTGGAAGAAAAGCGATGTCGAAGTATACCCTCGGGCCAACGCGTCCCGGTAATGGGGAACCTTCGTTCCCCGGTACACCAGGCCGTCGCCCAGAGCCTGGTAAGCTGTGACCGTTCCGGCGGAAGTGTCCAACCGAATCGGCCAGGGCGTTGCGAGCGCAGGTTCCGGAGAAAAATCCAGGCACAAAGTCACACTGAACTCACACTGTTCACGATCGGTGTGCTTCTTCAGCTCCGCACCACTCATGTAAGAAGCCAAATAAACGTACGAAGGCTTTACGGGCTCGCCCACAATTTCCGCGATCGCCTTCGCCATCTGGTGGTGGAAATAGCGCGCCACCGGTTCGTTGTGGGCAACATACCGGAGAGCGCTCTGCTCATCGCCGAGCCAAATCGCTCCCCGCCGGATCGCATGCCGGTAGTAGCGCCGCAACGCAGCAAGATTGAAGGGGTGAATCAAATCGCCGAGGGGCGCGTAATTCTTTTCTCGAAATGTTTGACTTCGTTGGTTGACGATCGTGGACCACTCCGCATGGCGACGCTGCGCGTAATTCTCCGGTATCAGTATGCCAGCCGCTGCAAGCAGAACCCGCTGCTTCGCCGGAAAGGACACCGGCACGGGCTCACCGCTCCGCAGATTCGAAACCAGGGCGGCAAGTTGCGGCCCAAGCCAGAATGGATGCAGCCAGCCAGTGCTCGAGTCCCGAACCCAGGCGATGGTGCTTTGTAAATGGAATCCTTCCAGCAACTCGCGATGGGTTTCCAGTTCCGGTGGCATTACTCCGGCTGGCAACACCAAGCATTCCGGATTAAGGAATAGTGGCTGAGAAGTATCAGCCCGTGGAAGCCGGCGATCTAATCTATGTTGCGGAATCAAGTGCAGCGGTAGTTCGTCCAGCAGGCAATGGAACTTTTGTGGAGGCAGCATCGCGGTGTGATGCTGCCGCGACGCTGCTCCCATCAGGCTTGCGATCCACTCAAGCCATGCTCCGTCTTTTATTGGTGTAGCCATCCATTCACCGTGAAACGGCTGTCCGCGAAGGCTCGCGACCGGCACTGCACTGGCGTGATTTCATGCAGTGTCGAGCATGGGAAGAATACAATCTGGTTCTGCTGTGGCACGATTGCCTGATAGCTGCCAGTGCTGTTGGGATGGTCGCCACTCTTGGTTGAGTCGTGGAGACGCAACTCCCCTCCCTGGAACTGGGTTGGTTCGCGATGGAAGAAATAGACGAAGGTCAGCCGCCGGGAGGCGATTCTCTCCTGGGCATCATCACAATGAGCCCGGAAGAAATCGCCATCATTGCTGGCGGTAATCTGCACTTCGGTGCGCGCTACCGGAAACTCGTCCATTCCAAGCTGCTGCAAAACTCTTGGAAGCGCCAACCGAATTCGATCCAGAATCAAGTCTTCCCACGGCCCCGGCTCCATGAGTACTCGAGAACGCCGATGATTGTAGTCCGCGACGCCGGGGTCGCCGCTGGGCGAAATCACTTCACTCACGGTGAACTGGCTTTCGTGCTCCAGCGTGAAGCGGAGAAGTTCCTGCATCTCCTGCGGCGCCAGAAATTCATCCAGTACAACACTTTCTGCTCGAGCGATCTCCGGGGAATCCAGAACAGCTGTGCCGCTCTTGAGATCGGCCTCTTTGAGTGCTGCTGTTTGCCGCGCCTCGCCGCGTTGCCGCAGACTGATGCTCGGTGGTTGCGGCCCGCTCGGAGGTTGTGGCCCAGCAGGTCGATCCTTGGGTGCGCTAGAAGGCGGTTGAGGCCCACTGGGGGGTTGTGGTCCAGCAAATACAGACGGGATGGCTTTCTTCGCTGGAAGGAGTTGCCGCTCCACGGGTTACGATCTGCTCTACGATGCTGCTCCCTAACAATGCAAAAGCGCGTTGCGCGACCGTCTCACCCACGGAGCGGGCAATCGCGGCAGTGACGGCGGTTTGAATCTCGGGATTGTTGCTGGATTCGTTCCTTGCATTGTGCACAAGGCTCATCAGCAATTCCCGCTCGCGAGGACTCAAAATGCGCTCATCGCACATGAGAGTTTCAGAAAAAGCGTCAAGTATCTGCTTCGACGTCATCAGGCACACTCCTCCCTAAGCTGTCTCGAACATTTTCAATTTTAGGGCGAATAGGGGAAGCGCTTCGCGGAGACACTAACAGGAATGATGCGGATTATCAAATAAAAATTTACTTCAGGAAATCTGCGCGCGATGTCAAGAAAGAATCTACCGGCTGGCCAGCGCGCCCACCATGGAATGAAATATCTTCATTCCATCGGTACACCCCAGCTCGGGCTCAGCCGATCTTTCAGGGTGTGGCATCATGCCCACCACGTTACCGCCCGCGTTACAAATGCCGGCAATATTTTCCAGCGAGCCGTTGGGATTGGCCGATTCTAGAATCTCGCCACCCGCCGTCGAGTAGCGGAACACGATACGATTGGTCCGCATCAGTTCATCGCAGCGTGGGCTGATCGCAGAAGTAATTACCCTCCATATGGCCAATGGGGATGGTTAACACTTCTCCTTGCGAACAGGCGTTCGTAAATGGAGTGGCAGCATTTTCAACCCGCACCTGCACCGGTTTACAAACATATTTAAGCCCTGCGTTGCGCATCAGAGCGCCCGGCAGCAGCCCCGATTCGCACAAAATCTGAAAGCCATTGCAGATTCCCAACACCAGGCCTCCGCCATCGGCAAATCGACGCACCGATTCCATCACGGGCGAAAACTTCGCAATGGCTCCGGTTCGCAGAGTAGTCTCCGAACGCAAATCCTCCCGGGACGATAATGGCATCGCAATTCTCCAGATCCTGCGATTCGTGCCATAAGAACGTGACCGGCTGCCTGGCAACCTGCTGAATCGTCCAGAAGGCGTCGTGGTCACAGTTCGAACCGGGGAAGATGATGACTCCAAATTTCATCGCCTGTCCTTGGTGTGGGATTTGAGGTCAGTTTAACATGGCAGGCTCGATTCCTTGGCTCGGCAGCACCCGTCTCCTCGGTGTGCTCTGCGGCCATTCTCCGTGGTCTCCGCGTTTTAAGAGTTTGGTAACAGCGGAAAGCTAGAAACCATCAGAGTCGCCCCGGAATATCGTAGCTCGGTGTTTAGTGGACCGCGGTCTCGGGATTGGAAGGAGTCGTGACCGGGGCCGAAACCGAAGTTTGCGTATTTAGAGAAGTCTGCGTGTTCAAATCGGGCGGTGTTACAGAAACTGGCGGTCCAGGGAGCGGTTCGATCTGCCTGGTCGTTTCAGCCAAAGGAGGCGGTGGCGGAACTCCCTTAGCGCGCACGATCGCCCAGTGCCACTCCTGATCGGGGAAAAGAGCAAAATTTAATTGCGTGCGAAACAACGCCGTGGCGGCGGGCGCAGCCGACCCTTTCACTCGCAGCAACACGGTGACGTCCGGCTGCTTCTCGGGAGAGTCTTGCGGCGATCGCGTCGAAACACCTGCTGCCGCAGGCACAATTCGTGCTTTGCCATAAGATGCGCTCGCGTCGACGGGGTGGCGCAGTATCGTCAGCCCGATCACGACCTCGCGCAGTTCCCAGGAACTTCCATTGTGCATAGTGACCTGCAGCGAGTCTCCATCAATCGTTGCCGGTCCATCCAGCTTGGCCAGTTCGCTTTGCGGCAACTCGTTCAGCGCCACAGGATCGGCGAGCAGCGCACTGGTCTTGGCGGTAAAAGAAAGGCTGCAACTTACGTCCGGTGAGGAGACGTGAAAATTCTTCTCGCCGGGATCGAGCGAAAACACCATCGTGGTCCCGGCTGCACGCCGGCGCTCGGCGTCCTCCAATACAGTCGAAAAGTTATCATTATCAATCACCAGTTCAGACGGCGCACTCTTCTTTCGAAAACTACGGGCGACGTCGCCCAGCGGAGTATCGTTGGGATCGTCCTGTGCACTGACCCACTGCGGCAAAGCAAGCGCGAACAATGCCGCGAGAAGCAGCAGCATCGTCGTCAAACGGATTGTTGTTAGCGTTCGCACCAAAGACTTTCAGAAGCCTGCGCGCGATCGGGCGCCCGATTCCGCGCGGCTGCCAGACGGGTTCGCACTGCGGCTATGGCAGTGAGCCACCGCTAGCCAAATAGCTTCTTCCAGAATTGTAGTGAGAATAAGGGGTAAAACAGAGATAACTCAGGCACACCGAAGGGCTAGCACTTCCGGAGAGGTTTAACCCGAAGAGTGAAAGGGCGCGCGCTGGACGAAATGGAGGCGCAACGGGGCGCGCGCCCTATACCGGACCAAGCCTTTTTCTTCCTTACAAAAGGCCCGAAGAACGCAACCTGGTCATGGGGTCAACTACTGGCTGGCGACGAAAAATCCAGCGAGCCACCGCGAATCCGACCGCCGCGTAACAAAGATGCATGAGCCTCATAGACACCCCCATGTCGAATCAGACATCACCTCAGGGGAGGTTCAGCATCACTATCGGCAAAATAGCAGCGGCGAATCCGCCGCACAAGGCACAACAGTGCCATCGAACTGGCACGGAAGTAATACCATGGTCATCTCAGTATGGCGCAAACCCGCGCATTAGTGAGCCTCAGTATTCTCCACTTCCGCAGCCCGTCCAGCGGGGGGAACGACCACCGTGGACAAACTGCCTTCCGCGGTTAATTTCTGGAAAGCGGCGAGATCGCGACGCTGCAGGTCATCCCAGCGGCTGAGCAACTCTCCACTCTGCCGCTTCAGTTTCTCGAACTCAAGCTGTTCCGCTTCGGTAGGCGCCGAATCCGCGCTGCTTACGTCCATCGCAAGATACGCCAGTTTCGCGTCGATCTGCGGCGGATAGGCCAACGAATCTTCGTTCGCGCTGATGGTGAGATTCACCATCTGATCCCGAACAGCGACCAGCTTTTTCTCCAGATCGTCGGCCGACGCGGAAATCGCTTTCGTGCTCGCATTCTCCGGCAAACGCCGTTTCAAACCCGCGACTTGGGAGCGCACATCTTGAATCTGGTTCACCGCGTCATAAACCCGGTTCAGCTCCTCGTGAATCTGCGACAGCAGTTTGAATTGTTCCTCCAAATCCGCCTGACTCACCTTCACCCGCGGATCCAGCTTCAACTCCAGGGGCGCAACCTGAGTGTCGGCGCCCACCGTCAGTCTTACCTGATAATTTCCAGGCGCGGCCACGGCTCCTTTCGCACCGCCGTTGTATTCCCAGAGATAGTAGCCGGGAACGCGGTGGGCTTCCTCGTAGCGAAGATCCCACACAAAACGGTTGAGTCCCGCATCAGGTTTTATTTCCTTTTCCGGCTTCTTGTCGTCCGGCCCTAAAGGCTCGTCCAGAGGCTCGGTTTCGGCGCTCGAATATTGTCGAATCACTTTCCCGGATGCGTCGAGAATTTCCAGCTTCGTCTCCGCCCCTGTCTTTGGCGCATCTTTCAGATAGTAATAAATGACCGCGCCAGCGGGAGGATTTTGCCCGGTACGTTTGGACGGATGATGTTCTCCAGACTCTCCCGCTTGAATGCGATACGCCGTATCGGGAGTGTAGAGATGAACATTCTTCTTCACCACGTCGTCAGTGAACTGCCGCAACGGACTGATGTCATCCAGAATCCAGAATGCCCGCCCATGCGTAGCCACGACGAGATCGTTGTCTTTGACTACCAGATCATGCACCGGCGTGGTCGGCAGATTCAGCTTGAGCGACTTCCATTCCGCTCCATCATTGAACGAAACAAAGACTCCGTTCTCCGTGGCCGCGTAGAGTAGTCCGCGTTTTTTAGGATCCTCCCGCACGGCGCGAACAAAACTGCCATCAGGAATTCCATTGACCAGTTTCGTCCAACTCTGGCCGTAGTCGCTGGTCTTGTAGATGTACGGTTTAAGATCGTCGCTTTGATGGCGATCCACCGCCACGTAGGCTGTGCCGGGATCGTGCGGCGAAGCCTCGATCAGGCTGACGCGTCCCCACTCCGGCAGATCTTTAGGCGTAATGTTGGACCAGCTTTTCCCGTCGTCACGCGTAATCTGGACCAGACCATCGTCTGTGCCAACCCAGATCAACCCCTTCGTAGTCGGCGACTCGGCAACTGTAAAAATGGTGTCGTAGTATTCGGTGCCAGAATCATCCAGCGTAATTTCGCCGCCGGAAACGTGTTGCTTGCTCTTGTCGTTGCGAGTCAGGTCTGGACTGATCGCCTGCCAATGCACGCCGCCATCGGTGGTTTTGAATAGACGCTCGCCGCCGTGGTAGAGCGTGTTGGGATCGTGCGGTGAAATCATTACCGGGGCAGTCCACTGAAAGCGATGCTCCAGATTGGCCGCGCCCCATGCATCGGATAACTCCGGCTGCTCGGTGATCGATTTCACCTGCCCGATCCGCTTATCGAAACGCGTAATGTTTCCCTGGTAGTCGGCGGCATAAACAATATTCGGATCGGGAGGATAAGGCGCAATGTAGCCCGCCTCGCCGCCGCCCACGTCGTACCAATCGGTGCGATCAATCGCGCCGTCATCGCTGCGGCTGGTGATGGCAACGGTTCCACTATCCTGCTGCGACCCGTAGACACGGTAGGGTGTAGCCGTATCCGTGATGACGTGATAGAACTGCGCCGTCGGCTGATTGTCTTCGAGCGTCCAGTTCTTGCCGCCATCCAGAGTGACCGTAACTCCACCGTCGTTGGCCGCGATCATGCGCTGCGTATCTTTCGGATCAATCCATAATCCGTGGTTGTCGCCGTGCGGAACTCTGATTCGGTCAAACAAGTGGCCGCCGTCGGTCGACTTATACGTTTCCACATCCATGATGTAGACAACATTTTCGTCTCGCGGATCGGCGAAGATGTGCATGTAATACCATGGCCGCTGCCACAAGCTGTGGTTGGGATTCACGAAGTCCCAAGTCTCGCCACCATCGTCGGAGCGATAAAGTCCGCCATCGGGATTGTGCGCCTCAATCAGCGTATACACTCGATCAGAGTTAGCTGCGACCGCGATGCCGATGCGTCCGTAAGGACCTTTCGGCAGACCATGTTCTTCCAGCCGCTTCCAGGTGGTACCGCCATCGTTCGAGCGGTAAATCCCGCTGCCCGGACCGCCGCTGGATAGACTCCATGAAGTGCGGCGCGCCTGCCAAAGTGCCGCGAACAAAATATTGGGATTGTGCGGGTCGAATGCTATATCGATGCCGCCGGTGTTCTCATCCTTGTAGAGAACTTTCTCCCAAGTCTTCCCGCCATCGGTGGTGCGGAAAATTCCGCGTTCCGTGTTCGGCCCATAAGGATGGCCGAGCGCAGCCACGAAAACGATGTCAGGATTATTAGGATTGATAATCACTTTGCCGATGGCGCGCGTATCGTGCAGACCAATGTTCTTCCAGGTTTTGCCGCCATCGAGAGATTTATAAACACCATCCCCTTGGGCAATATTTCCGCGAATGCAAGCCTCGCCCGTTCCCACATAAATGGTATTGTGATCCGAATTCGCGACCGCCAGGCTGCCAATGTCTCCGCTTCCCTCTTTATCGAATATTGGCGACCAGGTCATGGCTCCGTCCGTCGACTTCCAGACTCCGCCTCCGGTCGCGCCGAAATAATAGGTAGTCGGATCGCCCGGGATTCCCGCCGCGGTGAGCGAGCGTCCGCCGCGGAAAGGGCCGATCATGCGATACTTCATGCCCTTGAACAACTTGTCTTCCGGCTTGCCGGAATCGCTCTCAGCCGTAGCATTCTGGCTGGACGCGTTCGCCGTTGGCAACGGCGAAGATTGCGTAGGCTTGGCAGCTTTCGACTGGCGCTCCGGTTTGGTTTGCGCAAATACCAAGCTCTGCGCCCCCAGAGCCAGAATGGCGAGAGAAAAAGTTAAGCGCGCCGCCGCAACCTTGCGAGAAACTCCCCCAAAAAATGCACCTTTAGTCCCCATGTTCGAATTGCTCCCAGAAACCGAATTGTTACGTGGTAATGCCGTGAACATATCCCCCAATAAGCGGGCAGTCTTCATTTTCCGGATAACAGTTTGCGTGCGGCGGCGATTTCCTTGCGCTTCGCCGCGTCCACTTTGGGATAAGAAAGATTCAAATCTTCCAGTGTCTCCACAATTGCCGCCGCAACCACCAAGTGGGTGAACCATTTATTGTCCGCCGGTACTACATACCATGGCGCATGTTTGCTCGCAGTGTGGCGAATCATATCTTCGAAGGCTTCCTGATAATCATCCCAATATTCACGCTCGTGAATGTCCGCCTTCGGAAAACTTCCAATGTTTTTCCGGTTCATCAAGCCGTGCCAGGAATCGCTGCTTCTGTTCCTTCTTCGAAAGATGAAGAAAGAATTTGCGGATCACCGTTCCGTTCCGCGCCATGTGCCGCTCAAAGCAGCGAATATCTTCAAACCGCTCTTTCCATATATCTTTTGTCACCAGTGAGGGCGGAAGTAGTTCGCCCTCCAGCACCTTAGGGTGCACTCGCACCACCAGCACCTCTTCATAATAAGACCGATTGAAAATGCCGATGTGCCCCCGCTCCGGCAGATGCCGCGTTGTGCGCCACAAAAAATCATGCTGCAGTTCGGTGTCCGACGGCGCTTTGAACGAGTGCACGTTGCAACCTTCGGGGTTCACTCCCGACATGACGTGCTTGATCGTTCCATCTTTACCCGCGGCATCCAGTGCTTGGAAGATCAGCAGCAGCGACCAGCGATCCTGCGCATAAAGCATGGACTGCAACTCTTCCATGCGGGCGATGTCTTTCTGCAACTGATCCTTGGCTTCATCGACCGAGTGCCAATGCCCGGTGTCGGCGGGATCAACGTCTTTCAGTCGGAAATGCTTTCCATCATCAACGCGGTAGGATTTTGCGAGTTTGGCAGTTTTCATTCGTCGTCGCTCAAATCAGTCTCACCAGGAGTTTACACTGTGAGTTCGACATGGCATGCCGCAATGCTAAGCGTGGACCGGCTTTTCGACTGCGATGGGAAGTTTGGCACGCCTGCCAGGCGTCAAATCCTCCAACGACGTTTATCACATTCTGAAAACCAGCCCGCTGCAGAAGACTGCAGGCAATCATGCTGCGGTATCCGCCCTTGCAGTGCACCGCAATCGGAACCGTGCGATCAATTTCTGGAGGCGCGACTTTGAAATTATCCAGCGGCCACCACGATGCACCCTCGATGTGCCCCTCTTCCCACTCCCGCTCGCGGCGAACGTCGAGTACTTGCAGGTCCTCATCTTGCAATCTTAGATTAAGCACGTCCACGCTAATTTGCGGCAGTTCTGCCAAGGGTAAACCGGCGTTCCTCCAGGCGTCGATGCCTCCCTTCAAATATCCTTGGGTATCTTCCAGTCCGATGCGAGCCAGTCTCATCCTTGCTTCTTCCACTGCTTCGTCTGAGTTCCGCAATCAACACCGGACGCGCCGCCAAACCCAACAGCGCTCCTGCCCACGACGCAAATTGTCCGGACAGCGCAATATTCACCGATCCCGGCACATGCCCCGCCGCAAATTCTTCGCCCGGACGAACATCCAACGCAATTCCGCCGTCCGCCAATATTGCCTTCACTTCGCCAGGATCGAGCGCGGCCAAAGCAGGCAGATCGGAGAGCGTCGCCGCTCCCGTCCGATTGATTTCCGCATCTTGCAGAAAATACTCCGGACGAACCGGAAGGTTGCTGGTCAATTGCTCGATGAACTCTTCCCTGCTCTTGATCTGCAACGCATAATTTGTGAGCCGTTCGGTACCGATCGTGGAAACCTTCTCCGCCCGCATATTTCGCCCACACAAAGACCCAGCCCCGTGCGCGGGATAAACCAGAACATCATCCGCCAGCCTCAGAATTTTGTTGTGCAGGCTGTCATAAAGCATGCCGGCCAGCTGCACCGCCGTATAGCGTTGCGAGAGATCAGGCCGCCCCACGTCTCCCAGAAACAAAGTGTCGCCAGTCAAAACAGCCCACGCATCGGCGGACTTCTCTTCATCCGCGATCACCAGACAGATACTTTCCGGCGTATGCCCCGGAGTTTCGAGCGCTGTGATGCGCAATCTTTCCCACACGAAGCAGGAAACCGTCCTCGATTGCCATGTGAGGAAATGTCGCGCCGGCCTGCGCTCCCATATAGATTGTTGCGCCCGTTCTCGACGCCAGTTCCCGGTGCCCGGAAACAAAGTCCGCATGCAGATGAGTTTCAAAAATGTGGCGAATAGAAATGTGATTCGCTTCCGCAGCTTTAAGATAGATCTCCACGTCCCGCTGCGGATCCACCACTACCGCTTCACCCTCCGACGCCAGCATGTAGGAGGCGTGCGCCAGACAACCCAAGTAGAATTGCTCAAAATACATGCCTCCCCCTAGATCGATTCACGATTCTACAGCAAGCTGAATTTTTCTGACTGCTGCTTGGAGGACGAATCGAACCCCACTCTCCCCGGAGTTGTGGGAGGATACCATCCGCTCGACAAAGTTCAACGCTGGCGCGGTTTTTGCGCGTCAGCAATTTTGAAGCCGCTACGAAACGTGTATCATCAACCTACGGCGATTAGAATGCGCGTGCAATGCTGACTTTCACGCCGACGAATGTTTGGCTATGACCTTCCTGTACCGCGCCCCAAGGCTCTCCCGCATCCGCAAATTCGTCCGTTACCCAAAGTCCCTATGGGCGCGTTGCGTCTTTGGGAGGATTCAATCCGCCATCGCCGTGCTAGTGCTGTTGTCGCTGGGGCACCCGGCGTGGGCCTTCGCGGCGAATCCTGACCTGGAGACGGTGCTGAATGGCTCGCGCCAGCGTATTGAAAACTTAGACTACCGCGCGACCGGGCACCTCACACGTGTGGAAGCCGATGGCAAGCGCACGAGCTACAAGTTTGTCGGCAAAGCTCGCTGGTTTCCCGATGGTCTGCGTCTGCTGGTTGAGATCTCTGGGCCCGGCTCAGAGAAAACGAGCATTCTTCTGCATATGACCGTAAGTGGGCACGTGACTATCGAGGCAATGCTTCCCGGCGCGAAGGCCGCTAGCGTGTTGCCATTCGAACATTGGAATGACCCACTCGTAGGAACCGACTTCACCTATGAAGACATGGTAGAGAGCCAGTTCTTCTGGAAGAATCAGCAACTCCTGCCACCGGAGAAATACGGCGCACGGGATTGCTTTGTGCTTAAGAGCACGCCCGGCCCTCAGGATAGGACTTATGATGATTCGGTAACATCTTGGATCGACCGCAGCATTTTGTTTCCCGTGCATGTAGTGAAGACGCTTCGCGGGACGGGACAGCAGAAGGAATTTATTTACTACGGGCTGCGTCAGGTCGGTGGCGCTTGGTCTGCGTCGCAAGTGGAGGCAAAGGTGCAGGGCAAGCCCGGCTCCTCGATTCTTGCAATCGAAGGGGGCTCAGGAAATGCAAATCTTGGACGCAAAGACTTTGAGATCGGCCAGCCCAGCGCTCAAGAAGAGAAAGCGAAATAGATCGAATCACTTATTTAGGCTGATGCGAGGCCCTGTGCTGTAACTGGAGCATTCCGCAGTGTTCGGCGTCAGGGGACAAGCTCCTTTTCAGAAGCTGCCGGGGCTCCATGTAAGCCAAAGGGCCACCAATTCCAGTCGCCGGCAAGTTGCAGGAGTGCCGGCCCGACAATCATCCGCACCACCGTAGCATCAATGAACACCGCTACCGCAAGAGTAAAACCCAGCATTTGGACGACCAGAAAGCTTCCCACGGTGAATGCGACGAAGACGGCAATCATAATTGCCGCGGCGCTGGTGATGAGCCCGGCCGTCCGCGCCAGGCCCTCGATCACAGCCGCTCTCTCGGATAAACCGCGCCGCCGCTCTTCGAGGACTCGGGTGACCAGAAAAACCTCATAGTCCATGCTCAATCCGAAGACGATGGCGAACGCGAGAATTGGCACGATTGGGTAGACGCTGCCAGTCGGTCCGTCGAGTCCAAAGAGTTTGCCGCCATGGCCTTCCTGAAAAACGACAACTAACGCACCGAAGGAAGCGCCAACGGAAAGCAGATTGAGCAGAATTGCTTTGACCGCCGCAAAGACACAACGCAACCCGATCAGGAGCGCCAGCAAGCTCCCCAATATGACTCCCAGGACCACCCTCGGCATCCGCTCTTTTACTACCGAGTCGTAATCTGCTTCGAGTGCGGGAACGCCGCCGACGAGCAGGCTAGCGCCAGGAACGCCGGTTATTGCTGCAACATCGGAGGCACGCACATCTCGTACCCATCGTATCTGTTGATTGGGCGTGAGAGTGGTGGTAGGCAGCAACTCAATCAGGGTAGCTTGGCCATCCGCTCGAAGAAAACTCTTGCGCATTGGCTCAGGCAAATCGTTGAATGGCATCAGGATTATCGGACATGCCCGTGAGCGTCGGAAGAGATAAGACCTCTTCCGCTCTCGGATCGCTCTGGAAGTGCTGGGTCAAGCGGCTGACGGCAAGCCAGCCAGCCGGTGAGAGAGCCGGCGATTGCGGAGGCAACTCCAGGATCACTCGCAGAGACTGCACAATACCCGACCGTCCCATCTTTTGAAGCGTGTGCAGCGCTTGTACCGACTCGGCCGCGGCCGGGAGCGAGTTATGGTCGGGAACCCCAGGAGAGATTTTCCGTCCCTGGAATGCAAGTGCGAATAGTGGAATTCCGACGACAAGCAGAGCTGTCCATGGCCGGCGGGTTACGATGCTGCCCCAGCGTACCCACCGCACACTGGCTGCGCACAGGCTCTCCCGCGTTTCCACCCGTCTGGCGGAAAGACGCACTCTGGCGGAATCGATGCGATGCCCCAGCAGACTAAGCACCCAAGGCAGAATGAATGTACACAGCATGACACTCAAAACGGTTACCAGCAGGCCGGCTATCCCGATGGAGCGCAGTTCGCTGATGGGAACAGTAAGCAGTGCTGAAAATCCGATGGCAACTGTCGTAGCCGAGATGATCAGCGTTCGCCCCGCTTGCCGGGCGGCGATATCGGCAGCAGGGCCGGGATCATATCCTTCGGCCAATGCTTCGCGAAACCGGCTCACCATCAACAATGCATAATCGATGCCCAAGCCAAGGCCGAGCATCGTTGCCAGATTCTGCACCAAAATCGAAAGCTGCAGAAAATGCGCAAGCAGCGCAGCCGCACCCATCGCCATAGAGATTGAGAGCAGTCCAACTCCCAGCGGCAATAGTGCGGCCACAAAACTGCCGAAGGCCAGCAACAGCAGCACGAGAGTGACCGGCATCGCCCGTTCCTCGGCATGGGTGACGTCATCTGCACTCACCTTGCGAAGATCGAAGTTCAGCGGCGTTTCACCCGTAATCTCCAGTTTGATCTTGGGATATTGCGAGCGAAGCTGACCTTCCATCCATTCTGCTTTTGCCCTTAGTTTGGGGATCAACGCCTCAGTGTCAGCGTGCGGGTCCAGCCCAATGATGATCAAGGCTCCGCCATTGTTCCCCGTAAAGAGAGGATCTGGCCAATCCAGGCTCGAGATGGCCCCCGACACCCCAGGTACGCTGCGCAATGAACGGGTTAAGAAGCTCAATGCATCTGCGCCGTTTGCTGAATCTGGATCCGGAATTCCGCTTATCACCAAAACCAGGCGATGGGCGTAGGGAGACTGGAAACCCTGCGCCAGTTCCAGATCAACTTTTTCGGATTCCCCGCCCTTGATGTGAACGGCTGTTTCCAGGTGACGTTCAACTTTGTAGGAAAAGGGCAGCAGCGCAAGCGCCATGACAAACCCGGCCATCGCGAACCAGAATCTGCGGCGAGCGGCATCATGGCCAGTCTTCAGGCTTGGCGTGCTGGTGAGAGTTACGAAACGCCTTCGGGGATCGTGCATATCCATAATATAAGGTCAAACTGTTGATTTGCAGACCACGCGGAAGACCCATACCGCGCACCTGTCCGTCTGGAAACGATTCCATGGGAGCCACAGGGTCAGGTTTTTTCCGTGCTCTAGTTCTGTCACTCTTCTCGCCTGGCGTCGGGGATCACACTTAATCCTGCACTAACGCAACGTTCCGTAGATGGGATCGAGGCGCGAAGGGTTTTCGGCAATCGACTGCATGGATATCCGCTTACCATCTCGCCGTGCTAGCGATGAGATAGTGCTCGTCCTTGCTGCACACGATCACCCAATCGAGTTTGATTTTCCCGTTTTTTCCGGCAGGTTTTCAGTAGCACCGCTTCTTGCCGATACAAACGTACTTCCAGACGGACACGCGTTGGTCCACCGGCGAATTCTTTCCGCCCGCGAGACGGATCCCGAAATACTGGGAAGTGGGTAGCGACCGCACGTGTTTGACCCCAGAGTGCTGGTGCCGGGAGGGGGAATCGAACCCCCACAGTCCTTTCGGACCTGCGGATTTTAAGTCCGCTGCGTCTGCCAATTTCGCCATCCCGGCTCGCGATCATTTTAGACTAACAGGCGCGCGGCTTCGGTCAATGCTCGCGACCTGTTCCTCTCCTTTGCGCGTTTACATGCCTGCGCTCATCGGCTACCCTTCCTCATGGAGCCGCATCTCACCAGCGGGGACGAATTTCTTATGATTTCTTTTTTGCGGATTCGCACTTTGGTATGGATTCTTGTTCTCGGCTGCGCCGCCATTCTTTCACTGCCCTTGCGCGCCGACAATAATGTGCTGGGGCGAGTGGACCTGGTCGGCGCCACCAAAGTCGAACGCACCTCTGGCGTCTGGATCGACGGCCAGTATGTGGGCTATTTGCAGGAACTCAAAGGATCAAAAAAACTCCTGCTTCTTCCAGGCGAGCACGAGATCACGGTGCGCCAGGGCGGCTACGTGGACTTCGTACAGAAGGTGACGGTTCGCGCCGGGGAGACCCAGACGATCGATGTCAAGATGGAAAAAGATACCCGGGTTCAGTTCCCTCACATTACGGCTCAGATCAAGCTGGACGTGAATCCCAATCGGGCTGCGGTTTTTGTCGACGGCGTCTTCGTGGGTCATGTTGCAGAATTCAGCGGCGTCGGCCGAGCGCTGCTGGTGGCACCGGGCAAACGAAAAATCCGAATTACCCTGCCCGGCTATCAAGACTTCGAAGACGATATTGATCTGGTGGCCAATCAGAAATCAACAGTGAAGACGGACCTGGTAAAAGGCGGGCCGGCAGAGGGAACGCCGTTGCCGCAATAATTCGAAAAGCGCGTTGGATCAGGAAGCGGCCGCAGTGGATAGACCTCGCTGCTTGCGAAGTTCCGCATGAAAGGAGTCTGCCGCCAGCCCAGCCTGGTTACGAAAAAGATCGAGCAGCGGATCTTCTACGTCACTCAACTCGGCAGAAGCTGAGGAGTTGCTTTCCGTTTCGAAGCCTTCCGGTTCCACCATCAACTCCGGCAGCGTATCGGGATTTTCCGTAAGGCAACTCAGAAATTTTTCCAGCAGTGCGCGGTGCTCGGCGGTGGTTTGCGTAAATTCCACTCCCATCCCGATGTCAGGATGCATCACTCTTACCACCCCTTCTGATCGCAGCTCCACGTTCGCGGCTCTCATGGAAAGCGTCACCCGAGCAGAAACCGGGAACGGCGAAGGCATGGCAAGATAGCACCCGCGCAAACTTAAGTCGGTTAGTTGGCAGGGCGCCGGAGGGTCGTCCTTCTCTCCCTCTGGCGTATTGCGACCCAGCCACTCCCGCATCCGGCGTGCCACATCCGGCGAAGGATTCACAAAACGCAAGCCCACCTGCGTCCCGCTTCCCTCCCAGGCAAACTCGGCGACGACCTCAATCTTGCTGGATCCAGGCAGCGTGAATGACAGACTCCATTGTCCGTGCGGCTTAGTGCGGCGCGGGATCGACACCGCCAATCCACCTTCGCCAACGTCGGTGGTATTCGCCTTAATACGAGCTCCAGACTGGGCGCTGACCATCTCCAACGGAATATTCACTGAGACTCGCGAGTTGCGCCTTCGTTCCCGTTTCATCAGGGCTCTCGCGGCACGAAAACTCGATTTGGCTCGCTCCGCAGAAACTGGCTTATACAGGATGAAGTGGGCGCCGATCTCAAATGCCGAGCGCAATCCGCTGCCGGGATCGAGAATCGCTACCGCGATGGCCCGTTTGTTGCATGGAGCAGTCCGGGCTGCGCGCAGAACATCGGCAGCTCCGGGGCCGGCACAGTCCACAATAATGGCCTCAAACCGGTCGCGGGTGAGGTGCCGCAACGCCACTTCGGCGCTCGTGCAATGTTCGACCCCGATATCAAGATCGCCCAGCGTACGTCGCAACACGCGTCCGATTTTTTCATCGGAACAAAGCAACAGTGACTTCAAATTCATCGCGATCACTATCCAGGTGGAGCGCTATTATGCCGTGGTCCGGCGGGAAGAATGCACTCTCAAGTGTAGGTCGTCTTCTGACGTCACATCAACGGAGCTCTTATGCGAGAGGTTACGCCCGTAACTTCGGCATGTTCCGGTCGAGCCGGTGACTTTTGGGGGTCGCGGTTCCCCGGGATGATCTTATAAAAGTCTTATAAACATGCGGTTACAGCCGACAATTCAAGCAATCACGCTGCACAATAGGATTGACTTTCGGGCCTTTGTGACCTAAGATGCTGTTTCTCCAAATAGCTTTTTGGGACCCGCTATCCGCAGATTTTGGTGGACGGCTTGATTTCTGTGAATCCCGTTCGGCAGCAAGAGAATCATACAGTTAGAAAAATTATTATTAATAAGTTAATCCCCTATTTGTACGAAAGGCTTTTTCATGGCAAAGCGACGCGGAAATCCAAACTGGGGGAAACCCGAGCCGATCGGCCCCATCGTCCCCACCATCACAGAGTTCGAGCAAGTGGTGCGCGAATACAAACTCACTCCCGATCAATATTTGCGGTCGACTCGTCTGCGGGAGTGGGCTCGCCGCAACAAGAATTCCAAATACATCCCTGAGCCTCTTCTGGAAGCCTGGGGCTTTGAGATTGAGTCCACGCTGTAGCGCGATTGCAGCTAGAATCCAAGGGTCGCCTATGGCGACCCTTTACTCTTGGCCCGTGTCTTTCTTTCTGTTAAGCGACCGCTCGGGAGTGCATGAGATGTTTCCTTCTTCCACAGATATCAAGGATGGCGCTGGTTACGTCCTAATGTACTGCACCGCCCGGACGGAAATTGGTCGCTGATGTTGGTCAATCGCGATCAGACTTACCCCACAGGGTGCTCTTTCGCCAAGTTCTCCCACGTGAATCTATTGTGACGGCATAACCGGAAGTAATAACGACGACGGATGTTGCGAGTCGTGAAGGATCGTATTGTTTGCCGTCGCCATGGTGCGGGCGAATTTGATTTCTTCTCCTGTATTCAGGTTGCGATCGAAGCGCGGAAAATTGCTGCTGGAAATTTCCAGGCGCAGCGTGTGGCCTTTGAGAAACACGTTGCTGGTAGCCCAGAGATCGACGGTGATCTCGTAGATCTGCCCAGGATTCATCAGAGTGGCGTGCTCCGGCGAAGAACGATAGCGCATGCGCAGAATTCCTTCGGTAAGATCTTGCGCGAAGCCGTCTGGCGCAGCATCGACAAGCTTCGCGGTAAAGTCAGTATCCACGGCCGAGGATTTGACGAAAAGATCGGCAGTGACCGGTCCAGTGACTTCCAGATTGCTGGTAAGCGGACCGAGTGAATAGACCAACACGTCGTCGCGATTTTCTACCGCGCGCTGGTCGCGCGGCCCGGGTTCCATGTGCTCAGCATCGCAGCAGAGCGGGCCACCGATGGTGGGCGCCGGATTAGCAGGATTGTAGACATAGCTGTCTGCCGGCTCGGATTTTGGTGCGGATGTGGAAAGCGATCCGTCTCCGCGTAACGAATTTGCTTTGCCGGCAGAGTGCAGAAAATATTTTGTGTTGCGCGCTTGCGGCGGAGGCCAATCATCTTCCTGGCGGTATTCATTCGCGCCCATCACGAAAAGCTTGACGGGTTTATCGGTGGCGAATTGATTCTTGATGCCTTTAAAAAGAAAATCGTACCAGTCCAGGATGACGTCTGTGTATACGTTTTCTACGGCGTGGGGTCCGAAGTCAACATCCCCGATGCGGCGACCGAAACCGGAATGGCCTCCGATCTCGATCAGCAGATGCTGCTCGGTGCGCGCTGCTTCCGTGGCCCCGTGAGCCTTGGCGCCCATGTAATTGCGCAGAGTGCCGGCATTGAAAATGTCATACCATCCACCAACCTGCAGCATGGGAACGGCAATCTTTGAAAAATTCTCTTCGATCGACCACTGCTTCCAGTAATCGTCGTAATCGGGATGCGCGAGCCAATCGAGGTAATACGGCGCGATCGCCGCGGTGAGCTTTGCATCGGCGGGCAACTGGCCGAAATTGAAGACGGGATAGTTGGCAAGCGGGAGCGTAGCTGCGCCGACCCGGGCGTCAGTATTCTCATGGATCAAACGTTCCAGCGTGTTCTGCGCGAGCTGAGAAGTCCAGTTCTGATCGAACCATTGCTCGAAGGCACCGCTCTGGTAGGTCCAACCGTCGTGGTAGTTGCTCGCGGTCATGTTGGGAGCGATTCCGGCGAGATGAGGTGGTTGAGCGATGGCCGCGAGCATCTGGGTTGCGCCCACATAGGAGGCGCCTATCATGCCCACTTTGCCATTCGAATATGGAAGCGCGGCCGCCCACTCGACAGCATCGTAGCCATCGGCCTGCTCGTGCTTGAAGGGATACCATTCTCCTTCAGACGTGTAGCGTCCGCGGACGTCTTGAATAATGACAACATAGCCGCGCGGGACCATCTTAAAAACTGGGGAGACCGCCCAGTCAACGCTTTTGTCATAGGGAGTACGCATGAGGATAACTGGAAATTTGTCTGCGGATTTCGGACGATAAATGTCCGCATAGAGGGTGACGCCGTCACGCGTCTTCATGGGCACGTCGTGCTGAATGATGATGTCGGTAGCAATCAGCGGGGGTGCGTCTTGGGCGCGGACCGGGCGCGAGTGGGACCAGCCAAGCCATAGCGAGGCCAACACCAGGAACGAAAGCGTGCGACGGCATCGCATGCGTAAAGCCTCCCTGCAGCGGCTCGGAGCGTTCGCCGCTGACGATCTGATGGAATTATTTCACGGGACGGCGCAAGCAGGTAAAGGCAGAGCCAACCACAACCTCTCTTCACGGATGTTATTGTACTGTTTCCGTAAAGGCTGCAGGAGTGGAAACTCCGGCGGCCACAGCCTGAATATTCACGGTTCCGGCATTCGGGCGACGTTGTATAAGTGACGCTGGCGACGCCACTCGAACTAGTGGAAACCGGATTTGCTGAGAAAGTCCCTCCCGCACCGCCATCGTTGAAAGTAACGGCTACTCCCGCAACCACGTTTCCGTATTGGTCTGTCACTTTTGCGACCAATGGCTGTGTGACTTGGCTGCTCGGCGGGGTGGACTGACCGTTTCCCGATGTTGCAGCTATATTGGCAGCGGGGCCAGCAGTGACGGTTTCGAAGAAAACCAGGCTAGTGAGTCCGGGGACTGAGGCAAGGATCTTGCCGTGCAGAGCCGCGGCGGTCGTTCCCGTCGTATAGGTCACGCTGGCAAGCCCTGCGCTGTTGGTCGTCGCGGGATTGGGTGAGAAGCTGCCTCCGGAGCCCGAATCCGTATAACTCACCTGTACCCCAGGCACTCCGTTGCCCAAGCTATCTTTCACCTTGAGAACCAGTGGGTTTGGCAATGGCGTTGTAACTTGTGCCGACTGATTGTTGCCGCTCCAACTGGCTAAACTCGTCGCCGTGGCGGCAAGTGCCGTTTCCGTGAAAAGCCCGGGCGGGTAACCCGTCGCAGAAGCGGTCAGACTGTAAGAGCCAACTTTCGCAGGCAAGGTATAAGAAGTCGACGCTGAACCGGATGAGTCGGTAACCGCTGTAGGAGGATTGAAAGTACCGCCCTTGCCGCCGTCGGAGAATGTTACGGTCACTCCGGGGAAAGTATTCTGCGTATAAAGATTGAGTGCTTGAACCGTTAAAGGAACTGGAAGGGTTGAGGCAACAGCGGCCGACTGCCCATTACCCGCGGTCGGGGACAGGGTTGGGAATAATCCAAAGATTACGACGCTGTTCTGGGTTCCGATGAAAACCTTCCCGTCTGCGGCGATCGGGCTGGCGAAGTGAGGTAACGGCGGAAGCGTGTCACGCCCGCCCGCAGCCTGGTTGGAATAATAAAGAGTTTTCAGTGAGCCGGCGTCGAAAGCGTACAAGTTGCTTCCGTTCATCGTCCAGAGAATCCCGCTGGAAGTTCCATTTGCCGTAATGATGGCGTGACCTCCGCCGCTCAGCAGGATGGACTTTATCGAAGGTGGAGATATTAACGTCCCATTGCTAAGGGTGTATGCCAAAGCCGGGCTGTGCTGAGGCGTAACATAAACGGTGTTGTTCCAATAAACGGGTATGCCGCTATACGGGGCGGCTTGTGGAAGCTCCTGCACGATCTGGGTGTCGGCAGTGGTACAACTCGAACAAAACTGACCCATGTTGTCCCGGTTCAACACATAGATCGTCCCTTCTTTGCCGCCAGTGATGAGTTCGTGGGGATAAGGACCGGGTTGGTCCGGCAGGATCAGAATGCCATCGTCCAGATCCAGATCGTTGTCGGAAAGATATGTCTGATTATAGGGAGTGAACCAGTCTGCAAGGGTAAGCGTGGTTCCAATCTGGTTGAGTTTCTGCACACTGCTAGCTAGGTTCGTGCCGTCCACATACGGTCCCTCTCCCGATTCTCCGTAAATGTTCCCAGCCGTATCGGCGGAAAGTCCGGCACCCTTTTGCCATATGGACGCCAGAACCTTGCCGGGTTCGACGGTATACGCGCCCTCCTGCTGTAGCGTACCGGAGTTATAAGACAGCACCCACCCCTGGCAGGGAGTAGTGTTGTTTCCGTTCGAGCCAAAAGCGATATAGATGTGGCCATTGGCCATGAGCAATGCTGGACGATTCATCTGATAAAGATCGGTAAACGTGGTGGTGACTCCGTTTAGCGTGTATGTTGCAGCAATGGTTGTAGGGCCGCCGTACTTTTCCAGTCCGGTGGTCACGTCGAGTGCGTGTAGCCGATGCACAACCTTCCCGCTCTCGTACGTTTCGGCAACTGCGTACAGAGTATTGGTAGCTGCATCGATGATCGGAGTGGAGATGATGCCAAGCTCGGTCCAACCGGTGGTTCCGGCATCTTTCTTCACCGCTGCCGCCGGAACGGTGGTGGCTCCCGCAGGGCTGTAGCTCAACAGACTGGTCATCCATAAAGGCGATGTGCTGCCGCTATCGGCGTCGAAGGCATATACGCTGTCATGCATCGTCGCAACATAGACGACATTATGAGTGCCTTGGCCCGAGATACTGACTCCGGGAAGATAGAGTGGATGTCCGACGATGTAGCCATCGACCGGCAGGGTAAACAGTTTTCCGAAACTTTTCGTGTTCACATTGGACGGGGTGAGCAGGGTTTCGGTGGTGTCGGCACCGGACCTTCCGTTGTCGTAATGCCACGTGGTGATGGGAGTCTGGCTCAGCAAGGGCACTGGGGCAAACGACATGGTGAGCAGCAAAACGGCCAAGAAGGTAACGGCACGAGATGCGGAAAAACGAGAGAAGCCAGACTTCCAATTCATTTCAGCTGGTGCGTCTTCAATCTCGCTGCGAAATGCGGCCTTACCGTTCCATGAGCACTGCATACTAATTCTCCAGATATCAGAACAACTTGACCGGACATGCCGCACTGGCATGCATCGAACGGCGGCATCTGCGTCCCCTCTGTAAGCTAGAACCTCCTCGATACAGGTTCAAAATCAGGTGCGAAGCGGCCAACATCGTATACCAGTTTCGCCGTTCCCCGACAACGATAATTTCGGCGGGATGGCCCGTCAATAGCCCGAAAAGGCTGTTGTTCGCCCCTGAAAGATTCTTTCACAGAACTGGCCCTGCGGAATGCACTTCTGTGTTATTGGCCATGCCCCCGCATGTACTAGTGTGACTTGCCAATTTTTCGCGTGCGGATAGGATCGTAAAAACTCAGTAAACACTTTGGTCTCATTCGGTTCCGGCGGACGGAAAAGTTCCGCTCCGGGTCGCCTAAGACCAGCTTCCAGGAGGGATCGTGCACTCTTTTCACATCGCTGTCAACCGCTTACAACGACTGACCATCATCGCTCTATCAGCCCTCATTCCGATCGCCTTCACTGTCCCGGCGGCGGCCGCGAGCCACCCGCAGGTCCTGCTTTTCAATGGGACGGGTACGATCGCAAATGATGTCAAAGCAGTCGAGGCGATTCTTTCCAACCTGGGCCTTTCCTACGCAACGGCGGATTCCGCGCAGCTCGAATGACATGAGCGAAAGCGACTTGAGAGCTTATAAGCTGCTGATTGTGCCGGGCGGCAACTCGATTACGATTGGCGAAAATCTCCATTCCAGCACGACGGAGAATATCCATAACGCGGTCGGTGCTGGCCTACATTATCTCGGAATTTGCGCCGGCGGATTTTTTGGGGGCTATTCCGACCACAACGGTTTGAATCTGACTTCAGGCGTTTGGTTTAACTTCTACGCCGATGAAGAGAAGGGTGTTCATAAGGCGGCCGTAGAAGTCAGAGGCTCACAAGGAGAAACCCTTGACCAGTATTGGCAGGACGGCCCCGAGTTCTCGGGATGGGGAACCATTGTAGGCGAATATTCAAACGGCACCCCGGCCGTCGTCGAGGGGAAGTCGGGGAGCGGATGGGTCATCCTGTCCGGCATCCACCCCGAAGCGCCTGCGACATGGCGGTACGGTATGAAGTTCACAACGCCAGTTCAAACGGATAATGCTTATGCGGGCGTGTTGATCCTCGCGGCATTGAACGGTACTTCGTTGCCACACTACTGAGTTGCCACACGACTGAGCGTCGATTTTCTCCCTGAAAGTGAACAATGAGCAGAGGGCCGGAATTCCACTTCCGGCCCTTTTGCTAGTTCTTCAATTTTCGATCCGATCAGCGATCGGGAAGGCTTTCCTGCTGCGATGTTCCTTCGACCAGCTTCCATGAGTTTTCGATGTAGAAGTCGCCGGCAACAAATTTTCCCAAGCCCACGTTAAGAGTTGCGCAGCGCTGCCGCAACTCGATCTCTTGCCCGTTCGATTCGATGGAAAGGTCTATCCGATAAAGCCCGGGGACCACGGGTAGAACAGGGCAGTGAAACTCAATGGTTCCATCGCCTGGTCCCAGGGTAAATCCTCCTTGGGAAGAATCTGTGGTGAGCTGGGCACAAAGATAGCCGCTGGGCCAATAGAGTGAAATTCGAAACACCGCCGCTGGAACGATCTGGCGTGCGCGATAGCCTAAAAGAGCGACCATCGGATGCCCGGTTTGAATCCCTTCGGCAGAGTCGGGCGCACTAAAGGAAACGCTGGTGCATTGCGCCGGGGAATCCAGTTCAGTAGCAGAGATCGGTTTGGCATCGTCACCGAAAGTCATCTGCTGATATTCGTCGATGACTTCTCTGGGAGGCCCCTCGGCAACCACGCGGCCATGGCTCATCAGGATGGCCCGGTCGCAGAGACGGTAGACTGCACTCAGATCGTGCGAAATGAAGACCACCGTGCGTCCCGTGCGCCGCAGTTCTGAAAGACGCTCGAGGCATTTGGCCTGGAACGCGGCATCGCCCACCGCCAGGACTTCATCCAGCAACAGAATGTCGGGATCCAGGTGTGCGGCAATGGAAAAACCCAGACGCACATACATTCCGGAGGAATAACGTTTTACGGGTACATCGATGTATTGGCCGACGCCTGAAAATTCGATAATACTGTCCAGCTTCCGGCGTATTTCCGACCTTCTCATCCCCAGCATTGCGCCGTGAAGCTGGATGTTTTCGCGGCCAGTGAGCTCCGGGTGAAATCCCGAGCCCACCTCAACCAACGCAGCCATTCTTCCTCGAACCGTGATCTCGCCGGCGGTGGGAGTGGTGATGCTGGAAAGAATCTTCAGGATGGTTGTCTTGCCGGCGCCGTTGTGTCCGACGATTCCCAGCGCCTCCCCTCGTCGCACCTGGAAGCTGACATCACGAAGCGCCCACATGGCAGTCGATCGCCGCCGGAAAACGTCCGAATACCAGCGCTTCGGAGATTTGCCGGGCGTTCGCAGCTTGTACTGTTTCGAGACTCGATCCAAGGTTATGTCGATCATCTTTAAATCTTGTAACGGCAATTTCGACGTCAAATTATGTCGGCCATTAAGGCTTCGGAAGACTTGAAATAAGCGTACGCGATGACGAGACACGCGAAGGCAATACCCGCTGACATCGCCAGACTGGACGTGTCCGGCCTCCGACCCTCCAGCAACACGGTGCGGAAATTCTCGATCAAGCCGGAGATGGGATCAAGCAGGTAGAGCTTGCGAAAGCGCAAAGGCACCGCCTGCAGCGAGTAGACCACGGGAATCGTGAACATCCACACTTGCAGGAGGAGTGGCAAGGCAAGTCCGATATCCCGGAAGCGAACGTGTATGGCGGAGAACAATAAAGCGACGGCGGCGGCAAACGCGGCCAACACAATCATAATTGGAATCGCATAGAGGAGATTCCAAGTCGGCAATACACGGTAGTGAGCCATGAAGCCGGCGAGAATCACGCAGCCGATGAGAAAGTCCATGAAGCCCGCCGCCAGGTAGGACAGTGGAATGATCTCGCGCGGGAAATACATTTTGGTAAGCAGGTTTGGATACAAAACCAGCCCATGTACCGCATTTGAGATCGATGCGGAAAAGAATAGCCATGGCAGAAGAGCGCACAAAACGAAAAGCGGATAAGGAATGCCGCCGGTAGAAACCGTTGTTACACGGGTGAAGACAATGGTGTAGATGGTCATCAAGGCGAGCGGCTGGAGCGCCGCCCAGATCCAGCCAAGAGCCGATTGCTTGTAGCGAACTTTTAGTCGAAAGAGGCTGAGTATCCAAAGCAGGTCGGCGTACTTAACCAGAGTCTGCACACCACTGATGATTGTGCCAAGCGAAAATGCCGGGGGACGAATTACGCGCACGGGGCGATGCGCGTCGCGAGTCGGCTCCGATTGCCAACCCACAGGGGACGACAATGCCTGGTCCGAGGGAACGGCGGATGAACCTAGCGCTCCATCCGGACGATCGGCCATCCTTGATTCCCCTTTTTGTGAAAATGAGGCTGCAGGCTCTCAGGCGCCGATTCCGGGCGAGAAATCCGCACGCGGAGCGAACGCGTCGGCTCTATGCATCTCCGCTTCTCTGATTCCCTGAAGCCTGGCGGCCAGAATTTGGCCAATGATACCAACTTGGGGCTGCCGCAAGAACTCATCGTGCTTGCAATTCAGCTCGCAGATTTCTACCCCACCGGTGGAACGAGCGCCCCAACCCATTTGTCGATCGCGAACGTAGTAGTAGGGCTGGCGCACTCTCTTAAACAAGAGTACGGGAGCCCGAAATCTCGGCTCATCGAAGTTATCCCCAGGCCAATAAGCCCGATCCCAACCGCTTTCTGTACCGTTTCCTTTTCGAAGAAGCAGGCGCTTTACGAAGCTCTTCGTTGTGCCAAGCTGTTCCTGCCGCGGGAGGCTGCGGAAGTACTGGAATCTCTTGCGGTAATAGTCGATCATCCAGAGCGGGTGGATCTGAGAATTTTCCAGCACCCAGGTGTCGAAAATCGAGAATACGCCCACTTCCTCCTGCATCGATTCGAGTTCGAGAATCACTTCCTGCGCAATCAGAACGCCGCCGCACATGCCCCCGAGGCAATAAGGGCCATGGGGCTGCACAGATCGCAGAGCTGCTACATACTCCTGCGCCAGGGTTCGCAACTCTTGCCTGCGTGAAAGGACGTCCCCACGCCACAGGCGCGTGTCCCTGGACCTTGTAGACGGACTGATTGCTCCCCATGTGGCGGGCAAGTAATGATAGCCCGAAGGTATCCACTCCGGGGGCCGCAATCGCGAAGAATGGGACGACGCCGTCACCTTCCTGTAGTTTCAGGAGAACGGGATCGGGTTGATTGTTCAGATTTTCCCGCAACAACGGCGCGAACGCTTCGATCGTCGGGGCACGAAAGATCGCCGAGACAGGGATTTGCCTGCCGGTGATCTCCCGTATCTGCGAAACAAGCCGGACAGCGAGCAGCGAGTGACCTCCCATGTCGAAGAAGCTGTCGCGAATTCCAACCTTGGGCAGACCAAGAACTTCTTTCCAGATTTCGACGAGTAATTCCTGGTCCTGGTCCAAGGGTTCAGAACGACGTTCAGGAGCGCGACGGGTGGACGCCGTCGGGGTCGCTTTCTGATTTTCTTTTCTTCCCTTCCCTGCCGTTGAGATCAGGTCATCAGACGTGGCTGGCAGACTTGGTAGTGGCAGCGAGAGGATGTGGCTGTCTGGATCAGATACCACGCCCGCGAGAATGGACGTGTAATCGCTCAACATGCGGCGGACACGCTCCTGCCGGAACAGGTTGGTGTTGTACTCAACCTGTGCCCACGATTTCCGGTCGACATCCTCGATGACAGTCATGCTTAGATCGAAGATGGATGTTTCACCGCTGACCACATAGGGAAACGCCGTCAGATCGCAGAATTTATGAGATCGCACCGCGGACTTCAGGGTGGCAAACATGACCTGAAAAAGCGGGTTATAGCTGAGATTCCGCTCCGGCTGGAGCTCCTCGACGATCTTTTCGAAAGGAACATCGACGTTCGAGAAGGCGCCTAAAATTGTTTCGCGCACTTGAGCGACCACGTCCGTGAAGCGCGGATTGCCCGCCAGATCATCGCGCAGCACCAGTGTGTTGACGAAGAAGCCAATGAGGCCCTCGGTCTCTACACGATTACGTCCGGCAACTGGTATGCCTACAACGACGTCAGGCTGCCGGGCATAGCGAGAAAGAAGAACTTTGAATGCAGCTAACTGCACCATGAAGGGAGTAGCCTGGCAACGACTGGCGACGTGCTCAATTCCATCGACGACATCCTCCGCGATAGCCACGACTTCAACCGTACCGTCGAAAGTTTGCTCCGGCGGCCGGGGTGCATCGGTTGGCAATTCCAGAAGCGCCGGCGCTCCCTGGAGCTTATTTTTCCAGTAAGCAAGCTGCTGCTGGACTTCGCTGGTATGAAACCATTCCAGCTGCCATTCGGCAAAGTCGCCATAGCGAATCGGTAGCGCGGGCAGGGGTGACACCTCGCCGCGCGAGAAAGCGGTGTAAAGCTGTTCCAATTCTTTGGCGAAGATCTGTACTGACCAGGCATCGGTAATGATGTGATGCATGGTGAAAAGAAAAACATGGTCGAGAGGTGTGGCGCGAAACAGGCGTGCACGAAACAGAGGCGCCTTACTGAGATCGAAGGGCTCTTGCACTTCCCGGCGGGCAAGCTGATAAGCTTCTGCCGTGGGGTCAGAGGCGCCGCTCAGGTCTGTGATCGGTATGGTTACGCGGCATGCGCCTTCTACAACTTGTTGGAGTTGCTCGCGCTCGATGCGGAATGATGTGCGCAGGCTGTCGTGCCGGTTGACCATTTCCTGCACGCTTGACTGGAGCGCCGCGAAATTGAGTTTGCCTCTCAGCCACACGCCGAGGTGCACATTGTAAGCAGTATTTCTTGCCCTCAGTTGATCCAGGAACCACAGCCGCACCTGCGCCAAAGATGCCGGATAGGTATAGTTCGGACTCGCCTGCAGGAGAAGCTCGATTAATTCATTCTTCTCTTGCGCATCGCGGGTCACCACATCCTGGCTTCGAGACAACATACCGGGTAAACCTTCCTACTCGATGGCACACGTGTCGCCAGTTAAGGAATCGTCTTGCCAAAAGAAAGCTGGAGAACCGTGATCTGTAACCACAGCGGTCTGCGTATGAATCCGGGGGAGGGATTTCGAGGTACACCTATGGAAACAAAAGACGGAAGTGACATCTGTAATCCTGAACTGCGTCTCAAAACTCAAAAAAAATCCAATCACCCGGCCAGAGTTAGAAAGGCTATCTTTTTTACAATCACTTCCATTCAACTACAAATAGGCGCTGGGCCAAGAAAGCTTCTATCTACACCTTTGCGAAGATGCAGTCTTGGACTCGACGCGCTGGCTGACTATCGAACCGGAATCTCTCCGAAATCGCGCCAGCCCCACCAAGGGCTATTCATGACACTATAACCCAGGACAGGCCTGTAGAATGTTCAAAATCGACAGAAAATCACATACAGTGAAATACTGATATTCCATTCGACCTTTTTAGAGCATAGTCGCTGAACTGTCGGGCTCTGGCCTTGCCAGCAGGGGTATACTGGGTGTTTGAATGCTGCCTGAAAGTTTGATGCGGGCGGCTAGAAGTACCGCTCTCCCCCACTGGCGCCATCAAGGATGTAAGGATCACAACGGATGACTCGATTGGCGTACCCGGCCTCCTTTGCCCAGCAAAGACTATGGTTTCTCGATCAACTGGATCCTGAAACTGCAGCGTATAACCTGCCCCGTGCGTTCCGGATTACCGGCCCATTGGATGTTGAACTCCTGAAGCAAGCTTTTCAGATGGTTGTAGGGCGCCACTCCAGCCTGCGCACTGTATTCGACTCGGTTGATGGGGAAGCCCGGCAGATCGTCCTGTCCGATGTGGAAGTGGAGATTCCAGTCATCGATCTGGCAGGAATTCCGGCACATGAGCGCGAGTCGGAGGCTCTGCGAATTGCCAGTGAAGAGGGTAAAAAGCCATTCGATCTAAGCGAGGGGCCTTTGCTGCGCCCGACGCTGGTGCGCCTGGATCCGGAAAAGCATTTCCTTGTCCTGGTGATCCATCACATTGTCACAGATGGCTGGTCCATCGCGCTTTTGTTCCGCGAAGTGACCAAGATCTACGCGGCTCTCACGAAAAATGAAACGCCGGTGCTTCCTGAGCTTACTCTGCAGTACGCAGAATACGCGCAGTGGCAACGCGACTACATGAGTGGCGACCTGCTCAAGGGGGAGATCGAACACTGGAAACACAAGCTTGCGGGAGCGCAAACTTTGCTCGATCTGCCCACCGATCACCCGCGCCCCAGCAGCTATAGTTGGCACGGCGCCACCGAGGAAATCAGCCTGGATAGCTCTATCCTGGCGAAGCTGAAAGCGCTCGCGCAAGCTGAGAGCTCCACCCTGTTCATGCTCACCATGGCTGCGTTTCAGGCTCTGCTTTGGCGGTACACCAACCAGGAAAGCATTCTGATTGGAACACCGATCGCCGGCCGCAGCGAAATTGAAATTGAAAATATGATCGGCTTGTTCGTGAATACGCTGGTCTTCCGCGCTGATTTCACGCACGACCTGAGCTTCCGGGAACTGGTTCGGCAGACACGATCATTCGCTCTGGAATCGTACAACCATCAGGATGTTCCTTTTGAGAAACTTGTCGAAGAGTTGATCCCGCAGCGTTCGCTGGAGACGCATCCTCTGTTTCAAGTAATGTTCACCTTCCAGAATATTCCCAAACAAGTTTTCGAGATTCCCGGACTGAGGATCAAGGAGATGGGCTTCGAGGCCGGGATCGCCAAGTTTGATCTCTCCGCCGAGGTGTGGGAAAACGACGAATTTCATTGCCAAATCGAGTACAACACCGACCTCTTCGAGCAATCGACAATTCGCCGCATGCTGGCGCACTTCGAAACACTGTTGAGCACGGTGGTTGAGAATCCTGATTTAACCGTAGCGCAGATTCCGATCATGAGCACCGAGGAGCGGCAACAGGTGCTTGTCGACTGGAACCAGACTGCGGCCGACTATCCCCGGGATCTGCCGTTGCATCGTGCATTCGAGGAACAGGTAGAGGCTCGTCCGGGTGCGACAGCGCTGCTGTTCGAAGGGAAAAAGTGGAGCTACCGCGAAGTCAATGACCGTGCCAATCGCCTGGCACGCCGGCTCATCGAGAGCGGAGTTGGTCCAGGTTCTCTGGTTGGGATTTTTCTCGAACGTTCCGCTGAGATGGTGATCGCGCTTCTAGGCGTGCTTAAGGCCGGAGCTGCTTACGTTCCCCTTGATCCAGCGTATCCGCTCGATCGTCTCAGATTCCTGATTGAAGATGCCGCGACTTTCCAGCATTGTTACTCACTCATCGATCAAAGGCGGACTTCCCTCTAACGCGCAGAGCACGAATGCGCCGAACATTATGCGCCGAACATTGTGGTGCTTGATTCGGAAGACGATGGTTTCAGCGATGACGTCTCCAGCAATCCTCAGGTCTCAGTTTCGAGCGATCAACGCGCCTATGTAATCTACACATCCGGTTCAACGGGAGTTCCCAAGGGCGTAGAAGGAACGCACCGGGCCTCGATGAATCGCTTTTCCTGGATGTGGAAGGCCTATCCTTTCAAAACCGGAGAGGTGTGCTGCCAGAAAACGAATCTCGGATTTCGTCGACTCCATCTGGGAGATTTTTGGCCCGTTGCTGGCAGGAATTCCAAACGTAATCATTCCGCAAGAGGCAGTTCGCGATCCCGAGGAGATGTTGAAGGTACTGGCACGAGAGCGCGTGACTCGCATCGTTCTGGTGCCCTCTCTGTTGCGCACGCTTCTCGATCATGCGCGAGATCTGCAAACGAGGGTGCCGGACTTGAGGCTCTGGTCGTGCAGCGGAGAGATTCTGCCGGCAGACTTGGCCAAACGGTTTCGCGAGGCTTTCCCGGAAGCCACTCTGCTAAATATTTATGGCTCATCGGAAGTTGCTGCGGATGTAACTTGCCACCACGTTTCGGAGAGAGACACTGGCTTCTTCGGTGGCGATCGGGAGACCTATCAGCAACACGCAAGTCTATCTGGTAGATGAGTACGGCGAGCCAGCCCCCATCGGAATTCGGGGACAGATTTTTGTCGGCGGGGATAACCTGGCGCGCGGATATCTGAACCGGCCGGAGTTGACGGCGGAACGTTTTGTCGCCAACTGGCTGACGCCGCAATTGTCGCCGCGTCTGTATCGCACGGGCGATCTGGGCCGCTTTCGCAGCAACGGAGAGATCGAATACTTAGGCCGAGTCGATAACCAGGTTAAGCTGCGCGGATTGCGGATCGAATTAGGAGAGGTCGAGTCAGTGCTCGCGGCGCATGATGATGTCGCCGAAGCGGTGGTGATGGTGAGCGGTGAAGGCGAGCAGCAGAAGCTGGCCGCTTATCTCGTGATGAAAAATGAGGCAGCAGCTTCAGCGGGAGAGTTGCGCCGTTATCTGCGGACGAAATTGCCGGAACACATGGTGCCGGCCAGTTACTGGCGGGTGGAAGCGCTGCCGTTGTTACCCAGCGGAAAGGTGAATCGCTCGGCGCTGGCGGGTTATGGAAAACCGCTGGTGGACCGTGAGGAGTTAACCGCTCCACGGAATGAGATAGAAGCCAAGCTGGCGGAAATCTGGCAGGAGTTATTGCAGGTGGAGCAAGTGGGAATTGAGCAGAACTTTTTCGAGCTGGGGGGACATTCTCTGCTGGTGCTGCAGGTGACGGCGAGAATCCGGCGAATTTTTGAAGTGGAGTTGGCGGTTCGCAGCGTGTTTGAGGCGCCGACAATCGCCGGCCTAGCTCTGGAAGTGGAGAAGGCACAGGCAATGGGATTGAAAGCTCGCTCTCCGATTCTGCAACGGCGTCCGCGAAATCAGGCCGCAAGCCGCGAAGCTCTGCTCGCGCAATTGGATACTCTATCTTCCTCGGAATTGCAGAGTTTGCTTCAGCGTGTACTTGACGGCAAGCAGCCAGCGTAATGGCATAGGTTACAAGTGGAGCAATTGAATTTTGATCGCTAGATTCTTTGAATTCTCGATTTTTGGATTCTCAATATGTGCGTCCACGATTTAGTAGCAATGCAAGCCCATGCAGCTCCTCACGCGGTTGCTGTCGTAGCCGGTGATCAGAAGCTCACTTACGGGGAGATGAATGCGCGGGCCAATCAACTGGCCAACTTTCTACGTTCGCTCGGAGTCAGAGCGGAGGTTCCCGTCGCCCTCTTTTTTCACCGCTCTCCCGAGTTGGCAACAGCTGCTTTGGCTGTATTGAAAGCGGGTGGGGCCTACGTGCCTCTCGATCCTGGTTACCCTTCAGCCCGCATTGCGACGTTGTTGGAAGATTCTGCTGCTCCAGTCGTGCTGACTCATTCTTCGGTGGCCAACAAACTGCCCTCGGGAAGTTGGAAGATAATCGCGGTTGATGCGGTGGAACGCGAGATTCTTGACCATGCCGTTGCAGCACCAAGTCTTGTGACCAATGCTAAGGATTGCGCCTACATTATTTTCACCTCAGGTTCCACTGGCCGGCCTAAAGGTGTGCAGATCACGCATGCGAACTTGCTCAACCTGGTGCGCTGGCACCAGCGCGCGTTCAACATTACGGAGGCTGACCGGGCCACGCTACAAGCCAGTCCGGGTTTTGATGCCAGCGTTTGGGAAATGTGGCCTTACCTCACAACGGGCGCGAGCATTCACGTGGTGGAAGATTCCATTCGCACCGCGCCGGATCTTCTTCGAGACTGGATGGTTGCAAACCGAATCACTGTCAGCTTCGTTCCTACGGCGGTCGCCGAACAACTGATTGCTCTGCAATGGCCAACTCAAACCTCACTTCGAGTTTTGTTGACGGGTGCAGATTGTCTCCGCGGTTACCCACCGCAAGGCTTGCCGTTTTCTTTGATTAACAATTACGGTCCAACGGAGTGTACGGTAGTTGCGACCTCGGGGAAAATTGGGCCAAGTGATGAGACCGAAGACGCGCCCTCCATCGGAAGACCTGTCGATAACGTTGAGATCTACATCGTTGATGAGGAACTGAAACCCGTCGCTGACGGTCTTCCGGGAGAACTCTTGATCGGAGGCGCCGGTGTTGGACGCGGATATCTCAACCTGCCGGAACTTACGGCTCAAAAATTTATCGCCGACCCTTTCAGTAGCGCAGCAGGGGCGCGTCTTTACCGCTCAGGCGATCTCGCCCGCAAACTTCCGGACGGTCAAATTGCATTTATGGGACGGATGGATGACCAGATCAAGATCCGGGGATATCGCATCGAACCGGGAGAAATCAGCGCGGCGCTGAACCGGCATCCGGCAATCAGTTCGAGTTGCGTAACCGCTCACACCGACGATTTCGGTGAGAGCCGACTGGCCGCATATATTGTTTCGGCACCGAACGCACCTCTGACATCGGCGCAGCTGCGCACCTTTCTCGCGGAATCTCTCCCCGAATACATGGTGCCCGCAACTTTTGTGAAGCTTAAATCCATGCCACGGACAGCAAGCGGCAAAGTGGATCGCGCCGCTCTTCCAAAGCCCACTGCTGACAACACGCTGGACGATACTCCGTTCGCGCCTCCGCAATCTGAAATCGAGCAATGGCTGGCCGGTTTCCTGACCGGTCTTTTGAAAGTAGATCGCGTCAGCAGGAGCGATAACTTTTTCAACCTGGGCGGCCATTCGCTGATGGGAGCTCAACTGATTGCCAAGGTGTATCAACGCTTTGCAGTGGAGCTTTCACTGAGAAGTCTTTTCGACCACCCGACAATTGCGGAAATCTCGGCTGAGATTGAACGATTACTTTTCGCCAAAGTAGAGACGATGACTGATGAGGAAGCACAGCGCCTCTTAGAATCTCTTCCCGGAATCCCAGCATGACCGCGGCCAGCGCGCCACCCTCCGTGCCGCATACGGAAGACCGGGTCCTCAGTCTGTATCAACTGCTGGATCCTGAAGTGCTGGCGAATCCGTATCCTCTCTACCAGAAACTGCGCAGTCACGACCCAGTGCACTGGGATCCTTTTCTGCACGCATGGGTTGTGACCCGGTACGCCGATGTCGTGCACGTGCTGCACCATTTTTCCGCCGATCGCACGCCGACGCCAGAGCAATTGAGTGCGCTGAACCTGTCGGCGCTGAACCCGATTGCCGAGGTCATGGTGCGCCAGATGTTGTTTCTGGATCCGCCGGATCACACACGCCTCCGCACGCTTGCTTCCGCCGCTTTCACGCCGCGCAGAGTGGAACAGCTTCGCTCGCGCATTCAGGAAGTGATGGACTCACTGCTCGATGCGGTTGTGGCAAATGGATCGATGGATATGATTGCCGACTTTGCCAGTCCGGCGCCGGCAATCGTAACTGCAGAGCTATTTGGCGTGCCCGCCGCTGACCATGCGCAGCTCAAGGAATGGTCGCAGGATTTTGCCGAGATGCTGGGGAACTTTCAGCATAATCCCGATCGCTTTTCGCGCGTGTTGCAAAGCGTCGAAAATCTTACCAGCTATTTTCGCTCGGCCATGCGCGGGCAGCAGGCGCATCCGCGCGAAGGATTGGTCCAAGCCATGATGAGCGCCGAGATCGAGGGCGCCCGGCTTACGGAAGAAGAGATCATCGCCAATCTGATCGTCACCATGGTCGGCGGTCAGGAAACCACCACGAACCTGATTGGCAACGGAGTACTGACCCTTCTACGCAATCCCGCAGAATTGGATCGCTTGCGTGCAGATTTATCTCTGATTCCGAGCGCAGTAGAGGAGTTGCTCCGGTATGAAAGTCCCAGCCAGCACACTGCCAGGCTGGCTCCGTCCGATGTCGAACTCGGAGGCAAGCAGATTCGAAAGCGTCAGGCTGTAATCGCAGTCATGGGCGCGGGCAATCGCGATCCTGAACGATTCCCAGAACCCGATGTGCTGGACATCACGCGCAAGAACAATCAGCATCTGGCTTTCGGGTGGGCCGCGCATTTTTGTTTCGGCGCGGCGTTGGCTCGGCTGGAAGGCCAAATCGCCTTTCAGACGATTTTGCGGCGGCTGCCTCAATTGAGGCTGAGTGCGCAAGGCCCGCTGGTGTGGCGGCATAATCTCGGACTGCGGGGATTGACTTCGCTTCCAGTAGAGTTTGCTGCGAGCGATCCAAAGCAAAACCTCGGTATTTCAAATTAGGCGATACAAAGTGGGATCTGAATACTCCGACGCAAAACGAAAGCTGCTGGAGAAATATTTTCGCGGCGAACTGGCGTCACAGCCCGCGGCTGGGGAGATTCCACGACGCCAGCCTGGGGAAATCGTTCCCCTGTCATATGCCCAGGAGCAGCTGTGGCTGCACGCGCAGCTGGCCCCCGAAATTCCGCTCTATAACGAACCGGTTACGATTCATTACTCGGGCCGATTGAATGTCGTCGCCCTGGAGCAAAGCTTTAACGAGATTCTCCGTCGTCACGAAGCCTGGCGAACTTGCTTCACAGTAGTGGATGGACAACCGGTTCAGGAAGTTAAAGCAAAATCTTTCCGTCTCCCTTCCGGTCATCGACCTTCGCAGTCTTCCGCCAGAGCAACGCGATGCAGCGGCCATCGCACTTGCCACAGCTGACGCCAGCGTCCCTCTTGATCTGGGGCAGGTTCCACTTTTTCGAGCGAGGCTGATCCGTCTCGACAACGAACAGTACCGCCTGTATCTGACGCTCAGCCACATTATCTTCGACGGGGTGGCGATATATCGCGTCCTTCTGCCGGAACTGGCGACACTCTACAAGGCGTATGCGAGCGGCGCGGTATCGCCGTTACCGGAACTGAATATTCAGTATCCCGATTATGCCTGTTGGCAGCGCCGCACCGTTACGCGTGAAGTTCTCGCAAAAGACCTCGAGTACTGGCGCGAGAAACTTAGTGGTCCATTGCCCGAAAACTATTTACCCACGGATCGTCAACATGGACGATCGCAGTCGTTTCGGGGTTCGATGTACCCGTTCCGCTTGAGCCCAGCTCTGACCACTCGATTAAGAGAGTTCTGCCGCGCTGAAGGAGTCTCGCTCTTTCACACGCTGCTGGCGAGTTTCGCCGCATTGCTCTATCGCTATTCTGGCGAAGAGAAGATTCCCATCGGAAGCGTCACTGCTGGCCGCAATAGTCCAGAGACTTTGCCACTACTGGGATATTTTCTGAATACCGTAGTTCTTCCGACTGACCTATCAGGAGATCCCAGTTTCCGAGCTTTGGTCCGTCGTGCACGCGATTTGACCATCGAGGCACTGGATCATGACAGTGTGCCTTTTGAGCTTCTGGTTCGCGAGCTCCGGATGCAGCGGGATCCAGGGCGAAATCCATTCTTTCAGGCATTGTTCTCGCTCGAACCGCCGCTGCCGGAAATTGATCCCGCATGGCGTTTGACGCAGATGGACGTAGACACCGGAGCTTCAAAATATGACCTTTCCCTGGAATTAGATGAGCGCAGCGAAGAAGTGCTGGCCCGCTTCCATTACAAAACCGACTTGTTCGACGCTGCCACGATAGTTCGTATGGCGGCCCATTGGCAAAGACTGCTCGAGGGCACGGTCGCGGATCCGGACCAGAGGATCTCAGAGTTGCCGCTGTTGACGGCCGATGAGCAACGCCAAATTGTGGTCGACTGGAATAACACCGAACTTGACGTGCCCGGCGAACAGCTAATTCACAGGTATTTTGAGGAGCAGGCAAAGAGAACTCCCGCGGCCTCAGCCGTGACGTTTGAGGGCAAGTCCCTGACATACGCCGAACTTGACTCTCAGGCCAACCAAGTTGCGGGCCGTTTAAAAGAGCTGGGAGTCGGTCCGGAGATTGTGGTCGCGCTCTATTTTGAGCGGTCCCTCGAAATGCTTGGTCGGGATACTCGGTGTACTGAAGGCTGGTGGCGCGTGCCTGCCGCTCGATCCAGCCCATCCCGCCGCGCGGCTAGCCTTCATGCTGACAGAAACGCAGGCGCCGGTTTTGCTTACGCACTCGCGGTTGCAGAGCCAGGTGCCTCGTGGCCAGGCTCAGATCATATGTATCGATACTGATACCGTTACCTCAAGTGAGGTCCACTCGCCGCCACCAAGCGAGGTAAACCCTGCCAATACCGCATACGTTATGTACACCTCGGGCTCGACTGGCCAACCCAAAGGCATTCGGGTTCTGCACCGGGGATTGTCGAATTCAACATTCGCCCGCACTGCGTTTTATCCCGAGGCGGTGAAGAGTTTTTTGCTTCTGTCCTCGTTCACTTTTGACAGCTCTCTGGCGGGAATTTTCTGGACTCTGAGCGTCGGCGGCGTCCTGGTTCTTCCTCCCGACCAGTCTCGATGGGAGTTGGACTCCCTCAGTCGCTTGGTTGAGAAACACAACGTGTCTCACCTTCTGTGTGTGCCCTCGCTCTACAAGACCCTGGTCGAGAGCAGCCCAAGCGAACGCCTGGCTTCGTTGAAGGTTGCCATAGTCGCCGGAGAGTCTTGTCCCGCAACTCTCGTGAAAGATCATTTCAGCCGATTACCGCGTGCGGCTCTTTATAACGAGTACGGTCCCACCGAGGCAACCGTGTGGTGCTCGGTTTACCGGTGCAAACCGAGGGATGAATCGAATCGGGTTCCGATCGGACGACCCATCGCGAACACGCAATTGTATGTTCTGGATTCTCATATGCAGGTCGTGCCCGTGGGAGTGCCGGGGGAATTACACGTTGGAGGTGCGGGCGTGACTGGCGGCTATTTGAACCGTCCGGACCTCACCGCCGAGCGGTTCGTTCCGAATCCTTTCGATCGGACTCCGGGTGCACACCTTTATAAGACGGGCGACCTGGCCCGCTTCTTGCCGGATGGAAATATCGAGTATCTGGGACGTATCGACCATCAGGTGAAGGTTCGGGGCTTCCGGATCGAGCTAGGGGAAATCGAAGCCGCACTTCTTGGCCATCCCGCTGTACGGAAAGCGGTGGTGATCGCACGGGAAGACACCCCCGGCGACAAACGGCTGGTGGCGTATTACACGACGGTCGAAACCAGCGCGCCAAATACAGCAGGGTTGGATGCGGAACAGTTGCGGGCGCTTCTGCTGGCGCGTCTTCCAGAGTACATGGTGCCGGCGGCGTACGTGCGGCTGACGGCGATGCCGCTCACTCCAAACGGAAAGCTTGACCGCAAGGCACTGCCAGCGCCGGAAGCGGATGCTTACGCCGTACGTGGCTACGAAGCACCATGCGGCGAGATTGAAACCGCACTGGCCGCCACCTGGGGCGACGTTCTCAAACTCGACCGCGTGGGGCGACAGGACAACTTCTTCGAACTCGGCGGGCATTCCCTGCTGGCCGTGATCCTGATCGAGCGCATGCGCCGCAAAGGCCTGCAGGTGGATGTGCGTGCTCTGTTTACCGCGTCGACGCTGGCTGAGTTGGCGGCCACGGTTGAGGCGAAGGCAAACATCGTCACGATCCCGCCGAACCGGATTCCGGAAGGCTGTACGGCTCTCACTCCGGAGATGCTGCCACTCGCAACGCTTACCCAGGACGAAATTGATCAAGTGGTTGAAAGCGTGCCGGGGGGAGTTGCGAACGTACAGGATATTTATTCCCTGGCGCCGCTTCAGGAAGGGATTCTGTTTCATCATCTGATGAGCGGCGAAGGCGACCCTTACCTGTTGGCCACTCTTCTCAGCTTCGACACGCGGGAACGATTGGACGCGTATCTGAAGGCCATGCAGTCGGTGATCAACCGCAACGATATTCTGCGCACGGCCGTGATGTGGGAAGGTCTCTCCCAACCAGTGCAGGTCGTCCAAAACAGGGCGGTGTTACCGATTCAAGAGATTGAACTCGATCCGGCAGCCGGCGATGTGGGCGAGCAGTTGTACGGGCGCTTCGATCCGCGGCGATACCGCATCGACCTGCGCCAGGCGCCGTTGCTGCGGGCTTATATTGCATTCGATAAAGGCCAAAATCGCTGGCTGATGATGCAATTGCTGCATCACCTGCTTGCCGATCACACCACCATGGACGTGATGCAGGAGGAGATCCAGGCGCATTTACTGGGTCGGGCAGAGCAGTTGCCGGCGCCGTTGCCCTTTCGAAACCTCGTTGCGCAAGCCCGGTTGGGGGTGAGCAAAGAGGAGCATGAGGCGTTTTTCCGGAAGATGCTGGCAGATGTGGAAGAACCCACGACTCCGTTCGGATTGTCCGACGTACAGGGCGATGGTACAGGGATCGAGGAAGCGCGGGTGGCATTGGAGTCGCCGCTGGCCGAGCGAGTTCGAGAGCGCGCGCGGAAACTGGGGATAAGCGCGGCGAGCCTGTGTCATCTGGCCTGGGCACGCGTACTCGCCAAAGTTTCGGGACGTGAAGATGTGGTGTTCGGCACGGTCTTGTTTGGACGCATGCAGGGCGGTGCGGGCTCAGACCGGGTGATGGGACTGTTTACCAACACGCTGCCGGTGCGGATTCATATTGGCGACGAAGGAGTGGAGAGTTGTGTCCGACAGACCCACGCGTTGCTGGCCGGCCTGATGCGCCATGAACACGCTTTGCTGGCACTGGCTCAACGTTGCAGTGCCGTGCCGGCGCCCGCGCCACTGTTCTCTGCAATCTTGAACTACCGTCATAGCCCGGGAGCTGGGCACACGCCGCACGCCTGGGAGGGGATTTGCACGATTCGTGTTGTAGAACGGACAAACTATCCGTTCACCATGTCGGTGGATGATGTAGACGGCGAAGGTTTTTGGCTGACGGCCCAGACGCTCGCATCGGTCAATCCGAGCCGAATCTGCGAATACATGCAGATTGCACTCGAATCTCTGGTCACTGCTCTAGAGACAACGCCGAGCATAGCGATGCGCCAGCTCGAAGTGCTCCCTGCGTCAGAGCGGCATCAGCTACTGTACGAGTGGAACGATACCGAATGCGTTTATCCCCAGACCTGCATTCATGAATTATTTGAGCGGCAAGCGGAACGGTCTCCCGACGCGATCGCCATCATCTTTGGAAACTCGGGCCTGACCTACCGAGAGCTGAACCGGCGCGCAAATCAGCTTGCCTGGTATCTACAAAAAAGAGGCGTGGAACCAGACGTACCCGTTGGCCTGTGCATCGATCGCGGACCGGAGATGGTTATCGCTCTGCTGGGCATCTTGAAGGCCGGAGGAGCATATGTGCCTCTGGATCAGAGACTGCCGGACGAACGCCTGCGCTTTATGGTCGAGGATGTGCGGCCCCGGTGTCGTTCTTACGAAGCAGAATTTGTGGCGCGAGCCTTTCGGGAAAGATGCCATCGTGCTTGATGGAAGTTGGGCGACGATCGCGCAGGAAAATACGGCGAATATAGAGAACGCGTCCAGTCCGCGAAATCTCGCGTATGTGATGTACACATCGGGCTCTACAGGAAAACCGAAAGGAGTTCCAGTAGAGCATCGGGGCGTGGTTAATCTGCTTGCTTCCATGCAGCGCACAGTGAAAGTTACAAGTGACGATGTGCTCCTGGCGGTGACGACTCTCTCTTTCGACATTGCAGGACTGGAGATCTACCTCCCGCTGATTTCGGGAGCACGGGTGGTGATTGCGAGCGGGGACGACGTTGTCGATGGGCCTCGCCTGCAAGATTTGCTCACCGACAGCAAAGCCACCATAATGCAAGCCACACCCACAACATGGCGTCTGCTCATTGAAGCGGGATGGCAGGGTTCTCCGAATCTGAAAATTCTTTGCGGAGGTGAGACGTTCCCTCCGGGGCTGGCGAAATACTTAGCTACTCGAAGCTATTCTGTCTGGAATGTCTACGGGCCCACCGAAACCACGATATGGTCCAGCATTTATCGGGTAACCGGCCATGAGCATGGGCCAATACCGATTGGTGGCCCTGTTGCGAATACGTCGATCTACATACTGGGCGCCGATCGCGATCCTGTGCCTGTGAATGTCACTGGAGAAATCTATATCGGCGGGCACGGCCTGGCGCGCGGATATCTGAACCGGTCGGAGTTAACAGCGGAACGTTTTGTTACCAACTGGCTGACGCCGGAGTTGTCGCCAAGTCTCTATCGCACCGGCGACCTGGGCCGTTTTCGCAGCAATGGCGAGATCGAATACTTAGGCCGAGTTGATAACCAGGTCAAGCTGCGCGGCCTGCGCATCGAGTTGGGAGAAATCGAATCGGTGCTCGCGGCGCATGACGACGTCGCCGAAGCGGTAGTCATGGTGAGCGGTGAAGGCGAGCAACAGAAGCTGGCCGCTTACCTGGTGATGAAAAATGAGGCAGCGCTAGCGCCGGGAGAGTTGCGCCGTTATCTGCGAACGAAGTTGCCGGAACACATGGTGCCGGCTATCTACTGGCAGATCGACGCTATGCCGCAATTGCCCAGCGGAAAGGTAAATCGGTCGGCGCTGGCAGGTTATGGAAAACCGCTGGTGGACCGCGAGGAGTTGACCGCTCCACGGAATGAGATAGAAGCGAAGTTGGCGGAAATCTGGCAAGAGTTGCTGCAATTGGAGCAAGTAGGAATTGAACAGAACTTTTTTGAGCTCGGAGGACATTCGCTGCTGGTGCTGCAGGTGACGGCGAGAATCCGGAGAATCTTTGAAGTGGAGTTGGCGGTGCGCAGTGTGTTTGAAGCTCCGACGATCGCAGGATTGGCGCTGGAAGTGCAGAAGGCACAGGCCACGGGCCTGAAAGCCCGCTCTCCAATTCTGCACGGCCTCCGACAGACAGCAGCGGCGGACGCGAGCCAGGACGAGTTGCTGATCCAATTGGAGAAGCTCTCTACGCAAGACGCGCGGAATCTGCTGAAGGACTTACTCGACGGAAAACAAGATTATCAATTTCGATCGTAGCGATCTTAGCTGTCGACCGTCGGATAAAAATAGTCGATGCACGAGACTCCCGCCGTTAGCTGTAACCAACTTTCAAGCTCTGCCTTCGTGACGAGTGGTTGACGCCGTGCTACCCTACCCGTTCCGGCGCTACATTCTAACTGCGGACATAAATAAAATGATCCTCGCAAGACGAATCACGGCAAGACGAATCACGCTGTTCTCGATCGTTGTCCTCTCTGCTCATGTCTTCGCGCAGGCACCTCCAGTGCAATCGAAGTATAAGCCGGAATACTTCACGTTTCAGGAAGTGATGATTCCGATGCGCGATGGCGTCCGTCTGCAAACCGTGATCCGCGCGCCGAAAAATGCAACTGCACCTTTGCCGATCTTGTTCGTGCGATCTCCATACGGAGTACCGAAGAATACGAATTCGCTCACCGAATCAGGATTGTTCGACGATCTGATTGCGGACGGCTATATCTTCGTGTCGCAGAACATCCGCGGACGTTTTAAGTCTGAAGGAACGTTCGTCATGCAGCGTCCACCACGCGACAAGAACAATCCCAAATCCATCGACGAGTCGACCGATGCTTATGACACGATCGATTGGCTGGTGAAGAATGTTCCAAACAATAACGGCCGAGTCGGCATGTGGGGAATTTCCTATCCCGGCTGGCTGGTGACTCAGGCGCTGCTCGATCCGCATCCTGCGTTGAAAGCCGCAAGTGAGCAAGCCTCACCCGATGACATGTTCGTTAACGATGACTTCCATCACAACGGCGCATTCCGCCTCAGCTATGGATTCGAATACTCCGCTCTGCTCGAAACTTCGAAAGAGGAAAATACCAATTTCAAGTTCGATCAATACGATACTTACGCCTGGTACCTGGCGCTGGGCGCAGTTTCCAACGCGAATCCGCGTTATTTCCATGGCAAGCTGCCGACATGGAACGACTTCGTCGAACATCCGAACCACGATTTCTGGAAGCAGCAGGCCGTGACCACATATTTGAAACACACGACTGTGCCCAACCTCAACGTTGCTGGCTGGTACGACCAGGAAGATTTCGTTGGTCCGACGCGCATCTATGCGACTCTCGAGCAAACCGATACGCAACATCTGAACTACTTCGTCGCGGGCCCGTGGAATCACGGTGGATGGATGGATCAATCGGGCCGCAAACTGGGCGACATCGACTGGGGCAGTGACATTTCGCGCTACTATCGAGCGCACATCCTCGCTCCGTGGTTCGCGCACTGGCTGCATGACAACCGCTCAAGGAACCTGAGGCGCTGACCTTTGAAACCGGCACGAACGTGTGGAAGAGTTACGACGAATGGCCACCGAAAAAAGGCATCACCGAGAAGAAGCTGTATCTGCACGCAAGTGGCAAGCTGTCGTTCGAACCACCCTCAGAGCACGACGCCTTTGATTCCTACATTTCGGATCCGGCTAATCCTGTTCCGTATCGCAATCGTCCGATCACGCCGACTTATCCCGCTCCTGCCTGGACTACATGGCTGGTGCAGGATCAACGCTTCGTGGAGCATCGTCCGGACGTACTGACGTGGCAAACGGAACCTCTGACCAACGATGTGGCTGTGACCGGAGATATCGTTGCCGACCTGTTCGCTTCAACCACCGGGAGTGACAGCGACTGGGTGGTAAAGCTGATCGATGTTTATCCTGAAGACTATCAGGAGATCAGCGAAGAAGATGCCGAGAAGGGCGCTGCGCCGGTGCTAAATGGATACGAACTGATGATTGCCGATGACATTTTGCGCGGGCGCTATCGCAACAGCCTGGAAAAGCCGGAGCGAGTTCCTCCACAGGAAGTCGTCGAATACAAGATCGACCTGCATCCCAACGATCATGTTTTTCTGAAGGGACACCGGATCATGGTGCAGGTACAGAGCACGTGGTTTCCTTTGTATGACCGTAACCCGCAAAAGTTCGTGGACAACATCTACAAAGCGACTGACTCCGATTACGTGAAGGCGACGCAGAAGGTTTATCGCTCGAGCGATGCTGCCTCCAGCGTGATCTTGCCAGTGGCCGAAAAATAGCGCTTCAAGGGAGTCGTACGGACTCTTCGCACCAAAAGTCTACGGCTCCGTTAATTTTCACTTAATTGCCGTGTGATGCAATTATTATTGACCGTGTCCAGAAATTTGGCATCTAAGAGGTCCGGCAAACTATGAACAAGACAAACAATGTCTCCTCTCTCGTTCTTGCGGCAACCGCATCCATCGGACTTACACTCGGCCTGGCATCCTGCAACAACAACCAGAACCCGGCGCCAGACAACACTGCTCAAAGTCAACCGGCGCAACCCGATCAGACGCAGGCGCAGGATCCGGCGGCTGCGGCTAATCTGGCGCCCGCGAGTGAGGCCCAGACCTCTGGAACCAGCGACCAGGATTCGGACAGCAATTATGACGCCGACGATCAGGACTCCAGCTATGGACAGCCGGCACTTGTAGCGCCAGACCCGCCGCCCGCGCTTCCCGAATATTCGCAGCCGGAATGCCCCGGCGAAGGCTACCTGTGGACGCCAGGATATTGGAGCTATTCATCGCAGGGCTACTACTGGGTGCCGGGAGCCTGGGCACGGCCGCCTGAGGTGGGTTATCTGTGGACGCCCGGCTACTGGGGATATTCCGGTGGCCGCTATCGCTACTACAACGGTTATTGGGGCCGCCACATCGGCTACTACGGCGGCGTCAACTATGGGTTCGGTTATGTGGGAGCCGGTTATCAGGGGGGATACTGGAACGGAGATCGTTTCGACTACAACCGTTCCGTTAACAACGTGAACAGCAGCAGCGTTCAGGTTTACAACCGGACCATAACCAATACGGTGATCATCAACAATACGACGGTCAACGTCACCAACAGCCGCGCCAGTTATAACGGTCCCGGGGGCGTGACTCGCAAGCCTCTGCCCGCGGAAGTGGCGGCCACGCGCGAACAGCGCATCCCGCCGATGACCACGCAGATGCAGCAGCGGCAGCAAGCGGCACAGAACCGCCAGCAGTTTGCTTCTGTGAACAAAGGACGTCCGACGCTTGTGGCAGATGCCAAGCCGATCGCCGCCGGGAAACCAATTGCTCCGGTGATTCCTGCCCGTGCGGCGGCGGCGCCGCGAACCGCCGCAGAGAAGGCGCAGCCAAATCGACCGCAGCCAGCCTCGGCCCCGGTACGTGCGGGTTCGCCCGCACCGGCGAGACCGGCTGAACCGGCGAGGAAAGCCGCGGAGCCGGCACGCTCAGCGCCGCACCCGGCAGCGCCAGCGGAACGCGGCAAACCTTCCCCGACTCCCGCGGCGCGACCTGAACCGGCAAAACCGGCGGCGCATCCGCAACCAGCAAAACCAGAAACGGCGGCGCGGCCCGCGAACCGGCCTGCTCCGAAATCTGAAGCCAAGCCCGCGCCAGCTCCGAAGCCTGAAGCCAAGCCCGCGCCGCATGCAGCGGCAAAGCCGGAGCAACACCGGCGCCCGCTAAAGCTCAAGCCCAAAAACCCACCTCCTCCGAAAAAGAAGGAGCCACCTAAAGAAGATAAGAAGCCGCAGTAAACGTTTGCTTCGGGCCGCCTAGGGAAAGGCGGCCCGAACCATGCATACTCCGCTGTACGGCCTCTGACCTGCCTTTCGCCATCCTGATTAGTGTGCGTCTTTTACCGGAAGGCGCCTATTAAACGTGGAAGGCGGATCGTATGCCCGATAAAACAAATCCATATACACACATTGAATTTTGCCAAAGCTCGTCCCAGATAGCATTGACCTGTCCGGCATGTCGATGGCGGCTTCTGAAGTGGAGCGTTCCTCGCCCGGGGCAAAGCCTTGAGGAGCGGTTAACGCCTGCAGATGAAGTATGGCTATCAGAGATGAAGATCACTTGCCGTGAGAGCTATGCTGGGACGAAAGCGGCGACACGGGATTCTCGCAGAGTTGAACGAGCGTGACTTTTCTCACCAGCGAACCTACAGATTGTCTACTTGGTAAGCTCGCCAATAAAAACTCCGTAGGGCTCAAGGGAAATTTCATTTCCCTGCGCCGAGGAATTACTGGTCGCCAGCAGACTCGAAGCGGAAGTAAAGCCATTCTGCTTCAGCTCCAAGCTGATCTTCTGCGCTGTGCCAGACATATTGAGCGCCACGACCACGCCCTGACCTTTATAGACGCGCAGGTACGAAAGAACGTTGGGGTCGCTTTCATTGATCGCTTTATAACTTCCGCTGAGCAGGGCTTGATTGTCATGGCGCAGCTTTAGCACGTTCTTATAAAACTCGAGAACTGAATTGGGATCTTTCGACTCATCAGCTACGTTATGAGTCTTGTAGGTCGGAGGAACCGGCAGCCACGGCGTGCCTTTGGTAAAGCCCGCGTTCTCGCTGTCATTCCATTGCATAGGAGTGCGTTCCCCGTCGCGTCCTTTTTCTTTTGGCCAACCCTTGATACCGATCGGATCTTTCACATCCTCCCGGCGCGTGGGCGGAGTCGTCTTCATTCCGATCTCTTCGCCGTAATACAGGATCGGCGTACCGCGCAAGGTTAGATAAAGACCCGCCATTAGCTTGGCGATCTCGTCGTTATGCTTGCCATCACCGTAGCGGTCGTAGGAACGAACGATGTCATGGTTGCTGATCACGAATGTAGGCCAACCCGAGGCCGCGTTCACTTCCGCAATCTGCTTGCGGAATTCTGCGGGCGAGAGCTTGTTGACCATGGTGAAAAGAAAATCCATGGGCAACTGCAACTCATTATTTCCTTTGCCGTAATACTGATTAAGCTCGGCGACATTCGCGGTCCAGGTTTCGCCGATCAGAACAGCGTCGTATTGATCTGCGACCTGGCGTAGCCCGCGCAGGATATCGTGAACTTCAGGAAGTTTCGTGTTGTATTTGTTCACTTCGAACGGGTCGCCGAAGGCATTTTTCCCGGGTTTTTTGATTGGATTGTCTTTGAGGTTCGGGTCTTCAAACAGCGTATCCACCGCATCCAGCCGGAAGCCCGAGACTCCGCGCTTGTACCAGAAACGCGTCACATCAAACATGGCGTCTTTAACGGCGGGATTGCGCCAATTCAAATCGGGTTGCTGGGGATAGAAGTAATGGTAATAGTACTGATTCGTGGTCGGGTCAAACTGCCACGCCGAACCGCCAAACGTCGACACCCAATTGTTGGGAGGCTCTCCCGGCCCTTTTCCGTCGCGCCAGATGTACCAATCGCGATGCGCGGAGGTGCGCGAAGATTTCGAATCCAGAAACCACTTGTGCTGATCCGACGTGTGGTTGACCACGAAGTCGAGGATGATATGAATGTGTCGCTTCTTGGCTTCGCGCGCCAGATTATCGAAGTCGGCCAGCGTGCCGTACATGCGGATCGATGTTTTCGTAATCGGAAACGTCGTATCCGAAATCGACCTGGGGCGAAGGAAAGCACGGCGAAATCCAGATCGCATCCACACCGAGATCTTTCAGGTAATCGAGCTTGGATGCGATTCCGTTCAGATCGCCGACGCCGTCATTATTGCTATCGGCGAAACTTCGGGGGTAAATTTCGTAGAAAACAGCGTGCTGCCACCAAGCATTCTGGGCTTCTCCCGCCGAGTGGGCGGATTTTTGCCCGTAAGCAGTCAGCCCAAAAATACAGAAGATAAACAGAAAGATTGCCATCGATCGAGCACTTTCCTTCATAAGGAGCGCCTCCACTAAAAACTCGAGATGTCTCAACCTTCGTCAGCCAGCGGATCTAACCCACGACGAAGTTAGATTGTAATCCTCATCCGCTGAATGTCGAGAGCGAGCCAAAATGGGATGACGATATCCATAGACATACTCATCGGAATCTCCAGGCGGAATTTTCATATGGATCCGTAGATCGCGATGAACAACAGCTCGGGGTGAAAGCACGGACGTTGGAACTTGCAAAGTCTGGGTTCACTGAATATAAGAATTAGGGGCGAATTCTAGCACGGTCTGGGTCGGGCGGGTGCCAACCTTTTGTCTTCTTCACGTCGCGTATTCTTGAAATCTCTCAGCCGATCAAGCCTCGTGCTGTCGCTGGAAAGCATTCTGGGCTTGGCAAGTCCACGCTTGCTGCGAGCTCGAGCTACGCCAAATCAGAAGACTGATCCCAAAGTAAATGCCTCTGGAGCTCAACGATCTTGGCGTGAGCTTTCTGAATGTGGCACGGGAATCCGGGCTTAATGCAAAGACAATTTTTGGTGGCGAGCACAAAAACAAATATCTGCTGGAGACCACGGGCTGCGGAGTAGCTTTCTATGATTACGATAACGATGGCTGGCTCGACATTTTTCTGGTGAATGGCTGGCGGCTGGAAGGCTTTCCCGCCGGCAGCGAACCCATCTCTCACCTTTTCCGCAACAACCGCGACAGCACCTTCACTGACGTTACGGCCAAGGCTGGAGTGGGACACTCTGGTTGGGGCCAGGGCGTTTGCATCGGGGACTACGACAACGACGGCTGGGAAGATCTGTTCGTGACTTATTACGGGAAAAATGTTTTGTATCACAACAACGGTGACGGAACGTTTTCCGACGTCAGCCAGAAGGCCGGCGTGGCGGGCAAAGGCACGCGCTGGAATACCGGTTGTGCGTTTGTGGATTACGATCGCGATGGTCATCTCGATCTTTTCGTCGCCAATTACATTGACATGGATTTGGCCACCGCGCCGGTGCCGGAGTCAGGGCCCTGCCTTTATAAGGGTGTGCTGGTGGCCTGCGGACCTCCGGGACTGCAGGGCGGGAAAAACATTCTCTACCACAATCATGGGGACGGCACTTTCTCCGATGTTTCTGAGGCAGCCGGAATCTTTCGGGCGAACGGAACTTACGGATTGGGCGTTCTAACGGCCGATTTCGACAATGACGGCTGGCCAGATATTTATGTGGCCAATGACTCCACCGCCAGCGCTCTCTATCACAACAAGAAAAATGGCACGTTTGAAGATGTCGCCATCGAAGCGGGCTGCGCTCTAAGCCCCGATGGCAAGCCGCAGGCGGGTATGGGCGTTTCCGCCGGCGACTATGACCTGGATGGAAACCTCGACCTGCTCAAAACGAATTTCGCCGGCGACACGCCGTCGCTTTACCACAACCTTGGTGGCGGCAATTTCGAAGACGCCACATTTGCCGCGGGATTAGGTGCACACACACAATTTCTGGGATGGGGTTGTGGATTCCTCGACTTCGACAATGATGGCTGGCCTGACATTTTAATTTGCAACGGTCACGTGTATCCCGAGGTTGAACAACTGAAAACCGAAGCCGGTTATCCGCAACGCAAATTGCTTTACCACAACTTGCATAATGGCCGATTCGCCGATGTTTCTATGCAGGCCGGGGCGGGGATCTCCAATCCAGCGCCTTGCCGGGGCTGCGCTTTTGGCGACTTCGACAATGACGGAGACATCGATGTAGTGGTCAATACGGTGAACGATTATCCGCAGCTGCTGCGCTGCGACTCCAAAGCGGACAATAACTGGATCAAGATTCGCACTATCGGAACAAAATCGAATCGCAGCGGGATTGGCGCGAGGCTGATTTGCACTACGCATCCCGCCGGCGAAACGAAACCTCATCAACAGATCGACGAAGTGCGCAGCGGCGGCAGCTATATTTCGCAGAACGATTTGCGTATTCATTTCGGTCTGGGCAAGGCCGAGAAAGTGGAAGTGCTCGAAATCCGTTGGCCCAGCGGCCACGTCGACACGCTCAAGGACGTGAAGGCGAATCAGTTGATTTTTGTGAAAGAAGGCGAAGGCATCAGCCGCACAGTCCAATTTCCGAAAAAGGCGGGGCCGGGAAAGTAATTCAGCTTATTGCTTCTTGGTTACAGGTGCCACTGCCGTGCCAGTTCCCTCTTTTACGGTATGAATCGTGTCGACGAGAGATCGGAAAACTTTTCTAGCCAGGCCACTCGGCCAACGAATCTCGACCCATTCGATTTTCGCTGACTGATCCCAATCCAAAATGCACCCGCATATCGCTGTTGGAAATCGTAGCTGGAGCCGCTGCGCACTTCGTCCACCAATATGCGGTTCGCGGTCTTCACTGAAATCCTGGCGCCGATGCCATCACGATTCGACCTGGTTCCCATCAGCCGAATCGCGATCCAGTGGTTCGAATTGCGAATCTGGTTAACCAGCAAGCTGGGCGCGGCATTCATGTTGCTGATCACGGCGGACATGCGGCCGTCATTCCATAAATCTCCGACCGCCAGGCCGCGAGACGAAGCCACCGTCGTAATTCCCGGTCCCGCTGAGGCCGAAATATCAGTAAACGTGCCGTCGCCGTTGTTGTGATAGAGAATGCGCGGCTCTTTGTAATTGCTGCCCAGGTGCTGGCTGTCGACTTCGGGATAAACGTGGCCATTCACCAGGATCAAATCGGGCCAACCATCGTTATCGAAATCGAAAAACATCGTGCCCCATCCGAGATATTGCGTATACAAGCCGAGCCCCGCGGCTGAGGTCGCATCTGTAAATGTTCCATCTCCGTTGTTGCGGTAAAGAGTGGACGTGTCATCGGAGAAATTTGTTTTGAAAATATCCAAATGGCCATCGCCGTTGTAGTCGGCCACGGTCGATCCCATTCCGGCCTGTTCGCGGCCATCTTCATTGAAGGCCGCTCCCGCCGTCACTGCGACGTCAGTAAACGTACCGTCGTGATTGTTGCGGTAGAGAATGCTGGGGGTGCTGTCGCAGGCAATGAAAATATCGGGCCAACCGTCTTCGTCGAAATCCAGCGTGGAGACGCTGAACGCGTAATGACCATCGGTGCGATCGATGTGCGCCTTGGCGGTGACGTCTTCAAAAGTGCCGTCGCCTTTATTGTGGTAAAGAATATTCTTAGCGCCCGGCAACCGCGCGGGCCGCACATCACCGGAACGCCTTTCCAAACGCACGTGGGCCGCTCACCCGGCGCGGGTAGCCGTGGCGAGATCGAAATCCACGTAGTTGGCTACGATCAGATCGAGCCGGCCGTCGCGATCGTAGTCAACAAATGCGCAACCCGTTCCCCAGGCTTTTCCCGAGCCGGCAACACCAGCTTTTGCGGCAACTTCAGTAAACACGCCGCCCTGATTGTGATACAAACGGTTCTTGCCGTAGTAGGTGACGTAGAGATCTTCCCAACCATCATTGTCGTAATCGCCAACGCAAACGCCTTGTCCCCAGCCAGTCGCGGCGAGTCCGGCCTTGGCGGTGACATCGGTGAAAGTTCCATCGTGATTGTTGCGATAGAGATGGTTGCTGGGAGCGGGTCCGGCTGGGGGCAGCTCCGAGCCTGGTTCCGTTCACCAGAAAAATATCGGGCCAGCCGTCGTTGTCGTAATCGAAGATTGCCACGCCAGTTCCGGTGGTCTCGATGATGTACTTCTTTGTATCGATGCCGCCGAAAATTTCCTGCATCGTAAGGCCAGCTTTTTCGGCTACGTCGGTAAAGTTGGCTATTGGCTTGGCCGGCGGCGGGAAGCTTAGGCTGCTGGGCGAAGCTGGAAACAAGGCATGCGGCTCAGAATCGCGGCGGAGATCAACGGACGATGAACCGAGGCGCATGCCGAACAAAATCTTGAATCCCATGTCCCAGTTGTGAATGTTAGGAGCGTAACGGATATTGGTCAATGCCGCGTTCGCTCTCCCGAGGCGAAATAAGAATTGAGTTGCGTTATTCTGGGCCCAGTAAAAGCCAGTGCGTTCTCTCCGCCCAAGACCGTATCGAAGCTGTGATTGGGTGCAACAATGGCTTACATTCTTACTGGATTACGATGCATTCCTCTCGATTTTGTGCCGGGCTGATCGTCATCTCATCTTCTGCATATGACATGCGGATCGGCGCGAACTGCAGCTCAGACGCCGGCAAACAGCGCCTCGCCCAAAGCTTATCAAGTCGGGAGTTGCCGCGATGCGGCGGGGAGACTTGCCGGCTGCCCGCGCGGCTTTTGAGAAAGCGTTGCGTCTCAACCCGCAAAGCCCTGATGCGCAGAACATGCTTGGTCAGGTCTTGTTGCAGCAGGGCGATCTTGACGACGCGATCGCGCACTTTCGCGCGCTGGTGCGTCTTCGTCCAAAACTAGGCATCGCGCGCGCCTATCTCGCTCAGGCGTTGCAAGCCAAGGGACTGCTGGACGAAGCGATCCTTGAGCTTCGCGCCGCAGTAGATCTGGCGCCGCAACAATGGCAGGCTCACCAGGCGTTGGGGCGGGCACTCAGTTTGCAGCATAAGACGGACGAAGCCATCATCGAATTTAAGAAAGCGACTCGTACTTGCACCGCAGCAGGCCGAGTTACACGACGAACTGGGCTCGCTGCTCGCCCAGCAATCACAATTTGAAGAAGCAGAAAGGGAATTTCGAGAAGCGCTAAGAATCAATCCGGAATATGAGCCCGCCCACTTCCACCTCGGGCGTGACATTTCGAGCGAAGGGGAGCAGGAAAAAGCGCAAACTGAACTGCAGCAAGCAGTCAAACTGGATTCGACGGATGCGATGGCATGGTATTACCTGGGTACGGCATTGGAAGCGGAGCAAAGCCAGAAGAGGCATTCGTCTGTTTTAAGCATGCAGTCGAACTGAAGCCTGATTCCGCGCCTTGCAAACCAGTTTGGGACTGTTGCTGCAGCGGCGAGGAGATCCAGATGCCGCCGTGGCTGCGTTTAGAAAGGTCGTCGAACTCACGCCATCCGACCCCGAAGCTCACAATAATCTGGCGTTGGCTTTGGTGCAACGCGGAGATGCCGACGCCGCTATCAGAGAATTTCGCGAAGCCATCAGGATGCGTCCCGAGCGATTCCGGCTTTCAAGGCAATTTGGGAACGGCTTATTTGCAGAAGACGGATTTCGACGCGGCCGCCGCGCAATTTCGCGCGGCCCTGAAAATTGATCCGGAGCAAAGCAATTCTGCATCACGATCTGGCCTTGGCGCTTAAATTCAAAGATGATCTTCCCGGAGCCATCGCGGAGTGGAGGGAAGCGATTCGTCTCGATCCGAAGTTGGCGGATGCGAATTACAGCCTGGGAGTTACCCTTTGGCAGTCGGGGGATTTTCCAGCCGCAGCGGAGCAATTACGGCAAGCCATTCAAATCAAGCCAGATTATGCCGAGGCCTATTACACCCTGGGCACCGTCTTGAAGCAGATGAATCAGTTACCGGAGGCGGCAGACGCGCTGCGCCAGGCGATTCGACTTGACCGCAGATTTTGCGGGGCCCACACTACGCTGGCTGCGGTGTTGCGTCAACTAGGCGATAATGCGGGAGCGGCCGCCGAAAGTAAAGCTGGCGCCGAGATGAGCAAGAAGAAAACCGATCTGCAGGCAGCCACGTTCGCCACAAACTCCGGTCGCCGTTTGCTCAATGCCGGGGACCTCGACGGCGCCATTTCCCAGTTTCGCACCGCAATTCATGCCGTTCCTTCTTATGCCCTGGCGCACTACGAACTCGGTTTGGCGCTCAGCCAGAAAGGATTAAAGACGAAGCCAGCGGAGAGTATCGCAAAGCTGCCGAACTCGATCCTCAACTTGCTCCTCCCGCGGGTGCCGGCCACTAGATCAAGTTGTAAAGGCGTAGCGAAATCTTAGCTGCGCTTCCGCACTGACACCAAGTCAGTAATCACTGGCACTCCATGTACCACTTTCACGTGCAGAAGTGCTTCAAATGGCTTCAGATCGGCCGCGGTAGAGACTCCCAAGCGCTGCAACAATACTGCCAGAGAATCTTGCCGGCAGACGTATTCCGCCGCCGCTTGCGTGCCGAAAGTGGTAGTTCCGGCGAGGATGAGAACGGACCGCGCCGGGTCAATGCCAGGCACTAACGCAACCACAGCATAATCCTCTGTGGTCGGCAAACTCGGTGTGCTTCCCAGGAAAGAGGCGAGGTTCGCCAGGTTGCGGATGCACATTGACCACCGCCAGATCTCCTTTGCGCGGTCCGGAGGCAACTCTCTGAAAAACAAACTCCTGAGTTGAGGGAATATCCAGCAGCGTAAGGTTTTCGGCGGGAGAGCCGACGAAGATGAGGTCGTTATTCTTGGCGTCGTCCAGAGAAAATAAACTGCCGCGCTTCACGCGAAGCGGCTGGTTGAGTAATACGAAGACATGATCCAGTTGATGGACCGCCAGCACTTCGCCCACGCCGGTGTAATGATCGAGGATAAGGGCGCCGGAATCGCCCGATGGGTTGAAGTAGCGCATCCCGGTCTCCGGGCGGCCCACGAAGCTCCCATTGCTAAAAATCACCCACGGCTGCTGTGGACCACCCACGAAACGATGCCAAAAGATCTGGTAGACGGCGGGAACCGCTGGTTTCGAGGCGGCCTGGGTTCGCGTACGAAATGCGAACAGCAATGCACCCGCCAGAGAAACCGAAAGCACCAACACAGTGATGAGCCATCCCCGATTGGAGAGATGTGTTTGGACTCTCCGCTCCGTAGCGGCATCCTGCCGCGGAGCCACGGCTAGGTTGCCGGGCGAAGCGGCTGGGGCGCGCACGTGAAAGGTGAGGGCATAGGACTTTTTCGGCAACTCGACGACAATCTCGTCGTTGGCACCCTCATGGGCGTAATACTCTTCCAACTTTACCCTCAGGCGCCCTGCCTGCACGCGAACCGTCGAATCGTTCTGGGGATCGAATCCATGAGATCGCCCTAGAACCTCAGTCGCGATCTGGTATTCCTTCACGGTTGCGCCATGATGGTCCAGCGAAGTTTCCGCCAGATAACGGAGCAGTTTGCACAAAGATTCTGATCCGCGCAGGCTATGACTATTAATAAGCTTATCTATTTGCTGGAAGCACTGCTGACGTCCTGCATCGAAACCGTGTGTCAAAGCCATGTGACAGCGGAGTAACCGACTCCTGTATCTTGCTGCAACCCCAACCTCTTATACGCCTGTAACTATATGAAACCTAGTTTAACTTAAGTGAATAGTGTTTTTGTACTAGGACTTGCACGCTCGGTATTTAGTAGTTCCCTGTGTTCTGTGGGATGGCGTGATTCCCCAGGAGGAAGTCCATGAAGAGGTCAGTTCTGGCAGCTGTGGTAGCCCTGTTGCTCCTTAGCGGTCTGTGGACCCTTAAACATCTGGCCAAGCGGTTTTCGGCAGCATCATCGGCACCGTGACCGATCCCTCTGGGGCGGCTGTTCCAAACGCGAAAATCACCGTTCTAAACCAGCGCAAGGGTACAAGCGACCAGGCGACCACGAACGAAAGCGGAAACTATACCGTCACTCACTTGATCCCCGACGTTTACAGGTTCGGATCGAGGCTCCTGGTTTTAAGACGATCGATTTCAAGAATGTTGCGTTGTCCGCTGACACGGATCAACGGGTCGACGGTCAATTCGCCGTTGGGTCTGCCACGGAACAGGTCGAAGTAACCGCGGAAGCGGACCAACTCAAGACGGACCGAGCCGACGTCTCCATCGAGTTCAACGAGAAGTATGTGGAAGACCTGCCGATCATGAACCGGAACTTCACCTCGTTCGAGCTTCTTTCACCCGGCACGCAGAAGATGGTGGGCTGGAGCCACGCCGCGACGGAGAATCCGCAGGGCAGCCAGCAGATTTTCGTAAATGGCCAGCATTTCAGCGGTACCGCATTTGAACTCGATGGCACTGACAATCAGGATCCTATCTTGGGGATTATCGTAGTCAATCCTAACCTCGATGCGATTCAGGAAACCAAGATCGATCTCCAGAACTACGATGCCGAGTTCGGCAAGGCGCTCGGCGGCGTTGTCACCGTTCAGACAAAGTCAGGCAGCAACGACTTCCACGGCGAAGGTTTCTGGTTCCGACGAACGGATGCGACGGCGGCGCGCGATCCTTTTACTCAATATGCGCCTAATCCTGTTACCGGAAAATTCATACCGCCGACAGATGGCAGCAGTTCGGCGGTACCATCGGCGGACCGATCATCAAGAATAAGCTGTTTTTCTTTGGCGACTATCAGGCCACGCGAGAAACCAATGGAACAACGAACCTTCTGACCGTTCCGACGGCAGAGGCCCAGAAGACTTGCAATCCGACGCAACGTTCCACGGGTGTCTGCGACTTGAGCCAGTACTTCAATGTCGAGCAAGGTGGCAGCGACCACACCCTGGGCATACTGGGTGGCCAAGTCTTCAAACCTGTGCTGGGAGACGGTGGCTTGGGGCGTGTTCCTTATGTCAACAACCAAATTCCTATCGCGAGACATTTCTCCGCAGGCAGCCAACATTCTTGCACTTTTCCCGGCCCCGACAAACGATCAAGTGTTCAACAATTTCATCGCCTCGGGGTCCGGCTTCATACAAGCAAGACAGCTTCGATACGCGAATCGATTTCAGTGCGGCGCCATCGGTCCAAATTTTCGGCCGCTTCAGCCTGGATTATTTCAACGTCGCCGGGCAAGGTTCGTACGGTGCGCTTGAAGGCGTCGGCTTTGGACCCGGCGGCTTGTCCGGTAGCTCGATTACGCATAACTACAGCTTGGCTTCCGGCGTCACCAAAACCTTCAGCTCAACCTTGCTGGCTGACTTCCGCTTTGGCTATTTCAAGTACAACCCTATGGCATCGAAACCGGACGTTGGCGCAACTCCAATGACGAAGGTCGGAATTCCGAATGCGAATTTAACCGGACCTCAGGCGCTTGAGACTTCGGGCTGGGGCGGTTTTATTTTGAACCAGACGCCCTCGAGTTCCTCGGGCGACGGGGGAAACTTTCGGTGCGCCCACTGTGACTTGGGGAGACGGGTTAGGTGTAGCACGTTGTAATTGCCCGCTAACGGAGAGCGAACAGCAATTTCAATGGGTCGGGAATATCACAAAGATCCACGGCAATCACCAGTTCAAGTTCGGCGCCGATTTCCGTTACGCTATGAACCTGCGTGTACCGAGCGATGCCGGACGTACCGGTGACTACACCTTCGATTATCGAACCACATCGGGCGGACCGACGGGCGGCGTCGGGGGCCTTGATTGGGCCACCTTCCTGCTCGGCGATGTCACTCAGGTCAGCCGCTACGTCAGCACAACTCTGACTGCGGCAGAACGTCAACACCGTATGTTTTACTACGGTCAAGACACCTGGCGCATGACTCCCAAACTGACCTTGAATTATGGACTGCGCTGGGAAGTTTACTTCCCTGAGTATGTCAACGGAAAGGACAACGGCGGGTTCGCGAATCTCACTCAAGGTCTAGACCGAGTGGCGGGCGAAGGCGGAATCCCCTTGAACGGCAATATCAACAATGCATGGGATGCATTTGCCCCTCGATTGGGCGTCGCATACCAGCTCAATCCCAAGACGGTTGTTCGTATGGGTTACGGTCGTAGCTTCGACATGGGAGTTTTCGGTTCGAACTTCGGGCACACGGTCACTCAGACACTACCGGTGCTCGCTGCCCAACTCGCCCAAGGTGCAAGTCAAGAAGTGCCTGCGTTTACTTTGTCGCAGGGACCTCCAATCTTCACTTTCCCCGCAATTCCTGCCAATGGATTGTTGCCGGTGTCAGGACCGAACTGCTATCAGAATCCGGTGTTCAATACGGCGGGACAAAATACTCAGCTGTGCGTGCAGCCACATATCCGTCCAACCACGCAGCGCCTGCCAACCCTCGATGCCTGGAACGCCACGGTGCAGCGCCAGGTTACTAATACGGCCACCATCGAAATCGGCTACGTCGGCAATAAAGGCACGCATGTGTTCGCCGGGGATGGACCGACCTACAACGTCAATAATCCTTCCATGGTTGGATATTGCGCTAACGCTGCATGCACCGCTAAGACTCCTCAGGTGTATCGTCGCCCGTACTACAACAACTTTACTTACGCGGGCTATCCCGATCCGACCAACACTCTGGCAAATCTTCCCGGGTGCGCCTCGCCTCGTACCGGGTGTCCTGCAGTGCTGCTCGACCGACCAGGGCAATTACCTGGGCAATGACGCCAGCAGCAAATACGACGCGCTGCAAATTAAGTTTGAAAAGCGTTTCTCGCATGGCCTGCAGGTCCTCTCGCATTACACCTTTGCCCACGCCTATAAATACGACAGTTCGTACTATCCTGACGATCCCGCCGTGGCTTACGGACCGGATGATCAAGTCCGGAATCAGGTCTGGGTCAACAATGCGGTTTACGAACTGCCGTTCGGAAGAGGAAAACCGTTTGCCGGCAATTCCGGCCGAGCCGAAGACTTAATCATCGGAGGCTGGCAGATCACCGGAACAACTACATGGGGCAGCGGCCTGCCCTGGACGCCGAGTACGAACGAGTGCGGCGGCGAGGAAGACGTAGGAGTCTGCCGTCCCAACAAGGGCTCAGGTTCGTTTCCAATCGGTGCCGGATCGCTTCAGCACCCTGCGGATGCTCCGCCCTTCGTGCAATTCTTCACGCCTTTAACTTCGCTCACTGGGCCATTTACAGATCCAGGGAACGGCAAGTTAGGCAACATCGGGGTCTTCAGCTACCGCGGACCGAGGGTGTTTTACGCGGATGCTTCAATTCTGAAGAATTTCCCGCTGTTCGAGCGTTTAAAACTCCAGTTCCGCATGGATGCGTTCAATGTGTTCAATCATCCGGTGCTGGGCTTCAATAACAACCAAAACGGCGGAACATGCATCGATTGTTCCGGCAATGGAATTATTACAGATATCGAGCATGACGCATCCCCCGGCTCCGCGACGGGTATGCGCCAGCTTGAATTCGCCCTGAAGCTCATCTTCTGAGGAGAAACTATTCATCCTAGAGGGAGTCCTTCGGGACTCCCTCTTTTTCTCGCTTACAATGGAGGGCGAATTGGTGAACAGGCCACGGTGATTTCCTCGGAATTATTTGGCACGCGGGAGATAGCGGTGGGATTTTCTTTTCTGATTGTGCTGTCCATGTTGGGATCCAGTGCGCAAAGCCTGGAAAAGTCTCAAACCTCCTCGGTTCTATCCAAAGCTACCAACCGCAGCGATTATGCCGGCAACGAAGCTTGCGCGCGCTGCCATTCCGCGATCTACGAGTCTTATCAGAAGACTGCCATGGCTCATGCCAGCGGTCCGGCCATCGATGCCCTCACGCCGGCGGAATTCACGCACAAAGAATCGGGCATCCACTACCGCATCTACGGCGAGAATGGGCGGGCGTGGCTCAGCTTTGACCGTCCGGGTGATCCTGCGGTTCAAGGAAAGCGGGAGCTGCTTTACTACATCGGCTCGGGACGCCGCGGGCGAAGTTATCTTTTTGAAACCGATGGATTCCTCTTCGAATCTCCAGTGAACTGGTATGCGGACAAACAAGTGTGGGACATGGCTCCCGCCTACCAGAAGGCGCGCGAAATGCCGCTGAACCTTCCCGCGTATACGAGTTGCCTGAACTGCCATGTGAGCGGAATGGAAGCTCCTGCGAAAGACACGGACAACCGTTACCCTACGCCGCCTTTCCTGCACAACGGCGTGTCTTGTGAACGATGCCATGGGCCCGGTACCGCACATGCGAACGGTGGCGAGATTATCAATCCGGCTAAGTTAACTCCCGCTCGCCGCGACGAAATTTGCATGCAGTGCCATCTGGAAGGAAAAGTGGCGATCGAGCGGCCGGGGCGCCACATTTATGAATTTCGTCCCGGACAAGAACTCACCGATTACGTCCGATATTTCATGTTGACTGATTCGCAAGCGTCGAGCCTCGGTGCCGTCAGTCAGGTGGAAGCGCTGGCGCAGAGCCAGTGCAAGAAAAAGTCGGGCGATGCCATGTCATGCACAAGCTGTCATAATCCGCACCAGTCGCCTGCCCCCGCGGAGCGCGTCGCCTACTATCGAACGAAATGTCTGGCTTGCCACGCGGCGCCGTTCGCGGCCAAACATCATGCGGATCAGCCAAACTGTCTAACCTGTCACATGCCGGCTTCCGCCAGCAGCGATGTGGCACATACTGAGGTCACGGATCATCGCATTCTGCGGAGACCACAAATCGAGGCTGGGCTGTTGCAGGATGCGGGAAACAAGTCCTCGTTCCCGAACCTGATTCCCTTCCCTCCTACGAGCACGACTGAAACCGATCCGCGCGATCTGGCGCTGGCTTGGGAATCGCTGGTACAGAGTGGAATGACTGCAGCCGAACCCCAAGCCCGCAGCCTGCTTTCGAAGGCCTTGAAACAATCTCCCGATGATCCTGCATTGCTTTCGGCATTGGCTTACATCGAACAAGAGCACGGCGCCACGGAAGATGCGCGCTCGCTCTATCAACAAAGCACTCGCAATCGATCCGGACCTGGTGGATGCAACGACCAACCTTGGCGTGATTGAAGCGCGAGCCGGGAACTTGGGAAATGCTATCTCTCTCTGGCAGAAAGCTTTCGAGCACGCACCGGCACGAAGCGGCATTGGCCTGAACCTGGCACGAGCCTACTGTGATGAAGGCAAAGTGGAGGAAGCTCGCGACTATACACTGCGAGTGCTGGAGTTCAATCCCGATCAGGCCACAGCGAAGACTATGCTGAAGTTCCTGAGTCAGGTCCCAGCGAAGTGTGGGCTGTAAGTGAATGTCTGAATGATGATGCATGGCCGGTGGGCGCGATTTAGATTGCCAAAGGCCGTAGACACAGAAGATCGGGAGTCCTAAAATTTCAGCAGCGTTCGAGAGGAGCATGGGGAGAGGACGATTCGTTTTCCGGGGCAGCGCTTTCGCTGGCAGGAATATTTTTTGCCTGCCTCGGTTGCGGAGCCCTAGCCCAGACGCGACAAACCGCCTTCGATCTGGATGGCAAGCCCTCGAATCCAGTGGTTCAGGGGTCGGGCAGGGTCGTGGTGCTGGTCTTTCTCCGCCAGGATTGTCCGGTTTCCAGCCGATATGCTCCGGTGATTCAGCAGATCAGTCAGCATTACCGGCGTGACGCCAGTTTTTTTCTCGTCTATCCCGACAAGGATGAATCGGCGCAGACGATTCGAAAATATCTGACCGATTACGGATATCATTTGCCTGCGTTGCGTGATCCGGAGCACGCGCTGGTGAAAGAGGCGCGGGCTGAGATTACTCCTGAGGCGGCCGTGTTTAATCGTGAGGGCAAACTGATCTATCACGGACGAATCGATAACTGGTATGTGGAATTTGGCCGGTCGCGTCCCGCTCCTACGACGCACGAGCTCAGCGACGCCATCGCTGCGGCGATTGCAGGTAGGCCGCTCGCTAACCCCGCAGTCAAAGGAGTGGGATGTTACATCTCAGACCTGGAGTAAATGCGGCGTTCATGAGATGGCTCACCTGGATTCTGGCTCTGGGCGTGGCTGTATGGGCTTTGGGAACGGCATTCGCAGGAGCATTTCCGCGCCAGGATCAAAAAGCGGATGCAAGCGAAACGCTGGTTACATTTAATCGAGACATTGCTCCCATCATCTTTAGTTCTTGCGCGTCGTGCCATCGCCCCGGCGAAGCGGCCCCGTTCTCGCTATTGACTTACGAAGATGTAAAGAAGCATGCGCGGCAGATCGCGGAGGTCACGCGCACGCGGAATATGCCTCCGTGGCTGCCCGAGCCGCAGCAATTGAAGTTTGCCGACGAGATGAGGTTGCCCGCGGCGCAAATCGATCTCATTCAAAGGTGGGTGGATCAGGGTGAACGGGAGGGCAATCCCGCCGATCGGCCACAGCCGCCAAAGTTCGTCGAGGGCTGGCGGCTGGGAACGCCTGATCTCATTTTGAAAGCTGAAAAGGCGTTGGTCCTTCCCCCGGAGGGTACGGACACCTACTGGAATTTTATCTTCCGCCTGCCAATTCAGGAGACGCGCTGGGTCAAAGCAATCGAAATTCGGCCGGGCGACAAACGCTTTGTTCACCATGCCAATCTTATGGTCGACCGCGAAGGATCATCGCGACGCCGGGAAGCCACGCCCGGAGCGGGATTTGGAGGAATGGAGATCCGAATCGAGTCGCAGGTGTTCGATCCCGACAGCCATTTACTTTTCTGGAAGCCCGGCACTGTTCCTTACACGGAGCCGGAAGGGATGGAACTCCGGCTGGATAAAGGCACGGATCTGATTCTCAATACGCACTTGCAACCTTCCGGAAAAACCGAAGTGATTCAGCCAAGCATCGGAATTTATTTTTCTTCGCATCGCGCGACCAAGTTTCCCATGCTGCTGCAGTTGGAGAATGATGCCAAACTTGACATCCCTGCCGGGGACAAAGACTTCCTGGTCACGGATGACTTCACGCTTCCGGTCGACGTTGATCTACTCGCGATCTATCCGCATGCCCATTATCTCGGCAAAGATATTCAGGCTTTCGCGACACTACCGGATGGCGAGAAGAAGACGCTGATTCATATTCCCCACTGGAACCTGAACTGGCAAGCCGTCTACCGTTATGCCGATCCGGTGCTGCTGCCAAAGGGCACTGTCGTGAGTCTGCGGTACGTGTATGACAATTCGGATGCAAATCCGCTGAATCCAAACCATCCCCCTGCGCGAGTCAGGAGCGGCAACCGCTCCAGCGACGAAATGTGCCACCTGTGGCTGCAGGTGCTTCCGGTGAATTTCGATCCCACGCAAGGCGACCCGCGAATGCTTCTGCAGGAAGCTCTCGCGCAACATGAGGTGGATAAAAATCCCGCGGACTTCGAAGCACATTACAATCTGGCGGCCATGCTTCAGGCCAAGGGAAAACTGGATCGCGCGATGGAGGAATATCGATCCGCGCTGCGCCTTCGTCCCGAGGACGCAGTTGCCAACAATGCGATAGGCTCGGTGTTGCTGGCGCAGGGTCATCCCGAACAGGCCGGCCCTTTTTTGGAAGCAGCATTAAAAGCGCGTCCCGACTACTTTGATGCGCACTATAACTTAGGGAACGTGCTGGCCGCGATGGACAATTTTGAGGCTGCGTCGAAACAGTTTCTGATGGCCTTGCAAGCGCGGCCAGCGGATGCTAATACAGAAGCAAATCTGGGTAGCGCTCTGGCGGAGATGGGCAAATTCTCCGAAGCCAAGATTCATTTTGAGCGCGCCTTGCAGCTCGATCCAGGTAACGCACTGGCGAAGGAAAACTTGGCGGAACTGCAAAGAACGATGAACCAATAGTCAACCGCAGGAGATTTGATTTTCAGAAATTCAAATGCAACGCGCTCAGTTCATTCAAACGATGTTGCTTTCGGCTTGTCTTTGGATATTCTCGCCCTGCGGCTTGGCGCAGCAATCTCCACCGGACGCCCCGGCTGCACAAGGCACAGCGTCGCTTCCTTCCGTCACTGACTTCGCGGAAGCGCGCAGGCTCATGCAACAGGGAAAGTTCGATGACGCGATTGCGAACCTGGAATCGATTCAGTCAGCCAACCCCCACGCGAACGGACTCGACCTGGAACTCGGCACAGCCTATTACAAGAAGAGCGATTTCCCTAAAGCTATTGAGTATCTGAAGAAGGCTTCAGTCGCGGATCCGCGCAACGGTGAGGCCACGCAGTTGCTGGGCCTTTCCTATTATCTTGGAGGGCATCCCGCGGATGCGATCCCGCTTCTCGAAAAGGTTCAAGGCTGGTATCCCCGGGCGAATGTGGATGCCGCCTATATTCTTGGCATCTGCTATATCCAAACCAAAGATTATCCGCACGCCCGCGTGGCCTTCGCAAAAATGTTCGACGTGCCGCCCGATTCCGCCGCCAGTTATATGTTCACCGCGAGAATGTTGCTGCGCCAGGAATTCGATCCGATAGCGGAAGAATATGCGCGGAAGGCGGCCACTCTCGACCCCAAGCTTCCTCTGGTTCACTTCCTGCTCGGCGAACTGTACTTGTACAAATCGCGCGTGCCTGAAGCGATCGCTGAATTTCAGAAGGAACTGGCGATTGATCCCGGAAACGCTGAAACTTACTACAAATTGGCCGACGCTTATTCTCGCATCCAGAAATTTGATGATGCCGAACGCCTCTTGCAGCGCTCGATCTGGCTTGACGCCACCTCCACCGGTCCCTTCATCCTCATGGGAAAGGTACTGGAGAAAAAGGGCGAGTTCGAACTGGCAGTTCGCGCTTTGCAGAGGGCTGCGACCATGGACCCGAACAATCCCACAACTCATCATTTGCTGGGGCAGGCCTATCGCGATATGGGAGAAAAAGAAGAGGCTGAGAGCGAACTAACTTTGGCTGAACAACTACAAACCAGGCAGAATTCGCATCCGTAGTTCACTTCACTGCGGCGCAGGCGGCAGGGGACGATTTTGCTCTGCCGCCAGTCGATCTGCGGCTTCCTTGGGCAAAGCATGCAGCATCTCCACAAATGCCGCATTGGTCCAGCCAAAACCCACAACGTTCATCTTGTAGCCAAGCTCCGCGTGGGCATCCGAGGAACGCGTGACCACATTATATTTTTCTACGATGTAACCGTCGCGGCGGAAATTTTCCGCCACCGTCGACAGGAATTCATACGAAATCCGATCGGCATCCTGCTGGTAGCCGTAGCGGCGCAGGCCCTCGACGGCGAGCATCTCGATGTTCCCCCAGCCGTAAGGCAAATCCCACTGTGCTCCCGAATCTTCGGTGCTCATCGCCAACCCACCAACTTTTTCCAAAGCCGGAAGATTCTTAGCTACGCGCCGCGCCTGTTCCGCTGTGGCCAGACCCGCCCACAGGGGATATAGGGTGGTCGCATAACGGTAGGACGATTTGTGGCCAGTCGCGAGATCGTAATCGAAGAAAAATCCCGCTGCATCGTCCCACAGATAGCGCGTGATGAGTTGCTTGCGTTTTTCGGCGCGCTGGTTCCATTTCGCGGCGTCAGCTTCGTGCCCCAGCCAGCGGCTGATCTGCTCCATATCCTTCTCAGTTTTGTAGAGCAAGCTGTTCAGACAGACCGGCGCATAGTGTTGCGTGGCATCGCCAAATGGCCCAAAACGAAAGGTGACATCGAATCCCGATTCCCGCATGGAGCGGTCGCCTTTGTAATACTCGGAACTCAGTTGAAACTCTTTGCGCTGATCGCAGTCGGCACGAGCCATGGTGTAAGAAACGCCGCAGACTTGCAGACTGAATGTGGGCCACGCAACCGAGTGCTGCTGATCCCCCGACTCACTCCGGACAATGTAGCTATCTGCCTGGGAAGGATGGAAAAAAAAGTAGGTCGACGACCTTGCGATAGGATCCCGATTCATCCTCTGCGGCTTCCGGCGGCGGCCCTTCCCCAAAATCGTAATATCGCGATAATCCAGTCTCGCCGGCCAGATGAGGATCACGGTTCCACATCTCATAATCTTTTTCCAGATCAGCGTAAGCTTTGGCCACCCAGGCTGGATCTGCTGTTCCAGATTTTTGCAGAGCGTCGTAAACATCGACGAACATCGAACTCAGAAAAGGCGGCTGGGAGCGCGTCAGATAGTAAGTGCGATTCGCGTTGAGCATGGCGCCGTAATGCTCGATTTCGAAAAAGAAGTTGTCGACCATACCGCGAGCCAACTCCACTCGCCCGGAACGCAGCAATCCTCGGATGATGAAATAACTATCCCATCCATACATTTCGTTGAAGCGCCCGCCGGGAACGACATATTTATTCTCCAGATAGAGCAATCCGGGCGGTTGAATCTTCGAGGTATCGATCTCTCCCAAATGATGGATCTCGATGGGCAGATGTTCAATTCGCACATCACAATTCTTCGTGAGCTTTTGCAAAGCAGGCGGCTCGCTGAATCCTGCAGGCAAATACAATACAGCGGCCACTTTCATCTTGGGATCGACAACGCTTTCGCATTCCGACATCGATCGCGTCAAAGTGTCCCAAGCGGAGGAGATGTACTGCAGAATGGGTTTGAGGCCCTCGCCCTGGCTTGAGTTGGGATCTGTTGGGGCGCCTTGAGAACCGTTCGCGGTGGATAGGACAACCCCGCAAAAGATTAGAGTAAGCGTTAACCCCCGCCGAAAAGTCCTCAAGGAATTGGTTATCATTCGCGCGGAAACATGTGGCCCTGACATCTTAACCGCAATGCTCACGTTCCGTACAAAAGAAATCTCGACGGGCCGGCCTAATGCATTACAGAAGCTTTCACTTGACTTGTTTTCGTGAAAACTATTCGGTCAGATGGTCTCGACCCAACCGTGGGGATCTGGTTCCCGACCGGTCATCACGGCGAGAAGCTTATCGCGCACCGCAGCCCCCACTTTTCGCTTTTCAAGTGGCGGCAGTTCCATCGTGCGACCCTGATAAACAATGCGCCTCACGTGAGAAACCGTGGCTGCGGTTCCGGTGCCAAAACACTCGTGAAGTTCGCCGCGGTCATAGCTCTTCCGTAATTCCTCTATGGAAATGCGATCCTCTCTTACGCGATATCCCAAATCCCGAAGAAGGGTAATCACACTCTCACGAGTTATGCCGGGCAGGATCGTTCCACTCAGGGGCGGAGTTACGACATCTTCGCCAAGAACAAAAAACACATTCATCACACCGCATTCTTCCACGTATCGGCGTTCCTGAGCGTCGAGCCACATGACTGCATTGCAGCCCGCATCGCGCGCTTCCTGGTCGGCCAGAAGGGCGGCGGCGTAGTTTCCTGCCGGTTTGATGTCGCCTGTTCCTCCGGGAAATGCCCGCACGTACCGTTCGCTGACCAGAACGTCGATGGGCGCCGAGAAATATGCGCCAAAAGGAGACGTAAAGATAACGAACTGAAATCGATCCGCCGGCTTCACGCGCAGCGATGGGTCCACCGAAAACAGAACGGGCCGGATATACAAGGCTCCCTTTTCGGCGGGAGGAATCCATCCGTGGTCCAGGCGAACCAATTCTCGAACGGCATCCAGGAACAAAGATTCGGGAACGGCTGGCATGGCGAGCCGGGCAGCAGAGCGCTGCAACCGCAACGCATTCTCACGAGCGCGAAATAGGAGAGCGTGCCCGTCGCCTGATTTGTGCGCCTTCATGCCCTCAAAGACAGAGATTCCATACTGCAGCGCGCTGATATTCGGACCGATCTGCAGCGGTCCATAGGGCTGAATCAGACCGTCACTCCAGCGCCCATCCTGGAATTCAGCGGTAAACATGTGGTCGCTGAAGACGCTGCCAAAAACGAGTGTCGAGAAGTCGACTTCGTGCACCCTGGAGTTCACTACTTTTTCAATGCGAATTGAGTTCATCTCCATCTGGTTATTTCTAGGCATTAGAAAAGCCCCCTGACAGAGATTATCAGCAGATGAAGGAATTCGGAGTGAGACAAATGAAAGGGATTTACATTTCTTCGCGAGGTCGGCGGGCTTTGTTGTTTTCGCAGCTAGGACGTTGCGCGGGACCGCTCAGGTTCGGTTCTTCGGATCTCTTCCTGCGTGCCACGGGCACTCAGTTGTCAGTCGTCAGACTTTGCAAGCCAATTTGTCCTTCTTGCGGAGTTCCCTTCTCTCCCACCCAAATGACACGAAAGCGTGCGTCGACACCGCCTGAGACGAGATGAACGATCTCTCCCACACTAGGATAAAACGCAGCCCCGTCAAGACGCGCGCCACGGTGACTGACATCGACGATGGACGCGTCGGAGGGGTCCTCTTGAGCTTGACTGACCATCTGTACCGGCAGAGACACGGACAATCTTGGCTCGCGACGCTGATAGGCAATCGCTTCGGATAATTCATGCCTCGATGCGCTTGCCGGAGAGTTCGCCAGCTCGTGCTTTCCGAGTTCAGTCAGAAATTCTGCTTTAGCAAGCGTGCTCCCTTTACAGAAGAGCTCAAGGAGTGGGTCCGATTCCAGGGCGAGCTGTGGCGGACCTGAGGTTGCTGACGACTCGGCAACATTATTCTTCCCAGTCGATTCCCTCCGGCTCAACCAGTACGTCGGCGACAGCGTCCGGGTTGGCTTCGATCTGCTGAATTAATTCCTCTAATCGATGCCGGTGCCGGGCCGTCGGCGTCAGGAACTCGATGCCCATACCAAGTTCTGGATCCATGAATCGCACTTTCCCTTGCGTCTTGACCGAATAATCTGCGGCACGGAGCAGCAACTCCACGCGCGTCTGCACAGGAAAGGCAGACTGGGTCCGCAAGAAGCATCCCGCCTCACTGAGGCAAATTAGAGTGCAATGAATCGGCGGATCCCGCTTCTCCCCGCTCTGCAGGCGCAACCACTCTTTCAGACTTTCCTCGGTGGCGGCGGGAAGCGCGGCAAACTGAAGGCCGGCATGCCGCCGCGCATCCTGCCAGGCGATCGTGCCATTGGCTTCGACTACGGTGGTGGTGTCGGGAAGGGCAAAGCAGAAGCCAATTGGGGACAACTTCTTGTTCGAACTGGAAAATCGGACCGACATTCCACCCTCGCTCAGTCCGGAGATGGAGCCATGCTCGCCTTCTCCATTCTGGAATCGGAAATAGGCGGCTATGTTTACTTGCACTCGTAAGGACCGGCGACGCTCCCGCTTCATGAGGGCTCGGGCGGCCCGAAAACTCGACTTCGCTTTTTCCGTTGAGATGGGTTTAAAGACAACAAAATTTGCCCCCAGCTTGAATGCGGTCTGCAGATTGGTGCGGGCTTCGATAATGGCGATTGCCATCGACTTGCTGTTTTGTTTTCCGGAGCGGACGCTTCCCAGCAGAGCGAATCCGTGCTCGTCTTTACAGTCCACGATGACTGCTTCGAAAGTGTGTTGTGCCAGCTTTTTCGTTGCACTCGCGTGGTCCGGGCAGTGCTCGACATCGATTTCCAATTCGCTCAGGACGTTGCTAAGAACGCGGAGGGCGCGTTCGTCCGAGCACACTAATAAGGAACTGAAATTCATGCCAGCTTAAAGGTAAGCAAGAAGTAACAGGAGCTAAAGTTACGAGGGTAACGGGAAGCGGGGAGCGGAATGACAGTATTCGTATTTTGGCATACGATGCCCACACGCTCTCCCCGCGTCGCTTCGAATAAAATCACGAACCAAATCTCGGAACGGATCAGGAAACGGCCTGGCTCCGATTTCGGCAACCGTGTTCTTATACAATTTCAGCTAGCGCATCGCCAAGAAATCCAAGCTGAGCCGTATCCGAAACCCATGAAAAACTTTCGCCAATTCTATATCGACGGAAAGTGGGTCGATCCCGCCGTAGTCCGACGACTTCACAGTTATCAATCCCGCTAATGAGGAGCCGGTTGCAACGATCTCGCTGGGTAGCGCCCCAGATGTTGACCGAGCAGTAGCGGCCGCCAAACGCGCCTTCGAGTCGTATTCGGAAACCAGTCGCGATGAGCGCTTGGCGCTTCTTCGCCGAATCGCCGATATCTATCAATCAAAGATGGAGCCGATGGCGCAAGCCATTTCTGAAGAAATCGGTGCACCTGTTCTCACTATCTCGAAAAGCGCAGGCGCCGGCCGGCCTCGCCCATTTGCTGGAGATCGTGAAGGTTCTGGAGCACTTCAAGTTCGAAGAGCTCAAGGGTTCGACGCTTGATGCGAAAAGAGCCGGTTGGAGTCTGTGGGCTGATCACTCCCTGGAATTGGCCGATGAACCAGATCGTGACCAAGGTCGCGCCCGCATTAGCGGCGGGATGCACCATGGTTCTTAAGCCGAGTGAAATTGCGCCTCTATCCGCGTACTTGTTTACGCAAATCCTGGATGAGGCTGGTGTCCCTGCCGGAGTCTTCAATATGGTGAATGGAGATGGGCCTACCGTGGGCGCAGCAATTTCATCGCATCCAGATATTGCCATGGTCTCTTTTACCGGGTCCACGCGAGCCGGAGTTTCAGTGGCCGTGGCTGCGGCTCCCACTGTGAAGCGGGTTACGCAGGAACTCGGCGGCAAATCGGCCAACATCATTCTGGACGACGCCGACTTCGACAAGGCGGTCAAGCAAGGCGTGCAGGAATGCTTTCGCAACACCGGACAATCCTGCAACGCGCCCACTCGGATGCTCGTTCCTCGCTCCAAGATGGCTGCGGCAGCGGCGGCAGCAAAGGCTGGCTGCCGATTCGACGAAAGTTGGAGATCCGCTTTCAGAAAACACTGGCGTGGGGCCGCTTTCCAACAAGGCGCAGTTCGAGAAAGTGCAGCGTCTAATCAGCCAGGGGATTTCTGAAGGCGCAACGTTGATCGCCGGAGGACTCGGCCGCCCAGAAGGTCTCACCAAGGGCTATTTCGCGAAACCAACAGTCTTCTCCGACGTGAGCAATGACATGACGATCGCGCGCGAGGAAATCTTCGGGCCCGTTCTTTGCATTATTCCCTATGAAGACGAAGAGGACGCCATCCGCATCGCGAACGATACTGCCTACGGACTGTCCGGTTTTATCACCGCAGGAGATATTGAGCGAGCGCGCCGAGTTGCCAAGCGAATTCGTTCCGGTAATGTTCACATCAACGGAGCAAGAGTGGACTTCGCCGGTTGTTTCGGAGGTTACAAGCAATCGGGCAATGGCCGGGAGTGGGGTGAAAGTGGCTTGGAAGAATTCCTTGAGTTGAAGGCGATCTTTGGGTACGCCAGCGTTGCGAAATAGAAATTCTTGACTGCGAGTTCCGTTGCCCTGGCCTTGCTTACCGCCGACGCTCTTCGCGGTGCTCACGGATTGAACACCCCATTGAATCGTTTAAATTTTTTTCGTACGGTCGCGGAAAATTAAAGTAACGACCAACGGCGCAGGCAAAATCTCCCCAGATTTATTGCAGTCCCGAAACTGGAGGGACATGAACTTCCGATTACCTGTAACCACACATTTTCCTTGGTTGGAATAGGGTCTTTCTGGTATTTTCCTCTCAATTTTGACTTAACAAAAATTTCATTCTGAAGCGCAGCCGGGAAGATATTGAGTGCTTTCTTGGATTCGATATTCCTGATTGCTTCAGCAGTCACGCCACTTTGATTCAGTCCCACGGCGCGCCCGCTCGCGCGCACAGGGCGCAGTTGCAGTTCTGCTCGATCGAAAGCCAATAAATAAATTGGAGTCTACTACATGCAGAAGTCTCTCTCAGGATTAGTGTGCCTGCTCGTAATTTGCGTGCCTGCTGCATTCGCAGGCGTAACCGTGGACGCTCCCGCTAACGGCGCAACTATAGCAGGGTCCGTGCATTACGTTGCTTCGGCTACGACCTCGTGTTCCAAAGGGATCGCTTCCATGGGAATCTACACCGCCCCGGGCGTTTTGGCTTACGTGGTGAATGGATCCAGTCTGAACACAAGCCTCAGCTTGAATCCAGCGACTTATAAAACCGTGGTTGAATCGTGGGATTACTGCGGTGGGGCCTCGACCACCCCGATTACCGTTACCGTCAGTGAAAAATCTTCTGGCGTCTCCGTGAGTTCGCCCGCCAACAACAGCACGGTCAGCTCGCCTGTGAATTTTTCTGCGACGGCGAGCACGACCTGTTCGAAGGGCGTCTCCGCGATCGGCGTCTATACCGCTCCTTACCAATTGGCCTATGTCGAGAACGGAAACCAATTGAACCATAGCCTGGCGCTGAGCCCTGGGACTTACAAGGCTGTGGTCGAAGAGTGGGATGGATGCGGCGGAGCGAGCACCGCTCCCGTTACCATCACGGTCGGCGGTGGCGGCGGAGGCGGGGGCAAAGTGTTCTCGAACCTGCAGCACAGCGGAGGCTGGGGACAATATGGACAGAGAGCTCCTACATTCGTCGACTGTTCCCCTTCGCCCTGCGACAACATCGTTTTCTCCATGTCACAAGGGATCAAGAATCCTTCGATGACCGGAGAGGCCACTCAGATGTATCTGGCGGGGAGCGAAGCGTATGGCGATGGACTCTGGAACAATCACCTGATCGGTCCGTTTTCTTCGCAAGGCTTACCCGATACAAATCACACGCTGGTTCCCACCCTGCACGACTTCACCTATGACGTTTATTTCTGGGGAAGCAACTTGGGGCTGGCGCAAGCGCTGGAGTTCGATATCAATCAGTTCTTCGACAGCATGGGCTTCATTTGGGGCCATGAGTGTCGGGTGGCTGGCGGGAATGAATGGGACGTCTGGGACAATGTCAATGCAGCACTGGGTTCCAACGGGCGTTGCCTGCCATCCGAATAACAATGCCTGGAATCACTTAACCATCCAGGTGGAGCGCACTTCCGATAATCAATTGTTGTATAAATCGATTACTCTGAATGGATTCGACAGCAACTCTCAACCAATACTACAACCACGGCTCGGCTCCTTCGAGCTGGTATGGGGTGACCATCAATTATCAGGAGGACGGAAACTCCAAACAGTCTCCTTATTCCGTGTACCTGGATCAACTGAATTTCAATTACGAGTAAGGGTGAGAGGGATATAAAGAAGGGGCATATCGGGAGATATGCCCCTATTTTTGCCATATAGCCGTCGAGGGTTTTCGATTTGCGGATTAGGCAACGAAGACAGAGCCGACTTGCCTGCGGACCAAAGTTCGATCAAAGCCGACAATCAATCTTCGTCGAGGTATTCGCCGGGAACATCGTCTTCGGGCACTTCGTGGGTGTGAACTTCCTGACCTTCATGATCGTCTGCGCTCTGCACGCCCGATACCACGTCGGCCTCGAACGCGTTCCCTTCTTCCAGTAGCTCGTCCACACTTTCCGAATCAGCACGTTCGCGGTTCGATAGTCCCTGCAAATCTCCCGATTGCCCTGCCTGCGAGCTCAGCCCGGTGCCTGTAAACGCATCGTCATCGAGGCGCTGCCTTTTTGTTGGAGCGCTTTTCGTGAGTGCTCGTCCGGATTTCGGGCTTGTAGTTTTCTTTGCCGGCGCTGATGTTCTCGTGGCTGATTTTTTCGCCGCAGGCTTCTTCTGCGACTTCTTCTTCGCGACCACCCTCTTGCTAGCCAGTTTCCTTGGGACACTCTTCTTTGCAGGTTTGGCTTTCTTCGCGGCAGTTTTCTTCGTGCTTTTCTTACGTCGTTTTTCAGCAGCCATAATAAAGAAAGTCTACCACCTTCCTGAAAAGACACATCGTCCAGAATTACCTGGCTCGGTCATGCTCCGAATTCTAGAACTCGAACCTCAATCCAAACTGAAAGTAACGGGGCAGGTAGCCATTCGCGTCAGAGGTGATCGTGCCGAAGGCCGAATCTCCGAATGCGGCATCGGGCTGGGCAAAGCGCGGATGATTGAACGCGTTGAACATCTCAGCCCGCAGTTCGATCTTCATTCCTTCTTTCGGCACGAACGACTTGGAAAGGTTCGCATCGATGTTGTGAATGCCATTCACTCGCAGACCGGGATAATAACGTGGGGCGTTGCCGGGGTTCTGATCGCCTGGGTCGGCAAGGCAGCCGGGATTGATGAAGGAAAACGGGGGCACGGCTCCGTTTGATTCGGCATTGCCGTTAGCCTGCCAATTGGCGGCGACATCTTTCATGCTGAGTCCGGTTTTGAGCTGAGAGCAGATGATGTTGGGACGCTGCGTGCCGTTGGCCAGCCGGGGGTTGCTCATGCCCAGCGCGATGGGTTGACCCGACTGTTCTGTGATCATGGTGGCAAGCGACCATCCACCGACCACCGCATCAAGGCCGCGATTCATGTTGCCTCCGATCCAATTGTTTGCGGCCCACAGGCAGATCGAGAACGACCGCGGCCGCCAGGCGCTGCGGAGCGTCGTTGGCGCTGATGCTGTGCTCCAGATACAGCCGATCGAGTTGTTGCGGCGTTCCACTTCCGAGTGAGCCCACCCAATTGTTCCGGCCAGCAGACGAATTATCGGTCATCTTCGAGATCGTGTAGTTACCTTCGAAACTGACATGGTGCGTCGTGCGCTTCTCGAAGCGGACCTGCATGGCGTTGTACCAGGATGATGCTTCTTCAATCATCAGGCCCTCAAAATCGCCGGTGAATTGCGGGTAGGGATTGAGTAGATCGCCGAGAGGAATTTGGGGCGCGCTGTACAGCGAATTCGGCTCGTTGAAGCAGGGCGACGATGGCGTGGGCGTACATGGACTGCTGAACATCGGATAGAAAGGATTGCTGACCGGGTTCGCCAGAAAGGTGCTCACGCAACTGTCGTTCTGGCATTGAGGGTCAGTAGGTGTGACGGCAGCGGAGACCTTCGCCAGCAAGGCGGACGATATGAAATCTCTGTTGTTCGTTCCGGACCAGGGCAGATGCGTACTGCGGTTGGCCGAGTAGTCGACGCCCAGGACGATTTGGCTCGGCAGTTCGCGCTGGATTCCAATATTCCACATGTAAAGATCGGCGTCGCGTGCCGCCGTAGTACCCAGATCGTTGTTGTTGCCATATCCCCACTCGGCAAACTGACCATACTGGCGGCCTTGCGGAGGAGTAAATCCGGATGGGAACGGATTTTCGAGCGTGGCATACTGCGTCTCGAAATTATTATTCGTGAAGATGATGGGCGCCGTTTTGCTGAACGCGGTTCCAGGATATTGAAAGTTCGTGGCCGGACTCATGCCGAAATAAATTCCGGCGCCGCCGCGAACGACCGTCTTCTGATCGAACGCGTAGGCAAAACCGAGCCGCGGGCCGACATCATTTCGATAGACCGGCACGTGCCGCATGTTAGAGCCGGCAAATTGCGTTGTGCCGATCAATTGCTCCGTGGTTGGAAGACTGATGCCGACACCGGCCAGCGTCGCCTGGGCGCTGCTTGTGCCAGGAGGGGCAGCGCTCAACACATTTGCCAGATTGATGCCGACACCCGTGGGCGCGGTGAAATCGCTGAACTGAATGCGGTTGTAGCGCTCGTCGTACGGCGTGCTCCATTCATAGCGGATACCGAGGTTCAATGTGAGCTTGGAGGTTATCTTCCAGTCGTCCTGGAAATAGAAACCGGTTTCGGCCGACTTGTTGGCGACCGAGGGTAAAACTTGCAGCGACGTATTGATATTGGGAACCGGATTGACGTTGTCGGCGTAGCCGAAGAGCGTGCTGGCCAAAGGATTGCCGGTCGAGATGAAGTGTCCGTTGGCGAGTCCGGATCGCAATCGTTGTTGGGAGTCGGTGAAGTCACATAGTCGGTGAAGTTCAGGGTTCCGGTGGGATCGTTCGGTTGGAAGAAATTGTTATAAAAAAGGCGCTGTTCGCCGCCGAATTTCATCAGATGCGATCCGCGCGAAACCACGAACTGGGACGAATAGGTGTAGAGCGTGTGCGCGAAGGTCGTATCGATGCAGCATTGATCGTAGAGATCGGTCCAAGGGGTGGTTTGCCCGCCGGAGGACATGTAAATTGCGGGCATGCGATCCAATCCGTTCGCCTGCTGAAAGATTGGCGACAATTGAACCCCGGAAGGGAGGGTGGAGTTGAAATTTGAAATGGTCGGGATGCCGGAGGTTGCATGTTCATGTACGCGGTCCAGGGAGAAGTGGCTCGTCCAGACGATGCGTGAATTTATAGTGCGGGAGTATTCGATCGATGCGTTTTGCGTGCGCGTCGGAGAGCCGGCGATGCCGTCGCCAGATCCATTGTTGTCGAAGCTGTCTCCGAAAATCATCGGCGTGTAGTAGTTCGAAGATTCGCGACTGTAACGGGCGCTGATGTGATTCTTGTCATTAATTTGATGATCGACTTTGATATCGAACTGATAATCCGGAGCATGCGAAGTGCCGCTGAAAAGATAGTTGTTGATAGTTCCCGGCTGATTAGGTTGCGGATAGAGATTCAGAATGGCCTTACCGATCGGATCGATCTCGCCTGCCGGAATGATGTTGCCCGGTACCTGCTGCCGGCACATACCGGTCGCGCACCCAACCAACGGCAGAGTTGGATCATAAATACAGTTGGCAACGCAAATGCCGCCGGGACCAAAAGTTGCTATCGCGGAAAAATTTCCTCCTCTTTCCGCCTGAGTCGGCACAGTGGCGATGCCGTTGAATGCCGAATTCGAGCGAACCTTTTCGAAATCGGCGAAGAAGAAAGTTTTGTTCCTCCGGATCGGGCCTCCAATCGAAAATCCGCCCTGATCGCGAGCGCTATCCGGCTTGGCATTCGGAGCAGGATTGAAAAAGTCGCGCGCGTCCAATCCCGAACGCTGCAGAAAATACCATCCGCTGCCATGAAAATTATTGGTGCCACTTTTCATGACCATGTTTACGACAGTGCCGCCATTGTTGCCGAATTCCGCCGAGAAGCTGTTGTTTTGAACTTTGAATTCCTGCACGCCTTCGACGAGCGGCTCATAATAAACATTGCTGTTTCCGCCTTCGCCCTGTTCCGGCGCACTCAGCGGGGAGCCGTCGAGCCGGACTTCAGCGGTGGCGTTTCTCTGACCGTTCGAAACAAAATTCGTTCCCGAGGGGTAATTATCTTGCGTGCCCGAGCCGGCAGCCTCCGTTACCCCTCCCGCCAGAAAGGTCAGGCCGAAGAAATCGCGATTTACCAAGGGAAGTTGCTTGACGTACTGGCTGGTGACATCGGTGCCGAGAGTTGCATTGCCGGTATCAAGGAGCGGGGCTGTGGTGCTGACCTCAACTGTGGAGGTGACGCCCGCCAGTTGCAGTTTGAAATTTAGTGAGGATTCCTGGTCGACCTCGAGAACTACTCCGGTGCGGTCGGACGCGCGAAATCCCGGCGCTTCGGCCTTTACGTCGTAGGTCGATGGGCGCAGGCCGGTGAAGAAATAAGAACCCTTATCATCTGTTCGCGCAGAGGACGAAATGTTGGTACCTGTGTCGCGAATGGTGACCGTAGCATTCGGCACTACAGCACCTGAAGCATCAGAGACAACTCCGCGTAGTTGTGCCCGGTAGTTGCCTTGCGCAAAAAGCAGGCTCGTACAGATTGCGAAGAGCGAGACATACAGAAACCAGGAAAGCACCCGCCGAGTCAGCCGCATGACATCCTCCAAGAACATTCGAATGGCGCCTGCACGAACCGCAGTATTTCTGGCTTGCGATTGCTTACGATTTCTTTCGAAACCAATCTTTTACTGACTGGGAACGCTGCTTGTCAAGAGGAATGTCGGGGTGCCGCGCCATGAATGCCTGGGATCGGATTTTTGAATCAATTGGCCTTCAGCCAGAAGACTGCACCCTTCGAGATGGGCGGCAATGTGAAAGTAACCTTCCCCTGGTTCGGCGTGCCCTCCAGTTTTTGAGTGTCCCCGAGAAACGGCAAGAAATACGCCGAATGGCCGCTGCCATCTGGCACTGTGATTGTGACCGTCTGAGGAGTTTGAACGGGATTCTTGCCTCCCACGAGGCCCGCGAAGTTCGCCATGAAAACGTGAGTCTCACCATTCACTCGAGCAATGGAAGTGGCCACCTCGGGCGAGGCTGAGATTTCAACATCCGCACCCGGCGGAAGGCTGTCGAGAAAAGCCTGTTGCATCTTTGGGGTCGTCTGATCAAAGCCAGCTTCCAGAGACGTGACATACGCTTTCCCCGGACAATCCGGAAAAGTCGCCATGCCCGGTTGACTCCCGGATTGCAGTGGGTTGTTACCCGTAATGATCAACTTCTTTCCCCCTCCGGCATACTGTTTGAGCCATGCCTGCTCGTCCGAATTCAAAATACGAACATCTGGAAGAACGAGGGCTTCGCCGCGAAATTCGTGCAGGGTTCTCGGGGTGACGATTTGAAATTCTCGATGAGCCTGCATCAGCAAAATGAGAATCCCACGATAGGAGCGAAGAAAATCTTCGGCATAAAAGTTTCGCGTCTGCGCCGAGAAATAAACTCCGATGGGATGGATCGGAGTGCGCGGCAGGTAAAGCGTTTTTTCGTTTTGCTTAATCCAGGCGAAAATCTTTTTGCGGGTAGCCGGATCGTTGGATCCCGCCATGGAATGGCCGGGCGCATCCCAAAAATTCGCTCCCACCATAACCTGGGACATCGCCAGGTTCATCATGGCCTCGCGCCGGTCGACAACTTTATCTCCGTCCCAGGAATAGTTCAGAATCCAGGTTGCCTTCCCTTCCGCGAAAGCCCGGAAGGTGTGCATGCCGACCTGATAGTAAAACCAGTCCAGTGGCGTGCGAGCCGACGCCATATGATTTCCGTTGCCGAATTCGTATTCGTGCGCGATCGCGTCGACCACGGGATAGAGACTGTAAACATCAGCCCCCACGCGGACCGCCTCCGACTCAATGCCGGGATAGATTTCGGGAATCGTCTTGATTTGTGGATTTATCGACTTGGCGTTCTGGTCGATCTCGTGCAGAAAATCAGTGATGGTCTGAATACGAAAATCAACCCAACGACGGAAGTTAGGATCGGAGAAGTCGCCAATCTTTAAATCTTTTTTCGCATCCAGTCCCGTCTGCTTTCTGAACGCGGCCACGGTGTAGTCGTCGAAGCTAGCCCACGTGTCTTCCCAGCCTTCGAAGTGAGTCATCCAATACGGAATGTCGACGTAGATGCCGTCAATTCCAGTCGCCGCAATCTGCCGGACTCGCTCCATGTAGGTTTTGCGCCACTCCGGAGCGTAGGGACTAATCCAAACATCCTCATCGCCGGGAGCGATCCAAAAAGCCGTGCCGCCGCCAAAGATCGCGGGCTCACCCGTAATCTTGCGCTGCAGCCAGTCGGGATGATCTTTTGCAAGAGTGTGAGCCACCTTATCGCCGTGGGCCGTGATGCATTCCGTTCCAGCGATGTAGACGAAAGCATAGTTTCCTACCGCGTGTGCTTTTTCTGCCACGGCTCGAATCGCCTCCAGCTTGGCCTTCGGATCGAGAAAGCTCTCGTAGCGGCCGGGAATGTCGTTATCTACCTCGATGCCGAAGACACCGGTCGCCTGAGCGTCGGCCACGATTTTGTCTGCGCTGTTCCTGGCAAGCCCATATGCGCCGATGCGCACGTAGTTGGTCCAATTCTGTTCAACAGAAGTTGGAGAGGCGGTCGCAACCAGGAACAAGATAAGGACTGAAGAGAATGCAATTCTATGCTGATGCATGGGATCCATTCATTTTTTGAGAAGTAGCAGCGCATTCTCCCGGTAGACCCAACGCAGCACATCATCGGGAAGAAACAAACCGTAAATGTTCCAGCGTCCCTGACGAGAGGCGTGCGACGGATACTCGAAATACTCGTCGCGGGTTTCCAGGAAACGATAGTGAAGCCGATACATGTTTACGTCAGGAATCAGGTCCGTTCCGAAGAGAATGCGGCCCGAATGCTTCAGAAAAAACTCGCGAGCGGTGTAGGGTTGGCGCCCCAGTTCCGCGCAACGGGCCCCGATATCGACGTAGAGATTCGAATGCAAATCGAGCAACCGGCTGACATAGGAGAGATCCTCTGGATGTTCGGCAACGTGCGCCGCCACAAAAGTAGTGTTCGGATGACGGGCAAATACCCTGTCGCGCTGGGAAAGTAATTGGGCCTTGTCGAATTGCGAGCCGTGGAAACTCCACTCCGGATGAGCCGCCAGTTCTTCATAGCGTTCGTTGTGATTGTCGATGGGCTGAAAAAAAGCATCCGGGTCTGCAATGTGAAACATGATGGGAACATGCAGTTCAGCGGCTTTCTCAAACAGCGGCGCGAGCCGCTCATCGTCCACTCGCAACAAAGTTCCGTCTACATCGCGGACGCTGGTTCCCAGATCCTTCCACAACTTCAAACCACAAGCGCCGCGCTCCACCAACTCTTCCAGTCGATCCACAGACCGCTGAAAAAAACCGGCAGAGTGCAGGTCGCTCCAGTCCATCCAGCCGTACGTGGAGAAGCGATCGCTATCAGCCTCGGTGAAACTTATGAATCATTCGTAATGCAGCTTCACCGGTGCGCATGGTGATGTTTACAATTCGCTCAATTCCGCATTCATCCATCACTCGAAGAACGTCAGAAGGTTCCAGGGCGTCCAGATGATTGTGGTAATCGATCACAGGAAACTTCGGTCGACGAATCTCGTGGACAGGGGACACCAGCATGGAGCGCGGCTGAAAATCGCTGAGGCGCAAATCTACGTCGGCCTTCGCGGTCACCATGGCAACAAAAGGATCTCGTTCCGCTCCTTTGTTGCTCGACGCAGATCTCTCCCCAGCGATCCGGGGTTTCGACGGAAGATCGCCCAAGTTTCGTTTTGTTATGTGCGTAGTTTCCATTTATTACGAAATGCTTCACTAGCGATCAGAGTCTAATATAATATCGCGCTGCACGGAAGCGGAATGCGTTGGCAAAATTATGCGAGTATCAATCAGCTCTTTATTCTTCTGTCTGTGTTCACTGATCGTTACGGTGGGAGTTACCACCGCAAGTGAATCCTCGAATGCCTACGGCGTAGACGCCGGTGCGGCTCGAGCGAGCATCGGGCCCGATCGGATTATCTTGGAAAACGACCTCTTCGCGGCCCGATGGTCCTTCACCCACGGTAAAGTTACCGGGGCCGATCTGGTCGAGCATCCCGCAGAAAAACATATTCCACTGTCGGCTGATCTCTTTGTTCTGAAGTTCCGCGACGGGGAGATTCTTCGCTCCTCGACAATGGCGCCTCAGGGTGATCCACGGATAGAGAGTCTGCGCGCCGAACCAAACGCCTTAAAATCTGCCGAACGCTCTCCGGGGCAACAGGTGATCGTCAACCTGGAAGATCATACGAGGCAATTGTCCGTGACATGGAAAGGAACACTGCGAGATGGATCCAATTATCTGAGACAGGAGATCTCGCTCCACGCCACGACCGACCAACCAATCACAGAGATCGAACTATTCGACTTCAAGGCGCCAACCGCGCGCGTGGATGGGAAAGTGAAAGGCTCTCCCGTAATCCTCGGACACATTTTTCTTGGCTTTGAACATCCTCTGTCTATCTGCGATGTAGAGAATGAGGTCGTTACGTGTTCGATGCATCGCGAATTGCCTCTGCGCGCGGGCCAGACGGTGACTTACTCTTCCGTAATCGGGGTCAGCCCACCGGGGCAGATGCGACGCGCCTTCCTCAGCTACGTAGAGCGCGAGAGGGCGCGCCCTTACTCGCCGTTTCTTACCTACAACTCCTGGTATGACATTGGCTTTAATAATTCCTACGACGAGGCTGCCGCTCTGGATGTAATTCATTCTTTCGGCGAAGAGCTGGTCCAAAAGCGAAACGTAAAATTGGATTCATTCCTGTTCGATGATGGCTGGGATGATCCTCATACCCTGTGGAGTTTCGGTCCAGGATTTCCGAATGGTTTCACGCCTCTGAAAGCCGCTGCTGAAAAATACGGTGCTGCGCCGGGCGTTTGGCTCTCGCCCTGGGGGGGATACGACAAATCCAAGGAAGAGCGTCTTAAGTACGGACGCCAGCAAGGTCTCGAAACCAACGCCGGCGGATTTGCCCTATCCGGGCCGAAGATACTACGCACGTTTCCGTGAAGTCACTTTGAACTTCATCCGTGATTATGGGGTGAACCAGTTCAAAATCGATGGCACAGGAAATGTGAATAGCGTGTTGCCGGGTAGCCAGTTTGACAGTGACTTTCAAGCGGCCATCAGTCTGATGCGCGAATGGCGCTCGCTTAATCCGAAAATTTTCATCAATCTGACGACCGGTACCTATCCATCCCCTTTCTGGTTACAGTATTCCGATTCCATCTGGAGGAGCGGGGACGATACTGCGTTTGCGGGTGTGGGTTCTTGGCGCGAACGTTGGATCACATATCGAGACGCGGCAACCTATCACGGCATCGTGCAAGCAGGGCCGCTGTTTCCCTTGAACTCTCTCATGCTGCACGGAATGGTTTATGCCCGGCAGGCGGAGCATCTTGATTCTGATCCGGGCAAGGATTTTCGGAATGAGGTGCACTCCTATTTCGGTAGTGGCACGCAGTTGCAAGAGCTTTACATCACTCACTCCCTTTTATCGAAAGAAGATTGGGACATGCTGGCGGAAGCTGCGCAATGGGCGCGTCACAATGCCAATGTCCTGATCGACACTCACTGGATTGGAGGCGATCCCCGCCAGTTGCAAGTTTACGGCTGGGCAGCTTGGTCGCCCGAAAAAGGCATCATCACGTTGCGCAATCCAAGCGACAAGAAGCAGACCTATGCGCTCGATGTGGCGAAAGCGTTCGAGTTGCCGGTAAAGGCGCCACGGAAATATCAGGCCCGCAGCCCATGGCTCAAAGACCGAGACAGCAAACCTGTCTCATTTACTGCGGGCGAGCCGAAGACACTGACGCTTGCGCCTTTTGAGGTAATAAATCTGGAAGCATTGCCAGAGAAATAAATAGTTGTCATCCGCTAGGCTGGGTCGCTTTCCAGTTGACATTTGTTTGACGCCTAGAGGAACGCACGGAGGCCCGACGGTTGCGCTACCGCGCGGGAGAAGGCTGCAGTCCTTGTACTCGCGAACGATGAGTTCTAGAATGGCGACGTCGCATGGGAGGATTCATAGTGTCGAGCAGAATCGGTCTTGTCTCTGGTTGTCATAGTGCTTTGCGGTGTGTTATGGGTGCAGGTCAGGAAACCTCGAATGCTCCGAAAGCAAGTCACCTATGACCGGGATGTCGCTCCGATTTTGTTTAAGAATTGCGTTGTATGCCATCGCGAGAACAACATCGCTCCCATGTCTCTCATGACGTATAAGGATGCGCGCCTCTGGGCGCCGGCCATTCGCGAAGCCGTAGTGCAACGCAAGATGCCGCCCTGGCACGCCGACCCCAAAGTAGGCGATTTCATCAACGATCCGCGCCTCACGGAAGAGGACATCAAGACAATCGACGCCTGGGTCAGAACCGGCACCAAGGAAGGCGACGCAAAAGATCTGCCGCCGGCTCCCGTCTTTCCCGTGGGCTGGCACATCAAGCCCGACATCGTATTCACGATTCCCGAATTCACAATAAGCGGCGGCAGCCAGGATGATTACGAATACATTTATGTTCCGACCAACTTCACTGAGGACAAATGGATCCAGGCCGCCGAGGTGCTTCCCGGAGATCGGCGCGTAGTGCATCATGCAACGGTGTCAGTGATTCCTGCCGATAAAGTGGCGAAAGAAGTAGCAGAGCATGGCAAAGCAGATGCTGGAGTCGACAAATATCATTACCGCACCGGCAAGGTACTGCATATGAGGCCCGATGCACCCATAATCGACGATGGGTGCTCGGCGCCTGATGGTGGCGGCGTTCCGGGCAAGGGATCCGGATATCTGAATATCGTTCCAGGAATCTATTTGCCAGGACACCTGGCCGAGACTCGTCCTGCAGGTTACGCGCTAAGAATTCCAGCAGGCTCCTATTTGCAATTTCAAGTTCACTACAGCAACCATACCGGCGAAGATGTAAAAGATCGCACGAGCATTGGACTTGTCTTTGCCCGGGAACCAGTGAAGCACGAGATTGCGCAATACGAAATATGGAATGATCTCTTTCTGATTCCGCCCAACGACAACAACCATCGAGTGACTTCGTGTTATACGTTGCCCAAAGATGTGACGGCCCTCGCCTACACCGCTCACATGCATTTTCGCGGAAAAAGTATGACCACGGAAGCCATCTATCCTGACGGCCATCATGAAGTCCTATTAAATGTGCCGCACTATAACTTCCGCTGGCAGGAAACTTACTTTCCTGAAGCACCCGTTCCTGTTACCAAAGGTACAAAGCTGGTGACCACCGCATATTTCGACAACTCGTTCGATAATGCCCAGAATCCCGATCCCTCGAAAGCGATTCGCTGGGGCGAACCCAGCGATGAGGAGATGATGGGCTTCTGGTTGCAATTCGCCGATCCTAAACTGGTCGACGAAAAGGCTGCGGTTGCGAGCAAGTGAAGATGAACAGCGCTGCTTAACATCTCAATAGCGAATCTGAGTCGTCTCTTCTTCCAACGCAATTTCTCTTTCGATTTTCTCGTCATTTATTAGGAGCGCTTGATCATGGAAGTTACGCGTCGCAATTTTCTAGTCTCCGCTGCTACTGTGGCTTGCGCTCCTGCACTCCTGGGTACAACCGACAAGGCCGGAACGAAAGCGCCAATCCTCGGGCAAGATGGTCATCAGTACGAGGCCATTCACGACTGGGGCGAGCTGCCACGCACCATCAAATACGGGAATACCCATGGCGTTTGCGAAGATTCCCAGGGCAATATCTATATCCATCACACCGTGAATGCGACCAGCGAGAGCCTGGACACCATGGTGGTCTTCGATCACGACGGTAAATTCGTCCGCTCCTGGGGTCGGCAATTCAAAGGCGGCGCCCACGGACTGACGATCCGCAAAGAAGGAAGCGAAGACTTTCTCTATCTATGCGATTTCCAACATGGCATCGTTACAAAGCGAACTTTGAAGGGGGAGGAAGTATTCACTCTGGGATACCCGGCGGAATCCGAAGCCTACAAACCCAAGGACAAAAGCTCGGCAGTACCCTATCGGCCGACGAACGTGGCCATCGCTCCCAATGGTGATATTTATGTGGGCGATGGATACGGATCGAGTTTTATCAATCAGTACAACCAGAAAGCGGAGTTTATTCGCACCTTTGGCGGATTGGGCAAAGGCGACGATCAACTGGATTGTCCGCACGGGTTGTGGATCGATACCCGCGAACAGACGCCGCTTCTGGTGGTTGCCGACCGGGGCAACAGCCGGTTGCACCGATTCAGCCTGGATGGCAAACACGTTGACTTCATTCTGGGCACAACGAAGATGCCATGTTACTTTCACGAGCGGAATGGCGAAGTCGTGATTCCGGATCTTTTAAGCAAAATGGTGATTCTTGATCGCAAGAACAATGTGGTCGCCAGTTTGGGACGGGGGGAATTTTCAAAAACAGATTGGAGCACGGTTCGAAATCAGGAACACGGAACATTCGTTCCCGGAAGATTTGTTTGTCCGCACAGCGCCTGCTTCGATCACGAGGGCAACATTTTTGTCGTGGAATGGGTTGAAGCGGGCAGAGTCACAAAACTGCGCCGCCTAGCCTGACCAATAAATTCCCAGTTCGCAGCGCAGATCCGAGGCGAATCAAAACTCGCATGCGGAAACGTCGGACTCATGAAATCCCCCACGGAGCACGATGTTGCGGCATCAGCAATGCCGATGCCCGCTCTGAACCGCGCGTCAGGCGAAAGTTTTCCGCATCCCATTCCAGACACTTCATGTGTTCGTACGGCAATGCAGCCCAGCATCAGGGTCTCCACGATCGGAGCCTCGTAGGCGTAATTCGCGCGAGCCGGTGGACCGCCCTGGCAAGCATGCACCCACTCGAGAAAGTGCGCTGCATCTGCGCTGCTGGCGCTTCCGCCTAGCTCCGGTCTTGTCGGCTGAAACGGTTCTTCCTTCTTCGCTGGCTTCCGAAGGGCATGGTCATCTTTCCATCTTTAGACAGCACACGCGGATCCTGCCCCATGAATGCGGTCATCAACTTCCCATCGTCGCCTGTATAGATCACACCCTCGCCGCCCGTCCCCATCTCCGCGTCATCGGATAATTCCGGCGGACGTCTCGGTTCAATACCTCCGTCGTACCAATTCAGTTTCAGTTCTGGCCGAGCCGCAGTCTTCGCAAAGTTAAAATGCACCGAGGATGCGACGGGGAAACTTTCGGGAAACAAATCGGTCGTACTCGCCTCGATGTCGACGCGCGGCTTGCAGTCCGACGGCACGCGAGATTGTATCGAAGCCATATTCACCCATGTCTCCGAGAGCGCCGCATCCAAAGTCGTACCAGGCGCGCCAAACAAACGGCAGATAACTCTTGCTAAAGGGACGCATCGGCGCAGGCCCCAGCCACATATCCCAGTTCAGTCCGTCAGGAATTTCATCCGCATGGGTTGGTGTGGGAAGTCCCTGCTTCCAGAACGCCGATGCGCGCTTGGTCCAGATGTCGATGGAGCGCACCGGCCCAATCACGCCGCTATTCAAAAGATTGTGCACTTGTTGCGATTCTGGAGAATTCGAGTTGAAGATTGAAACCTGCGTCGCGCGTTTCATCTCGTTCGCTACTCGAACCATCTCGCGACACTCCCACACGCTATGAGCCATCGGCTTCTGACTATAAACATGCTTTCCTGCTCGCATCGCAGCGATCGCAATCGGGGCATGCCAATGATCGGGTGTGCTCACGATCACGGCGTCAAGGTCCTTCTCTTTCGCGAGCAGTTCGCGAAAGTCTTCATATGCCGTACAGCCTGTGTAGTTGGCCTTCCCGCCTTCTTTCGCATAGAAAGCATTAACGATGCTCTGCGCTACCTCTCGACCGGCTGTGGGCCCGGGCAGTGTTGCACCCCAGGAGGGATCCTGCAGAACCATGCGTACCTTATTCCGCAATTCGTTGGGACCCCAATCCAGATAATCGCTGCTGCCGCGGTTCACGTCGCACACAGAAACTACCTGGATTTCAGGCAGCCGCAACACATCCAACATCACGCGTAGTCCCTGGGATCCAACGCCGATACAGCCAATCGTCAACTTATCGTTCGCCCCGATACGCGGTAACGCAAATCCGAATCGATTCAGAGACAGTGCCACAGCCGCCGATCCAAACCCTGAAGTGCTTCGCGCCGGTTCATGCCAACCTCTCGCTGCAGCTGGGGATATGTAATAGTTCGCGGTTGGAATACGGAAACTTCTTCATGGCAGCAGCTTAAACCCAGAGCGTGGCATTTGTCTCACGCGCCAGCCTTGATTCCTATCTGGTGAGGGTTTTTACAAGGTTGCATGCAAAGGCAAGTGTTTTCCGATGCGGTCGAAAACTGTGTCTATCTTTAATCAGATCGGTCCTTGGTAGCGCCGCAACCGCACCGCTGCCATCAGACATATCGCGGCGACCAGCAGCCCCAGCCATACACTCGGGCTGCTCAGGAAATGAAGTGGAGTGATGTGTGTCATAGGATTGGTGGGAAAGGTATCTGGTGATCCGAAGTCAACTGCTGGCGCGGCTCCGATCAGCCGCCCGCCCACCAGGGCGGCGAAATGCCAGGTATGGAACACTATCCCTTCGAGCCCGGCAATGGCAACCACCGGCAACGCCGCCCATAACAGTGTTGCGCGGCGCGTCCAGCCGGACACCAGCAGCACCCAGCAATAAACCGGCGCGGGCCAGAGGGTGTGGGCTGTCAAAATGTGGTAGAGCAGCAGCAGTGACATCCGGAAGAACGACAACTCCGTCCATAACGCAGACACGCTCAAACCGCTCGCCAGTAGCCGGGCGGAGCTGAATAAGAGCATGATCCATTGCACAGCAACGGCGCTGGCCCATGCGACTCACCGGCACGATCAGCAGCGGGATATGTGGCTTTCGCAAGCACCGTTGTGAGATCGGATACCGGCAGCGACTTCCAGAACAGGATGCTGCGATCGCGACGTTCCCCATACAGAGCGTCGGCGCAATAAAACATATTCACCAGAATCGTGGTCAGCATCATGAGACCGGCCACGATGTCGTAAGGGGTCGCGACCCCACCTGATGTTCCGGGCTGATCGACCACAGTCCACGAGTGCCCGGAAGAAACATAGTGAGCAGAAAGCCAAACAGGAATACCGCGGCCACGCCCAGCGGCGCGAGATAAATGGAACGGTTCTCCCACAACTCGCGACGCACGGACCAGTAGAACGGGCGAGTAACCAACGTTGGTGCCGGTGCTGCGATCGAAGACGAAACGGATTCGGCCATCGGATTCGATTGGCTATTCATCGGGAGGCTCCTTGCGGCTGATTGGTGTGATTTGCTGGCTTCTCTCCCAGCATGGCAACAAACAAGTCGGCAATGCTGGGCACGCGTACGTCGCCCAGCGCGGCGAGTTGCTTGCGATCGAGCGTGATTGATCTTTACATCGAACAGCAGGATGCTGCGACCAAGCACCTGACGTTCGTGTATCGGATTGAGAGCCCGCGCTGCGGCGAGATGCTCGGGACTGCACCGCCAGTTCCAGATAGCGCGACTCGAATTCTTCCATGCTGCAATCGAGTACGATGCGACCCGCGGTTGATGAATATGAGATCGGTGAGCACGTGCTGGACGTCTTCTACCTGATGAGTGGTCACCACGATGGTGCGGTTGCGATCGAAATAGTCGTTCAGCAGCGAATCGTAAAATTGTTTGCGGTACAAGAGGTCGAGGCCAAGCGTAGGCTCGTCCAGCACCAGCAGTCTCGCGTCAATGGCCATGACCAGAGCCAGGTGCAGCTGGGTAACCATGCCCTTCGACAATTCCCTGACCTTGCTGCTTCGACTGATGTCAGTCTTGGCAAGAAAACCTTCCGCCTTGGCACGGTCGAATCGCGGATGCACGCCGGCCACGTAATCGAGCGCCTGCGAAACCCGTATCCAGCGCGGCAGCACGGCGATATCGGAGATAAAACAGACATCGCGCATAAGTCGGTCGCGTTCGGTCCAGGGCTCGCGTCCCAGTACCTTCAGTTCTCCCTGATATTGGGTGAGCCCGAGAATCGCGTTGAGCGCGGTGCTCTTCCCTGCACCGTTGGGGCCGATGATGCCAAGGATGCGGCCTTCTTCCACATGCAGATTTATGCCGTCAAGCGCGATGGTTTTGCCGAAAGCTTTCCGCAGGCCCCGTGCTTCGATCACTGTCATTTCTTCGGCTCCTTCTTCTCTTTCTCTGCAGCATTCGACGAGCGGCGGTTTGCGGAGCCGTTCAGCAGTTCTTCTGCGCTCAGGCCGAGTCGCTGGATGTTTGCGTAGACCCTGGGCCATTCCTCGCCCAGAAACTTTTGCCGTTCACCCTGCAACAATAAATCTCGCGCACCAGCATTGATGAACATGCCGAGGCCTCGCTTGCTCTCAACCAATCCCTCATCGACGAGTTCTTGATAGCCTTTTAGAACCGTGAGTGGATTGACCCGATATTCCGCCGCAACGTTGCGCACCGAGGGCAACGGATCGCCTTCTTTAAGCACGCCGTCGAGTATCATCGCAACCACGCGGTCGCGAAGCTGGCGGTAAATCGGCTGACTGTCGTTCCACTCACGATCCATGATTTTTTCCCAAGATAACCCTTACCGAGATTCTCTCTCCCGTCAATTTTCCGCCGCAGGTCGAAGTGCGCGTGGATCGGCTTGCCCTTCGCCATGAACGTCCAATCCTCGGTGTGATGGTTGGCATCGATGATGGTGAACACGGCATGGTGCATGTGCTCCTCCGGGTCCCCGCTGATGTCCTTGAGTTCGAACTCGACTGTCTTGCCATCGGGCGACATTTTGCCGGTCATCCGTGGCCGGTTCCCCGCATCGCAATAGTGAACCAGCGTAAGCTGGTCTCCGTCCACGTAGAGCATCGTAACTGGATGGTCATATTTTGTCGGATCCAAAGGCGTTCCTGCTTCCTGCATCTCGTGCACCAGCGCGTTGCCCCTCGAGGTCACGCGCAGCGAGACGTGCAGCGGCTTGCCGCCCAGAAATCTCTGGCATCTCGGGGACATTGACGGGGCCTTCCCATTCTCCCGCCAGGCTTTTCATAGTTGCAAAGGATTTTTGTGCGTCAGACTGGGCGTAAGCAGCAATGGCGAACAGAACAAACAAAACGGAAAGTGCGATTCGTGATTTCATTTCAATCTTCTCCTTAAATTCTCTTTGCGTCGATCCCGGAAATCTCTTGTGGTGTTCCCGGCTTCAACAAGAGCTCTCCGGCTTATTCCGTTTGGTAGCCGAGCAACCGGCAGCCAATTAGTGTTATACTTAACTACAACACTATGACAAATGCAAGACTTTTTTGCTTTTTCTTTCCTGAAAGTGGCGGGGCTTCCTAATCCCCTTAATTTATAACGATTTGCGTAGCACATCTTAAGGTCCTGGAGCAGCCGAACAGACTTGGGTGGCTGCAAGGCTTTGAGCGGAGTTTGCCTGCTAACTGGAGGATGAAGATTTTCCGCGGCCGCAGGTCGTACTACAGCGCTAATGAAGCTCCCTGACCCAGATATTTCGAAAGCTGATCGGCTCGCTGTGGTCGCCGTGTGCTTGCAGCTTAATCGGTGCGGTGTCGTACTTCTTGTAGGACGGCTGTCCAATGTACAGCGTCTCGCCCTTCAACTCGAAGTGGTTCTGCACGAGGACGCCATTAAAAAAGACCGTGACGTATGCCGGCGTTTTCAGCGAGCTGTCGCCGTTGAATGTTGGCGCAGTCCACACGACATCGTAGCTTTGCCACTCACCGGGCTTTCGACTCGGATTCACCAGCGGAATACTTTGCTTGTAGATGCTGCCGGCCTGACCGTTGACGTAAGTCTTGTTGTTATACGAATCGAGGATCTGCAACTCATATCCGGCATCGCCCGGGCCAGTAGAGGCTAGAAATACTCCGCTATTGCCGCGTGCCTGACCGCTGCCAGTGATGTTCTCAGGAATTTTCCATTCCAGGTGGAGCTGGTAGTTTTTGAAACTTTGCCTGGTTTCAATGTTTCCCGCGGCCTTATTCACCGTCATCACGCCATCGGCGACCATCCATTTCGCGGGTGACTTGTCCTGAGCTCGAAACCCACTGGTCAAGATTCTTACCATCGAAGAGAACAATTGCGTCGGAGGGAGGCGCCGCGTCGGTGGCCGCCGGTGTAACCACTGCGGGCACCGGTTCCCACACTTCCGTGTCTTCCGGTCGCGCTGCGGATGAGGCTTTGCCTTCCCGTCCACCCGTTCCAGCGCTAGCGCTAGACTGTTGCGCAGAAAGAAAAGCGACCGCAGCAATCAGGACCGCAAGCCCAACGAATTTCGATAGGTGAACCAGCATGTTTAAGGAGGACAGCTTAATCGGAATTTCGATTGTTGTCAGCGTTTTTTAATAATCGACGATGCGCTCATTCGCGAAAACACAACACCGGCACAAGTCACAGCGGCGAATTCTGAAAGCGTTAACTGTTCCAGGAAATCTCAATATCCTGACGGTGTTTACTCGACGAGTAACTTTTTTATTTCTCGCGATCCGAATATGCATGCCGAAACTCGCTTACTAATGAATTCGTCCAGAGAGGAATATATTGTAATGATGCTTCGTTTCTTCGTCTTGTTCGCCATTTTCATACCCGCATGTTTGCTGGCACAGTCAAAACCGGAAACGAAAACTATTCATGGGTGGCAGATGCAAGACTCCGCAAAAGTTACGGACGCGGCTTCGATCATTTCGACAGCCAGTTTTCATCCGCAGGGCTGGTATGCCGCAACTGTGCCGGGCACGGTGCTTACCACCCTGGTCAACGACGGTGTTTACCCGGAGCCGCTGTATGGCGAGAACATGCGCGCGATTCCGGAGAGCCTGAACAAGACCAGCTACTGGTATCGCACGACCTTTACCGTGCCTGCGGCCTACAAAGGCCGTCACACCTGGCTGCATTTCGGTGGCATCAACTACACCGCACAGATCTGGGTAAACGGGCACAAGGCCGGGACCATGCGCGGCGCCTTCATACGGGGCGACTTCGACATCTCCGAGTTTGTGAAGCCCGGCCGCCGCGCCGTCCTGGCCGTTCTGGTTGCGCCGCAACCGCATCCCGGAGTGCCCCACGAGCATACGATTGCGAATGGCGTGGGCCAGAACGGCGGCGAAACTGCTATCGATGGACCGACATTCCTCTCTACGATCGGATGGGACTGGCTTCCCGCGGTCCGCGATCGGGATACCGGTATCTGGCTTCCGGTCACGATGGATGCAACTGGGCCGGTCGTGGTGAAGGATCCGTTTGTTACTGCTGATCTGGCCGCGTCGCACGAAAGCGCAGACCTTCACATTTCCACAACGCTGGCGAATAAATCGCCGAAGCCCGTTACTGGTTCACTTACTGGCATCATTCAATTGCAGAATGCAGAGAACCAGAATGCGCCGGGAGACGAGATTACTTTTCACAAACCTGTGACCATCGCCGCGAACGGGACGGAAGCCATTGTCCTTGACTCCCAATCCACGCCGGAACTGCACTTTTCTAATCCAAAGCTGTGGTGGCCCAATGGTTATGGTCCGCAAAATCTGTACACTCTCACGCTGCGCTTCGATGTCGGGGAAAAAAGCAAAAACTTCGGATATCGCGACACGCCAGTTCGGTATCCGCAAGATCGAGTACCAGGTGCCTGACTCCGAGAACCTTACGCTTTCCGTCAACGGAGTGCGTGTGATGGCGCGCGGCGGCAACTGGGGCCTGGATGAGGCAATGAAGCGGGTTTCGCGGGAACGGCTGGACGCGCAGTTTCACATGCACGCGCTGGCCAATCTGAACATCATCCGCAACTGGGTGGGACAGAGCACCAGTCCAGATTTTTACGATATGGCAGATAAGTATGGAATTCTGCTGTGGGATGAATTTTTTCAGCCCAATCCAAATGACGGTCCGGACGTCAGCGATATTCCTACATATCTTGCCAATGTTACGGATAAGGTTGTGCGCTATCGCAACCATCCGTCGATCGCAGTCTGGTGCGCGCGCAATGAGGGCTATCCGCCCAAGGAACTTGACGACACGTTGAAGACCCTGATGGCTCGCCTCGATCCCACGCGGCTCTACCAGTCGAATTCCGCCGACGGACGCGGCGTTTCATCCCATGGACCTTACTACTGGCGTTCCCCGCGCTTCTTCTACGCGTTCAACGAAAGTTTCAAGACCGAAACTGGCTCAGTATCGATTCCTACGATCGAATCCATCCAGGGCATGATGCCGCAGAAAGATTGGGAGACGATCAATGACGACTGGGCGCAACACGATATGGCGGCCGGCGCGCAACGCGGCAACGAGTTCCCTACCTCGCTCGCTGAACGCTATGGGCACATTCGCAATCTTGCCGACTTCGTCCAGAAAGGGCCAGCTCGCGACCTACGAAGCTTTTCGCGCCATGTATGAAGGACGAAACGCGGAAATGTTCAAGACCACTACAGGCGTACTTACGTGGATGAGCCACCCCGCGCAGCCCAGTTTCGTGTGGCAGCTCTACCACTACGATCTCGAGCCCAACGCGGCTCTGTACGCAGTGAAAAAGGCGTCCGAGACCGTGCATGTACAGTTTAACGAAGAAAATCGCGGCATCGAGGTGGTCAACAATCGTCCGGATGCCTTGAATGCGGTGAATGTGAACGTGCTCATCTATCGTTTTGACGGTACGCTGGATTCGCATAAAAGCTATCCGGTTGCGCAGGTACCCGGCAGCAGCACGATCAAGGCCGCGCAGATTGACGTGAGCGCACGCATCACCCCGCTCTACTTCATCAAGCTCGATCTCACCGACGCGAACGGAAATTTGCTCTCTACGAATTTTTACTGGCAGCATGTCGCGCAAGATCAGCTCGACGGTCTAATGAAACTTCCCAGAGTCGTGCTCGATGCCGAAGCCAGCTCTCGCACCGAGGGCGACAAAACGCTGTTCACCGTGACGTTGCACAACAACACAAACAACATTGCTCTGCTCTCGCATTTGCAGCTTCATCAAAAGAAGAGTGGCCGGCGTGTCCTGCCGGTATTTTATTCGGATAACTACATTTCGCTCGTGCCCGGCGAATCTTCAACTGTCACAATCGAAGCGGCAACCAAAGACCTGCAGGGAGATCAACCGCTCGTCGAAGTGGATGGATTCAATGTGGATGTAAAGCCCGTCGACGGCCCGATATCGGTCGTCCCCAATCTCAATGCTCAACCATCGCACTGGCCCGCCACCGAAATCGTTCCTGAGGCAAGGTAAACATGTGCCGGGAATGAAGTCGGGCTCGACGGGCGCTCAGAGTTGATGTCCCCTGGGTCAGCTAGCGGTGAGCGATAAGATTCGCTATGAGTGATTCACTCCGCAAATTTAGCGGCATACCTTACCATGGAGGGTAATCCGTAGGGGAGGAAATCGATGGCACTTGGAACTGGATGGTCCAAGACTTGGACCTATTTTGAACAAGACTGGCACGAAGGCAATGTGCCGATCATGGGACCACGAACGCATTCCGCGTGGCTTTGCTCCATGGTGTTCGACGGCGCTCGTGCGTTCGAAGGGGTCACGCCCGATCTCGATCTCCACTGTGCCCGGGTGAACGATTCCGCAAAAAAACTCTTTCTCAAGCCCGTGGTTACGCCCGAACATTGGGTGGCACTCGCGCGCGAGGGAATAAAGCGATTTGATAAGGACGCCGCACTCTACATTCGACCCATGTATTGGGCCGAGAAAGAAGGGCCATGGGTTCAAGCGCATGATCCCGAATCCACTCGGTGGTGTCTCTCAATTTATGAGGCGCCCATGCGTATACCGAAGGGATTCTCGATCACCTTGTCGCCTTACCGGCGCCCGACTATTGAAACGATGCCGGTGGACGCGAAAGCGGGATGTCTTTATCCTAACAATTCCCGTTCCCTTTTCGAGGCGCATGAACGGGGCTTCGATAATGCGATCGTATGCGACATGCTGGGCAACGTCGCCGAACTGGCCACGTCCAATGTCTTCCTGGCAAAGGATGGTGTGGTATTTACGCCGATTCCAAATGGAACGTTTCTCGCGGGCATCACACGGCAGAGAGTGATTGGATTATTGCGCCAAGCTGGCGTGACAGTCGTCGAGAAAACTCTTGCCTACTCTGATTTCGAGAAAGCGGATGAGATTTTCGCTACTGGAAACTATTCCAAAGTGGTTCCGGTGACTCGGATCGGAGATCGGCCCTTGCAATTTGGACCGCTCTATACCAAGGCTCGAGAGCTCTACTGGTCGTTCGCGCATTCATGACCGTACTTCATGACCGCATTCATGACAAAGAGCTCGGCTGTAGAGTTTTTGCTTCCCATTTGGCAAAGAGTGCTGCAGCGGTCCTCGATCCGGCCAAAAGACAATTTCTTCGACCTTGGTGGTAGCCCTGCATCGGCCGCACAATTATTTTCTGAGATCGAAAAGGCTGTGGTCGCCATCTACCGGCGGTGCTCATTTATTCCGCTCCGACGATTGAGGCGCTCGCGGAAGTGCTGGAGCAACCCGAACCTCCGCGCGTTCCGCCGCTCTTACTCCTGAAGGCTGGAACCGTGCGCCCTCCCGTTTTTATCGCCCATGGTCTTGGCGACACTGTGTTCGATCTTTTTCGTTTGGTGAATACAATTGAGTCCCCGCATCCGATCTACGGAATGCAGGCCAAAGGCATTGACGGCATGGATCGCACCACTGGCATCGGTCGAGGAAATGGCAGAGTTCCATCTCGAAGCCATCAAAAAACTACAAACACAGGGTCCGTATTTTCTGATCGGTTATTCGCTCGGAGGTTTAGTAGCGCTGGAAATAGCACAGCGCTTATCTGCTGGCGGAGAAAAAGTTGCACTGTTAGCGCTGGTGGATTCCTATCCTTACCGAACTCAGCTCGGTCTTGTCCAAAATGCGCTGCTGTCCTTCCGTCTGGCGAAGCGGCGCATCTTGTCTCCCAGTGCGCCGCTGGGCAAGCCTCGAGCTGAGCATTCAGAAAGCATTGACCGAAACCCATCGCCTGGCGAGCCAATATCCCAGAATCGATGAGCAGCGTGACGCAACGAATGCGCGATTCTGCTTATCTGGCTTGAAGCGCTATCGTCCTCAATACTATGGCGGCAGAATAAACTTCGTGAGACCTGCAATCGTTCGGATTTTCCCGAGGATCCCGCCGCAGTGTGGTCCCATCTTGCAGCACAGTTCGAAGTGGAGACGATACCGGGAGATCACTGGAGTATGCTCACGACCGAATTCGAAAAACTGGGATCGGTCCTTACCGGTTATCTCCGCGAGGCTTCAGGCAAGCATTTTGAGCCGACGATCGACCCTGACTTCTTGCGCCTGGCCGAATGTTCGCTTGTGGTTTAAGCCGGTGCGTAATGTGACTATCGTCACCAAATGTTACTCTTCCGTCTAGTGAACCTTCGCAATCTTCTCGATTCCCGCGTAATATCCCAAACTTAGTTCATACAAATTCGTAACGGAAGATCTGAAACCGAGCGCTGTTCGGAATGCAATTATGAATAGATGGTCTCAGCCCCGCCGTTACGCAAACAGCCTCTGGCAGTCAGCCTGGCGACTCTTCTTCTTTGCCTCGGTGATCACGTGGGTTGCCAGGGGTTCAGTTCCGCGAAAGCCGCGGCGTCCGGAACATCCGGAATTCCGGAACTTCGACAACTGCTCAGTTGACCGCAACTCCAGCGACATTGGCTGCCGGCGAAGTGGTCATCGGAAGCAGCGGCACGGCTACAGGGAGCGCTTAACGCCAGTGGAGCCGACGTAACTGTAACGGCTGCGACTTCAAACAACTCCCGATTTACGATCGGCGGTTTGTCGCTGCCGGTAACCATTCCCTCCGGGCAAAGCGTGCCATTCACGTTGACATTCAGCCCGCAGGTTGCCGGTGCAGATAGCGCAATTCTTACCTTTACCAGCAATGCTCAGCCCTCCACAACCACGGAATCTGCCACGGGTACGGGTACGGCCGCATCGACCCATTCGGTCAGCCTATCCTGGAATCCCAGCTCTTCTCCGAACATCGCGGGATACAACGTCTACCGCGCCCCTTATGACACTTCCTGCGGGAGTTACTCAAAGATCAATGGATCCCTGAATGCGGTGACGACTTATGTGGACTCTTCCGTGGCGGACGGCATGAACTACTGCTATGCGACTACGGCCGTAAACTCCAGCAATGAAGAAAGCGGCTACTCCAACATCGTCGCCGATGTGCAGGTCCCGTAACCGGCAGTCGTGTTACCTCCGAAATCCTCAGCTTCCGTTGCGATATACATCGCATACTCCGTTCCACGAATCGAGCCCACAACTGATGCCGTGGCGGTTGGGTCCACAGGGATCAGATCTGAATTTGAATCGAGGGCATCTTCTTAATCTTGTATAATTGTGGCTCTGCTGGTTGGTCGTTTTCACCACCCAGTTCTCCCCCTTTTTATCTGGCAGCGCCAGATCACTTCTTGCTCGGATGCGTGAGTGTTTTCAATGAGGGTGGGTTGCCAACGACTGGCCATCGTTCTGATATGCGTCTCGGTCGCTGCCACGGTAGCTTGTTCGCACGCCGCGCCGAAGGTCTCCAGTTGCTGGGATCCGAAAGCGGCGGCAGCGTACCTGGATTACCGTGAGGGCTGGTGGATGCAGTGGACTGGATCCGCTCGTGATCACGGCACATTTTGTGTATCGTGCCATACCGCTATGCCCTACGCGCTGTCGCGACCCGCGCTCCGGAATGCTCTCGCGGAATCAGGGCCGTCAGAAAACGAACGGCTGCTGATCGAAAATGTCACGAAACGGGTGCGGCTTTGGAAAGATATTGGGCCGTATTACAGCGGTGCAGGATATAACCATAAGACCGCCGAGTCCCGCGGCACCGAGGCCGTTCTCAATGCCCTGATTCTTGCCAGCCGCGACGCACAAAATGGAACACTCAGCAGCGACACGCGTGACGCCTTCAATAATATGTGGGCATTGCAGCAGACTGCAGGAGACGATCGAGGTTCATGGCTCTGGCTGCAGTTCGACCAGGAACCTTGGGAAGCGAACGATTCCGCCTACTACGGAGCGGCGTTAGCCGCCATAGCGGTAGGAACCGCTCCTGGGAATTATGCGTCCGACGCTGAAATCCAAGCTCACGTCGCGAGCTTGCGGCAGTATCTGACGCGCGAGAGTGCAGAACAATCCGTTATCAATCGCGTGTTCCTGCTTTGGGCTTCGACCAAGTTGCCCGGGCTCCTTCAGCCCAGGCAGCAGCAAGCAATCATTCGCGAAATTCTGAACAAGCAACAGGCCGATGGCGGATGGAGATTGGCTTCCATCGCATGGAAATGGAATGGTTGGAGCGTCAAATCATTCCTGAACATGTGGTATCGGGAGGACGGGACTCCTATCTCAGGGAAGAGCGACGGTGTCGCCACCAGCCTTATCACCCTTGTATTGGAGGAGGCGGGCGTCTCCCGCGACAACGGGCAACTTCGGCGTGGATTATCCTGGTTGACAAGTAATCAGGATGCTGAGGGTTCATGGCCCGCCTCTTCCGTAAACAAGCGCCGCCATATTTCTTCGGATACCGGGCGATTTATGAGCGATGCAGCCACGGCGTATGCAGTCCTCGCTCTAACCGACGAACAACACACCACGAACTGCGTGTCATCCGCCTCAAGTCGCTGATAAATTTTCTTCGGGCAGCGGAACGGAAGTTAAACTTAATCCTTCCAACATTTTAGGGCTTAAGCCGGCGGTCTTGAAACCTTTGACATCTTGTCGGTCATCCCCCGATCAAACCAGCATTGGGCAATGAAATCTTGGCTCCTCTCTCTCTTGCTGGTCTTACTGGTGTCCCGGTGCGTGGCCTCTAGCGTCGCCATCACTACTCCCCGTCTGCCAAATGGAACGGTCGAAACTACCTACTCTGAGTTCATCCAGGCGAAAGGCGGCTGCACTCCTTACAAATGGGAGATCGTCTCGGGAAAGCTGCCGGTGGGAGTCACGGCTAAAGTGTCCGGCACGACGACGGCCCTGCATCTGGGCGGAAAGCCGACCAGGGCAGCCACCTACTCCTTCGTCGTGAAGGCCACTGGGTGTGGTGGGCTTGTCTCGAAAAAATCGTATAAGGTCGTCATCCAAGCCACCGCTGAGCATGTCGTCGATCTGCACTGGAAAGGTTCAACGTCGAGCGACATTGCCGGATACAACGTCTATCGCGGTCCGAACGGAAAGATATGGACGAGGATCAACGCGAGCCTGATTGGTTCGACCCTCTACAGTGATTCCACCGTCGCCAATGACACCACGTACTATTATGCTACGACAGCAGTCAATCTCGAGGGCCGCGAAAGCAGGAAGACGGCGGCGGTCAAAGCAGTTATCCCATAGCGATTAGGCGACGCGCTTGAGCTGGGGAAGCAACGGCCAACAATCGCAGTAATCATTTGTGATCTGCATCACATTCACTGGTGCCATGCGGGCGTTAATATTCGCGTCGGGGAAAATATATGCTCATAACCGCATTGTTCGCGTTTAGCGTCACCTCCGCCTTCCTAGGGATAGTGATTGTGCACAGGCTACGCAAACCCACATGCCGAATTTGCCTTTTCCGGCGAACTTGTCCAAATCGCGAAGTTGAGTACGATCCCACAAGAAAGCCCTGTTGGAGTCGTGAGAACACAATCGATTCAGCGGAGCCGGGGACCGGTAGCAACGGCTGAATTCGTCCGGAACCCATGCGCCGAATCTCGCTTCACCTTTGTCTCCTGAAAATACAGACCTTGTTGCCTTCTTTTCGCAATCCATAAATCTCGAGCGAGAGTCTCGCTCTTTTGCTTCCATAAATTGTGTGGCATCGCAAACACTGCCAGAGATGGCTATGCACGACAATCACACCGCGGATAGAATGGCGGCCCATGGCAAATACGCAGATTCGAAACGTAGCAGTCGTCGGTACAGGCTTGATCGGTGCAAGCTGGGCGGCGCAATATCTGGCGAGCGGTCTTGACGTCATCGCGACGGATCCCGCGCCAAACGCGGAGGCCAGCTTACGCAAGAGTGTCGACGAGGCATGGAAGTTACTCACCGAGATCGGCCTCGCTCCAGGTGCAAGCCGCGACCGATTAACGTTCACTGCCGATATAAAGGAGGCGGTATCGAAGGCCGATTTTGTCCAGGAAAGCGTCCCGGAACGACCGCTCTTGAAAGTCAAGGTGTTCGCCCAGATGGACGAAGTCGCTCCTCCGGACACGATCCTCGCTTCGAGCGCATCCGGTATCACCATGGATGTCATCCAGTCGAGCTGTAAACATCCCGAGCGCTGCGTGCTAGGCCATCCCTTTAATCCACCACACGTTATTCCTTTGGTGGAGGTAGCAGGCGGGGCGAAGACCTCCGAGGCGGTGATCGAACGAGCCATGACGTTCTACGCGTCTATCGGCAAAAAGCCAATCCGGCTGCGCAAGGCTATCGCAGGCCATGTTGGGAACCGGCTTCAACTCGCGCTCTACCGGGAGGTGCTCTATCTCATCCAGCAAGGCGTCGTTAGCGTGGAGGATGCGGACATCGCCGTTTGCTATGGGCCAGGGCTTCGGTGGGGTGTGATGGGGCCTAGCCTGCAGTGGCATTTGGGCGGCGGGGCTGGCGGAATCCAACACTTTGTAGAGCATTTCATGACCGGCTTCGTGAGCCAAATGAAGAAACTCGAAATGCCCGACGTCACGCCAGCACTGATGCAGACGGTTATCGATGGCGTGCTGAAGGAAGCAAACGGCCAATCGGTCGAGCAGCTTGCTCAAGCCGAGAACAAGGTGGTCTTGGAGCTTCTCGCGCTGCGAGCCAAGGCAGGCAGAATACTTCCGTAAAATGTCCGGCCGTGAGCCTCAGAAATAGCAGCGCATCGTAGCGCTCCGTTTTTTTGCCTGAGCATCCGTCCCGTGCGAAGCTCCGCTTCTTCCCCGATCCACAGCTAAAAACCGCAGGCCGCCAGCGAAACTGCATCCGCTGATTTACGCCAAAAAAATTGCGGGCTGCCGTATTACGGCAGCCCGCCCAGGTTTTCGAATTGTTTAGTTTTTATTTTCCGGCGGCAGCTACCACAGCTTCGACAAACTTTAAGCCGTTTGGCGTGCCGAGGCCGGTTACGTTATCCCATCCGGGAGCGGTGACCAGCGATGAATCGGTGCCGAACGTAATGTCGTACCACCGGGTTGAACTGCCGTGATACAACGCGCTGAGGAACACAGTTGTGTTCTCGAGCGGTTGCGCCAAATCTGCCGCGGTTTCAACCAGCACGGGATTCGGCGGATTGACAATCTTTCCTTTCACATCAAGCCCGTTATTCACCGGTACGACATCGGTGATCGCGCCTGACGGCAGGCTGTAAAGCATTGCAGCAGCCTGACCGAGCGGCGCGGCCGACCCTGCCGCCTGATTGGCAATCGCCCATAGGGCCGAGAATTGCGGGCACGCCACACTCGTGCCTCCCCACACTTGCACGGCGGGCAGACCGCTCACCGTGATAATGATGTTGACGCCAGTGTATGGGTCGGCAAGCAATGCAATATCCGGTACCTGCCGGGACGTTTTCCCGAGGCTGCTCTGAAATGCGGGTTCAGGCCATTCTGCGCTCGAGCCTCCTCCCGCTCCGGCGTAGAAGCCGATGAGGTCCGGAGGATCGTAAGGCGGATTTGGACTTGGGTATGTGAGGCGGGTCAGGTTGTTTCCCCAGCCCGTCTGATGGAGAATCTCCTCACTACTGTTCAGAAATAGGCTGATCCCGCCCACGCCTGTGGCATAGGGTGCAGACGCCGGCGTTTGCACGCTGGGAGGAACAGTAATGCCATAATCTTCCGCGATGGCTTGTACGTTGTCGCCATCATCCCCCGAACTGAAGTTATCCGAAATGCCCAAGGCGGCCGCTAATTCGGTCATTGCGTATTCTGTATAGAGCCCTGACTGGCCGCCGTAAAGCACATCGAGAATTTCGAATGCTCCCCAACTGTTGGAGATTACGTAGCCTAAATCTCCGTTGGCATAGGATGTAAAAACCTCCGGATTCTCAATCGCCCAGAAATTCGCGATATCCAGCGAGGAATTGTCCGGCGCCACTACAAGTGCGATATTGGCTCCGGGAGCCAGCGCATGGGCCCATTCCACATCGATCGTCACCTCGGTGTTCCAGCCATTGCAATCCGCGCCGCTGGTGCTGCAAGTGGTCACTCCACCCGGATAGTAAACCTGGAAATTCGAAGAGGTTAACGGGGGCAGCCCGTAAACCGCCGAAAAGGTATTCGCGTCCTGTTGAATCGTCGGAGAACCATAGGCGTCGATGATGATGATCGTCTGCCCGGTCCCGTCCCATCCTCTGTTGTACAGCGGGTTGAAACCAAAGGCAGTCTGAAGCTGCGAGGGGTTGTAACCCGGGGCAAGTGTTCGTGGCATCCGTGGCGTAACGATTACCGTTATAGGTTGCGGTCGGAGGGCCACCCGCCGTAGTAAAGCTCACGGTCTGCGTACCATTCAGACAGCGATTCTGAGAAGAAACCACGTCCGAAAGAGTTCGGGCACGCGGCGCGCTGCCAGTGCTCGGGTCGATCGCCGCCCGGTACATGGGCTTGGGCGCGAAATCGGCCAATCCCTGCACGTTGCGAATCAGTGCTCTGACGGCGCCGGGAACTGATGCCGCGCGGTTGGTCACACGATGAATTCCATCCTTTGTGCTCACGCGGCTTAATTGCACGCTGAAAGCATTCTGCACGTCGCTGACACGTCCTTGCGCAACCATGTAGTGGTTGAGTTTATCCGCAGCGGTCACCGTCAGATTATGCGAGGTCAGGTACTCTCTCACTTGGGCCGCATCGCCGGTAGTCGGTGCGAAGCGCGAGAGATACTGAGCATGCGTCAAGAAATGGTGATAAGTGGGGGAGCCGGGCCGATACATCTCGCGAACCAGTTCATCGAGCGTCGCTTTGTTATGCTGGTTGAGCCATACCGTTACACTGATGACTTTGGAAGGATCCTCCGGACCCAGATTCTGCGCCTTCTGCGCGCTTCGGCCGGCTGATAGAGCAAACCCAGTTACTGCCAGCAAAGTCAGTATCGAAATGTGTTTGATACTGATGCACAGCCACTTCCCGGGAAAATTCATAGAAACTCCTTTGAAATAACTGATTGGAATCGTCTGTACAATCGAACGGCGAACCTCGGCCCCTTCGCAGTTCCGGCATCGAACACACACGGCGGATTGGGCCGCGAGAGCATGGAGTGCCGTTTGAGCAAAAGCAAGAGCCGCGGGGGGAGAGGGCCGCTCAAATCAGACGATGGCTGCGAGACCACCGCCGATCATCGGCCACGAATCATACTACGGTCGTGAGCTTGCGTGTCAACCAGATTCTTGATCAAGAAGAAGTACTTGTTAAAAGAGCAAAACTTTGCACAGGGCCTCAAAAGCCGCAACCCGCCTGTTTCTTCGGATCATGCTGCGGATAGCGGGGAAAAACTCGGCTTAGTTGTTCGCGCCGTATCAGCCGGGAATCTCTTTGTGATCCGGAGGCATTTCTAATTTAATTCGCGCTAAGAGAGACTGCATCTGTTCGCGATTGTATAACGCGGCCCCAATGGCGGTCCCGAGAGTGTTTGTGAGGATGTCCGTGATGCCAGAATCCCGGGTTGGAAGAAATGACTGTAAGATTTCAATTACAAGACTGACTATTGCACCAACGACGATGGTAGCCAGCACGGGTCGCGCGGGGCGCCATACCATCGAGAAATATGCGCAGAAGAAAAAGCCCAGCGGAATGAACCCCCCGATGTTTATCAGGACATCCTTGCAATAGCCCCAGCTGGGGTCAAATTCGTCCCAGGGTCGTTCAAGCAATTGATGATGCAGAACAAGATAACGCTGCGGAATTTGAAGATCATTTCCGGAATCCATCTGGTTATGCACCACGTTGCCTGCACCCTCGTTGAACAAATAAAGGGCGGCGGGATTCTCACTCTTAATGTTCCTGCTTGAGAGCGCGGTCCAGGCAGAATAGTTCTGCATAACTTCGGCCGCAGTCAGTTCCCGATCGTAGATGGCCAAGCCCCTCAATTGGCCTTGCCAGCTGTTATCCACGATCGGATTGTTGCCAACGACAAGTTGACCAGTCAAGTCGGCGCTCGAGAGTCCGAAACGCGGAGAAGTCCGTGCAAGATTGCCGTTCACATAAACTGCGGTGCTTCGGGAATTGGAAGTGATCGTGATGAATATTTGCTTGTTCTCGGCGAAAGAGTGCTCGATGTACCATTTATTTCTTACAAGGTGTTGCGAATAGGCTGCCGTATGCCGCAACAATAAGTCATCGAGAGACTGATGAAGCGAGAATGTAACAATGCGATTTTCCGGCGAGTAGAAGCCGAGTACGGTGCCTCCCCGATCAACGTGATCTGGTTGCAACCAGATCTCAATACTGCAACCCGATCCCTGTTTCCAATCGCGGGGACTCCATGATTCGGCGCCCAGGATCACACCGTTTTTACCCAAATGAAGACCATTGCCATGATCTAGCCAGCTCACATCATTCTTAGGAGCGTGGAATGGCCATAATCCCGCGATCAGGATGCCGACCAGAACGCATACACAGAGCAATCCGAATACATAGTGCTTACAAATGTTTCTTGTCGTAATGTTCAGGGATCGGTTCGGCATCCACGGCGGGCTACGGCATCATTATTGTTGCGTGACGAAAGTTACATAACCGAGATTGGGTTTCTGCTTTGACTGTGCAATCCTACACTCTACACCGTGAGGACGCATAAAAAGGTGCGGATGCGTAAAGAGGTCGTTGGGAGCAATTCGACTTGTCCTTAGCTCCAGAATTCAGCATTATCATAGCTGTCTACAATGATTGGGGTCCCCTCTCTCATTGTCTGGAATCCCTGCGCCAGCAGGGGAATGCGCCGAGTTTCGAAGTCATTGTGGTGGATGACGGCAGCACCGACGCCGTTCCGGAGTTTATTCGTCTCTCAAACGCCGATTATCCCCTAACTTTGATACAACAATCGCACGCGGGCATTCCGGCTTCGCGGAATCGCGGAGTTCAGGCATCCAAAGGCACCCTCCTGCTGTTTGTGGATGCTGATAGCCGGCTTCAGCGGAATTGTCTTGCTTCCCTTAGTTCAATGGTTGCGCACTCGCCCCAGCACGATTACTTCCAGCTCAGGCTCACTGGAAATTGTGCAACCCTGGTTGGGCGAGCGGAGCAACTAAGGCTGATAAATTTCCAGGAGCACGTGCTTCAGCCGGACGGGAGAATTCGATACTTGAATACCGCCGGATTCGCCATTCGGCGCAAGAGAGTGGACGTTGAGAATGGACTATTTGATCCTGTCGCGCTTCGGGGAGAAGATACGCTCTTGTTAGCCAGTTTGATCGAAGCCGGCGAGTTGCCTCTGTTTGTGCCAGAGGCGGTGGTTGAACATTTCATTCCATTGTCCCTTCTAGAATCGCTGCGCAAGGATTTCCGTTCTGCTCGGCTGGAGCGACGGATGTACGAGACCATCGCTGCCAGGGGAGTGAAAATCCACGTGAGCCATCGCGAGCGGCTGCAGCTGTTATCGTCCATGTGGAAGACGGCCCAGAGCGATTCGATCGGGAGGTCGGCTTGGTTCGCGCTCCTGGTACGGCAAGGTTTTAAGAGGATGCTTTCCTTTGCTTTTCAAGCGATTCATCATAGTGGTTTGCAGGAAGCATCTAAAACTCAACGGGCAAGCGCTCGTGAACGGTCAGACATTCAATGATCACTCTTTGGTGCACTGAAATGGATTCTCCATGTTCATCGACTGCCCGCCAATGACTGCAACTCGCTTATAGTATTGGCCAATGCAAGGTGTTAAAGTATTGGTCCTAATTCGCCGCAGGCGCAAAGCATGAATTTTCCGAGACGTTTTCTTCCCGTGCTCCGCTGCATTAAAGACGGCGGAGAGTTATCAGTCTTTGCCGAGGTTCGCGCAGACACAAGCGGCATTGCGGAAGGAACTCTGCGCTGCACCGAATGCTCGCGAGAATATACCATCGAAAATGGAATTCTGCGGCTGATGAGCGATAGCCTCACAAGAGAGAACCAACTCGAAATCACGCTTCTGAATCAAGCTTACGGCTCGATGCCCGACATATTCGAACCCGCGAAAAGCGGGTGGCGCTCAAGATTAAACGATAGCGTCGAAATTCCACCGCACCTGAACATGCTCAAGGTGCATCCCGACCAGAAAGTTCTTGAAATCGGCTGCGGCGACGGGCGTTACACCGTGCTGCTATCCCAACTTGGCGCTCACGTATTAGCGTTTGATTTCAGCATCGCAGCGCTTCAAAGAGCCAGCAAGAACCTTGCGGCAAACACAGCTCCGACATCGTATAAAGTGAGACCGGCACTTAATCGAGGTGAGGTTGGGCTAGTGCAGGCGGATGTTACTTCTTTACGTCTTGCAACACGAATGTTTGACCGATGTATCTCCGCAACGCCGCTCGATTCCCGGGACGAACGGATGAAACTTTTTCACACCATTGCTGAGGCTCTGAAGGACGATGGAATCTATGTGTGCGGAGTCGAATATGACGACCTCTACCGAAGACTGTTCGGCCTTCCTGTGATGAGGCGCTATAGCCCCGGCGGAGTTCTCATCGAACATCTCACCATGGCCGAGCTAAAACGTGAAGCGGGAGCATACTTCGGTCGTCTCAATACGCAGCTCATTCGCGTTCACCTTCCCCTGGTTCATAAGTTGCCGTTGTGGCTATCTGTTCCTATGACGCGCGCCGCAGGCTGGACCCCGATCATTCGACAACTGGGCAATATTGTTATGGTGGCGGCCGCTCGTCCGATACGAATTCCGCCCGAAGGAGAGCGACGATCAGGCTACCTCAAAGCTAAGAATCTCTACCGCTGGTACAAGCGGAAGCGCGGGCAGGAGCCATTCTGGGATCTGGGAGATCCGGTATAAGCGATCGCTCCGCTTGACAGGCGATCTATAGAATAACCGAAAGAGCGTTCAGCCCTCTAAGACCAAACGTTGATGCCCATTCCGGTCGCGGGCCAGTCAGCTTCATCTTTGGAAAGCGCTGCACCAGATTCAGAATTGCGACTTGTCCCTCTAAGCGCGCGAGCTGGCCTCCAATGCAAGCATGCGGACCCGCACTGAACGCGAGGTGTTGATTGTTGAGCCTCTTGAGGTCCAGTTGATTCGGGTCCTTAAATCGTTTTGGATCGCGGTTTGCCGCGCCGAGCATGCACAGGACCGTCCATTTCCTCGGTATGTGCTGGCCGCAAATCTCGATATCTTCCTTGAGCACGCGAGCTGTGAATTGCACCGGGCTTTCATAACGAAGAAGCTCCTCGACCGCCGAGCGGATCATATCCGGGTTCTCGCGCAACTCCGCCGTCTCTTCTGGGTGTTGCAGAAGTGTGTACATACCGTTGCCAATCAGATTTCGAGTCGTTTCGTGTCCGGCGAAAAGGAGCGCGATACACTGAGCATAGAGCTCTTCTTCGGTCAGCACCTCACCTTCTTCTTCGATGTCGATGAGAAGGCTAATCAGATCGTTTCCTTTATTGCGTTTTCGTTCCTCGACTGTCTTTCGGAAAAAATCAGTTAACGCAATCAGAGCATCTTGCGCCGCCTGTGCCTGTTCTACTGTGCGGTCTGGACTGCCGCGAAACACCGCGATGGCCCGCGACCAATTGACGAATGTGTCATTCAGTTCCTGCGGTATTCCGAGCATTTCCGAAATGATGCGCACCGGCATGGGGTTTGCGAACTCGCCCATAAGCTCGACTTCGGAGCCATGTTGCAGAGGGCTTAACATTCGGTCAACGATGGCCTCGACCTGAGGACGCAAGGCTTCGATGGCCGCGGGTGAGAACCCTTTATTCAGAAGCTTCCGCAGCCGGGTGTGCTCCGGCGGGTCCATGAAAATCAGCCACAAGCTGAACATGCGCGCCAGTTCGCTGAACTCGGCCTGGCGGCTGAGGGGCAAAGGCAATAACATCTGCTGCGCGCGTTTCGCGGAAAGGCGCGGGTCTTTCGCGACCGAGGAGCACTCGGCGTGGCCGATAACTGACCACACCGCCCATTTGCTGCCGACATCCAAGTAATGTATCGGACCTTCCTCGTGCAAACGAGCATAAGTCGGATACGGATCCTGCAGAATGTCATCGTCGAAGACGACTTTCTTAACTGGAGCGACAACCTTGGACAACCTTCACCTGCTCGCGAAATCAGATTTCAGTCACGCAGAAACGCCGTTGCGATGTACGAGTTTAGCATAGCTTCCAACTCCAGCAACCATCCCCAATTGCATGGATTAATAACTTTAGATTCAAAATGATAGCCGACATAACGGAGAATTCGGTTTAAGTGCTGCGCCATGACCCAAGTCGTGCCGCAACGCTGTGTCGGTCGAGCGGGTTGCGCTTATCACGGCGTGGCCGGTAGACGCTGCCATATCAATTCGATAGTTTGCATTTTTCCGTTCATCCGCGTCGGAGGTGTAAGCAAAACGATTTGATCATCCTTAAATTTCACGTTGCGGACCAGGTCCTTGTCTACGTAGTTCTGGATCGACGAAACTTCGACGTGATGGGTCACTTTGTCGCCGTCGAGACTGTACGTTCCGGCGTAAGCGAGAAAAGTCTTAAAGGCTTCGGCCTGTTCTTCGGGCGAGCCTCCGCCGTAAGAGAGCGACTTTCGGCCGTCGTAGCTGATGAGCGCACTTACCCTGCCATCGCTGGTGTACGTGAGAAAACCCGCTGGTTGGGAACCGTAGGGACTTTCGCTTCGCTCTCCGGCGGATGTCGTGCTCGAAGCGGAGACCAGTTTCCATGTGCCCACGAGTTTGTCGTTCAAGTGCCCGGACGCGGCGGGCGGAATTGCGCCAGTTCCCATGCTTATGTTCCTTATGATTCTATGTCTGTGAAGTGCACCTGCGCCGTCGAAAAAGCAACGGGATGCTCCCCAGTCCTCTTCCCATAATATTTTAGAATACTCGTTTGACGGAGGCTTTGCGCCAGGCCTACACTCTCCGTTCTAGCGGGGAGAGGTCCCACTCTTGCAAGAAAACATGACGACGAAATTGCAAGGCAAAGTTGCGCTCGTGACGGGAGGAACGTCGGGTATTGGCCGTGAGACTGCCCTTCTCTTTGCGAAGGCTGGAGCTAAAGTAGTAGTGGCGGGCCGGCGCGAACCGGAAGGTGATGAAACCATCGACCTGATCCGCGCTGCTGGCGGCGATGGCTTGTTCATAAAAACTGACGTGTCGAAGGCTTCTGAAGTGGATGCCCTCGTTCAAAGAGCCGTCGAGAAATTCAGCCGCCTGGACATTGCCTTCAACAACGCCGGAATCGAAGGTGTTTGGAAACCCATCGTCAGACAGTCGGAAGAAGACTGGGATCGGACGATCAACATCAATCTCAAGGGCGTGTGGCTATGCTTGAAGTACGAAATTCGGCAGATGCTGAAGCAGGGTGGTGGCGGAGCCATCGTCAACATGTCGTCCGTCACGGGCCTAACTGGTTCGGTGGGAGCTGGAGCCTATAGTGCGAGTAAACATGGAGTGATCGGCCTAACAAAGACAGCCGCGCTGGAAAATGCCAAGAGTGGGATTCGAATCAACGCGGTCTGTCCCGGAGTGATCGAAACAGCGATGGGTCAACGGCTCTTCGGCGCCCCAGCGGTCCACCAAGCCGTTATTGGCCTGCATCCGATCGGTCGTTTGGGAAGACCAATGGAAATCGCCGAAGCCGTACTCTGGATGTGCTCCGACCAAGCATCTTTCATGACTGGGCAATCCCTGGTGCTGGATGGCGGTTTCCTGGCTGGACCGCATTCGGGAAGCTAGCAAGGTCGAGGCGTATGCGCGGCTGGCATCGGTTGTCGAACCGAGCGTAGTTCAAGTCGATCCGTTCTAAGCTGTATATGCTTTCGTCTTTGGCGCGAGTTTCCGCGCGAGAGGCGGCGCTATCCATGCGAGGATCCACTTAACCGTCAGCGCAGCCGTGGGATCAATTTTCATAGCCGCTGATAAAGCGTCGCGAGCTTCTGTGAAACGTCCTGTTTCCAAACAATAGTTCGCCCAGGCACTTTGCGCTTGCCTCAAGCCTCGCGTCACCGTTTTTCGAACCTGGAGCGGCAGATTTACATCCTTGAGCCATTTTTCTAGCATGCGTCGCTTATTCAACAGACGGACCTCGGCCTTTTCCCAAGGGCGGATGGCCGCAGGCGCGGGACTACGATCCAATTGCACCAAAACCTTATTCACATAACAATAGGAAGTCACCAGAGACAGGCGGAAATTAAAATCGTGATCTTCGCAATACTGAATACTCGAATCGAATCCTCCGATCTGCCTGGCTATCTCTGAACGAACCAGGAGGCAGGTGACCCAGAAGTGGTCGAACGTCCAAGCCAACCTCTCGACGGCATTTTCGGCAATACCGATTTCTTGGCTATACGTCTTGCCAGCTTCGCGAAAAGAAGTTGTCTCCGTTCCCGAGTCGTTGACTAAGCGCGCATCTGTGATGCATGCGCCGCATACGCCCTTGTAGGTTTCGACTGCGCGGACTTGCCATTGCAGTTTATCTGGATACCAAATGTCGTCGGAATCCAGAAAAGCAATCCACTCGCCGCGCGCTTCCGCGATTCCGCGATTGCGCGCTACGCTCGAGCCTTGATTCGCTTGGAATATGTAACGGATCGGTCTGTCGCTCTCCAAACGGCTGCTAATGAGGCTTTCCATGTGTTCTCGCGTACCGTCCTTGGAGCCATCATCGACTATAATCACCTCGAAGTTCGAATAACTCTGCGCGAGAACGCTGTCGAGCGCAGCACAAAGTTGCTGCAGTCGGTTGTATGTAGGGATAACGACAGAGACGAACGGTTTATCGGTCATTGGAGTTTTTTAGAGTGTTCTTCCTAAACATTGTCCGCCATATTATTTTGTAGCCCTTCGGAGACACTTTGAACCTTACTGCTCAGCATAAAACACCGCAGGAATGTCTGAACCGATGAACGGTGCAGAGAGCCTAATTCGCACGCTGGTCGCCGCCGGTGTCGACACGTGCTTCACAAATCCGGGCACCTCCGAAATGCACATCGTGGCCGCGCTCGATCGCATTCCTGAAATGCGTTGCGTACTCGGCTTGTTCGAGGGAGTGGTCAGCGGAGCGGCCGACGGCTATGCGCGGATGGCGGAGAAGCCAGCATGCACTCTGCTGCATCTCGGCCCAGGGCTGGCAAACAGCATGGCGAATTTGCACAACGCCAGCCGGGCGCGCGTTCCGATTATCAATCTGGTCGGCCAGCACGCCACATATCATTTGCGTTATGACACTCCGCTCGTCTCCGATATCGAGGGCATCGCCAGGCCATATTCCAAATGGTTAAGAACGTCGCTCTCGGCGACTGAACTTGGGCGCGATGCGATCGAAGCAGTGGTGGCGGCACGCTTATCCCCGGGTCAGATTGCCACGTTGATTATCCCTGCTGATGTAGCGTGGACCGAAGGCGGGATGCTGGCTTCCCTTCCCACTCTGGCAAAAGGTCCGTTGCCGGCCGCGGAAACGATCGAAGAAGCCGCGGCCATCCTTCGCTCCGGTTTGCCGACAGCGATCTTGATTTCGGGGAATGCGCTCTACGGTAAAGGACTCGCCGCCGCCGGTCACATTGCGACCGCTGCGAAAGCAAAACTCTTTGCTCCCTATCCCCTGGTACGCATGCAGAGAGGTGCTGGGATTGCTGCGGTCGAACGAATTCAATATGTTCGCGAAATGGCCGTGGAGCAGCTCAAGGATTTTCGTAACCTCATCCTGGTGGGTGCGCAGGCCCCAATCGGATATTTCGCGCAACCAGAAAAAGACAGCGTTTTCACTTCCCCGGAATGTCAAATCTTTACGCTGGCGAATCCCGGCGAAGATTACATCGGGACCTTGGAAGCTGTTGAATCGGCGCTCTCAGCACCTCGCCTGCAACCGACGGTGGAGCAGCCCGCACGGCCCGCATTGCCGCGTGGCGACATCGCGCTGCAGGGGCTAGCCGCAGTTGTCGGTGCATTGTTGCCGGAGAACGCAATCGTAGTAGATGAATCCATGACCTCTGGACGAGGCATGATGGCCGCCACCAGAGGCGCTCCACCGCATGACTGGCTGGGGAATACCGGCGGCTCGATTGGAATTGCTTTGCCACTCGCCGTCGGCGCAGCCGTAGCGTCCCCCGACCGTCGAGTGTTGTGCCTCACTGCCGATGGCAGCGGAATGTACACGCTGCAGGCTCTTTGGACGATGGCGCGCGAAAGCCTCAAGGTCACGACGGTAGTCTTCGCCAATCGCGACTACGCAGTCCTCAAGCGTGAATTTTCTTATCTGGGTGTCGGGAGTCCCGGCCCACGCGCTTTAGACATGTTCGAAATCGGTCGTCCAGACCTCGACTGGGTGAGCCTGGCAAAGGGCATGGGAGTGCCCGGAGTGCGCGTGGCATCGCTGGAAGACTTTGCGAAGGCTTTGCAGGAAGGATTTGAGAGCGAGGGGCCAAGCCTGATCGAAGTGCCACTGTAGGCTCGACAGACCGATTTTCTCAGCGGGACTGAAGGTTGTTTTCAAGCATTTTCGCCAGCTCAGCCTTAATAACCTTTCCCGTCGGAGTGAGCGGGAGGTTGGAAACGAGAAAAATCTGCGAAGGACGTTTGTACTGAGCGAGGCGCTCAGCCGCATAGACGGCAAGATCGGTAGTGGTCACGTCGCTGTTCGGCGAGAGCTGAATGAAGGCGACAACTTCCTCATCCCCTCCAACGCAGCGCCCGATCACGCCAGAATTCATCACAGCCGGATGAGCATTCAACACCGCTTCCACTTCGGCGGGATAGACATTAAAGCCGCGGCGCACAATCAAGTCCTTCGTTCGGCCGACGATAAACAGGTTTCCATCTTCCAGACGCGCCAGGTCACGGGTATTGAACCATCCGTCGACGTCGATAGCAGCAGCCGTCTCCTCCGGAGCTCGATAATAGCCTTTCATGACATTGGGGCCACGCACCCACAGCTCTCCAGCTTCTCCCTCCGGCACCGGTTCACGATCCGGACCGACCAATTTAATCTCGACGCCAGGAAATGGTGGACCGATCGAAGTGTCGCTGCGCGGCGCTTCCACACGGGTTTGCGCAATAGTTGGAGAACATTCCGTGACGCCGTAGCCGTTGTGCAGCGGCATGCCGAAAAGACTTTCCGTCCCAACTTTGGTTGACTCGTGGAGTTGTGCTCCGGAAGTAGCAATGATTCGAAGCGCAGGAAACTTCAAGGATTGAACTTTCCTGAACTTTGCATATTGCAGAAACTGGTTGAACGTGGCGGGCGCACCTAGAATTACCGTCAAACGCTCCTTTTCCAGAGTCAGCCGTGCATTCATCGGGTCGAAACGCGCCGTTAAGTAAAGAGCCGTGCCGCTCAATAGCGAACCCAGCAGGACGACAGACAAGCCGACGGCGTGAGAGATCGGCAGAACTCCATAAAAACGATCATCCGCAGTCAATGATCGTATTTTTGCTGAGCCAGCCGCCAGAAATAACAAATTCTGGTGGCTCAGCATCACGCCTTTCGGCAGACCTGTGGTACCGGATGTGTAAATTAGCGCGGCTACGCGGTCGGGTATGTTCGCTTCGAGACGTTCGGCTTCGACGTCTCTCATTAAGACCACCCACAGCAATCGTTCCCAGGCCATCGACCTCCTCAACCTCGGCATCGTGCCGCTTCGCGTGTTCCGCCGCATGAGTCGATACGCTGGTCGTGTAAAAAACTCGACGCGCACCGCAATGATCCCGGATCTGATCCACTTCGCGCGCTGAAAGATTCGCGTTAACCAGTACCGGCCATGCATCCATGCCCGGCCGAAGCCAACAGGAGCGCGACGAACTCGCGGCAATTTTCGCCAACAATCATCACGCGGTCGCCCGGTCGGATGCCCCACTTCGACAGCCGCACCTGCGTTGCGGAGATTGCGGAAGCCAGTTGCCGGTAGGTCCAAGTCCCGGAGGCTTCGACCAAAGCAGGGCTGTCGGGCGAATTCTCCGCCCAGGGAATCACTACATCGCTGATGCGAGCAGGCAGCGTCCTAAGGATCTCAGACGCTTGTTCTTGAATGGTCGGGGACGGCGAATTCATTTCGTGGACGAAGGGATGAATCGATTCGTGATTATAGTACCGCGGAACGCTTTCGCTCGACCGGGCCGTACGAGCCGGTAACCGGCGCGAAAGCCGATTCCTCTGCTTTTTTCGCTAACACATACTGCAACCAGTTTCGGTATATGCAGGTCGCCGAGGACTGCCACGTGTTCTGCAACGTCTTCTCCAGCCCTTCAGGAAACGACGCCAGATGCTCTTCACGCCGATCCGCGAGAGCCGTTCGTTGAAACTCGGCCAGAACCTTGACCGCGCTTTCGTCGAAGTATCCGTGCGGCATCGTAGGGTAGGTGTCCCGCTCTCCCCGCAAAAATCTCTTTATGTCGCGGCGGTATTCCTTCAACAATGTCTCCGCCTTGTACTCCGGATGGCCCTGGAAATGGACGAACAGGCTCTTCTTCTTTTGCTTCACAAATACGTCGACCCCAGCCTGATCGGACTTTGTAAGCACCTCGTAGCCGCACGCGGTCAGCGCGTTCTCCTGAACTTCGTTCCACCGGGAGTGCGGAAAGCGCACGAGTGGTGGCGCCTGCCTTGTAAGTGGGTGCTCCGAAGTTTTTGCCGATTCGAAGACGCCGAACTGCTTGTCCGGGAGACGGTGGCGCTGAATCCCGTCGCTGTGCAGCACGCCGGCGTGCGCCGCCAGGCATGAAAGAACGGTCGAAGCCGTGTTGCGCTCGGCCCAGTCGAGGACATTCGTTAAGTGTGCCCAGTATGGTTCCTGGCGCAAGTCAGGCTGCCGGGGCTCGGTTCCGGTGACGATGACACCGTCAAAACGGTTATTCCAAAGTTCGTCTAATCCAAAGTAGAAGTCATTCAGATGACGCTGCCCGCGTTCAGTTCGCGGAACACCAGTCAACGAACAAAGCTTGATCAGAACCGGAACATCCCCTGACGCGATATCCAAAAGATTGAAAAACTGCAGTTCCGTATCTTCCAGCGCTGCATCTGGCATGTTATTGATGAGCGCAATACTCACACACTCTCGCCGTTTGATATACCGGTCGATCGCAACCACGGCGCCGGAACGTTTCTTTTCCGCCCAACGAGTTGGAACTCGTCCGCCCTCGATGATCAGTGGCATATCATCTCCTCCACGCCGCTGCGTGTTCTCAATCCGCAGAACTTCAATTCGCCGCCTTTTGTAGCGCTTGGCCCAGATCCTCGAGAATGTCGTCAATGTGCTCGATACCCACACTGAGCCGAATCATCTCCGGAGTCACTCCTACCTTCGCCTGTTCCTCGGGCGTCAGTTGTCGATGGGTTGTTGAGGCAGGGTGACACGACAAGGATTTTGCATCTCCCATGTTCACCATGCGCTTGAACAAGCGGAAAGCATTGAAGCACTTCCTCCCGCCTTCGTACCCGCCTTTCACCCCGAAAGTCAGCAGCGAGCAGAAGTTCGATCCCAAATAGCGATGGGCCATCGGATAAAGCGGATTATCCGGAAAGCCGGCGTAGTTTACCCAATCCACTGCTGAGTGTTCACGCAGAAATTGCGCCACCTTGCGCGCATTCTCCACATGCCGCTCTACGCGCAAGGCCAGAGTCTGAATGCCCTGCAGGAACAAGAATCCGTTAAACGGGGAAAGGGTAGCGCCGGTATTCCGCTGGCATACCGTGCGGCAACGCGCTACATAGGCGGCATCTCCGAAATGGTCAACATAGACCACGCCGTGATAGGCGACCTCGGGCACGTTCAGCATATAAAACTTTTTCGCGTGTTGCCGCCAGGGAAACTTGCCGCTATCCACAATCATTCCGCCGATGCTGGTACCACCGCCGCCAATGAACTTGGTCATCGAATGCACCACCACATCGGCACCGTACTCGATGGGCCGCAACAGAATCGGCGTAGCCACGGTGTTATCGACCACCAATGGCACTCCATGCTTGTGCGCCACTTTGGCCAAACCTTCGATGTCCGCCACATTGCCTGCCGGATTGCCTACACTTTCGCAATACACCGCGCGCGTGTTCTCGTCGATTAGCTTTTCAATATCCTCCGGCCGGTCCGTCTCCCCGAAGCGCGAACTGATTCCGCGTTTCGGAAAAATGTGCGCCAGGAGCGTATAGGTCGCGCCATACAACTGCGGAGTGGAAACGATATTGTTGCCCGCTTCGGCAATGTTAATCAGCGAATACTCAATCGCAGCCATCCCGGAACTGACGCTGAGACCGTCCACTCCGCCCTCGAGAGCCGCCATGCGCTTTTCCAGGACGGTATTGGTCGGGTTCCCGATCCGCGTGTAGATGTTCCCCTGCACCTCCAGGTTGAACAAGGCCGCTCCGTGCTCCGCACTGTCAAACTCAAAGGCAACAGTTTGGTAGATCGGCACGGCTACGGCCTTTGTGGCCGGGTCACCGTCATACCCAGCGTGAATTGCGATGGTCTCTCTCTTCATGCGTTTCAGTACTCAGCGAATCGGTAGAACGATCTCCGCTAGTTTGGAGATGAGCTTCGATTGTTTCTTCCGTTCACTTTGCCGCGGACACCGCACTTGAAACGGAGACCATTTCCGCACTTCGCGAGAGCGATTTTGTCATCGCCCGCGCCACGGTGCGTGCCGCAAAATCCGCGCCGAATGCGAACCGCATGACCGGACCAAAACTGTTGGCCGCAGCAATGCCCACGAAATAAAGTCCGGGTACCGACGACTCACACGTGGAAGCGAGAACAGGCGTACCAGCCAGCGTAGTCAATTTGGAGCGAATCTCTGAGCTCACGAAGCTCAAGCGATCCAGGTTCACTTTGTAGCCTGTGGCTGCGATGACGTGATCCGCCTGAATCTGCCGCTCCGCGCCGTCTTGCCCCATTAAGTGCAGGTGGACTTTGTTGTCACGCACCTCGGCGCGTTGCACCGTGTGGCCGAGCAACTGGGGCACGTGATTCATCACTCGATCTTTCACAAACCAACCGCCCGATGGCCCTAGAGTCTTCCTAACAATTTCTAACCGGAGACTCTCTGGCAAGCGATGGAAGGCAGCGGGTGCATTGGCATAGAAACTGGCTCTCCAACCCGGCCCAAGCCCAGTCTGCGGACGCTGAATGCGCTCCCACAAAGACCGCTCCTTGCCGGTGAGCTTGCCGTGAAATTTCAAAACGTTCTGGCGAGCCACGAGTTGTACATCCACTCCAGCTTCTTGCAGCAACGCAGCCCAGTCGAGCGCCGAAGAACCTCCACCGATTACGACCACTCGCCGGCCGCGGAATTGTTCCACGTCGTGATGGCGAGAGCTATGCGATAGAAATTCCGCCGGCACGTGCGCCAGATTTTCCGGAACGTAGTCGAAGTGGGTAATGCCCACCGCCAAGACGACATTACGAGCGCTTAATCTTTCGCCGCTGTCGAGTTGCAGTAAATATCCTTGTGAGGAGCGCTCGATGCTGACGACCTGCTTGTCTTCCAGTTCCGGCACCATCCGCTCTTTGAACGCCAGCCCGTATCTCGTAAAAGTATCGAGACGAACAGGAATTCCTGTATCGGAGTATTCAATTCCCTGCTCCGCACAGAATTTTCCCAGAGTGAATCGATCGTCAGGATCAGAGATGTTAGAAGCAAAACCATCTGACTTGAGCAACATACCTTTCGGCATGTGTGCCTGCCAGCTATCCATGGGACGGCCGAAAATGCGGAAGTCGATTCCGCGACCGCGCAAATGGGCAGCGATGGAAAGACCATAGGGACCGGCGCCAATGATTACAGTGTTTAGCATAGCCTGATGAGAACCCACCTTTTCAATGAGGTAACAGCGCAGCAAAACCGGAAGGGGGAAGTAAAAGGGGGAGAAAACTAACGGATTTATAGTAGCACGTTTTTCCGAAAACAGAACTGTAAAAAAGCTACGTCTATTCGACAACCATTCACGGGGAAGACGCTCGCAAGTCCTTTTGTCTTAGGTACATGGAAGGCAAATATTTTAAAGCTTGACAAACCGGGTTTCGCCCACCATCAGGAAAACGATTGCGACGGCTCTCAGAGAAATTGCTCATGGGCTTAATCTCCGGTCTCCGCGCGGTGGTTCGGCCTATCCTTTGCTGCGAAGCTTCTTTTCGATGAATGAGACGACATTTTTCACCGACACCAAGATTGTCCGTCGTCACCTCTTCGTCATCGACTGCGATGGTGAAACGTTCCTGAACGAACACGATGAGCTCGATCACTCCGGTGGAGTCGATCACATTGCCCAAAAGCGGCGCATCGTCATTGAGTGCTTCCGTGCGTCCAAAAAGAAAGTTTTCCGTGAGAAAGCTGCGAATTTCTTGTCCGATCTCTGCGGTCTGCATCTGCGAAATCCCCCTTGTGTTTTGCTGTCAGTTTTTGAAGATACTTTTTGTTGAAGAATCCGGTCTCAGAGAGCGGAGGGGGATATGAGCTCTCTGGTCTGCGCCGATACGGTACTAACAACATTTTACTCTACCTGTCTACCTTAGACCCTTCTTATGTCCATTCCTCACATCTTCCTGTGCTATTTGTAGGTTAGACGCCTGTCTAGGGAACTTATGAAGCAACCGCCTGCAAGTCGTGTACGATTCTAGCCTCTGGATACATGATGAAGTCATACTTGCTACGCAGGTTTACACCCGCATCGAGTTCAATCGGCTTCGATTGGACGTACCGTAGCCGAAGATGCCTGGCGATAGTCATGAGGTGAATTTGCATCTCGATGCGGGCAAAAAGCGCTCCGATGCAGTTTCGCGGGCCTACGGAAAAAGGGATCGTCGCCAGTCGATGGCGATGCTTTGAATTCTCGGTACTGAAGCGATCCGGATTGAATCGATCTGGCTCCTCCCATAAGTCAGGATGTCGCTGGATGAAATAAGGCGGAATATAAATTTCAGTTCCGGCAGGAACGAAATACTCCCCCAACCGGTCATCGCGCAATGCTCGTCTCGTAACCAGCCAACCCGCCGGATACAAACGCATCGCCTCATCGACGATCTGCCGAGTATAGAGAAACCTTGGCAGATCCTCGAACGTAGAAAACGGTGCAAGAGTGTCGAGTTCGTCGGATAGCTTCCGTTCGACTTCCGGATGCTGGGATATCAGATACCAGGTCCAGTTCAGAGTGCTGGCCGTAGTCTCGTGACCGGCGACGATCATGGTCAGAACCTCGTCGACCAACTGGCTATCAGACATTGGTTCGCCGCTCTGCGGGTCGCGCGCCTTCATGAACATGGCTAAAGCATCGGCGGAAGGCGCCGGATCTTTTTGTCTTCGAGCCGTAACCTCAAGAATAATCTTTCCTAACGCTCGGAACGAGGAGGCAAATTCCATGTTGCGTGCCGGTTCCTGAGAAAGCAGTTCGAAATGCACCGCAACGCGCTCGTAATCTTCGCCAAAAATGAAACGCAATACCACCTCGAGCGCCATGCCGCTCACGTCGCGCGTAACATTCACGCCTTCATTTTTCTGGGCTGCCAGCTGCCACTTCCGTAGAAGTTTCATATTCACCGCCGAAATCAGCTTGGTTGTAGGAGCAACCGATTCATGATTGAACGTCGGCTGTATCATTCGCCTCTGACGTTTCCAGAATTCTCCCTTGCTCACCATCAACCCATTGCCCAGCAGCAATGCCACGCGCCGAATACCTTGACCTTTTACGTAGTTCTGCCAATTCTCTACCAAGACATGGTGGGCGAACTCGACATCCCGTATCCCGTACATACTCACCCCATATACGGAGCCCTTATAGATGTCACCGAATGTTCTGAACTGCTGGCCCATCCAATCCAAAAGATCATCGGCACTCCTATATTTTTCGAGAGGTCCGGGTGGTATCCGTCCGTGTTGAATTTCCATATTCGAACTCTTCCAGTTGAGATTGCTTGACGGACTAAACTGCCTTCCTATCGCGAGCTAGGCGGACTCTATCCGGCCCGCGTCGATTGTCAACGGCTGGCCACGCATGACCGACTGGTCCGCACGAATGGCGCCGCTCCGACCGGCCGGTAGATGGTAGGATGATTTTTTTCAAAGGATATGTGGTTTCTGAATTTGCTTACGGTGAACTTCGGATGAGGAAGACTGAAAATGCCCCTGATTGAGCATCAGTCAAATAAGATGCTGGCACCGGCGGTCTGCTCGCTGATTGCATCCTCGGCCCTACTCTTCCTCGGCACTGGCCCTCGTCCAATATGTTGGTTGACTTGGCTCGCTCCGTTACCAATTCTCTTAATCGCTCCACGCCTCAGTGACTTCCCCACCTTCGCAATAGCTTCGGCGTCATGGTTCATCGGATGCCTCAACATGTGGCACTACTTTCGAGGAGTAGTGGATCTTGCAGCAAGAACCGTGTTCTTGATTCTCCTCCTGCCCTCTTGCGTCTTCGGCATCGCAGTTCTCCTTCACGGTCGCTTGATTCGTCGCGGCGCGCTGTGGCAAGGGGTTCTGGTGGTTCCAATCACCTGGGTCCTCTACGAATACCTTTCTTCCGTTCTCTGGGCGCACCGTACATTCGGGAATATCGCTTACACGCAGATGGATTGCCTGATCGTGCTTCGTCTGGCTTCCGCGATCAGCGTCTGGGGAGTCAGCTTCTGTTTGCTTCTTCTTCCCGCTTCAATTGCAGCTTTGTTCAGCACGCGAGGCAGCAAATTGCAACTTCTGAAGGCCCTCGGCGTCGTGGGATTTTTTTTCCTGATTGCTGTGACGATTCACCTTGTCTCCCGCTCTCATGCCAACGAGACAGCGACCGAGAGTACACCGGACTATCGCCCCATCTTTGATCGCGTCGAAGTCATGATTCCGATGAGAGACGGCATCCGACTTCATACCGAGATCTACACTCCGAAAGACTCAAATCAACCGTTACCTTTTCTGATGGAGCGAACCACCTACACACTTCAAAGCGATGACACCCACTACACTCCCGAACTCGCGGATCTCAAGGGGATGTTTCCTGACAAGTATATTTTCGTTTTCCAGGAAATCCGCGGCCGGTATTCCTCGGAAGGACAATTTGTGATGTTCCGTCCTCCCCGCGACCATAGCGATCCAAAAGCCGTCGACGAAAGTACCGATGCATATGACACGATCGACTGGCTTGTCAAAAATGTTCCGAACAATAACGGGGCGGTCGGATTATTGGGTGTTTCCTACAACGGTTGGCTGGCAACCATGGCTCTGCTCGACCCGCATCCCGCGCTTAAGGCGATCTCCGAGCAAGGTTCGCCGGCCGACCAGTTCCTGGGAGATGATTTTCATCGTAACGGTGCGTTCCGCCTCAGTTATGGGTTCGAATTCACCGCAGCAGGAGAACCGTCGAAGACGAGTTTTTCTTTTCCCTTTGACAAACACGATATGTTCGATTGGTATCTTGCCCTCGGCCCGCTCTCGAATATCAATGCACTCTACGTTCATGGCGACCTGCCAACGTGGAATGAGTTCGTCGCCCATCCAAACTATGACGAATTCTGGAAGTCCCGGGCGTTGCACCGGCATCTCTCGGACTTGAAATCCGTCGTTCCCACTTTAAACGTGGCAGGCTGGTGGGATCCGGAAGCTTTGTACGGGCCGCTGTCGATCTATGAAGATTTAGAAGCGCACGACACCGATCACAAGAATTTTTTAGTTGTAGGACCGTGGAACCATTCGGGCTGGATTCATACTCATGGCAACAGCCTCAGCGTGGTTGATCTCGGTAGCGACACTGGCGCGTTTTTCCGCCAAAAGATCGAAGCACCATGGTTTGCATATTGGCTGCACGGCACCGGAGCGTTACCACTGAAGGAAGCGATGATATTTGAGACCGGAACCAATCAGTGGAAATCCTACGACGCTTGGCCGACACAAGCAGGAATCACCAGAAGCAAACTGTATCTTCACGCGCACGGTCAGCTGTCATTCGATCCGCCATCGGCAACAGAAAACGCGTTCGATTCCTATCTCTCCGATCCGGCAACCCCAGTCCCCTACCGTCAGCGGCCCATTGAAGTGACGTATTCCACTGGCAGCCGATGGCACACCTGGCTTCTTCAGGATCAGCGATTCCTCAGTGGACGCGCCGACGTACTGACATGGTCTACCGCGGCGCTCACGCACGGCGTGACGGTGTCAGGCGATATCGTGGCGCACCTTTTCGCCTCCACATCTGGAACAGACAGTGACTGGGTGGTAAAGCTGATTGACGCCTACCCAGACAAATATTCGGATCCAACGATGCAGGGATACGAGTTAATCATCTCCAGCCAAGTGTTCCGAGGGCGATTTCACAAAAGCTTCGAGCATCCCGAGCCGTTAGCGAGGAACCAGGTCACTCCGTTCACTATCGACCTGCAAACGAACGACCACACGTTTCTCACAGGTCACCGCATCGTGGTGCAAGTTCAAAGCACGTGGTTCCCGCTGATTGATCGAAATCCGCAGAAGTACGTGCCCAATATCTTTAACGCTACTCCGGCTGATTATCAGAAAGCTACGCAGGAAATTTACCACTCTCAACAGTATCCTTCTTATGTTGAGGTGCCGATAGGCGCACAGTAACAACCCAGGGGCCTTGATTCGCATAAATCATGCGGCATAGCCTGGAGACCGCATTCCCGAAGCGGCCTGACGAGAGATAATTTGGCGCTCGTACCGGGTAAGCTCGGGACGGTTGGAACTAGAATTCGCTGAAGCAGAGTCGAGAGAGTAGGAAAATTGGTGCCTCCGTGTCTGCTTTCTCCTGAGTTACATCCGATGCGCGTGAATGCAGTGCGGCAATCGAGTTTTCTATTTGCTGCACATTTGGAAACGTTACGCGCTCCACGCGACGTATCAGATACCAGTTCTCGCGACGAAGGGGCGCAAATGACGCCATGCATCGGCGGTCATGTTTCGCGTGCTCGATTCTCCGAAGAGAGACTCAGCGTGGAACTCGATGGATTAGCGTCTTGCAAGTTTTTCGTGGACCGCACGTACACATACAGGGTGAGAAAGAGAAGAAATACATCCTGATTTTCTCACTGTAACGTCAACAAAACATCGGCGACGCGCTCTGCTGCGTGCCCGTCCCACAACGGGGGTATAGTTCCCTTCTTTGCTTTGCCCGCAACGATCTTCGACAATTCCGAACTAAGCTTGTCTCTTTCCTGACCGACAATCACGTTCGTCCCCAAAGTCACAGTCACTGGCCGTTCGGTATTGTCGCGTAACGTTAAGCAAGGGACTCCCAGATACGTCGTTTCTTCCTGGATGCCTCCCGAGTCGGTTATGACAACCGCGGCTCGCTGTTGCATAGCGAGAAATTCAACGTAAGGCAGGGGGCCGGACAGATGCAATTTCTCAGCATTGAGTCCAAACTCTTCAATGCGTTGACGTGTTCGAGGGTGCACTGGAAACACTACGGATAGGTCTTCATTTATTTCCAATAGAGATTTGAGAATATTTCTCAAGATCTTGCTGTCATCGACATTCGATGGCCGGTGAAGTGTGACCAGAGCATAACGTTCTGGAAAGCCGTTTTTGGGGCAACGCATTGCCGCCGGCAACAGACGAACTAAGGAATCGATCATCACGTTGCCGACCCGAAATATCCTTTTACCGGGAACGCCCTCGTGCGCGAGATTGACGTCGCCATCTTCGGAAGGAGTGAAGAGCAAGTCCGCCAGACGATCGGTCACGACCCGGTTGATTTCTTCTGGCATCGTCCAATCAAAGGAGCGCAATCCCGCTTCTACGTGTCCTATTCGAATTCCCAACTTCGCGCTCACGAGCGCCGCCGCTACCGTGGAATTGACGTCGCCGTAGACGAGAACGACGTCCGGCTTCCGCTCTAGAACGACGGGTTCGAACCTGCTCATGATCTCCGCAGTTTGTCGCGCATGGCTCCCCGAACCAACCTCCAGGTTCACATTGGGCGACGGCATCTCCAACTGGGAGAAAAAGACATCTGACATACTCACGTCATAGTGCTGTCCCGTATGCACCAGCGTCTGTTTTATCGCCGGCCGCCTACCCAGCGCGTGCAGCACCGGGGCGGCCTTCATAAAGTTCGGCCGAGCCCCCACGACGTGAAGGACGTGAAGAGTGTGCATGGGACTTATTGTAAGCTGCCAAAACGTTCACTCCGGTAGTCCGACAAGCACCGGGGGCATATGAAGGTATCGCGCCATCTTACGCTTGGAATCGATCATCGCATACGCTCTCTTGACCTGCTCGGCGGTAAGACCCACAATCGGTGCCATTTCTTCCGCGTCGATATCGTGATCTTTTCCATACAAACACAAGTCCATCTGCTCCAGGGGCATGGAAAAATAAAATTCTTCCTGAGACTGCGCCAGCGAATACGTGTCCGTGGTTGGAGGACGCCGGCAAATCTCTTCCGGAACACCCATGTGCTCAGCCAGTTGATAGACCTGAGATTTGTAAAGATGGGCAATCGGTTTAAAGTCGGCTGCGCCGTCGCCGCCTTTCACGAAGAATCCCAAATCGTATTCCAAGCGGTTCGGAGTGCCCGCAACCGCGTAATTCAAACGGTCACCGTGGTAGTACTCGATCATTTTGCGGGTGCGCTGTTTGAAGTTGCTGGCCGCCAGAATTCCCAGATATGCATTCAGTGGCAAGCGAACCTTCTTCGTCTCACCTGCCGGCGATTGCACCACAACGGAGAAAATCGCGTAGCGTTCGTTGGCTAGGAGGTTCGGTAGCGTAATCTTGCATTTGTATCCCTCGCCGTACTCGGGGACTACGCTGCGGATCGCTTCGTCCCGGCGGCGATAACAACCGGCGCCTTCCAAAATGGACGTAATGTCCTCCGTGACCGCGGCGATCCCCAAACTCTCAGTCAGCATGCGACCGAGGACGAGGTTATCTGCGGCAGACTCCGTCTCGGGCATGAAAAGAGCGATAACTCGGTCCTTCCCCAAAGCATAAGTACACAGCGCTGCCACTACGCTGCTGTCGATGCCTCCAGATACTCCCACTACGGCACCCTTACGTTTAAACTGTGTTAACACCACATCCCGAATCATATTCGCGATGCGGTCAACTTCCTTGGCTGCATCGATACGCAAAACATCGGCAACTGGTCGTGAAGTCGTTGGAATTGTTTTCTCCTCTAAAAACAGCATCACACGCCGTGAGAAACCTCGAGATGCAAACTCAAAAACTTTGCTAGGCTATCGGCGCGACATCAGCGGTTTCTTGATGTTCATCCGCGATCAACCGTTTACTAATTTTGCCGGATTCCGTTTTTGGCAGCGATACTCGGAACTCCACGATCTTCGGCCTCATAAAATCCTCAAGTTTCGCGGCGCAGTGACGCAATACATCCTGCCTGGTAATCTGCGCTCCCGGATGAAGTGTAAGCACCGCCTTGATCGCGCTGCCCAGGATGGGATCGGGCACGCCGATGACGGCTGCTTCCGCTATTCCTTCGAGCGCATAGAGAACATCCTCGACCTCGCGCGGACTCACTTTTTCGCCGCGCGTCTTAATAATATCGTCCTTCCGCCCAACGAAATAAAGGTATCCTTCTTCATCCGCGCGGAACAGATCGCCGCTGTAGAGAACTTTTTCTCCAGGCAGCGGCCCGGCCTTCAGGCAGCGGTCGGTCTCTTCCGGCAGTTCCCAATAGCCTTTCATTACGTTGGCGCCGCGAATTACAAGTTCGCCCACCACGCCAGGCGCCACGCGGTTTCCGTTTTCGTCGACAACGTAAACTTCTTCGTTGGGCATGCCCTTGCCCACCGAACTGGGCCGGAGATCAAGCTGCTCCGGCGGCAGATACGACACGCGCTTGCACTCCGTCAGCCCGTACATGGAGTACAGTTTCGCTTGCGGAAATAGCGCCCGTAGTTTCCGAATGTGCTCCACGGGCAAGGCGGCGGCGGTGTTGGTGATATAACGCAGCTTCGGAAACTTGTATTTCGAAAGATCCATCTGTAGCAGCAGCGCAGAAACCGTGGGAACGATGGGAAAGCCGGTGACACCTTCCTGAATTATTTTTTCGATCACCACAGTCGGGAACGCAAAGGAGTCGTGCAGCACCAGGGTTCCACCCACCTTGAACGTCATCAACAACTGGTACAAACCGTAGTCAAAGGCTAAGGGCAACGTATTGATGACAACGTCGTCGGACGTGCTCTCCAGATATGTCGTGATGGAGGTCGCAGCCGACACAATGTTCAGGTGTGTGACCATGACTCCTTTCGGCCGGCCCGTCGATCCCGAAGTGTAGATCAGCGCAGCCAGATCGATATCAATGCATTTCTTGGTCGGAGGTTGAATGGGCTCCTGGCCCAGTTGCTCGAGCGGAATCATCTTCTTGCCCGCAGCTTGCAGAGATGCGCTCTGCGCTTCTCTCGCTCCCAGCATGATCACGCAACGAAGGTGTGGCCTGTCTGTCCAGCTCTCCGGCTGGGAGGAAAACCTGCCTCCCCGTGTGATCATTGCCGATGCCCGGCAGTTGTTGAGTATGTAGGTAAGTTTGTCAGCCTTGGTGGTCGGATTCAACACGACAAATACCGCGCCCGCTTTCAGCGTGGCGAAGATGGCTAATACCGACTCTATTGAATTCGGCAGGACGCTGACAACCCGGTCTCCTCGCTCCACCCCCGCCGCGATCAGTGCGTGGGCCAGTTGGTTCGCTCGTTCCTCGATCTGGCGGTAGGTGAGGCGTTCGTCCCCGCAGATCAGTGCTACCTTGTCGGGAAATTGCCGCGCACTGTTTTCCAGAAACTGTTCGACCTGCATCTATCCTCCTAGACGACGCAGCTTAGCTTTTTCGCCACGTATGCGGCAACGTTTCTGACGGAATCGAGATTGTTCGGGATTACTTCCTCGTCTTCCACTTTAATTTCGTAGCGCTCCTCGAGAAAATCGACCAGTTCGAGCACACCCGTCGAATCAATCAGCCCTCGACCCAACAGCGAGTCCTCCGGCTGTAAATCGATCGATTGGCCGAAGAGGAAGTTGGTTAGGACAAAGCTATGGATTTCTCGTTCAATATCGGTTGTGGACATGTGGCGGGCTCCTGGAATCGTTGATTGATGAATTGATGGACCAACAGTTGGGTAGAGAGAACGCCAACCATGGCCATGTTGTCTTTTACGCTACGGGCGCGACCATTTTTGAACTTTTGAACTAGCCCTGTCACTGCCTGCGCGTTAAAGATTCCGTTGTGCCGGATAGCCTCCGGCGAAAGCAACTCTTCTGCATAATCCGCAGCGCTGGTGCCAAAAAAACACTTCCCATCCGGCGCACGGTAAGGTTGTTTGGGACGGCGCGTAATCGACTCTGGGATGAGTCCACCAAATGCTCGCTTGAGCAGGTGCTTCTGGTCGAGCACTTTCATTTTCAGGTTCGGAGGAAGCTTGGCGGCGAATTCCACCACCCGGTAATCAAGAAAGGGATAGCGTCCCTCCACCGAGTGCGCCATAGCCATCCTGTCACCTTGCGAAGAAAGAATATAGCCGGGAAGAAGGTATTTGGCCTCAAGGTATTCGGCCTGGCGAAAGTATGACCAAGACCGGTAGGCCGGAGGCAACAGGCTTGCCATCTCCCGGAATTCGTCGCAATTCTCGTTCCTCTCACGAACCTCGGGAGAAAAAAATTGCTTCAACTTTGCCGTCAGTTCCCAGCGTGGCAGATGCGAGAAGAATGGACTGGCCAGGTCCTCGGCTGTCACGCGGAAGAAACGTTGCAGATATTCCCCTGACTGCCGCTGTATGTTTTCCATGTACGGATACAGACGCTTTAGCAGTAGCGGCCGCCATTGCGATTCCAGGTTCCGACCCCAAAACTGCCGGATCTTCGCCTCTTTGAAGATGTCGTATCCTCCCAGAACTTCGTCGGCTCCCTCGCCCGTCAATACCACCTTGAATCCATTCTCGTGCACCAGCCTGGAAAGCAAAAACATGGGCGCCGGCGCCGTGCGAATTACAGGTTGTTCGGTATGCCAGATCACATCGGGGAAGACTTGCGCGATGTCGTCAGAAGAGCAGGAAACATTGCTATGTTGCGTGCCCAGGAAAGCACTAGCCTCATCCTGATAACTTTTCTCGTCGAATTCCGCGTCTTCGAAGGTGATGGAAAAACTGCGGAGCCGATCGCCAGCAATCTTTCGCATCAGGGCCGTCGTCACCGTAGAATCGATTCCTCCACTCAGATAAGCTCCCACCGGCACATCGGAGCGGAGGCGAATTCGCGTAGCCTCCTCGAGTAAGTGCAGCAACTCTTCCGCCAGACGCTGCTCATCGGTATCGGAATTCCCGGAAATCTCCGGGTACGAGACCGACCAATATGACCGAAGCCGAACATCTCCATTCTCAACGGTAAGAGAGCACCCCGGAGGAACCTGGAAAATATTCTTGAAGGCCGTTCTCGGGGGAAGAGTAACCCAGAAAGTGAAGATCTGATCCAGACTCGCGAGATCAACTTCCGCTGGAACCTCGGCGCAAGCCAGCAGCGCTTTGATCTCGGAGGCGAACAAGAAGCTGTCCTCCGTCTGCGTGTAGAACAAAGGCCGAACCCCGAATCGATCCCGCGATAAAAACAATTTTCGTGTTTCCACGTCCCAGATTGCGAACGCCCACTGGCCATTGAAGTGGTGTACGCAATCTTCGCCATACTCACGATAGGCGTTAAGAATTACTTCCGTATCGGAACGGGTCGCGAATCGATGTCCTTTGCCAAGGAGCTCCTCCCGCAGTTCGATGTAGTTGAAAATCTCGCCGTTAAACGTAATCCACAGGCGGCCGTCGATGGAGGACATCGGCTGCGCTCCGCCCTCCAGATCGATAATGCTGAGACGCGCATGGCCCAGACCGGCAGCTCCGGCGACGTGGATACCGCTGGCATCCGGCCCTCGGTGGCGCAGCCGGGCAATCATCCTGCCCAGCAGATTGCGGTCCACCGGGCCGCCGTTAAGTTTTAATATTCCTGAGATGCCGCACATAAGAAAACTATTTCTCTGACTTCCGTGGGCGCTTTAAAGAACCGCCGCCGACTCCGGCGTCTCTGCGCGGTATAAAGTGTGCTCTTTTTTGGTGCCGCGTAGATGAATGGATGTACATACGGCGTAAGCAATGAAACAACACCCCGCGCAAAGCGCGATGTCGGAGACCGGGCCAGGAGTGAGGCCAAGGCGGCGGCCTCCCAGCACGAGGCCTAACATTCCGAAAGAGCCCAGAGCAGCAGGCACAAACGCCTTTCCATAACGCAGCAAATCTAAACCCGTAAGCCCATGCATGCGCTCCATTTGCAGGATATAGCTGAGAATAATCGCCAGCAGGGCGGAAACCTGGCCCCCCACCACTCCCAATAACCTGCACGCGGGATAGATCGCGATCAACATCACCACGGCGGACGCGGCCACTGCACGGCGATGCAACCCTGGAAGTCCGATTCCATTAAAGACGCATGTAATTGCGGCGTTCAACACATTCAGGAAGACCACAACAGCTGCAACGGCAAGCGGTCCGGCGGCTGCGATATATCGAGCACCGTAGATAACCGTGAGTAAAGAATGGGCGCACAAATAAATCGCCACCACGCCTGGGAGCCCGAACAGGATCATCCAGGAAGTCGTCTCAATCAAGATACGATTGATGCGATGCTTGTCATCCTGCACGTGAGCGAAGCTGGGAAAAAGGATTTGTCCCATCATCTTTGTCAGGAAGCTGGAGGGAGTCTGAACCAGTAACACTCCCATCGTATACAGCCCTAGTGTTGTCGTCGAATAAAGCTTCCCTAATACAAATATGTCAGTGCGGGAAAAAATAAGATTCAAAAACGACAGTCCGACTACTGCCCTGGAGAACTTATAAAGTTCCCGCACTACATGACGGTCCAATCTCAGTGAGGGTAATCCTGGACACAAGATATAGGACAACAAGCAACGGAAGAAGTTTTCGCTGCAAGAACCAATCGCAAGCGCCCATACATCGCGAATATAGAAACTCAAAACCACAGTCGTGACAACTCCGCAGATGGCGCCGCCGTTGCTAATGGCCATCCAGCGTGCGAACTTCATGTTCTTCTCGGGAAGAATTGACCGCGGACTCATTGCACCTTCGAACAAGGTGCTCAACAGCGCGACGCGCAGCAGGCCGCTCAGTTCCGCGTTTCCGTAGAAATGGCTAACGAAGGGTGCGGCGGCAAAAATAATGCCGTACATGCAAACCGCCCGGCCCATCCCCATCCACCATCCGGCGTTGAGATAGGCTTTCTCCCGGCCCCTCGGATTTTGTATGACCGCAGCCCGCTGCCCCACGTCCGTCAGAGTCCCGACGATCGATGAGCAGGACATGACAATCGCCATCGCTCCAAAAGCGTTGGGAGCGAGTATCCGCGTCAAAATCATGTTTCGGGCGAACCGGGATACCTGTTCGGCGAAGCTTCCCGCTCCCAGCCAGGTTCCGCCGCGCACCACTTTGGCTCTGAGACCATCCCCCAGCAGAAGGGCGCTCGATCATCTCCCGGCCCCGGTCGTAACTACGCCTGATATTCATTTTCGACATCTGATTTTTCAATTTTCCTAACTTAGCTTTCGAGTGCGTACTGCAATCGGTCCCCAGCAATTCGAGCCATGGCAACTTTGGCGCGCTCCGCGCCTTTGCCTATGACGCGCCAATTGCCTTCTTCGCCGACAATGCGCATACCACGTCGCGCTCGCCACCATTCGTCGATTTGACTGGGAAGGGCAAACCACATCTTCTTTTGCCTTCCGGTCTCGCGCAGGAAAGCTAACAGCTCCCGGTAAGTGCTCCTGGCTTTCTCCTCGATCACGTAGTCCGGATGAACAATAAAACTCGCCAGCCCACTTCTCGCGACGATCAGGTCGACCTGCTCTTTCCACAGATCTAGCGAATAGTCGTTGAGCAGATGAAACAGCATGTAATCCTGGGTTGTTGTAACCGGAATTTCGAGCGTATTCCCGAAGAAATACGGCATCACGGTGCAACAGCCACCCTTCTGGGGGTCCAGATGGGCGACATTGGGAACGGACATGTCGAAGGAAAACTGGAGCGCGTCGTACCAGTCCAGGTTCCGGTAGAGCACAGCTGAGCGAAAGCCCGAAATAGCATGTCTCGCTCCGTATTGATTGATTCTTTCCGCTCGACGGCGAAACTCGGAGCGCTTCCGAAACAAGTTGCCGTCATGGTTCAAGTCCTGAACATTGACTTCGAAACCCCGATCGCGAATTGCTCGAATAAAAGTGTCCGAGACCTCGTATCGTCCCTCCGGCACGATTTGAAACGACGCCTTGATACCGAAAGAATCGTCGAGATCCATTAACGCGGAGCAAAAGTCTCTTCCCTTTTCAGTCTCGACATCGTGTGTCATCACCGCGCAACTCTGAGCACCGTCGGGCCAGAACCATACGAATGGTATCTTTTCCAGGCCCTTGGCTTTCATGGAAATCAGTAATAGCCGCTCGCACAAATCTTCGACTGTGGTGTCTACAGGCCAATGCGGAAACGAGACCTTCCGCCAACCCATCAATCGCGCTCGTTGGAACTGGCGGCGCACGCTAATACCCATAAACGGTCGCAAGAGGTAATAGATCTCTTTCAATCGCCGCTCGCATCCACTCCACAGGCCGCGGCCATCCGGGTTCGCATAACGTTCCAATCGTAATTGTCGATCACTTCAGTCGGATCAAAAGGAAGAACTGGTTCCCCGTGGTGAACCCCGATATCGGCAAGCGTGTCATAGAGAGGAACATCAGGCCGGTTTCGTCGATATCCGGAAACTGATCTCCCGAAGCAGGTCGCATTTTGCCCACATCGGAAATAACCCGCTTCATCGGATAACTTGCCGGCAAGTTCGAAATTAACAAAGTGTTCCGGGCACAAATAAAAATCGAGCAGCGCACTGTTCATCGCATTCCTTTTAAAGGAATCGCTCTCGATGATCGCATTCGGAGCCCGGCTCATGGAGTCGTCAGACCAGGAAATCTTCGTATCGCTAAGTTCGATACGACGAAATGGATCCCTCCAAGAAACAGATCGTTCATCTTTTTCAGGACCCGTCCTCATTTGCGTACTGCCGCTCTCTACCGTGGCTGAAGCGGCGCGCACCACGCAATCTTTGCTGTCATTTTGCATGCTAGTTTTGTAGGCGGAGGAGACTATCCTACGTGGCGATACAGCATTCGGCCAGATGCCGCAAGGATAGGGTCTGGTAACCAGGAAATCAGAGCTTTTGCCGTTTGAATCTGCCAACCGGGACGTGTGGCTGCCGCAGGGGCTCCGTTCTTATATCGCCAATAAGAGAGACTTGTCCGAACGGCGCCCAGGCGATCTTTGAATTGGATCAAGCCCGCATGATTTAACTCGGAACGTCCGAGGTCAAGCTCCCGCATTCCTTGTTCTTTGCCTTCCTGAATGGTCTTCCAGAAAAGAAATGGAGTTCCTCCCAGACTGTGGAATCGCTCGTCGGAGCAGCCATATTTGAATGTGAGTGTCGTTTTATGCGACACGGTGAGAATCGCCGCCACCGTATGTTCGCCCTTAGACACCAGACGGATGGTCAGATTCTCGGCCATGGCGTCGACCAAATTGCGAAACCATTGCAGCGGCTGGGGTGGCAGGCAGTGGCGACGGCGCGTGCGCAGCAATAGGCCGTAGAACTTGCGCAAAAGCTCTTCAGATCGCCCGCTTTCATACACTAGGTTCTCTCGTCTCGCCCGCTGCACTTTGCGCTGAATGCAGCTTGGATGCAAGTTATGGAAGAGTTCTCCGGCTGGCCGCTCCAAAGACAGCGTATGCAAACAGAAAGCCTCTGATGCGTGCAAGTTCGTAGCCGCAAAGGGCGCGGCCTTCCCGGTCGTTATCGGCCGAATCTCCGCATGCGTGTAACCTTCACTTCTAACTCTCTCAGCTACGTGCGCCAGCAATTCCTCCTGCTCCGCCGCGGAATCTACAAGCAGCGCGCAATGGTCGGAGAACGGCAGCGATACCAGACGACGGCCCGTGATCCAGCTCTTCACCTGGCAAAAACCAAGCTGTTCTTCAGCGGCTGGCCGGGAAGGCTGGTGGTAAAAGCAACCGGCTCGTACCGATAACTTTGCTGTAACGCCGACAACCATCCCGAAGTATGAAATACCCCCGCTCGCGGATGCCAGCGCAAAATTCCTCCCACCGAGGGTCGTTGAGAGGTCGAATTTCGAAAACGGACAAAATATCTCCGGTCTTATGATTCCCCAGCACTACGGAACCAGTTGTCGAGTTCGCTCTGGCTCGGAATCCGTTCTTCGATGTGTCTCCTCTTCCGCGAATCCTCTGGATCCGATCACCCATGCTTTCTTCTCCGGATCATATTGCTTCACCACCTTCGCCGGATTACCACTCACCACGGAAAAGGGAGGAACGCTGCGGCTCACCACCGAATTCGCTCCGACCACGGAACCGCGCCCAATCACGAGTTCACCCCGGCTGCAAATGATCGCCGCTCCAAAACCAATCCAGCACCCTTCTTCGATGCGAATGGTCCCTCCTTGTGTCATGGGTTGCTGAGCGATTGGACGAGTCACATCCTCAAAGGCGTGGTTGTGGTCCATGACGAGGACCGATGGGCCAAAAATAGTATTTCGCTGAATGTGAATCTGATTTTTGGCCGAGATGACCGAACGTCGTCCGATTCCGCATCCATCTTCTAAAATAATCGCTGCCTGGTTACAGATCTTGACATTTGGGATATTTACCCAAACCTCTCGCCCCAAGGTCACCCGATTCCCCAGCCGGATATACTTTGCCCTCGACCGCGGTAGATCGCACGAGTAGTGCACGGAAATCTTCTTGCCAATGGACGCGAATGGGTAAGTCCACGAGAGCCAGAGAGTATGGAGCTTACTCGCTAATCGCGCAAATCCCGACAGAGGATCTTCCATAACCTCTTCGCGGGAATTGCTCATTTTTCTCTCTTCATCGACGGAGGACTCACGCACTGGATTCGCTGCCGGATTCGAGTAACCATATGAAGTTGCGCATTCCTGGGTTGTCAGATTGGAGTCAGTCGTGCTCGCTTTCATCAGAGTTTTCATTTTCGTTGAGCCAACCTCCTTTTCCGAAGCAGACGTGGGTTTCAGACGGCGAGATCCTCGTCATGGGAATTTGTGGTGAGTCTCGGTCTTGACTCTCTTATGAAGCCGAGAATGCTTTCGAACGAATCGAAACTGGCTAAGTCCCTGATATCGACGTTAATTCCAAATTCTTCTTCTACGACGGCGAGCAGAGTGACCGTGGCTACGGAGTCCCAGCTTGGCAGCGAGCCTGCTGATGCAGAGGCCACGCTGTGTATGTCTAAATCCGGGAAAACCGTTAGAAAGCATTCAGCAAGTCGCGTCCCCATCTCATCCATTTCACTTCTCCTGCTCAGACGAAGATGGCAAATTGTATGAGTTCATAAGAGGTTGCACCCATTTTGTTCTCGCCGACCGATTAAACTGACAGCCGTTGAAGATTATTGGGACGCCTGACTGACTACCGTTCGCTGCGCGCTGCCAATCCAAATCCCTTTTTCTGGATCGAAATTCGGGCCAGCCGGCTGGGATTGCCTATGATCACGGAGTGAGGTGGAAAGCTCCGCGTAACCAGAGAATTTGCTGCGATGACGCTGTTATGGCCAATCACCAGTTCGCCTTCGTTGCACACGATGGCAGCCCCTTGGCCGATCCAGCATCCATGCTGAATGCGGATTTTCCCTCCACCGGTAATTCCCTGTAACCGAATGGGCAAGTGGATGTCTTCGTAAGCGTGATTGTGATCCATGATCAGCACTGAGGTTGCCAGGATGACATCGTGCTCCAGGTGAATGGAATTCCTTGCCGAAATAACGCTGCGGGCGCCAATCAGGCAGTTGTCATCAATCACCAGATTCAGTTCACTGTCTGACTCGGTAATGATGCTGAGCCACGCATCTTTTCTAACGATCACCGAATTGCCGAGCTTTATCCGATGAGCCGCGAGCCTGTTCACAATACAGGGATATTGAATCGTTAAGTTTCGGCCTTTGGAGGCAAACGGATAGGTTGCACTTATCCAAAGAGTATAAAGCTTGGTCAGAACCCGGGAAACCAGCGACAAGGGATCTTCGAAACGGGCCTGCGGTCTGCCAGACGGGGGAGTCATCCTTTTAATCCTTCTTATTTTCTTGGCGAACGGCAGAATTAGTTGTGTTTGATCTCGAGGAGGTTCTTCAAAGACCATTCTCACGAAGGAGCGGCGATAACTGGAACCGGGTTTAGCGAATTCGCACCCGCATTCGGGCGGATGCATCCTAATACCCATTTGCCCGCAGAAAAATCGTATTGCTTAACGATTCTCGCCGGGCTTCCGGCGACTACAGAGTACGACGGAATGCTTCGCGTGACCCTCGAATTTGCTCCCACCACCGAATGACGCCCGATGGTCAGCTCGCCCTGCTCACAGACTATCACCGATCCGAAACCAATCCAGCACTCTTCTTCAATCCGGATTGTCCCGCCCGCCATCTGATCGTCTTGCATTGCTGCTCGACCTTCTAGCAAGTCGTCGCCATGATCCGTAACTAGCACGGAAGGACCAAATATAACGTCTCGCATTACATGAATGTGATTTCGCGCTGAAATCACGCAACGGCGCTGAAGACCGCTGCGGTCCTCCATGGTGATAACCGGCGGAAGCGCGCCCGAAGCTGCGCTTACCTCGAGCTTAGCCTCGCGGCCAAAGCCGACGTGCTCGCCAATGCTGATGTAGGGAGCGGCAGCTCGGGCTATCGCAAAAGAGTAATGCGCCCAAGCTCCTCTACCGAACGAATAAAACGGGAACGTCCGGGCCATCCAAAGGATGTGGATTTTGCCTGCAAGCCGCGAGATCCAAGACAAAAGATCCTCGTCGCTGGTCGCTTCTTCCGAGTACCTGTTCGAATCTGTGTCGGGAGAATTTTCCCGAGGCTTTTGCGCATCTTGGGCATTAATCTCGCCACCATGCTTTGCTTCGGTCGCGTCGTCTGCTTCGGAGGATCTGCCGGTAGCGTGCCCGGTTGCTGCGACCGTGCCCGGTTTCCTCGCGGCGCGGGCAGGATTTCCCGAAATCACTGAATCCGCCGGGAAGCTTCGCGTCACCACGGCGCCTGAAGCCACCTCGCAATTTTTGCCCAGCACAAGATCACCCTTGTCGCACAAAATGGCCGCGCCCTGCCCGATCCGACATCCTTCCCCTATTTTGATTCGCCCTCCGGGTGTCGGCCCCTGGCGCCATATTGCGGTGGTCACATCTTCATAAGCGTGATTATGGTCCATGAGCAAAACGTCGGACGCAAGCACAACGTTACGCCCGAGATGGATGGAATTCTTGGCCGAAATTGTGCACCGCGGCCCAATTCGACAGTCTTGCTCAATGGCAATCTTGATTGCGTGTTCCCCCTCCATGCCAAGGTGGAACCATGTGTGTCTTCCGATCGAAACGCCACTCCCCAGCTGAATGCGGGTCGCCAGAGTGCGCGAAATCTCGCTCGCATAGTGAAGCGAAAGGTTTCGCCCGCAACTCGCGAACGGATAGGTCAATCTCACCCAAAGACTGTTCAGTTTCGTCAGCATGCGGGAACAAAATCCCTCATGCTCATCGAAACTGCGAGAAGCCTGGTGAATTGGGCGCGTCATACCCGTCACGCCGATTTCGTTCCCTTTCGGAAAATTGCATGAATCGACTCCCCTCCTCCGACCAGAGGAGCCATCGCTAGCGCAGCGCGCAACGCGGTCATGCGCACCAGCTTTCGCCCCGCTCTCCAGGCCAGTCCGGGCTCATTGCGGTACGCCACGGGGGTTCGGCGGATACCAACTCCGCCGAAAACATCATCCCACACATAGCGTAGGCTGGTTCCTACCGCGGGGTTTCGCTGAGTCTCCAGCGACACCACCTGCAGACCCGCCGATTCGGCCAGACATTGGAGGGCTGCCGGCGAGTAGTGGAATAAGTGGCGCGGCAACTCCAAGCCATGCCAGTAGCTGCCAAACACACGCGATTCGGCGGAATCAATATTGGGCACGAGGACGTAGAAGATTCCTTCCGGCTTCAGCCACTCCCCCACCCTCGCCATCACGCGCCTTGGCTCGTAGAGATGTTCCAGCACATCGAAGCAGGTAATTACGTCAAACGATTCGCGGGGAAAAGTCGCTCCCAGAATATGTCCCACAAACACCTGCGCGCCAGTTTTCGCCTCAGCGGCCTTCGCGCATTCTGCGGACATCTCAATACCGTGTAGCCTCCATCCCTCGCCCTTTAGCGACTCCAGGAACGATCCCGAACTGCACCCCAGGTCAAGCAGGACGCCGGACTGTTTATGCGGCATCATCGCTGCCTTGCGCTCCCGCCACCGGTGCGGCGAGTTTTGTCCGCTCGCTGAAATTAACCGGTCATACGCTTTGGTGTAATGCAAATGCATCTCTGGCGGCGTCGGCGGATGGCTCAACCACACCAGCGAACAGCCGGAGCAACGCACCAGCGTGTAGCGTTCTTTTCTGCCGTGGAAGCGGTCGGGGCCCTGCAGAAATTCCCGCGCTCCCATCTTCCCGCATACCGGGCACGCCTCTGGATTCTGATTCGTCTCGGCCGTCACTTCATCACGATCCGCCGCCAAGTTCGGCTCCTGCACAGTAGTCAACCTCATGCCACTGAGTCCTTCCCTCGCTCTTTTCTGCGTTGAACCGTACGGTGGGCCAGCGCTGGGCTCACCCAGGTCAGCAGCCATTTTGCTGCGACGGGAAATGTTAAATCGAGTTGCGCGGCTCTTCTTGCCGCTTCCCGCGCTTTCCCGTACTGGCCGGTTTCCAAATACAAATTGGTCCATCCCCGGTGAATCGTGCTCAGCCGCTCCCGGATCACATTGCGAATTCCCTCCGGCTGGCCCTCCGTTATCCGCAACAGCCCTTCCAGCCGCATTTGGCTATCCTTCAGCCAGAATTCGAACTTGTTCCACTCCGCTTGCACTCCCACATGACGAACTTCCGCCGGCGAGCGGTCAAACCGCACCAGCGGCAGGTTGACGTAACAGAATCCGGTCAACAGGGCCAGCCGGAACAGGAATTCACTGTCCTGGCTGTACAGCAGCTTGGGATCAAATCCAGTAGTCTTGCGGATCACATCGGCGCGTCCCATAAACGACGACAAGCACACCACCATACCGGCTCCCCCCGGTCTCACCAGCCGTTCCAGCACATCCGGCTTAGCGCCCATCGTGCCTTCATGCGGGAATTCGTGTTCCACCAGTTGAAACATCGTCCGGGTTTCAGGATGGTTAAAAAATCGTGTGTCCGTGTAACAGCCGCAACACTGCGGAGCAAACTGCTCCAGAGCTTTCAGTTGCCATTCCAGCTTTTCTTTTTCCCAAAGATCGTCGCTGTCAAGAAACGCGATCCACTCCCCGCGCGCTTCTTCAATTCCACGATTGCGGGCGATGCTCGCCCCCTGATTCACCTGGGCGAAGTAGCGAATGCGCTCCCCGAACCTCTCTCCCAGAACCTTCCCCGTGTCATCCGACGATCCATCGTCCACCACGATGACTTCAAGGTCGGTAAAGGTCTGGGCCAGCACGCTCTCAATCGCGCGCGGAACCGTACCCGCCCGGTTATAGGTTGGGATCACCACCGATACTTTAGGATTCTTCATGCTCGCACACACACGGCGGCCGGATTCTGCCTGCTTTCCCGCGCCCTTCCTTCTCGGTGAGCCGCAATCGTCTCGCGATATACGTCGAGCAGAATTCGTCCCGCTGCAGTCCACGTCAGCTCTGGCATCGTGGCCGATGACCCGTCTCGCAAGTCTCTCCAGCAACTGCCCGATCTTCATGCAGCATCGTGATGTGTTGCGTGAGGCGTCGAAACATCGCCTACGTGATGCATCAGACGCATTTTCCATGTGCTGCAAATCGCGCCTGCAGCCTCCGAGACCAGCAGGAACGCAACCGCTGCCCATGGCCTCCGAAGTGACCAGTGCGCTAACCCTCCTCAATGCTGGGGAGCACCAGGATGTCACTTTTCCGCATCAGCTCCGGCACATCCGTTCCGGTGGCCCAGAACTTTAACGCTGGGATGCGCCAGCATCGCCGCCAGTTTTTCCTGGTAGTCCGGCAGGAATTCTCCCGCGATAAGAAAAGTTCCGTCTTTCGATGCCGGGGATCGGAGCCATGCTTCGAGCGCATAGTGCACGCCCTTCCGGACGGCGCAAACCCCCACAAACAACATGGTCAATCCGCGCTTCGGGTCGCGCGGCTCGTTGCTGGGGAAGTAGATCTTCTCGTCGTAGCCGTAGATGTGCCGCGCCAAGTTGCTCGTGCGGATATCCCTTATCGAGAAAGGTCTTCACCACAAAATCGGAAGGGCAAAGCAGGCGGGTGGCCAGCGCGTATTCCTCCTCTTCTTTGCGCAGTTTCTCCGCGTTGTAGGCGTGCTCATGATCCGGCGGCAGCGTCACTCCCAGGCGGTCGCACTCTTTCTGCACTACCTCCATCGCGAAGCCCGTATGTGCGTTGCATCTTTCCAGCACCGTAGGGATTCCCAGCCTCTTCGCCGTCTTGAGCGTTTCCAGCGCACCCAGCGGCCAGGTGTGAATGATGTCGATCTGTCCCGCCAGTTTCTCGATCCGGCGCGCCACAATCTGATCGTGCAGAGCCACCGCGCGCATTGTGCCCAGAAGCTCGATAAGGAAGGCGCAACTTCCCCTTGCCAGCGTCGGACGAGACCTTCACGCCCGCGGCAACCGGCCTGGAAATAGAGGCCGGAAAAGCCAGCAAGTCCGCCCCTGCCTCCGCCAGGCCGTTCACTTGCTGCCAGGCGGTAGTGCAGATCCGGTCCGCTCCCAGCCTGAGCGGAAAGCTGTACAGCACCTCTTACCGTTTCTTTTCCGGCGATCATTATCTCTCGGGTTCACTATGATTCGAGCAGGTCGAGCCGTGTCCCCAACCTCGGCACGCTGAGAGGAAGGCAGGCATCCTCTTCCGCCAACGACGGCGCGAATTCCACCGCATGCGGCAGGCTCTCGGGTTGAGCTACGTCCGCTGGCGTCTTGCTTGACCTCGGAAGTCGCCACGGAGATACAGACCAACAAAATAAAGAAATACGTCGATAGATGCGCCATGTAGTTAATTCCAAAATGCGCTACGACATTGGCGAACAGGGCTGAACCAAAGCACCAGACAAACCACTCCTGCCGCCGGTCTCCCTGCACGCGCTTCCTGGCCATCCCGATCGCTCGAAAGCTCCGCTTGAAAATTGTGAGATAAAGAACCAGGGTCAGCAGGCCGCCGGTCAACGCATTTACCACGAACTGGTTGCACAGGTCCCACATGTCGAAACCCCAGTCTCCGTAGTTCTTGCATCCCAGAAGCCACCAGTCGCTGAAATGGCGGATGCAGTTATCCACCAGGTAATAACGATGGTAGCTGGACGATCCGCCGGTTATATCGATTTTTGCGATCAGCGACCAGACCGGGCCATGCATCGAAAGGTGCAACGCTACCAGCAGCGCGACCAGTCCCCAGCGCACCAGCCGCATATTCTTGCGTAAGGGCCAGAAGGCAAGTCCGAAGAGGCTCGCACCGTAGGCCATCCACGAAGTGCTGGCGTGGGATGCGAATGCCATCGCCGTCGCCCCGCCAATGCCTGCGAGGGCGGCCATCCGCGATTTTTTTTCCGTCCACAGCCAAAGAAAAAAAGGAATCAAAACTCCGGCCATTGCCCCGCCATAAAGAGTGCCCATGGCCCCTTCAGAACGGTAATGCCCATTTCTGAAGGCCGGCGGATTGGCTCCGGCAAAGCTAAAAAGATTTTGATGGGTGAACTGCTCGCTCATCATGCAGAGGCCCTGGAACACGCAAACTACGGCCAGCACCTTAACCGTGCGCCGGATTGCTTCGCGGTCAGGAATAAGAAATCGTACCGCCAGGTAGCCGCCCAGACTGATCACTAAATCGCCCAGGCCCTTGATCACGGCCTGCATCTCCATGAACTCGAGGGAAAACGCGAGCAGAGCCACCAGAGTCCAGGTCACCACCAGCTTATCGAACGAGTTGAACCCGCCGGAGAATCGCTTCTGCGAAGCCGTTTCTTTAAATGCGGCCATCCGGGCCAAAACCGTCAGGATGAGAAGCTGCAGCATGGTGATGTGCACGCCGCCCAACACCAGCAACTGGCCCATGGGAGTGGAAAAGAAGGCAAGAACAAACGGCACGATTAACTTTTTGCGGGGAAGCGTCAGGAGGAGCACAATGGCGATCAGCATCCATAGCGCGACCAGCGGATGCAGGATCGTGCCTCCGGCTCCGCCTCCAAATCTAAGATTTTTGGGTGTCATGCGATTCAGACATCGGCGCCAGCCCTGTGCTTCGGGCTGGCGTTGATGTCATGATAATCGGAAGAATCAACGAAAGCACTGGGATTTCGCGGAGCTGCGGAAATCCCTTGTTCGGTCTAGTTCACGACCGCCGACAGACCGGTTGGCGGGTTTGGCGCGCTTCCCGCGCCGCCAAACTCGTAGGCTCCGATATCCCAGGTGCTACCTCTCGCATTCCCGCGGTCGGAGCCGAAGTGTTCATGTCATGGTGTGGTTCGTAGAGTCGTAATGGGATAAGTGATGCTGTTGCACAGGGCGGTCATAGTCCCCGAGCAATGTGCTGACTGGTCGATTCCCGCTTGCACCGTCGAGCAAGTGCCGGGAGTGCAGCTTGCTGCGGGAGAATATTGGAAGACTTCGCTTGCCGTATAGCCCTGCGAGCTGGCCGTTGACGCCGGCTGAATGAGGTTCCCGCCCTGGTTGTTGCAGGTTGTCCCCGTGCCGTCGCAATTAGTTCGGAACCGCCGATGCAATGTAAATTGGTAGAAGTTCGTCGTCGGGCGCGGCGACGCTTCGCCGTTGCCCATACAGGTTCCACCGTTTTCTGCAGTCACGGTTTTGTTGAAGAGTAGAAGTTTCCGTAGTTACCGGCTGAAGGCATGCTCGCCAAGTTGAAAACGTTGCCAGAGGCTGGGTTGTCACGATGATGTTGTTGAACCCGTAACCCAAGACGGAGGGGCAGTACCGATTCCCGTTAAGCCAGAAAGTCACACCACCAGCACAGAATTATCATGCGGACAACATTGTTGTAGATAAGAGTGCCCTTTATTGCATAGCTGCCCCAAAGATAAAGATCGTTGCAGTGGTCGCCGTCGGCTCGAGGTAACGGTATTCAAGATTGTATTGTCGTGCACGATGTCCAGTGCTGCCCAGTACACCAGAAACCGACGTAATTGAAATAGTTATATTGAATAGCGCACCAGTACAATTGAGAAGGCCGTTGAGGGTATTCTTGGCTCTGAATCCGACCCGTCGATGACATTGTGGTCAAGCTGTCGCCCCCGAACCGCCCTGGGAGAAAAAGCCTACGTTGTTGGAGCCGACGCAATGACTCCAGCCGTGGAAATACAGCTGTGAGGCCCTTATATTGGTCGCTCCCTGAACATACACGCCGTTTTCGCTGTTACGCATGCCCGTGATTTCGACGTTGTCCAGTCACCAGTCTCTGCTGGGGCTGGCTAAGAAGGCATTCGCGCCGCTCGTCGCCGGCAGTTCCAAAATTGGACGACACCATGACCCTGCCGCAACTGGAGTTGAACCAGCCTGGATCGACACCAACATAAACCTGGCTACTGGCTCCCGGACCCGCCCCAGACCCATGTCACGCCGAGGTCGCCGCTTGTCCAGGTATCGCCGCCGCGAATAATAAAGCCTTCCCCGGCGGCGGGTTAACGCTGGCGCAATTGGCGGTGCAACTGGGCATGCCGGGAAGGTGCGCCCAAGGCGAAGCTTCGGATGTCCCGGCGTTCGAATCGTTGCCGTCGCCTTCGAGACATAGAAGCAGCTGGAGATTCCGCCGGTAGATAGACCGATTCGACACGGTGTTGCCTTCTGGGATCGGTCGAGGTCCATGTGCTGGGGCAGCTTCCGCCCGCGGCGGCCAATGCCGGCTTGGCTGCAAACGATAAACTGAGCGTAATCAAAAACAGGAGGGTGATTCCTTGAACTGCTGAATGAAACTTGTTGTGTTGCCTAACATTCCAAATGACTCCGTTCGACACCATGTTTGAATCTCCGATTCGGGTTGCAAAAGATTTGCAGCCTGCTCGAAACCGAGGGGGAGGCTACTGGTGTCAGTGTAGCCAGCGGTGACAGAGATCGAATAGGTGCCGAAAGGGCCGATACCCGCCCTGTTCCACTGGACAGTCGGCGCCTCGGTCTGTGTAAGTGGTTGCAAATCTATTCCTTGGAAATTCTAATAAAAATCCCGCCTCAAAGGTTTTAGCGCTTCAAGCTGGCCAGCCGGGGATTGCCTTCCTGGCCGCCCGCCGCGGCTTTCGGCGCGTTCTTGATTTGCGCTTTTTGCGGTTTTTCTACGTTGTCGCCCTCTTCCCAGCGGACGATAGTCCGGCCCAGGATTTTGAACTTTCTGGCGAAACCGAGGCGGCGAAACGCGGTCATTCCAAACGAAGATAACGAAGCCTTATTCCATTCCGCCGCTTCTCCGAAGGCCCGGGCGCGTCCCTCTTTAGCCAGTTCGTGAAGGATGTGGGTCATCAGGAACCAGTCGAGCGCCCGGCCACGAAACTTGGGAAAAACATGGAAGTCGAGAAACTGGACGTCGTCCTTGCCCAGGGGAAAGTAGTGCGGCTCGACGGTGCGCCCCTGCAGAGTCCATCCGTAGCCGGCCAGCGTGTTTTCGAAACGGATCAGCCACAGCGATGCGCCGAGCGCGAAGCGATGATCGATGTTGCGGCGCGCCAGATCGGGATTCCAGAAGCTGGTGATTGCTTGGAAATCCTGCGGGGCGATGTCGGCCTGAGATCTGTACCGTTCCACTTTCAGGCGGCTGGGCATCTCCGTGGTGGGCGGAGCCAGCGTCGCCAGGTCGCAATAAAACAGAACCATGCGGCTGGCGAAGAGCGTTCTTTTCGTCTGCAGGCTGAACCTGCGGGCTGTGGCCGCGAAGCCATGCCGCTTGTAATACGCCGCCAGCCGGGAGATGGATGCGGGAATCGCCATTTACGCCGCCGGCTGTCCCTTCAGTGTGGTTGCAGGCGATGCGCCGGAGAATAGTTCACGCAGGCAGGCGCCGCTCACTTGTTTTCGGACGTCGTCTTCCCCAGTCCCCTTGCCGCGGGCCAAGCCGGCAACTGCGCTTAGCGTGTAACGGACCAGGTGGCGGAAAAACATGATGCTCCGCATTCCCAGTTCGCCCCAGAAGCCGTGATGTTTGCGCCAGTAATACAGAACCGACTTCTGTTGCGCGACCGCGAAGCGGACCGGATACGATGCGGTGATTTTGCCTCGGTCATGAATCGCCCGCGCGCCGGGAAAGAAAACGACCTGCCATCCTGCTTTCCAGCAGCGGCGGCACCAATCGACGTCGTCGCCATACATGAAGAGGTTTTCGTCGAGCAGGCCCACTTCGTCGAAGGTCTCGCGCCGGATCATCGAGAAGCATCCCACGATCACATCCACGGGCAGCGTGCGGTCGTGAGAAAAGTAGAACATGTGTTCGCCGGCGAACAGCTTTGGAGTTCTTGAACGCCGAAGCTAATCCCGTGGCCGATACAAAAATTGTTCCACAGCGTTGGCGACCGCCGGCAGGTGCTCTGCTGGGTCATGTCCGGGTTAAATACGCGCGGACCAACATTCCCCACCTTGGGATTCTGGTCGAGGAAATCGGCCAGAGCATCCAGGCAGCCCTCAAACACGATCACGTCCGGATTCACCAGCGCGATATAACGTCCCTGGCACTGGCGAATGCCCAGATTGTTCCCTTGGAGAAACCCAGGTTCTCGCTGCTGCGGATGACTTTCACGCTGGGGAATCGCGCTTCGATCATCTCCGCCGAGCCGTCAGCCGAGGCGTTATCGACCACGATTACTTCCATACTGCGGCGCGGTGGCGCATCGGCCAGGCTCTGAAGGCAGAGTTCCAGATAGTGCTTGGCATTCCAACCGACGATGACAACCGAGATGATCCATGGATATTTCTTGAACTACTTCTCGTTACGTTCGAGCAGTTCGATCAACAAACGTTGTTTGGAACAAATCCAGGCGATTCTGCGGCCGGCAAAAGCCACGGCCGGCGCGGGTTCGGCCACAATCACCAGACCGGCACTGCGCGCATTGCGCAGCCCCGCTTCCAGGTCGTCGATTTCGTAACAGACATGGTGCAGGCCGCCACGTTTCTTGAGAAAATTGCTGACTGGTGAGGCATCGCTGGCGGGTTCGATCAGCTCATAGACGGGGTTGCGTATGTCGAGCGGAGTAAGAAAAGTGACGCGAACCCGCTGGATGGGATCATGCGTAATCTCGCCATTCCACTGCGCCGAGATGGAAAACGCAAATTCCTCGGCAACCGCTGAGATCGACGCCACCACAAAACCCAGATGATGTAATGTGCAATTGCCCTCGGGCAGAAATCCGGCCCGCTCAACTTGCGTAGGAGCTGAGTCCTCTGCTTTTCCCATTGATCCGCTTCGAGTTGACCCGCTTAGAGTTTCGATGCCTTGTACCATGATCTCAAATCACCACTTTATGGTTTAACGACCGCGCGCCGCAAAGCGCCGATCCCTCGCACGAGGCCTTTCGCCGCCAGGCTCGCCCAGACAATCGTAGAAGAAACCACATTGTCGCAGGCTACGAACGGGCTCAATTGCGACACGTCAGCGCCGGAGAATCCCTTCTTGAAAGAGTAAACGCCGGGATTGCCTTCCGGATCGATGCCGCCCAAGTCGTAAGACTTAAATCCATTTTCCTTGAGCCATTGAATCATCGTCCACTGCAGCAGATAAGCGCCCTTTGAGTTGAGGCCGTCGTCGCTGGTCGCCCCCAGCAGATAGATCCCGGAATCACCCATCGCCGAGGCAACGATGCCCGCTACCGGAACTCCGTTTTGCTCGCAAATCAAAATCCGCATGCGCTGGGTTTCCGGCAGGTTTTCCTGTATCCGTTCAAATTCTTCAATGTCAACGGTTGTTTCGAATGCCTTGCGCTTCAGCATCTGGGCGTACATGCGGCAGAAGATTCCGTATGCCGCGGTGCCAGTATCCGCAATCACTGTCAAGCCGTTTTTTTCTGACCGAGTTAGCTGGTTTCGCCATTTCTTGTCGAGATTCTTCCGCAATTGATCCAGCGAAGGCGTGAGATCGAGAACAAAAGTCCGATACAAGTTCGCCGGAGTGCTAGGCTTCCTGCGTAAAGCTGTGGAAAGCAGATTGAAATAGTGCCCCGCGCTGCGTCCCCACAAATGCATTGGGAAGAATCTGCAGCAAGAGTCGCCGTTTGCCAACATATTCTTCGCGCAGAGCGTCGAGCCATGCCTCATGGCGACCTCGGCATCGAGCTCTGTTCCGCGCCGATGGCACAGGGGCCCCCACCGCAGATACGCCATGCCGAAGTTGAGTTTTGTAGGGCGAACAATCCTGAGCTGCGCCATGGCGACGACGTCACCGTTGCGCTTCAAGACCAGATGGCTGAGATTCTTTCTTCCCCAACGAACCACGCCATACGACCAGGTTTGATAGATGTTCGCGTCCTCGAAACAATCAAGCATCCCGGCCCATTCTTCCGGGGTTGCCCGATCTACTTCGACCTGCCAAACCGGCTCCCGCCTGGCGTTCAGCGTGGTCTCTTCAACGGCGACGCTTTGGTCGCAAACGGATTGCACTTAAACCTCCGACGCCACGGATGCGCCGTCCGAGATGGGAGCCGTCTGCAGCGCTTCCGCAGTCCGGCGAATGTAGCGGGTTCTCGGCGAGTACGTGGCCGGGACTTCATAGCTCCAACGTTCGCGACCATCCGATGACCCGATCGATTTGAAACCGAGGTCGGCATAGTGACCGGCGACCATACTGTTTTTCTTGGAGGGAATATAGATGCCGACGATTTTGCGGATTCCGCGCTCCTGACATTGTTCGATCAGCGCATCAAACATGGCGAATTCCATTTCGCGCTTCAGCACGCGGCAACTCATCAGCCAAAGATCGAGTTGCAAACTGTCGTCGACAATTTGCCCGATGAGGACTGAAACCAGGCCGTTGTCTCCGAATTTGTCGGTCAGTCGCCCGTACAGAGTGATAAAGCCCGGGTCCTGAGCGATGGCTTCCACTTCCCCGCCCGTGTACCGTCTGGTTGTAAGATTGAATTGATTCGTCTTGTTGATCAGCTGCGTGATCCGTTCCAGATATACAGGACGAAAGGGCGCAATCTCAGCCGTCATTTCGAGCGAGGCCAGAAAATCGCCATAGCTCGCGAACTTGGACTGGACGGCGCTTCGCTCCGCATTGGCGCTGTAGAAGGCTGACCGGTTGAGATCGTCCGCAACGATTTTGTCGATCTCGAAGTAGCGCTCGTGTTCGAGAACTTGCGCGAAACTGGAAACGTCCGAGCCCACATTGGGCACCGCCACTTCCGGCAGTTGCTCTTCAACCAGCGCTCTCTCGGCCGGGTTGTCATCGACGAATACCATACTGTCCAGGCCAATGTTGAGCTCGGCGGCAATTTCCCGAATGTTCTCCGGCTTGGTATTCCAGTTCGCTTTGAAGACGCTGAAATCCTCAAGCTTCAGAATGCCGTCGGGATGGGAAAATCCTTCTTTCGCATTTTCAGGATCGTTCTTCGAGCACACTGCCAGAATCACGCCACGACGCCGCAAATTTTTAACATACCGCTGGAAGTCCAGGTACGCTTCGCCAACGGGATGATCCTTGCCAAGAACCAGATTTTGCAGGCCATCATCGCCAATGACTCCGCCCCAAAGCGTGTTATCCAAATCCAGTACCAGGCATTTTTTGGATTTGCCATAAATCGATTTGACGATGGCAGCCACGCTTTGACCCAGAGCCACGCTCGCCGTCGGGCTCAGGGCCATATGAAAGTTGTACCAATAGCTTTGCCGGAACCATGCGGCTTGGCCAACTTGTGCGGAAAGGTAAAGGATGTCGCTGATCAGGAAATGCGAATGGGCGCGGGCATAACGTGCAAACTCGGCATTCAGCCGCAACACAAAATTCACTCTTCCGAACGCTTCGGAAGCTTCCAGATTCCCCAGCGGCCTGAGGGAGGGAAGATCAAAGTTGTTCTGGATAATGACCGCCCCAAGTTCAGTGTGAATTTTTTCCCACAAGGATTCAAACCGCGCCATCTCCCGGCGCACCCGGCCTTCGACCTCGGCTTCTGACTCCAGCAGTTCGGGAAATCCCGAAAGGTTGTGCCATGTGGTGTGAATGAAGACAATATTCGGTTTGAAGTTCCACAGCTCGGGATTCTCGAAAACAACGTCCTCGAAATAACGGTTGTATCCCGATTCGTAAAAAACCGGCTGAATTCCCTGTGCCAGCAGAAACAGCTCCAGCATGCTCTTGACTTCGGTGGTCGTGGAGCCACCGAGAATTGCAATCCGCGTGGGGACGAGATTCGGCTGCTTCAGCAGTTCCCTTTTCAACGCCTGCCGTTTCCGCAGGATTTCGCCCACTGCCACAGGAAACCTGAGCGCCTTCAAAATCTCCGGTTGCGAACTGTTAGTCTCTGATCCCATTCGAATCTCCGCCCAAGTTCAGCGGATCTTTTAGACGCTGCGTTCGACCTGAGCCAACTGAAGAAGATCGGCGACCGTGGAACAGGTCACGATCTCGCCCGGCGAAATGCTCACGCCATTCGCTGCTTTCCGCCATGGCAATAAAAGTGATCAGCGAAGTGGAGTCCCAGTTCGTCAGCTCCTCGAGCTTTTCATTACCGCGAAGCGTACCGGCAGGCAGGTCGAGAATCTCATCCATTTGTAAAAGAAATTCGTTTCGGTTCATTGTAGGCATATTGCAAGAAGCTTATCTCAGATCGAACAAAAACTGCACATTCCTTTCTTTAATCCTTAGTTTGCCAGCGAGCTTCTTAGGCTGCGCAGCCGAGGCAGGATTTCAATTTCGGAAAAAAAGGCAGCGTCCGTGCCGGCCTTAATGCTGACCCGGTCCAGCGTAAGATCGTCGAGGGTAAGATCATGGATTCGCGATGAGTGGATTCGCGACGAGTTGGCTCGGCCCTCGGCCAGGAAGACTGCCTTGTATCCCTCGTGGCGAAGGTGCTCGGCTAGCTCAGTGGTAAGGTCGACCGAAGATCCATAGGGCACGCTGAACGATCTTACCTTTGTGCCGGAGACGTCTTCGAGGAGCGTCTTGTTTCTATCGATCTCGCCGGCGAAATCTGTGCGGGATAATGTCCGGCAGTTCGCGTGCGAGTAGGTATGGTTGCCGATCTCGAACTTGAAATTCGCCAGATCGCGGAGCTGCTGGCCGCTCATATAAAGACCGGCTTCGGTGGCTAGCTCGTTTTCGTCGATGCCAGCCAAACGAACCAGAGCCGAGCGGAAGGCTTGTCTGCCCTGCAAAGAAGTCGCTGGCAGAAAACGGGAAAAAACTTCGAGCAGCGAGCCGACCGCAAGATTCTTCGCACCATCGACCGCTTGGATTGCGGCATTGACGGTTTTAAGACCCCGGATATTAGCCACATAGCACAACAGATTTTCGAGCGCCAACTGCTCATTGTTGAGACAACTGCCGTTAACGAAGAACACTGCGGGCACTCCCAATTCGAAACAAAGCGGCGCCGCAAATTCCCTGACGGACCTGTAGGCATCATCGAAAGTCAGCAGCACGGGCCTGGGCGGAAGCGGGTTGCCGTCGGACTCCGCAAGCACATCTTGCAGGCTGACCGGAGTGTAATGCTTGACGACAAACTTCAGTGCTGCCTCGAATTGTTTGCGTGTGACCGTGACTCCGAGCCCTTTGGTAAAAACCGATTCTGTATCCGCGATGTCGTGGAAGAGGATGCTGCGCAGCGAGTATTGCGAACTCAGAGCCCGAGCGATGCCGAAAGATCCGGGAGCATACCAGAGGCTTCCGGCGACCAGATTCAGCGTGGCCCGCCGGGCGTCTGTTTGAATTTCTGTGTTTGCGGTAAGTGGTGACATTATCGAAAAAGGAAGAATTCGCCAGCATCGATCTGACGCTGGCGCACTGTGGGCTTTCAGCTCAGCGTCACTGGTTCGCCGTCGAAGAACATCCGATGCCACAATTCCAGGGCGACCAGCGAGAAGACTTCTTTGGAGTACGTCCCGGAATTGCTGTTGGCCTTGATGAGCTTTTCAATGGCACTCTTCTTAAAATATCCGCGTTCGATCGTCTTTCGGTCGGTCAGAATATCGCGAACCTGATCCTTGAAATTCTTGCGCAGCCAGAATTCGTAAGGGACGGGAAACCCAGCCTTTTTTCGTTTCAGAATGCTGGTTGGCACGCGCTTGGACAAAGCTTTCTTCCAAATATACTTCAAAGCAAATCCCTTCAGCTTGAAGTTCGCCGGCAGGGATGCGGCAAATTCCAGAAGCCGATGATCCAGCAAAGGAACGCGGAGTTCGAGCGAGTTCGCCATCGTCATCTTGTCGGCTTTGACGAGCAAATCATCCGGCAGCCAGGTTTTGGTGTCGATGTAAAGCATCTGGTCGAGCACGCCCTGATTTTCTATCTTTGAAAACAGGCGCCGCACCGGCTCGATCGTATATTCCTTGTCGATCGACTTCACGAAGTCGGTTGCGTACAGCTCGCCAATTCCGTTGCCCGCGTACCGGTAGGGAGTTGAGGTGCGGCTGTAATAGTAATCAGGAAAGGTTGCGTTCACTAACGGCATGTACTTGGCGATTTTTCCAGAGTGGACCAACGAATTCAGCCGAGACAGGCCCCACGAAGCCGCGCCGTTGCCAGCTGGCCAAACCTGTTTCAGGCGCTCCAGCCAGGCCATATTGCGGTAATTGTCATAGCCGGCGAACGCTTCGTCCCCGCCTTCGCCGGAAAGCAGAACTTTCACGTGATTTCTGGCCAGCTTTGAAACGTAATACAAGGCCACGGCCGGAGGCTCACAAACCGGCTCTTCCATGTGCCAGACATATCTTGGAAGAAAGTCGATGAAGTCTTCGGCCGTAATCGTCATCTCATGGTGACGGCTGCCAAAGGCCTCGGAAGCCAGCCGGGCATAAGGCCTCTCATCGGCAAATCCGGCATCGGAAAAACCCACGGTGAAGGTGCTGATTTGCTTGTCCGTTCGCTCCGCGGCACAACTGAGTACCGCAGTCGAATCCACGCCGCCGCTCAACAGAATACCCACCGGCACGTCTGCGATCATGTGCAGTTCGACCGCTTCGGCCAGCAAGTTGGATAATTGGCCCTCGGCTTCGTCGATGCTCAGACTATCGGCCGGCTTGCGGAAGCTTAGATCCCAGTATTGCCTTATTTCTGCTTTGCCGTTCTTAGCCAGCAGATAGTGCCCCGGTGCCAGCTTACGAATACCTTTAAGAAGCGTCTCTTCTCCCGGGACATAGAGGAAGGTCAAGAAGCGGTCAACAATTTCTGGAGCAAGATTTCGGCTGATCGTAGGATCAGCGAGAATCGCTTTAATCTCGGAAGCAAAGACGATTCCCCGGTCGTTCAGCGAATAATAAAGCGGCTTGATTCCGACCCGGTCCCGAGCCAGAAAGAGTTCCTTCGTGTTTTCGTTCCACAAGGCGAAAGCAAACATTCCCCGCAATTTTTCCACGCACTGTGGACCGAGTTCTTCGTACAGATGAACAATGACTTCCGTATCGGACTGCGTTTTGAGCGTATGTCCTTTCGCCAGAAGGAAGGTGCGCAGCTCGCGATAGTTATAAATTTCGCCGTTGAAGACAATCCAGACCGTGCCGTCTTCGTTGGACAACGGCTGGTGGCCGCTGTTCAAGTCGATGATCGAGAGTCGCGCATGGCCAAATCCTACTTGCGACGAAAGATAAACTCCCTGATCATCCGGTCCGCGGTGGCGGATCGTGTCGAGCATGGCACGAATGAGCGGAGCGCCCACAGTCGCCGTCCGATCAAACTCGAATTTTCCGCAGATTCCGCACATATTAATTTGAAAGCTCTTCCCTGCTGACGCTTATCTCCAAATCGTTTTTAAACCGCAAAGGCGCCGAAGTTGCTGAGCGCGAACATACTTGATCAGTTGTTTGTCGTTCACCCGAGGCGTGCGATTCCAATAGCCTTTCAGAAATCCGTAGGCGATTGCGGCTGAACCGCCGACGTAAGGCTTGCGCACCAGATTCGACATGCAACTGGCGGCAACAAAGAGGGGGTGGTATCCCGTAACGTAGCAAGCCACTCCACGCTTAATCTTATCCCGCCACAAGCTTTCCGCGGTACCCGTGAAACGATGATGAACAATGTGCAGTTCATTAAAGCTGTAAGTCTTCCAACCCAGCATGTTGGCCTTTACTTCGTCGATCGTGTCCCACCCCGGAGCCCGCCACAGCCCCTCGATCGCCTCCCAACAGGCTCTGCGATAGATCTTGGTCGCACCTCTTACGTGGAACTTAGGAGTCGCTTCGAGTTTCTGCACTCCACCAAGTTCGTGATAGATATCGCCTCCGCCAATGCCGAGTTTGGGGTCCAGCTCAAAATGTTCGAAGCATTTTTCGAAGTAGGTTGGAGGCAAGCTCAAGTCGCCATCGAGCTTAACGATAAACTCCCAGCCGCTCGATCGCAGCGCTTGGTAGCCATCATAAAAGGCCTCCACCACTCCCCCGCCCGACTTGCGGAAGCCTCGGTTCTCTCGGTGCACCACGCGTATCCAGGGGACTTGAGCGGCATACCGATCGATAATTTCGCCCGTCCTGTCAACAGAGCCGTCATCCACAATCACCCACTCGGCAGGCGGCACAGTTTGGGCCCGCACTGAAGCGATGGTAGCTTCGATAAACTTCTCTTCATCGCGGATCGGGGTGACGATTACGTATCGCGTCACTGCCTCTTGGGCTAAAGTGATTTGGTGCGAAGCCACTCTTGTCGCCTCAGTTCCGTCTTGCGTTTGGGGATACAGTTTGACCATGTAAGCGGATTGCTTAGGAACGGACGCAGAGATCGTGCGTCAGCACGATCGCCTTTTTCTTCATGATCAATACAAGCAGGTAGATACCGCATAGGCTCAATACTATTATCGCGCATCCGCACAGAATCACGACCACGGGCGACATCTTGTCTTTGTAGTAGTACTCCGTGATCGCGCGTCCAATGCGGTATTTGGATAGTGTTATATCCCGGAAATCCGAAATCATTCGAAGTACATAAACGCGAGGAGAGCTCTTCGAAATGCTGACTGAAGCCAGGTCAAGATCATTTTTGTAACGGATCAGAACCTTACGAGATTCCCCTGCGGGGATCGCCACACTTAGGTGAAGTGCTCCGCCGTAGAATTGAAAAGGCACCGGCCGACCCTCGACACTCACGGAAGCTATCGCAGAGGAATCGGATTCCCGCTTCTGGATATAGAAGACTGAAGTTCGTCCCGAGGTATTATCCAGATCTAGGCTGCTGGAAAATGCGAGCACATCGTAGTTCGTGTCATCCCTCAACCGAACCAGATAAAGGTGCTTCGCCATGTCCCCCAGACTGCCCCACCGCGTGTCCGGTTCAATTCGATTGACGTCGTCTGCTACTCCATCAAAAGCGCCGATCCCATTGGCGAACAGATCCTGGTGACCGTAGAAGAAGATGGGATTGTCGAGGAATTCGTTGATCGCAATGAAGGTAGTAGGGTTCGGCATTGCCGCGCCATAGCGGGCAACACTGGGAAAATCTCCGAACGATAATGTGACCGGCCGCAGCGTAAACAACGACGACGCCGGACGCGTACGGTCCATGGGAACACTCAAAGAGTTGACGGTGGCGTCAAAATTGTAAGTCTTCAGCTGTTCCAGAATTCGTTCCGAACCAATGTTGTGAGGAAATACAAAGACCTTGTCGTAAGGAATTCCGGTCAGAGCCTGAAATTTATCCATCCTCGCCAGGGACTGTCTCAGGGCAGCGATCTGCAGACGGAGAGACTTGCTTTCGTAGTCGTCGAATTCTTTGTGATCGTGATTATCCCCGTGAACGCAGATCGAAAACTTCTCCGGATGGCTGCGAAAAAGCGCTACCACCGATTGTTCGCTGCGATCGTAATTCCACGGAATGAAAGCAATCGTCGTATGAAAGTTGTGCCGTTCCATCTCCCTGAGCAAATCTTTGTAATCCAAGTGTCCATAAGGCTCACGCAGCCACGGGTCATCGATCGTAAGATTGGCGTCATGATGGAGCGCATGCCAGCCTCGAGCGCCGGCTCCGTATTTTGCAAAGATCATCTCCGGAGCCACTTCCGCAAATGCGGTCTCTGTATTTTCGGCGTCTCGCTCGGCTTCGCGCTGTGGCGAGCGCTTCTTGCACAGCAGGAAAATTCGTTGCTGGCTCACTTCGACTTCGAGGAAAACCGGAGCGACTAGTGCTCCGTTGTGCAGCGAGATGACTGCACTAGCCCGGCTGAAGTTTGCCCCGGCGAAGTAGAACGCATCGTCACCGGGAGCTGGGATATCAAGCCTACTTAGCTGATCGGTTACACCTGAAAGACTCCCTACTAAATACCGAAGCGGCCCTGCACTGGAGAGCGGTTGAACACCGGCTACCAGACCGCCAGACCAAGCCTTCAGGACAGTTGGGTTCGTCTCTGGCGTGATGCCCAAGATGAGCAACGGCACATTGCTTCCACCCCTTCGATGCAGTGCGCGCAACAGCGCTTTTTGATCCAGATTCGCCAGGGCGTCCGCTTCAATAGCGACGGCCACAGTGCCACTGCGCCGAATCGAAGCAAGAATCTGGTCAGCAGACTCTCCAGCGGTAACGACTCTAAGGTCTAACCCATAGAACTGGCTGGCAATCTCCAGTTCACGTTGCTCGGAAGGCGTTTCTCCGGCGGAACGAATCAAAACCGTGTCAGCCGAATAACATAACAGCGACGATGCAAAGACCAAGAGAAGAACGTGGCATGTGCTCCGTACAATGCCTTTCGCACTCCAGGTCTTGAGACGCCCGTTGCGCATTAATGATTCCAAAGGCATCAGGCGTGTCCGGACTGAAGCGCTGTTTCATACGCTCGAATCAGCGATACTTTTTCTACATCCCAGTTCAGTTTTTCTTCAACTCGGCGGCGGCCGATTTCACCGAGTTCTTTGCGCAGTTCCTTACAATCGAGCAGCTTGCTGATCTTCCCGGCAAAGTCGACGGGATCGTTGGGGACCGCATAGAGAGCCGCAGAGTCCGCCAGTCTCCGTCCTTCCTTCAAATCAAAAAGAACCACGGGTAAGGCGAACGCCATATATTCAAAAATCTTGATCATCGATGAGTGATCGTTCAAGGCATTCTTGGGATCAGGGGCGACTCCCACGTCAGCGTTTGAGAGGTGAGCGGCCACTTCCTCGTGAGAAACCTGACCGGTGAGCGTTACGTAGGCTTCCAGATTCTTCTTGGCGATGATGGCCTGCAGCTCGGAAATAACCGTGCCACCGCCGATGAGCACGAAATGCGTATCCTCCCGCTTCTCGTGCTTCACGATGTGTTCGATTGATTCGAGCAGCAAGTCGACGCCGTCCTGCGTCCCCATGAAGCCCACGTAGGCGACCAGCAGCGGCTTTCCGAATTTATTCGCAGTTGGAACGGCGGCGCGGCGGAAAGCCTTGAGGTCAGGGGAGTTCCGCACTACGAAAACGCGTTCCGGATCCTTGCCTCCTCGTGCTATTGCAATCTCTTTGAACGATTCGTTCGTGGCGATGCAGGCGTTTGCTGCTCGAAACGAGCACCGCTCGGCCCAACTGACTAGCTTGTAAAGGATGCCCGTAGTCGTTCCAAATTTTGCTTCAAAGAGTTCAGGACCGAGATCGTGCTGGTCGAAAATGAACCGTACACCCAATGGCTTCAGAAACAGTGCGACTAAGAAAATAGTGTCCGGAGGGTTGCACGCCTGCAAAACCCGAAATCGGGTGCGCGCAAAAACTTTCAGCGCCAGCAAGAACTCGGAAACCAAAGCCAAGCCATATTCCAGAAGGTAGCCGGATGCGGTCGAGGCCTCCCAATGACGATGCCGATAAATCTCGATTCCGTCAAGAAGCTCGTAGCTAGCTTTGTGAAGAGTCTTCCCCTTGGGACAGATGACAGACACCCGGTATCCCGCATCGCGCAGCGCACATGCTTCTTTCCAAACGCGACGATCCAGAGGTACCGGCAGGTTTTCGACCACGATACAAACGGCTGTCGGCATTTCCAGTTACGCGGTGATTTCTGCGGTAGTCGTCATGTTGACTTCGCCTTCAGCCTGTTTACGAGCGCCGTTGGAAGTGAAGGCAAGAATTTCTTCGACCACCCGGCTCTGTTGTTCTGCTGTCAGCTGCGGGAACATCGGCAAAGAGACGATTTCCGCGGCGGCTTTTTCCGTTACCGGGAAGTCTCCCTTGCTGTAATTCATTCCGGCGTAGGCTTTCTGCAGGTGCAGCGGAATTGGATAATGGATTCCAGTGCCGATTCCTGCTTTCTTCAAGTGCTTCATCATTCCGTCACGGTCTTCGGTGCGAACTACATATAGGTGATAAACAGCCCGCGACCAGGTGGGCTCGAAGGGAGGAACAACTACTTCGTCCGCCGCGGCGAAGAGGCGATTGTATTCTGCGGCACGCTCGCGGCGCTTGGCATTCCAGGCTGCCAGATGCGTGAGTTTCGTATGCAGCAGACCGGCTTGAATTGCATCCAACCTGCCGTTGTAGCCTTCGATGTCGTGATAATACTTCTCCGCCTGCCCGTGGTCACGCAGCATGCTGATCTTTTTTGCCAGAGAAGCATCATTGGTGGTTACTGCGCCTGCTTCGCCGCAAGCTCCTAAGTTCTTACCGGGATAGAAGCTGAATGCCGCCGCCCGGCCCATCGAACCGGCTTTCATCCAGCGATTTTGTTTGCGCGAGAAATATTCGGCGCCATGCGCCTGGCAAGCATCTTCAATCACCACCAGGCCAAAACGCGCTGCCAGAGCCAGGATCGCGTCCATGTCTACCATCTGTCCGTAGAGATGGACTGGAACAATGGCCGTGACCGGCCGTCCGCTGCGGCGGCTGATCAGCTTGCCCGATTTATCTTTTTCGCACTGCTGCTCTAAATATTGTCTGCAGCTTTTCCGGGTCCATGTTGTAAGTGCGCTCGTCGATGTCGACGAACTCCGGAAGAGCTCCGGCTTGCGAAATCGCTTCCGTGGTAGCGATGAAGGTGTGGGGTACGGTGACCACCACATCGCCCGGCTTTATGCCGCAGGCCATGAGGGCGAAGCGCAGGGCGTCCGTGCCGCTGCTGATGGCGATAGAGTATTTGGTGCCGCAAAACGCGGCAAACGATTTTTCGAATTCTTCCACCATCGGGCCGCCAATAAAGCCGGCGGTGCGCAGAGCCCGCTGAAATACGGCGACAAGTTCGTGCTCGAGTTCTACGTGAGGAGTAATTAGATCGAGAAAAGGAATGCTATTCGGACTGTTATGAGAAATACTCACTTTGAAACCTCCGTGATTTGTTCGACAGAACGCATAAACTTCGCAGGATTCCCCGCCACGATGCTGTTGGGCGGTACATCTTTGGTGACCACGCTGCCGGCTCCCACGATCGCGTTTTCCCCGACGGTAACGTTCGAAAGAATGGTGGCTCCAGAGCCGATCGATGCTCCTCTTTTGATTACGGTGCGCTCGACCTTCCAGTCGGCCTCGGTTTGCAGATTTCCATCCGTGGCTGTGGCTCGCGGATAACTGTCGTTGATAAACATCACACCGTGGCCGATAAAGACATTGTCTTCAATGGTGACGCCTTCACAGATGAAGGTGTGACTGGAAATCTTGCAGCGCCTGCCGATGCTGGCGTTCTTCTGAATCTCAACGAACGCTCCAATCTTCGATTCATCGCCGACCTCGCATCCGTAGAGGTTGATGAACTTGGACAGTTTCACATCGCGGCCCAGCTTTACGTCTGGGGCAATACACACGTATTCGTTCATAGAGAACAAAACCTTTCCAGCAACTCATTTGACGATTCTGAAATCACCGGGCGGGAACGGACTACGTGGATTCGCTCAATCCCCGTTGGCGGGGGATTGCTCAGACTGACAATACGCTGCTGGTTCGACTGTAGGATTGGAGGTGGAAATCCAAAATGGGGCATCCAGTTGAAACTCGCGATGCAGAGCTACCAGCGCTGAAGTCTTGTCCTTTCCGGCTATCACCACCGAAATACTGCAGTCGGAACAGGCTTCGGATACGGCAACCACGTTCACTTTAGCGAGAGTAAGGGCACCGAGCATACGGGTCGCGAATGCCGGGTGGCGCATGTTCTTGCCAACCGCGGTCACAACGGCGACGGTCGGGTCGCCGCCACCTTCTTCTATCTTTTTTGGGTGAGTCGGATCTTGCGCGAGGTCACAACGCAGCGCAGCGGTCAGACCCTTTACTCCCCCAACGACTGCCGGGCCTGCGGGAGTGATTCTCGTGCCGTGGCGCTGGGGCGCAAAAGTATTTCTAATCCAAACCGGGATGCCGCATCGGGCCAAAGCGTGGAGAGTCTTCGGATGAAGAACCTTAGCCCCGAAATGAGCCAGTTCGGCGGCTTCCTTGTAGGAAATCTCGGGAATCGTGCAGGCGCCATCGACTACTCTCGGATCGGCGGTCATCAGTCCATCCACATCTGTCCAGATAATGACCTCGTCCGCGCCCAGTGCCGCACCCAGGATAGTCGCCGAATAATCCGATCCGCCGCGGCCCAGAGTAGTAAGCACTCCCTCCGGGGTGGCGCCAATGAAGCCGGTAACCACGGGAACGATTCCTTGCCGCAGCAGTTCCCGCAAACGGATCTCACAGCGTTGGCGGGTTGCGTCCATGCACGGATCTGCGGCTCCGTGGCAGGAATCGGTCACGATGATTTCAGTGGCTTCGACCGCCTGACTCCTCTACTCCACATTCCATCAGAGCGCCAGCCACCAGCGGAGCAGCAAAGACGTTCTCCCAGGCTGGAAATTGCATCGCGATCCCTCAGCGTGAACTCGCGCTGAGCATCGCCGCGCTGGTAAAGCCGCTCGCCCTGTTCGTAACATTCTTCCATCTTGCGCAAAACGGCACTTCGTTGGTCCGGGGAATGGATCAGGCTGTTGACAGCGGCGTCGTGCTGACTGCGAATATTCAGCGAAGATCGCCGCCGCCGAGCTTCGATCGCCTGCTTCAGCCCGCATCGCTGCCTCAAGTAACCGGTTGGTCACGCCAGCCATGGCGGACACGACCACTACCAAATCGCTGTCGCAGGCAGCAGAGCGAACGATCTCGGCGACGCGCCGGATGCAGGCAGCATCTCCCACAGACGTTCCCCCAAACTTCATAATTCGCAGCGGGCGCATTTTTGTCATTGAGGCTTCACGATTCCGGATTGCGATTTGGTTGCCTGCCAATCAAGTTCTCGCGTTATCACTCTTTGCTGGCGCGGACATTTTGGGCAGTTTGCACTGGGGCTGAGGATTTGATCCAGTTTGCCCGTGAGTACCAGGCACTCTGTTTCTGGCGATTCGTTGCACAGTCACGAACCAGTTCGGGCTCCTCCCACGGAATGTCGTGATACGCCGACCGCAGAAATGGGCTCTGCGGATCCCGCGTCCACTCCTGGGGAAACAACGCGATGGTGTCGTTTTCGGTAACTTTGGGTGCCGGTTGCGGACTCTGACCGGATAACACGGCGTACAAGGCGGCGGGAATGTCGCGACCCGGACCTAGAGGCAAATGTCCGACCTGCGTGGCGCGGGGATTCATCTCGATCAGATAGGCTTTGCCCGTTCTTCTTCCAGCATGAAGTCGAAGCCGTGCACTCCGGAGAGATTCAGCCGCCGCACCATCTTTTCCGCGGCGGTCGCAATGTCGATATTTTCAATCCAGCGGACAACCGTGGCGGGTCCAGCCGCACTTCTTTTGTTAATCACCTCAAAATGGAGAGCCGCCAGCACCTTGCCCTGCCAGCAGGCGACGGCGCTGGTTGCTTCCCGCCCGTCCACGAAGGACTGCGCATTCATTTCGAAGCGTCGGCGCAGCAATGCCGGGCCGACCAGCGTCACGTCATGATCCACCAAAGCGTGCTTGGCGGCGCGTAACAAGCGCGGAGGAGCCTGTAGACGAACAGAAGGCGCGTTCTGCTTCGTCGAGAGTGCGAACAACCCGCACACCGTCTCCTCCCGAGGTGCCATTAGCCTTCAAGACCACCGGGAATCCGTTTCGGATAATCCAATCTTTCAGTTCATCAAGGTTGGCAATCGCTTTTGTCGCCGGTACGCGTATGCCTTCTTGCTGCGCCAGTTCGATGAATGCAGATCGCGTATAGGCGACGGGAAAACTTTCCGCCGGTCCGAGCGAGCGTTCGATCACGGCGCAAATCAAAGAACCAGCTTTGCCATTGCTTTGTTCAAGGTTGTAAAGACGATGGAGATGCTGGGCAGCCAGATCATCTCCCGGAATGATGAGATCCGGCCGAGCATTCGTGACCGCAGCGGCGAACGAACGTAAGGGCGTCAAACCCTGATACCGGTGAATCCTGGTCGCCGCCATGGTCTTGGTAATCGGATGGCCGGAGGGCAGAGCATTTCGACAACGCATCCGTAGTTCGCCAGCGCAATCGCCAGTCGAGCAGTTGGATACCATCGCGATGTGGCGGCCACCAGGACAGTTGGACGCGAACTCAATCTTGAATCGCCGGGCGCAGACGCTGTGTCTGTATATTGTTCTCGAATGGTCATAGGAAAGGCTTCGTTTGTCGATTGACGTAAACCGCCTTCGCCGGTCTATCCAACTTCAACCAGGCTGCGTAACCGGTCGCCATTTTCCGAGAGCAGCTTCAAGGTGTCGATGTTGTAATACTGCGGGTTATCCCAATCGCTGAATCGATCCATGTGCTCGATCAGATTTTTCACGATGCATTTGACGTTGTGATTGGGATGAAAGCTGAGCGTGTTCTCCGCCTTCTGAATGCTCACTTTGTAGTTCCGGAAATCTTTTTTGTGGTGGATGTTCAAACGCACCGAGATGCCAAGGTGCTCTTCAATCGCCATTTTCACCAGGTCTCCAACTTCGCCCACGGTGTAGTTTCCGGAAGCGACGTTGAAGATTCCCGAGATTCGCTCGCTCGCTTCGATCGCCCGAACGTAAGCGTTGGTCGCATCCTCGATGCTGAGAATCGGCCGCCAGATCGAAGGATTATTCACCGTGATCTCGCGGTTGCGCACACCGTTCTTGAACATGGTGTTGATGATCAGATCGAGCCGCATGCGCGGGCTGTAGCCGGAGACGGTTCCTTTGCGCAGCGAGATGACGGAGAAACTATCATCCATCAGGTTCATGACGGCCTGCTCGCCCTGCAGCTTGGAAATTCCGTACGGGTAAGAAGAAGAAACTGGCCGGCTCTCGTCAAACAACTCGTTGTCGGTGTATCCGTAGACCGAGCAGGAGCAGGCATACACGTAGCGCTTTACGTTCGCCTTTTTTGCGACGTAGGCCAGGTAGGCCGGAGCCGCGGCGTTGAAGATGAAGTTTTGGCTGGGCGAAAACTCTGCCATGGGATCATTCGACAATCCGGCCAAGAAGACGACTTGCTGATAGCACTGCAAGTCTTCGACGGTAATATCAAAAATGTCTTTGCGGATGATTCCGGCTTCGGGAGGAAGATGGTTGCCGAACCAGAACAAATCCACTACATCGACTTCATATCCACGCTCCAATAGCTTGGGAACCAGTACGGAACCCAAATAGCCGGCCCCACCTGCGATCAGGATCTTCATTTCTGTCTCCTAAACTTTCTGCAGCTTATACTGCTAGTGATTTCAGAACTGGATGATCTAAGAATTAACGGCTGGCGACGGCTGCTGGCTTTTCAGAAAGGTAAGCATTCAAGCCTTCTTGCCAGGGACGAAACAGATTCAAATCGTGGGACTTCAGCCCGTCGGTTCTCGAGCACCGAATACGCGGGACGGGGCACCTTGGCGGGAAATTCGTTAGCCCCAGCCACTTCGAGATTCACCGAAACATCGGCTACACGAAAGATTTCGCGAGCAAATTCATACCAGGAGCAACTGCCCTCCGCCGTGGCATGGTAAAGACCATAGGCGTCGGAGCGGCTGAGTGCGGCAATCTGGCGCGCCACATCAGCGGTTGCGGTCGGAGCTGGTGAACTCGGAATCCACTACTCGAACGCGACCGCGTTCCCGCGCTAATCGCAGCATGAGGTCGACAAAATTCTGCCCTCCTTTGGCGCGGCAGGGGTGGCTGCCGTAAAGGGCGGCGGTACGCAGGACGTAATGCCGGGGATTGATCTCTTGCACAAACTGCTCGCCTTCCAACTTGGTTCTGCCGTAAACGTTCAGCGGACGCGCCTCGTCGGTTTCGACGTAGGGCGTGCCTTTCTTGCCGTCGAATACATAGTCGGTGCTGACGTGGAACAATACCGATCCTAGATCGCGGGTTGCCGCAGCGAGATTCTTCGCTCCGACGACGTTTATTGCGTGCGCCTTCTCAGGCTGCTGCTCGCAGTTTTCGACATGATGCATGGCGGCGGTGTTGACTACAATCTCTGGCTGCGCGGAGCGCAAACACGCCACAACCGAGTCGAGACTAGAAAGCTCGACGTCCTCGTGATTCAGCGACCGAACTTCATCGCCCCGATCGGCAAAAGCACGAACCACATCCTGGCCAAGCTGGCCGTTGGCACCGATCACTGCGACCTTCATGCCCGCCTCGTGTTCAGAATTACCGTTGTTGCAGTGGTCATCGATTCACTCTCTGATTAGCGCTTCGCCAACAGTTCCGCGCTTTCGGAATATCGAAAGTTGTCTGAGTCAGGCGAACGCAGCCAGTCCGCTAGAGGAGCTGCATTGCGGTCTTTGTCGGAAACAGTTACATCGGTGAGCGGCCATTTGATCCCGATTGCCGGATCATTCCACCGGATCGCCGATTCCGCTTTATTGCTGTAGATCCCGGTACACTTGTACTGGATTTCCGTGCCCTCGCTAAGAGCGCAAAAGCCGCGGGCAAAACCCGCTGGCGCCCACACCTGCCGCCGATTTTCCGCCGACGCCTCTACCCCCGCCCACTTGCCCAGATGCGGCGAGCCTTTGCGAATGTCGACTGCCACCAGGAAGGCGCTTCCCGCCGTAACCCGCATGAGCTTGCCCATGGGCGGATCCCATTGAAAGTGCAGCCCGCGCACCACGCCTTTAGCGGAACGCGAGTGGTTGTCCTGAACAAACTCGGTCGGCAAACCGAGCGCCTTGAACTGATCCGCGCGAAAGGTTTCGGTGAAGAAGCCGCGGGCATCCTGAAAAATTTCCGGGACGATTACAACTACATCCCCCAGTAATCTGGATTCAATCTTGATCTGCATTCGTTGAACGTTTCCTTCTAGCGCACTGAAACTTTGTGAAGTTGCATTATCGGCCTGCGCCGATTACGGCCTCGCTGTCTGACGACCGTGTAACCGGAACTTGCGGTTCGGAGATGTAAACCAACTCACCACGTTTTTGCATGGAGAGATTTGCTGCCTCCAGCATCTTCACCACCCGAAGCCCGGCATGACCGTCGTTAAATGGAGTCTGGTCGTTCAGGATACAGTCGACGAAATAGGCCAATTCGCGGGATAGCGCTTCGACCTGCTCGATCTGCGGCGCCCACATATCGCCCGAACGATAGTGCACCAGTAAATTATATAATCCTTCGCGGCTGGTGACGTTTACGCCTTTGTCATAGATTTTGATCTTCTCGTCCGCTTCCAGATCGTTCCACACCAGCATTTTCTTTTCGCCGCCGATCAGCGTTGTGCGGACCTTCACCGGCGAGAGCCAATTTACGTTGATATGGGCAATCACTTTATCGGGAAAATATAACGTGATGAAGGCTACGTCTTCGTGTCCGTTGAGGTGAGTCTGGCCTGTGGCGGAGATGGCTTCGGGAGTCTTACGGATCAGGTGATCAATGATCGACAAATCGTGCGGAGCAAGATCCCAAACCACATTGACATCGTGTTGAAACAGGCCAAGATTCACCCGCATGGAATCGTAGTAGTAGAGCTTGCCCAAAGCGCCGTCATCGAGAAGGTGTTTGATTTTCTGCACCGCGCCGGTAAACAGGAAGGTGTGATCAACCATGATCTTAAGATTTTTTCGTGCCGCGAGCTCAATCAGTTCCTGCGCCTGCGCCGCGTTGCTGGTAAACGGTTTTTCGACAAATACGTGCTTGCCGTTCTGCAGCGCCGCCTTGGCCAGTTCATAGTGCGTCCACACCGGCGTGACCACGGCAATGGCATCGATTTCAGGAGAGGACATCAACTCTGCTGGATCGTCCGTTACCCGCACGTCGGGATAGGCCTTGGCCACTTTCTTGCGGGCCGCCGGACTCTTGTCGCATACGGCGACAACTTTGGTCTCATCCAGGCGGTCAAGGTTGCGGACAACATTCGGGCCCCAGTATCCGTAACCGACAACTCCAAACTTGATCATTGCGATATTTTCCTGCTCTGGGGTTGCAATGGAAGGCTCAGCGATAGAGGCCATGATTTTTACCTGAAGCGAACGGAGTAGGGAGGGCTGGGGGAATTTCGTTTGAGGAAACTGGTTTAGTGTGCGCCGTTGCCAAGAACGACTGCTCCAGGCGTGCGCCACAGGATCTTCACATCTGTCCACGGGGACCAGGTGCGCGCGTAGTGCAGGTCGAGGCGAACCATGTCATCGAATTTCACCCGGCTGCGTCCACTGACCTGCCATAGTCCGGTGATGCCGGGTTTTGCTTCCAGCAGACGCCGGCGATGCCAGATGTCGTAGGCTTCCACTTCATAGGGAACCGGAGGACGTGGGCCGACCAGCGACATTTCGCCCTTCAAAACGTTGATGAACTGGGGAAGTTCATCCAGGCTGGTTTTTCGCAGAAATGATCCGACGCCCGTGACGCGGGGATCTTTCGTCAGCTTGTAGACGCCTTCGCCGTTGCCATTCGAGGGCTGCTTCTCGGCCTTTCCGGCGATCAGCTTCTGGACATATTCTTTGTGAACGGCGGCGTCATTGTTCACCTGCATGGAGCGGAATTTCAGAAAGACAAACGATTTTCCATGCTGGCCGATGCGCCGTTGCCGGAAGAAAACCGGCCCCTTGGAGGTGGCCTTGACAGCGGCGGCAATCGCCAGAAAGGCGGGCAGGAAAAACAGCAAAGCCAGCGCGCTGCCGACCACGTCCATGACGCGCTTCATTACGCGGAATGCTTTCCGGCCATCCTCGCGTTGCGACAAATCCGGATAGAGCGTGGGATTGCTCGAGCCCTGATGATCGTCATGATCCCAGTCTTCGGGGAAAACATGAAACGAAAGCCGCACCCGGTTGAATTGTTCGAGCGCGAGATTGCTGCGCAAAGTGTCGGTAACCCTGGCAATCACCGTGCCGGGAATCGAAGCGCTATCTTCGGCGGCGATCTCGGTGAACATCACTCCCAGCACGCATTCCTTCGCGTACCAGCCGGTAACGTCCGTATCACGCGTGGAAGCGGAAAGAACGGACGAGATCTTGCCCAGTATCTTGCCGTTTTTTTCCGACGGGCGGTCGCCCATATCGAGCAGCAAGAGTATGAAAGGTTTTCGCGAACGCTCGCTTCGCTTTCTTTCGAGCGCAATCATTCGGCGAAAAGCTTCCGGGTTTAACACAACGCGTTCCCCGCTCGATGCGGTTTCGGAAAGCGCGCTCAAAGTTACACCGTTAGTTCCAGAGCGTCGTGCGTGCACAATGTCCTCCGCTTGATCGGTCGCTGGCATAGGGTCCGAGATCTTTTCTGAGTGCTAGGGAATTCGAATGAACGGGGGAGGTTCACAACGAAACACTCGGCCGCCTGTGCGGTCCGCTTATTGCTTGGAGCTATCTGCGGTAGGGGAGGTGTACCGCTGATAATAGTCGCTGTGCGCTGCGTTGGCGCTGCTGTTGACCAGTGCCCCCAGACAGTTTCGATTTCTCCAGCGCTTCCAGGCCGCGCTTCAGCTCTCGTTTTTCCGTCGTACCGTTGCGGGTAACTAACAGAATTCCATCCGCCAGGCGAGACCAGAGACTCGTATCGGCTAAGGGAAGCACCGGGGGGGAATCAATGACGATCCAGTCGAACCAGCTTTCCAGTTGTCCCATTAACGGCGAGAGCTTTCCGGACTGCATTAGCTCCAGAGGATTTTGCGGAGCAGATCCTGCCGGCAACAACCAGAACCCAAGATTCTCCAATCGGTAGAGATTGATAGTCGGAGTCTCTCCGCTGAGCCACTCACATATTCCGGGCAATGGACCTAATCCAAAGCTGGCAGTGATATTCGGCCGCCGCAAATCGCCTTCCAGCAACAAGATTTTCTGCGGCTTTCTTCGTGCTAGTGTGCAAGCCAGGTTGGATGCGACCGTGCTCTTCCCTTCCTGAGGAATGGTGCTGGTAATGAGAATTTTTTTCAGCGGACGGCTTTGTCGCAGCTGGCGCAGAGCGGACCGCGAGGAAGCGAAATTTTTCCGCCCCCAAGCTACCCTCTTTGCCCAGCGAAACCAGCCGACTGTCTTCCCGGATGGCGACGGAAAGAACGGGGCAGCGTTCCAGATCTTCCAAGGGAGCTGCGGGATCCAATCGAATGCATCCGCGTCGCACCGGCGGCGGCGGTTCGATCAATGTTCCGGAAGCGCGCAGCTTCTGCTCGGCGGCCTGCAGCAACTCCGTTGCTACGGCGAGAGATGGGACCTTCGGCGCCGGAATTCTCCAGCTCCGCCCTTTGCAACGCGTCGAATATATTGCTCATTATTCGTTGACCCGGAAGCGCACTCGCGGTCTCAGTTCCTCATCCCGCTTTTGCTCCGCCTGCAGATGGGCATAGAGTTCAAGCAAGGTTTGAGCTGCTTTCCGCGCATCGAGTTCGTCGGAGGACTTGTCTTCTCTCCAAGCGAGGAGTCTGAATCCCCAGGCGGAAGTCGGTGGCAATGTCGTCGATAATGTCGGGGCTTACACTTCGCATCTGCCGGGCATAAGCCGCGATCAGTGCATTTTCGCAGACCGTATTGATCAGTCGTGGGAAGTCCTTGTGAGTGCTGATAGACAGCGGCGACGGTTTCTGGCGGAAACAGAGCCGTCGGGATACGGACACCCCGCCAGCTGCAGCCGACGCTCGATGTATCCCTTGGTCTCATCCGAATTCAAAGGTTCAAGATGGGACCGAAGAGCGATCCTCTGTTTCAATTGCCGCAAGCTGACGGAATCGAGTTTCTCATCCAGTTCGGGCTGTCCGACCAGCAGAATTTGCAGCAACTTCTCGTGCGGAGTCTCCAGATTGCTCAAGAGCCGGATTTCTTCCAGAATTTCCGCCGAAAGGTGGTGCGCTTCGTCGACCACGAGCGCGGTCGTCAGTTTCTTCTGGTTACGCGCAATCACATAATGAGCGATCTGCAACAACAATTCGCCTTTGTTCTTGCTGGTGGCGGGAAGTCCGAGATCACTGGCGAAGTATTGCAGGAATTCGATCGGTGACAGACGTCCGTTGAATATATAAGCGTAAGCAACATCATTGCTCTGTTTCAGCAACTGCAGCAGGTAATGGAGAAGAAGAGTCTTACCCGTCCCGACCTCTCCGGTCAGAACCACAAAACCCTTATGCCGTCGAACCCCGTAGTAGAGAGCCGCCAAAGCTTCATTGTGCCTCCGGGTAGGAAACAGGAACGAAGGATCGGGCGTGATCTCGAAGGGATTGCGCTTCAGATTGTAAAAAGCTTTGTACATAGTCGATTCACTAACCGCGCAGGTAGCTCAACGCCGATCCCAGCAAAATCGTAACAGATACAAATACAGCCGTCGCCCAGCCTAGCCACAACCTGCCGCGCTCGCGTTGTTCGTCGGAGGGAACGGTGAGAGCAGGAATTTCGGAAATGACGGCGATCGGGAAGCAGCCGTTGCAATTCTTTCTCGTCATGGATGCGGTCATCCATCATTTCGAACGCCCCGGCTACCACAACGCCCAGCGCCAAACCTATACCCAGAGCCAATGCCGCAGAACTTCAGCCGGTTGGGAAAGTCCGGCTTTACCGGCAAGCTGGGAGGATCAATGATGCGGAAAGCGCTCGCCTTGCTGCAGCAATTCCATGCTGGTGGCCATGGCCGATTCATTCTTTTTCTTGAGCAGTTCGTCATAATTCGCTTTCGACTGTTCATAGCCCCGAGTCAAATCCGAAAGTTGCTGCTCGCGCACCGGTTCCTGATTCAGTCTCGCCTGGTAATCGACGACTTTTGTTTTCAAATCCGCAACCGCACGCTCCCGGTTCGCGATCTCGATGCGATTGCCTTGAAGCTGCCCCTGCAACTGCACCATCGGGGACGATGCATCCGTCATTGCGGAGGGATCGGCGCTCGTGTTCGCCGCATCTGGATCTGCTGGCGCAGAGGCCTTCGCCTTCAGGTCAGCCATGATGCGATCTCTGGTCTTTTCGGTTTCGGCGATCTGTTCCTTGAGTTTGCGAACGTCGGGATGACGGTCCGTATAGTGCGAACTGAGATCGGCCAGTTGCGCCCGAAGCTTCTCGAGCTCTTCATCGATCGCTGGCAATCCTACGCGCCGCGGCCCCCCACCGGCACTCTTTGGCGTCCCTTGCAGCGAGCGGTATTGGTTCACCAGTGTTTCGAGGTAAACCCGCTGTTGCTTGGCAGTATTCAGCGCGTCTTCTTCAGTTTGCAGCTGCGACTGCAGGCCCGCCAGAATCTGCAGATTGCTGCCTACTTGCGCGGGCAGTTCGCCAACGTGCTGTCCTTTGAACTCGCGAATTTTTTCTTCCTGGTCGGACAGAGTCTGGCGGGCTGACTCCAATTGGCTCTCGAGAAATTTTGTCGTGTCTTCCGATTGTTGCTGGCGCACTTCAAGGTTCTCGTTGATGAAAAGATTGGTCAGTTCGCTGGTTACTTGCTGGGCCACGTGGGGATCGTGCGACGAATAATAGACGTTAAAGGAACTGACGCGGTGCTGGTGTCGCGCACCAGTTCGATCTCGATATGTTTCCGCATGCCTTCGACCTTGTCATCGGCACTCAGATGGTTATGCGGATCCGCATAAAGATTCAGCTGATCAATGATGTGCAGCAAGCGGGTGCGGCTTAGAATCTGTTGCGTGATGCTGCGCAACCGGTCCTGCAGATCGTCGTTTACGTTGGGCGTAACATAATCCTTCGGCATGGTGGGCTGTTCCACCAGAATCAGCGTGCCGGAACGATAGATCGGAGGCAATACCCAGCTCGCCCCCCACACCACCGCCCAACCCAGAAAAGCGGGATGAGAAACTGCAGGTGGCGGCGGCGCACTATGCCGAGATAGCGCTGCAGGTCGAAGCCTTCCGAACTTTTCTCGTCGAAATCGTCAACCATAGAAATTTATCTTCCCAGTGGTCTGGAGAATCGATAGGAGATCGAAACAAATTCGCGATTCGTATTGGGCGTCGCGGCCAGAACGGCAACTCCGCTGTAATCCTGACGCAAGCCGGGTATAGCCGGCTTGCACCGTGACGCTTGCCCAACAGCCGCTGCAACGACGCCGTACCCGAAATCGTATGCCCGTTCGTAGTTACCCAGAAGAGCCGACCCCACAACATCATTCTGAGCGTATCCGGCAGCGATCGAGCCGCTTAGATTTCGCGACATCTGTTGCCGTACCGACGCGTTGGCACTATCCAACTTGACCGCTCCAATCAATCCTCCGCCGCTCGAAGATAACGTGTGCGTAGCTAACCGCAACATTGGTTAAACGCCCTTGCCAGCTTATGACTGCCTCCCGCCTGCGGATTCCAGCTTTTGAATCCGGGCGCCGGGGTCGACAGGGTCGCGGTAAACTGCGGACCGACGTTGGCGTATTGCGGTCCTCCATAGACTGACAATGGTAACCTTGACGAGGCATAAAGCGTGTAAAACAGAAGAAGCGATTGAGTCTGAGTCTCGTTCTGGCCTGAGTCGGATACGACAAAAGTCTCTGGTATTGATAGGTCACACCGACATAGTGCATCTTCGAAATCCGCAACGAGTAGAAGGCGGAACCGCCTTGCGAACTGGAATCGAACAGTCCAGGAACTTCCGCCTGGTTCGGATAATGCAGATTGGCTGAATGTTCCGCTGGCTCCGACCATACCGTTCGCTGCAAACTGGTAGCTGATGCCCGCATTGCCGGAATTGCTGAGACGATCCGCGATCGGCGCGATGACGGAGAAGTTTGCCTCTTGTGCTCCTCCGGAAACCGCCAGCGTCGATCAGATCTGGCTGGTTAAAAACGCTAGAACTTTTCTGAAAACCGTCTCGCGCACTGAACGGTCACATGCGGGCTGAGCCGGTACTGCAGATCGATGGCACGCATTCTGGTCTGCCTCATTCAGATGAACTTTCGCGCTGATAGAAAGTGAATCCAGGAGCGTAGGTCGAAACGAGGTGCAGGCGAGTCGTGGTTTCATCCAGCGCGAGCGTGGGCGCATACCGAATAACTCACATCGCTCACCGGATGCCCGTTGACCGAGCCCAAAGCGTTATCGGTGTATGCGCTGGTGAAAGCCATTCCGCCGCGCAGATAGTTCGAGCGCTCCGCCGAAGCGGGCGCCGTGGGATACGATTGTCCACTCACGGGAGGCGGCGTCATCATCTGATCGGAGCTGCTTGCCGGCGCAGGACCGGTCACGGCGGGCACCGGTGCTGTCGGGGTGGTATCCACTTGCGACCAGAGCGTCGTCACGGGTAGCAGCAGGATCCCGACGCAAATTTCTTTAAACAATTTCATTACGGAACACGATTACGGAACACGATTACGGAACAACGATGGTGTCGCGGGGCTGAAGTTTAATGTTCTGCGCGGGGTTTTGACCTTTGACGACTTGCTTGTAGTTAAAGGGGATTCGGGTTTGAGTGCCATCGGGATTTTGCCGCAGCACGTATATGGATTTCTGTTTGGCAAAATCACGGAATCCCCCGGCCAGCGCGATTGCGTCCAGCACGGTTGAGGCACTGGCAATCGGAAACGAGCCGGGTCGACTCACCATTCCCAGGATATTGAACTTTTGACTGTTAATTTGCTGAACGATGACGGTGACTTCCGGTTCGTCGATGTAGCTCTTCAGTCTTGCCGCGATTTCCTGCTCCAGCTTGAGCGGCGTCTGTCCCGCAGCCTGCACCTCTCCAACTAATGGCAGGGAGATCCTTCCATCTGACCGAACCGGGATGGAACGAGAAATTTCCGGCTCCTTCCACACGCTGATGGCTAACACGTCATCGTTGCCGATCACGAAACTGTTGTCGTGGGCTTTCGGGGCTGACGAAGAGTCGCTGTTAGGAGCGGATGCCGCGGGTGGCGATGACGCGGCATTCGTGGCGGATGCCGCCTGCGCCATGGCTGCGACAGACAGAGCAAATCCCATGGTGGCTACGAAGAATGCGCCTCTCACCGAAGTGCCGCTGATGCCGCGTATGGTTTGTTTACTCAACTGGCTTTTCCGTTTCCCTTATTTTGGCCGGCAAAACTTAATCTCGCGCCCGGAATCGATGAAAGATAGGATTCGGGAGCGATCATCTCGTACTGCTCGATCTTGTACAGAATCGTACGATAGCTTACACCCAACAGGCGAGCCGCCGCCTTGCGGTTCCATCCGGTTTTTTCCAGCGCCGCGGCAATTGCGTTCCGCTCGGTTTCCCAGCGGACGCTTTGAATCATGGATTTCAAAGATTGCGGTATAGCAGCGCCGGCGGCAGCTTCCACTTCTTCCCGCGAATTTCCTGCAAGGGCTGGCGACCGATGACTCTCGCCGACGGAGTTTGCTTCCAGTTCAGTTAAAGTCAGTTCTTCGTCGCCGGCGATTAAATAACGCTTGACGAAGGTTTCCAACTCTTTCAAATTTCCCAGCCAGGAGTGATTCTGACAAGCCTCCAGCGCTGATTGGGTAAATTCCCGCGGAGCCAGGCCGTAGTATTTCGCCAGCTTGTGCATGAGATAGCGCAGAAGAATTTTAATTTCTTCCTTGCGCTGTCGCAACGGGGGAACATTGACCGTAAACGCGCTGAGGCGGTAGTAAAGATCGGGGTTCAGCCGCTTTTCTGCGAGTGCCTGGTCTAATTTATCGCTGCTGGCGGCGAGAATACGGACGTCGACGTCAACCGGCTTGGGCTCGCCCGAACGCACAAATTGCCGGTCCTGCAAAACTTTGAGAATTCTCGATTGCAGAGCCAGCGGCATCTCGGTGATTTCATCCAGCAAGATCGTGCCTCTCTGGCCCATCTCCAGCTTGCCCAAAGCTTTTACCGAGCCGTTCGAAGATCCGTTCTCCCGGCCGAACAATTCGATCTCCAGCAAGTCTGCCGGCATCTCCGCACAATTGACGCGCAGAAATTTAAACCCCGAGTGCACGGACTTCTGATGGATCAACCGCGCAACCGTTCCCTTCCCACTTCCAGGCTCTCCTAGAATGAGCACCGGAACATCGGCTTGCGCGAGCAACTCTGCTTGCGCGCGAAGTTGCTGCATGGCGGGACTGACACTCAGAAAGAATTCATCCTCTCCCAGTGACTCAATGTCTTCGCTGGCCATCTCCGCGTCATCGTTTGCCGTACCGAGGTGTCGGCGGATCATGGATTCAACCTGTGATTCACTCAGCGGATGTAGCAGCACGTCCTTGGCGCCCAGCCGGGTGGCTTCTTTCTGCCGGTTCGCATCTTGAGGGTCGCATACCACAACGATCGGAAGTTCAGGGCGGAGTCGGCGAAGCCACGGCAGGAGCTGCAGGCCGTCGCTTTCCCCACGAGGAACATCCAACAGCAGCAAATCGGGCGCGGCGCCGAATTGAACTCGTTCCATCGCATCCCAGCCGCTGGAAGAAGTCTCCAGGTGCCAGGAATTGGCGCGCGCGGTGGAACCGAGCAGACGAAGAATCGAAGCTTCACTGCTTACGACCAGCAAGCGAAGTGTCTCAGTTAAGTTTGCGGCCATGGTGATGGACCTTTTCCGGAGGTTAGGGATGGACTTCCGAGTAGCTTCAGGCAGGTTCGACTTCGTATCCTTCTACGCGTACCGCCAGCGAGCGCTGGATCGCTTCTACAGAAATAACCAGGGTTCGGTCTCCGTTGCGCGAGACCAGTATGCCCTCCATGCCATCGAGGGCTCCACTGCGAATTCGAACGCGTTGACCAATTTTCAGGAAGGGATGAGCGGACCAGGGCAGCTCTGTTTCCACTAGACTGCGCACCGCATTGATCTCCGCGTCGGGAATCGGAGTGCCTTCGCCGCACGCGCCAACTAGTCCAAACACTCCCTCGACGCGCATGACCCGAAGCCGCTCCACCCGGTTGGGGTTGAACTTTGCGAAAACGTAACAGCTAAAAAGCGGTAGCTGCACAGTCTTCTTGCGATCGCTCCAGCGATGAACTTCCGTAACCAGAGGCAGGAACGTAGTCACGCCTCTTTCCCCCAGGCGTTGCGCCACGATTTTTTCGTGCCGCGGACGGGTGTGCAATCCGTACCACTGCTGGCACTCGCTTTCGACCAGCGGAAGCGGCTGCGGCAAATTCAACGGTAGACTGGTGACTGACATAGCTTCGCCCTCTAAGTCACACTTCTCAGAGTGACCCCAAAACAGAAAGAGCTAGAGTGTTGCTTTCGAAATCTCAACCAGGAGATTTCTAGGGGAGAGACCTTGTGATCAGGAAACCGGGGGAGAAGCTAGCTTCCTGCTTACTTCAAATGCAACTTGCCTGAAACTTCATCAGCTAGACACCCGGCTGGCGTGACCCGAAGCGTGACCGGCAAACCAGCGTTACTTTTGCAATCAATGATGTCTGTCGTGATTTAGTACTCATTTGGGAAAGTCGGCCGAAGCCGCAATCCTTTACATTGTGGTCTCGAAACCTCGCGTCGGAGTTTCTAGCCTGTGGTCAGGAAGCCAAGGGGGAGAACCGGCTACCCGGTAAATCATGGTAATTTCGAGGCTTGGAACTGTGACCTGGCTGATGTTCCTCGCCCTACTGCGGATACAGTATACACCGTCGCAGACCTTTGCAATGGATATAAATACCTAGGGTAACTATTCTCATATCTTTGTAGTTATTATTAGCCCTAAGTAAGAAAAGACACTCATTCCGGCAAAGATTGTTTTGCGCCGTACCTCATTGTTGAAAGGTCCATCGGAGAAGCGAACTCAAATCATCTAATACTTATACATGGCCTTTATTATGTTAGAGATGAATCGAATATGAAATCCGCTAGTACGCACCGAGTTCCGGGGTGAACCGCCGCCGGAATGGCCGTCTTCGCTCATTTACCTGGGGTGTGAACGATATTGCAACTAGGAGTCCGCTTAAACAATGACGCGAACCTATGTCGCAAAGTCTTCTAGTCGTTTTCGGTCGGATTAACTGGCTCACCCACGATGTTGTAATAGACAGGTTTGTTGGTCTGGGGCTTTGTTTGTTTACTCGAGGCGACAGGCGGAGACGACGCCGACTTCTGTTGCAGCGCGACCGGCGAAACTGCCGGCGTTGCGAAGGCATTCAACGGTGTTTGCTGGGGCGCGGAAAGTGCATCTGACGCAGCCATGGCGGAAGACTGTGCTGCCGAGGGTGGCGAAACTTTCTTGGTTACGCGCACCGCCTTCACTCGTACTGGAGAGCGCCTCTTTCGCGACCACTCGTGCAGCAGCACGAACACAATTCCGGCCACGCAAAGCGCCAACACCGACTTGAATAACTCAGGGAAATTAAACTCGCCTTTGCCGAGATACAACGGTGACTGCGGGTCTGATCCCATCTCTCTCGCCAGTAGCGGCACAAATAGATTTTTAGTGAGAGAAGCAAGGAATCCCCAAATTCCCTCCGCCAGAATCACGGCAGCCACCAGCTGACCGATCCACTTTCCGGAGTTAACCGTCGCTTCGGTCGCGGAAGTCTGGTTTTCGCTCATACACATGTGATGCAGTTTTCTGGATATCCGTAGCATCCTTGCAGCATCAGGCCGCGACGATGTGTAATCGAGTTCAGCATTGAATGCCGGGAAAGCTCCATGCTTCTCGCCAGAAACCGGACTGCTTGCTTGTTCAAAAAGTATAGTCAATGCGTCGAAGACCGGTGTTGCATTGAGTTTTCCAAACCGATAACATGACCCAGCCTCGGCTTCTGAATTCTCCTCCAAATCCAAATCTGATGCCTTAAGATGGCATCGACGACATGTCACCAGATCCGATGTTCATCGATGAGAAGAGTCGGGACAATAAAATCCGTGTCCTGGTCGCCGACAGTTCTCGCATCCATACCCATTTGCTAGCCGATGTCTTGAAGCGGGATCCGCTGCTCGAAGTGATTCCCTTCGACTCCGATTCGGGGAATCTGGTTGCGGCAGTCACAAGCTTTGAATACTGATGTCCTCGTGATCAGCGCCAATCTGGACGAACAGCCGGCTCGCGGGCTTGAGATTATGCGCGAATTGCGCCCCAACGGCCCCCGCGTTCGAGCCGTCGTGTTAATGGATTCGCTGAAGGATGAAGTTGTTTTGCATGCGTTTCGCGTGGGGGCGAGAGGTATATTCAGCAAACGCCAACCGGTCGAATTGCTGGGAAAGTGTGTCCACTGCGTATATCAGGGACAAGTCTGGGCCAGCAGCCGAGAGATGGCATTGGCCCTGGACGCATTGGCGAGCGCTCCGATTGTCCGGGCGGTGAATGCGCATGGTTTGAGCTTGCTCTCGAAGCGTGAATTGCAGGTGGTACATTGCTTGGCCGAGGGGCTGAGCAACCGCCAGATTGCCGAGCGCCTTAAGCTCAGCCAGCACACGGTGAAGAATCATTTGTTCCGGGTATTTGACAAACTGGGAGTTTCCAGCCGCATTGAACTCTTGTTCATGACGTTGACGCAGCCTGTTTCCGGCCAGTCAAGCGCGGAATCTTTAACAAATGGTGCGGAGCGCGGCGCGCGTCGCGACGAATTTGCTCTGTTGCAGAAGGCAGCGGAGGCAGGTCTGCCAGCCGCGCAACTTGCCTTGGCTCAGATGTATTTGGTGCAGGCGATCCGATCCCAGCGATGTAGTCCGAGCCTATTCGTGGTACCTGGTTGCGCTCGAAAGGGCGGCGCAGGCTAAGGGCCTCATCACCAAGATGCTCACCGCCAAACAGATTGAGGAGGCGCATCGAGAGGCACTTGCGAAGCTCTCCCAACCCGGGGCGGAGCTCAATATGGATTGGTCATCCGCTCGTTTGCCGGAAGGTGAAGGTGGGCTCACCAAGGCCTAAGCTAGACAAAACGCGGAGTTGGATATTCCCAACAGAAAAAGGCGTGCCTGGTTTGGCGCGCCTTTTATTCTTGACTTGGGGGAAGGCCGACTTCGTTAGGCGGACTTCCGTACTGGCAACTTGCCGCCGAGACCGCGTGTATATTGCGCCGAAGCAGCAGAGGCCTGCCAGGAAGAGGTAGGCGACAGCAGCTCCGCCCTCGGGAACCATCGCGACGAATTCCTGAGCCGGGCAAACACCCTTCCCAGCAGTGCAAACAGAACCGGCTGAATCAGGTGAGAGTACTTCCATGCTGTATCCACCACTGGGAACGGGCGCATAGTAAGCACTCGCCAGCAGACCCCCATCCTTCGGCACCCAAGAACTGGTGCAACCCGCTGAGCCAAAAATGTCAGCGCAGAGGGCGGCGTTGGTAGATAGATAATTGCTGTTCAAATAGCTCGCGACTCCGGTGGGGTCAAACACAGCCCAAAGGGCGAACGAATCTTCGACTTGCAGTGTGAGCGCATTGGCGGGTTGGACGGAAGATGGCAGACTAAGAAGCTGCAAGGCCAACCACGCAACTTCGTCATATTGCGCCGTAGTCTTACCCGCCAAACCCCATGACGTTGAAAGTGGGCCGCTGGATGTTGGAAACGCACTGGCGGTCGCGGTCCAGTGATCGCCGATTGAAGTATCGTCGCCGAAGTCATCGCAGATAACGGGCACATTGGTCGATCCACCTACCGTGGCATAGTAGGGGCTCATATAAATGCCATCATAGGTATTGCCGGGCGGTGGACCCGTCAGGGTCATGGAGACCTGAGCTACTGCACCTTGAACAAGGAAGAAAACCGCTGAAACCCCCAATAAAACCACCCCAAACACCCTCTTCATTTTTACTGCTCCCTGGGTCATGTTTCAGGCGGGGGAAAACCTGTCGGTCTACACCTTTAACGACTCTGCTACTCTAGCGGAAAATCCCTGACTGTCAAGCCTGATAATTTTTGCGACCGGTTGCAAACCCTTGCAACCACTGTGCTTGCAATGCGTTTCAGGCGGCACGATGCAGAATAAGACAAGGTGAGCGACGCGGTGTTTTCTTGTTAACGTTCCAATTACCATGGCTTATAGTTCACGAATAGACCAAAGTCAGCAGTGTTACGGTGGTTGGGAGGATCCCAGGTGACGATCTTTTCTTTTTTGCGTCTGACTTTACTTTTGGCCCTTATAGCGTCTGTTTTCACCGGATGCTCGCGCGATCCCAACGTCCGGAAGCAGAAATATGTGCAGAGTGGTCAGGCCTACTACGAAAAAGGTGAGTTTGCCGAGGCCGCCATCCAGTTTCGCAATGCGATTGCCGTCGATCCCTCCTATGCAGCTGCTCATTTCCAATTGGCCATGACTTATTTGAAGACGCAACAGTGGCAGCGAGCAAATCACGAACTCGCGCGTATTATCGACCTCGAACCTAAAAACTATCCAGCTCGGGTTGAAATGGCCAAACTGCTGATTGCTCGCGGCAACCTCCAGCGGGCGCAGGAACAAGCGGACACGCTCCTGCACGACCGCCCGAAACGATGCGCAATCCCACTTTATCGATGCAAATCTGCTGGCGGCGCAAGCTCATTTCCCTGCCGCAATCCAGGAAATGCAGAAAGCGATCACCCTTGATCCAGGCGATTGGAGTTTCTATCTGAATCTGGCTTTGATGCAGCTGAGAAGTAATCAACCGGACGCTGCCGAGGCTAATTTCAAGAAGGCAATCGAGCTCAATCCGAAAGCGACGGACGCGCACCTGATGTTGGCAAATTACTATCAGGTACGCAGCCGGTTCAGCGAAGCGGAACAGCAACTCCGCGCCGCAATCCAATCTGATCCCAAGAATCCCGAACCCGTAGCTGCGCTGGCCCGCTTATACCTGGCGCAAGGGAAGAAGGCCGAGGCGAGGATTTTTTAAAACAGGCCAAGCAGAATTTTCCCGACACATCGAGCGGTTATCGACTGCTCGGTGACTTCTATTTGGCTACCAACGAATTGGACAAAGCCGCGGCCGAATATCAGGCGCTGTATCAGGCCCACCCCAAAGATTTGCAGGTGGAAAAAACGTATACCGAACTTCTTATCCACACCAATCGACTGGACGAGGCCAGAGAAGTGGACGAGGAAATCCTGAAGGCTGATCCTAACGACAATGAAGGCCTGATTTTTCGTGCGCAACTGCAAATTCGTGCGGGAGACGCCAATGCTGCCATCGGGATACTGCAAACCGTAATTAAGAATGACCCAAACAATGGACTGGCCCATTATTGCCTGGGCGTTGCATTTCAGAAGGCTGGAAACTCCAGAAGGCGCAGAGAGCGAGTGGCGAACAGCCGTACGCTTGCGCCCCGATCTTGCCGATGCGCAACGCGATCTCGCTTTAGTCGCGATGCGAAGGGGAGACATGACGACTCTCGCTCAGACCAGCTCACAAATCATCAATCTGCGACCGACCATTCCGGATGGGTATGCTCTGCGCGCAGTTTCTGAGATGAATCAAAAACAATTCTCGGCGGCAGAAGCTGACGCACGCAAGGCAATCGCCGTGGCGCCCGACAATTCAGCGGGATACGTTCAGCTGGGCAATCTGAATTTCCTGCAGAAACGATTCAAAGAGGCAGAAGCGACCTTCCGTCAGGCCCTCGACCGGGATCCGCACTCGAACGATGCTCTTCGCGGCCTGATGAACACTTACGTAGCTCAGAAACAGATTGACGCTGCGATCGCAGCAGTGAATCTCCAGATCTCCAAGGTTCAAGACAGCAGTGGGTTTTACGATCTCCTCGGCACGATACTGTTCCAGGAGAAAAAGGATTTCACCGGGGCGGCAGCTGCGCTCAGCAAGGCGGCACAACTCGATAGCCACAACACCGATGCTCTAATCAAACTCGGCGAAGTACAAGTGGCTGACGGGCAAGTCGACAAGGCCATCGCTACTTACCAGCAAGCTCTCGCGGATAATCCTCAGGAAGCCACGTTCTATGTACTGCTGGGCCAGATTTTTCAGTCTCGGAAAGACTGGGCCAAGGCCGAAGATGCTTATCAAAAGGCTTTGGGAATCAGCCGGGATGATCCGGTCGCCGCTTGTAACCTCGCCTACGTGATGGTTGAATCTGGCGCCAACCTCGACGTTGCCTTGTCGCTGGCGCAAACCGCCCGACGCGGGCTGCCGGAGTCTGCCGAAGTCGCCGATACTTTAGGTTGGATCTACTATCAGAAAGGTGCTTATCACTCTGCGGTCGATTCACTCCGGGAAGCACTCAAGCTGGCTCAAGATAGCACTCCCGCGGACAATTCCCGTTTTCACTATCACCTCGGAATGGCTTACGCGAAGAGCGGCCAAACCATGCTGGCTCGTCGGCAATTGGAAGCGGCGGTGAAATTGAATCCCAATTCAACCGACGCAGAGGATGCAAAGAAGGAACTGGCACAGCTGAAATCGTGACGAGCGCTCTTTAGGAATTGACTCAACAACTCGAATGCCCGATTGAGTCGGTGTCAGCTTTTTGTCCAAAATGCCACGCCTGCGCTTGCGACTTCAATATTTCCCGCGCCGATCCCACAGCAAAAGCCACTGCTACAACCCTATGCGTCGGACCAAAGCCTGGAAGCGAGGATCGTTACGCAGCGGATCGTAGGTGGGGTCAACCTTGAGAGCGGTGAGACTACTGGAATGCCACTGGTAGGCTCTCTGCAGCCAAACCAGAGCTTTTTCTTTGTCGCCGATTCCGATATAGGCCATGGCAAACGAAATCGGATCGACCACCTGACTCCGGCTTACTCGTTCTAGTTGCTGGAGGGCAAATTTCGCCTTCGCCCGTTGACCAGACCGGCCGTAGATATAGGCAAGCGCTCCCCAACTCCAGCTCGACGCCTCATGGCGGTGCAATCCTTCCGCGTCGGCCAACGCATCGTCGAACAATCCTTTCTGCACGTAAGCAGTAATCACCATGTGGGCGCGAGGGAAATTCGGATCCATTTCAAGCACGGCGCGGAACTGCTCAATCGCGCGGTCATATTGGTGGGAGAAGAACAGGATCGCTCCGTTATCGGTGGCGATGATCAGGGAGAGCGGATCCAACTGGCGGGCGCGCTCAATTTCGGGGAAAGCCTCGTCGAATCGGCCCTGCAGGGCAAGACACTCCGCATACAACTGGTGGCCGGTGGCGTAGTTTGGGTTCAACTGAATGGCCCGCTGATATTCCTTCTCCGCGGTTTGCCAGTCCCAATCGTGATTTTCCGCAATGAATCCCAGGGCAGTGTGGGCTTCGGGCAATTGATCGTCCAGTTCAATCGCCCGCCGGGCGGCCGCGCGTCCTTTCTGCGCTTGCTCGTTGGAGGGCGAAACCATGTAGCCCATAATGGCGTAAGACTCGGCCAGACCGGCATACGCACGGGCATAGGTGGGATCTAAGGCGATCGCCTGCTGAAAATACTTAACTGCTTGCTGCAAACTTTGCAGGCTTCGCTTGTTCCAGAAAAACCGACCTTTTAAATAGGCTTCGTAGGCATCGGTTTGAACCGTGCGCTCATTCGACGGCGCGACCTGGGCCGGCGATGCCACAACTTGTCCTTCGATTTCGGTGGCGATGTCATGCGCCGCAGTACTCTGCAGGAGCAACACGTCTTTAAGTTCGTGGTCATAGCTGCGGGCCCAGAGATGGCGATCCGTGGCGGCGTCGATCAGTTGCACTCGAATTCTGACTCGGTTGCCAACCCGTTCCACGGTTCCCTCGATCAGTGCGTCTACCCCGAGTTCTCGGCCAATCTGTGGAACCGTTTTGGTTCCACCCTTGTAATGCATGACTGACGTCCGCGACGTGACGCGCAGTCCGCCCAACTGAGCCAGATCGTTGATAAGTTCATCGGTCATTCCCTCAGTAAAGTAGTCCTGGCTGGGATCATTCGAAAGGTTATCCAAGGGCAAGACGGCGATTGAGCTAATTACCTTCCTGGGACTGGCAGCCTGGACCTAGCATTCGACGAAGTTCGCCACCGCTTCAGTCGGCCCGTTGATTGCATGTACCAGAGAGCAGCAAAAAGCAGGACGACGACGAAGACGCCGAACGCGACACCCTCCGACTTAACCTCGCTCGCAGGAAGGGTTGTCAGGTACAACGACGGGGGATAGTGAAGCAGCGTGAACTGTTTCGACCAACGATTGCGGCTTACTTTTCGGGGAGGACTTCCACCGTGGCGATAAAGCGGTAGCCTAAACGCGGCGCCGTCTCGATGTAGCGAGGGGTTTCCGCGGAATCGCAGAGCGCCTGCCGGAGTTTTTTGACCGAGGTATTCAACCCATGTTCGAAGTCGACAAAAGTGTCGGCCGGCCATAACTTCTGGCGCAGTTCTTCGCGGGTAACAATCTCGCCGGCTCGGCTTAACAATACTTCAAGGATGAGGTAGGGCTGACCGGAAAGTTTTACCTTGGTTCCACCCTTCGAAAGCTGGCGCGCGCCCGTGCGCAATTCGAACGGGCCAAACCGATAATTACTGCCCGCCTTCCATTAATCCCGGCCCCCCAGCCGTGGCAAATTCTACCACTACACTCTGCTCGCAAAACCCCGGCGCTTATAAGTGTTTAGATTTCATACAGGCTAACAACTCACCTTCAGACTCACCAACATTTCACCTTAAGTCCATTGCTCCGGATCGCTTTTATGCGCGACAGTCGCGCTCGCAAAGCGCCGGCTGATTGGGGGGCCGATCAGCCGGCGCGAGTTTAAATTCTGTCGAGGAGTACGTATGTCTAGGAATGCGTGCACATCGTCTTTTGTCAGGGATCGCCGGAAACATTTCTTTGGTTCGGGAAATGTCAGACTTCGAAGGCGAGTCATTTTCTCAATTGTCGCTTTGATCGTCATTGCTACGGGTTCTGCCATCGCGGATGTTTACCTTCCCAATCTTTTTCCATTTCTCGATCCCACCGGTTTTTCCGGAACCTACAGCAGCAGCGGGAGCGTCGATCTGAGTGGTCCGTTCTTTCAGAGCCTGGGCACCAACGGTAGAAGCTGTGGAAGCTGCCACCGGCCGAGCGACGCTTTCGGATTGAGCGCCCTCGATGCACAATTCCGTTACTTCATCACCCGAGGCAAAGATCCGTTATTTGCACAGTTCGATGGCTCTACCTGCCCGACCGGCCCAATCAACAATAGCCTGGTTCTGAACAACGGACTGATTCGCATCCCACTGACGGTTCCGCCAAATACCACGGATGCATCCGCTCCGCAGTACACGATCGCCGCCGTTCAGGATCCCTATGGTTGCGCCCTCACTACCAATAGCGCAGGGCAGCAAGTAGTTTCGGTGTACCGCCGTCCATTGCCAACCACTAATTTGGGTTTCTTGAGCGCAGTCATGTTTGACGGCCGCGAGTCCCTGACATCGCCTCTGAACAATGCCTTAACCTTCCCTGCCAATCTGAATACTGATCTGACTCAGCAAGCCATCGATGCGACCCTGGAACACGCCCAGGCCACGGAGCCGCCGACGGCCAACCAACTCAGCCAGATTGTGGGATTCGAACTGGCGCTCAACTCAGCCCAATTATTCGATTTTGCGGCGGGTGATCTTTCCAAGGGAGCACAAGGTGGATCGCAATTTCTGTCTACGCAACCTTACTATCCCGGAATCAATGACAGCCTCGGTGCCGACCCTCAGGGAAAAACGTTCAATCCCAACGTGTTCACGATTTATTCGTCGTTTCAGAATTCGCGCAATCCGCAGCAAGCTTCGATTGCCCGGGGCGAGCAGATCTTCGACAATCAGCCGCTCACGATCAGCGATGTCCCAGGACTAACCACCGGCAGCCAGCAGATCATGGGGACCTGCACCACTTGCCACGATACATTTAACGTTGGAAACCACTCTTTCCCGTTGCCGCTGGATATTGGAACCGGTCACTCACTTACCTATGAGACCGACCCCAATATTATTGCCGCGCTAAAAGAACTGAGTGCTCCGACGTTGCCGGTGTTCGAATTAGTTTGCACGCAGGGCGCGCTCGCCGGAACTACTTACTACACTTCCGATCCTGGAAAAGCCTTGATCAGCGGTCAATGCAGCGATATCGGCAGAGGTAAGGGCCTCATTCTTCGAGGTCTGGCGGCGCGTGCCCCATACTTTCACAACGGAGTCGCAGCCAACCTTCAGCAACTGGTGAATTTTTATAACCAACGTTTTCAGATCGGACTTTCAAAGCAACAGATGCAAGACCTGGTCAACTTTCTGCAAACGCTCTAGAGCAAAGAGAAAAGAGCGGGAAGAGATATTTCTTTTTTGCAGATTGAACGATGAGATAAGGGAGGAGAATATTAATGAAACGGAATCTTTACTTGGTTGTTGCCCTACTGGCCGCCGTGTGGTGGATGAGGCCGCACAACACGCCTGATGCCATGGCAGCTTCTGCCGCGGCAGGAGAAGAATATTTTCACGCCCGACGCAATTCAATACGGTCCAGCACCGTCATTCGTGCAGCCGGGAGCGCAACTGGCAGTGCTGGAAGGCGATCCGATGGCCTCTAGCGGCGACTATACCATTCGCCTGAAAATGCCCGACGGTTATCGCATCGCGCCACATTGGCATCCCAAGCGCGAAAACGTCACAGTGATTTCTGGGACGTTTAAAGTCGGAATGGGAGATCACTTTGTCGAGAGCAGCATGCTCACGTTCCCGGCGGGTAGCTTTGCTTATCTCGATCCCGATATGCACCACTACGCAATGGCCAGCGGCGAGGTCGTGGTCCAGATCCACGGGATGTCACCGGTGCAATTCAATTACGTCAATCCCGAAGACGATCCGGGCCGCAAAAAATAGTCAATCGTAGTTAGCTCCCGTCCCGCGTGATCACGACCGCTGACCGTGTTGCTTATGCCGCATGGCGGAAATTCGCCGGCTTGAATGCGGATTTACTTTAAGCTCGGTGGTTGAAATCCAGAAGCGCCAGCCGCTTCTTAGGCGAAGCGATGGATCTCCCAAAAAGCCCAAGCTAATTCACCACCGCGCCAGCCCCCGTTTGACACTCGCTCCACAACGTTCCTATACTTCTCGCCGCCACTTCTTCCCGTCCGGGGAGGACTCCTATGATCAAACGCTCGCTGTTCGTGTTTCTTATCTGCGCCTTTGCCATCACATGTTTCGCGCAGGACGATTGGAAAATTCACCAGCCCACGCTCACTCCACAAAACAGCGGCACCACCCAATTGCTGATCGCCGTCAGTCCCGTTGACTCCCGCGTTGTGTGGGCTGCTGGCACCGGTGGCACTTATGTGGTCACAACAGATGGCGGCAAACACTGGAAGTCCGGCGTGGTGCCCGGAGCCGAAAGCCTGCAATTCCGCGATGTGCAGGGAGTAAGCGACCAGATCGCCTATCTCATGTCGATTGGAAATAACACCACGGATTTTCGCATTTACAAAACCGAAGACGGTGGCGCGCACTGGAAAATACAATTCACCAACGAACTTGCGAACGCCTTCTACGACTGCTTCGCCTTCTGGACGCCGGATCGCGGCATCGCTCATAGCGATTCGGTGGACGGAGTATTTCCCGATATTCGCACCACCAACGGAAAATCCTGGGAATCGATTGCCCCGAATATGCCGCCCGCATTGTCGGGAGAAGCTTCGTTCTCGTCCAGCGGAACCTGCATCACTACCGAGGGAAACGAAAATGCCTGGATCACCACCGGCGGCTCAACCATCGCGAGAATTCTCGCCACCCGGGACGGTGGCGATACCTGGAACGCCTATGACACTCCGCTGGTAAGTTCACCATCGGCGGGCGGCCTGTCGGTGGCGTTCCGTGATCCATGGAACGGGATTGTGGGCGGAGGCGATCTATCCACCAACGCGAGCGCCGACGCAGCCACCTCCCATGACGGCGGCCAAACCTGGACGCTCACCAAAAAGCCTCCAGTCGAAGGCGCCATTTTTTGCCTCGCCTATGCGCGTGGAATGCGCCTCGCGCGACGGGCGTGATGCGGACGGCGATGATGATAGCTACTACCGCGATGCCGATGACCGCGACCATCACCATGAACTCGATCGCACCGTCGTAATCACCGCCGAGACACAACCAAACTTCGATAGCGGATCCGCGGCCTGGACTCCCGATGAAGGCCACACCTGGTTCAAACTGCCGAACGTAAGCGGTTACTGGGCGGTCGCTTTTGCCAATCCGCACGCAGGATGGTTCGTAGGCAATGGAGGCGAGATTCTGAAAATCAGTTTCTGAGATTAACTTCTGACCCCGCCGCGCAAGCTAGGCCCGAACAGCCAACCTTGCGCGGCATTCCTGTTTCAACAGTGCAAACAGTTCGTCCATGTGCTCCCGCCGCGTGCGGAAGTTTACCGGGTTGATGCGAAACCAGGATTTGCCTTTGAGTTCAGTTGTGGAGATCCAGAAACGGCCGCTTTGCTCCACCCGCTGCGCGACCTCCGCATGTAAGTTCTTCGATTCCGCCTCGCTGAGCCCTGCATCTTTGTAACGAATGCAGATGGCCGACATCGGCGGGACGCTGGCTGGCTCAAAGTCAGGATCTCTCTCGGCTAGCGCATAAAGGTGCTTCGCCTGGCGCACATTGTTATCAATCCACTCCCCAATTTGGCGCGCGCCATATCGTTTAAAACTCATCCACACTTTCAGGCTGCGAAAACGGCGCGACTGCTCGAATCCGTGTACGTAATATTGATAGCGTTCATTCTCCTGGTCGAACTCATCGGTGAGGTAAGAAGGCTTCATGCCGAATGATGCGGTGAGGCGGCGCTGATCTTTCACCAGCACTGCGCCGGCATCAAGCGGCGCGTAAAACCACTTGTGAGGATCGATGGTGATGGAGTCTGCGAGTTCGAGTCCGCGGTTGCGCATCGCCCATTCGTGGGAAAGCAGCATGCCACCGCCATATGCGGCGTCTGCGTGCAGCCACATGCCTTCACGATCGGCGATGCGCCGCAGTTCGCGAATATCATCGACTGCCCCGGTGTTGGTTGTTCCAAACACTCCTACGACGCACATGGGGCGAATGCCATTTTTCTTGTCTTGAGCAATCGCCTCCTCAAGAGCATCAATGCGAACCTGAAACTGCGAATCCGTAGGCAGCGCACGCAGTGCATTTCGGCCAAGGCCGATGCAATCGACGGCTTTGTCCACGGAAACGTGCCGCTCCTCGGAGACGTACACGGCCCACCGATCTTGTATCCCGTCGTATTGTCCGCGGTCGCGCGTCACCGCATCACGGCCGAGTTTGAGTCCGATGAAATTCGCCATCATTCCGCCGCTGGTGAGATTGCCTCCGGCGTTTTCATCGTAGCCGCAAAGGTCGGTCAGCCAGCGTACGACTCTCCGCTCCATGGCAACCGCCGAAGGTCCGATCGAATATGCGCCGACGTTTTGATTGAGGGCGGAGCAGATAAAGTCTGCGATGATACCCACGGGATTTGGCGATGGGGTGATCAATCCCATATATCCGGGATGGCCGACGTTGGTGCAATAAGGGAGCAACTTGTCTTTAAGTTCATCCAGCACGCTTTGAGGTGAACTTGGATCCTGAGGCAGCGGTTCCGTGAAGAGACGGTTCACCGTGCGCGCGTCAACGTCAGGAAATACGCGCTTTTCCTCGATCTGATCGAGATAGTCAGCCAACACGTCGACGACCTCGTGGCCTAACTCGCGAAATTCTTTCTGGTCCATTCCTGATCACCTGCCGATTATTTTACGTTGCGCGCCGATGGCGACACTCCGTTTCTTGCTGTCAAACAATAAATGGAGCTTTGTTCGGTGAAGTGTATTCGCTCAGTTCCTGGGCATATCCACGCCAGAGAATTTCTTGCAGGCCTCGAGCAATTGTTCCTGACGTTCCGTATCGTGGGTGGCGGGATCGGTTTTCGTAGCTTCATATGGAAGAAGTATTGTCCCGTAACCGTCGCCGCAGGATCATCGCTAACCGCAAGCCACACTTGAGTGCGGTGCCCGGCGTCCAGATCATCGGGCGCTGCTCGCGCCTCCCATTTTTGTCGGCACCCATCCGGGTTCCAGAGCGTTAGAAAGAACATCCGGCCAGCGGCGTGGCAATCGCGAAGGCTAACAGAACATCGTGCAGCTTGGTATCCGAGTAAGCTTGTTGTCCCTGCCATGGACGGTGTTCCCACGCGAGATCTTTCAAACTCGCATCGCCGCTCTGGTGGAGCCCGGAACTCAGGTAAACCAGGCGCTTCGGCCGCCGGATTAGCGCCGTCAGGATGTACGGCGCGAGCGTGTTGACAGCAAACACCTGAGGAAGTCCGTCTTCCGTAGCGATTCTCGCGGGCTCCCTGTAGCCGATCCCGGCGTTATGAATGACCGCATCGAAGGCGCCCAGTGCATTGACCTGCTCCGCGACTTTGCGGGTTTGGGCGATGCTCGACAGATCGCCGATAACGACAGTCTCCGCACCGGGAACTGCGGACAGCGCCTGCCGGCCTCGTTCCGGGTTACGGGCATGCAGTACGGCGCTATGCCCCTGCTCGATGAGAAGCCTTGCGGCCATTTGGCCGAGGCCGTCGGAAGAACCTGTGATAAATACACGTGCCATTCTTTATCCTTATAACTTCTCTCTTTGACGCTTGATATAACGAAACGATGCAGTGCGGCGCCTTGCAAAAAGCAACCACTCCGGCAATCAGGATAGACGCTGAGAATTTCCGAATCAAACGAGAAGCTGATAACAGCAGGGAACAAAGCTGCTGGAAGCCTGCTATGTTAACCTTCAAATCCAAACTCTAACGGAATGCTGAGTTGGTGATTTGCAGCGCTTGGAAGTCGCGCACGCATCCGATTTGAGACGACGGAGTTCCCATTGAGCTTGCGCATTCCTCGCATCGCGGTTGTCGGAAGCTACGCGACCGGACTGACCTTGAAGGTAAATCGATTGCCCAGCATGGGTGAGACCGTGTTGGCCTCGGGATATCGCGTCGACTACGGGGGCAAGGGATCCAATCAAGCGGTGGCGTGCGCCCGACTTGGGCATGGACGTTGTTTTCGTCGCTCGCATCGGCGAAGACATGTTTGGTGAAATGGCGCTTCGGCTTTATCGCGAAGAGGGTATCGATATTGACCTCATTCACCGGACTGCCGAGCATCCCACCGGAGTGGGCTTTATTCTGGTGGAAGCCGCGACGGGAAATAATTGCATCGCTCTCGATCCCGGAGCCAACGAACTCCTCTCCGCTGCCGATGTTGCCCAGTGTGATTCTTCGTTAGACGCCGCTGCAGTGGTGATGACGCAACTGGAAATTCCCGTGGCAACGGCTGAGGCGGCGCTCGCGTCGCGGACGAGCGAAAGGTGCAATCACCATTCTGAATCCCGCGCCAGTCCGGCCTTTGCCGGCCTCCGTTTTGCAGTTAGTAGATGTGCTGACTCCAAACCAGACGGAGGCGAAAGTGCTGACCGGCCGAAGTCCGGACGCCAAAAATGAACCGGAAGAAGTAGCTCGCGACCTGATTCGCGCGGGCGTCAGGCAGGTTGTGATGACGCTGGGAGAAAGAGGCGCTCTGGTTGTGACCGCGTCATCTTGCAAACATATCCCGGCGATGCAGATGCGCGCCGTCGATACCACAGGGGCGGGAGATGCTTTCAACGCTGGAATTGCGACCGCACTGGCATGCGGCGAGAGCCTCACTTCGGCGGTCGAGTTTGCCGTGGTCACTGGCGGAATGGCAGTCACGAAGGAAGGCGTAATCCCATCACTTCCGGGACGCAAAGAAGTAATTCAGTTTTACCAAGAGCGCAGCATGCAGCCTCCAGGCTGGCTGCTTTCGCTCGACCTGATGAAAGAGTATTGAAAGAGAATGAGGAGTATGGAAGGCGAGCGTCGGTGCCGAACCGAGAAAGGCGGCCCCGAAGGGCCGCCCGTACGGAACAGAGCGAGATGTTTCCACTAAAAGCGGAATTGCGGTCCCAAACTGATTCGCAAGTTATTGTGCGCGCCATTGAGAAAATAGATATCGTCGCCAATTTCGGCGCGAACCCCAATCGGCCCGGCAAACGCTTCAATGCCTCCGCCGGGATAAACCGCGAAGCGCGTTGTTCCGTTGGTCAGCCCAACGCTGTTGGTGAAGCCGGTGGTCGCGTTGTCATTGGTCACACTGAAATTCTCAAAGCCCACCTTACCAGTGACAAAGAAACGGAACGGTCCCGATCCCGTCTGGAATTTTGGCCCGAAGAATCCGTGAAGCGTGCGAATATGAGAAGTCACCGCTTCAGTGGAAACGCCATTGCTGAATGTTTGCGCATAGGCGCGCTGGAAGTCGTAGCCCATCTCCGCTTCTATCTGAACGCTGCGCTGAACATTGAATGCCGCGCGGCCGCCAAGACCGAAGAAATTTTCTGCGGGGCTCACATCAGTCATTCGAAAATATTCGGCAAATGCGCCGATCTCAATGTGGTCAGAGTCGTCCTGCGCCAGTAGCGCAGGGGCGGCAAACAACAACAAAATAACGGCAGCTCCGAGATAGCGTTTCATGTTCAGGTTCACTCCATCCATAGTTTGCGTCCGCGCACACTCCCGCTACACTTGGCAGAGCATGCGGAGAACGTCGTGGCAGGACGTGCAACCTCAGATGAGCAGAAGCCGGAGAAGGGTTGCTGGACGCGGGTTTCGGCCGCGCTGTATATATCAGCGAATCGCTACAGTCCTTTTCGGAGACTCATACAGTGGGTCAGGGTATTCAGCGCTCGACCAACTCTCCAAGTTTGGAAAAGAACTCCGGGTAAGAGATGGACGCACATTCGCTGCCCCGAATAAGGGTTTCGCCTTGAGCTCGAAGCGCTGCGATGCTGAAAGCCATTGCGATGCGATGATCGCCAAATGAATCGAGTTCCGCGCCGTGCAGCGATTGCCCACCGGGAATCTTTAAGCCATCGTCGTGTTCCTCAACCTTCGCACCCATGGCGCGTAGATTGATGGCTATCGATGCGATGCGATCTGATTCTTTCACCCGGAGTTCCTTCGCGTCCCGGACTTCAATCCCTTCTTCCGTATAAGGCGCGATCGCCGCGAGCACCGGGATCTCATCGATTAACGCAGCCGTATCCGATCGAGCGAGGAGCGCGCCCTTCAACTTTCCACCCTCCACCTGCAACGTACCTACCAGTTCGCCGTGAATCTCTTCCAACTGGGTTACGGAAATGCGCAGTCCCATCTGAATCAGGATATCGAGCAGCCGGGCGCGCGTAGGATTCATCAGCAAATTGGTGATAGTCAATTGCGAGTTTGGAAAAAGAGCTGCGGCGCACAGAAAAAATGCGGCACTGGAAAGATCGCCGGGGATGAGAGCTTCAATGCCGCGCAAGCGCTGTCCGCCGTGAATGCTCACTTCGTTTCCCGTGCGTTCAAGTTTTGCGCCGAAAGCGTGAAGAGCAACCTCCCCGTGGTCCCGCGTCCTCAACGGCTCTTTTATGCGCGTTTCACCGTCAGCCAATAGGCCCGCAAATAGAAGGCAAGTTTTCACCTGCGCGCTCGCAACGGGCATCTCGTAATTGATGCCTTTAAGGGTGCGTCCCTGTGATGCGCAGCGGCGGGCGGCCGTTTTCGGATGTGATTTCCGCTCCCATGGCTTGAAGTGGGGTAATCACGCGCTCCATGGGACGCCGAGACAGAGATTCATCTCCAGACATTTCGCTGGCGAACTTCTGGCCTGCGACGATACCGCTCAACATGCGAATGGTTGAACCTGAATTGCCGCAATCCAGCGGCTGGCTCGGGGCACTCAACGAACTGCCATTTCCCTGAACTTCAATGACATTGCCGGCACCGCTTTTGCGCTCCCACGTCACTGCCAGAGTGCGCAAACAGCCGAGAGTGCTGGCGCAGTCCGCTCCCGTGGAATAGTTCTCCAACCGCGATGGGCCATCGGCGATCGCCGCCAGCATTGCGTAACGATGGGATATGGATTTGTCCCCGGGAAGGCTAACGCTGCCACGCACGCCGCGCGCGGGACGAACAATTACCTGTGATTCGTTTTTCATACCGGGAAGTGCGAATCGAAAACAAATCAGGCTGGAATCTTTGTTTGCGCCTTGGCCTCGCGCAAAAGCTCGGGAGGGATTTCTTTCAGCCTCACTCCGAACTCAAACATCGGGGTTTCCACGCCGCGTCCCCAGCGCGCCACTTCCCAGTGGGAGCGGATAAACTTCACTTCGGGATGCGCCGTGAGATCGAGGATGAGCGGATACTCTCCGCGATAAAACTCCTGCGGATAAGAAACCAAGGGCTTCGCATCCCACGATGCGCCTTCCGCCGAACCGAAAATGCTGAGCTCGAAGGATTCCTGCTCAATAATATTGGTAATGCCGAGAGTGAGCAGGAATACACGATTCGCCGCAGCGCCGACGTCGACGACGGGCCCGTCGCCTTTGGCATTCACCACCGTTTTATCCGCTACTAAAAGCGTATCAATCATGGCCAGAGGATTCTAACAAAGGTGACGACGGTAGTCAGTGATCTTCATTTACTCCGAATTTACTCCGATGGATGTGGCCCAGTGAAAGCGGAGCAGCAGGGTTTCTCGACAGGCTTGAATTCCATCAGTTCGATCCGAGTCAAATCGGGGTCAAACAAATTCAGTTGCCACTTGCCGTCTTTGCCCATCTGAGCTTTTTCGTCGCCATGAGGTTTCCAACCGTGGGACTCGAGAATCGCTTGTGCCTTTTTCATGTCGGCGACGCCAAGCGAAATGTGATTCAGCACGCCCATCAGCCTCAAATCGGGATGCTCGGGATGGTTGAGCATATATTCCAGCCAATCTGTGCCGTCGGGAACTTGCATGGAGACCCAGTCGGTTTCGCCGGGCTGCATTCCTCCGTGCCAATACAAATGAAATCCGAGCAGGTCGCGATAGAAGTGATCCTCCACATCGCGATTGTTCACGACAAATCCCGCATGAATCATGTGCCGGGAAACGGCCGAATCGGGCGGCTTGGCGAACACTTCTGTCTTGTTCCGCTCAACGAATTCAATGCGATTGCCTTCCGGGTCTTTTACGGTGAAGCTCGAACTGTGGTCGACATGAGTCTCGATTGTGGTTGCAGTCACGCCCTTCGCCATGAGATACGCGCGCAGCGCGGCAACATTGTCGGTAGCAAAGGCGACGTGATCCATGCGGTTGGTGGCGTTGGGATCGGGCGCCGCGCTGTAGCCGACCCACTGCCTGCCAACCAGGTATCGCACAAGGCCGCCAGACTCCACGGGCGCCGCGGAAGCCAGGCCAAGCGTACCGCCATAAAGGGCCTTCACTCCATCGGGCGCTGTGGTGTAGAACGAAACGTGGTCGATGCCGAGAATGCGAGGACGCTCGGGAGCGGCCTGTGAGTATGCACAGAATTCCCAGGCAACGAAACAAAGTGCCACGGCGACAATGATTTTGATGATTCTCATCATGATCATGTGCTCGATTTTACCGAACCGGACTGGGCGCGCATTTTAAATTCCGTCGAGGAACTGGCGAAGTATTCTGCCTGCTTCCTCTGGCCGTTCCCATGGTGAGTAATGGCCCGCTTTCGGTAGAACTCGCAACTGGGCGTTGGGGATCTGCTGCCGCATGAGTTCAGCTTCATTCACGCCGGTGAGCACGTCTTCCTCTCCAGTCACCAGCAGCGTTGGCACATTGATGGTCTTCAATGTAGCCACCGAGTCCGGACGCTCGGCCATGCCACGCTGCACTTGCGCGACGTCCTCGGGCGACATTTTACGCATCATGTGCAACGCGCCTTCGACCAGATCAGGCCTCATTTCGCGGGTAGTCTTGCCCAGCAGCCGCGGAATCATGCTCTCGAAAAACGGTTCTGTGCCGCGCTCGATTACGTCGTTCGCGGCTTGCAGGCGGGCCGCACGGGCTTCCGGAGCATCCGCAGGCGCTTTCGTATTACACAATCCGAGAGCGGCGACCCGATCGCGATGCTTACGCCAAAATTCGAACAGCACATATCCGCCAATGGACACGCCGATCAGCGGAGCCCTGCCAGTTTCAGCATCATCCATCACGTGGAAGACATCGGCAGCGTGCTTCTCCATTGTGGCCGGCCCTTCGCCAACGCCGGAATCACCGTGTCCGCGGAGATCGGGGAGAATCAGTCGATATCGCGCCGCGAGGGCATTTGCCACGGGTAGCCAAAAATCGTGATTGGCCGGAAAGGGGTGCAGGAGAACGACAGAAGGGCCTTGGCCCAGCACGTGATAGACAATTTCCGCGTCGCCACTTTGGATGCGCTGCATCCCAGCGATTTAATCACAGAGAATGCCGTGCGTGTTGCGACGTAGTTTTTTATCAACCCAATTTTCCGATTGGACTATCGATCTACGAACTCGTCGCCTGTCGAGCGGCCGCCGGAGCATTCAACATTAACGGCTCTTCCGGCATGACAATCCATGCGATGGGATACGAGATCAACCCAATGCCGGTCATGAAAGAAGCGATCAGCCACACTAAGCGGACGACGGTTACGTCGATGTCGAAGTACTCCGCGACGCCGAGACAGACGCCGGCAATCTTGCGCCCTTGACGCGGGCGCACCAGACGCTTGCGCGCGACCGATGCGCCTAAACGAATCCCGCAATAGGCGCAAACCGACGCGTCGTCCTGAATCACTTTGCCGCAGTAGTTGCAATACATGAGTTCAATCCTCACTAGAGAATACGTAATTGTAGATTAAATGTTCCCTATTCCTAGCGGTGCAGCGCTCTCGCATGGACGTTGACCGAGACAATCGAGACCACCTTACTGTAAAATTAGATGACGGAAGCGAGCCCGTATATAGGCTGCAGAGTCTTACCGCGCGGATTCCGGGTTACAAGGTTGAGCACTACTTAATCTGGCTTTCTGAACCATTCCATACACAATCGTCCGGAATTTTCTGGATTGAACTTGCGCATCGAGATCAGGAGAAACGAACTATGGCAGTTGGAGCGAAAATAGCAAAGACGGCAGACCGAAAAAAGGTTATGGACACCAGCAAGAGTACGGATTGTCCCAAGTGCGGCAAGACTACGCGCATTGTGAAACGAATGAAGGATCGCGAGCGCGGGGTTCCGGGCGGAATTTATATCTCTTGTTCGGCCTGCGAGTTCTTCGAAAAACTTTAGCCGTACGGGATTTCTGCTTAGTAGCCGGAGAAAAAGGGAGATCGACTTCCCTTCTCCGGCTTTTGTTATTGCTGAAGAACGCCGAACCCTGATCAATTGGCTTCGCTAGCTGGCAATCCCGGCGGAGCAACTCCCCACTCCAATCTCACCATCCAATCGTAGCTCGACGAACATGGAAATTGGTATTCGTTGCTGGTCGGGAGAAAAAGCAAACTCTTGTCGCGAAACTACGCCATTCCGTTTGTCCTGATGGCAGCCATCATTCTGCAGTGTGCCTGCGGAGGAGGAAATAACTCCAGCACCAGCAGCAACGGGGGAACTGGCGGCGGAGGAGGAACCAACCCAACCCCTCCGCCTAATTCGAGCACTCCGACCTTTGCACATGTTTTTCTCGTGATCGAAGAGAATCACAGCTTCAGCGACGTGATCGGCAACTCCAGCATGCCGTATCTAAACAGTCTGGCGTCGGCTTACGGTTTGGCCACACAGTACTATGCCGATGCACACCCTTCGTTGCCTAACTACTTCATGTTGACCGTGGGCGCGGGAACCTCGATCACCGGCAGCGCCGGCGACGCCTATGCCGGGGTTGTGACTCAGGATAATGTGGTGCGCGCGCTGACTGCCGCGGGAAAAACCTGGAAGTGTTATGCGGAATCGCTGCCGTCGGTGGGCTATCTTGGCGGGGACACTGGAGCTTATCTTCAACACCATGTCCCTTCGTTTACTTCTCCGACGTCCAGAACAGTCCGGCACAGGCCAGCAACGTGGTTCCTTTCGCGCAATTGGCCGCGGATATGGCGAATAACAGCTTGCCGGATTACGCGTTTATCGTTCCCAACGTAAACGACGACGCGCACAACTGCCCGGCCGGGCTGAGCACATGCACCAGCAATCAAATGCTGGCGGCTGCAGATCAATGGCTTTCCACGAATATCAGTCCGCTGCTAGCCAGCACCAGCTTTCAGAATTCGCTGTTGATTATCACCTTTGATGAAGCTGAAGACACTGATACGGACCATGGAGGCGGACATGTTCCGGCGGTGATCGTTAGCCCTGTGGCAAAAGCCGGTTATCAATCCACCACGCTTTACCAGCATGAGAGCACATTGCGGTTGATGATGGAGGGTCTGGGCGTGACGGACTTACCAGGGGCGGCAGCTACTGCGCCGCAAATGACGGAATTCTTCAAATAGGCGAGAGGACATCCGAGAAAACCTGCGTTATACCGCGACTGTAACCGAAGTTTCCGTTCTGGTGACCGGGCGGTAGAGCGTATCGCGCTCGATGGGTTCGCGGCCGGCGGCGCGGATAAGGCGTTCGAGTTCTTCACGGCGCATCCCCTGCGGAGTGGTCGCGCCCGCATCGTGATAAATCTTCTCTTCGATCACCGTGCCATCCATGTCGTCAGCGCCGAAGCGCAGCGAGATCTGCGCGATCTTGGCAGTCATCATCTGCCAGTAAGATTTGATATGCGGGAAATTATCGAGCACCAGACGGCTCACCGCGATCTGTTTGATATCCAGCATGCCGGTAGTTTTCGGCAGATGTTGCAGCGGCGTGTTCTCGGGATGAAAAGCCAGCGGGATGAAAGTTTGGAAGCCGCCGGTTTCATCCTGCAGAGCGCGTAACTTGAGCAGGTGATCGACGCGATCCTCGTCGTTCTCAACATGGCCGTAAAGCATGGTGGCGTTGGACTTGAGTCCGATCTGATGCGCGATTTTCGCCGTGTCCAACCATTGATCGCCATCGATCTTGTGATCACAGATGATGTGGCGCACCCGGTCGGCGAAAATCTCAGCGCCGCCGCCTGGTAAAGAGTCCACTCCCGCGGCTTTCAATTGTTCCAGCGTTTCACGAATCGAAAGCTTGGCGCGCTTTGAGAGATATGCAACCTCCACCATGGTGAAGGCTTTGAGGTGGACCTGCGGGAAGCGCTGTTTGAGGCCGGAGCAGAGATCGAGGAAATATTGAAACGGCAGATCCGGATGCAATCCGCCGACGATATGAAACTCCGTTACAGCTTCGCTGTAACCGGACGCTGCGGTTTCGTAGGCTTCGTCGAGCGCCATGGTGTAGGCGCCGGGAGAATCTTTTTTGCGTCCAAAGGCACACAGACGGCAGGCCGCCACGCATACATTGGTGGGATTGATGTGGCGATTGACGTTGAAATATGTCCTGTCGCCATGCATGCGTTCGCGAACGTGGTTGGCCATCCAGCCCACGGCGAGCACATCACCGCTGCGGTAGAGAGCAACCGCGTCGGCGAAATCGAGACGATGACCCGCCATCACCTTGGCGTAGATAGGCGCCAGCCGCGGATCGTCAGTTTGAAATGAATGCTGTTGGTGCGAAGCAGACATCTACTTGATGATATCGCAGGATCGACTCGGAAGTCACAGAAAGCGTGACGCTAGTGGCCCGCGATGATACGGTCCTGGATTTTGTCGTATTCGGCTTGAGGAATGACGTGTCGAGTCACCAGGTCATGGGCATCGTCGTAGGGACGCTGCGCGATGATGCGATCGGCCTCATGATCTGTCACGCCGGGTAGGGTCAACAGATCCTCACGCGAGGCCTTGTTGATATTAATGGCCTTGTTGTCGTGGCCCATCCCTTCCTTCACGCCTTCCACAACCGCTTTCGTGTCGCGGCGCATAGTTTCGGTGGCCTCCGCCGTGCGCTGGCGGATTTCGTCAGGATTGTCTTTCGTTGTACAGGCAACGATGGTGGTGAGCGCTAAGGCGAGAGCGGTGAGCGAGAGATAACGGATCATCACATTTCGATGCAATGTTGGGGTTCTCGGTTGTCGGCCATTGCTGCAATCGTCGATCGGTCTAGCACTTTTCCCGAGCTACGCTCGCATTCCAGAATGCATCGAATTGGCAGTAGCACCTTTGCGCACCTTCGCAGTCATAGGCTCGGACGCTTATTTTAAGGGGATATCGACAATGAGAATAGTTTCTTATCAGCTTATGTACAGTCACTTTGCTTGCAGGCGCTGCCTTTGCGCAGAGTAATGCTCCATCCACGCCGAACTCAAGCGCCCCGCCAACTCCAGCACAATCTCAGACTCAGCAGGCCGCGCCTGCGGCGACCCAGCCGGGCGCGCCTCCGCGAATTGCACCCGGAAGCGTCATTCCGGTCTCGTTGACCAAGACCATCGACGCAAAGAAAGCAAAAGCCGGCGAAGAAGTTGTGGCCAAGGTTACACAGGACATGAAGTCCAATAGCGGCGAGATACTCGTACCCAAGGATACGAAAGTGATCGGCCACGTAACGGAGGCGCAACCGCATAACAAGCAACAGAAGGAATCGCAGGTGGGAATCCTGTTCGACAGGGCGGTAATGAAAGATGGAGACACGATGCAGATGCCGATGTCGATTCAGGCGATCATCGGTCCGCAGAACGAGCAGAATAATCCGGGCGGCGGGAACAGCGACGCAGCCGCGCCCAGCGGGAGTACGAGCCCCAGTAACGGCAGCGGCGCGCGTCCCGGTATGTCAGGATCTGCGCCCGCCTCGACGTCAGCATCCGCCGGCAATGACATGCCGAGCGATACCACAACGGCAAAGAGCTCGCGGCCTCCAATCACGGCGCAGACGCAGGGAGTAGTGGGAATCTCGAACCTGACACTCAGCCCGCCCGCGAGCAATTCGACCGAGGGGTCGGTAATCACTTCAGAAAAAAACAACGTCAAGTTGGAGAGCGGTACGCTGATGCTGCTGCGCGTGAACCAGTAAACTGCTATACAAAGGCCCGAGGAGATATGCTGTGTCGCGCTCTCTCCCCGGGCCATCTGTTTCTTCGACGTTGAGATTTTGATTTCCTCCAACGCCCTTTGGATGATTGTTATTCCTTTAAGGACGGACCGCCGGATGAATGACGACGCTGTACAATTTTGTTTCCCGTGAGCTCTTCTTCAAAATCGCGCCTCATTTCACTCGTTGCGCTGGCGCTTTTCCTTATTCTCGTTCAGGCGGCGCAGGCCGAAGCGATTTCGCAGTTAAAACCGACCGGCTACGTCAACGATTTTGCCCACGTTCTGGATCAGAACACCATCGCGCAAATCGACGAGATCTGCCGGCAGGTCGACGAGAAGGCGCATGCGCAAATCGCGGTGGTAACCATCCATTCGCTTGACGGAGAGGAAATCGAAAGTTACGCGGTCGATCTCTTCCATCAGTGGGGCGTAGGAAACAAGTCCACTGACCGCGGAGTGCTGATTCTCTATGCGATTAACGACCATCGCGCCCGCATTGAAGTTGGTTACGGGCTCGAACCCATATTGCCGGATGGGAAGGTTGGTGCGTTTCAGCGCGAAGCAATCCCGCTGATGCGCGCCGGCAATTACAGCCAGGCGCTTATGCTGGTGACTTCTCGAGTGGCCAGCGTAATCGCGCAGGACGCGGGTATTCAACTCACCACGCCGCAATTCGCGCCGCCTCCGCCGCAACAGGTGGAGCAGCCCAGCGGCGGAATGTCGGCCGGCGGTGTGGTGCTGCTGATTATCGTTATACTGGTTATTCTTTTTACTCCGCTTCGCGGCATACTTTTCTGGATGCTTTTGTCCGGCGGCGGTGGCGGATACAGAGGCGGCGGCGGATTCGGCGGTGGTGGTGGTTTTGGTGGATTCGGCGGCGGCAGCTCCGGTGGCGGTGGAGCGAGCAGCAGTTGGTAGCCCGATGAAAGCATGATGGATCCTGAGAAAGACCCGATGGCTCTCGATAAACAAATGAACGACTTCGTCGGCCGTCTGCGGGAAGCTGCCGGAGCAAATCTGGAGAGCGTGATCCTGTTCGGATCATCGGTCACGGGAGACTTTCATTCTGAGTTTTCTAACGTGAACCTGTTCTGCGTGGTTCGTGACACTTCATTCGCGGCGATGAAGGCGCTCGCTCCAGCAGTGAAATGGTGGAACGCCAGAAAGCAGCCGCCTCCTCTGTTCATGACGCGGGATGAAGTTGAGCGCTCAACTGATGTATTCACCATCGAGTTGATGGATATGAATCAGCACCATCGAGTGCTTTTCGGGAAAGATATCTTCAACAATTTACATATTTCTGCCAGCCTGCATCGCGTGCAGGTCGAGTACGAATTGCGGGAGAAACTCGCGCTGTTGCGCCAGCATCTGCTGCTCGCCTGCGGCAACGAATCGCGTCTGTGGGAGTTGCTGACGCGGTCGGTCTCATCATTTGCAACTTTGTTCCGCCATGCGTTGATAGTTCTGGGCGACAATGCGCCGACGGGCAAGCGGCAGGCGATCAAGGTTCTGGCGGAAAAAATCGGCTTCGATCCATCCGCTTTTTTGCAGGTACTAGATGTCCGCGAGAAAATTGCGAAACCCAAGCAGTTTGATGTGTCGGACGTTTTTGCCCGCTACCTCGCGGCGTTGGAACAGATAACGGCAGCTGTTGATAGAATGCTGGACTCGGGCGCGCCAAGCTCTTCGTAGTGCAGGCGGGGCTCAGGAGAATCTATGACCAAGGCACTTATCGCGGTCGTGGTTGTAATCGCAGTTGTGCTGCTGATCGTCCTCGTTGCTTTCGGCCAGTACGTGGGAGTGAAGAACACACTGGTCAGCAAGAATGAAGCCGTAAAGGCGGCTTGGTCGCAGGTGGATATTGTGTTGCAACGCCGCGCCGACCTGATTCCTAACCTGGTGGAAACCGTGAAGGGTTACGCGCAGCAGGAGCAGACGGTATTCGGAGACATCGCGAAGGCGCGCTCGGCCCTGCTTTCCGCAGGCTCGCCGCAAGAGAAGATAGCCGCCAACGGCCAACTCGATGGAGCACTCGGACGTTTACTGCTGATTGTCGAAAACTATCCACAGCTGAAGTCGAATGAGAATTTCCTGCGTCTTCAGGATGAACTAGCCGGCACGGAGAATCGCATTGCAGTCGAGCGCAAACGTTATAACGATACTTTGCGGGATTACAACACTTACGTTCAGCAGTTTCCCAATAGTTTCTTTGCGGGGATTGCGGGATTCAAACCCAATGAAGCTTATTTCGAAGCTTCGCCGGGATCGCGCGAAGTTCCGAAGGTAAACTTCTCAAGTCCCAGTGCCACGGCTCCGCAAGCCACGCCGCAGCCTGCACCGGCACATTAGAAGTTTTCAAAGGTTCAACCTAGCAAATCAGGCGGGTAGATCCCAGCCTTCGTCTTTCATCCTCTTGTTAGTCCAGTGCTGGAGCTGCTCGAAGAGGGCTGGGTCGATAACGGCAAAGCGAAGACCGACGCGCCCTTCGTCGCCCATCCAGACAATTCGAGCCTTGGCGCGAAAGACAATTTCGGTATCCGGAAGCGGAAAGCTGACGTCCAGAAGCCCCGAGAACCGCATGGGTTCTTTTAAGCCATCCAGTCCCATGCCTCCGGTGCTCAGGTTGACGCCTTGCACGGATGCTTCCTCGCCATGCTGGTTTTTCAAAGTAACCGCAAGTTGGATGCGGGCACGGAAAAATTTCTGCTGATCGAGGCTGATGAAGCCCAGAGCATTCGCGCCCTCGCCCGGCGCGATGTTGATGTTGTATTCCTTCAGCTTGCGGCTGAGTGTACGCCGGGAGATTCCGAGTTGATCCGCCGCCTGGCCGCGATGGCCGCCGCTGCGCTCGAGAGCGCGAATGATCATCTGCTCTTCCATGCTGTCAAGGTTGCCCACGGGCATAGAAGCGGACTGGCGCTGAGCCGTCGGACTGCCCGACATCGCCGCTTCGATCTGTGCTGGTTGAATCTCCGGATGCGTCGATTGCACCGCGACCCGAGCAACCAGGTTGCGAAGTTCGCGAATGTTTCCCGGCCACGAATAGGATAGGAGCGCCGAAACCGCATCGGGAGCAAAGGAACTTCGCGGCGCTTTCAAGTGAAGAAAGTGTTCCGCCAAAGCAACGATATCCTCCGGACGCTCGCGCAGCGGCGGAACCCGCAGTTGAAATTGCCCCAGACGGTGAAAAAGATCCTGACGAAAGCGGCCTGCTGTGACAGCGGCTTCTAAATCCTGGTTCGTTGCGGCCACGATTCGCACATCGACTTTAATCTTGCGATGACCTCCCAGCCGGTAAAAGGGATATCCATCCAAAACTCGCAGCAGTTTGACTTGCGTATGAAGTTGTAACTCTCCAATTTCATCGAGAAAGAGCGTGCCCCGATCAGCAAGTTCAAACAGTCCGGGTTTGGAAACATCGGCTCCCGTGAACGCGCCCTTCTCATAACCGAACAACTCGCTCTCCACCAGATTTTCCGGGAGCGCGGCGCAGTTGATATCGATCCACGGCCGCCCGCGACGGTTCGATGATTGATGAATCGAGCGGGCAATCAACTCCTTGCCAGTTCCAGTTTCTCCCGTGATCAGCACCGTTTCAGTATGGCCGGCGACTCGATCCACCATGCGCACGAATCGATGCATCAGAGGACTGGCCAGAACAAAGGCCGAGCCCTCAATCTCGCGACATACGGTGCGCGGTGATTCGTCTTCCTCTGATTCCCGAGATGGCGACTGATGCGGAACGGATGATGGCTCCGCCTCTTCGTCTGCAACGGTGATGACGGCTACGATTCCTGTCGGAACCGAGCGACCGTCGCGAAGCAGGGTGACGGAAAGCTCCGCGCGGAAGTGTTTATCGCCTCTCGTCTGACACCGTACAGAACAATGATGTCGGCCAAGTTTGAGCACAGAGGCCAGGATGGACTGCTGCAGATTCTGCGTTTCGTTGGCGCTTTCACCGGTGAGAAATGCCGCAATGGGTCGGCCAAAGACTTCCGAAGGATTGCGATCGAACCCCGCCAAAGCGCCTTCATCACAAGCGGTGATGTTGCCTTCAACATCGGCATGAAGGATCACGACGTCAGCGGAACTATCGATGCGTCGCGTGAACGCGCTGGATATTGCGCTCCCGGGACGCCTCGCGCCGCCGGCCGTGCCTGCTACTGGAAGTTGCGAATTGCTATTGGCTGTTGTCATTCCGCACGTTTGGAGTTGATCTTGACACAGCGACCAAGCAGCGCAGGAAATATGCAGCGGAGGAGGATAACGAAAGTAATCGCTAGCCCTGCCGGTTACCGCCGGAGAGACAACAACACACGACGAGTCTCAATCCTGTCAATCACCAATTCCTTGAAACTACACGGGCGATGTTACGTCAGTAAGCTACTTAAAACCCTATAAGAAAATTAGGATTTCATCGACCGAGGAATGGCGGAGGTGTGCGCGGATCGCTCCGCGCGCGGTCAAACCCCCTCGCCTGGCCCGGCAATAAGACTGACGGCGCAATGTCGATTCGTACGAAACTATTTGTCGGGATCACCGTCTCGATGGGCTTGACTGTGCTGTGCTCTGCCCTATGGCACTGGCAATCGGCCGATCTTACGCGCTTCCTTTGCTACCTCGGAGTCGCCATTCTGGCATCTGGCCTGAAAGTCCAATTGCCCGGCATCGACGGCACGATGTCGGTGAATTTTCTTTTTATTCTTCTCGGTGTAATGGAACTCAGCCTGCCCGAGACCCTTGTGATCGGCTGCGCCGCGAGTTTGGTACAGAGCGTTTGGCAAACCCGCGGCCGTCGGGATCCGGTCAAAATCCTGTTCAATGTTTTCGGGATGATGGCCAATGCCAGCGGATTCTGCTATGCCAGCTATCACTGGCTGGACGCCCGAGTGGGATCGAATAAGCCCATCCTTCTGATGGTCGCGGCGCTGGTTTTTTTCCTGGCAAACACCTTACCGGTTTCGATTGTGATCTCGCTAACCGAGGGCAAGTCGAGCCGCAAGGTGTGGTCGGAGTGCTACTTCTGGTCTTTTCCCTACTATCTGGTGGGCGCGGCCGCAGTGGGCCTGGTCGGAATTGTCAATCGCCAGGCCGGTTGGGAAACTTCGTTACTCGTTCTACCAGTGATCTATTGGGTGTACCGTTCCTACCGGCTCTACCTGGGACGGCTAGAGGCCGAGAAGGAACGCGTTGAGATCGAGAAGCGGCACGTGGAAGAAATTGCTTCGCTGAACATGCGTACGATCGAAGCCCTTGCGTTAGCCATTGAGGCCAAAGATCACACCACTCACACCCATCTGCAACGCGTACGGATCTACGCGATAGAAATTGCGAAAGAGATCGGACTCTCGCCCGATGAGATCGAGGCCCTGCGGGCGGCGGCTCTTCTGCATGACATTGGCAAGCTCGGCGTGCCCGAACACATCATCAACAAGCCCGGCAAGCTCACTCCAGAAGAGTTCGAAAAGATGAAAGTTCATCCGCTGGTGGGCGCGGAAATTCTCGAGCGCGTTGCTTTTCCTTATCCCGTCGCCCCCATCGTGCGTTCGCACCACGAAAAATGGGATGGATCGGGATATCCGGCGGGGTTGGTTGGCGAAGATATTCCCATTGGAGCCAGAATTCTTGCGGCTGTCGATTGCCTCGATGCTCTCGCTTCTCATCGCCAGTACCGGCCGGCCATTCCCCTGGATCAGGCCATGCGCACGGTGAAAGAGAAATCGGGAATCTGGTTCGATCCGAAAGTAGTGAGCCTGCTCGAGCGTCGATACGTGGACCTCGAACGCATGGCGCAGACCCACGAGGCCAGCTTCACTCCTGCAGGGTTCTCCAAGGATCTTCGCGTGGAACGCGGTCTGGCGCCAGCGGCGGGATTTGAAAGATCGGAAGAGATTCCCGCCGGTGAATCTGACTTCCTCACCTCCATCGCGTCCGCCAGGCAAGAGGCGCAAGCCATGTTCGATTTGAGCCAGGATCTGGGAAACTCGCTCAGCCTCAGCGAAACACTATCCGTGTTATCGATGCGCTTACGCAGGCTGATTCAATACGATTCGATCGCGGTATACGTGAACCGCAACGGCTGGCTGCTCCCCGAACTGGTGAGCGGAGAGAATTTCCGCGTTTTATCATCCCTGAAAATCCGCGTGGGCGAAGGCTTGTGCGGGTGGGTGGCGGAAAATGGCAAGCCGATCATCAACGGAAACCCGCAGGTAGAAGCCGGATACAGCTCGGACCCGGAGAAATTTGCGGCCCTGCAATCGGCATTGGCCGTTCCCTTGGAGGGACTGAATGGCATCGTGGGCGTTCTGGCCATGTACCACTCGAACTTGGACGCATTTACACCCGACGATCTGCGGATATTGCTGGCCGTAGCTTCCAAAGTAGCGCTCTCCGTGGAAAATGCTCTGAAGTATCAGCAGGCCCAGAGCTCTGCGACCACCGACTTCCTTACCGGCTTGCCCAACGCACGTTCGCTGTTCGTTCACCTTGCGCAGGAAGTGACGCGCTGCCGCCGCATGAAGACCTCGCTCGCCGTGATGGTCTGCGACATCGATGGGCTCAAGAAAATTAACGATTCCTTCGGACACCTCGAAGGCGACAAATTGCTGCGCGAGTTCAGCATGCGATTGAAGGAAGCTTGCCGCGGTTATGACTATGTCGCCCGCATGGGCGGAGACGAATTCGTAGTCACCGCGCCAGGTCTCACTCCAGAGGCTGCTTTAGAGAAAGCAAGCCGCTTGAACCAGGCGGCAATCGAAGCCGGGCGCCAAACCTGCGGACGAGATGTGATCTCTTTGAGCGTAGGCACGGCATTCTGTCCGGAAAACGGTTTTGATGTTGAGGGACTACTGGCCGAGGCAGACCGGCGAATGTATTCGGTAAAGCAGGTCCACCATGCGGAAGCGGCGGCGCGGCAAGACACTTTGGCTCAAGGCGCTTCGGGGACCTAAATGCGAAGCAAGTTGAGAGCAAAAGTTTTTGGCCATGCGCTGGCACTGGTAGCCACGGTTTTGCTTGGAGGACTAATCTCCGCAACCCTGGTAAGGCTGGCGCCGGGATTCGACGCGGATGAGCAGGAGCTCGATCCGCATTTGAGTGCGGCCAGCGTGCAGGCCTTGCGGGCAGCCCGGCATCAGCAACACGACATATTCCATTTCTACATTTCTTACATGAATCGCGCCGCGCACGGTGATCTGGGAACCTCGCTGGCCCTGGGGCAGCCTGTGCGCACTCTGCTGCGCGACCGTGCTCCACTCACGCTGCGCTTGCTGGTGCTTGGGCTGGGGCTGGGATGGGTAGCGGCTCTCACTCTGGCGTTGAGTGCCGCCGGGTTTGCGGCTTGCCGGTTATGACTTGCTCACCACGCTGGTGAGTGGAACATTCCTCTGTATTCCCGCGGCAGTTTTGGCACTGCTCTCGGTGCTTTGGAATGTACCCGGTTCGCTGGCGATCGCGCTCATTGTCTTCCCACACATTTATCGCTATGCGCGCAACTTGCTGGCAAAGTCTTATTGCTCGCCTCACATCCTTACCGCGAGAGCCAAGGGATTGGGGGAAGTCCGCATTCTTTTCTGGCATGTGATACCAAGCGTAGCTCCGGCCTTGCTAGCCGTGGCTGGTGTATCGGTGAGTATGGCCGTGGGTGCGGCCATTCCAGTAGAGGCGCTGTGCGGCTTGGCTGGCGTGGGACAACTCGCATGGCAGGCGGCGCTGGCACGCGATCTTCCACTTCTGGTCAACATCACGATTCTAGTGACGCTCGTAACCTTGTTGGCGAACTCTGGAGCAGATGTAATCGGTCATATGCTTCGGAACCGCGAGTCATGAATCTCTGGCGGAAGCTGGCGTGCGTCGTTTTGGGACTGGTGCTGTGTGCCTCGGCGGCAGCGAACTGGCTGGCTCCTGGGGGATATTCCAGGCAATATCGCGACGCAACGGACGCTGCTCCATCGCGAAGTCACTGGTTGGGAACGGACGAAGTTGGGCGCGACCGTTTTGCCCGCGTACTCTATGGAACCAGGATTTCGTTGCTGCTGGCTCCAGCCGCGGCGTTCCTTTCCACCTTGATGGCGGCTTTGATTGGGGGATTGGCGGGATATCTCGGTGGAATCTGGGCGAGGATGGCGATGGCTGTGACCGATCTTTTCTTATCGCTGCCCTGGCTATTTTTACTGATCACAGCACGAGCGTTGATGCCGCTGAATGTTTCTCCGATGATTTCAGTGCTGGTGACTTTTCTGCTGCTCGGTCTGCTGGGCTGGACTACCGCTGCGCGCGTGCTTGTGCACAACTTCAGCGTCACTGCGCTCTTCCGATTTTGTACGCCAGGCGCGGGCCGCCGGAGTTCCAGCACAACGGCTATTCTGGATGCATGTATTGCCGAACCTGACTCCAGTTTTATATGCGCAGTTCTGGATTTCGATTCCAGTTTTCATCCTCAGTGAGGCCAACCTGGGAATTCTTGGACTAGGAGTCGCCGAGCCCATGCCTTCCTGGGGAAGCTTGTTGAAAGAGTTGGAAGGCTTGATTTCCATAGGCGATGAGCCGTGGAAGTTTGTGCCGCTGATTCTGCTGGTGCTGGTGGTGATGTCATTTCAGCTTTTGCTTTCGCGGCAGGACGAGGTGGTGGCGTGAAGAGTCGGGAAACAATGCGGCAATCAATGACGAAGACATACGGCAGAACAGCCGCAATCATTGCGATCTGCCTCAGTTCTCTGGCAACGCAGCTTGTGGCGCAAAATGGCGGCGAGTTGAGATTCTGTCTGCGCATGGAGCCCAAAACTTTTGATCCCCTCAAAGTAGAGGATGAAGCGTCCGCGTCAATCCGTTACCTGACCGGCGGAGTTTTGGTGCGGGTGAACCGGCAGACTCAGGAACTCGAACCGGAGCTGGCGCAATCGTGGAGGATCTCCAAAGACGGCCGGCAGATTACCTTCCACTTGCGCAGCGGAATTTCATTCTCTGATGGCACGCCGTTTACCGCCGAGGACGTGGCCTACACCATGCAGCAACTGATGGATCCTGCATTGCATTCGGCGACCGGCGATGCCTTTCGTTCGGGTACGGGGAACGTGGAAACTAAAATTATTTCCCCAACCCAAGTTTCAATTACCTTTCCCGCACCCGTAGCCGGACTGGATCGCCTCTTCGACCAGGTCGCTATTCTTTCCGAACATTCGCCAAAGAAAGACACGGCGGTGCTCGGACCGTTCATGCTTGCTGACTACAAACCGGGAGCTACCGTGCTCCTGAAGCGGAATCCGAATTATTGGAAGACCGACGAGCAAGGACGCAAGCTGCCATATCTGGATTCGATTCGACTGGATATCCAACCCAACCGCGACGTCGAGATGCTACGTTTCAAGCGAGGAGAGCTGGACTTGATCAACTCTCTCGACAGTGAATATTTCGATAAGCTGGCTACGACTTCTCCGCAACTGGTGCACGATGCCGGCCCTTCGCTCGATAGCGAGCAGTTATGGTTTAACGAAGTTGCGAAGGCGCCTATTCCTGCTTATAAAAAGAATTGGTTCCGCTCGGCTAACTTCCGGCGCGCGATTTCGGAGGCGATCAATCGCGAAGATCTGAGCCGCATCGTATATCACGGACACGCACAACCGGCGGTCGGCCCGTTTTCGCCAGCGAATAAATTCTGGTTCAACGCCAAACTTAAGCCCCAGACCTACAGTCCCGATGCGGCTTTGAAGGCGCTGCAGGCTGACGGCTTTCGCATGGAAAACGGAGCCCTCAAAGATAAAGACGGCAACGAGGTCGTGTTTTCGATCATTACCAATGCTGGCAGTAAAACCCGCGAGCGCATGGCGGTGTTAATTCAGGATGACCTGCAAAAGATCGGCATCCACGTAAATGTGGTTACCCTCGACTTCCCTTCCCTGATCGAGCGTATGACGCAGAGCTTCGACTACGAAGCCATCATTCTCGGATTGACCAATGTGGATCTGGATCCGAATGGAGAGATGAATGTGTGGTTGAGTTCTTCGGAGAATCACCAGTGGAATCCGCAACAGAAAGTTCCAGAGACTCCATGGGAAGCGGAGATCGATCGGTTGATGCGGGCGCAAGCGGCTTCCACGGATCCAAAACGGCGCAAGGAAGCATTCGATCGGGTGCAGGAAATCGTGGTTGAGCAGGAACCATTCATTTTCCTGATCAACAAGAACGCGCTCTCCGCCGTGTCGACGACGGTGCACGGCGCCGCGCCGGTGATTCTGTCACCGCAAACATTCTGGAATGCGGATCGGCTCACGGTGGCCGGAAAGTAATACGATTCTTCGCCACGGATTACACGGATTGACACTGATCTGAGAACCGAAATATCGAAGATCATAATATCGAAAGATCACCAGGTACACGGACAATGTCTCAACCTCCGCCAAACCAGCCTCTGCTCTCTGCGCGACTCTCCGTGCGATACGGGAACAAGCAGCCGGTTTTGCGTGACGTGGAAATCGCCATCCAGCCGGGCGAAGTGCTGGGTCTGGTGGGACAAAGCGGTTCCGGCAAGAGCACGTTGGCCATGGCGATTCTCGGCCTGCTCGACAAAAAGCACTCCCGATCCGAGGGAACGATCAAGTTTCAAGATGCCGACCTTCTGCACCTCTCGGAGCGCGAATTGCGCCAGCTACGAGGGCGGGCAATTTCGCTGGTGTTGCAAAGTCCACTAGCTTCTCTAAATCCCGCGCTCAAGATCAAAACTCAGCTTAGGGAAGCATGGCGGGCGCATGCGTCAGGCACTGCAGCGGATTGTGCAAATGCGATTCGGACTTGTCTCGAAAGCGTTTCGCTTCCCTCGCACGACGAATTTCAACGCAAATATCCTTCCCAAATGAGCGTAGGACAAGCGCAGCGGGTGCTGATCGCCATGGCCATCCTGCATCGCCCCGCGCTTTTGATTGCCGATGAGGCGACGAGCGCCCTCGATGTGATCACGCAGGCTGAAATTCTTGCTTTGTTTCGCGAACTGAATCGCTCCACCGGTATGGCTATCCTTTACATCTCCCATGATCTGGCATCGGTCGCGGGAATCTGTGACCGCATCGCCATTCTTGACCATGGGAAAATCGTAGAATGCGGAACCACAGCCCAGATATTCTCCCATCCCAGGCACGAATACACGCAGCAATTAATGGCAGCGCTGCCGCGAATTTTGCTGGCAACTGAAAAAGCGCCAGTAAAAACTGAAGCGGCAACTGCGCGATAAACCTGCTCCAATCCTCTGACCATCTAGCAAGTAACCACCACGATCGAACCGAAGTAATCAGACTCCACCGGACAGGACAACTTGGCCCATGCCCATGGGTACGGGACAGACTGGCCCCGCAACACTCCACACCACACCCGCGATTCCTAGACGCAGCAACAACTTACGGAGGCTCAATTGGCAGCGCCCGTGCACTAGCTTAGCCGAGTCGAAGCACAATTCTGTGCCACAGAAAGCGAGAGTTATGTCGCAGACACTGAAACCTAAGAGCCCGAGCCGAGGCGAGCGTCACAGCGCGGCTTGGGGAAAACGCTTGAGCGCGATCCTGTTGCTCTTGTTGGCGGAGACCGCATTTGCCCAGGGCGGCAAAGCGGTTGGCAAGTTTGCTCCGGATCTCGCGCCGATTGCCGCTCGAGCCAATCACGGCGCGAAGGCCACCGACATGGTGAAAGTCATCGTGCAGTACAAGCAGATCCCGCAAGCTGCCGAAGAAGGACGGGCGCAGCGTCTGGGTGGCCGCCTGAATCACCGGCTCCATTCGGTCAAAGGCATCGCCCTGACCATTCCGGTTAATGCGTTGCCGGCTTTGGAAGCGGACCCTGAGGTTCTTTCTGTAAGCGTCGACCATCCCATGAAGGGGCTCGATGACATTTCCGATATCGCCACCGGCGTACCCTCAGCCTGGAGTGCCGGCTACAACGGAGCTGGAATCGGCGTGGCTGTGATCGATAGCGGTATCAACGATAGCCATCCTGATTTGAAAGATTCCACTGAGTCTAACTCGCGCGTTGTCTATCGCCAGGATTTCACTGGCACCGCGAATTCCAACTCGAGCGGCGCCATGTATGACCTGTACGGTCACGGTACGCACGTCGCGGGAATCATCGGCGGCAACGGTTATCTCTCTGGCGGCAATTACGCTGGAGTCGCCCCCGGGGTAAATCTGCTCGACCTCCGCGTGCTCGATCTGAATGGTTCCGGCAGCGACAGCAACGTGATCGCAGCCATCGAACAAGCGATCGCGCTGCAGAGCACTTACAACATCCGAGTGATTAATCTGTCGCTCGGGCGCGGTATTTTCGTCAGCTATACACAGGATCCTCTTTGCCAGGCGGTTGAAGCGGCTTGGAAGGCTGGCATCGTGGTAGTCGTAGCGGCAGGAAACTACGGACGCGTCAGCGTCAACGGCAGCAACGGGTTCGGAACCATCACCGCGCCAGGCAATGATCCCTTCGTGATCACCGTAGGCGCGATGAAGAGCAACGGATCTTCGAATCCCGCGGCAGAGACTAAGGCGAGTTTCAGCTCAAAGGGTCCTACCACATACGATCACGTGGTGAAGCCTGACCTTATGGCACCGGGCAATGATATCGTCTCGTTATCCGCTCCTGGCGCCACTTTGGAAGCAAGCTATCCATCTGAACTGGTCAACGGCAGCGATGGCAACAGCGACTATTTCACGCTTAGCGGCACCAGCATGGCAACGCCGGTTGTGAGCGGAGCAGTGGCATTGATTCTTCAGCAGAACAATGCGCTGACTCCCGACCAGGTGAAAGCGCGCCTGATGAAGACCACGTACAAAGCGTGGCCAACTTCCACCAGCGCCTATGTTCCGCATCTTCTGCAGACCTTCACTGACTTCTACGATCTCCTGTCAGTGGGCGCGGGCTTGCTCGATATGCAGAACGCCGTGGCCGACACAAACGTTGCCCCGGCCACGGTGGGAGCAGCATTATCTCCATCCGTCACCGTCAACTCCAAAGGCGCAGTTTCCCTGGTTGAGGGGAACAGCACTGTCGCAGCGGGATCGGTGGTTTGGGGAACTTCAGTAGTGTGGGGAGCGTCGGTAGTCTGGGGCGCAAGCGTTACGGGTAGCTCTGTGGTTTGGGGAGCGTCCTTGCCCTGGAATACCAACTCTCTCAGTGCCTTTAGCGTAGTTTGGGGCTCGAGCACGGGCACGGGCACGCAAGCCACAAGCGTGGTTTGGGGCGCCGCCGTATCGACCACCGATGGTGCGTTCTCCGATGCCGGAGACGACGAACAGTAGCCGTGTGCAGTTAAACCAGAGAAAGGAGAAGATCATGAATCACACTACACGGCGAACTCGAACATTCATCGGAATGATGGTCCTGGCAGCGATGGCAAGCACGATATATACAGGACTCGGAAGCCATACACTTCACCCCTTCTATGCCCTGGCTCTACTGGCGCTGGCGGCGGCGACGTCGCGGATGAAAGTTAGATTGCCAGGCATAGAAGGCAACATGTCAGTCAACCTGCCGTTCTTGTTGTTGGCGGTGGTGAACCTGAGCGCGGTGGAAGCAATCCTGATCGCAACTGTTTCCACTGTCGTGCAGTGCTGGCCGCAGCCGAGCAAGAAGTTTCGGCCGGAACAGATGGTATTCAATATCAGCATGATGGCAGTGGCCGCCAGCATGGCGAACCTGATCTGGAATGCCGCGTGGCTGAACCAGGCGAGTTGGGGATCCTTACCACTCACTCTCTCGGCGACAACTGCTGCCTTCTTTCTGGGGCAAACGGTTCCGGTGGCAGCCATCATCAAACTGAGCGAGAACACGTCAATGGGTCGAGCCTGGAGGAGCATCGTGCAGATGTCATTCCCGTACTACGTGCTTAGCGCGGGAATCGCATCGATGCTCAGCCTGGTGGGCCATCACTTCGGCTGGCAAGCGGCAGTTGTGGTGTTCCCGGTGATGTACGGGATCCACCACTCTTACCGTTTGTACTTTGGCCGCATCGCAGACGCAATGCGTACTACGCCACTCTCGCGAACGGCAAGCGCGGGGGCGTGAGTTCGGTCTCACAATAGAATTGGCGTCTCGCTGCGCGAGACGCCAATTTTTATTTGCACAATCAGAACTGGCAAAAAAGTTCGCCCTTCAATCGAGCTCGCGGAGACTGTAGTCCTTTGACCCACTCTTCTTTATTCGCAACTTAATTCGCAACTTATTTCAAGCCGAAGGGTTCATCTACCCTGGGTTCCCGATTGACCGTGACACATATTTGTGATTAACTTCGCGGACTGGTCGGGTTCGGCGCGATCCCACATCGCCAATTAGTGCGTTTCGTTATTGCGTTTCGTTACTGCGTTACAAGGAGATGCCCCATGAAGTCCATCGTGTATGCCACCCTTGCAACTCTCACATTAGGCTTGACCCTAAGCGCCAGCGCGCGGGACGTTGTCCTGCCCGCCGGCACGCTTCTGCAATGCACTTTGAATGAACCTAACTTTTCTCCCTCAACGGCGGCCGTCGGCGATCCCGTTCTCTGCAATCTGCGTGGTATTACCGAATTCGGCCAACAGGCGTTCCCCCGCGGCAGTTATCTGGTGGGGCATCTGGAGTCGGCGAAACAGCCCGGACATTTTGTTGGTAAGGGAAACATGAGACTGCAGTTTGATCGCATTGGGTTGCCGAGCGGCGATCTTCCCCTGGATGCCAAGGTCATCGCCACGCGCGGGTATAAGGTGAACAAAGACGGTGATATCAGGGGAAAAGGTCACGCCAAACGCGACGTCGTGGAATGGATGCTTCCGCCGTTGTGGCCGTGGAAGGTGATCATGTTGCCCGCGCGGGGACCGCAACCGGCGCTCAAGGGTGAGTCCGTGATGACTCTTCGCCTCATGGATGACGTTCAGGTGCCTCAGGTGGCGCAGCGTACGTACTCTTGGCTCGGGCTGGCACTATTTCACTCAACCCAGAAACGAATCCTACGATCAATCCCGGTTGCAGCAGAACACGCCCCGGCTCGCGGTGCGTGCTGTCACATCAACCGCAGATATGGAGTTGACCGTGGCTCCGCAGGCTTCCTACGCCTCCTTCGTAACAAATTCTGCGGCGGCAAATCCAGGGAGTTCGCCGGGCATGCCCGTGTTCGTTCTGACCACCGGAATGGCTCTTTCCGTCAGCGGCTATGGATATCAGGATGGCCGCATTACCTACACATTAGCCAGCGGTGGAAGCGGCGTCATCAGCACCGACGACATCGACTGGACGACCACCACTCGGGTGAATGCGCAGCGCGGTGTGCGGGTTACGCTGCACAGCAGGCGTCAAACACAAGGTACTCCAGGAATGTAGGCGGCTGAGGGCGCGACGGACATCTAACTGTAACTATCACTCCGCGCAAGCCGGGCACGTCTAGCGTGTCCGGCCCGCGCGCAAAACACCATCCTTGCGCATCGCTTGGATGCGTCCTTCATTATCGGTTTGCTAAGGGACTTGCGGTTCTGCTCACGGTATCGGTAGATTTCATCCCCTTCAACACACCGAGTTGCGCAGTCACTTGCTGACTTAGAGTATTCGTCGCATCCGGTTCCGCGTAGTAAGCGACGATATCTTGCCTCAGGCCATCGGGGATCACCCGGCCGGGTTTCGACGTGATGCGCGCCAGTAGTTGAGCATAGGTTTCGTCGGCCAGACGATAAGCGCCGAGTTTGGCGCGGTTTCCCGTATCAAGGTCAAGGTTCGCGAGGGCAACTGGGGCGTTGCCATCGGTGCGTAATTTATCCAGGATTCTCCGAAAATCATCCACAGTTCGGTTGACGCTGCGCAAGTACCATTCTTCAGTGTCAGGTTTTGGAATCTTTATCGCCAGATCAGAAGCGGCGCCTACCTTCGGAATAATGAAGACCAGCACGGCCAGCAAGTGTGCCCCTATTCCGGGGCCACGGTAGGTATGCCTCCACTTCCGCTCATAGTTTGTGCGGGTCACGCGCTCGGCGAAAATGTGATACGCCTCATCATCCGGCTGCGGAGGAAACTGATGCCGGTGCAACACAACTTCCGCTTCCGCAAATGCTGGGATAAAACTTCGCACGGAGGTGCGGTAACTTCGCAGTGCCGGATGTGCTCTACCCAGGAGTTCATGGATGTCAAATCCGTAAGTGTTGGCGAAAGCCGATTCCAGGAACTTCCTCGGCACTTTGAAACCAATAAAACGCAAGTACGCTGGAGGCCCAAACGCGCCACGCGAAATCTCATCAATATCAAAAGCGAACTCGGTTCGGATATGACCGTGCGGGCTTTCGCCATAGGTGACAATGCGGCCATACTTATCCCTCAGCTTGGGGAATTCGACCGCGGTTGCCGGATTCACCGCCTCGGAGTGCCCGACTGAGTCGCCGAGATAGTGGGACAATGCGCCAATGGCAAACGCATATTCATCGATGGTGCGGGCATTCTGAAAAAGCCATGCGATGAAATCGCCGGTTCGCACGTAGTGCGTGAGGTTGCTGAAGAATTGCTTTCCGAACGGGTAATAGCCCATGTCCTGAATGGCAGAGCCCCCGTAGGCATAGGCATGCGCTTCTCGCAGTTGTTCTTCGGTCGCGCCGGGAAAGCGCGCCAGCAATAACGGTCGAATGGAACCGTTCCAAGCCAGATCAATCAGTTCCTCGTGAGTCAGGACCGAGTACGCGGGTGCGTTAGCCGCACTCAAAAGTATTGTCAGAAGGAATATCAAGATAGGAAGGCGAGACGGCAGCAAGAATTGTCCGGTCTTGCTTAGTCGGGTCTTACTTCGTCCGGTCGTATTTCGCAACTTCTCCTGAATGTGCATTACGCGCATACCGTCCAATCCATCCAAAACTTAGAAGCTAGTACGCTGGCCGCTGCCCTGCCATCGGACGCTTACAGTACATTTGTTACCGGAATCATCTATCCCGAGCAGTTCCGATACTCGTATAACAGGACGCAACCTCGGGACAGGTTTTGACACTCCAATTAAACTGAATGCCGACATCACTTCGGCGTTCGATTGGTATTGCAAGAGCACGATGGAAACCTTATTGTTTTTTTGGCGACGGCATCTTCTTTCGCTCGCCATCTGCTTGGGAACGACACTCTGCTCGGCGCAGACTATTCCCTTGCCCAAATCCTCCGCGGAGGACGTGACGCGCTCCACACTCCCCAATGGCTTGCGCGTTGTCATTGTGCGCAATGATCTCGCTCCAGTCGTCACGGTAGAAGAAAATTATCTGGTGGGTGGAGACGAAACGCCTCCCGGCTTTCCCGGCATGGCCCATGCTCAGGAGCACATGGCGTTTCGCGGCTGCACCGACCTCTCAGCCGATCAAACTGCCGCAATTTTCGCCCAACTGGGCGGCGATAACGACGCCGACACGCAGCAGAACATCACTCAATATTTCGAGACAGTACCGTCTCAAGACCTGGAAATTGCTCTCCATGCGGATGCCAATTGCATGCGAAATATTGACGATACCCAGGAGCAGTGGGCACAAGAGCGCGGCGCAATCGAACAGGAAGTGTCGCGCGATCTATCCAATCCCACTTACAAATTCCTGGTCCGTATGAATCATGATATGTTCGCCGGTACGCCGTACAAAGACGATGCCCTAGGCACCCGGCCTTCTTTTCAGCTCACCACCGGCGCGATGCTGCAGAACTTTCACAAACAATGGTACGCGCCCAATAACGCGATTCTCGTGATTACTGGGCAAGTGGATCCGGCAAAGGCATTAGACCTGATCAAGCAGTTGTACGGAGACATTCCCAAAAAGCCTCTTCCGACGCGACCAAAAATTGATTTGCAGCCCGTCAAGGCCGAGCATTTCACCCTACCGAGCGATTATCCCTATACGATCACGATCCTGGCTTACCGCATGCCCGGCTCCGACAGTGGCGACTACGCCACAGCGCGCGTCCTGAGCGACGTGCTCGCGAGCCAGCGCGCCGATATTTACGGCCTTGTGCCCGATGGAAAAGCTCTCGATGCCGGATTTGAAGTTGGTGAGACTTACCGTAAGTCCAGTGCCGCGCTGGCCTACGCAGTCACGCCAACCAGCGCCAATGCCTCCGCCATGGAGCAAACGCTTCGGGGCATTCTCGAACGATATGCTCGTAACGGCGTTCCACCCGATCTGGTGGAGGCGGCGAAGCGCAGCGAAGTGGCCTCGTTTGAGTTTGAACGCAACTCCATTCCCGGACTCGCTTCACTGTGGTCGCAAGCGCTCGCAGCCGAGGGCCGCAACTCGCCTGAGGAAGACGTAGACGCGGTTCAGCAGGTAACCGTGAAGGATGTAAACCGCATCGCTAAACAATACCTGGTCAGCCAGGATGCAATCGTCGCTACACTCGTGCCTGAGGCCTCCGGGCAGGCAGTCGCTGCCAAGGGATTCGGCGGGGCAGAAAAAGTGACGCCCACTCCTACGAAAGCCGTCGAACTGCCAAAGTGGGCGCAGTCGTTATTAGAAAATGTGCAAGTGCCCACGTGGAATCTTCACCCAGTGGAAAGCACTCTACCGAACGGAATTGACCTGATCGTCGAAACCGAAAGGCTGACCCCGACTATAACCATCACCGGCGAAATACGCCACGATACCGCTCTGCAGGTTCCGCCGGGAAAAGAAGGTATCGCAACTGTACTGGACGGCTTGTTTTCCTATGGCACAACCACCCTTAACCGGGTCGCTTTTCAGAAGGCTCTGGACGATATTGCCGCCAGCGAAAGCGCAGGCGAAGGCTTCGAACTGCAGGTGCTGAAACCCTTTTTCGATCGCGGATTGCAATTACTTGCGGAAAACGAGCTCAGTCCTGCGCTGCCGGAGAGTGCCTTCAAAGTAGTGCAGCAGGAGACAGCAGAGTCGGTTGCCGGTCTTTTGAAAAGTCCCGACTACCGCGCCAGTCGCTCGCTGCTCGAAGGCCTTTTGCCTTCCGGCGATCCGGCATTACGGGAAGCTACGCCGGAGAAAGTCTCCTCGTTGACGCTGCAGGAGGTCAACGAGTACTACAAGAAAACCTTCCGTCCAGATCTGACGAAAATCGTGGTGATCGGAGATATTTCACCAGAAGAGGCTAAGAAAGAAATCATGCGGAACTTCGGCTCATGGAAGACGGAACAGCCGAAGCCAGAACTGGATCTGCCTGCCGTTCCCCCGAACAAGCCCGCTGCCAGCCAGGTTCCTGATCCCGCGCGCGTTCAAGACGAGGTCACACTGTCCGAAGAAGTTCCCATGAATCGCTTTAATGCGGACTACTATCCGTTGCAGCTGGCCAATCACATTCTGGGCGGCGGCTTCTATGCCACGCGCCTTTACCGCGATCTGCGGGAAAAAACAGGTTACGTCTATAACGTTGACGAGGAACTGGAAGCCGGCCGCACGCGTACGCGCTTCACGGTCTCTTACGGCGCTGATCCAGTGAATGTGCCGAAGGCCCGGGCGTTAATAGAACAGGATTTGAACGCGATGCAAACTGCAGCGCCGAGTCCCGAGGAAATGGCACAAGCCCGCGCCATGCTGATTCGCCAGATTCCGCTGGGTCAATCCAGCGAGTCGCAGATTGCGGATGGATTCCTCGCCCGCGCCATGATCGGACTGCCGCTCGATGAGCCCGTTCGCGCTGCGGAACGATACCAAAAGCTTTCGGCCGAAGAGGTCCGTACCGCTTTTGCCAAATGGATCCGGCCTGGAGATTTTGTGGAAGTGGTCGAAGGCCCGCCGCCAAAGTAGGCCGTTATCTCACGTCCCGCACGGTGCCACACCTGACGCACTGCTGAAGATATGCGCGTATAAGAATGAAGGCCCTGCAGGTCCGCTATGCAAGCCCGCTTTGCCTCGCTAACTTAAGAGCTTCCAAGGCCGCTCCTCGAGCGCCGGCTGTGTCGCCGTTCGGCATCACGTGGATTGGAATCCCCGCTTGCTCCTCACGCTGACTCGGCATCCCCGTGCGGATTTCTCCCAGAAACCAACTCTGAAATTCCGGACTGGTTTCCAGAACTCCGCCACCCACGATCAAGGCATCGGGATCGAACGTATTGATCATTTCGTCGAAGAAAAGTCCGAGAGCATGAGCCTCCACCCGAAAAATCTCTTTGCACATGGCATCGCCTTGCTCCGCCAAGCCGCGAACCAGCTTGGCCGCCTGGTGAGGCTCCTGCTTTGTCAGCTGGTGGCCAGGGTAGCGTGGCAAATAATAGGGCAGCAGAGTTTTCTCGATCGCAGTGAGCGAGCAGAGCGACTCTAAATCTCCGATTCGTCCGCAATTGCATTGCGGTCTGATGCCTGCAATACCGGTGATGCTCTGATACGGAATCAGAACGTGGCCAAGTTCTCCCCCGAACCCATTCTTCCCTTTCACAACATTGCCATCGAGGATGATGCCTCCGCCGTTGCCCGTCCCGACCACGATGGAAATTGACGTTTCGCGGCTCGTGGCTCCGAAGATCGCATAGTGACCCCACAGTGCCGCCGCGTTGGCATCATTCAAATACGAGACAGGTTTGCCGAGTTTGTGTGCCAGGCCCTCGCGGATATCGAATCCTGCCCACTTCGGGTGCACAAAGTTTGTAGAGCCACGCGCACTGAGCTGGCCGGCTGCACTGGCCGGCCCGGGCGTGTCCAGTCCGATGGCAACCACGTCATCAACAGTAATTCCCGCCAGATCGGTTGCGATCTTCAAACCATCGGCGATCTGCTGGAGACAGATCTCCGGTCCCTGTTTCGAGAGAGCCGGATGCTCACACAGTTGCTCAATGAGAAAACGCTCTTCCCGGTCCACCAACGTATAGTTGATGGCAGTCCCGCCCAGATCGACACCCGCCACTACTTCCACTGTTCCGTCCTTTACCCGCGATATTTACGCCGATCAGCTTAGCAGAATAAGAACTGCAGGAACCGGCCTATCACGCCGGATCTAATATTAGCTAAAAGATCACTCCATCCTATACAATCGGGGTCGCTGTAAATCTTGAGGGGGATTAATGGCAAATCTAGAGAATGCGCTCCAGCAGCTTCGTGCGGAGCGGCGAGAAGCGCAGTTACATGTGGAGAAGTTGGATCAAGCAATTTCGGTAATCGAGTCGTTAAACGGTTCGGGAAAATCTCTGAAAACGAATCCCGCGAAACGAGTCATATCAGCCGCTTCACGGCGAAAAATGGCGCTAGCGCAAAAGGCTCGATGGATGCGGGTTCGGAAGCAATCCCAACCAGCAGCGGGAGCAGCGAAAACAACTGGCCCGGTTCTTGCCAAGCACACTATGTCGGCAGCGGTCCGCAAAAAAATCGCCGCGGCGCAGCGGGCGCGCTGGGCCAAGGTGAGGGCGGCGAAGAAAGCGGCTTAGCGCTGACTGTGAGTGTAGGGATCATGCGGGAGTTGGCAGAAGCGATTCCAGCGATGTGAGTATCAGGCAGGGAAACTTTGGCGGAGGTACAGTTTCGCGGAACGGCCAGTTCCGCGGAACAGGCCTCCCGCCGCCGCTAGGTAATTGTCAGCACAAGCGCGCTGCTCGTCCCGCCGCTGGTACAGCCCAAATCACCCGTGTTTCCACTCGGAGTGTTCACCGTCACGCTCGCTGTTCCGGCCGCCGAGATCACGGCACTCGTAATCGTAACCTGAAGCTGTGTACTGCTTGTGACCAGGGTGCTCAGCGCGGTTCCGTTGATCTCCCCGACCGTAGAAGAAACGAATTGACTGCCATTCACGGTGAGAACAAAGCCCTGCTGCACTTGAGCTAGCGTAATTGTGCTGGCAGATAGAGAAGCGATGGTCGGGGCTGGCCGCGCGCTTCCGCACGCCGGATTAAGTGCGTTGCAGGCTTGAAAGACTAACAGTGCCAGCAATAGCGCGCTTATAGATCCAAAAACAACTCCGACTGGTTTCATACGGGATCGTACCACGCGCTCGACCTAATGCCGAATAATGACCTGGGATCAAGAGAACTACCAGATATCGGCTGTATCCGAAAACTGGGGGCCCCGGGCGGAGTCGAACCGCCGACCAACGGTTTAGGAAACCGCTGCTCTATCCATCTGAGCTACGGGGCCGCGTCAATGGCTTTGGAAGGACCGCACGAACGATACCAAGCTGTGCATCCTAACGGCACATGGAACATTCTGTGCCTGTTACCACATCATCGAGATTGTAGACGGGCCGTCCTGCCACGCGCAACGAAACCGGCTCTGGCAAAGTCCGTGAATAGTCCGCGTGAATTGCATCGGAACGAAATTTGTAACCCATCATCGCAGACCGGGCAACGATCCAAGCAGGTTTGCCCGATGCACTGCAAATGATTTACCCTCGCCGCAGCCCTCATGAATCCGCTAACTCAGTCCGACACGACCGATCGGTTTTCCCATGCGATGCGCAGGGAGATTTACGAGCAGCCTCAGGCGATTGCGAAAACCATCGACCAGCATCTGAAGGATGACATTTTGTTTCCCGGCGAGCTGCATGCCATCGAAAGCGCTCTGCTCACCTTCGAAAAATTGATCATCGCGGCCAGCGGATCGAGCCGTCACGCTGGCCTGGCCGGCGAGATCATGATCGAAGATCTCTCCGGCGTCGCCGTCGATGTGGAGTATGCCAGCGAATATTGCTATCGCTCGACCCACGCCGCGGTGGATCCTATCGTGATGGTAGTAACGCAATCCGGCGAGACCGCCGACACCATCGCCGCGCAACGCGAGGCCCTCACCCGCGGCGTGAAAACCATCGCTGTTTCCAACGTAGCCGACGCCACTATTCCGCGCGAAGCCAGCGCGGCATTGATTACCGGGGCTGGCCCGGAACTTTCCGTTCCCGCGACCAAGAGCTTCACCACGCAAGTCACCGTGATTTATCTGATGGCGTTGTTCCTGGCACGCAAGCGCGGGCGCATGACGAGCGAGGTGACGCGCTCTTATCTGCAGCGGCTTCTGCAGCTTCCTGAAGCCATCGATCGCAATCTTCGCATCTGGGACGATCTTGCCGATCAATTCGCCGAGAGACAATTCCATGCGGAGAAATTTCTTTACCTCGGACGCGGCGTTCACTATGCCATCGCCCGCGAAGGCGCGCTCAAACTCAAAGAAATTTCTTACGCTCACGCCGAAGGCTATCCCGCCGGAGAATTGAAGCACGGACCAAACGCTCTGGTTGACGAAAAACTTCCCGTAGTCGTTCTTGCCACCTGTGACCATCACGATCCCGATTCCGTTTTGCGCTATCGCCGCACACTCGATGTAATGAAGGAAGTCAGATCCCGGCACGGCCGCCTGGTTGCGGTGGCTACGCAGGGCGATAGCGCGATCACCGATATTGCCGATGACGTGTTCTTCGTTCCGGCCGCTCCAGAACTGCTGCTGCCCATTCTCGAAGTCATTCCCCTGCAACTCTTCGCCTATCATGTGGCCACGAAAAAAGGCTATAACGTTGATCGTCCAAGAAATCTGGTAAAGGCAGTGGTCACCGAATAGTCGCAGGCTTCATGTCCAACAATACCTCGCACATTGACCTGCAGGCTGTCGCAAAACAAGTCGTGCGGCAACGCGGATTTGAACCCGACTTCCCTGCCGAAGTCCAGCAACAGCTCGCAGACCTGCGCTCTCACCCTCCGCAAATCGTCTCTGGGAAGGATGTGCGTGATCTCCGTAACCTTCTCTGGTCGTCGATCGACAATGACACATCTCGCGATCTCGATCAGATCGAAGTTGCCGAACGACAGTCCAACAGCGACGTGAAAGTTCTGGTTGGAATCGCTGATGTAGACGCATTCGTCCCTAAACAGTCTGCAATCGATCAGCACGCCGCCCGCGAAACTACTACCGTCTACGCCGGGGTGCGTAACTTTCCCATGCTGCCGGAGGAGCTTTCCACCGGCAAGACTTCCCTGCTCGAAAACCAGGACTGCCTCAGCGTGGTCGTTGAATTCATAGTCGACGCTAGCGGTCACGTAACTTCCAGCGACGTCTATCGCGCGCTGGTCCGCAACAAGGCGCAACTCCAGTACAACTCCGTGGGAGCGTGGCTGGAAGGCACGGCTCCCGCTCCAGCCAAGGTGGCCGCGTCCCCCGATCTCCAGTCGCAACTTCGACTGCAGGACGAGGTCGCGCAGAAATTGAAAAATCGGCGCTTCGAAAATGGAGCTCTCAGCCTGCAAACGGATGAGCTCCGGCCCATCCTGGTGGATGATCAAGTAGTAGACATGCAGAGCCAGCAGAAAAATCATGCCACGGAATTGATCGAGGATTTTATGATTGCCGCCAACGGCGTGGTGGCACGCATGCTGGAAAAAGTTTCGTCGCTGCGCCGTATCGTGAAACAGCCGGAACGCTGGGACCGCATCGTGCAACTCGCCGCGACACACGGCGAGAAACTTCCGCCGGATCCCGATTCCAAAGCTCTCAATGATTTTCTGCTAAAGCGCAAAGCGGCTGATCCCGAGCATTTCGCCGATCTCTCGCTGGCCGTCGTCAAGTTAATCGGCCCCGGGGAATACGTCCTCGAGCGCCCCGGCGAACCCGCGCCAGGGCATTTCGGTCTGGCGGTGCAGGATTACACTCACTCCACTGCTCCCAATCGCCGCTTTCCAGATATCGTCACCCAGCGCTTGATCAAGGCTGTGCTTGCCGGGCGACCCAGTCCTTATTCCGATGACGAACTCACGGCCATTGCCGCGAATTGCACCGAGAAAGAGGACGCAGCCCGCAAGGTCGAGCGCGAAATGTCCAAGCGTCTCGCCGCGGTTGCGATGCAGAGTCGAATCGGCGCTATCTTCGATGCCATCGTTACCGGCGTGACGCCGCACGGAACCTTTGTCCGCGCCCTGCAACCCCACGTAGAGGGTTTGTTAGTCCAAGGCTCGCAGGGGCTGGATGTGGGGGATAAACTCCGCGTCAAGCTGGTTCGCACGGACATTGTGCATGGATTCATCGACTTCGCCCGCACCTGATTCACGAATCATCTCGCAAGTGGTCATCAAGCAAGACAATATCCGCCTGCCGGACCCTCAGCTATCCTTGCCCAAGGAAGTTCGTGTGGGAAAAAGGCGGGAGATTTTTGCTCGAATGGCGCAAACTCGTTTGCGGCGTGATGATCGTCATTGTCCCCGCGTCCCTGAATGCCCAAATCGCGGACCGCGGCCTGCTGCACAGTGATGGCGGAACCTGGTTGAATGGCAGTCCTGCGCCTGCTGTCTCCGCAATCTTCCCCGATTCTCTGGTGCAAACCCAAGCCGGCCACAGTGCCAGAATCAATTTGGATGGGTCAACCGTACTGATTGGGCCCGAAACGATTGTGCAATTCCAGGGCAACGAGCTTGCCCTCGATCACGGCGCCCTGCAACTTGATACCGCACGGGAGATGAAGGTTCTGATCGGCTGTGTCACGGTGACTCCCGATAACGTCAGACCGAACCCAATACAATGTGACCGATGTCGACGGCAGGGTTAAGGTCGTTGCTTTAAAGAATGACGTGAAGATTCACTTGCATGGCGCCGCGCGCAGATCGAAACAGGGCGAGTCCTCCGATTTGATTGTGCGGGAGGGCGAACAGGCCACTCGACGAGATCGCTGCGGGGCCTTGGTCCAGCCTACTCATGGTGACGGACCGATCCTGGAACGGCCGTTGGCGTGGGGCACTGCGTCTAGTAGTGGCAGGTGCGGTCGCGTGTCTGGGATTATGCCACGGCGACGATCCTGTCAGTCCTTCCAAACCATAGGAATCAATCCCTCATTCGATCCCTAGGTGCCGATTCCGGTGTCGGGCTCGGCCCCCGTCGCAGCTCTCCTCGCCAAGCGCCCGGTGCGCAGAAGATAAAGCATGTAACCAATCACCACCAGGTTGCCGATAAATACGACTGAGCGCAAAAGAGTGACGCCGCGTAGGAGTTCGCGAATCTCAAGCGGAATCAATAATGTTCCCGATCCAAACGCCACCCATTCTGCCCACGTACGGCCTTTCCACAATCCATAGGCTTCCACAAACCGCAACGCGGAGTAGACGAACGCCAGCCGCGCTGCGGCCCACAAGCGCGCGTCTGTAATGTCATCGGCAAAATCAAGAAAAAGCTGCGCAGAATGGCGGTCTGTATTGATGTGCAACAAGGCCAGGAGGCTTTCCGCAATCACCCACGCGTCCTTGTGCACCAGCAGAATCGCGCTCACCCCAATCAGCAAAACAAAGATGCCCTTGATGAATTCGATGGAAGCGACCGCTCGCAGGAGGCGCCGCTGCGCGGGACGGAGACCGGATTTCGTTGCTGGCGAAGACATGCCGCGGCGCTGGGAGTTCCCTCAGATTACCATGGCCGCCCCACTTATCCCCTTTCTTACGTCGGTAACTGGAGAGAATTTTCCCTTGATGGCAAGATCGTAGTGCTGAGGGAGCTATGATGAGAAGGTTTGCTACGCTGCTGATATTTTCGCTCGCCGCCTGCTCATTTGGCACGACACAAATTTCTCAGACCTCCACTCCACAAACCGCGCGGCAGGCGCTCATGGAGATGTTTTCGACGAATGGCTCTGGGACCTTCGTAAAACATCTGCCCGCGGCCACCTTAAGCGCTCTGGAGAATGCGGGCGCGCTGAAGGCCTTGCAGCAGTACTCAATGCTAGCCAGCCAATTCCACAGGACTGGAAATCAGCTCGAAACTTTCGAAACCGGACCTGTCCTGCTGGCCAACGACGACGCTAAGACCGGGCAGAGAGTCGAGGTTATCGTGGACAGCGATTCTGTGCTGGGCGATAGCGATAACATCGAACTCTCCTTTCGAACCTACAAGGACAAGCAACTGCAGCGCACGCCGTTCATGCCTCGAATTACGTTTTGCATGAAAATGGAATCTGGCGTCTGGAAACTGAATGAGATTCTTTTCAGTGTGCGGGTTCCGCTTGCCGATCCCGACTTCCTTAAAAGCATCACCGAGGGGATAAAATCACGAACCGCAGCAATGACGCAAACCCAACTCCAAGGCTCGCCTTCGACGATTACCTTTGGCGGTGATTCGGTGGTGATCGCGTCGATGCGAAGCATTCTGACGGCGGAAAAAACCTACAAGCAGCACCTACGCCTCCGTCGGCTACACTTGCACACTTTCCGATCTGGACGGTTTCGGAGGTGGCGAGCCAAATGAACATCAGGCGATGTTGATTGCCAGCGGCCTGGCTAGCGGGAAAAAACAGGGCTACCTGTTCACGCTTTCGGGATGCGGAGGAACACCAGCCGGTTCGTTCCACTTAGCGGCGGTTCCCGCAGGGAACAGTTTCGGACGTCGCGCTTTTTGCGCCGATCAATCGGGAGCGATTCGCTACTCGACAGATGGCAGCGCCGCGACCTGTCAGGCAAGCGGTATTCCCCTGCCGTAACAGTCGTCGCAGCGCGGGCTATGAGAGATGAGCATGCCAGCTTTCTTCGCTCGCCGAGTTCTGCTGGATTTAACTCTACTTACCGGTTTCCCGCTCGCACGGCGGCCCGCAATTCATTCACAATTTCCTGCGATGCCTTGATCGCCGCCGCATGCTGGTCCACATTGAAGGAAATCGCGCCCACGCGCGCGTGTCCGCCTCCACCGTAGCGTTCGCAAATTTTCGCCAGATTGACTACCGGCTCTTGCGGCGCCCAGGGGTTCGATCCCACTGACACCTTCACGCGGAAGCTGCTCTTGCTGAGCCCGACGCTATAAATCGATTCTGGATGCAGGTAGTAGGGAACAAACTTGTTGTAACCCTCAAGCTCCTGGTCGGTGATATCGAAAAAGATTGTGCCGTCCGTACACTCGGCCCGCTGTTTCAATATGTCGATGGAGATTTCGTGGCGCTTGAGAAGCGGCGGCAATAGCGGAGCGATGAATGGCTCTTCCAGAATCGCGGCCAGCGGCTTGGTGGCCAGCAGCGGAATCAGGTTGGGAACAAATTCCTGGTCCGGCGCGGATTCGATGACCATGGTCAGCTTCATGGCGGGAGCTTGCATCTCCACCGCCGTTCTGGCATCGGGATAAAGCGCGCCATCGATCACGTCAGTCCAATGAACCAGGTCGGCCAGCGGCTTAGGATCGAATCCGAAACGCTGTTCCCCGATCATCGCAATGAAACTGGTGCAGGATTTGAAAGCGGGATCGTAGAACTTACGGTTACTCTGGTCGCTGCTCGAAATGTGCAGCGTCCGCCGGCGACAGAAACGCGCTCTCGTGATGATCGAACCACCAGGTGATCTTTGGCGAACTGGAATATTTGAAATCAACGATCGCATTTTCGTCGCCGTCGAAATCCGATTCATTGAAGAGAGATCCTGCGCGATGCAGCAGGCCAGAAAACTCAAAATCCACATCACCGCGGACGCGCTCGCGATAAAAGCGGGAGAACAGCGCCGCCGACGACGCTCCGTCAAAACACTTGTCGTGGTAGAAAACTTTGACTTTCAATCCAATCCCCAGTTTGGCGCGAATTTTCGCCGCTCGCATCGGCCGCAAAACTGCCGAAATGCAGCTACGAAGTAAAAGCTAATAGGAATGACAGCTTAGAGGAGGAAAGTCAAGGGCCGCAGGATCGTACACTTCAGAAACCGATACCCCAGCCCGAGCAGAGTTGACCTGCTTCGCGGCGCATCGTTGCCGTGCTAACGCTTATCCAGCCTGCTTTTCCGCCAGGTCGCCGATCAGAGGCAGTTTGTACATCTGTCCCTGGTTAGCCTTCATCAGCATGATGATCCATACAATCAAAGCTCCCAACGCGACCAGCATATGCAACGGCGCTGTGAGCAGAATCAGGAAGGGCACGATCGTGAGAAACGTCAGAGCAACCTGAATAATGACGACTGCTACAAAGAGAAAAATACTCTGGAAGGAGTGGAAGCGGATAAACCGGCTTTTATTGTAGGGTGCCGTGACCAGGAAGATGATCGCGGGAATGAAAGTAATATAGGCCAACATCCCCGCCACATTGTCTGTAAGTCCGGAAGCCGCGGTAGCCGGAAGAACTGCGGCCCGTCCGCTGCACGCCGCGCATACCGTCGCGCCATCGGCAACCTGAGCACCACACATATTGCAGAACGCCATCGGAGTTCCCTCCCTGTCTGAGTTGCGGCCGCCGAAACCACCCCAAGCGACGTCGCGGCAAAATACCAGAAAGTGTGAAGAGAAGCAATCAATTACTTGGCCCCGGTGGCGCGTTAATTTGTGGCGGCGTGCTGTTCCGCAAAGTTACCCACAAGCGGGAGCTTGAACATCTCTCCCTGCAGCGCCTTTACGATCAGCACGACCCAAATCGCGAACAAACCCAGACTGGTCACCATGGAAAGCAGCAGAACCACCAAATAACCCAACAGCGGAACAAAAAACAATAGAAACGCGACCGCCCGGACTACAGCTCCAATCACCAATGCGGCGAGCCAGAATCCGATGCATTGAAATGAATGAAAGCGAACGAAGCGATCCCGGTTGTAAGGTTCGACTACAAGAAAGATGATCGCCGGAATAATCGTGCAATAGGCCAGCGCGCCAGCGATCGTTCGAGGCATGGCGCCCACGTTGCCCTGTACGCGATCAATTGGCGGTATCCCTTGGCCGCAGCCCGGACAAAACGCGGCAATATCCGGCATCGACGCGCCACATTCGGGGCAGGAACTGGACATGCCTTAGAGTAACCCGTCGGCGCGTATGGTGCCAGAACCCACAGAACGTTAAGCCCGGCTCCTCAGCGTGACTATCGACGCAAAGATTAGCCAATGACAACCTGGGAACATCGGAGTAGCCGGATTTAACCGTACGAACGCGAAGTCCTATATAATTCTCCGACTAACGCATGGACTTCGATCAGCTCATTACCTTTCTGGAAGTTGCCCGGCAACGCAGTTTCTCTCGCGCCGGAGAGAAAGTTTTCCGCTCGCAATCAGCGGTCAGCGCACAGATTCGCCAGCTGGAACAGGAGTACGGTGATCGCCTACTCGACCGCTCGGGTAAGACTGTCAAGCTGACGCCGGCCGGCCAGATCTTCTACGAGTACGCCGTACGCCTCAAGAGCCTGCGGGATGAATCCCTCGTGGCTGTGGCCGACCATGGGCAAACCCCGCGTGGAACGCTTCTGGTTGGGGCCAACGAAGCCACTTGCCTTTACGTTTTGCCCGAGGTTTTTGGCGAATACTGCCGCCACTATCCCGATGTGCAAATCAGCATCTATCGCAATTTCACCTATAAAATTGTGGAGAAGTTGGAGAACGGTTCTCTCGACGTCGGCGTGCTCAGTTTGCCGATCCAGTCGCCCAGCCTAAAGGTGCAGCCCATTTTCCGCGACCGGTTGATGCTGATGGTCAGCCCGCGAAACCCGCTGGCCAAGATGAAATCGGCCAATATCGCCGAGGTTGTAAAATATCCTTTGCTGCTTCCCAAAACCGGACACACGCGCCGGCTGCTGGACAAGCTTTTCCGCGAGTACAATTCCGAACTCAAAGTAAGAATGGAATTGCCCAGCATCGGCATGATCAAGAGCTTTGTGGCCGCCGATCTCGGCATCTCATTGATCAGCGCATCTTTCGCGCGCGATGAAGTTGCGGCAGGCCGGGTAAAGCTCGTCGAACTGGAGGGTGCCGAACTATGGCGCGAACTCGGTCTTGCTTACCGGCGTGACCGCACTCTGTCGGTCGCCGCCAAAGCCTTTATCACCGTGTCGCGCCAACTGGCGACTCATCCCAAGAAGACGGAAGCGACGGCCTGACGGGTCAAGCTGCCTTCGTACTTCGCCCTCTCACACTTTGAACCACAGTCGCAGGCAGCTGGAGCACTCGAATGGTCGAGTTACTCTTGGTTTTGACATGAACCGCGATCCCGTCGTCTTCCGGAAACGGGTCGGAAATCACCTCAAATTCTTCGCCGTAAAGTCGAATGTGGCCGGATGCCGCATAGCCAAGATGTTTGATGTGAGCGCACATTTCTGACATGGAGGCAGATTCAAGATTGCGAGTCGTCATGATATTCCCATTATAGGCCTCCGTTTGCCGTAGCGCTCTCGCGAGGAATAAACTCGGGCTTCTCCAATTTAGCCAAAGGACCTTAAACCCGTGCCGCAAAACGAAAAAGCTGGCTATAACCGCTTCCTGCTGCTGGTAGCGGGATTAGGCGGCCTGCTCTACGGAGTGGACGTAGGCATCATTGCCAGCGCCTATCCTTACCTGGAAGCCACGTCGAAGTTGAACGCGAGCCAGCTTTCGAACATCGTGGCCGCCGTTCTTCTGGGGAGCGTGATCTCCACTCTATTTGCCGGACTGCTCGCGGACTTTATGGGCCGCAAGCTTCTGATGGCGCTCAGCGGACTTCTGTTTGTTGCAAGCATTCCCGTAATTGCGCTCTCGCATGGGTACGAGCCGTTGATCCTTGGCCGACTGTTGCAAGGCATCAGTGCCGGCTTGATCGGCGTAGTGGTTCCACTCTACTTGGCGGAATGCCTGGCCGCATCGAGTCGCGGCAAAGGGACGGGAATTTTCCAATGGCTGTTGACGCTCGGCATCGTAGCAGCGGCTCTGGTTGGGATGTATTTCAGTATTCGCGTCGAAGAAGTCGCGAAACTCGGCGACCCTGGCAGGCTCTTTGCCTTTAAAGACGCCGCATGGCGCAGCATCTTCTGGGTTTCGCTACCTCCCGGCATCTTGTTCGTCATTGGCAGCTTTATCGTAGCCGAATCTCCGCGCTGGCTGTTTCGCCGCGGAAAGCGCGATGCCGCCTACGCTGCGCTGCTTCGTTCTCGCACCACCGAACAGGCGGAGATCGAACTCGCGGAGATGGAACAGGCCGCCGCTTCCGAGAAAGCGCAGTCCTCCACTGGAACCAAAGTTAAAGAATCTCTTCTGCGCCGGAAATACGTGATCCCATTTGTTCTGGCCTGCGTTATCCTCGCCTGCAATCAAGCCACTGGCGTCAACTCCATCATTGGCTATAACACCAATATTCTCTTGCAAAGCGGCCTTTCCGATGTGCAGGCGCATTGGGGCTACGTGCTGTTCACAATCATCAATTTCCTCACGACGATCGGCGGCGTCATGCTGGTCGATCGCAAGGGACGGAAGTTCCTGCTTTCAGTGGGAACGGCAGGGATTATTCTTTCGCTTGGTTTGCACCGGCCTACTTTCCGGCAAACGGAACGTTTGCGCGTGGATTCCAGAAGTCCCGTTCAATCGATGGTCAAACCGGACCAGACGGTCACGCTCACCTATGACCAGAAGCTGGCCGAGAAACTCCTAAGCACAAGCAAATACGGCGCCGCAGATCGCGAACCGCCCCACCTCTCTGGTCGTCATATATTCTTATGGCGATTTCCATGCCTCGACCAAAGCAGCGCGCTCCGACGATACCGCCGCGACTCCGATCGAAATCACTCGCGAGAGTTGTGTCCCCCCCAACAAAGTTGTGGCATTCTTTTCCAATCCCTTCGGCGATCTCGATGCCGCTCGCGCGGCTCCGCTGAAAATCGACAATGCTCTGATTACTCCGCTCCCCAGCGAGGGCAGCGGATGGAGGGTGGCCTTTACACTTTTCGTGTTCATGGCGTTCTATGCCATCGGGCCCGGAGTTTGTGTGTGGCTGGCACTATCGGAACTGATGCCCACTCGCATTCGCTCCAACGGCATGAGCATTGCCTTGCTGATCAACCAGGCAGTTTCTACCGGAATTGCCGCAGTATTCCTGCCGACCGTGGGCAAGTATGGCTATGCGGTTATGTTCTGGGGCTTCGCGGCTTGCACCGTGATTTACTTCATCACGGCCGCCTTCTTCCTTCCCGAAACCAAGGGCAAAACATTAGAGGAGATTGAGGCGCACTTCGAAGGGCAAACCAAGCCGGGGCTTGCAACTATATGAATTGGCAATGGATAGCCAATTGCCACACTCTAGTGGGGGCATATAGCACTTGGGTGCCATTTACCAACTCTCGGCCTTCTCCTATGCTTCCGATTGAGCAGCACTTGGGGGAGGGCTGATCAACATACGTCCCACGACTCGAATGAGTCTGGGGCGTTTTGTTTTACGCCTGAGATTGACAACCGCCCCAACTCTCCTTGACCATCGCTTTAGAACGTCTCAGCGAACAGCATCCAAAATCTTATGAAACCGCGGGTCTCGAGTTTTTCCCTCTTTGTCTACATTGTTCTTGTTTTCACGTTCACTATCCCCTTCGCCAGCGCTGATGCTCTGCGCGGAACGCTCGTGCATGAAGAAACCATCCGCGTCGCGCCGAGTACTGACGCCGCCCGTGTCGGCGAAGCCAATCGGGGAAACGAACTCATCGTCATCGACACCAGCCGCGATTGGATTCACGTGGAAGCGATTCTCCGCGAGCCGAGTAACGAAGAAGGTGCTACGGAAGACGAGGCTGAGGGCAAAGCGATCACTGGCTGGCTCCCGAGCCGCTCCGTGGTTCTCAGCACCACCCAGGATGGCGACAAAGTTATCTTCGGCGAAGCCGCCGACTCCGAAGATCAAGCCAGCAGCCGCCGAGGCCGGCGCGACGCCGCGCAAGATGCCATGCGACTCTACTATCGCATTTATGATCTGATGCCCGCTTCGCCGCTGGCCGCCGAAGGGCTCTACCGCGCCGCCGATATCCGCTGGCAGATCGAGCGCGCCGACGTTATGACCCGTCCTTCCGCGCGCGCACGCGAATCCTACATGCGCGGCCAGATGAACGAAGACTGGATGAAGCTGGTGATCAAGAAATACCCGAGCACGAAGTGGGCCGACCTCGCCGCCTTCCGCTTGCTCGAAAACAAACTCTGCGGCGATTGGGAAGGCTTATCGAAGTGTCCTGAAAAAGAAGCCGACCTCTACGAAAAGTACGCGAAAGAGCACCCGCAATCTCCCGCGGCCGGGGAGGCTCTGTACGACGCAGCCTGGCGCCGCTCTGCGCTCATCGAAATTTATAAGACCGAACCGAATCAGAAGAAATCGGCCGAATCGAAAGAACAGGCGCTCTCGCTGGCGCAGAAAGTCGTCAGCCAATACGGACAAAGCGATTGGGCCTACCGCGCCCAACGCCTCATCTTTTACATCCAGCAAGGCGTCCCAACCTTCGGTAACGTCAGCTATTAATCGCTCGGCGGACTCAGCGAGCTTTTCTTCGCGGCCTCTGCGATTGAGGCCCTTGAACTCGATGTAGCAACCACCTCGTGAAGTTTTTCTGCGATACTGTTCCCCTTACTTTCGGAGGTAGATTGAACGACTACTTGCTGTCCCTCGTGCTGGGAATCGTGGAAGGTCTCACCGAATTTCTTCCCGTAAGCTCCACCGCACATCTGCGGATTTCAGAAGCGCTGCTGCACATCAGTCTGTCCGACGGCTACTGGAAGATGTACACCATCGTGATTCAGCTGGGCGCGATCCTGTGCCTGCCAGTGTATTTTCGCGACCGCATTGCCAAGTTCATATCGACCTTCCCGCGCGGCGAGCGTGGGGACCGAAACGCTCTGACTCATCCTTTGGGTCTCACCATGGTGGCTTTCGTCGTCACCGCGATTCCGGCTTTTCTGCTGACTAAGGTGATCGGCAAACATCTGGAAAGTCTCACCATCATGGGCACTGCTCTGCTGGTGGGCGGAATCGTCATGTGGATCGTGGACGCCATGAATTCGAAATCAGAGGCGGCCGGCCCATCAGCCGGCGGAGGCCGCATCCACACCTGGAAGATGGAGAGCATGTCGCTGGCTCAAGCCATCTGGATCGGCGCATGCCAGATTCTATCCGCAGTCTTTCCCGGAACGTCGCGTTCGATGTCGACGATCGCGGCCGGGCAAATTGCAGGAATGTCGCGGGCTTCAGCGCTGGAATTCTCGTTCTTTCTCTCGATTCCGACAATGGTAGCTGCGACCTGTTATGACCTGCTCAAATCATTGCGCGGCAAGGGAGCGAATCCCATTGGCGTTTCGCAGATCGATGCGCATGGATGGATCGTGCTGGCTATCGGCTTCGTGGTCTCCTACATCGTCGCCTACGCTCAGCGTCGCGTGGTTCATGGCATACGTGCGAAAGCGCGGCTTCGCGCCTTTCGCGGTGTACCGCATCATCTTGGGAGCGCTGGTGCTGGCGTTTGCATCGCGATTGGCGGGATAAAATCTTCTTAACCACGAAGGACACTGAGGATCACGAAGGAATACTGAGCACTGCGAAGACTTCGTGAAACTTCGTGTCCCTCGTGGTTTCCCGCTCTCGTTCCAGCCGGAAGCCAACTGTACACTCCCAACCAATTCCGTCATTGCCGCCGCAGCCGCTTCTTGGCATAATGATGAGGCTCTGGCCGATTTGCGCCACGGACAGCTTACCTCCGTGCAAAAAAGCGGCCCACATGCGTTTTCTGGCAAGCATCTTTGCGCCCACGGGCAATCGGCGGCTCAATGAGCTGATCGGTTTCCTGTTGTGCGTCTCCGCGCTCCTCCTTTTCCTCGCTCTCGCTTCATATTCGCCGCTCGATCCGTCTCTAAACAGCGCCTCCGTGTTGACGGGAACCCATGCCGCCCGTAACTGGATTGGCATGGTCGGAGCGTTCATCTCCGACTTGATGCTGCAGTTCTTCGGCATCGGCGCGTTTCTGCTGCCCATCTTTCCTTTCATGCTGGGTATCCGCTGGTTCGCTTCGCGCAAGATTCAATCTCCGGTAGCCAAGAGCTCTGGGCGGAATCTGGCTGCTGATGTTTGTTCCGGCATTGCTCGCTTTGCTGCCAGGAAATTTCCGCTGGCTGGGCGTCATACCGATTGAAGGCCTCGTGGGTCGCGTTGTCGGCGATGTGCTGATCCATTACTTGAACGTAGCCGGTGCATATATCGTTTGCGCCAGCATACTCGCCGTCGCTCTCTATCTGTCCACGGCATTTTCGTTTTCATCGATCCAACTTTGGGTTCCTACTCGCTTCGCATTTGTGACCGCTCTGTGGAACCGTTACCAGGATTGGCAGGAAGATCGCGCCAAGCGGCGCCAGCAGAAGGAACTGGACAAGCGCCGCGTTTCTAAGCCGGTAGTAAAGACCCAGCTGATTCCCTCGCGGCAAACTGCTTCCGCTGAGCCGACCGTTCAGCCTAGAGCCGCTGCTGAGCCTCGCCGAACTGGCATCGAGCGCATGTTCGAGCCGGAACCGGCCCACAGCGGCGCATACGCCTGCACCCACTGGCGGAATCCTATCCGAATCTTTGGCCGCCGCCGAAGCTGCCATCGATCCCGAAGTCACGCAGCGCGCCGACAGCGATCATAAGGCCAAGACAACGATGCCGAAGATCGCCGGCGGGTACAAGTTGCCCTCGAGCAGTCTGCTGCAGCGTCCGGATGAGCAGCAGGCGGTGGATGCCGACGAACTGAAATTGTTGGCGCAAGTGCTCACCGAAAAGTACGCCGAATTCGAAGTTCACGGCCAGATCACGCAAATCAATCCCGGCCCCGTAGTCACTACATTCGAATTCAAGCCCGATGCCGGAATCAAATACAGCCGCATCACCAACCTCACCGACGATCTCTGCCTCGCATTGAAAGCCGAGAGCATTCTGATCGAGCGCATGGCGGGAAAATCGACCGTTGGCATTCAAGTGCCGAACCGCGAACGCGAAATCATCTGGCTGCGGGAAAATATCGAGTCGCAGGAATTCATGGGCCAGAAGTCAAAGCTGACGATGGCCTTGGGCAAAGACATCAACGGCCGCATCGTAGTGGCCGATCTTGCCGGAATGCCGCACTTGCTGATTGCCGGCTCAACCGGCGCGGGCAAGAGCGTGGCCATCAATGCTTTCATCATGTCGATTCTCTACAAGGCCACGCCGGATCAGGTTCGACTAATCCTTGTGGATCCGAAGCGGCTGGAACTGGGCAACTACGAAGGCGTTCCGCATCTCTATACGCCAATCATTACCGAGCCGAAGCTGGCCGCAAATGCACTCCGCAATGCTGTACGGGAAATGGAACGGCGGCTGAAACTGCTGGCCGCAAAGGGCGTGCGGAATATCGATCAATACAACCGGTTGTTCGATAGTGGCACACCGAGTTTGTTCGAAGAAGATTCCGACGATAAGCCGATTCCCTACATCGTGATCATCATCGACGAATTGGCCGATCTGATGATGCTCGATTCCTCGAACGTCGAGGAATCCATCACGCGCCTGGCGCAGATGGCGCGCGCGGTCGGCATTCATCTGGTGCTGGCAACGCAGCGCCCCTCGGTCGACGTAATCACGGGATTGATCAAAGCAAACTTCCCGGCGCGAATTTCGTTTCGCGTGGCCACAAAAGTGGATTCGCGAACCATTCTTGACGCCAACGGCGCCGAAGCACTGCTGGGTAAAGGCGACATGCTCTACTTGCCTTCAGGATCGGCGCGTGTTCATCGCTTGCACGCGCCGCTGGTCACGGAAAAAGAAATTGCCGCCGTGGTCGAATTCTGGAAGGCGCAGGGCTCGGCGGAATATCAGCAGCAATTCCTCGAAGCGCCAAAAGATGAGCGTGAATCTGCCAGCGGCGCAGACAATGTTGAAGGATCAGGCGGCGAAGATGACCCTCTCTATCAGGACGCCGTAAAGCTGGTCGTAGAGTTTGGCAAGGCTTCCACTTCCCTGCTACAGCGGCGGCTGCGCATCGGGTATGGACGCGCCGCGCATCTGATCGATCTCATGGAGCAGGACGGCATCGTGGGCGCCGCTGACGGTCCCAAGCCCCGCGAAGTGTTGAAGCGTCCCGACTGGATTTCTGAAATTGAACAAACCATGCGCTAGATAATCTACGCTATGCCGAAACGCAATCTTCGAGTGCTGAAGTGGCTTGGATCGACTCCTGCCGTTGCCATCTGCACATTATGCAACCGCGAATTCAAGATACCGTTAGAGTCGGCAAAGCGCGTAGCGGATGCTCAAGAGAGTCTTAGACTACAATTTGCCGAGCACGAATGCGCGGCGCCAACGTCAGCCCCACAAACCAGGAAAGGGTGATCCGAACTTCGGATATTAATTATATATTCATGGGCGAACAAATAGCGAACATGGTAGCATCGTCCGCATGGCCCGCCGTCCCGATCATAAGAAAGCTGAAGTGTTGAGTGAAGATGACCTGAAGCAACTTCGGCATAATCTTGCCCACCTCAGCATCGGCGCGGTTCGAGACTTTTATGATCAGGCATACCGCGATTGCCGCCTGATTTATCATCGCCTGCCCACTCCGAAGCAGATGCAGATGCTGGTTCAAGCTTGGAAGCAGTTGTGGAAGTGGCGCTGATGGGGCTCATATGGGTGAGTACGAATTCCCTGCCACGCTTTCGGTATACTAGAAAAGTATGTCAGTGTTAAAAAACATCGCCGCCGTCGCCAAGGGAATGAGCATCACCTTCATGGAGATGTTCCAGCCCACGACGGTTGAAAATTATCCGGATGGCAAAGGTCCGCTCCGTGGCGCGCGCATTGAGGCCCGCTTCCGTGGCGCCCACGTTCTGCAGCGCGACGAAAATGGACTGGAAAAGTGCGTAGCTTGTTTCTTATGCGCCGCGAATTGCCCTTCGAATTGCATCTACATCGAAGCTGCCGATAACACCGCCGAACAGCGCGTGAGCGGCGCCGAACGCTACGCCAAGGTCTATAACATCGACTACAATCGATGCATTTTCTGCGGCTACTGCGTCGAGGCGTGCCCCACCGACGCGATTACGCATGGCCACGGCTTCGAGCTGGCCACGTTTAACGCCAGTAATCTGGTTTACCGCAAGGAGCAAATGCTGGCCCCGCGGTCCGCGCATATGGGAGCGAACGTCGTGTTCAATCAGGCTGACGTAGATGGCGGTGCGCCCAAGGAGATGGTTGCGGGAAGCTAGCGGTTCGCTGGTTTGAACGCCGGCGTTTGCTGAATAGGTATATGTGAGTGATAAAGGGACGCCACGCGAGCGTCCCGTTTTCTTTTCCAACCATGAACGACCGGATCACATCTTTTAGCTACATGATTCGAAAATTACAGTCGGGCGAATATCGCTTATATTCGCGGAAGAAAGATGCGAAGACCGGGAAACGGAAAAATCTCGGAACTTTTTCGTCGCGCGCGGCAGCTCAAAAGCATGAGCGCGCGGTGCAGTATTTCAAGAGGGCGTGACGAACCCAGCGATCGCTAGAAAGTCGTGGCCAGCCGGAGAGCATAACTTCTCGGCGGCCCGATGGCGTTGCCGGAAAAAAGTCCGCCGAAATCGATAACGTTCAGGCGGTTATTCAGATTTTCAACGTCCGCCTGCAGGCGCAGCGAACGCTTTTCTTTTTGGTAAAGCTCGAGCCCTGCTGAAGCATCCACTGTTAGCGTTGGCTTGATGCGTCCGTCGGCGAAGTTGATGCGATTCACCACTGCCGCGCCGTATTCCGCCAGCGCTTGATCGTACGTTCCCGTAAAGTCGAAGGGCAGGCCACTGCCATATTCGGCGCCTCCCGCCAGCCACAAACGCGATGCCAGTTGATAGCGAATGCGTCCACGAACCGTGTTGCGTTGGTCCTGTGAATCGGGAAAATGTCCGGTGAGCTGCGTCGTGGCGTTAAGGGCGTCTGAGCCGACGAAAAGGCCGCCCGTAACCGGGAACCACGCATTCCCCACGATGTAGGAATAACTCAGGAAAGATGAAAAGCGATTCCAGTGCGGCAGTTCGAGCTTTCCTTCCGCGCCATAGATAATGGCCTTACGAAACGCGATAGGAAAACTGACGGCGGTGTTGAGGATTTGGTCATCGTCGGCGTAGTTATTCACGTAACGTCGAAAATAATTGGCGTCGAAGCGAAACTGCCCGAGAAAACTTTTAGTAGCGCCGAACTCGAAGTAATTGCCGTGCGAAGGCTCGACGGGCAAGCGAAGCACGTCGGGATTGAGCGAAACCACATCCGGCGAACTGGCCAGCAGAATATTTTCGAATGAAGGGGTTTGAAAAACGCGGTCGTAAGAGGCATGAACGATCAGGTTCGCACGCGGAAAATATCGTGCGATGGAAACGCGCGGGCTGACGGCATTTTGATTCACTACGAGCTGGTAGTGATCCCAGCGAACTCCGCCATTGACAGTCCAATTGCCGAGATGGATAAGATCCTGAACAAACGCGGATTGCTCGAGATCCGGCCGGTTACCGGTGAATGCGAACGACGGCGGCGTGCCGGGATCAAACGGATAGAGAGGATCGCTGGGGCTGGCGGTAATGACGTCGCTGAAGTTCTCGTGCAGAAAAAGATTGTCGGATTCCAGGCCCGCCTTCCATTCTTGACGGCCGTGGTGGATAGAAATCGTGCTGTTGAAGTATCCCTCCTTGAAGTCATTGTGCAAAAACGCGGCGATCGGCCAAGAGCCGTTGTTCGAGTTCAGGTCGCTGGAGTTGTCGCGCACCATGCCACGAACATTGGCCAGAATGTCGGATGAAAAAATATGCTGATAGGAAGCGATCCCCATGGTTTCGAAGTTGTCGGCGGTTTGAAGCTGCGGCGTAGTTGGTGGGCGGAGTGCGGAGATCGGGAAATTGTTGCGGCTGCTCGTTTGGAATTTCATAACGCGCCAGTTCGTGCTGAACCACTGAGCGTAAGGCGATCTTTGGGAGTGAGCTCGCGCTCATAACTTAAAGAGAAATCGCCGGTAGTTCCGCGGTTAGTGAAATTTTCTGGCACCACTGGGTTGAGGTAATGCGCCGTCATGTTTCCCGATGCGCTGCCACCCACAGTGTTGTGTCCCCAGGAGTCTTGGGCGCTGGCAAAGGCGCCCGCGGTGTCGAAGCTTCCGCCGGAAAGAATGGCTTGTCCGTGAAGCCCCGGTTGGGAGTCGTGGAGGGTATTGACTTCAACGATCCCACCCATCTTCCGCCCGTATTCCGCCGGAATGCCCGCGGTGTAAATGGTGAGCGAGTCAACGTCATCGGCCTCGATCTCGGGACCAAAACCGGGAGAACGATTGTCAGTAAGCGGGATGCCATCGATGACAAATTGCGTTTGATATTCGGAACCACGCGGATGCAGAACCGCATTGCCTTCATAGAGCCAGCCGGGTTGCGTGTTGATCAGGTCGGGCAGGGAGCGGCCAGGCAGCGACGCGGGACGCTCCGCTATGGCTTTGGAGTCGATGTGGTTGATCGTGGTGGTGCGCTCGGGATCGAGGAGAGTGGCGGCGGCGGTGACGTTCACCGCAGTGCTGATTGCAGCAATACTGAGTTTGACGATGTATTCCGTCGGCAGCGCCGACTGGATATTGATCAGTCCGTCGTAAGCAGCGAACCCGGGCTCATGAACTTCGAGACGATAGACGCCGAAGGGAAGATTGCGAACGATCGCGAGACCTCCGTCATCGGCGGAAAAAGAGCGCTGGAATTGAATAGCGTCGTTCGAGAGATCGATGAAAGCCTTAACCGGATTACCATCGGGACCAATGACTTTGACGCGAAGCTCTCCATAGTTACTTTGCGCCAGCAGGCTTTGCGCCACGAGCGGGAGAGTAAGGAAGAGAATCGCGAAGTGGAAGAATGAGCGCACAATCTAAGTCGAAGAATCTTCATGCTATCAGTTTCGACCGGCACGACTGGCGTCTGCAACGCCATATTCGAACCCGTCTGGATACCGATTTTACAAATCGCAAACATAGCCGTGACAACTGAGGGCGATCGGAGTGAAGCAGGATGAGAGCAGATCAGAAAGGGGAGAGTTCTGATCGTGCGATCTTCACGCCCTCAAACACGCAGAGGGATGGGGAAACGGGCGTCCTTACCGCAGGGGGTGAGGCGCCTGTTTTATTTAGGTTGGCGTTTTCACCTTCGCAATAAAAGATCGGCGGCCACGAACAACGCGAACACCACGGAGATAACTCCGTTCATGGTGAAGAATGCGGCGTTAAGTTTGCTGAGATCGTCGCGCTTGACCAGGGAATGTTCGTACAAGAGCAATAGCATGACCGCGACAATGCCGGCCCATGCAAGTCTGCCCAGCCCAAAGGCCGGGATCAAGGCGACTAAAAGGCCGAGCATGATGAGATGGAAAATCCGCGCAACCCAAAGAGCCGCGCCAATGCCGATATATCGGGGGATCGAGTGCAGCCCCGCGTCGCGGTCAAACTCGAAATCCTGACAGGCATAGAGAATATCGAAGCCTGCAACCCAGAAAGTCACAGCCGCGGTAAGCAGCAGGATGCGGGGATCGAGCGAACCTCGAACCGCAATCCATGCCGCGGAAGGCGCGATACCGAGAGCGAATCCAAGCACGAGATGCGACAGTCGCGTGAAGCGCTTCGTGTACGAGTAGAGCAGCAGGATCGCCAGCGCCACCGGCGCGAGCCACAGAGTGAGCCGATTAAGTTGCGAGGCAGCGAGAATAAAAATGGCACAGGAGACGATCACGAAGCTGGCCACAAACGCGGGCGATAAATGTCCAGCCGGCAACGCACGGGTGCGAGTGCGCGGGTTGGCGGCGTCGATACTCGCGTCAGCCAGACGGTTAAAGGCCATCGCCGCAGACCGGGCAGCCACCATAGCGACGACGATCCACACGAGTTGATGCGCAGTAGGCAAACCCGAGGCCGCGAGCATGGCCCCGCACAGCGCAAAAGGGAGGGCGAAAACCGAGTGCTCCCACTTAATCATTTCCAGCGTGACGCGCAGGTTGCGGAGAACTGGCACAAGAAAGATTGTAAGGCACGAATACAATTCTCTGCCCTCGGAGTAGCGCGGCGAGATCAAATCGAATGCAGCCGGCGTTTCACGCCGACACCCTCTGTTTATGAGAAACTAGCGGACACCTTAGTTGAGGGAATGATGCACGCCGTTCAAAATGTGACTATCGCATTGCTCGATGGGATGGAGAAGAGTCGCCAGCACTAACTACTACGCACACTTCTTATCGAAGTAGAGTGAGTTGCCAACGGGCGGCCTACGAATGCCCGGGCAACCATAGAAAATCAGAGTGCCGGTATTGCTCGAAGTTTCTCACCGGCTTTCCCGTGATCGCCGAGTAGCAGTGATAGTTTAATTCCCCAAGCAGTTGCCACGTTTGTTCGCGGCCAATATCCGAGCATTCAACAAAAAGGACAGGCCGGGCGGTGGCAATTGTGCGGCGCATGCCCTGCAAAACAAATCCCTCTGCACCTTCAACATCAATTTTCACAAAGCTGGGAAGCCCAAACTCGCCTGCCTCCACGAGTTCGTCGATGGCCGCCGTACGAACATGAAGTTCAGTAGCTGAAGGCTCGTTTCGATGCCAGACCAGGCTTGCCGTGGCTGAGTTCTCATTCATTCGAATCACGGCCTCGCCAGACTTATCGGACGCCGCGAGATTCAGCAGCCGAACGTTGGTGATTCCGTTGATCTCGATGTTTTGCCGAAAGGCTTCGAGCACTGCTCGGAATTGGCTCGAAAGCAATCACTCGGCCCCCGGTTCCGACACGCTTGGCCAGTGACAGGGATACGTAACCTATATTCGCGCCGATGTCATACACAGTGTCGCCGGCGACGACGTAATCCCGGATCGCCTTTTGCAGATGGGGTTCATCAGTTCCCAGAAGATACCCAAGCTTCTCGGCGGGCGAAATATTGATCCGGTAGCCCGAGGCGAGTCCTCGAACGATGGTCCGGGGCCTGGATTCACTTCCCAACAAGAAGATGACGCACGATCTGGTAAACCTGCGAATCACTGACATGCCGTTCAATTGCCTTGTATCACGCGGTGTGTAGAGCTCGCAACCTGGCGTGATGGCGCGCATTTTTCTGAGCATAAGTAGTGCCGAAACTCGCCCGGGTTCCTGTTATGATTCCGGTACTCAAAACAGATAGACGCTTTTTCCCGGATAAGGAGTCGTTGTGGCGGTTGCCCTTAGAGCGGAACGTGGATCGTCAGCCGGTTGTGTCGCCGGTAAAAGGCGTCGAAGCGATCGAAGTGTCGGTGGTAATGCCCTGCCTGAACGAGGCCGAAACCCTGGAAGCCTGCATCGTCAAGGCGCAGCGGGCTCTTCAGGAAGCTCACATTGCGGGCGAAATTGTTATCGCCGATAACGGTAGCACCGACGGCTCGCTGCAGATTGCGGAACGGTTGGGCGCCAAAGTGGTGAATGTGCAGGCGAAGGGCTACGGCAGCGCCTTGATGGGAGGGATCGCAGCCGCATCCGGTCAATACGTTGTGATGGGAGACGCTGACGACAGCTACGATTTCGGACACATCCCGCGATTTATCGAAGCAGTTGCGCAAGGGCGCAGACGTAGTGATGGGCAATCGTTTTAGAGGCGGAATCCAGAAAAACGCAATGCCTCCGCTGCACCGTTACTTTGGCAATCCCGCGCTAACCCGGCTGGGACAGCTATTTTTCAAGAGTCCCGTCGGAGATTTCTATTGTGGCCTGCGCGGCTTTCGCAAAGACGCCTACGAGCGCATGGCCTTGCGAACCACGGGAATGGAATTTGCCACAGAGATGGTGGTGAAGGCTACACTGCTCGAGTCTGCGCATTGCAGAGGTTCCGACCACGCTTTCTCCGGATGGACGCAATCGTCCTCCCCATTTGCGTACGTGGCGCGATGGCTGGCGCACTTTGCGCTTTTTTTTGCTGTATAGTCCGCGCTGGTTATTTCTTTATCCCGGAATCGCACTGATGCTGCTGGGCACAGCACTCGGTCTGTGGCTGTTGCCTGCACCGCGCACGCTCGGCGGAATTACTTTCGACGTTCATACCCTGGTATATGCCGCGGCCTTTGTGCTGCTGGGATTTCAGGCAATTGCTTTCGCCTGCTTTACAAAAATCTTTGCGATTTCCGAGGGACTGCTGCCTCCTGATGCTGCGTTGGATAAACTTTTCCGCTACATCACGCTTGAGCTTGGGGTAGCCGTGGGCGCGGCGCTGACAATCGCGGGATTCAGCGCTTCCGCATATGCGGTCAGCGGCTGGGGAGCGCCAGCACTTCGGCATGATGGACTATTCCCGGACGATGAGAATTGTAATTCCGGCCGCGTTACTGCTAACGCTCGGGGCGCAGACCATCTTCGCCAGTTTCTTCATGAGCGTTTTGGGACTGAGACGGAAATGAGTTGTCAGCATCCCGCGACCCTTCCGCCAGCGAACGATCCGACCGAATACTATCTTGTAGGCTCTTTATTCAACTTCGGCTGAGAAGCGTGATGAAGTGCAGTTTGGCTCCGAATACCCAGTCGATGGGTTTGGGGTATAGACCGATCCTGGTCACCGTTTGCTCCGGCTTCAGTCCGATTACTCGCCAGGCTTCGTGCCACTGGCGCTCGGTCCAATAATTGTAGGGCAGTGCGACGCCAAATCTTGCGTTTCCCACCCAGTCCATCAAGCGCAGGCGCGGGCCGGCCAACAAGCCATTGCAATTGTGATCCTTGATAAGCACGTTCTGTTTCGACACGCGCCGAGCCTCGCGTAACAAAATAGCTGGATCGGACGTATGGTGCAAGACGTCGGAGAAGAGAACCAGGTCAAACGATTGGTCATCGAAAGGGATGCTCGATCCGTCGAACATATCAACCGGAATGGAAGTGTGGCTGCGGGGAAGCACATCGATTCCCGTGATTACAATATCCGTCCTGCGGGATTGTAGAGCGGCTGCAATAAGCCCATCCCCGCAGCCCACGTCGAGCACCCGTGCGGACTGCGGCGCCAGCTGCGCGAACCAGCCTGCTAGGATTTCTACTCTGCGGTTGAATACCAGCTTCTCGTGCAGCACTCCGATTGCGCTCATGCTTTAGGCATCCACTCGCAGTTTATAACGGTGAAAGGTGAAACCCTTCCCACACACGATTAGTCACGGTCAGAGATCTCACGGTCAGAGATCAGTGGAACGAAACGTACCGAATCTCGGAGCGAGATTACGGGCTGGCCATTGTGCATTCGGACCAATTGGAGTTGCTGTGACTCGGGGGAGCCGACGGGAATAATCATGCGTCCTCCCTCGCGAAGCTGAGAAAGCAGAGCGGAGGGAATCTCGAAGGCGGCGGCCGAAACCAGAATAGCGTCGAACGGGGAATGCGCGGGAAGGCCGAGCGTGCCGTCGCCCGTAGAGATTTGCACATTCGCATAGCCGAACCGCGCTAAGACGACGCGTGCATGAGAGGCAAGATCCGGGTGGCGTTCGATGGAAAAAACTTGAGCTGCCAGCTCCCCGAGAAGCGCTGTCAACGTATCCAGAGCCAGTGCCGATTTCGAGGACGGTAGACGTCGAGGTGAGTTGAAGTGATTCCAGCATCACAGCCACCACGTAGGGCTGAGAGATGGTCTGGCCGTCACCGATGGGCAGAGGATGGTCCTCGTAGGCCTCGGCGCGAAGGGCCTCAGGGACAAATTCGTGGCGCGGAACGCGCAGCATCGCGTCGAGTATTCTCCCGTCAGAAATGCCGCGGGCGCGAAGTTGCGAATCTACCATGCGCTGGCGCGCGGAGCTGAAGTCGATCATATTCGTGCTTGTGCTTCGACTTTCTAAACGGAGCTAAGATCCCAGGCAGAATAAACGTAAAGCTCAATCACTTTATTTTTTCCGCTGGCGGACTTGAAGGTCAAAGCTGACCACACCGTTCTGGTCGCGTGTTCCAACGACCGAAAGGTTGCGATTGAAATAGTACTCGCCCTGGATGATTTGCTGCGAGCTTTGAGAGACGTTGGTGGAGTAGGTGAGTGACACATTATTGGCGAATTCCTGCTCGATGGTGATCTGTGGGCTGTTGCTGATGGGATTAGTTTCGGTGACGAGTCCCTGTGGGTCAATCTTGATATTGCTGGCGCCGAATAGCCTTTGAAACCGGCTGGTGACCGTGCTATTCAGAGCCTGGCTCAGGATAAGAGCAGTCGCCTGGTCGGAAAAAACGCTCTGGCCTGACTGCTCTTGCAGTTGGGCGGATTCATCGCCGGTGCGCCCGAGTGCCAGCAGCGCAATGATGTCCGATTTCGGCAGCGGAGGTTCAGAGCGGTAGTTAATGTTCAATCCGCGATCAGGCGTCCCGGTCATAGTGATATTCAGATCGTAATTGCGAACGTGGGTGGAGGCCTGCAGATTGAGTTGGGGCTCGATAGAGACCGGATTGGTGAAGCTGATGTCGCCGCGCTCGAGGGTATAGCGTGTGCCGTGAAACGTGGCTTGGCCTTCGAGAATATCAACCCGGCCAAGGACCGCGGGACGAGCCACGGAACCTCGAAGTCGGAGGTCGGCGTCGCCGGATAACCGGGCGATGGCGGTGCGCATCTGCAGTTCCGGCGCGGTCTGCACATGAATATTCGAGTTTGATATTGTTCAGCGGAGAGCTCGCAACCGTCAGGCTCGCGCCTTGGCGGCCGCGCTCCAGGTAAGAACTGAAATCGAAGCCCGGGGTTACGGCGATCTTGTTGATCGTGATTTGCCGGAGACGTTCGAATCGGAGCGCGTCCCCACCCAGTGCAATTCGGCGTCGGCCGTGGAGCTCACGCCCGGGGGATAGCGCAGGCGAACGTCTTTGCCAATGGCGGTCAGATTGAAATTCAGTTGCCGGTTGAGGTAAGTGGCATCGCCCTGAAAACTCAGAGTGCCTCCGCCGGTGCGGGCGGCCAGCGATTCGATGTGGGCGTGATCACGAGTGAACAGCAGAGTGCCGTCGAATCCGTTCAATCCACTGGGCAACGTCGCGTAAGACAGCGACCCGTTGGAAAATTGCAGCCGGCCTTGAGGCAGGGGATCGTCAACGGTTCCGCCGACCGTCATATTCAGGGCAGCGACTCCGGAGGCGGTAATGTCAGGGTCGAAACTAGAAAGCAGCTTGAGATCCAGGTGGCCGTCGGCAACTAGATCGAGGCTGCGACTACCCGAGAGCTGTAGCGAACCATGAGCACTGAGGTCAGTTCCCTCCCCGAGCATGTGCAGTCGTTCAATCTTGATGAGTTCGATTTGCCAGGACCAGGCGGACTGGATCCTGATTTTGCAGTTTCACATTTTCCAGGTCGAGTGAGACCGCACTGAGATCGGCATTCACCCGCCATTGTGAAAAATGAGATATCGGGCCGTGAAGGTCGAGAGAACCGGCCACCGATGAGTGTCCGGTGAGTTGGTTGCCGAGATAGGCGTGCCACAAGAAATCAAGATCGAGCTGATCCATCTGCAAAGAAATGTCGGCGGGGTAGCCGTCGCGCATCTGGACATGCCCGCCAATGAGCAGAGAACCGTGCTGCAGTTGGGAAGTACCGCTAAGCTGCAGATCACTACCCTCGCTGACGGCTCGCAGATTAAGGCCTCCCACGAGTTCGTGATCGAGTGTGAGTTGGCGGAGATGAACGTTAGCATCGATGGCGGGAGCCTGCGCAGTCCCGGATGCCTTAAGGCTGAAGTCGGCACGGCCTTCGAGGGCGAGACGATTGGGGGGAATCTGGTGGATATGCGCAAGATCGAAATTACTTCCGGCCACGTCAAGACGAAACCTGCGCGTCGCGGGAGTGTAGGCGGCGCTGCCAGTGAGTACAGAATCGTCGTGGAAGAGATGGATGTTATCAAGCGCTAGTTCGCCGTTCGAGAAGTGAAAGCCGGAATCGAACTGCTGGACCGGCTCGCCATAAACAGTAGCGTGGTTGAGATGAATTTTGCCGTCACCGTGAGGATCCGAGGCTGTGCCCGCGGCCTGCAGGAAGATATCGGCTGCACCGCTTACCGGATAGTTGGATCCGGTGAGCGCCTGCACAGTCGCAAGATCCGTATTTTCAAGGTTGGCGCGGATTCTGAATTGACTATCGCCGGTGAAATGGCCATGGTCGAGGGAGGAAGAAGCCTCAAACTCCGCGGAGGTGTCGTCTCGACGCAGATTCGCGCCGCGCAGAGCGATGGCATCGAAGGAGAGCTGTAACGAAGTCGAAAGAGAATCCCACTGGGTTTTGAGCGCGTGGGTATTGCCCGTCGCAGGAATATTGACTTCGAAATCTTCTACCTGCAGACTTCCACCGAGTTGCGGCGAAGAGAACGAACCGGTCAAGTTGCCGTTGAAAGTAGCGCGTCCGTTTAGAACTACGGGAAGCAGCGCAGGTCCGCGCACCGCAGCGACCAGCGGAAGCCAATCCGCCAGACTGGAAGCCGAAACGGACAGCCGAAGCGCCGAATTGGAAGACAACCTGCCCGAGGCCAGAACATGGCTTGTAGGCGTGGCCAGGTTAAATTGCGGAAGATCAAGACTATCGGTTGCCACGTAGTAAACGCCCGTGGCATGGGCAGTGAGCGGAACTCGCGCGGCAAGCGAAATGGGCGGCGGATTGACGTCGAGAGCAAATTGAATTTCGGCGTCCCGGCGACTTCCCTTCCAACGAGCCTCGATAGTGCCGGAAGCTAGCCCGGCAAGACGAAAATCCGGGAGCGGATGAGCCTGAGCATTAAGAGCCAGCGCAAGGTCTTCGCTCGAAATGTCACGCAGTCGAAGTGCTATCAGCGCGCTTTGGATGGCAGACGCCTTCGGTCTCGAAATCGGTTGGCGGGACTTACTCAACGGAGGAGCTGAGGAAATCACCGCAGTCTCAAGCGTTTTCTTAGCCGCAGGCGAAAGGTGCTGCTCGCCTGCGAGCCACTGATTCAGTTCGGCATCGCCAGTTATGCTTCCGCCAAAGATCTTACCTTGTAGCTTGGATAGTTTTAGTTGCTGATCGGTGATTGAATAACCGGTGGTCAGGGCAGCCTTGGAGAACGCAATCTGATCGTTCTTCCAGGAGAGGTCGTGGAGCGTGAGCAGCCCCGTGGAGGCAAATTGATCGAGCGACCAATTCCCTTCTCCTTTCAGGTCGAGAAATCCGGCGCGAAGGTCATGGCGTCGAGCGATCAATGCCGCTTCGCTGAGGTCAAGGTGCGCCTCGTATGCTCCCTGGAGATGCGGACGACGAAAGTTGGTAATGTGACCACTGGCGAAGAGGTTGGAATGGCCGGAATTCCATTTCAGAGAGTTGATATCCGCAGAGTCGGCTCCCAGAGTAAAGTCCGCCGAACTCATCCAGGCGAAGGGGCGGAAATCGTGCAGTTTGGTATCCACCAAGCCAACCAGAAGGCGGCCATTGTAGCGCGCGTGAAGATAGGAGTAATCCATCTGCAGCCAAACATCGCGCGCAGCCAGGTCGAGGGGCATGATCTGGTTATCCCAGAGGATGCGTCCGTGGCGAATTTCAAGGCGATTGATCGAAAGCGCGAAGAGCTGTTCCACCGTAGTCTGAATAGAAGACTGCGCCCCCGTGTCGCTGCGGAAAATTTGTCGTGCCGTCAGGATAGAACGCCAGATGAACAACCGGCTGGTCCAGCACAACTTCCTCAAAAGCTAACTCGGAACGCAGCAAAGAACTGATCTTCAAACGCGCGACAATTCCATCGGCATGCGCCAGAGGAACCTCGGACCCGGATTCACGCCCGTGGACCGTGATATTCCGAACCTCGACCTGCATGCGGAAAGGAATGGTATGGAAGGTACCGATCTGGGCGCGACCCCCGGTGATCCGTTCGATCTCGGCCACCAGACGACGGCGGACCAAGCGACTGAAACGAATCCGTGGTGGTGTAAACAACCAATCCTGCGATGAAAAGGAACACAACGGCCGTGAGCACAAGTAGATATTTCCACCACCGGCCAGTGGGCTTGGCGGCTTCGGCGATCACTGCGATCGAACTCCCGGGTCATTGGAGGAAGGAGTGACGCCGGGTATACGAATCTGACCTTCAGAACGCAGAGTCTGCAGCCAGGAGACAAGCATCTCGCTGACTTTTTGTTCGGTCAGCAGTTCGCGAATCTTCGCCGAAACTTCGGCTAGAGGAACTTCCGAGGAGCCCGCCTGCTTCAACTTCGGGACGAACTGATCGCGATAGTAATCTTCGATCGACTTGGCATCGATTTGCACGGCGGGGCGAAGCCGCGCATCAACCAGGCGCATCACATCGATCTCTTGCCGGACATGGGCAAAAATATCTTTTTCAGTGATGTTGTAACGCGCCAAAAGAGCCCGCCAACCATCATCCGAAGCGCCTTGCGGATATTGTTTGCGGGCACTGGCGATGCGGGCCGCGACCTCCGCATCAGAGGCATGGCGAAATTCTGCCGATTTCATCTGCTCGCGGAGCAATTCCTGGTCGATTAGACGATCGAGCACCGCACGCCGGTCGTCGGCGGTAAAATCAGCGACCGAGCGGTTACTGAGAAGCGCCTCGTAGCACAAAGCTTCATCCCAATCAGATTGCAGAATGACTCGTCCGTTCACAGTCGCCACAATGCGATCGATCACCTGGGCAGCAGCCGCTGAACTGGGAATGACAAAGGCGAAAACAGATAGCAGCAGCGCGAACGCCGCAGTGATCGTCGTTTTAGCATGAACTCTCATTAAAACGGCTGCCCTATGCTGAAAAATACGTTGAAATGCTGCAGGCGTTGCGGAGTAAACGCCGACGTTGGAGCCGATGGCATGCTCGGCGTGTAGCCAGTGAGATACAGCGTCGGATTCAAATTGTATCCGAAATCAAAGCGTAAAGGGCCAATGGGTGTCTTATAGCGCAACCCCAGGCCAACCGCGTGTGAAGTGTAGTCATAACCAGAATTATCGAAGCTGGTCACACAATAATCATAGGCTGCGGCGGCCGTCACCGGACTGTATTGCAGGCACTGCGCAGGATTTTGCTGGTGCCAGCGCAGCAGGCCTTTCAGCATGTCATGTCCAGCAGTAAAAACATTGCCCATATCGTGAAAAATCGCGAAACCGAACCCTTCTCCCAGGTAGGGCAGGCTGATCGAAGGAAACCGCAGCTCCTCGCTGTTCACAAACAGAGCTGAGCCGCCGACGGGGAAACCGGAATCGGGATCGCGGGGTCCTGCCTGATTTAACCCAAAGCCGCGATGAGAGTTGCCACCACCCGCAAAAAAAAGTTCCGGCAGTGGAATGATGGAAATGTTCTGCTGGCAGGCTGTCTGCAGATTGTTCAGCGGACAGGACCCGGGCGGCAAAATCCTTGTGCCTCCGTAGACTTGTTCCGCTCCCAGCGTAGTCGAGCGGGCGAAGACGAACTGATGATTGGTTCGGCCAAAGGCGTAATACGTGGAATCCTGGGAGAGCGCGCGGCCGTAATCCGATTGCGAACCGACATAGCTGGATGCCACAAATGTATCCAGAGTAAAGTATTGCCCTTTGGTGCTTTCCAGAGGATTGTCCCGCTGGTCGCGGATGAACGTGAAGCCCGGCCCGCCCACGTGGGCAGGCAGAGAAAATAAGCTGAATTCCGCGGGCGAAAAATCCGACGCGAAGTTGCTCGCTTTCACCCGTCGGTAGTCGAACCGGTAGGTGATCGAGGTGGAATGATTCACCTCCTGCCTGCCGATTTGCTGACGCAAATCGATCTTCCCCTCCAGGCGCTGCGAGGTGAAAGTGGCCACGTTGAGACTGTTGTCGTAAAACGCCGTAAAAAAGAGTTTGAAGCGATCATTGTTCAGGATTTTCGGAATTTCGTAACCGATCAAGCCGCGCTGCTGCAGGGTTCCGACATGCGACTGGAAGGTGAGAGTCTGGTTTCGGCCGCCAACGTTGAGGCGGGTGACATCCAGTGCGACGCGGGGACTGACTCCGGTTTCCCCAGCCGGAGCATTGGTACCGGAAGGCAGGCCGGTTTCGAACTCCAGGCCCGCACCGTAAGTAAAAGTGTAGCGTTTCGCCTCCCGAACTTGAACCAGAACATTTTTCTCAGGGTCCGTGCCGTTGGGATTCTGTACTGCCGTGTCGACCTGGCTAAAGATGCCAAGATCGTAGAGCTTGCTCTGGGTGTCGAGAATATCCTGCTGACTAAGAGGCTGCCCGGAAGCCACTTGCACCTCGCGCTGCACCACGTAATCGCGTGTATGCTCAAGCCCGGCGACCAGCACCTTGTTAACAACAAATTGTTCTCCCTCGTGGATTGTGTAAGTAATATCTTCGCGATCCGGCGCAGCCGGAGCAGCACTGGCCATGATATCCAGTGTGGCGTTGGGAAAACCGTGATTGAAGTAGTAGTTGAGTATGTCGTCGCGATCCGTGGCTAAATTCTGCTCCGAGTAAGGCTGGCCAGCGGCGGTATTCAATTCAGGAAATGCTTTGGCGTTGATTTTCTCGTTGCCAACAATGTGCAGCGCAGCCACCAGGGTTTGCGGCCCTTCGTTGATTTGAATATGCACCGCGAGATGATTTTGCCTCTGTCGATAATTGTCGTCCACCTTGGTTTGAATCTTGACCTGACGGAAGCCGTTGGAGACATACAAGGCCTGAAGACCGACAACATCGCTCTTGAGCAAAGCTTCGCTGTAGCGTCCGGGAAAAAAGAATCTGCTGGCAGGCTGAATCTGCAGGCGTTGGCGGAGCATTTTGGCGGAGAAATACTTGTTTCCGGTGATTTCCACAGACTCGAGTTTGTGCACCGGTCCAGGATCAACATGGTAGATTATGCGGACCACGTCGGGACTGGTTTCCTTTTGAAAGCTAACTGACGCATCGAAGTGCCCGCGGGTCTGGACATAATTGAGCAGATTCCGCTTACCTTCGTTGAGCAAATCATCGTCGACCGCGTTCTCCTGATAGACGGGTATCTCTCGTTTTAAAACGCCTCGGCTAACAGGAAAGCCCACGGCGTATACGACCACCACGGGACCGGGCCGAATGAGATACGTATAGTCGACTGCGTTCGATTCCGGATGGTAGTTCTGCTCGGCGATGGAAACCTGGGCCAGGACTCGATGTTGCTTCTGAAGTTTTTTGCGAAGGCGCTGTAGCGAGTTGGTAACCCGGTTGGCCGTGATCCGGTCGCCTGGGTGCATCTTGGCAATATCCTCAACTTGGCTTAGCGAAAAATCCGACTGCCCGTTAACTCTAACCTCGCCCACATGCGCCAGGTCCCTGGCTGCGATGTGAAACAGGATATTAGTCTCTTGCGTAGCGGAATTCGAAATGCTTTCCCCAGTCACACGCGCCCGGTAATATCCATTCTCCTGCAGCAGTTGGCGAATGTTCTGCAGAGCGCGGTTAAGTTTGTCGACGGTATACAGTTCGCCGAGCTGGAGTTTCGCGGCGTTCACGATCTGGTTGTAAGTGGGATGACGCGGAGCTCCCTCCACATCCACGGCGCCCACAAACAAATTCGGCGACGTGGTGAACCTGAGAACGACGGCGCCGTCTAACAGGAGTCACTTCGGCCTGAATGTCAGCAAATAGGCCAGTGGAATAAAGAATGCGGATGCTCTCGCGCACTTGATCCCGGTCCAGGGGCTCACCCGTTTTTTGCGGCAGCATCTGCAGAAATCTCTCAGCATCCTGAACGCCGGGGAGTTCGATAGATCCGACGGTGCGTCCGAAATAGGCAGCCATCCCCGGTGAGGATTGCGCCTCCTGCAATAAAGAGGAAACGCGAGGTGACCCGGCATGAGCCACCGAGCCGAGCGAAACCATCATCGCGATGACGAATGCGGCGTACCTTCTTAGCAAATAATTTCCTTAGGTCCGTTTCATATTTCGATGAGGCGCGGAGGACCCTCGTTGTCCCGCGTACGGATGGCGGAGCGATCCCACTATAATAAAGGTTTTGCGGGAAGGAACTGGTGACCTCCTTGAGGCAGGGCTCGGAACACGCAGGTGCAACAGCAGAAGACAAGTTCGAGGAGCGCTATTCGCGGCAGATTCTGTTCCGCGGAATCGGAGCGCAAGGCCAGCAGCAACTCGCCGCGGGTAGAGTCGCGATTGTTGGCTGTGGCGCAACCGGGTCGGCGCTCGCCTCATTGCTGGCGCGATCTGGCGTCGGCGAACTGCGGATCATCGATCGCGATTATGTGGAAGCCAGCAACTTGCAGCGCCAGTCGCTGTTTGACGAGCAGGATGCCTCCGAATCTCTGCCCAAGGCCGTCGCCGCCGCCCGCAAAATTGCGCGGTTCAATTCCGACGTAAAACTTGAGGCGCGGGTTGAGGACGTCGTACCTGGAAATATTGAAGATCTGCTTGAAGGAGTTAACGTAATTCTTGATGGAACGGATAATTTCGAGACTCGATATTTGATCAATGATTACGCCGTCAAAGCCTCTGTTCCCTGGATTTACGCCGCTGCCGTGGGCAGTTATGGAGTGACCTTAAATGTGGTTCCCGGCAAGACCGCTTGTTTAGTATGCCTGTTTCCCGACTCGCCGCGAGGAATGGTGGAGACTTGCGAAACCTCCGGAATATTGAATACCGCGGTAAATGTAGTTGCCTCGGTCGCGGCCTCTGAAGCATTGAAGTTGCTGTTGGGCGGCGCGGCGCTGGAGCACTTGCGGAAAACGCTTTGGTCCTTCGATGTTTGGAACAATGATCACGCCGAAATTGCAGCGGGAAAGCCGAGAACGGGGTGCCGGGCGTGCGGCGAAAGGGATTTCGTGCACCTGGCCGGCGAAGCGCGTCCCCATATCACGATGTGCGGAAGAAATTCGGTGCAGATTCACGAGCGCGCCCGCCCGATTGATTTCGCCGAGATGCAGCGGCGATTGGAAAGCCTTGGCACCGTCCGGCACAACGAATTCGTCCTGAAGTTCTGGCGCGAGCCCTATGAACTGACGCTATTCCCCGACGGCCGCGCCATCATCAAGGGAACGACCGATGCTGGCGTCGCCCGCAGCTTGTATGCGAGATTCGTCGGAAGCTGAAGAGTGGCCTTAAAAGGACGAATCTGCAGCGATATAAATTGCAATCGCTTCAACGTCAGCGACAGCGCGCGGCGACCAGACTACTCGGTAAGCCACTGGCTTAGTCGCTTTTCTACATCATCCTGTGAGATAGTTCCCTGCTGCTCTGCCTCTTCCAGTCCATGGCGGACCTTGTCGAGTACATAGAGATGGTATTGAATGTCTTCCAGCGAGCAGTTTTCGGGAAGTTTGTGCAGGAGCGAGTCGACTTGTTCCTTAGCGGTGGACATCGCCGGATTCGTAGCTAATATATCACTTTGCAGGCCGTGCGAACGCTCGTCGCGGCTTCCGACGTCGATACGTGGTTTCGACGTGGTCTCGCCGAACACTGACACATTGATATCTGAAAGAAACGATGCTCACGAACCAACTCGGCGGCAAGACGGCAATCATTACCGGCGGCGCGGGTGGCATCGGCCGTGCCACGGCGCTGCTGTTTGCCCGCGAAGGCGCGGCGGTAAGCATCGTCGATCTTAACCAGGAAGCCGGACTTGCTATAGTGCAGGAAATTTCCGCTCGCGGGGGACGTGCAATTTTCCAGAGAGCGGACGTAACTCACGCTACTGATTGCAGCCGCGCGATCGAGCACACTGCCAAACAGTTTGGCGACGTTCACGTACTCTTCAACAATGCCGGCATTATCCGCAGAGCCTCGGTAGTCGAGATCAGCGAAGAAGATTGGGATCACGTGATGGCGGTCAATGTAAAATCCGTCTTTCTTATGTCTCGTGAAGTGATTCCGCTGATGGCAAAGGCTGGCGGAGGTGCGATTATTAACACCGCCTCCGGATGGGGCTTGGCTGGCGGGCCGCGTGCGGCAGCGTATTGTGCTTCGAAGGGCGCTGTGGTTCTGCTTACGAAAGCCATGGCGATTGATCACGGCAGGCAAAATATTCGAGTGAACTGTCTATGTCCCGGAGATACCGATACTGCCATGCTTCGTAACGAGGCGCGGCAATTAGGCGAAGCGGAGGATAAGTTTCTCTCCGATTCGTCCAACCGTCCTCTCGGACGCGTCGGCAAAGCCGATGAGATCGCACAGGCCGCGCTCTACCTTGCCAGCGACGCATCTACGTTCGTTACTGGAACGACGCTGGTTGTGGATGGCGGGGGCCTGGCCGGCTCTGGCTAGAGAATTCGATCTCCAATGAAACCAACGCAGATCCGTACTCGATCGGAGGAATGGTTTGCCCGCGCCCAGCAATCGTTGGTCGAGGGCGTCAATTCGCCTTCGCGTGGCGCTGCCGTGTACGCGCCCGGACCCATCCTGCTGGAGCGCGGGCAGGGATCGCGCGCTTGGGATATCGATGGCAATGAATATATCGACTTCATGATGTCGTTCGGCGCGCTCATCCACGGCCATGCTCATCCGAGGTTAGTGAAGACTGTTTCCGATGCGATGGCGGAGGGCTCGCATTTCGCGGCGGCAACGTCCGCGGAGATCGAGGCCGCGGAACGGTTTCGCCGCATGGTGCCTTCGGCCGAGGTGGTGCGCTTCACGAATACGGGCAGCGAAGCCACCATGCTCGCCTTGCGACTGGCCCGCGCCCATACCGGACGCCACAAGTTTCTGAAATTCGAAGGTCACTATCATGGTTGGTACGATCCGTATCTGCTGAATGCGCACAGTCATCCGCCGGAGGAATTGGGTACGGTGGAGAATCCGGCGCGCATTCCGGACTCCGAAGGAATTCCGCCGTCAACTTTTGACGACGTGGTGCTTGCGCCGTGGAATGACGAGGCCGCGCTCGAACGCATTCTGCAAAAGCAGGGACACGAACTGGCTGCCGTGATCACCGAGCCGATCATGGCCAACATGGGTTGCATTCTTCCTCGGGACGGATATCTGCAACGCGTCCGCGAACTCACACACGAGTGCGGCGCGCTGTTAATTCTCGATGAAGTGGTCACCGGCTTTCGCTACGCGCCGGGCGGATGCCAGGAATATTACGGCGTCGTCCCAGACATCAGCACCTTCGGCAAGGCGCTGGGCGCAGGATTTCCCGTGGGCGCTGTGGCTGGGCCACGCTCGATCCTCGAGCGCATGAAGTGGAGCGACAAGATGGTCCTGCACTATGGCACCTTCAACGGTCACCGGCTAACCATGAAAGTGATCGCGGCGAATCTAGACATGCTCTCCGCCGAAGCCACTTACCAGAAGATGCATGCAGTCGGCAACGCGGCCATCGCCGGACTTCGCGAGGTCTTCCTCCGCCACAAACTCAAGGCGATTGTGCAGGGCTTCGGCCCCATGTTCCAAATTTATTTCACGGATCGCGATGCCATCTCCGATTACCGCGACTACTGCAAGTATGTTGATACGAAGCTTTACTCACGATTCGTCCACCGGCTGCTTGATCGCGGAATATATATGACGCCTTCTAACGGTCTGCACTGGATCATCTCGACAGCCCACACGGAAGCCGATGTGCAAACTTTAGTGGAGGCCGCAGACGAGGCATGCATGGGGCTCGTGTGAAAGCCACAGTTTTCCTGGGCGGGGGACGCATCGCCAGCGCCTTGGTTGCGGGATTGCGGCTGGCGGGCTATCGCCAGCCGATCGTAGTTCACGACCGGAATTTAGAAAAACTGCAAGCGATCAGGCGCAAACATGGCGTAGTTGTCGAACCGGATTTGCGCCGCGCAGTCGAATCAGCTCTTGTCCTGATTGTTGCGGTCCGGCCGCAGTCCGTGCGCGAACTTTTGAAACAAATAGCCGCCTTCAAACTCAGTAGACCTTCGACAGCAGTGAGCCTGGCTGCAGGCATTCCCCTATCGATGTTACGTTCCGCACTCGGATCACCGGTGAAGTGGGCACGAGCCATGCCCAGCCCGGTTTGCCGCAGTGGCCAAGGCCTGACTGCACTGACTTTTGCACGCGACTATCCGGTCACGGCACGGGAGCGTGTACGCGAACTGTTTTCGCTTGTCGGTACGCTGATCGAAATTCCTGAAAAGCAGTTTGACGCTTTCACCGTTACTTACTCAAGCAGTCATGGATATCACGCGCTCGCAGCGTTGATTGCCGCCGCCGAAGGAATCGGGTTAGACCGCAGAACCGCGCAACTGGCCGCCGCTCATGCGCTGGCGGATGGGATTGCCGCATGGCGCGCGGGCGACGCATCGCTGGAAGAACTGTCACAGGAGGCGGCTACCCCGGGAGGTATCGCCGCCGCTGTCATGAGTACCATTGACGGCTGTGGCTATCGACAATCAATCGTGAGCGGACTACGTGCGGGGATGAAACAGGCGCGAAGGAATTCGAGAGAATGAGGGAGAAGCTGGAAGGTTTTGATAATGTCTCGATTCCAACGAAGCTTTGCGGCGCAGCCGAAAGCCGCGCCTTTCAAAGCACAATTACTGATCCCACGTTGCAAACAAATTGCAGGTTGAGCTGACCTGCTAGGCCGCTTTCTTTCTCCGCGGAACCTTGGCGCCTTTTTTGCGGGCTTCGGATAATCCGATCGCAATGGCTTGCTTGCGGCTCTTCACGGTGCCGCCCTTGCCGCCGCGGCCCGACTTGAGCGTGCCTTTCTTCTCACGGTGCATGGCGCTCTTCACGCTCTTGCTCGCCGCTTTCCCGTACTTGCGGCCGCCTGACTTTCTTCCCGAGCCCTTCTTTTTCGCTGCCATGTAGTTTCCCTCCTGGCACTTAGACAAGGAATCGTCCCATCGGGTTGTCGCGATTCGGTCGGTTGCTTCGGCGGCTTTGTGAGGTCAGGATCGCCCGTCAGCTCCTCTCGAAATGGGCGGCAACATCTCGGTGATGCGCGATCATCTGATACACGAATCCGTGATTCGTATTGAAATAATCTTCATGACTCGTCTTGAGATAATTTTTGTAGCATGAAGTGAGAACGTTCATAGAAACTGCGGCGCTACGTTGCTGTGGGCAGTAATCGCATTCATCGCGGCAAAATGATCGCGCCAGGAGAACGAACCTATGAATCAGATTCCCTTACTCTCGTCGCCGGGAACAAGAAGCGGTGACATGCTCTACCGCACTCTCGGTCGCACCGGAGAGCGCGTTTCCGTCATCGGCATGGGAGGTTTTCATATCGCTCAGCACGGACTCACCGAAGATGAGAGCATCCGGCTGGTGCGCTCCGCCATCGATCGCGGCATCACTTTCATGGATAACAGCTGGGATTACAACGAAGGCCAGAGTGAATTGCGAATGGGTAAGGCGCTGAGGGACGGCTATCGTCAGAAAGTTTTTCTGATGACGAAGATTGATGGCCGAACTAAGGAACTCGCCACGAAGCAGATCGAAACCTCGCTGCAACGTTTGCAGACGGATCATATCGATCTGATTCAGCATCACGAGGTAATTCGGTTCGACGATCCCGACCGCATATTCGCGGAAGGCGGAGCCAACGAGGCGATGCTCGAGGCAAAGAAAGCCGGCAAAATCCGCTACATCGGTTTTACCGGACATAAAGATCCGCAGATTCATCTGTACATGCTGAAAGTTGCCGCTGACCACGGCTTCCACTTCGATGCGGCACAGATGCCGCTCAACGTGATGGACGCTCACTTCCGAAGTTTTGCTCACCTGGTTGTGCCTGAACTGGTGCAACAGGAGATCGGAATCCTCGGTATGAAATCCATGGGTGATGGCGTGATCCTGAAGAGCAAGACTATATCGCCAACGGAATGTCTACATTACGCGATGAGCCTTCCCACTTCGGTAGTGATTACCGGAATAGACCGGCCGGCAATTCTGGATCAGGCAATCGAAGCAGCAAAAACATTCAACCCCATGAATCGTGAGCAAGTGACCAAACTGCTGGCAAAGACAAAAGAGGTTGCAATGGCCGGAAAGTACGAGTTATTCAAGACTTCGTCGCACTTCGATTCCACGGCGAAAAATCCGGATTGGCTGGGCGGTGACACGCCTGCGGTGCAACAGCTCGCACCACCCGCCTAGTCATGAACTGCCACGTTCGTCTATCCTCGCGATCTTGCGTGTTCCGGTCTCCCTGCACATGGAGGAGATCGATAATTTAGATTGGACTAGGGGTCCGGCGTCACCTAAAGTAGTTATTCGGCTGTAATTAATCTACGTAAAGACACGCACACTCGCTGCGCGAATAGCGGGTGTGTGCTTTGTCGTATGCTTTAATACTTCATGCATCCACCGAATGTTGGAGAAAGGACGATTTGCATCCGCCCGGGTCGAATTGAATGGAGCCAGAGAGTTTGGGATTGGAAGACAAACACAGCGAGGTTCAAGATTTGGATCTGACCGGAGGTCAGCGCGAGATTCCTGACGTTCTCACCTTGGATGAGATTGCCAACCTCGCCGCCGAGGAGGGTCAACCGGCCGAGACGCTGATGAACGTTGTCGCCTTGATTGCCAAGCGTTTCGATACTGATGTTTGTTCAGCGTATCTGCTGGAGCCGGATCGAGCCAATCTGGTGCTGGCAGCGACGGTCGGCCTGCGGCGCGAGTGTATCGGCCAGTTGCGCATGGCGATCCATGAAGGACTTGCCGGACTGGTGGCCGAGCAAGTGCGCCCCGTAGCTGTGGAGCAAGCTCACACGCATCCACGTTTCAAATATTTTTCGGAAGCCGGCGAAGATGAGTACCAATCGTTTCTCGGCGTTCCTCTGATCGACCGTGGAGTGTTGCAGGGCGTTCTCGTGGTGCAAACCATGGAGCCCCGCCTCTTCCGCGAGAATGAAATTCACATGCTCACCGAGGCGGCGGCTCAGGTCGCGCCGGTGGTGAGCGAAGCGCGCACGCTGGATCGCTTCATCGCTCCCGCGCAGGAACGGCTGTGGACTCTGGCTCGCAATCTCTGGTGGAGTTGGGATCACGATACCGCAAGTCTGTTCCGCGACCTGGATCCGTTGCGATGGCAACAGCTGAATCAGAATCCAGTATCACTGCTGGCGGAGTTTCCCCTGGCAAGGCTCGAGAAGCGGGCTGCCGAACTGGTACTTCACAGCCGCATCAATTATGCCTATCGCCGGTTGCAGGAATATCTGCACGCGGACCGCACCTGGGGAACACGGCATGCGGGAGTTTTAAGGCCCCGTCCGGTCGCGTATTTTTCAGCGGAGTTCGGCATCCACGAATCGCTGCCGGTTTATTCCGGCGGCCTTGGCGTGTCTGGCTGGAGACCACATCAAGAGCGCCTCCGATCTTGGGATTCCATTGGTCGGCATCGGCTTGTTTTACGGCCAGGGATATTTTCGTCAGCGTCTGGATCGCAACGGATGGCAACAGGAAGAATATCTGGAGACGGATGTTACTCAACTGCCGCTGGAGGCCGCGATCGGCAAGAACGGCCGGCCTGTCGAGATCGAAATCGCTACTCGCAAAGGTTCGATCCACGCCAAAGTATGGCGAGTGGCCGTCGGGCGCTGCGATCTGTTCCTGCTTGATTCCGATGTAGAAGGCAATTCGGAAGACGATCGCCAGCTGACTTCCCGCCTCTATGGCGGAAATGCACGCACTCGAATCCGGCAGGAGTTGCTGCTGGGAGTAGGGGGCTTCCGCGCTCTAAAAGCCATGGGCATCACACCCGGTGTTCTTCATCTGAATGAGGGACACAGCGGATTTGTCGTTCTGGAAGCGCTTCACACCCGCATGCAGGAAGAAGGCATTGCGTTCGATAGCGCCGTTTCTCGGGTTTCAAGGGAAGTGGTATTCACCACCCACACCCCCGTGCCTGCGGGTCATGACCGCTTCGATGCCGAACTGATCGAAGAACATCTGGGACCGTTGCGCGAAAAAATGGGCTTGTCTCAAGAGAGCCTGATGGGTCTGGGACGCGAGAAACCGAGCAACCAGCAGGAGACTTTTTGCATGACTGTGCTGGGCCTCAGGCTGTCGCGGCGCGCCAATGCGGTTTCGGCATTGCACGGCGAAGTCTCCCGCGCCATGTGGACCGGGCTCTGTCCGGGCAAGCCGGAAGATGAAGTCCCCATCGGGCACATTACCAATGGCGTCCACGTTCCTTCGTGGCTTGCGCCGCAGATGTTCCGTTTATACGACCGCCATCTCGGCACGAACTGGCACGAGCACAGCAGCGAAGCGCGCATCTGGGAAGGCATTGAGGATGTGGATGACGGCGAACTCTGGGAGACACACCTCAGCCTGAAATCGCGGCTTCTCGATTTCGTTCGCCGCCGCGCCATCGAGCAAGCCAAGCGCCGCAATGAACCAGTTGAGTCTTTACAAAGACTAGCCAAGGTCCTCAGTCCAGACGCTCTCACGATTGGATTTGCCCGCCGCTTTGCCACCTACAAACGAGCGAACCTGCTATTGAGGGACATCGAAAACCTGGCGTCGATGGTGAACGATCCCAAGCGCCCGGTGCAGTTCGTGTTTGCGGGCAAGGCGCATCCCAACGATGAGCCCGGAAAATTAGTGCTGCAGCAGATCGCCGAACTCATGCGGAATCCCCGTTTCGCCGACAAGTTTGTCTTCGTCGAAGACTATGACATTAACGTCGGACGTTATCTCGTGCAGGGAGTCGACGTATGGCTGAACAACCCGCGGCGTCCGTTTGAGGCGTCGGGCACGAGCGGTCAAAAAGTAGTTCTAAACGGCGGCCTTAATCTTTCTGTCCTCGACGGCTGGTGGGCCGAGGCTTACGACGGAAGGAACGGATTTGCGATTGGCACCGGAAGAACTCACGCTGATATGAGCGTTCATGATACCCGCGACGCGGAAGACTTGATGCGCGCACTGCGCGAAGAGGTGATTCCGTTGTACTACCAGCGCGATCGTGACGGTTTGCCGCGGGGCTGGATCAAGCGCATGAAGCGAACCATCCGCACTCTGGGATGGAGATTTAACGCCGATCGCATGGTGATGGATTACACGCAGAAAGGTTACGTTCCCGCAGCCGGCGGCACATCCAGCGACATGAGATCCTCATGGTGATGGCGCTGGATCCTTTGGCTAACCCTGCGTTCGGTGCCGCGAACACACTGCCTATAGCGACTTTTGATTCTCCCGCATGGCCCTGGCAGTCGTAAATTGCATCCTAACTTCGGAAAAAATCTCAGGATGTGAGCGGGAGAACTGAATGAGCTCCAAGCCTTCGGAACAGATGATGGATTTATTGCAGGAGCTCGCCTTGCTCAAGGAGTTGGATAAAGATGACAAAAAAGGCCTGGCATCGAACCTCCAGGCTGCGGATTTTGATAGCCGGCAACGTCGGCGGCAAGAAATAGGCGATCAGATTAAGGCTCTCGGCGAATCGACCTCATAATCGCGGGGAGGTTCGGAGGGGAAGCTAACAGTATGAAGTTTTGGCTGCCCCCCAGGGATTCGAACCCCGATAGCCTGCTCCAGAGGCAGGTGTCCTAGCCGTTGAACGAGGGGGCAATCTCAGAACTGATTTGCCATCAGCTCATCCTGATTCTATGGTTTTCCTCCGAGCCCGGTCAACAATGTTGCTGTTCCTCCCTTCCGCCGGAATAGAATCACGATTGCCGTTCTACAGGAGGAGCCATGTCAACGGTCTTTGAAAACGCCGCCACGCCGGCACGCGATTATTCCGAGGTGGCGCGACAATCGCTCGAAGCGGACCGATGCGCTCTAATCGTGGTGGATATCCAACAAAAACTCTTGCCTCCGATTTTCCAGAAAGAGCAGCTCGTCCGCAATGCTCAGCTGCTGATCCGCGCGGCTGGAATTCTCAAGATTCCTGCCGATTGTGAGCACGCAATATGCGAAGGGTCTGGGCGGAACCGTTCCGGAGATCGCTTCCCTGCTTCCCGAAACCGAGGCGATCGATAAGAATCTTTTCTCCTGCTTCGGCAGCGATGTTTTCTGCACGTTACTGAAACGCCTGCCGGGCAACCGCAACACTTTGCTCTTATGCGGCATGGAGAGCCATATCTGCGTGATGCAGACGGCGCTGGCAGCTCTGCGTGAAGGGTATCTCGTTCACGTCGCTTCCGACGCGGTGAGTTCGCGCACGGAGTGGAATTGGAAAATAGGTCTCGACCGAATGCGCGCCGCCGGAGCCGTGATTTCTTCTACCGAGATGATGATCTACGAGTTGATGCGATCCTCTTCGTCGCCAGCCTTCAAAGAACTGCTACCGCATCTCAAGGGATAGAGCGAGTTCCTGACAAAGCGTCGCCTAGCTTGCTTCCGACTCTTTCTTTTTTACCCGCACAACCGTGATCTTGGCGAAACCTTCCTCAAATGTCGGCGGCTTCAGCTTAGCTGCCATGCGACGCATTACGTCTTCGGGGACAACCCGGTCGCGGCGTTCATGACGCTCAATGCAGACTTCCAGCGGTACATCGAAGAAGACGGCGTGCACTTCGTATTGATAATCCTTCGCCAGCTTGATCCAGTGTTGGCGCTCCTGCGGTGTAAGGTTAGTCGCGTCCACATAGTTTGTAGGACGCTTGGCGATGAGCCGCGCTTTGAGCATCGAGCGCAGATTGGAGAAAACGAGATCCTGAAATCGCTGTTCGCGGACATCGTCGAATAGCAACGCGCGAACCATATCGCTCGAGAGCGGCACCACATTGTGCCGCTTGAACCATGAACTCTTTCCCGAGCCGGGCAATCCGATGGCCAACACAACCACGCCCTTTGGCGGACGTTGCGCCACTGCCGCAGGCGCGGGTGTCTTCGGCGCTCCCGCAGCAAGCGGCTGAGCTTCTGCTTCTTTTACCGTCGATGCGCCTTCTGCCTCCGGCATTTCTTCTTCCGCCGCCTCGATAGGGAGTGCTGGAATCGAACCTTTCACCGCTGCCGGAGTGAAAGCCTGAGCCACGGCCTGTTCCCGTCCCCGACCTCCTCGGCCACGTCCCCCGCGCCGCCGCCGGCTTCGACCGCTTGGTTCGGAACTGCGCGGTACAGGCTGCGGTGCTACCTGATCAGCTTCCTGGGGAACTTCTTCAGCACTGGCATCTGCCATGCGAACCGGCCGCTCTTCGGCTTGTCGACCTTGTTCAGGAGGTCGATCTTCTGCAGAAAACGGAGGCGGAGCAGAAATTTCTGATTCGATATTCTCTCTATCGTCCGCGCCGGACGCTTGTTCCGCGTCAAAATAAGCTGGCTGCAAGGGAGGTGGAGCAGACTTATCGGATGGTGCGGCGGGTGTCTTTTTGCGACGCTGCAAACGGTCGCGCATCCATTTACGCATGCAAGGCTTTTAACACAGAAGAGAGTGCCGGATCAATCGCCTGCCCGGACGGAGAACCATCCGCGACAGCGGCTCGAAATTTGACGCCATGCATCGCAACTTTGAGATCGGAGCTGCACCATGCCAGACACAGTAAAACCAATCCCGCCCACCATTCGCGGCCAGAGATACATCTCTCTGACAACGTTTCGGAAGAATGGCGTGGCGGTTGCCACTCCGGTATGGTTTGGAGAAGACACCGGCAAGTTGTACGTGATGACGCGCAGCGTCATGGGTAAGACAAAACGTATTCGAAATAATCCTCAGGTGCGGGTTGCGCCATGCACCATTCGAGGAAAGGTCACCGGTCAAGAATTTGCAGCCTCGGCGCGCATGCTGCCGCTGGAGGAACAATCTCATGCGCGGCAGACAATCAACCGGAAGTACCTGTTGGCCAGACTGACATCGGTCTTTAGCCGGGCGGATGTGTTCCTGGAATTAACGTTTCCGTAATATTGTCAAGGATTGGGCGCACATCCTTCCGTGATCAGGAATAGAACTTGTCTAATCCGGCTGGCGATCATTTACGCCGATTGCCGCTCCTGCTAACATCATTAGTTCCCATATAGGGCTGCGTGGAATCTGCTGTTGCACTCATAACTATTCTGGAGGAAGCATGGCAATCAAAGTTGGCATCAACGGTTTCGGACGCATCGGCCGCAATGTTTTGCGGACTTCTCTCAACGATCCCAACCTGGAATTTGTGGCAGTCAATGATCTCACCGATCCCAAGACGCTGGCGCATCTGCTGAAATACGATTCCATTCTCGGCAATCTGCCGAACAAAATCAGCGCGACAGCTGACAGCATTACCATCGACAACAAAACCATCAAGGTGTTTAAGGAAAGAGATCCGGGTGCGTTGCCCTGGGAATCCGTGGGCGCGCAAGTGGTGATCGAATCGACCGGACACTTCACCGACGCCAACGACGCCAAGAAGCACATGCGCGGTTCGGTGAAAAAGGTAATCATTTCCGCTCCGGCGAAAAATGAAGACATCACACTCGTTCTCGGCGTGAACCAGGAAAAATATGATGGCGCCAAGCACCACATTATTTCGAACGCCTCCTGCACCACGAACTGCCTGGCGCCAATCGCCAAGGTGATCAACGACGCATTCAAAATCGTCAGCGGGACGATGACGACGATTCACTCTTACACCAACGATCAGGTCATCCTCGACTTTCCCCACAAAGACCTGCGGCGGGCGCGGGCGGCGGCGATCAATATGATTCCCACGTCTACGGGCGCGGCGAAGGCCTTGAAGCTGGTGCTGCCAGAGCTCGCCGGCAAGCTCGATGGATTCTCCATGCGCGTACCGACGCCGAACGTTTCGGTAGTCGATCTGGTGGTCTGGGTTGAAAAGAAGACGACCAAAGAAGAAGTGAACGCGGCGCTGAAGAAGGCATCGGAGAGCGGGCCGCTAAAGGGGTATCTGGGCTACGAAGAGAACGAACTGGTATCGTCGGATTTCAAAGGCGATCCGCGTTCTTCGATCGTTGATGCGCCCACAACTCTGGTGGTCGGCGGCAATTGCGTCAAGGTAATCTCCTGGTATGACAATGAATGGGGATACTCGTCGCGCGTGCGAGACCTGATTCACTACATCGCCGACAAGGGCCTGTAATAAAATTTGAATTCCACCTCCGCGAAGGCGGAGGTGGAACCTGCTCGAACCTGTCTCTATATCATCCGGCTAAAGGACGAACCAGCCAAATGCCCAAGCTTTCCATCCGTGATCTACCCCTCAACGGCAACCGTATCTTCATGCGCGTCGACTTCAACGTTCCCCTCGAAGATGGACGCGTTATGGACGACACGCGCATCCGTGAGACCTTGCCCTCTATCGAATATGCGCTGCGGCACGGGGCGAGACTGATTCTCGCCTCGCACTTGGGACGTCCCAAGGGGAAGCCCAATCTGAAAATGAGTCTGAAGCCGGTGGCCGAGCGGCTGCGCATGGTGCTCGACAAGGAACTGGCGCGCGGCGAGAACGTCGGATTCTGCCCGGACTGCGTTGGTCCCGAAGCCGAAGAAGTTGCCACGCAACTGGAAAAAGGACAGACGCTGCTTCTGGAAAATTTGCGGTTTCACCCCGAAGAAGAAGCCAACGATGAAAAGTTTTCCCAGCAACTGGCAAGCTTGGCCGATTTCTATGTGAATGATGCGTTCGGTACCGCGCATCGCGCACATGCATCCACGGTAGGGATTACGAAGTTCGTGTCGAAATCAGCGGCTGGTTTACTGATGGAAAAAGAGCTGCAGTATCTGGGCAAGGCTCTGGAACATCCTGAGCCGCCTTTCATAGCGATTCTCGGAGGCGCAAAAGTCAGCGACAAGATTGGCGTGATCCGCCATCTCATGGACAAGGTCGATTCACTGATCATCGGCGGCGGTATGGCTTATACCTTCCTCAAAGCCAAGGGACAAGAGATTGGAAAATCTCTGCTGGAGGCCGACAAAGTCGATCTCGCGCGGCAACTGCTGGAGGAGGCCAAGCAACGAAACGTGAACATTCTTCTTCCGATTGATCACGTGGTAGCCATGAAGCCTGAGGCCAACGCGGTGGTGCAGCAGATCGGCGAGGGCCAGCCAATTCCGGCCGACCGCATGGCGCTGGATATCGGTCCGAAGACGATCGAACTATTCTCGGAGGAAATTTCGCGGGCTCGCACAATTGTATGGAACGGGCCGATGGGAGTGTTCGAAATTCCGGGATTTTCGCGCGGAACGTTCAAGGTCGCTCATGCGGTTGCGGAAAATGTGGGCGCAATCTCCATCGTTGGCGGCGGCGACACTGTGGCGGCGGTACATGCCGCCGAAGTCGCCGACAAGATCACTCACATTTCTACCGGCGGCGGGGCGTCGCTGGAATTTTTGGAAGGCAAGAAGCTGCCCGGGGTCGAGGCACTAACGGACAAAAAGTGATCGCTCAGGATACGGGCGTGCAGGATTTCAAAATTCGACTGGTCCTCGAGCGCGGCAGGACGATCGAGTTCCACGGGCCAGCCGATATCACTGCCGAGACGACCGACGCAATCGTCAATGCGGCAAACTCATCTCTTTTGGGCGGAGGCGGCGTGGACGGAGCGATTCACCGCGCCGGCGGACCTGCGATCCTCGCCGAATGCCGGAAGATTGTAGGCGAGATTGGGAGCCTTCCTGCCGGCAAGGCCGTTCTCACAACCGGCGGAAATCTTCCCGCTAAGTATGTGATCCACACCGTGGGCCCGGTCTATCGCGGAGGAGACCACGGAGAAGCTGAAAATCTGGCAAGTTGTCATCGGGAATGCATTCGCCTGGCCGATGAACACCGCCTTCAGTCCTTGTCCTTTCCTGCCATTTCGACGGGAGCATTCGGATACCCGGTTTCCGAAGCTGCGCTGATCGCAATTTCTTCTACGCTTGAGGCTTTGACCTTGGCAAATCACGTAAATCAGGGTTCGATTCATCCTCTTCGATCTCGCGACATTGAACGCCTACTCCCGCGCCGCGCAGCAACTAAAATCCACTTCGTCACACAGAATCGAGAAGAGACCTTCATGAGAAAGAAAGTAATCGCCGCCAATTGGAAGATGTACAAAACTCCGGATCAAACTCGCGAGTTCTTCCGCGATTTTTTACCACTGGTGAGCGGCCATGATCGCGACGAGATCGTGGTCTGCCCTCCTGATATTGATCTGGCGGCGGCGGTGGAGGCAACAAAGGCCTCGAACGTGGCCATTGGCGGACAGAATGTGCATTGGAAATCGGAGGGGGCGTTTACAGGAGAAACTTCCGCGGCCATGCTGCTGGCAATTGGAGTAACGCATGTCATCATCGGCCATTCCGAGCGGCGGCAGTATTTCTGCGAGACCGACGACACGGTGAACCTTCGCCTGAAGGCAGCGCTGGAAGCCGGTCTCAAGCCAATCTGCTGCGTCGGTGAAGTGCTGGAAGAACGTGAAGCGGGACTGACCGATGATGTGCTGCGCCGCCAGTGCGTGCGGGCATTCCATGCCATTTCCGCCAAGAAAGCGGCGAATATGGTGGTCGCCTACGAGCCGGTATGGGCGATTGGCACGGGTAAAACGGCCACGCCTGAATTGGCCGCGGAAGCGCACGCCGTAATCCGCCGCGAAGCCACGGAAATCTTTGGCGAGGAGTTCGCTGCGAAGCTCCGCATCCTCTACGGAGGCTCGGTCAAACCCGACAATGCTTCGGCGCTTATGGCACAGGAAGAAATCGATGGCGCGCTGGTGGGCGGCGCATCACTCGATCCGAAATCATTCGCGGCGATTGTGAAGTACTGACCGGATTGCCGCGAGAAACTGCACTCCGACAAGGCTCGATGGAATTTCCTTCCCCGCGAACTCTACCATTTTCCACACAATCGCTACTCTTGTGGTTCCTTAGGGTTTACAGCTTAGGGAGGATCCTGCATCCAAACCTGCTAACGCAAAGGCTTTGCGAAACTGTGTTCATTCCGTGAATGCTCGGCAAAAGCGCTCCAAAACTCGGTAGAAATACTCTGATATTCTGGAACTGCGGGAGCTGCCTCGCTCATTTCGCGAAGGGACGCAAACGATACAACATAAACTACTTATGCCGCATCCCAATGAGTGCGGCCGGAAAAGACTATTTGACCGACCCACGACAGAAATCCAGCACTGAACTCAGCGAGGCCGAAGCCATCGAGCGGGCCAAGCAGGGGGACGCGGAAGCGTTTCAGGTGCTCTATGACAGGCATAAGCGTCGTGTGTATTCACTCTGTCTTAGAATGACGGCGAATACGGCTGAGGCGGAAGACTTGGCGCAGGAAGCGTTTCTGCAGCTCTACCGCAAGATTGGAACATTTCGCGGAGAGTCTGCTTTTTCCACCTGGCTGCATCGGCTGTCGGTGAATGTCGTGCTGATGCATCTAAGGAAGAAAAGCCTTCCGGTGGTTTCGCTGGAAGAAGCCACGCAGGGTAGCGAGGACGACTTACCCAAGAAGGATTTTGGGGCGGATGACGTGGCGTTGGCCGGATCGATCGACCGGTTGCAGTTACAGAGGGCAGTGAACGACCTGCCTCCCGGCTACAGAACGATTTTTGTCCTTCACGATGTAGAAGGATACGAGCATAATGAAATCGCCGGACTGGTGGGATGCTCGATCGGTAATAGCAAGTCACAATTGCACAAGGCGCGCATGAAGTTGCGCGACCTGCTCAAGATGAATAGAGCCGAAAAGGCCGTCAAGTCTCGAGCAGGTTAGTACGAGCAAAAAAGAAGAATAAGTAACGAGGAACATTGGTAACCTCGGCAGGGGCGTTTAAACTGCGGTAAAAGTTTGAATCGCAGTAGATTCGGGGAGAGGTCGTATGAATTGCGTTGAGCTGCAGCAAAGCTTGGCGGAAGTGGAAGACGGAAGCACTCCGGAACAAAGCATTCATCTGCGAACGTGTCCAGCTTGTTCCGAGTTATTGGAAGAACTTAAGTCGATCGTCGCCACCGCGAGTGAATTGCAGGGCAGCGATGAACCCAGCCCGAGAGTTTGGAATTCCATTGAAATTGCGTTGCGGCAGGAAGGCCTGATCCGTCCACAACCTGCGGGCGGCCGATTCGATCTGGCACCTTTTGTCGCCCGCTGGGGTTGGGCGCGGTGGCTGGTACCGGCGGCAGCGCTCCTGCTTCTTACCGTGGGAATCCGCGAACGGCGGCAATCCCTCCCCGAGCAGCCAAGTCAGCAAGCCACGCTGGTAGAGCCGGTCATGAACCAATCCGGGCTGAATGATGAGGACCTGCTGCAGGAAGTGTCCGACAATCCTCCCACCGTGCGAAGTCAATACGAAGAAAATTTACGGCGGGTGAATGATTCCATTCGCGATGACCAGATCGCGGTCAACGAAAGCCCGAATGATGAAGACGCGCGGCGCGCACTAATGGACGCCTATGAGCAGAAATCCATGTTGTTCGAAATGGCGATGGACCGGCCTTAGACGCATCGGCCTTAGATGGATCGGCCTTGATGGTGGAACTATTCGTGAAGCATTTACCGCAAAGTCAAAAGCACCTAGCGTGGGGGAAGTCACCTATGTTGAGTAAACGCGCGGCAGGGCTGGCAACGGTCACCCTCATTCTGCTGGGGACGCTGGTGGCCGAAAGCAAGAAAGAGCTTCACTTCACGGTGGGACCGCGCGCCGGCGTATCCGTGATCAATCCTTATGGCTCGATTTCGGTGAAACCCTCTTTGGGGAACACGGTGATGGTAACCGCCATTCTGCACTCCGACAAAGTCGAAGTGGATAACAACCAGAGCGGTAATCGAGTGGATATTCAATCGCACCTGCTGCCTGGTGCAGACGCTAGCTCCGGACGCGTGGACTACGAAATCCTGGTCCCGGCCGATGCCAGCATCACTTTGCATTCCAGCACCGGAACTCTGCATGCCGAGAAGCTGCACGGAGACGTCAATCTGGAAGGCCCCGGGGCAAATGTAGATGTTCGGGACATCTCCAACGCCCATGTGCATGTAAAGACCATGAACGGTGCGGTCAATCTGGACAACATCAAGAATGGGCACGTCGAGGTCGACTCGCTGAGTGGCGAAGTCACGCTGAATGGCGTGAACGGCTCGCTGGTGCAGGTGGTCTCGACCAGCGGCAGGATCAACTACATCGGCGATTTCGGCAACAGCGGCGAATACCGGTTGACCAGCCACAGCGGCGATATTGACGCCACCATTCCCGAATGGACCTCCGCCGACGTGAGCGCCCGTTCCGTCCGCGGCGAAGTACACGACGACATCCCTCTCCAGCCCAAAACACACACCTACTTTCCTCTCGACAAGGGACGTGCCTTCGCAGGTACGGTGGGCCGCGTGGCGGTCTCATCCACGGTGGTGTTACGCACCTTCAGTGGTAAAATTCATCTCAGAAAACGCGCCGATAACCAATAAAAATTGAATAGCGAAAGCGGCGTCCCGGAGGTCGGCCAAATCGCAGGTATCGATTTATCTGGTCGCGGGCCCGATATGACCAGTCGCCATCCGGAGAAGCTGCACGCCATCATCCTGGTTGGATTCATGGGAGCCGGCAAAAGCACCGTCGGTCGCGCGCTCGCCGAGCGCCTGGGCTGGGCGTTTGAGGATCTCGACGACTGGATCGAACGGCGCGAAAAGCAAAAGATAACAGAAATCTTCGGTAATGCCGGGGAAGCCGAATTTCGTCGAGCAGAACACGAAGCTCTGAAAGAATTGCTGAAGGGGCTAAGCAGCGGTGCTGAGAAAGTAATAGCTTTTGGTGGCGGGGCTTTCGTTCAGCAATCCAATATCAGCTTGCTTGACGCGGCGAACCTTCCAACAATCTTTCTGGATGCGAGCGTCGAAGAACTTTTAGCGCGTTGTCAACGACAGTCGGAAACGCAAGCCATGGAGCGCCCGTTGCTGCGAACTCCGGACCACTTCCGGCAACTATACGAAAATCGGCGGCCCTACTATTTGCAAGCCAGATTCAGGCAAGAAACAGATGGGAAAGAGGTTCAGGAGATCGTGACAAACGTGATTCAGGCTTTGGGTTTGCCCGACCGCAGGGGAACTCGGTAGCGCTGAAGACGAGGAGAAAATGAAGTGACACGGATCGCGCACACACGGTGGGGAATACTAGCGATTTTGGCTTGCGCGGTTGTAGGTCACGCCGCCGACAAGAAAGTCAATGCGAAGCCGCCGGGTTCACAAACGGTCGATTCCGGTTCGTTTGGCATTTTTGTCAGAGGCCAGCGGGTAATGACCGAGACCTTCAGCGTGCAGCAGGATAACGGCGCGAGCACGGTCAAGTCCCATCTGCAGGAAGCCGGCAATTCGAACGCGGGCCAAACCTCCGAACTCCAAATGACGGGGAGTGGAGAACTGATTCGTTATGACTGGAATGATGGCAACAGTTCGCTGGTAGTCACGCCAAAGAACGAATTTCTCCTGGAAAAGATTTCAACTGGGGGGTCCTCCAAACCGGCTGAACAGCCGTTTCTGATGCCAAATACCTCGGCGATTCTCGATAATAACTTCTTCGTTCAGCGTGAAGTGCTGGCCTGGCGTTACCTGGCAACCAACTGCCACACCGATAACGGTACTCTAAAGTGCCAGCAAGGTCCGGTGGAGTTTGGCGTTCTGGTGCCGCAAGACCGCACGTCCATGCCGGTCCGCATGGAACTGGTAGGCAGGGAGAAGGTCATGATTCGCGGGGCCGAGCATGAACTGCTGAGACTAAACCTGAAAGGCGAAGCCTTCAGCTGGAATCTTTGGGTAGATGATAAGGATCAGTTCAAACTTATGCGAGTTCAGATCCTGGACGATAATACTGAGGTGGTGCGGGATTAATGATGTCGCCATCACGCTCTGGGTTCGACTTGCGATGGATTGGAGAAACTAGTTGCCGCTGGCAGATGGACGCACGGCCCGGGTTATCATCACAGTGCTGCTTTTCGCGCTGGGTCTGGGGTTTCTCTACGCCGCCCGCCAGACCCTGATCGCGTTCCTGTTTGCGATTTTCTTCGCCTACCTGATGAGCCCCCTGGTTTCCCACCTGGAGAAACTGCTGCATGGCCGGGGCCGCGCCATCGCCGTAATCTACGTGCTCTTGCTGGGACTGGTGGTCTTGTTCTTCGTCTACACGGGACCGCGGATTGGCCGCGAAAGCGCTCGCTTAGGTCAATCGCTACCCGCTCTTTCCCGGTTGAGTTCTGGACAGATCGCGCAACAATTAGGACAGGAACATGGCTGGAATACGCGCCTGGTGGAAGTCGCCCAGAACTATCTGGCCAGCCATAGTGATGAGATCACGAAGCTCGCGCAGGCCGTGGGACTCTGGGTGGCGGATGTGGCAAAACAAGCGTGGCTGCTGGTGATAGTTCCCCTGTTGTCGATTTTCTTCCTGAAAGACGGCCGCTCTTTCAGCCAGGTTCTGCTCGATCTGGTACAGTCCAGGCCGCAGCGCGAACTTTTGCAGGGCGTGCTCAATGATCTGAACCAGATGCTGGCGCATTTCATTCGCTCCCAACTCATTCTGGCTGGGCTTACGTTGGGCATGTATTCCGCCGTCTTAAGCATCATGGGGATGCCCTATGCCTTGGTACTGGGAACATTAGGCGGATTGCTCGAATTCATTCCGGTGATTGGGCCGCTGGTGGCCGCGCTGCGTCATCGTCGGCGTATCCTTGTTGGTCGGCTTCCCTCACTGGCTCTGGCTGATAATTTTTCTGGGCGTATGGCGGCTGATTCAGGATTACGTTACCTCACCGCGCATCATGGGTCAGAGTGTGGAACTACATCCTTTGGCGGCAATTTTCGGAGTGATGGCGGGGGGCGAGGTTGCCGGGATCTTAGGAGTTTTTCTTTCCATTCCAGTGATGGCGAGCCTGCGCATTGTCTTCCGGCGCTGGCGGCTCTATGCCGAGAAGCGCAAGTTCGGCCCGCTTGATGAGTATGTGATCGACGGCCAGGTCAGAGCCAAAAAATAAGCCAGCCGGCGGCTCGCTGTGCCAGGCTGCCTTCCCTTCTGAATATTGAGAACGTCCGTATCTCCGGCCGGAGGTACTTAACCCGCTGCTCCCACTGACTTATCGACACTCACATTTCGAAGAAATTCCGCTGCCGCCTCAGGCAGCACGGTATTGATAAACATTCCTGAGCCCAGTTCGAATCCGGCGACGCGCGTGAGACGCGGAATCACACTGACATACCAGTGAAAATGCCGCGCGCGAACGTAATCGGAAGGCCCACTCCGGATCGTAAAATTCAGGTCGGGATTCTCCAGCCCAACGTAAATCTTGGCCAGCAAGGTGCGCAAGACGTGGGCCAGGTCAGCGATTTCCGCGGAGGTTATTTCGCCGAAGCTCGCCATGTGGCGGAGCGGAAATATGTGAGTAGCGAATGGAGTTGCGGAAGCGAACACCTCCATAGCCACAAACAGGTCGCTCTTGAGCACGATGCGCGACTGGTCTTCGATTTCGCTTTCCACCATATGGCAGAACATGCATTCCCCGGCATCATCGAAATGGCGCAGAGCTTCGTGCAGTCGATGGCGCACCTGACTCGGGATTACGGGAGTGGCGATCAGCTGGGAATGCGGATGCTGCAGGCTGGCCCCGGCATCCGCGCCGTGGTTCTTGAAAATCGTCACGTGGTTGACCCGCTGGTCAGCACTGAGCGCATTGTACCGTTCCTTGTAGACTCCCAAAATCTTGCCCACGTGCTCATCCGGCAATAGAGCCATGCAACCGGAGTGGTCCGGCCCGTCAATAATCACTTCGTGAAAGCCAAAACCATCGATGCGGCGCCGCAAATGCTGCAGGCTGCGGGTCGGTTGCACTTCACTGGAAAGCGCGGCGAATTTATTGGGAATCACTCGCACCGCCCAGGGTTCCCCCTTATCTGCGGGAAAGCGCGTCACCTCCGGCGGAGTCTTACTTTCGTTTCCGGGACAAAACGGGCAAGTCTCCACAAAGTTCGGCATGTCTTGTTCCGCTCGATGCGTTGCCAACTCTTCCGGACGTTTGGCGCGCTCGGTGGCAATAATGACCCACTCTTTGGTGAAGAAATTCTGACGTAGCTCAGGCATGTTGGTCCTCTGTCTTCCTATCGGCGTGTGAAGAAAAAACTGCAGCGACCGACAGCCTGCAACTTATATGGGCTGGTTAGAAGAGAACGCGGTTACTCTCGGCAAATCGATCCCAGCATCGCCTGATGTAGAATTCCAATATCGTTTTATGACCCCAAAACATATGAGCAGAAAGATTCCCATTGGAATTCTGGGCGCCACGGGCGTCGTCGGGCAAAGATTTATTCAGATGCTGGAAAACCATCCCTGGTTCGAAGTAGCTTGGCTGGCTGCCTCTGACCGCTCCGAAGGGAAGACTTATTCGGATGCCGCACGCTGGCGCCTGAAAACTGCGATTCCAGCGAACGTGGCCGCAATGAAAGTTTCACCAGCCACTCCCGAGGGCGCTCCCAAGGTTATTTTTGCCGCTCTCGATGCCGCCATCGCCGCCGAGATGGAACCTCGCTTCGCAGAGGCCGGGTGCGCGGTAGTTTCGAACTCCAGCGCACTGCGCATGCAATCCGACGTGCCGCTGGTCATTCCCGAAGTCAATGCCGGACACATCAAGCTGATCGATGTCCAGGCTTGGCGGAAGAAATCCGGCGGCTACGTGGTGACCAATCCCAACTGCTCGGCGATCGGCTTGGTTCTCGCTTTGGCCCCGCTGCAGCAGCGCTTCGGACTGGAAGCGGTCATGGCTGTCACTATGCAGGCCGTGAGCGGTGCGGGATATCCCGGCGTTGCTTCGCTCGACATTCTGGGCAACGTGATTCCCTACATCCGTAATGAAGAAGAAAAAATGGAAGAGGAAACTCTTAAACTTCTCGGACAAGTCAACGGGACAAGAATCATTTCCGCTGCATTTGCCATGAGTGCCCAGTGCAACCGCGTTGCCGTGGAAGACGGCCATACGGAATCAGTTTCGGTGCGTTTGAAAACCAAGGCCAGGCGCGAAGAGATCATCGCAGCATGGAACGACTATCGCAGCGAGCCCCAGCTATTGAAACTTCCCAGCGCACCCGAGCGCCCCGTAGTCTACATGGAAGCGGCGGATCGTCCGCAGCCACGATTCGATGTAGATCTGGGCGCCGGCATGACGACCGCCGTGGGGCGATTGCGCCCCTGCGGCGTGCTGGAATGGAAGTTCACCGTGCTTTCCCACAACACAATTCGCGGCGCGGCAGGCGCGGCCGTGCTGAACGCTGAACTGCTCAGGGCCAAAGGCTACCTCGCCGCTCCCGAATGAAAATCGAGCTGCACTCCCATAATTTCGTCAGGAAGTTACGCCGATGATCGTAATGAAATTCGGCGGCACTTCTGTGGAAGATGCCCGGGCTATCGAGCGTGTAGCTGCAATCGTCAAAGAGCGCCTGCCGCAGCACCCCGTGGTTGTGGTCAGCGCTATGGCCAGAGTCACTGACACGCTGCTTACTATGGCTCGCGCCGCGGGAGCCGGCGAACGCAAAACCGCGCTGAAGCTCTGCCGTTCGCTGCAAGAGCGCCACTACAATACCGCCAGCGAACTGCTGGGCACGGCGCTCTTTACCGACTTCCATTCAGAACTGGGAAGCGATTTTGAATCGCTCGATGAATTGCTACGCGGCATTTCTGCGGTCGGCGAATTAACCCCGCGAACTACCGATCATGTCGCGGCCTTCGGCGAGATCCTCTCCAGCAAGATTGTGGCGGCGGCATTTTCCGCGCAAGGCCTAAACAGCGAGTTTGTGGATGCGCGCGAAGTTCTCGTAACCGATAGTAGCTATATGCAAGCCGTTCCCCAGCAGGAAGAAACCAACGAACGGTTGCAGACCAAAGTAAAACCGTTACTCGATGCCGGGCAGGTTCCAGTGATGGGTGGGTTTGTGGGAGCAAGCCGCGCCGGAATCACGACGACCATCGGACGCGGCGGCTCGGATTTTTCCGCGGCCATTGTGGGCGCAGGATTGAGCGCGGAGCGCATTGAAATCTGGACGGACGTGGATGGAATTCTGACCACTGATCCGCGAATCTGCAAGGAAGCGCGCCGCATCAAAGTGATCAGTTTCGACGAGGCGGCCGAGCTGGCCTACTTCGGCGCCAAGGTCCTGCATCCGGCGACCGTATTGCCGGCGATCCAGAAGAATATTCCTGTTTACGTTCTGAATTCGCTGAACCCGTCCTGCGAAGGGACGAAGATTACCACCCGGGCCCCGCAGGTGAAAAATATTTTTAAAGCCATTGCGGCGAAGAAACGCATCACTATTGTGGACGTAGCTGCGCCCCGCATGCTTTTGGCTCACGGCTTTCTGCGTGCTATCTTCGAGGCCTTCGACCGGCACAAGGTTGCGGTCGACGTGGTCTCTACGTCAGAAGTCAGCGTTTCGCTCACGGTGGATTCGAATCAGGCGATCCCCGCGCTGGCCGCCGATTTGGCTAAACTGGCTGACGTAAAGTACGAAGGCCGCAAAGCGATCGTCTGCCTGGTGGGCGAAAGCCTGCGCGATAAACCCGGCGTCGCTGCTCTGGTTTTTGGTGAGTTGGCGGATAAAAAGATTCGCATGATCTCACAAGGTGCCTCCGAAATTAATCTGACCTTCGTCATCGAGGAAGACGAAGTGCCCGATGTCATCCAGCGTCTGCACAAAACATTTTTTCAAGATTTGGATCCGCAAGTATTTGCGTAGGAGCTTTTATCGCAGAGACCCACTGAGAAAGGCCCGCTGAGAACGCAGGTGAGACAGCTGTTTTCTCCGTGACCTCCGCGGCAGTTCCCTGCGATCTTCGTGCCAAGGATTTTTCATGAACATCCTCTTACTGGGCCGTGGAAAAACCGGATTGCTGGTGGCGGAAGTCGCCAGCCGCCGCGCGACATCACATTGCTGTTGCCGGGGCCACAGAAAACGCCGGAGGAGCGGCCCTCTCAGCGGACAAACTGCGCGACATCGACGTAGTCATTGATTTCACCGCTCCGCATTGCGTCGTCTCGCATATCGAAGCCTCCGTTAAAGCGGGCAAGAGCATGGTGGTCGGCACCACGGGCTGGTACGCTGAGAAAGATCGGATCAGGAATTTAGTTGAGAACAGCAATACCGGGTTGGTTTATGCAGCGAACTTTTCGCTGGGAGTGAATCTTTTCCTCGAGGTCGCGCGCACCTCAGCCGCCGCTTTACGTCACGACTATACCGGACAGATCTTCGAGCGGCACCACGCTACTAAAAAAGATGCGCCGTCAGGCACGGCCATCGCGATCCAACACACGATCCGCGAAGCCAGCGGCCGGGATGAAGATCTGGAAGTCATTTCCTTTCGCGAAGGCGAAGTCGTCGGTATGCACGAGATTGTGCTGGAATCCTCCGCCGATAGGATCTATCTCTGTCACGACGCTAAATCCCGTGAAGGCTTCGCCGAGGGTGCGGTGCGGGCCGCGGAGTGGATCGTCGGCAAAAAAGGGTTCTACGATTTCAAAGATATATGGAAACAGCTCTAGCGTAGCTCACCGTTCCCACACGAGCCCATTCGCGCTATCTTATTGTCATGCAACTTCGTGGATGTGGTACTGCGCTGGTCACTCCTTTTCATCAGGATGGCGCGATCGACGACACCGCTCTCCGCAACCTGGTGGCGTGGCAGGTGGAATCCGGCATAGATTTTCTGGTTCCCTGCGGAACCACCGGCGAGACCCCCACGCTGAACCATGACGAATGGCTACACGTGATTGATACCACGATCGAAGTAGTGGCGGGGCGCGTGCCGATCGTGGCGGGCGCGACCTCGAACTCCACGCACGAAGCTGTAGAAAAGGCAAAAGAAGTTGCTGCGCGGTCCGGAGTTGACGCCATCCTCACTGCTTCTCCCTATTACAACAAGCCAACGCAGGAGGGCCAGTACCGGCATTTCAAAGCCATCGCGGAAGGCGTCAGCGACAAGCCAATCATTCTTTACAACGTCCCCGGCCGTACCGGATCGAACCTGGAACCCGCAACCCTGGCGCGCCTCGCCGAAATTCCGAACATCATCGGTGTGAAAGAAGCCTGCGGCAATATGACGCAGATTGCCGAAGCCATCAACTCTGTGCCCGAAACGTTTCTGGTTTTGTCGGGAGACGATGCCGTCACTTTACCGGTGATCGCGCTCGGCGGAGTCGGAGTCATCTCGGTCGCGTCAAATGAGATTCCGCACGAGATGGCAACCATGACGCGGGCCGCGCTCAACAACGACTGGGTTGCAGCACGCAGCATCCATCGCAAGTATCTTCCCTTGATGCAGGCAAATTTTATCGAGTCCAGTCCCCTTCCGGTCAAGGCGGTCCTGGCAATGATGGGGAGGATCGAGGAAAACTACCGCTTACCTTTATTACCCATGCGCCGCGACACCCGATCTAAATTGCAAAGAGTCGCAACTGAAGTCGGGCTCATCGCCAAGCCGGCAACGCCGGGGCCGGAGGCGGCTGAATTTTATATTTACGAAAATTGGGTGGCGGGCCCGCATAAGATCGTGCTGCATCGCGGATCCTGCGGACAATGCAACCAGGGCAAAGGCCGTCCCGCTGGCCACGATGCCAACCACGCGCGCTGGCACGGACCGTATCCCTCGCTGCACCAGGGACGCGAAGTGGCGCATGCAATGACTGGGGTACTGATTCGTAGCGAGTGCAAGTGCGTATGAACAATTGCTGATTTTTGATTTCTGATTGTTGATTGAAACCTTCGACGAATCTTTTGAATCAACAATCAGCAATCAAAAATCAACAATTCCCTAACTCATGCAATCCCTGAAAGCTTCCATCGAGCGCCTGGCCGCGCTGGGCGAGGTCGAGCATAATCCCGAGGCGCGTCCGGCGTTTTTCGAATTCCGTGACGCATTAACCCAAGGAAAGATCCGAGCCGCCGAGAAACTCGACGGCCGCTGGATCGTGAACACCTGGGTGAAACACGGCATCCTGCTGGGCTTTCGCCTTGGCGAACTTGCAGAGACAGCAGCAGGAACACTCACCTTCGTCGATAAAGACACCTTCCCTGCCCGGCACTTTTCCATCGCAGACCGCATACGCATCGTTCCCGGAGGCTCCTCGGTGCGGCTGGGCGCGTATGTAGCGCCGTCCGTTATCTGCATGCCGCCGATGTTCATCAATGTTGGGGCTTATGTGGACGAAGGCACCATGATCGATTCCCACGCACTGGTTGGATCTTGCGCGCAAGTTGGTAAGCGCGTGCACGTCAGCGCTGCCGCACAAATTGGAGGCGTGCTCGAGCCGGTGAACGCCGCGCCTGTCATTATTGAAGACGACGTGCTGATCGGCGGCAACTGCGGAATCTATGAAGGCACGCTGATTCGTGCACGGGCGGTGCTCGGTGCGGGAACGATTTTGACGCGGTCCACTCCCTTGTATGATCTGGTGCGAGGCGAAGTGCACCGAGCCACGCCGGAAGCACCGCTGGAAGTTCCCGAAGGCGCTGTGGTGGTCCCGGGATCGCGCGCAGTGAAGAAAGGCGCGGCGGCCGAGTTAGGAATTTCGTTATACACGCCGGTGATTGTGAAGTACCGCGACGAGAAGACGGATCGAGGAATTGAACTGGAAGACTGGCTGCGCTGATTTCGAAATGCTGTTTTCGAAATATCGAATCGGGCGGCAGCGTTCTATGCCACGGTAACTGCAAGTTCCCCAGCTACGTCGACACTAACCTGAATTTGCGCGAGCTTCCCTACCACCCAGTCAGCTTCACTCAGTGCAGCCGCAGGATAGGTGCTAGTCAAGCCGATCGCTTTCATCCCGCCCGCATGCGCCGCGCGGATTCCCGCAGGAGCGTCTTCAATCACTAAACACTCCGCAGGATTCACTCCCAACAACTCGGCACCCTTCAGATACGGCTCTGGGTGAGGCTTTCCATTGACCACGTCGTCCGCGGTAACCATCACTTTCGGAAGTGGAACTCCGGCAAGCTTCAGCCGCGCGCTAGCCAGGTGTCGAGCTCCCGAAGTCACCACGCCCCATTTGTTCTCCGGAATCGAGCGGATGAGATCGATTGCACCGGGCATCACAACAATGCCGCGGTCTGAGGCTTCGCGGTTCTCCAGCCTTCGAGCTTCGGCTTGCGCGTCAAGGTGGGGAGCGACCGCTCGAATCACTTCCACGGAACGGACGCCATGGGCTATGGCGATTACGCTATCTTCGTCAATTCCCTGCTCGCGCGCCCACGCCCGCCATTGCCGATCCACTGAGCCCGTGGAATCGACGAGAACTCCGTCAAGATCAAACAGGATGGCGGCGCAGCGAAATTTGCTCATTCTTGTTTTTGTACCACACCGCGACCCTCAGCGAATCGGCGCCGGCAGAATCCGTGGCTCTGCCGCTGACAAAATTTGCTGTTGATTTTGCTGACGGACGTGCAAATATCGCTGCCGGAAGTGGGCCTTGGCGCGCTCGCCCCAGGCCCTTACGAACCAATAATTCAGACCTGCGCCCAAGGCAGAGCTGACCAGCGGAATCATGCGTCCCGCCCATTTCTCCACAACCTCAGCGCTAGCCCGGGCAGCGATCCGCTGAATCACTCGCGGAACAAACTTGTTGACGAATTCTTTCTCCACCAAATCACGGCTGATGTCGACTCCAGCCGCACTGGCTGCGGCGATCCACAACTCCGCAATTTCATTGTCGGTATTGAACTGGAATCCATACACCAGGCTGAGCTTCTGAATCGTGCGCATGGTAATAGCCGACAGGATGCCAAGATCAGGAATGATCGTGATAAACCCGCCCAGACCAAAACCGGCGCCCTCGGCAGCAGCCAGCTTCATTCCGCCGCGAATAATGTCCTCCGCCACCATGTCGATTTCGCCTACTTCAAGCGAATACACGCCATGATACCCGCTGACCGGAAGCCGGTAAGCCGTGCGCAGCTGCAGCAGAAATTTTTGCGGATCGACTTGGACTGTTGAATAAGCCCGCGTCAGCCCTTTTACAACGGCCTTCTCGGCACGCAGGCGCAACCACGATTTCGATTCCACCATCGCCATCGATCTACCTTAGCTCAGAAAGCAATCGAATTCCATCCGCCATCGGGTAGGAACGGCAGAATCGCTCTGTACGCTACCTGACACACTCTGCTAGCATCAAGACTACTCCATGCCAACTGGAAAACTGCAAGTCGTCCCCTTGGGGGGCCTCGGCGAGTTCGGTATGAACTGCATGGCCGTCCGTTGGGGCGACGATATTATTGTGATCGATGCCGGACTGATGTTCCCCGAAGCCGAATTACTCGGCGTGGACATCGTTGTTCCCGACATTTCTTACCTCATCGAGAATCGGCAGCGGGTGCGCGGCATCATTCTCACCCACGGCCATGAAGATCACATTGGCGCGCTGCCCTGGATTCTCTCTGAACTCAACGTGCCCGTCTGGGGCACAGAATTCACATTGGCCTACGTGGAGGACAAACTCGATGAGCATGGACTGCTCGAGGACGCTGACCTCCGCGAGATGCGGGCCGGCGAGCGCTTCAAGGCCGGGGCGTTTACAGTTCATCCCATCCGCGTAACCCACAGCCTGGTGGATTGTGTTGCGCTCGCGATTCACACGCCGCTCGGCGTAATTATCCATACGGGCGATTTCAAAGTCGATCCCACGCCCACGGATAATCATCTCTTCGATCTGCACTCGTTCGCGGAGTATGGGAAACAAGGCGTACTTGCGCTGTTTCAGGATTCGACCAATGTCGAGCGCAAGGGATACACCCCCAGCGAGCGCGCCGTCCGCCGCAAATTTGACGAAGTATTTGCGCACACTCAGCGCGGCTCTTCATTTCATGTTTTTCTTCTTCCATTCACCGCATCCGGTTGGCGGTCGAGTTAGCTCACCAGCATGGACGCAAAGTCGCCTTCATCGGCCGTTCGATGAACAATTCCGCCGAAATCGCAGAAGATCTCGGCTACCTGGAAATTCCCGACGGGCTCGTTATTAATCCCGGCGAGATGAAGAATTTTCCGCCGGAAAAAGTTTGCGTGATGATCAGCGGCACTCAGGGCGAGCCCATGTCCGCCCTATCTCGCGCCGCCGTCGACAATCACAAACACGCCAAAATTGAAAAGGGCGACACGGTGGTGCTCTCCTCGCGCATCATTCCCGGTAACGAGAAGACGATCTATCGCATGATCGATCACTTGTTCCGCCGCGAAGCCCACGTCATCTACGAAGACGGTAGTTCGCCACCGATTCACGTCAGCGGACACGCCAGTCAGGAAGAACTAAAGCTGATCATCAATCTGGTGAAGCCGAAATATTTTATTCCCGTCCACGGCGAGTACCGGCAATTGAAGCTGCACGCCGAGATGGCCGGCGCGATGCAGAGCTCGGTGGGCAAGGTCATGTTGATCGAGAGCGGCGACGTTCTCGAATTCGACGAACACAGCGCCCGCAAAGCTGGCAAGGTGAATGTGGGCCGCGTCTGCATCGACTCCGGCTCGCGCACCGATGTGGTTGAGGATCTAATTATTAAAGACCGGCGGCATTTGAGTGAAGACGGTATCGTGCTGCCCATCATCGCCATCAACAAGCTGACAGGGCGAGTAGAGACCGCGCCCGAGATCGTAACCCGAGGCTTCAATCCCGGCGATAACGGCTTGATGGATGGAGCCCGGCGCATCGTTGAAGACACATTGGCGCATTCCAGCGAAGAAGAAAAAGCCGACTACGGTGTGATCAAGGAAAAAATCCGCGCCGACCTGAAACGTTACATCTCCAAGCAGACGCAGAAGCGGCCGCTGATTATGCCGGTGATATTGGAGATTTAAAATTACGGATTCCACAGTTTTGACTGCTCGTCTCATCCAGGACCAAACCAACGCCACCAATTGTATGATTTCCACTGTCACCCTCGACGACATCCGCACAGCTCAATCTCGCCTGCAAGGCGTCGCCGCCCGCACCCACCTCATCGAATTCGATCATCCGGAATCCGACACTCGCCGGCTTTTTCTCAAGCCGGAAAACCAGCAGCCCATCGGCGCTTTCAAACTGCGCGGAGCCTATAACAAAATCGCTTCCCTCTCGCCCGAAGATCGCAAGCGCGGAGTAATTTCTTACTCCAGCGGCAATCACGCGCAAGGCGTGGCCTATGCGGCGCGCGCTCTGGGAGTAAAGGCTATAATCGTGATGCCGGACAATGCTCCGCCGATCAAGCGAGAGGCAACGGCCGCGCTGGGCGCGGAAATCGTCATCGTCGGCCCCGGCAGCGCCGAGCGCCAAACTAAAGCGGAAGAACTGGCGGCGCAATACGGCTACGTGATCGTGCCTCCGTACAACGATGAGCAGATCATCGCCGGGCAGGGCACGATGGGATTGGAGATTCTCGAAGACTTGCCGGAGGTGGAAACGGTTTTTGCCCCGGTGGGCGGCGGAGGGATGATCAGCGGCGTCGCCGCTGCTATCAAGCTGAGTCAAGCCCTCGATAAAAGTAATTGGCGTGGAGCCGGAACTTGCCGGCGATGCCCAGGCAAGTTTACGCGCGGGAAAGATTGTTCACTTTCATGCCGAGGAAGTTTCGCGCACCATCGCCGATGGACTGCGCACGCAAAGCATCGGCCCGATCAACTTCGAGCATATCCGCCGCTACGTGGATGACATCGTCACCGTAAGCGAAGAGGAAATTCGCCGCGCAGTCCGCTTGCTGGCGTCAAATCCCGCAACCATGGCCGAGCCCAGCGGGGCCGTGGCCGTCGCCGGCTTTCTGTTCCGTAGCGATCAATTCTCGAAAGCGAAGATTCAACGTTGCCATCATCAGCGGTGGCAATATCGATTCCCAGATGCTGGAAGAAATTCGCCGAGAATAAATCCGCGCGCAATGCGGACGCGGGCATTTCAATTTGAGGGCCCCGCAACCGCCCAGCGCCGTATGGCAACCGCCGACCAAATTGCCTCCACCAGCCCGAAAGGCCAGGCCCCTTGCAAAAACCCGTAGATGGACCCCAGCACACACGCTCCGGCAAAAGCAAGAATGAACCAACGGCTCCGCGCTTCTAAGGCATAAAAGACAAGCATCGCCGTCACTGCAAACAGCCCGAAGATTGTTAAAGGAGTCACGTCTGAGTGGACGATTTTACTCTTATGCTGCACCGGCCGCGATGTACGGCCCTTTCGACAAACCGGAAGGGATCGGACAACCTATGCATAAATATGTTATCCAACAACAGGGCTACGAGTCGGTAACGACCGGTAGTTACTTGCGACAGTGGAATTTCCTATGGTACAAACGACCAGTCGCAAAAGTTACGCAAGATGCCATCGCTAAACCATCTTATAACTCAACAGCGCAAAATTCTGGAGTGCAGTGGTTGTTGTAATTGCTGTGGCCGCGCTGACGATGAGCGTGGCGACTCGCTATTATTCCCTTCAGGATACTTCCTCTCGTCCTGTCAGCACCGTCCAAAAACAAGCTGTTCCGGATGCGAGACCGCAGCGCCTTACCAAAAACGCCGCCATCTGGAGTCCTCCAGTATTTTCTTTTGCAGTTTCGCAGGTCCCCAGTTTTCATCCTCGCATTGATTCCGCCCGGCCCCTGCGGCGAAGTCTGGTCCGTGATACAAGCCTCTACAATCGGCCTCCTCCCGCTTCTAATTCCTTCTCATAGGTTCCTAATCGATCCGGTCATCGTCACTGAGTTGTTGCTCGCAGTTTAGCGCTGAGACTTGGTAACCTAAATCCCAGGAACCGCATCCATGCAGCTTCTTGCGCGTGGATTGGCAGGCGAGGTCGGGCGAGGATTGGATTGGCCGGGCCGATAGAAACCGATTAGGTAGACATTTCAGTTCCGAGAAAGGAAATGCTATGCAGGCTGCGCCTTCGTTGACGGGAGATGAGCTCGACGCTCTACGCCAATTCGATACCTGCACGGTGGCGAATGCGATCGAGTCGTTTAATGTCAGGCTCCGTAACACGGGCTTTACCGACGCTCGCATCCGTTGCATGTTCGAGGACGCACCATCCACCGTCGGTTACGCGGCAACCGCCCATTTGCGCAGCGGAGAGCCGCCAATCGGCGGCGGCACATTCCATGACCGCGCCGATTTCTGGAATAGCATTCTCGAAATTCCCGCCCCACGCATTCTGGTCCTGGAGGATATGGACACTCATCCCGGACGAGGCGCTTTTGTGGGAGACATGCATGCTGCCATCTTGCAGGCTCTGGGTTGCGTCGCCTACGTCACGAATGGCGCCGTGCGCGAATTGCCTTCCGTCCGCAAAATGGGATTTCAGCTGTTCGCCGGGAGCGTAGCCGTTTCTCACGCCTACGCCCATATCTTTGAGATTGGGACGCGAGTCACCGTGGCGGGGATGGACGTGCGGCCGGGGGATTTATTGCACGGCGACCGGCACGGAATTCTTACCGTACCGCCTGAAATTGCGCCGTGCATTCCCGCCGCGGCAGATCGAATGCAACAGGCGGAGCAGGAAATAATCCGTTTTTGCCAATCCGAGGATTTTTCCGTCGCGAAATTAGGCGAGATCATGAACAGACGCTTGAGGAAGCGAAACGCGAATGAGGCGAGGACAATTCGATGATGGAAGCCTGCATTCGATTCGTTAAGCGGCCGCTCCGCCCTTCGATGCCGTTGCTTTCCTGCCTCCTTGCCAGCATGGTGGCCGCAACGGCGGTGTTGTCATCCTGCTCAGGCAGCCGCGATGAGCGGGTGCAGGCGAGCACGGAGGTGCCTACAGTCGGAGTGACAAACGTAGTGAAAAAATCTCTCAGCCAGCGACTTACCTTATCTTCCGAACTGGTGCCCTTCCAGGAAATCGATGTCTACGCTAAGGAATCAGGCTTCGTACAAAAACTGAATGTCGATTACGGAACTCACGTGAAGACCGGCCAGGTGATGGCAGTTCTTGAAATTCCGGAGCTGCAGGCGCAACTCCAGGAAGATGAGGCGGAGATCAAAAATGCAGCAAACCAAGTGACCCGGGCGCGGAACGAACTATCTCGTTACGAAGCACAGTATAAAGCACTGCACCTGGAATACACGCGTTTGAATGGAGTCTTTCAAAGCCAGCCCGGAATTGTGGCGCAGCAAGAAGTGGACGACGCTCAGGGCAAGGATCTCGCGGCGTCGTCTCAAGTAGACGCCGGCCAGGCAGCCCTGGAAGCGGCGCAGAGCCAGATGGGCGCGACTAAGGCGAAGTTGGTTCACGACCAAAGTCTGTTCGATTATTCGAAAATCACAGCGCCGTTTGCCGGAGTGGTAACCGAGCGTTATGCGAACCTCGGCACACTGGTGCAAGCGGGAACCGGTTCGAGTACTCAGGCCATGCCCATCGTCCGCCTGTCCGAAGACGATCTATTCCGGCTGGTGATTCCAGTGCCGGAGTCCTATGTTCGATATATCAAAGTGGGCGATCCCGTGGACGTTCATGTGCCTTCACTGGATCGCACTTTTCCCGGCAAGGTAGCGCGCTTTTCCGTAGATGTGCGGGAAGACACTCGCACCATGCACACCGAGGTGGATGTTTCCAATCCGCAACGCATCTTGCTGCCCGGCCTCTATGCGGAAGCAAAGTTAAATCTTGAACAAGAACACGATGTTCCCACCGTGCCGATCCAGGCTTTAAACCACGAAGGCGAGAGAATCACCGTTCTCGTGGTTGACGGGAACGGCGCCTTGGAAGAGCGGACTGTGCAGGTAGGTCTCCAGACCGCAAGCGATGCCGAAATTCTCTCGGGATTGAACCGCGGGTGAGCAGGTCGTTGTCAGTGATCGCAGTGGGCTAAAGCCGGGAGAAAAAGTTCAGGCGCGGGAAGTGGCCATGATGCAGTACCACGAGGACAATACGCAGTAATCCGCAGACCGCTCTAGCCAGCTCTGCGGCGCAACTGGACAAACATTATGCCAGGGTTTTCGATTCGCAATCCGTACTTCATCGTCGTGATCTGCCTGACACTTCTGGTCATCGGCGTGACCAGCCTGGCGCGGATGCCGGTGGATTTGTTCCCTCCGATCAATCTGCCCGAAGTCGTAGTGGCCACCTTCTACACGGGAATGCCGCCCGAGGATATTGAAACCGACATCACTGATCCTCTGGAACGCTTCTTTACTCTGGCATCCGGCGTCGACCACATGGAATCGCGCTCCATGTTAGGCGTCAGCATTATCCGCGTTTACTTCCAACCGGGAACCAGCGCAGATGCCGACGTAAGCCAGCTGTCGAACCTGGCGCTCGCCGACTTGAAGCGTTTGCCCCCGGGGACTCTGCCTCCCGTGGTCCTCAAGTTCGACGCTTCCAGTCTTCCCGTGGCGCTGGTTACCGTGAAAGGCGAAGGACTCAGCGAAACTCAACTTCACGATTACGCTCAGTTTCAGATTCGCAACCAGATCGCAGTCGTTCCCGGCGCGGAAATTCCAGGCGTATTCGGTGGAATCTACCGCCAGGTCATGGTCTACGTCGACCCCTACAAACTGGAGTCCCGTCAACTTAGCGTGATGGACGTGGTCAGTGCGGTCAATGATGCCAATCTGATTCTGCCCGCTGGCGACGTAAAAATGGGGCCCTACGATTACTTCGTTTACTCCAACAGCCTGGTCGACAACATGAAGCAACTGGGAGAGGTTCCGATCAAGGTAAAGGGCCACTCCTGGGTAACGGTCAATGACGTTGGAAAAGCGGAAGATGCTCACGGAATTCAAACCAACATTGTGCGGATCGATGGCCAGCGATCTGCCTATATTCCGATTATGAAGCAGGGCGGCGATACCAACACCATCGCCGTCGTCGATGGCGTCCGCCAACTTATCAAGCACTTATACGATATTCCCCAGCAGATGAAGACCAGCGTTGTTTTTGACCAGTCAGTGTTTGTGAAGGAGGCAATTCGCACGGTATTGCATGAAGGCGCGTTGGGTTTGATTCTTACCAGCTTGATGATTCTCATTTTTCTGGGAAGTTTTCGCGCGACGACGGCGGTATTGCTGTCCATTCCTTTGTCCGCGCTGGCCGCATTTGTGGTGCTGGCCTTAATGGGCGGGACGATCAATACAATGATCCTGGGCGGAATGGCACTGGCATTCTCCCGCGTAATCGATAATTCTGTCATTTCGCTGGAGAACATTTACCGCCATCTGGAGATGGGCGCCGCGCCCATGATTGCCGCGGAGGTCGGCGGCCAGGAGGTAAACCTGGCGGTGTTGGCCGCCACTCTGGTCGATGTGGTCGATTTCTTCCCCGTCGTTTTTCTTTATGGCGTGGCCAAGTTTCTCTTTTCCGCATTGGCGCTGGCATTTTGCTTGTCTCTGCTGGCTTCGTTTGTCGTAGCGATGACAGTGATCCCCTTATTTTGCTCGCGCTTCTTGAAGGCCGTACATCACGTCCCGGAGCATACAAAAAAGGACGATGAGTATGAAGTCGAACCAACCGCCCCGCAGAGTCAATCCTGGATGGACCGGTTCAACGCCCGCTTCAACCGCATGTTCAACAAACTCCTCGATTACTACGAACACTGGGTGAGACGAGCGTTGGTGCGTCCGGGACTTACTGTCGCGATTTTAAGCTGCGTGTTTCTGGCAAGCTTGGCAATTTATCCATTGTTAGGCTTGGCATTTTTCCCCAAGACGGACGCTGGTCAGTTCACCATCAACATGAAAGTTCCCACCGGCACCCGGATTGAGATGGCCAACCAATACGTGGCCAAGGTGGAAGATCTGATTCGCCACGAAGTTGAACCAAAAGATTTCAAACGCATTGTGTCCAACATCGGCGTAGTTCCTGATTTTTCCTCGCTCTACACCACCAACTCTGGCCCTTACACCGCAACCGTCCAGGTAGCTTTGAATGAACCGCACCGGCTCAGCAGCTTCGAATATATGGATCGGGTGCAGAAGGCGATGGCCAGCCAGTTCCCCGATGTTCGCACATTTTTTTCCAGTGGTTCGATGGTCGATGCCATTTTGAATTCTGGCGCGCCGGCTCCCATCGATGTGCAGGTCAGCAGCCCTGATCTGGATCAGATCTACGGCATCGCGCAGCATTTGGCTGCTCGCATTCGAGAGGTGCATGGCGTCGGCCAGGTCTTCATCCCGCAGGATATGAATTATCCGGCTCTGCGGCTCGACGTAGACCGCGTGCACGCCGGTGAGTTAGGACTGACGCAAAAAGACGTGGTCGATAACGTGATCACTGCGCTCAATTCCAATTACATGATCGCCCCCAATTATTGGGTGGATCGCAAAAGCGGAAACGACTATTACCTCACTGTCCAATATTTCGAACATGGTGATGCGGCCATTCATAACATGGCCGACTTGGGACAGATTCCGCTACGCGATCCGGGAAGCGGAGCGGGAATGACCTGCGGTCCCAGTCGGCCCGCCCCAGCCCGGTACCGGCCACTCTTCATGGGCGTGTCTTGGGCCGGGCAGGCCGACGACGGTGCTCAAGAATGTCGTCGACGTAAAGCAGATTTTGACTCCGACTGAAGTGGATCACTATCAGATCCAGCGAGCCGTCGACATCTTTGTTACTCCCAACGGAGAAGACCTTGGACGCGTGACCAGCGCCATTCGAGACATTCTTGCCAAAGAAAAGTCGATCCCCTCCAACGTGCGCGTACATCTCCGCGGGATGGTGCAGGGCATGGAGGCCTCATTCAAGAGCTTTGCCTTCGGCTTCCTGATTTCTTTTCTCCTGCTGTTCCTCATCCTGACCGCGCAGTTCAAGTCATTCATCGATCCTTTTCTGATCATGCTCGCAATCCCGATGGGTTTTGTCGGTGTGCTGATCATACTGCCGCTCACTCACGCCACATTGAATGTCATGTCTTTGATGGGGGTGCTGATGCTGGTTGGTATTGCCGACTCGAACAGCATTCTGATCGTTGACTTCGCTCACAACCTTGAGCGCCAGGGACTAGCTCCGGCAGACGCAGTGATCACCGCCTGCCGGGTGCGTCTGCGACCGATTCTAATGACCTCTCTGGCAACCATTATCGGAATGATTCCAATGGCGCTGAAACTGGGTACTGGCGCGGAACAGTATGCCCCCATGGCGAAGGCCATCATCGGAGGGTTGACCTCTTCCGTGGTGCTGACCATCTTCATCGTGCCCGCGGCTTATTTGCTGGTATACGGCAAAAAGAATCCGCAAACCGCGGCAACTCCGCAGACGGAGCCAGCGAAATAATGAGAAACGAGAACGTCACGATCGCTTGAACCGCTCAGGGACTCCGGCGCCACTTCCATCAGAAGATCGAGAGGCGCGATGCCAGGAGCTCGATAACCAGGAGCAATAATTTCATCCCTTGTGCGCTGGTAGCGTTATGGGTGATTATGCCGCACAGTAGCCTCGCGCAGACGCCTGACCCGCCGCGCCCAGTCGAAAATCTACCCTCCGCTCCGCAACCGCAGTCGGCACACCAAACGCAGCCTATTGCCGTGCCTCCCGGAGCGCAGGCAACGCTGATAGTCAGCTTTCCTCGCGGTCCGCTGGATTGCAAACGGGTATCTTCCGCCGATCCACAAGCGGCGCAGGCCGTTCGCGACGCCCGCTGGCCCATTCGTTTAACCCGCACCGAGGCCGAGCAGATAGCCCTGAAGAACAATCCTCGAATCAGCGTCGGGAAAATTGCTCGCGCTGGCACAACACCAGGTCTATCGCGAGACCAGGGCAGCCGAACTCCCTAACTTTAACGGCGCGGTTACCGCAGTCGATGCCAACGAAGGCAGCCGCATCGGCGCTGGGTCCCTCACTGCTTCGCGCGTGCTTGAGCATGCTGGCGCCGGGGTCATTCTCAGCCAGCTGATCACGGATTTTGGCAGGACCATGAATCTCGTGTCCTCGGCAAAGCTTCAGGAAAAGGCCCAGAACGCCAACGCGCTCGCCACAACCGAAGACATCGTTTTGGCAACCGACCAGGCCTTCTACAATGCGCTGAGGCCCAGGCTCTGCTCAAAGTTGCGCAACAAACCGTGACCACTCGAGGGTCGGTTCAACATCAAATCGATGAACTTACGAAGAAGTAAGCTGAAATCCACTCTGGACTTATCATTTGCCGAAGTGAACTTGTCGCAGGCCAAACTGCTGCAACTCGATGCGCGAAAATAATGTCGATTCCACCATCGCCGCCCTCACGGCGATTCTCGGATTCGATAAGCAGAGTCTAGATATGAATTGACCGAAGAAGAAACACAGCTTCCGTCGCCGCCCCCTGATCTCGACGTGCTCATCAATACTGCATTGCAGCAACGTCCCGACTTGCAGGCTCTCACTTATAATCAACAGGCGGCGGAAAAATTTCATCGCGCCCAGCGCGATCAGCTCTTGCCTACTATCAGCGCTCTCGGCATAGCCGGAGTCACTCCCGTCCGTCCTGACTGCTTCGGTGGTTGTTTGCTCTTCCAACTATTTCATTTCCAGCTGGTATGGCGCCATCGGCGTAAACATGAACGTCCCTATCTTTAACGGTTTTCTTTTCACTGCGGAAGCTTCAGAGGCAAAATACAGGGCGAAAGCGGCAACCGAAAATACCCGAGATTTGCGGGACCGGGTGGTGCGTGATGTTCGCACCGCGTGGCTATCGGCGAATACGGCTTTTCAGCGCGTCGGCGTGGAAGCCGAACTCGCCAAGGAAGCTGATCTGGGATTGAGTCTCGCCCACGGTCGTTATCAGTTGGGGTTAGGTTCTATCGTCGAACTCAGCCAGGCCCAACTGAACCAAACCGATGCGGCGATTGGTTATGTCAACGCTCAGTATCAGTACCGGCTCGTCTCTCTCAACATTAAACTTTGAAATGGGAGTTAAGCCGTAAGACTGCGCTGGGATTGACGCAGGACAATCCAGGCCTAGGCTGTTTCAAATATGCTTCCCTTTTGCCTTTATTTCGTCGCCAGCGTGATCACCGGCTTTCACGTCTACCCTTGCTCGCTCTGACTTTATATGGTGCGCCCTTTAATCCTCTGGAGCTTGTTTCTTTGTTCGGTTCTTTTCTTCTTCTGATTGCCGCTTGCATCAGCCTGTTTCGTCCCTATGCCGCCGCTAGAGTTGCACTGATCGGCTGCTTGTTGATTTGGTCTTTTATGCGCCCGCGACCGTAACCTGGTGCGGCATGGGTTTCATAGGCACAAGGTCGTCTCCTGCAACCATCAAATCGGATGGGACGCGACTCCTCGATTAATCGCTGATGATACTGCCATTCGTAGCTCTCGCTTTCTCGCGTTCGTTACCGTATATTCCGCAATCGTAAGTTCAGAAAAACCGAAGGCGTTGCGCCCAGTTGGATTTTCCCAAACGTCGCGAAACGGTCGGCACAAATCGTAGTCGGAATTCTCGCTTCTCGCTCTTTTGATTGCGTTCCCAATCTGGCTCGGCTTTGGCGTTCGGTCATGAAAGCCTTCGCTCTTCGCGATTTTTGATTCCCGAAAACTACACAGGTTGGGTCCGCGTCGAATTCGACGTGCAAGGCGCTCCTCCATTGCCCATGGATCACGGCGAATACACCATTGAAATTCCTTCAGGCGGAATATTGCGAACTTCTTCGGCTGAACAATATGGATGGGCGCACGATCGATACTATTACTACTCTGGCCAGACGATGCACTCGCTTTCAGATTCCGGGGAAGGCCGCGATGATCTGGGGAAAACTCAACGGAGAAGCTGCCGGCAAATCAGGTAAACAAAAGTATGAGGAGTTTTTCGTCGGAACCGCTCGAGCAGTTCAAGGATCAAGGCAAAGAAAAACATCCTTCTCCATAACGCGGGACCGCGAAGCCGCTATCGCCCATCACGCATCAGAAAAGCAAGCGTGAAGTCAGCACGAGCCCATGATTGTAAGTGTGGAATTGCGAAGTCGCAATCTGCATGCCACCGCCAAAGATCAACCCGAGCCGGTTACGGGGGTCGCGCTGCAGTTTGAAGTTGCTCAGCATCAATCCCGGTGTCACAAAATTCTGCACGTGGCCGTCATTCGTTCCGCCGTGATAGAAAGTTGCATTGCTCTCGATCTCCGGCCAGAGGAATTTGATGAGGTGATACTGCGCCACCGTATTCCAGGCCACTACACGACCTAGTTTTGCCGAGTAACCTGCGGGCAGACCACGCCAATACTCGATTGCACATCAAACCTTCGAAAACCTTTGCCCCCACAAACAATCGGAGTAACGGTCGAGGCCAGGCTTCCGTTCTTATAGCTGCCGGTGGGCAATGTGCCTGTCAGAGAAACACTCAACGAATAATTACCGCCCTCTTCATTGGCTGCAACCACGCGGTACTTCAGCAGCATGGAAAAGTCACCAAAGCCATCCACCGCTTTCGAATTGTGCTGGATATATGGCGGAGCCAGCGCATCGAATTCCAGGTTGTACCAGGGCACCAGACTAACGCCCTTCCCGTTGTCATAGTTCCAGGTGTCGGTACCCGCCGGCGCAATCTGCCGGACAACATCCGTCCGCGCCACCTGCAACAATCCCGACGACGCCGTCACCAGAGGAATTGGCCAGGAAGGCTGCTGCGCCAGCGTGCTGCGCACACGATCTTCCCAGTTTGTGAAGAAACTCGAGCGACTGGCTCTGCCCTGCGCACAGCGAACTTCCACCCAACCGCGCTACAGCGCACACACAACACCAGCAGTCTCTTGAAGATCACAGCGCCTCCCGACTGATACTCAAGCGATAAAGCTTGACCTTTATTTTTGTTGGAACCCCGTGCAACCCCACACGAAAGAGTTCCAACTTTTTAACGGTTGTGTCGGGAAGTGTCGATAATCGGAATCAACTAGAGCCGGGAATACCAATCCAGTTTATTTCTGGCTATCTGCGCTCTAAATGTTTGATCGACAAGCAGGCTCGCGCAATGCGACCAGCGGTTATAAACCATGCATGCGATTTGCAGTAGGCAGAAATGTCGCGCCAGTTACCATCCGGCGGGGCGATCGGAGGCCCTTCGAATGAACGGATTTCCGCACTCAGCACTTTAATCTGAAGTGGCGACTCCTTCGACGGGGCACTCGCGGCCGCTACTAATAAAAGAGTGAGGACACAAGATTTGGCGCGGAACAGAATCCTCCTCGGCCCCGACTATGGAGATGTTGCGAACGCGGCTGTGGTTGGCTATGCGATTCGAAACACCACGTCCCATTTGTCGCTCATGGATTAAAGAAAACCTCAAACCACCTCCCGCCCGCATCTAATTATGAAAGCCTTGCAAGAAACATGGGCCGCACGACCAGCGCACAGGCTTTGTCGGGAGAACAGCCATGTACAAACTTTCTTTTCTATCGTGTATCGCAGTCGCTATGAGCGTTTTCTTGCCCACCCTCCTTCCAGCCCAAGAAGCGAACGCGCCGTCGGCGTCAGCCCGTTTGCTGGTGACGGTCGAAGCGCTTCACGGCAAGGATGTACCCGAAGTCACGCGTCCGGATGTGATCGTGTTCGAAGGCCGGGACCGTGACGAAGTTAGCAATTGGGTGCCTGCGCAAGGAGACAACGCAGCGCTCGAACTTTTCATTCTTCTTGATGATGGATCCACCGCGAGTCTCGGGTCTCAACTGAACGAGCTTCGCCAATTTATCAACTCTCAGCCGGAATCGACCAAGGTCGGAGTTGCCTACATGCAGAACGGGATCGCGAAAGTGCAACAGGGTTTAACTGCCGATCATAATGCGGCAGCGCAATCTCTCAGGCTGCCCTTGGGTGAGCGCGGAATTAACGGCAGCCCTTATTTTTCTCTCACCGATCTGATCAAGCATTGGCCGCAAACCTCGGCCCGGCGAGAGGTTCTCATGATTACGGACGGAATCGATCCCTACTATGGCGGTTGGGATCCACAGGATCCTTATCTCAGTGCCGCCATCGAGGACGCCCAGCGCGCAGGCGTAGTGGTCTTTGCTATTTACACCCCAGGAGTCGGTCATTTCGATCATAGTTATGGGCGCACCTATTGGGGCCAGATGTATCTTTCGCGGCTCGCCGATGAGACCGGCGGCGAATCCTATTACATCGGATTCAATGGCCCACCCGTAAGCTTCGACCCTTACCTCGACGATATGGCTGCTCATCTCGCTCATCAGTATTTCTTGACGTTCATTCCCAAGCCGCAAAAAACGAGCGGCTGGCGCTCCATAAGATTGAAGACTGAAGTTCCCAACGCAGATTTAGTCTCAGCGGATAAAGTTTACGTCGTCGGCATAAATCCCTAGTACGTCTATGCAGAGAGAATGGCGGATTCCGATAGATCAAAGTAAGTAACCAAAATTGTTGCGCGATCATCCTATAGACCAGGGTAAAGCCGATGTCGCAGGAGCGGCATTTTCGGAGACACAGCCACGCACTCATGTTTCGAGCCGGGCTTGCGTCCGTTGTGCTCTTCGCCCTGCTGAATGCGCGCGATATCCCTTCGCATTTCCGGCCCACATCGAAAACTCACTCCACCATAACTTCCGATTCTCAGCACGATCAGAGGCCTCGGTTTGACCATCACACTTTGGATTGGAACGTTGCAGCACCCACTATCCTGCCGTTTCCTACGTTCGACAAATCGGCGCATCCGACCCCAGCGCCGCAATTATTCTCTACTCTTCAAACCAAGGGATTTCACTTCAACCGCCCGCCTCCGTTCAGCTGATCGCCTGGTATTTGAGCCTCAGTCAATCCAACCGTAGCGATTGGCTGACCCTGTCACTTCAGCAGATACCAACGTGAAGTGGAGCAAATCGAAGACCCTGGGGAGGGACACAATGAGCGGAATGACAATTCTGTGCATCGAGGATCAGTTCGACAATATGGCAACTCTCACCTGCATGCTGGAAGGGATTGGTTACGAAGTCATCGCGGCAACGCAATGCGAAACAGGCGATTGATCTTTTTGCAGACCAACCCGTCGACGGAGTGCTGTTGAAATATAACCTGCCCGACGCAGTTGGCACCAGCCTGCGTGCCGAGCTCAAAGCCATACGGCCTAATGTTCCCGTGTTGTTGTTCGATGGAATCGGCAGCCAAACTCCGGTCATGCTGCGCTTTTTCGATGCATATCTCAGGAACATGGAACGCCTTGCAAGCGATTTAGGAGACTTGGAAGCATGAAAACACAGCAAAAGACGATAAGAATGAATCACCTCAGAAATTCAGCGCTTCAAGCACATTCTCAAAGTTCGCCTGGAGCAGACGATAAGATCACTCGATCGATTGCACGACGAAACCCGAAGCATCGATTCTGACTCACCTTCTGACTCCGCCGATCAGTGCGTGCTCAGTCTCTCTCGGGAAGCGCTCTTCCACCAGAGTGGGGAACGACGCGTCATGGTTCGACGAATTGAAGCCGCTCTCAGCCGAATCAAGAAAAATAGTTTCGGAATTTGTATTGGCTGCGGCGACAGTATCAATTCCCGTCGGCTTGAGGCTCTCCCTTGGACGCAGTACTGTCTTGACTGCCAGGAGGATTTGGAGCGCAACCAGACATTAAGCCAAACCAGCCGGCCTCATCGCGAAGTTGCGTTAAGAAAAACGGGTTGAGTCAGCCGTCCGTCGAAAGATGAAGGATCAGGAAGGAGAAATATTATGAACTCGATTCGTACCTTGCGAGTTCTTTCTTGCGCACTGGTCGCGACAATCTACGCGACAGTGTTTTCCACAATGTTCGCAACTCCATTGTTGGCTCAGACCGCAATCGACGCAGGTACAATCCTGCCGGTTCGTTTAAATTCTGAGCTCAATTCGCGCAAGGCCAGACCTGGACAGGTCATCAATGCGCGGCTCATGCAGGACATTCATCTCCCGTCAGGATCAACACTTCACCCCGGCGCCAAAGTGATTGGCCACGTGATAAATGTTGAACGCGCCAAAGCTGCAAATGCCGCACAATTGTCCATCCGCTTCGATGCGCTGATTGTGTCCGGCCGGAGAATCCCCATCACCACGAATGTAAGAGCAATCGCATCGATGATGGATGTGGAGGACGCGCAAATTCCAGAATTTGGTCCTGACCGCGGCACACCGGAAAATGCCTGGACGACAGACCAGATCGGCGGCGAAGTGGTTTACCGCGGAGGCGGACCGGTTGCCAACGGCTGGCGCGCTGTCGGTCAGCCAACCCCCAATGGCGTCCTGGCACAGGTCTCTGCCAAGCCTGGGACGAACTGCCGCGCTGACGTCGAAGGCAACGATCGGCCGCAAGCGCTTTGGTTGTTTTCCTCCGATGCCTGCGGAACCTACGGGTTCTCCGATTTAACAATCGTGCACGCGGGTCGAACCCATCCAGTTGGTCAGATCACATTCGCATCAGAGCGCGGCGACGTAAATATTAGGGCGGGCAGCGGAATTCTGCTGCGAGTAATCAGTACGACGCCTGATAACAGATGAGGTCTGCCAACCATATCGGAGGTGGGCGCGGTAAGAACGGGCGAACATTGCTCAAACCGCCCGTCCTTCGCCGCGCGGTGTATAAAAGCTAGACCCACACATCGTGGAGGATTTCGTCAGATCGCTATAATGAACGCAGCTCATGCCCCGGCTTGCTTCCGCAACCCGCTGGCTGTTTGACGCGGAGCAAGGCCCTCGCGACCGCATGGCTCCGCGATGGCTTTTTCTGCGCGCCTTGGGCGGCATTTATTTTTCCGCATTTTTCTCTCTGGTATTTCAGATCCGTGGGCTCATCGGCCCGGATGGAATTCTCCCGGCAAACGAATATCTTCGAGCCGTAGTTCATTCGCTTGGTTACGGTCGCGGCTTATGGTTTGCTCCAACCCTTCTTTGGCTTTCGAGCGGCCCGCATATGCTCACCGCCTTGTGCTGGGTGGGCATGATTGCGTCATTACTGCTGATCGTGAATGTATGGCCGCGCGGAATGCTGGCGATCTGTTTCGTCTGCTTCCTTTCTTTTGTGAGCGCCGCGCAGGATTTCTCCAATTACCAGTCGGACGGAATGCTGCTCGAAGCGGGATTCATCGCCCTCTTCTTTGCTCCGCGCGGATTCCGCCCTGGCTTGGGTCTGACGTCACCGCCATCGCGCGCCAGTCTATTTCTGCTGCAATGGGAATGGTTCCGCATTTACTTCGAATCCGGTGTGGCAAAGATTATCGGAGGAGATCCCGAATGGCGCCACTTCACCGCCATGGATGAGTACTATCAAAATGGTCCGCTGCCTACGTGGATCGGTTGGTACGTGCAACACCTGCCGCACTGGTTTCACGCCGCGTCTGTCTTTGCCACTCTTGCGCTCGAGTTAGTCTTGGTTTGGATGTTATTTCTTCCGCGCCGCTGGCGCATCGTCTGTTTTTTGATTGTCACTCCCTGGGAACTGGGAATTATTCTTACTGCCAACTACACGTTTCTAAATTACCTCGTTCTGTCTTTAGGATTTCTTTTGCTGGATGATCGCTTTCTGCAGCGCTTCTTGCCGCAAAGGTGGGAGAAATATCTTCCCTTGGATTCAACACCCGAGCAAAGCCAAGCGCAAAGTTCAGGAAGCTTTATTCACTTCTTCAAATCGGTGCAACTATCTCTGACCGGCATTTTTCTAACTTGGATTTTCTACGCCACAACCGCGCAATTGATCTGGATGTTCTCCCCCGTGCCCCTGCCGATGTCGCCAGTAGCGGCGCTGGAGCCCTTGCGCATCGCCAACCGTTACGGGCTTTTCGGAATCATGACCCGAGGCCGCTACGAGATAGAGTTCCAGGGTTCCCAGGATGGACAAAACTGGATCGCATATCCCTTCCGCTATAAGCCGCAGGATCCGGCGAAGCCGCCTGGCATCTACGCGCCTTATCAGCCGCGCTTCGATTGGAATCTGTGGTTTGCTTCGTTGGGCTCGTGGCAAGATTATCCCATCGTGCCCAGAACCGAAGTGCGTCTGCTTTCGAATGACAAAGACGTTCTCGCTCTGTTCGCGGACAATCCCTTTCCGAAAGAGCCGCCGCGGGAGATACGCGCGGTGCTGTGGCAATATTGGTTTACGTCGATGTCGGAAAAACGCAGTACGGGACTTTGGTGGCGGCGTCAATACCTGGGACTTTACGCTCCGGCGCTCACGCGCGAACCAGGAGGTCAAATTCGCGCCGTCGAATGGCCCACCGTGGCTCCTCGCGAGTGAACGCTCGCAGTGATTTTGTTTGAGTTGGTGTACGCGTCGAGCGAGCAAAGTCGTCGAGCATGCCGACCGGCTCATTTTTCCTAATGGGAGATCGGGACAGCAGTGACCGTAAAAGGATCTTGACCATCTTCAACATCACTTGCAATCGATAATGCTCCGCTGGACGTGTCTATACTCATGGCCACAAGTTTGCCAGGACTTGTACAAGGTGGAGAACCAACGCAATAGGAGTGTATGGCGAGCAAGAAATGGCCCGTCGGGTCCAGCGTAGCCCCCACAAGGTAATACTCTCCCGTCAGGAAGGGTGACCCCGTCACTTCGGTGAGATCACCGGAGGAAGGATCGATCCGAAAGACACGGATGCGGGGTGATTCGGCCGCATCGGACACCGGGGCGAAAAGCAGAGACCCATCGTTACTGACGATAAGCTGCACAAAACCATCCTGCAATGGCTTTCCGTTAGAGAGAACTTTCGTAACATAGGATCCGTTTCCGCCCATGGCATATCTGAAGACACGGTTGCTGGCGAGATCCAATGCATAGACGAAGCTGCCGTCGGGCGTGGGTGCGAAGATGCCGGTACTAACCGTGTCGCCTGCGAAGTACTGCTCGCTGGTCAATTGCCCCACTGATCGAACGAAGCTGCTTAATTCATACGATGGGCTCGACTGCCCGGTTGAGGTCTGTAACAGAAACGCGCTTGTGTTGGCTAGCTGTAACACTTCACTGTTGCGGCATTCATCCGCACTCTCTTGGGCTGCGGTGCACGGGGCCGGAGGAGGTATCGTCTGCTCGATTGGCGGCAACGGGCTCAAGCCGCTGCTTTCGTCCACGAATCCAAATAAACCCAAATCTGTCGCGGCATAGACGAAGGTCTGATCACTGACCAGATTCACGGACTGATTCATCGCGACGCTCACGGGAAGCCCTCTCTGTCTTAACGATCCATTCTCCCTTACGGCATAGGACTGCAGAGTCGACGTGGGCTCTCCACCGGCCCCAGGCAAGTCCATAACCAGACCGTGAGCGGTTCCGGTCATTAGGAGCGGCGGGAAAGTGCGGCCTGTCGCTTGTAATTGTCCGTCGGCAAGTAGGGCGAACTCAAAGGATTTCAAGGCGAACATATCGGCTGTGAAAACGTATGCCACCACATTCGTTCCATTGCCCGCCGGGGTGAAGATCGCGGTGACATTCTCTTTCGAAACCACGTTAAGGTCGCAGGTGTCATCCCTGAACAACTTCCCCTCCAGCCGCCAAAGAAATAACTGTCCCCCGGGGTTGCGCTTAACTCGACCTGTGTGTTCTGCGCGAAGTTGGCGCTGCACGTGGGTGGACATTGATGCCTGCCGGACTGCTGGTAACAATTCCCGCCCCCGCGGCGGGCCCGGCTACGGTCACCCCAATCAGACGCAGCTGTCGTTTGCGACTGCGACATTGAAGCTGATCCCCCTCCGCAACTAGTCAGAAGAACGGCGGAGAGCGTGGACAGCGCGGCAAAAAATAAGAGCGCGACCTCAGCGGAATACACATACCACCTTATGACAACCTACCGAAATCGATCGTTAGATGCCGTCTGCATTGCAGAGGTAGCTCATAAAAGCGAGCGGTTCAGCGCATCCGCCAGCCGTTCATCCCGTAAAACTAACGCTACTTGCCTTGCACCGCAACTACTTTCACGGCCACTTGAACGATCGAGGTAGCCTGAGGCGACAACCCTTTCACAAGACTTCTGCGTCACGATGGTGGGTTAAGCAGACTTTCTTTCGCGAGTTCTAACCGACACCCAACTTCGACAATGCCATCTTCGCCGCGTTATATCCGCACATGCCGTGCACTCCACCGCCCGGCGGAGTGGATGCCGAACACATGTAAATATTCCGAGCCGAGGTAGCATAGTGCCGCCATGTCGGTCGAAACAGAAACTGGCGACTGTCCATGACGCCACCTGCGATATCGCCTCCCACCAGGTTGGCATCCATGCTCTCAAGATCGGCTGGAGAAAACACACGGCGCGCCAAAATGCATTCACGAAAGCCGGGAGCGAAACGTTCAATCTGATTTTCCAGCCTCTCCAGCATGTTTACTTTGGATCCATTCGGCACGTGACAATAAGCCCACGCGGTATGTTTGCCGGCCGGAGCGCGTGAGCTATCGAATAAGCTGGGCTGGGCCAGCAGAACAAACGGATGCTCTGCATGCTGTCCGTTTCGAACCGCATCCTCCGAAGCGGCAATCTCCTCGAAGCTTCCGCCCAGATGCACGCTGGCTGCCCGCAGGCAATCAGCAGCCTTCCACGGGAATGGGTGCATTCAACGCGTAATCCACTTTGAAGGCGCCTGGGCCATAGCGAAATTTTTCCAAGCGCCGCCGGTAATCATCAGATAATTTCTCGCCACCAACCGCGATGAGTTGACGTGGGGTCAAGTCACAAAGAATCAGGTCGTAGTCTTCCAACGCTGAAAGACTCTGCACCGGCGATAAAGTCTTCAGCGTGCCCCCCAGACCAGAGAGAATGCCGCACAGGGCCTGAGTAATTGCCTGCGCTCCACCTCGAGGAATCGGCCAACCCACGGCATGTGCTGGCACCGCCATCAGGATTGCGAATGCTGCGCTCAATGGCTCGTCCAGACTAAGAAAAGAATGCGCCGCCAACCCCGCGAATAAAGCCCGCGTTCGTTCACTGCGAAACCGCCGGGCAACAGCTCTCGCCGACCGCAACCCAACCATGCCAAAGCGCGCCATCAGCCACGGATGCCTCGGCATCAATGAAACCGGCCGCAAAATTTCCGGAGCAAATTCACTCCAATGCTCCACGAACGGACGCATGAGCTTGTCCCACGCCGCTCCGTCCACCCCAAACGACTTGATTGCTTCATCCAGGTCGCGTTCCAACATCACCGCCGTTCCATCATCGAGCGGATGTGCCAAGGCAGCCGGGGAATGAATCCACTCCAATCCGTAGTCACTCAAACGCAGCGACGAGAAGAATGGTGAGCCTGCTCCGAGCGGATAAATTGCCGAACCGAAGTCATGACGAAATCCCGGCAAAGTCAGTTCGAGGGTTCGCACACCTCCGCCCAGCGTAGACTCCGCTTCCAGCACCTCCACTCGCACACCAGCCTGCGCCAGAACAATAGCGGCAGCCAGCCCATTAGGACCAGCGCCGACTACGCAGGCACTCCGGCTCATTGAGATTCGCCTGGGAAACGTGATCGCAAAACATCACCCCTTCCTACATATTAGTCTTCAGGCCAGGAGGCGGTTCCGATAGCCAGCTTTTATACACTCGAGGCTTGACTAAAAAGAAGGTACAGAACCCAGACCCTGGGAAAGAAAATACAAGATGGAAAACGTTCACGTGTGAATCCGAGCGGGCCAGACACCACGGTGCCGCCAGCCTATTTGCAGATACGCCGAGATAGCGCATCAACGCAATGAATGCCGCCATCAGCAGCGGCATCGCGACAGGCAGCGGAATCAGCGTGGTGATCATCAGGGAACGGTTCGGTTGTTCAGTTTAGCCAGTCAGAATTTTCAAGTCTTCAGGATCGACAGTACCCGCCAGTTCATTGGCCTTGACGACCATGGAGAGTAACAACGCCATCGCCGTAGCTTCGACCACAATGTCGGTCAGCATAAGGGCCTGCACGAGGGGATCCACGACGGCGGTGCCTACGGGGGTGTCGGCGAAAACCGGTGCCGTGCCGCCTGTCTTGTATCCAATGGCCAGCAATAGTACATCAGTCGATGTTTGAAGAACTGCCAGACACACGACCTGATTTACCAGGTTCTTGCTTGTTACTATGCCGTACAGGCCCCACAGAAAAATCCAGGCTGCTACCACATAAGGCAGATAGTTGAGCATAGCGATTATTTCCCCCTCTGCTCTTCGATCACTTCTCGCAGGTAGCTCTGCATCAGCAAGACAAATCCGCCCGCAACCTCCCTCCCAACTGAAAGGCTGATGATGGCGATCGTTCCCGCGGCAACGCGGGTTAGGAGAGCTATCCGATTTTCCTTGACACGGTTTATTCAATCGGTGTAAAAGCGTTGGGTTCAAATAGAGCGAGCGCTCGTTTTGTAGAACCATTTTTGCGCTCGGAACCTTTTGCGCTCGGGACATAAATGCCAAAGCTGCTTAGCGGAACCATAGAGAGGAACAAGCTCAAGATCGAGCGGGCCGCTCTGCAACTGTTTACACGAAAAGGTTTTCATGGGACTACCGTCCGCGAAATTGCAAAGAAAGCGGGCGTGTCGATGGGCAAGCTCTATATCTACTACGACACGAAAGAAGACATATTCATCGACCTGGTTCATCATCTCGCCCGCAAGATGGAGGCCATTCGGCAGAAGGAGCTCATTCCCCTGATGGCATCGCTGGACCCCGATTCACTAAGAAAGCTGGCGAAAGCGATCGGACGCGTGGTCTCAGAAAATCTGGATTACTGGCGCCTGATGTATATCGATGTGGTTGAATTTCGCCACAAGCATTTCATCCATAGCTTCCGCGAAATTGCTGGAGGCCTTCGGACTTACGCGAATGCCATGATTCGTGAATCGAAGGTCAAATTCCCTGCCGGAGTGGATCCCTCTCTCGCGTATACCGCCATCTATTTGCAGTTTTTCACTTACTTTCTGGCCGAGGAACTTTTCGGAGCTAAGCGGCACTTGGGCATGAGCAACGAAGAGGCCATCGAACAACTCGTTCTTCTCTACACGGGAGGACGCGTGACCCGGGGTCAATGAATTTGCGGGAGAGCATAAAGGAGGACGATTATGCAACTACGGCGCGCTGTTTCGTTTTTCACCTTGACGGTATTTTTCTTGGTTGCCAGTCTGATGCCGGCGCAATCTCCGACGACCGGCCAGATCGCCGGTGTGGTCAAAGATCCAAGCGGCGCCGTCATCAGTAGCGCCAACGTCACGCTAACCAGTACCGCTGGCGTACAGCGCGCGACCCTCAGCGATGCGGCTGGGCATTATGCCTTTTCGCTCGTCCCTCCTGGGACTTACAGTCTTGAAGCGGAAAAGGCCGGATTCGGCAAGGAGACGGTGGAAGGCGTCGTGGTGCGCATCACGGAAATCACAAGTCTCGACATTCATCTCCACGTGGCTTCGCAAAAGGCAGTAGTGGAAGTAATGGTTCAGCCGGACATGGTTCAGACCGAAAGCCCGGCTCAGGGCACTGTCATCGAGCAGCAGGAAATCCGTCAGCTACCGCTGCCCACGAGAAATTTTCAACAGTTGCTGACGTTAACTCCCGGCACTTCGGGTCCAATTCAAAACTCCTCTGAACTGGGGCGTGGCGCCGCGCCAATCTATGTCGACGGAAACCGGGCGACCTCGAACTCCGTCGTCATCAATGGCGCAGACGCAAATTCCATTGGCACAGGCTCGACGCCGAATCTAGCGGTGCCTGCAACCGATAGTTTGCAGGAGTTCATTGTCCAGACGAGCCAATATGACGCCTCGCAGGGTCGCGTTGCCGGCGGGGTTGTGGCGGCAGTTACGAAATCAGGAACCAACGATCTTCATGGTAATGCCTACGAATTTTTCCGCAATACCGCCCTCAATGCCAATAACTACTTTCTGAACGCCGCTCACGTTCCCCGCCCTCCGTATCAGCGCAATCAATTCGGCGGCACACTTGGTGGACCGATCGTTAAAGATCGCCTGTGGTTTTTTGTCTCCTACCAGGGAAGCCGCGAGCGCAACGGAACTTCTCTTCTGAATTCTATTGGAACTGTATTCGTCCCCGGTAATCTCTCGAATGATCGATCCACCGCGGGCATCGACGCCATGGCGGCGTCCTTCGCTACTCCCACCAGCCCAACCACGCTATGCCTGCCTGCATGCTTAAGCCCCACGGCTCAGTTTCTGCTGCAGGCGAAATTGCCCAACGGATCATATGTGATTCCGTCAGCCCCGAATCCGGGTACGTCCAACACTCCGGTTGCGGTGCCGGTAGTTGCCGTATCGAAATTCCGGGAAGACCAGTTCAATACGAATTTGGATTTTCAACTCACCACGAAGAACCGGCTTTCCGGTAAATTTTTTGATGCGAACAATCCCGCCCTGCAAGGACTGTTTGACTTGTTTGGACTGGCCAATGCCCTGCCTGTTCCCGGTTTTGGTGGCACCGCAAATCTGAATCAAAGAGTGCTGGCGATCGAGGACACGGATGTTCTCACGTCTCGTCTGGTGAATGACGCAAGATTTGGCTATAGCGTAATCACCACGGGCTCCCAGCCGCAGGAGCCATTCACCTCAGCCCAGATAGGAGTTTCGTCGCCGCTCAGCAATCTTTTCGCGGGTATGCCGGAAATCTCAGTCGCGAACTATCTGGACTTAGGTGCCAATCCGTTCTCCGACAACGCTGGAGTCGAGAAAACTTATAGCGCCGGCGACACATTGAGCTGGCAAAAGGGCCGCCACAGCCTGAAGTTTGGAGCGGAGTACAAGCATCACAGTCTGGACGAAACCTTCAATCTCTATACCAGAGGTCAGATCTTCTTCCTTGGGTTTTCCGGCAATCCATTTGCCGATTTTCTTGGAGGCTTCGCAGATACCGCCGGGCTGACGATCATGGGCTCCGGCGTGAACAATCGAGATGTGCTGGCCCACGACTGGAACGGATTTGCCAACGACGATTGGCGTGTGACAGATCGATTCACGCTCACGCTGGGCGTCCGCTACGATTTCTTTGGTCCCTTCACCGAAGACCAAGGACGTTTCGTCGGATTCGATCCGGCCCGCATCACGACCGTTCCCATCCCCGCTCTATTTGGTGGCGGAGTAGCGATTACGGGTGGATTTGTGCAAGCATCGAACGCCAAGAATCCATTGCCGGGAATTCCAGAAGTCCAACCATCACTGGTTCCTGCCGACAAGAACAACATCGCTCCGCGCATTGGCTTTGCCTGGCAACCGCGTCCTAACTCGAACCGCTTGGTAGTGCGCGGCGGCTACGGTGTTTACTATGATCGAGCAAATTCACGATTGCTCAACAACCAAATTCTGGACTTTCCTTATTACACGTTGGCGCAGGCATTCCTGACGCCGATCGCGAATCCATTCGTCCAAGTCCCGCAGCCGAGCGCCTTTCCATTGGAATTCAGCAACCCCGCGCTGTTTCCATTTGCTGGTCCGCCGGCCGTGCTACCGCGGGCGCCAAGCCTGCTCGATCCTGCAACTGCCGCATTGGTTTCGGCCAATGGCATCTACCCGGACCTTCACGACTTCAGGACACCTTACGTCCAGCAATATAGCTTTGGAGTACAAAATGAATTCGCCAACAACTGGATGTTGAACCTGAGTTACGTCGGCTCGGAGGGGCGTAAGGAATACCGGTTGGTCGATCAGAACCAGGGAGTCATCCAAACCGCAGTGGGTCCCGCAGGCCCCTTCTATCCGGGATTGTCCAGTCTGGCGGTGCAAGGCTTCGGCGTCCACACCATGCAGAGTTCATCGAATTCGGATTACAACTCTCTGCAGGCCAGCGTTACCAAGCGATATTCGAACGGGCTCACGTTGCTCGCCTCTTATACCTGGAGCCATTCCCTCGACGATTATTCCGGCGACCCAACGGGAACCAGCGACGTTACAGTCGTCCCGGGAAATCAGGCGCTCGGGTCCCTGAATAACTACGCGAGCTCCGACTTCGACCGCCGCCATCGATTTGTACTCAGCGGCATTTATGACCTGCCAAAGTTCTACAAGGGGGCTTCAGGTTTTGCCCGCCAAGCCGTGAACGGATGGGAACTGGCCAGCATCCTGACCTTGCAGAGCGGTACGCCGTTTTCGGTTTTGACCAACGACACGGCTTTTGTGCAGGCGCGGGCCGACTTTGTTCCGGGATGTAATCCGGTTCTAGGCGGCAGCGTGCAGTCCCGGCTGTCCAAGTACTTCAATACCGCTTGTTTTGCGCCGGCGCCAGCTACCGCTGCCGACGGCTTTGGCGATACAGGACGCAACATCCTGCGCGGGCCCAATCAGGAGAACGTGGACATTTCGATTATCAAGTACTTCCCTTTCACGGAGCGCACGCAACTTGAATTCCGGAGTGAGTTCTTTAACGCGTTTAACCTGGTCAGCTTTCAGAATCCGATCAATGTTCTGGCAGCACCCGACGTGGGGCAGATCGTGGAAACCAGCACTGGCCCACGTGTGATTCAGTTTGCATTAAAGGTAAATTTTTAGGAGAAGCATGCCTGTGCGCGGCTTGAACGGCAAAGTAGTAATTGTTACGGGCGCAGCCGCCGGCATAGGCCGTGCAACCGCGCGCCGTTTCGCGCAAGAAGGATGCAAGGTCGCAGCCTGGGATGTGAATGATAAAGGTCAAAGTGAAATCAACCGTGAACTACGGCAGGAAGAAAACAAAGGGCTCTTTCGGAAATTGAACGTAGCGCAAGCCGCGGATGTGGAGGCCGCAGTTTCCGAGGTAGTCGATCGATGGGGGCGCATCGATGTGCTCGTCAATAATGCGGGCATTGTTCGCGACGATCAACTCGTGAAATGGAAGGACGGCGAGGCTGTCAAAGTAATGAGTGACGACGCCTTCGAAGAAGTGATCTCCATCAATCTGAAAGGAGTGTTCCATTGCTCACGCGCGGTCGTTCCGCACATGATCCGCGGCGGAGGCGGAACAATTCTGAATGCTTCTTCAATCGTAGGATTGTATGGGAATTTTGGGCAGACGAATTACGCGGCAGCGAAAGCGGGAGTGATCGCCTTTACGCGAACCTGGTCCCGCGAACTCGGAAAATACAACATTCGGGTCAACGCCGTGGCACCGGGTTTTATTGCCACGGAAATGGTTCGTAGCATGCCGGAAAAGATCATCCAGAACATGGTGTCGCACACACCACTGGGAAGGATGGGCTCACCGGAAGATGTGGCCGAAGCCTATATTTGGCTGGCTTCGGAGGCCTCGTCATTCATTACAGGGGCGGTGCTTTCCGTTGACGGGGGGTTAGTTCCGGGTACTTAATTGAGTCGAACCAGATTACCTTGCGAGCCGAGATATGATTCACATAACTCGCTGGCCGGAAGAAATACGATGACTGTCACCAAAAACGGACTCAGGGTTACGCGTTGGGCGCAAGGCCGTGTGCCGGGGGACGGCGTGGAACTTGCTTTCGGTTACTGGCCGGGCCGAGGTGCACCTGTAGTCGCCCTGCATGGCCTGACCGCGTCGCACGTCAACTTTATTGGAATTGCGGAACGATTAGCAGGACGATGCGCACTTTTCGGGCTCGACCTCAGAGGTCGCGGCGATTCCGAGAAACCCGAAGGCCCTTACGGCTTGCTGCAGCACGCGCGCGATGTGGCTGCTGCCATGCGTGCCATGGGGCTCGGACCAAGCATTGTCGTCGGGCATTCGATGGGAGCTTACGTGGCGACTGCGTTGGCTGCCGAGGAGCCAGGCCTTGTCTCCGCTCTTGTCCTGATCGATGGAGGGTATGCGCTTGAAGCGCCGGCTACGAATTCTCCGGCGGCGGGGGCAAATGCCGCGCTCGCACTACGAATTATGCAGTTGCGCCAAACTTATCCGTCGCGCGAAGCTTATCGCGAATTCTGGCGGACTCAGCCTCATTTTCCTGCTGAAGAATGGAGTCCCTGGGTGGAAGCTTTTCTCGACTATGAAGTGGGCGGCGATTCCCCGGTACAACCGAAAGCAGCGGAGCGAGGCGTAATTGCCGATTTGGGCGAAGCTTTTCAGCGCGACGCGATCAACCAGCGGCTGGATTCCATTCGAGTTCCAACCTTGTGGTTGCGGGCGGAAAGTGGGTTCATACCGGGGCAAGCTCCATTGTTTTCCGATGCGCTTGTATCCGAGTTCCGCGCTCACGTCCCCCACGTGGAGGACCATAAGTTTCCCGGCACCACCCACTACACGCTTGCCCTGGGTGAACATGGAGCAGCACGAATCGCCGATCTGATCGCCGACTTGGCCAGCCGACCTCCTGCGGAGTGAACGAAGCTCCCAAGCTCGACATATTGAGTGAGACACATCATGAACATTGGCGCACTTCTTCCCGGCCACGCCCGTTATCGCCCGAACCACACCGCCGTAGTATTTGAAAATTGTCGTTTAAGCTTTCGAGAATTCAATGCCCGGGTGAACCGGCTTGCCAATGCGCTTTTAAGTCTTGGGGTCAAGAAAGGAGACAAGCTCGCAACCATTCTTCCCAATTGTCTCGATCTGATCGAGACCTACTGGGCTGCCGCCAAAATCGGTTTGGTCGTTGTGCCGCTCAGTCCCCTGCTGCGTGGAAAAGCCTTAGTTACACTCCTTCAGGATTCCGACACTGGCACGATCATTGCAGGTCCCGATTTCGCCGATATCCTTACATCCAACAGAGCGGAACTGAGAAATATCCCAGAGAAACGCTTTATCCTCGCAGGCCCGTCACGGGTCGCTGGATTTGAAAGCTATGATGAGCTAACGCGCGAGGCTAGCGAAGCCGCCCCACCGCACATTGAACTGCTGGATAGCGATCCCTATAACATTATTTACAGCAGCGGTACCACAGGCTCCCCGAAGGGAATCGTCCTCACGCACGGTATCCGGGCTCTCTACTGCATGCTCTTTGCGTCGACATTTCGTATGACCCCCGAGAGTGTGGTGCTCCACTCGGGCTCGATTGTTTTCAACGGCTCTTTTCTCACTCTCATGCCGGCAATGTATTTGGGCGCAACTTATATTTTGCATAAGAGTTTCGATCCGCGAACTTTTGTGGAAACTGTGGAACGCGAAAAAGTGACCCACGTCATGATGGTCCCTTCGCAAATTGTGGCTCTTCTGGGTTCGCCGCACTTTTCACAGGACGCTCTTCTATCGCTCGAAATGCTTGGCACCGTCGGCGCTCCGCTGCACCTGGAGCATAAGGAGAAGCTGAATCGCTGGCTGCCGGGCAGGTTCTACGAACTTTACGGGCTCACGGAAGGATTCATGACCGTTCTCGACAAGAATCACTACGCGTCAAAGCCAACGTCAGTCGGCCCGCCGCAGCCTTTTTTTGAGATGCGAATCGTCAGTGAGCAAGGAAAAGAAGCAGCACCCGGAGAGATTGGGGAGATTGTAGGCCGTGGTCCGGCCTTAATGCCGGGCTATTACAAACGACCTGATCTGACTGCCCTGGCGATTGTCGATGGCTGGCTGCACACGGGGGACTTGGGATACGTCGATGAAGATGGATTTCTCTACCTCGTGGACAGAAAAAAAGACATGATGATCAGCGGCGGCATCAATGTGTTCCCTAAGGACATCGAGGAAGTCATAGTGCAGCACGCGGCGGTTCGTGAAGCCGCGGTATTCGGCATTCCCAGCGACAAGTGGGGTGAGACACCATTGGCTGCGGTGATTCTGCACCAACCCGGTGCCGTGACCGCGGAGGAACTATGTGACTGGATCAATGAGCGCGTGGATGCCAGGAACCAACGTGTCTGCGAGGTCAGGATCATGGAGGATTTTCCGCGCAGTGCCGCGGGAAAAACCCTCAAACGCATCCTCCGCGAGCCCTACTGGGCCGGGCGCGACGAGAAAATGTAGCACTCCTTAGGATTGGTGCATCTCCCTCGGCGGAATAACCCATCGACCGGAAACACCCTTTCGTGGTTGGCGAAACGTCGAAGTTAGACTCGCCGACCCGTGAGAGGTCTTGAGCACTGTCGCTCTTAACAGCAGTTTGCTTTTCGCTATGGTTGGCCCAACTGTGCCTGTTTGGCTGTTGGCAAGCCCTGCTTGGTCCCTTCCAGCTTCTGAAATCCATCTTTGAGCACAGTCTGTTTCGCATTTTCCTGAGTGACGCAGATCGGCGTCAGCAGCATCGCTTTTGTGGTCAGCGCGCCATTCGGCACCTCCACCGAACTCTGCACGTCTTCGTGGAGCGCGAGCCTCATCGCGGCTTCAGCCGCGGTCCGCGCCTCATTTCCGACCGGCTTATAGACGGTCATCAGTTGAGAGCCATCGAAGATTCGCTCGATAGCGGCGAGATCCGCATCCTGACCCGAGACCAGCACTCGGCCAGACCATCCCTTGTCTTGGAGCGCCTGGATTGCACCGCCGGCTATCGCGTCATTCGAGGCAACAATCGCCGTGGGAGCGGCCTTGAGGTTCTTCAGTTCTTTCGTGACCATGATGTAGGCCTCGGTGGCGCCCCACTCCGGTACCCAGACATCAGCGAGGACATGGATGTCGCTGCGATCGATGAAGGGCTGCAAAACTTTCATTTGTCCCGCGCGAACAACTTTCGAGTTGGCGTCTAGCCGTGAGCCTCCCAACAATAGGTAGTCGCCTTTTGGCGCGCGATCCACCAAGCTTTGGGCCTGCTCCATTCCGACTGAGAAGAGGTCGAATCCGACGTAAAGATCCACCGGCGCATTGGCCAGGCGGTCATAGCTGATCACCGGAACGTGTTTTGCGTGCGCGGCTTCCACGATGCGCGCTGCCTTGCTGGTATCGTGCGGCAGAAACACCAGGACATCGATGCCACCCTTGAGCAGCTCGTTGATCTGGCGAAACTGCAGGTCATCGTCGCCATCGGCGGAACGGGTGACGACGGTACCTCCGAGTTCGCGGGCGCGCTGCTGAAATTCTTCGAGGTCGGTCTGCCAGCGCTCGCCTTTCATGTTTTCGATGGAAAATCCAATCTTGATTTCCTTATTCTGGGCCTGCACAACATCCAGCGTCAGGACGATGAGAGTGAAAAAAATTCCGGCGAAAAAACGAGGTGAACCCCGCATGAAAATAACCCCTAAGGTGCCAGTTCCCGGCACGGCCGAGATCACGAGCCCGAAGCACGTTGAGGCGATGATGGCAGCGGCGGTAATGAGGGTCAATTTACCTTGGTAACGAGGATCTCGCTGCACGATTGCGCTTCTGAGGCTCTTCACGCAACGGTTCAAAACCCTCCAGCTTTTCAAGCTTGTCCAGAAACACAGGAATCTCCTCGTTCCAGATTCTCCCGTCGTGCCCGCGGGGAGAGATTGCGCGGATTCATAAGGTATGCGGCACTTGGCCAGGACCTACAGGAAAGCATGGGCCTGAATCGACGCCTTCATCCTGTCCGCCGCCAACGTACAAGCCCACCTACGTCATAGCGACGTCGGAACTACGCTCAACGAATACACTCAGGCGATCCCGGAGAGTGTGCGTGAATTGTTCAACGCCGTCGCTGATGATGTGATGACTAGCAAACCGGCAACGGAGCGACTCCAATGAGACGGTCAAACCTATTGAACACAATACTGAACACAACTCTTTCGGAGCCCCCGCTAACTGATTGAAAAGATGGAGCGGGAGACCGGGATCGAACCGGCGACATCCAGCTTGGGAAGCTGGCGTTCTACCGCTGAACTACTCCCGCTCGAATGAGGACGAGGTCTTGATTTCCTCTTTTATCAACCCGAGTCTAGCATTCGCGGGCCCGAGAAACAATCGGCCGCCCGCAACGAGATAGCCAATTCGTTAGACTGCTGGAGTAGCATAAACACAGAGCTTAAATTATGAGTACTTCGTCCACGCGAAATCACGGCGGCACTGCCACAGCAAGCAATCAGCCATCGCCTGCAGAACCTTCGTTTTCGGAGCGGGCGCGTACCTTGGTATATATAGCGCGCATCGGAAGCCTTTCCACGCTTTCGCGCAAGCAGCCCGGGTTTCCCTTTGGATCCGTAATGCCTTACGGGTTGGACGCACAGGGGCGCCCTATATTTCTCATCAGCACGATGGCGATGCACACTCAGAATCTGCAGGCCGATCCTCGCGCCAGCCTGCTGGTTACGCAGGGTGATGGAGAAGGCGATCCGCTGGGCGCATCCCGTGTCACATTGATCGGGAATGTTCAGACCATTCCTCAACCTGAAATCGCCGACGCCCGCAAGCTCTATCTGGAGCGTTACGCCAACAGCAAATACTGGGTAGACTTCGAGGATTTCTCCTTTTACCGGATGGATGTAGTCGACGTCTATTACGTCGGAGGCTTCGGCGTGATGGGCTGGGTTAAAGCGTCAGATTATGATCAGGCACAACCCGATCCACTGGCCGACGTTGCCGCCGGGATTATCGAGCACATGAACGCCGACCACAAAGACGCACTTGTTCTGCTAGCCCGCAAGAACGCCGGGATTGATTCGCTGGAGGCCGCAATGACTGCGGTGGACCGGCTTGGTTTTCAGGTGCGGCTTAAAACCGCGGATGGGGTGCGCGGAGCGCGCATTGCTTTCCTGCGCGAGGTACGGAACGCGGACGATGCTCGAAAAGTTCTGATCGAGATGGTGCAGCAAGCGCGCCAGTAGCCCTAACCGGTAAGCCAGCCGAAGCTTCACAAACAAAAATGCCCGCAATCCTTTCGGATCGCGGGCATTTTGTTATCGCTTAGAAAGCGGTGTCACTTAGACAGCCTGAACGTTCTCCGCCTGCCAGCCCTTGGGGCCTTTAGTCACGTCGAACTGCACGGTTTGGCCTTCTTGCAGGCTGCGGAAGCCACCTGCTTGAATAGCGGAAAAATGCACGAAGACGTCCTCGCCATTTTGACGGCTGATGAAACCATAGCCCTTGGCGTCGTTAAACCACTTTACTGTTCCTTGTTCTGCCATTGATAGTCCTATTCTTTTCTTGTTTCTTGAATTGTGCTGAGAAGATTCGCTGCTAGTGACGGGGGTGACGCTGGTTGGCGATACCGACCTTCAATTGCTTGTGAGTCAAACTTAGCTGACCTCCATTATATACACATCCAATAAAAAATGCACACAAAATATTGCACCGCGCCGGACGCGATTTCGAGCCCCTTCCCTTTATGTCCGTCGTCTTCGTTCTCTCCCGTCTGGCCTTTAACGGGAAAGCCTCGCGAAATCGAATGATCCCTGATAGACACATCTATGTCATTAGTCGTACAGTCTTCTTGTCCCTCCCTCGCTCCTCCAAATCTGATCTGAGCGATCGCGGTTCACCGGAGTCCACCATGGATCGCGAAACGCCACGAGCAGAAGTGCTGCGCCTGCTTAAAGAGCTGCGTAAAACTCGACAAGATGAAATCTTTGGCGGCTTGTCTTTATCGGAACGAGCCGACTACGACAAAAAAGCGAATCGTATCAGCGAGCTGGAACTTCTGCTAAAGTCGACCTCTCTATCGCTGTTCAGCGAGCCCACCCCCGATAACAGTGGCGCCTGGGACAAAATGTCCGAAACCGACACACCTCAGTCTCTTGCTCGACAGCCCTACCGCGACCGGGAAAAAGATTCGCGCGATTCGCAAGCGGAGAGCGAAAGTCCGGAGAACCCAGCCACTAAGAGAGCGAACACAGACGACGAATAACGATGGTTACCCGGCTTGATTTTTCCCTGCCGAGCATTCGTTTCCCTGCAGCGCCCTGCTAAACCGAAACCTTCGGATGCGATGCAGCCCTCCATCACGTCCGAGTCAATTACTATGTTCCCTGCGATTTCAAGAGCTTGACTTGATAAGGGGATGGATCGAGCTATGTCCGTAAAGAAAAGCAATCGCGGGTTTTCTGCCGGCCGCCGCAAATTCTTCAAAACTACAGTAGTCGGCAGCGCCACGTTGGCTCTGGCCCCGGTCCGTCCCGCACTGGCCGCAGCGCGGGAGCTTATACCTGACTCCTCATCTGCGCGTATCGAGCCCTTCGAATTAGATGAACTAACTATCTCAGACCTTCAGGATGGAATGAAGTCTGGCAGGTTCACGGCCCGCTCCCTGGTGGAAAAATACTCCCAGCCGCATCGACGAAATCGATAAACACGGTCCCGCGATCAACAGCGTGATCGAACTCAATCCCGACGCCCTCGCCATAGCCGAAGGTCTCGATCAGGAGCGCAAAATAAAAGGCCCGCGTGGACCGTTGCACGGCATCCCGATCCTTATCAAAGACAATATCGACACTGCCGACAGAATGATGACCACAGCCGGCTCGCTCGCGTTACTCGGCTCCAAGCCTGCGAAAGATTCCTTCGTCGCCGAAAAATTGCGGGCCGCCGGCGCGGTTATTTTAGGCAAGACAAATCTCAGCGAGTGGGCCAATATTCGCTCCAGCCACTCCACCAGCGGATGGAGCGGGCGCGGCGGGCTCACCAAAAATCCCTACGCTCTTGACCGCAATCCCTGCGGCTCAAGTTCCGGTTCAGGCGCGGGAGTATCGGCAAACCTATGTGCCGCCGCAATCGGCACCGAGACCGATGGCTCCATCGTCTGTCCATCGTCGTCCAACGGGATCGCCGGCATTAAGCCGACCGTAGGGCTGGTAAGCCGCGCCGGTATCATTCCTATCTCCCACAGTCAGGATGGCGCGGGTCCGATGTGCCGCACCGTGCGCGACGCTGCGATTATGCTGGGCGCGCTTACGGGAGTCGATCCGCGAGACTCTGCAACAGCAAATAGCCAAGGCAAATCTTCAACGGATTATGCCCAATTCTGCGATCCCGCCGGTTTAAAAGGCGCCCGCATCGGAGTCGCCAGAAAATACTTCGGATTCAACGACGCCGTCGATGCTCTGATGGAGCAATCTCTTGATGTTATGAAGCAGCAGGGCGCCACGGTGATTGACCCCGCAGATATCGAAACTCTGGGTAAGTTCGATAAGAGCGAACTGCTGGTTTTCCTGTATGAACTTAAAGCCGATCTGAATAGCTATCTTGCGGCCTTGGGGCCCAATGCCCCCGTGAAGACGTTAAAAGACATCATTGACTTCAACGAGCGCAACCGGCAAAAAGAAATGCCTTACTTCGGCCAGGATTTATTCTTGAAAGCCGAGGCTAAGGGTCCACTCACGGAAAAGCCATATCTTGACGCACTCGAGAACAATCATCAACTAGCCCGCACCGAAGGCATCGACGCAACCATGGATAAGTACCATCTCGATGCTATTGTCGCGCCCACCGGCGGCCCGGCATGGCTTACCGACCTGGTCAACGGCGACCACGTCGGCCGGTGGAAGCTCGAATGCCGCCGCCGTCGCAGGCTACCCTAACATTAACGTCACTGCGGGCTTTATTTCCGGTCTGCCAATTGGAATCTCTTTCTTCGGACGTGCCTGGAGTGAACCTACGCTAATCCGCATCGCTTACGCTTTCGAACAAGCCACTAAGGCACGTCAGGCGCCGCGCTTCTTACCTACAATCGGAACCGGCCAGTAACTGGAAGCGTATATTCAAGCGATGTCGCAACTTGATCTTCTCGGCAGGCTTTCTCTAATTGAAAATTACTCTAATATATTTTGCGCTGTGTATTGTCGTGTTAGCCTTACCTGCAAGGGGGTGTAAATGATGATGAACAAGGTAGTAGCTTCCCTGCAGAAAGAGTACTCCCGTCTTGAAAAAGAGATGGGACAAGTAGGGAAAGCGCTGGACGCCCTCGGCCATTCGAAAGGGACAAAGCTCAAGTTGACTGGCCGTACCTTGAGCAAGGATGCTCGTCGCCGAATTGCCGAAGCACAAAGGCTACGCTGGGCCAAGGTCCGAAAGGCCGCCGCTAAGGTAGCGAAGTCATAAGTAAAGAAATGCTTTCGCAAGCACCGCAGCCGGCCTCGTTCGTAACCCATCACGAGCGAGGCCCAAGCTTCGGAAAGTAACTTGAGAAACCTTTACCGAAGTTTCTGCTAACTTCGACTAAGTCCAGCGGAACCATCTCAATGCCAGAGCGAAAGAAACTGCGCCCCAAACAATCATGATGAGCAGGCGCGGCCACTGATGGATCAGCGGAGTACCCTCCAGTATGCTGGCGCGTAACGCATCGTTCAGCGCGGTTAGCGGAAGCGCCTTGATCAACGGCTGAATCACGGCGGGAAACCGTTCGTAGGAAAAGAAAACTCCGGAAAAAATCCACATCGGCATCATGACAAGATTCATGAGGCCGCTTACGCTCTCGATTTTCTGCGCCCGGCTCGCCGTCAGCAACCCCACTCCGCCGAACGTCAAAGCTCCCACTGCGCCGACGAATGCGATTGCGAAAATCGATCCCATCACTTTCATGTGAAAAACCAGAACGCCAAGGGTCAGCAGCAATCCGATTTCGATGACCATCAGCACCAGACGGCTCGACATCAGCGCCAGCAAAAAATCTCCGCGCCGCATCGGCGTGCCCACAAAGCGCTTGAGCAATTTGCGCTGGCGCATATCGACCAACGCAAATCCGACCCCCCACATGCCGGAGTTCATCAGATTCATTCCCAGTAATCCGGGAATCAGGAAATCGATATAGCGTGATCCCGGCTCGGACGAAGTCACCACAGTTGTTGCCACCACATCCTTCCGGCCCGCGGCCGTTTGCAAAGCGTTATCCGCTTCCGTTTTGGCCAGTACACTCTCTGGACGCGCCGGATCGTAACGATATCGCAACCCGCCATTGCCGTCAGGCTCAATTACCAGGTCGTATTTCCCCAGCCGAAATCCTTTTCTGGCAGCCTTTTCATCCTGCACCTCGACCTTGAATGACGCGTGTTGCGGCGAGTCTTCTAACAATGTCCGCACTTGGTCCGCGCCTGCTCCCGACACAATCGCGACCGACGAGGCATCCGCTGGTTTGTTACGAAAGGCAATTCCAAGGCCCAGCGCCAGCAACAATGGAAATACGAATACCCAGAACACGACCTCGGGTTCGCGCTTCAACTCCAACATGCGCGCGCCCAGAAGGTGCAGGTATCCCGCCCAGCGTCCGTTACGCTTTGGAAGTCTGCGGTGCGCCGCTGGCTGGTTTGCTTTCGGGATTTCTTGTGCTGTAGCCATTGAACCGATCCCCTAGTACTACTCTTCTCGCAAATGCCGCCCCGTCAGCCGGACGAACACATCTTCCAAACTGGCCTGCCGCGTGGTGAGATGTTGCAATTCACTGCTTCGTCTTCCGATCGCATCCAACAGAGCCGGAATCGCCAGATGAGGTTCCTTCACGCTGAGAGCCACCATCCCGTCATCCTCGCGGACGGATTCCACGCTGGGCAGAGCGCGCCAGATGTCGAGAACAGTTGCATCCGAATTTCCACCCACCGCGAATTCCACCACATGATGGCCACCCAGGCGTTCGATCAAACTTGCGGGCGAGCCCTCCGCGATAATCTCGCCGTGATCAACGATGGCCAGCCGGTCGCACAGCCGCTCCGCCTCATCCATATAATGCGTGGTCAACAAAACGGTTCCGCCGTTGCGTTGAAATTCGCGAATAATATCCCAGAGTTGGCGCCGGCTCTGCGGATCGAGACCCGTAGTCGGCTCGTCTAAAAAAAGAATTTTCGGATTGCACACCAGCGCCGTCGCCACTGCCAGCCGCTGTCTCTGGCCGCCGGAAAGCTTTCCTACCCACGCGTCCGCCTTCTCCGTCAGCTGCAATTGCTCAAGCACTTCATCGGACGAACGCGGTTCGCGATAAAAGCTGGCAAATAATTCCACCGTTTCGCGCACGGATAGTTTCTCCGATAATCGCGTCTCCTGCAGCGAGATGCCCAGCCACTCCCGCATTTCGCGCGCGTCCTCGCGCCAGGTATGGCCGAAAATCGATACTTCGCCGGAAGTCGGCTCGAGCAGTCCCTCGAGGATTTCAATGGTGGTGGTCTTTCCCGCTCCATTCGGACCGAGCAGTCCAAAGCATTCCCCAGTTTCAATCTGCAGGTTGAGACCGCGTACGGCTTCGACTTTTCCGTCGTAAGTCTTGCGCAGATCGCGACATTGGATGGCAACCGTCACGCAGGCATTCTAACTGAACCTATCCGTGATGCGGGCCTAGCAACATGAAGTCTTATCCGCGCGCTCAGCAGGTTTTCCCCGCCATGCTAATTCGCGTCGAGATCAGCATTCTTTAAAAAGTGAGCGATGTGCCCTTATTTTCCGGAAGCCATGTCGCCGGGCCCGCCTGGAGGTGACGGCAAATCGGGAGGAGGAGGAACGATAGGCCGAGGAGTAGAACCATCGTCCGCCCCCGCTCCTGGTTGTGAATCCTCCCCGGGGCGCTTCAGACTGGGTGCGTTCGCGGGCCGTTCCTGCGGTTCTTGCTTCGCTTCTTTTTCTTCCGGATGGTCCAGGATGACTTCTTTTTGAGTGCGAACAATTTTTTCGCCGTCCACTTTCATGGTCTCAACCCGGACTACTTCATCGCCTACAAAGCGAACGAAATCGACATCTGCCGGAGCCTCGCCATAGATCCACTCTTCATATTGAGTTTCTCCGTCCCGCTCGCGAACCTTTTTCGGCGGCTTCCCTTTGGCATGCAGCACCATCTCCTGATTCATCCCCACCAGCACATGATGCGCTTGAATGGCCTCCTTCACTTTAGGAGGCACGCTGTCCAAATACGCTTGCTCTTTGTTCCGCGCCTTGAAATCAAGCACCGGGTATAACAGATCGCGCACCTGCGCGGCCGTCATCTCAGGAACGTACTTGTCAAAATAGAGGTCTACGCAGGAACCATGTGCATTGGTCTGCGGCATCGCCTCCGTCTGCGCTACTGGTCCATTGGCACCATAAACCTGGACTCGCTGGTACCACTTCTTCCTCAGTATTGGTCCGCCGTTAATCTCGAAACGGATGTGATCGCTCTTGATTTGCACAAACGAGATGTGCGCCGGATCGCCGGGTTTCAGCGCCGGCCCCCAGAGATTCAACGCCTGTTCCAACTCCACGCCATTCGGAGTGATCACTCCTTGCTTCAATTGAAGGCCCTTGGTTCCCATCGGGAAGGCTGTCCGCGCATAGACCAGTTGAGTCTCGAAGACGCGAATAATCTCTAATCGGGTTTGCTTGGAAATGCGAGGGGCATTAGCAGGAATCGACGCAGACGCCGGCTGCGCCGCATGGTCGGCCGTCTGCTGAGCTGTGGGACTGCCCGCCGCAGGAGCCTGGGATTGACCACCACTATTCGATTGGCAGAAACACGCAGAAGCCACGAGAAGAATCAGGCAAGCGAGAAGAGAAGTACGGCGTGAAGGTCGCATGCAACACCCCAGGACGTGACGCTCATTATATGCGATGGAACCCTGGGCTTGCGGGTTGCTGTCAACTCAAGATAAACGCGAAGCTATCCTACGCTCTCCGGACCGCGTTTCTTGTGCTGCTGGCACTTGGTCATAATCGCCGAACGAAGACGGGTGCGCAGGTCTTCAGGCAGTTCGTACAATTGCGAGTCGCGATAGATTTCAATCGTCTTCTTGGTTGTGTCGCAAACCACGTAACAGTTATGGCACCAGGAAAGATGATTCTCCAACTCGACCTTGGTGTTTTCATCGATCACGCCGTCCAAATAATTGGTCAGCTCGTGCAAAAATTCAGAGCATTTCACTGGTTGCCATCTCCACTCTCGCGTTTCTGAAAGTAACGTCCCAACCGTTCGCGCAACTGCAGGCGGGCCCGCAGCAGCCTCGACTTCACCGCCGGAACGCTCAACTCCAGCGCTGCCGCCGTTTCCTCGGTCGAAAGTCCTTCCACATCCCTCAGCACAAACACGGTCCGAAACCCCGGGGGCAGCCCCTGGATCGTTTTACTCAAAATCTCCCGCAGTTCCGACTGCGTGTACTGTTGCTCGGGATTGGGGCTCCAATCCGCAATTTCACGCGGAAGAGAATCATCTTCCGTCTTAATGTCTTCATCCAGCGAAACCGTGCGCTCCGGCTTCTTCCGGCGCAACTTCATCAGCGCTTCGTTGACCGCGATGCGCACCAGCCAGGTATAAAACTTCGACTGCTCCTGGAACTTCTGCAGATTTCCGTACGCCTTTAGAAACGCCTCCTGCACTACATCTTCCGCGTCCTCGCGGTTTTGCGTGATGTGTTGCGCAATACGAAAAACGTTACGGTCGTACCTGCGTACCAACTCTTCGAAGGCTGAGTCGTCGCCCTGCTTGGCCGCCCGCACCAGGGTTAGCTCATCGGTGACAGGCCCTTCTAGTTTGTTTTGGATGGTTTCCATTCTCTCGACGATGCAGTATTTTGCGGGCTACGAATCACGAAACGCGATTACTGAAAGAGCAAACTGTTATTCTACTTGGTAACCCGCGTCTTTGCCCAATCGCTTTCAGTTTCTAGCGGACCGGGTTTTGAGGTAGAGTCGATGAGGAGACGGTGACGCGGTCGAACACGTCCTGACGTACTCTGGGACAGTCCCACAAGTGCCGTATAATCAGCAGTTAGAACCGCGAGTTTTTGGGGTCGTCCCACGGGCATGAACCCCACCTAGGCAAACGGTTTTCCAGCATGGCGGATCGGAACCACAAACAAGACGAAGCGCAAGCTGGCCAGATCGAGGAGATCGTCGCCAGCGCCGTTGCCCAGGCGCTTCATGCGCACCTTCCGGCGCTGCAAGCGCAAATTGTCCAGCAAGTGCTGGATGTCTTGCCGCGCCGCGGCGCCGATGCGGTCCCGCCGAATGGCGCGTCGTCCAAGCCTTTGGTTCATTCGGTCGCCAGGATTCACGCAGGCACCACGCAAAAAGAGATTCTTCGTGGCCTATTGGACGCCGGCAGTGAGTATTGCTCTCGCCTCGCTTTATTCGTGGTAAAAGCGGGCGCGGCTTCAGGATGGCAATCTCGCGGTTTCGGGGACGAGGAAATCGTAAAGGATTTCGCGCTCGATCTCAGCACCGGGCCGGCCGCGCACACCTATCAGAATCGCGTTGCAACTCCGGGAAATGTTGCGGAGATGGGTCGCCAATTCGTCGATCACTTTGGCAGGCCCGCCAACGAACAGGTCTTGGTATTGCCACTCGCTCTCAAGGACAAAGTGGCTGCGCTGGTTTATGCCGACGGCGGCGACAGTAGTCAACTGGATTCTGACGCCTTGGAGTTGCTGGTGCTCGCCACCAGCGCCTGGTTGGAAGTCGTTTCCTTGCGCAAGCAGCATGCGGCGCCCAAAGAAGAGTACGAGGCGCCTGCCAAAGTTGAGCACGCCGCTCCGCCAGTGCAGACCGTTTCGTCGTATTCCGATCCTTTCGCCAGCCATACTCCGAAACATGTGCCCGCCAGCGTGCCCGTGGAGCCGGAGCCCGCGGCGGAAGTTGTCGAGGTAGCGTCGGCACACGCAGCTACTGCGGCGGCGCCCGCCACGGCCACCGATCCCTTGGCTGGACTCTCGCCAGAAGATGCCGATACCCATCGCAAAGCCCAGCGCTTCGCCCGGCTGCTGGTGGATGAAATCAAGCTCTACAACCAGGCTAAAGTTGCCGAGGGTCGCCGCAACAAAGATTTGTACGATCGTTTAAAAGAAGATATCGATAAGAGCCGCGGCACGTTTCAAAAGCGTTACGGCAGCACTGTAGCAGCGAGCGCGGATTATTTTCAGAACGAGTTGGTGCGAAGTCTCGCCGAGGATGACATCTCCATCATGGGACCAAATTTCCGGCGTTAGACTTCGCGTGGATTTCTCTGGCAGTCTTAGTTTGTGCGAAAAGTAAAAAGTGGTTCGATCAGTCTCCAAGGTTGGGTGGGTTTTCGCAGCTGCACTTCTCTGCAGCTTATTTGGCACTCTGCTGGCATCAGCCGAGGTGCCACCGTTTTTAGCGTCTAACTCCTTACTGCGTCAGGCAACCGAATCCGGCGCGAAGCCAGTTCAAGCTGCTCCGAGCTCTGAAAAACACAGCTCCTCCAAAAAGTCTTCAACTCACCAGGCACCGCTTGTCCGGAAACCCGCAACCGGTGGCGCCAAACATCACTACGCCAACGCGCGAAGGCCGCACCATGTTTCTCCGCGTGTGCGGCGCATGAGGCAAGCCTTTGTCGCGTCTGCTAGCTTGCGGCCCATGGCACAACAACTCCTTCAGGATCGCACTCTGCCCGCTTACGCCGGGGTGCAAGCTTATGCCCGTAGCCATGGCAAAGAAGATGCCGGAGCGCTGGCCTGGCTGGTGCTGGGCTACGCGCACGTACTCGACAAAGACTACTCCAAAGCCATCGACCCGCTGAACCGCGCCAAAATTCACGCTGGGGATCTCCTCGATTACGTTGACTATTATCTCGGGATTTCCTATCTGCAAACCGGACACACGGCCGAGGCCTTGGCCACGCTGGCAGATTTTGGAAAAACGCATCCCGATTCCCTGCTCGTCCGCGACGCCGATGTAAGCTACGGCGATGCGCTGCTGCTTGAAGGTCAGGCAGCAGACGCCGTTGCGTTCTTGGAGAATATTCGAAGACCCATACGCTCCGACTTGGAATTTGTGCTCGGCCGCGCCTACGCAGCCGCGGGCAACAACGCAAAAGCCGCAGAGATCTTCGCGAACATTTACTACACCATGCCCGCGGCTACCGAAGCGGATGCGGCCTATGTGGAGTTGAGGAAATTGCCGTCCGCCCCACCTCCAACCACAACTCAGCTCAAAACGCGGGCCGAAGGATTGGTTAGCCGCAAGCGCTACGCGGAGGCGGCCGACGAATATCGCACGCTGGCTAACCAGGCCAGCCCGGAAGAGCGGCCACGCATGCAGTTGGCCTTGGCGGATGCTCTCCATCGCAGTGGCAAGAATCGCGATGCCAAACAAGTGCTGGCTTCCGTCAGCACGGTTTCCGGCGAACTAAACGCGCAGCGCCTTTATCTGCTCGGCCAGGTCGCCTGGGCAGCGAATGACAATGACACTTTTTACCGGACTGTTGACGAACTGCGCCAGGCCGACGCGACCAGCCCATGGCTCGAGCAAGCCCTGCTCTCGGCGGCGAATTTGCATCTGGTGCATCACGAGTACGACCAGGCACTCGATGCCTTTCGCGAAGCCCAGCAGCGCTTTCCTGACGGTCCTCGGGCTTCCTACGTTCACTGGAAAGCGGCATGGCTCACTCTGCGTCAGGGACGCAACGAAGATGCCAAGAAGGCCTTCGAAGAACAGATTGCGATGTATCCTTCCGGCGCGGAGACCCCCGCTGCTCTCTATTGGCGCGCCCGTCTGGCTGAAGAAGACAATCAATTCGTAATGGCGCGCGCCTTCTATCAAAAGCTTTCCGATCGCTATCGGAACTTTTATTACGCCGAGCTGGCCAGGGAACGGATGAAGCATCTCCCTGCTACCACCGATACGGCTGCGGTTACGCAGTATGCAATTCTCGACCATGTACCGCCCATCAACAATTCCGAAAAAATAACGGAAACCGATCCGCCCGCCGACGAACTTCGGGTGCAGAAAGCTCAACTTCTCGGCAATGGCGGCCTGGTTGATTTTGCCGTCCGCGAATTGCAAGCCGCCGCCGCAACTGATGGCGGTAGCTGGGCCCCCGCGGAAACCGCCCAGCTTTACGTGGAAACCGGACACTACGACCGCGCCATCGAGTTCATGAAGCATTCGGCGCCGAATTATTTCGCCCTCGACATTCCAGACCTGCCGCGAAAATATTGGGAAGCTCTTTTTCCAAAGCCTTACTGGAATGATCTAAAGCGAAATTCGGATGCCAATGGACTCGATCCTTATCTGGTCGCGTCTCTGATCCGGCAAGAATCTGAATTCAATCCCAACGCCGTTTCCCGCGCCAATGCCGTCGGCCTGATGCAGTTGCTGCCCAAGACCGGCAAACTCGTCGCCAAAGAAGTGAAGTTGAGGCGCTATAACGCCAGCCAGTTGTATACGCCTGCGGTCAACTTGCAGTTAGGCACGCGCTATTTCCGCGGCATGGTCGACAAGTTTGGCGGATCCTTCGAGTACGCCCTCGCAGCTTATAACGCAGGATCGGACCGCGTGGACGATTGGCTCGCCCAGGGAAAATACCGCGACCCGCAGGAGTTCGTCGAGTCAATCCCCTTCACCGAGACCCGGGAATACGTCCAGGCTATCCTTCGCAACGCCAGCGTTTACAAGCAACTTTACGGCACGCCTTAGAAGCATCCGCAACATTCCGAATTGACTCTCTCACTGTTAACCGCTTGATAATCAAGTTGCAGTCTGATTCGCGTATGGATATCTACGAACAAATCGTGCAACTCCGCCGCGAGGGACGCCGCGGCGCCGTAGCTACCATCGTGAATGTGCGCGGCTCGATACCTTCTTTCCGCACGGCAAAAATGCTGGTGCGGGACGATGGCTCCATCGTCGGCACAATCGGTGGAGGCTGCGTGGAAGCCGACGTCTGGCAGGCTGCCCGTGAAGTAATGGAATCGGAGAAACCGCGGACGCTCACATTCGATTTGAATCAGGATCCGAAATACGATACCGGGCTGGTTTGCGGAGGAACCCTCGAAGTTTTCGTCGAACCCGTCCTGCCTCCAGCATTGCTTTATCTGTTCGGTGCCGGTCACGTGGCGATTAATCTTTGTCAGGTCGCCGCTAACGCGGGCTTTGACTTGATCGTCACCGATGATCGTACCTCTTACGCCACCAAAGAACGTTTTCCCAGTGCTCGCGAAGTGCACGCGCTGGAATTCGACGAAGCCATCCAGAAACTTGACCCCAACGAGACTTCGTACATTGTGATCGTCACTCGCGGGCATCGCGACGACATGCGTATCCTCCGCTGGGCAGTGCAGACCCGTGCCCGTTACGTCGGCATGATCGGCTCCAAGCGCAAGGTGATCGCAATTTTCAAAACCCTGCAGGAGGAAGGTATACCTGCGCATCTGTTCGATCGCGTGCACGCGCCGATCGGGCTGGATATCGGGGCTGTTACTCCCGAGGAGATTGCGATTGCAATCACCGCGGAGTTGATTGCAAATCGCCGCCACGCCACTTCGCCGCTTCCTCATATGAAGTGGGTTCGCGCGCAAGGCCCCAACGAGGATGCTGAAGACAAGGCTGCCGCAGCATTCGGCGAGCACAAGGGTGATTGTTGATTGCTGATTGTTGATTGATAATTGATGATTTCAGATGAAAAACTTCAGCCTGACAAGTTTTTCATAATGTACTGCTTATCGTCGTTGAAACTTGTTGTAGGTTTTTCAATCAACAATCAGCAATCAAAAATCATCAATTGCCCCTCATTCCTGCTATCTTCCCTACATGACGATCGCTGCCAGCTTCGCCGGTATCATTCTCGCCGCTGGAGACTCGTCACGCATGGGCAGGGATAAAGCTCTACTGCCGTGGCCTCCGGCACCTGAAAAGATGACCGGAGAGACGCGGTCCGGCGAGACATTCCTTTCCGCGGCGATTCGCTCTCTCTCGCCAGCGACTGATTTCGTTCTGGTCGTCGTGGGAAAAAACCAGGCGGCCCTGGCGCCGGTAATTTATGCTGAAGGCGCTTCGCTGGTAGTCAACGAAGATCCCTCTCGCGGCCAGTTCAGTTCGCTGCAAGTTGGCTTGCAGGAAGCGCTCAACCGCGGCCGCGACGCGGCTATGGTAACCTTGGTCGATCGTCCTCCAGTAAATCCGGCGACGCTGCAAATGCTCCGCCACGCCTTCTCTATGGCGAAAGAGAACATTTGGGCAGTGGTACCCGAGTATTCCGACAAGCATGGCCATCCCTATCTCATCGGCCGTGAAATGATCACAAAGTTTCTCGAGGTCCCTCCCACATCGGTGGCCCGCGATATCGAACATGCGCATCAGGCACACATTCAGTATGTCCCGGTGGATGACCCGTTGGTCGCGCTCAACATCAATACACCGGAAGATTACGAGGCCTTAGCGGCACGACCTCAGAATTGCTGATTGTTGATTTCTGATTGCTGATTGGAATTCCTGACTCGACCCAAGATCTGATCTTCAATCAGCAATCACAATCATCAATGTTATGCTCCGGTTGCGCATCCCTCACTCAGCCAGTTATGTTCAATAGATGAACGCCGCAGAGGTTCCCACATTTCATCCCCTTACCGAAGCATTTCTCGATTCAATTCTGCGGCTCGAACCGCGGGTCGCGGCATTTGATTGTGACGGCACGCTCTGGTCAGGCGACCTGGGCGAGCGTTTCTTCGACTGGGAACTCAGGCAAGGGGATGTCGTTTCCGCTGACATCGATCGTCCCATGCGCGACCGGTATGCCGCGTATAAACGTGGCGACGTCGACGAAACCTCGATGTGCGGAGAAATGGTCACAATGCATCGTGGCATTTCAGAGGAGCGCCTGCTTAGCGCCGCGGTCCGCTTCTTCGATCAATTTTTCGTCGAACAGATCTTTCCCGAGATGCGAGAACTTGTGCGCCGCCTGCACGAAACCGACTGCGAGGTATGGGCGGTTTCTTCTTCGAACGAATGGGTAATTCGCGCCGGAATGAAATATTTCGGTATACCCGAAAGCCACATCCTTGCCGCTAAGGTGCATCTCGATCGCGGGATCGCTACGGATCGATTGATCCGCGTGCCCTCTGGCGGCGGCAAGCCTGAGGCGCTTCGCGAAATAGCAAAAAAAGAGATCGACATAGCGTTTGGCAATTCGCGCTGGGATGCGGAAATGCTAGCCATGGCAAAACATGCCGTGGCGGTGAACCCGAATCCGGACCTGGAGACTACTGCGAAAGAACGCGGTTGGCAGATTTATTTTCCCGAAAGAACGGGACCGCGCGGTTAACATTGCCAAAGGCATGTTCGCTTACGATTGAGCTGCCAATGTATTCCCCACAGTTACTCGATCATTTTCAGAATCCGCGGAACGCAGGAGAAATTGCCGAGGCCGACGCGACTGCAGATATCGAAAATCCCGTCTGCGGAGATATGTTGCGGCTAGCGCTGAAAGTAAACGATGGACGGGTCGTTCAGGCGAAGTTCAAGGCGAAAGGATGTGTAGCCGCAATCGCCTGCGGTTCCGCCTTGACGGAATTGCTGGTAGGCGCCTCGTTGGCCGATGCCAGGAATCTGCTTCGCGACGATGTGAGCCAGGCCGTTGGCGGCTTGCCGCAAGCCTCGACTCACGCTGCGCAGTTGGCCATGGACGCGCTCGCCGCCGCTCTCCGCCAGATCTCACTTATGCCATGACGAATCATTCGCCACACCGCATCGCAAGCCTGCAGCCCAGCGCAACTGTTATTCTCGCAGCGATCGGCGAACTCGGACGCGTGGTCGCCTGCACGAAATACTGCGCAGATGTGGTTCCGGAAATCATTTCTCAGCGATGTGCCGTCCTTTCCGATTCCTGGACGGCAAATTCCGAACAGATTATTTCCGCCAATCCTGACCTTGTCATTGCCTCCGTGCCATACCAGGAGAAAGCGGTCATTGAAATCCTCAAGTCCGGCACTCGATTCCTGGGCTTTGCTCCAAAGACTCTCGCTGACATTTACATGGACATCGCGATCATCGCGGGCATCGTCGATGCCAGCGCTGCCGGCAACGATGTCGTCGAAGCCATGCGTAAACAAATTGAGCAATTCCGAATGCGTACCGCTGGATTGCCTCGTCCAAGAGTCTTCTGCGAAGAATGGGGCAAGCCTTTGATCGCGTCGCAAGCCTGGGTCGCTGAGCTCGTCGACGCAGCCGGAGGCGAATTCCTGGGGGTGCCGGGCAAACAAATTCCGGCGGAAGAGGTTGCACACTTGGATCCCGACGTTCTGATTGCCTCATGGTGCGGAGCCGGCGACCGCGTTCCGCTGGAAAGATCGTGGCCGATCGCCAGTGGCACCGAACTCGCGCAGTTCGCACTTCCCGTATTTTTTGCGTTCGCGACGAATACCTCAATACGCCCGCTCCCACGCTGCTCCACGGGCTCGAAGCGCTGGCATTCGCTATTCATCCTGATGTATTTGCTCGACCGGAAGGAATCCGGCAAATTACCCGCGTTTCATCTTCTACGGACGCGAGTCTCTCGCTCTGAGTTAAGATTTTCCTTATGCCCACACGGACGAGAATGGATGAAGTTCGCAAAGACATCTCGAAGCTGGCGGAAGCGTCCTCCACCGCAAAAGCCTTCATGCAAGGCGTCTGCGAACTTTTGCACGCGCGCATGTTGAAATACAACTGGGTTGGTTTTTACATACTCGAACCGGGTACGAAACCCGGAGTGCTGGTTCTGGAAAGTTTTGTGGGAGCCATGACTCCGCATACGCGCATTCCGCTCAACCAGGGCATCTGTGGCGCCGCCGCTTCGAGTGGCAAGACGATTGTCGTTGATGACGTCAGCAAGGATTCACGCTATCTCGCGTGTTCACTCGAGACCAAGTCGGAGATTGTTGTGCCGATTTTCGTGAAGAATCAAGTTGCCGGCGAACTCGACATCGATAGCCACTTCGCAGCCGCGTTCGGCGCCGAAGATCAGCAACTTGTCCAATACTGCGCCGAACTCGTAGGCAAAAAGCTGGAGCAATCCTTCGGCTGAATTTTCTCTGGCGATATCTGTTGTTCGCAAGGATGGGCTATTGGTTGTCCGAGGGTTAGTGCAGCATTATGAAAAGAGTCGTAGCCGCGGTGATCGAGAAACAAGGCAAGCTCCTGGTGTGCCAACGCACGCGTCATCAAACCATGCCGCTCAAATGGGAATTCCCCGGAGGAAAGATCGAGGAAGGCGAGCAGCCTCGCGATGCTCTACGCCGGGAACTGGAAGAAGAGCTGGGAATTCACGCCAAGGTTGGCCACGAGATTGCCCGCGTGCAGCACATTTACCCGAATGGCGCTGCGGTTGAACTCAGATTTTTCATCGTGCGGGAATACGATGGCGAAATCGAAAACCGCATCTTCCGCGATTTGCAGTGGGCCGCTCCCGACGCATTGCCGTCCTATGATTTTCTCGAAGCGGATGCCTCGCTGGTAAAAGATCTGGCAACTGGAAAGCTTCCCTAGGATCCTTATTTTGTGCGCTAGCCGCCAGCTTTTCCGGAGACCGAAGCCCATGCCAGGGCCAGGGACAGCCCCACGATCAGGATTGTTGTCGCCCACGCGACAGCATTGAACAGATGCGAGTTTACATACTCGCCCATCAATTCTTTCTTGTTGATCAGTAGCAGCATGAAGATCAACACAAACGGCAATACAACTCCGTTCAAAACCTGTGACCACAGAACGATTCTCACCAGCTGTGCTCCGGGAATCAGAAGCACCAGAATACCGCCGGCAACGATCAGGAGAGTATAAAGCCAGTAGAAAAATGGAGCCTCGCCGAATTTCTTGTCCACTCCGGATTCAAACCCCAATCCCTCGCAGACCGTGTACGCAGTGGAAAGCGGCAGAATCGACGCGGCAAACAGTGAGGCATTGAACAATCCCACCGCAAATAGAATGTAGGCGTATTGTCCGGCCAACGGCTTAAGGGCCTGCGCGGCGTCGGCTGCATAAGTAATGTCGCGGACTCCGTGCACATAGAGCGTGGCGGCGCAGGCAACAATGATGAACCAGGCCACGATATCGGTAAACATGCAGCCCGTAATTACATCCCAGCGCGAAGCTTTAAGGTTCGCGCCGGGTTACACCCTTTTCCACAATCGAAGCCTGTAGATAGAACTGCATCCAGGGTGCGATCGTCGTTCCCACCACGCCGATCACCATGAACAAGTAAGCCTGATCGCGGAAGGCCTTGAGCGCTGGCGGCTTAATCGTGGCGATGGCCGCATCTTTCCACAAGGGATGCGCCAGCGCCCCCGCGAAGATGTAAGTGATGTAGAAAAACGACGCCGCTAGAAAGACTTTTTCTACGCTCTTATACTGGCCTTTCACCACAATCAGCCAGACAATCACCGCACAGATCGGCACCGTTATATAGTGCGAGAGGCCAAATAATTCCAGACTGGTGGCGATGCCGATAAACTCCGTCACCACATTGCCGAAATTGATAATCAGAATTCCCAGCATCATCAGAAAAGTGATGCGCAGGCCGAATTCTTCGCGGATCAGATCGCTCAGCCCCTTGCCCGTCACCGCGCCCATACGAGCACTCATCTCCTGCACCACGATCAGGGCCAGCGTGATCGGGATCATCGTCCAGAGCAGAAGAAATCCGTACTGGGCCCCAGCCTGCGAATAGGTCAGGATGCCGCCCGCGTCGTTGTCGACGTTTGCCGTGATGATCCCGGGACCGACGACTGCCAGGAACAGAAGGGTCCGGCTTTTCCAGCGTTTGAGAGGTCTCATGCGCACATTTCGCAGACATAAGGATGCAACACAACTTACACAGGCGACGGAACAGAATAAACGGAAGCGGCGAATCTGAACACATTAAAAGTATGGGGATGTAAAAAGATTATGAGTGGTGGTTCCTTGGACAGATATACGTGTTCGCAGCTAGCCTTGGACCGGTTCCTTGTCTCCGCGCGATTTCGCAAATAGAATCTCGACGATCAGCAGCCCTGCTCCCACCACAATCGCACTGTCCGCCAGGTTGAAAACCGGCCACTGATACTGCTTGATATAGACCAGCAGAAAATCCACCACTCGACCACGCGCCAGCCGATCCCACAAATTCCCCAACGCTCCCCCCATAATCAACGACAAGCCCACACCGGTAGCCATATGAGCATGATTGTTTTTCCATAGCAGAGCCGAAACCACAATCAGCGCGACCACGGAAAATGCGATGAGCAATCCCGTCTTCCAGGGAGCAGTGGGGTCGGCAAAAAGGCTGAACGCAGCACCCGTGTTCTCGGTGTGCGTAATGCGAAAAAAGCCTGGGATCACCTGAATATGCGCGTAAAGCCGGATGCGCTGTGCCACCAAGTGCTTGGTCCAGCGGTCCAGCGCCACAACCGCGATGACAATTACAAAATAGATGGTGCGAGCGGAGTTCTTGGTCATCCAGATTATGAGCCCGGAAATATCTTAACCCGCCAAGCGGTTTCATCGCTCAAGCTAAGCTCCCAGTTGAAGCAAAACAGACAATTTTCAGAAAAGAATCGCTATCTCTGCGCGCTCTGCGGCCGTTCTCTGAGTCCTTTGCGTTGAAGGTTTGAGAATTTCTGCGCCAAGAGAATATCCTTACTCCATCGCCCGCAGGGAGATTGCACTCATGAAAGCAGTCCGCATTCATCAGTTCGGTGGTCTGGAAGTCTTGACGTACGAAAATATCCCCGATCCCAAACCGCACCAGGACCAGATATTAGTTCGTATCCGCGCGTGTTCGCTCAATCACCTCGACATCTGGGTGCGCAAGGGATTGCCGGGAGTCAAACTGCCGCACATTCTCGGCAGCGACATCGCAGGCGAAGTCGTCGAAGCTGGAGAATATGTCAGCGGATTTAAAGCGGGACAGCGCGTGCTCATCGCTCCCATGCACTTCTGCGGACATTGTTCGAAGTGTGTCGCCGGCCTGCAGAACCAGTGCCGCGAATTTACCGTGCTGGGGAATGGCGTGGATGGCGGCAATTGCGAACTGATCGCCGTTCCCGCAGCCAATGTAATTCCGATTCCTGATTCGCTCGATTTCATTCAAGCCGCCAGCGTGCCGCTGGTATTCGTCACGGCGTGGCACATGCTCGTTGGACGCGCCGGCATTTGCCCAGGACAGACCGTACTGGTCCTGGGAGCGGGTTCTGGCGTTGGCATCGCCGCCATCCAGATTGCAAAACTCTTCCACTGCCGCGTAATCACAACCGCCGGCGACGACGCAAAACTGGCAAAAGGCCGCGAACTGGGCGCCGATTACGGGATCAACCATTATCAGCAAAAGATTTCCGAGGAAGTCCGCAAGATCACCAACAAAGAGGGCGTCGACATCGTTGTCGAGCACGTCGGCGCCGCTACGTGGGAGGAGAGTGTCAAGTCTCTCAAATCAGGCGGGACGCTGGTGACCTGCGGTGCGACCACGGGTCCCAATGTAAACATCGATCTGCGGCATCTGTTCGCCCGGCAGCTCAGTCTGCTCGGCTCTTATATGGGAACCATGGGCGAACTGCACGAAGTTCTAAAACATATCTTCGCCGGACGCCTGAAGCCGGTAGTCGATCGCGTTTTCCCGCTTGCCGAAGTACGCGCCGCGCACGAGCATCTGGAAAAGAGTCAGATGTTCGGCAAAGTGGTGCTGAGCATTTGAACCCAGAGGGACGCTAATCTCGAAAACTCTCTTAACGCTTCTTGGCTGAACGTTTCGCCGGCTTCGATCCCTTCCCCGCCTTGCCGCTGCTCTTCGTCGCCGTACTGCCCGAACCCAAAGTTGTCACTGTATTCTTCCCCAGATCAATCACAAAACTATCAATCAAGATGCCACTGGGGGTCCCGGCGCTGGGGTAAGGAGCGGAGCGGTACGTTCCCACAATCTGGCTCTTGCTCACTTCCAGGCGAAGAAATCCAAAGTTTTTCTGATCGTATTGCTCAAGACTCAGGCCATTTCCCAGCGTCAGAGGAACCTTGGGCGGCGCGCCGTTCACCGTATGCAGGGCCGCCAGGTTAGTGTATCCGCCAGCACCAGCCACCACATAAGGAATCTGCAGCTTTCCCTTCGGTCCCTGCACCACATTTGTGAAACGCTGGTAGTTGTGCACGTGCCCTGACAAAATCAGATCGGGATATCGTTTCGTCGCCTGAAAGCTGCTGGAAAGAATCTGATCCGCCACGCTGCTCCCGGAGTGCTCGACGTCGCCAGAAAATGGAGGGTGATGAATGGTTACGATCAAAGCCAGATTCGGATCTGCAGCGGCCAACTCGCCCTTGAACCAATCGACTTGATCCGGATGAATCTCCGCTTCGGTTTCGCCGACGTTGGAGAATAATCCGAGGATCGTCGCGAACGGAGTGGTAAACGTCCAATACACATTTGGCAAATCCATCTGGGTTCGATTCGACGCGGTCTTCAACGAGCCCAATTGCGCCGGATTCTTCGACATGAAATTCTGTATCCAACCGTCGAGCGGAAATTTGTCGGGATCGACCGGCCCGTCCTGCGGATCGTCCGGCTGGCAATCGTGGTTGCCGGGAATCGAGACGATGAAAGCCGGATAATCCTGGTAAGTATCGTAGAAGTACGCGCCATATTTATCGATGTCGCCGGCAAAATAAATTACGTCGCCCAGATGGTAGTAAAACGCCGGCTGCTTATTCTGGGGGGAACTCTGCGCATCTTGTGTCATCAGCGCGGCCACAAGATCCTGCGGACCTGAGTCTCGATAGTCTCCCGTGTCGCCCACGGTATGGAAGGCCATCACGCCCGCGTTCTTGATTTTTGTAATATCCGCCGCCGAGAGCAACTGCGATAAATCAAATCGGTAAGGAGACGGACCATTCGGTGTGGGTAGCGGCTGGAAGGGATAGTGCGGCAGTTGAACTTGCGCTCCGGAGCGCGAAGCTTGCACGGGAAAATTTGCCGCAGGAATTGGAGGAACGTGGCTGCGTCGTTTCCCGGCGCCCATTCCAGTGCTGAACGAATGTAGTGGACTCATATACATCTCCTTCGATGATAGTAGGCGTGACTTGGTTGAGAAGTTTTTGTCGGCCACAATGCACGCAACGACTTGAAGGTAAGCCGCGGCCTGAACTTCTAGGAGGGGAAGACGCAGTTAGCTTATCGCAAAAGATTGGATTGTCAAGAACGAGGGTTGGGGATTTTCGGGCCTCTGTAGTTTAGAATAACTTCATGGCTCCCGAACTGAATTTCGGCCCCTACGTAGAAGTCGAAGATGGCAAGAAGATCGTCAAGGATTTGACCTTCGGGAATCCCACGCCTGAAGGAGTGGTTCTAACCACGCTCGATTCCGCTGTGAACTGGATGCGAAAGGGTTCCATCTGGCCGATGACCTTCGGCCTGGCCTGCTGCGCCATCGAAATGATGTCCATGGGAGCATCGCGCTTCGACATCGCACGCTTCGGAGCGGAGGTCTTTCGTCCCATCGCCTCGCCAGAGCGATCTCATGATCATCGCCGGCCGTGTCTCCAACAAAATGGCGCCCGTCATCCGCCAACTCTGGGAGCAGATGCCCGAACCGAAGTGGGTCATATCCATGGGGGCCTGTGCAACGTCTGGTGGAGTCTTCAATAACTACGCGCTGGTACAGAGCGTGAATCAGGTAATACCCGTCGATATTTATGTCCCGGGCTGCCCACCCCGTCCGGAGCAACTGATCTACGCCATCACGCTTCTGCAAGAAAAGATTCAAAAGGAGCGCGGGACCATCCGGAAGGCTCTAAACCTAAGCTAGTTATCCTGCGCCAGCGAGACGAGACAAACTCGTTGCCTTTTTGCATAAAACTTACCTGCTTTGTCTAAACCCAATCGCAGGAATAAGTTGGAAAATGCCCTGTACCGAAAGGGGAACCCTTTAGCAGAACTCGAAACCATTCCACAGTTTTCTGAATCTAAGGGATTGAGGGTAGGACTATAGTAGAGTTCCGTAGGCAGCCTCCCCCAGTTTGTTCCCAGGACTCAGGTCGCGTGGAAGGTGCTATATGATCGCAAGATTGATCGATGCGGTTTTTGGCTGCAGACATCCCCGTTACAGCTTCCCTGTAACCCTTCGCGGCAAGGCGCGCCGCCCCCAGGCTGGCGCGTTAACCGGAACTTACGTGGCTTGCCTCGATTGCGGAAAAGAATTTCCTTACGATTGGCAGGAGATGAAGGTAATCACTTCATCCGCCGAAACCCGCCAGTACAGAGCTGCACTCGCCACCAAGCAAGCCGCATGATGACGATGCGAAGCTGTTTTGGCTAACGGTTAGCCGACTTTGTTCTTCTGGGCGAATCCGTTCACTCAGCGCGCCGTGACCGCCGCACCAGTTCTCTTCTCCATCGGCACAAACTCCCGCTCCTCATGCCCCGTATAGACCTGCCGCGGACGGGCAATCTTCTGCTCCGGATCCGTAATCATCTCCTGCCACTGAGACAGCCATCCCGCCGTGCGCGGAATCGCGAACAACACCGTGAACATTTCCGGACGGAATCCCATTGCCTGGTACATAATCCCCGAATAGAAATCGACATTCGGATAAAGTTTGCGCTTCACGAAATATTCATCCTCCAGCGCGATCCGCTCCAGTTCCAGAGCAATCTCCAGTTTCGGATTGCGTCCCGTGACCTCAAACACCTGCTCCGCGCACCAACGAATGATCTTTGCCCGGGGATCGTAGTTCTTATAAATGCGGTGGCCAAAGCCCATCAACTTTACCCCGCCTTCTTTGCTTTTCTTGATATAAGCGGGAACCTTGTCCTTCGAGCCAATCTCATCGAGCATTTTCAACACTTCTTCATTGGCCCCCCCATGCAATGGTCCAGCTAAGGCCGAAGCTGCTGACGCCATAGAAAGGTAGGGATCGGTTTGTGCGCTGCTCACCGAGCGCATGGCATTGGTACCGCAGTTTTGTTCGTGATCGGCATGCAAAATGAAAAGAATGTCGAGCGCGCGCGCAATCGCAGGATTCGCTACATACTTCGGCTCGACCATCTTCCACAACATGTTCATGAAATTTTCGGCGTAGTTCAAATCATTGTCCGGATAAACGTAGGGAAATCCTACATTGTGCCGGTAGGACATGGCTGCAATCGAAGGCACTTTGCCGATCAGCCGCTTGATTTGCAGCAGCCGGTTCGCGGGATCGTGCACGTGTTTCGCATCCGGATAGACAGTAGAGAGCGCAGCCACTGTGCTCACAAACATTCCCATGGGATGGCTATCATAGCGAAAGCCTTCCATGAACTTCTTCGTGCTCTCGTGCAGCATGGTGTGGTGCGTGATGTCATAGGTCCAGCTCTTGAGTTCAGACTCGCTGGGCAATTCTCCAAACAACAGCAGATAGGCAACTTCCAAAAACGTGCAGCGCTCCGCCAGAACTTCGATCGGATACCCGCGGTAACGCAATATACCTCGGTCTCCATCAATGTAAGTGATGCTGCTGCGGCACGACGCTGTGTTCATGAACGCCGGATCATAGGTCATCAGTCCAAAATCTTCTGGACCGGTTTTTATCTGCCGCAGGCTCATCGCACGGATCGTGCCATCCTCAATGGGTACTGAGTAGGTCTTTCCGGTTCGATTGTCGGTGATTGTGAGTGTGTCCTCTGGCATGGAAGAGCCGCTCCTGTTCTACGCTATAAGGCTAGCTTATCCTTAATCGCTTCCAGAACAAACTGCTGTGACAAAGATCACGGACCTTGGTGACTAGACTTCCCAATTTGGCCATCACAAACACAAAACCGGCGGCCATTGGCCACCGGTTAGCCCGCCTGCATAGCCTTTTAGTTCGATGACGAATCATCCCGCCGTTTCAATGTCGGACGATCGTCATCCGGGTTGGTGTTGCCGGTATTGTCGCCGCCACTGGTCGAGGTGCGGCGTAAACTGGGCTTGTTCTCGTCCCTTTGATCCAGGACCTTGTGGCGGTTTTCGATCGATGCCAGGCGCGCCTTCACATCGTCGAATTCCGAGGTAGTCACAATGTACTCAGCCTTGGCGGGTAGAATCTTGCGGATTTCTTCCTGCGTTTTCTCGATCCGGTCTGGAGTCTGCGGATGCGTATCGAAAGTCTTCGCCAACGTTCCCGGTTTCTTCTTCTCCATCGCTTGAATCTTTTCGAAGAACGAAACGAAGGCCGATGGGTCGTACCCGGCGCGGTACATAGTTTGGACGCCAAGATAATCGGCTTCAGCTTCGAAGCCGCGGGAGAATTTGAGGAAGCCCAACATGGCCGCCGGACCCGCGGCTTCATATGCTCCGTAGCCAATACCCCCGCCTACGAAGATCAGGGGAATGGTGGCCAGTTGCATCAGCGTACCTCTCGTCTGCTCCCGCGCCAGATGGCACGCGGCCACGTGCGATATCTCGTGGGCCATAACGCCCGCCAGCTCCGCTTCCTCGTCGGCAGCCAGAATCAATCCCGAGTTCACATAGAAAAACCCTCCCGGCAGGGCCATGGCGTTCACCACATCGGAGTCGATCACTTTAATGGTGAATGGCACCTGCGCGTCGGAATTCCGCACCAGGTTCTGTCCAATCCGGTTCACATATTCGGTGATGACGGGATCGTTCACCAATTTAATCTGCGACTCAATCTGCTGCGCATACTGGCGCCCCATCGCCACTTGCTTTTCTATGCTGTACCAATTGCCAACGCCCCGCCCACAACCGACGTTCCGGTTCCCTATTGCATCCACGTCGTCTTTACCGCCGTCGTGTTTGATCTGGCTGTCATCCTGCGTCGGCAGATTGGCCGGAGGCTGTGCGGGAGCGTTTTGTACGTCGCCCGCTTTGGGTTGAGTGTTGTTCTTATCCTGATCCTGCGCCATCGTCCAGGGCACCGCGCTGAACGCCGCCAATCCCACAGTAATTGCCAACCAACGCAATTTCATAAGAAACTCCCTGCTGCACTCTTACCCGGATTATACGCTTGGCGTTCCCCAGTCAGGCGCAACTTTCCTTAAACCCTTAGACGCTGTATTTCGCCTGCTGGGTTATCCGCATTCGGGAGCTGCCCGCGAAATGGGATGCGGTTGCTAATCCCAGCCCTTGTTCGATCCCGAAGGGCGTCGTAACATAGCCCGTCTTTCCTCTGGATTCGGAGGTCCCGATTGCTTAATCGCCGCCATTTTCTCTCCACGGCCGTCGCTGGCCTTGCTGCCACCACGGCCTTTCGCGGAGATCTCTCCGCTCAACTCGCGAATGCCCCCGCCAATCCTCCGGATTCTGCCTTGTTCGAGAAGAATGAAGACGCTTATTGGGCCGAAATCCGTAAACAATTTCTCATCCCGGCGGACGAGATTTATCTCAACAACGGCACCGTCGGCTCCAGTCCCGCGCCGGTTCTTCGCGCCGTCTTCGACAGCTATACCACCACCGAAAAGATGGACCAGCAGGATCCCGAAGATTACCCCATCTGGGGATACGCCGCTTGGAACGAGTTTCGGGACCCTTGGCCGCCTTTGTCGGCTGTCATCGCGACGAAATCGCCCTGCTTCGTAATGCCACCGAAGCTAATAGCTACATCGCCAACGGCATCGACCTCAAACCCGGCGACGAAGTCCTGATGACCGATCAGGAGCATCCCGGCGGCGAACATCCCTGGAACCTCAAAGCCAAACGCTACGGCATCGTCGTAAAAAGGGTCACGCTGCCGCGTCCCATAAAAAATACGGCCCAAGTCCTCAATCTCTTTAACGACGCCATCACTCCGCGCACTCGCGTCATCTTCTTCAGCCACATCACTACTTTTTCTGGAGTGGTTCTCCCGGCGAAGGAACTTTGTGCGCTCGCCCGATCAAAAGGTATTCTCTCTGCCGTGGATGGCGCCCACGTGACCGGCATGATGCGGCTGAACATTCATGATCTCGGCTGCGACATGTATTCCTCCAGCCCGCACAAATGGTTGCAGGCGCCCAAAGGCTCCGGCTTTCTCTACGTGCGCGATGAGGTTATCGACCGCCTGTGGAACACCATCGTCACCGAAGGCTGGGACGAGCCCTCCCTCCGCGCCGAGCGCTTCCAGCGCATCGGCAGCTCCAACGTCCCCGCTCTCTACGGGCTGCGCGCCTCCATTAAATTCGCTAATGACATCGGCCTCGACCGCATCGAGCGCCGCCATCGCCAACTCGCTGATTACATCCTCAGTGAAATGACAAAGCGCGGCGCCCAATCCTGGACCTCGACCGATCCCACGCTGCGCTGCGCCATCGTCACCGTCAATGTCCCGCCCGTTCCCAGGATGGACTTGGAAAACTGGATGTGGAAGACCCACAAAATCCGCATCCGCGGCGGCGATCCGAACAAGCTGCGCCTATCGACCCCTTATTATTTGCAGAAGAAAGACATCGACCGCTTCCTGGAGAAATTCGACGAGTACAAAAAGGACAAGAACCTGGCGTAGCCATGGTCATCTTCAGATGACCATGTGTGTTACAATGTGTCCATGAAGACGATCGCAGCTGCGGAGTTCAAGGCGCGCTGTCTTACGCTTATGGAAGACGTGCGCTCGACCAGGGAACCCATAGTGATCACCAAGCGTGGCAAGCCGGTTGCAAAGCTGGTGCCTGCAGAACCTTCGAAGCGAGAGTTCATCGGCAGATTGAAGGGCGTTTTCCGGATCGTTGGCGATATAGAGTCTCCGGCTGTACCGCCAGAAGATTGGGAAACTTCGCGTTGATTTTGCTTGACACTCACGTTCTGATTTGGGCTAACAACGACCCGAATCGGCTATCGCGGGCCGCAGCTTCGGCCATAAGACGGGCACGTCTTGACGGTGGTCTCGCCATTTCGGCCATTAGCCTTTGGGAAATAGCAACCCTGTTCGCGAACGGTAAGATACAGGGCTATGGCACGGTTGAGGCTTCTGTCCGTCTGCTAATTGAAGATGTCTCAGTGCGCCCCATTACGCCAGAGATCGCTGCTCTCGCTGCCCAGTTTCCGAACGACTACTCCCGAGATCCATCAGATCGCCTGATTGGCGCAACCGCCTGCGCCGAGGGCCTCACCCTGATAACCCGGGACGAGAGAATCCGCAAAAGCCCACTGCTAAGAACCGTCTGGTAGCATCGCCCGTTCTAATAGTTGTAATTCCTAGTCGTAATACTCCAGCCCCAAATGCGTAATCAACTCCTCGCCCTTCAAATGCCGCAACGTGTTCTTCAGCTTCATCAGCTGAATAAATAAATCATGCTCTGGATAAAGTCCCGGCACGGTCATCGGAGACTTAAAGTAAAAGCTTAACCACTCCTGAATTCCCAACCCACGCAGATCGGAACAGCGTTTTGCCAGGTCCATCAACAGGACGAGGTCGAGCACAATGGGCGCGGCCAGAATCGAATCGCGACACAGAAAATCAACCTTGATCTGCATCGGATACCCCAGCCATCCGAAAATATCGATATTGTCCCAACCCTCTTTATTATCACCGCGCGGAGGATAATAATTAATGCGCACCTTGTGATACATATCGCCGTAGAGCTCGGGATAAAGCTCCGGCTGCAAAATGTGCTCCAGCACCGAAAGCTTCGACTCTTCCTTGGTCTTGAATGACCCGGGATCGTCCAGCACTTCGCCATCCCGATTGCCCAAAATATTGGTGGAAAACCATCCATTCAACCCGAGCATGCGCGCCTTGAAGCCAGGAGCAAGAATCGTCTTCATCAAAGTTTGCCCGGTTTTGAAATCCTTCCCGCAGATGGGCGCTTCGTTCTGCCGCGAGAGTTCGAGCATCACCGGCAGATCTACGGTCAGATTTGGCGCGCCATTGGCGAATGGCACGCCCTCCATCAGCGACGCGTAGGCGTAAACCATGGAAGGCGCAATCATTTCGTCATTCTCGCGCAGTGCCTTTTCAAACGATTTCACGGTCTGATGCGCTTCGGTCGCGGCAATATAAGACTCGGTCGAGCCGCACCACATCGTCACCAGCCGGCTCGCCCCGCTGGTCTTCTTGAAATCGCGAATATCGTCGCGCAACTGCTCGGCAAGATCCATCTTGGTCTTGCCCTTCTTCACATTGGGACCGTCGATCTTTTTCACATAATTGTGATCGAACACAGCCGCCCGCGGCGTCACCGTGGAAAGAAACGGCTTCAACTGGTCGAGCAACCGCTGGTCGAGAACGCCCGCGTTCGAAGCCGCTTCGTACATGTTGTCTTCGAAAATATCCCAGCCGGTAAACACCAGATCGTCCAGTCCGGCCAGCGGCACGAACTCTTTAATCTTCGGGGAACGCCCGTCTGTCCGCTTGCCCAGCCGCACCGTGCCCATCTGGGTCAGCGATCCAATCGGCTTCGCCAGCCCCTTGCGAATCGCCTCCACGCCAGCGACAAACGTCGTCGCCACCGCGCCCATGCCCGGGATCATCACTCCCAGCTTCCCTTTCGCCGGCTGGATCGCGCCGTTGTCCTTCGAACGACTTCGCGCCCTCGCTTCGGATTTCACTTCCACGTGAGAGCTCTTCGACGCCTTCTTTGCAGACTTATTCCGTGTCGCCATAATTTGGCCGCTTCCTCAGTAAGAATCTATATGGATATGCAAACCTTGTATGTTCTCGTATCCAGCAGGACTTTTGCAAACCAGAGCGGCCAAACGCGCAGAAAATCAATTCAACAGCCCAACTGCAACATCAAGCGGTATGGTAATCCAGATGCGCGTGCGCCTCGGCACATGTGGCGACAGCCGCCTCGGCTGTCCCGCGATGGCGCAGCCGAGCGGCCGCGACCACAGCCCTCGCCCAGCCGATACAAGCGATAAATATTTTGCGTTGGACTCTAGCCCCCTCTTCCCTCATCATGAAATCACTTCGCAAACCAGCTCAGCAGCCGGTCCCGCGAAGCTGATGTTTGCATGCCGGCCCTGCCGTCGGTAATTGCAATTCTCCTGACCTCGTTGTTCTCCACTCAATCTGAGTACGCGTGACCCGGTAACCGCCGCTCGTCGTGCGATCTCGGACATGCCATAAAAAACAGGAGATTCCAATGAAATCGATTCGCAAGTTAGCCTATGCCGCTGTTTTGACTGCAAGTGCCCTGAACTTCGCGCCCAGCTTGGCTTCTGCCCAGGACGAAGGCGGAAGCTTCACGCTGGCTCACGAAGTCCATTGGCAAAACTCGGTAGTGCCGGCCGGAGACTACCGCTTCACCCTTCAACCCAAGGGTCCATTAGAGATGCTCACCTTAACCAAAATTACCGGCAGACCAGCATCGTTCATGCTGATCGCGAAAGTCAGCGAGGCCGCCCCCAGTTCCGAGGCAGGACGTCTCGTAATCCTGTCGAAGTTCGGCGAACCTTACGTCAGCGCTATGGACCTTCCCCAGTTTGAAGTTACGCTGCAGTTCGCAGCGCCCGCAAACTCAGGCAAGGTAGTGGCTGAACTGCATACCGTCTCAGCCGTCCGCTAGCCGCTCAACGCTTCGAGAGCAGACCTGGTAAAGGTCTGCTCTCTTTTTTGCGCAAATTATTCAGTTAGCCCTTCGGAATGGAACAGCAACTGACCGCGGAAACTGGCTTCACGACGGACCGGGCGTCCGCGAATTCCCCTTCACTTCTTCACTCAGCACAATCGCTTCAGCAATTTCCTTCATCGCCTTGCGCTTCTGCCGGCTCTGCCTCTGCAATGCCAGGTAGGCTTGTTCCTCGGTCAGTCCCAACTCGCGCTGCAAAATTCCCTTGGCCCGCTCGACTACTTTGCGCGTCTGCAACTGCTCGAACAAAGTAGTATTCGCATCTTCCAGCCGCGCCATTTCGATTTCCGCGCCCACCAGAAATCCCACGGTCGAGATCAACCGAATCTCTCGCCGCCGGTAAAGATGATGCTCGCGATGCTGCAGGTTGATCACGCCGACCACGCGTCCCCGGCACATCAGCGGCACCGATAGAAACGCCTCGTAGCTATCCTCCGGCAGTTCGTGAAAAAACTGAAAGCGCGGATCGAGCGCCGCCTTTTCCGCCACCGCCACCGGCTCGTTATGCTCCGCCACCCATCCCGTAATCCCTTGCCCCACGCGCAATTTCAGACGATCCACCACATCGGGATGCGGATTCTTCGAAGCCCGCAGAACCAGCTCTTCCCCTTCCAGAACGTAAATCAGGCAGGAATCGCACTTGACCAGAGCAGTTGCAAATTCGACCACGCGAGTGAGTACATCGTGAAATCCATCGGCCGTCGCCAGCCGGTTACCGATTTCATGCAGCAAATCAACATGTAGTTCTTCGACTGATATTAAGGGATCCATGGTTAACAGTATGGGTCTTCGCAACGCATTGTCTAACATTAAATTTCAATGACAGTCATAGGAATTTTTCCGCACGATTGTTACTGTCCTTTAACAATCTTTTTCTTCCGCAGAGCATCGGAGTACAAACCGAAGTCAAAATGGTTTACCCTGTGGTCCCTGTGCCCCCAGTGTTAAAGATTTTCAAGGTTTCCCATCCAGCTCCACCGTCTTCACCGGCAAATCCCAATGCCCATCGAGAATCTCAAACCTCCGCTGCTCTTCCCGCTGAAAAGTTTCCTGATCCGGATACATCTGCTTCTGCAGCGCCGCCTCATCGAATGGCTCATTGGCTACGGTCGCATTCTTGAACACGATGGTCACGCGATAATCCCAGCGCCCGTCTTCGGTGGTGTGGTAGCGCGGCTGATCCATCCAGACTTTCGCAATCCGCCCCATTTCCATTTCTTTCTTCAGCACGGGATAGTGATTCTTCTTGAACAGCTTGAGAAACTCGTCCGCATGTCCCCACTTGGTTTTGTAGTAATACTCGACTACAAATGGCCGGTCGGAAGTTGCGGCTGCAGATTGAGCGCGGCAAGCGAGGGGCGATAGCGTGACGAAGAAAAGAAGCAACACGAGAGTTCGCGACTTTGAAATCACAGGATCCTCCTGGTGAATAACAGCCTTGTACACTAACAGGGGGTCAAAGAGAAGCGTCGATTAGGCTTGGTAATCCGATGGAAAACGATGAGCAGCAAATCCTGAAACTCTTTGAAGACGGCGACCGTGCCCTGATCGCCGCCGATGAAACCGAACTCTCACGCATCTTCGCCGACGATTACATCCAGTACGATGAATCAGGCGATGCCCATGCGAAGCAAGAGCTCCTGCACAATCTCAAGTCAGGCAAGATCCGCTACCTCTCGATGATCTCCACCGGCCGCCGCATCCGCCTGCTCAGCGAAGATGTAGCCATCGTCCACGGCTCGGAAGACGACGACGTCGAGCAAGGCGGCCAACGCTTCCCCGTCAGCTATGTCTACATGGATGTGGTTGTGAAGCGCAATGGCAAGTGGCAGATTGTGGCGTCGCAACTGGCGAAGCCGGCGTAGACGCGGCGTCCCGCACGCATACCTAGCTCTCGGTGCGCATTCTGTTCTGCCAGTGACTCCAAACAAACCACGCCACCCCCGCCACCAGCATCACTCCAATCACCGCATCAAACTTGTGAAAGTATTTTCCTAACTCGCGCCAGTTCTGTCCCAGCTTCATTCCAAAATAAGCCAGCGCCAAACACCAGGGCCACGATCCGAGAAATGTATAGAGATGAAATCGCCCGCGCGGCATGCGCGCCACGCCCGCCGGCAGCGCAATGAAGGTACGAATCACCGGCAGCATACGCCCGAAGAAAACCGCCAGATAACCCCACCGCACAAAAAAGCGGTCCGCCCAGTCAAGCTCGCGCCGGCCCATCAGAATCCAGCGCCCATATCGCTCCACCAGCGGACGCCCGCCATAGCACCCAATCTCATAAGCCACCAGCGAGCCCAAATTGCATCCGATCGCTCCCGCAGTCGCAACCCACAACAACTTGAATGTTCCGGTGAAAACCAGATAGCCGGCAAATGGCATGATCAATTCCGAGGGCAGCGGAATGCACGCCGATTCAATCGCCATCAACAGCATCACGCCAGCATAGCCAGTCGTAGCTGATGACGGAATTAATGAACACAAAGATAACAGCGAGAAGTTTTTCAGTCATGAAAGTTGTAAAAAAACCTGGGGACTGGATTAGTGTATCGGAAACTGACGGGCGTAAATGCCGCCTAGAAGGAGCCTTCCTGAGTGAACGTATATCCCGGAAGCGCCGCACCTTGCGGAGTTTTCGTCACCTTAATGCGGACAGTCGGTGCGTCCGGCGCCGTGATCCCCGCTGGCCGCAGCATGGCATACTGCGTAAAGACTTCGCTGTACACCTTGGTGACCAGATAATCCTGGCCATCGGCATCACTGCGCCACACCTGCCCGAGCTGGATGGAACTCACGGCCATAATAATTCTCAGAAGATGAAGGACTGAACCTCAAGACTACCGAGTGATGCTAAGCCAGTCAATCATCGCTCTGGTTACCGAGGTCTCTGCTAAGATGTTGCCCTCATGCCCCGCGGCCAAACCCCTCGCCAACCCGCCCGCACCGGCCGCCAAGACCGTGTGGCGCGGACGCCCCCGTCCGCGCAAGCAGCGCCAGGAAAATCGCACGGAAGCAAAGCTGAAGGCGGAGGTAAAACAGCCCATGTGGGGACGGCCGCCCCCGGCCGTCCCGGCAGCGCCACCGCTCAGTCGGTTACAAAATTGAAGAAGCAACCCTACAATCCCCTCGCGCCCGAGCGCATCTCCGAAATCCTGCGCCGCCTCGACCAACTCTATCCCGACGTAACCTGCGCCCTCACCCACACCAGCGCATGGGAACTCCTGGTGGCAACCATTCTCTCGGCGCAATCGACCGACGTAAATGTGAACCGCGTCACACCGGAGCTCTTTCGAAAATATCCCACGGTTCAAGCCTTCGCCGCGATTACTCCCGAACAACTCGAGCCTGATGTCCGCTCCACCGGTTTCTTCCGCAACAAATCGAAATCTGTGGTAGGCGCGGCCAAGAAAATCGTCGCTGATTTCGGTGGCCAGGTTCCGCTCAATATGAACGACCTCCTCACGCTTCCTGGAGTAGCCCGCAAAACTGCGAACGTCGTCCTGGGCTCGTGGTTCAAAATCGCCGAAGGCGTAGTCGTCGACACCCACGTCCACCGCATCTCCCGCCGCCTCGAACTCACCACCAACAATGATCCGCAAAAAATCGAGCAAGATTTAATGCGCATCATCCCGCGGGAAAAATGGATTCTCTTCGCCCACCAACTCATCTGGCACGGGCGCAAACTCTGCATCGCCCGCAAACCCAAATGCGTCGACTGTCTCCTCGAAAATATCTGCCACGCCGCCGACAAAACCTGGAGCACGGTCGACATCCACAAGAACGCGAAAGCGTAGCCAGTCTGCCATCTCCGCCTGTGTTGTCCTGAGCGAAGCGAAAGCTTGCCCTGAGCGAAGTCGAAGGGGACCTATGCAACCTGCTTCCACCGCTACCACTGCCGCCCGCGTTCTCTGCTAAACTCTCCCTTCCGAGTCACCCCATATGCGCTCTTCCATCCTCTTTGCTATCGTCATACTCATGAGCACAGTCGTCGCAGAAAACCTGCTAGCCCAAACACTCCCAACGCCACAAGCAGTAACAGATCCGAAAAAGATCGCCTCCAAGCCCAACGCCGAAGTCGAGCCCAAGAGCCTGACCATCGAAAAGCTCTACATGACGCGCCAGGTCGGTCGGCCCACGTGGTCGCCTGATGGCAGACGAATCGCCTTCATCTCCAACATGAGCGGGCGCAACAATCTTTGGCTCGTCCCCGCTGAAGGCGGATGGCCGGTTCAACTCACAGTCAGCGACCAGCGCCAGACCGCGCCCGCATGGTCTCCAGACGGCAAATGGATCGCCTACCAATCGGATTACGACGGCGACGAGCAGTGGGATATTTTCTTGGTTTCGCCGAAGACCGGCAAAGTGGTGAACCTCACCAGCACTCGCGAGATTGCGGAGCAGAATCCCACTTGGTCGCCTGACGGCCGCTACCTTGCCTACGAGGTCAAGCCAAAAACATCAGCAGCCTATGAGATCGATGTTTACGACACGCTGATGCGCGAAGTGAAACACATCACCACCGGCACCCCGCAGGATCAAAGCAATTCTGATCCGATCTGGTCAAAAGACGGAAAATATATCGTCTACACCCAGGAGCAGGCGAAAGGCACAGATTCCAACATCTTTATTGCGGAAGTAGCCACTGGAAAAAGCACACTTCTCACGCCGCACGGCGGCGAACAACGCTATTCGAGCAACGACATCTCGCCCGACGGCAGGCGCGTGCTGCTTACCTCTAACGCTGGCAACGGCTACGACAACATTGGCCTGCTGGACATCGCCAGCAAAAAGATTTCGTGGCTTACCCAGGATAAATGGAGAATCCGCGGCGGCGAATTCTCCCCCAACGGCAAGCACCTCACATTCAGCGCCGACGTCGACGGCGACGAAGACATCTATCTGCTCGACCTCGTCTCCAAAAAATCAACAGCGTTGCCCATCCCGAAAGGCGTGAACGAGCCCGCCGGCGGCCGCTCCGCGTTCACGAAAGACGGCTCCCGCCTGCTCTACTACCATAACGGCCCCACTGCTCCCGGCGATCTCTGGGTCTACACGCTGGCCACCGGCAAGTCGCACCAGGTCACGCATTCGCTGGTTGCGGGAGTTCGCTCCGAAGACATGGTCGAACCCTATCTCATTCACTATCCCAGCCGCGACGGCAAATGGACCATCTCCGCATTCCTCTACGTCCCCTTCAACATGGCCCGCAACGGACAGAACGCCGCCATCGTTTACATCCACGGCGGTCCCACTTCGCAGACCATGAACTCCTTCAACCGCTTCATCCAGTACGCCGCCAATCAGGGCTACATGGTCCTCGCGCCCAACTACCGCGGCTCAACTGGATATGGAAAAGAATTTCAGCAAGCGAATTTATTCGACATGGGAGGCGGCGACTTGCAGGACGTTCTCGCCGGAGTCGACTGGATCAAGCAGACCGGCCATCTCGATCCCGAAAAAGATCGCCGTGATGGGCGGCAGCTACGGCGGCTATCTCAGCATGATGTCGGTGACCAAAGCGCCCGATGTCTGGGCCGCAGGCGTGCCCATCGTGCCGTTCGTAAACTGGTTCACCGAAATCGAAAACGAAGATCCGGTGCTGCAGCAATCCGATCTCGCGACCATGGGCGACGTTGTAAAAAACAAAGCGCTCTACGAAGACCGCTCTCCCATCAACTTCATCGATCAGATCAAAGCTCCGTTGCTGCTTCTTGCCGGAGGCCACGACCCGCGTTGCCCAAAATCAGAAACCGAGCAGGTTGTCGACGCGATCAAAAAGCGAGGCGGAACAGTCGATTACAAGATTTATGAGAACGAAGGTCACGGCTTCGCCAAAGTTGAAAATCAAATCGACGCCTACAAACGCGTTGCCGATTTTCTGCAAGCGCACGTCCCGCCCGCCGATTGCAGTTGCTCGCTAAATGAATAGTTAATTTCGTCTGGAAGATTGTGCGGCGGTAATCGCCTTTACCAGACCAGGAATCGTAAATTCCTTCGCGTTAATATCGGCGCTGAGTCCCAAATCTCGCAACGTAGAAGAGGTCACCGGCCCAATGGAAGCGAGTTGAATCGCGGAGCCAGGTTGAATTGTGGAGCCCCGGACGCCTCGTCCGGGGAGCGCCCGCACAGCTCGCATGGCGGAGCGCGGTCCACCTACCAGCTCCACAAAATTCCGCACCGTCGAAGAACTGGTAAACGTAACCACATGCGGCCTGCGCAGCGGATTCCCAAGCGCACTCTGCAAGCGCCGGCGTGAAGGCTGCGGCACAACGGTTTCATAAGCTTCGACCACGTCGACTTGAGCCTCGGCTCTTCGTAGTTCGCGCGGAATCACATCCCGCGCAACCTTGGCCCGCACCAGCAGCACTCGCTTCCCCTTCACCCGCCTACGCAAGCTGCGCACTACCGACTCCGCCACATATTCCTTCGGGACAACATGTACTGGAACCCCGCGTTTCTCGATTGCATGCTTCGTGGCCGGACCAATGGCCGCGATGTGCAGGCGTTTAAGGTTTTTATTACCCAGGCGCAGCCGAGCCAGCCGCTCCCACATCGCCTCGACTCCGTTCACACTGGTCAGAATGAGCCAGTCATAGTCCGCCAGATTTTTCAATGCCGAATCCAGCGGCTTAAAACTTCGCGGCTTGCGGATTTCAATGAAAGGAATTTCAATCACCGTCGCCCCCAGCTTGCGCAACTCGCGCGAGAGCGCACCAGCCTGGTGCCGCGCCCGTCCCACCAGCACGCGCACGCCCGATAATGCTCCCTTTCTTGCGTTGCTGGATTTGGCCTGCTTCCTCATTCGCCTGACTTCTTCTGCGGAATTTTGCCGAGACCCTGCTCTTTCATAATGCAAGCCACACCCGATACAACCGAATCCTGCGCCTTCTCGAGCGAAGCAATCACATTGGCCTGATCCTCGCGAGTACGATTCTGGCTGAGCTTAAACTTGCCTTCAATCTTCGTCGCGATAATTTCAAAGCCGACAATCTGGCGCAGCATGTTTTCCTGATATTTCTGACTCAACCCCTCCCATTGCGCGCGATACGCAGGTTCGAATGTCTCCATCAGTTCGTGCAGCATTCCGTGCACATCCTGCTCCGAAGAGAAAATCCGGGCCTTCCCATATGCATGCACCGCCGCATAGTTCCACGTAGGCACGCTCTCCCGCGCCGTGTAGTTTGTCGGCGAAATATAGGCGTGGGGCCCGTGGAAAATGGTTAAACATTCTGCGTTCTGTTCGAGATAGCGCCAGTGCGGATTTGCCTTGGCTACGTGCCCGTGAAGAATCACTCTCTCTTCCTCGGCCCGCACGAAGAGAGGAAGATGCGTGGCAAACGGTCCGTCGTCAGTCGATGAAATCAAAATGGCAAACGGATTCGCGTGCATGAACGCAATCGCATCCGCATCGTGACGCAAACGAAAATGCTCAGGAATATACACAGATCGATTCTTACAGCTTGACTGCTACTCGCCCTCTGTCAGCGAAAAGGATGTTTTCCGCAAGCCATCTAGAAAGGAAACCTTCACCTAAATCCCTTGCCGCGCCGATCACGGCTGCGGCGGAACTGCCAACCCGCGCCCATACACGGCGTCGAGAATCTCGTCGCCTCCGCGGCCTAGTAATGTATCGCCCACTGCATTTCCAAGCTGTTCAGGACCGTTCAGATCGCCATCGCGAGATTCGCGCAACAATTTCGATCCATCCGGATCGGCCACGATCGCCTCCAGATGCAATTGCCCGTCCCGCAATTCCGCGAATGCACCGATAGGAACCTGGCAACCACCACCCAATCTGTTCAACAGTGCCCGCTCGCAGGTGGTGGCAGCGTGCGCCGCCGCGTCATCCAAAAATGCCAACTGCTCGCGGACGATGGCATCACCTTCACGAATCTCGATCCCCAGCGCTCCCTGCCCTGCAGCCGGACACATCATCTCCGCTGGAATAATCTGCTTAACCAGTTCCGTCTTCCCCAAACGCTTCAGCCCGGCCGAAGCCAGAATAATTGCGTCATACTCGCCCTGTTCAAGCTTGCGCAGCCGTGTATCCACGTTCCCGCGCAAAGGATGAATATCGAGGTCCGGTCGAATGGCCTTGAGCTGCGCCTGCCGTCGCAAGCTGGACGTTCCCACGCGCGCCCCTCGCGGCAGATCCTCAATTTTCGAATAACGCCGCGAGCAGAACGCGTCCCGCGGATCTTGCCGTTCGGTGATTGCCGCAATTTCAAATCCCGGTGGAAGCTCAGTAGGCAGGTCTTTCAAAGAGTGCACAGCCAAATCCACGCGCCCGGCGGCAAGAGCTTCCTCAATCTCTTTTGTGAACATGCCTTTGGTGCCAACCATCGCCAGCGCGACATCCGTAATCTTGTCCCCGGTAGTATGAATAATTTCAATCTCGACTTCGTGTCCGCGCGTGTGCAGTAATGCCGAAATATGATTGGCCTGCCAAAGAGCAAGCTGGGAGCCACGCGAGCCGATGCGAAGGCGAGCCATCAGTGGCGCGTCTCCATTTCTTTTTTGTTGGAAGCTACTCCGCGCCCTGCCTGAGACGCGGGACCTTTTTCCTTATCGTGCAGATTAAACAGCCGCCGCACCACGTCAATCACCGTGGTCGCCTCTGAGTCGCGGGCCGCAGTCTTCAGCGTCGTGATCGGCGTATGCATGACTTTGTTGATGATGCCGCGCGTGAGCGCTTCCATCGCCATTTCCTGCTCCGGAGTCAACGCCCCCATGCGGCCGCGCACCCGATCAATCTCCGCCTGCCGGATGGTCTCCAGATGATCCTGCAAGCTCACGATCGTCGGCACCACGTCGAGCGTATGCAGCCGCGCTTCGAAGCGCTCCACTTCGCTGGTGATAATAGCTTCGGCGAGTTCGGCCTCGTGATGTCGATCGGCGACGTGACTGCTGACCGCCTGCTGCAGGTCGTCGATGTCATAAGCGAAGATGCCGTCCAGCTTCGCCATCTCAGGCGAAACGTCGCGCGGCACCGCAATATCGATAAAGAACATCGGCTTGTTCTTGCGGCGCGCGAGAAACTGTTCCCCATGTTCGCGCCGGAAGATAGCGTGAGGCGCGCCGGTCGAAGTAATGACAATATCGGCGCGGTCGCACGAGTTATAAAGATCTTCAAACTTGATCGCCTGACCATTAAACTTCTGCGCCAACCCAATGGCGCGGTCGTAAGTACGATTCGCCACAAAAATCGACGCGCAGCCGTGCGCCATTAAATGCCGGGCCGCCAGTTCGCTCATCTTCCCGGCGCCCACGATAAAAACATTCTTGCCCTGCAGCGTCCCAAAAATCTTCTTCGCTAATTCCACCGCAACCGAGGCAATGGAGACCGACGATGTTCCCACCGCTGTCTCGGTGCGTACCCGCTTGGCAACTGCAAACGCGCGCGTAAAAAGCTGGTCTAACTGGCCGCGTACCGCGCCCACGGCGCGCGCCGTAGCGTAAGCTTCTTTCACCTGTCCCAGTATCTGCGCCTCGCCCACCACCATCGAATCCAGACTCGAGGCCACGCGAAAAATATGCCGCACTGCATCCTTCTCGCGAAACTCATAGAGATGCGCGTCGAGTTCCGCCGCCGTCAAATGAAAATGATCGTGCAGAAATCCGCGCAGGTCGGCCGATCCATTGCTCGTATGAGTCACCACTTCCACCCGGTTGCAGGTGGAGATAATCATTCCTTCTTCGATTCCCGGATGCGCCGTCAAATCGCGGCAACAATCCGGCAACCGCGACTCGGGAATCGCCAGCCGCTCCCGCACCTCGAGCGGAGCGCTCTTGTGATTCACGCCGATGAGCTGATATCTCATGAAGCGGCAAACCTGTGAATGGCAGAGAAGTAATTCGCGGCCCAGGCGACGATCGCGGCTACAAACGCAAACGTAGCCAGCACCGCCGCGCGCCGTCCGCGCCATCCCGAATTCCAGCGCGTGAACACCATGATCATGTACACGACCCACATCAAAATCGAGAGCAGAATCTTCGGATCCTCAAAATCGATGTGCCCATAGGTCGACATGGCTACAATCGATCCGGTGATCAGCCCCAGCGTCATGAACGGGAACCCCAGCAGCAACGACCGGTAGCCGATCTGGTCAATCACTTCCAGCGCGGGCAGAAAAGAGATCAAGCTGCTCGGTTTCTTGGCCTTGAGTCGCCGCTCCTGCAGCAGGTATAGCAGGCTGGCTCCAAAGCTGAGCACCAGCGCCGCATATCCCGTAAAAATCAGAATGATATGCGCAATCAGCCATCCCTTGTGCTGTACAAACGATGTCAGCAGCACTGGCTGTTCATCCACCGCCGCCACGAACGTCAGAAAAAACACAATGGGAAACACCACCACGCCCGGCGAAGTGGTTTTGTAAATTGCATAAATGACCATGAAAAACGTCATGGAAAAAAACGCCAGCAGCGACTCGCCATTGTGCACCGATGCCCAAGCCACATGCCCGGAAAGAAAAAGTTCGGTCAGTGAAACGAAGTGGAAGACCATGCCCAGACTGGCGGCATGCAGCGCAATCCGGCTGAAAAGATCACTCGTGCGGCTCAGTGCAAAAAAGGCGTAAACCAGCCCAACAAAATAACAAGCCAGCGCGAAGCGCAACCAAAGCAATGCCATAGGCTAGGTAAGTATCAGAGTCCGCTGAGCTTAATGCAAGCCAGCCGTAGTTTTTTCAAGAAGTTGTCGGCTGCCCCAGGAACCCCATCCCTCCACGGATTATATTCTGCACAGAGAACCTGGGAGGCGGAAACGCCAACCATCACGCGCGCTTGTGATCTCCATCACAATCAGTTCACTCCACTCCCAGGGTAGTCAGCGATCCTTCAAGGCCCGCCGGATCAATTACCAGACGTCGCCCCTCCGCCAGAACGTCTTCCAGTTCGTCGAATGCACCGAACAGGCGCAGCTTCGCTGCCGCATACTGCTCTGCTTCCGTCAGGCTACGTCCGTGGGTGGTGGCCCACCGGGTCAATGACTTATCCGGTAGAAAGACGCTGACCGCGTAGGTCATCTTGCGGTCGGAAGTCACATCAAACACAAATTCCGTGGCCGGAGATTCCGGGTCCTCAGCCAGCGCAGCCCGTTTACCCACGAAATAATACTGGTACACGTATCCCTGGGTGCCCGCGTAAGTCTTGAGCCGGCGTAGGGTCATGCCGACATTATGAACGGTCGATGCAGATTTGTCGCCGGGCTAGTGCTGGATTCAGCAGCAGCGTTCTCATCTGCTCGCCCCAGCATATCCTGCATGCCGCGCCAATGGCCGTGATAGCGAGGGACAAAGTCCCCGACCAACCTCGCAATCTCAGAGGCAGCTGTGTCCAATGCAAAATGCTCCCGTCGAGAACATGAACGTCGGGCGCCAGTTATCGAATCGGTCCCCAGCTTGCGATGTTGGCCAGCTTCACATCGTCAGAACCACGCGAAATTCCGCCTTGCCGCTCATCATCCGGGCATAGGCCTCAGCCGCTTTCTCGAGTGGATAGGTTTCGATCATGGCGCGCACGCCGCTTATTTCGGCGAAGCGCAATGTGTCCTCGGAGTCAGCTGGTGTTCCAGAGGCCCAGCCTTGAATGGTTTTGCTTCCATTGATGAGTTGCAGCGGCGTGACCTCAATCGGATCGGACGACGCACCAACCACCATGAGCTCGCCGTTCGGGCCCAGGCCGTCGATTAGCTCCGACATCGCTTTTGAATTTGGCGCCGTGGCCAGAATCACTCGCGCTCCGCCGAGCTTCTGTAGTTCTTCGGCTGCATTTGTCGACTTGCTGTCCATATATACGCTGGCTCCGAGTTTCTTGGCGAGCGGCGCGTTCTCCGGCCCACGCCCGATCGCGACCACCTTATAACCAAACTCGTTCGCGAATTGAATCCCCAGGTGACCCAGGCCGCCGATCCCCTGCACCGCAACCAGATCGCCGGGAAGCGCACCGCTGTGGCGCAGTGCGTTGTACGTGGTAATTCCAGCGCAGAGCAGTGGAGCGGCGTCGACATCACTCAGAGTCTCAGGGATCGACACCAGCGCCTCCGCAGGAGCCACCATGTATTGCTGGTATCCCCCGTCATAGCTGATGCCGCAAACTTTCAGATTCCGGCAATTACGGAAATCTCCGCGCCGGCATTCGCGACAGGTATTGTCCTGTCCGCCATGCCAGCCGACGCCAACTCGCTGTCCCTTCTTCCACTCGGAAACGCCGTCACCCACTTCATCAATGACGCCCGCAACTTCATGTCCGGGGACGCGCGGATATTGGATTCCCGGCCACAAGCCCTCTTTCGTAAGCACGTCGCTGTGGCAAACCCCGCAGGCCTGCACCTTGATGCGTACCTGACCTGGCTCCGGCTCGGGAATCTCACGCTCAACAATCTCAAAATCGGCGCCGGGCCTGGAGACTTGCGCCGCCTTCATCTTCGTTATCTTCATGGGTACTACTCTGCTCGTTGCCATAAATCCTCCTATGAATTTTCTCTGGTTTCCTAACTTACTTCACCAGCTTCGGCTTCTATTTTGAATACTGTTACCAGAGACACGTTGCCGAGCTCCGCTCCTCGCGAAGACGCTCATCTTCGTCCGGCTCAAAACACAAGTCATTCGATGCTGAGACCTTTCAACCGATGCGCTGCCCGTTGGAGAGGCTTCGCGAACCCCATTAGTTCGCCGCCATTTCTTCTCCCGCGGCCTTCGCCGTCAGTCTCATATGAACCACAATATTGAGGTGATTCCCGACGATGGCATTGAAATTCTGCGCAGCGCCCACGTCTTCCGCATTTGCCGCGTGCGGCGCTTCGGGCAGCGCAGGCGCCATCAGCAGCGTTCCCGTGCATTGCGACCCGTGGTAGTCCTCGCCCCCGCCACTCGACGCCGGGCAGTTCTTATCCTGAACCACCGGCGGCCAGAAAGTGCTTACCACCGCCCTCACTAATTGTGGGTAATCTTCGCGGAACATACTCGTCGATCCCGACAGCGCGATGCTGCCAGCTTTCTGATCCTTTCCCTCAGCGGGAGCATCGAAAACAAAACTGGCCTCATGGGAAACCCGGTGGACCATCGGTGGACCATACATCGGTCCTGCGTAGCCTTCCCCCGAAGTGATTTCGACGTTGCGATCCACGCGCGTGATCACCAACTGGCCCGTCGTTTTCAGCCGCCCGTCCGGCATCAGCACAGCCCCCTTAGAATGGAAACATACCAAGGTGTGATTCGACAGGTTCGCCACCCACTCGCGCAGGAATTTCCCCTCTTCATTAATGTCGGGCGTCATGGAATCGGCGGGATAGAGTCTTATATCGAAGGAGGACTTGGTGAGGTTGTCATTGTCCAGCTCCACTCGGCCATTCATCCGACCGAAGCCGAGGGTGACATCCATCTTCGTCTTCCCATAATCCGTGGTCGCGTCCGTGATCAGTTGAGCGTCGGAATGGTGCATGTCCACCATCCACGATCCGCCGCTGAACGTTGTCTTGCTGGGAGCACCCATAGCGAGCATGCCCGCCACTGCGAATAGAAGCTTGTATTTCAACATTTTCTTCTCCTCCCTCCAGATCAATTTTTCTGCGAATGGCCGATAAAACCCTTGCGAACGCGCTCGGGTTAAGGTGATGAGAACGGGAAGAATGAGCAAGCTAGACGTCGCGGCGAACCCCGAACCGGCTCGAGCCGCTCGGATCAATTCAGCATCTTTTTCTCCCACAGAATGGGAGGAACGATCAGGCCAAATTAATCCGATTCAATGCGCAAAAGTCTATAAAACTTTCGGCTTATGGTCAATCGGCAGGCTCGGCCGCAGCAAATCCTTTATCCCAGCCATTCCGCACCAAAGTACAGAATGGTCCAAAGGAATTAACTTTCCCCGGGGATATGCCGATATCTTCCTTGGATGTTCTCCTCCGTTCCCAAATCAAAATGACCGACCACTGGCATTGGATTGCTCTCGGCACACTAATTCTGCTCGCCATCTATGAGGAAATCCGCATTTATCGGATTCACCGCGAATCGGAAAGACGCGAAGAATTATTTCAGATCGTTACTGAAAACGCCGCCGACATGATCGCCTTGGTGGACGTGAAAGGCAACCGACTGTACAACAGCCCCGCCTACCGACGCGTCCTCGGTTATTCCCCCGCCGAACTGGGAGAAACGTCAGCCTTCGATCAGATTCATCCCGACGACCGTTTTAAGGTACTCGAAGCTGCCCGGGAAGCCCGCAGCACCGGCGTCGGGAAAGAACTTGAATACCGCATTCGCCACAAAGACGGCAGCTGGCGGGTTCTCGAATCCATCGCCGGCACCATCCGCAATGCCAAAGGCGAAGTCACCAAACTCGTCATCGTGAATCGCGACATTACCGACCGCAAGCGCGCCGAACAACAAGCCGAACACAATTCCTTTCATGATGGCCTGACCGGACTGCCGAATCGGCGCCTCTTCCTCGATCGCCTGCAGCAATTATTCGAGCGCGCCCAGCGCAATCCCCGTGACCAGTACGCCATTCTCTTCGTTGATCTCGACGGCTTTAAAGTTTTCAATGACACCATGGGCCCCGCCGCCGGGGATCAGATCCTGGTCGAATCCGGCCATCGCATCGAAGCCGGACTTCGCGACGAAGATACCGTGGCACGTCCGCAGAACCAGCTCACCGCCAGAAATGCCGTTCTCTCCCGGCTGGGCGGAGATGAATTCACCATCCTGCTCGAGGGCATCACCGATCCCAGTGACGCCATGCGCGTCGCGCAACGCATCCTGTTAGCGCTGGCCAAACCACTTCTGGTGGAGGGCCGCGAAGTGTGCCCCGCAGCTAGCGTAGGAATCGCGATCAGCGCGATTACTCATGCTCGAGCCGAAGATCTGCTCCAGGATGCCGACGTGGCCATGCGTCGCGCCAAGTCCCTGGGAGGGTCACGATGCGAAGTATTTGACGAAGCCATGCACAACCGAGCCGTTAACCGCATGAAGCTCGAAGCCGAACTACGAGAAGCCATTGCCCTGAGCCAATTCCGCGTCCACTACCAGCCCATCGTGCAACTTGCGAGCCGGGAAATCATCGGATTCGAAGCTCTCCTGCGCTGGCACCATCCTGACCAGGGTTTGATCTCGCCACACCATTTCATCGCGGCCGCTGAGGACTCCGGCCTGCTCTATACTCTTGGCCGCTGGCTCATCCTCGAGGCCTGCAAACAGCTGCAAAGCTGGAAAGTTCAGCATCCCGCCATCTCCGTCACCATCAGCGTCAATCTCTCCGCCAAGCAATTTACCGATGCCCGCTTCGTGCCCGAATTGCAGGCAGCCCTTCGCGAAACCGGGGTCGAAGCATCCCGCCTGCGACTGGAGATGACGGAAACTGTCGCCGTTACGGACCCCAAAGTCACCCTCAAGGTCCTTTCCTATCTAAAACACCTCGGCATCGGCATTATCCTCGATGACTTTGGAACTGGGAACTCGTCTTTAAGCGCATTGCGCTTGTTCCCTATGGAAGCCCTGAAGATCGACCGCTCCCTGATTGGCGGCATGCTGGCTGATCGCGGCACCGCGGAAATGGTGGAACTGATCGTCCTTCTGGGGCACAAGTTGAAATTGAAGGTTATCGCTGAAGGGATTGAATCGGCAAAGCATTGGGACCGTCTCTGTGAGATCGGCTGCGACCTCGGCCAGGGCTATTTCTTCTCGCAGCCTGTCGACCCGGAAGCAGCTGGAAAGCTACTAGCCCAAGGCGCTCGGCTTGTCCAAGCCAAAGTTGCCGGAGCGTAATCAGTAGGGTTCGATTCGATTCTCCATTCAAATTCCTCTTCCCATCTTCTGCTCACTGCCTATACTCTTCTCTCTGAAAAAAGACGCCGATCCGAACACAATGATCTGGCCTATAGATCCGGCAGGTATCGATGCTCAATCCGCCCACGCTGCAACCCCCCCGGCTCAGTCCATCCGCCCGCCACATTCGTCGCGCCAGTTGGGCCCTTATCGGATTGGAAACTGGAGCGGTCCTCTTTGCCGGGGGCCTCACCCTGCTTTATCTCAATCCCTTCTGGCATTTCGACGAAGCCGGGTTTCTTGACTGGCGGGTGCACTGGTGGAATGCCGCTGCCGAAATCCTCGCCGCTGCCGGCCTCCTGATCGCAGCACTGGCCCTGCTCGCGTCCTTGGGAGTGATTGTCTCGCGTCTTGCCGGCCGCCGCTCCTGGCCATACGCAGTCATCGCTCTGCTTCTGGTCTGCGGTTTGATTTGGATCAGCCCTTCCGGCTTCGTTCGCGATCTGGACGCGCACTTTGAGTGGAACACCGCCGATGGTTTCAGTGTCTTCCGCCTTCAAACCTGGGACGAAGCCTCGGCCACCTGGCGTCCGATAGAAAACCCGGTCTTGCTTTGGATGGTTCAAATTCAGCTCCAGCCCCTGCTACGCGGATACTTCAAGATGAATGATTGGCCGAAGATGAACGGCGATGTCAGCGTCAAAGTCGCCAGGATTCTTCCTATAGCGTGGCCCGTTGCCCTGGGAAGCGGAGGCGAAACCCTCGAAGATCCCGACCAGACTCCGCTCATGCGCGCCGCTGTCGCAGAAGACGTGAAAACTGTAAAACAACTGCTGTCGGCAGGCACCGATGCTGGCATCAACTCGCTCGACCAGGGTGGACAATCCGCCCTGATTCTTGCCTGTCAAAACATCAAGGCAAATCCCGATGTGGTGAAAGCCCTCCTCGCGGCTGGCGCGAACGTAAATCTCCGCAGCCGCAACGGCTATACCGCCCTCACTTGGGCTCAGGTTCGCAACAACGCCGAAGTCACTCGACTTCTCCGCCGCGCCGGAGGCCGACCGTAGTCCCGGCGCCCCGCCAGCTTTGGCAGGAGCCAGAAACCTCACCCGTCAATCTTCGCCTCCCGCAGCTGCTTCACCGCGGTCTCCGAACTCACCGGCGAATAATAGATTTCCTTAAACGTGTAAGACTTCGCTTTCGTCGCCAGCACCGGCATGATCTCAATGTGCCAGTGATAGTCATCATCGATCGTCTTCCAGTAACCCAAAGTTCGGGAAGGATGCAAACTGTTCGGCGACGTGTGCAGCACCAGATGAAATCCCTCCGTCAGCGCACGCACCCGCTGCAGCGTGCGCCGCAACAGCGCTGCGAGGTTCGTGCGCAATCCCGGCTTCGACAAACCAGTGCGCTCAAAGGACGCCTCATGATTGCGCGGCAGAATCCACGTCTCGTAGGGCACCCGCGGAGCATAAGGTCCAATCGCTACATAATCGCCCCGCGCCTCAATCACCCGCGAAGCCTGCCGCTCCTCCTGATTGAGAATGTCGCAAAATACGCAACGCTCCTTCGCCTGAAAATACTCCCGTCCCGCCCGCAACTCGTAGAGCACTCGCCGCGGCACGAACATGGTCGCGGTAATCTGCGAAGTGGGATGACTAAATTCCTGCCCGGCGCCGGTGCCGTAATCCTTGAACAAACTCACGTACTTGATCCGCGGGTCGCGCTTGAGGTCCAGAATGCGCTCCGCCGCCAGCCGCAGAAACTGCCCAATCTCCTCGTCGCTGGCATTCCACAACTGCCGGTCGTGCCGGGGATTTTCCACCAGCACCTCATGCGCACCCACCGAACTCATGCGGTCGTAAATCCCATCGCCGCGCCGCCCCGGCTCGCCTTCAATGTGATAAAGCGGTGCCGGATGCACCATCGACCGCGCCGACCATCCTGCCCCACTCGGCACGGAAGAGATGATCTGAGTTGGTTGAGCAGAGTCGGGACAAAATCGACAGGCCGATTCGGCAGGCTGCGCGCTCACCGCCGTCTCGTCCCCGGTCATTACCCAGGACCGAGTAATCGGATCTTTGCGGAGTTCCATGCATTAGGAAAGCATCCAAGCCGAAGCCCCGTCAACCTACATTTCAGGAAACAAGAACTTGGTGTCCCTTAGTGGACTTCGCAGTAGATGAATTTACACTGCAGACCTGTTTAGCCCACCCCGAATGTAAAGAATCACAATGATTTATAATCCGCGCCAGCCCATTCCTCGATTTAAGCGATGACCGAGCCTTCCACTCCGCTGATGCGCCAGTACGCCGCCGTCAAAAAAGAACATCCCACAGCCCTTCTGTTCTTTCGTCTGGGAGACTTCTACGAACTTTTTTTCGACGATGCGATCGTAGCCTCGAAAGAGCTGCAAATCACGCTGACTTCCCGCAACAAAGAAAAAGGCATTGCCGTCCCCATGTGCGGAGTGCCGCACCACGCCGCCGAAGGCTACATCGGTAAACTCATTCGCAAAGGTTTCAAAGTAGCCATCTGCGAGCAAATGGAAGATGCCAAGCTGGCCAAGAAACAGATGGGCACAAAATTGGTGCGACGAGAAGTCACTCGTGTCGTCACCCCCGGCACCGCCGCGGATTCGTCCCTCAACTCAGACGAAAATAATTTTCTCGCCGCACTCGCCCAAGTCGAAGATCGCGTAGGTTTCGCCGCCCTGGATCTTTCTACCGGCGAATTTCGTGCCACCGAATTCTCCGGCGAGTCCGCGCTCCGCCGCGTGCAGGAAGAATTAGAACAACTGCGGCCCAAGGAATTGTTGTATGGCTCCGCGGCGCCACTGTTCGATTCGACCGCTCGGCGTTCGCAATCCCCTCAGCCCCGCGCGTCTGGTTCCACCTGCACCGAAACCCCGCTCGACGATTGGATATTCGCCCCCGATCACGCTATTCCACTCCTTGAAAATCACTTTGGAGTCTTATCCCTCGAAGGTTTCGGCCTCGCCGGCCGTCCCGCCGCCGCAGCCGCTGCAGGAGCGATTCTCTATTATGTCCGCTCCACCCAGCGCGGCTCGCTCGATCACGTCGACCGCATCGGTTGGTACGAGCGCCAGAACTGCCTGGTGCTCGACGCCGTCACCGTCCGCAATCTCGAATTGATTGAGCCTCTGTTCGCCGGCACGGATGCGGGCCTCACCCTGTTTCGCTCCATCGATGCAGCCGTCACTCCCATGGGCAAGCGTCTCTTGCGCGCGTGGTTACTGCGCCCCTCGCTCGATCTCGCGGAGATCAACGCGCGTTTAGACGCCGTTGAAGCCGGTGTAAAAGAAACAATCTCGCGCGAAGAGTTGCGCCACGCCCTCGACGGTGTTTTGGATCTCGAACGCCTGCTAAGCCGAGTCACGCTCGAGACCGCAAATCCGCGTGACGTTCTGGCCCTGGCGTCGTCGCTCGCGAAAATTCCGGCGATAAAAGCCGCTGCCTCACGACTGAATGCCGAGAGGCTGCACACTCTGCGCGGATTGCTCGACGAATTATCCGATCTTCGCGAGCGCATCGAAAAAACAATCGTCCCCGAACCACCGCTAAGCTTCTCCGACGGTGGCATAATCGCCCCCGGCCTGGACCGCGATCTCGATGACCTGCGCGAACTCTCCCGCAACAGCAAGCAAGTCCTCGCCCAGATCGAGCAGCGCGAGCGCACTCGCACCGGAATCAGCTCGCTCAAAGTAAAATTCAATTCCATCTTCGGCTACTATCTGGAAGTTTCGAAATCGAATCTGCACCTCGTTCCGCAAGACTACGAGCGTAAACAAACTCTGGTAGGCGCCGAGCGCTTCACCACCCCTGAACTGAAAGAGTACGAAGCCAAAATTCTCGATGCGCAGGAAAAGATCGTCGAGATCGAGCGCCGCCTCTTCACCGAATTACGCACTGCCATCGCCGCTGAAGCCAAGAGAATCCGCCAAACGGCGCTGGCGCTGGCCGAAGTCGATGTCTTGTCATCCCTGGCACACGTTGCCGCCCTTCGCAATTACTGCCGCCCGAATTTCATTCCCGCCACAGAAAACACCGCGGGCGATCTCGAAATCCTCGAAGGCCGCCATCCCGTAATCGAGCAGCAGGAGATGTCCGGAGGCACCGACCGCTTCGTCCCCAACGATCTCTACCTGAATTCCTCCACTCACACGATCCTCCTGCTCACCGGTCCGAACATGGGCGGCAAATCCACTTACTTGCGGCAAACCGCGCTGATCGTAATCCTCGCTCAGATGGGTTCCTTCGTTCCCGCCCGCTCCGCGCGCCTCAGCGTAGTCGACCGTGTCTTCACTCGCATCGGCGCAAGCGACAATCTCGCGCGCGGCCGCTCCACTTTCATGGTCGAGATGACGGAAACGGCAGCCATCTTGCACACTGCAACCGCCCGCTCCTTAATCCTGCTCGATGAAGTGGGCCGCGGCACATCCACCTATGACGGGCTCGCCATCGCCTGGGCCGCCATCGAATATCTCCACGCCCGCGTGCGCGCTAAAACTCTCTTCGCCACTCATTATTTCGAGGTCACCGAATTGGCCGAACAACTCTCAGGAGTGAAGAACTATCACGTCTCGGTAAAAGAAACCGGCGGTGGAATCGCATTCTTACGCAAAGTCGAACCCGGCGCCGCCGACCGCAGCTACGGCATTGAAGTTGCGAAACTCGCCGGCCTGCCCAACGAAGTAATCACGCGTGCAAGAGAAGTACTGACCGAGCACGAGTCAGCCGAACGCGAACTCACCGGCCACCTCTCGCCCGGCGCCACGCCTCCTCCGACGCAGCTCACCATCTTCACCCCAATCTCGCAGCCGGTGCTGGAAAAGCTGCGCGAAGTGGATCTGAATCGTCTCACCCCGCTGGAGGCGCTCAATTTGCTGGCGCAACTCAAAAAAGAAATTTGAGATGAAAGTGCGCGCGAGCCACATCTCGAAGCAAAACGTGGGCCAACTTCTCATCATCGGCTTCGACGCCACGGAGATGACTCCGCGTCTCACTTCCTTGCTCACCCGCCTCCAGCCCGCTGGCGTAATCCTCTTTGCACGAAACATAAAAACTCCTGAGCAGACCTCCCGCCTACTGCGCGATTGCCAGAAGTGTGTCTCCACGCCGTTATTTAACTGCGTGGACCTCGAAGGCGGCCAGGTCGATCGCTTCCGCGACGTCCTTGGCCCCACCCCCTCCGCCGCCGAAGTCTTCGCCACCGGTGATCGCAAACTCTTTCGCAAGCACGGCAGACTAATCGGAGAAAACTGCCGCGCCCTCGGCCTCAACCTCGACTTTGCTCCCGTCCTCGATCTTGCCTTCGAAGCCTCGCGCAGCGTGATGAGCTCTCGCGCCGTTTCCCCTAATCCGCGCGAGACCGTGACCTATGCGCGCGAGTTTCTCGCCGGTCTGCGCTCCGCCAACGTGCTGGGATGTGGCAAGCATTTCCCCGGCCTCGGCGAAGGCACCCTCGATAGCCATCACGATCTACCGGTGATCGAGAAGTCGCTGAAAAAACTTCTGGCTCAAGATTTACTTCCCTATCGCCTGCTCCGCGCGTCGTTAAAGTTAATCATGATTTCACACGCCGCCTATCCACAGGTCACACGTGATCGCACTCCCGCGTCGCTATCGCGAACCTGGATCACCGACGTTCTGCGCAAACGCATCGGTTATCGCAACCTGATCGTATCCGACGATCTAGAGATGGGCGGAGTCTTGTCGGCAGCTCCCATTGGCGAAGCCGCCGTCACGCACATCCGTGCTGGCGGAGACCTTTGCCTCATCTGCCATCGCGAAGATTACATTACGCAGGCCTGCGACGCACTCAATCACGACTGCAGAGCGTGACCCGAAATTCGCCCGCCGCGCCGCCGACTCCGTGCGCCGAGTGCTCGCATTCAAAAACAAATCGGCGAAGCTTCTGCGCACCACACCAACCACTCCCTCCCTTGCAACTATTGAAAAACTTTCCCGAAAACTCTGGGAGTTCGGCGAGCAAGTCCGGCTGGAAGCCTTGGTGCATGAAGATGCCGCAAGTGCGAACTCCAGTCGCCGGGAACTTCGTAGGAAAAATTCCGGACTTCCGCGAACATGACGAAAAAACCAATGATCGTAGCCGGAGTGATGAGCGGCACCTCCGCCGACGGCATTAACGTGGCTCTGGTAAGAATAAAAGAGCAGCGATCGCGCAAAACAGATGTGCGCGTCCACCCCAGCTTCGAGTTACTCGGTCACGCGGAATACGCTTACCCGAAGAAAGTTCGCGCGGCCGTGCTGACGGCGATGAACGCCACACGAGCCAGCGTAGCCGATCTGTCTCGCCTGAATTTCTTTCTCGGCGAACTCTATGCCGATGCCATCCTCGCCACTCAGCGCCAGGTTCGCATAAAAGCCAACCTGGTGGGCTGCCACGGACAGACGCTCTATCACCAGGGCGAGCCCGCGCGCTTCCTCGGCCGCAAACTAAACGCTACCTGGCAAACTGGCGAACCTGCAATCATCGCAGCCAGAGTAGGCGCCCCGGTTGTTTCAGATTTTCGTCCCGCAGATCTGGCCGCCGGAGGTAAAGGTGCACCGCTGGTTCCCTTCCTCGACTACCTGCTTTTCCGCGACGCGCACACGGGAAGAATCGTGCAAAACATCGGTGGCATTGCGAACCTCACCGCAATCCCCGCAGGCGCATCTGCCAGCCAAGTGATCGCCTTCGACACCGGCCCCGGCAATATGGTGATCGACGCTGTCACCGACCATCTATTTCACCAGCCGTTCGATCGCGGAGGCAGAATTGCCGCCTCTGGCGAAGTGCAAGATAAAGTTGTTCGCAAAATGTTGCAGCGCGATTTTTTCCGCAAGCTCCCTCCCAAAACCGCCGGACGCGAAGAATTCGGCCGCGAATTCGTTCGCGAATTCCTGCAAGCCTGTGGCAGCCGCTCCAAACAAGATATCGTCGCCACCGCTACAGCGCTTACGGCAAAATCAATCGCTGACGCTCTACGGCATTACGCGGCGCAAAGACCAACGCGCAAGCAGCGCTTTCACGAAATGATTCTCTCTGGCGGCGGCGCGAAAAATTCTACGCTGGTATCCATGTTAACCAGCGAGCTCACCCCGCTCGGATTACGTCTCCGGTTCTCCGACGAATTTGGCCTTCCCTCGGCCGCAAAAGAAGCGGTAGCCTTCGCCATGCTCGCTTACGAAACCTGGCATCGGCGTTCGTCGAACGTTCCATCGGCAACGGGAGCAGAGCGTCCAGCAATTCTGGGCAAGATTTCGTATCCTTAGACAGCCGATTACGAGAAAGGTCAGTTATGCAGGTTTACGTCGCACTGTTGCGCGGAATCAATCTCGGCGGGCACAAGAAAATAAAGATGGAGGAGCTTCGTGCTTCGCTCACGCGATGGGCTTTGCTGAGGTGAAAACCTATATCCAGAGCGGAAACGTCGTATTCAAAGCCGCAAAAATATCAGATAAGGCGCTCTCCAGAAAAATCGAGGCGACAATTCTTTCAAAGTTTGGCCACTCCGTCTCCGTCATCATTCGAACCGCTGAAGAGATTGAGCAGGTGATTGCCAATAATCCATTTCTGAAACAACCAGACATTGACCCCACAAAGCTGCATGTAATGTTTCTTCGCGAGCCCCCTGCGCAATCCGCTCTCAAGCAACTGGAGACGTTTGTTCTGAAGCCAGATCAATTCCGCTCTCAGGGCAAAGAACTTTATTTTTATCTTCCCAACGGCATCGCCGAAAGCGCTGTAATGAAAAAGCCGATCGATCGTATCCTGGCAATTCCGACAACCATGCGAAACTGGAGAACCGTTAACACCATCCAGCAAATGTGCGTGGACATCCATTGATGCGCCGCGCAAGTTTCATTCTGGCAGCGCTCGCGCTAACTCTCGCGCAGCTCGCGTGTTCCCATAAGCCCGATCCCAACACGCTGGTCATGCTGATCGAATCCAGCCCCACCAATCTCGATCCCCGCATCGGAGTCGACGCGCAATCCGAGCGCATCGACAATCTCATCTTCGACGACCTCCTCTCCCGCGGCGACAACTCGATGTCGCGCCCGGCCTCGCCGAACGTTGGGAAATCCCCGACCCCTCACCTACATTTTTCACTTGCACCACGGCGTAAAGTTCCACGACGGCCGCCCGCTGACCTCACGCGATGTGAAATGGACGTTCGATTCTCTGCAAGGTAAAGTCCGCACCACCAAAACCGCCGTGTACCGTTTCGTCGATCGCATCGACGCGCCCGATGACTACACCGTCATCTTTCATATGAAAGAACCCACCGCAACACTGCTATGGAATCTTTCCGATGGCGCCATCGGCATCGTTCCCTACGGCGCTGGAAGTGAAATGACCACGCATCCCATCGGCTCCGGCCCCTTCAAATTCGTCAGCGCCGAAACCGACAAAGAAGTCATCCTCGAGCGGAATGACAATTACTGGGGCGAAAAACCGAAACTGACCAGCGTTCGTTTTGCCGTGGTTCCCGACGCCACCACGCGCGCCCTCGAACTACGCAAAGGCAGCGGCGACGCGACCATCAACGCGCTCACGCCCGATACCGTTCTTACCCTGCAGCGCGATCCCGCCCTCGCCGTCGAGCGCGCTCCAGGAACCGTCCTCGCATACATGGGATTCAATCTTCGCGATCCTATCCTGCGCGACGTTCGCGTCCGCCAGGCAATTGCCTATGCGTTCGACCGCACTCCGATGATCGAATATCTCTGGCGCGGCGAAGCGCAACCCGCCCGCAGCATTCTTCCCCCGCAAAGCTGGGCCTACAACGGCAACGTGCCTGCCTACGATCACGATCCGGAAAAATCCCGCCAGTTGCTCGATTCCGCCGGTTATCCCGCCATCAACGGAATTCGCTTTCACCTCACCATGAAGACTTCCACCGACGAGAACACGCGCCTCATGGTCGCCGTCATGCAGCAGCAATTGCGCGAAGTGGGAATCGCGCTTGATATTCGCACCTTCGAATTCGCCACATTCTTCGCCGACGTGACCCACGGCGCCTTCCAGCTTTACAGCCTGCGCTGGATCGGAGGCAACGAAGACCCCGATATTTTTGAATACGCCTTTCACTCGGCAAAATTTCCTCCCAACGGCGCCAACCGTGGCTACTATTCAAACCCAAAAGTCGACGCCCTCATCGACCAGGCCCGCCGCGAAGTCGATCAGAACAAGCGCAAGTCCCTCTACGCCGAACTCCAACTGATCCTCGCCGAGCAACTCCCCTATATTGACCTCTGGTATCTCGACAACGTTCTTGTCCACAACAAGCGCGTGCGCAATCTGCAACTCAATCCCGCCGGCAACTACGACTTCCTTCGCACCGCGGAACTTGCTCCCTAGATGCACATGTGGGGACAGCCGCCCTCGGCTGTCCAGTCGAGCGCAGCTCGACGACTTCCCCCGCAATAACACCCCATCTCCGCGTGTTACCATCGAACTTCATTTCTGTCATGCGCATTCTCTTCATCGGCGACATCTTCGGACGCCCCGGACGCACCATCGTCAAGGACCGCTTACCCGGCATCGTCCGTGATCAGCTCATCGATCTGGTCATCGCTAACGGCGAAAACTCCGCCGCTGGCTTCGGCATCACGCCCGCTCTCGCCGAAGAACTCTTTGAACTGAATATCGACGTCATCACCACCGGCAATCACGTTTGGGACAAACGAGAGATTCTCGATTATTTTCAAATGGTCGAAGGCAACGGCAACAGTCCGCAGCGGCGCATCTTGCGCCCCGCAAATTATCCGGCGGATATGCCCGGCTGGGGCCTATATCAGGGCAAGAAAGGAAACGTTCCCTACGCTGTGATCAACCTGCAGGGCCGCGTCTTCATGGCTTCCAACGACGATCCCTTTCGCACCGCCGACCAGCTTCTGCAAAAAATCGACGCCAAAATCATCTTCGTGGATTTCCACGCCGAAGCCACCTCCGAAAAAATCTCCATGGGCTGGTATCTCGACGGCCGCGTTACCGCCGTGGTCGGAACGCATACGCATGTCCCCACAGCCGACGAACGCGTGCTCCCCAAGGGAACCGCCTACGTCACCGATGTCGGCATGACCGGCCCCTACGACAGCGTGATCGGCGTAAAAAAAGAACTGGTCGTCAACAAGTTCCTCAACGGCATGCCCGTACGCTTCGAGCCTGCCACCGGCGACGTTCGCTTGTGCGCCATAATTGTCGATTGCGACGAGACCACCGGCCAAGCCCGCGACATCGAGCGCCTCATGCTGAGCTGATCCCACTTTCCCGCAAGAAACTAACATCCCTCCGTTCTATCGACGCTATGCGCCGGGCATGCCCAAGCAGAAACTGAAGATAAGAAAAAGAATGTGGGCAACAGCCGCACTCAGAGCGAGGGTCCGCCCAGGGTTCAATCCAAGGTACCCGGCACTTCTGGCTCTCTCAGGAAAGCAGCACGGCGGGTTAAAATCATCCGAATGCGTTGCCTCAAGTTCATCGCTGCGCTCAGCCTCCTGGCCCTTGCGGCCAGTCCCTTATTCGCCGCGAGCGACGCGTCGTTGGATACTCCCATAATTTCCTGCGGCAACGGCGTGCCCGGCGGCATCAGTTGCGTTCCTTCGAAAAAAGATGAGAAGGAAGCACGCACAGCGTACAGTCGCGGTCTGAAGCTCGAAGAACACAAGAAAATCGATCAGGCCTTCCTCGAGTTCGATGAGGCGTCCCGGCTGGTTGCTCAGGACACGAAATTCTTCGCGGCGCGCGAAGTGGCGAAGTCGCAACTGGTGTTTCAGCACACCGAGCGCGGCGACAATCTGCTGGCCGACGGCCAGCGCGACCCTGCAATGGCGGAGTACCGCTCCGCTCTCAAACTCGATCCCGACAACGACTACTTGCAGAGTCGCCTGGCGCAAGCGCTCCGCACCGACGATCCCGCAAGCCCCATACCCTCGCCGCTGCTCGCCGAATCCTCAGAAATCCATTTGCAGCCCAGGCCAGAAGTGGCCACCTTTCATTACACCGGCGATGTTCGCGGCCTGTTCACCGAATTGGCTTCCGCCTATGGCGTTACCGCCGAGTTTGACGACTCGGTACTGCCCATGACGGTTCGGTTCTACGTCGACGATGTTGACTTCTTCACCGCCCTCAACCTGGCCTGCCGCGTAAGCAAAACCATGTGGTCGCCACTCGACGCTCACCAACTTTTAATCGCAAAAAATACCCCGGAAAATCATAAGCAATTTGATCGCATGTCCCTGGCTACTTTTGCGGTGCCCGGAGGCAGCAGTCCGCAGGAGGCGACCGAACTCGTCAGCTCTCTGCGCAACATCTGCGAATTTCAAAAGATAAGCCCTGGGCAGAATGGAGTTCTCGAAGTGCGCGCTCCCCAAGCGATGTTGAGAGCGTGCACCACTCTCATGCAACAGTTGAGCGGTGAGCCTCCTCAGGTCTCACTCAATATCGAGATCTACCAGATCAGCCATAACCTCACGCGCAACATCGGCCTGCACATTCCCGATACTTTCAACTTATACAACATTCCGGTCGCGGCGCTCGCCGCCCTGGGCGGACAAAGCATCCAGTCTCTCGTCAATCAGTTGATTTCTTCCGGCGGAATCAACCAGGCGGGCACCTCCGGGCTTTCTGGACTCCTCGCGCAATTGCAAGGCCAGCAGAATTCCATTTTCAGCCAGCCATTGGCCACCTTCGGCGGCGGCCTCACGTTTTCCGGACTGAGCCTCGATCAACTGAGCGCCGCTCTGTCCCTCAACGAATCCTGGTCCCGCGCCGTCAGCCGAGCCACGTTGCGCGCCGGCCAGGGCAAGGAAGCTACCTTCCACGTGGGCGAGCGATATCCGATCCTGAACGCCTCTTACGCACCTGTTTTTAACTCCCCGCAGATCTCCGCGGTGCTGGGGAATCAGAGCTACGTGGCGCCTTTTCCTTCAGTGAGCTACGAAGACCTGGGACTGAATTTGAAGACCACCACAGTAATTCACGGTAGCTCGGACGTGAGCTTAAAGCTCGACCTGCAGCTGCGCTCACTGACTGGTCAGAGCGCGAACGGCGTGCCTATCATCTCCAATCAAGAATATGAAGGCAGCATCCGCCTTCAGGATGGCGAGCCCGCCGTAGTTGCCGGAGAAATCTCCAGCAGCGACATCCGCTCGATGACTGGCATCCCGGGTCTCGGCGTCATCCCGGGCCTCAATCAAGCCATGGTGAATAATTCCCTCACCACCGAGAACGACGAACTGCTCATCGTCATCACCCCTCACATCGTGGCCAACCGCAACCTGAAGACTGACGCGATCTGGGTAACCCAGAACTAGCGCCTTCCGGTTTCGGCGCTCGAGACCCGACACCGGCTTCATATCTCACTGAGGCAAGGTCCGCAAGCCCGCAAGCCGCTCTGTCAGTTCCCTTGCTTCGCCGCAAAATCCACCAACCGCTTCAACGCCTCTGCCGGAACCTGGCTTATATTCCCAATACTTCGGCCATTGATAAACAAGGTGGGGGTGCCATTCACGTTCACTGATTTGCCCAGCGCAATCGAAGCATCCACCCGGGCCTTGGTCGCAGGCAGGCTGGCGCAAGCGGCAATATCCGCGCCTTTCACGCCCGCTCCGTCCGCCAGCGCGGTCAGCTTCTGATCGGCGTTTTCGGCCGTAATATCGGACTGAGTTTCGTAGGTCTTCGCAATAAATTTCCAGAACGCGTCATTGGACGCTTGTGCCACACAATCGGCGTAAGCCGCGCCCTTCGCCGCCCAGTTGTGCATTTCTAGCGGAAAATTTTGAAACACAAAGCGCGCGTTCGGCTCCGCTGCAATCAGGCCCTCAATCGTGGGCTGCGCCGCTTTACACGCTGGACATTGCAGATCACCAAACTCCACGATCGTGACCGGCGCATCTTTCGGTCCGCGCGAAGGTCCAGTAATTCCCTTCTCCAGTATTTTGTTTACCCGCTCAAAGGGTTTCGCGCCGAACGGAATAATCTCGCCCACTACTGCATGTTCGCCATCCGCGGTTACGTAGAACCGGCTGGCCTGCTGTCCCTGCGGACTGGCCAGTACTACGTCAATCTGCGCTAATCCCGGCACCGGCGCGGGTTTGATGCTGGAGACTTTCCAGGTCACGCCCGGCTCATAGCCAAAAGTCTGCTGCATGAATGAATCCACCGTCGCTTCCGATGGCAAATTCAACGCAGGACTATTCATCGAGGGCGCAGCGGATTTGTCCCCGCTCTTCGTTTTAGTTGAGGTTTGCCCGACCATCAGGCCACAGGTTAGTAGCAGGACAAAAATCGCCTGGATAGAACGACGCATGATTTCCTTTCAATTCGAATTAAGAATCTCTTCTGGATAGGCTCAGACAATATAGCCAACCTATAATTTCACACGAAAGCGGAATTGATCTTTCGAATCATCACTGCGAATCCAATCGCGAAAGCGGAATCTTCCAAATCACCGTAGCGAAATAGATCTTCTGAATCACCAGCGCGGCCTGCAGCACCGTGGAAGAGCTGCGCTTCAACGCAGTGTAAAGCCCGCGCCTAAATGCGGGCTTTAGCCCCTGCGAAAGTAAGAAATTCAAACTTCGCTCTTCGCCGCAATCGGCAGCCGCCGCCCGTACCCAAATGCTTTCGGAGTAATCTTGATCCCCGGCGCCGCCTGCTGCCGCTTATATTCCGCCCGATCCACCATTCGCAGGACTCGCCTCACCACTTCAAGATCAAAGCCATGATCCGCGGCGATGCGCTCCGCCGTGTGCGCATCTTCCACGTAATCTTCCAGTACCGCGTCCAGGATTTCGTAAGGCGGTAAGGAGTCGCTATCTTTCTGATCCGGCCGCAACTCCGCCGAGGGCGGCTTCTCCAGCGTATCCTGCGGAATCACCGGACGCCGCGAATTCACATAGCGGCTCAGCCGGTACACCAGCGTCTTCGGCACATCCGAAATCACCGCCAGTCCCCCCACCATGTCTCCGTAAAGTGTACAGTAGCCCACGCCCAGTTCACTCTTGTTGCCGGTGGAGAGTACGATGGCGCCGAATTTGTTCGAGAGTGCCATCAGCAGCGTGCCGCGCGCCCGCGACTGAATGTTTTCCTCGGTCACATCTTCCTTCTGATTCGCGAACACATCTTTCAAAGTTTTCCGGTACGCGTCCACGGCATCGTTAATCGAAAGCAGCTCAAACCGGATGCCGAGATTCTTGGCCAACGCTCGCGCATCGGCAATCGATCCCGCCGAAGAGTAAGGACCTGGCATCCCCACGCCAATCAGATTCTCCGGACCCACAGCATCGGCCGCAATCACTGCGGTGAGCGCTGAATCGATGCCCCCGCTCAGTCCGATGATAGCTTTCTGAAAGCCGCACTTACGAATGTAGTCGCGCGTCCCCAACACCAGGGCCGAATACACGCTGGCCTCTTCGCCTTCGACCTGCTCATGCATTTCGCCGGTCAGAGTTTTCGAGTCGAAATAAACCAAATCCTCTTCGAATGATCGCCCCTGCGCGATGATCTTTCCATCCGCATTCAGTACCAGACTCGAACCGTCAAAAAGCAAGCTGTCGTTACCGCCCACCTGGTTCACCATCGCAACTGGAACTTTATGCTGGCGCGCAATCGAGGCCAGCATGTCTCGCCTCACCTCGCGCTTGCCGATCCAGAAAGGTGACGCCGAAATATTCAGAACAAAATTGCCGCCAGCCCGAACCAGCGCCTCGATCGGGTCCACTACATAAAGCCGTTTCGGCCAGAACAGTTTGTCGTTCCATGCATCCTCGCAAACCGTGAGCGCCATGCGATTCCCGCAGAAAGGAAAAAGCTCCTGCGATTTCGCCGGAGCAAAGTTGCGCATCTCATCAAAAACGTCGTAAGTCGGCAACAACATCTTCGATTGCAGGAAAGCAATCTTCCCGTCCTGCAACAGCGCGGCAGAATTCATTACCGACTTGCCCGTATCAGAGTTGGCCGGAGTAACCAGGCCGCAGATCACCGCGATCCCTCGCGTTGCTTCGGCAATTCGCTCCGCAGTCTCACGATTGCGGAAAACAAACGAAGGCCGCTCCACCAAGTCTCGCGGCGGATAGCCGCACACGGACAACTCCGGAAACAGAATGAGACCCGCGCCCGCCGCCTGGGCACGCCGCGAAAACTCAATCATCTTTGCCGCGTTTCCGGAAAAATCGCCAACCGTTGGATTGATCTGCCCAAGCGCAATCTTCACACCTTTAGTGTAAAGCCGAAGTCAGGGGAGGGGAAAGCTGGAAGGGAGTTCGGGTTTCGCTTTACGCTCACGACGCTAAGACGGACTGCGGCTACGACTTCGTCTAGGATGGAAGGAGAGCGGGACTCGACCCAGCGCCCGCCGCGGCCGCATTCGTCAGCGGTGCACGGCCCGGCTCAGCAACTTCTCGCTTCAAACAAAGATCCATGGCCGCCGATATGCTCTTAACTTCCTGCTGTTTCATTGCCAGCCATCGGTCAAACTTGGATTTCTCCCGCGCCGCCTCGTCGAGATTGCGCTTCACCCGCGCCGCATACTGCGCCTTCACGCGCTCCAACTCTTCTTCAATCCGGATATTTTCCTCCGCTTTCCGCTCCCACTCCGCTTCGATCAGCTTGGTCTGCTCGGCCTCATAGCGGTCCAGGGCTTCTTGACGCGTCTTCGCATCCTGCTGCACCTGCCCTAGTGAAATATCGGCAGCCTCCAGTGCCACCATCACCGCCGCTCGCTTCGTCTCATTCGCCAGCCCAACCATATGTTCGCTGTTGAGCATTTCGACCACTTTGTGAACGCTGTACCCCTTCTTGGAATTCGTGATCCCAGCTGCCTGGTAGATGTCTTCCATGGGCAACAGGTCGACTTGAAATCCGGAGACACACTCTGTTTTGCGATCCTCAGCTTCCTTCTTTGCGGACGAATCTGACTGCTGCATGGAATTCTTCCTTCCCTTCTCGCTCTGACCGTCTTCACTGATTTCTGCGGTTTTTACGCTCGGGCTCTCCCGCTTGTTTTGCCAGGGTGCCAGTTCCAGCCATTTGCGTGTCATAGATTTTTTCTCCCTCGGAACTTCCTTCACTCTTGCTGGCTGCGTTGCCCGAAATCTGCTTCGCCGGTGCGCCCCAAAATCCTCAGGCGGTAGAGGACGACTCCTGCGATGGCCCCGAATCCCCTGCCCATCCTCGGAATCCATTTCGTTTCCCCGCACAGAGGCAACCGGGGCGCCCCTCGCCAAGCTGTTGGCGGACTCAGGTTCTGTCGCCGGTTTCGCCTCCAGAACCTTGCTCGGGGTCCCTTCCTGCAAGCTCGGCTGGTCTTGCACCGCGGCGTGCTTTTCGGTTGGGGTGACCGCAGCTACCCGCTGCATACCAACCAGGTAGTCCCAATCTTCGCTACGGCAATATCTGACAATCCCGGAAAATTCCTCGAAGCGGCCGCGCACTCTTAGCTTTGCGCCCACTTCGACTGGCTTTTTCATCCGTATGCATGCACCACTCAGCGATTTATCTTCCAGGCGTGCGGGTGCGGTTAGCAACTTTCCCGTGGCATCCTCCCACGACACCTCTGCCAGCATCATGAGGACAATTCGATTTTCGCGCGCAGCGGTGCTCATGCGAAGTCTATCGGCAATAAATAAAATGAGTTCATCCCGGGGAGATTCCGGATTTGATCCCCCGCCTGAAAATTCCCATTTTGGAATTCGGCCGGAAAGGACCTTCAATCATCATCTCCCGCTGGAAGCACCGTATGCTTCGGCGCAGGCATGGTCGCGTCGCCTTTTTGATCCCGCCATAGAACTCTATTAAGCCGCGCAGCTCCTGCCGCATCCGGCCGCGAGAAATCCATCTTCGTCGATTCCTTCCCACCCGGCGCATCCCGCTTGTTCGTCTCGTAAATCAGCCCGTTTTTCAGATTGCGATAGTCCGCCTGAAACGGCGACTGCTCACCCGCACCTGAAAACATGAGCCCCATCGGCGGCGCATACGCATCATTCTGATTCATCGCCGGTAGCCCAAGCAGCATCTCCATGGTGTGAATCAGATTCACGGTCGTGTAAAACCGGTGGTCCACATAAGGCGCGCTCGCCGTTCCCGGTGAATATTTACTCACCACAAACGCGGTCGATCGATGCGCATCCACATGGTCCGCTCCATTCTGCGCATCGTCTTCCAGAATAAAAATCGCAGTATCATCCCAGTACGGGCTGTGCGATACCGCATCCACTACACGCCCCACGGCCAAATCGTTATCCGCTACCGAGGCCTGCGGACGTGGCTTCTCCGGCCGTGTTCCTCCCGTATGATCATCAGGAAAATAAAGCAACACGAACGCCGGCAATTCAAATTCCGCCCCTTCGTTCTCCTCGCGCGCGCGCTTATAAGCGGCAAATTCGTTCAAAAACTCATCCGCGCGAAGCTGGTCGGGATAATCCGTATTGAAGTCGGGATACAACGGATCAAAATGATTTCGCAGCACCGCTTTGGTCGCCTTCACTCCGCTAAAAAGCGGTACCCCCCATGGCCACGGACTCGATCCGCCGTGCGGATTGCCCACATTCGGCTCTAGATCATCGCCTTTCTCCACATCCGTACGCGGACACGCCGCTTCCTCCTGCGAGGGCGTTCCCTGCTTCGGCGATGAAGCCTTGGGAAGTTTATTGCACCACTCCGCATTCACATACTCGCCGTAATCGCGATAACTCAGTCCATGTCTCGCCAGATTGTCCCAAAGAAATCCAGTAGAGGGATCGTCGATATCCGCTTCCTTGTGGTCCAGCGGATACTCTCCTGCGACCGTTCCCTGAAAATCGTACGTTCGTTCTTTCCCGCGGTAGGCAATCTGCCATGTCTTCTCGTTGTAATCGCTGGTAATGGCCGCCGTTGACCACAAATGCCCATCACCGGAAACTTCCCCGCTATCGTAAAAGTTATCCAGCACCCCAAACTGCAATGCCAGCTTATGCTCATTGGGCGTAATGTCAGCTCCGTACATGGTCAAAGTGGAATCGCCATTGCCGGCTTTCAGATCGCCCAGGATCTGATCGTAGGTGCGGTTCTCCTTGATCACATAAATCACATGCTTGATCGGATTTTTTCCGCCCGCAAACTGAATCGTCTCTGGATCACCGTGCAGCAGGTTGTCGTTCTCTACGGTACGTGTAAGCTCTTCGATCTTGCCCAGCGTCGAAGGAATATTCAGCTGCGCGATTGATCCCCGCAAAAGCGTCGCAATATAAGCGTGATCGTGATGTTTCATTTCCCACGCAGTTTTTCCCTCATGATTATTTGGTCCCGTTCCCTCGCCTTTAGCTGCGGCGATGAGCAGGTCATCTCCATGCACGGCAAGCGCACTCGGATACCAGTCGGTAGGAATGAATCCTAGAGGAAGCGATGTGGCAACATCGTCGCCCACCGGCGTTCGCTCGGTTGAAGTATCAAATACCGCCACTGCGTTCGAAGAAGCATCCGCTACAAATAATCGTTTTCCGTCCGCGGACTGCGCCAGCGCGCCAGGGTAAGTTCCGGCAAATTCCTGACCCTTGATTTTCGTACTCAGAAGCGCGACCATCTGCGCGGTGTCAGTAGAGACCACCGCAACCGCATCCGCATTCGACAACGTTACGTAAAGCAACTTCTCATCCGGACTGAGCAACATCGCTGTCGGATGCGAGCCCGGCGCAATCGGATCCTCCGGCTCTTTCAATTTGATCCACCGCGCAACCTTCCCATTCGTCAAATCCAATTCCACCACCTGCGACCCATTCCACAAACTGCACCACGCGCGCCGTCCATCGCGTGCTACCACAACCGCATAAGGAAAAGAAGCTGGCACCAAACGATTGGTACTCAAATCGAAACTCTGCAGCACCTTACCGCTCGCCACGTCGAGCAATACCGCGTTGTCGGAAAGATTGTTCGCCACAAGAAGTTGATCGTCATGTTTTCCACGTCCTCCCCCGCCGGCCAGCGCCAGCCCTGCCGGATAAGGAATCGCCGTCCCCGCCGGCGTCTTCCGCAACTCAAGCGAAACCTTTTTCTCCGCCGCCAGCGCCTGCGGACCAATCGGAATAAACCGCTCCGCTTCAATCTTGCCAGCATGGAATTTGTAAACCGCAATTCCATTCCCGGTGTCGCCTTCCTTCTCCCCGATTGGATCAGCAATCGACCCCACTGAAGCGTAAAGATGTTTTCCATCGGAACCAAACACGAGGCCAAGAAAATAACTCTGATGCGCGTTCTCCCCGAATCTCCTGTCCGGATAATCCGCCAGCTGATTCGTCTTCAAATCGAGCACCGCAATCGATTGCGTCCCCAGCGTCTCCTGAGTGCCATACCCATCATTCAATAGAGCGGCGTAACGGCCATTGGGGCTGATCGCGATCGTCGCCGGAAAACTGTTCGTACTTCCAATGCGCCCCGGCGCTGGAACAGTCAGTCTCTTGCTGGTCGGAAGCGGAATCGACGATTGCCCGGGCTGAGCTTCCTGTGCCGAAAGCGCAATTCGCAGGTAAAGAAATGCTGTGACGAAAAAAAAGACGCGGAAGAATCGGATCACGCAGGCCTCCGGTGAGCTTGATGTATGAGTGGAAGATGAAGCAGAGATGAGCCTAATCGAAGCGCGAATCCGCGGTCAAAGGAAGACAGGACGTAAGAGGACGAGGCGTAGAACTGTGGCGCGCAAAAAAACCGTAATAGAACTTAGGCTCAGACTGGAACTTCCTAAACCCCAGAAGCTCTCGAAGACCCCTCAACCCCTGCGGTAGGCTCTGAATGCTCCTCCGCGCCAACATTGTGCCGCACGTCCGCTCCCTGCACCCAGAAGATCACATCCTCAGCGATGTTAGTCGCATGATCGGCCACTCGCTCCAGATTGCGCGCAATCAACAGCGCATCGAGCGCCTGGCGCACCACATCGGGACGCTGGTTCATCGTCTTGACCAGTTGGATGAAGGCATCGTCCTTCATACGATCCACCACGTTATCCATTTCGAGCACAGCCTGGGCAAGTTCAACCTTTCCTTCAATAAATGACTCCAAGGCCCTGCGCACCATGGCGCTTACTGCTGCCCCCATCCGCGCGATGTCTACCGGCAAGTCCACACTTGGCAGGTCCGTCATGTCCATTACGCGTTCCGCAATGTTCACCGCCTGGTCGCCCACCCGCTCCAGATCAGAATTAATCTTCGTCACCGCGAGAATGAAACGCAGATCCACCGCCATCGGCTGCTGCATGGCCAGCAAATCGAACGCTGCCTCGTCAATCTCCCGCTCCGAAGTGTTGATCAGGCTCTCGCCTTCAAGAACCATCTGGCAACGCGTGAGATCGCGATCGATGTAAGCCTGCCGGGCGCGGTCCACGGCCTGCTCCGCCAGCCCACCCATGCGAAGCAACTTCTGCCGCAAATCGTCCAACCCTTGCTGAAAGCGCGTGCGCATTCTCTCAACCTTCCTTATGCGAAACTGCCCTAGCCAAATCTGCCCGTGATGTAATCTTCCGTCCGCTTGTGCGTCGGCTTGGTAAAGATCTTTTCCGTCTTATCGAACTCGATCATCTTACCCAGCAAAAAGAATCCCGTAAACTCCGCAACCCGCGCCGCCTGCTGCATGTTGTGCGTCACAATCACGATTGTATAGCGCTCTTTCAACTGAAAGATCAACTCCTCAATCTTGCCCGTAGAAATCGGATCGAGTGCCGAGCAGGGCTCATCCATCAGCAGTACCTCAGGCTCGACCGCCAGTGCCCGCGCAATGCAAAGCCGCTGCTGCTGCCCACCTGAGAGGCTGGCGCCGGACTTCTTATGTACCTGATCCTTTACTTCTTCCCACAAAGCCGCCGCTTCCAGCGAACTTTCCACAATCTGATCCAGCTTCCGGCGGTCGCTAAATCCATTCAGCTTTAATCCCGAAGCCACGTTGTCGTAGATCGACATCGTCGGAAACGGATTTGCCTTTTGAAACACCATCCCTACCCGGCGACGTAACTGCGTCGCCGAAGTTCCGTTGTAAGCGTTAATCTCTCCGATGTGAACCTGGCCCGTAACTCGCGCCTCGGGAATCGTTTCATGCATGCGGTTCAAGCAACGGATGAACGTCGATTTGCCGCAGCCTGAAGGCCCAATCAGCGCTGTGGCGTGGTTGGCCGCCATCGTCAGCTGAATGTCATAGAGAGCTTGCGTCTTCCCGTACCACGCATTCAGATTTTCGACTTTGATTCCAACGCCCATAGACTATGCAGCTCCAAACGTACCACGGCGTACCGCGAAGCGCACCGCCGCGACCGCGCTAACAATCAGGACAATCAGCACCAGCGCTCCCGCCCACGCCTGCCGGTGCCATTCATCATAGGGAGAGATCGCGTAATTAAATATCTGCAGCGGCAGCGCGGCAGTCGGCTGATTCGCCCGCAGATTCCAGAATTGATTTCCGAACGCCGTAAATAAAAGCGGCGCCGTCTCGCCCGCAACCCGGGCAAACGCCAGCATAATCCCGGTAATCACGCCGGAGGTCGCAGTGCGCAGCGTTATCGACAGCGTCGTTCGCCAGCGTGGAATCCCCAGCCCGTAAGCCGCCTCGCGCAACGCCCGCGGCACCAGCAGCAGCATTTCCTCCGTGGTGCGCGTGATGGTAGGAATCATCATGATCGCCAGCGCCACTCCTCCGGCCAATGCCGAGAAGTGCCTCTGGTACAGCACTACAATCGAATAAGCCACAATTCCCACCACGATCGACGGCACTCCGTTCAGCACGTCAGCCGTGAAGCGAATCGCATCGCCAAACCGGTTGCGCCCATACTCCGCCAAATAAATTCCGGCGCCCACTCCTATCGGCACTCCAATCACACTCGCCAGCGCCAGAATGAAAACCGATCCCACAATCGCGTTCGCCATGCCTCCGCCCGATTCACCCACCGGCTTCGGCGTCTGCGTCAGAAATGCCCAGTTGATCGATCCCACTCCGCGATAGACCAGATAGGCAAATATCGCGAACAACGGCACCATCACCAGGACGACCGTGAGCACAGCAACTCCGGTCATCGCATGATCGGTGAACCGCCGTCGCAGGGAGATCTGAGGAACAATATTCTCTGCGGATTTTCTGGTCTCAGGCACTCGCCCTCGCAGGCTGCCCGCGCGTTACCGACCACACCAGCAATCGCGCCAGCGCGTTGACTACTATCGTCACCAGAAACAGCGCCAAACCAATCTCAATGAGAGCCGCCAGATTCAAATCTCCGGTCGCCTCGCTGAATTCGTTGGCCAGCACGCTCGCCATGGTATATCCAGGCGCAAATAAAGACTTCGCGATCTCCGGACGGTTCCCGATCACCATCGTCACCGCCATCGTCTCGCCCAAAGCCCGCCCCAGTCCCAGGATGATGCCGCCCATAATTCCCGCCCGCGCATTCCGCAGCACTCCCAGCCGGATCATCTCCCAGCGCGTTGCTCCCAGCGCGAGCGCCGCCTCCCTCTGATTCTGCGGCACAACCATCAGCACTTCGCGCGTGATCGAGGAAATAATCGGAACAATCATGATCGCAAGAATAATCCCCGCCGCCAGCATGCTGATTCCGTACGGTGGACCATCGAAAAATCCCGTCCACCCCAAGGTTCGCCCAAGGAAAGGTTCCACATAATTGCTGAGGATCGGAACCAACACAAAGATCGCCCACAGCCCATAAACCACGCTCGGAATCGCCGCCAACAACTCGACAAAAAACGAGAGCGGCCCGCGCAACGCCTTAGGACACATTTCCGTGGTAAATACCGCAACTCCGATTGACAACGGCACGGCAATAATCAGAGCCAACAAAGACGAGACTAACGTTCCGTAAATGAATGGCAGCGCTCCAAATTTCTCGTTCACCGGATCCCAGTCACGTCCGGCAAAAAACTTGAAGCCAAAAGCGTGCCACGAAGGTCCGGAACGCAGCACCAATTCATAGACGATGAGCGCCAGCGTTGCCAGCACCGCCAGACCGCACAGCAGCATAGCGATCTTGAAAACTTCGTCGCCAGTTTCTCCATTTTTCATAAATAAATGGGAGGGACGTCTTTTTGCCGATGCAGTATAGCTAACATTCGTGGATTCTACAGGTTGCGGAGGAGGCATGTCGGGCCGTGGTTGCGCGGGCAAGGCCATTCCGCTTCACCCTAGCAGAATCCTGTTAACAGGATGTTAAAATGATCGAAGCTTTTCCGGATTGCCTTTCCGCAGACAAGCCTGTATTTTCTTCTACCAATTCGTTTTGCCTTATGCCGATTGATCCAAAGCGCAGCCGCGAGGTTTTTCAAAACCTTGAACGGGATTTAGTCAAACTCGCCTCGAACCCTCAGGCGAAAGCGGTGCATCGTTTCCGTACCGCAACGCGCCGCCTTCAAATATTGCTCTCCGAACTTTCGCCCAAGCTCGATCGCAGTGACAAAAAACTTCTAAAACAATTAGGCCGGATCCGCAAGCGAGCCGGCAAAGTTCGCGATCTCGACATGCAAGCGGCGGCTTTACGCAGCCTGAAAGTCCCCCGCGAGCCGCGGCGCAAATCGCAACTGGTAAGCCATCTGATCGAACTCCGCTCTCAGCAGGAGAAAAAGCTTCGCAAGCAGCTCGATAAAGCTACCGTCCGCGAAATTCGCAAGCGCCTCAAACGTTCCGCCAAACACTTCCATCCCCATCCCGGTCGCGACCCCTTGGCTGTTGCTCGCGTCATGCTCGACTCCCTGCATCGAACCGGTGCCCCTCTTACTGAGACCGTTTTGCACCAATATCGCATTCTCAGCAAGCGCGCGCGCTACGCCGCCGAATTCGCCATCCCGTCCCCCGCGTCCGAGCGCTTCATCGCCCAGATAAAGCGAATCCAGGATGCTCTCGGCGATTGGCACGATTGGCTCACTTTGACCCAAACCGCCACTGCGCACCTCGGCGATGTCCGCGAATCGCCTTTAGTCGCCGAACTCCACAACGTCACCGGAGCGAAATACCGCCGCGCCATCGCGGTCCTCTCCCAAATCGGCAACGCTGCTGCACCCGGCTCGGATCACGCCGCCAGACGTCCACCTGCGATTCCCGTGGTCGCAAATGCCAACACGGCGTCCGCGGCTTAGCCGCCATCGTTTTTTGTGATGAACTTCGCATACAACCGTATCCTCCGTCACTGCGTCTAACCGCAGCTTCATGCTATGCAATTGCTCATGGGGGCACTCCGTGCAGGACTCGATGACCTTTCGCGCGCTGGACAGCCAGACCAATTGCCAACTCTGTTCAGTCAATCTCGCGGTGCTTCAGTTCGATATCCTTTCCGACCAGGAAAGATCCCGGCAACAGGGATCGTGCTGTACCTCGTGTGCCTTCAACATTCTCGCGGCCCTTGCCGGGGTTAAGAAACAACCTCCCGAGTAAATTCGACCGTCGGGTGCCAATCATGTCTTTATGCTTTACCCTGTGTACTCAGTGCCCCCAGTGTTTGAGGTTTTTTTTTAACCCCTGTTTTTCACCAGCGGATGACTCACCATCCCCATCCCTGTAAACTGTTTCCCTCGCTCCCATGCCGACCTTTGCCGCGGTTGATATCGGTTCAAATTCCGTTCGACTGAAGATCGCCCGACTCACGCGGGGCCATCTTCGCGAAATCCACGAAGACCGCGAAGTCACTCGCTTAGGCGAAGGCGTCTTCCGCTCCGGCTTTCTCACTCCCGAATCGATGGCTGAAACCGTCAAAGTGCTGCGCCGTTTTCATCGCGCCACCCAGCAAGTCGTCACCGACCCGGTCCGCGTCGTTGCCACCAGCGCTCTCCGCGACGCCCGCAATTCCCAGGCGTTTCTCGAATGGGTACGGTCCGCCACCGGTTGGACCGTCGAAATCATCTCCGGTCTGGAAGAAGCCCGCCTGATTCACCTCGGCCTGGTCTCCAACTTGCGTGTCGATAGCGCTCCCACGCTCATGCTGGATCTGGGAGGCGGAAGCTGCGAACTCACTGTCTCCACCCGAGGTCAAATTCGCGAGACCGTCAGCCTCCCATTAGGCGCAGTCCGTCTCACTGACGAATTCCTGCGTCACGATCCGCCACGCAAAGGCGAACTAAAGCGTCTGCAAGGCTTCATCGCCCGCGAAGTCAACCGTGTGGCGTCGCGCATCATCGCCGCCAAAGTCAAGAACGTCATCGCCACCTCCGGCACCGCTGACGCTCTCGCCACCGCCGCCAGTAACCTGCGTAAGAACGGAACTCGACAGCGCCTCATGGTCTCTCGCGTGGAAATGACTCGCCTTGCCAAGCGCCTCGCTCGCCTGCCCCTCGATGAGCGCCGGAAGATTCAAGGCATCGGCCTCCGCCGCGCAGAAATCGTGGTCGCCGGAGCCATGGTCTATCACGAACTGCTTGACCGCCTGCACCTCAAAGGTTTTCGCTATTCGCCGCTGGGCCTGCGCGATGGTCTTCTCGCGCAAATGGCGGCCGAACACGACCGCAGCACGCGCTCGGGGAGGCAGATCGAATCCGAACGCTGGGAATCCATCACCAAAGCCGTAACTCACTACCGCGTCGACATGAAGCACGCGCTCGACGTGCGTGACTCCGCGATGTCCTTATTTTCCGCGCTGCGTTCTGTGCACGGCCTCGCGCCCGAATTCCGCGAGTGGCTCTCCGCCGCTGCCATGCTTTATGAGGTGGGAGACTACGTCAACCGCAACGGCCATCACCGTCACACCTACTACATCATTTCGAATTCGGAGATTCTTGGCTACACGCCGCAGCAGCGCCGTTTGATCGCCGCCATCGCCCGCTATTTAGGAAAGTCGCGCCCAACCTTGGATGAGCCTCCCATGAAGGCTCTTGAACCGGCGGAGCGCCCGGGCGTGCAGAAGGCGATTATGTTGTTGCGCCTGGCGCGTGCCCTGAATCTGGGCCGCAGCCGCGCTGTACAAAAAGTTCGAGTCACTCTGAAGGGTGCAGACGTCCACTTGACTCTCGTCCCCCGCCGCCGTATGGGCGTGGATCTGGAACTCTGGGCCATCGAGAAGGACGCCCCTTACTTTCGCGAAGTGTTCGGCCGCGCACTTTCCACTGCCGCCGTATAGAGTGTACGCAGCGCTTTCGGTGTCAGGCACCACTGCAGCGTCCCTGAACTCCGCCGCATATCCACTCGCGCCACCGCGCCTTTTTTCAACTCCACCGACGCTTCACACCCAGACTCGCTGATCACGGTTCCCAAAAACTGGCTTAGATTCGGATTATGGCCCACTACCATGATCGATTCCTGCTTCGCATACTTTTCCAGCAACTTTCGGAAATCCGCAAAGCTCGCCTCCGGACGCAGCCCCAGATCCATCTGCAACTTGCCTTCATATCCCATCTCGTTCCCAACCAGGGAGGCGGTTTGCATCGACCGTTTCAGAGGACTGGAAATAATCATGTCGACCTGCGCGTCGATCGCAGCCAGCGCACGTCCCACATATCCGCACTGCTCAATCCCTTCCTTATCGAGCCCGCGCTTCTCATCCTTTTTCGGATTTACAAAGTGTTCCCCGGCGCTGGCATGCCTTAAGAAATAAATAATCATCGCGATTTATCGTTATCTAGCTTGCGGGTCTAAGTGCAGTTGAAGCGGAGTGTGCTCGAATCTGTTTTCGATCCAATTGAATCCGATACTACCAAACGAATCCCGGAATGTGAACCTACCCTCCGTGTGCTCCGCGGAAGTTCTCGGCGCCCTCCGCGATTCAAGCATTGGTTTCAAGATAAGTCTGCTGACTCACCGGGGGGCAGATCGCGCAGTCCGCCGCTTCCTGGCCGGAACCGCCGGTGGAACCGAACCCAGTTGCTTCCCCTCCGCCACACTGATCAGATAATCCTGTGCGCTGAACGCCGCGGCTCCGGTTGGCGGCCTGCGATTCCGTTTGCCTCGCACCGGCTGCCATGCCCGAATATAAGTGGCATCCCGCAATAGGATCCGCGCCTTGCGGTTATCCGCCAGTAAAGAATCGAGAATCTCCCGCCGCACCCGCTCGCGAATGAATTCGTCGCGCAACGGTACCAGCACTTCCACCCGCTCGTACAGATTGCGCGGCATCCAGTCGGCGCTGCCAATATAAATTTCCTCTTCCCCGGCGTTGCCGAAATAATAGATTCGGCTGTGCTCCAGAAATCGTCCCACAATGCTGCGCACCTTGATCCGGTCACTCAGTCCACGCACTCCCGGCCGTAAAGCGCAAATGCCGCGCACAATCAAATCAATTTCCACTCCCGCCTGCGACGCCCGGTACAGCGCCTGAATCACGTTCTTATCCAGCAGCGCATTCATTTTGGCGATGATCCGTCCCGGCACTCCCTGCCGCGCGTGCTCCGCCTCGCGATCAATCAGCGCAATCGTCTTTTCCGCCAGATCCAGCGGCGCCACCAGCAGAGGATCGTAGCTCGGATTCTCCGCATACGCCGTCAGAAAACTGAAAACATCATGCACCGCCCGTGTAATTTCCGGATTCGCCGTAAATAAACTCAGGTCGGTATAAATCTTGGCTGTGGTTGCGTTGTAATTTCCTGTCCCAATGTGCGCATAGCTGCGCGGCACTCCATCCGGATCGCGCCGCACCAGCAATGAAAGTTTGCAGTGCGTCTTCAATCCCACCAGCCCGTGAAATACCTGTACTCCCGCATCTTCCAGATCACGCGCCCAGCGGATGTTATGCGCCTCGTCAAAGCGTGCCTTCAATTCCACCACTGCCGTCACTTCTTTTCGCGGGGCCGCGTCAATTAACGAGGGAACGATCAGCGAATGCTCATTCGTCCGGTACAGCGTCTGCTTGATCGAAAGCACATGATCGTCTTCCGCCGCCGACTCGATGAATGCCACGACCGCATCGTAGGAATCATAAGGATGGTGCAGTAATACGTCGTGGCGCCGTAACTCCTCAAACAGATTTTGCGACTTCGCCGTCAGTCGCAATTCACGCGGCACGAATGGTCGGTACTTCAGATCCGGCCTCGCTGTCTGGTCATACACATTGAAGAGCCGCGAAAGATTCACCGGACCGTTCACCGGAAATACCTGCCACGGGTCCAGTTCAAACACCGTTCGCAACCGCTCGATCATTTCCGGATCGGCATCCGCCTCGATTTCCATGCGCACCGCATCGCCCTTGCGCCGGTTGTGCAACTCCGCCCGCACGGACTCCAACAGATTCCGCGCCTCTTCTTCCTGCAGATAAAGATTGCTGTTCCGCGTTACGCGAAAAGGCGCAGCCGCCACAATGTCGTAGCCGTGATACATGTGCTGCGCGTGGTGCGCCACCAGGTCGGCCAGAAAAATAAAGTCAGCAGTATTTTCTGATGGCAGCCTCACCAACCGCGGCAAACTGCGCGGCACCGAAACTACTCCCGTGTAGGTCAGCGCCGAGCGCCGGCGCCGGCGCAACAGCAGCCCCAGGCACAATGCCTTATTGATCACACGGGGAAAGGGATGCGCAGGATCCACCGTCACCGGCGTCAGCAGCGGATCCAACTCCTTCTCGCAATACTCGTCCACGAACCGCCGCGCCTCGGCATCCAGTTCGTGCATCCCGAGCACGCGAATCCCGTTTTCCGCCAGCGCGGGCCGCAGCGTGTTCCAGCACTCATACTGCTCATCCACGAACTTGTGCGTAAGCCGCGCCAGAACCTCTCGCTTATCCATAAGCGTCAGGCCATCCGGGCCTGCTTCGTTGTAGCCGTCTTCGATCTGCTGCATCATTGCGGCTACGCGAATTTCGAAAAATTCGTCCAGATTGCTGGCCGAGATGGCAAGAAACTTCAGTCTTTCCAGCAGCGGATTTCCAACATCCTCGGCCTCCTCAAGCACACGCTCATTGAACGCCAGCCATGAGGTATCACGGTTGAGGTAGTACTCAGGATTTTCCAGCGAAAGGCGAGCCATGTGCAGGGTCTTACACTACATTCAATTTTTGCTTGTCGACTGCGAGGTCGACTGAGAGCCGCAAATTACCAAAACGGGGGAGATTCCACCAACTAGAACTAGTATAAAACATCCTCGACCGAACCGCACTTGGAGGGATCAGAGGTTAGTCGTTCACCTCGATTTACTTCCTTCATGACTTCCGTCATCCCGAAACGCGGCGTACTTCAGCCGCGTGACGGATCTTCTACTTAACGGGCGCAACGCGTAAGCCAAACTCCGCCAGTACCGATCGAAGAGAGAATTTTCCCAACCCCGGGCTAGTCGGTCACAAAAAACTCCGGCGCGTCGCAATAGCAAACTCCGCCATGCGACGCGCCGGTAAAAGCTACTTTCAAACTCCAAACTAGGGCAGGTAATAGCGGAAGGACGTGAATACCATATTGTCCAGACCGCTCGGCGACACGCCAATTCCCGGCGTAAAGCCCGTTCCATGCCACGTGTCGCGCGCTACGTAGGAGTACTGAATACCGTACTGCAACCGTCCCTTGGGGCCGGTATAGATGCGATACCAGTAACCGGCCGTCCCTTCCAGCACCACCCGCGTATCGGCCGTGCAGCTTGACAGACTTCCCGGAATAAAGCCAGTGCCAACTCCCGGCGCGGTTTCGGTATAGCAGCCCTTGTTGGAGAAATTCGGCGAACCGTATCCGATGAATTTGTTCTCGATCGGATCGTAGCCCGCCGCTCTGCCTGCATATTCCGCTCCACCGTTGAAATACACATCCAGCTTTTTGCTGTGCCATTCCAGCGTAGCCAGCCCCTGATAGGAACGAATCAGATTGAGCCCGCCGTCCGCATAAACCGCCGCATCCGCCAAGCCGGCCGTACCGTAGCGCCCAATGCCACGTCCGGTCAAACCATGCAAACCGAAATCGATATGCTTGTTGTAAAAGGACCAGCGCGCGTTGGCACCCACGCCGCCTCCATTGTTCGAAACGTTGGTTGCTCCCAGAGCGTTCGGACCCGCTGTCGTGCTGCCGCCGCATAGCGTCGTCGACGAAGCTACTTCGCCGCAGGGAAATACCCGGTCGCGGAACCGGCTGTAGATACCAAACACTTCATAATGTCCGAATCCCGGCTCAAACACCGCCTTGGCGAGGATGTCTGGCGACGGGTTGAACGAATAGTTGGCAATCGGGCTGCAAGTGGTAACCGGCGCACCGCTGCTGTTCAAGCTCGTGCTGCAAGTGGAAATCGCGGCGTTATAGAGACCGCCGGCGGCTCCCGCCGAACCCACAACAAAGTTATCCGCGTTGTTGTGGCTCGTAACCGTTGCCTGCGGGTTTTCGATTGAGGCAGCCAGCCAGAATTTGTTGCCAAAGTTCTGTGACACTCGCAAACCGTACTGCCGCGCCCAACTGAAGCCGACCGTATACTGTGGATCGATGGTCATTGGGAGAGCCTCGGTTCGGTTATCCGTGCCGTGCTTTGTCTCGGTCGCCAGGCTCCACATCTGCCCACCCGTGATTGTGAAACCGTTGTCCAGTGCCGCCTGACCCCACGCTTGCCGTTGCCGCAGCGAGTAACTGTTGCTCTCGTTATTGTTGGAGGTCACAGCCGCCGAAAGGAAGTCAGCTTCAACATAGCCAGATAGCTTGGCGTTGCTCAATTTCCCCTCTGCCAAAGCTGAAATTCTTGACTGACGACCGGAACCAAAGAATTCCGATATCGCACTCTGGCTCGCGCCCGGCATGGTGAGCGAGTTGAAAGGCGTATTGATATCGGATCCCAGCGCCCGCGACCGCCTCACAAATTCGGCCGCCGCGAAGCCGCCCGGCGTGATCGTAATTCCCTTATAGTGAAGCGCAATCGGGCTCTCAATCTCCGCCTTCACGTTCTTCTGGGTCTCTTGTATCGAAAGCGCCGTGTTGTTCACGTTGGTCTTCAGATCGGTCACGTCACTCTTCAGTTCCGTTACCGTTGCCTGTTGCTGGCTTGCCGTGGCCTGCGCCGCGTCGGCCTTGGCCGCTGCGTCTGCAGCCGTCGCCTGCACCTGGTTCACCGCCTGATCCTTGTGATGCAATTCATCGCGCAGCGCCTGGATTTCCTGCTGTTGTGCCGCCAACGCCGCCTGCTGCGAGGCCACTGCTTCCTTCAACGCCTGCACTTCCGCAGCCGTTGCGGTGGTTGTCCTAGCTTTCCTAGGTTTGGGCGGCGTACTGGTTTGCGCCACCACGCTTGTAGCCAGACACAGAATCGCACACCACTTCCCTGCAGAATTCATCACACTCTCCTTATTTTTTGTACGATGACCGAACTTCACTGGAATTTACTTAACCTGTTTGATCGCTTCCTTCTCTTTTGCTACAACGCTTTCCGGCAGTGGCGCGTACGAAAGCTCCGCCGTCATCTTCTGCCCGTCTGTAACCATCCAGTTCAGAAAATCCGCCAGGATTTTCCCCTTCGCTGCATCTTTCGATTGCTGCGGAATCAGCAGCCAGGTGAAACTCGAAATGGGATACGCGTCCTTACCCGGCGCATTCGTAATCGAAACCCGAAAATCCGCCGGCATTTTCGGCGCTGACGCCGCCGCCGCCGTTACGCCCTCCAGCGACGCTTTCAAAAAAACTCCCGCAGCGTTTCGAACGCTGCCGTACGGAATTTTGTTCTGCGCGGCGTAGATCAACTCCACATATCCGATCGCTCCCTGCAACTGCCGGATCGATCCCGCCACTCCTTCGTTTCCTTTTCCGCCCAGCCCTATCGGCCAACGCACCGAGGTGCCGCTGCCCACCTGGCTCTTCCAATCCGCGCTCACCTTCGATAAATAGTCGGTCCAGATAAATGTGGTCCCGCTCCCGTCAGACCGGTGCACCACGATAATGTCTCTATCCGGAAGATTGACCCCCGGGTTTACACTCGTAATTTCTTTGTCATTCCATTTTGTAATCTTGCCCAGAAAAATCTCAGCCAGAGCTGTCGGAGTGAACTTCACTTCTCCACTCACGCCGGGAATGTTGTAAGCCGGCACGACCGCTCCCAACACGCTCGGAAGGTTGAGCACTTTTGTTTTCAGGTGAGATTGCGCCTCTGCCAACTGACCGTCGGTCATCGGCATATCGCTGGCTCCGAAATCTACTGTCCCTTCCGTCACTTGCCGGATTCCGCCGCCGCTGCCGATCGATTGGTAATTAATCTGAATGTCAGAATGCAGCTTGTGATACTCACTGAACCATTTCGAATACATCGGATAAGGAAACGTAGCTCCCGCTCCATTCAGCGTGGTCTGAGCGACCGCTGGCACAGCCAGAAATGCGCACACCAACAGCAGCACGGTTCTTCGCATTAAGGATTCTCTCCTTGGAAATATCTTCTTGGTTCTAACGGCCCCGTGTTAAAGGACGGTTACAAGTCGATGAATTTCTGATGAATGGGGAGTCGGCCAAGAGAAAGAATTTGGCACGTTTGCAGCAACACGCCTTTCTTTTCCCAGAATCGACGCGGATCGTAGCGCGCGCGTGGAGATAGAAATGTGACGTGGTCGCATAAAACTGTTCTTCCAAAATCCCCAGCCGGTTAAACTCGGAAAACAGAGATCCCCGCTCCAGTGCCGTGCTGGCGATCGTACCTCGCTCCGCCGTAACGCTCAGCGCCAAACTCAGCCACAAGGCTGCTACCATACCGATGATTACGCTCTTGCGAAGTTAAGTTCTTGTCCTATGACCTACTTTGAGCGGTGCCTGGCTCAGGCGTTTCCCCATGGCCGCATTTTCCCTCAATCGCTGAGGACGAAACTTTCATGACCGATACGCTCTACGCTCCCGGCTGGCCCGGCATCCCTCCGCGCTGGACCTCCAGCGCCAAGACCGGCGTCGGAACAGCCCTGAATCAACATAGCAAGATCTGGTTCACCACCAGTCACGGAATTGTCAACGAAGTGTATTTCCCCCGCGTCGACCAGGCCTGCACCCGTGACCTCGGGTTCATGGTCACCAACGGACGCGATTTCTTCTCTGAAGAAAAGCGCCATTGCACATTCGAGAACATCCCCTTCGAGCCCGGCGTCCCCGCCTTTGAACTCACGAACACCGAAATCAATGGCCGCTACCGCATTCACAAAGAAATTCTCACCGACCCTTACCGCAACGTCCTCCTGCAAAAAATTCGCTTCGAACCACTGCAGGGCCAACTCTCTGACTACCGCCTCTACGCCCTGCTCTCGCCCCATCTCGCCAATTGCGGTGCGGAAAATACCGCCTGGGTCGGCGATTACAAAGGCGTACCCATGTTCCTCGCCGAACACAATGGCACCGCGCTGGCCTTCGCCTGTTCCGTGCCCTGGAAAAAAATGTCCGTTGGATTCGTCGGCGCCTCCGATGGATGGCAGGATCTCTCGGCTCACTTCCAGATGCAATGGGAGTACCAGCGCGCCGAAAACGGCAACGTCGCCTGCACCGGAGAAATCGATCTTGCCGCCTGCAACGGAGAATTCATCCTCGCGCTCGGCTTCGGCTCCATCGTCACCGAAGCCGGCCAGCAAGTCCGTTCCACTTTATTCGAGAACTACAACGAGCTTCGCCAGCATTACGTCTTCCACTGGAAGAATTGGCAGAATACATTGATCAAACTCGATGAACCGCTGCGCGCCAACGATCTCTACCGCGCCTCCACTGGCGTCCTGCGCACCCACGAATCCAAGGATTTTCTCGGCGGCATCATCGCCAGCCTCTCCATCCCCTGGGGCTTCAGCAAAGGCGATGAGGATCTCGGCGGCTATCATCTGATATGGCCCCGCGACCTCGTCGAAACCGCGGGGGCACTGCTGGCCGCCGGCGCCGTCAGTGACGCTGTTAGAGTTCTCCGCTATCTCGAAGCCACCCAGGAAGCCGCCGGCAACTGGGCTCAAAATCTCTGGCTCGACGGCCGTCCTTATTGGGGCGGAATCCAGATGGATGAGACCGCTTTCCCCATCCTGCTGCTCGATCTTCTCCGCCGCGAAGCTGCCAAAGGTTTAGGCAAACTCGAGCGCTGGTGGCCCATGGTCCGCAAAGCTGCAAGCTTCATCGTCCGCAACGGACCGGTAACGCAACAGGATCGATGGGAAGAAGACGGCGGATATTCGCCCTTTACTCTCGCCGCGGAAATTTCCGCCCTTCTCGCAGCAGCCGACATTGCCGAACTCACCGGCCACAGCGACATCGCCTCCACTCTTCGCGATCACGCCGACGCCTGGAACGACAATATCGAACGCTGGGTTTACGCCACGGGCGGCGACCTCGCCCAACAAGTCGGCGTCGAGGGCTACTACGTCCGCATCGCGCCGCCTATCACCGATGCAGCCGCCTCGCCTACGCAAGGCTTCGTCCCCATCAAGAATCGTCCTCCCGGTCAAGGCATGGAGCGTGCCTTTCGCATCGTGAGTCCTGACTCCCTTGCTCTGGTCCGCTTCGGATTACGCGCCGCCGATGATCCCCGCATTCTCAACACAGTCCGCGTCATCGACGCTCTGCTCCGCGTGCAACTCCCGCAAGGCCCCTGCTGGTACCGCTATAACGGCGATGGATACGGCGAACATAAAGACGGCTCACCCTTCGACGGCACCGGCATCGGCCGCCCCTGGCCTCTGCTCGCTGGCGAGCGCGCCCACTATGAACTCGCCGCCGGACGCCCCAAAGAAGCCGAAGCTTTACTAACCGTCATGGAAAACTCCACCACGGGTCACAGTCGCCTGCTTCCCGAACAAGTTTGGGACGCCGACGATATCCCAGCGCTCGAACTCTTCCGCGGCAAACCCAGCGGCTCCGCCTGTCCCCTGGTCTGGGCTCATTCCGAATACATCAAGCTTCGCCGCTCCTTGCGCGACCGCAAAATTTTCGACCAGCCTCCGCAAACCGTTCAACGCTATTTAGTCGAAAAACCTATCCGCCAGATCTTTGGCTGGAGGTTCAATAACAAAACCCGCTCCGTCCCACGCTACAAAAAACTTCGCCTCGTCCTCATGACTCCCGCGGTCGTGCACTGGACCATCGACAACTGGAAAACTTCGCAAGATACTCCCACCCGCGACACCGGCCTCGACACCTACATCCTCGACCTGCCCACCGCCTCTCTCCCAGTCGGCGCGCAAGTCGTCTTCACTTTCTATTGGCCACAAGAAAATCGCTGGGAGGGCAAGAACTATGTCGTAGTCGTGGAATAAACCGAGCAGTGGATTGAGCTATGTTCGTGCGGGATAGCCGCTAACGGCTCTCCTGTTAGCCTCGACAGGGGCGGCATATGATAGCCCCGCGCAGCAGTGCTGGGTGAGAGTAGAAAAACTCGAAACAGTCCCGAAGGAACGACACAAAGTCGCAACGCAACAGTGTGTATCGGCACAAAGCATGGGCCTCGACAAACTCGATCTTGCGATCATTGCAATTTACCTGGTCGGCATCACCCTCTTTGGATTGCACTTTCGCAAGCGGCAGCGTTCGATTCGCGACTATTTTCTGGCGGGCCGCGATATTCCCTGGTGGGCGATCTCTCTTTCTATCGTCGCCGCCGAGACCAGCACGCTCACCATCATCAGCATCCCAGGCCTCGCCTACGATACGAATTTAACCTTTCTGCAAGTCGTAATGGGATACCTGCTCGGACGCGTAGTGATCAGCTTTATACTGCTGCCCCATTATTTTCGCGGCGATCTTTACACCGCCTATGAATTGATTGAACGCCGTTTTGGCCACGGACTGCGCTCATCTCACCGCCGGAATTTTTCTGCTGACGCGAACCGCTGCCGAAGGCGTGCGCGTCTATGCCGTGTCGATCGTCGTGGCAATCGCTCTCGGAACCGGTGAAGTATGGTCGATCGCGATTATCACCATATTGACGCTCATCTATACGTTTGAGGGCGGCCTGGCGGCCGTAATCTGGACTGACGTTGTACAAACCGCAGTTTACGTGGCCGGAACGCTGGTTGGAGTCTGGACCATCCTGCATCTTGTGCCCGGTGGCTGGAGCGCCATCCACGCGGCCGCCGCGAGCGCAGGCAAACTGCAAGTCTTCGATTTCACACCGAGTCTTTGGATTCCTTATACCTTTTGGGCGGGCGTAATCGGCGGGACCGCCTTCATCACGGCAAGCCACGGCACCGATCAACTCATTGTCCAGCGCTTACTGGCCGCACGCGGGCAGAAGCAGTCTACGCTAGCGCTTATGTCGAGCGGCGTAGTGATCTTGTTTCAGTTTGCGCTGTTCCTGATTGTCGGCGTAATGCTGTGGGCCTATTACCGTGTGCCTTCCGCAAACTTCGGGAAACCTGACCGCATCTATCCAACATTCATCGTCAAGCAGATGCCGCATGGTATTTCCGGACTTCTGATCGCAGCGATTCTAGCTGCGGCCATGTCGAATTTAAGCGCGGCGCTAAACTCCCTTTCATCCAGCGCGATCCTGGATTTCTATTTACGCCTGCGCCCGAATTCTGACGAGAAGAAACGAATGCGTCTTTCCCGTCTGGCCACCTTCTTCTTTGCAGTGTTGCTGTTTGGCTTGGCGATCTTGTCTCTTCACAAAGTGGGACGCGTGGTTGAAGTCGGATTGCAGATCGCATCCGTCGCCTATGGCGCGCTGTTGGGAGTCTTCCTACTCGGCGTGCTGACGAAGCGAGCCAAGCAGCGCGGGGCCATGATAGGAATGTTGTTCGGATTCGGAATTGAGTTGTGCCTGTGGCGTTGGCAAGTCCCGTGGACGTGGTGGGTCATCACCGGGACGATTGTGACGTTCGCCACAGGTTATGCCGCAAGCATGCCAACCTCCGATTAGTATTACTCCGCGTTCTCTGCGGCATTTCTTCGCGCCCTCTGCGATGACAGATTTTTTGACGTGGCTTTGGAATCCCCTCGCAAGGAAACGCTGCCGCCTAACGTATACTTGCACCCTCCAACCATGCCGGAGCTAGTCCAACGCACCACTATCCGTCCCGAGCTTGCCCGCGACCTGGGCGTCAGTCACGCCTCGGCCGTGGTAGTGGGAACCATTATCGGCAGCGGAATTTTTCTCGTCCCTGCGGAAATGATGCAGGCGGTGGGCTCGGCCAAATTGGTTTATCTTGCGTGGCTGGTAGGTGGCCTGTTGTCTTTTTTCGGCGCGCTTACATACGCCGAACTCGGTGCCATGAAACCGCAAGCAGGCGGAGAATATGTTTACGTCCGCGACGCCTACGGGCCACTCGGCGGTTTTCTTTACGGCTGGACGTGGTTTGTAATCGCGAAGCCGGCCTCTGTCGCTACTGTTGCAACAGGGCTGGTGCGCATCCTGGGCACATTCTCCATTTTTGCTTTTTTTTCTGAAGATGTTTTTCTGGCAAATATTTATTCCCATCCCTTTGCCATTACTTGGGGACAGCTTGTCGCGATCGCCGCGGCGATTCTGATTTCTGTTCTAAATTATCTGGGAGTGAAGAAGGCGGGCGAATTTCAGCTCGTATTCACGATTCTGAAAGTAGTAATCATTATCGGCATCGTTGTGGTGTGCTTCGGTGGAGCGGGCAACGCTGCCGGGCGCGGCTGGAGCAATTTTGCCAGCACATTCGCCGGAGCCAAGGGTGGCATCGCCGGCTTCATGGCTGCGCTGGTCGCCGCTCTCTGGGCTTATGACGGATGGAACGACTTGAACATGGTCGGCGGGGAGATCAAGAATCCCGGACGCAATATCCCGATTGCGCTGATCGCCGGCGTAGCTACGGTCGGCGTTCTATACATGTTGATGAATGCGGGCGTGCAGTACGTGCTGCCCGCAAGTGCGATTGCCGCTTCGCCGCGTCCCGCCTCGGATGCCGTGGCGCTGGTGATGGGGCACATGGGTGCGGCCATCGTTTCGGCAGGCATGGCGATCTCCATGCTGGTGACGCTGAATGGCACCATCATGAGCGGAGCCCGCGTACCCTTCGCCATGGCTCGCGACGGATATTTTTTCCGCGCGCTGGCGGACGTGCATCCCCGCTATCACACGCCTTCCGCCGCAATTGTGGTGCAGGCGATCCTGTCAATTATCCTGCTGCTGCTGGGAGGAAACTTCCGCCAGCTTTTTTCTCTCGCCATCTTTGCCGAATGGCTTTTTTATATGATCGCCGGCAGCTCCATCTTTATCTTCCGCTGGCGCGACCCGCAGGCGGCTCGACCCTACCGCGTTTTCGGATATCCGCTGGTCCCCGCGCTGTTCATCGCTGTCGCGGCGGTGCTTCTCTATTACACCTTTCGAGAGAACTGGCCGAACTCTTTCTACGGACTGCTCGTGATTCTGGCCGGAGCGCCCGTTTTCTGGTGGTTTCGCCGGCGACGAACGGCCCAGGCCTAATCAATCAGCTGGGATGCCCGCTGTCAGCCCTGCTCAGCCTCCTCTATTCCGCGCTTCTTCTGCACGTCTCCACACCCATTTTGGCCCTCCGCCCGAAAGTGTCCCTCCCCGGTTACTTTCGGTCAAGAGCCGTGGACACGTTTCGCCCCTGTCCTTTTTCCCTTAATGTGAAATCTCTAATCCCGGTCCGCTCCCTCGGCCTGGACTCTCTTGGAGTCGATTGATAGCTATGCCTGAACAAGCTTCATCCGGACACAGTTTTCAGCTCGGGATTCTGCCGGAGCGCAAGATCGATCGGCGAGCGCTGGCCGCGAGCTACGGCTTTGTCGTGCTGCTCGCTCTGCTGCTGATCAATCTCGGCATGCTGTTTCCCGATCGGCTTCAGCTGAAGCAGTATCGTGTGACGTCATTAATTCCGATGCCTGCGTTGCGTCCGGAGCACGTTCCGGTCAACCGAAAGCCGTTAGTAAAAGTGAAGCTGCTTCCTCCGGCGCCGGTTTTCGAACAGCCGAAGCTGGTCGTTCCGCACGAGGTTCGACATATTACTGCGCCCGAACCGGTGGAAGCGCCCAAGGTCGTGATGAATACATTCACCGCTCCGCAGCTCAAGATGACGTCCGGAGGAGCGCGCCCACAACTCTTGCATACGGGAGATTTCTCCGGAAGTTCGGTCGCGCCCACGGTGAATGCCGCGGTGCAAAAAGTCCAGACCGGAGGCTTTGGCGATCCTAACGGTTTGAAAGGCACGGGCAAGGAAGGCGCCAAGTTGTATGCCGCGCAGGCCGGCGGCTTTGACATGCCTGTCGGTCCCGGACAGGGCAACGGATCGGGCGGAGCGAAAGGCATTAAAGGCACAGTAGCCAGCGCCGATTTCGGCAACGGCATTGCCACCGGCGGCAAGGGCGATGGCCGCAGCAATGGGGCTGGAATCGCGACCGGCGGGTTCGGCGCTGAACAGGTGGTGCACGGCGGACCGAAGCTCGCGCAACTGGATTCCGGTCCAGCCACCAATCCGGTTGAAATCACGTACAAGCCGCAGCCCGTATATACCGAGGATGCGCGAAATTTGAAGCTGGAGGGCGAAGTTCTGCTGGAAGTGAGTTTTTCAGCGAACGGAACGCTGCATGTGAATCGTGTGGTTCGCGGCCTGGGTCACGGACTGGATGAAGCAGCCATCGCAGCGGCCAACAAGATGCGCTTCAAGCCCGCGCTGCGCATGGGACAGCCGGTGGATTCGACCGCAGTGGTGCACGTGCTGTTTCAGTTGGCCTATTAAGAGTTTGGAAGCACGAAAGGATTCGACCAGAGGTTTGGGTTCGCGGCATGTGACGTGCGAACTAAAACTGCCCGAAGACGCACTGGTTTAAGAAACGGTACGAAGAAACGGTTTTAAGAAACGGCTTTAAGAAATCTGGAGAGAAAGACATGCGCACTTTAAATTGGATATTCACCGCCGCTCTGCTGGTCTCAGTGAGCGCCGCGGCACAGCAGGCGGCTGATGCCCAGCCCGCAGCGCCAGCGGACGCGACCGCACCCGCGCAGACGCAACCATCGCAGGCCCAGCCGTCTGCGTCACAGTCTCAGGCGTCGGCGGGAACGGCTCCCGCGCCCACGCCCTCGGCTCTGCCAGCGCCCACAACCATGGATCAGGTTGTGGACCGTTTCATCGAGCGCGAGCACGGCCTGATGAAAGCTATGGCGCAGCGTACGCCTGTGGTTGAAACCTATCTGCAGAATCTTACCGCCGATCCGCAACTGGGCCCGGTTCCCAGCGGCGACCATTATTTTCTGGGACGCCTGGATATGGGCGAGACCGTCGACCGCAAAGACTATCTGAAGGAGCAGGACAAGGGCATGGAGACGCGCCTGATGGGCGGCTTCAACAAGCTCTTCAAGGTCGAGTACCAGCCCATCGGTTTCTCCTGGATGGTTTACGCCGACCGCACTGATTTTGATCGTGAGCATTACGAGTTTCATTACGTTCGCCGCGAATTTCTCGGCGACGTCCGCTGCCTCGTATTTGACGTCACACCCAAGAAAAACGCGGGTAGAGGACGCTTCCTGGGCCGCCTCTGGGTCGAAGATCAGGACTTCAACATCGTCCGGCTGAATGGAACTTACTACCCCGCTCCTCGCAACTCTTACTTTTTTCACATGGATAGCTGGCGCCTCAACCTGATTCCCGGTTATTGGGTACCGGCTTATATCTACAGCGAAGAGGGCGACTTCAGCGCGGGCGTGAAAAACAAGATCGCTTTCAAGGCGCAGACCCGCATCTGGGGCTACGACCTGAAAAAAGAAGGCAAGGATGACGAACTCACGCAGATTCGAGTCGACAGCGTGAAGGATGAAAGCGCCACCACGCAAGATGCTTCGCCACTGCAGGCTGAGCGAGTTTGGCAGCAGCAGGCGGAAGATAACGTCGTCGAGCGCCTCACCAGTGCCGGTTTGCTGGCGCCCGAAGGCGATGTCGATCACATTCTGCAGACTGTGGTCAACAACCTTGAAGTCACTAATAACATCGACCTGCCGCGTCCGGTACGCACGCGCGTGCTGCTCACTGCGCCTCTCGAAACTTTCAGCGTAGGCAATACGATCGTAATCAGCCGCGGATTAATCGACGTGCTTCCCGACGAGGCCAGCCTCGCCGCCGTGCTCGCGCATGAGCTCGCGCACATCGTTCTCGGCCACAACCTGGGCAGCAAGTATGCTTTCAACGATCGCATGCTCTTCTCCGACGACTCTACTTATAACAATCTGGGCTTCAAGCACATTCCGGAAGAAGAAGCCGCAGCCGACAAGAAAGCCATCGAACTGCTGAACAATTCGCCTTACGCGCAGAAGCTCGACAACGTTGGCTTGTTCTTAAAAGCGCTGCAGGCCCGCGCTTCTCAGCTCAACGCTCTGTTGACAACGCACCTGGGCAATCCGCTGGCGGAAAACGGAACCATCACCCGCCTCGCCGCCCTGGAAACGAAAGGTCCGGCGCTCGACAACAATAAACTGGATCAGGTCGCGGCTCTGCCTTTGGGCGGACGCGTCAAGATCAATCCCTGGAACGATACGGCAGAGATGGTAAAGACTGCGCCAGTGGCAATCACTTCGGCACGCGACAAAATGCCGTTTGAAGTCACGCCGTTCTATCCGCGCTTGGCACGCTGGGGTGCATCGAACGCGCCGACGGCCACGCCAAGCACTGCTGCCAACTCAGGCACGGGCAACTAACCACCTCTACTCCAAGTTGCAATAAAGACGAGGCCGGGATCCGGAATCACCTTCCGGGATACCCGGCCTTCGTTTTTCCCGCCTTTCGTGTTCGTGTGGGGACAGCCGCCCCCGGCTGTCAGACCGGGCGAAGCCCGGTAATCAAGATGAAGCAGCCAGCGAATCCAATCTATTTAAGTTTGGCCTTCCCTGGCAGCCCCGCCGGATTCTCATGAGTCCGCTCGCGGAAACTCCCTCGCATCCCCGCAGCCAGCGAAACACTGGACTCGCCAAATTTGTCGCGCAAGCGATCCGCCGCAGCCAGAGCGTCTTTCCAGCGTTGCTGGCGGTTACTATCCAACAAATTAATCTGCTCAGTCTGCCCCTCAAACGACGAAGCCTGCACTCCGAGCAGGCGGACCTGACTGCCCGGCTTCCAGTTCTTGCGAAAGAGTTTCCGCACTTCTTCGAAGATTTCGCCATCCAGCTGCGTAGGAACAGACAAACTATGCGCCCGCGTAATCGTTGTGAAATCTTTGTAACGCAACTTCAATTGAATTGTGCGTGCGTAAAACTTTGCTTCGCGCAAGCGTCGCCCGACCATCTCCGACAACCGCATCAGCGTTGCTTCCAGCTGGTTCACGTCGGAAGTGTCTTCGTTGTAAGTGTGCTCGTGGCTGATAGACTTCGCTGCCGTGTCGGCGCCGACTTCCGAGTCGAACCATCCGCCCGCGTCTTCACCGCGAGCTTTGCCGGCCAGCGCCAGTCCCCATTTGCCAAATCGCTCTTCAAGCTCAACTTCTTTCAGCCGCGCGAGGTCGCCCACTTTCTTAATGCCGAGCGCGTGCAGTTGACTCTCCATCACCTTGCCGACGCCGGGAATCTCGCGGACATCGAGCGGCGCCAGAAACTTTGCTTCTTCTCCCGGAACAATCCACAGCACGCCGTTGGGCTTAGCCTGCGCGGACGAAACCTTCGCGATCAGCCGCGATGATCCGATGCCGATGGAGCAATTCAGTTGTGTCTCTTCCTTCATTCGCTGATGCAATTTGTGTGCGGCACGCAACGGAGGCCCATGCAGCCGCGCCGTTCCCGTCATGTCCAGATAGGCCTCGTCGATCGAAGCCATTTCCACCTGCGGCGAGAATGTGGTTAACACTTTGTAGGCTTTTCCCGAACACTCGCGATAGCGCTCCGGATGACCATCGACGAAAATAGCCTGCGGACAAAGCTTCGCCGCAGTTCGCAGCGGCAGCGCTGAATGCACTCCGAACTTCCGCGCCTCGTACGACGCCGCCGAAACCACCCCGCGTTCATGGCGCTGCCCGCCGACGACGACGGGCTTTCCTTTCAGCGACGGATCGAACAGCTCTTCCACCGAAACGAAGAACGCATCCATGTCGACGTGGAAGATGGTGCGGGAGAAAGCCGGGATGTCGGAGGCCGCGGCCATGATTGAAGAATTCTAGCAGCCGCGTTATCTTCTGCACGCCCTTGAATGTTTCGGGAGGTGTCAATGAGCGCTATCGCCTGTTTACAACAACTGACATGGAATTTTTGTGGGATTTGGAGTAAGGTCCTGTCCACGTGAGAAGGATTTCCATATCCCTGCTGTCAGCCCTGATTTTATTTCTGCTCTTGCCTCTTGTGGGGTGCGACCGAGAGAGCTACTTCAAATTGTACGGCTATACTCGAGACGACCTCTTGTATGGAACCATGCCGCGAGAGGACGAGGTGTTTGCCCTACACTCAGTCGATCTGCTTCGGCAGGGTCGACTCGACCAGCTTGAAGATCAGCTCGATCCCAGCATCAGAAATGCTCAAATACGTGACGAACTGGCCAGAATGCACGACATGTTCCCCAGTGCTCAACCAGCTTCGATCAAAACTATGGAGGCGGGGACTGTCCGTGGCCGCAATGACTTTACAACCCACATTACTTTGGAATACGAGTTCGCACCGCAGATAATGCCAATGAGCGGGCGCACAGAGTTGGAACCCCGAAGCTGGCTGCTAGCGCGGGTTGTGATCCTGAGGAGTGATGGTGCCAGGACTATTCGCGGGCTCGCCGTCACCCCGACTTCGAGGTCCTTCGAAGAGATGAACGAATTCTCCCTTGCGGACAAAGGCGTTTCTCAGTATGCCGGATTATCGCTTGCCCTTGTGGTCGTCGGAATTACTTTATATGCCTTCGTGCTTTGCATCCGCTCCAAGATCGGCAAGAAGAAGTGGTTCTGGTTGCTCGCGATGTTGGTTGGCGTGCTCCGCGTCACCGTGAACTGGACTACTGGGCAGTGGACATTCACACCTCTAAACGTTCAGTTCCCACCGGTCAATGTGGCGGTCGCGGCCTATGGCCCTTGGCAAATCATCATATGCGCTCCTGTTGGGGCAATCACCTTCCTCCTTTATTGCAGAAGACTCCCAAAGGCGAGCAGCACTTTATCGCCTCCACATCGACCGACTCTGGACAAACCAGTCGACACGCTGACACATACGTAGTTGGCGATAAATCTCTTTTACACGCATTGGCTCGATCGCATTTGCCTCACAAATCCTAGACCAATACCCGGTCCCCGGACGCCGGCGCTGGAGTCACCCCCCGCATCTGCCGCACGCGTTCATAAACCTTCCCATACTCCCGCGCGGAAGCATTCCAGGAAAAATCCTTGTTCATGCCATTGCGCATCAGTACTTGCCATGAGGTCTGATCGCGAAATGCCTGCAGCGCCTGCTTAATCGTCAACAGCAGAGACTCGCCGTTATATTCCGTAAATTTGAATCCTGTGCCTTTGCCCGAGCGCGCATCCCAAGGCTCGATCGTATCGTCGAGGCCGCCGGTGGCGCGAACGATCGGCACTGTCCCGTATTTCAGGCTGTAAATCTGGTTCAGCCCGCAGGGCTCGTATTTCGAGGGCATCAGGAACATGTCGGCCCCGGCCTCGATCTTATGTGCAATGGCGTTGTCGTAAGCCACCTTCAATGCGATCTTGTTGGGAAACTGTTTGCTGAGGCGGGTGAACATTTCTTCATAAGTCTTGTCACCGGAGCCGAGAACAACCATGATCATCTCTTCGCGTGCCAGCCGGTCCATGATCTGCGCGATCAGGTCAAAACCTTTCTGCGCGGCGAAGCGCGAAACGATTCCAATTACCGGCAGTTTCGCGTCGGCATTCTTCACTCCGAATGCCGCCAGCAGATCCTGTTTGCACTTGGCTTTGCCCGACAAATCCTGCGGCGAATATTTGGCAGCGATAAACTTATCGGCTTGCGGACTCCACTCGTCATAGTCCACGCCATTCAAAATTCCAGTTACCGTGGCCGCGCGGTCGCGCAGCACGCCTTCCAGCCCAAAGCCATATTCGGCAGTCTGAATTTCCTGACTGTATTTCTTGCTTACCGTAGTTACGTAATCCGAATAGGTCAGCGCGCCCTTCAGAAAATTTACCTGGCCAAAGAATTCCATCTTCGACATGGTGAATAAATCCCATGGCAGCATGAGCAACGGCAAAGTTTCCGGCGGAAACAGTCCTTGGTAGCCCATATTGTGGATGGTGAACACCGTGCCCGCCTCGCGAAATGCGGGATCCTCCGCGTAAACCGTCCGCAGCAGCACGGGTATCAGCGCGGACTGCCAATCGTGGCAATGAAAAACGTTGGGCACACCTAGAATTTTCGAAGCCTCCAACACAGTGCGGGAAAATAGCGCGAAGCGTTCGGCATTATCCGGATAGTCGCCAGCCGAAGTGCCGTAAAGCGCATCGCGATCGAAATAGTCCGGATAATCGACAAAGTAAAAACGCACACCGGACTGGCTTCCGCCCGTCACCACGGCAGAAAAGCGGTATTTATCATCGAAGGGAATCGTAATGCTGTGCACCACCGTGGCGGGATCAGCCAGTTTCGTCTGCTTGTATCGCGGCAGGTAGACACTCACCTGATGCCCCAAAGCAGCCAAGGCTTGGGGCAATGCGCCCACCACATCAGCGAGTCCTCCGGTTTTTGAAAAGGGAACGCCTTCCGAAGCCGCGAATGCGATATGCATGAAAACCCTCCAGGTAAGACCCGATTTTCGCGGGCGCACGTTATGATGGAATACGTTGTGCCGGAGTTTACTCTCCTGCGCACAAGCACGCGGGCTGAATTTTCAGTCTAATGCCCGAGGAAAAGAGGGTCAACGTGCCGAAGGTCGTGTCCACGCGCCGCCCGCAACTCAAGCCCAAGTTGGGACAGCACTTCCTCGCCAGCGAAAGTTACGCTTCGCAAATCGTCGACGCTCTCGGCGACGTTTCACAAAACACCGTCCTCGAAATCGGCCCGGGACGCGGCATTCTCACTTCTTTATTGGCCAAACACACTCGACGTCTCATCGCCGTGGAACTCGACCGCGTGCTGGCCGCACAACTGCGCTTGCGGTTCGCGATGTTTCCTAACGTCGAAGTCATTGAGGCAGATATTCTGTCGATCGATTTCGATTCCCTCTTCGGACCCAAGCCGGGCCTGAGCCGCCCCGGCATCGAATTCAAGCCTACTCCAGCGAACGTGATCGGCAATCTCCCTTACTACATTACTTCTGACATTCTGTTGCGCCTGTTCGACTATTCGAAATACTTTGAGACGATCGTGATTCTGGTGCAACGCGAAGTCGCAGACCGCATCGCTGCCAAGCCCGGTAGCCGCGATTATGGACTGCTCTCCGCGACCGCGCAACTCTATGCCCGGGTGGAAAAACTTTTCACTCTGCCGCCGGGAGCGTTTGCGCCTCCGCCGAAGGTTCATTCCACCGCGCTGCGCCTCACCATGGCGGCGCGACACCAGGAACTCGGTCTGGACACGGATGGTTTCAAGCAGGGCTTCATCGACTTCCTCAAGCTCTCATTTGGCCAGAAACGCAAGACTCTGTGGAACAATTTGAAATCAAACTACCCCGAGATCGAGTTGCGCGCCGCGCTGTCGCAAGCGCGGGTGAAACCTGCCGCCCGCGCCGAGACGCTAACGCTGGAAGAGAGTGCGGCCCTATTTCGCGCCTTGCGCCAAAGCCACGACGACTCGTAGCATAGTTGTGCGTTATTTCGCCGTACCCTTTTCGCGGAGATTTCTAATGGCTACGGCTCTCGTTCGCCATCCCGCTGTCGCCGGTCGGTTCTATCCCAGCGATCCGGAAACTTTGCGGCAGGAAGTCGATTGCTATCTGGCTCAGCTTCCTTTACGAAAACCCTTGCTGCGCTAGGCTGCATCGCTCCTCATGCGGGTTACATGTATTCCGGTCACGTGGCTGGAGCAGTGTTTGCGGGATTGGAGGTTCCGCAACTTTGCGTCGTGATGTGCCCCAACCACACTGGCATGGGACGCCCGCTCGCCATCATGAGCGATGGAGCTTGGGAGACTCCGCTCGGCTCTGTGCCCATCGCCAGCGATTTTGCGACCAGTCTCAAGCAGCGCTGCTCGCTTCTTCAAGAAGATTCCGCCGCACACCGCTCCGAGCACGCCATCGAAGTTGAGTTACCGTTTCTACAAGTCCGCCAATCCCGGCTGAGGTTCGTTCCAATCGCGCTCGGAACCGGACAATTCGAAGCGCTCGAACAACTCGGCATCGCATTGGCAGAAGTGATGGCGGCGCATCGCAAGCCGGTGCTGATCGTCGCATCCAGCGATATGAACCACTACGAGTCCGATGCCGTCACTCGCGTTAAAGATCAGAGCGCAATCGAAGCAATCCTCCGTCTCGACGCCCGCGGGCTTCACGATGTGGTCACCCAACAGCACGTCAGCATGTGCGGCTTCGGTCCAGCGGTAACAATGCTGGCGGCCGTAAAGAGCCTGGGCGCAACTTCGGCGGAATTGGTGAAGTACGCGACTTCCGGGGATATTTCTGGGGATCGCGACGCAGTAGTGGGTTACGCGGGTATCGCAGTCAGGTAGAGCGTTGGACGATCGCGCCTGCAATTCGCCACGTGCGGTTATGCCGCCAACGGCATCGCGGAAACCGGATGAGGCGTGGAGACGGTTTCCTGTGTGCCTAAGAGAGCTTGCAGTTTCTCGCGCAGCTCCTGCACTCGGCCTTGCCGGTTGTAGCACTCAATCAACTGACTATCCGTCAGGCCGCCGGGTGAATCCAGGGATTCCATTTGCTGACGAAGCAAGTCGAGCATCTCCCCTCGTACGGCCACGATATTTTCATCTTGCCATGGCATCGGGTTTCTCCTGCGAAAATCATCTCGCGAGTCCACATTAGCGAGCAGCGAAAGACGGTCGTATCGAGTGGATACTGTATTTGAAAGACTTTGACCACTCTGGAAGCCATAAAAAAAGGCGGCCCTTACGGCCGCCTCTGAAACACCGAGCCGCCGTCTACCGATGTCCACCAGCACTCGCTGCGGAAGCGTGTCCTGCGGACGCAGTGCCAACGTGGCCAACGCCCCCATTCACGGCTGCATGCGGCTCCCCGGCAACGAATCCGCTGGAACGGAAAGAGCTCGCGGCAAACTGCGGCGCTGAACGTATTTCCGCAAAGCCCGTTTTCGCCACTTGCGCGTTCAGGTGACGCAGGCCCTCTACCGATCCTCGCGGAATTCCCATCCCGGCTGATCCACGACTGACCAGTAGGCTCGTCGCTGGAGACTCTTTGAGAACTGGGCCGCCTCTTCCTACGACCACTGTGCCTGCCGTGCCTGTAGGTTCGACAGGAGCACGAAACCCGGCGACCGCTGCTCCCGTATAGTGAACTCCGCCTCGCCATCCGTTGAATGCCCCCGGCTGCCAGCCCCAGCCTAGGCCTGGTGCATACAGCCAATTGCCGTAGTAGTAAGGCATCCAGCCCCACGGATACGCCGAAGCCCACATGTAACCCATGCCGGGATAGAACGACCATGCGCCGTCCATAAACGGATTCCAGCCTGCGCCGGCGAAGTACGGCTGCCACAACATGCCGTAGCCGGGAAAGTTTGAATAGCTTCCGTAATAGTTGAGGTCGCTAAGCCCGTAACCATAGGGCGTAGGATTATTTTTCGCGTACTGGTCGTGATAGTCGACCGCCTGCTTGTCCCAATCGTCGTAGGAATCTTCTTTAAAACTCTTTGCCGCCGTGGAGCGATCCGCGTCATTCACATCGAAGGTAACCATTTTCTTCTTATCCACCTTCACTGTGCCCGACGGACCGATTACTTCCACATCATTCTTGAAACTGGCAACTTCCGCGGAGTTGGATGAAGCTACCACGCGGAAATGAGCTGGCTGGGTCAAATCTACAGTCTCCTGGGAAAAACGCAGCGTGAACTTATCTCCACTCTTCCCCAGCCAGTTCACATACGTCCTGCCTTGTAACAAGTTCACCGCGGAGAAGCGCTGCCCTGCTTCGCTCAAGCCCAGCGTGCTGAATACAACTGTAGTGTTGGGCGCCACTCTCAGTGTGCTGCCATCTTCGAATTCGATTTCTGCTTTCCCATCCGCACGCGTGCGCAGTTGCGTTCCCTGGATGATCGGAAGATTGAGAAATGCGTTCTCGAAGCCCAATCCTGCGTTCTTATCGATCTGCACCCCACCATGGACGTCGCTGAGGCGAACAATGCGGGCTTGCGAATTGGCTGCGGCCGGCAGCGCCGAAAGCGCGCAGACCAGGGCCGTCAATACCATCCAGTAAAATCGGAGCTTGTACATAGAACCTCCTCATCCAACCTGTGGCTCGTTTCCGCGTCCCCTAAGTTCGCTGTAGAGAATCTTCTCTTTTCCTACCACTTGCAGCCCAGGCAATTGTCAAATAGTTGTCAATTTTCTCTGCCCAAGCGCTGCCGCCAATTCTACTCCTTGCGTACAAGCGCCACCTGTCAACGTTCAGCCGCATTGCTCTCCATTTGGATTAAGGCCTTGGCTCGCGCCCGCACTATATTTATGACCGAATTGTCAGCAACAATCTCCCGCAACACTGGTTCGACGCTTTGGATTTCGCTGAGCTCATTTTCCTTCGCCTGGGCTTCCATGCGCTTTAACTCATCATCGAGCGCCAACTTCTGATAGCGATGGTAATAGGCTAGCCGCCGTCCGTAGTCCAGGGTCGCTTCCATGCTCTGGAATAGCGCGGTCAACTGCCGAACCGGCTCGAGGCCTGAATAGTTGTAGCGCGCCGTATAGGATTGCTTCCCATCCTGATAGCTCAGGATCTTGTCTCCAGTGGAAGCCAGCTTCCGGTTTCCCGAATCAACCTTTCCGGAAAAATATTTTGCCTGTTTTGCCCACTCAAAAATCCGCTGCCGGCTGGCGGCAGTTACATTGAATTCCGTCCGGTAGGACTGCTCTTCAGCGTCTTCCTGATCTTTCACAGTACATTCATAGGTCGCGTGACCGTTCGCATCGACTGCGATCGAGTAGTGGGTGGGAACGGAAAGCGGAAAATCCAGAGTAAAGGTGACCGTCGCAGCCGGGACTGTGTCACCGCTCGCCGGAGTTTGCCCCAGTATGAAGCCAGACAAAAAAATCAAGGACAGCGCCGCTGCAACCACTCGCCAAACACTTATCGCTCGCATAGAAATAGCACGCATCAGCGCGCCACGGCCCTCTGTCGCTCCAGCGTTCCGGCCGTATGCAAATGGCAGATCGCGATGGCCAGGGCATCCGAGGCATCCATGGGCTCGGGAGCCTCGGCCAAACTCAGCAGCCGCGTGACCATGTGTTGCACCTGCTGCTTCTCCGCCCTCCCATATCCCACGACCGACGACTTGATAGTCAATGGAGAATATTCCGCTACGTCGAGACCTGCCGCGGCCGCGGCCAGCATCGCCACTCCGCGCACTTGCCCGAGCTGCAACGCGGACTTCACATTCAGCGCGTAGAAAATACCTTCGATCGCCACTTCATTCGGATGATGATCCACAATCAGGGCGCCGAGTCCTTCATAAATTTGCGACAGCCTCCGCGCCAGAGGCTCGCGCGGCGAGAGCTTGATGGCTCCATAAGTAAGACACAGCAAGCGGCCGCCCGAATCCATCTCGACCACCCCGTACCCGGTATACGCGCCGCCGCAGTCGATGCCCAGTACTCGCATAGTGAGTGCAGTTTATCGCGGAAAGTGCTGGACATCCTAGTGGAGTCTCCTGGCGGGCCCTTACGCACCTTGGTGCACAAGTCCTGCACAATTCTGTTGGTTTTGAGCATGGTGCCTGCATAATAGAAAAATGGGGCATGCTTTTCTCGAAGAACGTTGTCTGCCGAAGTCTGTCCTCTGTCTGCGCGATTATAGTTCCAGGAAATTCCTCCACGATCTGATTGCCGGCATCACCGTGGGTCTGGTCGCATTGCCCTTGGCCATGGCCTTCTCCATCGCCTCTGGGCTCACGCCGCAGGCCGGTATTTATTGTGCCATCGTCACCGGCTTTCTGATTTCTTTGCTGGGCGGCTCGAAGACGCAAATCGGTGGACCCACCGGCGCCTTCGTCGTAGTCATCTCCGGCATCGTTGCGCTTCACGGCGTCGATGGACTTTTCATGTGTACGGTGATGGCCGGCATTCTGCTGATGATCATGGGCATCGCCGGCATGGGCACGGCGGTGAAGTTTATTCCGCGTCCGGTGGTCATCGGTTTCACCAACGGGATTGCGATTCTGATCGCCAGCACCCAAGTAAAAGACTTCTTCGGTTTGCAACTGGCCAAAGTTCCGGGCGTGTTCTGGCAGCGCATGGAGGCACTGGCCGGCAACTTCCACACTTTGTCGTACACTGCGACCGCACTGGCTGCAGGCACGGTGCTGGTTATGATTTTCTGCCGCGCCGTTTCCAATCGAATCCCCGGCGCGATTGTTGCCTTCCTGCTCGGCACTGCGGCCGTGGTCTTATTCAAGTTGCCGGTGGAAACGATTGGCTCCCGATTCGGTGGAATTCCGGCCGGCCTGCCTCACTTCGTGATTCCCCGATTTCGCGCCGATCTGATCCACGGTTTGCTGGGGCCGGCTCTCACCGTCGCGATGCTGGGCGCGATCGAATCCCTCATGTCGGCCGTGGTTTCTGACCGCATGAGCAATGACCATCACAACCCGAACGTGGAACTCATCGGCCAGGGCGTGGCCAATATCATTTCTCCCATGTTCGGCGGACTTCCCGCCACCGGCGCCATCGCCCGCACCGCAACCAATATTCGCGCTGGCGCTCAGTCTCCGGTCGCCGGAATGATTCATGCTCTCACTCTGCTGTGCATCTTGCTATTCGCGGCACCGCTGGTAAGCCACGTACCGCTCGCAGTGCTCGCCGGAATTCTGATGGTCGTCGCCTACAACATGGGCGAGTGGCGCGAAATCCCGCAACTGCTCAAGCTCACAAAAACCGACATCAGCGTATGGCTTGTCACCTTTGCGCTCACTGTCTTCGCCGACCTCACCGTCGCCGTCGAAGCTGGCATGATCCTTGCCGCGCTGCTTTTCATCAGCCGGGTTGCCGCCACCACCACGGTTTCCCAGGTCACCGACGAATATGTTGAAGATGGCCGCGTGCATATTCTGCAGGACAAAGACATCCCTTACTACGCGACCATCTTCCGCATCCATGGGCCGTTTCTATTCGGTGCCACCGACAAAATCAACGCCGTCACCGAAGACCTGCACACCCTTCCACCTGTGGTTATCCTGCGTTTGCGGAACATGACTGCGCTCGATGCCACCGGGCTATTCGCCATCGAGGAAGTTGCCCGCCAACTGCAGGCGACCAATCGAACCTTGATTCTTTGCGGAGCGCGAGAACAACCGGCGAGCCTGATCCATCAGGCGGAATTCGAAGAGGTAGTCGGCGCGGAAAACATTTGCGACAACGTGCAATCTGCCCTGCGCCGCGCCGCTCAAGTCCACGACGAACTGGAAGCGGCCGCGATCGGACTAAAGCGCTAAAGACAACTTTACAATTCACTCGCCAGCAAACGTTCGTATCGGTGGCACGAAAGTAACTGGGTGAATGCCAAAACTGCTCCATCTTCGGTTAAGATCGCTTGAGGATATTCCGTTTGGAGCTTCTATGAAACGTATTGCGGCTTTCCTGCTGTTATTCGCTTTGAGCATTGCCGTTTCGACACCGGCCCAGGCTCAACGGGAGAACAGAAGTATCGGAGAAAATGGACGCGAAGCTCGCAGAGCGGCGAAGCAGCAGCAAAAGTACAGCAAAAAAGCGGCGAAAAAACAGCGGAAGGCGACGAAAAAATACCAGAAAGCGCAGAAGAAGGCGAGCAAGAGATCGCAACGCCGTCACAGATAGTTTTCGCTTTTTTGCAATCAACTCGTGCTTAAACAGCGCAAGCCACACATTTAACGGCCATATTGTCGAGAGATCGCTTCTCCATCAGCACCATCCCTCATTAGTGATAATCTATTTCTTCCCAGCGACTGCTGAATCCCGCGCTTTGGGCTGCGGCTGAACACAAGCCCGCGCCGGGCGTGCATTCCAGGGATTCCATCTAATTCTTTAAGGGGAGCAGATCATGAAGATTGGCATCCTGACCGGGGGCGGGGACTGTCCTGGCCTGAACGCGGTGATTCGCGCGGTAGTGCGCAAAGGTGTTTTCACTTACGGCGACGAGTTTGTCGGGTTCCTGGAAGGCTGGCGTGGGCTGGTCGAGGACCAGACCATGGTCCTCGATCTCGAAGCGGTCGGAGGAATTCTGCCTCGCGGGGGAACCATCCTGCGCACATCGCGCACTAACCCTTCGAAACGGCCCGACGGCCTCGATCGCTGCCTGGCAACGCTGGATAAATATAAGATTGACGCCCTAATCGCAATCGGCGGTGACGATACTCTGTCGGTCGCGCAAAAACTTCACGAACGTGGCGTCAAGGTCGTGGGCGTTCCCAAAACCATCGATAACGATCTGGGCGGCACTGATTATACCTTCGGATTCGATACGGCTTGCAATATCGTCTGCGAGGCGCTGGACCGCGTTCACACCACCGCGGAAGCTCACAATCGCGTAATGGTGGTGGAAGTGATGGGCCGCGATGCCGGCTGGATCGCGCTTTACAGCGGCATTGCCGGCGGCGCCGACGTCATCCTGATTCCCGAACGTCCGTTTGATGTCGACAAAGTCGCGAATTCCATCCGCCAGCGCCACGAGCGCGGACTCTATTTCTCTATTGTGGTCGTCGCTGAAGGCGCGAAGTTTTCCTCCGAACCAGGCCAGGGATCACCCGTGCTGTCAGACATGGGCAAGGACGAGTTTGGCCATGTCAAGCTCGGCGGGATCGCAAACATTCTCGCCCGCGAAATAGAAAAGCGCACTGGCTTCGAAACTCGCGCAGTGATCCTCGGACACATTCAGCGCGGCGGTTCTCCCAGCGCTTTCGATCGCGTGCTGGCCACGCGTTATGGCCTGGGCGCCATTGACATGGTTCACCGCGGCGAGTTCGGCTGCATGGCGGCACTGCGCGCCAATAAGATTGTCTCGATCACTTTGAGCGAAGCCATCTCCCGCAACCGCGTCGTAGACGACGAAATGATTCAGATCGTCGACGGATTATTCGAGAAGGCTGCCGATAAGCAGCCCGCATAAGAAGCAATTCGGCTTCTACCGCGGACGATTGGAATCCTGCAACGTCATTTTCTGTCGCACGAATAAACGGGCAATGCCTGGGCTTGGTCACGATGCAGAACCTTTATTCGCGGCTCGCTCCTTCCCTGCTGACGTTGATTGAATTCCTGTTTGTTGTGGCCGCGGGAGGATTGATCTTATTCTCTTCTCGAAGTCTCTCCCGCAAGGATCAGCCTGCCGCTTTTACCACGATCGAGCGAGCATTCGCGCGACTGGCCCGACGGCGCCGGCTCAGCGTACTGGTTGTAGGGTTAAGCGTCATCGCTATCCGCGTCGCTCTCATACCGATTCTCGGTATTCCGCAACCGCTTAACCACGACGAATTCAGTTACCTTCTCGCGGCCGACACGTTCACCCACGGCAGGCTCGCTAATCCCACGCACCCGATGTGGATCCATTTTGAAAGTTTCCACATCATTCAAAAGCCGACTTATATGTCGATGTATCCTCCGGCCGAGGGCCTTGTGCTCGCCGCCGGTCAACGACTGGGGAATCCGTGGATTGGTCAAGTTCTCGCAAGTGCGCTCATGTGCTCGGCTCTATGCTGGATGCTTCAAGCCTGGCTACCTCCATCCTGGGCATTGTTAGGAGCGGCGCTTGCCGCGCTCCGACTAGGCATTCTCAGCTATTGGATGAACGGCTACTGGGCCGCTTCGATCGTCGCTCTCGGGGGCGCGCTAGTGCTGGGAGCTTGGCCGCGCATTCGCCAGCATCTTCAAGTGCGTGACGTATTGATGATGAGTTTGGGCCTCGTGATTCTAGCCAACAGCCGTCCTTATGAAGGGCTGATCTTCTCCTTGCCCATCGCTGTTGTCATGATTTCTTGGCTTTTCGGGAAGAACCATCCCCCGTTCATCCAATCGATTCCGAAGGTGGTTGTGCCCCTCTTTCTTTGTTTGCTGTCCGCATCAATCGCCACCAGCTACTACTACTACCGCGTAACCGGCAACCCGTTTCGAATGACTTATCAGGTCGAAGCCGACACCTACGCCGCAGTCCCGCCCTTCCTCTGGCAGACGCCGCAACCCGCAGTCGAATATCACCACGAGGTGATGCGGGATTTCTACCATTGGGAACTCGGGGTGTTTCAGGCAAGTCATACCTTGCCAGGCTATTTGCGCAGCCTTGCGGAAAGATTCGTTTCGTGGTGGCGGTTCTATCTAGGCCTGCTCTTGACGGTGCCTCTTTTGGCGCTGCCCTGGCTTGTTCGCCAGCGCAAGATGCGGCTACCCCTCTTCCTATGCGGCGTTATGGCCGCAGCCCTGGCGGTAGAGACGTGGAACAGGCCCGACTATTTCTCTCCGGCAACCTGTGCGTTGTACCTTGTGTTGGTCCAGGGCATGCGCTATCTCTGGCACTGGTCTCCTGCAGGCCGTCCGCTGGGAAAAGATTTCGTTCGCACGATTCCTGTGTTGGCCTGCGCTATGATCCTTCTGCGCCTAATCACGGCAGCAGCTCACGTGCAGATCGAACCGGCATGGCCCAGAGGCAACTTGGAGAGAGCGAAGATCCTGCGCCAGTTGCAACATTTTCCCGGCCCTCAGCTTGTAATTGTCGTCTATGGACCGCACCATAATTTCTTTCGGGAATGGGTCTACAACAATGCCGATATCGATGGCGCCAAAGTTTTATGGGCTCGGGATATGGCAAATATTGGAAATCAAGAACTGTTGAAAGCCTTCAAGAATCGACGGGTTTGGCGATTGGATGCGGACGCTTCGCCACCGCAGTTGGAATCCTATGAGGCTCCTGCCCGATGAAACCACGACTGTGGCTCCTTCTGGCCTTATGCATAGCTGGAATTTCGTGGCTTTATGTATACCGCATCCTTAGACCATGGAACACCCGTACGCGCCTCGAAAACGGTTTCGTGATTGGTCAAATAAGCGATTTGTACTCGCCTTGGGTAGGAACACGTGAGCTTCTGCTCCACCGCCGCAATCCTTACAGCACCGAGGTCAGCCACGAAATACAAATCGCGTTCTACGGCCACGTTATCAGCCAGACTTACGACGAACCGAAAGCAAAGTTAGCAGACGAACAACGGTTTGCTTATCCCATCTACGAAGTTTTCCTCACGGCTCCTCTCGTGTACGTGGACTTTGCCGAGGTGCAGCGCTGGGCCCCGTTTGTTTTGGGTTCGCTGATTGCCTTGAATGTTCTCTTTTGCTTAAGTGTTCTGCAGTGGAGGATACGGTGGGAAGCAGGCACCGCGATAATTCTGTTCACTCTCAGTAGCCCACAGATTGCACAGGGGTTGCGGCTGCAGCAATTGGCGATCGTTGATGCATGCTTGTTAATGGCGGCGGCCTGGTGCGTAAGCAAGAACCATTTTGTGGCCGCAGGCGCACTGCTGGCGGCTTCCACCATAAAGCCGCAGATGGCACTTCTCCCCTTGTGCTGGTTCGCAATTTGGTCTGCAGGCGATTGGCGGAGGAGGTGGCGTGTTCCCGCCTGTTTTATAGCAACCCTGGCAGCACTGGTTGCGTTCGGCGAACTGTTACTTCCGGGATGGCTCGGATACTTCGTAGCAGGCCTTGCTGCATATCGAAGATACGCCCTCCCTACCTCGACCCTTGGCATGGCTCTCGGCAATACCCTCGGAGAAATCGTGGGAGGAATCATCGTTCTTGGCCTGCTTGCATTTGCATGGCGAAATCGAAAAGCAGCGGGCGACTCAAAGCAATTCAGCGGGCTGCTAGCCGCTTTCTTCATGGGCGACTTGCTCGCGTTCCCACTGTTTACCCCATTCAACCAGGTGCTGCTGATTCTTCCCCTGATGTTGCTTCTGCACGACTGGAAGACTCTGCGCCGTTTTTCCAAAGTTGTTTTCGTCATCTGCATAGGTTGGCCTTGGATTGTGTCGACCGTCCTATTGTTGTTTCCGCCGCGTCTAGATTCGCACAGTCAACTTCCCTTACTGCCTTCTTTCCTGGTTCCTTTTATGCCTCTCATGCTGCCCTTGTTGCTGATGACGAGGCGACGTCAGCAGACAGATTTGCCGGCTACGAATTTAAGCCCCGCGTGATCGTCGATTCGATATGATGCGGGCTCATGGTATCGAGCATCTCCCCATCGAGGATCTCTGCATCGAGAATCTCTTCATTCTGGATGACCGCCCGCCGCTTGCGTGCACATGGATTGATTCTCGCGCTGTGCCTCTGGTCGGTCTATTTGTGGAACATCTCCACGCCGGGCTTGATCGATCGCGCCGGAAATCTCAAGGGCACGGATTTTCTTCATTTCTATACGCTGGGTTCGGTTGCGCTCACTCACCATGGCGTCGATCTATACAACATGCGCGCCCAAGCTGAAATCGCAGCGCAGCGCGTTCCCGCAGCTGCCGGCGTTCAATATTTGCCGCTCTACCCGCCGCAAGTTTCAATTCTATTCGCGCCGTTCGCCCGGTTGTCTTATCCGATGGCTCTGATTCTCTGGCTCGTTCTCAGCACGTTAATCTACGGATTGTGTTGTTACTGCGTGTGGCGGACCTGCCCTGATTTGCGCAATCACGGATTCACGGTTCTAATTCTCGCCCTTGCATTTCCAGCGTTCTGGCACTTGATCGCCTGGGGACAAACTTCCGCTCTCGCTCTCGCGTTCTTCGTGCTCGCATTCTTCGCACTGCGTGAGCAACATGAATTCCTCGCCGGCCTCGCGTTCGGCTGTCTGATCTTTAAGCCCCAGCTCGGTCTAGCTCTTGCCATCGTTTTTCTAATTACACTTCGCTGGAAAATAATTGCAGGTGCCTTGCTCTCGGCCGCCGCTGAGTTAATTGTTGCCTGGCTTTACTACGGTCCCGCCCCGCTTCGCGAGTGGTCCCATATCCTACTGAACATTCCAAACGTTCTGCCGCTTCTGGAGCCAAGACCCTACCAAACCCACTGCCTGCGCACATTTTGGACAATGCTTATCCCATGGCCCCAAGCATCTTTCGCGCTTTATCTCGTCACCGCATTGATAGTCGCGGGATTAACTGTGTCCTGCTGGCGCAGCCGCCTGCCTCTATCTTTGCGGTATTCTGCGTTGTTACTTTCTACAGTTCTCCTGGCTCCACATCTCACCGTTTACGATCTTGTGATTCTCGCGCCAGCATTCCTGCTGCTCTCCGACTGGCTCATCACGCAGATCGACGCCAGCGGTGCACGTCTCAAAATTCTCCTTTATCTTGTTTTCGTCGCTTCCGCTCCTCGGCCCCTTCGCGCGCTGGACGCACTTCCAGCTTTCCGTTCCAGTGATGGCAGCTCTTCTGTATGGGATATGGACAACAGGAAGGAAATCCAACTTCAATTGCGAATCAGCCTGGTTAAGTCTGCCTTCCGAACAAAAACTGCAGCGCTTCAGGAAATCGCTCGCCCCACGCCGATTCCGTGTGCCCCGCTCCATCTTTAATGACCATGCGCAGGCGGCTCTCACTTAAAACCGCTCGCCGCATAATCGCTGCGAGTTCCCGTACATCGTCCACTACCGTGCGGCTACGCTCGGGGCTTCCAGCTTCTGCCGTGCCTGCCGCCAGGAATATTTTTTCCGGCCAGATTCTTACCGTTCGGCTCTCCTTGATTACCTGCCGGTTCGACGCCCACAGCGAGGGACTCTCCAGCAGCAACCGTCCAATCACTCCCGGCCGTGCGATTGCGGTATACAACGCGATCAGCGCTCCCAAAGACGATCCTCCCAATCCAGTATTCTCCGGGCTCGTGGCAACGCGATAGTTACTCTCCACAAACGGCATCACTTCCTTGAGCAGAAAGTCTGGATACCGATGCCCCTGCACTCGCAGCATCATGGGATGCATCGACCGGTGCGGCATATATTCGCGAAGCCGGTCTTTGCCCATGTTATCGATGCCCACGATAATTAACGGACAAACCGCGCCTTCACGAATCAGCCGATCGGCGCTCTCATCCACGCCCCATTCCACTCCACCGAACGCCGTCGATGACTCGAACAGATTCTGCCCGTCGTTCAAGTAGAGGACTGGGTAGTGGCGATCTCCGTTTCCGCCCTCGTCATAACCCGGAGGCAGCCATACTCTAAGGAAGCGGGTGTTCTTGAAAATCCGGCTGCGAAATTCGTGCAGTCGCAAGTCTCCCGTCGCTCCGCCAGCACGGATCACCTGGGAAACTGCTCCAATGTTATTTTGTTTTTGGATTCTTCCCATCAGGCAAGCGTCAGGCGCGACTTCCGGCGCGCAACTTTAAAATACTCGCCAGCAACGTGATCACGGTGATTAGCACCAGCGAACTCAAACACAGGATGCACCATGTTTCTAAAACGTGGCCTTCGACATAGGTGAGATAAAGTGCGAATAAAAGCCCCGCCAGAGAGAACAGCAGCAGGCGAATCGGTGTTTGGATTCGCGCACGGTAAAAAGTTGCCAACGCGAAAAGCACTGCGTACCCCGCCACGCCGATTGCAGCAACCGGAATGCCCATCACCGTGGAATACTCGCTGCGATTCACGATGTCGCAGTTGAATCTTTCTCCAAAGTCGCAGAAGGCTGACGCCGATTTCGCGTAGTGCCGTTGCAGCGATACGGCCGAGACAGCGATACCCGCCAGTGCCAGAGCCGCTATCAATGTGTATAAAAGACCGGCAGTCTGCTTCGACGTAGCACTCACGGCAGCGCGCACCCGGTTTTATCAGAGAGCTCTTCCAAAGGATAGACGCCCTCTTTCGGAGGGTTCGAGCCAAACTGCCAACTTGGAAAGAGCTTCACGCCTGCCGCGCTACACGCCGGCGCCAGTTCGCGCGAGCCCTTGATCGCGCATTCCACATAGGGCACATATTGAAACGCTTTTCCAAACATCGCTTTCTGCTCGGCGCAATGCGGACACCAATACAATCCGTACATCTTAGTTTGCTTCGCCGCCAGGCACTTGGCAAACCCATCGTAACGGTGATTGGTGTAGTACCACCATCCGCCGTAAGCCAGCACTGCCACCACCACAACGACACCCCAAATCAGCGTGTTCCGCGAGGACTTAGCGGGCTCCACGACCGGATTCTGCTTCTGCCGTTGCTTGCGCCTCTGTTCAGACATGATTTATTTCCTGCATTCCACTTTTATAACATGCGCTCAGACGACAACATTCAGCGCTCCCGGGAGCACATCCAGAGCCTCGCATTGTAACGTCAACACTTCGCCATCGACCATTACATCCACCGGGCCGTCTAGATCGAATTCCACCTTGCGCACGGCTTTTCGCTCCGCCAGTGGATGATGAATGTGCGTGCCATCATAAAGGCCCGGCAAGTTGCGCATCAGCCCCAGCCGCCCAATCGCTCCCCAGCGGACGTATTCAATCAATCCGCTATTAGTCTCCGCCTTGGGCGCAATCATCATCGTGCCCCCGGTGAACTTGCTGTTATTGAAAGTGAGAAACAGGCAGCGACGCCGGTCAAATTCCGTTTCTCCCTCAACCCGCACTGGAAATGGCCGCCTGTCCAATCGCACCAGCCCGAGGAAAATGGAAATAAAATATCCGAGTTCGCCCTGACCGCTGAATCGCCGAGCCCGCAAAGTCGCCACGTCGGCCGGAAAGCCCACACTCAGTAGATTGATGTAATGAAGAACCCCGTCGCGATGATGCAACCTCAAGACGTCGGAGACTCGCGTTCTTTTCGAAACCAGTGACTCGATAGCGTGCTCTAGCCCGCGATCGCTGAAATCGCGCAGAAATGAATTGCCCGTCCCCAACGGCAAGAATCCTAACGTGGGCCGCTCGCCCGCGCTGGCCTCCGGGAAAAGACCGTTCACCACTTCATACGAAGTCCCATCTCCGCCCACAGCAATAAATTTTCTAAAGCCTTGCCCGTAAGCCTCGCGGGCAATTCTGGTAGCGTCGCCGGCACGCTTCGTCTCTTTCACTTCAACCGCTACACTGCCCGATCGCAACCGATCCAACGCGGGACCCAGCAATTTGCGGCTTCGCCCGCCACCTGCGGCAGGATTCACAATAGCAAGGTAACGGCCCAGCTCGCTCACAGTGCGACCACCGCGCGTCGCTCCAATGCTTTTCCGATTTCTTCCGCCAGCGCTTGCCGCTTCACCTTCATTGAGGCAGTACGCGGAAAGTCTTTCTCCCAGAGGATGTATCCAGCGACGCGCTTGAAATCCGGCAGGCGTCGATTGCGGCTCACTATCTCCTGCAGCAGCGCGCTGTCGAAGCGCTGATTCTGTTCCAATCGCAGTGCCACCACTAACATTTCCTGTCCTAATTCTTTTTGCGGCCATACGTAATTTGCCGAGAAAATGCAGTATTCCTTTACTGGAAGTCCGTCGAACACCGCTTCAATATCTTCGGGATAAATATTTTTACCGCCCTCGGTCACGATCATGTTTTTCTTCCGCCCGAAAAGCTGCAGATGTCCGTTCTTATCAAAGCGGCCCAAATCGCCGGTCAGTAGCCATCCATCCACGATCGTTCCGAGCGTCAATTCCGCATCGTCCAAATAATGCGACATTACCGTCTTGCTTCGCGCCGCAATCTCCCCAATTCCTTCCTCGTTCGGACTGAGCACTCGCAGTTCCACACCGGGGAGTGGTTTGCCCACGGTATCGGCGCGGAACGGCTTCAGATCGTTCAAAGTGAGCGCCGTCCCCGCTTCCGTCAACCCGTAACCGTTGACCACCGGAATACCCAAGTCATAGAAAAACTGCATCGTCGACGGCTCCATGAATGCCCCGCCGGTGATCAGCGCCAGCAACTCTCCCCCGAACGCGCGATGCACTTGTGGCAGCAACATGCGGCTCATTTTTACGCGAGGCCGTCTCCGGGTCAGTAACTTATTAACTGAGATCATGCGATTCAGAATCGCCCGCTTCCACGAGGGTAATTCATCAAACTTAGCGCGCAGCCCGCGCTCCAGGTTCTTCACGATCATCGGCACGAGCGAAACATATGTAATCCGGTAGCGCACAAATGCATCGCGAACAAATTCGGGACGCAGAGTCCGCAGGTGGACCACGCAAGCGCCGCATACAAATGGTCCAATGAATCCGACCATGAAATCGATCGCGTGATTCGTCGGCAGAATACTCAAATACCGCACTCCCGGCCAGAATGGATACAACGCCGTCAACGCCCGGCACTGCTCCAGATAATTTTCATGCGTCAGCACGCATCCCTTGGGACGGCCACCCGTGCCGGAGGAATAAACGATGCACGCCATGTCCTCGCGCTGCCGCATCACAAAATCCGGAACGCCTTTACGCTTGAAGTCTTCCCAGCGGAACCCACCCGCAAGGTCCGCTCCCAGCGGAGCCTCCGTGACCAGAACTAATTTTGTCTTGATGTTATGAAACTCCGGCGACTGCATAATCGCCCGCCACAGGTAGTACTCCACCACCAATACTTTAGCCTTCGAGTGTTCCAACAACTGCAACTGCTCTGCCGCGGTCAGTTTGTAATCCAGAGGAACCAGGACGCCGCCCACGTAGAAAATCGCGTACGCCGAAATCAGCCACTTCGACTGATTGGTCATCAGAATGGCCGCGCGGTCATCCGCATCGAATTCCGCGTCCTCCAGCGCGCGCGCCAAAGGCAGACTGATTTCTTTGAAGTCGGAATAAGTGAGCTGCGTTTTTTCGCGGTCTCTATCCGCTTCAATCAGGCATGTCTCGGCGGAAAAACGATCGAGAGCATCACGCAAAGCCTCGCCCAGGCAACTATATTTTTGGAGATCGAGCATAAGAAGGTTGCCGATCGCGACCGTTAATCGTTGCTGCAAGACCGAATCTTGATCAGGTTTTAGTCAACAATCAACAATCAGCAATCAACAATTGAAGGTCTTCACAGTCTTGCCTGAATCCTCCCCGCCAGCGTGCGGAAGTCTGAAACTCCCTGCAATTCATAATCTGGAAGTTCCACATGAAAATGGTTCTCCAGCTTGGTTAGTAGATCGAGCGTCTGCAAGCTGTCGATTCCCAACGTTTTGAAAAAATCTTCGTCAGGAGAAAGCTTTTCTCGCGGCACCTTAAAGTGCGCGGCTGCGAGATTCAATATTTCACCCAGCGTTTGCTCAGCAGTCTGCATGTTTCCCACCCAAATCACAATCTCATTCCGAACCGCTTCGAGCCCGGAAAACTATGCTTCCGTTCCGTACATCGTATACGGCACCTCTAGGGCAGATAAGGCTGCGTATCCGCATTCTCGACAAACCTCCGCAACCCGGCCTCTACCGCCGGACGCGCAAATAGTTCGCAGAATAAATCGATCTCCCGGCGCAACTCCTCATGCGGAATCGGTTTGATAAATTTCTTCGCCGCCGCAGCCGTGGCACGATCGAACTTCTTCAACTGTGCCGCCGTCGCTCGTGCTGCGCGCAAAGCTTCGCCTTCCCCAACTACCTGGCTCACCAGCCCAATTTGCTGCGCCTTCGCAGCGTTGAAACTGCGCCCCGTCAGCAACAGATCCCTCACTACCGCATTGCCCAAATCGCGCTTCAGACGAGGTATTCCGCCAAACCCAGGAATCAATCCCAGCCTCAGTTCAGGAAAGCAAAACCGCGCCATCTTATCGGCAACAATCAAATCGCAAGCCAGCGCCAGTTCGAATCCTCCGCCAAACGTGACTCCGTGCACCGCCGCAATCGTGGTCAACGGCGATGCATCGATAAGATTCAACACGCGGTGAATGCGCTCCAGAAAGTCCCGCACGCCCTTTGCCGCTTCGAGTTTTTCCATCGCTTGTGAGCGCTGGTACAACTCGCGCAGATCCGCGCCCGCACAGAATCCCGGCTTCACCTCGCTATAAATAATGAGCGCGTGAGCCTGCGCCTCCATCATTGCTAAAGCAGTCACGAACTTCTCGAACTCTTCAAGCGACGCCGAACCTATCTCATTACAAGGTCCACGGTGCAGCGCCAACTCAATCACACCATCGCCCAGAGTCCAGGACAAAGCGCTTCCATGGCACGCGCTCTCCACTGTTGCGTTAGGCTTTCCCTCGTGCACTCTTTGTGTCCTTTGTGGTTATAGCTCTCTCATCTCTAACTACACTGCCTGTTTCACCCGGTACATTTCCTCAATTTCATTATTCATGCGCGATGCGATTACATCGCGCTTCAACTTCCCATTCACCGTGAGCGATCCGTTCTCAATCGAAAACGGTTCCGGAATCACGCGAAAGGCCCGTACTTGCTTGTAATGCGGCAAATCCGGATTCACCGCATCCAGCGTTGCCTGTACTTTCTCGGCTGTCGCGCTTCCAGTCACCAGCGCCGATAAATATCCGCGTCCGTTACCGACCACGACCACTTGCTGCGCTTCCGGCAAAAGCTTTCCGATTGCATTCTCAATCGGCTCTGGTGAAATCTTGTGCCCTGAGCCCAAAACAATGAGGTTCTTGATACGTCCGGCGATTCGCCAATTCCCGGCCGCATTCACCTCGCCTTGATCGCCGGTGTGGAACCACCCGTCGCGCAGCGCTTCCGCGGTCTGCTCGGGCCGGTTCCAATACTCCCGGAAGATATTCGGCCCGCGCACCAGGATTTCATCATTCTCGCCGAGCTTCATATCCATCCCCGGAATCGCCGGCCCCACGCGTCCCACCTCGACCCGATTTGGATCGTCCATCGTGCAAATCGCGGTGGTTTCCGTCAGACCGTAAACCTGAAGCACGCGAATTCCCAGCATCATGAAATAAAGCTGTGTCTCGGCACTCAGCGGCGCCGAACCGCAAATCAGCGCCTTGAGATTTTTGCCGATCATCTTCTTCCGGATAGCTGGAAACACCAACCAGTTCGCCAACCCCAGCCATAGGGCGTCACCCGTTCCTGACTGCTTCTCTTGTCGCCGCACCCACGCAGCCTTGGCCCGCGAATAAATTGCCTGCGGTACTCCGCCGGTCTGCCACAGTTGTTCGTCTATGGCTCGGCGCATTCGCTCCAGCAATTGGGGCACATTCAGAAAATAATCCGGAGCCACGGTCCGCATGTCGCTCGCAATCTTCGCCAGGTCCATGTTGATCGTGACCAGGCTCCGCCGTTTCAGAAACGTAAGCAAGGCAATCCAAGACGCAGCAAACGTGAACGGCAAATAATGGAAGATGCAATCCTGCTGCCCAGCGCCAGAGAAGGAACCGGACATCAGTTCGCTCAAGCGCTCCGCGGTGCGATCCAGCATGAAGCCCACATTCGCCGCAGTCAGCACTACTCCCTTGGCCTCGCCCGAAGTGCCCGACGTGTAGATGATCGCCACTGGATCATCCTTCCCAACCTGTGGCCGATCCAATTGCATCCCGTCTACGCCAGCAAAAATCTCGTCAAACAAAAACTGCGGAGGCGCATCCGGCCAACTCTGCGCGATTCCATCCCTCAATGCGGCGTCGCCACAACACACCATCGACGGGGTGGAATCCTTCATCATTGCCACCAGTTCCGCCGGGGCCTGCCGTGAATACAAAGGAACGACGATAAGTCCTTCGGCCATTAGCGCCAGGTCCATCGCGACCCAGCGAATACTGTTGGCGGCCAATAAGCCACATCGGTCGCCCTTCTTCAGTCCTTTCGAGGCAGCAAAAGTTCTCGCCTTGCGAATCAGCTCCAGCAAATCGTTTCCGGTTACGTCCGTGATTTCACCTTCACGGATTTCGGCAAGAATCCGCGTGTCCGCAGCCGAGTGCAGCTGCGAAAAAATGTCTCCGACGAATGGAATGGGTGTATTCAAAAGATCAATTGCACGATCAAAACTTCTAACGAACGCACAGGAGCTCAGTTGTGAGCCGACACTAGATTACGCAGTCCCTCGCTCATCGGCGGCAAATAGTCCTCCCAACTCCACTCGCCCCGGCGTGTCTCAAATTCCGGATACCTTCTTTGCACTTCTTCTTCAAAGTACACACCCATGCGCGCCATCACTTTCAGATTCTTCACCACCGTTTGCGCTATGCCGGCCGCGATCGCTTCCCCTTCACAACTCAATTTCTCCAGCGCCAACAGCAGCTTCCCTTCAAGTTCCGGATCGTCCACTGTCATCAGCAAATCCTGATGGCCGCGCTCCCGCATAAGATTGCGGATTCGCTCATCCATGGTGATTCCAGCCGACGGCACAAGACCCGGCATCGAGGTAACAATCCCGTGATACCGCGAAGATGCCATCATGTGGCACGACCGCAGCACGCTCACCAGTTCATACATGTTGTACTCGTCCGACGTGAGTACCGGAACTCCACCCAGCTTCTCAGCAATTCGATTCGCGGGACGCCCATCCAACCGTTCGGTCGCCGCAAGGATCACGAATACATTCTTCTTTTTGCGAAATGCATCTACCGCATTCGCAATTGCGTTCCAATATTTGTGATACGACTGCTCCGCTGCCGGCCCCGAATTGTGAAAATATACCGTACGGTAGTGGCTATTTTTGTATGCGCCCGTCAAGCTGCGTGCGGCATACTTCGCCACCGACGCCTTCACCGGCCATTCAAATGGATTAATCGGACACACCACCAGCACCGGCGTACGCCCATCCCACCCAACTTCTTTCAGAACGCTCTGTCCATACTCTGGCGGGCGTGGCTCAAAAGTCCATGCGGTATCAGTTCCGAGTTCTGTGGGCACGCCCAATTGGCGCAACACGCCACGCGACTCCTCATTCCGCGTAATCACAAATGAATTCTTGCAATAGCGCCCGCACATCTTCGCAACGAGCGGGTCCATGTGGCCCGCCTCTGCACCGTACCCCACCGACAGCTTGTTCTGCGCCGCCGCGATGCCCAGCGAGCCAACCATCATCGTGGTCAGTGCATTAGCGAACTTGCTCTTGAACATCGACCCCTCGCAAGCTACCACTCCGTCGTGTCGCGGCACTTCGTTCGCCAGGAAAGGAGGAAAAATATCCGGCAGATGCACTTGCTTCGTTCCTTCAAAATACCCACGCGAGAAATCGAAGTTCTGGCTCATCACGCTGAATTCAACCCGTTCCGCACCCAGGATATGCCGAATCTGCCGCAACATTTCTTCCACGCGGACATCCGATCCCATGTTCCGCGTTCCGTTGTAACCCGCAAACAGCAGTTTTAACTTCTCTCCCGGCTTCCAGCGCTTGCCCGCACCCAGCATCCATCCCGCTTTGGCGCGCTCGATCGAACCGCTTACCCACGCTTCGAGGATGAAGTCCATCATGCGGCCGTTCCTCCCGCTGCCGCCGGCCAAGGCCGATACCGGTATGCAAAATCGTTCTCGCTGCTGAACTTGAGAAGCGGATAACAATACTGGGAAAATGGCACCGGCTTCTTTCCTAATTCAGAAGTCACGCGCGAATTGTCGAAGACGGTGTTCCATATCAGATAGGGCATGAAGACTTTCATCAGCGACGCGCCTTTGGCAATCGCTCCCTTGCGATTTGCGAGAAAATTTACCGACCCGGAAAACGGACGCTCCGCCACCGGCACAAAGACGGGCGCGCGCTTATTCTGGGCCGCCGATAACGCCTTCGTAATCTCACGAAACGACTGCGATCCAATGCCGGACGAAAGATGATACGTATCGAATTGCGGACGATCCTTCTGATGCAGCGTCGCAATTGCTTCTGCCACGAAATCCACGTTCACAATATCGATCTTGTCTGTTGGCCGAAACGGCAGTACCGGCAAGCCCGCCAGAAACACAAACGCCTTCACCATATCGAATTGCGTCGTTTCCGCGTAGCGGCTGTCGCCCAGCACGATGCTAGGACGGAAAACGGTTTTCGGAGTCTCCGGCAGCAACACGCGCATCATGTGCTCGCAGAATTTTTTAGTTCGCGCGTAGGGATCGTAGTCCGATCGATCCCAGTCAATGGATTGGTCTTCGCTGACCACCTCGTTCTGCCGCTTGCCCGCCACTGCCACGGTGCTCACCTGGCTGAAGCGCCGCAAGCCGTGATAATGTTCAGCACTCCGCGCCAGGGTCAGGACTTCCAGAGTGCCGCGTAGGTTCACATTCAGACAACTTTTTTCCGATTTACGGTTCAGTGATGCCGCGCAATGAATCACCGAATCGGTGGTGTGCACCAGCCGATCGTATTCATCGCGGCTCAATCCAAAACCGGGCTCGGTTAAATCGCCGCGAAACACGCGCACTCGAGTCTGCAGAAATTCATAAAACTGCGGGAAGTCTAAATGCAGCTGCAGAGCCTGCCACAGGCGCGCCTCCGCGTCGCCCACGTCGCGTGCGCGCACCAACACGTTCAGCGCTGCTCCGTCCCGCAGCAAGTTCGCGGCTACGTGCGCTCCGATGTATCCGGTCGACCCCGTCAGAAATATTGCCATTCACCAATTTCCATTCGTGCCGGTTTTTACTGTCTCGCCATTCTCTAAACTGCGCGCCGGACGCGCCTCCAGCGGCCTGCCCTCAATCAAGGGGTAAGTCCACTTGCGCAGCGCCGGGATATGCACATTGATCCAATAATCCCACCAATCGAGCATTCGCGCCTTATATCCGAATTCTTCGCGCTCTTCTTCAACCAGCGCATGCGAAAGCTTTTCTACGTTGTCGGCGGCAAAATCGTGCTCATTCAGCAAAATGAACGGTTCAAACAACTCGATCAATTTTTCCAGCCGCTCCAGATTTCTTTCCGCTTTCACCAGCGGTGTTTTCTTCAACGGCAGCGGCGACATGATCCGCTGAATCGATTTCACAATCGCCTTTTGCGCCGGCGCCGACATTCGACGGTATCGTGTTTTCGAAACTGGAATCGCATCGAAGCGCAAACGCAACCAGAATTCCAAACCTTCCTGCGCCCGGTAATGTTTACGGTGCGCCAGGGACGTTAACTCGATCGACCGCCCCATATCGCAAGGGTTCGTCGCCGACGTCGCTAGCTGATATAGCTCATCGTGCCGTCGCTCGACGATCGCCGCGGCAATCAGAGTCATCCCATCGCAAACCGCGTCCACCGGAATAATATCCAGCCGCTTGCTCTCATTCGATGGCAGCTGACGGAAGTATGTCCCCAATAAATAAGATAGCGACGCCGACGTATTGATCCCTTCATTCCATCCCAGGAATGGCTTGGCTACGGAAGTTTCTACAATCGCGGGACGCACGACCGCAATGGGAAGTCCCTCGCCATATTTCACAATCAAAGACTCTGCCAGACTCTTCGTGAGAGTGTAAGTGTTGGGCCAGCCTAACTCTTTCGCCCGGCGTGTTCCCGCTTCGGTCAAGTAGTTTTTCAACCATCGAATTCGATTCTTGCGGATTTGATTGTCCAGAGCCGCGCCCTGCAGCCCTTTTGCCGCATGCTCTTTCGCGAGAGATTGCGATCTTAAATCGGCGGTCACTTCGTCGCCCTCGGCTTGCGCCTCCGCCTTCGCGATCACTTGTTGCAGGGAACGCCATTCCTGCTCGGCATCGAAGTTCGACACATGGCGGGGGGTGTAATTCGGAATCAATTTCTCTGGCACGCGTCCATCGCGCTCTCCCGCCACGTAGCACGTAGAGAGGTGCAGCAGTCCCGCACGATCAGTCGCCCGCAAGAATTCCAGAATGTTCATCGCGGCATCGGTGTTCGTGCTCAGCGCATCCCGCAGATCGGGATTGAAATCCGTCAATCCCGAACTGTTCACAATCAGATCAAGATTTGTTTGCAGCCGCCGGCATATTTCCGGATCCAGCCCCAGGCCCGGCCGGGTAACGTCTCCCTCCACCACCTCTACTTTTTCCCGCAAATATTCGCCGAGGCCAACTCCATACTTTTCGAACAGCGGATCGAATACTGGCGATTCTTCCACGATCTTTTCAAATCGACGCTGCGCCGGATTCGATTTCTGCCGCCGGATCAACAGATAGATCCGTCCGATCTTCGGTAACTCCATCAGCGTATTTGCCAGCCACACCTTACCGATGAATCCGGTCACGCCGATCAGCATGAGGTGCTTGCCTGCGAGCGCCTGCCGTACGGAAAATCCCGGAGTCTGCTGCCGCCCTTCGAAGTGCACGATGGGGTGCTCGCGAGCTGCCGATTCTCGGCCCGATCCAATGATCGCCGCGCGCAATTCCTCGAGGGTGATGTCCAGTTGCCGCGCCAGCGTCTTCGGCGCACGGCGGCCATCGGGACTCTGTTCCTGGATCAGGGCAAAAGCTCCGCGTGGCCGGATCACTGGCTCCAGCAGCCTGCCTGTCGCTACCCCATCGCGGAACTCCAGCCGGTTTGCCACCAGCCGTTTCACTCCAAGATGCTGCGCCAACGGTTTCATCACATGCTCAAGCGCCTGACTCACTAGCACCACGTCCGCGCCGGAGCGTACCAACTCCTGCACGCGGTCCACTCCACGCGCCTTCAACTGCGGTTTCAATTTGTATTGAAAATATTCTTCGCCCAGCAGATCCAGCCGGTCGCGCGTTACCCCGCGCAGGGCTGTGTGCACGACCCGGGTTGCGAACTTTCGATTGGTCGAATATAGAAACGGTCGCAGCGCAGCCAATAGGAAGATGAGGCCGCGGCGACGAAAGCGTTCCGTGAAGGTCTGCGCATTCCAGGTAAAGAACGCCACAGGCTGCACGACGGTCAGGTCTAGCAGGCTCCCTTCCACTCGCCAGTAAACGGTGGGTGAGATACGGATCGATACGTCGGGTTTTTGTTCAGATCTTTCCAAGGCAGATTGTTTCAAGGCGAATTCGTCCCCGGTGCAGGGATTCCCTGACGCGGGTAGACGAATCTACCATTGTAAACAATGCTTGCCCAAACACCGAACCCTTAACGAAAGGAAACGCTATCCGACAACATCCCCCAGCAAGCAGGTCGCGGAAAGTCTGGAAAAAACAAGGAGTTCCAGCCATGGCTGGAACTCCTCGGTCGTATCACTTTATTTTTTAAACTATGATGCGCGGCGTTGACGATCCCGCTCTTCCTGCTCGTCGTTCTGAGAAGGATTCTTCTTGTTCGGATCCATATTTCCCTTTTGCTGTTGGCCGGACTGCCCGGTCTGGCCAGATTGTCCGCTCTTCTGGCCCTGACCGTACTGACCCTGTTGGCCGCTCTGCTGGTTCTGTTGGTTCTGCCCTTGGCCGTGCTGCCCACCCTGCTGTTTGTTCATATCATCTGCCATGTTTACTCCTCCATTCTTTGCAGAGCGCGACTTGGCGCGCTGCTGCGGGATTTACTGGCATCTGTTAATTAGTTGCCACACTCCACGGCAGGGTTGATGACTAATTTGCACTTGATCACAGCCAATAAAATCATCAAGTTATCTTTCATTCACTCTGTTTCACTTCCAATACCTCACACTTCTCAATTACGGGAGCCTTGGCCAGCAAAGTTCCCGCATTTGCCATCAACGCCGCGGCCACTCGCCCGTTTAAATGAGCCTGCCTCCCTGCTTCATCTTCAAAAACATCAAAAATCCCAAACGTCGAGGGACCCATTTTGATAGCGAACCATTCCACCGTTGCCGGCTCTTCCTGCACAATCGACAATGCGCTCCGCAAAAAGCTCTCCACCTCAGCTTCCTTGCCCGCCTTTGCCTCAACCCGTGCCAGCAACGCCAACTTCACTTTAGCCATTTTTGTTCTCCTTTAGATATCTCCGATGCCTCACATTGGATGTCTGCAGTCGGGTTTTCGTTTCGCAGAGGATGGCAATCCTATCCAGGCCATCCTATCCGCCAGACAAAGTTTTCAGCGGCCGGATAATTCATACTGGCGTAACAATCATTCCGTATAGTGGCGGACTTTAGCACTCAATCTGCTTTAACGCCGTCCGACCTGAGGAATGACCATGGCCACAGCAACCACGACACCGAGCGTACTCGACCAAAAGCTGTCCCGCTCTCCCGGCAAGATTGGAATGTTAGTTTTCGGCATCGTGCTGGTTATCGGCGTCGGCTACGCCGGATCCAGCTTGCTCCACGATCTCTCGTTCGTGCACAACCAATCCGTCCTGCCCTTCGTGCTTCTCGGTATAGCCTTGCTGGTCGCTTTAGGCTTCGAGTTCGTTAACGGATTCCACGACACCGCCAATGCAGTAGCCACGGTCATCTATACGCACTCGCTGGAGCCCCACATCGCCGTGGTATGGTCCGGCTTCTGGAATTTCCTCGGCGTCCTCGCCTCCAGCGGATTGGTTGCATTCGCTATCGTCTCGCTCCTACCGGTTGAATTGATTCTGCAAGTCGGCAGCAAAGCCGGGTTCGCAATGGTGTTTGCGCTGCTGGTTGCCGCCATCATCTGGAACCTTGGCACCTGGTACTTCGGATTGCCCGCCTCCAGTTCACACACGCTTATCGGTTCGGTGATCGGGGTGGGCATCGCCAATCAACTGATGAACGGCAGAAGCGGCACCAGCGGCGTCGATTGGGGGCAGGCTGCCAACATTGGCAAAGCGCTCCTGCTTTCGCCGATCGTCGGCTTCGGTGTCGCCGGACTGCTCCTGCTCCTCGCGAAAGCCCTGATCAAAGATCCCAAGCTCTACTCGGCGCCCGAGGGCACCGAACCACCGCCTTTCTACATTCGCTGCCTGCTCGTGCTGACCTGCACCGGCGTCAGTTTTTTCCACGGCTCGAATGACGGTCAAAAGGGCATGGGACTGATCATGCTCATCCTGATCGGCACGGTTCCCACCGCGTATGCGCTTAACCACGCCGTCACCTACCAGGATTCTCAGGATTTCATCGCCGTCTCCCATCAGGCTGCCGACGTTCTCAGCAAGTACGTTAGCCCCAACGCCGCCGTCGGCGACGCTCACGATGACGTCACACAATATATTCGCGACAAAGAGTTCACGCCCAACACCATGCTCGCGCTGCGCACCCTGGTCACCGACATCGGCAACGAAACCGCTCTTTACAAAGAGATGAAGAACATCCCCAACGACCAGGTGCGCAACTTCCGTAATGACATGTACCTCATCAGCGAGGCCATTCGCCTGATGCAGAAGAGTCACAACCCGACTTTCACTGCCTCCGAAACCGCCGTCCTCGCCAATTACAAAAAGCACATCGACCACTCCACCCGCTTCATTCCGCTTTGGGTGAAGGTCGCCGTGGCTATGGCTCTCGGCCTCGGCACGATGGTTGGATGGAAGCGAATCGTTGTCACGGTCGGAGAAAAAATCGGGAAGAGCCACCTCACGTACGCCCAGGGCGCAGTGGCGGAAATCACCGCCATGGCCACCATCGGAGCTGCCGATGGATTCGGGCTGCCGGTCAGCACCACCCACGTGCTTTCCTCCGGGATCGCCGGCACCATGGCCGCCAACCACTCCGGCATTCAGTGGTCTACCGTGCGCAATCTGGCCTTGGCGTGGGTGCTCACTTTGCCGGTAGCCATGATGCTGTCGGGGTCTTTATTCTGGCTGTTTCGCAAGACGTTTTAGAAGGTTTCGCTCCTGTCCTGAGCTTGCTTAAGGGAATTTGCTTTTGCTGGAAAACTCCTCTCCGGTGGCATATACTGTTGTATATGCCAAGCCAGCAGCGTAAAGCCAAACTTTTCATGAACAACCGCAGCCAGGCAGTCCGCCTACCCAAAGACCTTCAAATGAAGACTGAGGAAGTCTTTATCCGCAAGGAAGGGGAGGACATAGTTCTCTCGCCACGACCGACGGATTGGTCCTCCTACCTGGCTGACGCACCTGCTGCCTCGTCTTCCTTTATGGAGAATGTCGACGATCTGCCCATTCAGGAGCGCAAGCCCTAAATGCCGCGCTACATGCTGGACACCGACACCTGCTCTTACATCATGCGCCGTTCGCCCGTTCCGGTTCTAAAACGCCTCGCGAAGATCCCAGTCAGCGACGTTTGCATCTCGGTGATTACGAAGTCGGAACTCTTGTTCGGAGTGGAAGTTTCTCCTAAACGCAAGCAGGACGAAGCCGCGGTCGCCGCCTTTCTGCGCTACGTTGAGATTCTGGATTTCCCCGACGAAGCATCTTCGCATTACGCGAAAATCCGTGCCGATCTGAGAGCCCGTGGCGCGATGATCGGAGCCAACGATCTGTTCATCGCCGCCCACGCCCGCAGCTTGGGCCTCACGCTGGTCACCAACAATACTCGCGAGTTTAAACGTGTCCGCGGTCTGTCCATCGATAATTGGACGGCGAGCGCCTAGGCGTTCCCACGCACAAGTCCGTGCCCTCTCGATTACCTACCCTTAGCCCAGTTCCCCGCTAGAATGGATTTTTCAGGACTCATTCATGGACAAACTCGTCATCCGCGGCGGAGAGCCGCTGCTCGGCACCGTGCGCGTCAGTGGCGCAAAGAACGCCGCGCTTCCCTGCATGGCTGCCGCACTGCTCACCGACGAACCTGTCATTCTCGAGAACATTCCGCAGGTGCGCGACATTCAGACCACGCGCAACCTGCTGGCCGCCATGGGCGCCGAGGTCGAACTCGGCTATGGACGCGCCCAGCACCGCACCACGATTCACTGCAAAAATATCGCCAGTCCCGAAGCTTCCTATGAACTGGTAAAAACCATGCGCTCCTCCACGCTGGTTCTCGGGCCGCTGGTTGCCCGCTGCGGACGCGCCCGAGTATCGCTGCCCGGAGGCTGCGCCATCGGCAGCCGTCCCATCGACATGCACATTAAAGGACTCGAACAGCTTGGCGCCAAAATTACGCAGGATCACGGTTACGTAGAAGCCGCCGCCAATCGCCTCACAGGAACGGAAATTGTTTTCGATAAAATCACCGTCACTGGCACGGAAGATCTACTCATGGCCGCCACTCTCGCGGAAGGGGAAACTATTCTGCAAAATTGTGCGCGCGAACCCGAAGTCGCCGACCTGGCCGCCTTACTTAACAAGATGGGCGCGAAGATTGAAGGCGCAGGCACACCTACGATCCGCGTAAAGGGCGTTACCAAACTGAAAGGTGCGAAGCACCGTATCATCCCAGACCGAATCGAGGCCGGAACCTTTCTCATCGCGGGAGCGATGACCGGCGGCGATCTCAACATTACTGGATGCGATCCCACTCATCTCGATGCCCTGCTTAGCAAACTCAAAGAAGTGGGCGTCAAGACGAAATGCACCGCGGAGTCTGTCCGCGTGATGGGAGACAATCCATTCACCGCCGCCGACATGAGCACCGAAGAGTTCCCCGGCTTCCCTACCGACATGCAAGCGCAGTTCATGGCGCTGGCCACGCAAGCCGAAGGAGCTTCCGTGATCACAGAAAACATTTTCGAAAACCGCTTCATGCACGCGCAGGAACTGGTTCGCATGGGCGCGAACATTAAAATCGAAGGACGCCGCGCGGTGGTCCGCGGAAAAACTCCACTGAGCGCCGCGGCCGTCCTTGCTTCCGATTTGCGGGCCTCCGCCTCGCTCGTCCTCGCCGCGCTGGTGGCCGATGGCGAAACTATCATCGACCGCGTCTACCACATCGATCGCGGATATGAAAACATCGAAGAGAAACTACGCGGTGTCGGCGCGCAAATCAAACGCATCGGGGAGATGTTCCCCAAGAAAGCAGCGGCCGTAAGGTAAGTCTGTGGGCCCATCAGTTTAATAGGGATTTATCGCCAATCAGGCCGGTCGGATACATGCGGGTGTCTAAGTCTTTATGCTAAGGAGACGGGCTATTGCTCGACGGTGGGGGCGGCGGACTGCGGTGGCTCTACTCGCGGGCTTTCTGACATCGCTTTCGTGCTACGCCCTGTTTTTCGTTCGACCTGGCCTAAGCGCAAAGCTACTTGGGGATCGTTTCGGTTGGCCTATAGACTCAGCCAACATCAGCGACCGGAGGGGGTTTACCACGCAAGAGTTCTCGTCCTCAATGCGCTGCTCTATGCGACATGGATACTCGTAGTGTTCGCGGGGAAGGATTTCCTAGGGCAGGCGCGTGGAGCGTTATCCAGCGACAACATCCGTCATTTGGTGACATTTTCCCTGGTTCAGGCGTTCGGAATTTGTTTGGTGCTAATTGAAATTGATCCGGGGGACGCGTTTGGTGCGTTTCTGCTGCTTCCAGGTTACGCCGTCGCAGTTTGGAGGAATGCAAGCCTCGCGTATTCCATAACGACCATTGTTTGCGTCAATGCTATCGCATGGTTCGCGGTCATAACCGTCTTGGGGCGATACAAAGCTGAGAGAAAGAAAGCCGATTGGCGTTAGCAAGGCGACAGCATTCATTGTCTCCGCAAAGTGGAGCTCTCTCTACTCCCGCGTCAAGCGCTCAATCACTTTCCGATGCTGCGGATAATCTCTTACCAATGCGTCGCGCTTCGCCATTTCAAAATCATCAAACTCGAATCCCGGTGCCACCGTGCAGCCGACCAGCGCAAATCCTTTTCCATCGAGCAGTCGCGAGGCAAACCAGCATCCTGCCTTGACCACGGCCTGCAGAGCTTCACCCGCCTCTGGATCGCTGCCCAGCAAAATTTCCGAATACCGTCCGTGCTGGTCGATGACATGCACAACCAGAGTTGATCCCACATAAAAATGCCAAACTTCGTCGGAGCGTAGCCGATGAAACGCGGAGAAATTTTCGCCTTCCAGTAAGAAATAAATCGCCGTCGAAGCGGCCCGCGCACCCATAAACTCCAGCGGCAAAGCGTCCTTCGTCAAAACCAGATCCGCTCGATAGGTTTGCCTGTAATACCCGCCCTCGGGATGCGCTTCCAGGCTCAGCTTCTTAATCCAATATTCCGCGTCCTTCTTCATCGGATCCTCTCACAAGGCTGACGCCACTATAGCAACGTGAAACGTTTTCGCGTGTCTGCTCACTATGGAAAAGAAGCTTGGTAGCAAAAGCATTTCCGCACGACTGCCAGCCCTTGCTTACCCGCTAACCGCCGCCTGAAATGCGAGTGAGCTCCCACCTGCCAGGTTCGCCCACCATTTTGCGGGAAGGCCCACCCTTGCATCCTCTGCAAGGGTGGGATTGTTTTTCCCCTGAAGTCGACAAAATTTAGTCCGTTGGTTCACGAAAATTCCAGACCGGAAACTTGTTGGTTGTGCTATTCTCTCGCCGTACCTCGCGGGCCCCGCGCGGCGTCTCCCGATGCCGCCACTGACATTGAGGAGGCCCTACCTGCGTTCCCCTTCCTCGCAAGGATCGCGGATGGAGGAGTTGCGAGCACACGGAAAGTGTGCGTGCAGCCTCCATCTGGTGCACGCCCACCCGGAATTCAATCCGAATTACGAGGAGAAAAAAATGAAGTTCAAGAAACTCACACCGAATCTTGTCGTCCGTAACGTTGAAGCCAGCATCAATTTCTACCGTACCGTGCTGGGCTTTCAGACTGGCTTCACTGTCCCTGATGCGCCTCCCTACGTCTTCGGTTCCGTGACCTCGGATGGCGTTGAGATCTTCTTCAACGATCAACACGTGGTCGCCGAGGAGTATCCCGCGCTCGGGACAAAACCCGTAGGGGGCAGCTTGACCCTCTTCATTGAAGTAGAAGGAATCGAGGAGATATTTAAGAAGGTGCAGCAGCACGGCGTCAGGATCACCATGCCCATGAAAGATCAGTTCTACGGGATGCGCGAATTTGCTTTTGAAGATCCTGAAGGTTGGGTGGTGACGATCGCTCAAAGAATCGGTTAAGACTAGACGAATTCGGCGGCGGCTTGAGTGGAACGAAATAAGCCGCCGCTGAACTGCGGATCGTATAGTCTCCTGTAGCAATGGGCTAACTCGAAGGGAGTGTGAACTTGAGCGTGATCTGGGTCTCCATCTCAACCGGGCGTCCGTGCACCAACTGCGGCTTGAATTTCCATTGCCGCACAGCTGTAGCGGCCGCAGCCGCTAATTGAGCGTCTCCACTCACCACTTTGATTCCCTGGACGGTCCCGTCCTGTCCGATGCGTAAGTCAAGCAGCACGGGCCCTTGAATGTGCTGCGCCAAGGCTTGCTCGGGATACTCGGGCTCCACGCGCCGCACTAAGTTGCCCTCTGCTGCGTCAGGAGACAATTCAACGATGCTTGCGGGCTGCAGTGCGGAGCCTGCATTCTTTTCTGCCGACGGCGCTCCCGTGGCATCCGTCGCAGACGGCGGCATACGGAAGATCTCTTTGCCGTTTTCATAGACTCGCAACGAACCATCGCTCGCAACGAACATCGGCAGACGCCCAGTCTCTGGCCGCGACGCAGTTTCGTTGGTTGTGGCTTTGTTCTGCCCGCCGGTGGGCGCTTTCGCTTGCACTGGACTGGAATCGATATTCGTCCGGTTGCCGGCCGGATTCTCTCGCTGTTGCCGGCGTTGCCGATACTGCAGCCGCCGCTCTTGAGACATGATGCTGGCCGCTTGCTTTCACCCATCCCATGCGTATCGCGAGAGCGGTCGCCATCAGAAGCGCCATGCCCACCACGATCGCGGACATCACTACGCTGACCCAATCGAAGCGCCGCGAGACTGCAAAGGTGGCTGGGACGTTATCCAGGTCGCGGTGCGCTGTGTCCACCTCCTGACTGGAACCTTGGTTGTCGCCCGTTTCAAGAGCTGCTTCCGCCGTTTCCTCGGAGTTTTTTTTGTCGATCTCTGTTTTAGCGATCTCTGTTTCGGCGCCTTCCTGCAGCATTTCGCCGACACTGGTCGGAGCAAGCTCGAGCGCATCCAGCGAGGACTTGCGCGCCTGGATATTCTTAAGGATGCGGTCCCTCAATACTTCGAGTGTTCTCAAATCACGTTCGCCAAACGCAGCCAGACGAGCGGAGAATACCTCGAAGATCCCGATCGAATCCTCTCCGCGCAAAAGTGGCAACACCACTACGGATCGTATTCCGAGCTCGCGCGATGCTTCCGCGTCCACGTTCGGGTCAGTGAGGGTATCGTCGCAACGCTGGATCTGCCGGCTGCGCAGGCAGGCGCCCGAGAGGCCCGAGTTCATGTCCAGAGGCGTTCCCAACTCCGGGGCGTTCCCTCCAGTGCTGGCGCGGCAAACCATCTCTCCATCGCGGGCCAGCGCAATTGCGGCTCCGGTGGCCCCGGTCGCCAGGCAAGCCTGTTCCACAATTTCATTCAGTACGATATCGAGTGCAAGTTCGCCTGAAAGTTGTGCTGGAATCCGGCCGTGTCCGTGAGTCGCGAACTTGGCGGCCACTTCTGCAAAATCCGACTCCTGCCGCACCCTCTCAGAGTTTTCCATCGCGGGATCACCCGGCGGAAGCAGCAACTCGTCCGGCGCAGTTTCAGGGGGAACTGGACCGGCTGGAATAGACTTTCCGGAGTCAGGCCGCCATATGGGGTGATGAGCCATACCAGGTAATACAATTCGACAAAAGCTCAGCGTCTGTAGCGGAGTTTCGCCCTAAAGTGCAGCCTTGTCAACAAAGAATCGGCATTTCGCTAAGCGCCGCGTGGGCCGAGGAACGCCCCAACCCACGCCGTGCTCTAACCAGCCTTTCAGTCCTCTGCGGCTAACCGCTCTCGGCGTTCCCTCCCAAAACGGTAGAAAAGACAATAGGTTCCAGCGCACGGTGACTTTTGGGCTTCCTTTCATGCGAGGAAATGTTAAAATCCACTTACACTGGGACACGGGTTATTAGCTTCCCAGGCTGGTTTTTCTCCCCCTTGATTCTCCGTGAAAAATTGAGAACGTTCGAGGACCTTTCGCTTCAGGGAGTTTGATCCATGCGCATCGCTGTCGTCGGTTCCGGTTACGTAGGGTTAGTTGCAGGCGCCTGCTTCGCCGATCTCGGTCACGACGTTATCCTGGTAGATAATGATGAGCGCAAATTAGCCGCTCTCAAGAACGGCCAGGTACCCATCCACGAAAAATTTTTGCCCGAATTGCTCGGACGTCATCGCGGCCAGCGGCTGACCTTTTCCGACGATTTGCGGGAAGCGGTGCGCGCCAGCGCGGCCATCTTTATTGCTGTCGGAACCCCTCCGACCGAACGCGGGGAAGCCGACCTTTCTTTCGTCGAATCCGTCGCCCGCGAAATCACGGGCGCCGTGGATGATTACAAGGTCATCGTGGAAAAGAGTACGGTTCCGGTCTATACCAGCGAATGGATTCGCAAAATCATTCTGCGCAATGGCGCGGATGCCAGCTCTTTCGACGTTGCTTCCAACCCGGAATTCCTGCGCGAAGGTACCGCGGTTACTGATTTCCTGTTCCCGGATCGCATCGTTGTGGGCTGCGACAATGAGCGCTGCGCCAATGTTCTTCGCGAAATTTACGCGCCGCTTACCAGCGGCAGCTATTACGAAACCGCCGGCGCTATCCCCCAACCCGACCGCACTTCCATTCCAGCTCCGATCATTGTAACCAGCACCAAGAGCGCCGAACTGATCAAGCATGCCTCGAACGCATTTCTTGCAATGAAGATTTCCTTCATTAACGCGGTGTCTTCCATGTGCGAATCGGTCGGAGCTAACGTCAATCAAGTCTGTCATGGTATCGGTACCGATTCGCGTATCGGTCCGCGATTTCTGAATCCCGGCATCGGCTACGGCGGATCTTGTTTCCCGAAAGACGTGATGGCCTTCCGCGCGGTTGCCCGTGAATGCGGATACGATTTCCGTCTGCTCGACGAGGTCATGCGCATCAACGAAGATCAGCGCGATCGCTTCCTGCGCAAAGTGCGCAGCGCGTTGTGGACACTGCGCGGCAAGCATCTGGGCGTGCTCGGCCTCGCCTTCAAAGGCGGTACCGACGACATCCGCGAATCTCCCGCCATCATGATCGTGCAGGCGCTCATGCAGGAAGGTTGCAAAATTACCGCTTATGATCCGGCCGCGATGGACCGTACTCAGGAAGTAATGACCTCGGGTATCAAGTTTGCGAATTCAGCGTACGAGGCCGCTACCGGCGCCGACGCTCTGCTGATCCTTACCGAGTGGGAGGAATTTGCCAACCTCGATCTCCGCCGTCTCAACAATGAACTCAAATATCCCATCATCATCGACGGCCGCAACTTGTATGATCCCGAAGTGATGGCAGCCAATGGCTTCGCCTATTACTCAGTAGGACGCGCCGCCTCTCATCCCGACGGCGTTCCCGCCGCTCTGCGCAACAGCGCTAAGAAAGCATGAGCCAACAACGCGCTCTGGTCACCGGTGGGGCAGGTTTTCTGGGATCCCATTTATGCGACGCCCTGCTTGGCGAAGGCTGGAACGTGGTTGTCGTCGACAACCTGCTGACCGGCCGCCGCGCAAACATTGATCATCTCCGAAATGACTCCCGCTTTGAATTTATCAATAAAGATATCTGCGAGCCTTTCGACGTCGGCAACGTCGACTTCGTCTTTCACTTCGCCAGTCCCGCCAGCCCGGTGGATTACACCATCCACGGAATCCCCACCCTGAAAGTAGGGTCGCTCGGAACTTTCCACGCTCTCGATGTCGCTCTCAAATATGGCGCCAAATATCTGGTCTCGTCGACTTCAGAGTGCTACGGCGATCCGCTCGAGCATCCCCAGAAAGAAACCTATTGGGGCAATGTGAATTCCATCGGCCCGCGCTCGGTCTATGATGAAGCGAAACGCTTCACCGAAGCCGTCACCATGGCGTATCACCGCTATCACAAAGTTGATACGCGCATTGTCCGCATCTTCAATACCTACGGTCCGCGCCTTCAGTTAAACGACGGCCGCGTGGTATCGAATTTTATGAAGCAGGCGATTCGCGGTGAAGACCTCACCGTTTACGGCGATGGCAACCAGACCCGCAGCTTCTGCTATGTCAGCGACGAAGTGGATGGCTTCCTTCGCCTGGCAAAATCTTCGGAACATCTCCCCGTCAACATCGGCAACCCGAACGAGTTCACCATCCTCGAATGCGCACAGCACGTAATTAAAGTCACGGGATCGAAGAGCAAGATCAGATACGAACAGCTGCCTCCGGATGATCCCAAGCAGCGCCGTCCCGACATCACGAAAGCACGCCAACTGCTCGGCTGGGAGCCGAAGATCGACCTCGAAACCGGGCTTCGCATGTCGCTGGATTATTTCCGAACGGCCGTGGCTGAAGAATCCGCCACGACGAAATAGATATCTTTGCCATTCCTGGCTCGCAACCGCACCGAGCGAACGTGATAAATTGACTCTTCGCAATAAAGGCAGTCCATTCCTCCAATGGAGAAACTCCCAATGCGAACGCTCATTGCCAAGCGTGCCACATTAAAGCTCACCCCACTAAAGCTCGTCACGCTGGCGGTCGCGGCTGTTGCAATGCTCCCAGCCATTCTTCATGCGCAGGCAAAAGACGAAACCTCATCCGTCAAAGTGGAAACCGCCAAAACCGAAACGCCAAAGCCCGAACAATTCAAACCGGAACAACAAGCCAGCAAAGGCTCGGTCACCGTCGGCGGAAACGTGATCAGTTACGACGCATTTGCCGGCACGCTGGTGGTGCATCCCAAAGGCTGGGATGATGTCCCGCAAAATGCCGACCCCGATCCCAAAAACAAACCCGCGGAAGCCAGCATGTTCTTCGTCGCGTATTTCAAATCCGACAACAAAGGTGCGCCGCGTCCACTGACCTTCCTCTACAACGGAGGTCCCGGCTCGTCGAGCGTGTGGCTTCACATGGGTGCGTTTGGCCCAAAGCGCGTGGTTACTGCCGATGATACTCACACTCCGGCTGCGCCTTATTCCATCGTTAACAATGATTTTAGTCTGCTCGACGTAAGCGATCTGGTTTTTGTGGACGCGCCCGGAACCGGCTTCAGCCGACTCAGCGGCAAGAACCGCGAGAAGGCCTTCTACGGCGTCGACCAGGATGCGCAGGCCTTTGCCGATTTCATCTCCCAGTTCCTCTCCAAGTATGGACGCTGGAATTCGCCTAAGTATCTCTTCGGCGAAAGCTACGGCACCACGCGGTCCGCTGTCTTGTCTTATATCCTCGAAACCGAACGCGATATCGACTTTAACGGGGTCATTCTTCTCTCGCAAATATTGAACTTCTCGCTCGATTCCGACATTCCCTGAGTTCAATCCCGGTATCGATACCGCATACCAGTTGGTGCTTCCAACCTATGCCGCGACCGCCTGGTATCACCACAAACTGCCGGAGCAACATCCGGAACTTGCGCCGCTGCTGGCCGAGGTCGAGCACTTTGCCATGAACGAGTATGCGCTGGCTCTCGAAGCCGGCTCGTCGCTTCCTGTCGATCAACGTCACGCCATCGCCGAAAAGCTTCATCAATACACCGGTCTGCCAGTCGCCTACATCGAGAAAGCAGATCTACGCATCAACGGGGGAGAGTTCGAAAAGAATTTGCAGGACGAGAACGACCTGACGACCGGGCGCCTCGACACACGCTTTTCCGGGCCTACATTTGATCCGCTCAGCAAAGAAGCCGAATATGATCCGCAGTCTGCGGCCATCTCTTCGGCCTACGTCTCCGCCTTCAACGACTATGTGCGCAAGGATCTGAAGTTCGGCGAGAACCGCGAATACAAGCCGGTAATTGAAGTCTGGAGGTCATGGGATTTTCTCCACAAAGCTCCCGGCTCACCCATGGCGCTGCCGATGGCGGCGAACGTCATGCTCGACCTCGCCATCGCGATGAAGTACAACCCACACCTGAAAGTTCTTTTGAACGCCGGTTATTTCGACCTGGCCACTCCGTTCTACCAGGGCGTCTACGAAATGCAACACCTGCCGATTCCGCCGGACCTGCAAAAAAATATCGAATTCCAATTTTATGAATCCGGCCATATGGTCTACGCACACCAGGCGTCGCTGAAGGCAATTCACGATAACGTGGCAGCGTTCATACAGAAGAGCGACAACTCGAAGATGAAGTGACACGGGGCAGGATCATCGGCGCTCCTGTCATCCCGAGGGCCGTGCACTTCGTGGCGCGAAGGACTTATGCAATCCTGCTCGAAGAGTCAATGAGCGTAATCGGGATTTTTCAACAACCAACAACCACTGATTAGTTAGTGACTTGCATGGTACCCACGCAGCCGTTGTCCATCAGCAAAAGACTCCAGGACGGCGTCTGACGTAAACCCTTATCTATCTCCGGGTCCAATCGGATTGTTGTACTCCCCCACCCACTAATCTCAAGGCGATAGTCATCCGGGGGCAACCGAGTGGTCCTGAATGCGCCATCCTTATCAGTTTTCCCGATCCACGCGGTCTCCTCAGATGAGGAATACAAGCGCACCTTGGCGAACTTCAATGGTTTCTTGTGCAGCTCTACACCACCATTGACCGTATTGCCTCCGATGGCAGCTTTTTGCAGCTTCGGGTCAGGGCAACGCGGGGCCGCATTGTACAGAGTTGCAGCCGAGATCAGAGTGAGTAGAAACACGTCACGAAGCATGTCCTAATTAGACACCGAGCGAGGTGAATCGCGGGAGAATTCTAGATCTCGTGTGATCGTTGGCGAAAACAGGCGTTAGCACTCATTGGCCCGACAATGATTGCAACCATGATGTCACTTCGACTATCCGATAGCCACTGAGGACGTGCAAAGACGCGGCCACAGTGGCGGCTACGAATGCGACCGCTCGATTTCTGGTCTGTACGGATAATCGACAATAATTGCCCTGCCATCGGTGAAGGCTTTGACCGAATGGCGAACATTGCTCGGCACAACCGCGACCACCCCCGGTTTCATGATCCGGGCCACGCCTTCGATTGTGACCTCGAGTTCGCCCTCGATGACCTCGTAGACTTCTTCCTGAGGATGGAAGTGCTCGTGAATGGTCGAGCCGCGTTTGAAATCGTAGTGCGCAAACGTCATGTTTTCCGAGTGGAAATAGCGTCCGTACCAACCCGGCAAACGCTCGATCACATTAAGGCTGCGGGTGTCGATAAAGGGCATAGGAGCTCTCTCGCCAGCGATTTTACCAGTGATTAAGGGCTTAAGCCGGAGGCCGAATGCGCCGGTCGGAGCGCAAGAGGACTTTTGTGATCCGCTACTCGCAGGGGCAATTTGCTCCGTGTGTGAGCCTGAGATACCGGCTTCCCCTAGTGGCTGAGATCACACGAGGGGATCGACATAAATGATTTTGCTGAAGAATTCACAACAAGGAAGAACGACCGCAAATTTCGCAGCTGCCAGCAATTTAAGAATTCTGCGCCGTCGCCGCCACAAAATCAATCAACTGCTGTACTCCACGTCGTTCGTCTTTCGTGTTGAGATGAAACAACACACCCATGCCATAGCTGGGATGGGAAGCTTTCACGACTCCACTCAGGCGCAATTTTATTTCGTAGGTTCGCACCACAATCTCAACCGTGGCGTCCACGGCGAAAGCCAGCGGCATTTCGAGATAACAGCCTCCCGGGCTCAGATCGCTCAGATGGCAGTAGTGCCGTACCGAACTTCCCTTCTGGTAAACCTCGGCTCCCAGGCGGCAGGCATAACGGGTTTGCCCGCGGCGATTGTCGATCCCGTCACGCAAGCGCGCGGCTGCTTCTCCATCGCTTCCAGTGGCATCCGATTTTTTACCACGCGCGTTCGCCAGCACGCCATCTTCGTCCGGACGGATGGAAGACTCTACTTTCAATTTCTCGGAAGCCAGTTGCCCTTTTGCGGCCTCCTGCGTATTCATTTTCAGCCACTCTTGTAATACCCGCCGGGAAGTCTGCGGCACATCCACGAACTGAATTCCGGCGCGTCCGTTCCAGTCCTGCCAAACCACTTGACCGGAGAGCCGAACATTCGCCGTCTGTCCCGGCAATTGAAACTGAAAATAAACTTTGCAAGTTGGCGGTAGGCGCTTGCCGAAATTCACCGCCATGCCTTCTTCCGCCAGATTCACCAGGGTCGCCTTCGCCTGTTCGCCACCGGCGTAATCGATAGTGGCATGCGTATGCACCGGAGCGCGCGTCTTGCGGCGCTTGTCGCGGTGCAGTACGCTTTGCGCCGCGCGCAAGCTGCTCAACGCGCGCTCGTAGGAAACCGGTTTGTACAGCACGAAATTCACGCCAAGAGAAAATATCTCGCGGATGTTTTCCTGCCCAGTCACTACAGCAACTGCCAAACTCGCATCGTTCAACCGCGAAGAGCGGCTCTCATGCAATAAGGAAGTGACATCGGCCTGGGTTTGGCAATCAAGAATGATCAGATCAAAGCGCTGCTGCGCCAGCCTGACGGCTGCGCGCGCAACCTCCGCACACAACTCCACCTGGATGCCGAGCTCTTCGAGCACACGATTCAGCACCTCGACTGAGGCTTCGTCCGCGCAAACCAGGAGCGATGAGAGATTCATACCTTCAAGCATCGTAGGGTCACCGCGGTTCGTCCGACAAGTTACCGGAGTCATTCCAAAAGCCACCGCCAGTCAGCTAACTGTCGCAGCCTCAAGCAGGTGACATCAGTCACCACGGTGATTACAAAAGACCAATGCTCTGGCGTTACACCGTAGTGCTTTGACGCTGGCCCCACCCCTCCCTACGATGAAGATCGACTAGGCACATCGAAGACGTGACCAGTTCGCTTTGCGAACAGTTGCGCATTTCTCGACGCATTCGGCCTGAAAGAAGCTTATGGTATCGCGAAAGAACACCGGGTTTTCGCTGCTGGAGCTGATGCTCACCGTCAGCATTGGCCTTATTTTGGCCGGCATCAGCTTCATCACTTTCCGCCCTGTACTGAATCAGGGGCACATCAACTCGGCTTATGACACGACGTTAATGGCCTTGCGTAATACTCGAAACCTGGCGATCACTCAAAGCCACGAATACTACGTCAATTTCAATCCTGCTGGGTTTCCAGCGGGCACCATCCAAGTCCAGTATCAGCCCGGGCCAGTTGGAGGAATAGCGCAACCGATACAGCAAGTAATCACCTATTCGATTCCTTCCGATGTGAGTTTCGCAGTGCAGGCGGGATTTCCGGCCGTTGCACCAGACGGATTTGGCACGGGAGTGAATGCCATCGATTTTGGCCAAGCCCTGGCTGGCGAACCCATGAATTACGTCGTCTTCTTGCCTGATGGATCGGCGCAAGACAATCTAGGCAACTTCAATAGCGGCATCATCTATCTGACTCGGCCCGGCGACAACATATACAACAGCTCACGCGCCATCACAGTTTGGGGAGCAACCGGAAGAATTCGCGGATGGCGATTGACTCAGACGGGCGGGGTGGCTGAATGGGTACAAGAATGATCAAGAGAGAACAATCCGATAGGAAGAGCTCCGAGGAGAGCGGTTTCTCGCTCCTCGAGGTCATGATCGCAATTGTCGTGATGACGATCGGGCTGCTCGCCGTAATGGCTAGTTTCGCAACTGCGATAAGCGCCACGGCGTCGGCGCAGGAAGACCTGATTGCGCGGCACAAGGCGCTCGATGCCATGGAGAGCATCTACACCGCTCGTAACAGCCAGCAGCTTCCTTTCTCCTCGATCAATAACATCGCCAGCGGCGGAGTTTTCCTAAGTGGACCACAGCAACTGCTGTGCGCCGGACCCGACGGGCTGGTGGGCACCGCGGATGATATCCCCTGCACTGCACAGGACACTGGCGCGGCTTGCCCGGGCGGAGTGGAATGCCTGGTGTTGCCCGGCCCCGACGGTATTCTCGGCACTGCCGATGACGTCACTCAAAGCCTTGGCAACTTCACACGTACCATCACCTTCAATCCAGTGTTGCAGACGATCAACGGCGTGGTGAGTACGAATCAAAATCTTATCGCCGTTACGATCTCCGTCTCCTACACGAAAGCAGGATGGCCCGCTCGCACTTACACGGTAAACGGGTTGATCTCCAGCTACCACTAAGGCGGAGGACACGAACAAACATGAAGATTGCCATCGCAAACTCGCAACGCGGATTCAGCCTTCTGGAATTAATGGTTGCCTCGGCCCTTGGCCTGATCGGGATTCTGGCCATGACTAGCCTTTTCCGCCAGGGAATGAACGCAACATTCACGATCACTCAGCGAGCTGAAACCCAGCAGAACATGCGCGCCGCCATCGAATTGATGACCAAGGACCTCAGCATGGCGGGGGCCGGCCTGCCCTCGGGCGGGCTGCAGTTGGCGACTGCCAGCGGTAGCTCTAAAGTCGCGTGCAACCAGGCTGGCACCTGCTACGTTGCTGGCGACACTTATCCCAATGGCAATTTCATGTATGGCATTCTGCCTGGCTTCGCCAATGGCGTTCAAAACGGAACCATCATTAACAGCGCCCCGGCAGCGGTGAATGACAGTGTGACCTCCATTTACTGCGACTATAATTTCCCGCTTACTAACTTCACCTTCACCTTTCCCAGCACGACCCAGGTGAATGTCGCGGTAGTGAACGCGGGCGTCACTCCAAATAACATCCTGGCACCCGGCGGGCTCAACGTTGGAGATCTGATGTTGTTCCTGGTGAGCACTCCGGGCAACGGCAAAGGCAGCGGAGGTACCAGCGACGCGCAAACGGCAGCCGCCGTCGCAGAGATCACCGGGCTTCCCACTAACACGCAGATTAATTTTGCCGCGGGTGATGCGCTCAACTTCAACCAGACTGGTGCAAACAGCCTGGCAGCGGTCGCGGCCGCTTACGTTGCGGGTACCACCATTACCGTCTGCCGCCTCAACGCCGTCACTTATTTCCTACAGGTTCCCCCCGCCGGCGGAACGGTGCAGACGGTGAGACTTATGCGCCAGGTGAACGGTCTGAATGCGGTTCCCGTCGCCGATAACATCATCAACTTGCAATTCAGCTACGACGTAATCAATTCGGTGGGCGGCACGATGAGTGCCAATCAATCGAATCCGATTGCCGCCGGACTCTCTCCAGCCCTGATTCAAAAGGTCAACATGTGGGTCATGGGGCAGAGTTTGGTCTCGGCAGGAAAGCAATTCCAAAGCATGTATTTGGCGAGTTCCACGAGCACCGGAAACATGAGTTTCTGCAATTCGTACAGTTCCAATAGCACGGTGTGCCAATGATTGACTCGCGTAGGGGTTTTGTCTGCGGTTTGAGGGGGAAAGAAATGAATAAGAGGAGACGAGATTCGCGGGGGTTCACGCTGATAGCAGCGCTTTTGTTAACCCTGTTGTTATCCGCCATGGCCGTAGGCCTTATATATCTGGTGAACAATGAGCAGCGCATGGGAGGCAACGACCTGGAAGGCAACCTGGCCTACTATGGCGCGGAATCAGGTATTGAAAACTTAACCGCCCAAATCTCGCAGCTGTACCAATCCTCCCAGACCCCCACGGCGGCGGCTCTTACCGCCCTTGCGAGCCCGGCAAATTATCCTACCGCTGTAACCGGGTCAAACATTACTGGCATGAATTATGTCGAGTCCATCACGTGGCCAAGCACCCAAACCAACGGATTGCCTTGTCCCAATCTTCCTAACCCGTGCGGCGCGTGGGATATCGTTGGCTCGGGGCCAGATCAAGGTATGGTCGCGTCTCTTATTCCTTTCAACCTGCAGGTCACCGCTACTCGCGCGTCTGGAGCGGGTGAGGCCACCAGCAATGCCGCGATTACGCCCACTGGAGCTTCCGTAAATCTTACGCGCACGGTGGAAGTTGCTCTGCTTCCCGCTTTTGAGTTTGGAGTTTTTTGCGATGGCGACTGCGACTATTTCGCCGGTCCTAACTTCAATTTTGGTGGCCGAGTCCACACCAACGGAAATTTGTTTTTGGCTTCGGGCGCAGCATTAACTTTCACAGACAAAATTGCCGCTGTGGGCAATATCGTTCTGGACCGCCTGGAAAATGGCCACCTCACGTCTTCTGGTTACGGTGGTAGCGTTTATGCGCCCAGCGCAGCTGGTGGTTGTCCGGCCGCACCTGGAGCCGGTCCGGCAGCGAACTGTCCTCAACTCACTGCCGGAAGTTGGTCTGGCGGCATTCCCACAGGAGCGGGCGGGGCAAATGCCGGATGGACTGGCATCTCGACGGGAACATTTCACAACTTCGTTATCAACGGACTGACCGGCGCTACGAGCTTGCAATTGCCTTTCGTGAATTCCTCTCAGATTGGAGCAATCGATATCGTTCGCCGACCCCAGGCTACCGATAGCACGCTTTTAACCAATTCGCGCCTCTACAGTGAGGCTGAGATCCGGATTCTGCTAGCCGATGACATATCCCAGCTTCACCCCGAGCGCAGCGCTGGCGTACTCGACCCGAACGACGTGCAACTGGGCGTGCCTTCGACCGCCTACTTCAGACTCTCGGGAACGCCAAATACGGATTACATGTACTACGGCGAAGGCAAAACCGGAACGGGAAGCTTTATCAAACCCACGGGCTGCGCTGGTAGCCCTTGGCCCCTGCTCGGACAAGTCACCTGGACAACCCCGTGCCAAAGCGTATGGCTGCGGGTGGAATACCTGAATAATGCCAACCAGTGGATCGGAGTCACACAAGAATGGCTGGGGTATGGCTTCGGCAGACTGTACGGTGTTTCGCCGAGTGTCCCCTATTCCAGCACCGGCGCTCCTCCCGCAGGCGCAAACCAGATAAGCCCCGCCATCCTGATTCTTCAACAGCTGCAAAGCGGTAAGGCCGCAACGAGTGGCTATGAAACGCCGGCCTCCGGCACGACCCAATATAACTGGATTCCGATCAACTTTTATGATTCAAGGGAAGGCGAGCCACGCGACACTCGAAGTGGCGGCACGGCAACCAATGTCAGTCCGATAGGCGTGATGAACGCGGTCGAACTGGATGTGGGCAACCTCTGGCTTTGGCTGCAATCCTTGCCTGGCACTCCATACTCTGGAGGCAGCGGACACTTGGTAAACAATACTAACCAGAATGGTTACATTCTGTACTTCTCGGATCATCGCGGGATGCAACCAGATCCCGACGCCAACCGGACAGGCTTCTATAACGGCTTTGTCGGTATATCCGGCCTGGAGGACGTGGTTAACTCTGGATCCGCAACTGGGGTTCCCGATAATGCATTGGAGCCCCTCACTTACTATGCCTTCTCGCCGGAAGACGTGGATGGCAACGGCACTCTCGATACCTTCGGAGCAAAATACCTGGGAGCGGGATTTGGCTTGGCCGTGGGGGCGTCGGGCATGTCGCAGGCGTACTACATTCCGGGCACAACCGCAGGAATTGCTGGGCCTACAACAGCGGCCTGGAATATGGTAACTGGGCCCCGCCACGTACTGCGACTGGTGGATGGCGGCATGAGTGCCGCCGGAGTCAGTTATTTGCCGCAGCCCATTTCGCCGGCGACTTCTGGCAATGGTTTCACGGTCGCCTCCGAAGAGCCTGTCTATATTTGGGGAAACTACAACAGCGGCCCGGCCGACCCGTTCTTTCCCAGCGCGGGCGCCAATGCCACAACGCCGCACTCGGCAGCCTCGATTATTGCGGACGCCGTCACTTTGCTCTCGCCCAACTGGCAGGACAGCAATAGTTTCAGTTCACCCTCCGCCATCGCTGGCAGACCCGCGACAGATAGCTACTACCGAGTCGCCATTGCCGCCGGCAAGAGCATTCCCTTCCCGCAACCGGCTTGGGGTGCTCAGGATTTCGGCACCGACGGAGGCATGCACAATTTCCTACGCTATCTGGAAGATCGCGGAGGCACCAACGTCTACTACGCCGGATCACTGATCAGCATGTACTACTCGCAATACGCCACAGGCAACTTCAAGTGCTGTAGTTCGGTGTACGGCGCCCCTACCCGTAACTATTTCTTCGACACGCAATTCCTGAACCCCTCTAACCTGCCTCCCGGAACTCCGATGTTCCAGGACGTGGTTAGTTTGGGCTTCCATCAAAACTTCACCCCACAATAAACCCCCTGCAAAATTGGAAACCCCGGTCCGCTCCGCGGATCGGGGTTTTATTTTCGTTGTACTCGCTTATTATGGGCAGGCAACGGACACGCGCAAACCCCGGCCCCGAATTTTGTGCCGCGGCGTAAAAACTGAGCGCGGCTGAGGTGTGACATGGCAATCAATCATAGAAAAATGGTAATGGGAGTAATCGTGGGGAACCGGGGATTTTTCCCCGACCATCTCGCCAAGACCGGGCGCGAGGAAATTTTGCGCGCCCTCGAAGCGGCGAACATGGAGGTGGTCGCTCTCACTCCGGAAGAGAGCAAGTACGGAGCGGTAGAGACACGGGAAGAATCGCGGCGTTGCGCCGAATTGTTCAAGCGCAATCGCGAGCGGATCGACGGAATCATTGTCACGCTGCCGAACTTCGGAGAAGAGCGCGCCATTGCCGATGCTTTGCGCCTGGCCGATCTTCGCGTACCCGTGTTGATTCAAGCCACGCCGGACGATCCCAAAAAGATGACCATCGCTTCGCGCCGCGACAGTTTTTGCGGCAAGATGTCGGCCTGCAACAATCTCCGGCAATATGGCATTCCTTATTCCATCACCACGCTGCATACCGAAAGTCCGGACTCGCCGGAGTTCGTCCATGATCTGGAGTGGTTCGCCGCGGTTTGCCGCGTGGTGAAAGGATTTCGAAACTTGCGAGTGGGAGCCATCGGTGCGCGCCCCGCCGCGTTCAATACGGTGCGCTATAGCGAAAAGATATTGGAGTCACAAGGCATCTCGATCGAGACGCTCGATCTTTCCGAAGTGCTTGGGCGGATCGATCGCATGAAGGACAATGCCGATGAAGCCCAGGCCAAACTTGCAGCCATCAAGAAATACGTGGACGCGAGCAGCGTGCCGGCCGCTGCACTGTTAAAGATGGCTAAATTGGGAGCGGTGGTCGATCAGTGGATGGCAGCGACGGAAGTCACCATCAGCGCGGTGCAGTGCTGGACTTCGATTGAAGAAAACCTTGGCATCGTCCCTTGCACCGTAATGAGCATGATGAGCAACGAACTGCTCTCGAGCGCCTGCGAGGTGGATATTTGCGGTGTGCTGGGAATGCATGCGCTGCAACTGGCCTCCGGCACGCCTTCGGCTCTTCTCGATTGGAACAATAATTATGGATCTGACCCGAACAAGGCAGTTTGCTTCCACTGCTCGAACCTGCCGAAGCATTTTTTCCGCTCAGTGAAGATGGATTTTCAAGAGATCATTGCCGGTACCGTGGGCAAAGAAAATACATTTGGAACCTGCGTCGGACTCATCAAGCCGGAGAAGATGAGCTTCGCGCGCTTCTCGACCGACGACACTTCGGGCAAAATGCGTGGCTACGTGGGCGAAGGCCGATTTACTGACGATCCGCTCAACACATTCGGCGGCGCGGGCGTGGTTGAGATCCCGAACCTGCAGAAACTGCTGCGTTTTATCTGTGAGCGGGGCTTTGAACATCACGTCGCCGCCAATCTTTCTAGCGTCGCGTCCGCTGTGTATGAAGCCAGCACGCGTTATCTCGGCTGGGATATGTATGATCACATTTGCGACAACGGAGCCTGCTGATGGCCCTTCGAAGCGACAGTGTTCCCCACATGCGTGATTCTGGATCGGATGGCCAGCCATGGCGTTCCCATTCAACGCGTGATCAATCCTCCGCCGGAGAATCCTTTAATATAAGAGCTGCAGGTAACGGTTCAGTCGTATAGCGGAAGCCGTGGTAACGTTCCTACTTCAATGGACAGAAGAACATTCTTAAAACGATCAGGAATGGCGGCGCTGGGTCCGCTGTGGGCGCGCGAGTTATGGGGATCCGCAAAGAATCTGGCGCGCGATCCGGAACCTACGAGCCTGCGCAACGCTGCGCATGCTGCTGCGGGAATTCGGCGTCGCCGACCGTCAGATGCGAATTGGCCTTCGCAGGCGGCTTGGAAGCGGCTGAATGATGAGGTCGACGGAAATTTGATTCCGGTGGAATTTCCGATCGAAGCTTGCGTCAAAGACACAGCAAGCGCGGGCTGCCAGAATCTGCTCGACAATATTCACAATCCCTATTACATCGGAGACCAGCCTGGCTTGACGCAAACGTTGGGATGGGTGGATGCGTGGGTGAGCAAACCCAGCGTTTATGCGGTGGCGGCAAGCAATGCGGATCACATTGCGGCGGCGGTGAACTTCGCACGCGAAAATGAGTTGCGGCTGGTGGTGAAGGGCGGCGGCCACAGTTATCAGGGAACCTCGAATGCGGCGGATTCGCTGCTGGTGTGGACGCGACACATCCATGACATCAGCATGCATGAAACATATGTCGCACAAGGATGTGAGGGCAAGCATGCCCCGCAACGCGCGGTGACGATCGGCTCCGGCGCGATCTGGATGCAAGCCTACGACGCAGTGACCACAAAAGACGGCGCATACGTGCAAGGCGGTGGCTGCACTACGGTCGGGGTGGCAGGCCTTGTTCAGAGCGGAGGCTTCGGAAGTTTTTCGAAGCATTATGGAACCGCGGCGGCAGGATTGTTGGAGGCGGAAGTTGTTACCGCGGATGGGAAAGTGCGCATTGCAAATGCATGTACGAACCCGGATTTGTTTTGGGCGCTGAAGGGCGGAGGGGGAGGCACATTCGGCGCAGTGAGCAACGTGACGCTGCGCGTCCGGGAACTGCCGGAATTTTGGGGTGCAGCGATTCTTGTGGTGAAGGCCGCCTCGGATGAGGCGTTTCGGCGCTTGCTGCGGTACTTTGTTGGCTTTTATCGGGAGCATCTTTTCAACGATCACTGGGGCGAGCATGCGCGCGTTACGAGCGACAATGTGCTCGACTTGTTGATGGTGTGCCACGATTTGAGTACTGAACAGGTAAAACAGATATGGCAACCATTTCTCGATTGGGTGGCGCGCTCGCAGGGCGCTTACACAATCGAGCGACAGCCGATTCTAGCCAGTATGCCGGCCCGGCATTGGTGGGACGTGGAGTGGAGGAAGCAGAATCATCAAGCAGTTTTTAATTTGGACCAGCGGCCGGGAGCGAGTTCCAACAACGCGTGGTGGACGGGAGACGGTGGGCAAGTGGCGTGGTTCCTTTATGGATACGAATCATTATGGATGCCTGCGTCTCTGCTCGAAGATGATTCGCAGGAGCGGCTCGCGCAGGCGTTGTTTTCCGGTTCGCGGTACAAAACCATCGAGTTGCATTTCAACAAAGGACTGGCGGGAGCGCCGCGCGAGGCGATCGAAGCGACACGCGACACGGCGACGAACCCCGCAGTGCTGAATGCGTTTGCGTTGGCCATCGTCGGCGACGCAGGCGGCGGATATCCCGGCGTGCGCGGCCACGAGCCGAATGTTGAGGCCGGACGAAAATCCCGGCAAGAGATTCACAAATGCGTAAATCAGTTGCGCGTGATTGTGCCGGATGATGGAGCTTACGTTTCAGAGAGCGATTTTTTTCAGCAGAACTGGCAGCAAGCGTACTGGGGGAGCAATTACGCGCGGCTGGCGTCGGTGAAAAAGAAATACGATCCGACAGGGTTGTTCTTTGCGCATAACGGCGTGGGCTCGGAAGAGTGGAGCGAAGACGGCTTTGTGAGGAAAGCCAGAAGTTAATAGTCGAAGATCAGTCGTAACGCGCAGCCAAAGCCATCTACCGGAACATCGGTCCCGAGTCTCTACAGTTTTCATCCTAGGATGATGACGCGCAAAAGAAGGGGCTACGGAGACACGACAAGATGGCCAGATACCAGATTCAGGCGAAGCGGCCCCTCGCGTCCGCGGGCGGTAACTTTCTCTACTGATGCGATCTGGCCGTTCTGCACGAGGAGCGCGGAATCAAAGTTGTTCACCGTGGTGCAGACGTGGCGCGGTAGCAGATAGAGCTCATCGCCTAGCTGCGGACTTGTGGTTTCCTGGTTTACCGCCATCGAGTTCAATGCCATTGGTAGATGCTCTTCACTGGGCGCGAGAGGCGTCAGTTCTGGATGTCCGGCGACCACGCAAGTAGGCACGCCCGCATCAGACGAGACCGCTTTGTGGCCCGCATCGCAGGTGATGATTCCGTCGTGTGGCCGGCTGACCACACGGGTTATTACCAGTGCCGCCGGCGCGTAGCGGTATTCAGCGGGCAGTTGTGCCAGACTCGTGGCATCGCAATACACAATTGTTCCAGGCGAGACGCGGTGGATGAATCCCGCGCCATGAAAACCTTTGTACGCGAGAGAGCAAGGGAACGTCGGCGTTCCTGCGGTGATAACTTCGGGCATGCTCATTCCACTGTCTTGGATCGCGATCACAAGCTTCAGCAAACGATCGTAGCCGGAATGCGCCGCCGCGGTCCGTTCGGGCTCGTCGAGCCCCCCGTACTGGCCATCATAGTAATGCAGGCCCCTGAATTCCAGCTTCGCTTCTGCAACCGCACGCACCAACTGAACAACTTTGCCGGTCTGGCCCTGTTCGACTCCGGTTCGATTCATGCCAGGATTTATGTCGACAAACGCGCCGACTGAGCTGCCTCGCCATTGCCGCACCTGTTCTTCGTTCTCGACCAGGACAGAAATCCGAACGCCTGGGTACTGGCTCGCTATATCGAGCACGCGGCGCGCATTGGCGCCCACCACTGGGTAGGCAAGAAGGACGTCGGCCACTCCGCTGTCGCAAGCTACCAGCAGTTCGAGGGTGGTGGCGCACTTGAAATTCCGGATCCCTCGCTCGACCAGCATGCGAAGCGTGTAAGCCAGCTTTGCGGTCTTGATGTGGGGTCGCCAGCGATCCGGATCGTTTCCGAGCAGATGCAAAGTCTGCGTAATGTTTGCCGCCACAATTTCCGGATAGACTACGAGCGTAGGAGTGAGAACGTCTTCTATGCCGGCCACGCGGTGACGTTGGTCCCAGGGAAGCTCGCTCAGCATGAATTGATGGGCTGCCATCGCGACTTCGATCATATCGCGCAAAGCGGAATGAGCGCTACGGAACTGCGTATTTCCAGTCCGCAACGAAACGACAGGACTAGCCGGTTGCGAAGTCGCTTGGTCAGACCTGGCCAAGACGGAGAACCAGTGGCGAATTCTCTGCGATATTCAATTCGAAGCAATGCGAATTTTATTGCATTTTCGCATTTGGCTCTTCTGCCGCAAGGATTCGGCATTTCCTTCTTCTGTTTTCTTGCGCTTCTGGTGATACGCTCATGCGTAGTGGCAGACACACCGATTTAGTGCCGTCTCGATTCCGGAGCTTCGCACGCATGATCGCACTCAGACCTTCGCTCACGTTGCTGGTTTTCCTCTCCGCCGCATTCCACATGTTTGCCCAGGACCGTTCGTACGGACGGTCGGTGGTCGCTACGCAGTACGGTATGGTGGCCACGAGCCAAGTTTCGGCCTCACAGGCTGGAGCGCTCATCTTGGAACGGGGCGGTTCCGCCATTGATGCTGCGATCGCGGCCAACGCTGTACTGAACGTCACCGAACCCACCTCCAATGGTATGGGCGGCGATCTCTTTGCCATTTATTGGGAGGCGAAGACAGGCAAGATATACGGGCTGAATGCCAGCGGCTGGGCGCCGAAAGCTCTCACAATTGAGCATCTCCACCAGAATGGCATCACAGCCATGCCTCAGTTCGGTATCGATTCCGTCACCATTCCGGGTGTGGTTGACGGATGGGCGAAGCTGCACGATCGCTGGGGAAAACTGCCCTGGCGCGATCTTTTCCAACCCGCGATTTTTTATGCCGACCACGGATTTCCTGTGGCCGAGATCATTCACGCATGGTGGGATGGCGACCACGATGGCTTGCTGACAAATGCCGAGAGCCGCCGCGTATTTCTCCCCGGTGGAAAGGTACCGGAGACCGGAGAGATATTTCGTAATCCCGATGTCGCCCACGCGCTCACGCTGGTCGCCGATCAGGGGGAGTCAGCGTTCTACAAGGGAGAGATCGCGAAAGCAATCCTCAAAACCTCCGACGAACTCGGAGGAACGATGACTGCCGACGATCTCGCTTCTTACTCTGCGGAATGGGTCGAGCCGATTTCGACGAAATACCGCGATTGGACCGTGTACGAACTTCCGCCCAACGGTGACGGTATGGCAGCACTTGAAATGCTCAATATCATGGAGCAATTCAACCCGATCCCGCCGGTCCGCACAGCCCCGGCGAGTTACATACCCGCATCGAGGCCATGAAACTTGCCTATGCCGACGTGAAGGCTTACGACGGCGATCCGCGCTTCAGCAAGATTCCCGTGGATCAGCTTCTGTCAAAAGATTACGCTGCCAAACGCGCGGCGCTCATCGACCCAGCGAAGGCCAACTGCACGGTCGCCCCCGGAGCGCTCGGCACCAGCGATACCACCTACTTCACTGTCGTCGATCGCGAAGGAAATATTCTGTCCATCATTCAGAGCAACTACAACAACTTTGGATCGAACGTGACCGTGCTGGGCATGGGATTCGCCTTACAGGATCGCGGCGGCCTTTTCTCGCTCGATCCCGCGTCTCCCAATGCACTTGCCGGCCGAAAGCGTCCGTTTCATACCATCATTCCCGCATTTATGCAGCGTGGTGATGAGCATATCGGATTCGGCATCATGGGCGGGCTGAATCAGCCGTTAGCTCATGCACAATTTGTTTCGAACGTCGTCGACTACCATATGAATATTCAGGCAGCAATGGAAGAACCGCGCTTTACTGATCGCCAGCAACTCGGCTGCAGAATCGTGATCGAGTCGCGTGTGACGCCAGCCACACTCGCAGCACTCGGCAAGATGGGACACCTGCTGCAGGTGCACCCCGATTACACATCCCTTATGGGGCGCGGCCAGGCGATCCTTCACGACAGCAAAACTGGCCTTAATTTCGGCGCTTCTGATCCACGCGCCGATGGCACCGCAATCCCGGAGCAGCCGAACTTCTTTGGGGCGTCGTCCAGGCATTAGCTGGGCATCAACATGCAGAGCCGGATCTCTGGACGATTGAAGGACCAATCGCCGAATGGCTCCCGCTCGCTCTAGCTCCGACACAACTGGAATTGCTCGAACTTGTGCAACGCAGCTTCGACTGCGGGCAGATGGTCGCGGGACGCCTTCCGGCCGCTCCAGTTCCAGCCCTGCACCAGAAGTTTTTGCCGCAACCGGTCGGTCTTGAGGTCGAGGGCGGCAACGATCCGGTCACCGATCAAAACTGGGCAACAGAAATAACCAAATACCCGCTTGTGCTTGGGAACGTAAGCTTCGAAACGATACTCGTAATCGAAGAAGAGCCGGAGCCGCTTGCGCTGGATGATCAGCGGATCGAATGGGGACAGAATATGAATTTGTTCCTGCGCCGGATCAGGTATGGCACCGAGGATATCCGGACGGACCCAATGCTGCGATGCGCCCGCTCCTTCCAGTTGCACCGGGATCAGTTCCTTTCGCCGGATTCGCGACTCCAGTAGACGTCTCATCGCCGGCTTGCGCCGAGCGTCCAGATGACAGATCGAATCCAGACTCACGATTCCCTGCGATTGCAGGGCACGATCCAGCAGGTAGTTCAATGTTTCCCTTTCGGTAGCCGCGCGTGGCAGACGGTCCCAACCGAAATGGCGAGTCATGAGCTCATAAGTCTTCAGCATTCCGACCCGCTGGCTAATCGTCAGCAAGCCCTTGTAGAAGGCCAGTTCCAGAACGCGTTTGGAAGGCTTGCGGCTGGCCCATGCGTAGTCTTTTTCTACCGGCTCGTCCTCAATGTCGCGGATGGTGAGTGCGCCCTGTCTGCGGATGCGCGATAACACTCGGCGCAAGTCGCCGTCTGAAACCGTACCGAACCAGCCATTGCGTCGTTGCCAATCCTCGTGCGCCCGGCGCATATCGCGCACATAAAACCGCAGGTTCTCCGTTGGCACATACGATAGAGCATGCGTCCAATACTCGAAAACCGCTTTGTCGATGCTCTGTGCCTGACGCAGATGCTCGCGTCGATACGTAGGGATGCGCGTATAGAGAATGTGGTGATGGCTGCGCTCGATGACGTAGATGGTGTCAATCTGCAAGTAGCCCAGGTGCGCCACCGCCGCCGGCGTGGCCTGCGGGCCGGAGCCGAAGGGTTCGATGGTGTCCAGGCGCTGGGCATGCAACCAGATTCGGCGGCCCTGGACGGACGTAAGTTGCACGAGCGGATTCTTCAATACGAGTCTCTGTGACGAAACGAATATTTTCAGCGTGAAGGCCTTATAGGTCACGCCGCTTCGGCAGTCAAGAGTGACATTACTATAGGACTATAGGGAATTTATTCGTCTATTGAAGTGCTGTTTGCTTTCTGCGCAATTCACCCATGCGGTTCGGCTACTCAATTCACATCTGATTTCATCACAGATGCTCCCTATTTTGTTTGGTAGCAGCCGAGGTCTATGTGTCCGGATTTGACTCGCGGTGAGCCATCAAGATCCAGTTCTCCCACCGGCAGTCCCTCGGTCGTACCAGCGCCAATCGCGGGGGAATCGGATCGCAGATGAAAATCATTAGCCGCCGCGTCTACAAAACGCGGATCGAGAAACCGGGAATGACGATCATTCCCGGTTGACTGAACATAGTTGTCAAACCCTTTCACCGTGGCGGAAACTTCCACCCAGGTGCTGGCCTTTGATCCGGATTCACAGTAATAAAGGTTGTGATCGATAGTGACGGGCGGATGCTGTTTGTCGACCTGCGATTTGTTCACCGCGATAAGACAGCGGGGCCCAGCGTAGACGATGTTGTTCGCAAAAATATTGTCTGCCATGTTCCACTGCATCTGGAACTCGCCCGACCCTGTTGCCGACGTATCGTTGTCGTAGAGCGTGTTGTTGATCACGGTGCAGTGCTCGGTGTGTCCCCGCTCGGGCGCATACCCTCCGATGGAAACGCCCGCGGTGTGAGCGTGATAGATAAGGTTATTTCGAGCCGTAATGTAACTGGTGGCGCGGTCCTTGTGCTCGCTAGCCAGCTCGATTCCGAAATCCACATCGTGCATAACGTTTTGCTCGATAAGGATTCTGGTACCACCATCCACGTAAATACCATCGGAATTTTGCTCATCGCCGTATGCCGGATTGCCGCGCGAAGTAATGTTGTAAACCAGATTGCCGCTTACTACTCCGTCGCGGGCCTGATCGACGGCAGGGTCGGGTGCCGTGCGCTCGAAGCCGATCACGTCGATTCCAATGTTGTTGTTGTCGTGGACAACGTTGTGCGTAATGCGGAAGTTCGTGACGTTCCCGTTTACGACCAGCGACTCACTTGACCCAGTTTGCAGATGATGCACTTCATTGCCGTCAATCACCAGTTCGCTGATCGGAGTCTTGGCGTCGGTGCCATATACCGCAATGCCAAATCCATTGCCACCGCTTCCCGGAGCATCGCGGCCTTCAAATGTCTGCTCAATATGATGGACATTGTTTTTCAGCAGCTCGATATGGGAGCCGGAACCCATAACGCTGATGCCCAATGGAGCAAGACGATGCTCGGCGGTGCGGAAGTTGCGAATTTCAAAACCTTCGATTCTCACGTAGCTCTGGTTGTGAATCGTAAGTACGCCCTGTCTGCCGGAGGGCGTGAAATGCGTCGCATCGAGAACGGCAGTCTCGCCAGGATAGCTTCGAAAAGTAATAAATCCATCCGTCGCGTTGCCGGATGCCTTGATGGTTAGGAGCTCTTCGTAGATTCCGCCGCGCACATTTACGGTGCCGCCCGCACGCACGGTATCCGCGGCGTGTTGAACGGTGCGCCAAGGCGCAGCCTGCGTTCCAGGATTCGAATCACTCCCAGTCGTCGACACGTAGAAGGAAGAGTTGGCCTGGCCAAATGCGCTGCAGGCGAAGGCAAATAGCAAAAAACAAGTCGCCGGTTTCAGGTTCACTTTATCGTTCCTCAATTGCGGTTTTGCTGCGACACAATTGCTCTTCTTGTTCGAGAACGCGGATTTCTTCCAGCCCGCGGCGTTTTAACTTATGAAATAAAACGTAAGTGTTCGTAATACAGGTAAATACATGCAAAGTCAATTCATTTTGAAGTGAGGAAGAAAATAGGATGCGCTGGTTGCGTACAGTCTAAGGCGTTGTGGCGCTACCGACTTAAATGTTCGCCGGCCCGGGGAAAGCACCTCTGTCACGAACATTGAAGATTTACCCGCTGGCACTGGACAAACGAAACAAAACGATATAAATAGTAAGCTTCCAATATTTACTGAGGGTTGAGAACCCAATAAATGGAATCGAACCATGAGTCGGGAGTTGACTGCGAATGCAGCGTAGAGACTTTCTAAAGAGCACCGTCGCGGTTGCCGTGGCCGCAGAACTTGGAATCGGTAAAGCGAAAGCCGACGTCCCTGCGCACAATTGGGGAAAGTACGACTTCGGCTCCGGTCCGCCAGTAAACGATCGGCTGAATCAGGGCCCCTTCCCGCAATATCCACCGGATGCGGTCATTCCCACGGATGACGTAGTGATGACCACGACGAGTTCGGAAGAAGCGGTGCCGAACTACGGCAAGGGACTGGTCACCTATATTACGGCGGATAGCGGCACCGAGGAAATTAAGTCAGACAATATTCCGCAAGAGATCGAGGATCTGGTTCGCTTTCCGTTGGGCCAGCAGCTTTACATCCGCCCGACATGGCGAGAAGTGCAACCGAAGCCGGGACGCCTGGAGCTGCCCGGCTACGTGAAGCTGGTTTTTGAATTGGCGAAGAAAAACAACAAGCGTGTCGGATTGCGGATTCAGATGTGCGCTCCTGATTACAAGCACGAAGCTGCCTTACCAGATTTTGTCCTGGAAAAAGTACCGAAAGTTGATCTGGTGGCGCCCAGCGATCAGGAGAGCATCGCTGCAGGAAAGAGATTCCTGGAGAATCCGCATTCGCGTTACCAGCCCCGGTACGACGATCCTTTTTTTCAGCGGGCATTCAAAGAGCTGGTGGGCCAATTGGCGGCGGAATTCGATGGCAACCCGCTCGTCGAATATATCGACACCTTCATGTATGGCTTCTGGGGTGAAGGACACACTTGGCCTTTCGCCAACAATCCTTTTCCTGATTATCTGACGGCAGAGCGTACCTGGATGAGTATGCTCGAAATCCAGCTTGAACAGTTCAAGAAAACTCCTCTGCTGACTAACACACAACCGGACTTCAGCCGGGTTGGCAATTCAGAAATGCTAGACCGAACCGTCCGCAGCAACAATTGGATTCGCAGCGACACCATCTTTATCGAGAACGAGCAGATTGAAGCGCTCAGCAACCGGCCGCCCTGGATCGCTGCATTGCTCGAGCAGGGGCTTCCTGGGAAGCCCCCTGATCCGAGCGCTGCACTGGAAGGAATATCTCCAGCCGAGAATATGATCGATCATGTGATCGATATCGGGGCGAATTACTGGTCGCTGTGGAACTTTCATCAGATCAGCGCAAAGAATCTGATGAGCTACTACCAGGCCTATCCGGCAGCGTTCGACCGGATCAATCGCCGCATTGGCTATCGGGTAAGGCCGTCTTTTATCTGGAGCTATAAGGACGCTAATTATCAGGGGCTGATAATTGGTTTTGCCAATGACGGCATTGCGGGAGTCCCAGGTGTTTTACGGGTGACCGTGGAGAGTCAGGATGGAAAAATACTCAAGTCTGGGTGTCTGGATGCCGGCTATCCCTTACCGGGCAAGATCAGGCAGGCCCAGTTCGTGCTTCCGAATATCGCCGATTGGAAAGGATTGAAACTGAAAGCCGAGATCGAGGTCAAGGGTATGCTTTATCCGGTGCGTTGGGCGTGTCACCAGAAGCTGAACGAGGACGGTTCGCTGACACTGCGCCCGAACCTCCGTCAGCAGGTGTAGGCTGCGGTTGTACTGGTTCAAGAGACGCACGAATTTATCGTGACGGGAAAATCAGGACAGACTTAATGCGACGGAGAGGTGGACGCAGTTCAGAAGCTTACTGGGCCCGGCAGATAGACTTTATGAATGGCACACGTGTGCTATTCACTTGATCGGCGAACGATTCTACTCTGTGAGCGAGCAGTTCTGGGGAGGGCTGCCCGACAAGCGCTCGCGGCTCGGATCTGAGTCGGGAGCGTTTTGTTTTGCGGCGAGTCGGTCGTCAAAGGAGACGAATGGATACTATTGTGATGATCTTGTTTGCATCTGTGCTTTGTGCGATCACTGCGTTGAACTTTATCGAACTGCGCCGCATCCGCAAGAATCTGGAAGCCACGGAGCGAAAGTCAAAATTGCCAGCCCAAGTGTAATCCGGTATTCCATTTAGCACGGAAGAGCTATTCCGGAATTCTCAGATAAAGTTTAATCTGTTTGGAGCACTCGACGCGTACCGCGCAATTTGGCGTCTGCAATTCCAGACGCCGGGCGTGGTCACGAGCCATGTCCACTACCCGCCTATATTTCGAGTGTCCCAACTGCCACATGCAGTATTTGCTTAAGAAGGGCGCTCTTTACTACAGCAACGGGGCGTATATCGAAAACGTTGCGGGTGCGCCAGAATGGCAAAGGCTGCTTTGCCCATGCCGTCCTGAAACTCCCCACAAGTTCAAGCTCAGCGAAACTACAAGGTTGCGCGTATTTTCGGACGATGACAGCGAGCGCACGCACTTCCCACTTACAAAGGACAGCTGAGAATTGTCCTGGCTCTTCTAGTCTCTATTCCGAAGGATCATAGTTCAGGTTTGGACCGAGCCATCGCTCGACCTCTGGCACGCTCATCCCTTTGCGTTTGCTATAGTCGGCGACCTGATCGCGGTCGATCTTGCCGAGACTAAAATAGCGCGATTGAGGGTGAGCGAAGTAGAGCCCGCTCACGCTCGAGCCCGGCCACATGGCAAAGGATTCGGTAATCTGCATTCCGGTGTTGGCCTGCACATTGAGTAATCGCCAGAGCGTGCCCTTCTCTGTGTGATCCGGGCATGCCGGATAACCAGCGGCCGGCCTGATCCCGCGGTACTTCTCCGCGATGAGATCCGTCTTGCTCAGACCCTCCGCACACCCGTAACCCCATTCGTCCCGCACTCGCTTGTGCAAGCATTCGGCGAAAGCTTCAGCCAGACGATCGGCGATGGCTTCCGCCATGATCGCGTTGTAGTCGTCGTTCTCGGCTTTGAACTTGTCGCACAGCTCCTTCAGGCCGATTCCGCTGGTTACGGCAAAAGCACCGATATGATCGCGGAGTCCTGTTTCCTTTGGCGCGATGAAGTCGGCCAAGGACCGGCAGGGCTCACTGCCTTCTTTATTGGATTGCTGGCGGAGGAAGTGGAATCGATCAAGCGCGTTTCCGCGCGTTTCGTCCGCGTACAATTCGACATCGTCGCCAACGGCACTGGCTGGAAAGAAACCGTATACTCCGCGCGCCGTAATCAGATTCTTCGCAATGATCAAATCCAGAAGTGTGTTGGCCTCAGCGAAAATCTGGCGCGCCTGCGCACCGTGCGCGGGGTGATCGAAGATCCGCGGGTAAACCCCTTTTAATTCCCATGTGTGGAAAAACGGGGTCCAGTCGATGTAGTCGCGCAGCGTCGCCAGCGGAAAGTTGTCCAGGACGCGCACGCCGGTAAACACGGGAGTTGGCAGATCCTCGGCACGCCACTCGATCGGAGTGCGTCTTTTTCTAGCAGCCTCGAGCGAGACGACTGTGAGGCGCGTTGCAGAGTAGGACTTACGGAGCGCCTCATAATCGGCGCGATGCTGTGCCACGAAGGCTGCCTTGCCGTCGTCGCTCAGAAGGCTGGTGGTCACCGGCACAGCCCGGCTGGCATCGAGAATATGAACCACGGGCTCGCTGTAGTGCGGCGCGATCTTGATCGCAGTGTGCGCCCGGCTGGTGGTTGCCCCGCCGATGAGCAGCGGCAACTTGAAGCCTTGACGCTCCATCTCGCGAGCCACGTGAACCATCTCGTCGAGAGACGGCGTGATCAAGCCGCTGAGTCCGATCATGTCCACTTTTTCAGCCTTAGCGCGTTCGAGAATTTTTTCACACGGGACCATCACCCCCATGTCGATTACCTCGTAGTTGTTGCAGGCTAAGACGACGCCGACAATATTCTTACCGATATCGTGTACATCCCCTTTGACCGTGGCAAGCACGATTTTTCCTTGCGCTTTGACCTCCTGGCCAGACGCAGCCATGGCAACTTTCTCGGCTTCCATGAACGGCGTGAGGTGCGCCACGGCTTTCTTCATCACCCGTGCCGATTTAACAACTTGCGGCAAGAACATCTTGCCAGCTCCGAATAGATCGCCGACGACGCTCATGCCGGCCATCAGCGGCCCTTCGATAACCAACAGAGGACGGCCCAGTTTCAAGCGAGCTTCCTCCGCATCGAGCTCGATGTAGGCGTCAATCCCCTTGACCAGCGCATGCGAGAGACGCTCTTCAACTGTGCCGTTGCGCCATTCTTCGGCCTTTTTTTCGTTGACGACGGCGCTCACACCTTTGAGTTTCTCGCCGTAATCCACCAATCGCTCGGTCGCGTCCGGCCGGCGGTTTAGCAGCACGTCTTCGACCAGTGTCTTTAGCTCAGGCTCAATCTCCTCGTACACCTCGAGCATTCCGGCATTCACAATGCCCATGTCCAGGCCCGCTGTGATGGCGTGATAAAGAAATGCCGAGTGCATGGCCTCGCGCACTTTGTTATTGCCGCGGAAGCTGAACGAGATATTCGAAACGCCGCCGCTTACCTTCGCGTGCTGCAGATTCGCCTTGATCCACCGCGTAGCATTGATGAAGTCGACCGCGTAGTTGTTGTGCTCCTCCATGCCAGTGGCAACGGTGAGAATATTCGGATCGAAGATAATGTCTTCCGGCGGGAAACCGACCTCGTCGACCAGTATCCGGTAAGCGCGCTTGCAGACACGGATCTTATCCTCGTAAGTTGCGGCCTGGCCCTGTTCGTCGAAGGCCATCACCACTACCGCAGCGCCATATTTCAGAACTTTCGCTGCATTCTGGCGAAACTTCTCTTCACCTTCTTTCAGCGAAATCGAATTCACGATGCCCTTGCCCTGCATGCACTTCAGGCCAGCCTCGATGACCTCCCACTTTGAGGAGTCCACCATGAAAGGCACTTTGGCGACCTCAGGCTCGCTCCCGAGTAACTGCAGGAACCGCGTCATCGCCGTGACGCCGTCGATCATGCCTTCGTCCATACAGATGTCGAGAACATTCGCGCCGTTCTCGACCTGCTGACGGGCCACGCTTACCGCTTCTTCGTATTTGCCTTGCTTGATGAGATTCGCAAACTTCGGCGAGCCGGCAACGTTGGTACGCTCACCGATCATGATGAAGACGCCCGGCTGTTGGGTGAAGGGTTGCGAGCCCGACAAACGGAGGGGCTTGACCTTCGTGGGCGCGTTTGCGCCCGCGCTATCGGACACACTCACGCTCGACTCTCAATCTGCTGGGAAAAGGATTCTTCAGCAGGGTGCATCCCCCACTTTCGCGGAGGCTGGCCTTCGAGCGCCTTGGCAATAGCGGCGATGTGCTCAGGGGTATTGCCGCAGCAGCCGCCGGCAATATTGATCAGTCCGGCTTGCGCAAAGTTGCCCAGATAGCGGGCTATGTCTTGCGGCCCCAGATCGAATCCAGTTTCCGAGAGAGGATTCGGCAAACCGGCATTCGGATAGCACGAGATCGCTACGTCAGCCTTCTCCGAAAGTTCCTCCAGGAACGGATACATGAGATCGGGTCCGAGAGAGCAGTTGAGTCCGACCGATAGAGGTCTTACATGTTGCACCGCGTTCCAGAATGCCTCAGTCGTTTGCGCGGAGATCATCGTTTCGCCGCCACGGCCTACGGCCGCCGAGATCATCACCGGCAGTTTTTTACCGTCCTGGTCGAACACCTCACGAATCGCAACCAGCGCAGCCTTAGCGTTGAGCGAATCAAAAATTGTCTCGACCAACAGCAAGTCCACGCCGCCAGCAATGAGTGCACGTACTTGCTGAGCGTAGGCTATCTTAACCTGGTCAAATGTGACCACGCGGAAGCCGGGATCGTCGGCATCGGGCGAATTCGAAAGAGACACCGTCAGCGGACCAATCGCTCCCGCCACGAAGCGTTGACGAGAGGTTGCGGTGCCGACACGATCGGCCCACTCACGGCACTGCCGCGCCGATTGCTCATTAATGTCCGATGCCAGACTGCCGAGAAACGGATCGTCGATGATTTTTTGATAAAACGCAGGATCCTTTCGCCCGCCACGCTCGCGCGGGTCGTCTACGAAAAATTCGCTCTGCGTGATGCTGGTTGCCCCAAAAGTGTTTGTCTCGATGATGTCCGCGCCCGCTTCCAGAAACCGACGATGGATGTCCCCGATCATCTCCGGCTTGGTCAGCGAGAAGAGATCACCATTATTTAGCAAGCCCTTCTTCGAGTCCCTGAAGCGATCTCCGCGGATATCCGCTTCCGTCATGCCATAGGTGCGGATCGTCGTACCCATCGCCCCGTCGATGATGGCAATACGATTTTCGAGGATCTCTTCCAGCGGATGTGGATCGGCTTTCGTCATTTGCTCCTGATATTTCGGATGTCTTGGTTCGGTTCGGACTCTGCCGCTCTTCCGCGGCGAAGTACGCCATCATTAGATTATAGCGATTGGTAAAAGGTCCAAAGGCCGGCGCTCGAGATCACGGAAGTAATCCCGATGGCGCGGAAGTTGCTACACGGACCGTAAAGGCCTGACAGAGAAGACTTTGCTGTGCACGAGTTATGCCGGCAGCGGGCACTCCTACCTGACCTTCGCTTGAACTTGCTCATTTGAACTTCGCCTTCTCAATCCATCGTACAAAGTAAAGCGGTGAATCTATTCTTCTGTGTTTGATTCATTCGGGCGTGTGCTATTTTAACAACCGAGATGGTTAAATATTACGTGGTGATATGCAAGTCCGTGGATGAGGGGAAGCCCTGCAAAACCGTCTTCAAGTTTGACGTTGCAACGGAGCCTCTTCGTGACCAACTCGAATTCCCAAGTCCGCCGCTCGACGGGCTGGCGTGCCCGGCATGTCATCAAACTCATGCCTATAGTTCGGATGACGTTTTAGAACTTGTCCTGCCTGATCCGGTGTCAGAAGGAATCTCGGATCGCGCGGTTCATACACGACCGTGGGTCGCCAGCAAGTAGCGCTGACCTTCTACATTTTCCAGGGAACCGTAGACAATGAGCTTTGATGAGGATGCCACGTTCAGGGAAATCGAACCGGCAACGAAGCAATTTAACTTGAATCGCAGACAATTCCTGGCTGGAAGCTTGACCTGCGGACTTGCCGCATTCATCAGCGCGCGGCTGGAAGCTGCGGACTCGGCCCGCCAGCTCACAATTGCATTTGGCTGGGTGCCAAACAGCGAATATGCCGATATTTTCGTGGCAATGGAGAAAGGGCATTTCGCCAACGCAGGCCTCTCGATCAAATATCTTGGCGGAGGACCAAATGCTCCCGTCTCATTGGTAAGTCTCGCCGCGGGGCAAGCCGATATCGCAGGGACCAGTTGGCTGCAGTTGCTGGACGCTGAAGCTCACGGCAACGACTTTGTCATTATCGCTTCGATGGTTCCGGTTACTCCCGAGGGATTGATCTCGTTGCCGCGAAGGCCCGTGCTGAAGCCCGCAGATCTTCCCGGTACGCGCTTTCTGGTGCAGGGACCAAATGAACGTGATGTGCTCGACGCCGTCTTTAAGATCAATCACCTCCCGCCGGAACATCGCTATATCCCCGCCGGCTATTCGCCAGACGCTCTGCTGGCGGGCGCGGGAGATGCTTACTTTTGCTTCGTCACCAATCAGCCTGTGATTTTTGAAGACATGAATCTCAAACAGGGCAAGGACTTCCTGGTAGCACGCATGGACCAGTTTGGATTTCGCGTTCCTTCTCAATTGCTGGTGGTGGAACGAAAGCGGCTGGTGGCTGAGCGAGCGATGTTTGTTGCGTTTCTTCACGGGTTGTTGCAGGGGTACATCGACAATAAAAAAGATCCGAGCTACGCTGCGTCCCTCGTCGTATCAAAATACGGACGCGATTATGGATTCTCCCTTCATCAGCAAATTCGTTTGAATCAGCTCCAGCTCGAACTCGAGAAGATACCCGGCACACTCGGACCTTATTGGGTCAACGAGGAACAGCTCCGCGGTTCCATGTATGATGTGGCGCGGGCCACTGGCCGCACCAACCTGCCGGATCCGGCGCGGATCATGGACTTGAGCCTGCTCGCGGAAGCCTACAAAGGATTGCCGCTGTAATTCCTGGCAATCCAGATTCTTGACAATCCAGTTCCAATCGCAATATTCAGACCTGATCGAAAATATAATCTGGAAGCGGAGACAGAATGGAACAGCCCGGCACTGATATTGACCTGCTCATCACCGGAGCTGAAGTGCTGACTTTCAACCACGCGAATGATGTCCTCAGCGACGGAGCTATCGCAATTGCTGGGAATAAGATTGTTTGGCTCGGTAAGAGCGATAACGCTGCGAAACGCTTTCGCGCGAAAAACACTTTGAAGGCCAGCGGCATGATCGCAATGCCCGGCCTGGTGGATTGCCATGTACACACTGCACAGCAGTTCTTGCGTGGCAAGCTCGCGTCTCTCGGCAATATGGGAAATCTGCGCGAACCCATCTGGAAACGCTATCTCATCCCTTTTGAAAGTGGTCTCGAGCCAGAAGATGTTTATTGCAGCGGCTTGAGTGCATACTCCTCGATGATCAGTTGTGGTACCACCTGCTTTCTGGAAGCGGGCGGTCCATGCCCGGATGAGATGGGCCGCGCCGCAGACGAAATCGGCATCCGCGGACGGATTGCTATGTCCACCATGGACATTGACGAAACTCTGCCGCAAGGTTTCCGACTTTCCACGGGTGAAGCGTTGCAGCGCAGTGAGGCACTAGTCAAGCGCTGGGAAAAACATCCTCGGGTGAACGCGTGGCTGGCACTGCGCCAGATTATTGTGAATTCCGAAAAGCTGCGTCTCGATATGGATGCGCTGGCGAAGCAACTCGATACGCACATTCATACCCATTTATGCGAAGGCACCTACGAGGTGGAATACACAATCGATCAATTTGGCGCGCGGCCTGCCGAGTACCTGAATGCAATCGGCGTGCTGAATGACCGGCTGCACTGCGCTCACTCCGTGCTGATGAGTCATAAGGAAATTGATCTTTATGCCGCGAATGATGTCAGCTCCTGCCACTGTGCCATGAACAACTTCATCATCGGGGCGCCTCATTTATTTGAGTTGGTGCGGCGCAACGTGCGTGTCGGCCTGGGTACCGACGGCGCTGCTACACGCGGTACTCTCGACCTGTTCCAGGTGGCGCATTACGCGGTGCTCGGCCAGCAGATTCTGGATGGAACCCCGTTGCACGGCTCGGCACCCATGAGCTACGTCGACATGCTGCGCCAAGTGGTGCGCGGCGGAGCGCGAGCCGCGCGCCTGGAGACGCAGATTGGCAGCCTCGAAACCGGGAAGCTCGCCGACATCATCCTGATCGGCGCTGGCGACTACGATCAATATCCGATGTACGATCCGGTAATAACTGCCGCGGAGCACACCGTTGGCCGCGACGTTCAGACGGTGATCATCGATGGACGCATTGTTATGAAGGATCGCCAACTGCTCACGGTTGATCTCGGTCCCATGCGAGAGCGAGTAAAGAAACAATACGGAAAGATCATGGAACGTTTCGACCGGGGGATCGGTGGGTGAAACGCGAGCGATTGACGGGCCAGATTGACGGGTCATTAACATGAGCGGTGCAGGCATAGAAATCCGCGATCTCGCCAAACGGTATACTCCTCGCCGCAGTGTGATCGTGGAAGCCATTCGACATCTGGATCTCACTGTTGCTCCCGGCGAGTTCGTTGCCATCGTCGGTCCCTCCGGCTGCGGTAAGAGTACGCTTCTTCATCTGGTCGCAGGCCTTGAGCTTCCATCCAGCGGCAGCATACGCATCGGTGACGCCGTGCCCGAAGAAGTTGTGAAGCATCATCGTCTCGGGATTGCTTTTCAGGACTCTGCCCTGCTGCCGTGGCTTTCCGTGGAGAGCAATCTCGCTCTGCCCTTCAAACTGGCAGGACTAGCCGTGGATCGGGAGCGAATATTGAAGCTCATCGAATTGGTAGGTCTGCAGGGATTCGAGCGAGCCCGGCCGAGCCAGCTTTCTGGCGGAATGCGGCAACGCGCGGCGATTGCCCGCTCGCTTTGTCTCGATCCTGAGGTTCTTCTGCTCGACGAACCATTCGGAGCGCTGGACGCGGTGACCCGGCGCAGGCTCAACATTGAATTGGAACTCATCTGGAGGGATCGGGCGATAACAACCATGCTCGTAACTCATTCGGTAGAAGAAGCGCTTTTTCTTTCCGACCGAACCGTCGTGATGGAAAAGCCAGGCGCAATTGCTCAGGTCGTGCAGGTTCCGTTTTCGCGCCCTCGCACTCCGGAACTTTTGCGGCGCGAAGAGTTCCATCGCTTGACGGACCAAATTACGTTGTGGCTGCAGCCCTAGACCGGAAAACCGATTAAATGGAATCGCCATGGAAATGACACAGAGCCAACTGAGGACCAGCGCACTCTATGCGGCGGCAGGGCTTGTGCTTTTCTTTGCGCTGTGGCAATGGGCCGGCAAGGCGGCTGTGGCTGGGCCAGCATTGCCCGCGGCGAGCGATGTTGTTGTCACATTGTTCTCTCCCGAGAATTTCCCGCTGCTGATCCGTTCGGCCTTAGCGACGCTCGCATCTGCTGCCAAGGGACTGCTTCTGGGCGGTTCTCTGGCAGTGTTGCTCGCGATCGTAATGCGTCTGCTGCCACCTTTGCAGCCCGGCCTTGACCGCTTGGCGCTGCTGGTAAACGCAACCCCGCCGATCGCCCTCGGACCGATCTTGATTGTAGTTTTTAGTCGCAGCCAAACTCCAACGGTGCTGGCCGGCATTCAGGTGTTCTTTCTCCTTTATGTAGCGGCTGCGTCTGGAATGGCCGCCGCATCTCCGGCCCTACGCGATGTGATGACGGCGTTCGGCGCCACCCGGAGGAAGCGCCTGGTTTATCTGGAGTTGCCGTCAGCTTTGCCGCATCTTGCCAGCGGCCTGAAGGCGGCAGTATCGGCTTCTTTTATCGGAGCGATTCTCGGCGAGTGGTTCGGCGCGCCCCAGGGACTGGGACTGGTGATTCTGAATGCCATGCAAAACTTTCAGATACGACTCATGTGGGCAGCGGTGACAATGGCAGCGGCGATGTCATTGAGTGGTTTTCTGATCGCCGCTGCGCTGCAAAAAGCGCTGGCGCGAAGGTTCAGACAATGAAACGCTTCATCGCTCAAACCTGGGCCGTGATTATGCTTCTGCTCGCCTGGTCATTTTGGGTTAGGCATAGCGGACTTAACGGAATTGTCATCGTCACGCCGATCGCTGTGGCCCGCGAACTGATGCATAACCCTTCGTTCTATGTTCAGCCTGCCCTGCACACGATCGAAGTCGCACTGTTCGGCATGGTCGGCGGATTAATCTTCGGGCTGCTGCTTGCCATCGTCACGTGGACGTCGAGAATCCTCGCAGGACTGACGACTCCGTTGGCGCTTCTACTGACGTCTGTGCCGGTGGTCTGCCTGATCCCGGTGCTCACACGGATTTTCGGGTATGACGATCGCACCGTCTTCGTCACCGTCGTCATTCTTTGCTTCCTGCCCGGTTTCGTTTTTGCCAGCGCAGGCCTGAAGGCATTGCCTCCCATGGCTGGAGAATATTTTCTTGTGCAGGGCGCAGGACGCTGGAATCGCTTGACGCTTCTGGCGCTTCCCGCCGCCGTTCCAAGTTTGGCCATAGCACTCCGAGTGCTTTCGGTGCAGAGCGTACTTTCCGCGCTGATTGCCGAGTTCCTGATGCAAACCGGAGGCCTCGGTTTTCTGATCGCTACTTCGACAGCGGACCTCGCCATGGACCAAGCCCTGGCCGCGTCCGTAGTCACCATTTTGATCGCACTGACTTTTTATCTTTCTGCCTCGCTCATAGAGCGGAGGATTCTGAAGCACTACAACTAATCTCATAGCTGCAGTCAGAAGGAGCGCCATGTCACCAAAACACGAAAGCGAAGCGAATTATCAGAGCCAGGACATCTGGAGCCGCACGACGAGCACCAACGGTTACGGAGTCGACGAATTGCGCTCGGTTTTGCAAAAATCGATTCGTCGCGGCTGGGTGGAAGACGCAGCTCTTGCGGCATATGAGCTCTTTTCCTCCGGACCTGAGACAGAAGAAATTTTGTGGCGGCGTCTGGAAATCATTGCGACGGAAGATGTCGGCCTAGGCCTCGTGACTGCACCGGCAATCATCGAAGCTTTGAACCAGCAACGGCAGCGCATGCCAGACCGTGGCGACCGCTGGATTTACTGCGCCCACGCCGTACGCCTGCTGGCCACCGCGCAAAAAGACAACATGTCGATGGAACTTGCCGGCTGGACGCAAGAAGTTGTAACCCGCGGCGAACGCAAAGTGGAAGTGCAGGATTTCATGCTCGACCTTCACACCAGGAAAGGCGCGAGCATGGGCAGAGGCAAAGCACATTGGTGGAACGAAGGCGCTCGACTGGAAAATCGCGCCCCGGGATACGATTCAAAATGGGGAGATTATTTGCGCAAACTCGACGGCACGAAATGAGAAAAAGAAATATCCACTTTCTAACGTTCTATTGTTGACGATCTGCGCCCCGGTTCGAGTCGCTGACGAAACTGCTTACGCCGCGCTCCACGTGACCTGAGCAGCCCTACCGCTGGTTGGGAGTGAAATAGCGTACCGTGACATCATCTCCGATATATGAAACCCGGTGCTCGAACGCCCCGCGCTGCGACGCAGGTTTGTTAGTAAAGTAGCGAATTGTTACGTCATCTTTGACGTAATCGACTTCATTCTTCCTCACTCGCACCCGCCGATGCGCTGTCCGCGAATGCGCCGCCTGTCTCAGCTGGGCCGGCCGAGACAACACTTGGGCAGTGCTGCTCGCTACTTGGGTGGTGCTTCCGACCGGCACCGATTTCGCCGGCTGGAACGGCGCTGGCTGTCCCGCCGCCGATGATTCTGGCAGAGCTGAAGACCTCAAAGGTGACGCGGAACGGTGACGGCCCAATGCAATCCAGCAAGTTAGCAGCAGTACGGCGGCGATGGCCGCCAGGGCCGGCTTCCAGCGCCCGTGCCAGGGAACCCGGTTCAGCTCCGGCGAAATCATTGTCGGCAGCAAAGTGGGTTTGCTGCGCGTTTGCGATTCGCCGGCCAGCGCCGGAGCGACCGCCCCAGCCTGATAGGCTGCATGCTTGCTTGCACGGAGTTGCACAGGTGCGGCGACACTTGGAAATTTCCGCGTCCGATCGGCAATCTGCGCAACCGGGGCCGTACCGGGTAGACTTGCCCTCACGTTTTCTGCCGGTTCAAGCGCGCCAGCGCGAGACATTGCATCCTCGATGAGGCCAGCCATCAACCGGTATGTACGAACTTCGCGATCTTGAAATGCGTGCGGCTCGGTAAAAATTACTTGCAGCAGCCCCACCGCAGCGCGATCCCGGTAAATAAGGAAAATTACGAGCGCCATTCCTCCGAACTGGCGGCAGATCGCGGCTTCGATGCGTGTGTCCGTTTCCGCATTCTCAACACGGAGAATCTCACGGCTGGCATGAGTATTCGCCGAAACAACCAGTGAGGCTATGGCGTGACGACCAACATACGAAGAAGCGACTCCGCTTCCTGCCCGGTAGACCAGTTGATTTCCCTCTAACACCGCCACGGCGATTCCGCCGGCATGCGCCACGTCGCGGGCGCAGTCGACGATCAAATGCATAGTCCCTTCTGCGTCAAGTTCGCCTTTCGCGATCAGCCGTTGGACTTCGACAATGGCAGAGAGAGACTCGCGATCTATATCACTTTCCTGCACGGCAAAGGCATTTGCCAAGAGCTCTTGGAAGGATTCGCGATCGAAGCTGGGGTTGGAACTCATGCCCGGATACTACGATTCTGCGGCTGCACTGCTGGGTAGGCGAGCGGGCCGAACCAGTTTCGCGGGCCAACTACGGCAGTCTCTCACTCGGTGAAATGCGGTGTCAATAGCAATCCAGCCGCGCAGGCGCCGCGCCGCGCAGCCGGTGACTCAACCCGGCACCTAATGATCATGCTGAAGGTCGTCTGCCGCACCAATGAGCCGAGGATGGTTGTAAACATCTATTGCGCATCTACTACACATCGGAAACCAATCGTGCCGGCGCGGTCACGGCCCGGAGACATTAAAAGATATTTCTGATGTTCATCCAAACGGTAGCTTTGCGGGAAGTACCAGATCGACCCGCGAGGTTGATACTGCGCACCGCCGCGTACAATCGCCGCACGAGTATGCTCATCGCGAAACTCGTCTGTCCACTGCGAAACATTGCCAATTAAATCGAGCACGCCGAACGGACTTGCACCCGTTGGAAAGGCGCCTACATTCGCAAGCGGCGAAATAGTTCGGCCATGATCGGGCGGTGGCATGGCTTTCGAATTCCAGTCGTTTCCCCACGGGTAGATTCGTCCGTCGGTTGATTGCGCCGCATATTGCCATTCCCAATCATGCGGAAGGCGCTTCCCTGCCCAGACTGCATAAGCGCGCGCGTCTTCGATCGACACCCAAGTGACGGGCTTATCGTCCCAGCCTTGCGGATAATGTCCGTCTCGCCAGTCCCGAAGAAAATTGTGATCATCTTTGGGACGGTAGCTGGTCGCACTCAGGAACTTAGCGAATTCGGCATTCGTGACCAGGGTGCGATCCATATAGAAGCCGAGCACGTGGATGGGATGCGTGTGGTAGCGCCGAGCGGAATTTTCCCAAGGATATTGAACATCGACTCCAGGATCATTGCCGCCTTCAATCTCGATACCGTGAACTTGAAAACTGTAGTCGCCGCCCGGAATCATGACCATGCCGGAAGGCGCAGTGGACGCGGGTTTTGTGGGCTTGATTTCAACCATGGTCTGCGGCACGGCCTGCCACTCGCGCGAGAAACTCGACAAGCGACGCTGCGAGCGTTGCGACATATAGGACAGGATGTCCTTCACGCGACCGGTTGACGAATCCTCGTCGGTCGCCAGCACGGCTCCGAAACCTCGGCCTTCTATTTCGAAACTGAGGACGGCGTCGCTTCCGCGGGTGATCGGCTTCAGTTCAGTTCCATGCCATAGATCATAGAAGTGAATGCCGGCATGGAAAGGCACTCGCAGTTCCGGACCAGCAACGTCGTATTCATTTCGGTTCACCATTGTCCACAGTGTGGTCGAATGATCGGGAAACCGACTCGCGAAGACTCCATCCTGCATAGTCGCGGCATGCGGCTCCCAATCCGGACTGCGAAGATTGTCTGCCATCGCACGCTCAATGGCAGTGAAACGCAACACCGCTTCGGCATCGTTCGGATTCATGCCATACCAAAAGCCCCAGAGATTTTCCAGAACTGCATATCCCTGCCCGTTGAAGAAAGCGTGTTGCAGGCTGTCGGTTTTATCGCGGGTGAAGCGATCTGTCACGCTGACGGTATGACGAGACTCGAACCACTTGGTCTTGCTGACCATGGGAATGAATGGATACTGTTTGCCCTCCCACGTCACCCAGTCATTCCACGAGATATTTGTCCACGCGATGGACCCGTCGCGCGGCTGAAATTGAGGTTCAAGCGCCAAGGGCGCGCCGATGGCATCGGAAGCCTGGCGGAAAGCGACCGGGACACTCTCCAGAGTGTCAAAGTTAATTCCGTCTGCTCCGATATCTTTTAGTTCCTGAGAAATTGCGGTCGCGATATTGTTTTCCTCTCGCGTACCCGTGTCCCAGGCAAGAAAAGGAAAGAATACTCTTACCCCACGAGCGTGAAATTGCTCAACGAGATGGCGCAAACCCGGCAAGCCGCCGGGAAGGTCCTGCAAAAGATCGAATTGATTACGGTCATCGACTCCGAGATTCGGATATACATGCCAAATAAGTACGGCATCGATTTTTCCTACTCGCTGCTCAATCTCGTTCAAAAAACTGTCAACGGTGTATTCACCCTTTTCCGGATCGTACAAACTTCGATCCCAGATGAGGACCTGTACTTGCAAGAAGATGTGTTGGGTCCATTCAAGGTCTGGCCGTTCATATTGGGCGCCGTTGTATCGCAAGCGCACCCGCCGGTCAGTACGCCATGCCTTCAGCCCGTCAAGCCATGCGGCAGCTTGAGAACGGCTATCGGGGCCGGAGAAAAATATCTCGCTCGGAGGCGGCGGTTCCGTGAGATTCATTACGCCGGTCACGGAGACGAGTCCATGCCTCGCCTCCCATTCATCGGACGATGCCGTCGAGGCGAGGAAGAAGACAAAACTGATCAGGGCGGCAACTCTACAAATCCTGCGATGATTGTAATTCATGATTACGGTTTTCTAGACGATGAAACTTAATGCGCTTGTGGGGTCGGCGCTTTCATCAAATCCACAAACATCTGGTTGAATCTTGCCAGATCCAAATCCATCTGGATTTCGACGAGCCGCTCGCCAAGCTGCGGTTTATCTTTGTCCGTCCACGTTAGAGTGTCTCCGTAGCCGGCGCCGTGATCGATATTCACGCTCATATAGCGAGTTATCTTTTTTGGTGATCAGCGTCGGATCAATCCATGCAGCGGCGGCCAGTTCGTCCCACATGTAGAAACCGCCTTGATCCTTCATAAAAAATTTCACCACGTATTGTGCTGCAGGATTGTTGCTCTTCTTGATCTCCGCAACCATGGCATCTGTGATCTTCGTTTTGACGGAGATATCGACCGGCGTGCAAACAATCTTCTTCCACGGAGCCGCCAGCACGCTCTTCGCGGCCTCGGGATCGAACCAGAAATTAAATTCGTGACGCGGGTCGCTGATGAACTCAGGATCATCCGTCTGTGGATTTAGACTTCCGCCCATGAACACCAGGCCCTCGGCCAGTTCCGCAAAATGCGGATCGATTGCATTGGCAAGCGCCAGGTTCGTCATCGGTCCGCCCTCATAGATGGTCACTTCATGCGGATATTTGTGCACCATGCGGATCAGGAAGTGAGCAGCGTCCTCATCGGAGGGCTTTGTAGTGGGCTCACCTTCGAGGAGTTTGGGAATCACATCGTGTTCGTGCCACCAGCGGTCATCCCAGGCGCCGGCGAATGCGACTTTTCCATACATTGCCTGCCACAAAAGAGCTTCTTTACGGCGATGCACCAGGGGAAACTCTGCGCCGGGCACGACCGGAATATCGGTGCGGCCAATGAGTTCCAGCAATCGCAGAGTGTGCGCTACCTCTTCGTCCCGCCACTGGTTTCCGCTGACCACGGTGATCCCCAGAACTTCCACTTTGGGAGATTGAATCAGGGTCAACAGGGTTTGCATATTGCTGCCGCCGGGTCCCGAACAGTCCTGGTTGATGATGACTTTGCGGCGTTGCTGCGCGAATCCCACGCTACTCGCCATCAGGAGGAAAAATATTAAAAGCGATACTTTTAAGTGCTTCATCGGAGCCTCCGCACGCGCGCCTTTTCCGTCACGATGTGCATCTTTCCGTCTGTGACGTTCGCAAGAAAAGAACGGGAAACTGAAACGAGACTTTAAACCAAAATCTTCGTCAGTTTCCCGTCGATGGTTGTGGTCGCTCAGAAATACAATTTTAGAGCGAACTGCATGACGCGTGGATTGTTCACCGAGGTATTGATAATACCGAAGGTAGAAGGCGTCGATATATCCGCGCCCGGTAGTCCGAACTGGGCATGATTAAACAGATTGAAGAACTCGGCGCGGAAGTCGAGCCTCAAGCCTTCCCGGTAGGGCAAGAGAAAATGCTTTATGGCCGAGAAGTCTGTGTTCACGAAATCCGGGCCGTAAAGTGGTGTTCGGTTGGCATCGCCAAGTTTGCCGGGAGCGGCTTGGGCAAAGCAACTGGTATTGAACCACTCGATCAAATTGTTGGGACCGGAATTGGGATCGCAAACCTGGTCAGGACGGTTGTAGTTGTTGCCGCCCTGATTGAAACCGACGCCAGACGCATCGGAGCTGTTAAAAATGAACACTGGGAAGCCCGATGTGATTTTTTCAATGACGTCCACTTCCCAATTTCCCAGGACGGCCTCCGTCACAGCGTTTCCGCCATTGCCAAATCGTCTCCCTTTTCCATAGGGCAGATTGTAGATGACGCTCGCGCTCAGGTTGTGTTTGAGATCGATCTGCGACAGCGCCCAGTCTGCTTTTTGCGTTCCCGGCAGCGGCCAGTAGGTCGCACCCGTGCTCGTTCCCACTCCATCAGGGAAGCCAGAGTCGAAGGTGCGAGCATACGTGTAAGAGAGCAAAGCGTAAATGCCGTGCCTGGCGCTCTTGGTCTCTGCCTTGACCTGCAATGAGTCATAGCGGGCTGAGCCGGTATCGGTAATGTTGTCGATGACGGGGGAGCCATTCGGAAACGTTGGTGGTCCCCACGGCACGTTCGCGATTCCGCAACCGAGCGTGTAGCTGGGATCGTACAAAGGATTGGCGACGCCGCCGATCGTTGGGAAACATGCCGTAGGCGATGCGACGTTCAGATTCACGCCGTCCACCAGGATGTGCGCGCTTCGCGATCCTGCATAACCCACCGTCAACACAACGTTCCCCGGCAACTCGTGTTCGATATTCAAGTTGAATTGCTGCACACGTCCCTGCTTGAAGTTCAGGTTTTGCGACTGGATGGTTCCCTGAAAGTCGTAAGGATTGGGAGGCGCGGTAAACACGGGAAGGAAACTTCTGGCCAAACCGCAATTCAGCGGAGTGGGAGAAGTGGTATTTCCAAACGGGCAGAGTCCGCTGAAGTTGTCGCTTTCCGCATAGAACGGAGGATTCTGCCAAGTCCCCTGGGCACCCTGATTCCAAGAAGAATCGTGGAAGATCGAGTACCCCGCCCGGATCGCAGTTGTGTCAGTTCCGAAGGGTTTCCAGGAGAGGCCGATCCGGGGTTCCAGTGCTGTCTTGTCCAGCTGAACGCCAATCTGCGGATCTGAATTGACTCCTGGGATCAGGAACTGTCCGGTTTGAAAGTCGAAGTTGGCCTGCCGATTCTCAGCTTCAACGATCGGAGTGACGAAGGCCCAGGCGAGTCCAATATTGGCAGTTAAGTTTCTCGTAATCCGCCAGTCGTCCTGCGCATACGGCCGAAACAACTTCCACCGGCGGCCTGTGGTTGCACCCTTAAACGTCTGATCGTGAATGGCTCCCCCAACTTGTCCAACCAGCAGATCAGCCGAAGCATCAAGGGTATAGCCGCCAAACAGCAGGAAATATCCGTCCTGGAATCCGTTGGTCACCACGTTCATCTGATTGGCGCGGATTCCGCCACCGATACTCAGAGAATGGTTACCGCGAGTGGTGTTCCACGAGTCTGACACGGAGAAAACGTTGGTGCCGCCTTGAAAAGGAGCGAAGCCGCGGTCTCCAAGGTTGTAATAGCCGCCGAACAACTGAGTAGAGGTGAAGCCACAGCTCATGCAAACCTTGGTGGACTGATTCAGGCTGGCCGGCAACCCAGTGAGACTATCGCAGGCAGAACCTAAATCTGCGCCCTGAATACCCAATTTTGCCGATTCGCAAGTGGCGTTACCATACGACAGAATGTAGTTGAAAATTCGATTGAATCCGACCTGGAACTGGTTGATGGTGCGATCGGAGAATATGTGGGTTTCGGAGACTGCCACATTCCGCCCGTGGTTGTCGATATCCTGGTTACTGGCGAAGGCATTCTGTTCGGCAAAAGCCGGAGCGCCTCCGGGTACGTATGACGTTGCCTGATCGTAGCTGAAACGGGCAAACATCGAATCCTTGCTGGAAAAGTTGTGGTCCAGACGGATGTCGAACTCGCCTTCATTCAACTTTCGCACTGGAACGTCGGAATAGTTGTATGCTGCGCTTTCACCCGTAGTCGTAGAAGTTGGCAGAGGGAAGAGATTGATCATCGCCTGGCCGATGGGATCAATCATGTTGGCCGGAATCTTGTTGCAGTTCGTGCGCCGGGCAGCTTGAGCGCCGTCCGGGCCTGCCGGAATCGGGTTGTCCAGCCCCGTCGCATTGAAGCGGCACGCCGCGTATAGGGATTGGAGAGGTTGTGTTAGGTATTGGGAGTTCCCGCTACGGAGTCGTACGCGTGATAATCTCCCGTCTCGATACGCTGCCGTAGGAACCAACCCTACGAAAGGAATTCCGTGCCGTTGCCGCTTGGCCTGATAGTCGAGGAAGAAAAACGTCTTATCTTTCCTGATCGGGCCACCCACTGCGCCGCCGAACTGGTTCAAATTGAACTGTTCCCTGCTGGAGGCAAAATAACTGCGGGCATCGAGATCCGTGTTACGGAAGAACTCGAACAGAGATCCGTGGATCTGATTGGTTCCGGATTTCGTGGTTACCAGCACCGTCGGACCCGCGCGAGTACCGTACTCCGCGGAGTAAGTGAAGGTGAGAACCTTGAATTCCTGAATCGCGTCGATCGAGGGCAAGATCGCGATTCCACCGGCAGTGAGTTCGTTGTTGTCATTGCCGTCGAGCAGCCAGTCGGTGCTGCTGGCGCGCGAGCCGCCCACCGAAAGCGAATACGATCCGCGGGCTGAAACTTCGCTGCTCGGACCGCCATTGAAGAAGCTCTGCGGATTCGTCTCCTGAGTTGTGCCCGGAGCCAAAGTTGCCAGCTGCACGAAGTCGCGGCCATTTAACGGTAGTTCAGCCACCTGCTGCGAGTTGATGACCTGGCCCAGACTTGGAGTCGTGGTTTCCACAGCTACTGCGCTGGCGCTTACGTCGATCGTCTGAGTGACGTTGCCGGGAACCAGCGCGAAATTTACTTCCAACTGCTGGTCGGTTTGCAGCTTGACGTCTTTTTGCTGCGCCGTCTGAAAGCCCTGAGACGCAGCCGCGATGGTGTAGGTCGACACCGGCAGCAGTGTCACTACATAGTGACCTGAGTCGTCAGTCTTCGCTTCGCGGACAACTCCTGTTGCCTGCGAGCTAATTTTGACGGTTGCGCCGGAAATAACGGAACCGGTCTTGTCAGCGACCGTGCCTGAGATGGTGCCGGTAGTCTGCCCGAAAAGTGTTGGGCATAGGAACAGAGCGAGTGAAACGGAAAACGCGAGACGAGCGCGCCTTACCATGCGATGGATCCCCCAGTGGTGTTTGGTTGTTACCGCAACACACAATCGCCCTTCAGCTCGAGCGACCAGCCCCATCTAAATAATTGTGATGCTTGCAAAGAAAACAATTGCCAGACGATATATCCCCGTGAAGAGAACAGTCAAGACTTTTCGTGAAAATGAGAGGATTGGCCAGTCTCACACAAGCTCTTGTTCCATTTCGCAACAAGGATTTTAGTCGACGTTCGACTGGAGATAATCGCCTTAGTGGCTCATCAGGTCGACGAAAATCTTCTCGAACTTGGTCTTGTCCACTTCCATCTGAACGCTCGCCGGATGCAACTGTGGCGGCGGTATCAAATGTCCCATCCATTTATCGCGATCCGGCCCACCCGGCCCGCTATAAGGAAGAAAGAAGTGCGGAATGTCTTCCGGTTTTTTCCATACAACCGTATGCCCATAGTCGGGTCCGTGAGAAAGATCCACGTCGAGATACATCGTCTCCGATTTCGTGATTACCGATGGATCGATTAAGGAAGCAACCAGCAATTCGTCCCACATCATCGACCAAAGTGACGTTCCCGTAGGGGGAACGAAATCCAAATAGGAACTGCGCACGTAATTTGCTAGTGGCCCACCCGCCTGCACCACTCTCTGCATGAGAGCTTTGCTGGACCAGACTTGCGCTCCGGCCTCAAACGGCGAAACAACAATTTGCTTCCACGGAGCGCGCATGGTGATCGCCGCCGCTTCCGGGTCCCACCACCAATTAAGCTCCGGTCCACCGCCGCTGCTTCCGCCCATGATGTAAATCGCTTTTGTCATAGGCACGATGTCCGGGTCCATGCGGATTGCCAGAGCGATGTTTGTAAGCGGACCGGCACAATACAAAACCACCTCGCCCGGATTTGCGCGAATCGTATCGATAATGAAATCGGCCGCTCGGCCCGGTCGCGCTTTCACCTTCGGAAAGCCGCCCGGCGGAGCCCAGGTCTGCTCGGGTTTCGGCGCATCCGGATTGAACGATCCATGCCATCCGATGTAGGACCCATATAAAATCTCGCGGGCTTCCTGTTCTCGTGCCGTATTGATCAGTGGCATTTCCGCGCCGGCTATGACCGGGACATCGGTCCTGCCGGCCAGTTCGGTGGCCCACAGCGCGAACACGGTGGCCGGTTTCATCCACTGATCGCCGCTGACCGTAGTAATTCCCAGCAGGTCGATCTGTGGCGCGCGCAATAACATGAGCAGAGAAAGGAAGTTTGTGCCCTGCGGACCGGCGCTGTCCTGATCGGCGATGACCTTGATTTTGGTTGACTGCGCCGTGAGGATGCCGCAGAGGAGCAGCGAAAAGACAAGAGAGATCGGAGCTTTTCTTCTGAGAGAAATCAGACTGTTAGAAGTCACACGTCCCCATACTTTGGTCATTCTGCGTTTGTCGCTAGATCGATCGCCGCTGAATTTACCTCGGATATTTTCTTCGTATTCCGCGCCAGAACTCCGGCACTAGGATGTTTTTCGCGCAGACCACTCAGCGTCATACCGTGTCCGGTCATAGAAGGATTTCTGCGTTCCGACGCCGGTAGTGGAAAGCCCTGCGTAGAGATTCGCGCGGCGTACCGCATCGCGCTCGGGCAGGCCTTCGCCAAGGAACACGGCGAAGCTTCCGATAAAGGCATCACCCGCGCCGGTGCTATCAATACTCTTCACGCTGAATGCAGGGATATGCTCCATGCCTTCCTTGCCCGCCAGCAGCGAACCGTTCGAACCCAGCGTCAGAATTACTCGTTTTACTCCGCCGGAAAGCAATTTGGCCGCGCATTGTTTCGCATCTTCGACGGTCCGCACTGGCATCCCGGTAATGGTTTCTGCTTCGCTCTCATTGGGAACAAAGTAATCGAGTCCAGCCAGCGCGCTCATGTCGACGGGTCCCGCGGGAGCGGGATTTACGATGCAGCGAATGCCATGTTTTTTTGCGAAGCTTACGCAGTAGTAGACAGTTTCGATCGGAATTTCGAACTGCATCACCATGCAATCGACAGTCTTGAGCATATCTGCGGCGGCATCCACATCTGCGGCTTTCAATAAATCGTTGGCGCCCTTCACCACGAAAATTCTGTTCTGGCCACTGGGCTCTACGAAAATCGGAGCCACTCCGCTGGAGGCTCCTTCGACTTGCTTCACGTGTGCGGTATCGATGCCTAATTTTTTGAAATTCTCGATGGTCGCTGGACCGAAAAGATCGCTGCCAACGCGCGCCATCATGAACACGTCGGCTCCGCACAGTTTTGCCGCTACCGCCTGGTTCGCGCCCTTGCCCCCAAAGCCGAGATCAAATTTCTGTCCAAAAATGGTTTCTCCCGGTTTAGGAAAACGGTCCGTAAAGGTAACGAGATCAATATTTGCGCTGCCTATGACCGCAATGCGAGGAGTCTTTGCCATATGATTTGAGGGCCCTGTGGATGCAATCGCGATGAAATCAAAAGAACGAGGAGTCTAGTTTTCGCTAACGACGGTTGTCAAATCCATTTCGTATTCTCATTCGCACGTAGAGTTTCACTTGACACTCATCGTCCGTAACGCTAGGCTACATCGCCGAAACTTTCCGAACTTAATGACAATTCCAGCGGTTGTGATCCCGGGCCCCGTTCGTACTCGCCGTTTCACTTTCTTCATCACCGTAGCCATCCTGATCGCGGCGTTCCCGTTCCGCGCCACCGCAGCCAAAAAAGTAATTATCGATACCGACCCGGGAACCGACGACGCCCTCGCCATTATGCTGGCGTTGAATTCGCCGGAGCTGGACGTTCGGGCTATCACTGTCGTTCCCGGTAACGTCGAGTTAGAGATGGGGCTGGAAAACGCGCTGCGCATGGTGTCCCTTGCCAATCGCTGTGATATTCCTGTCGCTGCCGGAGCGCACCATCCGCTGTTTCAGAAATTGATTACCGCTCAGTTCTGGCACGGCAAGAATGGATTGGGCAACGTGGAATTGCCGCCCAGCAAGTGCAAGGTCGATCCCACTTTCGGTCCTGACCTCATCATCAAACTCGTGCACGCTTCCCCGCACGAGATCACGCTTGTTCCGGTCGGTCCGCTTACGAACATCGCGCTGGCCGTGGAAAAAGATCCTTCCATCGTTCCCCTGGTGAAAGAGGTCATCATCATGGGCGGCTCGATCAGCGGAGGCAACGTAAACGCCGCCGCGGAAGCCAATATTTATAACGATCCGGAAGCGGCGCAGATCGTTTTTCAGGCAGGATGGAATTCGCTGACCATGTCGGGCCTCGAAGTCGGGAACAAAGCGATGTTCACTCCCAGTTACCTTGCTGAACTCGGAAAGACACATGGCCCGATTAACGACTTCATTCATTCCGTGCTGAAGTATCTGGTTGATCTTAGTTTGCAATATGGTGCGACTGGCGCTCCCATGTACGATCCTTCCGCTGTAGCCATCGCCATTGACCCCAGCTCTGGTCAAGACCAGCGAGATGCATGTCGACGTCGAAACCCAGGGAAAATTTACCCGCGGCGAGACTGTCGGAAACCGCGAAGGCTATGTGGAACGCAATGTGCTCCACGGCGACCACTACGAGATTGAAGGCATGGATAAGGTCAAGCCGAACACTAAAGTCTGCGTGGACGTCGATGCCGACCGCTTCCTGAAACTGTTCATTTCCCGAATTCAGGGTAAATAGGAGAAACGAATGTTTACCCCGCATAGCTTAACTATTGCTCTGTTCATGATGATCACCAGCGCGGTGTGCTGGGGATCATGGGCCAATACCTTCAAGGGCGTTAAGAATTATCGCTTCGAGCTTTTTTACTGGGATTATGCCATCGGAATTTTTCTCGTCTCGCTCGTGCTCGCCTTAACCATGGGAAGCACAGCCAACAACGCCGACAGCTTTCTGAATAATGTTCACTCCGCGGACACCGCAAATATCATTTCCACCATGGTGGGCGGCGCGATTTTCAATCTCGCCAATCTCTTGCTTGTTGCCGCCATCGATATGGCTGGGCTCGCCATTGCCTTTCCGGTTTCGATCGGCATCGCTCTGGTGGTGGGTACTGTCTTAAGTTATGGGTTACAGCCAAAAGGCAACATTGTGTTGCTGGCTCTGGGCGTGATCTGCGCCGTCATTGCTGTGATCATGGATGGCAAAGCTTACGGCAGCCTCAACGTCGCCGGCCGCTCGGTGTCACGAAAGAGCATTGTGACCTGTATCGTCTCCGGCGTTCTAATGGGCCTGTGGGCTCCCTTCGTGGCTCGCGGCATGACCCACGGACATCCGCTTGGCCCCTACAGCATTGCGGTCTTTTTGACATTGGGAGCTCTGCTCTCGTGTTCGATCTGGAATGTTTACTTCATGAAAAAACCGCTGATCGGCGAGCCGGTTGATTTCAGCGGCTATTTCAAAGGGCCGGCATCCGGCCACGTACTCGGATTGCTGGGCGGCGCGATCTGGGGAACCGGGATGGTGTTCAACCTGGTCGCAGCGAGTTTTACCGGCGTGGCCATCTCTTATGCCATCGGCCAGTCGGCTCCCATGGTCGCCGCATTGTGGGGCGTATTTGCCTGGAAGGAATTTGCCGGTGCCGGGAGCCGTGCCAAGCTATATCTGGTCGGAATGTTTGTCTTCTATTGCATTGCCATTCTGCTGGTCGCGAAAGCGAATGGCTGAAATTTATTCGACTCAGTAATTTTCTAGTTACGTTTTTCAAAACAAGACCCCGGGGGAAATTTCAAATGAAGCCAAGAAGCTTCGTTGGTCTGCTTGCCGCCTTCTTTACGCTAATTCTTGCGACTCAACTTCAAGCACAAAAAATAAAGATCATTCTGGATCAGGATGCGCGAGGTCCGGCGACCACCGACATGCAGTCACTGCTGATCTTCTTGCAGTCCGACAAGTTTGATGTTCTCGGCATCACCACCGTCAGCGGCGATCAGTGGATGAAAGAAGAAACGCAACGCACGCTGCGCTTGCTCGAGATTGCGGGACGCACAGACGTTCCTGTCGCCGAGGGCGCGCTGTTTCCGCTATTGAATTCTAAAGAAGAATCCGAACGCTGGGAGAATCTGTACGGGAAGCTCGGTTATAAAGGCTGCTGGAGCGATTTTTCCAAGCGTCCCCACGTGTCGGAAGCATACAAGGCGGGATACCACGATCCATACTTTGTACCGCCGCTGGTTGAAGGTGAACCGCACATCAAGCCGATTGCCGAGAGTGCAGCCGAATTCATCGTTCGCATGGTCCACAAGTATCCCGGCGAAGTCGTAATCTGGGCGGGCGGACCGATGACGAATATTGCTCTTGCTTTACGTCTCGATCCCGAAGTAGCCACGTTGGCCAAAGAGCTGGTTCTGATGGGAAGTGGAATGTACGCCGACAATGGCGGCATCGACCGCCTCGATGGCCGCCGTGAATTTAACTGGTGGTTCGATCCAGAGGCGGTTCGCATTTCCATGCGCGCGCCATGGAAGAAGATCACTATTACGCCGATCGACATTTCGGTAAAAACTACCCTTGGCAAAGAGATTCACGATGCCATCGCCAAAGCCGATACACCAGTCGCCCAATATCTAACCAAATATTCAGAGCCAAGCTTTATGTGGGACGAATTATCGGCGGCAGCCCTGATCGATCCTTCTATCATCACTGGGCAGAAAGAATACTACGTCGACATCGATATCGATCACGGCCCGAGTTATGGAGAGACTCTCTTCTGGGGACCTGAGGCTTCGGTTCCTTCCTATGAGCACAAAGCCACCGTACAGTTCGATGTGGATACGAAGAAGCTTTACGATCTTTACATCAAACTGATGACGCAGCCGCCGCGCGCTCGTTAACTTTTAGTCTTAACAAAAATCATTTTCAAATTTTCTTATGGGAGTAATGGTATGAGTTCACGTCTGGCAGGGCCGGTGACACGCCGGCAATTTGTAACTTCTTCCTCGGCAGCTCTCTTTGCATCAACTTTAGCGGGCGCGGCGCCGCTCTCACAAATGTCAGCTCGTGATGGCGCAGGCGGACAATCGCGCGTCATTATTGATACGGATCCCGGAGTGGATGATGCCTTCGCTTTGCTGCTCGCGATGCGTTCGCCCGAGTTGAAAATCGAAGCTATAACTCCAGTGGCCGGGAATGTGCCGCTGTCATTAACTCTTCCCAACGCACTGCGCATGGTTGAGATCGCCGGACGCACCGATATTCCAGTCGCCGCCGGCGCTAAGGCGCCTTTGGTGAGGCGCCTGGTAACCGCCACTTATGCGCATGGCGAGAACGGACTGGGTGGAGCGGTTTTTCCTGAACCGACAACCAAACCCGTCAGTGATCCCGCGGCGCAACTCATTGGCGAGATCATCCGCAAATATCCTGGTGAGGTCACGCTCATTACTATCGGACCGCTTACCAATATCGCCGCGGCACTCGCCACCGATTCGGACTTGGCTGGTAAGGTGCGAGGTTTGGTAATGATGGGTGGCTCGCTTTCCGGGGGCAATATCACACCAGCCGCTGAGTTCAATATCTACGTCGATCCGGAAGCCGCCCGGATGGTCTTTCAATCGGGAATTCCAGTCACCATGGTCGGCCTCGACGTAACCCGCAAGACTTCACTGACCGATGAGCATGTTCGGCAACTCAGCGAGGGAAAGAGTCCAGTGAGCCAGGCGGCCGCCAAAATTGCCCGCAAGGCCATCGACCACAACCGCGCGCAGGGATTTCTGATCGGTCCAAACATGCATGATTCTCTGGCTTTGACCGCATTCCTGGATCCCTCAATCTTGAAGTTTGAGAACTATTACGTGGATGTAGAAGTGAACGGCGAGCTCACCGCTGGGCAAACGTTAGGTTACAGCCCAAATGAGGGCGATTTGCGGCGAACGCCGGAGATGCAGAAAGAAGCCGAATCCAGAATGGTGATTCGAGGATCAGCGCCGACGCTGGCGGGCACCAAGAATTCTCCGGTGATTCGCGACAAATACGTTCCTAATGCCAAGGTGGCATTGCAGGTGGATTCTCCGCGTTTCTTTGATCTCCTGATCGGACGCTTGTCGAGCTAGAGAGCCGAATGGTGGTGCCTGAAGCTGCCAGTTCTACCGGCTGCAAGCTCAGACTCGCTGAATTGGCTGCTGGAATTTAAAAAGCAAATATGCAGATATTTCTCGGATTTCTGCTGGTGCTTCTGGCAGCCCTTCTCCAGGGGACGTTCGTTCTTCCGATGACGATGGTAAAAGGCTGGTCATGGGAGCACACCTGGGCAACCTTCTCTCTGCTGGGCATGTTTTTTCTGAACTGGATCCTTACCCTTCTGTTGGTGCCAAATATTTTCGCTGTGTATGCTGCGTCGCCTTCGCATGATCTCGCTGTGCTGGCTTTGTTCGGGATGGGTTGGGGCCTCGGCGCCGTGCTGTTTGGTCTTGGGATGGACAAACTCGGGATGGCCTTGGGTTATCCGATTATTATGGGCTTGATCGCCGGCCTTGGTGCATTGATTCCCCTGCTGTTTTTCTCCCTGCGAATTCCGCTCTCGTCAGAAGCACTCATCTTTCTCGGAACGGCTCTGGTGATCGTTGGCATCGTTGTCTGCTCGATTGGAGGCTCGCGCAAAACTGTCTCGGGGGACAAAGCTACAGCGACCAATTCAAGCTCCTTCAAGGTTGGATTGATCATTGCGATTCTTGCCGGCGTGCTTTCGTGCCTGCCGAATGTTGGCGTAGCTTATGCGGGAAATCTAATTGATGCTGCAGCAAAGCTGGGGATTTCGCAGTCGTCGTCCGGAAACACGGTTTGGGCGCTGTTGTTTACATGCGGATGCATCGTGAACGTGGCTTATTGCTTCTATCTGATGGTGAGGCGAAAAACGCTGGACCAATATTTCAGTCGAGCTACTCCACGTAATCTGGGATTGAGCGCGCTGATGGCTGCGATGTGGATCGGCAGTTTCTATCTCTATGGAGCGGCTGCGGCGAGACTCGGACATTTAGGCGTCGTGGTGGGTTGGCCGCTTTTCATTTCTCTTTCCATTGCGGTCGGCAACATTTGGGGATTATGGCGAGGGGAGTGGAAAGGATCACCACGAGATGCTCGGCGATTATTGAACCAGGGACTCGCTATTTTAATGGTTGCCATCGTCACCTTGGCCGCCAGCAATTTGGTCTAGCCGCAATCAAGTTAGAACACGTGCGTCGTGCCGAGTTCCGTCTTAGAATTGATGGTGAGCGATAAGGAGCGGTAGCGTTGACTTGCGCCTGAGGGGAAGAATGTCACAGGCATCCGAATTCTTATTGACGTCGCAGCAGCGGGCTCGCTGGATGCGGTTCGACACAGCGCAGTTACTCAAGCGCTTTTTTTTCTGCGAGCGCTCGCTTCTCGTAAGCGAAGCGTCGTGGATTCCGGCCATTGCTCCGTTGGAGATCAAAACCAGTCTGGCTCGTTTTATCTGGCAAAGCGCGGAAACCGCCGACTCTTTGCGCGAGCGCGTTTTCGAGCTTCGGTTTCCCAGCCGCCTGTTGGAAGAAGAAGGAACCGATCGCGCTCTGATCGAACTTTTCGATGCGGTCAAGGATTCACCTTCTGTCCCTGCATTCCTGTTGAGCGTGGGAAGAGTTCTTTTGCCGGCGTTGCGCGATGCGTATCAAGCCTACCTGGAAGCTTCCGATCTGATCGCGGACGGTCCGACGCACCGATTCCTGGCGTTGGCGCTTGCAGAAAAAGCGGAGCAGATCAGTGCCTTCGAGTTGTGGATTAATGAGTCACTCTCGCAGAATCCCGAAGCGCGCGCCGAAGCCTCCGCATGGGCGGACGCAGTTGCAAGACGGCTTTCTGCGACGGGCGGCGTGGGAGTAGGGCCTCCGGTTTCGTCGGCGCCCGCCGGGCCGTTGCCGCGGGCGAAGGCCTATATCATTCCTGTGCATCCTGCGAGAGATGAGCGCTTTTGGCCGTGTCGATTCTATTGGCCGGACATTGTCGATCCGTCTTATCCCTATGGCGAAGGAATGCAATTACAGTTGCGTTCGGCGATCAGCCATGTAAATGAGGTGTGGGCGGTTGAGGCAGGCGGCATAATATTGAGCGCTTTCGCAGATCGTGCTGCCGTGGGAGTGGATCTACAATTCAGCGCGCTGGACCTATGATGAATCGCGCCATTGCCGCATGGGTTATGACCGGCTGATGGCATGGGGCCTCGATCCCGCTGAGATTCCTTTTGGCACCTATATTTATGAGAGCGCGACGACAGGGGATGCCGCCGACGTACCGACGAATTTCCTTGGCATGCTCTTCTTTTTTGAAACCAAAAATATACGGCACAAACCAGAGCGGACGCGCTTATTTCATTCCTACGGTGACTCGCTCAGCGAACATGATATGGATTTCGATTGGGCCGACGAAACCCTCCATGCCAGTTATGGCAAGCGCTGGCTCAAGGAGCTGCTTGCGCTCCGCGGGCAAGATCCGGCGGCTTATGAAGAAGTCCGAAAAAACTGCGAGAAGTTGGTGACTGATTACGTCGGCACGGCAACCCCAACCGAGATCACCGACCTCAAGGCTGTTGCAAACAGGCTACTGGCCAAGGCCAACCAATTACGGCACAGCTCTAACTGATAGTCAGGACGCGATTTTTGCCTGCGTCTGAGGACTCCGAATGCGCATCCAATAAAGTGAGAGTAAAGAGGATGGCATGATCGCATTACGCCTGGTACACCTGATTGAACGTCATTCCGATGAACTTACGTCCGAACTGTTGCAGAAATTCGAAACATCCCCGCACACCGCCGACTTGCGAAAAGTGCCGGTTGAGGAATTGCGGCAACGAATCCGAGAGATCTTCCTGAACTTGAGCGAGTGGCTGCTGACGAAGACGGGTCACGATATCGAGCAGCGGTATTTTGAGATAGGCGAACGCCGCGCCTCGCAAGGCGTCGCACTTCCCGATTACTGCTGGGCGATGATCATGACCAAAGACCACTTGTGGGAGTTCCTGCAGCGCCAGGGCTTCATGCGTGGGCCGGTCGAAATTTATGGGGAGATGGAGTTGCTGCGGCTGCTGGACCAATTTTTTGATCGTGGCTTGTGCTTTGCCGCGGAGGGCTACGAGCGGTACTCTCATTTGCAAGATGCTTCCGAGAGCGGCGACCACGAAGCACAGCAGGCGGCGGGATAGCAAGTTTGGTCTGAGGCGCAGCTGATTAAGGGGCTGGGGCTTGCCCCTCTGACCGTCGCAATTTCCGCAACGATATTGTCGATCTCAAGCTGTCAGTATTTTCCCGCCTATCCCCTCGTTCGATCTACGCTAGAATGTCTTTCGCTTCCTGCCAGACTAGATTGGACGCCGCTGAGGTCCCATGAAACTAGTGTCACGCATTATGCTGACTTTCCTGCTAGTCCTAATACCGCTGCTGTGCATAGCTGCCCTGCTCGCCAACGATGCACCGTCTCTCACCAAGCTTGATTATCCAAAAGCGAAGAGGGTCGACCAGGTCGACGATTACCACGGCACCAAGGTAGCCGATCCTTATCGGTGGCTGGAAGACACCGATTCACCCGATACCCTCGCCTGGGTGCAGGCGGAGAATAAGCTGACCTTCGGCTACCTCGATCAAATTCCCTACCGCAAGGCGATTCACGACCGCTTGACCAAACTTTGGAATTACGAACGCTTCGGTGTTCCCGAGCAGCGCGGCGGACGCTATTTCTACCAGCACAACAATGGGCTTCAGAATCAGAGCGTGCTGCTGGTCGCAGAATCGCTGAATGCGGAGCCACGGATATTGCTAGACCCCAACACGCTTTCCGCTGATGGTACGGTCGCCCTTTCCGGGGAGGCGATCTCGGATGACGGCAAACTGCTGGCCTACGGCACCGCCGCTTCCGGCTCCGACTGGATGGAGTGGCACGTGCGCGATATCGATAGCGGCAAGGATTTGTCCGACCTGATCAAGTGGGTGAAATTTTCCGGCGCTTCCTGGACCAAGGACGGCAAGGGCTTCTACTACAGCCGTTACGCCGAGCCCAAGCACGACGCGTCGATGCGCGATGCCAATTATTTCCAGAAACTTTATTACCATCGCCTTGGCACAACGCAGGCGGAAGACCAATTGATCTACGAACGTCCGGACAACAAAGAATTAGGATTCAACGGTACTGTCACCGACGATGGCCATTACCTGATCATCACGGTGTGGCAGGGCACGTCTCCCAAGAATCGACTCTACTACAAAGATCTTGCGAACCCGGACTCGCAGGTGGTCAAACTGCTGGATGACTTCGACGCCCAGTATGAATTCGTCGATAATGATGGTCCGGTCTTTTGGTTCAAGACCGATCTGGACGCTCCCCGCAGTCGGCTGATCGCGATTGACACTCGAACTCCCGAGCGCGCCCGGTGGAAAACAATCATCCCAGAGAGCGCGGAGACGATGCAGAGTGTCAGCGTAATCGACGACAAGTTCCTGGTGGAATATCTGAAGGACGCTCGCACTGAAGTTCGAGTCTATGATCTGGAAGGCAAATTTTTGCGCAGTATCGATCTACCGGGAATCGGAACGGCGGAGGGGTTTACGGGCAAGCGCCGAGATAAAGAGACTTTTTACGCGTTCACCAGTTTCACCGTTCCGACGACTATCTACCGCTACGATCCGGAGAAGGGTGCGAGTTCAGTTTTCCGCCAACCCAAAGTCGATTTTGATTCAAGCCGCTACGAAACCAAGCAAGTTTTCTATAAGAGCAAAGACGGAACGCGCATTCCCATGTTTCTTACATACAAGAAGGGGATGAAACTCGACGGTCAGAGCCGTGTGCTGCTTTACGCCTACGGAGGATTCGATATCTCTCTGACTCCCGCCTTCTCGGTGCCGGATCTCGTGTGGCTCGAGATGGGTGGAGTCTACGCGCAGCCCAATCTGCGAGGCGGAGGCGAGTACGGTGAGGAATGGCACCTGGCCGGCACAAAATTGCATAAGCAAAATGTGTTTGACGATTTCATCGCAGCCGCGGAGTGGCTTATTGCGAACCATTACACCACGTCTTCCAACCTGGCTATTTACGGCCGGAGCAACGGAGGATTGTTAATCGGAGCATGTCTGACTCAGCGCCCCGACCTCTACGGCGCGACGTTGCCGGCGGTGGGAGTGATGGACATGTTGCGCTTTCAAAAATTCACCATCGGCTGGGCCTGGACTTCGGACTACGGCTCCTCCGACGATCCCGAACAGTTCAAAGCACTCTATGCCTACTCGCCTCTGCACAATTTGAAGCCGGGAACTAAATATCCTCCGACTCTCATTACCACGGCCGATCACGACGATCGCGTGGTGCCCGGTCACAGTTTTAAATTCGCCGCCACCATGCAAGCCGATCAGGCCGGCCCCGCGCCGGTGCTGATTCGTGTGGAAACCAAGGCAGGACACGGCGCCGGAAAACCGATCTCAAAGCAGATTGAAGAGATTGCCGATTCGTGGTCATTCGTGGCGCACAACCTCAACATGGATGTGCAACTGCAGTGAGGACAAAATAGTCGCGCCTAACTAACAGCCTTTCGATGAAATTGTCTAAGTCCGGCGGCCAGCAGTAGAACGTCAAAAACTGCTAAAGCAATCAGAACGGCAAGAATCGACAAATGCGGGAACTGCGGCACGAGGGTTCCGCGCAGGCCTTCGCTGGCGTAAACGAGCGGATTGATGAGCACGATTTTCTGCAAAATGGGAAAGTGCGCCAGAGCGCTCCAGGGATAGTAAGTGCAACCGAAAAATATCATTGGAGTCAGAACCATGCTGAACATCAGGCCAATGTGCGTCTGATCAATGCTGCATCCGAGGGCGAGACCGCCACAGGCCGAGAAAAGCGCCACCAGCAATGTTACGCAAGCAAAAGTGAGCGGCGAGCGCAGATTCAATTCCACACCCGGGCGCAGCAGCAGCCATGCTGCGGGGATTACCGCTAGCCCGGCGAGCAGGGCTTGTACGGCGCCGAAAAATACCTTCTCTATTGCCAGCCAGGAAATTTCTATAGGAGCCAGCAGACGGTCCTCGATCTCACGGGTAAATTGAAATTCCGCTATCAAAGGCATCGCGACCGCCCAAACGCCGGTGAACACCATGCTGATCGCCATGATTCCGGGCAGCAGCAGGCTTTTGTACGCAGGGGGCATATAACCGCTGCTCACCATCACGCGACCGAAGATAAACACGAACATCATCGGCTGCAGAAAAGTCTGCAGCACCAGCGGAACAAAGTTGCGGCGAGCGACATGCGCATCGCGGCCGAGTAAGGCTAGAAAAGTCTTCCAGTTCAATCGCGCAGGCTCCTTCCCGTGTGGTGCAGGAACAAATTTTCCAGGCTCGGCTCCGAGATATGCACATCGCACAGTTCGATCGAGGCGCTGGAGGCAAGATTTGCAATCTCGGAAACCAGCGGTCCGCCCCGGTCCGCATACACGTCGGCGGAGTTGCCGTTCGCGTCATTATTCGCGCGCACCTCGGTCACGCCGGGCAAACTCCGAAGCCGCTGCAACAAATCCGGAGATTGCTGGCCGAATCGCAGACGCAGCAGAAAACCACCCGGCACCGAAGCTTTCAGTTCGTGAGGAGTGCCGATGGCGATGTTGCGCCCATGGTCGATGATGGCAACGCGCTGGCACAGTGCATCCGCTTCTTCCATGTTGTGCGTGGTCAGAAGAATGGTCTTGCCGCTTTGGTTGTATTCGCGGATGATGTCCCAGAGAAGCAACCGGGTTTGCGGATCGAGGCCGGCGCTGGGCTCGTCCAGAAAAAGAACTTGCGGGTCGTGCATCATGGCACGTGCAATGGAGAGGCGTTGCATCATCCCGCCGGAAAATCCACGAACCATCTGATCGGCGCGATCGGTAAGTTTGAAGCGATCCAACAGTGCCTTTGCCCGTTCGCCTCGCTCGCGAGAATCGATTCCGAAATAAGCGCCATGGAAAAGGAGAATCTCGCGCGCGGTAAGTGAAAAGTCGAAGTTGGGACGCTGCTGTACAACTCCAATCAGGCGTTTGACGACCACCTGCTCCGCCCACACGTCGTGCGCTCCGATCCACGCCTGCCCGCTGGTTGGCCGCACCCGGGTAGTCAGAATTCCTGCGGTCGTGGATTTACCCGCGCCATTCGGGCCGAGCAGCCCAAAAATTTCGCCGGGAAGGATCTCAAGCGTCAGGCCATCAAGCGCCACGATCTCTGCTTTGGGCTGTTTATTTTTTTTGCCTCGCGCGGAGCCAAAGCCAAAGCCGCCGCCCGAAGCAAGAGGAGGCGGGGATGTATACACTTTTCGTAAATCGCGAGTTCGAATGCCAGCCAGCATGCTGCAGGTCCTCTGTACGCGAGATGCTATGACGCGAAATTTATTCCGCGACTATCCTTTGATGTTTCGCTACTATAACGAGGTTTGACGAAGAAACATTTCGACACCGCCAGATGTTTGCCCGGGGCTCGATCCGCGTAAACCTGGCCATGCGGCGCAGAAGTAACAACGAGAGTTTAACAGCTCGGAACCGTGGTGCCAGAATCTATGCTGATTCATCCAGACCGCCTCCTGCCTGCCGAGCCGGGCACGCGAAAGATCGCCCGCGCGCTGTATGAGTCAGTTCGAGGCCTTCCCATCGTTAGCCCTCACGGGCATACGCAGGCGGCATGGTTTGCCAGGAACCATCCATTTCCCGATCCAGCGACGCTGCTGGTACAACCCGACCACTACATCTTCCGCATGCTCTATAGCCAGGGAGTTTCCCTGGAGGAACTGGAGATCGGACGTCCAGAACTGAAAGACCCGAGGAAAGTGTGGCGTATCTTCGCCGAGCACTATTACCTGTTTCGAGGAACGCCGACACGCCTGTGGCTGGATTTTGTCTTTCAGGAGCTCTTCGGACTGAAGCAGCGGCTATCGGAGAAAACCGCCGACCTTTACTTCGATACGATTTCAGAAAAGTTAGGAACTCCGGAATTCTTGCCGCGCTCGCTGTTCGACCGTTTCAATTTGGAGGTCCTGGCAACCACCGATTCTCCGCTCGATTCTTTGGCTGAGCACAAGGCCATTCGCCAATCGAAATGGAAGGCGAGAATTCTGCCGACCTTCCGCCCCGACCCGGTTGTAGATCCTGAGTTTGCCGGCTTCGCTGAAAATATTGCGAAGCTCGGCGAGAAGACGGGGGAAGACACATCGACATGGACTGGCTACTTGAATGCGCTCCGGGCGACACGATTGCGCTTCCGGGAACTCGGGTGCACGGCGACCGATCATGGACATCCAACGGCGAGAACTGCGAATCTTTCTCAAACGGAAGCAGTAGAGCTTTTTCTTTGTGTGCTGGCCGGCAATGCGAAAGCTCAGCAACAGGAACTCTTTCGCGCGCAGATGTTAACAGAAATGGCTCGTATGAGCGTGGACGACGGGCTGGTAATGCAGATTCATCCCGGCAGCGCGCGCAACCACAATCGCAAACTATACGAGCGCTACGGCCGAGATGTGGGTGCGGACATTCCAACGCCGACAAATTATGTGGATGCGCTGCGCCCTCTGCTCGATGAATTCGGCAATGAGCGCGATCTAACCATTATCCTTTTTACCCTGGACGAATCTACGTACAGCCGGGAACTTGCGCCGCTGGCTGGACACTATCCGTGTTTGAAGCTCGGGCCGCCATGGTGGTTTCATGACAGTCCGGAGGGGATGATGCGCTTTCGCGAGCACGTGACGGAGACGGCAGGCTTTTACAACACCGTAGGTTTTAACGACGATACGCGGGCGTTTCTCTCCATCCCCGCTCGGCACGACATGGCGCGAAGAATAGACTGCGCGTTCCTGGCAAAGCTGGTCGGCGATCATCGATTGGAAGAAGACGAGGCTTTCGAAGTGGCGCAGGACCTCGCTTACCGATTAGTGAAAAGGGCTTATCGATTGTAGGAGCGTGGATGGCTGACAAAACGACTATCAAAAGCGCGTCGCAGTCCGGCTCATTGCCTGGCCCATCCTCCCGCGCTCCTCTCGGACGCGTGCGCTGGACGGTATGCGCCATGCTGTTCGTCGCCACTTCCATCAACTATATGGATCGCCAGGTGATTGCGATTCTCAAGCCAACGCTCGAACACAGCATTGGCATGACGGAAATCAGTTATGGCTATATTGTGGACGCATTCCAGATTGCCTATGCCATTGGGCTTCTCGCGGCTGGCCGGCTTATCGACAAATTAGGGACGCGGATTGGCTACATGTTGGTGATGGCGGTCTGGAGCCTCTCAGCAATGGGCCATGCGTTGGCGAGCACGGTGCTGGAATTCGGCTTTGCGCGATTCTTCCTTGGACTCGGCGAAAGTGGCAACTTCCCTGCCGCGATCAAGACCGTCGCGGAATGGTTTCCGCAAAATGAACGCTCGCTGGCTACGGGCATCTTTAATTCCGGAGCAAATGTCGGAGCAATTCTCGCTCCGGCCATCGTGCCTTGGGTAACGCTGCGCTGGGGTTGGCATGCGGCTTTTCTGACGACCAGCATTTTTAGTGCGCTCTGGATTCTGTGGTGGTTCCGATATTTCCGCAAGCCCGCGGACCATGCCTCTCTTACCGGCGAGGAGTTGCGGCATATCTATTCGGAGGCGGCAGCTGACGTTGGTCCTTCTGTCCCTTGGCGGCGATTGTTGAGATGCCGCCAAACCTGGGCATTTTCAATTGCGAAATTTCTCACCGATCCGATCTGGTATTTCTATTTGTTCTGGCTGCCATCCTACTTCAGCGCGAAATTCAATCTGAATCTTGCGCATTTAGGACTGCCGCTTATCATCGTTTATAACGTGTCGGCGATTGGTAGTATCGGCGGAGGGTGGCTGCCTGCGCCCTTCCGTCGCCTGGGACTCTCTCCCAGCTACGCACGCCTTGCGGCAATGCTTTTTTGTGCTTGTTTGGTGGTACCTATTTACACTGCGTCTGCCGCGAAGTCGGAGTGGATCGCAATCGCATTGATCAGCATTGCCGCTGGGGCGCATCAAGGTTGGTCAGCGAATCTTTTCACAACATCTTCGGATATGTTTCCGCGCCGGGCGGTTGGCTCGGTGGTCGGAATCGGCGGTATGGTGGGATCTGTAGGTAGCGCGCTCTTTGCCTTCTTCGCCGGACACATTCTGCAGCTGACGCACAGCTATAGCAGCCTGTTCGGCATCGCGGCGAGTGCTTATCTGTTGGCCCTGATAGTCTTGTGGCTGCTCGCGCCCGGACTAAAGAAGGTCGAACTCATGGCCTGAACTTTGCTGCGCGAAATCGTCGTCCGTTAATCGAAACGGACAACGCAAGTGAATCAGAGGCTGATCAACATTTTTAGGGAATGCCCTGTCGGAGAGGAGACTGAATGGTGTTTACACGGCGCGAAGTGCTCGCGTGCTTAGGAGCGGCCGGACTTGCTGCGGCCATGCGGCCGATGGTAAGGAACGCAGCAGCGTCACCGCTAGAAGAGCCGCTGGAAGCAGGCGACGATGCCTGTCCGTTCCGGCTCGCGGTGATTAATGATGAGATGACGCAGGACTTCGAGAAGGCATGCCAGATCGCCTCCCGCGATTTTGGGCTGCATTGGATTGAGCTACGCTCGATGTGGAACAAGAACGTGACCGAACTCGACGCCAAGCAAGTTAAGGACGTACGAAAGATTCTCGATTCCCACAAACTGCGAGTGACCGATATTGCCAGCCCGCTTTTCAAGACTGACTGGCCGGGGGCTCCACGCTCGTCACAGAGCGAAACGCGCGATCAGTTTCATGCAGAGTTCGATGCCAGCGCCCAGGACAAGCTACTCGAGCGTTGTCTCTCACTTTGTAAATCTTTCAACACCGATCGCATTCGCTGTTTCGACTATTGGCGGCTGGATGATCAGAAGCCATATCGCGCGGCGATTAATGCAAAACTACAGCAGGCTGCGGAACGCTGCGCCAAAGATAATGTAATTCTGCTGCTGGAGAATGAAATGTCCTGCAACACCGCAACGGGCGAGGAGGCGGCCGCCGTGCTGAAGGCGATCCCCAGCAAGAACTTCATGCTGAACTGGGATCCGGGAAATGCCGCAGCCATCGGAAGCACGCCTTATCCCACCGGCTACGAATCGTTGCCGAAAGAACGTATTGGGCACTGCCATTGTAAGGACGTGGTTCGAAAGCCGGATCACAAATATGACTGGGCTCCGGTCGGCAGTGGAATTGTTGACTGGGTGGGGCAACTGCAGGCTTTGCAGCGCGATGGTTTCCGTTACGGACTGAGCTTGGAGACCCACTGGCGCGGCGCCGGAACACCTGAAGCGTCGACGCGAATCAGCATGGCTGGATTAAAGAAAACTTTGACGAAGGCTGGAATTTCCTGCTGATCGCAATTTCCTGCCAGACAGATCGTTGATTAAGGAGCAATGATGGTTACACGACGCGAGTTTCTCGATGCGCTTGCGGTGGGCGCGGCCGGCCTGGCCGTGGGAACTACGGCGAAGAGTTACGCCCAGATTCTGGGCTCTAACGACCGGCTCAACTTTGCGGTAATCGGCCTGAACGGGCGAGGCTATGCACATCTCTCGTCCCTGAAAGCGAATCGGAACGCCGCTCGCATTTCTTACGTTTGCGACGTGGACAGTAACATTCTGAAAAAGTTTGCCGACGCTACCCGCCACGAAATGGGCGAGGCTCCCGTGGCGGAAAAAGACTTCCGCAAGATTCTCGAACAGAAAAATGTGGAAGCGATCACCATCGCGACTCCCGACCACTGGCATACTCCCATTGCCATTGCCGGATTGCAGGCGGGCAAGCACGTATACGTGGAGAAGCCATGCAGCCACAATCCGGCTGAGGGCGCGATGCTGATCGAGGCGCAACGGAAGTACGGCAAGCTAGTGCAGATGGGGACGCAACAGCGCTCATCACCACACACTATCGAGATCGTTGACAAAATTCATCAAGGCATGATCGGGCGGCCTTACTTCGCGAAATCCTGGTACGTCAATACGAGGAAGTCGATCGGTGTGGGCAAAGAAGTGCCAGTGCCGCCGCAGCTTGATTGGGATTTGTGGCAAGGTCCCGCGCCGCGCCGGCCGTATAAAGATAATGTGCATCCTTATAACTGGCATTGGTTCAAACTTTATGGCACCGGCGAAACTCTCAACAACGGCACACACGAAGTCGATGTGTGCCGCTGGGCGCTCGGGCGTTGACTATCCGAAGCGAGTTACAGCTTCGGGAGGCAGATACCAGTTCAAAGATGATTGGCAGTTCTATGACACTCTGGTGACCAGCTTCGAATATGACGACGCGATGATTTCGTGGGAAGGAAAAAGCTGCCAGGGAATGAAATATTACGGTCGCGATCGCGGTTCGACAATCATGGGAACCACTGGCACCGTACTGATCGACCGTGATGGGTACGAGATCTACGACCTCAAAGGAAATAAGACGAGCGACTTCAAGGTTGGCGGTGCGACTTCATCCGCGGACCTGATCGGGCGCGATTCCATGACAGATGCACACTTTGCGAACTTCATCGCGGGAATTCGTAAAGGCGAGAAACTGAATGCTCCCGTATCGATTGGCAATGTGGCTGTAACGATGCTGCAGCTTTCGAACATCGCATGGGAAGTGAATCGCGAACTTCATCTTGATGTGAACGACGGAAAAATTCAGGGCGATGCGGAAGCCATGGAGATGTGGGCTCGTGAGTATGAGAAAGGGATGGGCGCCGCATGTCTGACGAATTAACGCCCCCTACGAACAAGTCTGTTTCGCGCCGCGATTTCGTTCGGTCTGGCGCGCTGGTTGCGGCGGCATTTGCAGCTCCGAAAAACGTCTTCGCAGCCGATCGAGCCCATTCTCCCTCCGACCCAGCATCGCCGATTCGGCTGGGGTTGGCCAGTTATACGTTCCGTAACTTCGACCGGGCGCAACTCATCGGCTTCATGAAGCAACTGAATGTTTTTGCGCTCAACGCCAAAGACGTCAAGGATCATCTGCCGATGGAACCGCAGCAGGAAGCAGTTGCACTCGCTGACTACGCTACGGCAGGAATTAAACTGCACGCCGTCGGCGCTATCTATTTCGCGAAAGACGATGATGCGGACATACGCTCTAAGTTCGATTACTGCAAGCGGGCGGGCGTTGGTGTGATTGTTGCTGGCGACCCTACGCCAGAAAATTTGCCGCGAATTGAGAAGTTCGTGAAGGAATACGATATTCGAATCGCGATCCACAATCACGGTCCCGAAGATAAGCTATGGCACTCGCCGCTGGATGTGTTGAAGGCGGTGAAGGATATGGATCCCCGCATCGGATGTTGCATTGATGTCGGACATACGGTTCGCGCCGGCACCGATGTGGTGCAAGCGATCCACGAAGCAGGTCCGAGGTTGTTTAACTTACACATGAAAGATCTCTCAAACTTCGAAAGTAAAGAAAGTCAGGTTGCAGTGGGCGAGGGACGCATGCCGGTGCGGAAAATTTTTGAAGCGCTCATCGCAATAAAATACCCGGGCTTTGTTGATTTGGAGTATGAGATTCACCCCGATGATCCGATGCCGGGTGTGACCGCGAGCTTCGCTTATATGCGCGGTGTGTTGGCAGGCATGGGCTTCAACGATCCGGGGTAGTGACTCGCTTGAAATAATCGTGCATTCCCAGGGGAAATGGCGCTATCGTAGAGTCCTGCGCAGTATATGGAGGATGTCATGAGCAAGCATTCATCCGGAAAGCTATCCAGCAATCGACGAAGTTTTCTTAAGGCGGGCGGAATCATGGGGGCTGCGCTCTTAGGGTCGACAACCCTTCCCGCCGCGGCGAGCGAGGCGAATCCGCCCTCTCGTACTCCCGCGGGAGATGCGATGCCGACTCGAAATCTCGGCAAGACCGGATATAAAGCGGGCATCTTCAGCCTGGGAGGCCAAGCCGCGCTCGAAAAAGCCAACAATGAAGCGACTGCAGTCCCGATCATCGAAAAAGCTCTGGACCTTGGTGTGAATTACATCGATACATCTTCGATCTACGGCGGTCCAGATCGTTGGAGCGAACAATATGTCGGCAAGGTGATGAAGGATCGTCGTAGCGACGCATTCCTCGCGACCAAAACGAAAGAGCGAACCCGCGACGGTTCCATGCGCATGATTGAAACCTCGCTGAAGTTGCTGCAGACTGATCACGTTGATTTGTGGCAATTGCACGACATCGGAACCATGACGGATATCGACGAAATATTTTCTAAGGGCGGAGCGATGGAGGCTCTCCTGCAGGCTCGCGAACAGAAAATTGTTCGCTATCTCGGTATTACGGGACACTACAGGCCGGATGCGTTGATCGAAGCAATTCACCGCTATCCGTTTGACACGATTTTGATGGCGGTGAACGCGGCCGATCCGCATCACTTCAGCTTCTCCGATCAACTGCTGCCGTTAGCGGTCGAGAAGCAGATGGGCATCATCGGAATGAAGGTGCCGGCACGTGGCCGCATCCTTTCTTCCTGGACACCGCCGCCGATTGAGCAACAAAAACATTCGTGGGAAGGAATGGTGCTCGCGCCAACTCCGGGGACTCTCGATATGCGGCAGGCAATGTATTACTCACTTTCGCTGCCAGTCAGCACCGTCATTATTGGTTGCGATTCCCTTGCTCAATTGGAGCAGAATGTACAACTGGCGCGGGAGTTCACTCCGCTGAATCAGCAACAGATGGCAGCGCTCAGCCAGAAAGCAGAGCCGGTGTCAAAACAGTCGTTGTTCTTTCGTTTTTACGAGCGAGCATAAGAGTGGCAGCTTTGAAATGCGGACCGCCGGAAGTGTTAATCGGCAATACGGATGCCGTGGATCGAAATTATTGATCGAAAGTAATTTGACGAATCCTCGATCCTCCGCCTAACATCGAAACCAGCATGTCAAGTTTCAGCAATTTTCGCCAGGAATGCATGTGTGCCTGTTGTTGTTGTGCATGCGTGTGCTCTGGCGCAGGTAAATTGCTGACTTAAGACCTTCATAGTATCGGCACTTATACCCACCGCCAGAAATCATCTGGCGGTGGGTTTTTCTTTTTGGCGGCAAAATATGACCAAAACGGTGACAGAAACCAAAGCACAGAAGTCCGAACGCTTGAAGCGTGCCATGAATCCGTGGGATGGGCTGGCCGAGATTCGCCTTTTCGCACGAAAAGGCTTCGAGTCAATTCCACAGGAGTGGATCGGTACCTACTTCCGCTGGTGGGGAGTTTACACGCAGGGTGACGGAGCCGGCGTTGTTGGCGGCCAAGGCGGGCAGGGCAAAGCCTTGCCATTTTTTATGCTGCGGATTCGTATCCCCAACGGTCTGCTGCGTTCTGATCAACTCCGAACCATCGCCGATCTGACTCGCCGTTACGCCCGTGGCACCGCGGATCTCACGGTGCGGCAAAATATTCAACTGCATTGGGTCACCATCGAAGATCTTCCGGAAGTGCTGGAACAACTCTGGCGAGTGGGTCTGAACACCACCGGCGCTTGCGGCGACGTCACGCGCAACATTACAGGCTGCCCGGTTGCGGGAGTGGATGCGGATGAGATTTGCGACGCATCGTCGCTCGCTCTGGAAGTGGATCGAATGTTGGCGGGCAATGCCGAGTTCTACAATCTGCCGCGCAAGTTCAAGATTTCGATCACAGGATGCCGCGTGTGGTGCCCATATCCGGAGATCAACGATGTTGGGCTGACTGCGGTCGAGCGCGTAGTCCGGGGAAAATCTGAGATAGGGTTCGGACTGCGCGTGGGCGGCGGACTTTCAACCGAGCCTTATCTCGGAGTTCCTCTCAACGCGTTTGTTCGGTGGAATCAGGTTCTCCCGGTGGTCAAGGGAGTGGCTGAACTGTTTCGTGACTCCGAACCATTGCGCGAACATCGCGAGCGCGCACGGCTGAAATTTTTATTCCTGCGGCATGGTTGGACACCGGGCGATTTCCAGAAAGATCTGGAGCGCCGAATTGGATTTCAACTGGATCCTGCCGAACCCGAGCATCCTCCCGCGGATGTTTATCGCGACCACGTTGGCATCCATCCGCAAAAGCAAGCCGATTACTGCTACGTAGGGTCTGCGGTATTGCGCGGCAGAATTACTCCTGAACAGATGGATGCGGCGGCAGACCTTGCCGAACGCTTCGCCGGCGGCGAGTTGCGCACCACCAACATGCAGAACCTGCTCATCGTCAACGTCCCTCGTTTGCAGGCCGACGAACTGGCAAAAGAGTTGGGGGAAATTGGGCTGCCCGTCAGTGGATCCCCGTTTTTTCGCGGAGCCATTGCCTGCAGCGGCAGTGAATTTTGCAAGCTTGCCATTACGGAAACGAAAACTTTTTCGCGCTGGCTGGTGGAGGAACTGGAAGAGCGCCTGCCTGGCTTTGATCAGCACCTGAAATTGCACGTCACCGGTTGCCCCAACAGTTGCGGTCAACACTGGATTGCCGACATCGGCATCGAGGGCAAGAAACTAAAAGTGAACGGCGAAATGCTGGACGCTTACTACTTCTGCCTGGGCGGGGCGGTTGGTTTGCATCAGTCGATCGCGCGTCCCGTGGGCTATCGCTGCCTTGCGACCGAGGTTCCCGAGGCGATTGAGCGGCTTTTGCGTAGATATCTTGCTGACAGTGACGCGGGCGAAAATCTCAGGCAGTTTTTTGCCCGCCACAGCGATGCGGAGTTGCGCGACTACCTGGCAGGACAAACTGTGGATGCCGTCTCCCGCGATTTGCCCGAGGGACGCGTTCCCAGCAGCGTGGAAGGCTGAACAATGAGCCACTTATTCCCAATGTTTTTAAAACTCGAAGGTAAACGCAGCCTCGTGGTCGGAGCAGGAAAAGTTGGCGAGCCCAAGATTGGCGGTCTTATCGACACTGGGGCGTCCATCCATGTGGTTGCGTTGGAAGCTTCCGATGTGGTGCATGGATGGGCAAGAGACAAGAAAATCACGCTCGAGCTTCGAGCCTTTGTTCCTGAGGATCTGGATGGAATGGCGCTCGCAGTCGTAGCTACTTCGTCGCACTCGGTTAACGAGGCCATTTATTTGGAAGCGCAGAGGCGAGGAGTTCTGTGCAACGTCGTCGATGTTCCGGAATATTGCGACTTCTATTATCCAGCCGTCGTGCGCCGGGGCGATCTTCAGATTGCGGTTTCCACCAGCGGAAAAAGTCCGTCACTCGCCCAGAAAATCAGGCAGCAGCTTGAACGGCAGTTTGGTCCGGGCTATGCGCGGTGGGTTGCGGAGTTAGGAGCGACGCGGAAGCTCGTACTGGCCAGCGATCTTGATCCGCAACGAAAGCGGGAGTTGCTGCAGTCGCTGGCAAGTCGCGAGGCTCTGGAAGCGGCATTGACGGAACAATCTGCGAGCAAATTGGTTCACGAAGTTTCTAACCAAGAAGTTTCTAACGAGGACAGGAGAGTAACCGTATGAGCGGCAAAGTTTATTTGGTAGGTGCAGGGCCGGGTGATCCCGAACTGCTCACCGTGAAAGCTCTGCGGCTGTTACAGAACGCAGACGTTGTGCTTCACGATGACCTGGTGGCACCTGAGATATTGCAGTTAATTCCATCTACTGCTCATGTCCAGAACGTAGGCAAGCGCTGCGGAAGAAAAAACATGAGGCAAGAGGAAATTAATTTCCTGATGGTGACTATGGCCGGGTCTGGACTCCAGGTGGTACGGCTGAAGAGTGGCGATCCACTCGTATTCGGTCGCGCCGGCGAGGAGATGGAAGCGCTGCGAGGCGGAAACGTTGCGTACGAAGTTGTTCCCGGCATCACTTCTGCTCTCGGGGCTGCAGCCGCGACTGGGATTCCGCTCACGCATCGACGGGCTTCATCAACGATTGTGCTTTCCGCTGGTCATCGCGCTTCTGAGAATTCTGATGCCGAATGGAGCCAGTTTGCCGGATCCGAATCGACGCTCGTCGTCTACATGCCGGGACACGATTATGCGGAAATAGCTCGCAAACTTTCGGCGTCCGGCTTTTCAGCTGAAACTCCTTGCGCGATTATTTCCCGCGCTACAACACCTCGTCAAAAGGTGCACGTCACCACAATTGAGAACCTTCGCCACTCGCCGCCACTTGCGGCACCGACTTTGCTGGTGGTTGGCGAGGTCGTGAGGTTCGCCGATTACGCAGAGCAAACTTTCTCTACACATTTCGAGGTTTCGGCGAAGAGCGTACGCCATGAGGAGAGGTCGGCATGAGAGAAAATATCGGGCACTTGCAGATCGCGGCTGAGACCTGGACGCCCCAGCAGGTTCTCGGTTGGGCGTTCAGCACCTTCGGAGACAGCGTAGCGATCTCTTCGGCATTCGGCGCCGAAGGCATGGTCCTCATCGACATTGCTTCGCGGGTTCGAAAGAATTTCCGTCTCTTCACTCTCGACACTGAGTTTCTTTTCCCTGAAACTTACAGTCTGATGGATCGAGTCGAGCAGAGATACGGCGTGGCGATTGAACGGGTTTATCCGTTACTGTCTCCGGAAGAACAGGAACGAACTCATGGCTTAGCGCTCTGGCAGCGTAATCCAGACCAGTGCTGCAACATGAGGAAAGTTGAACCGTTGCGCCGGAAGCTCGGCGAATTGTCGGCGTGGATTACGAGCATCCGTCGCGACCAGACGGCGGCTCGTTCGGCTGCCGGAAAAATCGAATGGGACGAAAAATTCGGGCTGGTAAAAATTAATCCCATCGCGGACTGGAGTTCAAAGCAGGTGTGGCAATATATCCGCGAACACGACACACCCTACAATGCTCTACACGATCTCGGTTATCCGAGTATTGGCTGCACACATTGCACGCGAGCGGTACATCCGGGTGAAGACCCGAGAGCGGGGCGCTGGTCTGGTTCGTCTAAAACTGAATGCGGACTCCACATCATCCAGCCGGTAATGAATACCCCGGAGGCGGGTGCTTAGCGAGGCGCACAGCTGCGGGATTGGAAGTCCCGTTTCGGCGGAGTCACGCGAGATCCAATCCTTTCAACTCATCGAGGAGGGCCTTCTCCACTTTTTTCTGAAGTGTCGCCGGCAGCTTCTTCCCTTCCGAGGTCAGATAAAAGGTATCAATCGCCATTTGCCCTTCCGTATCGATTAAGGCAATTTCGATATTGCAGTGCTGCCGCGATAAACACGAACTGACGCGGTGCAACAACCTCGGCCGGTCCTGCGCAATTACTTGGAGCAACGTACTGGTCGAGGAACATTCGTCATCAAAATGAATTTTGGTTTCGACCACCACTTTAGCTTTAGCCTGTTTTTCCGCGCGCAGGCGGTCGCGCAGCATGCGATCCAAATCGGACTCGCCGGCCAGAACCGCGGCAATGCTCTTTTTGAACCGGTCCCACTCCGATAGATTCAGTTCCAGAGTACGAAAGCGATCCGTGAAATAAAGCGAGTCCACAACGATCCCGGCCAGGTTCGAAAAGGCGTTCGCCTTCACAATGTTCATGCCCCACGCGGCCAATACTCCGGTCAAAGTCGCGAACAATGACGGCCGGTCCTTTGTGACCAGCGTGAGCTCATACCAGTGGCGACCGCGTTTGAGGTCTACCTGCACCGGATCGAGGCCGAACTGCTCCGCCATTTCCATATGCGTCATCACCTCTTCGGCGGAATGAACCAGCAGATATCTCTGCGGAAATCCCTCTACGAACTCCCTGAACTTGGCGCCAATCACGGGAGCCAGGCTGCGCAGGCGAGCAAGTTTTTCTGCGCCTACATCGCCGTGAACGCGATGGTCGGCGCTTCGGTTCAGGTAGTTTGCCGCGCCGATGTAGAGTTGCCAGACGCTTTCCGCCTTCCAGGGCGTGAGCGCCTCCGGATTCACCGCTTTGATATCGGCATAAGTCAGCAGGCACAACATTTTCAGGCGCTCTTGCGTGCCTATTTTCTCGGCGAAAGCGGCCACCGTCTCCGGGTTAAAAATGTCGCGCCGCAGCTGAGCTGACATTTCGAGGTGGTTGCCGATCAAGAACAGGACTACTGCACGTTCTCCGGGCTCAACATCCAAACGGTCAAGGCAGCGGTTGGCGATCTCCATGCTGGCTTCCACATGATTCTCCCCCGGCACACCCTTGCCGGTGTCATGTAATAACAAAGCCAGATAAAGCAGTTCGGGATCTTCCAGTTCGCCCAGCAGTTCCGCATAACGCTTGTCCCATTCCGATTTCGACTGATTCAGGCGATGCAAGCTTTCAATCGCGAGGATCGAGTGCTCATCTACGGTGAAGCGATGATAATAATCCCGCACAACGAGCGAATCGATGGGCTTCAGCTCCGGAAGCAGCAAGGTAAGCAGGCGCAGGGAATGCATGGCGCGCAGAGCATCGGCGGCGTGCGGTTGAAGCAATGTTTCCTGCAGGTAGAGCCAGAGTTCAGCGCCGCGCGGCGGGGTCACTGCCAGCTCTGGAAGCGCCTGCTCAATGCGGTGTTCGGTGGTTGCGCTTAGTTTGAAACCGTGATGCGCCATGAAATGGAACAGGCGCAGCAGGATCTCGGGATCCTGAAGCGATGACGACTGTTGCAGAAAAATCAGGCCATCCACAACGGAGAAGTCGGGATGGGAGGGTCGCGACCGCCAGCCTTGAAATTGCCTGCGCAAAGAAGACCACGACTCTGGAATCTCTTCCATTAACTGCGTGACGGTACGTTGCACGGCGCGGGCATGGCCAAAGTAAATTCGCATCCAGTCGGCCGCCGTAAGATCGGCTGAATCGGAAGCGCCGATCTTCCGCGCAGCCACCTCGTCCTGCGCTTCCCAACTGAGAGCGTTGTCATCGCGGCCGTGACGGAAGTGTAGAAAACAACGGGTGGCCATGAGAAATTCCAGAGCTTCACTCAGTTGCTTTCGCACCGGCGCGCGCAGCGAACTGGCATGCGGCCAATCACCCAGCTTACTCATAGCTGAGACCAGCGCCAGCCAGCTCGCGACATTGCAATCGCGCAGCCCGCCTGGCGTTTCTTTCAGATTCGGCTCGAGGTGGAATACGGTGTGACCGAATTTTCCGTGCCGCTCCTGTGTCACCTCGGCCAAACCTTGCAGCAGTAATTTGGATTCTCGCGCCACCAGCTTGGGAACAGTCTTGTCGTGAAGGCGCGCAAACAATTCGCGATCGCCCAGAAGAAAACGGCAGTCGAGAAGAGAAATAGTGAACTCAGTATTGTTGGGATCAAAGCGGTCGCACTCCGATAGCGTCCGCGACGCGGGACTCAGCCTGAGTTTCAAATCCCACAGTTCCTGGGAGAAGCGCTGGACTTCGGTTCTGTGCGTTTCCTCGCCGTTACGATCGGCAAAGAGAAACAGCAGATCGATGTCGGAATAGGGAAACAGCCAGCCGCGTCCGAAACCTCCAGTGGCAACGAGCGCGAAGCCGCGAGGTCCAGTTTCGTCAGAGGACACGAACTCGCGCCAGAGGCGGCTTAGAACATCTTCGATGAGCAGGGTCCGCTGAGCGACGGCGGCCCGGCCGTCTCCGGTTGCGGCGAAGTCGCGCGCAATTCGCTCCGAGACCTCAGCGAGAGAGCTTCGCAATTCAGTGATCAGTAGAGACGCTGCCGTCATGACCAAGGTCAATGGATCTGTGATCTACGCACGGTGATCGAAGCTCAGCGATGCCCGGCCTTCAGAGCGTTCTACAGCGCCCCCTCGCCCCGCTCGTCATTGCGGATGCGAATGGCTTCGTCCACACGGGTGAGAAAAATCTTCCCGTCGCCGATCTTTCCGGTTCGCGCGGTGGTCATGATGGCTTGCACAGCCTTCTCCACCATCGCATCCGCCAATACCACTTCCAGTTTGGTTTTGGGGATAAGATCCACGCTATACTCGCGACCGCGGTAGACCTCGGTGTGGCCCTTCTGACGTCCATGGCCGCGGACTTCAATTACCGTCATGCCCTCGACGCCAATCTCCTGCAGCGCGCCTTTTACAGCTTCCAGTTTGGAGTTTTGGATGACTGCTTCAAGCTTAGTCATGATTTTGTTCTCAGACTGTTTCGCACCCTCCCCCATGGTGTCCGGCGTGGGGCCTTATCCCTTCCAGTTGTAGTCTTTCTCTCCGGTTGCGACAAGTGGAAGCCTGATGTTCTTTCCGCTGAACTCTCTCGCACCGGAATCTTATGGCTTCTGTGTGCCGGTTTCCATCGATGACACAAGTAAAGCTCAATTCAAACACACAACTCCCGCGCTCACTTTATCCTTCAGTGTAATTTTATGAAAATCAAAACTATTCATCTGTCTGATCGGGAATTACTATGGAAAGTCACGCGTTCCCTTTCCCGCGGGAAAAACTAGTTCTGGTTAAACGCTAGCCGCGTATATGTAACGTAACAAGCAGGGGCATATTTTCAAATAACAAATTTACTTCGAGGGTCGGGGTGGGCGGGCGAGTGTGCACCATGTAGTCTTCGCCGGTAATCACTGAGGGTGGGGAGAGCATGCAGCCATCGCCCAAACCGGCAATCTTGTTTTTGAAGTTTCCCGCCACCATGTTGCAGACTTCCCCCAGCGCATCCGAAATATCCGGTCCCACTTTATCCAATTCCAGTCCGAGCATTCGAGATGCCATAAGAGCCGCCGCTTTTTGCTGACAGCAAATGCCGACCGTTCCGCTCAGCTTTCCGGCTAGTCCCACTATGGCGGTGACGTCGAAACGGGCCGTGGATTCGGAGTCCGGCTTGGTCAATTCGCTCACGAGCATCATCTGGAAAACCTCGCGCGTGGCGAATTCGAGAAATGGAAGCCAATCCTGATGCTGCTTTTCTCCGGTAAGCAAAGGATTTACAAGATTCATGATTACCTTCCGCGTGGCTGACCTCAACTAACCTAGTCGAGCCGGCTTTGCCTTGCAGTCTTTTCCACCCATACGAGTCCCGCGTTTGTAACATCGGCACAAAAAGAGAGAGCTTTAACGTTTCATCGTTGTGCTAAGAAAATGGCGGGTGAGAATTCGTTATTCGCGTTTGCTGGTAGTCTCAAAGAGAGCAGGAGAGCGTCCGCCGTTGGCCCCTATCATTAACGCACAAGGAATTTCGAAGCACTTCGGAGCTAGCCCGCTCTTCCAGAACGTCTCCTTTACGGTTTCAGAGGGCGACCGTATTGGCCTGATTGGTCCGAACGGTTCGGGCAAATCCACACTGCTTCGAATTCTCGCAGGGGACGTGAGCCCCGACAGCGGCGAAATCGCCGTACGCAAACGGATTCGACTGAGCTGCGTGGAGCAAGACTCGAGGTTCGAGTCTGGTGGCACCGTGCGGTCCGTTGCTCAGAGGGCAATGGAGCGTGCCGGTGTACCCGAGTCAGAACGCGGCACCCGTTTCGCGGAGACTCTCGGCCGCGCCGGCTTCCAGGATCTTGATGCCGAAGCCGTCTCTTTATCCGGAGGCTGGCAGAAGCGCCTGGCCATCGTCGAAGCGGTAGTTCAAGCGCCGGATATTCTTCTGCTCGACGAGCCTACGAATCATCTTGATCTGGCGGCCATCGAGTGGCTGGAAGCCTTGGTCCAGGCCGCGGCCTTCGCCTGCGTCGTGGTCAGTCACGATCGCTACTTTCTGGAAAATGTTGCCACCGCTATGGCGGAATTGAATCGGACCTATCCCGATGGACTGCTGCGCGTCTCGGGGAGCTATAGCCGGTTTCTGGAGAAGAAAGAGGAGTTCCTGCATGCTCAATCCAAGCGGCAAGAGGCTCTGGAGAATCTGGTACACCGGGAAATCGACTGGCTGCGGCGGGGAGCGAAGGCACGGACCAGGAAGTCAAAGGCGCGGATCGACAAAGCCGGGGAGTTAATGGGCGAGCTTGCCGATCTAAATGCGCGCAGCCGCAGCGGAACCGCGCTCATCGATTTTTCGGCCACCGATCGAAAAACCAAGCGGTTGATCGAACTGGAAAATGTTACTTGTGAAGTAGGCGATCGCAAATTATTTACGGAACTCAACTTTGTCATTACCGCTGGCACAAGAGTTGGACTCGTGGGTCCGAACGGCAGCGGAAAGACGAGCCTGCTGCGCTTGTTGCGCGGTGAAACCTCCCCCGCAAGCGGTGAGATTCGCCGCGCCGACCGGCTGCGCATTGTGTACTTCGATCAGAGCCGCGAACTCGATCCGGATGTAACCTTGCGCCGCGCCCTGGCTCCGGAAGGCGATTCGGTAATTTATCAGGACCGTTTAACGCACGTGGCTTCGTGGGCAGCGAAATTTCTTTTCACCGGCGAACAACTGAATCAGCCAGTCGGCAAGCTTTCTGGTGGAGAACGGGCGCGCGTTTTGATCGCACAACTTATGCTGCAGCCCGCCGACGTTCTTCTGCTCGATGAGCCGACGAACGATCTGGATATCCCGACCCTCGACATCCTGGAGGAAAGTTTACTGGAGTTTCAAGGGTCTCTTGTTCTGGTAACCCACGACCGCTACATGCTGGATCGAGTTTCGAATGTAGTTCTCGGACTCGACGGGCAAGGCGGAGTGGGTCGGTTCGCGGATTACTTGCAGTGGGAAAGATGGTTGGATCAGCGCGAGCGACAGGCACGTTTTGAGGAAGCGAAAAGTGGCGAGCACTCCTCCGGTCGGGCCAACGGCGGGACTGAGCGGCAAGGGGCAGGAAAAAAGAAGTTGTCATACCTGGAAGCGCGCGAATACGAAACGATTGAGCAGCTAGTGGCAGATGCGGAGGAAGTCTTGCAGGCCAAGCGCACGCAACTCGAGGACCCTGGCATTGTCAGCAACAGCGAACGCCTGATCGCGGCTCATGCCGAGATGGAAGAAGCCCAGGAAAAGGTGGATACGCTCTATGCCCGCTGGGCTGAGCTGGAGAAAAAGAAAAGCTGAGATTCGCAAAGCTTTTGGCGACGAATACAGAATATTGCGGATTACGACGCGAGACAAAACGCGATGATGGTTCTTCCCTTACTTCCAGTAGCTTTCTCGAGTTTTTTTAATAACGCTGATTCCAGGTCCTCGGGGTCAGCCTTCATCTCGCAGGCGGCGATCTCTTTATCGGTCGCGCCCTGAAAGCACAGTTCGCAAACTCCCAGTCCATCTTCGCAGCGAACCGGAGGCCCGAAAACGCGGCAGGTCATGGGACGTGATTCGTAGAGTTCGCAGTTGCCCGTGACAGGATCGAGCACGGGGCACGGTTCGTCATTCGCGAATTCAGAAAAATGATGCTCCGCGTCGTCTCCCTCGTCGAGTAAGCCACTCCTCGGATCTCCCGGAAAGTCTGGCGACAAGCGGGCAACTGCATCTCGGGCTCGAGCGCGCACCGCCGCAGCTCGCTCCGGTGCGCGCGATTCAAGTTCGGCGAGTCCTCGACGCAATCGAGCAGCATCGAGTTGATTGATCGGAAAGGGGCCGATGCAGCATTGCGTACATCCGGGTCTGCAGACCAGCCACTTGCCGCTGCGACGAGTGGCATCGGCCAACGCCGAGTCCACGATCTGAATCAAAGCTCGATCGTCGGAAGCTGAAAAATCGCGCGGCATAGCGATTGCTAAATCATACAACCGTGACGGCGAATCGGAATGCCTGGAGTCAAACGACAGGAAGGTTTCAATGCAGGTCTCCCGAAGGCGACGGAGCCACGTAATTCTGGCTCCGGTCGCCGGAAACGCCCACCCCTCCCCCCGGTGGTGTGGCCCTTCCCTCTCGGGATCCCGCGCTTAACAGGAACCAGCGCCGGAGAAACCCATAGAACTCGGCGGTTGGCTACCGATAAGCTAGTTACATTGGAATAGTGGCAGCTGCCGCCGAAACGTTTCACCGCTGCAATAATTTTTTCGCCCGAATGTCTTCCCTGAACATCTGTCTGTACGCGGGTCTTCGATTTGGGTAAGATAGCTGCCACTTAACCACAGGGCCCGCAGATGCAGTTTCACGCCTTTGACAGGCATTACCTTGAACAGCTCGCTTCTGGAGATTTCCGGACACAGGAGCACTTCGTTTCGTATTTCAGCGAGCTGATCCGGCTGAAGTTGAGCAAGCGGTTGCACTCCCATTCCGAAGTGGAAGATGCCCGGCAGGAAACTTTCGCGCGTGTTTTTGCCGCATTGCGAAAACCAGATGGAATACGCGAACCGGAACGGCTCGGGGCATACGTAAATTCTGTATGCAATAACGTTTTGTTGGAATACTACCGCTCCTCGTCGCAAGAGGTTACCAGCGATGATGAAGAGGCTGAAGCCAATATTCCCGACCCCGCTATTAGCGTGGTCGACGTGATCGCCAACCGGCAAATTCAAAGAAACGTGCGCGAGATTCTCGACCAGCTCCAGGAAAAGGATCGGCGATTAATCAAGGAAATATTTCTTGACGAACGCGACAAAGATGACGTGTGCCGCGATCTTGGGGTCGACCGGGAATATTTAAGGGTACTGTTACACCGCGCCAAGAAGTCTTTTAAATCCATTTACTTAAAGAAAATTGCCAAAGAAGCAATGCCGGGATGTTGATTCCAAGTAACGATTGCGCGCAATTTGTCACTATCTGTACATGAGGAGACTTCGAGTTATGGATCACAGCGAGGCCAGCCGCTTGATGGCCAGTGAGAAGTATCTTCTCGACGGACTTTCCCCAACCGAAATGGAGGAGTTTGAAGAACATCTTTTTGGCTGTCACGATTGCGCCATGGATGTGCGGGCTGGCTCCGTATTCCTCGAACAGGCAAAAGTAGAGTTGGCACGTTCCCCATCCAATGTAAGGCACGTCCCGGCAGAAGACCGCCCATCCCGTGGTTTTTCGTGGTGGCGCGCTGCTTTCGCCATCCCAGCCATGGCAATTCTGTTGATTGTCGTGGGATACCAGAATCTGGTGACGTTCCCCGCCCTGAAAGGCGCTTTGGCGGAAAATCGAGCGCCAAAGATCCTTCCTGCAGCAGCCTTGGTCAGCAGCGCTACACGTGGCGTGGAACCAACCGCTATTGAAGTCCGACCCAGCGAACCATTCCTTCTCCCGCTCGATATTCAGCCACAGAATTCTTACGAGTCGTATGTAATCGAGTTGCAAAATCCGGAGGGAGTAGTACAGTGGTCACTCCCGGTATCGTCCGAATTAGTCAAGAACACGTTGACTATCGCAGCGCCGGGAGTAGACAAAGACGGACGTTACGAAGTCATTGTTCTTGGCCGGAACGGCCACGGTCAAAACTCAGAGATTGGGCGTTATCCTTTCGATCTACGGTTTGCCTCGAAGGCGAATCCTGAACCTTAACGAGGGAAAGACAAATGGCGGCAAGCAAACGAGTTCACTACTTTCACGCCGATGCCAGCGCTTTCGGAGGGTATTTCGAACGTCCGATTGAGCACACGATTGCTCCGCAGGCGCCGATGTCACTTTCGCCTTCAGGCGGATACGGGTCGGCCCGTTCAGAAAACTTCCGGCTTGAGGGTGTCGTGTCTTACAAATCCGCCTCAACCCAAGTTTCGGGCAGATTGAGCAAGAAAGAAGGCCATGGCTGGGTAACGCTTGCGACTGCAACGGTCGAGGGACTGAACGTATTAGATGTAGTTACCGCGGACCGGCTGACCGCTCAGGTTTCGACCGAACACCCGCTGGAGGGCGATAATCCCCGGGTAACTTTCCTGGGAACGTCCTTTGACAATCTTAAAATTGCAGGATGCCCCATCGATATCAAGCTGAACTTCAACATTTGTGATCAAGGAAACGGCAACGGCTATCCCAGCGAGCCGTGTATTGAGGACGACCAATTCCTCGCCCGGGTGGCTGATCAATACAAGCGCATGACCAACGCAAAAAACCTTCCGGAATGGGTGAATGATCGATCGATACCTGATTGGATCAAAGAGCGTTACGAGTGGGATAGTGAACAGTCCGAAAACGCCGGAAGCGTCCTCTGTTCCATCGTGAACGAGGCTGCAGTAAGGGAAGGCTGCGACCAGTTCCCGGGCAGACCATTCGGCAGCGTTTTCGAGGTACCAGATTTCGGCCGTGTCTTTTTGGGAGAGTTGTTCGTCGACTGCAATTCCTATCGCTTGACGACGATCCGCCTTGAGATGGGCTGCTCTGGCGAAGGCAGCGTGAGCGGCCCGACCGCAATGACAAACGGTCACACGATCCCACCTTAATCGCTTCGATTGTCTAATATGAAATTGAGCGGCTTCGCATCAATTTAGCGCCATTCCTGTTGACCCGTCGCTACGTGCTCTATAAACTGCCTGACTAATCCATCTTAAGTCAGGCAGTTTTTCTTTTCTAGAAACAGGCGAACATTCCTCAGGATGTGACAGGGCGGCAGGGGGGCGCGATGTCAGGGCTTAGAAGCCAGAGGCTTGCGCTGCTGGTCCTAGTCCTGTCCCTCGCGCTGCTGTGGCTGGGATGCAGCCGGCAGCCGGACCCGCAGCGGGCATTCGACCAAGCTCAAAGAACATTTGTTCGTGGCGACCTTGCCCTCGCGAGACGCGAGGCAGATGCGGCTTACCGGCGCTTCTCAGGGAATGAGCTCCAATGGGCGTGGAAGTTCCGGCTTCTCGAGGCCGAAATTCTGCTGGACCAAGGATTGAGTGCAGACGTGCTTTCTCTTCTCGACTCCAATCTGCCACAGCAATTCTCCCGGGGCGACTTAGCCATTAAGCAACTGACGCTTCAAGGCGGCGCATACGCTCAACTCGACCGCTTTCAGGATGCCGACCACCGTCTGAAAGAAGCGGAGGGTCTTTCTGGAAAATTGAATTCTCCGCTCGCAGGCGAGGTTGCTAGAGCTCGCGGGGTCCTCGCGTTTCGTCAGAACGATCAAGAAAGTTCCGGACACTTTCTTCGCCAGAGCCTGCAGCTCGCCCGCCAACAAAATGACGTGCATCTACAAATGACCGATCTCACGAACCTCGGTGCCGTGGCCGAGCGCCAGGAACACTACGACGAAGCCATCGATTGGTTGAATGATGCGTACCGGGCAGCCGGTGTCCTCCACGACAGGCACACCGCACAAGTTGCACTGGGCAACCTAGCCTGGGCCTACTACAAAATGGGAGACTTCGACCGGTCCCTGGCTTTTTACCAGGAAGCCGAGAAAGCGGCCAAAGATCTGGGGGCAGCGTACGACCAGATCGGCTGGTTGAACAATATCGGGCTGGTGTATTACCAACAAAACCAACTTACAGTCGCGGAAGATTACTACCGCCAATCGTTGGCCTTGGCTAGGGAAGATCAACACCCCGAACTCGTCGTCGATGCCTTGACCAGTCTCGCGTTCGTCTCCGCCCAAACCGGCCAACTGGCGGAAGCGCAAAGATACAGCGAGGAAGCGTTCGAAAAAGCGCATGCCAGGAACGACCGGTCGTCTGAGCTCTATCCTCTTCTCGTCAGAGGTCAGGTCGCTGCTGGTCGCGGAGATTACGAGCAAGCCGAAGCGGTATTTCACGAAGTCGCAAGCGATCCGAAGAGCGATCTCTCCCTACGCTGGCAAGCACAAAATGACCTGGCGCGGCTCTATGAGCACGAACATCGGCTCACAGCCGCGGATAATCAGTATCGACGGGCGCTCGCCACCATCGAGCATGCGCGCGCCACTTTGCAGCGAGAGGAATTCAAGTTGCCATTTCTCGCGAACGCTGCGCACCTCTACGACGACTACATCCGTTTTCTGTTGGCTCAGGGTAGGGATCAGACTGCTCTGGAGTTAGCCGATTACAGTCGAGCCCGAACGCTGGCGGAAGGCCTGGGAGCACTCCCGAAAAATGCGGCGGCGGATTTGCGTGCAATGAATGCGCAACAGATCGCCCGCGCTGCGCATGCCACCATTCTGTTTTACTGGCTGGGCCGGGAACATTCCTATCTCTGGGCAATCACGCCGAATCGCACGGCGCGATATCAGCTACCTCCCGCAAACGAAATTGATGCTGCTGTGCTGAGATATCGGCAAGCCCTACTCGGCTGGCAGGATGTGCTAAAGACGGCGAATGCCGACGGCACCCATCTCCACGACGTTCTTGTATCACCGGCGCAAAAGTTGATGCCGCCCAACTCGCGCGTCATCCTGATCACTGATGGCAGTTTGGACAGCTTGAATTTTGAGACGCTACTCGTTTCAACCCCCGCCGTGCACTATTGGATTGAAGACGCAACTGTGCTGACCGCGAGTTCGCTGCGTGTTCTTGCGGCCTCCAAAAACCATCGAGACGCGGAAACCGGAAAACTCTTACTAATCGGCGATGCCATCGCGCCAAGCTCTGACTACGCTCCGCTGCCCAATGCGATGCGGGAGGTGCAGAATGTAGAGAGCCACTTTCCGGTGGAGAAGCGGGAGACTTTTACGCGGGATCATGCGACTCCCGCCGCGTACCTGACGAGTGACCCTGGTCAGTTCTCTTTTATTCACTTCGTGGCCCACGCTACCGCCAGCAAATTGAGTCCGCTGGATTCAGCCATCGTGTTATCCCGATCATCGAGAGATCAGGATTCTTTCAAGCTCTATGCTCGCGACATCACTCCACATTTGCTGCAGGCCAACCTGGTGACTATCTCGTCTTGTTACGGAGCGGGCGCGGAGGCATACTCCGGCGAGGGACTGGTGGGGCTTTCGTGGGCTTTTCTTCGCGCGGGAGCGCACAACGTGATTGGCACTTTGTGGGATGTCAGCGATGCTTCTACCGCTGATCTGATGGGACGCATGTATGATGAACTAAAGCGCGGCCAAACTCCGGAAGCAGCGCTCCGCACGGCCAAACTCTCGCTGCTGCATTCCGATGGGGTTGCTCGCAAGCCATTCTATTGGGCTCCTTTTCAACTCTATACCGGACGGCGATAGCATGGGCACCGCAGGATTTCCACAAGGCATAAGCGCAATTAGGCAAGAATCGGGCCTCCCGGTGGCTTAGAATAAGCGATTCGCAAAGCCGTGTCCTATGAGCAGTTTGACTGACGCTGGGAAAAATTGGGAGGGCCGTGTCATCGATGGAAGGTTCCCTCTGCGGCAGAGGCTCGGAGGCTCCGAGCACAGCGCGGTATTTCTTACCGAACGAAGCGGAAATGGATCGCAAAAAGCCGCCATCAAATTAATTCCGGCGGATTTCTTTTCCGACGGCAATCTCGACGAAACCGGTCAACTGGCTCGATGGGCCGATAGCGCGAAGTTGTCTCATCCCCATCTCATTCAGCTCTTCGAACATGGACGCGGCAAAATCGACGACCGTAACTTCCTCTATGTCGTGATGGAATATGCGGAAGAGAATCTGGCGCAGATCCTTCCGCAGCGGCCCCTCTCCCCAGAAGAAGTGAAGGAGATGCTTCCCCCTACAGCTGAAACTTTGGCTTTCCTGCATCAGGCTGGACTCGTGCATGGCCATCTCAAACCGGCAAACATTCTGGCCGTGGAGAATCAGCTGAAAATCTCGGCCGACAGCCTGCGGAAGATCGGCGAGCGCGACAAGCAATTCCTTGGCGGTTACACGGCACCGGAAGCGGCGAAGACAGGCCCATCCCCGGCGGCGGACGTATGGTCGCTGGGCGCGACACTGGTTGCGAGCCTAACTCAGCGCGAACCGGAAATCAAAAATTCCAATGGCAGTCAGGTTGCGATACCAGAATCGGTTCCTCAACCTTTCCGCAGAATTGCAGAGCGCAGCCTGCGCATCGATTCTCAACAACGCTGCACGATCAACGAAATCCTCAGCCAGCTCAGAGTTCCAGAGCCTCGGCCTGTGAGGGCGACCGATGCGCCGTTACCGGAGAAGCGCGGCAATCGCTGGCTCATTATTATCCCGGTGGTCGTCGCAGTGCTGCTTTTGGCAATCTTTTTCGGCCGCAACTCGCACCAGCTACCCAAGTCGACATCGGAAAACCCTGCGGCGGAAACTCCAGCCGCTACACCGTCACAATCGCCAGTGTCGTCCGATGACAGAGGGACGCTCGCGCAGACCGGAATTACTCACGGTAGGGTACTTCAAGAAGTCTCTCCCGATGTCTCGCCGGGAGCGCGGCGAACGATTACCGGACACATAAAAGTAAGCGCTCGTGTTTCCGTGGATAATTCCGGAAACATCTCCGAGGTCACGCTGGTCTCTTCCGGACCAAGCAAGTACTTTGCAAAACAGGCGCTGGCAGCGGCTCGGCGCTGGAAATTCAGTCCAGCCCAGGTGAACGGACAGCCTTCTGCGAGCGAGTGGATTCTACGCTTTCAATTCGGCAGGACATCGACGCAAGTTTCTCCGACTGAAACAAAGCCTTGAAATGATCCTGCTTAACCATCCGCATCTGCGTTGTTCTTCTTTATTTTCCAAATCATTTGCCGGAGCATGCCGAGCAGAAATTCTGCGTCGCCCTTCCGAAGGTGCAACCGCCGTATCACACGCCGCACTGCGGCGTGAAACGATTTCGATGTGTTGAGCTTCGGATATTCACTCGCTCGCAGTGCTACCAGCAACGTGTCGGTAATCCGCTCGATATCCGCTGAGGAAGCCGGATTTCCATTCCCGGGCTGCGCCAATGCAGTCGGGTCTCTCATCAATTCGTACAAACAAACCGCTACCGCCTGCCCCAGATTCATCGAAGCATGCTCATCGCGAGTGGGAATGTGCATCAGCCAATGGCAGTGACTCATATCCTGGTTCGAGAGTCCGAATTTCTCCGAGCCGAACAAGAGGGCGGAAGTCCCGGTCGCCAGATAGGTTCGGATATCGCTAGCTCCCTGCTCCAGGCGAACCAGCGAATGCTGCAGATCGCGATGGCCTACCGCAGTAGTTCCTACCACCAGCGAGCAGTCGGCTACCGCTTCGGCCACCGTCTTATACACCTGAGCTGTCGCCAGAGTTGCCGCCGCGCCCACCGCAGAGCGAGCATCGCGAAACGCTACGTCGTAAGGGTTCACTAGCCGGAGATGGGGAAATCCGAAGTTGCTCATGGCCCGGGCTGCCGCACCAATATTGAGGGGATTGCGCACGTCCACCAGGACGACGCGCAAATTGGCGAATTCGGCGGCAACAGGCAAGCTGTCGATATTCTACGGCAGGAAGGAATTACACAATGATTTTCGAGCCACTTAGCTCTCACGTAAAGCGTGATCGGGAGTCTAAGGCGTAGCAAGTCGCTTGCCGCGTGTCCCTTTTGACGAAGCATGCAATTGTAAAAAGTTTGTCAAACCGCGCCGGGTACACTTTATTTGGGCAGAAAGCATTGTAAGCTTCATTGGTCGCAGGAACCTGAAACTTGTGCGCGCCTGAGACATCCCAAGTTAAGGATGGCTTGCCATGGGTCAACTCGCAGCACCGCTAAGCACCGCCAGATCGGCTGAAACCATTCATCCTGTCCGACCGCTGGGAAGAATTCTGGTAGTCGAAGATGATCCGTCGGTCCAGAAGGCGTTGAAACGTCTCTTCGAAACCGAGGGATACACGGTTGAGGTGCAGGGTAACGGCCAGTCGGCGCTGGAGAGTTTTCAGGCCGCTCCGCCCGCAGTTATTATTCTCGACCTTCGCTTGCCCAAGCTTTCGGGCAGTGATCTGTGCAAGGTGGTCAAAGCTCAGGCGCCGGAGTTGCCAATCGTTGTACTCAGCGCAACCAGCGATGTTTCGGATAAAGTTTTGTTGCTTGAGTTGGGTGCGGACGACTACGTAACCAAACCCTTCAGCCCGCGGGAACTTCTTGCCCGCGTGCGCGCTGCTTTGCGGCATACCTCTAGAACGGCGACCGTGAGCCAGGTAAGCTTCGATGGAATTTCCGTGGACTTCAAGAAGATGGAAGTCCAGCGCGACGGTAAGGTTGTGGTTTTGACCGCGCAGGAATTCAAGACGTTGCAGTTTTTTCTACAAAATGCCGACCGCGTGATCAGCCGCGACGAGTTGCTCAACGAGGTTTGGGGATACCAGAATTATCCCTCTACCCGTACGGTCGATAATCATATTCTGAAGCTTCGGCAGAAATTGGAACGCGATCCGGCCAGTCCAGTACACTTCCGCACCGTGCATGGGATGGGCTACAAATTCGTGCGCTAACTTCCCTTGGATGCCATACCAGAATCCGCGTCGCAACCTCTCCCTGAACAGTCCGGAAATGCACTCGTCCACCGGACCCGGCTCCGCACCCGGTTCTTGCTCTCCATGCTGCTGATTACCGCCGGCTTGACGGCGATGAGTCTGCTCGTGGTTCGGCAAAGCGTCCAGCGCCACGTGCGCGAGGGCATTGTTCAAGACCTGCGAAATTCCGTGACCACATTTCAGAATTTTCAGCGCGATCGCGAAGTTATGCTGACCCGCTCGGCGCAGCTCGTGGCCGACCTTCCGATCACGCGCGCGATCATGACCGCGCATGATCCCGCCACCATCCAGGATGCTTCGCGAGATGTTTGGCAATTGACTGGCAGCGATCTGTTGGTTTTGGCCAATCGCAATGGAGCAGTGGTCGCCCTCCATACAAAATCGCCGGGATTCACTCGCGAAGCCGCGCAGCAATACTTTCAACGTTCTTTGAATGAGGAAGATTCAAGCCACTGGTGGTTCGGCGATCACCACCTCTATCAAACATTTGTGCAGCCGGTTTATTTTGGATCCAAAACGGATGGCCCATTGCTCGGATTTCTGATTATCGGGTACGAGATCGATAATCGCCTTGCCCGCGAGGTTAGCAAAGTTTCAGCCAGTCAAGTCGCTTTCTCCTACGGCGATGAAATCGTGGCTACTACGCTCACCCCGACGCAATCCCAAAGCTCGACGTTGCACGCGTTGTCAGCAGAGGCGCCGCAGAGTCAGCCGCGCGATGTAGAGGTCGGCCATGAACTTTTTCTCGCCACTTCTCTCGAGCTTTCCAGCCAACAGGAAACGCCAGTGCGATTGACTGTGCTCGGCTCTTACGATCAAGCCGCGAAGTTCCTCGACAACTTGAACCGGTTGCTGCTGCTGCTCGGTCTCACCGCCGTGCTTCTAGGAAGCGGACTGGTATTCTTGATTTCCCACACTTTCACGCGTCCGCTGGCCAGTTTGGTCGACGGAGTGCGCGCGCTGGAGCACGGAGATTTTCATCATCCTCTCGATCCCCGCGGAAGTGACGAAGTTGCGGAGTTGACATCCGCTTTCGATCGGATGCGTTCCAGTCTGCTTAAAACTCAACAAGCTTTGCTCGAGTCGGAGCAGTTGGCCACTATCGGACGCATGGCCAGTTCCATTTCCCACGACTTGCGTCATTCTTTGGCGGCAATCGTTGCCAACTCTGAGTTTCTCTGCGACGGCCGCTTGACGGGAGCTCAGCGCGAAGAGCTCTATCAGGAAGTTCGCATCGGTGTGAATCAGATGACCGACCTCATTGATTCCCTGCTTGAGTTCGCGAGAACCAGAGAATCTCTCAATCCGAGTTACGCCAGTGTTACGGAAACTGTTCAGCGCGCGATGCAGGCTGTACGCCTCCACCCGCGGCACCAGGGAACCCTGATACAGATAGACAGCAACGCCCAGGGGATAACATCGTCCGATCTGGCATCGTTTGACATGGCATGGTTCGACCCGCGCAAACTGGAACGCGCTCTGTACAATCTTTTGCTGAATGCTTGTGAAGCCTCACCCGCCACTCGTGGCCGGGTTCAGGTCACCATCGGGCGCAGCGGGGCGTCGGTCACCATTGCGGTTGCCGACAACGGTCCTGGCATCGCAGAGCCGATTCGCGAAAAATTGTTTCACCCGTTTGTGAGTTACGGCAAAGAGAATGGCACAGGTCTTGGCCTTACGGTCGTGCAAAAAATCGTGCAGGATCACGGGGGCGAAGTGTTCATGGAGCGTACAGCAGATGCTTATACGGTTTTTCGGATCGTCATTCCCGGCCGTTCTCCACAAGCGCTCTGCGGTAGATGGTGGCAGCAACCTGGCGCGCCCTTTCGTTGAGCCACGAAGCGAAGATCGAGCAAGTGAAAAATCAATCCGGCATTCGGACACGTAGTTCCTTTGCAGTTTCCGAATCATAAAATCCGCATGTCGCGCTGGAGGATGTTGTGAACAGCTCACGGACGTTTGCGCTTCGTTTAAGCGTTCTAACAACAACTGCGTTTGTCCTATTCAGCATCGCCAGCCAGGCGCAGGACGCTGCGCGTCCCGCGTCTCCGCCGGCTGACGCATCGGTGCGAGAGTTGGGTTCTCAAGTGCGCGAATTGCGCGCCATAGTGGAAGAGATGCGAGCCGAGAACGCCCAATCGCGTGCCGAGATGCGGCAACTTCGTCAGGAATTACAAGACACGCGTAAACTCCTTGGCTCCAATCACAGCAGCGACAGGCTAATTCTGCGCCGGCAACTGAAGCAGCGGTATCCGAAACAGGTTCTTCAACATCTTCCTCCGTCACCCAGACTTTCGCCGCGACATCAACACCTTCGGAACTGGGAAACCGCATTCAGAAACTCGAAGAATCCACACAGTTGCTGGGCTCGAAAATTGACGAGCAATATCAAACCAAAGTGGAAACTGCCGCCAAGTACCGCGCGCGGCTTTCCGGGATTGTTCTGATGAACGCGTTTCGGAATGTGGGTGCTTCCGACAATCTTGACTTGCCTGACTACGCGCAACCGCCCGCTCCCGGCACCTCTCAAACCAGCTTTGGGGCCACTCTGCGGCAGACTGAAATTGGCCTGGAGATTTTCGGCCCCACAGTGGCCGGCGCAAAGACTTCGGCTAATGTGCAGTTCGACTTCGCGGGAGGATTTCCATCCACTCCGAACGGAGTCGAATTTGGAATCGTGCGTATGCAAACTGCCAGTTTGCGACTCGACTGGAAAAATACTTCGCTGATTGCCGGCCAGGATTCCCTTTTCTTCTCCCCGCTTTCTCCCACATCTTTTGCGTCGCTTGCGATTCCGGCCTTTGCTTATGCGGGAAATCTGTGGGGTTGGACGCCTCAGATCCGCATCGAACACCGCTTCAATATCGGCGATCAGCAGACGCTGACGCTGCAGGGCGGGATTCTCGATAACCTGGACTGGGAGCAACCCACCAATTCCTACTACCGCTCCGCGACCGCGGGCGAGAGTTCCGGTCAGCCCGCTTATGCTATTCGCGCTTCATGGTCCCGGCCAGTGTTTGGTCATCCCTTGAGCGTGGGAGCAGCGGGCTATTACGGCCGCCAGAACTGGTCATGGGATCGCTTCGTCGATGCCTGGGCCGGGATGACGGACTGGCAGATTCCAATCGTTCGCCGCTTGACTTTGTCCGGCGAATTCTACCGAGGACGCGCAGTCGGTGGGCTGGGTGCGGGAATTGGACAAACGATTGTGTACGGCGGCAGTCCATCCTATCCGTACACGCCGATCCGTGGTCTGGATTCCGCTGGAGGATGGAGCCAGCTCAAATTCCAACTGACAACTAAGCTTGAAGTGAACGGCGTCCTGGCTGGAGACGATGCCTTCGCCGGTAACATTCGAGGCTTCGCGACGGATGCCAATAATTTTGGCCCTATCCTTGGCCGCAATCGCGGAGCGCTGGGCAATCTGGTCTACCGGCCACGTTCCGATTTGTTGCTTTCAGCGGAATTCCGACGCTTACATACGTTCCCAATCTATGACATCAGCAGCGTGACGAACCAGGTCAATCTCGCGATGGGGATCTTGTTTTGATGCGCCGTCTGCCTTCATCTCAATTCACCATGTGCCTCGCGATGCTCGCCTGTCTCATTGGTTCAGTTCAGGCGAGCGAACTCAAGGGAAAAGTGCAACTCACCCGAAGCGGACACAGTGTAAAGGACGCTTCCAAACTTGTTGTCTGGCTCACTCCCGTGGGAACTACGCCCGCAGTGCAAGCGCCGACTCAGCAGCCCTCGCAAATTCCCCAGCTTGTGCAGAAAGATAAAAGTTTTCATCCTTCGCTGCTGGTGATTCCGGCGGGAGGGAAAGTTGAGTTTCCCAATCAGGATCCTTTTTTTCACAATGTATTTTCCCTGTTCGACGGAAAACGCTTCGACCTCGGACTTTACGAGAGTGGTACAACTCGTTTTGTTCAATTCGACAAGCCGGGGATTTCTTTCATCTTCTGCAACATTCACGCCCAGATGAGCGCAGTGGTAATCGCATTAAATACCCCGTACTACGCGATCTCCGATGGGCACGGCGACTTCAGTATCAAGGACGTAGTACCCGGACGCTATCAGATGCACCTGTTTCATCCCTCTGTCTCGCCGGATGGTTTGCACGCCGCGGAACGCGAGATCACAGTCGCGCCGGGCGATACTTTCCTGGGAAGCTTCAGCCTCGCGGAGTCCGATCTTGAACTGGCGCACAAGAACAAATACGGCCGCGATTATGATCGTCCGGATCCGGATAGCCCCGCATATGCGCGGCCATAGGCGGGCTTCAACAAAAGAAAAAGAGCGTGCCGGTTAGCACGCTCCTTCTCGCCTCTGCCTCTTCACTTCGTTTACAGCAACTCGTCCAACTTAAAAATAAAGTTGCAGCGTTACCGCTCTAACGGTGTCCCCCACCTCCGGAGTGGCCGCCACCGCTGCTGGTATGTCCGCCACTCGAACTCGGCGCCCGCGATCCACCGCCGCTGTAGCCCCCGCGATAACCTCCGTAACTTCCGCCGTAGCTGCCGGGAGACCGCGGTTGGGCAATCGGCTGCCTCATGTTCAGTTGCGGACGCGAAGTTGCACCACGGCCGTAGTTGCCGGACCCATAGCTGGAACTCGATCCGCGCGCGTAGCTTGAACTCGGCGAGGTGCGGTTCCAGTAGCTTCCACTCGACTCGCGGTTGTAAGACTCGGCACCATTTCCGCTGCGACCGGCCGATTCGCCACCGTTGCTGCGCGCGGGCGGTGTAAACGTCTTCCACTCGCTGCGGTTCGGTTCTCCTCGGTTTGTGGAACTTTCCCCGTTCGCCGATCGATCCGTGCCCCGAGTTGCAGAATTGTTCGTTTCTCTACTGGCGGATGCCGTGTCCGCACTCGATTTTCCGCCCGAAGCGCTGGAGGATGTTTCGCGAGATTTGGAGGCGCCGCGAGATTCCATTGCTCTGCTTGTTCCATTGCTGCGCCCACCGGCCGTGACCGCACTGACGTGATTTTGCTGCATCGTCTGCTGCAGATGTGCCGTCTGCTGCTGGAACGATTCCGGACGCGACGCACTATGGGTTCCGAAGAAATGCTGTGACGCTCCATTGTGAATCGTCGATGGCGCCGCCGCCCGTCCGCTGGCCGACAAACTGGCCCGCGACGGGACTACCGGTAAGTTGCCAGTCATCATGCGAGCGCCGCTTAACTGCGCATGAGTCGCTGCCATCGCTGTAATTCGTCCAGCGCCGAATCTTCCCGCACCCACGGTGGAAGCTCCGCCCGCGATGTGCGGATCATTGATATGCGCTACGTTCGAAAACCGAGTGCCGCCATGCAGTGGCGCGATTCCCCCAAATCGGCCATAGCCTCCGACTCGGTTAAAGCCTACAAAACCAAACCTGCCACCATATCCTCCCCACCATGGGTAGAAACGATCGCAAGGCCCAATCGGCAGCCAGCCGAAGCCTCCCCATCCGCCCCACCCGAAACCAAAGCCAAATCCAAAACCGCCTCCGAATCCGAAGAAGGACACATAAGCCGGCGCCCAGAACGGACGATAAAAACCTGCGCCCCATACCGGTCCGGGCCACCATGCCCACGAACCGCCATACCACATCCAGCGCCCATAGTGATACGGAGCCCAGCCCCATGGCTCATAGCCCACCCAAGTCCAACCGTAGTAAGGTTCCCAAACCCAGTTGCCGTCGCGGTAAGGAGCCCAGTCCTCGGGCTCATTCGGCACCCACACCTGACCATAATCGGGCGCGTTCTCCCAACGCCCGTTGGCATCGAGATCTTCCGAGCCAACGTAATACTTATTGGTGTGGCGCCAGGCGTCCGCATTGTGGATCATGCGATCGCGTTCGCTATTCCAGCGGTCCCAGTCGTCACGATCCGGGGCTGAGGTGATCTTGTAACGCGCATCGGCGCCGGAACCGCGTACCGTCACCATATCGCCCAGCTTGATGTTAGCGATGCCCTGCGGAGTCGAAATCTGCGCCTCACCCTTGCGCACAATAATGATGGAATCGCCATCGGGCCGCACTTCAATGCGGAAAACGCCATCCTGGTGCGCCGGGTGCAGAGCTACGTTTGGAGTATCGATCTCAGGTTCCGCTTCGCTCTCGCCAAACACGGAGTAATTGGCCAGGCCTTGACCGATTTGAATTTGAATATATTTGTGCGTGAAGTTCGCGATAGTAGCCTGCGAGTTCGATCCCAGGCGAAGAATGTTCGCGAAATCGAGCTGCACTTCAGCCCTGCCGCCCGGCCCTGTAGAAACTTTGTCTCCGTTCACCACCGGCTGGTTCAATACTGCCGCCGACCACGTGCCGGAATCGCCGCGCTGCGTCGACACGTCGCCGTGAATCATGCTGACGCGTCCCACACCTTGATCGACTCTAGCCGGACCTTCGCCGGACGGTTCGCCAGGCTGAGCTGGTGGTTCCATCGGCGGCGTTTGACCAGGTCCAAGTTGAGGTGACTGACCGGACGGAGATTGCTGTCCAGGCGGAGGAGGCGGAGCATCGGACGGCGGCGCAGACTGCGGCTGTCCCATTTCCATTGGCGCACTCGGCTGTTCCGAGGGGCCGCTGCCTTCATCAGTCGTTTGCCCCTGCGCGCTAACGGCAAACACTCCGGCGAGCACGAGAGTTAATATCGCCAGACGTCCTATGAGCTTGTTTTTCATATGACAGCTCTCCCCGCCATCCGATACCACCCGCCAGTTACAGAATCGACGCATTATTCACAAAGCAACTGCCGTGCCAAAGGGCTTGCACGGCAAACTTGTATAAGTCTTTTATTTTCAGGGATAAGAAATGAATTTGAACAGTGTGGAAAGAGCTAAATCTCAAGGTCGGTGGCCGCTCTAAGCCAGACTGGTTGTTTTCAGCCAGGCCCCCCTGATCGCAGCTCGGAACCGTTCCTGAACCTGCAGCTATGCCTCTTTCTCCCCCTCATCTGCGATCCCAATCTTCGACAGCCGATAGCGCAGCGCGTTCCGCGACAGCCCCAGCAGACGGGCGGCCTGACTTTTATTCCCGTTCGCCCGGCGCAGCGACTCACGAATCATTTCATCCTCCCATTGTTCCAGCGTCATCCCTTCAGGAAGAAAATTGCCGGCCCCATTCACCGCTCTTGCCGGACGCACGTCCAAATGAATGTCATCCACCTTCAGCACAGTGCTCTTGGCTAGCGCGCACGCCCGCTCAATAATGTTTTGCAATTCGCGCACATTACCCGGCCAGTGATAGTTCACAAGAACCTGCATGGCCTCCGGTGTAATCCCCTCGACCGGCTTTCCCGAATCTCCAGCAAAGCGGCTAATAAAGAGATTGACCAAGTCGGGGATGTCTTCCTTGCGCTGGCGGAGCGGAGCGATATCGATGGGAACAACGTTCAAGCGATAGTAAAGGTCTTCGCGAAACGTTCCCTGCTCCAGCGCTTCACGCAGATCGCGATTGGTAGCGGCGATCAGCCGCACATCCACCTTCACCGTTCGAGTTCCACCCAGGCGCTCGAATTCCCGCTCCTGCAGCACGCGCAATAGCTTTACCTGTATTACTGAAGGCACATCTCCAATCTCATCCAGGAAGAGGGTTCCTTTGTCTGCCAATTCAAACTTTCCCGGTTTGCTGGCGGCTGCTCCCGTGAAGGCGCCCTTCTCGTATCCAAACAATTCGCTCTCCAGTAAATTTTCCGGGATTGCCGTGCTGTTAATTTTGATGAAGGGCCCCGCCGATCGCCGCGACTTTTCATGTATCGCGCGAGCTATCAGATCTTTGCCCACGCCACTCTCCCCACCCAGCAGAACTGTCGAATTCGTAGGTGCGACGCGGTCTACCGTGGCCAGAACTTCCTGCATCTTCGCACTGCGCGCCACCACATTCGGGTGCGCATATCGCTTTCCCAAAGCCTCCCGCAGCGAACGGTTTTCCTCGCGCAGATTGTGGACGTCCAGCTCTTTGTGGACCACCATTCTCATTTCGCTCAGCGAGAACGGTTTCAAAACATAGTCAGCGGCCCCGGCCTTCATGGCTTCTACCGCCGTCTCGACTGAACCGAAGGCCGTCATCACCACTACGGGCAGCGCTGCATTTTGCCGCTTGATCGCCTGCAAAAATTCCAGACCATTCATCCCGGGCAGCTTGAGATCCGTCACAACCAGGCTGACGCTGTTTTCCCGCAAAAGTTTGAGGCCGGTCTCCGCATCTCCGGCGGAAAGAGTGCTGAAGCCATCGTCCCCGAGATTCAGTTCGAGCAGGCGCCGCATTTTTGCTTCATCTTCGACAATCAAAATCGTTGGCATGAATTGATTTCCAATTTTTTAAAGAGGATTTTCCGCAACATCACCCGTCACGGGAAAAAACACTATAAACCTGGCTCCTTGGCCGCTACCTTCACCGCTGCCACCTTCCACTCGAATGGTACCGTGGTGTCCGTCAATGATCCTCGACACGATTGACAACCCCAGTCCCACTCCCGTCTTCTTGGTGGTTACAAACGGATTAAAAATCTGTTCTCTGAGTTCGGGAGCAACTCCCCGCCCCGTATCTTCGATCCGCACTTCTAATCCATCGCGGCTGACGCCATTTGCCAGCGCCGCCGTCACGCGCAATGTTCCACCTGTACCGCCCATCGCATCGTAAGCGTTCTGAATCAGATTCACGAAGGCCTGTTCAGTGAGACCTTCATCCAGCGGAACCAACGGCAAGTTCGGCTGGTACGACCGTTCTACCCTGACCAAACCGTTCTCATCTTTATGCGTGGCCGCGACCGCTTGCAGGGCCCGGTCCAACAGCGGCACGATCTCCTGCGGCACCAATTCGGCATGCAACGGTCTGGCAAAATCAAGAAATCTCGTTACCAAGGCACTCAGACGATTGGTCTCACTGGATATGTATCCCGCCAGTTCGTTTGCCAGAGGATTGGACTCGCCCAACTTCTGTTGCAGCATTTCTACCGATCCCTTGATCACCCCCAGCGGGTTGCGAATCTCGTGCGCCAATCCAGCCGACATCTGACCCAACGCCGCGAGCCGTTCCGATCGCCGCGCCTCCTCTTGCGCTTGTTGCAATTTTCGATTGGTTTCCGCCAGAGTTTCCGCCAGTTCCTGATAGCGTTTGATCTGGCGACGGTTCTCCACTACAAACCGATTCACGACCATTGCCGCAAGAAAGAAAAAGACGATCCGGATGGCAAGCCGTCCGTAATCCTCTGCATTGATCTCGTATTCCTGTAAAGCAGGGTAAAGATACGAACAGTAGGCGGCAGAGGCCAGCGCAGTCCACAGCAACGTAGCCCACGGGCCGAAATATTCCGCCGCGGTGACTGCGGGCAGGTAATAGATGGGATAGTAGTAGCTGTTGATGGGGATTTCGCCGGTGTGATCCAACAGCAGCGTGGCCAGGGCAATCTTCAGGGCGATCACGTACACGGGCCCGCGACGCGGGAGGCGCGCAATCAGCCAGCCCTCGCTCAGTTGGAGAACCCCAAAACCCAGCAAGATAAGTTGTTTGTGGTACTCCCGCACGGGTGGCAGGACGGCTAGTAAGGCGAGCAATACCAGCCAGAGAACATCCATCCAATTCATTTCTAGGCGTTTTTGTTCGTTCATAGACATAACGCGAAAAAACAAGCGCGCCGAAAACGGTTGCCATCCCGTCTCCGGCGCTATTTCTGTTTGACGAATCTTCCTGCGTTCCTGAGGCGTTGCATCTGAACCTATCAGAGCGCAGGCGATCAACTCACGTCAACCTCACTTCTTAGGCGCAGCCGCATGAACCTCTGAAGAATGTGCGTTCTGCTGCGCGTGCGAGTTTGTAGTAGCAGTGGAGGTTCGCTGCTGCCCCGTGCTGGACCTCTGTGTCTGGTCCCGCTGCTGTTGTGTGTTTCCCTGCCGAACCGGCGCTACCGGTTTAGCCATGGGATTCGACGATTGCCGCGCCGATCGTGTACTCCGGTTCTGAGGTTGAATCTGAGCTTTGCTTTCTGGCTCTGGCGTCCCTTGCGCCTCCCACACCCGTGGCAGAGGTTTGGCCTGATTCGTTTCGGCGCTCGGTTGACCAAACGAACGGAAGCCATCGTCCGCCCGCGGTTGCCGCGTCTGCGGAGCCACCGGCACTGGCCGGCCAGGCGCCTGCTGCCGCACCAACGACGACTGGTTCAGGTGTCCTCCCGCCTGGGCTTGTTTCTGATCGAAGGAACTCGGCATGGGAGCCGGCGTTCTCAATGCCACAACGGCCCGGCTGCGCACCGCCGCCGGCGGCGGGGACACAGGCTTGCCGGTCCCGATCACGCTGCTGCGAACCGGTTCGATCGCAACCATTCTCGAGACAGGCGCCGCTGCGAGTTCTCGCGTGGGTATCGGCACCACATTCCGTGCCACTGGCCGGGCGTTTACAAATGTGTCCCGTGAAACGATTGTCACACCGCCGTTCACGTTGCGGTTCGCGTAGTTAATATTATCCACCGTCGTGTTCCGGTTGATCACCTCAGTGTTGTAAACGTTCGTCACTCTGGAAACATCAACTCGCGTATTTGTGAAATTGACATTGTTTACATAGAGTCGACTGGTGCGGTAGCCCGGAATAAATACTTCTCCCGGAGCCAGTGGAAACCACCCCACTCCCGCGCCGGAAGAGAATTTGAAGTTGCTTCCTGGCCCACCGCCAACCCAGGCCACCAGCGCAGGGGCATAAACCGGGCGCACCATGCTCGGTCCCGGAACCCACAGCCACGCGCCTCCAGCAAGAGCCCAGCGCCCGTAGTGGAAGGGAGCGAATCCCCAAGGTTCATCTGCCACCCATGTCCAGCCCCACGGACCAACCCACGCCCAGTGACCGAAGCGATACGGCGCCCAACCCGCCACTACGACTCGCGGTCGCCAGCTCATGCCGTAACCCGCAACATAGCTCCAGTCGCCGTAAGCGTCGAGGTCTTCGTATCCCGTTATGTCGCGTGAAACGTAATTCGCGGAATCCGACTGGTCTTCCTGGCGGTCGCGATCCAGCGCCCAACTATCGAACCCATCTTCAGTTGGAGTCTGGCTCAACTCGTAGTTGAGTTGATCGGTCCCGGTGAAGGTCGCGTACTGATTCGCCACAAGCGTATAAGAAGCACCCCCGCCGGTGACCTCACCCCGCCCTCGCCACACTGTCACTTCGGTTCGATTGCCATCCGGATCCACATTGATGCGGTAGTCGCCCGGCTGCGCTACAACGAACGCCACATTGGGGGTGTCGATTTCATAAGAATCGTCGTCGTCGACATGACGCACCTTTACAATCAGCGATCCCTGAGCCAGCCGAATCTGCGCTACCCGGTCGCTCACCTCCAGCAATGTAATTCCGGTCGATGAACCGAGCCGGAGCGCGGTCGATCCAATGTGCACTTCAGCTCGTGAATCTTCATCCGCCCAAAGATTGTCGCCAGTCACCAAAGGCCGATTCAACACAGCCGTAACCCAGTCATTTTCTCCGCCGGGCTGGAACGAGACGGAGCCCTCCATAAAATTCAAGCGAGCCACGCGGTTCGGCGGATCGGGCGCATTCGCAGCTTGAGGGCTTTGTTGATTTTGCCCATCGGGCACCGCTTGCGCATCCTGCGCATTCAATCCCCCGGGCACCTGCAGCATGAACGCCAAGCTCGCCGCTACGACCGCCCAGCTCCACCACTGCTTATGTCTTTCCATGATTCTCTCCGCGCCAGATAGGCAGTTTCAAAGTCGAGAAAACCTTCTCAACAATCCTATCCATACCTCTGCAAACACAACAGAGACGCTTTAGTTTTCATGGTTACTAAAGGGTTTGGGTCAGCATGGCGCAGGAAGCGACGAGCAGTGTTTTTATCGGAGAACTCAGCGCACCGCAGGCTTCGGGGAAATATCATCCAAGGTCAGATTCAGTTCCAAAACATTGACTCGCGGCTCGCCCAGAAATCCAAACTGTCGGGATTCAGTATGTTGACGCACCGCTTCGCGAACTACAGCTTCGCTCAGGCCGCGTTCTCTTGCGATGCGCGGCACTTGAAATTCGGCAGCCTCCGGCGAGATATGCGGATCAAGTCCGGAAGCGGATGAGGTAAGCAAATCCATCGGAATTTCTGCGCTAGGATTCTCAGTCTGCAAACGATCAGCGTCTGCCTGCACTCGCGCGATGAGAGCTTGATTGGTCGGCCCCAGGTTCGATGCGCCGGAATTCCCCGCATCGTAACCGGTTCCAGCGTTGGAGGGACGCGAGTGAAAATATCCTGGCGAGGAGAATGTCTGTCCGATCAATCGCGAACCTACTACCTTGTTATTTTTCGTTATCAGTTCACCGTTCGCCTGCTTCGGAAACAGAAGCTGCGCCAGGCCCGTGATCAGAAGAGGGAACAACAAACCGAACAATACCGTGGTCACCAGCGTCATGAGTACAGCGGTAATCAGATTTTTCTTCATAGTCGCCTCTACGCCAGCCCGGCCCGCACAATCAGCAAGTCGATAATCTTGATTCCAATAAAAGGCACGATCACTCCGCCCAACCCATACACCAGCAGATTTCTGCGCAGCAATACAGCCGCACCCTGCGGAACATATTTCACTCCACGCAACGCCAGCGGAATTAGGGCGACAATGATCAGAGCGTTAAAAATCACTGCCGATAATATTGCCGATTGCGGCGTCGCCAGATGCATCACGTTAAGTGCTTGCAGAACCGGAAATGTTCCGGCAAACATGGCCGGGATGATGGCGAAATATTTTGCTACATCGTTCGAAATCGAAAACGTGGTCAGCGCACCTCGCGTCATCAATAATTGTTTGCCGATTTCAACAATTTCAATCAGCTTGGTGGGATTCGAATCCAGATCCACCATATTCCCGGCTTCTTTCGCGGCCTGCGTTCCGGTATTCATGGCGACCCCCACATCGGCCTGCGCCAGCGCTGGAGCGTCATTCGTGCCATCGCCGGTCATGGCAACCAGCTTTCCCTGCCCTTGTTCTTTTCGAATCAGATCGAGCTTGTCTTTCGGCGTGGCCTGCGCCAGAAAATCGTCCACTCCCGCTTCGGTTGCGATCGCGGCCGCGGTCAGCGGATTATCTCCCGTGATCATCACGGTTTTGATTCCCATGGCGCGCAGTTGATCAAAACGCTGCCGCATGCCGCCCTTCACGATGTCCTTCAGATGAATCACTCCTAACGCGCGGCCGTTCTCAGCCACCACCAGGGGCGTTCCTCCCGAACGCGAAATCGCTTCCACAGCTGCGCGAACTTCCGCTGGCAGCGCGCTTCCCTGTTCTTCCAGATATTTTGCGATGGCATCCGTCGCGCCTTTTCGCACAGCGCGTCCATCCAGATTCACGCCCGACATACGGGTCATCGCGCTGAAGGGAATAAATTCCGCATCATGCGAACTCATCTCGCGCCCGCGCAATCCGTACTTCTCTTTCGCCAGTACTACAATTGACCGGCCCTCGGGAGTTTCATCGGCCAGCGACGAAAGCTGCGCCGAATCCGCCAGCATAGCTTCACTTACGCCAGGAGCCGTTACAAATTCCGTAGCCTCGCGGTTGCCCAGCGTGATAGTCCCAGTCTTATCGAGCAGTAACGTGTTCACATCGCCGGCAGCTTCAACCGCACGTCCGGACATCGCCAAAACGTTGTGCTGCACCAGGCGGTCCATGCCGGCGATGCCAATCGCCGACAGCAATCCGCCAATCGTAGTCGGGATCAAACACACCAGTAACGAGACGAGCACGAAGACTGTTTGTGGCGCTCCTGCATAAATAGCAAAAGGCTGAAGTGTGACTACCGCCAACAAAAATACGATGGTCAATCCGGCGAGCAGAATATTCAACGCAATTTCATTCGGAGTCTTCTGCCGCTCCGCGCCTTCTACCAGCGCGATCATGCGATCGAGAAAAGTTTCCCCAGGATTAGAAGTGATTTTCACTTTCACCCAATCTGAAAGCACCCGAGTTCCGCCAGTCACCGCCGAGCGGTCGCCGCCCGCTTCACGAATTACTGGCGCGGACTCACCCGTAATCGCCGACTCGTCCACCGACGCCACTCCCTCAACAATCTCGCCATCGCCGGGAACAAATTCGCCCGCTTCTACCAGAACCATATCTCCCGAGCGCAACTTGGATCCGGGGACGGTCTCGGTTTTTCCGTCGGGCAGCAGGCGATTCGCCATCGTCTCCGCCTTGGCGCGCCGCAGAGCATCAGCCTGCGCCTTGCCGCGCCCCTCCGCCATCGCTTCGGCAAAGTTGGCAAACAATACCGTGAACCAGAGCCACAGCGTGATCTGCAGGTTGAATCCGAAGCCGGGCTGTCCGCGCATTCGTTCCAGAATCAGCAACACGGTAGTGACTACGCTGCCCACTTCCACGACGAACATGACGGGATTACGCATCATGGTTACGGGATGCAATTTGACGATCGAATCCCAGGCCGCGCGGCGTACAATCTTCACGTCCCACAAGCTGCGTTTTGATTTCTTGCTCACCATATTTGCCTAAAAGGTTTTACCCGCCTGCATCAACAAGTGTTCGAGAATCGGTCCCAGACTGAGCGCCGGGAAAAATGTCAGCGCACCTACGATCACCACCACACCGATCAGCAGTACCGTAAATAATGGCCCTGTCACCGGAAACGTACCGAGGGTCGCCGGCGTCTGTTTTTTGTGCACAAGATTGCCCGCGATCGCGAGCACCGGCAGAACCATCATGAATCGGCCCAGCAACATCGCCATACCGAGCGACGTGTTGTACCACAGGGTGTTTCCGCTCAGGCCACCGAAGGCCGAGCCGTTATTCGCCACGGCTGACGTGAAGGCATAGAGTATTTCGCTGAATCCATGGGGCCCCGGATTCAAGATGGCCGAAGTACCGAAGTTGTACAAAACTGAAATCGCTGCGAATACCAGGATCACCAGAGGAAAAATCAGAATCACCAGCATCGCCATCTTCACGTCGTAGGCTTCAATCTTCTTCCCCAGATATTCAGGGGTGCGCCCCACCATCAATCCGGCGATGAACACGGAAAGAATGACGAAAACCAGCATTCCATACATTCCCGCGCCCACTCCGCCGAAGATCACTTCACTCAACATGAGATTGATCAACGGAACCATTCCGCCCAGCGGGGTAAACGAGTCATGCATTGAATTCACTGCGCCGCAACTTGTATCGGTGGTCACAGTGGCGAACAGCGCTGAATTGACTACGCCGAAGCGCACTTCTTTCCCTTCGAGATTGCTGGCGGAATGCGCGGTCGAAGATGAATTGTGCGAGCCGTGCTGGGCCGCCGCCGTTACTAACGGATTTCCCCGTGCCTCGGCCCAATAGGCCGTCGTCACTCCGGCCAGGAACAGCAACGCCATCGCCGCCCACACCGCCCAACCATGCCGCTGCGAGCCAGTCATTTTTCCCAGCGTGTAAGTAAGGGAGGACGGAATCGCAAAGATGCAGAAAATCTCGAGAAAGTTTGTGAAGGGCGTTGGATTCTCGAATGGATGCGCGCTGTTGGCATTGAAGAATCCGCCACCATTCGTGCCTAGCTCTTTGATGATCTCCTGCGAAGCGGTTGGACCTTGCGCGATCACCTGTTGCGTTACCGTTTGCATCAACGGTTTACCATCGGGCCCGTTTACTGGCTTGCCATCCGAACCTAGTTGCGGCGTCTGGTAGGGATCGACCAGTTGCGCCGTGTCATAAGGCTTCAGATTCTGCACTACTCCCTGCGATACCAGCAGCAACGCTCCAACCAGGCATAGTGGCGCAAGAACCCACAATGTTCCGCGCACCAGGTCTACCCAGAAATTTCCGATGGTTTTTTGCTCGCGTCGCGCGATGCCGCGAATAAAAGCGATCGCCAGCGCCATGCCTGCGGCCGCCGAAATCCAGTTGTGATATGCCAGACCAACCATTTGCGTGAGATAGCTCATGGTGGTCTCGGGCGTGTAATTCTGCCAGTTGGTGTTCGTCGTGAAAGAAGCCGCGGTGTTGAAAGCCAGCGCCGGAGCGACTCCCGCCAGCTTTTGCGGATTTCCCGGCAGCCATAACTGGATGCGCTCCAACGCATATAGCAGAATCATCGAGACGCCACTGAACAAGATCAGCGACAGCGCATACTCCTTCCAGTCCATCTCGTGGCTTTCATCCACTCCGGTAAGGCGGTAGAGCACTCGCTCCACTGGCCTCACGACCGGATCGAGCCAGGTGCGCTCGCGGTTGAAAACCTGCGCAATAAATCCGCCCAGCGGCTTAGTGACCAGCAAGACCACCAGCAGGAAGAAGCCTATCTGTAGCCAGCCGTTTGCTGTCATCAAAATTTCTCCGGTCGCAACATCGCATACACCAGATAAACCAGTAATCCGGCACAGATGACCAGCATGATGATCGGTCCCATAGACTCCTCAGCGAATCCGCTCGCAGAAACGTACGTAAGCCAGCGAGATCACGAAAAACAAGATAGTCGTAGCAACAAAGATCGCGTCCTGCATTTGCCTACTCCCCTAAAACTTCACCATGATGTCGATGTCGACTAACTGCTCGTCGCGACGCAGGTCGGGGAACCATACGCTGCTTCCCTGTCCGGCGCAAGCGGTTTGCGCCGCGCTAACGGTAAACGCCCCCGACGTATTTCCATTGTTGCAGGCAAAAAATTGAGGAGAACCGTTGTTGGTGTAAGGCACTCCACCTGAACCCGGCGGGGTCACGCCTCCATGGCCAGACCAATACGGTACGCTGGCGTGGCGATAATCGTATTCCCATCGGAACGTGAGCCATTGCCTCGGCATGTAGTCGAACGTGACAGAACTGTCCCAGGCCTTGAATGGATCCGACGGATTTCCGGTAAAGTAAGGCGCGTTGATCGCTGCGGAGGAAGCAGTCTCTCCGTTGATGGGCGGCAGCAACACCAGATATCGACCCGGGTTGTTAATCTGGCCGCCACCAAGTGTCAATCCATAGGTATCTTTCTTGAACCAGGTGCGGTCATAAATCATGTAACCGATAAAGCTCTGCTTTGGATTGATTCCTGCCTTAAAATAATCTCCGCCCACCGAGTTCTTGTCCTTGGTGTCATGAAGGCAACTCACGCCCTGGAGATAGGTGCCCGTCGATGTAGTCGTACTGGGACCGAATTCGCACCCCAAATCGCCGGTGAAGGAAAAGGCCATCTTGTCGAGTGTTTTTCCGGGCTTGTCGTAATACTTGATCTCAATACTATTGTCAGTGTGAATACGGCCTCGGTTCGGAATGTATAGATCGTCGTGACCTAATCCGTAATTGTTCGAGATGATGTTCATCCAGGGTTTCGGAGTCCACTTGATCTGTCCGCCCAAGCCTTTTCTCGAATTGGCGGATCCATACGATTGCCATCCATTGATGAACCAGGGCTCGATCTTCAAGTGAGGGTTAGGAAAAATCTGTACGCGTAGGCCTTGAAAAAACCAGGGGGTATTGGAAGAAACGTAGGACGGCTGGTAGGCCCAGTTGTCGAAGTTGTAGTAGCTGAACAAACCAATGTAAGACATGAAGATTCCCGCGTCGATATTGATTCCATCGAGCGCGTTGATATGATATCCGCCGTAAGCTTCCGACAAGTATCGGTCTGCATCGGCGATGTTCCACTGTCCCTTGGCATAGCTTGGATCATTGCGGACGGTCGCTGTGGAGTACAGGCCGAATTGCGTCATGAACCGGGCACGAACATTGTCGTAATGGAAATCGCCGCCGATGCCCAGTTGTTCCAGTTGGATTTCGTTCGAGCGAAACAACTCGCTCGACCCACCCATCGAGTCATCAACCGGCTTATTGAAATCGTAGGAGTACGTAACATCGGCCCTAATTTCTGGAGTAAAGAATTTCGAATCGAAGGCTGTGTCTTTGTTGCGGGGATTGCCGTTCAACCAGGTCCAATCCCAATCGGAGAACGGAGCGATCTTCGACGTCTTGGTTGGCTCGGAACTGGGGGAACTGGACACTGCCATTTGGGCTGGCTGCTCAGTTGAGTTGCCGGAGGGCACGATTGATACCGCGGGTGGCTTCCCAACCACGGCTTCGCTCGCCTTCGCTGGTGCGGTCGGAGCCGCAGCGACGCGCTCACTGCCAGTTTCAGCGCTCTTGTTGTGCTCAACCTCGAGTCGCAAACGCTCCACTTCTTCCCGAAGCGCTTTCAACTCATCTCTCATTTCCTGTTGTTCTGTTCGCTCATCCGAACTAGAGCCCGCGTTCCCAACGGACGAAGCTATATTTTGGGTGGACTGGGCGCCGGCTGAACCTGCCGGAAACATTGCAAACATCGAGAGCAGTAAGACCCGAATCGCATACGCCCTTTTCATGATTTTTGTTCTCCAATAATTCCACGTAATCATCGCTGCGGCTCTTTGCCCCTTCCCACAGAGACGTATCATCGAACGCGACGCTCAAAAGCTGCAGGCCCTCGTTTCCCTGCGTCGTTTCTTGCTCGACCAGCGTAACCGAATAGCGGAAAGGGGGAGCTTCTTCGCTCAACAATGCAATCAAAACCCAGAGCATGAATACCGTTCCGCCGAAACCGATGGCGGCGATTACTGAGGCTGTTCCCATAGGCTGGCCTCCAGCGAACGGACCCAAGAGTCACGCGCAAACATTCGATTGGACCAGTTCAGGTGTAAAGGTGGTTTAAAGAATTTCTAAGGAATTCGTAAAGACGAAAACTCCAGCGCCGTTTCGAGCCTGCTCCCTATTCGGCAGGATGAAGACGAGATGCGCTCAGCAGCCCCATTCCGCCTCGCCGGGCCGCGCAAAATACTCACGCTTTTCACTATCCCTTGTCATCGATTGCAGTTCGAGCAATGCCAGACGTGCGGCTGAGACCAAGCGGCTTTTTTCCTGTTGCGGAACTTCCCTCCACGAGCCATGCCCTTCGCTGCCCTTCCCCGATATTTCCGGCACGAGTGCCTGATGATAGTGGTGGAAAAGCTCCGCCAACCTTTCTGGTGCAACTTCGTTAATCCACATAATCGTGATCCTCCCTGTGTGTGGCGTTTTGTTTAGGACTGTTTTCCAGGCCACGACTATTCGATACGACAACGCACAAGGTTCGAATAAAAGGTACATAAAATGTTCATAAAGGAGTCGATGAAGGAACGCTGGCGGGGAATCAGTAAAGAAGGAGCGTCTACGAACCTGGTTCGAAGCGGTATCCCACCCATGGTTCGGTTAGCAGATATTTTGGAGACGATGGGTCGCTCTCGATCTTCTTGCGCAATTGTCCTACGAAAACGCGCAGGTACTCAGGTTGTTCCGTACTATTTGGGCCCCAGATGGCCGCCAGCAGTGTCCGGTGCGTCACCACCTTGCCGGGGCGTCGCGCCAGATAAATCAGTAAATCGAATTCTTTTGGCGTGAGATGAACTTCATCTCCTCGAACCTTTACTGAGCGTGCATCCAGATCGATTGAAAAATCTCCGACAAGAATCGCGCTGGATTGCTCCTCAGCCAGCGGACTCCGCCGCAACTGCGCGCGAATTCGCGCCAGCAATTCGTTCATGCTGAAAGGCTTGGTGACGTAATCATCGGCGCCAGCATCCAACGCTTCCACTTTCGAGCGATCTTGTCCGCGTACCGAAAGTACGATGATCGGGACCTGCGACACTTGTCGCAATTGCCGGCACAGGCCCACCCCATCGAGATTCGGCATGGCCAGGTCGGTCACCACTACATGGGGCGTCCAGTTCTTCATCAATTCCAACGCCATCTCGCCATCATTAGCGATGCGAACGTCGTATCCTTGCGCCGAAAGCGTGGTGCGCAGAACGCGCGTAATTTGCGGCTCGTCATCTACCACCAGGATGCGGCGGTGCTCGTGATTCATCTTTCTCTCGTCAATCTCGCTCACCGCATTTCCTGAGTCACGATATGCACATCCACTGCGGGCGTATCCCGCAGAAACTTATGAATTGCGGAAAGATAGAAATATCTCTTCCATCCCTTCGTAGCCGAACGTCCGAAAACGACTTGCGTAATGTGATTCTCGCGCACGAATTCCGCAACTTTTTCCGCGACCACTTTGCCTTCAGCTTTCACCACTTTCGCGCCTACACTCTCGGCGAAGCGAACATTATCTGCCAGAGTTCGCTGGTTCTCGTCGCTCTCGTCCGTTCCAGTGTCCACGTAAAACACGAACAGATCGCCATCCAGGGCCTGCGCCATGCGCGCGCCGCGGGCAATCAGATACTGCGCCGCCGGATTCGAGCTGATACAAACCGCGATCCGCTCCCGCACCTGCAGCAATTGACCATCTTCATTCTTCAATTCTGAGAGCGTGCGGTCGACCGCCTGCGTCACCTGGCGCAATGCCAGTTCTCGCAATGCAACCAGATTCTGGTTCCGGAAAAAATTGGCCAGCGCGCGTTCCACGCGTTCCAGCGGATAGATATCTCCACGCCGCATTCGGGTCTGCAGCGCTTGTGGGGTCAAGTCCGCCATCACAATTTCACCCGCCCGCCGTATGACCCAGTCCGGCACCGTCTCCCGCACCTGCACACCAGTCAGAGCTCGGATTGTCGGCGCCAGGCTTTCGATGTGCTGCACGTTCAGCGTGGAGAGAACGTCGATTCCCGCGTCCAGCAACTCGAAAACATCTTCATAGCGCTTGGCGTGCTTACTACCTTCAATGTTCGTGTGTGCCAGTTCGTCCACCAAAACTACGTGCGGTTTGCGTGCGAGGATGGCATCGACATCCATCTCCTCGAAGATGGTCGATTTATATTCCAGCTTCCTGCGCGGAACCGTCTCCAATCGCGAAGAAAGCTCCACAATTGGTTTCCGGCCGTGGGTTTCCACCACCCCAATCACAACTTCTTCACCGCGGCTGGAGCGCCGCACGCCTTCGCTCAGCATGGCGTAAGTTTTTCCCACGCCGGGCGCGTAGCCGAGGAAAAGCTTGAACACGGCCGGCCGCTGCTCCCCGTCACATTCCTTCAACCATTCTTCAGGACTCTTGGGCATCGCCGTTATTCTCCACGCCGGAGGTTAAATTGTCGAATGCAATAAAGCCCACCGCACAAAGCGACAGGCCAGACCGCAAGAAAAAGACTAGAGGTTTTCTCCGTGCCTCTGTGTCTCTGTGGTGAAAAGCTTCCTTCAGTTACAATCGTGCCCGTGAAAGCGCACTTGCCACAACACCTCGTCCGCTACTCCGCCTGCCTTGTGGCTGCCGAATCCGTTGCCCAGATTTACCGTCGCGTTGTCCACGTGAATCCCACGACAGTGGCACTCACTTTTCTTCTCATGGTGCTGTGGGTAGCCGCATACTGGGGATTTCGCTTCTCCGTTTTTCTCGCAGTGCTGAGCACACTCGCCTTTAATTATTATTTTCTTCCTCCCATCGGAACCTTTACCGTCGCCGATCCGCAGAACTGGGTTGCTCTCTTCGCTTTTCTTGCTACAGCAGCAATCGCCAGCCAACTCGCGGATCGCGCTCGTCGGCAGACTGCGGACGCCATTCAGCGCCGCCGCGACGTGGAGCGCCTTTATGCCTTCAGCCAGCGGTTGCTCGCCACGGATAACGTCGCCGAATTGTTGAACGCGATTCCCGCCTATGTTTGCGACGGATTTGGCGCAAAGGCGGCCGCAATCTATCTGCTCGCTTCGCAGCAGGTTTACCGAACTGATCCCAAAGCTCTCTGGTTTCCGCTGCACGATCTTCAAATGGTGAGTTCCCGCGGCGAGCCGGTAATCGATTCGCAACGCGGAATCTCACTCACTCCTCTGCATCTGGGGACACGCACCACCGGCGCGGTTGGCATCGCCGGACCTTCACTTTCGCGCGCTACTCTCGAAGCCCTGGGCAGCATGATTGGTATCGCCATCGAACGCGCCGGAGCGATGGAAAAACTTTCACAGACCGAAGCGGCGCATCAGAGTGAAAACTTGCGCGCCGTGCTACTCGATTCCGTCACCCATGAACTGCGCACTCCGCTTACCGGCATCAAGGCTGCAGTCACGGGGTTGCTCTCTGATTACAATCTCGACGAAGCACAGCGGAAGGAATTGCTGACTGTCATCAATGAGGAAACCGACCGCCTCGACCGCCTGGTTGGTGAAGCCACAGAAATGGCGCAACTCGACGCCCACAAGGTCGAGCTGCACATCGCTGCCGTAGATATTGCGACGGTGATCGAGTCGGCGGTCGAAGAATCCCGAACCGTTCTCGGCCAGCATCCTCTGGAGGTGCGCGTCTCAGCGTCGCTGCCCAAGGTGCGCGTGGATTCCGACCGGATCGCGGAGGTCCTCAAGCAGCTGCTGGAAAACGCCGCCAAGTATTCTCCTTCCACGTCGCCCATCACCATTACGGCCGAGCGCAAAGGAGATCGCATCGTCACCAGCGTTACCGATCACGGGCACGGCATCGACGATTTTGAGCAATCGCTGGTATTTGACAAGTTTTACCGCGGGCGCGACCAGCGCTATTCCGTGCAAGGCACCGGCATGGGATTAGCCATCGCGAAAGCCATTGTGGAAGCGCACAATGGCTCGGTCAGCGTGACCAGTCAACTCGGCCGCGGCTCGGTCTTCTCCTTCGAACTGCCGATTGCGTAGACGAATCTAGTTCTTCAGCTTCGGCCGCTCGCAAGTATCCACGATCTTGGTCGGATCGATGGCGTCTTTATCTACTTGCTCTTCCAGAATTTTTCCATCTTTGCCAATCAAAAAATTCACTCGGCGTGCAGCCTTGTACTTGCTCACGTAGATGCCATATTCGCGCGTCACGTCCCCACCCCAATCACTCAGCAGAGGAAAAGTAACTCCAATTTGGTCGGCGAAGGCTTTATCGGCGAAGGCACTGTCCATGCTCACACCCAGGACCTGGGTGTCGGTAGCTTCCAGCCTTTTTTGATCCTGCTGGAGAGCTTTCATTTGCGCGGTTCAACCACCGGTGAATGCAAAAATAAAGAATGCCAATACCACGTTCTTCTTCCCGCGGTACTGGCTTAAGGAAACCGATTTGAGGTCGTTTCCGTCGAAATAATTCAGCTTAAAATCCGGTGCCATCTCCCCCACCTTTGGCATCGACGGAGACCCCGTTTCCGGTTGTTTGGCCTGCCCAACCGCCGTAGCTGTCGTGCCGAAAGCCAGGATGCTTGCAAGCAGTGACATCAGCCATAAGCTCTTTCGTTTTTTTTGCATCAACGTTCCTCCTAGCCAAATGGTAACCCAATACCGCAAAGACGTTGTAAATTGATGCTTGAACCCTAAATAGGATACTCACCAGTACCGGCCTCGCAGCTTTCGCATTGCCGAATCGAACCCTAAACCAGTAAATTCACTTTCAGAGCAGTGCACGCCGCTATGAATCTCGCCACGCTGAACGATGTTTTTTTTACCGCCGTCGAACGTAGTCTCGACCGCGCCATGCTCCACCGTGGAGAGGGGAAGTGGCTTCCAATCTCGTCTTCGGATCTGCGCCGCAATGTTGCTCGAACCGTCAGTGGACTGGAGCAGTGGGGGATTAAGCGAGGCGACCGCATTGCGATCCTGAGCGAGAATCGCCCGGAGTGGTCCATCGCCGACTTCGCCATTCTCTTGCTCGGCGCCGTCACGGTTCCCGTGTACGCCACACTGACACCCGAACAAACCGCTTTCACTCTTCGTGACTCGGGCGCGACCGTGGTGTTTGTTTCAACCGAACACCAGCTGCGCAAAGTCCAGACAATTCTCTCCCAAACTCAAATCGAGAAAATCGTAGTCATGGATCGTCTTCAAATCCCTAGCGAGCTGGCCGTTAAGTGTGAGCTCATGGATCGATTCATGACCCAAGGGCCGGTCACCCTCGATCCGAAAACCGAAGCCGCAGCTCGATCGATCCAACCCGACGACCTCGCCACCATCATCTACACCTCGGGCACAACGGGAATCTCTAAAGGCGCAATGCTGACCCACGGCAATATGGCGTCCAACATCAACTACTCGTTGCTCGGCTTCGATGTTCATCCGGGACTGACCAGCATTTCGTTTCTTCCGCTGTCGCATGTCACCGCTCGCCACGTGGATCTCGCGTTTCTCTATCACGGTGTGACTCTTGCGTATTGCCCCTTCATCGAGAATCTCCCCGAAACTCTATTGGAAGTCCGTCCTACGCTTTGCGTTTCCGTTCCGAGAGTCTACGAAAAAATTTATGCCAAGACGGAGATGACTGCCCGCGGCTTTCCCAAGCGTGCGATCTACAACTGGGCCCTTTCTGTGGGTCGTGCGCACAAGTCCGAGATCCTCGCCGGGGAAACTCCAACCTCTGCCACTTGGAAACTTGCCAATAAATTGGTGTTCTCGAAAATCCGCGCCGGCATGGGAGGGAATGTGGAAACTTTCATCTCCGGCGGCGCGCCCCTGGGCCGCGAACTCGCCGAATGGTACGCCAGCGTGGGCATCCGCATTCACGAAGGCTATGGACTTACCGAAACTTCTCCGGTGATGGCGGTCAACACTCCCATCAACCACCGTATCGGCACAGTTGGCAAGATCCTGCCCAACCTCGAGGTGCGCATCGCGGAGGATGGTGAAATTCTGGTGCGCGGTCCCTCTGTTTTCAAAGGATATTGGAATCGTCCCGAAGAGACGCAGAATGCATTGCAGGACGGCTGGTTCAAGACCGGCGACATCGGCCACATCGATGCCGATGGATATCTCTCTGTCACCGATCGCAAGAAAGAACTCATCAAGACTTCTGGAGGAAAATTCATAGCGCCGCAACCGATTGAGAATTCCCTGAAGCTTAATCCCTTGGTCGGAACTGCGGCGATCGTTGGCGACAAACGCAAATTCGCTTTTGTCATTATTTCGCCCAATTTCGCGGTTCTCGAAACCTGGGCCCGCGAAAACAATATCGCGTTCTCCTCGCGGGCTGCACTTATCGCCAATCCGAAGGTTCAGTCGCTTTACGAGGGAATTGCGGAAGAAGTAAATGAGAATCTCGCACGCTTCGAAAAGCTGAAACGCGTTATGCTCGTGCCCGAAGAATTCACGGCCGAAAACGGCGCACTCACTCCTACAATGAAATTGCGGCGGCGAGTGATTGAGGAACGTTATCGCCGTCAGATCGATGATCTCTACGCCCAGGCGGAAACCATCACCACTCCGTAGATCACCTCGGTAATAGATCACCTCAGTATATGTGGGCACAGCCGACCCTGTGGCAGGCTCAGAGCAGGCTTCGCGCGTCCATCGAGCTCAGCTCGACATTTATCCAACTCGGACTACAATAAACAATCATGACTGATTCCCTTCATATCGCCGACCGTTCTTTCCGCTCCCGGCTGATTGTTGGCACGGGAAAATATAAATCCTTTCAGGAGACTGCACGCGCCCTCGAAGCCAGCGGAGCCGATATGGTGACTGTGGCTGTCCGCCGCGTTAATCTCGACCGCAGCAAGGAATCGCTGCTCGACTACATTGATCCCAAGAAATATTTCCTGTTGCCGAACACCGCTGGCTGCTACACCGCCGACGAAGCCATTCGCGCGGCTCGCCTTGGCCGTGAAGTGGGACTCTCCGACTGGGTGAAGCTCGAAGTGATTGGCGATCAAGCGACCCTCTACCCCGATGTGCAAGCCACGCTCGAAGCCACGCGCGTTCTGGTCAGCGAAGGCTTCACCGTTCTGCCTTACACCTCTGACGATATTGTGTTCGCCAAGCGTTTGATCGACGCTGGGGCCGCGGCCGTGATGCCGCTCGGCGCTCCCATCGGCAGCGGCATGGGGATTCAAAACCAGGCTCACATCCGCATCCTGCGCGAGATGATCACCGCGGTTCCGCTGATCGTTGACGCGGGAGTAGGCACGGCATCCGATGCCGCCATCGCTATGGAACTCGGCGCCGACGCCGTTCTGATGAATACTGGCATCGCCAACGCGCAAGATCCCGTACTGATGGCCGAAGCTATGCGTCACGGGGTATTGGCTGGACGCGAAGCTTATCTGGCGGGCCGCATGCCGAAGAAGCTTTACGCCACCGCCAGCTCGCCACTCGAAGGCGTAGTGCGCTCGTAGCGCCGGCGGCCCTGGTCACCGGCCTCAACCGAGAATATCTGCAAATGGAAAAGGGCGGCCGCAGCCGCCCTTTTTAATCCAATTTCACTCAGAGCATCTTCGCGCTATCTACGTGAATGTTGTCGCCCTTCACTTCTCCGCTCACGGCAACGTGATGTCCCACGTGCGCCTGCAGAGCATCCGGATTGTCCACGATCAAAACCTTTTGATCTTTGTCTGTGACGATCACCATCTTCGCGCCCTTGGCCAGGCATTTCTTGGTGCAAGCCTCAGCCTTATCGTTGGCGCCCTTGGCACCGCACTGGTCGTCGCTTACCCACCCGTTGACGGTGGTGCTTTTCCCCATGCTGTCGAACGCCATCGCCGTCAGGGCGAACACGAAAAATATCGCAAGACACAGCACGAACACTTTCTTCATGGCCGGTTTTCTCCTTATTTTGATCGCGGACCGAATCCGCTAGGTGTGGCAAGAACTCTTATCGCCGTCCGGCAACCACTTACCAGTCCGCCGGCCATCGATAGCCTGAACTATACCACGACGCGCCAGACGAATTGTCAGCAGCTTGCGCGACCATCCGTGCACCTGAGAACACTTTGACAATTGAAAAACTTCACAAGCCGACAACACTCTTCCCTGCTCAACCATCCATTCCTGTGCATGAGCTGCGACATTCGCATCGGCACCTCCGGCTTCCACTACAAACATTGGAAAGGTCCCTTCTATCCCGCGAAATGTCCCAACTCAAAGCTCCTGGAGTATTACCTTCAGCGCTTCGACACAGTCGAACTGAACAACAGCTTCTATCGGCTGCCTGAGGAGAGTGCATTCGATTGCTGGCGCGAAGCGACTCCGGCCAGCTTTGTCTTCGCCGTGAAAGCCAGCCGTTTCCTCACTCACAATAAAAAACTGAAGGATCCGGAGAATGCCCTCGACAATCTGCTTCCGCGAGCGGCGCATCTCGGCCCCAAGCTGGGTCCGGTGTTATTTCAGCTTCCGCCACACTGGGGGGTGAATACCGAGCGGCTCATCAATCTTCTCGAAATTCTGCCGAGAGATTTGCGCTATGCCTTTGAGTTTCGCGAACTTTCCTGGATGAGCCCTGAAGTGGAATCCATTCTCAAGAAGTTTAACGCAGCGTTCTGTATCTATGAGTTAGCTGGATACCATTCGCCTCTTCGCGTGACCGCGGACTTTACCTACGTTCGCCTGCACGGCCCGGACCCCGGAAAATATCAAGGCAGCTACAGTGATGAAAGATTGCGCGAGTGGGCACGCCAGATCGAAACATGGGCCGCGCAACTCAAAGCCATCTATATTTATTTCGACAACGACCAGTTTGGCTACGCTCCGGCGAATGCGACAACGCTTAAGAGGATGGTCTTAGGAAGTGACTAAAGTCAGCCGGCATTATCGAACTACTTCCTGCACGAAGAGAAAGCCATCCCTTTGCATGAGAAGGGATGGCTTCGAACAAATGCGGTGTGGTGGCGATGTTCTCAAACTACTGCCCGACCTGCTGAATACACTCCTCCAGCACATCCATGGCGACGTCCGCCTCTTCTTTCGTAACTACAAGCGGCGGACATATCCGGACCGTGCTCGGACCACAACCCAGGAAGAGCACGCCGTGTTCGAATGCCTTCTCGACAATCAAGTCACGCTCCGCGGCACCATACTCCTTCGTGGCCTTGTCCTTGACGATGTCGACGCCGATCATCAGCCCGCGCCCGCGCACATCACCCACTAACTTCAGCTTCGAAGGCCAGCCAGACATGCGCTTCATCATGTGTGCACCCACGTCAGCGGAATGCTCCAGCAGCTTCTCTTTTTCAATCACGTCAAGTGTTGCCAGCGCAGCGGCCACGCATACCGGATTGCCGCCAAACGTTGACGCATGGGAACCCGGCACCCAGTCCATGATTTCAGAGCGCGTCAGTGTAATTCCTAGCGGCATGCCGGACGCAATGCCCTTCGCAATGCAAATCATGTCAGGCTCAACACCGGTGTGCTCAACCGCCCACCACTTTCCTGTGCGTCCCACCCCACTCTGCACTTCATCCAGTACCAGAAGGATTCCGTGGCGATCGCAGATCCGCCGCAGCTCTTGCATGAAAATCGTTGGAGCGACCACGTAACCGCCCTCGCCCTGCACCGGTTCGACGAAGATCGCTGCCACTTCCTCGGGAGGCAGTATTGTCTTGAACAGCTTTTCTTCGATGAAGCGTGCGCAGCTCAGCGCGAAAGCGTCGGGATCCTGCGTGGCATCTTTGCGTCCGCGATACAGGTCGGGATACTGCACGTGAGTTACGCCCGGCACCAGTGGCGCAAACCGGCGGCGTTGCTGCGGTTTCGACGCAGTCAGCGACAACGCTCCCATGGTGCGCCCGTGAAACGCCCCGAAGAAAGCGATAATGTTCTGCCGCTTGGTGTGATAGCGCGCCAGCTTCAGTGCGCACTCAATCGCTTCCGCGCCCGAGTTGCCGTAATAGATCTTGTGCGGGCCGGGCATCGGCGCAATCTTCGACAGACGCTCGGCGAGCTCAACCATGTTCTCGTAATAGAAATCGGTGCCCGACATGTGGATCAGCTCACCCGCCTGCTTCTGCATCGCGGCAACCACATGCGGATGGCAGTGGCCGGTCGAAGTCACAGCGATGCCCGCCGAAAAATCATAAAACTCATTGCCATCGACATCCGTAATCACGATGCCGCGGCCGCTCTTGGCCACCAGCGGATACGAACGCGTATACGAAGGTGAAATATATTTCTCGTCATTGGCGAGCACACGTTTTGCATTCGGCCCTGGGAGCGCCGTCTTGATCTTCGGTCCAGTAGCTGCGTTGGTTGCAGTCATAATGTTGGTAGTCATGGAATCCTCCGTCAGCAGTTGTCAGTAGTCAGCTGCTCGTTATGGGCGAATACAACCTCGGAATGCGCGGACCCTGGTTCAGGTATGCGCAAGCTGGGGCGAGTCAGGCAGGAAGATTACTAATCACTACCGAAAAGACTGGGACGTAGACGGGAAGGCAAATTCGCACGATAGCGCCGCGGACACACCAGGCAGTGCAGCCAGCACTCGGGTAAATGCGAATTGGGATTGTTGCGCAGCATTGTTAACACTCAACATCACTACGTCATTATAGCTGGAAGCGCTCCGCGACGTAACCCCCAATTATTGATGATTACGGGCCTTTTGCTTCATTACAAGTTTCGAATCCCACTGGGCCGGCAATCGTCTGATATCTTTTAGCTTCCCAATATTTTACTTACATGCCCAAAGTACACAGCCCAAGCCGGTTTGCGGTGATTCTTGCCTTCGGGCTGGTGTATCTGCTGTGGGGCTCGACGTATCTGGCGATCGATATTGCGGTGCAAAAGATTCCCCCGGCAGTAATGTGCGCCGTGCGTTTTTCGATCGCCGGAGTCGTGATGCTCGCGGTATGCGCACTAACGGGGCGCAGAATCCTGTATTCCCGTCGGCAAATCGCTCTAGCGGCGGTGGTCGGAATATTACTGCTGATGGGCGGAAATTTAACGCTCGCGTGGGCGGAGCTATCCGTCCCATCAGGTTTAGCGGCCCTGATTATCGCTATCACGCCGCTGTGGTTTCTGGTGCTGGATTCGTTGTTGCTGGGGAACCATCGCATTTCGTGGCGAGGAAAAGCCGGACTCGCCCTGGGCATCGTGGGACTATTCGTTTTGTTCTGGCCGCAACTAGATTCCACCTCGTCTCTGGGACGCCGCGAACTGCTCTCCTGCGTGGCGCTTCTCGGCGGGTCTTTTTCCTGGGCGTTGGGGTCGGTGCTGTCAAAGCGCTGGCAGTCGGGCATGGACGGATTCAGCGCCACAGGTTGGCAGATGACAGCGGCAGGCGCCGGGAGCTTATTGCTGGCTTCGGTGGTCGGAGATTTTTCCCACGTGGCGTGGACGATCCGTGGCGTAGGAGCCGTGACATATCTAGTCGTGTGCGGTTCCTGGATCGGCTACACCGCCTACATCTACTTGCTCGAGCATGTCCCTACGTCGAAGGTTTCCACTTATGCGTACGTAAATCCGGTGATCGCAGTTTTCCTGGGGTGGCTGATTCTGCATGAGCGCGTGGACCGCTTCATCGTGATGGGGAGCATGATTGTGGTTTTGTCGGTCATTCTGGTTACCAGCGCAAAAGTGAAGGAGAAAACTATCACTCCAGATTCACCGGCCGTGGAAGCCATCGGGTAGTGTCGGTCTTCAACCAATAGCTACGAACGCGAAGCATGCTCCGGAAGCGAGGGCACTATTTCGCGGCTTCTTCGTCTCCTTCTTCGCTGCTCGACAAATCGACCGAGTGACCTCGAATCACGTAAGTCCGTTTTGTCGCTGGATTTGTTTCGAAGGTTACACGGGCAGGAGATCGCTGCCAGTCGGGCAGCCTGCACGGCGGGTCCGGAATCTGCCATTGCTGATTTTCTGTCGCGAATTTCGTCTCTTCGATCAGCCACTTCACCATTGGCTTTCGTCGATTGATCTGCGCGACCATGGCATAAATCTGCTTGTTGTCATCGGAAACGCCGCAGTAAGCGGCGTAGTCGCGGTACCAGGTGACATCGGAGTAGATGGCGTCGAACTCCGGCAAGTTGATGGGGGAGATACGCCCGGTGATGCGATCAACCAGCAGCCATCCCCCGCGTTGCCATTGCCAGTGCGGTGGAACAGTGGGCTCCTGCGGCAGGCTATCGTTGACCCGGAAGGCGCGTCTAATGACGAACAGACGATCCGTTACATCGTGCGGGGTTCCGACGGTAAACTCCTTGACGCGGGCGTCAATTAGTAGCGGACGGACCTTTAGAGCAACCGGCTTCTCGTCCGCCGCACGGGTGCCGGGGAACCATTGAACCGTGTTCCATTTCCCCATGGTAACCACATGCGGCTTGGTGGCGGAGAAAGCAAAGTTCGTCAAGCTGAAGATTAAAATCAGCAGCGCTATCTGCCGATGCAAGCAGGAAAATCTCTTCATGACCAGAGATTAAGCATCGAACACTATAGATACAACCAAAGAAGCCACAATTTTTTAAGGTCAGTTTCAAAGTGGGATAAAGTCAGAGAGCAGCTAGCGTTGCCTCGTGGAGTCCTTGCATGAACACCGACTTCGACATTGCGGTAAACTTGTCGTTTGTAGATACTCACTCTTATGAGCTTTCCCCGTGATCCTCGTCTGGCCTTGAGCAGCAATGTGGGGAAAACTTCCGCGCACGACCTGACTTCCCAATCAAGCCTTACCGACAACTGGACGCGACGACATACTTCTCGGATTCTGGTAGTCGACGACAACCCGGGAATCGCCGCACTCATGAGCCAGTTGTTGACGATGCGCGGCTACGACGTAGTGACCGCTGCGGATGCGCAACAAGCGGAACTAGAAGTGCATCGTCAGGCGCCCGATCTCATCCTCTCGGATGTAAAAATGCCGGGAAAGTCAGGATACGAGCTGTGCCGCGATCTTAAAGAAAATCCTGCCACGCGGCTGATTCCGTTTGTATTAATCACCGGATTGAGCGACAGCGCCGATAAGCTTCGCGGAATTGAGGCCGGAGCGGACGACTTCCTGAATAAGCCGGTATTAGCGGAAGAGTTAACAGCGCGGGTGAAGTCGTTGCTGCGGGTGAAAGAGTTTACCGACGAGTTGGAGACGGCGGATTCGGTGTTATGCACTTTGGGCCTGATTGTGGAAGGCCGCGATCCCTATACCGAAGGCCACTGCGAACGGCTGGCATCGGCCGCATCAGATTTGGGACGGCATCTGGGACTGGACGAGGATTCCATTCTGGCCTTGCGCCGTGGCGGATATCTCCACGATTTGGGCAAGATAGCTGTGCCCGACGAAATTCTCAAAAAAGGCAGCGACCTCACACCCGAAGAATGGAAGATCATGAAGATGCATCCGGTAACCGGGGAGAACATTTGCCGGCCTCTGAAATCCTTGCGCCTCGTGCTGCCCATTATCCGGCACCATCACGAGCATCCCGATGGGTCGGGTTATCCGGATGGATTGCGGGCGGGTGAAATCCCGCTGCTGCCGCGGATTTTGCAGGTGGTGGACGTCTACGACGCTCTGCGCACCGCCCGGCCGTACAAGCCCGCGATTGGCCATGAGCAATCCGCGCAGACGATGCGCGAGAAGGCTCGCCAAGGTTTGCTGGATGGCGATCTGGTAGACGAATTCTTCAGCATGTTGCTGGAGCAGCGAGACGTAGCGTAACCAGTGGCCTGGGTGCAGCATTCGATTCATTTTTTTTGCGCCCGGCAAGCGTGCGCTGACAAAGCAACAGATTAGTGGAAAGGGACATCTTAAGCACTCCGGGGCAGCCGGACTTATATGATCCCATTCGACGAAATGACCTATAGCATCGTTATTCCGGCTTATAACGAGGGCCAGCGCCTCGGGGAAACCCTGGAGAAGGTGCTAGGATACGTCCGGCAGCAGGGATGGGACGCGGAAGTGATCGTGGTGAACGATGGTTCGCGCGACAACACGGCGCAAATCGTGCGCAAGTTCGCGGAGAAAAATCCGATCCTCCGGCTGGTGGAGAATCCCGGCAATCGCGGCAAAGGCTACAGCGTCCGTAATGGAATTCTGAATTCGCGGGGCGATATCGTGGTATTCAGTGACGCCGACCTATCTTCGCCCATCGACGAAATGCCGAAACTCCTGCAAGCTTTGGCGGCGGGAGCAGACATCGCCATCGGCTCGCGCTGGCTGCGCTCTGAATTGCAAACGCAGCGCCAGTCGCTGCATCGCCAACTTTTTGGCCGAGTCTTCAATGGCTTGAACCGACTTATCCTGGGACTGCAATTCAAGGATACGCAGTGCGGATTTAAAGCCTTCACTCGGCGTGCGGCGCAAACTATATTACCGTTGCAGCGTATTGAACGCTGGGGGTTCGATCCAGAAATTCTCTTTCTCGCGCGAAAATTCGGCTTCCGCGTGGCAGAAGTGCCGGTCCGCTGGGGGCACGTGGGCGGTACCCGAATCAATCCCCTGATGGATGGAGCGCGGATGTTTGAGGAGATGCTGCGTATCCGCTGGTACGATCTGACCGGAAAGTACGACGGGCGAATTCCTGCCTCCGCCGCCCCGCAGCCGGTCAAAACTCTGCCCGGAGGACCCGCACCCAGAGTTTGAGATCCGATTTTAGATTCCAATTTTCAAGCTGATCTTTTTTCCTTGCGCGAAGTCTTTATTACTTCAACCACCTTGCTCCCCATCTCGGATGTTGTAACAGAACTCTGTCCTGTCCGCGCCAGATCTGCCGTGCGATAACCCTGATTCAAAACCGCGCTGACCGCATTCTCCACGCAAGCCGCTTCCCGCTCCAATTGAAAAGAATGCCGCAGGAGCAACGCGGCGGACAGAATCGCGCCCAGAGGATTCGCGATTCCCTTCCCCGCAATGTCTGGCGCCGATCCGTGCACTGGCTCGTACAATCCAACCGGGCCGCCAATGCTGGCCGAGGCCAACAATCCTAGCGAACCCACCACCCCGCCCGCTTGATCCGACAGAATGTCACCGAACATATTTTCGGTAAGTACTACATCGAAGTCTTTGGGGCGTTGCACCAGCGACATGGCCGCAGAATCCACATACATGTGAGAGAGCTGCACATCGGGATAATCTTTCGCGCAACGGATGACCACGTCGCGCCACATGCGGGAACATTCCAGAACGTTGGCTTTGTCCACCGACAAAACCTTCCGCTTGCGCTTCATGGCTAGATCAAAAGCCACGCGCGCAATGCGCTCGATAGCCGCTTCGTCGTATGTCATGGTATTCGTGGCTACGCGGGATCCGGCCGTGCCCGCGATCGAACGCGGTTCTCCGAAATAAAGGCCGCCCAGCAACTCGCGCACAATCATCATGTCAGTTCCGCGGATGAATTCTGCGCGCAGCGGAGACGAATCTTCCAGGGCGGGAAAACACATAGCGGGCCGCAAGTTCGCGTAGACGCCGAGTTCACGGCGCAGTCGCAATAATCCAGCTTCGGGACGAAGGTGATTGGGGTAATGATCGTACGCGGGATCTCCCACCGCACCCATCAGCACAGCTGAGGACGCGAGGCAAGCCTGCAAGGTGTCCCCAGGCAAAGGATCTTCTACCGCGGCGAGAGCCGCGCCGCCAATATTCTTGCGCTTGAGTTCAATTTCATGGCCAAATTTGTCGGCAATCGCGCGAAGAACCAGTATGGCTTGCTCAGTGACTTCGGGACCGATTCCATCGCCGGGGAGAATGGTGAGGTTCAGAAGCATGTGGGAATTAGTTTAGCGGAAAATGCGATGCAGCGACCGGCCGCGGAATGAATGATTTCGCCGTCGATCAACGACTGCCGTCGCACGGCTAAGAGCGGCTGTCACCACACTTAAAACTTATGCCTACACGCCCCAAAGATAATCTTCCTGATCGTGGTGCTGGTCCCCCGGAATGGGAATCGGAGCGCCGAATGCATTGGTTTGCGGAACCAGCGGAAATGGACGCTGCGCTTCATGCGCCGATACGCTGGCGGCCGCCGCGACCGAAAGCGGTTCGAACAGCGGCGTGGCCGACGAAGACGGCTTGTGCGTGTCACGAATCAATTCCAACAGGTGGTGATCTTCCACGTGCTTGATCTTATCGGCCAGGCGGACGAAGCGGCGGTAAATATCATCCAGCGCGCGCCGGTCAAACTGATAGCCGAGCTGTTCACAGCGGATGTTGAGAGCGTGACGCCCCGAATGCTTTCCTAGCACCAGTTTTGAATCAGGCACGCCCACCGACTGAGGCGTCATAATCTCGTAGGTCAATGGATTCTTGAGTACGCCATCCTGATGGATTCCCGCCTCGTGCGCAAAAGCATTGCGTCCCGTAACAGCTTTGTTCGGCTGCACCGGAACGCCGGTGATCTCACTCAGCAACTGGCTGGCGGCGAAGAGTTGTTCCGCTGCAACACTGGTCTCATACGGATAGCGGTCGCGACGCACTCGCAGAGCCATGACAATCTCTTCCAGTGCAGCGTTGCCGGCGCGCTCCCCAATGCCATTAATGGTGCATTCCACCTGCCGGGCCCCCGCCGCAATGGCCGCCATGCTGTTGGCCACTGCCATGCCGAGATCGTTGTGGCAATGCGCCGAAATGGTTACATTCTCGATTCCCTTGACGCGGCGGCGAATGGTTGCGATCAGGTCGCCGAACTCCGCAGGCACGGTATAGCCAACCGTATCCGGAATATTGAGCGTAGTAGCTCCTGCTTCCACTACGGCCTCGAGCACTTTGCACAGAAAATCGGTGTCGGTACGCGTAGCATCTTCGGGAGAAAACTCGACGTCATCGCAAAGAGATTTAGCGAATCGCACAGCATCCCGAGCCTGCGCCAGGCATTGATCTCGAGTAATCCGCAGTTTGTATTGCAGATGAATGTCCGAGGTAGCGAGGAAGACATGAATGCGCGGACGGGCGGCATCTTTCAAGGCTTCCCACGCACGCTCGATATCAGGTCGGCAAGCGCGCGCTAGTGCCGCAATGATTGGCCGGCGAATCACCTCGGCAACGGCCTTTACCGCTTCGAAATCACCCTCTGAAGCGATGGGAAACCCGGCCTCAATCACATCGACACCGAGGCGGTCGAGCTGGTGCGCCAGACGCAACTTCTCCTGATGGTTCATGCTGCAACCAGGCGACTGTTCTCCGTCGCGCAAGGTCGTGTCGAAAACGGTAACGCGGATTTGCTCGGCCATGAATCTTCCTTCTTAGAAAAAGAACCGTATGCATCTATCGTACCGGGCAACACTCCTGAAGCAACCCTTATAATTTTATCGTAATCATTAGATATTCTTCTATGATAAACTATGCTAATGATTACTGTAGTTTCTATTAAGGACTGAAAACCAATGGAGCTGTCCCAGCTGGAAGTCTTCCTGAGCGTGGCGCGAGAGCGCCGGTTTTCTCGAGCCGCGGAAAAGCTCTACCGCACCCAGTCCGCCGTCAGCCAAACCATTCGAAAGCTGGAGGATGAGTTGGGCGAAAGTCTTTTTGACCGTTCCTCCCGTGAAGGTGTTCTCACCGATGCCGGTCAGGTCCTCTATGAGTACGCTGAGAAACTTCTGAACCTGCGCCGTGACGCCCACGAGTCGCTCGTCGAACTGCGGGAGTTGCAAAAGGGCAAGCTGGTCATTGCGGCGAATGAATTCACGGCGCTCTGTCTGCTGCCAGTGCTGGGGGAATTCCGCCGGTTGCATCCCATGATCAAAATTACCGTGCAGCGGGCGCTGGGCAGCCGCATTCCCGATGACGTATTGCAGCACACCGCCGAACTGGGCGTGCTGTCGTACAAACCGGAAGAGCCTCGCCTGCACTCGATCGTGACCTACCTTGACGAATTGGTGCTAGTGGTCCCTCCCGGGCATGCGCTGGCCACGGAGAGAGAGGTCAGCATCCGTCAATTGGGAGCGGAATCCTTTGTGGCGCACATCGTTTCCTCGCCCTACCGCGACAAAGTTCTGCAGACATTTCAGAAATACAAAACGCCCTTACACATGGACCTCGAGTTGCCCACATTGCAAGCCATCAAGCAATTTGTTGCCATGGGCAGCGGCGTAGCGTTGATGCCCGAAATCAGCGTGGAAACGGAGGTGGCGCGCGGCGAATTGGTGAGAATCCCGGTGCGTGAGTTGCGCGTGCAACGCAAGCTGCGCTTAATCTACCGGAAAGAAGCAGGCCTCTCCCATGCGGCGCAGGCGTTTCTGAAAGTAGCCGAAGCAGTAGCGACAGCGCGAGGCGGCCGCTACCGCTTCCAGCGAGAAAGCTGATGATCGTTCGACGCCGCCTAACTAAATCGACGCGCGATTATGCTCAGAGTGGACTCAGCAGTCGGCGCAGACTTCTTTCGCCTGGAAAGCCGCCAAGGCTTGGTTCAAGTTGGGATGGATCTCGAAAAATGAATCGAGATGGGTAAGGTCGAACAAGTCGCGCACAAATGGACTGGGACTGGCATATTTCAGCTCTGCATTTTTCGCCTGAGCCCAAGTATGGAGAAGCACGAGTTCGCCGATGCCAGCGCTGTCGATGGAACGGACGCCGCTGAGATCGAGCACAACTTTACCGCTGCTCTGCAGAACTTCCCCAACCAGGTGCGATAGTGCGACCGCCTCGTCGCGATAGACGATGCGCCCCTGGCAGTACACCACCACCACATCCCCACGATGTCGAGTTTCTAAACTGAGTTTCAACTGCGACTCCTTTGGTTGAATTCCGAAGCCGGCCAATTCAATCGCCGGCCATGTTTGCCAAGTGCTGTTAATGAATTTCATCCTAGTAGATAGACGCGAGCGTAGGGGTTTCGGAATCATAAAAAGAACGTGAATTTTAGTAGTTTGTGCCAGACTTGCACCTGCACAATTTTGGAACGCGGGCATCTTGAGCGTCGGGTACACTGCATCTAACGGATTTCACACAATCAGGTAGAATTTGCTGCTGGCACAAATTGCCGGAGGAGGAATCATTTTCGTGTCAAAAATCGCAGCCGTGGTGCTGGCGTTCCTGGGCTTTATCATGTTCGCGACCACATCGAGAGCGCAGATTCTCCCGAGTGGGAATGTGTATGTCGGAGCTGCCTACGGCGATCTCGTCGACGTGATCGCAACCAACCGCTATACCTTCCGGGGATGGAATGCCTCCGTGGAAGCCTTCCCCCTCACCCGGCACCAGCACATCGGGGTGGTGTTGGATGGAAGCGGCTTTTACCGGGTCGGCATCCAGCAGTACAACCTTTTTCTAGGGCCCAGGCTCTCCATGAATTATGGAAAGTGGAGGCCATTCATACAGGTGATGGGCGGAGCCCAACGCATGTTGTCAGACAACGTAAGCCACTACCCGATCGCCGAAGACGTCGGCGGCGGCGTCGATCGCAAGTTCCAGTTTCTGTTCATGCACCGTTTTTCCTGGCGTGTGCAATTCGACTACATGCATACTCATCTTTTGGCCGCCACGCAGAACGATATTCGGGGATCGACCGGATTGGTTTGGCGGTTCTAAATCGAACATCAGCAAACGCCTGAAATATCCGAGCCAGCCGGACATCGAGCCTCTTGGCAGAAGCGTTCGATTTTCGGCTGGCGACCTCAGGGACTTGATGATTTTTCTCTCCAGGCAAATTCCGTTAGTACCTGCTAACCACCCTAAGCCTCGCAGCATCTAAAACCCAACGCAAGTTTCACTTGGCTGAAACCATCTAGAAAGGCAGGCTTTTATTGTCATGCGAAAAATCGGATTCCTTCTCATTTCTATGTTTCTGTTTGCGGGGCTGGCAACAGCCCAAGTCCCAACCAGCGGCAACGTGTTTTTCGGTTATTCCTATTTGAACAGCGATCTGAATTCTGGCGGCAATCTCAATGGCTGGGAGGCATCAGTCGAAGGCAAGATCATTCCATTTCTCGGGATTGTGGCCGATTTCGACAGCCATTATGGCTCGCAGAATTTTTCAAACTGCGGGGTCGTTCCAGTTGGAATCGTTTGTTCCAGCGTTAACGCCAGCGTCACCGAGCATAATTATCTATTCGGACCTCGAGTGTCAGTCTCGCTAGGCAAGTTTCGCCCGTTTGCCGAAGCCCTGTTCGGGGCCGGGCACGTAAATGCCGGACTCGCCGGTTCGGACACTTCGTTTGCCACCGGCCTCGGTGGCGGCCTCGATTACAAAATCATCAAACCCATCGCGTGGCGTTTTCAGGGAGATTACGTTCAAACTCGTTTCTTCGGAGGGACGCAGAATAACGTGAGGTTCTCGACAGGAATTGTGTTGCGTTTCTAAGAAAAAGTTCATTGCGAATGCCGGTTGCGCGCACAAAACAGGATCCAGCGAGTTGGCTGGATCCTGTTTTTCCAGTGGCTTCCGAGAAAAATCGGTTCGAGATCCGGACGGCCGAACCCAGGCTTACGTCTGCCAATATTTGTGGTCGCGCAAAAAGTAATTCTGATTCCAGTAGTTCATCGCAGTCTTCAGAAACAGCCAACCCACGCGCATATGCCCCATCTTCTTGAATCGGCGGTTAGTGGTGTAAACGCCCCCACGGACGATCCCAAAACGTTTTCTCTCAACCTGCTGCGTGAGCAGGTAATCTTCGGCGAAGGCAACTTGCTCGTGAAATCCGCGAAGTTTCCGGAATTGTTTCAAGTCAAACAGCATGAACATTCCCGTCGCAAAGGGATGGTGCAGGCGCGATAAGTACTGAAAGAAGTCGTTGCCCGCATAAAACAATTTGTCGATCCAGCTGCCATCGCGGCACAGGATATTGGTAGTGACGCAGTGCAGTTGTTTCCGCTGGGCCAATTCCACTGCGCGACGAACCACCGAAGGGTGAGCCAGTTCAATATCCGCGTCGAGGAATAGAACGTAAGTACTCTCCGCGTGTGCCGCGCCGAGGTTGCGTCCGACTGAGGGCATTCCTCCGCGAATCACGCTTACATTCAGACGATCACGAAAGCTAAGCACTACCTCGCGAGTTCCATCCGTCGAGTTGGCATCAGCCACCAACACTTTCGTACTCGACATCTTCGGGTAATCCTGATTCATCAGCGAAATCAGCAAATTCGGGATCAGTTTCGCCTCGTTCTTGGCCGGAATCACGATCGTCAACTCGCTCACGGGATTCATGCTCGATGTGTTCATGCTTGTTGTATTCATGTTCGTTGAACTCATGCTCGTTGAACTCATGGATTCGCACTCCTTCTTCGTCAACCGTTAGATAAGTCAGCCGGGAATCGACCCAACCGCCTGAGTTGTAGTAGTGAGTCCCGTTCTCTTCGATGTGGACAGCCTGATGCGTATGTCCGCAGAAAATCCTATGGGCGTCGTGTTGCCGTGCGTGCTGCAGAGCTCCCGCCGAGACCTTTGGTGACATGCGCAGCCACCGCGTGTTCAGCCGGTCGATGAGCCGCACGATGGGCTTGTTCTTGAAATCCAGCTTCTGCAACTTCAGATAGAGTGAGGTCCCAAGCCGGCTTAGCCGCACATTGTTTACTTGAAAACCGTCGAACTGGTGACCGTGAATCGCAATGTGGCGCAGTCCTTGATATTGCCAGCAGTAACGTTGGTACACCCGGACACCCACCAGGTGCGACATGATGTTGGTGAGGCCGTGGTCGTGATTCCCTTCCACCCACACCACCTCAATCTTGCGTTTGGGATTCGACAGCTTGCGGATGTAACCGAGAAACTTCCAGTGCTCTTTGGTCAGGCGGGCAAAATTGAGATCAGCAAAAATATCGCCGAGAAGAATCAAACGCTGGAAACGATTGTCCTTCAGCACGCGCGTAGCTTCCCGCGCATGGCTCGTCTCTGCACCGAGGTGCAGGTCGGAGAGGATCAGCGTGTTGTACACGGGCAGATCCATACTCCCCTTGTAATCCAGCAATGTTAAGGGGTGATGAATTGTGCATCAAAATCAGTGCAGAGGTAACTAGCGGAGTAACCTTCCCAGATCACAGCTACAGCTCGATTTACGGCTGAATATTTCAGGAATGTGAATGCGGGGAGCCTGTAACGCAGTTTATTTCGGAGCAGGCGGGACATATTCTTTCGGTAATGCCGAACCTTCTCCGAAGAAGAATTGCTCCATCTGCTTAACGATCACTTCCTGATCCTCGCGGCGCGCAGGATTTAGGCGGTATTCGTTGAGCAGCATCTTGCAATGCTCGGTCCACATTCTCCAGGCTTCTTGCGAGACGTTGTCGTAAACCTTGCGTCCCAAGTCATTGTCGAACGGCGGTTCGTCCAATCCGGGTAGCTCTCTTTTCAACTTCACGCAATACACATTGTGCGCCATACGCTTCCTTCGGTCAGGAATTTGTCAGTCTTGTCACTCCTAAGATTATTACACGGGAACACGGCAGGGGAACGAATCAGAGGAATGAAGGTGCCGCGCCGAAAAGAATTTGTTTCAGAATCTCAGGGCTTCGGCATCCCATTTTCAGACATGATTTTCGCGAGTTCTTCTCGGCTGACAAGGGAACCGGGTTTTAAATTCATCCCCATTTCCATCCCCTTACCCTTCAGGCCAACGTAGACTGCGTTGTAAGGTTCATCGCCAACGTTTTCGACTTTGTGCTTGAAAGGTGGAAACCAGCGGGCCTCGCCTGACTTAGAGTAAACCTCCGTGACTTTGCCACTTTGGTCAGTGAACCGCAGATGCCCTCCAGTCACGATTACGACTACGCCGCCGGGATGATCGTGCATCTCCGATTTCTCGTGCGGTCCGTAATGCACGCTGACGACTTGCACCCGTTCGTTTTCGAACATCAGGCGATAATGTTTCGGTTCCACTTTAGTGGGATCTTGTGCCGATGCTGAACCTATCGCCAGACACAGAATTACCGCTGCGCAGAGATATCTGCACAACATACGCCCGCCTCCTCGAAGGGAAATCGAAATCGTTTGAGCTTTAGGTCACGCTACTCCCGCACCAATCGCCTGTCAACGATTCAAGGTCGGCCCGTTCCAAGGTGGTTAAGCGTCGCAGAAAGTCAAAGAAAGGCGGACCCCTTCAACGGGTCCGCCCTCAGAACTTGCAGTTCGACTTGCCGAACCTGACGCGAACTATTTTTGGTCCGGATTCTTCCCGGACTCTGGAGCCGCCTCCTTGCTCTTATCTTGAATGGAAACCAATTCGACTTCAAAGATGAGTGTGCTGCCAGGGCCGATATCGGCACCCGCGCCACGATCCCCATAGGCGAGATCCGGCGGAATGAAAAGCTGCCATTTCGAACCAACTGGCATCAACTGAAGGGCTTCAGTCCATCCCTTGATTACTCCACTGACGGGGAATGTAGCCGCCTGGCCCCGTTTGTAGGAGCTGTCAAATTCCGTCCCGTTAATGAGCGTGCCCCGGTAGTTGCACACCACCGTGTCGCTCGCCGTGGGCTTCGGCCCCGTTCCCTGTTTCAGAATCTTGTATTGCAAGCCGCTGGGGAGCGTAACCACGCCTTCTTTTCCCTTATTTGCCGCCAGGAAAGCGTCCCCTTCTTTCTTATTGGCCACGGCGGCCTCTTGCATCTTTTCCATTTGCTGCTTGCCAACTTCATCCTGCACTGCTTTGATTGCAGCCTGCGCTTCTTCTTCGGTGAGCAGAGGTTTTCTTCCCGCCAGTCCGTCTCTCAGTCCGCGTGCCAGAACGGCTGGATCGTACGGAACCGATTGCTTCTTAAAACTCTCCGCCATCCTTTGCCCGGTCCGCATCCCGACAGCGTAGCTAAACTTTTCTTTTTGTGTTTTTAGCGTCAGACCGGTCGCGCTCCTGGCTGCGGTGGTTGGGCGCTTTGCGGAACTTTGCGTCTTGGTTGTAGTGCTTGGTTGACTGGTGGCGGCCGGGGTCTGCTGCGCCAGGGCGCTCCCAAGCAGCAGCGTACCAGCCGCCAATAGGTTTACTGCGGTTGTGAATTTTTGCATGCAGCTATTGTCACATCGCGAGGAAGGTCTCGGCAAACCGTCAGCTCGGTTTGCACCAACCAGCGATGGCGAAGTCAGGAACTCTTCAACTTATATCCGGGTGGAATCTCGAACATCGAAGCATGAGGTTCCTGCGTCGACGTCGGCTTGCAGTAAGTAGTCTGCGATCCCAACGCGCTGGTAATTTTAGTGAGAACAGGTGTTTTTAGCTTGGTGCTTATCCAAACCTCAGTAACAGTTGGTTGGGGCGCCTTAGGGAGTGAAGGCGCTTTGGGGACCGTCGCCGACTTGGGAGAACCAGGCATCTGCGGCATTTTCGGCATAGGCTGCGGCTGAGGCTTCTGCGCCGCCGGAAGCACATAACGCTTGCCTTCAACTTCATGTCCCTCGATCATGCTTTTGCCCAGATCCTGTACTTGCATCGCGGGAGGCGACGGAGCTCCTCCCGACGGCCTTGAACCAGTCGGCGCCGCGGCTCCGGAGGCCGGAGGCATGGGTATAATCGTCGCCTCCTTTTTCAAGTGGTCGAGCAGAATAGTCTTCTGATCCGCCGGATTCGAAATGATACTGGAACTGGGCGTATCGATGCGCATTTTTCCGCTGCTCGAGCGCCACATGCGCGAAGAAGATTGCGCGCTGGCACTGCCGCCTGGCGCTTCCGATTTGGTAGCGCAATCGGAACAAGAAGGAGGTGTCGCTGGCTGAGACATTAGCTTCACGGCGCGCCACAGTCTATCACGCTTGGTGGGCCCGCAAGGATTTGAACCTTGGACCAATGGATTATGAGTCCACTGCTCTAACCGCTGAGCTACGGGCCCACTGCACTATTAAGCTAACATAACGAGTCTGAGACCGAGTTCGACCGCGCGGGCCAGGAAATTCTTCGCAAATTCGCCGGCTGCTTTAGGAGAGTTTCTCGAAACGGGCTAATACAAAAGTGAAAAAAGTGCTTCCTTTTTTCCACCTGCGGCATCTAGTTCCCTTGCAGTCATTGCAACTCCCTGACATTCGTTATAAATTCGACTGAAGGATTTTGAGCACCATGCAGTCGATCTCGAAGCGCATCGCGTGGCTTTCGCTGCTGCTGACCTTGTGGTCGGCGCTGGCGTTTGCTGTGCATCACCATTCGAGTCAGGATGAGTCCGCAACCTGTCAGGTGTGCGTTGCGGCACATTCCGCATCGCCAACCACCGCATCGCCCGCGCCCAAGCCGGTGTTTTATTGCGTACCGGCCTTCCGCCCACAGCCCACAGCCGCCAAGCAACAGCTCATCGCTTTTGCCTTATATATCCGGCCACCTCCAGTCGTCTAAAGATCGCATGTTTCAACACGCCACCGGCCCGGTTCGTTTTTCTGAACCGTTCTCTCTCGGTCTTTATATTGGCGATCTTCATATTGACGATCTTTTCGACAATTTCTCTGGAGGAATCATGTTGGCTTCTTGCAGAAAGCCGCATCCCGCGGCTATGGCGCTTTTCCTTTTATCCCTCAGCCTTCCGGCTTTTCCGCAATCAGGCGGAAATTCCGGGACCATCGATGGCACTGTGTTGGACCCTACTGGGGCTGTCGTTCCCAACGCAACCGTGGAAATTCAAGACCCAGTCAGTCACTATGACCGTTCGACCATCACAGATAAATCCGGGAGCTTTACCATCCCGAATATTCCTTTCAATCCGTATCACATGACGGTGAAAGCGGACGGTTTTTCCCCTACCGCGAAGGACGTGCAGGTCCGGTCGGTGGTGCCAGTGACGGTCAACATCAGTCTCCCTGTGGAGGGATCTACCACCTCGGTGACGGTCACGGATGCGGGAGATCTGGTGGAGAACGATTCGACCTTCCATTCGGACATTGACCGAAACTCGTTCGAAAAGATTCCTTTGGAGAGTTCGACGTCATCTGTAAGTTCGTTGGTCACCCTTTCAACGCCAGGAATCGCCGCCGATTCCAACGGACTTTTCCATGGTCTAGGCGATCACGCGGAGAATTCATTCTCGGTAGACGGCCAGCCGATTACGGACCAGCAAAGTAAGGTGTTCTCGAACCAGATTCCTCTTGGTTCGGTGCAATCGATGGAGGTGATCTCTGGCGCGCCGCCGGCGGAATACGGAGGCAAGACGAGTGTTGTAATTGTTGCAACCACACGCTCGGGTGAAGGCGTAACCACGCCTCATGGCAGCGTTAGCACTTCCTACGGGTCGTTTGGAAGCTCTAATGTGGCGGCCGATCTCGCTTACGGGGGTAAGAACTGGGGGAATTTCATCTCCGCAAGCGGTTTAAACACTGGCCGGTTTCTTGATCCACCGGAATTTACCGTTTTTCACGATAAAGGCAACGAAGAAAACCTGTTTGACCGAGTGGATTATCAGTTGAATGGCTCCAACTCGATTCAGCTGAACTTCGGTTACAGCCGGAGCTGGTTTCAGACGCCAAATTCGCTGGATGCAGAAAATGCGACGCCCTGGAGCGGACTGCAAGGCATCGAGCCGCAAATGGCGGCTTTCGGCGGCATCGGACCGAACGGGATTCTCGTAGGACCCACCGACCAGCGCTCCAAGATCGGCACGTTTAATATCGCGCCTTCATGGACGCATGTTTTGAACAAAGACACTGTATTCACTTTAGGCGCATTTGTACGCCGCGACGATTACAACTACTACCCGAGCAACGATCCCTTCGCGGACCTCGGGCCGCCAAGTCTACAGAGGCAGTCCGTGGGGCAGAACCGCACGCTCACGAATGCGGGGCTTCGATCGGATGTTTCCTACGTCAAAGGAATCAACCAGGTCAAGGCTGGCGTCACTTATGAACAAACGTTTCTTAATGAAGACGACACTCTCGGGATCGTGGATCCGACTTTTAACGCGCCTTGCGTGACCGCTGTAGCCACAAGCGCAGTAAACCCTTACCCATTTGTCGCGGCTCCGGCACCGGGTATCACTGATCCTTCACAATGCGGCGGTATCTACCAGCCAAATATTTCGTCCAACCTGAACGCACCCGGTAATGCCCTCTATCCTTACTTCAATCCCACCCTGGCTCCGTATGATTTGACCCGGGGAGGAGGCTTATACACTTTTAACGGCCACACCGACGTGAAGGAACTCGCCCTGTATGTGCGGGACAACATTACGAAAGGAAATTGGTCTTTAAACCTGGGTATACGCGGCGATCTCTACAACGGAATCACGATTGCGCGGCAAGCCGAACCGCGGGTTGGAATTGCTTACAACATCAAGAAGACCAATACGATCCTGCGCGTTTCTTACGCTCGGACCCTGGAATCCCCCTTTAACGAAAATCTGATACTTTCCAGCATCGGATGCGGCAATGCTGTTCTGAATCCGCTTCTTCTTTGTTCCACGACGGCGACGAACCCATTGAGCCCAGGTTTTCGCAATGAGTTTCATGCCGGCATCGAACAGGCGTTCGGAAAGTACCTGGTCTTTTCGGGCGAATGGATCTCCAAATACACGCACAACGGTTACGATTTCAGCGTGCTCGGGAATACGCCTATTACCTTCCCCATTGAATGGCACAATTCGAAAATCCCAGGTTACGCAGGCCGCGTGAGCGTACCTGAAATTCACGGCTTCTCCGCCCTCATGGTTTTTTCCAGCGTGGCGGCCAGATTCTTTCAACCGCAGATAGGAGGTGCGGGTGCAACCGTCGCTACTGCTGCCGGACTTCCCTTCCGCATCGATCATGACGAAAAATTCAATCAGACAACTCACCTGCAATATCAACCCTGGAAACGCGGCCCGTGGATTGGCTTTAACTGGCGCTACGATAGCGGGCTGGTTGCGGGCGCAACCCCCTGTTTCGGACAAAACGTGCCGTACAATGATTGCCCCGGAACGACAGTCATCGGTGGCGTGCCAAACATCAGCATGATCGCTTCTAATGTTGGCGGAGTGCCGCTTTCCGCCGATCAGGAAGCCGAAGCAGGCTTTACTTGTAATGGGGTCGGTGCGACGCCAACATCTCCGTTGCCCTATAACTGCTCTGCCTCGGCCTTCAATTCCTCACTTATAAAAGTTCCGGCGCCGAACACCGAGAACGATGATCACAATCCGCCGCGCATTGCATCCCGGAATCTCTTCGACCTCTCCCTCGGTCATGACAATCTTTTCCACGGGGAAAAATACAAGTGGAGCGCGCAATTGACCGTCATCAACCTGGCGAATAACTACGCGCTTTATAATTTTCTCTCCACCTTCAGCGGCACGCACTATGTAACGCCGCGGACAATCACCGCGGAGCTTGGGTTCCACTTCTGAAAGTTTTCAGAGGTGTGGGAATTATTCGGCAAAAGAGTGTGGGCAGCGCGGTAGGAACCGGGCTGCCCTCCGTCGTTCGGAAACTTTTTACAGACTGCGACGATTCGGCCTGTTACTTTGACTGCCGGCTTTGCTGAACGAACTGCAAAAGATTCGTATCGAGGATCTTCGTGCGCTCGTCAGGGACTTCGATAAAGCGGAAAGGCTGCAGCCATCCTTGCGTAGCCCACATGGGGAACATCATTTCCGCTTTTTCCCGGATCGTCGCCTCTCCCAACTGAAAGATCAACTCCACTTGCAGCTTTTCATCGAGTGGCTTTTCGACGTTCAAAAGTCCGCCAGTCGTGGAAAGCTGGTGCAGCTTGCCTCTTAATTCACGCCGGTTCGGCAGGCGAATCAGCGCCAGAATCGATCCGCGCAGTTTGACGCGAAACGGGCGCGGGGTAAGGGTCGGCGAGGTCGCCGAAGAGATTTCGAGTTCCGCATGTTCCGGGGTCTGCGCCATCGTGGATGAATTATGGCACTACATTGGTCACCACAGGAGGTTACGAAAGAACGGGAAAGCGAACACGACTATCGTGGAAGAGAACGCTCAAGGATTTAGGGGAAGGATTTATTTTCTTCCGGGATGCGCCTCACCGTGGCCGGAGAAAACATTGTAAGGCCAAACATTCTTGCCCTTGGCTGTCGCCTTCCCTTCCGGACCAGCGGACGAACTTGTTTTAGGAGTACAGTTCCAATCCTCCGGCGGATCGACGAGCCCCCAAACATTTCCCTCGTTGTACAACGAAACTCCAATCAGGAAAGATTTCCCGTCGTTGCCCAGCGGCAGACAATTTGCCACACGGCCTGAAGCGGTTCCTCCACCCGGCAGATCACCCAGCAGGACCGGAGTTTCGAGCGGCAGGGCTTGCGAAGCGCGAATCCCACAACCTTGCGGACTTACTACCAATGCCATGCACTGCGCGGAGAACGGATGCCTTCGATCCATGCTGGTGACGACCAGAGGGATCTGCACGCGCAGACGTGTGCTGCGGCGGGTTGTTTTGGGTGTCAGTATTTCCATCCTCGACTCCACCAACCTACTAGTGTGACAGAACTGCGCCCGCGCCGGCGCCTGAGAAAGGCAAATCTTCGTAACGAAAGTAACATTAAGTTCGGAAGGGTGAGTTGATGAAAGCGCTTCAGTCGGAGCGCAACGGTTTCCTTGCCCTGTTAAGATGGCTTGGCTCGCAGCGAACGATATCCGTGAAACTGCCAACTGCTCCCGCCGCCACCGAATGGAAACTCCTGCTGGCAGCGGTTTCTCGCGGTTCTAGCAGTATCCATCATCAACTTGGGTTTCTGTTGGGACAACCGCTCGATTGGGATTTTCTTTTATGCCTCGCAGATCGGCATGGCGTCACCTCGCTGCTGTATCAAGGCTTGGAGTCTTTGAGGGAGCTCGTTCCGGTTGCGATATTGGCATCGCTGCGCCAAAATCATGAACGGAACATTCATAAGTCTCTTTTCCTGACCCGCGAACTGATCCGAATTCTCGATTGCATCGGTGCACTCGGCATCGAGGTCATTCCTTATAAAGGCGTCGTGCTGGCGGAGCTCTACTACGGGGATATCGCCCTCCGCCAGTCCGGCGACATGGATTTATTCGTTCGCCAGCAAGATGTGGTACGGATCAAGCGAGCAGTTCGCGATCTCGGGTATACGCCTCGCTTGTTCATTCCGGCAGATGCCGAGCAGGACTACATTGCTTCGGGATATGAATGCACCTTCGACAGTCCTGCGGGAAAAAACCTGCTGGAATTGCAGTGGGCACTGCAGCCACGTTTTTACGCAGTCGATTTCGACATGAATGCATTGTTTGACCGCTCAAGAAACGTGACGGTCGCCGGTCGCGTTATGAAAACACCTTCTCCCGAAGATCTGTTACTGATCCTTTCCATGCACGCCGCGAAACATGTTTGGGGCCGACTGCTCTGGCTCTGCGACATTGCACAAATTGTGCAGCGGGAGAATTTGAATTGGGATTGGATTCGGTTTCGCGCGCAGGAACTTGGCATCGAGCGGATTCTGCATGTCACGCTGCTGTTGGCGAATCGCCTTCTGGCTGCGGAGATTCCTTCCTCGATGGAAAATCCTGTTGTCGCTGACCGCGCTGCGCAAGCTTTTGCAGACGAGATTTCCTTAGCAGTGGCTGCCGGAGTTACCTACGAAGAACAGCAGGCATCTTATTTCAGACTCATGATGCGCCTGCGCGAACGACGCCGCGATCGAATGCGGTTTCTCGCCCGTCTGACTTTTACTCCGGGTCCAGGCGAGTGGGAAACTGTCCGTCTGCCAAAGAGTCTGTTTCCGCTCTACCGCATTGTCCGTCTGGCGCGGCTCGCCGCGAGGTGTGTGAGAGCCTGGACTCGAGAAGCTCATTCCTGAGGAATCAGTGACGAGCATTGGCCTGCGCCTGCCGTATGCCGCCTGCGAGACCGCACTCGATCACTCTCTTATAGCCCGCTGCATCCATGGCGGCGAGCGTCGCGGCCGTCGTGCCGCCCGGTGTAGCCGCTTCCTGTAGAAGCTTCGAAAGACTCTCGCCGCTCTCCCTCCAATAAAGGATCGCTTCGGCAAGGGCGTGCGATGCGGCCGTGAGAGCCGTCTTTCTATCGAGCCCTGCATCTTGCGCCGCCTTTGCCAACGTGGCCAATGCGTGATAACCGTGGCCGGGCGAGTAGGCTGCGTTGAAGGCATCGAAGTGGACCTCCGCCATTTCCAGGACGGGACCCACCTGCTCAAAGAATTCACGCACCCGTCTGCGATCAGGGGCCGGCACGTTGCGGGAAAACACCACTGCCGTCAAGCCGCGCCCAATCCGGCAGATCGGACTTGGCAAGGCGCGCGCACAACGGACGCGAGAACCAAGGTGAGAGCGCAATTTCTTAAGCGGAATTCCCGCCGCAATGCATACGACCAGTGGCTGAAAAGCTTGAACGCTGAGGGCGATGGACTGGAGCGTTTCATCGACGGACGCTGGCCGTACAGCAATGACGAGCATGTCCGCTCCGGCCACCGCCGATTTGAGATCACGCTCAGTCTTGACCTTAAAATCACGCTGCAACGCTCGCAGCTTTTCGGGGTTGCGGTCGTGGACAACGATCGCTTCTTTGTATTTAGCCCGGCGCAGTCCGGCTACCAGAGCACTTGCGATACGGCCGCCGCCGATGAAAACCGTCGTGCTCACCGGCTCGCCAAGCCTCCGGCCGTTTCGCCGCCGTCAAGGGTGTAAACGTGGCCGGTGGCGTAGGCGGCGTCGTCGGAGGCGAGATAGGCGAACAATCCAGCAATTTCTTCCGGCTGGGCATGGCGTCGGAGGGGAATTTTCCTGTTCACTTCATCGAGCATCGCATCTGTGTACTCAGCGCGTTGCATGGGCGTGAGCACGTATCCGGGGGCGACGGCGCAAACGCGCACTTTGGGTGCGAGTTCGAGTGCCATGGAGCGGGTCAACTCGATCACTCCTGCTTTTGTGGCGTTGTAATCGGCGTAATACGGATAGCCCATGATGCCGTTGGTGGAAGCGGTTTGCAGAATCACTCCACTACCCCACTCAGCTTGGTAATTTTCGACCATGTGTCGCGCCGCGGTTTGCGCTACATAGAAAACTCCGGTGAGATTCACCGCGATCACGCGGTCCCACTCTTCAGGAGTGATGTCGAGAAAGTTGTGGCGGATGCTGATGCCTGCGTTGTTGACGAGCACGTCGACTCCGTCCATCACACGGACTGCATCGGCGATTGCCGCTTCCACCTGCATCAGGTCGGTCACGTCGGCGATGATGGCCTCCGAAATCCCCGGGAGCTGGTGGCGAATCGCTGCGCACGCTTTCGCATCGCGATCGAGGATGCAGACATGTGATCCTTCTTCCAGAAAGCGCGCAGCCGTAGCCGCTCCGATTCCGCTCGCGCCTCCGGTGATCAAGACCCGCTTGTTTTTCAATCCTCTCATTGTGAATTGCTGAATTCTATCAGGGACTCGTGGCATCTTAATCCTGTGCGCGCGACTGAAACAGACCGCCATCCCCGGCGAGACTCATCACAAAAACAGGATTCCAGTTCACTGCTGGCGGCAGGCGACTTACGCCCAGGGCACGTGTGGTTGATGACTTTCAGCGTAGGCGCAATTGTCGCCAACATTTATTACATCCAGCCGCTGCTGGCAACGATTGCGGCGGCGTTTCGAATCTCTGTAACTCAGGTAGGAACGGTCGCCATGCTGACCCAGCTCGGAACAGCTTTGGGGATGCTGTTTTTTGTTCCCTTGGGCGATACGAAAGAGCGGCGGGAGTTGATCGTTTCCCTGCTGCTGGCTCAGGCCGTCTGCCTGGCCGCGATGGCGAGCGCCCGCACGTTTGCGTGGCTCGCGTTGGCGAGCTTTGGCATAGGGATTACGGCGGCAACAGTCCACGTCATCGTTCCCTTCGCCATGCATCTGGCTTCTCCCACGCGGCGGGGAGCCACGGTGGGAACCATTCTTGGCGGATTGTTGTTCGGAATTTTGCTGGCGCGAACTTTCAGCGGCCTGCTGGGTGCGTGGTTGGGATGGCGTGCGATTTATTGGCTGGCGTCCGGTCTGATGCTGCTGCTGGCGGTATTGATTCGCATCGGATTACCAGAAAGCAAGCCGGAACTGCGACTCACGTGGCCCAAATTAATTCGATCTACATTCGTTCTTATTCGTGATCAGCCGGTTTTGCGCGAGGCGGCTGCGCTGGGCGCGATTTTCTTTTGTGCCTTCAGTGCTTTCTGGACCACGCTGGTGTTTTTCTTGGGCACGCCGCCGTATCACTATGGAAGTGGCGTGGCGGGCCTCTTCGGCCTGGTCGGCGCTGCGGGCGCGGTTTATGCGCCGTTTATTGGGCGCATGGCAGATCGTTATGGGGCGCGCCGAAACGTCCTGGTATCGCTGGTGGTGACGCTCATCTCTTTTCTCATTCTCTATTTGTTTGGAAAGCATATGAGCGGATTGATTGTCGGGGTGGTATTGCTCGATGTCGGCGTGCAATCGGGTCATGTTTCGAATCAGGCTCGAATCTACAGCCTGCTGCCAGAGGCGCGAAGCCGCATGAATATGGTCTACATGGTCTGCTACTTCACTGCGGGAGCATTGGGGTCGTGGGCTGGATCGGCGCTATGGCAGCGCTTCGGTTGGGCGGGAGTTTGCGGGCTGGGATGTGGACTTCTGATGACTGGCTGCATTGTTTACGCGTCCAGCGGGCAGAACAATCGCGCCCTGCAACCAGAATCGCCGGGCGAATGGGAGACCGGAACACAAATCTGAATCGTCAGATGGGTTTTCCGCGGAAGAAATAAATCAGTTCGATGATCAAAATGATCACGACCATCAATTCCAGGACGAATGCCCGGCTCTGATTGAATTCGTCCACCATGAAGCGGTAGAGTTCTTCCGCAGTTTGAAGTTTTTGCTGGACGAGATCTTTATAATCGGGCACGCCCACCTTCGATGCGGCCAGTTTGTAGAGACGAGCGGAGAACATGTCGCTGAGAAATTTGATGGCGTTGTCCGCCCGCTCGGTCAGTTCGCTCACGTCGAGCAGGACGGTGTGGAGTTTCGAGGCGGCGCGGGCGGTGCGCCAGCGCGACCAGAGGCCGCGGCCTCCACTTTCAAGAAAGTCGTAGACGTCTTCCAGTTGTTTGGTGAGCAAGTCGTCATAGTGGCGGAACTCAAGCAGCTGCGAGTTGGCGTACTGCAAAAGTTGAATAGCGGTCTCGGCGCCCGAGGGCGTGTCGTAGATGAATGCGGCGTTCCATCCGATGACCGCCAGGTCGCTGGGATAGTAAGAAATCCGCGACTGGAGAACCTCCTGGCGCTCGCCATCGGAGAGCGGCTGAGTCTCGCCGCGGACCACTTGAGAAATACAATCAGCTTGAGAAGCAAGCAGATCGGACGCCGAGGGCGAGCCCGCAATCTCGCGTAGATGAAAGATGAAATAATCTTCCTTCAGCCACTCTGTGAGATAGGGCTTAACAATGGCCGGAGCGGCGCGATCGAGTTTCTCTTTAACGATGCGGGCGGCAAGGCTCTCGAAGTTGGTATCCCAAACCCAGCGGCTGGAAAGTTGTACGAGTTTGTTCCAGTCGCCGGAAAATGGCAGCTCAAACACCACGCTGACTACGCCGTAGTCGAAGTATTTAATCTCGCCCTGCAAATGCTCGCCGCTTTCCAGAACCAGCGGTTCCAGGGCTTCCTCTACTGGCGGACGCTGGAAGCGCACATATCCCGGAGCCATATGTTTAAAGCTGGTGTCGACGGTGCGGGCGCCCAGAATGCGGCGCAACTCGTCGAGACGAATTTCCTCGCATACATCGAATTGGATCATCACCAGAACTGAGCCGCACAAAGGCGCGTCGGGCAGTTTGACCGCGACCAACGTGGGTAAAGCCTCGGCAGGGACTTTGCCGATGGCAGGCACGGTGATTGTAGTTTCACGATCCATAACATTCCAATGGACCCAATCCAATTCGCTTAGGTCCGCGTCTGGACTGGATGAGACGAACGGCGAGAACTCTATTGTCCCAGAAGCCGGTCAGAATGGCGAGAGGCAGTCATTAGCGCAGAGCTATAAACGCTGGCAAACCATGCAAAATCAGCGATTTCTGCATGGTTTTAAATCAGCGACTCACTCGCTGCGACCGTAGCTAGACCACAATCCTGCGCGCTCATTTGAGACTCAGGAAAAGGATGGGGCGCCTGCGCGGCTATCGTTCAGTGCCAGTTGCAGCACTTCGGCCAGATGAAGCGCGCGTCGAGCTGAGCCTTGAGCTATCTGTTCGCGGCAACTGAAACCGTCGGCAATGACGAGCCAGTCGGATGGCGCCTGGCGAACCGCCGGCATGAGTTCAAGCTCGCCAATGGCAATCGAGATGTCATACTTGTCTCGTTCGAAGCCGAAGGATCCAGCCATCCCGCAGCATCCCGGAGCAGGACTTTGGAAATCGACGCCGAGGCGCGTAAGCACGGCCTCCTCCGTAGTCATCTTCATCAGTGATTTCTGATGGCAGTGACCGTGGAGGATCGCTTTCCGATTGAGGTGGGGTAGTGCGAAATTTTTCGCACGGCTCTCGAGAAATTCACTCAGCAGAAAAGTTTGGCGTGATAAAGCCTGCGCCCGTTCGTCGTGAGGAAAAAGGTTAACGAGTTCGTCACGAAACACGGCGACGCAACTTGGCTCGAGACCAACGATGGGAACTCCCGTCTCGATTTCGCGCGAAAGCTCGTTAAGGATTTGCAGCAGAAGCGACTTCGCACGCTCGAGCATGCCATGGTCATAGAGCGGACGCCCGCAGCACAGGTGGGGTTTGGGCACGGTGACGCGGAATCCGGCGGCCTCGAGCACTTCTACGGCAGCCTTGGCAGTGGCGGGATAAAAATAGTTGTTAAAGGTATCGGGCCAGAGAAGAACGGTCGTCGCGTCGGTCCTGCCCGGTCCGCCCTGGCGACGATGGAACCAGGTCTTGAAAGTTTCTCGAGCGAACTTCGGAATATCTCGGTGCGCGGGGATTCCGGCGGCTAGCTTTGAAATGTCGCGCAGAAATGGAAGTTGCGTCAAAAGATTGGCGAGGCCGGGCGCGTGCGAGGCGGCGCGTGCCCACAAATCAATGTTACCGAAAACATAAGCGCTAAGCGGCCGCATGCGGCCTTGGTAGTAGTGAGAAAGAAATTCAGATTTGTAGGTCGCGAGGTCGACACCGACCGGACATTCGCTTTTGCATCCCTTGCAAGCGAGGCACAGGTCGAGAGATTGCTTCACGTCTTCACTGCGCCAGCCGTCGCGGATGATCCCATCGCTTCGACCTTGGCCCCGCGTCATCTCCCAAAGCAGGTGGGCACGGCCGCGCGTCGAGTGCTCTTCTTCGCGCGTCGCGCGGTAACTGGGGCACATCAACCCGCCTTCTTCGCGGCGGCATTTGCCCACCCCCACGCAGCGCAAAGTAGCCTCGGCCAGGCTGCCGTGATCAGCCGCGAACTGAAAGTTCGTCTTTGGCTGCCAGGGCGCATAGTCTGCGCCGAGCCGGAGATTTTGATCAAGTTTGTAAGGCTCGACCAGCTTGCCAGGATTCATCTTCCATTCTGGATCCCACGCCGACTTGAATTCGCGAAAAGCCTGCACCAGTTCCGGTCCAAACATCTTCGGAAGCAGTTCCGCGCGAGACTGACCATCGCCGTGCTCGCCTGAGATCGACCCTCCATAGCCCACCACGAGGTCGGCGGCCTCCTCCATGAACTTACGGAATTTGGCGATACCCTCCTTCGATTGCAAGTCAAAATTGATGCGCGTGTGAACGCAGCCATGGCCGAAGTGGCCGTAGAGCGAGCCTTTGTAGCCGTAGGCAGCCATCATCTTGCGCAGATCGCGAAGATAGGCGCCAAGCTTTTCAGGAGCGACGGCCGAGTCTTCCCACCCTTCCCAGTTCAGCGGTTCCCCCGGCACATGTGACGTGACGCCGAGAGCGGATTCCCGAACTTCCCACACGCGCTTGATTTGCTGCCTGTCGGTGTAGAGGCGCAGTGCGGGAGCAATCGAGCTTCGACCCAATGCCTGCATCAAGCCACGTGCTCGAGATTCGGCTTCCAGCGCTGTTTCTGCGCCGAACTCCACCATCAGCCAGCCGCCGCCTTCCGGTAGAAGAGCCAGGCCCTCGGAGTTAATGCCCTTCGTTCGCGTATAGCCGACCAGGAGATCGTCGAAACCTTCAAGGCCGATAGGCTTGTGCTCCATGATTTCAGGCACATGATCGGCACACTGGTAAATATCAGGATAGGCGAGGACCAGCAGCACGCGTTCCGGCGGGCTCTCGACCAGACGGCAGGCCGCTTCGAGTGTGGTGACGCATGTCCCTTCGGAACCGACCAGCGCGCGCGCAACCTGAAAGCCATTCTCCGGCAGAAGGTAGTTCAAGTTGTAGCCGGAGACGCGGCGCGGAATATTTGGAAAGCGTTAGCCGGACCAGGTCGCCATAGGCATCGGCAATCGTTTTGAGCTTGGTATAGATTTCGGCGCGGCGCCCGCCTTGCTGGAAAATGTTTTCCAGTACCGCAGTCGATGTGGCTCCAACTTTCATACGAACGCCGTCGTACGTGAGGATTTCAAGCGTCTCAATATTGTCGTCTGTCTTGCCAGCCATGACAGAATGCACGCCGCAGGAGTTATTGCCGATCATCCCCCCGAGCGTGCAGCGGTCATGCGTGGCCGGATCGGGCGCAAAGGTGAGATGGTGTTTTTCAGCGGCGGCGCGGAGATGATCGAGCACCACTCCAGGCTGCACGCGGGCAATTCGGCGGGCCGGATCAATTTCAAGAATCGCCGCCATGTATCTGGAGAAATCGAGGACCACGGCGACGTTGCAGCACTGGCCGGCAAGCGAGGTGCCTCCGCCGCGGCAAAGCAAAGGTGCACCGAAATCGCGGCAGAGTGCCACGGTTGCAATCACATCGTCTGCATCGCGAGGCAGCACTACGCCGATCGGAACCTGGCGGTAATTCGAGCCGTCGGTCGCGTAGAGTGCGCGGCTGCCGTGATCGAAGCGAACGTCGCCGCGAATGCGAGAACGCAGAGCTTCGGCCAGTGCTGATGCATCTACTTGCACAGACTTGGCAATCTGTGCGAGTTCCACGAATCTATCTCCCATGCCAACGGGCCTTCTTGGCTTCCGTTCTCTGCACTTCAGACCTTAGCTTGGAGGGTTCAGTTCGAAGGCGAATTTCCCTCATCGGACTTGCGCGACACGCTGGTAATCATGATCTTCGTCTTACCATCATGGGATTCAACGTTGATCGTGATCATCCTCTTGTTGTCGTTCGAGATGATTGTGGAATGGCCCGCATCGGAGGTGGTGACCATGGCATTCGGAAACTTAGCCTTGTAGAAGTTGAATACTTGCTCCGCCGGATCGCTGCTCTCCGCGCTGATGGTTGCTGTGTGAACTCCTCCAAAAGTCGCGGTAGAGGAACCGTTCTTGAGCAATTCCGCTCCAGGATAAAGATCCACCCCAAGGTTACGCGCCGCATCAGCAGGATCTTTGGTGGTTTCAACATTACCGAATGGAGTCTCGACTCTTACGTTGTTTCCATCCTGATGGGCGTGAACGTGGCGGGCCACATGCCAGGCGAAGAATGCAATCGACCCGAAGGCCAGGATGCCAAACAGCGCGATCACGCCCACCACGATGAGAATAACTTTAAGCGCGCCACCTCCCTGCCCGGCATTCGCCTGAGCGGCGGAACCCGCTGGAACTGTCGAACCAGCCATCGCAGGGTTCGCCATATTCGGCGCAGGGGAGGAAGCAACCACTGCCGCTCCGCACTGGTTACAGAATCGAATTCCGGGATTAAGACTCGCGCCACACTTATTGCAGAACGCCATATATCACCTCGTGCAAGGCAGTGAATTAAATGGTCCGCGCGAGTATACCGCAGATTGAACGGGAGCGCAGTCTGAGCTTAACTCCAGGGACGAGTTGCGTAGTCCGTCATGGTAAGCCCAAGCAATAGAAACAAGAAAAACAAGGCGGCAACAATAACCAGCTTGGTGAGTTTTTCGCTGGCATGCCACACGTGCATAAAGAAGAGAGCAACCAGTGTGGCTTTCAGCGTGGCAATACCCAAAGCAACCGCGGCGTTGAAACGGCCGAGTTCGATAAATGCGGCTTTATAAGTAATGTAGGTGCAGATGAGCAGAGTGGCCCAAATGCCGAAATACATCTTCAGTGGGGATGATTTTGCGTGTTCAGAATTTGCGTGGTCAGCCATAAAAAGTCTCACGGGTGCCGGTCAATCAGATAGAGCAAAGGGAACAGGTAGATCCAGACAATGTCAACAAAGTGCCAGTACAGCCCGCCAATCTCGACGGGAGTATGCCATTCCGGAGTGAAGCGTCCCTTCCATGCCATGATTAACAGCCAGCTGAATATTCCCAGGCCGATGATCATGTGGAGCGCGTGCAGCCCGGTCATGATGAAGTAGAGAGAAAAAAATATTTCCGCGTGCCGCGGATTCGCGAACTCGCCCGGATGTCCAGGGATGGGAACGTGGTCGAAACTAAACGATGCACCGGGAACGTGATGCTCTTCGAACTTGTCTTTGTATTCTTTGCCCTTGATGCCGAGGAAAACCAGACCGAGGAGCATGGTGATTCCCAGCATAACGATAAGCAAGGTTCGCCGCGCAGTTTGTGCGGCCCAGACCGCCAGCACCACGGTCAAACTGCTGCAGATCAGAACCGCCGTGTTGGTGGCTCCAAGCGTAGCGTCAATGGATTTGCTGGCCGCCCCGAAATCGCCAAAGTACCATTGGCGGTAAACCAGGTAGGCGCAGAACAAGCCGCCGAAAAACATGATTTCGGTACCGAGGAAGACCCACATCCCCAGGCTTGCCGCATCGCGCTGCTGTTGAGGCTCGGCGAAGTGATGCAGCAACGCCGGGTTGTGCGCCAGGTGAGCTTCGCCGTCGTGATCGTGAACCGCGGTAAAGGAGTTATCGGGCAACGGTCACCTCCTCCTTGTGAGGCGCGTCCAGTTCATCATAGTTGTAAGCTTCCCAGGTCACGACCGGCTCTTTGTCAAAGTTAAAAGTCGGCGGCGGAGAAGCTGTCTTCCACTCCAGTCCTGCTGCGTTCCACGGATTGTCGGACGCCGGCTTGCCATAGCGCATGGACCACAGGAAATAAACCATCGGCAGCAGGTAACCGACGCCGAGCACGGTAGCTCCAGCAGTCGATAGCACGTTCAAGATCTGGAACTCCGGCATGTGACTGTAATCGTAGTAGCGCCGCGGCATGCCCATATAGCCGAGCACGAATTGCGGAAAGAATGTGAGGTTGAAACCGATGAACACGATCAGCGCGGCCAGACGCGCCCATCCCTCCGGATAGAGGCGGCCGGAAATTTTAGGCCACCAGAAATGCATTCCTCCCAGGTAGCCCATGACCGCGCCTCCGACCATGATGTAGTGGAAGTGCGCCACCACGAAATAAGTATCGGTGACGTGGACATCGATGCCGAGAGCCGACAGAAATAAACCGGTGAGGCCGCCAATGGTGAAGAGTCCAAGAAATCCGAAGGCGTAGAGCATGGGCGCGTCGTAGTGAATGGAGCCCTTGTACAGAGTCGCCGTCCAGTTGAAAACCTTGATGGCTGACGGCAAGGCGACGGCATAGCTCAAGAACGAAAACACCAGCGCGGAGTAAACCGAGATTCCGGCTACGAACATGTGATGAGCCCATACCAGGAATCCAAAAACCGCGATAGCGATCGACGAAAAAGCAACGAAGTGATACCCGAAAATGCGTTTGCGCGAGAAGCAAGCAATGATCTCTGTAACTACGCCCATCGACGGCAGAATCATGATGTAGACCGCAGGATGGGAGTAGAACCAGAATAGATGTTGAAAGAGCAGCGGATCGCCGCCGAGTTTTGGGTCGAAGATACCGAGATGCAAGGCTCGCTCCGCCGCAACCAGCACGATGGTGACAGCAATAACCGGCGTGCCCAACAACTGAATGATGCTGGTGGCGTAGTGCGCCCAGATAAATAAAGGCAACCGCGACCAGGTCATGCCCGGAGCGCGCATTCGGTGGATGGTGACCACAAAGTTCAAGCCCGTGAGGATGGAAGAAAATCCCGCAACAAAAATAGCCAGACCGGCTTCAACAATTTTTGTATTCGTAAACGCGGTGCTGAACGGGGCATAGAAAGTCCAACCGGTATCGACGCCGCCCGTCAGCATGCAATGCAACATCATCACGCCGCCAATGATGTAGAGGTACCAGCTGAGAAGGTTAACGCGAGGGAAAGCCAGATCTTTCGCCCCGATCATCAAGGGCACCAGGAAGTTTCCGAGCACCGCGGGAATGGAGGGGATCAGGAAGAAAAACACCATGACCATTCCGTGCATGGTGAAAAGTTTGTTGTAAGTATCGGCCTGCACCAGATCGCCCGCGGGGGTGAGCAACTCGAGGCGGATGAGCAGCGCAAAAAAGCCACCAATGAAAAAGAAGAACGTGATCGAGATGAGATAAAGAAGCGCGATGCGTTTGTGATCAGTGGTGAGCAGCCACGACCACACTCCATACTCCTTGTTCAGATAATTCTCGCGTTCAACGGGTTGAGTGATCGGGGTAGCAGCCATACTCATTGCACCTTACTTCGGTTAGGTTGCGCATTCGGTTGTGCTTGCGCTCGTTCGCTGGTCTCAGTTTCTGTTTGACCTGGTCGCGGCAAGGCCGCGCCGGCGCTGGTTTTCGCGCCTCCGCTCGGTTTGTTCACAGAGATCGATTTGATATACGCCACTAAAGCGTTCACTTGTTCTTCGCTCACCAGGCCCTGAAACGTGGGCATGATCGGCTGGAATCCTTTGACGCGTTTCGCCCCCGGATCGAGGATGCATTCTCGCAAATAGTTTTCGTCGGCCGTAACGGTGCGGCCATCTTCCAGCTGAACCGGTTGACCGTACACTCCCTGCAGATTGGGTCCACGTCCTTGTACATCGGTGCGGTGGCAGGTAGAGCAGCCGAGTTCGGCGAAAATTTTCTCTCCGCTCGCAGAAAGAGGACCAGTGGAAGCGCCGTTCATCCAGGCTTCATACTGGGCCGGTTCCTGAACAATGATCGAGCCCACCATTCCGGAGTGCTGAGTGCCGCAGTATTCCGCGCAGAACAGGTGATACACGCCGGCCTTGGTGGCGCGAAACCATTCCACCGTGTAGCGGCCGGGGAGCACATCCTGCTTAATGCGGAAAGCAGGAATGTAAAAACTATGGATTACGTCTTGCGAGGTCATGATGAGTTTGACGTCGCGTCCTACGGGAACGTGCAACTCGTTGATTTCGCGCTGCCCTTCGGCGTGCTCCACTTTCCACATCCATTGTTTTGCCACGACGTAGACTTCAGTGGAATCGGCTGGTGGCGTGCGTTCTTTGAAGTAAACTACCGCGCCCCAGGCAAAAATCACCATGAAGATAAGAAATGGAATTGCACTCCAGGTAATTTCCAGAGCATTGGAGCCTTCAATCTGTTCGGCGGGAACGCCGGGGCGATAGCGATATCGCGCGGCAAAAAAAATGATGCAAGCGAAAACCAGCAGGGCCATCATCCCGGTCACAATCAGCAGGAAGATGTAGAGCGCATCCACGCGAGCCGCCATCGTGGAGGCCTGCTGCGGCCATAATGGAAAATTATTGAGCATACCGTGTCTTCGTTCCAGCCTTCTTATTCACCGAACTGGCTACCGAGCGATCCAGCCGCCACAAAACAAGAAATAAACCGCCGAGCAGCAGAATGGTAGCGGCTCCCGCCAGGCGCAAGATGTTGCCTACCATGGCGCCATATTTTCCGGTCTCGGGATTGTAGTGATAGCAATAGAGCAGCACGGCATCGACGGCATTGCCGATCTTGCCTTGCGAAGCCTCCACCAGTCCCATGCGCAAATCCTTGGGCGGAAAATCCACGCCGTAGAAGTAGCGCGAGATGCGGCCTTGCGGGGTGAGCACCATGATTGCCGTGGCGTGCGCGAACTGATTACTTTTGGCGTCGTACTGATACTGAAAACCTACGGTTTTAGTCAGCGCATTAATCGAGTCCGGCTGACCGGTGAGAAAGTGCCAGCCAGTGGCGGCATTGGGTCGCCCGTAACGCTTGACGTAATCGATTTTTTTGGCGGCAGCCATCTCCGGAGTCTCCCTCGGATCGAAGCTCACGGTGACCACGTCGAACTCTTTGCCCACGTCGAATTTCACCAGGCGCATGGCGCTGGCAAGCCCAGCCAGGGCTTCGCCGCAGAGCATGGTGCAGTTGTAATAAACCAGGTTGAGGATCAGCGGCTTATTGCCGAAGTAATCGCCGAGTTTCACGGTTTTTCCCGTTTCATCGCGGAAGATAAGATCCGGTGGCACTTGCGCGTTCAAATGCTGTTCAATGCCAACATTTTCCAGTCGCGGAGGCCGGGTGTTCGCCGGCGGAGACATTACACCGCTGTTGATCTGACCCCAGGCGGAAGCCGTGAGCAGCGCGAACGATAACATGAAAACCGAAATCGAATTGTATTTCTTACAGCTCACTTTTTTTGACCCTTCTTCGTGATCGCTTTAGTTTTGTTTGTTTCAACGTTTGTTTCTGTCTGAGCGCCGTCACCTTCGTGGTGCTCAGCCTGCGAGCGCACCGGCAGTCCGCGTTGCGCCAATAAATCCATGGCCCGTTCGATTGGGATATGCAGTACGCCAGCTTTTTCGTCGACCCATCCATAGCTATACAGTTCGTCATCTTGCTGCAACCGAATCCCATTGAGCTGACCGCGTTCGTCTTCCTCAAGACGCGGACTGGGAAAAGCAGTTTGCGGATAGCCACGAGGAATGTGGCGCGTATCTTCCGGAACATTCTTGACCAGTGGATTGACTGCAGATTGCGTCGCCCTCTCGCGGTGATCGAGATAGGCGTAGAGTCCCTTAAGCCCGAACATGCAGAGTATGGTCACCACTGTCAGGGACAACAGAAAATACAGAATGCCGGCGGCCCTTAGGTCCTGATGCTCGAAGGTCTCGTGCTCTCCGGGGTTCACGGGTTTTGAGGTCTCGTCATTCATCTCTTATTACTCGTGCGGCGGTTGCAGAACTTCATAGGCATCCGGGTCATAGGCTGGTACAAGCGGGAGCGAAGCCAGATTGCGGAAAAAATACCAAAGCCAGATTCCGCCGATTGCGATGGGCACAACGAGGTCTGCCAACGTTACAGCGAAAGTCGCGGAAAAGTTCGCCTCGATAATCCAAAACAGGTCCACGTAACACATCAACAATAACAAGACTGCAACCCAGACTAGCTTTCGAACATTGCGCTTGAACGGGCGCGAGAGCAACGTTGTAAACGGGATCGCGAAGTGGAACAGAACCAGGGTTAACGCAACAAACCCCCATCCTCCATTGATACGCCTGAGATAAAAAGTAATCTCTGACGGGAGATTGCCCGCCCAGATGATGAGCCACTGGGAAAAAGAGAAATATGCCCAGACCATGATGAAGGTCAACATCCACTTGCCGTGATCGTGAACGAAACTCGGCTTCAGCAACTCTGACATCGGTTTGTAGTCGAAAAGAATGCGCTCGACGACAACCGCGAAACACATTGCCGAAAGCACTTGCCCAATCAGAATGATCAAGCCAAAGATGGTCGAGATCCAGGTCGGATCGAGCGACATGACCCAGTCAATGGCGGCGAAAGAAATCGAGAATGCGTAAAGGATGAGGCCAGGCCCGGCGACTGCCTTGAAACGCTCGCTGTTGTTCGGCGCGTCCCGGAGATCAGTTTGTTTTGACCATCTTGAAAGCAGGAAAGAGAGCACGTTCCAGATGGCGAAATAGATGATCGCGCGGATCAGAAAGCCGGAAAAGTTCAGGTAGCTTTCTTTTATGAAGCTATGTTTTTCGAGATGCTCGCGGATGTGTAAGTCCTGGATTGACTCGAGCGGCATCGCCCAGGGATAAATCCGGTGCTGCGCGACCGCAATGATCATCGGAATGAACAGAACGGCAAGCAAGGGAAGCGTGCGCATGGCCGCGCCCAGAATGCGGCGGATGACCGTACCCCAGCCACCGCCCGTCAAATGACGGATCATGAGAATCGCCATGGAACCGAGCGCCACGCCCAGCCAGCACATAAAACCAAGAAGATAGGCGCGATAAAATTTATCTGGCTCTACAAACGCCAGTACAACCGCGATCACAGCGAAGACAATGCCGATCACCAGCGAGCGCTGGGAAATTTTTCTCACCACCGGAGGCGGCGTCAAATCAATCATTGGAGTGACGGCGCTCATGGTTGGTCCTCTGACTTGGAACTTGCCGCAGGAGCAACGATGGGCAAGGTTGCGCCAGAACCGTCCACTCCTCTGAACTCGGGCGGTTGCGATGGAACAGCCTGTCCGGCGGGAACATCCGCTGTCGTCGCATTTTGGCTCAACTGCAGCGCACGAATATAAGCCACGATGTTCCAGCGGTCACGTGGCTGAATTTGCGAAGAATAATCGGACATGATTCCGAAGCCGTTGCTCATCACGTCGAAGAAATATCCCAGCGGCGCTTTCTGCAGCCGGGGAATGTGATACGAGGGTGGCTTGCGCGAGAAACCGCGGGACGGAATAAATCCGTTGCCATCCCCGACAGGCGAATGACAGGGAGCGCAATAGATATTAAAGCGTTCGCGTCCGCGTTCCAGAACTTCCTTGGTCACAGGAAAGGGCATGTAATCGCCGGGATTGCTGCCGATTTTGCCAGTGTAGAAATATGTATCGGCGCGCAAGTCCCCGCGCGCCACGGTGCCATCAACCAGCGGACGAGCGCCGCGCTGGTCGGGAAAGAAGTCACTCCTGGCCAGCGGGTTCACGCGCGGCTGCACGTGCATGTCGAGACGGCAACCGGAGAGCAAGCCAAGACCTGCCAGCGCAACTGCAACGGAAATTTGGCGAAGGCGCAGCATTCAGCTCGGCACCTCCGAGATGGAGCGCGGAGCCAGGGTCGCCAGAAAACTCCGCGTCCCCGCCGGATCGTATTTGGGATCGGAAGAAAACACGATCAGGAAAAAGCGATCCTTCGATGCCAGCGCAAACCGCGGCACATTGAACACGGGGTGATATGGCATGGGCAAACCATTCAGCGCGAGCATACCCAGCACAGCCGAGAGCGCGGCAAAAAGAATTGTCATCTCAAACGTGATCACGATGAACGCAGGCCATGAGTGTGGTGGCTTGCCGCCTACGTTAATCGGATAATCCACCGCCGAGATCCACCATTGCATCAGGTAGCCGCTGAGCCCGCCAATGATGCCCCCAATCAATACAACCAGAGGAACAGCATTGCGATGAAAGCCAATCTCCTCGGCCAAACCTTCGATCGGAAACGGACTGTAAGCATCAATCTTTTGATAGCCCGCGTGATGAGTCTGCTTGGCAGCGTCAACCAGAGCTTGCGCCGAATCGAACTCCGCCAGCATGCCGTAAACCGGATCGCGCTTCATTCCTTCACCTCCGCTTCCGGCAGGAGGGTGCGCATTTCAAAGATCGAAATCATCGGCAGCAAACGCAGGAACAGGAACATCGCCGCCAGGAACATACCCAGCGTACCGATAAAGGTCATCCAGTCCCAGCGTGTCGGGTAATACATGCCCCAGGATGAGGTGAGGAAGTCACGGCTTAGGCTGACCACGATGATAATGAAGCGCTCCAGCCACATGCCCACCAGGACCACGAACGAGACCAGGAATAGCGCCACGGGACTAGTACGCAATTTGCGAATCCACAACACCTGGGGAATAAAAATATTGCAGGTCAGAAGAAGATAGTAGGGAATCGCGTACGGACCATGGAGACGGTTCCAGATGGTGAAAGCGTCATAGCGATCTCCGCTATACCAGCCCATGAAGGCTTCAATGCCGTAGCCATAAGCCACAATTAGGCCCGTCGCCAGCATTACCTTTGCCGAGTTCTGCAGGTGGCGTTCGGTGATGAAATCTTCTAAGCCATAAATCTTGCGGATCGGAATAGCCAACATCAAGACCATGGCAAAGCCGGAGTAGATAGCTCCTGCAACGAAGTACGGTGGGAAGATGGTCGTGTGCCAGCCGGGGACAATGCCGATGGCGAAATCGAAGCTTACAACGGTATGCACCGAAAGCACGAGGGGCGTGGCTAATCCAGCGAGCAGTAAATAGGCAGTCTCATAGCGATGCCAGTGCCGCGCCGATCCGCGCCAACCCATCGACAACGCGCCATAAATCAGTCTGGTCGCAGAATGGGTGGCGCGATCGCGAAGCGTAGCCAGGTCGGGAATCAGACCGATGAACCAGAACATCGCTGAGACGGTGGCGTAAGTGGAAACCGCGAACACATCCCACATCAGCGGACTGCGGAACTGCGGCCATACCCGCATGGTATTGGGATAAGGAAAAAGCCAATATGCCAGCCACGGGCGGCCCACGTGGATAGCGGGAAAAATTCCTGCGCAGGCCACGGCAAACAAAGTCATCGCTTCGGCGAACCGGTTAATCGAATTCCGCCAGGACTGCCGCAACAACAACAGAATCGCGGAGATGAGCGTGCCCGCGTGTCCGATTCCAATCCACCACACGAAGTTGACAATGGCGAAGCCCCAGCCGATCGGGATGGTGTCTCCCCAAATCCCTATGCCTTTCAAGAACAGGTAGCCGATGGCATAGAGCATCATCATCGTCAGCATGAAGGCGATGCCGAAGCCGAGGAACCAGCCGTTCGACGCGGGACGGGTTAGCACAATGGCGCTGATCTTTTCCGTGACCGTGGCGAAGGTGTGGCCCGGCTCAATGACCGGCGCTCGTTGGTCTTCCACTGTCGTCTTGTATGGCTCGTTCATTGATTCGTCGCCCACGCCTGCATCGCGTTGAAGGTCTTGTCGCCTACGCTTTCAAATCCGGATTTGGATTGCCAACTTCCGCCAGATAGGTGGTACGCGGGCGAGTATTCAATTCGCCCAAAAGACTGTAATTGCGCGATTGCGCCTTTAGTTTTGAAACCCTGCTGTTGGGATCATTGATATTGCCGAATATGATCGCGTTCGCTGGACAGGACTGCTGGCAGGCAGTCTGCAGGTCGCCATCTTTGATTTTGATTTCCTTGCCTTCGCGCACCGAGGCAGTCTCGGTGTCGATCTTGTGCTCACTGATTCGCTGCACGCAATACGAGCATTTTTCCATCACACCGCGGCTGCGCACGCTGACATCAGGATTGCGCATCAGTTTGTATTGCGGCGTCTCCCAATCCTGATAGAGCAGAAAGTTGAACCGCCGCACTTTGTAAGGACAGTTGTTCGAACAGTAGCGCGTCCCCACGCAGCGGTTGTAAATCATGTCGTTCAAGCCTTCGCTTGAGTGATTCGTGGCGCCAACGGGGCAAACCACCTCGCACGGCGCGTCCTCGCACTGCTGGCACGGGACGGGCTGGAAAAACGCCTTGGGATTATCGCGATCGCGAGCTTCCTCGCTGGGATACTGATAATAAGTATCGATGCGGATCCAGTGCATGTGGCGGCCGATGGCGCATTGTTCCTTGCCGACGACTGCAATGTTATTTTCCGCAACGCAGGCCACCATGCAGTTGTTGCAGCCCACGCAGGAATTGAGATCGATCGCCATGCCCCAGGCGTAGGCTTCCTCTTTATATGGATACGGCTTGTACAGCGTCAGTCCCGGCCCTGGTTCTTCGCCTTGCTCCTTCGCGAAGTTGGGATCTTTGCGGTATTCCTCCAGCGCAGTTTCGCGAACCAGCGGACGATGATCGCCGTTGGGCGTGTCCATCCACTGGTAGCCCTGGGTGGAGGCGAGCACGTATTTTTCGCCAGTTTTTCGAATCTGCAGACCCGTGGCAAACCATGGAGCAGCACTGGTGCGCAAGGGATATGCATCGAAACCCTGCGCGGTGCCCACGCGCCCTGCGCGCCTCCGACCATAACCGAGGCTCACGGTGACGCGAATTGTCCGGATGCCCCACCAGAACCCAAACCGGCCCCGTGACTTTCTTTCCGTTGAGCTCGAGTTCGACCATGTCGATGCTCTTGACCTGCAGCCGCTCCGCCATCTTGGGGCCCATCAGGACGGCGTTGTCCCAAGTGAGCTTCGTCATCGGCTTGGGAAGTTCCTGCAGCCAGCCGTTGTTGGAAAATTGTCCGTCGTAGATGGAGGGATCGCGGCGGATGTTGAGCTCGATGGCATTTGTGTCAACCTCGGATGCATTCGACGCCGGAATAGTCGCGAGACTTCATCCGTAAACCCATTTTCGGGGCGAACGTCGTACCTTCGATCCAGCCATCGTGCAGCGACTTGCGCCAGAAAGCTTCAAAGTCCGCGCCGGTGTGCTGCTTCTGCCAGTAAGCACGAACCAGATCGTAGCCCGTGGCATCGGTTTCGCCCGAAAGCAGCGCAACAAATTCGACGGCACTCTTGCCCTGATAAAGAGGCGCAATCAGCGGCTGAATAATGCTGACGGTTCCGTCGTAAGCGCGGGCGTCGCCCCAGGATTCCAATTCATGCGCTTGATTGACGTGCCATTGGCAAAGCTCGGCAGTCTCATCCTGATAAAGTCCGAGATGGACGCGTAACGGGTCTTTGTCGCTCTTGAGGAGTTTGGCGAAATTCCAAATCTGCGGGCGCATCGTAGGCGGGATTGCCCCCGATAATGACCAGCAGATCGACCTTTCCCGCATCGATATCGGCAACTAAATCTTTCAGCGATTCGGTCTGATTGATCGGGTGAGCATCGACGGGATCGGTGTAGAAAACGGTTTTGCCAACGTTGCCCAGTTTGCGTTCATGGCATGGGCGAGAGAATGCACCATCGGTGGCTGATGGTCTCCCGCAATGACGATTCTCGACCCCGCGATGACTATCAACTCCTGCCAGAAGCTGCGACTGCAAAGTTGCTGAGGGTCTTCACTGGGTCCATGCTGCCCAAGCGGTCGCTCACTGATCAGTAAATGCGCTAATTGGACTCAACTTCGGTAGCTCCGACCGGCCAGCGATGATCCGCCTTCGCCCCCGTCGTAGTCGGCGTGCTCTCGACCATATACAGCCGGTTCATGTTGCCATCAGGATCGCGCCGCTTGGCGAAGTCGCGGATGTAGCGCACATTTCCGGGAAATCCCGCATACAGAAAATCGGCGTCAAGCGAAACAATTACGTCGGCCTTCGAAAAGTCGTAACGCGTCTCGACAGGCTGGCCAAAGGCCAGCTTCGCGCCTTCGAGCACGTTGTCGCGGTTCACCGGCTCATACACATGCCACTTGGCTTCGGGATAAATCTTCAGGAAATTATTCAGCTCATCGGCCAACGTGGGCGACGAGATAGTCGTCGTAAGAATGCGAATGCCCGCACCTTTCAGCGCCTTTTGCGCGCTCAGCGGCCCGCGAATCGCGCTAACGAACGACTGCCATGATTGCTGATCGCCCAACGACACGATGCTCTGCGAGCGGTCAGGATCGTACATGCCGAGTATCGAAGCCTGCGCAAAAATATCCGTACCGCCGAGGCTGGCCGGATGCTGGTCGTTGCCTTCAATCTTGGTCGGACGCCCGAGATGGCTTTCGACCAGCAACGGATTGGCATAGCCGCCAAGCGTCATCGCCGTCGCATAAAACATGGGACGGCCGGGGACCACTTCTTCCGGTTGACGGACGTAAGGAACGATGGGCTCGAGGGGCAGCTTCACGCAGCCAGTCATCCCCGCCAGCGCCATGGACGCGCCCATCACCTTCAGAAATCCGCGCCGCGAAACCGAATCCACCCACTCCGATGCACCCTTGGGAAATTCTCGGTGCAGCGCCTCCTGAAAATCCGCGCTGCCGGCAAGTTCTTCCAGGCTCCGCCAGTATTCCGGACCGGCCTTCTCGTTCGCCTCGTTGATTTGGTCGCGGAGTAAATCGAGACTGAGTTTGCCCTTCTTGCCGGGGCAAACATCTTCTTTTTTAGCTCGGCCGTCTTGTTCTTTAATCTTCATGAAAGATCCCACACCATGTCATCTAAAACTGTCATCCTGAGCGAAGCGAGAGTTCGCGCAGCGAAGTCTCGCGCAGTCGAAGGATCCCTGTAATCCCGGCAGAGGCGCGAGATGCTGCAAGGCATTTTCCCGATGCTTCTTGAGCCCGCGGCAGAACTCCCTGAAGCAGCGGGCAACCGCCAGCTTTGCAGGGATCCTTCGACTCCGCGTTTCCTTCGCTCCGCGAAGCAAACTCTCCGCTCAGGATGACAAGGCATTTGATTCATCTTGTTACCGGTGGCACGTATTGCAACTCGTGATATCCCGCACGCTGCGAACGTTATATTTTTTTACCAGCGCCAGGCCTAAATCGTTTTGGTCCGTGTAGCTCTGCCCATCCACGACCACGGGATGCGCGCTAGTCGGCGGCAGGTACCGCATGTTAAAAACCTCATCGCGCGGACGCAAATTACTCTGCGGTTGACGATGGCAGCCCAAACACCACTCCATCTGCAATGATTCCTGCTGGTACATCAACGGCATCTGATCAACCGGACCGTGGCAGGTGTTGCATCCCACTCCCTTGGTCACGTGAATGCTGTGATTGAAAAAAACAAAGTCAGGAAGCTGGTTCACCCGTGTCCATTGCAGGGACTGACCAGATCGGTAGCTGGCTCGCACCGGTTCCAGAAGCTGGGCATTGGTCCAGATCTGGGAGTGGCAGTTCATGCAAGTCTTGGTGGGAGGAATGCCCGCGAAGCTCGAAGTCTCGACCGAAGTGTGGCAGTAGCGGCAGTCGATACCCAATCCCGCAACATGGTGTTGATGGCTGAAGGGCACCGGCTGCGGTTTTCGCACCCCGGCGTACGTTATATAAGGCGAACTCTGAATCTCATACCCCACCAAAACAAGCGCGGCAATCACGAACACCGCGCCAAAAATCGTGACGCGGGACAGAGTGTTCGCACTGCGATGAAAAATCTGAGACATGCGTACGTACGATTTCTATTAAATCCGAATGAGACCCGGCAGATCCTCAGTATGTATGGAACCGCTAAAACGCGATAGAATCCACAGATTTCTTGTCGCGTCCGCTTGCAGAACTCGGAATTATAAATATTTCTGGTGAACTTGTCGCGTGCTTATATAAGAAAATTCACAAACCGGGTTTCAAATTGGATTTCGAACAAAAATTTGTAGCTCTCAATTTTGCGATGTCCTTCCTCTACCGCAGGTTCATCACTAACAATTTCGGTTCGGTCATTTCCTCGATCGCATAACGCAGTCCCTCACGTCCCAGGCCCGAATCCTTAACGCCACCATAAGGCATCTGGTCGATACGGAAGGAAGGAATATCGCCTGAAATGAGCGCTCCGACCTCCAATTCGTCGTAAGCCTGAAACAGCAGCTTCACGTCGCGCGTGAACAGGCCCGCCTGCAGTCCATAATTGGAATTGTTGATGCGCCGCAGCGCTTCGTCGAAGTTCTGGTAGGGTTCCACTGTCACGACCGGACCAAAAATCTCCTGGCAGTTCACTTTCATATCCGGCTTTGTCCCAGTTAGAACTGTGGGATCGACGATCGACCCCTTGCGCCCCCCACCGCACAACAACCGGGCACCGGAGCGAACCGCCTCATCCACCCAATTCGTAACCCGAACTGCATCACTTTCGCGAATCAGCGGGCCCACGTCCGTCGACTCTTCCATCGGATCGCCAGTCTTCAGTTTCTTAACGCCTTCCACCAGTAAATCGGTGAACTTTCCGTATACCGATTGTTCCACCAAAATCCGCTGCACCGAGATGCAGGTCTGGCCCGCGTAAGTGAACCCTCCGATAACACAGCGGTCGGCGGCATACGCTACATCGGCGTCGCTATGCACGATAGCGCCAGCGTTGCCGCCGAGCTCCAGCGCAACCTTCTTCTTGCCCGCGCGCCGCTTGATGTCCCATCCCACCGGAACACTGCCAGTGAAGCTGATCAGCTTAATGCGCTCATCGGTGACCAGCAGGCCTGCATCTTCGTTGGAAATGGGTAACACATTCAAGCCGCCATCGGGCCAACCCGCCTGCTGGATGCACTCTGCCAGCAGTAACGAACACAGCGGAGTTTGTGGCGCGGGCTTCAGCACTATCGGACAGCCAGCGGCGATAGCCGGGGCTACTTTGTGCGCCACCAGATGAAGGGGAAAATTAAATGGTGTAATGCCCGCGATCGGGCCGAGCGGGTAGCGCTTCACGATTCCCCAGCGACCCGCCGTAAACTCTTGCCAGTCAAGGGGAAGATACTCGCCGTAGATGCGCGTGGCCTCTTCCGCGGCGACGTTGAAGATAAAAACAGCGCGGTCGACCTCAGTGCGCGCGGCCTTGATCGGCTTACCGGCTTCCTGAACGATGGTACGGGAAAATTCTTCCCGGCGCTCGGCAATCGACTGAGCCACGCGCCTGAGCACGCGTTGCCGCTCAAAGGCTGGAAGGCGCCTGGTTGTACCGAAAGCTTTGACTGCAGCCGCAATCGCCGCCTCGGCATGTTCCCGCCGCGCTTGAGTGACGCGCCCCACGACGGCACCATCGAACGGAGACCGGACTTCCACCACGTCGCCGTCATCTGCCCAATGGCCATCGATAAAGAAACCGTGGGTTGCGGCTGGCTTCTCCACGGGAATCTCAACGGGAATGCTCGTCATTTCCGCCATGGGTGCCTCCGGTTTCGAGCGAACGATTTTTGATTATAGGCTCTCTTTGCGGGTTGCCTGTTTCGAAATCTGAATTATCAATCACTGGAAGCCGCAAAGTTCTCCACAAAAGGGCTTCTTAACGGTCTAAGTTGCGCACTTCGCGTCCTTGCATAGTTCGTTCGATCCCTTACGACTTTTCTACGATCCTTTCCTACTACAATAGGAGCCTCAGCACGAATGCCGCCTCTTGAGACCATCTCCGACCTTGCGCCTCGTCTCAGGCGGAAAGAACTCTCACCGCTGGAATTGACGCGCACGTGCCTCGACCGCATCGAGAGACTTAATCCGACGTTAAACGCTTTTATCACCGTAACCGCGGAATCCGCGCTGGCGGAGGCGCGTGCGGCGGAAAAAGAAATCTCTCGCGGCGAGTGGCGCGGTCCGCTGCACGGGATTCCGGTTGCATTGAAAGATCTGATCGACACGGCAGGCACGCGAACTACAGCAGCCAGCGCGCTATATCAGAATCGCGTCCCCGCTGAAGATGCGGAGGTCGTACGGCGCTTGCGTGAGGCCGGTGCCGTGATCCTCGGCAAAAACAATCTGCACGAGTTCGCATATGGCGCCAGTTCGCTGGTCAGCTTCTTCGGCGACGTCCACAATCCGTGGAATGCGTCACATATCGCCGGAGGCTCGTCAGGCGGATCAGCCGCGGCTGTGGCCGCCGGACTCTGCTACGCGGCGATTGGAACCGACACGGCTGGCTCCATTCGCCTGCCGGCTTCCCTCTGCGGCTGCGTCGGGATCAAGCCCACTTATGGCCGCGTTTCGACGCGAGGCGTGATTCCGCTTTCCTGGTCACTCGATCACGTCGGACCATTGGCCGCGACTGTCGCCGATGCCGCGCTGGTGCTGCAAGCGATCGCGGGATACGATCCGCTCGACTTTCACAGTGCTGATGTTCCGGTTTGCGATTATGTTTCGCATCTTGGCGAAGCGCCCAAGGCTCTCCGCGTTGGGATTCCGCGTGATCATTTTTACGATGATCTTGATGCTGAAGTCGACGCAGCGGTGGAGCAAGCTCTCGCCGTGATTTCAACATGTGGGGACATCCGCCCTCGGCTGTCCAGTCGAGCAAAGCTCGATCCGCTCGTGATCGAGATCAGAGACGTGCAGATCGAGATACCAGCGGATCGCGTCGTGCAAAATGCGGAGTCATATGCAATTCACACCGACGACGTTTCCCGAACGCCTAAGTTGTATCAGGCGGAAACGGTGCGGCGGATTCGCCATGGTGAAAACATTTCCGCGGCGGAATATATTCGCCGCCGCCAGGATCTGGACCGCGAGCGCCGCCATATCCAGGACATATTCGCCAAAGTCGACTTGCTGGTCACACCCACCACGCGCATCCCCGCGCCGGCAATCGCTGATCTGAAAAAAGATCCCGAGGCGCTGCGTCCCGCGGAAATTACTTTGCTGCGCAACACGCGTCCCTTCAATGTGTGGGGGCTGCCGGCAATCTCGCTCCCATGCGGTTTCACCCAGAGCGGCTTGCCCATCGGCCTGCAGATCGCTGGGCCGCCCTGGCGGGAGGATTTGGTCCTGCGACTTGCTCATGCTTACGAGCAGGCGACCACATGGCACAAGCGAAAACCCGCGAGTTAGAACAAAACGGTCGGATCACCTCAGTCCACCGTCCGCACATCATCGGGCAGCATCAGCACGAAAATACAGTTCCCCGTCGCCGTCGAGCAGGACAGGACTCCGCGGCGCAAGATTTTCAGCGGGGTGTCGTCGGGGAACGTGAGACGGTATTCAGCCGTGCGAAGCGCTTCTGTGAACACCTTCAACTTTTCGTCACCACTGACGAATCTAACGGCCTCAGCTTTGGCTGGGGTGCCTGCGCCGCCGCTTAGCAGGACAAAGAAGTCTGCGCTGCCAGTCTCTTTTGCTTTACCCAGGTCGATGGTGCGAAGGGATTGCAAACTCTCGTTATTGTTATTTTTTCCAGAGCCATTCAGCTTGGCGTCGGTTTTGAGCAACGCATCAATCCTATCGCGCGTCTCTGGAATCGGACGCAATCCAGTCGCCGCAAGTTCATAGGTTTGGAGTGCGCGATCTTTCTTTCCTTCTTTCTCGTAGATCTGGCCGAGATGGTCGCCGACTTCGCCGTGCTGGCCCAATCCCCACGCCGCGGCGACGTATTTTTCCGCCATGTCGAGATTGCCCTTGCTGAAATAAACCCAGCCCAGCGTGTCCCAGTAAGCGATGAGCGAGGGGACGAGCGGCAAATCCTGCTGTGTAAGCCGATCAAGTGACAGGTTGCGCAATGCCGCAGTGGTGGCTGAAACCGCGGACTCCGCATACTGCTGCGCGCGATCCAGATGAGCCTTTTTCAGCGACAACTGGTAGGCAATGTTGTTCCACACCAACGGCGTGGCGGAAAGCTCGACCGCGTGATCAAACGTCGCCAGAGCTTTATCGTCCTGACCAAGATTCAAATAAGCATCGCCGAGAGTGACTTGCAGTTCTGGATTGTCAGGCGTGAGCGATGTGGCTTTCTCCAGTTCAGCCGCCGCCAGGTCGTACTTTTTCCACTCGGAGTACATCGACCCCAATCCCGCGTGGGCGAACTTGTCGAGCGGATTGATTTCGATCTGCTTGTTGAACGCAGTAGCAGCATCGTCATACTTGCGTTCCTGCCAATAGGCGCGGCCGAGAGCGTTGTAGGCGTACTCGTCATAGGGATTAATCTCAATCTGCTTCTTCAGGGCGGCGATGGCGTCATCGTTCTGGCGCATGCCCATGTAAGCGGCAGCCAGCATGTTCCATGCATATTTATTTTTCGCGTCTACTTCCGTAGCGCGCTTCAGCAGCGTTACTGCCAATGGCAGATTGTTGCTGGCGATGGCCGCTCGACCACTTTCCACCAGATCGTCCGCTTTCATGTCAGCAGGCGGCGCAGGTGTGCCGGCTACCGTATTCTCGAGCGAAAGAAATTGGCCCAGGTCAGAACTGACGGCGTGACGGAAAGCCTCATAGTCCTCAGCACGCGGCGCGGGCAGTTCGTCCTTACGCAATGTGAGCGTCCGATCCGCGGTGAACGTTGTTCCCTGCAATTTGTACGTAGCTTGATACTCCGCATAGTCGCGCTTGAGAGAAAAAGGCAGGGGCGCGCGCGCCGTATATTTCACGGGGAGTTCGAGCTTTATCTTATAAACGTACTCTGCCTTCGGCCCAAGCTTCAGCGGCTCGGAGTCCGCGTCGCCATCCGCATCTCCGAGATCCGGAAGATTGAACTGGCACAGCGGCAGCGTGAGATCGGATTTCTTCTTTGACCAATCGAGAAAATTCGGACGGGAAACATCGTAAGACATTGTGAAAGCTTCTCGCGTGGCGGCCGGATCACTGATTTTGAGGTTCGTGACATCGCCACCCATGCCGGAGTTTACGTTCTCAACAACCCGCTGCCATTGCGCCTCGGGAACGCGGCGAAAGATCGAGCGGAGCAGCAGTTCCTCATCGCCTCGAAACGTGTAGTGCACGTGGGCTTCAAGTTTTCCAATCTGATTGATGGTTCCGTCCACTTCGGAAATCTCGCTGTCGGGCATAGGAGTGTCGGCGGGAGTTTCCTCCAGGTGCGGCGTGCCTGAGGCGGGGACGACCAACGCCAGCTTGTTTCGCAGACTGTAGGCCAGCAGCCGGAACGGAGCCACCTCGCTGGTGGTATCCATCCAGATTTCTTGCTTGCCCATCGGCAGCATGGTGATGACGTGATCGAACTGCGAGGGCGACGGTACATCGGGATCGAGTTTGCGGCTGGAGTTGATGAGTACCGAAGACGCATGCATGCCTTCCGCTTCGAGCAGCGATGCCAGCAAAGTGTGCTTGTCTTTGCAGTCGCCGTACTGATTGTGCAGCACATCGGAGGATGCATGCGGCTGATATCGGCCCAGGCCCAGCGACAGGCTTACGTAACGAAAATTCTTGGCCACGTAGTCGTAGAGCGCCTCCACTTTATCCAAATCGTTATTGAGCCCTTTGGTAAGTTCTTCGGCTTTGGCACGAACTTCGGGCGAAGGCGCGCGCCGATCTTTCTCAAGACCCGCATACCAGAGCCCAATCTGCTCCCAGCTGACGAATGAAGTCAATTGGATGTCAGGGTGTTCGTCTTCGGGGTGCTTCTTCTTTTTCTTGTTCTTGTCTTTATCTTTATCCTTATTTTTCTGATCGTCTTCCCGTTCCAGATGGGAATTAGTCCAGTGGTAAACGCGGCGCCCGTTGGCTTCCGAAATCGTTGGATTCATCTCCGGCTTATTTTTTAACTTGATGGCGCGACTCGCCGGAACGTCGACATCGACTTCCTCGTCAAGGTCGATGTTGGTCTTGTCGAAGTCGTAATCAGCCCAGAACTCGCCCGGAGCCAGCGCCGTATGAATCACCGTGACTATGTCGTATTCCAGCACTTCGCCGGGACGCAGGCCGGGGACAGTGATGTGCTTCTGCCGGTAGTCGGTATAAACCGGAGCCTGTTGCTCGAGCGGAGCGCTGAGGTCCTGAACGGCATCGTCGCCCGCCTTCACCACGGTGCCGTCGGCTTTGATAACGCGGACGTACGTAATTTCAACCCGTTCGTTAGCGGAATTGTATCCAACTTGAATCTGCCCCCACTGCTGAACGCCAGCCTCGCTCTGCACGCGAATTCGAGCGATGGTCTCCTTGCGCCCGGTGCCGTCGTTTTCGAAACGATAGATGGACTTGTATTGCTCGACGACAAAGGCTTCCTGCGAATAGTCGTGTTTTGTTGCTTCGGGTTTCGAAGCTGCGCTGTCCACCGGTTTCGATTCAACCGCCTTGGCGCCCTTTTTCGCCTTCGCTGGAAGGGTTGAGTTCGTGGGCGCCTGATCCGATTGTGCCGGAGCAGTTAAGCAAGCAACCAAGACGGAGATAATAAGAAGCAGCAGAAAACGGAAACTACGCATGCGGTAATAGTAAGGCTTTCAGAGGGTGAATCCCAAGCCGGACTGAATTAGGCGGTAGATTACGGAAGTTTTTATCTGCGAGCGGAGTGGTTTGCCGGCGGATCGGTCCTCACGGGGTCAGGAGGAACGTACACATACTCCCCCGGACGCGCGTAGTGCAACTGCTCGCGGGCTTCTTTCTCAATTGCTTTCGCGTCGGTTTTCATGCCCTGGATCCGCTGCGTGTACAGCTGGTTTTCCTTTTGCTCGAGCGCGATTCGCTTTTGCAGCGATTCGTATTCCGCCCGCTTCTGTTTGTACACAACCATCCCGTTCGCGCCCAACATTACATGAACAAAGAGCAAGCCGGCGAGGGCCGCGACTGCAATCGTCGCGATCCGCCGCCGCAAGGCATGGACTCTGGCAAAAGCGGGACGCAATTTCCTCAACCACGACGCAGCCAAAGCTTCGGCCTGGGGCGCTCTCTCCACTACCGCGCGTAGGCCGTCTTGCGGGCTGGGGAATCGCCGCACATTGGTAAGGTTTCTTACTCGAAAATCCATTGCTTGGCCGCCCCGCTCAACTTTTCCAACCCCACTCCAACTTCTCAGTGGACTGCCCCTTCACCTCAGGCGTCAAGCGGAAGTTTTCCCGCTGCGGACAACAGGAACCAAGTTGGTTACATAGCGACCGCAATTTTTGGCCGCAAGTCTTCGAGCAGATAGTTCATCTGGCTGAGGAGCGTGTCCTCCTGCCCCCGGCTTAGGTGCTACTCTCTCGAGTGACTTGGCTGAAAGCTGATCGCGGATTGCTGAGGGCTGATTTTATATGACCAATAAACGAATCGTCTTGACCACAACCGGCTCAGAAGCAGAAGCGCAGAAGATCGCGCGCCACCTTGTCGAAAGCCGTATGGCCGCCTGCGTCAATATCATTCCGCAGATCGCGTCGGTATATCGCTGGCAAGGCAAGGTAGAAGAGGCTTGCGAGTGGCTTTTGCTGATCAAGACGACTGCTGATGTTTTCGAAACAGTCCGGGAGGCGATTGCCCACTTGCACTCTTACGAACTGCCCGAGTGCGTCTGCCTGACTGTTGAAGACGGCTCCCCTGACTATTTGCAATGGATCGCGGATTCTGTCGCTGACGAGAAGTAGTTCCAGATGCTTTAGGCGGACGGCCTCTCCGAAGCCCGGCGAGAACTTCTATATCGCCGCCAACCCCACGTCCAGATCATCGAGAATATCCTGGACGTCTTCGATTCCCACGGAAATCCGCACCATCCCGTCGCTAAGACCAATGGCTTTGCGACCCTTTTCGCCCAAGGCCGCGTGCGTCATTGTGGCTGGATGTGAGATCAGCGTTTCCACACCGCCCAGCGATTCGCCCAGGGAACACACCCGCAGTTTCTTCAACATCTTGTTGGCATTCTTTAGCGAACCGGTCTCAAAGGTAATCATCGCGCCGAAGCCGCTCATCTGCCGTTTCGCTAATTCGTGTTCCGGATGATCTGCCAACCCGGGATAAAAAACTTTCTTCACTTTCTTATGCCTGGCGAGAAATTCCGCGACCGATCGCCCGTTGCGGTCATGGATTTCCATCCGCGCCGCCAACGTCTTCACGCCACGCAGCACCAGCCAGCATTCAAACGGAGAGAGTATCGCTCCCGCGCACTTCTGCAAAAAAGCCAGCTTTTCCGCCTGCTCCGCTCTGCTGCAGACCACCACGCCGCCCAGCCCGTCGCTGTGGCCATTGAGAAACTTGGTGGTCGAATGCACCACCATATCTGCTCCCAAGGCAAGTGGCTGCTGAAAGTACGGAGACATGAAAGTGTTGTCGACCACCAGATCAATTTTTCTTCGCCGGCAAATTTTGCTGATCTCAGCCAGATCGCTCAAGCGCATCAGCGGATTGGTCGGCGTCTCCACATAGACTATCCGCGTATTCTTGCGGATCGCGCGCTCGACATTTTCGGCGTCCGATGTATCGACGTAGGAAAATTCCAGACCGAAATTCGTCAGCACCTGATTGAACAGCCGCGGCGTTCCGCCGTATAGATCATTGCCACACACCACGTGATCACCGGTTTTCAACATACTGGCGATCGCGTTGATTGCCGCCATGCCGCTGCCAAACACTCGCGCCGCAACTCCGCCTTCGAGCGACGCCAGATTCTCTTCCAACCGGTCGCGCGTGGGATTCGACACTCGCGAATACTCGTACCCCTTGTTCTCGCCGATCCCCTGCTGCACATACGTGGAACTCAAATAAATGGGAACGTTGACCGCGCCGGTAAGAGGATCCGGCTCCTGCCCATCGTGAATGGCGCGCGTCGCAAACCCAGCCTGTCGGTTTTTCTTCATGAATACTTTCTGCTATGGATTGTGTTACTCAGCGATTTCCGCGGATTATCCCAGCGTTCTCAGCGATTACTTTTTTCGTCTAGATCCCACCCTCAAAAATCTTCTTCGACAAATACCGCTCCGCCGAATCCGGGATAATCGTGGCCACCCGTCTTCCAGCCCCCAAGCGTCGCGCCACTTGCATAGCCGCGAAGACCGCGGCTCCACCGCTCGACCCGGCCAGCACACCTTCCTGAGCCGCCAGTTGCTTCACCGTCTCGAACGCATCCTCGTCGGTCACTGCAATCACTTCATCGCACACCGAACGATCGAAAGTCTTCGGAATAAAGCTCGCCCCGATGCCTTCCACCTTATGCGGCCCAGGTTCTCCGCCACCCAGCACTGATCCTTGCGTTTCCGCCGCAAAGGCCAGCACTCCGGGCACATGCTCCTTCATATATCGAGCGATTCCCGTAAAAGTTCCGCAAGTGCCGCAACCCAAAACCACGGCATCGATCTTGCCGCTCATCTGCTCAAAAATTTCCACCGCCGTGGTTTCGTAGTGGTAATCGGGATTCGCCTGATTCTCAAACTGTCCGGCCATAAATGCAGTCTTATCGTTAGCCACTAATTCTTTCGCGCGCCGGATCGCGCCCGACATTCCTTCTTCATCCGGAGTGCGATCCACCTGCGCTCCCAGCGCACGCATGATGATCACTTTTTCCTGGGAGAAATTCTCCGGCACGAACAGCTTCACTTTGTAACCGCGATTCACCCCAATCAATGCCAGCCCGATCCCCGTATTCCCCGCCGTAGCTTCAACAATGGTGCCACCGGGTGCGAGTTTCCCTTCCTGCTCGGCTCGCCGGATGATCCCAACCGCCGCGCGATCCTTCACGCTGCCGCCCGGATTCAGGTATTCAAGTTTGGCGAAGATGTCGGCGGATCCGGCGGGAACCAGCCGTTTCAGCCGCAGCATGGGAGTTCCGCCAACCAGATCCGTAATGTCATCGGCGACGCCGAGGTGGGAGACTTCAAAAGTTTTCTGATGCACGCTACAGGGTATCAAAGTCAAGCGCTTTCTGTTTCCTCAAGAATCGTAACGTTTTCTCGGCAACCAAAGCGACGAGTACCTGAGCCTGATGCGAACCGTCGTGTCCGGGGGATTACGAGCTGTACGAAATTAAACCCTATCCCCCTTATGCGCGAGAGGTTGAAAGCTGCATAAAATCAGTCGCTCCAATCAGCCACAGAACGAACCGCACAGGAAGTGGGAACCGCCGCCGGGTGGGATCATGCACGATGGCGGGTGCGGAAAGTAGGTACCTCACGCCGCGAGTCTCAATCTCGCATCCGCCAGCGGCCAGCACATTCTTAACCCACTCGCTATCCCGCCCATAAGTAAGGGCAATGAGGAATCCCTGCGGCGCTCGGAAAACATTTACTGGCGTCCGGTATACGTTGCCTGATTTTCGTCCGACGTGTGTGAGGATGCCGAAGCCCGGCAATCGGCCCGCGAATCGGCTCGTGATCCGATTCGTAACCGCCAAATTGAAAGCCGCGACCCACCTCTTGCGGAACCGGATGAGCAGAATGGGAGCCAGCAGGAATGCCAAAAACAGGACGACCGCTGTGATGATCGGCATGTCCAATTATCTTCCCATCATGTAGGCATTATGCATCGCAAGCGTCCGACTTCCAATAGTTGAGGAAATATCGTGACTTCATCAAGCAACAGGGCCCCGTCATTCTTGTGTGCCCTTTGTTGGATCACTTTCGGGGGATTTTTCAACCGGCGAAGAGCGGAGAGGCTTGCGTATCGTGTCCAGCAGCCGTGCCGCACAACGACGCCATTTCCATTGCGACGGAGCGCACTCCACGTACTCTCCTCCACCCGGCAGACGCAGAATTTTCCCGCGAATGCATTCCCAGCACGATTGCGGCTCATGCTCGGCGGTGGACATCTGGCCACCAAGTTCCTTGCTTGCAGTCTTTCACAAACGCGGCTCGCAAGCTGTGACCACTATCACTGAATCGACCGCGAGCGCTGTTCTTATACTGGGTTGTTGGTCGTGCCTTTCGTCCGAGTGGAAGAATTTGCCAGGAATCGCATCGCGGCATTCGGGTGTGCAGTTCGTCACGTTGACCCGTGTCGTTCATCACAGATCGCACCCACAACTCATACTGTACTGAGCATGGGAGAGCCGCCGTGTGCCTCGCGATACCAGGAAAGATTATCGAAATGCAGGAACAAGGACCTCTGCGGGCGGCCCGCGTGCAGTTTGGCGGGATCGTGCGCCAGGTATCGCTGTGCTTTGTGCCTGAGGCGAGCTTGGGCGACTATGTGATGGTGCACGTTGGCTTCGCGATAAGCCGTGTAGATGCGGTGGAAGCTGAGCGCACATACAAGCTTCTGCAAGAGATGGGGGCGCTGGAAGCGGAATTGCCGGAAGTGGAATCGTAATTTCGCACGGTCGGCGCTCCAATGCCTCAGCCGGCTTTCCCTGGCGCAGTCGAACTGGGTCTCGCCCTATGAAATATCTCGACGAATACCGTGACCAGGGCATCGCACGAGCCCTGACGGCCGAGATCGCGCAGGCTACCACCCAACCGTGGGTGTTGATGGAGATCTGTGGCGGCCAAACCCACACCATCATGCGCTATGGCCTCGACGAGTTGCTGCCCCGCGGCATCGAACTCGTGCACGGCCCGGGCTGTCCCGTTTGTGTCACGCCGCTCGAAACTGTGGACAAGGCGATCGAACTGGCGCTGCAGCCAAACGTCATCCTAGTTTCCTATGGAGACATGCTGCGCGTGCCTGGATCCCGTTCCGATCTGCTTCGGGCCAAGGCGCAGGGCGCGGACGTTCGCATCGCTTACTCTCCCACTGAGGCAGTGAAAATCGCGCGCTCGAATCCTGAACGCAAAGTGGTGTTTCTATCGATTGGTTTCGAGACTACGGCTCCGGCAAATGCCATGGCCGCGTGGCAAGCCAAGCGCGAGGGTCTGACCAACTTTTTTATGTTGGTTTCGCACGTGCTGGTACCGCCGGCAATCCGCGCCTTGCTGGTTTCGAGCGTCAACCGGGTGCAGGGTTTCATCGCTCCTGGACATGTTTGCACCGTTGTGGGATGCAAGGAATACGAGGATCTGGTTCGCGATTTTCGCATCCCGATCGTAGTCGGAGGATTTGAACCGGTCGATATTCTGGAAGCAGTCCTCATGCTGATTCGGCAACTCGAAGCGGGACAGGCGCGGCTGGAAAACCAATATGCGAGATCCGTCAGCTACCAAGGGAACCTGCCGGCGCAGCAGATCATGGCCGAGGTGTTTGAAGTGGCGGACCAGAAGTGGCGCGGGATTGGCCCCATCCCCCGAAGCGGCTTGCGCTTGCGCGAGGGATATGCCGCTTATGATGCCGACCGCGTCTTTGATTTAAGCGAGCTTACGGTAGACGAGCCGGCCGAGTGCATGAGCGCTCAGGTTTTGCGGGGATTAAAAAAGCCGACGGATTGTCCGGCATTTGGCATGCGGTGTACTCCTGAAAATCCGTTAGGCGCGCCCATGGTCTCTAGTGAAGGGGCATGCGCGGCCTACTATCACTATCGCCGTCATGCGGTCCCAAGTTAGGAGAGGCATGTCAACGAAAACCCACGACGAAATAAACGTCGAGCTCAGTTGCCCCGCGCCGCTTCCGGCTAAAGATACCATTCTCCTGGGCCATGGCAGCGGCGGTAAGTTGAGTGCCGAATTGATTCGCGACCTCTTTCTACCTGCGTTCCAGAATCCGGTGCTGGCGCGGCTGGACGATCAAGCCATCGTGAATGTGAATGGGCAGCGCCTGGCGATCACCACCGATTCCTTCGTAGTAAAGCCGCTGTTCTTTCCCGGAGGTGACATCGGCTCCCTCGCGGTCCACGGTACGGTGAACGATTTGGCGATGGGCGGGGCAACACCACTGTTTCTGAGCGCCGCCTTCATCATCGAAGAAGGGTTCTCGATGGAGGAGCTTCGGCGGGTGGTAAATTCGCTGCAGCGAGCGGCCGCAGAGGCGGGCGTGCAGGTCGTTACCGGCGATACCAAGGTCGTCGAAAAAGGCAAGGGCGACGGGCTGTTCATCAACACGACAGGAATTGGACTCGTGCCGGAGGGAGTGGAGCTTTCCGCCGGCCACGCGCGCCCTGGCGATAAGGTGATTTTAAGTGGTTCCATCGGCGATCACGGAATTGCGATTCTGGCGCAGCGCGAGGGCCTGGAATTTGAGACTCAAATCCAAAGCGACAGCGCTGCCTTGCACACGCTGGTCGCCAAGATGCTGCATGTAACTCATGACATTCGCTGCATGCGTGATCCTACACGAGGTGGCGTCTCCAGCACCTTGAACGAAATCGCGCAGCAGTCCCGGGTTGGCATCGAGTTGGAAGAAAGTGCCCTTCCCATCCACGAGCAAGTTCGCGGGGCGTGCGAACTGCTGGGGCTCGATCCCTTATATGTAGCGAACGAAGGCAAGCTGATCGCAATCGTGGCACCTCAGGCCGCCGATGCGGTGCTCCAGGCCATGCGGCGCCACCCGCTGGGAGCGGAGGCGCAGATCGTTGGCATCGTGAGGAAAGAACATCCGGGCCTGGTGACCATGCGAACACCACTGGGAACAACGCGCGTCGTTGACATGCTCACAGGCGATCAATTGCCTCGCATTTGCTAGGAAAATTAGCGAGTGCTGGCCGTCTTATATGGCCCGCGAGATTCCGTTTTCTCGTCGGCCGTCCACCAGATGCCAAGGCTGCCGGGATGCTGTCTGCGCCGGTAAGAAACACCCAAGCGATCCAACTCAACCAGAACTTCCGCGATCGCCTGATCCAATGCGGTATTCACGGGCTTGCTCAGGCTGCAGCCCGCCTCGTAACACTCTGCTTTAATTCCCACGAGCAGCAGATCCCGGGGCGCGACTGCAAAGAGTTCGGCGCTGAGCAGCGCATCCACCAACGCAGGCGAGTGCGGATCCATGCGCATTGCGGGAGTGTGGCGCATGATATCCGCTTTGCGGTAGAGCAGCACGGTTCCTGGAACCGCTCCGGTGTCATCGGCGTCGATAGAATCGATCAGGATGACAGCGTCTTTGCCTGAGATTTGGTCGATCAAGTCAAGAGCCGGAGTTCCCAGGTCGGCGACTTCGACGCCATCCTCGAACTCGTAATGGGCATCCAGAAGCCTCGCGATGTATGGTCCGACGCCGTCATCGCCCAGCAAAACGTTCCCGATCCCGCCGATCAGGATTTCCTTCACAGCACATTTACCTTGGCAATCCGACGGCCTGAGGGATCGAACGCATGGCAGGCGCAGGCCATACAAGGATCGAAGGAGTGGATCGTGCGCAAGACTTCCAAGGGTTCCTCGGGCCGGGCGAGCGGCGTGCGCAGCAGCGAAGCTTCGTAAGGACCGTGAGCGCCCGAGCGGTCGCGTGGGCTGGCATTCCAGGTCGAGGGCACCACCGCCTGGTAATTCTTGATTTTTTCGTCCTTGATCACAATCCAGTGGGATAACGTTCCGCGCGGCGCTTCGTGAGTTCCAACGCCCTCTATTTCATGTCCTGGAAACACTGGCTGGTTGTGAACCGTGTAGTCACCCTTGGCAATGTTGTCGGTTAAAAGCTGCAAATGCTTCTGCGCCAGTTCCGCCAACATGGAGGCCCGAATCGCGCGTGCGGCATGCCGGCCGAGCGTAGAGTGCAGCATGTCGGGAGTGACGCGCACCCCGCCGATGGCCTGCACCTTGCTGATCGCGAGATTTGTATGTTTCTGCGTCAAAGGATGTCCTTGGGCGTAACCAACCAGAACCTGCGCCAGCGGCCCAACCTGCATGGGTTCGCCATTGAAGCGCGGCGCTTTCACCCAGGAGTATTTCTGCTCTCCGTCCCAGCCAGTAAAGGCGGGATCGGTCTCCCCTACCCAGGGATGCAGCGCTTTCTCGCCTCGATAGTAGGCGTGTGCCACGTCTTCGCTGACTCCCTCGCGAAACTCTTTGTCGGATGCGGTCTTGAATGAATGTACGCCAGCGATATTTCCGTTCATGATGGTACCGCCGGGAAGGTCGTAGGTTGTACCCGTGCTGTCTAAAGGCAGGTCGGGAACGGCAAGATAGTTTTTCACCCCGCTGCCAATCTTGAACCATTCGGGATACATCGCAGCTACCGCACAGACATCGACAACATAGACCTGGTTGATGAACTGCACCACTTCGTCGAGCAGTACGCGGATCATTTCCAGCCGGTCCATATTGAGGGCGCTGGCACTGTCGAGGTCGATGGCATTGGCTACGCCTCCGACCGTGAGGTTCTGAATGTGCGGCGTCTTCGATCCCAGGATTCCGACCACCTGCAGAGCTTTCCGCTGATACTCCAGCGCCTGCACATAGTGCGAGAAGGCCAGCAGGTTCACGTCAGGCGAGAGCCGCATCGCGGGATGGCCCCAATAGCCGTTCATGAAAATTCCCAGTTGGCCACTGCTGGCGACTGCATTCACGCGGTCTTGTGCGGCCTTGAACTCGTTGCGGGAGTTGCGCGTCCAGGGCGATAGACTCTCCGCCAGTTTTGCCGTCGTTGACGGATCAGCTTTGGGGATCTGCAGAATGTCCACCCAGTCCAGCGCGGAGAGTTGATAGAAGTGCACGATGTGGTCGTGCAGGGCGTGCGCGATCAGGATGAGATTGCGAATGTACTGGGCGTTGAGCGGCACTTCCAGCTTTAAAGCATCCTCCACCGCGCGCACGCTGGCCATGGCGTGCACGGTGGTGCACACGCCGCAGAAGCGCTGGGTGAATAGCCAGGCATCGCGCGGATCGCGGCCGCGGAGAATGTTCTCGATGCCGCGCCACATGGTGCAAGAAGCCCATGCGTTGCTGACCGCATTGTTGTCGACCTCGACGTCGACGCGAAGGTGGCCTTCGATTCTGGTGATGGGGTCAATCGTAATTCGTTTCGCCATAGTGCCTGCTGTTAGTCGGAATCTGTTGGTTCGTTCTCACCGAAAAATCCGTACTTGAAATATCCCGTCCAGCGAATGTACGGTCTGCGGAACCGAAAATAGCTTGCCATGTCGTGCCATTCCTGAAGCGGCGCGGGGAGAATGCCAAACCGCTTTACCACCAATAGAAATCCCGCCACGCCCATGCAAATGAAACCCAGCGATACCAGGACTTCGATAGTGGTTGGAAAATACAGTGACTCGGGGTTGGGCCGAAAGGCCAATGTCGTGGGACTGAACCGATAGATCATGCCTCCCAGCGAACTGAGGACGTAGCCCAGGAACATCCATTTAGTCTGGCGATTTCGCAACGAACGGCGAAGCATCCAGCCGCCAATCGAAATCAGAAAAATCTCCAGCCAGAAGACACCGGCAAAGCGGTCGAAGTGGAAGGCAGTGGGGAGCGCTCCGCGAAACAGGATGTCCAGCAGGCGCAATGCGAGCCAGCCATAAATCAGCCACGCCGTGATGCGCGCGGCTTCGTCGAGCACCTCCATATCCATGGCGCGCTTCCATACCACGCAACACAACATGGTGGTTCCGGCGACGCACCCGAACGACATAAAGGCGGATGCACCCAGATACAGCAAGGGCAGCCAGGGTGTCTGCCACAGAGGATGGACTCGTTCTCCGGCAAGCAACATCAATGCACCCAATGACGATTGGTGCATTCCCGGCAACAGGTATGCGGCGGCAATGATCCAGGGAAAGAAGTAGTGCAGCCTGCGTTCGACTCGCTCCACTCCAGGCCGCAGGCGCGAATCGAAATACCACAACCGTTCCAGTATGGGGGGAATATTTTCAATCGCGAGGGGAACCATGGCGTAGATCGACATGCAGATCGCAACCTCGGCCAGGGGGGAATGCATGTTCCATTTCCAGGGAAAGACGATCCAATAGAAATTCCACGGCCGGCCGGCGTCGATGCCCAGCAGAAGCAGACCGCAGGCGTAAGCCAGAAAGCTGGTCAGCAGGGCCATGCGCATCAGAGCATGCAGGCGCTTGCGGCGGAACACCCAGGCCGCAATTCCTACCGCGAATGCACCCGAGCCCAACCCGGTCAGCACCATCACGTTGAAAGTCTTCCAGATCCCCCAGCCATAGGCGTCATTCATCCCGCTGACAGGACCCAGGCCGGCGAGTTCGCGGTAAGCGGTGAGCACAAACGCCAAAAGAGTCATGGCCAACAGCACGAGGAAGAACCGATTCACTACCGGAAACCCGTATACGGGCACCGCCCGTTCCCAGCGAGCCTCGCGTAGCGGCGTGTTTGTCAGGGCTGTGCTGCTCATAGTTGCGCTCTTAATCCAGTCTTTGTTTCGCGTTCGTGAGCTTCCTGCTCATGACCCTTCAAGCTTTTGCGAATCACCTGCACCAGTCCGACGTACAACAAAGCCGGCAGTGCGAAATACTGGTAAAGCCGTCTCTGCCAGCGCAGAGTCTTGGCCGGCACCGAGTCCGGCCCCAATTCAGGCAGGCCGAGTTTTTCAAACGCGACCCGAGACAGATAAAGATTTTGCGTTCCGCCGTTGTCTATTTCTCCGTACACACGGCCTTGATAGTAGCGGCTGGGATCGCTCTGAATGCGCTGCTTGGCCACCGTCAGCAAGACGGCGCGCGGACCGAAGATGACAGCGCCAGTGGGACAAACACTGGTGCATCCCGGCTTCAGCCCTTGCTCCAAACGGTGGCTGCACAGCTCGCACTTAGTCACGCGCGGGTTGTACCCCCGCCACTGGAAACGCGGGACGTGGTAAGGACAGGTGATGGTGCAATAGCGGCAGCCGATACACTTGTCGGCATCCCACTTGACGATGCCGCTCTCTTTATCCTTGTATAGAGCCTGAAAGGGACAACCGGCGGCGCAAGCCGGATCGAGGCAGTGCATGCACTGGCGCTTCACGTAAGAAAAGGCGGAGCCGTCTTCCGCCTTGTAAAGCTTAATGACGTTGCGGGTAAGATCGTTGAGATCGGTGGGCGCCTGGTGCAGGCTATCGCGGCGCGTATCGGGCGGGGTGTCATTCGCCTCGGCGCAAGCCGCCACGCAAGCTTTGCAACCGATGCAGATGCTCGCATCATAGAGTAATCCAACCGCGGCATTAGGAACTGGAATCTCTTCCGCCTGGAGAGCTTTGGCGCCGACGGTGAGGGCTACGGCAGCGGGCACTGCGGCCTTGGCGACACCACTGAACAGTTCTCGCCGAGTGATGGCCACATCAGTCCTCTTTCTTTGGAGTTTGCTTCTCGGTCGACTCTTTCAGCTTTTCCGCGTGCGCGCGATCGACGGTGACGCGTGCGATGCCAGCCTCGGCGCTGCTCTGGAAACGCTGCGAAGCCACCCAGGTCGCGCCACCCACCGCTCCCGCAATCGCCCCGACCAAGACCGCCGCGCCCACCTTGATTTGTCCCGCGGCACTGTAAATCGGCGGGTAGGTATCGGGTGGAGTTGCCAGGTGAATTGGAACGGTTTCGAACGTCCCCATGCGCCACACCACCTCTTTTTCCGTGCATCCCATACAGGGAACTCCAATGCCGATCGGCCACACTCCGGGAATCTCATTGAAGTGGCGCAGCGAACACGCGGCATGGGTGACGGGTCCTTTGCATCCCAGTTTGTAGAGACACCAGCCCTTGCGGTGCCCTTCGTCCCCGAACGCGGCCGCAAACCGGCCAGCGTCAAAGTGCGCGCGTCGCGGGCAATTCTCGTGGATCACGCGCTCATAGGCGAACCTGGGGCGGTTGAACTCATCCAACTCCGGCAGCCTGCCCATTGTGACGTACTCCAGAACTACCGCCAGCAGGTTGTAAGGATTGGGTGGACAACCAGGAAGGTTGATGATCGGTTTGCCCGAAACCACGGAGCTTACTCCCATCGCGCCGGTAGGATTCGGGTCGGCGGACGGAATCCCTCCCCATGATGCGCAGGATCCGATCGCAATGATGGCAGCCGACTCAGCAGCCACTTCCCGGAGGACCTGTACTCCGGGCCGGCTGCCCATTTCGTAGTAGATTCCCTCATCCTTGGTTGGAATTGCGCCTTCGACCACCAGCACGTACTTCCCTGCATTGTCAGTGATGGCTTGGCGCAGCGCCGCTTCCGCCTGCGCGCCGGAAGCAGCCATCAAGGTCTCGTGGTAGTCGAGCGAGATTACGTCAAGGATCAAATGCGCCACATCGGGAGCGGAGGTACGCAACAGAGTCTCGGTGCATCCTGTGCAGTCCTGGAAATGCAGCCAGATCACAGACGGCCGCTTGCTCTTGCCGATGGCCTCCGCGACCTGCAAGAGCGACTTCTTGCCGGTGAGCGCCAATCCAAATGGCGCGGTGGCCATCAGCACGCTGCATAGTTGAAGGAAACTTCTTCGGGAGACTCCGCTTGCCTCCAAGTTTTCTGCAATGGTTAGGTGCTTGGACATGCGCGCCTTCCTGAGTGCTGCATTACCTGGAAAACATCCAGAAACACTCTCGCGAATCTAAGTGCTTTCCGCCTGGAGCAGGAAGGAGATGAGAAGAACTGAGGACATAACCGGTGGGTGCGCGCTGCGAATAAGTAAGAAGTTAGAAATCAATGCACGATTGCGCGATGCCCGGTTCCTCGTTTCTCCGCCAAAAGCCCGCCATCCCGGCAGTTCTGTCCCCCGGCCGCAACTCCGGATGAACGATATTGTTTATCCCCCGAATCGATAACTTGAATCAGTGACTGTCCTCACTAATCGATGTGATGCTTCGTCGTCTTTTGGTTAGCTGCCTGAGAACCTTACGCAGACCAGGAACCGAAACGGGAGTGGACTTTTGAATTCCGAGTTACCGCAGAAAGGACCTGGGTCCTCGGCGATGCCGGCACCAAGAGTGCCGGTTCAGCATCTCCTTGAAGACCGGGTAATCTAATGCATCTCGATGGCATCCACCAAGGTGATGGGCCGCCTGCTGAGAGGAGTTTGGTTTTGGCCCACCGCTGCTCGTCAATGGGAAATCCTGAGAGCGCTGGGAGAAAGTGAAGTTCCGCCAATCTGCCGCGAACTTAGAACGCCAGAATGACAACACGCTTCACTTCGAACCGGTTGCCACCTGCGTGCCGGCATAGTAACCGCTCTTGGTGCGTACCGACATCTTCCCGTGCCCCTTGGCCTTCGCTTCCACCCGAATTTGACGAAAGCCGCCCGTGTTTTTGGGATTTGTGGGCTTATATCCAATGGTGTACTGGTTCCGGATGTCGTGCGCTACCTGGCGGCTGATCTCATCGACTTCATCCAGCGTCTTGGGAAAAAATGCCAGCCCTCCGGTCCGCTGTGCGATGATCTCGAGAGCGCGCCGGGCGCGCTTGGGGTGTTCTTCATCCCCTAGAATTCCGATCGCATACACGGATGGACTGTTTTCCTCCTGCAACTGTTTCACCGCCTGCTCCAAACTTTCGCGGCTGGCGTTGTCTTCTCCGTCAGTCACCACGAACAGCACCTTGCGCTCCAACTTCGCATCCCGCTTCAAGTGATCAGCGGAAGCAACCACTGCTTCATAGAGCGCAGTCCCGCCCTTGGCATCGATTTTTTCCAAGGCCTCTTTTAATTTCAAAAGATCGTTGGTGAAATCCTGATCGAGATAATATTCATCGTTGAAATTTACCACGAAAACTTCATCCTGAGGATTACTCGACCTCACCAGATTCAGCGCCGCCTGGTTCACCTTCGCGCGCTTCTCACGCATCGATCCCGAATTATCAATCAGGATTCCCATTGCCACCGGAATGTCTTCGTGGTGGAAAGAAATAATCGTCTGCGGTTTGCCGTCTTCGAATACCGTAAAATCGTTTTTATTCAGGCTGGTTACGATGTGCCCTTTATCATCGACCACCGTGGCGTGGAGCAATACCTCATCCACATCTTTGCGGATGACAAATGTTCCGTTGTCCTGATTGGTTGAGCCCTGACTTGCGGGCTGCGGAGTTTGCGATTGGGCGCCGCTTTGCGGTTCACTCTGCTTCTGGGAAGGGGGCACAGCGGGAGTCGCAGCCGCGCCGGATTGAGACGATTGCACCGGGACAGATTGAGCGGGATCTGACTGGGCCTGAGCAGCCTCCGATCTGGCGCGCGCGGGAGCGGATAGTACTACCGCCAAGACCCCAACCCATATCGCCCAGCTCAGAAACGCAAAGTAAAAAGCGCAATTATTCTTCGGGCGCGTAATATCCGGTCCTGGCATACACTTTCAGTGGCGGCAGTCCTTTCGGGGGCAGTAACTTCACCTTGATCTTACGCCATTTGCCGTCATGCAAGGCATTGTGGGGGCGATAGCCGAGCACATACTGGTTACGCAGTTCGATGCCGATCTTGGTCGCTACATCCGCCAGATCATTAGGATTTTCCACTGTAAACGCCCGTCCCCCGGAGAGTTCCGCAATTTCGCCCAGTAGCTCGGGGCCGAGCCGCTCTTCCGGAGTGGCGAAATAGCGATCGTAGATGCCGATCGCATAGACCATTACATCCGCTTCTTTTACCAGGGCCTTGATCTCATTTTCCGTGTATCGGCTGTGATTGTCGCCGCCATCAGAGATGATGAGTAGCGCCTTTTTAGCGTACTTGGCCTGCCTCATCTTGGTAATGCCCATATAGATGGCGTCCAATAATGCGGTCATTCTTTGCGGAACCGTATAGACCAGCTTATTTTGAATCTCATCGACCGAGTTCGTAAAATCGCTGACTACTTCCGGCGCGTCCGAGAAGGTGATCATGAAGAATTCGTCTTGCGGGTTTGCAGTTTTGAAAAATTCCATCACCGCATCTTTTGCCCGGTCCATCTTGCTGCTCATGCTTCGGCTGGAATCGAAGATCACCCCGAGCGACACCGGTGCGTCTTCACTCGAAAATGTTTTGATCTCCTGACTCGTGCCGCCTTCGAAAAGCTGGAAGTTTTCCTTATCCAACCCGGTCACAAGCCGGTTCATGGGGTCGGTAATGGTCACTGGCACCAGCACCAGGTCTACGCTCGACTTAAGCGGACGAACGTGAGTATTCAGGGACGGAGCAATCAAGCTCTCTTTGGATACATTCTCCGCCTTCGCGCTCTCGACCGTCCGGGGCGTCACGTGAACATCATTCACATCAGTTTGAGCCTGCGCCGGCGGCAATGAGCTGCAGCAAAGGCAAATCGAGAAAAACATCAGCCAAAATGATGGAATAGCCCGAGAGTACAGCGACGAAAAGTGAGGTAGCGTGATCTGCAATCGGACGACAGGCAGTTTCCTGCGTCGAATCAATCCCAACTTGCCAGCTCGAACCCCAGGGCGAGAGAACCGGCGCTCATCCGCGGAGGACATAAGCACCTCTATTGGCCGCGATAGTAACACAGCTTCATCCGCTTGACTGCGGTTTATTTTGTCAAATCTCGGTGACAATCCCAGAATGGACGCCTGTTTTCGGGTGATCCCTCAAAAGCAGCTCACCACCACGCGGAACATTCCGCCGCCACCTTGCTACAATCAGAAGTTTCCATGGCTGACATTCATCCCTTCCGCGCCTTTCGCTACGCGAATGCTAACGATAAGGATTCGCCACAGCTTTCCCTCGACCAGGTAGTGACCCAACCTTACGATAAGATCCCACCTGCGCTGCAGGATCGCTATTACGCGGCCAGCCCGTACAACCTCGTACGAATCATCCTCGGCCGCCGTGAAGACGGTGACAATCCGGCAAACAATGTATATTCGCGCGCGGCCGCACATTTCCGCGACTGGCGCCGACAAGGCGTCCTGCGGCAGGATGCCTTGCCATCCATATACGCTTATTCCCAGCGCTTCACTTCGCCCGATTCGAATACCGAAATGGAACGTCGCGGATTCATTGCGTTAGGCCGAATTGAGGACTATTCCGCAGGAGTGGTCTTCCGTCATGAGCAGACCCTGGCCAAGCCCAAAGCGGACCGTCTGGATCTGCTCCGCGCCACTCGCGGCCATTTCGGTCAAATTTTCATGCTCTACGAAGACTCTGGCCAGATCGAATCGCTTCTCAACGTGAGCGCGGAACCAGACGCTGCCGTGACCGATGAATATGGAGTTCTGCACCGCTTGTGGGAAGTTTCCGATCCAGGAGTGATCGCTTCCGTCCGCGCCGCGATGAGCGATAAGAAACTTATCATCGCCGATGGCCACCACCGCTACGAAACCGCGCTGACTTACCGGAACGAATGCCGAGCATCCTCAGGCGGTACGGACACTCGGGACTATGCTCCTTCTCGAGTTCGTGATGATGACCTTCGTCAACATGAACAGTCCAGCATTGTTGATTCTCCCCACCCATCGCGTGGTGCATAGCCTGCCTTCCTTTTCAGAAGATGCCTTCCGCAGCTCAGCCCGCGCGTTTTTTGACATCGATGAAATCGACGTTCCCCTCGACGCTGCCCGCGCCACCGCGATCCTTCGCCAGTGTGGACGCGCCGGTACCTGTATCCTGGGGGTCACGGCCAACCGCGCTTTCCTGTTGCACCATCCTAATCCCAATGTAGCCGAGGTCTTCGCCGGCGTCTCGATTCGTCAGCAATCGCTCGATGTGGTGCAATTGCATAAGGTTCTGCTGGAAAATGTCTTGCACCTCTCGGAAGAATCCATCCGCAACCAGCAGAATATTTCTTACGTCCGTGACGCGGGCGAAGCGCTCTCGCACCTGGAAGCTACACCTAGCGCCAATATCGTTTTCCTGATGAATCCCTGCCGGGTTACGCAAGTCCGCGATATCGCCTTCGCTAATGAAGTCATGCCTCAGAAGTCGACTGACTTCTACCCCAAGCTGCTCAGCGGACTGACGGTCTATGCCCTCGAATAGACGAGCCTGGAAACGGAAAAAGGTTGACGTCGAGAATGGTTTGGGGAATGCCACGGCTGGTGGCCGTGCCGATATTTGTCGAGTAAGATCCGGGCGTCAGCCCTTGAGATTGCTGCTTACCGTCGGGATTCTGTTGTCTCTTGCGCTTCCGTTCTCCGCAGCCGCTCCGGAAAAACGTCTCTCCGTGTATTCGACTGTGGCCAACTATTCCCTGCCCATCCTGCAGCGCCAGGGTCGCGACTATATCGGACTGCTCGAACTCCTTGAGCCACTCGGCACAGTCAGCGCCAAATTCGAGGGTCTGCGCTGGCGCCTGCACTATAACAACGTCCTGGGAGATTTCACTGTCGGGAAAAATCACGCCCGCGTGCAGGGACGCGACGCCGATCTCTCCGCCAAGTTTCTCATGGAAAATGGCCGCGGTCTGGTCCCGCTGGCCTCCCTTAATTCCCTTCTGCCTCGTTTTCTGGGAGGGCCGGCAAATCTGCACGAGGAATCCGGGCGTCTCTTCATCGGCAACGTCGGTACGCACTTCACCGCCGCCACTACCGACTCTTCTCACCTGGTTTTCCAATTCAGCGCGCCGGTAAATCCGTCCGTCGCCACCGAACCCGGAAAACTGCGCATGACTTTCAGCCATGAACCGGTGACCGCGCCCGCCTCGCCCACGCTTACGTTCTCCAGCAAAACCATCCCTTCGGCCACGTATTCCGAGAGTAATGGAGCCGCCCAAATCACGGTCAACACCACAACTCCGCTGATTGCCAGCTTCAGCAAGGATGGCCGGACCATTACGCTCGCACCGGCAAAATCGCAGATAGCATCCACTGCTGCCCCCAGCCCGACCGCGCCTGCACTACAGAACACTCCACGAGTCCCCGCGCAGCCGGCAATTCCAGCTTCGACGCAACGCCGCTACTTCGCCGTGGTCGACGCCAGCCATGGCGGCACGGACCGGGGCGAAGCGCTTAGCCCCACTCTCGCCGAAAAAGATGTCACCTTGGCCTTCGCGCGGCTTCTCCGGCAGGAACTGGAGAGTCGCGGCATCTCTACTCTCGTGTTGCGCGATTCCGACGCGAACCTTTCCCTGGACGATCGCGCCTTTTTCGCCAACTCCACCCACGCAGCCGTCTATGTCGTGCTGCACGCCACTTCGACCGGCCATGGCGTGCGGGTCTACACCTCGATGCTTCCCTACTCAAATGGCGATGACAGCGGTCCCTTCCGCTCCTGGGCCACCGCGCAAGCTACTTTCATGCCCCTGAGTCACATCGCTGCCGCCAGCGTGGCAGAGGCGTTGAAAAGGGATGAGATCACCGTCCGCGATCTGACTGCGCCGCTGCGGCCTTTAAACAATATCGTGACCGCTGCGATCGCAGTCGAAGTCGCACCGCCCGCTTCGAACGTCTCTGCGCTCACAGCCCCCGATTACCAGCAGCTTGTTGCCGGAGCCGTGGCGAACGGGATCGCGGCCGTCCGCGCTCAACTGGGAGCCGCTCCATAAAAGAAATCGGCTGATTTTGTGATCGAGCAATGTAGTCATTTGATAACGTAAGGTCTTAAGTCGTGGATCACCAGATCACCTGATCTTGAAATCGCCCGATTCGACACTCATGGTCCCACGCCACTTTTTTATCGCGCTCTCGGTGCTGCTCGGCGCCGTACTCGGCATGGGCATCTACGCATGGCACATGCGTGGGCGCGCCGCTGCCACTCCCGTCGCGTCCGTTGACACTCGGCCCGTTATCCCTCCCGTAGCGGGAAATACGGAACGGGTGACTCTATTTGTCGCCTATGACGACATCGGCGTACTCCACGCAGAGTCTGCTCAGATTCCCCTTCCTTCGGTGCGCCAACAACGTGCCGAAGAATTGCTTCGCGCTCTCATCACCCTGTATCTCGATAAGTCTTCGCCACATCCATTGCCGCCGGGTTCCGACATTCGCAGCGTCTACCTGGTAGATCCGGGCCTCGCCGTGATCGATATCAACGCCGCTTTCGCCGACGGTCACCGCTCCGGCGTGCTGGTGGAAGAACTCACGGTCGCGTCTCTCATTCAGACGTCGTCCGCGAATATTCCCGGTATTTTGAAAGTGAAAATTCTGGTGGAGGGCAAACAGCGTGACACTCTCGCCGGTCACGCCGATCTCTCAAACTTCTTTGACGTCTCCGCCGTCAATCAACTCAGCTTCGCAATTGCAATCGACACAGTAAGTATTCGCAGTAAGTATTCAATGCAGGAACCATCGCCATTGCCTATCATCTGACCAAGGGGAACATCCCGCATCCGCGCGTCGCTATTCCACTTTCTCGGCTACCCACCTCGACATGGCCGTCACCCACTTCCGTGGCGCAAATCTGACCGACTCCGCCACTAGCCAGTTCCGCGTCCCCGAAATTACCAGCGTCTTTCCCGCCATCAATCCGCGATATCCATCCCGAGCCACCTTTTCCACGTTCATCGCCCCAATTTTCTTGAACAGCCGTGAGTTCTCGATTCCGGCGCGTTTCTGGAAGCCGGTGTCGGTAGCTCCCGGACAAAAACAACTGACCACCACTCCAGTCCCGGCGACCTCATTTGCCAGGGCCTCGGAAAACGAAAGCACATACGCCTTGGTTGAGTAATAAACCGCCATCAAAGGTCCGGGCTGAAACGCCGCCGTGGACGCCACATTCATAATCTTCCCCTGGCGGCGGGCGATCATCGCTGGCAGAAATAACCGTGTCAAGTGCGTGAGCGCCACCACGTTCAACTGGACCTGACCCAAAACTTCTTCCTCTGGCATTTCGGCAAACTCACCAAAAACTCCGAATCCTGCGTTATTCACCAGCACATCGACCTCTAGCTTTTCGCCTTTCAAATGCTCGAATAGCATTTTGACGGACTGGTCCTCTGCCAAATCCAGAGCCATCGCCTCCACATTGAGCCCGAACTGCTGCCGCAGTTGGCTGGCGACCTGATTCAACTTGTCGCTGCTGCGCGCTACCAGCACCAGGTGGTAGTGATCCTTGGCAAACAGTTTTGCCAGTTCGTACCCAATCCCACCTGATGCCCCAGTAATCAATGCCGTCAAAGCCTTTGGTCCCATCTGGATTCCTCCAAAACAAACTCACATCATCTACAGTGAAACTGCGGTTGTGTTCTGTGATCCTCTGTGGCCCCTGTGTTTAGTGTCCTGCTTCTGTTTTCGGCGCCGACGTAATTTGTGCAATGGTATAGTGGTACGACCACCGCCCAGACATCCTGGTATTAGACTTCTTGCAACATATCCGAGGGATATCCATCATGGCCATTGCCACCATTAATCCTGCCACCGGTGAAACACTGCAAACATTCCAACCTCTATCCACCCCCCAGATCGAGGAAAAACTTCAGCTGGCGGTTGCTACTTTTCAAGCCGAACGCAAAACGCCATTCGCCGAGCGCGCCCGCCGCATGCGAAAGGCGGCCGATATCCTCGAACGTGATAAGGACAAATTCGCTAAATTGATGACCCTGGAAATGGGTAAGCCCTACAAGGCCGCAGTCGCAGAGGCAGTCAAGTGCACCACCGCCTGCCGGTACTATGCGGAAAATGCCGAACAAATTCTCGCCGACGAGGTCATCGAGACCGGTGCCAAGAAGAGCTTTGTGCGCTATCGCCCCATCGGACCGATCCTTGCCGTCATGCCCTGGAATTTTCCTTTTTGGCAGGTGATCCGATTCGCGGCGCCAGCGCTCATGGCAGGAAATGTGGGACTGCTCAAGCACGCTTCAAACGTCCCCCAGTGCGCTCTGGCAATTGAACAACTTTTTCTCGAAGCCGGATTTCCCGCCGGCGCATTCCAGACGTTGCTGATCGGCTCTCAGCAAGTGGATGCGATTCTTAACGATCCACGGGTCGTTGCTGCAACTCTTACTGGAAGCGAACAAGCCGGCATCGAAGTGGGAGTCGCCGCCGCCAAGCGCATCAAGAAAGTTGTTCTCGAACTCGGCGGCAGCGATCCCTTCATCGTAATGCCCAGCGCTGATCTGGACGCTGCCGTGGCCACCGCGGTCGAGGCACGCGTGATCAACAATGGCCAGTCCTGCATCGCCGCCAAACGTTTCATCGTTCACGAATCTATCGCCTCCGACTTCGAAAAGAAATTTGTCGATCGCATGAAGAACCTGCGCGTGGGCGATCCTTTCGACGAGAAAACTGAACTCGGACCTCTCGCTACCGCCGATGCCGTAAAATCGCTGGACGCTGACGTGCAGAAAACAGTGAAAGCCGGCGCCAAACTTTTAACCGGAGGCCACAAACTCGAACTTCCCGGCAACTACTACGCCCCCACAGTTCTCACCAACATCCCCAAAGAATCGCCCGCTTATCGCGAAGAGTTCTTCGGCCCCGTTGCCTCGCTGTTCCGCGTCAAAGATATCGACGAAGCCATCCGCCTCGCCAACGATAGCCGCTTCGGCCTGGGAGCCAGCGCCTGGACCACCGACAACGCAGAGCGCGAACGCTTCATCAACGAACTCGAATCCGGCATGGTCTTCATCAACAAAATGGTCGCTTCCGATCCTCGCATTCCCTTTGGCGGCGTCAAACACTCCGGCCACGGCCGTGAACTCGCAACCAACGGCATCCGTGAATTCATGAATATCAAAACTGTCTGGATCGCATAGGCCCCAACAAACCATTTTTTTGTCCTTTGGTAAGGACGCGACTTCAGCCGTTCCGCAAACCTCGGTAACGGAGTATTGGCTTCCGCTTCTCAGGCACGTTCTTGACTATCAATTCTAAAGTAGTTAATATCACTACAAAGGAACAGGTCATGGAGAAAGCCATTTCGGCCGCGGATGCGAACCGGAAATTCTCGCAAGTCCTGCGCGAAGTCCGCGAAGGCCGAAGCTATGTGGTCACCAGCCACGGCAGACCGATCGCTCGTATCGCTCCGGTCCAAACTGCAGGAGAGCGCTTCACTGCTGCCAGTGCGCGCAACATTTTGGTCGCCCGCCTGCGTCGCGAGCCAGTAGTAAACATTGGATCATGGACAAGGGACGAGCTCTATGAGTAACCGCCGGCGACAAATATGAGACTCGCGCTGGATACGAACATTCTGGGGTATGCCGAGGGCGTGAATGGCGCGGCGAAGAAAAAATCCGCGCTCGACATCATTCAAAAACTGCCGCCTGAGAGCACATTCCTGCCCGTTCAAGTGATCAGTGAGCTCTTCCACGTGCTGGTTCGCAAAGCCGGGCGTACACCCCAGCGCGCACGGGCCGCGCTCCTAAGCTGGCAAGATGCCTTTCCTCTGATCGAGACTTCGCCAGCCATCATGCTTGCCGCCGTGGATATGGCCGTTCACCATCAATTCAGCATCTGGGACGCCGTCATCTTTTCCGCCGCAGCAGCCGCAGGTTGTAGGCTGCTTCTCTCCGAAGACCTGCATTCCGGATTTACCTGGAGCGGTGTCACCGTCGCCAATCCATTTTCTACCGCCCGACATGAGCTGTTAACCGCGTTACTCGGGCCCTGATCTGTCACGCCAGTCGGAATCTCTCTCCGCTAACGTGCGTCCCGGTGAACCGTATCCATGGAGAAAGCGGGCAGGCACACTGCAATGTATTCCGCCCCGCCTTCGTGTGGAGTAGAGTAACGAATCCATTCTCCTGCATGTGCAATCACGCCTTGTCCAGCTTTCACTTCAAATGAGCCAGTCTTGGATTCCACGCGCAGCACACCTTTCAGAACGATGGTGTACTCGTCGAAAGCCGGCGTCTGACCGGGCTCGAGCCAACCCTCCGGACTACGCATGTGCGCTACGCTGGCGGCCGATGTTTGGGAATTGACGCGTCCGACATATTCGTCGATCAGTTTCGGTTTGTTACCCGCAGATTGAATGCGCGTGGGTTGAGATATCAGGGTGGGCATAGAGTTATACAGAGAAGTGTAACGCGGCGAAGAGCTTCGAGAAAATGCTTCGCCGCGCTACTAATCGCATCGCCGTCACGGGCAGGGATGCGCCACGGGGGGCGTCGCCGGAATTCCAGGGATGTGCGTTGCCGGAGTTCCTGGCGAATCGCCGATGGCTGGAGTTCCGGGAATATCGATATCGGGCGTCCCCGGACTGCCGGGCGTGTAACAAATGCCGGGATCGCTGTCCGGTGGCGGCACGAACTGCGGCCGCGGAGCCAAAGGCTGCTCAGCCACTGGATGTTTCGCGGCATCGCGAATGGCGTCTGCAACCTGATCCCGTTCCAAAGTCAGCGGATGTTGCAGCACCACTTCGACTGGTGAGCCTACATCAAGAAAAAAATTGTGAGTGTTCAGGATCAGCGCGAGTGAGGTGACAGCCCCGATTGCGCCGCCGACTGCGGCGCCGATCACTGTATCTTTGCCGGGCTCCGGCGGCCCAGTCAGGCTTGACGAAAGGCACCCCGGGGGCGGTCCCGTGCAGCCCGGCGGCAGCGTGGTGGTTAGAGTTGTACCCTGCGAACTCGCGAGCGAGTGTCCAATTAACGCGCCTAAGCCGACCCCCGCCGCCGGCAGCGCGAACGCTCCCACAATCCGGCCCTTGCCCGGGTCTTTGATGGCATAGCCGTCCCCACTTTCCATAGTGACTGGTCCAGCGACCGGCGCTACATAACCGTCGGGATAGGTGATCGACAGAGATTGCAAATACAGTTCTGCGCGGGAACCTTGCCGCGACAACTTGTCCACTGTGCCTTGAACAAAGGTTCCTGGTGGGATGACGACCTCGTTCCCCGCGACCACCGGCGAAGTGGTTTGCGCGTAGATGTCGTCTCCGCGATGCAGATAACGACTCTGGATCGGGTGCATCAGCACCAGAGCCATGCGGGCTCCGGCGGGGACGATAATCGTTGCGGTATTGCGCGCCGGATTCGCGGAGGCAATGACATCTTGACCATGCGGATCTGGGTTAGACGTTACTGGTTGCGGCACGTTGGATTGCTGCGCCAGACAGCCGATTGAGACGAACATCAACACCAACACGAACGTAATTACGGTTCGACTCTGTTCGATTTTTGTTTTGTTCAAGAACAAGAAGGGGAAAAGACGAAGATTCGGAGACATCAGCGATACCTCCTGGAAGGCAAGGAACCTTCCCTCTAAGGCGCTTTCAGAGCCTTACATCGACTCTCATTAGTCATGAACCATAAGCCGTCACTTAAGTTGTATAGAGATTGGTGTGCATTTGAAAATATGAATGGAGTTACGTAAAGACTTGTCAGAGTACGACGGGCCACACGCGGAACCACCCGAAGCCACCCCTCATTCGTTGGACCGCCACTTTGTCGCCGATATGCATCATTTACAATCGATCGCTTATGTTTTATCGCTCCGATAATCGCACTCCCGAGCAACTGCGCCCGATTTCCATTATCCCCGATTTCATCACCACTGCCGAGGGTTCGGTTCTGATCGAGGTAGGCAATACGCGCGTCATCTGCACCGCGTCGATTGAGGAAGTGGTTCCACCGTTCATGCGCAATACAGGCAAGGGATGGATTTCGAGCGAGTACGCCATGATTCCCCGCGCCACGCTCACCCGTACCTCGCGCGAGGTAGCCAAGGGACGGCCCAGCGGTCGCACCCACGAGATTCAGCGCCTGATCGGACGATCGCTACGCGCCGTGACCGATCTGGCGCGCCTCGGCGAACGCACCATCTGGATTGACTGCGATGTAATTCAAGCCGACGGCGGCACGCGGACTGCATCCATAACCGGCGCCTTCGTCGCTCTCGGCCTGGCGCTGGAGAAACTGGTGCAAGCCGGAACTCTGACCTCGGTTCCGTTAAGAGATTTCGTTGCCGCCGTGAGCGTGGGAATTGTGGATGGAGAAATTCTGCTCGATCTCTGTTACGAAGAAGACTCGCGCGCCGACGTGGACATGAATTTCGTGATGACCGCGGGATACAAGATGGTCGAAGTGCAAGCCACCGCTGAACGCCAGGCCTTCGATGAAGCTCAGTTTGCGAAGATGATGGCCTACGCGCGCCAGGGAGTGCAATCTCTGATCGCTAAACAGCAGGCGGTGTTGAGCAGCCTGACTTTGCGGCAGTGATATTAGATATCCCCTCTATTCTATTGTCATTCCGAATCGGGCGTTGAGGCCGGTAAGGAACCTGCTTCCCGAGTGTCGCGGCGCGCATCTCCGTCAGCAACGGGCGGCTCCGCCGCTACTTTAGTTTTCCTCTTGCCGAGAGACGCACCAATAGCCTCTTCCACGGCCTGCAACTCATTCTTCTTGCCCAATCTTCGAGATCGTTTACTCATATTTCTATCTTAGAACCAATTCCTCACTCCCACTCAATCGTCCCCGGAGGCTTTGACGTAATGTCATACACCACGCGATTGACGCCCTTCACTTCATTCACAATGCGCGTGGAAATATTTTTCAACACTTCGTGCGGCAACGCAACCCAATCTGCCGTCATGCCATCTTCAGAACTCACCGCGCGCACCGCGCAGGTATAAGCGTAGGTCCGCATGTCGCCCATCACGCCCACCGACATTACCGGAAGCAGCACCGCAAATGATTGCCATATTTTGGTGTACAGTCCCGCGCTCTTGATTTCGCTGCCAACAATATCGTCGCACTCCCGCAGCAAAGCGAGCCGTTCCGGCGTTACTTCTCCCAGGATGCGCACAGCCAGCCCCGGGCCCGGGAACGGCTGCCGCTGCAGAATCTCCTCCGGCATCCCCAGGTCGCGGCCAATTTTGCGCACTTCATCTTTGAATAAATCCTTGAGCGGCTCGATCAGTTTCAATTTCATTTTCTCCGGCAGGCCGCCCACATTGTGATGTGACTTGATCACCTGCGACGGCCCACGAACCGAGCGCGATTCAATCACGTCCGGATAAAGTGTCCCTTGCACCAGATAGTCAACGCTTCCCTCTTTTTTTTCGATGCGATGCGCTTCGTCGTCAAATACCGCGATGAATTCATTGCCGATAATCTTGCGTTTCTTCTCCGGATCGCTGACGCCCTTAAGCTTGTCGAGGAAGCGATCGGTCGCATCGACTGCGTCGAGCCGCAGTCCAAGCTTGTCGCGTAACGTCTGCTGCACTTTCTCAAACTCGTTCTTGCGCAACACTCCGTTGTTCACGAAGATGCATGTCAGCCGCGACTTGCCGCCAGCATCGCGCAATGCGCGATCCACGAGTACGGCCGCGACTGAAGAATCCACTCCGCCGGAAAGCGCACAGATGGCTCGTCCATTGCCAACTTGTTGCCGAACCTGTTCGATCGTCGAGTCGATGAAATGCTGCGGAGTCCACAGCGGCTGCGCGCCGCAGATCTTAAACACAAAATTACGCAAAATTTCCGTTCCATTCCGCGTGTGGTGAACCTCAGGATGAAACTGCACCGCAAACCACTGCTTCGCGACATTCTGAATTCCCGCAACTGCGTAAGCAGTCTTCGCCGTAAGCTCAAAGCCAGGAGGCAACTCGAGGGCTTCGTCACCGTGCGACATCCAGACCGGTTGACGCTTGTCGAGACCCTTAAACAATACAGACTCGGCGACAATATCGATCTCCGCATGCCCGTACTCCCGCTTTTCCGCCGGCCGCACTTTGCCGCCCAGGGTGTGCACCATGAACTGCAGACCGTAGCAGATACCAAGCACAGGAATACCCAACTCAAAGAGCCGCGCATCCGCGGGTGGCGCATCTTTATCGTAGACAGACCACGGAGCTCCCGAGAGAACAATGCCAACCGGCGCATAGCTTTTTACTTCGTCCAGCGAAGCGGTGCACGGCAGCACGACGGAAAAAACATTCTGTTCGCGGATGCGGCGCGCGATGAGTTGCGTATACTGCGCGCCAAAATCGAGGATGACAATGGATTGGTTAAGGACGGGCTGTTCGAGGATGGATTGGGTTTCCACGGATGAGTTTCTCAGATGGGATGATTTGTGTAAAGCGCTGGCGCTAAGTGGAAGAAATCAGCTATGTCTCCGTGGCCAGATTTGGAAGATCGCTGAGGATGGGTTCATTGCGGTCGATCGAGGTGTCGACCTGCGCGACGTTTCCCGAACGGGCTACCGGTGGAGGCGATGACGTTACCTCGAATGCGTTCGGCATTTCTGCGATGCACGCGTAACCTGCGAGGCGCGCTATGTAAAGCCAGTCCACGATCGCGAAATAAGCGAGCGTTATCAAAACGATGACGGCGATTACGAGCCGTGCTGGCAGCCACTTGAGCGAGGGCGAGCGGAAACGCAACCACGCTGGTGGCAATGCTGAACGCAACCAGATGAGCAAGGCCGGTCCATGTGCTCACCGCGAAAACCGCACCGAGATGCTCTCGGGAAAAAATGACGGCTGCGGAGATGGATGCCAATGCATCTTCTCCGTCACGAACGGCAAAAATCCCGGCCAGTGTAAGCCACCAGTTCAGCATCCCACCCACGATACAGATCAATGCCGCCACCGGAAGAAACAGAAATATGCCTAGTCCTGGTCGCGCGTTTGCCGGTGTTGAAACGAAACTGACGAGAATCGCCATACTCGCCAGCGCCAGAACTACTGCCAGAAACAACACGACGCGCAGAAAATTGAGGGCGAACAAGGCTTGAATGGGCCGCGGTTCTTGCCCAACGGATGCGTTCGCGGAAAAGTATGTTATATCGCTGCGGAAATAATCCAGCAGAGCGCGCACGGTTGCCAGTCTGCCTACGGAAGCCGCAATAATCCACAGCAAGGAAAGCGACAGAGCCACCAGCAAGGCCGCCAGCACGGCACGATTCAGGCTACCGCGGAGAATGTGGGCGATGGCTCGTCCCACGAGCGCCGGTTGTCCGGTCGACAACAACGTCTCGTCGGCACTGGTCACTGGTAACGTGTCGAGGTATTCGACACAATAGAAAAACATTAAGACCGCAGCCGTTGCACCCAGTGCCCAACGCCAGGAGATCTCCGCAAAAGTCACCGACGGCCGGCGGAATGCAGCGCGTAAGCCTTCGATTGTGGGCGACGGGCGTGACATAGATTGTTGATCGTTCTCGACTCTGCTCGCTCCTAGAATAGCGCACCAAACACACCGGTTCCTTGAATAAAACTTTACACATATCGCCCCACGATATATGCATCCGAACGTGATGGATGGGCATCTCTTGAAGAAGAAAGAAAGCAAGACTAAGCTTCAGGAGAAGATAGAGATGAAATTTATACAATATTTGGCTTCGTTCGCGGTTTTAGCGCTCGTGCTCTCATTGAGCGCGTTCGCCAAGGACAATAATTCCGGGAATTTTACACTTTCGGATAGGGTGCAGGTGGGCTCGACACAACTCGCGCCCGGCAGTTATAAAGCCCAGTGGAAAGGTCCAGCGAATGACTTAAAAGTGGACATTATGAAAAACGGAAAGACCGTCGCAACAGCCCAGGGAAAAATGCAGGAACTGCAAAAACCAGCTCCCTACAATGCAGTTCTCACTAAAACATTGCAAAATAACACTAAGCAGCTGGACGAGATCCAGTTCGATAAACACACCGAAGCGATCGTGTTGGGGGGAGAATAACAGCTGTATCTGAGGCCGTTTCCGCACTAGAAATGGGTTCGCACGATGCGGACCCTTTTTCTTGACAGGACTTTTATTTCACAACAATGTTAACCAGTTTACCGGAAACATAAATCGTCTTTATGATTTGCTTGCCAGTAATCGCCGATTTCACTTTTTCATCGGCGAGTGCGCGTTCGATGACCACGCTCTCCGCGGCATCCGCAGGCACTACGATGCGGCCGCGCAACTTACCACTCACCTGCACCGGGATTTCAAGCTCTTCTTCCCTGGCAAGAGCGGGATCATATTTTGGCCATGGGACCTTGAGCAAGCTTCCCTTTTCGCCGATCATCTCCCAGAGCTCGTGGGCGAGATAAGGCGCAAAAGGAGCGAGCAACAAAATCAAATCGCGCTGCACCTCGGCAAGTAAAGCCGCCGAAGAGCTTTTGGGCTGGGAGGTGGCATTTTCCTCGTAGGCTTGAAGGGCGTTCACCAACTCCATGATGGCAGAGATGCAGGTATTGAAATGCCAGCGGCCCTGAAAGTCATCGCTAACACGCTTGATCGTTTGATGGAGTTTGCGCTGGATCTGGCGTTCCGCCGGCGATAGAGATGCGGCGGATAAACTCTCGGCGGATGCATCGCGAGTATTCGCGGCATTTCTCAAAACAAAGCGATAGACCTTGCCCAAGAACCTTTGGATGCCCGCAATGCCGGAATCTTGCCAGTCGAGGTCGCGGTCGGGCGGAGCGGCGAAGAGGCTGTAGAGGCGCGCGGCATCGGCGCCATAGCGCGCAACCATTTCGTCCGGGCTGACGACGTTTCCCAAGCTCTTCGACATCTTGGCACCGTCTTTGATCACCATGCCTTGGGTAAAGAGGCGTTCGACGGGTTCGTCGTTGGTGATAAGACCGAGATCGCGCATGAACTTTGTCCAAAAACGCGAATAGATCAAATGCAAAATCGCGTGCTCCACGCCGCCAATGTATTGATCGATGGGAAACCAATACTGCGCGGCCTTCGAGTCGAACGGCGCACGGTCGTTGTGCGCGTCGGTGTAACGATAGAAATACCAGGAAGAATCGACGAACGTGTCCATCGTATCGGTCTCGCGGCGCGCCGGACCTCCACACTTCGGACAAGTCGCGTTTACGAACTCCGGCAAGCTGCTGAGCGGCGATCCCAGAGCGTGCCCAATATCGACGTTCTCGGGCAAAATCACCGGCAAATCTTTTTCCGGCACAGGAACGATGCCGTCTTTTTCGCAATAGAGCATCGGAATCGGCGTGCCCCAGTAGCGCTGCCGCGAGATTCCCCAATCTTTCAAACGATAGGTGACGGTGGCTTTGCCGAAATTGTTTTCTTCTGCAAACTTCGACATTTTCTTGATGGCGTCGGCGCACTCAAGGCCGCTATAAGGCCCGGAGTTAATCAACATGCCATCGTGGGCGACGAACGGAAGCGCAGGCTCAGTCATGGTTTCTTCCGGATCGTTCGAAATGGGAAGAACGACAAGCCGAATCTCGAGTTTGTATTTCTTGGCGAACTCGTAATCGCGTTCGTCATGCGCAGGCACGCTCATGATGGCGCCAGTGCCGTAATCCATGAGAATGTAGTTTGCCACCCAAATTGGAATCTTTTCTTTGTTGAACGGATTGATAGCATAGCGGCCGGTGGGCACACCGTGCTTCTCAATTTCCCCGATGTCACCTGCTTCTTTGGCCTTGCGCTGTTCAGCGATGAGTTGATCGACTTTGGCGCGGAGATCGGGATTGGCTGCGGCTAGATCCGCGACGATGGGATGCTGTGGCGCGAGTTGCACCGAAGTAGCGCCGAAGATGGTATCGACACGCGTGGTAAAAACGCTAATCGTTCCCCCAGCCGGACCGAATCCGCCACGGTTTTCGGGGTAGTCGAGCTTGAAATCGACGAGCGTGCCTTCGCTGCGGCCGATCCAGTTCCGCTGCATGGTGCGGACTTTCTCCGGCCAGCCATCTAACTTCTCGAGATCGCGCAACAATTCGTCGGCGTATTGAGTGATGCGCAAAAACCATTGCTCAAGTTCGCGCTGTTCTACGAGCGTATCTTCGTGGCGCCAGCAACGTCCGTCGACGACCTGTTCGTTAGCCAGGACGGTGCAACATTTCGGGCACCAGTTAACCCGGCTGTTCTTGCGATAGGCCAAACCCTTCTCGTAAAACTTAAGAAAGAACCACTGATTCCATCGGTAATAATCGGGCAGGCACGTGGTAACTTCGCGCGACCAATCGTAGGCAAAACCGAGGCGATTCATCTGCGCCTTCATTTTGGCGATGTTGCCCAGCGTCCACTGGCGCGGCGGCGTATTGTTTTGGATGGCCGCGTTTTCCGCCGGCAGGCCGAAAGAATCCCATCCCATGGGATGAAGCACGTTATAGCCGTTCATCCACATATAGCGGGCAAGAGCATCGCCGATGGAATAGTTGCGCACGTGCCCCATGTGGAGCGCCCCGGAGGGATACGGCAACATCTCGAGGACGTAGTATTTCTTTTTTTCGGAGCCGGAGGGATCTGCCGCGTAAAGATTCGGCTGGTTTTGCCAGCGCTCGAACCATTTGCTTTCGACGCGCTGGGGATTGTAGCGGTCGTCATTACGGTCGGCGTCGCTTCGCTGATCAACGCCAGCGGTTATTTCCTGCAATTTATCTTGCGGCGGCATAGAGGGTCAGACAGGCTTGAACGTAAACTTTGTATTTTACAATGAGGCGCCTCACTCGTGTGCAAAGACTACCCAGCTCGTGATCTTAACTCGAGATCAAGATCGGCTTTATCTCTTTCGCTGGTTCGCCGTCGAACGATGCGGCAGTTTGTCGTAGTCGCGGGCATAAGCGCGAAGGCCGAAAGCTGGCGTGCTTTTGGTATAACCGGCAACCAGTTGGTCCTGGTAATGGTCCAGATAAAAATCGAAGGGATCCCGGGGATCCATATCGATCATAATGAGATCGGAATCCCGCATGGTCAGCTTGCCAAAGCGTAGGTCGCCGTGGCGGAATGCCAAATAATTACCGGTTTGCTTTGCGGCGAAGTTCTCATCCTGCGCTTTACCGAAGACCTGCACAATGTCATTGCCCTGCACGCGCACGGCAGTGACTCTTCCTTGAATATGAGGCGGAGGAAGAATTTCTTCGGGATTAAGGATCAAGTCATCTTTGTCGGCGGAGATGCCTTGAATCTTTTTTGTATCGATCATGCGGGCGATGTCCATGCCCAACAAATCCAAAAGGCCTTTCACAGGGAGATGTGCGGCTTTCAGGTGTTCCGTGTGCAGACGAATTCTTCCATCTCCCTCTACCTTGAGCACTCCCGTAGTTTCGAATGAGACGTCGCCCTTCTGGGGAAGCTTGCCCTTTATGACAAGTTGATTGTTTTTGCTCTCGATGCTCAAGTCCTTGATCGGAGCATTGGAAGCAGATAGCACATTTTGATTGAGCACCCTTGCTAACGCGTCACAACTGATCGCGATTTCGGCTGAGTTCAAAGCGAGGATAAAGGAATTCTTGTCGTCGAACACCGGGATGTCTCCGGATCTTGTCGGAAGGATTTCTCCCTGAAGTTGGACGACGTGCACGGCAATCGGGCCCGTGTAGTGATACATGACATTCTTCATCGCAATCTGGACATTCGCTTCCGATCCTTCGCTCGCATGAGCGGAGCCGCGATTCGGCAGGATTAGAAACAGGCCAATGACAGCAGCTAAAAAGAGGCAGACTGCGCACCAGGTCTTCGTGGTCATGGGAAATAGGATGCCACGAAACTCAAGCAGGCACGGCTAGGAGACCAACTTCTTCAGGGCTTCAACATTCTTGCGGTCATCGCCAGGCTGGTCAATCGGAGTCTCGGCAATAAAGGCAGCGTGGGCGAGGCGCAGGTCGTTCAGCAGAATGCGAAATGGTTCGGTGCCAATAGTTCCCTTCCCGATGTGCTGATGGCGGTCAAGCTTCGATCCGCGCGCCGCCTTGGCGTCGTTGCAATGGACAACCTTCACATTGTTCAGTCCAATGGTGGCATCGAGTTGCTGAAGGGTTTGGCCGATACCTTCGTTGCTGACGATGTCATACCCTGCCACGTGAGTGTGGCAAGTATCGATGCAGGCGGCGATGGGCACGATTCCACGAAGTCGATTGATCACTTCGGTGACTTGCTCGAAGCTACCGCCCAGAGAGAATTCCGCTCCGGCGGTATTTTCGATCAGGATGGTGAGTCCGGCGCCGGCCACGTCGAGGCCTTGGGTGGACGCGGCAATGGCAGCGGCGGTTTGCAGGAGCCCGGCCTCGCGATCGGAACCGCGAAATGACCCGGGATGCAAGACAAGAAAGTCGGCGCACATCGCCAGTGCGCGTTCCACTTCTCCGCGGAACGCTTCAATGGATTTTTTGAGAAACAGTTGATTCGTGCTGGCTAGATTCACCAGATAATTAGTGTGGATGACGAGCGGGTTGAGGTCATATTTGGCCCGGAGGCGAATCATTTCCTCGCACACCGGATGGCTCAGTTCATAAGGCGCCCACTGGCGTGGGCTGGAGGAAAAAACTTGCAGCGTATTGCAGCCTAGGCGGTAGGCACGCTCGGCGGCATTGTGAATTCCTCCCGCAGTGGAGGTATGAATGCCGATGCGGCGGGAAGTGAGGCGTGGCGGGCGTTTTGGTGCGGGACGGGCGAGAATATCTGGCTCGCGGGCCATGGTGCGGGGCATGGGACAAGTATAAGTCGAGACGAACAATCCCAGGCCAGGCTTGTCGGCTGCTGCGTTTGCGGTGCAGCAGCGGCAACGGTAGACTTGATGGGCTACCTCATTTTGCCCGCACTGGCGCCACTGGGCAGGTGGGACGGCTGTCCCGCATGATTCGTCAAGAGGAAAATTATGCTAGTCGTGATGAAGGCGCACGCTACCGAGGAACAGGTACGCGGCGTCTGCGAAAAAATTGAAAAGCTGGGTTATCGCGCGCATGCCATGCCGGGAGCACAGCGCACGGCGATTGGCATCACCGGAAACAGGGGCGAAGTGGAGCAGGGCACGCTGGAAGAAATGCCAGGCGTGCAGGAAGTGATTAAAGTTTCCAAGCCCTACAAGCTGGTGAGCCGCGACATCAAAGAAGACAATACGATCATCCGTTTCGCGGGTACGGCCGCGACAATTGGTGGTCCCGGGCTGGCGATTGTGGCGGGACCGTGCGCCATCGAAAGCCGCGAGCAGGCCTTTGCCGTGGCCGAGCGCGTGCATCGCGCTGGGGCACAGTTCTTCCGCGGAGGAGCGTACAAGCCGCGAACGTCTCCCTATTCGTTTCAAGGTTTAGGCGAGGAAGGTCTGCGGATCATGGCAGAAATCCGCGATCAGTACGGGATGAAGATTATTACGGAAGCAATCGATAACGAGTCGCTTGATCTGGTGGAAGAGTACGCGGACATGATCCAGATTGGGGCGCGGAACATGCAGAATTTTTCCCTCCTGAAACGCGCCGGACGAGCGAAGAAACCGGTACTGCTGAAACGCGGCATGTCAGCGACGCTGGAAGAATTTCTGATGGCGGCGGAATACATTTTGAGTGAGGGCAACTACAACGTGGCCTTGTGCGAGCGCGGAGTCCGGACCTTTGCCGATCACACGCGCAATACTCTCGACCTGAGTCTGATTCCCGCAGTACAGCGGCTGAGCCATTTGCCGATTTTTGTTGATCCCAGTCATGGTACGGGGAAACGAAACAAAGTTACGCCTCTGTCGCGCGCGGCCGTGGCCGTGGGTGCCGACGGGCTAATGGTTGAAGTGCACAATAAGCCCGACGAAGCAATGTCCGATGGTCCACAGTCGCTGTTTCCCGATCAGTTTGATGAATTGATGATACAAGTGCGGCAGATTGCGTCAGTAGTGGGCAGGACAGTGCCGGGCATTGGGGTTCAGGAGACGGTAGGGGTGAAGTAGTAGATTCACAATGGAGTGATGACCCCCACATGGTAAGGACCACTTTCGCTCATCCATGCAAAGAACTGTAAAGTCAGTGGCGCTTTTTCCGGCGCTGAGCCAAGCTATAGAGGTTGCAAGAAGCTCGATATTAGGGAATTACGTAACTTGATGAGAGACTGGCTTATGTTTCGCAGAGTTGGCTCTGGTTCAGGATTGAAGACCGTCGTTTTAGGCACAGCTTTACTTGTGTATCCGTGCACATCATTCGCCCAGCACGGTGGCGGCGGTGGCCATATCGGTGGCTCCGCGGCTGGCGGTGGCGGCCTGAGTTCCGGCAACCGAGCGAGCGGAGTCGAGAATAAGGACGACTTGCGGGATTTTCACGAGATCATGGCCGTGCAGGCCAGCAATGAGCAGAAAGCTGCGTATGCAGCAATGGTCAAGAGCACGGCAGCCGCCAGCGCGCAGTTGCAGGGTTTCGTCGCACTGTTAGACAAGCAAAACAATGCATCGGAAATTGCCCAGCGCGATAAAAGTTTCGCGGATGCGATCGAAACGGCGCGGACATTAAACAAGAAATTTCTCGAGGGTTTTTCCGAGCCGCAGAAATCCGGACTGAAAGAAATTACCAAGAGATTAGCCAAAGCGGACTCCGAACTAGCGCAACAGGCCAGGTCATTGGACCAGCAAGTCGAAGTGAATGCGGCGAGTGCGCAGATGGCAGTCACAGCGCGGGGTGTAGAGGGAGCTCTCACTGGCTTTCAGCGCGAACAGGTCGATCTGGGCGACGAGATGAGCATTTCGAGCTCGAGCGCCAGTTCGGACGTTGCTTTCAATATCCCGACAGTCAAGAACAAGGTCAACTTCGCCGATCAGGCGTTTACCATCACGACGTCGGGAACGATTTCGAAGCCAGTTGCGGTAGCTGGCCTAAATTCGCTGGCCATGGAACTGACCGCCGACATGTCTGACTTGCAACAAACCATTACGGATGTGCTGCACGCAAAACTCGATACGTCCGATCGATGCGGTGAACGCATTACGCTGCAGACCGCGGCCCTTACGCCACAGGAACCCGCCAGCCTGGTGGTTGCGCAACTCCATTACGAGCGCTGGACGTGTGCCACAATGTTTGGCAGAGAGAGCATGAATGAAATCGTCGAAGGTAGCGGAACCATCGAAGTGAAGCTGATTCCGGCCGTTGCAGAAGACGGCAGCTTGCGTCTGTCGGCAAAAATCGACCGAATCGATGCCGAAGGACTGATCGGAGATTTGCTGCGTTCCGACGCGTTGGGCAACGCGCTGCGCGACAAAATCTCGGACGCGGTTTTATCTACATTGCAGCAGGGTGCCGACTTCAAGACTGCGCTGCCGGCGGGCGCACAGAGTTATGCGACGCTGCGGCGGGCTACGTTTCAGGGTACGGGCTCAGGGAAGTTGCTCGCGGTGTTCGAAGGAGAAATTCGAGTTTCGAACGAGAATCTAACTGCAGTAACTCGCGAATTGCAGGAGCGATCGTTGCAGTCCGCGGAAGAACGGCCCGAGCTGACGGCCCGCTAGAGGGACTGTTCGAAACCTGTCTCTGGTAATGTTATTGCTTCCGGTTTTTCCCGGGAAGCAGATTTCATCTTGCGAAAACTCCTCTTCATCGCTGTTTTGCTTCCGCTGCTGGGCGCGGCCGGATGGTGGTATTTCCGTGAGCAACCGCTTCCCGATTACGGGCCTGCATATCGTGAGTACGCGTACGTCAGCAATGGCAAAAGCAATACTGTTACGGTAATTGATCTCCGGACGTTTCAACTGGCGAAAACCATTCCCGTAGGTATCTCGCCGACCGGGATTGCAGCCAACAGCAAGAAGAATGAAATCTATGTGGTGAACTCGGGATCGAACAACGTCAGCGTGATCGACGCCGAAAGAAATGCGGTTGTGGCGACGATTGGAGTTCACGGACGGCCATATTTTATCGATGTATCGGAAGATGGCAGGCGGGCATATGTGGCGAATTCAGGGTCAGCGAACGTCTCAGTCATCGATCTGGAGACGCGCACGGTGCTGGGGAATGTGCGGGTGGGCTCAGAACCGGGACTGGCGCGAGTTTCGCCGGATGGAGCAACCGTGGTCGTCTCCAATCGCGGCGACAATACGGTGTCGGTAATTGACGCGAGGTTGCTGCGGGTGCGGGCGACGCTACCCGTTTGCCAGCAACCGGAGGATATCGCCATTCTTCCGAGTTCGAGCAAAGCGTTCGTGGCGTGTTCCGGTTCGTCGCAGGTAGCTTCGATTGCGCTCAAGATGGCCGGAGGCGAAGCGACAAACGATCACGTTCTCGCATTGCTGGATGTTGGGCGCACGCCGGTGAATCTGGCATTGAAGCCGGATGGCGGCGAATTGATGGTTTGTGATTTCGATTCCGACAGCATTTCAATCATCGAAACGGCGAACGATGAAGTGGGCAGCAGCGTATTAATCGGGCAGCACCCTGCGCGTGGAATCGTTTCTCTCGATAACTCGCGGCTATACGTCAGCAACTTCGGATCGGATAGCGTAGCGGTTTACGACATCGATCTTGGCAAGCGGATTGCCACTATGCAGGTGGGAAGCCATCCCGATGGGTTGGCATTGTCGCCGGACCAGAGATATTTGCTGGTGCTCGATACGCAGGCTGGGGACGTGACGGTGATTCAGAAACGCACAGCGCGAAAACTGGAGCCGACGGAGTATTCGCTGCTCACGATGATCCCGGTAGGCGTGCAGCCGAATGGAATTGTGGTGAAGTCATTTATGGTCAGCAAGCCCGCCTTAATGAAATGACACCGATAGAGTGCTTGAGGAATTCTAAACTGACAATTTTTACGGAGCGGAGACCGTCCGGGCGCAGAATTTATCGAGAGCCGCTTTGAGATCGGCGGCGATGGCCGGGGCTTCACGGGATTCGATGTCGCGGCGCGGCATCATGTACACCAGTTGGCCGTCGCGGAGAATGGCAATGGAAGGCGAGGACGGCGGCTGACCCGTGAAGTAGCTGCGGGCCCGTTCGGTGGCCTCGAGGTCTTGTCCAGCGAACACGGTGAACGCTTTATCAGGATGCACGGCCTTTTCCAGGGCCATGCGGACGGCAGGACGCATACGACCTGCGGCGCATCCGCAAATCGAATTCACGATCACCAACGTTGTGCCCGGTCGCGCTTTTAGCTCATGATCGACGGCATCGGCTGTGCGCAACTCTTCGATGCCCAGCCGAGTTAGCTCTTCGCGCATGGGGATAACGATAATTTCCGGATACATTATGAATTCTCCTTCACCTTCCGACGTTTGTAATCGCAACTTTGATTCTAACTCAGAAATCATTCGTTCGATCTTAAGAGCGTAATTCTGTAGCATCCCTCCATGATGGTGGTAAGAATCTCTGCAGTAAGCAACCGATCCCCTCGCGAAAGCAACGAAAAATGGATCAGCTTTAGAGGGTTGCTGAAAAATTAACGGAGGCGACGGCAGATGGACAAAGGATCGCGGTTCTTCAGTTCATGGATCTTGGCGGGAGCGCTGATGTTTTCCGTACTGGGCACGGCGTGCGAGCATCATCACTATTACCGGGTTTATGACCCCTATTACAGCGATTACCACGTTTGGAACCACGATGAAGATGTCTATTACCATCAGTGGGCGCGCGAGAATCATGTCGACGAACACAGAGACTTCCGCCAGCTACCTCCTGAGCAACAGAAAGAGTATTGGACCTGGCGTCACAGCCATGGTGATCATGACCACAACCACGATAACCAGCACTAAACTGACGTCTAGGATTAAAGAGCAGGCGAGCCTCGCACGCTCGCCTGCCCGGCAAGAAACTGCGCGGGAAAGCTCTAATGAAGTATGGTTGGAGAATTCTGCGCGATGATCAACGACCAGTTGACGAGATTGATGAAGCGGTCGGGCATGATGCCGATGAACAGTGTCGCGAATGCGGTTACGGCCAGCGCGCCACGCATCATCCAACTCACTGGCAACACTCCTCGTTCTTCGGGCTGTCCCATGAACATGGCATTGGCCATTTTTAAGTAGTAGTACAAGCCGAATACGGAGTATGCCACTCCCAACGATGCCAGCGCGTAGTGTCCGGTTTCTATCAGGCTCAGGAAGATGAAATATTTTCCCCAGAAGCCGGCGAGCGGCGGGATGCCCGCAAGTGACAGCAGGAAGATCAGCATGAGCACGGCTTCTACGGGAGCGCGCGAGTAGAGGCCGTTGAGATCGTCAAGCTCATCGCCAATAACGTTGCGGTGGCGCAGCGAGGTAATCACGCCGAAGGCGCCGAGATTCATGAACGTATAGACCAGCAGATAGATCAGAATTCCTTTGATGCCATCCGGACTGAGCTGCGTTGAAGTCCCGGCAATCAAGCCCAGCAGCATATAGCCGACGTGCGCGATGGAAGAATAAGCCAGCAGGCGTTTCGTATTCGTCTGCGTGAGAGCGGCGAAGTTTGCGCCAGTCATGGTCGCAACGGAAACGAACACGAAGAGCGGAACATAGACAGGGCGCATCGCTGCCAGACCTATTACAGCGTTTGGGAAAGTTGGATATGTGGCGCCCATGATGCGCAACAGCATCGCCCAACCCGCAGCTTTGACGGCTACCGACATGAATCCGGTAATGCAGGTGGGCGCGCCTTCGTAGGCATCCGGCGCCCATTGGTGAAACGGGACTGCCGCGATCTTGAATAAGAGCCCGGTCACCGTGGTTAACAGAGCCACAATCGCAACTGGGTTGTGAGGATCTCTGGCATACATCATCGCGAGCCGGTGACCAATGTCGCCCAGGTCCGTGCTGTCGGTAAGCCCATACAAAAGTGAGAGTCCGTAAGCGAAGATGCCGGAGGAAAACGCTCCCAGCAGCAGATACTTCAGCGCGGCCTCGTTGGAGCGGCGATCACGGCGCAGGAATCCGACCAGAACATAGGTGGAAATCGCCATCAACTCCAGGCCGATGAAGATGAGCACGATATCGAAACCGGCGGCCATACACATCATGCCGACGACCGAGAGCAACATCAGCGCATAATATTCGCCGTGATTTTCATGCTCGGTCTTCATGTAACGCACTGACATGAGAATGGAAATCGCGGTCGCGGCAAGGAAGAGATAAAAGAAGAAGAGAGCGCAACGGTCCACCAGCAAGCTATCCATCATGCCGAGCGAACCCATGGAGACGGAGCGGTTCAGGTGCATCCAATGCTGAATCTTCCACACACCGCCAATGGCAAACATCACGCCCACGAACGCCAATAGGGCGTTCACCCATTTCTCTTCAGGGGGGAGCATCAGGTCGATGAGCAGGATGCCGAGTGCAAAAATGGTAAGCAAAGTAATGGGCAGAACCAGCAGGTAGTCGCTCGGAGTGAATTGTATGAGCACGCCCACTATTTCTTACCTTTCAACGATTGCGTCGTAGCCGGAGGACGAATCACCGAAGCCGTAGTCGCAACTGGCGGTGCGACCTGTTGTTCGATTGCGGCGTCGACTGCATCACTTGCATGCGATGCATGAACGTTCTGCACGATCTGATTCACGGGCTGCTCAAGAATCTTGAAGAACGGCTTGGGATAGAGGCCAATCCAGAAAGCCATAATCAGCAGCGGCACAAAAGTCAGAACTTCGCGCGGCGTCAGATCGTGCAGTTTTTCATTTTTCGGATTCGTGACAGTGCCAAAGAAAACGCGCTGGTAGAGCCAGAGCAGATAGGCTGCGGCGAGCACCACGCCGGGCACGGCCCATGCACCCCAGCGCCAGTTCTCCATGAACGTTCCTTGCAGGATGGTGAATTCGCCGACGAATCCGTTGAGTAGCGGAAGTCCCATCGAAGAAAGGAACATGATCATCGTAATCGTGGCATAAAGCGGCATCACGTTCGAGATGCCGCCGTACTCGGAGATCTCGCGGGTGTGGCGGCGTTCGTAAAGAATACCGACGATCAAGAACAGCGCGCCGGTCGAGATGCCGTGATTGATCTGCTGCAACACCGATCCACTTAAGCCAACGGAGTTCAGCGCGAAAATCCCTAGCGTGCAGAAACCGAGATGGCTGACCGAGGAATAAGCCACCAGCTTCTTCATATCTTTTTGCATCAGCGAAACCAGCGCGCCGTAAATGATGGCGATGATCGAGAGCGTAATCATCCAGCCGCGGACTTTGGTGTGGGTGAGAACATCCGGGAAAAATGGCAGCGAGAACCGGATAAACCCGTAGGTTCCCATCTTCAGCAAAACGCCGGCTAAAATGACCGAGCCGGCTGTCGGCGCTTCCACGTGGGCGTCGGGCAGCCACGTGTGAAAGGGGAACATCGGGACTTTGATCGCGAACGCAAAGAAGAAAGCAAAGAACAGCAGCGTAGCTACCGTCGGTCCGTAAGCAGGATCGGAATAAATCTTCGGCGCCGTTTCGTAAAGTGCGGTCAGGCTGAATGTGTAGACGCCAGTCAGAGCATGGTGGTGGAAATAGAGGAAGAGGATTCCCAGCAACATCAGGACTGATCCGGCCAGGGTGTACAGGAAAAATTTAATCGCGGCGTAAAGCTTGCGCGGGCCGCCCCAGATGCCGATCAGCAGGTACATCGGAACCAGCATGGCTTCCCAGAAAACGAAGAAGAGGAAGAAATCCAGCGCCATGAAAACGCCGAGCATGCCGGTCTGCAGAATCAAAAACCAAACATAATATTCCTTGACGCGGATCTCGATGGCAGTCCAGGAAGAGAGGATGGAGATCCAGCCCAGCAGTGTGGTGAGCATGATGAGCAGGAAGGAAATTCCATCGATGCCGATCACATAGCCGGCGCCGATCGACGGGATCCAATTGTTTGGCACGCCTTCGATGAACTTGAAGCGCTCGGGACTGTTGATCTGCGACCAGAACATCGGCACCAGTGGTAGAGAAATCAGAAATCCGCCGAGTGCGAAGAAATTCGCGATCCAGCGGACGGCGTCCTTGTTCTCCTTGGGAACAAACAGGAGCACAAGCGCGCCAATGAGCGGCGTGAACAGGATGATCGAGAGTATATGGTTTTGCATGAAAAGCTCTTAGCCTTTAGCTCTTAGCCTTTAGCTCAGAACTCTTCGCTTTTTGATTTTTAGCCAAGAGCCAAGAGCTAACAGCAAAGAGCTTACTTTCAGTGATACACGTAATAAAAAACGAAACCTACCAGCCCGGCGGTCATCACCAGGGCGTACCACTGCACCAGACCCCATTCGAATAGGCGCGCGGGATAAGAAAGCATGCGCGCTAAAATAGCGGGCCCGTTGACGCCGATGCCATCGATGATCCACTTGTCCCACCAACTGGAAATTGTTGCGGCGAGGCGCGTGATTCGTCCTGCCGTGTTGACTGCGCCATCGATGACATGAGTATCGAACCAGGCGGACGCTACGCCGAGTCCGAGGACGCCGAGGCGCACATTTCCCAGCTTGCGGCGACCAGTGAAGACATAGTCGTAACCTTCATCTACGTAATACTTGTGGAGCAGCACGTCGTAAACGGGAGGAGCGGCCGCGGCAATCGGTTCGGTGTAACCTTTATCGGCGTGGCGATAACTCCACCAAGCCTACCCCATCCCAGGCCGGCAGCGGCGAGCGACAGCCCCATCAGCAGCCACTCCGTGCCGGTGTTGTGTTCTTCTTCTACTCCGGCTACCAACTGACCTGTTCTTCCTTCTTCCTGAAGTACACGCGCTTCGCTGGCGAAGACGGGCTCGAGAAATTTCGTGAAATGATCGGAGCCGCCAAGGCTGTGTGGCCAACCTAGCCATCCAGCGACGATGGCGCAGAGCGCAAGCGTAACCAATGGCGCGGTCATCGAAATCGGCGATTCATGAATGTGGTGCTCCACGTCATGGCTCATGCGCGGGCGGCCATGGAAAGTCAGATACATGAGGCGGAACATGTAAAACGCCGTCATAAGCGCGGTGGCGTAGCCGATATACCAAAGAAAACGGTAAGCGCCACCCTCGCGCGACCATGTCTCCCACAGAATCGCGTCCTTGGAAAAAAATCCGGCAAACGGGAAAATGCCCGCGATTGCCAGCGTGGCGATGAACATGGTGCGATGAGTTGTCGGAATACGATGGCCCAGGTCGCCCATGTTGCGCATGTCCTGCTCGCCGCTCATGGCGTGGATCACCGAGCCGGCGCCGAGGAAGAGCAGAGCCTTGAAAAACGCATGAGTGAAGACGTGGAATACGCCGGCTGCGAAAGCTCCTACGCCGAGTGCGAGAAACATGTAGCCGAGCTGCGAGACTGTAGAGTAGGCCAGCACGCGCTTGATGTCGTTTTGCACGAGGCCGATGGACGCGGCAAAGATTGCGGTCAGCGCTCCGACGATGGCAACCGTCTTCATCGAAGTGGGCGCGAGCACAAACAGCGCGTTCGAACGCGCGATCATGTAGACGCCAGCCGTAACCATGGTCGCAGCATGGATGAGCGCGGATACTGGCGTGGGGCCTTCCATGGCATCAGGCAACCAGATGTAGAGGGGAAGCTGAGCCGATTTTCCGCAAGCTCCGACAAAGAGCAACAAAGTCGCGGCGGTGATAATGGGATCGCCTATGGCGAAATGGCCGCTACGAGCGGCGGCGGTCACGTCGATGAAGCGCAGCGAGCCAAAATACCAGGCGATGAAGAACATCCCCAACAGAAATCCGGCATCGCCGATGCGGTTCACGATGAACGCCTTCGCAGCCGCATCGCTGGCGGATTTACGATGGAAATAAAAACCTATCAGCAGATACGAACATAGACCCACTCCCTCCCAGCCAACGAAAAGCAGCACATAATTGTTGGCGAGGATGAGCGTGAGCATGGAGAACATGAAGAGGTTGAGGTATCCGAAGAAGCGGTAGTACCCGCCTTCATGCGCCATGTATCCGGTGGAATAAATATGAATCAGCATCCCGACGCCGGTTACGAAAAGCAGCCAGATACTGGAGAGCGGATCGAGCAGGAAGCCGGCGTCCGCATGGAACGGGGCCTGCGAACCGTCGTGGGTGGTGTACGTCAAGTGGCCGGTGTCAGTGCCGAGCCACGTGTAGAGAATCGTCTGATACGGCTGGTGGAAGTTTTCTGGCGTGGACGACCACGCTGAGTACTGCCAGACTGCGCCACACCCCATAACGAAAGCCAGCACAATGCTGCCCACGCAGACGGCGCTCACCGTGGCCTTCTGCAGCTTGCTGCCGAAGAAGAACATGAGGACTGCGCCGAAGGCGGGTAGCAACGGGATCAGCCAGATGTGGGATAAGAACATTTTCAGTTTTCTGCTTAGAGCTGCACTTTTACCACTTCAGCAAATTTACTTCGTCGATGTTGACCGTTTCTTTGTTGCGGAAGAAGGCGATTAGAATTCCGAGGCCGACCGCAGCTTCCGCGGCGGCATCGGTGATAACGAAAATGGCGAAGACCTGGCCGTGCAATCCTCCCCACATGCGGGAAAATGCGACCAGGTTCAGGTTTACGGCGTTCAAAATCAGTTCAATCGACATCAGAACGATGACCACGTTACGGCGGGTCAGCACCCCGATGACTCCGAGGAGAAACAGCGCTGCGCCGAGGACGAGATAATGTAGTGTCGTGATGTGGAGCATCGACTCCATAATCGTTTCCAGCTTCTAGCGACTGGCTCCCAGCTAAGTTGCGAGAGCCTGCCTTTCAGATTCTCTTCTTTGCCATAACTACCGCTCCGATAATCGCCACCAGCAACAGTAGTGATGCGATCTCGAAGGCGAACATATATTGTCCGTACAACATGGTTGCGATCTTCTGCGTGTTGTCGTTTTCCACCATGGGCAGCGCGTGTTCCGGAAAGATGTTCCTCCCCTTTGTGAAGGCAAGCATGAACAATCCGCCCAGCGCCGTTGCCGCGATGATCCCGATTACCCACTGGCTGTTGAACTGACGTTCTCTCACCGAGCGGTCGATGCTCACCAGCATGATCACAAACAAAAACAGGACCATAATTCCACCAGCGTAGAGAATGATCTGAACGCCAGCGACGAACGGAGCATAGAGCATCAGGTAAATCGACGCCTGCGCCAGCAGCGTGACAATCAATGCCAGAGCCGAATGCACAGGATTCTTCCGCGTGATCACCAGGATGCCGCCGATGAGCATGATCCCGGAGAGCAGGTAAAAGAAAAATGGTGTGGCTACGGGTGCCATAAATAAGTGCCTATATCCAACGCCACAACGGCAAAATTATCTGCTGCAAGATTTCAGACCGCAGTCCCATGACGCCAGTACAAAGAAGAACCGCCAAGCCCATCGGCAACAGAACCTTCCAACCCATCCGCATGAGCTGGTCAAAGCGATATCGCGGGAACGTGCCACGATACCAGATATAGAGGTACATAAAGCCGGCAACTTTGGCGGAGAACCAGAAAATATCCTGAATGCGTACGCTGACGGCAGGAATGAACAAGACCAGGCCGACCAAGCCGAGGACCACGCCGAAACCCGCGAGTCCGATGGTTTGAATGCGGAACAGCGGATGCTTGGGCATGCGTGCCGCGTTGTAGAAGCACATCGCGGCGAAAAGAAGAAACGTTACTCCCGGGAAAAGTGAGAAGACCAGGTCCCAGGTCGAATTGTTGAGGAGATTCGGAAACGGCCGAAGCCATCCGCCAAGCCAAAGCGTGACCGCGATAGAAGAGACCGCGATCATGGCGGAATATTCGGCAAGAAAGAATAAAGACCAGCGGAAGCCGCTGTATTCGGTGTGAAAGCCAGCAGTGAGTTCGGATTCGGCTTCAGCCAAATCAAAAGGCGCGCGATTAGTCTCGGCGACCATGGCAACGGCGAAGATGAAGAAGGCGACCAGTCCGAGCGGAAAGAACTTAAAAATGAACCACTCTCCTTGCGCCTGCTGTGCCTGAACAATGCCGATCATGCTGAGGGTTCCAGTTCCTGTCGCGTTCAGGCTGGTCATCAGAATCGCAGACACGACCGCCAATCCCATCGCGACTTCATAGGACACCATCTGTGCGCTGGAGCGCAGCGCGCCGATCAGCGGATAATGAGAGTTCGACGCCCAACCCGCCATTACGATCCCCAACACGCTGAGCGACGAGACGCCGAGCATGAACAGGATTCCAATATTCATGTCGGTGATGGCGTGCGTTGGGCCAAACGGAACCACCACGAAAGTTGTGAAGGCCGCCAGCACAACCACAAATGGAGCGACCCAGAAGATAACGGCGTCGGCCTCGGCGGGCATGATGTCTTCTTTGAGTAACAGCTTGATGGCATCCGCGATGGGCTGCATCAAGCCGTGCGGGCCGACCCGCATCGGGCCTAGCCGAACCTGCATGTGCGCGAGAATTTTTCGTTCGAGCCAGTTCATCGCGATTACTGCGCCCGACAGGCCTGCGAACACCAGCAAGATGTAAACCAGCACCCAGAACATATTTCCCGCGGCGCCGGGGGTTTGCGTACTGCCGAGGTAAGACGTGATGTAGTGAACGATCTGACCCATCAGCGGTCCACCTCGCCGAGAACAATATCGAGCGTGCCGATCACGGCGATCACGTCGGCCACGAGTTGGCCGCGACACATCACATCGAGAGCCTGAAGATTCACGAATGAGGGCGGACGCACGCGCACGCGATACGGCTGCGTAGATCCGTCGCTGACGATGAAGTATCCAAGCTCGCCTTTTGGCGCCTCGATCGAGTGGTAGACCTCGCCGGCTGCGGGTTTCATGACCTTCGGAACCTTAGCCATGATGGGGCCTTCGGGAAGTGCATCCACTGCTTGCTCGATGATGCGCACGGATTGCCGCATCTCTGCCATCCGCACCAGATACCGGTCGTAGGTGTCGCCATTCTCCCCGATCGGAATATCAAAATCGAAATTTTTATAATTAGCGTAAGGCTGCGCTTTGCGCAGGTCCCATTTCACTCCGCTCGCCCGCAGAACCGGACCGGTCACCCCCAGCGCGATGCAATCCTGAGCAGAGATAGTTCCAACATTCCTGGTGCGCTCAACCCAGATTCGGTTGGTGGTGAGCAGTTCTTCGTATTCGTCGATTTTGGGACGAAAGAAATTGAGGAAATTCTTTACATCTTTTTCGAAGCCGGAGTAGGTCTCGTATTGGAGGCCGCCGATGCGGAAAGCGTGAGTCGTGAGGCGGGCGCCACAATATTTTTCGTAGATCTTCAGAATTTCTTCGCGGTCGCGGAAAGTGTAGAAGAGCGGCGTGATGGCGCCGATATCGAGGGCATGCGTTCCCAGCCATAATTGATGGCTGGCGATGCGATTGAGTTCGGTGAGGATCACGCGAACATGCTGCGCGCGTGGCGGCGCCTCAACATTGAGAAGTTTTTCTACGGTTTCGCAATAGCCCAGCCCATTCGAGACCGCCGCAACGTAATCCATACGATCGACGTACGGATTGAACATCGTATAAGTGCGATGCTCGCCGATCTTCTCGACACCACGGTGCAGATATCCGATCACGCACTCGAGGCCGAGAACTTTTTCGCCATCGAGGCGGAGAATCACGCGCAGCACGCCGTGCGTGGCGGGATGCTGCGGTCCCATGTTGATCACGAGTTCGTTTGCATCAAGAAACGGCTTCTCGGGAGTTTCGAGATCGAGATGCGAGAGCGAACTATTCGGGTCGGTCATTCGAGGCAAGTGTCGCGTTTAATGGAAGTTTTTTTCACTGACCGCTCTCAATTCCAAGGTTGATCTGCACCCACTCGTTATCCTGCTGGAGAATACCGTAATCTTTACGGAGCGGATGTCCCTTCCAGCCGTCGGGGAGCAAAATCCGTTTCATGTCGGGATGTCCGTCGAACTTGATCCCGAACATGTCGTAGACTTCGCGCTCCAACCAGTTGGCAGCTGCCCAGATGTGAACCGAGCTGGGGAGGCTTGCGCCATCGAGAATTTGTGTAGTCACGCGAATGCGTTGGTTGCGTGCGAAGGAATAAAGCACCCAGATAACATCGAATTGCTTCTCGCGTTTTGGATAATGCACCGCCGTGATGTCGACGCAGTAATCGAACTGCTCTTCATTGCGCAGGACTTGAAGAATCTCAGGAATCAGGGAGCGATCAACCACCATGTAGTTCTGCCCGGCATAGGTAAGCGGCTCGAAGCCGGAACCGTAGGAGCTTTTGAGTTTCGCGATCATCGGCGAATCCCAAGGAGTGGGAGCGGGGGCGGCTGGCTTGGCGGGAGCGGCAGGTTTCGCGGCGGGCGTTGCCGGGGCTGTGGCTGCGGGTTTTGGAGGAACAGGCGAAGAAGGCGACTGAGGCTTTTCGGCGGAAGATTTAGGATCGGACTGAACGGAGCCGGAAGCAGTTGCTTTCACGCCGCCGGGGACGGCTGTTTGATCCGCCGTCGGTTTCGGCTCACCTTCCGGCGGCGGTGAAGAGGGCGATTTGATTTCGTCCGGCATTAGGCGGCGAAGGGCTAACCTCAGGCGCGCAGGGTATCGGAGAGAACGTTAATTTTTATCAGCTTGAGGGTGCGGTGTCAACGAGCTTGGGCGCAAAAGACCTGTTTTAATTTTCCGTAAGAATCCGCCGCGATTTGCTATACGCGCCCTTGCCCCTGATAAGACTCGATCAAATCGCGAATGCGTTGCGCGTCTTTTTTGCGATGGCCGTGGCTGGTGATGGGATCGGTGCCGCCGGTGGACTCGATGATAATCTCAGCCCAAAGCACGCCAGTGGAGATATGGACGGAAGCAACTTTCGAGATGGGAATGCTTTCTTCGTTTCTGCCAAACCAACGCGACTTCACACGGCTGACTCGCATCGGGCTGACTATGATCCGAGTTGGGAAGATGAAATTACCTTGCGTCCAGCGACTGGCAGCAAAGGTTTCTGCAGAGGGCTCGGCAGCAGGCGTGGCAGGAGTTACACCCATTCCAGCGCGCCCTTTCCCCAAACCCAGATGTAGCCAACGATCAAATAACGAGGAAGATCAAAATCTCAACCAGCCCGAAAACTCCGAGAGCTTTGAATTTAACTGCCCAGGGAAACAAGAAGATGGTTTCCACATCGAAGACGACAAACAGAATCGCAATAATGTAGTAACGGACGGTGTAGCGGCCGCGCGCGTTGTCGATGGGATCGATGCCGCACTCGTAGGGCATCAACTTGGTCTTGCTCGGATTGTCCGGGCGGACTAGCTTTGCGGCCAGCAGTGTGATCGGAAGAAACACGCCGATAACTGCCATAAAGATAAAGATAGGAACGTAGTTTTGCGGCATCGTGTGCCTCGGCTGTCAACGGTAACACAAACCTCGACCATAGTATCGCCGACTGCGCGCAGCTTCAAGACTCTTGCAAAGGATGTACCGGATAGATCCGTTCCGCGATCTCCTGGGATTGGGGTTTTTATTTCTCGTTTTTATTTCTCCCAGTGCGTTGAATTGAACTGTTTAGGATCGAAGACGGCGGAATCGAGCTTGACGTTGTCGCGGATATCCGAATACTCCTCGCTGAACACCAGCTTGTTGTCGACGTGCATTTCCACGCGTGCGGCGATCCAGCCACCAGCAAGTTTGCGGTAATCGGTGAAGCGAATATCCTCGGTTTTCTTGGGATCGCTGCGCGCAGGCTCCATCACTCGAACAAATAGTAACGTGTCTTTTTCTACCCAGAATTGCCGGGACTGCAAGTCACTCTTTGCGGCACCGACCACGTAAACGGGATGGCCTTCCCAAGTGTCCTCACGCAGCTTCGTCAGGTCATAGCCTTGGGCTTTGACGACATCGATCGTAGTCTGCGGATCTTGCCGGTAGACGTCAAATCCCAATACCAGCAGCATATTCACCAGAGGCCGGCTCCCCGTCACTTTTCCATCTTTCATGATGGTCACATTGCCATCTGCCAGGACGTATCCATTTCCGTCAGCGGCTGGCCCGATGTCGATGCGCAGCTTTCCCGGTAACAAAGCGGCCTCGTACCAGGTCTCAACTTTTGTGCTTCCGTCCGGATTGTAGGTAGTGCTCTTCTGAGTAAACGTGACCGTGTCATACCAGGATGCTTTGTACCGCTCGTGCATTGCACGCAAGACCGCTTCGCCATTGTTGATTTCCTGAGCATGAGCGAAGGTAAAACCCAGAAACAGAATGATGAATAGCCGTCTCATTTTCCTCCTCGACTTTTATCAATAGTTAGGTTTCTGCCAGAAATCCTACTCTATCCAACAAATTCCGTTGGGGTCGAGATAAGAATCGGGAGTGCGCCTGCGGATCTCACGGAAATCTATCGGGAAACACAAAGACATCGCGAGCAAGGTCCGAACGCAACGTCGCTTCGCGATAGTAGCGGCTTAGGATGCCATCTCTCTGGGTAAACAGATCAGGATTGAGGCGGGCAAATTCCTGCCAATCTCTGACCCCGTGGCGAGCTACGCGCTCGCTAATCAGGAAAAAGTATGCGCAGGTAATGGTTTCGTTATAGAGCTGCGGCTTACCGTTCGCGATAGCGAATCGTTTCAGCGCGCTGGTGAATCTCTCTAAAGCTGCGAGAATCGGATACTGGCTGAGATAGGCGAAAGCCAGGTGTACGTGATCGGCGTGGTGAAATGAATCAGGCGGAATGACGCCGCCCTCGAAATCGTCGATGAGTTTCCGATTGTCCATGGGAATCGGCGATGTCTAACTCCCTTTGCCGACGGCGACAGCCCAGGCAGCGGCGGTATAGATGGCGAGATTTCCGACTTCATACATGCCGTGCAGCAGGTGAATCGCGACTGCTAGAGCAAACACGACCACCAAAAGCCAGGCACCGCGGATGGCGGTCCGCGGAATGAGCATGAGAACGCAACCGGCGATTTCACCGAATCCAAGAATTATCCGGATTACGTTTGGCAGGTGAGTGCTGGCGAAGCCGCGAGCGGCACTCGGAAGCACAAACAAAATTGCTTCGATCAGAATCACCAAGCCCAGGGTCCATTGCAGGCCGGTGAGTGCGATATTGGCACGCTGCGCAGTCATACGTATCTTTATTTCCAGTTTCTATTTCTCGATTTTTATTTCTCGGCCGTTCGCCGGCGAGCGGGCCGCGCTTTAATTTCTTTGAGGCGATGACTGGCGCTGGAATCCAGATCAAAGTCGTAGAAGCGTTTCAGCTCCTGAATGCGTTCTAGCGAGGCGGGACTGAACGGCGTTTTTCCGTCAAAACTATGCAGGACGATGCCCTCCAACAGATCGCCGAGGGTCATGTCATGGTATTCGGCAAAAGCCTTCAGAATTTTTAGCAGGCGCTTTTCCATGCGGACACCGGTTTGCACGCGCTCGACCAGCAGTTTTTGGTCATCCATTATGTGTACCAATGTACCAGAGTACCAATATTCGAGCAAATAGGATGCCATGATCAGATCACCGGAGGATGAGTTGTTTATAATCGCGTTTCACGGTTTCCACAGATTTGCTGCGCCCTAGGCGCGATTCCCAACTAAAGGACACTCTTGGCATTCGACGAGAACGTTTACGAATTACGGCGCCAGAAGTTGAAACAGATTGAGGCGTTAGGACAAACTGCGTACCGCAGTAAGTACGAGTTCACTCACACCATTCCACAAATCCTCGCGGATTATTCGGGTAAGACTAGCCGAGCAACTCGAAAATCCGCGCGTCAATGTGCGGGTGGCCGGACGCATTATGGCGATTCGGTTGATGGGTAAGGCAGGCTTCTCGCATCTGCAGCAAGGCGGTCTGCGGCTGCAAATTTACGTGAAGAAAGATGCCGTCGGCGACGCTGGTTTCGAGTTGTACAAGTTGCTCGACATTGGCGATCACATCGGCGTCAACGGATATCTGTTCCGCACGCGCACTGGAGAACTCACGATCCATGTAGAGGAAATTACTTTTCTCAGCAAAGATCTCTTGCCTCTGCCTGCGGGTAAGACGGTCCAGGCAGATGACTCTAACCTTAGTGGCGCGAAGAAGTGGAACGAACTCACTGACGTTGAACTGCGCTACCGCCAGCGCTATGTCGATCTGGTAGTGAATCCCGAAGTACGCGAAGTTTTTCTGAAGCGCAGCAAGCTGGTGCAATCGCTGCGGCGGACGATGGAAGCGCATGGATTTGTCGAAGTCGAGACTCCGATGATGCAACCCATCGCAGGTGGGGCCGTGGCGCGCCCATTCGTGACTCACCACAACACACTCGATATGGATTTATACCTTCGGATCGCGCCGGAACTTTATTTAAAGCGGCTGGTCGTGGGCGGATTCGATCGCGTGTACGAAATTAACCGCAACTTCCGCAATGAGGGACTGGGTTGGCGATGGAATCCTGAATTCACCATGCTGGAGTTTTATCAGGCTTACACCGATTATCAGGGCATCATGGATCTCACGCAGGAGTTGATCACGCAGGCTGCAATCGATGTGAATGGCGGCACTAAAGCCAAGTGGGGAGATCAGGAAATTGACTGGGCGAACTGGCGACGCTTCACTATGCGCGAGGCCATCATTCATTACTGGCCGGAAGTTGCAGGAGGGAAGCCCGAGATGCGGGATTTTTCCGATCTGACTACGTTCATGCACAAACTTGAAAGCGCCCATCAAGCTGCGGCCGGAGAGCGCGAACAGGTTCCGTTAGTGCCCGGCGATCCTCGCGCAGAGACCAGACAAATCAAACATATCTTCGGGGCACTCCTTGCCGAAGTGAGAAAAAATCCGAACCTTGGTAAGGGTATTGCAAGCCTGTTTGAGGCTTTAGCCGAGGAGCACCTCACGCAGCCGACAATCATCTACGAGTTCCCTACTGCAGTCTCACCGCTGTCAAAGCAGAAACCCGATGAGCCGGAGTGGACCGAGCGCTTCGAAATTTATGCCGGACAGATGGAGATTTCCAATGGGTTCAGCGAACTTAACGACCCTGAAGATCAGCGGCGGCGTTTCGAGTCGCAGTTAAAGGAACGCGAACGCGGCGACGAAGAGGCTCACCAAATGGATGAAGATTACATTCGCGCCCTGTCGTATGGAATGCCTCCGGCAGGGGGGTGTGGCGTGGGCGTTGATCGGCTGTGTATGCTGCTGACCGATTCTCATACCATCCGGGACGTGATTCTGTTTCCTCTATTAAGGCCGGAAAAAGAACCAAGTACAGAGGGAAGCACTGAGGAAAAGCTTTAGCGTGTACGACTTAAGCTATTAACTTCCGAGTACCTAACAATACACTAGAAGCTCGGCAACAACACTTTCTATACTTTCAGCATCCGACTTAGGCGAAGAATTGGCAGCGCTGCCGTAGCGTCCCGCAAGTATGGATGCTGGGTCGGTAGCGCTTTGCTTTTGGATCTGAGGATTTCTACTTTGAACTCTTTGCGTAGCTGCTCTTCCCTGCCACAGTTCGTGGCGGCTCGTAGGGCGGTTTGTCAGGGCTGAAGTTGCTGCTTAAATAATCGATCAGCGCGTCGCGATCAGCGGGATCGACTACCGCTCCCCACTTTGTCATCTTGTCGACTTCTTTCGTCCATGCCGGTTTGCTCAGGCGTTGTTGCAGGATGATGCGCGCCTCGTGACATTCCGTGCAGCTGGTGGTGGCTTTCAGCTGCATTGGGCCCGGCGGTAAATCCGCCGTTACATTCGGGGAGCCACCTTTCTGCGCTCTCAGCGCCGTCGCGAAGCTTAGCAGGGCGAGCATCAAAACTATTGGAAACACTTTAGTGGACACTTTTTTATGAAACATGCACGTCCACCTGATCGATGACGTTATAAAGATAGCCGCCGGAATTCCATAACGGCGTAGTCGGCTGGGTGCGTCCTTGATCATCCGTCGCGCGCGACTGAATGGAGTAATCGCCAGGTTTCTTGATCTTCGATTCGTAGCTCCAAAGTCGCCAAGCGTAACGGGACTGGTCGCGCCCAAGTTTTGCGGGATTCCAAGTCGCGCCGCCATCGATCGAGATCTCGACTTTCGTGATATCCGCTTCGCCCGCCCAGGCTGCGCCGTGCACGAGGACTGCACCAGTTTTCAGATTAGCTCCGTCGCTCGGTCCCGCAATTACGGACTTCACATTCAACGCGGTAATCGGATGCGTGTCTTCGGGCTTCACGGCTTCGCCGGGCTTCACCGGATGGTTGGGTAGGCTGTAACCGGGGCTCATAAAATTGCCCACGAATGGAGACTCGAGCACTTTAATTTCGGTGAGCCACTTGCAGGAAGCCGAGCCGATCCACCCTGGGACAAGAGCACGCGCGGGAAAGCCGTGATGCTTGGTGAGTGGCGATCCATTCATGTGCGTGGCAACGAGCGTATCGGCATCGAGCGCTTTTTCGATTGGGATACTACGTATGAAGGGAGGTACTTTGCCCGGAACTTCATCGAGGCCACGGAACATGACGTGCTTGCCTGCCGGCTTCACTCCCGCGCGCTGCAGCACATCGCGCAGCCGCGGGCCGGAAAAGCGGGCGGTGCCTACCGCACCTTTGCCCCACTGAATGCCGGGGACCTGCGGGCGATACAAGGTGCGGCCGTTGCCAGCGCATTCGAGTGTGTTGACCACTGGGTGCGCCTCGATCTTCGAAAGCTCGGCCAAACTCAGCGTGAGCGGCTTGTCCACTTCGCCGCCAACCGAGATTCGCCAGTCCCTGGCATCGAGTTCAGTGGGCTCATACATGTGGTTGCGCACGAAAAAGTGCGGGACTGGCGTGAGCCAGGTATTGAAATAATCGACAGGACTCTCCAGATCGATAAAGCGAAATGAGCGAAGAACCATACCTTCTTCGCCGGGGAATGGGATCTGTTGTCCTGGCGGAAGCGCCCATGTCAAGACCGGCGCAGCGCCTGTGAGAAGCGCCGCTCCCGACATCTGCTTGAGGAATTCGCGTCTAGAGTTCATAGTTCAAAATGTCAGACCAATAATGTCAGACCAAAATGTTAGTCCAAAATATCGTCTCGCGATATTGTATTGCGAAACAGAAAGATTCCGAAATCGTCATTCACCGTTTCTCGTAACCAAATTAACGCCGCCGGCTCGGAAAAGGAGAGTAGCCAAAACCGGGCCGGCAGCGTTTCCGAAGGGAAGGACCCTTCGAAAAGCGAAGTGTTGGACCTTACTGGTCCCGCATCCAAGAAAGACGCGGGACCCGTTGGGCCTATGGCAAGTAGTAGCGGAACGAAGTAAAGACCATGTTGTCGATTCCTTCCGGAGTTACTCCGGGATGTCCTGCTCCCGACGGGCCCACACCAGACCATGTTTGCCGAGTCACATAGGAATACTGCGTGCCGAACTGGAACCGGCCTCTTGGCCCGCTATAGAAGCGATACCAGAAGCCAGCCGTGCCCTCGACGAGTGCGCGTGTGTCGGCGGTGCAATTGGTAAGTGTGGTCGGAGTAAAGCCCGTGTTCACCGCAGGAGCCAGCTCGGTATAGCAGCCGGAATTGTTGAACAGGGGAGCTCCATAGCCGACCTCTTTGCCGGTGATGGGGTCAAAATCCACCGCCCGGCCAGCGTACTCGATACCGCCGTAGCCAAAGATGTCGAATTTCTTGCTTTTCCACTCCAGGGTAGTGAGCCCTTCAAAATTCCTGATCAAATGAACTGTGCCGTCGGCGTTAATCGAGAGATCCGAGAGTCCGCCTGGGGCGTAACGTCCAATCCCGCTGCCAGCGAAGCCTTTCAGACCGAAGACTAAGTGGTGGGCAATAGCCCAGCGGGCGCTGGCGCCGGCGCCGCCTCCGTTCTTGGAAGCATTGAAGGCCCCGAGTGCGTTGGGACCAGGAGTCGTGCTGCCGCCGCAAGTGGCAGTCGTAGGGTTGGCGATTTCGCCGCAAGGAAATATACGATCACGGAATCGGTCGAACAGGCCAAAAACTTCGTAGTGGCCGAACCCAGGATCAAAGGCGACCTTCGCAATAAGATCCGGCGACGGATTGGCCGTGTAGGTGGAGGTTGTGTTGAAGCTGTTGCTTGCACCTGCCTCACCAAGCAGGAAATTGTCTCCATTTCCATGGGTGGTGAGAGTGCCTTGCGCGTTTTCCAAGGCAACAGCGATCGCAACCTTATGGTTGAAATCTTTAGTCAGGCGAACCCCGTACTGGCGCGCAAAAACAAAGCCAACGTTATATGACGGATCGATCGTTTTCGGGCGAGCGTCGTTGGTTCTTCCGAGGTCATCGTCCGGGGAAATTCCCTGTCCATTTTCTGTCAGCAGACTCCATTCCTGGCCGCCGAGGAAGCTCAAGCCATTGTGAAATTTGGCTTGCCCCCAGGCCTGCCGCAGACGGAGCGTGTAACTGTTGGTTTCGGTGGAAGTGGATGTAACGCCGGAAGAGAGAAAGTCGGCTGAGACGTAGCTGGAAAGATCCACGTCCTTCAGACGGCCATCGACGAAGGTGGTGATTTTCGACTGGCGAGCGGAACCGAAAAACTCCGACAGCTGGCTCTGAGATGCGCCGGGCATGGTCAGAGAATTAAAGGGCGTGGGCAGGTCTGCGGCGAGTTCTCTCGAGCGCCGCACAAAGGCGGCTTCCGCATATCCACCGGGCGTAATGTTGATGCCCCTGAAGTGTATGGTAAGTGTGCCTTCCATCTGCTTGTTAAACGTTTCCGGCGAATCAGGATTCACAGTCTGTGGCGACTCCTGCAACGGCAGTATCGCGTTCTTTAAGGTCGCACCATCTTGTGCGGTGTTGTTCACTGGCTTCACGCCGGCAAAGTTGCTCTCCTGTTGACCCACTGCTTGCTGCCGGGCTCCCTGTTGCGAGTTTTGCCGGCTCTGCTGCTGCAGGAGCTGTGTGAGTCTATCGATTTGCAGTTGCTGCGCCGCCAGAGCATCTTTCAGGGCTTGAACATCCGCGGCGGTGACAGTGGAGGGTGCAGGTGCGGTCGCTCCATCTTTGGGGGCAGCTGCAACTGAGGGTGGGTTCTGTGCCCACGCGCCCGCGGTCAAAGCCGCGAGCGCGAAAGCAGAGACGATCAACTTCTTTCGTGGTTTCATTGAGTTTGCAATGCTCTCCTTTTGAGTTTTGGTCGAATAACTTTGAACTGAGACTTACGGAACGTCTTCGCAACCTCAATCCGATACTATATGTTCTTTATTATCACTATCTACTTAGTAGTGTTTCCTCATACACAGTTACCGCCCTTACTGAACATAGTGTGAATTGCGAATATATTTTGCTGTAGCCGCTAGGATTGGTTCAGGCTATCAACAGCGTTTACTCACTTTTGCTTCCCCCAACCACCATGGACAATACGCTTCCCTTTTCCTTCTTCTTCAGTGTTCTCTTCGCTCTGGGGGCGCGCGGCGAAGGATCGGCGATGAGGTCCGCCAGAGTTGTATTTTCCAGAATGTTGGCGGCTGCGTCGCGCACGTCGAGAAATAGCTGGTAAAGGGCGCGATGCGGCAGATCGCGGTCAATCAGAGTGCGCAACTGTTCGGCGTCACCAAATGGCGCCAGCGGACCGTCGATCAAACGCATGATCTCGCTCAGCCGGATGTCAGAGGGATCACGCCGCAACTGATATCCGCCCTTGGCTCCGCGCACGCTTTCGACCATGCGCGCGTTCTTCAGTTCAAGGAGGATAAGCTCCAGAAATTTCTCTGGAAGATTTTCCTCGTACGCGATCTCGCGGATCTTGATCGCTCCCTGGTTGTGGCGACGGGCCAACATCATCATCGCCTGCAAGGCGTAGAGTCCTTTTTGTGAGATTTTCATCGCGGCGCCATTATGCCATAAAGTCTATGGTATTAATAGACTTTATGCTGCTACACCTGCAATCGATCAGCCATTCCTGAATCATGGCAGGAGGATTTCAAGAGCTTATTTTCAATGGTTTGGAAAAATAGCTCTTGGGGAAAAGCTCACGGTGTGCAGCAGATTGCAGCTCGAAAGAACAACCGGTTTCCTCAGCTTGCAATCGCTTCGGATTCGGCCTCAGGCAACACGCGCAGAACTTGCACTGTAATATTGTCCGGTCCGCCGCGCTGCAATGCCAGCTTCACCAGGACAGCGCAGCACTCAGCAGGATTATTGCCTTTCACAGCCGCCTCAAGTTCTTCATCGCTCACTACGCCCCACAGACCGTCCGTACACAGAAGAAGATAGTCGGAGTCCTGCAGGGGCATTGCTTGCTCGGCTCTTTGCACAGCTACCTCGATGCCTGCGCCCAATGCGGCTGTGAGAATGTGCCGTTGCGGATGCTTTTCTGCATCTTCGGGGCGAACAATGCCAGTCTCGACCAGCCGGCCAACATAGGAGTGGTCGCGAGTGAGGCGCGCGATGCTCGCCCCGCGTACCAGGTAAAGGCGGCTATCTCCGACGTGAGCAAAATAAAGCTGGCGGTCGCGGATCACGAGCGCCGTGCACGTAGTGCCCATGCCGTGAAGCCCGGGATGCTGTCCTGCGTAGCTTTGGATTCTTTCGTGGGCTTTGGCAAATGCTTCCAGCAGGGCAACATGCGGATCGTCCCGGACTACATTGTCGTAGACTTCACGAACTGTCTCCACGGCCAACCGGCTGGCCTCCTGGCCGCCTTCGTATCCGCCCATGCCGTCGGCGATCACCGCCAATCTGCCTTTACGCTGGAGGTCTCCCTCCGCCGTCGGCTCCCAATAGAGGTAGGAATCCTCATTGTTCTCGCGCTGGCAGCCGACGTCGGTCAAGCTCGCCACTTCCAATCCAGACTTTACATTCATAGGATCAAGTATGTTTCCAGCTCCGGCCATGCGGTGAGAAACCGCACGGGACTTCAATTGCTCACGACGAGCATGAGGTATGGCCCCGCCATTATAGACAAGTTGGCGCGGCAAAACGCAGAGCAACAGAATCTGTTCGGAAAACAAAAAAGCCGCGGTCGGCGCGGCTCTTGTCCTGAATTCGGGAAGTCAGATTTCGAAACTACTTTCCATCATGTTTATCTTTGTAGATTCGCCGGCTCGTGCGGTTCTGTTCCCGGTTGAGCTGTCTTTGCTCACCTTTGGTCAGGTGACCGTTATGAGCGGCCATGTCGGCCTTTTGCTGGTTCTCGATATGCTGCTCCCGATTCTCCACGCGCGATGCCTGTCCAGGCGTCATGGTACCGTTCTGGACACCATTCGCGATGCGGTCCTGCTGGTTCTGCTCGCGGGTATTGACTTCATTGACGCGAGGATGACCGGGATCGACTACGCCTGGTCCCGCGCCGGATGCGTTGCTGTCTTGGGTTTGAGCAGAGGCGGCGCCAACAAACATCAGACCACCCGCTGCCAGGACTAAGAGCGACTTCGTGACTTTGTTGATCATGTCAGAACTAAACCCCCGCATCGAAGTTTAGTTGTGAAGTTTTGTAATCAATAATTACGAAAGGAGTTGAGGCTGAGGTGTTCGAAGGGTACCGAAAGTCACTCGGGGGATGGTTACCAATGTCAGATTTACTGGTCGAATCAGGCCTGCGTCGGCAGCCGGTGCGAGAACTGAAGGCCGCCCGTTCTCTCGCGGGCGCTACAGGAATCACTGTATACCATCGCTATTAAGGCGCCAACTATTATCCTCAGACGCTGTTAGGGTTTGGCGCACTTTTCTTCGCCCCGTGCCTGAATTGGGGCGAACGGTTCGCTAGACTTCGGGGGCGCAGCCCCGGTGCATAGATTGAGTAAGACAGATTCAGAATGATCTCTGGTCAGATACTGATTGTCGACGATAACGAGGCGGTCAGAAAGAGCCTGCGTTCGCTGCTTTCTTCCCGCCCGGTCTGGAACGTCTGCGGAGAAGCGGTCGATGGGCTGGATGCCATCGAGAAAGCCAAATCGCTGCGGCCGGATGTCGTGCTCATGGATATCTCGATGCCTCGCATGAATGGACTCGAGGCAACCCGCATTCTGCGCAAAGAACTGCCGGAAGTGAAAGTGGTCATCGTCAGCCAGAACGACCCGGCCATCGTGCAACAGCAGGTTCGTGAAGTAGATGCTGCGGCCTATATTCCCAAGAACCAAATCGGCCGAGATCTGTTTTCTACGCTCGATCGAATCGTTGATCGCGACTCAGCGACGAATTCCCTGGCTGAGAGGAACAATCACGACTTAGAAACAGTATGGTTGGCTGGAGGCGGAGAGTTGGGCCGCTTAATCCGGGAACACGATTGGTCTCACACCTCCCTGGGGCCGATCAAGGGCTGGCCGCAAAGCCTGAAAACCTCGATCAATCTGATCCTTAGTTCTCAGCATCCCATGTGGATTGGATGGGGTAAAGACGCGACCTTTCTCTATAACGACGCGTATATCCAAGTCTTGAGTTTAAGCAAACACCCTCGGGCATTAGGCCGGCCGGCGGCGGAAGTGTGGCCGGAGATTTGGGATGTTTGCGGTCCTTTGGCTGACAAGGTCTTCCAGAAAGGCGAAGCCTCATTTGTCGATGATGTTCGTCTCTTCATGAATCGCGGAAATTTCGTGGAAGAGACTTATTACTCTTTCTCCTACAGTCCGATTCATGACGAGGCCGGGAGAGTTGGCGGGTTATTTTGCCCTTCGACTGAAGTCACGGCAAAAGTGATTAACGCACGGCGCCTGCGGACGCTGTCCGAACTATCGGCGGGCGCGTTAACGCAAAAAACAACCCAGCAGGCTTGCGCCTCCGCCGCTGACACGCTACTCAAAAATCCGGACGATATCCCTTTCGCCATTCTTTATCTGGTTGACGAAGATGGGAAGACAGCCAGCCGACAGCAGGCCTGCGGAGTTCCTCCCGAGATACTCACGAACTCCCCGCTAACCCTGGATCTAAACAGCGCAAACTCAGAGACATCTTTGTGGCCGATAGCGCAAGTCGTGAATACCGGCCAGGCTCTGGTCATCGACGTGGGAAATATTCCAGAGCTACCGCTGGGTCCGGCGCAGCAGACCATTGCGAATGCCATGGTGCTGCCAGTTACTTCGCGAGGTGACGATCGGCCGCTGGGAGTATTGGTCGCCGGCGTAAATCCCACCCGCAGACTCGATGCGGAGTACCGCACATTTTATGAGCTGATCGCGAGCCAGATCGCAACTGCCATTCAGAATGTGCGCGCGGCCGAGGAAGAGCGGAAGCGACTGGAGGCCATGGCCGAAATTGACCGCGCAAAGACCGCGTTTTTCAGCAACGTCAGCCACGAGTTTCGCACTCCGTTGACCTTGATGCTGGGGCCAGTAGAAGATCTGCTGGCAAAAAGTTATACCGGGCTGTCTCCATCCGCAAAAAGCCAGCTCGAACTGGTGAATCGCAACGGAACCCGGCTGCTGCGGCTGGTGAATACTCTGTTGGATTTTTCCCGCATCGAAGCGGGCCGAATGCAGGCGGTATTTCAACCGACGAACCTCGCGAACTTTACTGTGGAGCTAGCCAGCGTATTCCGTTCTGCCACGGAGAAAGCTGGACTGCGGCTGGAACTGGAATGTCCCCCGATGTCGCAGCCGGTTTTCATCGATCGGAACATGTGGGAAAAGATTGTTCTCAATCTCATCTCGAACGCCTTCAAATTCACCTTCGAAGGCACGATCACAGTTGCATTGGCTGAGGCGGGGAACAACGTCGAATTACACGTGAAAGACACTGGAGTAGGCATTCCCGCGAAAGAACTGCCGCGGCTTTTCGACCGCTTCCATCGTATCGAAAATACCCGCAGCCGAACTCACGAGGGAAGCGGGATCGGCCTGGCGCTGGTTCAGGAACTGGTTAAGCTTCATGGCGGAACAGTTCGCGTGGAAAGCGTGGCAGGAACGGGCAGCACTTTCATTGTGAGCGTCCCGCTAGGTAGCGCACACTTGCCTGCTGACAGGATTGGTGGAAGCCGCACCCTGGCGACCACAGCGGTGGGCGCCGCCCCATTTGTGCAGGAGGCGCTGCGCTGGCTGCCCGAGGAAGAGGACTTCGACGACGCGCACGAAATCATTCCTGACGATGAACGCATTCCTGTGGCTTGTCCTCCAGATGTTGCGGAGTTCGAGGCAGCCGAGAAGCGCCCGCGCATCCTGGTAGCGGACGATAACGCCGACATGCGTCAATATCTTGTGCGTTTGCTCTCCGAACGCTATGAGGTAGAAGCGGTTCCAGATGGAGAAGCTGCGCTCACGTCCGCGCGGCAACGCACGCCGGACGTGGTGTTGAGCGATGTGATGATGCCCAACCTCGACGGCTTTGGATTGCTGCATGCGCTGCGCGGAGATTCGGAAACGAAGACCATTCCGATCATCCTGCTTTCTGCGCGTGCTGGCGAAGAGTCGCGCGTCGAAGGCATGCAACATGGCGCCGACGATTACCTCATCAAGCCCTTCAGTGCCCGCGAGCTTCTGGCCCGGGTGCAAACCCATTTGCAAATGGCGCGCATGCGAAAAGAGGCCGGGGAGGTTCTGCGTCAACGGACCGCGCAGTTCGAGACTCTGCTCAATGAGGCTCCGCTCGGCGTATATCTGGTCGATTCGGACTTCCGGTTCCGTGAGGTCAATCCTACTGCGCTAGCCGCCTATGACAACGACCCCCACCTGATCGGGGGCGACTTTGACGAAATCACTCGCAGCCGTTGGCCCAAAGAATACGCAGACGAGATCATCGGAAAATTCCGTCACACGTTGGAAACGGGAGAACCCTGCTTTGCCGCTGAACGCATCCAGCGGCGTCGCGATACGGGAGCTCTCCAGTGTTTTGAATGGCAGATCAACCGCATTCCGCTTCCGGACGGGCGTTTCGGCGTGGTCTGTTATTTCCGGGACATTTCACACATCGTTCGCGCGCACGAAGCGATCAAGGAATCCGAAGAGCGGCTGCGGGTCGCGACGGAAGCCGCGGAGCTTGGCATCTGGATGTGGCATTTCGATCAGGACCGCGTGGCGTGGGAGAACGACAGACCTTACGAAATATTCGGGCGAAGCGCTGAGGAGGGTCCAATCTCCGCGGCGGAATTCAAGACAAAATTCGTGCACCATGCGGATTTGCCGGCATTCGAGAAGGCAGTTTCCCACACTCTGGAAACCGGATCGCGTTTCTTTTTTCAAGGGCGTATTCGCCGCAAGGGTGGTAGCGTTGGCTGGGTAGAGCTCACCGGTCATCTGGAATGCGACGGCAAAGGCGCGCCGTGGCGCATGCTGGGCACCGTGCTCGACATCACGCCGCGAAAACAAGCTGAAGAGTTGGAGCGCAAGCAGCGCGAGCGTTTTGATCTGGTCACGGAAGCATCGCAGGTGGGCTTCTGGTTCTGCGATCTTCCCTTTGACAAGCTAATCTGGGATCACAAAGTCAAAGAACATTTCTGGTTGCCTTCGGATGCCGAGGTAACGATCGATACATTTTACGAGCGTTTGCATCCGGATGACCGGGAACGCACGCGGCAGACAATCGAAGATAGCAACGCGAACGATATTCCTTATAACATCGAGTACCGGACGGTTGCGCCCGACGGACGGCAGAAATGGATCCGTGCAATTGGCCGAACCTTCTACGATGCCTTCGGTAAGCCAACGCGTTTTGATGGGCTGACCCTCGATATCACCGAGCGAAAACGAATCGAGGAACGGGAGCGGCAAATGACTGCCGAAGCGGTGGCCGCCAATGCAAAATTCCGGGCTGTATTCGAACAAACAACCGTGTTCGCTGGAATCATGACCCTCGATGGAACAGTCATCGACGCGAACCGGTTGTGCCTGGATGCATGCGGTTATCGCGCTGAAGAGATTCTGGGTCGCCCCCTTTGGGACTGCGGATGGTGGAAGGTTATCCCAGAATCACGGGAAAAAATCCGGACCGCGACACCGCAAGTCGCAAAAGGCGTTCCTTACAGGGAGACGCTCCGCTATTCCTGGGCAGATGGTAGTGAACACATTGTGGATTTTGCGCTTTATCCAATTCGAGACCACGAAGGGCGAATACTTTTTCTGCACCCCACTGGAGTGGATATCACCGAGCTTAAGCGTGCCGAGGAAAATTATAAAAACCTGGCAGAAACACTGGACGCGGAAGTGCGCGAGCGCACCCGGGAATTGGAATCCCGCAACGCTGATGTCGTACGGCAGTCGCAACAATTACGTGACCTGTCCGTGCGGTTGTTGCAAGTACAGGACGAAGAACGCCGCCGTATTGCCCGCGAACTCCATGACAGCGCCGGCCAGATTTTAACCGCTCTGGGCATGAATCTTTCCCGGGTGGCGCAACACGCGCGTCACGATGGCTTCAGTCTGGTCAAGGAGGCGGAAGACAGCCAGCAGTTGGTACAGCAGTTGAATCAGGAAATAAGAACGATGTCCTACCTCTTGCATCCGCCGCTGTTGGATGAGACGGGCCTGGCAGAAGCCGTTCGCTGGTATATCCAGGGGCTATCGGAGCGAAACGGTTTGGAGATTAAACTCAACGTCACCGAAAACTTCGGAAGACTCTCGCGCGAGATGGAACTGGTTATGTTCCGCCTGGTGCAGGAATGCCTGACAAATATTCATCGCCACAGTGGCAGCAAGAGTGCAATCATTCATATGGCGCGCCGCGCTGATGAGGTTTCACTTGAAGTGCGCGACCAGGGCAAAGGAATATCGCCGGAAAGGCTAGCCGAGATTCAGGCCAAAGGCTCAGGAGTAGGAATGACCGGAATGCGGGAGCGAGTCCGCCAGTTCGGCGGGAACATGACCATTGAGTCCAACGGTCACGGAACCACAATCTCTTTCACCCTTCCAGTTGCGAAAAGTGATCCTGCGAAACACGCACCGGTTGTCCAGCCCGTATCAGTTGGATAAAGAAATCAAGAGTATCGGCAATCTCCATGCGAATTCTTGTGGTCGATGATAACGTGCTGGTCCGGCGCGGCGTGATTGAGATTCTGGCGTCCAGGAAAAATTGGGAAGTCTGCGCCGAGGCGCAAGACGGCGAGGAAGCAATTCAGAAAGCCCAGGAATTCCGGCCCGATGTCATCCTGTTGGACATCAGCATGCCAGGTATGAATGGCTTAGAGGTGGCGCGCGCGATTCGGCACAAGTTCGCTGACGCGAAAATTTTGATCATGAGTCAACATGACCCCGCATCGCTGCTACCCAGTGCGATTCAAGCCGGTGCGAACGGCTGTGTCGATAAGAGCCGGCTTGCGACGGACTTGCTATCGAGCATCGAAAGTGTCGTGGGATCTGCGCAGGCTCGCGGGATCGCCAATAGCGATTGATGGCCAAAGCTTGCCCGTGACTGGGAGTCGCTTTCCCGAAAATCTTCGAAATTCAGCTTGTGCCCAAGGCGTAGCTCTAATTTTGCCGAGACAGCAGCTAAGGAATTGCTGATTTTTGATTGTTGATTGAAAAAACGTGGGCGACGTGCGTGATCTAGCACTCATTCTAAATTAACAATCAGTCGACTTAGGCTTGGATGCGTGAACCGGCCGAGCAATTCCCCCGGCAGCCGACCTGACTCTTATTCCGTTCCCACGTTACTCCAAGCGAGTGGAGAATGAGAGCGTCGCCGATCGTCAACTGAGTTGGGTCAGCAACGATCTGGTAGGCATAGTAAACAATCGGGTCGCGTGTGATGCACCAGTTCTCGTGCCGGATGATTCCCTCGCAATGTTCGCACGCCGCGGCCGCATGGTAACGATTGCTGTGGTACTGAAACGTCGGGATGCTTTCTGACATCGCGGTATTGTCCTTTTCAACTTTGTCCGGCCCTGGCCAGCTCGCGCAGGTGCTTCCGAAAACCATGCTACGGCTCACCATCTTCTTTGAGAATGATAGGCATCACGCGAGCCTGTGACGAGAATCACCGGAACCCTGCACGCGATAGAGGCTTTCTTCTTCATCGGTGAGATCACGTCGTCACTTTAGCTGACCTGGAGTTCCGCCTCGTGCGTGCGGAATGAGCCTGCGGCGGTAGTCCAGAGTGGCTGGCATGCCCCAACCAGCCCAAATCCAGACCGTGCTGTTTTTACGCGGGGCACCTACAGTTTCATCCCGAGCAACAACCCGGGCAATTTTGTCCTCAATATGAGCTGAAACTTTCTAAAGCGGAGGACATGTGTACAGATCACTGGGAATGATTCTTCTTCTGTCGCTGGGATTGGTAACGATCGGGTGCGGGAGTAGCAATAACTCGAATTCAGGTAACATCAATGGCGCATGGACTGCCAATCTCACCAATACCGACAATTCTCCGGCGTTCGGCTTCACCACGAACTTTACTCAGGAAAGCGGCGGCTCGATCAGCGTCACTAACTTTAAGTTCACAACCACCAGCCCATGTTTTTCCGGCGACACTACTGAAACCGGTTCTTTCGGATTGAGCGGCAATTTCAATGGGAACGTTGCGGGCACATTCGGGATGAATATTTCAACTACGTTTTCCAGTGGTACGAACAATCAATTAGCATTGAATGGCGCGGTCGGCGGAAGCACGATCACCGGCACATGGACTCTCACCGGCGTGGCTGGGTGCACGGGCAACGGGACCTTCACCATAAACAAAAATTAGGACGATTGGCTGTGAGTGGGGAAAGTGTGAGCGGGAAAAGCAAAGCGCGCATCCCTCGAGGATGCGCGCCATAATGTCCGCCTGATCGCAACCAGTTTATCGTCCGAAATACTTGGCGTTGAGCTCGGTAAACGAATTCCACTTTTCCGGCAGATCGTCAAGCGCGAAGATCGCCGACACCGGACACACGGGCACGCAAGCGCCGCAATCGATACACTCCACGGGATCGATATAGAGCAGTTGCTCGGTCGCGTACTTGGGATCATCTTTCTTGGGATGAATGCAATCCACCGGACACGCATCCACGCAGGCGGTGTCTTTCGTGTTGATGCAGGGTTCTGCAATTACATAAGTCATAACGGTGCGGTCTCCTGAACTGGATGCTGGTATTTTACTACGGCAGTCTCGCGAGAACGCACATTCTAGCAAGAATAGAGATGCTCCGCAAAAACAAAACGGCCGGCAGTGGTTGCTGCCAGCCATTTTGCCCGGTGGTTGAAGCCTGCGTTAGGCTCGATTACCGATGCCCGCCGCCGCCGTGGCCACCGCCTCCACCGTGAAATCCGCCACCACCACCGTGGAAGCCGCCAGCTCCTCCACCGTGGAAGCCTCCGCCGCCGCCGTGGAACGCGTTACCGCGGAACCCACCACCCGCGTATCCCCGCCCGGCATAACCCCGTCCAGCATAACCCCGTCCACCGTATCCTGCGCGACCGTAATAGCCGTGACCGCCACCCCAGCCGTAGCCTCCGCGCCCGTAGTAGCCGCGACCCCAGCCACCGTTCCAACCGTGTCCCCAGCCACCGCCCCAGCCGTACCAGGGGCCAGCGCCAATGAATATGCCACCTGCGAACCAATCAGGCCCGTAGTAGCCGTAAGGCGCGCACGCGTAAGGGTAGTATCCGTAGTAGCCGTAAGCGCAGGTCGGCGCCACGCCGACGTAGCCCGGTCCGAATCCGACTCCCACGCTAACCTGCGCCTGGGAGTAGACCAAGGGCAGCATTAGAACACTTACCAGAGCCAAATATTTTATGTACTTCATGGTGAATCCCCTTTTCTCAGATCCGCCCATCCAGCTGCGCCCACCGGATCTGCAGGTCTTCCGATCTTTTTCTATCCGAAGCACCTATCTATTTGAACTCGGATCACAAAGAAAAGTTGTAATCCTAGGACTGGCTGATTTCAGCCACTAGGCGTGGATTCAACCACTTACAAGGAAGATGGGTTAAGCTCCCACCAAAGCCTCGCTCGGCTCGTATTCGACAATGTAACCTGCCACGGCGCTGGCAGCGACCGTTAAGGGCGAGGCGAGATACATTTGTCCCGGACCACTACGGCCCGGGAAATTGCGATTCTGCGCGCTGATCACCACCTGGTCAGGGCGCGTCGAAACTCCCGGCCCGGCATTGATGCAGGCTCCGCAACTGGGCTCGATCACGTGGGCGCCGGCTTTTTGAAACACATCCAGGTAGCCTTTACGCAAGCAATACTCGCGCGTCTCCTGCGAGCCGAACTGGATGTAGAACTTTACCGAGTCGGCAACGCATTTGCCCTGCTTGAGAGCGTCGGCCAGGACGGCGGCATACATATCCATATCTTCGTTTTTGCCCGCGGTGCAGGTGCCGCCGTAGGCGATCTCGACCGGCACGGGCGTGTGCAGGTCTCGGATGTACTTCCCGTTGCCGGGATCACCCGGAGTCGCAACCATCGGTCCGATCTCGGCTGCGTCCAGTTCAATCACATGGGCATATTGAGCATCGTTATCGCTGTACAAGCCCTCGATCATCGACTGCGCTTTGGCTCGATCCATACCGCGCCGCTCCACCAGAAAATCCACGGCTTTCTTATCCGGCGCCACAATGCCGGTAAATCCGCCAATTTCAGCCGCCATGTTGGTCATGGTGGCACGCTCGTCGACGCTGAGCTCCTCGATGGCTTCGCCCGCGTACTCCATGACTTTCGCCAGCGCCTTGCCGCTGCGCACGTAGTCGAGGCTGAGAATCTTCAGAATAAAATCCTTCGCCGTAACATTCGCGCGCCGTTTGCCCCGAATCACAATCTTCACTGATTCCGGCACTTTCACGCGGACGTCTTTCGTGATCCAGCCATTGAACACGTCGGTCGTGCCAATCCCAAAAGCCACGCAGCCAATCGCACCCACGTGCGGAGTATGTGAATCCGAGCCGATGTTGAGTTGTCCGGGCAGCGCATAACTCTCGAGGACGATCGAATGGCAGATGCCTTCCGATCCTTTGCGATCTTTCAACTCGCCGTGCAGCTTGATTCCTTGCTTGGCGGCGAAGTCCTGCTGCTTGAGCTTTAGTTGGGTCGCCAGGTCGAGCAAGCCCAGTTTCTTTTTTTCTTCGGAAATTACTTCATCGAGAAAAGTAAGATGGTCGCGGAAAAAAATAATGCTCGACGCGTCGTTTACCTTGGCGTCCTTGCCCACGTACCGTTCGAAGAAAATGGCCGCCATCGGAGTGACGTACTCGTGGCTGAACCGGAGATCGGCCTGAGCGAATCCAGTATCACCCGGCTTTACGCTGCTCACGCCAATGCCGCCATTTTCGTTCACCATGTGCCGGGCAAAGATTTTCTCCGCCACGGTCATGGGGCGCTTTTCGGTTTTGATCGGCGGCAAAAACACTTTCTTTTGCATGCGTGCCACATTAAAGGGAAACAGACCGCCGTATTCGATCACCTGGCGAGTAATCTCATCCTCGCCCGCGGTGAACTCGCTGAGCGGAATTTCTTCTCCGCCGCGAATGCGATCGATCAGAGAAAAGTTCGTCGAAGTCAGCACTCCAAGATTCTGGCAATTCTGTTTGTAGATGCGTTCAATATTTTCGGCAATCACCACTTGAATTCCGGCGCACATTTCCGCATACGGCGATTGCTCGCGGCTCGATCCTTTGCCGCGCCGCTTGCCGCTGACCGCGCACACAAAGCCACCGCGCTTCACATCCCCGCGCCCAATTGGCGTGACGCTCCCACACTTTAATCCAAGATAAGGAATCTCCCCCAGGGTCTCATCGAAATAAAAACAATAATGTGCCGGGGTGATCTCGTCGGTCGAGATGTCATCGCGAAGCTTGGGATTGTTCGCCGGATTCTTCGTGTCCCATGGCAAATCCTCGCCAGCAAGTTGCCGTTTGATGAGTTCCGGATCTTCGGTGAGAAAAAAAATGCGCCCTTGCAGCCGGACCTGGTCTGGCCGTTTTTCGATCTTGCGTTCGAGAAGAGAGTTGATCACGTTTCAGCCTGTAGGAATGAAGGATAAGGGACAGGCGGAAGCGGCTACCCAGTCCCTGACTATTGTAGCTCCACAGGCGAGATCGGGTTCAACGAAGAGTGGACTCTGCCGCAGCAAAGAAAAATCTAGCGCTGGTACTCGCGCGGGTCCGGTAACGACTCCATGCCGCGACCGGCAAAGATTTCTTTGAACTCCGCAAGCAGAGCTTCATGCAGCAGGCCGTTCGAGGCCAGGGTCTCCCGGCTGTTGAGTTCAAAAGGCAATCCATCGAAACGGGTCACTTTGCCGCCGGCCTCCTCGACGATCAGCACGCCCGCCGCGGTATCCCAAGGATTGAGATTGAACTCCCAGAATCCGTCGTAGCGTCCAGAAGCCACGTTGCACAAATCGAGTGCCGCAGACCCCGCCCGGCGCACGCCATGGGTGTGCAGCGTGATCTGGTGGTAAAAAAAAATGTTCGGATTTTTGTGCCGCTTGTGGCTGGGAAAACCGGTGGCCAGCAGGCTTTCTTTGAGCGTAGCGGTTTTCGAAACGTGGATTGATTCGCCATTCAGCCGCGCGCCTCTTCCCTGCTCCGCCGTAAACAACTCATCGCGCGTAGGATCGTAGATTACGGCGGCAATGCGGCTCGCGCGCTGCCCCGAGGATCGCAGCGCAGGCGCCTGATTTTCCAATCCCCTGTATTCCAAGCCCAGGGATACGCAGAACACAGGGTAGCCGTGCGCGAAGTTCGTCGTGCCATCGAGCGGATCGACATACCAGCGGTACTCGCTGCCCTGATCGCTGAGTCCCTGCTCTTCGCCCAGAACATCGTGTCCCGGCCAGAGCGCAAGGATGCGCTCGCGAATCAACTTCTCGGAGGCGCGATCCGCCGCGGTGACAAGGTCGGCGTCACCTTTATATTCAAACTTCAGATGCTGGTGAAAGTAGTGCATCAGCAGCGCGCCCGCTTCACGGGCGATCTCTGACATAGCGGGAATGAAGCTATCGTGATTGGGTGGATTCGAGGACATTCAAACTTGGCTGCCGGGTCAAAACTGCTATGGCACTTGGGAGACGCTCAAGCCTTCGGAAGCCGGCTTCCCAGAAGCCGCACTTATTTCTTTGTGGTGCCAGATTCTTCCGCGATGTACATGATTTCGTGCTTAAAAATAAACAGATTGGGCTCCCCTTCGCGCGTCAGCCGCACCATCTGCTTATCGTAGTATTCGATCCACCCACGCACGGTCTGGCCATCCATCAGCTTGACGTTGACCGGTTTCTGCTTGTCGCCCAGAGCCTTGAGAAAAGTGGCTTCTTCGAAAGTCTCCTCCGGAGGAGGAGTGCGCCCGCGCTTGGCGCCATTCGGATTTCCCTGCCCACGAAAAGGCATGCTGGCATTGTACACAAGCCGCGGCGGTGAATATTGAAGCGGCGGGGTCGGAGAAGGACACGCGGCAAGTCGTAGAAGTACAATATGCCGAATTGTCGTCTGTAGGAGGTCCGCCGTGAAGCTTCTCGCTTACGCTCTCCTAATTGTCCTGTTCGCTGCGTCGTCGGCGCGAGCGCAAAAACCACGACCGCCGGGTCTGCAGCAGGCTGACCAAGCTACCCAACAGGCGGACAAGAACATACCACCCCCAAGCTCGCAGCAAGCGCGCGTCGATCCGGCCAAGCTCCGCCAGGAGGCCGATGAGCTGGCGCGCCTAGCGCAAACCATACCTGCTGACGTCTCCCGCATTCAGCAGGGCCTGCTTCCCAAAGATACCAGCGAGAAACTCAAGCAGATCGAGAAGCTGTCGAAACATCTGCGCAGCGAAATCACGCCATAATTCCGCGGTCTCACTTAGACGCCCACAGGCCGCAGTGCAAACTGAGTTGACTGAAAGGCAAAAAAAACACCAGCCCTTGGGGCTGGTGTCTAACTTTTCCAATTTAGTGGGACTAGAACACGACCTTCAAGCTGAACTCGGTTTCACGCGGCGAGCCCAGCGTGTACACGCCGGTCCCGACGCCAACCCGGTTCACGAGCTGTCCGGCGTAGTTGGTGCCGTTGATGCTGCCGGTGGAACCGGTCAGCAACCCTGACATCATGCTCGTCGGAAGGTCAAAGTTGGCGAAGTTGAACAGGTTGAAGAAGCCCACGCCAGGTTTAATCGTGAATCGCTCTTTGAACGTGTAGGTCCAGCCGATGGTGGCGTCAAAGGTCTTCAGCCACGGGTAGTTGACTTGGTCGGAAGGTGCCAAAGGCAGTGGCAACCCACCGTTGTAGATGCCACCCAGTGCGATCAGATCCGCCTGCGTCATCACGCCCTTCTGAACGAGCACGTTGCCCGCAGGCGTCAGCGTACCCGCGGAGACGAGGGAGTTGTAGTTAGAAATAGCTCCATTCAGGGTCTTCGCGTTGACGCCGCGGTCAAAGCTGCCGACCTTGGTTCCCGGAAGCGGATCCTGGGTCACGCCGCTGCCAGTGAAGTCGGTGCGGAAGATCTCTCCCGCGCCAAGGCCCGTGTTCGGAACTGTAGGAGTGATTGCGAGGGGACTGTAGAAGTGGGACATCACCCCAAGTTGCAAACCGTATCGCAAGTCAACGAAACCACCAAAGGATAACTGGTGGGTGCGATCCAGGGTGGAAGGTCCAAAATAACGATTCACATTCTGGTTGTCGAGAGCTGGGACGATGAAGTCCTGATCAGCGGCCGCAGCTGTCACTGTTGCCCCCGGTCCGACGCCGCCTCCAGAATTATCGAAACGCGATAGGGCATATGAGACTTGAAAATTCATATCCTTGGAGCCCCGGAAGGGAGCCTTCACGTTGTCAATCCACTTCATCTGCAAGCCGTTGTAGACCGAACGACCAACCGGAGAGAGGAAATTCAGGGGTGGTGCAATCGGGTTGATACCGCCGAATGCGCAGGGGTGACCCACGGCCGCGAGACAACTGGTACCGCCGAAGTCGGCGGTTGAGCCTAAGCCGTTCCCTGCGTAGTCCGCAATCGTGGCAGGGCGCGGTGTCCAATTTCCGCTATCCGTGGTTCCGGTCGCGGGATCATCTGGACAATTACCTGAGTACGTTTGTGCGACCGTGCCCGGTGCGCCTAAGCAATTCGCAATCGTGGTGGCAACAGCAGCGTTAGCGCCGCCGGCGTTGAAGTACCGGATGTCGCCTGTGTGATTCTCGTCCACTCCCAGCAGGAAGTGGGTTTGGACGTTGCGAATGAAGTCAACGCTCAAGACCATGCCGGGGTGAAGCTCGCGTTGGATGCCGAGATTCATGACCACCGAGCGCGGTGATTTGTAGTTAGGATTGAACAGGTTGGTGCCGGACTGGAAGAAGCAGGTCGAACCCATCGTAGCGCCGCGCAGTCCGTGAGATACTGTCCGGCATAGCCCGGATTCGGCTCCTGCAAGTCCAAGGGTGAAGCGGCCTGATATGCCTTTGAAAGAGCGATGACCGCCGGCACGGCGTTCCCAATTAATGGGAATCCTCCTGACGCAGTGCCGCAAACGGCCTCGCTCGGGTTGATGGCACCGGTCGGAGTTTGCAAAGGAGACGGTTGTCCTGCAGCGGCACAGGGTCCGGGGAACTGCGCGAAGGCACCCGTAGGCTCCCGGTACGGGCCGTCAAATAGTACGTTGTTCCAGATGGCATTTTCCCAGAACAAGCCGATTCCGCCTCGGATGGCAGTCTTACCGTTTTTCGCCGGATCCCACGCAAAACCTAAGTCTGGGCCAAAGTTCTTGTTGGGCTGGTTCACCTGGTTGCCTAGCCCAGGAAGGAGAGCGCTTAGCTGAGGAATCGCAGCGTATTGGCTGTCCGTACGACCTGTATCGCGCTCGTAACGCAATCCGTATGTCAGGGTGAAGTTCGACTTGATCTTCCAGGAATCGCCGAGGTACAAGAGCACACGGTTGTCAGGTCCCAACCCACCGGCCGGGAACCCGAGCGCTGCCTTGGAGGTCGAGTATCCCAAGCCATTGCCGAGGGTATAGCCGCCATCCGCCGGGTAATTCAGCGGATTCGCGGCGCCGCCGGGGAAACAAGGGCCCGTCGGCCCCGGCAATGGACATCCGGTCAGGTTCGTAGGTCCGATTGGAAGCCAAGAATTGTCTGCCGTGCCTCCTGGCATCGACTCAGCGGTCGTGACCTGAGAGATAACCTGTGGTCCATTTCTGAAAAATGAGGCGAAGCCGCCGCCCTGAAGATGATTAAACGTCGCTCCGTAGCGAATGATGTGCGAACCCAAAATTCGGCTGCCGTCATACTTGAACTCGTGATCGCTCTGCGGGGTGCTCTGCGGGGCCAATAGATTTGGTCCGGCGACCAAGCCGGTTGCTCCCATGAAAATTTCCGCGCCCAAATTGTCGAAGGGGAGCGAGGCGTTCCCTGTAGTTGCATCCACGATTTGGTTCTGGAACTTCAAATAGGAGAAACGAATGGAGTGGGTGAATGGGCCGGTATTGAAATCCACCCCCACCACTTCGTTGCGGGTGATGTTTTTGTTGTCATATAGCGAATAGCCGAAGCCGAACGTTGCACCCAGCAAGTTCTTAAAATAGGAGTAGCGGGCAAAGAGTCGGGCGCTCTTGGTGAGCTGGTAGTCCAACCGGCCGAGAAGATTATCCTCGCGGAAGGGATCGCTGAAATTTCCCGTGTAGGCTTGGAACGGAGCGGAGATAGGGACCGGGGTTTGCGTATTCTGAACCGTCCGCTCGCCATCCCCAAAGAAGAACAGCTTGTTCTTGATGATCGGTCCACCTAATCGAGCGCCGTACTGGCTGCGCTGAGAGTACGGACTCGCTCCTCCCGGCAGTGCTGCCCAACCCACTCGGTAGTCGCGGAATTGGCCGAACGCTTCGCCGTGCAGTCCATTGGTTCCGGACTTGGTGGTGACGTTGACCGAACCCGAAGAGGTAAGTTCGGTCGACATATCCAAGCTCGCCTGTCCGATCTGAAATTCCTGGATCGCGCTGGCGGGAATGTCGGTGGTGGTGGTGCCGACGGTTTCGTCCGAGACGTCAACGCCATCTACTTCGATACGCGCCGTGCGGCCGTAACGGCCACCAAACGAGATGGAGGAGTAACCGGCCTTGGTGGGATCGAAGTTCTGGCCATCCTGAATTTGCACGCCGGGTTCGAGTTGCGCGAGGTCAAGGAAGTTGCGACCATTCACCGGCAAGTTTTCGATCTGGCTGGCGGTCAGAACGCCCTGCACCGTTGCCTGTTCGGTATTGACCTGCACTTCGCTGGCCTGCACTTCAACCACTGTGCTTTCCTGGCCGATTTCGAGCTTGATGCTGCCGTTGGCAGCGTTATCCACTTTGACGTTTAAGGTCAGCTGCGATGTCTTGAAGCCCTTTGCCTCGACCCGCACTTGATAAATACCAGGGTTCAATGCGCCGAAAGTGTATTCCCCTGACGCATTGCTGGTGGCGTGAAGAGTCTGCCCGGTAGGACCTGTGGCTGTAATCTTGGCGTTCGGCAGGACCGCGCCGGTCGCGTCCGTAACGTTGCCCTGAATACTGCCGGTCGCAATCGACGTCTGCGCAAACATCAAAGACGAGCAACATAGGGCAAACAGGGCCACCAGAACCAGCACACGACTGAGGCGGGAGGAGTTGAGCTTCAACATAATAGACCTTCCTTTTGGGGTCGTTCTCTTCAGAATTCTTCTCTGCGGGACGTCTTTCTCGATTCACCGCAGACCAAAATGCCAACAAAAACACTGCTACAAAATGGGTTTACTGCGATGTCTTGTTGGTCTAAAGCAATTTTCCCGCCAGCTTACTGTATTTCGGGTATTCAACAGATAATCCTTATTTTTCAATCGGTTACACCCACTTGTTCTCTAAGGGAGGGTGACACGTCCCGCCATTGCAACTGCAGAAAATCCTAAAAACCGTATATTCAATCTGTAAAAGAAAATTCTGTTCCGTTAACTTACAGGTAAACAAACCTGTCGTTCTGTTATCGATTGAGAACGCGATGGGGGCGATTATGGTTACAGGCGGCGAAATTAGAAGTCAGATTTCGACGTGTAATAGCCAGCCCGGTGGCGGACGCGGTAGTTGTTCGCGTCGGCTGGGCCGGAAACGGTGACCTGAATACTGCGAAATTGGGAGTACGACGTACGCTGCGAGGGATAGTACGCCAGGAGATATTGGGTGCGAAGTTCGTCACTGATCTGGTGGAAGGCTTCGTCGAGTTGGGACATGGAGGTGGCGTAATAGTGTTTGCCGCCAGTATCTTCTGAAAGTTGGATCAGAGCGTGCTCGCCACCGGTTTCGCGTCCGGCGCTGTTCTCAATGGGAACGACGATGATGCTGTAAACGATGCATTCGGCTTCTTCGGCGGCGCGCAGGGCTTGCTGGTAATCAATTTTGCTGACCGTGTCGCCGCCATCGGTGATCAGCACCAGAACTTTTCGTCCCTGGCGGTGTCCGAGGGAGCGCGAGGCCAGATAGATGGCGTCGAAAAGCGCCGTGGCGGCGCCCAGACGGATGTGGTCGATGCCATCGTCAATGCGCTTCAAGTCAGCCGTATAAGAGGTTGACTGCAAAACGGTTTCGTTAAATCCAAATACGGATAAGGCATCGACCGGCCGCATGATCGTGCGCGCAAATCGCTTGGCGGACGCCTGCTCCAGCGGGAGATCGTGACGCGTGCTCAAACTTGTATCAATCGCCAGGGCAATAGAGAGTGGTACGGCTGATTCCTTATCAAAAACTGAAATTGTTTGATTGCGACCGTCCTCCTGCAATGTGAAGTTGTCTTTCTTAAGACCGGCGACCGGACCTCCCTGCGCGTTGGTCACCGTCACGTAGACATTCACCAGCTTCACGTCCACCTTAAGAGTGGAGGAAGAGTTGTTCGTCGACTGATTGGGCGCGGAGGCTTGTTGCGCCGGAGATGCTGCGCAGGCTAGCAGGAGAAGCATCAGCGGTGCAGATTTTCTCATTCGAAAAAGAAAGTATACTTCGTCGATCGACTGCCGCAACGCGCTCTCCAGCTAGCTTTGGCTTTACGAACCGCGGCATTCACTTAGATGCGCAGTCTGCGATCGGGCTGCCCGTGCGTGGGAATTTACGGGCGACGCACTTCGGCGGGGAAGGGTTCGCCATCGGCCCACACCGCTCCGTCTTCAAAGTACTCCTTCTTCCAGATCGGAACGGTCTGCTTCAAAGTATCAATCAACCAGCGGCAAGCCTCGAACGCGGCGGCCCGATGGGCCGAGGCAACCACAATCAGCACGCTGGTTTCGCCAATTTCCAGCCGCCCTAATCGGTGGACGAGCGCGACATCGCGAATCTGGAATTGCTTTCGTGCCTGCTCGGCCAACCGCTCCATCTGCTGCAGTGCCATGTCTTCATAGGCCTCGTAGTCGAGATAGAGCGTCTTGCGGCCGCGGGTCTGGTTCCGAACAATGCCTTCAAAAACAACGGCTGCTCCATCCTCGCCACGCTTGACGTTGGCAAGTATTTGCGAGGTCTCAATCGCAGTGCGAACGATGGAAGCATGAGATTCGCTCTGGCTTTCACCCTTGCCGCCACTGACCGGCGGCAGCACCGCCACCTCGTCGTCCGATCTCAATTGGGTCGCTCCCGATGCATATTCCCGATTCACAGCAACGGCCAGGGAGGAGAGCAAATCTTTCAGCTTCGGAATTCTCGCTTCATAGTGCTTCAGAAGATCGGTGATCGTCGAGCCCTCGGGCAACTCAAGCGTGTCGCTCGACCGCCCTACCAAATCCTTCAATATCCCGAAAAAGAGAACACGTACGCGCATGAAGGGTCAAGCTCCGCTGCGAAGGTCCGTTTCAAGTCTACAGTTCGAGGCAAAAAAACTGCCAGCCCCGTGCGGAACTGGCAGCAACATCATCAATTGTTTTCGCGTTAGGCTTGCGCGAAGGCTTTGTCGTGAACCTCGGGCTGCGGCGTCAGCATCTTCGCGGCGGTTGATTCCGCAACCGCTGGCAGCGAGACCCGCAACGCCTCATCAATCGTCTTCACATAATGAACTGTGAGGTTCTCGATTTGTTCGGGCGTAAGGTCCTCATCGACGTTCATTTTATTTTCCGCCGGAAGAATTACGTCCGTCACTCCCGCGCGTTTCGCGGCCAGTACTTTTTCTTTAATGCCACCCACCGGAAGCACATTGCCACTAAGCGTGATCTCGCCCGTCATCGCCAGCAAAGGACGAATGCGATGTCCGGTCAATAACGAGACCAGTGTAGTTGCCATCGTAACGCCCGCTGAGGGACCGTCTTTCGGAATCGCTCCCGCCGGCACGTGCATGTGAATGTCGTGATCGGCGAAAAAGTTTTCCGCGATGCCCAGCTGCGCGGCGTTTGATCGCACCCAGGTCAGAGCTGCCTGCATGGATTCCTGCATGACCTGGCCAATCTGCCCGGTCATGGTGAATCCACCTTTGCCCTTCATCGCATTGGCTTCGACGAAGAGCACATCGCCGCCAGAAGGAGTCCAGGCCAAGCCTACAGCCACTCCCGGACGCTCGGTGCGTTCTTCGATTTCACCTTCAGTTCGGATCTTGATGCCGCCCAGGAATTCCTGAATGATTTCCTGCGTGACCACAAGCTTTTCGGTCTTGCCTTCGGCCAACCGCCGCGCTTGCTTGCGGCAGATGGTTCCGATGGTGCGCTCCAGGCTGCGAACACCAGCCTCTCGCGTGTAGTGACGAATCACGTAGCGTAAAGCCTCGTCGGGAAATTCAATCTGCTCCGCCGTGATTCCGTTCTCTTCTACTTGCCGCGGAACCAGATAGCGTCGGGCAATATGCAGCTTCTCTTCCTCGCTGTAACCCTGCAGTTCGATGATCTCCATACGATCGCGCAGAGGCTCGGCGATGGGGTCGAGCATGTTCGCGGTCGTGATGAAGAGCACCTTGGACAAATCGAACGTCACATCGAGATAATTATCGCGGAACGTCGAGTTCTGCTCTGGGTCGAGCGCTTCCAGCAATGCCGAAGCAGGATCGCCTCGGAAGTCGCGGCCTACCTTGTCAATTTCGTCGAGCATGAAAACCGGATCTTTGGTTTCCGCGCGGCGAATGCCCTGGATGATTTGTCCGGGCAGTGCTCCGATGTAAGTGCGGCGATGACCACGGATTTCGGCTTCATCGTGCACGCCGCCAAGTGACAGACGCACGAATTTTCGGCCTAATGCTCGGGCAATCGATTTGCCCAGTGAAGTCTTTCCCACACCGGGAGGTCCCACAAAGCACAAGATCGGACCTTTCATATTGGGCTTCAGGCGCCGCACCGAAAGATAGTCGAGAATGCGATCCTTAACTTTCTCCAGATCGTAGTGATCCGTATCCAGAATTTCCTTGGCCTTCGGGATCTCAATCTCCTGGCCAGAGGTCTTATTCCACGGCAACACGGCCAGCCACTCCACGTAGTTTCTCGTGAGTGAATAGTCCGCAGCCATGGGTGACATGCGCGCCAAACGGCCCAGTTCCTTGAGCGCTTCCTTCTTTACTTCGTCCGGCATGCCAGCTTCGTCGATTTTCTTCTTCAAGTCTTCGACGTCCCGCTGGCCTTCATCCTGCTCGCCCAGTTCCTTCTGGATGGCCTTCATCTGCTCGCGCAGGTAATACTCACGCTGCGTTTGCTGCACCCGATCCTGCACTTCACTTTGGATCTTGTTGCGCAATTGCTGCACTTCAAGTTCTTTGGCGAGATGCTGGTTGATCTTCTCCAGGCGTATGCGGATGTCCAGAGTCTCCAGCGTGTCCTGCTTGTCGGGCGTCGATAACGAAGGCAATGACGAGGCGATGAAATCCACCAGGCGGCCAGGTTCGTCAATATTCAAGGCTACGGTAGAAAGCTCGTCAGAAAGCGTCGGCGAACCGGCGACGATCTGCTGAAACAGCGTCAGGACATTGCGTTGCAGCGCTTCGATTTCAGAACTATCCGGCGAAGCAGATTCGGGTATCGGCGACACGCGGGCGCGCATAAACGGCGCTAGCTGCGTGAACTCACCTAAACGCACCCTCTCTAAGCCCTCTGCAAACACGAACAGGCTCTGGTTGGGCATTTTTACGACTTTATGTACGACTGCAGAAGTGCCGACGGTATAAAGGTCGCTGGGTTGGGGGTTGTCGACTCGCGCTTCGCGCTGCGCGACAACGACGATCGTCTTATCCTCTCCGAGCGAATTGATAAGCTGAACGGAACTTTCACGCCCTACCGTAAGCGGCAGGACGGCGTGGGGGAAGAGAACAGTATCCCGCACCGGGAGCACGGGCAAAGCCCGTACGTCGTTGGATTCTCGATGCTTAACGAGTGGCTCGGAAAGCGGTTGTTGGCTCATTGGCTCTCCTTGAGTGTAACTCACTCAAGCTTAGATGATACTCCGGCAGAAAGGTTTCATACCATCCCAGAGTTCGGAAGGTTTTTAGATTCTATCGGCAATCTTAGTGGCAGTACATGATGCCCAAGGTACCGGGGCTATTGCGGAGGCATCGGCAAATGGGTCCTTTAGACGACAACCTGTAGATCCTCGATGGCGTGCCCAGCAGCTGCAGCTCACGCTGCACGGTAAATTCCCAGCACTTTGACGAACTCCGCAATCTCGCCCAAATGACGGAGCGCGTTACGGGCGGGCTCATCGTCGCCGCGAAGAAAGTCTACGTAAAAGACGTATTCCCAGGGGCGACCCCGCATGGGGCGCGACTCTATCTTGCTGAGACTGATATCGCGCAATGCGAAGACGCTGAGCGATTTGAATAGCGCGCCAGGTTGGTTTTTCACCTTATACGCAATCGAGGTTTTATTCGCCCCGGACGAAATCATTTGCCGGTAATCCTTAGCGGATACGGATGGTTTTTTTGACCGTCGGCGAACGCCTGGCCCTGCCGCCGATTTCCGAATCAAGAAGAACCGTGTGAAGTTGCGTTTGTCGTCTTCAATAGCCGCCTGCAAAATTCTGCCCGAGTATTCTCGCGCCGCGTGCCGTCCCGCGATTGCCGCTGCATCTTTCAAATGGTTCGTGACCACATGTTTCACGCTGCCTGCCGTGTCGTAGAACGGAACCGGCTCGATCTTAGGATGGTGGCGAAAGAAATCACGGCACTGATCGAGCGCAACGGGATGAGAGAGAATTCTGCGCACCTGGCTCAGTTTCACCCCCGGCGCCGCGATCACGTTGTGAACGATGCGCAAAGGAAACTCGGCCTGAATGAATACATCTCGAGCCACGAGCAGGTCGGCGTGTTCCGCCACCGTTCCGGCCAGTGAGTTCTCAATGGGAATTACGGCGGCCTCGGCCGAACCATTTTCAATACGATCAAACGCCTCCACGGAACGGGCGCAGGGAACAACTGTACAGCCGGGCAACATCTGCTCAGCAGCTTCGTGACTAAAGGACCCCAGTTCGCCTTGAATGGCGACTTTCATTGCCGCAACTTTCATCAAGGCAAGGTAGCTGGAGAGCGCGAGGAACGCAAATCGATTCGCCCAGCATTTTTTCGGAAGCCTAAACCAGAGTCTTTTCCAGAACGAATGCGTCCACCCCGTTAGAATAGTAACGAGGGAAGGTTCTGATAACGCTGTATTCGTGGCGCTTATAGAAAGATACCGCCGATAGATTATCGACGGCAGTCTCCAATTCCACCGAACGGCATTCAACGGAAATCAAACGATCCTCCGCAGCGCGGAGGAGCAGCGATCCAACCCCGGCCCGGCGAGCGGAAGGAATTACATCAATCGTAATGATATGACCGCGGGCGCGCGCACCGGCTTCAGCGACAATGAAGCCAGCGATGGCGTCCGACGAACCCGACCCCGGCAAACTCTGACCCGCTTTCGTAGCCGAAGGCGAATCGTCCGACTCCCCCGATTCTTGGCTGACCGCCACCAGAGTGAAGGACGCGCGCCGCCGCATGTAAAGTCTTAGTTCCGCTCGCGTGTAGGAAATGCCTGCGGCAAAACAAGTTTGGTCAATACTCCAAAGAGTGTCGAAATCGGAAGGCTGGTACTCGCGGATGATGAAAGGCACGAGCCATTGTAGCCGCGGGAGACTTGCCCGAGATCAATTCCCTTCCCCGAAGAACTGTTTTGCTCCGGATTTCCACAGATTAATCATTCCGGCTTTCGCGGTGCGAAAATTCAGGACATTGCCCCTTGCTTCGTCCGCAACCCCGGACGTACCATGAGCATCTAGAGGAGCGTTGTGGGGCGCCTTCTGCTGATTGACGTTGTCTCTTCGGTCGCCATTCTGGGGCTGTGGTACGTCGTGTTCTCTCACTACAACCGAAAAAAAGGCGCGACGGCGTTGCGCTGGGTCCAGACCGCTTGCGCCGGTAAGGGCCGAATCCTGGAATCGCGCTGGATGGGAACTTCGCGCCTGCAGGCTCGGCTGCACTTCCCTTCTCGGTGGTTTGAGAATGCTTGTGTGACGGTAAAGTTTCAGCCTCGCGCCCTCCCCATTCAATGGTTGATAAGCTGCTGGCACAAGCAGAAAGAAACATTAACCTTCGAAGCCGATCTGGACAGTTCCCCAAGCTTCCGGCTGGAAGTGATTCGCCATCGTTGGTGCGCTCGCAACCGAGGCATATCTTCTCGCACGCAAGACGACCGTGAGTGGGATATTTACGAACCCGGCCCGGTCATCCTGACTACGCGAACGCACTGGAAGCGGGACCCCTCTGCTGAACTGAATGCTCTGATGTCGGCACGCCGGCAGGATATTCTACAGGTGCATTTCCGCCCGGAGTCGCCGCAGTTCTCCGCCACGGTGATTCTGGAAGCGCTGGCCGATCCGAATGTAGCGGCAGAATTCGTTAGTGCGCTCCGCGAGATTGCCGCTGGAGCTTCAACCCACCGTCAGTAGACGCCTCTCAGTTCCCCAATCTGTTAGAGTGTTCGGTGAAAGCAAGAACTCCCTGCTCAGGTGAGCTTATGCGTCGATTGCTTTTAGTCCTCTTTGCGACACTTTCTGTTTTGCTAAGCTCTCTTTCGTGGGCACAAAATACTCCCCCGCCTCAGCTTCAACCTCGGCCGGCAGAACCGGAGAAAGCTTCCTCCCCTCCTGGCTCAGAAAGGCAAATTGAGCTCACGGTTCAGGTCACCGACAAATCTGATGCGCCGGTTCGAGGATTGCAGAAGGAAGATTTCACAGTTCTGGACGACAAGCGCCCGCAGAACATCCTCTCCTTCAAAGCTGTAGATGAACCGGCGGCAGCTTCGCCGGTCGAGATCGTTCTGGTGGTGGATGCAGTCAATGCCTCTTTCCAGGCCGTCACTTACGAGCGCAATGAGTTGAAGAAATTTCTGCTGCAGAATGGCGGCAAACTCGCCCAGCCAGTGTCGCTCGTCGTCTTTGCCGATACTGGAACGCAGCATGCAGCAAGGTTCTTCTCGCGATGGAAACGCCCTGGCCGCGTTATATGACCAGTACGAAACTGGACTGCGGATTATTAATCGATCCCAAGGATTCTACGGTGCGGCCGATCGTTTTACGTTGTCGCTTCGCACTCTCACCTCTCTTGCAGCATACGAAGCAAAACAGCCCGGCAGGAAGCTGATGATCTGGTTCAGTCCCGGATGGCCATTGCTCACGGGACCTCAGTATCGAATACACCCGTAAAGATGAAGAGGGATTCTTCAACTCGATCGTGGCTCTCTCGGACCAACTGCGAGCCGCCGACGTAACCCTGTATAGCATTGATCCACTCGGTCTGGCAGACGCCGGAGGGGTGCGGATTTCGTATTATGAAGAATTCGTGAAGGGTGTGCCATTTGCCAGCCGGGCGCAGGCCGCTGACCTAAGCCTGCAAGTACTGGCAGTGCAAAGTGGCGGACGCGTCCTCAATGCCAGCAATGACATCACCGGGGAAATCGCGAAGTGCACCGCCGACGCTGAGGCCTTTTATGTTCTCTCCTTCGAGGCCGCGCACGCAGACCATGCCAATGAGTACCACGCGATCGAAGTAAAAGTGGACAAGCCAGGAACAAAAGCGCGCACCCGTACTGGCTACTACGCTCAACCTTGACTCGCAGCCATGGCCCGGACTGAGAAGCATAAGGCGCTAAGATAACGAATTGTGCCCTCTATCACTCCTGAACTTATCCGAAACTGCACCAACTGCGCGAGCGATCTGGCGCCGGGGACGCTGGTCTGCGACAAATGCCACGCACTCGTCCATTCCGAGGAACTGGATCGTCTGGCGAGCGAGGCAAAGGCACTCGAAGCTAAAGGAGACTTGCAACAGGCGCGGGAGCGATGGCTTGCCAGCTTGAATCTTTTGCCAAGTTCGTCGAAGCAGTATGCGTGGATCAGAGATCACGTTCACGCGCTTGAGGTTGCAGCCAATCAGGCCCGCACTCCTGAGTCATCGGAAAATAAATGGGCCAAGCGCCTGGGACCCGTCGGTCCCATCGCGATCTTGCTGGCCAAAGCCAAGACGGTTTTGCTTGCGCTTACCAAGTTGAAATTTCTGCTAAGCTTTGCCGCCTTCATCGGAATTTATTGGGCCGCCTGGGGAATGAAATTCGGCGTCGGCTTCGCGATGCTGATTCTGCTTCACGAGATGGGTCACTTCATCGACATCAAGCGCCGCGGCTTGCCTGCGGAAATGCCAGTATTTTTGCCCGGCCTGGGAGCCTACGTACGTTGGCAGGCGCTAGGTGTGCCCTTGGAGACGCGAGCGGCGATCAGCCTGGCCGGACCGCTGGCAGGATTTTTCGTGGCAGTAGCCTGCGCCGCTTTGTGGTGGCAGACGGGCAGTCCGCTCTGGGCAGCATTGGCGCGGGTGGGAGCAGTCTTGAATCTGCTGAATCTGGTTCCTCTCTGGATTCTGGATGGCGGCCAAGCCGTGCTCGCCTTGAGCAAGATCGAGCGCGCAGTCCTGCTGGCAGCGTCTCTGGCTCTGTGGCTGGTGCTGGGCGAAAACTTGTTTTTCGTGGTGGCGCTGGGCGCTGCCTATCAAGTTTTCTTCGCCAAAGACCTGCCGTCCCATTCCAGCCGCGGCATCACCGTTTACTACATCGCGGTGCTGACCGCGCTGGGCGTGATCATCCGCATGATGCCCGGAACCGGGCTGGGCGTACGCTAGTCTGATTTCTTCTTGCCGAACAACTTTACTTCTACCTCGCATCAGCTTTTTCGATTGTCGCCGATCCTTACTCGCGATATTCTTTCCGGTACTCCCCAGCCGTTTCAACTCCATGTTTTGCTGGCGTTACTTGCTCAAATCATTATTTGCAGATCACGAAGGAGACTGAAGACCATCCATGCCTAATGAACTTCGCAATTTTTTGGCGCTTACCTACGACGAACTGGAAGAACTGAACCTCGAAGCCAAGGAGCAACGCAAGAATCGTGTCGCAGTCGACAAGATCCAGGAGCATCGGCTGAAGTACTTGACCGACGAAAAACGGATCAAAGCTGTCACAGTACTCTTCAGCGATCTCGAAGGCCGGCTGCACATGCTGGACTATGACAAGAAATTTCTCATCAAGAGCTGGGACAACCTCACTTTCGATGGATCATCGATACGCGGCTTCACCGCGCAGCGCGAGAGCGATCTTCGCCTCGGCATCGATTGGAGCGCGTTCTACTGGGCTCCCGCAGACGTATTCGGCTCGGGAAAAGTTTTGGTGTTCGGCGAAGTCATCGACAAGGGCGGCACACCGTACAGCGCCGATATTCGCGGAGTGCTGAAAAGTTTCGCCGGCGATCTGCACAAGAAAAAGGGCTATACGCTTAATGCCGCTAATGAGATCGAAGGTTTCTTGTTTAAAGGCGCGGACGCGGAGCGAAACTACCACGAAACCGGCAAGTTCGAATACGTAAACACTGGCGGATATTATCACTCCCTTCCCGGTGATCCGCTGCGCACCTTCATCGACACTACGGCGGAAGTACAGCGCGCCATGGGCTTTCAGAACGAAAAAGATCATCCCGAAGTTGCGCCGTCACAATTCGAAATCAATTACGGTTACGGCGAAGTCGTCGCGGCCGCCGATCAGATTCAGCTCTACAAGCTGATCTGCCGGCAAGTGGCGACCAACCTGGGATTTACGGCGTCATTCCTGCCGAAGCCCGTAGTCGGAGTCAACGGCAGCGGCATGCACACCAACGTCTCCGTCAGCGATGACGGCAAGAATTTATTCTGGGACGCGAAGGGCGAAGAGAAACTTAGCAAAACCGGGTGGGCCTTTATCGATCGTATCCTCACCCACGGCAACGACATCTGTTTGTTGCTGAACGCCAGCGTAAATGCGTATCGCCGTCTCGACCCGCACTTCGAGGCACCGAATCAGATCAAAGCATCGGCCGTGGACCGTGGGTCGATGATCCGTGTTCCAATCGGCAACGAGAAGAGCATGCGAGTAGAAGTGCGCTCCGTAGCTCCGGATGCGAATCCTTATCTGGTTCTCTATTCCATCTTCAAGACCGGACTCGATGGCGACACTTCGAAGATCAAAAACCTGCGCCAGGCCGAGCGCTATCTTCCCGACAACATCTACACCGCTCTGGAAAATTTCCGCAACTCGAAGTGGACAACGGAAATTCTAGGCGAAGATGTGAAGGGACGTTATGCCGACCTTAAACAGGCTGCGGCCGATCGCTGTCCGCGTCTGCTGGGAACTTTTGTGAAAGCGCCGGAAGTGCAGTATCACCACGACGTCTATAACCAGTTCCTGTGGAATCTTTTTTAGATTTGCTGCTGTTCCGCCCGACAACGCCCTGGCCGCACAGCCGGGGCGTTGTCGTCTGCGGAAGATGTCGTTCCGCGGCGAGAGGCGCCTGTGCTAGATTCGAATTCTTCATGGATGCTGCTCCCACCATCATCACCCAGGGCCTGACTCGCCGCTTCGGAGATCTCGTCGCCGTGGACGGCGTCGAGCTGCGCGTCTCTCCGGGACAATTTTTTGGCTTCCTCGGACCCAATGGTGCGGGCAAATCAACTACGATCAAAATGCTCACCGGTTTGCTCGCGCCTAGCGCGGGAAGAATCGAAATTCTTGGGCTCGATCTGATCGCATATCCAGTCGAAGTGAAGAGGCAAATCGGCGTCGTTCCCGAGGGCATGGCGCTCTTTGGACGCCTCACTGGCTCGGAGTTTCTCAATTTCGCCGGACGCATGTATGGACTGGATCGTGAAACTGCGTCTAAGCGCAGCGCCGAACTTCTCGACTTCATGCAACTCGCAGATCAGCCCAAGAAACTGGTTACGGATTATTCGCACGGCATGCAGAAAAAACTCGCAATGGCCGCTGCGGTAATTCACGGCCCGAAAGTTTTATTTCTCGACGAGCCCTTCGAGGGCGTTGACGCGATTGCCGCCGGAACTCTGAAAGCGATGCTACAAGGCATGATCGCGCGCGGGGCCACCGTTTTTCTTACCTCGCATGTACTCGAAATCGTGGAGCGCCTGTGCAGCCACGTCGCTATCATTCATCAGGGCAGGCTGGTCGCACAGGGATCCCTCGAAGAACTGCGCGCCGGCGTCGAGGCACAGACTTCTCCTACAGGCGGCGATGGCGGGGGAGTACCAGCCGGGGAGAAGCTAACTCTGGAACAGATTTTCCTGCGCACCGTGGGCGGAGCGCGCCACGCGGAACAGGAACTCTCGTGGCTGGGATAAAAGTTTGGGATAAAGGTGGCGCCGTCGACAACCGAATTTGGGAAACGTCTCAGATATGCCGTATGCGCCAGTGCCGCAATCCATAAGATGAGACATGCCGAGGCACGATCGACATATTTTGCAGGGAATAATCAAACTTCGCTCCGCAATCACAGCAGACTTGGTAGCTTCGGCCTGCAATGGTGAAAACCCGACTCAAGTTCGAATGACGACATCCGAATGCAAAATCCAGAACCCTTATCAGAGGATGCACGAGCCTATCCCAGCGGGGCAGTTCTTCACTTACAGACATTTCCGTTCACCTTGGGTCGAATCGCATTTCGATTTTCTATTGAGGATATATCGGTTGAAGCAGTGGAGGACTTCACAACGAGTCATGACCGAGGTCATAATCCCTCGCCATCCGAGGCTGGCATCTCCGCTTCATCGGCGACCGGCGCCCGAATAGGGACAAGGAATAAGAATTGGGAATGATCTTCTCGAATCAAAATTCCACTCAACTCACCGCCATCGCATGGCTTCGCTGGCGGCTCTTCGTGAATACTCTGCGCACGGCCCGTGGCCAATGGGAACTACTCTCGCGCATTCTCGTCTCGTTCGCATTTACCATCCTCGGACTGGGGGGCGCTTTTGCTATGGGCGCATTCGCCTATTTCTTCCTTATGCGAGGCAAGCCCCAACTGCTGGCTGTGCCGTTGTGGGTCATTTTTTTCTTCTGGCAATTTTTCCCGATCATGTCGACTGCCTTCACCAACAATCCGGATTCCTCCGACTTGCTGCGTTTCCCGCTCCGTTACTCCTCGTATTACTTAGTGCGGCTAGCCTACGGTGCCTTCGATCCAGCGAGCGCAATCGGGGCATTATGGACGTGTGGAGTTCTCGTTGGCGTCAGCTTCGCGAAAGCCGCATTGCTGCCATGGATGTTGCTGGTATTGCTGGCATTCGCCGCATTCAATCTCCTCTTGATGCAAATGGTCTTCGCCTGGGTGGAGCGCTTCCTGGCGCAACGCCGCACCCGCGAGATCATGGGCATTCTGTTTGTTCTGCTGATGTTGAGTTTTCAGCTCATCGGCCCGTTAACACGCTACGGCAGGCGCTCGCGGCCGGAGGTGCAACGGGTTGTCACCGTTCTTGCTCCGGTGCAGGCCATTCTTCCCCCGGGCCTGGCTGCCGATGCCATCGTGCAAGGCATCTATCCGCAGTGGCCGGTTGCCTTCAGTTCGCTCGCACTGCTGTGTGGTTTCATAATCGTGATTGGTTACGGCCTGCATCTTAGGCTGCTAGCCCAGTATCACGGCGAAAACCTCAACGAGATGATCGCCGCGTTCGCGGTGCCGCACGATCGGCAACTCCGGCTGGGTTGGAGACTTCCTGGATTCCCTGGTCCGGTCGCTGCCGTCTTCGAAAAAGAAGTTCGCTATCTGTTGCGCAGCGGACCCATGTTGCTCAACCTGGTGATGCCGATTTTTGCGCTGCTCGTTTTCCGCTTTGGAGGGATGAATACGGCCCGGCACACTAGCTATTTTGTTGACCGCACTCCAAATCTGGCATTCCCGCTTGCGGCGGCGTACACGCTTCTCATGCTTACAAATCTGGTTTACAACACCTTTGGCGGCGATGCCGGTGGTATCCAATTCTTCTATGCCTCTCCGGTAAGTTTCCGACAAATCGTGCTGGGCAAAAATCTTACGCATGCAACCATTCTGTGCTTCGAAATCGTCATCGCCTTGATCGCCGTAACTCTCCTCTATGGCAGACCCGCGCTCGACGTCAGGATCGCCACCCTGGCCGGGTTACTCTTTGCCGCTCCCGTGAATTTTGCCGTAGGTAATATGTTGTCGCTGTACTCGCCCAAGAAGCTGGATTACTCCAAATTCGGCCGCCAACGCGCCTCCCAGATGACCGTACTCATCAGCCTCGCATTGCAGATTGTGGTCGTCGGTGTGGGAGTGAGTGTTTTCTGGACAGCGCGCTATCTGGGAAACTCCTGGATCGCCGCGCTGCTCCTGCTGTTACTGGCGGCAGTTTCGCTGACGATTTACTCAATGGTTCTTAATCGTTTGGATCGCCTGGCGCAGCAGCGAAGGGAGACACTGATCGCCGAACTCTGTCGAGTCTAACCCATACACCACAACACAACCGAACAGCGTCAGCGCACAACTTTTGATTCCTCGACCGTCTGTCCGCGAAAGTGGCGCTCATAATCGAGGAACCAGATGAGAAAAGCCAGGCCAAGCATTGGCGGAATGAACCACGCCTTGATAGTGCCGAAGTCCGCCAGAATCGTCGCGCCGCCCACCACGGCCAACACATTGCGCAAGGAATCGATAGCAGCGTCTCGATGCAGATTCCTGGCCCACCCTATGCCCGTCTTCCAGATGCAGATGATTTTGCTCACGCCAATTCTCCTCGAGTTTGCCGACCACGCTGTGCGCATGAGAACTTATCAGAAGCAAGTTTGTTTGTGGAAGCGGCGGTAAGAATTACAACAACAATAATAGAGGTAAGCACACTTCACCTCGATGATTAGACGAGATCCCATCCCAGCGAGGAGTCAGAATCGCCAATGTCCTGTAAGAACCCGGCGCAGGACAATTAGTTCTGTGTGAAACTCATTCTCTCCCCCGCCGGGGCTGTCCCTGAAAACATAGGGAGACGAGTTTCCGCGGCGGCTCCCGATGGCCAAATTCACTTCTTTTCCGGATTCGCCAGGAAGCGGTATCCCACCCCGCGCACCGTCAGCAGGTGCCGGGGCTGCCCGGGATCGTCCTCAATATAGCGCCGCAAGCGCACCATGAAGTTGTCGATGGCGCGAGTGTCAGTATCTTCGTGCAGTCCCCACACTTCTTCCAGAATCTGCTTACGCGAAACTACGCGCCCGTCGTTGCGCACCAGATGCCGCAGCAATTCCGATTCCATCAATGTCAAATGAATCACATTGTCGGCAGTACGCAATTCGAGCGTACCGAAGTCGATGGTTTTGCCACAGAACGAAAAAGTTCCAAAGTCTCCGGCGCTCTCCTGGTCAGAAGCGATCTGATTCCCAGGAGCGCCGCTCCCAGGTTGACCTCCGCGCACCCATTGACTGCGACGCAGCAACCCCTGCAGTCGTGCCAGCAGAATCGATAGATCAAAAGGTTTGGGAAGATAATCGTCAGCCCCCGCGGCAAACCCCTTCAACACATCTTCGGGACGGCTGCGTGCGGTCAGCATGAGCACGGGCACATAATTCCGCGCAGCGCGCAGTTCCGCAACCACGCTGAAACCATCTTTGCCCGGCAACATAATGTCGAGAACCACAGCATCGAAGCTCTCTTTCTTGTCGAGCAACCGATCCGTGGCCGCCTCGCCATCTCCCACAACCTCAGCGGAATATCCTTCGGCTTGCAGGTTAAAGCACAGCCCCTGCGCCAGATGGGCTTCATCTTCCACGACCAGCACACGGCTCATGCGCTCGACCTCGGCAGTTCGATGGTCACGGTCGTGCCCTCGCCCTCCCCACCGCTCTCGGCAAAAACCTTGCCGCCATGCTTCCGTGCAATCGCCTTCACTATGAACAAGCCCAGTCCGGTTCCTTTCACATTGGCCAGCGAGCGATGGCTAACGCGATAGAAACGTTTGAAAATACTTTTCAAGTCGTCAGGAGGAATCCCCACGCCCTGATCCTGAACACTCAGGACGACACGCTTCTCGTCAGGCGTATCGAGACGCACTCGAACGTCGATACTCTCTCCGGAATATTTGATGGCATTGTCGAGAACGTTGAAAACCGCTGTATGCAAGTCTTCCGCGCTTCCTAGCACGCGTATCCCTGCACCGTTGCTGGACGCCTCTTCGTAACGCAAAACTTCCGGCGGCAGATGATGCCGAGTGCGGGCCGCTTCCATGCATTCGCGCACAACCTGGCGGAAATCGACTGGGGATTTTTTCCGACCCGCTTTCTTATCTCCGGCTCGTCCGGCGCGGAGCACCTGTTCCACAGTCTCGGTGAGGCGGTCGGTATCGCTGAGCATCAGGCGGTAAAACTCCTGCTTCTGCGCCTCTGGCAATTCGCGGCGCTGCAGAGTTTCCAAATGGAGACGGATGGAAGCCACCGGGGTCTTCAATTCGTGCGTCACCGCGTTGATAAAGCTGTCGTGCTGTTCGCTGCGGCGAATTTCGCGCACCAGAAAACTGGTGTTTACGATCATGCCCGCGATGATCAGAGCAAAAAAGATGATGCCGAAGAACAGCAGCACTCCCTCGCGCCAGTTAAGAATGATCCATCCAACATTAAGCGCAACCGCCAGCGCCACCAGGACAATGCCCAGGATAAGAAAGACGAAGATGGTTCCGCGGCGGCTGGTGATGCGCATGGCGTGATTTTACAGGCTCAACCAGAATCTCCACCACAAATGGCGCCGGAAATCGCAGGTAAGAATGGAACTGGGTGGCTTTGTGTTGTAATTTTTTTGGACAGCAAAAACCCCGACTGCAATCAGCCGGGGTTCGATGCTTATAGGAAAATTTACCTTAGTCGCCCGCCGCAGCACCCTCCGCCAAAGCCGTATTAATCAACTGCCCATTCGGCGTAGCCACCAAACCTTTTTCCAGATCAGCCAGCTTCACGCGCTTGATATCCCAGGCTAGTCCGAGCTGCTTCAGCGCCCAGATTCCGTACCAGTTCATATCAATCTCATACCAGGTAAACCCATGCTGGGCGGCGGTCGGATGCGCATGGTGATTGTTGTGCCAGCCTTCGCCGAAGGTCAGCAATGCAACCCACCAACTGTTGGTGGAAAGATCGCGAGTGGTAAAACGACGCGTGCCCCAGGAATGCGTAGCCGAATTCACCAGCCATGTGGCGTGCAGTCCAACCACCGTCCGCATAAAGATTCCCCACATCAAAAACGGGAGCCCGCCGATCGCCAGCAGAATCACACCCAGAACAATCATGGGCACGTAATGATACTTCGTGATCCATACGTGAAATTTATCCTTCGCCAGGTCGGGAACGTAGCGGGCGAGCGTGGTGGTGTCATGGTGCATGGACTTGCCCATCAGGATCCAGCCCATGTGCGCCCACCATTTGCCATCGATCGGCGAATGCGGATCGCCATCCTGATCGGAATATTGGTGATGGATGCGGTGCGTCGCCACCCAGAAAATCGGTCCGCCCTCGAGCGCCAGCGTGGCGCACACGGTAATAAAATACTCGACCCACTTCGGAGTCTTGTAGCCACGGTGCGTGAGCAGGCGATGATAGGCCATGCCGATCCCCAGGCTGCCCGAAACCCACCACAGGAACATGGCTACGAATAATGCCTTCCAGGTAAAGAAGAAGAGTGCAGCGATGGCGCCCGACGATGAAACAACATCATAAAAATCGCTGTCACCCAATTGACTTCGTTTCTCGCGGCTTGTCGTTTTTCTAGGCTTTCCAGTTGCATGTCCAAGGAGGGTCCCCGTTTGTCCTAAGTTCGCTAACGTACATATCTAACTTATCAAGGCTTCGGGCCATTCACTGTAATACTTGTGTAATAGCGGGATCTGCGAGATTACCAAAGTAGTAGGAACAAGAAGAGCGCAGCGGCAGCCGCGCTCTGAACCAATCACTACTTCACACGCTCTTCCTGCGCCTCAGGCGAGGTGAAATCAGAAGAACCTGGTGACGCCCTCTTCCAGCACCACTACCCGGTCTTGAATCCCGGCCGCACGCGCTTCCTTTTCCAGCAATTGCAGCGGCTCATCCACCGGTTCGTGCGATAGGCGGAAAGTTCCGTAGTGCATCGGCACCATCCATCGCGATTTTAAGTCGAGAAAAGCATGCGTCGCATCGGCCGGGTTGGTATGCACATTGCGAAACGTCGCAGGATTGTAGGCACCAATCGGAAGCAGCGCTAACTCAGGCGCCAGACGTCGTCCGATCTCTCGGAAGCCCGCAAAATAAGCGGTATCACCGGCGTGATAAACCGAGTGCTTCCCCGCCTTGAGAACATAGCCGCCATAACCGCGGTGCGAATCCTTTAGAATCCGCGCTCCCCAGTGGCGGGAAGGAACATGGGTCACCGACAAATTCCCGTGCCGCGTAGTGTCCCACCAGTCGAGTTCGATAATCTCAGAGAAGCCCAGATCGGAAACCAGGTCGGTGACGTGGCTGGGAATGATGATGGCTGGCGCGGTTCCCCGCACTCGCAGATTGTTGTGCACAATCGCTCGCAATGACGGCCTGTGCAGGTGATCAAAATGGGCATGCGTCACTAGTACCAGATCGATCGCCGGTAAATCTCGCACCCGAACCCCGGGACGCCGCAGCCGCTTCAGCACAAACAGCCAGCGCGCGAAGTTGGGATCGATCGTTATATTTTGACCGCCCATCTGCAGGAAAAAGCTCGAATGCCCGATGAAGGTGATCCCCAGTTCCCCATTCGCAACAAGTCGAGGCTTATGAGTCTCGCCGCATAACGGGGTTACGGCGGAATTACGCACCAATCGCCCGAACTGTGACGCGCGCTTGCGGAGGGCCGGATTGCGAAGCGTTGCCTTAATCATCCCGGGGGGCTGGCCTGCTTATTGGATGAAAGCAGGAAGCGGCTCGCTCCATTTTAGTCCAGCCGGCAAGGAAAGGCGCGTACTTTCTGGGATTCCTCTTAATAAAAGCCGAGCGTTTTGCGCTTCTCCGCCAACCAAACTGCGGGTAGTGGTTCAAACTGAACCACTACCAAACTGCGACTTAGCTTGACCTTAATCCTGCCGCTCATATCTAATTTGAAAGCGTTAATCCAAAAGCACTCAGCGTTTCTCATTCGATCAGGAGAAGTTCAAAGATGCGCGTCGCCTTCTTGGGTCTGGGAATTATGGGGCAAGCCATGGCTACGAATCTGGTCAAGGCCGGCCATGAAGTTACGGTTTGGAACCGCACCCCTGGCAAACTGGTGGAAGGCGCAGGCATTGCCCCCACGCCGGCGGCGGCGGCCCAAGGGGCGGAAGTCGTATGGCTTTGTGTTTCCGATACCGCAGCCGTCAAACAGACATTGTTCGGCACAGATGGAGTGGAGCAGTCGCTCGCAGACGGTATGATCATTGTCGACTCGAGCACAATCTCTCCGTCGGCCACAGTCAAGTTCGCCGAACAGGTTCGGGAAAAGGGCGTGGCCTATGTTGACGCTCCGATGACGGGATCAAAAATCGGAGCAGCTAACGGCACTTTGATTTTCATGGTCGGCGGCGACTCAGCAGTCATCGATCGCCTTAGCCCTTTATTCGCCGCCATGGGAAAGAAAATTTTCCGCATGGGAGAGACCGGCAAAGGCCAAGCCACCAAGTTGGCCATGAACTTGCAAATCGCTCTGATCTTCGAGGGCTTCGCGGAAGCTCTCACCCTCGCTACCAAACTGGGCGTCGATCCTAAGCAGTTGCTGTCTTTGATTGAAGCCACGATGGTTCGCTCCGGCGTTGTCGATTACAAGGGACCGTTCATTTTGCAGCGCGACTTCACGCCGAATTTTCCTTTGCGCCTCATGCACAAAGACATTCTTCTAACTCTGGAAGCCGCCAAAGAGGCTCGCGTAAAGTTGCCCGCTCTTGAAACTGTTGAAGAGATATACGAAATGGCCACGGAAGATGGTCACCAAGACCTGGACTATGCCGCGACTCTCACGCTGTTGGAAAAGTGGGCCGGAGTGCAAGTGAAAAGCGAAGCCGCCTAGAGTCGAAAAAAAATCGATTGTGTGGGGACAGCCGCCCTCGGCTGTCCGTCGGGCGAAGCCGATCTCTTAATACGACAACAGAATCCGTAAATCCCGCAGGTTATTCCCCGTTGGCCCGGTCTGAATCGCATCTCCCAGGGCTATACAGAATGGATATGCGTCGAATTTTTTCAGCGCTGCCGCAGCGTCCAGACCTCTCGCGTTCGCACGCTTTATCGTGCTTCCATCCACTACTGCGCCAGCCGCTGGACTGTTTCCATCAATTCCATCCGTTCCCGCGCTGAGCACGGTGATGTTCTCTCCAGCGATCTTCGCTGCACATTCCAGTGCGAATTGCTGGTTACGTCCGCCAACGCCGCCGTTTGTAACTTTCACCGTTACCTCTCCGCCAGAAATCAGGCAGACGCGCTCGGAATCCTTTCTCAGCTCGTGAAGCCGCTTTAACAGATATTCGGCGGCACGCGCGTAGTCCCAGTCGTCACAGGAATTGTCCACATGCACCTTGAAGCCGGCGCGCGCGGCGGCCGCACTCGCCTCTTCCGCAGCCGTCTGGTTCGAAAGCATCACCCACCAACGCGAGCGATGAAATGCCGGATCGTCGGACTTCGGCGTTTCTTCAAGCGCGCGGCGCTCAAAAAGCTCGCGAGTGGATAGCGGAAGTTTCGTGACGAACTTGTGTTTCTCTGCGAGTCGATAGCAATCCTCCACGCTGGTCGAGTCCGGCATTGTTGGACCAGACGCCAGGGCATCGAGGGCATTATCGGGAACATCAGAAACCAGCAGCGAAACCTGGTGGGCGGGAAACGCGGCTTGCGCCAGGCGTCCACCTTTCACCGCAGAAAGATGTTTACGAATCGCGTTCATCTCGGCAATAGGTGCGCCGGAATGCACCAGCACCCCGTAGGTCGCGATCAAGTCGTCCAGCGAAATTTCGGCATCGATAGGTTTCTCGACCAGCGACGATCCGCCACCACTCAGCAGAAAAATAACCAGTGAGGCCGCGGTTTGCGCCTGCAGCATTTTTAGAATGGCCTTCGCAGCATGGACAGATTCGGCATTGGGCGTGGGATGTGCTCCGCGAAAGTACCGAAAGCCGCGCACCTGCGCCGACGGATCGATGGAAGTTGCCACGATCCCTTCCAGCGCAGACTCACCCATTTGCTGCGCCAGTGCTTCCACCATCGTATGGCCGGCCTTGCCAATGGAAACCACTACCACGCGCGAATAGGAGTGCAGATCATAAAGGTCTTCGCGGACGCGCAATACCCCGCGGTGACAATGAACGTGCCGGGCAAATCCCTTGGCGATCGAAGCCTCGGCCAGCGCATTGAGAAAAATATCTCGCGCGCTCGCGCGCATCTCTCGAAACACCGAATCCGAGCTTGCATTGATTGCATCGGACATGGGCAAGAACTATTTCGACGCTCCTTCCACGATCGTTTTCCGCACCCAGCTCTCAATTACCTCGCGCAGTTCGCGCAATCTTCCTTCAAAAAAATGGTCTGCGCCTTCGATTACAACCAATTTCTTCGGTTCCGGCACCGAGGCCACCAATTCCTCCAGCTTCGCCCGTGGACCGAACTGATCCCGCGCCCCGCTCACAAATAATTTTGGCTTTACGCAATCGTGCAGAAAATCAAAAGAATACACGCGTGGCTCTTCAGCGCTAGCAGCCACCGGAACCGCCGGAACGCCCACACCAATCAACGCTTTCACTCGAGCATCCGACGCCGCCGCCCGCAGCCCAACCGCCGCACCGAAAGAGAATCCAGCAAAGCTCAGAGGCAGATGATACTCAGCCTCGAGCCAGTCGAGAGCGGTGCGCACATCGTCCACTTCCCCTCTGCCCTCGTCATGCTCGCCATGGCTGAGGCCAGTGCCGCGAAAGTTGAAGCGCAGCACGGGAAAGCCAAAACTATTCAGCGCCTTCATGGTGTGAAAAACTACTTTGTTGTGCAGAGTGCCGCCGAACAGCGGATGCGGATGACAAATCAGGGCCGCGTGCGTCGCATTCTCAGCGCCTGCATTCAGCAGGGCTTCAAGCCGTCCCGCGGGGCCGTCGAGAAAGAGCGATCGTATCGTTGAATTCTGACCAATCACAAAGTTCAGATTACATGATGTCGGCCAACTCGCCGCTCCCGCGAAGTCGGTAGTTTATTCTTTCTGGCATGGACGCTATCACCCTTACCCGCCAACTCGTCGACATCGAATCCATCTCCGGCAATGAAGCTGCCGTCGGAAATTATCTTTACGGAGAGCTTTGCCGCATCGGCTACCAGACAAGAAAAATTCCGGTGGAAGGCGACCGCTTTGACGTCTTCGCCACATCGCCGGAGCAGCCAAATCCTGAGATTGTTTTCTCCACGCACATGGATACGGTTCCTCCGTTCATACCGTCTTCGGAAGATGCGGCCCGAATTTACGGCCGCGGTTCGTGTGATGCCAAAGGCATCATCGCCACGCAGATCGCGGCTTCAGAGCGCCTAAGAAGAGAAGGAATCTACGTCGGCCTGCTGTTCCTGGTGGGCGAAGAGCGCGACAGCCTGGGAGCGAAAGTCGCCAATGCCTACGCCGCAAACCAGCCAGAGCACGCCTGCAAATATCTGATCAACGGTGAGCCCACCGAAAATCACATCGCGCTGGCTTCGAAAGGAACGCTGCGCGCGGAGGTCACGGCTTCCGGACGGATGGCTCATTCTGCCTATCCCGAACTTGGCGAGTCAGCCATCGACAAGCTGATCGCGGCTCTCACGCGCTTGCGCGCGATGCCGCTGCCGACCGACGCGCAGGTTGGCCCTTGTACGCTGAACATCGGATTGATCGAAGGCGGTCGCGCGCCCAACGTGATCCCTGATCACGCGCACGCGGACTTACTCTATCGTCTGATCGGGGAGTCGCAGGATTTGCGGCGCCAGATTCTCGCGACTGCCGGCGATCAAGTGAAAGTTGATTTTCCGCTCGAAATCCCTTTTCTGCGGCTGCGGACTGTCGACAATCTGCCAACAATGATTGCCGCATTCACCACAGATATTCCTGCGTTAACGAATTGGGGCCAACCACTGCTGATCGGTCCAGGATCGATTCATGTCGCGCATACCGATGGCGAGTTCATCGACAAGCAGCAACTCGCGGAAGCGATTGATTTGTACTGCACGATCGCGAAACGGCTCCTCCGGCCTTAGATTTCGCTTTGACTGCTATACGCTAACGGCGTATGATGATGGAAGGTACTCCAATGGAGTACTCTTTGACATGGAGTTTATTGAGGCGCCGGCATTCACGCGTTATCTGGCTAGCTATTTGAATGACGACGGTTACAAGGAACTCCAGGCCAAACTCGGAGCAAACCCTGAACTCGGGGATTTGATGCCAGGCACGGGCGGTTTTCGCAAACTGCGCTGGCCGGATGCGCGGCGCGGTAAAGGGCGTAGAGGCGGGCTACCCTTATTTATTACCATTTTAGTTCCGATAGTCAAATATGGTTGATGACGCTCTACGACAAAGACGAAGCTTCGGACCTGACTGGCAAACAAAAGAAGGCTCTTATAGCCGCGATTGAGAATGAGTTGGGGGCACGCGCGGTCCGTCGGAACGCTAAGACTAGAACACGGGAAAGGCTACGATAATGGCGAAGAGAAATATTTTCGGCGAACTCATGGATGGTGTCGCGGCGATGAAGAACCACCGGGAAGGCAAGCTTACCCTGCGCAGTTACAAGACGGATGTAATGCCTCTCCCCAAAGTGGATTCGAAGATGCTTCGAGATACGAGAAAAAAGCTGCGCTGCTCGCGAGCAGTATTCGCCCGCAAGCTGCGGATCAATGAAAGAACGCTCGAAAAATGGGAGCAAGGACGTGCAAAACCTAACCCTCAGGCCGCCGCGCTTGTCCTTCTGGTACGCAAATATCCGGATACGATTGAGCGACTCGATACACTTAGTGCCCGGTAAGCATTGAGGCAAACAGCCGTCGGCATGGCTTCCCTCTTGTGCGGCTAATTCGGCAAACATTTAGACTTGAACTCATGACCACCACCACCCTCAACTCCCTAGCCCGCGCTTCCTCCGCCTACCTGCGCTCCGCGATGCATCAACCAATCCAATGGCACGAGTGGGGAGACGAAGCATTCGCCGCCGCGAAACGCGAGAACAAGCCGATGCTGCTCGACATTGGCGCAGTGTGGTGCCACTGGTGCCACGTGATGGATCGCGAATCTTACGACGATCCCGAAATAGCGGCGATTGTGAATGAGCATTTCATCGCGGTGAAGGTAGATCGTGACGAGCGTCCGGATATCGACAGCCGCTACCAGGCTGCGATCAGCGCGGTTAGCGGGCAGGGTGGATGGCCCCTGACTGCATTTCTCACTCCAGATGGCAAGCCTTTTTATGGGGGAACTTATTTTCCGCCGAACGATGGCTACGGGCGTCCGAGTTTTCGGCGCGTGCTGCTCAGCATCGCCAACGCGTACAAGGAAAAAAACGGCGATGTGATGGAACAGGCAAAGATGGTCGAGAGCACAATCGCGCAGGCGGAATCTTTTGCCGGCCGCAGCGGGCGAATTTCAGCCGGCATCATCACCACAATTCAGGAATCAGCATTCAAGATGTTTGATCCGCAGCATGGCGGTTTTGGACACGCACCGAAGTTTCCGCATCCCTCGGCGCTGGATTTGTTAATCGAGCGGTATGCGCGAAATGCTGACGGAAACCTGCGCAATTTAATCGTCACCACTCTGGAGCACATGGCCAATGGAGGGGTTTACGACCAGCTCGCAGGAGGATTTCATCGCTACTCAGTCGACGAGCGCTGGGTTGTCCCGCACTTCGAAAAGATGTGCTATGACAATTCCGAACTGCTGAAGAACTATGTGCATGCCTATCAGGCCACCAGCTCGGAATTCTTTGCCAGCGTAGCGAAGGACATTATCCGCTGGATGGACGAATGGTTGAGCGATCGCGAGCGCGGCGGTTTCTATGCCTCGCAGGATGCCGATATTTCCATGGACGACGACGGCGACTACTTTACCTGGACGCTGGAAGAAACCCGTGCAGTCCTGACCGAAGAAGAAGCCCAGGTTGCAGCGCTGCACTATGACATCAACGAAGTCGGCGAGATGCATCACAACCCAGCGAAGAACGTGCTCTATGTTCGCGCGCCGATCGACGAGATTGCGCGGCGCACGAATCTCAGCAGCGAGCGCGTGCAGGAGCTTCTGGATTCCGCGAAGAACAAAATGTACGCCGCGCGAGTGCAGCGTCAAACGCCTTATGTGGACAAAACGGTTTATGTGGGATGGAACAGCATGTGCGTATCGGCTTACCTGGAAGCAGCCAAGGTGCTCGATCTGTCCGACGCCCGCCGTTTTGCCCTGCGATCCCTGGACCGGATTCTAGCCAAAGCTTGGCAGCATCCAGCAGGCCAAGGTGTCGACAGTGCACCCGCGGATTCTCGCCTCTTGCACGTAGTCGCATACTCTGATCCTGACGCTCCGCATCGCGAAGTGGCAGGCCTGCTGGAGGACTACGCCGCAACGGCGCTGGCCTGCCTCGACGCCTATGAAGCAACGGCCGACCTGAGCTATTTCAAATTCGCGCACGCCATCGCGGACGCGATGATTACCAAGTTCTATGACCCCACATCCGGAGGGTTCTTTGACTCCGAACCAGCCAGCGACGGCAAGAGCCACGGAGTCCTGTCGACGCGCCGCAAGCCGCTGCAGGATTCCCCGACTCCCGCGGGCAATCCCATGGCTGCCATCGCCTTGCTGCGAATGCACGATTACACCGGCGACGCCGCATACCGTGACAAAGCGGAGCAGACTCTGGAAACTTTCGCTGGAATCGTTGGTCAACTTGGAATTTTTGCCGCGACGTACGGCATCGCAGTGGCGCGTTTCCTGGAAAATCCAGTGCAGGTCGTTGTGATTTCCGAAAATAAAGCAGACGGTGCGGGGGGGACGCTCTGGCCGCAGCTGCCAATACGGCTTTCGCTTTCAATAAGACCGTTATCAGGCTGACCGCGAACCAGGCTGTGGCGGCAAATCTCCCTCCCGCACTGGCCGCCACGATTCCCCATCTTCCTGAGTTAACATCCGCGAAGGCATTTGCGGTGGTATGTTCGGGATTTGCCTGCCAGCCACCCATCCGGGACGCGACGGAGTTGCGCCGTGCGGTAGATTCCGCGCTTAAACAACAACCTTCCTAGAAGACCGGTCTGGAACAACCTAAAAAAAGGGGCTGACGGTTGGTATGAGTTTCCGTCAGCCCAACAATTGCGAGCCCTAGGTTCGGCCCAAGTTACCACAGGTTACTTTAGTGATCTTGCAGCCAAATGCTCTCCTGCGTTTAACTACCTCATCATCGGTGGGTACTGAGGAGCGCATTTACCCTGCAGTTGTTGTTGAGGTGGGCACACTAGAATCGGGCCTCCGTCCGGGGCGGGAACCTGCGGAACGGCAGCTGATACATAGGTGCCCACTATTCCACATATCAGGATCGAGATCCTGAATGCTTGTTTCATGGGTTTTCTCCTACCGCGTCAGTCCTGCGAGTAGTACTTCCTCGACGCGGTGACGCATTATAAAGCACAAGTCAAGCCTTTCTACGGAAATTCCCCTACATTGACCTCTGTAGTTACCGGCAGACATTCGCTTGCTTTGCCTCGAAGCGAATTAAGAGACAATTTCTCAGCAGGTTAACCAAAAGACATAACGTGGAGGTCGAGAGGCTCAACTTCCTCTCGAGACCAGCAACTGGGCGGGTAAGTAGTTTACGAAATCCGGAATTACGCGGTGGTACCCAATAAAATCAAAACCATCATGAATGCAGGAGCCTATGCAATGCTACCTATTTCCTCGGCGCCGGGCTGCCCTGAACCCCGGGGAAAGCGAGACCACTTGCCGGGCTGCTTCCGGCATGCGCGGCCGCCGCTTTTTGGTTGATCGCAACCTCCTGCGTAGTGGTGGAGGACGGACCCTGAGTTCGTGAAAGCGCCCGATCCACCATTCCTTCAAACATGGGAATCAACGAATCAGACGGGAACGGATGGTGAATGTCGGTGAGGCTTTGCTCCCAGCGCTGCGGCCTGAGCAGCGTTGCCGGAGCCTCGCGCGCCGGAACTTTCGCCAGCACATAGCCCAGCCATATGAGTAGCGTGCAGTTATACGCTGCCATATTGATCAGTTCCATGGACCGTGGCGAGACATGTTCCCCCACCCAGGATGCCACGAGAGATAGTTCCACCATTGCGAAGAAACCAAAACCCAGCGCGATGCCGAAGCTATGCTGGCGTCGGCTGACGCCCAAATATTGAGCAAAGAACAACAGAAAGAGCACCATTCCAACCTGAATAATACGCACGCAGCGCTCAGCAGTCAGAATCGCCTGCACCCAGGGAACGGTATCCGAGGAGTTTGTGGAGACCGACACCACTCCCGCAACCAAAAGCATTACCAATCCGGCCCACTTGAACAGCACCGTGCCCAGATCTCGCAAGGTGTGGAATGGCCGGAACGCATCGAGAAAGGCTTCATGAATCACTTTGAAACCGAGGCCTACGCTGATCGCGGTGCTGATCCAATTGGCATAGAAAAAAGCGGAGTAGTTGTGCCGAATTGGAAAAATTATGCCAAAGCTGAGAAGCTGCGCGATGATGTAGGCAAAAAAATACTTAAACTGCCGGTACTGTCCTCGGCGGAACATTGCCGCGGCGATACCCGTTACGAAAATGGGTTGCGCAATCCACAGAACGTAATAGATTGTCTTGAACTGATCGCTCATGGCAACAGCAACACTCCAGATCTTTACAACAAACGCATGAAAAGAAACGAACTGCGCAGTAGATGCACTATGAATAGATTAAAAGAAAATAAACCCTTTAACGCAGGTGTTCAATGTACTCAGGTAACCTAAAGTAACGTTACCTTTGTGCCATTCGCCGAGCGGGGCAAAGGATGCGATGGATCGAATCGAGGCAGAACAGGTCCCTCTCATCGTAGCGAGAGGGATTATATCTTAATCCGTTTCGGGCAAGAATCTTCCCACAGGCCGCGTACACGTTCACCCTATTCCTGGCTCGATTGGCGCTGCTGGGCGCTCTAGGCGTCTGGAACCGAGTGGATATAGGCGCGCATCATGCGCACTTCATCGTCTTTCTCGTTCAAGTCGTGCAGCAGGATGTCGCGTAGCGATACCATTCCCACCAGTTGTCCCTCGTGGCAAACCGGCAAATGACGGAAATTGTGCCGCCGCATCAAAGCCATGCAGTTTTCCAGTTCCTCGTGCATGCTGACCGTCATCGGATCATCGGTCATGGCCTCGGCCAGGCAGGTGGAGCGGGGATCCAAGCCCTCGGCCACGACCCGCTTCATCAAGTCGCGCTCAGAGAATATTCCCACAAGTTTGCCATTGTGCAGCACCGGAACGGCTCCGATGTTTCGTTCCACCATGGCACGTACTGTTTCTAATACGGTTTGGCCGAGCTCTCCCTCGTAGACTTCCTGGTTCTTGATCAGATCGCAGATACGCATTGGATCCTCCCGGGCCGTCCTCTTTTGTGCACCCCAAAAACCTATACCGGGGGGCGAGTATATGCCCAAATAGGATGTATGGGAAGAGTTAAACAGTTGGGGAAAAAAGAATAGATCGCCCCTCGCGTCATTCCGGGAAGAGTAAAAGAAAGGCAGAAGGCGTGAAACTATCTTGACACTGAACCGATGCGCTCCGTCTTTTTGAGCGAAGGGACGTCTGCTCCAAGAAAAACGAAACATGCGGAGTGATGCCACTCGGAGGCCAAACTCTCAGGCGTCCGCGCGGTGAGCACGATGTTGTACTCACCATTGCTGCCTAAATTGATTTCCCGAAGAACATCAGCGCGAAGCGGTTGCCCATCGTGGGGCTCGACGACAGCAAGTCGCGCCAGGAATTCGTCGACCTCCACGACGCTCTCCTGCCCCGCCACCAGGAATGAAACCTCCGCGTCCTGCGAGGAAAAATGCCAGGCCAGCGACGCAGCCAGATTCACCGCGCGTTCGTAAGCCGCGTCGGAAATCACTCCAACTCCCGGATTGTCAAACACGATGCAAAGTTTGCGTTCGTCCTCGCGGCTGAATTCGCGCACCTTCAATGAGCCGGACTTCGCCGTCGCCTTCCAGTCCACGTGGCGCGCCGAATCTTCCGGCAAGTACTCCCGTATGCAATACAAATCCGAACCGCGCCCGCGCACAAAGCTTTCCCATTCTCCCCGCACCCGGGGCAGGATTTCAAACAGCTCACTCAGGGCATCAATTCGCGGATAGACCAGAATCTCGCGCTGCAAAGCCACATGCTTTGTCTTGGTAAGGAAGGCGAATGGAAACCGCGTGGCCACGCCAAAACTCGATTCGCAATAACGCCCGCGCCGGTCGAAGCACAACTCCAGATCGGCGGTTAGCTCAGCCTTGGGGGGCAGGTATGGAAAATAAACCATGCCTTCGAAAATTCCCGGTGGATCGGCTGCAACCTCCACCCGCCGCACGCTCCAGTCGCGCAGCCGCACCCACTGATTCTGCGGAGAACGATTGAGCGGAAAAACGAATGTTGTCGGCTCCCATCGCCACTCTTTCCGCACTTTTGTCTGCTTCCGTGCTGGTACTACGCGGATCGAAAACGAGGGCAGCGCGCGTCCCGCATTGCGCAGCGCAATGCGCCCCACCACCGGGCGCCCGGCAAAAACGTGCTCGGGCAGCCGCACGTCCAGTTGCAGTCCGCGCAGCACCAACGCCGATACCACGCCGGAAACCAAAATCGCTGCCAGCATCGCAGCCACCACAATGTAGAGCAGATTATTTCCAGTGTTCAGCGCCGCAATGCCGATCACCAGCGTGACCAGCACATAGACCACTCCGGCCTTCGTGACCTCGTAGTGAAATGTCTGCCGCAGGCGCTCCAACGCCACCCGCCGCGCCAGATAGGGTACGGTGACCAATCCCACAAAAGCCGCCATCAAAAGAGCCACGGACGCCAGAATTACCGAAGCCCAAAGATGTCCCGCCTCACCCGACGCTGTGGAAAACAGTGCCGCTCCGAAAGCTAGAGCCAGTCCCACCAGAGCCAGAAAAAACTTGGCCCACACCTCCGCGGTCGCCGAGTTAAGCCACGCCCACGCGCCTGCGGCTTCGCCAGCCTTTACAGAATTGAAGTAAGGAGTTCCCACTTGCTTCGAGCCTAGCATTGTGGAAAGGAACGATCAACGAGAAGTGGCTTGCGGGAAAAGCCTTCGTAACTTTACCCTGCGGGACCAGTGGGATAAGGCAGGCCTTCCCGAATCAGTATTCGGCCAGTTCCTTCATCGCCCGGAAAAGATCGTTCGCCTGCGGCAAAATGGCATCTTCGAGGATCGGCTGGTAAGCCACGAAAGTATCAGCCGCAGCCACCCGGCGCACCGGAGCATCAAGCTTATCGAACAGGCGGTCGGCAATGCGCGCCGCGATCTCAGCACCGTAACCCCAGCTCAACGTATCTTCGTAAGCCACGAGGGCGCGATTGGTTTTCGCGACCGATTCCGCAATCGTCTCCCAGTCGAAAGGATTCAAGCAGCGCAAATCGATCAGTTCCACTTTCACGCCGTGCTCTCGTTCGAGCTTCTGCGCCGCCTGCAGCGCCCGCGGCACCACAGCGCCATAGGTGATCACCGTCAAATCAGTTCCCGGATTCACAATCTTCGCCTTGCCGAATGGGATCATGTAATCCGGCCCCGGATAAGCGGCGCGCCCGAAGGTCTCGCGATAGAGTCTTTTGTGTTCGAGAAACAGCACCGGATCATCAGACCGGATCGCAGTTCGCAGCAGCCCTGCCGCATCCAGCGCATTGGATGGAAACACTACCCGCAGGCCCGGAATATGAGTGAACATGCTCTCGCCGCACTGCGAGTGATAAATCGCGCCGCCCGTCAAATAACCGCCGATCGCCACTCGAATAACGACCGGGCACGAGAACACATTATTCGAGCGCCAGCGAATTACCGAAAGCTCATCGCGAATCTGCATCATCGCCGGCCAGATGTAATCGAAGAACTGGATCTCGACTACTGGCTTCAGCCCACGCGTAGCCATCCCGGTCGCACGGCCCACGATGGCGGCCTCGGCCAGAGGAGAGTTGAACACACGGTCATTGCCAAACTCGCATTGCAATCCGAAGGTAAGTTTGAACACTCCCCCCTTGCCTTTGACCAGCTTGCGTTTTAGATATTCTTCGCGGCTGCAATCCGCCACATCTTCGCCGAAGATGACGATGCGCTCATCGCGTTTCATCTCGTCGCGCAAGGTCACATTGATCAGATCGGCCATGGTCTTGGCTGCCGGCTTTTTGCCATCAGCCGTATCGGGTCCCACGATTGCCTGCGTTTCAAAGGCCGCGGAGGTCGGATCGAGATTCGGCGAATACACAAACTGCATCACGCTCTCAGGAGCGGGTGGCAAAGCCGCTAGCGCCTGATCCACCGCAACTTGCAACTCTTCTTCAACTTTCTTCTCCAGTTCGTTGATGCCCTTCTCGTCGAGGATTCCCTCGCGCAGCAAAAACATCTGGGTACGCGAAACCGGATCGCGGGCCGCATCCCGTTCCCGTTCCGCATCGGGTCGGTACAAGCGCTCGTCATCGGAAAGAGAATGAGAGTAGGGACGAATCACATGAGCATGCACAAACGCCGGTCCGTGGCCCTCGCGGCAATATTGGGTGGCGCGCTGAAATGCGCCGTAGCTAGCTACCGGGTCCGTGCCGTCGACTTCTTCAAAATGAAAGTTCGGGAACCCTGAGACGAGCCGCGAAATACTGCCGCCCGCCGTTTGTACTTCCACCGGCACCGAAATCGCGTAGCCGTTATCCTGCACGCAGAAGATCACCGGGAGTTTATTTAATGCGGCCGCGTTCATCGCCTCCCAGAACTCGCCTTCGCTGGTGGTACCATCGCCGAGCGATACATAAGTGACCTCATCGCCCTGGAAGCTCACATCTTTAAAATGGCGATAGTCTTTTTGTTCGTCGCCCTGAGTGGGAACCTCGGCGGCTTTCGGATGCTGCGTAAAGTAACGTCCCGCTTCCGCGCATCCGACGGCCTGGAGAATTTGCGATCCCGTGGGCGACGATTGCGTCACGATATTCAGCCGTTTGTATCCCCAGTGCGAAGGCATCTGCCGTCCGCCCGAACTCGGGTCATCCGCCGCTCCTACCGCCTGCAGAAACATTTCCAGCGGTTTGGCACCCAGCGCCAGGCATAGGGCGCGGTCTCGGTAGTAGGGATAAAACCAGTCGTAGCCTGCCTTCAGGACCAACCCGGCAGCGGCGCCGATGGCCTCATGCCCCGCCCCCGACATCTGGAAAAAAATCTTTTGCTGCCGCTTCAGCATGATTTCCCGGTCATCGATGCGCCGGGAAGTGTACATAATGCGGTAGAGTTCGATGAGTCGCTCGCGCGAAAGTCCCTCATAATTACGGGACTTCTTGCCACCTGGGAGAGAGAGTTTGGGGTCGGTTTTTGTGGTCGCCATCCGGTTCTCTAGTTACCTTGATTAGATGTCCGCCGCATCACTAAGGTGCGGAGCGCTACCAGGCAGGTTGCATTGTAAATGGGATATGGGGTTTCGAAAACATGGAAGTTCCTCGGTCGCGGGACCGCCGATTCCGTGGGTAGGCCAGCATTATTTACGCCAAGCCGTCGCTAAGCTGCGGCCGAGATCTTCGACCAGATCCTCGGTATCTTCCAGCCCAACGTTTAGCCTCACAATGCGGTGCCCATAGTCCGGACGGCCCTTCGCTCGCTGAAAGTCATAGGCCACGGCCAGGCTGGCTACCCCACCCCAGCTGTAGCCGATTTCGAACAATTCCAGCCCGTTGACGAATTGCAGCACTTGAGCTTTTGTCGATTCAGGTTTGAAAACTATGGAAAAAACTCCCGCCGATCCGGCGAAGTCCCGCTTCCAGATTTCGTGCCCGGGCGAGCCCTCCAGGGCCGGATGCAGCACGCGCTCAATCTCCGGCCGCTCAGCCAGCCAGAGCGCAATCCGCAACGCTGAGGCCTCGATGTACTTCAGGCGAACCGCCAAGGTCCGCATACCACGCAAAGCCAGGCTGCAATCGTCCGGTGACGACGCGCTTCCCAGCAGTTGCTGCGTTGCCCCTAATTGCTGGTAAAGCTTTGGATCATTCACCGTCACCGAACCCAGCAGCACGTCGCTGTGTCCGCCTACATATTTCGTCAGCGCCTGCATTGTGATATCGGCACCGTGCGCGAACGCATCGAAATACACTCCCGCGGACCATGTGTTATCCAGCGCCACCAGCGCGCCGTGAGCGTGCGCGGCTTCGGCGATCGCCGGCACGTCCTGTACTTCCATCGTGATTGATCCCGGATTCTCGCACCAAATCAGCCGAGTATTCTCGCGCAAGAGATCTTTGATCCTGCTGCCGATTTCTGGTGGATAGAAGCTGGCCTCCACTCCGAAGCGCCGTAATACATTCCTCGCCAGTTGCCGGTTCGGAGTGTAGACATTCTCCGGAATCAGAATATGATCGCCGCTCTTCAGCAGCGCCAGGTTGATCAGAGAAATCGCGCCTTGACCTCCCGGGGTGATGATCGTTCTGTAACCGTTCTCCAGTTCGCAGATTTTCCCGGCGAGTTCCAAAGTTGTGGGCGTGCCATAAAGGCCGTATGTGTAGCCGACTTCGTACTGATCCCAACTGTCGTTCACAGAAGCGGCATCGGGGAACAACGTAGTCGATCCGCGAAACACGGGACTGGCCAGCGACCGGTATCCCTCCGGCACCTTGACATCAGAATGAATCAGCCGCGTCTTCCAACTCTTTGCCATGGCGAAATTATACGGACGAACCCGTTCGGTTGCCGGAACTGGCACAGAGTATGGAAAGGTCGATCTGAATGAGAAGCGGAAGCGTCAACCGCGGGCTGCCCGTTTCGCGAGCAGTTTTTCTTCTTTGAACATCAGCAATAGCTTTTTCGCGCGTCCGGGCTCCGTTGCGAAATCTGTCATCGTTAGAGTGCTGTTTAAGAAGGAATTAAGGCCTGGGATATTCAAGGCTTGGGCGGCACCCAAATCGTGGAAGCCCATCGTCCAATCAGGAAAGTCTCGGCGGGTTATCGTTTCGCTGGACAACGATATTACCTTTCGATGACGAAAGTCCTTGCCGATCTTTCGGTACAGGGCCATTACGTCGCCCCGCTTCCCCTCGAGAGCTTGTAAGAATTTGCCCTCTTTGAATAAAAGCATACCGGTGATACCGAGCGTAGAGTTATTCGCTCTGCTTTTCGCAAGAAGTTCCACCAGATCCAGATGCGAGAAATGGCCAACGGCCTCACTGAGATAGACCAGTGAAATTAGATCGCCGGAGTGCGTCATCCTTCTTTCATCGGAAAATTAGAAGGTAACTTGAGATTAGATCTTCTAAATCTTCCAGAAGAGTGCGCCCCTCGTTGTTGGCCCAACATGTTGTGACTTTCGCAAGGTCGCATCGGTTATCCTGAAAACGGATGATTCAAACCCGCCGCGCCTTCGATCCGCGCACCATCAAGTTGGTGATCTTCGACCTCGACGGTACTCTGATCGATTCGCGCCTTGACCTGGTGCACTCGGTGAATGCGGCACTGCGCCACATTGGACGGCCGGAATTGCCCGATGATGTTATCGCCAGCTACGTGGGCGACGGCGCGCCGGTTCTGATTCAGCGCGCTCTCGGAGGAGAGACGGTCGATAAGGCCATCGTACGCGAAGGTCTGCAGTTCTTCTTGTCTTACTACCGCGAGCACAAACTCGATCACACCACGGTTTACCCTGGCATCCACGAATCGCTTGGCGCGATTCAGAACTTGTCCCGCCAGAATTCGAGAGGTGATAATCGCGCGCAACTCAATGGCGAGCGTCGAATGGCGGTGCTGTCGAATAAGCCAGTCGTCCCGTCACGTGCCATTGTTGATGCGCTCGGCCTGGGCCCGTTCTTCACCACAGTCTACGGTGGAAACAGTTTCGCAACGAAAAAGCCTGACCCCGAGGGTGCGCTCAAATTGCTTGACGAACATGGCGTTGATCCCCAAGAAGCCGCGATCGTCGGCGACTCTCACGTGGATGTCGAAACCGGACGCAATGCCGGTCTCTGGACCGTTGCTGTCAACTACGGCTTCGCGCCGCATACTCTAGAGGCAAGCTCCCCGGACGTGATCGTGGATGCACCGCACGAACTTGCGCAAGTGTTCCAATAAAGCAGCTTCTCTTTCGCCGATACTTACGGGCTCTCATGTAAACTCATGCGGACGATGAGCGACGCAACCGGCTTCACCCCTTCGGAACTCCGCAAACTGCGCGGCATGAAAGACCCCCACGGCATTCAGAAATTTCTCGACGATGCCCCCTATCACCTCGCGGATACGGCCTGGTCTCCACGGCGGGTCTTAGCGGAGCAAACCGCGCATTGTCTCGAAGGTGCCATCTTCGCCGCCGCCGCTCTGCGCGCCAACGGATATCCTCCGCTTCTGCTCGACTTTGAAGCCGAGCACGACACTGACCATGTGATCGCCATCTTTCGACAGAACGGATGCTGGGGAGCTGTGGCCAAATCGAACTTTACGGGATGCCGCTGGCGCGAGCCGGTCTACCGCACGCTGCGCGAACTGGCGTTGAGCTATTTCAATATCTACTTCAATCTGCGGCGAGAGCGTACGCTGCGGCGGTTTTCCGTGCCCGTAAACTTGAAACGATTCGATCGGCAAAACTGGATGACCACAGACAAACCAGTTTGGTTTATCGTGTACCATCTGTTCGAAATAAAGCACTATCCTTTGATCACCCCCGTAATGGCAAAACAGCTGCATCGCGTGGACGAGCGCCTGTTTCAGGCGGAGTGTCTAGGGAAAGCGCTAAAGCCCAAAGCCTAAAGATACGGTGGGACGATTCGCTAGCAAATCGTCCCACACCGCGAAACCGCAACGAACACTAAAAAATGATCGTGCCGAATGTTCCCGCTAGATTGCCGCTCGGTCCAGCCGTAAAGAACAGCTGGTTCTTCCCCCCGTTCTTGCCCAAGTTGTCTCCGAAGTCAATTCCCCAAAGCTGGTCTATAGAAATGGCCTTGCCGCTTGTGTCCTTGATCGTTCCCACGAACTTCCCGGTAGTTGCGTTGAAAGCGTTGATGGTTCCGGTGTTGGTGTTATTTGAGACTAAAAGCGCATTGCTGAGTGGTCCAAATTTTGCCGGGGCCAGAGCAATTCCCCAGGGCTGATTGAGCGGTAACCCCTGGATCAAATGCTCGCCCGGCGTCACGGGCGTACCGTCTTCTTTGAACACGTCAACGAACCCACCGTTCGCACCGCTGACGTTAGCGAATGTCACGTAGACCAATCCATTGATGTCGCGGACGCCGAACGGTGCAAAGCCCGAAGGCACGGCAGCATCCGTGATCGAAGTCACTAGATTGAAATTTCCGTCGTACACATCCACCTTACTGTTCGCCATGTCGGCGGCGTACAAGAAGTTTCCCGACGGCTTGTTCGTGATCGCCAGTCCGGTATAGACCGCAGGAGTTTTAGTAGTCGATGTGTCTACCGCAATAATCGCCTGATTGACGTTCGACTTGGGAGTCCACCCGCTGATGGTTCCATCCAGCGTGGCGAAGAGAAAAATCGACGGCCATCCCGCCACTTGAAACTCACCGGTCGTGGATGCGCTCCACACAATTCCCGTCGGCGAGCCTGGGCCGTTTGCTCCGGTGGGTGAATCCGGGCCGTTTCCTGCGGTTGGGATCACTACCTTTAGTTGTTGCACGGCGCTTCCGGAGGCGTCGTAAAGGGTCGACCAACCGGAATCATTGTCGCTGATCCACCACGGCGAACCGGGCGCGTGGACCATCCCCCACGCATTCACCAGCAGCGGATCTGTATGTGTGGCCGCTTTCACCTGGTTTGAGCTTAGGTTTGTGAGTTGATATTGCGCCGCGGCCGTGCTGGAAATAATCATCAGCATCGCTCCGAGGACAGAGGTTAGTGCTAGAGTTCGATTGATCAAACGAGGCATGGTCAGTTTCTCCTTGGTAATGGAAAGTGCGAAGAACATCTGCGGTCCTTCAGTTGAGCTTTTCACCCTGGACGCAGATCAACGTTAGGAGCAGCGCCCCTTGGACTTGTCACTGGTGCGTCATTAGTTTGTAGAATTTTTGTCTCGACGAGACGCGGAAGCCTAATTCTCGCCAGCCTTGTTCCGTATGCTGCAGAGAAAAGTTAAAATGAGACGTGGCTCTTCGCATTCTCATTCTCTTTTTATTTCTTGCTTCCGCACTGGCGTACGGTCAGCAGGATCAATCAACGCGCGCCGCGGATGCAGCAGCGATCGATGCCACAAAAACCCAGCCCGACGCTGGTTCCCTGCTCGACTTGAAGCCTGATGCCAATGGCGCGCTCTCGCAAGAGCAAATGCAGCGCCTCTTTCGCGTGGTCGCCGACAAGGACATGGAGAACGATAAAAGGCTGCGCGACTATACCTATGTGGAACGCGACGAAGAGCATAGGCTCGACAGCAAAGGCCAGGTGAAGTCGACTGAGGTGAAGACTTACGACGTGATGGAGCTTTACGGCGAGCAGGTGCAACGTCTGATTGAAAAAGACGATAAACCACTTGATGCCAAGGATGCGGCCAAAGAAGAGGATAAAATTCAGAAGGTCATCGACAAACGCAAAAACGAGTCGGACGACCAGCGCAAGAAACGCGAAGAAAAAGAAGAAAAAGATCGCGAAGAGGACCGCAAGTTCGTGCGCGAAGTCGCCGATGCCTACAACTTCAAACTTATAGGGACGGAACTTGTAGGCGGCCGTGAGGCCTGGGTGATCGATGGCGAGCCGCGCCCGGATTTTGTACCGCAGATGAAAGAATCCAAGCTCTTGACGAAATTCCGCGGCCGCGTCTGGATCGATAAAAGTGATCTTCAATTGGCCAAAATGGATGTTGAGTGCCTGGACACAATCTCCTGGGGACTATTTCTCGCTCGTTTCCATAAAGGTTCGCGCTTCATGCTGGAGCAGACGCGAGTCAATCAGGAAGTATGGCTGCCGCGCCAATTGACGGCAAAGGTTGACGTGCGCCTGGCGCTGCTCAAGAACTTCAACGTCGATGTGGAACAGAGCTTCCGCGATTACAAGAAATTCCGAGCGACCACGAAGATCATGCCCGTGGAAGACGTGCAGATGAAATAAATTTGCCGTCGCTCTGAAGTACTGTTGTCCTGAATAAATTCAGCGCCTCATCAACTGCTCTGAACCGGAGAGCCATCGAGCCTCATCTAGTAATCGCGGCTTTCTTCAGCCGTTACCGAGGGAACATGTCTACGGAATTAACACCTTTCTCAGCTGATCTTCGTGGCGAGGCTTTCCCGGTTCTCACTCCCGACCAGATCAATCGTGTTCGTGCCGCCAGCAAAGTTCGGAAAGTGGAAGTCGGCGACATTCTGTTCGAGCCGGGTGACAGCAATATCCCGTTTTTCGTGTTGCTGTCTGGAAGCCTGGAAATCGTGCAGCCGGGTCTGCAGGGTGAGCGCCTGATCGTCAAGCATGGGCCGGGCCAATTCACCGGGGAAATCACGATGATCTCGGGCCGGGCGAGCCTGGCGCGGGGCCGCGTGACTGAGGCTGGCGAATTTCTGGAAATGAGCAGCGATGATTTGCGAACTTTGGTCGCCAGAGATGAGGAGCTCAGCGAAATCTTCATGCGTGCCTTCATTCTGCGGCGAGTTACGTTAATCAATCGGGGGCAAGGAAACGTTATTCTGATGGGCTCGCGCCACTCCGCCCAAACCTTGCGTCTGCGCGAGTTCCTTACCCGCAACGGACATCCGCACACTTATGTCGATCTCGATACTGATACCAGCGCTCAGGAACTGCTAGATCGTTTTCACGTTACGATGGAAGAGATTCCTGTCGTCATCTGCAACAACCGCACAGTGCTGCGTAGTCCTTCGATTCAGGAATTGGCGAGATGCCTCGGGCTCAACGCCCACATCACACCCTCGGAGTTGCGCGATGTAGTGATCGTTGGTGCCGGGCCCTCGGGTTTGGCAGCCGCGGTTTATGCCGCATCGGAAGGCTTGGATGTTCTGGTGATCGAAGCGGACTCTCCCGGTGGGCAGGCGGGATCGAGTTCCAAGATCGAAAACTATCTCGGATTTCCGATGGGAATTTCGGGAAACGAACTTGCTGGCCGCGCCGCCGCACAAGCGCAAAAATTTGGCGCCAAAGTACTGATCGCCAATACCGTGACAAAATTGAATTGCGAGCAGCGCCCCTACGAATTGACCGTGGACTGCGGCCAGACGATCAAAGCGCGGACCGTAGTGATTGCCAGTGGCGCCCAATACAACAAGCCGAACCTCGACAATCTGAAAAAGTTTGAAGGCCAGGGCGTCTACTATGGCGCAACCTATATCGAGGCGCAACTCTGCGGAACGGACGATGCAATTGTCGTAGGTGGCGGAAACTCAGCCGGCCAGGCAGCGGTTTATCTTTCGCAGACCGCCGGGAAAGTCCATATGTTGGTGCGTTCGAGTCAATTGTCGGACACGATGTCGCGCTACCTGATCCAGCGCATTGAAGAAAACCCCGCGATCGAAATACATTACTCCACGCAGATTGTTAGCCTGGATGGCGATGCTCAACTGGAAAGCGTGACCTGGCAAGACAAGAACACCGGCGAGAAATCGATCCACAACATTCGCCACGTCTTCATCATGGCGGGAGCTTCTCCGCGCACCGAGTGGCTGAAAGGATGTGTGCTGCTGGATAGCAAAGGCTTCATTCTGACTGGGCGGGATTTGGACCCTTTCTCGCAGAGCTTCAAATGGCCGTTGCCGCGCGCTCCGCAGATGCTGGAAACCAGCCTGCCGGGCGTATTTGCCGTGGGCGATGTCCGAGCAGGGAATGTAAAGCGCGTGGCTGCCGCCGTGGGTGAAGGATCGATCTCCATCTATCTGGTGCACCGGGCGCTGGCGGAGTTGTGACCGCGACCCGGTCGCGTTTTGCCACGTTATAATAGGGGATTCGCACTCGGCGAAATTGTCTGCTGTGACAGCAGTAGCTAAATTGGGAAGGAAACCGAGCCGAGCTTCGCTCGGCCTGGACAGCCGATGGCGGCCGTCCCCACATAGGACCTTGGCTAAAGGCTAAGTGCTAGGAGCTTCTCCCATGGACTTTAAACTCGTTTCCGATTACAAACCGCAGGGCGATCAGGGCCGTGCCATCGAGTCCCTGCTGCGCGGCGTCTACGACCGCGAGCAGCATCAGGTTCTGCTCGGGGTCACCGGCTCGGGCAAGACCTACACCATGGCCAAGGTCATCGAGGCGGTGAACCGTCCCGCGCTGGTGATGGCTCATAACAAAACTTTGGCGGCGCAGCTTTATCACGAGTTCAAGAATTTCTTCCCCCACAACGCAGTGGAATATTTTGTTTCGTATTACGACTACTACCAGCCCGAGGCTTACGTTCCCGCCGCCGATCTGTTCATCGAAAAAGAAGCAACCATCAACGATGAACTCGACAAACTTCGACTGTCGGCGACTCGATCTTTGTTCGAGCGCCGCGACGCACTGATCGTCGCTTCGGTGAGTTGCATCTACGGCCTCGGCTCGCCGGAAGCTTATTACGGCATGATGTTGTTTCTGGAGAAGGGCCAAAAGATTGCGCGCGAAGACATCACCCGCAAACTGGTCGACATCCTTTACGAGCGCACCAACGGCGAATTCCGCCGTGGAACATTTCGCGTGCGCGGCGACGTAATCGAAGTCTTCCCCACCTACGATGATATGGCCTATCGCATCGAGCTATGGGGAGATCAAGTCGAATCGCTGGCACAGATCGACCCTCTGTTCGGCACCGTCAAGCAAAAGTATATGCGGCTGCCGATTTATCCCAAAACGCATTACGTGATGAAGGACGAGACCCGCGCATCGGCCGTTGAATCGATCAAGAAAGAATTGGCGTGGTGGGAAGTGGAACTCGAGAAACAAGGCCGCGTTGTCGAGGCACAGCGCATTCACCAGCGCGTGAAGTTCGATCTGGAAATGATCAAGGTGATGGGCTACTGCCATGGCATCGAAAATTATTCCCGGCATTTCACCGGACGCATGCCGGGCGAGCCTCCGCCAACCCTGCTGGATTATTTCCCTCGCGACTATTTGATGTTCGTCGACGAATCGCACCAGACCATTCCGCAATTGCGCGGCATGTATGCGGGCGACCGATCGCGCAAGGAAACTCTGGTGGAATATGGCTTCCGCCTGCCCTCGGCGCTGGATAATCGTCCGTTGACATTTGATGAATTCGATCACCGCACCAATCAACTGGTGTACGTTTCGGCAACCCCGGGCCATATGAACTAACAAAATCAGCAGGCGTGGTAGTAGAGCAGATCATCCGGCCTACAGGATTGATCGATCCAGAAGTCGAAGTGCGTCCGGTCAAGGGCCAGATCGACGACCTGCTGCACGAAATTCGCGCTCGCGTGGAGCACGGTGAGCGCGTGCTCGTCACTACGCTCACCAAGCGCATGGCCGAAGATCTTGCGGAGTATTACGCCGAAGTGGGCGTGAAGTGCCGCTACATGCATTCCGAAATCGAAACGCTCGAGCGGGTAAAGATTCTCCGTGATCTACGCAAGGGCGAGTTCGACGTATTGATCGGCATCAATCTTCTCCGCGAGGGTCTGGACTTGCCGGAGGTTTCGCTGGTGGCAATTCTGGATGCAGATAAAGAGGGCTTCCTGCGTTCCTGGGGATCGTTGATCCAAACAATCGGCCGTTGCGCGCGGCATCTGCGTGGCCGCGCAATTCTGTATGCCGATCGCATGACCGACTCCATGAAGCGCGCCATCGACGAAACCCTGCGCCGTCGCGAGATCCAGACCGCCTACAACCTGGAGAATGGAATTACCCCGGAGTCGATCGTGCGGCCGCTGGATATGACACTCGCCGGAATCGTGGCCGCCGACTACACCGATCTGACGGGCAGCGAGGCAGAAGGCATGCCCGAATTTAAATCGCAGGAAGAATTAGATAGCTACATCGTCAAACTCGAAAGCGATATGCGCGAAGCCGCCAAACGATTCGAATTCGAAAAAGCAGCGACGCTAAGAGACACGATCAAGGAGTTGCGAACGAAAGAATTCTTATTCGCATGAAGTCGCTTTCTGTCAGTCCTCTGATATCCGACGGGATATCTGGATCTACACTGTGATCCTCTGTGTCCCCTGTGTTTAGGGTCTTATCTTCCGTAGGCCGCGCTTGCCGCCAACGGCTTCCGGTGAAACGTATACCCGTCGAAGGTCTCCGAACGAAAATTCAGATTGGATGCTGAGAGTTTTTCTGTTTGGCTCAGGAAGAGATATCCGCCGGGTTCCAGGTAAAGATGCAGTCGTTCAAGCACAGCCAGACGCTGCACGCGTGAGAAATGCGGCAGAACGTCCATGCAGAAAATGCAGTCAAATCGTCCTATGTAGCCAGGTCGCGCCAGATTCATGCAGTTAAAAGTAACCAGGCTGCGCAAACGTGGCTTCACCAAGAGGTGCGGGGTGATTGCGGGCGGCGGCGCTGCATTGGGAACATCGCCATCCAAGTCAGGCTCAAGGTTTGCTGCAGCTGCGGCGCTCGGTGTACCAATTTTCGAAAAATAATTGCGAATCGTGGCCGGCGGCAAACCCTCCAGCGCCGACTGGCGGTATACGCCGCGGTCGGCCGCTTCGATATTTCGCGGCAGCAAGTCGCTGCCGACGATATGGATTGAGCACCCGGAACCGAGCCTAGCGGGGGGTTGTCCGGCGGGATTATTTTCGGCGATGCCTCCGTTCTTTGCACCTTTGCCGGTCGGGCTAATTGTTGCTGAGCCATTATTCGGCACGCTTACGTTCGCGGGATTCACCGCGTCACATACCGCCATTGCGATCGAATAGGTTTCTTCACCCGTGGCGCAGCCGGCGCTCCAGATGCGAATCGGTCCGGGGCTGTCCACTGACTTGCGCGCCCAGAGTTGCGGTAACACTTGCCGCGTTAAGGCATTCAACGCGCCGGGATGACGAAAAAATCCGGTATTCGCGCTAATTAAGCCGTCGAGCAACGAGGGCAGCGTAGCTGGATCTTGCTCTGGAGATCGCAACCGTTCTAACAGCGTGGCGGGTGAGTCTAACTCCTGCGCTTCGATGAAGTCGGCCAGACGCGCCGCCAATACACTGTTGGGACAATCCAGGACCAAGCCGGTTTGGCGCTCGACCAGCAGCCGAAACTCTGAAAGTTCATGCTCCAGAATGGTGCTGGTCGCAAGTGACCTATGCATAAAAGCCTTTCCCCAAGCGGGGCGAACTAACACGCTAACGACTAAGCATCACCACAATCCAAAGAGAGAATAACTTTTCTTACCACACACTGCGTCGGCTGAGGTCATCCCGGCAAACCGTCGGTTAATGGCCAGCTGCGACCGCAGCCCGGCTTTTGCCTGAATCCCGTTCCGTTTGCTGAGCCACCACCGCCATCTCTTTTTCCAGCGACGAAAAACGCTGCATCACCTCATGAATGCGCAAAGTCATGTTGCGAATGGTTTCAATCTGTCCGCGCGCTTGAGCGGATAAACTGCCCGGCTCCAGCAGAAGCAGATCCGAATTTCCCAGCAACGAGGTCAAAGCATTGTTTAAGCCATGGCGCATTTCGATCATGTAGCGGCCTAGCATGGCCTGCGGTTCCAGCGCGGCACAATGCTGTTCGGCTGTTCGGGCACGAGCTTCTGCCGCGGTGCGGTGCAAGGCTTCGGCCGCCGCTAGAATCAAAGCGTCCAACCAATTCTCATCCAGCCGCAGCACAGACGTCCGCGGCCAGCGGTCGCGCACCAGTTTGGCAGTAGTGCCATCCTCGCAAACGCAAAACAACGGCTGCGCACTCGAGTGCAACGGCTCAATAATTACGGAGAGCAACTCGCGGCGCAGCGGACCCACAATTGCAACTTCAAAATTCTCGACAGTACGTGGCCAAAGATCTCCGCTCAGGATGGTGAACGTGGGCACGTGGCGTTCTGCTTGCCAGCGCGCCGTCAGCCTTCGCGAAAATCCTACGTCGTCGGAGATAACCAGTACGGTCGGACGATCCACTCAAGTTTCCTTTGCCTCGATTCACGCCACCTTCGCGGGAATCACTAGTTTTCGTTTTCGATTATTTCTTCTGCCCCGATGGTGAATCTTCATCCGGATTCCACTCCGGCGCAGCCGGGGAAATTTCAAATTCGGGAGCATCGTCGTTTGAGGCAGCGAACTTGGCAGCCGGATTCTCAGACCCTACGCGGCCAGGCTTGGCCGCGGCCGATGTTGCGCTCGCGCCAGCCGCCGCAGCCTTCGGCGCTGTCTTTGCTGTCGCTATCTTTGCGGTCCCTGCTTTCGCCGGTGCGAGTTTTGCAGCGGCAGTCGCTTCCGCCGCCTTCTCGCTATTCCCCGCGTCAGCGCCTCGTCCCAGCGCGCCATCTACGGAGGCCCGCAAATCCACCAGCATCCGCAGCGGTTGTCCCGAGGAGTACTCTGCCTGAAACATCACTTTCCAGGATTGGCAAATCATGCGCAGCCTGATGATCGGCTCCTGGGCTGAGAACTGCGCCCGCCGGCAATCGATCGTCTCCACGCCTTTTTCTTCAAGCTCCGTTAACCCGTCGAGAATGTTATTGAGATCGGTGAGCATCAGACGGAAGAAGGCTCGCCGCATCAGATATCCAAAACGTGTGAACGCCGCAAGTGCGACGGGTAGGTAAAATAATTCGCCTGCCTGCGCTTTGGCTTTGCGTCCTTGCTCCAGCACGCCGCCGTGTAACAGTTCGTCCAGCGAATGGCAGCGCCGCGCGGAGTCCAACACGCGATCCAGACTGTTCAACCATACCGGAGCCTTCAGTTCCACCTCGCCTAGCACCGGTTCCAATCCTTTGGCTACGTAAGCCAGATCGGCTCCATCATCGCCCAGTTCGGTAGGAGCAATGTGGCTGAAGTATTGCACCAGCAGAAAATCGATTTTGTCCCGGGAGGAATCCGTGTGCGCCGTCTTTTCTATAAAATGCTTTGACAGAGCGATCAGCCCTTGGTTGTCCACCAGAGAGCTTGTCTGGAGGAATTGGCGCAGTTGGTGTACCTGGATGCGGTCATCCATATCGTGCAGCCACTGCTGGGCTTGCTCGACTGTCTCGCGATCCGGCGCATCCACTGGTTCATCCAGTGCGGCGAAAGCCGGCGCCTCAATCACAAATTCACGCGCCAGTTCAACATAGATAGGATGGAGGCGGCGCGCGCTCGACCACAGCGCCGCAAGATCTGGAGCGGACGATTCCGGCTGCGCAGAGGATGCTGTCATGATTTCACGATCCAGTTCGGGACTTCATTGCGAAAGCGAGCCGCCACAATGGTCGAGCCCGGATGATATTGCACCGCTACCACGGACGCTTCCGTATCGAGCGAGCCGTCCGAATTGCGCAACCGCAGCACGTCGGCGAACTCCAGCGGCATGGTGCAGGCAAACAGAACCTCTCGCGCCGTTCCAAATTCAATCACAGTACTTTCCAGGACATCACTCCCCGGGATAGCACTCTCCTGCGCTCCCGGAGACGCCTGCTTGACCTCAATTGCAGGGTGGCAGCGCGTGAGCTGCACCGGAATCCGGACGGGAGTAGCTTCCGGAAAAAAGCGCGCCAGGTCGGCAACTGTGCTGACCTGTTTGGTTTTCCCCTTTGCTGTCCCTAGTTGACCCAAGCCACCCGCCCTTCGTTCCGCAAATGTCCGACAATCGGTCCTTCAAGAACTTTTCAGTCCGGCCGCGATTTGTACCCAACAAAACTTCTCAAGAAAGTGCGGTTGGGCTCCCCCTCTTCCCGGTTAGGAAGAGCTTTGGGGAGCCAGAACACGCGGTTATGCAAGAATCAGGAGCACGACCGAGACCATCGCGTCGAACGGAAGGATTAGCACTCAAGCGCTAGTTGTTTCAGCAAGTTAGAATAGGGGCTAGCAACACCGGCGTATCCTGTGAGGAGGTTGCTGTATCACAATGAGACGACGTCTCAAAGTCTCTCGGTTGAGAAGGCAAAATCTGGATACAGCCTTTGGCGAAGGGCGCACTTGTAAATTGCTCCATCAGTCCTCTAGAGCGAGGATTGCGAACGTGACATTAGGTACCGTCGAAAGGCTGAGCCAGGATCAAATTTCGGCAGGACTTGCTCGATCAGAGCCCACGGCTTGTGCCCAGGCTCATTCCGCCGCTTCAGGATTGAAGGAAGGCTGTTCCTCCCAGAACTTCCCGCTCAGGTATGCAGCTCCAGCTGCTGAAAGATGGTTGTCATCCCGATAGAGCAAATGTCCTGCATTCATTGCATAACATGCCGATGAATCACACAAGTAGGGGAGGGGGTCAAATAACTTCAGGCCGTGAAACTCCTTTGCCATTGCGAAAATAAAGTCCCGGTAAGCGCGGTTGCGGGCGTCCACTCTCGCCCGTGGAACACCGCAAAGGGGACGAACCTGCGAGAATAGGCGCACGGGCCGCGGAAGACAGGATCTGGGATCGAAGCCCAATTCCGGCCAGTCGATAAATATAACTATATTTTTGCCGGTGGCGGATAAGCGCGAAATAGTATTCCTGAATGCGTCCGTAAAGATGGCGGCATGGCTAGAACCCTGTGGTGCGCCATCCCACACAATTTCCTCAGGAGCACCATTAGCGTCTTCGCCGAAGTCCTGGCCCGACATGTTCATCGGTCCCCGCAAAGCGAGAATCACAGTGCGCACACTCGGGCTGGAAGTAGCAAAGTCAAGCGCCCGATTGACTATGCGTTTGCAGTCTCTTTCCCCGCGCATCCCGAGCGAGTACGATTCCGTATCGTAGAACGGCACACAAGCAGGTGCGCCAATATTCATGAGGTTCTGAGAATGTTGCGCGTAGGCTGGGCCGAGTCCACGATAGAGGGAGCCTGCATGAGAATCGCCGATCAGTAATACATCCGGCGGCCCAGTTTGGAAGCTCCGGCAATACTCCATCTTGTCCGAGCTGACGGTCTTTCGGCAATCTGCAGTAGAAAATTGTTCCGGGTGCAGCCAATCAAAGTCAGCGGAAAGATTCTTGAACCTACCTTGAAAGCCGTCCTGACTATGAATTGTGTATCCGGCAAATCCGACCAGCACAGAAGCTAGAGTGAGAGCGGCAGTTTTTGTCCACACCTTGCGTCCAAACCGGATCGGAGATTCTACAAAGCGCCAAGTTGCCCAGGATAAACCGAAGCTGGCAATAACAGCGGCAATGCTTACGCCAGGAGAGAGCTTTCCTCCTCGAATGATGCGGGCAAACGACAGGATCGGCCAATGCCAAAGGTACAGGGGGTAACTGATCAAGCCAATAAAAACGGCCGTGCGATTGGATAAGATCTTGCGATTTATCCAAGCTGCGGGGCGGGCAAGAATAAGAAGGGATGCGCCACAAACTGGCAAGAGTGCCCACCATCCTGGAAACGAGCTCTCGCGTACCCGGACCAGGGCTACTCCGATTAACGCGATACCGCTCACGGAGAGGATGTTGGCAACGTTCCTCGCGGCGGCAGACGTCAGCTCACGGTTGGAAAAATAGGAGGTGAGCCCATTCCAACTTCCGCCCGAGTGAGAACGTAGATCCGGCTTGAAAAGATCCAGGTAGGCCAGGATTCCGCCCGCCCATAGCTCCCAGAAACGCGTTTGTGGCAGAAAGAAAGCAGATGCGGCATCGGTACGGACCTGCCAAACGTTCAGCGAAAACGAAATCAACACCAACGGCACGATGACGAGGAGCAAGTTGCAGCGTAGACGCCAAATTATCCAAAGTAAAAACGGGTAGGTCAGATAAAACTGCTCTTCTATCCCAAGAGACCAAAGGTGCATTAGAGGTTTGAGAAAAGAATGTGTATCGAAATACCCGGCTTCACCGCGGAGGATAAAGTTTTCGGCGTAGGCGGCGCCGCCCAGGATGTGTTTACCCAGCTGCGCGTATTCCCCGGGGAACAGGAAGAGCCAACCGAATACAGCACAGCAGCTCAGAACCAATACTAGAGCGGGAAAGATTCGCTTGATGCGATTTGCGTAAAAGGCGGAAAAGCTGAAATTTCGTCGTTGCAGTCCCTTGAAGATAATGCTGGAGATCAGGAAGCCGGAGATCACGAAGAAGATGTCGACTCCAACAAAGCCGCCGGGCAGCAAGGCGGGAAAGGCATGAAAGATCACCACCGGAATGATGGCTACAGCACGAAGGCCATCAATATCGGGGCGATAAGCAGGATGGTTACGCAAATCCGTCGTGAAGTGTCTGGACGTGCCTTCTTTCTCCCGGTGTTCCTTCGATCCAAGCGCATCCGCTTTACTCTTATCGCGAACGACGCTGGAACTAACGATGCTGGAACCAAGGGACAATTCTTCACCTTTGGGGAACTAGGTTACCAGATTGCCTTCGGAGCGAGATAAAGATGAGATCGGTTGCAATACTTCTGTGTCACGAAACTATTTGAATAACGAATCGCCGCGCCAGTCGGCATCCAGCCCCATCAAGGACGTCACGAGCGTAGATCAAAGATGCGGTGTCAACGAGCGACCATGAACCCAGGCGTAGTTTTGTCACCGTTTTTCCACAGGCGAGATCCGCGCGCTTCCCCGAACCTGCTATCCTTTCCGCAATGAGCGGTCGACCAACAGCAGTTACCAATTCCATTGACGTGTCCCCGGCAGGTTCGCTCGGGAGGTCATGGCTGCAGTAGCCCTTTCCGGCATCAAAGGTTGACGCAAAACCTCCACTTACCTCCTGGACAGCACGGTTTGCGGAGCACTCACACTAAAGCTTGGGAGATAAATATCCTATGAGAAAACTACTGAAGAATTTCAGCTGGGGCAGCGCTGTGCTCGGGACTCGCGCTCGCCAGCGTCGCGGCATCAAGGCCGGCATTCGCCCAGGATCAGGATCAGGACGATCCGCCAGCCCGAGTCGCTCGCCTGGGATACATGGAGGGCTCCGTTTCCTTCCAGCCCGCGGGCGAAGATGACTGGGTCGGAGCCGTTCCCAACCGTCCCATGACCACCGGCGACAAACTTTGGGCCGACCAGGATTCCCGCGCCGAAGTTCAGCTTGGATCGGCTGTGATTCGCCTTGCCCCAAATACGGGATTCTCTTTTCTCAATCTCGATGACGACACCGTACAAATTCAACTTACTTCGGGCGCCATCAGCTTCACCGTGCGCCGGCTCAACGACGGCGATGATTTCGAGGTCGATACCCCGAACCTGGCATTTACGGTCGGACAGCCCGGCCACTACCGCGTTGATGCCAGCGAAGATGGCAGCGACACCATCGTTACCATCCGCGAAGGCGAAGGCCAAGCCACCGGCAACGGGCAGACCTATACGCTGCACGGCGGACAGGCCGGCACCTTCAGCGGCACCGATTCTCTCAATGCCGATGTCGAACAGATCGGCGAGCCCGATCCGTTCGATAGTTGGTCTGAAACTCGCGACCACCGCCATGACTATTCCCGCTCTTCGCACTACCTTGCACCCGACGTTGTCGGCTACGATGATCTCGACGACAACGGCGACTGGCGCGACGATCCGAGTTATGGACACGTCTGGTTCCCCAACCGCGTCGATGCCGGCTGGGCTCCTTATCATGAAGGTCATTGGGATTGGATCTCTCCTTGGGGGTGGACCTGGGTCGATGACAATTCCTGGGGCTACGCTCCCTTCCACTACGGCCGCTGGGTGAGCCTTGGCGGTCGCTGGGGATGGGTGGCCGGTCCAATCGATGTACGGCCCGTGTATGCGCCAGCGTTGGTCGTATTCATCGGTGGAGGCCCCGGCGGGTTCGGCGGCAACGTCGGATGGTTTCCCCTGGGTCCTCGCGAAGTCTATGTTCCGTCGTACCACGTGAGCGAGGCTTACGTGAATCGCGTCAACATCAGTAATACGACGGTGAACGTCACGCAGGTGACCACGGTCTACAACACGACGATCGTCCACAACACCACGACGATCACGAACATCACGTACGCGAATCGCAATGTTCAAGGCTCGGTGATGGTGGTTCCGCAGCAGGCATTCACCAGCGCACAACCGGTGGCGAAAGCCAGAGTCCAGGTCAGCGCGCAACAAATCGCATCCGCGCCGCTAAGCGGGAGAGTTGCTGTCGCTCCAACCCGCGAAAGCGTGCTCGGCGCAAAAGGCGCGACTGCGGGTCACGTGGCCGCCCCGCCTGCGGGGGTCGCGAATCGTCAGGTCATCGCCAGGAAAACACCGCCTCCGCCGCCCGTGCCCTTTGCCAAACAGCAGCAAGCGCTGGCCGCTCATCCCGGCGAGCCCATTGCGAGAAGCCAGATGCAGGCGCTGCGTCCTGCGGCGGCAGCGCATCCCATGGTCAAAGTAGCGCCCGCTGGAAAACCTGCGACTCCCACCACCGGCCATCCGCCGAACGTAGCCCGGCCGGGTCAGCCCGCTGCTCCCGCCAACCGTCCCGCGGCCAACGAACGTCCGGCTGAACCAAATCGGCCTGCTGCAGCACCAGCGCCAGCGCAGCCGAACAATCGCCCGCCCGCGACACAACCGAATAATCGGCCTGCTCCCGCTCAACCGGCTAATCGTCCAGAACCAACTCCGAATCGTCCGGAGACAAACCGGCCGCCCGCAGCCCAGCCGAACAATCGTCCTGCAACGCCGCCACCGGCTAATCGTGCAGAACCAACTCCGAATCGTGCCGAACCGAATCGGCCGGCTGCGGAACCGAACAAACCCGCGCCAGCTCCGGCAAATCGTCCGGAGCCGAATCGCGCAACTCCACCGCCGGCACGGAATGACAGGCCGCCTGCGGCTCAACCCGCTCCGCGGCAAGCGTCTCCGGCGGCTGCGCGTCCTCCGCAGCACACTCCGCCGCCTGCCGCAGCCAAGCCAGCTCCGCCGCCTAAGCAGCCGCCCAAGCCGCTAACTCCCGAAGACAAAAAGCGGCAGCAGGAGGAAGAGAAGAAAAAGCCGGAGTAAGAAATCATTTTCCGGAATTGAAGGGCAGTCCCTCATGCACCCTGAGATTTTCTCAGGGTGCTTTTTTTGTGCGTACGGTTCAAACATTCCCTACTCCACTGCAGCAGCCTTCCGGTTACTTCGCTTCCAGTACAAATATCCCGGCACCCCGACCAGCACAATCGCGGTGCCCCAGAAAGCTTCCGCCGGACGCGTAATGATTGTGTTCAGCGTCCAGGCCGCGCCCACCAGCACATAAATCGCCGGCAGCCACGGATACCCCGTGCAGCGGTAGGGACGCGGAATCTCCGGGCGCCTCCAACGCAATAAAAACATTCCGATCACAGTCAGCGTATAAGAAAGTACCATCCCATAGATGACATACGTATAGAGCTGGTCGTAGCGCCCGCTCACCGTAAGCAGCGCCGCCCATATGCCTTGTCCAATCAAGCTGAATGCCGGTGTGCGCCATTTCGGATGGATGACAGCCATGCGCTTGAAAAAGACTCCATCCTGCGCCATGGCGAGATACACGCGCGCCCCAGAGAGCGTACAGGTGGCCGCGGCGCTGAAGCAAGAAACCGCAATCATCAGCGACAACCAGACCGCCGCACGTGGCGAAAACAACGCGGCCGCAGCCGCATGAGCAATCGTTTCGTGCTGCGCGATCTCGCCCAGTGGCAGCGCGTAAAGATAGGTCACGTTCATGGCCATGTAAATCACGCCCACCACAAGCACGCCCAGTACCATCGCCAGCGGCACGTTGCGGCGCGGCTCCTTGACCTCCCCAGCAACCCACGTGATGTATACCCACCCGTCATAGGCCCAGAACACCGCGATCAACGCGATCCCCATGGCAGAGACTAACTGCGTGGGATGAAGCCCCATGGTGAGGCCCATGCCATGCGAGTGAAAGTGCGACCAGTCGCCCTTGCCAATCGCAAATCCCAAAATCACAAATGCAGCCATCGCGGCAAACTTGGTCCACGTAGAAAGATTCTGCAGCAGTGTTCCCCAGCGCAGGCCCACGACGTTCACATAAGTCAGGATGGCGATGAGCAGCAGACCAAACAAATGCGCCCGCGTGATGGTGACTCCCAACAGCGAGACGACAATGTGCTCTTGTGAAACGATCGGAAACACTTGTCCCGTGTAAGCAGCTGATGCTACGGAAAGCGCCGCAATGGTGCCTCCGTTGGCCACTGCGAACAGCATCCATCCATAGAGGAAAGCGATGAGATCACCGTAAGCCTCGCGCAGATACACATATTGTCCGCCGGACTCCGGGAACATGGACCCCAACTCGGCAAAAGCAACGCAGCCGAATAGCGAAATCACCCCGCCGATAACCCAGACGAGCAAAAACAGCATAGGCTGCGGCAGCGGACCGGCAATGTCTTTGGCAGTCAGGAAAATCGAAGATCCAATGATCCCGCTCACCAGCAGCAAAACAGAATCGAGCAGACTCAATCCACGCACTAGCGTGGTCTGCGGTTTCGTCGGAGTATCCATTGGGGATGCGACTGGCGCCGGCGTCATCCAATCCCCAACTCGTCGGAAGATTCGAGCGGCGTACCACATCGCCGGCAAATAACGGCCGAGCAATCTCCGCAGATTAACGGATCATTTACTTCTTTCGCGCAGTTGGGGCAATAAAGCGATCCGGGCTCTGGCTCCGGTGGAGGGTTCTCTGAATCTTTTGCCATGAGGAGGAAAACTGTAGCACAAGTTGTGTCTCGTGGACCCTCGTCCTCCGTAGTTATAAAATCTGAAGCAGCGTTCACAAAGGACACGAACGAACTTGCCTGAAAAACCACTTACTCCCGACGAGAAACTGCAACAGGAATTCAACCGCTGGGCCGCCGCTGGTGAAGGCCCCAAGATGGAGAATCATCATCTCGACATCACGTCGAAAACAATTCGCCGCATGAACTTGCGTCCGGGCGAGCGCGTGCTCGACCTGGGTTGTGGTTCCGGCTGGGCCACTCGGCTGCTGGCGCGCCTGGTGGGCGAAGGCCCGGATGGATTTGGCCAGGTGGTTGGTCTCGACGTTTCCGACGAGATGATTCGCGAGGCTCGCGCCGCCTCGAAAGATTTCGACAATGTGCTTTATGTCTGGGGATCGGCCCAGCAGATTCCCTGGGAAGAAAACTTCTTCGATAAAGTATTGTCCGTCGAGTCGTTTTACTACTACGCTGATCAGGATCGCGCTCTGATGGAGCTCTTCCGCGTGATGGCGCCGCGAGGAAAGTTATTCATCTTGATCAATTTATATCGCGATAATCAGTATTCGCTGCAGTGGGTAGATAAGCTGAAAGTCCCAGTGCATGTGCGTTCCCAAGCGGAGTATGTTGAGCTGTTGAATAAGCACGCCTTCGAAAACGTCGAGGCCGTCCGCATTCCCGACGACACGCCAACTCCGGATGATTACAAAACTAAATCGTTCAATAGTCTTGACAATCTGCGGGCGTTCAAGCGCGAAGGCGCCTTATTGCTGATCGCGTCAAAGCCGGATCTGCGCACGCCAGCCCCGGGATATACGATTTATTGAGGTTTTGACTTTCCTTAAATTTCGCTGTCGTCATCATTCTTATCGGAATGATTTAAATCTTTCGCCGGGCTGAGAGCACGCCCATCGGAGGCGTGGCGAATTTCGATTCTCCCGTTCACGCTTGAAAGCTTGATTCGCGGGCCCCCGCTGCCCAGTTCGCCGTGCAAATTGTTGCCCACGAATTGATGGCGATTTAGGTGAAATCCGAAATCGTTCTCAATTCTCCCCGACACCGTACTCGCTTCGATTTCCGCTTTAGAGTCCGACGGAATCGTCATCTCCACTGCGCCGTTCACGGAACTCAGGTTGATCTGTGAGCTGGGAAGCTGATTAAACGTAACTTCCAGGCGGCCATTCACGGTAGAGAGCTCCGCCTGCCCGGAAAGATTGTGCGCTTCCAAGCTGCCGTTTACGCACGAGGCATGCACTTCGCCGGATGCTCCGGTCACGTCGAGTGCGCCATTCACCAACTTGATCTCATCCAGCCTCGCCGCGCGCGGTACCGTGAGTGTGTATTCCACGCTCGCTGGATTGTTGTTCGATCCCCAATGATCGTGCTCAGGATATTTAGTGCGGATCGAAAGATGATCTTTGCCGGAATCAATGTCTATGTGCGCCTCGTCCAGCTTCTCCTTCGAGTCGGCATACTTCACCGCATCCACCTTCACCTCGTTCTGGTCCCAAGTGGAGATGTGAACCGCACCGTTGATGTTTTCCAACTCAACCCGCCCGTCGGGAGAAAGCGCATAGCGCTGATGGAATTCTTCGGTGAACGCTCCACGATGGTCCGCAGCGTGTGCCGCGATCGCGAATGTCAAAAACGAGAAGGTGAAAAACGACGCGACGCTCAGGAGAAAACCGTAACGCGCGTGAAATGCCAGGGGACGGCTCATGAGATTCCTCCGATCAGCGAGTTAGACGCAACAGCTTCGGATTCGTGAGAGCGCAGGCTCAATCTCCTGCCGATAATACGCGAATCAAGGCTGCGCTGTTCCCTTTCGTCTTTCGTCGCCGTCTGGAACTTTCTTGCCCGCTTCGGTTAACAAAAAGATGCCTAAAATCGTCATCTCAGGCTCAATGGGATGGCGGTAACGCTGGCCCGGATAGACCACATAATAGATCGCTGGATACAACAGAATCAGCCAGAACATAAGCCACGCGCCGGGCCTGCGCTGGCGTAAAGCCCGTCCCAGAGCCCAGAACATGAGCACTGACGATGCCAGGAAAAGCGAATTCTTCACCTCGGCCAGCCACCAGATTTGCGCCAGCCGCGGCGGCCCCGCCCAAAAATAAATGAAACGCTTCAGGCAGAGCACGGCAAAGCGCCCGTAATCGGCTTCGATATAGTCGAGGGCATGCCGTTTGGATCTCTCGATAAAGGCCAACTCGCCCATTGACGTGTACAACCGCATCGCATAAACGTCCTGCGTGGGATGCAAATATTGCATCCACGTTCCATCGGCTCCCGGCCCGTTGCCCAGCCGCAACTCCGCGCCAAAATTATCGCGAATAAAAATAAACCTGCCGAACGTTCGATAGTTGCGAATCGTCCAGGGAGTAACGCATGCAACAAAAATCAGGGAAGCCAGTACGATACCCGCGAGCGAATGCTTGTGCCGCTTCGCGCGTCGATACCACGCCCAAAGACCCGAGGCTGGAAGAAAGGCAACCAGCACCGTGCTGTTCAGCGCCGCGATTCCCCACAGCAATCCGAACTCGAGCCATGGTTTTAGCCCTTCGCGATTCTCCATGGTCAGCGCCAGCCAGAAAATTACAGCCAGCAACAGCGCCGACAAACTGGTCTCCCACACCCAGCGCGTGCACCAGAACATTACGTAAGGCAGAAGCGCCCAAGTCCATGCCGCACCGACCGCGACTTTCTCCGAAAACATGCGGCGCGCGATGAGAAAAATCGGAATGCAGGTCAGCGCGGAAAAAACACTGTTGATGCTCAGCAGAACAAACGCCGACGATCTCGAATAAATACCGAAGATGTGGAACACTCCGGCGACCAGGTATGGATACAGCGGCGGTTCCCAGGCTGTCGGACCCGTGGGCGTGCCGAATGCATCGCTAAAGCCGCGGCCCGCTGCGATAGCCGCACCAATCCGTCCCATCTCCCAACCGAAACCGAAATTATTTTCTGCACTCTTGAACTTGTAGGTATGCCCCACGATGATCCAGCCCACCCGCAGGAACAGGGCGATAGCGACCATCCAGAATTGCGACGTGCGGATACGCGCCCAAGCTTCAAGAAATTGAGCCCAGATGTGTTTGTGGCGGACGGCCACTTCAGACTTTGAATCCACAGTCTTTGAATCCATGGATAATGATAATTCTATTTGTAGCTGAGTCGCCTCACTGCGGCAACTCGCCCGTGCGCACGCCGAACGATTGACACTTGAACCACGTTGTACCTAGACTGGGTTGCTTCGCGCCATACTCCGCGCGTTTGAACGTATAATCATTTCATTCCGGCACGAATCGAGGTCACTGGATGGGCTGGCTGCAAAACAAATTCGAAAAGAATTTCATGATCAGCACGGTCGACTACGTTTTCAACTGGGCGCGCAAGTCCGCCGTGTGGCCGATGACGTTTGGCCTGGCCTGCTGTGCCATCGAGATGATCGCCTCCTCGACCTCGCGATTCGACATCGCGCGCTTTGGCTCGGAAGTATTTCGTCCCAGCCCGCGCCAGAGCGACTTGATGATCGTCGCCGGCACCGTAACCTTGAAGATGGCGCCTGTGGTGAAACGAATTTATGATCAGATGCCCGATCCGAAGTGGGTGATCTCGATGGGCGCGTGCTCGTCTGTGGGTGGCCCATTCAATACTTATGCGGTGCTGCAAGGCGTCGACAAAATCGTGCCCACGGATGTCTATGTCACCGGATGCCCGCCGCGTCCCGAAAATCTTTTCTACGCGCTGCTGAAACTGCAGGACAAAATCGATACCATGACGCTGGCGAAGAAGCCGACAGAGGTCCGCCTCGATCCAAACATGATGGAAAACTTCAAACGCCAGGTCATGATCGCGCAGACGGCACAACCCAAATAAGCAATTAGCTGCTGGCAAGTAGTGTCTGATGAACCGAGTTTAGCAAGCGAATCAATTGCTGATTCCCATGCCAACATTCACAAAGCTCACCACTCAGTCCGAACTTCCCGCCTACCGACGAAGCCAAGGAATTTCCCTGCGGCGCAAAAACTATCTGCGTCGCCAACGTCAATGGCAGCATACAGCGCCATGGATAACATCTGCCTCCACCGCGGCGGTCCGCTGGGTCAAGGAATGATCGAAGGCAACAAGGTTGTTTGCCCGTGGCATGGCTGGGCCTGGGATACAAAGACCGGGGCGGCGGAACAGAATCCCAGCATGAAGCTCGCCGTGTATCCCCTCAAGATTGAAAACGGCGACGTACTGATTGAAATTTGAGTGATCGCCGCTCCGCTGGAGACGTAGCGACCTGCGCCCTGTACTTATCCGAACAGCCTGAGAAATTTTCCCGGCTGATTGTCATGACCCGGAAACACTTCGTTCAAGTTCCTATTCCCCATGTGCCGCGCCACAGCCTCGCCCACGACCTGCCGGAAATCCGTAGTCAGCGCCAGATCCCGTCCTTCATAAAGCTGCGACTGATCAAGCCCCGGCCAGCGACCATAAACTTTCCCGCCTCTCACCGGCCCGCCCAGAACAAACATCACATTGCCGTGCCCGTGGTCTGTACCGCGATTGCCATTCTCGCGCACGGTGCGGCCAAACTCCGACATCGTCACAACCACCGTGTCTTCCCCGAGATCTGCCGAGATCGGTCCAGAAAGCGGCGATCGACTGCGAGAAGTCGCGCAGCACGTTCGCGATCTGGCCTTCGGTTCCCCCTTCGTTCACGTGATGGTCCCAGCCACCAATGTCGGCAAACGCAACCTGCACGCCAAGATTCGCCTTGATGAGCTGCGCCAACTGCCGCAGGCTATCCCCGAGGCGTCCCTTGGGATAATCCGCGCCCGGCGCGGGTTTGTATTTCGTCGGGTCCGCTGACTTCAACATCTTGACCGCGTCAAAAGTTTCTTCGGCTGTACCGTGCAGAACGGTGTCTACAGAGTGGTCATACATCGCCTCGAAGGCGGTCGCGGCCGGCGAAGTTTTCTGATTGCGGCCACCGACAGAGAAATCATTAATGTTGTTCATCGCGACAGCCGGTTCAATCCCGCTCAAGATTCGAGGAATCGACGGCCCCATGGCAATGGCTTCAAACGCCGATTTCTGCGCGGCTTGCGGCATACTGCGCAGCGCGCGGTTCAGCCATCCGTCTTCGGTCGATTTCACTCCCGGAGTGCCTGCCTCCATGAAATCCTGCGCATCGAAGTGCGACCGGCTGGGATCAGGAGATCCGGCGGCGTGCACGAGTGCCAGATGACGCTGCTGCCACAGCGACTGGAACGGCGCGAGCGAAGGATGCAAACCGAAAAACCCATCGAGATCGATTACATCCTTGCGCGGAATATTAATGCTCGGCCGCATCGCATAATACTGCGCCTCACCATGCGGCACCACAATGTTCAAACCATCTGCCGCGCCACGCTGAAATATTACGACCAGGCGCTTCGTACGCGCTCCCGGCTGAACCGCGCCCATCGCGGCGCGCGTTAGAAAACTTGGCACAGCCGCCGTGCCCACCACGGCCAGCGCGCTGTTGCGAAGAAAAACGCGACGTGTGATTCTCATAAAAAACAGCTCCTAGCTTCGAGCCACTGACTTCTGGATACTTCCATGCCCCTTTATTTTTCAACCAAATCGTACTAGCTAGCAGCCAATAGCCAGCAGCTACCTTTTCTGAAACTCCGGCGATCCCAGCAGCAGGCCCGCCATCGCGCTCAGCTCCTGCGTACGCATCACCTCCGCAGGATCGCGCGCAGTTGCTTTGTTCTCTTGCCTGGACTGCACTGCAATCGAATCGTGCGTCTGCTTCGATACGTCTCCGTCGAGCAAAATATTTTCGAGTGCCGACAAAGCGAGATTCCAATCCATCGCACCTTGGGAAGCATTGCTCTGCAGAAGTTGTACCGCATCCACCTTCACATCTTTAATTCTGCCACTGCACAGAGCCAGTGCAAAATTCATGCGATTGAGCAATGCCGAAGAACTCACCCATGCTTGCGCCTTCATCGAATAACCCGTAGGTGGCTGCGCCCCGTAGACCGGCATCCCCATATTATTCAGCTGGTGAACCAGCGCCACCGGGTCGCTCACGTCAGCCCCTGTCGCGCGCACCGCAGAAACCACGAATTCGAGCGGAGTTTTCACTTTGGCTCGATAGGTACCCTCGTCCCAAAACTCGGGCGAGTGAAAGAGCACGTTTAGCACTTCGCGAATGTCTCCCTTTTTCTTTAGAAAAGTTTTTGCCAGGCGATCGACTAAGGCCGGAGGCGGATCATCTGAAACGAAACGCTCCGCCAGCTTCTGAGAAATAAAGTGAGCCGTTTGTGGGCTAGTGGCCAGCTTGTGCAGCACTTCCAGTCCCTCGGCTTCGCCCTTGGGTTTGATGCGATGCCCCAGCACGAACTTTGGCCCAGGCTCGTGCATGCGAGGGTCAAACTTGAAAGCGCCGCCTTGATATGGCTTGTCGATGGTCCAGCCAGTAAAAACTTTCGCAGTTTCTGTGACGTCGCGCTGAGAATATCCGCCGTTCACACTAAGCGTGTGGAGTTCGAGCAACTCGCGGCCGTAATTTTCATTCAGGCCGCTTCGCTTTTTCCCTGCATTAGGCCGCGCAGTTGGCGGACGTCTATACGGTCCATCCACATGCGGCGGTATCCCAAGCGCTTGCGGAGAATCTGGCCCCACGCTCAGCCAGTTATCCAAATAGAACAACATAGCTGGGCTCTTCGCCGTAGCCACCAGCAAGTCTTCGAATTTTCCCAGAGCATGCGGCCGAATCACGTCCCGCTCGTAGCTGGTGACGAGCAGGCGGTCGGCGCCCTTCTCCATGAACACATTAAAGTGGTTAAACCAAAAATCGGTCATAACTTCTTCAAGCTGGCGCTCGCTGTAGAGAGCGCGCAATAGTTTCGCTTGCGCAAGTTCTGCCGTAACCACTCCAGCGGGATTATTCATCGCGAGCAAGATCTCCTTGTCTTTCGGAGACAAGCCTTCGAGAAGCTCCCGCCCTTTCCCGCGCCGAAGAGCATCAGCAACTTCAAGTTGATCGTCGGCCGACATGCTGAGAATTTTCTGGAAGCGCTGGTCCGCGGGAAGTTTCGGCAGTTGCTGGACATCAACATCGGCATAAAGCGCCGGCTCGCGACTGCGTTCCTCATCTTCTTTAGGCGCCACCTTCACCGCTGAGACAGTGGGATCTACAGCCGCAACTGTCATACCAGCACTATCGGATTGCACCGGACCAGACTTCTTCGCTGCCTCTTGCACGCGTTCTTTCTTTTCTTGCTGCCGAGCGATCTGCACCTGGTAAACCATGCGCAGAACCGGGTCGGAAGGCATGGGCCTTTTGCCGTTCCTCACCTGATTGATCTCCTGGCCATCCGGAAAGTTTTCTGCGAGCTCCTTCGTGCTCATGCGAAGCGTGCGGAACGGCTGTAAATGGGAGTTGAGAGCGCTGTCGTCGATTCGTTCGGGATGCAGTTGCAAATCGATCCAGCGGTCGACACCGATGGCCGTCACGCGCTGCACATCTCCTGGCCGCGGCCCAAAAGTTAGCCGGTTGAGCGCATGCAGAGCACGCTTTCGATCGGTCGCACCGGACGGCAGAGTTTCTTTCTGTTTCTTCCTAGCCAGCAGTGGTTGGACACAACTCGCCACGCTGATCGAAAGCAGAAGAACGGCGATCTTGGTGCGGCCCGCAAGCATGAGGATTCCGGACGAGAGAAAGCAACAGCCTTCTCATTATGAACCCGGCCGCAGGGAAAAGTTGCTGTCCTAAAAGAGTTACCGAAGTATTCGGCAGACCGGCCCTAACGGCTGACCTAAGTCAAGTACATTTTGCCCCGCGAAGCCTTGTGCTGCAGGGTTGCCGCCAATTGGTCCACATCGGTGGGAGAGATGTTGACCGCCATATGGTCGGCCAGTAGCGGAGTTCGATTGCTCCCCACGGCATCGCGACGCACCTGAATCAAAAGCGCCTGCACTACATTGGGATCGTATTTCTGCGGAGCCATACGCACTAGATCGCTGAGCGCGCTGCCCAGCGACAGTGGCTCGCGATAAGGACGGGCGCTGGTCATGGCGTCAAACGTATCCGCCAGCGCCATGATTCGTACTGGCATTGGCAAGTCGTCGCCAGACAACGCATCAGGATATCCGGAACCATCGCTGCGCTCGTGATGCCAGCGCACAGACTCATGAATCTTCGGCCAGGGAAATTCGACGCTGCTGACAATCTGATGGCCCACCACGGTATGATCCGCCATCTCGCGAAACTCTTCGGGATTGAGCGCACTCGCCTTACTGAACAGTCGCCGATCGACTGCTACCTTGCCGATGTCGTGCAAATATCCCGCACTGCGCAGTGCAGCAACTTCGCCGGCATCCATGCCCATGGCCTCGCCGATCGCAGCCGCATAGCGCCCTACGCGCAAAGAGTGCCCGTGAATGTTGACGTGCTTCACGTCAATGGCTGTGGCAAAGGCCTCCAGTGCGCTGTCATAAAAGCCATGTAAGGAAGCCATCAGGCGCAGGTTTTCCGTAACGCGTTGTGCGAGTGTTTGTGTGAGCGCGTGGTTATGTACCGCGAGACCGATGTAGCTGCACAGCAGATTGGTGGCATCTAGTTCCGCCTCCAGATACGGCGCGTCTCCAGGCCGCCTTCCGAGAGCGATTACACCAGCGAGCTTGCCCACTGATTTCAGAGGCGCAATGCATTTGAAGAGCTCAGGAGCCACGTTGCCATTCGAGCTCAGAAAAACGGAATACGTAGACGCATTAAGCACAATCGGCCCGCGCGCCGCGGAGAGAGCGTGAACGTGCTTAGGAAGAAGCGGAACAAAGGCCGGTTCGGGAAGCATGGCGAAACCTTCCGCCACCACGGACGATAGCATCGTAGGCTTTTCATGGAATATGAAGAGCGCACCCTCGTGCGCCCCGGCAGCTTCCATAACAGCCGTCAACATCCGGCGCGAAGTGTCGGTGAAATCGCGCTCCGCCGTGAGTTCCGGCCCCAGTTCAGAGAGAGCCTCCACGGTGCGCAACAGCCTGCGGAAATTATTTGTCTCCACGGCCAAGATATTCAGTTAAAAGGTTAAGCAGATTGAGCGTAACATGCGCGGATTGGCGCGGCGAGTCGTGGTTGTTGGTTAGTTTGGTGCTTTTTTCTAATGAACAAACAGCCCTGCTGAACTTGATTCCGGCTGGAACGCTCCGCTTTAGAAATGTTCCCGCAGTTCCGCGAAGCGACCCACGATGAGCAGGCGCTGCGATGGAGGAGCAGCGTTCAATTCTTCATGCTCGAGAATCCAGGTGTCGCCGTGAGGCACGAAAACCGCGTTCAAACCGGCAGCCAGCGCAGGATTGATGTCAGATTTAGGGCTGTTGCCGACCATCCAGGTTGAGCCGGATGCAAGCCGGTATTTTTGAGTGATCCGGTGGTAGGCCGCAGCATCTTTCTCAGCGACAATCTCAGTTGCCGCAAAATAATCTTTCAGCCCTGAGCGCTCGATCTTTCCCGTTTGCTCGCCGACGGCGCCCTTCGTCACCAGAATAATGTGGTGCCGGGAGCAAAGATATTGCAACGTTTCTCCCACTTCCGGCAGCATCTCGATAGGGTGATCGGCAATCGTATGCGCGAAGCTCTGGATCTGTGCATGCAACTCGGGCGTGACCGGACCGACGCTGAGCCGCTCGAATGTGTCGACGAGAGCGTGAGCAAAGCTGTGCAGTCCGTAGCCGTGCTTCACAATGCATTCCCGCTCCACGTCGTTCAAAACTTCGCGCACTTGCTCCGCAGAAAATTCGTGGTGATTCAGGAATGAAATGAAACGCGCAATCGCCCGCTCAAAGTAAATATTGTTTTCCCAGAGCGTGTCGTCGGCGTCGATCAGCAGGGTTTGACGTGCTTGAACGATTTTCGAGCAGTGCTGGGCAAATTGCGGAACGCTCCTTGCAAAAACTATGCGACCCAATCCACGCGCGCCTCAGGCCCGATGATCCCGGCTTTGTGACCCATATCGAGCAAACGTTCAACCCCTTCGCGTCCCTCGGGTCCATAATCGAGCGTACGCTCGTTCACGTACATGCCGACAAAACGGTCAGCAGTCTGAGTATCCAGGTCGCGCGCAAACTGCATAGCGTAAGACAAAGCTTCTTCGCGGTGATCGAGCGCATACTGAATGCTGTCACGTAAGGCGCCGTTCACCGCGGAAATCAGTGCCGGACCCAGAGTACGCCGGATTGCATTTCCTCCCAGCGGCAGTGGCAATCCGGTCATCTTCTGCCACCATCTCCCAAGATCGACAATGCGGTGCAAGCCGGCTTTGTCGTAGGTCAACTGGCCTTCGTGGATGATGAGCCCGGCTTCATACTTCCCCTCGAGCACCTGCGGAATGATCTGATCGAAGGGCACAACTTCCGTCTCAACTCCCGGAGCAAAGAGTTGCAGTGCCAAATATGCGGTAGTTAGCTTGCCGGGAACAGCAATGCGCTTTTCCTTGATCTCGCTTTGAGTAAACGGACGCGGCGAAACGATCATCGGACCGTACCCTTCGCCCACACTGCCGCCGCAAGACATCAGCGCGTACAGGTCCTGAATATAAGGATAGGCGTGAAACGAAATCGCGGTCACATCGTACACGCCTTCGCGCGCCTTCTGGTTCAAGCTTTCGATATCGCAAAGAGTGTGAGTAAAACGAAGTCCCGGGACGCGGACCTTGCTGGTGGCAAGACCATAGAACATGAAGGCATCGTCGGAATCCGGACTATGAGCAATGGAAATTTCCCGAACCTGCGACGAAGGACTGCTCCCGGACTGTTTTGTCTCTGCTTCAGAAATCACTGTCATTTCAAACTCCAAAACTAAACTTCAAGGAAGTTACTCCTTCGTCGGACTGCCGCCCGCGTGGCCTTGCCATCGCGCCGCAATTCCCGCCGCCATCATCACTTTGATAATTTCCGCAAACAGAAACCAGTAAAGCCCCCAGCGGAAAGCTTGCGCGACCGAGTGCGTCAGCACCGCGAGCCAGGACAGGCCGCCGATAAAAAGAACAATCTCGCCCAGCAACCCACCCATTGCCGCACGAGCAAAATTCTTCCGACCATGCTCCATGACATATCCCGCCACCCACGCAACAAATGGATAAGCCAGCAAAAATCCGCCGGTTGCACCCAGCAATTGCGCGACCCCGCCTGCACCGGTGGGATTAAACACCGGTAATCCAATCGCGCCTTCGGCCAAATAGAGAACGAGTGCCGCAAATCCACGACGGCTACCCAGCAGCAGGCCAACCAGCAGCACGCCAAAATTTTGTACCGTCAGCGGCACTGGCGTAAAGGGCAATGGGATCGTGATGTGCGCGCACAAGGCAACCAACAAGCTGGCGCCCACCACCAGAGCTATTTGACGAGCAGCGTCAAAAGCAAAAATACCGCTCCGCGAATTGCTTAAAGATTGTGTGGCCGGTTCATTCATGGAAGAGCCTCGAATTACGAAATGCCGAGGACCAAGACTCGAAGCATTAGTGTTCAATATCCCCAGATCGACGTTCGCTCTCCTGGGCCGCGTGCGAGAGCTGCAGATGGCGGCGCAAGCGCATATACAGAGCAATTGCGACGCACACTACGATCAGCGTACTCACACCCAGGATCAGGAACCACCAGATCATCCGCACAGCCGACTAGAATAACAGATGGAGCAGGCAGATGGGCGCGCACGATTCGTCTTAAGTTGTCTTGGCGGAAGCCATCTTCTCGCGCATTGTCTCGACGCGCTTCAGCATGAATTTGAACCGTTCCCGGCCGAATTTCGAACTCATGATCACCTTTTCAATCGTCCCAAACATTTGTGGGTCGCCGGACTTTTCCCGTAGCTCTTTGAGAAAAGGATGAACCTTGGCAAAGACGATAAACATCTCCCCGCTCACCGCGGGCTGGAGGAACAAATCAGCGTTCAAAGCGCCGTGCAGAACGAATGAAGCAGCCATGCTCCAGTAACCAGATGACCTGGCGCAGCCAGTTATTCTGTGGCGTGCCTGGCGTAGACGCGACTTTTAGGAAATCATCAGCGCTCCGCGGCCAGAACTCCACAAACCACCAGTTGCGCGCCTTGCGCATTTCCGCTTCGCGCCGCAGGTCGTAAAGTTCGAGAATCAGTTGAGCATCGGTGGCGGTGGCTTTCTTGGACATGCAAACACCTCTCGGAATTAAGTAATTTGGCGATTGTGCGATCGAGCAATTGTAGTCGGCCGTCGCATTGCGGCGCTCACGGCGATCAATCGCCAACTGACCCGATCGCCCAATCGCCCACTGCTCTAAGCGCTGGTCGCGGCCGCTTCCGGTGGCGGCGCAGCCCGTTCGTAGTCGCATTCTTTGTTCGGGCAGGCGATGACCGGCCCCGCTTTCAGATTCTTCTCCACCAGATACTCGCTGCCGCACGTTGGACATTTTTCCGGAATCGGCTTGTGCGCCGAAGTAAACTTGCACTTCGGATAATTTCCGCATCCATAGAATGTATTGCCCTTGCGTGCGCGCTTCTCCACCAGTTCGCCGTCTTTGCATTCCGGGCACTTCACGCCGATGAAGTTCTGCTTCACATACTTGCATTCCGGATATCCGCTGCACGCCGTGAATTCGCCGAACCGTCCATGGCGGATCATCATATTGCGTCCGCATTTCGGGCATAGTTCATCGAGCGGAATGTCCGGAACTTTCTTTCCTTGATCGAGACGCCGCGTGGTCTTGCAATCGGGATATCCCGTACACGCCATGAACTGCCCGAAGCGCCCACGCTTGAGCACCATCACGCGCCCGCAATTCTCGCAATATTCTTCCTGCGTGGTCTCCTGCACGTCGGCCGAATCGAGATCCGGCAGGTTGATGGGATTTTCTTTGGTGAACGTACAGGTGTTCGGATCTTCTTTATCGTAAGTGCTGCAAGCATAGAACGACCCGTGCTTACCCCACTTGATCACCAGCGGCGCGCCACAGCTCTCGCACTTCTCGTCCGTGGGCTTCTCCATCCGCTTGATGTTCTCCATATGCTTTTCAGCATATTTCAGATCTTTCTGGAATTTCTTGTAGAACTCGGCAAGCGTGTCGGTCCACTTCTCTTTGCCTTCTTCGATGTCGTCGAGTTCTTCTTCGAGATGCGCCGTGTAAGCCACGTCGAAGATGTCGCGGAAGTTTTCCACCAGCAGATCGGTCACCACCAATCCAATCTCGGTCGGGGTGAACTTGCCACCTAATCTTCTGCACGTACTGCCGCTCCTGAATGGTCGACAGAATTGCTGAGTAAGTCGACGGGCGCCCAATGCCGCGCTCTTCCAGCTCTTTCACCAGCGAAGCTTCGTTGTAGCGCGGAGGCGGCTCGGTGAAATGCTGCTCCGGCTTCAATTCTTTCAGCGTGAGCTTCTGTCCAGCTTCGAGCGCCGGCAGTTTGTGCTTCAGTTCTTCGTCTTCCTCGTCTTTGCCTTCTTTCGATTCTTCGTAGACTCGCAGGAAGCCGTCGAACTTCAGCACCGATCCGGTCACGCGGAACCAGAACACATCTCCGTTCTTCGCTTTTGCATCGATGTCTACGGTCGTCTGGTCGAAAACCGCCGGCATAATCTGCGACGCCACAAATCGCTGCCAGATCAGCTTGTAAACTTTGTATTCATCTTCTTTTAAGTATTGCTTCACCTGATCCGGATGGCGCATCGCCGAAGTCGGACGGATGGCTTCGTGCGCCGCCTGCGCTTCCTTCTTCTCTTTATATGTATTCGGAGTCTCCGGAAGATAGGCCGCACCATATTCCTTGCCAACGTATTCCCGCACTTCCTGAATTGCCTCAGGGGCAACGCGCGTCGAATCGGTACGCATGTAGGTGATGAGTCCAACCTGACCCTCTTCGCCGAGTTCCACGCCTTCATATAAACGCTGCGCGATCATCATCGTGCGCTTCACGCTGAAGCGCAGTTTGCGCGAAGAATCCTGTTGCAATTTACTGGTGGTGAACGGCGGGGCAGCGTTTCGGCGGCGCTCTTTCTTATCGACCGAACGAACCAGCCAGTCAGCTTGCTCTAGCGCTGCGCGGATCTTCTCTGCGTCCTCGCCGTTCGTGACTTCAACCTTCTCTTCGCCCTTCCCCAGAAATCGCGCGTCGAAGGCGGGAGGCTTACTGGCCGCAAGATGAGCGTCGATCGTCCAATATTCTTTTTTCTCGAACGCCTTGATTTCGCGTTCGCGTTCGACGATCAATCGCAGCGCGACAGTCTGCACGCGCCCAGCAGAAAGCCCGCGCCGAACCTTATCCCATAGCAGAGGAGAAACCTGATAGCCGACCAATCGGTCCAGCACGCGCCGCGCTTGTTGCGCATCTACCAGGTTCTGATCGATGGCGCGAGGATGCTCGAACGCCGCCTGCACGGCGCGCTTCGTAATTTCGTTGAAAGTGACCCGTTGAATGCGTGGAACGGCGCCAGCATCTTCTTTTTTCTTCTTCTTGCTTTTTTTCGCGTGGCCGTTGGTGTCCAACTCGAACGCGAGATGGGCAGCAATGGCCTCGCCTTCGCGGTCCGGGTCAGGCGCCAGGAAGATCGCGTCCATCGGCCCCGCCAGCTTCTTCAGCCTGGCTAAGACTTTTTCTTTTCCCGGAATCACGACGTATTCGGTTTCGAACTTGTCGTCGGTATCCACGCCCAGCGTGCTTTTGGGCAGATCTTTCACGTGGCCGAGCGATGCCTCGACAGTAAATCCCTTTCCCAGATATTTCTGGATGGTCTTCGCCTTCGCCGGCGATTCGACAATGACTAAACTTTTTAGCAATGCACCCTCAGTTCCTTCTTCCATTCTCAGAATTGTTTCGAAGCTAGCACGAATGGGATGGCGGCAACAAGTTACGCGGGAGAAAGCTCTTAGCCATTGGCTCTTAGCTTTTAGCTTAAGCGATTACGCACGCCGGAATCTTCTGACCTTGCGCCGAGAGTGCCGATAGCATCCTCATGACTCTACAAGTTGCCGAGTTAAAATCTGCAAATTCCTCATTCTTCAGGAAACCTAGATCGCTGCGCGAGAAGCAGATGATAGGAAAGTTCGCGCGCCCGATCCCATCGCAATCTGGATGAATCGTGCGCCATTTCGCCATCGGATCGCCGACCGCAACCCTTCAGCGAGGTTGGCTGCCGATCGAAGCAGATGCTCGCCGCATCTGACTGGTTAGCCCGAAACCGTTCGTCCTTAGGAAACACTTGGGTCAACTGTGTAGATAGCGAGAGTCAATCTGTGGGCCTTCTCCCAAACCCGTGAGATCTCTGTAATTTCTCATGACGCACTTCCCCTCCAAGTCACGCAACGGTTCAAGCCAAGAGCTAAAAGCTAAGAGCCCAGAGCTTAAAAGCTCTTCACAAAATTCTTCCCCGGCATCTGCCTTACCTTACCGGTCAGTTCCAACTCGAACAACGCGGCGAAGATTTCTGAAGACGACATTTCGTTTTCCAGCCGCTCCACCAGTTCATCGATGTGCGTGGCTTCGTCGGCTTTTAGCAGGCTTAGGATTCGCTTTTCATGCGGCGGAAGCCCTTCGTCCGGAAATAGAGATGCGGAGGACGCACTGCCGGATTCAGGCGACGGCGGCGGAGTAAATGCCAGTTTCACTTCCGCCGGCAGATCTTCCCACACATCTTCCCAGGTCGCGACCAGCTTGGCGCCCTGCTTTATCAAGTGTGTTCGGTCCCCAGGAATTTTTATTGGTTACATTGCCGGGGACCGCGAAAACATCGCGGTTTTGCTCCAGTGCGCAGCGTGCCGTAATTCGCGTTCCGGAATATTCCGCTGCTTCGACCACCAGCACACCGACCGACATCCCGCTCAATATCCGGTTGCGAATGGGAAAATTTTGCGGCGCCGCGAAAGTCCCCATAGCGAAACTCCGAAATAAGGCAGCCGCCAAGCGCGAGAATCTGCTCCGCCAGGCGCGAGTTTTCTTTTGGATAAATCACATCCACGCCCGTGCCGAGTACTGCGACCGTCTTGCCTTTCGCCGTGATTGCTCCGCGATGGCTGGCCGTGTCCACTCCTCGCGCCATGCCGCTGATGATCACAAGTCCCTGCGCCGCGAGATCGCAGGCCAGCCTCTCAGCCATTCCCGAACCATAGGGCGTAGGATGTCGCGTTCCCACCATGGCAATGCCTGGGCGCGTGAGAATCTCGGGATCGCCCCGAACATATAGCACCAGAGGCGGATCGTAGATTTCTTTCAGGCGCGCCGGGTAGTACGCGTCTTCGCTGGAAACGATGGTGACGCCCGCGCCGGCGGCCCGGGCAATTTCTTCCCTCGCCAGTTCGGCGGATTTCCCTGTGGCGATCGATTGCGCAGAAACGGCTTTAATCCCTGTGCCTTCCAGTTCCGTGAGAGATGCGTGGAAAACTGCTTCGGCGCTGCCGAAATACTCCACAAGCTTCCGTGCCTTCGTCGGCCCCAGGCCGGAAGTCAGTGATAAGCCGAGCCACTCTAGAACGTGGGTTGCGGGTGCCGCGAGGGCGTTTGCCAAGTCCAATACTCCAGTCCGGGATCGAAGTTGATTTCGTGGACTGCGCGGACTGTAGCCATTTGTGGAACGTGGCGTCAAGGAAAGACGTCACAATGTGGATCGAAAAGCGCTCTGCTAAAATCAAAACAGGAATGAGACGTCTGCGCATCTCTGCGATTTCCTACCTCAACACCGCGCCACTGATGTGGGATTTCGAACACGGCGAAGCCGGGCGCGATTTCGACATTTCGTACACCTTGCCTTCGGCCTGCGCCCGTTCTCTGCAGGCTGGAACTGCAGATATCGGAATTATTCCTGCCGCCGCCTACACGCAAATCCTTGGACTCAGCGTCCTGCCGGATGTTGCCATTGCCTCGCGCCGGCCAGTGCGGTCCATCCTGTTAGTAAGCAGAGTTCCTATCCATCAAATCCGCTCTGTGGCCCTGGACACCTCTTCCATGACATCCGTAGCGCTGACAAGAGTCTTATTTGAAAAATGGCTGGGCGGCGGCAGAACCTTCTCCACCATGGCTCCTGAGATCGACGCAATGCTCGCCTCGCACGACGCCGGATTGCTCATCGGAGATCCAGCGCTCCAAATCGACCGCTCCCGTTATTTCACTCTCGATCTCGCCGAAGAGTGGATCCGCTACACTGGAAAACCATTCGTCTTCGCATTCTGGGCGGTTCGGGGCGACGCTCTTCAAGACACAGGCCTATCGCCGGACCTGGCGGCAGTGTTTCAACAATCCCGCGATCACGGCCTCGAACCTTCAAGTCTCAACCAGATTTCGGCGGAATGGGCTCCGAAACTAGGCATCAGCCCAGCCGACGTTCATTCCTACATCACTGAAAACATCTATTACCATCTCGACGAAGCTTGCCTGGAAGGCTTGCAACTTTTCTACCGCTACGCGGCTGAGATCGGAGCTTTGCCCGCCGCTCCAGAGATAAAATTCCTCAGCACGGCAAAAGCCTGTATAGCGCAATCGAGAACTTAGCCTGTACACTCCTACAACCTAAATGCTCTTCAATCTTCATCCTTGGCTGGCAATGTCGGTGTGGCACCATCTGCGCCGCATGGGTGGGCCAGGATTGCTCGTGTTAGGAATCGCCGACAACTCAGTGGTCCCGCTCACCGGCAGCATGGATGTTCTCACCATATGGCTCGCCGCACGGCATTTCCATCCCTGGCCTTACTACGCCGCAATGGCCACTTTGGGCTCTCTGATCGGCGGCTACATTACTTATGCCTTGGCCCGCGAAGGCGGCAAAGAAACAATGGAACGCAAGCTCTCCAAGCGCCGCGCGGCCAAAGTTGCCAAGACCTTCGAGCGTTGGGGATTTGCCGCAGTCGCAATTCCCGCTTTGCTACCACCGCCGTTTCCCTTCGTCCCGTTCCTGGTGGCTGCCGGCGCCATGCAGTATTCGAGAGCCAAATTTCTCGGGGCCTTAACTCTCGGTCGCGCCGTTCGCTACTCCATCGGGGCCTTCCTGGGTTTTCACTATGGAATCCACATCCTGCGTTTCTTCTCCCACTATTACAAACCGGCGATGGCGATTCTCATTGGCCTGGCGGTCATTGGTGCGGTAATGAGCGTAATCCAATATTTGCGGATGCGAAAACAGTAACCGCGCCGACCTTCGTGAAACTTCGTGCCCTGAGTCGTGGACGAAGTTTCTCGCAGTGGATGAATTTGCTCGCAAACTCGATCGAACAGATTTGGCTCGAGCCCAGTCCTCCATTAGAATTGAATCAAGCTCATGTCCCTGACCAAACAGCAAGCCTTAGAGATGTTCGAATCCGATGATCTGATCGGCATCGGCATGGAAGCCGACGCGGTGCGCCGCAAGTTGCATCCCGAAGGCACGGTCACCTACATCATCGATCGCAACATTAACTACACAAATTTCTGCACTGAATACTGCACCTTCTGCGCGTTCTATCGTCCGCTCAAAGGCCCAGCGGCAAAGGAAGGTTACATCCTCGATTTCGATACCATCTACGAAAAGATTCGCGAGACCGTTGAACTCGGTGGTACGGGCGTGCTGATGCAAGGTGGCCTGCATCCCGACCTGAAGATTGACTGGCACGAAAAGATGCTGCGTGGAATCAAGGAGCGCTTCCCGCAGGTTCATCTTCATTGCTATTCGGCTTCCGAGATTATTGCCATCGCCGAATACAGCAGCCTCAGCATTCGCGATACGATTCTCCGCCTGCGCGATGCCGGTCTCGATTCTATCCCCGGCGGCGGCGCTGAAATTCTCGATGACGAAGTCCGCTACAAAATCGCGCGTTTAAAATGCCTCACCGGTGATTGGATCAATGTTCACCGTACTGCCCATCAGATCGGGATGCGTACCACCGCAACCATGATGTTCGGCGTCGGCGAGGATTACAAACACCGCATCAATCATCTGCAGGAACTCTACGATCTGCAGGAAGAAACCGGCGGCTTCACCGCTTTCATCCCGTGGAGCTTTCAGCCGCAAAACACCGCTCTCGGCGGCCGTCACTGGGACGAAGCGACCGCCGTCGAATACCTGAAAGTTCTGGCCATTTCGCGCATATATCTTTCGAATTTCCTGAACGTGCAATCCAGTTGGGTCACGCAAGGACTGAAAGTCTGCCAGATGGGCCTCCGCTTCGGCGGCAACGACGTCGGCTCTGTGATGCTGGAAGAAAATGTGGTGAGAGCCGCAGGTGTGAACAACTGCACCACCGAAGAAGAGCTGCGCCGCATCATCCGCGATGCTGGGTTTAGACCTGCTCGGCGAGATACGCTGTATCGGCAGTACTTCCTGAATTAGCGCTGGGCGCGTCCCCCATTTCTCGCTTCTTCTTCAGGAAAATGGATACCGCTCAGGCGGCGGCAAACGTCACCACTGAAACGAATAGCGCTCCCGATCGCCGCTCCGCTCTGTCGTTTTGTTCTTGGGCGGACGACCGGAGACGGATAGAATGGATTGACTATTGAACCCGACCGATCCTCCCGGTCGGCATCTGTCTCTATTTCCTGAACATCCTGAGTCTGCTTCGAACTCGGAAATGAAACACGAACTCATCGCGCGGCGTTTTTCGAGAGCTCCGTTTAAGTGTCTGTGCGTGATTCTGTTAGCCGCCGGCTTGGTCGTCGCGCAGGAGGGCTCTTCGTCCATTGCCTCATCACAGGCCTCTCCGGAGTCTTCTGCGTCTGCACATGCTCTTCTAGAAGGGATTGTGACCCGTGATCCCGACCGCGAGCCTGTCAAGAAAGCTCTTATCGAACTGATCGCCGAGAGCCAAAATGACGGCGCAAACTACACTGCGCTTACGGCAGCCGATGGCAGCTTTCGCATGGAAAACATCAAGCCCGGACGCTATCGCTTGTTTGTCGAGCGCACCGGATATCACGAGATCGACAAGCGTCACCGTCACACCGAGGGTCGCGTGCTCACGCTGAGCGCAGGTCAGGAGGTGAAAGATCTCGTCATTCTTTTGCAAGCGGCTGCGGTGGTCGAAGGCCGTGTCACGGATGAAGATGGCGATCCCTTGGCCGAAGCGCAAGTCGCCGTGCTGCGCCAGACTTTTGTTCAGGGCCACAGCCACTGGGAACAGTCGGGAGCGGAGCGTACGAATGATCTCGGCGAATACCGCATCGCCGGACTCGCTCCCGGCAAATATTTCGTTGCAGTCACTCCGCCGCCAGATTTCAGAAGCCTGATCGAAACCACCGGCACGCCTGGACCCGCACCTCACCCCGGAGCAGCTGCCGAGAAGCCCGCGCCGCTCGCTTACCAAACCACTTATTATCCCGGCACCCGCGATCGCTCGCAGGCCACGCCCGTCCCATTGCATGCCGGCGATGACTTCCCTGCGAACTTCTCGCTGACTCCCAGCCCCAGTTTGACCATTCGCGGTTCTGTGGTGAATCTGCCGCCGGGGTCGAGCGCCGCGATCGTGCTGCAATCCAAAGATTTCAATCTCGTGCTGAGCGGCGCGGAGATGCACAAAGACGGCAGCTTCGAGATTCGCGATGTTTCTCCCGGAGCGTACAACATTGTGGCCACGGTGGATAATGTTGCGGTGCCGATGATGGCGCGGCAATCGCTGCAGCTGGCTGACAGTGTGGAGGGTGTGCGTCTGTCGCCGCAAAGCGGCGGCACTATTCGTGGCCGCCTTCACTTGGAAGGCGGCGGCGATGCCAGGCCGGATCCCAGCCAGTTCTTCCTTCTTCTGCACTCGCGTTGCCGAGGATAACGACAACAATGACGATTCTTTCGGCGCCGTCACGATGGGAGGAAGCTTTTCAAATCTTGCCCACGTTAGCGGCGATGGCAGCTTTTCCTGGAAGGATGTTCCCCCAGGAACTTATTCCGTTCAGATCTCCGACGTCAGCGCGATGCCAGATTGGTTTCTAAAATCTGCCGCGGCGGATGGCCGCGATGCAACAGATTCTGGATTCAGCGTCGGGGCGGCCTCTATCACCCTGGATTTAGTGGCGAGCGCCAACGGAGGCACTGTCGACGGCGTGGCCAGTAATCAAGACGATGAACCGGTCGCGGACGCTGTGATTGTCGCCGTTCCCGAGGCGCGCTTCCGCAATCGCCCGGATCGTTATCGCAAAGCCGTTGCGGATCAGAGTGGACATTTCACTTTGCGCGGCCTGGCTTCGGGAGATTACGCGTTGTTCGCATGGGAGAGCATCGACGGCGAGCCGTTTTATAACGCCGAATTCTTGAGAAGTTATGAAGACCGTGGCAAAGCGATGCGCGTGCGTGAAGGAAAGCGAGTAAGCGTGCAACTCAAGGCGATTCCACCAGCGGAAGATCAGCCCTAGACCTTTGTCCGTTCAGCCAGCAACGGCGTATGCTTTCGGATTATGAAACCCCTGCTCACTTCCCTCTTTCTGCTCGTCTCATTGCTCGGCATCAGCTCCGTTTTTGCTGAAGACACCCCCGCGACTGCATTACTGGTCCTCTCGAAACACGACCAAACCCTCGCCATTGTTGACCCCTCCAGCTTGAAGGTGATTGCGCGGGTCCCGGTCGGTAATGATCCCCACGAAGTCATCGCCTCGACTGACGGCAAGGTCGCGTATGTATCCAACTACGGATCCGGTGCATTCCATACCCTCGCTGTCGTAGATCTGATCGCGCAAAAAGCATTGCCTTCAATCGATCTTGGAGCTCTGCGTGGTCCGCACGGATTGGATTTTGTGAACGGAAAAGTCTGGTTTACCGCCGAAGGCGCCAAGGCCATCGGCAGCTATGATCCCGCGAAGAAAAATGTTGATTGGATTCTTGGCACCGGGCAAAACCGAACGCACATGATTTACGTCTCTCCAGATTTACGTCTGATCGTCACCACCAATGTAAGTTCAGGAACGGTGAGCATGATCGAAGAAACCGCCAGTGGTCCTGGCCGAGGCGGTCCAGCAGGAGCTCCTCATACCGATTGGAATGAGACCGTGGTTCGCGTTGGCAATGGCTCCGAAGGATTTGATATTTCTCCCGATGGCAAAGAAATCTGGGTGGCGAACGCAGGCGATGGAACTGTCTCGATCATTGACGTAGCCAGCAAACGAGTGACGCAAACTCTCGCGGCGGATGTAAGCTCAGCGAACCGGCTCAAGTTCACCCCGGATGGAAAGTTTGTGCTGATCTCAGCTCTGCGCGGCGCAGACGTAACTGTCATCGATGCGGCGACCAGAAAAACGACAAAACGAATTGCAGTTGGACACGGCGCTGCGGGTATCGTGATGCAGCCTGACGGCGCACGCGCCTACGTTGCCTGCACTCCCGACGACTACGTTGCCGTCATTGATTTGCATTCGATGAAAGTTGTCGGCCATATTCAAGCAGGTTCGAATCCTGATGGCCTGGCTTGGATGATTCGGCATTAGGAAGCTCAGGCAACAACAGCGCAAAAAATTGACACTCACGAATTGCGAATGAACTGCGAGAGATCGTTCGGTCACAACTTGTAATCGCCCCATTCTTACATGCGCAGCCCTACGCGAAGGGACATGCAGGAACTATGAAATTTGGGATTTGCGCACACTACTCTTCTGAAAAGACAGCACTTGCCTGCTTCCACAGCTGTCTGTAGACCATGGCATCCGAATTGCATTTATCGACAGCATTAGCATTCGGAGGTTCTACATGCCTGCTACCAGCGATGCGGAATTCTTTAAGTTGCTCAAGACAGACATTGATTATTTCACCCGCGCTCTTGAGCGCTTCGAGGATCTGATCCCGCGAGTCTGCGCTCCAGTTCAAGATCAATGGCGTTTGCAGGCACAAGCGCGCAAGAATTTTGCCTTGGACTTGCGAATACTTTTGGATAAAGCTGAGCGCTGCGCGGATCCGTCGCCGCAAAGTACAGAGGACAAAAATACTCAAAACTCCGCTTCATGGTAGTCGTCGTTGGGCTGCTCCCACAGCGCGGTATCTTTGTAGGCTGAGTCCCCCGGTAATCTGAATCCGGTAGAATAGAGGTTTCGACCGAGCCTCTTGCTGACTTCTGATTCAAGCCTGTTTCTATCGAAGGTCGCCATGTATGCCGCTCCCCGCGGCATCGGTCCTTATCTTCGCCAGCATTTATTGGACAAAACTTTTCAGGGTCTCTATCACACCGATGCGTTCGACCGCGCACTGTTAATTCCGTATTTTATTGTTCTCATTCTTCTTGCCGGATACGGAATGCACCGCTACGTTCTGGTTTATCTCTATTACAAGCACAAGAAAAATCGAACAATCGACCCCGCAGCCTACTTCGAGCAGTTGCCTCGAGTCACTGTGCAACTGCCAATCTTCAATGAACAATACGTTGTCGAACGCTTGCTCGACTCCATTTGCAAGCTAAAGTATCCACGCGAGAAACTCGACATCCAGGTGCTCGACGATTCCACCGACGAAACCGTTGCTGTGGCCCGGAACCTCGTCGATCGCTACGCGGCACTCGGGAATCCCATCAGCTATCATCACCGGACCAATCGCGAGGGCTTTAAAGCGGGAGCGCTGGCCGAGGGCCTGAAAACAGCTAAGGGAGAATTCGTCGCCATCTTTGACGCCGATTTCACCCCGCCAGAAGACTTTCTCCTGCGCACCATCCATCACTTCACCGATTCGAAGATTGGAATGGTGCAGACACGCTGGACTCACCTCAACCGCAATTATTCTTTTCTGACGCAGGTAGAGGCCATCCTGCTGGACGGCCACTTCGTGCTCGAGCATTCGGGACGCGCCCGCAGCGGCGTCTTTTTTAATTTCAACGGCACCGCCGGGGTCTGGCGGCGTCAAGCCATCGATGAAGCCGGCGGCTGGCAGCACGATACGCTGACCGAAGACACTGATCTCTCCTACCGCGCCCAGCTCAAGGGATGGAAGTTCATCTATCTACAAGACGTCGAATGCCCGGCAGAATTGCCGGTGGAAATGACCGCATTCAAAACCCAGCAGGCGCGCTGGGCCAAGGGATTGATTCAGACCGGGAAGAAAATCCTGCCGCGCGTAATGCGCAGCGACGCTTCACTGCACACCAAAATTGAAGCCTGGTATCACCTGACTGCAAACCTCAGCTATCCGCTCATGATCATCCTCTCGGTGCTGATATTGCCGGCGATGATCATCCGCTTTTATCAGGGATGGTTCCAAATGCTCTTCATCGATCTGCCATTGTTCATGGCTTCGACGTTTTCGATCTCAAGTTTTTATCTGGTGTCGCAGCGCGAATTATTTCCCAAGAGCTGGCCGCGGGCGTTGCTTTATTTACCAGTCCTGATGGCACTCGGTATCGGACTCACCATCACCAATACCAAAGCCGTGATTGAGGCGCTTATCGGCAAGGAGAGCGCGTTCGCCCGTACCCCGAAGTATCATGTCGTATCGAAAAAAGACAAAGTCGGCAATACCAAATACCGCAAGCGCCTGGGTTGGGTGCCATGGCTGGAACTGCTGATCGGCACGTACTTCGCTTTCACCGTGTACTACGCGATTCAAAACGAAAACTTCGTAACCATTCCTTTCCTGCTTCTGTTCGTGGTGGGTTACTGGTACACCGGCCTGATGTCTCTGCTGCAGGGGCGATTCTCCGGGGTTGCCCTGGGCACGGAGTCTCATACCAAGCCATTTCCCGTGGGCGTGTAAGAAAGCCAACCCCGCAACGCAATCTTCTTGTAACCCGGCGCTTGACTGACCCGGTCAATTCGAAGAAAATTCGCGCGTAGGTCCTGGGGTGTGCACGCTTTTGAGAATCATCGCCTGAGTTTCTTTATCGGATTTTCCTTCCCGGCGCCTTGGAGACGCCACACAATGGCAACTCTCACAGATCTTAAGCTGATCCTTTATCGCATCCACAATCACTTGCTCGCGCATCCTGCATTTACGCGAGGAACTGGTACGCCAGTGGACGATCCGGCGCATGCTCGCGAGATTGAAGAACTTGATCGCCTGAGCTGGCAACTCGGCCTCGTCATGCGAGACCTCAAGAGCAAGGCAAATCTGTTGGCTGTCCGTGAGCACAACCTATGGAACACTTCTCGCCAGGACCGCTATCGAGCCGCCGCGTCGGTGCACGACCAACAAAGCGACATGGAAGAATTGCTCAAGTTTGCCAATTCTCTACAGGCATTGCTCGAAGACTTGATCGAAAGCAACGGAAAAATCGGAGAAGGCGAATTATCCCAGGGCATCGGCGAGTTTATCGAAAAGATGCGCCACGCGATGCACACGCACGGTGAATCCGGACAAGTAGCGGACGGACCTGCTTACATTCCCGCGGCCAAGAGCCAACTCGGAGGGAGCGTGGAGGCAATCACGATTTTCGTCTTTGTGGCGTTAAGGGTTCTGGTGCATATCAGGAAGGGCGGCGAACGAAATAAAAAAGCCTGATCTGCCGCGGGAGAATTCATTCGTCCCCTTGACCAAGTATGGATGCTTCCCTTCATTACGCCACTCGGTTACAATCCACTCGCCAAAAGTTATCGTCGGCACCGTAAACTGGCGGTTCGAAGGAGTGCCCCATGCTCCCCTCTCGTAAGCTGTGTTCCCTTCTTGGGCTGGCGTTGTTGATCACCTCCCTGTTGAGTTGCGGGCGACACGATTCCAACGAGTACTTCGTGTTTGTAGCAGCCAATCTGCAAGTTCCTTACTGGCAAGCTGCTGGCGCCGGTTTTTCCAAAGCTGCTGCGCAAATGAAGGTGCGCACTGATTACCTCGGTCCCAACAGCTACGATCCGAAAGCCGAACGCGACGCCCTCGACCAGGCAGTGCAGCAGAAAGCCACCGGAATTCTCCTGGGCGTCACCGACCCGGCATTGCTCAAAGACAGCATTGATAAAGCCATCGCAGCTGGCATCCCAGTGATTACGATGGATTCCGATGCTCCCGCGAGCAAGCGGCTTTTCTTCATCGGAACCAACAACTATGAGGTTGGGATGACTGGTGGCCTGCGTCTGGCGCAGGAATTGAAGGGCAAGGGTAACGTGGTCGTATTCACCATGCCCGACCAGCACAACATGCAGGATCGCCTGCACGGCTATCGCGATGCGCTTGAGCGCACTCCCGGCGTCAAGATCGCGCGCGTGGTCGATATTCAGGGCGATCCACGCATCGCCTTCGATACCACGACTCAAATTATCGGCAAGGAAAAAGATCAGGTGGATGCCTTCGTCTGTCTCGAGGCGCAATCGGGAAAGGAAGTCGCGGGCGTTCTCAACAGCTATCACGTCACAGGGAAAATCGTGATGGCGATGGACACCGATCCCGAGACGCTCGATTGGATAAAAAAGGGCGGCATCGCCGCTACCATTGCGCAGAAGCCTTATACCATGGCGTTTGTCGGCATGCAGATGCTCGACAACTTATATCACCACAAGCCGCCGTCGCTCGAGACGGATTGGTCGAAAGACAGCTTTGCGCCCATCCCATCATTCGTAGATACTGGTTCTGCTCTCATCGACAAAAGCAACGTGGATTCTTTCCTGCAGGCTAAGCAGAGCGCCACCAGTGCGCCGAAATAGAGGAACGAATCGATCTCGTGCTCGCTTGTCGACAGGCCCACCCCGTTCCTGTGTTGCGTTTCCCGCGGACGGGTAGGCATCGCCCAATTCCAATTCAAAGCGGTCTCGTTCTCTTGTTCTTTCCCCAAGAAAATCTGTCGTGGTCAACACTACCTCCGTCCGCGAATAGCTTGGGAACCACTTCTACGAGATATACTCCCGGATATATTCATCCTCCGTAGTCGCCAGTTGATGAATATCTCCGTCAAAGATGACCTTCCCTCGCGGAGAATCAAGAAACTTAAAGGCACCTCACAATGCATTCCGGGAGGCAGCGGCACCATGCGGTTGGCTTTTTTGTCGAACTGATGAGTCGCCAGGGTGAAAGCGTCCTGCAGGCGATGTGTCACCAGAAGAGCGCTGGTATGGTAGACATCGCGCTGCTTCAGGATCAGTTCAATAATCGTGTTCGAGGTCACGGGATCAAGGCCTCCTGTGGGCGAATCGTAAAGCAGCAACTCGGGCTGAGTAATGATTGCCCGGGCAATCGCCACGCGCCGCCTCATGCCTCCCGAAAGTTCCGAAGGAAAAAGATCGAGCGTGTGTTCCAGTTCCACAAAGCGCAACGCCTCTCGTACTCTGCGGTCTATATCTTCGTCATAGACTCCGTGCTCCTCGGTGAGGCGATAAGCAACATTTTCGCGTACCGTGAGCGAGTCAAATAGCGCGCTTTCCTGGAAGACCATTCCAATTTTGCCGCGCAACTCGAACAGTTCGTCCTCCGGCATGTGAGTGATGTCTTCTCCTAATACGGTGATCCGGCCTGAGTCTGGTTTAATAAGCCCGAGTGCCAGCTTCAGAATCAAACTCTTGCCGGAACCAGCAACGCCGAATATGGCCTTTGTTTCTCCCAGCGGGAGATGGAAAGAAATTCCGCGTAACACTTCGTTACTGCCAAAAGCCAGCGCCACGTCTTCAAAAACGATGGCGGGAGCAGAACTATCCTTTGTAGTTACCGCATCGGAATCGAGAGGCAGAACCGGGGTGGACATGGGATTACTGATAAGAAAGCGTAGCCATCAGGAAACGAGTGACGATCAAGTCCGTCGCGAGAATCAGAACCGAAGCCGCCACCATCGCCTGCGTAGTGGCGCGGCCTACGCCTTGGGTTCCGCCGCGCGCATTCATGCCGTAGAAGCAGCCTACAGTGGCGATGATGAAGCCGAAAATTACCGGCTTGATCAATCCCATAAACACATCTTGAAACACCAGAGTTTGCCAGGCATTGTACCAATACTGCCGGGCATCGAGTTTCAACAGAAGTTTCGCGATCGCCAGACCTCCGACCAATCCCACAAGATCCGAAATGATCGTTAAGAAGAAAAGCATGAATACCGTGGAAACTACGCGCGGCGTCACCAGCTTCTTCATGGGATCGGTGCCCAAAGCACGCATGGCATCGATCTGCTCGGTAACCACCATGGATCCCAATTCGCTGGCCATGCCGGAGGAATTTCGTCCCGCAACCATCAGACTGGTAAGCACCGGCCCCAGTTCTCGCACCATGGAAGTTGAGACCAACTGCCCTACCAGAGTGATCGAACCGAAACGCTCCAGGGTGTTCGAGGCTTGCAGCGCCAGCACCGCTCCGGTAAAGAAGCCGGTAAGCACCACGATAGGCAGAGATCCCACTCCAATCGTATCCGCCTGCTGCACCATATCGACGATGTACAGCGGCTTGCGGAAGATATTGGCGACCGCTTGCAGGCAAAACAGAATGTAATCCTGAACAGTCTGGACTTTTTCTTTGGCGAGATCGGTGGGCGAGATCAGTTCCATGCGGTTTTGCGGGCGAGGCAAACCGAGCCACGCTTTTTCGAACTATAGCAGAGAACGCGACGAGGATTCAGGTGGCAGTCGTAACAAAAAGGCAGGCTATGGAACCTGTGTCATCCCCGCGTCTTCTTCTTGATCTCAATATTCAGCCGGCGGATTTTCTGATTCAGCGTGGAAAGCGGCACTTTAAAGCGTTCTGCCGCTTCCGTCTGGTTCCAGTTGCACTTCTCCAGCATGTCGCTGATAATGCGCCGCTCCACATCTTCGACAATTTCAAACAGTGAAGCATCGGTGGGCGGATCATGCAGCGTTAAAGATGACCCTCGTCCTAGAAGATTGTCAGGCAGCAGATCGATTGTGATGTCGCTGCCCGAAGAGAGCACGACAGCGCGCTCGATCACATTTTCGAGTTCACGCACATTGCCCGGCCAAGAATAGGACATCATCGGGCGCAGAGCCTCTGGGGTAATGCGGCGAACCGGGCGGTCGTTTTCTTCGGCATACTTTTTCAGGAAAAACTGAACCAGCAATGGAATGTCTTCCCTGCGCTGGCGCAGCGGCGGCAACTCAATGGTGATCACATTCAGGCGATAAAACAAATCTTCCCGGAATCGGCCTTCGCGAACCAATGTGCGGAGGTCGATATTGGTGGCTGCGATAATGCGTACATCGACTTGAATCTCCTGGATTCCACCTAAATGCATGAACCTGCGATCCTGCAGCACTCGGAGTATTTTGGCTTGCGTTTCCAGACTCATCGTGGCGATTTCATCCAGGAACAGCGTGCCGCGATCCGCAATCTCAAACAGGCCTTTCTTGGAGGCGATGGCGCTGGTGAATGCCCCTTTTACATGGCCGAAGAGGGTAGATTCAAGCAAGTCCGTGGGCATGGAGCCGGTATTAACCGGAACAAACGGACGGTCGTGACGCGGGGAATTCAGATGCAGGGCTTTAGCGATGATTTCTTTGCCAGTCCCACTCTCGCCCTGCAGCAGTACCGTGGAACGGCTGTTCGCGACCTGGGCAACCAGATCGAAAATCTTGAGCATCGGCTCGCTTTTGCCGACAATATTTTCGAAATTGTAGCGCTGCTTAAGGGCGCGCTTCAGTTGCACGTTTTCTTCCGCGGCGCGGCGCCATCCCACTGCCGCGCGGACGTCGGCCAGAAGTTTTTCGTTGTCCCACGGCTTCTGGACAAAATTTGCCGCTCCACCCTGCATCGCGCGAACTGCATTTTCCACCGTGCCAAACGCGGTGATCATGATGACGGGCAGTCCGGTTTCGTGAGCACGAATCTCGGCTAGAATGTCCATGCCGTTGCGGCCGGGGAGGGTGAGATCGAGCAGGATCAAATCGAAAGGATGTTCGCCGATGCGCTGCAGTCCCGCTTCCCCGCTGGCCGCCGTCTCCACGGCGAAGCCCTCGAGTTCGAGCAGGGTCTGCAGAGATTCACGAATCTCCGCTTCATCGTCGATGATCAGAACCGCACCGGCCAGACCGGAGTTTCCATTCGCTGCGGCGCGCGGAATGATTGCCGCTTCAGACATATTCAACCTCAAACCTACCTTAATGTGTCGCGACCGCTTTTAATTCAAAAATGCTTTGTTCAAATACGCTTTGTTTAGACATGAACAGCCTTCCTGCTCAAGGGGAAATCCAATGTGAAGGTAGTTCCCGCGCCGGGATGGCTTTCCACGTGAATTTTCCCCGCATGTTCCTGAATGATGCCGTACGTCACGGAAAGTCCCAGGCCGGTCCCGCGTGCCTGACCTTCACGCGGCGAAGTCTTGGTCGTGAAGAACGGATCGTAAATACGCTGGATGTGCTCCGGCGCGATTCCAGACCCGGTATCGGAAACACACACGCTGACGCTCTCTCCATTCATCGTAGCCACACGCAACTTACCGCCGCCGGGCATAGCGTCTTTGGCGTTGAGGAACAGATTCAGAAACACCTGTTGCAGTCTTCCCGGATTTCCCTGAATCGCAGGCAACTTGGGCGAAAGAGCATTCTCCACTTCTACCTTCGCCACCTTGAACTGATGTTCCAGCAGTGCCAGAGTGTCGGCGATGACTTTGTTCACGTCCACATCGCCGATCTCGCTGCCGCTGGTACGGGAAAAATTCAGCAGGTTGTTTACGATCTCGGATGCTCGGAAAGTTTGCCGCGTGATCTTTTCCAACAACCCAGACTTTTGCGGATCGCCCTGCAATTGTTTGGAGAGCATCTGGGTGTAGGAAGAGATCACAGCCAACGGCGTATTGACTTCATGGGCCACGCCGGCGGCGAGTAATCCAATGGACGAAAGCTTATCGGCCTGCGAAAGTTGTGCTTCGAGGTCGACGCGCTCGGTGATGTCATCCATGATGATCAGCCGGCCGATTACCAGAAACGTCCGCGTCACCAGCGGCGCGATGGCTACATTTACAGTGCGCACTTCGCCAGCGGGCGTCTTGAGGCGGAACTTATACAGGTTGTGAATGCCAGGATTCAGCCGTGTGCGATCGAACTCGTCCACGAATTCCCTGGGAAAGACGGCCTTTAGTGGTTGTGTCAATGTCTGCCATCGCGGCACCGCATACATCACTTCCATCTGCGCATTCCAGCTCTCGATGCGGTCTTCCATGTCGAGCGCCATCACTCCTACGTTGATCGATTCCACGATGTTCTCGTTGAAATCTTTCAGCCGCTCATATTCCGCGGCCTTCTGCTGCAGGGATGCATAGAGCTGGCCGTTTTGAATGGCAATGCCCAGGTAACCGCCCAGAGTTTCGAGCAACTCCATGTCTTCGCTGGAGAGGAAATCTCCTTGAGCAGTTTTGCCCAAGCCAAGCACGGCAATAGTCTTCTGCTGCGCATGACACGGGATGTAGTAATTCAGATCCAAACGCGCGATCGTCTGCTGAGAACCCGGACTCTCGCGCGGAACCTGATGCGTGTTTTCGAAGAAAAGATGACCCGCCGCCTCCGGCCGCGGCGCCATCAAGAACGACAAATCCAGATTGCCGGAGTAAGACAGGCCGAAGGACTTGGCGAGCACAAACTGTTCTGACTGTTCGCCGGCCAGGAAAATACCCATGCGATCCACGGCGAGCGTGCGCGACAACCGGTCCATGAGCGATGAAAGCATCGCATCAAGGTTGGTCTCCGAACTAAGTTCGCGCCCGAACTCCAACAGTGTCCGCCGATAGTCGTAACGCGTGCGATAGAAAAACTGATCGATGCGGTCTTGTATCCACTTGCGTACTGGATCGAACAACAGCGCCGTGACCACGACGGCGAGTATCAACCCAATCGGGCCGCTGCTCGGCTGCCGCATGTGGACGAGTTCGGCCACGCCCGCCACCAGTCCGAAGTACATACCCACCACAATCGCCGCTGCCAGTGTGTAAACCACTCCGCGCTTGAAGATGAGGTCTACATCCATCAACCGGTAACGGAAGATGGCATAACCAAACGTGAGCGGTAGCAGAGCGAGTGACAGCGCGGAAATCTTCATCGTCGCGCCGGGCAGCGTGCCCATCAGGTAGGGGACAACGTAGAACAGAGTGTAAGGAATGATGGCGAGAATCGTGCCGCGGGTCACCCACTTCAATTGCTGCCGCAAGATCGTTGTGCTGGCCCGCTGGTAGCTGTACCAGAGCACGGTGGCGGCAGCTAAAAAGAACAGCGACCCGTAAGACATTTCCATGCGGTCGAGATTCCAGCGCAGACGCTCGCTGGCCTGCAGCCACTCCATCGCGCTGACATGAATGGCCAGCAAGATCGCACCGGGTACATACACCAGAGCAAGCAGCCAAGGATGCTTGCGCACAAACTCGCGTTTCTCAGGGAAAGTTAAAACAAAATGAAGAAACAATGCCGGTTGCAACACTCCCGCCGCAATGTTGCCCCAATAGATTGTCCAGTCAAAATCATTGAGCTTGCCGGTGTATTTGAACGAGTAGGCGATGAATGAGACCAGGCAGAAAATATAGAAGTGCGTGGAGCCCGGAGCGGTCCAGCGACGCAGCAAAACGTAGAGGCCAATGCCCAGATAGATCAGCGCAATCAGCCGCAGCCAGTTATTCAGCGAACGTTCTGCCGGAACCAGAATCACGCTGGAATCGAGGGGCACCGTTTGTCGGACCAAAGAGTATGCTGCTTTGGACCAGACACCATTCCGATAGAGCTGGCGTTCCAGCCCGGAAATGTTCCGGACTTCCTCCCCGTTGATGGAAACCAACTGGTCGCCCGGCTTTATCCCGCTCTTCGCGCCGGGACCATTAGGGTCGACCCGGTCGGCGGTAAGCCGACCATTATGTTCGATCCACCACACTCCGTCGTCGGGGACTGCGGATTTCAGCTCGGCTGAAAAATTGAAGCCGGCGAACAGGACCGCAGCAACTGTCAGGAGAAACAGAAGAACGGCAACGAATCGGACTTGGCTTTCCCGGTTCATGGGCTTCGGCGGCGATCCCGACCCCGTAATGGGCTGGATGAGCGTGGAAGTCACGTCCCGCCGATCGTCAATGAGCAACTTCGCTGCCATGCCGATTCCCACTTCCGGAATGCTAACTATATGCTATGGAAGCACTTTCGAAATTATAGATGGATTTTCGAACATCGGTTACGCATTTTTGGATGTTTCTGTGGAATTGTGTATCTCATGCGGGGAAAGGGATTTACGGGGCAATCACAGACGCGTTTAACAGAAATTTCGCGACCAGGCAAGCGGTGCGAGCGCAGTTTGTCCCCGCACTGAATGGAATCAGTTGTGGGGACAATGCTGCGCCCGATCAAGTCTGCACTAACTTACGACGGCCAAGGCGCAGTCTGCGCCGGTCCGGGGGTCAGGCTTACCCGAATCGCGTTCATCAATTCGTCGTTGTCGGCGGGCTTTTGGAAAAATGCCGATGCGCCTGCCTTCAGAGCGCGCTCCTCGTTCGCCTGAGGGTCGCGCGCACTCAGTACGATCACCGGGACCCCAGAGAGGGTATCGCTGTTCTGCAAGCGATCCAGAACCACGAAACCGTCGCCCACGGGAAGGCCTAAGTCCAGAATTATCAGCGCCGGGCGCTCTTTCTGGGCCGACGCGATAGCCCCGTAGCCATCGCTGGCGGTGGTGACATCGTAGTTGTTCGCTCGCAGCCGTAGCCGCATGGCACGGACCAGGTCGGGGTCGTCATCGACTACGAGTATTTTTGGTTTCGGCATTTTATTTCTCCTTTAAGGTGGCTCGTTAGTTGGAATTCTGTATCGGCTTTTGCGAAACGACATGCTTTCTTTGCATTCCAGTCGTGACCATGGCGGTTACATAATCGGCAACGGTTAGAATCTGCTGATCCAGCGACTGGCCGGGGACGGGCGGGGGGAGCTCAATGGGAGCAGCCACGATGCTGAGGCTGCATTTGGTTTTGAAGTCCGGCATGCGCTCCAGTTGTTCGCGAATGCGCGCGGTCATGATGCCCACTTGCGGCATGTCGGTGGAAGCCACAACGAAGAAGGTCTCGGCCGCGCTCGACGTTCCCATCGGAGGCAACACCAGGTCCTTGTCGAGATACACGCAGCGTTGCAGAATCTCCAGACATTGCTGCCAGGTTTGCTTCCAATTGCCGCGCAGCGCAGAGGAAAACGGCGTCAGATCGACTCGCACCAGTACAAAAGCGGTACGCAAACGATCATTATGGGTGACCACAGGAGCCAGCAGTTTGGCCAGCGAATAAGCCGGCAGAGTAAAGGTGAAGGTGCTGCCCTGTCCCGGCTCGCTCGAAACCCAGATGCGCCCCTGATGAAGCCGGACGATCTCCCGGCAGATGAATAGCCCCAACCCAAGTCCAGAGCGGTTATTGTCGACAGAATCACTATCTTGATACAGGCGCTCAAAGATCAAAGCCTTTGATTCCGGATTGATCCCCCGTCCCGTATCGCTGACCGAAATGTAGACGGAGCCGGGATCAGCTTCTACTCGGCACGCCTGAACCATAACGGCTCCGTCAGGCGGTGTGAACTTAATGGCGTTGTCCACCAGGTTGATAAGCACTTCGAGCACGCGATCAGGATCGGCATGCACCAGTGGAAGCGTCTGGTCAACTGCGATTTCGAGTCCGATCCTCTTTTCTTCCGCCGTAGGCCGCATCATGGCAACGGTCTGCTGAATCAACTCGCCCAGCGCAACGCAGCGGGGCTCGACTCGCATTTTGCCGCTTTCGGCGCGGGTCGCCTCAAGCAAGTCGCGGACCATGGCGTGCAACTGATTCACACTTTTCAGAACCGTCTTTAAGTGGTCAGACTGTTCGGGCGCCACCGGCCCGGCCAGTCCATCCAGCAGCAGCGTGACGTATTGATGGATGCAGGTGAGCGGAGTCCGCAGTTCGTGAGAGACGTGGGAGAGAAACTGGTTCTTGAAATCGATTTGCTGCTTTTGACGTGATTTCAAGGGCACGCAAAAGCCCCTGCCTTTCCACCGCATAACGAATGGCGCGTTCCAGGTGCTTGCTGGTGATGTTTCCTTTAAGCAAGTAATCCTGCACTCCCTGATGGACAGCCTTGATGGCCAGCGCCTCATCGTCCTGCCCAGAAAGCACCACGACGGGACGTTCGGCGCGTGCTCCATAACCCGGCGAAAAGTTTCCGCGCCGTGGCTGTCAGGCAGGTTCAAGTCCAAGAGAATCACGGCCGGGGTTTCGGCGGTCAGTGAGGCGAGGCCATCGGCCAGCCGGTGCACACAATTCACGCTGACCGGAGATTTCCCTTCGACCAGGCGCAGGCGAACCAGATCCGCGTCGCCCAGATTGTCCTCAATGAGCAATACCTGCGTAGTTTGCTGATCCATGAACTCTCATTCTCCCTGGCGCGGCAGGTTGACAAAGCCGCACCAAAATTCTTCAATCGATTTCACCGCCGAAAAAAAGTCCTGCAGATTTCCCGGCTTGCTGACGTAACAGTTCGCACCCAGGTCATAACTGCGCCCAATGTCTTTCGCCAGCTGAGACGTGCTGAAAATCACCACTGGGATGCGTCGCAGCTCTGGCCGCGCTTTGATCGCGGCCAAAACTGCCAAACCGTCTTTCTTGGGTAGGCTCAAGTCCAGAATTACGAGATCAGGCCGCGCCACGTTGGCATACTTACCCCGGCGATCCAGGAACGCCATCGCCTCCACCCCATCTTGTACGCTGGTAATCTCGCTATGCCGGACACTCTTCACCAATGCTTCCCGGGCCAATCCCACATCCGCCGGATTGTCATCCACCAGCAGCAGCCGCAGTCCCGATTTCATTCATTGCTCCTTTCCCCTCGCCCGAGCCATGTACAGGCAGAGTGAATTTGAAATGGGAACCAGATCCGCTTTGCGACTCGACCCAGATTCGTCCGCCACACCGCTCGATGATTTTCTTGCAGATCGCCAGGCCGATGCCGTTGCCGGGATATTCACTGCGCGCGTGCAGGCGGTAAAACACCTCAAAGACGTGGCCGGCATTTTCTGGAGGAATTCCAATTCCGTTATCACTCACTTCGAACCACCATTGGTCATCCTTGTTTTCTGCCAGCACGGAAATTTTCGGCGTTTCATTGCCGCGGAACTTGATGGCATTCGCGATCAGGTTTTGGAAGACTTGTCCCAACTGGGTGCGGTCGCCCTGAATCTGCGGAAGTTGCGAATAACTGATCACCGCGCCGCTCTCTTGAACCGCCGCCGACAGGGTCTGCAAAACCTCTTGCATCACCCCGTTGCAGTCGATGTTCGCATCGCTTGATTCGGCGCGGCCCACGCGCGAGAAGGCCAGCAGATCCTGAATAAGAACCTGCATTCGCATCGCGCCTTCGCTGGCATAGCCGATGAATTTGTCGGCCTCCGCGTCAAGTTTGCCGCGGTAGCGTTCGGCCAGCAGTTGGGTGTAGGCCGTCACCATGCGCAGCGGTTCCTGCAGGTCATGCGACGCAACATAGGCGAACTGTTCGAGATCGGCGTTCGAGCGGGCCAGTTCCTCGACTTTCCTGGCCAAATCCTCTTCCGCCTGCCGCCGCGATTGCCGCAGTTGCTTTTCTTCCAAAGCCCGGCGCACCGCCTCCGGCAAACGCGCCAGACCGTCTTTCAAGACATAGTCGGTGGCGCCACGTTTAATGCAATCGACAGCGGTCATGTCGCCCACCGCGCCGGAAACCAGAATCATCGGAATATCGAGGCCCTCCCGGCGAAGCACATCCAAGGCCGCCATCCCCGTCCAGCTCGGCAGATTGAAGTCGGCCAGCACGATGTCTGGGCAATGGGAATGGAGCGCCTGCGTAAAGCCAGCTTCGTCTTGCACAATCCGGGCGCTCACTTCGAAGTTGTGTTTGCGCAGCGCACGCAAAACGAGTTCGGCGTCCAGCTGGTTGTCTTCTAGCAGCAAAGCGCGCAGCCTGGGTTTCGGCTCCGCCAAAAGCGCGTCTGCGAGCTTGATCCCGGTACCGCTCATTTCGCCTGACCCCCCGCTTGTTGCATCGCCGCACCGACCACGATCGGCTGGTTCACGACGAGCCAATACAGCCCCAATAACTTCACCATCTTTCGAAATTCGGGAAAATCGACGGGCTTCTGCAGATAACTGTTGGCCCCCAGGTTGTAACCGATTACCCGGTCCCGTTCTTCCCTCGAAGAAGTCATCAGAATGACTGGGATAGCTTTGGTTCGTTCGTCTTCCTTTATCTGTTTAAGCACTTGCATGCCATCGATTTTGGGCAGCTTCAAATCCAGAAGCACGATTTTCGGGGGATGGTCGAAAGAGCGCTCGGTGTGAGCTCCAGTACAAAAAAGAAAATCCAGCGCTTCCTCTCCATCCCGGACGACGAAGACGTGGTTCGCCAGATTTTCCGATCGCAAGGCGTGCAGGGTAAGATCCACGTCATCCTGACTATCGTCCACGAGTAGAATGTCGACTTCGTTAGGGTTCATGATTGAGCTCCTACAATTGCGTTCTTGTTTTCCACTTCGCCTGCCACCGAGGTTGCGTTGGCAGCGGCCAGAGTAAAGAAAAAGGCAGCGCCCTTATCCAGTTCCGCCTCCGCCCAGATCCGTTCGCCGTGCTTATGCAGAATCCGGTGCGCGGTCGCCAGGCCAATCCCCGTTCCTTCGAAATCTTCCGCGCGGTGTAACCGCTGGAACACGCCGAACAACTTGTCCATGTATTTCATGTTGAAGCCGACCCCGTTATCGCGAACCTCAATGACGAGCTGCCCATTTTTCTCCCGGTGACTGATCTCGATAATGGCTCGCTCCCGCGGCCGGGTAAATTTCAACGCGTTGGCAATGAGATTCTGAAAAACTTGCTTGATCAGGACAGAGTCGCAGTTCACGAGGGGCAGGCTGGAAATCTTCCAGGTCACAGCTCTCCCCTGCGTCTCCGGCTGCAACAGGGACACAACTTCCTCGATGAGTGTGTTCAGGCTGGTGACTTGAAGGCTAACGGTGTGGCGTCCCACCCGTGCCAGGTTCAGAAGTTCGTCCACCAGCAGGCCCATCCGGTGAGTGCCTTCCTCAATCCGCTGCAGATGATGCCGCGCCTCCGGGTCCATCGTCGGTCCAAAATCCTCGATCAGGATTCGAGAGAACCCGCCGATATGCCGCAGCGGTGCCCGCAGATCGTGAGAAACGGAATAGGTAAAAGCTTCCAGTTCCTCATTAGCGGCCTGCAATTCCGAGGTGCGCTGCGAAACTCTTTCTTCCAGTTCTTCATTGAGTTTGCGAATTTCCCGCTCGTCGATTTTCCTTTGTGTAATGTCGCGGAGGGCGATGACTCCGCCATGCCCCACGCCGTCTTTGCCTTTCAGCGGACTGGCACTGGTCTCGATCCAGACCCCGCTCTCGAGTTCCTGATTGTGCAAATACATTTCGGCCACGCATACTTCTCCGCGAATTGCGCGCAGCAAAGGATTTTGCTCAGGCGGGAATGGCGTCACCGTGTCAGGCAGATAAACTCCGTAGTGTTTGTTCCATTCTCCGGGAGGAACGTTCTCCGCACCCAGGCCAACGATCCTGGTAGCGGCTGGGTTCCAAAGGATAAACTTCCCCGTCTCATCGGCGGCAACCAGTCCCTCGCCAATACTGTCCAGCACCGACTGCAGCATGAGCGTCTGTGTCTCCAACGCTTGCTGCGAACGCAGCAGTTCCTGGGTTTGCCGCGAGAGTTCCTCCGCCTGATCGGCCAGTACCCCGTTAGCCCGCTTGCGCTCGGTAATGTCGCGGAAGGCCACTACTCCGCCACATACCACGCCTTTACTGTCGGTTCGCGGGCCACCGCTAACCTCGATCCATGCACCTTCCGGAAGCGCGCTATTCCGCACAAACATCTCGCTTGCGCTCACCTCCCCATTAAGCGCGCGAACCACCGGGAGCTTGTCGGTAGGGAAAGGCGTCACCCTATCGGGCAGATAGAGGCCGAAGCGCTCGGGCCATTCATGGGTAACTAGATTCGCCGCACTCTTGCCCAACATCTTTTCGGCAGCCGCGTTCCAGAGCAGAAATTTCCCCTGCCCGTCAACCGCCACCAAACCCTCGCCCATGCTTCCCAGCACCGACTGCAGTATCAGCGTCTGCGCTTCCACGGCCTTCTGCGAAGCGATCAGTTCCTCCGCCTGCAAGGAAAGCTCGTCCGCCTGCGCTGCCAGCCGGTCATGGGCCTCCTTGCGCTCCGTGATGTCCTCCGCGAAGGCCAGGATGCCCGCAATCGCGCCTGCCCCATCCCGCCACGGCCGCACTTCCCAGCGGAGCCACTGCACGCTGCCGTCGGCCCGCTCGAAGCGGTCATTTTCATCCCGCAGCACCTCGCCCGCCAGAGCGCGACGATGGATCTCCCTCCAGCGCTCGGGAATTTCCGGGAACATTTCGTAGTGCGAGACGCCGCGCATGTCGCGCTCGTCCATTCCATAGTCGCTCCGCCAGCGGTGGCTCAAGTGCAGGTAGCGCATCTCCTGGTCAAACATCGCCAGGGCTGCAGGGGCATGTTCAATGAACAGCCGGAACCGTTCTTCGCTCTCCCGCAGCACCTCCTCGGATTGCTTGCGCTCCGTGATGTCGCGGGCAATTTTTGAAGCGCCAACAATCGCACCGCTGGCATCCCGAACCGGCGAAATCGTCGCCGAAACGTCAATCTTCGTGCCATCTTTTCGGATGCGAACGGTTTCGAAATGTTCGACGCTCTCTCCTCGCCCAATTCGAGCCAGAATCTCGGTCTCCTCGCTCGCGCGCTCCGGCGGCAGGAATCATCACACATGGTTTTGCCCACTGCCTCCGCCGTGACGTGTAACCGAAGATCTTCTCGGCGCCGCGATTCCAGGCGTTGATGTCCCCTTCAAGATCCTTGCTGATAATGGCGTCGTCGGAGGAGTCGACAATCCGCTGCAAGGTAGTTCGCGCCTGCCTCGGCCTCGCACCGCGTGTCTCGCTCGGTGATTTCGGCGCGGATCGCCAATCCTGCTGGCCGGCGGTCTTGCCACTTGCATTCGATGCATAGCGGCGACGCATGGTCGCTGCCACTCGCTACCGCAGTACAACCGAGCTCGTCTTTCGCGCGATGCAGATTTCGCCAATCGCCGACGGACCACCCCGGCCCGCTTAGCGATGCGCGCGGTACATCCGCTGAGAATTGAGAGCCCTTGCCTTGGCGATGATGCCCTCTTGGAATTGCAGGTGTCCGTCTGACGAAGCTACCTGCGCCCAATCAATCTCCGCCGCGCAGAATATTGTCGCTGATGCTGCCGCAGAAACCATCGTTCACGATCGTCGGCATCGTTCCCTGCTCACGTTCAAGATTGCTGGCCACGACTCGTGCGTGCTGGTCTGAGAGCAAAGCTGGTTGACTCGGCATGGTCCTTGATCAGCATTCTCCGCGCTGTTGCGCGTTATCCACGAAAGCAGTGCCCGGACCCGTCGTCGCAGCCAGCCCATTTGCTCGTTTCCACGTCTCGCTCGATTCCATCACCGGCAATTCCTCTTTGCCGTGCTATGCCGTCTCCGCTCTTTCTCGCTCCGATCGCCGCGCTCGATGATAAGGCCATCCAGGCGATAACCAACGGCGAAGCGGCACCCCGCGCGCTTCTCACCCAGCTAATCGCCCGTGAGCAGGGTAGATGCCGCCTGGCCAGGACAGTCCAGATTTCCCCAATAATCGACGTGCTGCGTTGGTGCCGCAGGCCCAGTGCGGAATCCGCCGAACAGGACCAGAAGAACCCCATTGGCAACGCCAGCTCTGTGAAGCCCCGGCTCCAGAAGAAATAAACGAGGCGGGGATGACCGGAGAACTGGCGCAATCACCTGTCCTCCGGTCCAGCAGCAGAATGGCGCAGCCAAGAAGGAAAAAATCCAGGGCGGTGAGAGAGGACATCAATCCGGGGCTCACTCCCGCCGCGTGGTCGGTCGCAGGGACGCGAACTAATATCTGGTCGATGCCCAAGTTCACGGTGAAAAGGTGCTCCGCCAGGCTGAGCAGGCCGAGGACTCCGGCAATTACTGCAAGGGCTTTCGCGGCGGCGTTCTGGATCCGCGAGAAAGGCTGACTGGTCCTTCGCCTTAGCAGCCACAGGGAACCGCCGAGCAGAACGAAACCCACGGCGGTGTTGGCTACCATCTTGACCGGCGCGAATCCCCACGTGGTTAGGCGCAAAAAGTGGAAAACCCAGCCAGAAAGAGCCGACAATCCAATCGCGACCGAAAACAAGCTGGCCACAGAGGCGAAGACGCTCAGCCTCTTAACCAAGACGGGATCGGCAGACGCTCTCATGCAATGAAGAAATGAAGAAAGGAGACCGGGAGCGAGATTCTGCCATACCGCGTGCGAACGCAGCCTCGTCCTCTTAGGCTATCGGCGGATGTAGGGCTGGCTTTAGACCGGAAAGTGCCGGCACCCTATCGAAAGGAACTCGCCAGCGCGAGGCGGAACAGCGTACCTTTGGGCGCGCTCAGCGCGCGGGATTAGAGCCTTCTAAGATTAGCGTCTCCCAATTGGCCTGGTAATCGCGGTCGCGGTAACAGCCTCGCTATCCGGCCTTCTTTTGGTCTTCGGAGAGTTGCACGGAAGTGTCGTCGTCCCAATCAAAAGAAAGCGCCCGGGCCGTGGTTTCGATGGGCTCGAGTTCAGGAATATCGTCTGCCACGGACGCGCCCAGTTCGGCAAACTTGCGTGCGGAAACCAGTACGCGGCTTTCCAGCGAGCCTACGGCTTTGTTATAGGACTCGACCGCGCGGTCGAGTCCGGTACCGACGGATGTAATGTGTCCTGCCAGCAGCCGCAGCCGGTCGTGCAACTCTTTGCCCAGCGCGCTGATCTGCTGCGCGTTGCGTGCCAGTTTTTCCTGATTCCATCCATAGTTAATCGCTTTCAACAGCGCGATCAGCGTCGTCGGCGACGCGGGAATAACGCGGTTCAGAACCCCATGCTCGATCAGGCCTGAATCCTGCTCCAGAGCCGCGCTGAAAAATGTTTCGCCGGGAAGAAACATCACCACAAATTCGGGCGTGGCTTCAAACTGCTCCCAATACTTCTTCCCGCTGAGAGTATTCATGTGATCGCGAACCTGCCGCGCGTGATTGGCGAGACAAGCACGCCGCGCCTCTTCGTCGGTGGTTTCGAAGGCGTCAAGAAATGCCTGCAGAGGCGTCTTCGCATCCACCACCACGTGCTTGCCGCCCGGCAACTTCACCACCAGATCGGGACGCAGCCTTCCACTCTCCGTAGTCACGGATTCCTGCTCGGCAAAATCGCAGTACGAAAGCATGCCAGCGATCTCGACCACGCGGCGCAGCTGAATTTCTCCCCAGCGCCCTCGCACATTCGGAGTGCGCAGCGCCCGCACCAGATTTCCCGTCTCCGATTGCAGTTCCTTTTGCGTCGTAATGAGTGACTGCACCTGAGCGCGCAATTCGCCGTAGGCGTCGCCTCGCGCCACTTCCATCTGCTGAATTTTTTCGTCTACTTTATTCAACGAATCGCGCACTGGCGCCACCATGTCGGCCACGGCTTTCTGCCGGGCATCGAGATCGCCCTTCGCCTGGCTCTGGAATCGCTTGAGCGTCTCTTCGGCAACCACAAGAAAGGATGAGTTATTGCTTTTCAACGCGTCCGCAGCCATGGCTTTGAATGCATTCCGCAACTCTTCGCTGGCGCGCGTGACCAACTCGATCTTTTCGTTGCTGGTCTTTCGTTCAGCCTCTAGGGCGGATTCCGCCCTGGCCTTGCCCGCCACCAAGTCCGTGTGAGCCTGCTGAAGCCGCGCCAGATCAGCCTTTTCGGCCGCTAATTCCTTTTCCATCAGAGACAAACGAGCATGCAGCCCCGCGCTTTGCGAGCGCAGCGCCAGCCATGCAATCAAGCTTCCAAACACTAGGCCGATGACCCCTATGAGACCAGGTTCCATAGCGAAGGTAACTACTCCAGGTGGATTGGAGCTTCTAGCGTAGCACCAGCGGCAAGTCCGGCGCTGAGTTGAAGTCCCCCGAGAACCGAATGGTTAGGCACAAGTGATGCTTAGGGCTTCTAAAGTCGTAGCGTTGCTCTTACTTCTGGGGTCCGTCTCATTGGCTCCATCTTCCCGCGTGCTGGCTGCCTCTCAGGACGATGACGCCGCTGCCAACAAACCTTCGCCGATCGTCAGCTTGAAACCAGCTTCAGCAATCGCACCCGATATACCCTTCGGTGATTACGACGCACAAGCCGAACAACTTCTTCTGTATCTGGCAAATCAAGCCAGAGCACAATTCGGAGCTCCACGTTTGACTCTCGATGCAGGCATGAGCCGCGCTGCCCGACTGCACGCGGAAAAGATGGTTGCCGAGCGTCAACTGTCCCATCGCTTCGAGGGCGAGCCTTCCCTGCCCCAACGCCTGGCTGCCACAACCCGCACGCAACTGGATCAGGAAGGTGAAAACATCGCGTTCGATTTCGATGCCGGGCAGGCCCATCAACATCTTATGCAGTCCCCCCCGCATCGCGCGAACCTGCTCAACCCGGCCTATAACGTGGTTGGGTTGAGTGTGGTCCGCAGCGGAGACCGGCTCTACATTGTTCAGGACTTCGGCCATGCCCTCCCCAATTATTCTCCGGCAGAAGTGAAGCAACAGATCGCGGCAGCGCTCGCCCAATCGCGACAACAGGCCAAACAGCCTGCTCTCGCGAGAAGCGATTTCAACAATACAGACGCCGCGGCATGCTCCATGGCGCAAGCCGACAGCCTCGGCACCGAACCAGTGCATAAGCTTGCGCAACGTTACACCGTGCTCACGTATACGAGTTTGTATCCGGGGACTCTGCCGGAAGATGCGAGACCTGTTCTCGCGCGACGCGGACTGCGCCGCTTCTCGGTGGGAGCCTGCTACGCGCGCACGCAAACGTATCCGACGGGCGTCTACTGGGTGGTTTTGTCGCTCGACTAAATGTACCGATAACCCCTTGCCTAGGCGTGGACCTGTTCGAACCGCTTGAGCGTTGGCAATCCTTTTATGGACCTTCCCAATTTCCGCTGGGCGATCCGGATTTCATAAAGACTTTGCAAATTCAGCCAGAATTCCGCAGTCGTGCCAAAAAAATGGGCGAGGCGCAGCGCCGTGTCACCGGTGATGGCTCGTCTTCCATTCAGGATTTCCGTAATGCGATTGGTCGGAACCTCGAGCTGACGCGCCAGTTCGGCAGCGCTCATTCCCAATTCTCTGAGCTCCTCGGCCAAATGTTCCCCAGGATGAATTGCAGTCACAGGCATGATCTTCTCCTAATGATAGTCGACAATTTCCACGTTCGAGGGCCCGGCCGCTTTCTCGCTCCATTCGAAGCAAATCCGCCACTGGTCATTGACGCGGATACTGTATTGTCCCTTCCGATCCCCCTTAAGCACTTCAAAACGATTACCGGGTAAAACAGCAACATCCCGCAAGTCGATAGCTGCCTCCAGACGATCCAGCTTTAAGCGCACCGGACGTTCTATGCCCGCGAACGCTTTCACTCGTTTGCCAAGCGCGAAGTCTCTGCTCCGCTTGTCGCGGTAACCAAGAATCACATCTCAGTATAAATCGAGTTACGCGTTACGTACAGCGTATTATTCTGCAAAACAAGAAATCGTTGCAACTCAAGGGTTCGGGAGCGCTTCGGAGTACACCTTGATCCAATGATTCCGCACTTTGGGTCTTGCCTTCTTGCCATCCTGATCAAACACAATCAGATTGGTTTCCTGCAGAGGCATGTGGCAACCGATGCAATCGCTAGCGACCTGATGGCCCTGCTTGGGAAACATCGCCGAACCAGGCTTGTGGCAGCTTAGGCATCGCTGTGAAAACTCAGACAGATCGTGTTGCACAATGTGCACTTCATGGCAAGTAAGGCAAGTCATGCCGGACTTCTGAAAGCACCGGCTTCGCTCCAACATTTCGACTTGGCTACCGTGAACATCCACGGGAGCCGACGGGTCGGGTTGCGGCAGCGTCAAGAATTTATCGAGAGCCTTGCCTGGAGTGTACGAAAATGCGGGCTGGATCGAGGAACCAGCTCCGGCGTGGCACCAGGCGCAAAGATCCATTTGACGCTCGCGCGAGAACCGCGCCGGATTGAGGATGGTCGAACTCGCGCTCGCTGACAATTTTGCCGCAAAAATCTGAACGTGTTCCCGTCCCGGCCCGTGACATTTCTCACAGGTAATACCGACGACGAATCCCGTTTTTTTGTAGCGATTGGAGGGCGGAGGAATTTGTTCGAAATAAGTTCCGTGACACTCCAGGCATCGAGGAATGATCGGTCGGCTGAAGTTGGCCGTTCCATCGCGATATCCCGGACTGTTCACCCATCCCAGTTGACTCCAATAAGAAACCGGCAATTGAAAAAGGTCGTCGCCCTTCCAGAACAGGTAAGTTTGACCTTTGCCTCCCGAACCAATCACAAAAGCAAAACGCTCGCTGCGTGATGTGATAAACGGATCCGTGCCCTCCACTGCCGTCTGAAAAAAATCATTCCCCTTCTGCTCCATGCGAAAAAACAACTCAGGGTTGGACGTCTTCATTACGTTGGCGCCGGCTGCGAAGCTGCCCAGAATCGAATCTTTCTCCGGCAACCTCGAGGTGAGGTGATGTGATGTTCGGTGAAATGTCTCGACCTTGTCGCGATGGCAAGATTCGCAAGCGGTGTCTCCTACATAACCAGGCGCAACTTCTGGCTTAGTGACTCGAGGCGAAGAAGGTACCGTGGATAACGGCGCAGCGGACATCTGGCTCGCAGCTGCAACCGCCATCAACGCAATCACAATCCCTGCATAGAGCCGATTCATATCAGGCACCACAATGATACCTGTAGCGTGTGTTCTTCTTATCTGTTCTTCTTATTGCGGACGGCTCTTTCTTCACGCGCTGTGCTAACCTTGCCGTGCCCGCCGTCTGCGGTTCCGCGCATGGAATCTTCGGCTCCAGTCCGTCTTCCGCAGGTCCATTCAAACGATGTTCGCATCGGCACCGCCGGCTGGTCTTACAAAGACTGGGACGGGATTTTCTATCCTCCGGGCATGCAGCGCCGCAAGCAGCATGCTCTCGAGTATCTGGCGCGCTTCTTCGACACCACCGAAATCAATACATCCTTCTACGGACCGTTGAAGCCGGAACTGGCCAAATTGTGGTGCCGCAAGGTCGCCCCCGTGAATAGGAACTTTCTCTTCACGGCTAAACTATACCGCGCATTCACCCACTCGCCCCTGTCGCTGCTGGAGCCCACTTCCGCAGCCAGCATCCGGCCCACGGATGAGGACGAATCCCGCACCCGCGAGGGGCTGGATGCCATAGCTAATGAAGGGCGGCTGGGCGCGCTGCTGATTCAGTTTCCGGTGTCGTTCAAAAACACTTCCCTCAACCGCGAATATCTTGACCGGTTGCTGCGTCAGTTCATTGAGTATCCGCGCGTGGTCGAGGTTCGCCACTCCAGTTGGAACGATGCTGCAACGTTGGCTGCGTTCGCGAAAAAAAATGTCGGCTTCTGCAACATCGACCAGCCACTTCTTGGGCCGCTCGCTCGCGCCCACCGAGCACGTCACCAGCGCGGTCGGCTACGTCCGCCTGCATGGCCGCAACTACGAGCATTGGTTCGTCGATCAGGGGCTCGATTCCGATAATCGCAACGACCGCTACAACTATCTCTACAACGAGCGCGAACTCGCCGGCTGGAAAGAACGTATTCAACGCGTCGCCGAGCGCGCGCAAACCACCTACGTGATCACCAACAATCATTTCGAAAGTAAAGCGGGAGTAAACGCACTGGAATTGAAGGCCATGATCACCGGCGACCGCGTGCTGGCTCCGCCGACGCTGATCCAGAAGTACCCGGAGCTGAAAAGGATTGCCGATCCTGGAGAAGATAGCGGAGGGGCAAACTCCGTCCTCAATTTCCGATAACACCGCCACTAAGGTTGTCCAAAGAGATTGTTCCAGGTAAGCAATCGGGAGTTTCTGAGTGAAGCTCAACATCGCCCAGCGCCCTTGACCAGCGAATAGGTGACTCGCCGGGAGAACAAGTTCTCTAAGCCCCTACTTTGGCGTGGTCGGACATGCGTCGCTTGTTGTAGCGCAAAGCGACGTTCATAAATACATTTCCCAGGGAAGTTTCAAAGCAGATCATCAGCGCCTCTACGTCTTCGCTGGTTTTATCGCCCTCAGCGGAGGTCACCAGCAACGGGGGATGCACGCGGAAATGGAATCCCTGATCGTTAAGCGCGCACACCGCATTGCCCACAACCTGGTTGGCCAGTTCGAAGATGGTTTCTTTGATCAGTCCATCGGACTCGGGCAATTCCGCACCTGCATAGTGGCTGGCCACGCGCAAAGCGGTCTGCGGTTCGAGATCCAAAATAATCCGGCCCTCGATATCGCCAGTAAGCGCCACCATTCCGGCCACGCCTTTGCGGCGATAGGCGTTCTCCTCCATCGAGAGATTGCCCACTTTGGTGGTGCCCGAAAGGCCTTGCGACAACACAGCATCGGCCGCATTGATGAAAGGCTGGATCAGTTCCATCTTCATTGCGGTTAGACTCCCGCGCCGGCCCCGGTGGCCACGGCGCCGTCTTCTCCCATCACGTACTTGATCACTTCATACAGAACTTCCGGCTTCACCGGCTTCTGCACGAAATGTCGCGCTCCGCGCTGTAATGCGGCCACGATGTTTTCCTGGTAGCCCACCGATGAGACCATCACGACGCGAGCTTCGGGGTGTGCCTGAACGATCTTCTCGGCGGCCTCGATGCCCTCCATCTGCGGCATGGTGATGTCCATGAGCACGATATCGGGATGCGTGCGATCAAATTCACTGATCGCAGTCAATCCGTCCCCGGCTTCAGCTGCCACTTGCCCGCCAAAAGTTTCGATCATGCGGGCCAGATTCTTGCGCGCGAACACCGAATCGTCCACGATCAAGTAGCGGACCGGTTGCCCGTCCTTGCTGCGTTTTACTGGTGCAAACTGTTCCATAGCAATCTCCCCTTCTAATTTCAACACGACATGCTTCCGCAGAACAGATGACTCAAGTCACCACACCTTGTCTCAACAACCTCCCCCAGGAACTTCCGCTCCTTTCAGCGACTGGCCCGCAATGCTTTGCTGCCCCCGCCATTCCCTGCATGCCCGTTTCCGCGTCCACACAGAGCCTGTAACGTGGATGCGAGGACCTCCAGGCCCACCACACGCGTGGCATAGCCACGTTCGATGGCAGCCTTCGGCATCCCGAATACCACGCAAGATTCCTCGCTCTGGGCAATGGTCATGCCGCCGGCCTTTTTTACTTCGCCAAGGCCCTGTGCCCCGTCATCGCCCATTCCAGTCATCAATACGGCGACGCTCATCTTGCCAAATTCCTGCGCCAGGCTATGGAATAAAACATCCACACTTGGGCGGTGTCCGTTGACCAGAGGATCATCATTCAGAACCACAACGTCGCCCATAGGCAAGCGCTTCACCGTCATGTGCCGGCTTCCTGGGCAGATCAGCACCCGTCCTGTCTGCAGCACGTCGCCGGATTGTGCTTCTTTCACTCGCAAGGCGCACAGCTCATCCAGTCGCTTGGCAAACATTTCAGTGAAGCCGGATGGCATGTGTTGCACCACTAGAATCGTGCCGGGAAAGTCCGGTGGCATTTGTGCCAGCAAATATTCGAGCGCCTGCGGCCCTCCGGTGGAGATTCCGATCGCTACCGTTTTTGTCGGTGGCGGCCCAGACTTTGAACTCGCAGTCTTTTCCACCCGTACTGCCCCGCCCAACGTTCCCGGGCGAACGACTTTGCAATCCGCAGCGGCCTTAATTTTTGCGATCAACTGACGCGCGGTCTCGGCCATGTGCGCCGATGCATCCTGAGGCTTGGTAACGAAATCGAAGGCGCCCAGCCCAAGTGCCTTAAATGTGATGGACGCGCCGTCGGTCGAATGCGAACTGACTACAATTACCGGCAACGGATGCCGCCGCATAATCTCTTTCAGGGTATCGATTCCATTCATTCCCGGCATCTGCAGGTCGAGAGTGACCACGTTGGGTCGGAGCTCTTCGATCTTTTTAAGACAGAAGGTTCCGTCCATCGCTGTGCCCACCACCTCGATCGATTGATCAGTCTCCACCATCTGCGGGATCAGTTTTCGCATCAATGCCGAGTCGTCCACCACCAGCACCCGCACCTTGTTCATGCTCATGACTGGCCTCCCGCCGCGCTTAATGCGAGCCGCGCTCGGTCAGCATGGTTCAGTAACAATCCAAAGCTGCCGACTCCGGACTGTTCAGACGCAGACCGCGAGATGTGTTCCACTACTGCGAGTAAATTTAGAATCAGCACAACTTTTCCATCCCCCAGGATTGAAGCACCATTCACCAGATCGGTCGAGAATGTCTGGTCGTCCAAAGCCTTGATAACCAATTCTTCCTCGCCCTCCAGAGCGTCGACGATCAATCCATACTTTTTCTCGCCTACCGTAATCACCAGCACGAACAGCTTTTTCGATTTTCGGTCGCCGTCTGATGCAGCCCGACGGCCCAGTCGAAGCAGGGGCAGCACCTGATTGCGCAGTTGCAAGACTTCGTAGTTATCCACCTGATGTACTTCTGCTTCCGTGGTGCGGGCAATCTGGTTCACTGCATTCAGCGGAATCGCGTACAGGCGTTGTTCCACCCAGAACATCAGCGCTTTAATGATGGCGAGCGTGAGTGGCAGTTTCAAGCGGAAGGTTGTGCCCTGGCCGGGATGGGTTTCAATGTGGATTGTGGCCTTAAGGCGGTGCACGACGCTTTGCACCACGTCCATTCCAACTCCGCGTCCGGAAACTTCCGTGACTACTTCCGCAGTGCTGAATCCCGGACGGAAGATGAGTTCGAGCGCTTCGGCATCGCTCAAACGGGAGCCGTCCTGCGCTGTAATCAAGCCCAACTCTGCAGCTTTGGCGCGAATTTTTTGCGCGTTCATGCCTCGGCCATCGTCGCTTATCTCAACCACTACTTGATTGCCCTGGTGAAACGCATTCAGCCGAATTTTTCCCCGCGGCGATTTGCCCAGGCTGCGTCGTTCCTCGGGGGTTTCGATGCCGTGGCTCACCGCATTCCGCACTAAATGGGTGAGGGGTTCCGCGATGGCGTCAAGGATGCCTTTATCCAGATCGGTCTCTTGTCCGCTGAGCTCCAAATCGACTTCGCGTCCACATTGCCGCGCCACATCACGAACCATTCGCGGAAAACGGCGGAATAGTTGGTCAACCGGCACCATGCGAATCTTCATGACCGAGCGCTGCAGATCGTTCAGCACCCGCGCCTGGAAGGCCATGGCATCGGCAAACTTGCCCCGCACGGGCTCTTTGGGATAGCGTCTGGAGAATTCATTCAGCGCCTGTTGCAACATCGATTTTCCGATGATGAGTTCTCCCACCAGGTTCAAGACGTTGTCGATGCGTCCCGCGTCCACGCGCAGGATGTTCTCTGCCATGGACGGCGCTAAAGTTTCTGGAGTTGGAGTTTGCAGATCGGGCGCGGCGGAGGGAGCTTGGATAGCTGCGACGGCAGTCTGCTCATCGCTGGTCTGCTTGACCACTGAAACATCGCTTGCCGTGGTTTCTATCGCCGAAGACAGCGACTGTCCGTCTTCAATTTTCCTGGGGGCCTTGGCGGGCTGAGCGGCGGCGATCAGAATCACGCTTACGTCGCCGGCAATCGTCGGCACGCGGGCTTTGGCGGCAATCTGTTCTTCGGAATGCGAACTGCCGATTACGAATTCTACCTGCTTGGTGGCGGCGGGCGATTTTGCATTGGGCCGCACTACGATTACCTGGCCAACTCCGCTGATCGCATTTTGAATCAGCTGCCGCCCGGCGATGGGCATCGTGCAGTGCGGGTCGATCTTCACAGCGACATCGTACAGAGCCAGACCTGCCGCCTGCGCAACAGCCATGGCGCGCTTTTCAGAATCGGTCCAGTCTTTATTCTTGTCTGAATCTTTGCCGGACTTCGCGGCCACTTCGTCAGCTTTCTTCTTGCGGCGCACTCTTTTCGCTGCCGGAGCGGTAGTGAGTTCATTGATCCGCTTCAGTAGCGCATCGGTGGCGGGCATTGCGCCTGCGCCGTGGTAAGCCGCAAGCATGGCAGCGAAAACATCGGCTGCGGCAAAAGCAATCTCCGCCAGCGCTCCGTGTGCGGCTGCCGTCTCCAAAGAAAGTGCGTCTTCGAAGTGGTGCGCCAGTTCGCTCAGTTCCCGCAGCCCACATGCTGCCGAATCGCCCTTCAGAGTGTGTACCGTCCGCCGAATGGACCGCACGATCTCTTCATCGCCGGGATTTTTTTCCAGCTTCAGAGATTCTTCGTTGAGGGCCTGCAACAGCTCCTGCGAAGTCTCAAAGAAGAGTTCTCGCAGTTCGGCTCCGCGTTCGTCGAGTGAATCGCTCACTCTCGCACCTCAATCCTCTGGTAGGCGGTTCCACTGTCGCGGTGCACCATTTGGAATTTATCGGTCAAGCCGAGCAGGCTTTCCGCATGACCCACAAACAGATATCCGCCGGGATTCAGGCAGCGGTAAAACTTTTCGACCAGCCGTTTCTGCTCCGCCACATCGAAATACATCATGACGTTCCGGCAGAAGATGACATCGTTGCGCTGCGGCAGATATTCGGTTTTCAGATTGTGGAAGTCGAAGTGAACCATCTCCTTCAAAGCTTTCTTAACCGCATACCGTTCGCCGACTTTGTCGAAGTAGCGGAGACGGAATCCGTAATCCACCGTGCTCATCTGGTGGTCGTTGTAAGCCCCTTCCTGTCCGGTGCGCAGTACGGAGTAACTAATGTCGCTGGCCAGAATTTCCACTCTCCACGGCGGCGGAATCAGCGGTTTGGGTAAAGCGATCTCCACCGGCAAAGGATTGCGCAGGTAGTAGTAGGCCAGGCTGTCTACCGACATCATGGCCAGTGTGTAGGCTTCCTGGCCGGTCGAGCATCCGGCACTCCATATCCGGATGGAATATTCCCGGTGCGATTGCTTCTGCTTCAGCAAATCTTCCAGCACATGTTTCTGAAATAAATCGAGCTGGGCTTTGTGCCGGAAAAAACTGGTTTCGTTGACCGTGAGATTTTCCACTAGCTTGGCCAGTTCCGCCTTGCCTTCCTGGCTGATCAGCAGACGGTAATACGCGTAGAAAGAATCGACGTGGCAGTCTTTCAACCGCCGCAGCAGTCGATCCTGCAGGAAGTGAAGCCGGCGCTCGTCGAAGTGCATGCCGCACTCCTGATACACCAGCGCCTGCAGAAGCTTAAGTTCCGCCTCCGTCAAGATAGGAGCTGGTGCCGCTCCGAATGTGCTCATGCTGGTTTTCGTCCCCCGCGCCCGTGATTCACCCCGCCTCCATCACATCGTTCATCAATCGGTAAACTATCGGCAAATAGAGCAGGCCTGCGACGATCACTTGGCGGCCGCCGCTCCGCGCACGTCCGCTTTAGCCGTCTTGGTCTCCGCTTTTCCGCTCTCTTGCAGCAGACTGGCGGGGGCCAACAATTTGTTCATATCCAGCAAAACGATCAGCCGTCCCTGCACTTTCCCCAATCCCGTAACGCAGTTCAGTCCACCTTCCTGAAAAACCGCAGGGGGGGCTTCCACGTCCTCGCTGGGAATCTTCACCACTTCGGAGGCTGAATCGACGATGAGTCCAGCCAGCCTGCCCGAATGTTCCACGACCAGAATCCGGTTCCGTCTCTTGAATTCGATTTGCTTTTGGCCAAAGCGCTTGCGCAAGTCCATCACCGAGACGATTTTCCCTCGAAGGTTAATCACACCTTCCAGATAATCGGGCGCATCTGGTACAGCAGTGATCTCCGGCACGCGCACGATTTCGTGCAAGGATGTAATCGGCACGCCATAGGTCTCGCGCCCGATCTGGAAGCCCACGATATGGAGTTCGCGACTCATTGTTGGTCGTTACTCTTTCTGACCCTGATGTCCTTTAGAAACGCGATCCCGCGGTTGCCCGGCGTGCGGTCTGTGGTTTTTCTTCCGGTGCAGATGTGCGCTGGGCGGAAGACTCGTCCAACGCGAAGCGGTCCATAAAGTCCAGTAGTCCGCGCGACATTTTCGACATCTGCTCCGCCGACGCCGCCAGCTCAGTCGATCCTGAAGTGGACTGCTGCACCAGTTCGCGCATTCGCTCCATGGCCTTCACCACGGCCTGCGCTCCTGACGCCTGTTCTTCCACGGCGGAACTGATTTCGTGAGTGATCTCGTTCAGCCGCGTCGTGGCCCGGGCAATTTGCGACGATCCGTGCGATTGTTCGTTGGTCGCTGCGCCGATCTCCTGGGCAAACTTGTAAACTTCGGTGACCACATTCGAGATCTTGCGCAGCGCCCCATTCAACTCACCGCCCAAGTCGAGTCCTTCATTCACAATCCCGGTGGAACGGTCCATATTTTCGACCGCCTTGCGTGCTTCCTTCTGAATACTTTGAATCAGTTCGGAAATTTCCTTGGTCGACTGCGCCGATTTTTCCGCCAGCTTGCGAACTTCATCAGCCACCACCGCGAAACCCAACCCATGTTCGCCAGCCCGGGCCGCTTCGATTGCGGCGTTCAGAGCGAGCAGGTTTGTCTGCTCCGCGAGATCGTCGATAACTTCGATAATCTTTCCAATGTCGTCGGCGCGCTGCCCCAGCGCTCCGATGATTTCTCCCGAACTGGTGATGGTGGCATTGATGCGGTTCAATCCGTCTGTCGCCTTCTCCATCGTCGCGATGCCGCTGTGTACTTCTTCCCGCGAGCGGTTCGAGATATCGAGCAGCACTTTAGCGGTGTCGGCGACGCGCTGAATCGATGCCACCATCTGATCAATCGAAGCCGAAGTCTCACTTACGCTGGAAGCCTGCACTTGGGTGCTCTTCACCATGTTCTGCACATTCACGCTCATCTCGTGCATGGTGCTGGTGACTTCATCGATGGCTGATGATGCCTGTAGTCCGATCTTGGCCGAATCGTCAGAGGCATTTGCCACTTGTCCCGAGGCGCTGGCTACCTGGGCCGAAGCATCGCGAACGCTGCGCACCAGACGCGCCAATCCTTCGACCATGCGCGCGAACGCATTGCCCAACGTGTCGTGTGCCGAACGCGGTTTCACCTCGACCGTAAGATCTCCGCCGGCGATCGACTCAGAAACTCCCGCCATCTCTTTCAGATAAGTAACCATCTTGGCAAAGGTGCGGGCCAGTTCTCCAATTTCATCCTGACGGTTCACCTCGATGTTGTGCTCCAGATCGCCGGTGTCTCCAATTTGCCGGGAGACCGTCATCAGATTGGTCAACGGTCCAGTGATTGATTTGGCGGTCGTGTAGGCCACCACTCCACCCAGGCCTAGAGCAAACAAGGTGCTAAGGATCGCGGCAAGAATCGTGTAAGTGCTGGCCGACTCGTCGGATTTGCGACCTGCCTCAACCAGTTTGCGGTTTTCCCCATCGGCCACGTCCAGCGCGTCGGTGGAATTTTTCACCCACGAAGACGCATCTTTCTGTAAGTAGTAAATCTGCAATTCGGCCACAGTTGCATTTCCAGAGTCGACGTCTTTCCGTTTGTCGATCAGAGGCTGAGCAAACTCTTTGCTCCAGGACTGCTCCAGTTGTTGCACGCGGTCCAGGGCCGAGCGCTCCTGTTCGGAATTCGACAGCTTCAGGCCCTCCTGCAATTTTTCGGTGAGAGTGTGCAGGCCATCATTCATCCGGTCGACTTCCCGGCTGTCGCCGCTGAGCAGGTAATTGCTCAGGTACAGACGGTTCTGCATCATTTGAAAACGCACGTCGTTGGTAGCATCTGCCAGCTTCAGTGAAGCGCTGGCGGCGTCCTTGGCGTCGTGTTCGCGATGCACCGCCAGCAGGTTCACGATGAACAGCACAACCACCATGCTGAGAATGATTCCGAAATTTACATAAAGCTTTTTACCAATCGTCATGCCGTTTCCTCCGGCCGCCTTCTATCTTCTTATTGATGAGGCTCGAACTTGAAATCCACCACGCCCGTGCTCTCTCCTGGCGCCGGCTCAAAGCGCCATTTCCTCACCGCGTCCAGCGCCGCGCCCGCCAGCACCGGATGCCCTCCTACAACCTTTGCGTCCTTCACCGTGCCGTTGGGCGCAACCACCACTTGTACCCTTACCGTGCCAGTGATATTCATCTTGCGCGCCAACTCCGGATACTCGGGCTGCACTTTGCTCTTCGCCCGTCGCACAATTTCGCTGTCGTTGTTCTGCGCCCATACTCCGAACGTCCCTATTCCAGCCAATAATGCAAGCACCGCCAACAACGTTCCCATCCGTCGCAAAGACACAGTTCCTCCCGGTAATATTCCTGGCAGTCCCTTTCGAGCAAAGCCGTGGCCACGCGTGACTTTTCGAAAAAACCAAAGTCACTCGCACGGATTTGGCTATGAAATAAAGACTTAGCCCGGGCCGGCGACCCTGCCCACGACTTGGCGTGAACATTAGCGTCGTCTCATTCCAAGCGATGTGTTTGGCTTTGCCGAGCCTCTTTCTCAAACTGAGAGGCAGACCTCCGTTATTCTCGGGATTTCACACTTAGGCACCCCGTTCCCCCATTTCACTTGACTCAAAATGAGATGGCGGGATACTTTTCCATTAGATTCAATCACTTGTGAGAATCACCAAATCCTTCAAGGCGCGGTGACGTTCTGAACATAGCTGGAAGCAATTCGACGTCGTCACCGGAAGACCGTCCGCCCGGGCGAATCCACATCGACTCCGACGATGCCTTTCAGAATCTCCTTCTGCGTATTGCCCAGAAAGCGGCGGAGCGCTCCGATCCAAATTCCCTGATTCAACTTTTCTGCCGTATCACCCGAGAATTCTTTCAGTGCTCCGGAGTTTATTTCTGGAGGCGTCACACCGGAGACGAACTCGTGGGGGAACAGGCCGACGGCAAACTGGCCGAGCGTTTCATCGGAATCCATCTGCTTCCTCAACAAAGCGCAGTCACCGCCGATGCAGTCCGCTCCCGCCGCACGACTTTCGCCAACCACGTCCAGTCTTCCGTTCCTGCGCTGCAGGAGTTTGGTGCGCGCTCGCTCATGGCTGCTCCTTTGGTGGTCTTCGATGAAGTCATCGGCGCGCTGACCTTCTTACATGATTCCGAGGAAGAGTTTTTTGACGAAGATCTCTCAGCAAAGGCCACCATCCTGGCGGGACAGTTGGGCAGCCTGCTGGAAGCCACGCGGATGGCTGAGGTTTCGCGCGAAGGGCACCGCCGCGCGGAAGTTCTGGCTGAGGTAGCTACTGCACTGCATGGAACGCCGGACGTCGACACGGTGATTGAGGCACTGGCCGATCGTCTCCGCCTGTTGCTGCGTACTCGCCTGGTCTCCATTCTTCTGCGCCGCGAGGGACCGTTTGAATTGCGCGCCGTCTCCGCCGAGACCAATCAGCTGGCAACTTCTTTCCGGGCTCGCCACGACCGGCAAACCATTCGCTTTGCCGCCGATCTGGCGCAACGCGCCGTCTCCGCTGGCGAAACCATCACCATCTCGGTAAGCGGCGATCAACACTCGCTGGGAAGTGTGATCTCTGCGGGGATGCTCATCGCCGCTCCGTTCCGCACTTCGCGCACCGAGGGAGCAATCCTGGTCTATCCCCGCACGGAGGGCAGCTTCACTGCGGAAGAGAAATCGCTGGTCTCCGTCATTGCCGGCTTTGGTGCGGTCGCGCTGGCGCACGCCGAACTTTGTTCCACAGCGCAAGGCCAGGCCCGTGAACTGCACCAGTTGCTCGAGATTTCCTCGGAACTCAGTTCCAGCGGCGATCTCGATCATTTCCTGCAGGCCTTCGTCGTCCGCGCCTCGGATTTTCTTGGCTTCGGTCGCTGCTTCATCGCTCTGCTGGAAGACGAAAAGTTTCGCATCCGGCATAGCGTTACCCGCGGACAATCGGAGCGGGTCGATAATATTTTTCCCGAAGGTATCGCCACGCGCGCATTACGCGCAAAAGAAGTTTTCTGGTCCGACGATCTGAGCGAGGAGGCCGGCGTCAATCTGCCCGCCGTCACCCGTTACAAGGCCCGGCAGCTGCTCGCCGTGCCTTTGCTCAGCGCCGACGGCAGCGTTCTGGGAATGTTCGGCGTACTCGATCGACTCGACGATGCCGGCATCTCTCGCGAGGATGTGCGTCGCGCCCGCGCCCTGGCCGCTCAGGTTTCGGTGGTGCTCGAAGTCGCCCGCAACCTGCATCAATCCGAACTCAACCGCCGCCGATCGGACGTCTTGATCCAGCTGGCGCGCGAGATTGATGGCATCCTGCGATTGCCCGATTTCGCCCGCAAGTTTGTCGATCGCGCCATCGAACTCACAGGAGCTCGCGCCGGGGCGCTCGCTTTATTTCAGGAAGGACGATTCCAGACAGTCGCGCTTTATCCCCTCCCGGCTGCAGCGCTAACCAGCGCGTCATCCAGTTCATCGCCGCAAACTGAATCGCAGCGTTCCGGGCCTGGCGATCATCCGCAGCCAGAAATTCCGCACAAACATAATCTTCCTCACAGTAGCCACGAGTCACAAAATCCACACTCTGACGTTTACTCCGTAGAAGCCCGCGCCCGCCCGGACGATCAGGCTCTGCAGCAGCGCTTCGCGCGTGCAGTAGCTGAGTTGGCTGGCAGGCACACAGAGACCATCGTTTCCGGCACTGCGTCCGATCTTCTTGGTTCGGAGTTGGCATCGGAGTTGCGTTGGGACGATTGCGTGGTGGTTCGCTTGCCCGGTTCCAACGGAGAACTCGCCGGCTTGTTATGCCTTTCTGGCCGCTCCCGCCCATTGGCGTCGGAAGATCGTGAATTAATCGAAGCCGTCGCCGGTCACGCGGCCATGGCCTTGGATAACGCCCGCCTCTTCACGCGTGTGGAACAAGCCAACCGGCATTGGCTGGAAATTTTTGACGCGATTACTGACTTGATCGTCGTCCACGATGAGACGGACAAAGTTCTCCGCGTGAACCGTTCCCTGGCCGCCATGATCGGAGTTACTCCCAATGAACTGATCGGGGTTAACATGCGCGCCCTCCTGGCGCTTACCAGCGAATCCACGCTCTATTCATGCCCGTTTTGCAGGTCCGTAGATCAAGACTCCGACGAGTATGTTCATCCTGCGCTCGACCGAACTTATCTGGTTTCCACTTCCCGGGTTCACGGCGCCGCCGGTGAAAACCTGCAGACCATCCACGTACTTAAGGACATCACCGACCGCCGCGAAGCCGAACGGCGCTATCGCGAGTTATTTGACAACATTCAGGAAGGGCTTTTCTTCAGCACGCCGGAAGGCCGGTTCATCGAAGTAAACGACGCCCTCGTCGCCATGCTGGGATACGCCAGCCGCGACGAACTCCTGCAAGTGGACATTCCCACTCAGATCTATTTCACTCCCGAGCAGCGCTCGTTCCACAGCCAGGCCATGGAAGAAAACGGCCACATGCGGAATTTTGAGGCTACGCTTCGCCGCAAGAACGGCTCTCCCATCTACGTCCTCATCAATGCCTTCGGCATGTACGACAGTCTCGGCCGCCTGGTGCAGATTCGCGGCCTCATGCTGGATGTCACCGGCCTGCACACTTATCAATCGGAACTGCAACGCGAACGGGACTTCTCCGGCAAGATTCTCAGCAACACACAAAGTCTCATCCTGGTCTCTGATACAGCGGGCCTGATCAGCTACGCCAATCGCCGTTGGTATGAAGCTGGCTTCGAACAACGTGAACTCCTGGGCCGTCCCCTGCTCGAGCTGGCTGCCCCGGGCTACGTCCGTCCACTTGCCGAAGCGCTGCAGACCATTCTTCTGGGCGGACAAGTCGACAACCTGGAACTGCAAATCATGCGGGGCAACGGTCAGGCCGGCCAGTTTTCTGTCAACCTCAGTCCCATGCGCGACGAGCAGAACAACATCAATAGCATCGTCGTGGTCATGACCGACATCACTGATTCCGCCGAACTTCGCGGCAAACTGGTTCACGCCGAAAAAATGGCTGCAGTTGGGCAACTTGTCTCTGGCGTCGCTCACGAAGTAAATAATCCTTTAACAGCGATCCTCGGCTTCGCGGATCTTCTGCTCGAAAACCCTGATCTTCCTGAAACCGCCCGCAAGGACCTGCGTGTCATTCTGCAGGAAGCTCAGCGTACTAAACAGATCGTCCAGAATCTGCTTAGCTTCGCCCGCCAGATGCCGCCGCAGCGCAATGCTGTGCAACTAAACCTGATTCTTCGCCGCACCATTCAACTCCGTTCCTATGACTTCAACAGTCACGGCGTCGACATCGTCGAACATCTAGACGAAGGAATTCCCGACGTCAACGGGGACGCTCATCAACTTCAGCAAGTTTTTCTTAACATCCTGAACAATGCTTACGATGCCGTACATGAGATCGGCCGGCCCGCTCGTATCGAAATTACGACCACGAAAGCAGGCAACGCAGTAGAAGTTTCTTTTCGCGATAATGGCTACGGCATCTCCCATCCCGATCGTATCTTCGATCCCTTCTTCACAACCAAAGAGGTTGGCAAGGGAACCGGCCTCGGCCTCAGCATCTGCTACGGCATTGTGAAGGAGCACGGAGGAGAAATTCTCTGCCACAACAATACTGATGGGCAGGGAGCCACCTTCATCGTCCGCTTTCCCGCAGCGCCCCACACTGCTTCTCTGGGTGTGGCCGCAGGAGTTTTACAAAAATGACAAGCCCAGCCATCCATCCCACAACACTGCCAGTTCTTCTCATCGAGGATGAACCTTCCATCATGGCCTTGGTGAGCGCCACTCTCGAGCGCAATGGATATGAAGTGGTCTGCATCGAATCGGGCGCCGAGGCTTTGCGTCTGCTGGAAAAAGGCCAATATCTTGGCGTGGTTTCCGACATGCGCACGCCCGGCGGCGTCGATGGCGCGCAAGTCCATTCCTGGATTTCCGCCAATCGCCCCGATCTTGTCGACCGAGTAGTGATCATCACCGGCGACTATGCCAACGAGGAAACCGTAACCACCCTGCGCAAGATTGGCGCGCTTTATCTCGAGAAGCCTTTTCGTGTTCAGGATCTGATCTCTGCGGTCGAAAAAACTATGGGGAAAGCCCGGTGAATCCTGCTCTCGGCAAAGAAGAACTCCGCATCCGGCTGCTGGTGGTCGACGATGAACAAAGCATCCGCAAGCTCTGCATGACCGTGGGCGAAGCTCTGGGTTTCATCTGTCTCGAAGCGGATAGCGGCGAATCCGCACTGGCTCTGCTCGAAGAGCAGCCGGTGCACATGATCCTTAGTGACATGGTGATGCCGCACATGTCGGGACTCGAATTCCTCGAAAGAGTGAAGAAATTTCTGCCGCGCACCGAAGTCGCCCTCATGACCGGACACGGCTCCATCGAAACCGCCGTGCAATCCATGCGGCTGGGCGCTTACGACTACATCACCAAGCCCTTTTCTCCGCTCGAAGAATTGCGTTTGTTTCTGCGCCGTATGGCGGAAAAAATTCGCCTGGTCGAGGAAAACGAATTCCTGCGCCAGCGGATGGATTCGGAAACCGCGGTCCACGGCATCATCGGCTCATCGGCCAAGATCCAGGAAGTTTTACGCGTGGCTTCGCGTCTGAAAGACACGCGTACGTCAGTTCTCATTTCCGGCGAAAGCGGCACCGGCAAAGAACTGATCGCCCGTGCCATTCACTACCGCGGAGCCTTCGCCAACCGCCCGTTCGTCGCGGTCGATTGTGGCTCGCTCGTACCGACTCTGATTGAGAGCGAACTCTTCGGGTATGAAAAGGGCGCCTTCACTGGCGCGCTGAAATCCAAGCAGGGACTTTTTCAATCCGCCGATACCGGCTCGGTTTTTCTGGATGAAATCGGCGAACTTCCGCTCGAGCTGCAAGCCAAGCTCTTGCGCGTGCTGCAGGAAAAAGAAATCCGTCCCGTCGGCAGCAACCAGCGCGTCAAGGTGGACGTGCGCATCATCGCCGCCACTAACCGCGATCTCGAAGCAGCCTACAAGAATGGGACTTTCCGCAAAGATCTTTACTTCCGCCTCAATGTAGTCACCGTGCACGTGCCCGCGTTGCGCGAGCGTCGCAGTGATATTCCCATGCTGGTGCGCTGGTTTTGCGAGCGTTACGCCCCCGGAGCCGATCTGCGCGTCTCTAACTCCGCGATGAAAGCCCTGATGAATTATGACTGGCCGGGAAATGTGCGCGAACTGGAAAACTGCATCGAGCGCGCGGTCGCTTTGGGCGACGGAACTCTGATCGATCTCGGCGATCTCCCTCCATCCATTGCGGCCCTCGATTCAGCCGGCTCACGAACCTCGGTTGAATCCGCGTCCGAATTAGCTTCCGATCTCGCGGCTGGCGCGGAATTGAATTCAAGCGACGCAGCGGGTACCACTCCGCTTTCGACAACTGATCTGGAAGATATTGAACGAGCCACCATCCAGCGCGTCTTCGAACAAGTGAAAGGCGACAAAGCTCTGGCCGGGCGCATGCTAGGCATCAGCCGCGCCACCCTCTACCGCAAACTCAAACGCTACAACATCACCGGAGCCTCTACCGGGCCATCCAGCCACACGTTGCAATAAGTGAAGAAACAACCGATACAATCTCGCGCATGCCGACGGCACTTCGATTCGGCCCATATCGATTCTATTTCTATAGCCACGAAGCGAAGGAGCTGGCGCATGTTCACATCGATCGCGATGACGCTTCCGCCAAGTTCTGGCTCAACCCGGTACAATTGGCGGCAAATTTTGGGTTTCGTGCTCATGAGCTCCGCGAGATACAATTACTCGTGACGGAACACAGGGCGCAGCTTCTGGAGACTTGGAATGAGTTTTTTGGCGTCGACGGCAGATGAGCGTGTTTTGGGCGTTGAGTTCAGCGACGACGCTCTGAGCGTTTCGTTACGCGACGGCCGGATTATCACCGTACCGCTCGTATGGTATCCACGCTTACTGAATGCCACGCCCTCTCAACGTCAGAACTGGAAAGTTGCTGGGGGCGGCTACGGCCTGTACTGGCCGGACGTAGACGAGGATCTCAGCACCGAAGGCTTATTGCGCGGCTCGCCCGCCCCTCGGGCATCAGTTTCTAATTCCCGCGCCTAAGAGTCCCGGTTGTCAGAAATCCTTCAAGGCGCTCCCATTCGAAAATCTGAAACATAGGTTCATCATCGCTGTCTTATACCCCCAGTATGACGGCAGTAACTTTATTTACACTCCAGATTGCAGTACCTTGGTGTAGTGTCCAGAAGTTCGTAACCGTCTGCGCCTTCGCGCCTGCCTTGGAGAAAACATGAGCCGCTCTGTAGTCGTCCGCCTTTGTCTTGTCGGATTTCTCATCACCGCCCTGTTCACGGGATGTTCGCGCGATCCCAACGTGCGCAAGCAAAAGTATTTGGAGAGTGGCGACCGCTATTTCGCCCAGGGCAAATACCGTGAAGCTGCCATTCAATACGCCAATGCGGTGCAGATCGACTCGCGTTTCGCCCAGGCGCATTACCAACTCGGGCAAACTTATCTCAAACTCGGCGACAGCGGCCACGCCTTTCAGGAGCTTTCACGAACAGTGGAGTTGGCTCCGGATAATTACCGCGCTCACATCGACTTGGCCAATCTTTTGGTCACGGCGCGAAACCCGGACGGCTCCTCCAATCAGGACTATCTGAAACAGGCGCGCGTTCATCTCGATCTTCTGCACGAAAAACAGCCGCAGAATCCTGAGGTCTTCGAGGCTTGGGCAGACTACTATGCGGCTCAAAACAATGTGGCTGCGGCATTGCAGGAGATGCAAAAAGCAATCGCCGTCGATCCCACCCGATCAGAATCTTATTTGAATCTGGCGCTTCTGCAACTGCGCTCAAATCAGCTTGATCAGGCCGAGGCAAGCTTTAAGAAAGCCGCCAATCTTGATCCCAAGGCGATGAATGCGCAGCTGGCTTTGGGAGGCTTTTACCAGTCGCGCAATCGTATCCCCGAAGCCGAACAGCAATTCAAGCACGCCATTGAACTCGCGCCCAAGGATCCTTCTCCGCGCGAAGCTCTAGTGCGGCTGTATATGTCCGAGGGCGAGAAGACCGAGGCGGAAGCCCTGTTGAAACAGGCAAAAATCGATCTCCCGAATAACTCGGAAGGCTACCGCATGCTCGGTGATTTTTATTTTGCCAACGGCGATCTGGACAAAGCCACGGCAGAATACGCGTCGCTGTATAGCGATCATCCCAGGGACATGCAGGTGAAGCGGAACTACGTTCAGCTTTTGATCCTGAAGAACCAGCTGTCGGAAGCTACCAAACTTAATAATGAATTGTTAAAGACAAATCCGCATGACGTCGATGCTCTGATTTATCGCGCGCAGATAGATTTGCGGCAGAGTGACGCAAGCGGTGCCGTCGATGCTTTGCAGCAGGCGGTCTCGAACGATCCCAGCAACGCAGTCGCTCATTATCAGTTGGGACTTGCCTTCGATATGCAGCGCAACGACGGACGTGCGGAATCGGAGTGGCGAGAGGCCGTGCGCCTGCGTCCCGGTCTGGCAGATGCACAACGAGCTCTGGCTGGCCTCGAAATGCGCCGCGGAGACATGAATGCCCTCAGCCAAACCGCGGAACAAATCATCACCAGCGCCCCCCAGGCTCCCGATGGCTACCTCATGCGGGCTTTGGCGGAGATGAATCGGCAGAAATATTCTGATGCCGAGCAGGACCTAACAAAAGTCATGGGCATGGCTCCGCGAAGTGCGGCTCCCTACATACAAATGGGGAACCTTTACGGAATGGAAAAACAATATTCGGAGGCAATCAAGTTTTACCAGGAGGCACTGGATAAAGATCCCGCCTCAACCGAGGCCCTGCAAGGCATCATGAACGTCTATCTGGTCCAGAAACAGCCCGATCAAGCGGTGGCCGCGGCGCGCGCACAAATCGCCAAATCGCCTGCCACGGGAGCATTTTACGATCTGCTGGGCACGATGCTGTTTCAGAAAAAAGACCTGAGCGGCGCCGATGCTGCCTTCCACAAAGCCATCGAACTCGACAGGAATAACTCCGATGCACTCTTAAAGCTTGGCCAGGTGCAGGCGGCGGAAGGTTCAGTGGATCAGGCCCTCGCTTTGTATCAGCAGTCGATCAAGGATCACCCGCGTGAGATCGCGTTTTACATTCTCGCTGGCGAAATGTATGAGTCGCAGCATGACTGGAACAACGCGAAGACGATGTATCAGAAGGCACTGGAAGTGCAGCCGGATAATCCGCTGGCCTCGAACAATCTCGCCTATGTCATGTTGCAACAGGGTGGCAATGTGGACGTGGCTCTGGCTATGGCTCAGACCGCGCGGCGCGGGATGCCCGACTCCTCGAACGCCGCCGACACTTTGGGTTGGGCGTATTTTCAGAAAGGCGTGTACAAATCCGCGATTGATTTGTTCCAGGAATCCATACGGCTCAATGAGAAGCGGGGAGCGGCGGACGACCCAACCGTCCACTATCACCTGGCCCTCGCCTATCAGAAAGCGAACCAGCCAGCCCAGGCGAGGCAACAACTGGAGCGTGTGTTAAAACTCAGTCCCAACAACAGCGATGCCCGTAAGGCTTTGTCCGAATTGCGTGGATAGGGCCTACTACTTCGCATAGACCCAAAGTTCTTATCTTGCGTGAAATCGATCTCTCGCGGGAGCTCTCAACGGCAAGAATCAGCCTTGTCGCTCCGCCTACGCCAGTCAGTCGGCTGCGAGGACGTGGTTCGGCGTCTCTGCGACTTGGGGCCGGCGCGCGCCACGGTTCGAAGGCAGGCCGGCGTCGCGAATCTTATAGAGCAGTGCTCGATAACTTATGTTCAAAGCGCGAGCAGCCTGCTTGCGGTTCCAGTGGTGGTGTTGCAGCACCTTCAAGATGATCTTCCGCTCCAATTCATGCACGGCCTGGCGCGTAATTTTCTTCAGCGAAATCGGTCCGTCCACGTTGATATCGGCGCTGAAAAAATCGGGCTGATGAGGGCGTAACTCGCCCGAGATGGAATCTTCAGTCCCCAGGATCACATAGCGCTTAATCAGGTTTTCCAGCTCGCGGACGTTACCCGGCCAGTGATATTTGCTCAGCGCATTCATCAAATCGATCGAGAGTGGTTTGGCGCGTGAGTTGAATTTCCGGTTGTAGCATTCGAGAAAATAGTCAACCAGATCGGGCAGATCGGGGATGCGATCGCGCAACGGCGGCATGTGCAGATTGACCACATTGATGCGATAAAACAGGTCGGCGCGGAACGTACCGTTGGCGATTTCTTCTTCCAGCTTTCGATTGGTGGCACAAACCACGCGCACTTCAACTTTCTTGTCTTCCTGAGCGCCGATGCGGCAGAATTGGCCGTCCTGCAGCAACTGCAGCAGCTTCGACTGCAAACTCATGTCGAGTTCGGAGATCTCATCGAGAAACAGCGTGCCGCGATGCGCCATCTCCACTCGTCCGGGCTTGGTGCCGAAGGCGCCGGTAAAGGCTCCTTTTTCGTACCCGAAGAGTTCGCTCTCCAGCAGGGTTCCCGGAATGGCAGGACAATTTACCTTCACCCAAGGACCCGTCTTCCACGGTGAGTTCGCGTGGATCATACGCGCGATAATGTCCTTGCCCGTACCGCTTTCTCCCTGAATGAGCACGGGAACATTCGCGCCGGCGATCTTGGCAAGCCGTTCTCGCAAAGACCGCATAGCATCGGTGTTCCCGAACACCACCGCTTCGGGTGGCATTTCACCCAAAGGCTGAATCAGGGAACTGACTGGATTTGAAGTGCTCATAAAGCTTTGCTGGCTCGACAGCGCAGGTCACAACGATGAGTGCATCCGGGGAACCAAACGCCGCGGACCGGTTCGGTAATTCTTTAGGCTAGTCTATGTAATTGAGAAAAAGCAACTTACTAAAGATCAGAGGAGGCATTGGTTAGTAATTAGAAGGATACGGGTTGGCTTAGGAGGCAGCGGCTCGCAAGAGAAAATGTTTTCACACCAGAGAAGATTGCTTCCTTCGCGCCGTCTTCTCCTTGGCCGCGCCGTTAGCCAAAGGACGGGAGAACTTCAGACCGACTAGATTATAGGCCTCGGCATGTTGAGTACGCAGCACCTTGGCTCGCAGGCTGCGCGCAGACTTCGGCAGGCTGGCTAAAGCTGCGAGGGGCGCACTTGGTATTTCCAGCGAAACCTCAGACGTGGCGGGCAAAGACCTTCGCACCGCTACCAGCATGCCTCCGGCTGAGACGTTTAGGGCAGTTGCAAACTCCAGAAATTCTTTGTCCTGCTCAATTCGACCTCTAACAAATACAGGGATGGCCAAAGGCAGGCGCGGCCACCGCCGCCGCTCTGTCGTTGCAGTCCTTCGGTTCACGCACACCCCTTCCCTCGTTAGGTTTGACTTAGCAATTCAAGCACATTGGGTGCCAAAACCTGAGTTGGGGTTGAAAGGACCGAAGCAAGACTCATAAAACCAGCAAAAACCAGGCCAATTCACCCCGTGCGCCAGATAAACCAGCCAGAGGTGCGGTATTTTTCATCATCTCGCGTTTCAGTTAGCCTTGAGACCTTCGATCTAGAGAAGCCCGACTCCTCCGACTAGGAGTGCAAGCTTTTGCTACACTTGGGTAATCACGTTGCATTTTTCGTTGACAATGAAAAGTAACCTGGCATACGATTTTCTTAAAGCATTCTTCTGTAATAGTTGAGTGTCCCCCCTTGTTCTGTGCTAGACCGCCCTATTCCTTATGGCTACCGTGCAGAAGAACATGTGTGTTCCCGACCTCGATAATGCGCCTCCAGTTGCGCCGCCCATCTCTTCGGTCCAGGCGACGGGCATGCCCAGCGCGGCCGATCTGCCGCAGGCCTACAGCGAATTGCAGCAGCGCTTTCAGCGCACTACCAACGCCTTAGGGTCCGCGGCGCACGATCTGAAGACTCCACTCGCAATTCTGAACGGGTACGTTGAGCTGTTGCAGAGCGAAAAGCTTGGACCGGTAAGTGACCGGCAGCGCGAAGTATTACGCGACATGCAGGCCAGCGGCAAACGTCTGCAGCAATTTATTCAGGATTTCCTCACTTACAGCGCCCTCGAAACCGGCGGCCTGAAGATGCAATACGCGGTGGGCAACATCAACCAGGGCTTGTCCGATGTCTGCCGCTTGTGGTCCACTCGCTTTCAGGAAAAAGGATTAGCTCTTTACTTTTTAGCGAATGATAAGTTGCCGGAATTTCCCATGGATTCTCCCAAGCTGGAGCGCGTGATCTCCAACCTACTGGAAAATTCTTTTAAATTTGTTCCCCAGGGTGGCACGGTATGGCTGCACGCGGAACCGTACATGTGGGAGCGCCGCGCCACGGCTCAACCTTCATCCTCCGGCGAACGCCGGCGTCAAATAAACTCGCAGCCCAATTCAGTCAAGGTCAGCGTGTCCGATACTGGTCCCGGAATTCCCGCGGAGTTTCATCAGGAAGTATTTGACGATTTCTTTCGCCTGCCCAGCAATGGGAATCAAGATGGAATGGGACTCGGGCTCTCCATTGTCCGTCGCCTGGTCCAGGGCATGGGTGGAAAAGTCTGGGTGGAAAGCGATCCTGGCGCCGGCTGCAAATTCTCATTTCTTCTTCCCTTCAAACCTGTCTCCAATCATGCCGGCAAAGGAAAGAATCGGTGAGCGAAACCGCGAAGATTCTGCTCGTAGATGACGAGCCCGCCATGCTCCGCTACATTCGGACGCTACTGGAGGTCGACAACCATACAGTAGAGACCGCCTCCACCGGAGAAGAAGCTCTGGAAAAGATTGACAAAGGCCTCGAGCCCGATCTCGTACTTCTGGATGTACTGATGCCGGGAATCGACGGTTTGGAGACTCTTGAGAAACTGCGCCAGAAGCGGCCTGCGGCCAAGGTAGTGATGCTTTCCTGTGTCAACGATACGAAGAAAGTTGTGCAGGCTATGCGTCTGGGAGCGCATGACTATCTCACCAAGCCGTTTCAGAAAGCGGAACTGGATGCGGTGATCGACCAGTGTCTCGGTCTCGGCAAAACTCCCGTGGGCGGCGAAGTCGAGGAAGTAGCCGATGACGTATTCTTCATCGCGGCCAGCCCGGCAATGCGGAAAATTCGCTCGCAAGCGGCGCTGGTCGCACATGTAGACATTCCCGTCTTACTACTGGGCGAGAGCGGCACCGGTAAAGAAGTGCTGGCCCGATTGATTCACAAACTCTCACGGCGCGCGCATCGTACTTTTCTGAAAGTGAATTGCGCGGCCGTCCCCGCCGATCTGCTCGAAAGCGAATTATTCGGCTATGAGCCCGGCGCATTTACGGGAGCTACGCATGCCAAGCCGGGCAAGTTCGAACTGTGCAACAAAGGAACCATCCTGCTTGATGAAATTGGCGAAATGCCGCCGGCACTTCAAGCCAAACTGTTGCACGTGCTGCAGGACCAACAATTCTCGCGGCTCGGTAGCCGTTCCATCATCAAGGTCGATGTACGCATCCTGGCGGCGACTAACATCGATATCCCTCAGGCCCTGGCGACCAAGCGCCTGCGCGAAGACCTTTACTACCGACTGAATGCCTTCACTTTGCAATTGCCACCGTTGCGCGAGCGCAAAGAAGAGATTCCCATTCTGCTCAAACATTTCATGACCCGCATGGCGGAACAATACGCGCGGCCCCAGCTTCCGCTTTCGCCGCCTCTGCTGGAAGCCTGTCAAAGATACAGCTGGCCCGGCAATCTGCGCGAACTCAACAATTTCTTGAAGCGCTATTTGATCCTCGGGGATGAAAATCTGGCGGCGGCCGAACTGCAGCCGCGCAGCGATGGCAATCCCGGTGGTGCACATGCGGATTCCGGGAGCCGGAGCGGAGAATCCAGCGGAGGATTGAAGTCACTTGCCCGCACCGCCAAAGACGAGGCCGAAGGCGAAGCTATCCGCCAGGCACTCGAACAGACCAACTGGAATCGTAAGCAGGCAGCCGGACTGCTGCAGATAAGTTACAAGGCTCTACTCTACAAAATCCGACAGTACGGCATCGCCGAAGCCAAGAGCCATCACAAGCTTTCCGCCGGCGCCTAAGCTCGCGCCACTATCATCGGAATCTGCCCAACGCCTACTGCACCGTAAGACTGAATCCCGCACTCTCCGTGAACGATCCCGAAGTTGCCGTGACCTGCAAGGGATAAGATCCTGCGGGTGTTCCCGTGATCGTGGGCTGCTCTTTCGCTTTGCTGCAAGACGGGAGCAGGACAATAAGCGAGAATACAGTCCACAGCAGGAAGAGTCCCAATAGACGGCTGCGCCTGCGTTTGCCGCCCATTCCAAACAGGGCAACTCCTGGCACCATCAACCACAAGGCATAAAACGGACTACTCCACCTCGTAGAGCTGATCGTGCTGATCGGCCGCACCGTAGTGGTTACGTTCAGCGTACTCGACTGCTGACCGGGACCGTTAAACGTCAGCGTACTGGGAGTGAATCCACAACTCGCCCCAGCCGGGAGGGAAGAACAGCTGAGAGCGACGTTAGATCCAAAGGTTAGTGAGGGGCTTACGAATACAGAGTAGGTCGCAGTGTTACCGGCCACCACGGTCTGGCTGGATGGAAGAATGGAGACCGCAAAATCGGTCGCCGTGAACGAGGCAGTCGCGGTGTTGCTGGGATTCGTATTGTTGCTGTTGGTGACGGTGGCTAATATCGATCCCCCGCCCGCCGTGCTCGGCGTGACCGCCATGGCGACGGTGGAAGTAGATCCCGATTGCAGCGCCGGAATGGTGCACACCACATTAGCGCCTGTGGGAACACTGCAAGTGCCGGACGCTGCCGACGCGCTATTGAATACGGCCGTTATGCCGGTTGAAAGCTGGCCTGTCACTGTAATATTCGTGGCCAGGTCTGGTCCTTCGTTGATGACGGTAAACGTGATCGTCAGTTGATTCCCGGCGCTAACGTATGGTGAGTTTGGAGATAGAATCGGGGCCACGCAGCGGATGCACAGATCAGTTGCAGTTTGCAACCGCACGGCGAACGCATCAGTCGGCGCTGGCGCAGTGATCGTGGGACACGGCGTTCCCGGCGCCGGATTTACTGGAGTGTCCAGGCAGTTCTGTACCGGTCCCTGCAGCTGCAAGTTGGTGGAATTCGTATCCCCTGCAAAATAAGTATTAAGAGAAGAATCGACCGTAATGCTGGTGCCGCGATCCGTTCCGTTGCCGCCGAAGTAGGTTGCGTAAGAGCCCACCGTACTCTGGCTGCTGTTGATCTGAGTATCAAGATGAGCGAAGAAAGCATTCTGCGTACCGTTCAGATGAGTCTGAATTGCTCCCACCGAGGCTGGAAAATCAGTCGAATCGGTCGCCCCTGTAAGCAGCGCTCCCTCTGCCGTATCCACCGCGATGGCTAAGCCGCTATCGTTCAAAGATCCGCCGAGATAGGAAAAATAACCCAGAGGCACGGTCACGCTCGAGGTCGTGGTCGATCCCGTCTCATTCGCAAACCTCGCGACGTATGCATCCGTATGCGTAGTGTCGGGCGTTGTCGAACAGGGCAGCACCGCCGTCGGAGCGTTTAGGCAAGGCTGGAATGCTCCGGCTCCGCTTGGCAGAGTGATATTGGAAGAGTTGGTCGTTCCGGTGATGTAAACGTTGGCCGCGCCAGTGTCGATGGTCAATCCGGTCGAGGAATCGTTGTTATTACCGCCGAAGAACGTTGAGTAAATCAATTGTGGGCCGCTGGTCTGGGCGTTGGTGACGTTTATCTTGGCGAGAAAAGCGTCAGTCGGCTCCGGGGTGGTCACGGCCGGACACGACACTGGCGGCAGAATGGTAGTCGGTTCAGGCGTATTGAGGCATGGTTGCCAGGCATTCAATATAGGGAAGTCGGTCGAATTCAGGATGCCGCCGTTCGGGCCTTCGCCACTGTTGTAGAAATTCGTGGTGCCGCTGAAATAGACGTTTCCCGTAGTGTCGACTGCGATGCCGCCACCGACCGCAATCGAACCATTACTTCCTCCGAAGTAGGTGGAGTACCGGATGCTGGGTAGTCCCGTCGCATTCGTATTTACCTCGGTCATGAAAAACTGAATGCTGCCGTTCGAGCTCGCCTGATAGGCCGCAGGGAGCGAAGTCGATGGAAAGCCGGTCAGAGAATTGGTGGAAGTCGTGGTTCCGGTTACAAAGGCATTACCGTTATTGTCGGTCGCCACCGCGCTGGCGGATTCCGAACCGTTTCCAGAAAGGTAAGTGGAATACTTCAATTGCGGCACAGACCCAGTGGTATCAAGGCCGCTTAATGCGCTCACGAAAACATGGCACGGCGCCGAAATGGTGGCGATCAAAGGCGTGCAAGCGGTACCAGCGAGAGGCGTGGTCTGAAAGCCTGCTGCGGAAGTGGGAAAATTCGTCGACGTGGTCGTGCCAGTTACATACGCCGTACCGCCGGTATCCACCGCAAGTCCCGCGCTGATATCGGTGCCACTGCCGCCGAGATAAGTAAGATAAAGAATTCCTGCCGCGCCTGCCGTCGGGTCCAGCTTCAGGATGAAAATATTCTGTGCGCCTTTGAGAGTGGATTGAAAGGCCGCCGGCAATGTCGACACCGGAAGGTCGGTTGAAGTCGTCGACCCAGCCAGATAAATAAAGCCGTCGCCGTTGACGGCAATGGAAGGATAAGTCTCACTCCCGCTGCCGCCGAAGTAGGTGGAGTAACTAACGGTCGGGTCGATCACCAGTTCTCGGCCGCGATCATAAGCGCCGATTTCGAAGCCCACGCGATTCGCTGCGCGGAGCACGAATCGTCCATCGACCGGCTGCTGACGGCCAGCAATCCTCTGATACACGCGCGGAGCCTGCAACCTTACGCTGGCGGCCGTTCCCTTAAGAATCAAATCTCCGTGGCTCAATTGGAGTTTCGTCGTACCATCGAACTGCAATTCCGCTTGAGACGGATTGGCGCCGGGCGCAACCTTGAAGTCGTATTCCAGACGGCCCTGGCTTCCGTAGAAAACCAGATCGATTCCCGGATAAACATTCTGGTAGCGAACGCCGGCGAATTGAGGTACGCCAGTGTGCCACTTCTTGGGATCGTTGCCGATAAAGTAATTGCTCTTTCCCGGAAGCTGCTCACTTCCGGCGATCGCTGCCGCGGGATCACTCCCCACCAGCGTCATGCGAACGGATTCCATGCTCGACCCGTTCTCACTCCCATTTCGCGATGCCCCGCTCGGCTTCGCAGGGGCGGACTGCGCCGTCCGCATCGCCAGCACCGCTCCGGTTGAATCCAGAAATAGACTGTAACCCTCTCCACGCGAGACGAATTTCACACTGGCATCACTCTGCCCCTGGTTGGGCTCGAAGATCAGCGGAAGCTGGCTAAGAAGCGCACGAGCATCGGGTTTCGACTTCACCGGGCTCGACTTGAACTGAGCTTTGTCGAGAGTGGCCTGAACGGGAAAGCCGGAAGCCGGAGTCATCGCCTTCTGGGCATACCGTCGTGATCCCGAGCCCAGCATCAGGCCCGCCACGAGCAGCAAAACAACCGCCGCGCCCATAACGCGGATCCATTTCGAGCGGCCTTCCGCGCTCGCCGACAAGCTTTTTCCCGACACTTCACAGCCATTTCCCATTACGCTTTTCCTCCGGTGTCTACCGATCATAAATGGAGAGAGTAAACGGCGCACGAATTCTCACCTGGCGCCGGCGAAGCCGCCCGCTGCTGACATGTCATTTAGGAACTGGCGGAAAACAAACAACTACTTAAACATCTGACGGATAGCCAAGTCAAGCGAGCGCCCGACTCACGCCCGCTCAAGACCTCAGATGCGCCGGTCAACAGATAAAGATGCCGCGGACGGATTAGAAAACAGAGGGCCTAGAAAACGCAGCGCCGTGAAAACGGATGACCTAAAAAATGTAGCACGAAGGTGGCAGGAAACATCCCACGGACGATCGCCGCGGGACGATTTCTGCAAATCGCTGCATACCACCACGGTGAATAACTCTCCGCCAGCCACAGAAGCCATTGATTCTCCGCGAAATGCCGCACCTCCTTTCACACGAAGATGGTCATCCGATTGCTAACCTCAAGGGGTACCGCTGTGCAATCTCCTCCAAAGCCGCTTTCAGGTAAGCTCAACCGGTTACCGAAGCAGTGCATAAGCTTTTTTGCTCTTGCAAACTGCCGGTAAATCTATAGAGTGGAATGCAATCAGGACCTGCCGCAGGCAGGATCCAGCCTTCCAGCCTAGTTGCTGCTTCCGCATTAGATTTTCTTTGTCGGGGAATAATGCTTTCGGAAAATACGCTTCGGATGCAACCGGATTCTCAGGAACGACGGCTGATGCGGCGCTTCGATATGCGCCTGCCCGCGCTGGTCCGTGTCGACGCGAACCACGAGTTCCAAACCGAAACCCAGAATGTGAGCGCACGCGGGGTTTTCTTCTACCTGGATCGTCCACTCCCTGCAGGCACCCGCTGCGAAGTCACGCTGACGTTTCCTCCGCACATCACGCTGACCGATGCCGTTCGGGTACGCTTCACCGCGCGCGTCATTCGCTCGGAGTCGCCCCTGCCGTCATTACGCGTCGGTACCGCTGCCATGATTGAGGACTACGAATTCCTTCGCTCCTCCGGCGGCACCGATTTCCTGAGCGAACTGCAAAGAGATTGGAAAGCGACGAACTGAAGCGAGCAATTGGCCGTTAGCAATTAGCGATTAGTGAATCGGCCGTTGAGCCCCGATCCCCAGCAAATAGCAGCGTAAGCTACTGGCAGGCGCCAATTGCTAACGGCTAACTGCTACCTCTTCCCAATTCCTTCATTCTCTGCCGCACTCGCCGATAGCGCCGAGCGACGCTGCCGATATAGAAACCGTGAATCAGCCAGGTAGCAATGTAAGCAGCCCAGAGAAATTTAATTGAGTTCATTGCTGCACTCCCTGTAATGATTCCAGGCTTTCCAACTCATCCACTTCGCGCTGCAACAACTCCAGCCGATAGCGCCACCAGCAAACCACGAAGGCAAAGCAGGAGAAGGCAAGCCAATTGAACAGGAGCACGTGCAACATGCGCGGATCAATCGACCCGCCGCCACCGATCACCGGCTGCGGATGCTGCGTGCGAAAAAACCAGATCGAAAAATAAACCAGCGGGACATCCAACGCCCCAAAAATAGCCAGCACGGCCGCCAGCTTCGGAGTCTGCGAACTGTCGGAAAACTTCCGCAAAACCAGATAGCTGACGTAAATCAGCCAGAGCACCAGAGTAAGCGTAAGCCGTAAATCCCACGTCCACCAGATGCCCCACACTGGCCGCGCCCAGATGGGTCCAGTCACCAGAACAACCGTGCAGAAAACCACTCCCACTTCCGCGGAAACCAGCGCAACAGCATCCGCCTTCGCGCTTTTTCGAATCAGGTAGACCACCGAAGCGATCAAGTTCACGAAGAACAGCAAGAACGCCGTCCAAGCCGAAGGTACGTGATAGTAAAAGATGCGTTGCACATCGCCCATGGTCCGCTCCATCGGCGCAACCCAAATCGCTTCATAGAAAGCGTAAGCCAGCAACACGACCGTAAGCACTGCGAGGATGGGAAAAGCCCGTTTCATTCGGCCTGCAGAATTGTTTCAAACAATGCCAGACAAGCTGTAGTAAACACCACATCGTAGGTGAGAAGCAATACGATCCAGAAGCGCGCCGAACCGTCGCCAGAGAGAATAATGCGCGTAGCCTCCACCATCGACTGCACCGCAGGGATTGAGATGGGGAACAACAACAGAGGCAACATAATTTCGCGGCTGCGTGTCCGCAACGACATCGCCGCAAAAAACGTTCCATTAACCACCAGCGCCCACGTTCCCAGAATCGCCACTGGAATCAACTGCCACGCCGGACCTACAACCCGCAGATTGTAGAAAATCATGAAAAGTGGCGCCATCACTGCTTCCAACACCATAACGAGAATGAAATTCCCTAACGCTTTAGCGACAAATAACGAGTTCGCCGGAGCCGGAGACACCCGGTACGCATCCAGCACCTGGTTGCGCAACTCGCGCGCCCAGGTCTGGTTCAAAGCCACCACCGCGGCAAACAGAAACGCCACCCAGATCAGCCCACCCGCAATCTCGCGCGACTCTTCCGCATTTGGATCGAAAGAAAAGCTGAAGATCACCACCACGAGCAGCGAAAAAAACAACATGGAATTAATCGCATCGCGCGAGCGCCACTCCAGCCGGATATCTTTCGTCAGCGTCGCCAGTGTGATAGAGCGCAGCGAACTCATTGTGCTGCTGCCCGCGGCTTCAGATCAGACGCGCGTTCCACAATCTTCCCGTACTCCATCCACACAAATTCGTCGGCCACGCCCTGCAATAGCGAAGCCTGGTGCGTAACCACAAAAATGGTCTTGCCTTCATCGCGCATGGCTTTGAGCAGCGCCACCATCTCCTGCGCTGAATGCACATCCACATTCGAGAACGGCTCATCGAGCAATAGTATCTTCGGATCGTGCAGAATCGCCCGCGCCAGCGACATGCGCTGCCGCATTCCCTGCGAGTACTGTCCCACCGGACGCGTCAATGCAGGATCAAGCCGCACCGATCGAATCGCCTGCACACAGCGACCGTCGCCCTCAATATCGTAAAGTCGAGCGAAGTAGTGCAGATTTTCCATCCCACTCATCTCGTCGTAAAGTAAAGACGGATGCGCCATATAACCAATCTCACGGCAGGCGTCCTGCGGAGTCTTCCCTAAAATCGAAATCGTGCCACGCGTGGGATGAGCCAACCCCGCCATCGCCCGCAATAAAGTTGTCTTCCCCGCTCCGTTGTCGCCCAGAATTGCGTAAAACGTTCCCGCACAAAATTCCGCATCCACTCCGCGCAACGCCGCGAAGCGTCCGAACTGCTTAATAGATTGCTGACGGTAATGATGCTGGCGGCTGCCGGGATTTCGGGGACGCTCACGATGTTTGCATTAATGTGAAAGGTTGAAGATAGCGGAAGCGCGCAGCGAAGTCGAGGAGACAGCCGGTTAGTCCATCTCGCTGCGCACTGTTATCCAGGCGGGGCAGGGATTTTGGTGTTTGCCTGCAGCAGCAACGGTAGTGGCGCAGGCAAGAACCAGTGATCCCTCGCTCCGCTCGGGATGACAAAGTCTATTGGAATGATTGGCCTAGTTCGAAGCGACAGCAGGCGAATTAACAGGTTGTGTTTGCGTGATGCTCTTCGCCGGCTCTGCCTGCATGGAGTTCCCCGGCTGCTGCGGCGCATATTTGGAGGCGCACTTGGCCTGCAGCCCCTTTGCGTGGAACACCCCGTCATGCCCAAAACTACCATCCGCCAACGCTTGCGAATCGTCCTTAAAAGTGTCCGGAGGCGCCTCGGTTCCCGTGTAATCCACCGAGAGCAACTGATCCTGCTCCATCAGCACGAACTGCACGTGGGTTCCAGTCCTCTTGATGGACCCTGGCTGCACATTCCCCGCCACTCGCAATCGCTTCGTGTAAGCCCCGTTCCCCATCTTATGCAACTCACTGATGGTCACGTAATAGCTCTTGCTATCCTGCACGCCGGTGTAAGCGAGGTAACCCAGCAGCAGCAGGATCACAACCGTAGCCGCGCCAAACTTCAAATAAGTCTTACCTTGACTGGACATAGAAAACCACCTGACGGGATTTCTCTTCATGACTCTACCCCTACCCAAGCGAGGAATCAAGGTTCACAGGGGGACTGTCTTAGTTCCCAAGAGTCCTGTCGGTCCGCCCCATAAGTCCTAACTTCGGACAGAAATCCCCCGAGTTGCCGACGATCCTGAACTTGCCGATCGGCACACGGCTTCAATATCCAAGGGTTACCTAGGTCAGGTGGCTGCCGCGGAAAAGCACATCGCCGACCGCCATCTTGGCTATCATGACCCTTTGGCGAGCAATGGACACTCTCCTAAATCCAGCCTCAACCGATGCCGGCCGGCGGCGGCCGCTTCCACGCTGTGGAATCCGTGTCGCAATGGTTCTGGCATTGGTCTGCGCGAGCACTGCATGGTACTACATGCAAGCGGCGGGGAAAGTCGTAGATAGACTCCACCCAGACGCGCTCAAGGGCGTTCCGGATCCGGGCTGGATTTCAGTGCTGTGGGCTGTGCTGCCCCTGGCCTACCTATTGTCGCTGGTGCTTCTCTCTACGCGCAGCGCGGCATTCGTCGCGGCGGGAGCGGGGACAGCCGTCGGGCTCTTTGCGACATTTTTGATGCTCTCGCCTGGTATGGGGATGGGATTGTATCTGCTTCTAGCGCTCTCTCACGCGCCATATTTCTTCCAGATTGCGATTTCAACGATCGTACTTCTTGCGATCAGCATTTGGGTGGTCATCGCAGCCGTTTGGACCGGAAAGGCGAATTGGATCGTATTCGCGGCTGCGGCGGGCGCGACCTTTGTGTGCACAACCTCCGGCCTTGGTTCAATCCGGAGTGCGAGCATTGAATTTCATCGTGCATACGAGCAGCAAAAGCAGGAAGACGAGTTCTACGGGCATAGGCCTCGACCTGTGGGCGCCCGGCAGAACCTTGTGTACCTGGCGAGTTGCCTGTTCCAGAACCATTTCGCGCATCCCCAGGCTTCGTATCCGCGGGCGATTGATCCGCAGACGCGTTGGGGTTGCGACACAAAATTCGCCGCGAATACCGTTCCCGATTTCAAGCTCAGCTATGCGCCTCAAACGAACCCCATAACCGGGAATGTCCTTGATTTTCAGCTAGTCGCCGTCCCCAAGAAAAAGGGAGTCGCGAACCAGAATCCCTTGATGATCGATCAGCGTGGAATCGTCTTCGTGAACGAACCCTGGGCAAATGATGTGCCGCCTAAAATCGTGGCGGCTCCAGGGGACCGAGCATACTCCCAGATCGACGTGCTCAAGAGCAACATCGAGCGCTATATGAACGAGAAGAACGGCGGAGTTGCGCCGGCAGCGCTCACGGCGGAGATCATTGGCGCGTTTCCCTACGAAACGCCAGTGATAGATCAAAGCGGGACGTATATGGAAACCAAAAACTTCGTCTACCTTTATCTCGTCAAACCCGGAGTGCCGAACCGATTTGCCCTTTCGGCTCATTGTCAGAGTTACGCCGAGAATTGCCTGCGCAGCTTTTATCTGGACCGCGACGGGGTGATGCACGGCACTGCAGAGCCTAGGTCAGCGACAGCCGAAGATCCGCCTGCTCTGGACTGTGAAATTGTTCCATCGGAATGCAAGGGCATCCGTTGGCCCGTGCAATAGGAATGGCCTCGCGGGGCATCCGCCGTTAAGTTAACGCTTATGGGTGCGCCCTCAGCGGAATCACGAGGATTTTCTAGCGCCAGAGGTGTCTTATTTTTTCTTATGCGTTAGCCTAAGCCCATGCGCATCCTGCTAATCGGCGGGAACGGCTTTATTGGGCGATTTGTCGCCGCCCGGCTAATCCAGCAGCGTCACGCCGTGATGGTGTTTCACCGCGGCACCAAGCCTGCCCCCGATGGTGCGAAGGAACTTCACGGCGACCGCAACCGACTCACCGCCAGCGCTCCCGAACTAAAGCGCTTCGCACCGGATGTTGTTATCGACCTGACCATCAGCTCAGCTTCGCAAGCGGAAGAGCTCGTGAACATTTTCCGCGGCGCGACCCAACGCGTCGTAATGCTGAGCAGTATTGATGTATACCGCGCCGTAGGCATTTCGCATGGCACGGAAAGCGGACCGCTTCAAGAGCTGCCTCTCACGGAAGACTCGGAGCTGCGCCGCAACCTGCATCCCTACCCGCCCGAGAACTTGCAGATGTTGCGCAAGACGTTCGCCTGGGTCACGGAGGATTACGATAAGATTCCGGCCGAGCGCGTGGTAATGAACGACCGCGATCTTCCCGCGACCGTGCTGCGCCTGCCCATGGTCTATGGACCCGGCGATCCGCTGCATCGTTTTTATCCCGTGGTGAAGCGCATCGCCGACAAGCGACGCCACATCATTTTTCCCCAGACCCTGGCCGCGTGGCACTCACCGCGAGGCTATGTCGAAAATGTTGCCGCAGCGATTGCGCTGGCTGCTGTGGATGAGCGCGCCGCCCGCCGCATCTACAACGTATGCGAGCAGCCATGCTTTAGCGAATTGGAATGGGCCCGCAAAATCGCCTCCGCAATGCTGTGGGATGGCGACTTCGTAATCCTGCCTAAGGCCCACACTCCTGAACATCTGGTGAGGCCCGGCAACGCCGCACAGCACTGGACGGCCAGTTCGGCGCGTATCCGCCAGGAACTGGACTACCGTGAACCAGTCGCTACCGAAGACGCGATCCGCCAGACGATAAGCTGGGAACGGGAAAATCCGCCAACTCCGGTGCCCCTGGCGCAATTCGATTATGCCGCAGAAGATGCGGCAGTGGCAGCCCACTACATACCATTGGACAACATCGTCCGTTAGAATGAACTCAGTCCAGCAATCTTATGATCCATCCCTGGCACGACGTAACTCCCGGCGAAAAACTCCCGCAGGAATTCGACTGCGTCATCGAGATCCCTTTCGGCTCGAGCGTGAAGTACGAACTGGATAAGGCGAGCGGCCTCATCAAACTCGACCGCATCCTTTACTCCGCCGTCTATTATCCCGCAAACTACGGCTTCATCCCGCAAACCCTCGCCGAAGACGACGACCCGCTCGACGTCCTCGTGCTCTGCCAGGAGCCGGTCGTTCCGCTCACCATCATTCACGCCCGCGCCATCGGCCTGATGACCATGATCGACTGCGGCAAGCCCGACCATAAAATCATCGCCGTCGCCACCCAGGATCCCGAATTCAACTCCTATCACGAAGCCGCCGAGATGCCGCCGCACCGCATGCTCATGCTGCGCCGCTTTTTTCAGGACTACAAACAGCTCGAAGGCAAGGCCGTCGAAGTCGACGAGATACGCCCCGCCGGCGAAGCCTATCCCATCATCCTCGACGCCCTGCTCCGCTACAGCGAACAGCGCCGCAAAGGCTTCCAAGACTCCGGAAAAACGCTGAAGCAGATTGCTTTTGTTGTCTTCCGCATGGCTTCATCGCAAATTTACTAACTTTTCTCTTGACTTAATGTACTAGTTATATAGTACATTGAGACATATGGGACGTATCCCACCAAACGGCCAGAACTTCAAACTCAAACTGGACCTGCGCAGTGGAGTTCCCGTCTACCGCCAGATCATCGACCAGGTGCGAACCGGGGTTGCTTCAGGAATGCTAGCCGCCGGCGATCAACTGCCGACCGTGCGGCAACTTGCAGTCGATCTGGCCATCAACCCGAATACAGTCATGCGGGCCTACCGCGAGCTTGAACTTGGCGGCCTGCTCGAAACTCACCAGGGAACCGGAACATTCATCGGCAACAAAAAGATTGTCAAGAACAACGCTGAGCGAGAGCGGCAGCTCACACAATTAGCAAGTGAAGCCATCGCCGTGCCGGAGCCGCAGGATTGACCCATGAAGAACTGCTGGATCGTCTGCTCGAGTTGACGCCTCATTCCACGCAAAGGAGATAGAAGCCATGACGAAAATCGAAATCGGCCAGATCAGCGGGATCGGGAGAGCGCTGTTTGTCATCTCCCTGTTGGCGGGTGCTGTCGTCACCGCCGCCACAAAATATCCGGAAGGAATCATTGCTGGTGGCGTACTCGGCATTTATCTCATGTTCGCTATCAAAGTGGTGCAGCAGTGGGAGAAGGTCGCGGTGTTGCGGCTAGGCCGTTATGTCGGCTTGCGCGGGCCGGGCATCTTTCACATCGTGCCGATCGTGGAGACCCTCAGCCCTTATGTCGACCAGCGGGTGCGCGTTGCAAACGTTTCGGCGGAATCGACGCTAACCCGCGACACCGTTCCAGTCAACGTCACATTGTGCCGTGCTTGTGTACGTTGTAGCTGCTTTGCACTCCCCTGAACATCGCTGATGAACCGGAAAGGCATCCGGCATATCTGCTCGCGCTCGCCGATCTGCGCCACGCCTGCGCCCCATCTGGCGAACTGGCTCCTACTCATCACATGGACAGAGAAGAGAAAAACGCCATCGAAGAAATCGATAGACCAGACGAAATCAAGCGCGCCGCCATTGATGACTGCAAAAATTTCACGACCACCTCCCGTCGATGCCCGCATGGATCGCGCTGGCCGCTACCACCGCGCCATGCAAGTGCTCGATAAAGCGCACAATGACATCGCTCGCGAAGAAGACGATCCTTCCGTCCGCCGTTTGCGGGATCGCGCTCTCCATCACATCGATGAAGCCCACCGCATCGTCGACCACTTAGTTATCCAGGCCGCCAATTACTAACCGCAAATGAGCTCAAGAATAAAGCCCGGCGCACCAGCCGGGCTTTTTTCGTTCTCACTCTTCTTCGTTACTTACCAAACGTGGCAGGCGTTCTCCGCCACCATCGGCTGACCTGCCTTGCAGCCCCATGCCTTTTGAAACTCCGGCATGTTCTGCACCACGCCATTCACGCGGTATTTCCCCGGTGAGTGCGGATCGGTCAGCACCCGCATGCGCGCGCAATCTCCGGACGCCGTTTCTCACACCACACCCGTCCGAATCCCAGGAAGAAGCGCTGCTCCGGTGTGTAGCCATCGATTGTCTGTGCTTCTTTTCCGTTCTTGTCATCGGCAATCATCTGCTCCAACGCCATCAGCGCAATGCGCGCTCCGCCATTGTCCGCGGTATTCTCGCCGAGAGTGAGCCGGCCATTCAGCTTCAAATCATCGACCGCCACAAAGTTCGAGTATTCGTTGGCCACGCAACTTACCCGCTGCTCAAACTCTTTTCCATCCTGCGCCGTCCACCAGTCGTGCAAATTGCCATGCGGATCGAATTTGCGCCCCTGATCGTCGAACCCATGCGTGAGTTCATGCCCGATCACCAGCCCGATGCCGCCAAAGTTCACCGCATCATCCACGTTCTTGTCGAAAAACGGCGGCTGCAGAATGCCCGCCGGAAACACAATCTCGTTGAACGACCGGACTGTAATAGGCATTCACCGTCGGCGGAGTCATGCCCCACTCTTTGCGATCGAGCGGCTTGTCGATTTTATTAATTTGCCGCTTCGCTTCGAATTCATCCGCGCGTTCGATATTGCCCATCAGATCGTTCGGCTTGATCACGACAGAACTGTAATCGCGGTAAACATCGGGATAGCCAATCTTGTTGCGAATCGCGTCCAGCTTTACTTTGGCTTGCTTCTTGGTTTCGTCGCTCATCCAGGAAAGATCCTGAATGTCGGTGTTCAACGATTTCTCCAGCGCATCCACCATCTTCAGCATGCGTTGCTTTCCGTCTGGGCCGAACGTTACATCTACATATCTCTCTCCCAGCGCCTCGCCCAGTTCACGATCGGTGAGGTTGACGCAGCGCTTCCAGCGCGCCTGAATTTGCTTCTGCCCGGTAAGCTTCTGCTGCAACTTGAAGTTCGCCTCCACAAATGGCTGTGAAAGCCACGGAGCCGCCGCGTTCAGCACATGCCAGCTCACATAAGTCTTCAAAGCATCCAGAGGCTCGGCCTCGAGCACTCCATTCACCAGCTTGAAGAACTCTGGATTCGTAACATTCATCTCCGTGAAATTCGGCGCGCCCACAGCCGTGAAGTAACGATTCAAATAGAAGTCAGGACCGAGCGCTGCCGCTTCCTCCCGCGTCATCTTATGATCGCGGTTCTTTGGATCGCGGCGCTTGGTGCGATCCATCGAATCCACCGCCAGCATCGGTTTCGATCACCAGCACGGTCTCCGCCGAATGCGCCGCCTGTTGCGGCGTTTGCCCCGCCAGCGTAAACAACTGCGTGGCATAGTCCACCATGAACTGCCGCTTCTCCACTTTGTCCGGATCGTCTTTGATGTAGTAATCGCGATCGGGCAACGTGAGCCCACCCTGGTCGATGTAGGCGATCACCTGATCGGCATTATGCAGATCGGGCGCCGAATAAAAATTGAACAGCGGACTCGGCCCCGTCAGGTGTACGTGCGCGACCTCATCGATGAGCGCGCCTTTATCTTTCACCGCGGCAATGCGATCCAGTTCCGCCTTGACCGGCGCAATGCCTTTCGCGTCAGCCGCTTTCTCATCCATGCACGATCCGTAGAGATCGCCAATTCTCTGGTCGATGCCATTTCGGCTTGCGCCTCCCGTATCGGCCTTCTCCAAAATCCCGTGCAGAATATCGAGATTGCGCTCGTGCAGTTCCACAAAGCTTCCCCACTGCGCCTGATCCGCCGGAATCTGCGAGTTCTTGATCCAGTTGCCGCACGCGTACTGGTAGAAATCCACGCAGGGGTCGATTGTCTTGTCGATGGTGTCCAGGCTGAAACCCGGAGCAGGCTTGGCGGATGGCGAAGTTTGCGCGAAGCAAGCGACAGTCAGAGAAGAAACAGAGGCAGAAGGAAACGGGACATGCGCATCGCGAGAATTCTCCTTTGCGGAACGGTTGAGATTCTAAGCCTCGCGGTTCTCGCTGGGCAAGGAAGAGGGCGGATTAGCGAGCCATGTGGGTGAACCAGCTTTCGACGGGTTGTTCTTCATTGCAGCAATCTCGCGCGCCGTCCGAGTATAATCGGGACCTGTAGAATCCCCACAAGGTTGGCCTAAAACATGATTCCTACGAACGGCAATTCCAGCAATGGCAGCAACGATAGCAGCGTCCCCAAGCCTCGCGCGGAGTGGATCGCGCGCCGCAAGCAAACAAATACTGACGGGAATTTCTCGCAGATGCATTATGCCCGTCAGGGTGTGATCACCGAGGAGATGGGCTACGTCGCCCATCGCGAAAAGCTTGCCCCCGAACTGGTGCGCGACGAAGTGGCCCGCGGCCGCATGATTATTCCTGCCAACATCAATCATCCCGAACTCGAGCCGATGGCGATCGGTGTCGCGTCGTTGTGCAAGATCAACGCCAACATCGGCAACTCAGCCGTCACGTCAGAAATTAGAGGAAGAGCTGAAAAAGCTGCACACCTCCGTGCATTACGGCGCCGATACCGTGATGGATCTTTCCACGGGCGGCAATATTCACGAAATTCGCGAAGCCATCCTGCGCCATTCGCCCGTGCCCATCGGCACCGTTCCAATTTACGAGGCAATCTCGCGCGTCAAGCGCGTGGAAGATTTAAATGCCGAAGTCATGCTGGAAGTGATCGAAGAGCAAGCCGCGCAAGGCGTCGATTACATGACGATTCACGCCGGAGTGCTGGTCCAGTATCTGCCGCTGATCTCGAAGCGCATTACCGGAATCGTAAGCCGCGGCGGCGCCATCCTGGCGCAGTGGATGGCCTACAACCACAAACAGAATTTCCTCTACGAGCGCTTCGACGACATTTGCAAGATCATGAAGAAGTATGACGTCAGCTTTTCCCTGGGCGACGGCCTGCGTCCCGGCTGCGTTGCCGATGCCAGCGATGAAGCCCAGTTCGCCGAACTGAAAACTTTCGGCGAACTGACGAAGATCGCCTGGCAGCACGACGTGCAGGTCATGATCGAAGGTCCCGGCCACGTCTCGATGGATAAGATTAAAGAGCAAGTCGAAAAAGAAGCCGAGCTGTGCTACGAAGCGCCGTTCTACACCCTCGGCCCGCTGGTCACCGACATCGCTCCCGGCTACGACCACATCACCTCGGCCATCGGCGCGGCCATGATCGGCTGGTATGGCGCAGCCATGCTGTGCTACGTCACGCCCAAGGAGCATCTGGGGTTGCCGAACGAGAAAGACGTGAAAGATGGCATCATCGCCTACAAGATCTCCGCCCACGCCGCCGACATCGCCCGCGGACGCCCCGGCGCCCGCGACCGCGACGACGCCCTCAGCTACGCCCGCTACAAATTCGATTGGGAAAAACAGTTCGAACTCTCGCTTGATCCCGAGACCGCCCGCTCCATGCACGATGAAACCCTGCCCGACGACCACTACAAAGAAGCCGCTTTCTGCTCCATGTGCGGCCCGAAATTCTGCTCGATGAACTATTCGTCGAAAGTGGACGAGTACAACAAGCAGGTCCACGGCATCGAGAAGAAGGACTATTCGGAACTGGTGGATAAGCTGGTGACGCTGAAATAACGTCTCATGTGGGGACAGCCGCCCTCGGCCGTCCTGCCGAGCAAAGCTCGGCTCCCTGTGCAAATCGGGGATCCCCCACTTCTCGTTTCCTTTGCGAGGAGTGGGATCATAGGAAGGCCTGCTAGCTTCCGAAGTCCGCCGCCCATACTAATTGCACAGCAATCGCCAATAGAAACCCCAAAATCTTATTGATCGCTTCGACGTCGACGTCGCTTGGCCCTATCGCCGCCGAGTGGGGTAGCGTGCGCAGGAATTGTCCGAGAGCGTGCGTAGCATCATCGCTCTAGCGATACGTTTCCAGCGCCTTGGCCGCCCGCTCCAGCGCCGCGGCCAAAGCAGCCATTTGTTGCCGGCCCGTTCGACATCTCCTTTATCCAAAGCTTCATTCACTCCGGGAATCACCACCGCCGCATACCCCGTATATTCCCCCGGAGCATAGATCGCATGGCGAAACCACGGACGGTGGGGCAGTCCTTCCGGCACCAGCAACGCCCGCTCGGCGTCGAGCAGCGCATGATTCATCTTGCCGGATCTTGCGGCGGATTTCTCTGCTTCGAAAGAATTTTCGCTCCCGCATCCTGAAAATGTTTTGCCGCCGCGGTAACTGCGCTGAAATCGAGAACATGATTCCCAAACTTGTTCTCCGCGCGTTTCGCCGCGGCGTCCAAATAAGCGGCAACCTCCTTGCCATATTCCTCATAGTCGTAAGGCAGCACGTCAGCGTCGGCCATGCGCATAGCTTCCAGCCCAAAAATTCTCGCCATTTCCTGTTCGTAAAGGAAATCCGGATCGCCGAACTTTTTGAACCAGGCGAAATCGTCAAACGTCGAATGGTACACGCCGTAGGGACCGCTGGAACCAATATCAGTAGAAGGCACGCCCAGGTGCTGCTGGAACGCGCTGTAGTCGGAACCGCTGCCCAGATCTCCCACCGGAACATCGATCTGGCAGAAGCGCCGGGCATGCGTCGCCCATCTCCAATCGCTTCGCTCGGCGATTGCGACAAGGAAGCGCCCGGCTGATCCACTTTCTGCCACGCTTCGTAAACCGTGCCGCCCTTCGGACTTGGCACCGCCTTGGTCAAGTCCCGCAAGAACTGTTTCAAACTCGGCACCGCCGACGCACCAAACTTCGGCCCGGAGACCGCCACGTCCACATTGAAATAAGCCGGCGCATTTCCCAGTTCGGATTCATGCTGCTCCGCCCACTCCGTGGAACCCATCAGACCTTCTTCTTCGCCATCCCAGCTGGCAAAAATCATGGTGCGCTTCGGCTTCCAGCCGGACTTCAACAACTCACCCACGCCATGAACCGCTTCTAGCATCGCTGCCGTGCCGCTGTTCGGATCCACCGCCCCATAAACCCACGCGTCACGATGGTTCCCCGCAACTACCCACTCGTCCGGCGATTCGCTGCCGCGCACTCGACCAATCACATCCCACAAAGTACGGAACTGGTAATCCTGCTTCAAATGCATTTTCACCCGCACTGGCCCCGGTCCCAGGTGATAGGTGAAAGGCAATGCGCCCTGCCATTCCCGCGGCGAATCCGGCCCGCCCAGATGCTGTAGAATTGGCCACGCATCGTGATAGGAAAGCGGCGTAACCGGAACCTTCGGCATCTGCGCCGATTGCTCGGGAGAAATGCGTTTGCTTTCCGGTAACGACGGCACTGAGGCAATTCCCGGCGTCGTCGGGTCGCCGGGAAATTCGAACATGTATCCTACCGACCCGCGCTGCACGCCAGTATCGGGCCGCCAGGGGCCCTCGGGATATTTATCTCCTCGCCGCCAGCCATCGTCGAACGGATCGGAATAAATAATTACCCCCGCCGCGCCGTGCTCCTGCGCAATGAATTCCTTTACCCCGCGAAAATTCTGCCCGTAACGCACGATCACAATTTTTCCGCGTACATCGATCTTCAACTTTTCCAGCTTTTCAAAATCTTCCGGCGTGCCGTAGTTGGCGTAGACCACGTCCGCCTCGGCGTCTCCGGAAGGCGACATTCCACTGAACGGCATCACTACTCGCGGATCGTTATCGTAGGGATCGCCCTCCACATGCTCGCGGGTAGGCCCGTGCATTTCAACTCCGGCAGGCGCCGTGATGTCCACGCTGATTTCCTGCGGATAATTCATCCAGACTTTGTATTCGACGATCTCAGTCTCGAGCCCGGCGTCGCGAAACTTCTGCGCGACATAATCGGCGGTCGCTTTGTCCTCGGGCGTGCCCGCCATATGTGGTGCCTGCGTTAACACACGCAAATGCTCTTCCGCCAGCTTGGGGTCAGGCACAGCAAGGAAGTGGGCCTCGTTCGCATTTTCGGTAGCCGCGTCGCGGAAGCCGAAGATGGATTGGGCCGCAGCCGAAGCAGGCGCAGTGCCGCTGACACCGGACGACAAAAAACAAAGTAGGACGACTGAAGAAAGAAGTGGTAATGAGAATAGTCTCATGAGGCTCCGCAGAGAAAGTAAGTACGTTACCACAGCGGTGCTATCCCACACACATGAAGCCTGCGCGCAAGCAGGTCAAACCTTTTAAAGTTACTGCGAGAGGAAATGGCGGCCTTAGCGACGTCAGAGCAAACCACGATTACTATCTGGCGTTTCGCGACGCAACCGGTCCTCCGCCACCAGAATTCACCGCACCTGCCCCGTCCCCACGATCTCGTACTTCGAAGAAGTCAATTCCGCTAGCGCGAAAGGCCCGCGGCAGTGCAGCTTCTGCGTGCTGACGCCCATCTCCGCGCCGAAGCCGAACTCCGCGCCGTCGGTAAAACGGGTCGAAGCATTCCAGTAAACAGCCGCCGAATCCACACTGCGCAGGAACTTGCGAGCATTCGCCTCATCACGGGTCACGATCGAATCCGAGTGTTTTGTGGAATAGCGATTAATGTGGTCGATCGCCTCCTCGACATTCTCCACCACCCTGACTCCTATACAGAGCCGCAGATATTCTTCGTACCAGTCGTCTTCCGTGGCCGGAGCAATCTTCAGTCCCGCAGCCAGACTGCGTGACTTCTCATCCCCGCGCACCTCAACTCCCGCATCAATCAGCTTCTTCACGATGCGCGGAACATATTGCACAGCGATCTTTTCATGAATCAGCAATTTCTCCGCCGCATTGCAAACCGACGGACGCGACGTCTTGGCATTGATCACAATCTGATCCGCCATATCAAAATCGGCGGATTCATCGACAAAAATATGGCAGTTCCCTGCTCCCGTCTCAATCACCGGCACTGAAGAATTTTCGGTGACAAATGCGATCAGGCCCGCGCCTCCGCGCGGAATAATCACATCCACCAAGCCCCGCGCCTTGATCAGCTCCTGCACCGATTCCCGCGTACTCGAATCCAGCAGTTCGATCGCTCCCTCCGGCACTCCCGGCACTGACGCGAGAATCTCCACCAGCCGCTGATTGCTCCTCGCCGCCTCTTTTCCTCCTCGCAGCACAATGGAATTACCAGTTTTCAGGGCAAGCACAGCCGTATCCACGGTAACGTTGGGCCGCGATTCGTAAATGATTCCCACCACTCCCAGCGGCACTCGCACTTTGCGAATCTGCAACCCATTCGGACGCGTCCACTCCGCCAGCGTCTCCCCAACTGGATCGCGCAGCGCCGCCACCTCACGTACTCCCTGCGCCATCTCCTTGATCCGCTCTGCGGTCAGCAGCAGCCGGTCGCGCATGGCGCCTGCGAGTGCCGAACTTTCGATATCCTGCCGGTTCGCCGTCAAAATACTCTCCATGTTCGCTTCAACGGCCTCGGCCATCGCCAGCAACAGCGCATTCTTCTCGCCGCTGGAAAGCGTAGCCAGCTTCCCGGAGGCGCCACGCGCCCGCAAAAGTTTCTCCTGCGTGGAAGCCGCGTTTGTAACGCTCGTCCCCATTATTTTCTTCCTCGCGCCGGAGGGAAATAAGTTCCAGTCTTGCGTTCGATTCCCAATGCAATCGCGCGAGCATGGCATCCATTCACAATTGCCACGTGTACACCCGCTTCGCTAGCCAGCTTCGCCGCCCGCAATTTAGAAATCATCCCGCCGCGCCCTAGTTTACTCGTGCCATTGCATTGCGCCTCCAAGGCCGGAGTCAGCTTGCGCACCACCCGCACCAGACGACTTTTCTTGCCCGAGCCGGGTACGAGAAATCCATCCACATTCGTGAGTAACAAAAGCCAATCGGCTTTCACCGCCCGCGCCAGCAATGCGCTGAGTTCGTCGTTGTCGCCAAAAGCGCCTTCCAGTTCCCGCACTGAGACGCTGTCGTTCTCATTCACAATGGGGACCACCCCCAGCCCAAGCAGCTCCGTTAAAGCATTTTGCAGATTTCGGTAGCGAACCTGCGATGTAAAATCGTCGCTCGAAAGTAGAAGCTGCGCCACCACCTTTTTGCCGAAGAACAGCTGCTCGTAAGTATGCATCAGCTTGCTTTGCCCCACCGCGGCACATGCCTGCATTCCGGGAACATCGCTCGGCCGCTCGCTTAAACCCAGCCCCGACATGCCCGCCGCGATCGCGCCGGAAGTGACGATTAAATATTCATTCTTGCTGAGATCGAATTGATCGACCATAGCGCGCAGCAGGTTCGCGTCGATCTGTCCGCCAGGCGCGATCAGACTAGTTCCGACTTTGATGACCACTCTCATGCAGCACAAACTCTCATGTTGGTTGAAATGGTATCGCACTTGAAGCGCCAGCAGGCACTTCTCGTCAATTGCCGCCTGCCATTAGAATGGATTCCTTACAACATGCCAAACTTTCGTTGATAATATGCCTGCCTCCAATGCCACCAGCCGCTTTTCCGATCGCGTAGAAAACTACGTACGCTATCGACCAGGATATCCGCCAGAAGCCCTGCAGACCCTGAAGGACGAATGCGGTCTCGCGCCCAGTCATGTAATCGCCGAAATTGCTTCCGGCACCGGCATCTGGACGCGCATGCTGCTCAACAATGGCAATCGGGTTTTCGGTGTCGAACCCAATGCCGAGATGCGAAACGCCGGAGAACGCCTGCTCGCGTCGTTCCCGAACTTCACCAGTATTGCCGGGACCGCCGAAGCAACAACTCTTGCCGATCACAGCGTCGACTTCATTACCGCGGCGCAAGCTGCTCACTGGTTCGACCGCCCGCGTGCAAGACGTGAATTCGTTCGCATCATGAAACCTGGAGGCTGGCTGGTTCTACTGTGGAATGAGCGTCTCACTAATTCTTCAGAATTTCTTCGCCAGTATGAAAAGCTGCTGCTAACCTACGGCACCGACTACAAAGAAGTTCGTCACGAACGCACCACCGAATCCGTGAACGAATTTTTTGACCCCGCTCCTTATCGAGAGCGAGTCTTCGACATGCGTCAGGAATTCGACTACGCTGCCGCGGAAGGCCGACTGCTCTCGTCGTCGTATGCGCCAGGTCCAGACCATCCACAACACGCGCCCATGCTGCGCGAATTGCGGCATATTTTTGAAGCCTGCGCCATCGGAGGCCGCGTCGTGTTCGAATACAAAACGCGCCTATATTTCGGACATCTGTGTTGAACCGGTTACTTCGTGTATCGTCGTGACCTTCGTGGTGAATGCATTCGTAAACATCTGAAAAACATTAAAGGCAAGTACAAGAAGGTTCGCTTCGAGGTTAAGTAAGTGTCCGAAGACAAATCTTTTCACATGACGCCCGATGAATTCCGCCGCTGCGGCCACGCCGTAATCGATTGGATCGCAGACTATCAATCTCACGTCGAGTCATTTCCCGTGCTGTCTCAAGTCAAGCCGGGACAAATCCGCGCATCCTTGCCGGCGAAACCTCCCGCGCAGGGCGAGGCGTTCGCGGCGATGCTTAGAGATGTCGACAATCTGATTCTCCCCGGCATCACCCACTGGCAGTCGCCGAATTTCTTCGCATACTTTCCCTGCAACGCCTCCGGCCCGGGAATTCTCGGTGATCTTCTCTCATCCGGCCTGGGCGTGCAGGGCATGCTCTGGTCCACCAGTCCCGCCTGCACGGAATTGGAAACCCATGTTCTCGACTGGCTCGTAACAATGCTTGGATTGCCGGAGAAATTCCTTTCCTCGAATACGGGCGGCGGCGTGATTCAGGACACGGCTTCGAGTGCCGCCCTCTGCGCGCTTCTCGCCGCTCGCGAACGTGCCACCAACTACATCAGCAACAAAAAAGGATGCGACGGCCGCATCGTCGCTTACGTCTCCACCCAAACTCATTCTTCCTTGCAGAAGGCCGCAATGATCGCAGGGATCGGGGTCGACAATCTCCGCCAGATTGAGGTCGATGAAAACTTTGCCATGAGTCCCTGCGCTCTCGCGCGGCAGGTTGAAGCTGACAAACGCGCAGGCCTCGTTCCCTGCTTCGTTTGCGCAACAGTCGGCACCACTTCTTCGAATGCCATGGACCCGATCCCGCAGATAGCCGAAATCTGCCGCCAGCACAACCTCTGGCTGCACGTGGATGCCGCCATGTCAGGCACCGCCGCACTCTGCCCGGAATTTCGCTATCTGCAAAACGGAGTGGAGCTTGCCGACAGTTACAACTTCAATCCCCACAAGTGGATGTTCACCAACTTCGATTGCAACTGCTTCTGGGTCGCCGACCGCAAAGCTCTCATCCAGACACTCAGCATCCTTCCGGAATATCTACGCAATCAGGCCACGGAATCGGGCGCAGTAATCGACTATCGAGACTGGCACATCCAACTCGGCCGCCGCTTCCGCTCGCTCAAGCTCTGGTTCGTGATTCGCCATTACGGCGTGGAAGGGCTGCAGCATCACATTCGCCGCCACGTGGAACTGGCGCAGCGGTTTGCCGATTGGGTGCGCCGTGACAATGACAAAGATTTCGAACTCGCGGCTCCCGTTCCGCTGAATCTGGTTTGTTTTCGCCACAAAGCCGGAGACGCCGCCAATCAAACCATCATGGATCGTCTCAACCGCAGTGGTGATCTCTTCCTCACCCACACCAAGCTCAAAGGAAAACTCACACTACGTCTCTGTGTCGGCCAGACCAACACGGAAGCGAAACACGTCGAGCGCGCCTGGAAAAGAATTCGTGAGGAATCGCAAAAGTTAAAAACTTCCGCATGATGTTCCATCCGTAACTCTCCCCTCGCTTCCACATCGGCTAAAGTAAAGTATGCGAAACATCCTTGGCCAGCGCCCGCTGCGCTTTGTCTTTGCCGCCAACGTGATCTCTATGTTAGGCAGCGGGATGAATTCGGCCGCGGTCGCCTGGTACATCCTCGAAGTCACGCACTCGGAAATGGCCCTCGGCACTTTCGCCGTCCTGCAAACCATTCCCGCCATGCTGATGCTCCCCTTCACCGGCGTCATTATTGATCGCGAAGATCGCCGCCGTCTCGTCATGTGGCTGGATGCCGTCCGCGCCGTGATCATTGTCACTGTATGCATTCTGGCGTTTCAGCACCGCGTGAAAATCTGGGAACTGTATTTGATGAATACTCTCGTCGCTGCGGGCTTCTGGATGTTCTGGCCGACAATCACCGCGCTCATTCAGGAACTCACTCCCGAGGGCCAGTTCGTAGAGTCGAACACTTTTCTTCTCGCCGGTGTGCAGGGAGGCTGGCTCATCGCCGGCTCACTCGTTGGTTTCATGTATAACCACATCGGCCTCGGTGGCGTGCTTCTGATCGATGTTTCCACCTACGTGGTTTCGTTCCTGTGCTACTTCGCTGTGCGCAAGGGACGTCACGTCGTGCTGCGTCCGGAAGAATTACGCGCCGATATTATCGCCGCCGAAACTCAGTTCCAGCGCTTCTGGCGCGAGATGCGCGAGGGTCTGCATTTTCTTCGCGATCGCCGTCCCGTCATCCTACTCGGCATCAGCTGGGCTCTATTTCTCGGAGCAATGATCACCGGCGTGGTCGTCACTCCGTCATTGAGCGAGCGCATCTTCCACGCTGGCGCCGTCGGTTATGGATGGCTCAACGCCGGCTGGGGCACCGGCGCTTTTCTCAGCGCCCTCTACGCTCCCGCAGTCATCGCCAGCCTGGGCGGACGCCGCTCCGTCGCTTTTTCCATGGCCATCATCGCCGCGTGCATTGTCTGCGCTCCAGTCTCGCGTTGGCTTGCCGCGGCGGTCTTAATATACGGTGTGATGGGCTCCGCCCGCGGCGTCGGCGGCATCGCCATGAACACCAGCCTGATGGAAATGGTTCCGCAACATCTGATGGGACGCGTACAAAATTCCTTTTATTTTTTCGGCACCTTCCTGCAGCTTGTGCTGGCGCTCGCGGTCGGCGCGGTCGCGCACAACGTCAGTTTAGTAGCGGCCTTCGCGATCCTGGCCTGCGTTTATGGATTATCGTTTGTGGCAGCCAGTTGGCCGGTCGAGGTGGCAGCGGCAGCAGAAGAAATCACCACAGTGAAATAAATTGTTTTACCCTGTGTATCCCTGTGTCCTCTGTGTTAAAGATTCTGCTTTTGCGTTTTGTGGTAAATCCAAGCTCATCACCTGATATCCTTTCCCATTCCAAGGAGCACTCATGCCCTCTGATTTACAAGGCCGCAACGGCGTCGTCTTCGGAGTCGCCAACAAGCGCTCGATCGCCTGGTCCATCGCCCAGGGACTTCACGCCGCAGGCATGAAGCTAGCCATCACCTACCAGAACGAGCGTCTGGAGCAGGAAGCCAAAGATCTCATTCTCTCGCTGCCCGGCGCCGAAGCCTACATGTGCGACGTCAGCAAAGACGAAGAAATCGCCCGCCTATTTGCCACACTCAAAGAACGCCACGGCAAGCTGCACACGCTGGTGCACTCCGTCGCCTACGCTCCCGCCGAAGAACTCAAAGGCGATTTCCTCAACACCACGCGCGAAGGCTTTCGCATCGCGATGGATGTCAGCGTGTATTCGCTGGTCGCCGTCGCCCGCGCCGCCGCTCCGCTCATGGAAGACGGCGGATCGATTCTCACCATGACCTACTACGCTTCCGAAAAAGTCGTCCCGCGCTACAACGTGATGGCCGTGGCGAAAGCAGGACTGGAATGCTCGGTGCGCTATCTCGCCTACGAATTGGGAAAGAAGAAAATTCGCGTCAACGCAATTTCCGCGGGCCCAATCAAAACTCTCGCCGCCCGCGGCATCGCCGGCTTCGGCGACATGCTCAAAGGCCACGAAGAGCGCGCCCCTCTAGGCCGCCGCGTGGAAGTCGAAGAAGTCGGTTCCACTGGAGTATTCCTTGCCTCCGACGCCAGCAGCGGCATCACCGGCGAAATCATCTACGTCGACTGCGGCTATAACATCATGGGCTTCTAACTCTCGGATTTCACGGCCACGTCAAGCACGCCTTGCACCTTAGCAAGTGGAGTCCGTTCGCGGAGCATGGCCAAGGTCAACGGTCGGCTTTGCTTCAGGTCCTCGGCGAAATCTCCCTCGATCACTGCGGCCAGTTCGCGGTCGAGCACGGCCAGATTCACTTCGTCATTCAAAGCAAAAGAACGATGATCGAAATTTGTCGATCCCATCACGTTCCATTGGCCATCGACGGTCATCAATTTAGCGTGGATCATGGAAGGTTGATATTCGAAAATTTCTGCCCCGGCGAGCAGGAGGTGACGGCTGCTATGCCGGCTAAGCGTGCGGATAAACGGGTGGTCAATTCGCGGACCGGCAGTCAGAATTTGCACTTTCACTCCCCGGCGCTGCACCGCGTCTTCCAACGCCCGCCGTGCGCTGCGATCGGGCAAAAAATATGGAGTTGTGATCCTTATTGTCTCGCGCGCGCTCCTGATCAGCGCCTGGAACAGAATGCGTGCCTGAGTGCCGCCGCCGCGCGGTGTGCTTGGAATCACGAAGCTCTCCGAGCCCTCAGGCATCGCACGAAAACCAAACTGCTTATCTCCCGAGAGAATTTCTCCCGAGGCCTCCAGCCAGTTTTCACAAAAAGTGGAGATCATCCCGGCCACAGCTTCGCCTTCAACGCAGAAAACCGTATCTCGCCAAGTCGGCTGATTATTGGTTGGCTGCAACCAGTGATCGGCGATTCCAGCTCCGCCGATGAATCCGGTTTGCCCGTCGATAACCAACAATTTGCGGTGTGATCTCTGGTTTATGCTCGGCCACGTATTCCATCGCAGGGGGTGGTACCAGCACATCTGGCCGCCGGCGGCGCGTAGCTGATCGAAATACCGGTTGCTGGTTCCGAAGCTGCCGACGGCATCCACCATGAGCCTTACTTCCACGCCAGCCCGCGCCCGCTCGGTGAGTGCCGCCAGCATTTGGTCGGCTATTTTTCCCCGGAGGAACTCGAAATACTCCAGATTGATGGCATGTTGCGCACGCCGAATCGCATCCAGCTCTTGAGGATAGAATTCAACCCCATTTTTCAGCCGCGTCAGTCTTGACCGCCGCCGCGTTCCATCCGTAATCACACTCAAGAATTGAATGAACTCTTCCGAATCCAGGCTGCCGGTAAGATCGTGCTCAATTGCGAACCGCGGTTGTGGTCCGAACAGGTTGATCAGGGTCTTGGATCCATATAGAAACAGCGCCGCTGCCCCGACCGCAGCTAGCGACTTCACCACACCATTCGCCGCATTTTTCTTTGATTCCGAGTTCATGCCCGCCAGCATACCGCGACCACTCCAGCCTGTCATTCAGGGGGATTACCTTATTTGCGGCGCGGGAACTCGTAATCCGATTAGGAAAGAAGGCTGAGGTGCTATTGCGTAGGTCCGAGAGCGGCGTAAGTGGAGGCCAGCCAGCTTACGAATGTACTTTAATCCGCCGGTTGTCCTTCCCATCCTGCTCCAGAGAAATTTCGATGTCTCGCTCTCTCTGCAGATGCTGGAATTTCTCTCCCCACTCGATTAGCAAAAGGCTTTTGTCAGAGTGCAAATCGTCCAGCCCCAACATCTCCAGCTCGCGCTGCGTATCGATGCGGTAAAGATCGATGTGATAAATGTTCACGCGCGGCCCCCGATATTCGTGAATCAGGGTGAAGGTGGGACTAGTGACGTCCTCCTCCTCTGCCGCTTCGAACCCGGCCGCAATTCCCTTGACTAGCGTAGTTTTCCCGGCGCCCAGGTCGCCGCGCAGCAGGACGATCTTCGGCGGCGCCAGCAACTGCGCCAGCGTCCGCCCGAAGGCAATCGTCTCTTCCGCCGACTGAGTGGTGATCTCCCGGGTCATCTCTCGCATCCGTTCGCAGCCAATTCTTGCCTGATTACGAACAGTATAGCGAGAGCTCCGCCCTCAGCATCGGAGAAGTCTGAATCGCCAGCGTCGACTAAATCGTCGTCTTCGGCACCATAAACACAGACGACTTCAATCCCAGCAGGCTTCGGTCCGCCACATGATCGACCGACGTGCGCAGACGCCGGTGATCGTCATCCTCAAACGCGACGAAACGAAAAGGTTGGAGCACGCCAGTATTTGTCTTTCGCATGGGAGCGAGGACTTCTGCCATGCCGTGCACCGGGCCCGATTGCGTCTGAAACGCGAGTTCGACGAACGAACCGGTTCCCAAAGCATGCGGCAATTGCAACAGTCCGCCAGTCACGGAAATGGATTGGAGTTTGGCTTTTGTGCGCCGGCCATCTTCTAAACGAATCGCCGCCAGGACAGCATCGCCTAATTGGATTCGGGCCGCGCGCCTCGAGGGGTGCGGTTGGGGGAAGTGGGTCATAGTGAAACCACTATGTCATGCCATTCGGACAGGTAACAGGTTACGGAAGCGGATGGCCGGATTCCCGCGCTGCTAGCCCATCTCCGCCGCCTTGCAAATTCCTTTCCAGTCTGCACTTACGGCTTTGTTTACTGTTGATACAATGTCCCGTCAGACCAGGCGTGATTTTCTTGTGCGACCACGATTGTCGATCGCTGTGCCCATGGAGTGCTTGCATGCGCCATTTTTTATCCTTCGCCAGTTTTGCTTGATTCTCTTATTCGGACTTCCACATCTGCAAAGCCAGAGCATGCCCGCGCAAAATCGGCCTCCTCTGCGCGTCGGCATCGTCGGCCTGGTTCACGGTCATGTGCAGGGATTTTTCGAGCGATCCCTTCACGATCCGGCAATCGAAATCGTTGGCATCGCCGAACCTGACCAATCGCTGTTCGCTCGATATTCGAAGCAGTTCGGCATCGACGGGAAATTGCTCTTTCCGAACCTGGAAGAAATGCTCGACCGCGCGCATCCGCAAGCTGTCCTTGTATACACGAATACCTACGACCATCGCCGCGTCGTCGAAATTTGCGCCCGCCACGGCGTTCACGTCATGATGGAAAAGCCTCTAGCAGTCAGCCTGGAAGACGCGCTGGCCATCAAGAAAGCTGCAGACGCGGGAAAAATTCACGTCCTCGTAAACTACGAGACAACGTGGTACCGCAGTAATCACGCCGCTTACGACCTCGTCCACGAAAAGGCGCTCGGCGACATTCGCAAGGTAGTGGTTCACGATGGTCACAGCGGTCCCAAGGAAATTGGCGTCAGCCCCGAATTTCTAGTCTTGGCTCACCGATCCCAAACTCAACGGGGGAGGCGCGCTCTTCGACTTCGGCTGCTATGGCGCGGATCTCATGACCTGGCTGATGGATGGCGAACGCCCCGAAACCGTTACTGCCGTCACGCAGCAGATCAAACCAGAAATCTATCCGCATGTCGACGACGAGGCCACCGTCATTCTCACATATCCCAAAGCGCAAGCCATCATACAAGCCTCGTGGAACTGGCCTTTCGACCGCAAAGATATGGAAGTGTACGGTCAGACCGGATACGTAATTACCGTGAAGCATGATGACATTCGCGTGCGGCGCGCTGGCGGCCAGGAAGAGCAGATCGCAGCCAAAACAATTGCTGCTCCTTACGACAGTTCCCTGTCGCTTTTAAGAGCCGTGGTGATCGACGGAACGAAGCCCGATGGATTATCTTCGCTGGAAACCAATATCACAGTGACCGAGATCCTGGACGCAGCGCGGCGTTCGGCAGCTTCGGGAAAAACAATTCGCTTACCCGCTTCCAGATGACATAAGATTGCACGCGCGATTATTCGCCCCAGCACACCAGCTTTTGCTCTGCGGCTTTCTGCGTCCGCCGGAAAGCCTCCGGCAGTCCCCGCAGAAGATCAGTCGCCACCAGCGAATGTTCACCCACGCTCTCGCGCATCACATCTCCCGCCAACCCGTGCAGATGCACCGCAGCCATCGCAGCGGCGAACGCACCTTTCGGATTCTGCGCAATCATGCCCGCGACCATTCCGGTCAGAATGTCTCCCGTGCCGCCGGTAGACATCCCCGGATTGCCCGTGGTGTTCACCCAGGCCTCGCCATCCGCCCGCACCACCAGAGTGCGATGTCCCTTCAACACAACAATCAATTCGTGTTCCCGCGCAAATTTTCGCGCCACTCCTAACCGATCTTGTTGCACGTCAGGGATGCTCATTCCCGCGAGCCGCGCCATCTCTCCCGGGTGCGGTGTGATCACCAGCGTCCGGCCGTTTCCATTTAATTCCTCTGTTCGACCATCGAATGCATTCAGGCCGTCCGCGTCCACGACCATGGCGACTCGGAGGTCCGCCACCAGCTCTCTCACCATTTCTGAAGTCTGCGGATTTCCTGATATTCCAGGACCAATTGCAACTACGGTTTTCCCTTTCGCTAACTCATCAATTCGTTCCCGCGCGCTCATCGAAATCGTTCCCGCGTCGGTTTCGGCCAAAGGCTCGGTCATCAACTCGGGATGAAATCCTGCCACCGTTCCCAGCACTGAGTTTGCCGTCGCCACCGTCGAAAGCCCGGCTCCGGCGCGCAGTGCGGCGATTCCCGCCATCGCAGCCGCTCCCGCTTTTCCGCGCGATCCTCCGACCACCAGCACATGCCCGTAGTTTCCTTTATTCGATTCTGCCCGTCGTGGCCCAATCAATCCCGCTATATCCCGCGCCGTAATTAAATTCAGTTGCAGCGAAGAAACGATAGCCTCTTCAGGAGATCCTATTCCCGCCACGCAAGTCGTACCCAGCGTCAACGATGCAAATACATGCGCGGGACGCGGCGCGGTAAATGTCACGATCGCATCAGCGCGTGCAATCGTCCCAGTCTGTGGCCCCATCGCGTCTGCATCTGCGCCAGAGGGAATATCCACGGCAATTACCGGAACCTTGCTTGCGTTCATGACCGCGATTGCTTCGCCATACAGCCCGCTCACCGGAGGCTTGAAACCCGTACCCAGAACGGCATCGAGATACAAATCAGCCTGAAGCAAAAGCTGTACCCGTTCACTTCTCAATTCATCGATGGAATGCACAGCGATCGGTGGGACCGGTAACTTGCCGTACATGACTGCAGCGTCTCCTCGCAGATCGGCTGGGTCCGCCAACAAGATCACCTCGACCTTTTTCTCCGGTTCACGCAGCAGTCGCGCCGCGACAAAACCGTCGCCACCGTTATTTCCCTTCCCGCAGAAAACTACGATTCGTACGGCAGAACCATAATGCGAGAGGACATACTCTGCTACGGCCGCGCCCGCATTCTCCATCAGCGTGAGCGAAGGCACGCCAAAGCGCTCGCTGGTAGAGCGATCAATGGCCCGCATTTCTTCTGCGCTAACAATTTTCATTGTTGAATTACTTTGTTGAATTACTTTGTTGAATTACTTCATTTCGTATCATGCGTCTAATTGACCGACTATAAAACAAAAAAGCCCTCCGCGCCGTGCGGAGAGCCCTTAACCCTAAGACAAAAGCTCAGTCTAGGACGCACTCTTCGAAACCGGCTCTGATCGCAGTGCCTGCTGCACCTTGCTGTGCTTGCGTCCGTAGCTGAAGTAAATAGCCAGTCCAATCACAAGCCAGACCACGAGCCGGATCTGCGTTGCCGGAGACAGGAAAATGATGAGAGCCCCCGAAAAAAGAATCGAGAGAATGGGCACCAGCGGCACCAGCGGGGTTTTGAACGGCCGGTTAATGTGCGGATGCGTCCGGCGCATCACCCACACACCCGCGCTCACCAGTACAAAGGCGAGCAGAGTCCCCACGCTCGTCATCTCATCCAGCACATTGAGGGGAATTACCGTGGCCAAGATCGCAACGAAAATGCCAACCACAATGGAACTGAGATACGGCGTGCGAAAGCGATGATGAATTTTGCCCGCCCACGGCCAGAGCAACCCGTCGCGCGACATGGAGTAGAACACGCGAGACTGGCCCAGCAACATCACCAGCATCACCGTCGCCAGACCGCCGAGCGCTCCAATTTCTACCAGGAAAGTGGCCCATTGCTGCCCCGCCACACGAACCCCCACCACCACCGGATCTGGAACGTTGAGTTGCTGGTAAGGCACCAGATGAGTGAGCAAGCCGGAAACCAGGATATAAAGCACCGTGCAAATAACCAGCGAACCGAGAATGCCCAGCGGCATATCCCGCTTGGGATTCTTCGCCTCCTGCGCCGCCGTTGATACCGCATCAAAACCGATATATGCGAAGAAGACCACGCCCGCTCCACGCAAAATGCCCGACCACCCAAAGTGTCCCCACTCGCCAGTGTTTGGCGGGATGAATGGGTGCCAGTAGTTTGGTTTCCAGGAATGCGAATACAAAAACCCGGTGGCCAGAACCACGAACATGCAAACCACCAAAACCTTCATAATCACTACCGCGGTGGTAAAATTCGCCGATTCCTTGATGCCGATCACAAGAATCGTGGTGATCACCATGATGACGATGAATCCCACGTAGTCGTATTTCAAATGTACCGGCGTCCCGAAAAGCACGAAATCGGAGGTGGGAAGAGCCGGCATATTCCAGCCCAGATCGTGCAGGAACGCCCGCAAGTGGCCGCTCCAGCCCACCGCAACCGTAGCCGCGCCGAACGCGTACTCCAGAATCAAGTCCCAGCCAATGATCCATGCAACCAGTTCACCCAGCGTCGCATAAGAGTATGTATACGCGCTGCCCGCGATCGGAATCATCGAAGCAAATTCGGCATAACAGAGTCCCGCGAATGCGCAGGCGACGCCAGCCAGCACGAACGAGATGACCAGAGCGGGTCCGGCAAACTGCGCCGCGGCTTGTCCAGTAATGACAAAAATGCCTGCCCCAATAATCGCGCCGATTCCCAGGGTCACCAGATTCAGAGGACCGAGGGCGCGCCGCAGACTTTGTTCGCCCTCAACCTCAACCGCCTCTTTCATCAGTGTGGGAAGGTCTTTCTTCGCGAACAGATTCGCCATGCTTCAGTTTCTCCTTCGGCTAAGATGCGCTCCTCGTTCTGGAACTCTTCGACCACGCGTAATATACCGGGATGCCTAGCAGTACTACAATGAGCCCCGGCCACGTGAATTGCGGCTTATAGCGCAATAGTACGACATCGATAAATAAAGCCATGACAATATAAATCGCCGGCAGCACGGGATAACCTACGGCCCGGTAGGGTCGCGGAACATCCGGACGCGTTCGCCGCAGCACGAACAATCCCACAATCGTCAGAATATAGAAAACCAGCACGGCAAAAATAATGTAATCGAGAAGTTGTCCATAGCTGCCGGAAACGCACAGCAGGCACGCCCAGACCATCTGCACCATCAGCGAAACTGCAGGCGTCTTGTAGGTTGGATGCAGCTTGGCCACGCTCTTAAAGAACAAGCCGTCCTTCGCCATCGCATAGTAGACGCGTGCGCCGGAAAGAATCAGCCCGTTATTGCATCCGAAGCTTGAAATCAGAATGGCTCCGGCCATCAGCAATCCGCCAGCAGCTCCGAACATCTGCGTCATGACCGCTGTACCCACGCGATCTTCGGCGGCATATTTAATGCCCCGTCCCAGAATCGTGGCCGCTCCCGCAGTTCCATCCAGCGGCAGGCCTAACAGGTAGATAAAGTTGCATGCTATATAAAGCGCGATTACGACTCCCGTCCCCAACGCCAACGATAGTGGTAAATTGCGGTTGGGATTCTTCACCTCGCCCGCGGTAAAAGTCACGTTGTTCCACGCGTCCGCGGAAAACAACGATCCCACTTGCGCCACCGCCAGAATCGTCAGCGTACCCACCATCACCACCGGCCCGCCCACTCCCACCTGTACGGCGTGCTGCGCGCCCAATCCCGCGTTTCGCCAGAAATGTCCGCTGAAGTTTGCCGCCAAAGCGTGAGCGTTTCTTCCCAGCGCTAATCCAAATAACGCCAGCCCGAGTAGCGCCGACACCTTTGCCGCGGTAAACACATTCTGGATGAGCGCTCCAGTCTTCAGTCCGAAAATATTTACTACGGAAAGGAATACCACTAGAAGGATAGCGACCAGATTTTGCGTGTTGATTCCGACATCCATGTTGCCCAGAACCATGGGACCGAGACGAATCGGCGGAACCTTCCAGAGATGCAAAATCCAGTTTGAGGAAGAAATCGCCGGAAAGAAAACTCCGAGGAATTTGCCGAAAGCCACGCCTACCGCGGCAATTGTCCCGGTCTGGATTACCAGAAATAATGTCCAGCCGTAGAGAAAGCCCCACAGCGGCCCGAGCGCTTCGCGCAGATAAACATATTGCCCACCGGCCCGGGGCATCATGGCCGCGAGTTCGCCATAACTGAGGGCGGCAACGATGGTCATGAAACCCGCCACTGCCCACGCACCGATCAGCAAAGCCGGCGAATCTACCTCTCGAGCAATCTCCGCCGAAACAATAAAAATTCCCGAGCCAATCATCGACCCCATGACCAGCATGGTGGCGCTGGTCAGCCCGAGGCCTTTGACCAGTTCCTTATCCTGATGGCTATGAATTTCCCAGTCGCTGCTCGCGGCCGGCCGCGTTGTCGGTGTACTCAGGCACCCTCCTGCACGACCACACATTTTGCCTTGGAGTGGAACGGGAAGGGCACGGCTTTAGCCGTGCCGTAAAGATACGCCCATGATCCGGGGGCTTTAGCCCCTGAGGCCATCCCGGCGCGCTGAACCCAAGGTCAAATGACTTTACCTTAAGATGCGCAAAAATTCCTCTGCTGATTTTCGTGGCTCCCGTATCAGATCGGATATCACCGCCACGGAGTCGGCTCCGCCTTCAATCACCGATGCGGCATTGGCCCGCGTTATCCCTCCAATGGCAACCAGCGGCTTAGTAGTTAATGACCGCGCCTGGCGGACTCCCTCGAGACCTACCACAGGATCCGGCCTCTCTTTGCTCGATGTAGAAAAAACCGGACCAATCGCAACATAGTCGGCCGAGGTCTGATTAGCCTCCCGCAGTTGCGCGGCGTTATGCGTGGAAACCCCAAGCCAGCGCTCGGGCCCAATAATCCTACGCACCGACTCCGGAGACAGGTCGTCCTGCCCCACGTGGACGCCATCGAAGCCTGCGGCCAGGCACAGATCAGCGCGGTCATTCATGATCAGCTTAACTTTGCCACCAAGCCGCCACTTCAGTTCGCGCGCCTGCTCCAGCATTACGCGTGCGTTTCCGTCCTTATTGCGGTATTGCAATAATGTGCACCCGCCCGCTGCAAGTTTCTCCGCACACGCCGTCAACTCTTCTGTTTTCAAAAAGCACGATGCATCCACAATGGCGTAAAGACGAGGAACAGAAATCACGCCGCCGAATCCTTCTTATTCGCCGCCAGAAATCGTTCGATAAATCCCGTATCAAACCTCCCAGCACGAAAATCCGGATCGGCCATAATCCTCCGGTGCAGCGGAATCGTCGTATACACCCCTTCGACAATGAACATCTCCAGCGCCCGAGTCATCCGCGAAACCGCCTCGCTCCGATCTTTGCCACGTACGATCAACTTGGCAATTAGCGAATCGTAATAGGGCGGTATCACTCCCTCGGTGTAGGCTGCGGTATCAATGCGCACCCCGGTTCCTCCCGGCGGATGAAATGCGGTAATTTTCCCTGCCGATGGTGTGAACTTTTCCGGATGTTCCGCGTTAATCCGGCACTCAATGGCATGCCCGCGATGCACAATCGGACCTTGCAGCACGTCCCGCATGTGAGCGCCCGCGGCAATCATGATCTGGCTCTTCACCAGATCAACGTCAGTGACCATCTCCGTCACCGGATGCTCCACCTGAATGCGCGTGTTCATCTCGATGAAGTGCAGCCGCCGCTCCTGATCCATCAAGAACTCAATCGTTCCCGCATTCGTGTAGCCGATATCCGTGAGCGACCGGCACAACGTTGCACCGATCTGATCTCGTAACTCGCCCGTCACCTGCGTGGATGGCGACTCTTCCAGCAGTTTCTGATGGCGCCGCTGGATTGAGCATTCTCTTTCGCCCAGGCTCACCACATTGCCGTGCTCGTCCGCCAGCACCTGAAATTCGATGTGCCGAGGATGCTCGACGTACTTCTCCATGTAAAGATCGCCATTGCCGAACGCGCCCGCAGCCTCCGATTGCGCCGCCTTGAATAAACCCGGCAACTCGTCTTCGTTGCGAACGATGCGCATCCCACGCCCACCTCCGCCCGCTGAAGCCTTTAGAATCACGGGAAAGCCAACCTGCCGCGCCCACTCAATCGCCTCGCCTTCTGATGCAATGATTCCATCCGAGCCCGGGAGAATCGGCACGCCGGCTCGCTTCATGGCGGAGCGCGCTTTTTCTTTTTCGCCCATCAGCCGCGTGACTTCCGGCCGCGGACCGATGAATTTGATCCCGCTGGTCTCGCACACCTCGGCAAAGTTGGCATTCTCCGCCAGCAGCCCGTAGCCAGGGTGCACCGCGTCCACGTTAGCGATCTCCGCCGCACTGATCACCGCAGGAATATTCAGATAACTCAGCGCCAGCTGTGGCGGCCCAATGCAGATAGCTTCGTCCGCGAAACGTACCGGCAGGGAATGACGGTCCGCCTCGCTGTAAATGGCAACCGTGCGGATGCCCAGTTCCTTGCACGCGCAAATGACCCGCAGTGCAATCTCTCCCCGGTTCGCAATCAGGATCTTTTTAAACATTGAAGTCAATGTGGGAACAGCCACCTATATTCAAAAATGTGGGACCAGCCGCCCCCGGCTGTCCGCCGGGCGCAGCCCGGCCTCTTAACCGCGCCTCCTCAGGCGCAAAAAAGCGCGCGGAGTGCGCGCGCTCGGTTTTCGAAACATTTCACTTTTTCGCCCGAATAGCGAACAATTCCTGCCCGTACTCAATCGGCTGGCCGTTGCTTCCCAACTTCTTCACGATCTCTCCAGCCACGTCCGACTCGATCTCATTCAACAATTTCATCGCTTCAACGATACACAGTACCTGCCCCACTTCCACCGTATCCCCTACTTTGACGAAAGGTGGCGCACCTGGCGAAGGCGCTTCGTAGAACGTCCCAACAATCGGAGACTTCACCATATGAAGGTTTTCCTCCGGAGCTGGCTCGCTGGAAGCGGCCGCCGGGACGACGGGAGGAGTTGCGGGCATGGCTTGACCGGGTTGAGCCACAGGCAAGGCCACGTAGGGCATTTCCGTGCGCGCATGCACCACAGTATGCTCGCCCGCACGCTTGATCTTCACTTTGACATCGCCGCGCTCCAGTTCGAACTCGGCGATGTCTTTTTCGATTAAGAACTCAATGAGTTCCTTCAGCTCTTTTTGATTCATTCGTATAAAGGGTAGGACGGTTTGCCATTCCAGGAACGGCCGGGCGCCTCTCTCGGACGCCTCAGTTCCATCCTGAAAGCCCTAAACCATCAGGAAATCCTTGCTCGTGGGCGTTAGCACTTCACAACCCCTGTCGGTTACGACTAGCATGTCCTCGATCCTCACGCCCCATTTGCCGGGGAAGTATACTCCCGGCTCAATCGTGATAACCATACCGGGCCGCAGTATTTCCTCCTGCCTGGCAGCGATCCGCGGCGGTTCATGAATCTCCAGGCCCACGCCGTGGCCGGTCGAATGCGTGAAATAGGGGCCCAAGCCGGTGCGCCGTAACACTTTGCGGGCAGCCTCGTCCACCTCCGCTGCGCGAATTCCAGGCCGCACAGCCGCAATCGCCGCCTGCTGCGCTTCTCTCACCGATTCGTAGGCGGCGCGCGCGTCTTTTGGGACAACTCCGGACGCAGCCCCAACCCATACAGTGCGGGTCTGGTCCGAACAATAACCTGCGAGTATAACACCGAAATCGCACACTACGAACCCGCCCCGCGCGATGACTTGCTCTGAAGCCCGGCCATGCGGCAAAGCTGACCGTGGCCCGGATGCGATGATCGTAGGAAACGACATTTCCTCTGCTCCTGCCTGCCGCGCTGAATACTCCATCTCCGCCGCCACATCGTTTTCTTTTACTCCCGGGCGCAATACCGCGAGAGCACGATCGAACAGACTTGCTCCCAGTTTCACTGCCGCGCGAATCTTCTGTAACTCATCGGCATCCTTCACCATTCGTGCTCGTTCCACCGCGGCAGACGCCTCCTGCAGCCTGCGGCCCCTCGGCAGCAAATCCGTGAGCCTTTTTCTTTCCGCCACGGTCATGTGTTCGGATTCAATGCCGATCGTCGATCCCTTCGAGCGGCGCCGCCGGGATCCAATCCACTCAGCCACCGCGCTCAACAGTGCCTTCCGGGCAATGACCACCTTCGCGCCCCTCACTTCCTCACGACCCTGCGTGTCGTACCGGACGTCGGTAAAGAACACGCTGCCAGATTCCTCCACCAACAGGAACCCGGCGCTGCCGGTAAAGCCGCAAAGATATCGAATGTTCGGGAGATGACTGATCAGAAGCGCGTCAAACCGCGTTGTGGCGAGATGCTCCCGCAGTTTCTTCTGGCGAAGGATAAAATTCATGCCCGCTGAGTTTAACAAACACAGGAAGCAAGTTCTTCGTTCTCAGAGAACTGAGAACTCCGCAAAAAACAAAACCGCCGGCCTTGACAGGTTCTTCAGGCCGGCGGCTTTCAATCTTCAACTTAGCGCTGCTTGTCTGACGCTGTTACGTCTGGATAATTCGCGGCGTGATGAAGAAGATCAACTCTTGGTTCTGGGTATTTACCTGCGTATGCTTGAACAGGTTGCCCAGAACCGGAATGTTACCGAGCAACGGCACCTGAGTGATGTTGATCGAATTCTGCGTCTGGATCACGCCACCGATCACCACCGTCCCACCGTCAGTCACCAGCACCTGGGTCGTCGCCTGTTGTGTAATCAACTCCGGATTACCTTGCACTTCCGTGCCGAAGTTCGGCGTGGTGTTCTCCACGTCGATATTCAGGAAGATCGTATTCTCGGAGGTGATTTGTGGAGTTACCGTCAATCGCAGGAAGGCGCTGACGTAGGTCACTGTCGGAGGACCACCCAACTGCGCCTGCGTCACGATCGGCACCTGCACGCCCTGTTTCACCAGAGCCTGAATATTATTTTGGGTAACCACTCGCGGCCGCGACAGAACTTTCAGCAAGCCGCGCGATTCGGCCATCGAAAGTACAGCGTCGATTCGCACTGTGTTGCTTGCATTCAGGAACGTCAAGCCGCTGGTGGGTGAAGTTGAACCTAGATTGGAGAACAACGGAATCGTCGATCCCGTTGCCGAACCGGTGCCGGGCACCGTGATATAGCCTGGCGTCAAGCCTCCTACCGTGGTCGGCGAACTTCCTACCGCAGAGGCGCCGCCAATCGCACTGTGGCCGTCGCCCCAGCCAAAACCGAGCTGTGTGCCAATGTCGCGGGCGAACGTACGGGTTGCCGCCACTACTCGTGCTTCGATTTCCACTTCCTGTGTCTTACGGTCGAGCTGAGTCAGCAAGCGGTCGATGATTGGAATCACTTTCGGAATATCGTTGACGATGATCGCATTGGTACGTTCATCGGCAACCACGTCACCGCGCTGCGAGAGGAATTTCTTCACCGTGATCATTACATCCTTGGCATGGGCATAGCTGAGGAAACGCGTGATGGATACTTTTTCCACCGCCATTGCCTCTGACTCTACCTGGGCGCGCCGACCGTCTGCCTCTTTCTTCAGCGTGTCCACGGTGGCGATGCGCAGGACGTTGCCTTCCAGTTCACGCGCCAGATCGTTGTTCTTCAGCACGATGTCCAGAGCCTGATCCCACGGCACATCGTCCAACACTATCGTCAGGGTGCCGTGGACATTTGGATCCAGCACCACGTTCAGACCGCTGATCTCGTGAATCAGCCGGAAGAAATCTTTTAGATCCACATCTTTCAGATTCACTGAAATCGGTTCACCCGTATATTTCGGACCAACCGAAGTCGGCTGCTGTCCAGCTTGAGCTCTCTGCTCTGCCGCCAGATTGACCGCCGGCTCGATGCCCGTACCAGTTGGGCCGCTCTGCGACGCCTGCGCTGCGTTCATGCTTACCGGCAGCAACTCCGCCGCCGTTTTGTCTGCAAACTTCGCTGCCGCTTCCTGAGCGCGTCCGGCAGGTTCATCGGCCGTCTCGGTGGTGCTGGTCTTGGCCGCGTATTTGGGTTCCACGAATACAAAATCGCTGGTCGCAGGAGCGTCTGGCTTCTGAACAGCCGGAGCCAGGTTCGTTGCCACGGCCTTCGGCTCAACCGGATGACTGGCCAGGGGCGCGGTTGCTGTGGCTTCCGCTTTCACTTCCGTTGTCGATTCAACGACGCGCGGTGCAAACGGGGATATTCCTTGTTTCGCTGCTGGAGAGACCTCCGCCACAGGCGCTTTGCGAGCAGGTGCGCTCGCCGCCGTCGCAGGCGAAGTGTGCAGCGTCAATACCAGCTTGCCATCTGCCGCCGGATTCAATTCGTAACGGCAAGCGTGTTCGAGGTCGATCACCAGGCGAGTGGTTGGAGGAGTGTGGCCATCCATGCCGATGCGCACCCCTTTGACCCCTTCGCTGCCGATGCTGATATGGCTCTGTCCGGTCGCCATGACGGTCCCGGGCAAATCCAGGATCAGGCGCGCCGGCGAGTCTGCCGTGCTCAGCTTAGGCGTCACTTGGCCGCGAGCGCTGATCTCGACGCGGATTTCATCCGTGCCGCGGACCACGTTCACTCGTTGCAGCTCGTTTCGCTGGCTCGCCGGTAACGCCGGCGTCTCTGCGGCTGAAGCCATCAGCCCCAGCAGCATCAGCGGTAGGATCACACTCAGCAGTTGCTTTCGCATTTCGCTTCTCCCCAACTCGCGGGTCTACCCCGCGCGTCCTTACTGGAACTCGATTTTGTTGTGTTCCGGCTTTCCCGGAGCACTGTTGCCCACGCTAAACAGCCGGCGTGAAAATTCGCTTGGTCACTTCCCGCGTCATCGCTTTGCCTAACTTGTCCTGCACCGTCTCCTGAAACACAACCGTGTCGCCAGTAATTCTTACAACGTATCCGTTGAATACCGGGTCGTTCTCCCGCAGGAAGTACGCCTTATTCAGCGAATTGGTGACTACCGCGATGAAGCCATTCTCCGACTTCACCACACCGCGCAGATTGATCTGCCCAATCTCCAGGCACTTTTTCCCGGTCGAGCAACCCGAGCCAGAGGGCTCCTGAACGATGGGACTGAAGAATGGATCGCGTTTCCCGGTCATCGCCCATTTCTTTTCTTCGGGCTTAGGCGCGTTTGGAGCTTCGGCGACTTTGGCCGTGGCATCCGTTTTGACATCGGGCGAGATTTTGACGTTAGCGGCAGGCACGGCCTTGGCTGCAGTCTTAGGTGCCGTCTCTTTTGCAGAGATGACAGAATGCTTCGCCGTCTTCTTCTTCGCTGGCGTCGCGAGTTGCGCTTTGGCAACGGCACTGGCTGGAGCGGGAGCACTCTTCGCTCCCGAAACAGGCAAAATGACCGCGGGCTTCGCGGTGGCTCCCGCAGCCGGCTTAGCCGGCTGGGGTGCTGGAAATTCCCAGCGCAGCATTAGAGTCATCCGTCTTCTTCTGCTGCACCCCATCCATGGTGCCCTGCACCTTAGTGATGATGTTCGAATTCTGTGCCCAGAGTCCGCCCGTCATCATTCCCACTGCCAGAATGCATGTCGTTAGCTTCATAGCGATTCCTATTTGCCCCCGCCTGCGGCCTTGGCTCCCGGTGCTGCGCCTGCCGGCTCCAAATCGTGACTGAAGAACGTAGTCGCGGTAAATGTCGCTACCACGCTTTCATTCGGCGCGTACATATACGTATGCTTCGCTTTTGCGCCTTGCGGATTCTTCGTATTCGAAACCAGAAGCCCACTCACATTCACCAAACGCTCCAGCTTGCCCAGCCGGTCGAAAAAATTCAGCATCGAGTAATACGGACCATCCATCTCCAGATCGAAGGGAAGCTCCGAGTAGTACTCCTTGGCAACGATGGGTTTGGCGGTATAGCGCCGCAACTCCACGCCCGCCTTCGCCGCCTCGCCGTCCAGGGTTTCGATAAAGGTATCCACCTGCTTCTCATCCGGAACGATGCGCCGCTCGATTTCCAGTTGCTGCTTCAAGTTGGCCAGCTGCCGATCCATGTCCTTAAGCTTGGGACGGTAAGACTCAAGTTCGTTGTTCTCCCGAACTTTGTCCTGCAAAGCGTGTTGTGCCGCCGCGTTTTTGTCGCTCTGGTTCTTGAATATCGTGAAGTACAGCGCCGTAGTAACCAGCGCGCCCCCCAGGAGGACCGCCCCCCATTGCTTCAGACCCGACAGTTCACTGAAATTCGCCATAAGTGCGCCTCTAGGACTTTCCCTTCTCGCAGGTCAGCGTGAATTGAAATGCCTGCATGTCCTTAATCGTTTCATCCTGGAAAGTTTCCTTCATCTCAACCGTTTTAAAGAAACCGGTCTTTTGCAAATTTGCGATCAAGTTGGCCACCGCATCCGCGCTCAGCGCAGTGCCCTCCAGACTTACAGTCGGACCCGTGTCATCCATGCTCTTCAACCAAACCGCCTCAGTTCCGTTCACAGTCTCACCCAGCATGGCGAGAAGGTTGACCGGACCGGTCTGGCCTGCAGCGTGCAGCTGCTCGATCACATCCACCCGCCGCTTATAGTTGTTAGCCTGAGTCTGGCGTTCCAGATATCGCACCTTCACGTCGCTAAGTTCGCGATTCTGTTTTTCGGCAGCCTGCATCTGAATTGCAATCGCTTTACCCTGTTTGTCCAATCGGTACCAGTAGCCGAAGTTGAGTAGCCCTGCGATCAACAGTACGACCAGCACCTTCAGCTTGGGCGATCCCATATCGCCCATTTCCATCGTGGGCATGGACGGTGCGTTGCTGCCGCCGCGCTTGTTTTTCCCCTTGGAGGATTCCAGCAGATTGATTTTGATCATAGGGATTCAAAGCTCCTCAAAGCCAAGCCCACCGCTACCGCCAGCTGGCCCGCGTTCTGCTCCACCAGTTCCGCTCCAGGGCCATCCGCCGGTGGCACTACTCGCTGGAATGGATTCAGCAATTCAACCGGCATGGAAAATTCCTGCCGCAACGCTTCCATCAATCCCGGCACCTTCGCCGAGCCTCCGGCCAGATAAATTTTCTCGATGTGCTCGCCCGCCGCGCTGGCCCGGAAGAAGTCGAACGTCTTCTGAATTTCCAGCACGATGATCTCGGTCACTTGCTGCAGGATCGGCGCCTTCGCGTCTTCGCTGACCGTGCCGACCTTCTCGCCCAGCTTCAACTTCTCGGCATCTTCAAAGTTCAGATCAAGTTCCTTCTGCAGCGAGTCCGTATACTGATGTCCGCCTACGCTGACGTCGCGCGGAAACAGCGGCGTAGTGCCCTTCACGATGTTGATGTTCATCACGCTGGCGCCCAGGTTGAGCAGCGCCACTACCTGGCCTGGCGCCGGCTGGTAGTTGTACTCGTAGCAGTTCTGCAAAGCCAGCGCGTCGATGTCCACAATAGCCGGGGTGCGTCCCGCCATCGAGAGTACGTTGGTGTAGTTCAAAATCTTGTCCTTCTTGACTGCCACCAGAAGCACATCCATCTGGGGGTTGCCCGCTTCTTCCGAAAGAATCTGGTAATCGAGACTCACATCCGCCAGGTCGAAGGGAATGTGCTGGGCCGCTTCTTTCTCAATCGTCTCCGCCAATTCCTGATCGCTCATCGAAGGCAGCGAGATCTTCTTGACGATCACCGAGTGTCCGCTAACCGCCGTGGCCACTGCCTTGGTTTTGATCAGGCAGTCGGCAAACAACTTCGAAATCGCGCTCGATACCGTTCCCGAGTCCACGATCATCGAATCCACGACAATGTCAGAGGCCAGCATTTCCAGTCCCAAGTGCGCAACTTCAATCTGCCCACCCTTTTTCTTCAGCTCCACGGCCTTAATGCTGGAAGAGCCCACATCCAGACCTACAATCGTCTTCGATCCCATTCCAAACATGTGCCCACCCTTTCGTAGCGCCGGCGTGCCCGGTTTTTGTAGCGCCGGCGTCTCGCCGGCCTTTCCAACTACTGTGAACCGGCGGCTTTCATCGCCGCCTTCGGTTTCCGTTTCGCTCCTGACTCCATGTGGCTCGACTTCTCTTCCATCCACTGATCCAGCTTCGATTTCTTGAAGCGCCAGCGATTGCCCAGCTTGAAAGCCGGAATACTCTGTTCCCCAACGTACTTGTAAAGCGTGTCCGGACTCACTCCCAGATACTGCGACGCCTGGCGAATATTCATTACTTCCCGCGAGTCGGCCATATTTCCCTTGCCCTATTTCTCCCAAATCTCCTGCACCGCATTCCCCCGCGCAGGCTAATCTCAGGAGACGCCCCGCCCTCTATGCCTGTCAGAGGGCTTTCGGTGTCCCGAGCATATATCAACCCGGTAAAACCCCTGCCCAAAGCGAATTTCCGGTTTTTGCTGGGTTTTTTAAGGTTTTTCTGGAAATGAGAGACTAGAAGATACCGCGAAGATTCTATATGTTGTGGACTTTCGAGAACATAGCACTATTAGGAGTAGTATCGCCATCCATGCTGAGGAGTCACTTGAAGAGCGGTAACCGAAGTACTAGAGACGGTACGGAAGTACTACGACGCAGGCTCAAGTTGCTGCGCCTGTGGGATTTAAGGACTCGCAGCGCCAACCCAATTACATTACTGGGCCAGCCGGACAGCCGTTGCGCCAACCCGAATAACCTGGGTTCAAATAGCTTGCGTTAGGGGTGCTTTCAACGGAGTGCGCTTCGCTACTGCACATCCGAAACTTTGCCGTTCAGGAAAGTCACTTTCAAATCTTTGTAGACATAAATCTGTTTGCTGCCCAGATTCACTTTCTTATCAGGCTGTCCCATGGCCGCTTCCACTTGATCCGGAGTCATCCCCTTCTCGATGCTCTGCGGCTCAGCGGCCGGCTGTTGCGCCTGTTGCTGACCTTGATCTTGTCCCGCGCCTTGCTGACCACCGCCCTGATCCGCCCCTTGCTGACCACCCTGATCCTGCTGTGCGTCGTCATTGCTGATGGTGAGCACTTGCCCAATCGTATCTTCCACTCCGCCAGCAGCGGCATTCGCCAGCGATCCCTTGGGGAATTGAAAGACCACATTCGCCTTGTTATAGGTTGGAGGATCGGTTTTGTTGCAGGTATCGCAGGCAACAATCTCAAGCGTAACTGTGTCTTTTGCTGGGTTCACATCGATCTTCATGGGATAAACTTTGTCGCCCACGGCGAACAGATGGGTCGTCTGCTCCTTGCCAAATTTTCCCATAATCGATTTCCGTCCCATTAGCGACAATCCGCTCGGGGCGTGAATGGTTCCGTTTTCGTATTTGTTGGAAAGGACGTTCTGGTCACCGTACGGCACCGCCAGGATTCCGCCTTTCTGAATCGCCAGCAGCGTGCCCTTTTCGACGACCGAGTATCCGCTCGTGTCCGATCCCATCTTCACCAGTTTGTACTGCGCCGTGAGTTGCTCCTGCAGCGACACCGGCGCCTGCGCGTTGGCGATGGCGAATGGAAAGACTGTGGCAGCCATAAGCACGAGCCCCGAAACTAGACCGCCGAATTTCTGCGACATATAAGCCCTCCGATTTAGCTCTCCTGGAACTCAGACCACCCAACTGGATACCGAATGAATTCTCAATAACGTCCAGCCGTGCATGAGAGAAGGGAGCGACCGTGTTCCGGCGCTCCCTTCAACTAAATTGGTTACCCAGCAGCGCTCTCGCCAGCGCTGGTTTTACTGGCCTCCACCAGCCGCAGCCTCCTGCTTCACCTGCGCCTCCGTCTGGTCGGCCTGCTGTTGTTGATCCTGCAGAGTCTTCGCCGCCGTCGTGTCCGGTGGCGGAGGTGTAACGGCAGCAGCCGAAGTGCCAGTATCCGGCGCCTTTGGCATACCGTTCGTGCCCTGCTTCTTCGCCAGTTCGCCCATGCCGTTCGTGATGTTCTCCTGGAAGTGGTTGTACATTTCCTGCAAGTCATCCACTTTCACGGCAACGGTCTGTCCCGAACCGCAATCACCCTTCTTGCTTGCCGAAACGCTGGCCGTCACGGTGTTGTCCGAGTCCGGAGTGTCCGTCAGGCGCGTGATCACATCCCCTGACGTCAAGCCACATTCCTGACCATTGGCCACCACGCTCACATCGGAATCCACCACAAAAGTGCGCTGTGCCGGATCGAGCGCCGGAGGCGGCGTGTCGGTAGAGGATGCCGGAGCCGCAGCCGAAGCCTGCCCGGAATCCTGGCTGGCCTGCGCCTGCTGCGCGGCTAGTTGCGCTTTCACTTCTTGCGCAATTGCTTCCTTCACTTCAGGCGTTAGCGCCACTTGTCCGGACGATGCCGCCGGAGGTGGGTCTCCGCCCGCATCGCCACCGCCGCTGGCTGCCGCATCCGCCGCCATGGCGTCCGCATTGTCCTCTTGCCGTGCCGCGTACGCCGCCTGCAGTTGCTGCGAGATCAGATAGTCCGTCAGCCAGTAGTAGGGCGCGGCATAAACGGGATAAGGATTCCACCACCCGCCGTAATATCCCCCACCACGGCGCTCCACCCCAACCCCACGCTCCGATGCCCCAGGCAATTGGCGCTCCCCAGGGATGGTAACCCCACCCATAAAATCCCGGATGGTACCAGTATCCTGGGTAATAGCCGTAGTACATATGTCCGCCCCAACCGTAGCCGCGATAGAGACCCACATGGTAGCGTCCGCCGGCGTAGAAAGTCCGGGAGTAATAGGCGTGCCCGCCGCGGTTGACGTAAGCGCGCTGCACATATCCGCCGCGCCCGCGGTTCACCACGCGTACTCCATTATGTTCACTTACTACGGTCCGTCCGCCGTGGACCCCATTCTGAATATGCATGCCGCCACGATCGATCGAACGAATCGATCCATTGGGACGAACGTTGGCCCTGCCACCGCCCTTTAACGAGACCGTCCGGCCGGGAGGCGTTCGGCTAGCATTGCCCCGGCTTGCAGCGGTGTTTCCGTGGGCTGCCGTATTTCCGTGAGCCGCTGCGTTCCCGTGCGCGGCTGTGTTGCCGTGGCCGGCTGCATTCGTGTGCCCGGCATTCGTATTCCCATGGCTGGCTGTATTGGTATGGCCAGCAGTGTTTGCATGCCCGGCAGTCGTATTTCCGTGAGTTGCTGTATTTCGTACGACCAGCGCTCGTATTTCCGTGGCTCGTATTTCCGTGGCTCGCAGTATTCGTATGGCTGGTGGTATTGCCGTGGCCAGCCGTCGTCGTGTGGCTCGTCGTGCCGTGTGAAGCCGTTGAGCCGTGAGATTGCGTAGAGCCGTGGGAAGGTGTCGATGCGTGCGAAGGCGCACTGTGCTGCGGTGCGCTGGCATGCGACGCGGGCGCACTCGTCTTATGTTGACCCCACGCCAGCGCGGGGACCCCGATCACCAGCACAACCACAACCCAGTACTGCAGCATCTTTTCATGCTTCGAAGTGCGATTCATTACTGCCTCCTGATCGTCAAACTTCTCAATGCCAACCCGAACCCGAAAATACCCTGTTGGACTGCAGCACGGAGACGGCTCTGCCAAAGTCTATGCACTGCAAACACGAAACCCGTCGATTCCACTCACGCTGTTGAAATTAATTCTTGAGCCAGAGGGAAGGCCGGCAAAAATTCCCAACCAGCAAGCACCAGACGCCACCGCCAACCCGCATCTCGAGGCGAAAGAACGTTACCAGAAGTTCGCAACTCGCGCAAGATTCTGCGCATTTGAATCACCGCATTCTTCCCACTCCGGTACGCCGTCTGAACAAAAGACTGGCTCGTAAAGATGGGCCGTCCGAAAATATTTTAGGCCTGACACTCTGTGGTGCATGCCACGATAAGCTGGCTCCTCTTTCCCCTACCACTCTCCTGCTGTAATCTATGGGTTCTTCTCCCGGAGGAACTCACTTGCGCTACCTCGATCGCCTGCAACCCCTCGCCCTTCTGGTAATGCGTCTGGCCCTCGGCGCCGTCATGACCGGCCACGGATATCACAAAGTTTTCGGCGGACTTCATCACCACGTTCAGTTCGTCACCAGCCTCGGTCTTCCCGGCTGGACCGCCTATCTTTCCGCATTTGCCGAATTCTTTGGCGGTATTCTCGTGCTCATCGGTCTGTTCACCCGAGTCGCCGCTTTCGCGATCTGCATCGATCTTTCCGTCGCCATCGCCAAGGTGCACTTCCACAACGGACTGATAGGGCAGGGCGGATATGAGCTCCCATTGGCGGTTGCGGCTCTGGCCTTCGGCCTCATTTTTCTCGGCGCGGGTCCAATCGCATTCGATCACATTCGCGCTCCCGGGGCAGCGAAGTCCAAGTGAAACCGCGCTTTGGAGAAAGCAGATTTCGAAGTTTTCCTGTCGTACAGAGCAACAGCCAGGTTCGGCTGTGCCGCGCAACTTTTTAATGGCTTCAGGGTTTGGTCGAACGTTGTGCCGGCATCTCGCAACCGCGCCGGGTGAATGAGCTGCTTGACGTTTCTTTACAAGCACCGTAGTTGAATCCCGGCCCCGTGGGAAATTATGATGTGTGGACCGGCATTGTTGCATCCGAATGATTTAGTAGGCGCATCTTATCCCGTACCACGAAATGATTGGAGGTTCTCTTGAGAAAGTTAGCGCTGCTTGCACCCGTTGTAGCCGTCTTATTCTCTTGCCACTTTGCATCCGCCCAACAGGCGGATGCCATGTTCTTCGGTGGCACTCTGCTGTCGTCCTCGCCCAGCACCAGTTCGACGCTGTCCGGCGAGCTTGCCGAAAAAGGTGGAACTTACCTCGGAGTCGCCGGAGATGTGGTCGGCTTCAAACGCCGCATTGGAATTATGGTCGAAACCTCCTGGAGAGCCAGTCAGGCAAGTTATTTCGGCTACGAAACCTACCGCCCAATCCTGACCGACTTCAATGCGCTCTATCAGCCCAAGTTGGGTAAGAAAGTCGGCCTCGACCTATTCGGTGGAATCGGCGTCGATACGAATCGCTTCTACGTTCCTTTCGCGACCTCTTGCAGCGGATTCACTGGCCAGTGCATTAACTACACCAGCGACCATCACTTCATGGAGGATCTCGGCGTCGGCCTTCGTTATTACGTGTGGAACCACTTCTTCGTGCGCCCCGAGCTTCACTACTACCACATCGACGGAAACAACAACATCAGCACCGGGGGCTTCAGCACCGACAACGTATTCCGCGTGGGCGCCTCGATCGGGTACACCATCGGCAACGATTAGGATTTTGACTCCGCCGCGTGATCGTGTATTTTGGCTTCGGCGCAGCTGGTGACCAGGGTTGGGACTTCTAGAATCGACCATTACTGGAACTGGCGCGCCGAACGCCACAATTTCCGGCGCTTTGATTCCAATCCTGAATGAATTTAAAAGGGGGCTGTATTTGAGAAGGCTCGCGCGCATCGCGTCCGCGTGTACTGTTCTGTTCTTCGCTACTTTCGCCGGGGCTCAAATTCAGCAGATGGACATTGCTGTCGGCTACGGCAGGCTTCTTGCCTTCAAAGACCTCAATGCATCCCAGGCGCTTATCCCGCCGCAGGAAAAGGGCGGAGTCTTTCCCAGCGTCAGCTTCGATGCCTTTGTCAGGAATCGGCTTGGCTTCAACGCGGAAACTTCCTGGGAATATAGGAAGGCCAGCTACGACGGATACGAAAGCTACCGCCCGATTTTTGCCGACGTTAACGGCCTATTCGAGCCGCAAATACGCAAGAAACTCAGTCTGGACTTAATGGCGGGCGTAGGAATTGACAGCAACCGCTTCTATCTGCCGGGAATGACAGGTTGCACCGGAGTTGCCGGCACCTGTTATGTAAGCAGCGATCATTTCATGGAGCATGCGAGTTTGGGTGTCCGCTACTACGTTTGGCATCGCATCCCTCACATTTTTATTCGTCCCGAGATTCACTACTATCACATCCAGAACAACGTGGAATTCCACTCCGACAACGTCTACCGCGCCACATTCTCGGTTGGCTATACCTTCCACAATCACTGAACCGCTGCACCGGTCCACAATCTGCGACTGCAGCGGCACTGAAATGAAAAAGGCGGCGTCTCTCGACGCCGCCTGAATTTTTCTGAGGTCCCGACTTTACGGCTCGTGCATGCAGATCTCGGCTTCGTGAATAGCCGCATCAATATGCTCGATCGCTTTGGCGCGGTGACCATGGAACTCGCCCTCGGCGTGCTCCATATGCTCCCGTGCGCTGTGCAACGCTTCTAGAGCGTGTTCCACACGCGGATGCGGAGGTGCGGGAGTTGGGGCAACAGCTGCTGGACTTGCGGGAGCCACGGCGGCGGCAGCCGCTGGCGCCTTTGGACTAGCCGCTGCAGAGAAGGCCAGAGTTAACACGAGCATCGCCAGGATTACTAAACTCAAGAACCCAATTCGCTTCATATGTTCCTCCTCGTCCGAAATTCCGGCGCGGACGCCGCCTGTGAAATCAATGCCTAACGTCCCTGTACTCACGCCGGTACGCCCGAGGCACCCGCACAGTATAGCCGCCACTCTCTGAATCCTGCGGTACCTAAGTTGATTCTTAAGGTGCTCGCCTCACACGCTCCGCGCACCGCGATTTCTCCACCACACAATGAAGGCAAATAAAATGAAAACTATGGCCAGAACCTGGTCAAAGCGCTTCATGTAATAAATCAGGAGTCGCCAGCGGCCCCCAAAAAAATATCCCGCAAGTGAGATCGCACTCACCCACAACGCTGCTCCCAGCAAATTAAAAACCGCGAAACTCTTCCACGGCATGCGCAGCATTCCCGCCAGCGGCCCGGCAAGCACTCGCATGCCAAAAACAAATCGTGAAAACAAAATCGTGATCGATCCATACCTCCGGAAAAGCTTTTCGCCCCGCGACACTCCGGTATCACTCACCCGAAACACTTTGCGATACCGCTCCAGCAATGGACGCCCGCCATAGCTCCCGAGCGCATAACCCAAGTTGTCGCCCACCGTAGCCGCCAACGTACCCACCAGAATGATCCACGGCAGTTGCAGCTCCCGCTGTGAGTAAGCCAGAAAGCTCGCCAGCAACAGTACCGTCTCTCCCGGCGCGGGAACGCCTGCATTCTCCAGCAACAACACCGCCGCCACCGCCCAGTACCCATAGTGCACCAGCGCATCGCGCAGCACCGCCAGAATGTGGTGAGTCATGAATTTAAAGTGTGACAGAAAACAATATGGACAGAATCTGGAGAGAATATAGAAAAGAAATGTGGGGACAGCCGCCCCGGCTGTCCATGCCGAGCAAAGCTCGGCTCCCTCCCAACTGCGCCAAGCCAGTCGTGCTCTTGAGGTCTACTTCTTTGTCAGAAATCCAATCAACGCCCGGTTGAACTCCTCCGGACACTCTTCATAAGGCAGATGCCCGATTCCCGGAAAAACAATCAGCTCAGAATTCGGAAAGAATTTCCTCAGCCGTTCCGCCGACGAAACATACACCGCAGTATCCTTACTTCCCCACATAAAAAGTGTAGGCACACTCGCCAGCTGCGGCAGCGTTGCCTCCAACTCGCGCAGATCCTCAGTCCACGTCCGCACAATGCACAATGCATGTTCAAACAGTCCCGGCTTCGCCAGCGGTGCCATGTACCCGGCCAGCGCATCCGGAGGAATGCGTCTGCGATCTCCATACATTCGCGCATGCCAATACGGATACGAAAAACCCGTGCGCGCAATCGTCAGCCCGGAACAACGCCGGCGCCAAAACTGCTGCCGAAAAAAGGCGCCAACCTCCGCCCGTGCGCCGAGTACGGATTCACCGGATCCACCAGCACCAGCCTCCGCAAGCGCAGCCGGCTACTCCCATCCAAACATTGTGCCGCCGCGAACATCGAAACCGCCCCGCCATGCGAAGTCCCCAGCAAATCGAACGACGAAACTCCCAGCCCCGCAACAAATCGCAGCACTCGCTGCGCCGTCCCCCGCATAGTGTGGTCAATCCCCGTCGGACGATCCGAAAAACCCGCTCCCATCATGTCCGGCGCATAAACCGTGGCGTAGGGCGCCAAAGCTGGCATCGTGAATCGCCAGGAAAACGAATATCCCAGCAGCCCATGTAAAAGAATCAATGCTGGACCCGACCCTGCGCGCAGATACCGCATGCGCGCCCCATCCAGATCCATCCAGCATTCTTCGACTGCCCGGACTCGAATCCCGGAAAAGGCGCGGTAGAATCTTCCCGCTGCTTCGTCGGACCCGCTCAAATTCCTCGACTTTCCGGGACAACTTTTTCCCCACCACCCGATTCTATCTAAATGAACATCGCCTCTGTTCGCTTCACTTGGGGAGCTTCGGCTCCCCGTTTTTCTTAGCCTGAACTTGTCATCCTGAGCGAGCATCAGCTTCGCGAAGCGAAGGCGATGCGAAGTCGAAGGATCCCTCTGCGGACACTGCGGCATTTGCTCCGCGTCCTCCGCGATTCAAGCTTTTGATTTCCCTCACCTCAACACTTATTGGAATCCCACAGCGCTCTAAGCCGCCGCCTTCCGCTTCTTCCTCAACAACTTCTTCAGCACCCGAATCCCCTTATCCACATGCTTCTCCTCCAGCAAGTAACGGAGGCAGAAACCGCACCACAGTATCCTGCGTCGAATTAAAAAGCACGCCCTCAGCCAAAGCCTCATCCACAATCGGCCGCGCCGGAATCTCCAAATTAATCCCCTGAATAAATCCCCGCCCGCGCACTTCCTTCGCCGCAGCACTCTTCTCAACAATCGTCTTCAATTCCGACTGCAGATAAGCCCCAACTTTATTCACGTTATCCAAAAGTTTCTCATCCTCCACAATCGCCAAAAACTCCAGCGCCACGCGGCAAGCCAGCGGACCACCCCCAAAAGTCGTCCCATGCTGCCCCGGAGAAATCGCCGAAGCAAATTCTTCCTTGGCAAGAAACGCCCCCAGCGGCAGCCCCGCCGCAATCGGCTTGGCAATCGCCACAATATCCGGAGTCACGCCAAAACTCTGGAACGCAAACATCGTCCCCGTACGCCCCAGCCCGCACTGAATCTCATCAAAGATCAGCGCCGCCTTATGCCGGTCCGCCGCCGCACGGCACGCCTGCAAAAACTCCACCGAACACTCATAAATTCCGCCTTCGCCAAAAATCGGCTCCAGCACAATCGCGCAAGTATTGTCGTTCACCGCCGCCCGCAGCCCTTCCAAATCATTCTGCGCAACAAACGTCACTTCCTCCAGCATCGGCTCAAATCCCTTGCGATGCTTCTCCTGCCCGGTCAGCGACAGCGCCCCAAACGTCCGCCCGTGATACGACCCCTCGAGCGCCACCAGCCGCGACTTCCCCTCCCCGCCCGCGCGATGTCCCGCCAGCCGCGCCAGCTTGATCGACCCCTCAATCGCCTCGGTCCCGCTGTTCTGAAAAAACGCGCGGAACTTTTCTCCTGTAGAACGGTCTCCAGAACTGCCTGCGGAAGCCGCGCTCGCTAGCGTGCACAACTTCTCCGCCAGCGCCCCCTGATACTCGTGGTAATAAAGGTTGGAGACGTGAATCAGCTTCGCCGCCTGCTCCCGAATCGTCTTCACAATCCGCGGATGCGCATGCCCCAACGCATTCACCCCCAGCCCCGAAACAAAGTCGAGATAGCGCTTGTCGTCGAGGTCGTAAAGAAACACGCCCTTCCCCCGCGTCAACACAATGGGATACCGGTTATAAGTCCCCAGCAAATATCGTCTTCTCAAGCTCAGCAATCTGTTCAAAAGTTTTCATAGGAAGATTAGATTGTAACGGAAATATAAATGTGAATCGTCCCGAGCATCGTCCGCCCGATATGGGAACGAAAAGCGTCCGGAGGACGTTTGACAATAGCCCGGCGTTTCAACGCCGGGTACGATGTGAGGGATTGAACCGCTTCCCGTAGGGAAGCCTGAAATCTCCCGAAGAATCCCATGGCGCACACCTACGTCTCTGAACTCATCCATTGCGTCTTCTCCACCAAACAACGCCGCAATCTAATCTCGCCTGAGATCCAACCCCAACTCTGGTCCTTCCTCGGCGGCGTCGCTCGCAAGAACGGATTCAAAGCCCTCATGGTCGGCGGAACCGAAAATCACGTGCACATTCTGCTGTCGTTACCTGCGACCATGCCGTTAGCCAAAGCCATGCAATTGGTAAAAGGAGCGTCGTCCCATTGGATGAATGAGACCTTCAAAACAGAATTCGCGTGGCAAGAAGGATACGGCGCATTTACCGTTGGAGTCTCGCAGAAAACCGACACTATCGCCTACATCCAGAATCAGGCAGAACACCATCGCAAGCGCAATTTCGAAGATGAGTTCGTGGCTTTCTTGAAGAAGAATGGCATCGAGTACGATCCGCAACACGTGTGGGGATAGGTTCAGGCATCCCTACGGGATGCGGTTCCGTCGCGGACGATCAACCCGGCGTTGAAACGCCGGGCTATTTTCAAACGTCCTTCGGACGTTAGGGCAGTCCGCCCTGCGACGTAATGCAGAGCGACGTTTTGCGTCCGGAGGACGACTGACAATAGCCCGGCGTTTCAACGCCGGGTACGATACTCATTTACCTAACTCCGTCCTGTAAGGACGACTGAAATTCCTCCCCAGCGTCGTAAGAACACGCCTCTCCTCTGCGTCGAGGCAATGCGATACCATTCATCAGGAGCGATATGGGCCAAGACACCTTCATTCCCGTAACACCGAATTCAAGGTCGCGAAACGACCTGATCGAGCGCGGGTTTACTCGCCAGCCGCTCAGAATCGACGAAGACGTTGCCCGCTCGCTGGAAGAGCTATCCCACGCAACCTGGTCCATCCCAAGGGACAAGTACTACGAAGGCGGCGACAGGTATCGTTCCTTAAATCGTGTCCGGGCCGAGATCGTTGAGGGCGGAGTAAAGGTTTGGTTAAGTCAAGAGACCACGCCTTATGTGCAGCTGAAAAAATACAACACGACAATCGGAGGCCAGCCGCGAGAGTACGCTCCGCTGCCCCCGGCCATCGCCAGTTCCCTAGGCGTTCGCAAGATGATTGCTCACCACCTGCAATACCTGCCGCTCTCGGCCGTGGGCACCAGGTATCTGGTCAACGTCCATCTCATAAGATTCACCGCCACGCCGGGTCGCCCCTGCGATACCAGCCCGCCGGGTTTACATAAAGACGGGGAAAAGTACATTGCTACGCATCTGCTGGGCCGCTGCGGCGCTCACGGCGGCGAAGTCGTCATCACCGACAATGACAAACACGAAATGGATCGCTTCACCATGCGCGAAGCTGGCGAGTGTTACGTCTTCGACGATGATCGCGTCTGGCATATGCTGACGCCGGTGGCAGTACTGGAAGGCAATCAGTTCGCCTATCGCGACACGCTGGCATTCGATATGCTGCCAGAGGGCTGGGAGCCCGTGAAATGAATCTGCACGAAAGCGTCCTTTGCAAAAATGACTGGCCAGCGGTAGAGCTGACATGCGCCTCACGGCGCAAGTAACAGATTGTCCCTACCGCCGGTAGTTCCCAGTCGTAACTCCATCCCAACTTCTGCTTGTCAGCCTCATTATTCTTGAACTTACGGTCGGCCGCTTTTTTGGGGTTGTCCATCTTGTGTTGAAGCCGCAAGGATTGCCTTTGCGGCTGCGATCATACTGGCTAGTTTTTCCTTGTACACGCGCTCCGAATATTCAAACTCTGACAACGCGGTTTCAAATTCTGCTGGTGTCATCGTTAGCGGCATGATTAGCGACCTTTCTGTGAGCATCCGGCTCACGGGCAGGCGACGGAATCATATTCGCCCTGCCCATGTAGCCGACAAGTCCGATTGCGAAGATTTTCTCCATCCCGCATCGTTACTGAAGTAATAGTGAAACCATCCCCAGGATCGTTACATCGTTTCCAATCTGAACTTGAGAAAGCCGATTGACGGACGATTGAGACGATGAACTCCACAACTCTTCTTACTGCCGCGGGTTAACACTTACGATCGTCGCGGCACGTAACTGCGAGACATCAAATACGACCACAAGGACACGACATGAAGAAATGGCTCGCCCTGACGGCCTTGCTCCTACCTCTCTCTTTAGCCGGATGCTCTCACCCACATCCGGTCTATGAAGAGCCGCCTCCGCCGCCGGAATTTGCTGAAGTTGCCCGGCAAGGTTTTCACGATGGCTTCGCCGCCGCACGCCGTGATGTCGATGAAGGAAAGCGGCCAGATGTCGAACGCCACCCACGTTTCCGCAATCCTCCCGTGCCGCCGTCGGCCTTCGAGGATTATCGTCGCGGCTTCCGCAGAGGTTACGAGGCATTTCTCCATCGCGGCTAAGCCCGCGGCTTCCCAGGTGCCCGCCCTCTCGCTGCTCTTGCGAGAAGGCGGGCGTAGGCCGCCACGACTTCTCTCCACGCTTGTGAGCACTGCTCCCTCGGAAAAACTCGTGGACAGACGAAACCTTCCTTCGAATCACTCTGGCTCTCCCATAACGCCTAATTTCCAAAACTGAGCAATTCAGGGCAGCGTCCGTTCCAGCGTGTGAATAGTGTGAGAGCACTACGCCAACAGCCTTACAACTGAGGAGAATTCATGAAGATATTCACATCTCTTGCCCTTGCCGCGATTGCTGCAATGTGCTTTACCTTCACCGCTCCCGAAGTAGATGCCCAGGTCAGCGTCGAGATCGGGGCTGCCCCTGACTGTCCCTATGGTTACTATGACGCCGCTCCTTATGGTTGCGCCCCTTACGGCTACTACGGATCGGAATGGTTTACCGGTGGCGTCTTTATTGGCGCCGGACCGTGGTTTCATGGTTCCGATAACTTCCGCGGCCACGTAAATAACCGCTACCATCCCGAACACGGCTATAAAGGCCCAACGCCGCAACGTGGCGAAAGAGCCGAGCCCTCAAAACGCGTCGATAAGGTCGCCCACTTCAAAGGAAATGAAGTGCGTGATGGGCGCGGACACGCAACCGGAGGGAAGCGCGGCTAAGATTAGCCAGGTGCCCCACTTCTCGCTGCCTCTGCGAGAAGTGGGCTGCGGTTGAAATCTTTGGACGAGTGTGGCCCAAGAACCCGCGGGCTCAGTACAATCCCTGCTCCCCCGGAGGCCGCGTCTTCCACCTGCGATGCACCCACAACCACTGCTCCGGATACTTCCGCACATAGTCTTCAATGATCGAAGTAAATTTCTGCGTATTGGCCTGGATGTCGGCCTCCAAATCGCCCGTGCGCACTAACTCGACGGCCGGGTCAAACCGCAGCCGGTATTTCCCCAGCGCTGCGTCCCAGATCGTGAACGTCGGTACCACTGCCGCATCGGTGCGCAGCGCAATCCGCGCCAACCCGCTCGCAGTGCATGCGGGGATGCCGAAGAAATCCACAAAAATTCCCTGCGGCGGAGTCATGTTGGTATCCATCAACATTCCCACCACTTCTCCGGCATGCATCGCCGAGAGCAGCCCGCGCACAAAATTATCTTTGTCCACAGTTTTGTTACCGTGCATGGTGCGGTAATCGCGAATCAGCCGATCGAGATATTGATTGTCGAGCGCCCGCATCACCACATGCATCCAGTGCCCGTGCATGGAATGCGTAAAAGCGGAAAGCTCCCACCCGCCAAAATGCGCGGTGAGAAACAGTACTCCCTTGCCTCGCGCATAAGCCTGCTGATAATTCTCCAGCCCGTCGTACACCACCACTTGCTCAACATTTTCCAGCGTGTACTTCGGGAAGTGGCAGACCTCCGCCAGTTGACGCCCCAGCGACGCAAACTCTCCGCGCAGAATCCGCGCCCGCTCCGCCTCACTTTTTTCCGGAAACGCCATGGCAAGATTGCGCATGCCTACATGCCGCAATCGCACGTGCAGAAGATAAACGCCCCAAGCCAGAGAAATACCGACGGCGCGGGCCACTGGCCGGGGCAAAATACCAAGGATTTTAATGAACGGCCAAGCTGCCGCGTACTCAAGTCGCTGCCGCATTCGGGGGAAGCGTGACGGTATCACCGTCAAAAATTATTTGCAAATTCAGAGGTTGACCGGACTCAGAGTTTACCCTGTGTCCCCCTGTGTTCCCTGTGTTAAAGACTTCAGTTCGAACCGAGAACGCCCGATTCGAGTGGCTCCTACTTCGCCGCTTCCTGCGCCCACTGCGCCAGCGACGTCAAAAATGCATTCGCTCCCGCCGGAGGTTCGATCTCTCCCGTCAGCGCAGTCTTAAACGGGACCATGCGCCCATAAAAATCGCGAGTGCTGTCTTTATCCTGCTTGATCACGGCTCCATTCAGACTCACGCCGGCAAATAACCCGCGCGCGCGCGAATAGGTCAACACCTCGGCCCGCATCTTCCAGTCCGTGTTTCCTTCGGCGTGGCGCCCCACTGGTCCGGCAGCGACCGACGCGTCGGCACCGAGAGCGAACTGGCTCGAGAGCAAATGCCTCATCCCATCTTTATTCATGATCAGCATCACCAGATCCACCGCCTGTCCACCAATCTGGAATCCGAAACTTCCACCGGTCACAACGAAAAATGCCGGAGCGCTCCATCCCTTAGGCGTACGGCAACTGGCCAGCCCTCGCCCGTACTTTGCGCCCACAATAAACCCGCCCTTCAGCATGGAAGGCACTACCGCCACGCACTCTGCCGAACCCAACACCTCTTGCGGTATTCCTTTGTCCGGCGCACTTTGAATGTCGTTCAACACCTGCGCGGCTGCTTCTACGCGGTCCGAAACCTTGGTATCCTCATCCGCCGCAAAAGAGAAAGAACAGAGAGAAACAATCACAGCAAGCAACAAGAACTTTTTCATGGTTCCTCACCACACAAGAATTTTCTGGGATCTGTTGCTTTGGATTGTAAACGAACCTCGCCCCTACGTGTCAGGAACGCTTTACTTTGAAGGATCGAATCCAGAAGGAATCAAGTTCAGAAAAGGATGGGAGTTGTAGGGCAAAAAAATCGGGGCTGAAAGCAGTGACCCTAATCGCCACTCTCAACCCCGTCTCCCAGGTTCTGTGGTAGGTGAACCGAGTATGCCGCGCACTCAATTTCCCTGCAAGATTACCGAGGTCATGGCTCCAAAGTTACCAGGCCGGAAGCAAGTCGTCGGCAGCGGAAGCTGCCTTACTTCGCCGCCACCAGCGAATGCGTGATGGCATGCACCGACAGCGCAATCCGGTTCTGAACGCCTACTTTGCGCATTAGCTTCGCCACATGCGCTTTCACCGTGCGCTCTTCAATCCCCAACTGTGCTCCAATCTCTTTGTTGGAGCGTCCTGCCACTAACATTTCCAGCACTTCTTTTTCGCGATCGGTAAAGGTCACGCGGCCCGCCGGAAAAATCCGCCCCGGCGCCGACGATACCCGCTCGATGAACATCGACAGCACCCGGCGAGGTGCCCACACCGAACCCTGGCTCACGATGCGAATTGCCTGCGCGAATTCCGCCGGCGAAGCCGCTTCGTCCACATAGCCCTTGGCTCCCGAGGCGATCGCCTTAAGAATAGTTTCTTCGTCCACTCCCGATCCCGTCACAATAATGCGCAGATCCGGGCGCGTCGCCTTCAGGCTGGCCATCACGTCAAACAGGTTTTGGCCGGAGCGGTTTCCAAGCAGGATCAAGTCCACATCCTGCAAGGTGGAAATCTCAGGCAGGCCCGCGGAGATCAGTTCGAACTCAGGCTCGGTATCGAACAAGGCGCGGAATCCCACAAACCGCAGGGGATCGCTCTCCACTACGGCAATCTTGATAATCGGTTTTCTCGCTACGGCTGCTTTCATTAGGTTTCCCTGTTGGGCGTAATTACGTAACAAAAGCATAGCGGCAATTCCTCGCAATGCAAAGAGAACGTGACCGAAGTCGAATTACGGGAGTAACATGAAAAAGCGTCCAAAAGGAATCTTTCGCCGCCGAAATCGGCGGTTATGTCTTGTACCAGTCATTTGCGGAGAAGAATGAGCATGGGAAAATGTTCTACCTCTTTGTTGGCCCTCACCATCGGCATTGCATTAACCTTAACCAATTTATTTGTGCTGGCTCCCCCGCTCGTCGCCCAAACCCCCACCTCAACTTATAAACCAAAATTTCCCGGAGACCCCGCCCGCTCTGATTCCGAGGCGGAAGCTCTCGCCTACATGCGCGTCGTACTCCGTGCCCAGCACCGCTTTCAGAAGCAGTACGACCACTTCGCGACTTCTCTGAACGAACTGGTCCACTCCGGCTCCTTCACCAAACGCATGGTCAATCCCGACCGCGGGGATTACACCGCCGGCTTCAAAGGCAAGAAAGACAGTTTCATTCTCACCATGACGCCCCAGCACCTCGACGCCGAGCATCGCTCCTTCTACGCCGAAGACGACGGCAAAATCCACGCCGAAGAAGACAAACCCGCAGGTCCGGATTCGCCGATCGTGAAGTGATTCTTTGATCTTGTCATCCTGAGCGCTCATATCCAGCTCTGTCATCCTGAGCGAAGCGTGAACTTCGCGAATGCGAAGGTCATGCGAAGTCGAAGGACCCCTTGCACCCTCGCATACCCATTCGCCCCAGCGAGGTATTTCCATCGCTGCTCACTCCTGAATCGAATCCTCGGTTTATGATGAAGAAGAAATTATCCTAGAAACGAAAACGGAGGAACTATGGCACCGAACATCGGCGCGCCCGCGCCCGAATTCACGCTGAAAGATCAGGATCAGAAAGAAGTAAAACTCAGCGACTACCGCGGCAAAAAGAACGTGGTTCTTGTCTTCTATCCGCTCGACTGGAGCCCAGTCTGCACCAAAGAACACGTATGCATGGTCAACGACAAAAAACAATTCGACGAACTCGACGCACAAGTTCTCGGCCTCAGCGTTGACAGCGTTTGGTCCCACAAAGCCTATGCGGACAAGATGGGTATCCACTATCCGCTGCTCGCCGATTTTCATCCCCGCGGCGCAGTCGCCGCCAAGTACGGCGTCTATCTGGAAGACAAGGGCATCACCGGACGCGCCATCTTCATCATCGACCGCAACGGCAAACTCGCCTGGCAAAAAAACTACGACATCCCCGTCGTGCCCGACATCAACGAAGTCTCCAAAGCGCTTGCAGAAGTGAAATAAATAAGCTTGTCATCCTGAGCGAGGGTTGTTCCTTGCTCCCAGCGCAAGGAACAACCGCAGTCGAAGGATCTCTGTAACTCAGTTGCGGCAAGCATTAAGTTCCCGCCTTAACCTCCCGCGCCTTCCCACCCTGATAATTCACCACCAGCGGCTTCCCTCCATTCGGATACCTCACCGTCTTATCATCCGACGACGCCCCCGCATCCGGCACTCCCATGCCCACGGCAAAAACGGCCTGCAGTTCGTCCATACCCGGCTTTATTTCATGATGCTCAATCGCCTGCCATACATCGGCCGGCCAGAATTTATACAACTCGTGCGGATCCTGCACATAAAACATCTCATCCGAATAAATTTTGTACTGGCCGTCATTCTCGAAACCGATCGGCACCGCGTAGCTTTTCTCATCTTTCTGGAACACCGCCATCACCTGCCGCCGATTTCCTGCTCCACTGGGTATATCCGTCACCACGTCCTTAATCTCCAACCGCTCGATCGGCAACAGCAGCCCAGCCTCATGGCCAAAGTCAACTTTCTTTCGCGCCGCATCGTAGGGATAATACGTATATCGATATCCTTCCTTCACCCAAACCGGCTGATCCATCAACTGCTTCGCCGACTTCAAATCAAACGGATACAATTTTTTTGGCGTCACATAGTATTCCGCATTCGAATACCCGGCATTTTTCGCTGCTTGCTGCTTTTGCCCCGCAACATAATCCTCATGCCGCTGATAAAGGATGTACCCCGCCCGCGCTCCCGCCACCACAATGGCCAGCGCCAGCGCAATCTGTATCCTCTTCTTCGCCTGTTCGCTCATCATGAAATTGCTTTACCCTGTGAACTCTGTGGTAAAGATTTTAAGGTAAACTGAAATAGACCCGATGCCCACAGTCACCGAACAAGACGTCCTGAGCGCCCTGAAGAGCTGCTACGATCCCGAGATCCCGGTAAACATCGTCGACCTCGGCCTCATCTATTCCGTTAAATTCGCCGCCGCGCCAACCGAGGGTGCCGAAGAAGCCAAACAAGACGTCACGGTCGATCTGACCCTGACCTCACAAGGCTGCCCCGAGCACGTCAACATCAGTGCCCAGGTAAAATCGCGCCTCGAGCAGTTGCCCGGCATACGCGACGCCAAAGTCAACGTAGTCTGGACTCCGCCTTGGACCCCCGAACGCCTCAGTCCCGACGCCAAGAAGCAACTCGGCATCGAGTAAAGCGACTTGAGCTCAAGAGATCCGGACGCCGAATCCCTACATCTCCTCCCACGCATCCATCGCGCTCTGCCCCGCCGCTTCTGTGATCCGTCTGCCCGCCCTTGCCGCCATTTCCATCACGTGCATCCCGCGATCGAAGTAGCCCGGCAACGACTCCCGCACCTGCTCAAACTTTTCCGGATACTCCGCCGACAGCAGCGCCAGCGCTACTCCGCCTGCCATCACGCCCCCGGCATACCTCTTCTTCAGAAACAGCACCGTCGCCGCCGCGACTGAAGCTGCCAAGACCGCTTTCTTCCAGCTATCCATATTCCCCCCGCGAAATTTTTTTCTCACGCGATTTTACCCCGCTCCTGCAGATTTACCCACAGCTCTCCGATGCCGCTTTTCCCTCCCGCGTTGTCGCCCGCCGACGCATTACTGCGAGTTTCAAAAATAAGGTTTGTAATTCCGAACCGGGCTGAAAGCCCGGTGAGAGCTTGCCCTGAGCGAAGTCGAAGGAGAACTGCTGTTAGTCCGGAGCCAGCTGATTCGGCACAAACGAGCCAATCCTTTATACTTCCTCGTTCCCCGGAGATCCCAAATGTCCACCATCTCAACATTCAGCCTGAAGCCAATTCTGCTTGCTCTCATCCTCACCCTAACCCTCGCTGCCTCCGCCCAAACCAAGCCGCGCGCCCGCGATCTCGGCGTCCCCTTCGACGGCACCCCCGGCCCCAATAACGCGATCACAGACGTCCGCGGCGTCGAAGTCGGCCACACCACGCTCATCTCCGGCAGCGGCAAACTCGTAGTCGGCAAAGGTCCCGTCCGCACCGGCGTCACTGCCATCCACCCCCGCGGCAAGTCCAGTAACGACGCTGTCTTCGCCGCCTGGTTCACCCTGAACGGCAACGGCGAAATGACCGGCACCACCTGGGTCGAAGACTCCGGCTTCCTCAACGGACCCGTGATGATCACCAACACGCACAGCGTCGGCGTCGTTCGCGACGCCGTCATCGCCTGGAAAGTAAAACACGGCACGCCTGATATGGAAGGCTACTGGTGGTCGCTGCCGGTTGTCGCCGAAACCTGGGACGGTTGGCTCAACGACATCAACGGATTTCACGTTCATCCCGAAGACGCCTGGCACGCCCTCGACACCGCGCACTCCGGCCCCGTCGAAGAAGGAAACGTTGGCGGCGGAACAGGAATGATCTGCAACGAATTCAAAGGCGGCATCGGCACCAGTTCCCGCGTCCTCGACGCCAAAGCCGGAGGCTACACCATCGGCGTCCTGGTCCAATGCAATTACGGACGCCGCGATCAGCTCCGCATCGCTGGCGTTCCCGTGGGCAAAGAAATTCCCGAGCACCCCGCTTACGAAGCCATGTGGGGACAGCCGCCCTCGGCTGTCCAGCGGCCCGAAGCGCCGCTTGAGTCGGCATCAGGCCCCGCGATTGCTGGCAAAGACGTCGGCTCGATCATCGTTATCGTCGCTACCGACGCGCCGCTCATTCCCACACAACTCAAACGCATGGCCAAAAAAGTCTCTCTCGGCCTCGGCCGCGATGGCAGCTACTCCGGCGACGGTTCCGGCGACATCTTCTTAGCCTTCTCCACTGCCAACCCCGGCGCGGTGAGTCCAAAAAGCAATCAACCGAATAACGTTCACCAACTCACAATGCTTCCCAATGATTCGCTGGATCCGATTTTCCTCGCGACAGTTCAGGCCACCGAAGAAGCCGTAATCAACGCCATGGTCGCCGCCGAAACCATGAAAGGCATCGACGATCACGAAGTCATCGCCCTCCCCCACGACCGCCTCCGCGAAGTCCTGAAAAAATACAATCGTCTAACAAAGTAGCTCCGGCGCTCTGTCATCCTAAACTCTGTCATCCTGAGCGAGGATTGTCCTTCGCGCCCAAGCGCGAAGGACAACCGCAGTCGAAGGACCCCTTGCACGCAACCATCACCCGCGGCCTCGCAAGGAGTTTCCACAACAAACCCATTCCCACAATGGAACTCCCCTCTCCGCCCCCCGCATTACCTTCGCTGCCCACCCCTCGTGCCTTTTCATCCGCGCGCAAAAGACTACACTCAATTCTGTGAAACGCCTCTACACCATCGGACGCATCAAAGGCGGCATGAAGTTCACTTGCTCGCACTGCCCTCACCACGTCACCACGCTCGACTTCGACCCGCGCGACGGCAACCTCCGCACCCAGGCCGCCACCGCCATCAACCAGCACGCTACCAATGTCCACCACGAGCCCGTAATGTTTTCCTCCCTCGACGCCCAACAACACATCTGGCGTGCCTGACTCCCGCGCGCACGCCTCACCATAAAAGAGGATTGTCATTCCGAGCGTGCCCTGAGCGGAAGGTTGAGGCCGCGACCATCGTGACTTCGCCGTTTTACCATCAGAGGGCCATCTCATCTAAGTGTCAGAACAAGTCGCAACGTACAGCCAACAAAAAGGAAACATCTGGAGTTATTCGCGGTGTTTTGCATTGGCACGTTGGGATGCACTGATGCACTTTCGCGTGAAAAATCTGCTACCATCACTGTTCGGTGAGGTGGGCATGCCCCAATACGTAATCGAGCGGGAAATCCCAGGCGCAGGCAATTTGTCTGATGCGGAACTGCAGGCAGTGGCCAGAAAGTCGGTAGGTGTTCTGAAGGATATGGGACCGGAAATCAAATGGCTCCACTCCTACGTCACCGGGGATAAAGTTTATTGTGTGTACCTGGCGCCGGACGAGGAAACGGTCCGCGAACATGCACGCCGCGGAGGTCTTCCGGCGAATCGCATCTCGGCAGTACGCCGCCTGATCGATCCCAGCACTGCAAATTGACCTAAGCAGAGTTTCGAGTCGGAGGACCTGATTCCGCGTCGCAGTTTAGCGCCTCGTGGACGGCTTGCTCAATCGGCATCGCCCAACCTTCCATCCACGCCGTTCCTGCAGCATTGCCGAGCGTTCGGCGCGCAAATTCCAGGGCCTTCTCAAGCCTGGGTTGCCCGGCAGGCGTGAGCGGAGCGCCCAATCTTTGCCGAAGCGCGGCGGCCGCCCCTGCCAAGTGTAGCGACAACTCGGCATTCGATTGCGCCGCAGCACTCACGGCGAGACATTCGAGCGCCCTCGCGATACCCCGTTTGTGACCAAGCTCTTGAAACACCTTAATGCTTTCGCCGTAAAGGCGACGAGCCTCCGGGTTGTCACCCTGATCGCAGCTTAAACTTGCCAAATCAGAGAGGGTGCTCGCAATTCCCCAGCTATCACGCAGTCGGCGAAACTCCGACAGACTCTGTTCGCAAAATGAGCGGGCGGCCACGAAGTCTGCTTTTTCCCGTGCGACATCGCCCTGGTAGTTCAACGTCCAGGCGGCACCGGCGATATCCCCAACCTGACGGAAGATCGTTAGACACTCGTTGTAAAGAGAGGATGCGCGCTCATATTCGCCCTGCAACTTCATCACGCTGGCGAGATTGCTGAGGGCTCGGGCGAAGTCAGCGGGATCGCCCAGGTCTTTCCATATCGCGACGCAGCGTTCGAAGAGTGCGGAAGAGGCGGCGATTTCGCCACGGTCACGAGTGATGACGGCCAAGGCGTTCAGTGCGACGGCAACCCCGCGATTATCGCTCAGCTCAAGACAGGTCTCGAGGCTATCTTCGAACATCTGCTGAGCGGCGCCATAATCGCCTTGCTCGCTGGCAAGGACTCCGGCCGCGAACCGCAGTCGGGCGTGAAGCTTCGGGCGAGCCGCGACTCCCTTCAACGCCAGGATCCGGGCAATGATGGCGCGGCCTTCCGTAAGATGTTCACGTGTTTCCCAGAAACGGAAGAGAGCCGCTCCGAGGCGAAGGCCCCAGTCTGCATCGCCCGCCTTGATCAGATAATTGAGCGCCGCGCGAAAGTTGTCGTGCTCAAGTTCAAAACGGTCGAGCCATTCGGGATGAACGGCTATGTTCTCGGCACCCTCTTCGCCAAGCACGAGGAAATAAGCGGCATGGGCTCGACGGGTCGCAGATGCATCGTCGCTTTCGGCGAGACGTTCGAGAGCGTACTCCCGTAGGGTCGAAAGCATGCGGAAGCGGGCTTCTGTATCTGCCTGCTCCACCTGCTGTGCCAGGCTCTTATCGACCATCGAAGCCATGCCGTCGAGTATGTCGAGGCCGAGGTCACCCTTGGTGTCGCATACGGCTTCCACTGCTTCGAGGGTGCATCCGCCGGCAAAAACGGAGAGCCTGCGAAATAGAGTTTGCTCTGCGGAATTAAGGAGTCCGTAGCTCCAGTCGACTGTGCCGCGAAGCGTTTGTTGTCGGCTGGGAAGATCGCGGGCACCACCGGTCAACAGGTTCAGACAGCCTTCGAGCCGAGCCAGCATGGCTGACGGCGAAAGCATTTTGATGCGGGCCGCCGCGAGTTCGATAGCCAGAGGCAGACCATCCAGGCGAGCGCAAATCGCGGCCACAACGGGAGCGTTTTCCCTGGTCAACGCGAATTCATGTTTCACAGCGCGCGCGCGTTCCACGAAGAGCTCGATCGCGGGAAGAGCGGAAAGCACTTCGAGAGGCGGAATAGATTTCGGGTCGGGCAGCGCGAGCGGCGGCACAGGAAACTCATGTTCGCCGTAGACATGAAGCGGCGCCTGGCTGGTGACAACGACTTTAAGTTTCGGACCGATCGTGAGCAACTGCGCCACGACCGGTGCTGCGGCGAGGAGATGCTCGAAGTTGTCCAGCAACAGAAGCGTCGGTTGGCCCAGTCCGCTCACGTACTCTTTCAGGCTTTCCTGCGGCGACTGATTTCCAGTTTCGCGCACTCCGAAAGCCTGTGCGATAGGAGCAGCAATCAAACTATGATCGCTAACCGATGACAGCGGGACGAAGCAGACACCACCGGGAAACTGGCTGGCGATTCCCTCTGCGACTTGCAAAGCAAGTCGTGTCTTCCCAATTCCTCCCGGACCGGTCAGCGTGACGAGGCGTGCGTCCTCACGGCTCAGGAGATGGCGCAGTGCGGCCTCTTCGTGTTCACGGCCGATAAATGCGGTGCGTTGCAGCGGCAGGTTGGTGGGGCGACGCTCGGAAGGGCGCGCCAGCGAATCGGCCAGCCGGTCGCGCACGGCAGCCAGGTCGCGAGCCAAATCCCGTGTGGAAGCATAGCGGGCTTTCGGATCCTTGGCCAGACAGCGCTCCACGATCCAGACGAAGGGTGCCGGGGCTTGCGGCATTCGGGGCCCGAGACGCTCCAGTTCGTCACGAAGAATTGCGGCCAGGGTTTCCGCATGGCTCGATTTCCGGAAAGCGGGCATGCCAGTGACCATCTCGAACATGACGGTGCCAAACGAGAACTGGTCGGAACGAAAATCAATTTGACGACCGACCGCCTGTTCCGGAGACATGTAGCCGACGGTACCCATCACCGCGCCCTCTTCCGTCATCGTGGTGGATGATGCATCCGAACCTTCGACACGGTTCACCGTAGCCAGTTTCGCCAGACCAAAGTCCAGCACCTTGGCCGTTCCTGCGCCGCAAATCATCAGGTTCTCGGGCTTCAAATCGCGGTGCACGACACCAATTTCGTGCGCTTTAGCGAGAGCGTCGGCAATCTGCGCCGCAAGGGCGACCGATTTGCGAAATGGAATTGGGCCTGAGGTGAGCGACTGTCGCAGCGTCTCACCATCCACCAGTTCCATGGCAATGTAACTTGTGCTGTTCACGTGTCCCAGCTCATAAATCGTGACAATGTTGGGGTGATTGAGAGCGCTGGCGGAACGAGCTTCTTTTTCAAAGCGTGCCAGGGCTTCCGGTTGAGCAAGGCGTTCCACGGAAAGCGTCTTAATGGCGACTTCACGGTCGAGGCGGGTGTCTCTGGCGCGGTATACCTCACCCATGCCCCCGGCGCCCAGTTGCTGAAGGATCTCGTAATTCCCAAAGCGCGTGCCCGGCGACAAGGTGGACGACGCGGAATCTGACATGAGCGGCAGGTTCATGAACCTCGCTGGCGCAGCGGCCGGCTAGGAATTGATCTCTCGCCGCTGCACCGTGATCTTAGAATTCTGAATTTTTCGACCGCAATGAACTCTGCGGGTCGAAACCCCAAAGTGCGTTTATAATAACCCACATTTTGGAGGCATTCTTGGATATTCGATCGGTGCAGCGGCCGCTGAAGGAGCATTACCGGCAAGACCCGGCAAGTTCACTGATTACTCTGACGGCGCACGGCACACAGACCGAAGCGCCCATCTCCTGCTCGATCGACCTGGGGCGAGCGATCTACAATGCTCAAGCTCACAAAGGAGTGGGCGGAGCAGGGACGGGCGCCTGTTCCGGAGACTTGCTGCTGGGCGCGCTGGCGGCTTGTGCGCAGATTACTTGCCAAATGGTAGCGGCCGCCATGGGAATCCCTACCGAGGCCATCCACGTCACGGTCGAGGGCGATCTGGACTTGCAGGGTACGCTGGGTCTGTCGAAAGAGGTGCCGGTCGGATTTCAGGATATTCGAGTCATTTTCGACGTCCGCGCGCCCCAGGCGACGGCGGAGCAGTTAAGTGCGTTGCGGGTGAAAACGGAACAATATTGCGTGGTGATGCAAACCTTGCAACATGCGCCACCGATTGAGAGCGAATGGAAGGAGCAGACACGATCTAGCGCGAATCCAGAAGCCTCCAAAGACTACTGATTTTCCGGATTGGAGACAGAGAAGGCTCCGTCACCACACCAGTGACAAGAAATTCTCGTTTTCATTTCGGCTTGATGTTCTGATTTACGCGGAACAGGTTCTTCGGGTCGTAACGCTTCTTAATCTTCGCTAGACGCTCGTAGTTTTTGCCGTACGTAGCTCGGATGCGTTCTTCGCCCTCTTCCATCATGAAGTTCACGTAGGCGCCACCGGCCGAATAGGGATGAAGCGCGCTCCAATACTCCTTCGCCCAAGTAGAGATTTTCTCCTTGTTAGCCGGATCGGGATCGACCCCGACAATCACAGAACTCCAGGTCGCGTCGCGGTAACCCCACGGTGTGGCGCTGCTCTTGACGCGGCCGGCGGCGCCGTTGATCGGGTACAGGTGCATGGTCGACTGCGCCGACGGCAGCTTCGCGGCGTGTTGAACGTGGATTGCGATGGCTTCGTCGGGCAGCGTGCGAACGAAATCTGCCTTCCAGTACCACTGGTAGCCCGGAGGATAAAGACCGTCGTGCAAGCTCTGGAGTACAGGATGTGGAATTGGGCCGACCAGATCGAGCGCCGGAGTCTTGAAGCTCCGAATCGGCCTGAAAACTTTTTCTGCCTTCTTGATCGGACCGGTGTAGCACCAAACGATCCCGCACATTTTTTTGTGGTGCAGATGCTCAGGGAACGGCGACCCCGGCGGACGGTTAGGAACGCAAAGAACCCATAGAGGTCATCGGGAGCCTGCGTGATGAAATCGCGGTACCAGCGCATCATCTCAGCCGCGTCCTCCATGAGCCACATCATCGGACCGCCGTAGTCGGTGTGCACAGGTTGTCCCTCGAACAGAAACGACGTAACAACGCCGAAGTTTCCTCCCCGCCGCGCACCGCCCAGAACAGGTCGGCATTTTCCCTGACGCTGGCGGTAACGAACCGCCCGTCCGCCAGGACCATTTCGACGGCGAGGAGGTTGTCGATGGTCAGGCCATAGCGCCGGGTTAAATAACCGATTCCTCCGCCCAAAGTCAATCCAGCTACGCCCGTGGTGGAAATGATGCCGGAAGGAACAGCGAGACCGAAGACGTGGTTGCATGGTCCACATCGCGCCAGAGGGCGCCGCCGCCGGCCAGCACAGTCTTTTTCTTTGGGTCGACGCGAACATAGCTCATCGGCGAAAGATCGATCACCAGCGCGTCATCGCATACTCCTAAGCCGCCCGCGTTGTGCCCGCCCCCGCGGATGGCCAGCACCAGCTTCTGCTCGCGGCCGAACTTTACCGCCGCCATAACGTCGGCCACGTCAGCACAACGCGCAATCAGCCGTGGCCGCCGATCGATCATCGCGTTGTATACCTTGCGAGCCGCGTCGTAACCCGGATCGCCTGGCTCGATCAAACCCCCGCTCAAACTGGCTCTAAAAGCTGCAATAGTCGTTTCGTTGGGCATAGCCACTCGACCCCGAAAGTTTGACCTCGTTATGCCACAGTTGGCTCGGTACTATGTACTCGGCACTAGCAACTAGCTCACAGCCTTATCCGCAATCTCCAGCCCGCGATCGATAATGGCAAACGCCTCGCGCAGCTGCTGCTCGTTGATGCACAGCGGGGGATTGGTGAAGAAAGTGTTCCAGCGCACGAACGTGTAGAGCCCTTGCTCGCGGAAGAAGCGCCCGAGCGCGGCCATTTCATCGGAAGTGCCATTGAATGGCGCCATCGGCTGGCGCGTCTTGCGATTGCGAATCAGTTCGACGATGCCAAACAGTCCAATCGACCGCACCGCTCCCACCGACGGATGCTTCGCCTGCAGCTCCGCTCCCAGCTCCTTCATGATCGCGCCCATCTTCTTCGCGTTGTCGATCAGCCCATCTTCTTCATACACGCGAATGGTCGCCAGCGCCGCCGCGCATCCCATGGGATGGCTGTTGTAAGTCAGTCCGCCATAGAAAACTTTGTCCTGAAAATGCTGCGCGATGTGATGCCGCATCCCAACCGCGCCCAGCGGCAGATAGCTGGAAGTCAGTCCCTTCGCCATGCAAAGCAGATCGGGAACAACCTTCCAGTGATCGACCGCAAACCACTCGCCGGTGCGTCCGAAGCCGGACATGACTTCGTCGGCAATCATCAGGATGCCGTACTTGTCGCAGAGCTTGCGCACGCCCTCGAGATATCCATCCGGAGGAATGAGAATGCCATTGGTTCCGGTCACCGGCTCGAGGATAAACGCCGCAATCGTGTGCGGACCTTCGAGCTGAATGGTTTCCTCGATCATGGCAAGCGAAGATTCCGCCGATTCCCATCCGCGCTCGATGCCGTGATAAGGATCGAGCACATGAACCACGCCCGGAATGCCAGGCTCCGCGGCCCATCTGCGCGGATCGCCGGTAAGACTGATCGCTGCCCGCAGTCGCGCCATGATAGGAGCGATAGCGAGCGAGGATCTTGTGGCGTCCGGTGAAGAAGCGCGCGATCTTGATGGCGTTCTCGTTGGCTTCGGCGCCGCCGTTGGTGAAGAAGAAAGTGTCGATGTCGCCGGGAGTAATTTCGGCGAGCTTCGCGCCGAGACGCGCGCGCGGCTCGGTCGCCATGAAAGGATTCGCATAGGCAAGCGTCGCCGCCTGCTCGCTGATGGCCTGGATGACGCGCTCGTCGCCGTGTCCGATATTGACGGACATGAGCTGGCTGTTGAAGTCGATGAAGCGCTTCCCTTCCGGCGTCTAGAAATAAATTCCCTTGGCGCTGGCGACGGGAATGGGATCGACCTTCGATTGCGCCGACCATTCATAGAGCGTGTGCTTGCGCGAGAGGTCGACGATTTCTTTGCCGGTCATCTTTGAGTGACTGGATTAGCGAGTCGTAGTGGTCATGAAGTCCTTTTCAAGATTTATTGCCACGGATCGTCACGTGATTCTGACGTGACCAGCAATTTGCCTTATACGCGTGAATCTGTGAAATCCGTGGCTAGAATTTTCGGCTGTGTTCCTTGGCCCAGCGTTCGACTACGACTTTCTTGTCGGTGTAAAACTCGATGGCGTCTCGGCCTTGGCCGTGAAGATCGCCGAAGAAGCTGTTCTTCCATCCGCTGAAGGGGAAATAGGCCATGGGCGCGGCGACTCCGATGTTGATGCCGATATTTCCCGCGGGCGCTTCGTAGCGGAAGCGGCGCGCAGCCGATCCGCTCGACGTGAACAGCGACGCCTGGTTGCCATAGGCGCTGCGTTCGAGGAAGGCGAGAGCGTCATCCATGTCATCGGCGTGAACGAGGCTGAGGACGGGGCCGAAAATTTCCGTGTCGGCGAGATCGCTGGTTGCGGGAACATTGTCGAGAATCGTGGGGTTCACAAAGTTGCCGGATTCGTATTTCGGAATCTTGGAGTTGCGGCCATCGAGCAGAACTTTTGCGCCTTGCTTTTCACCGACGCCGATCAGCGACTCCACGCGTTCTTTGCTCTGCGGCGTAATCACGGGACCCATCTGTACATCTTTATCGAGGCCATTGCCGACTTTGAGTTTGGAAGCCGCCTCGGCGATGGAATCGCGGAAAGTTTTCTGCGCTTCGCCGATGGTGACTGCGACTGAGACTGCGAGGCAACGCTGGCCGGCGCATCCGAAGGCGCTGTCGCTGATGATCTGCGTCGCCATGGGCATGTCGGCATCGGGAAGAACGATGACGTGATTTTTGGCTCCGCCCTGGCACTGCGCGCGTTTGCCGTTTGCCGCCGCACGCGAGTAGACATATTTCGCGATCGGAGTCGATCCGACAAAGCTGATCGCTCGAATTTTCGGATGATCGAGCAGCGCATCGACTGCGGCTTTGCCGCCGTTTACCAGATCCACTACACCTTTCGGCAATCCCGTTTTTTCGAGCAGTTCGTAGACGTAGCGCATCGTTAGCGGAACGCGCTCCGATGGTTTGAGGATGAAGGTGTTTCCAGTTGCGATGGCGTAGGGCAGATACCAGAACGCGATCATGCCGGGAAAATTGAAGGGCACGATGGCGGCGGTGACACCGAGGGGCTGGCGGATCATCATCTCGTCGATGCCGCGGGCGACATCTTCGAGGTTGTAGCCTTGCATCATCATGGGAATGCCGCAGGCGACTTCGACATTCTCGATGGCGCGGCGCATCTCGGCTTTGGCTTCGGTGAAAGTCTTGCCGTTTTCCTGGGTGATGATGCGGGCGATGTCGTCGATGTGATCTTCGAGCAGCATCTTCAGCTTGAACAGCGGCTGGATGCGGTCTTCAGGCGGCGTGCGGCGCCATTCGGGAAAGGCCGCGGCGGCGGCTTCGACAGCTTGATTGACCTCAGTGGCGTCGGCCAGCGGGACTTGCGCCAGCACTTCGCCGGTGGCGGGATTAACTACGTCGCGCCATTCGTTCGCGGACGAATCGGTCCAGCGGCCGTTGATGTAGTTGGTGAGCTTGATGATGGAGGTGCGGCTACGTCGTCATAGGATTTCCTCTGCGATCGCGAAGAGTTGCTTTCACCTTCTCAGGCCTGCATCAGGACTATCGTGCAAACGCCCTTCGGCACTTTCTAATGATATACGGTTGCAGGGATCCTTCGACTGCGGTTGTCCTTCGCGCCGGTGCGCGAAGGACAATCCTCGCTCAGGATGACAAACTTTAGACTAGTTGCTGCTACCGCGCCTTTCTTATCGCAGATCGCAGCCAGCGCGGATTCCAAAACGTCGAGGCCTTCGTCCATTTGCTCGTTGGTTGCGACCAGCGGGACCAGGACGCGAATCACATTCGAGTATGAACCGGCAGTGATTGTGATTAGGCCGTGCTCGTAGCAATACTGCGTAATCTGTTTGGTTTCGTCCGCGGCTGGAATTTTCGTTTCCTGTGATTTCACCAGTTCGATGGCCTGCATGCCGCCGAGGCCGCGCACGTCGCCGATGATCGGCCAGCGGCGCTGCCATTCGCGGGCGCGGCGCTGGAAGCGGTCGCCGAGTTCATTGGCGCGGGCCAGCAGATTTTCTGTTTCGAATAAATCAAGAACCGCGAGTGCTGCAGCGCAAGAAAGTGGATTGCCAGCGAAAGTGCCACCGAGACCACCGGGGGCGGGCGCATCCATAATTTCAGCGCGGCCGGTGACGGCGGCTAGAGGCAGGCCTCCGCCGAGAGATTTGGCGGTTACGATGAGATCGGGCTCGATGCCGTAACGTTCGCTAGCGAATAGAGTGCCGGTGCGTCCGAAGCCAGATTGAACTTCGTCGGCGATAAACAGAATGCCATATTTGCGGCACAGCTCGATGAGCACTTTGAAATAATCAGGAGGCGGAGCGATGAATCCGCCTTCGCCGAGAACCGGCTCGGCAATGATCGCCGCCACTTCTTCGTTGGCGACGACTCGTTTGAAAGTATCTTCAAGATGGCGCGCGCAGTGAAGATCACACGAAGGATATTTCAGGTTGTAAGAGCAGCGATAGCAATACGCGAATGGGACGCGATAAACCTCGCTTGGAAAGGGCGCGAAACCGGCTTTGTAGGGATGCGTTTTGCTGGTGAGCGCCAGCGTCATCATGGTGCGGCCGTGAAAAGCGTCTTCGAAGGCGATGATCGCAGGGCGCTTCGTGTAGGCGCGCGCGATCTTGACAGCGTTCTCGACGGCCTCGGCACCACTGTTCACGAACAGAGTTTTCTTTGCGAACTTGCCCGGCGTGACTTGGTTCATGCGCTCCGCAAGGCGGATATAGCCTTCGTAAGGCGTGACCTGGACGCAGGTATGGAGGAATTTGTCGAGTTGCCCGCGAATGGCATCGACCACGGCTTCTTGACGGTGACCGGCGTTAGCGCAGCCGATACCTCCAGCGAAATCGATGTAGCGGTTGCCGTCAACGTCTTCCAGCCACGCGTCTTCCGCCTTCGCCACGTAGATGGGGGTGCCGTGAGAAAGGCCGCGGGGCACGGCTCGGGCTCGGCGCTCGGAGAGCGCGCGAGAGGTGGGGCCGGGAATCGGAGTGTTGAGACGAATCGTACTCATGTTAGTTTCTCGTGGAGATTCGTGAATTAACGCGGCTGAGAAAACTGCAGAGATCCTTCGACTGCGGTTGATCTTCGCGCTGGGGCGCACGTTCAGTCGCGTCCGCTCCCTCAGTGCACGCTCCGATCAATCCTCGCTCAGGATGACAAGACTTTAGAGATCGCATCTTCATTATTATTAGTACCAACCAATCGGCTGCTCGTTCAGATTTATGTAGACCTGTTTGGTTTCCAGATACTCTTCGATGCCCCAGGGACCGAGTTCGCGGCCGAAGCCGGACTGTTTGTATCCGCCCCACGGCGCTTCGACGTAAGTTGGCTGCATATGATTTACCCAGACGATTCCTGCTCGCAGAGCTTTTACAGCACGCATGGCTTTGAAAATGTCGCGCGTCCAGACGGCAGCGGCGAGGCCATAGGGAGAGTCGTTCGCGATTTTCAGCGCATCCTTCTCGTCTTCGAATGGAATCACGGCAGCGACCGGGCCAAAAATTTCTTCGCGAGCGATGCGGGCGGAGTTGGAAACGTCGGAGAAAATCGTGGGCTGGACGTAAAAGCCTTTTCCGATTTTTTCCGGGCGCCCGCCGCCGGAAGTAAGCTTGGCTTCTTTCTTGCCGATCTCGATGTAAGAATTGACGCGATCATATTGTTCTTTGCTGACCAGCGGGCCCATCTTGGTTTCGCGATCGAGTGGCGGCCCGAGCTTGATCTTCTTTGCCTTCTCGGTCATAGCTTCGACAAATTTTGTGTAGATCGACTTCTGTACCAGGATGCGGCTGCCGGCGGAGCAAACTTCGCCCTGATTGATAAATACCCCAAAGAGCGCGCCGTCGATGGCTGCTTCGAAATCAGCATCCGCGAAGAAAATGTTGGGCGACTTGCCGCCGAGTTCAAGTGTGACTCGCTTCACGGTATCGGCGGCTTGTTTCACGATGATTTTGCCGACGGCGGCGCTGCCGGTAAAGGCAATCTTATTCACGTCGGGATGCTGGACGAGCGGAGCGCCGCAGGTTTCGCCGAAGCCAGTCACGATGTTGACGACTCCTGGCGGTAAGCCGCAGTCTTCGAAATATTTTGCTAATTCTAGCGCGGTGAGCGGGGTTTGCTCTGCGGGCTTGAGTACGCAGGTACACCCGGCCGCAATGGCGGGCGCGAGTTTCCAGGCGGCCATGAGAAGTGGATAGTTCCAGGGAATAATTTGTCCGGCGACGCCAACTGGTTCTTTAAGCGAGAGAGACATCGCGTTGTCCGGTACGGGGTTCACGTAGCCGACAACTTTCGTGGCGAGGCCGCCGTAATATTCGAAACAGGTGGCAGCATCGTTGATATCGAACTCGGCTTCGACGATAGGCTTTCCGGTGTTGCGGCATTCGAGTTCGGCGAGGGCGGGGAGATTCGCGCGAATTTTCTCTGAGAGACGGAAGAGGACACGTCCGCGTTCCTGAGCGGTTGAAGTTGACCACGGGCCGTCTTCGAACGCGGCTTTCGCGGCGGCGACGGCGCGGTTGACGTCGTCGGAACCGGCTTCCGGAACTTGGGCGATTACTTCTTCGGTGGAGGGATCGTAAACCGGAAACGTCTTCGCGGATTTGCTGGCGACCCATTCGCCGTTTATATACATTTGATAAGTGCGGACTTCTGTGGTAACTCCGCCGGGCATTGTTTCGACCTCCTGTTACTGCAGGGGCTAAAGCCCCGATATTCGTCCGGTCACAATGGCACGACTGAAGTCGTGTCCTGATACGAATCTGGTTATCTCCTGCGGCTAAAGCCGCTCCAGTTCTGGTCCATGCGCAGCGGGGCTGAAGCTGCGCCCTTTCAAACCTTTGCGGCGGCCGTAGACAAAGAAGAAAAAAGCAGCGAGGCCGACAAAGAATAGGGTGCCGCCGAACATCCATAACTCGTAAGACCAAAGCGAAGTAATCTGCTGCGGCGGAAAAAATACCAGGGCGATGCCGAGCGCCGTAGTGAACAGGCCGCTGGTGCCGGCAAGAAACATTGTGACGCGGCTGTACTGGCCCTGAGGTGTGGATTCTTTCAGGGCAAATCGAATGAGCGCGCCAAACATATAAAGGAACGGAACCAACTGAAGAACCACAGCTAAGGAAAGAAGCTTCTGGAAGACTTCGCCGGCGCCGGCCGGGCTCAGATACAACCGCGGCAGTAATCCGATGGGCCCCATTAATTTGTCCCAGAACCACCAACCGAAAAAATTGCCGAGCACCAAAAGTGCCGAGACAATTCCCTGCACGATCAACGCGGCGTAAGGAGTGGCATAGCGCGGATGGATTTTTCCCAGCCATGAGGGCATGTAGGAATCGAGGCCGGCAACGAAGGGAATGCGCGCGGAGCCCCCCATCCACGCCGAACCGATGCCGGCGATGGAGAGGCTGAGCATCAGCGCGAAGGGAATGATGATCCAGCCGAGGCCGATGCTGCCAGCCATGTGACTGACGGCTTGCACGATGCCCTGCAGCACGTTGACATTTTTCCCGACGGCGATGAGCAGAGTAAGCGTCGCACCGACGTAGAGAACGCCCGAGATCACGCCTCCCCAGGCAACCGCGCCGGGCAGCGTGCGGCGGGGATCTTGAATTTCGTCTCCCATGACGGAGGCGAGTTCGAGGCCGACCAGACCAAAGCAGATGACGCCGAAGGAATTGAGGACGAAGCGCGGGTCGGAAGGAATTTTGAAATCCGCAGCGGTAATGGTGGTGCCGAACCGCGACCAGATCACGATGCCGAGGCCAATCAGAACCGCCGCGGCGATGAATGTGCCGATCGCGCCGAGATTATTGATCCACTTGCCCACGCCGAGACCCACGATATTCAGAAGAGTAAGAAGGGCAAGCAGAATGAGGGAAGTGGTGGAGGCGAAGACTTTGTTATCGGCGAGGCCGAGATGCGCAGGACCAAGCACATAGACCGAGACGCCGACGAAGTAAAGCATGACGGTCGGCACATACAGCATGTTGTTGGTCCAGTAGCACCAGCCGGAGAGAAATCCGTGGAAGTCCCCGAAGACTTCTTTGGCCCAGAGATAGACTCCGCCTTCGCCGGGATAGCGATGGGCGAGTTCGATGACGGCGATGCCTTGAGGCCAGAAGAAAAGAAGAAGGGAGATGATCCAGAGCCAGATGGTGACGCCACCGTTCGCGGCGATCGAGGGGACGACGTTCAGGTTAAAGACAGCGACAACGAAAAGGAGGACGAGATCGCGGCGTCCGAGAGCGCGGATCAGGTGGGTCTGCGTGGCGGGTTGGGTGGCGGTGGACAAAATTTTTTCGCTGAATGAAAAAACAGCAGGTTCCCTTCGACTTCGCTCAGGGCAAGCTCTCACCGGGCTTTCGCCCTGTTCGGAATGACAAATGTTTTTCTGACTGCTGGCAGGGGCGGACGAGGGCGTCCGCCCCTCCACGAATCTAGTGCGCTACAGCGACGGGCGCTTCGCGTTCCTGCTGCGCTTTTGCTAATGAAGCAGCGATGTCATCGAAGGCAGATAGATGCTTGTCTATATCTGCTTCGGTGTGCTGGACGGAAATCGTCCACTGCTCGTCCCACCAGTAGGGCTGCGCCATCACGCCGCGATTGACCATGGCAAACCAGTAGTGGCGCCAGAGATCGATATCGATCGTGGTCCAGTCGCGATAGTTACGAATTTCCTTCGGATAAAACATCAGCGCGCCGTTGGCCCCGGCTTGCGCAATGTAGGCTTGCAGGCCGACTTTAGCGATAGTCTTGCGATATCCGTCGGCAAGTTTTTTGCCGAGTTTATCGACATGAGCGTAATTATCGCGAGTAAGTACCTCGCGGAATGTCGCTAAGCCCGCGGCCATGGAAACCGGGTTGGTGTTGTACGTTCCGCCGTGGAAGACTTTGTGTTGTGAGATCAGATCCATCACGGACCGACTGGCGCCGAACGCGGCCAGCGGAAAGCCTCCGCCGATCGATTTGGCGAGGCAAATCATGTCGGGGTGAACGTTGAAGTATTCGCTGGCTCCGCCCCAGCCGAGTTTGGCTCCGGTTTTTACTTCATCGAAAATCAGCAGCGCGCCGTATTTGGTGGCGAGGTCGCGCAGGCCTTTCAGGAAGCCGGGCTGCGGGATGCATAGCCCAACGTTCATGAGAATAGGTTCGAGAATGATCGCGGCAATTTCGCCGGGATTTTCTTTGAAGCGGCGCTCGACGGTACCGAGATCGTTGAAAGTTGCGATCTTCACGTTCGCGATTGCAGATTTCGGCACTCCCAATCCGCCAGTAACGGCGATGGGGTTATCGATGTCGCCAAACTCCGGTGCGTGCGGCTTTACACTGACCAGAGCGGAATCATGCAGGCCGTGATATGCGCCTTCGAATTTAATAATCTTGTCGCGACCGGTGGCAGCGCGCGCCAGACGAATCGCATGCATGGTCGCTTCCGTGCCGCTGTTGCCGAAGCGAACCATCTCAACCGGAAAGCGATTGCAAATCTCTTCGGCAAGTTCCCATTCCATGTCATGCGGCATGCCGAACATGGTGCCGGTGGAGAGACGCTTTTCTACAGCCTTCATGACGGCGGGATGACAGTGCCCCGCCATGAGCGCGCCGAAAGTCAGGTTGTGATCGATATATTCGTTGCCATCGAGATCGCGAAACTTGCTGCCGCTGGCTTCCTTTACGAAGATGGGCCAGGGATCGTAATGGCGATAATTGCTGGCCACGCCGAGCGGGATTCGTTTGAGATTTTTCTTGTGTGCTTCGGCTGATTTCGGTGTGCGGCGCTCGAACGTGTCGAGCTCCTTCTGTAGTTCGGGATACATCAGACTGCTCCAGGATAGCTCAAGCCGGCGGTTTCTTGATAAAGACGCGGGCCATTAGGATGCCGGGACGGACCGTCCCGGGGCTTAGCTTAATCATCTTACTCTTACAGACTAGAAGTAGAACTTTAGAGCAAACTGCATCAGACGGGGATCTTTGACCTGAGTGACCTGGCCGAACTGCGCGCCGTCGGTGCTATCGCCGTCCGGGTTATAGAACTGGGTGTGGTTGAAGACATTGAACGTTTCTGCGCGAAATTCCATGTGCATATGCTCATTGAAGGGAATGAGTTTCACCAGAGCAAAATCGGTTTCGCTGATTCCCGGTCCACAGCAGATGGTGCGGGGCGCGCTGCCCACATAGCCAAAGACTCCGGCCTCAGTGAAAATCGAAGTTTGACTGGCAGGGGTATTGAAATAATAATTCCCGTTGCTTTGCGGCCTTTGCCACTTAAAGGGGGCAACCTGATTGGGTTCGCCCGGCAGTTCGAAGTCGAAACTGTTCATCAGCTCGTTGTCGGATTCCGACGTAATGCGGATGGGAAATCCGGTCTGGTAGGTGGTTATGCCGGAGACGGCCCAGTCATCGAGCAGTCTCCCGGCAACGCCGCTGTATTTTCTTACCGGCAGATTCCAGAGATAGCTAACGACGAAGCGATGGCGCGCGTCGAAAAGCGAGAGCGACCGGTTGTTGGCTCCGGGAAGAGGGTTGAGAATTCCTTCGAAGCTGGATGCTTCGTCGATCGACTTGCTGTAGGTGTAGGCTGCGGTGAACTGCAAGCCGTGGGCAAACCGCTTATCCAGCGAGATCTGGAGCGAGTTGTAAGCGGAATTGGCAATCGTGTCCTGGGCAAAGATGCTGCTGAACACCGGAACTCCGTTGACCGGACAGCCATTACCGCTTAAAGGATCGCATTGCGGCGACGAATAGGGGCGCAAACCGACCAGGGTGATGCCGTTGGGGCCGATCGTTGTATTGGCGGGGATCACGGAGTTGTTCTGAGCGTAAGGCAGGTGCAAGGGAACCGGCAGGGTTGTGCCCCCGGGAACAAAGAAAGGGCTGTCTTCGGTAAATTGGCCGCACGTGCCCGCACCCAGAATCGAATCGAGGTCGAGGCAGGTCTGCGGGTTTGAGTAGTTCACATCATGAGTGGCCAGCAGGCGATGCCCTTGGGTTCCCACGTAGCTGACTTCCAGCTTCAGGTCTCTGGTTAGCTCTCGCTCGACGGTGAGATTGTACTGAGCGGAATACTGCGTGCGCATGTGCGGCTGGAAATCGCCAAAAAGAAGGATGGGCTCGAATGTCGCCCAATCCACCTGACTTCCTCGCGGCGGGTTGAGGACTCCGTTAAACGGATTCAGATACGTGGTGGCGCCGTCTTGGCCCAAAAAGGGCTGGTTAAACTGCGTCTCATAGACAAAGGTGCTTCCGCCGAAGGGAGGCTCAGCGCCGAATTGTTCCAGGACAAGCTGCTCGACTGGGTTATAGAAGAGGCCCCAACCGGCGCGAATGCTGGTCTTGCCGGAGTTGCCGGGGCTCCAGGCAATGCCGATGCGGGGGGCAAATGCCTTGTAATAGGTCTGGGTCATGCCGGGTGGAATACCAGCGTCGCCAGGAACGACTAAGCCAGTCGCATCCTGCGAACCGCAATCGGTGTTGGGACCTCCGCAAGGGTATACGGTAGAGTTTTGTCCGGGGCGGAAAGTCTGAACGTGCTGAGCGACGTCCGCCAGAGGGGTGTTCAACTCCCATCGCAGGCCGTAGTTCAGCGTGAGATTTGGTTTTATCTTCCAACTGTCCTGCGCGAACAGATAGAGGCCACTGTTGCGGACGTATTCGACTTGTCCCGAACCTTGTCCGAATTGATCGGGAAGGCCCAACAGAAAATTGGGGTACAGGTTGGCTGCGCCGACATCGTTCGGGCCCCCGCCGTAGTAGTCGAAGGTTCCGTTCACGTTGTAGTAGAGAAACTGGTTGAACTGCTGACGACGAACATCCACGCCGAACTTGAAGGTGTGGACGCCTGAGACCTTCGTCAGGTTGTCCGACCACTGGAAAGAATTCCCGGTTTGCGGAAGCTCGCCTTCGGAATCGTTGCCGAGGGAGAATCCTCCCGCAACGGAGATGGAGGGAAGGCCCTCGCGGCTGGCACCAAGGTAGGGATGGATGCCGTAGAGGTTGCTTGCAACATCGCCATAAAAACAAGGCGGGGCTCCGGTCACGCTGGTAAGCCAGGAGGGCGCGGGCGGGCAGGAGTTTTGCACCAGTTCGGTATTTTCCGGGTGCTGAAACGTCTGTTGAGCCTCGCGGTTGTAGTTGAAACGCGCCTCATTCACCATGTCGTTGCTGATCGTCCAGGTATGGGAAACATTCCACTGCTGGATGCGCTGCGCGATAATGCTGCCAAAGCCGGGGACATCGGCTCCAGTCAGTTCGAAGTTTGCAAAGGGTTGTACTATGCGCTCGTCGTCGAAATAGTAATAAATGCTCAGGTTCTGTTTGTCATTGATCCTGTGGTCGACCTTGACGGTGAACTGGTCTCCTCGCGTCGGCTCGGTCGGAACGGTCGTAATCAAATTACCACCGTTGGGCGCCTGCGGAACAAACTGCAGCAGATCAACCGCGGTGGGATCCATACAAGCAAGCGGGATCTGACTGTTTGGGAAAATCGTCGCGTAGGCTGCGCCGTCTGAAATCGCTCCGCCGCCGATCGCGGTTGTGGCCGCCTGGCAGCCGGGCCGGCTGCTCAGAATCGAGGAGTTCGTGAGCGTCCCGGCAAATGGAGAGGCGTTTCCGCCAGTAACGGGATTCACATCCGAGAAGTCGGCAACGATCTGCCCGTTCACCAGGTTGGTAGGCGATGGAGTTTCCTGAGCACTGGGCACAGTGACGGCAGGAGAAAGGATGCCCTGGCGGATGCGGCGACCTTCGTAGGAAGCAAAGAAAAATGTTCGATCCTTCTTGATGGGTCCGCCAAAAGTCCCGCCGAACTGATTCTGATTAAACTGAGGCTTTTCGCAAGGTAGGCCTTCACCACCGGTAAAGCAATATTGATTGGCATTGAGCACCTTGTTGCGGAAAAACTCGTAGGTACTGCCATGCCACTGATTGGTCCCTGATTTTGTGACTACATTGATGACCGAGCCGGAGTTGCGGCCATATTCCGCGTCGAACGTGTTGGTGAGAACTCGGAACTCCTGAATGCTGTCAGGCGAGGGTTGGACCGTGGGAAGGTTGACGAAGAGATCGTTGGCATCGCCACCATTGACGCTGAAATTGTTGGCGCGCCCGCGGCCACCGTTCACCGAGACTGCGCCGGGGCTGTCGCTTCCATAAATGAGCGAGTTGCTGGAGCCGGTAGTGGACATGACGCCGGGCTGCAACTGAAGAAGCTGGTAGGTGTCGCGCGAGTTGAGCGGCAAATTCGAGACCTCCCTCGAGCCCATGATCGCGCCGAGCTGAGTGCTCGTAGTATCGACCAGCGGCGCTTCCGCGGTGACGTCGACGACTTCCTGCGCCTGGCCGATCTGCATCACCATATTCAGCGTGACGACCTGATTAAGATCGACAGAGACGCCATGGCGAAGATCCTTCTTAAAGCCCGTCAACTCGAAGCTGAGGGAGTAAACGCCAACAGGAACTTCGGGAAATGAATAGTCCCCGCTATCGTTGCTGTCGGTATCGCGGCTCACGCCGGTCGCATCATTCGTGGCGACTACTTTGACATGCGCCAGAACAGCGCCGCTGGGGTCCGCAATTCGACCAAGGATTCGTCCGCCGGTGCCCTGAGCGGGAAGCGTTGTGGGGAGCAGTAGAACGGTCGTCACGGCAAGACAAACGGCGGTCCATCGGGCGCGGAGAGACGGCATGGAACCTCCAGAAATCTTTAAGGAGAAGTATTTTTTTCTTGAAAGCGACGGCTTGTGTGCAGCCACAACCTTGCTATAATCCCGCAAGGTTAGAGAAGAGGTACGCGTACTGTCAAGGAGAAAAACGCGCTGCCTCGGATAGAAAACTTTCATACGCCGCCGGTAAATAATGAATTCGTCGAGCACTGAAGCTTACTTGAAGATCGGAGATGTGGCTCGGCGCGTCGGCGTTTCGCCTTCCGTGATCCGGTCATGGGAGAGTTTGGGTTTGACCCGGCCGCGGCGCACGGAGAGCAAATACCGGCTCTATTCGCCCGATGATGTCAAGCTTTTGAAGCGGGCGCGGTTTCTGCGCAAGGTGCGCGGGCTGAACGCGGCTGCGATTGTGGAATTACTACGGCGCGAAGGGCGGGCACGTCCAATAGCGGATGGGAATGCGGGAGCGATAGGATCGCACCTGCGGCAGTTGCGGGCGAAACAGAAGCTCTCCCTGGCGCAGGTGGCGCGTTCGGTTGGCATCTCGGTAGGATTCTTGAGCGCGCTGGAACGTTCGCAGATGAGTGGGTCGGTGGGAACACTGCGCAAGCTGGCGCGATTTTATAAGACCAACATTCTGGATTTCTTCGATGCCACGGGCGCGAGCACGCGGCAAGTGCGTCCGGCGCAAAGAAAAGTTCTGGAAGCTGGCCCCGGCGTGCGCATGGAGTTGCTGGCTTGGGGAAATACGGTGATGGAGCCGCATCTGTTTCAGGTGGCGCCCAACGCGGGCAGCGGCGATTCTTACACGCACGAGGGCGAAGAGTTCCTCTACGTGTTGCGCGGTCAATTGATGATCACTTTGGAGAAGGAAGAGTACCTGCTGAAGACCGGCGACAGTTTTTATTTTGAGAGCGCGACTCCTCATCACTGGAGAAATCCGGGGCGCACGGAGACTCTACTGTTGTGGGTAAATACGCCGCCGACTTTCTGAATTGCCTCATCTTGCACTGTCGGCGGGTCGGCTAGGTCATTACGAACTGCGAGGGAATATGGATTTCCGACGGCCGGTGATAGTGCGGGCGGTGATACTAGCGATGCTTTTAACGATTACGGCGTTTACCGGTTCCTGCACGAAAAAGACTCCGACGCTGAATTTGCTGGTATGGGAAGGCTACGCCGATCCTTCGTTCATCAAGGCTTTTGAGGAACAGCATCACTGTAAAGTTACGGCTTCCTACATGGGGTCGAGCGACGAACTGGTGGCAAAGCTGCGCGGTGGCAGTGCCGGAAACTATGACGTGATTTCGCCGTCGAGCGATGTAGCCACGTCGATCGCCGCGGCGGGACTGGCGGCTCCGCTGGATTTGACGAAGATCCCAAGCTACGGACAACTCTCGCCACAGCTCACTTCCCTGCCGCTGGTGCGTATGAAGAGCCAGGTTTATGGAGTGCCGTTCATGTGGGGGCCGGATCCGCTGATCTACGACACAACGGTTTTTGCGCAGGCACCTGACAGTTGGAATGTGCTGTGGGATCCGAAATACCGCGGCAAAATCTCTGTGTGGGACGATCTTTCCACGATTTATATGGCGGCGCAGGTTCTGGGATTCGACAAGCCCGATCCGTCACAGCTTTACAACCTGAGTGATGAACAGTTGGAAGCAGTGAAGAAGAAGTTGCTGGAGTTGAAACCGAATATCCGCAAGATGTGGTCGACCGGTGGTGAGTTGACGAATCTTTTTCAGAATCACGAAGTCGTCGCCGCCATGGGCTGGCCGCTGATGACGAACCAACTGCGCAAGGTCAATTTTCCCGTGGGCGAGACGATTCCGAAAGAGAATACGACAGGCTGGATCGATCACTTGATGATCACAGCGGGCAGCGAGAACAAGGACCTTGCTCACGAATTTCTCGAATACATGATCGAGGGACAGACGCAGAAAAAGATAACCGACGTTACGGGATACACTCCGGCGAATCCGCAGGCAGCGCAGTTCATGACTCCTGAAGAAGTGAAAGGGCTGCACCTGGATGACGTCGATAATTATCAGAAGCGGCTTTATTTTTGGCAGAATGTGCCGCGACGCGCCAAGTACAACGAGATCTGGAACGAAGTGAAGGCGGCGCAGTAAAGACGGCTTTCTGCCTTCGGACTTTATGAGCCCAAATATTTGTAACCGATGACTGCCTCTGAGATTGCGATGATGTCTGCTGCCGAGACGGTGGGTCGAGCGCCGCTGCTCAGGATTCGGAATGTTGCCAAGAGTTTTGGCAAGAACGCGGTGTTACGCGATATTTCGTTGGATGTAGCCGAGGGAGAATTTCTCACCATCCTGGGTGAGAGTGGTTCGGGCAAAACGACTTTGTTGCGAATCATAGCGGGATTTGAAACGGCGACTGGGGGCGACGTGTGGATGGGAGATGAGCAGTTGGATCGTCAACCTCCCTACCGGCGCCGCGTGAACACGGTGTTTCAGTCCTACGCGTTGTTTCCCCACCTCACGGTAGAGCAGAACGTGGCTTACGGACTGCACGTGGCGAAGCGGCCGGAAGCGGAGGTTGTCTCTCGGGTTTCTGAAGCGCTGGGAAAAGTAAAGATGTCGGCGCACGCGAAATCGAAGCCTTCGAAAATCAGCGGCGGGCAGCAACAGCGGGTTGCGTTGGCGCGGGCTTTGGTAAACCGCCCGCGCCTGCTTTTACTGGATGAGCCGCTCTCGGCGCTGGACGCTAACTTGCGGCGGCAAATGCAGGTGGAATTGAAATCGCTGCAGCGTGAGGTGGGCATTTCGTTCATCTTCGTGACTCACGACCAGGAAGAAGCTATGGTGATGTCAGACCGGATCGCATTGCTGCGCTCCGGCGAACTGGAGCAGGTGGCTACGCCCCGGGAGATTTACCGGCGACCTGCAACAGCCTATGTGGCGCAGTTTATCGGGCACACAAACCTGTTGAAGAGCGAAGTCCGTAACGGAGTTGTGAACTGCGGTTCCTTTACGTGGACAACGGAGTTGGCTGATGGTCCGGCGCAGTTCTCATTGCGACCGGAAAATATTCGGCTGGCCTTGCCGAATCCGCGGGAGGCTGGCAATGTTCGCGTCCGCGGAAACGTAAGCCACCAGGCTTTTCACGGAGCGACGGAGTTGATCCGTGTGGACTGTGGCAATGGACTGATGTTGGTCGTGCGGATTCCGGCCGGCGGTACGGCACTGGGCAACGTCGAACTGGAATTTTCTCCCGCGGATGCGGTTCCAGTGCGCAAGTCGGCGGAAAGAATCTGATGTTTTCTCGTGCTTACAAAACGGCGGTAGCTTTGCCGCCACTGGTCTGGGTGACCGTGTTTCTGCTGGTGCCGTATTTACTGATGTTCTGCTACAGCTTCTGGTCGGTATCGGCATCGCAGACCATCGTGCATTCGTGGACTCTCGACAATTACCGCCAACTGCTGCGAGTTGATGTCTACTGGCAGACTTTGTTGCGCTCGATGTGGATTGCCGCGCGCGTAACAATTTTCTCGCTGCTGCTCGGGTATCCGGTGGCGTACTATCTTTCCTTTTACGCGGGAAGAAAAAAAGATCTGCTGTATCAACTGGTGATCATTCCGCTGTGGGTCAGTTATCTGGTGCGGGCCTATGCGTGGAAAACAATTTTAGGTTCGGATGGGGTGCTGAATACTTTGCTGCAGTATGTGCACGTGACCAGGCATCCGCTGGAATTCTTACTGTACAGCCCGTTTGCCGTGGTGCTGACGTTGACGCACATCTACACGCCATTTGCCTTCTTGCCGATTTACGCAGCGCTGGAGCATATTCCGCGCAATCTTGTGGAGGCGTCGAACGATCTGGGTGCAACTCCCGGGCAAACATTCTGGAAAGTGATTTTTCCGCTGTCGATTCCGGGAGTGGTGGCCGGAGCGACGTTTGCCTTTGTGCTGAGCCTGGGCGATTTTCTTGCGCCGCTGTTGCTCGGTGGACCGAGCGGCATCATGATTTCAAACATTGTGGTCAGCCTGTTCGGCGCAGCCTACAACTGGCCGCTGGGCGCCGCGATTTCGCTGTGCATGCTGCTGTTGGTGGTGAGCCTGCTTTTCTTCTCTGAGCGTCTGGAAAAGAAATGGAGCTTCTCGTGAGCGATAACCATCTTGAATCAGGCTCACGCTGGCTGCTCTTTCATGCCGTAGCAGTTTTCGCGTTTCTCTATTTGCCGATTTCCATCCTCATTCTCTATTCGTTTAACAGCGAGGGCGTTGGCGGGTTCCCGCCGCACCATCTCACACTCGATTGGTATCGCACGCTTTTCGCCGATGGGCCAATCTGGGATTCGGTACTCAACAGCTTGCAGGTGGCATTTGCTGCAATGGCGATTTCGCTCGTCTTAGGTATACCTGCCGCGCTGGCTCTGGAGCGGGCGCAGTTTCCGGGGAAAGCGTTGTTCCGTCGATTAGTTCTTCTGCCGCTGATCCTGCCCGGCATTATTACCGGACTATCTCTGCTGATGTTATTTAATGTGACGGGAATCAAACTCAGCCTGATGACGATCATTCTCGGACACGGAACTGCGTTGATCTCCGTGGCAACCACGGAAGTATTCGCCGGGCTGCAGAAGCTTGATCGGGCGCAGGAGGAGGCTTCGCTGGACCTCGGCGCAAATTACTGGCAAACATTCTGGCGCATCACGGTGCCGAACCTGAAGCTGCCGATCATCGGCGCGGCTCTGCTGATTTTTACGCTTTCGATGGATGAGATCGCGGTCAGCTTTTTTCTGATCGGGCGCGACAATACTTTGCCGCTGGAAATCTGGGGCCGGTTGCGACGGGGCATCACGCCGGAGATCAACGCAGTGTCGACGATTATTTTTTTGTTCTCGCTGGTCGCGATTGTGCTCTGGTATCGCTTGCGCATGCATGCCGATGCGGGCGTCGAAATTGTCGAAGCTGTGGAAGGGAATGCGGGATGAGCGCGAATCGCAGGGACTTTATCAAGTTTGTGGTTGCTGGCGCGGTGACGGCAGGATGTCCCATCGACCTCTCATTGGTGGCGGCGCAGAGCGATGATACACAGAAAAGCTCATTCCGCAGATGTCGACGGCGAAGACAATCGAATCTGTCATCAGGTGCGGGATAAGGGCAATGCATTCTTCACTCGTCCTCCAGCTTCGGCACGGCATGACGTAGTGATTGTCGGCGGCGGAGTAAGCGGACTGGCAGCGGCTTATCGTTTACAGCACCGCGACTTTCTTCTTCTCGAGAAGGAGCCTCACTGGGGCGGCAATGCATATGCGATGGAATATGAGGGCAGCACCTACGCAACGGGATCGGCGTTTTTGACCAAGGACGAATACGCGTACCACTTCGCGGAGGAAATTGGACTGAAACCGCTGCCGGTTAACAGTTCGGATGGAAGTATTATTCGCGGTGAATTAGTTCTGGATACCTGGGGCGACGGCCTTAACAAGCTGCCCTATGCGGAGCCGGTTCGCGAGAGCTTCAAGAAGTTTAAAAGCGAAATGCTTGCGATCGACGTAGAGAAGCGCGGCCAGGAACTTTTCAATCAACCATTCTCCGATTTCATGAAGGGATATCCAGAAGAGCTGAAACAGTGGTGGGATAATTTTGGGCCATCCAACTGGGGAGCGACCAGCGAAGAGACGGCCGCAGCTCTGGCGATTGAGACGTTGCAAGAGATGGCGCAAGAAAGCCGCGTGGACGATCGCTATACCTGGCCTGGCGGTCTGGGCGCGATCACCAAGAAGCTGGCGGGGATTCTACAGGCGAAATATCCGGACCGCATGCAGACCGGCGCAACCATCGTGGCCGTGGTCCCGGAGAAACAAGAAGTGCAGGTGACTTATATGCTGGGCGGCGAATTGAAGACCGTAACCGCTAAAGCGGTGATTATGGCGACGCCCAAGTTCATCACGCGGCGCATCGTTGATGGCTTGCCCGACAAACAAAGCGACGCCATGCAGCAAATTCGCTATATTCCTTATCCCGTGGTGAATCTAATTTTCGACAAGCCGGTTTTCAATCATGGCTATGACACGTGGTGCCCGGGCAACAGGTTCACCGATTTCGTGGTGGCCGATTGGGTCATTCAGAAGCAGCCTGGCTACCGCCAGAAGTTCAACATTCTCAGCTGCTATACCCCGATGAAAGAAGAGGAGCGCAGTCAACTATTGAGCGAGAATGGAGCACGCGCGATCGCGGCTCGAGTGCTGAGTGATTTTCAGAGGCTGATGCCGGGATTAAATGTCGATCCGGTGGAAGTACACATTTACCGGCGCGGGCATCCTTTATATATGTCCACACCGGGTCTGTACACGCAGGTTCAGCCGCTGGCGCGGCATTCCATGGATCGGGTGTTCTTTGCCAACACGGATTCCGAAGGTCCGGAATCCACCACCAATGGAGGAATTCGTGCCGCCGAGCGCGCTGTGAAGGAAGTCGAGGCGCGGCTGGCGGGCAGGCCCGCACCCAAACGGGAGGCAGTGGCTGGTTAGGCAGCGGGGGCGCGTATTGCGGCCGAGATGGCACCGGCGTCCTGCAGGCTCTCTCAGGCCGTTCTGATAGTCGAATGCCGCTGGGATGCCAACGCTGGTTTGTTGGCGCGATCTAATCTACTGGGAATGCTCCACACATAGTAAAGTTATAGATAGGGCGTTGCGCCGCGGACCTATGGGTCGCCCGTCCCGATCCGTCCATAAAGGAAAAATCCTACTTTGAGTTTGAGCATTCGCAATATCGCCATCATCGCGCACGTCGACCACGGAAAGACCACACTGGTTGACGCCATGTTGCAACAAAGCGGCACGTTTCGCTCCAACGAACACCACGTCGAACGGGTGATGGATTCGAACGAACTGGAGCGCGAACGCGGCATCACGATTCTCGCCAAGAACACTGCTATTTTTTATCACGACGTAAAGATCAACATTGTTGATACGCCGGGTCACAGCGATTTTGGCGGCGAAGTCGAACGCGCGCTGAAGATGGTGGATGGAGTGATGTTGCTGGTGGACGCCAGCGAAGGCCCGCTGCCGCAGACTCGTTACGTGCTGAGCAAAGCGCTGGAAGCGAAGCTGCCGCCGATTGTGGTGATCAACAAGATTGATCGGCCGGATGCGCGTCCGCAGGAAGTGCTCAACGAAATCTACGATTTGTTTATTGATCTGGATGCGAAAGAAGATCAACTCGACTTTCCTGTTCTTTACACGAATGCGAAAGAAGGCACGGCATCGACGGATATTCAAGGCGGTGGTGAAAATCTGCAGCCCTTGTTCGACGCGATTCTAAAAACGATTCCGCTTCCTCAGGGCGACTCGGCCGGTCCCTTGCAGATTCTCGTCGCAAACCTGGACTACAGCGATTTTCTCGGGCGCCTGGCGATCGCACGCGTTTTTAACGGGACAATGTTTACCGGCGAAGACGTGGTGATTGCGAAGCTCGACGGAACGATGCATAAAACCAAGATCACGAAACTGTTTTCGTTTTCCGGGCTGAAGCGGACTGATATCACGGAGACCGTGCTGGGGGACATTGTCGCCGTAGCGGGCGTGGAAGGCATCACAATTGGCGAGACGATTACAGATCCGGTAAATCCCGCGCCGCTGCCGCCGATTGTGATCGACGAGCCGACCATTGCAATGACCTTCACGGTGAACACTTCACCCTTCGCGGGACGGGAAGGAACTTACGTTACGTCGCGCAATCTGCGCGAGCGCCTGGCCAAGGAACTGCTCACCAATGTTTCCCTGCGAGTGGAAGAAATGGGAACCACTGATTCGTTTAAAGTTCTGGGCCGTGGCGAACTGCAGCTTTCGATCACCATCGAAATGATGCGCCGCGAGGGTTATGAACTCATGGTGGGCAAACCGGAAATCGTCACCAAGCGCATCGACGGCAAGCTGATGGAACCGGTGGAACATCTTACGGTGGACGTGCCAGAGGGATTCGTCGGCGTGGTCATGGAGCAGTTGGGCTCGCGCAAGGGCGAGGTCACCAATATGCACAACCATGGCTACGGGCGTGTGCGCATTGAGTTCCGAGTGCCCAGTCGCGGGCTGATTGGATTGCGCAGTCAGTTGCTCACCGACACGCGCGGGACCATCGTGATGAATTCACTTTTCGATGGATACACAGAATGGCAAGGTGAAATTCCGCACCGGCTCACCGGCGCGTTGATCGCTGATCGCGCGGGCCTATCGACCGCATACGCGCTGTGGGGTCTGCAGGAGCGCGGAGAGCTTTTCGTTGGGCCGGGCGTGGAACTTTACGAAGGAATGATCATCGGTGAAAACGCGAAGGACGATGACCTCGACGTCAACGCAGTGCGTGAGAAGAAACTCACCAACATGCGCGCTTCAACCGCAGACGAGGCCATTCGTCTGGTTCCCTTCCGGCAGTTGAACCTGGAGCAAGCCATCGAATTCATAGCGGATGACGAATTCGTGGAAATCACGCCGAAGTCGCTGCGGCTGCGGAAAAAGTTTCTGCAATCCAACAGCCGCAAAAAACGGGCTAAAGAAGCGCTGGAAGAAGCGTGAGCTCTCTGTAAGCTTGCACAATCGAGAGCCCGCCTTCGTCATTGCGCTTTTGGCCGGAGCCGCCGCCAGCGCGTATTTCCCGCTATTTAACATGACCGGCTTGACAAACCTGCTATACTTCTGGCCGCATTCGACTGTTCGCCGGCTCCGGTCTCGATTTTCAGGAAGGTGTCCCCAACCTGCCAGTCCGCCCATCGAGCTCGCACTTCGACAGCTCAGTGCAGAGGAAGACGCTTGAAGAATATCTTTGTAGGAAATTTGAGCTTCAACACATCGGAAGACGAACTCCGGCAGATGTTTGAACCGTTCGGCCAAGTGGACCGGGTCAGCATTATGACGGACCGCGACACCGGACGCTCGCGCGGCTTCGGCTTTGTAGAAATGGCCAGCAACGAAGACGGAGAAAAAGCCATTACTGCGTTGAACGGATCGCAGGTGGGCGGACGCACTCTCAACGTAAACGAGGCACGTCCAAAAACCGAGCACGCCGGCGGTGGTGGACGCGACCGCGGCGGCCGCGGAGGAGATCGCGGCGGCGACCGCGGGGGCCGCGGCGGCGGTGCGGGCGGGCGGGGTCGCTATTAAGGTCTAGAGTTTGTCGATGCGTCGCGTTGATGCTTCTCAACCCTGCATGTAAACTGAAGCTACCGGTGTGCGCCCGTAGCTCAGATGGATAGAGCGATTGCCTCCGGAGCAATAGGTCGGGAGTTCGAATCTCTCCGGGCGCACCATCTTTCTCGTGGCCAAATCAAAACGAACCGGCCCAGTCTCGATTTCGATCACAAAGTGCTGTGATGGCCATCACGGGAAAAATCTTCCTCTCGCTGTAGTTATATCTAGCCCACCGGCCTTTTAGGGCGGCCTATCGCTCCTTTCAGGAGTTTTTATGCCCGAGCAGCAACGACTCTCCAACGACGCAAAGATGGCGATGATCTCTCAGTTTCTGGGGTTCATGCTGGATGCGTACGACATGGCGCTGGTTCTGGTGATGGCGCCGATCCTTGTAAAAGTTTTCATTTCACCCAAGGGCAGCGCGGCCTGGCAGTACATCGTGATTGTGTTTACGTATTCCATCACGATGGCGGCACGGCCGATTGGCTCGGCGCTATTCGGACGCTACGCGGATAAGATTGGACGGAGGTTCCTGCTCGTATTCACAATTGGAGGCGTGGGTCTGATGTCGCTGCTCGGCGGCCTTTTACCGACCTACGCGCAGATTGGAGTGTGGTCTTATGTCTCCTTCTGCACGCTGCGACTGCTGATGGGAATTTTCTTCGGCGGAGAGTACGCAGTGGGTCATACATTCGCCATTGAATATGCTCCGCAAAAAAAGCGTGGAATGATAGGCGGCTTTATCCAATCCGGATTTCCGCTCGGATACGTCTTGGGTTCGCTCGTCTTTGCTCTCATTTCCGCGCTCACCACCAAAGAGGCGATGATTGCTTACGGTTGGCGAATCGTATTCGTGACCGGCGTCATTCCGGTATTTCTGGCGCTTTATATTCGCAGCAGTCTGCACGAGTCGCCCGAATTCGAAAAGGCGAAGGCGCGCGGCAAGATCGAAAAATCTCCTTTCCTCAGCCTTTTCAAACCGCCCCAGCTTTTTGACTTTCTTCAAGTCTTCTTCTTTATGACCGGACTTTTCCTGACTGACTACTCCGTCTACGGATTTCTTCCCAACATTCTGACCCTTAAGGGACGCGGCTTTAACACGACCACTTATAGCCTGATCTATGGATTCGCACTGTTCATGGCGTTCCTGGGCTACAACTTTTACGGGTGGTTGTCCGATAAGACGGGAAGAAAAATCCTGACGCAATGGTACTGTGCTTTTCTGGTGGTGTTTGGAATTCCTGTTTTCTACGTTTTGTATCATGCCGCGATTGAGCGCAATCTGTGGATGGCGGTGTTGGGAACGGTTATGGCAGCCATGCTCAAACTGGCGTGGGGTGTTGTGCCGGCATATCTTTGCGAGCGCTTTCCCACCCGGCGCCGAGCGGCCGGCGTGGGCTTTGGCTACTCTTCCGGAGCACTGCTGGGGGCATGGTTCAGCGTTTACGTGTGGTGGGCCCACAAGATTCCGTTTATTGCGGCCATCGAGAAGCAGGACTTGTGGTTATCGCCGGCTGTGGTTTTGACCGTCGGGGCGGCTATGACTTTCATCAGCCTGCTGTTCTCTCCGGAAACAAGACATCTTCAACTGGATGAAGTGGGGGAAAAGGAACGCGCTTTCGAAGCCGCTGAAGCAGCGAAAGCCAACGCGGTTCTTGCGACTTAATCGAACTAGATCGCTTCCCTGCGCCACTACTTCATCGGCGGCAAATACGGAATATAGCGGGCGAAGAGCCAGCATAAAAAGAACACCACCGGAATGTGAACCATCAATTGCAACACTCCATAACCCACGATGTCACGTGCTTTTAATTTCAATATACCTAAGAGCGGCAGCATCCAGAAGGGATTGACAAGATTGGGCAACGCCTCCGCCGCATTGTAGATTTGTACCACCCAGCCCAGATGAACCTGATGCAAGTTTGCTGCCTGAAGAACATACGGCGCTTCGATAACCCATTTGCTTCCTCCGGAGGGAATGAACACTCCGAGCACGGCTGAATACATCGCCACCAGCAACGGATACGTGTTGTGGGTGCTGATGGCGGCAAACAATTTCGCCAGAGCTTCGGCGATCCCGGTTCCCACGATCATTCCGAAAATTACTGCATAAAAGGGAAATTGAATGATCACGCCCCCGGTGGCTGGAATGCACTCAGCCACGGCTCGCATGAAACGCTTGGGGCGCCAATGCAATAACAGACCGACGGTGATGAAGATCAGGTTGTAGGTGTTGAGATCCAGCGCGGCGAGCGCGCCTTGCGGGGAGGTGCGGAAAACGTCAACCAAATACCAGAGCAGAAGCGCGACTACCAGAATCGTGAGCAGCGGACTATATTCCAACCACTCGCCGGGCTTCGTCTTCTCTTCCAAACTGGAGCGAATCGGCTCGTACTGGATGCCGTAGGATTCGGCTGTCCTGGCGTTCTCCGGCGAGGGAGTGGAGAGGTAGGCGATCAGCACCGACAGCACAATAAGGATTGCGGTCGTCGCGATGCTTTGCCAGAGGAACAAGGTTTGCGTGAGCGGGATTAATCCACTGATATTAAACAGCGTCGCGGGCATGGCGGATTTGGTGGCCATCAGCATGGCGGCGGAAGATGAGAGGCCCATCGCCCAGACTGCTCCCAGGCCGAGATATGCGGCGGCGCCGGCGGCGCGATAGTCCATGCCTTTGACCCGATGAGCCAACTCGCGGACGAAGAGTCCACTGAAAATCAGGCTCAGCCCCCAGGAGATCAGCGACGTAAGCATGGAGAACAACGCGACCATGGCGACGGCTTGGCGCGGCGTCTTGGGAATTCCAGCGAGCGCGCGGATGGCTCGATAGACGATCGGCGTCGAAGCGACAACATAGCCGCCGACGATGATCATGACCATTTGCATGGTGAATGGAACCAGCGACCAGAAGTTCTTTCCGCCCTGTATTGCGAGCTTGCTGGGACTTTGATGAAGTAAAAGACCGACTAAGAAGACCACCACGATTCCCAGCAGCGCGAAGATCAGCGGATCTGGGAACCAGCGCTCGCTCCAAGTGGCGAGGCTGAGACCAAAGCGAACCAGGCGTTGCTCCTGCGTTACAGTGCGCTTTTCTGGCGGCATACGCCATCCTTTCGGCTCCGGTGGCGATCACAATTTACAGCGACCGTCGATTCCCGACGCATCGCATTGTAGCTCTGATTTCGCCTGCCGCAAGCTATTGTGCGCGATTCAGGAATGGGTGTAGGATGCCCCCAATTGGACCAGCGGACGCCACTTCCCGCAGGCCCTGGAGCGACCGAATGAACACTTTCCCGGTTCTGCTGGGCGCATTGTGCGTGTACGCCCTGGGCTACCGTTATTACAGCGCATTCATTGCGGCAAAAGCTTTAGTGCTCGATGATCGCCGCACCACTCCGGCGCACATGTACCCAGATGGACATAACTATGTTGCTTCGCCAAAGTGGGTACTTTTTGGACATCATTTCGCGGCCATCGCGGGCGCGGGGCCACTGGTGGGACCGACTCTGGCCGCGCAGTTTGGCTTTGCGCCGGGCTTCCTCTGGATATTGATCGGAGCTGTTCTGGCCGGATGTGTGCAGGATTTCACTGTTCTCGTGGCTTCGGTGCGTCACCGCGGACGCTCGATCGCGGACATTGCTCGTACTGAAATCAGTCCGTTTGCCGGATTGGTAACCATGATTGCCGTTCTCTTTATTCTGCTGGTCACATTGGCCGGGCTCGGCATCGTGGTGGTCAATGCTCTTTCAAACAGTCCGTGGGGAGTTTTCACCATCGGGATGACGATTCCCATCGCCGTCATCATGGGATTCTGGATGTTCAAAAGTCACGCCGGAAAAATTACCGTTGCCGGGCCCAGCATATTTGGCGTCGTGCTTCTCATCGGCAGCGTGATCGCCGGACACTGGGTGGCGCAAACCGGTTGGGCAACGGCGCTGACTTTCACTCCGCATCAGATCACGTTCCTGATGGCCATCTACGGCTTGATCGCTTCGGTTCTTCCCGTCTGGCTGGTGCTGGAACCGCGCGATTATCTCTCCACCTACGTGAAGCTGGGGACCATCGCCGTGCTGGTCATCGGCGTTTTCGTAGTTCATCCCAACATTCAGTTTCCGAACTTTACGCAGTACGTTCATGGCGGCGGTCCGATCATCAAAGGAAGTCTATTTCCATTTCTTTTCGTGACCATTGCCTGCGGAGCAATCTCGGGCTTTCATTCGCTGGTGTCGTCCGGCACCACGCCGAAAATGCTGGATAAAGAAACAGATGCACGCTTCATCGGATACGGCGCCATGGTTGCGGAGTCGTTGGTGGGTGTACTGGCGCTGATTGCGGCTTGCTCTCTTTCTCCGGGCGATTATTTTGCCATCAACACCACGCCGGCGGTCTTCAGCCATCTGGGATTAAGCACAGTGAATCTGGATATGTTCTCGCGTGAAGTGGGCGAACATTTGGCGGGACGCACGGGAGGCGCGGTTTCACTGGCGATTGGCATGGCGCAAATATTCCGCGGCCTGCCCGGCATGGCTCGCCTGATGGGCTACTGGTATCACTACGCCATTATGTTCGAAGCGCTTTTCATTCTCACTACGGTAGATACGGGAACGCGCGTAGCTCGTTACGTTCTACAGGAGTTGATGGGCAAAGTGCATAAGCCATTCGGCAACAGCGCGTGGCTCCCGGGAAATCTGATAACTAGTTTCTTTGTGGTGTTGGGCTGGGGATACCTGATCTACACCGGAAATATTTCGACGCTATGGCCGTTGTTCGGAACTGGAAACCAGTTGCTGGCAACCATCGCGCTGGCCGTGGCCACAACGTTCCTTATCAACATGGGCAAACAGAAGTATGCCTGGATCACGGCAGTTCCCATGTGCTTCGTGGGCGTGACGACTCTTACGGCAGGAGTGCTTTCGATCAAGAATATTTTCTGGCCATTGACCTCCAAGCCCGGGCTGGTGTTCACCGGCTATCTGGATTCGATCCTCATGGTGATCTTTATCCTCGGAGTAGTGCTGGTTGTGTTTGATGCGGTGCGGCGCTGGATCGCAGTGGCGAACGGTGCGCCCGCGCCCGTCGAGGCATTTGGGCCGCCACTCACGGTGGAGGGCGAAGTGAAAATGGGTTGTTGTTAGATCATGGCTGAGATTAAGGAGCAGTGCGAGCAAAGCGATAGGTGAAAGAGATGCTCGCATAGGAAGGGATGCGAACTCCGACAACTTCCTGGATGGCGGAAGGATAAAAGTTCTCGGTTGTCTGCCCGGTGTATCCGGAGGCGACGAGAAAATTTACACCAGCGGTCAAGCGTCCATTCTTAAATGGCCGGATGACTGCGCCGCGAAATTCCTTCACTGGCGTTCCGCTGCATTCAGCATTCAAGTTCGCGGGGCTACATCCTGTGCCCAAGGGCTTGGTGCCGACATATTCGAATTCTCCTCGCGCCTGCAAACGAAACGGAAGTTTTCGGATGGTTCCCAACAAATCAAAAATTGTTCGCGGAGCTTCGGGCGTGGGTTGCCCGGTGTCAAGATCGCGCGCATCAGCTTTGGAAAAGGTCGCCAACAACGAGCCTTGGCTGAAGTTTCGTCGTACGGTAATCGCGACGAATCGAAGCCGGCTCGGGCCTTCGTTGAACTGCAAGCCGGTATCGGGATCAAGCCTTGCCAGTTCCGCGCTGCTGGTAACGTGGCCCAGAATGAGTCGTAGGTCCGTCTTCGCCACGGTCTTGCTGGCGACCACCTGATAAGAATGCGACGTCGCAACCGGGCTTCCTGCTGCCATTCCCGTACCGATGCGGGGATCCTCAGTAAAGAATGCCTGACCAAAGCTGAGAGAGACAAGCGGCGCGTACCACGAATCCTTCGGGAGAAAAGAAACGGTGGCCTTGGGCGAATTCACGCCAACCCATTTGTGAAACGAATTTTGTGAATGCAGCAGATCGTCATTGTCGACATCAATTTCATCACGGCGCCAGCCGAGATAGTAACGGAAGTAGTGTGTCAGAGCGCCTTCGGCGGCAATGTAAGGCGTAAGCGATCCAATGGTGATGTTATTTCCGTCGACCGGAGTGAAAGGACCGTAATAGGTGGGGGCGCCGGGGTTGAAGAATCCGTAATGATCGAGGTCGTCGCGCCGTGGCGCCTCGCGGTTATATTCAAAACCTGCCAACAGAGACAAGTATTCGGCGAACCTGTTCACGTAGTTCGCACCGCCGCCGGCGACCGTGCGGAACTCGCTTTGCCGAATTAGACCCTGACCGAAATCTGAAAACAACGAAAGATTGTAAGTGCGAAAAAATCCGGAGAGCTGCAGTTGTTGGCTTGAACTGAGTTGCCATACATCGTTCAGAGCGACGAGTGCGGTGTGGGTTTGATCTTTTTGCCGGGAATCGATGGTGTCGCCGAAGTTCGGGAAATTGCTGTCGTATTGATTTTCCGGGAAAATCGGAACAAGTCCAGGAACATAAGAAAATCCGTAATATCCGATACCAAAAAGCGTGAGCCGGTGCTCGCCGATGTGGAACAATCGTTCGCCATTGAATTTGTATTGCTGGCGATGCTCCAGTCGATCGAGGAATCCATTTCCATAAGAGCCTTCCAAGGCTATCCAGGAATCGGGCGAAGGGCTCAAGCCCGTGACTAGATCAATGTCCCGATAGTCGCCCGTAAGAGTGAGGAATGGATCAAGGCGGGAGCGGTATCCATACGTCGCGGCCAGATTGACGGAATGATTTCCTTCGCGAACATTGAATGCTCCGCCATCGACCTGAACACTTTCCAGAACTTCGGGAATAAATATATTGGGGTCGGCATATCCATTGCCATGGGCATTGGCCGAGAGATTATTCGGCACCAAGTAACTGCCGACTGCAATGTACTGGGCAATGGGCTCGCCATGATCTCCCGCGACGCCGGGGGCGAAATATTGCGGAGCTTTGATGCCGCTGGAAGCGGTTTCGACGGGATATCCGGGAATCGACACGGGAGCGCCGGGGCGTCCGGGATTCGCGTCAAGCAGTTCCTGACGGACGAAAACTTTCTCACCGGGGTCGGGCGAGAGCACATCGGTTTCGTTCACATCGGCGGTCACGGTGACATTTTCTATTCGAGAGGAAAGTTGACCCATTCGAATCTCAATCGCTGAGTTGCCACTTGGCCGAACCGTAATTGGCTGGACGACTGGACGAAATCCGGGAGCCTCGGCCCTGAGGGTGACCTGTCCCGATGATTTGAGTTTGGCGACGAACTTCCCGTCCGCGCCGGAGATCGCGTCGGCAACAATCTGATTCTGGCTGAGAATTTGAACGGAAACACCCGGCAGAGCTTTCCCTTGGGGGTCGATGGCGCGGCCATTTAAGAGAATCGCTTGCGCGTGCAGGCCGGGCGGCATGAGTAGAAGAAACAAGAGAAAAGGAATCGTAGCCCACCGTCGTTGTCGAACTAAGCGGGCGACCTGTGCCGCAGAGAATTGGATCTCTATCGCGGCGTCCATTGCGGGTGGCCGGAAAAAAGTCCGTTCCCAAAGCCGATTTGGTAGGCGAGGAAGAGACCAAAAGCCAGGCTTAACAAGCCGGAAGCGAATCCCAGCCACTGAGAAAAGTTCGCATGCTTCTTCCCAAAGAAGTTGAACGCGGAAGCAATGCTCATCGTGATCAACATCATGCCGCCAACCGTGCCGGCGCCGAAGACCAGCAGGTAAACTATCGCCCAGTGCGGATTCCGAATCGTTGTGAGAATAAGGAGTGCAACCGCGGCGGAGCCGGCAAGTCCGTGAACGATCCCAACAACCAATGGACGCAACTGTTGATAGAGTCCGATTCTGCCAAATATGCGATCCAGCCAAGTAAGCGGAGTCTGATGGCTGTGGGAATGTGTTTCCGCCCCGTGTCCATGAGCATGGTTATGGATGTAATCGCCGTGAACGTGAGGATGGGAATGGATCACTTCAGACTCCTGGGTAGCAGGGGCCATGGCACGCGTCGTGCGCACGAAGCTGGCAATATTCATGCCACCTAATATGATCAACATGAGTCCCACGGAAAGTTCCATGGAAAGTCCGATGCGCGCGGGGATTACCACATCAAAAAGAATGATGGCGCTGCCTACGACGAAGATCGTCAAAGTGTGGCCGATCCCCCAGAAGATTCCGGTCAGCGCGGCTTTGAGCAGATTGCGCTGCCGGCTTACGATGGTGGTCACCGCGATCACGTGGTCAGGATCGGTGGCGTGACGCATCCCGAGAAAGAATCCCACCGCGATAATCGACAGAAAGCTGATCATGGAGTTTCGGTGCGCTCTGCTAGATTACTTCGGCCACGCGTAATTCGTTTAAACGTTTCTTGAGGAAACCGAGGTATTCATCCATTCCTTCGCCAGACTTCGCGGAGAGCTTGAAGACCTGCATTCCCGGGCGCACCGCCTGGATATTACCGTAGGCTGCTTGCCAGTCGAATTCAACTGCCGGGGCCAAGTCCATTTTGGTGACCACGGCCACGTCGGCGCTGTTGAAAATAGTCGGATACTTGAGCGGCTTATCTTCCCCTTCAGTGACCGAGATGAGCACGAGGCGAAGGTTCTCGCCAAGATCATACGACGAGGGACAAACCAGATTTCCCACATTTTCGATGAACAGAAAGTCGAGTTCCTCGAGCTTCCATTCCTGAAGTGCAGTTTGCACCATGGCAGCTTCGAGATGACAAAGCGTACCGGTGGTGATTTGTTTCACAGGAGCCTGGCTGCGCGCTAATCGAATCGCGTCATTCTCCGTGGCGAGATCTCCGACGAGCGCGGCCACGCGATAATTTTGACGTAGCAAGGTAAGTGTTTTTTCCAAAAACATAGTCTTGCCCGAGCCGGGGCTGGATACGAGGCTCACAACAAATACGCCGGCGGCACGGAATTGCTCGCGCAGCGAGCGCGCGATTATATCGTTCTGCTTCAGGACGTTCTTCCGGACTTCTATTAAACGGGGCTGTGATCCCATTCTTCGATCTCCAGTGCAACCACTTCGAGTTCCTTGCCCTGTACCACCTTGCCCGATGGAGTACCACATTCCGCACAACAAAATAATTGCACTGAGCTGATGGGGCGCTGCGCCTGGCAAGTTTTGCAATCAATCAACACTGGCAACTCTTCGATGATTAACTTTGCCCCTCTCAATGGAGTGTCTTCGCACGCCATTTCAAAAGCACCCAGCAGAGCTTCTTTCACCACACCGGAGAGCGCGCCCAGCTTGAGATGCACGGCACTTACCTGAACGCCACGCCGCTCCGATTCTTCCTGCGCCAGTTCGATGATGCTCATTGCGATGGAAAGTTCGTGCATAGCTGACTCAATTCAAGTTTGCGAACGCTGCCAAGGCCGCCTGTCCCAGGCTGATGCCTCCATCATTCGGCGGAACGGTATGATTCGTCCAAATTTTGAAACGTTCTGCCTCCAACAGCGACTTAACATCTTTCAAGAGTAACTCATTTTGAAAAACGCCTCCCGACAGAACTACGTGATCGAGATCATAGCCTTCGCAAAGGCTGACAACAGCGTCGCCAAGGCCGCGAGCCAATCCGCATTGAAAGGCACGCGCAATCTCCGCCGGAGACCGGCCGCGCATTCTGTCGCGCACGATGGATTGCAGCAACGGCCGAAAATCTAGTTCGTGCTCAAGATATGGAAACGGATACGGCTCCGTCATTGGCGCGGACGCAGCAAGTTGCTCCAGCCACATCGCGGCTTGACCTTCAAACGTAACCGCGCGCGTAAAGCCTAACAGCGCAGCCGCCGCATCGAAGAGTCGGCCGATAGAAGTAGTGGGAAATGTTCGGACATGTTTCTGAACTAAATCGACTGCCTGCAGATAGCGCTGGGGAAAGTTGAAAGGCGGCGCGGTCAAATTTGGCAAGTCGTCAAGCTGCGCCAGAAAACCTGCCGCGGCCTGCACGGGGTACTCCGCCGCTGCGTCACCACCCGGCAAAGTGGCGGTGCGCAGATGAGCGACGCGATCAAAACCATCTTGGATGCTTCCGACGAAAATCTCGCCGCCCCAAATGCCGCCGTCATCGCCGTATCCGGTGCCATCGAAACTGACACCTACTATGCGCTTCTCCCATTCGCCTTGCTCTGCCAGCACGGAAGCGATATGGGCACGGTGGTGCTGTACTGCGAGTTTCTGGGTCACGTCGAGCGTTAAGGCATGACGCGTGGAGAAATACTGCGGATGCGCATCGTGCACCACAAGTAATTCGTTTGGCCGGACTTCGTACATGGAAATCAAATCCTGAATCGTCTCTTGAAAGGCGCGCAGCGACTCGTAATGCGCCAAGTCACCGATGTGCTGGCTCATAAAAGCCTGGCCATCGACAACCAGTGTGACTGAATTTTTCAAGTCGGCGCCGACCGCCAAAATTGGACGTGTTGTAGGCAACGCCGCAACGGCGCCCGGGGCATAGCCGCGTGCGCGCCGAACGATGACTGGGCCGAACACTCCATCGCGAGCTACCGAGTCATCGACTCTTCGCGCTATCGGACGCTCTCCGATCAGGAATGCGTCGGCAATTCCAGAGAGGCGATCGATTGCCTCTTCGTCTTCGTAGGCAATCGGTTCACTCGAGCGATTTGCGCTGGTCATGACTAACACTTCCGGCGCATCTGCTGCGAACAGCAGGTGATGGAGAGGCGTGTAGGGCAGCATTACTCCGAGTTCATTATTTTCCGGAGCAACTCCTGGCGCTACGCGGTTGAGGTTCCTTTTCGAAGGCGCGAGCACGATGGGCCGCGCCGCGGATATAAGCAGCTTTTCGGCTTCGGCTGAGAGATCCACCAAATCGCGCGCAACGTTTATGTCTCTTGCCATGATGGCAAAAGGTTTTTCTTTGCGGAACTTGCGTTCTCGCAAAGCCGCAACAGAGGCGGCATTCGAGGCATCGCACACCAGATGGTAGCCGCCCAGTCCTTTCACAGCAAGGACGCTACCGACACGGAGAAGCTGGGCAGCGAGGCAAATACTCTCGTCACTGCCTCGCACATCTTTCGCATTATTTTTATCTTTATCGCCTTGATCTTTACCGCCTTGGCGCAGAAAGTAACCTGGTCCGCAGGCCGGACAGGCAACCGGCTGAGCGTCGAAGCGGCGGTTCTCTGGGTCGTGATATTGCGCGGCGCAGTACTCGTCAAGCGGCCAATCTTTCATCGTCGTATTGTCCCGGTCGTAAGGCAGGCGCAGAACAACCGTGTAGCGAGGACCGCAATTTGTACAGTTGATATACGGATAGCGGTAGCGCCGATCAGCAGGGTCAAACAATTCCTTCAGGCACGCATCGCAAACTGGAAGATCTGGAGTAATGCGGACCGTAAGACGATCGCTGCGCTGACTCTCGCGAATCGTGAATTCGTTCAATCCGATCGGGTCTGCGCGATGAACTTCAATTTCCGTGATGCTGGAGGCAGGAGGAGGCTGCGATTTTAAATTCTGCACAAATGCCAACAGATTATTTTCCGCGCCTTCGAGAAAAATCTCCACACCCTGCTCGCCGTTCAAGACCCATCCGGCGAGTGCCTTGGCGCGAGCCAGTCGATATACGAACGGCCGAAAGCCAACGCCTTGCACGACACCGCGAACACGAATGGAACAAGCGCTGGGCATTCTTAGTCCACATTCCCGAAGCAACTGCGGCCCTGCGAGCCGATTGGGACTACCTTACCATCTTCCACCAGAACAGGCACGGCACATGGTCCGGCGGCGAGTTCGCGCTTGCGGGCGGCGCAGTCGGCTTCAACGCTGTACTCCCCGAGCGGTGGGTAAGTTCGGAGCAGAATCGCCGAAGGGGCGATTTTTTTAGAGCGCAGCCAAACGGCGCTGCACAAGCAGGAAGTATAGGGATAGGAGAACGAGCAGAAATCCATTCACCCCCAGCACAATTGGAGCGGTGAAGGCGGGGACCAGCCATCCGGTCAAAAGATTCCCCATCGGCATTCCTCCGCGAAAGGCGACGTTGTAAACGCTCATCACGCGCCCGCGCATTTCATTGGTTGTGATCAACTGCACCAGAGAATTCACGGTGGCGAAGACCGCCATCATGGAAGCGCCGACAAAAACCAGGAGAGTGCCGCTGAGCGGCACCGATTTGGAGAAGGCGAATCCGGAAATTGCGGCGCCCAGGCAGATTAACGCCAGCAAGGCAACCAATCCCTTGCGCTTGAAGTTGCCTGCGCTGGCAATTATGAGCGAGCCGAAGATCGAGCCCAAGCCCATGAGGGCCAGGAGATTTCCGTAAGTTTCCGGACCGCGACGGAAAATATCTTTCACAAAGACAGGGATATAGGTGCGCATGGGCATGGCCAGCGCGGTCATGCAGAAAGCCAGCAGGATCAAGGCTTCCATCGAACTCTGCTTGCGGGCAAACTTAATACCCTGCTTCAGGCTGAAGAACATGGACTCGGTGGTCCTGACCGGCAGAAAGCGGGCAGTGATGAGGGAAAGTGAGACGATCGGAGCGAGAAAAGAAAGTGCATTCAAGCCGAAGCACCATTTTTCGCCTAGCTTGGCTAAAGCCTGCCCCGCGAGTGCGGGTCCAACCATGACGGCCACGTTGAACTGGATAGAATTCAGCGCGATCGCATTCGGCATGTCGTCTAACTCGACCAGAGTTGGAATCAGCGCCTGATAGGCTGGCCCGCCAAACGACTGCGCCAGGCCGGAAATAAATGAGAGGCAAAGGATGTGCCAAACTTTGACCACGCCAGTGGCTACCAGAATCGTAAGCAGGCCGGCGGAAGCCATCTGAACATATTGGGATCCCAGCAAAATCTTTCGCCGTTCCACGCGATCGGCTACCACCCCGCCGATCAGGGAGAACAAAAAGATTGGAATTCCACCGAGAAATTGATCGAGCGCCAGCAGGAACGCCGAATGGCTGAGGCGGTAGATGAGCCAGCCTTGCGCGACGATCTGCATCCAGGTGCCGATGCTGGAGGTGCAGGCGCCAATCCACATCAATCGGAAATCGCGATATTGAAATGCTTTAAAGACCCGACGAATCACTCAGGCGTCCCCATTCGCTTCCGCAAAAGCCTAACATGCGGCTTCCGCGATTGGCGAAGAGCGGCATTTGGCAATGAGGAGCACATCGTGAGACGTTATAGATGATGGAACGTCAACCTTGGCTCCAGCTGTGGCCAGATAGTTTTTGTAATGTTTCCCGAATAGATCTTTTCGTTATGAACTTCGATGTGAACTTACATGTGAACTACGACGCGATTCTGGTGGTTTCCTTCGGGGGTCCGGAATCTCGCGAAGAGGTGATTCCTTTCCTCGAAACGGTGTTGCGCGGAAAGAATATTCCCCGCGAGCGGCTTTTGACTGTCGCCGATCACTATTACCATTTCGGGGGCAAGAGCCCGATTAACCAGCAGACTCGCGATCTGATCGCTGCACTGAAAGCTGAACTGGAGCAACACGGACCTCGGCTTCCCATTTATTTGGGGAATCGGAACTGGCATCCGCTGCTGCCGGATACGCTGCGGCAGATGAAACAGGATGGCATTCGCCGCGCTCTCGGCTTCATCACTTCGGCTTACAGCTCATATTCAGGATGCCGGCAGTATCGCGAAGATATTGCGCGGGCGCAAAGCGAAGTTGGGGCGGGAGCGCCGGAGGTGGATAAACTGCGAGTATTTTTCAATCATCCTGGATTCATCGAAGCCACCGTGGAGCGTGTGCGAGAGGCTCTGCATGCTATTCCAGCGGATGTGCGCCAGAATGTGCAGATCATTTACACCGCGCACAGTATTCCGATGTCCATGGCAAATACCAGTGACTATGTGGCACAACTGGAGGAAGTTCGAGGAAGCTGGTTTCAGCAGCGCTCGGCCAGACGAATCATGTTTTGGTATATCAGAGCCGCAGCGGCGCTCCGGGGCAGCCTTGGCTGGAGCCGGACATTCTGGATTATCTGCGCCGGGTGAAAGCGGAAAATCTGGCGTCGGCCGTAGTGCTGGCTCCGATCAGCTTTCTCTCCGATCACATGGAAGTGTTGTATGACCTGGATATCGAAGCGCAGCAGCTTTGCGACCCATTGGGCCTGCCCATGAGCCGCGCGAAAACGGTGGGCGTGCATCCGAAGTTTATTGGGATGATTCGAGAACTGATTCTGGAGCGGATGACGCCGGGATTGGAGAGGCGCGCACTGGGAGCGATGGGGGCGCGCGCTGATATTTGTCCGGCGGATTGCTGTCCTGCGCCGCAGAGGCACGGACGTCCGCACTCAACCTAGACTGACGTGGTAGCTTTCTGCGGATCGTAATCCGTTGCTTTTGGACGACCCTCGATCAAGTGCATGGTGTAAAGAATTGTTTGAATGACACGTTCATCTCCGATGGCCGTGTTGATCATCACGTGATAGAGGGAACGAGTGGGCCAGGCGGCATCAAAATAATGTTTGACGTAGGCGATGCGTTCGCGATCCACGGTATCGACCAGAGCTTCGGCTTCCGATTGCTTGGCCCCATCCCGCACCAGGCGGCGCACTTTTTCCGCTCGCGGCGCATAGAGGAATACATGAAAAGCGTCCGGGTGTTCGCGCAAGAAAAACGGCGCTCCCCGGCCGACGACGATGGAGTTCCCTTCCTCAGCAATTTTGGCGGTGATTTCTTCCATCATGGCCATCATGCGATCGGTGTCGAAGGTTTGACCGCTGAGTTGGGAGCTGCGCTCGTAGCTGCCGCGCCAGAAGGTTTTTGCCATGCGGTAGAAGCGGCTGTCCATGCGCTCATCGCAGCGCTTTACGGCGGAAGGGTCGACATCCGCGAGGCGGGCAATCTCCTCGGTGAGACGCCGGTCCCACAGAGTCCATCCCAGTTGCTTCGCCAGTTGCGCGGCAATCGACGCCGGCGCCACTGCCGTACTCTCGCTCAATGGTGATGAGGCGAAACATGGAACCCTCCTGTCTAGTGTACCGCCATCGCGCCCGGCCGGCCTTTTTTCATCAGAAAGACCATGGGAATCATGGCCAGGATAGCCCATCCCAGCAAGCGGAAGTCGTCGATGTAGGCCAGCATGGTGGCTTGCCGTTGCACCGTACTTTCGATCAGAGCATAGGCCTGCTGAGTGGCATAGGCTGCGCTCGCGCCATGCGCCTGCATGGCCTGCGTTGCACCCTTCAGCGCCGACTGGAACGCGGGGTTGCTGGCGCTGAGATGACCGGATAAATCATTCATATGAACCTGGGTGCGGCGGTCAAGCATGGTGGTGACTAAAGAAATTCCAACACTGCCGCCAATATTACGCGCCAGGTTCATCAAGCCGGAAGCGGCATTATTTTTTTCCCGCGGTAGATATGCGTAGGCCGCCGTATTAATGGGAACGAACAGGAACGCCATGCCAGCGGCCTGGAGCACGCGAGCCATGAGCCGCGGTGTGGAAGTCAATTTGCAGGTCGAAGCTGGTCATGTGAAACAACGAAACGGAAAGCATGACGAGGCCGAAGACCAGCAGCCAGCGCGGACTATAGCGCGAAAGCAAGAATCCCACCAGTGGCAGCAACAGCATGATGGTGAAGCCGCCAGGCATCAAAGCCAAACCCGATTTCTCCGCGGTATATCCGAGCAGAGTTTGCATGAACAGCGGCAGCAGCAGGGTGCTGCCCAACAAAGCGAACCCAGCATAAACATCAGGAGATTGGAGATGCCGAACGTTCGATCGCGGAAAAGATGCAGATCGATGATGGGATCTTTGTGTTTCCACTCCCAGAAGATAACGAAGATCAATGACGCCGTAGCGATTATGGTAAGTGCCAGGATAAAGTGGGATGCGAACCAATCATCGCGCTGTCCTTTGTCGAGGACGACTTGCAAGGTGCCGAGTCCCAGGGCCACAAAGCTCAGGCCGACGTAGTCGATGGTGGTTTCTTTAAGCTTGCGGCGTTTGAAATAAGGAGGGTCTTGAATGAGCCGTGAGGTAAGCAGAATGGAGATGATGCCGACCGGAATGTTAATGAAAAAAATCCAGCGCCAGGTAAAGTTGTCGGTGATCCATCCGCCGAGAGTCGGGACCAATCGCGGGAGCCGTGACCACGGCGACGCCGTAGACGGCAAAAGCCATGCCACGCTTCGCCGGCGGAAACGTGTCGGCGAGTATGGCTTGCTCGCTGGGCTGCAACCCGCCGCCTCCGGCGCCCTGCATCACGCGGCAAATGATGAGCGTTGCCAGATTCGGGGCCAGGCCGCAGAGGAAAGAGCTGATGGTGAACAGAGCCACGCAGCTCATGTAGAAATTCTTGCGGCCCATGATCGACGACAGCCATCCGCTGAGGGAAGTACGATGGCGTTGGAAACAAGGTAGGAAGTCAGAATCCAGGTGCTCTCATCCTGCCCAGCGGAGAGGCCTCCGGCGATGTGCGGCAAAGCCACATTGGCGATCGAGGTGTCGAGCACCTCCATAAAAGTCGCCAGAGTGACCGTGATCGCGATGATCCACGGATTTACTGCAGGACGCCAGATGTCAGCGTTTTCAAGGGGCGGTGCGGCAGCACTCATTGCCGGATCCACACCTTCGGTTCAACCGACATACCGGGGCGGAGCAACTGATCCTTGTTTTCGCCGGGATCGAGCACGATCTTAACTGGGATGCGCTGCACCACCTTCACATAATTGCCGGTCGCATTCTCCGGGGGCAACAAGCTGAAGCGGGCGCCACTGGCCCCAGCGATGCTATTCACCTTGCCGTTATATTTTCTACCGTAGGCATCCACTTCAATGGTGACAGGTTGGCCAACCTTCATATCGCGGAGCTGAGTTTCTTTAAAATTGGCGGTGATCCAGACATCGTTGAGCGGGATCACCTTCATCAATTCCTGGCCGGGAGCCACGTTCTGCCCTACATCGACGGTGCGGTCGCTGACGATACCGGCGACGGGAGAAGTAATCTTTGTGTATTGCAGGTTCAGTTGTGCCTGATCGAGAGCGGCTTTCTTTTGCAGTACTTGCGCCTCGGCCGATGCGGCGCGGGAGCGGCTGATCTGCATTTGCCGCGGTGCGGTCTGGGCGTAGCTATAATTGGCTTCCGCCTGCACCAATTTTCCTTGCGCTTGCGTTACCTGCGACTGAGCGGCATCGGCCAAGTCGCGGGCCGAATCAACGGCAGCGGCGCTGGCTCTGGCGGATGCCACCGCCTGATCGTACTGCTGTTGGGAAATCTCCTGCTTGTCGATCAGCTGGCGGTAACGTCCCAAATCATTTTGCGCTTTCACATCGTTAGCTTCGGCTTGAGCAAGTTGCGCCTTGGCTGATGCAAACTGCTGCCTGGCGGCGGTGATTCCTGCCCGCGCACTGGCTACGTCAGCTTCGGTGGCGGAGACCTGGCTGGTTGTGTTCACCGAAGTGATTGGAACGTTCACGCCGGCAGCGGCAGGCGGCAGCCTGCGCATCCTCGAAGTCAGCACGCGCCTTGTCATAGGCAACTTGATAATCGGCTGGATCCAGTTCGACCAAAACGGTTCCAGGTTGCACATATTGATAATCCTGGACCGCCAGCTTGGTTACGTGCCCGGAAATACGGGCGCTGATGGAATTGATATAGCCATCAACTTGAGCATCATCCGTATCTTCATAACTCGTCACGTAGCGGTAAACGAAGAATCCAACGACTAAGAGCACAACTATGCCAATGATGATGGCGATGCGGAAGCCCGGGCTGGCAGTGCGGGCAGGGCGGCGGAAGTCACGTTCCGTGGAGGGCAGCGGCTTGTTGCGAGATTCAGCTTGATCCGGCTGAGTGTCTGGCGGGTTTTGCGTTGGGCTTTGCGTCTCGGTTCCATAGTCGTCGGTTCCATAGATATCGATAGATGTCGATTAGTGCTGGCCTTTCAAGTACCTCTCCACTCCTTGTTCAGCATCGCCGATAGCGCGAGCCAGTTCCACTTTGGCCAGGTTGTGCGCGTACAGGCTCTGGATATAACTCTCATGCGCGGCCGCAACGGCCTCCTGTGCCTGGACTACTTCAAGATTATCGGTAACACCCGCAGTAAAGCGGTCGCGCGACTGAGTAAGCGTTTGCTCCGCCAAGATCGACAGAGCTGCGGGCGACCTCGACCTGATCCGCGGCGGAGTTCAAATCGAGCAGTGCGCTTCGAACTTCATAATCGATGCGGCCGCGCAGATCACCCAGCTGCGAACGAGCCTGCTTCAATTGAGAGTCTGCCTCCAGCAGATCGCTGTGGACTTTTCCTCCGGCAAAGATGGGGATATTGAGTCCTCCATTCACCTGCCAGGTTCCGTTGGATTGGGCCGGGGTGACGCCGATGTCGCCGTAATTTGCGTCGAGGCCCACGGTCGGATAGCGGCCCGCTGCCGCTGCGCGGTGTGCAAGCTCCGCGGCCCGTACCTGCGCCTGTGCCGCCTGATAATCGGACCGCGAGTTATAAGCCCGCTGCAAATACACATCGATTGGCAAAGGAGTCAAAGCCTGGTATGGAGCTTTCTCAGTTAAGGCAAACTCCTGGCCCGAGGGCAAGCCAATGATGCGAGCCAGCGACAGCTTTTGCTTGGCGAAATCGTTGCGCGCCGCGATCAGCTGCTGCTGCCGCGTTTGCAATTCAACCTGAGAGCGCAAGGCATCGATGGCCGGAGTGAGTCCAGCCTTCTGTTGATCTGCGGCCTTGTTATAGAGCGCCTGAGCATTGCTGACCTGAGCATCAGCCGTTTCGATGCGCGCGGCACTGGCGATGGCCAGCAGGTAAGCGTTTCCCACGGCCAGAACGACGAGTTCTCTTGCGTCTTTGTAGCTGTACTTCGCGGACTTCAAGCGCTCCGACGCAGCACGTTCCTGCTCAATATCCCTGAAATTGAAAATGGATTGACTTACTGTAGCGCGCACGTCGAAGTAGTTGAAGGGACCGATTACGCGCGGAAGGGGAAAAGGGAAAAGATTGCCTTTAAAGCCCAAGGCAGTCAGGCTTTGAGTTTGAACATCTTCTTGCAAGCGAGCTTCCAGGTCGGGCAACAGGTTGCTGAGTTCCTTCCATCTTTCGCCACGCGCCGTCAGCGTTTGATCCCCGGAGAGAAGAAGGCCAAGATTGTTGCGCAATCCGCGGTCAATGGCATCCTGAAAACTGAGTTGCAAGACTTCCGCAGTCGCTGTGCCCTCGGGTTGGCTGCCAGTAAAAGGGCTCTGCGATCCGCCCGGCAACGAGATAGAAGGGGACGGCGTAGAACTTTGACCCATCAGGCCAGGCGCGCCGAAAAGCGGAAGAAGCATCCACGCCAAGAAACTGCGGTTTGAAGGAAGTATGCGGCGATCCATTTCCAGATTCGAAAAGAGTCCCATTATAGAGTTTTCGAGACGCCCCTAATCATTGCATGCGCTACAACATAACGCCTTGGTATTGATTCGCTTATCGTTCTATGGGATGCAAAAGCTGAAGTCAGAACCAGTCTAATATAGTGCGTTCTTTAGTACCGTCACCCTTTGGATGCGACGAAAATTCTTGGGGTGAAGCTGATCGATACTAAATTCGCGCCCGGCTGGAACCCGCTACTTTCGGCACTTGGACCTGCCGCCGATCCGCAATAGAGTTAAGAGGTATCGCCATGCGCCGCATTCCCATTTGGTTCGTTGCAACCGTAGTGTGTGCCGCGATGGCAAGCGCCTCTTGCAGGCGCAAACCCGCGGCGCTCTGAACCGGAAAATAATCACCAAAGTTGCGCCAGTTTATCCGGAACTGGCAAAGCACATGAATATTGGCGGAACAGTCAAGGTGGAAGTGGTGATTCGTCCCAACGGCAGCGTTAAGTCTACGAAGATCGTTGGTGGAAATCCGGTCCTGCTGGACTCCGCCAAAGAGGCAGTTCTCAAGTGGAAGTTTGCACCCTCCTCAGAAGAAACTACCGGGATTGTTGACGTTTTATTTGAATCGCGGTAGATGCGTTTTGGATGACTTAGGTAATCTTGTCGCGCGGCGACGCGTGGTTCAACCTGAACACGCAGGTGGCTCGTCAACGCGCCGGTTTTCCAGAACGGCTGATTCGTCAACCTGGTTCCCCAACTAAGATCTCAATGAATTTTTATGAGTGATTCAAAGTCGAGCACGGCGGCAACGGACTGGACGGGCTTATTGGCCGATCCGGACCTGGCTCGTAACCTGGGAAAGCTGCTGCAGATTTACCGCGACGCCCCGCCTGAGAAGCGAGAGCAGGCTCTGCTGGCCGCCATGCGCGAAATCAAACAGGCTTCGCGGGAGCAGGCTGCTTCAGCGCAAGGAGCCTAGTGAGCCAACAGACATTACCTGCGGCGGCATCGGCCATACCGCCTTTTGAACCTGACGTTTTCAGCACGAACTGGGCGCAGGATCGCCGCCGCCATCCCAGAATCAGATGCTTTGTAGCGGTGGAACTGAGAGTCGATGGATCAGGCGCTCCCATCTGGGGGAACCTTTCGAACACCGGCATGGGCGGCTGCCAGGTGGAAACTGCGGCTCAAGTCAGCGGAGGCTCCAAGGTGGAAATTGGGCTTTGGGTGGCCAGCGGCAAGATCTGGGTGAAAGGCCTAGCCTTGAATGGCGTGGTCACTCGCAGCGCTCCAGCTGCGGGGGTGCGCATCCGCTTCGAAGGGATGGATGCCGTCGAAAAGGAAAATCTCCGCCAGTTTCTTAAATATGTTCAGGAAACTGCGCGGGCTTCGACCAGTGAAAGCAGCTATCTGCAGTTGCTGAAATAGCTTAATTCTCTTCTGCATGCGCACTCTGCTTTAGTCCCCATTCTCCCCGTTTTTCACAAACCAGCCGACATTGTTCCGCAGGAAATTGATACACTCAGTGCGTATCTGAAACCCTTTGCTGTCCCCAGAACTCTAATAATATTAAACAGCGTACTAAGCAATAGGAACAGACCAGCACAGGTTGTCCCTGAGAGGAGTTCGCATCGCATGGTAGCCAGTGAACAGGCGGTGGTGACCGGGAAGCAACTGGATACGCTATCCATCAACACGATCCGCACCTTGGCGATCGACGCGGTACAACAGGCCAACAGCGGGCATCCTGGCGCTCCCATGGGTTTGGCGCCGGTGGCTTATTGCCTGTGGCAGGAATTTCTGCGCTACGATCCAGCCGATCCTACATGGTTAAACCGCGACCGCTTTGTTTTGTCAAACGGGCACGCGTCCATGCTGCTCTACGCCATGCTTTATCTGGCGGGCGTGCGCGAAGTTGACGAGAACAATCAAGTCCTCAAAGAGCTCGCGGTTCCACTGGAAGAGATCAAGCGCTTCCGGCAACTTGGCAGCCGGACGCCGGGACATCCTGAATCGCACGTCACCTCTGGGATTGAGACGACCACGGGACCGCTCGGGCAAGGCGTGGGAAATAGCGTTGGAATGGCGATTGCCAGCAAATGGCTGGCGGCAAATTACAACCGGCCTGACTTCGAGATTTTCGATTTCAATGTGTACGCCATGTGCTCCGATGGCGACCTGATGGAAGGCATAGGCGGTGAAGCCGCATCTTTGGCGGGCCATCTGAAGCTTTCGAATCTTTGTTGGATTTACGATCACAACCACGTCACGCTGGACGGTCCTGCAAGTTGGTCGTTCAGCGAAGATGTGGCCACGCGATTCATCGGATACGAATGGAATGTGACTCGTGTCGCCGATGCCAACGATTTGGAGATGCTGGCGCGGGCCTTTGAAGTTTTCCTGGATACGAAAGATCGTCCGACACTAATCATCGTGGACAGTCATATTGGCTACGGATCGCCGCACAAGCAAGACACAAATGCGGCTCACGGAGAGCCGCTGGGCGAAGAAGAAGTTCGGCTGACAAAGAAATTTTATGGCTGGCCGGAAGATGCCAAATTTCTGGTGCCGGAAGGCGTGCGCGAACACTTTCAGGATGGCATTGGAAAGCGCGGGCGTGATCGACGGGCTCAATGGGCAAAACTTTTTGCGGGCTACAAACAGAAATATCCTGAGTTGGCGGATCAACTGCATCGTATGCAGCGCCGCGAACTTCCCGATGGCTGGGACAAAAATCTGCCGACGTTTCCGGCGGATCCGAAGGGAATCGCAACCCGCGAGAGTTCGGGAAAAGTTCTGAACGTGTTGGCGCAAAATATTCCCTGGCTGATCGGCGGGTCGGCCGACCTGGCTACATCGAACAAGACCACTCTGAAGTTTGAAGGCGCCGGTGATTTTGAGGCGGGCAGCTACGCGGGGCGCAATCTGCATTTCGGCGTGCGCGAGCACGCCATGGCCGCGAGCGTGAACGGTCTCATCGTCTCTGGAATCCGCGCGTTTGGCGCAACTTTCTTCAATTTCAGCGACTACATGCGGGCCAGCATCCGGCTGGCCGCGCTTATGGAAATTCCATCGATTTTTATTTTCACGCACGACTCGATTGGAGTAGGAGAGGATGGTCCGACTCATCAACCGATCGAGCAATTGGCCTCGTTGCGAGCGATGCCGAATTTGATTGTGCTTCGTCCGGGAGATGCGAATGAGGTAACCGAAGCTTGGAAGATCATCGCGCAGTTGCAACACCAGCCGGTTGCGCTGGTGCTGACACGGCAAAATCTGCCAACTCTGGACCGTACGAAATATGCCGCGGCGTCGGGGACAGCAAAAGGAGGTTACATCCTGGCCGATGCGCCCGGCGGCAAACCGGATGTGATTCTGATCGGAACGGGCAGCGAGGTTTCTTTGTGCATCGAGGCCTACGAAAAACTTAAGACCGAAGGCATTCAGGCACGAGTGGTGAGCATGCCGGCGTGGAAGATTTTCGATCGCCAAGACACGGCTTACAAAGAGAGCGTTCTGCCGCCCTCAGTCACCGCGCGAGTCTCGGTGGAGATGGCGGCTACTTTTGGCTGGGAGCACTATGTTGGATTGAAGGGACAAATGATCGGCATGCATCGCTTCGGAGCTTCGGCGCCGTTGAAGGATTTGCTGAAGTTTTTTGGTTTCACCACAGATGCAGTGGTTGCTGCGGCGCACAAAGCAATCGCGGAAAAATAGCCGCGATTTTATTTCCGCTTCAACCGCAGTTTGATTCTGAGAATTTTTATCGAATAACGGACGTCCGCCGTCAGTTCAAGGAGAAATCATTATGCAGTCCACGGAAGTTCTGGAAAGCGCGAAAGTCTCGAATCCCCTCAAAGCCTTGCTCGAGTACGGGCAGTCCATGTGGCTCGACTACATACGGCGCGACTTGATCACAAGCGGGAAACTGAAAACCATGATTGATGTAGATGGATTGCGGGGCATGACTTCGAATCCGTCGATTTTTGAGAAGGCCATCGCCGACAGTAACCTGTACGACGACATGTTGCAATCGCTGGCCTCGCAGCCTGATCTGAATGCGACCTCGCGGTATGAGCAGATCGCAATCCGCGACATTCAGGGCGCCGCCGACATTCTCAAGCCGGTGTACGAGAGCTCAAAGTTCCGCGATGGATACGTCAGCCTGGAAGTTTCTCCGCTACTCGCTCTGAAGACGCAGGAGACGATCGCCGAAGGCCGCCGCTTGTGGAAGGCGGTGAATCGCGAGAACGTGATGATCAAAGTGCCGGGCACGGCGGAAGGTCTTCCGGCAATTCGCCAGCTGATTAGCGAAGGCATCAACATCAATGTCACTTTGTTGTTCGCACAGGAAGTGTACGAGAAAGTCGCGGAGGCTTATATTGCCGGGCTCGAGGATCTGGCGAAGCGCGGCGGAAATCTGAAGAAGATGGCAGGAGTGGCCAGCTTTTTCATCAGCCGTATCGACACCCTTGTGGATTCGCTGATCGAAGAGAAATTGAAAACCACCAAGGATGCGCAACAGCAGGTACTCCTGAAAAGCTTGCTCGGAAAAGTTGCGATTGCCAATGGAAAGCTGACGTATCAGCGCTACCAGAAGATCTTCAGCGGTGCGCGGTGGGAGGCGCTGGCGGCCAAGGGGGCGCAGACCCAGCGCGTGCTGTGGGCCAGCACCAGCACGAAGAATCCTGCTTATCGTGATGTCATGTACGTTGAAGAATTGATCGGGCCGGATACTGTGGATACGATGCCTCCGGCAACAGTGGATGCCTTCCGCGATCACGGTCGAGTGCGCAACAGCCTTACTGAGGACGTGCCCGCCGCTCAGAAGGTGATGAATGACCTGGAAAAGGCCGGCATCTCGATCAAAGAGGTGACCACGAAACTGACCACGGACGGAGTGAAGCTGTTTGCTGATGCTTTTCACAAGTTGCTGGATGCGGTGGAAAAAAGCGTTCAGCAAAAAGGAAAGACTGCTTGAGCCGGCTGAAATCTGCGCGGCAGAATCTCTTGCAGCTTCGGTAAAACAGCCACGGCGGGAAATGGCAGTCGAACGGATTGACTACACCGGGCGCTGCCGTGGCGAAAACGCGCGCATGGTTTCGCAGTACCGGCAGGATGCCGGCGCTACTTTCTTTTCCATTCTGACGTTCAGGAGCTAAGCGATGCAGCTAGGTATGGTCGGTCTGGGCCGCATGGGGTCGAACATGACTCGACGCCTGATGCGCTCCGGACACAAGCTTGTAGTTTCGGATCTGAGCGCGGAGGCGGTGAAAAAACTTGCGGACGAGGGTGCGAGTGGATCGTCTTCGCTGGAAGACCTGGTGGCAAAGCTCACTCCGCCGCGCGCGGTATGGGTGATGGTGCCATCAGGCGCTCCGACCGAACAGACGGTGCAAAAACTAGCGCAGCACATGCAGGCCGGCGACGTTATCATCGATGGCGGCAACTCTTACTTCAAGGATGATGTGCGCCGGGCCGGCGAACTGAAAGGCAAGGGTATCCACTACGTCGATGTCGGAACCAGCGGTGGTGTCTGGGGTATTGATCGTGGTTATTGCATGATGATTGGCGGACCGAACGAAGCTGTAGAGCGGCTCGATCCCATCTTCAAAACTCTGGCACCCGGAAAAGGCGATATTCCGCGCACGCCGGGCCGGGAGAAACTTGGCGGAACGGCGGAGGAAGGTTACGTTCACTGCGGTCCTTCGGGTTCCGGACATTTTGTGAAAATGGTGCACAACGGCATCGAATATGGGCTGATGCAGGCTTACGCCGAGGGCTTCGACATCTTCAAGAACGCCACCAGCAAGGAATTGCCGGAGAATATTCGATACGATCTGAATCTGCCCGACATCGCTGAGGTTTGGCGCAGGGGGAGCGTCGTCAGTTCGTGGCTGCTGGATCTTACAGCGATGGCTTTAGCCGAGAGTCCGACGCTCGCCGAATACGAAGGTTACGTGCAGGATTCCGGCGAGGGGCGGTGGACGATCCAGGCAGCCGTTGAAGAGGCGGTGCCGGCGGATGTGTTGACGGCAGCGTTGTATGTTCGCTTCCGATCGCGGCAGCAACATACCTTCGCTGAGAAAATGCTTTCTGCCATGCGGCAGAAATTCGGTGGGCATGTTGAGGGCGGCGAAGGCGTGGGCGGGGCCGCGACGAATACTAAAAAAACGGTATAAAGCCACAAGCACGAGTTTGAGGATCTTATGACGGCTCAATTGGCGGAAAAACCTACTGCGGCCGCGCCGCGCGTTGGCAAACTGGGCGATCCTTGTGTGATGGTGATCTTCGGCGCAGCCGGTGATCTCACCGCTCGCATGTTGATTCCCGCGCTCTACAACCTTGCGCGCGCGGACTTGCTCTCGAAAGAGTTCGCGGTGCTGGGCGTGGCCCGGGCGCACATGTCGGATGAGGATTTTCGCAAGCGGATTCTGGAAGATGTGAAACAGTATTGCGGCGATTGCGTGGAAGACTCGCTTTGGGAGAGCTTCTCGCGCCGCTTCTATTATTTTGCCGGAGACTTCAATGACGAGAAGCTTTTTCCCAAGGTGAAAGATCAACTGGAGAAGATCGACCGCGATCACTCCACCCATCAGAATTTTTTCTATTACCTGGCGACGGCTCCAAACTACTTCGGTCCTATCGTGGAGAAGTTGGCGGCCAACGGACTATTGGATCAGAGCGACGGACACTGGCGCCGAGTCATTATCGAAAAGCCGTTCGGTCACGATCTGGAATCGGCGAAGATTCTAAATCAGCAGATCCTCAAAGTGGCTGACGAAAAACAGATCTACCGGATCGACCATTATCTGGGCAAGGAAACCGTTCAGAACATTATGGCTTTCCGTTTCGCCAACGGAATCTTCGAGCCGGTCTGGAACCGCCGTTATATCGATCACGTACAGATTTCCGTAGCCGAAACGGTTGGCGTGGAGGGTCGCGGCAGCTACTTCGACCACGCCGGTTCGCTGCGCGACATGGTCCCCAACCACATCATGCAACTGATCAGCCTGACGACGATGGAGCCGCCAATTTCATTCGACGCGAATGCGGTGCGCGATGAGCAGGCGAAGATATTGCACGCGATTCAGCCCATGAGCGATGAGGAAGTTCTGACCCGGGCGGTGCGCGGGCAGTATGGCGAAGGAATGGTCGATGGAAAACGGGTTCCAGCCTACCGCAACGAAGAGGATGTCCCTCCCGATTCACGGACCGAGACTTACGTTGCCATGAAACTGCTGATCGATAACTGGCGATGGGCCGACGTTCCATTCTATCTTCGCACTGGAAAACGCATGCCGGCTCGCAATACTCATATCGTCATCCAGTTCCGGCGCGCTCCGTTCGTATTGTTCCGTGACACTTCCGTGGAACATCTCATGCCCAACCAGTTGGTGTTGCACATCCAACCGGAAGAAGGGATATCCCTGCAGTTCGCCGCCAAAGTACCGGGCCCGGTGATGCGCCTGGGAACGGTGGACATGAATTTCGAGTATCAGCAATACTTTGGAAAGCAGCCCAGTACGGGTTATGAACGCCTGCTGCACGATTGCATGATCGGTGACCAGACGTTGTTTCAGCGTGCCGACATGGTGGAGGCAGGCTGGACCGTGGTAAATCCGGTGCTCGATCTTTGGAAGGCGCTGCCGCCGCGCAACTTTCCCAATTACGCGGCAGGCACCTGGGGACCGAAAGAAGGTGACGAACTGTTGGAGCGCGACGGGCGGCGCTGGAGGAATTTCGAGAAATGATCCTGGCCGGCGATATCGGAGGAACCAACGCTCGTCTGGCCTATTTTCAAACCCAGAATGGCAATCTGCGGCTGATCTCGGAGCATGTATATCCCAGCCCTGAGTACAACGAATTGGGAGAGATCGTCTCCAAATTTCTTAAGGAGACGGGCGCCCGGCCTGAGGCCGCCTGCTTTGGAATCGCCGGACCGGTGCACAACGGCCGAGTCGAGACCTCAAATCTGCCCTGGGTGATTGAGCAGTCCCGCTTGGCGCAACAGATCCAACTTCCCGCCACTCTCCTGATCAACGATCTCGAGGCCAGCGCGTGGGGCATTGGCGCGCTTAACCCGCAAGACCTCACTCCGTTGAATCAGGTAAGCCTGGCCATCGGAAATCAAGCGGTGATTGCTCCCGGAACTGGTTTGGGTGAAGCCGGACTCTTCTGGGATGGAACGCAGCATCAGGTTTTTGCCTGTGAAGGCGGGCACGCGGATTTCGCACCACAAGGCGATTTGCAGATCGAACTTTTGCGCTTCCTGGCGGCTCGCTATGGCCATGTAAGTTACGAGCGCGTTCTCTCCGGGCCGGGGCTGGTGAATGTTTATGAATTTCTGCGCAGCAAAGATAGCAATGGGGAAGCTTCAGGATTTGCCGCACAAATTGCCGGGGGGAGTGCAGCCGCTGCCATTTCTCATGCCGCGCTGGCGGGAACCAATCCTTTAGCCGTGGCTGCGCTCGATCTCTGGATATCGGTTTATGGAGCGGAGGCTGGAAACCTGGCACTGAAGACGATGGCGACAGGAGGGATTTTTCTCGGCGGTGGAATCTCGCCCAAGATCCTTCCCAAGCTCATGGGACCAGATTTCATGAAGGCTTTTCTGGCGAAGGGCAGACTGCGCCCGCTTCTGGAAGGGCATTCCGGTGCAGGTAATCACTAATGACAAGGCTGGCTTACTGGGTGCGGCCCGATGCGCGGCCACGAAATCCAACCCGGTTCTGGCGGGCGCGTCGTGAGTGCGTCTGTCGAGGTTCGCAGGCTGACCACTCCGCAGGATCTTTTTCAAGCTGCCGCGGAGGAAGTGATCCGGACCGCTACTGATGCAATCCGGCAACGCGGGCGGTTTACGATTGCGCTTTCCGGCGGTTCAACTCCGAAAAGTCTGTACCATCTGATTGCGGCCAATGTCAGCGTCAGTCTCCCGTGGGAGAAAATATTTTTCTTCTGGAGCGACGAGCGCCATGTTCCTCCCACTGACGCGGAAAGCAATTACCGGATGGCGCAGGAAACCCTCTTGTCGAAGGTTCCGGTGCCGGCAGGAAATATCTTTCGCGTCCCTACTGAGAATCCAGACGCTTCCGCAGTGGCCGCAGCCTATGACGAGACCTTGCGAAAATTTTTCGCCGCGCAGCCGGGAGAATTTCCCCGCTTCGATCTGATCCTGCTGGGCATGGGGCCGGATGGGCACTGTGCATCGCTGTTTCCGGAGACCGCCGCGTTACAGGAGAAATCGCGCTTGGTAGTGGCGAATTGGGTGGAGAAGTTCAAAACCTTCCGCATCACGTTTACCCTGCCGCTGCTGAACGCCGCGCGGGAGGTACTATTCCTGGTCAGCGGAACTGATAAGGCACCGGTTTTGCGTGAGGTTTTGGAAGGAAAAGCCCCGGGTGAGAAATTTCCCTCGAAACTGGTGAAGCCGACCGATGGCAAGCTGATCTGGTTCGTGGATCGAGCCGCAGCCAGTGAATTGTCTACGCCTGCATAGCAACCTGCGGATTGCAGTCTGCTATGCGCGCCAGCCGCTGATTTCCTTTAAACCTTTACCCCGGGCATGTTCAAAGAGCCGGACGAGATGGCGGGAGTGTTCGAACTCGTGAATATCGGCCCATACTTCGGCTCGCCAGCTTTTATCGTGGGTTGCGGAAGCTCCACAGGTGGCGCAACGTGTGTGCAGGCTGACCGTCGAAGGGGTACTCGCGCTCGCGCCGGGCAATTCCAGGAAGATGCAGCGAACTTCCTGGATTTCTTCGTTCTCATCGAGCAGGTGCTCATAACGCAATAAATAACTGAATCCCAGCTTTTGGGCCTCGACTTCGGCCTCATCCCGGGTATGAAAAGGGCCGTATTCTGCCCGCAGTTGCTCGGTAGAATCGCAAGCCATCCAGAAAATCTCTTTGTATGCCATGCCATCGCGCCTGGAATCGAAAACCCCGCCAATGTTCTTGCGCTTCGCTTAGGGTCGAGGCTACATATGCAATTTAGAGGCCGACCACAGAAGTCGGCGATCCATTTATTTCAACAGGTTACGAGGTCATCCTTCTGCGCCCAGGCGAGTAGAAGAAACCTTTTGCAGAAAACAGCCTGCGTGCTAGAAGAGATATCGCCGGCGACGGATGCGAGACCGAAAATACGCCGGCGTATCGCGGCGCTTCGCTCAGAGTGTCTTCGGCGTCCGGGCTGCAAAGTCGTGAAATTCTGTGCCTAACCCGTTGCGGCCCGAACCGCACGAGTAAACCGGACGATCCTCCGCCAGCCAGTCCTTTCCGCCATGGCTAGCGACGTACATCGCTAGCTCCAGCCGGCTCCAAACCCCCAGCTTGTCGAAGGTACTTCGCAGATGATTCTTAATCACCTGCTCGGTCGTGCCCAGTAGCTTGCCTATCTCACGGTTCGTGAGCCCTTGCCAGACCAGGTCGGCGACTTGAATTTCCTTTGCCGTCAAACGCTCTCGGGGCATCATTGAATCACCTCCCGATTCTCAAAAGCTGCAATCGCCAGCTTCACCCGCTTACGCCCATCGCGGATTCCCGCCCGAAGAAAGAGAGTTCGCAGATGCTGCTTTACGGTGCGCGGACTAATGCTCAACTGGCCGGCGATTTCCTTATTGCTGCATCCCTGGACCAGCAAGTTGAGTACCTGCTGGTCTCTCGGCGTGACCTTGATTCCATTGAGATCCATCATGAAGTTCCTCCCTGATCAGTTCGATCTTGTTGACCATCCTGCCATTCTCGCTATTGCACCTGTTTCGCCAAACTTTCGCTCGCTGTTTGCCTGGGAGCTAGGTCCAACGGCCACTTACACTTAGGGATAAAGACTTCAGCTCGCGAAAGAAAATTGGAAGGCCGCGCTCGTCTCTGCTGTTCGAGATTGGGAAGGAACTCCGGGTGATGCCGCTGAAACTCGCCTGTTCCCAGTTGCATGGGTCTGGGTTTGCAACCTCCAGATGCAAAGGTAGGATTGACGTGGCGTGCGATGTGACCTAATTACTTTCAAGTACTTACGAGGGCTGCTGTTGGCGACGGTATCACCGCGAAGGTTACTCGTGCAGAATGAAGCTTGGCTTTGCCAAAAGACGAAGTAACTTTCCCAAGATGGGTTAAGCTCTTCTGCTCCGCTTCAATCCGAAGCGCATTGCTGGGGACGCGCTGGCTTTTTTGCACAGGCCTTTTTTGACGATTCATCCGCAACCGAAAATGCACGGCCATCTCCTGCATGTTGTAAGCTGCCATTGAGCCAGACGCCATTCTGAAAAGCCAACTCGAAGAACACCCCAAAAAGATCTATGCAAAATGTACCGATGCATCATGGCTCGACAAGAGCTGAAGTAGTTGACAAAGCACCGCTTGTCTCTTGTTTGCGCTCCATTTGTCGCGGTATGAGCAGACCGCGAAACACCATCCTCAGCATCTTCTTTTTCTTATTCATCGCTTCTTCCGCATTCGCCCAAGGGGGACCTCCCTACTACACCAACGATCCTGGTACACCGGGCAATCTGAATTGGGAAATCAATCTTGGCTACATGCCTTTCCTTTACAGCGATCAGTCGGTGACGCACACCCCGGACGTGGATATCAATTTCGGCATTGGCGATCGCATCCAGCTCACATACGAGAATGCCTGGCTGCGCGTTCAGAGTCCTTCCTCCCCGGCCAAATATGGCATGGGCCAGTCCAATCCCGGGGTAAAGTGGCGCTTCTACGACAAAGGGGAGGCGGGGCTTAACATTTCTGTCTTCCCCCAGCTCTTTCTGAATAACCCCAACGATGCCGTCCACCGGGGCATCACTGCGGCGAGCGAGTCTTTCCTCCTTCCCATTGAATTCTCGAGAAAGCTTGGCCCGGTGGATGTGAATTACGAGATGGGCTACCAGTTCGTGCACAAAGGGCCGGACGGCGGATTTCTCGGCCTGGTGGTGGGACGCGATGTCACCAGAAAGCTGGAACTCGACATGGAGTTCTACTATCAGCACACCTTTCATCCTTCCGTGAACCAGCCCACGATCGACTTTGGCGCCCGCTATAAGCTCCATCGTCCGGTTATCCTTCTGCTCATGGCGGGGCGCAGCCTGGAAGCCTCCCGCAGCGACCAATCGTATTTCCTCGGTTATTTTGGTATGCAGTTCCTGCTTCCCCCCAGGTCCTATAAGGCGGATCTCCCGGAAAGCACCGAAGGGAACTGATACTCGGTTCATTTGGCGATTTGGCCTTGGGAATGGGCTGGGCGTCTTTTTTTGACGGACGGGCCAGACGCTTTGAACTCAGCAAGCTTTGGTAACGGGATTCCCTTTCGCATGAATTGCACTAGAATCAATTTAGATTTTTCCGGGGCTGCGGGCGTTCCGCCAAAAACAACGACCAGTGAGTGACGAAAAGAAAAAATCCGGTCTCGACGAGCAGACTTTTGGAAAACTTCTGGAAGCTGCCTACCTGCTGCAGGAGCACAATCGGCAAGCGCGCCAGATGGAAAAAGGGGTCGACGCGGACCAGGAACAGACGGTGCACCCTCAGCAGGAAACCGAAAGAACGCGAACGCTGAAGAGCGGGAATTCCGGCAGAGGAGCGTTCACGGATTATTCCAGACTATGCCGTAACTCTGGCCGAGATCGTGGAAACGCAGCGCCAGGTCCAGATTCGGCACCTTGACGTGGACCAGGCCATGGCGCTGGTTTGCGAAAGCGCGGTTCGCTTCGCCGCCGGCAGTGGCGCGGCCGTGGCAATGCTGGAGGGGAAAACCATTCGCTATCGCGCCTGCGTGGGAACTCCGGCGCCGGCCCCAGGAACCGAAGTTCCCCTCGAGAGGGCGCTTTGCGCCAGTTGCGTGCGCGCGGGTGAGGTTTTGCGACTGCCGAACCCGAACCGTGCCTCTGCCGCCGATTCTGAGCTGTGCCGCGAGCGCGGGATTCAATCACTGATCGCGGTTCCGATTTATCACGATGGCAACACCGCAGGCGCGCTGGAACTTTACTTCGATCGATTGAATGGCTTTGCCGAGCAGGACGTTCATACCTGTCAACTCATGGCAGGATTGCTGACCGAAGCGCTTGCCCGGGATGCCGGCCAGGCACTCAGAAAATCCATGGCGGCGGAACGCTCTTCCATGCTGGCCGCGATTGAAAAAATCAGGCCCAATCTCGCCGCTTTAGCGAGTGGCCAACCGGGTGGCCGAGCGATTGAAACAGTACGAGATCAGACAGCGATTGCCGCCGGTAGGAAAGCTGATGCAGGTCCGACCGGGGCCACGGAGAGCGTCGCGTGCTGGAAGTGTGCCAATCTGCTGATCGATGAAGAGCAATTTTGCGGCAAGTGCGGAGCACCGCGCGTCGGTGAGAGTGATTCTTCCACACTGCAGAGCAAACTGGCGTCGGCTCTGCACATGCAGCAAGCCAGTCAGGACCTTCCTTTTGCGTCTCTGCCTGAACACGTCCTCGACTTTAGCCGAGCCCAGTGTAGACTCGCCGCCAAGGGAGATGCAACTGAAAGTGCCGCCGAGTTTGCCCAGGCGTTTTCTCTTCCGCTGCTGCAAGACGCCTGGGCTGAGAGAAGAGCCGGTTCTGGAAGACGAGCAGGTGCTGGAAGAGAATGATTCGCTGACGGCGCCATCCACTGCTGCCAACGAAGCCGAAAACAGCCGGCCCAACACTGGCATCCGAAGAATTGCAGAGCTCGCCGCACGATATCGAAAACATTTCCAGCACACTTCCCTCAACGGCTCAGGCAGAGGCCCCGTGGAGTTCGGCTGCGAAAGCGCGCAGTTTTCTGGAGGCTCTGAGCAAACCACGCCCTCCTGGCGCCTTCGCGCGCTTCTGGCGCGCACGGCGCGGCGATTTTTATCTCGCAGTCGCGGTAATTCTGGTCTTGGTTGCGATTCGATGGGGAATGTTGTCGAACCATTCCGTGCGAGCCACCGACGCGGCACCCTCAGCGACTGGGAATGCCATGCGGCATAAACCGCCGGCGGACGATCTTTCCCTGTTCGACAAACTGCTGATCAATCTAGGATTGGCCGAAGCCCCCGAAGCTCCGGAATACAAGTACCTCGGGAATCCCAGCACGCAGGTGTGGATCGATACCCACACAGCTCTCTATTACTGCCCCGGCTCTGAACTGTATGGAAAAACGCCGAAAGGCAGATTTACCAGTCAGCACGAAGCTCAATTGGACCAGTTCGAACCCGCGTCCCGTAGAGCATGTGATTGAAGCGAATTACTGGCTGCGGGCAAGGAATTGACAACCTTGTTCGCCGGGAGTGCAATCATATCTATCGCCTTCTTGGGGAGAATAACGGTGGCCCAACCCACAAACGAAACTAAAGCCGGAGCTGGCATCTTGCCGGATACGGAATTGAATCCGCTGGTCAATCCCCTCCTGGCGGCGCATATGGGACGGTGGGCAGAAGTCTATTTCACCAGCCCGCCGGAAAGGCGTGCTCAGGCAGTATCCGACCTGGTGCGTGAGCTTTCGGGCGATTCATCGTCACCAGTTTCCGCCCCAACGGTGAGCAGTGAAACTATATGGCCGAAGGTTCGGGATGAAGCCGCGGAAGTCTCATCCCCGAACTCGGAGCCGCCACCGGTCCAGTGCGAATCCTGCGGACACCAAAACGCCGCCACACAAAGATTCTGCGGCATGTGCGGCGCACCCCTGACGTCTTCGCCGGAGCCGCTGCAACCATTCGAGGAACCGGAGCCGATCGTGCCTGCTCGTTGGAATGAGGCCGATGCGGTGCGCGGCGATGTACAGGAGCGCCGGGTCGAAACTCCTCCTGCGTCTGCGTACTCCTCCACAGATTATCGGGCACCTTTAAATTCGTCCTGGCCACCACCGGAGAACACTCCAGCGGAATTCACAATGCTCTCCGATTACCAGTCAGAGCCTGCTCGCCATCCCTACAGAATTTATGTGGGATTGTTTGTGGCGATCGTGCTGGGTTTGCTGGTTTATCGTGACTTGGCGAAACAACTCGGCATTTTGGAGCAGCGGAAACGCGCCCGCCGCGCTTCCACAAGCTGTGCCGGAGGCGAAATCGGAAGCCCCATCGGCTGCTGGGCCACCGGCGACAAGCGTGGAAGCCTAATAACACGACCGGCAAGCCGGCTGAGACCGCTCCCATCCGTTCCCCCGCGCCGAGTCAAGATCGAGCGATTCAAGATCGAGGCCAGTCCTCGCGGGAAATGATCGGAGCTTAGAGAATCAACATCCGCAGCAGGTGGCCAAGACTCGACCCACTCCTCACGCTGTTCCCGCAACACAGAGTCCAGCCGCAGCGAATCCCGCTGCAGGCTTTTCGGGACAGAATGGCTCCGAAGAATTGGCAGCAGCGGAAAAGTACTTGAATGCCGGGCCGGGTACAGCTCGGGATAGTCATCAAGCCGCGATGCTGTTGTGGAAGGCGGTGGCCAAGCAGAACTTGACCGCAACTTTACTCTTATCCGACTTATATCTTCGAGGAGACGGAGTATCGAAAAGCTGCGATCAAGCTCGCTTGTTGTTGGACGCTGCTGCCCGAAAGGGCGCAGGCGCTGCTGCGGAACGATTGCGTAACCTGCAGGCATTCGGTTGCCGCTAGCGCGGGCAACCGACACCGCTTCTCAGGCAATTGCTGACGGGAATCCAGCGCCTGGCCTGCGCGATTCATACCACAAAGCCAGCTCTACCCGGTTCCACAGGCCGAGCTTGTCGTAGATAACACGCAGATAATTCTTCACTACGTGTTCGGTTGTGCCAATGGCATCGGCCACATCGCGATTCTTCAAGCCTTGGGCGACTAGTTCGATGACACGGTGCTCTCGCTCGCTCGGGATGCGGTTTCCGTAGCGTTCGTATGGGAACATGACTGCCTCCGGTATAAGAGTGTTGCGAGTTTTACTCGCTTGATTCCGTCGGTGATTCCGAAACGGAGAAAAAGCCGGTTAAAGTGAGCCTTCACAGTTCTACGAGCCATTTTGAGCTGTTTGGCGATTTCGGCGTTATCGCAGCCTTGCAACAACAGTTCGACGATTTGCTTTTCGCGCGGTCCTAGGCGAACGGACTGCTCGCTCATCACTTTTCCTGCCCCCTGGTCTAAATGGTTCCATCAACTCTGCACAGCTGGATTGTTGCGTATTTCCTAGCATCTACTATGCCACTTTGACGGCTGGAGGGATGTGATTAATGACCAACCATTCCCACAGGCGCGGGTTTCCCGCGAAACCAGGACGCGAAATGCCAGGCGGAAGCCGATCAATACGCTGACATGATTTCGTCGAATGGTCGAAATTGCCCGTGAACAGCGGCCTAAACGCGCCTCAGGCTGCATTCTGCGAGGCGAGAGAAGCAAGCAGTAGCTCAACTGCGGATCAGGCTGCCCGGGCACCAATTTGCGGAGGTTTAAATCTTTTTTGTCCGGATGTGGAGATTTTCCTCAGCCCGTACCGGGATCTAAGGTGAATACCCTAGGAGTAAACTACAGTGTACTACTGATACACCCTGAAGATTTTACATCTTCCGATGGAAAGACCACCTTAGAGACCGTGACTGCACGTGAGCCACCAAATTTACAATACCGCGATAATTTCGGGGAATTTCCGCAATTCCGGCACGAACGCCCAATTGGTTGAACCTTGGACAAAAGCGGAAAGCGGGATTGCGTATTTCGCAGTTCGCTCAATCTTTTTCGATTACACTAACGCTTCAAAGCAATGAAACTTTCCGTCATCATGCCGGTGTATAACGAACGTGCCACGCTGCGGCTGGTGGTGGAGAGAGTGCTTTCAGTAGCGCTGGATATCGAATTGATTTGCGTGGACGATGGTTCGAAAGACGGCTCGCGGGAGATACTCGCGGAGTTGCAGGTGAGCCATCCAGAGGTTCGAGTACTGCTGCAGCCTCGGAATATGGGCAAAGGCGCGGCTCTGCATCGCGGCATTCAGGAAGCCACGGGCGATTTCGTCATCATCCAGGATGCCGATCTCGAGTACGATCCCGCGGAATACACGGTCTTGCTGGAACCGTTGCTGGAAGGCCGCGCTGACGTGGTTTACGGCTCACGATTTCTTTCCGCCCGGCCTCATCGCGTACTTTACTTCTGGCATTCGGTAGGCAACTGGATTCTGACCCTGCTCTCCAACGCGCTCACCAATATCAACCTCAGCGATATGGAGACCTGTTACAAAGCCTTTCGGCGCGAGGTGATCCAGTCGATCCCTTTGGAGGAAAAACGCTTTGGTTTCGAGCCCGAGATCACGGTAAAGATTGCGAAACGGAAACTGCGCATTTATGAAGTCGGCATCAGCTACTGGGGCCGTACCTATGAAGAGGGTAAGAAGATTCAGTGGAAGGATGGCGTGCGCGCTCTCTGGTGCCTGGTGAAATACTGCATCACCGAACCTGCCATTCGACGGGACCCTTGCCGTGCAGACGAATCGGGCTTCACTTCCTGCGTCGACCGTCCAAAACCAAAAATAGACTGCTGCCCTCTGAGGAGGTACTTCCCTGGAAAGATAATCAATTTTTCTTTGTGACGCGCGGCGTCGTGGAATTGGGAGTGCGAGCGTTGGGCGTATCAGACTGCCTTCCACCGGCCGGCTTCTGATATTTGTAATCGATCGGAGCGCTACTTGCCGTCGCCGTACTTTTCAGTTTCGGTGAGGAAGTATTTTTTGCCGAACTTGGAGCGACGCTTTTCGGATTATTGCTGAGAACAATTTTTTGCCGCTCCAGGCGGCTGAGTTCCGCGTTCGTATTCGCTTTGCCGGCAGGCTGTTGCGGCATCGCGACCGAGGACTTGTGCTGGGCTGGCGTGGCGGATTTTTCAGTCAGCGGCTTGGTTACGGTCTTCAGCGGATCGGGCGGCTGCGCCGAAGACAAATGGGATTGAGAACTCTGCGCTGTGGCTAGACAGGTCCATACGGCGGCGACGGCAAACCAGCAGGCAACCTTGCATTTCATCATGGAGAATCTCCCGCCCCGCCACTCCGAACCAGCGGCTCTCCAATTAGAACACGTTTTTCCTTAGAGGGCCTAGCCAGAAGGTAACCCTTGAGCGGTTACGGGTTCAGTGTCTTTGCGGCTTGGGTGCTCCCGCTATGATGGATAGGGGCGTATCTGCCGAACCCGGAAAAACTGAATACTGCATGAGCCACAGCATGAACATCACGAATCCGAGCTTCCGTATGCCGCGGATCGAGCTCGCGGAAGACGAGGTGCAACTGTGGCGAGTTGATCTGGAGGCCATTCGCAGCCATGAATCCGATTGGCAGGAGGTGCTTTCCCCAGACGAACGAAGCCGGGCCGCGCGATTTCACTTTACCGCCGACCGCCAGCGCTTTGTTGCATCGCGCGCATGGTTGCGTACGATTCTGGCAGCATTGTTGGTTACCGAGCCCTCTGAATTGAACTTTTCCTACTCAACAAATCAGAAGCCTTCTCTCGGTGTCGCGCATGCCGGCAGCGGCATCACTTTTAATGTTTCCCACTCGGGTGGAATTGCGCTCTACGCTTTTGCCCGCCGTCGTGAGATCGGAGTGGACGTGGAACAGATCCGCCGCGATTTCGATGTTGAATCCATTGCCCAGCGATTTTTTTCCGCCTCCGAGCAGAAGCAACTTTCCGCTTTGCCTGAAGCCGAAAAAGTGGAAGCCTTTTTCCGGTGCTGGACCCGCAAAGAAGCTTATATCAAGGCAATCGGCGAAGGTTTGTCGCTCCCTCTTAGCCAGTTCGATGTGTCCCTTGGGGCTTGGGAAACGAATGCGCTGCTCGCCACTCGGCCGGATAGCGCGGAAGCTGAACAGTGGATGATTCGAGAGGTATCGGGCGGAGCTGGCTACAGCGCCGCTCTGTGCGTTCGCGGGCGGGATTGGAGATTGTCTCACTGGCATTAGGCGACCCGGTCTTCTACGTACCGTGGAACTACGCTGGCCAATGTTGCAATTCTTTTCACATCCAACACCGCGGTTCGAGTCGCGTTATGGATGACCCGTGCGAAATCGTTCCGTGTCATTTCCTTCCGTGGCTTTGGCAAGTCGGCTAAGGTCTTCCAATTGCTGCAGTGTTTAGTTATTCGCGAGGACCAATCCGTTTTTCCAGGGCCGCTCGGAAGTGATACTCTGTTGCATAAGTCTCAGGGGACTTTTCCTTCCCCTAGCATCTGCAGTCGATTTTGCTCGTGTACGGTGATACTGGATTGAATCCAACCAATTACGATAAAGCTAATAGACATTAAACAGTAGGTATAAACAAACAGGAGGCAGAGCACTTGACCGCTTCAACCAGCCATCTCATTCCGCCGCACGGCGGAGAACTGATTAACCTTATTGCGGCGCCACAACGAATCGCAGAATTGAAGGCCCACTCCAAAGAATGGCCTTCGTGGGATCTGACGGCCCGCCAGCTCTGCGATCTGGAGCTGCTGATCACGGGCGGATTTTCTCCGCTGCAGGGTTTTATGACGCGCGCCGATTATGAGAGCGTATGTCACAACATGCGGCTGGCCAGCGGCGTAATTTGGCCGATGCCGATTACGCTGGATGTTACCGAGGAATTCGCCAAGAAACTCACGGCAGGCAGCAGCAAAATAGCGTTACGCGATCCCGAGGGCGTAATGCTGGCTGTGCTACACGTAGAAGACGTGTGGCAACCGGATCGCAAAGAAGAGGCCAAGTCAGTTTTCGCGAGCACCAGTGCGGCTCATCCTGGCGCGGATTACGTTATCAACAAGTCGAATCCCTGGTATGTTGGAGGGAAAATCGAGGGAACTCAAATTCCCTCGCACTACGATTTTCGCAGTCTCCGTTTGACTCCAGCCGAACTGCGTGCGGAATTTGGCCGCGAGGGTTGGCGCCGCGTAGTTGCCTTCCAGACGCGTAACCCCATGCACCGGGCGCACGTGGAACTCGCCTTTCGCGCCGCTAAACAAGTCGAGGCCAACCTGCTGATCCATCCCGTGGTCGGTATGACCAAGCCCGGCGATGTGGATTACTACACGCGTGTGCGTTGTTATCAATTGCTGCTGTCCAAGTTTCCGCAATCGACTGCGAAACTCTCTTTGCTGCCGCTGGCCATGCGCATGGGCGGACCGCGCGAGGCCATCTGGCATGCCATCATCCGCAAAAATCACGGCTGTTCCCACTTTATCGTGGGCCGCGATCACGCTGGACCGGGCAAAGATACAGACGGCAAGCCGTTCTACGGACCGTACGAGGCGCAGGAGGTTTTCAAGAAGCACGAAGCCGACATCGGCGTCACCATGGTTCCCTTCAACATGATGGTTTACCTCGAGGACCAGGACAAATATGTTCCTGATGACGAGGTTAAAAAGGGGGATCGCGTACTCAACATTTCCGGGACGGAACTTCGGCAGCGCCTGAACGAAGGCCGCGAGATTCCCGCATGGTTCACGTACCCCGAAGTGGTAGCGGAACTGCGCAAGAGTTTCCCGCCCCGTCATAAGCAAGGCGTCACTATTTTCTTTACCGGGCTTTCGGGCTCGGGAAAGTCGACGATCGCGAACGTATTGCTGACGAAGTTCCTGGAAACCGGCGGACGTCCAGTCACTCTTCTTGACGGGGACCTGGTACGCAAGCATCTTTCTTCAGAACTCGGATTCTCGAAAGAACACCGCGACATTAACATCCGGCGCATCGGGTATGTGGCTTCGGAGATCACGAAGAACGGCGGCATCGCGATCTGTGCGCCCATCGCGCCCTACGACGCCACGCGAAAACATGTCCGGCAGATGATTGAACCTTACGGAGGCTTTATTCTGGTGCACATTGCCACTTCCGTTGAGGTCTGCGAGCAGCGTGACCGCAAGGGCTTGTATGCTAAGGCGCGCGCAGGAATTCTCAAGGAGTTCACGGGAATTTCGGATCCCTACGAAGCTCCGACTGACGCAGACGTGGTCATCAACACGGGCGAGTTGTCTGCCGAAGAGGCGGCGCAGGAAATTATTCTGCACCTGGAACGGGAAGGCTTTATTGGAACAGCGGCGGAGTCGGCCTAAACGCTTTCCGGTCGATGCCAGCATTCGACTGAGAGGCTGAGGCCGGTACTGTCATGGATCTACTGATCAAGAGCTTGATCGGTTTTGGAGTTGGCACCCTCATCGGAATGACGGGAGTCGGGGGCGGCGTCTTGCTGCTCCCGATTCTTATTTTTGGTTTGGGCGTGCCTCCACTTCGCGCCGTGGGATCGGATGCGCTCTTCAACTTCGTCACAAAAATTGGCGCCAGCATTGTTCACCTGCGCAAGGGTACGGTGCGCCGCAAGGTTGTTTTAGCCCTGGCCGCCGGCAGCGCCCCCGGGTCTTTTTTGGGCGTCAGTTTCCTGGTTCATTTGCGTAACGTTTATGGCAACGGAGTAAATCATTTCATCACCGTTGCAGTCGGAGTTCTGCTGATTTGCATTCCGACTTTTCTGTTCTTTCAGAAAAAAATCGAGGACCACGTGGCAGTGCGTCCGCCGACGATGAAGTCGTTCGTCTGGATGTCCCTCATTGGCTTAGTGGCTGGATTTCTGGTCGGCATCACCTCGGTCGGCTCGGGCAGCATCGTCATGATGATGCTTCTGTTGTTTTACAGTTTTCAGCCGAAGGTCATGGTAGGCACGGACATTGTTCACGCCCTCATCCTCACTGGCGTAACCAGTCTTTTGCATTTTCGCATGCACAATGTGGATGTGAATCTGGTGGGCGCGCTCGTGCTCGGTTCGATACCTGGGGGTCTGGTCGGTTCTTATTTGAGTACGCGGGTTCCGGTACCGTGGCTAAGAAGAATCCTGTGCGCCGTATTGCTGGCAACGGGCGCGCGCATGCTGATGGCTTAACAAGAAATTATGCACTCAACTTCTTACGCTCCCATACTGCAACGGATACACGCCGCGCTTGAGGCTTCCCGCGCAGTTTTCGCCCGCTTCACTCCGGGAGCGATTGAAACGGAATACAAAGCTGGACAGGATCCCGTAACCGAGGCCGACCGCGCTCTCGACGCCGTTCTGCGTAAAGAACTGCTCCGCGACGGAGAGGGCTGGCTCTCCGAAGAAAGCGTGGACGATCCCATCCGCCTGCAACGATCTCAGGTTTGGGTGGTCGATCCTCTCGATGGCACCCGTGAATTCGTGAAGGGTATTCCGGAATTCTGCGTTTCGATAGGCTTCGTGGAGAATGGCCGCCCGGTGGCTGGAGGAATCTACAACCCGGCAACCGATGAAACTTTTCTGGGATCGATCGATTCCGGCGTTCTTTATAACGGAAAGCCTGCACTACCCAGCCAACGCAAAAGTCTGGATGGCGCTCTGGTCCTTGCCAGCCGCAGCGAAGTGAAACGCGGCGAATGGAAACCATTTGAGAATGCTGCTTTTACAATTCGTCCGATGGGATCGGTAGCTTACAAGCTCGCTCTCGTCTCGGCGGGACTGGCCGATATAACTTTCACGCTGACCCCAAAGAATGAGTGGGATGTAGTGGCGGGTGCGGCCCTGGTACGAAGTGCAGGCGGTTTTGTCAGCACTTTGGAAAAAACCGAGCTGAGGGCAAACCGTCGGGACCCGTTGCTGTCAGGCCTGTTGGCGAGCGGACCGTTTCTGAAAGATGAGTTGCTCGCTCTGGTGGAACCATACATCCATGCGAATGCGCGAGTCGACGCTGGCAGTTACTAAGTATGCTTTGAAAACGGTGATTGTAACTTAGCCGAAACCACGGCGAAGTAAAATGGGTGAGGGTTTGGCGCTCTTGCCATAAAGTTCAAAGCGACGGAACAAGGCGGATTGTTTTGACCAAGGGAAAAGCACTTTCACTCGCCCAGGAACGACTCTGGGTACTGGAACGGCTGCACCCTGACAATCCCGCTAACAATATCTCGTACGGTTTGCGCCTCACCGGACCGCTCGACGTCGACAAGCTCAAACGTGCGTGGAGCGAAGTTGTTCAGCAATACGAGATCCTCAGAACCGGTTTCCAGGTCGCGGATGGCATTCCCCAAGCTGTTTCCTTGGCATCCTGTTCTGCTCAACTCACCACCCGCGACTTGGAAAACCTTTCTCCTCAGGAACGGGAACAGACCCTGATACAGTTGGCGCGCGATGAAGCGCGCCGGCCATTTGATCTATCACGCGCTCCGCTGCTGCGAGCTTCCCTTTACCACTTGTCGGGCACGGAAAATGTGTTGCTCGTGGTTGCGCATCGGATCGTTTGCGATAAAGCTTCGCTCGAAATTCTTTTGCGGGAAACAGCATCGCGCTACGAGGCTTATCAGATCGCTAAGGCTTGGACTGCTGCGCCCGCAGTGCGGTACAGCGAATTTCTTTCCCACCAAGGCAAATTTTCCGAGGAACAAATCGCGTATTGGAAAAAGCAGCTCGAAGGAGCTCCTACCAGCCTTGATCTACCCATCGACCGCGCTCGCCCAGCGGAGCAGACCTTCTCTGGCGCATCTCACACTTTTTCGATTGCGAAATCGGAAGTGGAGCGGCTACAGAATCTAGGTCAGACTCATGGAGCGTCGCTCTGCGTAACTTTGCTCGCAATTTTCAACATTCTTTTGTCGCGCTACAGCAGGCAAGAGGATGTGATCGTGGGCACTCCAGTCTCCGGCAGGAACGGGACCGAATTCGAAAAAGTGATTGGTCCACTCGAGAATCTGCTCGTACTGCGAACAGATTTGTCCGGGAATCCCAGCTTCGTCGATCTAGTGGTCCGCGTTCGCGATGTGGTTAAAGCTGGGTCTGCTCATCAGGATGTTCCCTTTGAAGTTTTGCTGGAACGAGCTTCCACTCGACCTGGATTTGAGTCGCAATCCATTGTTCCAGGCTGCTTTCCAACTCCGCCAGATCCACCTGGGTACGCAGTGGTCGGCCGAAGTGAGCGCGATTCCATTTGAGATAGAAAGCGGAATCGAGAGATTTGACCTGTCTCTCAATCTTACCGAGCGATCCGATGCAATTGAGGCAAGGCTCAGTTACAACACCGATCTTTTTGAAAAAACCACTATCAGCCGAATGGCTGAACATTTCTGTACCCTGGTTGCAGGCGTGGCAGCCGACCCCACCCGGCGAATTTTCGATCTGCAGCTACTAGGCGAGTCGGAACGAAACAAGATTCTGATTGACTTCAACGCCACCGCCAGAGACTACCCGCGCAACCTGTGCATGCACGATTTTTTCGAGCAGCAAGTGGAGCGCACGCCGGAAGCGACCGCGCTGATTTGCCAGCATGAGCGTCTGAGTTACGCGCGAACTGAACTCCCACGCAAATCAACTGGCTCACTACTTGCGCGAGCAGGGAGTGGGACCGGAAGTGCTGGTGGGAATTTGTTTCGCGCGCGCGATCGAAATGCTGGTCGGGATTCTGGGAATCCTGAAGGCCGGCGGAGCTTATGTGCCGCTCGACCCGGCGTATCCGCAAGAGCGGCTCGCCGCCATTGTGGAGGATGCCAAAGCGCCCATCCTGCTTACGATGCGGAGCCTGACCAATGTACTGCCCGCGCATGGCGCGCGTTTGATTTGCCTGGACGCGGACTGGGAGCAGATTGCAGAACGGTCCACGAAAAATCCCGACCGCAATGTTGCTCCGAGCAATCTGGGTTATGTTCTGTTTACGTCCGGTTCTACCGGCCGGCCAAAGGGAGTGGCGCTCGAACACCGCAGCGCCGCAACTTTTATTCAGTGGGCGCAAGAGGTTTTTCTGCCGCAGGAAGTCGCCGGAACACTTTTCTCAACATCGATCTGCTTCGATCTATCGATCTTTGAGATCTTCGTGCCACTCAGTATGGGAGGCAAAGGTCATCATCGCGGAGAACGCATTGGCTTTGCCCAAGCTGCCGGCGGCGCGCGAAGTAACTCTGATTAACACGGTGCCGTCCGCGATTGCTGAATTGGTTCGGTTGGAAGGCGTCCCGGGTTCGGTGCAGGTGGTCAACCTGGCGGGAGAAGCGCTGCCCACCAGCCTGGCTCAGCGCATCTACGACAAGACTGCAGTCAGCAAGGTTTACAACCTCTACGGTCCAACCGAGGACACGACTTACTCCACATACACTCTGGTGCCACGCGGAGCCGAAGTAACCATCGGGCGGCCGCTTCCCAATACTCAAGCTTACATCCTCGATGAATACCGTCAGCCGCTGCCGATTGGAGTACCGGGCGAGTTGTATTTGGCGGGGGATGGCCTGGCCAGAGGATATTTTGGTCGAGACGATCTTACGAAGGAGCGTTTTGTTCCGAATCCGTTTGCGAAGCAAGCCGGGGCGCGCATGTACCGGACCGGAGACCTGGCTCGTTTCTTAGCGGATGGAAACATCCAATACATGGGACGGATCGACAATCAGGTCAAGCTGCGCGGCTTTCGCATTGAACTGGGAGAGATTGAAGCGGTCCTCGCGAAAGATCCCAGGGTGCAATCCGCGGTGGTTGATTGTGCGGGAGGATAATCCCGGCGATAAACGTCTGGTGGCCTATGTCGTTCCCTCCGGGGCGTCGATTCCTGGCGCTGAACTGAAAGATCTAGTTCGAAAACGGTTGCCGGAATATATGGTGCCGAGCGCTTTTGTCGAGATGAAGGCGCTGCCGTTGAGTCCGAATGGAAAGATCAACCGGCGCTTGCTTCCCGCTCCGGACTGGGCTGCGGCGGAGAGCGGAGAAGTGCTCGAACCGAGGAATGAACTGGAGGCTACGCTGGTGAAGGTGTGGCAGAGTGTGCTTCACGTCCCGAATATCGGCATTCGAGATAATTTTTTCGATCTCGGTGGACATTCTCTGATGGCGGCTCGCGTGCTGTCGGAAGTAGAAAAAATAACTGGCAAGGAGCTTCCGCTTTCCGCTTTGTTTCGCGGAGCGACCGTGGAGTCGCTGGCGCAACTCATCACCCAGATGCAGGACACAAGCGATCCGGTGCTGATGGAGATTCAGCGGGGGGAGAGCGGCAGCGTGCCTTTTTTTGCCATCGTTCCGCCCGGCGAAGAATCGCTGGGATATGCCATGCTGGCGCGGCATATGGGCTCCGAACAAACGGTGTACAAGGTTCAAGGTCATGCACCTGTCCTCGACGGTAAGCGCCCTTATTCCCGCCAAGAAATGCGGGCGATGACCGAAGAATATATTGCCGCGATTCGCAGCGCGCAGCCTCACGGGCCGTATTGCCTGGGTGGTCTATGTGAAGGAACCCATATTGGGGAACAGATTGTATTGGCTCTGGAAGCGCAAGGCGAAGAGGTGGGCCTGTTCGCCATTTTCGATACCTGGGTGCTGGAGCACAGCCAGAGGCGCTGGCTGTGGAAGATTCACTATTATGGCCGGCGCCTACGAGAGATGAAGACGCCCAACCTGAGTGCACGATTTGCATCCTATCAGCGCATCGCGCGGAACAAGGTGGATCACGTGCTCGGCAAGAGCGCGCCGCGAAGAGACTGGGCACAAGTCTACTGGCCTGAAGATTTCACTCCTGCGCAATTCCGGGCTCCGGTAATTTTATTCAAGCGCCCGAAGCAGCAGTTTTACTACGTGAAGGATCCGCAAATGGGATGGGGCGCCAGAACGCGGAGTGGTGTTGAGATTTGGGAGATGGATTTTCATCATCTGGAAATCCTGCGCGAGCCCCACGTCCGCAAATTCGGGGAAATTCTGAGGGAAGCAATGGGCCGAGTGAGCCAGCGAAGCCTTCAGCCACGGCCGCCGCGCGAAGAGGATCAAGCTTCGCGGTTCACCGTGCACATGCAGCAGGGCTCATGAAGTTCGACAAACGCCAAATTCTGCGCAACGTCGGGTCCAGCTGGTTTGCCTTGGGCGTGAATGTTGTTTCCGGGATATTTCTCTCGCCCTACATTCTCCATCGCCTGGGTGATACCGCATTTGGACTCTGGATTCTGATCTTCTCCATCACCGGGTATTACGGTCTGTTCGACCTGGGTATTCGATCGTCGATTGTTCGCTATGTCGCCAAGTATTCCGCCACCAACGAAGAGGAAGAACTGAACCGGCTGGTGAATACGGCGATGTTCAGCTATACGGGCATCGGAGTCGTGGCCATGGCCATCACCCTGATTGCTGCGTATTACGTCAATTCCATCTTCCGGATCCCCGCGGATTTCGTTTCTACGGCGCGATGGCTGCTGCTGATGGCGGGCACGCCGTTTCTCTGGGTTTTCCTCTTGGCGTTTTCGGCGGCATTCTGGAGGGATTGCAGCGCTTCTACCTGCTGAATTTCACCACCATGAGTTCGACGCTGATCCGCGTGCTGCTGATTGTTATAGCCTTGCAGCATGGACGCGGATTGCTGACCGTAGCTTTGATCACGGTCAGCATGCCGTTGTTCAGCGGGCTGATCAATGCCGCAGCCGTATTTCGCCATTTGAACCTGCGGCTCGGTCTTCACCATGTAAGCCGATCCAGCTTGCGGCGCATCGCGAGTTACAGCGGGACGACGTTCATGATTATCGTGGCCGGGCGCCTGCGGTTTAAAACCGACGCCATGGTCATTGGCACCATGGTATCGGCGGCTGCGGTCACCTACTTCACCATCGGCTCGCGCCTGGTGGACTACGCGTCGGAAGTGGTCAGCAGCCTGGCACAGATTTTCGTGCCCATGTCGAGCCAGTCTCAAGCCAAAGGCGATCTGGACGCACTGCGAAAAATCTTCGTGGTCGGCAATCGAGCCTGCTCCTTTATCATTTTCCCGATCACGGCGATTTTTACGGTCCTGGGAAAATCCGTCATCGAGGCATGGGTTGGGCCGAAGTATGTCAGCGCCAGTTATCCTGTGCTGCTCGTTCTGCTATATCCGACCACATTGATGCTGGCGCAATCGGCCTCCGGACGCACACTCTGGGGAATGGCAAAACATCGAACCTGGGCGTGGGTGGTGCTGGCTGAGGGCGTCGCGAACCTGATCCTGAGCATCATTTTAGTGCGTCCCTACGGAATCATGGGAGATGCCATCGGCACTGCGATTCCTCTCACTTGTTCGATGATTCTCTTTCTGCCTCTGCATCTCTGCCGTCTGCTAGGCATCAAACTCAGAACTTATCTGTATCGCGCGTTTGTCCTTCCTATCGTGTTATGCATTCCTCTAGTGGCGGTTCTTCTCCTCATGCAACGCTGGTATGTTCCGCATCGCCTGCTTCCGCTTCTGGTACAACTGGTGATAGCTGGCCTGGTATACGCGCTCGGCCTCGCATGGGCGTTCTGGACGAACCGTGCATGGGATGTGGGAGTTTTGGGCGCGAATAAAGAGGACGAAATATCGCTCGCTCTGGTGGAGACGTATCAGGAGGAAGCGTAGGGGTGGGCTTGGATCGGGAGCAACGTGAAGCAGCTGAATAGAATCTTGAATCATTTGAAAACGGTGGCGGCATGCGCCCTGGGCCGAGTTCCGGCGGGACGATCGCTTACCGTATTTCCTGATGACATTTTTCTTGTCAGCTACTTCCGGTCCGGCAGCACGTGGTCTCGTTTTCTGTTCGGAAATTTCCTCCAGGACGAACCCGTCACTTTCACCAACATGGACCGGCTGGTGCCGATGATCTACGATTCGCCTGATCGTCGGTTGCGAAGTTTGCCTCGCGTCCTGAAAAGTCATGAGTGTTTTGATCCACGCTATCCGCGCGTCATCTATATCGTTCGCGACCCTCGAGATGTTGCGGTCTCGTTTTATTTCTACAATCTTAAGGTGCGGGTTATTCCGGATGGCTACTCGATGGATGAGTTCGTCAATCGCTTTGTAGCCGCCAATGTGGTTCCCTATGCTGACCGGGTTGGGTGCTGGCAGGACCATGTGCTCAGTTGGGTGCGCCTGCGGGAGGGCAAGCCCGGATTCTCCATGGTTCGCTACGAAGATCTTCTGGCCGATCCCGCGAAGGAACTCAGGAATCTGGCGCCGATGCTGGGGATTGATCCCCGTCCCGAGCGCATCGAGCGCGCGGTGCGGTTGAGTTCCGCAAGCCACATGCAGTCTCTGGAGAAGGAGCAATCAAAGCAGTGGGGAACCACAAAGGACACGCGCCAGGATATTGCTTTTGTACGCGAGGCGAAGTCCGGTGGCTGGCGGAATAAACTCTCGCCAGGCGCGGTCAGGACCATCGAGCAGGCCTGGGGAGCAACCATGAAAGAACTAGGCTACGATCTGGTGATGGATGCCGATGCTGACCGCGAACTGGTAAAAGGGTGAACTGCTAGCAGCTGTAATCGTAATCGAACTCCGAACTTGGGTAGCACAGGTTGCAATGATGAAACAATCGAATGAGAAGAGAGTTCGTCGGGTTCTGGGCGCGACTCTTAAAGTTTTGACCGGCAAGCAATTGGCGGGACGTAATCTTACTGTTTTTGACGACGATGTCTTCATCGTCTCCTACCCTCGATCGGGAAACACCTGGACTCGATTCCTGATCGGAAATCTTTTGCGTCTCGACGAACCCGCTACATTCGCCAACATTGAATCCCGCGTTGCCGAGATTTACTTCAATCCCGATCACGAACTGCGAAAGCTGCCGCGGCCTCGCCTGCTTAAAAGTCATGAACCTTTTCAGCCGCGGTATCCGCGAGTAATTTACATTGTGCGGGATCCCCGGGACGTTGCGGTTTCTTTTTATCATCACAATGTCAAAGCGCGGAATATTCCTGACGGCTATCCTATGGACGATTTCATTCCGCAGGTTCATGGCTGCGGAATTCGACCCGTGGTCCGGTTCCTGGGCAGACAATGTGATGAGTTGGATCGCAATGCGGCAGGGCAGGGATAGTTTTCTTTTAGTCCGCTACGAAGACATGAAAGAGAACACACAACGCGAACTTTATACGCTGGCACGATTTCTGCAACAAGCGGGGGTGCGAAACATTGACGCCTCACCTGAGCATCTTGCCAAAGCCGAAGAACTGAGCTCTCCGGAGCGCATGCGGGCCCTGGAAAAGGCTCAGGCGCGGAAGTATGCGCAGCTTAAGCAGACCCGTTTGGACAAACCTTTTATCCGCAGCGCCAAGGCCGGAGGCTGGAAATCCGATCTCTCGGAAAAAGCTGTAGCGCTCATTGAGGATAGTTGGGGCTCGGTGATGCAGAACCTGGGGTACACATTGTCACGCAGCCCGCAGGTAGAGCAGGTGAGCGCGCCTGCGAAATTCTGATCCTAAGCCGCATTGCTGCTGTAGTTCGACCACCGATCAGCCGGCAAAACTATGAGTTTGCAATTCGCTGCCAGCCTGCCTTCTGAACAGACCGCCGTTATCGAGTTCTTAAGGGCGACCTTTCAGGCTGATCCGGAACTGCTTTCCTTTCGTCCCGATGTTTTTCAATGGAAATATTTTTCCGATCACCCGGACTGGCATCGCGACCGCAGCTATGTCTTAAGAAATGAGGATGGCATCGTAGCCCACGGCGGCGTCTGGCCTCTGCGCCTTAAAAAGCCGGGAGCAGATGTGGATGCTATTCATCTCATCGACTGGGCGGCAAGCCGTACCGTAGTCGGCTCTGGCCTGTTGCTACTCAAGAAGGTGGCGGCCATCACGGATGTTCTTTTAACGATCGGCGGTTCTTCGGATACACGATCCATCCTGACGAAAATTGGGTACCGCCAAGTTGGCGAAGTAAAGCTCCACGCTCGCGTCGTACGCCCATGGTTGCAGTATCGCAACACTCGCCACTTCAATTGGAAGGCCCCATTGCGACTGCTCAGAAACGCCAACTGGAGTCTTGCGATCTTTGCCCGCCCACCGAAGGATTGGGAGGTGACTCGAATCTCTCAGTTTGACTCTTCCCTTGAATCTATATTGAACGGGACTGCGGCGGATTTTTTCACATCGCAGCGGACGATTGCGGGGTTGAATCGCATGTTGAGTTGTCCGGCAGTGGTATTTTCTGCATTCGTCCTCCATCACTCGAAGCGTCCCTGCGGCTATTTCTTACTGGCCCAAGTCGGAAAACAAACACGCATCGTCGACCTTCGCGTTGACCGTAACGATGCCGCAACGTGGATGGCTGCTTGCTCTCTTGCCGCGCTCACCGCGGCTGAAATTCCAGAGACCGCCGAAATTGTGGCCGGATTTTCTCTCGACATTGTGAATGAAGCGTTCGCCCAGGCAGGGTTTCAGTCGCGTGGCAGCCTTCCGGTTTATTGTTATGACCCGAAGAAGGTGCTGGGGGACGAGCCTATCCTCGACTTAAGCATGCTCGATGGCGATCTTTGCTTTATCTCTGACGCTCAGAACCCTTTCTGGACCTGAGCCCAACGCTTCCGTGGCCAGTGTTTGGGTTGTGTGCGCTTTTTGCGCGTTCACTCGATTGAAGAGTGGATTAAACTGCTCGTCCGGCAAAGGCGCTTTCCAAGTTCCAGCGCAGGCCTTCCACGGTCTTGGTGGGACGAAGACGCTTTAGACAAAATGGATTGTCCCCGGTGCGCGTGAGGCCGTTATCCGTAGTGACAGCCGTCTCGTAGCCCGCAAGCTGGGTTTGTTCTGCGGTCTGTGCGCTCCAATGCGGAGAAAGCGCCGGACAAGGATAGGAGAAATGCCGGATCGGCGTTTCAAGATTGAGTTCAAGCCGCCGCTTCGATTCCGCAAGTTCACGAATAGCCTCTTCGGCTTTGAGGTAAGCCATGTTGGGATGCGTCATGGTATGCGAACCAACGATGTGTCCATGCCGCTGCAGACCGCGCATTTGCTCGTAACTCAGCATCACAGAATCGTGCTGACGACGGATCTCGGCCTCGAGTTCCCGCTCGACGCCCACAACAAAATTATCTTGCGCAGCGCCGCTGAGCTGGCAACACGCGTCGCAGCTCCGCAGGAAGGCCGCTTCCCTTTCCGCCGGAAGATTCAGCGGCCATTTCTTGCCATCGGAATCCCTCCAGGCGGAAAGCTTGGTATTGCGGAAAGCAAAACGCAGGCGGCTCGGCCACGGCAGTCTTTTATTTTCCACGCAATCCACTGTCACATAGAACGTCGCAGGCACGCCGGCCTGGTTCAATACTGGCATGGCAACTTCATAGTTGTCCGCGTAGCCATCATCAAAAGTAACGACGACCGAACGCCTCGGCAGATTCTCGCCGTTGAGGATGTGTTTCATTGCTTCGTCCAGACTGATCGGACGGAACTCCCGCGCCAACAATTCCATCTGCGCGCGGAAGATCAACTCAGAGTGGGCGATTTCGCCATATGTGTCCACCCACTGAGAAGGATCCGGGAGAACCGAGTGATACATAAGAATTGCCGCGCTCGGACCGCGCAAACTTGCCGCCAGTGCGCAGCAGCCCGCTGCTGACAGTATCTTTTTTGCGAAGTCTTTCATTTCAAAATTGGGATAAGAAAATCCTTCCGTTCAGCCTATCGAGCTTATCCCGCAGGCACGATGTAGCGCTGCGTTGCCGCCTTGTGCACGGCAACCAGGGAACCCACGCCGCTGACCCAACTTTCAAAATTCAGTTGGCTATGGTTGCTGTTGTCCACAAGTCTCGGCAGGAAGTACGGGTCATCATTCCTGTTTACAAGTCCGGCATCGCACGTCGTTGCGGAGACAACATCTTCCTTCTGCAACCATGCCGCAAACTTCTTCCGGTAGACTCCGCTCGGGTAGCAAAAGTGGCTCGCATCGCGTCCAGTCAAGGCTCGAATTCTTTCCCGGTTTTCGATAATTTCCCGCCTGAAGAGTGCCTCGTCCTCGGGGGTGCGGTGCCGGTGTGTGTGCAGTTGAATGTCGACTCCGTTCGAAGCTACCTCCGCCAGTTCCTGCGCATTCATAATTTGCAAAATGCGTTTGGAAGAAAGCTCGGCATAATCGAGCCCCAGAATTGCGGCCAACCGTCTGGCCAGTTCATTCTTTTGCAATCCGCTCAAATTGTCGCGGGCGGAGAGGTCCATCAGGCCGCGCACCACCCGGTGGCGCCCGAGTTCGGTGCGCAAGTCCATGGGCTCGGAAAGTCCGAGCTCATGCGGCGCAACCAGTTGCTCCCCGCGTCTCTTCCATAACATGTAGGAGCAGATCAGGTTGAAAACCGGCATCTCGTGATCCGTGTAATAGGTCGTTTGGTAAACGGTCACGGGAAAGTCATATTTTTTCAGCAGCGGATAAGCCTGCTTGTAAAAATCATAGGTGCCATCGTCGACCGTGATTGCAACGCTACGTGGCGGGAGATCGCGGGACCGCAACCGCGTTAAAGCCTCACCCAGCGGCAGCACGGCACAGCGCATCGCGCGCAGAGCTTCCAGCCGCTGCCTCAACACTTCAGGAGACATGTAGAGTGCCGGTCTCCAAAGATGCTCATCTTCAAGGGACGTTCCGTGATAACAGAGGATCAGGAGCCGGTTCTGGCGCCATTTGCTATTCGCCACCAGTTCGAAAACTCCCCCACTTCGAAGCAAGTCGAGTGTGACACGTTTTATCTTTCTTACCATTATTATCGTCGTTCTTGGCCAACCGGAATCAGCTTACGCAATCTGAAGAAATCATTTGTTGACCGCAGAGTTAGCTTGAGAAATGGAGACGTCGGGGACTGGCTCGCCATCCAGAAATATCCTCTGCCACAGCTCCAGATTCAGCAAACGCCAGATGCGATTCCCATGGTCGCGATGGCCGGCCGTGTGCTCGTGAAACAACCGTTCGACGGCTTCAGCCCGGAAAAGTCCGCGTTCCAACGTTCGCGGCTCCATCAACAGCTCCCGAAGGTGATCCAGCGAGGGTCCAGCGAGCCAATAGGCCCAGGGCGTGGGAAATCCCATCTTCTGCCGATGCACGATTGAGTCAGGCAGACAGATCCTGCACCGCCGATTTCAGAATGCACTTTCCCGCCATTCCCCGCGTCGAGTACTTCGCAGGAATGCTGGCGGTGAACTCGACCAGAGCATGATCGAGAAATGGCACGCGGCTTTCGACGGAAGCGGCCATACTCATCTGGTCCTGCTTCATCAGCAGTTCGACCAGATAAGTTTTGATATCGGTGTAGAGCAGCCGATGCAGCAGGTCGCCCGAAGAATGATCCCAGTACTTCATCGATCCGGCATAGGCGTCGCCCGCCATTTGCTTCGTCTGCGGGAGTCAGCAAATCATCTTGTTCCGCCGCGGAAAATGCGGAATAAAAATTATCGAAATAGAAAGACGGCCAGGAAGCGCCGTCGCGCATTAGGAATGTATGTGCCAGTTTTCTCTTCGTAGCCGCACCGAGCGGAGCCAAGCCGATTCCCTTGCGCAATCCGCGTCTCAACAGGTTCGGCGTCAGGGTGCGGTAAATCGCCGTCCATGCGCGAATTCAGCAGAGTCCATGGATAGCGCGTGTATCCGCCCAAGGTTTCATCGCTGCCTTCGCCGGTGAGCACTACGGTCACGCGCTCCCGGGCGAGGCGCGCAACAAAATAAAGCGCCACACTGGACGGCCAAACGATTGGTTCATCTTCATGCCAGATCAATCGAGGCAGGGTCTGAAAAAATTCCTCGCGGCTGAGATGGACTTCATGATGTTTCGACTTCAAGTGTTCGGCGATCGTCCGGGCATACGGGAGTTCGCTATAAGCTTCTTCGCCGTAGCCTACGGAAAAAGTCTCGATCGGCTCTTTGCGGATTTTTGTGGTGAGCGCAGCAATCGCGCTTGAATCCAGCCCGCCGCTCAGGAAAACGCCCAATGGAACATCGCTCATCAAGTGGCTGGAGACGCACGCTTCGAGTTGTTCCCTGTAGCGTACGGACGTAGTACTCCTCCGGACGGCTTCCATCGTCGACCTTAACGTCCAGATCCCAATAAGACGAAATCTCCAACTGGCCGTGCTCATCAATCGTAAGAATATGGCCGGGCATCAATTTGCGAATTCCGGCATACATCGTTTCTTCGCCCGCGAGGTAGCCAAATGCAAGATATTCGGCCAGCACGCCGTGATTGAATTCCGGCTTAACTCCCGGATAGGCGAGAATGGTTTTGATTTCCGAGCCGAACAGCAACGTGTCTGCCGTCGAAGCGGTAGTAGAGAGGCTTGATCCCCAGCCGGTCCCGCGCAATGAAATAACCTTCTCTTGCGGCGATCCCAGATCGCGAAAGCAAACATTCCCCGTAAATGCTCAACGCACTCGCTTCCATATTCCTCGTACAAATGGACGATAGTTTCGGTGTCGCTTTTGGTGCGATAGCGGTGGCCACGGGATTCGAGATCTTTTCGCAGATCCTGGTGGTTATAGATTTCACCGTTGAAGACAATCCAAACGTCTCCGTCTTCATTGCTGAGGGGTTGATGTCCGGTTTGAATGTCGATGATGCTGAGGCGGCGCATCGCCAGCCCGACGTTCTCTTCGACAAAGAAGCCATCATCGTCCGGCCCGCGGTGGACGATTTGCTGGTTCATTCCGGCGAGCAGGTCACGATTTACACGCCGGGTCCGCTCGGAATGAAAGATACCGCAGATTCCACACATGGCTACACGCCCATCCTCTTGGGATCATTCCCCGGCACAATTCAGGTTCGTCTATGATCTGATCAATTGGCATCTGCAGCGTAACCTGTTCCGGATCTGGCGAGAAAAGTTCAGACTTCGCGGCAGAACCCACTATCTCAGCATAACTTACCTGCTTGTCGCAGGTGAGCACGCGCCGGCCTCCTGCATCCGCGTAAGAACCACCGCACAGAATCAGCGCAGACTCTTCCCTTTCGCGATCAAACCACCAATAGAGAAAACTGGCATCACTGGCCCATGCCCCCAGAACCCAAGGGCCACGCTGTGTGGCAAAAAAGAAATTGTGTTCTTCGCGTCGCGTCAGAGTAGCGATAACCGCAAACCGTTTCGCGATTGGACTGATTGATTCTTACCAACTGAGGCAAGTGAGCGCGAGAGGTCTGTTCGGCAATCAGCAGCGTGACAAAATCGGCAGGCAGCTCGATCTTTGTCGCCGAAGTTAACCACGCTTGCCCGCTCCTTGTGGCCATAGGCCGGAGACCAGTAGTCACGGTGCACACTTTGCGACCAGCCATGTCCATCGGCTGTCAACAATGCAATGCTATCCCGGTCATCTGCGAATACGCAGTCTTTTGAAGACATTGGAGAAAGAGTGGGACCGACGTGCCAGGCAATTTCGAGTTGGTGGATTCCACTGCCTTCGGCGACATCGCGCACCAACCAAAACTTTTCCTTTCGGTGAAAAACCCACCGGCGGTGAATCACCGGAGATGGCAGTCGGGAATATCCATCGTGACTGCCTTGAAACAGATCAAATTGTTGACCGTTGATCCATTGCTCTACTTTGACCTGCGGAGGATTCTTCCAGGAGAACGGTCCAGTGCCTTCTGCCTGATCGAAGTCCATCCACCTGCATCGTGTTGTGAGCGCCGGTGCCCCGCCAGCGGGCGCGCTCATCGCTATCGCCAACATATTCAAATGTTCCAGGATCGATCAGAAGATTTCGTCCGTGGCGAACCAGGCAAATGCTTAAGGCATCAGCGTGCCCGTGTCCCCCACTCCCTGCGCCCAATGGTCCGGCATCGATGAGCAACTGCTGTCCTGACTTTTCATCCGCCATCAGGTAGAAACCGCTCTCTGCGAGAGCTGTCGAACTGACAGACGGTTCAAAAATTGGCAGCAAATCAAACTCTGCCAGGCCCTTGACACCGAGTAGCCAGAGTGTTTCCTCACGCACATTCCCCGCGGCGAATTTGAAATCTCCGCGCCGGTAGAGAACCGCGCCCGTGGCCAGAGGATCGAGCATGTGCTCGGCCCGATTACGCAGGGGATCGAATATTCGTCCTCCGTCGTCATCCCCAATGCTCGGTGCAATCCCAGCTCGCCCCAGCAGCAACAACGCATTCAGCATGCGCTCCAAAGTCGCATCGAACGCCGGGGAAATCTCAACCCCGTTGAGATCGGCCAGAATCCGCGCATGCAGAAAGATGTCTACCGCGTAGACATGATAGTAAGTGGATTGCTCAAAATAGAATCCATCTTTCCTGACCTGCTTTGCGGCCTCAGCTTGCAGGATATTCCAGCCGCGCTGCTGCCAACGCACGGCGTTCTTCATCCCCGGGAATAAAGTTCCCAGGAAGAACAACGCCAGCGCTTCCCCTAGCAAATGCGTATTTGGAGAAAAATATGTCGATAGGTAAGTTTCGATGTGCCGTCCGTTCAGGCTCAGAGCATGCTGCCATTGACGGCGCAGCTCGGTCGTGAAAAGCGGGACAATCCTGCAGCAGAAAGAAAGTCCAAATCCAAGACAAGCTGCGGTAGCCGATTTCCAGACTGCTCGTCCAGTTTATTCCTAGGGGATACGGATTCTCTCGATGCCAGTGCGTCCACTGCGCGAAAATCTCGCGCGCAAATTTTTCGTCGCCCGTGAGCCAATAAGCTTTGGCCAGGGTGACCAAGTGCTGATGGCGGTTCAATTCCCAGGTGATCTTTGAATCTCCAACTTCCTCGAAGTCGAGATACTTCACCTTGAACCAAGGTTTGCGCGGCGCCCGCTTGCCGTGCACAACGTCCAAATGCCAGTCGATCTCCGCACCATAGTCCAGATCTCTGTAGCCCAAGCAGATCGAAACGATGGCGCGCAGATCTTTTCCGCCTGCAAGATGATGTTGTTCGCTTGTGAAGGTAAAACCTGTTTCAGCTCAGCGCACAGCGAGCGGAACGTCTGCTGGAGCGAAGAAAAATCGCCCGAACGTTTCCGGCTGCGCAAGAGCTGGTCCGTTCTGAGAATTCGCACTATTTCGAAACCGCAGCAAATCCGTGCGAGCGGTTAAATACTGTCGCGAGCGGTCAAAAAGCTCGCGGCGATCCATGGAAGTAAGACGATCAAGACGGCTTCTCCATTTGGAATGATTTGCCATCCCTAGCGAATTCCTCGCGCGTTTGGAGTAGAAGCTCGCTGTAAAGTTGCGTCTACTTCTCGCACCAGCCTCTCGAAGCTGAAATTTCGTACCGTCGAATTCATGTCCGCCTTGCGCTATCCGCTGCGCCAACGCTGGATCGCGCAACAGCTTCAACAATGAGGATGAAAGCGTTGACGAATCTTCGGGCGGCACCAGCAGTCCGGTTACTCCGTCGTTGATCAATTCGGCATTTCCTCCCACGCGGCTCGCGATGACCGGCAGTCCTGCTGCCATGTATTCGAGCACAGCATTCGGCAGACCTTCCGCCCGGGAAGGAAGCACGGCGATATCGCAGCAGCCGAGAATCTTCGGAATATCGGCACGGCGGCCGAGGAATAGAAAGTTCTTCTCGAGACCCAGACTCGCGACTTGCTGCTGGAATCTCGACCGCTGCTCTCCGTCGCCCACAAGAACGAATCGAGTAGATGGAAACTCTTGAACCACCGCCGGCGCCGCCGCAATCAGCCAGGGATGCCCCTTCACATCCGTGTGCATGTTGCCGACCAGCACGATCAGCTTGCCATCGCCGACCTCGGGAAACATCTGATCGCGATCGTTCCCGCTTTTCTGAAATCTCTCGATGTCCACTCCGTTATGAATCACTCGCACTTTTTCCGGCGCAAATCCATCCTCCGCAATCAGCGCGTCACGGATTGGCGTGGCATTGGCCAGCACTGCGCCACCCAAATTCTGAATGCGTCGCAGCCACTTTCGGCGCTTGCCCTGGTACCAGTCGAAGTGCGCGAGGTCGCGCCGGCTGGAAACAATTGCCGGCACTCCCGCTAACCGGGCCGCGGGAACCCCCAGCAGATTCGACCACAAATCGTGGGTGTGTACGATGTCAAACTTCTCCTTCTTCAGAAACCAGCTTAACCGCAGCAACTGATAAAGCCCCGCTGGGCTATCCATCCCGCCTTTAGGATAGAACTCTCGCACCGCAACATTGGTACCCTGCAGTCGTTCCAGCAATGGACCTTGAGCGCGCAGGCAGCCCAAGGTTACATCGTATCCGGCCGCAGGAATCCGCAGTGCCAATTCCACCGCCTGGGTTTCGGTTCCGCCGATGTTGAGCGAGTCCACCAGATAAAAAACTTTGCGTCGTGGATGCATCGACTGCTCACTCCGAACCGCGTCAGCGATTGCCAGCACATCGGCCGATGTTTTATTGTTTTCGCTCACCGTCACCGAGAATGATCCTATCGAAAGCAAAGAATTCGGCCTAAGTTACCTACGTGTATCCTCTCAGCCGATGCAAACTCCACCCACGTGCTTAAATACTATCTGTGGTTTGCAGTGCCGGGTATGAAATGGGTGGTGCACGCACCGAGGGTGTGATTGTAACGCCTTCAATCGTGGAACGCTCTCCACGGTTGCTTGAAAGAGGGATAAAGTTTTCCGCATGAATCCATCGATTAGCGTTTTCGGTTTAGGCTATGTGGGCACGGTCACGGCAGCCTGCCTGGCACACAAGGGGCATAACGTAATCGGCGTCGACTTGAGCTCGTCTAAGGTCGAGGCCATGCAATCCGGCCGCAGTCCCATTGTTGAGCCGAATGTGAGCGACCTCATTTCGCAGAGCCATGCCGCGAAACATCTGCATGCCACCTCGGACTCCGCATATGCCGTGATGAACAGCGAGATTTCTTTTCTCTGCGTGGGAACTCCGAGTCTGCGGAATGGCAAACTCGATCTCGGTCACATCGAACCGGTTTGCCGCGATATTGGACAGGTTCTGAAGAAGAAGGATGGATTCCACCTGGTGGTGCTGCGCAGCACCGTTCTACCCGGAACCGCCGAAACCATCGTTGTTCCGGCCCTGGAGAAATCCAGCGGCAAAAAACTTGGCGAAGATTTTGGGGTCTGCGTCAATCCCGAGTTCATGCGTGAAGGCACGGCTGTTGCCGATTTTCTGGAGCCTGCGATGACCGTGATCGGTGCAGCAGACCCGAAACACAGCGGCATTTTGCGCGAGGTCTACAATGGGTCCCGGGACGAATCTTCGAAACGTCCTTTCGATCCGCCGAGATGGTGAAGTATGTTTGCAACGCGTGGCACGCGGTAAAAGTTTCTTTCGCCAATGAAATTGGCACGCTGGCCAAGGAACTAGGCGTAGACGCAGAAACCGTAACTGAAATCTTTACCGCTGACACCAAGCTCAATATTTCTCCGACTTATCTAAAACCCGGCTTCGCCTTCGGAGGCTCATGTCTGCCCAAGGACGTACGCGCGTTGAGCTACCGAGCCAAGGAACTGGACCTTAATCTGCCGCTGTTTCAGTCCATTCTTGCGAGCAATGAGGAACACCTGGATCGCGCGGTTGAGATGGTGCTCACAACCGGCAAGAAGAAAATTGCCGTTCTCGGATTGAGTTTCAAAGCCGCCACTGATGATCTGCGCGAGAGCCCTCAGGTGCAACTGGTGAAGCGTCTGCTCGGCGAGGGCCGGCAAATTCGCATCTGGGATGACAATGTCTCGCTGGGACACTTGATCGGATCCAACCGGCAGTATATTGAAGAAGTGATTCCCCACATTGGCTCTTTGCTTTCGACCAGCATGAAAGAGGTTGTCAGGCGATGCCGAGGTCGTCGTGATCGCAACCCGCGGGCTGAATAAAGACGAGTTGCGCGGGTGCCTGCGAGCCGACCACACAGTGATTGACCTGGTGAATCTGGAGCGAAAATCGCGGCCTGCGTCATCCGGCCCCTATGAAGGGATTTGCTGGTAACCGCTCCTGCCATGAAGATCCTGTGGGTTAAAGCTGGCGGCCTGGTTCCACCCGATACCGGTGGAAAAATCCGCAGCTACAACATCCTTCGGCGAGCTGGCGCGCCAGCATTCTGTCACTTTTTTTTCCTTTTATGCCGCGCACGATCCTGACCTTCATCCTGCTCTGAATGACGTGTTTGACAGCGTGGTCGTTCCGCTGGAAATTCCCGCGCCAAAAAGTTGCGCCGAGATGCGTCGAATATGGCGTTCTTCTTTTCTCGCTCGATCCGTACAGTGCTACAAAGTATTGCCGGCCTGAAGTGCGCCGGCATTGCACGCGTTGCTTGGCAGAGAACAAATACGATGTGATTCTCTGTGATTTTATGGCTGCGGCAGGCGTGATCCCGTGGGACTTTCCCCCCCAAGGTCTTATTCACTCACAACGTGGAGGCAATAATCTGGCGGCGACACTATGAGGTTGCCAGCAATCCAATCTGGAAGGCGATCTCCTGGCTGGAATGGCGAAAGATGGAAGCGCCGAACGACGGTACCTGAGGAAAGCCGACCACGTGCTCGCGGTTTCGGAGACAGATCGCGACGTTTTCGCATCGTTCCTGCAGAGTTCGAAGCTGACCGTGATTCCTACCGGAGTGGACATGGAATATTTTCAGCCGTGGCCGGAGCGGAGACGCGCAATTCCCTGGTCTTCACAGGTTCGATGGATTGGCTGCCAAATGAAGATGCGATTTTTTATTTCGTTGAGCAGATTTTTCCGCTGATTCGACAGCAATGCCCGGACGTCTAGCTGTAAGTGGTCGGCCGCAGCCCATCTCGCAAACTGCAGGCACTCTCGAGACGGCAGAAAAACATCACCTCACCGGCTGGGTCGAGGACATGCGACCATTCGTGGCACGAGGTGCGGTGTGCATCGTTCCTCTGCGCATCGGAGGCGGAACTCGCCTCAAGATTTTTGAAGCCATGGCGATGGAAAAAGCTGTCGTTTCAACGTCGGTGGGAGCCGAGGGCTTGCCAGTGCAGAACCGAGAGAATATTCTTATCGCGGATGGCGAGGAAGATTTCGCGCGCACCTGTGTCGAACTGTTGGGCAATGCAGCCTTGCGCAATCGGATTGGTTCCGAGGCACGCCGGCTGGTTTGCGCCAAGTACGGCTGGGCCAAAATTGCCGACACATTTACTGAAGCGCTGCAACGTGTGACACGTGCCTCTGCCATAGCAGAGCGTCCAGTTCCCTCATCCTCGGAGTCCTCTTAAATGCTCACGTTTCTTATCTGCCATGAAGAGGAGGCGTTGAATCGGGAGGCTCTGCCGCGCTGGCTGGCTTCTTTTCGGATCTTGGCGGAATTTTGGTGTTGCGCGAAACTCGAAAGCAAAAAAGGCGCCGCATTCAACGGGAGTTCGCCCGCATCGGTCCACTGCGATTCATGGATGTGTTGGCCTTCCGCCTGCATTACAAACTTTTTCAGAGCGCGGCGGATCGTGCTTGGCGGGAGAAAAGACTGGCTGAACTGTGCCAGCGTTTTCCTGAGGTTCCCCGCGATACTCCCGTGCTGATAAGCGCCTCGGCGAATAGCGCCCAAGCTCGGGATTTTATTCGCAGCGCTGCTCCGGACTTGATGATTGCGCGGTGTAAAGTAATTCTGAAAGAAGAGATATTTACCATCCCACGAATCGGGGAACCTTCGTTATGCATCCGGGAATTTGTCCGGAGTATCGGAATTCGCATGGTTGTTTCTGGGCGCTTGCCAACCGTGACCTGGAGCGGGTGGGCATGACGTTGCTCAGAGATCGATTCCGGGCGTGGACACGGGACCGATCTTCGGCCACTTCCATTGCGCCTACGATGAGCGCCGCGAATCGCATATCGTCATCCAGGAGCGGATGGTCTTCGACAATCTTGACATTTTGCGGCAGCGCCTAGAGACCATTGTTGAAGGACGGGTGGTGCCGGTAGACGTCCAACGGCCGAACCTCGGCAGCCTGGGGACAGCCGTGGTTGACAAAATACCTCGCGTGGAAACGGGCGGCTGGCCGGTCATGATCATTTCTCTGCTCTATCACGACGTGGTTGCCGCCGGAGAACTGGCAAGTAGCGGATTTCCACAGGCTGATGCCACCGTCTACAAACTTTCGCGACCTGAGTTTGAAAGCCACCTGGAAGCGATTGGCAACGAAGGCCAGGGCAGCGAAGTGATCTTGCTGAATTCGGCAGCAGCAGAAAATACCTGCCAAGGCACTTGCTATTTACTTTTGACGACGGCGGCGCCAGCGCAATGTTGATTGCCGACCTGCTGGAAGCTCGACGCTGGCGGGGCCACTTCTTCATCACCACGGACTTCATCGGGCAAACTGGGTTCCTCGCCGCTTCGCAAATTCGGGAACTGCGTGGCCGCGGTCATGTAATTGGCAGTCATTCCTGTTCTCACCCGGCTCGCATTTCGCATTGCCCGCCGGCGCAGTTGGGAAGCGCCGCCAGGACGCTGGTTCAGGAAAACTCCTGGACCAAAGAGCCGATGACTTCGCCCGCACCTTGCAAGAAGTGGTCATTCCGGTGGGCCCATCGGGATTTCAGAAAGCGAAAGACTCTACTCTTTAGACCACTCCCTTTAGGCATGTACTTCCGCGCTCTTAGGGCCCTGTCCCGCAGTTATCTGTCCTCCTGCATTAACCCAATCTAAGGTTTGAAAGTGGGCGCGCCAGCTTTCACGGCGTCCATTTTCGATCCAAATTTTTTCGCTTCGAGGTAAAGATGAAACTCCCCCTGGATCGTTTGAAGCTTGTCCGAGCTTTTGAGTCAATCTCTGCCTATCAAAGCGCTATCCTCGCGGGAATCCTTCTCCTCCCCGTCCTGGCAACTGTAGGATGCACATCCGCGATAACACCCGCGGCAGCAGCAGCAGCAGCGTCCAACGCCGCCACCGATAAGCCCGTTGCCACGACGCCAAACATCCAACTTACTCCGGGAAATTCAATGGTAGCGCCAGGCGCCAGCGTTCAGTTTTCCGCGCTGATGAGCGATACCACTGATACGGCGGTGATCTGGTCGGCGAATGGAGGAATCATTTCTAATACCGGGCTGTTCGTTGTGCCAAATGCTAAACCCGGTACTGTTTTTCAAATCGTAGCGACCAGCCGTTCGAACCCGTTCTCGCACGGCATGGCGAGCGTGGCGATCGCCTCGTCATCCTCGCCCACGGGCAATCCCGGAAGTGGATCGACCCCGGCCTCGGGGCCGGATAATCGTTACTGCGAAACCGGAGACGTTCCTAACTTCGGAACCACCGATGGCCCTGCGACCGCGCCCATCGCCTGTTATGAGACGTCTGAGTCGTCGACGCCTTCGCCCGGAGTAGTTGTTAACGTCTCCTCAGCCGCAAACCTGCAGACTGCGATTGATAACGCAACGTGCGGGGATACGCTCGTGCTCCAGGCGGGGCAAACTTATCCCGGATTCACTTTGCGCGCGAAAAGCTGCGATGCGAACCACTACATCACCATTCGCAGCAGCGCCACAGGTTCCACTCTGCCCGCAGAAGGCGTTCGCGCCACGCCCTGTAATGCGGGGGTCGCGTCGCTGCCGGGCCGTCCGGCCCTGAATTGTGCTTCGACTAGCAATGTGATGGCCCGTGTAGCCGGCATAGCCAAAGCAGACAAAATCATTGGCACGGATGAGGGGACCAATTACTACCGGCTGGTGGGGCTGGAAATCGCCGATACTAAAGCCAATGGCGCTTCCGCAGGCTACTACAATCTCATCCTGCTCAGCAGCGCCGACCATATCATCTTCGATCGCTGCTGGATTCACGGATCTCCGACTGGGGAGGATGTTAAAGGCGTGGAGTTTACCGACAGCTCCTATATCGCTGTAATCGATTCTTACATCTCAGATATTCATTCCAAGGTCTCGGGTTGGGGAGCAGATTCCGCGGCGATTGGTTCGATCACTGGTCCCGGACCGGTCAAGATTGTCGACAACTTCCTGGAAGCCGCGGGAGAGAACGTTCTTTGGGGTGGCGGAGCATCTACCACCAACGTATCGGACGTCGAGATGCGACGCAACCACTTGTTCAAGCCCTTCACCTGGTGGAAGCTGAGCCCGACATATTTCGGAACGCTTTTTGTCACCAAGAATCTGTACGAAAGCAAAACTGGCATCCGCCAGTTCGTGGAAGGCAATATCTTCGAGAACAATTGGGCGATGGCGCAAAAGGGCACCGCCATTCTCTTCACTCCCAAGAATCAGTATGGAAAATGTCCGGAGTGCGCCGTTCACGACATCATTTTCCGTTACAACATTCTTCGCCACTCAGTGGACGGAATTGGAATGGCGCCCGTTTATGCCACCACGTGTCCGGGTGAGGCGGGAGGCGGCACGGGAAATTGCATGTATCTCTCGGGTGGCCTCTATAACCTGAGCATTCACGACAATCTACTCGACGATATCAACGAAACGACTTATTCGCCGGGCACCTGCTGCAGCGATGGCTTTCTATTCAACATCCAGACCGACCAACCTACGAATTGGCCGCACGATATCTCGATCGACCACAACACCGGATTTCCCGTGGGCTCCGGTATTGCGAATGTCACCATTGTGGCTAAGCCCCAGGTCTTCGCGAATTTCTCATTCGAAAATAATTTAATGACCACGGGAAACGGCGGCTTCCACCAGGTTCTGCCCGGTAAGAAAAAGCCGGGATGCGCGGCGCCCCTCGGATCTGGAATGATTGGCACTCTGAACGGCTGCATGGGAGACACTTGGACTGCGGCGGGCAATGTGTTCGCGAACACCTCGACGAACTCATCGACATTACCCGGAAGTCCACTTCCTGCGCGTAATTTCGAAGCCCCAAACTTCGATTCGCTGGGTCTCATGGATTTTAATAATGGGAACGGCGGAAACTACCAGTTGTCTCCAACCAGCCCGTTCAAAAATGCTGGTACTGACGGGAAGGATCCGGGCGCTGACATGGACGGCTTGCAGACTGCCACGGCCGGTGTGCTGTAGTCGGAAATCTCGGGCGGCGTCGCGCTCTAGGACGCCGCTCATCACTCAGCCGGCGATTCGTAGAAAGTCTCAACTCTGTTTCTGTAGCTTTAACGTCACAATTGTGGCGAAGCGTTCTGCGCCAGGAAAGTTTTTTAGAATCCATCGGTCGACTCTCGAAGCCGCAGGCGCCACTGGCGCAACCAACCGCCGCACCAGCGGCATAAACGGAAGCCGGAAGCAGCGTCGTTCCACAACTTTGAAGCGATCGGTTACGGTGCGCAGTTCTTCTCGGGTCAAAGGATGCTCGAACTCCGAAATGTCCTCGTGAGCGGGCAACAGGCCTCTCAGAAAGGCGTACGTCCGGGAAAAGCGGATTGGTTCCTGGAGGATAACTATGCCGCCCTTGACTAGAATTCTGGCCATTTCTTCCACGACCCGCGGGATGTCAAGATGGTGAATCAGGGCGATGCAGAAGATGACATCCACCGATTCACCGGGCAGGCCCGTATCGTAAGCGGAACCTACCTCCAACCTGGCTTCCAGGTTGGCGTCGTCTAATCGCTTTCGGGCTAGCGCGATTAGGTCAGGCGAAATATCCATGCCAATTACGCGGGCCCCGCGTTCGGCCAGGGGAACTATGTTTCCCCCGGTCCCACAGCCGAAGTCGAGCACAGTCTTGCCTCGGACGTCGCCCAGCAGATGAAACGCGTATTCGAGGGCAAAAGGCGTATCGGGAGGTGGATTCCGGTAGCGATCAAGTTCAGCGCGGTCGATCCTTTTGAGAACGATCTTCCGAGCTTCCTCGGCGCTGCGTTCAATCTCAGCCTGATCGCGCTCCGATAATCGACTATCCCTGGTATCCATTCCTTTTGCCTCCGACATTCGGCCGTATCTGATCGCTCGACGAGTTGAAATCTAATATTGTCATCCCCTGCACCTGCCCGCAAACACCGCGAAGGATTCGGTCGAAACGTGCGGCGCCGGCAGGCCGCCCACTGAAGCCGATGCGAGCGCAACCGTACCTCGGATATACTATACGGGCGTCGGCATTCTTGTTCCGCGACGGATCTCGGCCGCACCTATGTCTAAGCATATAAATAACTTATCATTGCTGGCAGCCCTGATCATGGGCTGCGTCGCGGTGGCTGCGGCTCCGGCAATCGCGCAAACCGCCGGGAACTTTGACGGTCCGGCGGAATTGCCGCGAGTTTATGTAAGAAGCGCAGTCGGCCGACACGCCAGCGCCTGGAAAAGTCTGGCATCTGAAAGAGGGCGATTCCATACAGCAAGCCCTGCGGCGCGCAGCTTGCGGTGACGTGATTGAACTGCAGCCGGCCGCTACGTTTGATGGCTCCTTCGAACTTCCTTCCAAGTCTGCGACGACAGCCATTGGATCATTCTTCGAACCGGCAGTCCGGACTCCAGCCTACCCGCCGAAGGCACCCGCATCACCCCCTGCTACGCCGGGATTGCTTCCCTTCCCGGTAGGCCCGCAGTGCAATGCAGTTCTACCCAGAACGTGATGGCGCGCATCGGAGGATCCCCCCACCAGAACAGGATTGTGGGCAACGAACTCTGGGGCCAATCATTACCGATTCGTCGGTCTTGAAATCGCTGACACGGGAACAAATGGTCCAGGCGGTGGCTTTTGGAATTTAGTTTTGTTAAAAAATGCCGACCATATTATTTTCGACCGGTGCTGGATCCATGGTTCTCCCACTCGGCGAAGACGTCAAGGGAATCGTCTTCGAAGCCAGCTCCTACATTGCGATCGTCGACTCCTTTATTTCCGACATTCATTCCAAGACTTCGGCCAACGGCGCGGACTCCTCGGCCATCGGCTCGGTGACCGGAATTGGCCCGGTAAAAATCGTGAATAACTTCCTGGAGGCGGCTGGCGAAAATGTGCTTTGGGGCGGCGGCCGCGCCGATACTACTCTGTCCGACATCGAGTTCCGCCACAATTACGTCTTTAAGCCGCTCACCTGGTGGCATAAACATCCCAGCTTTTTTGGAACTCAGTTTGCGGTGAAGAATCTCTACGAAACCAAGAACTCAATTCGCGAACTGATCGAAGGAAACATCTTCGAAAACAACTGGGCGCAATCGCAAAAGGGTACGGCCATCCTGCTTTATCCGAAAAACCAGTACGGCCTATGTCCTTCCTGCGTGGTGCGCGACCTCACTTTTCGCTACAACATTGTTCGTCACACAGTAAATGGCATTGGCATCGCCGCAACCGACGCTACTACCTGCCGCGGCGAGCCGGGAAATGGCACTGGGCACTGCAGTTTCCTATCCGGCGAAATCGCCCGTGTGAATATTCACGACAATATTCTGGAAGACGTCAACACTAAAACCTACGCGCCCGGCGATTGCTGCGCGAATGGCTGGCTTTGGTCGATTGGCACTAACCAGGAAAAGAACTGGCCGCATGATTTGACGATCGAGCACAACACCGGATTTCCCACCGGAGCCGGCATTCTTGTGACTTACGACGGGCCGCAAGCGCAGATCGAAAAACTTATCTTCCGTAATAACCTGGTGGGCTCTGGCAACTTGGGCGTTCATGCGTTTCCGCCAGGCGGTGGACGTCCCACCTGCCTGGGACCGGGCGGAACGGTCGCGATGCTCGAGCGCTGCTTCGACAATTCCTGGATTTTCACCAACAACGTGATTGTGCAAACTAATGACAAGCCAATGCTGCCCGGTGACCCTTACCCTAAGACTCCGCATTGCGGCGCTGCGCCAGCTTGTGAACAGTTTTTTGCCAACGACTGGAAAGCAGTTCACTTTGTCGATTATCGCGATGGAATCGGAGGAGACTATCACCTTTCGCCGTCCAGTCGTTATCGAAAGGCGGGATCAGACGGCAAAGACATCGGAGCGGACATTGACGCCGTCTCTGAGGCAACGAAGGACGTCGCGCCCTGAGTCCTGCGCAGAAATTGCAAGCGGCCCTATCGGCCGTAACCTGTGACAAAAAGATAGCTCTGATATATTTAGGGCAAATTATGATTTGCGCTGATTGTTACATTCTCGCGGCCTAGGTTGTTCCCGAACATTCATGAAACAAATTCTCCGAAAAGGGCTGAAGGATATCATCGTCGACGAGGTTCCCGACCCCGTTGTCAGCCCGCATCACGTCCTGATCCGTCCTATTTATTCCCTGATCAGCAGTGGGACGGAAACTGCGAGCATCCACAACGAAGGAGTTCTGAAAGCAGTCGCCGACAATCCTTCTCAACTGGGAAAAATCTGGAGTGTGCTGAAGTCCCAAGGTCCGATGAAGACCTTCGCCGAAGTGAACGCAAAGTTCAGCGAGTATGCGGTGCTGGGTTATGCGGGTGCAGGTCTAGTGGCGGAGAAGCACTCCACCGTCACCGGAATCGAAGTTGGAGACCGGGTTGCCTACGGTGGCGAAGGAACGGGCCATGGAGAAACTGTTCGGGTTGGTCGTAACCTGGTTGCGCGGGTCCCGGAAAATGTCTCGTTCGATCATGCCTGCTTCACGACTCTAGGCAGCATCGCCATCAACGGAGTGCGCATCGCCAATATTTCTCTCGGCGATAAAGTTGCCGTCATCGGGCTCGGCCTGGTCGGCCAGCTGATAGCCCAGTTGGCACGCCTGCAGGGTGGATTCATTATCGCCACCGATCTCAAGCCTGATCGCGTGGAACTGGCACGCCAAATGGGAGCAGATGCGGCGCTGGTGGGAAGTTCAGAGTTGTCCGCGCAGATTCGCTCACTCACCAACGGCCAAGGCGTGGATTGCGTAATCATTGCCGCCGCCGCTAAATCAGATGCGCCGTGCCGGATCGCAGTTGACATCTGCCGCGATCGGGGCCGCATCGTGGATGTCGGCGCCGTCGAGCTGAATTTTCCCTGGTATGAAACTTACTTAAAAGAGATTCAAATATTCATGGCGCGCGCTTACGGACCCGGAAGCTACGATCCAGCCTACGAACTGCCAGGGACAGGATTATCCGTTGCCCTACGTTCGCTGGACGGAAAACCGCAACATGGAAGAGTTTCTGCGCCTCGTATCGCAGGGCCGCATACAGATCGATCCGCTGATCACGCACCGCTTCCCGCTGGAGGACGCGGCCAAGGCATACGAAACCATCATGGATGCTTCCACGAACAGCCTGGCGGTACTCGTGAAGTATCCGGCTGCGGATTTAGCTTCGCCTCTGGCGGAGTTTCAACCGAAACGTCGCGTGGAAGTGAATGGGCATGCCGGCGCGACCTCGGCAATCGGCGTCGCTTTGGTAGGTGCGGGCAATCTGGCCCGCTGGGCTCACTTGCCGAATCTCAAGAAAACTCCGGGAGTGCATCTGCGCGCTATCCATTCCTCCAGCGGAGCGCGGGGCAAGAGTTATGCCCGGCGATTCGGCGCGGATTATTGTGCCAGTGACTACGCGGAAATTCTGAAAGATCCGGAAATTCAGGCGGTCGTGATCGTAAGCCGCAATCAACAGCACGCGGCGCAGGCTCTCGCGGCATTGCAGGCCGGCAAACATGTCTTTGTCGAAAAGCCGATGGCGCTCACGCAAGAGGAGTGCCGCGAATTGTCTCAAGCGGTGGAGGAAACTGGAAAGCAGCTTACCGTCGGATTCAACCGCCGCTACGCGCCCACTTATCTGGCACTGAAAAAACAACTGGCCAAGCGAAGCGGTCCGGCGGTGCTGAATTGCCGGGTTAATTCGCCGGGAATTTCCGGCTCCTACTGGATGGCCGACCCTGCCAGCGGCGGCGCCATTCTTGGTGAAGCATGTCACTTCGTAGACTTGATGTATTGGCTGCTCGATTCCGAGCCGGTCGAAGTATCGGCTTACTCGCTTCCCACCGACAAGAAAGATCCCATCGGAGAAAATAATCTTGTTGCTGCGTTTCGCTTTGCCGATGGATCCATCGCCAATTTAACTTATTCGACCGTTGGAAGCCGGACTTCGGCCGGCGAGCGAGTGGAAGTTTTCGCCAGCGGAGTCGGAGCTTCCGCCGAGGACTTCAAGCAATCCGTTCTGCGAACCGGAATGATCCGAAAGAGTTCAAGCTGGTTTGCCGAAAAAGGCTATGAAGCGCAGATGCGAGCTTTTTTTGCCGCGCTGAAGCAAGGCAAATCACCTGACATCACGGTGCGCGACGGCGTGCGCTCCACTCTCGGATGCTTATGTATGCTGCAATCAGCGCGAGAGCGCGAGCCACGCCCCATCGACATCGAAGATTTTCTCGCTGCGCCGCCCCGATGAGAGTGCTTCAGCTAGGTCCTTACCCGCCGCCGCATGGCGGAGTGCAGAGCAACCTGGTGGCAATCCGCACTTTTCTCCGCCGTCACGGCGTGCCCTGCGCGGTCATCAACATTACGCGGCACCGAAAGCCTGATTCCGACGAGGTCTACTATCCCAAATCTGCCGCTGGCCTGATTCAGCTTCTGCTGCGATTGGATTACGACGTCATCCACCTTCATGTCGGAGGAATGCTGAGCCGAAGGCTCCTCAGTCTGGCCCTTGTCTGTACGCTCATGCGCAGATCGAAGACGGTGATGACGTTTCATTCCGGGAGGCTATCCCTCATCCGCCGAAGGCAAGATCTACAACACGAAATTCTTTTGCCGGTTTTGTGCTTCGCCGCTTCGACGGCCTGATCGGCGTAAATCCGGAGATCATCAGTTTTTTTCAGCGCCTGGGTGTTGCGCCAAAACGCACGCGCTTAATCTACCCGCATTCTTTTCTGCCCGAAGAAAACTCAGCGGCGGCGCTACCAGAACCTCTCGCATCTTTTTTCAGCGAGCACAGTCCTGTGCTGATTTCAGTGGGCCTGCTGGAACCGGAATACGATCTTGCCTCTGCAGATCGAAGTCCTGGGACAAGTCCGGCAGAAGTTTCCGTCAGCCGGATTGTTGTTAATTGGATCGGGAAGTCTGGAGCAGGAACTCCGCGGAAGAATCAGCGAATCCGCTTATGCCGAGCACATCCTGCTTTGTGGCGATGTGCCGCACGACATCACCATGACCGCGATTTCGCGCTCCGACCTGATGCTGCGCACTACTCTTTTTGACGGCGATGCAGTCTCGGTTCGCGAGGCCCTCCATCTGGGCACACCGGTAATCGCCAGCGACAACGGCATGCGGCCCGCCGGCGTCCACTTGATTCCCAAGTCAGACTTGCCGGCGCTTCTGCATGCGATCGAAGAAAGACTGGCGCAACCCTCGCGCGGTAAAGCAGATTCTGGCATCGACGAAAGCAATGTGCAGGCAGTATTCGATTTTTATCGGGAATTGACGGGCGCAAAATAGCGGTTAAGAACGATCAGAAATTCAGCAAAAATAACTCAGATCCACGACAGATCGCGCGTGACCAGCAATTTTCCCAGCGGCGTCTTCGCCTTCAGATAAAGCTTGCTGTCGAAATATTTCCGGTAAGTGGCCCGCATGCGCTTCAAGCTGGCACGATTCAGCACTCTGCGATCAGTCGTGCCCAATTCGTATCCTAGTTCTTCCAAGGTTCCGCCGACCAGCCCTTCAAACATCGCGAGGTTCTCGGGAGTGTAACTGTTTTTCCAGCGGCCGGCCGGATTGAATGTTTCCGACGAGACCTCTCGCGAACGAAGTGTTCGGAGCGCTGACTGAACCGATTCCTGCTTTCTGGATGCGATCGTAATCGAGATCATGATCGATAAATGATCCAAGGCGCGCCAAGGTTTCTCGCGGGCTTCCGACAAGTTCTTCGAAACGCACTTCCGTATAATCCGCGCCCAAGATCGCGCCCATCTTTGCGGCCCTTGTTCACCATCCACTCCCAATACATGCCCGCAACCATGACCGATGGCGTCTTATCCCAGGGCAAGCGGCGGATATAACCTTGCTTCTCCGTAGAGAGCGCCGAATCACGCCCATCGCGAATAATATGAATAATCAACGCGTTGGGAATTGTTTCTTTGATGCGATGCAGGTGCAGCAGGTGCTCTGGAGTGGTGTCGGCCCAGCGCTCGACACCTTGTTTGCGGGCCATCTGCTCCATGATGATGCTGAGAAAATCGCCGCCATTCCTGCACTCCGCCATCACCCGCTCTTCGAGCGGAGCCTTTTCCAATTCCGACAAAGTGTAGAGGCGAGTCTTATACCAGGCGTCCAATAGACGGCGTTTGTTTCTGCGCCACGCTGAGATCGCCGAACCGCGGCTCCAGCAGATTGATAACATTCGATTCGGTGCGATAGACCGCGAAATTTCCCGACGACAGCAGCATGTGATACAGCAAGGTCGTTCCCGACCGCCCGCACCCGAGCACGAACACCGGCGCTTTGCTGCGGGAACTAACCCCTGGCCGATTTGCCCTCATTGTTTTTTCTAAGCTCTGCATAGTAAAGAATATTCAGTACCGCGCTTCAGTTGGTTGCCGCTTCTCGCTCTGCAGACATCACCGCCGCCTCCGTCTGCGAAGACTGCTTTGTTTCGCCCGCGAAAATGTTCGGCGGCGTGTGTTTCGCGCCCCATTGGTCCGGTGACTCGATGAAGTTCCTGTGCCACAATTCCAGCACCAGCATCCGCCACAGCAATCCAGAACGATTTCTGCGACCCCGCACATGCTCATCCACCAGCGATCGCACGGCCTCTGGCTTGAAATATCCGCGCTGCAATGTGCGGGGTTCGAGCAACACGCGCAGAAACTGATCCTTCACATCGTTCCTCATCCACTCCACCAGCGGCATCTGAAAGCCCTGCTTTCTTGCGATGCAGCAGCGCCGAGGGAATCCCAAGACGCTCCGCCAGCTTTTTCAGAATATGTTTTCGCGTTCCGCCGCGAAGCTTCCACTCCAGCGGCAAGGAGGTAACCCATTCCACGAATTTGTGATCGAGCATGGGCACGCGCACTTCCAGGGAAGTCGCCATACTCATTCGATCTACCTTGGTCAAAATATCGGAAACCAGATAAGTCTTGGTGTCGAGGTAAAGTAAACGGCTCAACGGGTCATGGGCGGGAGCGTCATCGTAAAATCGCTGCCATTGCAGCAATGGATCGGGAAGCCTTGCCGCAGCCTGCAGAAACGAGTCGGTAAACAATCCTCGCTCCCGATGTAATGCAGGAAAGAATGACATGCCGTCGAGATAGCGATCTCGCGTATTCAGCGACGCATTCCACGCCAGATTTTTTCCATACATTCCGCCGGGAACAAGATCGTGAACCGAGTTGCGGTAAACTCGCCCCAGCCATTCTGGCAGGCGGTCGAACTTCTGCCGCTCCAATGCCGTGAGGTATCGGTCATATCCCGCGAACAGTTCGTCTCCGCCATCGCCGGAGAGCGCTACCGTAACTTGCTGCCGTGCCATGCGGCACACGTAGTAAGTCGGCAGCATGGAGGAGTCGCCAAACGGCTCTTCCATCATTTGCGAGAGATATGTAAGAGTCTCTTCCAGATTCGGATCGAGCACTAGTTCATGATGATCCGTGCCAAAGCGCTCCGCCACGAGGCGCGCATATTCCGATTCGTTGAACTGCTCGGCCCGGAAGCCGATGGAAAAAGTCTTCACCGTTCCGGAACTCACCCGAGCCATCAGAGCGACGATGATTGAAGAATCCACTCCTCCGCTCAGCAGCGCTCCCAGCGGCACATCACTGATCAGGCGAATGCGCACCGCCTCTTCCAATTGCCGCTCCAGCTCGTCGAGACACTCCTCTTCGCTCATCGCGGGATGCGTGCCATACTCGGGCAAATCCCAGTACCGGCGAATCTTCACTTCGCCCTTGGCAATATTCCATCAAGTGCCCGGCGGGCAGCTTATGAATGCGCTGAAAGGCGGTGTGCGGATCAGGAATATATCCGAAGTAAAAATATTGCAGCAGGCCTTCGGGATTAATCTCGGCCAAATCCGGATGCACTGCCAGCAGAGCTTTAATCTCCGATCCGAATAACAACCGGCCTTCGTGAAGAGCATAGTGCAGAGGCTTCTTGCCCATGCGGTCGCGCGCCAGCAGCAGAAGCTGCTTGCGCTCATCCCACAAGGCAATGGCAAACATTCCGCGCAGTTTCTGCACGCAGTCTGAACCCATTTCCTCATATAGGTGAACGATGACTTCGGTGTCAGAATGGGTATAGAAGCGGTGACCGCGGCCCTCGAGCTCTTGGCGAAGCTCAGGAAAATTGTAAATTTCTCCGTTGAAGACGACCCACAAACTTTTGTCTTCGTTATGAATCGGCTGCCGTCCCCGGAAAGGTCAATGATGCTCAGGCGCCGCATGCCCAGTCCCGCTGGGCCACTGGCGTAAATGCCCTCATCGTCCGGACCGCGGTGAACAATAGTTTGGCACATGCGCCGCACGTCAGCGGCATCGACAATGTCGCCGACGTTGCCGACCATGCCGGCTATTCCGCACACGGATTCACCTCGAAGCGCTTCCAAGGCGGAAGAGTTGCCGGCCACCAGCTGCTGATCTGCGCGGCGATAGATTGTTCAATCATTCTTGCAGGTCCAGTTAACGAGTCCAAGCCAGCGGCCGTTCGCGTTTTGCCGCAGTTGCAAATTTATTTTTCTTGCCGCCCTTATCCTCCACAGGATCTTTCGCAACCTTCGCCACGCTGGCAATCTGATAAACCGCGCAGATGTAACCCACCATGAAATAAGGGAACAGATTATATTCCGTGGATGCGAACATAGCCCCGGAAATATAAGCTGCCAGCGCCGCCCATAGCGCACTGGTCCATAAGCGGATATCTTCACTGGCTTGATAACCCGGCAACTTTCGAACCCTTTTTATTTTGCGCATCGAGAGTGCGAGCATCAGTACATAAAGAAACACGCCGGGCATCACCAGCTTCGGCTCCCAATTCGCTGTAGGTATTGTGAGCCACGCGCCAGGTCAGCGTGTAACTCCCGAAGTTGCCCGGCCCAATGCCGAACACAGGGTGCTTGACAATGAGCATAAGGCTTTCCTTCAGCAGTTCCTTACGAGCCTCCAGAGAATTCCTGTCCCCCGAACCTTGGATGTTGCCCCGAAATATGCTCTCGACCCGAACCAGGTAGTGGGGTGTAACAAGGACTACTCCGACGCTCACAAACACCGCCAGCGCTGCACTCACGATCACAACCGTGCGCTTGCCCCTGATGCCAAACTCCCATATGCAGATTAGGACCGTGACCACCATGGCGAGCAGACCGCTGCGGGAATAGGTGGCAACTACGCCATACGCCATGAAAACCAAACTTACGCTCCAGAACAATTTGGCAGCGGTTTTCTTAGCGGCAAAGAAGAAAGCAACGCATAAAGGAAAATTGATGGCGATATTAATCGCCAGGTCGTTGGGATTTTCCAGAATGCCTTTCTGAATTCCCATCAGCCGACCGTATTCCGTATGGTGAACAAAGACCGATACCACAGTCACCAGTGCAACCGCGCTGGCCTGAATGACCAGCAACTTACGAACCTCGTTCACCGAGGTGGCAACCATATAAATCAGAATCGCGACAATGACGCCCTTGGAGAACTTGTTTACGACTGTGTCAAAAGCTCCACCTCGCCATGCCGCAAATGGTATGCACAACAGCATTTGAAACAAGAGAAGGAGAAGAACCTTGAGTTCGATCGTCAGCTTGTGACGCCGGCTCGCAGGAATTCCGAAGATGAGCGCCAGCAATGCGATCCCACCTGCAATCTTGTTGATGGGAATGGCGTCGAGTCCGGGGATTAAGTCTTCCGGTCGAAACCAGTAGATCCAGGAAAAAAACATCAGGGCGCTGTAGGCGAGAGTGCTTCTGGTCTTGCTATCGGCTGCGAGTGTTCGCAACCGGTCCGCTCCCCAGCGACTGGGTTTGGTCTCGGTTGCAGGTACGCGCCGGATGGGCGTTCGGGGCCTTATCGGCTCCATGCGGCCTTCCTTCCAGAAACGAAGTTCGCAAAAGCCACCACCGCTGCCGTGTTGAGCAACACGAACGTCGCGGCCGCATCGGCCGCACGCGCTACCGGCCCTCGCTTCAAAAGGCGCGCCAGGGCCACTACTCCGAGTCCATAGAAAGCCAACTGCAAAATCAGAGCTACGCGGTACACCGGAGCCTTCAGCCACAACGAGGCGATAAACATTAAGGCCAAAGCAAAGGGAGCCACCAGGCGCAAAAGCTTATGACTCACGAATCTAAACAGCACCGGGTTTTGGCCGCTCAAAACCCACGGCATCAGCTGCACCAGTTGATAGTTACCGCTCAAAGTACGCACCTTGCGCGCAAATTCAAGTCCACCGCCCAGGTCTGGACTATCCCATGCTCTCGCGCGCGGCTCGAATACAACGCGTTTGCCCTGTTTCACCACCTGTAAGGGGATATACACGTCGTCCAGAATGGTTCCTTCGGGCACTGCGCTCAGCAGGTCTCGCCGCACCGCGTATAGGGCGCCGGTAGCGCCCACTACCGATCCCGAGGCGGCCTCCAGTTCGCGAATCTGCTTCTCGATGCGCCAGTAGAGCCCCATGCCGCGCCCAGTCTCGCCGGAATCAAGATCGCCCAGCATTAACTCCCCGCTGACGCAGCCCACATCCGGATCGGCGAAGCTCTCCGCTAGAACCCGAAGCGCTCCAGGTTCAATCTTTTGACGTGCGTCGGTAAAGATCACGAGATCTCCATGGGCCAAATTGAAGGCATCGTTCAACCCACTCGCTTTCCCGCGCGACAATTGGTTCATGATCATCTGAACTCGCGAATTGTGTGCATGCTCACGCAGAATTTCTTCTGTGCGGTCGGTAGATCCATCGGAGACAATCACAATCTGACAAAGCTCCGGCGGATAATCCAGACTCAACAGATTCCGCAGCTTATCTTCGAGAACCCGCTCCTCGTTGCGTACAACCATCACAATGGAAATGGGAAGGTCCTGACGCATGCGCATCACCGGCCAGGGGAACAGCAGGGCCTGCAGCCATAACCAGGCCGCGTAGCCCACGTAGGTGTATGCGATAAGAAAAGCTGAGACCCAGAAAACCCATGTCATTGCGCGCCCCGGCCCAGCAGCACAATTTTGATGGTCTGAAACATGATCAGCATGTCTAGACCAATGGAGGCGTTCTTGATATAGAACAGGTCGTACTGCAGTTTCTCGCGCGCATCATCGAGCGTGTTTCCGTATTTGTATTGCACCTGCGCCCAGCCCGTAATTCCCGGCCGAACCACATGCCGCACGCCGTAGTATGGAATCTCCTTACTCAGCCATTCGACAAACTCAGGCCGCTCCGGCCGCGGCCCCACAAAGTGCATGTCGCCCTTCAAAACGCACCATAGCTGGGGGATTTCGTCCAACCGCGAGGAGCGCAGGAATTTACCCACCCGCGTGATTCGTGGATCGTCGTCCGCCGCCCAGGTGGCGCCGGTGTCGGCTTCCGCATCCTGACGCATGGTGCGGAACTTATAACAGTAGAAAATCTTTCCTCTCCGCCCAACCCTCTGCTGCCGGTATAGCGCAGGACCCGGCGATCCCAACTTGACCGCCAGCACAATGAATGGCAGGAGAGGCAGCGAGAAGATCAGCGCAATCAACGCCACGGAAAAATTCAGTAAGCGTCGTACCAGCCGGAAGAAAGTGCTGAAGCGAAATCCTTCAGCAAAGATCAGCCAACTCGGAAGCAACTGGTCGACTTCGATTTTCCCTGACATTTTCTCCAGCCAGGAAGTTGCTTCTTCAACTTTCAAGCCTCCCAGCCGCAGATCCAGCAATTCTTCCACCGGCAAGGTACCGCGGCGGTCTGGCATGGCCACAATCACGCGATGTACTCGGGAGCTGCGAGTCATAGCTAGTAAATGCGACGCTACGGAGTCTCGCGTCAACTCCCCTTCTACATCCCCGGTCCAGCCCACCACTTCAATCCCCATCGTCGAGCGCTCGCGCAGACCGTTGACCAGCCGCTCCGCGCGTTCCCCCGTGCCGAGCACGTATACCCGCTCCCGCAGGAATGGCTGTTTTACCATCCATCCGTAGGCTCCACGCCAGCAAAAAAGTGTGCAGGTGAGGATGATGATTCCGAACAGCGCCGAACCGTTCCCGGGCAGCAACGCCGGAAACAGGAAACCAACCGCGGAAAGCGCCAGAGCCACACATCCAAGGACAAGTAATATTCGAAGACTTTGATCCCAGCTTTTGCTTACGCTGGAGGAATCATAAAGATCCAACCAGTGCGAAAGCAGCAGCACCGCACCGGTGACGATCGAGAATCTTGACGTAGCCGCCTTCGACATTGAGCAGCAGCCAGCTATCCTGAGTGCGCAGCATGGTACCCAGAACGAAAGAAACCCAAACGATAAGGGCTTCACCCGCCAGCAGAACCAGCGTGCGCAGCGGATAGTAGACTTTGAACAGCCGGATCACGTTTTCCTATTTCCCCGGGGTCTTTGGCTCGGTCCCGTCTTTTTGATAGGCCTCGTAGTAGTAGCGCGTGTAAGGCATCGCATCTGCATCAGTGCCGTTGAGAACGACTCCAACCAGCGCATCCTCGGGAAACTCCAGCCGCGCGCGGCGCGCCATATCGGTGGGGGTAGTGTTAGAGCGCACAACCATCAGCACGCCGTCGCAAGCCTTGGCCAGCACGCTGGCATCGGAAACCGGCACCGCCGGCGGGGAGTCGACAACAATCCAGTCGAACAGGGCTTCCACCCGCTGCATAAAGAGCTTCAGCCGCCCGTTCGACACCAGTTCCGCCGGGATTAGAAATCTCGTGGCCGCTGGGAACGAAGAACAGGTTCTCCAAGGGCCCGCGCTGCATGATCGAAAATTCGTCGCATCTGCCCTGCAAATAATCCGCCAGCCCGGGAGACGAAGTTGTGCCCAGCATCATGTGCAGCCGCGGACCGCGCAGGTCGGCATCGATCAGTAATACGCGACGGCCATGCTGCCGCACCAGGACCTGGGCCAGATTAGCGGCGGTGAAAGATTTGCCTTCTTTGGGCAACGCGCTGGTGATCAGAAGTTTTTTGAGCGGAGTCTTCTCCCGCGCATGGTAGAGCCGGGAGCGCAGCGTGCGAAATTCCTCCGCTCCGCGGGCGTGGTCGTCACCATTGAAAAACAACATTGTTTTCTCATCCGGACTCCAGGGCTGAGGAATACAGCGGCTCAATAAAGCATCCAGATTAAAAGGACTGGCGAATGCCGGCATCGCGGAACTCGGCGGCAGTCCGCCAATCGCGGGCAAACCCGCAGCCATTTCGCCGCGCTGCTCTTCCGGCGAAGGCACGGCCGGATGTTCCGCCACCGTGGAAGCATAGCTTCCCTGGGACGGTCCCCCCTGTGCCGCCCGCTCTTCTTCGGCCTTTTTTAGTGCTTCGTGAATTCTGCTCATAATTTCCTTTCCTTGGGGAGGTCCTTTTCTTCATCGCGCAAGCGGTCGGCTAAACTGGCAATCGAACGTAAAGTGTCCACCAGGTCAAGCTTTCTGTGGTCGACAGACGGTGGAGGCGTCGTCATTGCACCGCGGCGCTGCCATCGCTCAAATCAAAGTCGCGCGCCACTGTTTCCACCACTGCCGGCCGAATTATTTTCTGCTGATCCACAAACGCGCTCACCAGGCAGTGCTCGCAAAGCAGGTTGATTACCCGCGGAATGCCGCTGGCATAGCGATGGATCGCAATCAGCGATTCTGGATCGAAAATCTGTTGGCCGCTGGAACCGGCAATCCGCAAGCGTTGCTGAACGTAAGCTTTGGTCTCATCCAGCGTGAGCGGATGCGTCTTCGCCCGCAGAGTCAGTCTCTGGCGCAACTGCCGCAATTGCGGCTGCTTCAGCTTCTGCTCCAGTTCGGGCTGGCCCACCAGTACGATCTGCAGCAACTTCTCCGTAAAGGTTTCCAGGTTGGTGAGCATGCGAATTTCTTCCAGCACTTCATCGGTCAGGTTCTGCGCTTCATCCACGATGAGCACGGCGGTCTCACCCGCGCGATAACGATCGAGCAGCCAGTTGTAGAGCCGCAGCAGAACCTGACTCTTCGATTTCGAATCGCAAGGAATGCCGAAATCCGCCATCATGTAATCGAGAAATTGCGTCGTGTTCAGGCGCGAGTTGAAAATAAACGCCGTCGCCACTTGCTGCAGCCGGAGCCACTCCAGCAACTTGTTGATCAGGGTCGTCTTTCCCGTGCCTACTTCCCCTGTCAGCAGCACAAATCCCTTGCGGCTCTGGATGCCGTAAGTCAGACACGCCAGCGCTTCCTCGGTATGCCGCGTCAGAAACAGATAACGCGGATCGGGGTTGACGTTGAACGGATTTGCCCGCAGGCCGTAGAACTCTTTGTACATAATCTTTCGCTTACCCTCGTGCTCTTACCCCGGTCAAAACTTGGCGGTTTCCTCGCTCTCCTGCGGATGCTTGGTCCGCTTCCAGAAACGGCCCTTGCCATTGCCGTTGGCGGGAACGATCTCCCCGACCCAGGGAACCGCCACCAGCATGGGAAGCTCCAGCGCGGATTCTGCGTCAGCCTGCGTGCGAATGGACTTATCACGCAATTCCAGCCACAAGGCAAGACCGATCCCTAGCGCCAGGCCCGCGCCCAGACCGCCGCCAGCAAACAGCGGCCGGTCGGGAAGCTTGGCGAATCGGGGAAACTGGCCGGATTCAGCAGATGCATCTGTTCGCCTTCCTGCTGCTGCTCCATCTTCAGTGCGAGGTCGGACTTGCTCTGATCGGCTAAAAGGTCCTGGTAGTTCTTCTGCGTGTTGTCATAATCGCGGGCAAGTTCCTTGTACTGTTCTTCGATCGCGGGACTCAGCGCAACTCGCCCCTGGTAGACGGAGATTTCCTGCTGCAGCTTTTTCTGATCGCGCGTGGCCTGGCTGATTAAGTCCTCATATTGATGCACCTGCAGGCGCAACTGGCGAATCTCCGGAGGCTCGGAGGCGGATTCCTTATCGGGCGTAGTTGTGTTTGCGTCGCTCGAGGGATTATTGATCTCGTCCAGTTTCTTTTTCACCTGGGCGATATCCGCCTTGGTCTTGATCACGTCCGGATGGTCGGCGGTGTATCGGCCTTGTAAGTCGATGAGTTGCGACTGCAGCTGAGCAAGCTGCTGCTGCAAAGATTGCGGATTGTTGGCCGAACCTGAATTCTTCCACGCCGCCACCTGCTGGGCCAGCAGCGATTCGGTGTAGGCTTTATCCTGCTGCGCGCGGCTCAAGGATTGAGTGTTCGCATCAAGTTGCGAGTTCAACCCCATCAGGATTTTTAAATTATTGTCTTCGTCGCCAGGAAGTTGTCCCATGTAATGCTTCTTGAAGTCAGCCAGCTTGCTATCCAGGTCATCGAGATTGTGCTTGGTATCTTCCACTTGCTTGCTGAGAAAGTCGGTGGTGCCGCGCGCCACATCTTCACGCGACTTCAGATTCTCCTCCAGCAGAAGCGACGTCAACTCGTTGCAAATCTGCTGCGCTTCACGCGCATTGGAGTCGGTGTAGTTCACATAAAAGCCCGGAACCGGGCTGCTCTGGCCTGGCTTTGGCTTGGTCGTCCCAATCTGCGCGAGATCGGTTACCACGGGTTCGACCGTCATGCTGAGCCGGATCTTATCGATAATGTCATCTACATTCTGACCCGGCTTGGCCAACCCTAGACGCTCCAGCATGGGCTGGAGACGGCTCTGGCTCAGCACCTGCTGCTGCAAGGTAGCGATACGCTCGGTCAGATCGGCGGTAACCACCGGCTGCACGATGCCCTCCGGCACTTTCTGGCCTTCCACCAATACCAGCGACTGCGAGGTGTATTTGGAGGGAAACGCATAGGAGACGAGAAATCCGGCCAGCGGCGCCAGCAGCGCCGGGATCAGAATCACTTTCATCCGGCGGCGTAACATCGCCAGATAATCGTCCATGGTAAGTTCGCGATTTTCCATCATTACAATTCCCGTTCCGCCGGCCTACTGCGGCCAGCTGCAAAAATTAGTCAAGCCGGATTGGCCGGGGAGTCCAATCCAGTCCAATCGATCCCACCTGCCGCTGCGACAGGTTGCTGCACGCGGTCAAACCAGGGCCTGCCGTGGTGACCAGTGGACACGACGTATCGAATGTCATGTCATTGAACTGGTAACTCACAAATCCTCGCAGGCTGCGTCCGAACTGACGATGCAGTCCGATGCCTGCATACCAGTAAGTAAATTCATTGGCGTTCACCGCCGATCCCGGAATTTGCAAGCGCGAATTCTTGGAGTAGCCAACGTCGCTAAAAAGATCCCAGACGCGGCTCAACGGCCTGCGCATATCGAGCAGCGCAATGTTGCTCAACGACCCGGCAAAAATCCCGGAGCCGCTGGTGTCGTAACGCTGGAAGGTAAATGAGACTGAAGTTTTCGGGAATTTATAGCGCAGCGAAACTCTGCCGACAGCGCCAATGTGGTTGGCGCTGGTATGTATGACGGCGATAGTGCCCGCCGTCTGTTGTGCATTCGTTGAGAGGCACGCTCAGAGCGCCAAAGATACTCAGACAGATCGGCGGGTTTGCATCAATGTGCGTAAACTGCGGACCGGCGCCAATGGTAAAACTCAAGCGCCCGGAAATGCGGTGACCATACAACGCCTGGATTACGTTCGAGTGAAACGCAGTGCCCACGGTCGAAAAGTCAAAACCCTGGTAGCCATAGCTGAGGGCGACTTGGTCCTTCGCATTGAGGCTGTAGTCGTACCCGACCTGCGCGGTGGTTTCGCGGCTGCCGATAAAGGAAATGTTGTTGTCCAAAGCGGTCGACGCAGTGAGATCACCGTCGAAGTGGACGAGTCCGTAGCCCGCGGCCAGCGTCAACGACGATCTCGGCGTGAGGGACTCGACAATGTCCGCCAACCCAAGGTTCGTGATCCGTGGCACCTGCCCAGTGAAACACCTTCGCCCCCGGTGAAGACATTGCTCTGCCCGGCGAACGCATTGGCTCCAAGCAAGCCGGTGCCCATGCTGCCCATGCCTAAGTTGTAGGCGCCACTTCCGCCATAGGCGGCAAAGCCGAAGGCGCCTTCCGGCAAATAACTGAATGCGTCTCGAATCGCCAGTTGGCCGCGCTTCCAGTTGATGCGGTTGTCAATGTCGAACTGCTGCAGTTGTTGCAATCCAACGCCGGCCACATTGTAGTAAGAGACTCCGCCGATGTAGTCCGCGGCCACATCGTAGTTTCTCCACAGCTTTTGCAGGGTCAGACTTCCCAAGCCTCGGGTAACGGAGCCGGTCGATGACCCACCGACGGTATTCGCCGCGTTCGAATCAATCGACTCGCTGAAATGCAGGCCAGGTAGAAGGAAGCTCTCGGGCGCCGCATGAGGTTCCAGTCCCGGCTGGTCGATCGCGGAAATGGGCGGATTCTCGCTCACTGGCGGCGCAGGGTTTTCCTGCCCGAAGGCCGGCACCGGGTGCGGAGCTGGAGTCTGATTCTCGTCGCTCTGCGCCCAGGCCACGCTGACCGAAAGCAAGCTCAACGTCAGCGTCATTAGAATTTGGCCTTTACTCATTTTCGATTCCTCTCGAACTTATTGCCAAGCTCACGGGACAACGATGGTATCTCCCGGCTTCAGCGCGATATTCTGCTGCATGCTGCGGCCTTTGATTGCGTCCTTGTAATTAAATGGCAATTTGGTCTGCTTCCCATCGATTACCCGCAACAGATAGATTGCTTTGAGGTTGGCAAACTGGGTGAAGCCGGCACTGGACAGCGCCTGCAGCACAGTCATACCGGGCAATAGAGGCATCGCCCCGGTGTGGATTACCTCGCCCGAGCACATAAATCCGCTGGCTGTTCATCGCCGTCACGACCACGGTAACCCGCGGATCCTCGATATATTTTTTTAGCTTCTCCCGGATCGAAGCTCCCAGCTGCATCGGAGTCATGCCGGCCGCTTGAACGTCGTCCAGCAAAGGCATCGAAATCTTGCCGTCCGGCCGCACCGGCAGATTGACACTCATATCGGGCTCTTTCCAAACGGAAATTCGCAGCGTATCGTCTGGCCCGATCACATAATCGGAGCGACCGCCAGGATTCGATGCCCGAACTTCCGGAACAGCTGCCTGCGCCTGCTTCGGCGCGTTGGCATCCTCTTGGGCCCACATGCCAATGGCCATCAAACCGAACATTGCCAGGCAGGCAAGCTTTATCACTTTCTTCATGCGTTCTCCTATGAGCATGGAACACGCGTTAAGCATTCAAAGCTCAATCGTTCAGGAGGCCCGGTACTCAGAGCACCCCATCTGTTTCAGTTTGTACAGTAAAGCCTTATAGCTGATCTGAAGATCCTGCGCGGCGCGGCGGCGATTCCAGCGGGTACGGGTCAGCGCTCGCAGAATCAACTCCTTCTCCATCTCCCGGGACGCAGCCCGAGCCGCCTGCTTCAGCGAAATCCGCCCACCGTCGTTTTCAGCCTGCGGCCGCCGCAGCATGGCGCGCAAACCGCCCATGGCGACGTTTTCGTCGCCGAGGGCGACGATCGCCCTGGCTGCATTTTCCAACTCCCGCACATTGCCGGGCCACGAATATTCCTGAAATAAGCGGTGCGTCTCTTCACTGAGCGCCGGCACCGTCCGCTGAAAATCACGGCCGAATTTTCCTAGAAAGTGCTCCATCAGAATGGGGATGTCTTCCCGGCGCTGGCGCAGTGGCGGAATCCGCAAACAGACGCCGCTGATTCGGTAATACAAATCCTCCCGAAGATTGCCCGCTTTCACTTCCGCTTCCAGGTCGCGGGCGCTGCCGCAGATGAGCCGGACCGGGGCTTGCTCCCCATTTCCAGAACTTTCCTGGCTCAATATCTGCAGCAACCGCGCCTGATCCCGCGCGTTTAATTCAGCAATCTCCGCCAAGAAAACCGTCCCACCGCCTTCGAAACCATCATGAACTGTCCGGATTTCCAAACTCAATTGCCTTTACGTTCACGCAGGAAAAAAAGTGAAGATTTTTTCCCTCTTCGTCGGGAAAGCTCGTGAATCCGCCGGGCGGTCGCCTTCTTGCCGGCTCCGTTCTCGGCCAGCAGCAACACCGGAACTTCGCTCTGCGCAACCTCCCGCATCACGGCTTCTACGCTGCGCATGCTCGGACTTACTCCCTCCACGAACTCATCCCCAGGCAGCCCAGAATCTGTACTTGGCGCCGAGCGTGGGAGGAAACTTCGTTCCATCTTACGACCTACTCTCGAGAGACGACCAGAGTCAACAGGTCACCCTTATAACCCGAGTAAAGCAAAGCACGAGAAATGCCATCCTTTTCGCCATGGACGGACTGGTCTTTGATCCAGTTGGCACCCTCTTTTCAATAGCTTAGCGGACAGAGTCTACCCCGAGACAGGAAAAAACCTTTCCCACAATACGCTACATGGTTCCGCACAAAAGGGAAAGTATTTACCCACTTGGCAGTAACCCCGCCGGTGATTCAACTGCCTACTGCCGGGACAATATTTACCGGCTCCTTCAAAATGTGGCAAAAGCATCAAAAGACTGGAAGCGTCGCTGGCTGTCACAATCGCACTCATCCTTGGAATTTTAGGGTAGACTGATGTCGGTTGGATCGCAAATCTCGCCTTATCTCTCATCTTGTGAATCGCACGATTCGCAGATTCTGGCGGGAGGAACGGAAGCAGCCTTGAATCAATCCAGTCGCTGGCGCTTTGCCCTTGCTGCAAGCTTAATTGCTCTTACTGCGATTCTTCTGCAGGCACGCAGCCGCACCGAGACCATCCCACCACGCCAGCCGCTGTCCTCGTTTCCCGCCCAATTGGGGAACTGGAGCGGAAAAGACATTCCTCTGGATAAGGAAACTCTTGATGTTCTGGGTGCCGGCGAGTTCCTGGTACGCGGCTACCGCGATCCAGGCAGCGATCTGCCCTACGTTGATCTGTTTCTCGCTTATTTTCCCAGCCAGCGTACCGGAGATACCATCCACTCACCTAAACACTGTCTCCCCGGGAGCGGGTTGGACTCCGGAGAGAAATGATCAGGTCACAATTTCTTTGCCCGGGCATTCCCCATTCCCGGCAAATCGCTACGTCATCGCCAGAGCCGAGGCCCGAAAGCTGGTGCTTTATTGGTATTGGGCCCATGATCGTGGCGTCGCCAGCGAATATTGGGCCAAGTTTTATCTGGTGAAAGACGCAATCCGGATGAACCGCAGCGATGGCGCGTTAGTCCGCATCACGACTGACATGCTTCCGGGCGAGACCCCAGACGCTGCCGAGCAGCGGCTTCGTCCCTTTACCACGGATGTAATTCCTTTGCTCGACGAATACATTCCCCGCTGATCGCGAATCCCCGATCATCCGGCGTTCCTTCCGGAAGAGCCGGCGCTGCCAGCGGAGGAGGGATTCCGCTGGCCACACCGGCTTGGTTTAGATCCTAGGCCGAAACACTGACGCCGCTGCGTCGCCGAACTTCCGCTCGTACCGGAAGCGGGAGTGATGCTGGAAAGAGCGTTCAGGAAATTCAAAACAATTTGTTCGTTGCTATTGGCCCCCAGATTGAGCGTAACCTGCGGCGCATTGGAGCTCTGGCTAGTCGAAGCCTGGTTTGTCGAAACCTGACTAGTCGAAACCTGGTTTGTCGAAGCCTGATTACCCACGCTGATGGAAACCTGTTCCCCGCTGCTGGAGTTATTGATGCCGATGGTGATTTCCTCCGGGCTGGTGCTGCTGCTGTTCAGGTTGAGCACGATCTCCGGGCCGGTAGTGGTGGGCGTAGCGGTTGGCGCCGCTGGGGTGGCACTGCTGCTGCTGCTTAAGTTAATTACGATTTCCGGCGCGGAGCTGGTGGCTGTGGACGGACTTGTTCCGCCGCTGTTGCTGCTCAGATTCAGCACGATTTCCGGACCTGTGTTGCCCGCGCTAGTGGCTGCCGCCCCAGCCGCGGTGCTGGATAACGGCTGAGCGGTCGGCCCCTTCGGAGTATTCCCGCGAAAAGTTGACTGGAGCGTATCAAAGGCCTGCTGCGCGCCAGCTAGATCCCCCGATTGCAATGCTTGTCCAATCGCGGTGAAATCCTGCTCGCGTTGGGACACTTTAAATGGATTCCCATTGGCGAACGGCCCTCCCTGCCCAAGGGCGGTAATGTTGTTGTAGGCAACCTGAGCATTGGCCAGGTTGCCTGAACTGAGTGCTTGTCCTAACTGTTGCTCGTCGCTGTTCCGGGTCTGGAAAAACGACTGCAACTGCTGGTACAACGAACTGCTCGAGACGGCTGATGTCGACATGAAAATCTCCTCAGAATTTGGCTGATCTGACACGGACCGCGATGGGGGTTCCTGCCATTCAAGGCCTATATCGGCCTGAAGGCTTTAAACTTCAATCATGCTGCGGTTTTCCTGAACGAGCGCCACGAGGTGGGAGGCAGAGCAAACAATATCATTCACTGAGATTTCGAGCGCCGCGTTACCTTAATCCGAGGTTTTGTAATCGCAGGCGGAACGGCATGGCTCGCAGTACATCAGCCCGTCCTGGCAAATTCGGACGTCGAGCGTCGTCTGGCAGAGACAACAGAACTTGTCGCATTCGCAACTGTCTTCTGACATCTCGCATTGTGCGCAACGGTATTTGGCGTGGCCGCTTCCGGTGGACATAGCAGCAATGTAGCTCTTCAACCGGCGTACAGGAAACGTGCCGTTAGTAACCGAAACTCCATTTATAATTCTTGGTTTACCAATCAGGCTTAACTGGCAAGACTCAACCCTCAGGTTGGGTGGTCTATTTCTCTCTATTAAAGGACACACACTTTGCTCGATTTCTTAGGCGATCTGCGACGAACTCACATGTGCGGTGCCCTGCGTCCCTCCGACGCGGGCAAGAAAGCCGTACTCATGGGATGGGTGAACCGCCGCCGCGACCACGGCAACCTGCTGTTCATCGATCTGCGCGACCGCACTGGCGTCGCACAAATCGTTTTCAATGCCGAGCGCGACACCGCCATCCATGAAAAAGCTGGAGCGCTGCGCAACGAGTACGTCATCGCCGTCACCGGCACGGTGAAGCTTCGCGATGCCAACACCATCAACAAAAATATGCCCACGGGCGAAGTCGAGTTGGTGGCCGAAGAGTTGCGCATCCTGAACGAATCGAAGCTGCCGCCATTCCTGCCATCCGACACGGCGCTTACCAATGAAGAAACGCGCTTGAAATATCGCTATATCGATCTCCGCCGCGACGTGATGCAGTTCAATATCGAGACTCGTCACAAGGTCGCAAAAGCCATTCGAGATTATCTTTCCGACCAGGGTTTCTTCGAAATCGAGACTCCCTTCATGACCCGCTCTACACCCGAGGGGGCGCGCGATTACCTTGTCCCCAGCCGGGTGCAGCCTGGAACGTTCTACGCGCTGCCGCAGTCGCCGCAGATGTTCAAGCAAATATTAATGATCTCCGGCTTCGACAAATATTTTCAGATCGTCCGCTGCTTCCGTGACGAAGACCTGCGCGCCGACCGCCAGCCGGAGTTCACCCAGATCGACCTCGAAATGTCCTACCCGCAGCCCGAGCGCGTCTGGGAAGTGGTCGAAGGATTTCTCACCGCCGCCTTCCGTGCCGCCGGGTCGGAAATCAAGACTCCATTCCCCCGTATGGATTACGACGAAGCCATACGCCTTTACGGTATCGACAAGCCGGACTTGCGCCTGCCCGCCTTCACCGACGTCCGCGAATGTTTCACGCCGGAAAATTTGCAAGAGCTGGCGATCAATGCAAATCTCCCGCTGATTGCGATTCGCACCCCCAAGGTCGGAGAACTCTCGCGCAAAGAGCGCGACGACATCAAGCCCATGTTCCACTCCAAGGGTGGAGCAAAAATTTTCGAAGATTTCAAACGCATCAGTAACAAATTTCCGGAAGCGGCGGCCGCCATTGAAAAAAAATGCGGAGCCCAAGAGAAAGATCTAATCGTTCTGGTCGCAAGCTCTGCGCAGTCCGGTCCACAAACCGCCATGCCTGCGCATCGCAAAGTCACCCCGCAAGAGCTGGCCATCTACGCATCTGCCGGATTGATTCGTCTCGCGCTTGGCGCAAAAGTATGCCGACCGTCACGGCATCTTCAAGAAGACTGGCGACCCGGCAAATGATTTCCGCTTCCTCTGGGTCACAAATTTCCCCATGTTCGAATGGGACGAGGGTGAAAAGCAGTGGATGGCCGCGCATCATCCCTTCACTTCTCCACATGAAGAGGATATGAAACTGCTGGAAGCCGGAGTCGAATCGGTGAAAGATCCGCAATCGCCCCTCAGCGCAGTGCGCGCGTTGGCGTATGACGTCGTCCTCAATGGCACGGAACTGGGCTCGGGCTCGATTCGTATTCATCGCCAGGATATCCAAAGCAAAATCTTCCGTGCCCTCGGCATGACTGAAGAAGAAGCCCGCGCGCGGTTCGGATTCTTCCTCGAAGCTCTCGAATACGGCACGCCTCCGCACGGCGGCATCGCCCTCGGCCTTGATCGTATCGTCATGATCATTGCTGGTGCCGAAAGCCTGCGTGAAGTAATTCCCTTCCCGAAAACCGCCCGCGCTGTGGATTTAATGGTGGATGCACCAACGCCGGTCAGCGAGGCGCAATTGCGCGATTTGGGAATTGCGATAAGAACGAAAAGCTGATCCGAGCTTTGAGCAAGCGCCGTCGAATATTTCAAACGCTAAACCGATGCCATCGAATGCGCTGCTAAATGAGTCCCGGGCAACAAAAGCGGAACTGTTTTGAACGCTTGCAATTTCCTTGCGATGGTATATGCTCGTTCTGTTTCACATTACCATCGTAAGGTGAAACCCAGTCACCTCATCGGGCATCCTTACGTATATGAATTCCGACCGCAAACCGCCGCAGGGCATCGGGAGCCAGGACTTGCGATTCGTTATCGAAACTGAACGCGAAAACGACGGGCGCTGGATCGCGGAAATATCACAGGTCCCCGGCGCATTGGCCTACGGAGCCACCAGGGAAGAGGCCATCAAAAAGGCATATGCGATTGCGCTTAGATCGGTTGCGGACGATGTAGAACATTCGGATGAAGCCCCGCCTAATTCGATCCGCCTCGACCGCAATATTGCATGACTCAGTGGTCGAGCACAAAAGCTCGAATCGTGTACAAAGCGCTGCTTAGAATCGGATGGACGTTTCTCCGACAGGTGGGCTCTCACAAAAAACTAAGCCATCCACATTTCCCCAACTATACGTTTTCCTTCGATGACGGCGACGAATTAGGGCCCGCAATCTTAGCCCGCATTGCCAAGAAACCGGACTGAAACCGTCCGACCTGTGAAGAGCTTTTCTCCCGTCTAACGTAAAGCGGGAGTTATCTTAATCAGTTTCATGCTTCCCGACTTCGAACAGCCTCGACATTCCAAGCCTGTGACTTTCCCACTTCTGCACTCCTCCAAAAAAGAACTACGCTTCGTCACACTGTTCTTCGTCCCTCCCGTGCTATACAGAATTTGGTTTCCCTAGATCCCGGCAGAGCTTCCGGTAAGGCGATGCGGGACAAACTCTCCGAGCCTCATCTCGTCAAAGGTGGGACTCATGCCACGCGCATCGCTCTGTCTTGTTGCAACGTGTTTCCTGCTGACCTCACTCGTCCCCGCTCAGGACGCAGCCACCGGCGCCATCCAGGGCACCGTGCTCGATCCCGCCGGAGCCCACATCGCCCAGGCTTCCGTGGTTGTCGTCAGTTCCGCCACTGGAGTTCGCTACTCTGCCACATCTGACTCCGAAGGCCGCTTCTCGCTCGACCTGCTGCCTCCGGGCGACTACACCGCCCGCGCCGTTGCCGATAAAATGTCACCGCAAAAAACTCCGTTGCTTCATGTCGACGTAGGCGCCGCTACCGAAATCGAATTCCATCTCACCATCGCCGGCCCGCAGGAAAATGTCACCGTCTCCGGTTCACCCAAACTCGTCGACACCAATCCCAGCGCCGTTTCCACTCTCATCGACGAGCGTGCCATCGCCGATCTTCCGCTCAACGGCCGCCGGTTCTCCGATCTCATGCTGCTTTCACCCGGCGTCACGCAGGATCCGCGCAGCCTCACCTCCTCCACCAACGGAGATCTCTCTTTCGGTGGCCTGCGCGGATTCCAGAACAGCTTTCTCGTCGATGGCGGAGATTTCAACAACGCCTTCTTCGCTCAAGCCCGCGGCCTCTACCGCACGCCCTACCAGTTTTCCAACGAAGTTGTGCAGGAATTCCGCGTCTCCACAAACTCCTATGGCGCCGAACTTGGCCGCGCTGGGGGTGCAGTCGTAAATGTGGTCACCAAATCCGGCTCCAATCACTGGCACGGAACCGGCCTCTATTACATCCGCGACAGCGGATTCGGCGCCGCCGACCCCATGATGACCTTCAAACCGCACAGCCGCCAACAGCAGGGCGGAGGCACGATTGGCGGTCCTATCAAGAAAAACAAAGTCTTCTTTTTCGGAGGTTTCGACCAGCACTATTTCCATGTGCCCGACGTCGTCGAATTTCTCGACGGCACCATGCAGGTCGTTCCTCAAGCCGGAACCGGACCTTATTCGCCCGGCGATTACGAAGCCAGCGACCAGGCCCTCGTCTCTGCCGCCGCCGCGAAACTCAGCTCCTACGCGGGATCTTTTCCCGCCGCGCAAATCGGCAACGCTACCTACGCCAAACTCGACATCAATCTCACTCCGCGCAACCAGCTCGCCCTGCGCTATAACTCTTCCCGGTATTGGGGATCGAACAATGTCTTCCTCGACCCTGCCAGCCCCGTCACTTACGATTCCATCTCCGACAACGGCGAAGAAACTGTCTCTACGGACACCGGCTCCGCCTCGCTCACCTCAGGGCTAACCCCGCGCCTCATCAGCCATCTCCGCGCCCAGTTCTCCCGCGACCTGCGCCAGTCCTATACCAACACCAACGACACGCTAATCAAAGTGACCGACATCATCGATGGCATCGGACGCTCCGACCAACTGCCCCGCTCCACCCGCGAACACCGCGCCCAGCTTGCCGAGACTCTCAGTCTCGACACCAGCCGCCACTCATTTAAGTTTGGCGGAGACTCTCTCATCACCTGGATCTATGATTTCTTTCCCAGCCAGCAAAGCGGCGAATATCTTTTCGATGAGATCAAAGTCAACCCCTTCACCTTCGCCCCCGAAGAAGCCGGGCTCCCGCTCACTCCGCTTCGCGCTTATGCCCACGCCGTCCCTCACTACTATCTGCAGAATTTCGGCCAAGCCGCTTCCAACCCCAACAGCAACGACTATGCCGCCTTCGCGCAGGACACCATTCGGGTCACCGATCATCTAGCCATCAACCTCGGCGTGCGCTGGGATCTGCAAACTTTCACCACCACCGGACTTGAATCCAACCCGCTGTTTCCACCCGCCGGTAAGGTTCCCTACAATCCGCGAAATTTCGGACCCCGCGCCGGACTCGCGTACTCGATTGGCAAGAACCACCCGCTCGTCATCCGTGCCGGCTACGGAATTTTCTACGTGCGTATCCCGCAGATCTATAACTCAGCCATCGCCACCGAAAATGGAATCAACGATGCCCAGGTTTTTCTCAACAACAATACCTACGCCGACCGTCAGGTTTTTCCTACCTACCCCAACCCGCTCGTCACTTGCTCGCTCACCTCAGCAAACTGCAATCTTCCACAGGGATTCAGCGAAGGCGTCACTAACGATGTTTCGGCATTCGCTCCGAACTTCGTCACTCCGCGTGTGCAGCAAGCCAGTCTCACGCTCGAACGCGAGGTTGCAGGCCACACTACGGTCGCCGTCTCCTATCTGTATGTCCACGGCGAACATCTCATCCGCGCTCTCGACGTCAACCTCCCGCAACCGGTCGCCCTCACTTATCCCATCTTCGATTCCACGGGCTCGATATTTCAGAACGGCTACTACACCGTCGATTCCTTCGCCACCTGGCAATACACGCAGTCGGCGACCTGCACATTTCCTCCGTGCATTAATCCTCTCGGACGTCCCATCGCCCAGCTCGGCGAGATCGACGAATTCCAAAGCGCCGCCTCCAGTGTTTACAACGGCGCGACTCTCTCCATCAACCGCCGCATGTCTCGGGGAACGTACCTCCGTCTTTCCTACACCTACGCTCACGCCATCGACGACGGCCAGGACGCCCTGGTCGCGGGGGAACCCGCGACCGTGCAAAATTCCTACCAACCCAATGCCGAGCGCGGCCCCAGTGTCACCGACCAGCGCAACCGCTTCGTTGCAGCCTTCTCGGCTGAGCCGCGCTTCTTCCATCGCGGCCATGAACTCCTCGGCCATGTTTTTAACGACTGGAAAATTTCCAGCATCGTTACCGCCGGCAGCGGACGCCCCGTAAATGCGACCGTCAGCGGCGATCCCAATCAGGACGGCAACGATCTCAACGACCGTCTACCCGGTTACAGTCGCAACGGATTCACCGGACCCGATTACTCCTCCACCGACTTGCGCCTGGTCCGCAAAATCCACGTGGGCCACGGATATCGTCTGGAGTTCACCGCCGATTCTTTCAATCTCTTCAACCGCGATAACCAACGTGTCACCATAACTTCCGACGGTCTCACCGCTGAAGCCACTACTTTCACGCAATACACGACTTACGTAAACGGAACACCCTACCCCGCCTACTACCAGCAGCCGCAAAATTTCATGAAGCCCGACGCCGCTTTCGCACCCCGGCAAATCCAACTCGGGTTGAAGTTCATTTTCTAGTTGGGAATCGTCGCGGTTGAAGACCGTCCAACTTACGCGGTCGAAACCCGCTGGATCGTAGGAGGTTTTATTTGGAAGAGTAGCGATTTTAAAATTCGGGAAGATTCGGGCTGGATTTAAGACTTTTTGTCCAGCCACTCTGCCAGCCGGCAGCCATCTTCTTCCAACACGAACGTTCCCGCGCCAAAACATTCCCCAAAAATGCGATGCGATTCCGCATCGCGGGCGGCGCGCGAAATCCATTGCTTGCCCACCTGATACTGTGAGGCCGTAAACCATTTTTGCGGCAGCACTTCGACCAAGCCGCCTTGCAGATACAGCGCGAACAACGCAAATGCGGGGTCGTCGTTCGAAAGCGCCTTATAACTTGTGGGTATGATTAACTCATCGATCGCGGCCAACTCGCCGGGGACGTCAATTTTATGCGTGCCCGGGCCAAGCGTAAGAGGCAGCTCGAAGTCAGCGATGGGTGGCGTTCGAGAGTAGATCCGATCCGAAGACGGCTTGAACCATCCGGCGATTTCTGCAAGGTCAAACGGCTCGAGTTGATCCGGATTGAAACCGGCGAAGCGAATATTTCGCCCCTCCGGACACCAAATTCCCAAACAATCTGGAGAAACGACAAAAGGCCGGCAGTAAGTGTTGAGCGCCAGCCGAGGCTTATCCGGTTCGTGCTCTAAAGACAATGTGACCACATAACCCACCGGACCCTCATCACCGTGGTGGGTCCAAACGAACCGTTGCCCGCCGACAGAATGAAATTCAGGAAATGTTTTCCAATACCATGGGGCGGGGCCGATGATGCGTGCGACTTGCTGCCGGATGCTGGTCAAGTTTGCGATTGGCATGCCGTAAAATTGAGTCGTCGGATGAAAGAGTCGTTTGGGGGATCGAAAGGACAGGCTGCCAAGATGCACAATCACTTGATTGCCCAACCACTCAATCAACCGGCGGCTGGTACGCTTGCGCCCTTCACGTTCGCACGGATAAACTTCACGATGTTATCCATCGCTGCGCCGGGCTGAAAGATCGCCGCGACACCAAGCTCTTTGAGTGCACCGATATCCTGATCAGGAATGATTCCACCCACCAGCACTAGAACATCATTCATCTTGTTCTGTTTGAGCAAGTCCAGGACGCGAGGGACGATCGCATTGTGCGCCCCGGAGAGAATCGATAGTCCGATGACCTGCACATCTTCCTGCAGCGCAGCGCTAACAATCATTTCCGGTGTCTGGCGCAATCCGGTATAAATCACTTCCATGCCCGCGTCGCGCAACGCGCGCGCGATTACTTTGGCGCCGCGGTCATGACCGTCGAGGCCTGGCTTGGCCACCAATACTCGAATCTTAAGTTCTGCCATTGCATTCATTTAATCACAGTGGTCACGTTCGAGCACAGAGGCGCAGTTCTCGATTGTCAGCTCAAAGCGTCTTTGTATCCAAACTCCGCCACAAATACCAACAGGCAACGCTTCGGTAGGGCTCCCAGCGCTTCGCGATCTTCTCCATTTGCTCAGGGGTAGGTAGCGTGATCTTGCGCTTCCGGGCCTTCTTCGCGACCACAGATTTCTTTCCGGCGGAGGGGGAGTTCCTCCCCGTTTTCCCGCGATGGGCGTCCAGATAGTGTTTGTACATTGCCATGCGTACTCCGAAATCGCCGGCCGGCAGCACATTCTGTCGTTTCAGTGTAAACATCAGAAACATCTGGGCCGTCCACACGCCAATGCCCTTCACTTGCGTAAGATGCTCAATCACTTGCTCATCGGATAGTTTCGATAACCGCGAAAAATCCACAAGTCCAGCGGCTGTCTTCGTCGCCAAATCTTTTAAATAGGCTGACTTTTGCTTCGACAATCCAACGCCCCGCATTTGCTCATCGCTGAGCTTGAGAATTCCTTCCGGGGTTAGTGGTTCGCCAGCCAGGGCCGCAAAGCGATTGAAGATTGTTTCTGCCGCCTTGCCATTCAGTTGCTGATAAACAATGGCTTCGGCCAGGCTGTGAAATTGGGGTGGCCCAAACTGCATGCGGCATGGTCCAATGCGAGCGATGATCGCCCGTAAAACAGCATCGGATTTCTTAAGGTGGTTAATCGCTTTTCGCACGGAATTGCTATCCCCGAACGTTCCATTATCTTTATCATAAAACTGGTCGCACACGCGAACAAAAAGCAAAGGCGAAGATTACTGAGCTACCTAAACGAAAAATGGACAAAATCGTGAGCTTCCAATCTCGATGCACATACCTTGCGCATTACCCTTTACTCTTGCCGGCAGGAAGCTGGAATCCGATACGCTTTCGCGGCGGATCTTCAGGCGTCATCAATTCCTTGATCGCTTCGATCAAATCCTGAATCGTAGAATCGTGGCTATCCAACCGGTTTTCCAGTTCATCAATTTTTCCGGCAAGCTTACGATTATTAGCCAGCATCTCGCGTAGTCGAACGAACGCGCGCACCACAAATACGCTCATCTGCACAGCGCGTTCGGAGTTAAGCACAGTTGCCGCCATAATTGCGCCATGCTCGGTAAATGCATATGGAAGGTATCGCCTTCCACCGCGCGTCTCTTTTGAGGTCACAATTTGTGACCTCAAACCTTCGTATTCTTTTCCGCTGAGCTGGAAGACGAAGTCGGCAGGAAAGCGTTTCTGATTGCGCTTGATTTGCTGATTAAGAACTTTTACCGGAACGCCATAAAGCTCGGCAATGTCGGCGTCGAGAATCACCCTCTGATGGCGAAGCAACAAGATACGTGATTCCACAGCATAAGGTAAATTCACGCGGTGTTTCGGCATCTTGAGCAGTGTCGCACTAATTCTTTTTTTCATTTGAGGTCACAAAACGTGACCTCAATCATATCCCGGAATGGGCGGGTTATCGTGGTTGATGAGCAGCTAAACCTCACCGGCGGATGACGTTCGTCCTTATTTGGGAGAGGCCTCTAGGCGCTTCGCTCTAAGACTCGCCCTCTACAAGCCAGTCCATCGCCGCCTCCTGCGTATTGAATAGCGGGAAGTCACGCTGCGAAAAGTTTTTGAAGTGCTCATAGAACACATGCGGCATGCTCTCGGTGCCAACCCATGCCGACTTCTTCACATACGGACGATCCAGCGCCAGAACTTCCTTCATTCGTGTGGCCACAGCTTTGTCGATCTGCGCTTCAGTGAAATCGGCCAGAGTGAGCAATGACCCGGGCGCGTGGCGTGCGATATCGGCGCGAACCAGATCGAGCAGCAATAGAATTTCTTTCGCGGCAGCAGTGCGAGAAGTCGATGATGAAAATTAAATGGCCTTTGTGTTTAACAATACGCAGGCGCTCGTTAATAGGTAGGTCCGCTGGTGCTCATGCCAGCAGCGACTCCACCACGCCATAAGCGCCATCCAATGCGGCATCCAGTGCAGCCGCGTCTTTTCCTCCAGCCTCCGCGAGGTCGGGACGGCCGCCACCTTTGCCCCCTACTTTCTGCGCCACCGGAGCCAATGACTTTTCCCGCCTGCACTCGGCTGGTAAGATCCTTCGTGACCCCTACGATCAACGATACGTTGCCGTTGGAAGCCGATCCCAGCACCACCACGCCCGAGCCGATCTTGTCGCGCAGTTGATCGACCAGCGTCCGTAGTTGCGCGCGTTCAAGATTATCTACGCGATGCGCTAGAACTTTCACGCCCTTAACTTCTTTTACTTTGTCGCCAACGTTCGCCGTGCCAATCGCAGCCGAGGCCGATTTCATCCGTCGCCTGATCCAATTCCCGCGCCAGACGCTTGATCTCCGAATCTTTCTTGTCGAACTCCAGCTTCAACGCGTCGGCAGGAGATGTGGAGTCGGAATGCGCCGCCATGCTTGCCACATAATTCTCCAACGCGTGGTCCTTGCGAAAATGCGCCAGCGATCCCTCGCCCGTGACCGCTTCCACTCGCCGCACGCCTGAGGATACGCTGCCTTCCTTCAGAATCTTGATCAGCCCAATCTCGCCGGTTGCGCCGGTGTGCGTGCCTCCGCAAAGCTCGGTCGAGAAATCGCCAATCCGCACCACGCGCACCTTGTCGCCATACTTTTCCCCGAATAGCGCCATCGCGTGATAAGTGATTGATAGCCTCCTCGATGGGCACGTCTGTAATGGTCTCAACGATCTGGTTGCGCAGAACTTCTTTGTTGATGATGTCTTCAATATCCTGCAACTCTTCGTCTTCCACCGCCGTGAAGTGCGAAAAATCAAATCGCAAATGATTGGGTGCCACCAGCGACCCCGCCTGTTTCACATGCTTTCCCAAAACTTCGCGCAGCCCGGCATGCAACAAATGCGTAGCTGTATGATTGCGCATGGTCGACCGGCGAACGTCGGCATTCACTACTGCATCCACTTTGTCACCGACTCGGATCGCTTGCTTCACGACGACTTGGTGCGCGCGTACTCCCTGAATCGGCGCATAGCATCCCGTCACTTCAGCGACGATGGTATTGTGATCGTCCGAATAAAACCATCCCTTGTCCCCAACCTGTCCGCCGGAATCCGCATAGAACGGCGTGTGATCAAGAATTACTTCGCCTGATTCGCCCGCTTTGAGTTCGCCTGCGCCCTGACCGTTATGGATGATAGCGAGCACTTCGCAGCCGTCAGAACGAGTTTGCCGATAGCCTTCAAAGATTGATTTCGGAAGCTGCTGGTAGGCCGGATTTGCAGTTTGCTTTGTTCCACCCTTCCAGGAAGCGCGAGCAAGTGAGCGTTGTTCGTCCATAGCGAGATCAAAGCCGCTATATCAAGCACGAATCGCCTGATCGCGACAGGCATCCTTCATGAAGTCCAAGCGGCAAACCATATGTGTCGTAGAGCTTGAATGCTTCTCGGCCCCGATATACCGGTGATCGATCCAGATCGATGGTTTTCAGTCTCTCTCTGAGCGGTATCGGCGTTCGGTCTTGTCCCGCTCTCTAGACCGACATCTCTTTTTGCGATTAGTGACATCAGATCGCTCTCGAGTCTCGCCAGCCTCAGTCCATAGGTGAGAAAATCGAGCTTCCTCTGCGTACAATACTTTTGTATCCGTCCTATTGTTCGTTCAGCTCAGGATATGCATCTTGCATAAGATCGCGCAACCGGGAAGCACCATTTCATGCAGAAATGGTTTCGTTTGTCCTAGCAACCTTCCATGCGTGATCGCTCGGCGGATAATTTTGCGCAGCACATATCCACGTCCCTCGTTTGAAGGCAGCACTCCATCGGAGATCAGGAACGTTGCCGCGCGCGAGTGATCTGCGATCACTCTGAGGGAGGCGGCGGATTTGTGGCTGGGAGAGCTTGCCGAGCTCTCGCTCGGCCTGGACAGCCGGGGCGGCTGTCCCCACATGGCCCGGGAATGCGGAGCTTGCCCGTCAACTCCGCCGCTCTCTTAATCAGCGGCGTAAACAAATCCGTCTCGTAATTCGAGATCACTCCCTGCAGGACTGCTGTGACCCGCTCCAGTCCCATGCCCGTATCAATCGAAGGCTTGGGTAGCGGATTTAGCTTGCCGCTCGCGTCGCGGTCGAACTGCATGAAGACCAGATTCCAAATTTCGACATAACGTCCGCAATCGCACGGAAACTGGCAGTCAGCATGACCTTGCTCGGATGCCGCCGGGCCCATATCGTAATGAATCTCGCTGCACGGTCCGCAAGGCCCGGTCTCGCCCATCTGCCAGAAATTATCTTTCAGACCCATCTCAAAGATTCGATCCTTAGGGACGCCTTGCCCCGCCCACAAGTCGTACGCCTCGACGTCACGCTCCACGCCGGCTTCGCCTTTAAAGATGGTCGCGTAAAGTTTCTTTTTATCGATCCCGAACCACTGCGGCGAGGTGATCAGCTCCCACGCGTAAGCAATCGCATCCTTCTTGAAGTAATCTCCGAAAGAAAAATTTCCCAGCATCTCGAAAAACGTGTGATGCCGGTTGGTGAATCCCACATTTTCCAGGTCGTTATGCTTACCACCGGCGCGCACGCATTTCTGCGATGAAGTCGCGCGGGAGTAATCGCGCTTCTCCAGTCCCAGAAAAACATCCTTGAACTGGTTCATTCCCGCGTTGGTGAACAGAAGCGTAGGGTCATTCGCCGGTACGAGCGACGACGAATGCACCTCCTTGTGTCCCTTCTGCACAAAAAAGTCGAGAAACCTGCGTCGAATTTCAGATCCTGTAGGCATCATTACGGTAAGCAGAAATAATTCTAGCATCGGGCGTGTCAGCCGCAAACAAATGTTTGAGTCGGCGCAGGCGGCAAGTGGATTTGTCGCCGCCCCGCTTCGCGTTCGCAAAAGTACGAAAAGAAGGCCGCATCCGGGTGGTGCGCAATCGCAATCGATGCAGCGCACCACTGCCGTCGCACGAGAAGAGTTACTCCTTCACCGCGTTTCGTCCATTTTTTCGCCCACCTTCTTTACCCCGTGCCCGTAGTCCACGGTGCCCTTCTTCACGGCACTGCCGGTTTTCTTGGCGGCTTTGTCGGTATCCTTCGCTGTATCTTTGGCCACTACTTTGGTTTCGTGGCCAGTTTTCTTGGCGGCTTTTTCGGTATCTTTGCCGTCGTCTTTGGCTACACTTTATTTGGTGGCGTTTGTCCGGTTTTATCGGGCCTGCCGTGTCTTTTGCCACGACTTGGTTTCGTGGCCGGTCTTTTTGGCGCTTTGTCTGTGTCCTTTGCGGCGTCTTTGTTACTAGTTTCGTGTTCGGTTTTCGTGGCCGCTTTCTTGGTATCGGCGCCGTATCTTTGCCGTTTTCTTTACATCCGAACTGACATCTTGGGTCAAGGCGAGCGGAACTGCGCTTAGGAGCGCGGCTGCGAGGATCACTTTCAAACTAACTTTCATAGTGCCTCCTGAGGAGCGGAGATTGGGAACGGCAGGAGTATGCAACATCGAGGCGGCATTTGCCAAGCCGCGCAAGATCAGACGATTTCGTTTTCCAGAGACGTTAAGGTCTCTTCATCCACATCCCAGCTTTTCAGGAGTGGTGAAAATCGTTTTTGTCCCGAACCCGGCTCGCGCCAATTGCCGGAAGATATCGCGCCGTTGCTTTCTGGTCCTTGGGTTTTACCATACGCTTGCGCCGCAGATATTCGCGAGCTTGTTTTTCCTCGCTCAAGCCGTCGAAAGCCGCATCTACTGCCTTTTCGATAATCTCGCCATGGACGCCCTTTATTTTCAGGTCGGTAATTACACGCCTTCGCCCAAATTTTTGATTGTCCCGGCGCAGCGAAGAAAAATAGGCCGCATACTGAGAATCGTTCAGGTATCCGCGATCCTTAAGCCTTCGGATCACCAACTCAATCAGCGTCTGCCCATATTCCGATTCCGCATCTTCTACCCGCGCACGAAATAAGCGCTTCAATTCCGCGACCGTACGCATGCGCCGCGCCAGTGCGCCAACGGCGTATTCATATAGCTCATCTTCGGAATACGACCGCTTCTTCGGTCGCGAGAATGGCATGCGCTAACGATAAGCAGCAGGGATTGGAGGTGAAGAGAAAGAGAATTAGACTACAAAGGACACGGGTCCGAATCAGGAAAACTGTTTGAATTTCGCCGAGTATAACGTCGTGTCTTTAGTGGTTGAGTTTTACCGTCCGCCAAAGCCGGCCGACTGCATCGATTGCCGCGAAATATCGGCGGTCGATGCAATGCCTTGCATCCGCAGCTTGAAGTCGTCAGCGTTGGATGCATTTTCCAGAGCGGTTTCGTAGGCGACCAATCCTGCCTGGAATAAATCCCACAACGACTGATCAAATGTCTGCATGCCGTATTGCGATGTGCCCGCAGCAATCGCGTCACGAATCGATCGCGTTTTTTCCGGAACCAGTACGCACTCCCGGATGAACGCCGTGTTGATCATCACCTCAACCGCGGGCACGCGCCCATCGGAATCACAACGGCGCACCAGTCGCTGGCTCACGATGGCGCGCAGAACTGCCGCCAGCTGCAGTCGAATCTGTTTCTGCTCGGGCGGTGGGAAAATGGAAATGATGCGGTTCACGGTTTCCACGGCGTCGAGTGTGTGCAGAGTAGAGAAGACCATGTGGCCGGTTTCCGCCGCGTGCAGCGCAGTCGAGATGGTTTCCAGATCTCGCATTTCGCCGACCAGGATCACGTCCGGATCTTGACGCAACGATGCGCGCAAGGCGGCGCTGAATGACGGAGTATCCACGCCGATTTCACGCTGGTTTACGTAGCCTTTTTTGTCTCGATGCAGAAATTCGATCGGATCTTCGATCGTGATGATATGTTCGGCGCGGCTGGAATTCACCCGATCTACCATAGCGGCCAGCGTCGTCGATTTACCGGAGCCAGTCACGCCCGTCACCAGGACGAGGCCTCGCGGCATTTCGCAAATCTGTTCGACTACTTTCGGCAGAAATAATTCGTCCAACGCGCGAATCTTGGTGGGGATGACGCGCAGCACCAGTCCAACGTTGCCGCGCTGCTGGAAAATATTCACACGGAAGCGCCCCAGGCCGGCGACGCCGTAGGCCATATCGATTTCCGTGGTCTCTTTGAATTTTTGTTTCTGCCGCGCCGACATCATGCTGAACGCCATGGTCAGCATGTCTTCAGCGCTCACGCGCGGCTGGTCGGTCAATGGCACCAGTTCGCCATCGATGCGCAGGTGAGGATAGTTTCCCACCTTCAAATGCAAATCGGAGGCCTTGCGTTCGGTTGCAATCCGCAGCAGATCGTCAATATTCATCGAAGGATATCCCGGGAGGCGCTTCGCCTCACAAGCTTGCCTATGATGAACCGAATCGTCACCTTCCCCAAGATGACCTAGGTAATGAGTCTATTTCTTAGGCGGGATACAGACTTCGGTGCAGATTAGAAAAACCGCTGAAAATAAAACATTTTGCAACGGGACCCGTCGAACTATTTTGTGCGGCAGATAAACAAATACGAAAGGGACACGACGAGTCGCGTCCCACGAACTTAAAGCAGTAAGTTTTACACGCCGACCGGCTGCTTGCTGCCCACCGGCACTGCAGTCAGCCATCCATGGCGATCGTCCTTTTCCCCGCGCACGATAGCGTAGAACTCTTTCTGAATCGCCTTGGTGATCGGCCCAATCGATCCCTTGCCGACTTTAATTTTGTCTACCGAGCGGATGGGCGTGACCTCGGCTGCCGTCCCCGTGAAGAAGGCTTCCTCAGCGATGTAAAGCATTTCACGCGGAATCATCTGCTCGACGATAGGAATGTTGAGATCGCGCGCGATCTGCAACACCGAATCGCGAGTGATGCCGGGCAGAACAGAATTGCCCAGCGGCGCCGTGACCAGTTTGTCGCGATGGACCAGAAACACGTTCTCGCCCGAGCCTTCGCTCACATAGCCGTTTACGTCGAGCGCGATGCCTTCCGCGTATCCATTGACGATGGCTTCCATCTTGATGAGCTGCGAATTCATGTAATTCGCGCCCGCCTTCGCCATTGCCGGCAGAGTGTTCGGAGCCAGCCGCGTCCAGGAAGAAACGCACACGTCACAGCCTTCGCTCTCGCCGCCCAGATATTTTCCCCATGGATAATTGATGATGTAAACCTCGGTCGGGGAGTTGAAAGGATTCACTCCAGCCTCCCCGTAGCCGCGGAGCACGATGGGACGCACATAACATGGCCACACGCCATTGCTGCCGACGGTTTCAAGCATCGCCTTCACCAGTTGGTCGCGGGTGTAATCCACATCAATTCGGTAAACCTTGGCGGAATCGAGCAGTCTCTGAATGTGTTCGTTGGCGCGGAAAATGGCTGGCCGCGAATGCGGCGCGTAGCAGCGGATCCCCTCGAACACCGAGGAGCCATAGTGGACCACGTGAGACATCACGTGGATCGTCGCTTCATCCCAAGGGATGAGTTTCCCGTTGTGCCAGATATTTTCCGACTTCTCGATCGCCATGTGGAACTCCTTCAGCCGCCGTTTTCGTCTCGCATAACGAGGCTGAATTCTTCCTCTGGCACCGCAGGGGAACGAGGCTCAACCCAACCAGCGTTACAGACCATTATAGCTGACGAGGGATCTGCCACTCCGCCCGCCGCGTGGGGAGGGTTGTGGGTTTTTTGCCGGGAAGCACATCCAGAGTCGGGCAGAGAAAAGCGAGATCGGCACCTCTGGGCCATGCTCCATCCACAGCGGGGAGGAGTATACTTCGGGAAAGTTTGAAATTCCTCTCGGGAAAAGTGCGATCATGGCGTTGAACGCGGTGGAACAGTTGACAGAACAGGCTCCGGCGGACAGTTTTCAGGTGCTGGAAGAGAAAATTTTCCGTACGATCGAGATGTACAAAAGCGCACGCCAGGCTCAGGCTGCGGCCGAACGTGATGCCCAGCGCGCGCGGCAGCAACTGGAGGAACGCGAAGAGCAGCTGGTCGCGTTGCGGCGCGAGACGGTGCAGTTGCGCAAAGAGCGCGAAGAGATTCGCGGACGCGTTGAAAAGATGTTGCAACAGATCGATTCAATTGCCGAGGAGCGCGCAAGTTAGCGTCGCGAGATCGCGATTTAGGAATCACTACTTGGGGATCACCGTTTAAGGATTACTGACTATGGCTACAGCGGCTAAGGATTCGACGCTGAAAGACGCGCAAAATGGCAGCGTGCGCGTGGAGATTTTTGATCAGGCCTACAATTTGCGCGGGTCTGATCCGGAATATATTTTGAAGCTCGCCGAGTATGTCGATTCCAAAATGCGCGCCGTCGCCGAGGCGACGAATACAATCGATACAGTGCGCCTGGCCGTGCTGGCGGCGCTGAATATTGCCGATGAGTACCATCTATTGAAGCGCAAGCAGGATTCCGGCACCACCGATTATCAGAAGCGCGCCCATCTGCTAGCCAATGCGCTCGATGAAGTTCTGGGCGAGAACCGCAAGGCGGGCTGACTCCGCCGCTCGCCTCTTCCCGCAGCGCCGGCAACATGCAACCAATTTTGATTTCTGAGTATCCATCCCGGTATTAGCCCACACACAGGAGGCTCGTATGCGGCTCAGGGCGATGACTGCTCCAGTCACCGTCGCTTGGCTGCTCGTGATTGTCCTCCGCTTTACATTCAATGCATGCGCGCAGCAAGACGTCCCCGGGGACGCAGAGGCTCGATCGATTCTGCGCGAAGCCAGCGCGCTCATTCCGGAAATCGAGGAAACCCAGCAATCCAGCGCGCTGGCAAACATTGCCGGAAAGCAGGTCGCTGCCGGTGATGTTGAGGGCGCGCTGGCAACCTATCGTGCGAATGCAAAGCGCGACAATACTGGCGCTGCAGTGGAGGTGGTGGCCGGATTGTTAGCGTCCCATGAAAATTTGCCGTTAGCACTCGATTTGGTTGGCCAAGCAGACCCAAAATTCCAGGCGAACGCATGCTCTTTCATCGCGACACAATTGGCGATGAAAAAGCAGTTTGACGATGCGCTCGCGGCTACAAATATGGTCAGAGGCCCGGGCAGTGTCACTCCGTTGGTCGACGCATTAATGTGGATCAACAATGAGCAAGTGAAGGCAGGCGATTTGCCGGGCGCGCATAAAACGCTCGACGAGGCGCTCGACGCAATTGAGCAGGAAGAAGAGCATGCGCGCGCTGCGCCCTCCGACCCTAATCTCAACGACTCGATTGCCTACCTGTATCAGGATGTGGCAAGAAGGCTGATGTATGCGGGCGAGCGCGAAGACGCGCTGGCCACAGTCGAGCGCTTTTATGCTTTTGTAAACACGGTTAACGATCCCTGGCAGAAGCAGCGAGACGAGAGTGTGCTGGCATCTACGCAGGCTATTGTCGGGCAGTTCGAGGCAGCGCTCGACACCGCGCATCAGTTGCCTCCCAACTACCTGCGGGATACCGCATTGGAAAATATTGCCGAGGAAAAGAGCCTGCACGGGGATGCGGCTGCCGCGATGCAGGAAGCCAACCTGGTGGAGGGCGACTTTTTGCGGAATGCTTCACTGCGAGCAGTGGCTGATGGACTTGCCGGCTCAGGTGATTATAGACAGGCACTCGCGGTGATCGATTTGATTCAGGAGCCCGGCGAACGCGCCCAGGGTCTCTCCGAACTCGCAGTTCGGCAAGCACAGGCGAGTGACCCCAAAGCGGCGCTCACGGTGCAACTTGCCTCCGAAGCGGCGTTCAATGCCCGCGACGATGCGACACCAATGGTCTTCGAACAGATCGCGGTCGCCCGCGGAATGCTTTTGGATTTTGCTGGCGCCGAGGAACTGATCAGCAGGCTCAAGGACGAAGACAAAGTGTGGCCATTATGGAATCTCACCGAGTGGATGGTTGGTGCAGGCAGAACGTCCGAGGCCATTTCGCTCGCGGAGAGTCAATCTGGGGCGTATCCAAAAGCTTATGCATTGCTCGGTACGGCGACGGCGATCATTGATAGGTTTCACGTTCATAAGCCGTGAAGCCTCAACGGTCAGTCAATACGGCAGAGCGAAATCGCGCCATTGCAAGCCCGGAATGGTCCGCTGCGATTACTTTGGTTGCAACTGTTCTGCCAACTATTTGCGCGTTCCCTATTGCTAATTCACGGCGAGTTCTCCTAGCATCCAGAGTGAAAGCCGGCCTGCGGGGTTGGTGATGGCGGTAACCGATTTTTGAACCAATGCTGAATGAACGGGGACTCGACTCGAACTAGGATCCGGTGTGCAACGCTCCGCCATGCGGAGATGCCTAAAGGGTCTCGGCGGGTTCCCAACGTCTACCTGACGGTTCATTCTCGGCCCGTCACACGGCACAGTGGGTCGGCTTGATTATTGCTGATTGATGATTTTTGATTGTTGATTGAAAAGCCCGGGCAGACGGGTCTTAACCGACAATCATCAATCAGAAATCAACAATAGGCAGCCCGCACCCCTTCGCGATCATTCCTGCTAGACTGAATCTGGTACAAATTCCGTAATTCCTGCATCCAACTTATTGTGTATCCGCAACTAGTTCATTTCGGACGTTTCTTTCTACCCACCTACGGCTTCTTGGTTTCCCTGGGAGTTCTGCTTGGCCTCTGGATCAGCGTGCGCAACTCGGAGCGCCTGGGCATTGACGGTGAGAACGCTTGGAACCTGGGAATTTTAGTGGTCCTGTGCGGAATCATCGGAGCCAAGGTTCTTTATGTAATTAATGAGTGGGGCTACTACAAAGCGCATCCTGGCGAGATTTTCAGCGTTACCACGCTGCAGGCCGGCGGCGTTTTTTCCGGTGGTCTGATTGCCGCGTTTATTGCCGCTTGGTGGTACGTGCGCAGGCATAACATGCCCGCTCTTGGAACCTGCGACGCTTTTGCGCCGGGGCTCGCCTTGGGCCACGCCATCGGCCGCCTGGGATGCTTCGCCGCAGGATGCTGCTACGGCAAAGAGACGCATCATTTCTGGGGCGTGGTGTTTCGCAATCCGCTCGCGAATCAAATTACAGGCACTCCACTGAACGTTCCGCTCGAGCCTACCCAGCTTTTCGAAGCGGCGGTTGAGTTGGCAAATTTCTTCTTTCTGATGTGGTTGCTGAAACGCAGAAAATTCGACGGGCAGGTTTTCGGCGCGTTTCTCTTCATCTATGGCGTGGCCCGCTTCTTCCTAGAATTCCTGCGCGACGATCCCGGCCGCGGCTCAGTTTTTGGTGGAGCAATGTCCGGAACTCAGTTGATCGCAATCGGTCTGGTGATCGGCGGCGGACTGATCTGGTGGCTGCGCCCGGGCATGAAGAAAGACATTGCGGCGCATCCGGCCGCAGCGACGCGGTAGCGAATCAGCTTTCGCATTGCTTTGCCCAACTCTCTGGTTCTAGCAATTTTCGTGTTCGAAAACCGCAATTCCAGCCGCGCGTAGTGGTACTCTTGTGCGGATGAAAAAAATCACACGCCGGCGGTTCGGCAAAACCCTGGGCGGAACTGCTGTAGCCGCGCTCGCTGCCTCAACTCTCCCACGCTTTGCGTGGGCGCAGAATCCTACTCTGCTGCAATTCCCCGCCAACTTCATGTGGGGCTGCGCCACTGCGTCTTATCAGATCGAGGGCGCGGTCAAGGAAGACGGGCGCAAGCCTTCCATCTGGGATACTTTTTCCCACACCCCGGGAAAGACGTTTCAGGGTGAGACTGGCGACATCGCCGACGACTCTTATCATCTCTACAAAGAAGACGTCCGGCTGCTCAAGAATCTGGGCGCCAAATGCTATCGATTTTCGATTGCATGGTCTCGCATTTTTCCCGATGGCACGGGACAACCGAACCCCAAAGGTCTCGACTATTACCAACGCGTAGTCGATGAACTGCTGAAAAACAATGTCGCGCCTTATATCACTCTGTTTCACTGGGATCTGCCACAGGCTTTGCCCGGCGGCTGGCAGTCACGCGACACGTCGAAGGCCTTCGCCGATTACGCGGCCTATGTGTCGAAGCATTTGTCCGATCGCGTCAGTCACTTTTTCACCACCAATGAACTCGTATGCTTCACCGACTTGGGCTACAAGAACGGGCAGTTCGCGCCTGGCCTGAAATTGCCGGATGCCCAGGTGAATCAGATCCGGCACCATGGTGTGCTGGCCCATGGCATGGCGGTGCAGGCGATCCGGGGCAATGCCAAGAGCGGCACGCAAATTGGCCTCGCCGAAAATGCCACTGTATATGTGCCGGTGATTGAGAATGCGGAGCAGATTGAAGCTGCGCATCGCGCCACGCGCGAGGAAAATGCTCCATTTCTAACCGCGATCATGGAAGGCAAATACACTGACGGCTATCTGCAGCGCGAAGGCGCCAACGCACCAAAAGTCGAAGCCGGCGACATGAAGATTATCGGCAGCCCGCTCGATTTTGTCGGCTTGAATGCCTATACCCCGGATTATGTTCGCGCCGACTCCTCGCCCGCAGGTTATGTTGTGGAAAAGCGCCAGGCTTCCTATCCGCATATGGCCTCTCCGTGGCTCTTTATTGGACCTGAAGTCACTTACTGGGCGGTGCGCAATGTCAGCGATATCTGGAAGCCGCGTGCTCTTTACATCACCGAGAATGGCTGCTCCGCCGATGATGTGGTCACCAGCGATGGACGCGTTGAGGATACCGATCGCGTGATGTATCTGCGCAATCACCTTTCTCAGCTTCATCGTGCCGCCTCGGAAGGCTATCCGATCAAAGGATATTTTCTTTGGAGTCTCATGGATAACTACGAGTGGGCCGACGGTTACAGCAAGCGTTTCGGCATCCATTACGTGGATTTCAAAACTCAGACGCGCACGCCTAAACTGAGCGCCGAATGGTACCGTCAGGTAATTGCTGCAAACGCGGTGGAGTAGGGAGATCGAGCGGACGGTTTGTAACTGTGCCTCTGAGTAGCGGGGCTTCTACAGCTTCTCTCGAAGAAATTCGAATAGCATGTACCCGATGAATGCCGCTGAGAGGGCGATTGCAAAATTGGGTGTTGTAAAAACATCGCGTAGCGCCCAGGCGATGCCCCTTCTCGACCCCATCCCCGAGCGCTCAAATTCTCCCATCAAAAGATTGGAATAAAACAGGAAGACGATGAACGCTACTTCAATCACCGCTCTCCAGATATTCTTCTTCATGGTAAATATTGGCTCCTTGCGCGGATTCATACAGGTTGCGGGTTGAACAATCCCATAGCATAGCCTGTAGTATGCTTCGCAGCGAATGCCGGAATCATTTCCCATTCTTATCTCGGCTGCAGCGGAAGATGCAGGCCGGCGTCTGGACCAATTCCTCACCACGACGCTTTCGAGCATCAGCCGCGCGCGGGTGCAGGAGCTGATTGCTGAAGGCAAAGTGTTAGTGAATGATGCTCCAGCTAAAGCTTCTCTCAAGTTGCGCGGGGGCGAGCGCGTGACCGTCCTGGGGGACGCACAGCGCGCGCCACTCAAAGCCTCGCCGGAAGACATTCCGCTTGACATTGTTTATGAAGATGACGACCTCGCCGTGATCAACAAACCCGCGGGAATGATGGTACACGCAGGGGCTGGGGCCACTGATGACGCTCGCAATCGTGGAACTCTGGTGAATGCGTTGCTCCATCATATGCGGAGTTTATCTGGCGTGGGTGGGGACTTGCGGCCCGGGATTGTTCATCGCCTTGATAAAGAGACCAGCGGATTGATCGTGGTTGCTAAAAACGATGAAACGCATCGCAAGCTCAGCGCCCAATTTGCCGCCCGTGAAGTAAACAAGAAATATGTAGCGCTCGTCCATGGTTGGGTGAAGAAAGATTCCGGCACGATTACCCAAGAATATAAGCCGCGATCGCATCCGCCGTATGCGCATGACCACACGGCTCGAAGGCGGACGCGCCGCCGTCACGCATTACAGTGTCACGCGCCGTCTGGATACCAAGTTTGGAAAATTTACTTTGCTCGATGTGAAGATCGATACCGGACGCACTCACCAGATTCGTGTGCACATGGCGGCACTGGGGCATCCAGTCGTGGGCGATACGATGTATGGTGCGCCGAAACAAGCTCGCGGGCCTTCGGCTGCGATCAGCCTGGCACGAAATTTTCTACACTCCGCGCAGTTGGAATTCACCCATCCGCGCACCGGAAAGACGGTTGCCCTGTGCAGCGAATTGCCAGAAGAGTTGCGAGAGTTCCTCAGGAAGATAGAAATGAAATGAAGAATTGGGCGGCGAGCGATCAGCCGGGCGATTGCTCGAAGGTTTAATTCGAGCCGATCCTCGAACAAGCGCACTCTACCGGGCCAGGAATTTCCAAGCTGCAACCATCACAAAAATAACGATCCCCGCCAGATAGGCCCAACCTCGTCCTTTCTGGAACTTTTCATGGCTTATCATCGAAGCAGCCTCCAAAGACATTGTACGACGGTGCACCCCGCGCCTGAACTCCGCTGCCCAAATCGGGGGTTACGGATATAATAGAAGTCAAATTGGGGTGCATTGTTACGAGACACATTTTCACGAGAACATTTTCCAACAGCCTCCGCTGCAGCATGCGCGGCCATTTTTCTGCTTCTGGCTGCTGAGCCGCAGTTAGGAATAGCGCAAGCATCGCCCGCGCCCTCGTCTGCGACTTCCGCTCAAACCTCACCCTCGCCAGCCGGAGCCGAACAAGCTGCGCAGACCGCAACGGAGCAGAATGCCAACGATTCTGCTGCGGGCAACGCAGAAATTCCCAAGATCCGCGTCGGCACAAATGAAGTGAACGTAGTGTTCACGGTGACCGATAAGCACGGCAAGCGTGTGACCGATCTGAAGCAAGCCGACTTCCGCATTGTGGATGACAGCAAGCCGGTTACAGAAATTCGCAGCTTCCACGCGGAAACGAACTTGCCGCTGCAGGTGGGCCTATTGATCGACGCCAGCGCCTCGGTGCGCGACCGCTTCAAGTTCGAGCAGGAATCGGCGATTGAATTCCTGAATCAGACCATTCGCAAGCGTTATGACCAGGCTTTCGTCGTGGGTTTTGATGTCACGCCCGAGCTTACGCAGGATTTCACCGACGACACGGAAAAGTTGGGGCATGGAGTCCGGGAACTGCGCCCCGGCGGCGGCACTGCCATGTACGACGCGCTTTATTACGCCTGCCGCGATAAGCTGCTGAAACAGCCGCACGGCGGCCCCACCCGGCGCGCGATCATTCTGTTGAGCGATGGCGAAGACAATCAGAGCCATGTAACCCGCGAAGAAGCCATCGAAATGGCACAGCGTGCCGATGCCATCATCTACACCATCAGCACCAATGTCAGCGGCACCAAGGGAGCGGGCGACAAAGTGCTTGAGCGCATCGCCGATGCCACTGGCGGGCGCGCCTTTTTCCCCTTCCAGATTCGCGACGTGACCAACGCCTTCGCCGAAATTCAGGAGGAGCTGCGCAGCCAGTACGATGTTTCCTATAAGCCCATAGACTTCAAGTCCGACGGGCACTTCCGCACGATCGAGATCGTGGCCAATGACCGCAAGAATTTCCGGGTGAGAGCACGCCGCGGGTATTACGCACCTGTGGCGCAGTAGAGCGCTTTCAGCTTCCGCCGTCTAGTTTGAATCAAAGATGTTCGGTTTTTCACGGTCTACTTGATGCCAGGATATTCTGGAACGCCACTTCCCAAAAAATTGGGAATCAAGCCGGGATTTCACGTGCAGTTGGTCAACATCCCGGATGAGGTTCGCGCCGAACTGTCAGGCGCATTGGCGGAATGCAGCATTGACCAGCGTAAATCCTCGCTCGAGAAGTCACCGCTGGATTTTGTCATGTTGTTCACCCAATCGCGCCTGGAGTTAACCAAAGAATTCAGCAAGATGGCCAAACAACTCGCTGCGGCCGGGATGTTCTGGGTAAGCTGGCCGAAAAAGAGTTCTGGAGTCGCCACCGATGTGGATGAAAATGTCGTGCGTCAGATAGGCTTAGCTGCGGGTCTTGTAGATGTAAAAGTTTGCGCCGTCACTGACGTGTGGTCAGGACTGAAGTTCGTCCGGCGTCTCCAGGATCGTAAGACATACGGACCGTAAAAAATAAACAAAACTTGCACCAAACAGGGGCCGTCACAAAAATAAAAGGCTGCCCCGAAGGGAAGCCTTGAGAAACTCGAGCCGAAGTTACCGGCGATGGAGCCGGTTAGCCTGATCGACAGCAACTTCGCTCGATCTTTAAGCCGTTCTGGCGCCCATAACGAGATGGGCTACAAACGAAATCACTGCAAAAAGCAGCAGTAGATGAATCAGTCCGCTGGCTACGTGGAACATCAGAAAAGCACCGGCCCACAGAATGAGCAACAACAGAGCAATCACCAGAAATGGTCCGAATCGCATCTATGCCTCCTAAGACGTTGGCTTCTCAGTTCGACCCAGCAGCGGAAGAACTCTTCATCGTTATACGATGACGCCACGCCCCGCAATATCGGCAAAACGCTGTAAATTGATAGGGCGGTCGTAGTATTCAGCACCGAAAAGATAAGGAGTCAACATGGTGCGAGTCGGATTAATCGGATTCGGCATGGCAGGTCAGGCGTTTCACGCGCCCGTAATACGCGGCGTCGCCGGCATGGAGCTCGCCTGCATTCTGGAGCGCAGGGGAACGCGGGCCCAGGAAAAATATCCCGGTATCCGTGTCGCGCGTACTCTCGACGAATTGCTGGCCGACAAGCAAATTCAGCTGTGCGTGATCGCAACTCCCAACGATTCGCACTTCGATCTGGCGCGTGCATGTCTGCTGGCCGACCGGGATGTCGTGGTGGATAAGCCTTTCGCGCCGACACTGCGCGAATCCGAGGAATTGGTACGCCTGGCGGCCGAGCGGGGAAGATTAATTACCGTCTATCAAGATCGCCGATGGGATGGCGATTTTGGCACGATAAAAAAACTCGTGCGGGCAGGGCGTTTAGGCACCATCGTCGAATATGAATGCCGTTACGACCGTTTTCGACCGGAACCGAAGCCGAATGCGTGGCGTGAAAAAGCCGATCAGCTTGCTGCCGGCGTCTTGTTTGATCTCGGTCCTCACGTCATCGATCAGGCACTCGTATTGTTTGGCGAGCCGAAGTCAATCACCGCGTCGGCCTTCTGCGAGCGCGAAACTTCGCAGGTGGATGATTCGTTTGACGTCTGCCTGGAATATCCTCACCTGCGCGCGATGGGCCGCGCCCGCATCATCGCCTACGCGCCCGGGCCGCATTTCCTGATTCATGGTACGAAGGGATCTTTTGTTAAGTACGGAATGGATCCGCAGGAAGCACGCCTGCGCTCCGATGATTATCCGCAAGGCACCGACTGGGGAGCGGACTGGGGAGTCGAACCCGAGGAGCTGTGGGGAACGCTTAGCGTTGTCGCCGAGCCGGCCGTTAAAGTAAAAACAGACCGCGGCGACTATCGGGGCTTCTATGCCAATGTTCGTGACGCCATCGAGAAAAAAGCGCCGCTGGATGTAACGCCCGAGCAAGCGTTACGCACCATGCGAGCGGTAATCCTGGCGCACAAAAGCAGCCGTGAGAAGCGAACGGTTTCCTGGGAAGAACCTGCCGAGTGATTTCAGACTAAGGGATAGCGAAATTGTGCCGGCCCCGTCTCCTGAAGATTTTCGGGGTCAGAGGGCCTTACTGAGGGAACTTTTTGAAGTGTAGAGCTGACAACTTTGAACGTCTTAACATAAGGACACCCTTCCAAAAGTCCCTCCAGAATTTCCAGCACTTCCGGATAGCCGCTTCTGTTGTAGGCCTCGGCACTCGCAGGCTGATCCCAGAAGCTGATGGTTGCGACTTCGCTGCCATTCGGGACGACCAGAATAATTAGATCCAGAAATCCCTTTTGCTTTCGCAGCCAGGGAAGAACCTCGCCCTCCATGAGTTTGGCGAATTCCGAAACTGAGTTCGGCTTTAGCAGAGCAGAAACCTTGCGGGCGAACATGTCCACCTCACCGGTCGTGGGCTTGCTCGCTTGCGACGAATCACACCCGCACGACCCCGTCTACCAGATAGTGCATTTCGACACCGAATCGTTACATCGCCGAACCGTTACATACGGTATTCCGGCGCGCAAGATCGGTTGGCCGCAGAGTGAGCGACGTAATGGATTGCATCGACACTCCGCAAAAAATGAAAGCGGCAGAGTTGTTACACTCCGCCGCTGGTTATTTCAGGCGCCGTCACGTTCAGCAGCTAAGGCTGGCGATGTTCGCCACCGCCATGCGATCCGCCACCGCCGCTGTGAGACGCTGCACCGTGGGCGGCTGCGCCATGCGCTGCGGCATGAGACGTACCATGGGATGCACCACCACGAGGCGCCGCGGCTCGGGCGCCGCTGGCGCGGCTAACGTGCGCTCCCGAACTGTGTCCACGGTTGGCCGCATAGGCGCGGTGACCACCGTTGCCTCGGCCGGCGACATATCTTCCACCGCCGCCACCGCTAAACCGATGACCACCCGCCATGCCCGTATCCCCAGGTTGCCAATGGGCCTACGCCCAGGAAGACACCGTTATAGAAATAGCCTGGTCCGTAAAAACCACTGGGTGCGCAGCCGTATGGTGAATAGTTATAGTAGCCGTAGGAACAGACGGGCGGATTTACGCCTATGCCAATGCTAACTTGCGCACTGGCGGCAGGCACCAGGGCCAAGGGCACGAGAAAAGTTGTTGCTCCCGCCAGAACCAGACTTCGTATCGCTAGCCTGTGTGCCCAAGGGGCTACGCTCTTGAATTCCCACATTTGTTCTCCTCCAGAATTTCCGTCTGTGATTACAGGGTAGACCTCCAGTATCAGGTTCCTGCTCGTGGATTGCTGGTCAATACAGACCTTTGTCGGGAGTAATTCTTGTCAGGAGATAAAAGGAAAGAAGAAACTAATAATTTGCTCCGGAGCGAAAACAAAGGAAAGAACTGAGGCGGCGCGCGCAGGAGTACCCGCTCCACGCCGCGTCCCTCCGCACAATCTAAAGTTCTAGAGCAGGCGTTCGAGATTAGGATTCCTTGGTGGGTCGCAGCGGCTGCAGCGAGAATGCGGTTGTCCCGCGCATCGCATTCTGTAGCGCAGATTGGAATTTCAACATTTCATCCTGCGTGCCCACGGTGATGCGAACCCAGGTCGGCATGATCGGCCAGATACGGCCAATGTAAACCTTCTGCTTGGCCATGGCGTCGATTACTTCTTTGCCGGGACGTTTCGTATCCAGCAAAAAGCAGTTCGATTCCGACGGGATATACGCGTAGCCATTGCTGTCGAGCCACTGAAAAGTTGCCTGGCGCACGCTGGCGTTAATGCGCTTGCGTTCCGGAACCAGATTCGGATCTTTCAGGCTGGCCGAGGCGGCGGCAACGGCGGTGACGGGCATAAAGTTCCAACCCGCGCGTGCCATCAGTTTTTCCAGCAAGTCGGGACGCGCAATAGCAAGTCCGCAGCGTAATCCGGCCATGCCATACGTTTTTGAAAAAGTGCGAAGCACAATCACATCTTTTCCCGCCTTGACGAAATCAAGCGTCGAGGGTGCATCGCAAAAATGGATATAAGCCTCGTCGACCATCACGACCGATCCCTGGGGCTTGTTTTCTACGAGGTATTCAATATCGGAGTGCGGTGTGAGCGTGCCGGTCGGATTGTTGGGATTGCAAATGTAAAACAAGCCAGCATCTGGAGCGGCGGCGATCATGCCCTTCGTATCATGCGCGTAAGTTTTGGTGAGCGGAACCTTCACCACGCGGGCTTCGGTTGCCGCTGCCGCGAACATGCCCGCTTCGTAACCGGGATCCGCCGTCACATAGGTCCGTTGCGGCGAAGTAAAAGTAATCACTCCAAAGTGGAGCGCTGGAGTGGAGCCGGGAAAAACATGAACCCAATCAGGGTTAAGGCCTTGCTGCTGGGCAAACAGGTGGAGGAGATCTTCGGTGAGATTGTCGAGGTAGCGTCCACCCAGAGGGATGATGTTGGAAATCGCTTCACGCGCCGACGGCCCTGGCCCGAGTGGATTCTCGTTGGAGTCGATCATCACCGCGTCCTTGGAGAATGCCGCTCTAGGGCGGGCCGCCGCCGCCAGCATGGGCTCAGTGACGATTTGAAACGCCGCGCGGCGGCGGAAAGCTGCAGAAACGAACGGCGGGAAAAAGGCGAGACGCTTTTTGAAGGCATGGCGAACCTCCGGTTCATCCAGCGTCAACAGGCTAAATGTTTTCCGGCGAAAGCGAAAGAGGAATTGCCGAGCCAGCAAAAACAGCAGCGGCGCCGGTATCACGCTCCATAGTTCTTACTGCGGCAACGGCTCGCGCGCGGTCGCGTAGTATCCAGCGCGGGTTTGAATCTTGTAACCCTGCTTGTTCTTGATTTCCAGTTTGCGGTAGGTGCCGTCGAGTTTGGGGTTGGTCGATGTGTATCCCAGGTTGTACTGGCTGCGCAGTTCGGCGGCGATCTGGTCGAAGGCTTCTTTCAGTTTGTCGAATTTGTTTCCCACGTTGATCATGCGGCCGCCGGTGGCCTCGGTGAGCTTTTCCATTTCACTCGCGCCCGAATATCCCATGCCGAAACCGCCGTAAAAGCCGCGATCCGCGCAGAGCAGCACATACACGATCGCGTCGGCTTTCTGAGCAGCCTCAATGGCGTCCTTAATTTTCAGCTTGCTGCCTTCATCCTCGCCATCGGTAAGCAGGATCATCGCCTTCCGTCCAACTTCTTTGGCCAGCATGTCGTGCGCGGAAAGATAAACTGCGTCGTAGAGCACCGTACCGGGGGCGTTATGAACGGGGACCGGGCCTTGTCCGAGGCCGGGTATTCCGCTGCCGCCACTTACTACTCCGCTTTGTATTTTTACTTTGTTCAGAGCGGCTTGCAAGCGGTGAACGTCGCGGGTGTAATCCTGCACCAGTTCGGACTCCACGTTGAAGTCGATTACGAAAGCTTCGTCTTTGTCGGTGAGGATCTGGCGAAGGAATGCTCCGCCCACTTCTTTCTCCATGTCGAGGACTCTGATCTGGCTGCCGGAGGAATCGATGAGGATGCCAAGGGTGAGCGGCAGGTTCGATTCGGCGGCAAAGTACTTGATGGTTTGCGGCTTGCCGTCTTCAAAAACCTGGAAATCATCTTTGGTCTGATTGGGAATCAGCATGCCGTGTTTATCCTTGACGTTGAAAAACACTCCCACCACGTTGACGTTGACCTTCAACGTCTCATCGGACTTCTCGGGAGCCTGTTGGGCGTCGCTGGGGTTCGAAGGCGCCGAATTCGAACTCTGAGCCACAACTGCACCCGACAGAGTCAGGAAAAATACCAGGGCGGAGGCCAAGCTAGGCAAAAATCTTCGGTAAGCGGATAATCTGGACATGGAATAATCTCTCTTGGGGCTTTTTGTTAGTCTAGTCCTGAACGTTAGATGCACCAAGTGGGCGGCTTCAGGCATCCCAAGATCGAGCGGGATGGTTTTATTTTCAGCATGACAATTCTTGGAAGACTGGGAAGGTGAGTGTGAGCGACAAAACGTCGGCTCGTATCGGGAGCATTGCCGTGCCATCCGTTTGGTTGACCAGTCTTTTGGTCGTCGCATGTCTTGCCCTTTGCTTCGGCCCGGGTTCTTTGGAAGCGTCGGCACAGACCTCTGAGACCCAAGCGCCGCAGTCCCAGGCTCAACCCCAGGCTCAGCAAGCCCAGCCATCCCAAGGCCAATCGGCGACGAGTTCCGATATCCCAGACGCGCCTACGGTTCAGCCTTCGGCCACGCCAGCGGAGCCTCCGCCTCGCGCCTAAGCCGGAAAAGAAACAGCCTAATGCAGACCGGAATCCCTGGACGAATCAGCCCAATACTCCTCCGGCGAATGCCGGCGCAGCCCCGGAGGAAGAGAACTCCACGCCTCCGCCTATGCCTCCGGTCAAAACCCTTCCGCCGGGCACCCCGGTAAAGACCTCAAACGCCCAGCAGCAACTCTATACCCTCCGGGTCAACCCTACATTCGTGCAATTTCCGGTCACGGTAAGGGACAGTGACGGGCGCAGAGTCGATGGCCTTCTGCCTACCGATTTCATCGTCAAGGAGAACGGGATTGTCCAGAAGCTTAGCTATTTCACCCAGGATCCGTTCGCTCTGTCCGTAGCGATCGTGATGGACCTGGGGATGTCGGATTCAACGGTGCAGAAGGTGAATCAGACCTTCCCGGCGCTGATAGGTGCATTCGCACCCTATGACGAAGTTGCCCTTTATACCTTCAGCAGCACTGTAAGCGAGGTCAGCGACTTTACCGCGCCCACGCAAAAGCTGACGGCAGTCTTCAACCAGATCAAGACCGAGCGAGGAAGCAATAATGGACCGGCCGTACTGAGCGGTCCGCTTGCACCGAACGGTCCAATCATTAACGGAATGCCGGTGGGCAGCCCCACGCAGCCCGTGTACACGCCTCCGAAGCAATCTCGCGTGCTTAACGATGCCATTCTGGAAGCTGCGCTCGACCTGAGCAAACGCGATCGTTTCCGGCGCAAGATCATTTTTGTGATCAGCGATGGCCGGGAGTTTGGCAGCCAGGCGAGTTATCGCGATGTTCTCAAGTTATTGTTATCCAAGGAAATCCAGGTTAAGGCCGTCGCGGTTGGGAGCGCCGCGCTTCCGGTTTATGACAAAGTGGAACGGCTACACCTGCCGCGCCAGGGCTACGACGATATTCTGCCCAAGTATGTCGCCGCTACCGGCGGTCTCCCGGTCTATCGCGAGCTTTCTCTGAGCGCGATTGAAGATACCTATGCCCAAGCCATGAGTGATGCCCGTAATCAATACACTCTTGGCTACACCCCAGCGCGGCCGAAGACGCCCACCACTTCCGCCTACCGCAATATCGAAGTGTTGGTCGATCGTCCGCATTTAAAGATCTATGCGAAAGATGGATACTATCCAGCCGTTGCAACGCGTTAGGAGTTAGACGATTGCTGATTGCTGATTGCTGATTGAAGAGTTTTCAGGGCACTTCGATTGGATTGGGCCAGTCGCCGCAATCAGCAATCAGGAAATCAACAATCAACAATTTCATCCCGATTCCCAGTTTTCTTGGCCACATCTGGCGAGGGGTCACCTGAGTAACCTGCGTGCAATCCCCTGCGTGTGATATAAAAGCCCCGAGCCCCCAAAGGGATATTTTTGCGCGCGGGAAGGTGTGCCGTCCGCGCTTTTGAGGAAAGCCTTGAGTTTCATCAACTTCGCAGCCCGCGAGATCAACTGCAAAATCGTGTATTACGGTGCCGGATTGGGCGGCAAAACCACGAACCTGCAAGTGATCTACCAGAAGACCGCGGAACAGCAGAAGGGCAAGATGATCTCGCTCGCCACCGAAACCGAGCGTACTCTTTTCTTCGATTTTCTGCCGCTTGATCTCGGCTCGGTGCGCGGTTTCAAGACTAGAATCCATCTTTACACCGTACCGGGACAGGTCTTCTACGACGCCAGCCGCAAATTGATTCTTCGCGGCGTCGACGGCATCGTCTTCGTCGCCGACTCGCAGGAGCAGCGCATGGACGCCAACGTCGAAGCGCTCGACAACTTGATGTCGAACCTGAAAGAACATGGCTACGACTTCAACAAAATTCCTTACGTGCTGCAACTTAACAAGCGCGATCTGCCGAATATTTTATCCACCGAAGTTCTCAGCAAAGAACTTCGCAAAAAAAACGAAGCCGTTATCGAAGCCGTCGCCTTCCAGGGCACCGGAGTTTTCGAGACTTTGAAAGAAATCGCCAAGCAGGTGCTTACGGAATTGAAGGCCGGGGGGTAACAGCCCCCGTGATCGCTTTATGTTTCTTTTAATTTTTTCTCATTAAGTATTTTTCCCTACTCCGCTACGGTTTCGTACCGATGGACTTTGCCCGTCATTCCCATGATTCTCCTATCCTGTAGGGTTCATTGCATCAGGTGTGTTTTAGCAGTTAAGTCGGCCTGAGTATAGGGTCCGGTTTTACGCCGTTTCTTGGCAGCACTTCTACGCACTTATTCTCCGCCCGCAGTGGACTCCACGACACTCCGCTCAGGATGTCTCCAGAATGTCCTGCTCGTACGCAAGTTCCTTATGTAAGTCTCATTCGCAGGAGTCCGCTTTTTCCCGATCTAACCGTTTGCCGGAGGAAGGAATTTTATGAAAGCGCAAGATATTCCTAGTTGTCTCACTATAAAGTTGGCTTTTCTTTTGCTTTTCGCCTTGACTCTGTATCCGATCTCTTCCACCGGCCAGTCGCTAACCTCGGGTGACGTCGCCGGCACTGTGCTCGATCCCACTGGAGCGGCCATTCCTGGCGCAACCGTGACCCTCACGAACACGAAACCGGCGCCAAGCAGACCGCAACCACATCCTCCACCGGCGCTTACCGCTTCGCATTGCTGAATCCGGGCAGCTACTCGGTTGCTGTAACCGCCTCAGGATTTCAGTCCGCTCAACAAAAGACAGTTGTGAGTGTTGGCCAAGCCAGCACATTGAACATAAAGCTTGAGTTGGCCTCCGCTAATACTACGGTGGTGGAAGTGAGCGCCGGCGGAAACGTGGTTCAAACTGAAAATGGAAATGTTTCCACTAATATCACTCCGGAAACAATCGCCAACATGCCTAATCCAGGCAACGATCTGAGCTATTACGTCCAGACTGCGCCCGGCGCCACGATGAACACCCAGGCTGGCTACGGCAACAGCGCCGTCTACGGTATCTCCGCCACTTCGAACCTCTTTACCGTCGATGGCATGAACGAAAACGATCCCTTCCTTAACCTGAACAATTCCGGTGCGACCAATCTTGTTCCTGGGATCGAATGACGTTCGCGAAGCCACCGTGGTCAACAACGGCTATTCTGGCGAGTATGGAGAACTGGCTGGCGCCAACGTGAACTACGTCACCAAGTCCGGCAGCAATAGATTTCACGGCAATGCGGAATACTTCTGGAATGGGCGCGTTCTGAATGCCAACGATTGGTTCAACAATAACACCACGCCAGCGACTCCGCGCCCGTTTGACAATGCAAACCAATGGGCTGCTTCTATCGGCGGACCTATCAGGAAGAACAAAACGTTTTTCTTCATGGATACCGAAGGGCTGCGTTTGCTGATACCGACCGCTCAGCCGGTAAACGTGCCCAGTGCGGCCTTTGAAGCGGCGACCATCGCGAATCTCAGCGCAAATCCCCTCACTGCACCCGAAGTTCCCTTTTATAACCGGATTTTTTCCATCTATAACGGCGCTTCCGGCCAAAACCGTGCCGCAAACGTTCTGCCCGCCGGCGGATGCGATGGCGGCGTCACGCTGGCGGGGGGTGCTCCTTGCGCGCTGCAGTTCCAATCCAACATCGACAATCTGACCGATGAGTGGCTTCTCACTGCTCGCGTTGATCAGAACATCGGAAACAAAGACCGTGCTTTTGTGCACTTCCGAACCGATCATGGACTGCAGGCAACCTATACCGATCCGTTGAACCCGCTGCTGAACGCAGTCAGTCACCAGCCGCAGTACGAAGGTCAGTTCCAGGAGACGCACACGGTTGGGGACAATGGCATCAACCAGTTCATTCTGTCGGGGTCCTGGTATAGCGCAGTATTCGCCACCGCGAGTTTGCCTGCTTCGCAGGCGCTCATGCCCTTATGATCTGGCGTTCCTTGGCGGAGAGCTGCAAAGTCCCGGCTCTCCGACTGCGAACCCCTTGGAGTACTCCGAATGGCCCCAAGGTAGAAATGTGACGCAATATCAAATCTCTGACGATTACTCCTGGTTGCGAGGAAGACATAATTTTAAGGTCGGTGTGAACTTCCGCCGCAACGACATCACCGATTATTCGCCGGGTGGATTCGCGGCCACCGTTCCTATCGCAGAATTTGCCAACCTGGGAAGTTTCTTTTCCGGCACGGTTGACACTTACGAGCAGGCCTATGCGACTCGGCCTACCGAGCCCTTGGCTCTCTACGCTCTTGGTCTCTACGCCCAGGATGAGTGGGCTATCAAGCCCCATCTCAAGATTACGCTGGCTCTGCGCGCGGAACACAATTCCAACCCGATCTGCCAGACGAATTGTTTTGCCCGCTTGAGCAATGCGTTTGACAGCATCTCCCACGACCCGTCACAGCCTTATAATCAGGCGATTGTTACCGGTCTGCACCAGGCGCTACCCAACTACCAGAACATCAGTTGGGAGCCCCGGCTCGGCTTTGCCTGGCAGCCGTTCGGCGACGGAAAGACAGTGTTTCGCGGCGGCGTTGGCATCTTCGCCGATGTCTTCCCCGGAACCATTGCTACTTCCTTCGACACTAACTCTCCCTTGAAGAACACTTTCGTTGCCAGTGGCGGTCTGCTTGCTCCCGGCCTTCCCGGAAGCGCCCAAACCGCTACCACCGCTTCCAATACGGCGTTCACTACGGGGTTTAGTTCAGGGCTGAATCTCGCGCAGATCAGCGCGGTCGCTCCGCTATTCACTCCTCCGGCCCTTACTAACTCCGCGAATAACATTCATTACCCCACGTACGATGAGTGGAATTTTGAGGTTCAGCAGCCGCTGGGAGCGAAGATGTCGTTCTCACTCAACTACGTCGGCAATCACGGAAGTTATCTCGCGCTTTTGAATCCGGGTCTCAACAGTTATTGCAATGGCGCTTGTTTAGGGGCGTTGAGCACGGCGGCGGGCACCCCCGTAACTGCGTTTGTAGGTATGCCAACTGCCCCACTGGATTCTCGCTTCTCGATAGTTACCGAGGCTTCGAACCCCGGTGTGTCGAATTACAACGGGCTCACCGTGGAGTTTACGCGCCACGTATCAAACTCTCTTCAGGTGCAAGCCAGTTACACCTGGAGCCACGCCCTGGATGACATCTCCAACGGAGGTTTTCTTCCTTACAACTTCGACACCAACACCAGCATCCTTGCTCCGCAGGATCCTTACAACTTCCGCGCCTCCAATTATGGCAATGCTGATTACGATACTCGCCATCAGTTCCAGGCGAGCTACGTTTACAACACGCCGAATTTCCGCGGTTTGTGGGGCGCGCTTTTGGATTGGACGGTTTCAGGGACTTTCTTTGCACGAACCGGCCTGCCCTTCACGGTCATAGACTCGGGTAGCACGGGAGTGCTGAATGCCTACAATTATGGGCCTGCGCTCGGTCAGGACTTGTTTGCCAATTCCTCTGTCGGGCCGCTCACATGCAGTTCCTCGGCGGCGACCACGCCGTGCTTGACTCCATCTGAGTTCAGCTCAGCGATCGGGCCCGGCGGGGTTGCAAGTTTCGGAAACGAGCGCCGCAATCAAGTCTACGGTCCAAGGTATTTCGACACGGACTTAACCCTGATGAAGACTATTCCGATTCCGCACTGGGAAGGAGCGAAATTCCAGTTTGGAGCGCAGGCCTTCAACGTTCTCAACCACCCTAACTTCGATCAGCCGGTGGGCGACATTGCGAACCCGCAGTTCGGATCGATTGTGAGAACCGTGGCCACGCCGACCAGCATTTTTGGCTCTTTCCTCGGCGCAGACGCTTCTCCTCGCGCCCTCCAGATTAAAGGGCAGATTACCTTCTAGTGTTTCCCGTTACACCGCTGTTCTTGCTTGCGGCCCGGTTCCCCCGGGCCGCTTTTTTGTCGAAGGATCAGACTCTAATCGTTACTTCGGTACCGCCTCCTTGAGGCCATTCCTCTCGACACCATTACTGCGTACGATCAATCTGCCCGAGTTTTCGAGCGCCACGTCATCGCAGAAGAAAGCAGTGAGACCGTATGATTTTGCAGCAGGATTTACCTGGCCGAGAGTCCGATCACCACATTGTCTACAGGCCCGAACCACGCCATTATCACCCCGTCAAGCCGGTAGCTGTTCCTGAAGGCGGCGCCACAATATTTTTCGTCCTGGCTGCCCTAACCGCGATGGGATGGGCAGTATGCAAACGCTACGGAGCGCGAATCAATCAAAGCCCTGTCGCTCGGGGATGACCGCTCAGCGTCAACCATTAGAAATCTCCAAAGGTCCCTCCCGTTGGTGATCTGGTTGTCTGCTGGTATGGCGGGATAGAGTCCGGCCAAGGACTCTCCCTTTGAGTGTCCTCTTGAACGCTTTTCAAGAGGTGATGGATGTTTATCCCCCTGCCCGGCCCGCCGCATGAAAGGTGTGCGCGTCGACCTATTTTGCTCCGTTGCGCGGCCCTGATCGCCGTCCTAACCTGGCTTCTCATCCTCAGCGCTTGTTCCGGATTTTCTGTTCCCGCCGCCAGCGGGAGCACTCCGCCACCGGCAACCAACTCAACCGCTGCACTCACGATTTCGAATACACTTCCTTCTGGCACCGTCGGCGCGGCGTATAGTGCTGCGCTCAGCGTGAGTGGCGGGACTGCGCCCTACCTCTTCTCGCTCGCCTCCGGCCAACTGCCCACCAGCGTGGTGCTCAATGCAAACAAGGGAACCTTCTCCGGGACACCGAGCACCGCCGGGGCCTTCGGTTTTGCCGTTTCAGTTACAGATTCCAAGGGCATATCAAAACAGCAAGCCCTGCAAATTACGGTCGCGAACACTCCGATTTCAAACCCAGGAAACACCTTCTCTAATCTGCAGCAAAGCGCTGGCTGGGGAGAATACGGGCAGGGTCCGCCAAGTTTCATCGATTGCTCGCCCTCGCCTTGTGACGGCATCACCTACGCTATGACCCAGGGAATCAAGTCCCCGTCCATGAGTGGATCGGCAACGGAATATGATCTGGGCGGAACTGCCATTTATTCCGACGCACTATTCAACAACCACTTGATCGGCGCATTTTCTTCGCAAGGCATGCCCGACACCAATCAGACGCTGGTCCCCACCTATCACGACTTTACTTACGACGTGTATTTCTACGGAACCAATCTTGAACTCTCGCAGGCCGTCGAGTTCGATATCAACCAGTTCTTCGACAATCTCGGTTTCATCTGGGGCCATGAGTGCCGCATCGCCGGCGGCCACGAATGGGACGTCTGGAACAACGTAACTGCCCACTGGACTCCGACAGGCATCCCCTGTTATCCGCTCGATAATTCCTGGAACCACTTAACAATTAAGGTCCAGCGCACCTCCGGCAATCAGCTGCTCTACCAGTCGATAACCTTGAATGGCGTAACCAGTACCCTCAACCAGTACTACGATCCCGGTGCCGCGGTGAATTGGTATGGCGTAACGATCAACTATCAGATGGATGGAAACTATCAACAGGCTCCATACACCGTCTATCTCGACAACCTCACTTTTACTTACGAGTGATATCTTTATCTTCGGCGAGAATCGAAAAGCAAAAAAAAGCGCCGGAAGAATTTCCGGCGCTAAGAGGCTCGCGAGATGCGGTCAAGCGAGTTTGTAAAATTAAAATATCTTATTTGCTCTCCGCGATCGGGCTTGCTCCCAAGTCGCGGCGTCCATTTACAGCGGTGCGAGCCGCGCGCGTGGCCGGCATGTTAGCTGCGGCCGCTCCGTAGCGCTCTAGCAGCACGGGCGCCATGGTGTTCTCCGCTTCCTTCACGAAGATCATTTGCGCCTCCGCTGCCATATCCACGCGGACAAAATCACCCAGCTTGACCTGGCCGGTTGCAACCAGGTTGGCCAGCGGAAATACCAGGTGGCGTTCGATCGCCCGCTTCAGGTGACGCGCTCCATAGCGCGGATCAGTTCCTTCTTTGAGCAGAAACTGCTTCACGCCAGCGGTGCAATTAAAAACAAACTGGTTCGCTCCCGCAGCCATTAAAACGCGCTGCTGCACCATGCCCAGTTCGATCTCAAGAATTTGAGCCAGATGCTCGTCGCGCAGCGTTTTGAATACGACCGTCTTGTCGATGCGGTTCATAAACTCCGGCGTGAACTTCCGCCGCGCCGCTTCCACCGCGGTCCGCTGAATCTTATCGTCAAAATTATTGTCGACTTCCACTACCTTGGGCGCAAATCCAAATCCGCCGTCGACCAGATTCGTCATCTCGCTGGCGCCCAGGTTCGAGGTCAGGATGATGATGCATTGCGATAGGTCAACCCGGCGATTGTCGCCCAGCGTGAGCGTCGCCTTGTCCAGAATTCCCAGCAATAACTGCCAGAGGGAGTCCGAGGCCTTCTCGATTTCGTCAAACAATAAGATCGAGAGCTTTAACTTCTCCGTAAACCACTGGTTCAAGGCTTCCTGCGTCAGCAAGGGATGGGTCTCTCGATGTCCTAAGTATCCCGGAGGCGAACCAATCAGCTTTGCAATCTCGTGCGAATGCTGAAACTCGGCGCAATCGATCTTGATGCAAGCGCGCGAATCGCCGAATAGGGCCTCGGCCATGGCTTCCACTACGCGAGTCTTTCCTGAACCCGTCGGTCCCAGAAAAAGCAGGTTGCCGACCGGACGGCCCGGCGCATTCAATCCCGCCAGAAACATCTGGTAAATCTCGGCTACTTTTTCTACGGCTTGGTCCTGGCCCACGATCTTGCGGCGCAGGGCGGCTTCAAATTCTCCAGCATCGTTGCTGCGGCGGTTGGGATCGAGCACAGTTGCGAGATTCGTTCTCATAATTGAATGATCCGGCTTGCACCGGAAATCTGATTCCTTTTCCAGGCCGTTTCCTCGGCCCTGTGACTGCGTTGCCAAGGATTCTCCGGGCCCTACTTCGCGACTTCCCCATTGTTTAAGATGACAAATTTTGTCATTGGGAAACGTCGTTCGCAGCCCCGGTTGCGCGTCCCCGGTACTCCCAATTAAGCAAGCCGCTGGCCACGGTAAGACAATCACTTGTGGAAACAAAAACCCTCTATCGGCAGGAGTTACGGGTCCGGCCACGAGATTAGAACAGAGCCCGGTAAAAAGGGAAAGAGCCGCAAGGGAAATAATTTGCGCACAATGGAAGGGACTGTGCCGGTCCAGTCCTAAAAGCCGCTCTACCCTGTGCTCCCTCGTGCTCTCTGTGGTTAAGATTTTTGGCTCTCGCACCACCAACGGGGAGATGACCGCTAGTAACTAGCGGCTCCGTTGCCTGCGGAATAGCATCGCGATCAGGCCGTTCTCGGAGGCTATTTTGCGTCGCTCGTCTATTCTCACTATCTCTGCGGTGTCGTGCGTTCTCTTTGCCCTGGCTGCGGTTCGGCTAAACTCCCACTCTTCTTCCGCGCAGGCCGCTCAAGCTCCAGCTGCGCAAGCGCCGCAAGGTGCGCATTTGGAACCGGTCAGCACGATCGTCCCCGCCGTAAAGCCGCCGGACATTCCCGCGCCGCAGCTCTCGTCGTCCCCTTCAACATTGCTCTACACGGCGAAGCGCGGAGACACCATTCCGGCCCTTGCCCGTCAATACTTAAAGAACACCTCTTACCTGACCTCATCCGAACTGGCTGATGCTATCCGCGAATCGAACGGAAATCGCTCGGGGAACATTCTTAAGGCCGGCGAGCAAATCACAATCCCGGGAATTCTGCCCGCGCCGATCGTCGAAAAAACTGTTCCTGTCGCCAAGGATTTTGAAGTCCGCGCCATCTACCTCACCGGCATCATGGCCGCCAGCGATCATGGGATCCGCATCATCCGCCATTGGCGCGAAGTCGGAGGCAACGCCGTGGTCTTCGACATTAAGGATTCCGATGGCAGCGTGAACATTCCGTTCGAACATCCGCTGCTCGGCAAGCACCAGGTCTATATCCATGACTTGCCCAAGTTCGTCCATTTCCTGCACTCCGAGAACATGCACGCCATTGCCCGCATTGCCATGTTCCGCGACGAGCGCATGGTCGTCGAACATCCCGAACTCGCCGTACAGTCTAAGACAACGAAACAGCCCTGGCGGGAAAACGGCAAGTTGGTCTGGACCGACCCTTCTCAACCGAAAGTGCAAGACTTCGACATCGCCCTCGCTAAATTCGTCGCGCAATCCGGTGCGGACGAGATTCAATTCGACTACGTCCGCTTCCCCGCCGAAGGCGACCAGAAGGACGCCAGCTTCGTCTACCAGAGAGAACAAGACTCATGTGGCGACGGGCGCCTCGCCCGTCCCGCCGATGCGAAGCAAGGCGGAACCTCCACGGCTGACGTTTCCTGCAAAGCTCACATGCTCCAGCGTTCTGACGTGATCACCGACTTCCTGAAGCGGGCCTATGCTGAACTTCACCCCACCGGAGTCCTGCTCTCGCTTGACGTCTTCGGTGTAATGGCGTGGCAGCGCTCCGTCGACCTCTCTCACACCGGACAAGACATTGTCGGCATGGCGAAATACTGCGATGTTCTCTCGCCTATGATTTACCCTTCGCATTTTTTTGGTATGGATGGAATCGAGCATCCCGGCGATGCCCCTGAGCACTTCATCGGGGAATCCATGCAACGCTTCGAGCTGATCACGAAGGGTAGTGGAGTCGTCATCCGCCCGTGGCTGCAAGCCTTCCGTTGGCGCACCAAGACCTACTCGCCGGAATACATTAAGGTGCAAGTCGCGACCGCCCGAGAAAAGGGAGGCATCGGATTTTTATTCTGGAACGCCGCTAACGACTACTCGAAGCCTTACGAGGCCATGCCTGAAATGAAAGCCGCGGATTTGAAGGACGGAAAAGAAAAAGCGAAATATTTTCGCGGCGACGAACTGCCTACGGCCACGGTAAAAGCATTGCTCTCGCCGGCAGCCGTGCCCTGATCGTCTTCTGCGAGTTGTCTTCCGGAGGCCGGTATCTTGGCTCGCAGGAAACGCCTGCCCTGATCTTGTCGAAGGAATCTGCGCAACCCTACTTCCGCACCCGCAACTTCTCCAACCTCTTCGCTGCTGCTGACAGAGTCTCCGGACGCTTGCAGAACGCAAACCGCACCTGCCGTGCCCCATCTCTCGCGTCATGATAAAAGCTCGACCCCGGTACCGCCGCCACGCCAATCTCTTTAACTAAGTGTTTCGTGAAGGAAACATCATCATCAAATCCAAACGCAGAAATATCCGTCATCACGTAATAAGCGCCGCGCGGAAGGAAACACTTAAACCCCGCAGTTTCCAGCGCCGGAATTAAATGATCCCGCCGCATCCGATATCCGTCGGCCAACTTCGCATAATATTCCGCCGGCAAACTCAATGCCGCAGCGCCTGCCTCCTGCAGCGGAGCCGGCGCTCCCACCGTCAAAAAATCGTGCACCTTGCGGATTGCATTCGTAATCTTTTCCGGCGCAACCGCCCAGCCCACACGCCATCCCGTCACGCTGTAGGTCTTCGACATTCCATTGATCGTCACCGTCCGATCTTGCATTCCCTCCAGCGAGGCCATGGAAATGTGTTTCGTGCCGTCATACAAGATGTGTTCGTAAATCTCATCGGTAATCGCCAACACATCAAACTCCACACACAAATCACGAATCAACTCCAGTTCCGCCCGGGTGAACACTTTGCCCGTAGGATTGTTGGGAGTGTTGAGTATGATGGCCTTCGTATTCTTATCAAACGCCGCCCGTAATTCCTTTTCGTCGAACGTCCACTCGCCACCTTCGCTACCCGGCGGCCTTAACTTTACGAACCGCGGACGCGCTCCGCTCAACACCGAATCAGGACCGTAATTTTCATAGAACGGTTCGAAAATCACCACCTCATCGCCCGCATTGCACACCGCCAGCAAGGTCGAGATCATTGCTTCCGTCGAGCCGCAACACACCGTCACTTCTTTTTCCGGATCGACCGAAATGCCTTGCCACACGCCCATCTGCCGCGCAATCGCGTTGCGCAAATTCTTCGCGCCCCAGGTAATCGCGTACTGATTTACGTCGCCCTCAATCGCCGCCCGCGCCGCCTGCTTGATCTCCGCTGGAGCCGCAAAATCCGGGAACCCCTGGGCAAGATTCACGGCGCCATGCAGCATCGCTTGCCGGGTCATCTCCCGAATCACCGACTCTGTAAATTGCGAAACTTTGTCGCTAAGAAATTGTTTATTCTGGATGGATAGAGAAGAAATAACGTCCGCCATAACTGGCAGATTAGCACACCGAAGAAAATTGTTGATTGTTGCTTGAAGACTGTGGGAACGTCGAATGCCCGAGCGGTTTTTCTCTAATCAATAATCAGCAATCATAAATCAACAATTGCTCTATACCCGCTGCATTCCCCCCAACCCTTGCAGTGCCGCTACAATTTGCGATGACCACTCTGCAATCTGCTCGTCCCGCAGTGTCCCTTCATCCGACTGCAACCGCGCCCGCAGCAGAATGGAATATTTTCCCGCATTAATTGACCCGCCGCGAAAAATCTCTACCGGGTTGAATTCACGCAGCGCCTTTAGGCGCAGCCCCATCACCACCCGCCGCATCGCCTCGAACTCAACGTCGTCGGAAAACACAAAAGAGAAATCCCGTTCTACGGCCGGATACTTCGCCAGCGGCGCAAATTTTACTGTTCGCAATCCGTGCGCATGCAATTGTCCCAGATCGATCTCGGCAAGAAAAACATCCTGCCGCAACTTTTTTTGCGCCTTGACATCCTCAGCGATCTGCCCAAATTGCGCCACCACGGCGCCATCCATCACAGCCCGCGCCGAGCGTCCGGGATGAAAATATTCCGCCGTCTTTCGATCGAAACTCAGCTCACTGTATTCGAATGCCGCGAGCAGATTCTCCACGTCACCCTTGAACGAACGAAACGCCTCAGCCACCGCAGCCTGTTCTCCCTTGCTCACATCGAGCACGCCTTCGGCAGGCAACGCACTCTTCACACCCGTCGCGGTTGCCCCCAGGCACGTTCGTGCTCGCTCGATCCGATCGGCGCCAGATATTTCGTAGGTCCGCCCCGTCTCAAACAGCCGCACGTTCTCCAGACCACGATTCAGATTCCGTGCCAGCATGTCGAGCATTCCAGGAGCCATCGAAGTACGCATTACCGACGCTTCTTCGCTCAGCGGATTTTCCAGTTCCAGCACCGAAGCCGAGGAAAATCTTTCCGCATCCGCATGAGAAATAAATGTCAGCGATACCGCCTCGTCATATCCCAGGGCCAATGCCCGCGCGCGCAAAGTGGCGTCCACAGCCGCATGCGGCGGCTCGACGACCGCTCCGCTGAAGGCGGGGAGGGTATTTTCGAACTTGTCATATCCATGCAGCCGCGCGATCTCTTCGATCACATCAATTTCGCGCTCCACATCCAGCCGCCAACTGGGGATGTGCACGCGAAACTGCGCATCCTCTTGTCCTTCAGGAATCACGCCGAATCCGAGCTTCTTCAGGATGCGAAAGATTTCTCCCGAATCCAGATTGCCGCCCAAGATGCGCTGCACCTCTGAAAGCCGCAGTACTACCGGCGCCTGGTCGATCTTTCTCGACACCACATCGATCACATCGCCGGCCAGTTCTCCACCACCTGATTGGAGAATCAGCGCTGCGACCAAATCGCAGGATAAAACGGTCGACTCAAAATCCGCGCCCCGCTCGAAGCGGTGCGAAGCGTCCGTATGGATGCCATGCCGCCGCGAAGTCTTGCGCACGGTGACCGGATCCCACCACGCCGACTCGATCAAAATATTCCGCGTCTTGTCAGTGATCATGGTGTCGAATCCGCCCATCACTCCCGCGAGGCCTACAGGCTTCCTCGCGTCTGCAACAACCAGGTCTTCGGAGGTCAGAGTGCGCTCGACACCATCGAGCGTCTTCAGCTTCTCTCCTTGCTTCGCTTTTCGAATGATGAGTCGCCCACCCTCAAGCAAATCCATATCGAAAACGTGTGTAGGCTTCCCCATCTCCCACAAGACGTAATTTGTGGCATCAACGGCATTGCTGATGGGCCGCTGATCCAACAATTGCAATCGATGCGCAATCTTCTCGGAGGAAGGTTTGATGTGCGCGCCACGTATTACTCGCGCAGAAAAACGAGGACAAAGTTGTGGCTCCTCCACTTGAATCGGGAATTTTGCTTCTCCTTCAGATGAGGGCAGTTGTGGCTTGAGCGTCTTCAGCGGCAAGTCGTATATCGCCGCCGCCTCCCGCGCCACGCCGTAATGATTCATGGCGTCGGGACGGTTTGTCCCAATCTCCATCTCGAAGACAGTGTCCGGACCCGAACCGGTGGTTCCCTCCACAGCAATCCCGACGCTGGTCAAATCCTCGGCCAGTCGATGATCATCGACGCTAAGATCGACGAATTCGCGAATCCATTGTGGAGAAAGTTTCATTTCTTTCTATAAGGTCTGTTATCGTTCGGCGCGTCTTTTGCGCCGAACGATCTGTGCAACTACTGCCGAGAACACCTAATCGAGGCGTTCCCATGCTGCCATCGCATCACTGACCTTCTGACTCTAGCGGTACGTGATCTCACCATCGGTTACCCAGGAAATTCGAGCATTTTGGGCGGCGACATGGATGAAGGCATTCCAATCGTTTACCCATAGACTCCGAAAGAACGCATCACTGGGCAGCGACTTTAACAATTCAGGATTCAGATTCTTTCTCATGTCGCAACCATCGATAGTCAACCCAGCGGATTCTGCGTAAGGGTAGTTCGCATCAGGAGGTTCCACTATGAAAAAATTAACCCGGAGATTTCAATTCGGCCGCTCTTGTACGCCTCCCTACGCTCCGTCCGATCATCCATGTCGCCGACCCAAACCTCAACATCAAGAACAAGCTCCCGCTGTTGGTAATCGACGCAAAAACGCTTCACCTCGGAGTCGTGTAGTCCGTTCGGCAAGGTTTTTTCTAGTTCATCGAGAGTCACAAATTGATCGCCCCGAGAAATTAAAGCTAGAAGCCTTCTACGCCCACTGCTGCAAAAACCTCACATCCCCCTGAAAGAACAACTGAATATCGTCCACGCCATACTTCAGTAGTGCAATCCGGTCGGCGCCCATGCCGAAGGCAAATCCCGAAACTCTCTTCGGGTCATAACCATTGTCCTTCACAAACTCGAAAACATTCGGATCGACCATGCCGCATCCCAGAATTTCGATCCATCCCGTCTGCTTGCACGGACGGCACGGCGCGTTATCCGGTCCACGTCTACCACTCCCGCCACAGATGAAGCACGAAACATACATCTCCGCGCTCGGTTCGGTGAACGGGAAAAATGATGGACGGAAACTTGTCTTCACACTCGATCCGAAAAATTCTTTCATGGCATGGTCGAGCGTGCCCTTCAAATCGCCGAACGTAATGTTGGTGTCGACCGCCAGTCCTTCGATCTGATGAAACATTGGCGAGTGGCTCGCATCCGGAGGATCGTTGCGATGCACCGTCCCGGGAATCACAATACGAAGCGGCGGCCGCATCTTTTCCATCGTCCGAATTTGCACCGGAGAAGTGTGCGTGCGCAGCAGCAACCGCTCGCGTTGCGCTTTCGACTGCTGACCCGCGATGAACAAAGTATCCTGCGTATCGCGTGCCGGATGATTCGGCGGAAAATTCAGTGCCTCGAAGTTGTAGTAATCAGTTTCGACCACCGGTCCTTCAGCTACGGAGTAGCCGAGCTTCTGAAAGACGCGAACCATCTCATTCGTGGTTTTAATGACGGGATGCTCGGCACCGATGGGGCGGCGGATGCCGGGCAGAGAAATATCCACGCGCTGGTCGGCTGCGCTTCCATCGGCGCGGCTAACGTGCGCCCCGTCCGCCAACTCCTGAATTCGCGTCTTCAACTCATTGACGCGAATTCCCGCTTCCCGCTTCGCTTCCTTAGGAGCGCCCTTCAACCACTGATCATTGATCTGCGTCAGGAGGCCGTTCTTACGTCCCAGCCATCGATCACGAAATGCTTTGAGGTCCCCGTCGTCCCGAACCCTCGCCGCTTCGTCTGTACACGCACGAATGCAGTCGTCGGCGGCTGCTTCCAGCGCCGCCGGTGAATAATCCGCCAATTTTGAAACGGTATAGGCCACGTCTTCCGAAGACTTTCAGGACTTCTCATTCCGAACCGCATCGAGCGAGGAACCTGCAGTTCTAGCCAACAGCAGAAAAGCAGGTTCCTCGCTCGCTCTCTCCGCGCGTTGCGCGGCTGCGAGCGGCTCGGAATGACAATGATTATGTTAGAAAACTGAGAGTGACTACGCTGCCCCGCCGATAGCGCCCTTCGCTTGCTGCGCCAGCGTGGCGAACGCGGCCGCATCTCGCACCGCCAGGTCGGCAAGAATCTTGCGATCCAGTTCCACTCCCGCTACTTTCAATCCGTGGATGAACTGGTTGTAGCTCAAGCCATTCAGCTTGGCGGCTGCGCCGATGCGCACAATCCACAGCGACCGATATTGCCGCTTGCGCTGCTTGCGTCCCGAATAGGCGAACTTAAGGCCGCGTTCAACCGCTTCTTTTGCGGAGCGGTAGAGTTTTGATTTAGTGAGGAAGTATCCGCTTGCGCGGTCTAATATTCTTTTGCGTTTGGCGCGGCGTTTGGTTCCGCGTTTTACACGTGGCATCCTGTTCTCCTTTTTGCTTTCTATGTACTGGCGGCTGGAGGTAAGGACGATTCGCCATGGTGGCGATCTCTGACCTCTTCACTCGCCTGGAGCAATTGCTGATTGATGATTTCTTGATTGTTGATTGAACCCTTAGCAGGAAGCAAGATTTTCAATCAACAATCAGCAATCACACAATCAACAATGCTTTTACTGATACGGAATCATCCGCTTTACTTTGCGGAGATCGCCGTCGGACTCACCAGCGTAGCGGTGCCTAGTTTACGTTTTCGTTTATGGGCTTTGGACGTCAGCATGTGACGCAGGCCCGAATGTCCCCGCTTCACTTTGCCGGTGGCAGTTTTCTTAAAGCGCTTGGCTGCGCCTTTGTGTGTTTTTAATTTCGGCATAGTTCCTCGGAATCAGCCTTGGCTGCAGCGTGCAGCCTGGGCCCTGTTATTCGAATGTTATTCAGTTACTTTGGAATCGTTGACTGCGACTGACGTAGGTCCCCGCTCGAGTTACGACGCGTGCGAACTAGGAGTCGAAACCTCTACTGCCGCCGACGGCTGCTCTTCCTTTTTTTCCGGCGTCACTTTGGCCTGCGCCATTTTCTCCTGCAGCATCTTTTCCTGGCGCTCGGCTTTCGCTTTTTGCTTGGCCTCTTTTTCTTTTTCCTTCTCGCGTTCGGCCGCCGATTTTTTGGCGCCAATATCGCGTGCAGCGTGTTGCCTTCCTGACGCGGGCGGAACTCTACGATGCTCTGCGGTTCCACGTCCTTGATCAGCCTCTCCAGTATCGTGCGTCCAAGCCCGGTACGGGTCATTTCGCGGCCACGGAAGAAGATAGTTGCTTTTACCTTGTCGCCTTCGTCCAGAAAGCGCAGCACGTGATTCTTTTTCGTTTCGTAATCGTGATCGTCCACATTAATGCGGAACTTGACCTCTTTTACCGTGATCGTTTTCTGGTGCTTCTTGGCCTCGCGCTCTTTCTTTTCCTGCTGGTACAAATATTTCCCGTAGTCCATGATGCGGCAGACCGGGAGGTTGAGCAGTAGGAGAAATCTCGACCAGATCCAGATTCTTACTGCGGGCTAACCTGAGCGCTTCGAACGGGGGCATCACGCCAATCTGTTCCCCTTCATCGCCGATCACGCGAATTTCGCGTGCCCGGATGCGGTCATTGGTTCGGATAAAACGTTTATCGATACGGCCCTCCACGCTCTAAGCGATTGAGAATACAAGATTATAACATGGCGAATGGCGGGGTATGTCGCTCCCTCAGGTTCTAGTTTCCGCGGAACATCAGTTCTTCCAGCGCCATGCGTCGTACTTGCCAGTAGTCGCGCGGTTGGCCGCTGACATTTAATTGGCACTCGCCCAACTCATTAAATGTGAGCGTGACCTCGAACATCTCCACGCCCTTATCATCCCGCACAACAATCGCATGTTCGGCAAGGATGAACCTTACGGCCATCTCCAACTCTTTCTCTTTATTTTTGGCTTTTAGAATAACCCTGAAGCCGTCGTCATTATCGGCAATCGCAAATTCATAAGGAGCATTATTGGGCCGCAGGGAGTTGCGGGTTTTAACGTCCTGCTCGATTTGCAATCTGAGTTCCTTGAATATATTCGGCAGGGAGCAGGCGTAACGCTGCGTGATCCAATCGAACTTGGGTTGCTGCTTTCTTTCTTCTTTTCTTTTTCTTTTTCTTTGTTCGGTTCGTTGTTGCTTTTTGTTTTGTCAGTGTCGTTCACGGTTTCGCCTTCCGAATGAATTTCAAGAACAGATGGAATGTTCGTGGGGCTGGACTCATGGATCGGCGTAGATAGAATGTTGGCTCGATTCAGAGAAACAGTAAAAATCTGAACGTCACCGCCTTATACCCTCCGCCGATCCCGCTGACACTGTTCGTCTTCGCGAGTCCAAACCTGAGACCGAGCCGAGGCTAGGTCCGGCATCAGGCGTTAGATGCGGTATTTGACAGGCTGCGGCCACAAAAAGTTGGACGAGTCCATAATTTCGCGCGATGGAATGAGTTCCTGCAATTAAAACCTAGTCACAGTTGTATTTTAAAAGTGGGGGAGTGAAATTCCCGTAAGGGCGGACTGGATCACTGTAGCCGCGTAAGCCTGGTCCACTGACGCCGGAGTGGTGAAGTTCATCGATGCGCGCCAGCTCTCTGGAGCCTCGGGGTGGACGCCGGTGAGGATTGCAAATCCGTTGCCGGATTGGCCTTCGACGATGGCTGGAGTGCCATCGGGAAATTTTGCGACCACGTCGCCCCAGCCGGAAAGCTGAGGACCATCCTGCCAGTAGACATCCAGCGGATCGCCGCTGGGAAAAGAAATTTCAACTGGCTCCTCATGGATTCCCTTGTATTCATCGGCGTAGAAGTCGAAGGCGACGCCTGCGGTGAGATCGACCCCGTTGTAAGAAGAATAGCCGCCGAAGAATGCGCCGGCGCAGAGCCCCAGGTAGTGGACGCCATACTGCTGTACCGCACCGCGGATGTTCGAGGTAGCTTGTGCGGTGAGATTTTCGCCGATGGTAATCGAGTTGCCGCCGGGGATAATGATCAGCTTGTACCCCGCCAGCTGTGGCTCGGTCATCGCATTCATCTGATTTGCATCTGCGGTTAAATAACCGATGCCCAAATTGCCGAGAACCGCTTCGACCGCCTGGACATCGGCGGAGGTGCCAGTTCCGTTGTAAAGAAGCACGGGTTGAGCCGCCGGTATTGCAGGCGGTAAGGTTGCTGCTGGCAACATCGCAGCCGCTTGCTCAGTTTTAGATCCGCATGCAGTGAAGGTGATTGGAATTATGAGCGAAGCGATCGCTAGGATTAGGAGTGGTGAATGCGCAGCAAATCGAATCAAACAGGAATGCACAGCGCTGCCTCAGTTAGTCCGGACGAATTTAGACCGGCATATTTAGACGAGGCGCTTCCGCAGGGGGACAGCGCGCAGGGCAGGCTGTGCGCTCCCTTGCCGGTTCATAGAGAGATTTTCGTCTCCGCGGATAAAAGAAGTCAAGGGTGAGAACTGGGACCTAACTATTTCAGTTTCACGAAGAGCAAAACGAAGATCGACCATACTCCCACTGTGACCGGAAACTGCACTATGGCCGCCTCACGCACTGCGCCACCCCTGGGCAGGGTATAGGTAAGAAACATCATCGCCAATGCGGTAAGCACGCCAAGAATCAGTTTGCTTGTCCACTTCATGAGTGTTTGACCTCGATTTCCTTGATTTCTCGCCAATTACGATTCCGAAAAAGCGCTTTACCTCGGGCCCTGACAAATTGCGTTTCAGCGCGTTCCGCAGTAATTTTCTCTTTTTTCTGTGCGGATCGCACCCATGATTCCCAGCAATCCCGTCGCGAAGAGGAGCCACACGGCAGGCTCGGGAACTACACTCTTGCCGACCACTTCAAAAGCGCCCGACGGGACTTGGGCAGTGAGCCAGACACCTCCGAAATTGACGGCCCCGAGGCCGGTGACGCCGGTCGAGTTCAGGTTCCAGACGGCCTGCGTGTTCGCAGCGAGTGGGGCTAGTCACTAACCAGTAGGTCTGACCTTTTTGCAGCACGATCGCATCCGCGAAGGTCATCGTCTGCACCGTGCTGCTGGTTGTCCCAAGTTGCGGCAATGCCAGAAAAGACCATGATGCGAGCGTCTTTCCTGGGGCACCGCCAATGCTCGTAGTCCAAACTTACTGTGACACCATTCGAGCCTGTGATTGAACCTAGCGCCATGGTAATCGCTGATAAATCAAATTTTGCTTTAGGAACAAATGCCTCGCCCCATTCAACAAATCCGGGATTGGAGTTTTTTCCTCCGATCGCAAGGCCGGTCTTGGCGTTGTAATTATGGCCGGTGCCGAAGTCGTTGAAGATGATTGAGTCGGCTCTCGATGCAATCGGAAAGGCAGCCATTAGCACAAAAAGAAAAAGTGCCGAGCGCGAGATGTTTCTGGTTTTCATGGGATTGAACTTCCTATCTGCGATTGCGCTGCGAGCGGTAAGGAAGTGTACTGTTCCCGGTGGAGGGAAAACAAGTGGAGAAAACGGCACGAGTCAGGCGCAAGAACGCGAAAGAAACATAGCTCAGGGTTTGAGCAACTCTTCGGAGAGTAAGTGGGCTTTCATGGCGAGACTATGGCCGCGCTCCAAATCTTCGTCGGCAACGGCGGATTTCGCTTGCTCCATGAACTGTTTGATCTGCGTTACCATTTCCTGCTGGCTGGCGGTAAGTTGACGTCCGGCGAGCTTCTTCAGATTCTCTTCGGTTGCGGTCCTCAGTTGTTCGGTAGTGTAACGCTGCTGTGAAGCTTGCTGCTCGGATGTGCCCCGGGTTAATTCAATCGTAGGTTCGTCCGATCCTCCATCTTTTACAACGACTTTTGCAGGAGGGCAGGGGTTTTTGGCATTCGCTGCCGGGGGCGGAGCAGACTGGACGGTTCCCGACCCCGCGCTGGTTGAGCCTGCAGTTCCATTCGGCGTAGCGCCCGGCGCCTTCAGCGGGGCGGGCGAAGGCGAGCAATCTGGAGTGCTGGTTTTTTTGTGATGGGGGCGTTTCCTGGCGGGAGCGGGAGAATTTTGTGGCTGCGGTGAGGAAGCGGCAGCAGCGGGCTGAGGATTTGCGGTGGACGCGGGTTTCGCCTGCGACGATGGTGGGGTATTTTGATCTTGAGTCGCGGATTCGCGCAGGCTCGGCCCAGATGCGAAGGCCGGACCGCCTGCACTCGAACCAGACAGGACAAAAAAAGACAGCCAAAGGATTGCGGCCAGAGTCATATTTCAATCCTAGACTTTCAATCCCAGACGCGGTGAAGACTGTCCAAATCTTACGCTTTAAGCGCGACGATGAAAACTGTGCAATGCGGGCGCAGGAGCTGAAGCCCAACCGATCACGGGCGCATTAGGCCGCGCTGACCAGTTCTTCCACGTACAATCCCGCTACAATCAGGCACACTACAATCAGGCTCTCGGTTCGGTCAGCAAATTTTCCAGGTGGATCGGTTCAGAGTCGAGTTGGGAACCAACCAGGGGGAGGCGAAAACGGAACGTCGTTCCTTTCCCTTCCTGTGATTCGAATTCTACCGAGCCGTGATGCCAATCGAGAATCTGGTAAGTTTGCGCCAGACCAATGCCGTTGCCATCTTTTTTGGTGGTGAAATAAAGCTCGAAAATCTTTTCGTGCATATCCTGCGCGATGCCGATGCCGCGGTCGCTGATCTCGGCCACGACTGCGTTGCCTTCACGGTGCGCCGCGATGATCAGCGGACCACCATCGGGCATGGACTGCACTCCGTTGAGGACTACGTTGAGCAGCGCCTGTTTCATTAAATCGAGATCGGCATTAATAAGAAGCGGTTCGCCGGACATGCGGCGCCTGATCTCGACGTTGTGTTGCGCAGCATCGGGAGCGGCGAGCAGAGCCACTTCGTCGAGCAGACGGCGCAGGTCCACTTCCACAAGATGCAGTTCGCGGGTGCGCATGAAGTCGACCAGCGTTTGCACCACGCGATCGAGCCGCTGAATCTCGCTTCCAATGATGTCCATGTGGCGGCGTGTGTCGGGATCCAGTTGCGACAATTTGTTCTGCAAGAGCTCAAAGTGAAGCACGATGGCATTGATGGGATTTTTTACTTCGTGAGCCACGCCGCCGGTGACGCGGCCGCTGGCGGAGAGGCGGCGTGACATCTCGATCTCGTCGCCGATGCGGCGCACGGATTCAGCGTCGCGCATGATGAGCAGAGCGCCGATCTGCGTGCCTTTTTCCTGAACGAAATCCATGGAGACCTGAACGCGGCGGCCACCGGCGGCGCTGAACTCGCGCTGCGAGAGCGGACGCTTGCGCTCAAACGCGTCAAGCACCATGGGGCCAAGGAAAGAATCGGCAGAAAAAATTTCATTCGCGGTTCGTCCCAGCAACTCCCCGCGCGGGCGTCCGAGAAAACGCTCTACGGGAGCGCTTACCAGAACCACGCGGGAGTCACGGGTAAACAGCATCAAGCCGTCCTGCAACTTGGACATGAGCTGGTCGACGTTGTCTTTCAATGCGGAGAATATTTCCTTGGTGTCGCGGATCTGGCGTCCCAGGTTCGCGATCTTGAGAGTGACTAAGCCGAATTCATCGTGTTCGGACTCGTTGCCAGAAAAGTCTTCGCTTGTTCCTAAGCTGACGTTGTCGAGGTTGCGGCTGATCTGCTTCAGTGGGCCGAGAGCCAGGTTGGAGATCATCGCGGCAAGCAAGAGCGAAGCGAAGATGGATGCGATGGAGAAATACAGAGCGTGCATGAGGCGGGGCGTGAGTTCGTTTCGCAGAAACACGGTGGAAACGCCGATGCGGATCGTGCCAAAAGGTTCCCCGTTGAGTTGCAGAGGATAACTCACGTCATAGACTGCCGCGGGGCGGTAGACAAGGCGAAGTTGCTCGCGAAAGCGCGCAGTAGTGACGCTGCGAAAATCCGGCCGTTGCGGAACTGGCTTGCCTACCAGTTGAGCATTGGAATGGAGCAACGCTTTTCCGTTGGTATCAGCTACGGACGCGTCATAAATGTAGGGCCACAGCGCCGTATCTGACTCAAGGTTATTCAACAGATTGGTATCCATGGGCAGATACTCGGCGAGGGCGCGCCGCACGGCCACGGGATCATCCGTATCGACACGAGTGCTGCTCAGGTCCGGCAAATCGTTTTCAGCGAAGTACGCCAGTTGCTGGGTGAGGCGGTCGGCGCTCTCGTAGGTGCTGTTGATGCGCTGGCGGAGAATCTGCGAGATATAAAGATAGGAAAATGCCGCTACCATCACGGTGACCATGAAGGTGATAGCGAGAACGATGATGGCTTTACGTCGCATGCCGAGGGTAGAAGATCGAGAACTGGCGCAAAAAATTATGCGGGATGCCGCGAATTATTGCGCTTCTTCTTTGGCGGCGTCTGCGTCCGCCGTGTTACCGCCGTACTCCTTAAGCTTATTATGCAGGGTTTTCAGGCTAATACCCAGAATTTCCGCAGCTTTGGTTTTGTTGTTGCTGGTGGATTCCAGCGTTTTGAGAATCAGCATTTTTTCCGCCTCGCCCACGGTGGTGCCGACTCCGAGACGGATCGCATCGGGATCGTTGGCACCGGTGCGCTGAATGGCGTGGCCGAAACCGGGCGGCAGATGCTTGGTTTCAATCATACCGCTGTCGCAGACAATCACCGCGCGCTCGATTGTATTGCGCAGCTCGCGCACATTTCCCGGCCAGGTATAGTTGTTGAACAGATTCATCACTGCTTCGCTGACAGCACCGACCTTGCGGCCGTGCTTGGTGCTCATCTCCGAGACCAGAAGCTGCACCAGGTCGGGGATGTCTTCCTTATGCTCGCGCAGAGGCGGCATATGGATATTGAATACGTTGAGGCGGTAATAAAGATCGCTGCGTAACTCACCGGAAGCGACTGCATCGTCGGGAGTCTTGTTGGTGGCAGCGAGCACACGAACGTCGACTGAGGTCTCTACCTTGCTTCCCAGGCGGCGCAGCTTGTGATCTTCGAGCACGCGCAGCAGTTTCGCCTGCGTGCCCACGGGCATCTCGCCAATTTCGTCGAGCAGGATGGTACCGCCTTCGGCCAGTTCGAAGCATCCAGTGCGGCGTTCGAGAGCGCCGGTAAAGGCGCCTTTTTCGTGGCCGAAGATTTCGCTTTCGATCAAAGTTTCGGGAATCGCGGCGCAATTGATGGCAACAAATGGCCGCTCGCGGCGCGGACTGAGTTGATGGATCGTGCGAGCTACTAACTCCTTGCCGGTGCCGCTGGCTCCGGTGATCAAAACAGAAGCAGTGCTGGGAGAGACCAATTCGATCAGGCGGAAGATCTCCTGCATCTTGCGGGAGGTCCCGCGCAACTGACCGAGCGAACCTGAATCGCGCAGGCGGCGGCGCGTGCTTTCAAGTTCAGCACGCGTGCCGAGCAGAGCAGAGGCGTTTTGCAGCATGGCGCGCAGGCGCTGGGTATCGATCGGTTTGGTAATGTAGTCGTAAGCTCCCAGGCGCATCGCTTGAACCGCACTGTCGATGGTGCCTTGCGCAGTAACCAGGATCACCGCCATAGCCTGAGCCTGCTCGGCGAGGCGTTGCAGCAGTTCGATGCCGCCCATGCGCGGCATCTTGAGGTCGGTAATGACGATGGAAGGGTTCCAGCGTTCAGCTTTTTCCAAGCCGTCGGAGCCGTCAGTGGCGGTTTCAGCGCGATAGCCCCAGGAGGAAACCAGTTCAGCGAGCCCGGTGCGCTCGTTCTCTTCATCTTCCACGATCAATATTTTTTCTTGGCTCATTCCTTATGTTCTTGCCTTAGTTCGTGTGTGGCCCTTTTTTCTGGCGGTAGCTGCAGTCTTTGGCTAGAAGTACAAACATACGCGGCTCGCTTACGGCGGGCAAGGTGCGGAAGCAGGGGTTTGCCAACTTCAATATATGGATTGGAAGCTGAATCCGCATTATTTCATGTCAATTTGAGACAAGCCAGCAAGGTTAAATTTTCGTTACGTCATCGGGAAAATCACTTTCGCTTTGAGATTGCGTTGCGTTAGAATTACGGGTCCCAAAATACAGGGTTCAATAATGCATCTACGCCTGCAACGCTTGTGGCCAACTCTTCAAAACTAAGGTGCAGGTGGATCGTTGTGTCGATATATGGAGGAAAGTAATGTCACACAGTTCTAAGTTCAGCAAGCGCAGACTATTTATAAGTCTGTTGGCTATTCTGGCAGTATCACTTATCTCTCTCCCAGCGTTCTCGCAGAGCGATACGAATCCTAAATGGGATTTGTTTGTGGGATATCAGTGGCTGCATCCCGGCGGCACGGTGCCTGCCGCTTTCGGCAATTTCAACAGCCCTACGCCTTACCAGATTCCTGACATGTCTCCGGGATTCGGTAGCGCGATCACCTACAACTTCGACCCGCATTGGGGCGCCGAAGCTGATTTCGGCCATAACTGGGGGAGCGGCAATTACGAGACTACAGGATCGATTGGTCCCCGGTTCATTTGGCGTACGGATAATGCAAATTATTTTATTCACACGCTCATCAGCCTGAATCGAGTGTCGGTAAACGGACTCAACGCGCAGAATGGCATCGGAGCCATCCTGGGCGGCGGCATGGATTTGCCGATCAAGAAGTGGCTCGCGTTCCGACTGTTCGAAGCCGACTATGTTTGGACGGAACACAACTACAGCGATTTTGTCGCCCCCTTGCCGGATGACAGTTTGCGGCATTCCTCGTTTAATGGGGTTCGTCTGCGCACTGGCTTGGTATTCAGCTGGGGCGGAGCGCCGGCGGTAACGCCGACGGCGAGTTGTTCGGTCCAGCCGACGGAAGTGATGGTGGGCGAGCCGGTCACTGCGACGGTTACGACCAGCAACTTTAATCCCAAGCACACGGTTACTTATGCGTGGAGCGGCAATGGCGGCCAGGTCACCGGCAAAGACACCACCGCGCAGATTGATACCAAGGACGCGGCGCCCGGAACTTACACCGTCACGGCGCACGTGACGGATGCGAAGATGAAGAACAACGGGGAGGCGAGCTGCTCGGCGAGTTACACCATCAAGCCGTTGCCACCGAAGAATCCGCCGACCATGAGTTGCACGGCGAGCCCCTCGAGCGTACAGGCGGGTGGGAGCGTGACAGTAAGCTGCAGCTGCACCAGTCCTGATGGCGTACCGGTGACGGTCTCGAATTGGACCGCCAGCGGCGGCACGATCTCCGGCAGTGGCAGCACGGCGACTCTTTCCACGAACGGAGCACAACCGGGCACGATTACTGTGTCCGCAACCTGTACCGACTCTCGCGGTTTGACGAGTCAGGCCTCGACGCAAGCGACGGTAGAAAATCCGCCGCCTCCGCCGCCGAAGGCCGCCAAACTCAGCCAGTGCGACTTCCCGAATGAGAAGAAGCCATGGCGCGTCGACAACACCTGCAAGGCTATTCTGGATGACGTAGCCAAGAACCTGCAGCAGAATCCGGACAGCAAGCTGGTGATTGTGGGCAACGCGGAACCAACCGAGAAGCGCAGGAATCTGGCGGCGGAACGCGCCGTCGATTCCAAGTTCTATCTGACGGAAGGCGAAGCGCAACAGCACATCGACCCGAGCCGCATTGAGGTTCGAACCGGCAGCGGTGGAACCAAGACGGCCGAATACTGGATCGTGCCCTCAGGCGCGACCTTCGATTCGACCGGAACTGAATCCGTGGATGAAGCTAGGATCAAGGCGATTCCGGATCATCCCAAGCCGGCAGCTCATAAACGGGCGGCCGCCAAGAAAGCGCAGTAGTTGGAGAGATGTAAAAGGGGCCGGTCGGGAAACTCGACCGGCCCTTTTTTCTGCGTGTCCTTCAGTAACTTGCTGGGGTATAGGCTGGCCTGTCAGGCTAGCTTTCGCATCTAAACTTTTTCGAATGTGGGGCTGAAAATCACTATGAAATCCGCTTCAGTTAAGTTACTGATCTTGTTGCTGTTAGCTTCCCTGAGCGCGTTCGCCTCGGGAGCTCGCCAGTGGTCGGTTCTGGGTCCGGACGGCGGCGATGTGCGCAGCCTCGCGTATGATCCGCAGAATCCGGATCACATTCTCTTAGGAACCAGCACCGGGGTCATTTTCGCCTCTGACGATAATGGACATAGCTGGTCAAGGTTTGCCAAGCTCGGTGCTGGCGATGACTACGTTCTCGACCACATCGTGTTTGATCCGCAGAATTCGAAGCACATTTTCGTCTCCGCCTGGAGCGTGCAGGACCAGAGTGCGGGCGACATTTTCCGCACCCACAACGGCGGCAAGGACTGGGAAGCGCTGCCGGGAATGCACGGCAAGTCGGTGCGTGCCATGGCAGTTTCCGCTTCTGACAATAAAGTTGTAGTGGCAGGCGCCTTGGATGGCGTTTATCGCAGCAACGATGGCGGCAACAACTGGCAGAAGATTTCTCCCAGCGACGGCATCGTCAAGAACATCGAATCGATTGCGGTTGATCCGAAAGATCCGAACGTGGTCTACGCGGGAACCTGGCATCTGGCCTGGAAGACCAGCGACGGCGGCGCCAACTGGCAGCACATCAACAAAGGCATGATCGATGATTCCGATGTTTTCTCGATCATCGTCAGCTCGGCGAATCCTTCTGAAGTTTTCGCCAGCGCCTGCTCCGGCATTTACAAGAGCGTCAGCGGCGGCGACTTATTCGACAAAGTGAAGGGCATTCCCTTCACCGCGCGACGCACTCGCGTTCTGAGACAGGATCCGAGCAACCCGGCGATCGTCTACGCCGGCACCACGGAAGGTTTGTGGAAGAGTGTTGACGAAGGCAAGAACTGGAAACTGGCAAGCAGTCCTGAAGTGGTAGTGAACGATGTTCTGGTCGATCCGCGAAACTCGCAGCGCGTGTTGCTCGCCACCGACCGCAGCGGCGTGCTGGCCAGCGACAACTCGGCTGCAACCTTCACTTCGTCGAATCATGGTTATTCTCACCGTTACGTGAGCGCGATCCTGGCTGACGAAAAAGAACCGAATACGATTTACATCGGCCTGGTCAATGACCGCGAATTTGGCGGCGTTTTCTTTACGCACGATGACGGGCAGAACTGGCAGCAGAAGAGTTCTGGTCTGGATGGGCGGGACGTATTCACCCTGAAACAAGCCAGCAACGGAACGATCATTGCCGGAACCAACCGGGGCGCATTTGAGCTTCTTCCGGGCACTTCGACCTGGCACCCGATCAATGAAGTCGTAATCGAAAAGACGGTTTCGCGGACGGTGACGTTGAAGAGCGGAAAGAAGAAGCATGTAACTTCCGTCGTCAGCAGCCGTTCCGTGATGGACGGCCGGGTGAACGATGCGGATCTGAATTCGCCGCGCTGGTTCGAAGCCACGTCGGCGGGATTGTTTATCAGCAAGGATCACGGCAAATTCTGGATGGGCGGTCCGGTGGAAGGCGAAAAGGATTTCGTTGCGGTGCAGGCGCAGGATGGCCTGGTGGTCGCTGCGACGCGGTCCAAAGTGCTGGTTTCGCAGGATGAAGGAAAAATCTGGCAGCCTGCGGTACTGGCCTCCTATCCCATCAACATCCGCAACGTGACTGTGACCCCGGATGGACAAGTCCTGGTCGCGACGCGCGAAGGCGTTTTCCATAGCGCGGATTCTGGCAAGAGCTGGAACCACGTGCTTACCGGCTTGCCTGATAAGGACATCACTTCGGTGGCCTACGATGGAAGCCACAAGCGTCTGCTCGCTACCAGCGGCCAGACTGGCGTGGTCTTCGAGAGTACGGACGGTGGCAGCAGCTGGCAGCGCGGACCGGACGCCGGATACCCACTGCGCCGCATCAGCGTAGTGCACGGGCGCTACGTGGCGGCGACGCCGTTCGACGGCGTGATTGCACAGCCGGAGAACGAATCGCAGAGCGCCAACGCCGGCGGGGGATCGAACTAAGTCACGCTTTGGAAAGAAAAATCGCGGAGAGCGATGAGCTCTCCGCGATTATTTTTTTGCACTGCGGAAAGCAACTTCTACCTGCGCCTGTACCTCTTAGTAGTGCAACTCTCTGATTCTTATAGCTAGGATCTGGTACTTCAGTTGCCACTAGCCCGACAAGACTAGTTCGAGCAACCATATTTAGCATGGTACAGCGTCGAGTGCGGCCCGGTTCTATCTTAGTTCTGGTGGCGCTCTGCGCTGCGTTCAGCCTGGTTGCAGGCTGCGCTCGTTCCAGTATGATTCGCCGAAGCGATGTAGCGCCGAGCTCCACAGCGGCCGAGCAACCCCTTCCCTTCCACCAGAATCCGGATCAGGTAAATGACGACACTGTTCATCCGGCGGTGCCTTCGGACGGTAAGCCGGCGGTCAGCACGCCTTTCCCGGCCATGTCCCACTTCCTCACCCTTCCCGCAGGCACCCTCATCACGGTGCGGCTGGCGAATTCATTGGCCTTCTCGCAGCTTCGCGCCGGGGATGCATTCACCGCATCACTGGATGGACGGCTGGCAATAAACGGAGATACGGTGATCGCGTCCGGTGCTCCGGTCACGGGGCACGTAGAGTTGGCGCAACCATCTATGAACCGGCCGGGATCCAGTCCCGATCCGGGTTATGTTGAGCTTACTTTGAACACGGTTTCCGTGGATGGCAGAGTTTTTGGGCTTCGAACATCCAACCTGTTCGCCAGGGGAACTTCCGAGTCGAACGTTCCATTGAACGTAGCTTCTGGAGGAAATGGGATGGCAGTGGGATCCCAGGGCTTTCGAATCCAAAAAGGACACCGGCTGACCTTCCGTCTTACAGCTCCAGTCGCGTTTCCTGACGCAAACTCGATTGCCAAACGTTAGGCTTCCGACCGCGCTCATCTCCCGTCTCACTTGTGTGGACGTTTAATTATTTCCTTTTAAACATAACACCACAAATCTCTTAGCTAGTTTTGCACAGACCCGTTGGAGATTCGGGTGACGTCTGCCCTTCGCCGTGTCAGATTGGGCCTCCTATAGTGACGCTTGAACTTGGAAAGGCGGGTTGCAAGACGTTGTTCGAGTCCCGTTTTGGGAAGCACCGAGGTATCAGTCGAAGCATCTTGCAGTTCCTTTCCTGCTTCTTCCACGGCAAAGTATCAATATGAACACGGCCACTCCATTTCCCTGGACGGAACAGAATGTCGCTGAAACTGCCGAAACGGCTTTCCGTTCCATCTTCGAACACGCTCCGGTTCCCGCCGCGAGGTGCAATTCTCATGGAGTCATCGTGCAGATGAATTCGGCTTTTGAACAGGTGATGGATTCTGGCCTGAGTGAAAAGCGCTCCCTGGAAATTTATGACTTAGTGCCTCCCGAACACCGCGGCGCAACCGAATCGCTTCTTTGCGAGCTGTTGGATTCGACGCGCGACAGCATTCGTATACAAGCAGCGGGCGGTGAAGCTGGGATGAGACCAAAGATTTGGACAGGCTGGCGTCTTCCCGCTTACGGAAAGCAAGTTGTGCATGCGTTGCTCATGGGTGACCGGGATGACGAAATTGGCCCCGTCGAGGAGAGTTTGCTTCAATCGCAGCGATGGGAAACAGTAGGCCGCCTGACGGGGGGCGTGGTACATGACTTCAACAACCTCTTGACTGGAGTGCTGCTGTATTGCGACCTGTTGCTGGCAACTCTGGATGCAAGCGACGGCCGGCGTCGCTATGCCGAAGAGATTCGTTCGGCGATTGTGCAGGCTGCGGACTTGGTGCGTCAGTTGCTGGTTTTTGCCCGGCCACGCGCCTCTCAGGTCCGCACCTTGTGCTTGAACCAAATTGCCGAGGCGATGCAGGATCTGCTGACCCATTTCATTGGCGAAAATATTGTGCTCGAACTCAAACTTGACCCAGAGCTAGGTCTGATCAAGATCGACCCCGCGCAAGTGCAGCAGATCCTGGTCAATCTTGTTTTGAATGCGCGAGATGCCCTGCCCACCGGCGGCCGCATTGTTCTCGAGACGAGTAATTCCAAGTTTCTCAGCGTTCCCAGCTCGGGGCGGTCCACCGATCAGATCGCCTTTCCCTGCGTCGTTCTGGCGGTTCGCGACAACGGCTGCGGCATGGACACAAATACGAGGCAGCGCGTATTCGACCCTTTTTTTACCACCAAGGGTGCGGGCCAAGGCACAGGTTTGGGACTAACCACGGTCCGCGGTATCGTGACTTCAAATGGCGGGTTGATTCACTTCGAAAGTGAGCCAGGCCGGGGCACTCGAGTCATGATTTTGCTGCCCCGGATCATTCAGTCGGCCAGTGCAGATTTTACCGCTATCTCCACTCCACAATCCGATAACTCCCTAACCGCAGTTCAAGAGCTTCAGAAGGAATCACTCTTATGACGTCAGCCGCCATCAGTCCGTCGATCCCCACACCGCAAATTCTGGCCGCGAATTTTCTCAACCTGCTCATCGTCGATGATGAACGCTCGATTCGGGAAGCTTGCCGGGAAGTGGCGTTATCGCTGGGCTTTATTGCCCATGTCGCCGATTCCGCAGAGCACGCTTATCGTCTGTTGCAGAGTCACAGTATGGATGCCGTCCTGCTCGATTTGCGTTTGCCGGGGGCGAGTGGTCTGGAGGTTTTGCGGCAGATCAAAGCGCAGCGTCCGGAGGCGCTGGTAATCGTGGTCACGGGCTATGGAACGGTACAATCCGCGGTCCAGGCGATGAAGCATGGGGCTTACGAATATGTTACCAAGCCGTTCAGCATTGACGAACTCAAGCTCCTGCTGGATCGCGTCTCGAACCATCTCAAGCTGAAGACGGAAAACCGGATCTTGCGGGAGAAGCTGAAATCCAAGCAGGGATATGGCGGGCTGGTTGGACGCGCGCCGGAAATGGAGAAGCTGTACCGCATTATCTCCAAGGCGGCCAGCAGTTCGCATCCCGTGCTGATTCTCGGGGAAAGCGGCACGGGAAAAGAGATGGTGGCACGCTCCATCCATTACTCGGGAAACTTTCGCGACAAACCTTTCATTCCGGTCGACTGCGGATCGCTGGTGCCTACGCTGATCGAGAGCGAACTTTTTGGTTATGTCCGGGGCGCGTTCACCGGGGCCAATCAGGCGAAAGACGGATTGCTCGCGATTGCGGAAGGCGGAACCGTATTTCTCGACGAAGTGGGTGAACTTCCAGTCGATCTTCAATCCAAACTTCTGCGCGCCATTCAAGAAAAGGAAATTCGACCGGTGGGAAGCACGCGGCGCATTCCCATCAACGTCCGAATCCTCGCAGCCACCAATCGCGATCTGGAGCAGGCGGTGATGGGAGGGGCTTTCCGGCGCGACCTGTATTTCCGGCTTAACGTTCTTAGCCTGCGGATTCCGCCACTGCGCGAGCGTCGGGAAGATATCCCGGTGCTGATTGCTCACTTTATGGAGCGTGCCGCGCGCGCCTCGGGTCAGGAGAAGATTATCAGCGATGAAGCTCTGAAAGTGATGTTGGCCTACGACTGGCCCGGCAATGTTCGAGAGCTGGAAAACTGCCTGGAACGGACTTGCGCGTTCACCAGCGGACCGCTCATCCATGTCGGCGATCTGCCGCCGGCAATCGGACGGACCGCGATCGTCGTGCCCAGCAACGGGAATGGAAACGGGCACAACAAAATCGTTCCGATGGCTGAGTTGGAAAGGTTAACCATACTTAGCGCCATTGCCGAACTCAACGGCGATAAGTTGCAAGCCGCGCGGCTATTGGGCATTGGCAAGACCACTCTGTATCGCAAGTTGAAAGACTATGCAGCGCACGCTTAAACCTGGAATGAAGCAGCCAATTTCAATTTGGATTGGCTCACGGTCCGCAATGGGAGGCACGGGCTGGGCGCAGTCGATAACTCTCACCTTTTCAATAAAATTAATCGTGGAACCTGACGTGCTACAGAAGCAGCATGATTTTACTCATCACACCGTCAGCACGCGGACCAGAGTGCGCCGCCACTTTGAACGAGTCCACTGGGAATGAAACCCATTGGGCAGAAAATTTACAGCAGGCTATGGCCCGGTTGCGAGAACAAACTTATTCCGCCGTGGTCATAGATCAATTCATTCTGGAAAACGAACCCGCCGAGAGCGACCAGGTACTGGAACACCTGGACACAGCCTTTCCGGTTTATATCAACTTCGCCGTCAGCGGTATGGAGCGGCTGGTAAGGGAAGTTCGCTCCGGGTTGCATCGCCGCAAGCGCGAAGAAACCCAGGCCCGCCGTTCAGTCGAGCAACAGTTTCGCAGCGAGATGGGGGAAAGCCTCACTTCCATGCTGCTTTCGTGCGAACTGGCAATGTCCGTTCCTGGCGTGCCCGGCCCGGCTGCGGAAAAAATCCGGGCGGTCGACAATTTAGCGCGCGAAATGCGGCTGAGGCTGGGGGCGAACTGACCTGATCCTCGCAACAACTACGGTCCGGAGAAAAATATTTCGTCCAGAAACCATGCAAAGCGGCAGAGTGTGCAAGAAAAGTTTTCGCCCCTGACCTTGTTCTGCACTAGAATAGGGCAGCTTTGCAGCGGAATCGCTCATCTATGGCGGCGTTCCGCATGCTTCAGGAGCTTTTTTGCACGTTCTGGTCACTGCCGATACGATGTCCGGTTCCTGGACTTACGCTCGGGAACTCGTCACCGGCCTGGTGACGCGCGGGGTGCGAGTCACTCTGGTCACTTTCGGCGAGATTCCTCTTCCGGATCAGACCGCCTGGATGGATCGTCTGCACGGCTTGGAATACCGGCCCACAGCGTTCCGGCTGGAGTGGATGGATGAAGCTCCGCAAGATCTTGCCGAGTCGTCGGAATTTCTGGCCAACCTGGTGCGTGAGGTGCATCCGGATTTGCTGCAGCTGCACCAGTTCTGTCACGGCGATCTTTCGGTCGATGTTCCGCGCGTGGTGATGGCTCACGGTGACCTGATCAGTTGGGCGGAGGCGGTGCAGGGTTGCTCGCCGCGGCCCACGCGGTGGCTGAAGTGGTATCGGGAAACCATTGTTCGCGGCATCGCTGCGGCGGACGCGGTGGTGGCGCCTTCGGCCTGCATGCTCAACACTCTGATCTCGACTTACAGCCGGCCGCGGCGGGCTGCCATCATCTATCCCGGACGCAACCCGATTTTTTTTAATCCGTATATCAGCAAAGACGACTCCGTGCTTTCGATCGGCCGTCTGGTCGACGCGGGCAAGCAAGTCTTTCTGCTGACCCAGCACGTCCACCCATTCCCGGTTTGCATTGTGGGAGCGGAGCAGACTGTGCCAGTTCCGCGCATTCCGATTCGCGCGGACGTGAAAGTCTCAACCAGCCAGGCCACGGTCGCGATCCGCGGCCCCCAGACGGAGTCTCAGTTGCGCGCGCTGTACAGCCGGGCCGCCGTCTATGCCGCCACAGCGCGTTACGAGCCGCTCGGCATGGCGCCGCTTGACGCCGCTTTCTCCCGTTGCGCCATTGTGGCCAACGATATTCCAAGCTTCCGCGAAGTGTGGGGGGACGCCGCGCTTTACTTCCGCACGAACAACGCCAGCAGCCTGGCCGCAATTCTTGCCCAGCTCGATTCCGACCGGCCCTTGCGCCAGGCCTACGCCGATCGAGCGTTCGCTCGCGCCCGCGAGCGCTTCACCGCAAAACGGATGATCGACGACTATCTCGATTTGTACCGTAGCTTGATCCGCGCCAACTCGCTGGCGGCTTGATCGCAGCTTTTCTTCGTCAACTTTTCTCCGTCAACCCGCGCTCCGATCATTGCATCCAAACCCAACTTAATACTGCTCCTCACGATTGGATGAATCCATGCCACAGACTTCCAGCCGGAACCATCCCCCTGCGAAAATTCGGCCGGGCTGACGCGAAGATTTCCGTTCTCGGCTTCGGAGGCCATCACCTCGGTGAGGCTCCCGACGCAAAAACTGCGATCGAGATTATTCATCAAGCGGTCGATGGCGGAATCACCTTCTACGACAACTGCTGGGAGTATCGCCGCGGAAAGACTGAAGTGTGGATGGGCGCCGGCCTGAAGGGGCGCCGCGACAAAGTTTTTTTAATGACGAAAACTTGTCCGCACGGGCGCGATGGGAGCCTTGCGCTGCTGATGCTGGAGGAATCCTTGCACCGGCTGCAAACCGATCACCTCGATCTTTGGCAAGTCCACGGCATGGCTTTTGATAATGATGCTGAGCTTTTCATCCGCAAGAACGGAGCGGCCGAAGCTCTCGAAAAAGCAAAGAAAGATGGAAAGGTGCACTTCGTGGGATTTACCGGCCATCAGAATCCCAAGGTTCACCTTGCCATGCTCAATACCGGGTTTCCATTCGATGCAGTGCAGATGCCGCTGAATGCTTTCGACTCCAACTTCCGCAGCTTCGAGAAACAGGTTCTGCCAGAACTTACCAAGCGCGGTATCGCGGTTCTCGGCATGAAGCCGCTCAGCGGGCACGGCGATGCCATCAAGCACGGCGTAATCACCGCAGAGGAATCACTGCGCTATGCCATGAGCATTCCGGGAGTCACTACCACAATTACCGGTATCGACAGTTTGGAAGTGCTGCACCAGAATCTGCAGATTGCGCAGAACTTTACTCCGATGACGGACGCGGAAAGGGATGCGCTGCGCGAGCGCTGCAAGCCCGACGCAGCCGACGGCAGGTACGAACTCTACAAACTGTCGTTGAAGTTTGATAACCCGGAGGCTCGTCTCGCTCATGGATTCCCGTTGGACACGCAGCAGTCCGAAGTCAAAGACATGCTGGGAGCTGAGATGAACACGGGACACCCTTTTCCAGAAAAGCAATTTTAGACGAGCGGTTTTTAACAACAAGTATTTGGGGAACAACTTGGCTTCGAAGTTCGAATGGAATCGCCGAAGTTTTATAAAAGGAGCAGCCGTGCTGGGCGCGGCCCCGCTCCTGGCTGGAGGGAGTATGGCGCAGCAACAGTCCGATGCATCGCAGCAGATTCCCGCCGGAGAAGTGCCGAAAAAGGCGCTGGGACGTACCGGAGTGCAAGTCTCCGCTATGGGTCTCGGCGGCTATCATCTTGGGTCGGCGGAGACCGATCAGGCGGCGATGGAAATTGTCGCTAAAGCCTTCGACCACGGCGTGCGGTTTTTCGATAATGCCTGGGAATATCATGACGGCCTCAGTGAGGAGCGGCTGGGAAAAGCTTTGCGAGGCAAACGCGATCAGGCCTTCGTCATGACGAAGGTCTGCACTCACGGTCGCGACAAGAAAGTTGCCATGCGCATGCTGGATGAATCGCTGCGCCGGCTGCAAACAGATCACCTCGATCTGTGGCAAATTCACGAAGTGGTTTACGATAACGATCCGGATTTGATCTTCGCACCCAATGGCGCTGCCGAAGCGCTAGCCGCGGCCAAGCAGCAGGGGAAAGTACGCTTTGTAGGATTCACCGGACATAAAGATCCGGAGATTCATTTGAAAATGTTGTCGCACGATTTCCCTTTTGACACGGTACAGATGCCGCTGAACTGCTGCGATGCAACCTTTCGCAGTTTTGAAACGCACGTTCTGCCGGAAGCGACCCGTCGTGGGATTGCCGTGCTTGGAATGAAGAGCCTCGGAGGCAGCGGCGAACTGGTGCGCCACGGCGCGGTCACTCCGGAGCAAGGGCTGCGTTATGCTATGAGCTTACCCGTCGCGACCACAATCAGCGGAGTCGACACCTTGCAGGTGCTAGAGCAGAATCTGAAAGTCGCGGTCAATTTTTCACCGCTCGCCGAGGCTGAGATGCAGGAGTTGCGCGATCAATGCCGATTCCTAGCTTCCGATGGCCGTCTCGAACTCTTCAAGATGACCACTAAATACGACGGCAAAGTCGGCCGAGAGCAGCACCACTTCCCCACTACACAAGAGTTGCCGATTTAGCCGAGACGGCCAGGACGTTTGTACTTCCCACGCGCCACAAGTCCCCTGCGTTTCAGATTTAGCCAGAACCGGCGACACGCCCTTGCCCTTAGTGTTATCTTTTATCCTTACTAGAATCCCACAAGGTTGGAGGAATCTTACTGATGGCTCAAGTAAAGATCACTGTGCGTCCCAATGGCCCATTTCGCGTCGAGGCACCGGAGGGTTCAGTGGAACTGGTCGATGCGAACGGAACTCCGTACGATCTCACTGGCAAACCGGCATTTTCTCTGTGTCGTTGCGGTGGCTCCGTCAACAAGCCTTTCTGCGACGGCACGCACAGCCGCATCGGTTTTCAGGGTGCAGAACTGGCGGTAAAGAAAGCCGACCAGTAGATGAGCGACCAAACCGACCGCGAACTCGGAATGAACCGCCGCATCACGCGGCGTGATTTTCTCAATGGAATGGCCGTGACTGCAGGCGCCGCCATGATGCCATGGCAGCTCTTCGGCGGCGATTTCAATCCGGAAAAGTCTCCATCCTATTACCCGCCGGCTCTTACTGGAATGCGCGGCAGCCATCCGGGATCGTTCGATGCCGCGCATGCGTTGCGCGATGGGACTTTTTGGGAGAACGCCGGGACACCGCAGGATACCGGTGAGACTTTCGATCTCATCGTTGTGGGCGGCGGAATCAGCGGGCTGGCGGCTGCACATTTCTATCGCAAGAGTGCAGGTGCGAATGCTCGCATTCTTATCCTCGACAACCACGACGACTTCGGCGGACACGCCAAGCGGAACGAGTTTCGCGTGAGCGACGCCTTCCGCCTGGGTTTTGGCGGAACGTACTCGATTGAAAGTCCCGCGCCGTACAGCCAGGTGGCGCGCGGAGTGATCGAGGAGTTGGGGATCGATGTGGCTTCGTATCCCAAGTATCACGACGCGAATCTTTATCATTCGTTTGGGCTGGGATCGAAAATCTTCTTTGATAAAGAGACCTTCGGCGTGGATCGCCTGGTAGTGAGCCCAGCGACATTCAGCGGCGGCGAAAAAGATTACATCAACTCCAATGAGCACTCGGCGTGGAAGCAAATGCTGGCGCAGGCGCCGATTGCGCCGCAAGCCAAGACCGATTTCGAGCGACTGCTTCGTGATCAGGTTGACTACTTTCCTGGCCTGACTTCCACCGAGAAGAAAGCAAAGCTCGCCCGCATCAGCTACGCCAATTTCTTGAGAGACGTTGTCAAAGTTCACGAAGATGTGGTGAAAGTTTTTCAAGCCGTGCCCCAACCTCTATTCGGTTTGGGGATCGATGCGGTTGCCGCGCAGGATGCGTGGGGCTTCGACATGCCCGGATTCGCCGGGATGAAGCTCGATCCCGAGCCGGGCAAGGGAATGAATCGCGATGCGATTCCGAATGAAGAGGCGGAGAAATATTTCTTTCACTTTCCCGATGGCAATGCAAGCATCGCACGACTTCTGGTCCGGCAACTGATTCCGGACGTCATGCCAGGGAGTACGGCCCCGGACGTGGTTCTGGCGAAGGCGAATTATTCCAGGCTGGATTCGGCAACATCGCCGGTGAAGATCCGATTGAACAGCACGGCTGTGCGGGTAAAACATATCGGAGACACGGAATCCGCGAAAGAAGTGGAGGTCGCCTACGCGCGTGGCGGCAAGGTGTATACGGCGCGGGCGAAGAATTGCGTTCTGGCTTGCTGGCATGTGGTGATCCCCTACATCTGCGAAGAGTTACCCCAGACACAGCGCGATGCTCTGGCTTCGGCGCAGAAAGTTCCACTGCTTTATACGAACGTGGCGCTGCGCAACTGGACCTCGTTCCAGAAATTGAAAACAAATGCTGTGTATGCTCCCGGCTGTTATCACACGCGTGTGGCACTCGACTTGGCAGTGAGCATCGGTGGTTACGAATGCGCACGGCAGCCGGAGCAGCCGATTGTGGTTCACATGATGAAGACTCCGTGCCAGCCCGGCCGGCCGTCGCGGGAGCAGCATACTCTCGGCCGCATCGAGTTATACAACACCACGTTTGAAACCATGGAGCGCGAGATTCGCGGCCAACTTGCCCGGACGCTGGGCGCGGGAGGATTCGATCCTGCGCGCGATATTGCCGCTATCACCGTGAACCGCTGGCCGCACGGATACGCCTACGAATACAACTCGCTGTGGGATTCGTTCTGGCTGGAGGGTGGCACGACTCCGTGCGAAGTGGCGAGAAAAACTTTCGGAAGGATCGCGATCGCGAACGCGGACGCAGGAGCTTACGCGTACACAGATGAGGCGATCAATCAGGCCTGGCGGGCGGTAGGAGATCTGACTAAGAGCTAGGCACGCTGCTTCCCGTTATCGAAATTCATCCATCCAGGAAAGACCGGAATATTCTCGGGCGCATTGTCAGTTCGCGCGAAAGGTGTCCGACCCAGGCGGAGCGGCAAACCGTAGTGATGAGCCAGTTCCGTGGCCCCGACTGCGAGAGTGAAAAGGATTACAAGAAAGATCGCGGCGCGGCGCGGGGCCTGATCTTGCCGCGGAGCTAAAAGAGCGATGAGCGCGCCCAGAATTAAGCCAGTAACGAGGCCTCCGATGTGGGCAGCGTTGTCGGTGAAGCCGGACACGGCTCCGAAGCCCAGATTAAAAACAACAAAAACCAACAGGCTGCGGAGCGGGCCCGAGAGTGCCGCGCGTGGCACGGAAAATTCGCCGAGTTTGAAAGCCGCAATGAGCGCGCCAGCTAATCCAAAGATCGCTCCGGAAGCGCCCACGCTCATCACTTGAGGATTCCACGTCACGCTGGCGAGACTGGCTCCCAGGCCACAGATGATGTAGATCACGCCGAAAGTCCAGCGTCCGTAGAGCGATTCGCTGAGCGCGCCGAGGTCCCAGAGGCACCACATGTTGAAGGCAATGTGGAGCCAGCCACCGTGAACGAAGACACAAGTCAGGAGCCTCCACCACTCTCCCGAAAGTGTGAGCGGACCCACATTCGCGCCCCATTGCACCAACTCCAGTCCTGAGAACTCCTGGAAGGGACTGCCGCCGGCGAGAAGCATTTCGATCATCATGCCCAGGAACACTGCGACGTTGATGCCGAACAATATGTGCGTGAGCGTGATGGTAGATTCGCCGCGGCGGACCCATGGAGTCTGCATCACCGGCTGACGCGCATCCTCGGCGATCTCGCCACGCTGATACTTTTCATGCTGCACGCACCACTGGCAGATCTTCTTGCCGAAAGTAAAGCCGGGAAGCTGGCGGCCACATCGAATGCAATTTGCCATGGATACAGAGATTATCAGCAGTTTGGGGAACGGGAAAATCTTTAACACGGGGGAACACAGGGATCACAGGGTAGTACGAAACCTTTCCAGGCCTCCGTTAGTGAATTGTTTTGGTTTTTCTCGACATGTAATCCATCAGCAGGTATTGGCCCAGTGTGTAGGGAGTGGTGAAGTAGGCTTTGCCGCGGCACATCTCGCTGACTTTCTGGACGAATTGCACCAGTCCATAATCGGACGCGAGCATGAATGTGTTGATGAGGACACCGGCGCGCTTGCACTTCGAGACTTCTTCGAGCGTCTGGCTGACGACCAGCGGATCGAGGCCGAAGGCGTTTTTATAAATGCGTCCGTCTTCGAGGGTGAGGGCGGAGGGTTTGCCGTCGGTGATCATGACGATCTGTTTCATGTCTTTCCGTTGACGCTGCAGGATTCTCTGAGCCAGGCGCAGGCCTTCACGCGTGTTGGTGTAATAAGGACCGACTTTGACGCGGGCGAGTTGCGAGAGCGGAACTTCTTCGGCGGAATCATGGAAAAGAACGAGCGAGAGCGAGTCGCCGGGATATTGCGTGCGGATCAGATGCGAGAGCGCCATGGCGACTTTTTTCGCCGGAGTGAAGCGATCTTCGCCGTAGAGGATCATCGAGTGCGAGCAATCGAGCATGAGCACCGTTGCGCATGAAGATTGATACTCGCACTGATGAACTTGCAGATCAGAGTATTCGATGTTCAGCGGCAGGGTGAGGCCTTCGCGCTGGATGGCGCTGGAGAGAGTGGCGGTAATGTCGAGATTGAGAGTGTCGCCGAACTCATAGGTTTTGGAAGACCCGCTGGCTTCGATGCCCGTGGCGAGGTCGCGAGTGTCGTGACGTCCGAAGCTGGACTTGCCGAGCGAGCCGAGCAGATTGCGGAGTGACTTGAAGCCAAGGAAGTCGAGGCTCTTATCGGTGATTTCGAATTTAGTTTGCGCTTGATTCTCGCCGAGCTGGCCGCCAACGCTGGACTGACGCGCAGGATCGGGTGGCTGATCGATGGAGATGTAATCTTCCTGCTGCATGCGCTCGATCAACTTTTCGATAAGTTCGTCGAGTTCGCCGTCCATCGCCATCTGTTGCAGACGCTCGCGCATTTCGTCATCGAAAGCATCGCCATCCATGAGGGCTTGCTCGATGGCGCGTTTGAGATCGTCGAGCGTCTGCTCGCCTTCGGGCATCTCGTACCACATGTCGCTCTGGAAGCCGCTTTGCAGCAGGTAGTCGGAGAGCGCGCCGAGCAAGTCTTCCATGCTCATTTCGCCGGCGGGGTCGGGGACATATTTGGAGTAACGGATGCGTTTCATAATAGCTGCTAGCTTCTAGCTGCTAGCTTCTAGCCGGGCCCTCGGTTCAGCGAGAAGCTAGCAGCTAGAAGCCTTTTAGTTAAACTGTCTTCTCTGCCGGTATGGTGGTTCTTCTTTCTCGAAACTTTTTTCGGTGCGCGGTTCGGGCTTTTTTTCTCCGGCTTTGAAGATACGCTCTTCATTACGGCCGATGCGTTTGTGGGCGTGCAGGCCTTCGAGGATGAACTCGGCGGCGGAGACTTGTTGCTCTGGACTTTCTTTTAAGGTAACGCCGAGCGGGCCGAGCTTATCGATCAGCCCTTGAATTTCTTTCAGATTCTCCAGCGCTTCCGCGGCGGAGACGGAATCCGATAACTGGATTTCGCCGCCCAGGTCGAACCACTGCACAATTTGCTGCACGTTAGCGCCGGTAAAATATTGATCGTAGGTTTTGGCGATAGCCGAGCGGATCAGTTCACGGCCGACGAAGTCCGCACCTTTCATTTCACCTTCGTATTCCAGTTCGAGTTTGCCGGTGATGGCGGGCAACGCAGCATACACGTCGCTGACGCGGGGCACGACGAGCTTTTCATCATTGCGCAGGGCGCGGCGCTCGGCGTTCGAGATTACATTCTCCATCGCAGAAATGGGCAGGCGTTGGCTGACGCCGGATCGCTTGTCGATTTTCTTATCTTCGCGGGCGGCGAAGGCGATGCGCTCGATCACTTCCTGAATGTAAGCGGGCATATGCGAAGCATGGCCGTTGCGGCTGGTCCAGGCTTCCTGCGCGGTGATGGCGATGCCTTCATCCACGGTTGCGGGATAGTGCGTTCGAATTTCGGAGCCGATGCGGTCTTTGAGCGGTGTGATGATTTTTCCGCGAGCCGTGTAGTCCTCGGGATTTGCACTGAAGACGATTGCGAGGTCGAGCGGCAAGCGGATAGGATAGCCCTTAATCTGCACGTCGCCTTCCTGCATGATATTGAAGAGGCCAACCTGAATTTTTCCGGCAAGATCAGGGAGTTCGTTGATGGCGAAGATGCCGCGATTGGCGCGGGGCAGCAGGCCGTAGTGAACGGTGAATTCGCTCGACAGTTCATGACCGCCGCGGGCGGCTTTGATGGGATCGATATCGCCGATGAGGTCTGCAATGGTGACATCGGGAGTTGCCAGCTTTTCCACGTAGCGATCGTCGGGCGTGAGATAGGAAATCTGCGTTTCATCGCCGTGGCGCGCGACCTCTTCGCGGCAGCGGCGACAGATTGGTGCGTAGGGATTGTCGCGGATCTCGCAGCCTGCAAGGTATGGCATGTGCGGATCGAGCAGCGTCGTCAGCGCGCGCAGGATGCGGCTTTTGGCCTGTCCGCGGAGGCCGAGCAGAATGAAATTGTGGCGCGAGAGGATGGCATTCACAATTTGCGGCACCACGGTATCTTCGTATCCTACGATGCCGGGAAAAATCGTTGCGTCATCGTGCTGGCGCAGGCGGGCGATGAGGTTGTCGCGGAGTTCGTCTTTCACGCGGCGGGTGCGCAGACGTTCTTCAGAAAATGGACTGCGGCGCAATTCGCCGAGCGTGCGTGGAAGACTCATGAGGAACCCCCGGGGAAATACTTTTCTGGATTATACGCGGTTCGGGCTTCAGCTTTTTGTTCCCGTCCAGCTTGGGAAAATCCTTTAACACGGGGGACACAGAGGTTCACAGGGTAACCCTAAGACAATTAATGGATGTGGCCGTTGCCTCCGGCTTTTTCCCGGGCACGGGCGGCGCGGTGGAGGTCGGGAATGAGACTTTCGAGATACGTGATGAGGATGGAAAGACGGTCAGCTTCGGAGCGCAGAGAAAGCAATTTCTGTTTGAAATCCAGATCGAGGGGCAAGGAGCCGGCTAGATAGAACGAGAGTAACGCGGGGTCGGCGGCGGAGAGATCTTGTTTGGCTCCGGCGATCGCCAGCAGTTCGGAGTGCAGCTGAGCGGCCCGCGCGGCATCTTCCTGCGGTGGCGCTCCCGGTTCATCTTCAATCATAAGAACTTCGCCTTGGAGAAACGTACGATCCTGATTCACGGCGACGATTTCGAAACGGTTGCGGCCCTCGGCGACCAAGTCGAGGCGTCCATCGGGATACTCTTTCACGACGGTGATGATTTCGGCGGTGCATCCCACTTCGGCGAGACCCTGATCGAGAGCACGAACCACTCCAAAAATCCGATTCTGCGCCAGACATTCGGCGATCATTTCTTTATAGCGCGGCTCGAAGATGTGCAGCGGCAGTGGAGCGCTGGGAAGCAGGACAACATCGAGCGGGAACAGGGGAATGAGGGAAGGCACAAACTGGATCTCCAGAACGGAAGCGCTTTTTGATTGTATCTGACTACAATAATCGGCTCGGCGCAACGATCAAGACTAACCACCAAGGGTACGAAGGTTCACGAAGAAAAACGAATTAACTACTCTTGGGCTGCGCTCAAGGCCGGCGCCAGTTAGGACGAAAGCATTGAAGGCGGCCACGGCAGGTTGACTTCGGAGACTCTGTAGCATAAAAGCACGTCATGGAACTCGCAGGGAGAGTTGTGGTCGTAACCGGCGCTTCGATGGGGATCGGGGAAGCGATTGCCAAGATTTTTGCCGATCAGGGGGCGAGCGTGATTATGCTCTCGCGCGATGCCGGCCGCGTGGAAGCGGCGCGGGGACGAGTGGGTCACGTCGAGCGAACGCTGGCGATGGCTTGCGACGTGAGGCATCGCGAGGAGATTGACCGCGCCATCGGACTCACGATGCACCATTTCCAGAGGATTGATGTTTGGGTAAACAACGCGGGGCATGGGTTGCTGGATTCCGTGGCTGAAATGGATATGGCGGCGTGCCGGGAAATGTTCGAGACCAATTTTTTTGGCGCAGTGTCGGCGATGCAGGCCGTGATTCCGGTGATGCGGCAGCAGGGCGGCGGAACGATCATCAATATTTCGAGCGTGGCAGGGCATATTCCCATGCCGTTTCATGCGGCGTACAGCGCGACCAAGTTTGCCATGAATGCGATCGGAAAAGGCGCCGGAGTCGAATTGGAGAAAGACGGAATCCACGTGCTGACGGTTTGCCCTGGTTACGTGCGAACGGCGTTTGGGGAGAATGCAGTGCAAGGGAATGAACTGAAGCGGGTGCGCCCCAAATCGGTGCGAGGAATCACTGCGGAGCGCGTGGCGCGGGCTACGCTACAGGGATATTTAAAGCAGAAGAAGGAAGTGATTGTGCCGTGGACGATGCACATCCCAGTGAGGATCTACCAGCATTTTCCGCGATTGGTGGAGCGGGCGATGGGTAGGATGGCAAAGTGATTTCTGCGCGAAATCAAAGGCTTAAACACTGGGGACACAGGGGCGCACAGGGTAGCCCACGATACGCTCGAACTCGCGAACTATCCCAGCTCCGTCAGCAAGGCTTCCATTTCGGATTGAGCATGTAAATTTCCGGAGCGGCGGGCGGAGGCGATGCCATCAGTGAGCATTGCCTTGGCATCGCTAACTCTATCGGCGCGAACTAATGTTTGGGCAGCCATGAAGTATCCCGGCGTGTAATCGGGGCTGGATTTCAGCAGAATGGAGAACTCTGCAAGAGCGCGATCCAGATCGCCCTGCTTCGAATACTCCATCGCCAAACCGTAGCGAGCAAAGGTGTCGTTGGGACTCTGGGTGAGAATATCGTTTAGGGCGGCGATGCGGTCCATAAGGGAATTCTCGTCACAGTTCTTAGTGAAGACGAGATTAGTATAAACGCCAGATACATCTTTGGCCTTACTGTAGCGGTGGTTCGAGTTCAGCCTGAGAGTAGAATGGGCAGTCCTCAATAACTTTGGCGATCGTGGAGGCTGTGGTGGCGTGTCCATTTTTCATGCCGATGGAGAAGTTAGAGAATGGTTCATGGCCGCACGCTAGCCGGCTTCCGCTGGGCGGCGGATGGAGCGGGCACTGTACTGCGCCGGGACATGAGAATACCGTTCCGTCGCAGGACGAACTGCGGGAGTATTGCAATCTGGGCTACGCGGCAAACTGCGGGCGCTTGCCACTGGAACGCGTGTGGGATTCAGTTCGCTTCGGGGCACGAACCGTTTTTGTTGACGGGAAGAATTTAATGGGCGGACAGATTCAGATTCGCTACGTATGTGAGCGGGAGCATCTTCCGGTGGAGCATGGCACCTTGACGTTTGATCCCTTAGCCGCGCATTGGGAGTTGAAGCATTCCGATGACCGGGTGCAGCGCATGGCGGAATGTTTTCTCGCGTCGTATCTGGAGAAGAGAAAGAAACGGGAAGCGAATCCAGCGCTTGCGAGCTGATACGACCCTCGGTCGATCGAACCTACCCACGAAAACAGAATGCCACTCACAGGAGCAAAGGAAAACCATGAGCGAAGAAACGCTGACGCCGCGTCCGGTGCGGGATTCACAGTCGGAGATGGCGGAGATCGTTCTGCCGAATGATGCGAATCCGCTTGGCGCACTGCTGGGCGGGACGGTTAATGCACTGGATCGATCTGGCGGGGGCGATGGCGGCTCACCGGCATGCCCGCAGTTATGTGGTGACGGCTTCGGTGGATCATATCGACTTTCTGGTTCCGGTGAGAGTGGGCGACCTGATCATCCTGAAATCGTCAGTGAACCGGGTTTTTCAGACTTCGATGGAAGTGGGAGTAAAAGTGTTTGTGGAGAACTACATCGCCGACCGATCACAGCACGTCGCATCGGCACATCTCACCTTCGTTGCAATCGATGGTAACGGAAACCGTTTGAAAGTTGCCCCGGTGATTCCGGAGACCGAAGAGCAGCGGCGACGTTATGACGATGCCGGGCGGCGCCGGGACATGCGGCGGGTGGAGACGGAGCGGCGGCGTAAGGCAAAGCGTTAAGCTTCATGTGACGGTCGTCACATCCTCTCTTCCGTGTAACGGGTACGCTACTCATTCCGGACGGATTCTATGGATAGTGCTCTTCTCGTTCATCGCATTCATTTCGCGTTCACTGTTACTTTTCATTATCTTTTTCCCCAACTCACGATGGGTCTGGCGCCGCTCATCGTGGTGCTCAAGACGCTCGGCCTTCGGCACAAAGACGAGATCTACAATCAGGCGGCGCGCTTCTGGGCAAAGATATTCGGCATTAATTTCCTGCTCGGCGTGGTGACCGGGATTCCCATGGAATTTCAGTTCGGCACCAACTGGTCGCACTTTTCGCGCTACGCGGGTGGAGTGATTGGGCAGACGTTGGCTATGGAAGGCATGTTCGCATTCTTCCTGGAGTCCGCATTTCTCGGTTTGTTTCTGTATGGAGAAAAGCGGCTGGGCCCGCGTGGGCACTGGTGGTCGGCGGTTGCGGTTTTTCTGGGATCCTGGCTTTCGGGTTATTTCATCATTGCCACGGACGCGTGGATGCAGCATCCCGTGGGCTACGCGAAAGCGCCCAATGGATCGCTGCAACTCTCAAGCTTCTGGGAACTGGTGATGAATCCCTGGGCGTGGTGGCAATATGCGCACAACATGAGCGGCGCTGTAATTACTGGCGCAATCGTGATGGCCTCGGTAGGCGCGTTTTATCTGCTGTGGGGAAAATTCGAAGCGCATGGACGCGTTTTCGTACGGGTAGGCGTGATCGCTGGATTGATCTTCAGCGTTCTGCAGTTATTTCCCACCGGGGACGGTCAGGGACGAATGATCGCAGTGAATCAGCCGGTCACACTTGCCGCCATGGAAGCGCTCTTCGTCGGCCAGCCGGGAGCGCCGCTGGTCATTCTGGGACAGCCAAATGTGGATGAGCGCAAGATTGATAATCCGCTTGAAGTTCCGAACGCGCTGAGCTTTCTGACTTACCGGGCCTGGAAGGCGGAGGTAAAGGGCCTGGATTCCTTCCCGCAGGATCTGTGGCCGCAGAACATCGCGCTGCTTTATTACAGTTACCACATCATGGTGGGCCTGGGGACGATCTTTATCGCGATTATGGTGGTCGCCGCTTTCTTATTATGGCGCGGAAAATTGTTTTCGACGCGCTGGATGTTGTGGATTTTGTTGCTGGCGCTTCCCTTCCCTTACATCGCCAACACAGCGGGATGGATGACGGCAGAATTAGGCAGGCAGCCCTGGCTCGTTTACGGCCTGATGCGTACGGCAGACGGATATTCGAAGATGGTATCAGCGGGCAACGGGATGTTTACCCTGCTGGGTTTTCTCGGCATGTATACGGTCCTCGGCATTTTGTTTTTATTTTTGGTGAGGCGGGAGATCGAGCACGGACCGGGTGCGGATTTAGTTCCATCGTTAAACGCCGCGCCAGAACGAGTCATTTGATTGCATCGCCAAAGCCGCAATAGAAGCGGTGTATGTAAGGAGCCGAATGGAAACGCTGTGGTTCATGATTGTGGCGGTAATGGTGGCGGCTTATGTGGTGCTCGACGGATTCGATCTGGGCGCAGGCGCCATCTATCTGGCAGCCGGCAAAAATAGCGAGGAGCGCCGCAGGATTCTCCGCGCCATTGGCCCGGTATGGGATGGAAATGAAGTATGGCTGCTGGCTGCAGGCGGGACGTTGTATTTCGCGTTCCCTTTACTCTATGCCTCCAGCTTCAGCGGCTTCTATTTGCCGCTGATGATGGTTTTGTGGCTGCTGATGTTGCGCGGAATCGGTATTGAGTTGCGCGGGCACATGGAAAATCCGGTCTGGATGGGATTTTTCGATTTGATCTTCTGCGGGTCCAGCGTGCTGCTGGCAATCTTTTTCGGCGCGGCCCTCGGTAATGTCGTCCGCGGCGTGCCACTCGGCGCGGACGGATACTTCTTCGAACCGCTGTGGACCAACTTTCGAGCCAGCGGCAACACCGGCATTCTCGACTGGTATACGGTGTTGACCGGCGTGATCGCCGCTGGTCACGTTGACCGCGCATGGAGCGTTATATATAGCAGTGAAAACCGAGAATGAACTGCAGCAGCGCGTTCGCGGCGTGGCGCTGTGGGCGTGGCCGGTGCAATTGATCTTGACCATTGTGGGAGTGATTGCTACCTGCTACGTGCGGCCCATGGTTCTCGACAACTATAAGGAGCACGTTGTGGGGTATCTGGTCCCGCTGGTTGTGTTTGGCAGTCTCGCGGTGATGATTTACGCGATCCGCAAAGGGCTGGACAAAGTTGCTTTTGTCGGATCGGCGCTCTACATCGTAGGGATGCTGGTGGGCGCGGCGTTTGCTCTTTATCCCAATGTTTTGCCGTCGAGTACAAATGCCGCTTATAACCTCACCATCTACAATACAGCTGCCGGGCGACACGGGCTGACGGTCGGCATCATCTGGTGGAGCATTGCTCTGATTCTGGCTCTCGGATATTTCACTTTCGTGTTCCGCATGTTTCGCGGCAAGGTGCGGCTGGAAGGTGAAGGCTACTGATTTTTTTCTATGTTCTTGGGGCGCCTCTCGCGCTTTGCAGTTTTGCTTCTGCTCTCGTCGAACCAACAGCACAATCGCAGAGGTCGCTGAGAAATGCCGCGGAGAGCGCTAAGGCGCTACGATCCCCGGCCACCTTGTATAATCAAGGTTTAACGTCTTGATTTCTCTTCTGGAGTGATTCCTTGAACGCACATATGCCTGCTCATCCCGGTCAGCCTGCACAGGGACCGCAACCACTGCCCGGAGTTGATGTAATTCTTGCTGTTGGTTCGGGGAAAGGTGGCGTAGGAAAGACCACGCTCTCGGTAAATCTGGCGGTCGCTCTGGCCAAGATGGGATACAAAGTTGGCTTGCTCGATGCCGACGTCTATGGTCCGAATGTTCCATTGATGCTGGGGGTCAGCGGCCAGCCTAAGATGGTTGGGGAGAATCGTATTGAGCCGATGCAAGCCCACGGCGTCAAGGTGATCTCTGTGGGATTTCTGAATCCTGGGGACAAGCCCATCATCTGGCGGGGCCCTATGCTGCACCAGATCGTGAAACAATTCCTGGGGATGGTGGAGTGGGGACATCTGGATTACATGATCGTCGACCTGCCGCCGGGGACGGGAGATATCGCCTTGTCGCTGGTGCAGAATGTTCCGCTGACTGGCGCGGTGGTGGTTTCAACGCCCTCCGACGTTTCGCTGCAGGATGCGCGTAAAGCGATCGAAATGTTCAAACAGATGAAAGTGGATCTGGTGGGCGTAGTCGAGAACATGAGCTTTTTCACCTGCCCGCACTGCAATCATGAGATCGATATCTTTTCCCGCGGCGGCGCAGAAAATATGGCGAAGCAGTACGGAGTATCGTTCCTGGGGAATATTGAACTCGATCCCGAGGTGCGCAAGTCCGGCGACGGCGGCAAGCCGGTGGTACTGGAGGGGGAAAATTCGCCGCACGCCAAATCGATATTCGAGTTCGCGCGCAGGGTCGTGGCCCGAGTATCGGAAATCAAAGCCAGCGAGCCAGCGAGCGTGATTCAGATTCAGTGAGGGAAATCTTTAACACAGGGGGCACAGGGTAACACAGAGGAACTACCCTGTGACCCCTGTGTCCTCTGTGGTTATCAGTTCTTCTTGTGAAACCTCGCCAGCCGCCAGAGGCTCTTCACTTCGCCATCCTTCAAGACTAACTCCGCCATCAGTTCTCCTATCGCCGGACCGTGTTTGAAGCCGTGGCCGGAGCCGCCGCCGACCAGCCAGACGTTGTCTATTTGAGGATGACGATCAAGGATAAAGTTGCTGTCGGGAGTCTGCTCATACTGGCAGACGCGGGTCTCGATCAAGGGAGCGTTTTTCATCGCGGGGAAGCGGAAGGCGATATATTCGCGGACGCGTTTTAGTGTTGTCTGGCTGACCACTCGCTCGCCGCTGGTGGGATCGAAGGCGGGTCCTCGCGTGTCATCGGCGATTTTGAAGCCGCGGCGGCCGCTGCCGGGGATGCCGTAGAGAAATCGTTTTCCGTGATCGCCCCAAACTGGAAGATGCGCGTCGGTAAGCTGCGAATTTCCGGCAGGCAGGCCGAAGAAAAAAATATCCTGCTTGGTGGGTCGAATGAGTTCGCCCAGTGTTTGCGGAAACATTTTCCCTAGCCATGGCCCGCAGGCGAAAACGTAGTAGTCAGCTTTAAGGCGCGAACCGTCCGCGAGTGTCAGGCTGCGCACAGGCGGGGTCTCCAGACCGTCGGCCGAGACCGCCACTTGCCGATACATGCCGCCTTGACTAACGAATGCGTCGACCACAGCCTGGCAACTTAGGCGAGCGTCGAGATATCCGCACTCCGGTTCGTGAATTCCCCAGCAGACGCCCTCGAAGTTGATTTGCGGCCAGCGTTTCCTCATTTGTGAAGTAGAGAGTTCGTGAAATTTGATTCCAGCTTCGCGAAGGGTAGGTGGCGACCCGCGCTCGAATTCATCATTGCGGCTGCTGACCATCCAAAGCACGCCGGTGCGATGCAGGAATTGCTGCTTCCACCGCCGTTCGTATTTTGCCCACAGCTGCAGGGCGCGGGCGGCGAGTTTCGTATAGGGCTGATCGGGGCCATAGGTGCCGCGCATGATGCGAGTTTCGCCGCCGGAAGAAGCGCGCGAGTTTCCCGGTCCCCATGCATCGAGTAAGGTAACGCGGGCTCCGCGCTCAAGAAGATGAAGCGCGGTCCAGCCACCAAAGGCGCCGGCGCCGATAACCGCGACGTGTGGTTTCGACTTCATATGGAATAGTTTCGCATTACGAAAGTTTGAGGATACGCGCGAACGCGGGGGCAGAGGAAGATGCAAGCGGAGATTCTGGTCGGTTATACTCCTTCCGCGATGCATCCAATCACGAAAATTCGATTCTCATCCACAGTTTTATTGATCGCCGCAGCAAGCTCTCTCGTCTGTACTTCCCTTTTCGCGCAAGACTCAACTCCCGCGGCCTCGCGCGCCGCCGCAGTTCTCGACTCCATGCCGCACGCAAAAAGGATCACCGATGTTGCACTCTCACCGGATGGAACTGAGGTCGCGCACATCGTGGACAAGAAACTTACCGTCACAAATGTTGCCGGTCAATCTTCACAGGTGATCGCGGTAGAAGGCGGCCTTCCAATACGCGATGTCGCATGGTCAGCCGATGGTAAGCGCATTGCCTTCATCGCCGATCTTCCGGGCGACGTTCCATCCGCACAGATCTGGACCGCAGCCGCTGATGGCAGCACTCCGGTGAAGCATGCGGAGTTGAAAGGGTATGTCCAGGCCCCGCGCTTTTCTCCGGACGGTTCAAAGCTCGCCATTCTTTTCATTGAAGGTATGCCCCGGGTTGCGGGACCACTGCAGCCGATGACGCCGCTCGCAGGCGTCATCGACGAGAAAATCTTCGAGCAGCGGATTGCAACCATCGACCTGAGCACCGACCATTTGACCCAAATCACGCCGGCCGACGTGTATGTCTACGAATACGACTGGACGCCCGATGGCCAAGGTTGGGCGGCCACCGCGGCTCACGGCAACGGCGATGCGAACTGGTGGATTGCGCGTCTCTATTTAATCGACGCCAGCAGCGGCGAGATGCGCGAGATTTATAAGCCGAAGCTGCAACTCGCCGATCCACGAGTCTCTCCCGACGGCAAGAACATTGTCTTCATCGAAGGGTTGATGAGCGATGAGGGTTCTACGGGAGGCGATGTTCACGTGGTCCCCATCGCGGGAGGGACTGCGAGAAATCTGACTCCCGGTATTAATGCGTCCCCCTACGCCCTCGCGTGGACTGCGCCAGACCGAATAATTTTCGGCGAAGATGTAGACGGAAATTTTGGTTTTGCCAGCTTGAGCACGAATGGCGGCGCGATCAAGACATTGTGGACCGGGCCAGAGTTGGCTCGTCCCGCCAGCGTCGCCTGGGTTTCATCCAGTTCGAAGGAAGTCACGACTGCCATCGTAAGACAATCGCCAAGCACGCCGCCGGAAGTATGGGCGGGACCGGTAGGAAATTGGAACCAGCTCACGCATGTGAATGCTGACGTGAAACCGGCGTGGGGCGAGATGAAGAACGTGCACTGGATGAACGGCAGCATGCGGGTACAGGGATGGTTAATGCTGCCCAAGGGCTACGATCCCAGCAAAAAGTATCCACTCGTAGTTAGCGTGCATGGAGGGCCGTCTGCCGCCTGCGCTCCGCTGTGGGATGAGCGCAATATGGGACCGCTTTCGGCGATGGGATACTTTGCTCTCTGCCCAAACCCGCGCGGCAGCTACGGTCAAGGTGAAGCTTTCACGCAGGGCAACGTAAAAGATTTTGGAGGCGGCGATTATCGCGACATCATGGCAGGAGTCGATGTGCTGGTGAAGCAGTATCCGATTGATTCCGAGCGCGTCGGCATTCGCGGCCACAGCTATGGCGGATACATGACGATGTGGGCCGAAACTCAGACGCAGCGCTTCGCCGCCGCGGTAGCGGGCGCGGGACTTTCCGACTGGCTCAGCTATTACGGTCTCAATGATATCGACGAATGGATGATTCCCTTCTTCGGCGCATCCGTGTACGACGATCCCGCGGTTTACAACAAGAGCGATCCCATGCACTTTGTTAAAGCGGTGAAAACTCCGACGTTGATTCTGGTGGGCGACCGCGATGGCGAAGTCCCCATGGAACAATCAGTCGAGTGGTGGCACGCACTGAATTATTTCCATGTGCCCACCAAACTTGTTGTGTATCCGAACGAGGGCCACATGTTGATCAAGCCTGCTGACTCGCGGGACTATTCATTGCGATCGCTCGAGTGGTTCGAAGAATGGTTCGGGAAAGCGCATTAGGAGCTTTGGAACTCTAATACGGAATTAGGGTCCGCTCCGTTTTCTCATCAGTGATCTTCGTAGGGCTATAATTGCGCGACACCCATGGCTCTAGCCTCTGGCACCAAGCTTGGTCCCTACGAAATCCTCAATCCCCTGGGCGCGGGCGGCATGGGAGAGGTGTATCGCGCCAAGGATACTCGCCTCGATCGCACCGTTGCCATCAAAGTTCTGCCTTCGCACCTTTCTTCTGATCCGGAATTGAAGCAACGCATGGAGCGCGAAGCCAAAGCCATTTCCGCGCTGCAGCATCCGAACATCTGCACGCTTTACGATATCGGCACGCAGGACGGCACTCAGTTCCTGGTGATGGAATATCTCGAAGGGCAGACGCTCGCCGAGCGCCTGGTGAAGGGTCCGCTGCCGGTTGAGCAAGTTTTGAAGATTGGAACAGAAATCGCGCAAGCTTTGGAGAAGGCACATCAACAAGGAATCATTCATCGCGATCTGAAGCCGGCGAACATTATGCTGACCAAAGCGGGCGCAAAGCTGATGGACTTTGGTCTGGCAAAGCCCAAGATCTCCATTGCGGCGGAGGCCGTCGGTCCGTTCACGCCTTCCACTCCGACCGTGAACCTTGCTTCGCTCACTGCAGCGGTGTCGCCGCTCACGCAGAAGGGTTCGATCGTCGGAACCTTTCAATACATGGCGCCCGAACTTCTGCAGGGTGCGGAAGCCGACGCCCGCAGCGACCTGTTCAGCTTCGGATGCGTTCTCTACGAAATGATTACAGGACGCCGTGCGTTCGAGGGCAAATCGCAACTCAGCGTATTCAGCGTCGATTCTGGAAAAAGATCCAGAGCCGATCAGCGCCAGCCAGCCGCTAGCGCCGCCTATGCTTGATCGCGTGGTGCGTGCCTGCCTCGCTAAAGATCCCGCCGACCGCATCCAGTCGGCGCACGACGTCGCGATGGACCTACGCTGGGTCGGCGAGTCGGCAACCATCGATTCCACACTCACCGAATCTGAAAAGCCATCCTGCGGAATTTAAGAAGTCGTGGGCAGCCCTGGCAGGCATGGTTGTGCTCGCCTTCGTGGCGCTCGCTGGATTCGCGGGATACCGCTGGGCGAGATCTTCCGCAGACTCCCTTTCTCTTCACGCCGAAATCCCTCCGCCGGACAAATTTTCTCTGGATACCACCGGCGACGCCGGCGGTATGCCCGTGCTGTCTCCCCAGGGGGACAAGTTGGCTTTCGTGGCGCATTCCGGCGAAACCAAGATGCTGTGGGTCCGGGCACTGGACAGTGACACCGCGCAGCCACTCGAGGGCACGCAGAACGCGATGCATCCCTTTCTGGTCGCCGGACGGCCGCTACATCGGTTTCTTCGCCAATGGCAAGCTGGCAAAGATCGCGGCGACCGGCGGTCCGGTGAGCGTGTTAGCCGATGCTCCAAACTCGCGCGGCGGAAGCTGGAGCGCCAACGATGTGATCGTATTCGCCCCGGATTTTCTGGGAGGGCTGTCGAAAGTAAGCGCGCAAGGCGGCGCGGTCGAGCCGGCAACTTTGATTGAGAAGACCAAGCACGATACCCATCGCTGGCCCTGGTTCCTGCCCGATGGCAAGCACTTTCTTTTTCTCGCCACCAGTCACACTGGAGGCGATCCCACGCCCAACGGAATCTACTTCGCTTCGCTGGATAATAAAGAGACTCGCCAGATCGTGACCAGCGATTCCGCAGCGCAATATGCTTCCGGGTATTTGCTCTATCGCGCCAATACCGCTCTAGTCGCTCAACCGTTTGATCCGCAGTCAGGCGCGCTCTCGGGATCGGCCGTTCCGCTCTTCAATAACCTTCGCGATGACGTCGGTGTGTGGCGCAGTATTTTCGCGGTATCACAGAACGGACTGATGGTGTACCAGCTGGGCAATGCCGCCTCCGCGAAAAGCAAGCTCGTCTGGTTCGACCGCTCAGGAAAGGCATTGGCTGACTTCGATCCAGGTGAGAGCACCATCATTGATATTCGTCTTTCGCCGGATAACAAGCGAGCGGCGTTTGCCAGCGGGACCGGCATTTGGACGCTCGATCTTGTGCGCAAGACCAAGACGCGGATCACGTTCGACCAGCAGATCGTTCAGGAGCCCACCTGGTCGCCCGACGGCAAAACGATTATGTTCTCTGCGCGAATGGCCACAGGTGGGGGCAATGTCGAAATTCGCTCCAAGGCAGCCGATGGGAGCGGAGCGGAAAAAACGTTGATTTCCGTGCAAAATAATTACCACTACCCCGCATGGTCGCCCGATGGAAAATACTTAACCTATATTCGGGGTGACGGCGAGAAAATGGTCTCCCTCTGGATCGTGCCTGTTGCCGGGGATGCCAAGCCGGTAGCAATCGTGCAGCCGCCATCCCCGCAATCCGACATCAATAGCTATCGCGATTTCGCCTGATAGCCGCTGGGTGGCCTATGTTTCAGATGAATCCGGAGTGCAGGAAATCTACATTACGAGTTTTCCCGGAGGCCAAGGAAAATGGAAAGTGTCCTCGAATGGCGGGGCTTATCCCGCATGGCGGGCCGACGGGAAGGAACTTTTCTACCAGAGTCTTGCCAATGATTTTTTTGCCTGCCCAATCGCTATGAAGGGATCAGAGATCGAGGTCGGCACGCCCCAGCGTCTGTTCAACACAAGTGCGCCCGGAATCGGCATATCTTTCGACGTCTCCGCTGACGGCAAGCGCCTGCTGATCAACCACGCCGAAGAAGAAGCCCAGGCTCCGCTGCAGTTGCTAACGAACTGGCCAGCGGAATTAAAGAAGTGACTGCGCGATGGGCAGGAAACGCGGAACTCGACTGACCGCTGCGATTCACTAACCTTCTTGACAGGACCTTACCGCGTTCCTAGAATCCAAGCAGCGCGGGCGCTTTGCGTCCTGAAGCTAAGTTTTTGCATCTAAATTAGTTAGCTGGAACCTGATGGCCGAAAGGCTCGCCGGCTTTGCATCTTCATAAACATGCCTTCTGATCCCAACATCGGCAAGCGGGAACGCGAAGTTCTCACCGCGATCGTGGAAACTTTTATTTCCACGGGCGAGCCCGTTGGCTCGCGTACGCTGTCGCGATCGAATCGCGAAGGGCTTAGCCCGGCGACGATCCGGAACGTGATGGCGGATTTGTCGGAGGCTGGATTCCTCGAACAGACGCATACTTCGTCGGGACGCATTCCGACGCCCGAGGCCTATCGCTATTACGTGGAGCAGATTTCCGGAACAGCTCAGCTTGCCCCGCAGGAGCAGAGCATGATTTCCGAGTCGCTGGCTGGGATCAGCGACGTGCAGGAATTTATGGAACGGACCTCGCGGGTGCTGTCGCTGATTTCGCGAAATGTTGGCGTCACCGTGGCCTCCAGCGGCACCAAGAATGCGCTGGAGCATGTGTATTTTTCGCGGCTGGGAGATCAGAAAGTGCTGGCGGTGCTGGTGACGAGGTCAGGTTTGGTACGCGACCGGGTGTTGCGGCTGGACCTGGCGCAAAGTGAACTTGATCTCGCAGCCCGCTACATCAACGAGAATTTTCGCGGATGGACGATGGAGTCAATGCGCGCCGAACTGGCGCGAAGAATCGAGCAGGAACGCAGCGAATACGATCAGCTGATGAATTCCATCGAGCAACTCTACAAACAGGGCGCGCTCGCCGCAGAAGCGGGAACGCAGGTCGTGTTCGTAGAAGGCGCGGCTAATCTGGTCACAGGGCAGGAGGATCGTCAGCGTCTGCAGGAGATGTTGAAGACTCTCGAGGAAAAAGAGAAAATCGCGAAACTTCTCGGCGCCTATCTGGACGTAAAGCAGGAAGCGGTGAGAGTGGTCATTGGGCTGGACGACGCGATTCCCTCGATGCAGAACTTTGTTTTAATTGGAGCCCCGGCGCGCTCGGGAAGCGACATGGTCGGGTCGCTGGCAGTAATCGGACCCACGCGAATGGATTATCAGCACACCATGACCGCAGTTTCCTATATTGCGCGCCTGTTCGACAAAATTCTGAATGAATCGGAGTAACCAGGTTTTTTATGAGTAAAGTGAACGGTAGATCGGAAGCAGAAAGATCAGAAGCACAAAGAACCGGCTTGGATTTAGAGCACGAACTTCCCGCGGCCGATACCGAATTGGAAAGTGCGGGGACTTCGTCCGGAGAAGCGTCCGCTCCTGAATCGGAGTTGCAAAAATTAAGGGCAGAGCGCGACTCGCTGCTCGATCGCCTGGCACGCATGCAGGCGGAGTTCGAGAACGTGCGCCGCAGAAACGCAAAAGAACAGCAGGATTTTCGTGAGTATGCCGCCACGGACACGATTAAACCTCTGCTTCCGGTGCTCGACAGCTTTGAGCGCGCATTGCAGGTGAAATCAGAACCAGCCGACTTCCGCAACGGAGTCGATCTGATTTACAAGCAGTTGCTGAGCTGCGCTGGCCAAGCTTTCGGTACACCCGATCGCAGCCAAGGGCGAAGCGTTTGATCCCCATTTCCACGAGGCCATCGAAATGGTGGAAACCTCCGCCGCTCCCGATCATCAAGTGATTGAAGAGTTGCAGCGCGGCTACAAGTTCAAAGACCGGCTGCTGCGTCCTGCCATGGTCAAGGTGGCCAAAAATCCTGGAAGGTAAGTTCCAACCTCAGCTTTATTTCTCATGAAGGAGAGGCGTCAATTCTGACCACGAACGCAAAACGCGACTATTACGAGGTGCTTGGCGTAAGCCGCACGGTAACCGAAGTTGAATTGAAGAGCGCTTACCGCAAGCTGGCCATGCAATGGCATCCTGACCGCAATCCGAATAATCCGGATGCGGAGGAACGATTCAAGGAAGTAACCGAGGCTTACGCGATTCTTGCCGACTCCGATAAGCGATCTCTCTACGATCGCTATGGACATGCGGGAGTCGGTGGCGCATCTTCGGGCGGCGCGGGCTTCGATCCTACGGTGTTCCAGGATTTCGGCGAGATTTTTGGTGAGTTCTTCGGGTTCGGAGATGCATTCGGCGGTGGACGCCGCCGCAGCCGGGTACAACGCGGCGCGGATCTGCGCGAAGACATCACTCTGGAATTTGAAGAAGCTGTCTTCGGCACTGAAACGAATGTGACGGTCCGCCGTCACGAAGCCTGCGAAGATTGCCGCGGCTCGGGAGCGGCGCCGGGGAAAGGTCCTACTACTTGCAAGTCCTGCGCCGGCCGCGGACAGGTACGATATCAGCAGGGATTTTTCAGCATTGCGCGAACCTGCCCGTCGTGTCAGGGAGCGGGCAGCGTGATCACTGATCCCTGCCCCAAGTGCAAAGGAGAAGGCAGGCTTCTGCGGCAGCGACAGGTAGACGCGAAGATTCCGGCGGGGGTTGAAGATGGTACGCGAATCAGGTTTACCGGAGGGCGGCGAGGCGGGTCCGTTCGGCGGCCCGGCCGGTGACCTTTATGTCGTGCTGCATGTAAAGGAGCATCCATTTTTCGTGCGCGAAGGAAATGATCTGCACTGCGTGGTTCCGCTTTCGGTTACGCAGGCTGCAGTGGGCGCGGAGATTAAAGTTCCCACGCTGGAGGGCGAGCACACGCTTAAGATTCCAGATGGAACCCAGCCCGGCACAACGTTCCGCGTTCGCAACAACGGCGTGCCCGTGCTGAACGGTCACGGCAAAGGCGATCTCTACGTGGAGGTGCGCGTGCAGATTCCCACCAAGCTGAATAAGCGCCAGAAAGAACTGCTGCAGGAACTGGAGACTACGGCCAAGGTGGACAATCAGCCACTGGTGCGGTCTTTGCTGGGCAAGGTTAAAGATCTGTTCGACTAAGCGAACATTTCGTGGTGAAAGTCAGAGTCAGCGGGCAGCCGTTTCAGTCGCCATCACAAGCTGCGAATCGCCGAAGTCATGACCCGCCGACGCTGGATTGCTGACGAAGTCTCCGGAGATCATGCCGCCCTGGTCGGCGAGCATGCGGATCATCTGGTCCGCGTGCTGCGTGCTCGCGTTGGAGAAGATTTCGATATAGCCACCGGGCGCAGGGCGTTCGCCGCGGGCGAATTAGTTTTGGTGAAGGATGGTCGCGTCGAGTTTGACCTGAGCGAAATAATTTCTGCAGCTCGCGCGACTGACATCACGCTGGTTCTTGCGGTATACAAATTTGATCGCATGGAGTGGGCGATTGAGAAGTGCACCGAGCTTGGTGTCGCGCGCATCGTGCCACTGATCTCTCGCCGTACGGATTCACATTTGGCGGCTGCGTCTGGAAAGCGAGTTGAGCGTTGGCAACGCATCGCGCGGCAAGCGGCGGAACAAAGCCGCCGGAGCTCCCCGCCAGAAATCGCAGAGCCTACAAAGCTTTCCGAAGCGTTGAATCTTTCCCCTGGCTTGCGAATACTTCTGTCTGAATCGGAAGATCACAAGTTATTGCGTGAGGTGCTGAGCCAGGAGAACGCCAGTAGTGGAATCGTTCTGGCGATCGGCCCCGAGGGCGGATGGACGGAAGAAGAACTTCAAGCCTTTCAGCAAGCCGGATGGATTTCGGCGTCGCTGGGAAATACAATTCTTCGCGCCGAAACCGCTGCCATCGCGGCGATGGCGATTGCGGCTTCCGCGCTTAACTCTCTCTGATTTTCACAGCCCGCGTATTTCGTGTACGTGGTGGTATTCTGAGCCCCAATGGCTGTTCCCAAAGTTCAATCTCATCTCGCTCCATTTCTTCCCGATGATCGCCAGCGTGAAGCCATCGAGCACGTTCACGGACCAATGCTGGTAGTGGCGGGTGCTGGAACCGGAAAAACTTCAGTGCTGATTCACCGCGTTGCGAGCCTCGTACAGCAAGGAGATGCCAAGCCGGAGGAAGTCCTTGCCCTCACTTATACCGTGGCCGCCGCGGGCGAGATGCGTGACCGCGTCAGCGCGCTGCTTGGCAAGAAGATTCATTCGGCTACATTTCATGATTACTGCAATGCCTTGCTGAAGCGCGCCAAAAGAGACTTTGCCGTGCTCGACGAAAAAGATCTGTGGATTTATCTTCGCAAAAGAATTCATGAACTTCGCCTCGAACACTACGTGCGTGCGGCGAATGTCGGACAGTTTCTTGATGATTTATTGCGCTTCTTAAACCGTTGCCACGATGAACTGGTCACGCCGGAAAAATATGCGGAGTACGTTCAGCGCCTTGAGCGTGGCGAATCTGCGGTCCCCCGCGTCGCCAAGTCGAAAGAAAAGTTGACCGATGCCGAGGTGATCGGACGTTGCCAGGAAATTGCCCGCGTGTTTGCCACTACCGAGCGTTGGCTGCGGGAAGAAAATTACGGCACCTTCAGCCACATGATCACGCGGGCCCACGAATTGCTGACGACTGATGAAAAAGTACTGGAGGAGGAGCGGAGCCCGTGCTCGATTCATTCTGGTTGATGAATTTCAGGACGCCAACTTCGCGCAGATCCAGATTCTGGCGGCGCTGGCGGGGCACGACGCTAATATCTTTGCGGTCGGAGATCCGGACCAGGCCATTTACCGTTTTCGCGGCGCATCGAGCGCGGCGTTTCATCTGTTTCGCCGGCATTTTCCGGAGGGCAAGCTTGTCGTTCTAGGCAAGAATCGTCGTTCCACCACTCCGATTCTGCAAAGTGCGTTCGCCGTGGTCGATAAGAATCCGGCCGTCTTTCGGACCGGCGAAGCCGGGGCCTTCGCCTATCGCCGCACTCCATTGCAATCTGCGCGGGAAGAGGAAGCGATTCTTCAGGGGAAATTCCTTTCCACATTTCCCGTTGAGGCGATCTCGTTTAACGGGCGGGATGCCGAGGCGCCGGACGTGGTTCGCCTCATTGAAGAAACGCGGCGCCACGCGCGATGCAAGTGGAAGGATTTCGCGATTCTCTACCGTTCGCATGTGAATCGCGATGACGTCGTGCAGCATTTGGCCGAGCACGAGATTCCCTTCACCATCGAGAACATGGATGTCAGCGACACGCCCGAAGTAAGGGATTTGTTTGCCTGCGTTGCCACCGTGGTCGATCTCAGTTCCGATGCAAGTCTGTTTCGAGTGGCGGCATTGCCGCAGTTCGAAGTGGATCCCGAACAACTTCGCAGTGCGCTGCGTGCGATTGCAAAAGAGTCGAAAGATGGAGTGGTGATTCCGCTGGCGTCGGTTCTGGATAGCGTCGCCGGTGGTCCGGCAGTGTTGCAATGCGTGCGCCAGGCGCGGGATGAAGTCGACCGCAGACAGGCGAAAGGTTCGCGCGGCGATGCAGTTGATCGGAAAGCAATTCGGACTCAACCTCGATTCGTCGGTAATGCAGGCTGCTCTGAAGTTTGTGGCTGACTGGGAGCGGAAGGCTACAACGAAAAATGGGGACTTGCACGAGTGGATCGAGTATATGAGTTATTTTCGCGAAGCCTGCGGAACGATTCCGCTGGCGTCAAACGAGAATGAAGATGCGGTGCGCCTGATGACGGCGCATGGCGCGAAAGGTCTGGAGTTCTCTCACGTTTTCATCCTGCGCGCTACCAGTCCGTCGTTTCCCGCCAGTTATCGGGAGAGCCTGGTGGAGTTTCCACGAGAGTTGCGCGATCCGGATTCGGCCGTAGGAGGCGATGACAAAACGCTCCACGATCAGGAAGAGCGGCGACTTTTTTATGTCGCGATGACCCGTGCGAGGGATTCGTTGCACATGTACGGAAAGCAGGGCATCGGACGCGATAAAACGCCGGCGGGCTTCCTGCGCGAACTGATCGGCAACCCTGGATTACAACGATGGCTCAGAGCGCGGGCGGCGCTGCCTTCGCAACCCGAGTTGATTGAGATCGCCGCGGCCGCGGACTCCGCTCATACTGAAGGCTCCCGCTTGCCCGCCTGGCTGGAACTGCCGGCGATTGATGGACTGGACGCCAGGTTGAGCGCCAGTGCCATCGAAACCTATGAGACTTGCCCGTTGCAGTTCAAATTCGAGCGTGAATGGAAACTCTCGCGACAGCTCCACGCGGCGGTGCAGTACGGGGCGGCGATGCACCGGGTGTTGCGCACTTACTATGACTCCGTTCGTCTGAAGAGGACCAAGCCGGACGAAGAGTTGCTGCAGCAGTTTAGTGACGATCTGCTCTCGACTGGAATTCAGGATGACTATCAGCGCGATCTCTACTTGGAACAGGGCCTGGAACAACTAAAAGAGTTTCTCGCCGGAACACGCTCTGGCAAGACTGCCCGAGGTTTTGCATACGGAAGAGTGGTTCGACGTGGAGATCGCCGGCACCAAGCTTACCGGGCGAATCGACCGGATGGATCGCGCGCTCGATGGCAGCGTGGTGATCGTCGACTACAAGACCGGCAAGGCGCGGTCGCAGGAGGATGCCGACGAGAGCCTGCAGCTTTCCATCTATGCCATGGCCGCCGAGCAGAGGTGGGGATACCGCGTGAGCGAATTAGTGTTTCATAATCTCGAAGGAAACATTCCTATCGTTTCGAAGCGTACAGAGTTTCAATTGGAGCAGGCTCGAGAGCGAGTGTTGGCCGTGGTGCGCGGCATCGCGGAGGGAAACTTTAAACCGAAGCCCGATTTCTACTGTAACTTCTGCGCCTTTCGCGGGCTGTGTCCGGCGCGGGAAAAGCGTGCTCCGAACATTAGCCTGAACGCTGGAAAGACAGCAGCGAGGGCACTTGATTGATTTGCGGCGTCGCTGAGAACTTCGGGACAAAAACTTAGGGGACGCTTTTGGCGTCCCCCTTTGACTTCATACTGACTTCTTAATGCTTCTTTTTCTTCTTTGCCTTTTTCTTGGTTGCCATTGGTTCTATTCTCCCTTCCATTTTCATGGAAAAATCTGCAACGATGTTTTGTTGCAACTAAATGAAGTATTCAGTTAATGAAAAATGAAGTCAAGAAAAAAATGAACGTAATGTGGCGAGCGATGCTGTACCAAAGTCACAGAGCGGAGAGCGTCAGCGACAAAATGTGCTCGGCGCAGCAATGAAATCTTCTAAGCATGCGACTCGCGGGGGACGAGAGACCGTCGGACCGCTTTTGGTTTCATCCGCAGATTCTTCCCGTGGCGACGATCGAGGATTGCTCTGACCATATCGCGGAAGTTGATCGTTTTCGCGTTCTGCAGCATCTATAATGAAGTTGCGAATCTTCGCGGGAGCATGATCAATGGCGGGTTTCGACGATGTTGTCATCATTTCCGGTTGTCGAACGGCGGTGGGAAAATTTCAGGGAAGTCTGAGTGATTTGAGCGCTTCGCAGTTGGGTGCAGTCGTGGTGCGCGAGGCGGTGAAGCGCGCCGGATTGAACTCCGATCAGATTGACGAGTGCATCATGGGCAACGTCCTCCCTGCAGGACTGGGACAAAATCCCGCGCGTCAGGCTGCGATCTTCGCAGGATTGTCTCCCGCGACAGGTGCCATGACAATCAACAAAGTTTGCGGCTCAGGACTGAAAGCGGTCGCTCTCGCGGCGCAAGCGGTGCAAACCGGAAACAGTTCTATCGTCGTCGCAGGCGGTATGGAATCGATGACGAACGCTCCTTACCTGCTGCCGCAGGCTCGCAAGGGATACCGGCTGGGCGATGGCAAAGTAATCGATTCCATGGTTCACGATGGACTCTGGGATATTTACAACGACTATCACATGGGCGTGACCGGCGAAAACGTCGCCGAAAAATATGGCATCACGCGGGAGGAACAGGATGAATTCGCAGTCAACTCTCATCGCAAAGCCGTCGCCGCATGGAAGGAGTGCCGGTTCAAGTCGCAGATCGTGCCGGTAGAGATTCCGGCGAAGAAGAAGGGCGCAGCGCCGATATTTTTTGAAAAGGATGAATCGCCGCGCGAGGATACGACCATCGAAGCACTCCGCGCGCTAAAGCCCGCATTCAAGAAAGATGGAACGGTAACCGCGGGCAACGCACCGGGAGTGAATGACGGAGCCGCGGCGGTCGTCGTGACCAGCGCAACGCGAGCGAAGGAACTCGGCGTTCAACCGATGGTTCGGATCGTGGCGCAGGCCACCAGCGGAGTCGAACCCAAATGGGTGATGATGGCTCCCGTGGATGCGGTGCGAAAAATCTGGGAAAAGACGGGATGGAAAAACGAAGACGTCGACCTCTATGAACTCAACGAAGCATTCTCCGTGCAGGCGCTGGGGGTGACACGCGAGCTCGGGTTGGATCTCAACAAGGTAAATGTGAATGGCGGCGCGGTGGCCATTGGCCATCCCATTGGAGCCAGCGGTGCGCGAGTGCTGGTGACTTTGATTTATGAAATGGCACGGCGGAACGCGAAGCGTGGAATCGCCGCGCTCTGTCTGGGCGGGGGCAACGCCGTTGCGATGGCAGTGGAAAGAAACTAGCCGCTCAAGTACAGACGAAAGAATCTGATCAGGCTGGATCGACCGGGTTTAGAGAAGCAGCCGCCGGCAGTGAGACGGTAAATGCTGCGCCGCCTCCGGGAGCGTTTGCGGCCTCAACCGTCCCGTTGTGCTCCTTCATTACGGATTTGCAGATGCTCAGACCCAGACCCGTTCCCCGTCCCGGCCGCTTCGTCGTATAAAACGGATCGAAGATGCTGGGGAGAATTTCGGCGGGGATTCCGGGACCATCGTCCAAAAAACTCGCCCATACCGAATTCCCCGTAGTTCCCAGGCGGATGCGCAACGTTCCGCGGTCACGGCTCTCACGGATGGCCTGTTCCGCATTCAAAATCAAATTCAGGAAGATCTGCATCAACTGGTGGGGATCGCCCTGAACATAGGGCAGCCCCGGCTCGCGCACGAAGTCCACCGTGATGTTGTTTTTGCGCAGCGAATAGGAGTGGAGGTTAAGCGTGCGTTCAACAATCTCTCCCAGGTTGACGCGCGTCTTGCCTGGTGTGGGTGGAGTAGCGAAGTAGGTGAGGTTGTGAACAATTTCGGCCGCACGGCGCGCTTGCTGCTGCAATATGGCAATCTGTTTCCGGGCGGCGTCGGTGGTCTGGCTATCCTGCAGAAGTTCGCTTACGCCGAGAATGCTGGTGAGCGGGTTATTCAATTCGTGGGCAACGCCACCGATCATCGCTCCCATGGCGGCCAAGCGTTCGCTCTGCACGACCTGCTGCTCGAACTTCTTTTCCCGGGTGATGTCGCGCACGGAAATGATGACGCCCGCAAGTTTAGAATCGGCGTCGAAAAACTGGCTGGCAGAGGCGCGCATCGTGCGCCCGCCTCCGTCGCTGCGGCGCGCCCCATATTCGGCGGATCCAAATCCTTTGCTGCCTGCAAGCACATCACGGTAAAGCTCCAACAGTTCGGGAGAGTGACGCTGAGTCTCGGAAATCTTCTTACCCAACAATTCTTCGGACGGGCACTCGAGCAACTCGCGAACTCGGGAACTCACAAAGGTATAACGCTCTTCCAGATCGACTACGAGAATGAGATCGGGAAAACTCTCCAGCAGGCGGCGGCTGAATTCTTCCTGGCGCGCCACCTGGCGCTCAAGTTTGCGCCTCTCAGTGACGTCCACCAATGTGCCCTGATAACGAATCAACTTTCCCGCGTCATCCCATACCGCGCGAGAAGATTCCAGAAATACGGCGGCGCTTCCATCCTTCTTGCGGAGCGTGATCTCTCGGGCACGCACTCCACCGCGATCATCGGGTGCGCGGCCAAGGATCGCCGGCTGTTGGGGATCCAGATTCAACTGCGCAGGCTCGAGAGCAAGAAGGTCTGCTTTTGTGGCATAGCCCAAAATGCTGACCAGCGCCGGATTGGCATCCAGCAGCTTGCCTTCCGGCGTACTGAAATATGCGCCTTCCTGCAGCGTCTCGAAAAGTTGCGTGAAGCGCAGCTCCTTTTCGTGTTGCTCGGTGACGTCGCGCCCGAGCACGCTCACACCTGCAACTTCGCCGCTTTTCACGATTGCGTTCAGGACGCAATCGAAATAGAAGGGCCGGGAATTATTCTTGAACCGCAAGCGCACCGTCCCCGCCCAGTGCCTCTTGTCCAGAAAGCGCGCGAGTTCTGCTTCCATACTGGTGCGCGTTGGCTCTTCGATAAACTCGAAGAATTTCTGTCCTACGATCGCGGTATAAGGAAGTCCCACCAACTGACTGACACGTTTGTTGACCGTACGCAAAGTGCCGTCGAGCGATACGGCACAAGCCGCGTCGTCGATCGAGTCGATCAGCTCTTTGAAGTTTCGCTGCGAGCGCGCAATCATTTCGTTCAGCTGATCGAGTTGCTCTTCCGAGGGGGCTGCGCCTACATGTTGCTGCAAATCCTCTAGCAGAATCTTAAGTTCACCGACTTCCTTGCGCCGGCCGTAGGCATAGACGGCCAGCAGCACCGACAGAACCAGCACGCCCACCGCCATCGGGCCAAGGTGATAAGGCAAGGCTTCCAGGCGCTCCCATGCCAGCGCGGCGAAGCCGGCGGCCAAGAGCACCATGAAAAGTAAGATCCAACGCCAAAGCTGAGATTCCTCGCGCTCGAGATTGCGAGGAGGTCGGGAACGTTGAGCACCACCGGAAGAGGACTGCATCATTAGGGATCTGGTTTCCGACCGAGCAAATTATCGATCGATCGAACCATCGTAAATTATACGCACCGCGCCGCAAGAATCATCAGGCCATTGCACAATGTTGGTTACTAACGATCCACAGGCTGCGGCTGTGACATCTATCACTGCGCTGCCTCGGGTCAGGCGCATACCGTGGATATTCCCGGATCAGGCCTTCGTGTGCCGATCCGGCTCTATAAATTTTCCCCTCACAATCGATGCTCTACAAGACTCTCAGCGCCGCGGTGTATGGCATTGACGCCAATATCATTCAGGTGGAAGTGGACTGTTCGGGAATTAAGACCGACCAGGACCACTTCCACACCGTGGGTTTGCCCGACGCGGCGGTGCGCGAGAGCCGCGACCGGGTCCGCGCCGCGCTGAAAAACTGCGGCTATGACATTCCTCCCACCCACATCACGATCAACCTCGCTCCGGCGGATATTAAGAAGGAGGGCTCGGGCTTCGATTTGCCCATGGCCCTGGGCATCGTGGGGGCCTACGGCGGCTTGACGCGAAAGGAGATCGACGACTGTCTCTTCGTAGGAGAGCTGTCGCTCGACGGCGGTGTTCGCGGTATCCGGGGGACCCTGCCGATCGCGCTCGAGGCCCGCAGCCGCAAGATCTCCCGCCTCGTGGTTCCTGAGGCAAATGCCCGCGAGGCCGCCATGGTCGGTGGGGTCGATGTTTATCCAGTGCGTTCGCTGCTGGATGTAATCCACTTCGTGAATTCGGGCAACGGAATCGCTCCCCTGAAAGCCGATGGCGATGCGCTGTTGCGTGAAAATCAGGAATTTCTGGTTGATTTCAAGGATGTGCGCGGCCAGCAAACGGCCAAGCGCGCCATCGAAATCGCCTGCGCTGGAGGCCACAACATATTAATGATTGGACCGCCGGGGTCGGGAAAAACCATGCTCGCCAAGCGTATGCCCACCATCCTGCCGCCGCTCACTTTCGAAGAAGCGCTCGAAACAACCAAAATTCACAGCGTGGCGGGAGTGCTCGACCCGGGCAGCGGACTTGGTCGGGAAACGGCCGTATCGCTCGCCGCACCATACGATTTCGGACGCCGGGCTGATTGGCGGTGGGGCAATACCTCGCCCCGGCGAGGTTTCGCTATCCCACAATGGACTGCTCTTCCTCGACGAGCTTCCCGAGTTCCCCCGGAACGTCCTGGAAGTGCTGCGGCAGCCTCTGGAAGATGGGACGGTTACGATTTCACGTGCGGCCATGTCGCTGATGTTTCCCGCACGATTCATGCTGGTTGCGGCCATGAATCCCTGCCCCTGCGGTTTCCGCAACGACCGCACCCGCGAGTGCAATTGCACAACCCCGATGATCCAGCGCTACATCTCGAAAATCTCCGGCCCGTTGATGGATCGCATCGACATTCACATCGACGTCCCAGCCGTGAATTACAAGGAGATGCGCTCGACCAACGAGCCGGAGTGCTCCGGGAAAATTCGTGACCGCGTTATCCGCACTCGTGGCAAACAACTGGAACGCTTTGCTTCGTCGCGCGAGAAAATCTATTGCAACGCTCAGATGTCATCCCGCCACATTCGCACTTTCTGTGAGCTTTCCGCTGATTGTGAACGATTGCTGGAGCGTGCCATGACTCAGCAGGGATTGAGCGCCCGCGCTCACGATCGCATCCTGAAAGTCGCACGTACGATCGCCGACATCGAAGAGAATGCTTCTATCGAACCCAAACATATCGCCGAAGCCATCCAATACCGGTCGCTGGACCGTACTTATTGGACTTAAAATGCCAAGAAAGCCAAGCCTCGTCCGTCCCTCGCAGGGTTCCAGCCTTTGACTTCCACGATCTCAGCCCCTACTATACGATTGCTTAGGCGCTTCCCGCGTGATCGACCAGACCATCTCCCACTATCGTATTGCCGAGAAATTAGGCGGCGGAGGTATGGGTGTCGTTTATAAGGCGGAAGACACTGAGCTAGGCCGCTTCGTAGCGCTCAAATTTCTACCCGATGATCTTGCGGAAGACTCTCAGGCGCTGGAACGTTTTCGACGAGAGGCGCGGGCTGCCTCTGCCCTGAACCATCCCAACATCTGCACGATATATGAAATCGGCAAGCACAATGCCCAGTCTTTCATCGCAATGGAGTTTCTGGATGGGCTAACCCTGAAACACCGGATTACTCACCGTCCGCTCGAGATTGGACTCCTTCTTAGTCTGGCGATTGAAATTACTGACGCACTCGATGCTGCCCATTCCAAGGGTATTGTCCATCGTGACATCAAGCCGGCGAACATATTTGTAACCGAGCGTGGCCGCGCCAAAATTCTCGACTTCGGACTGGCGAAAGTGATATGGGACCACAAGATTGAAGCGGAAGCTACTGCTGGACCTACGGTCGTTCGTCCCGAACAGTTGACCTCGCCCGGCTCTGCGCTGGGAACTGTCGCGTATATGAGCCCGGAGCAGGCGCTCGGCGAAGAACTGGACGCGCGCTCTGACCTCTTCTCTTTCGGTGTGGTGCTCTATGAGATGGCTACCAGCCATCTGCCATTCGAGGGCAACACATCCGCGGCAATCTTCAACGCAATTCTGAATAAGCCTCCAATTGCCCCGGTGCAGCTCAACGCTGAACTCCCGCCGGAACTGGAACGCATCATTAACAAAGCCTTAGAGAAGGATCGCGATCTGCGCTACCAGAGTGCGGCCGAAATGCGGGCCGATCTTAAGCGCCTGCAACGCGACTGGCATCCATCCTCGCGGCAAATGGCCGCTGCGAAAGCAGCGTCGACGCGTCGCCGGCGTCAACCCCGGCACAGCCGAGCGGTAAGACTCCTGCGGTCCGAACCGGCATGCCTTTGCTGGCCGGCACAGCTATCGTCATGCTGATCGCCGGAGCTGTGGCAGGGTTACTCATCGGCACCAGAACGCGCCTCTGGACCCGTTCCCACTTTTCACGAGCTCACATTCCGCCGCGGAGCTCTGACCGCTGCGCGCTTTGCCCCTGATCCACGCTCCGCCATTTACAGCGCGTCGTGGGAAGGCAATCCGCAGTCGGTTTATATAAGTTCGCCGAACTCCACTGAATCGCGCGACCTCGGGCTTCCGCAAACCGAAGTGCTGGCGGTTTCCTCCGCCGGACAAATGGCCGTTCTGCACCACTTCCGCGTCGCCGACAATGCATTCACCTACGTAGGAACGCTGGCGCAGCTCTCGGTGGGTGCGGACGCTCCGCGTGATCTGCTGGATAATGTCGAGGCTGCGGCGTGGACTCCGGACGGCACCGCTCTCGCGGTAGTTCACTCAGCGGGGGGAAAGGACCGTCTCGAATATCCCATCGGAAAAGTTTTGTATGAGACAACCGGCTGGGTCAGCGATCCTCGCTTCTCTCCTCAGGGCGACCGCATCGCCTTCATCGACCATCCACTTTTGGGCGATGATGGTGGAGTCGTCAGCGTGATTGATCTGAACGGCAAGAAGTCTGATCTCACCGAACGCTGGGCCAGCGCTATCGGTTTGGCCTGGAGCCCTTCCGGCGACGAGGTTTGGTTTACTGCTACCGCTACCGGGTTCAGCCGCTCCTTGCGTGGCGTTACGCTCTCCGGGAAAACCCGCGAATTGCTCACCGCTCCTGGAACGCTTACTTTGCACGACACCGGCGCTGGCGGGCGCGCACTGATTTCGCGCGACGCCTTGCGTGCGGGCGCAGTTGGCCTGGTTCCCGGCGAAACCAAGGAGCGCGATCTCAGTTGGCAGGATTGGACTGTGCCTTCGTCGCTTTCTCCGGATGGCAAGGTTCTGCTGTTTACGGAGGCCGGGGAAGCCGGCGGAGGAGATTACGCAGTTTTTGTTCGCGAGACCAGCGGCACCTCCGCGGTCCGGCTGGGCGAAGGCAGCTCGCGCGCGCTTTCGCCCGATGGCAAATGGGCGCTGGTGCAACGGCAGAACATGTCCCCGCCCGATTTCGTACTGCTGCCAACTGGAGTAGGTCAACAACGCGCGCTGCCAACCGGAAATATTATTCCCCGCGATGGCAGGTTCCTGCCCGATTCCAAGCGGCTCTTGTTCGAGGGGCACGAAGACGGCCATGGCTCCCGGCTCTTTATCATGAATCTGGATGGCGGTCAGCCGCGCGCCATCACTCCGGAAGGGTTTCGTTTGCGCGGCTGCAGCGCTCTCCCCGGACGGCAAATTCATTGTCGCGATCGGCAGTGACGGCCTTTATCTGCTGCCCTTGGATGGAGGCCAGCCGCAATTGATTCCCGGCTCGGGGCCGGGTGATCTGCCATTGCACTGGGAAAATGACGATCAAATTCTGCTGATCGGAAACCGCGGCGAAACCTCCTGCCCGACATTTCGTTTGGACCTCAAGACCGGAACCCGCACCCCTTGGAGATCCTTCAGCCCAGTGGACACTGCTGGAGTAGTGGCATCCTCCTGTCCCTTATTAGCGCCGATGAGCAACACTACGTCTTCGGCTATACCCGCAGCTTGTCTGATTTGTTCCTGGTGGAGCACTTGAAGTAGAGGTTTAAGCGGAAATCCCTCGCCAAGCTGGAGTAAACCGCGGGACTTCGCCGAGGCGCCAAGCTGTACGCCTCAATCCGCATACATCGCCGTCCGGTCAGACCGCACCGCAATCCCCTCGCTCGTGTCATTGACCCCATCCCTCCAACATGCTATAAATGCCCGTTTTGCACTCGTACGTTTGAAGCAGAGTTCTAATGTGCTTCGAGCGTGCGAGGCGCAAAATCCGACGCGGCCAAGCTCCAACACTCCGTTTCAGGTTTGCGGTGGAAGCGTGTTCGGAACTCCGGCGATGGTCTCCGAAGCTGCACAGGGCGTGCCCGGAGAGGAAGATTTCGCCGGAAGGCAGTGCCTTAACACGTTTATAAATTCCTAAAAACCGACCCATTGTGGAGGACTCATTATGCGCACCTGGCTCGCCAATGCTGCGTTCCAAGCACGCCGCGTGCTATCTGGCTTCATGAAAACATCTTTTGCTGTGGCTTCGCTGCTCGCCGTGAGCGCTGGCTCGGCCCTGGCCCAACCTGCGGATGAAACGGCTAATGGCGGGGAAGCTTCGCTGAAACTTCCCGATCTTTCCTCGGTCAGCTTCCTGAATGGCGCCATCAACGGCCACAACCTGCTTCTGATCGGCATTCTGTTCTGCTTTTTCGGGCTTGGCTTTGGCATGGTCATTTATATGCGGCTCAAGAATCTGCCGGTACACCGGGCCATGCGCGAGATCTCGGAACTGATTTACGAAACCTGCAAGACCTATCTGGTCACCCAAGGCAAGTTCATTCTGTTGTTGTGGGCTTTTATTGCGGTCATCATCCTGCTTTATTTCGGCGTGCTGGAGCACATGGAAGCCGCTCGCGTTGCCATCATTCTGGCTTTCAGTTTGATTGGCATCGCGGGAAGTTACGGTGTGGCCTGGTTCGGCATTCGTGTAAATACGTTCGCCAACTCGCGGACCGCTTTCGCATCTCTGCCCGGAAAGCCGTTTCCGGTTTACCAGATTCCGCTGGAAGCCGGCATGAGCATTGGCATGATGCTGATCAGCGTTGAATTGCTGATCATGCTGATCATTCTTCTCTTCATTCCCGGCGATTACGCAGGTCCATGCTTCATCGGATTCGCCATCGGCGAATCTCTGGGAGCGGCCGCGCTTCGCATCGCCGGCGGCATCTTCACCAAGATCGCCGACATCGGCTCTGACCTGATGAAGATCGTCTTCAAGATCAAAGAAGACGATGCCCGCAATCCCGGCGTCATCGCGGATTGCACCGGCGACAACGCCGGCGACTCGGTCGGGCCTTCGGCCGATGGCTTTGAAACTTACGGCGTAACCGGCGTGGCGCTGATCACGTTCATTCTGCTCGGCGTGAAGAATCCCACGGTGCAGGTTCAATTGCTGGTGTGGATCTTCGTGATGCGCGTGATGATGCTGGTGGCCAGCTCGCTGTCCTATTTCCTGAACGCAATCATTGCCAAGGCGCGCTTCGGCAAAGCGGATGAAATGAATTTTGAAACTCCGCTTACTTCGCTGGTCTGGCTGACTTCGATCGTTTCGATTGCCCTGACCTTCCTGGTTTCGTATTACATCATTCCGGAACTTGGTGGCGACGTTTCGCAGTGGTGGAAACTGGCGGTGATTATTTCTTGCGGAACGCTGGCCGGGGCGCTGATTCCCGAACTGGTGAAATCCTTTACATCGACTGAGTCGCGTCACGTAAAAGAAGTAGTGACGTCGGCTGAAGAAGGCGGAGCTTCACTCGGAATTCTCTCCGGATTCGTCGCCGGAAATTTCTCCGGCTATTACCTCGGCCTGTCGATGGTGCTGCTGATGGCCATCGGCTATTACTTCAGCACCATGGGCCTGGCCGCAGCCGCAACCATGCTGGCACCGGCGGTATTCGCCTTCGGACTTGTCGCTTTCGGATTCCTCGGCATGGGTCCAGTCACCATCGCAGTGGATTCCTATGGTCCGGTCACCGATAATGCGCAATCGGTCTACGAACTTTCCTTGATCGAGCAGGTTCCGAACGTCGAGGCGGAAGTCAGAAAAGATTTCAACATGGCGGTGAACTTCGAGCGCGCCAAACACCTGCTCGAAGCCAATGACGGCGCGGGTAACACATTTAAAGCCACGGCCAAGCCGGTGCTGATCGGCACGGCAGTGGTGGGCGCGACTACGATGATTTTCTCCATCATCATGGCGCTCACCAGCGGCCTCACGGCAGATGTGGATAAGCTGTCACTTCTCCATGCTCCGTTCTTCCTCGGATTAATCACCGGAGGCGCCATGATTTACTGGTTCACCGGCGCATCCACTCAAGCCGTGACCACCGGCGCATACCGCGCCGTGGAATACATCAAAGCCAACATCAAACTGGAGGGTGTGGAGAAAGCTTCGGTTGCCGACAGCAAAGCGGTAGTCGCCATCTGCACAAAGTATGCGCAGAAGGGTATGTTGAATATCTTCATTGCCGTATTCTTCGGCACGCTGGCATTCGCGTTTGTCGAGCCGTTCTTCTTCGTCGGATATCTGATCTCGATCGCCATCTTCGGCTTGTACCAGGCAATCTTCATGGCCAACGCGGGCGCGGCATGGGATAACGCCAAGAAGATCGTGGAAGTCGAAATGAAGCAGAAAGGAACACCGCTGCACGATGCGACCGTGATCGGCGATACCGTCGGCGATCCGTTCAAGGACACTTCCTCCGTCGCCCTGAATCCGGTTATTAAATTCACCACGCTGTTTGGATTATTGGCGGTCGAACTGGCAGTCACGCTTACGCACGATCAAGGCGCGACGGTCACGAATGTACTGGCGTTAGCATTCTTCGCCGTGTCGTTCTTCTTCGTATACCGTTCGTTCTACGGCATGCGAATTCGGACGGGGAAATAAACTACTTCTCGAACTGCTGTCGCAGAAGGGCAAGATCACTGGTCGATTTTGCCCTTCAATTCTTCCATCACACTTTGTATTAGCTCCTTCGCGTCGGTCAGGCTCTTCATGATGATCTGAATATCCATCACTGGTTTGCCTGGCCAGCGCTGGCTTTGGCAGTAAACCCCGTGTTGACCAACCAGCGCCATGGCATCGGTGATCGTGTCCATGGTGACCGCCAGGCGCCCCCGGGGAACGCCCATCATGGTTTCATAATGTTCCAATTCATCGCGCTTCTCATCGAATACCGGCATGGGGCGATTGTAACCGCTCGCGGGAATGCGTCATAATCGTTCCGCTACTGACGTTGTTGCTTGTCCCGCGTCTAACGTCTGGCTACTGCGAAATAATTCAAAGGAGAAACCATGCAAAAACGAATTGTCATCTCAGCATTATTGACCATCGCGTTCACGACCGTGGCGATGGCGCAGATGGGTGAAGGCAAAGCTAAGCCCAGCCCCGCAGCCTCAGCTACGTGCGATCTCGGCGGCGGAAAAAGCATCAAGACCGATTACTCCAGCCCGCGCATGCGAGGACGAAAGATTTATGGCGATCTCGTGCCTTTCGGCAAAGTCTGGCGCACCGGCGCAAATGAGGCTACGACTTTCGTCCCCAGCACCGACGTCGAGGTTGGCGGAAAGAATGTTCCCGCCGGCAGTTACACCATCTTCACCGTGCCCACCGCCGACGAATGGACATTGATCATCAACAAGAAGACCGGAGAGTGGGGCATTCCCTACAAGTATGAAAGCGATGAACTAGCGCGCGTGCCGATGAAGGTGAGCAAACTGCCGTCGCCAGTGGAGGATTTCACGATTTCCTACGTCAAGTCGGGAAATGGCTGCACAATGCAGATTGACTGGGAGACAACACGGGCGTCGGTGGATATTTCAGCGAAGTGAATTTGCGGCGCTGAAATTGTTGATTTTTGATTGCTGATTGTTGATTGGAAATCGAATCAGTTCGGAGTTCAATCAACAATCAATAATCATCAATCAACAATTAAACCGACGGCTTCCATCGCAGCACCGGCTTTCGGGCTGCCGCGGTCTCGTCGAGCCGTGAAACCCGCGTGGAGTGGGGCGCGTCAAGCACCGTTTGGGGATTTTCTTCTACTTCTTCGGCAATCGATTTCATTGCGTCGATGAATAAATCCATCTCTTCTACTGACTCACTCTCGGTGGGCTCGATCATCAGCGCGCCGGGAACGATCAACGGAAACGCCGTCGTGTAGGGATGGAAACCGTAATCGATCAGGCGCTTGGCAATATCCATGGTGCGCACGCCTTTTTTAGCCTGGAGCCGGTCGCTGAAAACAACCTCGTGCATGGTCGGAGTGGAATACGGCAGCTCGTAAGTTCCCTCGAGACCCTTGCGAATGTAGTTGGCGTTCAGCACCGCATCTTCCGTGGTTTGGCGCAAGCCATCAGGGCCATTCGCCTGTATGTAAGCTAGGGCTCGAACGAACATTCCAAAGTTTCCGTAAAACGCGCGCACCCGTCCAACGGATTGCGGACGATTGTATTCAAAGCCGAGTGTGCCATCGGATCTTGTAATCAACACCGGCGTGGGAAGAAATGGCTCAAGTTTCTTTTTGATTGCCACGGGTCCGGATCCCGGGCCCCCACCGCCGTGCGGAGTGGAAAAAGTTTTGTGCAGATTAAGGTGCATTACGTCCACGCCGAAATCGCCGGGGCGAACTTTGCCGACCAGCGCGTTCATGTTTGCGCCATCCATATAGAGAAGGCCGCCTTTGGCGTGAAGGATGTCGGCAATCTTGTGAATCTCCTGCTCGAATACGCCAAGAGTATTCGGATTCGTGAGCATGAGCGCGGCCACATCTTCATTCATCTGCGCTTCCAGGGCCCCGATGTCGACCATGCCGCGCGAATCCGATTTTAGATTTTCAACCGAGTAGTCGACCATGGCGGCCGTCGCGGGATTGGTTCCATGGGCAGAATCTGGTATCAGAATTTTTTTGCGCGGGCGTCCCTGGGAATGGTGGTAAGCGCGCACCATGAGCAGGCCAGTCATCTCGCCATGCGCTCCGGCGGCGGGCTGCATTGTGATCGCGTCCATACCGGTGATCTCGATCAGGCACTCGCTCAAGGTCTTCAGGATCTGCAATGCGCCCTGCGAAATTATTTCCGGCTGGTAGGGATGGCCATTTGCGATTCCCTCTACTCGCGCCACGGCCTCATTCACGCGTGGGTTGTACTTCATGGTGCAGGATCCCAGAGGATACATGCCGAGATCGATGGCATAATTCCATGTCGAAAGCCGGGTGAAGTGGCGAATGATTTCAATCTCGCTTACTTCCGGCATGTTGCCAAGATCTTTTCTTTCCGAAGAACCGAGAAGCTTCGACGTATCCACTTCGGGGACGTCCAGTGGAGGAAGCTTCCAAGCGGCTTTCCCCGCCGACGATTTCTCGAAGATCAAGCCTTCGTTCTGATTCACGTGGCGGGTGGCTTTGCGGATCCTGTTCTTCATCGCGCCACCTCTTCCACTGTGGCTTCTTCTTTGGCGGAGCGCGCCACAGCTTCTGGTTTTGCGATTACCTCCGCTGCTTTGTCGATGATGTTGCGCGTGGTTAATTCGGTGCAGCACCAGAGCGCCGCGTTCCCGAGTTCGGGATAAAACTTTTTCAGGGGCAAGCCACCGACGATCTTTTGTTCCAGCAGTCGCGCATTTATGGAATGCGGATCCTCGCTGGTTTCAAGCACAAACTCGTTGAAGCGCGGCGCACCGCCAAACAGAATCTTGCCATGCCTCGCAAACTGCCCAGCCGCATATGCCGCCTTCGCCAGATTCTGCTTGGCCAGTTCTCTCAATCCAACTTTTCCGTAGACTGTCATGAAGATGTTGACCATCAGGGCGACCAAGGCCTGGTTGGTGCAGATATTCGACGTCGCTTTCTCGCGCCGGATGTGCTGTTCGCGAGTCGCGAGGGTGAGGACAAACCCGCGCCGGCCCTGCTTGTCGACAGTCTGACCAACCAGACGACCGGGCATCTGCCTTACAAACTTTTCCCGCGTGGCAATCACACCGCAGTAAGGTCCACCGAATCCGAGCGGCACACCAAACGATTGCGCCTCCATGGCGATGACATCCGCTTCGCGCGGCGGCTCCACAATTCCCAAAGAGACCGCTTCGGCAATCGAGACTACAAGCATTGCGCCGTTCTTATGCGCGATCTCGGCGATGGCGGCTACATCTTCAATCGTGCCAAAGAAATTCGGGGATTGAATCAGGACGCAAGCCGTATCGGAGGAAATGGATTTCTGCAACTCCGCGAGGTTTAGGCGCGCGTCATCGCCGAAACCGGCCACGGACAGCGGCATTCCCTGATGGGTTGCGTAAGTGGCAAGCACTTCGCGGTATTCGGGATGCAGACTGCGCGCGACGACTACCGATCGGCGTCCTGTAAGCCGAACCGCCATCATCACAGCTTCGGCGGCGGCGGTTGAACCGTCATACATGGAAGCGTTGGCCACCTCCATGCCGGTGAGTTCACAGATCATGGTTTGAAATTCGAAAATCGATTGCAGGGTTCCCTGGGAAATCTCCGCCTGATACGGCGTATACGCGGTGAGAAATTCGCCGCGCGAGATCAGCGAGTCGATAATCACCGGACGGTAATGGGAGTAGGCCCCCGCCCCCAGAAAGCTGGTGTAGCCTTCACCGTTTTCTTTTGAGCGTTGGCGAAAATAGTCGACGATTTCCGATTCCGCCATTTGCCGCGGCACTTTGAGGTCACGGTTCAGGCGGTATTCTGCTGGAATCGGCGCGAACAACTCGTCGACCGAGCGCAGGCCGATCGCCTTCAGCATAGCCTCGCGGTCGGCAGGAGATTTCGGTAAATAGCGCATAGGAAGTTGATTAGATGTTGCTCGATGTCAATTCGATTGTGGAACCCGAGCGGTACCGCACGGCGTGTCGGAAATCATTTTCGATTGCCAATTGCCAATTTCCGATTGAAACCCTGTCACTCTCACCCTGATCTATTCGGCAATTGGAAATCGAAAATCGGCAATGACTCAATGTCCGCCTTCTTCAGCCACGAACTTCTCGTAATCCGCAGAAGAGAGCAACGCGTCCAGTTCGCCCGGATTTTTTAGCGTGATCTTCATCATCCACGAACCGTGCGGATCTTTGTTCACATTCTCCGGCGAAGTGGCGAGACTATCGTTCGTCTCGGTGACTGTGCCGGAAGCCGGGGAATACAAGTCCGATACCGCTTTCACCGATTCAACAGAACCGAATGTCTTGCCGGCGGTAAGTTCCGCGCCCACCTTCGGCAACTCGACGAAGACGATATCGCCCAACTCCTCCTGCGCGTGATCGGTGATTCCGACCGAACCGGTAGTTCCATTCACCTGAATCCATTCGTGCTGTTTCGTATATTTGCGATCTGATGGATATGCCATGATGGCTTGTAGCTTCCCTCCGTGCGACTGAGTTCCCTTGCGTTGGTTAAGCCTTTTTTGGTTTTTTGTAAAACGGCGTTGGCACAACCTGCGCGGCTACACCCTGCCCGCGAATTTCGACTTTCAGTGGCGTGCCTAGCGCCGCCAATGCAGGCGGCACGTAGGCCAGCGCGATGTTCTTCTTCAGAAAAGGTGCCGGAGATCCGCTAGTCACGTAGCCGATCTCGCGCCCGCTGCCGTCACTATTCAGCACTTTGTATCCGTCCCGCGCGATGCCGCGCTCGGTCATCTCCAGGCCGACCAGCGTGCGCTTCAAGCCTTCTGCCTTTGCTTTCTCCAGCGCGGCGCGGCCGATAAAATCGGGCTTCTCCATCTTGCAGAAGCGGTCGAGGCCTGCCTCCCAAACGTTAATCGTATCGGAAATCTCATGACCGTAAAGGGGGAGTTTGCCTTCGAGGCGAAGCGTGTTGCGCGCGCCTAATCCGCAAGGAACGATCGCCGAATTCTTTGCCTGCGCTCAGAATTTCGTTCCATACTCGCGCGCTGGTGGCTTCGTCCGCGGGAATATAAATTTCGAAACCATCTTCAGCCGTGTATCCCGTACGGGCGATCAGGATCATTCTTCAGTCCGCACGACTCGTGACATCGCCCGTGTGACCCAGTAAAACTTCACTCGCGCGTCTCAAATTCGCATCCGTCAGCTTCTGCAGTAACGTATCTGACCGCCCTTCGGTCCTTGAATCGCAATCTGCGTAAAGTCGTCCGACAGATTTTCCACCGCGCAATCGAACTGTCGCGTGTTGTCACGCACCCAGTTGAAATCTTTCTCGCGCGTACCCGCATTGATCACCAGCAGATATTCATCTTCGCCGAGCCGGTGCACGATCACATCATCAACGAACGTCCCTTGCGGATAGAGCAAAGCCGAATATTGCGCTTGGCCCACAGCCAGACGCGAGGCGTCGTTCATCGAAATATGCTGCACTGCGGCCAGCGCCTGCGGGCCTGCAAGGCGGATGTCGCCCATGTGGCTGACGTCGAAGATGCCAACGCCGGTGCGCACCGCCATGTGCTCGTTGATGACTCCGCAGCCCATCGCCGCCGGATATTCGACCGGCATGTCCCAGCCGTTGAAGTCGACCATCTTCGCTCCCATCTGGCGATGAACCGCATTGAGCGCAGTCTTGCGAACGGCAGGAACGGAGCTGCCGATGGGCGTGGATTCTACGGATGACAAAATCGAAACCTCAGGGTGCACAGGCTCAAGCGCGGAAAAGGTGACTGATTAACGTATCACGTGGTTTTTCGGCGGGTCAAACGGAGGCACTTCACCACAGGGGGACGGAGAGCACGGGGTAAAGCTTAAGATCTCTACCTTCCGAACTGCACGGTCACGTGAGCTCCTGCGGCCACATGTGAGCCAGCGGGTGGAGATTGCTCGCGGCCCACGCCGCTGCCTACGGCTTCCAGTTCAAGACCAGCATCCTCAGCAGCTTCCACGGCGCCGCGGACGGTTTTTCCTACGAAAGATGGGACTTCGATTCCGCCCTGCTCGATGTCCAGGACAACGGTTCCAGTAGTTGGAGTTTTCGTCGCTCCAGCGGGATCGTCGGCGGAGCGTGCGTCTGGGGGGACGGTTTGATCAGACGGGGCGCTTGTGAGTTCATTCTGCCGCATCGCCGCTTGGACGATTTGTCCGTCGGCTCCGGCAGTCGCGGGCGAGGGCGCCCGCGCCACACTTGGCTTTGCCGGCTGCCGGGTCCGAAGCTGACCCACTTACATCGGCCGTCTCCAGCGGCTCGCCGGGGTGATCTGGAGTTCCTTCCTCCAGGTCTTTATCTTTCGTCTTGGCCTGCGCCAGTAGCAACTGGTGATTGGGCGCCAGCGGCAAATCGTGCGGCGTGTGCAGATACTCGAGCACCTGTTGGGTCACGCGGCGGAACACGGGCGCTGAAACTTGCCCGCCCTGGTGCAAACCCACAGCGGAATCCAGAATCACAGCTACGACAATCTGCGGATTGTTTACCGGCGCGAATCCCGCGAATGAACCAACATACTTGGTCTTCGAATACGCGCCCGTGGCCGGATCCACTTTTTGCGCCGTGCCCGTCTTTCCGGCCGATGTGTAGCCTTCCAGAATTGCCTTGCGGCCGGTCCCTTCGAGCACGACTTTCTGCATCATCGACCGCATCTCCGCTGCGGTGTAACTGGAAATTACGCGCCGCGAGGTTCCGGGATGAAACGCCACCGTCTGCGGTGAGTTTTTTCCCGGTGAAGTTTGCGGGTCGAGCGTTCCAGCGACGATGCGCGGTGCGATCCAAACGCCGTCGTTGGCGAAGGTGGAAATCAAAGCTGAAAGTTGGAGGGCTGAGATGCCAATTTCCTGTCCCATGGAAATCGCCGCGATGGAAACTTTTGACCAGCGGCTAACCGGCTTCGTAAGGCCGCGGGTTTCGCCGGGTAGTTCGATTCCCGTCTGCTGTCCGAATCCAAAGGCGCGAATGTATTTATAGAACCTATCTTCGCCGAGACGAAGCGCAATTTTGATCGCGCCCACATCGCTCGATTCTGCCAATACACCCCACACCGGCAGCAAGCCATGCGGCCTGGAGTCGCGAATACGCATGCCGTTGTAGACGATGGATCCCATCTGGCAGTCAAAAATTTCGTCCGGATTTGTGAGCTTCTCTTCCAGCGCCGCAGAAATTGTTACCAGCTTGAATGTCGATCCCGGCTCGTAAATGTAGCTCACGGCGCGGTTGGTCAGCGCGCCGGGCGTAATCTGCTTGCGCAGATTTGGATTGAACGTAGGCCGATTCGCAAGCGCCAGAATCTCTCCGGTATGCGGGTTTTCAACAATCACGGTGCCGGCGATCGCCTGGGTGTCGTGAATCGCCTGGTCCAATTCTTTCTCGGCGATGTATTGAATGTTCTTATCGATGGTAAGAACGACATTTTCGCCGGGCTCCGGCTGTTTCTCTACGTCGGAGAACCACTGGCGACGGGCGTCGACGGAGATAAACATCTTTCCGCCGTGGCCGCGCAATTCGTCGTCAAATTCATGCTCGATGCCGCTCTGGCCGGCATCTTCCATGCCGACCGTTCCAACCACTTGCGCCGCCAGATCGCGCGCCGGATAAAAACGTTTTGGTTCTTTTTGAAAGTGGATGCCTTGCAGGTTCAGCGACTTGATGCGCTCGATGGTTTCATCGTCCGCTTTCCGCGCCACCCAGCAGAATGTTTTGTGGCTGCGGCAATCGGCCAGCACAACATTGTGGTCTTCGCCGGTAATGCGGGTGATCAGAGAGACAGCGGTCGGAAGGTCTTTCACTTCGGAGGGAACAGCGAATGCAGAATCCACGAGCACGGACATTGCCAGCTCGTGACCGGCGCGGTCATAGATGACTCCGCGTTTGGCGGAGAGTGGAATCTCGCGCTGCTGCTGATGTTCGGCTTGCTTCACGAAACTGCCGTATTGGAAGACTTGCAGGTAGACGAGCCGGATGCAGATCAGAATGCACCAGAACAGAAGCATTCCGCCCAGCAGGTAGAGGCGAGAGTTTTTGCCGAGATTGGAGTTACCTGCACTCATAATCGCTGCTCTCAAGCTTTGTCCTCGGAGTGACAAAAATCATTGGTAGAACCGTCCTTAGACAGACATGGCGGACCACCGTTCCGGCGGACCGCCAATAAATTCCTGTGGGGACAGCCGCCTTCGGCTGTCCGCCGAGCAAGGCTCGGCTCTTGGTCTACGCGCGCTATTGCCTCGCCAGCACCGTGATCGGGGCCGCACTCGCCATCACCGGGCCGTTGCTTTGCTCCAGTGCAGGACCATCCATTCGGATCACCTGACCTGGCTCCGGCGGTACGAGACCCATACGCCGCGCCATCACATCAATGCGCTCTGGGTCGCGCAGGCTAGCATCTTCCAGGCGTAGTGCGCGGTTCATCTCCGTCAGATTGCTGAGCTCGCGCTTGGCCGATTCGATCTGATAGCCATATTCAATCGCGCGAAAGTGTTGCCAGGCGTAGGTAAACACCAGCAGGAACAGGACAGCCAGCGCGGTGCCAAATTGCTTCATTTCGCGGTTGTGGGCCGGATCTTCGGCCTTTGACCAAACGCGAATTGTCGATCGCCTTGGCGAAGTAAATCTCGGGCGTGCCGGTGAAAAATGTATTTCGCCGCGCCGCTGGAACTGCCATCCGCATTGCTGCTGCCGTTGCCATTAGGCTGCTCCCGCAAAGATGGATTCTGTCTGCTGCGAACTGGGTAAATCGAAAAGCCGCCGCAGGTCCATTTCTTCAGACACGCGTTCCTCGGACATGCGCTTCTGTTGAGCGTCGTTGTTCCGCGCGTTCCACCACCGCCATCAAATCCGTGATCAAAGTTCCTGTGTACATCCCGCACCTTCCAACTCGAATTCCTACCCAGAACCTGGCTTCGAACCGGAAGCCTTTCCACATCGGCGAATCTTCGTCCGCCTTTTTCAGAACCTGTTTCACTGGAATCTGAACTCCCGGCACGCCATTACAGCTGTGCCGGGGACTCCGGCAGGTTTTCCGGAATCTAAACTTTTTCCGCCGCCCGCAATTTCGCGCTTCGTGACCGCGGATTGCGATCTTGCTCTTCTTCGGATGCAGTCACCGGTTTCTTGGTCAACACCCCGAAGTGCTTGTCCTTAATTCCACCCTCGCGGAAGGCATCCTTTACGATGCGATCTTCCAACGAGTGAAAACTAATCACCACCACGCGTCCTCCTGGCTTCAGAATCCGCGGCGCCGCTTCGAGCAGCGCCTTCAGATCGTCCAGTTCGCGGTTTACGAAGATTCGAAGAGCTTGAAAAGTTCGCGTCGCGGGATGAATTCGCCTGCGATTTCAGACCGATTCATTGGCCGGGCCGCGGCTGATATGACATCCGCAAGATGTGCGGTAGATCGTATCGGCCGCGACCGGACAATGGCTCTGGCGATTCTCCGCGACCTCCTTTCCTCTCCGAATTCGTAAATCACATCGGCAAGCTCGCGCTCGTCGAGGTGGTTTACCACTTGTTCGGCGGTACGCTCCGACTCTGCGGGTCCATCCGCATGTCGAGCGGTCCATCCGCCTGAAAACTGAATCCGCGTGCCGCATCTTGCAGCTGCAAACTGCTGACGCCAATGTCGGCGAGAATGCCGCATCCGCAGACGTTGGCCGTTGGCAACGCTGCAAACGGCGATCTCCGATTTCGGCGAACGAGCATTCCGCAACAGCGTTTACCTTTGGGAAAATCTTCCCCGAGTCGAGCTTCGCTTGCGCGATTCCTAGCGCCACTGGATCTTTATCGAGCCCAATCAAATGTCCCAGTGCGCCGAGGCGTTTTGCGATTTCGTAACTGTGCCCGCCCAGGCCCACCGTGGCGTCGATATAGGTCCCGCCACGCCGCACGTTTAAAAAGTCGATCGCTTCTTTTAAAAGAACCGGAACATGATGGCTCGCTTCCCTTCCACCACCATGCCCAACCCCCTGAGGGGTGTCTGTTGAACCCTCGCCCACTAGATGCCCAATTCGTCGAGCGTCTTCTCATCGTCAGGCGTGAACTTTTCTTCCCGAACCTTCTGCTGGTACGCTTCGATGTTGCGGACTTCCAAATAGGTCTGGTATCCGCTCACGGCAACCTCGCCCTTGATGCGCGCCGACTCCCGCAACAGTTGGGGAATAAGCAACCGTCCCTGCCCATCCATTTCGACGACTTGTCCCCAATAGTTGACCTTGCTCAGAAACTTCTTCTTCGTAGGATTGAAAGTGGAGAGCCCTGCCAATTTCTGCTCGATCCGCTCCCATTCCTCGAAGGGATACACTTGAGCAACATCCCCATCCAAACTTGTGATGTAAAATTGCTGGCTGTACTTTCTCGTCGATCACCCGCTTGAACTCGGCGGGGATCTTCAACCGTCCCTTTTCGTCGACGCGAGTTGGGTGATTGCCGCGAAACATGTGTAAGGCCTATGCTCTTAACAGCCACTTCCACAGCAACCGGGGAGGTAAAAGCGGCGCAAAATCGGTCAAACTCGGGTGGTTCGGGCTGTTTGTCGTGCTTTTGGGTCGGTTTCCCACCGGCTCCTCTTTATCAGCTTCCGCTTCCACTGCCTTAACTTGTTTGACCACTCCGTACCACTTTGTACCACATCTTAACCGTAAGTTGTTGATTGTCAAGAGGAAACTTGAAGGTTGGGCTTTTCTATTTTGGATGCCGGGGTAAAATACGAGGACTTGTGGTTAACTAATCGTACGACCACAAGATATTGCGTTTAGGATTTATATTCCTTCGCTATTCATTCGCTTCGATTTTTCTTGCACTCCGCGCCAGTCAAGCGCTTTCCTTGTGGAAATTCAGGATCCAAGCCCAGGCGCGGAGCTTGCGTGTCCATATCATCGCGAATTTTCGTGGTCATTCTCCTATGCCGCCAGCAGTTGAGTTCCGACTATGACCCACCGACTGCACTTTGCCGATTGGGTAGCGTTTCCTGTTCCTCAGGTGTTCGCATTTTTCTCGAATCCCGAGAATCTGCCGAGGCTGATGCCACCGGAGACGGCTACAAAGATTGACGGCTTCCAACTGGTCGTCCCTCCAGCGCTCCCTGGTCAGGACGCAATCAATGCTCATCATTTTGCCGGGAAGGGATCGATCATCGATACTTCGTTTCGTCCAATCCGATTCCTCTCCTGGCGCCGCAAATGGACGGCTGCCATTACCGAATTCGAATGGAACCAATACTTCGCCGATATGCAGATGAAAGGACCATTCCACCACTGGCATCACCGGCATGAATTCATTCCAGAGGCGCGGATTGGCGTCGAAGGTACGCTGGTGCGTGACGTAATTGACTATGAAGTAGGCTTGGGTCCGCTGGGCGCAGTCGCGAACTCACTTTTCATTGAGCGCCGAATGCGGGAGATCTTCGCGTATCGGCAGAAAATACTACCCGATCTGCTCTTGCGCTCGTAGTGCCGCCATCCCGGCGGCTCTGCTGCGGCAAGCTCTAAGCGCTAATCACATCTAGTAGACCGCGTTCGCAGGGCGGCTGGTGTGAATCTCTCCGGACTTCTACAGAGATCGAGTAAGGCTCACCTGCTTCGCCGCTCCAGCCCGGATATCGAAACGGCGCCGGTGGGCGCGTGATATACAGCCACATTGCGCAAGGTTAAAGGCTGCCCAGGTTTGCAAACTTCAGGCGCGTCCGTTACCTGCAGGAAGTACGCTCCCATGCCCGTGCCCACCACCTTGGCTCGACCATCGACTTCCACCAGACACAGCCGATTTCTCGTCGATGGCAATTTCCCGCGGATTCTTCGACCAGCCATCGGCCACGATTCGCGCCAAAAATCCCAAGCTCCGGCCCATGCGGTCACGCTTGGCGAAGTGACTGTCTGTAAGCATGTTATCGAGACCGGGCACTTTCAGAAATCGCGCACCAGGGTCACGCGTTTGTTGTAGGGATCGGACAAAACTTCTCGCGAGGTAAGATCAGCGTCATTCGGTTTGTCTTCGAGGCAGGCGTAAACGAACTGGCCCAGCACCGCCAATCCTGCGCTGGTGCCTCCGATCGGCTTGTCGGCAATCACGTGTGCATTAAGCGCGTCCTGCACCGGAGTTCCCTTCCAGAAGTTGATGTAACGTGCCTGGTCTCCGCCGGCGATGAAAATTACCGTAGCTTTGCTGAATGATCTGCGCTACCCGCGGCTCCTGCGCCGCTTTGCGATTCGGAATGATCAACGTGGCGACGGAGTTCATCTGGCACAGCTTATTCACATACTTGTTGTAGTCGTCTTTTCCGTGCGCGCGAAGAATCAGGAAGTCGCCGCCGTTGCCCTTGCCGCAGAGCCAGCGGAAAGCTTCGTCCAGATCAGTGCCGCCTCCCATCATGGCGATGCCGGGATCGGTGCGAGTTTGCGCATCCAGTTCACTGCCCAGGCGCTTGTATTTGTAGGAGGCAGACCGGCCGATCGCGGAGGCATCGACACAACACAATAGACAAAGGAAGAGAACGCTCACGAGTTTCATAACCCGACGAATATACCTCATGCGGGATCGGGCAAGAAAAGGGAACTAGAAATCGCTCTGGATACAGTCACTGACAGATGGACCGGGCCGGATCAATTGCCAATTTCCCATTTGCGATTGCCAATTGGAAATCCGCATTCGCAGCTTACGTGCGACTTGTATCTCCATTCGACAATTGGAAATCGGCAATCGAAAATTCTTCTACTTTGCCAGTTCGACGAACACTGCCGTGCCGTAGGCCAGCACTTCGGTGACGCCCTGCATCACTTCCGTCGCATCGTAGCGAGCACCGACCACGGCGTTGCCACCGAGTTCAGCTGCGTGCATCAGCATCAAGTCGAAAGCCTCGGCGCGGGTTTTTTCACATAAATTCGTAAGTAGGGTAATGTTGCCACCGACCAGAGTCTGCAAGCCGGCTCCGATGGTGCCAAAGATCGAGCGCGAGCGCACTACGATGCCGCGCACCACTCCCAGCGTGCGCGTCACGCGGAAGCCGTCCAGTTCGAACTGCGTGGTGACCATGTTGTGCGCCACCATCCGTCCACCGCCTGTATAGCTGGCTGCCATTGCCGTTCCTTTCTGCATCTCCACGGAGATTGTCCTCGATGAGAAGCTAACTATACCGCGAGTGCCGGCTGGGACAAACTCCGAACTTCCGATTTTCAATTGCCCCCCGAGAGATCATGGATTACAAAGCCCTGTTGTTTCGATCGCGGAAATACGGCAATCGAAAATCGCAAAATTTAAAATTCCGGACTCGTCACTCCAGATCAGCCGCGATCAAGAACTCGGAATTATGAAATTTGACAAACCGCGACAGTAATGTTTCTCCCGGCCTACATCACACATCAGCGTGTCAGAGGATACAGACAACTGAGTCTGTTTAGGTGAATGCAATCAGCATAAAAGGGAAGGCGGGTGATCGGGAGGGGTCGCCCTTCTTCCCAACCGCCTTAGCGAGCGTTGATTATGCAGCCCATACGAATGGCGAGCTAAATCCCGAAAGGCGATTCTAGAGACGGACGCATCCGCAGTAGAACAAGAGCTTGCCGATGCGGAGTCCGCCGTCATTGCCCGGACGCGGGAGCTCTTTCACGGGACTGGAGCGAATGTTGACCTGGAGAGAGACGCTTTAGACGACGCCATCTATGCTCTACGTGCGCTCAAGCACGCATTGCAACAGAAAACGCGGGCAGCTTGAGCCGCAGCTGGCTGCCTCAAGTAATCCCGAACTCTAAATTCCGTATTCTCCGTATTGCGTGGTTTCACATTGAACGCGTCTAGCCCTTCCACTGAGAGAGCGGAATGTGCGGGATCGGTTTAAAGTTCGTGATTAAGTCCTGGTGCACCTTGGCAATAATCCCGTGCATCGAAAGCCTCTTCCACAGCAAATTGCCGCGGCAAACTCGCCAGAACAACTAGTTGCCATCCGATTGCCCTCGGCGAGCGAGCGAAAACGCTCTCTGGACAGCCGCGGCACGGCAACGCTACGTTCAGCCCCTATAATGACGAGGCTGTCATTTTCATTTTTATTTTCGGGAGGGTACATGATTTCGCGGCGGCGGTTTTTTGAAGTGGGAGGAGTTGGGACATTCGCGGCATTATCTCCACTCGCGGCTTTGGTTCGGTCAGAACGAAAAGCCTAACCAGCCTTCCTTACCACCATCGCTGGCGCAATTAAAATCTCGCGAAGGAGAAGCAACTCCCATTACCCGGCAAGAACGCTCGGGGCGACTGGAGCGTGCCCACCAGTTGATGACCGAGAATGCAATCGATGCCATAGTGCTGATGTCGGGCACTTCGTTGAATTATTTCACCGGAATTCATTGGTGGGGCAGTGAGCGCATGTTCGCTTTCGTGCTGCCGGCAAAAGGATCGGCGTTTTATATTTGTCCGGCATTCGAAGAAGGCCGCGCCCGCGAGCAGATTGCGAATGCTCCGGATGGAGAACGTCCTGACATTCGTACCTGGCAGGAAGACGAGAGCCCTTATCGCTTGCTGGCCCAGGGTTTGAAGGATAACGGCATTGCGACGGGTAAACTCGGGATTGAAGAAACCGTGCGCTTCTTTTTTGCCGATGGAATTGCGAAGGCCGCCGCCGCCCTTACGCTGACCAGCGCCACGCCAGTGACAGCCGGTTGCAGAATGATCAAGAGCGCCCACGAGATCGCACTCATGCGTCTGGCAGCTCAAGTAACACTAAGCGCGTATGAAGCGGTTTATCGCGCGCTCCGACCGGGCATGACTCAGCAACAGATTGGCGCCATGATCGCGGCCGCTTACGAACAACTAGGCTTCCCCGGCGAAGCCAGCGTGGAGGTAGATGAGTTCACGGCTTATCCGCATGGCTCGATCGTGCCACAGGTGATCCACGAGGGTTCGATTGTAATGATCGACGATGGCTGCACCGTGGAAGGGATATCAATCTGACATTACGCGCACATTCGTCCTGCGGCAAACTTCCAGAAAAAAGGGCGACAAAATGAAGAGAGTGTTCGACATCGTGCACAGCGCACAGGAAGCGGCCCTAGCAACTGCGCGTCCGGATGTGGAATGCGGCGCGGTAGACACGGCGGCGCGAAAGGTAATTGTCGACGCGGGCTATGGACCCGATTATAAATATTTTGCCCACCGCCTGGGCCATGGCTTGGGCATGGATGGCCACGAATGGCCTTATCTGGTTCGCGGCAACGCTACCAGCTGGCAGCGAACATGACAACCAGCAACGAGCCCGGCATCTACATTCGAGGAGAATTCGGCATTCGTCTCGAAGACGATATGCACATCACAGAAAACAGCTCGGAGTTGTTCACTCCGCAAAGCCCGTCGCTGGAAAACCCATTCGGGTAATCGGTTTCATGGTGCCGTCGAAATACAACCCTCCGAATGCCCCGAAGAATTCCTATTTCGATGGAGCTACTTGCAGGTTGTTGGTCACTGAAAAGATACCCGGCACAAGGTTGGCTCGCGTGCTGACCAGATTTTTGTCAGCCTCGTTATCGACAACGCCTTCCAGGGTCACGCGGCCATTTTTCACAATGATACGAATCGGCTTCTGTATACCGAGAGCGTACTTCTCCAGTGGGGCATACTCATAGATCGAGCGGATACAAACGAATCCGTAAACCCTCATCCATAGGCGATGGAGGAAGGATTTCGATCTGGTTATTCACCTTTTCGACGCCTTCAATGTGCTTCACGGCGTTCTCCGCGTCAGACTTCAGCAAGGGCGAACCACTTGCCCCAACAGAGTCACGGTAGAGCCATCTACTTTATAGGCGATGTAATCGAACACATCAAAATAAGGAAGCATCAGAAGTTCGTGGCGAACTTCCCGGGTGATGCGCTCTTGCGACCGCGCCGATTGCTCGCGGTCCTGTGCCAATGCGGTTGCGGAGAGTAGCAACAACACAATCACTACCATTGACTTGCTTTTCATACTTTCTCCTTGCATGCTTTTTCACGGGCGACTGTCGCGATAAACTGTAACCTAATGCGAACCAAATTTTATCTCCACCAGAGTAGAGCGACTTACTGTGTTTCCTGTATTTTTCGAGTACTCGGGGCGTGCGCTGGTGGTTACCGCAGGAGTGCAGTTTCGATTGCGGGAGCTGATCAACTTCGCTTATGCTGTAGGTGTCCCCCGGGAAGTTAGAGGCTGGTTCTTGAGCCAAGTGTTGCAGACTGAGCCCCCAGTTGCGCACCAGGCGCTCGCCGCTAAACCGGCGTGGCCCCCGGCGTGGCAAATCATCGCGCTCGGTGGGCTGCTGTTATGGCTCTATTTGCCAACCCTTTTCCACCTGGTTGTGCAATGGTGGCAGGATCCAAATTTTTCCCACGGATTCTTCGTTCCGCTTTTTGCAGGGTTTGTAATCTGGCAGGAACGCGCCCGGCTGGCCCGAGTGAAATTGCAACCCTCCTGGTATGGAGTTGCGATTTTAGGATTCGGATTATCGTGCTCATTCTTGGCCAAATGGGCGCGGAGATTTTCCTTTCGCGCTTTTCGTTATTGATTGTGCTGGCTGGGTTGACCGTATTTTTTCTGGGATGGAATTTCTTTCGCGCCATTCTTTTTCCCTGGGCCTTCCTGCTGTTGATGATTCCCATTCCCGCGATTGTTTTCAATCAGATTACTTTCCCATTGCAATTGCTGGCGTCAAAAGTGGCGAGCACGATGTTGCCCTGGTTGGGCGTACCCGTTTTGCGCGAAGGGAACGTGATTATGCTTCCGGCCATGTCGTTGGAAGTAGCCGATGCCTGCAGCGGCATTCGTTCACTGATGTCACTGGCAACGCTGGCCATAATTTATGGCTATCTGATGGAGCGGAAGACTTCCGTACGGGTATTGTTGGCCATGGCTTCGCTCCCGATTGCTGTCGCCGCAAACAGCCTGCGCGTCGTAGGCACAGGACTGCTGGTTCAGTACTGGGATCCGGATAAGGCGCAGGGATTCTTCCACGAATTTCAGGGTTGGCTGATGTTTGTCGCATCCCTCGTAATGCTTTACCTTCTACATCGCGGTATTCGGATGATCTGGCCGGAGAACGAAGCGTAAAAAGCTAATCTGGGAACAGCTAGTGCGTGCTGGGAGCCGAGGGCTGCTGTTACCCGAACGAGGCTCTATACGGGACTTGCGGTTTTTCTCGCGGGATTAAAAAAAGGAAGTGCGGTTACTTTCACATTCGTTTTCAGCCGGATCGCCTCGATCGTAATTTCCATTTGCAATTGGGTCCCCATCTTCGCGTGCTCGGCCTCCACGCTGGCCAGGGCGATCAATTTTCTTCAGGATTGGCGACCAACTCGTAGTCGTGGCCTTCCCAACCTGCTTGTTCTCCCGAGTACAACGGAACCGCCACGCGCGAGGCCTGGCTCGGTGCAGCCGGAGTTAGACCGTAGCGTTCATACAGTGCCTCGACATCTGTCCAATCGACTTCCACTCCGACCAGTTGCCGCGGCACATCATTCTTCGCATCCGCTCCAGAGCCCGTTTGCCGATAAAGTTTTCTTTTTCGAGATGCACCATCTTGGCGAAGCCCAGCTCGTACGGCGAATACTTCTGCGACGGAATCAGAGCCTTCTTGGAACTCGTATAGTCGACTTCGATCAACAGCAAGCCTGCTTCCACCCGCGCCACATCGAGTGCCAGCATGCCGGCCGCATGCAAATCAAATTGCTTTCCTTTTTCCGCTAGAGCATCCCAAACCTTCACCGCGTCATTGGGCTCTCTTAATGGAACCCAGATTTCGTACCCAAGATCGCCGGTATAGCCCGTTCGCGAAATATCCACCGGTACGCCCGCGATCTTGCCATGCGTTACGCGGAAATATTTCAGGTTTGCGATGTCGGCGTCGGCCACTGATTTCAGCAGCTTCGCCGAAGTAGGCCCCTGTAGCGCCAGGGCCGCCACTTTTTCGGAGATATCTTCGACCTGCACGTCCATGTTCAGCCCGTTTTGCCGAAACCAGCGCAAACTCGGATCGGCCGCCGTCCAGCGATAAACATTTTCCTCCAGCCGCGAAATCGTGCCGTCGTCGATAACTTTGCCCTCTTCATCGCACCAGCAGCAATAAATCACCTGCCCCACTTTCACCTTGTTGATGTCGCGCGTGATCACGCGGTTCACCAGCCGAGTCGCGTCTTTGCCGGTAATCAGATATTTGTACAGCGGAGAAATATCGATCAGTGCGGCCGCATTGCGGATCGCGTTGTACTCGTGCTCGTGATGCACCTCATAGACGCTTACCGCGTAGTATCCCGACCACTCGCGGTAATTCAAGCTTTGGCAGAGTGGAAAAGTTCTCTCGTGAAATGCGGTTCCAATGGGCAAAGGAGTAGCCTCAATAAATATTGAACTCGAAACCGGATTATACGCTGGAATCCTCATCGGAGGCGTCATCCCGAAGCCCCGCGTTTTCTCCAGCCGGGGCGAGGGATCTCCCTTAAGTCGACTCTATGTTCATTCGTCACAGACAAAGGCATCCCTGGTGCGCTAAAGAAGAACAATGCGATCTCCCAGGCAATTCTTCGTCTACATCATGACCAACGGCCCAAAGTCCGCCGTCCTGTACACAGGCGTCACGGGCAACCTCCCGCACCGCGTCTGGCAACACAAGAGCAAATTCATTCCCGGATTCACCAGCAGATATAACCTCACACAACTCGTTTATTACGAACGCTTCTGCTATCCCGATGCCGCCATTGCCCGCGAAAAAGAAATCAAAGGCTGGCGGCGGAGCAAGAAGATAAAGCTCATCGAATCGATGAATCCGCACTGGGAGAACTTGGCGAAGGATTGGGGCAACGAGTACAAGCCTGACCCCGCAGCAGCAGATCAGAAGGAGATCCCTCGCCCCGCTGGAGAAAACGCGGGGCTTCGGGATGACGCCACTCGAAAGTCAGCCTGATCTTGTCTTCGCGAGCCTTGCTAGCTTAAAAGCAAAAGCGACCCCAAAAACGATTGACGTAAACAGTGCCGTTGATTCGATAGCCGACAAAAAGAAGTTGCCTCGAAAATCGACGATGTCTGAATGTGGAACGCTTCCATGAAATACGATTAGATTGGGAAACCTGGGATCTCCAAACGCCCACCCCTGCAGCGCAGGTAAGCCGAACTGAACGACGAGGGTTGCTATTTCTAGGGCCACTACAAGGGTTATCAACCATTTCCATTTCATACTGGACGAGCGTTCAAAACCTCCTACTCCGGAACATCATACTCCGCGACAACCGCTCGATTTATGCGCTACAATTGGTCTCCCATGCGCCGCCTCATCCAATGGACCGTCCTTCCTAGCGGACTCTAATCTCCCCGCCCCAGCTTTCTTATCACGCGTATCATTGCGTTTTCTCAATCTGCAAGCTAACACCTAAGGCTAAAAAGCTATGCCCAATTCATACGATGTGATCGTGATCGGCGGAGGCCACAACGGCCTGGTCAACGCCGCCTACCTGGCGCGCGCGGGAAAGAAAGTTCTGGTGCTCGAACGCCGTCACATTCTCGGCGGCGCGGCCTGCACCGAAGAAGTTTTCCCCGGCTTCAAGTTCTCCGTCTGCTCCTACGTAGTCTCGCTGCTGCGCCCGGAAATTATCCGCGACCTCGATCTTCCTCGCCACGGTCTCGAAATTCTTCCGCTCGACGGCACTTTCACGCCCATGCCTAGCGGCGATTACTTGTGGCGCGTAAATGACCACGGTAAAACTCATCGTGAGATCGCCCGCCACTCCCGCGTCGATGCCGAAGCTTACGACGAATTCGGCAAGGCCATGCAAGCCATGTGCCGCTTCGTGAAACCAATCCTCAGCATGGTGCCGCCCGATCCCAACACTCTGAACCCGCGCGAACTGATGAAACTGCTGTTCATCGGCCGCCGCTTCCAGGGGATGTCGAGCTACGACAAATACAATCAAGTTCAGCTCATGACCATGAGCGCCATCGATTTTCTCGATCAATGGTTCGAGACCGACGTGCTCAAAGCCACAATGTCTGCCTCCGGCATCATCGGCACATTCCTCGGCGTGCGCTCTCCCGGTACTGCCTACGTTCTGCTCCATCACTACATGGGAGAAATTGATGGCGCATTCCGCGCCTGGGGATTCGCCCGCGGCGGCACCGGCGCGATTTCCAATGCTATCGGCGACGCCGCTCGCGAAGCCGGAGTGGAGATTCGTACGCAGGCCGCCATCGCGAAGATCATCGTAAAAGATGGCAAAGCCAAGGGAGTAGTTCTCGCTAACGGTGACGAAATCTACGCAGAAACAATTTCCTCGAGCGTCGATCCTCGGCTCACCTTTAACAAGTTCATCGAAGCCGAACACTTGCCTGCTGATTTTCTCGAAGACATCAACCGCTTCAAATATCGCGGATCTTCGGGCAAGGTAAACATGGCTCTCGATGCGCTGCCGAACTTCAAAGCCATTCCCGGACCTGGTGCACACTTGCGCGGCGCGATTTCGATTTCGCCTTCGGTGGAATACATGGAACGCGCTTACGATGATGCCAAGTATGGCAATTTTTCGAGACAAGCCATACATTGATATGGTCATCCCTTCGCTCACTGATCCTTCCGTTGCGCCTCCAGGCAAGCATGTGCTTTCTTGTTTCGTGCAGTATGCGCCTTATAAGCTGCGCCCGGGCTGAATTGGGACGACCAGAAAGAAGCCTTCGGCGACACGGTAGTGAATACGATTGCCGAATATGCACCCAACATCAAAGACATTATTCTGCACCGGCAAGTGATCACTCCGCTCGACCTCGAACGCGAGTGGGGACTAAGTGAAGGAAATATTTTTCAAGGCGAACTTTCACTCGAGCAACTTTTCTTTCTGCGTCCGGCTCCCGGTTACGCGCGCTTCCGTACACCGATTCAAAATCTCTATATGTGTGGTTCGGCTACGCATCCTGGCGGCGGCATCATGGGCGCGCCGGGACGTCTCGCGGCTCTCGAAATGCTGAAAGACAGCAAGGGAGCGGCTTAGTCATGCCTGAAAATAAATCTGACCGGCGCGACATCGTCATCATTGGCGGCGGCCACAACGGGCTGGTTACTGCATTTTATTTAGCCAAAGCAGGATTCAAGCCGCTCGTCCTCGAACGCCGTGCGCAAGTCGGCGGCGCGGCATCACCAATGAATTTCATCCTGGTTTTCGTTGCTCCACGCTGGCGCACAGCGCAGGTCCGATTCGTCCGGATATCGTCCGTGACATGCAACTGGAAAAGCACGGCCTACGCCTTATCACACCTGAGGCAAGCATCACCGCGCTCTCGCCCGATGGCCGCTCGCTTTCGCTGTACCAGGAAGAAACGAGTCTGCGCACTCAATCGCTGTCTTCTCACAAAAAGATGCGGCGAAATATGCTGAGTTCGCGAACTCACTAAGCAAGATCAGCAAGGTAATCGCCGAGGTCCTCGCCACCACTCCGCCCGACATCGATCACCCTAGTGGCGGCGATCTTTGGAGCATGCTCAAAACCGGCCGCGCATTGCGCAACCTGGGCAAGCGAGATTTGTACCGCGTCTTGCGTTGGGGGCCGATGGCCGTAGCCGATCTCGTGGCGGAGTATTTCGACACGGAATTGTTGCGCGCGATGATCGCGGCTCGCGGAATTTTCGGAACATTTCTGGGTCCATGGTCGGCAGGCAGCAGCCTGCAATTACTGATTCGCGCCGCGGGAGATTCTCATCCCGCCGGCAGTGCGTTTTTTGCGGCCGGCGGAATGGGCGCTCTCACCCAAGCGATGGCCTCCGCCGCGAAGGCGGCTGGAGTCGAAATTCGAACCGAGGCAGAGGTTATTGAAATTCGTATCAAAGACGGCGCAGCGACTGGCGTGCTGCTCGGCACCGGCGAGGAGATCAGTGCTAACGCCGTCATTTCGAATGCCGACCCCAAGCGCACTCTGCTCAAGCTTACCGATTCCACGCATCTTTCTCCTGACTTCGTGCAGAAGCTGCAGCATTTTCGCGGCAACGGAACGGTTGCGAAAGTCAATTTAGCGCTTTCCGGCCTGCCGAATTTCAGCGCTCTGAATGACGCAGCCGACGCAGCGCTCAAGGGGCGCATTCACATTGGGCCCGAGATCGATTATCTGGAGCGCGCCTTCGACGAATCAAAATATGGAAGCTTCTCGCGCCAGCCCTATCTCGAAGTCACGATCCCTTCGCTCACGGATCCTACGCTGGCGCCCGAAGGCAAGCACGTGATGTCGATTTACATGCAATATGCACCATATAAGTTGAAAGGAGATTGGGAACAACAGCGCAAACCTCTGGGACAAACCGTGGTGCAGACGCTCGCACAATATGCTCCCAATCTGCCTGAGATGATTTTGCATCACCAAATCATCACTCCGCAGGATATGGAAGACGTTTACGGATTGACAGGGGGGCAAATTTTCCACGGAGATCTTGCGCTCGACCAGTTCTTCACGATGCGTCCATTACTCGATTGGGCGCGATACCGCACGCCAATTGAAAAGCTGTTTCTTTGCGGCAGCGGGACCCATCCCGGCGCGGGCTTAACCGGAGGGTCGGGCGCGAATGCGGCGCGGGAGATCTTAAAGCAGATGAAGAAATAAAGGATGGTCTCGTGAAGAAAAAAACGAAGGCTGTTAAGGCGATAAAAGCTCCAAGGACAGTCGACGAATACCTGGCGCGCCTGCCCGAGCCATCCCGTGGCGCCCTGCAGAGAGTTCGCACCATCGTTCGCGACGTTATCCCTCCGGAGGCGACCGAGGTTATCAGCTACGGCATTCCAACTTTTAAGTACAACGGAATGCTGATGAGTTTCGCGGCATTCTCCGATCATTGCAGTGTTTTTCCGGGAGCCGGCCCAATCGAAGAGTTCCAAAAAGATCTGAAGAATTTCAGAACCGCGAAAGGGACTATCCAGTTCGCGCCCGAAAAGCCCCTCCCCTCGGAGCTTCTGAAGAAGCTGGTGAAGGCGCGAATGAGAGAGAACAAAAGGAAAAAAGGCAAATAGCTGCCGCACACGACCACTCAGCGGCAGTCTTTCAATATTGCACGCATGGCGGGAGGTCGAACCGCACTCATCCCTTTGAATTCCACGAAACTTTGCTCGGATCGTTCCTTCGCCGCGCGGAAGTTCATGCACTTCCGGAAAGCGAACGTCAGCGCGTAACAGTGTCGCTCCGCTAGTAACTTGCGGCATCGGTAACATTCCTTTTTACTTAAACTGCAGTAAAGAAATTTCCAAATAATTGGGAGAATCTCGCTCGCGGAGCGTGCTTGGCCGAGGATCTTAAATTTGAGCTGGCAATCCTGGCGACAGTCCAGGGTTTTTATCAGAAGCTGCTGCGCGATCTGCTCGGCGGCGAGGTTCCCCTGCCCGGCGGGCTTGACGAATCTGCGCTCCGCCATATTGACCGTGATCTGCCGGAAACTCTCTCGAGAATGTACCGCTGGCTGCATGTGCTCGACATGGCCATTACGCCTGCCATGTTACGGCAGGCGCTGACACCAGATACCGATTCGGAAGTCGCCGAGGCGCTGCTGCGATATTTTGTGCGTAGGCGTGAGCCGAGCGAAATCAACCGCGACAAGACTGATTTGATTTCAACTTTTCTCTATCGACATCCGCGCGTCCAGGGGCAGTGGCAGCAGCAGGGTTATGGACTAGATGGGGCGTTGCCTCTTTCGCCATTCGAAATTGCTTTGATCGAAATCCTCGCTGATACCGACGTGCCGTCGCTTCCGGAAGAGCATGTGCAACTGCTGCGCAACTTTGACCCGCTGCGCGAAGAAATTGCACGCTACCGCGATTTCAATTCGCTCATGGATTCCGGCATCGTGTCGCGAGTGCGCGAGTTGAAACGCTGGCTGGATTCTTCTTTCTATCATCCCGGGGTGCTGGCTACGGTCGCCGCTCACAATGCTGCATTCGGAGCGCGCTTTGATGAGCTTTTCGCCAAGGCTCTGGGCGAGATCAAACAATTCGCGCAGGCTCTGGACGAAATGGGCGGCAGCATCCTGAGCACGGTGGATGGAGTGGAAGTTACGGTCGAGCACGTGGCCGCGATTGAAGAAAAGGAAATGCTCGAGGCCGATTATGGCGGCGCGCTGGAAAAATTTAGACGCGTCTCGAAACTGAAAAAAGAACTTGACCGGCGGCCGCCCATTCGCAAGTCACTGCTCGCACCCTCCGCCGGTCGTGGAATGCCTGCCTCTGGGGGGACTGCCACAGCGGCCAAGACTGCGCGGGTTGCGGCGGCAAAAGCGCCCGTCGCTCCACAGGCATTTCAGCCGCCAGCGATCACAGCCCAGCAAATCTCAGTCGAGGAGGGGAAACTGCGCCGGGTTGAGGAATCGATCCGCGTTTTCGTGCGCGTGGCCGATCCCAAATATCGCCAGATCGTGCCGATGCGCTTTTTCAATTTGACGCTGACTGTGCCCGAGGCCGATGCCTACAGTGCCGGATTTCTCGAGGAGAAGAGCCTCCGCGCCAATGTCGCGCGCACGTTAATTCGTCTGGTTTCCTGCGTGGCCCGGGTCAACACCGAACTCGAAGAACTCAAACGCAGCCAGAGCATGTCTTCGCTATGGAAGCTGCACGCAGATGCCCTGGTGGTTTTGCTCGATATAGCGAGCTCCGCAACGGAAGACGCGGGAAGCGTCGCCAAGATGGCAGAAAGCAGCGATGCAGCTTCGGCCAAAGCCATCCACGACACGGTGCAGAAACTGCGCAACCGCTCTGATCTAGCGGTGAAGGCGCTAGCGCACCCGGGTAGCTAGCACCGATCAGTTAGTTGATATCGAACTGCTCCTGATGCAGCGCCGGATCGCTCTTCACAATGATCGTCCGCTTGGTGAGTTCTTCCATCTCATTCAGCAGACGAGCGTTGTTCCCCTTCAACTCCTTGGCTACGTCCGGATTCACGCGCAGCATAACGTCTTCATGTTCGAGATGCTTGGCGATTTTGCGCATCTCGACATAAATTTCGTTTACGACTGTCGTGAGCGACTTCACGTAGCCAGTCGATTGACAGTAAGGACAGGGCGCGCCAATGGTGCGCTCGAGCGATTGCTTCACCCGTTTGCGGGTAATGGCTACGAGTCCGAAATCGTTAAACTGGAGAACTTTCGACGGCGCGCGGTCATGACGAAGCTCTTCTTCGAGCGCCTGCATAACGCGCTGGCGATTGCGGCGCTCATCCATGTCGATGAAGTCGATGATGATGATCCCGCCGAGATCGCGCAAACGAATCTGCCGGACAATTTCCTTGATCGCGTCTACGTTGGTTTTAACGATTGTGTCTTCGAGGCGCGAGGTCTTGCCCACGTATTTGCCGGTGTTGATGTCGATGGCCACTAACGCTTCGGTCTGATTGATGACGATATAGCCGCCGCTTTTCAGCCACACTTTCGACTTGAGCGCTTTGTTCATCTCTTCGGCGAGGCCGAATTGTTCGAACAGAGGCGTTTCTTTAGTGTAGAGCTTCACTCGCTTCACCAATCCGGGCTGGAAGCGATTGAAGAAACGCAGAATTCGCTCATATTCTGGTTCCGTATCGACCCAGATCACTGAGAAGTCCGATGTAACTTGATCCCGAAGGACGCGCTCGACCACGTTGAGATCGTGATAGATCAGCGCTGGTGGTTTGGATGCTTCGGCGCGGGTCTTGATGTCGTTCCACAGACCTTTCAGAAAACGAATGTCGGCGCGCAATTCCTCTTCACTCGCGCTCTGCGCGGCAGTGCGAACAATGAAACCGCCGTGGCCGTTATCGCGCTCGCTCATCACTATGCGCTTCAAACGCTGGCGTTCTTCGTCGGAAGCGATCTTGCGCGAAACGCCCGTGTGGTTGACCGTCGGCATGTAAACTAAAAAACGTCCTGGCAGCGCGATGTGGCTGGTGATGCGCGCGCCCTTCTTGCCGATGGGTTCCTTGGCAATCTGCACCAGGATTTCCTGACCTTCTTTCAGCAGATCGCTGATTTTTGGAATCTCATGCGACTCGCGACGCGGGAAACGCCGTCCGCCTCCGCGCCGTCCCCCGCGCTGCCGATCAAAACCAGGCCGAGGACGCGGAGCCCGCTGGGTGTAACCTGCCGTTGCCGCGGGAGCACGAACCTCAGCCCGCGCATCCGCCGTGCCGGTTTCTCCGGCTTCGGCGGCGAGCAACGCCTCCGCCTGGGCTTGCGCTTCCTCCAGTTCCATCTCTTCGGAGTCTTCCTCACTCTCCGCCGGAGCGCCTTCCACTGGCGATACTCCAGCTTCGGCTAACGAAGACATATGGATTTCATCCACCGTAGCGCGAACATCAGAAAACTCATTTCTGCTATCGGAACCCGGTTGGCCGGCGGCCCGGGTTTCCTCTTCAAATTCTTCGTAGCCCTCGTCCGAGGACTGCTCGTAACGCACGGCATCGGCTTCTTCTTCGTCGATGGTCTCTTCTTCCAGGGTTCCGGGCGATGCGAAAGCCACAACCTGTTCGGCAGCCGCAGCGACGCCTTCCTCAGAAAGGTCTGGGATGACTCTTCCCTGGTCTTCTTCTTCCAAAGCCTCTTGTATCGCCTCAGGGATCACCTCTGCTTGTGCATCCCGCCGGTGAAATTCGCGGTTCCAATCCACGGAAGTTGCCGCGGACTCTACGGATACCTCCTGATGGGGTTGCGGATCGTCCTGCTGCTCACGTTCTCTAAGCTGCGGGCGCGCACCCACTTCCGGGCTGGCGAAGATAGGTTCATCGTCCGGGAAAGTGGCGGCGATTGGCGCAAGGGCTTCGATGCCGGAGTGCGGAGACGGCTCAAATCCCCGGCCTTCGGGTTGCACCTGCTCTCGGCGGTCCTCTGGCGCCCGCGATGGTGCCGATGTGGGCTGAGATAATCCGCGGTACTTGGAAATCGATTCGCCGGGAAGGATGATCGGTTGGTAGCCCGCCGGCGGACCAAACTGCTGGCTCCTGTTCGACTCTTGATGACGCGGAATTGCCGCAGCAGGTGCGCTTTCCAATACCGGCGCCGCTAGGCGAGGCTCAGTTCCTCGTTCGCGTCCATCGCCACGGACTTCATTGCGAACATCGCCGCGTCCATCGCGACGGCCGCCACGGCGACGGCGGCGTCCCCGCCAGCCTCCGCGCTCCGAGTCTCGACTGGAGGAATCGTCTGTTCCGGCCGGAGCCGCTGACGAAGGTTGGCCCTCCGTTTGTTCTTCCGGACTCTCGAACTCCCTGCCGGCGCTCCCGTCGAACTCGGCGTGCGCAACGGCAGGACCCTCGTCTGACACCGCGGACGCGTCGTCGGTCCGTGCAGGTTGCGGCCGCATATCCTGCACACCGCGATTCGCCGGGACAACATCAGTCACGTCCTCGTCATGCTCTTCCAACTCCATAAAGTCGGAGACGTAGAGGAAGGCATCGCGCTCCAGGCCTATGTCGACGAAGGCCGATTGCATGCCGGGAAGGACACGGGTGACGCGGCCTTTGTAGATGGATCCGGCTAAGGTGTATTCATTTTCGCGCTCGAGGTAGATTTCCGCGAGCAGATCATCCTCCACCATTCCCACCTTGGTTTCATGTGGGGTGGAAGAAACAAACAACTCTTTATTCATGGACACTCCGGTCCCGTGGGGCTATTAAAAAAGCCGCGCGGGGTTCACCGGCGCGAAGTGAGGAAGGAACGGGGAGAATTGAGCGTCGCGATGCTGGCCCCGGATAAGGGACGGCTAGGGCCCGGGAGGTTGCTCCCTGACCGAATCCGCTGCACAAGCTTGGGTATCTTCTGCACTATTCGCTTTCGTCTGCCGGGTTTGTGACCGCACTCTCAGACCGTTTCCGATCGGGGGGCCGTTTCCCTGCCAGCAGCTTTTGTTGCTTCAATCCTGCCCGGCCTTCGATTCCTCGAATCTCCGGTGAAATACCCTCTTTACGCGAGGGCGATCGATATTTTTGGGGCTGCGCCGAATGCGCAGCAAATCTCTCTACCGCCTTGCCATTTCAAACTTCCGCTGCAACCCCGCATGATCCCTTAGCTGGCTTACTTGATCCCAGGCTAAAATTTTCGCTTGACCCAGCCTTGGTTGACTCAGCCTTGGTTGAAGCAGCCTTGGTTCACCAGCTAATTCACGAATCGGCGCATACGAACATTCATTACCATCCCCAGCGCCAGGAACATGAACAGAACGGAAGACCCACCGTAACTCATCAGCGGCAAAGGTATTCCGGTGACCGGCATAAAACCGACCACCATGCCGACATTGACCAGGATATGGAAGCTAAGCACAGCCACCACACCCATCACCACAAACGTGCCAGCGCGGTCGGGCGCTGTTTGCGCGTTCTGCGTCAAACGCATCAGCACAATGAAGTATAACAGCAGAACCCCCAGCGCGCCCACGAATCCATGCTCCTCGGAAAATGCCGCAAAAATAAAGTCCGTTTGTGGAACTGGAAGGAAAGCGCCATGTGTTTGCGAGCCTTTGCCACCCCATAATCCTCCGGAACCTACTGCGATCAGGGATTGCTCAACTTGGTACCCCGATCCCTGGGGATCGGCATCCGGCTCCAGGAAGCTGGTAAGCCGCTGTTTCTGGTAGCTCTTTAGAATGTGCACTCGGGGGACGAAAAAGACAGCGCCTATGCCGATTCCAGCCAGTACGGCCACCAACATCCCCTGCTTCCACTGCATCCCCCCCAGAAAGACTCCCATGATCGCAATCGGAATATAGGTGAGAGCCGTCCCGAGATCGGGTTGCTTCAAAACCAGGAGCATGGGAATCACGACGATGGCTCCAGCCTTCATGAAGTCAGGCCAGGAAAGTTCGCGATTCCGCAAATCCGTGAAAAACTTTGCCATCGCCAAGATAAGGATTAGTTTGACCCACTCGGAGGGTTGGAAGTGGTTGCCGCCAGGCATCTTGATCCAACGCTTCGCACCCAAATACTTCTGCCCAAAAATCAGGACGGCCATGAGCGAGGCGACCCCAGCTATGTAGAACCAATGGATTCTTTCTAAAAGGGCCTGATAGTTCAACAGGCTGATCAGAAACATCGCACCCACGCCGGCCGCGACCCAGTACATCTGCTTGATGTGCGATCCGGCAAACTTCGTGTGCATGGTGGCGCTGCGGATCTCCATCACACCCAGCCCGCAGATCATGAGCACAAACACCAGCAACAGCCAGTCGAAATCGCGAAATGAAACGTAGCGTGACATAAAGAAGCTTCTAGCTTTTAGCTCCTAGCTCTCGTGGAAACAGTGTCCTCAATTCTTTAATACATCCCCGGTGCAGCGGTTGCCAGTGTTGCTGGCCGCTTCGGCAACTCCAGAGAAAATCGGCCGCCCTCCAACTTGTCGCCGTCGGGCGCTGTCCACAGAGCACCCATATCGACTTTGCCATCGCTCTTCGGTTTCTCGACTACCTTGTTGGGTATGCGGCGTTGCTTATCGACGTAGGCCTTGAGCACTTGCGTGGCGATGCGGGCCGCCAACTTGCCATGTTCGCCGCCTTGAAAAAGAACGCATATCACAATGTCGGGATTCCGCCGCGGAGTGAAGCCAACGAACCAGCCATTCTGTGCGAGATCTTCGCTATTCTTGAACTTGGCGCGCGTGGCCAGCGAAACAATCTGTGCCGATCCAGTCTTGCCAGCAATGTCAATCCCAGGGATATGCGCCGATGGAGCCGTGCCTTCCGGCAGAAGTACTCTCGACATCGCATCCGTAATGTAAGTCCATCCATTAGGATCGATGGGGACGGTTTTCGTTTCCGTAACGTGACTGGTCTCGACGTATCCGCTGGGTAGCTCTTGCGGATCGACCACGTGCGGCACCACCATGCGGCCATCCATCGAAATTGCGGAAATGGCGCGCAGCAACTGCACCGGCGTGATGGCAACCGCTCCTTGTCCGATGCCGACTGAGATGGTTTCTCCGGCAAACCATTTCTGTTTGAAGTTGCGGATTTTCCACTCTTCCGAAGGCATCACTCCGCTCACTTCGTTGGGCAAGTCGATTCCAGTTTTCTGTCCCAGACCAAATGCAGTGGCCCATTTGGCGATGCGCTCGATGCCTAACTTTTCCGCCAGTGTGTAAAAGAACACGTCGCAAGACTGGTAGATGGCTTTTTCCAGGTTGACCGGGCCATGCCCGGTTTTCACCCAGCAGCCAAAGCGGCGTCCGTAAAACTCCGCGCCGCCAGTACAATTCACATGCAGATCTTGCGCGATGCCTTCCTGCCAACCCGCAACCGACATGATGATTTTGAAAGTGGAGCCGGGGGCCAGCTGCGCCTGAATCGCTTTGTTCAGCAGAGGCTTGTCGGGATCGGTAACCAGCTTGTTCCATTCATCCCGCGAGACGCGTACGGCAAAATCGTTGGGATCGAAAGTCGGTCGGCTCGCCATAGCCAGGATTTCTCCGGTATGCGGGTCCATGGCGACGATCGCGCCGTTCTTCCCTTCCAGCGCTTCCTCGGCCGCGATCTGCAGATCGATATCCACCGTGAGCTTTAACTGCTTTCCCGGGATCGCATCCGTTTCTCCCAGCAGCCCAACTTCGCGACCGTGGCTGTTCACCAGCTCCCGCCGCGCGCCATTCGTTCCCATCAGAGCATCATTGTATTGTCGCTCCACGCCGGAGACTCCCACCACATCGCCGGGATTATAGAGTTCGAACTGCGGCTGATTGAGCATATCTTCCGTGACTTCGCCCACGTAGCCGATCAAATGCGCCATGAATCCATTGCGCGGATAAAGACGCCGATCGGCCCTGATCGTATCGAGTTCCGGCAGTTCGTTGCGATGCGCTTCGATAAAGGCCTGCTCATCCTGAGTAATGTCTTCCTTGAGAAAGATCGGCTGGTACTGCGGCATGGCAGCGAAGTGGCGGATGCGAGTTCGCACTTCGTTCGCATCCAGATGCAATCCCTCCGCGATCAGGTCAGCGTCAGCATTCAGGTCACGCGATGAATCGCGCAGCAGCAGCGCGGAAAACGACGGATAGTTGTCGACGATGATTCGCCCTTCGCGATCCAGAATTTTGCCGCGGGGCGCGAGAATCGGCACATTACGGATATTGTTTTTTTGCGCCAGCGTCGCGTACAGATTGGTCTGCATGACCTGCAGCCGCCACAATCCGTAGGCCAGCACAAGGAAAATTGCCAGGATCAGGTACTGTGCCGCCGTCAGGCGGATCGCCGATACTTTTTCATCACGACCGAACATCAGAAAATCAGTTCCCAGTGGCCAGTTGCTAGTGGCTAGTCAATCCTTAGCCAGCGACCGGTCACAACTTCATAGAATTGAACGTAGAGGGGCTTCAGCTCATTGTAATGTGTCAGGAAGCCGTAAGCATTACCGAGACGGTAACGGAAGTCACTGCCTGCACCCACGCACTGACCACTGCCCACAGGCCACTGCCTTTCAAGTTCTCTGCTTGAACTTATCCAGCAGAAAATACAATCCCACGCCCAGAAAGGCATTTGCCAGCCCGGCAAGGATTCCACGGCTCCAGCTCCAGTTCAGCGTCATGTTCACCATGCCGCGCGCCACGGTGAAATAAACCGCGGCGTGTACCAGGTAGAATCCGAGCGTGACCAGAAACCGGGCGCCGGCATTTTCCACGTCCAGCTTGGCTCCGAGCGACGACGCAAAGTATCCCACCACGGTCTTGGCGATGCCGTAGATTCCAATTGGATAGGCACCGAGCATATCCTGCGCCAAGCCAATGGACGCTCCGGTCAAAAGGCCCGAAATCGGATTACGCCGTGCCATTGCGAAGAAAATGGTCACCAGCAGCGGCAAGTCGAAGATGGAAAAGAACGGAAACCGCCGAGGCACAAATGCCTGCAAAAATAATGCCAGCAAGGGTACGCCTACGGTTACCGGAATACTGAACCGGTAGACTTCAATCTGCTCGCCCGAAGTGTAAGTGATGGGCACGCTAGTGGGGATCGTCTGTAGTTGCAGCGGGCGCTGCAGCGGGTTTGGATACGGGTGCCTTAGGCCGCGCGGCCGTGGTCGATAAAGTCGAGGCCGCCGAATCTGAGGCGGCTGCGTTTCGAGAAGTGGTATTCGGTGCCGCTTCGTCGGCGACCGCCTGCTCCGCGGCCTTCTTCCCAACCTCGCCAGTTTGATTGCTGCCCGCGGGGGGTGCGGCGGGCACCGGCACTTTGTGCAAAGCGTTCGCAGCGGCCGGCACCTGCGTTCGTGGTGGGCACACTCACCGCTCTGCCGCCCGGCGCGCCGGTCACTGCCGTTGTCGCCGCCCGTGGAACGAATTTGGGTTTCACTGCGCCCTCAGGCAGACTCGTCGGCTTTGCAGCCGCGCTCACCACTGGCCCAGGCACGACCGGAGGCTTGTCTGGCACCGAGGGCAAGCGTTGCGCCAAAATGTCGGCGGCGCGCACGTGCGTTCCGCTCTCGACCACCGCATCTTCTTCCTGCTTTTGCGTGACTACCAGCACTTCTTCCAGGCGGCTCAAATCGGCCGCAGGTTTCACTTGAATATTCAAAAACATTTCATGACCGGGGCTGACCTTGCTCACCGTGCCGACCGGCAGGCCCTTGGGAAAGATCCGATCGCCGCCGCTACTCAAAACAATGTCACCGGGCGCGACTTTTTCATCGCTCATCACCCGTTGCAGAACTACTTCGCCATCCGGCGTTCCCTTCAACACGCCCTGCAAACGCGATTTCTCCAACATCGCGCCGACGCCGCTGGTCTGATCGTTGATCAGCAATACCTGGGAAACGCTGGGAAATACTTCCAGAACCTTGCCCACAATGCCATTCGCGGTGATTACTGCAAGATCCCGCTTGATGCCGTCGTTCGTGCCCTTATCGATATAGACGATTCGCGAAAGATCACTGCCGCCGGATCCGATGACTTGCGCGGGCACGGTTTTAGCAACAAACTGCTCGCGAAAACCCAGCAACTGCTGCAAGCGGTGTGCCTGATCAGCGTCTTCGTTTAGCCGCACCTGCTGCAGGCGCATTTGCTCGATCTGCTGTTTGAGCTGGCGGTTTTCCGCGCGCACTCCACGCAGGTAAAAATAGTTATGCCAGAGGTTAGTACTGCTGTTCTGCGCCCAGACCAGAACACGCTCGAACGGAGTAATCGTATCCACTGCCCAGATGCGGATCAGACGCGTATGCTCGGGCGAATCGCCGCTGCGTTTCACTTGTACCGCAAGTCCCAGCACCTGGAGAAACAAAACGCCTACCAGGATGGTTAGATTGCGGTAACGGCCAAGTACGGATTCCATAAATTCAAGGTTTCAAAGTTTCGGGTTTCAAAGTTTCAAGGAGTGGCGTCCGCTTCAGAATCAGGTTGCAGGTTCCAATCTTGGGCCCTTGAAACCCTGAAACTTTAAAACCTTGAAACCTTACTCAATCGAAATCTTGCGCAGCAGCTTAAAGTCGCTGAGCATCTTGCCCGTGCCCAGCACTACGCTGCACAGTGGATCGTCGGCGATCGAAACCGGTAGTCCGGTTTCTTCCCGAATGCGCTTATCCAGATTCTTCAGCAACGCCCCACCGCCAGTCAGCACAATGCCGCGGTCGCTGATATCGGCCGAGAGTTCTGGCGGCGTCCGCTCCAGAGCCACGCGAATCGCATTCATAATCGTCGACACGCATTCGCTCAGCGCTTCGCGAATTTCGCCATCATCCACCGTAATGGTTTTTGGTACGCCTTCGATCAGGTTACGCCCTTTAATCTCCATGGTCATCGGCTTGTCGAGTTGATGTGCCGACCCGATTTCCATTTTGATCTGTTCGCCGGTACGTTCGCCAATCAGTAAATTATATTTCCGTTTCAGATAGTTCATGATGGCTTCGTCCATCTGGTTTCCCGCCATCCGTACCGAACGCGAGTAGACAATGCCGCTCAAGGAAATTACGGCGATGTCAGTGGTTCCACCGCCAATATCGACCACCATGTTGCCGCTCGGCTCGGTGATCGGCAGTCCCGCTCCGATTGCCGCCACCATTGCTTGTTCCACCAGATGCACTTCACTCGCTTTGGCGCGATAGGCCGAATCCATAACCGCGCGCTTTTCCACCTGGGTGATTTCCGAAGGCACTCCAATCACGATGCGCGGATGCACCAGCATCTTCCGGTTATGAGCCTTCTGAATGAAATAGTTCAACATCTTCTCGGTGACTTTGAAGTCGGCGATGACACCGTCTTTCATCGGCTTGATGGCGACAATGTTGCCCGGCGTGCGGCCGAGCATCTCTTTCGCTTCCTTGCCCACGGCTTCCACTTCGCCCGTGTTCTTGTTGATGGCGACAATGGAGGGCTCGTTTACAACGATGCCCTTGCCGCGCGCGTACACCAAGGTGTTGGCCGTCCCCAAGTCGATCGCCAGATCGCTGGAGAACAGGCTGAATAACGACCTGAGGTTGTGGGAACGTGATGAATGAAAGCCGTTGCTTGACATGACGAAGTCTTCTCTCGCTTTTGCCGATTCGAACCGCTCGATTTTTCCGGGCGAACCCGGTTTTCCCAATCTCTTACGCGAACTTCGTAGCGTATTTACTGAATAATGATTTTCTTCTGTTGCGTATTCACTCCCCCCTGCGAGGTTTGCGCCGTTACTGTAATTACGGCTTCGCCGGTCGCCAGTGGCGGGGTGAAGTAATGAAACGTGCCATCCGTAGTAACCATCGGTACTTCCCGTCCATTCACCATCACCCGGGCCCCTACCTGCGTCTTGCCGGTAACTTCAATCACGTGCCCGTGTTGAATGAACGGATCCAATTCCAGGTCGATGGCTTCCGACTGTTTTCCCTTGGGAATAATCGTGAAGCGATTTTTCTCGCTCTCTACCGACTCTTTTCCGGACGCTTCGTACGACTGTACCATCCAGTAGTACGCACCTTCGCCCAGACTTGTAACCGTAACGTCGGCGGTGTTTACTCTTTTGTCTACCAGTGTAGAAGAAAAGTAGGGATTTCTCGATATACGAAGGCGGTAACCCGCGGCATTCGCCATCGGAGTCCAGGAGAACTCCACATCCTTGGTTGTCTCACCCGAAGTAAAGATCGGCGCCATGTTGGCGGGAGAGATTGGAGTTGGTGGTCCAGTGCCCTTCCCCTTTTCCATGTGCGGCGAAGCTGCCTGGAAACTTACCTCCTCCCAATTTGCCAATTGCACCGTTTCGCCGTTGCGAGTGACTTCGCCGACGCCCTTCTTCATCAAAATCTCGTGCTGATCCAGTTTGGGATCGTTGTGCACCTGCGCGGTCGATTCCGGAGCCAGCGATGCGGTTGCACCGTCAACGATGACTTGCGATTTTGAACCTTGAGAATAAGTTGCCGTGGAAAGATCTACGGTTCCTGTGCTCACGGCGACGGCCACGTTGGTTTGCTGTTGATCGTTGGCCGAATTTTCTTCGATCACGATGAGTGAATCCTGTTTCACGGTGTAGCTGGTGCCGTCATTGAACACTACCTTCGCCATGCCTTCGGAGCCGGTCTGGACCACATCACCCTTATCCAGCGGCACGTTGTAATCCGCCGCCAGCCAACTGCTGCTGCTGCCTTTTTTCACGCGTACCGTGCCATCAAGCGCCGTGAAGTGGGCTTGCTGTGCCGTGGAAACGCCGCTCCCTGCAGCCGGGGCCATCCCCGCTACCCGCTCCAGGATTTTATTGGCCACATCATCTGCCGCCTTGATGCCGTTTTCCGTAAACTGCGGGAACGTGAATCGCATCGCCAGCAGCAACAGAAGTGTCCCGGCCAGGATCATCATGGCCACACTGCGGTAGGTGACCGTGGTCCATGCGATGTGGATACCCGGTTTGCGAGTCGACGAAGACACGTGGACGAAAAACCTTGTTTAAGCCTCTTGAATATGCGGTAGTTCAAACGTTACCACAAGCCTGTTAACCCCAAGAACAGGTAATCAACCAGGAACATTACCTTCGTTTGGTACGAACTCTCGTCGACACGATGGACCTTTCGGCATCTTCCACTTTGCGAGCTCACGCCGATCGTTTTCCGAGTTAAAACAGGCCATTCTTCGGTGAGTCCGTGACCAACCTATGGCCTTCGCGATTCTTACAGGATCATGGCTGACGTTTCCTCGGTCACTTCTGGCGTCGGGTGGTAGTCACAAATTCACCGATGCTTTCCGCGAAACTCTTTCCGACGATTCGCCTGAACGCAAGTAGCAGACTGACACAACAATCGACGCCGGTTTTGTTAACCTGCGATTTTCCTGCATCCCTTGACATCGCAACACTTGGTCATCAACAATTTGTCTGCACTTCTAAGTCTGTTCCGAAATCATCGGACTAAATCGTTCCATCCGTTCCGAAAGCTTCCTCGACGAGGTTATTCATGTTACTAGCAGCTCGCGTAGCCATCTTCTTCTGCCTGCCATTTGTGCTCGCCGCGGTACTCTCCGCACAGAAAATTACCGTTTCTCAACCCACAATCTGGGCCAGCAAGCCAGACGTAACTGCTTTCGAAAAAATCGAAACTGACCGCCTCGCCGCTGGCCAGCGCTCTATCGACAATCTGCTCGCAGCCAAAGGCCCGCGCACCATCGAGAATACGCTTGCCCCGCTCGATGAGGCTTTTCATCAAATCAATTCCGCTGCGTATTTTGCCGGACTTATGGAACAGGTCCATCCCGACGCCACTTTCCGCGACCACGCCACGGCTATGCTTACGAAAGCCAGCGCAGCGCAGACCGCCATCGCCCTCAATCACGATGTCTACAACGCACTCGCGGCGCTTGATCTTTCCCGAGTCGACTCGGCTACGCGTCACTACGTGACTCGCCAACTTCTTGAATTTCGTCTCGCCGGTGTCGATAAAGACGATGCTACGCGAGCTCGTCTGAAAAAATTAAACGATCAGGCGAGCGAAGAGCAGTCCATGTTCGATCGCAATATTTCCGATGGACAAAAAACCATCGAAGCGGATCCTTCTGAATTGGATGGCCTGCCCCAGGATTACATCGATCGTCACAAGCCGGGCGCGGACGGAAAGATTCGCCTCACCACCGATTATCCCGACTCGCTTCCTGTCTTCAGTTTCGCCAAAAGCGATTCTCTGCGCCGCCGCATGGCTCTCGCCTTCAATACTCGTGCTTACCCGAAGAATCAGGAAGTCCTCACCAGCCTGATGAGGACTCGTTACGAAATTGCGACGCTACTCGGCTATCCCTCGTGGGCCGACTACAACGCTGCCGACAAGATGATAGCCAAAGGCAAAAATATTGCTGACTTCATTCAGCAGGTGAACGACGCGTCCCGCGCCTTGTCCGAGCGCGAGTTTCAAATGTTGCTCGCGGAAAAACAGAAGACCGATCCTGGCGCAAAAGAGATCTGGGATTACGAACGCGGCTACCTCTCCGAATTAGTTCGCCGGACCAGCTACAATTTCGATTCTCAATCCGTGCGCCCGTACTTCCCGTTCATGGAAGTGAAACAAGGCATTCTCGATACGGCCGCCGATCTTTTCCACGTCAGCTTTCAGCAGGAACAGAACGTGCCTTCGTGGGATCCGGCAGTAGAAACCTGGATCGTCATCGACAGCGGGAAGCCGATCGGCCGATTCTATCTCGATATGCACCCGCGCCCCGGCAAGTTTAGCCATGCCGAAATGGCTCCGGTGCTCGACGGCATTCGCGGCAAGCAATTGCCGGAAGCAATTCTGGTTTGCAACTTCCCCGCGCCCACCGCCACTGATCCCGGCCTGATGGATTATGGCGATGTGCAAACTTTCTTCCACGAATTCGGTCATCTCATGCACCACATCCTGGGAGGCCAGCAGGCATGGGCGGGGATCAGTGGCATTACCATGGAATCCGATTTCGTCGAAGCTCCGTCGCAAATGCTCGAAGAATGGATCAGCAGCCCGCAGGTGCTGGCCAAGTTCGCTCGCCACTACAAAACCGGCGAACCGATTCCAGCTGAACTGGTCGAGCGCATGAATCGCGCCTCCGCATTCGGGCGCGGCGGCTGGGTGGGACGGCAGAATTCTTTCAGTGCCATCTCTTATGACATCTACAAAACCAAGCCGGAAAATGTCGATCTCGACAAGGTAACTCTCGATGACGCCAGCCGCTACACTTTATTCACTCCACTGCCGGACACGCATCAGTGGGCTTCATTCGGCCATCTCGGCGGCTATTCGTCGGCCTATTACACCTACCTCTGGGACAAGGTAATTGCCGAGGATTTCTTCCTGCAATTCGACCACAACAACTTGTTAGCCGGCGATGCGCCGATGCGCTATCGCCGAGTCGTCCTCGAACCCGGCGGATCGATGTCAGCCAATGATCTGGTAAAGAATTTCCTGGGGCGCCCGCAAAACATCACTGCACTGCAACACTGGATGGCAGAAGAATTCGATACCAGAACTGGAGGCACGAAAGGCGCGGGACAGTAGTTGCTTTCGCCTTATGTTAATTTTCCGTTAAATTCGCCTAACTTAATTGACCGCTGTACGGAACGCCATTAGTCTGCAAGCCATGACTGCGGCAGACTTGACCTCGGCAGACCTGGATCAATTGCGTCTCGCTTACAAACAGGCAACTGATAAGTGGGTTGACGCGATTCGCGCTGAAGAAGCCTTAGCGACTGTCGACCATTCCATTATCGCGATGGAAAAATGGGACGCTGCGCATTTCCGCGAAGAAGACGCACACGCGAAAGCTACCCAATCCCGCGATGCCTACAAAGACGCCCTCCGCGCCGTGAACTACGGAATATAGGCTCACGTACCAGCCGTGGCGCATGGCACAAGTTTAGTAGCGCTCTCGAATAAACTCGCCGATCGAAGCGTAAGCCTTCGCCAGCGTCTCTTCATCCGGCAGGAAGACGATGCGGAAATGCTGCGTCCCGGGCTTTTGTCCGAAGCCAGAGCCGTGCACCACCATCACATATTTCTGGCGAATGAGTTCCTTGACGAAAACTTCGTCGCTCTCGGGAATGTCAATTCGCGGGAAGGCATAGAAGGCACCGCGAGGCGCGACACAGCTCACGCGCGGGGTGGTCTCGCACCACTTCTGCGTCAGATCGCGTCGAGAGCGCAGCTTGGCTCGCACCTCGTCCAGATGATTCTGCGGACCCTCAAGCGCGGGCTTGATAGCATATTGCTCAGGATGGTTCGCGCACAACCGCGCCCGCAATAGCCGGTGAATGCCTTCGGTATAAGGCTTCAGCGCAGGGGCATCACCAGAGACAATGCCCCATCCAATGCGCCAACCGGGAACCAGATAATTCTTCGACATGCCGCCGAAAGTGATGCAAGGGACGTCAGGAGCGAGGGAGGCGAAAGCAATGTGCGGAGTATCTTCGAGAATCAGCTTGTCGTAGATCTCGTCCGAGAAGACGACGAGATTATTCCGCCGCGCAATCTCCGCAATCCGCTCCAGCATCTGACGCGAGCAAAGCGAGCCAGTAGGGTTATTAGGATTAATAAGAACAATCGCACGCGTACGCGGCGTCAACTTGCGTTCAATGTCCGCCAGTTCCGGTTGCCACGCGTCTTCTTCATTCAGATCGTAAGCATTAAGCGCAATCCCCAGCTTGCACAACACGGCCGAATACAGTGGGTAGTCAGGTTTCGGGGTAAGAATGTCTTCGCCCGGGATTTACCAGCGCAGAGATGCACAGATCTACGGTTTCACTTACACCAGATGTAACGAAGACATCGCGTACCGTCGTGATGCCCTTGCGCGCGGCTTCGCCGCGAATCGCATCCAGTGCCTCCGGAACACCCGGAGACGGGGCATAGCCGTTCTTTCCCTCTCGCATCGCCTTGTAGGCGGCTTCAATGATGTGCGGCGGAGTTTGGAAATCGAAGTTCAGCGGATCGCCGACATTGAGCGGAAGAACTTTGTGTCCCTGCTGAATGACTTCGTCGGCCACGCAGGCAAGGTCGCGAATGGCGTAGCGAACGTTATCGAGACGGGCGGCAGCGGTGACTTCGCGAGCTTGGGTTGTGGGCATCGAGCTAAGACCAAATCTTAAACACAGGGGTCACAGAGGATCACGGGGTAATTCTAACCGATTGCCTTACCCTGTGCTCCCCGTGTCCCCTGTGTTAAAGATCTTTACTCCCCGCGATCGATCTGAGCCCTTTGCAGGGTATCCGAATAGTCGACGTAGACCGACTTCCATTCCGTATAGAAATCAATCGCGCCAATGCCGCCTTCGCGATGGCCGTTGCCGGTGGCTTTCGTGCCGCCGAAAGGCAAGTGCACTTCCGCTCCAATCGTTGGCGCGTTGATGTAGGTGATGCCGGCGTCGAAGTCGCGAATGGCGGCGAAGGCCTTATTCACATCCTTGGTGTAGAGAGACGAAGAAAGTCCGTACTCGATGCCGTTGGCGATCTCGATGGCGTCTTCGAGGCCGTCGCAGGGAATAATCGACACGACGGGCCCGAAGATTTCTTCCTGCGCAATGCGCATCGTGGGATCGACATCGGAGAAAACCGTCGGCTCCATGAACCAGCCGTATTGATAATCGCCTTTGTCGAGGCGATTGCCGCCGCACATCAGCTTCGCACCTTCGTTCTTGCCGATCTCGACATAGCTGAGATCGGTTTGAAGTTGTTTCTCGTTGATGGCCGGACCCATCTCTGTCGTCTCGTCGAGTCCGTTGCCAACTTTCAATTTTTTGGCGCGAGCGACATAGCGTTCGATGAATTCGCGGTAGACACCCTTCTGCACGATGATGCGGCTGGTTGCGGTGCAGCGCTGGCCAGTGGTGCCGAATCCGCCCCAGAGGCCGCCTTCGATGGCGAGATCGAGATTCGCATCGTCGAGCACGACCATAGGATTCTTGCCGCCGAGTTCGAGCGAGCAGTGTTTGAAACTCTTGGCCGCGATGCCACCGATGATGCGGCCTACGGCGGAAGATCCGGTCAGCGAGATGGCGCGCACGTCGGGGTGCTCGGCCAGAGGCGTGCCTACGTCGGGACCGAATCCGGCGACGATGTTGATCACGCCTTTCGGCAGGCCAGCGTCGGTGAGGGCGCGGACGAGATTGAATGTGGAGAGCGGAGTATCCTGCGCGGGCTTGATCACGCAAGTGTTGCCGCAGACGATCGCGGGCAGCAGCTTCCAGGAAGAAATCGCCATGGGGAAATTCCACGGCGTGATCATGCCGCAGACGCCGATCGGCTGGCGCACGGCCATGGCGAATTTGTTTGGCAGCTCCGAAGGAACGGTAGGGCCGAACATACGGCGGCCTTCGCCAGCGTTGTAGTAGGCGGCGTCGATGGCCTCCTGCACATCGCCGCGAGTTTCGTTCAGCACTTTGCCCATTTCGCGGGTCATCTCGCGTGCATAGTCTTCTTTACGCTCGATGAGAATTTCGGCGGCGCGGAAAACAATTTCGGCGCGGCGCGGCGCGGGGACTAGTCGCCACTTCGCGAAGGCGCGCTTGGCAGCTTCGACGGCAGCGTCAACATCCGCTTTGGCCGATTTTTGAAAGATGCCGACAACGTCGCGCGTATCGGCGGGATTGCGATTTTCGAAAGTCTCGCCGGTCGAGGATTCGACCCACTCGCCGTCGATGAAATTTTTGAGGACTTTGGTGGGAATTTGGCCAAGCGTGGCCGGGGATGCCAGAGTATCGGTTGCCATAATTGCTCCTTATGAATGCTCATTATTGATGCTACAGAAGGGACAGAAGGTGCGGCAAGGGAAGCGGCGCTGCTTCCAAATAGCCTTCGATCCCCTTGCATGACTATAGTATAATGACCATGATCAAAGGGGGTTTCTTCATGAGGAAGATGGCGGCAGGCGAATTTAAGGTCCATTGTCTGGCGGTGATGGATGAAGTTCAGGCGAAGCGTGAAGCTGTGCTGATCACCAAGCGTGGCAAGCCGGTGGCGAAGCTTGTCCCTGCGGGCGAGGACAAAGGTAAAGACGAAATTTTCGGCTTTATGTCCGGTAAGGTCAAGATTGTTGGCGACATTATCGCCCCGGCATTTAGCCCCGAAGACTGGGGCGACCTCTATTGATTCTGCTCGATACACACGTGGTGATCTGGCTCGCCGATGACGTGACTCGAATCTCGAAGAAGGCAGAAGCTGCCATCGTGCGAGCGCGCCAGGACGGAGATGGTCTCGCTATCTCCGCAGTCACGCTTCTCGAGTTGGCCATGCTCTCCAGTAAGGGCCGCATCCAACTGAAGATCAGCCTGGAATCGTTCATGAACAACGTCGAGGCGCGCTTTCTGGTTTTGCCGATTACCGGCCGCATCTGCGTTCAAGCTTTTGATCTGCCCACGAACTACCCAAAAGATCCAATGGATCGAATTATTGGAGCGACTGCCATGGTGGAAGGCCTTGCGTTGGTCACCGCGGATCGGGCAATCCGAAATTCGCGGGTGCTGCCGACAATCTGGTGAAAGAGTCGCGCCGCAAGCGCCAAACAATGAAGTTCCATACCTCTCGGCACGACTAGAATCGCGCCTGTCACAAGATGATGCTTCCCACCTTTCTCTTTCCCCACAAATCTGCTTAAATCAAATCAAGCGCAACCCCGCTGGGCCGCTCGTGTTTTTACAACCGTGGTCGATATTCACTCTCACATTCTTCCGGAAGTAGACGATGGATCGAAATCCTGGGAGATGTCCGTCGCCATGTGCCGGATGGCTGCGGCCGACGGCATCACGCACCAGGTAGCGACTCCGCATGCCAACGACCGCTATCACTACGACCGTGCTTATCTGCAGGGAGTGGTCGCGCATCTGCAGCAGCTCGTGGGCAATGCACTGACGGTGAGCCTGGGCTGCGATTTCCATCTTTCGTACGATAACTTGCAGGATGTGCTGGCGAACCCGGAGCGTTATGCCATCGAAGGCACGCATTACATGCTGGTGGAGCTGAGCAATTACAGCGTGCCGCAGCAGACTACCGACTGCTTCATGCAGCTTGGCGACCGCGGAATTACAGCCGTGATTACGCATCCCGAACGCAATCCGATTTTGCGCGAGAGTCCACACCGCGTAGTGGAGTGGGCGGAACAAGGTTGCGTCATACAGATGACAGGCTCGGCGCTTACGGGATTTTGGGGGGAACGGGTGCGCCGCGCCGCCCACTGGCTGCTGGAACATAATGCCGTCCACGTGCTGGCCACGGACGCGCATGACACCGAGAAGCGAATTCCAATTCTTTCCACGGCTCGTGAAGCGGCAGCCGAAATCTGTGGCGAGGAAATTGCCGACGCGCTGGTGCAGGCTAATCCTCAGGCCATCATTCAGTCACGGCCTCTGCCTTATTTTCCGAAACCGGTTACGAGCGGGTATCGGAAATCTTCCGGCAATTAGGACGGAAACCGGCAACAACAATGCAAAAGGCAGCGGGCGGGGGCGCCCGCTCTACACGGAGCTACTGCGGGCCTTGCGCGTCGTGATCCGGAGTGGCGGGAAGCGATTCTGACGATGGGGCTGAGGTCGGACTCAGGCGCGGTCCTGGATCTGCGCCATGCGAAACTGGGCTCTGGGATGTCGAACTAACCGGCGCGGCTGCGTGTGAGAGGTTAGGCCCCGAGGTCATGGCGCTTTCGGGATTCAGTAGATGATCGTTGCTCGGACCTAGCCCGAGACTAATGAGCGCGCGCGAGTCTGGAACTTCCTTCGATTGCCATCCGTGATCGGCCTGATAGCGACGCATGGCGTCTTCGCTGGCCTGGTTCCATGTTCCCGTAGGCTCGCCGGTCATGTAATGTTCGCGGATCAGCGCTTCCTGAATGGCCTGCGCCCGTTCGGAATCAATTTTCTGCTGGCCACGCGGCCTTCTCTTGGTGCTCTTCCGCGAACTCGCGTACTTCACCCTACCTTTGTGGGTGGCAGACGTTGTGCTTGATTTGGAATGCTTGACGGTCGAGGGATGCGCGGCGGAGTGCGCTTTTGCCGGGGTAGACGCTTTCTTTTTAGAAGCCGCAGCCTTGAGGGGCGCAGTTGGTTTGGTTGAAGACGTTTGAGCCACGGAGTCCTGCGCAAGTCCTCTGGCGGGCAGCAAACAAACGCACATCGCCGCCAGAGCGCAAATCGCGCCCAAACTTTCCTTCACGGTTTTCCCGCGATGCTTTGGCTCCAACGGCAAACCTCAAGTTTCCGCCAACGTGACCCGGCCTAAAAAAGGGCCAAGCGGAACTGGCACTGACATCATCCTCTATCGGATGACGCAATGCCAGTTCCCGTTGGCTGATTCCAGGTTACGGAAGTGTTCCGGGCACAAAGATCGTTCCATCCTGCCGCGAAGAACCACGCGGGACGAACCAGGAATACCACGTCCTGGCCACTCTTCAGGCTGTTCTCCACTTTGGCGAAATCTTCTTCGCTGTTGACCGGCTGCTTATTGACCTCAAGAATTACGTCGCCGCGGCCCAGATTAATGTCATCGGCAAACGACCCTGGCTTTACATCCCGCACGATCACGCCCTTACCTGCCGGTATATCTAGCTTCTCGGCAATGTCCGGTGTGAGTTTCTGCACGCTAATGCCGAATTTATCCTGCTTAGGCGTACTCTCGTCGTTACCACCCTCATCTTCGTTCAGTCGCGCAGCGAACAGCTTTGCCCGGTCCGCAATAGTAACGCTGGCATCCTGCTGTTTGCCGTTACGCACGAAACCGAGATCCACCTTCGACCCCGGCTTGCGCGAAGCGATGTCGGCTACCAGCTCGGAACCTTTCGTGACTTTCTTTCCGTCGACCGTGGTAATGGTATCTCCGACTTTCAGGCCAGCCTGATCCGCAGGGCTACCGGGAACCACGCTGGAAATCGTGACGCCTGTGCCATTTCCATAAACTCGTGTGATGGCGGGGTTCTCAACTGCGTCGAACATGATGCCGATGGAACCGCGAGCCACCCGGTGCTCGGGTCCAATAAGCTGGTTGTAAACCTGTACCACGGTGTTCGATGGGAGCGAGAATCCCACACCCGCGTAGGCATTGGTTTCGCTCAAAATAGCGGTATTAATACCGATTACTTCGCCATCCAGATTAACCAGCGGTCCGCCGGAATTTCCCGGATTAATGGCTGCGTCCGTCTGAATGAAAGTTTGAAACTGGCGGCCCGGAACGATATCGCGACCCTTGGCAGAGACGATGCCGGCGGTCACAGTACCCACTTGTCCGAAGGGGCTGCCAATGGCCAGCACCCAGTCGCCGACTTCCATGCTGTCGGAGTTCCCCATCTTAGCCGCGGGTACTGCGCGAGACATATCGATCTTAATCACTGCCAGATCGGTTTCCTGATCTTCACCGATCACTTTGGCGTCATGCTGCACGCCGGGAGGATCGTCCTGCAACCGAACGCGAATCCGGTCCGCTTTCTCGACCACATGGCGATTGGTGACGATATAGCCTTTCGGGTCAACGATCACGCCTGAACCCAAAGAACGCTCGCGAATCGCAGCATCGCCGTTGGGTCCGCCGGGACCGCCCTGGCCGCCGAAGAAGCGGTTGAAGAAGTCATCCATGCCGCCGTTACCACCGCCGCCATTGTCGTCGTCGTCAGGATTTTGTTCACCGCGGCGGCGATGCGGACTCTTAATCATCGACTCGGTGTTGATGTTTACGACGGTCGGACCCAACTGCTTGGCGATCTGGGAAAACTCACCGGATAGCTGCTTGGGAGATGGAACGGTCAACGGAGTAGCGTCAGAAGACGAGGATTTCTGCCCTTCCTTGCCCTTCACACCATAGGAGACGACTGAGCCAATCAAAATACCCAGCGCCAGTGTCGTCACGATGCTGAACGAATAAATCCAGCGATGAGTTTTCAAACGCAGCCAAAATGCCCGCGAATCCATATCCCTGCTTCCTCCGAGGACGATAAACTGCTCAATTATACCTGTTTACGATATTGCAAATTTAAAAAGGGATTAAGGCCACGCGCGGACCGCGCCCTCGCGATCGCGCGTTCGTATCCGACGTTGATTAGACGCAAGAGTGCGGCATTCCGTGCGTAAAGATTTATTTCGCCTGGTAAACAGTTTTTCCGCCAACCACGGTACGAAGTACTTTGGTCATCAGGATTTTCTCTGGCGCAGACGCGGTCACGTCGCGATCCAGCACCACCAGGTCTGCAAGCATCCCAGGCGTAAGCTTGCCCTTTTCTTTCTCTTCAAACTCCGCGAAGGCCGAGCCGGTTGTATAAGCGGCGATGGCCTGGTCCATGGTCAGCCTCTGCGCCGGGAAGAATTCTTGTTTGCCATCCTCGCTCTTGCGCGTGACCGCCGCGTATAGCCCGCGAAATGGCGTTACCGGCTCGACAGGATAATCCGTGCCGAAGGCCAGCGGCACGCCTTTATTCAGGAACGCCGCCCACGCATAGGCCGTTGCGGCACGCTTCGGCCCCAACCGATCCTGAGCCCAGCGCATATCGGTGAGCACATGGCTGGGCTGCATCGAAGCAATCACTTTCAATTCTTTGAAGCGCGCGATTTGTGCGGGAGTGGTGACTTGGGCATGTTCCACGCGCAGGCGAAAATCGTCTCCGCCGTTGGGCGCTTTCACTTTCTGCTCGTGCGCTGCTTTCTCGGCCTCAGCGAAGGCATCAAGAGCCATCTGCACACCTTTGTCGCCAATCGCATGGAAGCCGAGTTGGAACCCCGCCAGTACGCGCTCTTTGGACATTTCGTTGAGTTTCGTGGGCTCGTAGCGCGGCAGGCCGGAGGTTTTCGGATCATCCGAGTAAGGTTCCAGTAAGGCGGCCGTATGGCCGCCCAAAGAGCCATCCATAAAAGCCTTCAACATTCCGGTATGCAACATCAGATCGGTCTGAGGATGCGAATCGCGCTTCTTCTGCAATTCCTCAACGGACTCGTCGAACGGCAGCCATTCGGAAATCCGCGCCGTGAGTTTGCCCTCTTTTTCCAGGTCTTCGTAGATCTGAAAATTTTCCCAGGCTGGCGAATAATCCTGCGCCGAAGTGATGCCGTGCTCGGCCAGGTCCGCGAGCGCGACTTCGATTCCCTGCCGGCGCTCTTCGAGTGTTGGCTGCGGTATCACCGCTAGTACCGCCTGTTGCGCCGTGTCTCGTAGAATGCCGGTCGGCTGGCCGTTGGCATCACGGTCAATCTGGCCGCCTTCGGGATCACGGCTGGCGATCGTGACATTTGCCAATTGCAGCGCCCGCGTGTTCGCTACAGCTAAATGACCGTCAACCCGATCCAGCAATATCGGATGCCCGCTGGAAATTTCATCCAGGTCCCAGCGGCTGGGTAGAGTCTTGACCGGCCACATGGTCTCGTCCCATCCCCCGCCTAGAATCCATACGCCCGGTTTGGCCGTCTCCACTTTTGCCAGTACGCGCTGGCGGAATTCTTCCAGCGTCTTCACTCCCGTCAGATCCACATTCAACTTCTGCAACCCGGCATCGGCCAGGTGCAGGTGCGCGTCGTTGAATCCCGGCATGACGAAGTGGCCACCCAGGTCGATAACCTGGGTCTGTGGCCCCTTCAGTTTTAGAATATCGATGTTCTTCCCCACCGCCTGAATACGATCGCCACGCACCGCGATGGCTTCTTCGCGCAAGATCGAACTGAATTGTGCATTCGAAGGCACACCGGTATACACATTCGCGTGAATGAAAATAAGGTCGGCCTTGGGTTTTGCATCGCTCGGAGTTTGAGACCCAGTTTGCGCGCTTAAAATCGCAAGGGGGAAAAGAATCGTCACTTAGAAGTACCAAGTTGACCCAACAGCATCGAATCCGGTTCTGACCCATTATTCCCCCGCTCCTGCCAGTGCCAGCATCGTCAGCAGAATGCGCTTCAACCCAAGTTCGCGCCCGTTGCTGTCAAACCATTCCTGCAGAGTGTGAGCGCCCCCACCGGAACCGCCGCCACCGATGGCAATCGCCTCAAGCCCTAGCGACAGAGGAATGTTCGCGTCCGTCGATGCCCGCTGCACCTGCGCCGCATTATTCAACTGATTGTCGACCGCTCGAATCACATGCAGGATCCGTGAGCCTAAGGCCAGTTCCCCCGCCGGACGATTCCCGATCGCCACCACTTCACAATTCACACCCGGAGGCCGTTTTTGCTGAGAGGAACGCATCTCAGCCCCGAGAGTTTCATCTTCCACTGCGCGATTCAGCGCCAGCCGGAGCGTCTGTTCCAGGCGTTCCATTTCCGTCATCGAGGTCGAGCGGATATCGACTTTCATGCTGGCCGATTCCGGGATCGAATTCACCGACGTGCCGCCGCGAATCACTCCAATGTTGAATGTCGTTTTCGGCGCCGTGGGAACCGGCGTAGCAGTAAATGTGTCAACGGCGCGAGCCAGAATCACGATGGGATTCGGCGCGCCAAAATCGCTCCACGAATGCCCACCCGGGCCGCGAACAATGACCTCAAAGCGGCGGCTACCCAAAGCCTCCGCGACAATCGTATCCGCGCCTGCGCCATCGAGGACCACGCTGTAAGCGATCGAATCTTTCCAGCGCGGCGTAGAAAAAATGTGCCGCATGCCGCGCAGGTCGCCTTCGCCTTCTTCGCCCACGTTTCCGATAAACACAAACGGCAGAGCGTGCCGTAACCGGACGGAGCGAAGCAATGACGCGATGGCCAGCATTGCCGTTACCCCCGCACCATTATCGGAAACTCCTGGTCCGTACAACCGGCTTCCCTGCTGGCGAATATTCAGCGGCGTGTTCGCCGGAAAAACCGTATCGATGTGCGCGCTGAGCGCCACGTGGCGCTGCCCGAACCCCGGATGCACACCGAACACGTTGCCCACATCGTCGATGCGAACATCGTCGAGGCCGACTTCGCGAAAGCGCTCCGCCAGCCATGCTCCCCGCGCCGACTCGCCAAACGGGGGCGCTGCGATCCGCGCCATTTCCATCTGCCACTGCGCCAGTTGCGGCTCCTGCGTCCGCAACCAGTTGAATGCCGAGCGCACTTCCGGCGATGCCGCCAGGCGCGCGACATCCTGCTGCACCGTCGGCGCAACGTCCGGCATATCCGCACGCGGGGGAGTGGGGCTCATGGAAGGTTATTGCGTCATCTTACAATAATGTAAGAATGCTAAAAAGCTCAGTAAACACGCCCTTTTTCGAGCATTCGCGCCTGTTTGGAATCACAGTTAGCAGACTAAGCAGGATTACCGTAAAAGACTCCTTACTTTATACGCGCTCGAAGGGCGTAATTGTCGCGAGTAATTTTCAGAGTTTCCAGAGTGGTCAATAGATTTGTTCAAATTCTCAATGAGCGAAATCGCCTGATTTCGTCACTCATGATAACGTGCAGTTCCAAACCAGAGTTTTGCCTTGCTGTAAACGGGCGATGTGTTGGACACTTGGCTTATGCGATGGAGACCCGGCCCCGTACGAAAACGACACGTTCCAGAGCCTGAGAGGCTGCGTCAGCTCGCGGCAGAACTGAAAGGGCAGGCCGACAAACTCTCGCGTGAAGCCGATGCTCTGCTTGCGGAGGCGGATGTTTTAGAGGGCCCACCAGCAAAGGAGAAACCAATCAAACTAAGACACCACACCCTACGATGAGTGTAAACGCCTGTTCTCGACAGTTATAGGGAACCTGAAATAGAATTTCGGCCATGAACGCAGGTTGCGTCTCGGCAATCGTCTCGCTCGTTGCAATCATTTCCCCAATCCCTCAGAGCCAAACTGGGACTGCAACGACCCCGCCTTGCCCTTATTTCGGCTCTACGCTTGAAGCTCGCGGCAAGCTCGTCACGCCAGCCGCTGTGCTCCGCAGCGTTCATCCTAAATATCCTCCTGATGCCAGAAAATCGCACATCGAGGGCATCGTGGTACTGTGTGTCACAATCGGGAGAGATGGAGATGTTAGAAACGTGAGTGTGATTTCCGGCCCGAAAGAGCTAGTCACTTCCGCAGTAAAAGCCGTGCAGCAAGGCCGCTTTAGGCCCTTTCTTGCGAATGGTGAGCCAGTCGAGGCTGCGGCCAGAGTGCTGGTGAATTTTCGTCTGACCGGAATCCGGGTCAGCCTCACATAGCTGACGAAACATCGCGATTACACTCAGTACGCCTTTTCTGCACCTACGGCACGGTGCGCAATGCCAAGATCATCACGATCCCGAGCGCAGCTAGGCACGACCGGGCCAACAACTGCTTTTCAGAGGGCCTAGTGGTGGCTTTCTCGATGATGGGCTTGGCGCAGCACAGAGCCTACAAGGAAAGCTACTGCCACTACGAGGATGACGATCTGCCTCGGGTTCATTCGGGAAGCGTAGCACGTCAGACTGGCGATAAATCCCGATTTCACTCAGTGACCCAAAGTGCCAGCGTTCCCCGCCCCCGACACGAACCGCTCACCGCACTTAAGCCGGCCGGCTTTGGGCGTATCCCGCCCGCTGTTCTACCGCGGCCACCAATTTCTTAGTGACAGGAACCTCGATCCCGTGACGGCTCGCGCCGCGCAGAATTGGGCCGGCGATAGCATCCAGTTCCGGGGGATTGTGGCGTTCCACATCCTTTTGCATGGAGCTGCGCATATTCGCAGGCATCGCCTTTACCCCGGTGAGAATTGCCTCCGCATCAACCTTGGCGCCTTCAGCGGTGGCAACCGCGCATGCTTCACGAACGCAAGCCTCTCCCAGACTGCGCCACTGCGGATCGGCAAGAATCTCCCCGACGGTTTTATCGGCAGCGGTGGTAGACAGGGCAAAGGGCGCGAGAAAAACCAGCTTGCCCCACATCAGCGTTGGCTCATCATCGATGAAGCGACAGGTAAAACCAATTTGCTGAAGCTGGTCCAGAGTGCTTCCGAGCAGAGGGCGGCCCGAAGACAAAACATTCAACCGCGCAAATGGGGAGCGATGGACGATGTGCCCAGGGCTAACTCGTTCGGTTTCGACCGCAATCGTGGCCGGAATCACACGCTCCGATCCATACCTCGCACGTAGCGCGGCGAGATGATCAATACCATTGAGCAAGGGAACGATCGCTCGCACCGCATCAGGATTCTTGAAAGCGGCGAGCGCCGCGTCAAGTTGCGTGGCCTTCACCGTGATCCACAGCACATCCGCGTGAGGCACTTCCGCGGCGACCGCAATATCGACGGTAAAGTTTCCAAATGGGCTTTCCAGACGAAGCTTTCTGGGATAAGACGCAAGCGTCTCCGGTCTCACGACCAGCGTGACGGAATCTCCGGAATGCGCGAGACATGCGCCAATCAAGCCGCCAACGCCGCCAGCGCCGAGAATCGCGTGATGTAACGGTTTAGAAATGGTATCGGGCATGAAGCTTCTGATTCACTTGACTTCAATGTTGCTTCACGAATTTTGCTTCGCGGTCGCGGGTAAACACTCCACAACCTCAGCGTCGCTGAGGGTATGGTCACTCGTCTTGGCACGTTGATAAATGCGCTCAACCAATTCGTCAGTGGCCGGGATGCCACGCCGTTCCAGCCAGAAGAGCACATTCGACTTGCCGCTCATGGGACCGATGTCGATGATCTGCTCCAGTCCGAACACATGGGAAGGTACGCCCGAGTAGACCGAGTTCGCGAGCAGAACGTCGTTCTTGTGATAAGCCTTGATGATGGCCGCGGCGTGGACGCCCGTAGCCGTACGAAACGCATCATCTCCGACTACCGGATAGTTCGCGGGAATCGGCACGCCCGTAGCCCGCGAGCACTGCCTGGCAATAATGTTTCAACTTGGTGAGATCCTGATGATCCCAGGGGGCGATGCCCATTAACTTGAGATTGACCAGCATCTGATCGATCTGCGTGTTGCCCACGCGTTCGCCCAGTCCGATAGCGCAGCCATGAACACAATTTGCACCGGCGATAATCGCCGCCATCGAGTTGGCAATTGCCAGTCCGCGATCGCTGTGGCCGTGCCAGTCCACGCGAATTTTTTCGCCCGAAGGCTTCACTACTTCCGCGATCACAAACCGCACCAGCGCCAGCGCGCCCATGGGCGTGGCGTGGCCGGCCGTATCACAGATCGCGATGGCCCGCGCTCCGCAGTTGATTGCGGTCGTGTAGAGCCGCTTCACGGTTTCGGGATCGCACCGGCTGGTATCCTCGGTGACGTACATGACGTCGAGGCCGAGTGAAACCGCATACTTCACGGCCTTCTCGGTGGTCTGCAAAAGAAAATCGTCCGACCATCCTTCGGTAAAACGGCGAATCGGACTGGAGCCGATGAATGTCGCGGCTTCGATCGGCAGACCTGTTTTCTGCACGATTTCGGCAATCGGACGAATGTCGTTCTCATGCGTGCGTGCCGCGCAGTTAGCGCGAATCTTCATCTTGTGCGCGACGATTTCCCGGGCTAGAGCCGTGACATGCTCGACCGCACGCGGGCCCGCGCCGGGCAAGCCGAGATCGAGCGAGTCGATGCCGAGCGCTTCCATCAGATGAAGAATCTCAATTTTTTCCGGGATCGATGGATCGCGGACCGAGGGCGATTGCAGTCCGTCGCGCAGGCTCTCATCGTTGAGCAGCACGGGACCTGGAGGCTTCAATCCCGGCGGATGATTCTTGTTCCAGTCGTAGATGAGTTCGGAAGTGTTCATCTCAGGAGATCGTGCAATCTATGAACCACCAACGGCTCGAAGTTCCACAAAGAAGCTCCTTGTGAACCTTGGCATCGTTCGTGGTGAAAACTCTTTGACCTATTTTTCCTTGGGCGGCAGCGTCAATCCGAATACTGAAATCATTCCTTGTCCTGCGACATTCACTTTTGCTTCCGCGGGATTCGGCAGATAAAGCGTTTGGCAATGCTCGCAGCGGTAGACTTCAGCGTCTGGTCCCCAGGCTTTTTCAGCGTCACCGCAGGCTTGTTCGATTACGTCCTCGGTATAGAACCAGCGCTTCAAATGGCCGCCGCAGAATTTTCCTTTTTCGTTTTTCTCGTTGCAGGCGCGCTGCCCGGCCTTTTTGATTTTTACTTTATGATGCGGAAGCTGCGCGGGAGTTTGCGGGCTCGAAGCAGCGATTTCACCAGTTGCCACAGGCTCACCTTCGTTGCGCGGCGCGAGCGCCGCTGAATCGGACTTCGGTCTTACGTCTAGGCTCTTACGAGCGTCATTGTACTCGAAGCGGAAAGGCGAAACCCAAGCGTCGCGATATCGTATGCTAGCCCTGATATCGCGCAATCCGCGATTCTTCAGTCGGAATTTTGGAACCGCACTCCACAATTTTATGATCACAATAGTTTCGGGCTTGCCGCGTTCCGGCACGTCGCTCATGATGCAGATGCTGGCCGCAGGTGGAATGCCCATCCTCTCTGATGGCGAGCGCGCGGCCGATGTCCGATAATCCTCGCGGCTATCTCGAGTGGGAGCGCATCAAGCAACTTCCTCAGGACCCGGCTTGTATTGCGGAAGCGGAGGGTAAAGCCGTGAAAGTGATCTCGTTTCTTTTGCCGTCGCTTCCCGCAGGCCACGAGTATCGAGTCATCTTCATGCAGAGGCCCATGCGGGAAGTGCTGGCGTCGCAGGAAGTAATGATGCGTCACCGGGGAACAGCAAAGCCGGCAGCCGACACCTCCGTCGCCGCGCCGTTCGAGAAGATCTTGCGCTCAGCAAATACCTGGCTCGATAGCAAGGCTTACGTCAAAACTTTGCGTCTTCCCTATCATGAAGTGCTGCGCGATGCGGAAACGATCGCCAAGAAAGTGGCCCAATTTCTGAGTGTCAGTTTGAATGTAGAAGCAATGTCCCAGCAGGTGGATGCATCGCTTTATCGCAACCGGGCTGAGTGATTTTGAAAATTCTTTTCCGAGAACTCGGTAACGATCAGAACTCCCGCTTCGGCTGCGCCTGTTCGGCCCCAACGCGGCCCACCGTGACCTCGGCCCGGAAATAGTTCTCGCCGCGGACCGGACCTCCCGCCATGCGGCGCAGCATCGCAATCTGCCCAACGTGCGATCAGGGCATCCGCAACCGGGCCCTGGAGAAGTTTCTCCGGCGTGGCATGCAGCGGCTCGGAAGATCCCAGATAATCATCAAATCGCTTCAAAGCTTCGAAAAATCGTTCGCTCTCTTTTTCCCAGGGAAGCGGTTTCGAGTCTTTCCAGGCCTGTTTCCCGGCAGCGATCGACAGCCCCCAGTCCAACAGATCGCCAATGTGGGCCAGAATATTCCCCGGAGTACGCGTGCCTTCTGACGCGCTGAAATCAGCGAACGCGGAAGGAGCGTTCCGGATCGCCTTGCCTCCGCGATAGGCCAGCGTCGCCAGGCCGTGGCGCAGCAATTCACGCTTGGGATCTGAGTTCGAATGGTTTTTCATGGACACAAGATACACTGTCCCCAGGAGACACGAAAAGCATGGCAAAAGAGATCAGCCGGTCAAGTTCAGTGAGCCGTGCGAACGCCGAGCACTATCGCTGGGGAGACGATTGCGACGGCTGGCATCTGGTGAAAGATGCTAATCTCAGCGTTATTGAAGAACTGCTTCCCTCTGGCGCTGCCGAGGTCCGGCATTATCATCAGGAAAGCCCAGCAGTTTTTCTACGTACTCTCAGGCGAAGTGATGATGGAAGCAGAGGGGCGCAACACTTTGCTGAGTGCAGGGAGCGGGATCCGGATCCTGCCGGGAGCGCGCCACCAGATTAGCAATCCATCGTCCAGCCCCGCGCGATTTCTCGTGATTTCACAGCCGCCGAGCCACGGCGACCGCTATACAGATTGATCAGGGCTATCGGATCTCAGTGCAATTTCTAAGTCCGTACTTTCTCGTTCTCGCTCGCTTCCACTCGCGCATGCAAGGTTATGATCGGCAAAAACAAACCCGTCGCGCGTCACTACATCGCCATTTTCTATTGCGATCGCATGCGCGAACATGGGACCGTCGTACACAAAAGTGTGAAACTCACCGTTTTCCCCGCAAGGATCGACATTCGCGGGAAACTCTGCCACTAGCTGCGAGTCGAGATCGCGCCCAGCAAACGAGGCATGCAGCTTCTGCGGATCGAGACAGACGATTCGACTGCGGAGTCCCTCACCGCACATTTCGTGGATGAGTTGCCGGGTGTCACGCTGCCAGATGGGAAAAACCGGAGTGAGTCCGGTTCCGCGCATGCGGTCCTCGCGATATTGCCGCACGTCCTCGAGGAAGAGATCGCCGAAAGCAACAGCTTGTATTCCGGCGTCGATTGCCTTTGCACAGGCGGCGCTCATTGCCGCTTCGTATTCCTGGTTGGAACATGGCCAGGGCAATGGAACTTTCCACAAAGGGAGCCCGGCGGCCTCTGCCTGCGCTTCGAGCAGTTCTCGCCGAACGCCGTGCATGGCGACGCGATCGAAATTGCCGTTTAACGTGGTCAGCAGACCGACGATTTCATATTCGTTCGACTGCCGCAAAACGTGCAGCGTCCAGGCGCTATCTTTGCCACTGCTCCAGGATACGAGTATTTTTTTCCTCAAGCCTCTTTCCTCATTCATTCGAGGTCGCTAATTGTTACAAAGGCCTCCGCCGGATCACGCCAGCCGCGAGCACGCCGCCACGAATCCGTGCTCCCAGTCGACGCGCGAACTGCATATCCAAAAATCCTGCCATCTGCCGCGCGAAATTCCGGCCGTATCCGTACCACCAGACTTTCTTCATTCCTGGAGCAAGATCCACATCGAGATATTTCAGGCGGACCATCTCTTCCAATCCGAAGCGACCGTGAGAGCGGCCGATGCCGCTGGATTTTACGCCGCCGTGTGGCGCCTCGCTGATTCCGAAGCAGGAAATCACATCATTCACCAGCACCGTACCGGCCTGAATACGCCGTGCCAGCCTTTCACCGCGAGCGGCGTCGCGCGTCCACACACTGGCCGCCAGGCCAAATTCCGAATCATTGGCCAGACTCACGGCTTCATCGTCGCTGTCGAACGGCGCCACCGGCAGTACCGGCCCAAACGTTTCTTCCCGCATGATTCGCATCTCATGGGTCACGCCAGCGAGAACTGTAGGTTTATAGAAATTCCTGCCGAGTTCCGGAAGTCGTGAGCCTCCGACGAGAACTCGCGCGCCGCGAGCCACTGCATCTTCGATATGTGTTTCAACAATTCGCAACTGCTGCTCGTGAATCATCGGCCCAACATCAGTTGCGGGATCAAGTCCGCGGCCGACTCGTAGTTTTTTCGTCTTTTCGACACATGCTTTAAGAAATGCTTCGTACAGATTGCGATGAACGTAACAGCGCTCCACCGACAAACAAGTCTGGCCGGCGTTCATGAATGCTCCCCACACGGCCGCGCTGGAGGCGACGTCAACGTCGGCATCGTCGAGCACCACCATGGGATCTTTGCCTCCGAGTTCCAGCACTACAGGCAACAGGCGTTCCGCCGCAGCCGTCGCGATGCGTTTGCCCGTAGCCACGCTGCCGGTGAATACCAGTTTGTCGATCGGCGAGTGGATCAGCGCCGCGCCCGTCGCACCATCTCCCACGACGACCTGGAAAATATCCGCGGGCACGCCCGCAGCATGCAGCAGCGAGCGCAATTCAATCGCCACGAGAGAAGTGACTTCAGAAGGCTTCAGCACCACCGCATTGCCCGCAGCCAGAGCCGCCAGGGTTTCTGTCGCGGGAATCGAAAATGGATAGTTCCATGGCGAAATAATTCCCACAACTCCATACGGCTCCCGCACCAGCAGGCCGCGTTTGAGCTTAGTTGCAAGATTGCCATGAGGCAAAGGTTCGTCGCGCAGCAGGCGATACGCGTGATCGATCAAGAATCGTGCCGCATCGAGCACCACGAGCACTTCGGTGGTCAGCGCTTCCGCCACGGGCTTGCCTGCTTCGCGCGTGATGGCCTCGGCGATCTCCGATTTCTTTTCATGCAGCCTGCGCTGAAATTCGCGGAGGATAGCGATCCTGCTCCGCACTCCGATCGCGGCCCATGACGCTTGGGCGCTTCGCGCCCGCGCCACCGCTGCGCAAACTTCACTCTCACTCGCGCATTCCAGTTCGCGCAGAACTTCGCCTGTCGCCGGATTCACCGACGAAATCTTACGCACCGCAATTTCTAGTCCCGTCCCCATAGCAAATCAGAATTCGAAAAGAGTCTTCCGCGCTCTCCGCGGCAATTCTCCGTGTGACTCTGCGATAAGCTTTGAAACGTCTCTAGTACTCAACGTTTACCAGGAACAGTCCGCTCGCCGGCGCCGTCGCTCCCGCAGCGGAGCGATTCCGAGCTTCCAGAATCCGCGTCGATGTCCTCAACTTGCAGCGTCCCTTTGCCCACTAGAATAAACGTGCCTACCAGGTTGCGAACCATGTGCTGCAAAAATCCTGATCCTTTTACGGTGTAGATGAACTCGTCTCCCTCCCGCCGCCAGTTTGAAAGAAAAATGCGCCGCAGATTCGAGACGGGTTCGCCGTCGCGTCCCCGCTCCGGATCGACCGCTGCAAACGAAGTGAAATCGTGCTCGCCCTCGACCAGAGCCCGCCGCCGCGCCATCGTTTCCTCATCCAGAGGGTAAGGATAATGCCAAACATATCTCGCCAGGAATGGCGGACAGATCGCACCGCGAAAAATCCGGTAACGATAGGTCTTGGCCCGCGCCGAATGCCGCGCGTGAAAACCCGGAGCGACTTCCTCCACTTCGAGCACTCGCACGGCCGCGGGCAAGACATCATTCAGAGCTTTGACGAAATTGGCTGTCGGCACTGAGGACTCCGTAACAAATGTCGCCACCTGAGCCTAACGCGTGAACCCCGGCGTCCGTACGACCTGAGCCTTGGGGCAATACCTTTTCGCCGGTGATTCGTCCAATGGCTGAGGCAAGGACTGCTTGAATCGTCGGCAGATTCGGCTGGACCTGCCAGCCGAAGAATTCCGATCCGTCATAGGAGAGAATGAGTTTGAGATTGCGCATGCCATCTTTCGAGTCCCGAAGCCGGGGCGAGTTCATCCAAAGCTTTTCTCGGCTTTAAATTCCCACGCCGTCAAGGACGTTAGATACTCGGATGATCTCGAAAGCATTGCGAGGACTTTACCAGTTTCCGCCAGCGCGGAGCGATCAAAGAAGATCATCACATCAGATATACTGTTGCGTTTTCATCAACTTTCATCTCGCAGAGAGATGCTCGCGGTTCGCGCAGCAGGTTGCGAACAGCGGCGGGGCCCGGAGGGCAGGGCTCCATTTCACCGCGAAGGGATGCAGCAACGTACCTTTCGAAAGCTTCTTTTTTCAGGAACCTCGGCGGCTTCAGTTGCGTACCAAAGGTTGAATAGATTTTCGTTTTGCGTAATCGGAAGCCCTCGCTCTAACACCTAGTCTTTTGATTGCAAGGCCATCATGAACGGAGATGAGTAGATGCCATTCGCACGCATAGCTTCAAATATCCGGTGGACCGCCGCTGCTTTTTTGTTAGGAGCATGGATGATGGCGGGTTTGACGATCGCCGCGCGCAGCGCAGGAACCGCCGCCTGCGCCCGCTCCGCAGAATAGCCCGGAGACGGGCCGTCTTCCTGTGCTGAACTATTCCCAGCCGGTGTCGCATTTTCCCAATCCCGTCGGGCCCTACACTCCACGGCAGGTGGCTCCGCCGAATCTTGCCAATACGGCGCGCATCGATTCCCTGATGCACGATGGCAAGCTCTATCTCTCGCTGAATGACGCTATCGCGCTGGCGATCGAGAATAATCTCGACGTCGCCATCGCCCGCTACAACCTGAACATCGCCGATACAGACGTGTTGCGCGCCAGGGCTGGAGCTACCATTTTCGGCGTCAACGCCGGAGTGGTGCAGAACACGCCGGGCGGCGGCGTCGGCGGAATCGGGGCTACTGCCGGAGCTTCTTCCGGTGGCACGAGCCTGGGAGCTGGCGGCATCGGCGCAGGCACCAATGGCTTGGTAAGTTCCACGCTCGGCGTCGGTCCGCCCATTACCAGCTTCGACCCGATTATTACCGGCACACTGCAAGATGATCACCTGAGCCAGACCGCCACCAGCATCTTTCAGGGTGTTCTTCCCGACACCAGCCTGGTTCAGAACACTGGGACCGTAGACTTCGCTTACAACCAGGCCTTCCATTGGGGAATGAATCTTTCGGTGGGCTTCAACAATACACGGCAGACGACGAATAGCTTCTTCTCGAGTGTGAGCCCGGCTTTGAACTCCAACTTCAGAGCTACAGTCACGCAGCCTATTCTCCAGGGCTTCGGATTCGCCGCGAATACGCGTTTTATTCATATCGCCAAGAATAACCGCGAACTCACGGACGTTGCCTTTCGCTTGCAGATCATCGACTCGGTAGATCAGATCGAAAACATTTACTGGGATCTGGTCTATGCCTACGAAAACGCACGCGTGCAGAATGAGTCGTTGGCCTTCGCGCAAAAGACTTTGTCAGACACGAAGAAGCAGGTCGAGATCGGGAGCCTGGCTCCCATTGAGACGGTGCGCGCACAAAGCACCGTGGCGCAGGACCAGCAACTCGTGACGACAGCTCAGACTAATCTGCAGCTGGAGCAACTATTGATGAAGAACGCGCTGACCCGGACTTTGAAGGATCCGATGCTAGCCACGGCCGAGGTCATTCCCACTTCCACAATGGAAATTCCGGCGCAAGAGCAGGTTGTTCCTACCGAGGACTTGATCAATGAAGCGTTGCGCCATCGAGCCGAACTGGTTGAGACCCGTATCGATTTGAATAGCCGCGATTACAGCAACAAGGCAGTGCGAAGCGCTTTGTTGCCCACGCTTAATCTTTTCGCCTACTACGAAGGAGCGGGCGTTGGAGGGAGTCAGAATCCGGCCAACGTTTGCTCGAACCCAGCACGGACCGGAGTTGCAGCAGGCATTCGGCTGCGCCCAGTCGGGTCCCCTGAGTGCGTCGAACCCCGAGCCGATCTTTCCCACCACCCCCATCGGGCGCCACCCTGAACCAGTTGGTGAATTCCACGAACCCGGACAAGGGAATCGGCCTATCACTCAACATTCCGCTGCGTAATCGCGCGGCGCAGGCCGTGCAGGTTCGCTCGGAACTTGAATATCGTCAGGCGCAGATGCGCCAGCAGCAGATCGAAAACCAGGTCGGCATCGAAGTCCGCAATGCGCAGTATGCCGTGCAGCAAAACCGCGCCAGTGTGGATTCAGCCAAAGCCGCGCTCGACCTGGCACGCCAGTCGCTGGACGCAGAGCAGAAGAAATATCAGTTCGGCACTTCGACCACAACACTGGTTTTGCAGTATCAGAGCCAACTAGCGACTGCAGAATCCACTCTGGTGAATGCCACAGTCGCTTATGAAAAGTCGCGTATCGAACTGGACCGCGCGACCGGCGACTTGCTCGATCACAACGGCATTAGCGTGGACGATGCGGCCCGCGGCCAAGTAACCCATATGCCCAACGTGCCTTACATTGCGCCGCGCAAGGAATTACCTTCGGTGGCGCAACCGCCACCGCAGGCTGCCTCTCCGCAATCGCCTCAATAAGCAAACGCGAGAAGGAAACAGACGCAGTCGCAACTGCGTCTGTTTCCTTCTCAACAATTCTTTACAATCCGCCGATGCTTTTCTCGCTGCTACCGTCCCGCTAAGATGATTGTGAACGCAAAATCACTTGCACATCCAACTTTCGAAATCATTTTGCCTTTCTATATGCCGCGATACCGTTCCCGCCCAAGGAGACGAACCATGTCTTTGTCTTTGCTTTTGCCCCGACTCATTAAGGAGATCTCGCGCCCTCGCGTGCTGCTGACAACGGTCACTCTTTGCTCCTGTATGCAGTCGCCGTGGTCTGTATCATTGTTCGCGCAGAATATTCCATCGGCTCCCGTTCCCCAGGCCGCGCAATCTTCCGCACCGGCGCAGGCGGTGCATATGCAGGATTATTCCAAACCGCGCCCTGCTCTTCCTCATATTCTGCAACCCTACGAAGCGCAGAAGGTGCCACAACCGGTATTTGGCAACTCGCCCCGCATTGATTCCCTGCTACGCGATGGAAAAATTTATCTCTCGATCGACGATGCGGTTGCTCTTACGCTGGAAAACAATCTTGATCTTGATATTGCCCGCTACAACCTCAATATCGCTGATACCGATTATCTGCGGGCAAAGTCCGGGGCCAACATTCTTGGTGTCAATGCCGGCATCGTGCAGAATACTCCGGGCGGCGGCGTCGGTGGCCTGGGTGGTACGGTCGGCTCCGGCACGGGCGGAACTACCGTCGCAGCCAGCGGAATCGGAACTGGAACCAACGGCTTAGTCAGCTCCACGCTGGGCATCGGCTCGCCCATCACCAGCTTTGATCCGGTGATCACTGGCACGCTGCAACTCGACAAAGACGACACCGAATCCACCAGCGTTTTCAGCCCCGTCCCGGTTGTGGCGCAGAATACTTACACCGCCAATTTGGCTTACACCCAGGGCTTTGAGTGGGGCACGGCCTTGTCCGCGGGATTCAACAACACCCACGTCACCACGAACAATCCCACCAGTCTGCTGACTCCGGACTTGAGTTCCAGCTTTCAGTTCAGGATCACGCAGAATCTTCTGCAAGGCTTCGGTACGCTTCCTAATCTGCGTTTTATTCATATCGCGAAAAACAATCGGGAGATCTCCGATGTTGCTTTCCGCCTGCAAGTCATTACCACCGTCGATCAGATCGAGAACATGTATTGGGACCTGGTATACGCCTACGAGAATGTGCGGGTGCAGCAGGAAGCACTCACTTATGGGCAAAAGGCGCTGGACGATTCCAAGCAGCAGGCGAAAGTAGGCACAGTTCCCCCGATCCAGGTCGTGAGCGCGCAAAGCACGGTTTCGACCGACCAGCAAAACCTGATCCTGGCGCAGAACAACCTGCAGCTGCAACAGTTACTCATGAAAAACGCGCTCAGCCGCAACATCGAAGATCCGATGCTCGCCGAAGCTGATGTGATTCCGACCTCGACCATGCAGCTTCCCGAGCAGGAGCTGGTCGTTCCCACGCAAGATCTGATCAATCAGGCTCTAGCGCATCGCGCCGAACTGGTGGAGTCGCGCATCGATCTCAACTCCCGCCAACTGAGCAGCAAGGCCGTTCGCAATGCTCTTCTCCCGACTCTCGATGCATTCGCCTATTACGGCGGATCGGGGGTCGGCGGCAATGTCAATCCGGCGCTGTTGCCGCCAACGTGTAATCCCGCTATCTCAACTTGCTTTAGCAGTGTTACAGCTCCGCCACCTTTCGTGAACGGCGGGCCAGTGGGCTACGGCAGCACTCTGAGCCAACTCTTCAACTCTACCGCCCCCGACAAGGGCGTAGGACTTTCGTTGAATATTCCGTTGCGCAACCGCGAAGCCCAGGCCAACCAGGTGCGCGCGGAACTGGAGGACCGTCAGGCCCAGGTGCGATCTGCATCAGCTTGAGAATCAGGTGCGTATCGAAGTACGCAACGCGCAATTTGATGTAAGACAGAATCGCGCTTCCGTGCAGGCCGCCCAGTATGCTGTCGACTTCGCCCGCCAGACACTCGATGCCGATCAACAGAAACTGAAAGTCGGACTCACCACTACCACTGCGATCCTGCAGGATGCGTCGGTCCTGACCACCTCGGAGTCGAATCTGGTCTCGGCCAAGGCTGCGTACGAGAAGTCGTGCATCGAACTCGATCGCGCCACGGGATTGCTGTTGGACCACTCGAACATCGACGTCGCCGAAGCCACGCGCGGCCAGGTTACGCATCTGCCGAATGTGCCTTATGTCGCTCCGCGTCAGGACTTGAACCCCAACGCTCAACCAACTCAGCCCCAGGCGCCGCCTTCCTAGCGCGAGCGTGTTGAGCGAATTCTCGGCAAGCGGGAGATACTTCGCCGTCAATTCTCCGTCTAAGGCTCGACAATGTATTCTTCCTGACGTGACTCTGTCCGTCGTCATCATTACGCACAACGAGGAAGCCAACCTCGGCCGCACGCTGGAAAGCGTGAAGCCGCTGGTCTGCGATGGAAAAGGAGAAATCATTATCGTCGACTCAGGATCGACTGATCGGCACGGTTGAGATCGCGAAGTCATTCGGCGCGAAAGTTTTTGTTGAGGAGTGGAAGGGCTTCGCCGCGCAGAAGAACTCCGCGATCGATAAGGCTACAGGAGATTGGATTCTAAGCCTGGATGCGGATGAGGAGGCGGATCCGATCCTGATAGGCAGAGATTAGCTGGTTGCTGCACGCTATGCCCGACTGGGAAAGAAAAGGATTCCCTGTGGGCAATGATCCTCGCTCTACGGAGCTGCGTGACCGCGGCACTGAATATGGTCTCGACGAGGACGATCTCAACGGATTCCTAATCCCTCGCAGGAATTACTTTCTCGGTCGACTGGATAAGGCATGGCGGATTCTGGCCTGACTCGAAGCTGCGTCTCTTCCGCAGCGGAAAGGGGAGATTTCAGATCGGGCAGTCCACGAGACCGCTCAAGTGGAAGGTGTATACGCGGTGCATTGCAACGAGGAACCCTGATTCACCACTCCTACCCCACGCTCTCCGATTACATCGATCACATGAACCGCTATTCATCGCTGGGAGCAGAGATGGTCGTGGCGAAAGGCAAAGGCAAGGTTCGTTTCAGCGTCGTCAACATCGTGCTGCGTCCACTTGCCACATTCATTTACAACTATTTTTTCCGCCTCGGCTTTCTCGACGGACGCGAAGGCCTGTTGTTGCATCTCTACCATGCGGTCTACGTATCGTGGAAATACGCCAAGGCATGGGAACTCAGCCGGGATAAATCGTCCCCTGCACCTGACCGACCGGTCGTTTGATCCGCATCCAAGCGCCTTGCTCGTAAACGCTGCCTTCCCTATGATCGGAACAGAACACTGGGGATCGTATGGAGAAGAAATCATCTAAGCCGCAGGTCGTCGACAACCCGATCGCTGACGTTTTTGAAAACCGTCATCCTTCCGCCGCTGAGAAGAGCTGGGCAGAAAAAACGCTTGCTCCGACGATTGAGAAGGCGCCCGAGCACCCGATTGGCGCGCCGACTGGGGTGAACCTCGATGAGCATGGCCATGCGCGCTTTACCACAATTTCGGGCGTGCCCATTCGCCGTCTCTACACGCCAGCGGATCTTCCTGAAGACTGGAGCGAAGAAAAATATCTCGGTTATCCCGGCCAGCCTCCCTACACTCGCGGTATTCATGCCACGGGATATCGCGGCAAGCTTTTTACCATGCGGCAATTTTCCGGCTTCGCTTCGCCGGAGGAAACCAACCAGCGCTACAAATATTTGCTGGAGCATGGCGGAGGCGGACTTTCCGTAGCATTCGATTTGCCCACACTGATGGGCTATGACTCCGATCATCCAGCGAGCGAGGGCGAAGTGGGCAAGTGCGGTGTGGCCATCGATTCGCTCGAAGATATGGAAATTTTGTTCGGCGGAATCGACCTGGAGAAAACGACCGTATCGATGACGATCAATTCTCCCGCATCCGTTTTGTGGGCGATGTACTTGGTAGTTGCCGAGAAGCAAGGCGCCGACTGGAAAAAGATTTCCGGCACAATTCAAAATGACATTCTGAAGGAATACATCGCGCAGAAGGAATATATCTTTCCTCCGGCGCCCTCGATGCGTTTGGTCATCGACACCTTTGAGTTCGGGTCAAAGTTCACACCGCGCTTCAACACGATTTCAATCAGTGGATATCACATCCGCGAAGCTGGTTCGACTGCGTTGCAGGAACTCGCGTTCACGCTGTACGACGGAGATGGAGTATGTGGAGTGGGCGCGGCGGCGCGGACTGGATGTAGATGATTTTGGTCCCCGTCTGAGTTTTTTCTTCAATGCTCATAACGACTTCTTCGAAGAGATCGCCAAGTACCGGGCCGCCCGCAAAATTTGGGCTCAGGTGATGCGAGACCGGTTCGGAGCGAAGAACGCACGCACCTGGTTGATGCGCTTCCACACCCAAACAGCGGGCGTGTCGCTGCCAGCCCAGCAGCCGATGAACAATATTGCGCGTGTGGCGTTACAGGCTTTAGCGGCGGTGCTGGGAGGGACACAGTCGCTGCACTGCGATTCCTACGACGAAGCCCTGGCATTGCCTACTGAAGAAGCCGCCCGGATCGCATTGCGCACACAGCAGATCATTGCATATGAATCCGGCGTAACTCACACTGTCGATCCGCTTGGTGGTTCCTATTTCCTGGAAGCCTTAACGCTTGAAATGGAAAAAGGCGCGCTCGATTACTTCAGCAAACTCGATGCAATGGGCGGCATGGTGAAGGCTATTGAACGCGGCTATCCGCAAAAGGAAATTGCCGAGGCGTCTTATCAGTTTCAGCGCGCCGCTGAAGCCAAAGAGAAAATTATCGTCGGGCTGAATGAATTTGTCGTCGAAGAAGAGTCCCCACACATTCTCTACATCGACGAAAGCGTAGCTGCGGCAACAGTCGACGAAACTGAAAGCGCTCCGGGCGCGGCGGTCGAATGACGAAGTGCAACGCCGTCTCGACGCCCTGAAAAAAATCGCGGCGCAAGAGCCGAAAGTCGTCGCAAATGAAAGTATTTCACCTGCCAACACGATGCCCTACATCGTCGACGCAGTGCGCGCCTATGCTACAGTGGGCGAAATTTGCGAGGCGCTGCGTGCTGTGTATGGCACATATACCGAAGTGAGTATTACGTAGAGGAACTTGCTGGAAAGGGTCAGTCCGTTAAAGCCAAATCAGATTGCTGAGCGCAATGTTGCCCTTTCTTAGCTTCTCCACTTCAACGTAACCGGCCCTGTCATGGGATGCTTCATCTCAGCCCCGGTGCGTTTCGCTTCGAGATATGCGGCCTTCAACTGGAAATACCATTTGGCGGGACGATCGGCATCGTCAATCAGCATGAGATGCGGATTGTGCTTTAAGCCTTCGGATTGCAGTTCCATGGTGCGGCGATCCTGCTCGACGAATTTCGCGAAGACAAACTTCAACAACTCGGCACCGAACGGCATCCAGCGGAAGAGATTCCAGGCGGCGACCACGTCGATGCGGCACTGATTGCGTGTAATGGGCGTCACCGTCGTCAGCGATGAGAACCAATACTTCCCCGCCCGGATAGTTTCCCTGCGCAAGTTCGGCAAAACGAAATCAATGGTAGTCGTAATGGAATCAGCGGCCGCATACAGGCGCAATAGCTTATAGGGCGCGGAGTTTGAACTGGGAGTGTGCGCGCTCATGCGGAAGCCGTTAGGAATGGGCTCGAAGTTTTTTTTCTTTTCGTGAATGCTGTGGCGGCTGCGCCACCACCATGCCTGGTGAACGAATGGCCCGTGCGCCGGATCCATCAACCCAATGATGCCGTGATCGATGCTAACCGGCATATCCGCCGTGAGATAGGCGAGCTTAAACTTTTCGCTGAATTTTTCGATCCGCGGTGCGGGCTCCGGAGCCTCATCGCGCTTGCTGAAACCTGCACCCGCCGGCCCGGGATCGGGAATGTAAACCCATATAAAGCCATCCTGCTCCTCGCAGGTGTAACTGCCAGCGTAGATGCGGTCAACCTTCAAGGTCTGATCGGCGGTGAGTGAGGGGATAAGTTGGCACTGGCCGTTATGCGCGTCGAAGGTCCAGCCATGGTAGGGACATTCGACATTTTCTCCATCGAATTGGCCGCCGTTCAGTGGCATGCCGCGGTGCGGACAAGCGTCGCGCAAGGCGAACGGACGGCCCGCGCGGTCGCGTCCGATGACCAGCGGGATCTCCAGCAGCATTGCTTTGTGAAGTTGATTGCGATGCACGTGGTCGGCGGGCAGTGCACGATACCAGAAGCCAGTGAGCATTACCGAATCTGGCGCCTGGCGTTGGAGATAGTCGGATTCGGGCATGGACGAGGATGTCGATTTCTGATTGCTGAATGAAAACATATGCTAGCATTCGCAGGACTTTCCGGGCGGTGCCGAATTACGCGGAGGGAGTTGAATGGAGTTTTTCGGGCATTTCCGCCGTCTCACGCCTCTGCAGCGGAACACTTTCACCGCCTGTTTCCTGGGCTGGTCGCTGGACGCTTTTGATTTTTTCATTCTGACTTTCTGCGTCAGTGCCATTGCCACGCAATTCCAGACCAAGGTTTCAGAAGTGGCGGAGGCGATTTTCCTTACACTGGCATTTCGTCCGCTGGGCGCATTTCTTTTCGGAATGATGGCGGACAAATTTGGGCGCCGTCCCACGCTGATGGTGGATATCATCGCGTACTCCGTGTTCGAACTGGCATCGGCTTTCGCCCCATCACTGAAAGTTTTTCTGATCACGCGCGCGTTATTCGGAATCGCGATGGGCGGGGAATGGGGCGTGGGAGCGGCATTGGCCTTCGAAACTCTGCCCGCCGAGGGCCGCGGATTTTTCTCCGGCCTGTTGCAGGAGGGCTACTCCCTAGGCTTTCTATTCGCGGCTTTGGTTTTCGGTACGGCGTTTCGATTTGTGGGCTGGCGCGGAATGTTTGTGATTGGCGCCCTCCCCGCGTTCCTGGTGATCTACATTCGCACGAAGGTGGATGAATCGCCCGCGTGGCTGCAAGGGCAGGCGAACAAAAATCCGCAGAGACGTTTGGGCAAGGACATTCTCACCTACTTTGGTACTTTTGCCCTGCTGGTCGTGCTGATGTTTGCCTTCAATTCTTTTAGCCACGGCACCCAGGATCTGTATCCCACATTTCTGACCAAGGGGCATCACCTCGATCCGAAGACGGTGATGTTCATCACAGTCGTGGCGAATATCGGCGCGCTGCTGGGTGGAATTTTGTTTGGCACCTGGTCGGAGCGCATTGGACGACGGAAGGCGATTGTGATTGCCGCGCTGCTCGCGATTCCGGTGATTCCTCTGTGGGCTTATTCGCACACCGTTCCTATGCTGGCGCTTGGGGGATTTCTGATGCAGTTCATGGTGCAGGGTGCATGGGGAGTAATTCCTGCGCATTTGAATGAACTCTCTCCGCCTGAGGTGCGGGGGACGTTCCCTGGTTTCGCCTATCAACTGGGCAATCTACTTTCGTCGCGCAATGTTGTGATCCAGGCGAGGTTGGCGGAAAACCGTTATCGTGGCATGTATCCGCCAGTTTTGGCCTGGACCGTAGTGATAGTCGCAACGCTGGTGGCGGTGGTCACGTGGAGCGGCCGGGAGCGCAGAGGAACCGATATGACCAATACCAATTAGACCAAATTAGGAGTTTCCAGCAATCGCCCAACCGGATGTCAAAGGGGAGGCGTACTGGCACGAGAGTTCCATTGTCACGGGGAAACCCGTGTGGTACGGTAGGGGAAATTTCACGCCTTCGTAATTCTTCCAAGGGTTTTTTACGTTGCGGTTTGCGCGAGTGCGTGTGCAGGAGCAACGCCACTATGAAAGAAACTATGGATCCGATTCCGGCCAAGCCATTAGCCGACGACGAAAATTTTGCCAACCGCAAGCTGATCCGACCCGCTTTGCCGCGCGTGGATCACAACCACGGCAACCACAACCCGAACCATAACTCCAACCACACGCAGATGGCGGAACGCCGGGACCGGCACGAGCGTCCGGAGCGTGGACAGGATCGCGGATACGACCGTGGCGAGCGGGCTGGCGGGGCTGGTGGTGGGCGGAAGACCGCACCTCCGGAGCAGACCAATGCGGAAAATTTTTATTATCAGAAGCAGATGCAATCACGGACGCCGATGGTAATCGTGCTGCGCGACGGCGAGGAAGTGCACGGCATCATCGAATGGTACGACAAAACCTGCATCAAAGTGATCCGCGAAGATGGCGCACCGAATTTGATGATTTACAAGCCCGCGATTAAATATATGTTCAAGGAAGAAGAGCGCGGGCGATAGGCGCGCTTGGAAAAGTCAGACCGCTCGCGGCGGGATGCAGTCATTCATTCCGGCTTGAAATTACCAATATCCCGGTTGGCCAATTTGCGGCGCTTCTTTCCCTCCCGCGTTTACGCTACAGATGCTCCCGTTGACAATCTCCCTTATCTCCCATAGCATCAATAACTTGAAGCGCGATTTTCACACTGCATCCGGGAGCCTTGCGTGATTAAGCTCGATATCATCAACGAAGTGGTGGCCAGAACCGGCATTACTAAAACCAAGGCTGAGTTGGCAGTGGAAACCGTATTCGAAAGCATGAAGAATTCGCTGGCTCGCGGCAATCGCATTGAGTTGCGCGGATTTGGCGTGTTCAACGTGCGTCCCCGCAAGACTGGGATTGGGCGCAATCCCCGTACTGGCGCCGAGGTCTCGATTCCTCCCGGCAAGGCCGTGCGTTTCAAACCGGGTAAAGAGCTGCAATCGATCGATTGAAGTGCAGCGCTGGCTGCTAGCTTCTCGCTTTTCCATCGGGTGAAGAGTCAACGCAAGACTTTCTTGATTTATGTTGGAGGGAAATCGCTCTCGCATTTCCGCCCGCATTTTTGCCGCGAGTAGTAGCATCTAAGGGAAAGGTCTCGCTGGAATCGCGAGGCCGAAAATCGCATGTCGGAACCGACTCCTTCCTCAGTTTCATCCACACTCGAATACTATCGGCCGCTGCCGGAGTGGGCTCCGAGCCGGCCGAAACCACGGTACTGGCTGCATATACTTTTGTTGCTGGCTACGTGTTTCACCACGCTGGTAATGGGCGCGCGAATGCAGTACAACTTTCAGCACAATCGGCCATCGCTATCATTCAGCGACGATCCCATCGTCGATCACGCCGGGCAGGGAGAGACGGTTCCGTTTTTTCCAGCGGAATGGGTGCGATCGCATCCAGAGCGTTTGCTGGGCGGCTTGCCCTTCATGGCAACGTTGATGCTGTTCTTTCTGGCCCACGAAATGGGCCACTACTTATATTGCCGCCGCTATGGGGTGTACGCGACGCTGCCGTTCTTCATTCCAGTGCCCACTCCGATTGGGACAATGGGAGCGGTCATTCTTATTAGATCTCGTATCCGCTCCCGCACCGCATTGTTTGATATTGGGATTGCCGGACCGATCGCGGGCTTCGTGGTCGCTGTGGTAGTGCTTGTAGTTTCGCTCGCATGGTCAAAGCCAATGCGTCCCCGGGACTCGGCCAGCCGACGATTATGAACTCGGATATCCCCTTGATTTTTGAGTTGTTCACCGATTGTTGTTACTCGACTGGCCTGATTCAAGGTCCGGCAGCGTTCCCACTTAAACCGAGTGCTCCTCCATCCTACTGCGATCGCGGCCTGGGTCGGAATGCTGGCGACCTCGCTCAACCTGCTGCCTGGCGGGCAACTCGACGGCGGACATATTATTTTTTCGATTGCGCCGCGCGCCCACAAATTCGTGTCGCGGACTGACGATTCTAATTCTTCTGCCCATGGCGTACTTCCTGTGGACGGGATGGTTGATGTGGGCCATCCTGCTGTGGTTGAGCAGCTTTCGTCATCCGCAAGTAGCGGAGTGGCCGCGAGTTTCCGGCGCGCGAATATGGCTGGCGGCATTTGCACTGTTCATGCTTGCGGTCACTCTTACGCCGGCGCCGATGGCGCATTCTTCCGTGGCAGAGGTCGTGAACCACAGGTCGGCGTCAGTGGCCGCGCGATTGTAGTGTTGCCGGCCGGATGCCGTCCGCGTGCTAGCGCGGCGCAGAAGACTCGGCACGCAATGAAAATATTACCGTTGTTTCCGCTCTTCCCTTATACTCCTTTATTCAATCGATTCAGTAGACCGAATGAAGGGGGACTTGCATTGAAAAGAATTACCGCATATCTCGCGCTTCTATGGGATGGTTTTCTTATGTGAATATAACGCCGGCCCAAGTGGTCGAAGTTGACGTCTCACATCCCACGAATCATTTCGTGCCGAAGGAAACTCTGGGGGCAGGAGTTGATCGCATTGGCGTCGAAGCCATCGACAAAGATCTACAGCAGCCGACGCTCGAGAAGACTTTGGCCTCCGGCTGGCAGCCAGTCACCTACCGGCAGAACACGGAACTCGCCATCGAGGCATGGCACTGGAATCCGCAAGGGCACGTGGAGTAATGGCAGCGCCGCCAGCGGCAAAGGATATTTCACTGGCTCGTCGACTCCGACGGAAATGATCCGTTACTCGTACGGGTATGCGCTGCCGCGCCGCGGCACTACGCGCAATGACGGTACCGATAACGTCGGGTTCTCGCGGCTGGACGATGGCGATTTAAATACTTTCTGGAAGAGCAATCCATATCTTACTGAACGATTCACGGGAGAGAGCGACTCCCTGCATCCGCAGTGGGTGGTGATCGACCTGGCGCAAATTCAACAGGTCGACAGCATTCGCATCGCCTGGGCAGAACCTTACGCTCGACATTATGTGGTGCAGTATTGGACGGGCGAGGATCCCATTAGGGCCGTTACGCGCGGTGTCTGGCAGACGTTTCCGCAAGGGGCGATTACGGATGGTAAAGGCAAGACCGAGACGATTCGCTTGAGTGCCGCTCCCATGCCCGTGCGATTCCTGCGGATCTGGATGACCGAATCGTCGAACACTTGCGACGCCGACGGGCCCGCCGACCCGCGTAATTGCGTGGGTTATGCCATTCGCGAACTCTACCTCGGCACCATTACGGCGGATGGCGCGTTTCACGACGTCATGCGGCACACGCCGGATCAGGAACAGACAACGACCTATGGCTCGTCGGTTGATCCCTGGCATCAGCCGTCGGATCTGGGATCGACGAAGCAGGCGCAGATGGGATTTGATCTTTTCTTTACCAGCGGCATTACGCGCGGGCTGCCGGCGATGATGCCGATCGCGATGCTGTATGACACTCCCGAAAATGCCGCGGCGGAGATTGCGTATTTGGAGAAGCGTGGTTATCCCGATTTCTTACGTCGAGATGGGCGAAGAGGCCGACGGGCAGTACATGCTGCCGGAGGATTACGCTGCACTTTATTTGCAGTGGGCGACCGCGCTACATCGCGTAGATCCGAAGCTGAAGCTGGGCGGGCCGTCGTTTCAGGGAGTAAATAAAGACATCGAGGTCTGGCCCGACGCGAATGGAAAAGTTTCCTGGACGGCGCGGTTTGTCGATTATCTGAAGCAGCATGGGCGAATGAACGATCTGGCATTTTTCTCGTTCGAGCATTATCCATTCGATCCCTGCAGAACTCCTTGGGGCATGCTTTACGACGAGCCCGAGTTGGTAAGCCATATTATGCAGGTATGGCATGAGGATGGAATTCCGGCCGACATGCCCATGTTCATCACGGAAGGAAATCTTTCTTCCGCCGCGAGCGAGACTTACCAGGATATTTTCGCCGGAGTTTGGCTCGCGGATTACATCGGATCGGTTTTGAATTCCGGCGGCAATGCCGTTTATTTCTTTCATTATTTGCCGCTGCAGATGGAGCCCGGATGCAACAGCTCTCCCGGAACCTTCGGAATGTTTACCGTCGATGCCAATTATCAGATTCAACAGCCGCTGGCGCAGTTCTTTGTGGCGCAGTTAATCAATCTGGATTGGGTGCAGGCGGACGGCGGCGAACATCAGGTTTTCGTCGCAAAGAGTGATGTAGAGGATGGTGCCGATCATGAATTAGTAACGGCGTATGCGGTGAAGCGGCCGGATGGCAACATGGGCGCTGATGTTCGTCAATCGAGACCAACAGAATGCCCATCGGGTGCGGATTGTGTTTAACGGAGCGGCGGATAAAAGCGATAGCTTCGCGGGGCCAGTTGAGATTTCAACTTTCGGCAGCGCGCAGTACCAATGGCATCCCGCGCAAACGCGCTTCATGGCGCACGCCGAAGCCGGTGCGGAACATACGATTGTAGCGACCACGCAAAGGCTGGGCCGATCCCGATGGGCCAATCGCTCACACGAAGATCAACGCCGAGAAAGACACGATGTACGATTTGCCCGCCGCCTCAGTGGTGGTGATCCAAGGGAGCATCGGCGCAATCAAAGCGAAGTAAACGTGGAGGGGCGGACGCCTCGTCCGCCCCAGCCCCGTTTCAGCGCTATGCGATCTGGCGAAACGCTCTACATCAGCCAAATCGCGTCCACATCCACAATTACCTGCGTGCGGGGAATTTTGTGTTGCGCGGCATAAGCCAGCATCGCGCGTAACGTAGCGTTCAACTTTTCGCGGCTTTGTGATTTCAGCACGAAGTGATAACGGTAGTCGCGCTTCAGCCGCATGATGGGTGCGGTTGCCGGGCCGAGGACGCGCACGCCTTCATGGCGAGTCTGCTCAAACCATTTGCCGAGTGTACCGGACCATTGCAGCGCCTCGTCGAGCTTATCACTGCGAACCAGAACATTCGCCAGCGCGGCATACGGCGGATAATGCATCCAACTTCGGAAGCGCAGTTCCTTGTCATAGAATCCGGCGAAGTCGTGCTGCGCCGCGTATTGCACCGCATAGTGATCCTGAAAATAAGTTTGCAGAATTACTTTGCCGGGAGACTGACCCCGGCCGGCTCGACCGGCGACTTGCGTAAGCAATTGAAAGGTGCGCTCGGCGGCGCGAAAGTCGGGCATTCCCAACGCGGCATCTGCGCCGACAACCCCGACCAGAGTGACGCCGTGAATGTCGTGACCCTTGGCGATCATCTGCGTGCCGACCAGAATATCGAGTTCGCCTTGATTGAGCGCATTCAGGGTGCGCTCGAAATCTTCGTGCCCGCGCACAGTGTCGCGATCCAGTCGGGCGATGCGGGCTTGCGGAAACATACCGTGGAGTAATTCTTCCAACTTCTCCGATCCAGTGCCGATAAAATAAACATACTCACTGCCACAGTGCACGCAGGCTTTTGGCACAGGAGCCGTGTAGCCACAATAGTGGCAGATCATCTTATGCTCGCGCTTGTGATGAGTGAGGGCAATCGCGCAGTTCTGGCATTCCAGCTTTTTCCCGCAAGTGCGGCACAGCACCACAGGAGAATATCCACGGCGATTGAGCAATACCATGACTTGCTCTTTTCGATCGAGGCGATCTTTGATTTCGGCGGCGAGTTTGCGTGAGATGACCTGCTCCTGTCCTGTCTCCTGGAATTCCTGGCGCATGTCGATGATCTCAACTTCTGGGAGAGGGCGTTGCTCCACGCGGTCTGGCAGCTCGACGAGTGCATATTTGTTTTTCTTCGCGTTGAAGTACGATTCCAGCGATGGAGTGGCCGACCCGAGGACCACAACCGCATTCGCCATTTTTGCGCGGACCACCGCCACATCGCGCGCGTGATAGCGCGGGGTTTCCTCCTGTTTGTAGGAAGAATCATGTTCTTCGTCAACGATGATCAGCGCGAGATCCGTGACTGGAGCGAAGACGGCAGAACGCGTTCCGACGACCATGCGCGCTTCCCCACTCTGGATGCGATGCCACTGCTGCGCGCGCTCTTTGTCGGAGAGCGCTGAATGAAGAATCGCGACTTCCTCCCCGAAGATTTGATGCAAATCCGCGGCGATCGCCGGCGTAAGTCCAATTTCAGGGACGAGAAGAATGGCCGAGCGCCCAGCATCAAGCACCGCTCGCATACCCGCCAAATAGACCGCGGTCTTGCCAGAGCCGGTAACACCGTGAAGCAGGATGCCGGAGAATTTTCGCGTCTCAACGGTTTCGCGCAGACGATTCAGCGCGGCCCGCTGCGCTGGGTTGAAATCGAATTCGAGGCGCGAAGGCCGCGGCTTGCTGCGCGAAACCGCGAAGCTCGCAGGCTCTTCCACAATTTCAATCAGACCTCGTTTGATCAGCGTAGCCAGAGTTGTCCGTGGGACTTCTAGCTCTTGCAGCATCTCCACCGCAACTCGGCCTCCAGACGCGGCGAGCGTCTCGACAAGTTTTTTTTGGTTGTCGTTCAGTTTGCCTTCAGCCGACTTAAGGAGCGCAATCTTGACGGTACGCGTCGCATCTTGGACGTCGGATACATCCTCCCGCATAAGCCACTTCTTGCGCACCATCCCGCTCAAGATCAATTTCGAGACGCGAGTCGCCGAGCGCAGGCTTTCTTCGCGGACTTGATGCGCTCTCTCCCGTCTCCGGCTCCTGCGCAGCAAGGTAGTCGAGCACGCGAAACTCGGCGGCTTGCTCTTCCGGAGTGCGGCGAGAACGTGCGGAAGATCCTGACATTCCAGCCAAATGCAGCGCCATCCGGCCTTGCGCGGTGATGCGGTAGGCGATGGCGCGTTTGAACTCCGCATTCAGCGGCAGCATGGTACGGAAGACTTCACCGAGTGGCGCAAGATAGTAGTCGGCGATCCAGCGGCCAAGGCGCAGCAGTTGCTCATCGAGCACTGGCGCAATGTCGAGTACATTCAGTAGAGGCTTGATTGTGACCGAGGGCTTCCGATCGTGTAGCTCAACTACAATTCCCGTCAATCGTCTGCTGGCGAAAAGGCACCAGTACGCGGCCGCCCACCACAGGCGCGGCCTCGGCGGGAACACGGTAAGTGAAAACCATGTCGAGCGGCACGGGCAGAGCGACATCGCAGAACTCGGGCATTGATCCCTGAGAATAACAGTGACGCCGCACAGGTACGTAGCCAGACTTATTCGGCGGCTTTTTTAGGAGGAACAATCCCGAGATACTTCATCACCATCTGCAGGTCCTTCCAAGCCTCGCCCTTCTGGCGCGGGTCGCGCAGTAGAAATGCAGGATGGTAAGTGACAGCAAGGCGCGTGCCGGGCCAGGAAGAATCGCTTCCAGCGGGCTTGAAGTCGTACCAGCGTCCGCGCAACTCAGACATAGGCGCGTTCATGGCCAGAAGGTTCTTCGCCGCGGTCGCACCCAACGCAACAATCGCCTTGGGCTTGACCGTTGCGATCTGCCGCATGAGAAATGGCGAACAGGTTTCACATTCGTCGCGCTCCGGTTGCCGGTTGCCGGGCGGACGGCACTTGACGATGTTGGCGATGTAGACATCTTCGCGTCGCAGGCCCATCGCCTTGATCATGTTGTTAAGCAACTGCCCGGCACGACCGACAAAGGGCTCGCCCTTGCGCGTCTTCGTCCGCGCCGGGGCCTTCGCCAATAAACATCAACTCGGCGCGCGGATTGCCCACGCCAAAAACAATCTGCTTGCGGCCTTGCTTGTGAAGTTTGCAGCGCGTGCAGTCGCCGAGATCTTCGCGAATCATCCGGAGTGCGGCGGCAGGATCGGCCACTCCGTGCTCTGGCTTCGGTGAAATAATTTCGAGGATATTTTCTTCAGACCACGACAGCGGATTTTCTTGCGGCCATTTCCTCTCGCAGTTCTGATTCTGGTAAGGGTGCGATTGCGGATGCGTGATGCTCAGCTTCCATGAGCAGTGAGCCCTCTGCGCCGCGCCGGTAAAAATCATGGATGCCCATCTCCTGACAATAACGGACACGTTCGGAGAGCGCACGTCGCAATTCCGGATCGAGAGTCGGGGTCATCTGTTTCTAGAGTAGTCAGGAATCTTCAATCAGTTTTCCACATCGAAGAAAATCTTGGTCGTCGCCCGATAAAGCAATACCTTTGCTCCATCCAGTTGCATGTCGAGCGAATCTACATGAGCCCATTTGATGCCGCGCACGGTCTTCGAAGCCTCAGCCACTGCATTCTCCGCAGCCTTTGCAAAGCTGTCTTTGGACGTTCCAATCACTTCGATAATTTTCTGCGTCATTGCATGCTCCTTAACAAGTTTGACGGAATTGTACGCCAGGTGCGAAGAACTCGCGTTAGGCTTTCATCGAAGACTTCCGCTGCTGGCGGATGCGCACAACCTGGTCGAGGACGCGTTGCGCTACTTCCCACTTCGTGGTCTCAGGAACATCAACGACTTCGTCGCCCGTAATGATGGTTACCTGGTTGCGATCGGAGTCGAATCCGATTCCTTCGCGGGAAACATCATTGACTACTATGGCATCGAGTTGTTTGTCTCCCAGCTTCTGACGAGCATTCTCGAGCACGTTTTGGGTTTCCGCCGCAAAGCCCACCACGATCTGCGACTGCTTACGCAAGGAAATTTCCTTAAGAATGTCCATGGTCGGTTCAAGTTCGAGCGTGAACGGCCCTTTTCGCTTCATCTTTTGTTGGGACACAGATTTCGCACGGTAATCGGAAACCGCGGCGGTCTTGATAACAATAGTGGCATCAGGCAATAGATGAAGCACGGCATCGCGCATCTGCTCGGCGGATTCTACCCGCGTGATCTCAGCTGCTGCGGGCGGAATCAGCGACGACGGACCACTGACCAGAAGCACGCGCGCACCGCGGCGCAGAGCGGCTTCGGCCACTGCGTAGCCCATGCGTCCGCTGGAACGGTTGGTAAGATAGCGAGCGGGATCGATCTTTTCACGGGTCGGACCGGCGGTAATAAGCACGGTTTCACCGCTAAGGTCTTGCGCCGCACCCAGCGCTTCGAGCACCGCCGCCAGGATCGACTGATTCTCGGCTAGCCTTCCCTCTCCGGTCATGCCGCAGGCGAGGTAGCCGGAGCCAGGTTCGACGATCTTTACCCCGCGTCGGCGAAGAATTTCGAGATTCGTCCGAGTCGCTGGATGATTCCACATGTTCACATTCATCGCGGGAGCAATCACGACGGGAGCCGTTGTCGCGAGGTAAAGCGTGGTGAGAAAGTCGTTCGCAATGCCTTGCGCAAAGTGCGCAAGAACATCGGCGGTGGCCGGCGCAACCAGCAGCGCATCAATCGACTGGGCGACCGCGATATGTTCGATGGCAGAATCGATGTTCGCTGCCTGCTCATCCGAGGCGGAGAACATTCCCGTAATCACTTTTTCGCCGGAGAGCGCGGCAAAAGTCAGAGGGCGAACAAACTCCTGAGCCGCCCGAGTCATAACCACTTGCACCCGAATACCGCGGTCCTGCAGAAGGCGCACAATCTCAGCCGCCTTATAAGCCGCGATCCCGCCCGTAACTCCGAGAGCAACTTTCATGGTTTGTAATGGCCGCGCCCGAAGACGCGATCGATTCCGCCGCGCCTCGGCGCCCTGGAAGCTTGATAAGGATCCACTTCAGCGACCTTATTCAACAACCTGGCTCAACGACACACTAAGCGTCGTGTCCGAATGCCTGGTCCAAAACTTCGGCAGCTTGCTCGGCGGCACTTCGGGTTTCAGGAATTTCCCACTTCACTTTGCCGGCGCGAATTTCGTCTTGTGCAATGCGGCAGGGCTTGCGGGAATTTGTTTGCACCACCGGCGGCGCTCCGGATTGCAGTTGCCGGGCGCGGCGGGCGGCGACCAGAATGTATCGATAGTTGCTGTCGAAGCCTTCGATCAGTTTCATGGATTTCTTCTCCGTGTAGCCGGGACCAATTGTTTTATTGCCGAAAGTCAAAGCGATTCGTTCTTCGCCAGCGGAAGCTAAGAACTCCGCTCCTATTTTCCCATGAAACTCAAGGTTGCGGGGGATCCAGTCCGCCACTTTGGTTACCGAGGTCTATGTCGTCCCGGAATCTCCGGGCGGCTTGAAAGAATCCAGTATCCGCTTCAGGCGATCGCGAACATTGGCGAGCCGGCAGCAATTTGCCAGCGCCACGATCTTTTCTTCCTCCTCTGAGAGCGGCCGCCCCGCCCGTAGCAGCCGTTCGCCGCGCACGACCGCGCGCAATAACTTGATTGAATCTTCCAACTGATCGTTGATCAGTATGTAGTTATATCGGTGGTAATTTTCAATTTCGCTCGTCGCTTTATCCAAGCGCCGCTGGATCACTTCGTCGCTATCTTCGCTGCGCTTGCGCAGGCGCTCTTCCAGAATCTTGCGATTCGGGGGCAGAATGAAGATGCTGGTCGCGTCCGGCACTTTATCCTGAATTTGTTTGGCGCCTTGCACGTCGATATCGAGTAAAAGGTCGCGTCCATTTTGTTCGGCTTTCGACAAAAAGCAGCGGGCCGTTCCATAGTAATTTCCAAAGACTTCCGCATGCTCGAGGAACGCATCTTCCTGAATCATCTTCTCGAACTCAGGCCGCGAGACGAAGTAGTATTGTCGGCCATTGACCTCGCTGCCGCGCGGAGCCCGGGTTGTATAGGAAATGGAAAACTCCAGATCGCTGACCTTCTTCAACAGCTCGTTGACCAGCGTCGATTTACCCGAACCAGATGGGGCCGAGATGATGTAAACCAGTGGCTTGTGTGGGAAAGCACTCATTCCAGGTTTTGCACCTGCTCGCGCGATTTTTCGATCTCCGCCTTCATGCTGAGACCGGCTTCGGTAATCTTCAGCGCTTCGCCGGCCAGGCCGGAGGTCTTCGATAGCAGAGTATTGGCCTCGCGATTCATTTCCTGCAGCAGGAAGTCGAGTTTCTTTCCAACTTCTCCCTGCTGGTCGAGCAAATCCAGGAAATGCTGGACGTGGTTTTCCAGGCGAACAATTTCTTCCTGAATGTCGCTGCGGTCAACCAAAAGCGCGGCCTCCTGCAGCACACGTTCCCGGTCGGGACTGGCGCCCAGTAATTCCTGCAGACGTGACTGCAGACGTTCCGTATAGGTTTGCAACATCGCGCGCCGGTGATCCTGCACAACCTTCACGGCAGCACGCAGGTGATCCATGCGTTCGCGGAGTTCGCGCTCAATGCTGCGCCCTTCCTGTTCACGCATCTGGTTCAGGCGCTCAAGCGCTTCGCCCACAGTTGCCATCACAGCCGGCTCCAGCGCGCCATCTACGCCATTGCCGGCGGAATCGAGTGCACCAGGAACGCGTAGAATCGCGTTAAGATCGGGCTCCGCCGGAACAGCAAATTCGCGGGCGGCGGCGCGAAAGGCCGCAATGTAGGCGCTTACCAGCGGGCGATTCAGCGCCAGGGCCTCGCCGCCACCGCGCTCCAGGCTTAGGGTAACTTCCACATGCCCGCGCGCGATCTTTTCCTTGAGCAAACGCCGAAGCTGCATCTCGATGGAGTCGGATCCCGAAGGCAGCCGGAAATGCAGATCGAGAAAACGGTGGTTCACCGATTTCAGGGAAAGCGAGAATGCAAGCCGGCCGTTGCCCTGAGCGGAGGAAAGCTCGCTCGCCTTAGAGCCGGTGCTTCCACCAGACTGACCTGTAAGTTCGCCTTTGACCTGCGCGAAACCTGTCATAGAGCGGAGAGGCATAAATGTTTTCCAATTGCAGCCGACGTCAGCTCGGTTGCGCCGGCTCCAGTTTGTGCTCGAAATCGGCGAACTGCAAATCGTACAAGCGGCGGTACGTTCCTAATTTTGTCATCAAATCTTCATGGGAGCCAATATCGGCAATGGCGCCATTTTCAATTACCACGATGCGGTCGGCGCGGCGCACGGTCGACAACCGGTGGGCAATCACAAATACGGTGCGTCCGCTCATAAGATTATGCAATGCAGATTGCACCAGAGCCTCCGACTCACTGTCGAGGGCCGATGTCGCTTCGTCCAGAATCAAAATTGGTGCGTTCTTCAGAATCGCGCGGGCGATGGCGATGCGTTGGCGCTCACCTCCAGAGAGCCGCACGCCTCGCTCTCCGATCACCTCATCGTATCCCTTCGGCAGGGCTTGAATGAAGTCATGCGCCAAAGCAGCCCGGGCCGCCGCTTGTACTTCTCTTAAGGGCACATGCGGCTGGCCGTAAGCAATATTGTTGCGAACTGTGTCGTTAAATAAGACGGTTTCTTGCGTGACAATCCCGACCTGCTCTCGCAGCGACGCAAGAGTCACATCGCGCAGGTCATTTCCGTCGATCAGCAGACGTCCCTGGGTGGCGTCGAAGAAGCGCGGAATCAAGTGGACCAGCGTACTCTTTCCCGAACCGCTGGATCCGACAATGGCCACGACTTCGCCGCGGCGAACCTCAAGGTTGATATCATGCAACACGCGAGCTTCCGCGCATTCGCCGCCGTAAGTAAAGCTCACATGATCGAACTGGACTGCTTTGGAAAAAGCCGGCAAGCGCTTGGCATGCGGCTTCTCGCGGACATCATCCTCAACATCGATGAACTTAAAAATTTCGCTGGACGCGCCCAGCGCCTGCTGAAAATTATTGTTGAACTGGGCAAACTTGCGCACCGGATTGTAAAGACTGAACACAGCCGTAATGAAGGCCACGAAGATTCCTGGCGTCATCTCGCCGTGTTTGACCTGGTTGCGGCCAAGGTTCAGGAGAAGCGCGATTCCGATGACGCCGAAAATATCCATGAGCGGCGAACTGATCGCAGTGGCGGCCACGGATCGCAGATTGGCGCGGAACAGACGGCGCGCCGCTCCGCGGAAGCGCGAGATCTCCCACTTCTCGCTATTGAACGCTTTTACGATCCGATTGCCAGTAATCGTTTCATGCAGAATATTTTGTATCTCCGCCAGCTTGTCTTGTCCTTGCCGCGTAGTGGTGCGCACGCGAGACCCAATTTTTCGAGATGAATAAACAATGATCGGCACAAACAATAAAAGCACCCAGGCAAGTTTCCCGCCCAGAACAATCACCACGGCGGCCACCGAAATAAAAGTAAACAACTGCTGCAGAAATTCGGCGAGCACCGTGGACATGGCGTACTGAACGCGCTCGATGTCGTTGATGATGGCGGAGAGAAGAGTTCCGGTGGTGTGTTTAGAAAAAAATGCCGCGGAGCGCCGCATGATCGCGTTATAAAGATCATCGCGCAGGTCTGTGATCATCCCGAATCCGGCGTGGTTCACCAGGTACGTACCGGTGTAATCGAAAATTCCCTTGAGCACAGTTGAGCCGACTAAAGCTACTGCGACCATTGTCCAGGCATTCGTGAAGCGCGAAGGAACCAATTGCTGCAGGTAGATCGGATGGTGCGTAATTGGAATTACAAATAGTTGTATGTCTTTCGATCCCGTAGAAGGATTCAACACCCGGTCAAATACTGGTCGAATCAGTAAAAACTTAAATGCATCGAGCGCTCCGACCAACGCCATGAGAACCACGGAGCACAGGATCTGCCACCAATAAGAGAGCGCGTAGCGAACCAGTCGCATCAATTGCCGCATAGGGCTCCGGGGAGTCCGCGCTGCCAGGTTGTCGATAGCATAACGGTTAATTGCAAGCGCTTATTTTACTGCGCGAGCCTGAAATACCCCAAGCAGTTGAGAAGCAATTCCCCTTCCCGGCGAAACCTTATCTCGGCATATCCCGGTGCGTAATCTTCACTCGATATCCTGCTTTATGCAGACGCTTGCCTACTTCCTCGGCAATCATCACTGAACGATGCTGGCCGCCGGTGCATCCGAAGCTGATAGTGAGATAACTCTTGCCTTCGTGGATATAGTGCGGCAGAAGGTAGACGAGCAGGTCTGAGATACGCCGGATAAATTCCTTGGTTTGTGGAAACGATTGAATGTATTTCACCACACGCGGATCTCTCCCGGTCAAAGCTCGAAATTCTGGCACAAAGTGTGGATTGGGCAGAAAGCGCACATCGAAGACCAGATCGGCTTCCTCGGGCACGCCATGACGGAATCCGAAGCTGACACAGGAAACCAGAATGCTTTTTCCCGAGGCTTGCTCGCGAAAGCGTTCTGTAATGTGAGCGCGCAGTTCGTGCACATTGAACTTCGACGTGTCGATAACAATATCGGCCAAGGCACGAATGCTTGCCAGGTGGCGCCGTTCGGCCTTGATCGAGGTATTGACCGGCGCATCGATCCCCAGGGGATGCGGCCGGCGCGTCTCGCTGAAACGTCGCAGCAGTGCGGCATCGGAAGCTTCGAGAAAAGCAACTTTCGTTGGAATGGTACGCCGCACGGCTTTGAGAATTCCCGGGAGTTGATCGAGCTTCGATCCTTCACGCACATCGACCACCAGAGCCGTGCGGCGGATCTCAGTGGACTGTAATGCCATTTCGGCAAAGCGCGGAATCAGTTCAACAGGAAGGTTGTCAACGCAGTAATAGCCAAGATCTTCAAACGCCTTCAGCACGGAGGCTTTGCCCGAGCCGCTCATGCCTGTGATGATTACTAGTTCCGGAGCATGCTTGCTCTCCCGCGCGATGGCCTGCTTCTTTTTCTTGGATGGCACTTTCTCGCGCTTCGCGGGCGCAGACGATTTTCGAGGCGTCATGCACTGGATAGTAGCATCGAAGGCCGCATACAGGGGAGGAAGTGATATTGCTCACCATTGCATGTGACAATTTTCATTTCTCACTTTTCGATTTGTATAAGCCCTACTCGCACAGGTAAGCTAAGTCGCCATGAAGAAGTTTCACGAACTTACGGAACGCGAAGTGCTGGCCTTGGCGATTGCCCTGGAAGAAGAAGATGAGCGCGTGTACGCGGATTTTGCCGAAGGGTTGCGGCAGGACTATCCGGCGTCGGCGGCGATGTTTGAGGGCATGCGGGAGGAAGAATCAGAACATCGCAGAAAATTAATTGAAATGTACCGCAAGAAATTCGGCGAGCATATTCCCCTGATTCGCCGCCAGGACGTACGCGGATTTGTGGAGCGCCCCGCACTCTGGTTGATTCGCCCACTGCGCATCGAAGCAGTGCGCAAGGAAGCCAGCACCATGGAAGTGGAGACGCGGCGTTTTTACGAAAAGGCTGCGGCGCGCACCCAGGATGCCAGTATTCGCCAGCTTCTCGATGATCTGATCAATGAAGAACGTGAGCACGAAGAGCGGGCGCAAGAGCTAGATAAAGAAAAGCTTCCCGCCAATGTGAAGGCAGACGAAGAGCGGGCACAACGGCGGTTGTTCGTGTTACAGATTGTGCAGCCCGGACTGGCGGGACTGATGGACGGTTCAGTTTCTACGCTGGCACCGGTGTTCGCTTCCGCATTCGCAACCCACAGCTCCCGAGATGCATTTCTGGTCGGGCTCGCGGCTTCCGCGGGCGCAGGCATCAGCATGGGATTTGCAGAAGCCTTATCCGACGATGGAAGTCTCACCGGGCGTGGCCATCCCTGGGTGCGGGGCTTGATCTGCGGAGCGATGACAGCTCTCGGCGGCATCGGACATACGTTACCGTTCCTGCTGAAGGATTTTCGCGTGGCACTCTGGGCCGCGGGCGCGGTGGTGGTCGTCGAACTCGGAGTGATCACCTGGATCCGGCGGCGTTATATGGATAGTCCATGGGTTTCGGCCGCCCTGCAAGTCGGATTAGGAGGAGCGTTGGTGTTTATCACAGGAGTGCTCATCGGGAACTCGTAATCTGACTTTACGGCTGCGTATCCAGCGGGTGTTTGCTTTTTTCATAGAACTCGTTCTGCAGTTTGAGGCTTACTTCGTCGGCTTTCACAGCGCGGATGGTTTTGACGACGGCATCGATCCACCAATCCATTTGAAATTTTCCCAGCTCCACGGTTGCCGCGGAGCCATCTCCCGAATAGTGATTGGGAAAGCGTGCGTACCACCAGATACCGGTATAAACATCTTCAGGAAGATTCAGGCGGTGCTGGTCGGCGCCGGATTCGCGGTTGGCACGGTCGATATGCACCAGGTCGGGGCGCGCAATCATCATCTTCGAGGTTTCGCTTTCTCCCGCGTGCATGTCGATAGACGTTTTCTTCTGCGGGCCGCCGCTGTCGGGGCTGCGTTTATCGAAAATGTAAACCACATAATCGTGGGGTTTATCGAGCTGGGTTTGGGCGAAGTACGGGAGCAAATACTCATTTCCGCCGTGGCCGTTGACGACGATTATTTTCTTACAGCCATTGCGAGCCATTTCGTCCGTGGTTTCCTGCAACAGTGCCAGTTGCATCTCACGGCTGTAAGCCATGGTTCCGGGTTCGTGGCGAGCCTCGGCGATTTGTCCGAAATAATATTCCGGGAAGACCACGGCATACTCTTTCTCTGCTGCGTGCAGCGCGGCGTACCGCACATCCAGCAAATCGGTGCCCAGCGGAAGATGCGGTCCATGCTTCTCCAGAATTCCGAAGGGCAGCAAGCAGGTTCCTTGCGAGTGCTCGATTCCCTCGCGGAAATCAGCGGCGGTAAGCTCTTCCCAGTGCACGGAGAGCTTTGCTTGCGGTGTAACGGTCTGCGCCGGTGCAAGAAGGGAAGCGCACAGAATAACCGGGAAAATGAAAATAATCGTAGAGCCCGACCAAGTAGACATCAGCAAATTCCTCGGCGGGATTTTAGCACGCGGACGAGGCTGTCATTCGCGCGCCACCGGCGCACTGGAATTGAATCTGAGCAACTCAGCCACCACTCACGGCGGGAACAATCGAAATCTCAGAGTTGGCGGAAACGGGACTCGCGAGCCCGCCGGTATATCGGACATTTTCATCTCCGATGAAAATGTTGACGTGTTCACGGACCTGTCCTTGCTCCGTAGCAATGCGATCTCGAACCCCTGGATACAGCGTCCAGAGTACCGCTAACGCGTCCGCCAAAGTCGAGGGCGAAGCTTCGATCTGGACTCGGCTGTGTCCAGCAGTGAACTCTCGCAGCGCTCCCGGAATGTGAAAAGTCACCGGCATTGGATTAACTCTTGGATGCTCGTCTCTTGATTTTCGAATGGGATTTCGCCTGATGGGCTCGTGCAGCCTTAGGACGAGCCGGCCTCAGGCTGGCAGACTCGTCTTCGACCACTGCGATCCGCAAGCAAACTATTGAGGGCAATCCATCCAGTATCTTGTGCCAGTTTCTTCCTTCATCGCGCGAGCCAAAGAGTTGTCCGCTCCTTGTGCCCAAATAAATTCCGGCCGGATCGAGTGAATCCGCTGTCATGGCATCGCGCAAGACAGTTTCGTACGCGCCCTTTTGCGGCAAACCGCGCATCAGAGGCTCCCATGAAGCTCCGGCGTTACGGCTTCGGTAAACTCGCAGCCGGCCTTCGCATGCGCAGCGAAACTCATCGGACTCGACCGGCACGACATAGACGCAATCGGGATTTCTCGGGTGCATGAGCACCGCAAAACCAAAATCCGATGGCACTCCGTTAGCAATGTCAGTCCAGTTTTCCGCGCAGTTGTCAGAGCGATACAAACCCCAATGATTTTGCAGGAACAGGCGTTGGGGACGAGCCGGGTGCATCGCGATCTTGTGTACGCATTGCCCGAACTCCGGATACTTATCGGGCGCGAACATCACGCGCACGCCCTGGTTCTGTGCGGTCCAGCTGCGTCCTCCATCGTCAGTCCGATAAACGCCCCCGGCTGAGATTGCCACATACATGCGCTGGTTATCAGAAGGGTCGAGCACAATCGTGTGCAGGGCTAATCCTCCGTTGCCGGGCACCCAGCGCGGACGATGCGGATGGTCGAACAATCCTCTGCACCAGCGACCAGGTTTCGCCCGCATCCCGGCTTTCAAAAAGCGCGGCCGGCTCTACGCCGCAATAAAGCACGTTAGGTTCCTCGGGTCGTCCGAGCGCAATCTGCCAGATATTCTTCAGGGAAAGGCCAGTATCCGAGGGAAATCGAATCGGCGCCTGCTGTGGATTGGTCCAGCTCTTTCCGAAATCGTCGCTCGATCGCAACATGGTGCCCCAGTAACTCGATGGCGCAGCCCATATGCGGTGTTGGCCGCCGCGGGCGTCGTAGGCCAATGCGTAAACATTGTGCCCGTGGAAATACGGGCCACCGACTTCCCAACGGCTGCGCTGCGCATTCGAGCGGAGGATGAATGCTCCTTTCGTGGTTCCTACCAACAAAAGAAGGTCCCCCTTCTTAACATGAGCGTGTTGCACACCGTGCAGGATGGTAGTTCTGGGTGTATTCGGATCAGGGCCGGGGCTTGGAGAAACGATGCCGGCAGACTGAACGGCTTCCAAGGCCGCCTGAACTTCTCCGGCGCGTTGATAACGTTGTGCGGGTTCCTTGGCGAGGCAGCGTTGGATGATCGCCCAAAGGCCGGGAGGCACAGGCGCCCCCAGCGGGTTAGGAATTTCGCGCATGATCGCCGAGCTGATCTCGAAGCCCGTGCGTCCCTCAAATGGCAGCCGTCCGGAGGCCGATTCGTAGAGGACAACTCCAAGCGCCCATAAATCAGAGCGATGGTCGGCCGCTTCGCCGCACAAAATTTCAGGCGCCATGTAGGGCAAAGTGCCGCTTACGCTCGATGCGTTTTCTACGCTCGCAAGCGATCGTGTAGGTCCCTCGAAGACGCCGCTGCCCACCTGTTTGGCTAAACCGAAATCAAGAACTTTGACCAGGCCATCAGAGGTGATGACGATATTCGCCGTCTTCAGATCGCGATGAACGATGCCACGGTCATGAGCACGGGCGAGTGCGCTCGCGATCTGAATGCCATATCGCAGGACCGACTCCGGCGCCAGGCCGCCGCCTAGGCTCATGTCGGCGAGAGACTTGCCCTCGACCAGTTCCATCACGATGTAAAGCTCGCCCTCATTCTCGCCAACTTCATGAATCGTGCAGATGTTGGGATGAGCAAGGCCGGAAGAAGCGCGCGCCTCGTGCAGTAGACGCTGGCTCGACGACGCATCCAGTCGAGCATCCTTCTTCACAACTTTCAGGGCTACATCGCGGTGCAAAACCTCATCGTAGGCGCGATAGACGACCCCCATTCCTCCTTCGCCGATCTTCGCCACGACGCGGCAATGACCGAGAACCTGACCGATCACAGGGCACTCCTTCAGCGCCAATGTTAGGCTGCAGTTTAGAATCCCGTCAATGAATGGAAAGAGTGGGGAATAGCGACTGAATGTCGATGCGCTGCGGGACCACTCGCAAACACCTACGGAGCTTCGATCAGCTCCATCTTGCCGTCGCGCGTGCGGTGCAGGATCATCACTTTGCCTTTGGGGTCGCGGAAGACGAAGACATCGCGGTCGCGGAAGTGGGCTTCCTTGATGGCTTCTTCGAGAGTCATGGGACGCATGGCGACCGCCTCATCGGAACGGACCAGTGAACCTCGGTGGTCCTGGCCACGGGAGGATAGCGGTGCACAGCGACGGGTACGGCAGTCTTCTCCGTTATTCCGACTTTGGTGTGAGCTTCAGGCTCGGGAGAGTGGCCGTTCCACTTTTTCACTTCTTCGCTCTTGCGCGCAGACCGCTTTTTGGACTCCCACTTCGTTTTGTATTTCACGGCCTGCTTTTCGAGATGGTCGAGCGCTCCGCTGACCGCGATCATCATGTCCTTGGCTTGAGCCAGGCCGACCAGCGGGCCATTGCGCAGGTTGATGGTGATTTCCGCTTTGTGGCGGTGCTTTTCGACGCAGAGGATGGCTTTGGCTTCGAAGCGGTCACCAAGAATTTTGCGAATTTTTGCCAGGCCAGTTTCTACTTCTTTGCGGATGGCGGAAGTTACTTCGTAGTGCCTCCCGGTGTATTCCACGTTCATGAGCGCCCCTCCTTGGATTCTTGTTCGAAACGAATTGGGCACTGCGATACGAGTTCGATTTAAAAGTCGGAGTGCTCTCATCCTGAGGTCTTTCAACACGGAGGGTACTGAGGAACACAGGACAGTTCGGACTTGAAGGGATGGCGACCCTGGCGCTGGCTATCTTCATCTACGCTTGAATTCTGATTTCTGAATTCTTGGTTTCTAACTTTCGATCTTATTCCCTTACCCGGCGCTGGTGCGTGCTGGGAATGCGCATGTCTTCGCGGTACTTGGCAACGGTGCGGCGTGTGACTTGAATGCCTTGCGATTGCAGAATGCGCGTGAGTTGTTCGTCAGTCAGCGGACGGCTCGGATCTTCCTCGTCAATTAATTTCTTGACGCGGCGTTTGAGGATCAGCAACGAAGTGTTGCCGCCCTCAGGCCCTTGCACGCTCTCGCTGAAGAAGTAGCGAAGCTCGAATACTCCCTGCGGCGTGTGGGCATACTTACTGGCTACGGCGCGGCTCACGGTAGAAGGATGCACGCCGATTTCTTCGGCCACTTCTTTAATCATCATCGGCTTCAGCTGGTCGATACCTTTTTCCAGAAAATCCTGCTGCCGCGCCACGATGCAATAACAAACTTTGGTGATGGTCTGCTTACGCTGCTCGATATTCTTGATGAGCTGGATGGCGCTCTTGTAGCGCTCTTTGACGTAATCGCGAGTATTTTTATCGTTGGTATCGCGAGTGACCAGTTTCTTGTAGGCAGGATTCAGACGAAGCTGAGGCAGATCATCGTCATTCATCAGCACCAGCCATTCATCGCCATGTTTGATGAAGGCGACATCGGGCTCGATCAGACGCGCCTGGACTTTGTTGTATTGCAGGCCGGGACGCGGATCAAGGGTACGAATGTAGTCGAGAGCTTGTTGCACGGCGTCCGCGGGACGGCCGATGGCTTTGGCAATTTCCTTATGCGCTTTGTTCTGCACGGCGCGCAAATGCTGGTCGACAATCGCAATAGCATCTTGCAGGACTTGCGCGGTGCCGTTGACCGGCTTGTCTCCATTCTTATGGAGAGCGAGTTGTTGCTGATGATGACGCAATTGGCGAATCAAGCATTCGCGTAGATCGCGGCAGCCCACGCCCGGAGGATCGAGCTGGCGAATCACTTCAAGAGCTTCCGCCAAATCTGCGGCAGTAAATTTCGCCTTGTAAACCGGGCGCGGCGGCGCGGCAACAAGTTGCGCGGCAGTTGCTGGCTCCGGGGCGGAAGCGGCGGCTGCAGCGCCGATGCTTCCATTTTGCGCGCCAACATTCTGCGACCCGAAAGAAATTTCCGATGCATTGGTTGCCAATGCCGCGGTGAACATTTCGCCAGAAAAGCTTTTCCTCATAGCATCTGCAGCGGAAAACTCCGCCGCAGTGGATTCCTGCACAAGCGGTACGTCCAAATCCGCCAGGGACGGATTGGCAGCTAGAGGATCGGCGACAAGATTTTCATCTTCCGCAACTGCATCGCCGGAAGCGGATGGATCCAAGCCCAGGGCTTGCGCCTCGATGACGATGTTTCTGGCAGCGGCAGCATCCGCCTCCGGCGTGGCGGGCGGAGCGACACCTAGCATCTCTTCATCGCTGGCGATGAGATAGCCGTCTTCGTTCAGGTTGCCGATGATCTGCTCTGCAGCTTCGCGAACCTCGGGACGAAGGCTTAACGCCCCCAGTTGCCAGGCAAGGTGATCTGTGAGTGTGGTCGGCTTCGATAGAAAATTCTCGAACGATGGCCGTTCGATCTCTTCCATCTCCCCGCGAGTACGGTAACCGGGATCGAGATAATCCTGAAAAAACGAACCGAAGTCAATTTCCTCGAAGGGATCTTTCTTTTCGGCAGTGATGGGAGCTTCTTCGGTGGATGTCTTCGCGGTGAGCCGGTCGCGGTCTTCTTCCTTACGGCCAACTTCGTCGATTAAAGGGACAGATTCTTCGAGCTCTTCGAGAACCGGATTCTCGACCATCTCCGCATTGATCATGTCCTTGAGCTCAAGCTTGTTGAGCGCGAGGACAGAGACCATCTGCACCAGCCCCGGGGTGAGGATCTGGCGCTGGGATAGTTTGACGCTCAGTTTGTGCTGAAGAAGGACCATGTTAAGAGTTTCGAGATTTAACGCCTCAAGCTTTCGGAGTCAACGGTAAGTCATTGAACTTTGCAACTCTGAAACGCCAAAACCTGCTTTTTAAACCAGTGAAAAACTTTCTCCCAAATAAACCCGTCTCACTTCCGGATCGCCAGCCAACTGCTCAGGCTTGCCGTGACGGAAGATTCGGCCGTCGTCAATGATGTAGGCGCGATCGGTTACAGAAAGCGTTTCGCGCACGTTGTGATCGGTGATCAGCACTCCGATGCCGCTGGCCCGCAGGCTGCTGATGATTTTCTGCAGGTCGAGAACGGCGATGGGATCGATCCCGGAAAATGGTTCGTCCAGCAGGATGAAAGTTGGGTTGATGCACAGGCAGCGGGCGATCTCCACCCGGCGACGTTCGCCGCCGGAAAGCGCGTATCCCCGATTCTGCCGAATGTGCTCCAAGCCGAGTTCATCGATAAATTTCTCCATCTTCTCGCGGCGCTCGTGCCATGACATCGGCTGCGCCTCCAGCACCGCGAGGATGTTCTCCTCCACCGTGAGTTTGCGAAAAACTGAAGCTTCCTGTGGGAGATAGCTGATGCCATACTGCCGCGCCCGCAGGTACATGGGAACGTCAGTGATGTCCTGATCGTCGTACAGCACGCGGCCCGTATCAGGGGGGATCAGGCCAACGATGGCGTAGAACGTGGTTGTCTTGCCTGCGCCGTTAGGACCTAATAATCCAACTACTTCCGCCTGCTCTACCCGCAGGCTGACACCATTCACAACGCGACGGCCACGGTACGATTTGCCAATTTCATCTGTGGCCAAGGTACGCATTTATCTTGCCATTCGTCTTTTTTATCTGGTTTATCTGGCCACTCGCGTCTGTGTTACCACAGGAGTACTTGGCTTGCCTTCTACGAGCACCCTATCATCGGTCCTAAAGAAAGTCAACGAAACCCCGGTAATCTTGCCTCGTTCGGCATCAAAAATGCTGGGCGGTCCCCCAGTCAAGACAAATTTGTCGTCTGAGGCGGTATAAACCAAAATCTGACCCTCGGCTCGCCGACCCGGTTGCTGGATGACAACGTGGCCTTGGGCGACCATCCGATCCAACCGGCCGGGCGCGCTAAGTGATTGACTCGTAGATGCTTGACTCCGCGGCAAGAGATATATATCCATCTCATCCGCAGTAGCTTCAAAGCCCGTGCCCCGGGCTACCACGCCTCCTGTGTAGTGAGCCTGGCGATCGGCGTCGGCATAGGTTAGCTTGGCCGAGGTAATGGTAACGGGACTATCCTGACCGAGTTTTTCCTCAGGTTTTTTGTTCGATTTACTTTCGCCTTTATGTGGAGCTATCGGAGACTGGTTTTTGGCCGTACTTTTATCGCCGGACGGGCTTAATTTTTCCTGAACCAGCACAGTGGAGACTGGGTGCCCCGTGTTTCCCTGGGCGACGAGGGAACGGCGCTCCCGATCGAACTGGATCGAGGGAGCCTCGATGATATTGGCATCCTGCCAGAGTCGGGCATTGCCCTCATATAAAGCGATGGCGGGAGAGTTGTGCGCCGTCATCTTGGCGGCGGTCACGTGAATCGGCGAAGAGGAAGCAAGCAGCGCCCCATTGGGCTGCTCCTTCAGATCGCTGTAAGTGCTCTTGACGTTGCCGTCGGCGAAAGCGTCATCGGTGGCGCGATTGATGCGAATCGTGTTCGCAGTTGTGATCATGCCGCCGTCGGCGACTCTCGGCTTCCCGGCGAGCAGCAGAATCTGGTCGACCGGCGTGTAGATTGCTTTGTCCGCCCAGGCTTGAGTACGCTTTTCGATCGGCTGGTTATCTGTATAGACAACGCTTCCCTGCTGCACGATCGATGCAATGCCGCCTTCGGGAAGAAAGGTGGCGTCGAGTGTTTGACTGGTGCTCACGCGATCGGGCAAGCCTGGCATGAGGTTCACAATTTTTGCATCCGGCGCGCCGTGGAAGGAAGTCAGGCGGCTTTGGCCTTCCGGCGTTGCGGTGAATTTTGCGTCGAACCGGCCAGCGGTGATGACCGTGCTTTGCGCCGATTCGTCCGTGGAATTCTGATTTGCGGCCGGGCTGATTTTAATTTGCGCCGCACCGGAAGTTTGCGCCCGGTCAAGCCGGCGCCCGTCGATGACGAAGAAGTCGATGATCGGCGCGGTTATGTCGAAATTCTGCGGCGGGGAGGAATTTACCACGGAGGTGTTCTTCACCGCAGCGTGCTGCGCCAGGCGCACTCCATCGGCGGCGTGCACTTTCTGCAACTGGTTTTGACCCAGAAAATCCAGAATCACGCGTCCGGCATCGCCCTGCATGGGACGAGATCCGATGCGCTCGACATGGACACGACCGGTGAGCGTAGCCGTCCGCAGCAGGTTCTGCTTGCTGGCCAGCAAAAGTTCGGCGTCATCCGCGCGGGCGCGCATCTGATTATCTTCCTGCAACGTGGATTCCGCGGTCACGTTTCCCGTGGCGACGATGCGCTCCACCTCGTTCTCCGGCCCGAGGAAGAACGTAGCTTGGTCCGATTGCAGCGTTCCACTTTCCCGCTCCATGCGCGCATGATCCAGAACTACTTCGCGCGGTTCCCGAGTGATGGTGCCGTGGGCAGCGAAGATGCTCGCGGCATCCTGCCCAGTCAAAATCACATGAATCTGGGATGTAAGCGTGAGGGTTTTGCTTCTTGCCGAGTACTGTACGCCCACCGCCCAGCCGGTAGCTTGTGGGGTTTGGAAGTCCACACGCGAATTGGTGGAGGCATCCCCGGTATTCCGGTTGAAAACTAAATCGCTGGTGGTGAGATGGATGGGATTCTTGAGTTCTTTCGGCGTGGCCTGGTCCGGTGCGGTGACGCCCGCAGGATTGGCTTGCAGATCGATTTGCACTTCGCCCTTCGCCGTAATATTTCCGGATTTCGGATCAAAGGTGAAATTCTCGCCATAGATCTGATCAAAGCGCGACGTGTCGCTGCCGTAAAGAATGATGGTGACATCGTGCAGTTCGGCGCGGCCGTTAAGCTTGAACTCCTTAACGTCTTTAGCGCGGATGGTAAAGACCGTGCGGCCGGATTCTGATTTTGAGAATTGAAAGCCGCTCGCCGTCTGCTTGATGTCGTAAGCGATCTTGCCCGGAAATCCTTTAAGAACGCTATGCTGTCGCAGACGCGCGTAAATATACATACCCGCAACTACCGCAGAGAAAAGCACAGCAATTACGGCTAGCCAGCGTCGTAAACGATAGACCGGGAGCGGCATTGAGTTCAGTCTAATTCAAAAGAACGGGCCGTCTCGTATTCCGTGCTCGTTATCCATCACCGGTTCCTCAATCGACCGGCACCCGACCGATCAGAAGCGTCTCATCCACATTCACATCCATGATCATGCGATCCAGTTCGGCCCTGGCCTGATTTTGCTGTGTGTTGAGATCGCTGGATTGCTGATGCAGAGCAGCAAGCCGGCTCTCCTGCGCGTCGAGCTGGCCAACGTAGCGTTGCAATAAAGCTTTCTCTTCCGAGGTTCCTTTGAGCGCCTTCATGTTTTCGCGGATGCGATTTTGGTCGAGCGTGATCTGATCGCTCTCGCGCTTGCGATCAGAAATCTGCGTCGAGAGCCCATCGATCTTTTCCTTCTGCTTCAGGATCTGGTCAAATGCCTGCTGCATCGCAGGAGTCATTCGCTTCTGTTGCACGAGAAGCGCCACTTCATCGTCGTCGAGGTTAGTCAGTGCGTAGTTCGTTTCTTCGGGATGAACTGCTTCCACGGCAAGCTCTGCCGTTTTGCCGGCATCCACCGGAACCCGGAAGCGATGAAACGACTCGGAGGATTCCTCGGGCCTCGGCGCAGCAGGCGTGAGTTCCCATCCTTCTTCCACGGGATATTCCACAACCACAATGCGCGCGTCCTTATCCGCATTGCGAATCGCGTATTTCTTCACGCTCCGCTGTTCCTTGGTAAGTTGCATGACGCCTTTGGCGATGCGCACGCGGCTGTACGGCTTTTCCGTTGAGTCTTCCGAATATTTGACGTGTACCGCGGCATCGCCGGCATAGGAAAGCAAGCGGCGCTCATCAGGATGAATGGTTTCCAGAACTCCCTCCCCGGCAAACGTATCGGACTCGAGAATATTGAACGACCCGGAGTCGAGCACCTGCCCGCTGGTGTTCTTGATCCAGAGGGCGCGCAGAGGAGCGGAATTTTCGTTCCACAGCGTGACTTTTTCCGCCTCGATGTGCGCCTGCAAGATGGGCACGAGTGCGGATTGATTTTTTCCGATGGTAATTTTCTGATTTATCTTGTATTCGAAAAAATCTCCCGCGGATTTGCCTTCAGCTTCGGAACCCTGCTTCTCCGCAGTGCCGATCAAAGAGCTCTCCGTCTGTATAGTCTGCGCCTGACCTTGCACTTCCACCGTTTCGCTGGCGCTTCCCAGATTCAGCGTGGCGTCGATCTGATTGGTGCGGCCGATGCCGATGTAGATGTTTGATAGGTTGAAGCGCTGGAATCCCGGAGCGTTCACGAACAGCGCCGAATTACCGGGCTGAATGTCGCTGAAGCTATAGCGGCCCTGGCGGTCAGTCGTAGCAACTTGCGCGACGCCTGTTTCTTCGTTACGCACGGTCACGTGGGCGCCGGAAACGCCAGCGCCTGAAGGATCTTTCACCAGGCCAGACAAGCCGGTACCCCCGCCAATCGCGGCGCGGTACACCCCACCCCCGATTCCGCTGGCCGAACCCGTTCCGATTCCACCACCGCTGCCTGCCTGCAACGGACCATTCGACACCGTTGCCTCATGCGATTGTGGTGTCAACATAAACGATTCAGGCAACGGCACCACCGGACGCCGGGCGTAGTAAGGCTGCGAAATATCCTGAATGAAGGATTGCGGCGCTCCTGCAACCAGCGAAAGCTGCACGTCTTTCCAGTCTTCTCCGATGGTGTTGTCGACAATCGCCCAGCCTTGCAAAAGCGGTTTCTCACCAGGCTTTTCCGGGAAGAGGATGCGGTACGTGCTCTTCCAGATGGGCACTTCGCTGATGTAGCTGACGAAAATGTCGCGATCGCCCGAACCGGTCGCGGTGAAGCTCATGCGCCGTACGTCGCGAGCGCGCGAGGAACCGATGAGGCTGAGATAGCGCCCAACTTCATCGGTAAGTTCGCGCTCGGCAATGCGCACGGAAGTATTCGCGCCAAGTTCGAAATTCTTCATTTCGCCGGCGTCGGTGACGATCGAAAAAGCAGTGACTTCTTCCACAGACTCTTTGCTACGTCCTGAATTCTCTCCACGCTGAGCAGACGGCCCGCTGCGGTTGCCGAGCCGCTGTGAACCTCTACGCGCGCTCCACGAAGTGCGGAGAGATATTCGGTTTGCGTAACTTGCTCGCCAAAAGGCAACCGCAGGGTTTTCAGCCGTTCGTCCAGCGGAGCAATTGAGTTGTAACGCACGGATGAAACTCGTCCATCCCCAAGATCGACCGCAGTGAGCGACTTCAACACATCGTTGAGCTGCGCCGTGGTGAAATCGATGCTGAGCTCTTGCGTTCCGTGCACGCGAGCCGTGTGCTCGAAGTAGCCCACGCCATTCTTGTAGAGCACCACTCGTTTGATCGGCAGGCGAGCCGACGTGTCAGCGGCCACGACGGCAGGAGTCGGCGCTGGCTGAGGCTTCGCTGGTTTGGTCTGGGCGAACGAATACGTAACTAAAAACGAGAGGGCCAGAGTAACTCTAAGCGAATGACGCAAGGGCGCACCTCCGATTGAGTAGAACCGGAAGTTTACCATTAGGTTGTATTTGCCTAGGCGAATGCGCTCACTGAGCAACAGGAACCTGTTTTTTGAGTTGAGTCGCCGCATCGGTCGAGTCCGCGGGAAGCGTTCTGAAATCCCGCAGGGTGAGTTCGAGACCACCGAATTCGGGATGGTCGTTTTGACCGATGGTGAAAGCGATGTCGATGGCATCTCCCGCCAGAAGCGGGGTTTGCTGAAGGCGTGCGGCCATATTCCAGCCCAGGCCGTCGAAAACAGTTCTCATGGTTCGGGGCTCGCCACTCGGCCCCGTTGAGCCGGAATTTCCATTTGATTTCAATTTCAATTTGACGTGTTTATCTTTCAGAATTTTTGGCGGAGCAACTAAGCGAACATTGCGCGCGACAAACGCCGGCTCATGATTTCCGGTTCCATACGGTTCGAGCAAACTCAGCATCTGAAAAAGCGCAGGAGTGATTTCCGTGAGGTCCAGTTCGGCTTCTACATCGAGCACGGGATCGAAGTCGGCCGCCGTGAGGCGCGAACGGGCGAAAGCGTCCAACTCCGCCCGGAGTTGCCCAATGTTTGCCGAGGGCATAGCGAAGCCGCAGGCGTGGGAATGTCCTCCATACCGGGTGAAAAGAGCGCTGCTGGATTCCACCGCTTCGAGCAAGTGAAAGGGACGTATGGATCGGCCAGAGCCGAAGGCCTCTTCGCCATCGCGCGAAATGACCATCGCGGGCCGATGGTAGCGTTCGACGATACGTGTGGCGGCAATGCCGATCACGCCGCGGTGCCAGCCCTCGCCATCCACCACAATGCAATAGGCCTCGCAGAGGGCCGAATCGCCGGCGATGCGTTCGTCGATCGAGCGTAAAATACGGCGCTCTTCTTCCTGCCGTTCGGCATTGAGCCGATCGAGTTTGCCTGCAAGCAACCGCGCGCGGTCGGGATCTTTCACGCTGAATAGTTCGATGACGTCGCGCGCGACATCCATTCTTCCGGCGGCGTTGATGCGCGGAGCGATGCGGAAGGCGACCTCCGTGGAATTAGGTGGACGCTTGGTCGAAATCTGGGCAACTTCGAGCAGTGCCTTCAGCCCCGGATTCACGGCTCGGCGCAGGGCATCAAGGCCGAGGCTGGCGAAGACCCGATTCTCACCGGTGAGCGGCACGGCGTCGGCAATAGTCGCAATCGCGACAACCTTCATAAAACTCAGCAGCAAACGGGTTTGATCTTTTTCCACGAGGCGGCGCTGCATCAATCCCTGCGCAACTTTAAAAGCAACGCCCGCGCCACAAAGCTGTTTGTATGGATATTCGCATCCCGCTTGATTTGGATTGACGACGGCGTGCGCCTTGGGAACGCCGTCGGGTCCGGGCAAGTGATGGTCGGTGACGATGAGGTCGACGCCGAGGCGATGCGCGGTTTCCGCCGGCGCGAAGGCGCGGATACCCATGTCCACGCTGATGATGAGCCGAATGCCGGCGGCAGCGGCGCGTTCGATCACGTCATCGCGCATATCGTAGCCTTCGCGAATACGGTGCGGGACATGGAAATCGGCCGTTCCACCGCAAAGTTCAATTGCGGTTTTGAGAATAATAACGGCCATCGTGCCATCGACATCGTAATCCCCGTAGATGAGGATGGGTTCTTTGCGTTCGATGGCGGCATCGATGCGGTCAACCGCACAGCGCACTCCGGTCATTTGCTCGGGAAGATGCAGATGAGTGAGCGAGGGACTAAGAAAACGAGCTGCAGATTCAGCGTCGCTCAATCCTCGGCGCAGCAGCAGACCCGCGAGCGTATGAAGAGAACTGGCACTCGGGCTGGATCGTCCATTCGATTGGCAGGAAGCGAAGGGCAGGTCGCGGAGACTGGCAGCCAAAATCTGCACCCGCGCTGGATCATCCACGGCTAGTTGCCAGCGTGCGTTCCCTGGCACGATTAATTCTCGTCGTCCTGATCCGGTTCGTCGATGGGAATGCCGCCAAAATCTTCGGAGACTTCCAGCAAGCGTTGGTAACGGTCGTACCACTCGGTGCTCGACTCGCAGAGAAACATCGATCCCTGATAAGCCCAGCCAAGCTGCAAAAATCCAACCTTGCCCACGTGCGCGCGGAGCCACCGGGCATCCTCCACGTCGTCCCCGTCGCTGAACTCAGAGTGCGCCAACCGTTCCACCAACTCGTCAAGCTCCTCACGCTCCAGCTTCCAGGAATGCATGGTAAGAAATGGAGCGCCGGCACTCTTTGCCAGTTCGACAAAATCCTTCCAGCCGTCGGGATTATTGCCCATCTCCCACATGACGCACTGCACCTCGTCGTAATCCACGTAGCCGTGGAATCGGCTCATGCCATGGCCTTCGATAAAGGCAATCATGTCATCTTTTAGGATGGTTAAATCTTCTGGAGTGGGTGACATCGAGATTTCCGCTTACGAGAGCATTGTAAGCTGTTTGGTGGGGTAGGTGCCAGCGCAAGACGACCCCCAGTGTGCGTCCGGAATTCATAAGCCACAAAGGAGGCGAAGATTTTACGAGGGCTCGAAATCATCGTATTCATCTCAGCGCCCCGTCGTGCTCTTTGTGGCGGATTAGCGCGATATCCAGTTCTGATAGCGGCACGCAGTATGTGAACGCCGTGTTACACTCTATGGTTCGCAAACAAAACCCCTGCTGATACAGGACATTCTATCCGCTCATGCTTCTTTCCAAGGAATATGTGGGCTACCTCGCCCGCGAAGTTACCAAGAAACTGATTGCCGGCAAGGCTATCGAAACCACCGCCGTGCCCAAAGTGACGGAGCGCGTACACGCCGCTTTGCTCGACGAGCTCACTCTCGAAGACCGCATCAACGATGAGGTGCGGGTGATCCTCGAAGCCTATTCGGAAGAGATGAATAAAACCGGCGCCAACTACCAGGAGATGTTTCGCAAGGTGAAAAGCGAACTGGTGCGCAAGTACAAGGCGGTGCTGTGAGACTGAGCCGCGATAAAGTAAACGTGCTGGCGCGGGCCGTTGCCGACGCGCTCAAGACCATGGACGAAGTCGATTTCATCGAAGACCCGAACACCATCCGGCAGGAAACCCGCAAGTTTCTCGAAGACCTGCTCAACCAGGAAGCGAGGATCGATCAAGCCGCCCGGCTGAAGATTGAGAGCCAGAAGCGCACCATCCTTGAAGGTTCGCAGGAGTGGGATATTCTTTACCGCAAGTACTACAACGAGGAAGTAAAAAAGCTGGGAATGTAAACGCGCACCCGCGTAAGCGTATTCCGACCGGCCTTTTCTTATCGCCGACCGGCGATGGCCTGAATCGATAACACCGCCCCGATTCCTACCAGGCTTAGATAAATATATTTCAGAAAACCGTCTCCATGCAGACGATGGTTGATCGCTCGGCCCAAAAATACTGCCAGAATCGTCGCCGGCAGTGAAAGCAGATAATAATGCGTCACGGCCGGAACCCATAGTCCGGCGAGCCAATAACCAGCCATTCCGATGATGCTGGCAGGCAGGAAATATCCTTGCAAAGTCGCCCGGAAATGTTGCGCGGACCAGCGGCGCATGGCTCCGTAAATGGCCAGCGGCGGACCATTCATGCCGTAGGCTCCGCCCAGCACTCCGGCACAGAATCCACATACCAGTAGCCATCCTCGGCTCTCGCGCCTTAACTCCAGCGGTGCGCCGCCTACTGCTCCACGTCCTATCAAGGAATAGACGGAAAACGCAACGATGAATAGTCCCAGCGTCCCTTTGAGAGCCTGTTGATGACCACTCTTTAGAAGCAAAAGGCCCAGTGGGATTCCAAACAGCGTCGACAGCACCAGCCAGCCAGTGCTGCGCAAGTGAATCTTTTTCCAATCCTGCAGCACCACGATACCGGCGATGGTAATCGACACCAACACGGCGAGCGGAGCAGCAACTTCAAGCGGAATAAAGAAAGCAAGCAAAGGAACCGCAACGAGGGCCTCGCCGAAACCAAAGGTCGATCGAATCAAAGTAGCGATGAAAACGATGAGTAGAATACCTGCGGTAGCAACGTCGATTGCCGTCTCCTGGACAAGCAGACTTCAAACCAAATATAGAGAAACAATTCTCTCACGATACGGAGACCCTGCAGCGGACGAAACTACGGGGCAGGCGCGCTGGTTGCAATATTCTATCGAGCACGCTCCATGAAAAAGCCCCGCGCATTCCGCGCGGGGCCATACCACGAATACCTAACCCATTTTCAGGCTGCTTCCCGCCGCCTCTGGATCGTATTCAACTGTTGCAGATATTTCTGCGCATTGCTTACGATCTTTCGTTGCGGCAGACTGTTCACCCACAACTCGTGAGGAATGTTTCGGCGTTCGCGGCGCGAGCCGACTGGCCCGCGGTTGCGCGAATTGGTAGGATGTTTCTCCGCAGTCTGCTGCTGCCAGCCGCTGCCGGAGTTCACCGTAAAGATCCCGATATAACCTCCCGCCAACAAATGCAACGGAAGTTGAATCTTGTTCCCGCGGTCGAATTGGGTGGAACCCTCGGTTCGAAAACTTTCGAACCATGCCGGGTAAACAAAATCAGAAACCAGAATGTTATCGATCGAGTAGCCGAGGCCGTCATCCTCGCAAGCGTCACAGACCTCGTAGGCGTAGAGCATACCTGCGGTGGTGCTGTTTTGCACAAATACTGTGAGATTGATATTCGGATCGCCCAGCATCTCCAACAATTCGTGGCTGGCGGTGACAGTCCACGAAGTGCCGGCCTTCAGATCGCTGGTGGCAAATACCTTCCCGATGGGTAGGCCTTCGCTGGTCAGGTCGTGATAGCCAAGGGCATTGGCTTGGTCAGAATCGTCAAGCAGGACGAGCCACCAGCTCCCGCTGGCGGGTTGCGTGCCTTTCGGGATGATGGTAAGTTCTGCGTCCGTTCCCCAAATTGGGCGAAAGTCGTTGGTCACTTGTTTCTGGAGCGCGGCTACGACCGGCGTGACATCCGCGTCGGCCAGCACGGTGCTCTCGTTAATGACGGAGATTTGAATGGTGGGAGTCTGTGCGTGCGTGGTTTGTGGCATATGGACTTATCTCCTGGGAAACATATTCGGAGAACGCGCAGCTTTAAGGTTGCGTGACTCTGTGCTGAAAAGCTTAAACGCTGCGCAAGAGTGGGAGAACGATTTTGCGAGCAAAAAAGATCATGACGTTCCAATTTGGAACGACACCACGTGAGATCAACTCATCCAGCTATTTCTTTTTCAGATTCCGTAATGAAATCGCCCTGTATTCCTGCAGGTATCTCCTCACCTCTGACAAGCAACTAAAGAGCCGACACCGATAGCCGATGAAACAAAGGACGATTCCCTCTCGAGCATGCGATGACCTCCTCCAGCAAAGCGATTGCCGCGAGTGCGTTATTAATTCTTGTCGGCATAGCTACGCTCTCCTTCTGGAGCGAAGTGAGGAACGAGAAGGATCGGCAATGGGTGATTCACACGCTGCTGGTAGTCGAGAAGTTGCAGACGATTCGTATCGACATTACCCAGGCGGAAACCGGACAACGAGGCTACATGCTCACGGGACAAGATCGGCATCTGCAACTGTACCGGGCTGGCGTAGATCAAGTGCGCGAAGACATGAAAGAGCTGCCCGACTTGATCAAGGACAATCCCGAAGAGCGGGAAAGTATCAAGAGGCTGGATCCCCTTATCGCAGCTCGGCTGGCCGAACTGAGTGTCGGCATCGACGTGCGCACGCGCAGCGGGCTCCTGGCCGGAGTGGATGCGGTGACCCAGGGAAATGACGGTGAACTATGGATGGAATTGATCGCCGCCCAGATCGCGGGGATGCGGCGTACCGAAGCACAGCTGTTGAGCCGCAGGTTGGCGACGGCCGCAGCCAGTACTCGAACAATCAAGGCAGTAATTTTTTACGGAAACACTCTGGCTATCCTCATTCTGTTGGTAAAAGGCCTTGTGATTCACTCCGAAACCACCCGGCGCAACCAGGCAGAGCAAAGCCTGAAGCAAGCGAATGAGAGGCTGGAGCGGCGCACTTCCGAACTATCGGAGACCAATATTGAATTGGAGAGTTTCGCATATTCGGTGGCTCACGACTTGCGTGCCCCGCTGCGGCACATCGCGGGATATTCGGGTGTTCTTACTCAAGATTACGGGTCTCAGATCGATGCCGATGGCCGGCGCTGTATCGACAAAATCGCGGAAAGCGCGCGGCGCATGGGACGCTTAGTGGATGACTTGCTGAGTTTGTCAAAGATCGGACTGCAGGAACTATCAATCGAGACTACACCACTCAATTCGTTGCTGCGTGAAGCGCTCAAGGATCTTGAGCTGGACTCCTCTGGACGGGAGATCGAGTGGCGAATCGGCGAGCTGTTCAGCGCGGAATGCGATCCGGGATTAATGAAGCAAGTGTTTGTCAATCTGCTTTCGAATGCTGTGAAGTACACCGGCAAGCGCGACCATGCGGTGATTGAGGTAGGAGAAATGTTGCAGGCGGGCGAGCGCGTGGTATTCGTGCGGGATAATGGCGCGGGTTTCGAGATGGAATATGTCGACAAGCTCTTCGGAGTTTTTCAACGGTTACACAAGGCTCGCGACTTTGAGGGGACCGGAGTTGGACTGGCGATTGTGCAGCGTATCATCGGCAAACACGGTGGGCGAATTTGGGCGGAAGCCAAGCTGGATCAGGGAGCGACGTTCTTCTTTACTCTGGGATTACCGGAGATTCGCTCAGACCAAGAGTCAAAACCTACCATTCATGAAGAGGTGATCCATGTCGGACGCGGTTGAGATTCTGCTGGTGGACGATAGTCCGGAAGATGTGGAGTTGACGATTCGGGCATTGCGACGGCATAAAATCGCCAACGACATTGAGGTCGTGGAGGACGGAGCCGAGGCGCTCGACTTCCTCTTTTGCCGCGGAGCATACAAAGAGCGAAAGTTTCCTCATCCCCCGAAGCTTATTCTGCTCGATCTGAAGCTTCCCAAAGTCGATGGACTTGAAGTGTTGCGGGCAATGCGCGCCGACGATCGAACAAAAACCATCCCCGTAGTGATTCTCACTTCATCCAAAGAGCAAAAAGATCTGATCACAGGATATAACCTAGGAGTGAACGCTTTTGTTCAAAAGCCGGTTGACTTCGAACAGTTTGGCGAAGCCATCCGGCACATCGGGATGTTTTGGATGCTGGTCAATCAAGCACCGCCACCAGGAGTTTACGCGGAAGGAAAGGCACAGGGAGTGTGACGTAAGGTTTTGCTGCATGAATGTATAGCGCCTTTGAAATTACGAATGTAGTAATGCGAGCCGCCGCCGGTGCGGGATTCGAACTTGCCGGCATCGCTCCCGTTCAGGACTCGCCGGAACTCGAGTATTTTCCCCTCTGGATTGCCGAGGGGCATGCCGGCGAGATGAAGTATCTCGAAGCGCGCGATGAACAGGGCCGGCTAAAGCGAGCGTCGCTGGCCAACTCTGCTCCGTGGGCGCGCAGCGTGGTAGTGTGCGCGATCAACTACAACACGGCTCAACCGTACTCCACCGACGCGCGAAATCATTCCGGGGAAAATCAACGACGCGGATGGATTTCCCGCTACGCCTGGGGCCGGCACGACTACCACGATTCGGTGATGCCGCGTCTTTTGCGGGTCGAAGCTGCGCTGAGGAGCGCGGTCGCGAGCGACGACTTGCAGACTCGGTGTTACGTGGACACCGGTCCCATCGTCGAGCGCGTGGCTGCGAAGTATGCGGGCATCGGATGGATCGGAAAGAACACGTGCATCATCAATCAGAAAATCGGTTCGTGGTTGTTTCTCGGCGTGATCTTGACCTCGCTGGATCTCACGCCGGGCTTGCCCGCACCAGACCGCTGTGGCAGTTGCACACGCTGCATCGATGCCTGCCCGACCAATGCATTCATCGCACCGTACCAGCTCGATTCCAACAAGTGCATCGCCTATCTCACGATCGAAAAGCGTGGCGCGATTCCGCAGGATAAAGATAAAGATGAAGACCTTCGCTCCGGGATGGGACGGCATATTTTCGGCTGCGATATTTGCCAGGATGTTTGCCCGTGGAACCGGAAAGCGCCAGCAACCAGCGCAGCCGATTTTCAACCGCGCGAAGAACTGGTGAACCCCGCGCTCGAATGGCTGGCTGATATCAGTACCGAGGAATTCAGCCGCACCTTCAAGACCTCTCCACTGCGGCGCGCGAAGCGCGCCGGATTGCGCCGGAATGCAGTCATCGCTATGGGCAACAGCGGCGACCGCAACTTCCTTTCTCAGCTCAAGAAACTGGTAACGGACGATGACGTAGCAGTGGCCCAGAGCGCCGCGTGGGCCATTGAAAAACTGAATTCGTCCGATTAGGTTTTTCCCGGAACTTTATGTTTCCTGCCCATTTAATATGGCTTTTATGATGCAGACCACTCAAACTCCTGGAAATGAAGGACATTGGCCTAGGCCGATGTTGCCACTCTGACTTCCGTAACTGGTCCCGCTGATAGGCAGCAACTAAACTACTGAAACGGGGTTCTCATTAAAGGTTTTTCCGTAGGGAGAAGTATGCGTGGTCTGGCTCAAATACGGCGCTTGATCGGGCTTATCGTTCGTGATGGTCGTGCTTTCGGCAGCGATGGCACACGCCTCGGCCACGCTCTTGCTCGAGGAGCCTTACGGCAAGCTGGGATTCTTTACCGCCACGGGACACGCCGCCGTTTATCTCTCCGGCGTGTGCGCGGACACTCCAATCTTACTGCGCCCTTGCGCGCCGGGAGAGCTTGGTGCCGTGATCAGTCGTTATGACGGAATCGGTCACTACGATTGGGTGGCAATTCCACTGATCCCTTACCTCTACGCCGTTGACCAGACGGAAGACGTTCCGCTGTTCGTAGATCCGAAAATGGTCAGTTTTCTGCGTGATCAATACCGCCGCAAGCATCTCGAGGCGGTCGCGCCTGATTCAGCGGACGGAGCAACCCCGGGCGGAAACTGGTATGAACTGGTGGGCTCGGCCTATGACCGGGCTGCGTACGCGTTTGAAATCGAAACCTCGGCGGCGCAGGACCAGGCTTTCATCCGCGCTTACAATGCGGCCCCAAACCGTTCTCACTTTCGCACCGTCTCTCGCAACTGCGCCGATTTCGCGAAGGACGTGATCAACTTCTACTACCCGAAAGCTCTGCGCCGCAGTATCGTCGCGGATGTCGGAATCGCCACTCCAAAACAGATGGCGAAGAGGATGGTTAAGCTCAGCGCGCGCCATCCTCAGCTCGCATTCTCGCGTTATGTCATTCCGCAGGTTCCAGGCAGCGCTGCGCGAAGCTCCGCGGTACACGGAGTGGTCGAGTCGTTTTTCAAATCAAAAAAATATATCGTTCCCAGCGCTGTGGCGAGCCCGGTTTTTGCCGGATGCGTGGCGGCAGTATATTTGGGCACCAACGCTGACCACTTCGATCCGGCGAAACGAGCAATGGTCTTTAACGCTGACCGAGAGCTCGAACCTCCAGTTGGCGCGGAGGATCGGCGATCTTACCAAATCGAACTCAATCATCTGGTCGCCGCCGACATTGCCGAAGCTCCCGGCGCCCCCTCCGAGAAGTCTCTGGCACGGATGATGAGCAGTGCCGACCCCGGCTTCGATCCGGAAGGACGTCCAGTTCTGCGCATGCGTGTTGCGGGCGAAGCGGTGACCGTGGGCGTCGCGCAGAGCAACCTCTTCGCGACGCAATCCTCCGGACGATTAGCCCAGCAGATTCTCGAGGCCAGGTTGCGGGAGGAACTACGTCGCGGAAACCCACCTAAAGTTTCAGAAAGTGATGTAGAGCATGACTGGTCGCTGCTGGAAAAAGCTCGGAATGTTCCCGACGAGGAAGTCGCCTCAAGGTCTGCCAGACAATCGCCAACGGTCGTACAATCGCGCTGGAGCCACCCCGGCAATCGGCCGTAGTCGATCAGGACACAATCAGAAAATTCACAGCTTCTCGAAACCGTCCTATTGATCTTGTTGCGGCTGCGGTTGGTGCGGAGCCGGCATCACCGGCGGCGCACCCGGCTGATTGGCCTGTTGCTGCTGCATCAACATTTGTCGCTGCTGCATCTCCTGCAACAATTGCTGCGGCGTCTTCACTCCCGGCTGGTCCGGGTTCGCCGCGGGTTGTTCCGCGTCCGCGGCACTCTGGTCCGCACTTTCGTCGATGTTTTCTTCCGCCGCTTCCGCTTGCGCATCCGCTGTCGGATTCGTAGCGGCGGGGGGCGGAGCGCCGTTTACGGTCTGGCCAGGCTGGCCGGCCGGTGTGTCCGGTGTTTTTGCTACCAAAACCACCCGTACCAGCGCATTGGCATCTTCCGGTGACCCCAGCAGAATGTAATTGAAGCGCGATCCGTTCAGCAGCTCGGCCATCACTTCCCTGGCGGGCGCAGGCCCCAGGCGCGTAACCACTCGCTCATTGGCCGATGCCGGAATTTCGATGTCGGCGGAAGTATGCTTGCGCACGCTGCGCAGAATATCTCCCAGCGTCGAATTCGGCGCATTGATCGTCAAAAGTCCATTCTCATAGCTAACCTCCGGCGCAACCGCGGGGATTGCATCCAGCGGAACCTGCGGTACGGGACCCTGCGTCCCCGAAGGCAAAGGAGGCGGAACAGTCTTCTTCTTGTTCTTGCTATGGGCGCGATGCGGAGCTGGAGTGGTTTGCGTGTCCGCGCGTCCCGCAATCGGCAGGCATAACACAACTGCCAGCATAAATCCGGTAATCTTTAGTCGGCCACCCATGAGAACTCCTGATTCAGATCGCTGTGGTTCGGGGGACACAGCAAAGTTCTTGCGACAATTCTAGCACCGCTTTGTGAATGCGGCTCCGTCAGCAGCCACTGATCGCACTACCCATCAGAACGTATTGACTTTATCCTCTTGCAGGGCGACCTTAAATTATTGAGTGAGGGGGACCGTGAAAGTCCCTTCATTCGGTGAGTACGCCGGGCGTACAATTTTCTGGGGGAAAATAGAGTGGCTGACGCAGAAGGTTCGAAGCGTTACTTCACACAACAGATAATTTCTATAGTTCAGAGCAAATCGGTTCTGGCATGGGTGGCGTTGGCATTAATGTGCTGCGCGAGCACTGCCATCGCTGAAACCTGCACCACAGCGAGTGATATGGAGCCAGCCACGCGCAGCGCTCTGGTTTCTGCCGGTCAGCACTTTTTCGATCTCCTGGCCAAAGGCGATGCGGCATCGCTCCGGCAGGCGGCAATTCCCAGCCTTGCCTCGGATTTTTCCGCGATCGAAGCCACGGTAAAGGACAATCAGGCTGCTCTGGCCGGTTCTAAAGCCACAGCTCGCCCGCCATTCCTGCTGGAGGCCGAGGGCGTCGCTCCCATTGCCCGCGCAGAATTCTACTGCGGCGTGTTTGGCCGCAACGGCCAGACCGCCAACAGCGCTGCCTTCTATCTCAATAACTTGCCCCCGGGAAAATATGCCGTCGTTATTCTCGACGTAGCATCATCGAAGGGACCGTATTACGTCTCCTTCATTTTGCAACAGCTCGGGACCGACTGGAAGTTAGGAGGCCTCTACGTAAAACCTTCGCAAATCGGCGGACACGATAGCGACTGGTTTAGTACTCGAGCGCGCGAATTCAAGGCGAAAGGACAAACGCACAATGCCTGGCTTTACTACGTGGAAGCACGTTCCTTAATCTCGCCGCTGCCGTTCATGAGTACGTTGGTCACTGATAAGCTTTACGACGAATCGCAGAAAGCACAGCCCGCCGATCTGCCTGGGGATGGCAAGACTGTAGATCTCGCCTCCGGAACCACGACTTACAAACTGCTCGATCTTTTTCCTGAAGTTGTGAACAATGAGTTGGATCTGATCGTCCGCTATCAAGTGCCGGATGTTTCGAATACAAATCAGGCCTACCAAAGCAACATGGCGGTGATGAAGGGACTGTTGACAAAGTATCCGGAGCTGCGCGACGCCTTTACCTCGGTCGTGGCGCGCGCGGTCGATCCCAGCGGTCGCGACTATGGCACGATGCTGCCCATGAAGGACATCAAATAGAAAGAAGTTAGCTTCCCGTGCTGAGTTTCATAGCTTCTTCCAGCAAGCATTCCTTTGGATCTTTGTCGTCGCGGAGGCCCAGGAAAACTGGAGCGCGCAGTTTTGGACCGCTGCCGCCGCTCGCACCCTCAGTCCATTCCGCGTATTCAATTTCGGCCACAAGCTCGGGTTTTACCCAGAAAACTTTTCGTAGAGCTTCCACATCGCCAAAAAACGGCTTCTGCTTGGTCTCCCGCTTCTTCAGCATCTTCGAGATTTCGTCGAGCGATCCCTGATTGAAGCCGCTGCCAGCCTGTCCCACGTGAATCAGCCTGCCTTGCCTATCGTAGAGTCCGAGGACGATCGATCCGAAATGTGCACGGCTGCCTTCGGGTTCGGTGTATCCGCCGATTACGCACTCGATGCGATGCCGGATTTTTATCTTGAGCCATTCGCTGCTGCGCCGCTCCTGGTAAATGCTGTCACGCTTTTTTGCCAGAATCCCCTCCAGGCCTTTCTGACGCGCAACCTCGAACAACGCCTTCCCTTCCCTCTCGTAGTGGTCGGAATAACGCAGCGAATCGCCAGAGACGAGGATAGAAACTAATTTCTTCTTGCGTTCTTCCAGCGGAACCTTGCGCCAATCGTAGCCATCGAGATACAGCAGATCGAATGCGTAATAGAGCACGGACACGTCAGCATTGGTTATCCCACGCCGGCCTCTGGGACGAAATCCAGTTCTCTGCTGCATCAAGCTGAACGAAGGTCGTCCTTGCTCATCAAGAGCGACAACTTCTCCATCCAGAATTGCGCTTTTTGCTTTGACGAATTGCGGCAAGTCTCTTCAGCTCCGGATAACGCTGGGTAAGTTCGTTCTGATTTCGCGAGACCAGCCGCACCTTGCCGTTTTCGATGAAAGCAACCGCCCGGTAGCCGTCCCATTTGATTTCAAACAGCCAATCCGCTCCATCAAACGGCTCAGCAATAGAAGTTGCCAGCATGGGATAGATTTCTGTCGGCATGGGGCGCTTGAGAGGAGTGGGAGAAGAAGAAGCTTTTACCACAGGGGGCACAGAGGACACAGGGTAATTCTTTGGATCTAGTTCATTTTGTTTTACCCTGTGCTCCTCCGTGTCCCCTGTGTTTAATTCTTTTGTTTTTTTTTAGCCGTCGTCTTCTTGGCGGAATTCTTCTTATCCAGCTTGGCGACAGCGTCGGCCAGCCAAGCCGCTTTCAACTTGCCGCGTCCGGAAGCAGGACGGCTCTTCCATTCCTTTGATCCCGAATCTCCAGCGATCTCCGCCAGGCTGCGTTTGCTGAGCACCGACTCGTCATACTCATCGATGTCGTACCCGTCGACGGCGTATTGGTCTTGCTTCTTGATCAGCAACCATTCGTTGCCCTTGCTTCCAGGACGCCGGCCTTTCATCTTTACTAACGCAAAGTCGCCCTTCAACTTTTTACCATTGAGGCGAAATTTTAAATCGCCCTTGGCCAGCATGGCAGCGGCTTCGGCTTCAGTCCCGGGAACATATTTCCCCTCCACCGGAACCGGGGAGAGCGGCTGCCACGTGCCCACGTCCCAAACCATCACCGTGCCTGCGCCGTAATTATTTTCCGGGATGATGCCCTCAAAATCGAAATACGAAACTGGATGATCCTCCACCTGCATCGCCAGCCGCTTATCCGCCGGATCGAGCGACGGCCCCTTGGGCACGGCCCACGACTTCAGCACGCCCTCCATCTCCAGCCGAAAGTCATAGTGCAGCCGCGTGGCATCATGCTTCTGTACCACGAAGCGGTGGCCCGCCTTACTCTCCACTTTCGGTGGAGGCTCAGGTGTCTGCTCGAATTTTCGCTTGCGTTTGTATTCTTCCAGTGCCATAGACAAACCATTTAACCACAGAGACACAGAGCCACGGAGAGGACCAAAATTGCTTAAGTGGGGGCAGCCGCCCTCGGCTGTCCATGCCGAGCAAAGCTCGGCTCCTGCCGGCGCCCCCGACAACTCTCGAGTTCGCTAGAATGCCTACACCATGCAACGCGAATTCCCCGAAGTCCCGCTTGTCGGCGTCGGAGCCATCATCATCGAAGACTCGCGCGTCGTCCTCGTGAAGCGGCTTCACCCTCCGCTGCAATCCGAATGGTCGATCCCCGGCGGCGTGCTCGAAGTCGGTGAAATGGTCCGCGACGCCGCCATTCGCGAGGCTCGCGAAGAGACCGGACTTACGGTCGAACCCGGCGAACTTCTCGGCGTCTTCGACCGCATCCTGCGCGAATCCCCAGCAGCGCGTGCAATATCACTACGTTTTGATTGATTTTCTCTGCCGCCGGGTTGCGGGTCGATCTGGCCGCAGCCAGCGATGCCGCGGAAGTCCGCTGGTTCACACCGGAAGAATTGCCCTCGCTAAACCTTGCGCACGACACGCTAGAGGTAATTCAAAAAGGATTTACGTCCGTTGCAGGAGCTTGATGGACGGTTATTTCGTTTCCTGCAGCAGCACCACATCCGACTCCGAATGGCTGCGCAGGACTCCCAGTGTTTTTCCGTCCGGCGACCAGTGAAATGACTCGATCCTCTCGGAAGTAAAATGAGTGATCTGATGACCGGGCGAGCCGTCAAGCGGTTGGATCCAAATATTATCGACGCCGTTTTCGTGGATCGGATAAGCGACTCCTTTACCATCAGGAGTAAATGCCAGGCCGCCTCCTGCCACGCGTGAGTCGGCGTTCAGCAAGCGGGGCGCCGACGAGCCCAAGTCCAGCAGCGCCAGCTTTTCTTGTCCGCGCTGCGTCGCCGCATCGACAATTTCGAGGATATAGCCAAGAACTTTGCCATCGGAAGAAATGCCCATGCCACCGGAAGGAAAACTATTCGGTACGAGACTTCCGGGAACTGCTTCAGGTTTTCCGGAACCATCCAGCGGAACGCGCCAAATCTGACTCACCTCTCGATGACGGTAGTACACCCATTTTTCGTCGGGCGAGCAGACACCACCAACGTCAAGCTTTCCATCAGTTACTTGTAGCGGATTCGAACCATCACCATTGGCGCGCCAGATTGAGGCCGTCGGCATGCCGCCATGGAAGCTCCAGGAAAAAACAAGGTGGTCACTGCCACAAGCAGAAAAATCGAATAGGCCAGACTTCGGATCACTAATGAGTTGCGTTGGATTTTTGCCGTCCGCTCCCATACGCAGCAGGCGCGAGTCATCGCCAACCAGCAGAGTTCCATCTGCACTCCAATTGAACGCATTCACTTCCGGTCCTTGCGAAACCAGAGGTTTGAGGTCCGCATCCTGGCTGCCTGCACCGGGAAGAAGGTACAAGCTCTGGGTGGTCTTGACCTGAACTGACGCCAATGTCTTACCATCGGCTGAGAGCGTCAGAGTTGCATAACGGTTGGTGTCGCGGGTAATGGGCTGAAGCGTCCCTCCAGAATCGGGAATGAATCCGATCTGAGCCCGCGAAAAAGTCGGGCCCGCTTGCTGATAGATGGCGAGAATTCCCCGGCCATCCGGCACCCATTTCAATTCCGACACGAACTTTTCCCTGAAAGTAGCGAATCGTTCCACTTTCTTAGTTTCAACGTCCAACAGATCGATTCCGCTCAAGGCTTGATCGGGTTGAGGTAATACCAGGGCGATTTCTTTGCCATTCGGAGACCAGGCCGAAGAACGCGGGATCTCGCCCGCCGAGCCAATCTGTAGGATCTTCTCATCATTGCCGCTAAGATCCGCAGTTAGCAGCCGATATTTGCCCAGTTCCGGGTCATTCGCCCGCGTATAGACCATGCGAGTGCCTTCGGGAGAAAATCCGACGTCGCTGTCGATATCGCGTACCACGGTTTGCGGAGTTCCGCCTAGCACCGGTGCGCGGTAAAGGTTGTAGTCGCTATTCACCGCATTCTGGGCTTTGCGGAAATAGATGTAGTTTCCATCCGGCGAAAACGCAAGGCTCCGGTAGGTCGAGGCCGAAGGCGGAATGACCTGTGTATCGCTGGCCGTGGGCACGTTTCGCAGCCATAAACTCTGCAATCCATTGTCGTTCAGAACACTGAGCACATACTTGCCATCAGGCGATATTGCGGCCAGCGCCGCTTTGCCGGAATTCGTCACTTGCGTGACCGTGAAGTTTTGAAATGGCGCCGCAGCCGGACGGTGGAATATCGCGTAGACGCCATAGCTCGCGGCCGCAAGCACGACGAGCGCCGCAATTCCAATCGCGCCGGTTCCCCACTTATGCTGTTTGGCGGCGGCGGCGACTGCGGAACTGCCGGAGCGCGATGCGACTGCACCGCTCCCCGAAATCGGCCTTGTTCCGGTAGCTATGGCGGCGGAATTCAATGCTGATGTGCGCCGCGCCGTAGCTCCCGACAGCAGCCACTTCAGGCGCCACGCGTCTGCCGGATTCGGTATCGCGTTTCAGTCGCTGAAGATCGGACCGCAAATCCGAAGCATGCTGATAGCGCAGGCCAGGATCTTTTTCCAAAGACTTGTTGATGATGCGTTCCAACTCCGCGGGAATTTGCGGATTCAGACGAAGCGGCGGAATCGGCGACCGATTCAATATGCCGTCAAAAATCTCAGCTGAAGTGCCTCCGGAAAACGCTTGCCGTCCCGTCGCCATTTCATAAAGCACCATGCCAAAGGAAAAAATATCGCTGCGCGCATCCAGTTCGCGTCCGCGCGCCTGCTCCGGCGACATGTAAGCCACAGTTCCCAGCGCCGTGCCCGGACTGGTGAGGTTCATTTCCCCTTCCGTCGGGCCTACACCGGTAAGAGTTTCGCCGGTTCCTCGCGAAATCACTTTCGCCAACCCAAAGTCGAGCACCTTGGCCTGTCCGCGTTCGGTCACAAAAATATTGGCGGGCTTAATATCGCGATGGATGATACCTTCCGACTGCGCCGCGTCGAGCGCATCGGCCACTTCGATTCCGATACTCAGAATCGTTTCCAACGGAAGCGGCACGTTACCAATGCGGTGCTTGAGGGTAACGCCCTTCAGCAACTCCATTGCGATGAAGGGATGGCCGTCCGCCTCATCAATGTCATGAATTGTGCAGATATTAGGATGATTCAGCGCAGAGGCTGCCTGCGCCTCGCGGCGGAACCGCTCGAGCACAGCCTCATCACGGGCAATGCCTTCGGGCAAAAACTTCAGGGCGACAAAGCGGCGAAGCTTCGTATCCTCGGCCCGGAACACAATGCCCATACCCCCGCCGCCCAGCTTTTCCAGAACGCGGTAGTGGGAAATGGTGCGGCCGATCGGAAACGATTCATCGGTCATGTGCTGCGAATCTTAGTTCCCGGTTTGCAGTCGCGTCAACTACGGCAAGTATCTTTCTTTCACGGGCAATGACGCTATTCCCCTTTATCCGCCCACTCCGCGTCACACGCGTGACAACGCCAACCTGGCCGCTGCACCGGGATCGGCATGTGGAGAAACGCACTCATGTAGGAAATGGGACGATCCAGCTCCTGGAAATTCACATCCAGTGACTGGCATTGCGGACAGCGCGGCTGCTCATACAGCCCGATACCCTGGACATACAGGCCTTCGAGAATCGGCTCGTCCAGAAGTTTCTGTGCATTGGCGGCATCCAGTGCGCGCACCTTAAGTTTGATTCCGCCAATAAAGTTTGAAATGAACCAGTCCAGCCGCACCAGATTTTCGTCGGCCAGAAAACATTCGATACCCATCGACTCGAGACTTCCCTTCGCCAACAACGCTTCCGGCAGGTCGCGAAACTGCCGGATGGTCACTAGCTCGCGCACTTCCATCGCCTGCCGCTGCTCCGGTGCAGGCTCGTCGGAACACTCCAGATGCCGGCGGTCCATCTCATCTTCCAGCGCGTCCCAGGCCAATTCAGTCAGCGACTCTGCGCTACCCGCCAGCCGCTGTAGTTCCCCATCGGTCATGCCAGCGTAGGTCTTCGCTAGCCGACGGCGCTCGCGCTGCTCGTCCAGATAAGGTTCGTCACGATAGGACACGTCGCCAGCATACTAAGACTTCACCCAATAGGCCAACTGGCCAAGGGCACAACCTGGTTTGCCTGGATTGCGGGTAATAAGTTTCCGCTAAGGATTTGCTTCGGAACATTCCGAACGAGCGCGGGAGTGTTTGCGGACGATCATCATCCCCACCAGCACAGCGCTGACCAGCATGACTACCCTGATATAAAGGCCGGCGTGAAATGCCTGGTCGCCTGCGGCAGTGCGAAGAAGGCCTGACCCCGCGCTGAGTGTGCAGAATCCGAAATAAAATTTCTCCATCCATCCCCGCGAAATGATCAGGAGCCACAAAAGAATTGCAGACACCACGGCAAAGATTCCGCAAAGGATCCAAGTGCCGGGTCGCACCGTGGAGGGTGCCCAGATGCCGGCCGAGGGATCAGCCGCGACCATCTGTCGCACCGCGATTGAAAGGAACACTACGGAATGTACCAGCGCCACCACGGCACGTCTGCAATTCGTAAGGATGGAAAATCCGTCCATGCGAACTCTACTGTAAAGAAATTCGCCTGAAGGCCGCAGTGATCTGGATCACCCCCGGGAGAAAATTGTCGGCTGGGAAGATTCCGTCTAAGTCGCTGAGTAGGAAGCGGCGCTGTCGCCAAGAAATCTTGCCGTCAGCCACCGCGTTAGGTGTGCACCGGCACTGACCCGAACACCGCAGACACCAGAGCGTGGATATCCTCAACTGCTTCATCGAGTTCGAAGGTAAACCGTACGAGATCTACACCTTCGAGATCGCTGTGCTCCTTCAGCAGAATGGCCCATGCGGGATTCGAGATCAAGTCCACCTTGTGGCGTTCATAATACCCGTAACCTAAGCCGCGCATACGGCAGAGTAGGTCGCTCAAATGCACCAGCGCCACCAGAGACTGCGCCTTCTGGCTTTGCTCGACGGCATGATGATAGGTGATGACTTCAACGATATCGTCGGCCAGTTTCCATTTTTCAGCCAAGGCCCGTCCAGTCTCACAGTGCGTGAACCCCATGGTGGCTAATTCCGCCTCGTGCAGCGGAATTTCATCGCGGTAGGCGCACTCCATCGCCGAGGCAAATTCCTTGGGAAAGACCAGGCAGTTGACCATGAACCCGATGTCATGCAACAGCCCCGCCATATAAGCCTTCTCACCATCGGCAGCACCCAACTTCTCACTGAATTTCCGGCACACCATGGCGCACCCCAACGAGTGTCTCCAAAAAACAACCGGATCCAGCACCCACTTTTCCGCCGGGAAAGCCTGCCCCAGGCAACAGGTGAGAAGAATTGTTTCTACGCGACGCAGCCCCAGGCTGATCACCGCACCCTTAATCGACTTCGGCGACTGCGCCAATCCAAACAGCGGTGATCCCGCCACGCGCAGGCATTGCGCGGCAATGGTGTTGTCGTAAGACACTAGGCGTACTACTTCGTCCACCTTTACTTCCTCTGTGCTACTACTCAACAGCTCCAGTAAGGGCAGAAAGACCGCCGGGATGGCGGGCGTAGTATCGATGCTTTGCACGCGCTTACGAATCGTTGCGGCGGAGGAGGTGATCATAGTTTGCCACTGCTGAGGGATGGTTTCCAATACGAGATCGCTCCCGGAAAATGCACCAGGTGGAACTTGTCGTTTAATTTCATCAGCGATTCCGACGTTCCGAGAAAGAAGTAACCTCCAAAATTGAGGTTACTGAAAAAGTGGTCAATTACCTTCGACTTCGATGGACCGTCGAAATAGATGAGCACATTGCAGCAGAAAATTAAGTCCATTCCCTTCATGAAAAGCATCTTGGAGTCGTCCTGCAGATTCAGCCGGCTGAAAGTGATCAGTTTCTTAACCTCCGGACGCACCTGCAGTTTCTTCTCGTCGACCATAGAAAAATACTTCCGCTTGAAATAGTCCGTGGTATTGCGCAGCGCGTAATCGCCATAGACGCCAGCCTTAGCCGCTTCCACGGAACGATCATTCAGGTCGGTGGCAACAATCTCTATCGTCCAGCCCTTCAGTAGAAGCTCACTTTCCTCGAGCATGTTCATAGCCAGGGTGTAGGACTCTTCCCCGGTGGAGCAGCCGGCACTCCAAATCCGCAGCCGCTTCATCACCTGCTTGGTTTTTTCTGCCACAATCTCCGGCAAGATCACCTTACGGAGGGCATCGAGTTGCGGCTGGCTGCGGAACAGACAGGTTTCGCCAATCGTGACTTCGTTCAGCAAATGCCGAAGTTCCGTCTCCCGGTTGGAATGTGCAGTCAGGCGGTCCCAATACTCACGGGAGCTTTGGAGTTCCAGTGCCTTCATCCTCCGCCCACAGGCATCAGCCATCAGATAGAGTTTTTCCTCGAGCTGAAAAATGCCGCACACTTTGTACACCAGGTCGCGGACTTGGCGGAATATGGGATCGATGGGTTCGCTGACCTTGTGGTCAGACGGGGTAGTCGCAGTTCGGGTGCCGACTGTCATTTTGCTCGAGGCTCCAGGCTCGCATAATTGTTCAAGGGGAAAGGGACGCGAGGCTTGCGGCTCTGCAACACGCGGCGAGTGATCTCGGGTGCCAACTGATCAAGCGGATACACGGCATCTGCCTGTCCCGCCGCATATACCAGGCCCGGCATCCCCCAGACCACCGAGGAAGGTTCGTCCTGGATGATCACCTCTCCGCCGGCTTCGCGAATGTGTTGCGCTCCCAGCACTCCGTCTGAGCCCATGCCCGTCATCACTACGCCCAGTACATTTGCTCGACACACCGCTGCCACAGAGCGAAACAGCACGTCGACCGCCGGACGGCAGGAGTGCTCGGGTGGACCCTGGTTGAGCAGCAACTGCCAGTTTGTGCCCGCCTGCGCCACGGTCATGTGGAAGTTTCCCGGCGCAATCCAGGAATGTCCGGGCACGAGCACCACGCCCTCGCTGCCCTCTTCGACGTGAATCTCAGAATGGCTCGCCAGCCGTTCGGCCAGCATGCGGGTGAAAAGAGGCGGCATATGCTGCACCACCACAATGGGGACGGGGAAGTCCTTCGGAATCCGCGGCAAAACTTCCGCCAGAGCATTAGGACCACCGGTGGACGTGCCGATGGCCACAATCTCAATGCGTCGGTGCACGGGCACTCGAACCCGTACCAGGGGACGCGGTGGCGGCAAAGACTTGAGCTTCGGAGAAGTGCGCGTGCACAGAGCCTTGATCTTGGGAAGGAGTTCAGCACGAATCGCTTCGATGGCCACAGCCGGGCTGCCGGTATTGCTCGGCTTAGTGGCATAATCCGAGGCTCCCAGCGAAAGCGCGTCCAGGGTCGCCGACGCACCGCGCTCGGTCAGCGTGCTGAACATGATGACCGGCAATTTGGCATCCAGCTTGCGCAGTTCCACAAGCATCTCCAGGCCGTTCATCACTGGCATCTCGACATCAAGCGTGATGAGGTCGGGATGAAGCTGCTCGATTTTCGCCAGGGCAATGTGCCCGTCGCTGGCAGAACCGACGACTTCCACCTCTGGGTCCGTGGCCAAGGTCTCGCACAGCAGCTTGCGAATCACCACCGAGTCGTCCACCACGAGGATGCGAATAGGAACCATAGTAGGTCGCTTGTTTCAGATTTCGTGGCAGCGCTCAGCGAAGAGCATTCAGGGGCGGACCCGCGACGGCTCTCGCACCTCGGCCCAGCCGATGTACTGCCCTGCCTTACCCGCCTGACGCCTCCACTGGCAGGACAGCGTCACCGCGGGTTGGCACATGCCGAGCCCACAGCCTTCGAGCAGGTCCATGCAGCTCAGAACTTGTACCGTTCCACGAGTTCGCGCAGCGAAGTCGCCAGTTTGGAGAGTTCCGCTGCGGCCTTTTGGGTGTCGACGGCTCCGCGCGACGTGCTCGCTGCAGCCTCGGTTACGCCAGCAATATTGCTGGTGATTTCGCCGCTGCCTCGCGCCGCTTCGCCAACGTTGCGCGCCATCTCGTTGGTGGTGGCGTTCTGCTCCTCCACCGCAGTAGCGATCGTATTGGAGATGCCGTTCACCTGGTTGATGACCTCGCTGATCGAGGCGATCGCCCCCACCGCTGCTTTGGTGTCACTCTGAATCGCTTCGATCTTCCGGCTGATGTCCTCCGTGGCTTTGGCGGTTTCCTTGGCCAACTCTTTTACCTCGTTGGCCACCACCGCAAAGCCTTTGCCCGCTTCACCCGCCCGCGCGGCTTCAATGGTGGCATTAAGTGCCAGCAGATTGGTCTGCTGGGCGATGGAGGTAATAACTTTAATTACCTGGCCAATCTCGGTGGAGGAATCACCCAGTTTGGACACGGTGGCGTTGGCAGTTTCCGCGACTTTGACCGCAGAGGTTGCCACTTTGGCCGCTTCGGTGGCATTCTTGGCAATTTCCTTAATGCTAGCGCCCATCTCCTCCGCCCCAGTGGCCACTGTCTGGAGGTTTTGGCTGACCTGCGCAGTATTGGTGGAAACCACCTTGGCCTGGGCCGATGTCTCTTCCGCGTTTGCACTCATCTGCTGACTGTTGGAGGAAAGTTCTTCGGAGGCGCTGGCCAGTGACTGAGCGTTCTGGCCAATGGCTGCAAAGCCGGTCCGCAGATTCCCGAGGAGCTTTGACAAGCCTTGTCCCATGAGTCCGACAGCGTCGCTGCCAAGTACTGTGATCTCCTTTGTAAGATCACCCTCAGCCGCAGAAGTCACTACTTTCAGAATGCTGTCCACCTTTTCTTTTAGCTCCGCGGCCGCGAGTTTCTCCCGCTCCGCTCCCTGAGCCACTTCGTTCTTGGTCTTCACGTTTTGCGTGATATCGGTAGCGTACTTCACCACCTTATAGGGCTTCCCGTTCAGATCCATGATCGGGTTGTAGGAGGCCTGAATCCAGACTTCTTTGCCACCTTTACCAATGCGCAAGTATTCCGCAGCTTGGTACTCGCCTCTGTTCAGTTTTGCCCAGAATTCACGGTACTCCGCGCTCTGGCGTTGAGCCTCCTGGACGAACATGCTGTGATGTTTGCCCTTTACCTCGTCGAGCGTGTAGCCCAGGGTCTTGAGGAAGTTATCGTTGGCAGTAACGATGGTTCCATCCATCTTGAATTCAATTACCGCCTGCGACTTGCCGATCGCCGCGACCTGACCTGAAAAATCGGCCATGATTAGTTTTTGTTGGGTTGTGTCGGTGGCATACTTAACCACTTTGAACGGTTTGCCGTTCAAGTCCATGATCGGGTTATAGGAGGCCTGAATCCAGACTTCTCTCCCACCCTTGCCGATGCGCTTGAACTCGTCGGCGACGTAATCGCCGCGGTTCAGCTTGGCCCAGAACTCGCTGTAGGCCCCGCTTTGCCGGTAAGCCTCGTCCACAAACATGCTGTGATGCTTGCCCTTTATCTCGTCGAGTGAGTAGCCCAGGGTCTTGAGGAAGTTGTCGTTGGCCGTAATGATGGTTCCGTCCATCTTGAATTCAATCACCGCCTGCGACTTGCCGATCGCCGCGATCTGGCCTGAATAATCAGCCGTAATTAGTTTTTGCTGGGTTGTGTCGGTGGCGTACTTAACCACTTTGAACGGTTTGCCGTTCAAGTCCATGATCGGGTTATAGGAGGCCTGAATCCAGACTTCTCTCCCGCCCTTGCCGATGCGCTTGTACTCAGCTGCCTGGTACTCGCCCCGGTTCAGCTTGGCCCAGAACTCTTTGTAGTCGGAGCTTTGCCGGTAGGCCTCGTCCACAAACATGCTGTGATGTTTGCCCTTGATTTCTTCCAGCGTGTAGCCCAATGCATTGAGAAAGTTGTCATTGGCGTCAATGACAGTGCCGTCCATGTTGAATTCGATTACGGCTTGCGACTTACGGATGGCAGCTACTTGGCCGGCATGGTCAATGTTGGTTTGTGCCTCCGAAGCCTTGGCGGTGAAATTTTTCTTCTGCATTTGCGCGGCAGTGCTCATGTTTTTAATTCTCCTTAAGGGTTTCTGGAATCTTGGCGTCCGTTATAGTTTGAGTCACCGTGTCCTGCCAGCACTCCCCGATGGCGAGACCACAGTCCCACGGCCAACAGGAATACGACGAGCGACGATGCCATATGCAGCTTTCCTAGGCGTTTCTTCCTTCCGCAATGGGGCTGGATTCACCCATGTCGACCACACGTGCGGTGTCCAACAACAGCAGCAGGCGCTCGGGCAACTTATGGACGCCGCGAATCATTTCCCGCGCCATCCCCTTCAGTGTTTCCGGCGGCTGCTCAAAGGTCTTTTCTTCGACCTCAATGACATCGCCGATTTCGTCCACCAGCAGGCTGAGTGCTCCATCGTCGGTGCGCACCACAACATTCATCGGCAACTGGTCTGCCGGGCGTTCGGTCATGCTCAAGCGCCGTCGCAGATCGATGGCCGTCACAATTTGTCCGCGCAGGTTGATGAGTCCGCGGACGACTTGCGGCACCAGCGGCACCCGAGTCATCTCTTGATAACGGATCACTTCCTGAACCTGCTGCACGGGCACTCCGAAAAAGTGCCGGTCGAGAAAAAAAGTGCAATACTGCTCGCTGTTCGCCATGGAAACCTTCCCCCTTATCCTGCGGCCGCGGCTTTGGCCGCTTCCGTAAAGAAGCCGGGATGTGACGCCCGCACCACGCCCTGCACATCCAGCATGTCAGTCACCCGCTTCTGCACCACCGCCGTGCCCAGGATCCCGGCCCGCTCGGCCATGCGATCAAGCACTATGTCCTCATCCACAATGTCGAGGATCCGCTCCACCACTAAGCCCACGCTGCGTCCTTGCTCGACATAGACGACGACCTGCAGCGGGGCTTGCGGATCGACGGCGGTTTTGCCGGTTTCGCCTTCCGGCAGGTCCACCGCCTCAGAAATGCGGATTAAAGGCATGATCTGTCCGCGGTACTGCACCACCTGCTGCAGGCCTGTGTTCTCTACCTTGCTGCTGGCAAACTCCTCCAGACGCGCCACGAGCGAGAGGGGAACTGCCATGCGCCCGTTCTTGCCCGTCTGAAAGAGCAGTAGAGTTTGCCGGTCACCCACGGTCTTCTCCCCCGAGGATGCTTCCTTCGCCGCCACAGCGCGGTCCTGCTGCTCGCTGATGACATTGGCCTTCTGCGCCAGTCCCAGTGCGTCCAGAATCAGCGCCACTTTCCCGTCCCCCATGATGGTGGCGCCGGCAAACGTGTTTACCCCCTTGAGCTGCTTGCCCAGCGGCTTGACCACGATTTCTTCTGTATCGTTGATTTCGTCAACGACCAACCCGAACGGTCGACCCTCGGCTTGCAGCACCACGATGTTGACTGCATTTCCCGCTGGCGACAGCGGTTCCATAGCCCCGGCCAGCTCCAGCACACGGCTCAGATACACCAGAGGCAGCAGCCGACCGCGCAGCCGGTGCACCGGAGCGCCCTGAACCATCTCGATACCCTTACCCACCTCGTCGGCCTCCAGCCGCACAAGCTCGAGCAAGCTCACCTGAGGTATGGCGTAGCGATCGCCGCCGCAGGTCACCACCAGCGCGGGGATAATGGCCAGGGTCAGGGGAATCTTCACCCGAACCGTCGTGCCCTTGCCCAGAGTGGACTGAACGTCCACAGTACCGCCAATCTTTTCGACATTGGTTTTCACCACATCCATGCCGACGCCACGGCCCGAAACGTTGGTAACTTTTTCCGCCGTGGAAAATCCTGGCAAGAAGATCAAATTGAAGATCTCCCGCTCAGTCATCCGGGGCGCGTGCTCGGGTGTGATCAACGCGCGTTCCACCGCTTTCCTCCGGATGCGATCCACGTTCAGGCCCGCACCATCGTCGCTGATCTCGATATTGACCTGCCCGCCTTCATGAAAAGCGCGCAGAACCAACCGTCCGCTTCGATCCTTGCCCAACTTCACGCGGTCTTCCGGAAGTTCGATCCCGTGGTCCACGGAATTGCGTACCAGATGGGTGAGCGGATCTTTGATGGCTTCGATGATGGTCTTATCGAGCTCTGTCTCTTTGCCCTCCATCTCGATGTGGACTTCCTTGCCGCAGCCGAGCGCCACGTCGCGCACTGTCCGTGGAAACTGTCCCCAGATGTTCCCGATGGGTTGCATGCGGGTCTTCATGACCCCCTCCTGCAACTCGGTGGTGATCAGGTTAAGACGTTGGGAGGCAGCCAGAAAGCTCGTATCTTTAATACGGTTGGCGAATTGCAGGACTTGATTGCGCGCCAGCACCAGCTCGCCGCCCAGAGTCATCAGTTTGTCCAGCACGTCGACGCCGACGCGTATGGTCTCGGTGGCGGAGTCACGGGGCCGAGATTCGAGAGCAGGCGCTGGAGCAACCTCTTCCTGCTTCGCCAGTTCACTATGCTGTCCATCGCTGGAGTCTGCGGTTAGAGACGCTTCGACAAGTTCGGAGGATATCTTCTCGATGGCAGCTGGTTGGGCATCCTTGCTCGGCATCGAAGCGAGTTGTTTGGCTGGCGATTGCGATTCGGGTTGCGCCTGTTGGATCGCCGCGGCCGGCTTGCGCTCGGTTTCGCTCGCCGATGGATTTTGCAGCCGCGTCAGGGTTTCCCGCAGCTCTGGGTAGTCGACCTCGCCATCGTGGCCGGTCGATTGAACCTCCTTAAGCATCAAGCGAATGGCATCCACCATGCCCAGCAGTGCCGTGGTGATCTCCGGATTGAGCGTGAGCTGGCCGTCGCGCAGGCGAGTCAGTAGGTTCTCCCCAACGTGAGCGACCTTTTCCAATTTGTTGAAACCCAGGAATCCACATGTGCCTTTGATGGTATGAATAGTGCGAAACACACCCGCCAAGGCATCTTTGTCTCTCGGATTCTTTTCCAGACCGACCAAGTCGCGGTCCAGTCGGTCGAGGTTCTCGTAACTCTCGATCAGAAAATCTTTGACAATATCACTCTCGCTCATGGGTGCCAGTCCTTTCCAAGTTGCGAATGATTCCCTACAGGCGAGTAGCTACCAGGTGGTTGCCTGTCCGTTTGCGTCTGCTGCATCGCGCTTTCTTTCGGTGAGTGAGGTCCCATGTTGCGGGGAATCGCCCCTTAAAATCTCTTCAACTACCTCATCGTCTGTTCCAGCATTTTCTTTAGGTGAGGGACCCACGATTGAGTCTCTACCGAACCAGACGTGCCTTGTGTTCGGCCCCGCGCCAGATGGGCGTTGTTAAAGGACACACAACTCACCATCCGTGACCTGTTGTTTTATCCAGTTGCCAATCCTGAGTGCCATGTCACAACAGAGAGTTCAGCTGGAACACTTCACCGTTTGGTGGGGTTACGAGAGGATTACGCTGTGGCAGCTAACGCGCGTGAGAGTCGGCTCTGCAGAGAATCGAGAAGAGCCGATTTAAGAGGTAGCCTGGCGGGTGGGCAACTGAGATCCTGTATGCCAGTCGTATCGAACCTCGCGCGGAATTAGGGCGCCAGGTCAGCCGCATTCGCGGACAAGTGCTGGGCGATGGTTTCCAGCAGTTTGCCTATGTTACTGAGAGAAGCGAGTGGCAAGCTTAAGAGAGTCTTATTGTTGGCGGAATGTTTGACATCGACGGCTGAGCCATCTTCTTTCTTCTGGACCCGCACCGTGATCGTTTTTCCACCTACCGGAACGCCAAGCATTAAGTCCACTACTCCTTGAGCCAGCGCGGACTGGCCTCCGCCAAACATCGAGGGGTCCTTGCGTGACTCCTGGGCGAGAAACGCAAAATCACGCGAAAAGAAATCCGGCTTCTCCGCCTCGAATCTGGTGAAGGAAAAAAGAGTATTGTTGGACTCCGGGTCGACAACCACAAACTTGTCGCCTCGAATCGCTCCCTGTATTTTCACGCGAAACACTGCAGATGTGCCCGCGGTGAAAACCCTAGTCTCGGTCTGAAAGTCATTTGCGGGTAAATCAACCTTATAGGCGTGAGCGGCTTTGGTACTCATCGAGCGGACAGGGGCAAAGCTGGTGTCGCGCAGGAGTTCGCCCGCCAGATAGGAGGCGGCGCGAAGGGCCGACTTGCTATCCCCAACCCGGATTGCAAAGAGATCATTAGCTTCCTGCGCAGAAGACAACAAAGGTATAAACAGCTGCTCGAGCAGATCGTAACTGGCAGCGTAGAATTGTCCGGGCATCGAAGCGATGGCGACTAGACTTCCTGACGCGGAAAGCTCGACTAAACGTTCACCCCCCATACCGGGCGTCGTCCTCTCGCAAATAGATAAATCAGCGCTCTGGCCCGACCGCGTCCGGGCCTGCACAGCTTGAGCACAGCCTTCATTTGTGCGGAAGACGTTGCGAGTGGAAGTCCGCAACGACTTTCTGAAATGAGCTTAGGGAGGACGCAATCCCCATGTCAAGTAACCAAGGGCTCTTGTGTCATACCACAACAGAAATGTCCCCGGTTGAACGGATCGAGCAAGACAGTCGAAAGTCATTCGTGCAACTGCAGCCGGAAGTCTTGACTCATGAAACGAAACTTAACGTGATGATGCAGCTCGCATTGCAGGATGCATTGGAGGGCGTGGCCGGTCGCCGCAAGAGTGAGGACCGCATCGAATGACATATCCCGTATCAGCATGTTCTGTGTTGTCATCCTTGATCTAGAAGGGTTTAAGCATGTCAGTAACATCTACGGACTCCACGCTGGTGACAGCCTCCCCCAACAGTACCTACCCTTGAGTTGCGGTGCAACGATCGTTCCACGGATATTATTGGCCGCTGGGGAGCAGATGAGTTCGTCATCCTCCTGGATTGCGATTCAGTGCCGCGAAGTCGCAAATGGAACTCTTGCAGAAATGGGCGCTGGGCGAGCAAACAATTTTGCTCGCCGGCTTTTCAATCCCAGCAAAAACAAAATAAGCTTGTTCGGAAGGGACCTCCCACACTAAATGTTCCCCAAGGTTTAGGGATTCGATAGAACAATACCAGCCTCATAAGTAGCCCCTACCTAAAGTCTTATCACCTCTTTCCGATATTACTCACTAGCGGGTGTAAGAGAAACAAGCAAGCGGACACTTGCCCCAAGCGGAGAATGAGTACAGCCTGATGCCTATACGTGCTCTGATCGTCGACGATTCCTCGGTCATGCGAAAGATTGTGGAACGTTCGCTGCGCCAGGCAGGCATCGACCTGACCGAGATACTCCAAGCTGGGAACGGGGCTGAGGCGCTTGCGATTCTCCAAGAAAGCGCGGTCGATCTGATCCTTTGTGACATCAATATGCCAGTCATGGGGGGGATAGAGTTCATCAAGCAGCTTCCCGGAGTCGAGAACGCAAAAGGCGTGCCGGTGGTCATGATTACAACTGAAGGCAGCGAGTCTCAGGTCGTCGAGGCCATATCCTGCGGGGCGCGTGGTTACATCCGCAAGCCTTTCACGCCGGAGCAGGTGAAGGAACATGTCATACCCGTGTTGGCAGGTAAATTATGAAATCTGTAAGTGAGTTGCTGGCTGCCAACGGCAGCCACGAAAACTGGACTCCGCTGATCGAAGTAGCTGTGCGCGAAGTCTTCGATCTCATGTTAGGTTGCCAGCTGACCGTACCATCAACCGCTCAGGAGCCAACCCTGGACGTTACTGCCATGGTTGGTTTGGCAGGGCAACTGTGCGGCGTGTTAAGCGTTCGCTGCGAGGCGAAGGCGGCCGCCCTCATGACTTCCAAGATGCTCGGCGTACCCCTGGACAAGGTCGGTGCCGAGGTGGCAGACGCGCTCGGCGAAGTTTGCAATATGGTGGCGGGCAACTTCAAGAACAAGATTGCCGGTCTGTCGGAAAGTTGTATGTTGTCTCCCCCGACCGTAATCACAGGCACCGACTATGTCCTGCACTCCCAGACAGACTCGCCCGCTCTGGAGGTCCGGCTGCTATTTGAAGGCCAGCTCGTGGTCGTTTCCCTCCAAGTTCACAGCTAAAGCCCCCCTCGGCCGCGCCGATCAGCGGAGGAGGAACGTTGATGAACCGGGACTCATGATGAACCGGGACTCGTACCCAACCGCTCAACCGATGGGGTTGTGCGGCGAGACGTAACTCCCACAAGTCAACGCTGCAGCGGTAACAGGTACGCGGGATTGCCCCCGAGAACGCCGCCGAAGAATTGGCGGTCTGCCTCGCGCATGTCCCAGGCGATAACCGAGGCCGGTGCGATCCGGATCGTGACATCATCCCATGCAGCGAACACCGGACCCACTCTCGCGTCCGCAAGTGCGGCTTCGCTCAGATATTTGCGATGAATCTCCGCATTATTCTTCCGCGATACCTCGGCGGTCAGGATCTGCGCGGTCCCCGCCAGGGTGATCCCGTAAGATGCTGTCGGATCGCGAGCGTCGATCATTAAGGAGACCTTTGGGTTGGATTGCAGGTTTCGTGCTTTACGACTACGCAAGGACGTCGCCACATAAACATGTGTACCGTCGAACCAGTACCACACTGCAACCATGTGGATGGAGCCGTCCGGATTCTCAGTTGCAAGCGACGCGATGTGTCGACCATCCAACAACTGTCTGACCAGAACATCTGCCAGGGAAGCCATAATAAAGTCTCCTGGTTTGTCATGAAAGATGGATCGATCATTGGCAAACAACTGTTTGTCGATTCACGGCAACGATCGTCTTCTCGGGTAGTCCGGGCTGAAGGCGAGCGTACAGCACCGAATAGGTGTCCGTGTTTTCACCTTCTTTGCCCGGGCTGCCTGTGACCGAGACAGTCAGCGTCCCATCGGATTTGTAGTAGGTGTCTTGCGAGCGGTTGGCCGCGTAGGCGTGCGTCTTCTTGAACCCCGGCAAGTGAGCGTCATACCAAGCGAGTGTTGCATTCACATTGGAGTCGTAAACCGAGTAGAAATCGGCCTGCATTTTGCTTTTACAGACTTGCGATTCCGGCAACTGAGTAGGCTCATTACCCAAGTGGAGGCGGGAATCTGTAGCGGGATGAAGAGGAAGTCCCGTCAATGGATCCGTAGTGAGCAACTTCGTTCCACCCCTGGCGGTAAACACGAAGCTTAAAATAAGGATTGCCAAGAAGCCGCCCAAACCAGAGATAGATCTCAGGCACCCAAGAGACTCCCGGATCGGGCCCATGACGGCCAGTTCCGTCGCCTGCTCGGAGGGCGGTGGAGCAAACGATACATGGGTGCGCTGCGCGAGAACCTTGCCAGTCGGCGCTGGTGTTCCGGCTGAAGCATGGCGCGGTTGTTCTCGCGTCAAAGCTAACGCGGCAGGGCACGCGGCTGCGACCGTCATGGTGGCAAACCGTAAAATCTTCTTCTCGATATCCATTTCCATTGCGGGCTCCGGGTTTCACATCGCCGCGAAGATCTTGTTGCAAAGGGCGCCTAGTTTCTCCGGTGTCGCGCCCGCGCTATGGCTGGGACCGACGACGCCGATGTCGCAGAGCAGGTTGTTCTTCTCCGCGTTGATCTCCTTGAGCGTCGACTGCCACACCGCCCGTTCGCCGACGCCCGATACGTCGGTCACCGGCATGGGCATCTTCCCCGCAGCCCAGATATCCACCGTGGCTCGCCCGAGGCCCGGGCGCACCGAGATCGTCAGCGTGGTGAAGTCCGCCGTCGTGAACACGCAAGACTGCGCATCGCCGGGCAAAGCTTTTTCCGATGTGACCGGCTGGCCGAGGATCTCGGCTGCGTCGCCTGAGGTCACCACTTTCCGGTCGCACGCGTTGCCGGCGGGAGTGCCGGCACCGGCATTCCCCACGCCTTGCGATGCAGCGACGCCGGTTTTCGACACAGGCTTTGAACAACCGCCTAAGACCAGAAGCAGTATGAGCGGGAAGCAGGCTAGGCGGGACATCGGTTTCGCCGGTTTTCGGAACGCACGGGAAGGATAACTAGCCTTCATAAGATTTCCTTTCAGATTGAAAAAATGTGCACTTGCAGCAAGCTTTTCGGGGCGGTGGTCTCAGGTCGCGCGCTTTTTCTCATGCCGGTCTACATTGCGTCTGCGATTTTCTTGGCTAGAGGCTTCACGGCTTCGGTGCCGCAAGGGCACGTGATGTACATGATCCGGATCAGATTCTTGCCTTTGCGCACCATGATTATGCCGTCGGCCGAGACGAATGCCTGGTCCCCAATTCCCGGCAGTCCTTGTGTGTCTCCCAGAAGTGCGAGCGTTTTGGCATTCAGCTGAATCTGTTCCTCCGCCGCGTTTTGGTCCACGGAAAAGTTGAAGACCGGGACCTCGCCGGAGGTGTCCTGTTCGGATTGAGGCTTCTCGCTCTCGAACACTTTTCCCATCCCCCCGGCGAAATTCTGAATCATCTGTTGTGCCTGCTTGTCCGCGCCCCGCGCCGCCATCATCGCACTCACGTGCTTGGCGGTCATATCTGCCTGCGTACCTTTCGCGATATAGGTGCAGCCGTTGTCCTCAGAATGTGTTCGCACAATCTCAACGCCGATGGCATGGCTTACATCTTCTTTCTGGAGAAGTCTGCATACATCGCCCACAATCGCGCTTCCGCCACTGGAACCCGCAGAACTCGAGGCTGTGAGACCCGAGTCCTTAGAACCGGAATTACTGCTGCTTGAATCTGAACTCGATCTAAGAATTTCATCGGTAGCCTGGTGAATCTTCTGGCTCACCCGATGGGCAACGTAATACACTCCGGCGATGCCGACAGCGCCCCCCAACAAAAATAATGACGACGGCCGCAATGCCCAGCTTAGCCAGCGCGCTCAGTCCTTGCTTAGCGGGCGCGGGCCCTGGGGATGTCGGAGCCGCCGCTGGTTGTGGCGCTTGCGCCACCGGAGATGGCGGTTGGGGCAGCGCGCTGAAATTGCTCATATTCGCGCCGCATTTCACACAAAAAGGTCCGCTGAGAGGTGCTCCGCACTTCACGCAGAATGTCGCCATGAGTCTGACTCCTTAGTTAACACATGTAGATTTTCGCGAGCCGCAACTGGCTGTTTACATTGGCGGACACAATCGCAGATCGTTGCCCTCTTCGTCTCTACATAGGCGGTACCTGCACGTTGCTGTATTCGTAACGAATTGAGTGGTGCATCTTGCCGGGGTCGCCAATGTCGATGTCGAGTTCCTCACGCAGGGGTAATCCGTTCTTCGAAATCCATACCTGCCCATCTGACTTCACATCTTCGTTTTCGCTATGAGCGCTGTACACCGCGGCAGCTTCGCCGCCGACGACTTCTTCACGCAGGTAGCGACAGGTTGCCTTGCCATGTTCTCGATTTTCTTTCTCCTGCTCAAGCATTTGTTGCGCGGTCATTTTGCTGCGAATCCATTTGCCGTTGAGCTTGACGTAAATAGCCCCGCCAAAATAGATCGACTCGCTCTGCGGTTTCGCGGCAGCCCGCGTCCCCGCGCCTTCCGTAGAAAAGACGTGGGAAGGAGTCATGAGCACCTTGCTCATGGCGTCGAACACGGGCTGGCAGGAATCTGCCGCCATGGCATAATGCGAAGCCATCGAGGCAAGTATTAACAGGATGCAAACGAAAAAAGCATTTCGAAACATCGCGATTCTCCTTCCATGACAAATTCCCCGATTGTCGATATGGGGTATTTGCGTTACGGCTCGACCTTGTAGAACGCCATCATCCCGGCTTCCATGTGGTCATCAAGATGGCAGTGGAACATCCAAGTGCCCGGATCATCGGGGACCATGTCCACTGTGACCATCTGTGCTTGCATTAGAGAAACCACATCGGTGCGCTTGCCATCCTGCAGCACGACATTTCCGTGCCAATGCGGGGTGTGAAGACTAAACCCCTCGCCGAGACCGACGAGATACCAGCGAACGCGCTCTCCCTTTTTCATGGTCATGAGGGGTCCCGTTCCATAGATGTAGCCGTTAATCGCAAACTTTCCATTGGCGACCGAAAAGCCAGTGCCGGCGGGAGCCAGACTTCCGTCGGCTTCGACTGGAATGAACTCACCCTTATTCACACCCTTAGGATCGCTGGTGTAAGTCTGAATGTTGTAGTCCAGATACCAGCTCTGGTTTTCATCGAACAGCATGAATAAGCAGACGAACTCTCTGTCGACATCTTTAGGTTTCCCGGCAGCATCGGAGGCGCCGCGACGCGAGATGATGATTGCGCCCACCAGTCCGCTGTGGACGTCTCTCATTTCATAGGCATGCGAGTGGTAGAGCCACACGATCGAGCTTGGATCATTCGGCCCGGGCCCGGCCCGTTCCGGCACTTCCCATGTGTAAACGTGAGTCTCGCCGGGCGGTACAGCGTCATCGACTTTGTCTGAACCAGACGTCCCATCCTCGTAGAGTGCACCCTCCGAGTCCTTCTTATAGAAGACTCCATGCGGATGCATGCTGTAGGGATGCGTAGCGTTGTTCTTGAAGACGACACGGATGGTGTCGCCGACTTCGGCGCGCAGGATCGGACCGAGAATTCCGGAGGACTCCCACTCTGCAGGCCGGGGCTTAAGGTGGGCAAAGGTTTCGTCGGTATATTCGCGATACAGCGCTTTGCGATAGATACTCCCAATGCGATGCGGGCCGCGCTCGACAAAGACTTTCGAGTAGCCCTCGAACTTCATGCCCATCATCTTGTTAACGCCACCCGGGGCGTAATCCCAGTTCACTTCGTCCGCGGCAATGTAATACATGCGAACTTTCGCTGGCTGGGTCTGCCCGAAACAAGCGGGAATCGACAACAGGAGTGCGACGAGTAAGGTTCGTTTGATCATGATCTTCCTTAGCCCTCAAGTGGCGTCCTCAGGTGGAAGTGGCACCCCCCGATGCCACTTCCGCCCTGATGGCTGGTGGGCAGCCCTCCGAAGTTGTGGTCGCCAGAATCGCTGCCCTGCGAGCATCAATCTGCAGGGACATGTTCGCCGGGTCAATAAAACTGTCCTTTAAACCTGCTTTAACTGATAAGGGTCAGGTTTCTATAGGCTTAGACCTCCTTATTAACGGGCCTGTGCTACCATCTGTGGCCAAAGGGAACCGCGTGTCGCTTGGGGAGCTTCACAAGAAAACCGTTTACAGGTTTGGTCCGTTCCAGCTTGATTCGGGTAGAGCCACGCTCACTCGCAACGGTAAGCAACTCAAGCTGCAAGATCTGCCCTTCCGCATGCTGGCAATTCTGGTGGAGAAAGCAGGAGAGATCGTCTCCCGAGAAGAGCTTCGCCAGCGCCTTTGGCCGGAGAACACTTTCGTTGAGTTCGATAACAGCTTGGGAGTCGCGATCCGGAAAATCCGTGATGCACTCGGAGACAATGCGGACTCCCCCTGCTATGTGGAAACCGTGCCACGGCAAGGCTACCGGTTTTTGGCGCCGGTCACTACGGTCACAGAGTCAGAGGTTCCGGTCCGTCCCCTCGCGCCTCGAGACGATAACAGCGTCGATTTCGTCGCCCCCACCAGAAAAACACTCTGCCATTTCAGGCCGGGGGTTGCGTTACATAGCAATTGCTGCATTCCTCGTGCTTGCGATCGGCAGTGCCACTTATCGATTCCGCCTTGCGCGGACCAGGATAGAAAATAAGACTGCGGCCGATACCAGCCTCGCTCCGGTACACGTTCGACGATCTGTAGCCGTAATGGGCTTTCGCAATCTGCCTGGACGTCCCGAGGACAACTGGCTCTCGCCGGCCTTTGCCGAAATGCTCAGTACTGAGCTCGCCGCTGATAGCGCCTTACGCATGGTCTCGGGTGAGGACGTAGCGCGCGCAAAACGAGAACTCCCCTTGACCGACGAAGACAGCCTTGCAAAGGAAACCCTTGAACGGCTCCATACGAATCCTGGAGCGGACGTAGTCATACTTGGTTCGTATACGCCATTGCCGGGAAAAGGAGAAAGGCGGATTCGTCTGGACGTTCGGGTCCAAGACACCGAACATGGCGAGACGATCGCCGAACAGGCCTTCGTCGGAAACGAAGATGATCTGTTTGAACTTGTCAGCCAGGCAGGTAAGTCCCTGCGGCAGAGCTTGGGAGCGACGCCGGTTTCAGCGGAAGCAATCGCGCAGGCACGAGCCGCTCTGCCTTCGAAACCTCTGGCGTTCAAACTTTACACGCAGGGATTGGAGAGTTTATGGGCGTTTGATTTTGTAGAAGCCCGGGATTCTCTCATCAAAGCTGCAGCCGTCGAGCCGGACTTTCCCTTGACACACGCTGCTTTGTCCGATGCCTGGAGGCACCTCGGCTACAGCCTGAAGGCCCGGGATCAGGCGGAACGGGCTCGCGCTCTTTCCGTGAACTTGGGGCCAGAAGATCGTCTGCTGATCGATGGTCAGTACTATGCCACCATCCAAGATCGGAAGCGAGCCATCGATTCGTATCGACACCTTTTCATCCAGTTCCCGGACAGTTTGGACTATGGTCTTCGCCTCGCCGAAGAACAGCGATGGGTAAATCCTGCAGATGCTTTGCATACTCTGGAAACCCTCCGGCGTCTTCCGCTTCCTGCTGGCGGCGACCCACGGATCGACTATCTGGAAGCTCGCGCTTGGGTTAATAACGATGTCGTTAAGGCGCAGGCTGCCGCCCAGCGCGCTATCGAAAAGGGGAACGCCCAGGGTCTGCAACTCATCGTTGCACGGGCCTACGGAATTCTCTGTCAGATCGGCAATGGCGATTCCACTGCCCAGGACTGTGACAATGCTCGAAAGCGGTACACAGCAGTTGGCGATCGTGACAATGCAACTCGCACCACGGCCGATTTCGCCATTCTCTACTATGAACAGGGCGACCTGGATCGCGCGGACGCAATGTACCGGGAAGCGATCAAAGTCTTTCGGCAGATCGGTGATCTCGAGGGTGTAACAACCGCTTCCGCGAACCTGGGTGATATTTCTCTGGCCCGCGGAGATCTGGCGGTAGCGGCGCGGGGGCTCTCAGACGCAATTCCAGGCTACAAGGAAATGGCAGACCAAGATGGCCTCGCGCTTACCCTCGCCGATCTGGCCAAGATTGCGAGACTGCGTGGTGACCTGAAATCAGCTCTTGCCGGTTACAAGCAGGCCCAAGCCACTGCGCAGGAAATTGCCGACAAACGCGCGGTGGCCTATGCACTAGCCGGAGCCGGGGACGTGCTTGAGGATCAAGGGGATTTGCGCGCAGCTCGCAATTCTTACCAGGAATCACTGGCTCTCTGTAAAGAGATTGGGGATAAGCAAGCCGTCGCGGAAACGGAACTCGCTTTGGCGCGGCTGTCGATTGAGCAAGACCATGCCGCCGATACCGAAACTGTGATCCGTAGGTGCAAAGAACAGTTTCATCAAGATCAGCAGGCCGACGACGAACTTGCCGCCAGCATTGTGCTGATCGATTCCCTGCTGGCCGAATCCAAGCTTCCTGAAGCCGAGTCCGAGGCGGGACAGGCTAAATCACTGGCCGATAAAAGCGCCAATACGCTGCTCCGTTTGCAGTTCGGAATGATATCTGGCCGCGTGCAAGACCTGTCAGGCCATTTTACAGCGGCAAGCACACAACTGAAGAAGACACTTCAAAGCGCTCATTCTCATCAACTCATCGAGCTTGAGTTCGAGACGCGGCTGGCTATGGCCGAGTTGAGAAACAAAGAAGGACACTCCGCCGCGGCCCGAGCAGAATCGTTGAACTTAGAGAATGCCGCCCAAAAGAATGGGTTCGGGCTGATAGCGAGTAAAGCTCGATCTTTTCGCAATGCTCTTGAATAAAGCTCTCCTCTTCGAGTCTATGAATGCTGCGCGATCCGCATCAGCCACAGACGCTCTTCCAGCACACGAATCCGCGGTGCCGTACTGCAGCTCGCTCTCGAGTTGTGCGATGAATTCCAGATCGGCTGGTGCGGAAGGAATGGAAGGCGCACACAGCATGGATACTGGATAAAAGGATGGAGCCGACGAGCGGACTTGAACCGCTGACCTGCCGATTACGAATCGGCTGCTCTACCAACTGAGCTACGTCGGCTTCTGGTGGACGTTCACAGTTTATCAAATCACCGGCGACGCAAAGGCAGAGGTCACCAATCTCGGAGTTCTTGACCAGTACAAACACATGTGCTCTTGAGCGTCATCTCTTTGAAACTATCCGAGGGCGAATTTAGGATCAGATTTTCTTCGCGAAATCGATGACTGCGAAAACGAAAAGGTCGCCCGGCAACAGGGCGACCTTCTCTTTTTCAAGGGAGAATAGTTCCAACAGAGGCTTGAAAATTCCGTCGAAACTTTCTGCCAAAATCTTATGGGCCGAAAAAGCAGAGTGTCAAGCAATTTTTAGCAAATAAATGTCTTTACTTTCAATAACTTACACAACGGGTCAATACATGGGCGAAATGTTTCAAAATGAGACTAAAAACCCCTCAGACGCTCCTAAACCGATATTCCTGAGAGAGTTAAGAACCCTTTAGCGCATCGGACGGGTTACTGGGACGGGTAGGAGACACCTGCGCCGCAGCCTCACGTAAGTCCAGCGAGATGAACTCGATTTGATCCTCGCGCCCGAAAAATCGACCCGGAAAATAGCGCCGCAGCAATACGCGAGCGCCGCCGAATGCAACTCCCGCCGCCAAACAGATTGCCCCCCCGATGATGCACAGAAGAATAATATTGACCAGCAAGTTGGCAATGTTGTTCTTCTTGTCGAAGTAAGTGTTCTCGTTCCAGGTGACGCTGGCGTCGTAATTCACGGCGCCCAGCAGCGTTTGCGCTTCGCTCTGCGAAAGCGGTCCAGCCGCAATCGCCAGGATTGGTCCGGTACGCTTGTCAAAAAATGGGCCGATGTTTTCCACGGACTCCACTCCCGCCTGCGGCTGCGCGGCGTGATTGGCGGCGTCGATGCGGCGCAAATGTTCAGCTGCCAAGGCCGGGGTTGGGTACTCGATGAGCATCAGCGTAGCTTCTCCGCCTCCAACCGAGTATTGGCCGAGCACTACTTCGGGGTTCGTACTGAAGTCGATGAGGTTGGCGGGAATCGGGGACGCAATCGCACTCAGGCCTAGAGGTCCCTCGGCGTATTTTTCCGTATTCGCCTGGTATCCGTGATGCGGCATGAAGGCGAGAATCGGCGGCAGGTTCCCGGCATTGCCTCCGGGCCGCGGCAGTGCGCCCGCCAGTTCGCGCAAGCTCGCCGCCGACATCACTGATAACTCGTTGAACACTGCATCGACTACGACGTGCCCACGATAAAATAACACTCGCCGGTCCGCCGACGCGCCCTGATCTCCGATTTCCTCCCGCGCCATTCCCGACTGCAGGTAGAACGTATAGGCGCCAAAAGCGCCAGTGGCATCAGCAAACCGCGCTGCCCGAATCTTTAGAGTGCGGCCATCGTCACTCTTGTAAGTGGCCGATTCGAAGTCTTTGAACCCATACTCTTTCAGGAGCGCCGCGTTCGAAGGATCGGCGACGGCGGGATCCTTGCTAGGTTGAGCCGCGCCCTGCATTTGCCACCCGCCAAACTGCTTAGGAAGAATCGGCGGAGCAGTCGAATCGGCAGCAGCAAAGACAGTGCTGGCAAGAACGAGAACGACGGGGAATATTGCTACCCACTTGGAAAGACGCATGAAGACACCGCGAGACACAGAATCCCTCCTGTAATTAGACAACACAGCATGGGAAAAAGTTTCCGGATACGAATTCCTCGGGACTAATTATCGGCGGGTTGATAAGACAGGGTTATCAATGATGTCGGAAATTCCGGCGAATCTACTGCCCCGCAGCCTTATCCATCTTGCTAGCCACTTTCACTCCGCTCAGCCCATTCACATATTTGGCAATGCCGCGGTAGAGCGATTCGGCGATGCGCTCGCGGTACTCGCTGGTAGCGAGGCGATGCTCGTCGGTGGGATTGCTGACGAAAGAAATCTCGGCTAGGATCGACGGCATGTTCGCACCAATCAATACGATAAATGGAGCCTTTTTCACCCCGCGGTCGCGAATCGCCGGACTTTTCATCGCCAGGCCGCTATGCAGCGAAGCCTGGACGTCTCCAGCAAATTCCCGCGACTCCTCGATCTTTTCCTTCAGCGCAATCTTCTTTACCAGATCCTGCAATTCGTAAATCGATTTCTCCGAAACCGCGTTCTCGCGCGCCGCTACTTCCAGCGCCTCTGGGGAAGAAGTGAAGTTCAGATAATAGGTTTCAACTCCACGGGCGGCGGAATCGTGGCTCGAATTCGCATGGATGGAAACGAACAAATCGGCCCGCGCCTGATTCGCAATCGCCGTGCGAGTTTCCAGTGGAATGAAGGTATCGTCCTTGCGCGTATAAACTACTTCGGCGCCCAACCGCGTCTCCAGCAACTTTCCCAGACGCCGGCTCACTTCGAGGACGAGATCTTTTTCTTCCAGACCATTGGGACCGATCGTGCCGGTGTCGTGGCCTCCATGACCCGGATCGATCACGATCTTGCCGATTTTCAGGCCAAGTGCACGAATCAAAGAACGGTCGCCGCTCGCCGTCGGCTGCGCTTCGCGCATATCAGAATGAGTGTCTCTTCGCGCCCGGCTCGAAGCCAACGTGTGCCTGGACCCAGCCTGCGGCTCAGTTCGCTCATCGGCTTCAGCCCGGGCGAGACCGGAATTCAAAGCCTCTGTTTCGTTGGAGAGATCGTTATCCACAATCTTCTTCGGGATCCCGGAATTACGCGCCGAGAGCAAGTTCTTCCTGCTGGCCGGAATGCTCCGCTTAGCTGGCGCGGGCTCCGATAGTTCGGCATTCTCGTCGTCGTCATCCGCATCAACTACTTTCTTTACTACGGCGGTGGGCGCTTTCGTACTTCCAATCCCGAGGTCGCGCCGGCTTCCGATCTGTGTTGTTTTTGCTTCGGGTTCCATATCAACCGGGGTCGCCGGCTCGGATGAAGCCAAGGCATCCGATTTGGGTTCTGTGGAACTCGAATCGGCATCGCCTCCAACCGCAGCGGCCTCATGCGGCGAATTCTGAGTCATTAAACTCTCTGCCGCTTCTCTTCGCTGCCGGCCGTTCCAGTTCTTGCCATGAATGTCGATAATCAGGCGATAAGGATTCGGCAGCAGGAAGGCGTCGTAGTCGGAAAGATTGTCGACCTCGAGCACAACACGTGTGCGTCCCGGAGCAAACTGGGCTACTCGAACCTTCTTCAGAAACCCGTCATCCACATCAAAGCTCTTACCCACAAGCGTGGAAGCTAGCTTTGTCCCTTTCAGATCGAAGAAAATGCGCGCCGGAGTCGCGATTCTTTGTGAAGAAAACTTCACGTCTCCTTCCACATCGATGGCGACGCGAGTGTAGTCGGGCGTGGACCAATGCCTGATGCCGGTCACTCTAGGAATACCGCCGGAATGCGGCTGCATCGGCTCGTCCCTTGTCGACGCAACGCGCGAGAACCGGACTCTTAGTGCTGCCGCGATTGCCCATCACGATTCTTCGCGTCTTTAGCGGCAGCACGGTCTCTTCAGCTGGTTGGGCGCGTCATTCTCGCCCAGCGCTTGCTGATCGATCTCCAAAATGGCCTGCCGGGCGTCGTCTGCCAGCCGGTTGTGAGGATAGTGGCGCAAGAAACTCTTCGAAGGACGCGCGCGCCGCTTTGAGAATCGTTGAGATCGTCCTTGTAGATTTCGGCAACCGTGAATAATCCGTCGGCGCGATACTTGCTGCCCGGGATATTCCCGGCGCAAGAACTTGTACTCCACGATGGCTTTATTCAGGATGCTGTCATCTTCGTAGCGCCGACCCATTTCCACCAGGGTTTCCGCCACGGCAACCACACTGGGATCGGCCTTCGAGGAACTGGGCGCCCCGAGATAAACCAGCCGGTAAGCATTCACCACACGCTGATAATCCCGGCGCGTCCGGTCCAGCGGAGGCCGCCCGTTTAGCGCCTCGCGCATGCGCTCGGCGGCGGCGAAGTGCTCCCGCGCCCAGGCATCGGAATGGTGCGCGCGAGCGTGCGCCGGCTGTGCGGCCAACAAGGCCAGCACCAGCAATGCTCCCCACAGACCACGCTCCCGCGATGAGCTATTCAAAATCACCAGCCCGCGCTTTCGTTTCTGCTCGATGAACCGGTTGGTTGAACTAATTCCCTGGGTGCCTGAGAGATAACGACAGATAAAAAGATAAATAACAGATGCCGCAAACCTATTCGGTGTTGCTGATGTAAAGCACGCCCCGCGCATCTCGTTGAACGCGAACGGGATCGTGCGAAACTTCACTCGGGCTAGAAGCGGAACCGCCATAGTAAAGATTGGTAATCCGCCGGACATAGTTCTGGGTTTCCGCGTAGCGCGGCACGCCTGAGCTGCGCGCCACCGCTCCCGCACCCGCGTTATAGGCGGCCAGGGTCAGTTTGATGTCGCCGCCATAACTTTCCAGCAGTTGCTTTAAATGACGAACCCCGGCATCGACATTTTGTTCCGGATCAAACGGATTATTTACCTTCAATTGCCGCGCCGTAGAAGGCATTAACTGCATCAGTCCCATCGCCCCTTTGCGCGACACCGCATTCGGATTGAAGTTCGATTCCACTTTCACCACCGCTCGCACCAGGTTCGGGTCCACATTATGCCGGGCGGCGGCTTCCTCAATGGCGCTATCAATATCAGCCGCAGTAGTGAGCGTGCCGCGGAAATTGGCGGCTACAATTTTCGCGTTGGCCGATTGATTCGATTCCCGGCCAACATATTGGCTCACTTCCGCCGCCGCCGATCGCGCCGCGCGCATCACCGCGGCATTCGCCGGAGGCACCGGCTTCCAGCGATTTTCCTTGGAACTCCAATACATCAGCGTCCGTCGCGGCGCTTCCGGCTCCGGTGCGCGTCGCGCCCGGCTTGCGGGGGCAGAATCATTGACGTAAATCGTGCGGCCATGATCATCGCTTGCGGTGATTTTCTGGGGATCTCCGTCGCCGTCCTCGGCGCGGAGTTGTGGTGCGAGAAGAAAAGTGGTCGCGGCTACGGTGCTTGCCATCAGTGCGATTTGCAGGCGCTTTCGCATTACCGGGCTTCTATGCTCCTCAATCTGGCGAAGACAAACTTCACCCTCGCATATTGCTACCCGGAACCTGACGGAGAATTCTTAAACCAGAGTGAGTCAATTATAGGCGCGCCGGAAAGGCCGGGCAATCACTCCGAAGGGAGTAGAACCACTGAAGTAATCTCGGTAAGCGACTGAAAAGGCATGAAGTTTAACAATCGGTAATTAGAAATCGCTCAGGCGCTCTTCTCCAAAGCCAGCTCCAGGGCATCGAGCGATAACGATCGCAATAAATTGCGGCGCATCCCGCGTTCCACTTCGGCCAGCCGGTCTGAAGCCGCGGTGATCCATTCGAAATCGGCCGCCTCCGAGAGCTTCAGAAGCTGGCTTTGAATATCGGTGTTGTGAACCAGTTCGGGCGCGCCCGAACTCAGAAACATCAAATCGCGCAGGAGCGAATATAACGTGCGCAGAAGATTTTCTGTTTTCTCCCGCCCTTCAGCGCCCGCTCGATAAGTTTCCGTGACCTTAAACAGCGCGCTGTGTTCGCCTCCGAGCAGGGCGGAGTTAAGAATCGTCAGCGCGTCGGATCGCGCAGCGACATAGCTCTCGAGGTCGAAGCTGCGCGCCCGGCCCACTGCGCCTTCGCACAGCCTCGCCACCAGAGCCCGCTGTTGCGGTTTCCACTCCGGACGATGTTTTTCCAGATAGCGTTCCACTTCCTCTACGGGCAAGGCACCCAGTGGAAAAACCATCGATCGCGATCGGATTGTGGGAAGCAGTTCGCCGGGATTTTCCGAGAGCAGGAAAATCGTCGCGAAGTCGGGCGGCTCTTCCAGAACTTTCAGCAGCGAATTCGCCGCCTCCTTCATAAACGCCGAATCGGTGAAAATGTAAACCCGCTCCCGCGCTTCCGAAGGCCGGTAATAAATGGTCTCAATCACCCGCCGCACCTGGTCTACCTTGATCATCATCTGTGGAGGGTCGGGAGGAATGATCAGTACGTCGGGATGAGTCTGCACGAAGAGCCGCGTGTCTTTCTTATCGGCATCTCGCAAACCTTCACGCGTTTCTACCGCTTCGGCAAAACGCGCATCGAGATCGGCAGCCTGCGCGATGCGGCGGCAGTTCGCGCATTGTCCGCAGAAATCAGGCAGGCCATCGTCTCAGTCGGCGCAGACAATTCAAAGCCTGCGCCAGCATCAGCGCCAGCGTGTACTTGCCCGATCCGCGCGGGCCGGAAAGAATCACCGCATGCGGAAAACGATTCCGCGCCAGCATATCGCGCAAGCGATGAACAGTTTCGGCGTTGCCGTGAAAATCAGAGAAGCTCATGAGGTTCGACTAGTTCTCCCTATCGGCATTCGCGCCAAATGCGTTTTTATCTGGGTTCATGCGCTCAATCCACTCCTAGCCCCAGCTTACTCCCCACTGTCGCCGCAACCTTCCTCTGGGTCTCAGCAGGCGTACCACTCGCATCCACTAGCACGACGCGTGCCGGTTCCCTGGCCGCAATCGCCATATACCCTTCGCGCACGCGCGCAAAAAATGCGCGATTTTCCTGTTCAAAGCGGTTCTCATCAGCGTGTTTGGCGGAGCTTTTGTGCGTGCGCTCGGCGGCAATCTGGTTCCGATTCCGTGCCCGGCCCACACTCTTCGCCGGATCGGAATCGAGCAGAATGGTCAGATCCGGCTGCAAATCCCCACACAGAATGCGATGCAACTCGAGGACGGCCTTACTTCCCAGCTTGCGCCCGCTGCCCTGATAGGCTTCCGTGGAATCGGTGAAGCGGTCACACAAAACAATCTGCCCGCGATCCAGAGCGGGCTGGATTACTTCCGCAATATGCTGCGCACGCGCGCCGAACATGAGCGCCATTTCCGCCATCGGCGCCAATCCTTCGGTTTTCGAATCGAGCAAAGCGCGCCGGATTTTCTCGCCCATCGCCGTTCCCCCCGGCTCTCGTGTTTCCGTGACCTTGTATCCGGCGGTGCGCAGCTTCTCCGCCAGCTTGCGCATCTGCGTGCTCTTCCCCGTTCCGTCGAGACCTTCGAAGGTAATAAATTTGCCGTGCCGTGACATCGTCGAATGATAGCAGCGCTGGTGCGACTCTGTACCGCGGCTCGCTTCCGCTGCTAAAATCGAAAATTCTAGCAATGCTGTGGCATTCGTTCGTCTGTTTCATCGGGACCAGGGGGACCATACAAAAAATGAAACTCTCCAGATTCCTGGGAGTGATCTCCGTTCTTTTTTTCTCTTCGTTTTTCGCTTTTTCAGCTACGCCGCCAACCGTAACTATTTTTGTCGATGCCACATCGGCTCCGCGCAAAATCTTCCACGCTAAATTAAAGATTCCCGCGAGCGCCGGAGACCTGACTCTTTACTATCCGAAATGGATTCCCGGCGAACACGCACCCGACGGACCGGTTATCGATCTGGCTGGCCTAAAGTTTTTCGCCGGCGGCAAAGCCCTGAAGTGGCGCCGCGACCTGCTCGATGGCTTCACTATCCACGTCGAAGTTCCCGCCGGAGAAAGCGAAGTGAACGCTGAACTGGATTTCCTTTCGCCTGCAACTTTTGAGAGCGGTTTCTCCGCCGGTTCTTCCGCCACCGACAAGATGGCTGTCATCAGCTGGAATCAAGTCCTCCTTTATCCCAAGGGCTGGAAGGCCGACGAACTCACTTACATCGCCAGTCTGAAACTTCCCGCCAACTGGAAGTATGGAACCGCTCTGCCTATCGCATCCACCAGCGCCGACAACGGTGAAACGCAAATCTCGTTCAAGCCAGCGCCTTTGAACACCCTCGTCGATTCGCCGGTAATCACCGGCGAGTTTCTCAAAGTCGTCAAACTCGCGGACGATCCTCCCACTGAGATGGACGTTGCTGCCGATAGCGCCGCCGCGCTCGAACCTCCGCCAGAAGTCTGGGAACATTACAAAAATCTGGTTGTGCAGGCGAACAAACTTTTCGGTGCTCATCATTATCGTGACTACCACTTTCTTTTCAGTCTTAGCGATCACGTCGCTCATTTCGGCCTGGAGCACCACGAATCCGATGACAGCCGTGTGGGCGAGCGCGGACTGGTAGACGAAACCGCCCGCAAACTGGAAGCCAGCCTGCTGCCTCACGAATATGTTCATTCGTGGAATGGAAAATATCGTCGCCCCGCCGACCTCACCACGCCGGATTACGAACAGCCTATGCAGGACGATCTGCTCTGGGTGTACGAGGGATTAACGAATTATCTCGGCACCGTGCTGACCGCGCGCAGCGGATTGCTGACTCCCGAGCAGGCGCGCGACGACCTCTCTTTAACCGCAGCCGGAATGGATCACACACCCGGCCGCACTTGGCGCAATTTACAGGATACGGCCGATGCAGCTCCCCAGCTTTACTTCGCTCCCGAGGCCTGGCACTCCTGGCGCCGCGGAGTTGATTTTTACGACGAAGGCACTTTGGACTGGCTTTGGGCCGACGTCATCATCCGTCAGCAGAGTAAAGGCTCGAGATCATTAGATGATTTCTGCCATCTCTTCCATGGCCCACCGAGCACTGGACCGATGGTGAAGACTTATACCTTCGACGATGTGGTGAATGCTCTGAATCAAGTTGTGCCTTACGACTGGCGCGGTTTCTGGATGGAGCGTCTTACGAATCACGGCCCCGGCGCGCCGCTTGGTGGAATCGAGGGCAGCGGATGGAAGGTGGTTTACGATGACACGCAATCGGAGTTGTTGCGGGGTGCGGAAAGCGATGGCCACGTTGCAAGCGGAGCGTTTTCGATCGGCCTCGACCTTCGCGAAGACGGGGTCATCACTGACACGATCGAAGGCATGCCGGCTGCGCTTGCCGGAATCGGTCCCGGCATGAAACTCGTCGCCGTGAATAGCCGCCAATACACCCCCGAAGTTCTGCGCGACGCATTGAAAGCCGGCAAGAACGGCACCGCGCCCCTCGAACTTCTGGTCGAAAACACTGACTACTACAAAACCTACAAAATCGATTACCACGGTGGGGAACGTTATCCGCATCTGGTTCGCGATGAATCGAAGCCCGACTTGCTGACGGAGATTTATAAACCCAGATAGCCTTCTGTAAGAGGGGAGCAAACAATATGGACTCGGCCTGCGGAGATGCGCCTCAGCGCTCTCCGCGGAAGTTCTCAGCGCACTCTGCGTTTCAAGCTCTTTCTAGCCGGCACCGGCGGAACCCGCGAGAAGAACGGCGGCATAAAAATTCAATTTGCTCGCTGCTGGGAATACCCCTTCTCTTGCTGCACACGACCCTACTGGTCTGCGCTCAAACTTCCATCCTGGGCTTCACTCCTTCCTCGGCGACACGCGAAAATCAGGTCGAGACAAAATTCAAAGCAATCCCATCCCCCGACGAGGAGCGCCGTCAACATCATCTTTTCACCGCCGAGCCGCATGTTGCCGGTTCTCCGCGCAACAACGAACTGGCTCGTTACATCGCCGATCAGTGGCGGCAGGAAGGCCTCGATGATGTCGTCATCCGCCGTTACGACGTTTACGGAAGCAATCCAAAATTCACTTCGCTCGAAATGGTTGCGCCCATTCACTACCGCGCGTTGCTGCGGGAAATGCCCGTCCCCGGCGATCCGGACCTAAAAAACAAGAGCATCAGCTCGGCGTGGAGCGGCATGTCCGCCTCCGGAGAAGTCACCGCTCCGCTCGTCTACGCCCACAGCGGCAATCCCGAAGATTACGATCTTCTGCGCAAGCAAGGCATCGACGTTAAAGGTAAAGTCGTTCTCGTCCGTTATTCCAATCCTTACAGCTATCGCGGGTTCAAAGCGCTCACCGCGGAGCGCGAAGGCGCGGCCGCCATTCTCATCTACAGCGATCCAGCGGAAGATGGATTTAAGAAAGGCAAAGTCGTTCCCAACGGCCCATGGGGTCCCGAATATCACATTCAGCGCGGATCTATCACTTACGATTTCATGGTCCCCGGCGATCCACTCACTCCCGGATGGGCATCCATTCCCGGCGCCAAACGCATTCCCGTCGAGCAGGCAGTTTCGATTCCGAAAATTATGGCGCTTCCGCTTTCCTGGCACGATGCCAAGCCTTTGCTGGCCCAAATGGACGGCCCGGTCGCACCCGATGATTGGCAAGGTGGATTGCCGCTCAAATACCACCTCGGCGGCAAGCGCGTTCGCGTCCACGTAAAAATCGAAATGGATAATTCCACGCAGCCTTACTACGTGGTCGAGGGCCGCATTCGCGGTGCGGAGTTACCCGACGAATGGATCGTCCTTGGCAATCACCGCGACGCCTGGGTCTTCGGCGGCGTCGATCCCTCGAGCGGTACCGCGTCCATGATGGAACTCACGCGCTCACTGGGAAAGCTGGCCAAGCAAGGGATACGGCCGCGACGAACGATTGTCGTCTGCAGTTGGGATGGCGAAGAAATGGGGCTGACCGGTTCCACCGAATGGGGAGAGCAGTTCGCCGACGAACTGCGTAAGAAAGCCGTCGCCTACATCAACGTCGACTCCTCTACCTCCGGTCCAAACTTCCATGGACAGGCAGTAGCATCACTCGCGCCCATGCTGGTCGAAACCGCACACACGCTGCAGGATCCCTCGGGTAAAAGTTTGTATGAAGCTTGGAAAGAATCATCGGCGCGGGAGCGCCACGAGGCCAAACAAACCGAAGATGTCACGGACTCAAACCTTGCCGATACCCGCATCGGCAGCGGCTCCGACCACACCGTGTTCTTGAATTTCGTCGGCATGCCGGTGCTCGGCCTGCAATTCGATGGTCCATACGGCGTCTACCATTCGGCCTATGACGATTTTTTCTGGATGAACCACTTCGGCGATCCCGGCTACCGCTATCACACTCTCATGACGCAGCTCTGGGGAGTTCTCGCGCTCCGCCTCGCCAACGCCGACCTGCTTCCCTTCGACTTCGCCAGCTACGCCGACAACATCCGCCAGTTCGTGAATGAATTAGAGAAAGGCAAGGATAAGTGGGGAGAGGATAAGGCCCTGTGGGGACAGCCGCCCTCGGCTGTCCAGCCGGGCGAAGCCCGGCCGGTGCCACCACTGGACCTGAAGCCCGTACTCGATGCCATCGACGACTTTGAAGCCGCCGGTAGGCGCCTCGACGAATCCACAACTCATGCCCTGGCTTCCGGCACGATCGATCCTAAACTCGCCACCACTATCAATCACGGCGCTATGCAAGTCGAACGCAACTGGCTCAATCCCGATGGCATCCCCGGCCGTCCCTGGTTCAAACACATTCTCTACGGCGCCCGCTTCACCTATGCGCACCTGGAGTTGCCGGGACTAACCGAAGCCGTCGAGAAACAAGACTGGCCCACCGCCCGGCAGCAGGCGGAAATCCTGCGCCAAGCGCTGATTCACAACACAGAGCTGATAGACCAACTCAGTTCCAACTTAATCGGCAAAACCCCAGCAACGGGCAACTGATCTTCAAAGCGTGGATTTCTTCGCCCGAGCAGGGTTGCCAAGGACTCATGAGCGAATCAAAGATTTGTCCGCTGAGATAAAGACACTAGGGATGACTGCTCACTTCCCGGCATGCACAACTTTCAAGCCGAGCATTTCCTCGAAGCAATCGAAATCGCGGTCTCTGTGCAGAAGTTCGTGCTTGCCAAGCAAGCAGAAGGTGGCGATCAGGGAATCGATTGTCTTCCGGACGGTATAGCCGGAACGACGCAGGTCTCGATAGTTCTGTGCAGCAGCAACCGCTAACTCACTTCCCCCAGTGCGGTAGATCTTGAACTTCAACAGTTCGCTCTGCACCTGCACGAAATCGCGCTCGTGTCTGATCCCTTGTAACACTTCGCAAAGAATCAGATCGGTCAATCCCATCCGTCGGCGTTCAAGTTCACGGTCGAACCAAAGCGTTTCCGGATTTTCGATGGCGTGAAGATAGTCGATCCACACGGTAGTGTCGACGATCACCATCTCTCAGCCTCAGGCTCGAACCCGTCCAGTCCTCGATTGCTCGAGATCACCCTCCCAGCGCACCTTTCCACGCAGCCGCCGGATCGACCCTTGCGCGTGCGTCTCTGCCAGCAGGCGCAGCCCAGCCTCTACTGCTGCCCTCTTCGTACGTGCGCCACTAGACCGCATGGCCTGGCGCATCAAACGGTCGTCAATTTCAATATTCGTGCGCATGCTCACCTCGAGCTATGTGTAAATATATCAGATTTATGTGTATACGGAATATTGGCCTCGGATAGTCGGCCGCGTTAGTCGAATTCCAAGACTTCCTGCTCCAGCGGATTACTCCACACCGGCGCAAACGATTGCCGGTGCAGCGGCGTCGGCCCGTACTCCAACAACGCCGCCAGATGTTGCGGAGTGCTGTAGCCTTTGTGCGAAGCCAGCCCATACTCTGGGAAAACCGCGTCCCACTCGCACATCATGCGATCGCGCTCGACCTTCGCGAGAATGGAAGCTGCTGCAATCGAAACCGAAAGCGCATCTCCGTGGATGATGGCTTTTTGCGGCAGCTCGCAATCCAGCCGCAAAGCGTCGATCAGAAGATGATCCGCCGCCGGCTGCAGTCGCATCACGGCCTCGCGCATGGCGAGCCGCGATGCATGATAGATATTGATCTGGTCGATACGCGCCGCGTCCACCGCCGCAACCGCCCATGCCACGGCATGTTCGCGAATACGCGGCGCCAGTTGTTCGCGACGCTCGGGCAGCAGTAGCTTGGAATCGCGCAGCCCGCGAATGCGGTAGCCGCGCTCGAGAATCACCGCCGCGGCCACCACTGGTCCAAACAAGGATCCACGGCCTACCTCGTCCACTCCTGCCACCAGGATCGCGCCCGTATCCCACGCTTTTTTTTCATACCGAAGTGTGCAGCGCAGTTTTTTCAACAGACGCAATTTCGCCGCTGAAGGAGAAAGAGAAAATTCCGATGCGATCTTCGCGGTATGGGGCATGAAAGAAACTTTCCACCATCTTGCCCCTCCAGCAGCTATTCCCGCAAGCCGGAGTGAAAATTATCTTGTGAATAATTCGCGCCGGTCTTTATGCCGCTTTCGGCTCCTGGGTCGCCGCATGGTAACCATTACCTCGGTTACGACCGTACATTGTCCGGTAGGACATGTACTGCTATGTTCACGGTAGATCGCGAGTCCGCGAGGAGTCGTTTTGAGCGCAAAACCAATCGAACCGCAGCCCGGTATTATGCCACCCGGGGTTATGCCAATGGACAAACTGGTCCACCTGGCTCTGCCGGTGCGTCTTACCCACATGCAGAACGGCGAGCGTTGCGGTCCGGAGATGGCATGCACCTACGATATTCATCCCCGCGGCGCGCGATTGCTCAGCTTTCGTGGAGTCAAGGTTGGGGACTTGATCACGGTCGAGCGTGGCCGGAACAAATCCATTTGCCAGGTAGTGTGGACAGCGGATCCAGACTCCGCGCTGCGCGGCCAGTTCACGGTGGAATGCGTGGAAGGTGCTAAAACTCCCTGGGAAGATGAACTGCGGCAAATGCAGGAGCAGTATCTGCCCATCAATCCTGATGCCCCGAAGAAAAAGTCGTCGATGAATACCTTCGGCAGAACCGACCAGAACCGGCGCCGTCATCCACGCTTCGACGTCGAAGGCGGAGCAGATCTATTGCAGATAGGCGGACAATCCAGCCTCGAGGGCCAGGTGGAACAGATTTCAGGATATGGCTGTCTGGTCAGCGCCAGCAATCTTCTAGTCCCGGGCACTGGACTTAAGGTTGGCACTGAATATCTACGATGTGAGCGTCGCTCTGAAAGGCAATGTTCGCTATACGGCGGGAAATCGCGCCATGGGCGTGGAATTTCACGAGATCCGCCAGGGCGATCGTCCCTTGCTGGATTACGTGCTGAAACAAGTGAAAGGATGTCGGAATAAAGATTTCGCTGATCTCGAAGTGATCACCGTGCCCCTGGCTGCGGCCGCCAGATAGAGGCATCGACTCAAGCCGCACCCACAGGGGCGATCGAACAATTTTTATTCGACGTCGTTTATTCGACGTCGTTTATTCGACGTCGCGCAAGCGCGCTGCTTTGCCCTTTAGCCCGCGCAGATAATAAAGCTTGGCGCGGCGCACTTTCGATGAGCGCAGCAAATCCACCTTGTCAATCACCTTGGAATGGATGGGGAAAATGCGCTCCACTCCCTGGCCGAAGCTGATCTTGCGCACGGTGAAGCTGGCCTGCGGCCCGTTGTCGCGCTTGATGACGACGCCTTCGAACGCTTGCAAGCGCTCCTTGTCGCCTTCTTTAATCTTCACGTGCACGCGGATGGTGTCTCCCGGATGAAACGCAGGAATATCGGTGCGTTGCGTTTTCGCCAGCAGCTTTTCAATGATTAAGTTCGACATGATAGTTATTCCTTCTAAATTCAAGAATCGCAGTTCTTCGGCTTCGTCAAGGGCCAATCGTCACTGCACTGAGATGGCTCCCTCGGTGCGCTGAACATTTCTCAACTTGATCTCTTCATAACAATCGCCACATACAAGCCTGACCTTGAGCAGAGCCTCACTCTTTTCATCCCACTCGCCATTGGCACCCGGATAGGCCGATCGAATCTGTTCGCATTTAGAGCACCAAGCGTCAGGATGCGGATTTCCAGGGTCCGCGCCGGAGAAAAATCCCTGACTTGTTCCGTGCAACAGATGATCGCAAACGAAGGCCTCTCGCTGGTCGCCGTGTCTGTCTGTCGCAGTGAACAATCTTGTACTGATCCGCGGAGATCGATTCACCTAATTCCATCTCTTCTAGTCCCGGCAAGAAACTTCCTATCTTCCTCGCTTAACTCCGCACCTTCCAGTAAGTCTGGACGATTGCGCAAAGTCTTCTCCAACGCCCGCTGCCGACGCCAGCGCCGAATTTCTTCGTGGTTGCCGGACATCAACGCCTCCGGCACCGCAATCCCGCGAAATTCCGCTGGCCGCGTGTAGTGCGGATAATCCAGCAATCCATTCGACCCACAAGTCGAATCCGCACCGCCCAAACTTTTCTTCACGTCAACCGTAAATGATTCCTGCTGGGTTGACGCTTGGTTACCAACCGCTCCCGGAAGCAGTCGCATCACCGCTTCCACAATCACCGCGGCAGCGATTTCACCGCCGCTCAACACATAATCGCCGATCGAAATCTCCCGGTCGGCGAGAAACTCCGCGACTCGCTCGTCCACTCCCTCATATCGTCCGCAGACTAAAACGATGCGGTCGAGCAAAGCCAACTCCGCTGCCACTTGCTGACTAAACCGCTGCCCCTGCGCCGAGAGCAGAACTACTGATTGCCTCGCGCGTCCCGCGACCCGTTGCTCTCGGGAAGCCAGACCAAGCGATTCCAAACATTCAAACAGCGGTTCCGGCTTCAACACCATGCCTTCGCCGCCACCAAAAGGACGGTCATCCACAGTGCGGTGACGATCATGAGTAAACTCCCGCAGATCGTGCACCTTAATTTCCGCGAGCCCCCTTTCCTGAGCCCGGCGCGTGATGCCATAATCCAGCGGTCCACGAAAGAAGTCCGGAAAGATGGTGACAATATCGGCCTTCATCGCGGAAACCAAAAATCTTTAACACAGAGGGCACCGGGTAAAACAGAGGCTTTACCCTGTGCTCCTCGGTGGCCTCTGTGGTTAATGCCTTTTCCTTCCGGCACCCTGCTCCCGCTTCTCCTCTGCCGTTAGCGGCGAGTTCACCTCGAGCAAACCATCAGGCAAATTCATCCGCACCAACTTGCGCTCAATATCCACACTCTCGAGATAAGCTTCGGCGAAAGGAATCTCCACCAACCGGCTCGCCCGGCGCACAATCAGCAACGGCGCCTCGCCCGCACCAAACTGAATATCCTCAATCCGCCCGATCTCGCGGCCACCATCTATCACCGCACAGCCGACGAGATCGCTTACATAATTCCAGCCAGGCTGCAATTTCGAACGCTGGCCTTGCGGAACTTGCAATTCGCATCCCACCAGCGTTTCCGCCAGGGAAATTGAATTTACTCCGGCAAACTTAAAAACCAGCAATCCCTTGTGCGGCCAAAGCTCTTCCACTTCCAGTTCGCGGCGTTGAACTTCCGTCTCTCGCGGCAGCGCCAGCAACTTCATGCCAACCGTAAATCGAGCGGGAACCTGGCTGAAAATCTCGGCCGCAACTTCGCCGTGCCGGCCCTGCGTTTTCACCACCCGGGCCAGGGTAATAAACTCGCCACTTGTGTCAGGATCGCGAATGGTCCGGTCACCCAGGCCTCGGCGGTCCGGCCGTCAGTCGATGACATCCAGCGTGTATCGCTTCCGTGTCCGCACGCCGGCAGCGCTCAACAGCGTTCGCAAAGCACGTACGTTGCGCCCTTGCCGGCCGATAATTTTGCCCACGTCCGCCTCGGCAACTTCCAGTTCGATCACATCGCCATCCAGATGATCGACGTAAACCTCATCGGGAGCATCGACGATCCACTTCGCGATCTTCTCGACGAGTGCGCCAACATTTCCGCTAGCTTCAGTCATGGGGATCAGTCTGTACAATGCTTACGCCACGGAAGCCGCTGGAGCAGCCGCAGGCTTGGAATAGAGTTTCTCCACGCGCTCTGACATCTGCGCGCCCTTCGAAACCCAATAGTCGACTCGGTCGCGCTTGAACTCAATGCTGGTCGGATTGGTTCGAGGATTATAAGTTCCCACCACTTCCACCGGACGCCCATTGCGCGCGCGCGCCTTCTCGATCACCACAATGCGGTAAAACGGTTGTTTGCGCGCACCCATGCGCGCCAGTCGAATCATTAACACAGAGATATATCCTTGTTCCGGAAGAGTCCGGCGAGGTCAAAACAAACATTTATTATGCAGGAGCTTAGCGGGAATGGCAAGGGAGGAGCGCAGGTTGGTATCGCCTGAAAACAGAAACCCCGGACCAATATTCAGCCCGGGGCGTTAACCTGTCCAGTTACATCAACGATTATCGGCGACTGCAATACTCAAGTCGGGATTACTTGAAATGGCCCCCTGTCCAGGAACCTCCTCCACAGCTTTCCCACCAGAACCGGGAGAGCTGTGGACCGGCGGGACTCGAACCCGCACCTTTTAACGGGACAGGTTAACATGCTGCCGTTACACCACGGGCCCCGAATCGACGCTAGGAGCTCGCCATTCAGGAAGGCAGTCCGTTCATCACAATCGAACGAAAGCGATTCCCGATGTGAAACGCCCGTTCGTGGCGAACGATCACCAGATCCGAATCGCGCCCGCATCTATTCTCAGTCCTGCTAAACTCAAACGTTTGGAGGAAGCACTTTGCAGGCCGTCTATATTCTCTCCGCCGTCCGCACGCCGATCGGCAAATTCGGCGGATCGCTCGCCTCGCTAACCTCGGCCGACATGGGCGCAGTCGCAGCCAAAGCGGCGATCGAGCGCGCCGGAATCGAGCCCGAGCAGGTAGAGGAAACTATCTTCGGCAGCGCCCGGCAGGCGGGAGGCGGTCCGAATCCAGCGCGGCAGATTTCCATCCGCAGCGGCGTGCCGCAGGAAGTTCCCGGCATTCACCGTGAACAAAGCGTGCGCTTCGGGATTGAAATCCATCGCGCTCGCTTACCAGGCAATTTTGCTCGGCGATTCCAGTTGCATTCTGGCCGGCGGCACGGAGTCCATGTCGCGAGTTCCTTATTATCTCGAGGCCCGCTGGGGATACCGCCTCGGCAATCAGGATTTGGTCGACGGCATGTATCGCGACGGATTTTTCTGTCCCATGGCGAAGATGGTGATGGGCGAAACCGCCGAACTCCTGGCGGAGCATTACAAAATTTCCCGCGAAGAGCAGGACGAGTTTGCCCTCCAGTCGCAAACCCGCGCCGCCCGCGCCATTGCCGCAGGACGATTCGACGACGAACTTGTTCCAGTCGTAATCGAAAGCAAGAAAGGCATCACTACATTTAGCCGCGACGAGCATCCCTTCGCCGACGCGAGCCTGGAAAAGCTGGGCAAACTGCCTCCGGTATTTTCGAAAACCGGAACAGTTACTGCAGGAAATTGTTCGGGCATCACAGATGGCGCTGCCGCGTTGGTTCTCGCTAGTGAGCATTTTGTGAAGACCAACAATCTGAAGCCGCTGGCCCGCATCTCAGCCGTCACTTCGGCTGGAGTCGATCCTCGCACGATGGGGATCGGTCCCGTTCCCGCTCTTCGCAAACTTGAAGACAAACACAACCTTCGACTTCACGACTTCGGATTGATCGAACTGAACGAAGCCTTCGCCGCCCAGGTAATTGCGTGCGATCGCGAATTGAATTTCAACCGCGACCGGCTCAACGTGAACGGCGGAGCGATTGCGCTTGGCCATCCCATCGGCTGCACCGGTGCGCGAATTACCGTCACGTTGCTGCACGAGATGCTAAAGCGAAACACACGCCGCGGAGTGGCTACACTCTGCGTAAGCGGAGGCATGGGCATGGCGCTGGCGCTCGAAAATGCGTCTTGAATTCGCCACCTTCTGCTATCATTCCTTGCTTTCGTTACCGGACGCAGTGACCGCCGCATTCTATCGGCGCGTGATCCTTTTAAGGAGACTCCCAATGCTTCGATGCGTCGCTCGCATTTCTTATTTCCTCGCCGTGCTCGGCGCGATGATTTTCACTGCCAGTTTCGCGCTGGCGCAAACTGAGTTCTCCGCCAATATCGTCGACTTGCAAAAGCCGGGCACGCCAACCACGGCCAAGATTTATTTCGCCAAGGACAAAATGCGCATTGAACCGGCGGCTAACGGTCCGCGCAGCGGAGGCGCGGTCATTGTAAATTTCGCCACCCAGACCTCACTCGTGCTCATGCCCCAGCAGCACATGTATATGGAAATGCCCGCGCAATCGCAGAGCCAGCGAATGTCCTACACCAATGCTTTCTTCCGCGCCGGCGATGTAGAGAACGCCTGCGGCGACTGGCAAAAGATCGAACATGCTCAGGATGGAAGCTGTCATAAAATCGGCAATGAAACTGTCAATGGCCGGACTACGGTGGAGTACGAGGCAACGAAAGCGAGCGGCGACGTGAACCACTTCTGGCTCGATCCCAAACTGCGTTTTCCGGTGAAGTGGCAGGGCAAGAACAGCAGCGGAGAATTGCGCAACATCCAGGAAGGCGCCCAGCCCGCCAGCTTGTTCGAGCCTCCCGCTGGCTTCACCAAAATGGAGATGCCGGGCATGATGCAGCAACCCCACTAGCCCACTGATTCGCCCGGTCGCTGCGGGAATCGAACCGTCGAGAGGGGCTGCGTTGACGCGTTTAAAACGCGGTCGCTATACTTTTCTCACAGGCCTGATTTCAGGAGACAGAATGTCCCTTTCCGCAGTAATCGTGGACGATGAGCAACTTGCCCGCGACGAACTTGCTTTCCTGCTGAAAAGCGACGGCGATGTAAATGTCGTGGCCCAAGGTAAAAACGGTCTCGAGGCCGTCAGCCTTATCAAAGAACACAATCCCGATCTGGTTTTTCTCGACGTCCAGATGCCGGGGCTGGATGGCTTCGGCGTTATCAAGAAACTTCTCGACAAGAAAATTCCTCTGCCCAAAATCGTCTTCGCCACGGCGTTTGATCAATATGCGGTGAAGGCGTTCGAGGTTAACGCAGTGGATTATCTTTTGAAACCGTTCGACAAAAAGCGCGTTGCTCAGGCGGTTCAAAAAGCGCGGCTTCAGCAGGAAACCGAGAGCTTGCCTGGGGAGAAAATCGATACTCTGATGCGCATGCTGCAGGCGCCCAAAACCCAGAGTACAAAGATTCTGCTCAAGGCAGTGGGACGCATGTTTCTGGTAGATCAACGAGAGATCTGCTACGCATGGATCGAAGAGGGAGTTATCACGGTAGTCACGGCGGGGCCTGCCGGAATGGAAGGTCACTCCAACTGCCGTACCCTGGAGGAACTACTCTCCAGCCTGGACCCGGGACTGTTCTGGCGGGCTCACCGCTCCTACCTCGTGAACATCAATCGAATTCGCGAAGTCGTGCCCTGGTTCAAAAGCTCTTACCAGTTGCGCATGGACGATAAGAAGCAGAGCGAGATTCCAGTCAGTCGGGCCCAGACCAAACGTTTGCGGGAACTCTTTGGGCTCTGAGTTTCTTGAACCCGCGCCCCGTTCACAACCATGGGCCACACTGGAGCACGAATCTTTGCTCGAGCCCGACCCCGCGGAGTGCTCGGCTCTTTCGACAGCGGCGTACAAATCCTTGATCAGCGTACCTGTATACAAATGCAGCTCAGTTCGGCCCGGCCTCGAAGCGGCCAGATCGGCCGGGCATGTAAGAGGAACCTAGTTGAAATTTCGAACCCACCCCCTTTACCCTAATCGTCAGACAGCTAACGCCTCCAAACCTGTCCGGTCTCGAATCACAAGCGTCGCTCCTTCCAGACGTATTAATCTTCTCTTCTTTAAATTACTCAGCAATCGCGTAACCGTCTCTCGCGATGAACCAATCCTTTGGGCCATCTCCTCGTGGGTCATCGCGGAATGCAACCGTTGCTCGTTCAGTTCCTGACCTCCCCGCGGAGCGCACGACAGCAAAAGTCTCGCAAGCTTTCCCGAAGACGAACGGGCCAGCACCAGATCGTGAATATCGCGATACGCGCCCTGGAATTCGCGACTCAGCGACTGCGCCGCATGCACCCCCACTTCACTCTCCTTTTGCAACAACGTCATCAGGTCCTGGCGGCCGATAAAATCCAACTGGCATGGCATGGACGTTTCGGCCGTCATCTCGTAATTCGTGCCAGAGACAGCCGCACTCAACCCCAACACTTCACCCGCCTCGGCCTGCTTCAGGATCAGCACCTTGCCTTCTTTCGATGTAGTCGACAGCTTCACTTTTCCCGAACAGAGTACATAGACTCCCCGCGGAGTCTGACCCTCTACGAAAAGCAGCGCTCCCGATGGCATCACGCTGTGGTAGCTGGCGGCGTCCACCGACCTCAATACCGACTGTGAAAACCGGCAGAAATAACCATCGCGGCTGGCCTTGCAATTCATGCAACTTTCGATCACGTCTAATCCGTAGGGAGCCCTCATGTCTACCTCCTTTGTGGAACTGCGCCGCTCTCTTTCTCTGTAAACCAAATCTTCCGGAAATTGGGGCTTCAGTTCCTGAGTACGTTCCAGCAGCGATAGGGCATGCGCGCGCGTCTCCGAGATCGGGCTGCGCGCCGCGGATAGAACCTCCCACGCCGCAGAGGGATCGGCCGTGTATTCCCACTCCAACTGGCTGGCGAGCAGATACAACGGGTCGATCTCCGGCGTGCCCTCGGCTGGAACGCTATCCACCCACTGTCCCTGTGTGGGTGCGGCGGGATAAGCTGGCGGCCGGGAAGTCCAATCTTCCTCGAGAGCCAGCGGACGCCCCCGCCAAACCTCAACCTGCAAGTCCTGAATACTTTTCAAAGATGTGCTGGTGCGCTCCGGCAGCAAGCGAACCAAATTGTTCGGCGGGTGATTCCTGGCAACTAACAAGGTTCACGCCCCAAGCGAGCCCTTTGCGACGAGTCCGCGGCTCGCCCATCCGCCTTCGAGAAGACCTCTAAACGCTTTCTAGTTTTCCCGATTAGGAAGATGCTAGAGCAGGTGTGGTTCCAGAATGACTCTTCCAACAGCAACCCTCTAACTGTCAGAAAAACCTGATGTTCGCAGCTGAGCCTTTATGGAATTCTCTGGAGCCTGCCGATAAGTCGGCAGATGATAAATAGGTCGGCACGCCGTGTCACGAACACCCCACCTCAAACATCATCGGTTTCAATGCAGTCCCGAATAATCCTTGCGAGTAATTCCCAGCCGCTTCATCTTCGATTGCAAAGTGGTTCGCTTAACTCCCAGCCGGCGAGCCGCTCCCTTCGGTCCTGACAGCATCCCGCCGCTTTCGCGAAGAACGCGGATAATATGCTGCCTTTCAGTGCTTTCCAGTGAGGACTCAACAACGTGGCTTACTGCCTTGAGGTCCGCTAAAGGAGATCGCAAGGCCGTCCCTTCCGTCAGAATCACTGATCGCTCAATAAAGTTTTCCAGCTCCCGGACATTCCCCGGCCAATGCCAATTGGTCAGCGCCTCCATCGTTTCGGTAGGGATCGTCTCGATTACCCGATTCATGTTGGCGGCAAATTTTCGCACAAAATATCGCACCAGAATGGGAATATCCTCTCGTCTCTCGCGCAGTGGCGGAACGCGAATCGGGAACACATTCAAGCGGTAAAACAAATCGCTGCGAAACTCCTTGTCCGCCACACTTCTGGCCAAATCCCGATTGGTGGCTGTGATCAGCCGCAGATCCACTTTGATGGTTCGAATCCCGCCCAGCCTTTCGAATTCACGGTCCTGCAAAACCCGCAGCAGCTTCGGCTGCAATTCTGGCGAGATCTCGCCAACCTCATCGAGGAAGAGTGTGCCTTTGTCAGCCAGTTCGAGTCGCCCTACCTTCTGCCGGATCGCTCCCGTAAATGCCCCTTTTTCGTGACCGAATAGTTCGCTCTCCAGCAGCCCGGTTGGAATCGCGGCACAGTTCAAAGTTATGAAACTCTTGTCCTTCCGTTTACTACTGGCGTGAATCGCACGCGCAACCAGACCCTTGCCCGTCCCGGTTTCGCCCAGCAGCAGAACCGTGGCGTCGCTGTCGGCAACCACCGAGATTTGATCCAGCACACTCATAAGCGCCCGGCTTTCTCCGACGATCCCTTCCACATGAACCCGCTGGTGAGTGTGCCCCTCCAGATAACGTTTTTCCCGGCCCAACCGTTTCTTCAACTGGTCGATTTCTTCGGCGATTCTCGAGTTTTCCAGAGCCGTGGCAAGCTGCGCGGCTACCTGGTTTAAGAGTTCCAGGTCGTCGGTCTGGAAGGCATCGGCTCTCGTACTGCCCAGCACCATCACGCCCATGGGTCCCTGGGGCCGGATCAAGGGAACGCAACACAACGACTGCAATCCTTCTCTCAAAATATGATTCGTAATCTTCGAATCGAACCCTTTCATCTCCTCCTGGGTGAAGATGATGGGCGCCCGCCTCCGCAGGGCTTTGCCTCCAGGGCCCCGCGGAGCGCTGATTTCGGGACCGGAACTAACGTCCTTTGCCAGGGGAAAATCAATGGCCTGCCGCACCAGTTCCCCGCTCTTTTCGTCGCGCAACGAAAGTGCCGCATATTCCTGCCGCAAGACCCGCCGCAGGAAAGCGGATATCCGCGGAAAGACCTCCTGCACGTCCCACTTCTCTGCCAGCAGACGGCCTACTTCCGTCATCACCTGGCCTCGCTTTTTCTCCATCATTAGTTTTTCGGAAACACCCCGAAACGATTCCTCGATTTTCTTCTGTTCAGTAATCTCAATGGCAACAATTCCAATCTGGGCCACCTGGCCTCTCCAGTCTCGAATGGGTACGTAGTGCTCAATCCAGTGGCCGGGGTCGGTCCTGGTCGGCAACACTGCGCTAATTTCCCGATTCAGTACAGGCTGCCCCGTCGCCGCCACATTTGCCAGGTGCGGCTCGATGAGTTCAACAAAATCGCCCAGGATTTCCCGAACACTTTTCCCCAGATGTTCTTGCACCGCGATGCCGTTCATCTCTGCCATCGCGTGATTGATCCCGACGTAGCGGAGTTCCATATCCAAAATGCAGAGGCCCACTTTGGACGCCGTGGCATGAACCCGCAAAAGATCCTCCCATTCTTTGAGCGATTCGGGAACCGCGAACGAAGCCGCATCGCTCCTTTCCTTGGCCTTATCTTCCGCGCGGCCGGTCATAATCCAGCTCCGCAGTACACTTGGTTTTTTTGGAGGCCAGGCGCAAGGCCGTGCGTAAAAAAATCGAATTCAGAAAGGAGAAAACGCGACGGTTGGAGGACGGCCAGATCTCGGAGCAGGCATTCTGGTCCGTGTGGCAAACAGTAAAGCGCGGGCGCTAAGCGCAGCGCCGAACAGCGCAGAACGATCTTAAGGCTCGGCAAATCAGAGGGGGACATCGACACATGGCTCCCGCGGCTCTACCCCCTCTGCAGAGCCACCATGAGCGTTCGTAAATCGCCGGGATTATAGCCGGTCTTCCTGCCAGATAACCACTTAGCTTCCCGAGTTCGTTTTTCGTAACAGAATCCGAATCCCGACAAAGTATCGAAGCTTGGGGTCGAGCATGGCTCTGCCCCAGTGGGGGAATATAATTATTCTATGGCTCGGGGATGGGAAAGTAAGTCAATTGAGGCGCAGCAGGAAGATGCGGCGAGTGAACAAACCCTTAAGAAGCCGCGACTGACGCGGGAACAGGCGGATCGCCTTCGCGAAAAAGAGAGCCTTCAACTGTCCCTGAAAAACGTGGTCAGGCAGATCGAGGACAGCTCGAACTCCCAGCATCGCAATATGCTGGAGCGTGCTAAGTCTGACTTGGAACGAAGGATCGAAAACCTCAGTTCCAGTTAAGGGTTCGGCGATTCGACTGCTTTTTTTCGTTTTTCGTAACGAGAAATCGTGAACGTTAGCCAGCCTTCGCTAGCCCGGGTTGCGATTCGCTCTTGTTGACTTTAGTAACGCCGTAATAATACCGTCTTCGCACCTGACGTATAATCATCCTTCCATGAAGGCCTACGTATATGTTTCGCTCAAAAAGAGCGTGCTCGATCCTCAGGGCAAAACCATCCATGGCGCGCTCAAAAAGATGGGCTATAAAGGCTTGGAAGAAGTGCGCCAGGGAAAGTATTTCGAACTTACGCTCGACGGCGGATTAAGCCGCGAACAAGCTCAGACTGAGGTTGAGCGTATTGCTCGGGAAGTACTTACCAACCCGGTCATCGAAGAGTTTCGCTGCTCCCTCGCAGACTGAATTCCTGGAGTTCCCGCATGTGTGGAATTGTTGGCTACGTCGGCAAAAAGGAAGTAGTTCCCATCATTATCGAGGGCCTGCGGCGACTTGAGTACCGCGGCTATGACTCAGCGGGTATCGCCGTCGCCGGTAACGGGGATCAACTTCAACTGCGCCGCGCCGAAGGCAAGCTGCGCAACCTGGAAGAAGCGATTCGCCTCAAACCCCTTGAAGGGACCTATGGCATCGGTCACACGCGCTGGGCCACGCACGGCCGTCCCACCGAAGAAAATGCTCATCCTCATCGCGACTGCACCGGCAAGATCGTCGTCGTGCATAACGGCATCGTGGAAAACTATCTCAGCCTGAAGAAGAAACTGATCGAGGAAGGCCACAAGTTCTCCACGGAAACCGATACCGAAGTCATCGCGCACCTGATCGAAAAACATCTTTTCAAAACCGGCAATGGCCATCGCCCCACTCTGGAAGACGCCGTTCGCCGTACCGTGAAAGAACTCACCGGCGTCTTCGCTCTCGCCGTGATTTTTGTCGACGAACCTAACAAAATCGTGGCTGCCCGTAACGGTCCTCCACTCGTCATCGGCCTGGGCAATGACGAATACTTTGTTGCCTCCGACGTTCCCGCCATCCTTTATCACACCCGCGATATCTTTTTCCTGGCCGATGGCGATCTCGCAGTCGTCACCCCTGCCGGCGTGGATCTCACGGATTTTGAAGGCCGGCCCATCCGGCGCCAGGTGCAGCACGTGACCTGGGACCCGATCATGGCGGAAAAAGCCGGCTTCAAGCATTTCATGCTCAAGGAAATCTACGAGCAGCCGCGCGCCATCCGCGAAACCACGCTGGGACGAGTCTCCCTCGATACCGGCCACATTTTTCTCGACGAGATGCAGATCAGCGAAGCCGAATTTCGCGCCGCAAAAAAAATCAACATCGTGGCCTGCGGCACCAGTTGGCATGCCGGGCAAGCCGGCAAGTTCATGATCGAGAGTTTTGCCCGTGTACCCGTCGAGGTCGATTACGCCAGCGAATGGCGCTATCGCGATCCCATCGTCGCCGACAACACCATCACTCTCGTAATCTCGCAGTCCGGCGAAACCGCCGACACCATCGCCGCCCAGCGCGAAGCCAAAGCCAAAGGCTCGCACACACTCGCAATTTGCAATGTGGTCGGCTCCATGATTACTCGCGAAGCTGCGGGAACCATCTACACCCACGCCGGCCCAGAAATCGGCGTGGCCTCGACCAAAGCCTTCACCTGCCAGCTCACAGCTTTGTATCTTTTCGCTCTCTATCTTGCTCAAGTGCGCGGCGCCATGACTTCGGAACAAATCCGCTCCGCCGCCGAAGAACTCACGCTCATCCCCGGCAAGCTGGAAACCATCTTGACCCATGATGAAGCCTGCGAAGACTTGGCCAAACGCTTCCAGCGGGTTCACGACTTTCTATTTCTTGGCCGCGGTATTCATTATCCGATCGCCCTCGAAGGCGCGCTGAAGCTGAAAGAAATCTCCTACATCCACGCCGAAGGCTATCCCGCCGGCGAGATGAAACATGGTCCCAACGCGCTGATCGACGAAAATCTTCCCGTAGTCATCATCGCCACTCGCAACGTGAACGATCCCGACTCAATGCTGCGCTACGAGAAGACCATGTCGAACCTGAAAGAAGTAAAAGCCCGCTCCGGCGTTGTTATCGCGCTCGCCACCGAAGGGGACGAAGAAATCAAAGAATCAGCCGACCACGTCCTCTACGTTCCCGCCGCGCCGGAGAATCTCTCGCCGATTCTCGAGATCGTTCCTCTTCAACTGCTGGCTTATCACATCGCCGTCCGCCGTGGCTGCGACGTGGATCAACCGCGCAATCTGGCGAAGTCCGTCACGGTTGAATAGGCGCGTTCGTTCTTATTAATCGGTCGACTCCACGATACTTTCCTGGAGTCGATCTCATCTAGATAGTAGATGTCCCCGTTCAAAACCCTTACCGCGCGCCTCCTGTCCTCCGACAGCTTATCGGAGTACACGAAGCATCTCGAATTCGAGGTGGTCGGAGAAAAACGCTTCGGCTTCGTCGCTGGCCAGTGGCTTTCCTTCCGTCACTCGAACTCCGATGGAGAGGAAATCACTCGCGCCTATTCCATCTGCTCGCCGCCATCCGACGATAATCACTTCACACTTTGTCTCAACCGAGTGCAGGACGGCTTCATGTCAAATTTTCTCTGTGACATGAACCAGGGAGACGAGCTTTCTGTTCAAGGACCATTCGGTGACTTCATCCTTCACCCGCCGATGCGCGATACCATCTTCATCGCCACCGGCACCGGCATCGCTCCTTTCCGCTCCATGCTCCACTGGCTCTTAGCGGATGAGTCGCGCCATCAAGGAAAGCAGCTTTTTCTTTTGTTCGGCAACCGTCGTGAAGAAGACATTTATTACCACAACGAATTCTTGCAGCTCGCCGCTGTTCATTCTAACTTTCATTACCTGCCAACTCTCAGCCGCGCCCATGACAACTGGTCAGGACTACGTGGCTACGTGCAACAGCACGTTCCGAAAATTGCCGAAGGCCAAACTGAGATGCACGCATATATTTGCGGGCTGGACAAAATGGTGAAAGCAAATCGCGAATTGCTGAAGTCCCTGGGCTGGGATCGCAAGTCCATCCGCTACGAAAAGTACGACTGACGCGTAAGGGGCGTGGCAGGCTACTCTAGGGCAGGTTCAATGTCGGTGTGGGAGAAGTCATTCCCCTTAAACAGCAATGTCTCGCCTTTTTCTTTGGCCAGCGCGTAAGCGAAACAGTCACCGAAGTTGAGGCCAGCACGATGCCGCCCTTTGCCAAAATCGCGATAGGCTTCGCGCGCGATCTTTGCTTGCCTGAAAGTCACGGACTCAATGATTATCCCAGCTTCGCGGAAAAAATCGTCGAAGCGACGAGTGGCTATTGGGTCGCCCCCACTGTCAATCACAATGGCCGCCTCCATATAATTGACGGCCGAAATTCCACGCACTTCGTTGCGGTCGATAGCTTGCGCAATTGCTGGCGCTTCCGGCTCGGCTCGCAGAATGGCGACAATGGCCGAGGAATCCAGGATCACTTTGGCATTCCTTTCTCGTCGTACAACAGTTCCCCATGGTCGATGGATCGGTACGGCTCCTTCAGATGGGCGGCCGACTCTCTCCCAATCTTCAGTAGCCGTTCCGCCAAGCCGCCGTTTTTGCTTCCGCGGACACGCTCCAACCGCTCGCGCAGCGCCTCACGAACCGCCGTCGTCATGCTCTCTTTGGTTAATCGGGCCAGTTGCCGCGCCATGCGATGTGCTTCTTCATCTTTGATATTTAGACTCATGATTCTACCTTCTACCTCATGATTCTACCATTCTACCATACAGAAATATAATAGCCTACCGCAAACCCACGCCAGCGCCGCAATTCCCGCGCCCCAAACCACAAACGTCAAATCCACCACCCACCTTGGCGCCGCCCCCACTCTCCTTAACAAGAACGGCAGAAAATTCCAGGTCGTAATATGAACGTAGTCCCACGCGTCCTGCGTCATGGATTCATTATTCAATCCCCACGCATCCATTTTGCCCAGTGCAAACGCCGCGATGTTCTTGAAGCGCAGCGCAATCACAAACGTTGGATGGCCGAGCGTTTCCATCTGGTACATCTCCAGCGGTAGCCAGAACGCAAGCGAGGCAAGCTGAATCACCAGACTGGCCGCGATCAGAACGATCCCCGCCCGCCATACCCATGCGCTCAGGTCGGCGCGGTAGCGCAGCAACAGCGGCACCGAAAGCAGCGCCACCAATTCCACAGAGGTCGATACGTACCGGTCGCCCCATGCAAAGTCTCCCGCCCAATAAGTGTATTTCGCATAAAAACAGATATAGCCGGCCAGCAGAACAAGCGAAGACAGGCCATACGCGCGGACCTCCGGCGACAACCGCTTCCACAGCATCACCAGCAGCACAATCGCCAGCAGCAGCAGCGGATCGAAAAGAAAAATCGATTTCTCCGGCTTAAACAATGGACCCAGAACGCCCTCGAAAAAAGGCGTGCTCCAGGGAAAATTCGCCGGCAGCGTTGGATCCTGCAATCGCTGCTCTTTCGCAAACAACGACACGTAGGTATTGGTAAACGATCCGAAACGGTAGAACTGATAAAGCCGATCGATCAAAACAAAGAACGCGTATACCGGAGCCGCAACCTTGCAGTACTCGACAAATCTCTTCCATAGTTCACGAGCCCGCACTCCTTCAAACCAAAGCACGAGAAGAATAAACATTCCTGCCGCAACCAAGTCCAGGCCGGTCGTCAACCGCGTCAACAGGTTCAATCCCAAGGCGGCGCAGCCAAGAAACAGCGCTCGCCTGCCCCCGGTTCGCAACCACTCATATTGAAACGAAAATCCCGCCAGCGTGAGCAACATGATGTAGTTGTTTTCCATCATGTTCTGCGTGTAGTGCAGGTGCGTAGTACAAAACAGCAGTGCCAGCACACCGAGCACCGATTCCCGCACCGTGAATCCCAATTGACGAAGCAGGCGAAAACCCACGAGCACCGTGAGCACATTTACCAGGATGCTCGTGCTATAACTCACCACAATGCTGCGCACCGCGGGATCATCGCTATAGTCGGCAAACATTTTCCAGTGAGAAATCCACGTACCCACCAGATCCGCAGGAAGCATCAATAAAGATTGCCCAATGCCATACCAGCTGTAGAGCTGGCCTCCGCGCCCATGCAGGCCGAACTCTGGATATTCATTGGGAAAAACCTGCGGCTCGGAAGTCCACAGCCAATGCGTGGCCTGCAGCCGGTGCATCGTGTCTGCTGTACCCAACTCGCCAGACTGCACCACAAAAGCTAGCAGCCCGGCAGCCAGGCACAGCATCACCAGAGGGTTATTGAGGAAACCGAAAGAGCGCGAGCCCATCGCTTGGATGGTAATACAAGCCGGCCTTCGAGCTTGGGCCTTGGCCGTGGATTGCAGAATTTTGCTATAGCACTAGCGAAACGCTCTACTTCAAACCGACGCCGTAAAAATAATTGTAAGTGCCTGCCGAACCCCACGGCAGGTTGGCGGTAAAGGAACTGAACAGCATGGCTTGCCCCATGAAGGTTACGAAGAGATCCTGCTGCGCGGTGGGCGTGGAGATGCGGAAGGTGAATAATCCGTAGCATGGGTCGGACAGTTCGCCCGCGGTTCCGTAGAGATACGAAACATCGGCGACCGGGGTGAGCGTCGCCTGCACCATCTGATTTCCGCTCAAGTCAGTAATAGTAAGCTGGCCACCCGCCGTTACGACCAGCGTCGCATTACCCATGCTCGGAGTGCCTGTCTCCACGTTACCCGCGCCGGTGGTAGCGTTAGTCTTTTGGTAATAGAGCCCCTTGTAGGTTCCCGCAACTGTCGGATCAAAGTTCTTGCTGGCTGCCTTTTTCAGCCCGAGGATCGCGCCGTTCTGAGTGTCGACGGCGAAGATGCCATTGGCTGTACCGAACACATAGTCGTAATTGGTGCCGTCCGGGTCGAGAATCTTGAGGAATGTTCCGGAGGGATCAAGCTGTGCCGTGGCCATCTCCAGCGCGCCGGAATTAAACGGGCTGCCTCCCCGGTTGCCCTGGTTGTACGACTGGTAAGGCGAGAATGTTGAGGTCGATCCCGTTCCATCCGTGCCTACGTTCACGGAACCCACATTCAGTCCCCCGGATGCTGTGCGGAATTGCATGAAGTTGTAGGCCTGCCCTTCAAAGGTGGCCAGCGAAATCTGTCCGCTCTCCACCGCCGTAATCAACGCCGGTGTATTGGCACTCGGCCCAGTTTTGGCAGCTTGAATCAGCAACGCGTAGTTCGGTACTTCGTACGCCGCCACTAAGTCGCCCGTGGGATCGTTCAGCGTGTAAGTTCCATCCGAATTCACAATATAGGGGACAGTCCCGCTCGTACTGTTCGACACGTCGGTATAAGCGATAGTCTGCGCTCCCGCGTTCACCGTGATGGTCATAAAGTCGCCGACCGATGCCGTACCGTGGTAAACCCGTGCCGCAGCTGGCGTAGCCAGAGTTGTCCGCGGAGTCGAGCTGCAGCTCAAAAGAAACAACAGGAGCAGAAAAACGGAAGTCCGAATTCGCATATAGAGAATCCTCATCGCGCAGCCAAGGCGCTAACGTTTGAATCGGCCGCTACCCGCAACCCATGAGGGCGATCTGCACTTCATTGAGAATCCTGAGTAACCTTCAGCAGGCCAAACTCAGTTACCTCGTTTGCCTGCTGCTTTCTTTCTGAACGCGGTAGACTGTAGCAATAAATTTCATGCCTGCCTGCTCATCTTGTGGAACCGAAGTACCAGCCACTGGCCGTTACTGCTCCGCCTGTGGAGCGTCCACCAGCAACACGGATGACGTCCTCACCCTCGACTTCGCCACGGCAACTTCGCCACTGCCTCCGCACCCTGCCTCGGCAACTTCGTCGCGGCCTACCAGTTCGTCGGAATATCTAAGCGAAGGCCGTTTTCTTCCCGGCCGGCTGCTGGCTGGCCGATACCGCATCATCGCTCTGCTGGGTAAAGGCGGCATGGGCGAGGTCTACCGCGCCGATGACCTCACGCTGGGCCAGCCCGTAGCCCTCAAATTTCTTCCCGACGAAGCCGCCCGCGATCAAGCTCTGCTCGAGCGTTTCAAGAATGAAGTGCGGATCGCCCGCCGGGTTTCTCATCCCAACGTCTGCCGCGTCTACGACGTCGGCGATGTCGAAGGCCACACCTTCTTCACCATGGAATACGTCGATGGCGAGGATCTCGCTTCCCTGCTGCGCCGCATCGGCCGTCTGCCCGGAAGATAAAGCCTTGGATATCGCCCGCCAGCTTTGTGCCGGCCTCGCCGCCGCCCACACCAAGGGCGTTCTGCATCGCGATCTGAAACCCGCCAACATCATGCTCGATGGCCGCGGCCAGGTCGTCATCACCGATTTCGGTTTAGCCGGAATCGCCGATCAGATTCACGGCGCCGACGTGCGCAGCGGAACTCCCGCCTATATGGCCCCCGAGCAGTTGGCAGGAAAAGAAGTCAGCACTCGCAGCGACATTTATTCTCTGGGCTTGGTGTTGTACGAAGTCTTCACCGGCAAGCGTGCGTTCTCCGGAGAAAACAGCGCAAAAACCGCGAACAGTGCGTCGACAGAGACTCCGAGCCGGCCATCGTCCGATCGTCAAAGATCTCAACCCGGTGATTGAACGCGTCATCCTTCGCTGCCTTGAGAACGAACCATCGGCACGGCCTGCAACCGTCCTTAGCGTAGCCGCGGCTTTGCCGGGCGGCGATCCGCTGGCCGCAGCTCTGGCTGCAGGCGAGACACCATCGCCGCAGCTGGTCGCAGCCTCCGGTGAGACGGCTGGCCTGCGTCCGCGAACCGCGCTGGCCTGTCTCGCTTCACTGCTGGTGACGTTGGGCATAATCACATTTCTTGGCGTTCACTATGGCGCCCTGAGCCGAATGCGGCTGGAACTGACGCCGGAGGTACTTACGCAGAAAGCGCGCGACATTATCGCGCGGCTTGGATATACCGAGCGGCCGGTGGACAGCGTCTCCGACCTGCAGTACGACAGCGATTTTCAGGAATATGTGGAGAAGAACGATAAACCGCTTCCTGATTGGAATCGAGTATTGGCGGCGCGCCCCTCGCTGCTCCGCTTTTGGTACCGGCAGAGTCCGGATGACATGGAGGCGAAAGGATTTCAGGACCAATTGTTGAACCCGGGAATTGTCACGCGAGACGATCCGCCGCCCACACTTTCGGGAATGATTAACGTGGAACTCGACCCGCAGGGCCGGCTCACATATTTTCAGGCGATTCCCCCACAGAAGGACGGAACCGGTGCCCAGTCCACGCCATTCGACTGGAATATTCTGTTCGCCGCCGCGGGGTTGGATCCCGCGCAGTTTCAGAGGGCAGAGCCGATCTGGAACTCGCTGGCGGCCTCCGATACTCGCTCGGCATGGACCGGAACCTGGCCGGGAACGACGCGTCCGCTACGCGTGGAGGCTGCTGCGTGGCACGGCAAGCCAGTTTTTTTCTCGCTCATCGGCGACTGGACCAAGCCGGATCGCATGAAGAGCGAGCCCCCGACGGGAAAAAAAATACAGCAGTACATCTTGCTGGCCTTAGCCGCAGGTTTCTTTTTTGGAGTCATTCATCTGGCGCGGCTGAATTATCGGCGGGGGCGCGGCGATCGTGAAGGCGCACTTCGTCTGGCCGCGATAATGTTTGCGCTCGAGATGCTGTTGTGGCTGTGTCGCGGGCACATCGTTGCCGGTATGGATATGGTTGGCGCGTTCTTCATTGCAGTAAGCACCGCGCTGTTTGTTTCAGGCACGACCTGGATGTTGTATCTTGCCCTCGAACCCTGGGTCCGGCGGCGCTGGCCGCAAACGATTATTTCCTGGAGCCGCTTGCTCTCCGGCCAGTTTCGCGACCCGCTGGTGGGACGCGACATTTTGTTCGGCGTGATGCTGGGCGCAGTCTGGGTCTTTATCTTCCAGCTCCGCCAAATTCCCCTGTCGCATCTCGGAGCCGCGCCCGTGATGGCCCAAACCGATTATCTCGCGGGCGGACGCGAGGCGCTGGGCGCCTGGTTGATGCAGATCCCGGGTTCGATTCTGGGGACGTTGCAGTTCTTCTTCCTGTTGCTGGGATTGAAATACTTACTGCGCAAAGATTGGCTGGCTGCGATTGCGTTTGTTGCCATTTTCGCTCTGGCTCAGGGACTTCCGTCCTCGTACGTCTCGGTGGACCTGCCTATGTGGGCGGTGATCTATGCGCATCGCCGTGTTGATCGTTTATCGCTTCGGCTTGATTCCGCTGGCTTGCGCCATCTTTACCGTCAACATGCTGGCAAATGTCCCGTTCACCGTCGACACCTCCGCCTGGTATATGAACACCTTCCTTCTCGCCCTCCTCAGCGTCGTCGCCCTGGCGGGCTGGGGCTTCTACCATTCGCTCGGCGGCGAGCCGATTTGGCGGCCGGAGATCGATTGATCGGCAGCGGCTCTCTCCAGCTGGGCCAGTTCCTGAAAATAGTTTCTGCAGAAACCGCTTTACTTCACATCCTTGAGAACCTTGATTACCATAGTTCCTGAGCGTCACTGACTTTCGTGCGAGGTAATAGCACCTCTTGGCTATTTACCCAAACCCGCCTTCCATTTAGTCTCCTGATTGAGCAGCACTTGGGGGAGGGCTGATCAACATACGTCCCGTGACTCGAATGAGTCTGGGGCGTTTTGTTTTGCGCTGAATTTGTTCTCTTCAGTTTCAGACCCACTCTGCTGCTTGGACCGTCAAGTTTTCGATATATGCCGTTGCGCATTTGATGGCTCCTGGTGGCAGAACCCCGGAACTCAGCCTTCACCCGCATGAACGGCCCTAGCGCAGCCGTTGTTCTTCTCGCAACTTCCTTCCTGTCTGCAGCATCTAAACCTTGACAGCAATCCACTCAGGTCTTAGCATGGGCCTGTTGGCAATCATAAGCGCAATGATTATAAAGCACTTATTTGATTCTGGAGAGTTAAGAGGAGACGACTATGGCCAAGATTATTGGAATTGACCTTGGAACCACCAATTCTTGCGTGGCGGTGATGGAGGGCGGCGAGCCCAAAGTGATCCCCAATGAAGAAGGAGGGCGCACCACGCCTTCCGTGGTTGGTTTTACCAAGACTGGGGAACGGTTGGTGGGGCAGGTGGCAAAACGCCAGGCGATCACCAATCCGGAGAATACGGTTTATTCGATCAAGCGCTTCATGGGACGCCGCTATGACGAAGTGACGGAAGAGATCAAGATGGTCCCATATAAGGTTGTGCGGCAGGGCGACCACGTCGCCGTGCTGGCGCAGGGCAAGGAGTACACGCCCCCGCAGATTTCCGCGCTGATTCTGCAGAAGCTGAAAAAGGCTGCGGAAGACTATCTCGGCGAGAAAGTGTACCGAGGCGGTCATCACCGTTCCCGCATATTTTAACGACGCACAGCGCCAGGCCACGAAAGATGCCGGGCAGATTGCCGGCCTCGACGTAAAGCGAATTATCAATGAGCCCACGGCAGCGGCGCTGGCCTACGGCCTCGACAAAACGAAAGACGAGATGATCGCCGTATACGACTTTCGGCGGCGGAACCTTCGACATTTCCATTCTGGAAGTCGGCGAGGGCGTGATCGAAGTCAAAGCCACCAACGGCGACACGCACCTCGGCGGCGACAATCTGGATCAGCGCATCGTCGACTGGCTCATCGATGAATTCAAGAAAGATGAAGGCCTCGACCTCCGCGGCAAGGGCAACGAAATGGCGCTGCAGCGTCTGCGCGACGCGGCCGAACGCGCCAAGATCGAACTCTCCACCACCATGGAGACGGAAATCAATCTGCCGTTCATCACGGCCGATGCGGGCGGTCCCAAGCACCTGGTCAAGAAGCTGACGCGGGCCAAGCTCGAAGGCATGGTGGAAGACATCATTCAGCGCTCGGTCGGTCCGTGCAAGCAGTGCATGAAAGATGCGGGCGTCGATGCCAGCAAGATCAACGAAGTTGTGCTGGTCGGCGGGCAGACTCGTATGCCGCGCATTCAGGCGCTGGTGAAAGAGCTGTTCGGCAAGGAAGGCCACAAGGGAGTGAATCCCGATGAAGTGGTCGCAATCGGCGCGGCGATTCAGGGCGGCGTGCTCGGCGGCGAAGTAAAAGATCTGCTGCTGCTGGACGTGACTCCACTGTCGCTTTCGATTGAAACCCTGGGCGGCGTGGCGACTCCGATGATTCCGCGGAACACGACGATTCCTACTAAGAAGACGGAAACGTTCTCAACCGCGGCCGACAATCAGACTTCGGTTGAAGTGCACGTGCTGCAGGGCGAACGCCCGATGGCGGCGCAGAACCGGACTCTGGGCAAGTTCCACTTGACCGGAATCCCAACCGCTCCACGCGGAGTGCCGCAGATCGAAGTAACGTTCGACATCGACGCCAACGGCATCCTGAACGTGACCGCGAAAGATACGGCCACCGGCAAGGACCAGAAGATCACGATCACGTCCTCTTCTGGATTGTCGAAGGAAGAAGTCGAGCGCATGGCCAAGGAAGCCGACGCGCATGCGGCCGAAGACAAAGCCCAGCGCGACGCAATCGAAGCCAAGAACCAGCTCGACAGCATGGTCTACAACGTCGAGAAGATGCTGCGCGACTCTGGAGATAAGATCTCCGGCTCCGATCGTGGCGACGTGGAGAACGCCGTAGCCGACGCCAAGAAAGCGCTCGAGTCGAACGACAAGGCGCAAATGGATAAGGCTCGCGAGAACCTGACCAAGGCTTCGCACAAGCTGGCCGAAGAAATGTACAAGGCAGCCCAGGCGACTCCAGGGTCGCGGGGCAGGCCCCGGAGCTCCGACTGATGGGGCAGGCTGCGGCTTCAGGCAATGGTTCCGGTCAGAAGAAAGACGAAGGAGTGATCGACGCCGAGTACGTGGACGTAGAAGACAAGAAGTAAGAGCCGCTAGGCTCCTGGCTTCTAGCTTGGATCGTGTGGCGCGGGCACTCATGCCCGCGCCTTACGTTTGAATGTAGTGAATTTTTCCGGGGAGAATGAAATGGATTTTCAGGTGAATGACCAGACTTACTTTTTGAGCCTGGCAGAAGACGAGAGGAAGTGGCGAGTGTTTGTTTCCACGCCCACGGGCGCATGGCGCATTCCCGGTTTATGAAGATGGAGGGGAAATCGAGTCTTTGCTCGTGTTAGAAGAAAATAGACATACCGAACTAAGAGGTGAATGCAGTGGGCCGCGATCGCTCTGTCATCCTGAGCGGAGTGGCCGCTTCGCGAAGCGAAGCAGCCACGGAGTCGAAGGACCCCATGCAATCGTGCGGTGAGGCAGACGTGGCTAGGAGTTCCCATGATGGTGAGTACGCGGTGAGAACTCCCTGAGGCGTTCGTGGTGAGATTGAGAGGTATGCGGTCCTTCGACTGCGTTTCCATTCGCTTCGCGAATGAAAACTCCGCTCAGGATGACAGGCTTATGGAGTTGCTGTGAAAGACCACGAGTATTTCGTTTACATCGTGTGCAGCCGAAGTGGAACGTTTTACATCGGCATGACGAATAGCATCTACCGCCGGGCGCTCGAGCACAAACGTGGCGAGATTGAAGGGTTCTCCAGCAAGTATCATTGCGACCGGTTGGTCTATTACGAAAGCTTCGACGATGTACATAAGGCCATCGGACGCGAAAAGCAACTGAAGGGCTGGATTCGCGCGAAGAAAATCGCTTTGATCGAGTCGAAGAATCCACGATGGGAAGACTTGGCGGAGACGTGGGGAGCAAAGATGGCGTTTGCCGGGGAAGCGATTAAGGGTCGATGAGAGAACTCCCTGATCAGGACCGTGCTGGTGTCAAGAGGCATGGGTCCTTCGACTACGCGAGCCGGTTCGCTTCGCTCACCCGCACACTCCGCTCAGGATGACTGTTTTCGGGGAGGATGCACAAGTACAAGCGCACACTAGAAATGGCAACGACAACCAAAAAAGATTATTACGAAATTCTCGGCGTGAAGAAGTCCGCCTCCGCCGAGGAGATCCGCAAGGCGTTTCGTAAACTCGCGCGCAAGTACCATCCCGACGTCAATCCCGGGGACAAGACTGCCGAAGAGAAGTTCAAGTCGCTTTCCGAAGCCAACGACGTTCTTAGCGATCCCAAAAAACGCAAAATTTACGATCAGGTTGGATTTTATTCGGACAACATCGATCCCGCGACCGCCGAGGCCTACGCCCGCGGCGGCGGCAGCGGTGGATTTGCCGGAGGCGGGCCGGGAGGAACAACCGCCGGACAAGGCGGCGGGCAGGGCGTTCCGTTTGACTTCGGCGGATTCGACTTCTCGGACCTGGTAGACAGCGCGGGACGAGGCAGACGAAGCGGCGCCGGGAGCGGCGGCGGTGGGTTCAAGGACATCTTCTCCGGAATTTTCGGCGGTGGACGCGGAGGCGCGGCGACCGAGGTTGGTCCCGAAGCCGGCTCGGACCTCGAGTATCAGGTCAACGTTCCCTTCTGGACCGCAATTCGCGGCGGCGTCATGCGCCTCAACATCACGCGCCAGGACGTTTGCACGAATTGCCACGGCGAGGGCTACATTGAAGCGCCGGGAAAGTGTCCCGAATGCAACGGCACCGGCCAGATCACGCAAACCGGTGGAAGGATGAAGTTCAACGTCACCTGCCCACGCTGCCATGGGACGGGAAAAAACGTTTCAACCTGCCCCGTCTGCCACGGCGAAGGCACGGTGAGCCGCACCGAGCCCCTGGAAGTTCGCATTAAGGCCGGCACCCGCGACGGCCAGCGCATTCGACTGGCCGGCAAAGGCAACGCCGGCGCTCACGGCGGCCCGGCTGGCGATCTCTACGTCATCATTCGAATCGATGAGCATCCCGTCTACCGCCGCGACGGCGACGACATCTATCTCACGGTTCCGGTCAGCGTCGCCGAGGCTGCGCTCGGAGCCAAAATTGAAGTGCCCACCATCGACGGCCGTGCTCTACTGAAAATTCCCCCCGGCACCCAACCGGGACAGAAACTGCGCTTGCGCGAAAAGGGCGTGCCTTCCGCCACTAGAGAGGGTGTGCGCGGAGACGAAATCGTCGAGATCACCGTCACCGTCCCCATGCCGCGCGACGAGCGCACCAAAGAACTGCTGAAAGAGCTCGCCAAGCTCAATCCGGAAGACCCGCGGGAAGAACTCTGGAAGAGAGTCTAGTTCAAATCGGAACTGCCCCAAAATCTTTAACACGGGGGGCACGGGATCACAGGGTAAACCAGCCTAACCGTGTTATGCAGTGGGGATGGCAGTTCCAACTCCCTTTCGCAATCTTCGAATAAACCAGGTTACAGGCGCAATCGTTTCCTCCGCCATGCACGTCCATTCCGTCCTTGGTCCTGGATTACTCGAAAGCGCTTATCAGGGCTGTCTCGCCCATGAACTCAGAAAGTGCGGCCTCGGAGTAGCGTGCCAAGTCGGACTTCCGGTTGTTTTCGACGGAGAAAAGATCGAGCTTGGTCACCGCATCGACCTGATCGTCGAGAATTCGGTTATCGTCGAAGTGAAAAGCGTCGACGCAATTCATCCAGTTCATCAAGCGCAACTGCTCTCCTACATGCGCCTGAGCGGCATCGGCGTAGGTCTGCTAATCAATTTCTATGTCCTGCACCTGCGCGACGGAATCAAACGCATGGTAGACGGAAAAGCCTGGGAGAAGTAGCCCTACCCTGTGTTCCCTCTGTGTCCTCTGTGTTAAAGATTCTGACGTTACGTCCGTACCCGACTCCGCATAAAACTTTTTCCAAAAAATTCACATTTTTCTTGCATCGTTGCGAATTTCCCGTAATCTCACAAATGCGAACTAACTTCAGCGCGATTTCTGGAATCTAAAAACCAGAAAGCTCAAACACGACCCAGCCCGTTGTGGAGTAGCTGAGAGTGAGTCGCTTGAGGAGGGACACATCGAAATTGGCAACAGCTAGCGCCCCGCACCAACAAACCGGAAATCCCCAGCCTCTCTCCGTAATCCCCAACCGGAAAAAATTCGTTCGTCTTACACTGTGGCCCCTGGTCGCCGCGACTTTTTTTATGGTCTCAGGCGGAACCTACGGTACCGAAGACATCGTCCACGGTGCCGGCTACGGACGCGCGATTCTCATCCTGCTGCTCACCCCGCTGCTATGGAGCCTGCCCACAGCCTTCATGATCGGCGAGCTTTCGAGCGCCCTTCCTTACGAAGGCGGTTACTACGCCTGGGTGCGCCGCGCCATGGGAAATTTCTGGGGATTTCAGGAAGCATGGCTCTCGCTGGTCGCCTCCATTTTCGATATGGCAATCTACCCCACGCTATTTGTGGCCTACCTCACTCGCATGTTCCCCTGGTTTCAGGAAGCAAATCGGGGATGGTGGGTTGCGCTCGCCGTGGTAGTCGCCTGCGCCTTACTCAACATCGCCGGCGTGAAAGTAGTTTCGCTCACGTCTCTGTGGCTGTTTTTCGCCCTCTCGGCGCCATTCGTCGCCATCGTGATTCTTGCTCCGTTCAAGATCGGCGCGCTGGCCAATGCCGTGACCAAGCCGACCACCTCTACGGTAGATATCCTGGGCGGTCTCCTGATCTGCATGTGGAATTACATGGGCTGGGATAACGCCTCCACCATCGCCACAGAAGTCGAGCGGCCGCAGCGCACGTATCCGCGTGCCATGCTGGTCGCCGTCGCCATCGTGGCTCTCAGCTACGTTCTTCCCTTCGCCGCTATGTGGATGACCGGTCTGAAGGCTACCGCCTGGGAAACTGGCTCCTGGGCAGATATCGCGGGCCTGTTAGGCGGTCCATTGCTTCGCGTGGGCGTAGTCCTCGGCGGAATCATCAGCGCCTTCGGGATGTTCAACGCATTAGTGATGAGCTATTCGCGCCTGCCTCTCGCCATGGCGCAAGACGGCATGCTGCCCGGCGTCTTCGCCAAACTGCAGAAAAAATCGCGCGCCCCCTGGGTCGCAATCCTCGCGCTCGCCGCATGCTGGGCCATGTGCCTCGGCCTGGGCTTTGCTCGACTGGTCACAATCGATATCCTTCTCTATGGTTTCAGCCTGATGCTGGAGTTCATCGCCCTTGCCGTGCTTCGCTTCCGCGAGCCGGACTTGCCGCGCCCGTTCCGCGTTCCGGGGGGATTGTTCGGCGCGATCGCGATCGGCATCCCGCCCATGCTGCTGCTCGCCTTCTCCATCATCCGCAGCGAGCATGAACAGATCTGGAACATGAGCTCCTTCGAATTCGGCATGATCCTGATCGGCGCGGGCGTGGTGGCGTATGCGGTCAACCATTTGCTGAAGCCGCAAGGCTGGACCGCAACACAACGCAAAGCCGAACCAGCGGCATAAGAACCATCCTTACAGGAAGATCGATCCGCAACCGTCTTCCTTCATCGATCTTTGTGTGCCTTCGCGCCCTTTGTGGTTAAATTGCCTGTTGACCTTGGCCCGACAGCCGATGACCAAACGTAAATCCAAAGGCGCGTACATGATTTCGGCGGTGGCCGAGATGTATGGCATCCATCCCCAAACCTTACGCCTCTACGAACGCGAAGGCCTCTTAAAGCCGTCGCGCACCGAAGGCAACACCCGCCTCTACACCGACGAAGATCTGCAGCGCCTGGAGTTCATCCTGTCGCTCGCCCGTGACCTGGGCGTGAACATCAGCGGCATGGCCATCATCCTGCAAATGCGCGAGCGCATGGAAGAAATGCAGCGCCAGATCCAGGAGTTCGTACAGTACATCCAGGAAGAAGTCCTCACCCGCGCCCACGCCGCCGCCGATCCCGCAAAAGGCGCAATCGTGCCCGTCCGCCGGTCGATCCTCGCAACGACGATTCCCCCAGCAAAGAAACGTTAGCTATTTTGCCGCCGTCATCCTGAGCGAAGTGGCTGCTCCGCGACAGCGAAGCAGCTACGCAGTCGAAGGATCCCTATGTCTATCACTACAATTCTCAATCGCGCCTGCCGCAGTATGATGGACCACGTACGCCCATGCTCCCTTTCAAACTCATCTACAGCGACGGCTATTATCTTCCCATCGGCGAACACGTCTTCCCTGCGGAGAAATACGCCGCATTCGCGACCGTCTACTGGCAAGCGGTGTCGCCGAAGCAACCGATTTTCTCGAGCCGCAACTCGCCGCCGACGACGACATCCTGCTGGTGCACACGCCGGACTACGTGAACAAGCTTAGAACCGGCACTCTCAGCGCCCGCGAGGAATTAGCCCTCGAGGTTCCTTACTCGCGCGATCTGGTCGACGCCTTCTGGCTGGCGGCCGGCGGATCAATACTGCCGGCTCAGCACGCCTTGGCCGACCGCGTCTCCGTCAACATCGGTGGCGGATTCCATCATGCCTTCCCCGACCACGGTGAAGGCTTCTGCATGATTCACGACGTAGCCGTAGCCATTCGCCGCCTGCAGCGCGACGGCAAGATCCGCACGGCCATGACGGTCGATTGCGACGTCCATCAAGGCAACGGCACGGCCGCGATTTTCGCCGCTAAGCCCGCTCCCGGCGACCCGCTTCCCTCCGCTTCGGGTTCGCCCGTAGCCACCCACGGACCCCGCCGTAAGAATCCCAACGCTGCCGACGTCTTCACCATCTCGCTGCATCAGCACAACAACTATCCGCAGTGGAAGCCGCCGTCCTCCATCGACGTGGATCTCCCCGATGGCATCGGCGACGAAGAATATCTCTCGTGGCTCGACAATGCCCTGAGTTCCGGACTGCGCCAGTCCGAGCCCGACCTGCTCTGCTACATCGCCGGCGCCGACCCCTATAAAGAAGATCAGCTCGGCGGCTTGTCTCTGACAATCGAGGGATTAAAAAAACGTGACGAACTCGTCTTCCGTGTAGCCCGCGCTCGCAACATCCCCGTCATGGTCACCTTCGCCGGCGGCTACGCCCAGAACGTCGAAGACACAGTGACCATCCACAGCAACACAGTAATCGCCGCCAAGGAAGTCTTCGCCGTAACCAAGTGAGCGCCTGAAAAGTTATACTCGATGAAATGATCGTCAGCCCGTCAGAAATCTCTCACAGCGAGCTTTACGGTATCATGCTCAATTCCGTGGCGCCGCGGCCGATCGCCTGGGTGTCCACGATCAGCGGATCGGGAGCGCTCAATCTCGCGCCTTTTTCCTTTTTCAATTGTGTCTGCGTAGACCCTCCGTTGCTGGCCTTCGCGCCGGGACTGCGTCCATCGAAGCAAGCGCAACCAGCCATGGCGAACCAAAAGATACACTGCGGAACATTCGCGAGACCGGGGAATTCGTCGTCAACATCGTCACTTACGAACTTCGCGAGGCTATGAATTCGACCAGCGGCGAATACGACGCGTCTGTGAACGAGTTTGAATTAGCGAAGGTCACTCCAGCAGCCATCGAAAATCGTGCGCCCGCCACGAGTCACCGAATCTCCGGTCAGCTTCGAATGCAAACTCCATCAGATTCTCGATTTCTCTCCCGCCCCCACCAGCAGCAGCCTAGTGATCGGCCAAATCGTTTCGATTCACATCAACGACGCGCATTTAAAAGATGGACGCTTGGATCGCAATTCGTTGGACCTCATCGGACGCATGGGCGGCATGCAGTACACAAGGACGACACAAAGATTTGAGATGATACGACCGAAGGTTGAATGAAACCACGCCGTTGCACATCCGAGTAAAATCGTCGTCAGGAGAATCGTCGATGCAATGCGTGACCGTTGCTTATCCGAACCAAGCTGACGCAAAGTTCGATTTTGACTACTACATGAAGAAGCACATTCCATTCGTGGCTGGCCTGGTGGGGAAAAATATTGAGGTGCGTCGGGGGATCTCCACTGTGGCGGGAGCGCCGGTCAAGTTCCTCTGTGTGGCGACCATTCCAATCGATTCGGTCGCCGCATTCCAGGCCATCCTTACGCAGCATGGCGTCAAAATTCTCGCCGACATTCCGAACTATACAAACATCGAGCCGATCATTCAGTTCGACGAAATCCTGCCGTGACCTGGCGGCTGATAAAATAGTCCATACCTTCTATGTTCGAGAATCTCCAGGAAAAACTCCAACGCGCCTTCAAGTCCCTGCGCGGCCAGGCCCGCCTTAGCGAAGAAAACATCGCCGAGGCGCTGCGCGAAATCCGCCTCGCCCTGCTCGAAGCTGACGTCAACTTCAAAGTGGTCAAAGAATTAATTGACCGCATACAGGCGAAAGCCGTGGGCCAGGAAGTGCTCACCGCGCTTTCTCCCGGCGAGCAGGTCATCAAAATCGTCCGCGACGAACTGGTCGAGACCCTCGGCAAAGACACGGCGCGCATGAAGTTCGCTTCGCAGCCGCCAACGGTTGTGCTGATGGCCGGGCTGCAAGGTTCCGGCAAAACCACCACCTCGGGCAAGCTCGCGAACTGGTTCAAAATCGGCGGCCATCGCCCGCTACTGGTTTCGGTCGACGTGTACCGTCCCGCCGCTCGCGAGCAATTGAAAATTGTCGCGCAAGCCGTCAAAGCGCAGATTTACGAAGGCAAAGTCGGCGAAGCGACGACGCCCGAGCAGCTCACACAAGCAGTCGAGCGACTGGTAAAAGAAGCCCGCCGCGAAGCCATCGTTTCCGGCTGTGACGTTCTCATCGTCGACACCGCGGGACGTCTGCACATCGACGACGAACTGATGAACGAGATGCAGTCGCTGAAAAAGTTGCTGAATCCGTCTGAGATTCTCTTCGTCGCCGACGCCATGACCGGGCAGGACGCCGTCCGCTCCGCCGACGAATTCCACAAAAAACTTTCGCTCACCGGCGTCATTCTCACCAAGATGGACGGCGATGCTCGCGGCGGCGCGGCGCTTTCCATCCGCCAAGTCACCGGCCAGCCGATCAAGTTCATCGGCGTCGGCGAAAAATACGATGCCCTCGAGCCATTTCATCCCGACCGCATCGTCTCCCGCATCCTCGGCATGGGCGACATCCTATCGCTGATCGAGCGCGCCGAATCGCAACTCGACAAAAAGAAGGCGCAAGAGATGGCCACCAAAGCCCTCACTGGCGACGGCTTCTCCCTCGAAGACTTTCGCGACCAGCTACGCCAGGTAAAAAAGATGGGCTCGATCAAGAACCTGATGGCAATGCTGCCCAGTATCGGCCCATTTTCCGGCCTGCAAAAAGCTGCCGACCATGTGGACGAAAAACAAATCAATCGCGTCGAGGCGATCATCAATTCAATGACGGTCCACGAGCGCAACCATCACGAAGTCATCAATGGCAGCCGCCGTAAACGCATCTCCCGCGGCTCCGGCACCACCGTGCAGGAAGTAAATAATCTACTTCGTCAATACGCCCAGATGAAAAAGATGTTCAAGCAGATGGGCAAGCCTAGCTTTGCGCGCAGGATGGCTGGGATGAAGTTGCCGGGAATGTAATGGCGAAGAATTTTCCGTAGGTAAATGTGAATGCTTTCTCGGCACCTGTCATCCTGAGCGAAGTTGCCGCTCGCGAAGCGAGTGGTAACGCAGTCGAAGGATCTCTACGCTCATAGGACTCCGGTCATGAAATGGCGTTCCCTCGAAGAGTCGAGTCCCGAGACCGAAAGTCGCCCACTGCGCGAAATCTTCGCCGAGCGCAAAGAATTAATCTCAAAATACGTTCCGCAGCAGACGCAAGCCGTCCATGCCGCGACCATCGCCGCCCTGAAGCAACAACACCTGGCAGGGAATATTCTCCCCGTCGGCGCGAAAATTCCTGAATTCGAGCTACAAGATCAGGTCGGCACGAACATCGGATCCTCGGGCCTGCTCGCCAGAGGCCGCCTCATGCTCTGCTTCATCCGCGGCCGCTGGTGCCCGTTCTGCGTTGGCCAAATGGAAGCCATGAACCTTCTCCTGCCAGAGATCGCACGAGCAGGCGCAACTCTCGCAGCCATCTCACCGCAGACAATTCAGCAATCTTTCTTCATGCGCGACCAGCACAAGCTGCGCTTCCCGCTCCTCTCCGACCCCGGCAACAAAGTCGCAAAACAATTCGGACTCACCTACCGCGTTCCCGACGAGCAAAAGGCGATCTACCAGCGCGCCTTTGTCAACCTTCCCTTTGTGAACGGAGACGACAGCTGGCAGTTGCCGATTCCCGCAATCTACATCATCGATCGCGACGGAACGGTGCTCTACGCTTCGGCAAACGAGGACTACACGGAGCGTCCCGAGCCAGAAGAGATCGTGCGCTTCTTAACCAATTCATCCGGCGCTTGAGGTAACGCGGGCGTGGGCGCCCGCGCCACATCCCGTCTTTCGGTACACTGATACTTCATGAACTATATCTACGGCATCAACGCCGTCACCGAGGCGCTCAAGGCCCGCGGACGCGCTTTCCAGTGGGTCGGCATGGCGAAGGAGCGTCACGATATCCGCCTGCAGCGCATGATCGAAGACTGCCGCAAGCTCGGAGTTCCCGTGCGCTTTCTTACTCGCGTGGAACTCGACCGCATGGCCGGCAACGCCGCGCACCAAGGCGTTGTGGCCGTCACTTCGGCCAAACAATACAGCGATCTCGATGACGTAATCGGCGCCAAGCGCGGAAAATATTCTTTGGTCATCGTGCTCGACGGCGTAGAAGACCCGCACAATCTCGGCGCCGTCCTCCGCACCGCCGATGCCGCCGGCGCCGATGGCGTCGTCATTCCCGAACGCCGCGCCGCGCCCGTCACCGGCACTGTTACCAAAGCCTCCGCCGGAGCCAGCGAATACTTGCCGATTGCCCGAGTCACCAACATCGCCCGCACCATCGAAGACCTCAAAGAACGCAACATCTGGACCGTTGGCCTCGATGAACGCAGCAAGCAAACTTATGACGCCCTCGACTACAACATGGATTGCGCGCTCGTCCTCGGCGCCGAAGGCAAAGGACTCCACGACCTGGTAAAGAAAAAGTGCGACTTCCTGGTTTCAATTCCAATGCTGGGGAAAGTCCCCTCGCTGAACGTGTCGGTCGCGGGAGCTGTGGTGATGTATGAAATTGTGCGCCAGCGCCGCGCGAAGACGAACGAGGCATCTGCGGTCGCACAATGAAGTTACGAATCTTGCTGTTATGTGTCTTTTCTTGGCCGTTTGTCTTTGCCTTGAACGCGTTCTCTATCGACCGTGAAGCTTTCACCTTCACCAATTACGACCTGCACGTCCGTATCGAGCCCGCACAGCAACGGCTTGGGGCTCGCGGCAAAATCACTCTTCGCAATGATTCCCCAACTCCGCAGAAGCTCGCCGTGTTGCAGATTTCGTCTTCCCTGAGCTGGCGTTCTATCAACGCGAACGGTAAGGCGTTGCAGTTTGTCTCGCAGCCGTACACTTCCGATATCGATCACACCGGCTCGCTCTCCGAAGCCATCGTCACTCTTCCGGAAGCCGTCGCTCCGAGAGCCTCCATCGAATTGGAGATTGCCTACGAAGGCGTGATCGTACTGGACGCGACACGCCTCACCCGCATCGGCGCGCCACAGGATCAGGCCAACGATTCCGACTGGGACCAGATCAGTCCGAAGTTCACCGCTGTCCGCGGATTCGGAAATGTTGCCTGGTATCCCGTCGCAACCGAAGCCGCCTCGCTCTCGGAAGGAAAAAGTCTGTTCGAAGTGGAGGGACGGTGGAGAGCCCGAGAAGCCGCTTCCACCATGCATTTGCAGGTCGCCGTGCCGGATGATCCCGAGAATGATCCAAAGAATGATCCAGGGGATGTTGGGGACAACGATCAGGAGCAAGCTCCGGAACTGCTGGTGAATGCAAGCACCTGCCCCGTAGCGCACGAAGTACAGCACGAGTTCGTTGCCGATTGCACTTTTCGCCAACTGGCATCGATAGTACCCACGTTCGTGATGGCTGACTATGAACTCGTTGATCGGCCCGCCGTAGCGGTTCATTTCCTGCATGGGCACGATACATCTGCTACAAATTACGCCGACTCCGCTGAGAAAGTAATTCCGCTGGTTACCGAATGGTTCGGCGCGCCGCACAACAAAGCACAGACCGCGGATTTATCCGATCCAAATGCTGCGCCCTTTGAGAGCGGATCTCTCCTGCTGACCTCGTTAGCCAGCGCCGATCCGAAACTCGCGGCGCTTGCCGCCGCCCTCCAGTTGACTCACACAGCCTTCACCTCGCCTCGCCCCTGGATCAATGAAGGCCTGGCCCACTTCGCGCAGGCTCTTTACCTCGAACAACAAAATGGACGCAAGGCCGCCATCGATTACATGGCGACGCACCGCGCGGCGCTCAGCAGCGCGGAACAATCGGCCGAGAAACCAACCGGTCTGAGATCAGAAGACGAAGTGAACCAATCGTTAGTCAACACCTACGACGAGGAGCTCTATCGCAGCAAAGCCATGTGCGTGTGGTGGATGATGCGCGACATGCTCGGCGATCAGGCGCTGAAGAAAGCGATCGCGTCGTACCATGCAGAGCAGGACAAAGAGCCCGCGTATATGCCGCGATTAATTCAAGCGCAAACGCAACGCGATCTGGAATGGTTTTTCGACGACTGGGTTTATCGCGACCGTGGCCTGCCCGATTTCAAAGTATCCTCTGCATTTTCCCGCAAGATGTTGCCCGCAGGTTACATGCTCACCATTACAGTAGAAAATCTAGGCGCGGCAGGCGCAGAAGTTCCTCTCACCGTTAAGTTCGATGGCGGAGAAGTCATGAAGCGTCTGGTAGTACGCGGCAAGAGCAATGGCGTAATTCGTGTGGAAGTTCCAAAGCCGCCGGACGAAATCATAGTCAACGACGGCAGCGTGCCCGAGAGCGATACGACAAACAATACCTTCAAAATCGAGTCGGGCAATGCGGCGAAATAATCAGAACTAAATCGCTGTACTCCTGGCATCCCTCTACTTTCCAGCCGCAATCATTGGGTCGAGACTTGACCTTCGACTGCGGAGTGCGCCGGGTAGCGCGAAACGATCAGTCCGATACGTAGCCTTCCCAACAGCGACAGAAGTTTATGAGGAAAGGCATCGCGCTGGTATACGACGTCACGATCCTCGATCGGAAAGTCCAGATCCATCCGCTGCAAACCGGGGAAGTCGCGGAGACGCTTCAGTTCGCGATCGTTCTTCGACAGAAACTCAATCGCATCTTCTATCTGGCCTCTTAGATCGGAAACCTCACGCGTGCTCACGCTGACGTTCATCCCAGAACAATCGCTCTTCCGCGTCACACTTGAGCTTGGAGATTGCAGTTCGCCGCGATGAAAAGCTGTCAGAGCGTCGAGCGAAGATGTCTTCAGGAATTCGTCTACATCAAAGTTTGTACCGGTGGCTCGAAGCACGCAAGACATGTACCCTTACATCCCCTCAATTGCAGTGAAGCGCACTAATTCTGCCAGCTTCGCCGCGGCTGCGCCAGAATCGATTGCACGCGCCGCCGCGGGAATTCCATCTCGTAAATGATCGACTCTTCCGGCGGCCACCAAGGCAGCGCCGCAGTTCAACAAGACTACGTCCCGTCGCGCAGATTTCTTTCCACTTAGAACTTCGCGAATAATGGCGGCGTTTTCCCCCGCGTCGCCGCCGGAGATATCTTGCAACGTCGCTCTCGCCAAACCGAAGTCTTCCGGATCCACTTCGTACGTCCGAACCGTTCCTTCCCGAGCCTCAGCCACGCGCGTGGGCCCGCTGATCGTGATCTCATCAAGCCCGTCCAGACCGTGCACCACCAGCGCGCGACGCAATCCCAGCATACTGAGAGCCTCGGCCAGCTTCTCCACCATATCCAGCGCATACACGCCAACCACTTGTCCCGAAGCATGCGCCGGATTCGTCAGCGGACCGAGCAGGTTGAACATGGTGCGCATCCGCAACTCCCGCCGCACCTTCTGCACCTGCTTCATGGACGAATGCAAATCGGGCGCGTACAAAAAACAGATTCCAATTTCGCGCAGACATTGCGCAGCACGCTCCGGTGTCAATTGAATACTCACTCCCAACGCTTCCATCACATCCGCCGAACCGCACTTCGAGCTGATGCTTCGATTGCCGTGTTTGGCGACGCGCACGCCCGCTCCCGCGGTCACGAATGCCGTGGCAGTTGAAATGTTAAAAGTTCCGCACGCATCCCCGCCAGTGCCGCTGGTATCGACAAGGCCGCCGTCAGCCGGAGCCGACTCCACCAGAGCATCCCGGCCAGTACCACTTAAGTCGAGTGCCGCAGATATCGAGGCCTCGCCTGCAACCGGAATCGGCAACGGAGTAGCCGCCGCGCGAATCGCTTCCGCGAAACCGACGATCTCTTCCACCGTCTCGCCCTTCATCCGCAAAGCCACCAGCAGGGCCGCGATCTGCGCGTCCGTGCCGTTCCCCGCCAGCACTTCCGCCATCACATCGCGTGCTTCTCTTCGCGAGAGAGATTGGCTCTGATTTGCGATGCGGTGAATCGCCTCGAGTATCATGTTCCTCGAAATTGTAAGGTAAAAAGTCTCTTTGCAATAGAAGGGCGTAGGCCACTAGGCGTTTGAACCGGGCGCCTTCAATCTAGGCAGAAAATATTCCCGCCAACTCTCCGGCAAGGCAGCCGTGGCTATCGCCTTCCGCAGCAACTCGTGATTGTATTTTTCCCGGACGAAAAGCCGGTTCATTTCAGCGATAGTAATGCCACTCAGGTTCTGCTCGACTAGTTCGATGGAATCTCCTTCGCCCACTTCCCCCTCTCGCTCCACGGAAAAATAAACTCCGCTCCGCCCGCTAAGCAGAAATCGCTCTAGAATGTCGTCGCGCTGAAATTTGAGCGCCAGCTTATAACACGGCATGCGTGGCTGGCGGACCATTACCGTCAGCCGATCCAATTCGAAACAGGTCGCCAACATGGACCTCATCTTCGCCGAGTCCCTCGGTTGTAAAATTCTCTCCGAACATTCCCCAAGGCAAATCCATATCCGGCAACTCCCGCCGCCAAAATTCATAATGGTCAGCGGGATAAGCGTAGACCGCCTTGTAAGGACCGCCATGAACAGTCAGGTCCGCTTGCTGATCGCCCTCCAGGTTCAACGTGCGCAGCGCGATCCGCCCAGATACCGGTTTCTTGAAAATGCCAGTGTTGACCGTCGCACCCTTATAGAGCGCCAGGCGCGGGCGAGCGACGTTAAGCGAAATCAGTTTCACTGGAAGCCTTTCTTTGCTCCGGGATCCGGTTCCGCTCGCGCAGTGCGTTTTCCCAGATTGAACTTAGATTGAACCTTAGATGTGCCGCCCATCGAAAAGACGCGCATCCGCGTTTGCCCTAATCCGTTCCCCTTCTATAAAATTAAAGGTTTGCTGCCCTCAGTCGATAGCCGCAAGCGAGTTCCTTCCGATTCTTTACTGACGAGCGATTATGAAAATCCATGAGTACCAGGGTAAGGGAATTCTTAAGAAATACGGTGTGACCGTCCCTCGCGGGACAATGGCAACCTCGCGCGAAGAAGCCGATTCAGTCGCTAAGGAATTATTCAGCTCCGGTGCAACCGGCGTCGTGGTGAAGGCGCAAATTCATGCCGGTGGCCGCGGCAAAGGCGGAGGCGTAAAGATCGCCAAATCCGCCAATGAAGCGGGAGACATCGCCGAGAAGATGCTGGGCATGAAGTTGGTCACGCACCAAACCGGCCCCGAAGGCCGCATCGTGCGCCGCCTTCTTATCGAAGAAACTCTTCCCATCGACAAAGAATTGTACTTGGGAATCCTGGTCGACCGCGCCGAAGGCAAGCCGGTGTTCATGGCTTCGGCCGCAGGCGGAATGGAAATCGAACAGGTCGCCGCCGAAAATCCCGATGCCATCCTGAAGCAGCACATCGATCCCGGCATGGGTCTCGAAGGTTTTCAGGCGCGCAAAATGGCCTTCAAGTTGGGTCTCAGCGCTAAGCAGATCAATCCCGCCGTGCAGTTTCTTTCCAACCTCTACAAGGCATTTCTAGATACCGACGCGTCGCTTGTCGAAATCAATCCTTTCATCACCACCACCGACGGCCGCCTCTTCGCCCTCGATGCCAAGCTCACATTCGATGACAACGCGCTCTTCCGCCATCCTGATATTCGCGAACTGCGCGACATAACAGAAGAAGATCCACTCGAAGTGGAGGCCTCGAAGTACAGCCTGAACTACATCAAGCTCGACGGCAGCGTGGGCTGCATGGTGAATGGCGCCGGGCTCGCCATGGCCACGATGGACATCATCAAATACGCGGGAGGCATGCCCGCAAACTTTCTCGATGTAGGTGGCGGAGCGAATGCTGAGCAAGTCGCGCACGCCTTCGAAATTCTGCTCAGCGACAAAAACGTAAAAGCCGTTCTGATCAATATTTTTGGCGGTATCCTGCGCGTCGATACTCTGGCCACCGGAGTCGTCGAAGCGGCCAGGAAAACTAATATGAAACTTCCTGTGGTGCTTCGCCTCGAAGGCACGAACGTGGATGAAGGCAAGAAAATCCTGATGGATTCCGGCCTCAACTTCATCGTGGCCGACACCATGAAAGACGCGGCCGATCGAGTGGTGGCTGCGGCTCGCGCAGTTTAACTGCAAAAGAAACATCATTCGCAGTGAGGAATTATTCTTATGGCAATCCTGGTTAACAAGCAAACCCGATTAATCGTGCAAGGCCTCACCGGACGCGAAGGCACCTTCCACGCCAAAGCCTGCGCCGCGTACGGCACGCAAGTCGTCGGCGGAGTCACTCCCGGCAAAGGCGGCACCACCCACGAAGGCTGGCCAATTTTCAACACCGTGCAGGAAGCCGTGGAAAAAACCGGCGCCGACACCACCGTGATTTTCGTTCCTCCGCCATTCGCCGCTGACGCCATCATGGAAGCCGCCGATGCCGAGCTCGATCTCATCGTCTGCATCACCGAAGGTATCCCTACTCTCGACATGGTCAAAGCCTGGGAGTTCCTGCAGAATCGCCGCTCACGGCTGATCGGCCCGAATTGTCCCGGCATCATTTCTCCCGGCAAATGCAAAATCGGAATCATGCCGGGATCGATTCACAAAGAAGGGTCGGTCGGCATTGTCTCGCGCTCCGGCACGTTGACCTACGAAGCCGTTCATCAACTCACGCAGCGCGGGATCGGACAATCCACCGCTATCGGCATTGGCGGCGATCCAATTATCGGAACCAACTTCCTCGACGCGCTCGACCTCTTCAATCGCGATCCCGAAACCGAAGCTGTCATCATGATCGGTGAGATCGGCGGTGACGCCGAGGAAACCGCCGCGGAATTTGTAAAAACAAAAATGAAAAAGCCGGTCGTCGGCTTCATCGCCGGACAAACCGCCCCTCCCGGACGCCGCATGGGTCACGCAGGAGCAATCATCTCCGGCGGCAAAGGAACCGCCGCAGAAAAAATCAAAGCCATGGAAGCTGCAGGAATCCGCGTGGCAAAATCTCCCGCTGACATCGGCGAAACACTCGCCGCCGCTCTTGGCGTAAAGGTTTAGGCGGACGAGACGCAGTTGTCATCCCTCGCGGAGGGAGGGATCATGGTTTCGCCGGCGACAAGTAAAAATTAAACCAACGACTGAGGACGAACTACCCACGACCTATGAAAACTCTGCAACGCACTCTTACCATCGTGAAACCTGACGCCGTCGCCAAAAATGCAGTCGGCGACATTATTGAACAATTCGAAAAGAATGGCTTCCGCATTCTCGCCATCAAGATGCTGGAAATTTCCAAGCATCAGGCGGAGCAGTTTTACGCCGTGCACGCCAGCCGTCCATTCTACGGTTCGCTCACCGACTTCATGTCCAGCGGACCGATCGTCACTCTGGCCCTCGAGAAAGAAAACGCTATCGCCGATCTGCGCAAGCTGATGGGTGCTACGAATCCCGCCAATGCAGAGGAAGGAACCATCCGCAAAAAGTGGGCTTCCAGCATCGAGCATAATGCGATTCACGGCTCCGACGCGGAAGACACGGCCCGCTTCGAGTTAAGTTTTTTCTTTGCGGGATACGAACTGGCGAAGTAAGAGAGAGCGCTCTCGGGGTCTGAAGGAACAAAGTGATGGCTCTCGCGGGCGAGGGCGCCGCGCCACTCACCTATCCCAAGGCTTCGTACAAATGCCCTTCCACCCGATCCGCGACCTTGGGCAACTCCTTGCGCGCGTGCTGCAAAAAGTGAGGCGAGGTGCGGTGCGCTTCAAGCGCCGCATCATCCTTGTACTGTTCGTAGATGAAGAATCTGCGCGGCTCGGTCTTATGCCGGTGCACCTGATACATCAGGCAGCCCGGCTCCTTCCGCGATTCTTCGGTCAGCTTGGCAAAAATTGGAACCACATCGCCATCGTGCCCTGCTTTGGCCATCCAGGTGACTGCCAAAACCACCATTCGTGCGCTCCTTACCAAATCGTAGCAAGTAGTCTTAGTGCCTGACCAAGGCAGAAGTCAAGTCTAGATTTTCCGGCGTGCTGTCCCAGGATCAGGCACTCTTCAACTCCTTCGCGAAATCGTCCATGAAAATCGTGTGGTCCCGGTCTGGCCCAGTTGATACGAGCCCGACCTTCGCCCCCGTTTCCTTCTCCACGAACGCCAAATATTCACGCGCCTGCCGGGGCAATTTTTCAAAGTCCGTGATGCCTTGCGTGGATGTCCGCCAGCCCGGTAGCTTCTGGTAAATGCATTCCAGCTTGTCATAGCCGCTGGACTGCGCCGGAATTTCCATCGTCTTTTTTCCGTCGACCACGTAGCCAACGCAGACTGGAATCTCCGCCAGCTCATCGAGCACATCCAGTTTGGTTACTACCAGCCAGGAGATGCCGTTGATCATGCCCGCGTAGCGGAGCAACGGCAAATCGAGCCAGCCGGTACGGCGCGGGCGCCCTGTAACCGCGCCAAATTCATTGCCTCGCTTTCTTATTTGCTCGCCCAACTCACCCTTCTCTTCGCTGGGGAATGGACCTTCGCCCACCCGCGTGCAATAAGCCTTCGTGAGTCCGATCACCGACTGGATCGCATTCGGAGCCACGCCCGTCCCAATCGCCGCCCCGCCAGAAGTGGCGCTCGAAGAAGTCACAAACGGATAAGTCCCGTGATCGATGTCGAGCATGGTTCCCTGCGCGCCCTCAAATAAAATCGACTGGCCTGCGTCCAGCGCCCGGTTCAGCAAAACTGCCGTATCGCAGACGAACGGTGCGATCTTCTCGGCAGCCGTTGCGTATTCCGTATACATTTTGTCTGCGTCAAGCGGCTCAGTATTAAACAGCGCGTGCGCAATCATATTTTTTTCGCGCACCGCATTCTCAATGTGTTTTTTTAACAATTGCAGATCGAGTAAATCCGCCACGCGCAGCCCGCGACGCCCCATCTTGTCCTCGTAAGCTGGACCAATGCCACGCGAAGTCGTCCCAATCTTCACCCGCCCCGGCGCATTCTCCGCAGCCAACTCGATCATGCGATGATAAGGCAAAATTACTTGCGCCCGGTTCGAGACAAAAAGATTTCCGTCGACTCTCACCCCCGCATCGCGCAGCCCACCCACTTCCTTCAAGAATGCCATGGGATCGAGCACCACGCCGTTGCCGATCACGCTGCGGCAAGCCGTCCGCAGCACTCCACAAGGAACCAGTTGCAAAACGAATTTCTTGCCGTTGATGATGACCGTATGCCCGGCATTATGCCCGCCCGCATAGCGCGCCACCACGGAGAAGCTCTCCGATAAAACGTCGACAATTTTTCCTTTGCCTTCGTCGCCCCACTGGGCGCCGACAATTACCGCGGTCTTGCCTCGTTTCACTGCCCACTCCGTCACAGGGATTTGCCGGCGCACAACCGCGCCGGCGTAGAGCACCGGGGTCGCACACGCCTTGCCGCGGCAATTACTCTAAAGGCTCACTTGGGATAAAAAGCGGGGAAGATGTGTACGAAATATCTTATCGCGCCCACGCCGCACTTAGCAACGAGCGGATCTCAGCTGGGTGGCCACTCCTCTGTGTAACCCTGTGACCCCAGTGTTGAAGCTTTGGACTTTCCCCGCCAGTAAATTTATCTTTAAACAGCGAAGCCGTTTCCAAACTCGCATCGCCTAAATCATGCCTAAATTTGAAAAACACATCTTCATCTGCGGCAACCAGCGCCCCGCCGGAAACCCGCGCGGATGCTGCGATCCCACAGGCCAGGCAAAACTTCAGAAATTATTCAAACAGAAACTTGCGGAGCGTGGCCTCAAAGGCAAAGTACGCGCCAATCAATCCGGCTGCCTCGATCAATGCGAGCACGGACCAAACCTGGTCGTTTATCCCGAAGCCGTCTGGTACGGGCACGTCACCGAAGCCGACGTCGACGAAATCATCGACTCCCACATCATCGGCGGCAAACCGGTAGAGCGCCTAATGCTGGCCGATTCCTGCCTGAACACCGAAATCTGCGAGCACAGAAACCAAAAAGCGCCAAGCTCTAAACCGTAATTTTTTCAGAGGGTAGCCGCCGAGGAGAGCCGCTGACGGCTCCAGCTCTCTCACTGATTCCGAGCTTGACAGGGCGCCCACCACCGATCATAATTCTGCGCACGTTTGGGGACGTCAGCAGAGCTCCGTTTTTAACACCTTATTTCCATCGCGGCTTTTTAGTAAGCACGGGCCCCTGCCCGCGACCCAGGCTTGTTTACCTAGGGGAGCTGGCTGTTGTTCGATTCAGAAATCAGTTTCCGCTATTCCACAAAGCTTGTTTTGTAGACAAAAAAGGAGAATATCCATGCGCCCAGCCCGAGTTTGCTCATCTTTAATTTTTTGTTCCGCTGCGCTGTTTGCGGCTTTGTCTCAGATTGCCGTTGCCAATACACTGTGCGTTACCCCGAAAGGTTCTAAGGGCTGCTACGCCAAGATTCAATCAGCAGTAAACGCGGCTGAAAACAACGACGTGATCAGCGTTGCTCCTGGAACCTATCAGGAGGACGTCGTCATCGGCAAGCCCTTGTCACTCGTCGGCGCCGGCCCCACTTCTTCCTTCATCGACGCCACCGGCCTTGCCAACGGTATCTTTCTCGACGGGCTCGATAATCCCGGCCTCCAGAACGTGACCATTGCCGGCTTTACGGTGAAGAATGCCCTGTATGAGGGAGTTCTGGTGGTCAACACTTCGAACTCTTCAATCCTCAATAATCACATTCTGAACAACGATCTGATCGGTCCCGTCTTCGGCTCCGGTCCCGCCTGCAAAGGCCAGCCGGCTTACGAGACCGATGAAAGCGGCGACTGCGGCGGCGGACTTCACCTCATGGGCGCCGTAAACGTGACGGTGGCTGGAAATTTTCTGTCGGGCAACGGTGATGGAATCCTCATTAGCGACGACACCGCACAGAGCAGCAACAACACGATCGTAAACAACAACGCCTCGGATAACCCGCCCGAGTGCGGCATCGTTCTTGCGTCGCATCCGCCCGCGGGTTCTACTCCCCCCTATTACGCCCCCCACTACGGCGTTGAGAACAATACCGTCGCTAACAATATTTCCTCCAGGAATGGAGTAACCGTGGGCGGCGCCGGACTCGGCCTTTTTTCCGATGGAAACGGCCCTGGCCGCGTTTCAGGTAATGTGATCGTCCGGAATCGCTTGATCGGAAACGGTATTCCCGGTGTCGCTCTGCATACCCACGTGGGTCCGGCATTCGGCGCCCCCGCCGATAACATGGATGACAATGTGATCGTCGGCAACTTCATCTCCGGCAACGGGGCCGATACCGACGACACGCTTACGCCCGGCACCACCGGAATTAATATCAACAGCGGCGGCGGCGGATCTCCCGTTCGCGGCACCGTCATTTCTCAGAACACTATCGAGAACGAGTCTGTTGACCTCGCCGTCAACACGCCCGCCAAGCTCGACGCTCATTACAACGACCTGGTGGGCACCGGCGTTGGCGTGGCCAACGTTTGTGCCCTCGATTCTGCCGCGTGTACGGGCAGCATCGATGCGTCCGAGAATTATTGGGGATGTCCCGCCGGTCCGGGCGGTAGCGGATGCTCGACCACAAGCGGAGTCAACATTATTTCCACGCCGTGGCTCAAGAGTTGGGAATAACAATACCGTAGTTCCGCAAAGATTAAGCCGCCCATTCTCGGGCGGCTTTTCTTTTACAAGATGGGAGAATGTGGGGTCACCGATCTCGCAGAGCGAAGTCAGACTTGGTAGGCGCGGCAGGGATCGAACCTGCAACCACCGGTTTAGAAAACCGGTGCTCTATCCAATTGAGCTACGCGCCCCTAGAAAAATTTATCACATGCCTTGGGTGGAGTATCATGCGGTGTCGCGTTGACTTCCGCTTCTCCATCCCGGCTGGCCTATATCGACTGGATGCGCGGTTTGGCCTGCGTCCTGATGTTTCAGACTCATTGCTACGACTCCTGGCTCAGTCCCAGCCTGCGCCAGAGCAAGTTCTTCATGTACTCGCAACTTGGCGGCACGTTTCCCGCTCCTTTATTTTTATTTCTTGCCGGAATTTCGTTCGCTCTGGTCACAGAGAAACTGTGGAGCAAAAATCTTGCCCCCGCACAAATCGCGCGCACCACCATCCGCCGCGGCGCGGAAATCTTCGCCTTTGGCCTGCTCTTTCGCCTGCAGGAATACGTGGTCGCCTGGGGCTGGGCGCCGTTCAGCGATCTGTTGCGCGTGGATATCCTCAACACCATCGGCCTCTCCATGATGCTCATGGGAGTCCTGTGCTGGCTCGTCTTATCGATCAGAGGAGGTCCGCAAGCAAAGTCCGCATTGATCCTTTCCGCCGCGGGAACCGCCCTGCTGATCTCGCTACTCACGCCGCTCATCTGGACGACCTGGCGTCCGCGCTGGCTACCGTGGCCGTTGGAGTCCTACTTCGATGGCGTCCATAATCTAGGAACTCCGCAGGCCTGGTTGTTCCCAATTTTTCCCTGGACAGCTTTCGCCTTCGCTGGCTTGGCCGTCGGATTTATCCTGCAGTATCAGCGCCGTAAAAACCGCGAAACTCAAACATTCTTCGCAGCGGGTGCGGCAGGCTTAATTTTGATTGCTGGCAGCCGCTGGCTTGATGCCCAGCCCCGGCAGCTTTATCCCGTCTACGATTACTGGCATACCAGCCCGGATTTTTTTCTGCTTCGAATCGGCATGTTGTTGATCATTCTCTCCGCCTGCTACGCGTGGTGCCGCTGGGGCGCTGCACAGTGGGGTTTCAGCCCTTTGATTCAGTTGGGCCAAGCCTCGCTCCTGGTTTATTGGGTACACATTGAATTCGTCTACGGTCGTGTTTCCATCCTGCCCAAACACAGCACCAGCATTCGCACCGCATCTGCGGGACTACTCCTCATTTCTCTGGCAATGCTCGGCATCGCATTCCTGCGGACAAGATGGAAAGGCCACGGCGCTGAGATTCTGGATTGGTTTCGAAGTCCAGCCCGCGCCAATTGAACAAGGGGTCACTGGCACTCTTGCCCGCGAGCTTTTGTGCAAGCGGCCCGGCGGGCAGAAGTACTCGCGCCATACGATTTACTGAAATTGCTTGGCGAACTCCACCACTTCCCGTTCCGCCCAGCGCCCGTCATAAGTGGAAAGTCCTTCGCGATCTCCGACAAACGCGCAGTGTCCACCATCTGCTGTTTCGCGATAAGTAATGTTGCGATTGGACATCAGTTTCTGCCGCGTCTCCGGCAATATGCGAACGAATGGATCGTTGGCGGCATGAATTATCAGCGCAGGACGCGCGATCCGCTCCACAACATTCGCGGCAGCAGCCCGAGCGTAGTAATCATCGGCTCCCGTAAAACCGCAGTAGTACGCCGTTATGCGATCATCGAAATCACGCAGGCTCTTGATTCCGCGCAGGCGCGATGCATCAAACACTTCGGGAAACAATCGCGCCTTGCGCCGAAACCTGCGGAATAATTGCAGCAGAAAATAATATTCGTAAATGCGGTTGGCTGGCTCGTGCAGCGCATCGGCGCCGGCCGCCAGATTCACCGCCGGACACACTGCCGCCACACCACGAAATTCCGCGGGCGCGTTACTTCCCCACTCCCCGGCCAATTTCAAAACCAGATTCCCGCCCATGGAAAATCCAATGAGCACATAGCCGCGAACTCCATCTTGTTCCACAACATTCCGCGCCACCGCAGCCACATCTCCCGACCGGCTGGAGTTGTAAAGCGTGGGTGCGCAATGATCCATGCCGCCGCAATTGCGCTGGTTCATGCGTATCACGTTCATTCCCGCAGCCAGTCCGTTGCGCGCAATTCCCAGCATATATTGCGATTCGCTCGACCCCTCCAGCCCGTGTACCACAATCAAAGTCAGCGCACTAATCCGTTCTTTCTGCCAGTGACAGTGGCACAAAACGGGGATTCCGGGTTCCACCTCAATCAATCGCTGTTCGGCCTCGGGCAACTGGATTCGGCGCGGAAGAAAAAATGCAGCCAGAGTCTGCACATGGCCGCCCTGCAGCCACGAGCGCGGCCGGAACTGCGTGCAAACAAAGGGTGGCTTCTCCGTCAGATTGGCCTCGATAGTAGTTCGTGCATTCAAAGTTTGTGCATTCGAAGTTCGTGCCGTCGAAGGTTGCGCAGACCAAAACGAAACATCAGATGATTGTCATCCTGACCGAGCGCGCCTCAGGCGCGACGAAAGGATCTCGCGTGTCACAACTCTCACCCCGGCCGAACCGCCTTACCTGCGCCCAGTTTGCGAACTTCCCGCAAAACGATTCTAATAGGTTCAGTCCGCTGCATAGGAGTGATTCCACATGCCGATTTTTGAATATGTCTGTCAGGAATGTCAGCACGAGTTTGAAGCTCTGGTATTTGGCCGCGACAAAGCCAAGTGCCCCAAATGCCAAAGCAAGAAGTTGAGCCCGCAGCTCAGTGTATTCGCCGTCTCCGCGAAAGGCTCCAGCAGCGCGTCCGCTCCCCGCGGCGCTTGCGGTTCCTGCGGCGATCCTCGCGGCTCCGGCGCCTGCTCTCTCGGCGACATGGATTAACGGATTAATGGATTAGCGAATGAAAGGATTAACTGACCGCGCCAGAATCTATTAGCCCCACTCTCCCGGCAAACTTTAGAGACACCTCTGCAGGTAACTGTGGTTACCTTTGTTTGCCCATCTTCACCGCCTACCATCCCTTGAACTCGCTTCGAGCCGAGGAGAGTCGAAATGGACAGGCGCCGACAGTCGCGTATCTACGTTGACCTTCCCGTACAAATCTGGGGCATGGATACTTTTTCGCGCCCCTTCACTCAGCCCGCCAGCTTGCGCAACATCAGTGGCCGTGGTGCAACCCTGCAATGTGTCGATGCGAGACTCAAGCCCGGAGACGTGGTTGATGTTCTCTACCAGGGCACGAAAGCTCAATTCCGCATCGTGTGGTGCGGCAAGCCTGGCACCGAAATGGCCGGCGAAGTTGGGGTTGAAAACCTTTCCACCGATGTCAAACTTTGGGATGTCGATCCCCTCCGCTGCGCCGCTGCCGCGGGCCAGGGATAACATTTCTAAAGTGGTCTCGTGAGCGCTAATAAACAACTGCCCAAGTCCCTTCGCGAACCTTAGTGTCCTTGGTCGTTAATCGACTCTCAAATTACCTTCCGCATCCATTCCCGCGTTAAACTCCCAAAGATGCAAGTAAAGATTCTTGGCTCCGCCGCCGGCGGCGCTTTTCCCCAATGGAACTGCGCCTGCCACAATTGCCGGGCGGTGAGAGCCGGCACATTCCACGGCAAGCCGCGCACCCAAACGCAGCTCGCGCTAACCGAAGATGGCCGCTCATGGTTCCTGCTGGGCGCGTCTCCCGACTTGCGCACCCAGATCGAAGCCACGCCTGAATTGCATCCGCAACAAGGTATGCGCCACTCCCCCATCGCCGGCGTGGCCCTCGCAAATGCTGACCTCGATCACGTCCTCGGACTCCTCCTGCTGCGCGAACTCCAGCCGCTTCGCATCTATTCCACTGCTTCCGTCCGCCGCATTCTGCGCGAGGATAACTCCATGTTCGGCATGCTGAGCCGAGTTCCAGATCAGACCACTTGGACAGATTGTCAATCCGGAAAAGAATTTCCCTTGTGCAACTCGCAAAACGAGGACTCCGGCCTCCTCTCCCGCGCGTGGTCGCTGGCTACTCACTATCCCGCGTACGTCAGCGCAGATCGGCAGTCGCAGCTTTCTCCGCGTGAAGCTTCTCTCGGCTTCTTCGTCCATTCGAAATCCGGAGCTCGCTTGGCATATATGCCCGCCGTCCCTAAAGTGGATGACGCTCTACTCGCGGAACTTGATGCCTGCGATCTCCTGCTTTTCGACGGCACCTTCTGGAGCGACGACGAACTCATTCGCCTGCAAGGCACCGGACAGACGGCTCAACAAATGGGCCACGTGCCCGTCGAAGAAACGCTCGTTAAGTTGGCGGGAGTGCGCCGTCCGCGTAAAATATTCCTACACATCAACAACACCAATCCCATGCTGGATGAGGCAAGTCCTCAATATCGCCAGGTGCGGGGCGCCGGTTGGGAGATCGCGGAGGATGGATGGCAGTTCAACCTGTAGAAACCGACACCACAACGCAAGCCCGCCCCTTGCTTTCGCTCGAAGAGTTGCGCGCACAATTACAAACCACGGGCGAAGAGCGCTATCATCACAAACATCCTTTTCATCTGTTGATGCACGAAGGCAAACTCAGCCGCGGACAATTACAGGCCTGGGCCCTGAACCGTTACTACTATCAAAGTAGTATTCCGATCAAAGATTCAATCATCCTCTCGCGCGGCCCCGATCCGGTATTCCGCCGCGCCTGGCGCAAGCGCGTCGTCGATCACGATGGCGACGCCACCAGCGAAGGCGGCATCAAGCGCTGGATAAAGTTGGCCGAGGCTACGGGTCTCGACCCCGCTCAAGTACGCGCCGGAAAAGGTATTCTTCCCGCCACTCGCTTCGCGGTCAATGAATATCTCAACATCGTTCGCAGCCGTTCTCTGCTGGAAGCCGTCGCATCGTCACTCACCGAATTGTTTTCCACCAAGCTCATCACGCTTCGAGTGGAAAAACTGCGTGAGTATTATCCCTGGCTCGCCGGCGGTCTCGATTATTTCGAAGCCAGGCTCTATCAGGCGCCGGAAGATTCGCAATTCGCTCTCAACTACGTATTCGATAACGCCAAGACGCGCGCCGAGCAGGAGTTGGCGATTCAAGCTCTGCGCGACAAGTGCGACATTTTGTGGGCGCAGCTCGACGCGCTCTACTTTGCCTACGTCGAGCCCGGATGGCCTCCGCCCGGCGCATTCCGAATCGAGGCGCTTGAGATGAATTGAACAATGCCGAAACAATATGCTTTGTCATTCCGAGCGGAGCATTGCGCTTGGCTCTCTCAATCGCCCTGTGAAGTACGAGGAAGCGGCTTTTCTCGCCGCGTCAGCCCTGAAGGCCGAAATTAGCATGCCTCCTCCCTCCGACGCCAGCCAGCCACGACTAGCCACCGGATGCCGCTGGGGCGGAGACCCCAAACCCGGCGTCGAAGAACGCATGGTCCTGTTCCCCGAAGGCGCAATCAAGCTCCAAGGCACAGGCCGGCAAGTCCTGGAACGCTGCGACGGCCAACGCACCTTCGCCGAAATCATCAAAGAACTGCAAGCTCAGTTCCCCGTCGCCGATCCCGACAAGATTCGCGCCGATATCACCCAGTTCCTCGAGCAACTACGCCAAAAGCGGATCGTCGATTACTGATCATGATTACCTATCACGATGATTGATCGAATGACGCGCGAGAATTTCTAATGGTTCCCAACCCGCTAGCCCTCATCGCCGAGCTCACGCACCGCTGCCCGCTGCACTGCGTCTATTGCTCGAATCCGCTGGAGCTAGCCGCGGTAACTTCGGAACTCTCTACGGCAGAGTGGATCGACATTTTCCAGCAGTCAGGTAAGCTCGGAATGTTGCACGCCCACTTCACCGGCGGCGAACCACTGGCCCGTCCCGACCTCACCGAACTCGTCGCCGGAGCGCGCGCCGCCGGACTCTACACCAATCTCATTACATCGGGCATTGGTCTTACCGAAACGCGCTTGCACGCGTTAGTCGATGCCGGCCTCGATCACATCCAGATCAGCTTTCAGGATTCTCGCGAGGGCGCGGCCAACTGGATCGCCGGAGCCAAAGCTCACGCCCACAAGATTGAATTATCGCGGCTCATCCGCCGCCACAAAATCGCATTCACCGTGAATCTTGTCATCCATCGCCAGAACATCGATCACCTGGAAGAGATGATCTCGTTCATCGAGCAACTCGCTCCCGACCGCATGGAGATCGCCCACACGCAATACTATGGCTGGGCATTAAAGAACCGCGCCGCGCTACTGCCCACTCGCGAACAATTGGACAGAGCCGTAGAAGCCGTTTCCGCAGCCGAAAAGCGCCTGGCCGGACGCATCCGCATCGATTTCGTCGTCCCCGATTATTACGCGCGCTTTCCCAAGGCCTGTATGGGCGGCTGGGGACGTAGATTGATGCTCATCAATCCTTCAGGAAAAGTTCTTCCCTGTCACGCCGCGGAAGTAATTCCCGGACTCACCTTCGAAAATGTTCGTGAACAAACACTGGAGTCGCATCTGGCGGGATTCTTCGTCATTCCAGCGTTTTCGCGGAGAAGAATGGATGCCGGAACCCTGCCGCAGTTGCGACCGCCGCACCGAGGATTTCGGCGGATGCCGCTGCCAGGCCCTGCTGCTTGCCGGCGATGCCACGGTAACCGATCCCGCCTGTTCCCTCGCGCCCGCGCATCACATCGTCGAGTCCGCGCTTGCCGAAGCGAATTCCAGCGCCGCCATGTCTCCAACCCGTTTCCGCTTCTTCATTCGTGCAGTTACAGCAGCGCACCAGCGAACTCTGGAGCTACCGCACCAATCCGGAATAGACGCGCTCGCGCAAGGCCACGCCCGTCACCAGCGCACGCCAAGCGTAATCGGCCGAACATCCGTCGTCGTTCCGTTCCCCGAGCCGTGCATCAGACGGAATTCCGCATAGAGTTCAACCCCACTGGGCATCTTGCGCGTGATCCCCGCCCCCACGTCGTAGCCGAAGTGGTTTTGGTCGGAAGTGGTAAAACTTCCACTCACCGGAATACTCGCAGCCGCGCAACCCGTCCACCATATAAAGAACGGAGTGCAGAACGAACCCGGAACAGTTGTGTTGGAACTGAGCGTTCCCCAGCGATGATAATAGCCGCCACCAAACAGAATATAACCGCCCCAATCCTTAGTCACCGGAATGTTAATGACAGGGCCCACGTTTAGCGCGAAAAGATAACTCGAAGCGCTCCCCGCCTGGGCCAGCGTAAGAGAAGACTGGCGCAGCGGCAAGTCAGCAAAAATAGCATCTGCGCGAAGCCCTAAATACTTACTCGCATTCCGCGCCACACCGCCCGCGACCAGGGGACCTCCGCCCCTCACGAATGTCTTGGTCGTACCGCTGTCAACGTTGGCGCCGAGGCCCACGTTGTATTCCCAGTTCTTGTAGTTGTGAGGCTTCTTTCGCCGCGAGGTCGATTCTTCCTCGGTGGCCTCCTGATCGGCGGCAGATTGCGTGGCAGATGGCTGCTGCGTTGCAGGTTGTTGCGGCGCCGGGGTTGCTGGAGGCTCACCCGTGACCGGCGCTTGCGCCAATCCGTGCCCCGCCAACAGAACTGTCAGAATCAGAAGCCTCAGCGCAGTCGCCATCGCGAACTTTCCTGTCATCCATTCTCCTCCCCGAACCGGGCGTAGTGGCGGACCGCAGCGCTCGGCATCAAGAGGCGAGAGGCGCCGTTGCTAAATGGTTCCGCTTGTGTGATTCCTCGCAGTAAGACGTTTCCTTGTTTGCGGCGGGATCGCATTATATTACCAACTTTGATGCTGCCTCTGCCCGGCAAGCCGCCTGCGCCCACTCCCTGTCATCCCGAGCAAGCGTTTTTGCGCAACGAGGGATCCATGCAACCGCGCGATGTGTTGCGCTCTTTGCGACACAATAGTCGTGCCTTCGGGCTCGCTATCCTTACACACCTTGTTCCAAACGTATGATAAAACTGAGTCTCCGCTTTTCGAGAGCAGCCTTGCCAAAGACTTCGCCAGATGGTCCGGCAATCCCATCCTCCCCTCCCGGAGATCGTTCCCCCACGCGCCGAGTTGCCCTCGTAGGTTTCGGAACCGTGGGCCGCGCCGTGGCCAAAATTCTCTGCGAGCGCAAGAATAGTGATGGCCTGCTCCGCCTCACCCATATCTGCAATCGCAATGTGGAGCGCAAGAAACAGCCGTGGGTTCCAGGCGACGTAATCTGGACCGAAGACTTTCGCACAATTCTCAACTCCGATGTCGACATCGTCATCGAGCTGATCGGCGGCCTGACTCCAGCGGAGGAATTAGTGCGTGGCGCTCTGAACGCGGGCAAATCGGTGGTCACTGCCAACAAGCAACTCATTGCCCGTCGCGGTCCGGAGTTGCTCCAGCTCGCAAGCGAGAATGGTTGCCGTCTTGAATTCGGTGCGTCTGTCGCCGGTGGCGTTCCCGTTCTCCCCGCGCTGCACACCGGACTCTGCGGAGATCTTCTGCACGGCATCGCCGGAATTCTCAATGGCACCTGCAACTACATTCTCAGCCGCATCGAGAACGACCGCATCCCTTTCAGCGAGGCCCTCGAAGAAGCCCAGGCGCGCGGCTATGCCGAGGCCGACGCCAGCGAAGATCTTGACGGCGGCGATGCCCGCGCCAAACTTTCCATCCTCGCCCTCGCCGGGCTACAGGTCCGAGTTTCCCCCGAAGACATTCGCGCCCGCACCATTCGCACCATCGAGGCAGTCGATTTCGATTACTCTGCCGAGCTCGGCTGCACCATCCGCCAAATTTCACGCGCGGACTTGAAAGACAACACGCTGTTCGCCGAGGTCGGCCCCAGCCTGGTCCCCACATCTTCGCCCTTCGGGCGCGTGCAGAAAAATCTGAACATGGTTTTGACTTCCGGGAAATATGGTGGCGATGTAGCTTTTCTCGGCGCTGGCGCGGGAGGAGATCCTACCGCCGTTGCCGTAGTCTCCGATTTGATGTTTATAGCGCACAGTCCTTCGGCTGGCGCGCGTCCGCGCCATGCGCTGAATCTCGCGTCTCCAAAAATCAGTTGTGATTTCGAGACGCCTTGGTATCTAAGATTTGTTGTGAAGGATCAACCCGGTATCATCGCGCGTCTGGCCGAGATTCTATCGGCGCACCAGTTGAACATCGACGCGGTTCTGCAAAAACCGGGCTGCGAGAAAAGCGCGCTACCCTTCGTGATCACGCTGGAACCCTGCCGCGACGCGCAACTCCATCCCGCGCTTCAGCAAATGTCCACTCTGCCCTTCGCGCTCCGTCCCTGCCTCTGCCTGCCAATCCTGCGCTAGGAGGCACTGAAAACACAGCTCATCCGGGCGGAGCAAACGATCCCTTGCGCTCAAGCAACCGCCGGTCCGGCAATGAATAGAACGCACTGCTTTATATTCTCTTCCTTCGTATTCGTGTACGAACGATACAGATTTCCACTTTGAAGACAGTGTTCCGCAACAGCGTGTCGTGGATTCGGCACTTGCGCGTGGCATTCCACGTGCACTTATGGGCACTGAAGGTCACCTCATATCTATTCAGGTTCGGCCATGATTAAGGCATTGCAAATTCTGCTGATCGGATCAAGCGCCCAGAGACCGTCGCAGCCTTTGGGATCACCAACTACTTCAAGTCTCCGTTATGCCCGGTAGCCATTTCCCCATCCTGGAGCTTGAACATCCACGGCTCCAAGGCACCGGGAGTAAGCGACTTATGGGCGATAAGATCGAGACCATGAATCCTTCCTCCCGGCAATTGACCGTTCTAGCGGTCGACGATTCGACTATATATCGCAAACTCGTCGAGCATTCCCTTTCCGAGGAGCGATACAGTCTGTTGTTTGCGAAGAATGGGCGAGCGGCTCTTGATCTGTTCGCCGAACACCGGCCAGCTGTGGTTATCACTGATTGGGATATGCCTGATATCGGCGGACTGGAACTATGCAGGCGCATACGTCGCGACTTTCAAGAGTTTCACTCTCACTTGATTCTGCTTACAGGCAATACCGACAAAGCTCAAGTTATTGAGGGCCTTGCTGCTGGAGCCGACGACTACCTAACCAAGCCCTTTCATTCTGGGGAGCTTGTCGCGCGGGTCGAGGTAGGCCGCAGGATCGTTGAGCTTCATCGGGAAGTGCAAGCAAAGAATCGCTTATTGGAAGAGATGGCATTGACGGACTCCCTTACAGGTCTGCCAAACCGCCGCGCGGTCGATATTTGGGCTTCACGCCAACTGAGCGCTGCCGCACGGCATGACTTTTCTTTTTGGGTAGTGATGGCTGACTTGGATTTTTTCAAGAAGGTCAATGATGCTTATGGACACGACGCAGGAGACATGGTGCTCAAGACCTTCGCAGATATTCTCAAAACCCATACTCGCCAGTCCGATATTTGCGCCCGCTTGGGAGGCGAAGAATTTCTGCTGATAATCACCCATGCCGACAAGGAATGTATGAAGATTGCCATTGGACGGATCGGCAAGCAATTTGAAAATACGAATATTTCCATGGGTGATAAAAACATCAGGACGACCGCCAGCTTTGGAATTGTCGGATTCCGCGGTAGCGTGGCGCCTGACTGGAATACGCTTTTGACCCGTGCCGATACCGCTTTGTATGCAGCCAAGCGCAAGGGACGCAACCGAATGGAATTCGAATCAGACGGATTACACTAACTTCCGAATCCGAAGTCGTGGAGTTTGACCTTCGGTTTCTTCTTTTTTTCTGCGGGGAAATGGCATTTGCTCAAGGCGGTCCGCCCTATGCAAAATATATTTTGCATGTCCTCTTCGGCTACCGCCAGGCGTTCGAAAACAGGTCCTTACAGCTCTGTGTACTCAGGAATATAGTCTTTGAAGAGACCCGTGCCCAGGTACATGGTCCTTACAGGGACGCGATCCGCATTCTTACTGGTTCTGACCCACTCCCAGGCAGCACCGATCTCCGCGCTTGTGAAATAGCGAGTCTCAGCTTGCAGAACGGCGGTGCCGGCGAGAAGCATCGCCACCACTTCTTCCCATTTGTCGGCACCGACGACTGCCATGCGTGCAATATGGTCAGTGTATTTCTGGAGAAAGCGCATCTCGCTCCAGCGAGCTTTCCAATCTGCACCGTCCATTTGCGAGAGATCTGCGAGGATCCCGATCGGCCGCGCTTTCCGTTCTCTAATAAGAAACTCAATTTGCGGCTCGAATGCTTTCACTTCGTCGCCGCTAACCCTTCCGACAACCTTGAACCCAAAAGCGGCCCCCTGGCTTTCCTTTAGTCTTTCAATCATCGCCGCGAGTCTCCTTTGAAGCTTTGCTTGCACATCCATTGTATCGGTCCTTCCGAACCGAGCCGCATCCTCATGCAATAACCTGCATTTGTATTCACTGCTCACTCCGTTCCTTGTCAGTCAAGTCCCCGGACGAGTCCAGATATCCGTATCTCGACACCACGCTGATGGGAACAGAACGAATTCGCAACTCCAGACTGGTCGTTCCGTGAGGCACCGGCAGTCTTGGCTCGATGTTTCCGGTTTCCTGCGGGGTGAATGGCGACGGTGTTCGATAGACTGCGACGACGATAGCTGTTGTGCCAGCTTGCTCGAACCGAACATCCGTCAGGTAAGCACCTTTGTGGGTCGTGGATGCAGTGTTGAGGATGCGGCGCACCGAGGCCTCGTAGATTTGTTTTGCGATTACCTCTCGAAGCGCGGTGCCGAGGACCACACTCAGAATCACCAATAGTACGACACTGATCAGATTTCTTTTGAGTCCACTTCCCCGAACATTCTGCGCCGCGCCCCGGTAGCCCCCGAGCCACATGACCAAAGAGCACGCGACCTGAATGGCTACGATGTTAGTGAATGCCAGGAGTAATGCGCCGAAAGCCAAGCGGTAGTCACCTCTCGCGAGACAAATCGCACTGGAAGCGAGGGGCGGAACCAAAGCCGTTGCAATTGCAACTCCGACGAACGCAACGCTAAGCCGCGGGGTGATCATTGCGTACGCGCCGGCGGCGCCACCTCCTAGACCGATCATCAGATCCATGAAATTAGGAGCCGTTCGAGAATAGATTTCATCCGTCAAGGGAAAGTCGTGATGAATTGCCCCAAGTACGAAAGCAACCACATAGACTACCGCGACACCTCCCGCCAGTGTCCAAAAGGCCTTCCGGAGCAACTGGTTATTTTGGTCCACCAGGCCAAGCGCTACGCCGGAAATAGGACCAAGCAGCATCGCGATGATCATGGCACCAATCACAACCGCCGGGCTGTTCTCGAATAATCCATAGCACGCGACGATGGTCGCGAGCCCGTTCATGGCCAGATATGCCAGATCAAACTCCGAATTAACCTCAATATTGGCCCTGGCTGCATCCCGCGAGTTGCTGTTTGCTACTGCTTCGATCATCATTAGGTTTAGTTCTCCAAAAGACGCCCGCCCCTTCCGTTTTCAACTAAAGCATCTTAGGCTATAGGATCTTGGAATCCTGTCTCGAGAACCCCAGCAACCGGAGTAGTGGACCGACGGTTAAACCCTGCGCCAACAGGCTGAATAGGACAGCTCCGAAAATCATGAGTATAAATTGCGAGCGCCCAGGCAATCCGGCGGGGAGGCTCAAGACCAGCGCGATCGAGAGCGAACTAAGGAGTCCGCCCCAGAACAGAATGTGCTGCCAGCGAAGTGGAACCGGCGACCCTAGTACCTTTGTCAGAGGAAGCAAGCCGTAGACTGCAACAATACGACAAGCCAACATCGCCAGTATGCCCGACGCCACCGAAGACACAGTCGTAGCGAGCTGAGGCAATCGAATCTCAAGTCCGATCAGCCGCTAACCCTTCCGACAACCTTGAACCCAAAAGCGGCCCCCTGGCTTTCCTCTAGTCTTTCAATCATCGCCGCGCGTCTCCTTCTCACCCAAACTTTGCTTGTAGCCAAATTCCGATCAAGCCGTCGTGTGCTGGTTGACACCCACCTGATTTCACATGGACTAACAATTATTCAATGCCCCGCCCCACATTGATTGTACTGGGTTGCACCGGCGCGGGAGTTCGCCGTCGCGACAACTCGGCTGTCCGTTGTGGAGCAGGGTGAAAAATCAGTAGCAAAAAGGATATGGTTAAAGAGGACTTGGGTCACGGCTACCCTTCCATTGTCTATGCTAGACTCCGGCGAAATACGAGAAAACGTCGTTGCTTGCGCCATGCACCGGATGTCAACTCTTCAGTCTAGGAGGGCCGGGTGATTAAGGAGAGCGACCCGCGGCTCCTCGGCGAGGCAGTGATTCTGGGAGTAGTCGGAGCTCTTGCTGCGCAACTCTTCACATGGGCACTGCGACTTTGCACGCATTTCTTTTTAATATGGCTGGCAGACTATCACCCTCCTGCACTGCCCGAACACGGCGGAGTTGTGCTGCAGGTTATCGGGCGCCACGGTCTTTGGCTTATTCCGCTGGCGACCACTCTGGGTGGGCTACTCTCCGGACTCCTGGTCTACAATTTCGCGCCGGAGGCGGAAGGTCACGGAACCGACACGGTCGTTAAGGCTTTCCACCGTGCCGGGGGCTTCATTCGCGCGCGCGTCGCTCCGCTGAAACTGGTGGCGTCAGCGATAACCATCGGGTCGGGAGGGTCGGCCGGCCGTGAAGGGCCTACCGCGCTCATCGGCGCTGGCGTTGGTTCAATCTACGCCACGGCCACGCATCGCTCGGATGAACAGCGACAAGTTCTTGTTCTCGCGGGAATGGCGGCTGGTCTCTCCGCAATTTTCCGTTCTCCGATCGGGTCCGCTTTCTTTGCCATTGAAGTGCTCTACGGGAGCATGGAGTTCGAGACCGGAGCATTACTTCATACCATGCTGGCTGCAATTGTTGCCTACGCCGTAAATGGGCTATTTGTTGGCTGGCAACCTTTGTTCTATTTCCCGACGACGGTGAACAGCCTTCACGCTCTGGATTACATTTGGTTTTGTGTGCTGGGAGTCGGAGGTGGGCTGATCGCAACGCTTCTGCCGGTTGTGTTCTATCGTCTTCGTGATGCCTTTCGAGCGCTTCCCCTACCGCCGTCTCTAAACCCGGCAATCGGCGGTTTAGGAGTAGGCCTGATTGCGCTAAAGTTCCCGCAAATTTTGGGCGGAGGATACGGTTGGATTCAGGAAGCCATCGATGGCAAGCTGGTTCTGAAGCTGCTGTTCATTCTAATATTTCTAAAGATCATCGCATTTGCATTAACAGTTTCCTCGGGCGGCTCCGGGGGAGTTTTTGCGCCAACGCTTTTTGTGGGAGCCATGTTAGGTGGATTTCTTGCCTCGCTCTTCCACCTGCCCGCAGCGATGTTTGTGGTGGTGGGAATGGCGGCCACATTCGGTGCGGCTGCAAGAGTCCCCGTCGCCTCGCTCATGATGGTTACGGAGATGACTGGTGGCTATCAACTGCTACCTGCTGCCGCCTTCGCCGTGTTAATTAGCTACATCATCCAGACACAACTATCGGCGCACCTGAAATACAAGAGTCTGTATGAAGCGCAGGTCGAAGGACGCGCTCAGTCTCCCTCTCGCTACGTCGAAAATGTTGAATTGGCGCTGAAACTTCTCGGCACAAGACAGATTCCGCGCTCCGCCAAGGTTGGCCATCTCGACTTGGTTGCTCTCTTGGATTCGGGCATTCCGATACAAATTCCCGGCCGAAGGCAATTGAATGTCGGCGTTCTCAGACCCGAAAGCGCTCTCATAGGAAAGACGGTGCAGTCTTGTTATGAAGAGGCGAGCGGAGATGCCCTGGAGGTTATCGCCATCTTGCGTGACGGCAGCGTAGTGCTTCCCGACCCAGACTCGGTATTACAGGCCAATGACCGTCTTCTCATCATTGGTTCCGGCAAAGCACGAAGCCGAATTGCGGAGCATCTCGCTCCCGTGGAGGCGACCAAAAGTCAGCCATCCGCAGGGTCACAGCGAACAGATTAACCGAAACGATTTGCAGGTTTCTTAGCGGGTTTCAGTCCGCAATATTCCTGAGCGCGCCAGTTCGAGCATCAAGACCGCGCTGCAGGGCAACGCCACTCGTGCGCGATTGCCGAGGTTATCAGGCCTCTCCTTGGCCCTTGCTTGTTTGTATTAACTGTGGTTAACTATAGCGAATAATCACCGGTTAATAGATAAGACAGGGGAACATTGCCGCCTTAGGGCAAATCAGTGGGGTATCCATGGCGCGGTCAGGGTATTTTGCCTTCTTTGTATTGACAGCAGTGTGTCTGCTTCCGGGGAAAGCCCTGGCGCAGGGCGAAACCACCAGTGCCATCGTTGGCCAAGTCCGAGACACGACTAACGCCGTTGTGCCAGGCGCCGCTGTGACGATCACGAATCACGAGACCGGTCTGAAGCGCAGTGCCCTGACCGATGATGCCGGTCGGTTCAACTTTCCCCAGCTAAAGCCGGGCACCTATTCGGTTAGGGCTGAAGCACCGGGCTTCGATACCGGGCAAAATGACAATGTCGTTTCGGGCTTAGGCCAGAAGCAAACGGTCGATTTCACGCTCAAGGTGGCGCGGTCTAATGAGGCGGTTGAGGTAAGCAGTGAAGCCCCCATCATCAATCCGGAAAACGCAAACACCTCCACTACTCTGAGCGCGCCGACACTGGAGAACCTGCCGAATCCTGGAGGTGATCTGACCTACCCTCTGCAATTTGCGCCTGGGGCCCTAATCAATACGGCCGGAAGCAGTAACGATTTTGTTGGCGGCAGCAACGGGTACGGCAATGTGGAGTTCAACGGACTACCCGCCCTCTCCAATGGCTACATCGTGGACGGACTGGAAACGAACGACCCGCTCACCAATCTCAATAGCGGCCTCTCAACCAACCTTGTCCTGGGATTAAATTCGATTTCAGAAGTGACCGTCAACACACTTTCCTATTCTGTGGATCAAGGACGGTATGGAGCATCGCAAGTCGACTACGTCACCAAGTCCGGGACGAATCAGTTTCACGGAAACCTCTATGAACTATGGAATGGTTCGTTACTGAATGCAGCGGACTACTTCACTAATGCGACTCCGGGGAACCACAAGCCCGGATCGACAGTGAATCACTTTGGAGGGAGTCTGGGCGGGCCGATTGCGCATGACAAGCTTTTTTTCTTCTTCGACAGCGAGTGGGTCCGGATTGCACTCCCCATCGTCACGCCTACGATTGTTCCCAGCACGGCATTCCAACAATATGTGCTGCACCAACTTCCTTCTGCCTCCGTTCCGTTCTATCAACAGATGTTTTCCCTGTATGAAAACACGGGCGGCACACCGACTGCGGTACTTGGATGCCCGCTTGACGCCGGAGATGGCTGCGCGAACCGGCAAAGCGTTTCGCATTCCAGCGACGATCATGAACAAGTGCAAACCGTCCGCTTCGATTACAACCTCAGCCCGAAAGATACAACCTGGATTCGTTTTCAGGCAGACACAGGCGTGCAAGCGGCTTATACCGATCCCATCAACTCTCTGTTTGATGCGGTCTCGCCGCAACCTCTCTATTCTTTCGCGGCAGGACATACGCACGTCTTCTCGCAGAACCTGGTGAACTATTTCAATCCGGCCTTCTCCTGGTACGAGAGTCTGTTTGGGCCGGCCAATCTTCACAAGACGCTCTCGGCATTTCCGATTGTCTTAGAGGGCACCGGCGCGAATGCCTTCACGCCAATCGGAGGGCTTGACAATACCTGGATTCAAGGCCGACGTGCCTCCCGCTTTTTCATCAACGACAATCTCGCCTGGAGTCGCGGCGCTCATGAATTGCGGTTTGGAACCAATACCCGCATCTTCCGCCTGAATGACTACGACTTTGGAGAGGGCACGGTTCCAACAGCAACTTACGCAAATTTGCAGCAATTTATCGAAGGAGTGGCGAATACCGCGTCGGAGACATTCCCCTCGAACGCAAATGAGCCCTTCAATTTTCTCAATCTCGATGTCTACGCACAAGACACTTGGAAAGTGACTCACACCCTGACTTGGACGTTCGGTTTGCGCGACACCTTCAATTCCAATCCGCTAGATCCGCATGATCAAGTCGCCCGTCTTCGTGGCTCGTTCAGTTCCATTTCGCATGATGTCAATCAACCGCTGAATGGGACCATCCAGACTCATCTCGGCAATCTCTTTTCGTCTACACCGCTGGCCATTTTGCAACCACGAACAGCGGTTGCGTGGCAGTTTGATCCAAAATCCGTGCTCCGCACCGGCTTCGGAATTTTCAGCGACATTTTGCCGGGCAGTATTGCCGATCTGATCGGCACCAATCCTCCCTATGACAAGACGTTTGAAGGAGGGATCCTGGGAACCGTCGGCGGCACAGCCATCGCGCCGGGAGCACCAAACAGTGCCGTCGACGCAACCGTTGCCGCGAATCAAACCTTCACTTCTGGATTTCCTCAGGGCGAGCTTTCGTGCGCCTCTCCGCAGGCGAATCCCGCAACCTGTCTTCCCCCGGTCGCGATTACAGCTGTACCGGACGGAAAGCTGCACGCTCCCTACTTCATGGAGTGGAGCCTTGGAGTGGAACATCAATTTGGCACGACGGCTAGTGCGCAAGCGCAGTACGTAGGCACGCGGGCCGTAAATCAACCGTACTCGACCCAAGTCAACGGCTACCAAACCGTATGTCGGGGCTGTTTTGCGCCGTTTCCTTACCTGCAGCCGACCGATCCACGATTCGGCGCAGTGACGCAGTTTTCAACCGGTGCGAACAGCCACTACAACGGGCTTCAATTGACTGCGATGAAGCGCCTCGGACACGGTCTGCAAGGGCAGGTTAATTACAACTGGAGCCGTTGCATGGATACGGTCTCGAACGGAGGATTTCTTTCGTTTTCCGCAGGCGGGATTCTCTCGCCTCTGCCGGGAGATCTGGCCCGCGACTATGGTCCCTGCGACTATGACATCCGGCACAACCTCAACGCGCAGTATGTGTATCAACTGCCACTTAAAGTGCATAGTCATTCGCTAGGTTATGCGCTTAACGGCTGGCAGATTTCTGGAACAGCGTTTTGGCACACTGGAGTTCCGTTCTCCGTGCTAAGCACGCCATATTCAGCAAACGGAAACGGCATCGTGCAAGGCAGCGGACCGCAGTTTGCCAGTGTCGTTGCTGGCGTTCCGCTGTACGAGCATCATCCGATTCCAGGCGTAACGCAGGCGGGAACACTGCAGTGGCTTAATCCGGACGCGTTTGTGTCGGCGGTCGATCCGAGTACAGGACGGTGCACTGGCGCCGACAACCCGCAGAATTGTCAATTCGGAAACCTCGGCCGCAACTCACTGCGCGGCCCTGATTTTCTGTGGAGCGATTTCTATCTGACAAAATGGTTTCCCTTGACTGAGCATGTGAAGCTGCGGTTTGAGTCTCAGTTTTTTAATGTCTTCAACCATCCGAATTTTGCACTTCCTAACATGGTGCAGGCTGGCATTCCGGGAAACCCCTCCACGCAGAGTGGATTTGGAGCGCTCACGTACACAACTTCTCCCCCCACCGGCTTGCTAGGCGTCGGACTCGGTGGCGATAGCAGTCCACGCATGATCGCTTTCCAGGCGCGGCTGGAGTTCTGAGCGCATAAAGCGATTACCATTGTGACTTTGTCGGCAGCTTGGACGCCAGGCATATTTCTATACCTGTAGAAATATGAGTCCGCATTACGGTGGATTTAGCGTCGGCGAGGGAGTTCCTTTGTCGAGGCCTCGGATCCGGCTGGTTCACGGAACGGTTCCACGGCAATGCGCTCGTAACGAACATCCAATACGGTGAGGCGTTCCGTACCGCCCGGCAATTGCAGGACTACGCTGTCACCCGCTGCCGACTTCATCAACGCGCGCGCCAGAGGTGACACCCAACTGATGTGGTTGCGGTTGAGATCGATTTCGTCTGTGCCCACGATGCTCACCACTCGCGATACTCCCGCGGCATTGGCATAGCGCACGGTCGCTCCGAAGAATGCCCTTGTCGCCGCCTGCCCCGCTCTCGGAGCTTCCGGATCCACCACTTCCGCGGCTTCGATGCGCTTCGTGAGAAAGCGAATCCGCCCATCGATCTGCCGCAGCCGCCGCTTGCCGTACTGATAGTCGGCGTTTTCACTGCGATCGCCGTTGCTGGCAGCCCACGCCACCACCTCCGTCACGGCCGGACGTTCCCGGGTGAGCAGAAACCGGTGCTCATCTTTGAGGCGCTCGAGGCCGCTCGGCGTGATGTAGTTCTTGACCGGCGTCGCGGGCTCGTCCGGTTTTGGTTTTCTCGTAAACCCTTTTCGCATTCAGTAGTCTTTCCAGGGCGAATCCAGCGGGTGACGGGTGGCCCATTTCCTAATTTAGAACTACAGCTCTTCAAGAAAATTAAATTTTCTAACCAGGTGTCGGGTAGTCAAGAGCGAGACGCGGTCGGTGCAGAGCTTAGAGATTTCTCTAGGTCTTTCATTAACAGCATTAGGTGGAGATCGTTCACGGGTGATGTTTCAAATCCAAACTTCCTATAGAAATTCTTGGCTTCTTCATCAATCGCGTGAACCAGAATTACCCTGGCTCCGATTTCATTTGCGGCGTTCAGTGATCGTGACAGTGCATCTTTGAGTAAGGCATTTCCCAGTCCCTTGCCCTGTTCGCTTTTATCGATCGCTAGTCTTGCCAGCAAGATGGCTGGGATGGCGCGGGCTGGTTGACCTTTGGCAGCCCGTTCGCTTGCTTCGTTTCTGTGAATGCTAGAGGCACAAAGAGAATAGTAGCCAACGACGGCATTCTCACGGTGAACGATGAATGTTCGAGCTGATTTTGCTTTTTGGGATTCCAGGGCATACCGTTTTAGCCAGCTGGTAAGAGATTCATGCTTTCCGCAGTCGAACGTATTACAGATGTGATGCGCTGCTAGCGGCTCCACTGCGGAAAGCGAATTGTTTTTATCGTTCAAGGACTGACGGCTCAGACATCAATCGAGCCAAGTTCTCTTTGAGAGTCGCTGGCCTATCGAGCGCTTTCACAAAAGCGTCCCACTGCTTCGGGGAAATCACAAAACGGTTTTGGTCGGCCAAAACTATTTCGGCTTTCTCTTGAGCACTCGACAAGACAAACTCTGTGAGATTCTGCCCGGTTGCGCTTGCCCCTTTCTCCAAAAATGATTTCTGCTCTTTGCTTGTGCGCAGAGCTATGCGGTCAGTTCTTGCCGCTGTCGTTGCCATAGTTTTGCCCCTCAGAGTGCGCACAATGTATGTACGCCATGTAATTAATGTACCCACAACGTACACACATTGCAAGTGTTTTTTGGGTGCTCATGTTCTCCTTACTATTCGGCGAGTGGCCCACATTTAACGATCCTTGCATGGCACCATTCCCACGGAGGGTGCCCCATCCTTGCGTTTTCTGCAAGAGCCTGCCCTGAGCTTGCCGAAGGGGTGGGCTGCGATACTGCCCGCGCTATTTGATTTGTAGTGGCGGCGTGATCAAACCCATTCGACGCCTGCATTCCCGACTCCCGCCCTTGCAAAGAACGCAAGCGCGGGCACCCTCTCTGTTGCTGATGCCGGCAAGATCAAAAGCCTGGGCCACGCGGCAAAGGTGATTGCTCGGGTCACGGTTGCGGCTTTCGCTTCAGGACCAACGCCGAGAACAGCGTGATGACGAGCCCAATCGGGAAGGGATGAATGAACGTGAGCACTGCATTGAAGAATGGGTTTTTGTACAGCTCTTTGTATTTTCTGACTTGCTGAAGTTTTTCCTGGACGGCTGCCGGGCTCGCCCCCGAGGCGGTAAGCTTCTGAACCAAGTGAACGCCGTATGCGTCCCAGAAACCAGGCAGGAAGTTGTAGTAGATCACTTCCCAGGTTACGACATAGATGATGCAGGATATCAGCGTAATGGAGAGGCCGACGGCAAAAGCCTTTAAAAAGGTAATCTGACCATTGCCGATGTTGTCTCGGTAGGTTCGGATGCCGAAATACACCATCAAGAACGAGAGCACGATGGAGGTGTTGCCGATGATCGCGCCGCGGTCGAAGCCAATCCTGCCGCCGAAGGTCACCACCACGATCATCATCAGCGAAGAGATAGCGCCGGAGATCAGCCCGAAGGTGACGATGATCTTTCTCATATCCTTGTAATGTCTTTTATCCGATCTTTATCTTTAATCTTTACCTTTCCACGTATGCTGCCGGTGCCATGCTCATACGGGATCAGCGACCAGCCACGTCAGCTGGCGACTTCGATGCCGCTGGGATAACTACGATCAGGTTATCGCCTGCTCCGGGGTGAGTCATCCCAAGATAATCGAGGTTCGCGAGCGATTGGGCGTCGAAGCCGATGTCTTTCGTTGTCATGTTCGGCGCATAAAACATTAAGTGCGGAGGGAAAATGCCAGTGCCATGCTCGGGGATCGCCCTCAAGCGGTTGTGGCTGGACATCATGTAGAGTAACCCCGGTTTGCTCGGATACTGGTAACGGCCTTCCTTATATCCGTTGGCGACGTCCGCCTTGATTTCGGCCTCGGACTTGCCGTTTGTGCGCAGCTCTTCACCGTGCATATAGACAAGCAAGAGAGTGCGGCTGCCTTCGGCGTCGAAGCACTGCGGCTCGATGGTTGTTTCTGGCTGGGTTGTTTCTGCGGGCTTTACGAAATGCCGGCCAACAAAACAGCTGAAGCCGTTAGTGCCTTCGCGCGCTTTCTCGTAGCCTTTGGGGCCGAGAACATAAACTGTGGCTTTACTGGATACCTCGACCGGGGCGGCGCTTTCGGCGAGTGCGATCTGCTGGTCACGTGGCATGGAGGCGTCGTAGACCCGGGGGAGTTCATATTCCGGGGCGGCGGCGGTTACGGGAATGAGCGCAGTGCTTGAAAACAAGCCGATCGACAGAGTACCCACGACAAAGACCTTCATCGAATTCAGAGACTTCATGTTCGCTCCTTTTTTCAAGAAGTTCATGTTTTCACAAACTTCATGTGTTCATAAGCTTGGTGTCGCTCGTAATGACCGCTGACCGGCTCAACATACCGCATGAGGCGGGGTCAGTGTCGTCATCCTTTTGGCTGATTTTGGCGGCGGAGAGAAAAATCATTCGTTTGGGGGAGCGGTTATTGGCGCGAACCGCCCTCGTGCACGAGTAAGTGCACGAGTAAATCAGGGGAGAAGGCCGAATTCCTTGCCGAGTTGCACCGCTTGCGTTCTTCGTTTCGCCCCGAGTTTGTCGAAAACACGGCTGGAATGGGTCTTCACCGTGCTCTCGCTCACAAAAAGCTTCTCGGCGATTTCGCGGTTGCTCAGGCCCTGGGCGATCAGTTCAAGGATCTCAAGCTCGCGGCGAGTGATATGGAGGTCCTCACGTTTTCTTTCGTCAGGGATGAACGGTCCCTCGGCAGCGACGGGGACCTCCCGCACAACGATTGTCTGGCGTTTTGCCGTCAGCTTGAGGCCAAGCCAGATGCCAAGAATGGCAAAGGTCGCGGCGATCAGTCCGCCGTAGATTTCGATGGAATGTTCGACGACCAGGAACCGATACTCGGTCCACTGCAGCAGAGCAATCAGGATTCCACCGATCAATCCGTACATGAGGACGTGGCGCTTCATAATGTGCAGGAGGATTCGTTACCGAAATTATCGCACCCATGGTGGGATAGGTCCTACTGCTTGCAGGCCAGGATCAACGCTCGACAGGCCGAGTGGCCCATCTTTGCGTTGCATCATTCCCACGGAGGGTGCCCCATCCTTGCGTTTTTTGCAAGAGCCTGCCCTGGCTTGCCGAAGGGGTGGGTGGCGATGCTGCCTGCGCTATTTGATTTGTAGTGGCGGCGTGATCAAACCCACTCGATGCATGCATTCCCACTCCCGCCCTTGCAAAGAACGCAAGAGCGGGGCACCCGCTGCGTCGCCGATGCCGGCTAGATCAGAGCCCGGGCCACCCGCCAATGGCAAAGGCGATGACCAACAAAAGGCACGGTGGATGCCGGAGTTTGTGGAAGATAGCTTTAGCCTCGTTATTGACTTTTCTGCGCGGCATTTCCGCCAGAAACGCCCTTAAATCCCCATCCATTGAGCTGATCCAGGATGAAGCTCTCAGATTGAGTGATAAAGTTTATTGCTAGGTTGAGCGTCTTTTCCATCATCTCGTTCACGACCGCACTGTTATCAATCCTCCCGCCCACGCCAATCTCAGCAGCTATGATGTCCGCAAAGTCGTAGCGGATGTCACTTCTCTTCTCCCCCAGAAACGAGGCGAATAAGCATTCATTCAGCGGCGTTGCCGCAATCGCCTCAGCAAAGCGATCAGGAAGGTAGTGGAATACTGCATCCCGCCGCGTTGCCCTCAGGTGTGTCTGCTCAAGTTTTTGAGCTGTCTTATCTTTCAGCAACGTTTGGATAGTATCTTGAAAAATCTTCTTCTTACCAAAGACAGCGCCCATCGCACGAATCAGCTTCAACGATTCGTAGAGGATTGCTGATACAAAAAAGTAGGAATTCCACTGGTCACGAGTCGCAGCGGGAGTGTTCTTGTCGGATGCACTCTGCATCAACGAATGTGCCGAATTTAACGCGTTGACTGCCCGAGCGAGAGCCACGACATAAGCAAACTTCTTATCCTCCCGGCATTTTGTGAAGACGGCCGCATCGCCGAAAATCTGGTGCGGTTTTACCTTATCGGTCATCGGCGGGTGGCCCACCCTTGCATTGCACCGTTCCCACGTAGGGTGCCCCATCCTTGCGTTTTTTGCAAGGGTGGGAGGCGATACTGCCTACAGCAACTTTTGTCCGTTCTACACGACCCGTAGCTGGTCTCTCGAGCTTTACTTCTTGGGCCGCGACTCCGGCGGCACAAGACCAGCGAGGCGGTAGTACACCACGAGCTGGCCATAGTGTTCACCGCTATGTTCGATGAGGCCGTATGCTATGTCGAGAACGCGCGCTTTCTGATCACCGTATACGACAGTCTGCATCAGGCCTTTCTCGCCCTTTGACTGAATGGCAGCGGCGCCGTCGGCAACGGATTTCTTTACGAATGTGACGATGTCGGCCTTTGTTTTGTACTGGTCGCGCTTCGGGTCTTCGGCCGCGGGAGGCTTTTGCCCCATCACGGGATTGGTGAAGTAATACATTGAACCCGCAGCATGCAGCAATTGCTCTGCGAAACTGCGCTGCGCGGGCGTCGGCTTGAAGTCATATTTGTCCTCGGGAAAATCTTCGGCCATCGCCGTCAGCTTGCGGCCAATCTCGTTCCAGGAATCGAGCACGACTTTCAATTCCGGATCGGCAGGTTTGACGGCTGCATCTTTTTTCATGGCGTCATTCTTCATCGCATCCTGGGCATGAGCGGGAAATGCGAATGCCAGCAGGACGATAACGAGAAACGGTATTTTTTTCATTTCTTTCTCCACGTTTGAGTTTTCGCGAATCAAAGCTTCAGCTTCTTATTTCGCTTGCCTTAGCCCCGCAACAACTGCGGCAACTTTATCGAGTTGCTCATTCCAGCCCTCCAATTGACCGCTATCTTTTGCGCTCTCAATGGGTTCACTTCCAATGAGGGTTAGTTTCGTCTGACCGTTTCCAAAGTCCTCAAAAATAACCACGTCGTGCGCATCGTCGATGGCCTCATGTTCTATTCCATAGTCCGCAGGCTCAACCTTGTTTCCCTTCGAGTCGGAAAAGTACATGGAGTAAACGATCTTTTCCTGGGGAACAATCTCGTGGTATTCCCCAGCATTCCAGCCCTCCTGTCCATCCGGCGTTCTCATGCAGTAGAGATATTTTCCTCCCACGCGAAAATCTATCTCGCAAGCGGGGCAGCTAAAACCCTTCGGCCCCCACCACTGCATCACATACTTCGGGTCTGTCCACGCCTTCCATACCAATTCGCGTGGGGCATCAAAAATTCTTGTTACGACCATCCGCTCTATCTCGTTCACCGTGTTTTTTGTCATCTCTGACATCCTCTTTCTTCATTCGTTTTACAACTGCATCCAGTTTGTCGAAGCTTTCTTCCCAGAATCGGCGATAGCTAAACGCCCAGTCGCCGACTGTTTTAATCGCCGCTGGCCTAAGCGTGCACACACTCTCTCGTCCACGCTTCGTCTTGATCACAATCCGGGCCCGCACCAGGTAGGCGATATGTTTTGAAATCATCTGCTGCGAGAGTGCAAACGGTTCCGTTAATCCATGCACAGAGGCAGGCCCATGCGAGAGTCGTTCGATCATTGCCCGCCGGGTTGGATCAGCCAAAGCGGCAAAGGTTGTACCTAATTTATCCACAACCGTATGGTAGTGGATTATCTGCCAATGTCAAGTGTGAATTGTGCCGGGTGGCACATTTTGCGTTGCACCATTCCCCACCCAGCTGTGTTGGCTTCTGCAGTTTGAAGGCCGGGCCACCCGCCCGGAGGCGTGGCCGATGAGTGGGTGACTCAAATGCTTCGCCAGGGAGACGCGCAAGTCTTCAAAAAATATTCGCAGATGAAGCGCGAAGATCTGGAAAAGCTCAACCGCCGGGCCAGCGAAATGCTGCCGGCGAGTGGTGAATCAATTGGCACGGTCACGGTGCAGTGAGCGGATTTGGCACGGCTTTGACACGGTTGAGGCCAAAAATCATGGTTTCGAGGTGGAACGACGTTGAAAAGTGCTTTAGAATCAATTTTGCTAGTCATGTCGGGGCGTAGCGCAGCCTGGTAGCGCACCTGCCTTGGGCGCAGGGGGTCCGCGGTTCAAATCCGCGCGCCCCGACCATTTCCGTATCCCGCACCTGCCCGCTACTCAGGCCGCGGGCGAGACGTAACGCGGCGCGCGCTTTCGAGGGAGTTTCTGCCCCCCGCCGCAATTCGAAAGCCCGCGAACTTTCATCGCGGAATTAGTTTCCGTTTGAATTCGAAACAATTCGAACAAAATCAACCCCGGTGCCGAGTCATCCGTCCCTTAAAAGTGGCGGGTGACCAAATCGTTAACGTACACGTAAAGCGATTATTGTGGCACAATGGGGCATGTTGAAAAGCGAGGCAACGCTGCGAATCAATATTGTCGAGCGAGGAAATCCGCGTTGCTCGGTATGTGGACAGGAGTTTGGGAGCGAGGGATTTGCGTCCAACCTGATTGAGGCCTTTGTGCTTCACGTCCGGCGGCGCCACATGCACGACGGGATGAATGGAAGTGCGTTGCGTGAATACGCAAATGCAAATGCTTCGAGAACCGGACAGGGCAGGAGCACAGCAGCGATAGTTCACGCGCAGATTTTCTGTCCGAGAGTTCCGCGTCTCGCCTCCCGCGTCTTCCACATATCAGAACTTGCCGGCGGGCGCTGCTTCTTTCACGGTCAGGATCTGGCCGGAGGCAACGTTCCGCAACTGCTGAACTATACCTGACGGCCACCGGATTTCGACGAGATCGGCGGAAGTGTTTGGCCCCAATCCAAAATGAACCGGGCCCGCGCTTGACGACGCATAGCCCGCAGCCGTCGATTTGTGATCGTACTGCGTAGCCGTTTTTGGTAACCACTTTGATGCGCGCTCCGATTCCATCGCGGTTGCTCTTCGGTGCCCTGCAGCTTGATCTCCAGCCAGTGATTGTTTCCCGGACTGTCATTCATCCAAATTTCTGCTGGAGCTTTGAGCGCGGTCACCACCACATCGATGCGGCCGTCCCCATTCAGATCTCCGATGGCCGATCCGCGATGCCGCGCGGGAGGACGCGAGGTGAGGCCAGCTTCAGCTGTCAGGGCCGCGAACTTCATGCCACCCAGATTACGGAAGACTGTGTTCGGCTGTTCAACCGCGATGCGAGGCTCCGACAAAAGCGATTGCACGTGACCGCGGGAAACGAAGATGTCTTTCCAGCCGTCGTTATCAAAGTCGGCAATGGTTGGAGAATAGCCGCCCATGGGTAGGCTTAGCATCGTCATGCCGCTTTGTTCCGTCACTTCAGTGAAAGTTCCTTTGCCAGTGTTGCGATAGATAGGAAATGTTTCGTTGTCGAGAGCGACAACGACAATGTCGGGATATCCGTCATTATCGAGGTCGCGGAAATCGACGCCCATGCCGGAGATAAACACTCCATCTTCCCGTAAAGCTACATTCGCGTCGAATCCCATTTCCTGAAATGCATTCCCTTTGTTGCGAAAAAACCAATTGAACTCTTTATCGTTGGCAACGAAGACATCCATTCTTCCGTCGAGATCAAAATCTGCAGTCGCGCCTGCCATGCCTTTTCCGGGATGCTCGCGCAAGCCCCATTTCACGGATGCATCCGTGAAAGTTCCGTCTCCGTTGTTGAGGAAAAGCTGGTTCGGAGTTGGCTTGTACATCTTTGGATTGCAGTAGTCGGGATGGCCGTCGATGGGGCACGAGGGCTCGTGCTTGATGTCCCACTTCATGTAGTTGATGACGAAGAGGTCGAGCAGGCCATCGTTGTTTACGTCTACCCATACCGCGCCCACGGACCACAGCGGCCCATATTCGGGATCCGGCTTGTTCAGCCCGGCTTTGGCGGTGACATCGGTGAACGTGCCGTCTCCGTTGTTGTGATAGAGCGTGTTCTTGTACACACCGGCTACGAAAATATCTTCGTAGCCGTCGTTATCATAGTCGGCAACTGCGACACCCATATCGTAGCCAGTGCCAGCAAGCCCGGCTTTGGCAGTGACGTCGGTGAAATGACCGTGGCCGTCATTTTCGAAGAGATGATTGGAATATTTTGCAGACGATTTGCGCAGCGTATTGATGTCGGCTCCATTGGTAAAAAATATGTCGAGCTTGCCGTCGTTGTTGTAATCGAAGACCGCTACGCCTCCGGCCATGGTTTCAGGTGCGTGGCGTTCCGGGGTTTCGTCGCTGTCGAGTTCGAAAGGAATCGGCTGGTACGCGAAATGGATGGGGCTGATTGTGGTTGCGTGACCGGCGATTGAAGAATCAGCCGGCGGCGTTGTTTGGATTGCAATTTTCGCCGCAGCCGAAAGATTTGGAGTCGGCGCATACAGGATTGTCGACAATAATGCCACGAACACTACGTTCTCCATTCCACAGTGTTTCAATTGCATATTGTCAATTTCAGATGTCGCAAGAACAGTCGGCTCCTAGTCCGGCAGGGTTCGCTTTCCTCTGATCTCAAATTTTGCTTCCGTGTGCGGAGCAGCGCGTTCCGGGCTGTCCGCCACCAACGGTAATGCGGTACGCGCCTGCGGCAACGACTCGGTCTCCCTTGTCGTCGACCTCGCTCAGGTCGCGCTCGTCCAGAATAAAGTGGACGTGCTGCGCATCGCCGGCGCCTACGTGGATTCGCGTGAAACCGCGCAGAGCGTGAAGCGGAGCAGTCGGAGACTTGGGGAAACTTAGATATAGTTCTACGACTTCATCGCCATCTCTCTGGCTGCTGTTGTGCACATCCGCATCCACGGTGAGAAAATCGCCGGCATTCAGTGTGTCGCTGGAAAGTTTCAAATTGCTGTACTCGAACTTCGAGTAACTGAGTCCATAGCCGAACGGATAGAGCGGCTGTCCCTGAAAATAGCGGTAGGTACGGTTCTTCATGGAATAGTCTTCAAAGGCAGGCAACTGGTCGACGCTTTTGTAAAACGTTACGGGCAACCGGCCGGCAGGATTATTCAAGCCTGCCAAAGTTTCGGCGACCGCGGTACCGCCTTCTTCACCTGAATACCACGCGTCGAGAATGGCGTCCGCGTGTTCGTTCGCCCAATTTACCGAAAGAGCGCTGCCGTTCATCAGCACAACCACGAGCGGCTTGCCGGTGGCCTTCATCGCCTCCAGCAGATCCTCTTCTTCTTTGGGCAGATCGAGGCTGGTGCGATCGCCGCCCTTGAAGCCGGGCACGTCGACTTTCATCTCTTCGCCTTCGAGTTGAGAAGTGATGCCGACAACGGCCACAACCACGTCGGCATTCTTTGCCAAAGCGATCGCGGTTGGAATGGGATCGGCCAGGAGGCGAAGCCATACCAGCTTGAGGCCTGTGCCGCCTTGTCCGTATTCCAATTTGATCGCGTAGCGATGTCCTTTTTCAAGGTGGATGGTCGCATTCGTCGGCTTGGGGTCGTGCAACAAAAAATCATCGACGATGAGCTTGCCGTCGAGCCAAAGACGGTTCATAGAACCAATGTCGCCGATTTGATAGTCGCCCGATTCGTCCGGAGTAAGAAATCCCGTCCAGCGCACGGAAAAATCCTTCATCCCTGGGGGCGGAGGCATCGAAGAGCGCTCAGGATGAAAACGTTGCAGGTCGATGGCTTTGTCTACCCGGACAACTTGCGGAGTACCTTCGAAATTAGGATTGGAAAAGTATTCTCCGGTGAGTCCGGGCTGTCCGTCCGCAGTGGAGAGAGCGGTAGACGGAATGAGTTCCTCTTCCCGAAGAAAGTTCATGCCCGGAGTATAGGTCACCTGGGCAGAAGCGAATTGCCGGCGGATGCCGTCGAGCGCGGAAGTAGCGTGCGATGCCGTGCCGCTGTAGTTGCCGTGCAGCACGCGAGTGGATTCTGCGAGCGGGCCGACGACTGCAATATTTTTTATATTTGGACTGAAAGGAAGGACGCCGTCATTTTTCAGAAGGACAATCGACTCCTGCGCCGCGCGCAGCGCGAGTGCGCGGTGAGGCTGGCTATCGATTTCGGAATCGGGAATATTCGCATAGGGCACCAGTCTCGGGAGGATCGAACATTCCCAGGCGGAAGCGGGCAGTGAAAAGGCGTTTCAGTGAAACGTCGATTTCTTTTTCGCTGAGCAGACCCTGTTTCACTGCGTCGAGAAATTTTACGTAGTCGGAGTTGTCGTTGGCCTGGGTAAAGAAATCAGCGCATTCGTTGTCCATGCCCATCTTCAACGACACGGCTCCGGCCTCGGCCATGCTCTTCGTATAGTGATGGCCGTTGAAAATATCGGTGATGGCGTCGCAATCGGATACGACATAGCCGTTGAACTTCCAGGCGCCGCGCAGTTGATCTTCCAGCAAAAACTTATTGGCGCAGGCGGGTTCGCCATTCACGCGGTTGTAAGCGCACATGATCGAGGCGGCTTTGCCTTCGATAATTGCGGCGCGGAAGGCAGGAAGATAAGTATCTTCTTCATCGTGCTTCGAGACCTTCACATCGATCATGTGACGCGACGGTTCCGGTCCGCTGTGTACGGCGAAATGTTTGGGCGTGGCGATCACCCGAAAATATTTCGGGTCGTCGCCTTGCATTCCGGTAACAAAGGCCACTCCCATCCGTCCGGTAAGAAATGGATCTTCGCCGTAGGTTTCCTGACCGCGGCCCCAGCGGGGATCGCGGAAAATATTTATGTTCGGCGACCAGAAATCCAGGCCTTCCATGATGTCGCGACGGCCGGCGCGCACCGCCTGGTTATGCTTGGCGCGCGCTTCTGTGCTGATTACGATCGCCATATCGTGGATCAACGGAGAATCAAAAGTTGCGGCGAGTCCGATCGGTTCGGGGAACACGGTGGCGGTTCCGGCATTGGCGACGCCGTGAAGAGCTTCGCTCCACCAGTCGTAGCCGGCAACCTGAAGGCGCGGGATGGCTCGTGCCTGGTTTACGAGTTGAGAAGCTTTTTCTTCAAGCGTCATTCGCGACACCAGATCGTCGACTCGTTCGTTCAGCGGCAGCAACGGATTGAGGTATGGCGGGATGCTGGCAGGCGGCGCGGTTTGCGCGATGGAACGGAATGCTGCTACAAAGATCAAGGCGATGGCCAAGGTAAATACGCGGGCGCGACCTTGAGGCATGTAGAGGATCTCCTTGCGAAATCTCCGAATCGGGAGACTGGTTCGAAGAGAGTGGTACGAAGCCGGGACGAAGTATAGCACCGTCAACGTACACGGAGGTCTTTTGTAGAATTCGGATCTGTGTGACACTCTGCGTTGCCTGGGGTCCGGAAGGCGAGGGTTCAGGGGAGGCGCTGACTCCGAGGGCAGATGATTTGCGAAGCGAGCTAGAATGGAAGCGAGAGGATGAGCGCGGCCAGACACAAGAAAGATAGGCGGGGAATCCACCTGATCGCGGAACTGGCCAATGTTTCGATCGGGACGGTTGACCGTGCCTTGCATGGTCGCCCGGGAATTAACGAATCCACGCGCCAGCGGATTCTGAAAATCGCGGAGCAGATTGCCTACACTCCGAATCTGGCGGCACGCTCCTTGTCGGTCTCCAAGGCGAGCGCCCGAATTGGAGTATGCATCCCGCGGGAAATCCATTTTTTCTACGATCAACTCTGGGGCGGGGTGCTGGATGAGGCGCGCAGTGTGGCGCAGCATGGCATTCAGCTTGTATACCGACCGGTACAGACGTTAGGCGAGGCGGACACCGAGGCGTTCAAGGAACTCGTGCACGAGGGCGTGAACGGAATTATTCTCACGGCGGGAAATCCGCAAGCGCTCGCGCCTTTGATCGATGAAGCCGAAGAAAAAGGAATACCGGTGGTTTGCGTGTCCACCGATGCGCCTGGGAGCCGGCGGTCGAGCATTGTATGCGTTGAACCGTTATTGAACGGACGCTTGGCGGGAGAGCTGATGGGAAAGTTCGTTCCGCCGGGCTCCAAAGTGGCCGTAATTGCGGGTATGTTGAGCGCTGAAGATCACCGGCAGAAAACGGCTGGCTTTTCCGACGCGTTTCCCCGCAACTGCCCGGGAGGCGAGATCGTCAGCGTTGTGGAGGGGCACGAAGACGAAGACGAGAGTTTTCAGAAGACCTTCGATCTTCTGGGTCAGGTTCCGACGCTGGCCGGACTGTACGTAAATACAGTCAATTGCCTTCCCGTGTGCAGGGCTCTCGGGGCAAGGGGTCTTGCCGGAAGAACCAAGCTGATTACGACGGATCTGTTTGCGGAAATGTCTCCCTACTTTGAAAAGGGGACGATCACGGCATCCATTTATCAGCAGCCACATCGTCAGGGCCAGCTGGCGGTGCGGCTGATGGCAGACAATCTGACCGGCAGAGTGCCTTTCCCGCCGACCGTCCATCTTAGCCCGGGAGTTGTAATGTCATCCAACCTGCATCTTTTCCGAGAGATCCGTTTGGCGGGGGTGAAGTTCGACGACTCCGCACTGGGGTCGGCGAATCGCGCCAGGGCCGGGAACAAGCTTCATCTCCGGAGCAAGACGGAAGCAGTCACCTAAGCCCTTCCAATCAAGATCTGATCCTGCAGAGCCCCTGGAAAATCTGGACATTTTTTTGCTGTAAGGGTCCGCGATTCTGAGCGGATTCAAAGATTCAATTTCATAGATTTGAGATTTTTCTTGACAAAGGCTGGGGAAAGAAGGTACAAGCTACCTCCTGATCGTTAACGTTAACGCTTGTGGGGCGCAAACGCCAGAGGGATGTGGACCATGAAGTCTCACTCGTCTCAATTTGCCGGGAGCATAGTTGGTTCCGTGAAAGGCCGCGGTCGGAGTCTCGCGGTGCTTTTCCTGCTCTGCCTCGGCTTGTCATTCCACGCCTTCGGCCAGGAGGCGACTATTCTTGGGACCGTTACCGACCCGTCCGGTTCGGTCGTACCCAACGTGAAGATCAGAATCACCCACGTGGAAACGAATGAAGTTCGAAACATCGTGAGCAACGACACGGGGCAATATGTCGCTGCGGATCTCGCCGTTGGTCACTATAACGTCAGCGCCCAAGCCTCGGGCTTCAAAATGGAGGAGCACAAGAATGTGGTGCTGAACGTCGCCGATCGCGCCCGGGTGGACTTCCAGCTGCAAGTTGGATCAGCCAGCGAAACGGTTAGCGTGGAGGCAAACGCGGTCAGAGTTCAAACCGATACTGGAGAGGTCAGTTCCGTCGTCACCGGCCAGCAGATTTCGCAGCTCGCCACCAACGGCCGCAACGTATTTGCACTCGAGGCGCTCACGCCGGGCGCTTCCAGCATCCAATCCGATTTCCAGGTCCCGACTTCAGCCGGCGGCGATTTCAACGTCAGCTTTAATGGACAGCGCGTGAGCCACAATCTCTGGCTGGTGGATGGTGGCGAGGCGGCGGATCGTGGGGGTGGAGGCGGGGCCGACGTTCTGCCCTCGGAAGACGCCATTGCCGAATTCCGCACCTTGACCTCGAACTACAGCGCGGAATACGGCCTGTCATCAGCGGGCACGATCAGCATGGTAATCAAGTCCGGGACCAAGCAGCTTCACGCCACCGCTTTCTATTTTGGCCGCAACGATGCGCTTGATGCCCGCAACTATTTCAATCCGGCGCCCAACCCGGTTGCCGAGTTGCGCTTCGACGACTTCGGTTTCAATGTCGGCGGCCCCGTGAGCTTTCATCCGTCGAGATCGGCTCCAAAGACGTTCTTCTTTTACAACATGGAGTGGCGCCGCTACATTCAGGGCGGCATCTTCAACGTAACCGCACCTTTGGCCAGCATGTATCCTGACGCGAGTGGTGACGTAGTACTGCCGAGTACGCTCTCGAACGGCAACCCGCTGAACGTGGTAGTCCCGGCCAACATCGCGAGCCTTGACACTGGTTGCTCGGGTGCAGTCCAGGCTTCTCTTGTGCCTGGAGGCCCGTTTCCCGCTAACACAATTCCGGCTTGCGCAGTGAATTCCAACTCCGCCGCTCTGCTAAAAGCTGGAATCTTCCCGACGCCCACCAACACTTCCACTTGGGCGTTCATCGGAGGGAATAAACAACCGACGACGGGTAAGGAGGAGCTTGCCCGCATCGACCATCAGTTCAACGATAAGTTCTCCATCTTCGGCCACTGGATTTCCGACCAGGCCATTCAAACCTACGGCACTACGCAGTGGAGTGGTGACAATGTGCCAACGGTTTACAATACCTTCGGAAATCCGTCGTACAGCGCGGTGATTCATGCCACGCACGCGATCCGGGCCAATCTGCTCAACGAAATCGCCTTCAGTTACGACGGCAACCGCATCCACATCCTGCCCGCAGGCGTCTACAAGCAGCCGACGGGCTTCACCGAGGGTGCGAACAAAATCTTCTCTGGGGCGAATGTCGACAACCGCATCCCGGACATTCATTTGGCCGGGAGCACCGGCAGCGACTACACAGTCAATTGGCTGCCTTGGAACAACACCGCGAACGATTACCAGATTCGCGATGACCTGTCCTGGGTGAAAGGAGCGCATCAGCTGAAGTTTGGAGCCGCCTGGGCGATCTACAAGAAGTCGCAAGACTACTTCGCCGAAACTCAAGGTGGTTTCACGTTTAACGGTTCAGCTACGAGTCCCGCGGGATGTACGGGTTCGTCGACTGTAACGTGCGGCTTAGACTATGCCGACTTTATCCTTGGCGACGCACAGGCTTATAACGAGAACGCTTACAAGGGTACAGGCTATTGGACCGCTATTTCCCCGGACGCTTACGTCCAGGACAACTGGCGTGCCACTCATCGGCTTACTCTGAATCTGGGCTTGCGCTGGGACGGAATTCCACACACCTACGAAGCCAACTATAACCAATCGAATTTCTATCCCAACCAGTACAACCCGGCCGATGCTCCGACCTGGGTACCGGGCACAAATGATGGCCAGATTTGCGGAGGCAGCCCGCTTCCCGCTGGCTGCGCCGCGCCCAGTCCGGGGTTGGGTACGAGCCCTATATCACTGCTTTCGTCCTACCAGTTCTATCTGAATGGAATGGGCATTGGAGGCAAAAACGGAAACCCCAGGGGACTTGTGGACAACGCCTGGTGGAACTTCGGGCCACGCTTTGGTTTTGCCTACGATCTGTTCGGCAATGGCAAGACTGTAATTCGCGGGGGCTACGGCCTGATGTACGAGCGTATTCAAGGCAACGATATGTATAACGGCGCAACCAATCCGCCGTTTGGATACTCGCTCGGTACCAACAACGTGTTGTTCTCCAACCCTCACTTCACCTGGAACGGGGGACAGATTACGGTTCCAGTCGTGCCAGCTGGCGTGGTGGGAATTAACCAGAACTATCCGACGCCTCGGACCTCGACCTTCAGCGCCGGTGTGCAACAAGCGGTCGGAAGCAGGGCTGTGTTTAGCGTGTCCTACGTCGGCGCTTTAGATAGACACGAGAGCTACTGGCAGGAGATCGAGCTGCCGCCTGCGGGCGAGTTAGCCTGTTTGCAGGCTTCGGCCAATTGCACCGGCACTCAACCGGCATTCAACGGGCTTGTACCCTACCAAGGCTACAGCTCGATTAAGCAGGCCTTTAACGGCGCCAACTCACACTACAACTCGCTGCAAACGGAATTGCGTGGGCGGATCACTCGCGATCTGACCCTGCAGGCAGCTTACACGTTATCTCGTGCCATCGATCCCTCGACTGGGCAAAACACCGGCAACAACGGTTGGGATCTCTCCTGGGTCACCAACCCCTACGCCGGGTGGAGGTACGACGTCGGGCCGTCGGTGCTCGACCGCACAGACGTCGCATTCTTTAACTTTGTCTATAACATCCCGGCGTTCCGGGACAGTCCCAACCGCTTCTTGAAGACTGCGGTCGGCGGCTGGCAACTTTCCGGCATCGTCACAGTTGAGACAGGACCGCCGGAAAATCTGAGTATTAATGGCCAGAACGTTTCCAGCATCTTCCCGGGCGGGGATGTAAACAACCGCCCCGATTTGGTCGGGAGCCTCTCCTACCCCAAAACGCCAGTCGTGAGCAGCTCAGGAACTGTGACCGGAATTCAATGGGTCAATCCTGCGGCATTTGCGGCACCGGCGGCAGGGACTTGGGGAAACTTCGGATTCGACGGGGTGCGCGGGCCCGGCCGCGATAACTGGAACCTGGCGCTGTTTAAGAACTTCGCCCTCAACGAGCGCGGCTCCGCATTTCAGTTCCGAGCCGAAAGCTTCAATACCTGGAACCACACGCAGTTTGGAGGATCCGGCCAGAACGGCGGATTTAGCAATAACTTTGGCGCAGGCAACTTCGGCCAGGTAACGAGTGCCTTCGATCCGCGTGTCTTCCAGTTGGGAGCGAAGCTGATCTTCTAGCAAGGTCGGTAGCGCTAATCATGCCCCGCTCAGCTTGCGAGCGGGGCTTTTCTTGCGCTCATCGATTCCGCGGACCGCGCTGCAGCGTTCCAGGAGCTTATGATTGAGAAGCACCGTAAGGCATATTGGAAGTGAATTAAAGAGCGAGTGGATCCGGGCGGATTACCGGTGATCCAACTAGAGTTCGCAGCTGCAATGACGAAGAAAATGGATTGGTGTGTCGTGGCGCTGGTTTTATTCGCGGCTCTCCCAATTTGCTTGTTTTCGATCCGTGGCAGTGCGCAGAGCGCTACTCCCTCTGACGCCATTGCCCTTCAACAAGAAGGAAAATGGCTTGAGGCCGCCGAGGCTTGGCGGGCAGTCATCCGCAATCACCCCAATGACGCAGGTGCGTATGCCAGCCTGGGAGTGGTTCTTTCCAATCAACAAAAGTACTCGGAAGCGGTTTCGGCCTACCAAACAGCGCTTTCGCTCAACTCCAAGTTGCCTGGCATTGAACTCAATCTCGGATTGGCGGAGTTCAAGCAAGGGCGCTTCGATGCGGCGATTCCGGCCTTTCGGGCGGTTCTAGCAGCCGATCCGCACGATAGTCAGGCTTCGATGCTGCTGGGCCTCAGCTATTACGGCGCCAAGCGGTTTGCGGAAGCCACGAAGTATCTTGGACCCGCGTCGAAGTCCGACCCCGCCAATGCGGAGTTGCACGAGGTGCTGGCCCAGAGCTGCCTGCAGGCGACAAAATACTCGTGCGCCCTGGAAGAGTTCCGTCAGATATTGCGGCAACAGCCGAACTCAGCAGCTGCGCACATGCTGACCGGAGAAGCGCTCGACGGCCTGCAGAGAGACTCCGAAGCTATCGTCGAGTTCCAGCAGGCGGCCAAGGTTTCGCCCGACGAACCCGATGTTCATTTCGGTCTCGGCTATCTCTACTGGAAGTCCCACCACTATGATGAGGCCGGTAGGGAGTTCGAGAAGGTATTAGTCCTTGATCCTAAGCATGCGCAGGCCCAGACGTATTTGGGGGACATGGCGATGAAGAGAATGGATCTGGACAAAGCTCTGATCCTGCTGCGGAAGGCAGTCAGCGAAAAAAGCGACATACGCCTTGCTTATATGGATATGGGTGCGGTGTTCATGAGCAGAAGCGGTACCCGGACGCAGTGGCCGCGCTGCGGCGCGCGGTTGAATTGGATCCTGCACAACCGGACGCTCATTACCGCCTGGGGCGAGTCTATCAGGCCATGGGAAAAACGGTGGAATCGCAGAAGCAGTTTGCCAAGGTGCGCGAACTGCATGAGAAGTCAGATGAGCCGCTGGCGATGAAAATTTCCTCAAGCCCACCTCCCCTGCCTCGATGGTCAGCCAACGAATGATCGGAAGGGGCAAGAGGGTTGTGCGGCTCTTTCAGGACTGACGCCAGGGCACGAATCTGAAGCAATAAAGAAGACCGATCACCAACAGCACCGCCCCCCACCATACATTGGCGTGCAAATGAAACAGGACAACGCCGGGATTCGCTGGAGGATTTACCAGTTGGTAAATTCCAGCCCCAGGATCAGCGCGCCGTTTACCGCCAGCGAAATGCCGATGAAGAACCAGATCGAAATCATCCTGACTGCCATCTGCCTCCCTCGATAGTGCTTTACCAGAAAATAATGTTGAGTATCACAAAAACGATCGTGACCACGCCCGCCCAGAAAATCGGCTTCTGATACAAAGGAAGATTTCCGACCGAAGGCACGTCTGTCAGCCCATATACCAAACCGGTCAATTGACTGTCGGGTATCGGTTTCGTGGCGAGGCTGACAATCATGGTCACCAGCACGCAGGTGATGAACGACCAAAGCGCTTGATACATATCTTGAGCGAGTCCTTTGGCGTGGGGGGAAAGTGCGACATAACGCAAGGCCGAAGGGTCGACTTTCACCCACGTCCACATACCGATGGAACATAGCGTGCCGCAGAGTAATCCCCAGAAGCCGCCAGAGCCGGTGGCACGCTTCCACAACATTCCGAGCACGACCGTGCCGAACAGGGGAGCAATAAAGAAGCTGAAGAGCGCCTGCACATAATCCATGATGCTGGCGAACTGCATCACCAGATACGCGGTTCCTACGCTGATCAATACGCCGATGACCGTGGTCCAGCGCCCCATGTTCACGTAATGGTGATCGCTGCCCTTACTGTTGATAAACGGACGATAGATGTCATAAGTCCACACCGTAGTGAAGGCGCTGACATTTCCCGCCATGCCAGACATGAAGCCGGCAATCAGCGCTGTAACTCCCAGGCCAAGCAGGCCGGGACCACAATAGCGGGCCAGCATAAGCGGAAGCACGTCGTTATAGCTATGAGCTCCAGTAACGGCGGCCACGGATTCCGGAACCAGTTTCTCCGGAAGCACGGCTAAACCAAGCAGGCCGGGCAGGATGACAATGATCGGGACAAACATCTTGAATCCGGCGCCGATGATGGGCGCCATTTCTGCGCTACGGATATCTTTCGCGGCCAGGATGCGCTGGACCACCAGAAAATCCGTGGTCCAGTAACCCATCGAGATCACTGCTCCCAGCCCGAACACGATGCCGACCCAGTTGATTCCCATGGGATTGTTGCTGAATGAGCCTAATCCGGCCCAGAGATGGACATACTGTTCCGAAGCTCTGTGAGCAATTTGCAGCTTTAGATTTGTCCAGCCGCCGGCTTCGTAAAGCCCGAGGATCGGAATCAGCAGTGCCCCGGCCCAGATCAGAAAGAACTGCAATACTTCGTTGAAAATGGCGGAGCGAAGGCCGCCGAGGGTTACATAAATAGCCACGGTCAGCGACGAAACCCAGATGCTGAAATTAAGATCCCAGCCAAGCACGATCTGCATGACCTTGGCCATGGCAAACATGTTGACGCCGCTCATGAGCACGGTCATGAAGGCAAACGAAACCGCAGACAACGCACGGCTGGATTCGCCGAAACGCAATTTCAAATATCCCGGGACCGAATGGGTCTTGGAAATGTAATAGAACGGCATCATCACCAGCGCCAGGAAAAGCATTGCGGGGATCGCGCCGATCCAGTACCAGTGCGTCGCCAGAATGCCGTATTGATAAGCGGAACCTGCCCAGCCCATCAACTCGAGCGCACCGAGATTAGCTGAAAGAAAACTAAGACCGGCCACCCACGCAGTCATCTCGCGCCCGGCCATGAAAAAGTCTTCGCCGGTATTGGCCTGACCTTTTAAGTACCAGCCGATGGAGAGTACCAGGACAAAATAGAAAACCACGATGACGATATCGATCGCGGAGAGATGGACCAGATGAGTGGGCACAGCCGCTGCCAGCAGTTGCGTCATCGTGTTATCTCACACCCAGTAGCAAGTCAATCGTGAGTTGATCGAGGTACTCGTAAGGCAGGCGCTTTTTAAGGATTACATCTTTGTCAAAGACGGTGGCTAGCAACTTGGAAGCGCTCTGTTTTGAGTAATGGCTCAAAGGAGGAGTGCCGTTGTGGTTCTTCGAAATCTCAGCCAGCACTGCCTGTATATCTTTATCCGCATTCCATCGTTTCGCCTTTTCTTTCAGGATCAGATACGTGCGCATGCAACCACGAGCGAAGTCTTTCACGCCGGCGTAGTCCTCGGTGCGGTAAGCGTGCGCATCGAAGTGGCGGGAGCCGTTGTAGCCAACATCTTCAAGAAATTTGACCAGCCAAAACGCCGACTTCAAGTTGGAAGATCCGAAACGGAGATCCTGGTCAAATCGTCCAGGCATCTGGTCGTTCAGATCGATGTGAAAAAGCTTGCCCGCTTCCCACGCCTGGGCGACCGCATGCATGAAGTTCAGTCCCGACATATGTTCATGCGCCATCTCCGGATTCACGCCAACCATTTCCGGATGATCGAGAGTAGGAATGAAGCCCAGGTACTGGCCGGTGGTGGCCATATAGATATCGGCGCGGGGCTCGTTGGGTTTGGCTTCTAAAGCGAACTTCATGCCGTAACCGCGGTCGAGATTATATTCGCACAAGTAGTTGACGGCTTCACGCAGTCGTTTGATCGCGTCATCGGCCCGGCGACAGGCATCGGTTTCGACGCCTTCGCGGCCTCCCCACAATACGAAAATTTTTGCTCCCAGTTCTGCTCCAATATCCATCGCTCGCATGGTCTTCTGCAGAGCGTATGCGCGTACTTCAGGATCGTTGGCAGTGAAAGCTCCGTCGCGGAATATGGGATGGAAGAACAGCGAAACGGTTGCCATCGGAACCACGATTCCATTGGCCTCGCAGGCCTTCTTGAAGCAACGGACGATGCAGTCGCGTTCGGCGGGAGTTGCGTCGATCGGAACCAGATCGTTGTCATGCAAGTTCACTCCCCAAGCCCCGACCTCGGCCAGCAGGGAGACGATCTCGGCGGGGGAAATTGGCGGGCGTACAAAATCACCAAAGGCATCGCGTCCCCGGTTGCCGACCGTCCATAGCCCGAAGGAAAACTTGTGCTCCGCGCGAGGTTGGTAATCATTCGTATCCGGCTGATGATTGGTCATGAAGTCAGTCTCCACTTCGCAAAGGTTATCAAAGTTAATTCAATATGGACTTCATTGCAGGATAGATGCGCCGATAAATCGCGTAGGCCCTTTCCAAAGCCAGAGAGTCTTCAGGGTCTGGAGTGATATTGCTCGACGACGCGCACTACAGATTGGCAGGCTTCGTCTACGGAAGACCACGTTTTCGCTCCCACTCCCGCCAGGATTGCGGCGCCGTAGGCTGCGCCTTCTTCCGCTTCGACCGTTTCGACGGGTTGTCCATAAATGTCAGCCTGAATCTGTCGCCAAAGCGGGGATCTGGCGCCGCCGCCGCCGAGACGAATTTTTGTTACTGGCACTTCCATCTCTCGAAAAATGGTGAAAGTGTCGCGCAGGCTGAAAGCAACTCCTTCGAGGATCGCCCGAATTACGTGACCTCGGGTGTGAGAAGCAGTTAAGCCAACCAGCATTCCGCGCGCCGCGGGATCGAGGTAGGGAGTACGCTCGCCCATTAAATATGGAGCCCAAAGCAGACCGTCGCATCCGGGAGGAGCTTTGGCCGCTTCGGCGGTGAGGCTTTCATACGATTGCTTGTGCCGGTCGTCCGAGCCGAACTGATCGCGGAACCAGCGCAACGAAAGTCCTGCAGCCTGGGTCACGCCCATCGCAATCCAGCGTCCGGGAACTGCGTGGCAGAAGGTATGGACTCGCCCTCTGGAGTCGAGCGCGGGACGATCAGTTGCCGCAAGGACGACTCCGGAGGTTCCGATGGTTGCGCTCACGGTTCCGGGGGAAACGATTCCCATACCGATAGCGCCGGCGGCCTGATCTCCCGCGCCAGCCACGACAGGAGTGCCTTTTTGCAGGCCAGTGGCGTCCGCGCCGGCGTCGGAAATTTGTCCGCAGATTTCAGGCGACTCGTATAGCTGGGGCAGAAGAGATTCTTCCATTTGAGCCAGGTTCAACATCGCTTTCGACCACCTGCGGTTAGCAACGTCGAGCAGCAGTGTGCCCGAGGCGTCGGCAACATCGGTGGCGCGTTCTCCGGTTAATTGAAACCGAACGTAATCTTTGGGAAGCATGAGAGAGCGAACGCGGCGCCAATTTTCCGGTTCATTTTCTCTTACCCATAGGCACTTGGTGAGAGTGAAGTTAGTGAGGGCGGGATTGCAGGTGAGTTGAATCAGCTTGTCGGCGCCGACTTGAGCGGTTAAGTCCCGGCACTGTTTTTCAGTCCTAACATCACACCAGATGAGTGCAGGCCGTACGACGCGGTCTTGCTCATCGAGCAGAACTGCTCCGTGCATTTGGCCGGAGAGGCCGACGCAGGAAATCTGGTCACTACGGAGTCTGGCTTGTGCGAGAGCACGGCGCACAGCTATGCCGCAGGCGCGCCACCAATCACCAGGGTCTTGTTCGGCCCAGCCTATCTGAGGAGATGCGAAAGGCTCGATGGTCCTCGGTAGCGGATGAAACAACGCCGCCTCTCTCATCGAGGATGAGAGCGCGCGTTCCTCCGGTTCCCACATCAATGCCTAAGAGGTAAATTCCCACCGATTGCCTGCTGGCCGCCCTGAGGACAGGAAAGCCGTGCCCCACCGTGTACGTTAACGACAACGTATAGTACCATGCGTTTCCTGGATTACAAGGGCGGAAATCAGTGCGCCAGCAATAAGTCTCCAGAAGTCAGAACTACTTCAAGGGTTGACCGTGATCCTGCCCACGCACAACGCTCGCTCTCGTCTTGGCTCAACTCGCCGTGGCTACGATTGGCGAAGGGAACAGAAGCGGCGATTGGCGGTGGCCGGATTCCTCTTCAAATTCCCTGGGATCTTTCGACATCGGAGCGCCTGCGATTTCGAATATGGAGTCCAGATGGGTGAACCGTAAGACGTCGCGAATGGCCTTGCTGGGATTGATCAGGCGCAGATAAACTCCCGCGGCATGCAGCGAGATCAGAGCGCCGACTCCAGCGGCGTCGATCGCATCCGTCTTTTCGAGATCGAGAATGATATTGCGCCCGTGCTGCCCTACAGCGGCGCACAGGAGGGCAGTCTCATCGCCGCGCACGATTCTTCCCACACAGTGGAGGACGACAGTTTCAGCGAGTTTTTCAATGGTTACATTCAGCACGATGGAAACCTCTCTTTTCTTGAAACTTCTATTTTTCTGAAAGCAGATGGAGCGAGTGTTACGCTTTCTTTTCGACGGGCGAAGCGGAGAAATGTCCGCATCGTCCGCGCATGCTATTGCGAAATTTCTCGCGTTCTTCGGGGGTCATGTGCTCCCAGCGTTCCATCATCCGTGCCGCGCCATCGCCAGTGGCGGCGCGGACCGCCACGGAGTCCGCCAAAAAGAATTTTGCTGAGAACCAGCAGTCCCAGGGCTTGCCAATACGTAATGACATGCCAGCCAAACAAGGCGGGGGTGAGCCAGTTCCACAGCCGCATGACGAAAAATGTAACGACGGCCAGGAACAATATGGCGAAGAAAGCAAACTTCAAGATTCGTAAAACCCAGTTTCTTTTCATGGTTGAGTCCTATCGTTTCGAAATTCATCGTAGATGGCTTGCAGCCGCTCGCGCAGATGCAGCACAGCATAGTGTTTGCGCGAGAGCAGCGTATTCACACTGACTCCGGTTTGCTCCGCCAGCTCTTTGAAGCTGTATCCCATCAGCTCGTGGGCGACGAATACTTCGCGCTGTTCCGCGGGTAATTCATCGAGCGCTTCGTCGAGCTCTTCCAGCAGCACGCTGCGCGCGTAGGCAGCATCGGGACCAGCGTCGGGCGAGGGAAGAAGTTCTTCCAGCAAGAGTTCTTCGCCATCGTCCGCGACCTTAGCCGGTTCGGTGCGTAATGCTTCCCGGCTCCGCTTGCGAAATCGATCCGTGATCCGGTTACGGGCTACGCGAAACAACCAGGCGGTGACTTGCTCGACTGGCTTCATCATCCGGTAGGCTTCGACAAGTTCGTAGAAGACGTCCTGGAGGATATCCTCGGCGTCGCCGGGATCGGCCACCCGCCTCCGGATGAAGCTGCGGAGACGGGGCTGTTCGCGCGAGACCGCTTCGGAGATACGTTGGTCCTGCTCCACCATCGGCCACCGGCTTTTCAGAGCCTCGTCCATCTATATGGTATAGACGAATGAGCGAGGGGAATATTTTAGTGGAATGATGGCAAGTTTCTTGCGCTCATGGGAAAAGTTAAGGCCTTCAAAAGGCCGCACTTAAGTGCGGAAACGCAAGCATGGGGCAGAAAACAACGCACCAGGACTACGCAGAGCAGATGGACACTGCTAAGTCAACTGACTACTCCTTTAGAAACGAGGGAACGCGCTATAATTTTTCTCAGTCTATGCAGAATCCGCGGTATGCGCTGGTGGCGTATGTAAAAGGTCCGGTGGGAGAGTTCGTGGAGAGCCTCCGGCGGGAGCTGCATCCTGATCTGCCGCATTTTGCGGCGCATCTGACGCTGTTGCCGCCGCGGCCGCTGCAGGGGACGGAAAATGCGGCGTTGCAGGTTCTGGCGGCGATCTGTGGACGGACGGAACCTTTTGAAGTGACGCTGGGCGGGATGGACAGTTTTGCTCCGACCACTCCGACGGTGTACATCCGAGTAGCCTATGGGGCGATGCAGATGTGCGAACTGCACGAGCAGCTCAACACTCAGGCGCTGCAGTTTGTGGAAGAGTGGGCTTACATTCCTCATCTGACGATTGCCAAGATGCCCAGCGAAGCGGCGGCGGAGCAGGCCTTGCGGATTGCCGGGGCAGCGCTGGGAGGAATATTCGGGAGGCCGGCGCGTCCTGCTGGAGCGGTTGACGTTTGTGCGGGAGGAATCGCCGAATTGCTGGATTGATCTGGCCCCGGTTGCTCTGGGCGGCAGGTTGGTTTCGCCGTAGGGGGCTAAAGCCCCAATTAAATTTAAGAGGTTTACGCGGCGCTGAAGCGCCGCTCTTCCACGGCTGCTGGAGTTCTTCTTGGGTGCCGACGTGCCGCTCTTGCACGGTGCTGCAAGGATTCTTCTTTGGTGCTGCGGGGGGTCTTCTTGGGCGTCGGTGAGTATCCTTCCTTTCGCTCCGCGATTTTCGCAGTCCCATGAGTTACCTCCATTAGTTACTGGCTGTTACGTTACCCCTGACCGGTTGGAATGGCCCCTGGTACATTTCCCTCCCGTGCGTTGCGGAGACGTGGTGTGGACTGTAAACAAAAGAGAGGGGAAGTGCGATATCCGCGCGGGCAGCCGCTTCGGGCGCGGGTTTCAGAACACCCAGGGGGACAGAGAATGCAGATTGGCGTCTACGGTTCAGGGTTCCTGGGAACGGTGATTTCGGCCTGTCTGGCAGACTTTGGCACTCCAGTTTCCTGCTGTCATCCGGACCGGACGCGTATGGTCGAGATGGCGCAGGGGAACATTCCATTTTTTGAAAAGAATCTGAAAGAGATTATCCGGCGGAATGTGCGGGCGGGGCGGCTGGCCTATTCGACCGACATTGAATCTTTTGCGCGCAAGGCGCAGGTTATTTTTCTGGCCGAAGATGGGGCGGAGAATCTGACCGATGTGGTGATGCGGATTGCACGGCTGGCGCCGAAGCCTCCGATTTTGACGGTGGTCACGCCGGTGGCAGTGGGAACAGCGACGGCTCTCGAGAAAAGTTTGAAAGATGCGGGGCTGCAGGCGACGATCGTATCGCAGCCGATGTTCTTCACCGACGGTTGCGCGGTGGAGGATTTCAACTGGCCGGACCGGCTGATTCTGGGGTCGACTTCGAACGAAGCGGTGCACGTGCTGAAGCAGATTTTCCATCCGCTGGTGATGCGCGGAGTGCCGGTGATTGTAACCAATCAAGCTACGGCGGAGCTGGTGCGGGAATCGGCGACGGCGTTTGTGGCGACGAAGATTTCCTTCATCAACGAAGTGGCGGCGTTGTGCGAGCGTGTGGGCGCGGACGCGGTGAACCTGGCGCTGGCTTTGGGGCTGGATAAGAAGATTGCTCCGAGATGTTTGCAGCCGGGAGCGGGGATGGGCGGCGTGTTTGCCGAGTCTGACATGGATTCATTGGCGCAGTTGGCGCAGGCGAACGGCGTTCCGCTGAAGGTATTGAGTGCGGCGCGGGATGTTAACCACAACCTGGCGGACCGGCTGGTCGACAAGATTGCGGCGGCTTTGAACTCCGTGGAGAACAAGGATGTGGGAATTCTGGGTTTGGCGTTCAAGCCGAATACGAATTCGGTGGCGGGATCTTCGGCGATCCGGTTGGCGGAGACGCTGGTGTCGAAAGGGGCGCGGGTGCGGGCTTACGATCCGGTGGCGCTCACCGATGCCAAGACGCGGCTAAACGGGTCGGTGCGTTATTGCGATTCGGCTTACGCAGCGGCGGAAGGTATGGATGCACTGGTTGTCGGCACGGGCTGGCCGGAATTTCGCGCGCTGGATTTCGAGCGCATCAAGCATCTGCTGAAGAAGCCAATTATTGTGGATACGAAAAATCTGCTGGATTCGGTGCGGCTGCGCGCCATGGGATTTGAGTATGTAGGTGTGGGGCGCGGGTGAGCCTGGCCGGTGAGGAAGCTTGCGATCCGGTAAAGCGTCGGACGTTTTATCCCCTTCTTTCGAGTTTTCTCGATAGTTTCTCATTCACTCTATTTTGCCTACCCTTCTCCGCATTGATTCATGTGGTGAGTTCGGTGTGGTGCCGATTCTTGACCGAAGGGGAGCTACCCCGGCGTTGAAACGCCGGGCTATTGTCAAACGTCCTACGGACGATCTCTTTTTCGGCGCGTCGGCGCGGCCACGGAGTTGGAATACATTGGGTGAGGCGCGGTTGTATAATCAGCGTGGCGGTGGGAATAGCTCAACTGGCAGAGCACCGGACTGTGGCTCCGACGGTTGCGGGTTCGATTCCCGTTTCCCACCCCAGAATTTCCTGCCCGGAGAAGACCCTCCTATCCGCAGATCTATCTGACGGGATGCCCTCAATTCTTCCTCTAAATTTGTTCCGAGTTTGACTCGTGCTTTTATTCCTATTTCGGGAATAGATTCCGCGGTATAGGCCCGGATTCGTTGATTATCGCGTTTCTGCAGACTAGAATCCGCAACGTCTTCTCGAATGCGGTTTCCATTGTCTTCGCATTCCGGTGCGAGGAGCAATAGATTACGGCCCCCGCGGTTGAGATTTCCCGTTCTATCTGGAGGCCTATGAAAACTTCTTCCGGTAAGGGCAAGAAAGACAAAGCAACGATTCCTACAGCGGCGAAAAATGGCCCGCAATTGATGCCCGACTTGTTTCCCATCGTTGGCATTGGAGCGTCTGCGGGCGGGCTGGAGGCATTTTCCGAACTGCTGCACAATCTGCCGGAGAAAACCGGGATGGCGTTTGTGCTGGTGCAGCATCTCGATCCCAAACATGAAAGCGCGCTGCCCGAGATTTTGGGGCGAACTACCAAGCTTCCGGTGGAAGAAGTAACGGATGGCACGGTGGTGCAGCCGAACCATGTTTATGTGATTCCGGCCAATACCAGCATGATGATCGACGATGGAGCGTTGCAGTTGAGGGCGCGGACGACAGTGCGGGGTCAGCACATGCCGATCGACAATTTTTTTCGCTCGCTGGCAGAAAAGATCGGACAGCGGGCGATCGGGGTGATCTTGTCGGGCACAGCTTCGGACGGCACCGAGGGCTGCCGGGCGATTAAGGATGCGGGAGGTTTGACGTTTGCGCAGAATGAAGAGTCGGCGAAATATGACAGCATGCCGCGCAGCGCGGTGCACGCCGGGTGTATTGATTTCATTCTTACGCCGAAGGACATTGCGCGGGAGCTGGGTGGAATTGGGCAGCACCCTTACGTGACGCACGTGTTATCGAGTCACAAAGATGATTTTCGCGGGATGGAGGGAGGCGAAGTGGACGCACTGTTCGGCTTACTGCGCGAATCTACCGGGGTGGATTTTACGAACTATAAACACAGCACACTGCAGCGCCGGATCCGGCGGCGCATGGACCTGCACAAGATTCCAAATTTGAAGGACTACTTGCTTTACATCGCGAAGAAGCCGGAGGAAGTGGACGAGCTGTATCGCGATCTGTTGATCAATGTTACGGGATTTTTCCGCGAGCCGGAATCGTTTCTGGCATTGCGCAAGCATGTTTATCCCGGACTGTTTGAGGGGCGCAAGCCGGACTCGCCGGTAAGAGTGTGGGTAGCGGGGTGCTCCACGGGCGAAGAGGCTTATTCGATTGCAATTACTTTGCTGGAATATTTGTGGACGCATACCCGGAACATTTCTCAGGCGGCGACGGCGATTCAGATTTTCGCCACTGACGTCAGCGAAAGTTCGCTGGACCGCGCCCGCAGCGGTTTGTATTCGAAAGCCGCAGTTGCAAATATTTCAGCGGAGCGGCTGAAGAGATTCTTTGTGCCTCAGGACGGCGGCTATCAGGTGAACAAGTCGATCCGGGATATGTGCATTTTTGCCCGACAGAATCTGGTAAAAGATCCGCCGTTCTCGAATCTGGACCTGGTGAGCTGCCGCAATCTCCTGATTTATCTGGGGCCGCTTTTACAGAGGAGGGTTATCCCCACTTTGCATTACGCATTGAAACCCAACGGCTATCTGATGTTGGGGGATGCGGAAAGTCTGGCGGGATTCGGCGATCACTTTTCGCTGGTCGACAAGAAAGACAAAATCTACCAGAAGCGAAAGACCACAGCGCGGATGGCGACTTACTTCGCCACTACAGATTATTCGCCGCGTCGGGAGGAAGATGCAAAGACCGGGCTGCATTTTCCAGCTCCTTTTACGGTAGAAAACGAAGTCGAGCAATTGCTGATTAACCGATTTGTGCCCGCCAGCGTGGTGGTCAACGATCAATTAGAAATTGTGCAATTTCAGGGCAAGACTGGGACTTATCTGGAGCCGGCCGCGGGGCAGCCGTCGTTCAGTTTGTCGAAGATGGCGCGCGAAGGCCTGGTGGTGGACTTGCGCGCGGCTCTGAGCCAGTCGAAAAAGAATAATCAGATAGCGCGCAAGGAAGGAGTGCACTTTCAATCGGAAGGAAAGGCGCTGGAGGTGGATCTGGAGGTGCTTCCGCTGCGGGGGCAGGGAGCGCAGGAACGCTATTACGTAGTCGTATTCCAGGAGCCGGCTGCGGGACGGGCCAAATCGGCGGCAGAAACTGGCGGCGGCAAAACCAGAAAACCGGATACGGCGACCGCCGAAAGCCAGAACTTGAGACGCGAGATTGCACAGTTGCGAGGGCAGTTGTCGTCGCTGATTGAGGATCATGAAACCACGCTGGAAGAATTTAAATCGATGAATGAGGAAGTGCTTTCCGCGAACGAGGAGTTGCAGAGCACAAATGAAGAATTGGAAACGGCCAAGGAGGAGCTGCAATCGACCAACGAAGAGCTGATGACGCTGAACGAGGAAATGCAGAACCGGAATGCAGAGTTGAGCTCGGTGAACAGCGATCTGCTCAACCTGCTGGACACAGTAAATCTTCCGGTGGTGATGGTGAGTCTGGATCTGCGGATCCGGCGGTTTACGCCGCCATCCCAGAAGCTGCTCAATCTGCAGCCCAGCGATATCGGGCGGAGGTTGGGTGAGATTCGAACCAATCTTGAGTTCCAGGATTTGGAGACGCTCGTGCAGGAAACCATCCGCAGTGCGAGTGAACAGGAACGTGATGTTCGGGAGAAGAGCGGCGCCTGGTATGGCTTGCGCATCCGCCCGTACAAAACATGGGACAACAAGATCACCGGGGCGGTGATCAGTCTGCAGGATATCGATACGCTCAAGCGAACGCTCGACAGGACGCGCGAATATGCCGACGAGCTGGTGGAAAATTCGCAGGGATGTATTTTGCTGCTGGACGACAAGTTGCGGGTGACAGCTGGGAATCGGGCTTTCTACCGCACCTTCGAAGTGACGGCGCCGGAGACGGAGGGCAGCTCGATTTACGAACTCGGCAATGGGCAGTGGAATGTGAACGGATTGCGGCGTGTGCTGGAGGACATTATCGAGAAGAACGCGCAAGTAAAAGATTTTGAAGTGAGTCATGATTTTCCCAAGCTCGGTCCGCGGACGATGGTACTGAACGCGCGCCGGGTTGAGTTGCAGCCGGGACATCCTTCCATTTTAGTGGCCATAGAAGATGTGAGCCGGAGAAGCCAGCGGGGAGTTGCTTGAGGCTGAGGTTTTAGCGCGGCGAGAAGTGCTGTCATGCAGCATTGAGTTTGCGCTACTTCATTTGCGGTTATTGCGGAACCATGAAAGAGTGGACTGGATCGGAGTAGACATGGCCAGCCTTCAGGCACTCTGCAGTATTTGCGAAGAGCGGGTGACCGCATTCACCCTCTTAGGCGACAGTGATCTTGAGCTTTTGCTTGATCGCAACCAGGAGATTATCGTGCGGCACGTGTTTGGGGATGACTCCGGAAAGCAGCTCGATCATCGATGGAGTCTGGTGGGTAAAGAAAAAGAGGATCTGATAAAACTAATCCGATTGATGGCGCGGGAAAAGAAGCGACTTGGGCATCGGCATTAAGCAGAAGTGCGGAAAATGTTGCTCAGACGAAATCTTGAGAACCCTGGCCTTAGAAAGCTTCCTGGCGTAGTTCTCGTTGCGGCGGTAGAATTCAATGATTCAGTCGGAAGAATGAGACGGATTTTCAATCCATTTCGGAAGTCTTCATCTCGAGATACTCTCCTCCCGAGACTTGTTGTTTCGAGACTCCTCGTTTCGATATTCTCCATTTCGGCCCACTGGGGGAAGTTTGGGTCCACTCGAGCAACGGATGCTGGACGCTCTGTGGGCGCGAGGCAGCGCCACAGTGCGCGAGCTGGTGGACGGCGGCTGTGAAGACCTTGCATACACCACGGTGATGACCACTCTGGACCGTCTGTTCAAGAAGGGTGTGCTTACGCGATCGGAGGAAGGCAGGGCGTTCCGCTACGTGGCGCGGTTTAGCCGCGAGGAATTTCGCCAGGAAGCGGCGGGGCACGCGTTTCGGCAACTGCTGGATGCCAGTCCAGGTTCGTCGTTGCCGCTTTCATTTTCTGGTGGAAATTCTGGGAGAGCGGGATGTGCAGCTGCTGGACGATCTTGCGAACGCTGGTGGAACGCAAGCGCCGGGAACTGAGTCAACGCGAGGCGGGGCATGGCGAATCGGGCTCCGATAAAGCCGGGGCGAAGGGAGACTGAGTAATGTTTGCCCTGCGCGGAGTTGCGGTCTCGTTTTCGATTTTCTTCATCTTTTATAGCGTGCTGACGCTGGCGATTGGGCTGGTGTGGCGAAGGGTATGGAATTATTGCCGGCAGGGTTCGGCGAGAAGCTGCGCCGATGCGCTTTTTGTCTTGCGCATGGTTCCGTGGATTTTGTCGACCGTTGTGACTCTCGCATTTGCCGTGCCTTCGTTTCTCTTACTCGAACCGCGAGCGGTGCGGGAATCGATGAGTCCCGTGCTGGTGGTGTTGTGCATCTGCGGAATGGCGGTGATGGTGGCGGGAATGTGGAACGCGGCGGCGGCGTTGCTGCGGGCTGCGAAAACGGTAGCCGGTTGGTCGGACAGAGCGCGCGTGATCGGGCGGAGCGATGCAGATTCCGGACAGCCGGTGTTGCTGCTGCGGACTGCGGGAGCCGCGCCTCCGTTGACTGCGGCGGGTATTTTGCGGCCGAGCGTGTGGTTATCGGATACGGCGGAGTTTGTGCTTACGGAGCGGGAATTGCGATGTGCTTTGCGGCACGAAGTGGTGCACGTGCGGCGGCGGGATAATCTGAGGAAATTACTTCTGAGGCTTGTGGCGTCTCCGGGGATGACGGAACTGGAGAGTGCGTGGCGCGAGGCGACTGAGATGGCGGCCGACGATGCCGCGGTATCGAATGCATCCGAGGCGCTGGATCTGGCTGCGGCGGTGATCAAGCTTTCGAGGTTGGCTCCGCTGGCAGCGGCGGGCGAGCTGACTACGGCTTTAGTTCACAGCCCGGCGGAGTCAGTGAACGCGCGCGTGGAGCGGCTGATTGCGTGGACTGAGCCGCAGAGTTTCGCTCCAGGACTGTTCGCTGCGATATTCTTTATGCGCGGTGGCGGCGGTTGTGGCTACGCTGGCCGTGAGTTATAGCTCGTTACTCGTGCAAGTGCACGCCGCGACGGAGTGGCTGGTGCGGTAAAAGTCTGATTGCATCCGAGCCACTCCGAACAGGAACAGCTTCTTTCGTACGTCGCTGCAGTCGTCGATTTGCTACTCATCGATCCGCTGGACAACCGACAAAATCTTCCACTGTCCATCCAGTTTTGAAAGTGTCATGTAGTCCACCCAGTGTGGGGTGACGAGTTTGGCGGACGCGATGTCTCCGGAAATATCCAGGACACTAATTTGTTCCGTGCGGTCCGCCTGGGGAATATCGGACTCGCCCTGAGCGCGCACTTCATGCAACATCTGAGAGCCAGTTTTTCTCTCATAGGGATGTCGCCATGAATCACGTGCTTGAGGTAATGCGGATGGAGGGTTTGCTCCAGTCGCGCTGCGTCGCCGGTGTAATAACCCTCGATGTAGTTCCGTACGGTTGCGCTTATGGCGGAAGAGTCGTCGGTCGTAGCTGGTCTGGTTTGAGCGTTGGTTGAATTGTGGAAAAGCAGAAAGCATAGGGTGAAAGCGAGTGCGAGGCGTTTCATGGTGGAGCATCTCCGTGAGAGTGGAACGGTTCGGGCAGTTGGATTGTGGCATTGCGGATGGATGAGCACAACTACACCAAAGTTCATGTCTGCGGGAGAACCTGCCGCTGAGTTTTCTTGATTTTCCCGATTTCTAGAAAACAACTCGCACGCCTAACTGGGCGGCGAATGGGATTCCTACAGTTGTGCCGGGACCGAAGAAATCTCCTAAGGCACCGCCGGGAACGCGAAGCTGGTTGATGCTGGTGATGGGTTGCGTGGAGGTGCACGCCGCATTGGTGCAGATGTCTGTGATGTTGCCAAGTTGTGCCTGCGCCGACGGGACGGGAAGCAAGGCGATGTTGGTGACGTAGTTCGCGCCGGGATTATTGCGGTTGAAGAGATTGAAGAATTCGGCGAAGGGCAGAATCTGCCAACGCTCGCCGATTTTGAAGGGACGCGTAACACGCAGGTCGGCTTGAATGTAAGGCGTTCCGCGAACTTCGTCGAGGCTTTCGGGAACTCCGTTCACTGAAATGCGGCCGGTGCTGGTCGCGTTGGTGATGGTGAAGGGGCGCGCGCTTTCAGCCTGGGTGATGGTAGTCAACTCGAATCCGCCGGGTACATGAAGAGTTCCGGCGAGGACAAAGCGATGGGTGACGTCCTCGCCGGAGGGCCCATAATCTCCAGGCCCGAAGGGGTTCAACGGATTGCAAACGCCGTTCACGTAGTCAAAGAGTTCGCCGAGCAGGCATCCCCAGGTTTTTGCTTTGGACAGCGTGTAGTTAGCGGTCAAGCTAAAACGGTGAGATACATTGCCTTGTAAGTGCAGCATAAGTGAGTTATAGCTCGAGCGATTATCCGACTTGAAGAGATTGAGATCAGGAACTACGCTGGCTTGGTCACTGGAGTAGTTGGGATCGGATACGGGGATAAGTGGCGTGAAGAGATTGGTGCCCCCGGTAAAGCTGTAGGCGCGATAACCGTGATTGCCCTGTTCGTGAGTGTAGTCGGCAGCCAAGGTCCAATGCTGATTGAAGGCATGCTGAACGCCTCCGGTGGTGTGGATGGCGTAGGGGGTGCGGTAGTGGCCGTCGATCAAATTGCCTGCTCCACCTGCAGCATCGCCCGCGATACAACCGGGGCCGATAGTGGATGGGGGATTGCCGCCGACGAAGCTGCACGGTCCGGTGGCGGCGTTGGTCGAGTTCACGCCCTGAAACGCAGTGGCCCATCCGTTTTGCGCGAGGTCGTTATAGAACATGCCCAAAACCCGCGCGGATTACTGTTTTGCCGCTTTCGCCGGGAGAATATGCGACGCCGAGGCGCGGGCCGAATTGGGCGTGATCGTCGTGCGGAACGCTCACCGGAATCTGCAGCGCTTGAAGTGTTACATATGCAGGATTGTCGGCCTGACTGCGGCCCGAGGCTTCGAACAGGCCAAACGTCGTCTGGTAACGCAGGCCGTAATTCACGGTGAGGTGTGGAGTGACTCGCCAGGAATCTTCAGCGTAGAGCGCGAGGCGCTGCACGTTTTGCGAGAAGCTGCCATCGTGGGCGGGGGTGGTGGAAGCGCCCGCAGCCAGGTCATTGAGAAATACTGAGGGCGGCTGACCTACGTAATAAGTTGGATCCTGCGGGAACGAATACAAGGTTTCGGCATTGCCCGGAAATGCGCCGCTGAGCACAGGTTCGTGAATGAAGTTGACGCCGAATTTAAAAGCGTGGTCGCCAGTGGCGTGGCTTACGTCGTAGCGAAGCTGATATTTTTCCTGATTGCGCAGGTCGGGGAAAAGCGTGATCGGCGTGGCGAACTGGTTGTCGCCGAAGGTTTCGAATCCGGAAATAGTTTGCGACGTGGAGCTGAAAGGAAATGCCAGCGCGTAGCCCAGAGTGGAATTGCGAGCCTGTGTGAGATGCAATTCACTGACGTCAAATACGAATGCACCCAGCCATCATGGGATTAAAAGTGTAAGTGTTGCTGATGACCGCGTTCCAATAATTGTTGTGCGTGGTCAGGCCGGTGGACGGGAGCGTGGCCTGCTGCACCAGAGCGTTGTGGGTGAGGTAGTTGTCTTCGGAGGTGCGCAGAAACCATTGCGACTTTGGGGACTGCGACCAGTCGAAGCGCACATCGCCAATGTAATCGCGAAAAGGGATAGGAACATTCTGCGGCACGGTGATTGAGGAGATGCCGGGAATCAGGCCGTCGGCGGCCAGTTGCGCGAGGGCATCGAACTGCGTAGTGCTGGCGGGGCTGTAGGCGATGCTGGCGTCTTCGTGGACGTATTCGATCGAGGAAAACATCCACAGCTTGTCGCGCTTGATCGGACCGCCGAGCGTGCCAACATAATTTTGGCGCGAGAATGGCTGCTTGGGATTGGGAGCGGGATTTTCAATCGGGAAGCGGGCATTGAGCGCGGCGGCACGCTCGTAGAAAGCTCCAGTGCCATGCCATTCGTTAGTGCCACGTTTGGTGGTGATCACGACGGAGCCGGCGGTGGTGCTTCCGGTATCGGCATCTTCCTGAGCGGTTTGAAAAGCGAATTCCTGAATGGCGTCAGGAGAGAAGTTTTGCAGGAAGCCGCCAATCCAGTCATCGGAATTATCGCCGCCATCGACGGAGAGTTCGTTGTTGAGGCCGGAACTGCCTCCAGTGGAGACGGCGGTGATGCGTGCCTTGGTGGGATCGGAAGGTTCGACCGGTTCAGTACCGGGGACAAGGTAAGCGATGTTGGCGAAGCTGCGCGCGGCCAGCGGGAGGTTTTCGAGATCGTTACTGGTGACTACGCCCTGGTGAACGGCGCTGGCGAGATCGATGACTTGCGTGGTGATCGAGGAAGGCTCCGCTTGAACCTTGACGGTTTGCTGCACGGACGATGGCGTCATGGTGACGGTGATGTCGCGAACTGTGGTGATGGCGATTACGACTTGGCTTGCGTGGCGGCGAAACCTGTGGAGCTTACTGTGATGCGGTAGTTGCCGGGCGGTAGGTCATCGATTCGAAATTCACCGCGGTCTTCGCTGGTGGCCTCGCGCTGCACGGAGGAGCCTGCGAGTTGCGCGATGATTTTGCGCTGGCGACACGCGCGCCGGTGGCATCTTGCACGGTGCCGCGCAGAGAGCCGCGCGGGTTTTGGGCGTGGAGAGTTGACGTCAGCAGGCAGGCGAATAACGTTAAGAATAATGCGGTCTGATGCGGATATTTTTTCATTCTCGACAGAAGCGAGATTAGACTGCGGAGTCTCGCTACTACCAGAGGTCGTAGGGTAAACGGTTGACAGGCGGGCTATCCTAAAGAGCGCAGTCCGAGAGAGAGTTAGATCCTATATGAGTGCTCTTTCTATTCATCTCGATAGACTGTTTCATTGGCTACCGAGCGTCGATCTCGAACGCTGACCCACGACGTCCGCAGTCGAGGTTCATTGCGATGCAGTCAACCCGGACGACGGCACCTATCACGTGCGCCGGGACGAGTTACTCACACCCTCGGATTATAAGGCCAGGTTTGAGGAGCTGTTGCGGGCGGGTTATCCCTGGCTCAACATGTCGTGTTACGGAGTTCATCAAGGTTTGCTAATCGTGGCAATCGAAGTCCCCGGTCCGAGGCCGCTCCAGCCGGGGCGTGCCACCTCGGTCAATCTTTCCGGTCCGGTTTGCACCCGGGACCTTAATTCCGTTCTAACGATCGATTAATCCGACCAGCTTTGCGGAACGCGATCCCAGCGATGTTTCTTCAGTTCTTTGAGCAAGCTTGCATCGAGCGGGCCGGCGTCGCTGGCGGCGACGTTCTGACGGACGTGTTCGGGGCTGCGCATGCCGACGATGGTGGTACTGACGGCGGGGTGCGACAGGATGAAGCGCAGAGACATTTCTGGAAGGGTCATGCCTGCGGGGACGATTTTCTTAAGTTTGTCTACGCGTTGAATTGTGCTGGCGAGATTTTCCGGGCCGAAGTAGCCGGAGCGCCAATCGTCTTTTGGGAAACGGGTTTCGAGCGTCATCTTGCCGCCGAGGCTGCCTTCGTCGAGCGGAACGCGGGCGATCACGCCGATGTTGAGTTCCTGACAAAGCGGAAATAATTTATCTTCGGGCGCCTGGTCGAAGATGTTGTAGATCACCTGGACGACGTCGACTAATCCGGTGTGCAGGGCCTTGATGCCGTTCTCCGGCTCCCAGCGATTCAGGCTGAGGCCGAAGGAACGGATCCAGCCGCCGTCTTTTAATTTTTCTACGGTGGAGCGAAATTCAGGATTCTCGGTCCAGCTATCGTCCCACACATGGAATTGCAGAACATCGATGGAATCGACGCGAAGTTTTTTGCGGATCTGGTCGGCGTATTTGAGGACGTGATCCATGGGAAAATACATCGTGATATTTGTATTCCGGGAGCGCGGGCCATTTGTCATTGGCGGGAGGAATTTTGGAAGCGGCATAGAGGCGCTTCTTGTTATGCGCCATGGTTTCGCCGAGCAGAGCGTCACTTTTGCCTTCGCCGTACGCCCATGCAGTGTCGAAGAAATTGCAGCCGGAATCGACCGAAAGTTGCAGGGAATCCAAGGACTGGCGGTCGTCGGAGCCGCTCCAGCCGCTCATGCCCCAGAGCCCGTAGGCAATGTCGCTGACTTCGAATCCGGTGCGGCCTAGCTTGCGATATTTCATGCGTCTTCCTTAGGGAGAAATTTTATGAATTCCAAGAGAACCTGACATCGTAGCAGTTTTGATGGGACCGGTTGAAATGCGCGGGAAAGCGAAAATCTTTAACACAGGGGACACAGGGTTCACAGGGTAGAGCCGGGGTGGTTTTGTCAGTTGATTTTTCGATGGGAGGCATCGAGATTTTGCAGTCCAGCGATGGTGCTCGAAGTGGTTCAATGGAAGTAGATCATTGAGCTTTAGACTCTGGAGGTTCTCCCTATGAAGTCCGAATTTAATATTCCGCCATCCTCACCCTATCCTGGGGAAGAGTTGAAAGCGCCATCTTCGCGGTTGTTGGACGAAAAAATTTCCGATGATACGGGCACGGAGGCGAAGGTGGATAGCGCGTTCGCGCCGGCTGGGTTGAAGAATCCGTTCTGGAAGTAATTGGAGCCAAGAAATGCACGGTGACTCCGCAGGGCGATAGCCCACTTGCACTGATCGCATTGGATCAGATACGTGTGCGCTAAGTCACAGACACGCTCCCCGCTACTAAGCTTCATCTAAATAGTGCGCTTGCCACGATTAGAGGTGTAGCTTTAGTGACGTATATTGACGTTTCGGCTCCGGTGCAGTTCCATTCCGCGCCGATTGGAAGCAACTCTACGAAGGCGCTATTCTCGAAGTGGACCCCAGGAAATTGCGCCGGCGGATCATGCAGGCGCGCCGCGCCATCCTGGATCGCGCGGAAGAAATCAATACGGCCACGAGGGGTGAGGAATCCCAACCTTAGGCGATGCTCTGCTGCGACTGCTCGAAGAAGCGAGCGTGCGAGCGGATCCAGCAGCATAAACCGCTATGGAATCCTTAACCCGTCAGCCCTTGTTGGATTTGCGAAAAACCCTGTTCGCTCGAAGACTGCAGAATCGATGAGCGGGGACGCCCGGCACATCAGGAGTGCTACGTGGGTTACGTGGCACCGCAGCGCGGAATGCCTGAAATTCCGCCGAAGCTAGATTCGTAATATTCCACGCGTAGCTTTTCCCGGTCGCCCGCGGCGGAAATCAACAGACCATCTTACTCGTCCAATAGTCGCGACAACCAAATCTTATAGCCAGCTAGTATCCTGGTTTCGATTGACCTTCACAGCGCCCACTGGCTTCTTGATCTGGTTCTTACCGGTAAGCCAATCAGAAAGGATATTCAGATCGACTGGCGGAATGCGAAGGAATTCGCACCCCAGGGCGCCATATCCTCGAGTCCACTGAACACGTGCTTGAATATAAATCGTTCTGTCGGCGCCAGGCAGCAGCAAGCGAAAGGACAACACATCGCCGACCGCAAATTCTTCCTTAATGCTTATCCCTACCCCTCCGTCGCCAATATCGAGGATGATCGCTTCGGTAGAGCGCCCTCGTTCATCCGACACCGTTACTTTACTCATCAATGCATATCTTGTGTGACGGCGGTGGTCGTAGAGCATTCTGGAATATGCGGCCTTCAGAGATTTCGTTACCGAGCTGTCCGTGACGGGCTTAGGAAGCACGATGTCGGCACCTCGAACTGTGCAATTGCTCGGAGAAACCGCGACCACGGTCGGTTTTCGCCACCCGTTAGACTTCCGGATGCCAGTCAGCAATTCCGCTGAGTCTTCGTCCCAGTCGACGATCACTAAATCGGTGTTGCGCCCCGCGAGTTGATCGAAGGCTCTCGAGGGACTCAAACATACCTTCGTAGAGATGGAGAGTTCATCGAGGAGTTTGTTCATGACGCAAACTACCGCGGGATCCCGAGAGATCAGCAAGCATTCAAAAGCCATATCGGACGTCACGCGTCACCCCCTTGCTGTCTAGTTCAAGCATTTCAATTACCAACCATCTCTAGCCAGAAGCTATGGCCTGTAAGTACTTAAAGTAACGATCGGAAGGTCAGTGTCTGAAATCTGGATTGTGCTCCAGATTCTGGTCGCGAATGGGATCAAAAACCGAAGACTTACAGGATGAGCCAGAATTGTTAAGAGGCGTTATGTGTTGCGTAAAGCTCGCTCTATGCGCTTTCGCCCTGGCTTTCAAGCTTCATTCTTGAAAGTAGCTGATAGATGGTTGCTCGACCGACGCCAAGAATCTCGGCCGCGCGTGCTTTGTTGCCCCCGACTCGGTCCAGTACACGCATGACATGGCGCCGAGAAATTTCTTCAAGGGAAAATAGAGCTTCATCCGTCGGCGATTGTTCACTGGATTGAGTCTGGATTCTGAGGGGTAAGTCTGCGATGTCGAGGAACTTGCCATCGGTCATCATGCAGGCGTTCCCGATCACACTCTCTAGTTCTCGGATGTTTCCCGGCCAAGGATACGTTGCCATTCGGCTTTGCGCTCTTCTCGTAATGCCGGCGATGGGTTTCTCATACTGTGCCGCAAACTTCTCCACAAAGTATCGCTCAAGAAGCGGCAGGTCCTCCCTTCGGTTGGCGAGTGCCGGTAGCTCAATCTCAACCACCGCCAGCCGGTAATAAAGATCCTCGCGAAACTTGCCTTCACGCACCATGGCTCGCAGGTCGCGATTCGTGGCTGCGATGACCCGCAAATCTACTTTGCGGGGAGAGTTTGAGCCGACTCTTCGAACTTGGTGGTCTTGCAACACCCGGAGCAATTTTGCCTGAGCGCCGGGCGAAAGCTCTCCGATTTCGTCGAGGAAGATGGCGCCCCCGTCGGCGCTTTCAAACAGCCCGGCCTTGTCCTGGGCGGCACCGGTGAAAGCGCCTTTCACATAGCCAAACAATTCGCTCTCTACCAGATTTTCCGACTAAGGCCGAGCAGTTGCAAACTACGAAGCTGATCCGGCAGACCCGGGCTGAGGGTGTGCAGGGCTCTGGCGACCAACTCCTTGCCCGTTCCGGTCGCGCCCGTAATCAGGACGGTCCTGAAATGCGGAGCGACTCGCCGCATTTTAGCGAATACTTCAAGCATGAGCGGGCTGCGGCTGACGATCCCTTCAAATTGACAGGCCTGCACTAATTCATGATCCAGACCCAGCGTCCTCTGGCGTATCTCTGCTTCTGCAAGAAAGCTCGCGATTCGAATGCGAAGTCTCTGGAGGTCAATGGGCCGCGTCAGATAATCGCAAGCGCCCCGCTGAATGGCCTCAACCGCAGAATCGGCCGAGTAGTGATCCGAAATGAGGATCACATTTACCGACGGATCGGTGCGAACCATACGCTCCAGCAGGTCCATCTGCACCCCATCCGGCAGGTTCAGATCAAGCACTACATTTCTGGGTTGAGCCTGCAGAAAGAGTTCGAAGCCAGCTTCCGGGTCACTCGCGGTTACTATCTCCAATCCTTCCCCAGAAAGTGTCTCTAGAATCAAGGCCCGGTTTTGCGGATCATCTTCGATCACCAGCAGTTTAAACGTGTTGAGCTTATTCATCTGGCCCGGCCCGAGCGAAGGGCTTCTTCCACCCTGTATGTGGCTAAGTTGTTAGACTGAGGAACCATCAATTAGGGTACGCACCACGGCACGAAGCTTATTGTTATGCTTTTGTCATGATCAGTGGCTCCAACCCGATGGTTCAAGGGTTGGGGTATGCGAGGATCGATTTGCTAAACGCCGCGAATAATGTCTGCACAAAGCCCCCCAGTTTGTGAAACGTCAAAGGATGTCGCGAGCCAGCTAGTCGCAAAGTATATGCCGATTGCACTACGGCAAGGCTCGAAAATCCTTTCCCTTTACGAAAACCGGACAGCCGTCGATAGGACATGCGCCCATGCCAGCTTTTGGCCAACAAGTCGGGTCAGGAGATAGGACATTTTGTTACGAAATCCGAACAAGGCCCCAACCAAGGGCTGCCGCATTAGCCCGATTGCGGTCGCACGGAGATTCCGCTTTCGGACGGACGCTTCGAAGCGTCTATTCAGAAAACACTATTCCAAAACCAAAGCCACATGGAGACCTCGGAACAGTCATTTTCGCCTTCGACAAACAATAGACCGCCAAGACATTAGAGCATTCAGGGAATTTGGTCGCCAACGTGCCACACTCTTTGAGTGATCTTATGAAAGAATATGTTCACCTCGACGGGCTTCTCTTCACTCACGATACGCAAGTAGTGTCGGTAATGAATCAGATTCTGGAAACCTTTGCGATCCAGACCGAAGTTTGCAAAGAATTGGACTCGGCTCTGGACGCAGTCACTCATCGCCGGCTGGATGCTGTAATTGTGGATTGGGATGGTGAGTTCGATCCTTCCCGCATCGTCAGAGCCACTCGTAAGTCATCTCCAAACAGTAATTCCATTATCGTTGCCATGGTGAACGGGCATACAGAAACCCACGCACTTCTCGTGGGCGCTAACTTCATGATTTACAAGCCGACCGATGCCGAGCAGGCGCGGCGTTGCATGCGGGCTGCGTACGGAACGATGCTGCAAAACCGCAGAAGGGCGGCTCGAGTTCCAGTCGATATTGCAGTAGTGGCAAGGGTAGCGGAGGTCGGAGAAATCCAGGCAAGAATCAGCGATCTCAGCGTGGGTGGGCTGGCTCTACAATGTAGCCAACCGCTTCCAGTCAATCGAGAAATGTTGACGCAATTCTCTCTTCCTGGCATCACCGGCATGATTCACGCGGCGGGGAAAATTGTGAACGCTAATGACACCGGACGCGCCGGTGTGCGGTTTTCATTTATTCCCGAGGAGGATCGCAACTTTCTGGAGAACTGGTTGGCAATCGAACTGGCTAAGCTGGAAAATGCTGAGATGCCAACAGGCGATGCTGTGAATTGAGATACAAGACAATAGGCATAAGCCCCCAATCCGGTGAGAGAAACCAAACGGTGCAGACAATACTAACCCGCGCTAAGCTTGCGCAAGGCCCAGTTCCCCTCTTACTACCTTCGGAAGCAGTTGAAACTACTTCGCCTGATTCCGTTAGAGTTCACGCTGGCTGTTGTGATATTAGCGGGTCTCATACTTCTGAAGGACAGGCAAGCCTTATCCTGGAGACTGTTCTCGCCAAGCTACGCGATGTTTCAGGACAAGACAATATTCCAGAAAGTCGCCGACTTCTATTGCAATAATCACACTACTACCCATCCTCATTCTACGGATAACTCTTTCGTCGTCTTCATCTTGGTTAGGTTTTTCCGTCAATGGGTAGTCTGGCGTTAGTCGTGCAGTGCCACCGATAGCCAGAAGTCCCCCAAATTTACACATTGCGACTACGACTCTGTGATGGGGCGTATTGCTGCTTCGGACGCAAGACGTGGCGACGGCGAATCCGGTTATTCGATCCGGTCAAGGCACTTATTGGACTCGAGGACATAGAATGCGCCCCAGAAATTTCGTCAGGATACTTTTTTTTTCGATCGCAGCATTATGTTCAGCGCAGCAGTACGACGCCCCGGCGGAGCTTCCCGGCGCTGTAAGTCAGACTTCACGAGCTTACCTGAACTATTCCTCGCCGCTTCTCTTCGAGGCAAATCACGGCCAGAGTGATGCACAAGTTAAGTTCCTCGCCCGTGGCAAGGGATACAAGGCTTTTCTGACCTCCGGGGCAATGGTCCTGTCTTTGCGCTCAAGCCAGGCTCAAAAAGCCCAACCGCCAGCTGCGACAACCGATCCCCAGCCGTCCGCAAACACGACATTGCAATTCAAACTGTTGGGAGCATCCAAGAATCCAGCCATTGTCGGTGAGGATTTGCAGCCTGGCAAAGTTAATTATTTTATTGGACGCGATCCCGCCAAGTGGCACACGGGCGTTCCAACCTATTCCAGAATCCGTTACAAGAATGTGTACCCCGGGATCGATCTGGTCTATTACGGAAGCCATCAGCAATTGGAGTATGACTTCGCGATTTCTCCGGGGGCAAATCCTAATCAGATTCAATTTGAACTCATAGGAGCTGCTCAGACAACGCTCGACGCGGAAGGAAACCTGGTACTTCAGACTGGCAGTGGCGAGGTTCATCTCCAAAGCCCAGTCATCTACCAGGAGTCCGACGGAGTGCGCGTGCGAGTATCGGGCACATATGTCATGAACGGTTCGTCTCACATTGCTTTCCATGTTAGTCAATACGATGCAAGTAAGCCCATGGTCATCGACCCCGTACTCACATACTCCACCTATCTAGGGGGAAGTGGAGATGATGAGCCCTCAGGCATCGCGGTGGATGCCGCGGGCAGTGTCTACGTTGCTGGGTATACTGATTCAACTGATTTTCCCCTGGCCACTCCCGGATCTCTTGCAGCGGGAAACACGCACGTATTTGTTGCCAAACTAGACCCAACCGGTTCGAATCTCGTGTATGCGGATTATATCGGCGGCAACAATCAGGATTATGGATATGCACTCGTGCTCGATGCTGCCAACGAAGTGTATGTGACGGGTAGCACGGCGTCGAGCGATTTTCCGGTAGTAAATGCTTATCAGGCCACATATCCCGGATCATTCAATGGCTTTCTGACCAGGATTTCTGCCGACGGTTCTTCCCTGTTGTACTCAACCTATTTTGGGGGAAACGGTTCAGACTTGCCGGCGAGCATCGCAATCGACAGCTTGGGAAGCGTCCTGGTTGCCGGCAATACATCTTCCACAAACTTTCCGGTAGCGAACGCCTATCAGGCAACCGCGCAGCCGAACCAGGACGGACTCTTTGGCAACTACGGATTTCTTACCAAATTCAGCCCCGATGGATCCTACCTGGCTTACTCCACGTATTTTGCCGGCAACACAAATCTGGCTTACAACTGTGGCGGAACTCCCTGTTGGACTTCGCCTTTTAGCGCCATCAACAGTATCGCGGTAGATGCCAACGGGAGCGCCTACGCCACCGGCGTTACAAACACTTATAATTTCCCCACTACGCAGTCCGCATACCTGGCAACTGACTCGACTCAGCAAACGAATCCCACAGTCGGCTTTGTGAGCAAATTCAACAGTTCGGGAACCTTGGACTATTCCACGTATTTTTATGAATCAAGCGCCGCGTTGACTGAGGCTGAAGCCATTGCGGTGGATGCTTCGGGTTCAGCATATGTCACCGGGGTCGCCTTTAGCGACGGCACGTTTCCTGTCACTTCCACCACAATCTGCAACCCTGCCGTATCTCAATTTGCCTGCGACTATGCTTTTGTCACCAAATTCGATCCCACGGGATCGACATTGGCATATTCGACTTTTCTGGGTCCCAACAACAACGCCATCCCGCGAGCCATTACGCTCGACTCTAACGATGACGCCTACGTGCTGTCGTCCACATCGAGTAACTCGTTTGGGATTGTCAACGGGATCGAAACTTATTCGAACGGTAGCGATCTTTTGCTGGTAGAAATCGATCCGCTGGCAAGCACGCAACTATTTGCCACCTACCTGGGCGGAAGTGCAGACGAGTTTGCCGCGGGCATCGCGCTCGATTCCAACGGCAACATCTATATTGCCGGCTCAACGGACTCGACCGACCTTCCGACGACCCAGGGATCATTCCAAGATGTGCTGGGAGGCGGGACTGACGCATTCGTGATGAAGATTGGGCCAAACTCGGCCCCATCCGTATCGCTAAGTCCCAGCTCTTTGCAATACGCCGCGCAGTCGGTGGGCGCGACCAGTCCGGCGCAAACAGTTCTCCTTCGCAACATGGGCAGTTCGCCGCTGGCGATCTCTTCCATTACGCCGAACGGAGACTTCGCGGAATCGGACACTTGTGGAACAAGCGTGCCTGCAGCCGGAAGTTGCAGTTTCTCCGTGACTTTTACTCCCACCGCCGCAGGAACGCGGTCAGGCTCAATCGTAATTCAGGACAACGCTGCAGGAGCGCCTCACATCATCAACTTGAGTGGTGTCGGCAACGGTCCCCTGGCGCTCTTTACTCCTCAAAGCCTGACGTTCCCGACGCAATCGCTCGGAACTACCAGCGCCGCGCAGGTCGTTACTCTCAGCAACGGCGGCAACCAAACGTTAAGCGTCAGCAGCATTCAGGTAACGGGTGACTTCGCACAGTTCAATAATTGTCCGTCCACTTTAGCTGCTAGCTCCAGTTGCACAATCAATGTGACATTCACGCCTACAGCGTTCGGAACACGCACGGGCACTCTGGGCGTCAGTGACAATGCTCAGGGCAGTCCGCAAACTGCGAACCTTACCGGAAGTGGTCCAGCCCCTCCCGCTCCCGTAGTTGCATTCGCGCCCGTAAATCTGGCCTTCTCAGCACAGCCGGTGAAAACCTCCAGCCCTGCGCAAGCGGTCACACTTAGTAACGCGGGCAATGCGACATTGAACCTGAGCGCGATCCAAATCACGGGAGACTTCGCTCAAGCCAACAACTGCCCGTCTACCCTGGCTGCGAACTCGAGTTGCACAATCAACGTCACATTCACGCCCATAGCCTCTGGGGCGCGCACCGGCAGCCTGACCGTCAGTGACAACGCCCAGGGCAGCCCGCAAGCGCTGAACATCACCGGCGCTGGCGCGGACTTCAACCTCGCTGGTTCTCCAAAAAGCGACACTGTCCAACCAGGCTCGGCGGCAAGTTACAAACTGACAGTGTCATCGATCGGCGGATCATTTGTAAGCGCAGTGAAGTTGACCTGCAGCGGGCTGCCAGCGCAAGCATCCTGCACACTGTCGCCCTCCACCGTGACGCCGGGTGCCAACAACGCGACCTCAACGCTTTCGATCTCGACGACTGCAACCGTTGCCGAGGGGGCTCCGGGCGGTTCAAGAAAATCTCCGATCTATGCAGTTTGGATTCAATCGCAAGTGATCGGTTTATTTGGAATCCTGCTGATCGCATCAAAAAGCCGGACCAGGAAAACCCGCTCACGCGTGCTTGCGGCTTTCTTGACGATGGCTTTGATCTTGATGACGGGATGTGCCGGCGGTACGGGTATCGCGCCGACCTCTCAGACCCCTACTCCTCAAACTGGTACCGCGCCTGGAACCTATACCGTCACGGTTACCGGCAATTCAGGCAATCTGCAACACTCGCTCCCTGTAACGCTTGTTGTCCAGTAAAACAACCTGCATCGTGTGGTCAAATATGGTGTGGCGGAACCTCGTTCGATGAAATCTTGAAAGACATGCTGGCTAGTTGCACGCAATCATGTTCTGGGTTACCCCTTCCAAGCTGATCATCGAGTTCGCAATCAACGGGGCGCTCCAGAAGCGGCTGTGATGCTTACGCAAGTAGTAGGCGGCGAAGATAGATCCAGCGCTCTTCGCCGAGGCGACGGCATATGCCCGCCCAACGGTTGGGTGAGTTCCGTACAGGTAAGCGGACTGAACTTCAATATTGCAGACGCCCTGCTTGTGTGCCAGCCAATTCTCGCGAGCAAACAGCGTGGTATAAGAATCGGCGAACGTGCTGCCACTTGAGATGAGCGCAAGGCTCACGAATTTCTTATCGAATGTATGCGCTTCGGCCACCTTCTGAACGGAATTCGGTGCGGCAGGCGATACGGCAACCGGAGTCATGGCTGCATAGATTCGAACCGAACTGCTGGGAGCTTCGGGCAGTTCGCCCGCGAACGCACTCATTGCCAGCGCGGTCACCACAAACATGATGACCACGGTTGACTTCAGTAACGTTACCTGGAACTTCGCTGATGCGAAGGGCCGGCTGTCTGTTAGGTTTTTATGATTACGGTAGGTCATGTCCCAAAACTACGCTCGGACCCTATATCGCACAATCGCAAGAACGTAATGGTAAGTAATACCTGCTGGTAATACTGGGTAATTACCCGTTCGGGCCATGCCCGGCTGGTGATGACACGGCGCCAGCGCGATATATGCCAAGAACTTCTCGTCGCGGTGCGAGCGCATCCCTCAAAAGCCGCAGCCTCTGTCTCAGCCGATATCCTGGCTATGGGTTGGTTGTTCAACACTTCTGTAAACTATGAAAACAAATGTGCGCTCTCAAACCTTGGGACGAGGAAAGCACGAATGAGAAGTGGATCCCAAAGCAGGTGATTGATTTTAAAGAGTGGTGAGCGCGGAAGGAATCGAACCTTCAACCTACCGATTAAGAGTCAGGTAAGGATTACCCATCTGAGCTCTGGTAACTCACTATTAGCCAATAACTTACACAAGTCTTGCGCGCACAGAATGTGGGGCTGATTTAGCGCCAACCGAGGGCCGGAGCGAGCGTAGTCAGAAGTGCCTCCAGTACATGCACGTTGTAGGCAACACCGAGTTGATTCGGAATGGTGAGCAATAGTGTGTCGGCCTCCGCGATCGCCTCGTCTTTCCTAAGCTGCTCGATGAGAATATCTGGCTCAGCAGCGTAGCTGCGGCCGAAGATTGCCCGTGTGCTTTCGTCAAGGAATCCTATTTGGTCCTCTTCCTGGCCGCCTCGTCCGAAATAGGTACGATCACGGTCGTCGAGCAACGGAAAAATGCTGCGGCTGACGGAAACCCGCGGAGTACGCGTGTGACCGGCTTGCTTCCAGGCTGCACGAAAGGCGCGAATCTGGGCGGCCTGTTGGATATGGAGCGGCTCGCCAGTTTCGTCAAATTTAAGGGTTGAGCTCTGGAGGTTCATTCCCAGCTTCGCGGCCCATACCGCTGTCGCGTTCGAAGCAGATCCCCACCAGATTCGATCACGCAATCCTGCAGAATACGGCTCAAGACGTAGCAGTCCCGGCGGATTGGGAAACATCGGACGCGGGTTAGGCTGGGCGAAACCGTTGCCGCGGAGCAATTCTAGGAATTCTTCGGCATGCCGCCGGCCCATCTCTGCATCATCCTCGCCTTTATTTGTGCGGTAACCAAAATAGCGCCAACCATCGATGACCTGCTCGGGGGAACCGCGGCTGATTCCCAGCTGCAATCGGCCGCCAGCGATGAGATCCGCAGCCCCAGCATCCTCCGCCATGTAATGAGGATTCTCATACCGCATGTCGATCACTGCGGTGCCAATTTCAATCTTGCGCGTTTTGGCACCAACCGCCGCGAGCAGCGGAAACGGTGATGCCAGTTGCTGCGCGAAGTGATGAATCCGGAAGTAGGCTCCGTCTATTCCCAGGCGCTCGGCCTCCACAGCGAGGTCAACGGACTGCAGAAGCGCGTCGGCTGCCGACCGCGTTTGTGACTGCGGTGAAGGTGTCCAATGACCGAATGAGAGGAAGCCGATTTTCTTCATAGACTATCCAGAGACTTCAGCAACAGGTGCTCGATAACATTATCGATGACTTCCAGTTCAATGTCGCATCGTAATTGCTCGTTTCCGTGTTCAGGCTCTCGTCCATTCCGGCGGTGGTGAGGTTCGTCAGCCTGGGATCACCTCGCTCGACTGCATAGGCGAACACTTGAAGTCACTGATGCGTGAGGTTTAGCGCGCAGGCAAGGCTGAATTTGCCTTGGCCGAAAGGCGCAAAGTGATTTTCTCCCACAACCCGAAGAATGCAAGGCCAACCGCGATGCCTTACCGAAACCAATTTACGTCGCTCCAAACGCTTGCTGAACGGAGTGGCGTATCGACGATCCTGCACTCAGCCCGCAAGTACAATTCCTCTTATACTGCGAACAATTTATGCCTGCGTCGCAGCCTTCGCGGTGAAGATGCCCTTGAAACTTTCGCGGTACTGCAGGAAGACCAGAATCCACAACACGCAAGCGACCAGAGCCGGCGCGATGGTGCCGGGTGACATCGTCAGGTGAAACGCCAGGATGTTGTAGAGCTCCGCAGCCAGCAGTGTCAGCGCAAGTGGCACGAAAAAGCCGAAGAGCAACAGCAGCCCACCAAGAACCTGCCCCGCGAAGAAGAACGCCGCAAAGTGCGATGCGACGGTGGCGCCAAGAAACTGCAGCGCCAGCGGATTCGTGGGCGGGGGCTGGTGGATAAAGTTGAAAAATCCGTTCAATCCGAAGACCGTAAACTGAAGGCCTAGTAGATAGCGAGCAACGATTGAAGCAGTTTTCATAAATGTCCTCTCTTAAAAGGTCTGCGCGTGCGTTTGCACGGCTTGAAGGTGTGGTGCGAGAAATGTGTTCCGGTCCTTCCCCTGGTTCAGCGCGCTGGTCCCACCTGCGGTGAGGAAGGTCGCGTCCGTCACGCCGAGAAAACCAAATACCGACCGCAGATACGGTTCCACGAAATTGAACGAGGCCATTCGCGTCTGGGCGTCGTAGATCCCGCCGGTTGCAATGATGAAAGTCGCTTTCTTGCCGGTGATCAGGCCCTTCGGCCCTTTCTCATTGTAGGAAAAGGTCCTGCCCACGCGCGCGATCTGGTCAATCCAGAGCTTGAGAACCGAAGGCACGCCGAAGTTATGCATTGGCACTCCGATGACGTACTCATCGGCCTGCTCCAATTCGGCGAGCAGTGAGTCGGAGAGTGAAAGCAATTCCTTCTGCTGCGGAGTGCGGGCCTGCTCCGGCGTGTACACCGCACCGACCCATTCCGCATTGACTGGCGGCATGGCCGTCGCGTTGAGGTCTCGGTCAATGACCTTTCCATCCGGGTGCGCCCCCTTCCATTGGGTCACGAACGCAGCGGTTAGTTCGCGGGAGACTGACCGACCGTAGAGCGGGCTGGAATCAATATGGAGTAGTGTTGACATTGAGAATTCCTCCGGCAAGACATATGATGAATAAGCGACATATGTCGATTCAAAGAAAATAAACAACTGTCGCTTTGGTCTATAAACAGGTATGCTTTCATCAATATAGAAATGGCCCAGATTCTCCAAACCGAGACCGAAACAACCGATCCGCGCATCCTGCGGAGCCGCCGTATGCTCATGGAGGCGCTAGCCAGGCTACTGACTAAAAAGGAGTTCGAAGACCTCTCTGTGCAGGAGATCTCCGACGAAGCCACTTTGAACCGGGCCACCTTTTACCTGCACTATGCGGACAAAAACGCGTTGTTGCAGGCCATGACGGAATCCCGTTTCCGCGATCTGATCGAGCGCCGCAGCATCACCTTTACCGACTGCCATGGAGCGTTGCGCGCGATCGCACTCGGCGTGTGCGACTATCTTGTGGAGAGCACAGGCTGTCCCACTCAGTTGTCGCGGATGGCGCTCGAAGGATCGATCATTCCTCTCGTTGAGGAGATGTTCGAGGAAGGATTTGCCCTTCATGGGATGGCTCCCGGTGCGGACGCGTCACTACCAGCCACCACCGCTGCCTGGGCGGTTTTTGGAGCCGCACGCCGCTGGTTCCAGACTCCCAATCGCATCCCCGCGGAAGAGATGGCCGCCAGGATTGAAACCATGGTGAGCCCGATTCTTTTCGGCTCCTCACAATAGCAGAGCGGAGAACGACCAGTAGCAGGCGGTATCATCGTCTAGCGTTTGGAGGCGGCCGACGTTGGCCGCTTTTTTTACAGGTCGGGATGTCCAAGTTGCACGAATGGTCACTGTCGTGGCGGCCAGCAAATTGTTCGTGTGTCGCCGCGGCAAGTGGCGCTCGCTTCCTGTTCGAGATTGTGCAGGGCTGGACACCGCTTACAGTTTTCCGTTGCCAAACACAGCGTTAGTCCGCTGGGCGGCGCGGTGTTAACTCGTGCGGTCGCAGCCTCGCGTTCGTTTAGGAATCCTTGATGCGTTTCCTTCGCCGCAGGGCTCCCAGAATCGGTGATCGGAAACAGGCTATGGTCGATGCTTCCGTTGCTGGTTTCCACGGTCCACCTGTCCTTCGAGGTTGCACAACGATTTTTCGCCTTCTCCGACCCAGTTCGGTGTGGGTGTTCAAGTCGCGCTCCCTTTCCATGTATCCGCCGTGTATCCGCGGCGACTGAAACGGACTGTGTTCGAACAGTGTTCCAGTGGTCACGAAACGTCAACAACCACGGCCCAAGACGCAGGTTATAAAGGAAAGGAGTGGTGAGCGCGGTAGGAATCGAACCTACAACCTACTGATTAAGAGTCAGTTGCTCTGCCAATTGAGCTACGCGCCCACGGTGAGGAAGCTTGTGGGGGGACAATTTGTGATTGTAGCATTTCTGGCGGCCACGACGAGCCTTGCGCTGAACGACCTTTGAACAACCTTTACACAAACCACCGTGGAAATTTGTGCCACGACGGTTTCCATAAACGGCGGGAGACGAAGACGCATCCGTTCAGCTGCCGTCGTGAAGATCGGGGAAAACGTAAATCAGGTTAGCTGAAGCGAATCAGTCCTCACGCAGTGTGCCGATGTGGAACGTGGACTGCGCGGTCTAAGACCGCTGGCGCACTTCCGCAGCCAGGCCGCGCGACGTTTCGCTGGCCGCCGCGCGACGCGGTGGCAACGGCTCCGAACCCATCGCGGAGCGCCTTTCAACCGTGCCAATTACCGGAGCATCGTCCAACCCGTCAGCGTAGGCCATCGAGACAAATCTCTGCTCGGAGCATAAGCGGTCAACCAGACGCTGCTGCCAAGAACTCAGGACCGCGTGAGGAAGAATCGGAAAGTGCCGAAACATCCAAATAAAATAAGCGCGTTGGAGAAAAGAAGGCATTACATATCGCGGCCCGATGGGAGTTTGCACTTGCACCACACCGTCCGCCAGTTTATCAATCCACATAACTGGGCCACCTGAGTCCTGAGTTTGGCCAGAGCAATTCTTGGGCCGCCATTATGGCACCAAGGGCGGAGCCAAGCAAAGGATTTTATCAATAAAATCTTCCAATGTGCGAGCAGCGGAATTCCGGGTAAAAGTGGTTAGCTCGAGATCGGAATCTCCGGCAGGATGTCCATGCGCTGAATTTCTGCGGCGACGCCGAAATCCTTGCCCGGACCTTGCTCCACGCGCAACACGCGGGCGTGGCAGCAAACCCAGCATTTCTCCCCGGATGTGAGTTCCGGGGGGAGGATGAGTACCAATTCCACATCCGAGCCCTCTACCATGCGTGACGCGCTATAGAGGAAGACGCCATTGGTGCTAACGTCGCGAGTCTGGGCCGCCAGTTCCCCGCTCTCTGCTGCACTTTTAACGCGTACTGGCAGGCGCGCAGCGATTCGCTTGCGGGAGCGGCGATCGACCTTGGAAGTATTCTCAGAACTCATTCTCAGAAACCACTCTTAGAAAACACTCATTTGCAATTGCTAATTTTTCCCTAGCAATCAAAACTTAACGCCAGCGGAAAGCTTTTTGCTTTCGCTGGCGTTCGTCAGTATAGAACAAATTTGCCGAGCTGATTAATTTATGCCTAGATTTCTGGCCGCCGCAGCCGCGCCGCGGGAACTACGAGCGCTTGTTCCATGGTCGGAACATTGGTGCCTCGTAGTTTCGACTCGGCCTCCGCCAGTTTGTCGGTTTGATTGGTCTGGTAATAGGCCTGCACCAGCAGTTCCATGGTGAAGGGATTGTCCTCATCTTCTTCCAGATGCGCGATGGCCTCGTCAAATTTTTTCTGGTCCATCAGCAGCGTTCCTGCGGCGCCGTTGTAGGAGCTTTGAATCACGCGATTGCGGCTGCCTGAGGCCATCGCTTCCAGTTGTTGCAGAGACTTGTCAGCCAGCGCCGAATTTCCAGCGTGAGCGGCGCGCACCGTGCGGTTGCGCAGAATGCGGGACATTTCCTCATCCTTATCGGATTTGGCAACCGCGCTGCGATGTCCCAGGGCATCTTCGGCGTCCTGGAGATATTTCAATGAGGTATTGTCGTCGGTCTGATACTCGGCCAAATGCCGGTAGGCTTGCGCCTCTTGCAGGTCCTGTTCTTTGGCGTGGGCGGTTTCGGCAATTTCCAGGAAAAGTTTATCGGCGTCGGCAAACTTTCCGTCGCGCACCCATGTCATCGCCTTCTGCATGGTGTAGTTGAGGCGGTCCGCTTCGTTGTGGGCAAAACGGATGGCTTTGTCATATTCGATCCGTGCCTGCTCCTGATTCCCCATCAGGGCATACGTGTCTCCCAATCCCACCTGGGAGGTGACGAAATCAGGATCAATCTTCAATGCGGCGCGATAGTGTTGCAGTGATCCCTCAAAATTTCCCGACATGCGCAGCAGTTCGCCGTAAGAGTCCTGCGGATTCGGCTCCTTGGGCAACAGCGCGACGTAGCGATCCATAGCCGCAAATGCCTTGGCGAATTCACGGTTGCGCGCATCCACATATGCCAGATCGTTCAGCGCGGGAGGAAAATTCTTATCGAGGGCGAGAGCTTTTTCCATCATTCGTCCTGCCTGATCGGCGCCTTCTTCGCCCATCAGCCAGTTGCCCGCCAGATAGAACAGATGCTTATCTTTGGGATACATCTCCAGCATGTCGTTCATGGCGGAGATTCCGCCAATGTAGTCGCCTTCCTGCACTTTAACGATCCAGGCAATCATGAGCTGCTCACCTGGGGTGAGCTTGGGCGCGAGCGCCTTGGCTTTTTCGCGGGCGGCGCTGACTTCCTTGGGATCGGTACTGTTGAAGGCGATCCAGGCCCAGGCGACGGCCAGATTGGGATCTTCTTTTACGGCTGCGCGCCAGTCATCGTTGCAGCGCTCGAGGTAAAGATTTTCATAATCTTCCATGCCTTTTTGGTAGAGCGCGCGAGCTTGTGCCGACGAAGTGGTGACGGGCAGCGATCTCGCAGCCGACTGCTTCAGGTGATGGGCATAAACCGGCGCGGAAAAGCACACGCCAAGGATGAGAACAGCGCAGATGGAGCGACGCATTCAATTCTCCGGGACAGACGCTTTGGGGGAGAGAATATGAGAGCAGCGTAACATCGTGGTAACCAGGTCCCTAGTGACGGAAGTCGTACGACGGGCGGGGAGAAAAGGGATGACGCTACGTCTTGGCGTGGAGATTGGTAGTCCGATTCGCGCCAAATGGCAGGCCCCTGCCGTAAGGGGCAGGGGACCCAATCATCAACGAGGACAGCTAGAACCGGAAGATCGCCGCGAATTGCACGCCTCGCGGGCCGCCGCCGCCAAGGAACGGATTGCCGATACCGACATCGCCGGTAGCTCCGATCGCATAGGAGCCCGCGCCGACCTCCTGATTATTGCCGTTGGCCGCAAAGCCTGACTGGCCGGCATCGGCGATGAAAGCGGGAAGGAACGGATTCGCGAAATTCGGATGATTCAGGACGTTAAAAAATTCAGCACGAATCTGCATATTCACACGCTCGGTGAGCGGCGTGTCTTTGTGAATGGAAAGATCCCATTGCTTAAAGGTGGGCCCACGAAGCTCGTTACGCCGCTCGTTGCCGAAGTGACGTGTTCCCGGGACGCAATCCTGTTCGGTGTTGGACAGACCGGGGCCAGTGGGACTTTGGGCAAGCGCTGTAAGCGTGCAAGGGATGGCGAAAGAAGACAAGTTCAAGAAGTGAATCGGATCACTCTGGTTGTAGGTGACAGGACCGACTACGTCGGGACGGTCGATGCCCTCTCCGGCGCCACTGAAGTCGCCTTCAAAATTGTAGTTCAGCTGAAATGGCTGGCCGCTTTGAAGAGTTGCGGTGCTATCGATTCCCCAGCCGTTCTTCAGACGCTGCATGCCGCCGCTCATTTTTGGAAACTCATACCCTAAAATCCAGGTGAATCTCTGCGGCACGTCGAAGTTTGACGGCGCATATTCGCGCTGCGGGTTGGTGCTGTCGTAGGGTTGCGAGGCGTTCGGCTGGAAATCTTCTCCGTCGCTGGCCGTATCCATGGAGCGGGACCAGACGTAATTCGTAATCGAAGTTAGACCGTGCCAACCTGTCAGGCGCAGACTGGCTTGAAGAGAGTTGTAGTTCGACTTAGCCGAGGACTGTTGCTGAAAAAGGTAGAACGTACCGTAAGGGTTGTTACCGTAAACCCGTGGCACGCCGTACCCAGAGATGCAACCGGGGCCGCCCGCCGGGTAACAGGAAGTAGGAACGGCATCGAATGTGTTGACATTGGCCTTTGCATAGGCGATGTCATAGGCGTCGATGGTGCTTCCGTTCGGCTGGTTGAGATCGACGAAGCGCAACAAACGATCTCCTTGAGAGCCCACATAGCCCATTTGGAATACCAGTTTGCTACCAAGTTGCTGCTGGATATTGAGGTTGTAATTCTCCATATACGGAGTTTTAATGTTGCGGTCAAAAACAAAAGAGTCGCATTCGCCGCAGCCAGGCGTTCCGAAAGTGGGCACTCCCGCTCCGATCACACCACCGTTGGCAGACGAGGGCAGCACCTGCGCGGGTCCAATCGGGTTATAGGCCGGACCTGGATCGAATGCGGGCGGGTAGGGCAGGTGACCGAGAACCATGTCCTGAGACATGGCGTCGTAGAAAAGACCGAAGCCGCTGCGGACTACGGTGCGGCCGTGACCAAATACGTCCCACGCTACGCTCACGCGCGGCGAGAAGTTCTTGTAATCCGGATTGTACATTCGGCTCAAGCCGGGCTGTCCAACTTGAGTCAGCGTGAAGGTCGCGGCGGCCAAATCGTAGTTCGTGACGTTGCTTAACAGATTATTCTTTTCGCCCACCACGCCGAAGTAATCCCAGCGTAGACCATAATTGAGGGTGATGGTGGGAACGAGGTGGAAACTGTCTTGTATGTAGAGAGCATAACTATTTTCAAACGTATGTCTGCGCGCATCACCGGCATATTCCGAGCCGCCATCGACGTAGCCAGCCAGAAAATCCTGAAGCGGAGTGGAATTGGCGTTTAGTCCACCGCCTTCAAATTCCAACTTACCGCGGAAACTTCGGGAGAATACTTGTTGGATCGCAGTCCGGTGGAATTCAAATCCGAATTTCACGTCGTGCTTGTTCGCCTTCCAGGAAAATCCGTCGATCACCTGGCTGTTTGAATCGACGCGAGTGCGCGGAACGCCGCTGCTGGCGCCCAATTGCGAGAAACCACCCACTACGATTGCAGGGAGTCCGGAGTCAGCAGGACCAGAGCCTTGGCAGTCCGCAACGGAACTGGCGGAACACAGTCCAATTGAACTGGGATGGAAGCCCAGATCTTGAGGAAAGAAGCCTTCGGCGAAACGGTTCCAGCCGTAGCGCAATTCGTTCACCTTGCTCGCGCCGATGGTTTTCACATAGGACAGCGAAACAAGCTGAACCCGCGTCGGCGTGTAGGTATCGAAGCCGGGTAATTGTCCCCCGCTCGCGGTCAAGGCCAAAGGAAAGGCCTGGCCGCTGTTGCCGTAATAGTAACGGCCGCTGATCTGATTGTTTGAATTGAAGCTGTGGTCAATTTTGGCGATTAAGCTATCCACGTTGTTGTACGACGGCGCGGTCGTGGAAACATTCGGCGTGATGCAACCGCTGTCGGAGGATACAACTCCGGGAATGTTTGGCGCGGGCCAGGGATTGCGCGCGAGCAAAGCTGCAATCACCGGATTCGTGGGACCGCCGTCGGCGGCGATGTTTGCCGGATCAGGCACGCAACCGAGGCTGACCACGCCCACTCGCTCGCGTTGCCCTTCATAATCCACGTAGAAAAAAGTCTTGTCCTTGATGATTGGACCACCGAGAGAACCGCCGAATTGATTATTGTGGAAAGCCGCCTTCGGTTGACTCGAGGGATTGAAATAATTGCGCGCGTCGGTGGCGTCGTTACGGAAATACTCGATTGCCGTGCCATGGATTTGGTTGGTGCCGCTCTTTGTAACCATGTTGATGACGGCGCCGCCGCTGCGTCCGTACTCCGGCTCGAAAGTTGGAGAGCACGCGAAGCTCGGCAACGGCGTCGATGGGCAGAATTGTGGCCGGCGTACCGAAAACGCCCGCTTCGTTGATGGCCGGATCGTTGCGATAACCGTCATTCATGTCGGTTCCATCAAGCAGAAAGTTATTGGAACGACCTCGGGCTCCGTTCATGGAGAAGACGCCATAAGAACCGGGCGAGTCCGATATTTGATCGGGAGATCCAGCGATGCCCGGGGTTAAGTAGATTAGCTTTTGGTAATCACGACCGTTGACGGGAATATCCTTCATCTCCGATGCTGTGATCGTGCCACCGAGGGTATCGCTGGTAGTCTCGACCAGCGGCAATTCATCCGCAGACACTTCTACTCTGCTCGATACCTGCCCGGGCCGCATCTTGGCGTCCACGCGGCGCTCGGAGGCGACATCCACAGTCACGTTGTTGGCGGCGAAGGTCTGAAAGCCAGTCAGGGTCACGGTTACGGTATAAGTCCCGATCGGCAACTCGGGCAGAGAGTAGCTGCCATCCGCGCTGGTCTCGGTGGTACGCTCCAGTCCCGTGGCCACATTCTTTACCGTCACTGTTGCGCCGGCGACGACTGCGCCCGAAGGGTCGGTTGCGGTGCCGAGAATTGTGCCGCGGAAAGTCTGCGCCGACAGGGAAACTGCCGCCAGCAGCACAAACATCACGATGATGCGCGCTCTCATAAAATCTCCTTGAAACTGATGATTCCGGGAGTGAGTTCCGATGCGGCGGGCCAGGTTGATCGGCCTTCACCGGGAGGCAAGCAATTCCTTGCAGACGAATGAGATGCAGCGCCCCGACCGCACACTGCACATTATCGAAAGGCGATCATAACAGTCAACCATCGAGTTGCGATGCGAAGGATAGATTTTACGAATGACTCCGCTGCGCGGGAATATTTCGCGCGACGATAAGTGAGGAGAAGTATTCTTGGCGAACTTAGAAGCTGATGGTCACGCCGCCGCGCACAGAGCGCGCAGACTGTACAAAATATACCGTCTGGCCATCCTGGGCCATTACCGGCACATAACCCTGAGCCAGCAGATTGCGCAGATCAATCAGCGCCTCCATGTGCCCCGGGAGGAAGCCCAGGGTAGGAATCGGTTGCCGAATGAACAGATTCAGGAACGCATCGCTCTGCCCGGGCGAGGCGTTGAACATATCCACCGGAGTTAGCGCCTGTCCATTGATCCAACCGTAGGAGGCGATCCAGCGCGTGTGAGTGCAATTCACCCGGCCACTCAGCTTGGCAGCCACAGCCTCGCGGCGCTGGGTCGTAATCCACTGGCTGGCATTCTGAATCGCCACGTCAGGCTTGGAAAGATCGAGAACACCACCGTAGGCAAAATCCAAAGTCGCCGTGAGATCGGAGTCCAGCTTGCGCTCGAGGACAAGGCGCAGGCCATGAGCATCGAGTGGGTTGCCGGTATAGGTGAATGTGCCTGAATACATATCCGGCAACAGGTCCCCGCCGGCAGCCGTGACCTCACCGGTACCAAGCAAGGCCGTGTTGTCGACGTGGTCCCTGAATGCGGCGACCTGCATCTTGTTCTTGCCCCACCGGTGCGACACATTCAGTTCCTGGTGGTGGGCGCTTTCAAGTTTGGTGGCAAAGTTGGACAGGCTGATGCGCGGGTTGGCTTCGGTAAAGCTCGCTCCCGACTCAGGGTCGGCGGACTTGTCCTGCGGCGTAGGTAACGAAGTCGCGTAGCTGTATCCCAACGATTGTGTCCGGAGAAACGTGGACGTCGACTGAGCCGTAAGGCCGGAAAGCAGTTAATCGCCCGAGGAATTGAATGCTCTGCAATTCGCTGCCAACCTGCAGTTCCAGGACATCGCTCACTGCGAAATCCTCTCGTCCGGCAAGTGCCATCGACTGCAGCGAAGCGTTGTGCAGATTCGGATCCGAAGGGGCAAAACGGCGGGTCGCAATCGCCATGGTCGGCCCCGAGCCATCGGGCAACCGGTGTGAATACATGGCACGTAAGGCCGCAACCGGAAGGCCGTCACCGTAACCGACGTTCCCTTTGAGTCCGATCCGGTCAACGGAAAAAACGTTCCGCTCCACGGAAAACCCGGTCGTCATGTCGGAGCCGCTTCCGTAGCCGCCGGCTGCTGAGCCGGCCAGAAACGACAAGCTGCCTTGCAGGTTGTCATCTTCCTGTTTTTCTTCCACGCCGAGCGAGGGATCGTCGAACACTCGCAGCACCGGACGATTTGCTACCGAACGCAGGGTCCACTTCCAATCGTCATCGTCGGAGCCGCCGCGCAACGGTCCCATGCGCATGGCATTCAACAGGGTATTTAAAGTGATATTGAGGTGAGTGCTGGAGCCGGGGTGCAAACCCACTTTATCGCGCCACGCAGGTAAAAACGAAGCCGCCGAAACTTTAACAGTGTACAGGCCAGGAAGCAGGTCAGTGGCCGAGTAGAACCCGGCTCCGTCAGTGAATACAGTCAGGGTATGCGCCGCGGTTCCTACAATTTCGACGACGGCGCCCATTTGCGGTATACCGGAAGCATCGCGCACATATCCAGAGATCGCCCCCGGCCGGTCCGCAGACCATGCAGGAAGCGATAGCGCAACGATCACCGCCCAATTTCCGAGCTGGCGAAGCTTCATCCCACCCCCGGGGAAATCAAGCATTCCGTTATTCAACGGCAAACGTCGCCGAAGGATCCACGGTTTGCTTGGAGATGTTGTCGTTCACTTTGATTTCGATACGATACACGCCGGGCTGCAAATTTGCGGACGCGATTGATTTTTCCAGAGTTACCTGATCGCCGACATTGCCCATCTGTTCGGTCGATTCCGTTTTCTGCACCACAGGTTTGTTAGTCGCGACATTGACGATATCAAACTCGAAAGTAGCCGAAGGTTTGTGCGTCTTCTCGTCTACGCCCAAATTATAGACTTGCATCCAGAAGTTTACTTTCTGGTCGCGATCGCGTTTGAAGAGCGCGGGCTTGCCGTCGGCCGGCGCCACGCGCGGGCGAACCTTGGTCACGCCAATCACGAAGTTTCCCGTGCTCACATCCTTGGTGGGCACGGCCTCCATCTGATCGGCCACGATCAGTGAGGAGGTCGACAGTTTGTCGTCGGAGTACTCCGGCACCACAATACCGCGGCTCCACAGACCTTTGCGATCTCCATTCACGTCCTTGACTGCAACCTCAATTTTATAGCGTCCGGGACGCAGCGGAAGTGCCTTCCAATAGACCGAGGAATTTTCCGCCGTGCGCGGCAACAATTCCGCGGGAACATCCACCTGTGCGGTATCTTCAAAGGTCTGCACCACGCGTCCCGTCAAAGTGCTGACTCGGCCAAAAATATTCACCGTGCCGCGCTGCACCCCATCTTTGTTGGCAAATGTAATGTCGCGATATTTTACCTGGATCGTAATCGGTACCAGCACCGTATCGCCCGTGACTTTCACAAAATCAGAACGTACGTCGAACGGCATCAGGTTGGTGATCAGCTTGGTGTTGACGATTTCTTCCAGATCCTTAAATTTGATGGGCGGAGGCGCTTGCAACTTAGAGTACTGCTCCAGCCGGTCAAACTCTTTTGTCTGCAGATCCGAACTCATCGGCCCGGCACCCAACTGCTCCAGACCTCCGCTATTAAAGCGGTCCGCCTTGCTCGACATGCCCATCTGCTCATAAAGCGTCAGACCCGCGTTCGGAGTGTATTTCAAAGCATCTTTTTCCGAACGGTCCAGCGTCATGTGATAGTCGCCGCACATGCAGCTATCGACGAATTCAATGATTACTTCCTGGCCGATGCCTTCCAGATAACGGTAGCGCCAGTCCTCAAATGGGAAAGTGGAAGTCTCGCCACCACCTTCTTCCATCGGCCGCTCATAGGATCCGCCAGAGGGATGGGAATCTACTTCGTCGGCCGGACCGTACATGATGTAGATGCGGCCACGATCCGTCTTCCAGCCGGGGATGCCCGCGGCGAAATGCTCATTGGCGTAGGCAATGCGCCGGTAGTGCTCTTCTTTGTATTCGTTCTCTTCGGTATCAGGGGTGGGGTCGCGGCGCTGCCAGAAAGCTTCAATAAAGTTGTCGCGCTCTTCGTCGTTCGAAAGCTGTTTGAAGGCGGCACGTTCCTGATCGGTGATAATCCACACGACGTCTTCGTTCAACCACTTCTTGTAAGTCTTGCTGAGTTCGACGTTGAGTGCTCTTTTCTGCGCCTTTTTCTGCTTCTCGTTCGGCTTGCGCTTCAGTGGGTCGGTCTGGTCGGTGGGCTGAGTTTGCGGATCAGAAGCGGTAGCGCTGGAAGATGGAGAACTGGATGCTGCAGGGCTGGATGCTGATGGCGTATCACTTTGCGCGAGAGCGGGCGCGGCTAAGCCCGAAGCTATGGCGAATACAATAAGAGACGAAAGATAACGTGAACCAACCCGAACCATGAGAGGGACTCCTACTACGGCACGACTTTGTCGCCCTATTTTAGGCTCTCTATTGAACGAAAGCAAGGTTAAGTCACATTAAAAGAAGGGCCTGACGACCCTAGCCAGCCCCTGTGATTGGAACCTGGGGATTGCAGCCGAGTTGCCTGAGGAAGAATGAAATTTGGGACTAAATCGCGGCCCACTCAAGCCCTCTTTTGGCTTGAGTGGGGATGTTCAGATATCACAGTCGCAGTCGGGCGAACAAAGCTAGATTATCCTCATGCCATGGGGACTGATGCGGTTCCAGCACAGTGGTCAAAGTCACTTCGTCACCTTCTGCTGCTACCATCGCCGCCTTTTGCTTACCATCGACGCAAACCGACGAATCTTTGAGTCAGCCCTGGAGCGCGTGCGGCACACCTTCAAGCTTCAGGTCTACGGATATGTGGTCATGCCGGAGCATGTGCACCTGCTGCTCAGCGAACCGCAGCGGGATACACTGGCCGATGCGCTGAAGTCGTTGAAGCAGGGAGTATCGCGGCGTTTGATTGCAAACATAGGTGGCCCACTCAAGCCCGGTTTTGGCTTGAGTGGGGAGCAGCATTTCTGGCAAAAGCGATACTACGATTTCAATATTCGAGATTACCCGCAGTTTGTGGAAAAGCTGCGCTATATTCATCGCAATCCGATAAAGGCCGGGTTGTGTGAACACCCGGAGGACTGGCAGTGGAGCAGTTTTCGCCACTACGCAACTGGCGGTGAGGGACGCGTTGAGATCGAGTCGGAGTGGACGGCGCGAAAGCGCGAACGAGCAGCCGGGAAATTGTGTCCAGTTGTGGAACTGCCCCACTCAAGCCAAAGGAAGGCTTGAGTGGGCCACCCGCGGGGCACCCAAATTCCGGAACGGGAAGGAAAAACACGGAAAGGGTGGGCCACCCGCCAACTTGGTACTGGCAGCATCGTACCCGCCCTTGCAAACAACGCAAGGACGGGGCACCCGGCATAAGGAGAATGACCTGCCGGCTCCAAGAATGCTAGGCTTATCGTGTGAACCGGCGGCTGCCTGATTTTTTTCTTTCCTCGTTCCTTATCCTGATCCTGGGGTGGATTTTTCTTGGCTCGGTAGAACCTGCCTCGGCGGCGAATTGGAACATTCACGCCCAGCCTGCCCGTCTGGTCAACGGCGGTCCCGTACTGTTTCAGATCAAGCCGCCGCAGAGGTTGCAATCGCTAAGCGGGAGTTGGCTCGGTCATGAAATCGTTTTCAGCTTCGATGCGAACAGCAAGACGTGGTTCGCGCTGGCTGGCGTCAGCCTCGAAACGGCTCCCGGTAGTTATGCGCTCGAGCTCACTGGGGAAACAAAAGCAGGAAAGAGTTCGAGCACAAAAGTCTCTTTCAGCCACAAGTTCGCGGTTAGCCGTGCCAAGTATCCAAAGATCGCAGTCAAGCTTAGCGTGGAAGGCAAGTTCACCGAACCCACTCCCGAGCAAGTGAAACAAATCCAGGAAAGTCAGGAGATCAAGAAAGATTATCTGAACCGCGTCACCGCGGAGCGCGAATGGTCAGGGCAATTTACCGCGCCGGTAGAAGCCCCGATCTCTGACGTCTTCGGTTCGGTGCGAATTTTTAATGGCAAGACATCAAGTCCCCATCAGGGCCTGGATTTCCGCGTGCCGAGCGGAACGCCGGTGGCGGCGATGAATGACGGCACGGTTCTTCTGGCGCGTCCCCTTTATTTCGAAGGCGGCTTTGTAGTATTGGATCACGGCCAGGGACTGCTGACGCTTTACTTGCATCTTTCCGAGTTCAAAGTAAAGGAAGGGGAACAAGTAAAGCGCGGGCAGGAAATTGCGCTGAGCGGAGGCACGGGCCGGGCCACGGGCCCGCATCTCCACGTCGCGGTACGCTGGCAGGGGACGTATCTGGATCCGGCGCGGCTGCTGCAGTTGCGGCTACCGTCGGTGGCGACTAGCAACTAGCAATTAGTATTCAAACTGCGCAGGGATCGCTAATGGCTAACCGCCAAATGCTAACTGCTCGCAGTCTCACGCGTTCCCGCCGGACAGGCCTCTCAGTCCTCTCGCAGGGATATCACTTAACGCATCTTTTAAAGATTCTTTCAACTCCAGATTGCGAATCAGGCGGTGGAGATAATTGGGATGCACGCCCAGGATTCGGGCGGCATCGGCATAGCTGCCCTGGGTTTGCTCCACTGCATCGCGAATGAGTTGTTTTTTCAACTCTTTCACCGCAGCATGATATTTCGCTTCGGTCATCTCCGGCGGGGGAGTGCGCTCCAGAAGCGATTCCGGAAGATCCTCTGGAAGAATCATGTCGGAGGATCCCAGCACCAACGCGCGTTCGATGGCATTTTCCAATTCCCGCACATTGCCAGGCCAATCGTAATTCACCAGGCAGGAGAGCGCTTCGCGGGAAATTGGACGCGGCTTCACTTTGCAACGCTTGGCGTGCTTTTGCACAAAGTGTCGCGCCAGCATGGGAATATCGTCCCGACGCTCACGCAGCGTGGGCATAGTCACCTTCAATACAGCCAGGCGATAATAAAGATCCTTACGGAAGGTGCCATCGCGCACGGCCTGCTCCAGATTGCAGTTGGTGGCGGCAATAAGCCGAATATCCACCTTGATGGGATGAGTGCCGCCAACACGCTCGAACTCGCGTTCCTGCAACACTCGCAAAAGTTTGACCTGGAGCGCGGGAGCGAGTTCGCCGATTTCGTCGAGAAATACGATGCCGGAGTCGGCGACTTCCAGCCTGCCCTTCTTCAGTCCTGAGGCTCCGGTAAAGGCACCACGTTCGTGGCCGAAAAGATCGCTTTCCAGGAGTGTCTCCGGAATCGCGGCACAGTTAATTGCGATAAACGGCTTATCGGCGCGCGGGCTATTGCGGTGCAAGGCTCGCGCAGCCAACTCCTTGCCGGTTCCGCTTTCGCCCTCAATCAATACGGTTGAGTCAGTCGGGGCTACGCGCTTGAGAAACTGGTAGACCTGTTTCATTTGCGCGCCTTCACCTACCAGGCTTCGTTCCTGACTGACCTCGATCGTCAGCCGCTCATTTTCTTGTTCCAGCCACTGCAAGCGGCGGGCATTCTCCAGCGCCATTGCGGAGATGCCCGCAATTGCCGTCACCAGTTGAAGATGCTCTGCGTGGAGCCGGCTGCCCAGGGTGTTGCTGTCGAGATAGATGCATCCGATGACCCGCTGAAACACTGTCAGGGGAACACATAGCAGAGAGCGAACTTGCGAGGCTATCAGGCTTTCTACCGCGCGCAGATCGCCGCTGCTGGGAACATCGGTGCCCAAAATCGCGATTCCCTGCTGCAGCACCTGACGCGCTACGGTGCGGCTCACATTCACCAGTTGCGGCTGTGCGGATTCACGCGTGCGCGCAAACAGAGAATTGAATTGTTGGCCTTCGCGGTCGGCCAGCAAAATCGCGCCCCGTCCGGCGGGCACGACTTCAAAAATCAGGTCCAATAACTGGCCTTGGAGATCGTCAAGATCGCGTATGGCATGGACGATGCGACTGATCTTCAGTAAGGCGTTCAGGTTTCGAGCCACGTGCGAGGTGGCGGGCAACTCGCGCAATAACCGATCCGGCTGCAGATAAACGACGTCCTTAGGATCAATTACTGTGGTTTCGGCTGTGCGCTGCCCGTCTTCAAATTCCACGCGGCCTGGGCCGGGTCCATCCTCTTCTTCCAGCAAGAATAGAAAAGAAGAATCTCCCGCGGCAATCTCATCCCCATGTTGCAGCCATTTTTCCTGGACGACCAGGCCGTTGACGAGGGTTCCATTGCGGCTATCCAAATCCCGCACCTGGAACTTTCCGTCCCGCCCAAAGCGCGCAGTGCTTCCGCGAAACCGAAGGGTCGATGACCGCGATGCCGTTCGAAGCCTCGCGCCCGATGGTGACTTCGCCCTCGGCAAGCGGGACGGTGGAATCCTTCAAAGGGCCGGAAAGCACCAGGAGTCTGGGACGCAAGCTTCCTCACCTCGTGCCCTTCTTATCACACTTTTGACCTAAATTGACATTTCAACTCAGTCCGTTCCAATATCCGAACAGATAGGATCGCTATCTGATCGGATAGAGAGAGCCTGGATCTGGCCGGAGGCGCAAGCCTTCGCATGCATCTAACTAATCCCATTTACTTCCATACGAGTTGCAGAGGCAGCAGAGCGTCAATCGCTCACTTGGCGGACTGGCACGTGGCTTGCAACTGAATAAGTGCGCCACGGCTTGGCAAAAAGCGATGGGGGAAGCGCTTTTTGAAAACAGTTATTGCTGAGCTGCGCAATCAGGGATCCGAGGGGCCCCCTCATCGGACCCCTGATTTTTTTGGGCTGGAGAGCATTTATCCGGCAAGGGCTGCTGAGGGTGAAGAGGAGAGCACGGGCAAGGAAACCGCGGTCCCATCGCGATAAGTGACGCTGTTGCCCGAGATCGCGGGCACGCGATCGCCGGGAACAAGAATTCCAACCAAGTTCAGCGGATCGGCAGCCGATAGCGTAATCGTTCCCTGTGCAGCAGTCGAGCTTACGCATTGCCCGCACCGACTCCACTGCGACTGGCAAGGCAAACTGCTCGCCGAGAAATCCATCGACAAAACGGCCGCCGCGAATCTCGCCGCGATCTTCCAGCCGGCGGAAGGCCATCAGAAGTTCGCGCCAGGGCGGAAGATTCGCTTCGCGGGCCAGGACATCGCGGATCACGATTCCGTAGCGGCGCAGGAGCATCCAGCAAGCGGCCTCGACAGCGCGCGGGCGTTCGACCACTTCGTCGGCATGCAGCAGGGCCCAGCGTCCGGCATTGTGCCGCGGACGCATCGTGCGGCCGCTGCCTTGTCCGGCGCGCCGTTTAGGATCGATCAAGGACCGCAAATTGTCGAAGCCGTCGGCGGTCACCAGACCCGCAGCCACCAATTCCCAGAGTGCGGTCTCGATTTCTGCTTTCAGTTTTCCCGTGCCGCGGACGATGTCGGCAAAGAATGACGCGCCACGCTGCCGCAGAAAGTCGAGCACCAATTGCGCTCCGTGGCCCAGACCGCTGTTTGTGCCTGGTTGCGCGCCGGGATGCCGCGGCGTCATCCAATCGGCATCTTCTCGAACGAAGAAGGTGATGGGCGCCACGCTGGTGGGAATCACACGGCGCTGTCGCGGAGCGGGCGTGCCCGGTTCAGAGTCGCACTGGCGGCGCTGGCATTCGCGTAGTCCAGTGTTGCTGGATGCGGCGAGAGTCTTCCCCAACCCACTGCCCCGGTCAGGCAAAGCTGGTCCAGCCATTTGGGATCGTAATCGACGATGCGGCGCGCGAGCACTTGCCTCTCCCATGCATTCGCAGGAATTTCAAAGCCCTGCAGTTGCCGAAGCACTTCGAGCGTGCCGCGCTCTCCGGAGACTTGCGTTCCTGGAGCAACGATGTTGCCACTGCAGCAGCCACTGCATGAACTGCGCCGCGGTTACAGGCTCAATCTGTTTGCGTAATGTCGCAACCGTAAGGCGATGAATGCGCGCCAGCAGGCGCCGCTCGCACCATTCGATCTCGTGTTCTTGTGTGGCGACGGCTGCGCCTTGACCGGCTCAGGGGCGGCCGGACGCTCCGGCAGCGCCACTGAAATTTCCCCGCAGCACAGTCCCGCTCGCTTCCATGCGAAGAAGAGCGCCCAAAATTTCAGGCCGCCGGAATTCCTAAATTCTCGCCGAGCTGCGTCGCTGTGACCGGCCCCAGATGCGACATCCATCCTGTAACCAGAGTTAACAAAGCATCGTCGCGAGACGGAGCGTGGTTTCAACATCCGCCAGCGCGGGTTAAATTGCGCCTCGCCAAATAGCATTGAGAAGGTTCGGGCGCGCTCCGCTGCTACCCAATAATGCCGCTCCTTCGAATGAAGCTGTTCCCGCCCTCCCTTCATTCACCAGCCTTTCGAAATGGTTGCGCCAGTCACTCGCGGCAGTGGTTATGGGGTTGCAAGAGCGGGTCGAGCTTCGCTCGACTGGACAGCCGGGGCGGCTGTCCCCACATGAATTCTTCTGGAAGCGCCACCAGCGTGTGTAACACATCATGTAATTCATCGGCATCGCGCACATCAGGCCATGCTTCTTCGCGGACTTGTGCAATCGCCGCCTGATCCAATCCGCCCACTTCTTCGAGCACAGATTCGGGCAGCATTCGCCGCATCTGCACTGCGCGGGCGCGGCGCTCTTCCAGCGGCGCATCGTCGAGATATGCGTAAGGATTCGCATTCAGAATCTCGTGCGAAAACTGCGATGGTACCGGCGTGTCGACGGCAATGCAACGAATCCGTCCGTCTGCGAGGCCAGCCGAGCAGAGCTTTTAAACCTTCAATATCCATCGCCTCGGTGAGCACATCTTTCATCACTTCACTCACCAGCGGGATGATCCGGAATTTGGCGGTCGCCCTGAATATTTTCGAAGCACGCTGCGGCATCGGGGAATACTGAAGCCAGCAGATCATCGGAGCGCATGCGCTGAATCTGCGGTGGAACTTTCTTTCCGTTTTGAAAGCGAAGCAGAGCCAGAGCGCGATTCGCATCCCAGCGCCAGCGCGTGGCGAAGATCGGAGAATCGAGTGCGGCTTGTTCCAGGATCGGCTGCACCGTCGCCGCCTGCAGAAAATTGAAAACGTCTGCCAGCGGAAAGCTGTGCTGCTCGGCGAGAGCGATATTCAGGCCGTTGTCGGTGGCCGCGGCCTGCAACTCAAAGTTGAATCCGACACAGAAACGCTTGCGCAAAGCCAGCCCCCAGGCTTTGTTGATCCGCCCGCCAAACGGCGCATGGATCACCAACTGCATGCCTCCGCCTTCGTCGAAGAAGCGCTCGGCAATCACGGTCGCCTGAGTTGGCACGGCGCCCAGTACGGCGCGACCTTGCAACACATATTCGATCGCCTGCTCCGCGCCGGAATCATCGAGGCCGCACTCGTCTTTCAGCCATCTCACCGCGGCTGCTACATCCGGTTGAGTTGCGGAGAATCCCACGGGCGAAGTGGTGCGGCAGCATTTCGCTGATCTTTTCCCGAAGGTTTCCGATGTGCTCGGAAAGTTCCTGCGTGCGCGCCGGGGCTTCGCCGCGCCAGAACGGCACGCTGGGTGGTGCGCCGTGCGCATCCTGCACCAGCACGCGGCCCGCATTGGTTTCGATCCGGCGAATCATCCACGAGGTATTTCCCAGCAGCATGATGTCGCCGCGATTGCTCTCCACGGCAAAATCTTCATCCACCGTGCCGACGACGAGGCCATCGGGCTCGGCAACGACCGCATAAAGCGAGTTGTCGGGAATCGCTCCCCCGCTGGTGATGGCTGCCAGCCGCGCTCCGCGACGAGCGCGCAACTTGCCGTTCACTCGATCGCGGTGAATGTATGCGCCATAACGTCCGCGCCGCGCCGCAATGCCCTCGGCCAGCATCTCCAGAATCGACTCGAAAGTGGCACGCGTCAAATTGCGATAGGGATAGGCGCGCCGCACCAGCGCAAACATGGCATCCTCGTCCCACTCTTCGGCGGAGCAGGCGGCCACGATCTGTTGCGCCAGCACATCCAGCGGAGATTCCGGAATCATCAATCGATCCAGATCGCCTTGGCGGATGGCGCGCACCAGAGCTGCGCACTCCAGCAGATCATCGCGCGTGGTCGCAAATAAGCGTCCCTTGGGAACCGCGCCGCGCCAGTGGCCGGACCGGCCGACGCGCTGCAGCGTAACCGCGATCGCGCGCGGCGAATTGATTTGCACCACCAAATCCACAGTGCCTACGTCAATTCCCAATTCCAGCGATGCCGTTGCCACCAGCACTCGCACCTGGCCTTCTTTCAGCTTTTTCTCTGCCGCCAGACGCAGCTTGCGGGACAGGCTGCCGTGGTGCGCCGCCACATTGTCTTCTCCGATGCGCTCTCCCAGATGATGGGCCACGCGCTCTGCCATACGCCGGGTGTTCACAAATACGAGAGTCGAGCGGTGCTGCTCGACCAGCGTCACGAGCCGGTTGTAGACCTCGTCCCACATTTCGTTTGAAGCCACCGGGCCCAGTGGCATGGACGGAACTTCGACCGCCATATCGAGCTTGCGCTTGTGTCCGATGTTGACGATTACGGGAGCGGGCCGATCACTTCCGGTGAGAAAGTGTGCAACCTCTTCAATCGGTTTCTGCGTCGCTGAGAGGCCGATGCGCACAGGCCGCTTGTAGGTCAGGGCTTCCAGCCGTTCAAGTGAGAGCGTCAGGTGCGCGCCACGCTTGTCGTCGGCCACAGCGTGGATTTCATCGACAATCACGGTCTCAACATCGCGGAGAATCGCACGACTCTTATCCGCGGTGAGCAAAATGTAGAGCGACTCGGGCGTAGTTACCAGAATATGCGGCGGGCGCTTCAGCATGGCGCGACGCTCGTGCATCAGCGTGTCGCCGGTGCGAACCGCGGTGCGAATCTCAGGCATGAGCAGACCGCGCTCGCCCGCCATTGCGAGGATTTCGCCCAGCGGCACTTCAAGATTTTTCTGGATGTCGTTGCCCAGCGCTTTCAGAGGCGAGACGTAGAGAACTTCAGTGCGGTCCGATAGATCTCCGGCAAGCGCTTTTCGCACCAGTCGATCGATGCAGGCGAGAAATGCAGCCAGCGTTTTGCCGGATCCGGTGGGGGCGGAAATGAGCGTCGTCCGTCCCGCCAGAATGTGCGGCCAACCCTGCTCCTGCGGCTCCGTCGGCGTGGCAAAGCGCTGGACGAACCACTCCGCAACCAGAGGATGGGCCCAGGCTAAGTGAGGGAGGAAGGGACGGCATTTTGATATTGTAGCCGGAAGATGCGGTTTCGTAAAACGTTCGCTTTTGTTCAGATTAAACAGACTGCGGGTGGGCTCACTGCTGAATGCTAGAATTCCCGCGATGCCAAAACTTTCTGCTTCATCCCGCGCCCGAAAAATCAAGCTTCTGCTCTTCGACGTAGACGGCGTGCTTACCGACGGCAAACTGTTTTTCTTGCCGGCCCCGGCTGGCACGGAGCAGGAGGCGACCAAAGACAGGCCACACCAGCCCGGGCAGGATCGAGTTCAAGGGTTTCCATGCCCACGATGGTGTTGCGATTTCTCTGGCGCGGATCGGTGGAATCAAGACCGGGCTTATCACCAAGCGAGTGTCAGACACGGTTGCGCAACGCGCTCGCGATCTGAAGCTCGAATATGTCTATCAAGGCGTGGACGACAAGCGCGCGTGCTTCGAAGAGATCGTGAAAAAGGCGGGATTGAAGCGGGAAGAAGCCGCGTTTGTAGGGGACGATGTTATCGATCTTCCAGCGATGCGCGCCGGGGGATTGGCGATTGCGGTGAAAAATGCGCGCGCTGACGTAAAGAAGGAAGCCCACTATGTCACGCCTCACGTTGGCGGGGATGGCGCTTTGCGAGACGCCGTTGAATTTATTCTTAAGGCGCAGGGAAGGTGGCGGCGCGTTTTGAAGGATTACATGGGCGAGTGAAGCAACTAGCAACTAGCGTTTACGTTGCTGCTGGTTGCTAATCGCTAATGGCCATCTGCTAATCGCCAACGGCTCAATGCTCGTCCAACAAAAAAGCCCATCAGATGCTTGCTTGGGGCGTGCTCGGGTCAGCATCTGACGGGCTACCGTTCTCCTTACTCACCCTGTTGTTTTCAGGAGTATTTCCAATCATTAAACCCTATAACTTCCCGGAGTTCCGTCGAAATTTGTAAAGCTTTGTAATTTTGCTTACACAATTGCAGTTTTCGCGAGAAGTAGATCAAGTGGAACGCCCGTAGGTCTGGACAGATCGTGTGTAGTCAGCGGGTGCTGCCGCAACTCAGTTCGAAATTACGGGCGTGCTCGATGCCATGAGTTCGGTGAAGCGCGGATTTTTTCGCAGCTGGGCAAACTCCACATCCCGGTAGACGTTCTTCAGATCTTTGTATCCATCTTCCCTGGCCTTGCGCAAGTATTCGAGCGATTGGTCGGACAATCCCATCTTGGCGAAAAGCTTCGCGACGGTGTAGTCATAGCGGGCGCGGTCCTCGGGGCTGGGCAATTGCGCCTGCACACCGCCTCGCGAGCTACGCTCAAACACATCGGGATCAAGTTCCAGCGCGTGCTGGTATGCGGACACTGCGGATTCAAAAGCGCGTTTGGAGAAATAAGCCGCTCCCAAATTGCTGTAGAACGACGCGGAATCGTCATCGATATGAATCGCTTTTTCATACTGCTTGACGGCCGCGCCGTATTTTTTGCTCTCGTAGTAAATTACGCCCAGATTGTTGTACGCATCGGCGTATCGGCGATCACAGCGGATTGCTTGCTCGAACGATTTTCGCGCTTCTTTGTAGCGCTGGATCATGAGTTCCGTAATGCCGATCTTGTTCAGCAACCGCGAATCGTTCTTCTTCTTATTCAGCGCGGCGTGATAATAATCGAGGGCATCCAGATACAACTTGTCAGCGCGAAGCCGGTCGGCTTGTTGTTCGAGAGCGGCGGCGGTCGCGTCGGGCGCCGGAGGATCGATCGCTCGCACCAACGGCGGCGCGATCTGTACTTGCTCTGAATGTGAAACTTGTGCCAGTGCGGCGGTGGAAGAAATCAGGAGAACAACCAGGCAGGCCTTCCGGTAGGACATACAAACCCCCAAAGCGACCACTTCCCACGAGCCTATTTTGCCACAGATTTTCAACTGGCGGCGAAGAATTTATTGCACCGCGGTTTTTACCTTATTGCGGCGGAGTTTGCCCGTTTTCTGGGGGTTTAGACGGCGGAACCGAGGATTTGTCATCCTTAAAAATACCCGCCAGCTTACCGAAAAAGCCCTTCTTTTTCTTGCCGTCAGGGTTATTCGGATCCTGAATCTGTTGCCCATTGGCAGTCTGGCCAGGAGAAGCCTGGTTAGGGGGAGGAGGTAAAGGCTTCTCGCCGCCTCCGAAAAATCGGGAGAAAAATCCCGGCAACTCCATTTTGCTGGTCGCAGGTCTCGCGGGGCTCCGTTCCCGCCACAAACGCCGCCGTGTAATCGTCCGGACATGTAGGTGTCGCCAGGCGGTTTGTGACTTTGTCCAGTTGCACGTCCACGACTCCAGTGGGCTGGGAGAAGGGTTTCATCTCCTTATATTGCGGAAGCAAGGACGCCTTCTTCATGAACTCGGTCCAGATGGGAGCGGCGGCTTGAGCGCCAGTGAGCCGCAATTCGCTGTAGTCGTCGTAGCCCACCCAAACGATGCACAACAAGTTGGAGGTATATCCCGCGAACCAGCCGTCATGCGAACTGCCAGTCTTACCTGCGGCAGGCAGAGTGAAGCCGCGCAGGCGAACAGCCGTATAGCCGAGACCGTTGTTGATCACCCCTTCCATCATGTTGGTCATGATGTAAGCGACGCGGGGATCGAGTACCTGACGCTGGTCGGGCTTAAAGTTTGCCAGCACGTCGCCCTTGGCATTGCGCACGGAGTTGACCAGTAACTGGAGAAAGACGCTCGCCGTTGTTGGCAAACGACGTGTAGGCCGCCGCCATCTCCAGAGGCGTGGCGTCGTAAGAGCCTAGCGCCATGGCTGGCGTTGGCTTTACCGAAGTAATTCCCGCCGACTTGGCCAGATCTGCAACTTTGTCATATCCCACTTCTTCCGCCAATTTCACCGTGGCATTGTTCAGCGACATGGCGAGGGCATAACGCAGAGTTACGTCGCCGTGATATTCCTCTTTGTAATTGCGCGGCTCATAGATTTGATCGCCGTAAGCGAAACTGGTGGGCGCGTCGGTCACCGTCGAGGCCGGGGTAATCACTGTCTGCGAGCCATCCACTCCCGTATTCATGGCAGCGGCATACACGAAGGGTTTGAATATCGAGCCAGTGGGCCGCTTCGAAAGCGCATGATTCAGCTGGCTGAAACCGTAGTCGCGTCCTCCGACCAGAGCGAGAACTGCTCCGGTATGCGGATCAAGCACTACCATGGCGACTTGCGCCTGCGGACCGGGCGCTACAGTCGTTTCAAATTTCTTGCCGACCTTTTTCCGCTTGGTACGAAGTTTTTTGACCTGCTCATCCACCAGCTTAATTCCGTATTCCACCGATTGCGCAGCGGCCTTCTGCAGATCGGGATCAAGCGTGGTGTAGATGCGGTAAGATTCGTCGTTCAAATCGTGTTCGCTGAATTTGTTAATCAGCGTATCCCGCACCATATCGACGAAATAAGGCGCATCACTGGCTTCGACATTCGGAGGCGCGAGTTTCAGCGGCGATGCCTTCGCCTTCTCCGCTTGCTCGCGGGTGATGGCATGGGTATCGACCATGGAGTCCAATACAAGATTGCGGCGCTCCAAAGCACGTTCCGGGTGCCGGTAAGGGGACAACCGGCTGGGACCCTGGATGATTCCCGCCAGCAGAGCGGCTTCCGGCAGCGTAATATCCTTCAAGTCTTTATTGAAATAGGCGCGCGACGCCTCGGCAAAACCGCTGATGGCAAATGAACCGCGCTGCCCCAGGTTGACCCAATTGGCGTAAAACTCGAGAATCTGCTGCTTGCTGAACTTCTGTTCCATCTCCTCGGCAATCAGCATCTCGGTCAACTTTCGGCGGATGGTTTTTTCCGGCGTCAGAAAGAAGCCGCGCGAAAGCTGCATGGTGATGGTCGAACCGCCCTGCTCGTGACGCTGCCGCGTCAAATCGATCCATCCCGCTTCGAACATGCGGATGAAATTTACTCCGCCGTGTTCGAAGAACCGGCGGTCTTCGATGGCCAGGACGGCATCGATCATCACTTTGGGAATGTCGTTATACTTCACGACCTCGCGTTTGGAGCGTTGCCCAGCATCGAATAAGGCCGTCACCAGCTGCGGTTCCAGTTCGTAGGCGGAGAGATCGGCACCCTGGCTGGTGATGTGCTCGACCTGCTCCATCGTGAATGGTGATTCGGGCCGCTTCCGGGCTGTGGTAGGACTCCGGCCCCGGGGTAATCTCGATGCCGCCACTGATCAAGCGAAAGCTTCCAAGAGGCGACTCGCCCTCTTTGTCGGTATAGCCGGCTCGACGCAGATCGCCGCAATCTCTTTGGCGCTGGTCTCGTCGCCATCATGAACCGTTCGCGGCAGGGCGTAGATTTTCGCGGAATTGGTGAACACCGGTGACCGGAAGCGTTGCGCGATAATCCGGTCATATTTGATATAGAAATAGGAAAAAGAGCCACCCAACGCGATCGCCGCCACAAGAAAGACGATCAACGCTGCGCGCACCACGGGATCGCGGGGGAGGCCGGGTATTGTTTTGCCGCGCTTCTCTCCGCTTTTCGGGATCTTTATTTTGATAGCCACTATTTAGACTCTTAGCCCACCGGAAAATATTCCCTGCTCGTCAGACGAAGGGACGCGCAAAAAGGTTTGATCACCACTCTTCGCCGAAACTAATCTCCTGCCATGGGCCAGAGAGGTCAAAACCGCAGGAGGATATCTTCATTGTACCGTCATCAGCGCAAATAAAAAGGGACTCGCCTCACGCGAGTCCCAGGATCGTAATCATGAAACTATCGAATGCAATCTTAGCTCTTGGCAAATGCTGGTTATTGCGGATCCGTTACCACAAAGTATCCTCCGGTAGGCAAGGTCAATGCGGAGGTGGGTTGTGAAAGAACACCACCTGAAGCCACACTAAGGGCACCCATTTGCCACGTAATGGTATTCGTACCGCTATTCAGGAACTCGGCGTAGTCGAACAGGAAGTCTCCGCTCTGATCAAATGCTCCCTGAGAACCTTCAGTCAAACCGCTGAAGGGCGACCCGCTTACCATGGTCAGAGCTCCGGTTGAGCCTATGGAATAGCCTTCGATTGGATTGAAAGCAAGGTCGGAATCCGCTATGCCAAACGTGTATACCAGACTTCCACCGGTATTCGATTGCACTGCGATGTTCAATGGCGAGTTCGTGGTGGCGAACGGCGACCCTGAAACAGGTGCGATTGCCCCCGCCGTGCTCCCTGATTGCGTGATGCTGAACACGTAAAGATGGGCGTCATCGGTTCCACTGAATCCCGGCGCAGCGCTATTTCCAGTGGTTCCAATCAAAAACTGGCCGCTCGGCTCGCCTTGCACCTGCCACATCGGATAGGCGAATGGACTTCCTGGAACGACTGTCAGCGAACCTTTGCTCCCGATCGAGTAAGCCGCGATCTTGGAACCGGTATGGTTGCTGAAAGCCTCGGTAATGTAGAGATATTTTCCCAAGCCGTCGGTAGACAAATTCCCCCCGAACGGGACTGAAAATGGAGAGCCGGATGCCGCCGTCAAGCTTCCGTCGCTGCCAATCTGGTAACCATAGATCTTGTCCTGAAACCCATCCGCAAAATACATCGCAGTCCCTGCTGGATTGGTCAACGACGCTCGTGGTACCGAATCCCGTGGGCACAAAACTCATAAACGGGGCTGGATAAGGACTACCATTCAGCGTCGTCAAACTGCCGTCGGATCCGATCAACCAGCCGTAAATCGTGTTGGTGGACCCAAAGCCAGTGAATAGGTATTTCTGTTGAGCCACTACCAAGCCTACTCCCGTATCTCCTTGAGGAGTCGTAGGTGCGATATAGCTCGGCGTTGCCGAGAATGTGGACGCACTCGTATTCAGCGTGTAGCCGTCTATCGTTCCGGTCGTGCCGGTACCGGCCGCATCGGAAACAAATACGAAGGCGGCAGTGGCACTGCCAGTGGTACCGGTGGTGCCGGTGGTCCCAAGGCCAGATCCACTAGACGTGCAGCCGGAACCAAAGTTTGCGCCGCTAGCGCAATTGTAATGATCGCAACCGGCCAGAATTATCATCGCCAGCGCTGCGATCATGATCAAGCTTGCTCGAAGTCGTATCGTCATAAACTCCTCACCTCGGCTCCACTCTGCCTGCGCAGTTCCGGAAGCATTCCTAATCTGGAATTAAGCTGAACGGTGGAAACTTCGTTGTGCCCGTTGTACGGCACGAACTCTCAGAAGATTCTCACTGTTGGCGATCTTAGGAGGAAGGTAACGTCATGGCAACGTTACGAATGTCACTGTTTTACTCGTCCGTTCAGCCTCGCAATGCTGGAAAGCAGACGGAGGGAGACAAGATGAGGTTTAGAGAGTTTTAAGCTGGAGCACGTCAGATCGCGGCGATCGCGGACTAGAAGCCTTTATTTCCGCTAGTCGGATTAAAGTGCATATCGAAGGAATAGCCGGGCAAATTGATCGTTACCGTGTAATCAGCCGCCACGTAAACCGCAGACAATCCAGGGGTGTTGATGCGCTGGACCGTGACTTGCTTTTCTCCGATCGGGAGGTCATGTTCCTTGGCCTTGCGAAGCACATCAGAGCGAACATCCTCGTCTGTTTTCTGCAGACTGGCGCTGTCCATCATCGCGACCGTCTTGAGGTCGTCCTGAAAGCTGTAATTGGCCAGCAAGGGCGGAACCACCTGAAAGAGGCCGACTACCACTGCCGCCAGTACAAGAAACCCCATGAACGCTTTGATGATTCCCATAGTCTGAAAATTGCGCCGCATCCGGCGCAAACTCAGCTCCGGGCCGGCAGCACTCCTTGAAAATGTTCCACTACCGACGCGATCCTAACATCGCGCACCTCGCGAGTCGAGCGCAGAACCACTTCCACAGTACCTTCGGTAACCTTCTTCCCGACCGTGATTCTAAAGGGGATACCGACCAAATCTGCGTCCTTGAACTTCACTCCGGGGCGCTCGTCACGGTCATCGAGAATTACATCAAAGCCGGCGGCTTCGAGCTGAGATGCAATGTCGACTGCGGCCTGCAGCAGACTTTCATCCTTCACGTTGACGGGGGTAATCACAATCTCAAAGGGCGCAATCGACGGTGGCAACCAGAATCCATTGTCATCATTGCTCTGCTCCACTGCCGCGGTCAGAATGCGTTCTATACCGATGCCGTAACAACCCATGATCGGCGTGACTTCTTTGCCGTTTTTATCGAGCACGGTCGCGCGCCCATTTTCTGGGTATAACGGTCGCCAAGTTTGAAGATGTGTCCGATCTCTACCGCCGTATCGATGCGCAAGGCGTGGTCACAAATCGGACATATCTCACCCGCAGTAACCGCTCGCAAATCAGCGTACGCCGTGGGATGAAAATCCTTCCCTGGCGTGAGATTCTTGAGGTGATAGTTCTCTTTGTTCGCGCCGCCGATAAGATTGCGCCGGCCTTCGAGAGCCTTGTCGACGAGCAGTACTGGAAGCTCGTCATCTTTCTTCAAGTCCTTCGCCCACTCGATTCCGAACGGACCCAAATATCCGGCTGGAGACTTGAATAATGATTTGATCTCGCTCTCTTCCATCGGGCGCGTCGCCACACCTACTGTCCCGTTGAGTTTGGCTTCGTTCAGTTGATGATCGCCACGCATGAGCACGACAATCGCACGCGACCTTATCTTGCCCGTCTTTTCATCTTTTGTTTCTGTCATTAAGGCCAGCGTCTTGATCTTGTTCTTCGGCGATACGCCCAGAAATCGAGCTACGTCTTCGATCGTCTTTTGCCCGGGAGTATGCACTTCGAGCGGCTTGCCATCGCCCTCAGCTTCAAGATCTTCCACCGGCCAAAGCTTCGAAGTAGCTTTTTCTATGTTCGCCGCGTAGTTGCAGCCGTCGCAGCTCACAATCTGATCTTCACCCGCCGCGGTGCGCACCATGAACTCGCGTGATTCCTTACCGCCCATAGCTCCCGAATCGGCGTCAACGACCATGTATTTCAAGCCGCAACGGTCGAAGATCCGGCAGTAGGCGTCGTAGTGTTTGTTATAGGAAATATCCAGACCGGCGGCGTCGATGTCGAATGAATACGCATCCTTCATCATGAACTGCCGCACCCGCAGGAGTCCGGACCGCGGCCGCGGCTCATCGCGAAACTTCGGGGCGATTTGATACCAGATCTGCGGCAACTGTTTGTAGCTGCGCAGCTCCTTGCGCGCAATGTCGGTCATCACTTCTTCTTCCGTCATGCCGAGGCACATATCGGCGCCCTTGCGGTCTTTCAGACGAAAGAGGGCATCGCCCATCAAGGACCATCGCCCGCTGGCCTCCCAGATTTCGCGCGGATGCAGCGCCGGCAAATAAAACTCCTGCCCGATCTTGTCCATCTCCTGGCGCACGATGGCCATTATTTTGTTGAACGAACGAGTACCGAGAAAAAGATAGGAGTAGATTCCAGCCGCGAGCTGCCGAATGTAGCCCGCCCGCACCAGAAACTTGTGGCTGGCGACTTCCGCGTCTGCGGGCGCTTCACGCAGGGTAGGAATAAAGAGTTGTGACCATCGATGCATAAGGTTTGAGTACCGTGTACGAGCGGACAATGCCCGCTGTGATTCCTATGTGGAAGTCGTTATTGTAGCAGCGAGTTCTTTGACGGGTTGGCAGCCCCCGACTAGAATGATGACGTATCCTATGGCCAAAGGTCGATACCGCTATAACATCATGCTGCGCCCCGAACCCGAAGGCGGTTACACGGCATTGGTCCCGGCCCTGCCGGGATGCGTCACTTACGGACGCACTGTGGATGAAGCTCGGGAAATGGCCAAGGACGCTATCTCCGGCTATATCGCCAGTCTGCGCAAGCACAAAGACCCTATCCCAAGCGACGACGACACTCTGGTTGCATCGCTGGACTTTCGAGTACTCACGCTGATATCGCGACCGCTTTACACATTGGTATACGGTTTTGTAACCTTTGTCAGAGAGATGAGTTCACAAAGTTTTTCCACTTCTCCGACTCGCCTACTGTTACTACTGGTTTTATAGGTTTTGCATTTGATATAAGCGAAGGGATGACAAAACTACCCGCCCTCAAGCCCCGTCAAGTCATTCATTTTCTGGAGCAGAGCGGTTTCGTTCTCGATCACTCTTCGGGCAGCCACTTCGTTTTCTATCATCCCGCTACGCGACGCCGCGCGGTTGTGCCTAACCACAATCGCGACCTGCCAAAGGGAACGCTTATGTCTCTATTAAGGGAGGCAGGATTCACACGTGAGGATGTGATCCACTTTTTATCGGGCCGTTGAAGAGGCTTTCGGCTTCCTACCCGCCAGCTGCCGCAGAATCTCTTTCCCCAGCTTCTGCGTCTCACCGAAGAATTTCTGATACTCGACAAACAGCCGGTTCAACTCCAGAGACTTGTCGGCGGTGAGCTTTTTGCGCAGCATCATGTCGCGCACATGCACCGGGTTTGGCAGGGTCGCGTCTTCGGTCAATTCTTCCAGCGCGGTTTTGGGATCGTAGTGATACATGGGATTGAATCATTGAGAGATTGAGTCACTTGCTCATTGAAGCCCATGCAACCTATCTCTCAAGCTCCTTATATTTATTGTGCTTTGCCGTGCGCAACGAAGCCGCGCAGATAGCCAACAACTCGTTTGCTTCTTTCAGCAGGAGTGACAGTTTTTCTACCGACACGACTCCGGTGTCCGTGAGAAGCTCCAGCCAGAATACAGTTTCGTCCGCTTCCTCGACTACTACACTTATCTTGGAAATGAACTCGGCATGTGATCGCGCCCGGCAAACCGCCCGATAGTTCGCCGCAACAGCCGTACCACAGCGAAGCAATTGTTTGCCGATCACGTCAGCCTCACGCGTTCGGGGAAATGCCCGTACACGCCGACAATTCGGATCGCAAACTGCTTCGTCCGCAGCTTCATGGCTTCGGCTTTGTCCAGCATGTTCATCGGCCTTCAATTCTCTCAATGACTCAATCTCTCAATCATTCAATTTCAAACCAGCTCTGTGCTCCACAAATCATGCAGGTGCACAATTCCCTCCAACTTTCCCTCTTCGTTCACCACCATGAGCGACGTGATCTTTTTTTCTTCCATGAGGGCCAGGGCGGTCGCGGCGAATTCCGCGGCCGCGATCGTCCGCGGATTTTTCGTCATGGCTTCGCCCGCGGTGAGATCGAGGACATCTTTACCACGCTTCTCCAGCAGGCGCCGCAAATCTCCATCACTGATGATGCCTACCAGCTTCTCGTCCTCCACTACCGCGGTTACGCCCAGCTTCTTGCGCGACATTTCGTAGATCACATCTGGCATCGTCGTCTGCGGCGAAACGCAGGGCAGCGCGTCGCCAGTGTGCATCAGTGACTCCACCCGCGCCAGCCGCTTGCCCAGTTTTCCTCCGGGATGCAGATTGGCAAAATCTTCTTCTTTGAATCCACGCTTTTGGCTGAGAGTAACTGCCAAGGCATCACCCAATGCGAGCATCGTGGTGGTTGAAGCAGTGGGCGCCAGCCCCAGTGAGCAAGCCTCTTCGGCGATCGAGCAGTCGAGAGCTACGTTGGCAGCGGTAGCGAGGGTGGACCTGCGCGGCGCAGGAGAATTGCTCGCAGGTCCCTTCAACGACTTTATCTCCCGTCATCACGATCAGCGGTACCTTCAGCCGCTTAATTGTTGCCAGCAACGCGAGAATCTCCTCTGTTTCTCCGGACGCAGAGAGCGCCAGCACGATATCTCCGCGCACTACCATTCCCAGGTCGCCGTGCAAGGCCTCCACCGGATGCAAATACAAAGCCGGTGTTCCAGTGGAGCTGAGGGTTGCGGCAATCTTGCGCGCAATCAGTCCACTCTTGCCCATACCCGTTACAACGACGCGTCCCGCACAGCAAAACAGTAAGTCCACAGCCTGCTGAAAAGTTTCCGCCATCGGCCCGGCAATGCGATCCGCCAGAGCGCGCAACGCCTCTGCCTCGATGCGCACTACGTTCTCGCCAATATTCTTCATGCCATGAAAACCGGAACAAGGAAAACCGGGACAAGGATCGTAGCACGCCCATCGCCGAAAAAATGGAGCACTAGAAGTGGTCCTCAATGCTCACTGGCCGCACGGGTTTTTGGCCAAGCACGGCAAGGCCTTTCGCCTGGATAGCGCGATCCCAAGGGCCAGCCTGCCAGTTATCCCGGGTCTTTTCCGATTGTCTCCACGGCGGCAGGGTCAGCATCAGATTTCTTCCCGTGGAATGCACATAGGGTTCGTACATCGACCGTAGCCGATCTAACTTCTGCCTTGCCTCGTCGCCAGTTCGCAATTTCAATCCCACCGATCCCAAAGCCTCTCTGAGCGCAGTAAAAGTCTCATCGGTGAGGCGGTCTGGCGCCAGTGGATCGTAGCGCGCGTTCACCACTTGCGCCAAATCCACTGCGGCATGCCTCGCCATCGCGAACGTCAGTTTCGCCTGCCCCGGATAAATGCCCTCGATGCCGGTAAGCAGGAGAGATGTCACGTCCAGCATGATGGTCAGCGCTCCCACCCAGGATTGATTACTGTGCTGTGATCGAAAAAAACTCAGCACCGGATAGGAAAGGTGACTCTCCAGCAACTCGGCGGCCCAGCGCTCCCAGTCGCGCAATACTCCATCCAGCACGATCTGTTCGATCGTGGGGCCGTCGGAACGTCCTGCCAGCCGTACTAACAACTCTGTCGCGGTGGGCGGCGATCCCGCTCGCGCATCCAGCATGGAAATCTGAATCTCGCGCCGCGAGAAAGAACCATATACCACCGGCAGATATCCGATCACCACGCCCAGGAAGGCAAATCCCATGCCCGCTTCCAGCACGGCCAGCGCTCGCGCAAGTCCGGTCGTTGGCAGAATGTCGCCGTAACCCAGCGTGAAGAAAGTCTGCCCGCTCTGGTAAACGATTCTGCCGAAAGTGATGGGCTCATTCCCCAACTGTTCATGCCCACCCAAACCGTATTGCAGCAGCGCGAAGCCAAAGATAAGGGCGGTGGCCCAGAATGCGAGCAACATAATTAATGACAGCGGACCGAAGTATCCCAGAAAACTCTGTTGCCGGGACGGTGTGCGTATATGCTCGGCAATCCTTCTCCACGGAATCCAGGTGCGGCGGTAAAACCACGCCGTCAGCTTGAACTGCCGGGTCACTCGCCGCGGCAGCACGACGGTTTCAAACGCATCCAGAAACACTACCCACAGGATCACCAGACCAAAAATGATTGCGACGATGCTTCCGTGGTGAGAGCTCATGTTGGGTGCCAAGAATACTCGAAGCAAAATTTTGATGCGGAGGGAAGGTTAACAGATTCGAACAAGCTGGGCTAACGGCAAACCCGGCATGAGCCGGATGAGAAACGAGTCGGGTAGGTTGCAAGAATGTGGCTTAGGCCAAACCAGCCGGTTCGAGCCCGAATCCAGCTACTGCGGTTTCGGCTGCGCTGGCGAGGTTTGTGCGGGAGTGGTAGCCGGCGCGGTCGCCGGCTTTTTCGCCGCGGGTTTTTTCTTCGCGACCGGTTTCTTCTTCACCGGTTCATTATCGTCCACAATGATTTTTTTCGGGTGGCGCAACCGGTATGGCGGCCTGGGCTGTTTTCAGTTCCACCCGCAGGCGCGCAATCTCCTGCTCCTTCGAGTTCGCCAGGTTATTCGTGCGATCCGCCAATTGCTTTCGCGTCCCCTCAAAACCGCTCAGATCGTTCGACAGCGACTGGAAATCGTCTTTCGGACCGAACGCCCCTGCCGATTCGACAATCCCGCTCAACACGTCATAGAGCGCGTCGAGGTTTCGATAAAGCTTGAAAGTCGCGGGTAAGTCTTCCGGAGAATTCCGCAGTTGGCCAATCATCTCAGGCAGCGCGCTCTGCAGATTCCGCTGCACGGATTCCACGTCATTCAGCGTTTGCTTTTTCGTAGAGCCGTCAGTCTTCCAGCGCTCAATACGCAACCTTGCGAGGTCGGCCTGCGTGGTTTTGGACGTAGCATCCAGTTGCGACAGCAGTTCGTTCAACTGCGTCACGGACGCGTAAGAAACCGCGCCACCTTGCGAAGCTGATGCAGGACCGCCCTGCGCTGAATATGGAGAGGCTTCAGCGCCCACGACGGCGGAGGTGGATTGACCAAAGGCGGTCACAACCCACAGCAGCGAAAAATAACCCGATCGGCCAACCGATAAGTTTAGCGTTCATGGATGGTGGAGTCAGCGCACTGACGCGTGCATCAGAATATCGATAAGCCGAGGATACTACAAGCGATGCGCTCCATTTGATTTCCTCGTATGATCTCTAAGATCCTACAATCTCTCCATGGAACGCAAAATCTTTTGGACGGTCTTCACGGTGCTGGGCCTGCTGGCGGATTTTCTGCTGCCAATTTGGTGGGGCTTGGCGGCGACCATTCCCTGCCTCTTCATCGCCTGGTGGGTTGCCTACCGTAGCGATTGGTTCTGAAACAGCAACTTTTAGTTGCTGGTGGTTTGCGTCATGGTGAAAGTGCCATTTGTGTTGCAGCCCGTACCACCCTTTAGCGTCCAGCGTGCCGATGATCACACCGTCGGCCAGTGTGTCGTTCGTCCCGTTCAGCGTTCCGGTCACCGATGTGCTGGTCATGGTGAGCGTGTTGCCGTTCGCAACGACCGTAAGCGAGAATGTACCGCTCACCTGGTTGGCAGCATTGGGCGTCACTACTAAAGTTCCGGTCGGTCTGGGCCCGGTAACCGGAAGGCAACCGCCGTCGATCTGGGTGAGCAACTGAAAACTGGTAAAGTTCATCGCACCGTTGTTGGCGACCGTGAACTGGGCGATAAAGCTTAATCCGGATGCAGTACCGTCTCCCCCCAGCATCTCCGACTGCCAGACTCCGCCAGCTGCAACTTGGGGATTAGGCACGTGGTTGTCGCCGCATCCGTTCAACATGAGCGCGAGCAGCAACAGAACTGCAAATTCCTTCATGTATTTTCCTTGACCTTGGGAAATCCGCACCGAAATTATATTGCAAGACTACAGAGATGCGGGCCGGGCGGTCAATGGATGTACGGCGGATGTACGGCAGTGTCCGCGCCCGGTTCGCTTATACCCTCTCTATTTAATGTAATACCCTGAAACCCTCCACTCGCCATCTTTATCCAGCATAGGAGTAATTGTCTCCGCGGCTGACTGCTTGTGCTCAAAGCTGCTGTCATACTGAATGACGACGTATTCGCCATCCGGAGCGCCCGGTAAGGTTTTCGTGAAGGCGGCGCTCTTCAGATTTCGCGACAGAACCTTGCCCAATGGTTCGCGGCTCGCGCGTAGCGCACTTTGCCACTGCTCTTTGGTGACAGCGGCCTTGAAAAACTGCAAGGCCTGTTCCCAACTCTCACCGTACTTCCCGGAATCGACCAGCGCCAGCCAGGACTCCGCAGATTGTCGCGCAAGCTGCTCAGACTTTTGCTGGGCTTGGACTACCGGGCAAACCGCCAGCAGCAACATGGATAACGAAAAGACCGCAACGGTGGATTGAAATTTACGCCATTCGATATTCATTTCGGTTCTCCGTTGATTCGCTCCTAATCGACACGCCCTATGCTCCACGTTTGGTTTTTAACTCCGCCAGCAACTGCTCGATGCGATCTTCTTTCTCCAGTGCGGCCAGCCGGTCTTCCATGTTGTCGCCGGCGATTTCGGCCTTGGCCGCGCTAAACGCTTCCGAGTGCGCAACTTTTCGTTTCATGCGGTCGAAGGCTGCGGCTTTCGAGCCATCGCCCATAGCCAGGCGCGCGTCGCTGGCCTTGCCGATGGCGCGCGCACGGCGATGCTGCGCGATCAGCAGATCCGCCTTGGTTTGCGCTTCAGTCAGCTTCTGTTCCAGTTGCCGCAGCGCTGATTTCAGATTTTCCACCTGCGCCTTCTGATCGGTAACCTGTTGCGCGAAGCTCTCGCTCATCTCGCGATAGCTTTCTACGCGCTGCAGCGATGCGCGCGCCAGGTCGTCCTGTTTTTTGTCGACGGAGAGTTCGGCTTTGCGCATCCACTCCGCCACTTTTTCTTCGTTCTCTTTTTTCTTTTTCTCCAGCAGGTGCTGGTCGGCGATGGCGATCGCCACCTGCGTCTTCACTTGCAGTAGCTGATTCTGCATGTCGAGAATCACCTGCTTGATCATCTTCTCCGGCTCCTCGGCCTTATCGATCAGGTCGTTGAGGTTGGCTCGGACTAACGTGGAAACTCGCTCTAGTAATGCCATGGTGGACTCCTTTTCTTGAACTACGCTTCTAGCTTCTAGCTTCTAGCTTCTCGATTTCGTTTTGCCGCTTCGCATTGCGCGCAGGTCGTCCGGCGAAGAGTGCTGCCAATGGCAATCCCGATCGCAACACCGATACCCAGCCACAAAGCAACATGCCCCGCCAAAATTCCCAGGACCACGCCCAGAGCCGCTCCCAACGCAATTCCTAAACCCATTCCTTTCGATTTTCGGTTCATAGTCTCTGCTCCAAGTTTCGCCTCGCTTCGCTCGCGGGACAGCCGAGGGCGGCTGTCCCCGCACGAGCAATTGAGACCCTCACTTCGTTGCATCGACTACTGGCGGCTTCGGCGTGTGATCGCCCAATCTGCCGCACCTTGCCCGAGCAACTCCGAGAGCGGCATGCCGGAAAGCGTTTCGAACAACGCCGGCACCTGCGCCGCCATCTTGGCGATGTCGCCGGTGATTTTGTTCATTCCCGGATGCATCGCCGTTTCCCGTAGAAACGATGGTGATCTTGTCGACGTTCGCCAGTGGACTGGCCAGCGCCTTCACGACCTCCGGCATGCAGGTGAACAACCGGTCGATCACGGCCGCCTGGTTGTATTCCTGATAGGCCTCGGCTTTCACGTTCATGGCCTTGGCTTCGGATTCGCCTTTCTTGAAAATAATTTCCGCTTCGGCTTCGCCCTGCGCGCGTATCGACGACGCGTGTCCTTCGGCTTCCGCGATCAGGCGCTGCTTTTCGGCGGCGGCCAGAGTTTCGATTCGTTGACGCTCGATCTCCGCTCCCTTCAGCACGGTCGCAATCAGTTCTTTTTCGCGGCGGTTGATTTCCGCTTCCTGCACTTTGACTTGCTGTTCTTTTTCGATCTGCTGCACCTTCACCTGCTCGGCGATCACCTGCTGTTGCATGATGTTGGTCTGGATGTCATAGGCCTTGTCGGCTTGCGCCTGCTGGCGCTTGGTGACTTCCAGAAATTGTGCTTTCTTCACTTCGAGATCGCGTTGCGATTCTGCCTGCTTGGCCAGAGATAATGTTTCCGCTAGCACGCGCTCCTGATCGGCCTGGGCTTTGGCTACGGCCGATTCCCGCTGCGCCAGCGCGCGCTTGATCGCCGTATCGCGGTCGGCTTCCGCCGTGGCCACGTCGGCGTCGCGCTTGATGCGGGCCACATCGGGCTTGCCCATGTTGGTGATGTATTCGTTTTTGTCGCGGACTTCTTTGATGGTGAACGAGATCACTTCCAGCCCCATCTTGTTCATGTCCTCGGCGCAGGTGCCGCGCATGCGGTCGGAAACCATTTCCGGCTGCTTGACGATTTCTTCCACCGTGAGCTGTCCGATGATGCCGCGCAGATGGCCTTCCATCACTAGCCGGATCAGAGCTTCCCGCTCCTGATCGGATTTAGTGAGGAATTGCTCGGCCGCCGTGAGCACGGACTCGCGGTCGGACTTCACCTTGATCTGCGCGACAGCCTCGACGGTTACCGCGACGCCTTGTTTGGTGTACAAGTCCTGCTGCGGCGCCACGTCGAACGACATCAACTCCAGCGACAGATCACGACAGACCTGCACCATGGGAAGCACCAGCGTGCCGTGTCCCTGCACCACGCGCGTCCCGCCCAAACCGTACACGATGAGTGCTTCGTGCGGTCCCGCTTTGCGATATAGCCTGGCCATTCCGCTCATCAGGAACAGAAGAACCATCACTCCCAGCCCCGCGAAAATCCAAATTTCCACCATCCTCGACATCTCTGGCATAACGCCTCCTGTTACAAAACCGTTTTAGACTGAGCCCGCACAAGAATTGATTGCTTTTCGAAACCCGGAAACAACGGCACAATCTACTCGTCGCCCGACATTTCGCTCCACAACCGAACGTACGCAATTCCCTTTTCGTAGCGCGTGACCACCACTTCGCTCCCCTTGGCGATGGCAGTAGCCATCTTCGCTGCGCGCGCCGCACACGCGGCGCGTTCCCATTTGCGTGTAAATCATTTCTCCAGTTCCGCCCGTCGCGGATCCCGCTACAGATCCGTCCCAGCACGCCGACCATTTCGTAGTCCGCCGGATCCATGTTCTCGTCGTCCGAGATCAGCACTTTGCTCAGGAATAGAAACACTATCCCTCCCCCAACCAATCCGCTGGTGATGAAGCCAGCAATCCAAAACCGACCCACACTCCGGAATAGCGCGTAAGCAGGTATCCCGTGCCGCCAAACCACGCCAGGAACGCGGTCAACGTGACGAAGTTGAAGGGCGAAACTCCGCTCTGCTGCACGGCGTGCGCCTGCGGTTGTCTTGACCCCAGCCGGAGCGTGCGCCGCGACTGGTGCATGAGTTGCTGGGCACCGTTGTCGTCGGGCAGATGCGCGCCGGCAACGTGTCCATGAAAATGCGGCAGATGCAATCGCCCCGTCCGTGCTCCGCCAAATACAAACGAAAAGAAACTCAAGCAGAAGCCGACCGCGAAACAAACCAAGTAAAAATCCGCCCAGGTCATGGAGTGATTCATCGAGTTCGCCTCCCTTCTGCGCTGCGAACGGCTGCGCCCTTGGCGCTCCGCTTCCCCGTCCCCATTCTTGTGCCGCGGATTCTCGCTACGCGTGTTGCGACCACGCGAGGATCTTGCAATCAACTCGGGCCGCAACGCTTCCAGCAACCGCTCGGCCAATCCGGGCGTATCGAGAATCGCGCCCAGCAGCAGCAGAGAGCGCCGCGTATCTTTCTCGCGCGCCGCCTTGATCAGGACATCGCTGACTTCCGGATCGCTGACGAAACGCTCCGACCCTTGCAGCAGCCAAACATCAAGCTGGCCTTCCGTTGTCCGCAGGTCTGAGGTCAACTCCGTGTGATAACCCTCCGGGTCATCCACCAGAAAGCCCGGATGCACCTTAAAGAACTTCGCCAGCAGCGCGCGCGACGACTGCGTCATATGCGGGCGCGCGCCACTTTCGATCTGCGACAGGTACGACTGGCTGATGCTCTTGCGCAGTTCCTGGCGAACCGCCTTGACGATTTCCTGCTGCGTCATGGGCCGCCCCAATCCGCGCAGCGAGCCTTCCACCTCGCGCAGGTAACGGATTTTCTCTCCCAAGTTTCATATAGCAGATCGAGATATTTATATTGCAATATGCAATGTATGTCAAGAAATGTATAGGCTGTGTTTTGAAGGGGTTGCGAGAGCGTTACAGGCCGGCTTCGATGCGGGAGCGGGGATCGAGATAATCGCGCAGGGCGTCGCCGATGAAGTTGAACGACAGTACGGCGAGCATTACCGCGAGCGCGGGAAACAGCACGAGATGCGGAGCGTCAAATAAATGCGCGCGGCCGTCGTTGAGCATGGTTCCCCAACTGGCGGTTGGCGGCGGAACGCCGAGTCCGAGAAAGCTCATGGTGGCTTCGGCAAGAATCGCGCCGGCCATGCCGATCGCGGCTTGCACGATGACGGGCTGAATAATGTTCGGCAGGATATGACGCACGACGATGCGCAGATCGCTCGCCCCCAGAGCGCGCGCGGCTTCGACGAATTCGCGCTCGCGCGCGGCGAGGACTTGTCCGCGAACGAGGCGGGCATAGCCGACCCATCCGCCGAGCGAGAGCGCGAGAACGAGATTAAAAATTCCGGGCCCGCGAAAGGCGACGAAAGCGATGGCGAGCAGAATTCCGGGAAACGAAAGGAACGCATTCATCAAGACCACGTTGACGAAGCGATCGATGCCTCCGCCGTAGTATCCGGCGATGGAGCCGATGATGAGACCGAGGCCGAGCGAGGCTAGCACCACGGAACTTCCGACCAGCATGGAGATGCGCGCGCCATAGATAATGCGCGAGAAAATATCGCGGCCCAGTTCGTCCGTGCCGAACCAGTGCGCGTGAGAAGGAGCGTCGAGCCGCGCAGGAAGATTGATTGCCGCAGGATCTTGCGGCGCGATCCAGGGAGCGAACAGAGCGAAGATTACGAAAACAACAACTAGTATTACTCCCGCGGCAGCCAGGGGATTGTGGCGCTGCGGTGCGGCGCAGCGAGATGGCAGCGGTGGCAATTTCCTCATATTACAAGAAGGATGGCGCATATGCGGTAGAGGAATCCGCACGCCGGCTGATCGCGGATCGTCCAGCAATTCGACTGAGTTGGATATTCTGCCCTCATTTAAAGTCGATTGCCGGAATTTCTCAGCAATCGTAATTACCAGATTTCGAGCTGAAGCCTGCGATAGCTGTCAATGAGCTGAAAATCGGACCGGTTGGAAGTGATCACGCGGGCGCCGTGGGAGCGGGCCGTGAGCGCGATGAGGAGGTCGAAGTGCAGATCGCGAAGCTTCTCCGGTGTAAAGCCTCGGTCGCTACGAATCTTTGAGAGGATTTGGCCTGACTCCAGCCAATTTTTTTCAGTTGGCGTCAAAATGGGATGGTTGCTCACCAACGCGCGCAAGAGGTCTCGTTCCGCGGCTTGGTTACGCCTCTCCACAATTCTGCCAGCACCACGGACGACATTCGAATTAATCCAGAGAGGGATTGAAGTCTATGACGATGACGACCAGTGCGAAGATTGTCGACAAGGACTGAAGTGTCGAAAATGATGAAGTCACTCATCGAGTCCCGCAAACTTCAGTCTGCCAGCATTCTTTTCCATGAGCGCCTTGAAGCGCTTCAGGGCGACAATCTCACGAAGGGCGACGTGTACGGCCTCGGTGCGGGATTTTGCGCCGAGAACTCTCACGGCCTCATCGGCCAGATCCGTGTCCAGGCGGATGGATGTCATGGTTACTCCCATCTTGAATTCCTCCTTCCTAATATATACAGGATAGAACTATCGTATATATATAGCAAGCAATCAGGTAAGGGCGGGTAATGCCCCCGCGCAATCGCAAAGGCCTTGAGATCGCTCCCGAATTGTGTTTCCATTAGGAGTGCCGGAACTGCATCCGCAGTCGGCTGCACACCCTCAACGTCCACCCTTAGCCTTAAACTCCGAGGAGGAAAATTATGAGCAAAGTTTCTTATATTCCCAAGGATTACAACTCCGTTACCCCCTACCTGATCATCAAAGGCGCGGCACAGGCCATTGAGTATTACAAGAAAGTTTTCGGCGCCACGGAAACCGTTCGCATGAATGGTCCGGACGGTAAAGTCGGTCATGCCGAGTTGAAGATCGGCGATTCGCACATTATGCTGGCCGATGAAAATCCCAGCATGGGCCTTGGGCACACCAGTCCGGCCACCATCGGCGCCAGCCCGGTGAGCTTGTATGTCTACCTTCCTGACGTAGACACCGTGGTTGCGCGCGCGGCGGCCGAGGGCGCGAAAATTCTCAAACCGGTTGAGGATCAGTTTTACGGCGACCGCTCCGGCTTCTTTCAAGATCCATTCGGGCATCTCTGGGGCGTAGCCACTCACGTAGAAGACGTGTCCCCGGAAGAGATGAAAGAACGGATGAAGAAGCTCCGTCCAGCCGCGTAATTAGTGTTGGGCTGTGTTTGAATTGGACTGAGGCGGAGCTGCCGTGCTCCGCCTTTAATATTTTCGACTGTCTCGGGCCATTCGTTCGGAGGTTTGAGATTTATTGCCGGGCTGCGCCCGTGGACAGCCGAGGGCGGCTGTCCCCACACGAGCAATGGAGCGGCTCGCCCTTAATGTCCGCCGCTTAACTCCCTCACGATGGAGCCGACAAATTGTTTCGCGTCGCCGAAGAGCATGAGAGTGTTGGGAAGGTAATACAGGGGATTGTCGATGCCGGCGAAACCTGGGTTCATGCTGCGTTTGATGACCATGACAGTTTGGGCTTTGTCGACGTCGAGGATGGGCATCCCGAAGATGGGGCTGGATTGATCGGTGCGGGCGGCGGGGTTGGTGACATCGTTGGCGCCGATGACGAGGGCGACATCGGTTTGAGGAAAGTCGCTGTTGATCTCATCCATTTCGATGAGACGGTCGTAGGGAATATCGGCTTCGGCAAGCAGGACGTTCATGTGGCCAGGCATGCGTCCGGCGACGGGGTGGATAGCGAAGCGGACGTCAATGCCTTTCTTGGTGAGAATGTCGTAGAGTTCTCGGACTTTATGCTGGGCTTGGGCGACGGCCATGCCGTAGCCGGGGACGATGACCACTTTGTTCGCGGCCGAGAGAATGGCGGCGGACTCTTCGGGGCTGGCGCTGCGCACGACTCTCTCTTCTTTAGCGGCGGCGACAGACGCCTGCACCTGTCCGAAGGCTCCGAACATGACGTTGGTGAAGGATCGATTCATGGCCTTGCACATGATCACGGAGAGAACGAAGCCCGAAGATCCATCGAGCGCGCCCGCCACCACCAGCACTTTACTGTTGAGCACAAATCCCAGCAGCGCTGCCGAAAAGCCAGCATAGGAATTTAGCAGCGAGATGACCGTGGGCATGTCAGCGCCGCCGATGGGAGTGACCAGCAGGATGCCGAAAATCAAAGCTACAATCACCATCACCGGAAACAGCAATGCGTGCGCAGGATTCACCACCAGGGCAACTGCCAGCCCGAGGGCTCCAGCCAAAACCGAAAGACTGACGATATTCTGCCCGCGATAGACGATGGGCCGCTGGGGCAATATTTCCTGCAGCTTCCCTGCGGCGATGACGCTGCCGGTAAACGTGAGTGAACCGATGATCACTTCCAGCGCGATCTCTCCCATTTGAAAGCGCGTGACCGGAGCGGTGCCAACGTAATACTCGGCGATGCCGATGATCGCCGCGGAAAGCGCACCGAAAGCATGGCTTAAGGCGGTTCGCTGCGGCACCGCCGTCATATGCACCAAGCCCAAAGGAACACCAACGCCGGCGCCGATGATCAAAGGGATGAGAACCCACTTGTAGGCCACTACCTCGGGATTGAAAAGGGTTACGGCTACGGCCAGGGCAGCGCCAATCTCTCCAGCCAGAACGCCCCAGCGCGAGGTCGTGGGCGAACTCAGGAACTTGAGCGAAAGAATGAAGAGTACGACTGCGACGATGTAGGCGAAATCAAGATATTGCTGAAGATCCGATGCGTTCATTGTTGTTTCGACCTGGGGGACTTGAACATGCGCAGCATGCGGTCGGTGATCAGGAATCCGCCAACCATGTTGCTGAAGGATGCCGCAACCGCGATTGCACCCAGCACCGTGGTAAGACGCGTCTCGTGCCGTCCCGCGATGATGATGGCCGCCACCACCACAATGGCGTCAAGGGCATTGGTGAGCGACATTAATGGCGTGTGCAGTAGCGGCGAAACACGTTTGATTAATTCAAACCCGACAAACCCCGCCAGGATAAAGACGTAGAGATTGGAAATAAAATCTGCTGGCATGATTGCTCCTTTGCTTGCAGCGGCCGGTTCAGCGAGTTATCGCACTACAAAACCGATCCATTCAACGCTGCGAATCCGCTTCGCCTGCGCACTGGCCGAACCGACGAGCTCCTGATCACTGATTACTGGCGACCGGAGCCGGCAACTTGTAAAAATCCCGCACGCGTGCATTGACGATTTCGCCGCGGTGCGTGACCATGGTTTCGCGAACGATTTCGTCCTGCTGGTTGAGCTGAAGTTTGCCATCCTTCACGATGTAGGCGAGGAAAGTGGCGATGTTGCGGGCGTACATCTGGCTGGCGTTGTATGGGACGCTGCTGGCCAGGTTGATGGCGCCAATGATTATTACGCCAAAGGCCTTCACGGTTTCGCCTGTGCGAGTAAGTTCGCAGTTGCCGCCGCGTTCGGAGGCGAGGTCGATGATGACCGAGCCGGGAGCCATGCCTTTGACCATCTCCGCGGTGATCAGTACCGGAGATTTCTTGCCGGGGATCACGGCGGCGGTGATGACGACATCGCTTTCTGCGACTACGCGCGTAAGGAGTTCGCGTTGGCGGGCGTAGAAAGTTTCATCCTGCGCGGTGCCATAGCCGCGGGCGTCCTGCGCGTTCTGGGCTTCGATGGGAAGTTCGACGAAGCGGCCGCCGAGGCTTTGCACCTGTTCTTTTGAGGCTGCGCGCATATCGTAGGCCGAGGCCACGGCACCCAGGCGGCGGGCGGTGGAGATGGCTTGCAGGCCCGCGACTCCGGCGCCGATGACGAACACCCGAGCGGGAGTGATGGTGCCAGCGGCGGTGGTCATCATGGGAAAGATCTTGATCGAGGTTTCGGCTGCGAGCAAGACGGCTTTGTAGCCGCAGATGGTGCCCATGGAGGAAAGAGCGTCCATACTTTGGGCGCGGGTGGTGCGGGGGACGAGTTCGACGGAGAATGAGGTAACGCCAGCGGCGGCAATTTGCTGAATCACTTCGGCGGAACCGAAGGGACGAAGGAAACCGACCAGGAGTTGACCGCTGCGCAAAAGTGGGAGATCGGCCTTGCCGGTGACGTCGTTCGAGCCATAGCAGAGGACTTGCACAATAATGTCAGCAGCGGCGAATACCGCGGCTCGATCCGGGAGGATCTTTCCACCTTTTTCTACATAGGCTGCATCGGGATAGCCGGCTTGGTCGCCGGCGCAAGACTCGACTACCACCTCAATGCCCGCTTTGGCGAGGGTGGGAATGACTGCCGGAACTAGGGCGACGCGGCGCTCTCCGGGATAACTTTCTTTGGGGACTCCAACAATCACGCGAGTTTTCCTTTTCGGACTCGGCCAGCCGAACTGAATTCTATAAACCTAGCGCGGGAACGGATGTGATGCTCGTCACATTGCAAAGAGCATCCACGAAGCGCTATAGGGACTTAAAAACAGTAGCAGAAAGGACAGGGCAGTGAAAAGGTGCGACTCGCGAGATTAGGTTTGTGAGGTTGGTAAAGCTTGAAACGCAGAGGACGCTGAGAACTTCCGCGGAGCGACGCAAGAGGAAACTCGTCCAACAAAATACAAAGATTAGGTAGCGTTAACAGAGTACGGTTAGGAGTTTAATGTATTGACTTGTTCGGCGGCATGGCCTGATCTAGGGGTTGGAGGGAAATTTTGCAGGTTTCCACGCCAAAGACTACGGGGAAAAGGCACAGATGGGCATTACTGGGCATAATCCTGTGCCTTTTTCTGGCCGCAGGGGCGGTAGCGGTTCGGTTGGTGATTGACCGTGCTGAACCAATTCTGCGGGCGCGCGTGATTCAGAGTTTATCGAATCGATTCCAGGGCCGCGTGGAGCTGAAGAGTTTGGGGGTTTCTGTAGTCAAGGGGTTGGAAGTTTATGGCAGCGGGTTGAAGGTCTTCGGCGCGAGCGACCCTAACCCCTACGAGGCCGGGGTGCAGCCGCTGATCAGTATTCGGGAGTTCCACTTTCATACCGGAATTCGCAACTTGTTTCGCACGGTGGTGCACGTCGACACGGTATATGTGAAAGGGATGGAGCTGAATATTCCTCCAAAAGAAAGCCGCCGCGCATTTACTAGCGAGATGAAATCGCAGACCCGGAAGATCTCGGTAATCGTTGACAAGTTCGTGTGCCAGGATACAGACCTGCTGATTAATAACTCGAATCCGGAAAAAGCGCCGCTGGAATTTGCCATTAGCGATCTGAAAATGAAAGACATTGGGGCGGGGTTGCCAATGCACTTTGACGCGACACTGGTAAATCCGAAGCCGGTGGGAAACATTCACTCCACCGGATTGTTTGGACCGTTTCACGAAGACGATCCGCGGGAGACGCCGGTACAGGGAGATTATTCCTTCAGCAACGCCGATCTGGGTACGCTGAAAGGGATTGGAGGAATTCTTTCTTCGACCGGCAAATATGAGGGAACACTCAGCGAGATCGTGGTAAATGGGGAAACAGACACGCCGGACTTTCAAATTGCGCGAAGCGGACATCCGATGCCGCTGCATACGGAATTTCATGCCATCGTGGATGGAACGAGCGGAGACACGGATCTGGCGCCAGTGAAGGCGACGCTGCTGCACTCTTCGTTTACGGCGACCGGATCGGTGACGCGGATGCGGAACCAGCCAGGCCACGACATAGAACTTGACGTGGTGGTGGAGCATGCACAGATTCAAGACCTACTCAGACTGGGAGTGCGGACTGATCCGCCTGTAATGACCGGGCCGGTGCAAATGCATACCCGGCTGAGCCTGGTACCCGGCGATGCCGATGTGGCCGATCGCTTGAAATTGGCGGGCAATTTCGATGTGTCCGACGGCTACTTCACGAACGGGAAAGTGCAGTCCAGATTGGACTCGTTAAGCCTGCGTACGCAAGGCAAGATGAAAGAAGCACAGAAGAACGAAGCGGAGAAAGTTCCAACTGATTTGCGCGGCGTGTTCACTTTGAAGGGTGGATTGTTGTCCTTCTCTTTGCTGCATTTCATGATTCCGGGAACGCATGTCGATCTGACGGGAGATTACAGTTTGGATGGACGGACATTCGACTTTCACGGGACAGCGCGGCTGGAAGCCAAGTTATCGCAAATGACCACGGGCTGGAAATCTCTCCTACTCAAGCCCGTGGATCGATTCTTCAGCAAGGATGGGGCGGGCACGGAGGTTCCGGTGAGGATTACGGGGACGGAATCGGAACCGCACTTTGGGCTGGACTTTGGACATAAAGACGAACACATGCCTGCAGAAAAGAATTTCGACGCGGAGAAACGCTGAAGGCGTGAACCGAGTGCCGTGCCCTTCGACTTGATTCACGATTACCCTCACGCATGATGGGCGGCCCAGAGCTTCCGCTTAGATTCCTGTGCGGCTTCGGCTGTATGCAGCCTTAGGGTGCGACCTACCAGTAATTACAGCCATAACCCCATAGCTAGCGACTAAACGGACTCTTATCTTCTTAATTGACGTTGATGCCGTCCGCGCCCGCGGCAACAACGCAAAAAGAAAGGACTTCCCCGTGAGCGCTTGCGCAGTTTCCGCCACATCGCTGGTTCCTGAAACCAAGATTGTCCCTGGAACGATAACAAAAAAACTGAAAACCGATACCGACCTTATTTCCCGTGCCAAAGATGGAGATCCGGAAGCTTGTGCCGCAATCTTCGAAGCGCATAAGAGGCGCGTCTATTCAACCTGTCTGTTAATGACCAAGAATGTGGCGGACGCCGAAGATCTGATGCAGGACGCTTTTATACAAATCTTCCGAGGAATTCGCACTTTTCGCGGCGACTCCGCATTCTCGACATGGATTTACCGGGTGGTGGTGAACACAGTGCTGATGACGCGCCGCAAACGGCATCTGCGCGAGGTTTCGCTGGATGAGCCGGGCAATCTGGATTATTCCCCGGTGCCGCGTGAGTTTGGAAGAGACGACTAACAAGCTGATGGGTACTGTGGATCGCGTTGCATTAACCCAGGCGGCAAATGAATTGCCGGAAGGCTGCCGGGCGATTTTTATCTTGCACGAAGTGGAAGGCTACGAGCACCACGAGATCGCGGAGCAACTGAGCTGTTCGATTGGCAATTCGAAATCGCAATTACACAAAGCCAGACTGAAGATGAGGAAGTTGTTGGCCTCGGGTAAGAAACGCATCGGCAGAAAACGGGGCACAGTAGAAGACAAACGAAGACGACATCTGGCAGCGTCGCCCATGATGGCAGTACCTTCCTAAACTTCGGGTCGCGGCGTCAGCTGGCCACCGAGGAGGTCGGCTGCCGTGTTTCGGCACCGAGGGGAAGCGTTACTGAGATCAGAGTGCCCGAGGGACTGGATTGAATATCGAGATGGCCGTGGAGTTCGCGCACGCGTTCGCGCATACCAGACAAGCCAATCCCGAAAGCTGCGCCCTTACTTCGAAACCTCCTAAGCAAATCCTGGGGAATGCCACTTCCATAATCCTTCACTTGCAAAAGAACCTCGCCAGGTAAGGACTGCAGGCTGACTTCAGCTCTGGCACTTTTCGAGTGCCGGTGAATGTTGGTCAGACTCTCCTGCAACACGCGGAAGAGCCCAAGCTCAATATCCTTGGGAAGCCGTCCCAGATCGTTGGGCATATCCAGCTTGACGTCGATGCCGCTGCGCTCGGAAAAGCCCTGAACATACCAGTGGGCGGCGGAAGAGAATCCGACCTCGTCTAAAAGCGGCGGATGTAAGAGGTGAGAAATAGTCCGCGTCTCAGCAATGGATTGATCGAGAAGCTGAATTGCGGCCAAAAGCTCAGCCGCCGGCTGGGTACGGGCAAACATTTCCAGGTTCATTTTGACACCCGCCAGATACTGGCCCAGACTGTCGTGCAGTTCGCGGGAAAACCTGCGGCGCTCCTCATCCTGCATTTGCAGCAGGCGGGAGGTGAGATGGCGCAGAGATTCTTCGCTCTCGCGAGCCGCTTGCTCGGCTTGGGCGCGAGCATCGAGTTCGGTGGTTAGAAGCTGGTAGTGAATAGAGAACAACACCAGCGACAGGACGAAGCTGATGGCGAGGGTAATGACTGTAAGAGAAAAAAATCGGTTTGAGGCAATCGTCCGCACTTTCAGCAGGCGTTGCTCTTCGTCGCGCATATCCTGCGCGACGGAGGCTTTTTCGAAGGCGAGTGCCAAATCCTGGCGGGAGATCTCGCTTTGTCCGGCGATATTCGCAGGAGAGGCTTTGGCCAAAGCAATGGCCTGCCGGAAGAGACCGAGACGCTGCCTCGTGAGATCTTCCAACCGCGTGCAGAGTTCCTGTTGCTGAGGATTGTCTTCCGTCAGCTTTCTCACTTCCTCTAACTTCTGATGCACTGCCGGGATGGCCGCTTCAAAGGACGGCAATGCGTTTTCATTGCCGGCGGCGACATAACTGTTGCGGGCACGCGAGGCTTGAGCGACGGCAGCATCTATCTCTCCCAAGACAGATTGGACCTTGTAACTGTGGACAACCCATTTCTGGCTGCTCTCCAGATGACCAATGGTGATGTAGGCTGCGAGTGCGCTTAGAAGCAATACGGCAACAGCGGAAACGAAAGCTACTCGTGCGTTTTTATGCGGGGACATAGGTGGTGGTTATCGTCCAGTCGGTACTCCTGCATGCCAGTGCGTTCGGGCCCTCCCCGGCATTCGCGTCGCTGACTTTTATCGTAACCTGCCCACGGTTTTCGCACCAGAGTCGCCACTCCGTTGGAGGCCCAACCAGGCCGTGAAGATTTGCATGTGTGGCACAAACTTTGGAAAACAGCAAACACCTGATTGCTCGGGCATAACCGCCGCTTATATTCAAAGCACGCCGCGGGCCAAAGGAGTCGAAGTGCACTGGAGTTTGCCCTTTCCCGCGAGAAGAAAGAAGTCGCGATTTCCTGGCTGGTGACGGAAGGGTTGGGATAGCGTTGAAACTCCGCATTCTGATAGCTGACGATCACGAAGTTGTGCGCCGGGGATTGGCGGCTTTGTTGCAGACGCAGGAAGGTTGGGAGGTCTGCGGTGAGGCTGCAGACGGCCGCGAGGCGGTGGAAAAAGCGAAGCTGCTGAAGCCGGATTTTGTGATTCTGGATATTGGTATGCCAAATCTCAACGGTCTGGCAGCCACTCGTCAACTGACGCAACACGATCCCAACTTCAAGATTATCGTTCTCACCATCACCGACTCGGATCATGTAATCCGAGAGGCGCTGGATGCGGGAGCGCGGGGGTTCGTGCTGAAATCGGATGCGGTGCGGGATTTGGTCTCCGCGATTGAGGCGCTGCAGCGCGGACAAATGTTTTTCACGCCGCGAGTGAATGAGATGGTGCTTGGCGGGGTTTCTGGAAAAAGGAACTGCAGCGCCGCGCGGAGCGCCCCCGAAGTTTCCCAGCTTGACGCCGCGGGAACGAGAAGTGATTCAATTGCTGGCGGAGGGAAAGAGTTCCAAGGAAGTGGCGACGCTGCTTAACCTGAGTACCAAGACTGCGGAAACCCATCGCAGCAATATTATGCGCAAGCTCGGCTTTCACTCCATCCGGGATCTGGTTTTGTATGCGGTAAAAAATGACATTATCCAGGTACATATGCCGCCCGAGGGACGAGCGCGGGATAGGTCAGCGCAGTAGTTCGGAGATGTGAGCTGCTTCGGGTGCGATGGAAAAGAAAAAAGGCCGCCCGGATATGGTTGCCGGGCGGCGCGTAAGCGGAGTTTAGCCGTTAGCTGGCTTTCTTCTCGGAGTTAATTCTGCGCTGTTCTTCGACATCGGCGTCGTTCTGGTCGCGAGTGTCGTTGGTGGCATTTCTGGCGGAATCTTTCACTTTGCCCCAGGCGTTTTGCACTTTGCCTTCGGCCTGTTTGGCGGCGCCGTGAGCCTGCTTTTCAGGGTCGCCGGTCCATTCGCCTACTTGGCGTTCGACCCGGCCCGCCACATCTTTCGCTTTTCCCTTTATCTCGTCCTTATCCATTTTGCTTGCTCCTCTCCGTGATTAAGATGTGGCCCGCATGGACCACTCGCCTTGCGAATTGAAAACTATTCCGCTGAGCGGAGCGGCGCGCTATACGGGATTGCGGCCCTGAATGAGGCGCACCAGAATTGCGATAATCGCCAGCACCAGCAAGATGTGGATGAACCCGCCCAAAGTGTAGGACGTGACCATCCCAAGCAACCATAGAACGAGAAGAATTACCGCAATGGTCCAGAGCATCGTGATCCCCTTTCGCGCGTGCTTGTTTGTCCAGCTATTTTGCTTTCTCAGGGTAGTCAAGGGAGATGATGGGGAATATCGGGTCGATTGTGTAGGTGAGGGATGAAGCAGCCCTATTTTTTGGAGAAGAGACGGGCATGCGTTTGGAAAAAAGAACAAATGGGCGAAGCGAATCGCACATTTGTTCTTTTTATCAGTCGCTTAGTCGCCGTTCCGTCACGGTCGATCCCGCGCTGTCGATCTCGGGGCGAGTGAGTTTGCCCAGCAGCAAAAACTTACGCGGCTTTATCGGCTCTGGTGTTCGCAGTATCCGAGATCTGGCTCAAGACTGAGTCCGCGTGCTTTTCTTCCTCGAGAGTCTGGTCGAGCAGTGCAGCCTGGGCATCGTGGCCAAGGATTTCGGCGAAAGTTCGTACCGTGCCGTAAGCGGCTATCTCGTAGTGCTCAACCTTTTGCGCGGCGGCAATAATGCCGGCGTCGCGGACCGAATTATCGGCGGCATCCTTAATGACGTCTTCGCCTTCCGTGATGAGGGCGGCCATGCCTTTCGATTTCTTGGAGTCGACTGAGCCTGTGGCTTGATTGAGAATCTGCTCGAGACGGGCGACGTGGCCTTTGGTTTCCTGCAGGTGAGTTTGCAGTGCATTCTTTAACTGAGGCTCGGTGGCGGATTGGATCATTTTCGGAAGAGCGTCGGTGATTTGGGTTTCTGCGGAATGGAGTTGCTGGAGTTGATCGATATAGAGTTTTCGAAGGCTATCGAGATTTGCGGAAAAGAATTTCATGATTTGACCTCACGAGAGTTGGTTGGATTTTCAGGTTAAAAATTAGGATGCGACGGGGATAGGGTTTGTTGTCGTCGAAATGAGAGAGATCAACTTCGAAGCCGACGGCGGCGAATGAGGGTGCAGAGATCCCCTTCGGCCTCGCCTCAGGCAGTCTTTTAACCGTTCAATAGATTTGGACGATGCCGTTGCGGACGGCGTAGAGGGTGAGATCGGCGATGGAGTGGAGATCGAGTTTTCGCATCAGGTTGGTGCGATGAGTTTCGGCGGTTTTGACGCTCAGGCTGAGAGCGGTGGCAATCTCTTTGGTGGTTTTTCCTTCGGCGACCAGTTGAATGACTTCGCGCTCGCGGGGAGTAAGAATGTGCTGGTCCGGAGTCTCGTGCTCCTCATGGGGCCGGAGATAACCGTCGAGCATCATCTGCGCGACTTTTGAGGTGAAGAAAGTGCGGCGGTTCTGCAGGGCTTCCACTGCGGCGATCAGATCGCGGCCGGCGTCTGACTTCAGCAGGAAACCGCGGGCGCCTGCGGCGAGGACTTCGCGAACTACCTGCTCGGAATCGTGGATGGTAAGAATAAGGATGCGGGCATCCGGATTAGTGGTAAGGATTTGCCGCGCGGCATCCAGGCCGTTCAGGTTCGGCATTCCGATATCGAGCAGCAGAACATCCGGCTTGAGTTCGTTGGCCAGTTCGACGGCTTCACGACCGTCTTTGGCTTCGCCGCAAACCTGCCATCCCGGACGGTCTTCGAGGACCGAGCGAATCCCTTTTCTGGCTACCTCGTGGTCATCCGCGATGAGGATTCGAAGCACGCGCACGCCTCCCACTTCCAGTTTCGCCAGCCCCGAACCCTGATCGACGCCCGTTCCGCCGAGAGCACGGCTGTGTTTGTAAATAGTTGCGCAGACTGGTGGTAACGGTTGCCAAAGAATCCGCCGATTAGCTTAGGGCGAGGGAATATCAGCCACGGCGGCATTAAAATGCGGCTGACTCAGGTGTTTACTGTAGACGACAAAGTTGTTTCCGAGGCTTTCGCTGTACGCCGAGATGGCATCCAATACGGCGGAGGAATTTCCATGCGCTCAGCCGCTACCTGGGGCGTTGCCTCAATAATTCTAACCTTGCTCCTGACCGGTGGGTTGGAATCGACAAGCCTGGCCCAGAGTGACGCTCCGCCGCGGACATCGATGCCGCCGGCTTCCGTGCAAACGGCGCCCGATACGACCCAACCGGGCGCTGGCAGTTCCCGGATCAAGTCTTCGCCTGACCAAGCCTCGCCCGATCAACAGCCCACCGCGCAGCCAGCTACCGGCAACGACCAGGGCATGTTTGTGTTTAAGAAGCAGGTAGAAGAAGTGGTGTTGCACGCCACGGTGGTGGATCAGGACCAGCACCTCGTTACCGGACTGCCGCAGAGCGCCTTTTCGATTACGCAGAATGGTGTAACGCAGACGATTACCTCGTTCCGCCGTGAGGATGTGCCGGTTGAGATTGGCATCGTGATCGACAATTCGGGCTCGATGCGGGATAAGCGAGGACAAGTGAGTCAGGCGGTGATGAATCTGATTCGCGCCAGCAATTCAGAAGATCAGGTTTTTGTGGTGAACTTTGGGCAGAATCCTTATCTGGATCAGGACTTCACTTCGGACGTGAACCTGCTGCAGGCGGCTTTGCATCAGGTGTCGGCGAAAGGAAGCACGGCGCTCTACGACGCGATCGTGGCCTCGGCAGTGCATTTGGAGAATAATTCCCGGCTCAGCAAGAAAGTGCTGCTGGTGATTACCGACGGGGAGGACAACATGAGCCGGGAGACTTTGCAGGACGCGAGGCGGCGGCTGCAGCAGGCAAACGGTCCAACCCTTTATGCGATTGGGCTCTTGGGAAGCGGGCTGCGCAGCGAAGGCCGCGATGCGCTGGAGCAGTTGGCTTCGAGCACTGGTGGCGTGGCATATTTTCCAGACTCGCTTGATCAGGTGGATAGCATCACGCGGACCGTGGCGCGGGATATTCGCAGCCAGTATGTCTTGGCTTTCAGACCACATAATCAAAATGCGCAACCGCAGTATCGATCGCTTCGCGTGGACGCGTATGCGCCGGGGTATGGAAAGCTGACGGTGAGAACTCGCAGCGGATATTATCCGCCGGAGCCGAAGCGGTAGAAGCGAGGCCAAAGCACGGCAGGTTCGTTTCACGAATACCGTTTCACGAACCGCATGCTTCGTTCAGAATGACAAGTCTAAAAGGAAAAAGGCGCGGCCCGAAGCCGCGCCTTTTTCCAACCTCTCCGACTACGCGACGGGGGTTTCAGCGGGGGAGTGCATCTGCGCCGGCATTTGAATCTGGATGATGTTGTTCTTGATGGCGTAGACCACCAGATCGCGAATCGAGTGCAGGCTAAGTTTGCGCATAATGTTGCTGCGGTGAGTTTCCACGGTCTTGGTGCTCAGATTCAGCAGCGTGGCCACTTCCTTGGAACTCTTTCCCTCGGCCAGCAATTGCGTGATTTCACGTTCGCGGACCGTCAGTGTGGGCAGGCTGGGAGCTTCATTACGGGCCACGACGTGGCCTTTGTCGAGGAAGCCAGCCAATACCAGGTCGTTTACGCGCGGGGTGAAGAACATGCGCTTGCTCTGCAGGGCTTCGACAGCGGAGACCAGATCGCGCGCGGCATCGGACTTCAGCACAAAGCCACGGGCGCCGGCATCAAGGGCCTCGCGGATCACCTGATCGGAGTCAGTGATGGTGAGGACGATCACTTTGAACTGCGGATCATGCTGCATGAGCTGGCGCGTGGTGTCGAGGCCGTTGAGGCTGGGCATGCCAATGTCGATGATGACGACGTCGGGCTTCAGGCGCTTGGCCATCTCCAAGGCTTCGCGACCATCGGATGCTTCTCCGCAAATTTCCCAGCCTTCGTGTTTCTGAAGCAACGAGCACAATCCGCGACGCACAATTTCATGATCGTCGGCTAACAGGATTCGCAATTTCATGGCAGATCTCCTCCGGGTAAAGCCTTTCTGAGTTCGACCGGCTGGGCCCACAGCGGCCAGCCTTCATCCCGAAACCTGGGGGCTTCGGGCCAATGCTGTAAAAACGCGATGCTGACTTACGGATTCCACGGCTTCCAACAGATCACGGGCGGCATTCGACTTAACGACATATCCTCTGGCGCCCGCATCGAGAGCCTCGCGCATCATTTGCGGCGAGTCATGCTGAGTCACGAACAAGACTTCCAGGCCGGCATTTTTATGCTTCTGCTGAATCAGCCGGCAGGCCTCCAGACCATTCATGCGTGGCATGGTGACGTCGAGCACAACGACGTCTGGTTGTAAACTTTCAACCTTTTCCACGGCTTCCATTCCATCGGAGGCTTCGCCTACGACTTCCCAGTCACCCCGGCCTTGTAAAAGAGTTCTTAGCCCTTGTCTGACGATAGGATGATCATCGACCAGCAGGATGCGAACCGCCATGCTGTTTTCGTTTCTCCGCTGCTGCACCGTGTAAACCTCTAAAAAAGTGTTCCACGGTTGGCTACAGTTTAAGTTGGCCCTGCCGCAGACTTCTACTGGAATTAATCGAATCTAATAGGCGTATTCCGTATACACAAACCCTATCGAAGCTAGCACGCGTAGCAGGGAGGGCCGAATACAGCGAATACTGTATTCTAGGCCTCCTGCCTAGCAGAACCTAATTCTCGACCGAAGCGTTGGTGGGGAAATAGGTTCTGGCGTGCAAAAGTGCATCTACGGCCTCAACAATCGAGCCCACATCCGATTTCGCGCAGGCGCCGCGGATTCCGGCGCGCCGGGCTTCATCGGCTAGCTGCTTGGACAAATGGATGGTAACCATCAAAATTGGGATTTCCGGGAACAGCCCGGAAATCTCCCGCGCGACGTCCAAGCCATTCAAATCCGGCATCTGGAAGTCGAGCAGAATCATGTCCGGCGGATTTTTCTTTACCCGCTGCAGGGCTTCCCCGCCGGTACGAGCCTCGTCGCACACCTGCCAGGTGCTTTGCTGCTCGAGCAAAGCCCGCAAGTAGTGGCGGACTGCGGGGTTATCGTCGACAACAAGAATACGAACCAAGCCTCCCGCCCTTCCCGGTCTAAGTTTCCAAGATAGGATTCCACGGCTTCGACCGCAATACCGTGAAGCCCCTACCACTTAAGATGCCAATGGCGGTACAAATGCTTAACTCACCAGATACCTTTGTCACTACCGGTCATTTTCATTTCAATGGCCGCAGCCGCCGCCAACGGGGGAAGCAGGCTGAGGCGGAACGTGCTTTGCAGATCGCCGTTCAGCAGCAGGCGTTTCCACTCCGCCGCATAAAACCGGGCGGCCTGGGGAAAAATCGGGATCCGCAGGAATTTTTTCTTGAAATAAACCAGCTCATTGCCAAAGTGCGCGGCGTCGGTGACCAGCGAGGGCAGTGGCAGATCGGTTCCGCGATAGGCTTTGACGTAGCCGGAGATCGTCACCAGATAAGTCGCGAGACCATCCCAAAGGCCAGCAGACTGCGCCAGTTTCTTGAGGTATGCATAGTCAATGGCGCCGGACTCGACCAGGCGGGCGTTATCGGCAACGTCGCAAAGACGCAAGTAGAAGTGGCGGTACATGCGTTGCAGAGTGCTGATCATGAGGCGATCTTCCGGAGCGGGAACGCGGAAAGATTTTCCATCGAACTGCAGCGAGGCTGGAGCGCGAGACCAGGGAGTTGGTGATGGCCACTTGCTCGCCGGTCTGGCCCAGGCGCGAGATGTGGACTTCGACCAGTTCGGGTAAGCCGGGGATCACGAAATTCCATTTGTTGGCGAGACGGTCGCCCCAGCTGCGTGCGTCGGGTTGGGCTTTGAAATGCTTCGACATGACGGCTACGACGTCAGCGGGCTCGGCGTTGGCGTAGAGATCGAGGTCGTTGCCGAGGTCAGGCCAGTGATCGAGAGACTTGATCACGATCACGTCGCCGACTTCTTTCAAAGCGTCGCAGATGGGAGCGAGAAAAGACAGGGCGTGCTGGATGCGCTCTTGCTCTTTGATAATTGCCTGATTCACCCACTCAGCGCGCTCGTGCCCGGCTGCGACCATGGCTTGATGCAAGCGCGGAAAAGTGCGCGCGATGACGTGGTGGGAATTTGCCAGACTCCAGAGTTCGTCGAAATCCTCAGCAGTGAAAGTGGAAATGAGCGCTGAAATACTTGCGTTCCGCGCGGGGTCGACGAGGCTAAGGTCAGTTGCTTCCAGGAGTAACTGGGAGAGCAGGGTTAGGCATTTGTTGGAGTTTTTGGCGCTGTCCATAGTTTTTGAGTTGCTGGTGTTCTGTCTGCGGCAAAATTTAACCGCCGTTCTTCGATGAGGAAACTGGCCGCGCGGTTGTTAGTCCGACAGGCTTAAGTCAGCCTTTAATGCGAGCTGGATTGTGCGGTCGGGGTGCTGCCGCAATTGGTTTCCGTACGGCGTTCGATGGCTGTTCCCTCCTCATAGTCGTTCCAGGTTTCGATCAGCAGAAATGGGAGCGGCTTGGAATTGTCGTAATAGCGCTGATAAAAATTCAGGGTTTCGTCGAGAGTCTTGCCGCAGGCGCTTTGCATGTGGCGGTTAAGACCCCAGGAAGCTTTGGAATCGTCGAAGCCAGGCCAGGCGCCGCCGACGGCGATTTTGTCGGGCTGCTTCTGCATGGTCTTGTAGAAATTCTCGAGATAGGCCTGGCCCCAGTTGCTGCCATCGGCAGCCCATCCGCCCGGACCCGGTTGCACCCAGGCGTAGGATCCGGCGAAATCATCGGCATATTTCGCGGGGGGCTGATCTTTGTAAATCAGAAGCGGAGGATTGTCCCACCCGCTGAAGTGCTCACGAACGCGGTTCCAATCGACGTGGCCGCCTTTAGGAAAGATGAAGACAACGGGGCGGCCGTTGTAGGTGAGATAGGCGTCGCGATACTTTGCGGTGGGCCCGAAATAGTTTTTGTAGGCTTCGTCGAAGGATGCGATTTCAGCGTCGGTGGTCTGCGCGTCGTCATCCTGATCCTGGGCTTCGTTGTAGAGCAAGGCGACCTGGAAGTGAGACTCGCTGGCAATCTGCTGCAGGAGCGCGAAGTTGTGATCGGAATACGGATTGCTTTCGCCGTACCAATCCACCACAAAAGCGGAGATGCCCATCTGGCGAGCTTGCTGAATCTGTTTGCGTAGAACTGCTGGGTCGTCGCTTGAGTACCCTACATCGATGTGAGTGTGGTTACCGAACCATGGCATGTAAACGGCAAGAAGCTTGGGCGAAATTCCCGGCGCCATGGAGTTCTGCTGCAGCATGTGATGCGCACCGAGCGTGGTGCAACCGCTCGCCATCACGAACAGGATAATCATTAAGCCCAGCAGCGACTTCGGCAACGTAGAACTCCATTCTTCGGACCTATCCAAGCTAGATAAGATGCGTTGGAAGAAGGTGCGGTTGGCACGGAGCGAGCCTTTGCAGACCGCGATAGCCGGAGCTTTGGAGCGGGTCAAAACTGCGGAACAGCCTGCAGTTGGCGAATCGTCCAGCGATCGGCGCCGGGAGTCATGAGAACAACGTAATGCACGGTGACATCCTCGTCGTCGATGGTTCTGCTGCCGTCGAGAATCTGCAGGTGATATTGCGCGGTATCGTGCAACTCGATAACGTCGCCTTCGGGAGAATAGAAGACAGCATCCAGGTGGTGATTCTGATTTGTATAACGGCGGCTCAAGCCGGATTGCTGCTGGCTGGTGACCGTTTGCAGCAGCCAGTGTTTGGCTTCGCCGGAGAAAGGGCCTTCCAGGGGATCGAAGGTGTTGAACTCAAATGCCTGCGCCATGCTCGTCCACGCCAGGCGATAGTCGCGTAGGATTCCACTCTCGGTTAGATTCTCGACTGCGCGCGGGCCAGCTTTTTTGACGTCGAGTTGAACTTGCACGGAGGCATCGGCTGCGAACGAATTGAGTGCGGAAGCGAGAAATAACAGGCCCGCGAGAAATAAGTAGAAGCGTGGAACGAACCTTGATCGGGTCATTCCTGAGTTCGTCGTTTCTGCAATCATGGCTGGGCTCCAACGCGGATTTCGTTTCCCATGACCACGCCGGAGGCGGCAGAGATGGTGGTTGCACCGGCGGAGTCCATCTGCGCGCGAGCGATTCCCTGTTTGATGGGGGCGTCGACCGTATCTTTCCCATCGCGGCCAGTGGCAGTGAAAGTGACAATAGTGCCGTCGGGCAAGACATTGCCCGCGCAATCGTGAACCGGTTCAGTTTGAACCATGATCCCGGTTTTCGTGCGCTGGCCCGTGATGCGCAGATTGCAAGGATCGGAAGCAACTTGCTGCAGCGCGCGTTGCGCGGTCAGATTATCCAGAGAGGCCGTAATGCGCACGGGGCCGGCGGATTTGCCGGATGTGGTGCGAAACCATGCAATTCCGTTCTGAGTGCGGACTGCACGAGAAAAAAGTGACGCGTCTTTCGCAGTCAATTGGAAGTTGACGCTGACTGGAGTGAGCACCAGGTTGCGATATTGGTCGAAGGGAAAGGCCACGCCGCTGACTGCATTGTTCAGCGCCACGGGGACGCGCGAAGGGTGAACGATAAAGCTTATGCTGGCGGGCTTTCCGGCGCTGACATAGAAAGCTGAGGTGTGGCAAGTGTCGGCGCAGAGAATCGCGACATAACGGCCGGCGGTCTGCAAATCCTGCGAGGTGAGGTGAATGTCTTCGCCTAGCGAGACATCGTTTTTGCGCGAGGCTCCGGGACCGACAAGATAAAAAGTTGCTTTGCCGCTTCCGGTGGTTGAGATGGTGGTCTCTTCGCCGGCGGATGCGGAGGCAGGGACGTGGAAATCCTGCGCAGCACCCACTCCGGCGCAAGCGGCCGCGCAACAGATCAACACGAAAATTTGAAATCGTCGCGACATTTATGACTTGTTCAAACTGTATTGATTGACCACAACGTGAAAGCTGTGCACTTCCGACGCCAAATTCTTCGGAATCTCAACCGCAAAAGGCTGCGATGATTGCGGCAGCAGCGCTCGATCGACATACCCATCGGAAACCCAGACCACTTTGCCATTGTTGTCGTAGAAGCTGGCAATCACGTGGGGAATGTTGACGGTCTGGCCGCCCTGATTCAGCAAGTCCCCGTGAAGAATGCTTTTGCCTTGAGGATCGGTTTCGATTCTCTGATTCATGACTCCGATCACCGGATCGGCGGAGGCGGGAACCAACGTTGCTTTCTCGTCCATGCGAACGTTTTTTACATTTTTCAGATGCAGACCGGGAAAATCGATCCTGTAGGGAGAAACCTGTTTGGGCAACAGGACATGATCGATTTTGTCGAAGCTGCTCTCTTCGTCGATTGGGTTGCCATTTTCACCGACAAGCGTGGCGTTGACGGTCACGAAGGCGGGAACAGTATCGTCGTTGGTAACCTCACCCATGACCACGGCGCCTGAGCCGGAGTCGATGGCGTTCATGGAAATAATTCGCACGTGAGGGGCGTCGATGTTTCGCGCTCCCCACTCATCGCCAGCGCTTCCGGTCACGAGATCCCAGCGCAGGAAGGTAACTGGAATGACTTCCGCAGGAACGTTGGCTACTTGCACCTTGGGCCAGACCGCCTTCCACACGTCCCCTTCGCGGATGAAATGAATATCACGAACATCTTCGAGCGCGCCAACGGGAGTGGAGAAATTGAGATGCACTCGCATTTCAGCCTGGTCGTCGGTGGCGTGAAGCGGGCGCGATTCATAGCCTTCGAGACTGGAGAAGGAGCGCAAGCTGCCATCGGAGCCAGTCCAATCCTGAATGAAAGCCTGCTTCGTGATTCCGCTGGAAGAAGAAACGTCGGCGAAAGCGCGGTCCCAGTTGCGACGCTGCACGTCCAGCAAGAGATTGTCGACAGCCTGCTGCGGCGTTGTGGCTTTCGCGGTGTGCAGAGCTGAACCTTTGGTGACACCAACCGGAACGCCGGCCTGCGTAGTGGTGAACAACCCCAGGACCATCAATCCGACGGTCACCGCCACGAGAATAATTGGGACAGCATATTTCATTGGATAATCCTCATGGTCATTTAAGAGGCAACTCTTTGTCCTTGTACCTGTCCCTGTTGCTGCCGCTCGGAGCCTGGCGAGTGAACCGGAATGCCGCCAACGGAGATTCGTCGAGTCTGGGGCAAGAAAAATTCAAAGAAGATCGCCAGAAAACTCACGCCAATGGGCAATATTCCCCAGAGCAAACCCTGCCACACCGGCGGGATGGCGTCAGAGGGGATTCGATGAGCGGGAGGAACGTCTTCTTTGGACCACGCGGTGATCTCACCGTTGTTGAAGGTCTCGATTTTTCGCCATCCCACGAAAGTGAGCAGCGGTTCGTAATAAGGATCGTGGACAAAAATATATTTCAATCCGTAGCGGTTGGCGTGCTCGAGCATGGCGCGCAGAGCGGACATGCCGGCCGTGCCATAGAACTTGGAATTTGTGAGCTGTGCCGAGCCGTAGTGCGTCATCTCAGGAAGCAGGCGAGCTGAGTTGTAGTCGCCATCGACACTACCGGCGTCGGTGTAGGTGGAAACCTTCGACAGTTCACTTCCGAAACCCAGAGTGAGATAGCGGTAGGAATCGTGGCCGTCACGGTTCAGGAACGCGATCACGGGCTGCACATTTATCGTGCCGGCAGGACGGAAAGGATTTGCGTTGAGCCAGAACAGTGCGGCACCAATGGTGGCCACAGATGCAAGTGCAAGTCCGACCGCAGCTTTTACCTGGAAACGATCGAGCAACTCAACCGCCAGAACTCCAACGAAGGGCATCGCCATCAGAGTGGCCCAGAAAGTGAAGCGCTCGAAAGTCAGAATCTCGAAGGCGCGTCCCAGCAACCAGCGCGGCAACGGAGTTGTGCCACCAAGTCCAAAAATAAAAGTGAGCCAGAAGCCGAACAGCAAAGGTCTCCAACGCGGGTTGGAGGCGCCACGAATCACGATGAACGGTAGAGCCAGAAGTAAAGCACCGTAGGGAATGAGGAAATAATTAACTGCCGTAATGGAGTTCAACAGGAAATTGGCGCGGCTGTCGTGAGGAATCGGAATCTGGTGGATGGGATGTTGAATGAGGGCCAGCCAATATGGAAGGAGAACGATCGCCACTCCTCCCGCGACAAGAACCCCAAAGACGGCTGCGCGTGACAAAACGCCGGCGATTGATCCCGCAACCCGTTCGTCGCGGGCGTCCAGATAGGCGGTCCACAGCACGGGGCCGGCAAACAGAACGACTCCGAAAATCAAAGTGACGTGATGGGCGGCGGCGGCGGTAAGACTGACAGCGACACCTTTGATGAGAGAGCGGCCGGAAGCCTCCGTCATCCATTCATAAAAATATGGCAAGGCGTTCAAGTAAAGAGCCGCGGAAGCAACGGTTGCGAGCTGGCCTGCCTGGTACACCAGGAAAGCCAAGGCGCCTAGAAACACGGTGCCTAATGCGGCATAGCTGGCGGCGCGATCATCGATCCAAATTTTGGCGAAGCGAAAAACTCCCACGGGCAGCAGCAGGACGGCGATCAACTGCACCAGCATGTAGCCCATTTTCAATCCCACGACATTCGACAGCAGGGCAATCCACTGGTGAGTTAATGGAGGATAAGTAGTTTGAGAGAAGCCGGCAAACCATTTTTCATTCCAGGGATTGAACCAGTGATGGGCATAGTGCGAGGCAAAAAACATGTGGAAATTTGCGTCGAACGAGCCGGCAGGAAGCTCCATCAAGCAGGAGCGGCCCGTGAACGGCGAGCGCCACCAACACAATTGCGAGAAGAGGAATCGGCCGAGAGTAGTTGCTGTAGTTACCGTAGTTACTTGGGACGGTGCTCACTCGTATGCGCTCCTGTCGCGCGCGCCCTTACCTGGCAGCGAACAGCTTGGATTCGGAAATCCAAGCCAGGGTTTACTTTTTTCTGCGGGTTTTCCCGTAGGGGTTTGATTAGAAAAGCAGCCTTAGCGGGAAGAGTGGCATCTGATGGTGGCCGCAGAACTTTGTGATGCGGGAGGTAAATCAAGACTTGCGCCTAGCGTGGTGATTCAGTGAAAAGCCGATATCCGCTCACGAGCTTTTGCATCGTTTTTCTTTTCAGTACGGCTCTCGCTCAAACGTATGACATTAACGGCCAAGGGAGCAGTGCGCCTAAAAATCAGAAGAGCCAGCCGAGTTCCTCGCAGCCGGCGCAACAAGGCAGTTCCGATCAGAATGGAAATGGATTTGGGTGGGGATCGAGCATTGACGTGGCACGCGAGGCTCGAGCGGCAGATGAAGCGCTGAAAAGAAATGATTACGCGGCTGCGGTTTCGTTTGCGGAACGGGCTGCAAAATCGGCTCCGAAAGATGCGGAGCTGTGGTTTTTGCTGGGCTATGCCGACCGGCTGGACGAGCACTACCAGGCTTCGGTTGACGCCTACAATCGCGGACTTAAGTTGAAACCGAATTCGACGAACGGGATGGCGGGGCTGGCTCAGACTCTGGCCAGAATGGGCCGGGTCGCGGACGCGGAGACGTTGCTCAAGCGGGTCACCGACGCCAATCCGAAAGATGCGAACAGCTTGCAGTTAGCGGGCGAGCTCTTGCTGAATTCGGATCCGACGCAAGCTCTGGACTTTCTGAAGCGGGCCGATATGGTGAGGGCTTCGGCACATACCGACCTGCTGATTGCGCATGCTTACGAACGCCTCGGACAGCCGGATGAATTCACTCACTATCTGAATCTCGCGAAAAGCCGCGCCCCCAATGATCCCGAAGTGATGCGCGCAGTGGCCGGTGAGTATCGCGATCAAGGGCAGTTCGATCAGGCGATCACGACTTTAAAGGCGATTCCCAAGAAAACGACCGACATCGAAGCTGAACTTGCCTACACGTACGAGCTCGCGGGAAAGCAGCAAGAAGCTGCGGACTTGTATACACGCCTGGCGAAGGCGGCGAAGGGCAACATTGGATTGGATCTGAGCGCGGCGCAAGCTCTGGTTGGCTTGGGGCAGATGGACGCGGCGCAGGCATTTCTTGATGACGCGAAGAAGATCGACAGCAACAACTACCGTCTGCATGCGATTGAGGGAGCGATTGCCGAAGCGGACAATCGTTATGCGGATGCGAGCGCGGAATACAATCTCGCCATCAGCAATCTTCCCGCGAATGTTCAAGAAGGGCCGCTCTATCCCATTGAACTTCGGTTGAATCTGTATGAGCTGGCATTGCGCCAGGATGATGAAGCGGCGGCGAAGAAAGAACTGGATGCTGCGGCGGCGGCGATTCAGCAGGTGAACGTTCCGCCGGGTTCGCGCCCTGAGATGCTGCGATTGCGGGCTGCGATTGAAGCGGGCTCCGGCAACACCGATGCGGCGAACAAGGATTTGCAGGAAGCTTTGTCGCTGGCGCCCGGAAATGTGAATTCGCTTTTGAATTACGCCAGTCTGCAATGGAAGATCGGACAGAAGGATGCGGCGCAGGCTACGTTTGAAAAGGTTCTTGAAATCGATCACAACAATCGAACCGCGCTCGCATCGCTAGGATATCTGGCGCGCGATAAGGGCGACACGAAGCTGGCCGAGAATTATTTCAAGCGCGCGATAAGTGCTCACCCGAAGGATTACGAGCCGTATCTTGCTTTGGGAGATTTGTATACGGCGGCGCGAGACTTTCCGGCGGCGCAACACAATTATGAAGAAGCCTACCGCCGCATGCCGACGAACGCGATGATCATTGCGGGCGGCACAAACGCGGCACTGGAAGCGCAAAACCGGGATTTGGCGAAGCAATGGCTTGATCGGGCGCAAGGCAAGATGAATGACAATCCTCAGGTAAGCCGCGAACGTGAGCGCTATCTTACGCTGAAAGGTGATTACGCGGAGTCAGCAAAGCTGGGATATTACGTTCTCGGAAAACTTCCGCATGATCGTGAGGGCGTGGATTATCTGGCCTACGATCTTTACTACCTGGGGCGATACGACGAAGCATTAGCGCTGGTGAAGAAGTACGAACCGATCCTGCCGAATGACAAAGACCTTCCGTTGGTTGCGGGAAATGTGAATGCGCACGATAAACATTTGCAAGAGGCGCTCACCGACTACACGCGTGCCTTGGAACTTGACCCTAAGATGGCGGCGGGCTATGAAGCTCGCGGCTTCGTATTGAACGATCTGAAGCAGCCCGTGAAAGCCACGGAAGATTTCAAGACTGCGATTCAACTACAAAAAGATTACGGCGAAGCGCACCTTGGTTTGGCATTTTCCGACCTGCAGTTGCACCGGCCGAGACCTGCTCTGGCGCAGTTGGACGTGACCCAGAAAATAATGGGCAAATCGCATGTGTGGCATCTGGCTCGGGCCGAGGCCTACCGGCAGGAGCAGGATTTCGTTCACGCGGAACCGGAATACAGAATTGCGCTGCAGGAAGATCCCAATGATCTGAGCACGGAATTGGCGTATGCGGATACGTTGTTCCGATTGCGGCGCCCGCAGCAGGCGCTGAACGCTCTGGACGTAGCGCAGAAGCTGGCGCCTACGGATGCGCGAGTGTATGCGCTGCGAGCGCAGGTTCACGCCAAAGAGAATGACCGGACTGCGGCGATGCAAGACATTCAATTGGCCGAGCAATATGGCAAGGATGACATCGACATCCTGATGGCGACTGGAGACGCTCTGTTAAGCCTGGGTGACCGCGATGCAGCCATGCAGAGATTCGCGCGGGCGTTGGATGTTCCGAACGGAGATCGTCTGGGAGTGCGACTGGCGGTTGCCCAAGTGTTCATGCGACAAGGGCATCCCGATGACGTGCGCCGGCAACTAGCGCTGGGTTTTGCGGAGGCCCACGAAGGCAATTCTCCCGTATCGCCAGAAGATATTCTGGAAGCGGCCAATATTTTTCTCGGCATTCATGATTTCGATCTGGCCGAAACTTACTTCGATAAGGCGAAGCTGGCGGGAGCCAATCCGCGATTGGTGGAGATTGGACTGGCCAACACTTATGTGGCTGAAGGCCAGACGCACAAAGCGGAAGACGCATTGGCCAGCCTGGGGCCAGTCAGCAATTTTACCGACGATTACGATTACATGATTGCGGCGGCGAACCTGTACCGGCAGCGGCAGGACACGGTGCACGCGCTTTCTTCGTTTGTGCAGGCCAATACTGTTGCGGGCCAGGACAATCAGGCCATGACGCAGACGGCGCAAAATGAAGTGGCGATCGAGGAAGGCCATCAGATCAATCAGAATATAAGCCTTGCGCCGGAAGCGTCCTTCGCGCCCGCGCTGGAAGATATTAACGTTTACACGCTGGACGCGGAAATTCTGCACGTGACCAACAGTCCGGCGCTCCTGCCTCCGCCGCGGCATTCGTTTCAGAACTTAGCCGACACTCACTACCGGATCCATCTCGGCGGATTTCCGGTGATTTCCGGCTTTGTGGGAGAGAGCTTCACCACAGGCCGTTTCCTTTTCCCCAGCGAGAACGTCATCGAGGACCGCAACACTTACGATACTTATTTCAACGGTGGAATCACGCCGATACTTCATATCGGCGCAAACTCGATCGCCTTCAACGGCGGCTTGCAATACGATATCCGCCGCGACACGATTTCGCCGGTGTACATGAGCCAGAATCTCTTTCGGCAGTTTCTCTACATTTCCACGAGTTCGTTCAAGAACTGGGTTTCGTTCAATGGCAGCGGAGTTCGCGAAGCGGGACCGTTCACCGATCAGAATTTGCATTCGCGCGATCTTGCCGCGACCGCGGAATTTACCGTGGGAAGGCCATGGGGACACACTTCCCTGCTGACCGGATATATGGTGCGCGATCTTTTGTACCGTCCGCTGATCGAGGAGTATTTCAATACGTCGACTTATATCGGATTGCAGCATAAGTTCGGGAACCGGCTGACGGCTGCGGTCCTCGCTGAAGATCTGCGATCGTGGCAGGTGCAGAACACGAACTATGCCATCGCACAGGCGTTCCTGCCGGGAGGGCGATTCGACTTCCGCGCCAGTCCGCGGTGGGAGGTGCAAGGTTCGTTCCTGCTTTCGCGGGGCGAGGGCTACCACGAATACGATAACGCGCAAAGCCAGTTCCTGGCGGCTTACACACACACGACCCGAGTGGGATCGAGAGATGAGGGTAGATTTGGAGCGCTCATGAATCACTCATTCCGGTTCTCGTTCGGAGTTCAGCAGCAGACTTTCTACAGCTTTGCCGGCGGCTCAAAGAGCACGATCCTTCCGGTGATTCACTTCACTCTCTTCTAAGTTTGCACTGGCTAACTCACGCGATGGCGGAAACAATAAAAAGCGACGTGGCCGTGCCGGTGAGTGCTAGCCCCACACCTGCGAGAGTGCCGGCGAAGACGCTGAAGTCGCAGTTGCTGGGCGGCAGCCTGACCTTGCTTGCGGGATCGGGCTTGGTCGGAATAACCAACCTGCTTTACAACGTGGTAACGGCGCGCCTTTTGGGGCCTACGGGATTCGCACACGCCACCGCGGTCTATACCCTGCTGATGCTGCTGTCGTGCATTACGCTGGCATTCCAGGTAGTGTGCGCGAAATATGTAGCCAGGACTGAATCGGCGGAATCGCGAGCCCAGGTTTTTGCCAGCTTGCATCAGCGTGCCTGGATGGCCGGGCTGGGAATTGGCCTGGTGCTGTTCTTGTTCAAAGGCCCGCTGACAGCTTATTTGAACTTGCCCGATCCAGTGCTGATTTCGCTGCTGGCGTTGGGAGTAGCTTTCTACGTTCCGCTGGGAGTTCGGCGCGGATACATTCAGGGGATTCACGCCTTCGGTCCACTGGCAATTAATTTCATGCTGGAAGGGCTGGTGCGATTAGGCGGGGCATTTGTATTAATTGAAGTGGGACTAGGGGTAAGAGGGGCAGTTCTGGCCAGTGTATTGGCTGTGTTTGTCAGCTATTTCGCCGCGCTGCCGAGTCCCGGTGTTACTTCACTGCGATTTAAGGGCGTCGCGATATCTTTCCGCGAAGGCCTGCAGGCGATTGTTTTCTTCTCGGGCCAAACCGTAATTAATAATTTCGACATTGTTCTGGTGAAGCATTTTTTTCCTCCGGTGGAAGCTGGATTGTACGCGGCGGTTGCGCTGGTGGGCAGGCTGGTCAACATGTGTGCATGGTCGGTGGTGAATACCATGTTTCCGGTGTCGGCGGGTGCGGGCGGCGATGAGCATGAGGCCAGCCAGGTGTTGTTCACTTCCCTGTCGATGGTGTTTCTGATTCTTTCGGCGCTGATTTTCGGGCTTTGGATGGTGCCAAGCTTTTTATGGAGGACGCTTTTTGGCGCGCAATTTGAGTTGGGCAGCTACGGAAAGCTGGCTCCGCTGCTGATCCTGTATGCCATCACGGCGGGGATTTATTCGTTGAGTTCGGTAATCATCACTTACGAAATGTCGCGCAAGATCGCAAATACGAGCTGGCTGCAACTGGCCTTCAGCGGCGCCATGGCCCTGGGGATTTATGTACTTCACAATACGCTGCGCGAAGTGATCGTGATCCAGTTGGTGTTGATGATTATTCTGCTCTTCGTGCTGATCATCCCGCTGCTGCGGCATCAGCTGACGCCGAAGGCTCTCGGCGTCTATAGCAGTCTTAGCATTCGGCGATTGCTGACGGAAGAAGAAGTGATGTCGGAATTTCTGCGGAGCGAGTTTCATCATCCGGAGTTCGACGATTACCGTCACGAGTTCGAAGGATTGGTGAAGCAACCGGATCTCAACAGCTCCCGGGAAAATGCGTTGCGGCAGGCACTGCTGTTTTTGCGGCGAGGGCCGATGTGGCGTGAGCTTCCCGCGGACACGAAATGGTATGAGGTGGAACTGACGCTGGACGATCTGGACCGCATTCGTTTTTTCCCCAGGGCGCAATGGCGGCGGGCGGCGGAGGGAAGCTTCTACATGAAAGAAGTGGTGGAGCGGATGCGGCCGCAGGTGGAAGAGAGCACCGATGACGAGTTCTTTCGCAAGCTCAGGCTGTTAAGCCAGTCGATCGAGCACAATCTGATCAATCCCACGGTTTTGTTGATTGGAGTGGATGGTACGGGGCCGCTGACGATTCTGGACGGGAATCATCGTATGGCGGCGGCGATGTTGAGAAACTCGGCTCCGGTACTCGACCGCTTCCGATTTATCTGCGGATTCTCGCCACAGATGATTCGCTGCTGCTGGTACCACACGAACGTGAACACCCTGCTGCGCTATCTGAAGAATTTTGTGCGTTATTTTTCCTACGATCCGGAGACGGATATTGGGCGCTTCCAGGAGCGGGGGCTGTAGGTAAAGTTCGACCTGCGGAGGAAAGGCGGACATAATTGTCCGCCTTTATTTCTTTGCGGGAATTGTCGTTGCCAGGTCATTGCGGCGGCGGAACAGTTGCGGTAGGCGCGGTCGGCTCCTGCACTACTGAGTTGTCGCGGCGTAATAGGCGAACCGGTTCGTTCTCCTGGCGACGAATGTCACGCTCCTGTTCGACCTTCGCTTCTACTTTGTTATCGCTGTCGGATGCCACTGCGCCGAGTCGTTTGCCTTCAGCCGAGCTGCGTGTAGCTAATCCCACTGGAGTATTCGCTCCGCCAAGTTCCTGGGCTCGGTCGTAGAAAAATTGCGCGGTCTCGCGATCGCCTTCGAGTTCCGAGAGATAGCCGATATTGTTGTTGGCGAATGCATTGTTGGGATCGAGAGCATAGGCCTTTAGGAAATCTTGTTCCGCGGCTTTGGGCTCGTTGCGGTTAAGGGCAGAGACTCCGCGCGTATTCAACTCGGCCAGACGAACTTCGAGAGTCATCTCGTTCTGCAGCCGGTTTCGCAGGTTCCGGGCATTCTGGGCGGCCATTTCAGCGACGGGTTTTCCTCTCCAGGAGCGGTTAAGAGTGACCACGGCGGCGGCATCGGAGTTAATGGCGGAAGCGGAATCGTAGTAGCGCAGCGCTTCCTGCGATTCGCCTTCCATCTCTTTTGCGACACCCATGTTATTGAGGGTGAAAATATTGTTGGGATCGGTTTTGAGCGCCTTCTGCAGAAGAAGATCGGCCTCGGGGCCGCGCCCCTGCGAAAGCAAACGTACGGCTTCCACGTTGTCGTGATTGATTTGGAGGGGAACGTCTGGAATGGCCAATGCCGCCTTCAGAGTACTTCCCTCAAGGCGTGGAGAGCTGGCTATGGCGATGTTGGCATCCGTGGCTTCCTGTCCAGCGAGCGTATAGAAACGCTGGGCGCGGTCGACTTGTCCTTGCAGTTCAGAAACGTAGCCGAGATTATTCAGCGTGAACGGATCGTCGGGATCGAGCAGATAGGCCTTATAGAAAAATGCTTCCGCCTTGGTGTACTTGTGCTTGCGCACCGCCTCCACGCCTTCGCGATTCAGGCGCTGGACGGGAGTCAGATGGCTGCGCTTGGGCAAAGTGATTTTAATGTCCCCAGCCCGGGCTTGGGGTGCCGCTCCTACGATCGAAACGCTGACTATGGCAGCGGCAAGCCAGGCTTTCCAGGACATTCTTAGAGACCTCTTTTGGCAGAATTCGCACACAGAATTGGCACAAAATAACGCGTTATTGAGATGCCAATTACTCCTCTACGTTTGTCGGCAACTCAGGTGATTTTTGTAGGGATTTGACTACCGTAAAGACCATAAATGGCATCGAATAGGCGCGTAGAAATTATTGCGTCTGAAGCATAAAGGGGCGGGACACGATGGGTGGTTTTTTCTTGAGGAGTTTAGCCGGCGGCGTACTAACGGGAGTGATTCTCGGCTCGCTGGCGTACGCGCAGGCCACGGCTTCGCAATCGGTGGTTTCTGCCGACTCGGCATCCTCGGCGCCAGCAACCACTCGATCCTCCGTCACTCCGGTTGCGGTGACGCCGGAGAATGCGGACATTGTGGTTGATCCCGCCAGCTTGCTCCCCGATTTGCCGACGCTTCCGCCAACCAAGGCCAGTTTGATCGGCGGGACGATTCAGCGAGTGGACCGGGTACGCGATGAGTTGACGGTGCGGGTATTCGGCGGCGGAAAAATGAAAGTCTTCTTCGATACGCGCACCCACATTTATAACGGCAATGCGCTGGGTGCAACCCCGGACTTGAGAGTGGGGGATCGCGTGTACCTCGACACGATTCTGGATGCGGGCAATATTTTTGCTCGCAACATTCGGCTGGCAACGCAAAGCGACGGGTGGAAAAAGCCAGGGCGTTGTGATCAGTTACCAATCCGGAAAAAATGAATTACTGTTGCGCGATCTGCTTTCCCCCGAGGCGGTGAAATTGCGCCTGACGCCGAATACGCAGGTGGTACAGGATGGGCACGTGGCGTATGCCAGCCAACTGGTCCCTGGAACTCTGGTGGATGTGGATTTCATCTCGCAGAAGGACGATCGGGACGCGCAGAAAATTTCCATTCTGGCCGTGCCTGGGACTGACTTTACTTTTGCGGGTGTGGTCACATCTCTCGATCTGCACATTGGGCTTCTGGTGCTGACTTCCAAACGGACCGGAAGACTTACGAGATCTATCTGGATCCCGCTGCGATTACGGTGGACGACGGGTTGCACGCGGGAGCGAACGTTACTACGGTGGCCCGGTTTGATGGGTCGCGCTACGTGGCGCGCACGTTGACAGTGAATTCGCACTAGCGCGAAGGCGTGCCGCCCCTTCAGAACTTATTCCCCTTCAATGTTTCTACGGCATTGCCGCGCCGGACTTTCCCGTGCCGGCCTTTCCATGTGACGATTCAGAAGCTAGTCAGAATTATTTCCTCGGCCGAATCGCGAGTGGTAGACGTTCCCAACAATTTTGCCGAGGTGCTCACTCACTAACGTCCAATAGGCCATCTACCGACGTTATCTGTTGTTTCTTAGCTTCTCCTCATAAGCTGACCGCAGTTCCCAGATAAATCCCAGTCGCAGGAAATTTACAGGCGGGCGTGCCTTCCCTGGGCTGGTCCCAGATCCGAAGCAAGATCCTCGGCTCTATCTTCGCCCTGAGGACCAATGCGTCGCACACTTTCCGTCGTAACCGTCACGCTGCTTGCGTCGACATTCTGTTTGGCCAGCTCGTCGTACGTGATCCCCACGACAACACTCGCGGCTCAAACCTCGAACAATACCAGCGCGGCAAACACTTTCAAGACACAGTCGAATAACAATCGAGGCGCGGGAAATATCAGTAAGGTGGACGTGCATACCCTGCTTTATCCCGGCGCTACGACGAAGATTTATGCCCATTTCATGGGTTGGTTTGGGGGATCGAGCCACATGAATGTGGGTTACAGTTCGACCGATCCGACGCAGGTGAAGAATCAGATTGATGATCTGGTCAGCCGCGGCATCGATGGAGTGATTATCGATTGGTACGGGCCGAACGATGGTACGGACCAGGCGACGCAGTTGGTAATGGCGCAAGCGGAAACTCATCCCGGATTCACCTTCGCGATCATGATCGATGCGGGAGCGATCGCACGGGCGGACTGCTCTGGATGTTCGCCGCAACAGGAACTGGTTAGCGAACTGCAGTATATGGAGCACACATACTTTTCTTCGCCGGCTTATATGACCATACAAGGTCAACCGATGGTTACAAATTTCAATGTCGATCTTTCCTATCCATCGATCGACTGGACGGCGGCGACGGCGGCGTTGAGCACACATCCCACATTTATTTTTCAGAACAACAACGGATTCGCCCATGTGCTTACCGATGGCAGTTATTCCTGGGTGATGCCCACCGCCGGTAACTATGGGATGGATTATCTGACCAGCTTTTATGACACCGGTCTGTCTTATCCCAAAGAAGAAACTATTGGAGCGGCGTATAAGGGCTTTAACGACACGCTGGCGTCGTGGGGATCGAACCGCATTATGAATCAACAATGCGGGCAGACGTGGCTCGAGACATTCTCCAAGATCAACAGCATGTACAACTCGGGGAAACCTCTTCCCTATCTGCAGTTAGTGACGTGGAACGATTACGAAGAAGCTACGGAAATAGAATCGGGGATCGACAACTGTTTGACCGTTTCGGCCAGCGCGGCTGCGAACTCCTTGCAGTGGAGCGTCAACGGCAACGAGAACACGGTGGACCACTACACGGTATACATCAGTGAGGATGGCGAAAATCTGATGCCATTGACGGATATTGCCGCCGGAATCCACTCACTGAATCTATGCGGATTCCCGATTCCTGATGGAAGTTACACGATGTTTGTGCAGGCAATCGGCAAACCCACGCTGGCGAACCAGATCAGTGGGGCTACAAGTTACACAGCGACTTGCACAGCGCCCCCGCCCACGCCGACACCCTCACCAACTCCGCCTCCCACGCCAACCCCCACACCGAATCCGACGCTTTCTTTTAACGCGTCACCCTCGTCCCTTACGATTTCGGCCGGGACAGCAGGACGTCTTACGGTGACTGCGAAGCCGCAGTCTGGGTCGTTCAATAACTCAATCGCGCTGAGTTGCACCGGAATGCCAAGTACGATGAGCTGCTCATTCTCTCCGGCGAGCATTACTCCTGGTTCCGGGATGGCTACCTCCGCGCTCACGATTTCTTCCAAGGCAGCGACAAGCACGACTGCGTTGCCGCCCAGGAACCCGACTCGTCTTTACGGCAGCTTGCTACTGAGCTTCGGGCTTGTGGGATTTGGTTTTCTGGGGAAGGGCCCCGGGAAGCGCGGGGCACAAGGGGTCGCTCTCTGCGCCGTCATCGCTCTGGGTATGCTGGGCGCTTCGTGCGGAAGCGCCAGGAGCGTTGGCAGCGAAAGCGCCGTCGCCGCTGCCACTCCGGTCCATTACTCCGTTACCATTCATGGGAATTCGAGTGCCAGCCAGATTTCGACCACCGTCAACGTTATTGTTCAATGAGTGGTGGTTGGACGAGTCATTATTCGAGGAGTCGCGATTGTTCGGGGCGCTAGGCGCGGGGCGATGAAGCGCGGAGCGGTGAACCCAGCCGAGAGATTTCCTGGTCATCAGTCTCAACAGCAGCGATTTCGAAGGAACCCAGCTCGGGAGCTTGCGGAATCGAGTGATGTTGCGCAGAGCCACCGTTCTCTGCTCCAGTTCGAAGTGGCGCAGATATTTCAGGACAATGTTCGGCATGGTCATGCGCAGGGCGGCGGAAAAATTCTGCTCTGCCATGTTCTGTTGTTTGGTGCGATCGGACAGAAAGCCGATCAGACAATCGGCAAGATCTTTGGCGTCGCCCGGCTTGTAAAATTCAATTGCCATCCCTTCGCCGTCAGACATCTGGCGAAAATCTTCCAGATCGGCGCAAACAATTGGAACTCCATAGGCGCAGGCCAGGTGCGCGACTCCGCTGCAACCCGTGGAAGATGAGTAAGGCATGACCGCGACTGAGGAGCTTTGGAAAAGATCGGGCAAATCGTCCTCGTCAACGTAGCCGGTGAATTCGATTTTCGGATTTGCCGCACACTTCTTCTTCATCGATTCCACATAGCCCGCGGCTTGCGGGTGGTTACCGCCAGCGATCACTAACTTCGCATTGGGCAGAGCTTCCGAAATATATTGAAATGCTTCAATCATCAGCTCCAGCCGCTTGTAGGTTCCCCATTTGCCGAAAGCCAGAATGCGATGCTCTGGATTTCCACGCCGGGACGAATCGGGAAATTGGGGCTCGCGGGACAGAATTCCATGGGAACGGAGATGCACGTTATCGCGGCCGTATTTTTCGTGCAGGATCTTGCGATATCCGGGCATGAGCACGGAAACGGAGTTGGCGAGAAGAAGCATGCGTGTGGCCACGGCTCCGGCCAAGCGATAGGTGCGCGCGTAGCGCACGCCGGCATCCTGCAGGTTCACGGTATCAATGAGGTGGTGAAGCGTGACGTGGGTATAGCAACCGCTGAGACGCGAAAGCAGTGGAGTGACGAGTCCGGCAAAAGCAATCAGGGGATTGCGGCCGAAAGTGCTGAACAACAGATTGAACCAGACCACATCGGGTTTCTGTTTGCGGATCACGTTTAAAATGCGGGCGGAACTGGCGGCATCGTTAAAAGACCAGCAACGCTCGACGGTAAATTCCGGCAATTCGGGAGCGGGAGAAGAAAGTGTGTCGGCGAGAACCGTGAGGCGAATAAACGGATTGCGCTGTAGTTCGTGCGCAATATGAAGCCCGTACTCGCTGAGCCCGCCCTGGCTGGGCGGGAAGGTTGTAACCAGACAAATCTTCATTCAGTCTCCGGCTTAGGGTCGATCTAAATCATCGATCGGGCTCCGTCGATCAACCGTCGCCGATCCAGCTACGGCCGATCCACGCTACGGCAATCGAAGCAAGGAAATCCGACGCTTCGAGCAATCAAGGTTCGATGAGTTCGCCGGGGGAGATGTTGGCTGGGCTCGGAAGGGAAACCGCAGAATGCCGTGCCGCGAGGTGGAGGCGCTTTTGTTCGAGCGCTTCCCGCATCTTGTTCCTGATACTGCTTGTCATGGCCTCGACCGAATCAGGCTCGATAACGGTCATGGTGCCGGAAAGTTTGGCTAGCCGAAGATAAGACTCCCGGTTGCGACGGACAAATTCCAAAGGGTATTCGGGCTTGCGGGCGTGCGCGGCGGCCGGATCGGCGTCGATCACCAAGGCGAGGTCAGGCTTAGGTACGAGCTTCAGTATGAGCCGGGCGAAAATTGCCGTGGGCTTGCTGTCGAGAGGAAGATTCGCGAGTTCATCGTAGATATAGCGGTCGAAGATGACGACGTCCGCGCCACTTCTTCTGGACTGACGAACCCGCAGACGGAGATTCACTGCGTCGGCGAAATAGAGTCCGAAACGCATGGCGGTAACTGGCCATGAGGTTACGTTCTTATCGCGGCGCTGCAGAGGCTTTTCCGGGCTGCCGACGCCTGCGTCTCCCTTGAATGCCTTTAAGCTCATGAACTCGCGGCTGCGGGAGAAACAGACGACATTGTCCCAGAAGGTGAGAAGCGTGGTGCTGAGTCCGGAGTCGTTCAGCCACATTTCGAGAGCAGAGATTTGCGTACTCTTGCCTGCACCATCGATTCCAGAAAAACTAACGATCGTCACAGAAAATTTGCTCCGAACAACCGATTTCTCAGCAATTGCAGAACCCGATCTAATGAGCTCCTGGAGGCTTACTCCCGGTAGCTTCTGTCAGTCCGACCACCACTCCTACGGCAACGGCGGCTCCTATGATCGCGGCGGTCCGGATCACGATGGTGCGTGTACGACGTTGCTTGGCGGGGGCAATGGCCACGCCCGCGGGTTGCGACGCCGCGATACCGCCGGCATGCGTAGGCTCCGCAGCCGCGGTGCCAACCGGCTTTTGTGGAGCGGGCTGTGCCTGGGATGGCGGAGGCGGGACATTTTGATCCTGCTGCGAAGCTGCCTCCGGTGAACTCTGCGATTGGGGCGAAGCGCTTTGTGAAAATGCCGGTGGCTGTGATTTCGCGAGAGTCGCGCCGGGACTGTCCGGCAACTGAGCACCGGCAGTTGGTTGCGCGGCCACGGAAGCGGCCAGCCCGCATACGCACCCGAGCAAGACCACGTTTCGGGTCGCACCCTCGATTCGGTTTTTCCATACCTGCATGCACATCCTCCGACCCCAGGTGAAGGACATCAGCTGGCGGCTTTCAGATCGGTAAGCCCCTGGGGTGCGGCATACCAAGGCTGCGGTTGAGGAACTGTTGCCGGGGCAAAAATCTGGAAGCTGCGGACGGCTTCTTCGGATGTTGCGAATACTTCGAAAAGGCGATCCACGCGCATCAATTCCAAAATCACCGCCGAGGCTGGCGAAACCGCCGCCAGCTTGAGGTCCCCGTCACGCTTCATGGCCTGTTCCAGGCACTGGAGAAGCATTTCCACTCCAGCGCTATCCAGGTGCTTTATTTGCGAACAATCCAGAACAACGCTCGGACGATCGCCCTCCAAAAACGGCTGCAACTCGTCCAGGAAGGATTTTGCTTCCTGATGATTCAGCCGCTCTGGTAACTCCATCACAATTACGGGGCCCCGCGTATACATGTAAGTCACTCCTGGGAAAAGTTGTTTCCGAACTGCCATGTGTCTGGCATTGTTGGTGTCTGTGAAACTACGGCATCTTCTGGTACTTCAATTGGTTCGTTGATGTACGTGACAGTGTGCGCGACATGGCGGCGAGGCGCAGCAGTGGTGAAACGCATGACTTTGGGATCGACAATCTCGACCGCTACATCACGCTCGAGATTCCACAACTGATTTCCGCTGGCGACCGCGTGGCACAGATCGAGACAGATTCCAACCGTGGTGTTTGCCAGGATGGAACTGTCCTCGACTACCGTGCCGCTGTCGACGCAGCAATCTCTTTCGATGTCACTGAAGCGAGTAACAAGAGCATCGGCTCGAATTTTGGATCCACACCCGATGTAGGCAGGGGCAACGATGCGCGCGCGCCGATGCACTTCACCGCCCTCATCGATCCAGACTCCGGGCCTGACTTGTTTGCCGCAGGGAGCCGTCTCGCAGCTGCGGCGAAGAATATCGGAGGCGAGGCGGCGCAGATCCCGGGGCTGAAGCAGACGATTTACATACTCGCGGATGAAATATTTTGGCGCACCATTCTGTCCGACGTGGTTCAGGGAAGCCTCGAATTCGGCACGCTGCAGCTTAGAGCAATCGACCACCCATAAATCGAGAGGCCCGTCGTTGTCGAAAGTGCGAGTGATCGGCTGGCGCGATTCCCGATGAAAGCAAAATAGGTCGAGAAGATCGGTTTCGGTATAAGCATTCCCCGAGTTAACGAATGCATGAGTGATTCCCTTTTGCGAAAACGATGCCAATTCCTCACTGATTGCAGAATCGAGGTCCTTCACCGCCTTTACGGTGACGTTTCCAAAAGCCGTCCGAAACAGAGGCATACGGGTCAGAGCGCTTGCCTCGGCAAGAACCGTAATGCACTGGACTTCTATCGACACAAAGCGTTCGATCAGGCGCTCAAGAACTGAACAGCCGACCAACTCAATCAATTCCAGAGGTGTATCAAGAAAGCCCGGCCATTCCGAACCCGCGAGTGCGGTCGAGGCAGTGGCTTCTTGAGCCCGTTCCTGATTTTTCCCGCTAATCGTTAAAACAACTCCCAAGCCCACGGACTTTCTTCCCCTCTCGGCCGCTAACAATGCGAACCGTCCACATTTCCTAAGCGCGTCGCCCTACTGAAATCTTATGTTCGTCAATCTTCTGTCTTTTGTCTTTCATGTTTCGTCGATGAACTTTCGTCGACGAAACCGGGCTTAGGATCTCGCGGTCGCGGCGCTGGCGCCAGACTTGCCTGGGCGCGCAGGGCCGGTCTTCGGAAAAAGCAAGTCCCGCATTTTCATCTTGGCCTTGTGGAGTTGCGATTTCGAGTTTCCGATAGAGCATTGCAACTGGCGTGCGATTTCGTGATGCTGAAATCCCTGCACTTCATGCAGATCAAAAATTTGACGGCAGCCTTCCGGCAGCTCTTCGATGGCACGACGTAAAGCGATGCGATCGACAGCTCCAGAGAGATTCGGATCAGCTTTGCCTACGTCCCGTTTGAGCGATGGCGACTCAGCCGAGACCGGCTCATCCAACGACAGTAGCGGAGGAGCCTTCCGCCGGCGCAACTTCATCAAGACGGTATTGACGGCAATTCGGTAAAGCCAGGTGGAGAAAGCGGAATCCCCACGGAACGAATTGACATTGCGAAAGACCTGCAGAAAAGCTTCCTGAGTTAAATCTTCCGCGTCGGCTACGTCTTTGGTCATTTGCAGACAGACGGAATAGACGCGCTTCTTATGCAGTTGGAACAACGTGGCAAAGGCCTCTTGATCGCCGCGCTGAGCGCGTTGAACCAGACTGCGTTCAGAATCGTCGCGCAGGGTTTCGGTCCGGGCGGGGATCAAATCTGTTTCTGTCGCGGAAATTACGCAAGTGGCCACTTTAGTCTCCTTACAGTCGGCTGCGGTTGGTTTATTGTTCTCCGCTAGATTGGGAACATGCAGCGTCGAATGAGAGAGTAGCGGACCTCCGCCTCGGGTCCCATCAGGGTGCTCCTGTAATTGAATGTGAGATTTGCTGTACCGCGGAATGAGGAAATGTTTTCTGTGAGTTAGCGAAACTTTTCTAATTACCTAGTGTTACTAGCGCGGCCTTAATCGTGTTACTCGGCAGTCTTAAGACCAAAAGAATGTCGGCAAGCCTTAATTGTCCGTATGCGGGATTGCCGACAGTAAGTTTTGAAATGCCTAAACTTCTCTAATAAAGCTTGAAGCCAACTTCCACGCTGATTTGCACGTTCACCGGCCTGCCATCTTTCATGGCGGGCTGGAACTTCCACTGCTTGACTGCCTCAATGGCTTTTGCGTCGAGACCCATACCCAGGCCACGTACTACGCGAATATCACGTGGACGGCCTTGATCGTCGACGATCAACCACAGAATGCATGTGCCTTGCGTCTTGGCAACGCGTGCCTGCTCGGTATATTCGGGATCTGGAGTTGAAACCGGTTGAGGGGCGGAAATACCGCCACCTACTTTGAACACTCCGCCACCAATTCCGCCGCCGCTGCCGGCGCCCACTCCGGCTCCATGACCCACGCCAACGCCGCCACCAGAGCCTGAACCAATGCCAGCTCCCGAGCCCGTACCATTCGACGGAGGAGCCGACGGCAGAGCAGCTGCTGCGGTCGGAAGGCCCAACGTTGGCATGTGGTTGTCAGCCAGGTGAACTTGCGGAGGCACCACAACAGTGGGCTCTACAGCAAGCTTGGGATGCGGGTTGCGAAGAATGATAGAAGGCGGAGTGATTTGTTGCATCGCCGTTTTCGGCAATCTTCCCTTGGGCGCTTCTAACACGTCGTGTTCACCGCCGCCACCGCCGCCGCTGACCACTTTCTTAGCTACCGGAAGTGCGTAGGAATCCGGCGAGGGAGCGATCAGCGTCACCGTTTCATGCTGCTGGATTTGCGTGACTACTTTATGTCCGAGCAGCGTGCCGCCCAGAACAGCGGCCAGGATTACAGCATGCACAATGGCCGAGCCGACGAGACCATTCGATCGATAATTGTTGTAGTGACCCCAGATAGCGTCCGGACCCTGCTGGCTCTGTTCTCGCACCTGGGTGCTCCTTTGCATAGACCTACCTGCGCGATCGCGTCCATCGTAGGGTCGGGGGGCGACATACAGACGATTGAGCGGGTCAAATGAAGAGAGTGGAGAAAGAGCAGTTTGATTTGTACCGTGCTCGTTCGACATTGACGCTCCTTAAAAATTAATCGGAAATGGAAGTGGCGTGCTGGTAGCTTTTCCGACCGTCGTATAGATGCCGCAGAGGAAGTAGCGGTTTACGCGTTCAGAGATTAGAACTGCACATGCGGGATTTTTAGAAAGGCTGTAAGTAGTATTAGTACCCACTCTACGTGGTTCACCTGATTGGCTGCAGCCGTGAGAAATGCCGCACGTGCTTGAACGAATCACTCAGATCGAAATTTGTGATCACCTTTTAGCGGCTTCTAATTTGCGAAGATTTTTGTCTAGTGACAATTTCGCTTTCCGTTTCCAGCGCCCATCAATGCCAGGGCCGCTCCCAGAAGGGCGATATTCTTGCTGAAGTGGATTATCTCGGCTTGCCGCTTCTGCGGATCTTCAACCTTCCAGAAATCATGCATGATGGGAGAAACTCCGGCTAGAAACCAGCCACGGTCGCCGCACCCAACTCCGGCTTTACGCCAAGTACGAGACTGGTGCCACCCAACGTGAGCGCAACGCCCGTGGCCGTGACCGCAACATCAGGCGCGGGGATCCCTTTCGCGTCAACGTATTGCGCCATCGCTTTGTGCTCCATGAAATGATGGATTCCGTTGTAAAGAAAGAAGCCGCCGAACACAGCACGTCCGAGGAGAAGCGAGAATTTCATACTTACGTCCATCCGTAAGTTGGTCAGGCTTGGATTCGCGCTGCCGGCGAAGCGTTGCCCCTCATATGCAGCGCGTCTTTACAAGGCTTTCGAGAATTTTGGACGAAAAAAATTGGCGAGATCAGTCGTTTTGTGGTCACGTATACCACCACAAACGTGGAGAATTAGGAGTTTTCTGATTGCCAACGGTTTCTCTGCTGCCGGATGATGTCGTAGCAATCGCAGGCCGCGGCTTCCAGCTTGGTTTTGTTGAGAATGGTTACGTTACCCCGAGTGTAGGAGATCATTCCCGCTTTTTGCAGGAGACTGGCTGCCACGCTAACTGTGGAGCGGCGGGTTCCCAGCATCTGCGACAGAAACTCCTGAGTTAAGGGAAGAGTTTTGCCGCCGATGCGCTCGTGGCTCATCAAGAGCCATCGCGCCAGCCGTTCTTCCACGTCATGCAATCGATTACAAGCCGCGAGTTGAGTGGATTGGATACCCAGGATCATGGAATAGCGCTGCAGCTGGCGCTCGAGCACGGGACATTCCGGCAGAAGGCTTCGCAAGATTCCCACATCGATGCGATAGGCCGTTCCGTCCCCTTGCGTGATGATTCTCAAGGCGCTGGTTTTGAAACCGAAAATTACCGGCAGGCCAACGAAACCTTCTTTGCCGATCAGACCGACTTCCACACTCTCACCATCAGGCTGCACGGTGAGCACAGAAGACATTCCGTCGTTCAGGAAATAGCCCGACTTGATGACTTCACCGGTCTCATGCAGTACCTGATGAAGCCTGAGCCGCACGAACTCGAGCGAGGAGAAAACTCGCGCGCTTTCGGAACGAGGAAGAGACTGCAGAATGACGTTGCCAACGCCGCGCCCATCATTGGAGTCTGCTTCAAATTTGTTAAGTGCGACCCGGGATGGCTGGGCCATAGGTTCCTTTCCATCACACAGCTGTGAAGCCGTCCGATTTCGCAGGAACCGTCAACCTGTTGCGGCATAACGGACAGGTGCTAGAAGAGACAAATCAAGCGTACTCTCTTCGGGGACACGTGTATGTCCCATATGGCACACATTTGCGCGCACTAGCGTACAGACAGATCGGCATCCAAGCCGTACTATTCCGGGTTCGCTCACCGGTTCCGAAGCAATGGGATACAGCTGGCACTGCCGCTTCAAGCGTTGGTTTGCGGCCCATGACGGGGATCCCCGGAGCATCGGAGAGCGTTTCGCAGGAGCTGGCGGATGGCCAAGACGGTGCGCAATTTCCGCCTCCAGGCAGGTGTCATGGAGGTGGACGGAAATACACTCGAAAACGATCTTCTTCTCAATCTGCCGGACAAAGAGTGTCATGCCGTTTATTCCGAACTGGTTTTCCTTCCGTTGAGAACGCACGACGTGCTCAACGAAGATGGAATGTCCATTCAATATGCCTATTTCATGAACAGCGGACTGGCTTCCGTTCTGAATGTGATGCAAGACGGAAAAAGCGTTGAAGTGGGATTAACCGGTAAGGAAGGCTTTGTAGGATTGCCGCTGATTGTGGGCTTCAAGACCAGCCCGGCGCGGGTGATCGTGCAGATTGCGGGCTCGGCGTATCGCATCAGTGCGAACGCGTTGATCGACATTTTGCCGAAGTGTCGCACTCTGGAAAAGCGATTACACCGGTTTGCCCAGGTATTGGCGGCGCAGGCGGCGCAGATCGCCGCGTGTAACCGGTTACATGAAGTGGATGAGAGATTGGCGCGCTGGCTACTCATGAGCCGAGACAGAATCGGCTCCGATCTGGTGCCATTGACCCAGGAATTTTTGGCGCACATGCTGGGGACACGGCGGTCGAGCGTGACCGTCGCCGCTTCGATTTTGCAGAAGGCGGACCTGATCAACTACACGCGCGGCCAGGTAAACATCGTAAATTCAAAAGGACTGGAAGCGGCCGCCTGCGAGTGTTACCAGGCTATGGTCGAGCAATCTTCAAGATGGAACGATGAATCCGAAATAAATCCCGCTGAACCGGCCCAAAAAGGAAAATAGAGCAAAGGTAAACGGAGGCACCCGTTGGTGCCTCCATTCAGCAATAACTCACCACGTGCTATACGCTTCCGCGGCGCGTGAGGTGACTTACCAGGGAAATTACAAACAGCACGAGGAAAATGAAAAATACTAGTTTCGCAATCCCTGCCGCTGCTACGGCCACGCCGGTAAAGCCCAGAACTCCGGCAATCAACGCCACCACCAAGAATACTATCGTCCAGTAAAGCATGAGCTTCCTCCTGAAGTTGAATCCTGCCACTCAAACATAAGCTGTGAAAGGGAGCAGCACGAATCCCTTTGACTATGTATTTGGGCAAGACTCTGACTGTAATCCGCGCACGTTTTCGGTTCTATTCTGAGGAGGGAGCAAGTGCCGATTCCAAGAACCGGCACTTGCTCGATGGGGGCGTCTGTCGAGTAGAACCGCAGATTAAACCGAGGTGAACGTCGGTGCCCATACCGTAAAGTTTGTATTTGGCCAGGAAAATTTTCCTCGTTCGCTTCATCTTCAAGCCACAGCTCTGCAGACCCCGGCTCCTCAGGGCCAGTTTTGTTTACAGGAAACGATGTATGGACGCGGATGGTGCGGGCCTGTAAAAAAGCATGGTACCGGCGTTCAAGGCGGTTAGTGAGTTAACCGTTAGCCGCATAGAAACTCCGATAGTATCTGCCGCTGGCCGCTTCGTCTTTCGAGGTACAAATATGAGAAGAGAGACAAGCCTCTTTTTGACCCTAGGTTTACTCTCAACGATTGCCCCTCCGATTTTCGCGCAGGATCTGCAAGGCCAGCCGGATCCTGTGCCTCCTTCCACTGTTCTTGTTGGGCCTCAATTAATTGCGTGGTCGGAATTACAGAGGCCGCAACCGGTGCAGCAGCCGGAGCAGAAGCTCGTCGGGCAAAGGAATCAACCAAGTCAAAAGCCGACAGAGCCCGCGGCCCAATCCACGCAGCCACACGAGGATGCGCGGAACGTTTCTGGAAATCAGACTCAGAACAAGTAGCTGGTGAGGATGATGCGTTGCGCGCGATTTAGTGCGAGCAGAAACCTCAATGGCTAAAGCCGGATTTTTTCTGCGATCTGACGGCACGTTTAAAGTCGTCCCTTCCTGATCCTCTCGCCTTCCTGATCTTGCCACGTTCCGGTCCGGTTGCTCCCACGCCGTACAGAAGCGTAAAAAGTTTTCGGACAAAAAACAGAGGGAGAACGGTGCAAAGTTAATTGCATCGCCCTCCCGCAGAGAGAAAATCTACGCTTTATAATCGTCCGGCCAAAAGCAGTACAAGCAGCACTACGACCACCAGTCCGAGTCCACCGCTGGGGTAATAACCCCAACCCCGGCTGTACGGCCAAGCCGGCAATGCGCCCACAAGCAGCAGCACCAAAATAATCAGTAGAATTGTTGACATCACCAACCTCCGAGGATCTGATTTGACTTCATTGAAAAAACTGGCCCGGCTTGACCGATTCCACCGGGCCTAAAGCTATCCGATAAGTTATCGACTGGCAGCTTCTGTGTTCGCCCCAGAAGTCCGGAGTGCGCCCTGCTGGTTGGATTGGCCGGAATATTTCCTGACCGCATCGAGAAACGCATCGCCGCTCGCTCGAGGGTGAACTTTCCCTTCGAGAATTTCGGAGAATGGGACGAACTTGCCGTAGAGGAGCCGGGTTTCATCTTTGTCTTGGGTAATGGCGGCGCCGTTGAGATCGATTCCGGCGAATACGCCCCGGGCTCGAGAGTAGGTCAAAACTTCGGCTTTCATCTTCCAGTCGGTATCGGCGCCGGCGTCGCGGCCCACGGGACCAGCAGCGGCCGAAGCGTCTGCACCGAGCTTGAATTTACTGGCGAGCAAGTGCTGCATTCCCTGTTCATTGGTCACGATCATGACCACATCAACAGCTTGGCCGCCAAGCTGTAAGCCCCAGCTTCCCCCGTCAATGTGATGGGTGCGGGAGCGCTCCAGGCCCCGCTCTCAGTGCGGCAGGTAGTGACACCTTTGCCGTGGCTGCCGCCGAAACCGACAGCGATTTTCACCATGGAAGGTATAACCGCGATGCACTTGGCTTCATGCATGATTTTGTCGGGAATGGCTTTGTCAGGAACTCCCATGATTTCGTTGAGAACTTTAGCGGATGCGTCCAGACGCTTATCGACATCGGACTGGTGTCAGCAGCACCATGCCAGGCTCCCAAGAAGAAGAATGCTGGCCTGAGCGCGACGAAGTCGTCTCGGCATGCGGTGCTGGTTTTTTTCATAAGAAATCCTCTATTCGTGCTCCGGGTGAGCAACTGTTAATTTCCAAAGCTGACAGAAGAAAGCGCGGATTACTCCGCGCTTTCTTCTACTTCAAGAAAGATCAGAGACTGCCGGATTGGGTGGTGCTGAGGACGACTCCATCTTGCCGTGCGCGTGTCGGGTCTCCGGCTTGGTTGGCGTATTTCCGCACGGTCGCTTCAAATTGACCGCTGCCAGCGGGAGAACAACTTTGCCCGTCAAAATATGCCTGGAAAGGGACAAACTTACCGTAGAGAAGATGGGTTTCATCTTTATCCTGAGTAACGAGCGGCGCCACTCAGATCGACGCCCGCGAAAAGTCCACGCGCCCGCGAGTAAGTGAGCATTTCGGCTTTCATTTTCCAATCGGTGTCCGCGCCAGCGTCCCGGCCTACGGGCCCGCAGCTGCGGCGGATGCACTTGCGCCAATCTTGAACTTGCTGGATAGCAGATGATCCATTCCCTGCTGGTTCATCACGACCAATACAAGATCGACAGCCTGACCGCCAAGCTGCAATCCCCAGCTTCCGCCAGTGATCGTGATCGGTGCAGGAGCGCTCCATCGACCATTTGCCAAACGGCAAACAGCAACGCCTTTGCCGTGGTTTCCACCGAAACCAACCGCAATTTTCACCATGGAAGGAATCACAGCGATGCACTTGGCGTCGTGCATCACTTTGTCTGGAATTGCTTTGTCGGGCGTACCCATAATCTCGTCGAGCACGTGGGCGGACGCGACAATGCGTTTTTGAATGCTGGTTTCATCTTTATCATCTTGCGACCATGCCATGCTGACGAGTAGTAGGAAACTAGCGCCGAGCACCAGGACAAATCTCGGTAGTGTGGAACTGATTCTTGCCATAAACCGACCTCTTCCGTGCTCGAAGCGAGCAACTGTTTTTTATATTTCGTACGCAGGATTAACCGTAACTTTCTCGCCGTGGTGCTTCCATCCGGTCGAACATGTAAATTGAACCCGGCGGGAGCCCGAGAGTTTGGAGGCCTAAATCCGATCCATCCCAGCGCCGTAATGGATTTAAGTTGTGCGCGTACAGTGAGAGCAGTATGCGACGCGGATTTGAGCGGCAGAAAATCGGGCCTTCGCCAGAAGCCTATCGCGGCTTTTGTTTTTTGGTGACAGCGAGAATCAAACGCTCAGCATCCGACGGACGGGAACAGTAGGGGGAGCCTCTAGCAGGAAAGCAGCTTCGGGCTAGGTCGGGAGAGGAATGAAGAGTTCAGTTTGTGGCACATCCGTTGAGAATCTCGCTCGGTTCGCGGGTTGCCAACGTGTAAGGAATCTGAAGCTCGAGAAGCGTTCCCGGGTCAAGGTTGGACAGTTTTAGTTCGCCACCAAGTTCTCGAGCACGTTGCCGCATTCCACCGATGCCGACGCCAACGCTATCCGGCCGCAGATCCGCAACTTTCTGAGCGATTCCTTTGCCGTCGTCGCGAACGGCGACCGAGATCGCTCCGTTATTCTGGCTCAGAGTAATCCACACCTGATGCGCTTCGGAATGGCGGAAAACATTGGTGAGAGCTTCCTGCACAATGCGGAAGATGGCGGTTTCAACTTCGGTGGCGAGCCTCGGAAAGTCGCGGGGCTGTACATCGAGAGAGGTTTGGATGCCGCTGCGTTTGGTGAGGCCATCGGTATACCAGGCAAGAGCGGAAAGCAGGCCCACTTCATCGAGCAATGGCGGATGCAAGAGGTGGGACATGGTGCGGACTTGCTGAATGGCGCGGTCAATGATGGTGCTGGCCTGGGACCATGCTTCATCCGGAGGTTGCGATGATTTCTGAAGAAGCATTTTGTCCAACACCATCTTGGCCACGGCGAGTTCTTGGCCCAGGCCATCGTGCAGATCGCGAGCGATGCGGCGGCGCTCTTGGTCCTGCAGGGTCATGAGGCGGACGGAAAGGCGGCGCAGTTCATCGGTGCGATTGTCCACCATTTTTTCCAGTTGCGCGGCGTTGTCGCGAATGGATTGCTCCAGCATTTTGCTGTCGTGAATATCGGAGCACGTGCCATACCATTTGGCAATTTTGCCATCGTCACGAATAGGAACGGCGCGAGCGCGGAACCAACGATAAGTGCCATCCCTGGAACGAAGCCGATACTCGGCTTCATAGTCTGCGCCGGATTCAACGGAACGCATCCAGTCGGCCATAGCTTGATTGTTGTCGTCGGGATGAACGTAGTCGAGCCATCCAAAACCATTCGCCGAACCCGCGGGCGCTCCAGTAAAGTCATAAAAGCGATCGCTGACGTAATCTCGGGAGCCATCGGCTCTGCGACTGAAGATAATGTCGGGGGCAGTGCTGAAGATGGCGTCGAGTTCCTGATTCCGTTCCGTCAGCTCACTGTTTAAACGGGTAAGAAGATTAGCTTTGGTCGCCAGCTCTTCGGTGCGCTCCAGAACACGCTGCTCGAGATCGCGATTCAAGCGTTTCGAGTAAGCGCGTCTTGCGATGCAGGTCGGCGAACACTCGGACTTTGGCGCGTAGCAGTTCGGGAATAACCGGAACAGAAATGTAATCCACCGCGCCGTGCTCGTAACCTTTGAGCTGGTCGAGGTCAGTGAGGTGAACGGCGGAGACAAAAATGATCGCGGTGCGCTGGAAACGCGGGATGCTGACGAATCATTGCAGCCAGTTGGAATCCATCGAGTTCCGGCATGCTTACATCCATCAGCACTACGGCAATCTCAGTTTTAAGCAGGACTTCGAGGGCTTGTTTGGGCGAGGTGGCTTGGATAAGGTTCTCCCCCAGCTCGCCCAGCATGACCTCGTAGCTGAGAAGCTTGGCGGGCTGGTCGTCCACCATCAGAATATTGACTTTTTCAGTATTGCCCATTCGTAGTCTCCGCGTTCACGGAACAAGCTGCCTCTTCACGATCTAGCGATGGAGCCACATTCTCAGCGAGGAGAGCAGTTGCTCGGTATTGACAGGTTTCGCCAGATACTCGGAAGCGCCCGCCTCAAGACATTTCTCACGATCTCCTTTCATTGCCTTCGCCGTAAGGGCAATAATTGGTAGCCGCCGGAACGAAGCATTTTGCCGAATCACTTGCATCGTCTCGTAGCCATCCATTTCGGGCATCATGATATCCATGAGGACGATCGCGATGTCCGGAGTGGATTCGAGTTTGGCAATGGCCTCGCGTCCGGTTCCGGCGGTGATTACGGTCATACCGCTGCGCTCGATAACACTGCTGAGAGCGAAGATGTTGCGCACGTCATCGTCGACGACCAATACTTTCTTTCCGACCAGCGCGTCGTCAGAGCGATGCAGACGATCGAGCAATCTCTGTTTCTCGACCGGAAGATCGGAGACCACTCGGTGGAGGAACAAAGCGGTTTCATCCAATAAGCGCTCGGGCGACTCCACGCCTTTTACTACGACGCTGCGCGCGAGAGAGTGGAGACGAGCGTCTTCTTCCGGGGACAGTTCTTTTCCGGTGAACACTACGACCGGCAAGTCGCCCAGAGAGGGCGTGTTCCCGAATCGCTCCAGCACATCGAAGCCGGAAATATCGGGAAGCCTCAGATCGAGAACAACGCAGTCGAACGACTCTTCGGTAACGGCTTGAATCGCATCGGCGCCGGTGGAAACCACGGTGACATCGATATCGTTATAGCCGAGCAATTCCTTGATGCTGAGTTGCTCGCCGGGATTGTCTTCCACCACCAACAGCCGCTTCCTGCGTGGCGTGGCGTATTCCTTGATGCGAGAGAGTGCGGATTCCAAACCCTCAGGCGTAGTTGGTTTCGTGACGAAGGCAAACGCACCGCGAGCCAGGCCGTGGTGGCGATCTTCGTCGAGGGTGAGCATCTGCACAGGAATGTGGCGAGTTGCGGGATCCTGCTTCAAGTGATTCAAGCACAGTCCAGCCCAGCATGTCGGGCAGAAACACATCAAGCGAGACGGCTGTCGGATGATACTCATGAGCGAGCGCCAGTGCCTCGGCTCCGCGCGTGGCTACGAGCACTTTGAAACCCTTGTCGCGAGAAAGATCACATAAGACGCGGGCATAGTGCACGTCGTCTTCGACGATCAGCAATATGGCATCGTCGGGTTGCAGGTTGTCACGATCATCCTCAATTTTTTCGACCGTATGCTCGGTGATGCCGGCAACCATCAGTTGAGCGGGCGAGATTGCCGAGGACACGCGGGCTTCTACCGTAGCGGCGTTCGAGGTGGATGGTCCTACGTAAGTTTGCGGCAAGTACAGCGTGAAGGTGCTGCCTCGACCCGGCGCGCTGCGCAGCTGGATTTCGCCGCCGAGCAAGCTGGCCAGTTCACGGCTAATGGCTAGACCGAGACCGGTTCCACCGTACTTACGGCTGGTTCCGGCATCTGCCTGCTGGAAGGCTTCGAAGATGATGCGCTGTTTTTCGAAGGGGATGCCGATACCGGTATCAGACACTTCGAACGCCACGACCGAAGCGGCTTTACCGAGGATGGGATGATCTTCGCTCCAGCCGCTTCGCGCCAGAGAAACCGACATGCGAACGCCTCCGACTTCGGTGAACTTGAAGGCGTTTGAGAGCAAGTTCTTCAAAACTTGCTGCAGACGTTTCGAGTCTGTGACCACGCTGCGCGCGAGATGCGGATCGCTTTGCACCTCGAAGCTGAGACGACGATTTTCCGCCTCGTGGCGGAACGGGCGTCCAACCGCATCCAGCAGGCTGGCGAAGAACACTTCCTCAGCTTCGACTGACACGGTTCCAGATTCGATTTTGGACAGATCGAGAATGTCGGTGATCAGGTTGAGCAAGTCGGTTCCCGCGCCGTGGATGGTGCGCGCGAATTCGACTTGTTTGGGAGTGAGGTTCGCATCCGGATTGTCGCTGAGTTGCTGGCCGAGTACCAGAATGCTGTTGAGCGGGGTGCGCAACTCGTGCGACATGTTAGCCAGGAACTCTGATTTGTATTTCGAAGTAAGCGCCAGCTCTTTGGCTTTATCTTCCAGAGCGCGCCGGGCCTGCTCGATTTCCTGGTTCTTGCGTTCGACTTCGACGTTCTGCTCGGCGAGCTGCTGCGCTTTTTGCGCCAACTGCTCGTTGGTCTGCTGCAATTCTTTCTGCTGCATTTGGAGTTCAGTCGCCAACTGCTGCGACTGTTTCAGCAAGCCTTCCGTCTGCATGGTGGCTTCGATACTGTTCAGCACGATGCCGATGCTGGCCGTCAACTGCTCAAGAAATGCCAGATGGGAAGTTGTGAAGCTGCTCAGAGAGGCCAGTTCGATGACCGCCTTTACGCGATCTTCAAACAGGACCGGAAGAACGATCACGTTTCGCGGAACCGCTTCGAACAATCCCGAGCGAATCGAAATTGTATTGGGGGGAAGCTCGGAGATGAGCATGCGGCGCTTTTCCGCGGCGCATTGTCCGACCAGCCCTTCGCCCAGCTTGAGGCGGCGTAAGTGACCATCCTCGCCGTCGCCAGCGAAGGCGGAGAGCAAAACCATTTCGGCTGATTCTTCGCCGCCCATCTGATAGATCACGCCTTGTTGCGCGCTCACCAGTGGCGCCAGTTCCGAGAGCAACATGCGGCCTACCGTCGCCAGATCGCGCTGGCCTTGCAACATTCCGGTGAAGCGCGCCAGATTGGTTTTCAGCCAGTCCTGCTCGGTGTTGCGGTCCGTGGTTAAGCGGAGGTTGTCAATCATGGTGTTGAGGTTGTCTTTCAAGTCGGCAACCTCGCCGCTGGCTTCCACTTGAATCGAACGGGTGAGGTCGCCTTTGGTCACGGCCGTGGCGACTTCAGCGATGGCGCGCACCTGGTTGGTCAAATTGTCCGCCAGAAGGTTCACGTTCCCGGTGAGATCTTTCCAGGTGCCGGCGGCGCCGGGCACGTTGGCCTGACCACCGAGACGGCCTTCCACACCGACTTCGCGGGCCACGGTAGTCACCTGGTCGGCGAAAGTGGCAAGAGTATTCGTCATGTTGTTGATAGTTTCGGCGAGCGCCGCGACTTCGCCCTTCGCATTTACGGTTAGCTTTTGCGTGAGTTCACCGTTGGCGACAGCGGTGACCACTTTCACGATGCCGCGTACTTGCTCGGTGAGGTTGGCGGCCATCACATTCACGTTGTCGGTAAGATCCTTCCATGTGCCCGCCACTCCCGGGAACTTGCGCCTGCCCGCCGAGTTTTCCTTCGGTACCTACTTCGCGAGCCACGCGGGTCACTTCGGCGGCGAATGCGTTGAGCTGGTCGACCATCGTGTTGATGGTGTTCTTGAGTTCGAGAATTTCACCTTTGACATCAACAGTGATTTTGCGGGACAAGTCGCCGCGAGCCACGGCCGTAGTGACTTCCGCGATGTTTCGGACTTGACCCGTGAGGTTTCCGGCCATCGCATTAACGGAGTCCGTAAGATCCTTCCACGTTCCAGCGACGCCGGAGACGTTGGCCTGTCCGCCGAGACGGCCCTCGCTGCCGACTTCGCGCGCCACACGCGTTACTTCGGCGGCGAACGAACGCAACTGTTCAACCATCGTGTTCAGTGTTTCTTTCAGCTGCAAGATTTCACCGCGAACGTCGACCGTGATTTTCTTCGAAAGATCGCCGTTGGCGATGGCGGTTGCGACTTCAGCGATGTTTCGCACTTGTCCGGTAAGGTTGCTGGCCATGAAGTTGACGTTGTCAGTGAGATCCTTCCACGTGCCAGCGACACCCGGGACTTGCGCCTGGCCGCCGAGTTTTCCGTCCGTACCGACTTCGCGGGCGACACGGGTGACTTCTCCGGCGAACGCGTTGAGTTGGTCCACCATGGTGTTGATCGTGTTTTTAAGTTCGAGGATTTCGCCTTTCACATCGACCGTGATTTTGCGCGACAAGTCGCCGCGGGCTACAGCCGTAGTTACTTCCGCGATATTTCTAACTTGGCCGGTGAGGTTTCCGGCCATCGAATTGACGGAGTCGGTGAGATCTTTCCAGGTTCCGGCGACACCGGGCACGTTGGCTTGTCCGCCCAAGCGGCCTTCGCTGCCGACTTCGCGCGCCACGCGAGTCACTTCTCCGGCGAACGCGTTGAGTTGGTCGACCATCGTGTTGATGGTTTCTTTGAGCAGCAGAATTTCTCCGCTGACGTTGACGGTGATTTTCTTGGACAAGTCGCCGCTGGCGATGGCCGTAGCGACTTCGGCGATGTTTCGAACCTGTCCGGTGAGGTTGCTGGCCATGGAGTTGACGGAGTCGGTGAGATCTTTCCACGTTCCGCCGACGCCGGGCACTTGCGCCTGGCCGCCGAGTTTGCCGTCAGTACCGACTTCGCGAGCCACACGGGTAACTTCCGACGCGAAGGAGCGGAGCTGATCGACCATCGTGTTCAGCGTGTCTTTGAGTTCAAGAATTTCGCCTTTCACATCGACTGTGATCTTGCGGGACAAATCGCCGCGGGCCACGGCGGTCGCGACTTCGGCGATATTTCGCACCTGGCCGGTGAGGTTGCTGGCCATGAAGTTGACGTTATCGGTAAGATCTTTCCAGGTTCCGGCAACGCCGGGGACTTGCGCCTGGCCGCCAAGTTTTCCTTCGGTGCCGACTTCGCGAGCCACGCGCGTCACTTCTCCTGCGAATCCGTTCAGCTGATCCACCATCGTGTTGATGGTGTTTTTGAGTTCGAGAATCTCGCCTTTTACGTCGACGGTGATTTTGCGGGACAAGTCGCCGCGAGCTACAGCAGTGGTGACTTCGGCGATGTTACGGACCTGTCCGGTTAAGTTTCCCCCCATTGAATTCACGGAATCAGTGAGATCCTTCCAGGTTCCAGCGACGCCGGGAACGTTGGCTTGTCCGCCGAGACGGCCTTCGGTACCGACTTCGCGGGCTACACGCGTTACTTCTCCAGCGAAGCGGTTGAGCTGGTCGACCATGGTGTTGAGCGTTTCTTTGAGCTGCAAAATTTCGCCGCGGACATCGACAGTGATTTTGCGGGAGAGGTCGCCGTTGGCAATGGCCGTTGCGACTTCAGCGATGTTTCTCACCTGACCAGTAAGGTTGCTGGCCATGAAGTTCACGTTGTCAGTGAGATCTTTCCAAGTTCCACCCACGCCGGGGACTTGCGCCTGTCCGCCCAATTTACCTTCGGTACCCACTTCGCGAGCCACTCGGGTCACTTCTCCAGCGAATGCGTTGAGCTGATCGACCATCGTGTTGATGGTGTCTTTAAGTTCGAGAATTTCTCCTTTTACGTCGACTGTGATTTTGCGGGATAAGTCGCCGCGGGCCACGGCCGTGGTCACTTCGGCGATGTTTCGAACTTGGGCCGTTAAGTTGCCGGCCATGGCGTTGACAGAATCGGTGAGATCTTTCCAGGTTCCGGCGACGCCGACCACGACGGCCTGGCCGCCGAGTTTGCCGTCCGTTCCTACTTCGCGAGCCACGCGCGTCACTTCGGAGGCAAAGGAGCGGAGCTGGTCGACCATGGTATTGATGGCTTCTTTGAGTTGAAGAATTTCGCCGCGTACATCAACGGTAATTTTGCGGGAGAGATCGCCACTGGCCACGGCGGTTGCGACTTCTGCGATGTTTCGGACCTGGCCGGTGAGGTTGCTGGCCATGGAGTTGACAGAATCGGTGAGATCTTTCCAGGTTCCGGCGACGCCCGGGACTTGCGCCTGGCCGCCGAGTTTTCCGTCCGTACCGACTTCGCGGGCGACACGGGTAACTTCGGCGGTGAAAACGCCGAGCTGCTGAATCATCGTGTTGACAATGCTGGCAGAGCGCAGGAACTCGCCTTCAAGGGGACGTCCGTCGACATCGAGACGAACGGTTTGCGTCAGATTTCCTTGCGCGACAGCGGCGATGGCGCGCGTGACTTCAGCGGTGGGTCGGAGTAAGTCTTCTACCAGCGTGTTCACCGAGACTTCCATGTCGCCCCACGCTCCTCGGGATTCATGGAAGCGGGTGCGCTCGCGGGTGCGGCCTTCTTTTCCGACGACCTGGCCAACGCGCTTTAATTCTTGCGCCATCTGTTGGTTGGCGGCGACGATGGAATTAAAAGTGTCGGCAATCTTGCCTTCGATTCCGGTCCAGGATCCGGGAAGACGAACCGAAAAATCTCCATCCCGCATAGTCTGCAGGCCGGCGAGAATTACGCTGAGATCGGCGACCGGGGGCTGGGCAAGCGCAACCGAACCGCCACCACTCTTCGATCCGCCATTGCTGCCGCTCTTCGATCCGCCGTTGCTCTTGCTGTTATTGTTCTCGCCTTCTTCGAATGCGCCATTGGCAACGGTTGTGGTTGCGTCTCGGCTATTTCTCTTCATAAATCAAGGCTCCTGGACTAGGCAAAGAATGACTGAGCTAAAAATAACTGCGCGAAGATTCTCAGGATCTCTCAAAGTTTGGACATCCCGACTATAGTTTGCGCGGGCGGCTTTCCCCGAGCAGCCGTCGCTAAGCTGAGAACTGGGCAAACGACGGCTGCAAAGCGGGTTGGGGGAGGAGCAGATGCTACCGGGATCAGGGAAATCCGGACCATATCTTTTGGATGCAACTTAGGGGGAGTTTCCGTCCCAAACAGTGATAGATAACACGAAAAACTCAGGGCTGACTCTAGGGTTTTTACTGTAGTTCATGGCAGCTGAACGATCCTCAATATTTGAGCAATTTGCACGCGATGGAACGAGGTCACGGAATGCAATTTTCTTCCTTCAGCGTTCTACGCCGATTTCCCCATGCTTGATCGGCGGTTATTGACTACGCCTCTTAAAGGAATGGCATCCAATACGCGTTCGTGCGTTTACGTGTACTTACGAATGTCCATTTTCGAATCGGCCGTTGCCGGCGTGGTGATAGAGTTCAAGGTGGGAGGATTATCATGCGCCTATTAAGTGTCAGGCTGATCGTCTCTCTCATTGTTGGTATCACGCTGGTTTCCTTGGGCTTTTCCTATTACGAGGTGCTGCGGGAAAAACGTGTGCTGAGGAGTCAACTGGAGCGCAACTCCGAAGAATTGGGCGAGAGCTTCGCGCTCAATCTGGAGAAGTCATGGGAGTCGCCTCGGGCGTTACAAAGAACGGTGCAGCGTTTTGGGACTCGCGAACATCTGCTTGGACTTGCCGTTTACGATTTGCAAGGTAAGTTGCTTGCGATCACGCCTGAACTGAAACCCATTATGGGAGCGGTCCCGGATGACGTTACCCGGGCGATCACAGAAAATCACGCGCAAAGTTCCTTTGGCCGTCTGGACAATGACCGCATCCACATCTTCGCCTTGCCTTTGCACAAGGACGATGACGTAATCGGTGGGCTGGCAGTCATCCACAATGTGGATTACATTCGCGCCCAAAACCTTCGCACCTGGCGTGAGGCATTCTTCACCGTTCTGGTGCAGGTGTTCTTGATCGTTTTCATCACGGTGTTGATCGTGCGCTGGAGCATAGCCGGGCCGATCGCAAGAGCCGCGCAGTGGATGCGCGCCTTACGCACGGGCAGGATTTCCTCGAATCAGCAGATGCCGGATCTCGACCTGTTCAAGCCGCTGGCGTGGGAGGTTGTCACCATGGCTGAGAGTTTGAGTCAAGCGAGAAACGCGGCGGAGAATGAGGCGCGTTTGCGTGAGGCTGGAGAATCGAGTTGGACCCCGGAACGGCTGGCGGTGCAAATCCAGCAGCGGCTTCATGGCGGACGCCTTTTTGTGGTGTCGAATCGCGAACCTTATATTCACCAGCGGAATGGAAAGTCTCTTGAAGTCATCGTCCCTGCCAGCGGATTGGTGACTGCTTTAGAGCCGGTGCTTACCGCTTGCGATGGGACATGGATCGCACATGGCAGCGGGAACGCAGATATTGAAGTCGTAGACAAGGACGACCGGTTACGCGTTCCTCCGGATAGTCCCCATTACACTTTGCGGCGAGTGTGGTTAACCAAAGAGGAAGAAGAAGGATACTACTACGGATTTGCCAACGAGGGGCTTTGGCCGCTGTCTCATATCGCGCACACGCGTCCCATCTTTCGCGCTGGAGACTGGCAGTTCTATCAGGATGTGAACAGGAAGTTCGCGGCGGCGGTGCTCGAAGAGATCGCCGACACGGAAAATCCTGTGATTTTGGTTCAGGACTATCACTTCGCGCTGCTGCCGCGAATGCTGAAGGAAAAGAGGCCGGACGCGCGAGTGGCCATTTTCTGGCATATTCCGTGGCCCAATCCGGAGGCTTTCGGCATTTGTCCGTGGCAACGCCAACTGGTGGATGGACTGCTGGGAGCTGATCTGATCGGATTTCACGTGCAGTCACATTGCAATAACTTCCTGCACACAGTGGACCGCGTAGTCGAATCACGCGTGGATTGGGAACACTTTTCGGTGACTCGCCAGAGTCATCGGACGATCGTGCGTCCTTTCCCCATCAGCGTCGATTTGGGAGACGATCTGGAGATTGAACCCGATAGCTACGGAGTGGATTATCTCGAGCGATCAACCCTGATGCACAGCCTGGGCGTGGAAGCTGCGTTCGTGGGCGTAGGGGTTGATCGCGTGGATTACACCAAGGGAATTCATGAGCGATTCCGCGCGATCGAGCGATTTCTGGAGAAATATCCGAAGTACCAGGGGCAGTTCACCTTTATCCAGATCGGCGCGCCTAGCCGCACCCACATCAAACGCTATCATGACTTGATGGGCGAACTCGAAGCCGAAGCGGAACGGATCAATTGGCGGTTTCAATCCGGCAAGTGGAGACCTATTCTGTTCCTGAAGCACCAACACAGCCACAAAGAGATTGAGCGTTATTACCGGGCGGCGGATCTGTGCCTGGTAACGTCACTGCATGATGGGATGAACCTGGTAGCGAAGGAGTTTCTGGCAGCCCGCCGCGACGAACGTGGGGTGCTGATCCTGAGCCAGTTCACGGGAGCAGCTCGCGAATTGCGCGACGCCTTACTGGTGAATCCTTACGACATTGACCAGACGGCGGAAGCGATTCGTGCGGCACTGGAAATGGAGCCGGAAGAAAAACAAATGCGAGTACATCGAATGCGCAGAATCATCAGGGAAAATAACATTCACAAGTGGGCGGGAACTCTGATCACGGAATTGTGCGAGTTGCGGCTGGATGGGACAGATCGGCCGCAAGGAAAATTTCGCGGGAGCACAACCGCAGCGTGATATCCCGCGAAGGCAACGGCAGCCAGCAATCTTCCATTTCGAAAGTGGAGGATTCGAAGGCCGAGATTAGGTCCTTCCTGCAGAGTGTGGGGCGGGCGCCGCAATCGTTGTTGATGCTTGATTTCGATGGAACCCTCGCGCCCTTCCGCAAGGACCGGATGACGGCGTTCCCTTATCCCGGCGTAACTTCCCTTCTGCAAGAAATTCGGGCGGCTGGAAAAACGCGAATCGTGATTGTTTCTGGAAGAGACGCAACCGAGGTGATTCCTCTGTTGGCGATTGAGCCTCACCTTGAGGTTTGGGGATGTCATGGACTTCAGAGAATAAAGGTGGATGGCAGCGTAAAAGTTTCCGCGCTCGACGAGCGGACCGGGAAGGCTCTATTCGTGGCAAAGGAATGGCTGGTTTCTCAGCGACTCCAGAATGCGGCGGAATTTAAGACCGGAAGCGTCGCAGTGCATTGGCGCGGTCTGAGTGAAAATCAAGCGCAGGATATCCATAGACGCGTCATGCAGGGCTGGGCAGAAATCGCACAGCGCTACGGTCTCGATCTCCTCCACTTCGACGCGGGAATTGAAATTCGCAGTACGAAAGCAAATAAAGGTGCAGCCGTTCGCACACTGCTGGGTGAGATGAAGTCCTCCGTCCCGGCCGCTTATTTGGGAGACGATATCACTGACGAAGCGGCTTTTGCCACGATTAACGGCTCCGGGATAAGCATATTGGTGCGTCCGGAATGGAGGCCAACTGCAGCCCGACTTTGGCTGCGTCCTCCTCGAGAGGTTATTGATTTTTTGACGCGATGGCTGGAGGTCTCCCTGGGACCGGACGAGACCAGCAATGCAACCAGCTCAGAACTTAACGCGTGAGGTCCCGCGCTGCCGTTTCTGCGTTATTTAATTTTCAACAGACGTTACCTTCGCAATCCAACTCATCAATCCAGCCACGCGCCTGCATTTGGAGCGCTGCAGGTTCTCAATCGGTTGGAGTCGTAGCTTCAGGGCTGGCTTCGATCGTGACTTCCACCTCCGCGCCCGGCTTCAGGCGAACCTTTTCCCCGTGCTCGTCTGTCAAAGTGTTCTCGATGCGCACCTCGCGATAGAGGTGATCGGCGCCGTGGATGGCGATTTGGGCGCGTTCGGGCTCGGTGGGAAAGACAGGCTTGATGATTTTTTCGACCGTGGCGGGCAAAGTGGTACTGGGTTTTTCACTCATACAACTCCTGGAATCTGATGTCGAATGGGAGAACCAACGATGGCGGAATCGCTGTGAGGGAATTATAGCGTTCTCCACACCCTACAGGAAAGACCGGAGGCAATTTTTTCTGCGGCTGAAGCAGCGCTCTTCCGGCGGAACTAGACCGGCGTCTTTTGCGCTTCGCGAGGTTCGGGGAGAGGTCTCGGCGGCAGGTTGGGCGGGAGGTTCGGCGACAGTTTCCGCAGGAGCACCCGGATGCACAAGTTGGCGAATTTGGGCCAAGGCATCCGCGAGCGTAGTGGCGACCAGACCGGAGCAGGCTGGTCCGAGCCGCTGCCGGGCTCGATTGCTTTCGAAACTCCACAGTCCGATGACGACTGGCAAAGCCGAGACGCCCGCTCGGAGCCGCCGGCAAAGCCACCGGGCCTCACCCATGGCGAAGGGGGATATGGAGGATATGCAAACCGCCGCGTAACCATTCTTGGAAAGCTCCGTTAAATCGGCATCAGATAAATCGGCGCGAAACTGGCGGGAGCCGATTCCTGACTGTTCCAGCAACTGAACTAACATCATCGTCACCAGTTCGTCGGCACCGCTGTTGGCCGCAATGCAGGCGGTATTGGTTTTCGACATGGCGACATCGGTTGGCGCGGGTGGTCGATACGCATCATCTTCCGCGCCAGCGGTAGGGTGGTCCTCGGCGTATTGATCTCCCAGATCTTCAATCAGCTCTCTCACATTCCGGAACATAAATCTTCTCGCCGTGTCATCGACGCCTTCGGTCTGATGATCGTGTTCGGCCAGCTTGAGAGCGGGGAGGATGATGGATTCATACAGGCTTTCCAGAGAGTTTTCTTTCAGGTGGTTCTCGGCGATGGAGCGCGCCTCTTCCTGATCCATGGCGAGCAGGCGCTGGTAAAAACATTGCTCCGGCAAGAGCACGGGTTCGTCGCCTAGCAGCACTTCGAGAAAATTCAGCTGAGGAACGTGGCGGCCCAACACGATAAGGCAGACAGTGAGCGGAGTCGAGAGGATAAGTCCCACCGGTCCCCATAAGGTGGCCCAGAACACGGCTGCCACCAGGATGGCGAGAGAGGAGATGCCGGTGTGGGAACCATACAGTAAGGGCTCGACGAAGTTGGCGACGGTCACTTCCATGACTACGAAAACCAGGAAGACCAGTCCGGCGTGGTGCCAGCCGGGGAAGACAGCCAGCGCCAGGGCAACAGGAAGAGACACGGCGATAAGCGTACCGACGTAAGGAATGAAGCGCAGGATTCCCGCGAAAACGCCCCATAGCAGCGCGTGCGGAATTCCGATGAAGTAGAGCAACAGGCCAAACACTGCCCCGTAGCAGGCGTTGACGGCAAACTGCAAAACCAGATAACGGCTGAGCCGGCGACCGGCGTCGTCCAGAGCCTGGGTCATGAGGTTCAGCTGGCCGTGTCCGGCGAGCCGGATGGCGCGGTTGCGCAGGTCCTCGCGCTTAGCCAGCATAAAGAGAGCAAAAATAATTACGATCGCGGCAGTCTCAAGCGGACCAGCGAGCGGACCCAAGAGGGCACGAAGATCCTGAACCAGATTCGATGGAGGCTGGGCTACCTGTACAGAGATGGGCCGGGGGGAATGAGATGTCTTTTGTTCTTTCTCCTCCCTGGCAGAAGCGATTTGTCCGGGAACCGCCGCGAGTTCTTTATTTAACTCTTGCACGGTGGCGGTCGCTTTGCTGAAATTTCCGCTGTTCGAGGCATGCAGCAGTTTGATTTTCTCATCCAGATTGGCCTTGTAATCCGGGAGTTGGACCATGATATCGACTAATTGACGGGCAACTCCCCACGTCACGCTCCCGACCAGAACAAAGGAGAGGATCAGCACGGTCAGAACGGAAGCGACCCGTCCGATTCGAATTTTTTCCAGCAAGGAGACGATGGGGGTAAGCAGGAAGCTGAGGACAAAGGCTAGAGCGAGCGGAATGAAAAGCTCGCGGCCGAAATATAAAGCGGCAAGCGCCAGTACGAAAGCAATAAGTACCAGCGACTTAGATCCTGAAGCCGCCTTGGAGGTCGCCAAAGTATGACTCCAGTTCTAGCGTGAAAATTCTGCCTTACGTAGGGAAATCGACTCTCGTATTATTAACCGCCGCGAGCGCGTACCGGTGCCCGGTCGAATTAAGCAGCAATATCCTTGGCACCGGTGCAACCCGGATGTCCGCAGTTGCACGCACTCTCAGAGCCCTTGCCACTCTCGCAAGCTGGACTGCAGTACTGGCTATTGGGAGCCGTGGGACAGCTACAGTTTTTATGAGCGCATTTTTGATCGGTAGTGTTCATGAATCTATACCTCTTCAGTTCTAAAGTAATTCTGCCGAGCGAAGATCGAAAGGTTAGTAGTGATTTCTTGCAACAGGGTTGCCGAGCTTGCCAGCCTGCGGACTTCCTGGCAGGGTAGTACTTCCGAGTATTGAAAACCACGGTTTCCGCTTGGAGGGAATACAGCGTTTCTGGTATGGTCTTGAAAGTTTGGATCGGTTTCGGGCAGGTCTCAGCACGGTTTTGCTGGATTGCTAAAAGCAGCCGGCAGTTTCCGAAACCGGAGCCAACATCAAGCCACTTCTGGAAAGCTGTTGAGTACAGAGCCTTGATGCGCACCGCTCGCGCACAGGCGGCAGTTCCTTACGGGAGTCCAGAAAGACCGCAAGTCAATAAAAAATCTGGAGAAGTATCGCATGTCAAAGTATCTGTTGCAGATCGTGTGCCTGTTGGCCGTTGGCGCTTCGCCCTTGTTTGCCGGCGTGACGGTCAGTTCCCCCGCTAACGGTTCGACCTACGCTGGATCTGTTCCCTATGCAGCCTCGGCGACGAGTTCGTGCGACAAAGGCGTGTCTTCCATGGGAATCTATACGGCGCCGGGCGTATTAACTTACGTGGTGAACGGCTCGAAGCTGAACACAAACCTTGCACTGGGCTCAGGCACTTACGACACCGTGGTTGAAGCATGGGACTACTGCGGCGGAGCGACGACGACGCCGGTCAAAGTAACGGTGGGCAGTGGTGGCGGAAGCGGAAAGACCTTCTCGAATATTCAACGCGCCGGTGGATGGGGCAGATATGGGCAGGGACCACCAAACTTTGTGGACTGCTCGCCTTCGCCATGCGATGGCATCTCTTTCTCGATGGCCCAGGGGGTTAAGTCGCCCTCCATGAGCGGAGACGCCGCTGAATTTAATGTAGGGGGCAGCAAAGTTTATTCCGACGCACTATTTAACAACCATCTGATCGGCCCCGCATCGTCGCAAGGGATGCCGGACTCGAATCATGCGATGGTGCCCACGCTTCACGATTTCACGTACGACGTCTACTTTTTTGGAAGTAACCTCGGGCTTTCGCAGGCGCTGGAGTTTGACATGAACCAGTTCTTCGGCGGCATGGGATTCATATGGGGTCACGAGTGCCGCATTGCCGGCGGGAACGAATGGGACGTCTGGGATAACCAATCCGCGCACTGGACTCCCACAGGCATACCCTGCTATCCGAACAACAATGCGTGGAACCATCTCACGATCAAGGTGCAACGCACTTCGAACAACGAGTTGTTGTATCAGTCCATTACTCTCAACGGCGAGACTCACAATTTGAACTGGACCTTTGGCCACGGCTCAGCACCTAGCAGCTGGTATGGCGTAACCATCAACTATCAGCAGGATGGAAACGATAAGCAAGATTCCTACAACATCTCCCTCGACGACCTGACGTTCTCTTACGAATAGAGGCACGTCGAGGGATACGAGCTTGATTGGTTGACGAGCTTGTCAGCACAACCTGTACTTATTAAGGATGCGGGCCTGCTAGGCGGGCCCGCATTCGTTTTTTCAAGAAAAAACGACGCCCCTTTCCCATTCCTGAGATTCCCCCATCGGTAACACGTCGGTAACTTGGTGCCAGTCCAGCCCCAGTACACAATATGGGTAAGCGCTGCTGTACTGCGACCGCTCACGCAGGAATGCTTTCCGCCGCGCCGCGGGTGGCGTGAGAATTCTGGAACATTCAACCAGCAATGACGATGACTTTGCCGTGAAACCCTGAATAGCAGCAAGTGTCACTTATGGATGAACGGAGAGGCGAACGCTTTGGGCGGTACGAGATCCTGGCTGAACTGGGACGGGGAGCCATGGGCGTGGTGTACAAGGCTCGGGATCCTAAGATCAACCGAGTAGTGGCGGTAAAAACCATCTCCCTGGCCGGGCAGCCAGCGGATGAGGAGCAGGAGTATCGGGAGCGTTTCTATCGCGAAGCCGAAGCCGCAGGCCGGCTTTCTCACCCCGGCATAGTCACGATCTTCGATGTGGGCGAGGAGCCAGAAACGCGTGCTCCCTACATTGTGATGGAATTTGTAGGCGGGCAATCGCTGGATAAACTGCTCTCCGCGCAAGACCGGAAGTTGCCAATGGAAACTGCACTGCAGCTGACCCACGAGCTGGCCGAGGCGCTGGATTGCGCTCATGGCCAGGGCGTGGTTCATCGTGATTTAAAACCTGCCAACATTCTGCTTACGGAAGATGGACATGCCAAGATCGCCGACTTTGGCGTGGCCAAACTCAACCTTGCCAATCACACCTTGGCGGGACGAGCCTTGGGAACTCCGGCGTACATGTCGCCGGAGCAATTAAACGGCGAGGCGGTCGATGGACGATCCGATTTGTTCTCTCTTGGCGTCGTCCTGTACACGATTCTGACCGGTTATCGGCCATTCCAGGGCAACAGCGCGCTCACCGTTTCCTACAAGGTAGTGAATCGCGATCCGATTCCTGCCACAGTTCTCGACACTGAGTTGCCCCCGGCGTTGGATTACATCATTGCTCGAGCCATGGCAAAAGATCCTGCCCAGCGCTACCAGCGTGGAATGGAAATGGCGTTGGACATTCAGGATTTGCGCGAAGGCCGCGAGTTGTGGAGTAAGGCAAAACAACCCGGTGGGGCTGCCACCAGCGCAGCTGCCCTTGCCGCTGAGAAAGATAAAGGGTCAGCAACTGGGAAATCCGGCGCCGCAGGCAAATCCCTCTTACCGAAACGTCTTCCATCCCAGCAAAAGAATCTGGCGGACAAACTGCTGAGCAAGATGGGGAGGACCTCGATTGTCGGCGCGGTGTTTTTGGCGGGACTGCTACTTTTCGGTCTTCGCCTTAATCACGTGCTTTGGCCCAAAATTCCAACCGAACAGCTGTCGGATAAAAGTGTCGAGCACCATCGGTCCTCACAGATCAGGTTGCCTCCAAAAATCCAGCGCCCGCCATGGTCGCGCCTGGCAGCAGCGAAACGTCTGCTCCCACGGTGGTAAGGGAGACGGCTACAAAACAAGAAGCCGAAACTCAGCCCGAGGTTGTCAGTAAAAAGATCAGGAAGTCCGCGGCCATCTCGCATTCTGCTGCCACTTTAAAGCCGGCCAGCACGAGCGTTGCGGGATCGCCTGCGGCAACGAGTCCAGGTTCAGCCACTTTGGATATTGAAGTGGACCACAAATTCGCCGAGGCCAAGCTCTCGATCTGGGTAGATGACAGATTGAGCTATACCCGCACTCTGGAAGGAACGGACAAGAAACATCTAGTGCTGTTCCATCACGTTCAGGGCCACGAAATTCACGCCATGCCGATCCCCGCAGGAAGCCACCGTCTTCGCGTGCAGGTCACTTCGGGGGATAACTCTTCTGATCAATCGGTGACCGGAGACTTTTCCAGTGGAAGCGAGAAGCTACTACAAGTTACCGTCGACAAGCGTGGAGTGATGAGTTTAAACCTGGAATGAATCCGGCTGACTCTTAGCACTTCGCGACCACATGCTTGTCCTGGCTTACGAATTCCGATGCTTGCGAATTCTTGGATACTTTCTAAATTGCGCCGCCTTGATGGCTTTTTTGCGCTCACAGCAAGGCGCCAATCCTGGTAAGGTCTCGAACGAACTCCTGCATTTGCGCCTGTCGCGCAGCCGCGTCAGGAGCGCGGAGTATGGACGAGGGATGCACCGTCGCGACAACTTTAGGAGCCAGCGGCGATTCGACGAGCTGGCCGCGCTGACGAGTTACGCTGAATTCCCTGCCCAACAGCGCCTGAGCGGCGGTCGCACCTAAACAGACGAGGACTTCTGGCTTTACGATCTGCAATTCGGCATCAAGCCATGGTCGGCAAGCCAGGATTTCAGAGGACCGGGGCTTCTTGTGAATGCGCCTTTTACCACGTTGTGCGGGAGCCCATTTGAAATGCTTCACCACATTCGTGACGTAAACTTCTGCGCGATCGATGCCAGCCTGGTGCAGCGCTTCGTCGAGAATTCGTCCTGCAGGCCCGACGAAAGGATGTCCGGCTAAATCTTCCTGATCTCCGGGCTGTTCGCCGACAAGAAACAGTTTGGCACGTGTCGGGCCTTCACCAAAAATCGGTTTGCGTCGCATTTTTCCAGAGGTCACAGGCTTTACAATCCCGGGCCGCGCGGCGCAATGCCGCGAGCGACCGCGGAACAGATTTCGAGAGCGGGCTATTCGCCGGCCGGGAACCCTCCGCGGGTACGCGCTCTGATTTAAGCAAACTTTTCATGAGCATCACCTGTGGCAGCAGGATTCGTATTTCTCCTAACATAGACTGCATAGTGGTCTCCGGCATCGGGTGCCGACTGTAGTGTCTGGATGAATTGGCCCGCGGCGATGTGAGAAGCCACTATTTCTGCGCCGGTGCATCTCAACGTTCTGTGCTCTATTGCGGAGGACTTATGGCAAGTTCCAAGAAAAAGCGTTGGGTGGCGAAAGTGACCACGGACTCGACACACCCTCCCCGAAGCTCTTCACTAAAAAGGCCGCTACAATCGCGCGCAGTCTGGCGTCGAAGAAGGTTTCCCCAAAGGGACCAGCCTCCGGCATGCGGATGCTCACGTACTTTATCAATCGAGCAGGGCGCGGATTAAGCACCGCGCGAAAGTCAGAGTTGGAGAAAGCCAAGTCATTCCTTTCCAAACGCATCGAGCGAGGGAAAAAGTCTGCGGAGCGAAAAGCAGCGTGATTCTGAAGATACCGCACCGGGTAGGCTAATGACGATCCTGTATGGATTTGCGATCACCGGGGCGACCAAAGTGTGGGTGAGGACGTTGGGGCGGTGGGCGCGAAGCGGCGGCAGAGCACTTCGCGAAGTTGCCAGATTGAAAATGCAACTAAAAACCAAACCACCGTAGCGACGGCAAGCACAATTGGAGTTTTCCATTCCGTGATTTTCAGCCAGACTATGAGCGGAGAATGCGATCAGACCGAACCCTCCCATGGCAGCTCCGGCCACATCGACGGCAGCTGCAGCTCGACCGCGTTCCGCGCCATCATAGCCGGCGCGCTCTTTTTTCTGCTGCTCGCGTTTCCTGATAAGCGTGGCCGTCGCGGGGACGATGGCGGGAAATGCCAGAAAAACACCACCAACTTCGGGGCCATATCGCTTCGCAACCAAGCCGGCAAAGGCGGTGACGGCTCCGCCAAAAGAAAAGCGTAAAGCGAACTCATACCACTTGGAGTTTTTTAAGCCGGCCGTATCGACTTTGATCTTCACGACTACGTCAAACTTACCTCAACACGACATACCACAGGCCTAACGCGCAAACCAACCACAGGCCCAGCCCGGGGGTTGTGGCTGATAGAACCTGCATCCGCCGATGCATCATCCACCGGCTTATAACAGCGGCGTAAATAATAAACGCGATGGAGCCTAGAATCATGGACCTGGCTTCGATACTGGCGTAAGCCTTCCCCTCTTTCATGACGGTCAGAGCCAGCGTAGCGAGGGCAACGGAAGGCGCGGCGCCGAAAAGACCAGCAAAACTTTTAGGCTTGAGCAACTCACCAATCAGCGCGAACACAGAGACGACTGAGCCTCCGACGATTATTCTGAACAGGATATCCTTCATTCGCTTCCTCCAGTACATGCCAGTAAAAAGGTTAGGTCCCCGCTAGCGTTTTACAAACAGCAAAAAATGCGGGGAGTCTGCGATCGACTCCCCGCTATCGCGCCTGCGAGTTAACTATGCGGCCTTACGAGACTTCCGTTTATCCCGAGGCTGCTCCTCTTCTTCGCTCTCAGAATCGCCTTGCTGGGCTTCGACATTGATTTCTTTCGCCAGTTCGGTCAGCTTCTTGTCGGTTTCTTTTTCTTCTTCCAGGGTCTCTCTCAGAAGCGACGCCTGTTCAGACTCGCCGAGCAGGTCCGCATAAGCGATCACCGAACCATAGCCGGCGATTTCATAGTGCTCGACCCGTTGCGCGGCAGCGATCAAGGCGGCATCCATCATGGCGTCCTCAAAGTCTTCGCCCATGGTTTCCGCACCCTCTTTGACCAGGCCTTCCATTCCCAGACATTTCTTGCCCGTGGCTTTTTCTCCCAACTGTTCGAAGATCTGCTGCAGCCGCTGGACGTGTCCCCGGGTTTGTTCCAGATGTTCTTCGAAGCCCTGGCGCAATTCATCCGACGATGCCGCCTTTGCCATTTTTGGCAAAGCTTTGGTCAATTGATTTTCGGCACTGAATAAATCCTTAAGTTCTTCGACATACAATTCCTTCAGAGAATTTTTACTCATGTTTCCCCTCGTATTCAGAATTTGCCCCGACAACGGCGGCTCGTTTATGTTCCGTTAGTTGCAGAAGGTTGCTGGGCGGATGGTTAAGATCGGCAGCGGTCAGCGAACTTTTCAAGGTGCCCAAAGGGACGAATAAATTTTCCGCGTTCCTCGCGACCTCAACACTGGGTAGCGTCGAGGCTCGCGAGCTTTACGGGCCGATGCTTTGCACCGCGTCGCCGACTTCTTCGATCACGCCCATGATTTCGTGACCAACCACTGTTCCCTCTTCGAGAGGCGTACGGCCGTCATACATGTGCAAGTCACTGCCGCAGATACCAGTGGTCGTAACTCTTAAAATAGCGTCCGTAGGAGAGTCTATTTTTGGTTTCGCTTCGTTGGACACGGACATTTGCCGAACGCCCTTATAAGTAACCGCCTTCATCTTCATTAAAGCCTCCAAAATTTCAGGGAATAAATTCGAAAGACGAACCGGATCTTGCGGGCCAGATTATTTGAAAGTATGAGCCGCATCGGAGAAACGAAGGTCGGGTTCAGCGGGTATCGTTCGGTTGATTCGCGAAGGATTTCTTGAATCATCCTGAGGGTCTGTCTTTGACTCTTAGTATTTCAGTTCAGGGAAAGGCTGATAACCAGCAGTAAGGAAGTAGGGCATTCGTTAAGAAATTTGCGCATACAGTAAATCCTGTATGGCACGTCGAGGTACAAGCCCCTGCAATTATTACCCCACCCAGTGCGGCTCTCGTCTTCCAAAGGAAAATGCCAGATCGCGTTCCGACAATCCTCTGTATAGACGACGATTCCGAGACGTTGGCCTTGCGCCGGCATTTCCTGCAGAGTTCAGGATATTCGGTAGTCACTGCATCCTCCGGAGTGGAGGGTCTGCAAGCCTTGTCCGAGGGCCAGGGAATTGACCTGGTACTTCTCGATTACATGATGCCCGGAATGGACGGGGACGAGGTCGCTCAAAGACTCAAAAAACAGAATCCGCAACTGCCGGTGGTCGTCGTGTCTGCCGTGGCCAAGACTCCCTGAGGGGTTGTTAACCGCGATCGATGGCTATGTACAAAAGGGCCAGGATCCTGACGTTCTTCTCGGCACCGTGTTGAAGATTTTGACGTCGCGCAGCAAAGAGGGCTTACCAATGGAAAGCTCGAACCTGGGTCGTAAGACCGTACTTTGTGCCGAAGATGATGAAGAGCAGTTGACCTCGCGGAAAATGGTTTTCGAATCCGCAGGTTTTGACGTGCTGCTGGCGCGTTCGGGAGCAGAAGCTTTGCAGTTGTTCCAGACTCATTCTGTGGACGCCGTTGTACTGGATTACTGGATGCCGCGCATGAAAGGACTATCCGTAGCACGCGAGATGAAGCAATTGAGACCCAACATACCGATTCTGGTCCTGTCAGGATTCTCCTCGCTGCCGGATGAGACGATCGGCATTGTCGATACATGGTTGCAGAAGCGGGATGTAGAACCAGGCGAATTATTGGCCGAAGTGAACAGATTGATAGAGAAGAACGCAGCGGGTTGATTTCTCGTTGGATCGACGAGTAGGTTGCGGTAGCGGTTGAGTTAACTCGATTCGAGCACTCTCGCAAATGCAAAACAAAATCAGCCGGTGCGCAGCCACAGGAGCAAAGGGAATTTTGCCATTCGTCGTGGCTCTGTTTTTCTTTTTCCGTCGTCGGCGAGCTTCGCGTCGAGCGCCCAGCCAGATCAGTCCGAAAATCCTTTGAAGCACCTGAGCCTGGCTGAACTTGGCAGCGTCGAGGTAACAACCGCTTCCAAGGAGCCCGAGGAACTATGGAATACCACGGCGGCGGTGTACGTCATCACTCATGATGATATTGAGCGCTCGGGGGCAACCAGTATTCCAGAGGCATTGCGGCTGGCTCCCGGCGTGGAAGTGGCGAAAATCGACAGCAGCAAATGGTCTATTGGCATCCGCGGTTTCGGCAGCAGGTTTGCCGCGACGTGCTGGTGCTGATTGACGGGCGGACCGTATACACGACTCTGATCGCGGGTACCTATTGGGAAGTTCAGGATTATGTTCTGGAAGATATCGACCGCATCGAAGTGATCCGCGGGCCGGGCGGGACCATCTGGGGACCAAACGCGCTGAACGGCGTTATCAATATTATTACCAAAAACAGCAGCGAAACGCATGGCGATTACGTCAGCGTGGGCGGCGGTAACATGGAAGAAGGCTTTTTCAACGTACGCTATGGCGGCGGTGACGGAAAGACTCTCGACTATCGCATGTACGCCAAGGGCTTCAACCGCGGACCGGAGTACCACACCGACAATATAAATTTCGACCGCTGGCGTGATGCTCAGGTCGGATTCCGCATGGATTGGAGCGCGAACAATCGCGACACTTTCAGTCTGCACGGTGACATGTACGACCAGGGGAATGGCGAAAGCGTCAATGTCACTAGCTACGCGCCGCCTTACTCGCAAATCGTTTATTCGACAGCGCCGCTTTTTGGCGCCAACCTTACCGGCCAATGGAGAAGGGTATTCAGCGAAGGAAATGATGTTCAGCTCGAGGCCTATTTCGACCGAACAAACCGGCAGGAAGCGGACTTCAGCGACATTCGCAATACCTTCGACGTGGATTTTATGGACCGGTTCCGGTTGCCCGGGCGACAAGAGATTTCCTGGGGGTTAGGTGCCCGCTCCAGCCGAGGCGATGATCGTGTCGTAAATTCGGGCCTCGCCTTCGTTCCTTACAATCGAACCGACTTGCTCTTCACGGCATTTTTGCAGGATGAAATCGCGCTGGTCCCGAACAAGCTTTCCCTTACGGTCGGAACAAAGGCGCTGAAAACAAATTACACCGGGGTGCAATTCGAACCTACTGGACGCTTGCTGTGGACTCCCACGGCGCACCAATCCGTGTGGACCGCTTTCACTCACGCCTTGCGCACACCCTCCGACGGAGAACGAGATTTTTATCTTTTGGGCGATACGGGCGCCGTATTGGACGGATTGCCGGTGCTGGCGCGATTCAATGCAAACCCTAACTTCCGCTCCGAAGAGTTGAACGGTTATGAAGCAGGCTACCGGCGCTTGATCGCCAAGAATCTGTATGTGGATGTGGCGGCTTTTTACAATCATTACGGCGATCTATTCAGCGAGGACGTCACTGGCGGTCCGTTTATCGAGACTGTTCCGGGCCCTCCGCATATTTTGATTCCGGCGGAGTTTGGCAATGGTCTTGTGGGTGCAACAAAGGGAGGCGAGATCGCGCCTGCGTGGAAGGTTACGGATTGGTGGCGACTGCAAGCGTCTTATTCTTATCTGCAGATGGACCTGAAAAAAGGTACTGGCTCGATGGACATAGGCACCGCTCCCATCACTGAGAAATCGAGCCCAAAGCATGAAGTGATGATCCAATCTGCTTTCGATCTATCGAAGGCATTTAGTCTTGATCTGGATTACCGCTACATTAGCGCTTTGCCGGGCGAAATGGTAAATGCCTACTCCACCGCAGACGCCCGATTCGCATGGAAAGTAAAAGAGCATTTTCAATTGTCGGTAGTGGGACGCGATCTTTTCCAGCCTTATCATTATGAATCGAGCGGCGATCCCGGACCCCTGGTCGGAATCAAAAGAAGCGCCTACGGGCAAATAACGTGGACACGCTGAATTTGCAATGCGCCGTCGACGGCCCGAGATCAAAAGGTCGCATCCCTGTAGCGGCCCATCGCGGCCGGCTGGTTATTTTCGATTTTTAACTTTACGATTTTTTCCCGCTTTTCTGCTCGCACTCTTTATCGCCCCGATTACTACCCTCGTACTGAAGCGCAACAGACTCGGCCAACCGAATCGCAAGTTAAAGCCGCTTACTTATTTAACTTCGGAAAGTTCGTCCGCTGGCCTGTCCTGGCCAACAGTGTTGACTCCCTCCAGATCTGCGTGCTGGGCAAAAATTCTTTTGGAACGGTTCTGGAGGCCACCGTAAAGGGTGAAGCGATCTCCGGCAAGCCGGTCACTACGCGAAATATTCCCAGCATGCACGACGCCGACGGTTGTCACATTCTGTTCGTGAGCATGTCGGAAGAAACTCGTCTCAGCGCCGTGCTTGCGAGTGCAAAGCGCTTGCCGGTCCTGACGGTCAGTGACATTCCGCACTTTGCCGAGCGGGGAGGAATGATCGGACTGGTGAATCAGGAGGACAGAATCCGGTTCGAGGTGAATATTGCTCCGATCGAAGACTCCGGATTGACCGTCAGCTCAGAGTTGCTGAAAGTAGCGCTGCGAGTGATTCGCAAACGCGCGGGGGGCGATTGAGATGAGCCCGCCGCGCCGCCGCTCGATTTTAAGAAAACTCACCCTGATGAACATGCTGGTGAGCGGGGCGGCACTGTCACTGGCTTGTCTGGCGTTCTTTACTTACGACCAGATCACCTTCCGGCAAGGCCTCGTTCGAACGTTGTCCGCGCAGGCGGACATTGTCGGTTCCAATAGTGTATCGGCAATTTTATTCAACGATCCGCAGTCTGCCGACAACACTCTTTCCGCTTTGAAGAGTTCGCAGAGCGTGACCGCCGCCGGCATTTTCACTCTCGATGGAAAACCTTTCGCGACTTATACGCGCGATAACGGCGTGAATATCCTAAGCCTTCCGAATCTTCCGGGCGATCAAGTGGAGACTTATCGCTTCTCCAACTCTCATCTTGTACTCGTGCGCAAGATCATGTTTCAGGGCAAACCGGTAGGATTGGTCTACATTCGTGCCGATCTCAGGGAAATCGATCAGCGGCTGAAGCGTTATGCCGCCATTGCGCTGGCCGTGCTTTTGCTTTCGCTGGTTGCGGCCCTGCTAGTTTCCTCGCTGTTTGGAAGATCCGTGGCTCGGCCCATAGTGAATTTGGCGCGTGTGGCTGCCGCCGTTTCCCAGGACAAAAACTATTCCGCGCGGGCCACGCCGAGTCAGGAAGCGGATGAAGTGGGCCTGCTGATCACTGCCTTCAACCAGATGCTCGCGGAAATTCAGAAGCGCGACGACGAACTGCGAAAGGCGCATGACGAACTGGAAGATCGTGTCGCGCAACGCACTCGCGAACTGCTCTTCGCGAACCGCGAGCTGGAATCATTCTCTTATTCCGTTTCTCATGACTTGCGCGGACCGGTCGACGCACTGAATGGCTTCACCTACGTGCTTTTGAAGGAGTACGGAAGCAAACTCGATGCCAAGGCAAAGGAACTGATCGATCATATCCGTAACTCGGGAAAGCGCATGATGCAGTTGATTGATGACCTGCTGAATCTTTCGCGAGTGACCAGCAGCGTGTTGCGATCGGAACCCGTAGATCTAACTGCCGTTGCCCGCTCGGTTGCAGAGGAGTTGAAAGGTCTGGAGCCAGGTCGCAAAGTGGACTTCGTTATATCAGCCGTGGAAAAAGTTGACGGTGACCCGCGGTTGCTGAAAATTGTGCTGGAGAATTTGTTGCGAAATTCATGGAAGTACACCTCGACTCATCCACGCGCCCGCATTGAGTTCGGCTCTACGCTAGAAAATGGTCGGACGGTTTATTTTGTGCGCGACGATGGAGCGGGATTCGATCCCCGGTCGGCGGATCGGTTATTTCAGCCGTTCCAAAGGCTGCATCCGACGGCTGAATTTCCCGGCAATGGGATCGGTCTGGCGACGGTGCAGAGAATCGTCCGGCGGCACGGAGGTGAAATCTGGGCGACCGGTGAGGTTGAACGAGGCGCAACGTTTTACTTTACGCTTGGTTCACCCCGAAGCCGCGTACCGGCCTCCGAGATCAGGAAGCCGGTTGCGAAGTCTGTGAATTGATTACCTGGCAATTTCATTGTGCCGTGAGACTTACTTCATCCAACCACACGTTGTACGGCACCGGAGGCTGCGCCAGGTCCATTTGAAAAGCTGTATCGATCTCTTCTAAAGTCCACCCCGACTGGTTTATATAAGACGTGTTCACCGGTGTGGCTACGCCGTTCAGCGTTAACGTGTCGTAATAAACCATTCCGCCGGCCTGGTGAAGATTCCAGGTGAGATGGTTCCACGTGTTGGGCAGAATATCAACGTTGGCTTTGCAGGAGATTCCGGTGGGCTCCCACTTCCCTGCCTCGTCGTTCCAGATGTCCCATTGTCCCGGAGGGTCGTCGCCTTTCAAATTGCATTCCGATCCCCAGGTGAAACGCATCGGAGTTCCGCCTGTCCCGCTGGTGGTATCGTCGTATCCCTGATTGACGTCAAACTCCAGCGCTTGTGGCGCGTCGACATTGTCTATCCAGAAATATAAGTCGTAGGTAAAAGTAGTAACACCGTTTCCCCCCGCGATGGGATTGAAGTACAGATAATTGGAGTAGCCGTAATCCGAGGCGAGTGGGGCCACAGTCCCTGGGCCCATGCTGAAATGCGCGGCCTTGCCGTCCATGGCCGGGGCCGGTGCCGGGGGCGATTGATTCATAGTCATACTTGAAACCGGCACATACTGGCTCTCCCCGGCGGCACAGAGTTGTCCAGCACGCTGAACCCCCGCGGGAAATACTGCTGAGCACGATTGCCAACCGGGGGTGTTCTGAATACTGCTGATGGTGGACGCCGCTTGCGAGGTCACCGTAATGTTCAACGGGATAGCTGACACGTCGCCCGTGGAACAAGGCAGCGCCGCACAGGTTAATTCCTCCGCCATCACCAACAGAGTGTGCTTGCCCGGCGCGGCGAAGATCTGGGTGTTAATGGAATTCGACGATGTGTAATAGACAGAAACATTATCAACGTACACGCGCATGAAAAAGATTGGGTTCTTCGGAATAGCTGAGGCGACTACGTTGATCGGAGACGTAACACCCGCGCCTGCGCTCGGGCTGGAAATTGTCAGAGGAAAATTGTTAGAGCCACTTCCCCAGTCCGCAGTAACCGGGTTCTGGGCCGTGGGTGCAGGCAAATTGCTGCTGCTGGCAGACCACGTAATGGGCACAGGAGCAGTGGAAGGATAAGTGGGTTGCAAGGGAGTGGTGGGCGGCGTGGGTGTTGGCGTGGTTGTACTCATGGCGCCAGAGCTGCTACATCCTTCCACTAAAAGACAGAGGGAGAGCAAAAAGAAAGTCGCGAGAAGCAATTGGCCGCCGCGATGAAAGTCCCAGACTGCGCACATAAATACCAACCTCCAAAACAAAACGGATGGCCGACGCAGGGAAATCCAGGATCGGAGCGGCGAACAGCAGGTCACCGTACGTGCAGGCCTTCAAAATATGACGGGCCGGGATTGTTTCGGGCAATACGGGGAGCACCGTAAGTGTGGGATGAATTTCATTGAATTCAGAGTTGGTTCGAGAGCAGTGACAGTTCGCGCCAGGCATTATTCATTCCGCAGTTCAAGTTTGTGTAAAACACAGAATTTCTTCACCGGGAATCTCTAGGAGAAATCTCTTTGGCAGCTACGGTAATTGTCTGATTTGCAATCCGGCCTTGGGAATAAACACTGAGTGCAATCAGCTCAAAGCACTTTTGAGGATACTGAAATGCCTGAACAAGAAACTATCCAACGAGCTCGTGAGGATGCGCGCGAGGGCAAGTCTCCATCTACCCAAGCGGGAGAATTCGTGCGCGAGGAGATTCATCACGTGCGTGAAGGAAAACATGGCGCCCGATCCCCGCAACAGGCGATCGCCATTGGACTATCGAAGGCGCGTCGTGCTGGTGTGAAACTTCCGCCTCCCAAGGGCCCGGCCTCAGTTCGCAGGAAGGCAACCGAAGATGAGGAGGCCGCAGAGCATCCACGCCATAAACCGTCGCGGACGCGTTCGCGCGCCACGGAGAAGGCCTTGAAGCGCGAGGGCCGCAGCTCCGCCAGTAAGGCGGCATTGTCGCGGGAGGCTAAGCGTACGGCTGCCAAGAGGGGAAAAACTGCGCGACGCAAGTCTGCGATGAAGGCTGCCAGAACGAGAAGGTCTCATTCTTGATTTAACTGGTAGCGGGCTGCGGCGAATAAAAACCGCATTTCAAAAGCGAGTAGGTGTTGAAGAGCAACCACCGGCCTGATGGATGACATCAGTACACCATCGATTCGAACGGACGACTGCAGCTCGCGCTAGGAAGATGCGAGCGATTCGCAACTCGTAGTGACGGCGATTTGGGCCGCTCCCCATGCTGATCGGCTACAAAACATTTAGGACGCTTAAGCGCGGGGGGCAGAATGTTCGCGGAGCTGGGGGCAGGTCTAAGGAAGCGTCTGAGCTCGGCCTTGCTGTCCCTTCTGCTCCTGATGAGCGTGTTTGCGCTGGGTATGCTGTGGAGGGGATGTCAGGGGCTGCCCAAATACATTGCGAATTGTCCAATTACGCCCACCGCGCCATCCGACATTTCCTCGATCCCGGCTCCAATTGAGCCCCCGCCCGCAGCTTTGTGTGGCTTCCCACTAACCATCACAACTCCAGGTCAAGGAGCAAGCATAAACTCTCCGGCAATGTTACAGGCGCAAGCTCAGCCTGCAGACCAGCTTTACTGGATGAGAGTTTATGTAGACAATGTGGCCGTCTATTACTCCTACACACCAACTATCAGTGAGTACCTTTTCATGGAGCCCGGGCAGCACACCATCGAAGTGGTTGCCGAGGATGATTCGGGCTACATTGCAACCGCAACGACGCAGGTGACTGTGGCGCAAGAGACGCCGGGAGTTGCCGGCATCCAGAATCTTCCTGGTTGGCAATCTTGCTCCGCGGTACTGCAGAATGGATTCACCTGCGCCGCGGGTTTAGGCACGGCCTCATCGCAATTGATTCAAGGTCAGTCTTCGCCATCGCTCGATGGCACATCCGCGGAGTTCACGATGGGAGGTGCTCACCCCTACTCCAACGAACTCTATTGGTATACGCTTGGCGGCGGGCACGACGTGAGCCACTTTAGCTACGATTTGTGGTTTTACGTGAACGTGGGCGACGCGCCGCAATCGCTGGAGTTTGATGTGAACCAGGCTTTCAGCGGAACCCGCTGGACGTGGGGCACGCAGTGCGACTTCAATCAGACCGGAAAGTGGAATATCTGGGATCCGCAGCACGGAGTATGGGTTCCGATCCCGATACCGTGCAAGCATTTTCCTTCGCAAACCTGGGTACATCTGGTATGGAATTTTGAACGCGTCGGAAACCAGGTCCACTACATAAGCCTGAGTGTCGCTGACAATAGTTACAATGTGGATGTCTACTATAACGCCCAGCCAAAATGGTACCAGGAAGGAATCAACATTCAGTTTCAACTTGACGGGAACTACGAGCAACAGCCCTACAATGTGTGGCTGGACGAAGTGAATCTCAACGCTTATTAACCTTCCTACCGAATTAAACTCTTACTGTAATCCTTCGTGTTCGACTCTCTAGCCTCGCTTTAGGACCTGCCCGAGTGGGGCAGCGGCTTTGCTACGGCGGACTCTGTAGCTCTGCCATTACCTTCCTTTAGCAAGCAACCACACACGGGAATCTTCTCATCTTCCGTTCGCGCGGTGGAAAGAATCCGAACACTTTACTGCGCGCACGAAAGAGGTAGAGATGTGCAAGGCAAGAACAAATTTATGCCGCTCGCAACCCTGGCTTTCGCTTTCATCTGCTGCCATGTCAGTGGCCAAGTGTCCAAAGCTTCATATCCCGGTATTCAGCCCAGCCTCGGGAGCACTCTAGCATGTTCCCAAACATCGACGGCCCCCACCATCCGCGTTCCTCTGCCGCTAGTGGCCCAGGCAAAGCTAAAGGCCCAGCTGGCAACCCTTCTGCGCGACAGCCTCTTCGACGATGCAAAAGGCATTGTGAATATCGCGCGGGAAAAAAAGATAAAGAAACTTGCAAATAAGTTGGCAAGGGAGAAGGAGAGTAATTAAGGGCCGCGCATCCGCTTAGAATCATCTCTGCAACTGTGCGGCTCCAGGGGCAAACTCAGGTGCCATAATCGGCATCGAAGTATGATCTTGTGCTCCGGAGACGCAATGCGCTGCACGCTTAGCGATCCTGGGAACTGCTCGGGTGTCGTCTTCATCGATTATTCTTTTCTTCTCTTCTTAAGGAGGTCAGCCTCGATGCGGTTTGCGCTTAAGCTTTATCCATGGTCCTCCTTAAAAGGATCGAATCTGGTTCAATCGAATCTGGTTCAGAGGAAGCGAATCGATGGCTAGCGTTGTGCAACCAATCGTCTGGCCCGGACGGCCTTATCCACTAGGTGCAACGTGGGATGGCGAAGGCGTGAACTTCGCCTTGTACTCCGAACACGCGGAGAAGGTTGAGCTTTGTTTGTTTGACAATTTGGGCAAGCGCGAGACCACGCGGGTGGCATTGCCTGAGCAAACTGACATGGTATGGCATGGCTATCTGCCGGAGGTCCGTCCAGGACAGTTGTACGGCTACCGGGCATACGGACGATATGCTCCGGAACAAGGCCTGCGCTTTAATCCGAACAAACTTCTACTCGATCCTTACGGCAAGCAGATACAAGGGACCATTCACTGGAGCGATTCGCACTTTGCCTACAAGGTGGGCCACAAACAGGAAGATTTATCTTTCGATCGGCGTGACAATGCCGCTGGAATGCCGAAGAACCGCGTAATTGATTCTGCTTTTACCTGGGGGACGGACTCTCCTCCGCGCATTCCCTGGCACAAAACTTTGATTTATGAACTGCACGTAAAAGGTTTCACCATGTGCCACCCTGATGTTCCCGCCAATTTACGCGGGACATATGCGGGCCTCGCGACAGCGCCCATTATCGACTATCTCACGCGGCTGGGAGTGACTTCGATTGAATTGATGCCGGTGCATAGTTTCGTCGACGATCGTCAACTGGTGGAACGAGGTCTGCGAAATTACTGGGGCTATAACTCCATCGGTTTTTTTGCCCTCGAGCCTCGTTACCTGGCGACAAGCTCCATTCACGAATTCAAGACCATGGTGAAGACTTTGCATTCCGCGGGGCTGGAAGTAATTCTGGACGTGGTCTATAACCACACCGCCGAGGGCAATCATCTTGGCCCCACATTGTCGTTGAAAGGCATTGATAACAGCGCATATTACCGTCTGCAGCCGAATAACCAACGCTATTACACGGATTACACGGGCACCGGCAACACGCTGAACATGCAGCATCCACGCGTACTTCAGCTGATTATGGACAGCTTAAGGTACTGGGTTCTGGAGATGCATGTGGACGGATTTCGCTTTGACCTCGCCGCCACCCTGGCGCGCGAACTCCACGAAGTCAATCGTCTGGGCGCTTTCCTCGACATCATCCATCAGGATCCCATTCTCTCGCAGGTAAAGCTGATTGCCGAGCCTTGGGATTTGGGAGAAGGAGGGTATCAGGTGGGAAATTTCCCTGTGGGATGGGCGGAGTGGAACGATCGCTACCGCGATACGGTGCGATCTTACTGGAAGGGTGATGAAGGAGTGGTGGGAGATTTGGCCTATCGCATCACAGGTTCCAGCGATCTTTACGCGCATAGCGGGAGACGTCCTTACGCCAGCGTGAATTTCATTACCGCCCACGACGGGTTCACCTTGCAGGATCTCGTCAGTTACAACGAAAAGCACAATGAAGCAAATGGTGAAGACAATCGCGATGGCAATAACAATAACCGCAGTTGGAATTGCGGCGTAGAAGGTCCAACGGAGGATCCTGAGATTCAGGCTCTGCGGGCCCAGCAGAAGCGGAATCTCCTGGCAACCTTGTTACTCTCGCAGGGAGTTCCCATGATGTATGCCGGCGATGCTATCGGGCACACGCAAAATGGAAACAACAACGCTTACTGCCAGGACAACGAGATCAGTTGGCTGAATTGGAATCTGAAGCCCGAGGATCGCGACCTGCTCGCCTTTGTTCAGCGCATGATTAACCTGCGCAAACGGCATCCGGTATTTCGAAGGCGCCATTTTTTCCAGGGCCGGCCGATTAAGGGTGCGAATGTAAAAGATGTGCTGTGGCTCAGCCCCAGCGGCAATGAGATGAACGAAGACGAATGGCGCGATTCTTCCGTCCACGCGTTGGGAATGTTTCTTTCCGGCCAGGGGCTGGAGGAAACCGACGAACGCGGCCGTAAGGTAAGTGACACAGATTTTCTGGTGCTGCTTAACCCTTATCACGAGGATGTGCCGTTCACTTTACCCGCATTCCGCACGGGGTCGCGCTGGATCGGATGGATGGATACTTCGCGGGAAGGTGGGTTGCGCCCCACTGAGACCTATGATTCCGGTACGCCCTATCCCTTGCAGGCGCGGTCTATGGTGGTGCTCATGGAGCGTCATGTGAACGGCAAGAAGGAAGAATCGAATGATTCGCCGTCATAGCATGCCGTTCGGTGCTGAGTGCCGCGAGGATGGCAGCGTTCGGTTTCGGTTGTGGGCTCCGGCAGCGCGGCTGGTGGAGATTTCCCTCGAAGATTCCAAAGGTTCGAAACGGATCGCGCTTGAACGGCGCGAGCAGGGCTGGTTTGAACTTGTCACCGCCGAGGCGAAGCCGGGAAGTCTGTACCGTTTTCGAATTAACGGAGAAACAGAAGTTCCCGATCCGGCTTCACGATTTCAGCCGCACGATGTTCACGGGCCCAGCGAAGTCATCGATCCTCAAAGATTCGATTGGAAGGACGATGCGTGGCGCGGACGCAGTTGGCACGAAGCCATTATGTATGAGTTGCACGTCGGAGCCTTTGCGCGTCCAGGAACCTTTTCTGCGGTGCAGAAGCGACTCGACTATCTCGCCGACTTGGGAGTTACGGCTATTGAATTGATGCCGGTATCCGATTTTCCCGGCCAGCGGAATTGGGGTTACGACGGTGTTTTTCTGTTTGCTCCCGACAGCACGTATGGCCGGCCAGAAGATTTAAAAAATCTGGTGCAGGCCGCGCACCAGCGCGGGATCATGGTCCTGCTCGATGTTGTCTACAATCATTTTGGCCCGGAGGGAAATTATCTCGGGGTTTATGCTCCGCAGTTTTTTACCGACCGCCACAAAACTCCCTGGGGCAAAGGTATTAATTTCGATGGCGCGGAAAGCAGAGTGGTGCGTGACTTCTTTATCCAGAATGCCTTGTACTGGCTTACTGAGTATCATTTCGACGGATTGCGGTTGGACGCTGTGCATGCCATCCTTGACGATTCCACTCCTGACATACTGACGGAATTGGCCGATGTCGTCCGGGGCGAGGGCGAGCCCGATCGGCAGGTGCACCTGATTCTGGAAAACGAGCGAAATCAGACAAAGTATCTCCGACGTACGGAACAATGCCGTCCGCGAACCTACAACGCGCAATGGGACGACGATATTCACCACGCGCTGCACGTACTGATTACGGGCGAGAAGGATGGTTACTATTTCGATTATGCAAAGCGTCCGCTTGATCAATTGGGTCGCTGCCTGGTGAGTGGTTTCGCCTATCAAGGCGACCCTTCGCCTTACAGGAATGGTGAAAGGCGTGGTGAATCTACACAGGGATTGCCGCTGACGGCGTTTGTCTCTTTTCTGCAGAATCACGATCAGATTGGAAATCGTGCGTTCGGAGAGAGGATCGTCACTCTTGCAGAGGCGCGCTCGGTTCGAGCGGCAGTGGAGATTCTTTTACTGGCTCCCTCTCCACCCATGCTTTTCATGGGCGAAGAATTCGGAACCCAAACGCCGTTTCTTTTCTTCTGCGATTTTGAAAAGGATTTGGCTTCGGCGGTTACCGCCGGTCGAAGGAATGAGTTCACACGTTTTACAAGATTCAACGATCCCGAGGCCCGCAAAGGCATACCTGATCCAAACGCGCAATCGACTTTTGAGACTTCCCGGCTTGACTGGAATGAGCTTGAGGCACCGAAGCATCAGGATTGGCTGCGATTTTATCGACACCTATTGAAGTTTCGGAAAGAGCATATTTCCCCACGGCTTCCTTCCGCTTGCAAAATCGAAGCCTGCTTTACCACTCGTGAAGATCTGGGGCTGTCTGCAGAATGGAAATTGGGGGATGGCTCGAAACTTGCGTTGCTGGCGAACCTTGGCGCCGATCCTCTTTCGGCAGCGACGGCACCGAACTTTCCGATCCTCTACGCCAGTCGAGAAGTTCGCGAAGACGAAGATAAAACAAGGGAGCCTGCCGCCTTGGTCCGTAGTCTGGTTCTTGGAATCATGACAGCGCGCTCCAACATACCGCGCGCAACCTATCGCCTGCAGCTGAATCGGGATTTTACTTTCGTTCAGGCAACTGCGATCGTTCCCTACCTCTCCACTCTTGGCATCAGCCATTGCTACATCTCGCCATTCCTCAAGGCGCGGCCGGGGAGTATGCACGGCTACGACATCGTCGATCACAATTCCCTGAATCCCGAGATAGGGACTCCTGAAGAATTTGATCGCTTCGTATCTACTCTCCGGGGACACAATATGGGGTTGATTGTCGATATCGTGCCCAATCACATGGGAATCATGGGCGGCGACAATGCGTGGTGGCTGGACGTGCTGGAAAACGGGGAGGCTTCCGCTTATGCCTGTTTCTTCGATATCGACTGGCATCCGCTGAAAGAGGAGCTGCACGGAAAAGTGCTCGTCCCTGTTCTGCACGATCATTACGGCGCGTGTGCTGGAGAGCGGCGAGTTGAAAGTTGCGTTTCGCGCGGATCGAGGCGAATTTGATGTGCGGTATCACGATCACCGATTTCCCATCGATCCTAAAGAGTACCCACGCATTTTACAGACGTGCGCGGATTCTCCGGCTGGCGAAATTGGGCGAAGCAAAATCTCGACTTGCTGGAGTTTCAGAGTCTGATCACGGCTTTCAGCCACTTGCCCGCACGGCAGGAAACCAGCAGCGATCGAATCGCCGAGCGCAATCGCGACAAAGAGATTCACAAACGCCGGTTGGCGGCTTTGTGCGAACGATCGCCGGAGATCGCGGCCTGCATTCTGCAAGCGATCGAGTCGATTAACGGAGCGCCGGGAGACGCAGCAAGTTTTGAGCAACTCCATGAACTCATTAAAGCTCAGGCCTTCCGCCTGGCAAATTGGCGGGTGGCTTCCGATGACATAAACTACCGACGCTTTTTCGATACCAATGACCTTGCAGGCCTTTGCATGGAAAACGAGGCTGTGTTTAAGGCGACTCATCGTCTTATTCTGGATTTTGTGGCGCAGGGCAAGGTGGATGGTCTTCGCGTGGATCATCCCGATGGGCTTTACGATCCCGCACAATATTTCGACCGCCTAAAACAAGGCGTCGTTGAAGCTGCGCACAAATTCGAGTCCATGGAAAATTCCGAGTCTACGAAAGATACAGTCGCGCTACGTCGTGATCGAGAAAATTCTTACCGGCTCGGAACGGCTACCGAAGGAGTGGCCGGTGTGCGGCACAACCGGGTACGATTTTTCCAACTTGGTGAATGGTCTATATGTCGATCCTGCGGCCGGCGCTCGCTTCGACAGCCTTTACCGAAGTTTTACTGGCGTTGAGGCCAGTTATGACGATCTCGCCTACCGCTGCAGAAAACTGATTGTTCGAGTGGCGCTCGCCAGCGAACTAAATGTGCTGGCCAATCAGTTGACGCGGATTGCGCTCTCCAAACGAAACACCTGCGACTTTACGCTGAACAGTTTGCGCGACGCGCTGACGGAAGTAGTTGCCAACTTTCCGGTATATCGCACCTATGTGACTCCCGCAGGAATCTCCGAGAATGATGCGGGATATATTCGTCGCGCAATTGCCTTGGCGAAGTGGAGAAGTCCTGCTGCCGATACCAGCGTGTTTGATTTTGTCAGGCAAGTGCTTCTGACGAGTATCGCGGAGGGACAAGACCCTGCTTATCGAAAATCCATCATCAGCTTCGCCATGAAGTTCCAGCAGTTCAGCAGTCCAGTGATGGCGAAAGGTTTGGAGGACACAGCTTTTTATCGCTACAACCGGCTCGTCTCCTTGAATGACGTGGGCGCTGATCTTCATCAGTTTGGTACCACAATCGCAGATTTTCACAAGGCGAATCAGGAGCGCTTACGCGACTGGCCGCACACCATGCTGGCAACCAGCACGCATGATTCAAAACGCTCGGAAGACGTGCGCACCCGTATTGATGCGCTATCCGAGATGCCGGGATTGTGGAGACTTCGAGTGCGGGACTGGAGAAGATTTAATCGCATCCATCGAAGCAAGATTAACGACAAGGCCGCCCCTTCCCCGAACGACGAATATTTGCTCTATCAAACATTGATCGGCGCGTGGCCGCTCGAGCCACTGCAGTCTGAACACGACTGGCAGAGTTTTAGGGAGCGGATTGTTAACTACATGCTGAAGGCGATCCGCGAAGCCAAACAGAATACGAGTTGGATCAACCGAAATGGCGAATACGAAACGGCAGTTTCTTCGTTCGTAAAGGCGTTGTTAAGTCCAGACGAACAGAATCGTTTTCTGAATGATTTTGTGCCCTTCCAGCGGCGCATTGCGCGCATTGGCTTGTGGAATAGCCTCTCGCAAACATTGCTCAAACTAACGTGCCCGGGGGTTCCAGATATCTATCAGGGAAACGATTTGTGGGATTTCAGCCTCGTGGACCCGGACAACCGACGTCCGGTCAACTATGGGCGGCGCCTGCAGGTTTTTGAGAGCATTCGCAGATTGAGTGGCGAGGCAAATTCGGTATCGGCGGCGGAATTGTTGGAGACTCCCGAGGATAGCCGGTTAAAACTGTACGTGATTTGGAATACACTCTGCTTGCGCAAAGAATATCCGGAACTCTTTCGGCTGGGCGACTATATTCCTTTGCAAGTTCGGGGAAAGAAGGCGAATCACGTGGTCGCATTTATCCGGAAATTCGAAAGCACCAGCTTGCTCGTGGTGGTTCCACGACTGGTGGGCGGCTTACTGAATGGTTCGGAGCGTCCTCCAGTTGGGCCGGAGGTGTGGAACGATACTCTGGTTGAATTACCCGCGTGCGTTTGCAGCAGAACTTACCACAATGTGTTTACCGGTCAGATTCTGGCCCTTCAGGAAACGGAGACGGGCTCGGCGATCAGTCTCTCGGAGGCTCTGGTCAGCTTCCCGCTGGCGCTGTGCTTGCGGAGTTGAACCGCCAAATACCTACAGGATTTCCCGGATGGACATCCGGCTTGGACCTTGCGAATAGCTTCGTATTAACCTTAATTCTGTGCAGGCTCTCAGCCCTGCTTCTGAGGTGTGTTCGTCATGAACCTACTTCCCTCCCCCCGTAGTACTGAAAGCTGGCGCGAGTTTACACTGCCGCTCTTTTCGAAACCGATCGGCATCGGATCCCGGCGCGAATTGCCCATGCCGAACAAGCGATCGTAGCGCGAGCACGAGAACTTTTCGCGGCGGGTAATGACACCATCGAAGAAGACCAGGCATTGGACGATGCTCTGTATGCATTGCGGGCGCTGCAAAGTTGCCTGCAAGTACGGGCTGTGGCTGCTTAGGCGAACGCCGGTTTTATTTAAACTTCCTTTCCTTGCACGGATCGTTTGGCTGGCGCCGACTCGAACCCCAAGCACCTTAGCTTTGGCTTGACACCTGCCCGGGCGAGAGGTTTTAGCGAATAGCGGCGATCAGTTGTGCGGATCATCCCTCCTTGTTAGCCTTTTCTGCATCAAAGTGCTGCCACCGGAGCCATCGATTTTCTTCAAATCTGTCTCTGTGGATGAATGTGCGCTTTGGGCGTTAGTTATTTTTGGTAGTCGCAAACTTTTGGGATGAGATTTGGGGTGGAATGGCTCAAGCTAAGACAGTTCAAAGAAGTGGTCCTTCGGAAGACTCAACGCCGGAGACTCGCAGGCTCACGGCGGCCGAAATCTTTCAGGCGGCAATCGAAAATGCACGTGACGAACTTCGCCGTTCGAATCAGAAGCTGGCGTTTTCCGGCGTAGCCGGAGGTCTCACGATGGGGCTGACTGGCCTCGCCGTCGCCTCGATCCGGGCGATTACGGGGCACAGCGCCCAGATCGCACCTTTTTTGCTTTATCCGGTTGGTTTCATAGCCGTCATAATCGGGCGGGCGCAACTGTTCACAGAGAATACTCTGTACCCAGTGGTCCTCGTACTCGACGAGCGCAGGCACGTGGTAAGAACCCTGCGGTTGTGGGGAGTGGTTTTCGCTTCCAATGTTTTCGGTGCTTTGTTATTCGCTTTGCTGGCGGGCAAGACTTCCGCTTTACGGCCAGACATACTGTCGCAGTTGGTGCAACTGGGACAAGAAGCGTCTACGGGATCCGCTTCTCACTTTTTCTGGAGCGGAATTATTGGAGGATGGATGATCGCGCTGGTTGCGTGGACAGTCACAGCCAGCCACTGGACTATCGGCCAGATTGCTATGGTGTATTTGCTTACATTCGTAGTCGGCGTCGGGCACTTCGCACATTGCGTCGCGGGCAGCGCGGAGATTCTCTCGACCGTCGTGGCGGGGGCAATTCCGCTGACGGATTATTTTCGCTGGCTCGTTCCGGCAACGCTGGGAAATATTTGCGGCGGCGTCTTGATGGTCAGTCTTATCAATTACGGCCAGGTGAAGACCATTTAATTTCCGCTTCAGAGCGGCCTTTCATCCGGCACTTTGCATCCAATTCAACCGTGTCGGTCGGTCTCCAATTTGCGTGGCTGTTCATTTTGTCGATACCTGTGGCCTGTGTGGCCTGGACCATCACACACGAAGAAGTTTTTCGCGAGCCGCGCAACTATTGCCAGAAGCAATCGAAAAATGCAGCTTCCCTCCCTCGACGGAAGTTTTTCTATTTATTTACTTGTGAATATTGTTTCAGCCATTATGTCGCGGCGGCGTTTCTAATTCTCACTCGTTTCAAACTGCTCTACGCAGACTGGCGCGGTTACCTGATCGCCCTCTTCGCGCTCGTATGGGTAGCGAATCAATATATGAGCGTGTATAACCATCTGCGCCTGGATATCAAACATGAGCAGGTACAAATCCATGCGGAGCAGGAAGAAAATCTTCCTAGAGAACGCCGAGCTGCGTAAGCAATAACAGATTGGTCAGGCTGAGGTCACCGTCAATCAGGAAGCTTGGACCGGCTTCCCGTCCACTTTGACATTGCCCGAATTGGCGATTTCAAGCGCTGCTCTTCTGCCGCTGGCAATCGCAGCATGCACGGTTCCGTTTAGGCCGTTCGCATCTGTGGCTTCGCCTGCGAAGAACAATGTGTTATCGACGGGCATGGCCAGAGCTTTCGGCGCTTGATCTCCGCCAACTTTTCCATAGCTATACGCGCCTCGCGAAAATGGATCAGCCTGCCAATCGTGGAAATACGCGTGTTCGAGGAGCCCTTCGAGTTCCTGAATCCTGACCCCGAGCAAACGATGAAGGGCAGCCATACTGTGTTCAATCACAAAAGACTCGCTCTGACCCGAAAGGCGCGAGGCGCAATGGAACGGCGCCCAACCCGTCAACAACGGTAGTTCGACGGGCGCGGTTGTCCACCATGTGGGGAACCAGTCGTCGTGGGAGAAGAGAAAACTCATCCCGTCCATCGATTTGGAACGGGTCTCGCGCGAATGCGGGAGATCTTTCCAGAAGCGCTCGCGAAATCGCAGAGTAACGCGGATCACTCTTCCCATTGCGATATTCCGGATCGCATTCTGTTTCTGTTGCGGCAGCTCGGGGACAAAGTGAATCGCTCCTTTATCGTCCTCCTGGGCTTGCAACACTCCGAGCGGTACAGTGATGAGCACGCGCGGGGCAGAAAACGTGGCGGTTCCGTTTGCCCCGGTCGCAGTTATGTCTACTCCTCCGGGATGCCATTGAATGCTCTCTACGATCGTGTTTTTCTGTAGCGAGATGCCACTCTTCCGCACTTGCTGTTGAAAGATTTCGATGAGATCTGCATATCCATGTTCCGCGCGAAAGGCCCGGTCCCCTTCAATCTGTTGTTCGGCGCGCATTTCCTGCACCAGCCAGTTCACACTTACTAAGGCGGGATCGGCCGCATTGAATCCGCTAACGTAACCAGTGGCCCACTGTTTGGCTCGGCGCAGGCTGGGAGTATCGGGCAGTTGGGAAGTGGAGTGTTTCAGAAAGTCAGCAAAAGACTCATCGCGATTCTTGTGCTCCCTCATTTTTTGCAGAATCTGATCGACGTCTGAAAAGAAGTCGCAAGGGCTCACGTGACCTTCTTCAACGCACCAGTTGTCACCATCGACTTCCCGGATTTGAACGTGCCGGGCTTTAAGCAAGTCCAAGATCTCGGGAGGCCGTCCATGAATGAATTCCGCGCCAAGCTCAATGGGGGCATGCAACTTAGGATCCTGCAGCGTGCATATGCGGCCGCCAATGCGGTCCCTCGCCTCTAGCAGTGTGATCGAAAGGCCGGCATTTGCGAGAGCGGTTGCTGCCGAGATTCCAGAGGCTCCCGCCCCAATGATGATCACATCCGCTTTAGCATGGTCAGGCACGGGCTTGTCGTTCAAGAACTGGAGAGACTAATTCATTTTGGAGCAAGTTTGACGGACTTTAGATAGGCAATTACGGACTCCGCATCCTGCCGGGACATGCGAAATTGCGGCATGGGCGGGCGCAAGTAGGTTCCCGTACGCCAGATGCCGGTCGTGAGCAGCGTCACCATTTCCGCGTCAGTTCCGGGTAGCGCCCCAGCGATTCTCGGGGCTTGCAGCGGCCAATCCTCTACGGGTTCAGCGGATTTCAACCATACCGGCGCACCCTGCAACCACCGGCTGCGATCGGGAACGCCGTTGCTATCGCGGGGCGTGTGGCACTGGCCGCATCTCGAGAGGTCCTCCACAATATACTGGCCGCGAGCCTCAGTGCCCTGGCTTGTGCCGTTCTGGTTGCTGCTGGAACCATTTCGCATCTTGGCGGACTGCTGATTATTTTGCGCGGAGCAAAAGCCCGCGGCGCAGATCAGCACCAGCAAGATAAGAGATCGATGTAGGTTAGCGGCTCCCGCAATAGAACACACCCCTATTGGTTGACGGTTTGGGCTGGGAAGTTGGCGAGTGCACCCAGCGTCGCGAGCATCAAACTTCATCGATTTCATAAGCTAACCTCGCGTCGAAAACCCGCGTTAGAAACCTTAGAGGAGCTTTCGGCATCTGTTGTGTGGGCCGTTGCGTTCCTGGGGGCGAGACTGTCATACTCCAAGGCACATTATCGCATCCGGCACTGGAATCCGCTTGAAGACGGCAGCAAGAACGCATGACGGAACGCCAAAACTTCTGGGGAGGATGGCAGGAACGCATCTCAGCGCTCCGCAACGTTCCGGCTGTTTTGAAGATTGTCTGGGATTCCGGTCCCGGAGTCGTGATTTTTGGACTGGTCGCGCGCCTATTCGCTGCGCTAATGCCAGTGGGGCTGCTGTGGATTACTAAGCTCATTATCGATCGCATCGTCCATGCGGTCTCCGCTCATCAGCCGGTGGTTCATGGCTTCTGGTGGCTGGTGGTCGCGGAATTTTCCCTCGCCGTCATCAATAGCATTCTCCTCCGCACGATCGACTACTCCGATTCGCTGCTGGGAGATAAGTACACCAGATACATTAGCATTCGGGTGATGAATCATGCGGCAAGCCTTGATCTCATCACCTATGAAGATCCCGTATTTTACGATCGCCTGGAGCGGGCTCGCGTGCAGGCCACCGACCGGCTGGTGATGATCCAGCAGATTGGCCGGTTGGTGCAACAGGCAATTACCACCATCACCCTGTCGATCACAATCATGTTGTTTTCTCCCTGGCTGATGTTGTTGCTGGTGGCAGGTGTGGTGCCCGCATTTCTGGGGGAGAGCCATTTCGCATTCCTGGGATACGCGAAGAATTTCCGCCAGACGCCGATGAAGCGCCAGCTCGACTATCTGCGGATTCTGGCCGGGAGCAAAGAAGCCGCAAAGGAGTTGAAGCTCTTCGGACTGAGGGATTTTTTGCGTGAGAGATTTACTCGTATATCCGACAACATCTATGAAGAGAACGTCGGTCTCTCCCGGCGCAAGCTGATCGCCGGTGCTCTACTCTCTACGATCGGCACCATGGGCTACTATTCGGCGTACGTATTCGTGATTTGGCGCACGATTGCGGGCTCGCTCAGCATAGGCACGTTAACCATGCTGGCAGGGGCCATTCAACAGGCCAGCAGCAATATCGAGCAGATTTTCTCCACCTTCGCCGGCATCGGCGACCAGGCATTGTTCCTCACCGACCTGCTGGCATTTTTCGAAATGAAGCCGACCATCCAGAACAAGCCGAATGCCCTACCCGCGCCGCGGCCGATCGTGAAAGGAATCGAATTCAGGAATGTTTCGTTCAGTTATCCGGGAAACTCGCGTCGAGTTTTGGACAAGATCAATTTCCAGTTGCATACCAATGAGCGGCTCGCGCTGATCGGCGAGAATGGACAGGGCAAGACCACGATCGTCAAACTGATCACCCGGCTCTATGACCCTACCGAAGGACAAATCCTGCTGGATGGGGTCGACCTTCGCGACTACGATCTGGAAGATCTTCATCGGGAAATTGGAGTCATCTTTCAGGACTTCATGCGCTATGAAATGACCGCGCGGGAGAACATTGCGGTCGGGCGAATTGAAGAAATTAACAATCTAGAACTGGTCAAGGGTGCGGCGCAAAAAAGCATGGCGGACCTTACAATAGGACGCCTGCCTGAAGGCTACGACCAGATGCTGGGCCGTCGCTTTGAGCAGGGAGTAGATCTTTCGGGGGGCGAGTGGCAAAAAGTCGCTCTGGCGCGAGCTTATCTGCGGGACGCGCAATTATTGATTCTCGACGAACCGACTGCCGCTTTGGACGCGCGCAGCGAGTTCGAGGTGTTTCACCGTTTTGCGGAACTCACCGCCGGGAAGATGGCGCTTTTTATTTCCCACCGGTTCTCAACCGTACGTTCAGCCGACCGCATCCTAGTCTTGGAAAACGGCAGGATTGCAGAGGAAGGAACCCACGACCAACTGGCACGGCTGGGGGGTCGTTACGCGGAAATGTTCGAGATGCAAGCCTCGAGCTATCGCTAGGGAGGTTACGGAATGACGCCGCAGAGCGGCCACCTCGAACTCGTGAGATCGGATGGCAAAGCCCTGCGCGCAGCTGCTGCCGTTGATATGGAAACTGGGCCCGACAAATTGAGCTTGAGCGCCGCGGAACTTGCCCGCAATTTGGCATGGATCCCAGGCCAGCAGGAATCTCGTAATTTTCGCGATCGTTGCGAGACCCTGACGCGAGCATTCCGGCCAGTGCTCGCCTCCGTGCAAAATCCGGCGGTGAAACCTTCTTCTGACGATTTTCGGGCGCTTCAGGAACAGATTTATCTGCTCTCCGGAGAACTGGGAGAGACTTGTACAACTTTCAGCGAACCTCACAAGCTCCCTCAGGTTCGCACGGCGCACGGCACCATCATTCCGAGGGTGGCGGCCTTAGCGGAGGATTACCTCGCAGCCGTTGGATATCAGTTCAGTCAAGAGAGTTTTGCTTCTTATATCCAAGCCTTCCAGCAAGTCACTGTGCTTAAGATGGCGGAGATATGGATGCTGGTGCCGGTGATGAAGCTGGTGCTGATGGAACACATTGCGGAACTGGGCCGCCGGTTGCTGGAGGATCCCTCGGGATCCTATGCCGTTCGGGATGCGATCCGCGGATTGCAGGAGATTAAACAAACACCCTGGAAAGATGTGACCGAGCCGCTAATTCTGTTTGACCGCGTTCTACGCGACGACCCTGCGGGAGCTTATTCCCGCATGGACTACGAAACCCGAGAACAATACCGCCAGCAAGTGGTGAAGATCGCCGATCGCAGCGATTGCTCAGAGATGCGAGTTGCCAGCGAAGTGCTCGCCCTTGCGCGCGAGGCACAAGCCCACCCGCATTCGGATCCGCGAGTTACTTTACGCGATTCGCACGTGGGATCGTATCTGGTAGCGGAAGGAATGGGCGTTTTGCGGCAGAGAACGGGATTCCATCCTCCATTTACCCAGCGCTTGCGAACTTTCTTGCTTCAACATCCGGATGAACTTTACCTGCCCGGAATCGCCGCTCTTACTTTCGCGATTGTTTCCGGCGTCGTCCTGCTGTTGACGCCGCCCACTACTTCTCTGTGGTTGGTTTTGCTGGCGATTCTGGCTGTATTGTTGCCCGGTTCACAGAGCGCAGTGCAGATCATGAACTACCTGGCTACTCTGCTGCTACCGGCGCAAACTCTACCCAAGCTGGATTTCTCCGAGGGAATTCCGAACGATTGCGTGACGCTGGTGGCAATTCCCACCGTGCTCATGAATGAAAAGCAGGTCCGCAGGCTAGTGGATGATCTGGAGGTTCGGTATCTGGGAAATCAGGACGCCAACATTCATTATGCGCTGCTCTCCGATCTTCCCGACTCTCCGTTCGAGCCGCGGGAAGATAACATCCTGGTGGATTTGGCTGCGGATCTGGTACTCAGGCTGAACGAAAAATACGCCGGCGAAGGAATGGGCTCTTTCTTTTTATTCCATCGTCATCGCGTGTATAACCCGCGCGAACGGCTGTGGATGGGGTGGGAGCGCAAGCGCGGCAAATTGATGGATCTGAATAATCTGCTGCGCGACAAGTTTGACAGCTTCCCAGTGAAGGTCGGGAATCTCTCGCTCGCTGCCGAATATTCGCTTTGTGATCACGCTCGATTCTGACACCGAACTTCCTCGTGGATCCGCGGCGCGGATGGCGGGGACGCTGGCGCATCCATTGAACCAGGCGATCATCGATCCAGATAAAGGCATCGTGGTCGCGGGCTATGGAATTCTGCAGCCGCGAGTAGGAGTGAGCGTACAGAGTTCGGCACGATCAAGATTGGCCAGCATTTATTCGGGACAGACGGGGTTCGACATTTATACGCACGCTACTTCGGATGTGTATCAGGATCTCTACGGCGAAGGCATTTTTGTCGGTAAAGGGATCTATGAAGTGGATACGCTTCAGCGGGTTCTTGCTCGCCGGTTCCCGCGCAACGCTCTGCTTAGCCATGACCTGGTCGAGGGAGCGTATGCCCGCGCAGGGCTGGTCAGCGATATCGAAGTAATCGAAGATTATCCTTCGCATTACAGCGCGCACAATCGGCGGAAGCATCGCTGGATGCGGGGCGATTGGCAGATTGCGGGATGGCTGCTTCCACTGGTCCCGGAAGAATCCGGTCGGCGGGTACCGAATCCTTTATCCGTAGTTTCGAGATGGAAGATTCTGGATAATCTACGCCGTAGTTTGGTGGAACCTGCCACCTTCGCTCTGTTCTTATTGGGGTGGTTGTGTCTTCCGGGCAGAGCCAGCGCATGGACTACAGCGACCGTTGTTATTTTGTTCTTGCCGGCGCTATGCCAATTTGCATTTGAGTTTGTAAAGGCGACGACGCTGGGGAAGAATGCGACCGTCCGGGACGCCTTCAACTCATTTCTGAACGCCAGTATTGCAAACATTTTAACAATTACGTTCCTGGCGCATCAGGCATTGTTATCACTGGATGCGGTGGTGCGGACCATGGTTCGCCGACTGATCACGCGACAGAGATTGTTGCAGTGGGAAACGGCTGCTGAGGCGGAGCTTGCGGGAGACAAGCGTACGACTCTGGATATTTACTTGAACTGGACGCCGGTGCTGGCGCTGGGAATATTTCTGCTGGTCTGGATGGTGCGGCGTGGAGCGCTTGCAGCGGCGTTGCCGATTCTTCTGTTGTGGGCTGTCAGCAAACCGATGTCTGTGTGGCTGAACCGGCCGCCTCGGGCTCCGCGGAAAGAGACGTCTGATCGCGATCATTGGTTGTTGCATGAGGCTGCGCTTCGAACCTGGCGTTACTTCGACGAGTTCAGCACCGAGGAACACCACTGGCTGATTCCAGATAATGTTCATGAGGAAAATACCAAAGTCGCGGCTCGCATTTCCACGACAAACCTAGGCCTTCTGCTCAATTCCCGGCAGGTGGCTTGCGACTTCGGTTATCTCACGGTGCCGGAGTTCACACAGCAGACTCTACGAACGCTGGAGACAGTTTTAAAATTGCCGCGGCATCGCGGCCACTTGCTGAACTGGTATGACACGCGCACGCTGGCGCCGCTAAATCCGGCCGTCGTTTCCAGTGTCGACAACGGCAATCTGATCGCTTCGCTCTGGACGCTGCAGCAAGGATCGCTGGATCTTCTGAAGCGGCGCCTATTCCCGCGCGAGTTGGCGGAGGGGTTACTGGATCATCTTTACGTATTGAGCAGCCTTGGGGCGTTGCCGCGCAAGAAATTCTCCGTGATGGAAACTGCGCTTAAGCAACGCGACGGCTTGCAATATCTTTTGGACATTCCCGACGCAGATCTTAAAGATCTGCAGCAGCAGGATGCGAGTTCGAAAGACAACTCAAAAGAGAAGGATGTGCTGTGGTGGCGGGAGAAAGCAAAAGAACGCATCCGACAGGCTTACCGGGCAGCGCAGGTTTATGCGCCCTGGATGCTGCCGGAATATGCGGCTGCGAAGAATGATCCGGCAGTTTTCCCGCACGGCAAAAGAACTCCAGCTCTCGAACAAATGCCGCTCTTCATTGATCGTCTGGCACTTCAACTGGGAGCGGCAATTCATTCCAGGGGCGCCGGGGTGCACAACAAGGTGTACGGTGAATTACTCGATTTGCTCCCCGAGGTTCGCTCCCGCACTGTCCGCCTGATTGAGGACCTGCAGACGATTGCCGATCAGGCCGGAACGCTGGCTGACGAGATGGATTTTGCTTTTATGTTGAATCCCGGCAGGAAGCTGCTGTCGGTCGCATACGAAGTGGAGAAAGAGCGGAATCATCCAGCTTGCTATGATCTGCTGGCGAGCGAAGCCCGGATCGCTTACTTTGTCGCCATCGCAAAAGATAACATTCCGCAGGAAAGCTGGTTCCAACTCGGCCGGCCTCCGATGGTGGATGAAGGCGTTCCCGGCCTTCTTTCGTGGACCGGAACCATGTTCGAATATCTGATGCCGGCGTTGTGGATGCGATTGTATCCCAATACGCTACTGGAACGGTCGGCTGAAGTGGCAGTGCGGGCGCAGCGGGTTTATGCCGCTAGAAGGAAAGTGCCGTGGGGCATCTCCGAGTCGGCATCGGCGACGATGGACGCTGAAGGGAATTATTTTTATTTTGCCTTCGGCGTTCCGCAGTTGGCGATTCACAAACCGGAGCAGGAAGGGCCAGTCATCTCGCCCTATTCAACTTTTCTGGCTCTGGACGTTGAGCCTGCTGCTGCAATGCGAAATCTGCGGGGCATGCAGCGCAAGCAATGTTTGGGTTCTTACGGCTTTTACGAGTCGTTGGACTACAGCAAGTCGCGTCGCAAGTCTCACTCCCGCGGATTTGAGATTGTGCGCTGCTGGATGGCGCACCATCAAGGCATGAGCCTGCTCGCCATAGCGAATTTTCTTCACGACGAAATCGTACAAGATTGGTTTCACAGCCATCCGCGAGTGCAGGCCACGGAGCTTCTACTGCAGGAAAAGCCGGCCGCCAGGGTGAGTGCGCCAAAAGCCAGCGCCGAAGTGGCGTGACCATGCTGGAGAGTGGATTTTGAAAGATCGTCAGCTAGCCTTACACCGATGAACAGTTGCCGAGTAGGTCTCATTCTCGCCGTTCTTCTGACAGCCTCGCCGATCTTCTCGCCAACCGTTCTACCGCTTCACGCTCAAGGCGCGGCTAGCCATGCGGGGGTGATGGTGGTTGATGCAAAAGCTTCGGCACATCCCTTCCCGCACTTTTGGGAAAAAATGTTTGGGTCAGGACGCGCGATATTAAGCCTGCGCGAGAACTATCGCGATGACCTGCGCGCGGTAAAACAGATTACGGATTTCAACTATGTTCGCTTCCATGCCATTTTGGATGATGATGTCGGCGTCTACGGCGAAGACGCCCAGGGAAGCGCAGTTTATAACTTCTCCTACGTCGATCAGATCTATGACGGCTTGCTGGCCTCCGGTGTGCGTCCGTTTGTTGAGATCAGCTTTATGCCCAATCAACTGGCGGCGAGCCACGCGCTGCAAGCTTTTTGGTATCACCCCAATGTTTCCCCTCCAAAAGATTGGGGACGCTGGGATGATCTGGTCGCGGCGTTCGCTCAGCATCTGGTGGAACGGTACGGGATCGATGAAGTTTCGCAATGGTATTTCGAAGTTTGGAACGAACCTAATCTTGATTTCTGGGGTGGGCAACCAAGGCAGGAGACTTATTGGGAGTTATATGACCACACGGCGACGACAATTAAGAAAGTAAGTTCACGATTGCGCGTGGGGGGACCTGCCACTGCGCAAGCCGCGTGGGTTGACGCTTTCATCAGGCACTGCGCAGAAAAGCAAATTCCCCTGGATTACGTTTCAACCCACGTCTATGCCAATGACACGGCACAGGACGTCTTCGGAACGCAAGAAAACATCCCGCGTGATCGGATGGTTTGCCGCGCAGTCGATAAAGTGCACGGGCAAATCAAATCTTCGAGCATGCCGAATCTGCCGCTGATCTGGAGCGAGTTTAACGCCAGCTACAAGAATGAGACTGACGTTACCGACTCGATTTATATGGGCCCGTGGATGGCCGATACGATAAGGCAGTGCGATGGTCTGGTGGACATCATGTCTTACTGGACCTTCTCCGACGTGTTTGAAGAACAGGGCGTGGTGAAAACGCCGTTTTATGGAGGCTACGGCCTGATCGCCGAGGATGACATTCCCAAGCCGGCTTTTAACGCTTTCAAACTCTTGCACCAACTCGGGGACGAGCGAATTCAGCTCGACTCTGATTCTGCACTTCTCACGCGGCGAGAGGATGGAACGTTAGTGCTAGCGGTTTGGAATTATGCTCCGCCCGGGCAATCCAGCATTTCAAAAACGGTTACCGTGCGACTTAAAGATTCGAATGCAAGCCATGCCTATATTTCGCGGGTTGATGCTGAGCATGGAGACGTTCACGGAGTCTATGAGAAGATGGGAAGCCCCCGCTATCCCACGCAGAAACAGATTCTAGAACTCCGACGGGCCGCAGAACTTCCCGCGCCAGAGGTTGATCGCATCGAGCACGGCGAGTTCACGATCGTGCTTCCGAATCACGGACTGGCAGTGATCGAACTGAAGTAAAAAATACAGGCGACGTCACGGCTGATATTTCTTGAAACCAGCACGGTCCATGCCGCGCTGGGCCTCCTGGTTTTTCATGAAGGTGTTCCAGACGAAACCGGTGCGAACATTCTCCGCCATGAGCATGGAGATGCCCACGTCGATGCCGATCGTGTCGCTGTCGTACCAGTTCTTGAGGGGATTAAACGCATTGATAAATCCGTAGCGTCCCCAAGCCTGTCCATAGCGATCTTTTATATTTCTCAAAACCCGCATGACGGGCTGCGGCATAAAGGGCAATGAACCGGCGGAGGCGCTGGGAACGATGGTGCCGTCAATCGGCCCCATCATCGGCGGCCCTCCCCAAATCACGTAGCCCTTTTGCGAATCAGAGGCGGAGATACCCCACAGATCGTCGCTGTAATCGGGAAATTGTTTGCCCAGTTCTAAACAGAAGTGGCGATGCGCGTCAGTGGCCAGCGTCGAGTTCTCAAAGTAATCGGCGTACTGATCGCGCCTTCCGCGGAAATCAAACCAGGCCTGCGAATACTGATGCACGAATAACGGCGCGAAGGAACCGATATAACGAATCCCGTCGTATTCAAAGCGAGTGCGTTTCCAGGCGTTCCAGGCGCTTGCGGGCAGGGGATAAGGAAGCGATCCCAGACCGAGCAGATAGATCATCATCATCTCGCTGTAGTAATCCCAGCGATACGGAAGAAAACCGAATTCCGGCGTCCATCCATGTGGTAATAGCGATGTATCTTCAGAGAGCCAACTCCAATCGACGCGGTTGAATATCTCGAAAGCCAGCAGGCTGATTTCGGAATGCTCTTCGAAGTGGCGGCGGCAAGTGAGAAGGCCGCAGAGAAGAATGGCCGTGTCGACGGAAGAAACTTCGGAGTCCCAGACGCGCTCGCCGGTGTTAATGTCGGCGAAATGGTAGAAGAAGCCGCGATGTGTGGGCATCTTTTTCCAAAGAAAACGCAAGGTGGCCAAGACCCGGTCCCGCGCGTCGGAAAATGGAATGAAGTTCGCGCTGCTGCGCGATGCAAATGCCGGTCAGGCCAAAGCCGGTTGCAGCGATACTGGCCACAATGGAATTATCATTCTTCGCAACATTGCACCGGTCGCGGATCAAACCGGTCTGCGGGCTCGCCTGTTCCCAAAAGTACTGAAAATTTCTCTTCTCCATCTCCTGCAAGAAATCGTCATCTTCCTGCGAAAGAACAGGCGAGACTGCCGAAGGTTGGGGCCTTTCCGGAGTCAAGGAAAACAATCTGCGGCGGCCGAGGACTCCCAACAGACCCACGCCCCCTACTTGAAAAAGCAGTTCTCTTCGAGAAAGACGATTTGTAATAGATTTTTCTTCTTCCATGCGCATCAGCTAAATTTAGATGCTTCTACGTTCAGGTGCGAAGCGCCTGCAGGCAGGCCGACTGGCATTTGGTAGAGTGGACAGCCAGAAAACTTGCTATGCGAAAAATGCGTCCTAGAATGTTAGAACATAAAGGACCGCAATGAGTAAACGCAAGACCATCACAATATGGACAGTCTTGATACTGGCCATTCTGACGGCAGCGTCGGCGATCGCATTGTTACATCGCCGTCAGCCCGTGACGCTGCGTGGCGCTGTCCTGCGACAGGACCGCGATGCTAACCGGCAATTGCCGCTAGCTGACGTGCAAATCACCGCCGTGAATACTTTGGGCAGCGCTACCTCCAAGTCTGATTCTTCCGGCTTTTTCACTTTGAAGCTGCCCAAGGGCCTGCGGCGGCGCCAGCAAGTAATCCTGACTTTCCGGCATGAAGGCTACCAACCGTTGAACGTGAACGATTTTATCGGGGACAAAATCTATATCGAGCGCATGGCTCCCTTGCATCAAGAAACGGCCGCCGAAACACGCATAGGATCCGCGATCTCAAATACCCGGATACGATATTCCGTTAAAGCTACAACCGACGCGGACGTGGGCAGCGCGGTGAAAACTTTTCAGATCGTCAACACGGCCAATACTCCATGCAACAATCAACCTCCGTGTGCGCCGGGCGGCAAATGGAAAGCGACCATTGGCTCGTTGTCGCTGGATGCCGGAGAAGGAAATGAATTTCGGAACGCCAGGGTTTCCTGCATTGCCGGACCGTGTCCCTTTACCAAAATCGAAGTGGACAATTTCTCGCCAGATCGGCGCCGCTTCAATGTCTCGGTGCTCAATTGGTCTGACACGGTTACGTTCCTGCTGGAGGCTGAAGTGGTTCATCCCATGACCAGCGACATGGTGCGCGAGACCTATCCAGTAATTTTCGGACGAGCATTGAACTTCAGTTTGCCAGCTTCAGCAGAAGGACCAAGCATCGAAGCTGAGGTGCAGGGAGAGCCGATTGTTTTCCCCTTGGGACCCGATCTGCTCTTGCGCTGGGCGGATTGCCACATGGTGACCGACCGCGATCAATCAAAAAACTATCGTTGCGAACTGAAACCCGGTTACCAGTTCCGCTAGCGGTGATCCTCCTAAAATACTACCTAACCCACCCCTACAGTACCGAATGTCGCGCGCCTAGAGAGAAACCGCACTTAACTTTCGGGCGAAACCCGTATTGCGGGTTGCCACTCAATCACGGAGAATCGCTTCAGATCAGCAGCGGCCGGTTCGAGCAGGTATGGCATTCCTCAATACATACAAGAGCGGTGACATTGTGCCGGCATCTGGTTCGTATGCCGCCTTGCATTCCACTCCGCACAAACTGGTTCAGCGATCAGTGCACATTGAAGGAGACAGGTTTGAGCAATGCAGCATGTGTCCGCTGGGTGTCCTGTATCGACTGGAGCAATCGGGCGTTCAAAGGCCGTTGTTCGCTAATACCCGACTGGAAGTGATGGCGATGTGCTAAAGCCTTCGCTGCTTTTCTGAAATATCTCTCTCCTGCAATTCCTTCTTTATTCTTAGCGTAGCCCGGAAGTTCTGACGCAGCTAAAACAAACGGCCTGCAGGTTTAAACCTGCAGGCCGTCCGGTGGACTGTTTGGGATTGACCAAGAGGTGGTCACTCTAACGTGGCCTCTCACGGCAACTCCCGGGTCTGGGACCGAAGATCGGGAACTGACGCTCCCCATCGAAGCCCCGACGCGACCAACGCGGAACTTCATCCCTACTCACCGGTTAGTGTGCGGGCTGTAGCTCCCGGCGCGATGCTCATCAAAATCCGCGCCCTGGAGCCCCGCTTAGAGCAACCAGCCCTAAGTCTCAGCCACCTCACCTGGTCTTAGACCCCCACAACATTTACTACCACTATCAGAACTTGTCATTCGACCACCTCCTTCCCGGTGTAATTGCAGATTAAAACGAAATCCGGCGGCAAGTCAAACGGCAAGATGGCGAGTGTTGCGGGTCTTGATTCCAGAAGTCCCAACGGCCGATCATTCGACCTTGCACGAGATTTCCGTGGCCAACTGCGATTGAAATTCACCGCTGCTTCTTTTCAATCGAGCCAGTGTTTTTCCGGCTTGCTGGCCAAACTCGGCGAATTTTTTGGGTCCGAAAATAACCAAGCCCAGCAGCCCGAGAAATAAGATCTCCGAAAAGCTCACGCCTTCCCCTCCGGAGCTTTCAGAGGCGAGACGTTTAGCTCTGGGGATTCCTCTTTTCCTTGCATAGCGGCTTTGAAGCCGCGTATCCCTTCACCCATTCCTTTTCCGAGTTCGGGCAGTTTCTTCGGGCCGAAAACGAGCAAAGCGATTCCGGCAATGATCATCAAGTGCATGGGTTGAAATAAGCCTTCAAACATATGTGCTCCTCCAAAAATAAATGAAACGAGTTTGGTAAGCAGGCGCCGCGAGCTGACAGTTCAGAACGGCGCCCGCCACTGCGAGCCGCGTGGGCAGACCCTCCCCCGAAGGCCTCCACGCGATTGCGCACACCTTTAGAAGCCGCGTTGAGCCGAATCTGCTTGATCGGCCAACGTAGTGAGCTGGTTAAAAAATGCCGGGGGTTGACCGATAAAAAGTCCCATGTCGGTCAGGAAACTGACCACTCCTTTGGCAATTCCGTGTGGATTTGTGGGACGAATCACGGCGCAACGAGGAAGGCTTGCGCTGATGAATTCGCAAGGAACCGGAAAGATCAGATTAGTTTGCAGCGCTGGGTTGAACGTCTTATCGAAATTCGGGAACGTAATCCCCGTTTCGGGATCGGTCAGCGGTGCAATGGGCGGTTGCACACTATTTCCAGAGAAATCCACCCACTCCAGGAAGTGAGCTACTTCATCGCCACCAATGCTAACCACGATTTTCAAGACTTCCACATTGCTCGCTTTCTGAGCCATAGCCGAATAGAGAGTGCTACCACCCTGCTCGATGGTTCCGAAGTGAAAGGCTGCAGTGTTAGCGATGGCTTGAACGTGCTTGGTGGACTCGAAATCTCCATTGGTTCGAGGGATGGCTGTTACGTTCACCAGGTCGACAGCTTGCGGAAAAGTTGCGCCCAGGTCCGGATTTTGCGCGCTTCGATAGCGCGTGTACCAGCTAGTGTCCACAGTGAGGTTCATTAAATTGGTGAGGCGTCCAATCTGCTCGGCTCCCTTTGCCTGGCTGCTAGGCAGAGTGCGAAATTCGTCGAAGTCTACAGGCTCTACGCCTTTGGAAATCAAATAAGCATTCAGGAATTCCGCATGGCTTTGCTCATCCAGAGTGTTGCTGCTGATGTATTGCGGCCCGTCGGAATCCAGGTTCATGAAGGCCGACTGGTAGGTGTTCATGGGTTTGAACGGAGCTGTTTCTACCGGGAGTTGACCGGGTGTGAGGCCCCCGAGTTCAGCATATTGCTGCCAGAGATCGGCTTCGACGAGTTCGGCCGCCGCGAGGAATCGAAGGATGGCAATGTCTCCTTTGCATAGGCTCGAATTGCTGGTTTCCTGGCCGAATGCGGGTAACCCGCTGCTCAGGATTCCAGCTCCTACAGTGGCCACCGCCCCGGCGACCATGCTGTTCTTAAGAAATGTGCGCCGGTTGGCGGCGCGTTCCAGAACCTGCGTGAGTTGTTTCATAATTTTCTCTCCTTCACCGCATTTCGTGCGTCGGATCACGGTGTAAGGCAGACTAGCGTGCGGCCGATCAGGCTCTTGTCACACGCCAGTCAAAGCTTTGTATCTTTTTGGTGTAGTTGTCTCCTCAAACTGCTGAGATGGGAATCACACTAGAAGTCGCGCTTTGATCCTGAACTACGACGCCTGCATGTAATCCCACGTTATAATTGAACGCTTACAAACCATTACCCACATTTTGCGTGCCCACTTGCAACCCGCTCGCCTGCGTTCAGATTCTTATTCGGTTGGCGATCAGACCGCTGTGAAGGAAATTGAAAACGTCACGCTGATGCGGCTGAGCCAGCGCTGTTTGCGAAAGGAAAAAACCTCGAAATGACTCGTTCGGCTGTACCAACGATTGCTCTGATCGCCCTGATTAGTTCATTGGCTTTTGCTCAAGACGCTACTCCCAAAGTTCAGGTGTTTGGCGGGTATTCCATGGTGCACGCGGGTAACGGCTCATTCAGCGGCGCCACACTGGATTTCGACTTGCGCGAGCAGAACAGCCCGTTCGGAATCGCATCTTTTTTCCCGGGTTGGAATGCGGAGGGGCAATACAACATCAAGCGCTGGTTTGGAATCGTTGTGGACGCGAGCGGTCGCTACGGCAAACCAATCACCAGTAAGGGAGGAGACCAGCTCTCCGGACTCCCCACGCTGACCGGCTACACACTCATGGTCGGGCCGGCATTTTCGTTCAAGAATAAAACCAAGTTCACGCCTTTTGTACACGCGCTGTTTGGCTATGATCGGGCCAGCTTGAGTTCGAGCACGATTACCGGCGTGTCGTCTCCGGTAACCTCCGTCGCCACAACCTATACGGATGCGGCCGTGGCTTTGGGGGGTGGCGTTGATTTCAAGGTATCCCGGCATTTCGCGCTCCGACTGGCGCAGTTGGACGATCTGCATACCACACACGACTTTAATAAGTTCTACGGCAGCGCATTTCCGACCGGGATATTCGAAGGACTCCCTAGCAAGGAAAACAACTTTCGCATGTCCGCTGGGATCATCGTGAAGTTTTGAATTTCTGTTAAGGCAGGCCGAAGGCATAGATGGCACTGCCGGCAGCGATTGCGATGTATTCTTTTCCGTCCACGGCGAAAGCGATGGGGGCAGCGTAGACCGCGCCGCCCATCTGGAAGTGCCACAGCGGTTTGCCGGACGTGGCATCGAGGGCAATAAAGTTTCCTTCCGCATCGCCGGTGAACACCAGACGGCCGGCGGTTGCGAGCACGCCCGACCAGGTCGGCGATGTGTGCTCGAATTTCCACTGGATCTCTCCTGTCGTGGGATTGATCGCCTTCAGGAATCCGCGATAGGGCTCGGCTTCTTCTGAGGGAAAATAAGCGCTGCCATAATAGGCGTGGCCGGCCTCGTAGGGCTGCGGCGCAGTGCTGAAAATATCGCACTGATCGCGCGCCGTCACGTAGAACAACGACGTCTGCAGATCGTATGCGGGGGCCATGAAATTCGTTGTGCCGAGCGCACCGGGACAGACGGTGTGGCCTTCGAGCGTGGGGGAAGCTTCCTTCTTCGCCACAGGGCGACCCTCGTCATCTTTCGAATCACTCCATGTAGTCTTGCCATAGGCGTTGGCCAAAATAAGCTTGCCGGTCGCGCGGTCGATCACATAAAAGTAACCATTGCGATTGGCCTGCGCGATCAGATGCTTGCCGCCGGCGTCGAGAATTACCGGAACCTGCGTGGCGTCCCAGTCATGCTCGTCGTGCTTGGTGAACTGGAAATACCAGTTCAATTTTCCCGTGTCAGCATTTAAAGCGAGCAATGAATTGCTAAAGAGATTGTCTCCGGCGCGGCCTTCGCCGCGATTGGATGGTGCTGGATTTCCGGTGGGCCAGAAAATCTGGTTGGTGGCAGCATCGTAGGTTCCGGTGTTCCATGCCGGTGCGCCGCCAACTTTCCACGAATCGCCTTCCCAGGTTTCATGTCCGGGTTCTCCCGGGCCGGGGACGGTATAGAAGCGCCACTCGCGCGCACCAGTCGCGGCGTCATAGGCGTCGATGAAGCCGCGCACTCCGTACTCGCCTCCCGAAACTCCGGTGACGATCAGATTTTTCACTGCGAGCGGTGCAACGGTGAAGCTGTATCCCTTTTGATAATCCGCCGCGACGATATCCCAGATGACGTTGCCGGTCTTGCTGTCGAGCGCGATGACGTGGGCGTCAAGCGTTCCTAAGAAAACTTTGTCGCCTAAAATCGCGAGTCCACGATTCACCCGACCGCAGCAGGGACGGATATCGCCCGGCAACTGATGCTGATACATCCAGATCGGCCGGCCGGTACGGGCGTCGAGAGCGAAGGCGCGATTGTCTTGCGCGGTAGCGTAGAGAATTCCATCGACCACGAGAGGCGTGGTCTCAAGCTTTCCGGTCGCTCCGGTTTGGTATACCCATTTGGCCGTGAGGCCGTGCGCGGTGGAAACGCTGATCTGATCGAGCGCACTGAAGCGGTGCCCAGCGTAATCGCCGGAATAAGTCATCCAGTTCTGCGGTTCTTTTCCGGAATTTAGGAGACGGTCGAAGGTAACCTGCGCGTGAGTACCAGCCGCGAAAAAACTTGCAAACATCAAGACGAGCAGAATTCGTGTCGGAGCTTCAGCGCGACCGTGGAAGAGCGGCCCTTTCAGGGCCGCGTTGCGAAGTTGAGAAGAAGCGGCCTTCAGGCCCTGTCGGGCACAGGGGCTGAAGCCCGAATCATTCAGCGTACCTCTGCGCGGCGCTGAAGCGCCGCTCTTCCACGGTCGCGCGGACGGTTGATCAGGTTGGCTGCTTGTTTGAGTCTGGTATCTCTCGCTCGTCGAACTTGTCATTTCGCACCCAGGCTAACCAGGTAAGCCACAATGTCTTCAAGATCCTTCTCACTCAAGATGTCCGAGTTGTACGGCGGCATGAACGACTCCCGACTTTTCTGAAAAGAACGAAGCTTGTCTTTTTCCAGCAGATAGATTTGCTCGCTCGCGTCCATCATCTGCACGCTGAAGTTGTCTTCATTCAGGGCCACGCCCTTGATTTGTTTTCCGTCCGCGGTCACGACGGTGATGGTTTCGTACTCCTGGGGAAATTCTTTCGTCGATTCGGTCAATCCCCAGGCTAGACGTCTACTGGGATTGCGCACTGAATCAATGATGGCTGCTCGGGTTCGTGATCCGCCTACGGCGGTGAGATCGGGACCGACGCGTCCCCCTTTCCCTTCGATCATGTGGCACATCGAGCAGTTGGCGTCGCCGTAGAAAAGTTCTCTACCGTGAACCGCATCGCCCGCAGGATGCGCGGGGAGCTTTACTTCAACGCTACGGATGTAGGTGATGATCTGCCAGATCTCTTCGTCGGTCATGCCGACGCCTTGGCCGTTTGTGCCGTTGGCAGGCATGACAGTGCCGGGAATTCCGTTGCTGATTACTTGAAACATCTCAGCATCGGAGTGAGCATGCTTTTTCTGAGCCCGGGTCAGGTCTGGCCCGCGGCCGCCGCCATGCGCTCCTAGCCCGTGGCAGAGAGCGCAGTTGATGCGGAACTCATATTCGCCGGCCTTGGCGGCTTTGGCGTCGCCAGCATAAGGATTGTGATCATCGGCCGCGTTGGCGTTGGCTGGGCTAAGCAATAGAGCCGCGCAGGCCGCTAGAGTAAGAAGACCTCGTTGAAAGCACTTCGCGAATTCCCTCCTATCCCGCACTCGCTGCGAAGGCAGACACATACCTCACCTGTAATGGAATTTGCCGAATTCTACGCTTTGGAGTGAGGTTCGTCTCTCTGAATCGATCCTACATCCGTCGTACATGGCCGGCGGGTATCTGGGATCGCACCCGCAAGGCCACTACACTTGAGATCCCCTACCCTAACGCCGATCTTCACCTAGGTGGAGGAGTTTTTATCCGTAGGCGTCTAAGTAATTGATAATTCAGCCTTTCCATTGAAAGGCGCCAGGCTGTGCCAGGCCTAGATGGGCCAGCACGCGATAGGCAAACTCGCGGGCCATGTCATCTAAGCTGGCCGGTTGGTAATAGAAGGCGGGAATGAGAGGAAAGACAGTAGCGCCAGCATCGGCGGCACGGTACAGGTTGCGAATGTGGATTTTGTTGAGGGGAGTTTCGCGAACACAAAGTATGAGCGGGCGCCTCTCTTTCAGGCAAACATCGGCAGCGCGTTCGATCAGGTGCGAGGCGATGCCATTGGCGATGCGGGCCAAAGTACCCACGCTGCAGGGGAGCACGATCATCGCGTCGGCGGGATAAGAACCGCTGGCCACGTTGGCTCCGATATCGGCGTTCGATTGCTCTTCGATTTTTGAGGGGATGATTTTGGAGGAGATGTTCGGGGGAGGGGATGAAATTTTTTTCGAGCTGTCCTTTTTCTTAGAGTTCTTTTCTTTCGAGTTCTCTGAGGGGCCGGTATCCGCGCCAAGGATTTGACGAAGAAGATTCGATCGTCCCTGGATGCCGAGTTCTTCGGCCAGAACGCGCAGGCCGGAGTCGGAGGCGATGAAGTTCACATGCTGAATGCGCGCATCACGCTCGACCGCCAGCAGGAGTTGGCGGAGAAAGATTGATCCGCTGGCCCCGGTAGTAGCAATGGTCAGATTTTCAGGGGGATGGTTCAGCGAGAGTTCTCCGGCAAGGCAAGTGGCCTGCGCTTGGAGCATAGGGAGTTGTTAAACGAGAAGTCAAGGCTGAGAAAGGATCGCAGCAAGGGCAAGAGGCCAGAAGCTGATTGTATGGCATCGACAGATAATCTGCGGCTTCGCCGGAGCGCAACGGAACTGCACGCACTGGCCAGCGTGGAGCGGGAAATCCGTGCGCAGGATTCGAATGGCCGCCGCAAATATCTTCGCGAGTTTTCCCAAGCCTTCGACAGCTACGATTCGCTCTTGGATAAGCAGCAGATTCGTAATGCCCTGGCAGCCTCCGACGTGGTTTTAATCGGCGACTACCATGCACTTCCCGCCGCACAACGCTACGCCGCATCTCTAATCGAGCAGCGGGCATTGGCCGGAGACCGCCCGCTGGTGCTGGGCGTTGAGACCGTCTTTGCACGCCACCAGCAGATTCTCGACGAATGGTGGCGCCGCGAAATTGATGAGAGCGAATTACGCCAGCGCATCCGTTTCGATTTGGATTGGGGCTACGATTGGGCGCCGTTCTACGAATTGTTAGTCGCCGCGCGGGACCATGGTGAGGGTATTTACGGGTTGGATTGCATGCCCCGTGAGAATCTGCGGAAGATTGGGGAACGCGATCGTCATGCGGCGGCGAAGATCGCGGAGATTCACGAGCGCCATCCTGATGCGGTGATCTTTGTGCTGTTTGGCGAGTCGCACCTAGCTCCGCAGCATTTGCCTTATATCATGCACAAGGCATTGCCCGAAGCAAAGATTCTCACCGTGCTGCAAAACATTGATGCGCTCTACTGGCGAGCTGCTGGCGAGCCCGTGGAGAAAGTCGATGCCGTGCGCGTGGATGACGACGTGGTTTGCGTATTCAACGCTACGCCTCTCGAAAAGTATGAAAGCTACCGGTTGTTTCTCGACCAGTGGAGCCGCTGCGATACTGGCCCTGATTACGCGCCTACGATTTACAACTTGATTGACAGTCTGGCTAATTTTCTCGAAATTAATCGCTATTCGCCACATAACGGGACCCAGCCAAAGTTTCTGGTCGACATGCTGCCTGAGGTGTATGGTCACGCTTCGGATGCAATGCTCCGCAGGCTGGTTTCGCGAAAAGCAATCCCGGAACAGCATATGACAAGTCTGCTCGCAAGTGTGGAAGAGCGCGGCAGCGCTTACTTTCCGGAAGTAAATGCCTTCTATGTACGAGAATTTCAACTGATGTACGCCGCCGAGGATGCGGCGCGTTTTCTGCATCATGCATGCCGTGGCTTGCCTCGTCGTCTTAACGGGCATGGTTGTTCGGTCAGAGATGGCGCGGACTCCGACAAGTTATCTGGAAATGAGAGCGCAGCACTGCCGCCCGATGCTTTCTTCACGCAAGTGATTGAAAATTGCGTTGCCTACTTCGGCTCGCGTGTACTCTACCCGGCCAGGCCGGCAGCCGAAATGACAAATTCTTTTACGTTGTCTTATGCTGCGTGCGAAAGAGCCGCGCTTGGTGCGATCCGTGCCGATGAAGAGATGATCGAATCAGTTTCCCGGAAATGGGGATACCATCTGGGAAGTATGCTTTACGATGCTTATCTGGCAGGGAGAGTGGCTCCGAGCGGACTGCGGCGACTATTTTTGGCCCATCTAGATGAACCCGGCATTGCGCGCAACATCTGCAAAGCCGTAATTGCGAAAGTGCGTCGCAGCTCTAGCTCGCGGAGTTCAAAGGCCCAGGCCTTAGCGCAGATGCTACTCTAGGTAAAGTCGGCTTGATCGCGGGATCGCCGCCTCCTAAACGTGAACGCCGAATCCATCCGCAAATTATTCGAGCAGGTTCGCCAGGGGAAACTCGCGCCCGATGACGCGGTGGAACGTCTGCGTCATCTGCCGTTTGAAGATCTTGGATTCGCCAAAGTTGACCACCATCGCAGCTTGCGCGCCGGCATGCCCGAAGTGATTTTCGGCGAGCGGAAGACCGCGTCGCAAGTGGCAGAGATTTTCTCGCGGCTGGCCAGGCACGGGGGCAATGTGTTGGCCACGCGCACGGACAAGAAGCAGTTCACGGCGGTGAAGAAGAAAGTACGCACGGCGGAATATCGCGAACTGGCGCGGGCGATTGTACTGCGGCAGGATGAACACATTTATGGCAAAGGCATGATCGCGGTGGTTTCCGCCGGAACCAGCGACATCTCCGTTGCCGAGGAAGCCCTGGTTACTGCCGAGTTAATGGGCAATACCGTGGAACACTTCTACGATGTTGGAGTTGCCGGAATCCATCGCCTGCTGGCGAATCGCGAGGCTTTGACCAAGGCCCGCGTGGTGATTGTTTGTGCCGGCATGGAGGGCGCTCTACCCAGCGTGGTCGGTGGACTGGTAGGAGTTCCAGTGATTGCCGTTCCTACCAGCGTGGGCTACGGCGCATCGTTCAAAGGGCTGACCGCGCTGCTCGGCATGCTGAACTCGTGCGCGTCGAATGTGAGTGTAGTAAATATTGATAATGGCTTCGGTGCGGGATACGTTGCATCGCTCATTAATCGTCTGTAAGAAAGGCGCTAGGGGCTCTTTTGTTTCCGTGCGGATTTCTCTCGCGCTCTGGACTTTCTATCTTTCGCGCCGTTAATCGGGAAAACCCGCGCGAAAATTTTATCTACGTTCTTCAATTGGCGGGGCAGATCAAATGCGTATTCGATCTGTTTGCGCGGAACTTTCCCTGTGATTTCCCTATCGGCCAGCACCAATTCATGGAAATTCAAACCTTCTTTCCATGCCCGCATCGCATGGCTCTGCACCAAGCGGTAAGCGTCTTCCCGCGAAACTCCGTGCTCTATCAGATCGAGCAGGAGCTGGCCGCTGAAAATCAACCCGTGCGTACTCTCCAAATTCGCCAGCATTCGTTTCGGATAGACGAACATGGTCTCGATCAGGGTTGCAGTTTTGTTCAGCAGATAGTCAACTAAAGTGGTCGAGTCCGGCAAGATGACCCGCTCGGTGGAAGAGTGCGAAATATCGCGCTCGTGCCATAGGGCGACATTTTCCAATCCGGCCTGCGCATTGCCGCGCACCACTCGCGCCAGGCCGCTGATCTGCTCGGCGGTGACGGGATTGCGCTTGTGCGGCATGGCGGAGGAGCCTTTTTGCTTTTCGCTGAAGAATTCCTCGGCCTCACGGACCTCGGTGCGCTGCAGATGGCGGACCTCGGTGGCAACCTTGTCCAACGTAGACGCGATCACGGCCAGCGTACAGAGATACTGTGCATGCCGGTCGCGCTGGATCACCTGGGAGGATACTGCCGCCGCTTTTAAGCCCAGTCGGGCACAGATTTTTTCTTCGATTTCCGGCGTGAGATGCGCGAAGATACCTACCGCGCCTGAGAACTTCCCTACTCGCAGATCCTCAGCCGCAGCGGCAAAGCGCGTAATGTTCCGCTGGGTTTCGGAGTACCAGTTCGCCAGCTTAAAACCGAAAGTGATGGGCTCGGCGTGAATGCCGTGCGTACGCCCTACCATGGGCGTGTCTTTAAATTCCCAGGCCCGGCGTTCGAGCACTTCTGCAAGGCGTGCAAGATCCTGGGCAATGAGCGCCGATGCCTGCTTGATCAATAAGGCCTGAGCTGTATCGACTACGTCGTTGGAGGTGAGGCCATAGTGAAACCAGCGCGCATCTGGGCCGACAATTTCGGCGACGGCCGTGGTGAAGGCGATCACATCGTGGCGTACTTCAGCCTCGATTTCGTGGATTCGCTCCACGCGAAAGTCGGCGCGCTCGCGGATGGCTTTGGCCGCCGCCTTGGGCACCAATCCCACCTCAGCCAAGGTTTCCGTGGCGGCCACTTCTACCGCCAGCCAGGTGCGGAAGCGATTTTCATCGCTCCAGATGCGGCCCATTTCCGGGCGGGTATAGCGCGGGATCAAGGCGGATGCGCCTCCTCTTTATCCATTGAAAAGCGGGACATTGGATTCTAAATGGAGCAGGAAAAAGAGGCCAGTGAACGTGCATTTGTGGATTCCGTCGACTTCGTTTTTGTATCGTCTTACGATATACTGCGTCGGTAGTCAGATCGCGACACGATACAATCAGCGGGATGAAAAAACTCACTTTGTCGGATTACCAGGCATTAGCGGAGTTTCGTTATCAAATCCGGAGATTTCTGCACTTCAGCGAACAAGCGGTGAAAGGCGCTGGGCTGGAGCGCGGCCAATATCAGCTGCTGCTGGCGATTAAGGGAATGCCGGCGGGTGTGCGCCCGCGAATTCGCGAATTGGCCAGCCGCATGGAAATTCGACACAACAGTGCCGTGGAATTGGTGAATCGTCTGGAGGCTGCGGGCTTTGTGCATCGCACTCGCGCGCAGGACGATCGCCGCGAAGTCCTGCTTGCACTTACGCCGCGAGGAGAGAAAGTTTTAAGTGAACTGGCGCTTCACCACCACGACGAACTGCGCACTGCCGGACCTGAATTAGTTGCCGCACTCCGGCGAGTCATGCGGGAAGGCAACGACGGTACTCCATAGATTTAGCCACTCAAGAAAACCATTCTGACCGCAAGCGAACTATAACTACGTATGACCAAGCCAACGACAGGACAAAGGCGAAGCGACCGGCTCCTTCGCCATCCTTTGTTTGGCAAATATTTTTCGCTGGTTCACGAGGATCTTAGCGCAGTGTATGCGCGCGATCTTCGCAAGTGGCTCATCATTGCTCCGGTGATCGGCCTGATCACCGGCCTGGTGATTACCGGAGTCGTGGTAATCATTCTAGGACAATTGTGGCCTCCGGTTCTAAGTTACTATCTGCACCATCATTGGGCGATTGTGCCGGGAATCACCTTCGGATTTATCGCCACCGGACTCATTATGCAGTTTCTTACTCCGGATCCGAATGAGCATTCCACGGAAGAGATCATCCGTTCGTATCACGAGCATGAAGGCAGGGTTGATGTCCGTTCCTTCGTGCCGAAGTTGATCGCGGCAATCACTACAGTGGGATTTGGCGGCAGCGCTGCGCTGGAAGGGCCCAGTATTTACGGTGGCGCAGCGATTGGTTCGTGGCTTTGGACGAAGCTTCGGCGTTTGCGTTTAACCGATCGCGACCGGCGCATCATGTTGATTTGCGGCGCGGCGGCGGGCATGTCCGCAGTGTTTCGCGCCCCGCTGACTGGAATCGTTTTTGCACTCGAGATGCCGTACCGCGATGATCTGGCGCATGAAGCTTTGGTTCCGTCGCTGATCGCTTCGGTAGTTTCTTTTGTGACGCTGAGTTCTTTTCTGGGTGCTACGCCTCTGTTCAATTTTAGCGGCTCTACGACATTCGAACGCCATGACCTTTACTGGAGCGCACTGCTGGGCTTGATTGTTGGTTTGGTCGCGATGGTGTTTGTCATCACTTTCCGCAGAGCGCGAACTTTTTGTGTGGAATGGGCGATTCCGCATTGGTTGAAGCTGGCGATTGGCGGATTGTTGACGGGACTCTGCGGGCTTCTTTTCCTGCAAATTTATCCAGGCAATCTCGTGCCTATCGGTCCTAACTATGAAGCGGTAGGAGATATTTTGGGCTCGCAGCACGGCACTGTACAACTTGTGATTTTCAGCGTGCTGAAGCTCGGGGCAACTCTTTTTACGCTGGCAGTGGGAGGAGTGAGCGCCATGTTTGTCCCATTATTTCTAACTGGTGGAAGCATTGGTACGGCATTTGCTCAGTCGGTCGTTCACAGTTCCACTGTGGACCTCTACGCCGCCGTTGGCATGGCTTCTTTCATCGCCGCCGGCTATAAGACGCCACTTGCCGCAGTTGTATTTGTGGCCGAGGCGACCGGTGGTCATGCCTTTATCATTCCCGCTCTTATTGGAGCGGCCGTGGCTTATGCGGCTTCCGGCGACGCCTCGGCTTCGGGGGACCAGCGTCTGCATGAAGGCGAAAAAGTGAGAGGATTGTAGGACTGGAATCGATAAATCGAATTCTCGATATTCGTATTCCACATCGAACTGACGCTTGTACTATGTGATGCGACTGCAGCAGCAGCAGCACCAGCATTAGTCTTGCTAATTGCCAGCCTCTTTCAGTATCCTTCCCGCATCCTCAGAATCAAGGGCATTCTGCGCGGGAAACGTGTATCTAATGGCGACGACGAAACCTAAACGATCACGGCTGTGTCTGCGTAGCTCATGCGTGCGTACGGGCGCACCAAACGACTGCACGAAACCTTTGTGTTGTCGATCTCCTTTTCTATCCGTCAAATACCCGATTCAGCCATAGCGAAAACGATTCCATTCCGAACTCAGGGGGAGAGGTTATGCCGAAACTTCACAGCAGGTTGATCTGGATCAGCTTTCTAGCAACTGCATTTATCGCCCAAGCCTTCGCTCAAGGCGGCGCGACGGGAGCGATTACGGGCACAATCCAAGATCCCAGCGGAGCTGTCGTGGCCGGCGCTGAAGTTCGAATCACCAATCAGGAGACTGGAGTGCTGGAACGTAGCGTCACTTCCGGCGCGGATGGCTCGTTTACGGCTCCGCTGCTGCCGGCGGGTGAGTATACGGTGAGTGTTCATGAAGCCGGTTTTGCTGATGCGATTTTCCGGAACATCGAGGTGCGCGTCACTGAGACGACCCGCCTGATCGCGAAACTCAAGACTCAAGCGGTGCAGCAACAAGTGGAAGTGCAGGCACTGGTGCAGGAAGTTGACACTACCGATGCCACAACCGGGCAGGCCATTGAATCGAGCACCATCAAGAACCTGCCGCTGGCCACGCAGAACTTTCAGCAGTTACTGACGCTGTCGAGCGGAGCCCAAGGCGAATTGAACGCGGCGTCACAGTTGGGACGCGGCAATGTTCGCATCGAAGTGAATGGCCAGCGCGAAGACAACAACAACTATCAGATCGAAGGCATCAGCGCGACTGACTACAACGTCGCGGAATTGACGACGACCCCGCTGCCCAATCCCGCGGTGATTCAAGAATTCAAGGTGCAGACCTCGTTATACGACGCCTCGCAGGGCCGCAATGGAGGTGGCGACATCAATGCCATTCTGAAAACTGGAACCAACACGTTTCACGGCGAGGCTTACGAATTCTTCCGCAACACTGTCCTGGACGCCAACGATTATTTTCTGAACGGAGCGGGTGAGGCAAGGCCCGTAATTCAGCAGAACATTTTCGGTGGCGATCTTGGCGGCCCGATAGGAACTGGCGGAAAACTGGGGTTTTTCTTCTTTAACTATTCGGGAACCCGCCAGCGCAGCGGCGATTCCCCGGGAACGATTATCAGCACGCTTATTCCGTATATTCCCGCAGCCGACCGTGTTCCTTCCGGCTACGCTCAGCTGCAATCGGCTTTCAATCTGACCAGCGTCGATCCGGTTGCCGCGTCGCTGATCGCCTTTCAAAGCAATCAGTTTGGATCGGCTGCCAATGGATATCTCTACCCCCTGCCCAATGTTCCTGCTGGCACCCCGGCTGGCACCGTCGTTCCATTCACCACCAGCATCCCCGGCAGTTACACCGACAATCAATTCACTGCGACCTGGGATCGTGAGTTCCGCAACTCTCAGGACAAGGTATCGGCCCAATTCTTCTTTCAGAATTTCCAGTCGAACGTGCCATTTGGCGCAGGCGGCCTGACGGCCTCTCTTGGCGGCAGCATCAGCGGCGGAGATCTCAACTTTCCCTACCAGCTTCCGGTCAGAGATCGAGTGTTCTCACTTACCGAGACTCACGTATTTTCGCCTACCCTCGTGAACGAATTCCGCCTGGGTTTTTATCGGATTAACAATAGCGACATCAACGTTCCGCCGGTCACCGCCAGCCAGGTCGGCATTGACCGCCCCACCAATAATCTGACGGACAGCGTTTACAAATTTACCTTCGTCAGTTCAGGATTTCAGTTTGGCCCCACGCCGCAGGCCAACCAGTATCAGGTGCAGAATAACTTTAATTTCATTGATACTCTGGGCTGGGTTCGGGGGAAACATAACTGGCGGTTCGGCGGCGAGTTTACGCCGGTCGCTTTGAACAAGCAGTTTCCGCAGGTGTTCAATGGCCAGCTCTACTTCGGCGACTCAACAAACACGACACTTCCAGGATGCAGTCCAGCGAATCCCTGCCCGGTCAGCGATGTCGGGAATTTCCTGCAAGGCTCTCCGGAATTCAGCTTCGGTGGAGGCGGCGTTTATAACCACAACTATCGTCAGAAAAATTCCGCAGTATTTGTGCAGGATGATTGGAAGGCCACGTCGAACCTCACATTAAATCTCGGCTTGCGCACTGAATTTTTCGGCGCGTGGACGGACAACGCCTGCCACATCGGCAACATGGAATCGGACCTGACCAAGACCGGGCAGTATCCGTTTGTCTATCCCAAATGCGTCGACAAGCTAGGTGTTCCTGGCTTGACTGGAACTGCGGCAGGATCGACGTTCAATAACAGCGTATCCACTGGAATCGGCCCGCGCGTAGGCTTCGCTTATGATCTGTTCGGGCATCACAACACAACGATTCGTGGTGGGTACGGAATCTTCTATGTGCGCGAAGATGTGGGAGCGGTAGATCAGCTCAGCTTCCAATCGCCCTTTATCCCGATTGTGTTTTTCCCTTCGACAGCAGGTTTTACAATGTCGGATTTCTTCACCGGAACCCCCGCTACGAACGCCAACGCGGTGCCGGCCGCCGGACAATTGTCGGGCGCATGGCTGCCGTGCCTGGCGCATCTCATCAATTACAGCCTTACCAATACCGCTGATCAGGATAATTATGCCTGCACGGGTGGACCGGGAGTAAACTCCACTCAGAATTTATTTGTGCTGGAAGTCCCACGCCACTTCGTGGTGCCGAACACGCAACAGTGGAATTTCACCATACAGCGCGATCTGGGCCGGAAGTGGGTGCTGGAAGTTGGCTATGTAGGGACAAAGGGAACGCACTTGCGCGAAACGCGGGACGCCATCCAATCTGTAAACGCTACTCCCGCTAACCCTTTCACGGTCACGGACACCAGCGGCAATAGTTATCAGATCACGGATAATACTTTTTCCAATGCCATCGCGCGAACGCCCACCCCAGGATTGAACGGCTATTCGGGCTATCAGATTTTCGCCAACGATGCTTATTCCATCTACCACTCGCTGCAAGCCACGGTCTCACGGCGGTGGGACCGGGGCTACATTCAGGCAGCGTATACGTTCTCCAAAAATATTGACGCCACCTCCACCGGAAACACGGCGAACAATACTGCCTTCAACGATGAGAGCACAATTAACGCGTCGCGGGGAATTTCAGACTTCAATCGTCCGCAAGTGTTGAAAATCAGCTACGTCTATGACTTGCCGTTTTTCGCTCACGCTACGGGCTTTAGACGAGCTGCTCTGAGCCAGTGGTCGGTGAGCGGCGTCTCCAGCTTCCAGTCTTCGTTACCTTTTTCAGTCTTGGATTCGAACGGGGGCAATGCATTCCTAGGAGCTGGCACTTCGCCGGTGAGTGCGAGTCTGGCACCGGGAGCGAGCATCTCTAGTGGCACCAGTTCCGGGAGCGTTACCGATCGCCTTAACGGATGGCTGAATCCTGCTGCGTTCACGACCGCCCCGTTGCTTTATCCCACGCAGTGCGCAACTGATTCCAACTACTGCACTACCGGCTTCGGCGATCTGGGCCGCAACATTTATCGTGGACCATTCCAGCAGAACTGGGATTTCTCTCTGATCAAGCGCTTCAGACTTACCGAGCGGCAGGATCTGCGCTTCGCTGCTGATTTCTTTAACCTGTGGAATCATCCGAACTTCGGCACACCGTTGGTGACGGATTACGAACAATATCTCGCATGGACGGGATCAGGGCAGAGTGGTCCCGACCCGTTTGGCCGGATCGTTAACACCACCGGAACGCCGCGCTTGATCCAGTTCTCGCTGCGGTGGGCATTCTGATCGTCGGCTAAGTTAAGACGGAGAACCCGGGAGCAAGCTTCTCGGCCCATCAGTTTCTGTCTGAAGTTTTGGGAATCTATTGACGTTTTTCAGCTTCTACAATCAATGGGCGCAAGGCATCCACTGAGAAACCCAGTGAGCCGCCGGAAAATCCATCGATGTAAGCGGAGTTCACTCCAATCACTTCTGCGTTGGAATTGAACACTGGGCCGCCGCTGCCGCCGTGCGCCGTAGGCGCATCGTAGATCAGCTTTTCTCCCACCACATCGCCCAGATGGCCGCAGGTGGTTGAAGGACGAATCAGGGAAAGCGCGGCCAATTCGCTCGCCGCCGTGATGTCGTTGTGCCGGTAGGCTAGCCGTTCATAAATTCCGCTGGGCGACTTGGCCACCATGCCCGCAATGCCCATGGGATAGCCAATTACCGTGACCAACTCTCCCGGCAATGCGATTCCCTTAGCAAGCGGTAGGATGGCAAGTCCGCGCACTGAATTTTTATCTTCGATTCTCAACACTGCCAGATCGCCTGTGGATGACACTGCGCCTGGAAGCAAGTTGACCGGCGTCGTCGAATTGGGGAAGAACACAACCAAACTTTCCAGCATGGCGGTGGCACCGCGATTGATGAGAGCCTCGGCTTCGGTGTCGCCATACCACGGCTCAGCCACGTGCCGGTTGGTGGCGAGCAATCCGTCGCCTACCAGAAATCCAGTGCCGGAAACCCGTGCCCGGATCGCGGCTGGCTGATTCACGAAACCAATCTGATATACGCCGTAAATGTAGCCAATGGAGTTTCGATAGCGGCTGAGCACGAGGGCGGGCATCCCCTGCTCTTTCTCGAGTTCCGCCACTTGCTGGGTAAGGGTATGTACCTGCCTTTGCAGGTCATCCGGCTGGGGATTCTGGGCCGTGGCAGGTGAATAGTAGTGGAACATGGCTACGGCGCCGATCAGCAGCACGGCTCCGAGGACAGCCTGAATGGCCTGCTGCCAACACTCGGTAACTTCGCTTGACCCCTGTGGACTCTCTGGTTCGGCCATGGATGCGGAAAACGCCCTGCTTGCAGGCTTGCGCCGGGGAGGAGCGCAGGAGGACTGAAAGCCAGGGAGTGCCATCTTCCCTTGTCCGGCAAGGCTTTTCCACGGTACGGAAGGCGATGTACGGGGGATATCGCTGGCTTACCGGGGATGGCAAGCCGGAGCGGCAGAACCTTAAGAATGCAGGCTAAGGCTTCCCGACGCCCAGGCGCTTGGCCATTTCGTCGTAGAGGAAGCCTTCTCCAGGAACATAAGGCTGCACCCATTCTCCGTTGATAACGAATTGAGGAATGGCGCGTTTTCCCGTGCGCTTTACGATCTCCTCCACTGCACCGGGAGTAGTTTCGACGTCTACTTCTTTATAAGGGATATTGTGCTTGGCGAGAAACCGCTTGGCTTCGCGGCAATCCGGACACCAGGCGGCAGAATAAACAGTTAGGTCCATTGATCCTTTACAGGTCCTTTAAGAGACTCAGTTACAAACCTTTCGCTCCTTGAATCCTACACGCGTTCGAGTTGCGGCAGCGTGCGTTCGTTCACCACATTGCCTGTGTTGAGCGTAGAGGCCGGTTCGAAGAGCAGAATCCAGCATTCTTCGTCTGCTACGGGGCGATGCTCCACTCCCCGCGGAACGACGATGAACTCGCCCTCCTCGATCCACTCGTGCCGGTCTCGGAATTCCATGCGAAAGCGGCCTTTCACCACCAGGAACATTTCGTCTTCATGCTCATGGTGGTGAAAAACGAATTCACCTTTTAATTTGTCAAACTTTACAAGTTGCCCGTTTAATTCGGCCGCGATATAAGGCTTCCAGTACTCGGAAATCCTGGCAAACTTTTCCGCGATGTTGACTTTATGCATGCGTTCTCCCCTTCAGGGCTAACACGCTCTATTGCTCTTATACGAGTTTAAAGCTGACCCGTGCCACCATCAACATTCAGGTCGACGCCTGTGATGTAGGACGCCTCGTCGCTGGCCAGGAATAGAACGGCATGCGCAACTTCCTGGGGAGTGCCGAAGCGCTTCATGGGAACGCGTGCCTTGACGCCAGCCGCAAACTCATCTTGTGCCGCCTGTGGCAACCCGCCTTTTTCCAGAATCGGAGTTTCGATTGGGCCGGGACTAACAACATTCACACGAATGCCACGGTCGACCAACTCCCCCGCGAAGGTTCGGGCGAGCGAGCGCACTGCCGCCTTGGTAGCGGAATAAATGCTGGTTCCTGGATAACCTTTTGTGCCTACGACGGAGGCATTCAACACAATTCCGGCGTTGTCGTTAAGATGAGGAAGCGCCTTCTGCAGGGTAAAATACAAGCCCTTTACATTGATGTTGAAGGTTTCGTCAAACAGCTTCTCGCCGCTGTCGGCTGCGGGAGAGAACTTGGCGATCCCTGCATTGGCAAACAGGGCGTCGATCTTGCCGAACTTCCCGGTTACCTGTGCGTATAACTTGTCTATATCTGAGAGATTGGAAACGTCCGCCTTAACCGCCAGTGTGTCTGCTCCGATTGCTTTGACAGCTTCATCCAGGGTCTTCTGGTCCCGCCCTGAAATGGCGACCTTCGCTCCCTCTTCGTGAAACAGCTTGGCCGTGGCCAAGCCGATGCCACTATTGCCGCCTGTGATTACGACTGACTTCCCCGCGAATCTTTTTGCCATAAAGGCCTCCCGTAATAATTTTTGTTCCGGTCACTAGATGACCTATTTTTTTAGTTGTATACTTTGATGAACGTCAAACCAACGAGGGTGCACATTTATTCGGGCCCATAGGTATTAGATTGAGGGTTTAAATGGAAGGTAAGGATTTAGTTCGAGTGGCGAAAGCCTTGAGCGATCCTACTCGTCTTCGGATTTTTGAAGAAATTTCAGCATCCGACGAGATGTACTGCAAGCAGATTGTCGAGAAATACCGGCTGACGCCGGGCACGATTTCGCATCACATGAAAATTCTGGCGGATGCGAATCTGATCGAGACGCGGCGCGAGGGACAGTTTATGTACCTCAAGTCGAGGCCGAAGACGACCCGCGAGTACGCAAAAGCGTTGGCAAAAATAGTGAGCAAAAGAAAAGCCGCCAGCTCACGCTGACGGCTTTGCAATTGATGGTTGACTGTAAGCTGTTAGCTGTTCTCGTACAGCAGCACGCCCTCGGTTTTTTCGGCGTCCACCGGACGGTAGAACAGTTTGTTGTCTTCGAGGAAGACCTCGATAAACGCCGGACGCGTGGTGATCGTTCCCTGGATCAACGCCTCCGACAGCGGGTCTTCGATATATTTCTGCAAGGCCCTGCGCAGCGGGCGCGCGCCATAGGAGCGATCCGTCAAGGTCTGGTTCAAGATCCACTTCTTGGCTTCATCCGCAACCGTGACGGTGATCGATTTCTGCGCCAGGTTCTGGTTGAGCTGCGTAACCATGAGTTCGAGAATCTGAATCAGGTCTGCCTCGCTCAGAGCCAGGAACAGAATGATTTCGTCCAGACGATTGAGGAACTCCGGGTTGAAGGTGCGCTTCACTTCGCCCTTCACCAATTCCTCAACCTTGCCCGAAACCTGATCTTCCGCAGTCGACTGGAAGCCGAAGCCCTCGCGTTTCTGCAAATGCCGGGCCCCGATGTTCGAGGTCATGATGAGAATCGTATTCTTAAAATCGACCGTGTTTCCCAATCCGTCGGTCAACTGGCCGTCTTCAAAAACCTGCAGCAGGATGTTGAACACATCCGGATGCGCCTTTTCGATTTCATCCAGCAGTACAACTGAATAAGGAGCACGCTTTACGCGCTCGGTGAGCTGACCACCCTCTTCATAGCCCACATATCCCGGAGGCGAACCGATCAGCTTCGAGACGGAATGCTTCTCCATGAATTCGGACATGTCGAAGCGGACCAGAGCTTTTTCCGTTCCGAACATGAACTGGGCCAGGGTGCGTGCGACTTCGGTTTTGCCGACGCCCGTAGGACCGAGGAACAAGAACGAGCCAATGGGGCGGTTCGGACTCTTCAATCCGGCGCGCGAACGCCGGATCGCCCGAGCCAGCGCGCTGATTGATTTGTCCTGCGAAATGATTCGCTTGTGCAGCTCTTCTTCGATGCGCAGCAACTTCTGCGTCTCTTCTTCTTTGATCGAAGTGATGGGAACGCCGGTCCAGCGCGAAACTACATCTTCGATATCTTCGCGGCCGACAACGCCGGTGGAAGATTCATCGAGATGATATTTCTCGCGCAGTGCGCGCAGGTTCTCGCGCTCCTTGCGTTCTTCGTCCGAATAGAAGCGCGCCTTCTCGAATTCGTGGTTCGCGATGGCATTCTCCATCCGGTGGACGATGAACTTAATGCGCTTCTGAACTTCGGTGATTTCTTCCGGCTGCGAAGTCTGGCGCAGCTTTACGCGGGCACCGGCTTCATCCACCAGATCGATCGCCTTATCCGGCAGGAAGCGATCCGGGATGTAACGGTTCGAGTGGGAAACCGCGAAGTTGATCGCGTCGTCGGTATAAGTAACGGCGTGGAACTTCTCGTACCGGTCTTTTATGCCGAACAATACTTTGATCGCGTCAGCCTCGTTCGGCGGCGGCACCTTCACCGCCTGGAAGCGCCGCTCGAGCGACCGATCTTTCTCGATCGACTTGCGGTATTCGCCCGGCGTGGTCGCGCCGATGCACTGAATCTCTCCGCGCGACAGAGCCGGCTTCAGGATATTGGCGGCATCGAGCGAACCTTCCGCCGATCCCGCGCCCACCAAGGTGTGCAGTTCGTCGATAAAGATGATGGAGTTCTGCGACTCCATCAATTCTTTCATGATGGTCTTCAGCCGCTCTTCGAATTGTCCGCGATATTTCGTTCCGGCGACGATCAAGGAAAGATCGAGAGCCAGGATTCTCTTATCCGCGAGAAACGATGGAACCTCGCCGTCGGCGATTCGCTGCGCCAAGCCTTCGACGATAGCAGTCTTGCCTACGCCGGGTTCGCCAATCAGCACTGGATTGTTTTTGGTGCGCCGGCACAGAATCTGCACCACTCGTTCCAGTTCCCCGTCACGGCCGACTAAAGGATCAAGCTGGCTGTCCATTGCGGCCTGAGTAAGATCTCGGGAAAATTCGCTCAACAGTGAAGACTCACGCTGGCGTTGCGGCTGCGCTTTTTCCTGGCTGGTGCGGGCTAATTCTTCCCGAATGGTAGCCAGCCGCAAGCCGCGCTCATGCAGGATTTCTGCCGCAAAGCACTTCTCTTCTCTGAGTAAACCCAAAAGCAAGTGCTCGGTTCCAATGTGCCGATGCGACAGCCGCTCTGCTTCTTCCGCGGCATAAGCCAGCACGCGCTTGCATTCATTGCTGAGAGGAAGATCAACCGAAGTCGAGACTTTCTCCCGAATCGTGGTGTGACCTTCAATTTGTTTGCGGATGGACTCAACCGAGGCGTGCGAACGCAGGAATCGATTGGTCAGGGCTTTATCTTCGCGCAGGAGTCCTAGTAACAGGTGCTCGGTCTCTATATAAGGAGACCCGAACTGGCTCGCTTCGTAGCGCGCAAAAAAGATGACGCGCCTGGCTTTCTCCGTATAACGTTCAAACATAATGCCCTTCCCCCTGTGCTTCCGGCCGAGAAGGCAATTGCCTGCTCAAACCTACCGAAACCCTGGCCCGTTAATGTTCCTTACTTGCATCTGGTCTTCCGTCTTCACATTATGCAATCAAACGGCCACCAAACCCAAGCGGAGAAACGTCGTTCTAATGTTACCGAAGGAACCTGTTGAAAATCCCTCGATTTACCGATAGTTCAATTTCTTGCACTTTGTCTAACTAATCCTTCGCATTCCCTCATTCCAGCTGTCGTTTCTAACCCGGCAAAGAATCCGGGGCAACTTCTTCAACCCGCCCGCGCTGCAGCCGCAACACGCGGTGGCAGCGGCGCGCAAATGCCAGGTTGTGGGTCGCAATCAGAGAGGTGAGTTGGTGCTCGCGATGTAATCGCGCAATCAATTCGAAAACTGCTTCCGCCGTCTGCCCATCAAGATCGCCGGTAGGCTCATCCGCCAGCAACAACTTCGGACCGGTAATGAGCGCCCGTGCCAGAGCCACCCGTTGTTGCTCGCCGCCGGAAAGCTCGCCCGAGCGATGATGCGCGCGCTGCTCCAATCCCACCTCGCGCAACCACTGGGAAGCTTCCGGAGCCGCCTGCGCCCAGCTAAGCCCTCGCACCAACAAGGGCATAGCGACATTCTCCGCAGCGGTAAATTCCGGCAGCAAATAATGAAACTGCCATACAAACCCGGCTTCGCGATTGCGAAACTCGGATGCTTGGTCCGCGGACAGAGAATTCAGCTTCAATTCGGCGCAGTATACGTCACCTGCGGAAGCGTGATCAAGAGCGCTGAGGATGTGCAACAAGGTACTCTTCCCCGCTCCCGACTCGCCGACGATCGCCAGCATCTCGCCTCGCTTCACCTCAAACGATAGATTCTCAAAGAGCACCAGGTCCGATTCGCCGGACCGGAAAACTTTTTTCAATCCCTGAACCCGTAGCAGCGCTTCCGAATTCGCCACTTGTATACTTAGATGCACTCTGCCCTCGCTCGGGTCCATCCTGTCCCGCCCCTAGAAGTCCCCCGGCACAAACAGTAGAACTCGGCCATCTTCTCACAGTCGGCTCCGGCTCGACATGGCCCGTTCGAACCATCGCCGATGGGGCATGAGATTTGATGCAGCCGAGGTCTGGTTTCGGAAGCATCTGTTGAAACTTTACCCGGCGTTTCTCGGCAGGGATGTGACAACCGTCACTGCCGAACGGCCAATCGCTACACCTCGACCTTGACCTCGCTCGCGGCTAGCCTGGGCAGAGACTGCGCGTATGGTTCGCGAGCAATGCCTTTCTCAGTGATGATGGCACTTATGTACTTTGCCGGAGTGACGTCAAATGCCGGATTTTCGATGGATACTCCGTCGGGAGTCATCTGTTTCCCAGCAATGTGGGTGATTTCCCTGGCATTACGCTGCTCGATGGGAATTTTTTCGCCGGTGGCGCAGGCCAGGTCGACGGTCGAAATAGGAGCGGCCACGTAGAACGGGACTCCATTCTCTTTGGCCAGAACAGCTACGCTATAGGTGCCGATCTTATTGGCCACGTCCCCGTTGGCGGCGATGCGGTCGGCGCCGACGACAATGGCTCCAATCTTGCCTTGCCGCATCATGGCCCCCGCCATGTTGTCAGAAATTACGGTGGTGGGGATGCCGTCTTTCATTAACTCCCAGGCGGTAAGACGGGATCCCTGAAGAAATGGCCGGGTTTCATCGGCATAGACGTGGATTTTTTTGCCTTGCTCAACTGCGGCACGGATGACTCCCAGGGCGGTTCCGTAGCCGGCAGTAGCCAACGCTCCGGCGTTGCAATGTGTGAGCACTCCACCCTCGCTGGGCATGAGCGTGGCGCCATGCCTTCCCATAGCCTGGTTGGCGGCAATGTCTTCGGCATGCATCCGTTTGGCTTCTTCAACCAGTTCCTGCTTGATTTGGGCGATGGGGCGAATGCGCAGGCGTTCGAACTTCTCCTGCATGCGGCGGATGGCCCAGAAAAGATTGACCGCCGTAGGCCGGGTTTTACCCATGTTGTCACAGATCTGATCTAAATCGCGCTTCAGATCGCCGACGGTTTCAGCTTTCGAGTCCTTCGCACCGAGCGCAATTCCCATAGCAGCCGCCACGCCTATGGCGGGGGCGCCGCGGACGATCATGGTGCGGATGGCGTCGGCAACCTGCTCGTGAGTTTTGCAGACGACGTAGATTTCTTCCGTGGGCAGCTTCGTTTGATCGATGAAGCGTACGCCTTTGTCGGTCCATTCGAGAGTTTGGATCATGAAAGAGTTGTAAAAGTCCTAATCAATTTTTGTGAGCCTCGCAAAGATTTCGAGGGTTGCCCGTCACTGCCGCGCGGCCACAGATTTCACACTTCGCGGCAACTGCAAAGATGGAGGGCTGAGTGTCGTCCGTCTGTCGAATGTGTTCAGCACGCACATCACTCGCAGTGAAGATCGACACGAAAGGCGCGGGAGTTGCCGTTTTCTCGACGTTTGGTCTTCCTTTAGCCTCCTCGCGCTCCACGAGGCACATTACGCCGACCACCTGAAACCCAAATTCGCGGGCAGCCTCGATCGCCTGAACCGTGGAAGCGCCGGTCGTACAAACGTCGTCGACGATCACCACACGGGCGCCTTTCTCGCGGAAGCCTTCAATACGCTGGCCTGTACCGTGCTGCTTTTCCGCCTTGCGCACCAGGAATCCCTGCAGTTCGCCGCTCACTACTGAGACGGCGACTACAATGGGGTCGGCGCCCATGGTCAGTCCGCCGATGGCTTGCGGCTTCCATCCCCGCTGCCGGATTGCGTCGAAAAATACTTGCCCGGTAAGGCGCGCGCCCTTGGCATCGAGAGTTGTGGTACGGCAGTCGATATAGTAGTCGCTGGTGCCACCGGACGAGAGCTTAAACTCGCCTAAACGGAAAGACTTGTAGGCGAGAAGGCCGAGCAGATCCTGGCGCGGAGAATCCATCAAATTCTACGATACCACGGAGAATCGGCCTGCGGCGCGGCCTGCGCCGGCCTCAGCCTTCGCTCCGGAACCTGCGGCCATGGTACCCTGAATTTATCTGATCACTTCTATCGTCACAACGAAGTTTCGAGGTCTGATTTTGCACAGCGCGCGAAAGTTTTTCTTCCTCCTTCTTACCGCTTTTCTTCTTTCCAGCTTTAGCAGATCCGGTTTGGTTCTGACGGCATTTGCCGAGGGCACACGCACCTGGGAGCAGTCAAAATTCGACGAGCTGATTAAGGGCACCGCTACGGGCGTGGCCATTCGCAGTTCCGGCGGCCTGGAACTGGCGCCTACATTTAAGAGCCTTTATGCCACGCCTTCCACTTACATCTGGGCGATCGCCGCTGACGACGCAGGCAACGTATATGCTGCGGCTGGCGCGCCAGCCCGCGTGTATCGGATCACTCCCGATGGAAAAGCAACTATCATTTTTGAGCCCAAAGAATTGCAGGTGCAAGCGCTGCAGATTGGCCCCGGCGAGGCGATCTATGCGGCTACTGCCCCGGATGGCAAGGTTTACAAAATCGAGCACAAGCGCGACTCCAGAGCTGCGAAAGCGGAAGCATCGCAAGCAGCGGCTTCTGACAACGACATCTCAAAACTCGGCGTGGATACCTCGTGGAGTTCATCCGTCTATTTCGCGCCCGGGACAAAATATATCTGGGACCTGGCTCTGGATAAATCAGGCAACTTATACGTAGCTACCGGCGATCACGGCGAAATCTTCCGAGTTACGCCCAAAGGCGAACATTCCGTTTTTTTCAAGAGCGACGAAACGCACATCCGAGTTCTGGCATTTGACGCACAACAGAATTTGATCGCGGGCTCCGACGGCAGCGGTTTGATCTACCGCATTTCTCCCGCGGGTGAGGGCTTTGTGCTCTACAGTGCCCCCAAGAAAGAGATCACGGCCCTGGCGCTGGACCGTGCGGGAAATATCTACGCGGCAGCAGTCGGCGAAAAGCGGGGCGGAAGCGGAACCGGTTCTTCGGGCATGGCCGCGCTCTTGTCGATGGCTTCGGGTACGCCCGGAACCGGCGCGCCACAGGTTCCGGGAATGACAATCACCACCGCGCCTGCGGCGGCCGCTATCACCGGCCCATTTCCATTTCCGGGCGGCGGATCGAACGGCGGATCCGATGTTTACCGTATCGCTCCCGATGGTTCGCCCACTCGCCTATGGACATCTCACGAAGACATCGTTTATGCGCTGGCTTTTGATTCTCAGGAGCATTTGCTGGCCGGCACGGGAAATCGTGGCCACGTTTTTGACATAACCGGGCTGGATGATTTTTCTGATCTGCTCAAAGCGGCAGCTTCGCAGGTGACAGCTTTTGCCAAGGCGCCGGGCGGAGGAATTTACGCGGCGACCAGCAATCTGGGAAAGGTGTTTGTGCTGGGTCCGAGCCCTGAACCTCAAGGCACATACGAGAGCGACGTTTTCGATGCCAGAATTTTTTCACGCTGGGGACGCGTTGAGTTTCGTGGTGTTGGCAACGTCGATCTCTTCGCCCGCAGCGGCAACGTAGATAATCCTGACCGCAACTGGAGTCCCTGGAAAAAGATCGATCTGGGAAAAGACGACGAAACTGGAATTCCCGCCGCACGTTACGCGCAGTGGAAAGCTGTATTACATACAGGCAATCCCGCGCCGCTTGTGGATAGCGTGGCTCTCAATTATCTACCCAAGAACGTGGCGCCGGTGATCGACGACGTGACCGTGCAGGTTGGCGTGAAGTATCAGCCCCTGCCAAAAACTTCGGGCGGCAGCCTGGGCTCGGATTCTTCGAGCACATCGGGATCGCATTTCGAAACTCCCACTCCGAGTTCCCATGACCGCGATTCCATCGGGGTGAAGTGGAGCGTGCACGATGAGAACGACGACCAACTCGTTTACTCCATCTACTATCGCGGCGACGGCCAGAAGCGTTGGTTGCTGCTGAAAGACAATATCACTGACAAGGCATATTCCTTCGATGCCAGCCTGTTGCCGGATGGCGGCTACGTAGTGAAAGTGGTAGCGTCGGATGCTCCATCGCACTCGCCCGGCGAGGCCTTGACCGCATCCAAAGAAAGCCGCCGCTTCGAGGTGGATACGACGCCGCCGCGCATCGAGAATTTATCTGCGAGCGCAGAAGGGGATCAGATTCACGTCACCTTCCGCGCAGTGGATGGCTTTTCTCCCATCAAACGTGCCGAATATTCTGTGGATGCCGGCGAGTGGAACTACGTGGAACCGGTCGACCAGCTCTCCGACGCGAGGACCGAGAATTACGATTTCAAGGCTACGCCCGAAGCTACGAAAGATGGCGCCGCTTCTTCGGAGCATGTAGTCGTCGTACGCGTTTACGACCGATACGACAATATGGGCGCGGCTAAAACGGTGATTCACAGCAAATAGATTTTATCGTTCATGCTGGAATACCGGCTTCCATAATCTCCAGGCGGAAAGATCGCGATGCAGCATCCCTTCAAGCTCATCGATCTCCGGCTGAAGCTTTTCGTGGAGTTGAATCAGCAATTCTTCCGACAGTTTAGGGAACGGCGCTCCTCCGCCCAACACGAGCTTACGAAGAGGCGAATGTATGACTGCGCTGACCACGCGATCCATACGCCGTGCCTTGCACCAGTTCGCAAGCATCGTCGCAGTGCGGGTGCGATAGTAACTGCGAGGCTGGGTCATCCGCTCGGAATCGTGGACGAATTCGTATTGCCAGTCTGCGAGCGGGAAGCGTGGAAGGCCGATAAAATCTGCAATGGAATCGACAAAGGCCTGAGGATCTTCCCGAAGATCATCGTAAACCGCGGCGAGCACATTCTCGCGCCCGAACGACCTTTGCCACAGTTTGAGGGTGGTGGCGTATCTGCTGGATTCCATCAGTTCGCAGTCGCGCTCGATCGCCTCCGCAAGGCTCCACGGAATCCAACCGTAAGCACGCTTCACCCGGTAGAGTGAAACGATTCGATCCACCGGGTGGCGGAACACACAAACAATTTTCGCCTGCGGCGCCGTCAGCGCTATCCGTTCGCGCGCCTCGGCGGAGGCAAAATAAGTGGGCGCCACTTCTCCCCTGCGATGCGACTCACCTGACTGTCCGTAGTGAGCGAGATACCACTTCATCCCGCGCTGAAAGTGGATGTCAAAAAATCTCGTCTCCTTCGAGGGACTGGGCAACGAGGTGTGCGGACGCAAGATTTCGTGCAGCCAACTGCTGCCGGTTCGCGGCGGCCCAACCACAAAGAATGACGGAATCAATTGCTGGTTCGCCAGCATAGCTCGATTTTCGACCGGCGCCGCCGCGCAACTACTGAGCTGTTGGCAGCCGACCTCGACCGCAGTGGCGTGGCCAGTAACTTCAATCGTTCGGCGGAGTTCGTTCATTTCGCCTCGTACACGAAAGTCCAGACTTGTAACAGCATTTACAGATTCGCGGCCCGACGGATCTGCCGCTTTACAGAAGACGAGAGTGGCTACGTGCAGCTCGGTACAGGGAAAACTTACAGTCTTTACTCAACGAGCGTACCGGATTCAGATGAGCGCCTATTGCGGCAGGTTGTCGAGTTTTTTGTAAAGTATGGAAAGGAGAGCGGGAAATGCTCGCGCGCGGATTTTCTATGTCAGACCTTCGCCCTCTTCCATATCACTCTCCGCCAGCGCCGTTTTTAACGCGTCGAGCGACCCAAGACGCCGCAGATCAGGGAATATCCAGGCCCAGAGTGCAATCACGAGGAGCGTACCAACGCCGCCCAGCACCACGGCTGGGACGGCACCAAACCACTGCGCGGTCAATCCAGACTCGAACTGCCCCAGTTCGTTCGATGTACCAATAAAAACCATGTCCACAGCCATCACGCGCCCGCGCATTTCGTCTGGCGTGCGCAACTGCACCAGCGTGGCGCGGATGATCACGCTGATCATGTCGGCCGAGCCGAGGCAGATCAGTGCAATCAGTGACAGAGCGAGGCTGCTCGAAACGCCAAAAAGAATGGTGCAGACGCCAAACCCGGCCACCGACCACAGCAACAACGGGCCCGCGCGCCCTCGGAGCGGCCAGTGCGCGAGCGCGACGGCCATCACAGCGGCGCCCACTCCGGGAGCGGTCCTCAACAAACCCAATCCCCATGGACCAGTGTGCAGAATTTCCCGTGCATAAACGGGCAGCAGAGCGACCGCACCGCCCAGAAGTACCGCGAACAGATCAAGCGAGATCGCGCCCAGGATTAGCTTTTCGCGCCAGATAAAGTGCAACCCGGCAAAGACCGTTTTCAACGTCATGGGCTCGCGACGGCGCGCCTGTGGCCGCGTTTTGATGCGGAAGGCCGACACGAGTGCGCCCATGGCAGTCATCATGGCAACTGCATAAACTGCTGATGGTCCGCGAAATGCGGCGTACAGGATGCCGCCGAGCAGAGGGCCCGATAATCGTCGCAGCTTGAAATGTCGTGGCATTCCAGGCCACGGCGTTGGAGAAATGTTCTTCCGGAACCAGTTGCGGCAAAATCGAGCGGCTGGCGGTTCCGTTGAATGAGCGCACGACGCCCAGAAGGATCAGCACCAGATAAATTGGCAGCACGGCGTGCGTGCTGTGCACCGCTAAGACCAGTAGAAGGCAAGAGCAAACCGCATATCCCGCATAGCAAGTTCCGAGAACCTTGCGCCGATCAAAGCGGTCAGAGGCGTGACCGGAAACAAGAAATAGCAGAATCCCGGGGAGAAATTGCGCTAACCCTACGAGTCCGAGGTCAAGGGCGCGCTTGGTGATGTCATAGACCTGCCATCCTACTGCGACTGCCTGCATCTCGACCGCGCTGACAATCAGGAAGCGCGCAATTTCGAATAGTACGAAGTCAGGATGCGTGAATGCTATGCGTCCAGCTCTGGAGTCTGCGGAGGGCGGCATCGATTTCGAATGTGGTCTTCTAATGTGTCATAGAACGATAGCACTTGCAGGATCGGCGGCACGCAGGCGCTAGAATCTATTTATGCCCGTGTTGTTGCGAAACGTCGCGTGGATCGCTTGTGTCATCTATTCGACGATTCCGGCATTCTGGCTGCTGATTCATCCGCAAGCAGATTTTTGGCGCTCCAGAAAACGGTCGCCTTATAGGATTCTGCTGCCAACATGGGTCGCAATGTGGGTGGCCATGGTAGGGTTCACTGCACCGTGGCACGGTGTACTGCTCTATGAGCAGCGCTGGACGTGGATTCCGGCGATCGGGTTGTTCGGCGCGGGTTTGCTTCTCTACAAGCTGTCTCGCAACCAATTCACTCTGGCGCAATTGGGCGGACTGCCTGAAGTGCTCCGCGGACAAAACCCGCAGCACCTCGCCACTACCGGCGTTCGCGCTTACGTGCGCCATCCTGTCTATCTGGGCCATCTCTGCGAAATGCTGGCATGGAGTATGGGCACGGGACTGGCGGTCTGCTGGGCGCTGACAGCATTCGCGGCTGTTACCGGCGCAGTCATGATCAAGATGGAAGACAGAGAACTGGAGAGAAGGTTCGGAGAACAATATCGGCAATATCGATCGACCGTTCCCGCGATACTACCGAAAATAATAATGTGATTTGTCGGCGCGAATCGCTCACCATCTGCATCCCTCCGCGGCCGTTCTCAGCGCTCTCTGCGTTGAAGCGTTTAAGTGTGGAACTCCGCACGCGGACAAAGCAGTAGTTATAATCCGACTTGGCCGAAAGCTGAGAGCAAACAGATAAAAGCCAGCATGCGCTTCGAACTCTTTATCGCGACCCGTTACCTGCGCGCCAAGCGGCGACAGGCCTTTATCGGAATTATCACTGGCATCTCGATCGTCGGAGTGGCTGCGGGCGTGGCTTCGCTCATCGTTGCCCTGGCCATCAACAACGGCTTTCGCCAGGATCTGCAGGAGCGCCTGATCGGATCCACTTCGCATATCAGCCTTCTGCGCGTGGCCGACGATGGAATCAAGAATTGGCCGGCGTTGCTGGAGCGCCTTTCCAAACAACCCCACGTAGTCGCCGCCGCTCCGGCAATTTTTGAGCAAGTGCTGATCTCTCGCGGACCTAGAGCCCGCGGCGCTGTGCTGAAAGGGATGATTCCAGCCGACGAGCGAAGGGTTGGCGACCTGCTCAATACAATTAAAGAAGGTTCGGCGGCTGCGCTTGAGGAAACATCTCCGGAAGCTGAGCAGAACTTCCCTCAGCCTGAGACGCATAAGGATTCCGTAGGCGGGGAAGCCAGCGAATCAGACGAATCACCCGACTCTCTCGCCGGCGTTCACGCCCGCGTGGCTGCGATGCCGCCAATCATTCTCGGCAAAGATATGGCCGACAATCTGGGCGCGACCGTTGGTTCTGTCGTGCTGGTGACGAGTCCGCAAGGTGAGCTCACTCCGTTTGGGATGGTGCCGAAATACAGCCGGTTCCGCGTGGTTGGAATTTTCAACTCCGGATTCTACGATTACGATTCGTCATGGGCTTTCACCCGCCTATCCGATGCCCAACGCCTGTTCGGTCTCGGCGATCTCATCTCAGTCATCGAGTTCAAGATCGACGACATCTACAAAGCCGATGAAGTTTCTCGCGAACTCGAAGACGCGGCGGGCAAAGGCTTCATGACCACGAACTGGATGGAGCAAAATCAGGCATTGTTTCACGCACTGCGCCTGGAACGACTGGTCACCTTCATCACCATCGGCTTGATCGTCTTCGTGGCCGCGTTGAACATCCTGATCTCTCTGATCATGATGGTCATGGAGAAAACGAAAGACATCGCGGTGCTGATGTCGATGGGCACGCGCAAGGCGCAGGTGCGAAATATTTTTATTGCTCAAGGAGTGCTGATCGGCGTAATCGGCACCGCCATCGGCTTGTTGCTCGGTTATGCCATCTCCTATGCCGGAGGCCACTACCACATTATTTCTCTGTCGCCGGAGGTCTATTCCATCGACTACGTCCCGTTCGCACCGCGGCCCATGGATGGCTTGCTGGTTGCTGTTGTTGCGATCGGAGTTTCATTTATCGCCACGCTTTATCCTTCGTGGTCCGCAGGCAGAACTCTCCCTGCGGAAGCGTTGCGCTACGAGTAAGTCGAGTTGTATCTTAAGAGACGATTGTAGTTCTGAACGAAGCGGGAGCAGAAGCAGCGCGAGTCGAAGAATCGCTATCTAGTCTGCATCAAGTTCTGCTGCCTGGTCGTTTTCACACGGAACTTTCCTCTGCCCGTCGCCGTACAATTAATTGGAAGGAGAAAGAAGGAGGTTGCCATCATGTTCACTTTCCTCCTGTGGTGCCTGCTGTTTGTGTTTTGCTGGCCGTTGGCATTCTGGCGCTGGTGGCTTATCCGTTTGTGTGGCTGTTGCTACTGCCATTCCGCATCGTGGGAATCGCGGTTCACGGGGTTCTCGAAGTCGTCTTCCTTGCGATCACGCTTCCGTTCCGGTTGCTGGCGGCACCGTTTCAGAATCTAGACAGCGGAAGATGTGCGAGATGAGCATCGGGGCTAACTTTCCATCACTTTCAAGTCCTCACTGACCAGCAGCCTGGCCCCTGTCGCGCGTTGCACATCCTCCGCCGTCAACCCAGGAGCGACTTCCTCGAGAACTAGTCCGCGATCCGTGACGCGAATGTAGGCCATCTCGGTCACAATCGTATCCACTACTTTCACCCCGGTAAGCGGCAAAGTGCACTTCTTCAAAATCTTCGGCTCACCTTCGCGCGTCGTGTGCTCCATAGCCACGACGACGCGGCGCGCTCCGGCGACCAGGTCCATGGCTCCGCCCATGCCTTTCACCATTTTTCCCGGGATCATCCAGTTCGCCAGATTACCTTCCTCATCCACTTCCATCGCGCCCAGCACGCTCAAGTCAATGTGGCCGCCGCGGATCATGGCGAACGAATCCGCGCTCGAAAAATAGGACGTTCCCGCCATCTCGCTGACGGTCTCTTTGCCCGCGTTAATCAAGTCGCAGTCTTCCTCACCCTCCGCCGGATACGGCCCGATGCCCAGCATCCCATTCTCGGATTGAAGAATCACTTCCATCCCTGGCGGAACATGATTTGCAATCAACGTAGGCATGCCGATGCCCAGGTTCACATAGAACCCATCCCGCAATTCACGGGCAATGCGATTCACAATCCGCTCGCGCTTCTCAACGTCTTTTCCAGGCTTATTCATTGTCGTTGCGATCTCTAAATTTTGTCATCCTGAGCGCAGGCTGAGCTTCGCCAGCGCGAAGCACAACCGCAGTCGAAGGATCTCGTGCACCTATAACACTGAGGTGAGATTTTCTAGGGCTCTCTTCGGCTCCTAAATCAGCATCACTGAGTAGCCTTTTTACTCAGCGTCCGCTTCTCGATTCTCTTCTCGTACTGCTCTCCCTGAAAAATCCGCTGCACGTAAACCGAAGGCGTATGGATTGAGTCTGCGTCCAATTCACCGACCTCGACTAACTGCTCAACTTCAGCAATCGTCACCTTGGCAGCGGTAGCCATCATGGGATTGAAATTCCGCGCTGTCTTGCGGTAAACCAGATTGCCCATGCGATCGCCCTTCCAGGCTTTCACAAACGCGAAGTCCGCGTGCAGAGCCCGCTCCATCACGTACATCCGCCCATCGAACTCACGCGTTTCTTTTCCTTCTGCAACTATCGTGCCGACCCCGGTAGGAGTGAAGAACGCTGGAATGCCCGCGCCAGCCGCGCGAATGCGCTCGGAAAAGGTCCCCTGCGGCACCAGGTCGAGCTGGATTTTACCGGACAGCACCATTGACTCCAGACGCTTGTTCTCGCCCACGTAGGTGCCAACGTGCCGACGAATCTGGCCCGCAGCCAGCAGCAAACCGACGCCGAGGCCGTCTACTCCAGCATTGTTGCTCATAGTGGTAAGGTTTTTCGATCCTTTCCCCACCAGTGCACGAATCAGGTTTTCCGGAATCCCGCACAGCCCAAATCCGCCCAGCATAATGCTCGAGCCATCGCCAACATCGCGAATCGCCTCGTCTGCGCCGGCCACGACTTTATTCATATCGTCCGAATTCTAAATGAAATTCACCGCAGAGACACGGAGAGCTCATATTGTTGATTGCTGATTGCTGATTGAGAATCACTCTCAGCCGGTTCTTAATCAACAATCATCAATCAGTAATCATCAATTTCTTGCTTCTAGCTTCTGCCCGGACTCTTCTTCAATTCATGCGCTTGTTCAAATTCTTCGGCGAGTTGGCGAGTCGCAAGATTCTCGCGAATATGCGCCAGCCTTTGTTCCACTTTGAACAAAGCATCCGCGAGGTTGTTTTGGTTGCTGATGGCGATGTCGCGCCACATCGAATAGGGACTCGCAGAAATTCGCGTCATTTCCTTCAAGGCGCGTCCACCCGCGGGAAGCAATCTCGCCTCGTCGCCAAACTCTTCTACTAGAGCCGCGGCCAGCGCGGTCGAAATCATCTGTGGCAGGTGGCTGATCCAGGCGCAGAGCCGGTCGTGTTCCTCCGCCGGCAGCATCGCGATGCGCGCGCCAATCTGGTCGATCCATCCGGCAAACTCGGCAAACAAGCCGGCGTGCAGATTTTGTCCCGGCAGCGGCGTTAGAAACCAAACCGCGTTCTGAAACAAGTCGGCATCCGCATACTCGACACCGCTGTTTTCTTTCCCGGCCATGGGATGCCCAGCCAGAAACCGCTGCCCGGCATTTTTCCCAAATACATTCAGCGCTTGTTGAACTATCACCGCCTTCGTGCTTCCAACGTCTGTGAGCAGCGTGCTGGCGGGCAAAGCTGGGCCCAATCGCCCAATCAAATCCACAATCGCCAGAACGGGTGTTGCCAGCACTACTAACTGGCTGCCGCGCACCGCATCGGAGGGTTCGCAGAATCCGTTGTCGATCACGCCGCACATCTTGGCGCGCTTCAGCGCAGATTCGCGATCGCAGCCTACGATCCGCCCGAGAAATCGCCTCTTCCGCAGCGCCAGCGCAAATGAGCCGCCAATCAAGCCCGTGCCGATGATCGTGATTTGACGAATTGGCATCAGATTTGACCCCGCAGACCAGAGGCGCCGGGCGGGAATTGTTGATTGCTGACTTCTGATTGTTGATTCAGAAGGCATCAACGCAAATAATTTTAATCAGCAATCAACAATCAGAAATCAACAATTGCTGTCTCTCTTTCCTTCACCATCTAGGAAATTTTTCTTCCCACCGCCGGCGCAATCATCCGCAACTCATCCATCAAGTTGGCAAACTGCTCAGGAAACAGCGATTGCGCTCCGTCGGACCACGCGTTGTTCGGATCGCAATGCACTTCAATCAGCAAGGCGTCGGCCCCAGCCGCGACGGACGCTCGCGCCATGGGCGCGACTTTATCGCGGCGCCCCGTGCCATGCGATGGATCTGCCGTCATCGGTAGATGCGAGAGCTTGTGAATAATCGGAATTGCCGAAATATCCATCGTGTTGCGCGTGTAAGTTTCGAATGTGCGAATGCCACGCTCACACAAAATGACATCGTAATTCCCGCCCGCCATAATGTATTCCGCCGAGAGCAGCAGTTCTTCCAGAGTTGCCGCGATTCCGCGCTTCAGCAGCACCGGCTTGCGAACTTTGCCCAGCTCGCGCAGCAGATTAAAGTTCTGCATGTTGCGGGCTCCAACTTGCAGAATATCGACATAGGGAAGCATCATCGGAATCTGTGAGATTTCCATCACCTCGCTGATCACGAGCAGCTTGAATTTTTCCCCGGCTTCCTGCATTAACTTCAGCGCATCTTCCCCGTGGCCCTGAAACGAATAAGGAGAACTCCGCGGCTTGAACGCCCCGCCGCGCAACACTTTTGCTCCAGCCTTCGAGACTGCTTCGGCGGTTGCAAACAGCTGTTCCCGCGATTCCACCGAACAAGGCCCAGCCATCACGACTACTTCGTTCCCGCCAATGTCGATTCCATTTGCCAGCTTGACGATCGTTCCTTCCGGGCGAAAACTTTTCCCAGCCAGCTTATAGGGAGAACTGATGCGATGGACTTCCTGCACTCCAGGTAGCAATTCGAGATTGCGAATATCGAAATCGATTCCCGCTCCAACCGCGCCCAGCACGGTCTGCCGCGCTCCGGTAGAGCGGTGCACTTCGAATCCAATCTTCACCAGGTGTTCGATCACCTGCTGAATCTGGGTCTCATCGGCTATTTCCTGCATCGCCACAATCATAGAAATACTCTGCTGCGGGTAGGTTCTATCTGCCCCTACTGCCTGTCGTTCCGAGTGAAGCGAGCAATCCTGATTTCATTTCCGCACCAGCGAACGCCACAGTAAACAACCGGCTCAATCATTCACTTTCGAATCCAGCTCGGTCTCAGCCTTCGTGTTTCCCGCCTTCACGCCGATTCCTTCCTTCTGAACATTCCGCATGACATCCATGATCCGCTCATAAATTCGCACCAGATCGCGCCCCGGCAGCGGACCACGGTTCATTTGTTTCACATTCTCAAATACAATTCGCTCGCGCTCGGGCTCGTAGACCGGTAAATTCGTGTCTCTTTTCAACCGCCCAATCTCGACCGCCGCACGGGCGCGTTCGCTCAGCAGTTCCACCAGCCGCTGGTCAAGCTCATCAATTTTCTTTCGCCAATCTGCGATGTCCATGAAAGCCAACGTGTTGCACTTTGCTCATCTACAGAATTCGATCTTTAAACTAAAGGCTGGCTGCCGGTTGCTGTAAGCTTCGCCACGAATTCGCCAACTGCCTCCGCTTCCCGGCCCCGATTACGCTCAACTGTTTCGACAATTGCGCTGCCTACAACCACTGCATCGGCAAACTCGCCCACTTCGGCAAATTGCCCGGCGTTTGAAATTCCAAAACCTACGGCCACTGGCAGCTTGGTCAAAAGTCGCAGGCGCCGCACCAGCTTTTCGGCGTCCGCCGCCAATTGCTGGCGCGCTCCGGTCACTCCGGTGCGAGAGACGGCATACACGAATCCGCGGGAAGCTTGCGCAATTCGCCGCAGACGCTCATCCGGACTTGTGGGCGCCGCCAGGAATATCGGCGCCAAATCATGCGTACGCATGGCTCGAAGATACTCGCCCGCTTCTTCCACCGGCAAATCGGTTACCAGCACTCCGTCTACTCCTGCATGCCGCGCCACTTTGCAAAACTTCTCTATCCCCATCCGCAGGATGGGATTCAAGTATGAAAACACAACGATACCCGCGGATTGCGCCTGCTGCCGCACCTCCGCAGCCAGGGTCAACACCTGCGACAATGTCGTACCGCGCTTCAAAGCGCGCTCGCTGGCGCGCTGAATCACCGGACCATCCGCCACCGGATCGCTGAACGGCACGCCGAGCTCGATCACATCCGCCCCCGCCTCTATCGCACTCAGCACGATCGCACGCGTGGTCGCGAGATCCGGATCGCCGCACGTGACATATACAACCAGCGCCGGCTTTCTATAAAAAGATAGGGGCATGAAGAGAAATTGTCGATTTATGATTGTTGATTGCTGATTGAAAACTTCATGACTTCACTGCTGACCCTCGTAATCAAAACCCAACAATCGACATCATTAACCATCAATCGAGTTTTAAGCTTTCCCGCATAATCCCAATATCTTTATCTCCGCGTCCGGAAACATTCACAATCACCACGTCCGATTTTTTCATGCCCGGCGCACGCTTCACGACTTCTGCAATGGCATGCGCAGACTCAAGGGCGGGAATGATGCCCTCGGTTCGCGCCAGCAAAGTGGTAGCCTCCAGCGCCTCCGCGTCGGATGCTGGAACATACTCCGCCCTCCCTGCGTCTCGCAACGCAGCATGCTCCGGCCCAATCGAAGGGTAATCCAGTCCTGCAGAAACTGAGTGAGTATTCGCAATCTGCCCCGCCGCATCTTGCAGCACGTAAGAGTAGGTGCCCTGCAAAACTCCCGGCGATCCCCCGCGGAACCGCGCCGCGTGCTCGCCGAGCGCTGGCCCGCGCCCGCCTGCCTCCACGCCAATCAGGCGAACTTTTTTATCTTTTATGAAATCGAAGAAAATTCCGATCGCGTTCGATCCTCCACCCACGCAGGCAATGATCGCAGCCGGTAATTTCCCTTCCGCCTTCAGAACCTGCGCCCGCGCCTCGCGCCCAATCACGCGATGGAAATCGCGCACCATGGTGGGATACGGATGTGCGCCCAGAACGCTGCCTAATAAATAATGTGTAGTCCGCACATTCGTGACCCAGTCGCGCATGGCCTCATTGATGGCATCTTTGAGTGTCCGCGATCCCGACTCCACTCCACGCACTTCGGCACCCAGCAGCCGCATGCGGAACACGTTCAATTCCTGCCGCCGCATGTCTTCGGTACCCATATAGACGACGCACTCAAAGCCCAGCAAGGCACACACTGTCGCCGTGGCTACGCCGTGCTGTCCCGCGCCGGTCTCCGCAATCACGCGCCGCTTGCCCATGCGCTGCACCAGCAGCGCCTGTCCCAGGCAGTTGTTGATCTTGTGCGCTCCGGTGTGGAGCAGATCTTCGCGCTTTAAATAAATTTTAGCCCCGCCCAACTTCTCCGTAAGGCGTTGCGCAAACGTTAGGGGCGTAGGACGACCGGCGTAGGTCCGAAGCAAATCTTCCAGCCGTTTCTTGAATTTCGGATCTCGTTTCGCCTTTTCATACTCGCGCTCCAGTTCTTCCAGAGCGGCCATTAAGGTTTCCGGAACATAGCGCCCACCGTAGACACCAAAGCGACCGGGTTGGTTCGTAACAGCAGAAACGCCCGGCGTGCCCCGTCCTTTTCGCGTTCTTTCCGGGAGGGCGGGGCCTTTGACGTTCGTAGCTCGTGGAAAAGTCGCCATTTTTAACTCGCCTTACGATCCGCGTTTCGCACCGCCTTTACAAAGGCTCGCACCTTTTCCGGATCTTTTTTCCCCGGTCGAGCTTCGACTCCCGAAGCTACATCGACTCCCCAAGGATGCAGAACGTCGATTGCCTCGCCCACGTTCTGCATCGACAGTCCGCCAGCGATTACGATCGGAATAATTTCGCTCATCGCCTTCACCGTGTCCGCAGCGATGCGCCAATCAAAAACTTTTCCCGTTCCACCAGGCTGCTGTCGATTTCCTGAATCCAGAAAAAGCGCGCTGGTACGGTTCAGAAACTCGAGCGAAAACGAAATCTCAAAAGCTTCTCCGGAAGTGATTCGTTCGGCCGGGATCGCCAGGAACGTACGGCGTTCCTGGCTCGGCGGAAAATCCGCGAAAAACTGGCTACCGTCCGAATCCAGAAGATACAATTGCACCGCGTTTAATCCGACACGATCTGAAATATCGGCGAGTTGTTGCGCAGGTTGATCCACAAACACTCCCACCTTCTCCACTTTCTTCGGCAGCTGCTGCACAATCTCGCGCGCTGCCTCGACACTGATATTCCGCGGACTCTTCTCATAAAACACAAAACCGAGAGCATCCGCTCCCGCGTCTACCGCAGTGAGCGCGTCCTCCAAATTCGTCATTCCACAAATTTTTACCCAAGTCATGAAAAAAGTTGTCCAGAAATTGTCACAAGCCCGACTCTCAGTTTTTAAACGCGAGTCGGTACTCCCGCTATCAACTCCCGGAGCGCTACTCCAGGCCGCTCGGCTCGCATCAGGGATTCTCCGATCAAAAAAGCCTGATATCCGGCGTCGCGCAGCCGCACAATGTCTTCTCCCGAGCGAATCCCGCTTTCCGCCACACGCACTACATTTTTCGGAAGCCGCTCCGCCAGCTGAGACGCCGTTTCCGGATGCACCTTAAAGGTTCGAAGATCGCGCGTATTCACTCCAATCAAATCGCATCGCGCATCCAAAGCTCGCTGCAACTCTTCTTCATCGTGTACCTCGCACAAAACATCCAGCTCGTGCGAGCGCGCGGCGCCCGCCAATTCTTTCAACTCTGTCTGCGACAACGCCGCCACAATCAGCAATACCGCATCCGCCGAATTCGCCCGGGCCTCGAGTAACTGAAATTCATCCACAATGAAATCCTTGCGCAGGCACGGTATCTTGACTGCCGCGGAAGCGTTCCGCAAATTCTCCAAAGAACCCTGAAAAAACTCCTCATCCGTCAGGATTGAGAGTGCAGCCGCATCCGCTGATTCCAATTCCTTCGCCAGTTCGGCCGCGCAAAAGTCGGCCCGAATCAGTCCTTTCGATGGCGACGCCTTCTTCAATTCCGCGATCACGGCTATGCCAGATCGGCTTTTTTCGTCGAGTGTCCGGCGAAAGCCTCGCGGCACATGCTGAGCGGCTCGTTCTTCTAAACCCCTAATATCGGCCGCAGCCTTCGCGTCAGAGACCTTCCGCCGCGTGGTCGCGATGATCTGATCGAGAAACACACTCATAGAAGGTTTCGTAATTATAGAGGACGCGGGCTGCACGCATTTCCCCGGGCGAAAAGTTAATGAAAAACAAAACCCCCACCGACCTTGCGGACGGCGGAGGCCGAGGTTTGAGCCGCGTCAGACTTACTTCACAGAAGCTGCCGCAGGTTTGAAGGCATCGGCGAACGCTTTCCCGTTCGGCGTTCCCATACCGGTTACGTTGTCCCAGCCAACCTTGGTGTGCAGCGCAGTCGAGCTGGTGCAGGGCGTGCCGTCAAAATCACTGGAGGGTAGCGCCGAGCAGTCCATGCCGAACGAGATCACCAGCGCCGTATCTTCTATCGAAGGATAATCCCAGATTGCGCTGATGAAGTTCGCCGGCGTTGCTGGCGTTGTACCGCCCAATACCTGAGCGGCGGTGTACTTATTGGTGCCGGTGGACTCCACAATCGAAGCCTTAACATTATTCTTGGAGGTCACAGGAACAATGTCAGTGATCGCTCCCTTAGGCATCGAATATACGTATTGAGCTGCCTGGCCGAGAGGCGCGCCAGCTTCCTGGTTAGCGATTGCCCACAGCCCTGCGAACATCGGGCAAGCTACGCTCGTGCCTCCCCAGACCTGCCAAACTTGCTCTGGAACCTGACCCGGAACGCTGATGGCAATCACCACGCCGGTGTAAGGATCTGCCAGCCAGGCGATATCGGGAACCTGCCGATACTTTCCAGCCAGATTTTTCTGGAACGAAGGCTTGGGGAAGCCTGCCAAACAATCTCCGCTGCTATCCTGCACAGCGCAGTTGCTCGGACCACCGCCCGCTCCGGCGTAGAAACCGAAATCTTCCGGCGGATCGGGTACGAATCCCGCTTCAGCCAGCAGAACTTGGTTGTTTCCCCACCCTGATTGCCAGGCGATGGAGTTATCCGCGTTCAGTGCCAGACTTACTCCGCCCACCGCCGTGGCCCACGGCGAATCTGCGGGAGCATTCACTGTGGCCGGAAGTCCGTATGCGGTGTAGTCGCCATCATCCCCGGATGAGAAGTTGGTGGAGATTCCCGACACCGCGGCAATTTCGGAAATCAGATTTTCTGTGTCCAGTTCAGAAGCGGGAGTCAAGGATTCCACGGAACCGTAGCTACCCGAGACGGAGTTGCCCAGCCCATAGTTTACCGCGTAGAACTCGGCCTCATTTACATCCTGGAAGCTTGCGGATGGCGGAACCACAAGGTCGATGTTGGCGCCGGGAGCAATGGCATGCGCCCATTCCACATCGATATTGATTTCCGTCTGATCCGCAGCAATGCACAGACTCGGCGTCGGAGTATAGATGATGCTGAAGTTCGAGGGCCCGAGCAGCGGCAATCCAAACATCGCGGAAAATGCGTTGGCATCAGACTGAATGGTCGAGGAACCGCACCAGTCAAGTATGACAATGGTCTGGCCCGTACCCGTATATCCTTCCGCGTATAGTCCGGTTAGATTGTAGGCGGTCTGGATGGGCTGTGGCGTGTAGCCGCAGCCGGCACTGGTCAAACTCTGCAGGTTGAGGTGATTGCCGGTGTAGGTCCCGATGGGCAGCTGCCCGTCGTTGTTGGTGGAAAATGTTTGAGAAACCACGCCGTCGAAGCAGTCCGACGAATAGAAGCTCGAATCGGACGGCGAAGCGGCCGCTTTGGTGAGCTGGGATTTGCCCGCAGGAAGATTCGCTCCGCGTTGCATGGCCGGATGCTCATACTCACCAGAGTCCAGTCCTGAAACTGTTCTGACCAGGGGGCCAGCAACTCCATCCACGTAGGGGTCGCTTGCGTTGGCACGGATCACTTTATTTCCGACCTGATAATTGTTGAGCTGCACGTGAAAAGCTTTTTCCACGTCCCCCACGGTGCCCTGTGCGCGCACAAAAAAATTGTTTTCGCCGACCTTAACCACTTTGAGGCTGTGCGATTCAAAGAAACTTTGCACCGTTTTTGCTTCTGCGGCCGTCGGCGCAAAGCGCGCAGCGATTTGCGAACGAGTTAAAAAGTGGCGGTAGTTGGGAGAGTTGCGGTTGTAGAGATCCTGCGCCGTGGCATCCATCTCGGCGCGGTTGTGCGGGTTCAGCCAGATGCTTACTTCGATGGTTTTCGAGGGATCTTCCGTCCCCAGGTTTTTAGCGGTCTTCACATAGCCGGGTGTGTTATGCGTAATGAACTGTCCGTCGGCCGCAGCGGCCGGCAGAACTGCGTACATCGTTAGGGTCAGCACAACAACACTCAACCCGATCGTCCTCATTCGGTCGGAGTGGGCTGAGGGATAAGACTTCGATTGCTCCTGCATTGTTCCTCCTGGACTTTGCCTTGCAGAACCTGGCGAGCCGGTCTAGGCCATCCGAGATGGCCCGAACGCTAACCACCGTTTGGAAGTGGCATTTTGAATTACAATTTTGCTGCCGGAATCCAGTGTCGTCGCGCGAGTCCGACGATTCTGGACCCTTCCCCAAAGGTCACGACATCCTAATGGCTGCGCCACAGAAAGACAATGAGTCCGAAGACTCTTTTTTCAGTTCTTAGCTGCGCAAAATTTTGCACTTGGATTTTTCCGTACTTTTTCTACTGGCAGACGCTCTCGATCTGCTTGTAGGGCTTCTCGGCGTGCTCCGGGTACTTGAGCCCTTTTACCTGCATCATCTGGTCGAGAAGCGTGCCGGCATCGTGCAAGCCGACGTCCGGATCGCTGTCATAGGCAACGTCGCTCTCCGCCTCTTCCAGCGTTACCAGCTTGAATCCCTTCTTCTTCAGCAGATCCAGCGCGTCCGGGAGGATGGTGCTGCTGTAGGCGCCAAGATGCATGAGCAGCACATAGTTGATATCGCGGCCATAAATCAGCTTTGCCTGCTCCCGGCCAAGGTCGAGAAATTCGGACGCCGTGCTCAAATAACTTGAGTGCAGCCACTCGATCGATTGCTGATCGCCTTTCGCCACGCATCGTGCGTACGCGGTGTTCCATAAATAATCTTCCCAGTCGAGAGTGACCTGCGCGATCCTGTAGCCGTGAGCCTTCAAGTACGCTCTTATTGCACGGCGTTTTTCCACCGTGTCGCCTTCATGCAAATACGGATAGCGAAACCAATGCCAGATATCCTTTGACTCTCCGCTTAGCAACTCGAGTACCGGTTCGTTCTCTTCGATCTCGCGCTCGAAGGCCTCTGGCGGATTTTGTTCGAGATCCATGTGCGAGTAAGTATGGTTTCCAAACGGTTCAGCCGCTGCCCACGCCTTCAGAGCCTCCGCGCCATCTTCGTTTCCCTCTAGTTTTTTCCCGTTGATAAACCCATACACCGGAGGCACGTGCCGCTTCTTCAGAATTTCCAGAACATTCTTAGTAGTCTCGACCCGCGTCACTCCGGGAGGCAGTGATCCGTTCAGCGGCAGATCGTCGAGAGTGATAGCCAGCTTTTGAGCCGTTGCGCGTCCGCTAAAAGCCGCAACCAGGACGAACGCAAAGAACACGAGAGAAAATGCGCACAGAGACTGAGAGCAAAGAATGCTGTGGATTTTTTTCATCCCAAGAGTGTACTTCAGCTTTCAAGGAACAGTGATTTAACGAAGGGATAACGATTTAAGGAAGGAGGACGGCGGCTCCGTCGATAGCATCGTTCTTGACGGCAGCGAGGGCTTGGTTAGCTTGTTCGAGGGGGAAAACACTAACCTTCGGCTGGAGCTTAATATCGGCCGCGATCTTTAGAAAATCGCGGGCGTCCGATCGAGTCATATTGGCGACACTGCGAATCTGGCGCTCGCCCCAGAGCAGGCGGTCGTAATCGAACTGTGGAATTCGATCCAGATGAATCGCGTTGATGGCGACAATGCCACCTTTGCGCAAGCTGGCCAGTGCGGCAATCACCACGTCACCGCTGGGCGCAAAGGTTATTGCGCGGTCGAGTTCAACGGGAGGCTTGTCAGTTTCCTGGCCCACCCACTTCGCGCCTAAAGAGGCAGCCAAGTTGCGATGCGAAGCGCCGCGCGTCGAAACATAGACATCGCAGTTCCACGAACGTAGAACTGCGATTGCCAGATGCGCGGACGCGCCAAATCCGAATAGTCCCACCCGGTCGCCCGGTTCGACCCCAGCCACGCGCAGGCTGCGGAAGCCGATGATCCCGGCGCACAGCAGAGGCGCGGCATGCAGGTCGTCAAGTTCGGGAGGAAGCTTAAACACAAAATCGTTCCTCGCCGTGGCATAGTCGGCATAACCGCCATCAACGGTATATCCAGTAAAGACGGGCGAGTCGCATAGATTTTCCATGCCGCGGCGACAGTAGGGACAATTTCCGTCAATGCCGCCAATCCATGAGACGCCAACGCGCGTGCCGAGGGGCAACTCGGCAGTGGCTCCCTCGACAATATCCCCAACAATTTGATGTCCCGGGATAAGTGGGCTCTTCCGCTGCGGGAGCTCTCCCTCGACAATATGCAGATCGGTTCGGCAAACGCCGCAAGCGCGCACCCGAAGGAGCACATGACCTGCTGCCAGCTGTGGCTTGGCAGTTTCTTTGATCTGAAGAGGTTGTTTGACGGTCTTGAGGATTGCGGCTTTCAAGCTTGACTGAGTCGGTGTGCGAAGCATCGCAGCTGTTACAGGATACTGTAAGTTTTTTGCGATTCTCAATACAGCTTCCGTTGTATGGCTATGCAGAGGAATGGATAAGCAGAAGAAGCAAACTCACGCAAAAGCTTTGCGGGTCACCGATTGCTTCGGCCAGATCATTCAGAAACATCGCGGCGCGCGCGCCATCGGCAGCACGGTGATCGCAGGAGAGCGTTAGAGTCAGCATGGGACGAACCGCCGGCTTGCTTTCGATCGCGACAACTCGGTCGACAATGCTTCCTACGGCAAGAATAGCCGCTTGCGGCGGCGTAATAATGGCGCTGAACTGATCGACGTGATACATGCCGAGATTACTGATGGTGAATGTCGCGTCCGCAATGTCGGCCGGGCGCAGCTTCCCGGCTCGCGCGCGCTCGGCAACGGCGCGGCGTTGGCTGGCGATATCCGCGAGGCTCGCCGTGTGTGCGTTCGGGATTACGGCTGCGACTACGCCGTCGTTCACCGCAATGGCCACACCCATATTCACGTGATCGTGGAGACGAATGCCCTCCGCAGTCCAGCTGGAATTCAATCGCGGGTGCTTCAGCAGTACTCGCGAGACAAGCGCTACCAGCAGATCAGTATGAGTGATACGAATCTGTTGTGCACGCTGTTCGATCCCAGCGACCAGTTTCTCGCGATATTCATTTAGCGCGCTGGCATCGATTTCACGAATAACGAAAAAGTGCGGGACGCTCGTCCAACTCTGCGTAGTACGTTCGGCCATTAATCGGCCGAGAGTGCTCGGGACTTCGAGACCAACTTGATTCTTCGCAGATTGGGGACTCGTTGCGATGGGCGCCGTCGCATGCGCCTGGACATCGGACGCGAGAATCTCACCGCCCGGCCCAGACCCGCGCACTGCGGCGATATCGACCCCCAACTCTTTCGCCAGGCGTCGCGCTTTCGGAGAAATCTTCGCGCTCTGACCTGCGGCGGTCGGAGCAGCACTGGTTGCAGCACTGGTTGCCACCGCTGCCGGCGATCCCGCGTGTGCCTGGGAACTGGCTCGCGCAGTGGGCACGCTCGGTTGAAGATTCCGCTTCAACAGGAGGCTTCTCTCCGGGAGCAACGATCCAGGCAATTGTCTGACCCACGGGAATATCGGCGCCGACCAGCCCCGTGATCCCTGCAAGAATGCCGTCGGCGGTCGCTTCGACTTCCATTACGGCTTTGTCGGTTTCGATTTCGAGAAGCGGCTCGCCCTTGGTGACGTGGTCGCCTTCCTGCTTCCGCCAGGCGATGAGCTTGCCGGTTTCCTGCGCCATCTCGAGAGCGGGCATAACTACGCTGAAGGCCATCGTGTTTTATCCGAGAAGAGCTGCCACTATGACCTTCACTCCGAAACTCCTACGCGCTCAGTTTTCGCGCTGGTCTCGATCATGTCGAGAACACGCGCGCTCGGTGGGGCCTCGGTCTCTCGCGTCGTAGGCAACGGTCCGTTGACGGTGAAATAGTGCGCGCCCGCGACCAACAGCTCTTCGGCAGGGAAGCGTGTAATCACTTCATGTCCCGTCGGAGTGACCACAATTTCCTCTTCAATGCGCGCAGCGCTCCAGCCGTCGGTCGAAGGCCAGAAAGTTTCGAGCGCGAACACCATGCCGGGCTCAAGCGTCTGCGGATGATCGAGCGAAACCAGACGCGAGATTACAGGCTTCTCCCAAATCGCCAGCCCGATGCCGTGGCCATATTGCAGGGCGAAGGCGGCTTCTTCGTTCGGAAAACCAAAATCCTGCGCCTTGGGCCACACCGCTGCGATCTCCGCTGTGTTGCGTCCGGGACGAATCAGTTCGATGGCAGCATCCAGGTAATCGCGGCAGCGTTTATAGGCGTCGACCATGGCGTGCGAGCCGTAGCCGACAGTGAAACAGCGGTAGTAGCAGGTGCGGTATCCCATGTAGGAATGCAGAATGTCGTAATAAACGGGATCGCCCGGGCGCAGTACGCGGTCGGAAAACACATGTGGATGTGGATTGCAGCGCTCGCCGGAAATCGCATTCACCGCTTCCACGTATTCTGAACCGAGATCGTAGAGAACCTTGCTCACCAAGCCAACCGCTTCGTTCTCGCGCATACCCGGCTTCATGGCACGATAGAGTTCGTCATAGGCTGCGTCCACCATCATGGCAGAAGTATTCAGCAGCGAAATTTCATCCTGCGTTTTGATGACCCGGGCGTTCGACATCAGTTCCTGGCCATCGACTACTTGAATGCCTTCGCGTTGCAGCGCAAAAAGTACGGGAAGCTCGATGATGTCGATGCCGACCGGCTCTTTGTGCAGACCGCGCATTTCAAGCTCGACGCGAATTTTCTTGGCGACATCTTCGGCGCGTCCATGCTCTGGCGACATGGTGCCGCGCAACATGGAAATACCGGGGCGCGAACGCTCTCCGAGCCACGGGCAATTCAATTGATGATGCTTGGCGGCGGATCCGAAATCCCAAAGAATCGGCTCGTCATTCTGCGGCAAAAGTGTGAAGCGGTTCGCCTTGTCTTGCGCCCACGTGCCGATGTGCGTTGAAGTCAGGTAGCGCACGTTATTCATGTCGAAACACAGCAATGCGCCCATCTGCGACTTTTTCAGCAAATCCTTAGCGCGTTGCAGACGTTCGCGACGGAGGCGATCGAAATCAATCCGCTGCTCCCAATCGACCGCCATGGTTCCATGAGTTTTTAATGCCATAAAACACCTCGATCAACCCTATGATCATCGAAGGTACACGAAGAAAATCGAAGTCTTGCTTTGTGTAACTTCGTGCCCTTGGTGGTTCATTTGCTTTTGCCGCAAAGCTCTCGCGCGGCATCGAAAACCGTTTGCTCCGTCGGCACCGTCGCATCTTCAAGTGGCGGAGAAAACGGGATCGGAACATGCATCGCTCCCATACGCTTCACCGGAGCGTCCAAATCGTAGAAGGCGCCTTCGGCAATCACGGCGGCGAGTTCAGCCGTGACACCGTAACGGCCATAGCCTTCATCGAGGACAATCACGCGCGAAGTCTTCTTCGCCGAGTCAATCAAAGTCTTTTCATCGAGCGGCCACGTTGTTCTCGGATCGACCACTTCTGCGCTGATGCCTTCTTTTTCCAACATGATGGCAGCGCCCAGAGCCACCTGCACCATACTGCTGGTTGCGACAAGAGTGATGTCATCTCCGGCGCGTTTCACATCGGCCACGCCCAGCGGAATCGTGTAATCATTCTCCGGGACTGGTCCCTTGAGTTTGTACATCATCTTGTCTTCAAAAAAGACTACGGGATTTTCGTCGCGAATGGCCGCCTTCAGCAAGCCTTTGGCGTCATACGGCGTTGAAGGCAAAACTACTTTCAGACCAGGCACATGGCTGAACCAGGCGTGCAGCGACTGCGAATGCTGCGCAGCCGAGCGCCGGGTTGCGCCCAGCGTGGTGCGCATCACCATCGGAACTTTCCAATGCCCGCCTGACATGTAATAAGCCTTCGCCGCCTGGTTCACCATCTGGTCCATGGTCAGCGTAATAAAATCGCCGAACATAATGTCGACGACAGGGCGGAGTCCGGTCATGGCTGCGCCGACCGCAACCCCTGTGAAGCCAGCCTCTGAGATTGGAGTATCGACCACGCGCTTCGCGCCGAATTCCTCCACCAATCCGGAGAGCACTTTGAAGGGCGTGCCGGCCTCAGCGACATCCTCGCCGATGATGCACACCCGCGCGTCGCGCCGCATCTCTTCCGCCAGTGCTTCTCGCACGGCCTGCGCAAATGTCAGTTCGCGCTCAGGCATAAACGTGTTTCTCCACTTCGTCGACGTTTGGATATGGCGCGTCAATGGCAAACTTCACGGCATCTTCCATGATGGCGCGAACTTCCGAAGTGATCCGATCGAGAGCGGCAGAGTCAGCGTATCCTTCGCCGATCAACCACCTGCCTAATACAAGAATGGGATCACGATCCGTCTTCCAGAGATGCTCCTCCTGCTTGGAGCGATAATACTCGCGATTGATATCGCCGACGTGATGGCCGCTGTAGCGATACGTATCGCACTGCAGGAACGCGGGACCGCCGCCGGAGCGGGCGCGCTTGATGAGTCGCGTGGCAACGTCATGCACCGCGCGCACATCCTGACCATCGGCGCTGGCGGCTTCAATTCCGAAAGCGGTGGCGCGCCCGAGAATGGTACCAGCCGTGGTTTCTTGATAGTGCGTGTACTCGTTATAGAGATTATTTTCGCAGACGTAAATTACCGGCAGTTGCCACAATTGGGCGAGGTTCATCACTTCGTACAGCGATCCTTGCCCCAGCGCGCCTTCTCCAAAGAAACAAACCGCTACGCGATCGGTACCAATATTTTTGGCTGCAAAAGCCGCGCCAGTGGCGATACCCACGCTACCGCCGACAATCGCGTTGGCGCCGAGATTGCCGGTTGCGGGATCGGCGATGTGCATCGATCCGCCTTTGCCCCGGCAATACCCGGCTTCTTTTCCCAGCAACTCGGCGAACATTCGATCCGGCGATGCGCCCTTAGCCAGGCAGTGTCCATGGCCACGGTGGGTGCTGGTAATGTAGTCGTCGATGCGCAAGGCTTCGCAAATTCCCACGGCAACTGCCTCTTCACCGCTGTACAAGTGGGCCAGTCCGGGCATAAGAGCGCGCGTGTACACCTCATTTACTTGCTCTTCAAACAAACGGATGCTCACCATCTGCCGGTAAGCGCGCAGCCATTTTTCTTTTTCGGTGGTAGTTCCCTGTTGGGCGTGATTCTTGGAGGTAGCCGTCGTCATATTTTCTTGCCCCCTTTGGTGACCGGCGTAGTCACTCCCGACATTGCGGCCAGCACATCGAACATGCAGGCGAAGTCATATTTCGTCCAGCCCATGCCGCGCGCGGCGGTAAGAATTTCATTGCTTACCGCGGTCGTGGGCAACGGCACATCGAGCTGGCGCCCTAACTCCATCGCCAGAACCATATCCTTCTGCATCATGTTGACGTCGAACCATGCTTCTTCGGGCTGCTGCAGGACGAAAGGTCCGCGGTATTGAATCATCGGTGACGCGACGGCGCTGTGAGTGAGTACATCGACCGCGGTCTCACGTGCAATACCGCTTTTCTCCGCCAGCAACACGCCTTCGGAAAACGCCAGCATCTGCACCGCGAGGCTCAGGTTGACAGCGATTTTCATCGAAAGCGCCAGGCCGTTGTCGCCGACATGAGTCACTTTAGGACCAATATCGAGGAGCAGTGGCTTCACTTTTTCGAATGTCTCCCGGCGCCCGCCCACCATTACCGAGAGCTTTCCTTCCTGCAACGTAATCACGCTGCCGGACACCGGAGAGTCGACCATATCCGCACCCTTCTCCCGCACCTTGGCGGCCAGCGCACGGCTCACATTCGGACTTATGGTGCTCATGTCGATGAAAACTTTTCCTGCGCTCAAGCCAGCCAGCATTCCATCAGGACCCTCGGTAATGGCGGTGATAGCCGCCGCATTCGTAACCATGGCGAAAACAAAGTCGGAGGCGCTGGCGACAGCACGCGGCGAATCGGCCCACTGCATTCCTTTTTCCACCAGCCACTGCGCCTTAGCACGAGTGCGGTTGTAGCCGGTCACACTATGCCCCTTGCTCAGCAGCCGGTTTACCATCTGGCTGCCCATGACTCCCAGGCCGATAAATCCGAGCTTCGCCATCCGTAACCAACCTCCACTTTCAAAATGTCATTGAACCGGTCGCGAAACTACGAGGTAACTTTGGAACCCAACGGCACCGCATGCGCACGCGGAGAAGACGGACGCCCGGTGGGCGCCTTCGAATCTTCTCGTACTTGCTCGAGATGCGAGCGCATGGTGCTGCGAGCCAGCTCGGCGTCGTGCCGCTCGACGGCTTCGAGAATGCGCTTGTGATGGATCTGGCCGCGCTCTGGCCCACCTTCCACATTGAAGATGCGGATGCGTTGTTCGCGCAGCAAGCCCACGATGGAATCGATCAAAGAAAGAATGAGCGGATTCCCCGCAGCCTCCGCCAACGCCAAATGAAAATCGAGGTCAGCTTCGATATAAGCTTCAGGATCTTTCTGCGCAGCATCCATTACAGCAACCGCTTCGCGCATCGCCGCAATTTCCGGCTCCTGAATTCGCGATGCGGCGAGCGCCGCGATTCCGGGCTCGAGAATCAGGCGCAACTCCGCCAGGTGCGGCGAGCCTTCCTGCTGGCCTACTTTTACCATCAGGTCGAACGATTGACGCGCCGCCTGCGTCGTGCCATCCGTAATAAATGTTCCCCGGCCCGAATAGGCTTCCACCAAGCCTTTTTCGCGCAGCGTTTTCACGGCTTCGCGCACTGCGGTTCGGCTGACGCCTAGACTTTGCGCCAGTTCGCGTTCCGCGGGAAGTTGATCGCCGGGCTTCAACGTTCCCTTCAGCACGGACTCTTCAATCTGCTGGACGATCTGTTCGTACAACCTGGAGGTTCGTACAATTTTGTACATTGGATTTACTCCCGCACGAACCAGTTGGGGGAAACTGGCGATGGTCTGGCTACTATACCGCAGGTCCAGAGGCCGGGAAGCGGATTCTGCAAGGTCGGGAGTCGGGAAAGCCATAGCTGGTATTTAGGTATAGTGGTATGACCGCATATCATATCGACGTTCCTCGAACTTTGCAAGGTGTGCCTGCTCCCTAACTTTCCTGCAGATTCATGCCGGAGAGATCAACTGCGTGCGGACTGGCAAACCGGATGCCCTGTGGCTGAATTCTCTTGACACCCCTCAAGGCGCGGTGGTATGGCTGTCGGACCAGCTTCCGGAGGCTTCAATGAAAGTTCGATGCACCGCCATGTTCGCGGGTCCCGTCGCTACTGTAGCCGTCCTTATTCTGTTTGCCATGAGCCAGCATGGTTTTGCTCAATCCACCTCCGGTCGCGTGCTGGGAAGTGTTTCGGATCAAAGTGGCGCGGCCGTGGCAGGCGCCACGGTTGTGGTCACCGACACCGAGCGCGGCACTTCGCGAACACTCACGACGGATCCAGCCGGCACCTATGTTGCCGCCGACCTCACTCCGAGCACCTACAAGATTCACGTGGAAGCGAAGGGCTTCAAGTCTGTCGAACGACCGAATGTGCGCATCGAGGTCGCAAGCGACGTGCGGGCGGACTTCACCCTTCAGCCAGGGGAGGTTTCCGAAACGGTGGTTGTCCAGGAGGAAGTTCCCCTCGTCAACACAACCTCCGCAACTCTGGGCGGAACACTCAGCAACAAAGAAATTAACGACCTCCCGCTGAACGGCCGCAATTATGAAAACCTGCTGCAACTGCGTCCCGGCGTGATGCGTTACCCCGGCGGCGGTTTCTCGACCACAAGTACCGACGGCTTGCGTGCGGAAGACAACGCCTATTTTATCGATGGACTTTTTAACAGCGAGCCTTTCTCCGGACAAGGGATCATTAACGGCGCGGGTATCGCTGGAGACTCGGCCACCATTCTGCCGATCGATGCGATCCAGGAATTTAACGTTCAGGAAAATCCTCCGGCCGAATATGGATGGAAACCGGGTGCAGTCATCAATGTTGGATTGAAGTCGGGAACCAATTCGATCCACGGGTCCGCCTTTGCGTTTGGGCGCGACGGCGATAAGCTCGATGCCCGCAATTACTTCAATGCCGATCCCGCCGCGAAGACTCCGCGAACACTGGAGCAATTTGGCGGCAGCCTTGGCGGCGCGATTATCAAAGACAAAGCCTTCTTTTTCGGCGCTTACGAGGGCCAGCGTTACGACGTAGGAAACACCTACAGCGTCAGCACTCCGACGACAGTAGGGTTACCCACCCCGGCAACTCCTACCTGCACGTCAGTAGCGGGCGACTGCGCGAACAGCATTCCGAATGCGATCGCCGACTTGCTGGCGAATCACATTCCGATCAGCCACGCCAGCCAGTTGATTTCGGGTTGCACGGTGTCAGGAAGCGGCGCCGTGACCTGCAACGGCACCGGCTTTCCGATCAACAACACGCAATCGATCAACGTCGTGCAAGGTTTTCCCAACGATGTTGGAGTCGACAACGTAATTGCCAAGGTCGATTACTCCTTCAATCAACGCAACAGCATCAGTGGCATGTACTTCTTTGGCAACAACTCTGGGACGGTCGAAGATTTTCCCGAGTTGCAATCGAAATGGCGGTCTGACATCCATACGCGAGCTCAGGTGGTCGGAGGCAACTGGATCTGGACTCCGAATGCACAGTGGGTGAATGAAGCCAGAGTCGGCTACAACCGCCTCTATCAGCCCACGCTGCCCGGTGACCTGGATACGCCCGCGTCCGCTTACGGTCTGAATACTGGAGTCAGCGGAGCGGACACCGGAGGACTGCCTCGCATCGGCTTTGCCGGAGCCTTCGTACCCGGCCTGGGCGGATTCAAGTGGCCGAAATTCCAGGGTCCGGATTCGATCACGCAGTTCATCGACCATGTTTCCCGCACCGTCGGAAAACATGCTTTCAAGTTTGGCGGCGAGGTTCACCGCGACGAGGTAAGCGGCGGCGCTTTCGGTAATGCCAGAGGCAGCATTACTTTCCTCGGCGGTGTGGCCATACCGACGGGAGCCGGATCCACTGCGCTGGAAGATTTTTTTGCCGGCGATCCTTTCAAAGCGTCAGTGCAAGTCGGCAATCCTAGACGAACCATTCACAACTGGGCCTACGCAGGATTCGTTCAGGATGATTGGCGCGCCACCAGGACTCTGACAATCAATGCCGGCCTGCGCTACGAATTCAATTCGGTGATCAGCGAAGCTCACAACCTTCTCGGCAATTTCGATCCGAATTCACCGACTGGATTAATTCAGGCGGGTATGAATGGCGTCAAAGGTCCTTACAACCCGGATCATAAGGACTTCGCCCCACGTTTCGGCTTTGCATGGGATGTGACGGGCAAAGGAGATACCGTAATAAGAGGCGGAGCTGGTCTGGTGTACGAAACGATAAATTGGGAAGCTCTGCTCGCCTTCAACAATGCCTTCGGACTCAACAACGTTCCCACCGGCGCCATCATCGACGCCGCAGGCGATACGGCAGGCGGCACAATTACAGCCAGCAATTTGGCTATCCCGCCCGGCATGCCGCAATGGGACAGCGGTATTCCGATCTATGGAAGCAACGTAAGCACCGCGACTCCAAACTGCTATTTGAATCCCTGCCCCATCATGAGCGTGGACCGCAACATCACAACTCCCTATGTGTGGAACTGGACGCTCAACGTACAACACGCGTTTACTCCGAATCTTTCCTTGGAAGTTGCCTATGTGGGCAATCATGGCGGGAATCTGACGGGTATTCGGGACATTAATCAGCCGCCGGTGGGATCGGGCTGGACAACTACAGGCACAGGTGTTGGTTCGCTCAGTGCCTGCCTGGCGAGCGCTCCCGCCTACGACAATTGCTCCGTCGACAGCGGGAATGAGGTGGCAGCGGAGCCATACGCAAAGAAGTTCCCTTACCTCAGTAATATTTTCCAGATGGCAAACGTGTACCGATCCAACTATGACGGACTGCAAGTCACTTTGAATTCCCGAAATTATCACGGGCTCAGCATGGTGGCCGGTTACACCTTCTCCCACGCGCTGGATGACGTGGGCGCCAACTGGGACTTCGGTTATGGCGCGGGCCTGCCTGAAGATTCCTACAACGTCGGACGAGAATACGGAAACAGCGACTTCGACATGCGGCAACGCTTTACGCTCTCGCTCACCTATGCCCTCCCCGGACGCACTGGCTACGGTCAAATGCTCGAGGGCTGGGAACTCAATTCCATCGTGACGCTGCAAACCCCACAGTTCTGGGGGCCGATTGATTTAGGCACTGACGCCAGCGGCGTCGGTCCGCTGCCGGTGAGTCCGCCCGCAAATGAGCCCATTCGTTGGAGCTTTTTCGGCAAGCCCTCTGATTTCAAATCAGGTCCGACGCCGATTCCGTATTTTTCCGGAGCTTCGAACCCCACTTGCGCCACGCAGGCTTTAGCAGTGGACGGAGGCACGGCCGGTCCAGCCACGGCGGCGCTGAACTTGTTCGGCTGTTACGCCCAGGGCAGTTCGATCATGATTCCCCCGCCGCTCGGACAATTCGGCAACATGTCACGCAACACGTTTCCCGACTCCGGCTTCCGCGACTTCGATCTCTCGGTGGCCAAGAACTGGCATCTCGGGGAGCGCGTCCACGCGCAGTTCCGCGCTGAGTTTTTTAACATCCTCAATCATCCGAACTTTGCAAACCCCTACGGTGGACAGAATGGATTCGGATTGAACGATCCTTCCGTGCAGCCCTTCGGTTGTGGCTGCGCCACGCCCGACGTCGCCGCCGCCAACCCTGTCATCGGTTCCGGCGGCAGCCGGGCTGTACAGCTGGGATTGAAGTTCACTTTCTAGATGTTCGGTCACTTGAATTCCAATGCGGCCGGACGCACTTCTGTTCGGCCTTTCTTGTAACCGCCGCAATATTTGTTGCTGCAAAGAGAAAAGGGCCTAACAATGAAAATATGCAGTGGGTACAATTTTGCAGTCTTTGTCTTGCTATTCTCGATACTTTCGATGACAACTTTCGCTCAAAACTCCGAACGCCGCGAACGCAACATTGATGAAATCAGAGTCGAAGCCATTCACCGCGCCGAGGTTGGCCAGTACCCGCTGATCGGACTCGATCCCGCCGATGTGAAAGAGGCCTTTGAAAATATCCACACCAGCGATAAGGACGAGTGGGCTGCGGCTTTTATGCACGTCGCCGATCGTTATTTCAATCAGGCAAAGTCGCTGGAAAAGTCCGATCCCACCAAGGCGAATGCCGACTACATTCGCGCCTGGCGTCTTTATTCCTTTGGACGCTGGCCGATTCCCGCTTCTCCCGGCAAGCAGCGCGCGTATGAAAAAGCCATTGAAGCGTTTCTCGCGCACGCGCGGTTCATGGATCCGCCGCTTGAGGTGGTGCATATTCCTTTCGAGGGAAAAGAAATCACCGCTTATCTACGCCTGCCGAAGAATGCGAAAGGTCCGGTGCCTCTGGTTATCGCAATCAATGGACTGGACAGCCGCAAGGAAGACCTTGCCGAGAGCTTCGGAGCGATTCTTCCTTTTGGTGTTGGCTATCTTGCCGTCGATGGTCCGGGCACAGGACAAAATCCAATCAAAGTAAGTGAAACGGCGGATCGCGTGTTGTCGAAGGTGATCGATTACGCGCAATCACGACCGGAGATCGATAAGAACCGCATCGCCATCCACGGCGTGAGTTGGGGCGCATACTGGGCCACGAAGATGGCGATCATCGAACGCGCCCGCTTGCGCGGTTGCAGCGCGCAATCTCCGCCAATCGATAAATTCTTTCAAAAAGATTTCATCGTGAACTCGCTTCTGGGGAATCGCGAATACCTATTCGATCAGGTGCCGGCGCTGATGAGCATCATGGAAGGCGTTCATTCGCTCGATGAAATGGAAGAGTTCATGCCCAAGCTTTCGCTGGTGCACGAGGGCCTTCTCGGCAAGCCGATGGCGCCAATGCTCGTCATTGCGGGAGTGCTCGACACCCAGGTTCCCATCGACGATGAGTGGCTTCTCCTAAGCAAAGGTGACGTGCCGAAAGACGCATGGATCAATCCGCGCGGCGGACATCTGGGCCGCCAAGTGGGAGTCTGGCCGGATCCTCTGATCTTCAAGCAAGTTATAATCCCCTGGCTGGTGAAGACGCTGGAGGCTCCAGGGAAGTAGTCGGGCATGTCGCTTAACCACCTCACGGGCAGCCCCGAGGGCTGTCTATGCCCAGTGGGCTCCAGTTTATCCAGTATTCTGTTCACCCTTTCGTAACCAATGACACTGCACAATATTTGTGGCAATTTAACACTTATGAAATATCTTTCCATTAACATTTCCTTAGGAGATCGCCGCCATGGCTTCAGCACGGGTTCCGAAATCGTTGCCGCTGCAAGTGGCCGCGGTATGTTTTCGGCGCCAGGGTGCAGCGGTGGAGTTCCTGCTGGTGAACACCAACGGCGGAAATAAGTGGACCTTCCCTAAGGGGTCGACCGACGCGCATCTCTCGCACAGCCAGGCCGCCGAGCGTGAAGCGGCCGAAGAAGCCGGTGCGCTGGGCACCATCGAGCCTCGACACTTTCATCTCTATATTCATTCCAAGGGCGTGTTCTGGCAGCCGGGCGGCGTGCAGGAATTTGTCGTCAAGGCCTTTCTGATGGAAGTCCACCAGATGCGCCGCGCCGATGAGCCGATGCGCAATCCGACTTGGTTCAGTCCGGAAGATGCCCGCCGTCGCTTGTCTAAAGGCCGGGAAGTGAAATACGCGCGCGAGATGGAAGCTGTGATTGACCGGGCTCTCGAGCGCATCCAACTTCACGGTGAGTTGTGGGGCAAGTATCCGGAAATCCGCAACGGGCGCGCAGCCGCGCATTCTTAGCCCCTACACAATAATTTGTCATCCTGAGGAAGCGGATTTCTTCGCGTGAGCGAAGAAATCCCGACGAAGGACCTATGCATTTGCTGAAGTGACCGGCGCAGCGATGAGAACAAATGCATAGGTCCTTCACTTGCTTTCGTCCGGCTAAGCCGAACGAAAGACTGCGTTCAGAATGACAACGCTGGCGGGGAGTGAACATCACTCGCTTTTTGTGAGACGATGAATCCAGCCCATGATTCAGCTTTCTGGCGCCGGAAAACGCTTCGGCCACAAACTTCTTTTTGAAAACACCGACTGGCTGATCACGCCTCGCGACCGGATCGGCCTGGTGGGCGCGAACGGCACCGGCAAGTCCACGCTGATGAAGGTCCTCGCCGGCCTGGATACGCTCGACTACGGCTCGCTCATTGTTGCCAAAGGAACCACTGCCGGATATCTGCCGCAGGATGGCCTCACACTTTCCGGACGCACGGTTTTTGCGGAATGCATGGCGGTGTTCACCGAACTGCACGCCATGGAGCGGGAACTGGAAACGCTGACTCATCGCATCTCCGAACTTGACCACACCAGCCCGGAGTACGCCGAAGTTGCGGATCGGTATCACAGTCTGGAGCACGAGTTCCGCACGCGCGATGGCTACTCGATTGAAGCCGAAGTCGGACGCGTTTTGATGGGCCTGGGCTTTCGCAAAGAAGACTGGGAGCGGCTGACCGACGAATTTTCCGGCGGCTGGCAGATGCGCCTTGCGCTGGCCAAGTTATTGCTGCAGAAACCGAATCTGCTCCTGCTCGACGAACCGACCAATCATCTTGATCTCGAAGCGCGCAACTGGCTGGAAGAATATCTCCACAACTATCCGCATGCCTTTGTGCTGATCTCGCACGACCGTTATTTTCTCGATGTAACCGTCAACAAAATTGCGGAAATCTGGAACAAGCGTTTCTGGTTTTACACCGGCAACTACGATAAGTTCCTGGCGCAGAAAACCCAGCGTAACGAACAGTTGCAGGCTGCCTACCGCAATCAGCGCGATCGCATCGAGCAACTGGAAGTATTCATCAACCGCTTTCGCTACCAGGCCACGAAGGCGAAGCAAGTTCAGAGCCGTATCAAGGAACTGGAAAAGATCGAGCGGATCGAGGTCCCGCCGGAAGAGAAGACGATTCACTTCTCGTTTCCGCAGCCCAAGCCGAGTGGCCGGATCGTGGCGGAGTTTGAGAATGTCGCCAAGGTTTATCCGGCGACGAAAAAGAGTGACTCCCGCACCAGCGCTGAGAAGGAAGTTTTTCGCAACGTCAATTTCATGATCGAGAAGGGCGACCGCATCGCGCTGGTCGGCGTAAACGGCGCGGGCAAGTCGACGCTAATCAAGCTGCTCGCGGGCGCGGAACTTCCCACGCATGGCGAATTCAAACTTGGCTACAACGTCGAGGCCGACTACTTTGCGCAGGATCAATACAAAGAACTCGATGCCGACGCACGAATGATCGACGATCTGGGGGCAGCCTCGCCGCGCTCGACTCAGACTGAATTACGCAGCCTGCTCGGCTGTTTTTTATTTTCCGAAGACGACGTGTTCAAAAAGATCGGAGTGCTTTCCGGCGGCGAGCGCGGGCGCTATGCTCTGCTGCGGCTGCTGCTGCATCCAGCGAATTTCCTGCTGCTCGATGAGCCCACCAATCACCTGGATCTGCGCGCCAAAGATGTCTTGCTGGACGCTCTCATGGACTATACCGGCACCGTTGTTTTCGTCTCACACGACCGGTATTTTATCGACAAGCTAGCCACGCGGGTTTTCGAAATCGGCGATGGAAAAGTCGAAGTCTATCCCGGTAATTACGAAGATTACCTCTGGCGCAAACAAGGTGGAAATATCAAGCAAAATGAGGCCATCCGCCAGCAGCTAAAAGACGTCCAACCCGAGCCCGAACCGGCGGCCTCCAGCGGCAACGGGGCATCGTCCGATGCCGCACCTGGCAAGGCGAGGCGTTTGAATCCCATCAAGCGCAAGAAGATGGAAGAGCGAATCCGCGAACTGGAAGCAGAAATCAACCGCGCGGAAACCTTAATCGCCCAGTACGAGACTTCTCTTCAGGATTTCGTCAGTGCCGATGAGAGCCAGCGCCAGGCCCAGGAACTCGAACGGCAAAAGGCCGCGCACGCAGCCTTCCTCAAAGAATGGGAAGAGCTGAGCGAGTCTTTACAGGATGCGGTCTGATGGCAGCTCTAATGGCCAGGTCCGTTGCCGCGACCGTACAGCCTCTTCCGTAATCTCGGAGAATCACTTACCTCTGTGCGATAGTCAGATTGGCCAAAGGGACAGGAACCAGCCGGAGGCCCAACAAAAAAAATCCCAGACCACCCGTACCGATTAGCGCCGCCAGCGCCCTGATCTGGCGAACGGACGCGCAGCGGCGGGACAAAGGAAGGTCGCATGCTCCAGTCATCTGAGAATTCTTTCGGCGTAAGGTCCACTTCGCCGGCCTCCAACCCAAACTCCTACAACCCCGTCAAAACCACCACCGCGCCCATTGAGCAAGCGACTATCGGGCGATCCCTCGTCATCAAGGGCGAAATCACCGGCGCGGAAGCGCTCTATATCGATGGCCGCATCGAAGGCAAGATTACGCTGGCGGATAACCGCCTCACCATCGGCCGCAACGGTACCGTGCAAGCGGACATCGTGGCCCGCGAAGTTGTGGTCATGGGTAAAGTGACCGGCAACATCGAATGCAGTGACCGGGTCGATATTCGCAGTGAAGGCGTGGTGCACGGCAACGTTTCCACCCACCGCATCAGCGTGGAAGATGGCGCTGTGCTCAAGGGCGGTATTCAGGTCAAGAGCGCTGAACACAAACAGCAGAACCAGCCCGTGCAAGCAAAAGCTCAGGAGACGCCGAAGCCATCCGTTGCAGAGCCACAAAAGGCCTTGGCAGCAATTGCTGGCGCCTGATAACCGACGTCAACACAGGACACTGAAAAAAGGCCACGCCCACGCGTGGCCTTCCATTTCTGCCAATCGGGGATTTCCGGTGGGCCTCCCTCCGGCCGCCACTTTCCCGAACAACCTCTTATTTTTTCTCTTTAGGCTTCAGATCGAGCGAAGCTGAGTTCATGCAATAACGCAGCCCAGTTGGAGCCGGACCGTCTTCAAACACATGCCCCAGATGTGCTCCGCACTTGGCACAACGAGCCTCGGTCCTGGTCATCCCGAAACTGCGGTCTTTGTGCTCTTCAACCTTGCCTTCGTCCGCTGGTTTGAAAAAACTGGGCCATCCGGTGCCTGAATCGAACTTTGTCGACGAGTCAAATAACGGCTCTCCGCAGCAGACGCAGTGATAGGTCCCGGCATCTTTGGTCTTCCAGTACTTGCCCGTAAAAGCCGGCTCGGTTCCCGCCTCGCGGGTGACGTGATATTGCTCCGGCGTCAGCTGTTGTTTCCACTCCGATTCGCTCTTTGCCACTTTTTCTGCCATGAATGTGCCCCTGAATAAATTGTTCTTTTCTATTTAACAACTCTGTTTAACAACCATTAGATGTTCCATTACCAGAAAGGTGACGAGCCCGATTTGCATGGCTCTGGTTGTGACATCCGTCACAATCCACTCGTGACATCTAACCTTGCCGCGAATCCAGTCTGGAGTCAAATATGTTGAAACGTCTGCGAGTCCCTCCGGCCCGGCGTCGCCTCTCAAGGGATGCCGGGCCTTTTTGTGAATCACTTCAGAACTTCCTTTCCAATCTTGTGGTATTTGCTCCGGAAATACAGCAGCGGATCGCCCCGCCGCACCACCACGTCTTCTACCTCCGCGATGAAGATAGTGTGATCCCCAGCATCGTGAGCCGATTGCAGCCGGCATTCCAGATACGTCAATGCGCCATGCAGTACAGGCGTTCCATGCTTGGTCCGGTCAAAGCGGGCTGCGGACTGTTCTCGACCTGCTCCTCCACCGGCCGCGCATAGTATTCGGAAATCGCCCGCTGGTCTTCCGCCAGAACATTGATGCCGAAACGCTTCCTGGCATGCAGATGGGCGTGGGTGTGCGCGCTCTGGTCCACGCAAACCAGCACCAGCGGCGGATCGAGGGAGACGGAAGCAAATGCATTGGCGGTCATGCCATGAACCTCGCCATCCAGGTCGACGGTGATGATGGTCACTCCGGTGGCAAAGCGCCCATCGCTCTGCGAAATTCGGCTGCACTCAGACTCATAGCGCCAAGGCGGTTTTGAGGCCTCGACCGCCTACATTAGCACGGCAGTGGCCTGCCGAGGTCAATGAGGGAAAACGCTGATTTCGTCAATCATCTTGCCGTAGCATACGCTTGTGAGCGAATGGACAGCCAAAAGAGCCGCGATCCTCGGTGTCGTATTTACCGGAACAGCTGCCGTCCTCCTCTTTGCGACCGCGCTTGCGATGCATTGGCAGAGATCAGGGGGCCGCAAGAGATTGGGCGAATGGTGTTTGGCGTCGCGTTTGGCGTTACGTTCGCTTGTTGCAGTGTTGCTGCCCTCCTCAGCTTTTTGGTAAGTGTGTCACTCGTAACCTATCAACGATTTTTGGGAGTGCGGACGGTTTTGCCTGTTCCTGAGGCCGATCTCCGAACCGCTTCGCCGAAGAGTACGAAACCCGGCTGTTATCACGCTCACTGGCTGGGTGGTGCTGATCGCATCTGCGAAGTTCGGGACTGCGGCTGTGTTTCTTATCGGCATTCCTACGGTGCTTGTTGCGTCCGCCATTGCAGGCGGTGCGCGGTCACCAACGAAGATTCCACTCAGGGATGCCATCCTCTACGTTGGTATATCCGTAGCAATCGTCGTCGCGATCCTCGTGTACGTGATGTACCATCATATGAGCAAAAATGACAATTTCACCCCTGTTGTTGCCGTGGTTGGTGAAAAATCGCCATAACACTCATTGACCTCCGCAGAGCCGGGTCGCAGATCGTATTGCCTCGCCACCAACCACTGGCCACTGTTGTATGATTCGATGCATCAGCACCTCCGCGGAACCGAACAGTGCCCTTTAATGCGATCAGTCCGATTCGCGATTCATCCTGTTCTGCGGAACTCCGCGAATTACCAATGGGATCGCCGATCTCTCGCGACCTGGCCCTAAGGCTTATCCACTGCAGTAACGATGACCTCCCGGCGCTGCTCGCCGCCGCCCGCGCCGCAAAAGAAAACTTCAAGCCCGGCGTAATCACCTACTCGCGCAAAGTTTTCCTGCCGCTGACGAATCTTTGCCGCGACTACTGCGGCTACTGCACATTCCGCCGCGATCCCGCTGACCCCGGCGCGCATACCATGACGCCGGAAGAAGTTCTGTCGGTCGCCCGGGCCGGCGAAAAGCTGGGATGCACGGAGGCTCTTTTCAGCCTGGGCGATAAGCCGGAGTTGCTATTCCCCGAAATGCGCGACACTCTGCGCCATCTCGGCTACAAATCAACACTGCATTATCTCGAAGCGATGTGCGAACTCGTATTGCGGGAGACGAGCCTGCTGCCGCATCCAAACCCGGGCCTGCTGAGTGCCGAATGGATTGCACGTCTCGCCGCAGTTTCGCCCAGCATGGGACTGATGCTCGAAACCGTCAACACTGACCTGCTTGCTCCCGGAGCGGCGCACGACAACGCTCCCGATAAAGTCCCGGCCAAGCGCCTGCGCACCATTGAAGAGGCGGGAAAACAGCGTGTTCCTTTCACCACCGGGCTACTCATCGGCATCGGCGAAACTCCCGAAGACCGCGTTGAGACTCTGCTGGCCATTCGCGACCTGCACGAGCGCTATGGCCATATTCAGGAAGTGATTGTCCAGAACTTCTGCGCCAAGCCAAATATTCCGATGGCTCACACGCCCGAACCTAGTCAGGGTGAAATGCTGCGCACGATTGCGGTAGCTCGTTTGTTAATGCCCAACGTCAATATTCAGGCGCCTCCCAACCTCAATGCGCCGTATTATGAGGAGTTACTGGACGCTGGCATCAACGACTGGGGAGGAATTTCTCCGCTGACTCCCGACTACATCAATCCGGAAAAACCCTGGCCGCATCTGGAGCAATTGCGCCTGCGCACCGAAAGTAAGGGATTCCAGTTGCGCCAGCGGCTGCCGGTCTATCCTGAATTCTTGCTCACAGCTCGTGTCGCAACCTGGATTGCTCTCAGAAAGACTTCAAGGCTCGCGACCGCAAGGTCTTGCCCAGAAAGGAGGGCCGCATGATTTGCGTGCTCACCGGCGGCACCGGCGGCGCAAAGTTCGTCGATGGGCTGCGGCAAGTGATGCCGCCGGAAGAAATCACTCTCATCGTCAATACCGGCGACGACTTGCTGTGGTGGGGACTTTACGTTTCGCCCGACATCGATTCCATCACTTACGTTCTCTCCGGTCTGCTCAGCCGCGAGCGCGGCTGGGGCGTGAAGGGCGATACTTTTTTCTGCCTGCAGGCCATGGGACAACTCGGTGAGCCGACATGGTTTCATACCGGGGACCGCGATCTGGCGGTGCATCTGTTGCGCTCGCGCCTTCTGGCCGAAGGCAAGACGCTTTCCGAAGCCACATCGACGATTTGCGATAAGCTCGGCGTGAAGGCGCGCATCCTGCCCATGAGCGACTCGCGCGTCGAGACTCGCGTGGATACTCCTTCCGGCGAGTTGAGTTTCGAAGAATATTTCGTGCAGCGCTGGTATCAGGACCCGGTGAACTCAGTACGTTTTGCCGGAGCTTCCGATGCCGAGCCCGCGCCGGGAGTGATCGAAGCCATCGTCTCCGCCGATGCGGTACTCATTGCTCCGAGCAATCCGATCACAAGCATCGGTCCGATTCTGGCCGTGCCGGGAATTCGCGAGCGCTGGTGCGGGCCCGCGGCAAAGTTGCAGCCATCAGTCCGATCATCGGGAATGCTCCCGTGGCCGGGCCTGCGGGCATTTTCATGGCCGCGCAGGGATTGCCTTGCTCGATCGCCGGCGTAGCCAAAGCTTACGAAGATTTTCTCGATCTGCTGATTTGCGACACGCGGGACGCCCGCGCCGCGGATTAGCGCTGCGCGCAAAACGGTTTGCGAGTGCAGTGCACCGCAAACCATAATGCGCTCCGCCGAAGACAAAGCCGCACTCGCTCGAAGCGTTCTTTCGCTTCACAATGGAACGGCCTTCCACTGACCGCTCAGTTTCCGACAAATCCGCCGCTCGCGCCGCTGTCGACCAGCCGTGATCCTCATTCCCGTCAAGAATCTATCGGCGGCAAAGCAGCGGCTCGCTGCCGTACTGGATCAGCCCGCGCGCACCGAACTGGCGCAGGCCATGCTGCATGATGTTGTGACCGCACTCGCCGCGTGGCCGCGGCGTCCGGCTTGCGCGCTCGTCACCAGCGACCCGTTCGCGCTGGAACTGGCGCGCCAATACGATTTCGAAATCATCCCCGATCCGGCAAATCCGGGCGAGACTGGCGCAATCGAAATGGCAACGCGAATCTGCGTCGAGCGGGGCATCGAGAGCACGCTGGTGATTCCGGCAGACATTCCGCTGATTCAGTCCAGCGGAACTGGAACAGATTTTTGCGCAGCGCCCCAGATGAGGGCTCGGTGCTGGTTCCGGCTGCCGACGGGCGTGGAACCAACGCCGCATTCCGCCGTCCCGCGAATTTGTTTCCGCTGCGCTTCGGCAACGACAGTTTCAAACCGCATCTCGCCGCGGCGCAAGCAACTGGCAAGCCCTGCCAGTCGTGTTGCAACTTCCAGGCATCGCAGTCGACGTAGACAATCCCGAAGATCTGCAGCAGCTTCTCGCGCATCCCGGCGAAACCCGCACGCAGAGCCTGATTCGCCGATGGGCGCTCGAAGGCCGCTTGCCTGCCACGAAGGCGGAGGGCTTGTGAGCGAGCCTCGACACCGGCAGCGTAGAAATCGGTGCGGCACAGCGCGAAGAAGAAATCGAACCAGTCTACCGACCGAGCTTCGCCTAATCCCGATCCCTCTCGCGGACGAAATCAACCCGGCGATTCGCTGGTCGACAAACTGCTGCGTCGCTGCGCCAACGCAATATTGCATTCGAGTCCGGCGATATTCTCGTCGTCAAACACAAAATCGTTTCCAAAGCGGAAGGCCGCATCGTCGATCTTGCCACGATCAATCCTTCGACGAATCGATCGCCTGGGCAAAGAAATACAAGCTCGACCCCCGCGTCATCGAACTGGCTCTGCGAGAAAGCCGTGCAGTTATCCGCCGAAAGAATGGCGTGCTCATCACTGAAACGCATCACGGTTTCATCTGCGCCAACAGCGGCGTGGATGTCTCCAATGTCGATGGCGGCCGCCACGCTTTGCTTCTGCCCGTCGATCCCGACCGTTCGGCGCGAAAACTTCATAGCGAACTGAAGAAGCGCACTGGGCTCGCAGTTCCCGTTCTTATCACTGATACCTTCGGACGTCCGTGGCGCGAAGGCCTGGTCGATTTCTGCATCGGCATCGCCGGGATGAAAGCTTTGCGCGATGATCGTGGCCAGCACGACCCGCACGGCTATACTCTGCAAGCCAGCCTTGAAGCCATCGCTGACGAACTGGCTGTCGCCGCAGGACTGGTTTGCGGCAAGCTCAACCGGACCCCGGCCTGCATCGTCCGCGGATTTCGCTATGAGCCAGCTCGCGGCCGTACACGTGACCTGCTTCGCCCCGCGTCCAGCGATTTATTCCGCTGATCCGCTTGCGCCACGCCCTCGCCAAAGTCAGCCCGCAGGAGTAATTTGGAATGATAGAAAGTCCGGAGGAAGCTGTGACCCGCCATCTTTCAATATCGGAACTGGAAAAGTTCCCTTCGCTCGATTGGTTCGACCTCGCGCCTACTCTCACGCCCGCAGTCCGCGCTTCGCTGGAGAGAATTCTCGAGACTCAAAACGGCAACTCGATTTCTCTGCAAGACGCCTACGAACTGGCCCATGCCGACGGCGATAACTTGCTCGGGCTGCTCGCCGCGGCCAATGTGCTCCGCGCCGAACTTTCTGGGAACCTGGTCACCTACGTCGTCAATCGCAACATTAACTTCACTAACATTTGTTTTGTGGGATGCAAGTTTTGCGCCTTCAGCCGCGGCCCGCGCGAATCGGATACTTATTTTCTCGAGCCCGATCAAGTCGCGCAAAAAGCGATCGAAGCCTGGCAACTCGGCGCGACAGAAGTCTGCATCCAGGGCGGACTGCCGCACGGACTGCCTCCGTTTTATTACCGCGACATTCTGCGCGCGGTAAAGAATGCCACGCCGCGCATGCACATCCATGCCTTTTCCCCAATGGAAATCGTTTATGGCGTAGAACTCACGGGCATGAAGCTGCCCGATTATCTTTCGATGTTGCGTGACAATGGCCTCGACACGCTGCCCGGTACCGCCGCGGAAATTCTCGATGACGAGATCCGGCACATTCTTTCGCGAACAAACTTTCCACGGCGCAGTGGATCGAAGTGATTCGCACCGCCCATCGCTCGGCATTCGCTCCACCTCTACAATGATGTACGGTCATACCGAAACTCCCGAGCACTGGGTTCGCCAGATGTACCTGCTGCGCGAGATTCAGGACGAAACCGGAGGCTTCACCGAATTTGTTCCGCTCGGATTCGTGCACCAGAACACCCTGCTGTTCCATCAAGGTCTGGCTCGCACGGGGCCCACGCTAGCGGAGCATCTGAAGGTTCACGCGCTGTCGCGCCTGTTGCTGGCTGGATCGATCAATAATATTCAAGTTTCGTGGGTCAAGTTGAATCGCCAGCTTTCGCAACTATGCTTGCACGCCGGAGCCAACGATTACGGTGGCACGCTGATGGAAGAAAACATTTCGCGCGAGGCCGGAGCTACTGCCGGCCAGTACACCAGCCCGGAAGACTTCCAGTCGCTGATTCTGGAAGCTGGACGAATTCCCGCTGAGCGCAACACGACCTACTCCCACATCAAGATCAAGCTGCCGCTGGAGGAATTCTCTGCCGTAGAAACGCTGGAGCCTGAATTTGCCTGATTCGGGTCCAATCGCCATTCTCGGTGGAACCGGCCCGGCAGGCATGGGTGTAGGTCTGCGTTGGGCGCGTGCGGGAGAAACCGTCATCCTCGGATCGCGTGAGGCGCAGCGCGCGAGGAAGCCGCCAGCAAGATTAAGAAAGCTGTCGGAGAGAGCGCTCAGATTTCGGGCATGGAGAATATCGCGGCTTGCGGTGCTGCAAATATTCTTGTGCTCACCGTCCCGTTCGAGGGCCAGGCCGCTCTGCTCAAACAACTCAAGCCCGCGATTCGCTCTGGCAGTATTTTGATTGACGCCACAGTCGCACTCGCCTCCAGTGTCGGCGGGCGCGCTTCACGTACCCTTGGCGTATGGCAGGGTTCAGCGGCGCAACAAGCTGCTGAACTTGTTCCGAAGGGAGTGAGTGTCGCGGCCGCTTTCCATAATCTGTCAGCTGAACTTCTCAACGGAGACGAAGATCTCGACTGCGACGTCATCGTCTGCAGCGATGACGCCAACGCCAGCCAGACCGCGCGCGCTCTCGCGGCGAAACTTCCCGGAGTCCGTGCCATTGACGGCGGCAAATTGGAGAATGCCCGTATCCTCGAACAGATTACAGCTCTGCTGATTGGGTTAAACATCCGCCACAAAGGCCACGGCGGCATCCGCATCACCGGACTGCCGCCGCAAGCCTACAAATAATTTCCTCTTTCCTTCTAGAACGAATACTTCAACGAAAACTGAATCAGTCGCGGCGTGCCCACGGTTGAAGTAATCGGTGCAGACCCTCCGCCGGTGCCGCCCACGATTGGCGACACGGTCGTCGCCGCCGGAAGCGCGAACGATGGATGATTGAACAGGTTGAAAAAATCCACGCGGAATCGGAGATCCTGGCGCTCCGCCAGCCTGAACGATTTGTCGAGAGTGAAATCCACATTTTTCTGGGGCGGTCCAATAATGCAATTACGCGGCGTGTTGCCGTAAACCGTCGCGTCGCTGCTGGTACCGTTGGAAAGAGTTGCGAGCGGGTCGGGCGTATAGGCAAGGGGATTCACCCAGTTCGCCAGCCGTGACTCCACGCTGCCCGAAGTTGCAGCAGTGGCGCAACTTGAGCCGGGGGTGAAGGTCGCTGTCGATGAAGGCGTGCTGGCCAGGGCGTAAGCGGTGCCGCCCGCCGGATCATAGATGGTGAATGGCGCTCCCGATTGCAGAATTACGACACCGCTCGTCTCCCATCCTCCCAACACTCCCTTAGTCAGGCCGCTGGCCCCGGCGAAGAATGGCAACTGATAAACGGCGCTGGTCACAAACCGTTGTCGACGGTCAAAATCGGACAGACCCGCGAGACGCTGCGGCGTCGGTTTGATTATTTACCCGGGTAAGAAAAGCGACGGACGCAGTAGAAACGTCATCGATGGATTTGGACCAGGTGTAAGCGCTCTGGAAATACAAGCCCTTGCCAAAACGGTGGGCTAAAGTTGCCTGCAGCGCGCTATAGTGCGAATCGGAGTTGGGAGCAAAATCCTCGAAATCTCCGGGCGCGATCCCCAGATATGGAGCGCGGGCTGAAGCGTTCTCCACGGTGGAATCCACGATCGTGCACGACAAATGTTGAGCCTGGAGATTAGCGCACCCCGGTCCGGAAATGGTGACCGGATTCTGTGGAGTGGCCAGCGTGGCCTGATCCGGATCGTAAGTGGAACGCAGGCGCGTGCCCTTGGTGCCGACGTAGCCGAGTTCCATAAACCAGTCGCGCCCAAGTTCGTGCTGAATGGTGAAGTTCCACTGCTGCGTGGTGCCCGCCACCCAATGCAACGGCACAGAGAGTTGGATCAGACCATTCACGTTGCCGCTGAAAGCCGGAGAACACGCTTGTGGAGTGGGAAACGTGCAGGGTGCAAATCCCTGAAGAATTGCCGCAGTAGGTACGTAGGTCTGGGTTGGATTGGCGCCGAGCGCCGGAATGCCGCTCGGAAACGCGGCGCTGTGCGCAAACAAGTTCGCCAGGCTGTTCTCGCCCGGATCGAAGCCTACTAGAAATGGATAGGTTGGAGGGACGATCGCGAGATTGTCCACCGCGCCCAGGTCTTCGCGAACGCTATAAATCCCATAACCACCACGGACCGAGGTGATGTGATGGCCTCCCACGTCATAAGCAAAACCAATGCGCGGCTCCAGGACCGTGGCGTATTCATTGTTCAGTCCTGCTTGATTCAGTGTCCCGGAAATTCCCGAGAGGCCAAATTTATCAATGCATTTGGGGTAGACGTAAGGCTGCCCAGTTGTGTTTGCAAGGTTCGGATCGGTGTTTCCTGTGTGGCAGAGCGTGTCGTAAGGCGCGCCGAGGAACTCGTTTCGGAAACCAAGATTGAGGGTGAGAGTCTTGCTCACTCGATAGTCATCCTGCGCGAACCAGGAGTAACCGGGAATGCGGTAGTCGTGATTGCCAAGGCCGCCGCCGCCTTCGCCCAAAAGCGGTGCACCCGCCATGAAACTCTGGAAATCCGATCCGAAGCCGGTGGCCCCAGAGATAAAAAATATCAAACCATTGTCGGCAATCGGCAAGCTCCGGCGCATGCTGACGCGGTCGACTTCTCCGCCAAACCGAAGTTGGTGTGGGCCATGGCTCCAACTGACCGTATCCACCCAAGTGTAATTATTGGAGAGAGCAGACTGGAGTTGCGTGGGATAAGCCCCGAAGGCAAAACTGTCGAACTGGAACCGGTATATGTTAGGATCGCCAGCTTGTCCGTTTACCCCGGTCGCAGTGGGCAGATTGATACCAACATCTTTATTAGTGATGGGCGGCTGATTATTCAGCTTGTCGCTGATGATGTTGACGCCAAACCGAAAATCGTTAATCAAGTCATTGCTGAACACATGAGTTTCCGTGATGCTGCCAAAGCGGCTGTGCAATGGAATATCGAGCGGAAAATTCAGGTTATTAGGACCTGGCTGGCCGCCGGTCTGGATTCCGTAAGAATCCGCCCCGAAGGGCTGGAAAGTATCGGAGTTAGACCAGAAGAAGCGCTCGGACAGACGATCTTTCCCGCCACGAAACTCGCGATCCCAGTTCGCGGTGAACTGGTTGTCCGAGAACTTGCCGGGATCGGTTAAGACCAGAGATCCGGTATTCAATTGACCATTCGTAAAGCCGGGAGTGCCGGCGACAGTGGGGAATAAATAACCCGCGCCATCCGAGCCCGGACCAAACTGCGTTCCCTTTGCCTGAAGTAGAGCCAGCGCAACCGGATCAATCGACGTTGCGGTGACTCCGCCGCAATTCGCTCCGCAGAAGAAAGTGTTGAGCAGCGTAGTTTCGTCGCGCGAGGTAGGCAGGATGGGAACGTTCGGACTGTTGATAAATGTTCCCGGCGAGTCTCCGCTGCGCTGGCGCGTACCCTGAAGATTGAAATAGAAATAGCCGAGCTTGGCTCCGGGTCCAATCGGGCCGCCAATATCGCCGCCAAAAATGTTCTGCTTGATGACCACCTTGCCCAGGAAATAATCATTGGCATCCAGCGCGGTGTTGCGGAAATACTCCCAGAGATCGCCGTGAAATTTCGCGCTTCCACTCTTGAGCGTTGCGTTAATGTTACCGCCGCCATTGCGGCCTTGCGTGGCATCGTAGAGGCTGGTGCTGACTTTGAATTCCTGAATTGCATCCGGGCTGGGCAGCGGCGTGTAAGTTAATTCTCCGAACGCATAATCAGCTACGGTAATGCCGTCGATCAAATAATTATTGTTATCTTCTCTGCCGCCATTGACGTGCATATAAACCGTGCCACGGCCAAGTTGTGCAGCGCCGTTTAGGTCGGAAGATGCGCCCGCGGAGAGCGTCAGCAACTGCTGGAAGTTTCGCGTAGCCAGCGGCAAGTCGGTGATTGTCTGCGCTCCCAGCGATTGCCCAGTGGTAGCATCAGTTGTGTTTACCTGCTCCACCTGGGACTGCACTTCCACAACTTGCCTCACCGTATTAACTTTGAGAGTAGCGGTCATGCGCGTGGTTTCCGTGATGCGCACCACCACGCCCGGAAACGTAGTAACCGGAAAGCCTGGAGCCGTCACTTCCACCGAGTAATTTCCGACGGGTAACAATGTCGCCGTAAACAATCCGGACGCATCGGTCGTTACCTGGCGCACTACTTCTCCAGTCGCCTCGTTTTTGACGTTCACTTTGGCGTTGGCAATGACGGCCTCCGTCGCGTCTTGCACCACGCCACTGATAGCGCCGGTGGCTCCGCCCTGAGCAAAAATCACTCCGGTGAATGCCGCTGTGAAAAGAATGGATGTAGTGAACTTCCAAAGGGAATTCATCTTGTCCTCCCATTGCGCGAATTGCCTGTGGCTCACTCGCCATCGAAATGACGCGGATCGATGGGTGGATGAATAATGCGGTGAGATAACATGCGGATATATCACGATCCTCCGCCGTTGTTCAAGAAATATGCACGGATCGCGGACTCATGCTTACAGCGGATTCGTCGGATTGAAATTCCTGATAGCAGACGCCTCTTGTTGCAGGCTGTTTTGTTTGGCTTGACATTGCCGCCGCCAGGAGTATCGTGGTGACGGTCAGCCGGCAGTTTCCCCTCCTGCAGATTTCCCGGTTCCGGCTGAATCCAGCGGCGGACTCCGCTCTCAGAAATCGCTCTGGTTTCGGCGGAACGTCGTGCTCGAATCTTCCGCTTGAAAGGAGACCGCTCATGGCCGTCTCTCCTCTGCCGATTTCGGAATTGAGTCTCGAAACCTCAACCACTCCCGAAGAAACCGTTATCCGTTGCACTGGGAGAATCACCTCCACCACCTCGGGGAACTTGCAGGCTGCGGTTCGCAGTCAGATCGCTGACGGGAAGCGTATTGCAGTGGACCTCAGCGATGTGAATTACATGGACAGCTCCGGCCTGGGAGCGTTGGTGAGTATCTACGTCTCCGCCAAACGACAGCACTGCCAATTAAGGCTTATCAATGTGGGACCGAGGTTGCAGCAACTGTTTCGCCTCACGAAGCTCGCTTCGGTGTTCGAAGGACATGACGACTTTCTGGGCTTGACACCAGACTAGCAGCCTTCCAGTCGATGCAATGGCCCGGGCATCGACAGCTAATCTTCAACAGCTTGCGTGACCATCTCCGATGGCTCGCCGCCAGCGGTGGCCTGCGCCATAATCAAACGCCTCGCTTCCACGCGAATCTTGGGCAGCTGCGCCCAGAACCACGCCGCACCGATCACTGACGCCACTCCGCCAATCGCGACTGTCAGTTGTGCACCCAGGCGGTCGGCGAGAGCGCCGCCCAGCAGCGCTCCAATGGGAGCCATGCCCATGAACATCATCGAATAAACGGCCATCACTCGCCCCCGCAGCGCGTCCGGCACCATCACTTGAATCAGCGTGTTCGAACAAGCCATCTGCAGCATCATTGTGTAGCCAACTGGCAAAAGTAGGATTACAGAAATCCAGAAGGTGTGCGATACCGCGAACACAACCAAACTCGCTCCAAAACCAGCGCAGCATAGCGCGACCCATCTGCCCAGGCCCTTCACTCCTTCGCGAAATGCAAGAGTAAGCGCGCCAAGCAATGCGCCCACGCCCGTCGCGCCCATTAGAATGCCTAACCCTTGCGCCCCGCCGTGCAAAATCTTATCGGCGAAGATGGGCATCAAGACCACATACGGCATTCCAACCAGGCTCACCAAACCCAGCAGCAACAAAAGCGCCCGGATCGGGGCCGTGCGGTTCACGAAACGAAATCCCTCCATCATGTGTTCCAACGGTGATGCCATCGAGGCGCGCAGTCGGCTCTGCACCTTCATCATCAGCAACCCGATGATCACGGCGATGTAACTGACCGCATTGGCGAAGAAGCACCAGCCTTCCCCAATCCTCGCCACCAGGATTCCCGCGATCGCCGGACCGATTACGCGCGCTCCATTGAACATGGAGGAATTCAGGGCGATGGCGTTCATCAGGTCTTCCTTACCCACCATGTCCACAAGAAACGATTGCCGGCCCGGAATATCGAACGCATTCACCACGCCCAGCAAGGCTGCCAGTACAAACACATGCCAGACTTGCACTTTGTGCAACAAAGTGAGGGCAGCCAGAATGAACGCAAGCACCATCGATGCAACCTGGGTTCCAATCACGATGTGGCGGCGGTTGAAACGATCGGCAGTAATTCCGCCCAGCGGGGCAAATAAGAAGACGGGGATCTGACTGGCAAATCCCACCGAACCCAGCAGCAGCGCCGATCCAGTCAAACGATAGACCAGCCAGGACTGCGCCACGCTCTGCATCCAAGTACCAATCAGCGAGATTAACTGGCCACTAAAGAAGAGCTGAAAATTGCGGTGCCGCAGCGCTCGCAAGGCTACTTGCCAGCGCGACGCCGAAGGGGAAGCGGATTCGGCTAAGTTTCCATCCGCATTCGCCTGGATTTGACCTGTTGTTTCAGACACGTTGGCTTCTTTTGATGACAACAAATATCTTTTGGATCACTATAACGTGACCCACTGTGGATTGAGAGGCCGTTGAAGTGAGTCCCAGATCGAAACCGGATATCGAAACTGAAGGTTGTTTAGCATGGGAAATCGGCCTTCGATGCGGCGACCGGCAGCCTCAGATCGATTCCACGCATCCTACTCGCGCGAATTTTTGGCTTCCCAGTCCGGTCGGACTGCGCTACAGTGGCAGTTGCTTTCCCCCCCGGCGATTCCCTAAGGAAAGGGACACGACGATGACTATCTCCTCGGTTGGTGTTGAACGTCGTATCGGGCAACGCTTCGCTTTCAACCTCCCTGTCTCGCTGCGCGATTCAGCCACCGCTGCCGAAGGCCTTGGCTTCACTCAGGATCTTAGCTCCCGCGGCACCTTTCTCTTCACCGATATGGGGTTGAGCGAAGGTGCGGAGATTGAACTCACCCTGGAGATGCCCTCCGAAATCACTCTTGGCGAGAATATGCGGGTGCGCTGCCGGGGCAGGATCTTGCGCATCGTGAGGGCAAAAGAAGTGACCTGGAGATTCCCGGACGCGACTGAGGCTAAGTCGCCAGAGACAGAGACACAGACCAAGATTGGCGTAGCCGTCTGCTTGAGCGGCTACGAATATCTGCCCGACATAGAACACCCCTCTCCAGATTTTCGCCGAATTTCAGCTTTGCATAACCTGAGTGAGACCGAGCGTACAGTTGCGCCCGCGACGGTCGTTCCGCGTGCCGTGGCCCATTAATCTCGTGTCCGCCGTCCACACTTTTGCGCGTCGTCGTAGTTCTTGACGTGGCTTTTTTTAATTCTGTCCTTTCGGATCTTTTAAATCTGTTCGACTTGGCTTAGAATGCCAATCACGAGTGCGGATTGTCTCGGGGGTAGTCCAGTCGTGGGCCTGTCGCAGTTTTCCTTCACCTGGCGAGTCGCTGCTCTTCCGTACGTCCGACAAAAATTACAGGAGCATGCTCTAAGCTGGTTACTTAGGTCACTGGCGGAGAGTACTTTCTCTTTCTAACATGCAAACAGCAAGAGAAATCAGCGAGAACCGCACCATGCATGGGATCGCAGTAGCCCTCCTGTCGGAAAACCGTGAGCATTTATCGGAACTGCAGCGCCGTGTAGAGGCTACGCGCCTGGCCCGAACCGTGTACAGCAACGTGGGATTTCCCTCTGGATCTACCGATTCGATTTTGCGCCAGATTCAGGATTTGCGCGCCGAGGTGGTCATCATCGACATCTCTCCAGAAAATCCGCAGCCGGCGATTCGCGCCATCGAACTGATACAAGCCAACACTCTGCAACTGGCAATCTTCGCCAACGGCACCATGCGGCAGCCCACTACCATTGTGGCCAGCATGCGCGCCGGCGCCGGAGAGTATCTGGACGATAGCGCTGGCACCGAAGCGCTTCTGGAAGCTTTAACGCGTTTCAGTTCGAACCGCACCCGCACTCGCGGCGGCGCGGGCAAAGCCCGCATCTTCACTTTTCTTGGCGCCAAGGGAGGCGCCGGAGCAACCACTGCGGCCGTCAATACCGCGGTCGCTTTGCAGCAAAGTCACGGTAACGTGGTTTTGGTCGACTTTGCGCCAATCGGCCAGTGCCAGCTTCATCTTAATCTTCGTCCCAACTTCGGCGTCCCCGACGCGCTGGAGAATTTGCATCGCCTGGATGCCTCTTTGCTGGACGGGCTGATGACACCTTCCAAGGATGGTTTGCATCTGCTCGCCGGACCGCAGCAGCCCTATCCATCGCTTCCCACTCCTGCTGAATTGGCTCGGTTGTTTGACCTGCTGGTGAATCACTATCGCTATGTTGTGGTCGATGCTTCCAGCCGCCTTGATTCCACAACCCGGCTGCTCTCCGACCTGTCGAATGCAGTACTCATGGTCGCGCAAACCGATGTCGTGTCTCTGTGGAGCGCGAGCCGCATCCACTGCTTTCCTCGACGAAGGCGCAGGCCATAATCGGTTGCGAATGGTCTTAAATCGTTACAAAAAGATTCCCGGTTTTAGCGACGAAGACGTCGAACACTCTACACGCTGCAAAGTGCTGTGGAAGCTTCCGAACGCCTTTCACGCGATTTCTCCCGCCATTGATCATGGCACGCCCGTGGTACTGCAGGAGGGCCAGGAGATCAGCCGTTCTTTCCGCGCATTCGCCGCCGCTTTGGCGGAAGCATCGTCCACGGCGGAAGGCGGGCTCGATCTGGTTTACGCGCAGGAAAAGCCCGACACCAAAAAGAAAGCTACCGGCAGATTATTGATTACGCCAGCACGCGCCGGCCAATAGCGGCCAATCATATCCGCCGATCATATCCGCAAATCGAAGTTCGGCTCGAATCGCGCGCCTATGCCCTTCCAACTTTCCATGCGAGCCCCCACGGAAGCCGCATTCCGATAAGATAGACCGATGCGGGATGCTCCGGCATCAATCCTGGAACCGGTCGAATCGTCCTGTCCAGAACTTCGCCTATTAATTTCGCCCGAACCATGGCCGCGGGTTTTTGCGCAGAATCTTTCAGATCTGTTTCATGCGCACGACGTTTCTCCGCTGCAAGTTGAGTCCGCTCCCGCACCTTTCTGGTCAGACGTATTTGTCGAGCGCAAACTTCCCTGGGGCAGATTTCTGGAATCCGGCGGGTATCACATCCTTGCGCTGATTCTTATCTGGGGAGGATCGCGCTTCCTGGCACTGCAGCCACAGATCACGCCCCAACCAGCATTCAATCACGCGGAAGTCGTCTACTACACGCCGTCAGAATATTTGCCTTCGCTCGATACTCGCCGCCCTACTTCGGCTCATGCGGAAAAAGCTGATCCCGAATTATCAGTCGCAACCGATTATTTCCGTGCCTCCCGAAGTCGGAAAACCATTCGCAAACCGTTGTCACTCCGCCCAACATTAAATTACGCCGCGACATTCCTTTGCCCAATACCGTTGCCTGGTCGGAAAAGCCGGAGCAGCCTATTGCACCTGTCCCGGTCGTTCTCGCCTCCGAGATCTCGCGCCTCGCACCGCGAATAGAGCGGTCCGTCATCGCTCCTCCGCCTGACGTCGACTCGTCACAGAAAAGCATGTTGGCCCCGCAGCCCTCGGTGATTGCTCCACCGCCCGGGCTGGAAGCCGCTTCTAACCGCCGCCTCGGGGAATTGACCATCGGACACAGCACCATAATCGCCCCCGCTCCACAGCTTTCTTTGGACGAGCAACGCGCTATACCCGGCGGACGCAACTCCGCTGTGCGTACCGCCACGGTGATCGCTCCACCGCCGTCGTTGAGCGCCTCGGGAGGTTCGCGCACAGCCGAAAGCATCATCGCGCTCAGCTTGCATCCCGCGGTGGGAGCGCCGCCGGAATCTGTCGCCGGCAATCGCCGCGGCAGCTTTGCCGCAACTCCCGAAGGACATCGCGGAGCATCGGGAACGCCAGGCAACTCCTCTGGCGCGTCAGTAGATGGAAATGGATCCAGCAAGAGCAGCGCAGGAAACTTGCCTGCTGGGCTCTACGTGGGCAAGGCTGCGAGTCCCGCTTCGACGGTCGTCGGCAATCTCGCGCCAGGTCTAAACGCCAATGCCGTCAATCCGCGCTTGCTCGCCGGCCTGCGCCGGCCGCCTATTTCTCGGGCGACAAACCCGCAGAGTGATATCAAACTCTCCGATGCCGAACGCGCCGTTTTCGGCGACCGCAAAATCTATTCCATGACGCTCAACATGCCGAATCTGAACTCCGCCGGAGGCAGTTGGGTGATTCATTTCGCTGCGCTGAAATCGGAGTCAACTTCGGCCAATTCTTCCAGCGAGCCAGCTTCTTCCTCAAACCTCTCATCGCCGGTAGCCACGCTAAAAGTTGACCCGGCTTATCCTCTGGAGTTGATGAAGCAGAATGTCAGCGGCACGGTCATACTGCATGCCGTCATTCTTGCCGATGGCACGGTCGGCACGGTTCGCGTGCTCCGCAGCGTCGATGATCGCCTCGACCAATTCGCCAGCGAAGCAATTGCCAAGTGGCAGTTCCAACCCGCCATGAAAAATGGCGCTCCCGTTGCTGTGGAAGCGACGTTCTGGATTCCGTTCCGTCCAGGGAAAATGAAATCGGATTTCTGAATCCGCTTTCGTCTCTTTTTCCACCGGCAAGTTCTGCCACGGTAAAATTACAGGCTAGTCATTCCCCAGAATCGCAAATCCGCGAGACGCGGTGTACACTAGTTCCCCCCCTTAATTAACCCGCACATTCTGCGGCGCTGTGCGAGGCGCTATGAGCTTTCGCTGGAGCGGACTGGCATACAGCCTTTGGATCGTGTTTCCCCCGGTCATACACACCTTCTGGTACGTCCTGATTTGCCTGGCGGGTTTGTTTGCCATCTTCGTCGTGGGTTCCCTCGCATGGCAGATCTGGGATTTTGGCGTAAGGCGAAGGCGCTCCGGTCAGTCACCAAAAGAGTTCCTCCGCGCCAACCAGCAGTTGGCCGCTGAACAACTCAACAAAGCAGTGGAGGAATGGAGAGTCCCGCCCGAACTCAATCTTCCCGCGCCTCGGCCAATCAGGAGTGGACGTTTCGGCAAACGCCTGCAACGCAGCATTCCTTTCATTTTGTTGCTGACGTTTCTCGGGCTGATCACGTGGCAAACGACGTGGAGGCTTTGGCCCAGCACAGTTGTTGGCGGCTTCTTCCTCTTGATTGCATACTTCACACATCGCAAGGAATACAGACTGCTCAAGTGGGGTTCGCCGGCTCGCGCCGTGGTCACCTCCGTCTCCATGGGCGGCGCGTCAGGCGGTGGCTCGTGGAATCTGCAATACCACGACGCCTCTGGAACCCTGATCAAGGGATCCGTATCCAGAGGTTCTCCACCCAAGAATCCGGTTCTGACGGTGCTCTACGATCCGGCGAAGCCGACCAAATTTATAGCCTACCCGGTCACGCGCTACGAAATCGCAAGTAGGTGAGCTTCGTCATCCTCGCAGTGGCAGCCTCAAGTGTGGCGCGAGAATGGGGGTGGTGCGCCTCTACAGATTCTCCTGGATGAAGCGCGGACTGAGGTGAATGTCGAGTTGTATCAGCGGCGATTCACCAACCACCTTGAAGCTGTGGATCTCGCCGGCCTTGATGACGAAGATATCTCCAGCGCTGCCCTCAAAAGTCCTGTCGCTTACTGTCCAAATCCCACGGCCTTCACGAATGAATTGGATCTCGTCGTATGGATGCCGGTGCGGACCCGGCCCCGAACCGGGTTTCCCATGGTATAGGAACACCGAAACAGTTGTGTTGCCCTGCTCGGCGCCCACGAACTCATGCGAACTGCCAACAAAAGGCAGGCTCTCCTGGCGCACGTGATACATCTTTTGTCAGCCTCCTGCAAAATCTGATGACTGTGGAGCCGGTTTGGCTCCGGCGACGACAATGAGTGTAATCGGGATTTTACAACAAGTGACACAAATCCCTTTCTCTACGCAGCCCATAAAGGTAACATCGGGGCGTGCAGATTCAGGAACTCGTCGACGAATACCGAAAAAAGACGGACGAAGAACTTCTGCGATTGGCACGCGACCGAGAGCGATTGACCCCAGAGGCCGCCTCTGCCCTAACGGATGAACTGGCACGCCGGAAAATCGCTGCGGAGCGATTCAAGGCGTTTAGCAAGGAAGAAGAGCGACAAGGGCGCAAAGAGGCATTTCGCTCGAAACGACAACGCACACGGACCGCAGGCCGATGGTGGTTGAGAATTCAACTATTCGCGGCTTCGGGATTGGATTCCTGGTCTACCACTTTCTTCCATTCAAAATACCAAGAGAGTGGGAAGACGCTGCGGTCGTGACGTTTCTGTGTACAGTTGCAATCGGATTTATGTTTCACGAGTTCTGGAAACGGTTTAGCTTCTGGGTGTCTCTGGCAATTGCGGCTCTCGCACAACTCTGGGTAATCCGAAGTGTGAATCCAACGGCACATTGGCATTACCACAATGCTTCGATTTTGACCGGCCTTGCTGTTGGTCTCTTTGTATGGGGAGCAATGTTCTTACTGCTTCGTCGTGTCTATCAGAATTCAGATACCCGCTCAGACTTATCGTCAATGAGTGGCAACGAAACCCGTCAATTGTCGCTAACAGGCGATAGCGCTCATTGACTGAGGTTGTCGCGGTGCTAGCCGCCGGAATTTCGAGGTCCACGCTTTCTCTTCCGAAAATACGCCCATATCGGAGCGGCCATAAAAATAATCCCGAGACCCAAGAATCCACCTGTGGCGTGCGCCCCGATGATGTCCGGCGTGTAATAAACCATCCTGTAAAGGCACGCTGCCACGAGCAACGTTCCACCCAGAAAGCACAGAAGAAGTTGAAACCCGCTCCGCTCTTTTTCGTAGCTCTTGTGCTGACCCATGCTCGAATTATGCACCGGTCGCACCTCAACTGTTGAAATCAGGCGATTTCACTCATTACTGCTCGCATCGCCGCTCTCCCTAGACCCGCGCCCAATCGGGCTCAGTTCCCAGAGGAGCCGTTTGAGCTATTCAAAGCGGCTGCTCGCGGGCCGCCGAAACGCGCCCATGAAATCGTCCAATTCCAGGAGAGAGAACGGCTTTTTCAGAACCGGCGATGCAGTGATAAACGCGAACTTTTGTTTGGGATTCTTCTCCCGCACAGCATCCATAAATTTTGCACCCCCGGCGCGTGAACTGCGGAGGAATTTCAGAGCGATGACAACAACGTCATGGGGTCCGTTGTCGCAGTATATGCGGAACGCTTCATTGCAGTTTAGCGCCAGGCCAACCTCATAACCGAGCTTGTTGAGCATAACGCCAGTAACTTTCAATACCGCTTCTTCCGCTTCGACCACCAGAACCTTCATCGGTTGCTCCCGCGTTTCATCCTCGAATCTTAGGCAGAAAATATGGATGATGAAAGAGACCACTCTGGTGCTGGGACACGCCCGCCCGCGCGACCGGCATCGCTCTCCAAAGGCAAAGATTACAAAAATGTAATCTCGGCGTCATGCTGCTGTCTCCTTCTCAAAACTAGACTGGTTGCCTGAGTGCACTGCTAGCGCCAAGCCCTGTGGGAGATTCAGGAACAAACATAAGAGCCACTACGAAATCCCTTCTACCAACGTTGCGTGAATGAAAAAAATCCCAGGAGGAGAACCGCATATGTCTCGAAATAAGGTTCGAAACAAGTCTCGAAATAGGTCTCGGAATAAATCCCGGAATAAATCTCAGTTCAACCGTCTGCGACCGCTCAGTGGCCTGCTGGCGGCAGGGCTGAGCTTTCCCGCGCTCGCCGCTGCCCAGGCAAATCTGTACCCGACCTACGTCGCCGGCCCGCAGCCGAACGGCTCATGGGTGGTCAGCAGTGGCCAGATCATCAATCCCGCCGGCGCCCAAGTCGACCTCGGCATCCGGGTCCGCGCGAAGGCCATCGCGCTGAACCCCAATCTTAAGACTCACACCGCCGCCGTGCTCACCATGGGTACTTCGACGAGCGATGGCAACGGAGCCGTCGAGGTGTTCGACATTAACACCGGCGTTGTTGTGCAGAACTACATTCCCGCCGGAGGCAACGATCCGAGCGGCAGCTATAGCGGCATAGCCTATTCGGCGGACGGCACGGAGCTGGTGTTCAGCCAGGACGACAGCTATGTGACCATCGCCAGGGTCGATGCACAGGGCTTGTTGTCAGATGACGCCCAGGTCAGCGCACCGCCGTTGCAGCCGGTCGATCCCTTCATCGCCTGTTTTCCGAACAGCCCTCCGGGCGCTTATTTCGTACCTTGCGGTACGTTCTATACGCCAAGCACTTCTTATCCCGGCGGCGTGGCGGTCTCGCAAGATGGTAAGAGCGCCTACGCCCTGCTGAACCAGAACGATACGCTTGCCCAGATCAATCTGACCTCGGGGAAACAGGGTAAGCAGATCCGCGTCGGCAACGCGCCGCACAGCATCGTGATCAATAGCAGCGGCACCACCGCTTACGTCAGCAACGAGGGTGGACGGGCTGCTACAGAAGCAGATTTTCAGATCTGGTCGGCCGGCACTGAAATCGTCGCTGACCCAGTGATTGGCGCAGCGATTACCGGTACTGTTTCTGTAGTTGATCTGGCCACAATGAAAGTCACCGCTACGATCTCGACTGGTCTGCACCCGACCGGGATGGCCCTTTACGGACAGTCCCTGTTGGTCGCCAATACCTATAGCGACACCATCTCGGTCATCAATACGGCCACCAACGAGGTGACGCGGACGATCAGCCTCGGGCTGCCCATCGGAGTGCCCGGCGCAGGCGAACCAGTCTATGGCGCCGCGCCGAATTCGATCGCGGTCGATGCCAAGACAGGCGTTGCCTATGTCGCGCTTTACAACGCCAACGCGATCGGGGTTGTAAACCTCAGCAGCGGCGCCACTAATCCCGTCATGGGGATGATCCCAGTAGGCTATGCGCCGAGCTCGGTCGTACTGGACGCGGCTGCTAACGTGCTTATCGTTGCCAACGACAAAGGCATCGGCACGCGTTATTCATTCGAGTGCGATCACGGCGTCTGCGGCTACAACACTCACCAGGACGATGGTACGGTCAGCATCGTCCCCGTGCCCAGTAGCGCGACTCTGGCGACAATGACAAACGACGTTTACGGGTTCAACCACTGGAATCGGATACAGAATATCGAGTCCGCTTCAGGTGGCAGCCCGGATGCCAAGCCGCTCGCAATCCCGGAGAAGATCGGCTCTCCGTCGCTGATCAAACACGTGTTCCTGATCATCCGTGAAAACCGCACCTATGATCAGATGCTGGGCGATGTGGCCGCCGGCAATGGCGACCCCTCGTTGGCGGTGTTCGGCGACGGTGCCGCAGCCGGGGGCACCCCGATCACACCGAACGCGCACGACCTGGTTAAGCGCTTCCCTCTCTTGGATAATTTCTATGACCCGAGCCGCCAGTCGGCTGACGGTCACCAGTGGATCCAGGAGGGCATGGCTCCCTACGCTGACGACATTCAGTCGCCAGACTGGGTTCGCAGCTACCCAGGCGGCAACGCCGGCGATGCACTCGCTTATCAGAAAAAGGGGTTCCTGTTCTCGGAAGCGTCAGCCGCCGGTCTGCCGGTGAAGATCTACGGCGAATACGTTGAGGGCGATTCGTTCCTGCAACCGAATGGATCGACCAGTGAGCCGAGTTGGAGCCAGTTCTACGCCGACTCGCAGTGCTTCGAGGGTGGGCCGAATTGCGCACCTCCTGGAACGCCGGGCGAGAAGACGTTGTACTATCAGAACACGGTCCAGGCGTACTCTTCTATCCCGGCCGTGGCCAACCACCTCATCAAGAACTTCCCGCAGTTCGATCTCGGCATTCCTGACCAGTTCCGCGTCGATGTGTGGCTGCAGGACTTCAAGAATGACGTCGCGGCCGGTACGGTACCTACGCTGGAAATGCTGTGGGTCATGTGCGACCACACCGGTGGCCCGCCCACCCCGATCGCCGAACAAGCTGATAACGACTTGGCCGTTGGGCGCATTATCGACTACATCAGCCACAGCAACGTGTGGTCCACATCGGCGATCTTCATCGAGGAAGACGATGCGCAGAATGGCGTCGACCACGTTGACGGTCATCGCAGCCCAGGCTATATCGTGAGCCCATACGCCGTGCAGCAAGGGCCCGCCGACAGCACTTACTACACGCAGGTCAACATGACTCGGACGATCGAGCAAATCCTCGGTCTGCCGCCCATGAACCAGTTCGATCTCACGGCGACGCCGATGACGACCGATTTCACCAACGATCCGCCCGAGGATAACTTCAAACCGTGGACGCACGTGGCGAATAAAATCCCGCTGAACCAGGGCGTTTCAGCGAGCGTAGCCGACACAACCAACAGCCCCAAGGTTAAGGCCCTGAGGGCGGCCTGGCTCCAGAAGAAGGCGCAGATCTTCGCCGGCAAATTGACCAAGCCCGACTCCGAAGACCCGGACACCGTCAACCATCTGAACTGGTACATGTCCACCGGCTTCACGCGGCCCTATCCCGGCGAGAGCAAGGTTCGCCCTCCGAGCGACTTCAACAAACCAGCACCCACCACCGCCGATCTGGACGACTAAACCACGTTCCGACTGTGGCGAACCCTCTCCCAGATGACTTGGGAGAGGGTTTTTCATTTGCTCGTCATTCGGGCGGTACCCGTCAGCCCACGTTGCCATCAGCGCGCAGGAAAGCCTATTTTGGCTAGAAGATCCCGGAAGCCAGCTTCATCGTGCAGGCTTTCCAGCAAGGGATCGAATGTGATGTTGACAACGTCATCACCATGTTTGGCGTAGGCGGCTTGCAGATATTCCAACGCCCTCGGCTTATTGCCTGACAGAGCGCTGGTCTCCGCCAGAGTCACCGGGGAGACCTGCCCAAGAGCGTAATATTTTTCTTGCTCGCGCAGTTGCTCAAAAAACATGCCCTTAGCGCCGCCCGAAGAAAATCCTCTGGCGGCGGCTTCGGCAATGTCGAGCGCCACATCGTCGTGCCTCATAACGGCCTCTTGATTCATTTCCTTCAGGTAGTCGGGATAGTCGCCGCTTTCCAGATAGGCCAGTTTTAAATAACGGTGCGGCGACATAAATCCTGGTTCGGCTGTTTCCATCTGTTTCAGAAGCGAAAGCGCTTCATCGCGGCGGCCAGCGCACCATAGAATGCGGCCTTTATCCGCGAGAATGGATTTTGAGGCCGGATCCAGCGCCTGGGCACGTTCAATCTCCGCAATCGATTCCGGGTATCGGCCCAGGTTGGCCAGAGTCGTGGCGTACCAGTGATGGGCAACGCTGTTTTTCGGGTCAAGCTCGACCGCGCGCCGGAACTCGCGATCAGCAGTGGCTGAGTCGAGCAGCCAGTTGAAAGAGACAAAGGCGAGAGATACGTGAGCCTCCGACGACTGATCGTCGAGTTCAAGCGCCTTTTTAGCGGCGGCTAACGCCCGGGGATAAGCCTCGTTGGGCGGCATCACCGAGTACTCGCGGAGCAGGTTATAGCAATCCGCCAGACCAACGTAGGCCGGGGCATAGCCGGGATCGTGAACAATGGCCTGCGTAAACGAGTCCAGCGCTTTGTTCAGACTGTCGGTCGTACGCTGGTTCCAGTAAAAGCGGCCCTTAAGGTAGAAGTCTTCAGCCTCAACATTGGCGGCATGGCGGGCGGAGCTTGGGTTCAAAGGGGATGCAATCGCACCCGTCTTCACTACTACTCTTGCTTTTCTGGTTTCGACACCATGATCCACATAAATACCAAGCAAGAAAACAATTGCCAGCACTGGCACAACAAGAAACCATTTTCGTCGCTCCATGAAAAATGATTTCTTGCCTGCCCCGGCACTCTGCAAGTCCACTGCTTCTGCGCTCAGCGATTCAGGCCTAGGTGCTTCGGGGTAATAGGTGGGGGCGATCCAGCGGTAGCCTCGGCGCTCTACCGTTTCAATAAAGATGGGATTGCTGGCGGAGTCTCCTAATGCGTCTCGTAGCCGGTTAATAGCGCTGCTGATGCCGTGGTCGAAATCCACAAACACGCCGTTGGGCCAAAGCGCCTGCCGGAAATCCTCTCGCGTAAACACATGGTTTGGGCGGCTGAGCAAGAGCTTGAGCGCCCGAAAAGGAAGCTCCTGGATTTTGATTCTCGCGCCATTCTTGCGCAATTCGCCGGTACGTACGTCGGCGTCGAACACGCCAAAGCAAATGACAGATTGAGAAGACGCGCTCGTATCCATGGGCGTATTCCGCCTTGCTGGGGAGGGATCAACAGTCTAGCACGGAAGATTCGGCTGAACCGCCCGCCTTGCCCCACCTCAGAAATCAAAAAAAACGCGTGAGAACAGTCTGCATATACAGGCACCTAAAGGATTTGTCGCGTGAACTACGTTACAGTCAAACGTGATGCGCTGAGAATTGACAAGCCGCAATCCTACTGCGAAATTGGCCGCGTGCTGAACTGAGCATCGCGCTTAGCCGGAACGGTTCTGTCGTGGGCCCAGGCTTCCTACCCAACCGAATCGATTTTCAGACTTTCAGGAGAAAGCTTCCATGACTTGTAATCGTCGGCAAGTGCAATCTCTCTCAATCATCACTAAGAGCGCGGCAGGGGTCACGCTTTCATTACTCACTCTCTTGTTCTTCTTCGTCGCGGCGGCCGTTCCAGCGCAAGCGCAAACTCCCACCCTGCTTTACACCTTCATGGAGACGACCAACGCCTGCGCTCCCCGAGGCAACATCGTGCAAGGCCGGGACAGCAATATGTACGGGAGTGGGGCGGCCTGCGGAGGCCATGGCGCCGGCGCGATCTTCAAGATCTCTCCGGCCGGAGTGGAAAGCGTCCTTTACAGCTTCCCGCAGCAATGGACCGATTGCGGCGTTGCAGGGCTCACGCTGGGCAACGACGGAAATTTCTATGGCACATGCGAAAGTGGGAATCCAGCCACCGGCAAAGGCAGCATTTTCCGGTTGACGGCAGCCGGAGCGTTTACCGATCTGTATGACTTTACCGGGGCCGACGGGGACTCTCTACCGGTATACCCGCCAATCCAGGCCAACGATGGCAATTTCTATGGCGTGTCTGGAAATGAAGTTCAGGTCTGCGGGAATATTTACCGCATAACCCAGGCGGGCGTCTACACGAACCTGCATACTTTTTCCGGCAACGACTGCCACTCTTCAAATTTGTTCCAGGCCACTGATGGCAATCTTTATGGCACGCTTGCAAGCTGCGAGCTGGCCGGGAGCGTGGGCTGCGTATATAAGATCAGCACTGCAGGGGTTTTCAAAGAGATTCACGGCTTCGAGTACGCAACCGGAGATAATCCATGTACTGGACTGATCCAGGGTAAGAACGGAAAGCTGTACGGAGCCACGAATGTGGGAGCGGCGAATAACTCGGGAAATATCTACGAGATGACCACCGCCGGAATCTCTACTGACGTCCACGATTTCAACAATGCAACCGACGCGTCCTGCGTCAACGATGTCGGTCCTCCGGTAAATATGCTGCAAGTGACCGACGGAACCTTCTACGGGGTTAACCCGGCTTACGGACCTAACGGTACCGGCAGCATCTACAAGCTAACTTCTGCAAACGTGTTCTCTGCCTTCCTGTTTCCCAACCCTCCGGTTGAAGGGGATTTGCCCTCGTCCACGCTGATTCAAAACACAAACGGCATCGTGTACGGAACGACCCCCAGCGGCGGTGGCGGAAGCGGCTCCTGCACCGACATATGCCAAGGCACGTTCTTCAGTGTAGCCACCGGCGATAAGGCGTTTGTGAATCTGGAGCCGACCCAGACGTCGGGTAACGTTGGTGCGAGCGTGGGTATGTTCGGCCAGGGATTTACTAGCGCGTCGCTGGTGAAATTCGGTGGCGTGAAGTCTGCGTCCATCAAGCTCAGCGGCACAACTTATCTCACGGCTGTTGTTCCCGCAGGGGCGCATACCGGGACGGTCACCGTGGTCACCGGCTCGACTACGCTCACCAGTCCGCAGACTTTCAAAGTGAAACCGAAGATCACGAGCTTTACGCCAACCAGCGGGCCACTGGCAACCTCAGTGAAGATCACGGGTACCGGATTGATTCAGGCTACTGCGGTCAAGTTTGGCGCAGTGAAGGCGACAACATTCACTGTAGTCTCGGACTCCGAGGTCACTGCGGATGTGCCATCGGGATTGGCGGCGGGTGCTGTGACGATTTCGATTACCGCTCCGGGAGGAACCGCGAGCAGCCCAACGAAGTTCACAGTGGAGTAGCGTTCCGTCGTTTCGTGTGGGCTCGCGCGTAAGATTCGACTCGGCTGCTATCGCCAAGTGGCTTAAGGCAACAGGGTATGCAATCGATGTCCAATCCGGCTCCACGGCGGATGGCCCACCCTTTCTATATTATTGCTTCCCGTTCTAGAACTGTGGGTGCCCCGCTCTTGCGTTTTTTGCAAGGGCGGGTACGATGCTGCCTGCGCCATGTGTTTTCGGGATGGGGCAACGTAAGGCCGTCACCGCAAACATCCGTGGTACCCGCCCTTGTACAGAACGCAAGAACGGGGCGCCCCATTTATTGCCCACGCTAAGAGGCCAAAAGCCTGGTCCACCCGCCCTAGGCTGTGAATATCCAAACTGACCCATTACAAAAACGAGCAGCCTGCCCGTGGCAAAATTCTTCTGGTTGGCAGATTATGGTCGGGTACCGTTTGCGCGATTCCGAAGGCTACGCTAAAGCTTCCAGGCTAAATTTCGACATGTCCCAGTCTCCAAACCCAGCCGCGTCGCAGCAGGTGGCGCCTTTGCTTGCGTTGGCCGCTGACTTCCTCCGCGCGGCGCGGCCAGCCGATGCCATCGCGCCGTTGCGCGATGCAGCTCTGCTGCAGCCGTCCAACCCCATCATCCAGCACGATCTCGGCCTGGCCTGCCTCGAGGTCGGGCGCATACCCGATGCTGTCGCAGCATTGCAGCGGGCCGTCGCCAGCAACCCGCGCTACGCCGACGCATATTTCCGGTTGGGAATCGCTTTAGAGAAGTTGGGGGACGTCGGCGGAGCAATCGTTGCCTACGACCGTGCCACTAAGCTGCTCCCATCCCTGACCGAGGCGTGGTTTCGCGCTGGCGCTTTGGTTTACCCACTGGGCCATCTCAATGAGGCGATCGGCTGTTTTCGCCGCGCTGCGGCTACCGGAGGTAGGACCAGCTTCGGCCGCCTGGGGAAGGCGCGGGCGCTACTGATCGAGAATCGCAATCAAGAGGCGGAAAAAGTATTGCGCGAGACGCTGGTCGCCGATCCCAGGAACGCTATGGCCTATGATCTGCTGGGCAATCTGCTCTCTGACTTCGGCCGCTTCGACGAGGCTCGTGCCTGCTTCGAACGCGTGATCGCGATTGCGCCCATGCTGGCGGGAAGCTATTACGACTTGGTCCGGTGCCGCCCGGTCACGAGTAGTGACGACAGTCTGCTTAAAGAGATGCAAACTGCCCTGGCTACGCCGGGACTGGAAGCGGGGCAAAGCATGCGGGTGCACCTTGCGATTGGCAAGGCGTCAGAAGATCTTGGCGACTACGGCTTGGCCATGCAGCATTTCGACGCCGCGGACACCGTGCGCCGAGGCTCTGCCTCGTTCGACTCAGCCGCGTTCTCCATCGAGATCGATCGCCTGATTTCCCGCTGCACCCCCGAATGGATCGCGCGAGCGCCGGAACTCGGCAGCACCGATGCGACGCCAGTGCTGATCGTCGGCATGCCGCGATCCGGCACAACTCTGGTCGAGCAGATCGTTTCCATGCATCCCGAGGTCAGCGCCGGCGGCGAGTTGAATTTCTGGAACGAGCGCGGGGCGGCGTGGTTTGGCTCCCGCGCCGCTGGCAACGGGACCTTCGTTCCCACGGAGAATCTGGTCTCGGACTTATTGGCCAAGGCGGCGACAGACTATCTTCGCGTGCTGCGGGCGATCGCGCCGAAGGCGACGCGCGTCACCGACAAGATGCCGTTCAATTTCCTCTGGGCCGGCCTGGTCCACGTTGCATTCCCGCGCGCAATCATCATTCATTGCCGCCGCGCTGCAGTGGACACGGCGTTGTCCATCCATCAAACGCATTTCCATCCGGGCTTGGCGTTTCCCACCGGAGGCGCCGAACTGGTCGCGTATTTCCGCGACTATCAGCGGCTCGTCGATCATTGGCGGAGTGTGCTGCCGGCGGACCGCTTCATCGAAATCGACTACGAGGACCTGACCCGCGCGCCCGAACCAGTCATCCGACGGATCATCGCCGCATGCGGCCTGGCCTGGCACGACGCCTGCCTGCGCCCCGAATCGAACCCGGGCGCTGTAAAGACACCCAGCAAATGGCAGACCCGGCAGCCGATCTACCGCACCTCCGTCGCGCGCTGGCGGCGCTATGAACCCTGGCTGGGCCCGCTGCGCGCACTTGTCGACGTTTAGCAGACCCCTGGCAGATCCGATGGCGGAATCGATGACGGTTCGCAACTGGATGCGGGTCATCTCCCGATCGCGATTGGGCGATCTCCTCCGCTCCCATTGAAGCAAAATCAAAATGAGTGTAATCGCGATTTTACGTCAACAACGGGAGTGCTGGTTACCTAAGGGAGCTATCCTAGCCTGCTCGCACCGGTGTCCAATAGGCACGGGGGATATATGTTAGGCAGATTCAAGTGGAGAATCATCTTGTCGATGTCTAACTTTGTCGCCGCGCTCGCTCAGTCTGCGATCGGTCAAAAGGTATCCGAGGCGTTTCTTAAAGCGAATCCACCTCATGATCAGATTCTTCAATACGTGCCAAGAGTGCAACTGATCAGCTATTGCCTAAATGCTCCCGCCCTCGTTCTCACGAACCTGATCGACCGAGTCCCAGCGTGGAGAGACTTCTGGCAACAACAATGGTTGGGGGCCTATTGGTTTAACGATATCACCGCAAGCTTTTATCTTGCGCTGTTCCTGCTTTGGTGGTGGATTGGATGGCAGATCGACGTTAGGCGCAAACCAAGGGACCGTCCGCGAATGGCTGTGATTCTAGGACTGCCACTCTCGCTCGTTTGTTTATACGCTTCCGGGTATCTGCTTGCGAGACTTCCCACTCTCTACTACGCAGGAGGCCCCACGCTGCCAATCTCCGCGTTGATTTGGGGCATCGTGCTCCTGTTCTATTTTGTCAAAATGCTTTTACTTGGGAAACCGCAGCAGCCAGCGTAACTGTCGAGAACAGGCGATAGCGCTCATTGAGGTTTGGCCGCTCCCCGTCAGGCTCAATGAGTGCTATGGCGATGTTTCGCCAACTAATTGTTACTGCACGAAAGTTTTGCTTCCACCTCAACTGGCTTATCAAGGATCAGGTAAGGCTTGAATACCCACTTTCGCGCTGAGTCTTCGCATGCCTTGAAGCCTTCTGCAGGGCCGGAGACTGCATGAGCGCTCACGACGTGCCCGTCCTTTCCGATTACAACCTCCGCCGTTACGGTGAAATGCTGCGATCTTAGCGAGGCTGGCCATTGAGGGAAGCCCGTTTTAATCGGCACCGGATGCACACCAGATACCCGGTCACCGAGCGGACCAATCGCGGTAGGCGGAGGTACAAAGTCCGCATCGTCAACGTGCGGAATCAATTCAATCGTTGCCACGCGCAACTTCAGGTATGGCTTGCCGCCATCAGTCACTGCTACCGCCTGTGCGAGACTTCGCCCCTGAAATGGCGCAATGTCGTTATAGACCGTCTGGAACCAGCCGAACCCCTTGCTATACCGAAGTACTGAACCATCAGGTTCAAAACAATATTGTGTTGGATTGCTGATCTCGGAGTCTTTTTCAAGCAGCACGCACTGAAGCTGATAGCCGCTGAAAGTTCGCTCGACAGTTCTTCCGTGAAAACCCACCAGCGTAGCGGCGTAGGAGAGCGGATCAACTATCTCGCTCCGAACCTGTAGCTGTGCCCGGTCGGGCCATTGCTGGTCTCCGACACGATACAAGCCTTTCTCCGTGGCATAGTCTGTCTCGTTAAGGTTGTCGCTCTTGTAGATTCTCTTGTACTTCTTTGCCCCTGCCCAGTATTCCTCGTACACGCCACTGTGCACATTGTCGCCGTCCTCATCAAACTGATCGTAAACCACAACGATGTGCCACGGCTGCAAGTCTGCCGACTGCAGCCCGTTCAGCGCAGCCTCTTTGCTGAGCCATGTTGTTAAATCCACAGCGTCCGCGCCAACACTGTGTTTATCGTTATTCGGATTCACTGTTACAGACGCAATCGGAGGAATAGCAATGGCCGAGTCCGATTTCGCCTCGGCTGCGACTACCAGAGTCTTCAGGTTCCCGGTGTGGTTCGCAGCGGGAGTCTCTTGCGCACGTACAAGTGTAAGGAAACTAGCGACTGAGATTAGGAACAGCGCGGCGTGAAAAGGTCTTGGCATTTCTTCACCCGCGAACATTATATGTCTCAACTGTCGCTATCAGGCGTTTGCACTCATTGAGAATTGGCCCGAGGTCAATGAGTGTAATCGGGATGTTACGCCAACCGACGAACGCAAAATATACAACCGCGTTTCCGTCTGTGGCCGACGTTGCCTTTTTGGATGTTCTCAATCGCGTCAGCGGCCTCCTTCGCAACTGTGTGAAAGCCTTTCACCATTCTTCTATCAGTGGCAGCAAGGCGCTTGAGCGAGGGAAGTGCTCGTTTCTCCGCCATCTCGCCAAGGGAGAATGCACACCAGAACCGCACGTCCTTGCTCGAATCGTTTAGTCCTGCAAGAAGAAGGTCGTGGGATTTCGTTCGATGACAATGCGCGAGTGCCTCGGCTGCCTCTCCCCGTACACGCGGACTCTCCGATTTGTTCTTGACGACGCTCTCCAGCGCTCTGATGGTCGTTGGAGTACTTAGTATTTGCATTGTGTAGGCAGCGGCAGCACGATTGAACGCTCTGCGTCCGTGTTTCAGCGTCAGTATGAGGGAGTGCTCCAGCCGTTTGTCAGCATCCTCCCACACTGCCTTCGCGGCCTCGAATGCGTCCACCCGACTACGCCCGTTCAATCTAGATACGATTTGCCGTCTCTGCTCGTCAGTCATCCACACATTCCAAAAGTAATTGTAACTGTCGAAAACAGGCGTTAGCGCTCATTGACGTGACGATGAGTGTAATCGGGGTTTAACACCAATTGACGAGATTGCTACCGGCCGGAGCCTCGGGTAACTCGGTTCGCCGACCAACCCTGCCTCGTGGCAGTAGCATTCCCTCGGGCTTTGGTCTCCTGTGGCAGCGAAGCAGGCATTCTGGCTTCTACGGCACAACGGAGTCTAGGCCGACACGAGTTAGGATGCAATGCCTGTTCCCCAGGACATTCTCGCACTGCTTACATCGTAGCCAGATACAGCCTGTTCGGATAAAGAGCTTCAACCACTTTCTTGATCACGGCTTGCCATTTTCTCCGTTCGTAAACACCACCACGCCGATTCCTCGCGACGGAACGAACATAACAAACGTCTTTACTCCCCAATCGGAGCCGTCATGGTCCAGAATCTTCTCTCCATTCACGGTCTCGACTTCCCATCCCAAACCCATTCCAGAGGTGATAAGGCAGTGACCGGGCACTCCAGCGGCGCTGCACACATTCTTCAGATCTTCGGGTTTCATGCGATCGCGCGTCAGGGTTGCTCGTTCTGCCGCGATTTCCTTGGTTAAGCCTTCGTCGTGCATGACGCTGACCACGAACTTCGCGTAGTCCTGGATTGTCGTGCGGAGCAAGTCGGCGCCATCCCAGATTGCGCGACGTCGTCCACCGGTTTATCGCGTTTTGGCCCGTGGGGAACCGCCAGACGTCCGACATGCCAATCCTTTGCCGTATAGGAAGTTTCGTTCATTCCGATGGGGTTGAAGACCATCTCTTGCGCGAGCACATCAAAGGGTTTCCCAAGTTTCTTCTCAGCAAACCGGGCAACATAGTTGAATCCCTCTCCGGAGTATCCGGTCTGGGTTCCAGGATCCCACTGGATCTTCAGGACCCCACCGGTCTTGCCCCTCCAGTTCGGAAATCCCGTCTGGTGGGACAAGCACAAGCGGGGCGTCAGCAATTTGCTTCGCGGATCGTCCTTGATATCCGGATCAACCCAGTAGTGAAACATCGATTCGTCCAATGAAAGTTTCCCTGCTGATGCAAGCCGCAAGACTGTCTCCGCCGTCACGGGCTTGGTCAATGACGCCATGTTGTACAGCGTCTTTGCCGTGGCTGGCACTCCCGGACTCTGCTCGCCATAGACGGCCGTCCACGCCACTTTTCGATCTTCGATGTAAGCCACGGCTACGCTCGGCACATCGCTCTCTTTTAACCATTCCGCCGCATGGGCATCAATCTCGGCGCGCCCATCTTTTTTCGCTGTAACGGTTCGTCAGTGGATTGCGCCTTTTCCTGTCCCGCAGCCGGGATCATGCTTAAACATCCCATTACGGCAACAACCAAAGCCTTCCTCGCTCTCCAGGTTTCCAGTCTCATCGTTCCTCTGCATTCCTCTCTCCTGGTCTACGCGTAATCTACGTCTTGTCTCTGTCAAATGTTCCGTGCGGGGCGTATGTCGACCCAATGGCCCACCGCAAGTCTTCCTTGCGCTGTGATACCGGGCCGAATCGCGGGCAAACCGGAAGCTAACTGTTGCAACGCTCATTGCGGGGTTTTGAGCATAATCGGGACTTTTCGCCAACTGAGAATCAGTGGCTTCTGCGTTGCCAACCAGCCTCTGGCAACTTCCAGAAGCTTGCCTCTCGATAACTCTGTTCGCTGACAAATCTACGATGGCTTGTAGATGAGGCCGATGGCTGCGCCCACGATGACCCACTGAATGAAGTAGGCGATGGACTGGTAGATTGTCAGCGTAAGGCCGATGTTCAGGTTGATGTAGTTGTGGATCGCGAAGGTACAGATAGAGAAAAGGCCGATGAGTGCGCCGAGGTATATGCCTGATACGATGCCGCCACCAGCAATATAGATTTTTGCGTAGAGAATGGCGACGACCACGATGGCGATGAAGATGGCGATCATGCCGTAGGGCATCACCTTCATCATCTCGTCCTTGGGACGATAGACGTTGGGGTACTTCATGAATTCAGTTTTCATGGATGGCCATGCAGCGAACATGGCAAAGCCATAGACGAAGTAGGCGACCATAGCCCCGAGGGAGGCCAGTGCAATGCGGGCGTAGTTCACGGTCACTCCTGCTGAAGCGGAGCTGGATTCGCCGGAGCATTTTACATCAGAAAGCTACTTTCGTTGGATGTTCACCGACAAACCGGAGTCAATCGAAACAAACAGCACTCATTGAGAATTGCCGCCATCCTGCCAATAACTGAAAGTTGAGTGCGATAGTGCGAAAGCCGAGCCTTACGCCTTTGCGGCTTTCTTCTTTTCCAGCGCGGCGTAAATAGCGGGGTCGGTGCAGACTTCGTAGTAAGTGCGTTCGGTCCATCCCTGCACCGAGAAATCCTCCGCATTCACTCGCGGCACGCGGCTTTCGCGCACTACGATCTTGCGGAAGATGTCACGGTCAATCGGAACGGTACCGCTCGACAGCCGATACTCTCCCTTATCCGAGGCCATCGAAGGCGGCAATTTTACCGCGAGGGGCGCCAGCGAAATTTCCTGTTCCAGCTTGCGGAACGCGGCCTGATTCATGCGGATTCCGCCCAAGTTGTAGCTGATGACCTGGTCCTCGGGATTCGCATCTTCGGATGGCAGCGCGGCCTCTTCGGATTGAAATACGTAAACATGGAACGGTCCAGCTTGCGGCTCCATGATCTTGCGAGCCTTCTTGTTGCAGGAGGAAAGCCGGTCACTCTCGTTGAGCGCCTCGGAAATCATGATCTGGTGGTCGCCATCCATCAGATAAAGCGGAGCCGATTCCTGTAGAGTGATGCCGATCCCCAATGAGAGTTCCGGCATTCCTGAACGCTTCATCAATTGGTTGTAGCCGCGCACGATCTCTATGATCTCCCGCGCCAGCACGCACGTGCGGCTGACGGCGAGTCCGGGCTCACCCTCGCGCTCGAGTATGGCGAGAATAATCGCGTCGCCCTCCAGGAAAACTTTTTGCGCTCCGTACTTGCCCAGCAACTTGTTCACCGGATCATAAAAATTCAGGCTGAAATAGGACGCAGGATTGAGTCCTTGTTCCATCAAGGTGCGCGTCAGGCGCGTTGAGTCGCGAACATCCGCCTTAAGGACGACATGGCGCAGAACTTTTTCCTCCTCCGGTTGCTGCGGTTGCTCATCGGGAAGAAGGAATTCATAGAGCGTCCCATTCATGCGCGAAAGTTCACGCAACTTTTCGGTAGAGACCAGGTTTACCGAATCCATCGCCGAGTTCAGCGTTTCCAGCCGCCGCAGATCGCGGTGGTAGTGAGAAAAATCCTGCAGGAATCGTGCCGCCACTTTAGAGCGCTCTGCGCCACGACAACCGGCCACCTTGCCCACCGCGGCGTATAGACTCGCTGGCGAAAGTTTGCCATGTTCCTGAATCATGCGCTCCACGCGGTCGCATTCAGGCCGCGAGATCAGCGCGTTCTTCAGCTGCTGCGGATTGATCCGCGGCGCATACTCGCCCAGCAGCGGCACCGTGTGGTACGAAGCGATGACGCATTCCATGACCTGCTCATCTTCCAGGAGGCGAACCCATTGGGCCAGCCGCTCCTGCTGCGCGAGGCCTTCCGCCGTGGATTCATCGGGCGTTCCCGTGCCCACGAGTGCTCGAGCATTTTCCGGAGCGCAGAGCCAGGAATCAATGGTCTCGGTGGTGATCTCTTCTCCGTAAAGCGAGCGTAGAAAACCCCACACCACGTCCTGCAGGCGAGGATAGCGATCGGGATCGCGATCCCAGTTGCCGAGCATGACATAGTGCTCGGCGCAAAGATAATCGTCGCGGCCGTCTTCGGAAAAGGCCAGCCGATTCACAAACAAGCCATAACTGCCGAGGGCCGCACTGCCTGGTTCTGAGGCCTTAGCCTCTCCAAAAAATGACCGGCGGGTGCGCGCCAGTGTTTCTTTTTCGATTGCCCGCAGGGTCTCGAACAGCTCCTGGCCGGTCTTGCGAAGAATGATTTTTTTGCGCACCTGAAAAGCGGCCACGCGTTCGCGGTATTCAACTGCTTTTCCCTGGCGGATGCCCTCATAACTCTTCAGCAGAACCCGGCAACGCTCCAATACCTGCGAAAACTGCACCGACATTTCTGTCCGTAGAAACTTGGTCAGGGCCAACCGCGCCAGCAAATCGATGGAAAGTTTTTCTTCTTTTTTTGCGCGATTCAACGCTGCTAAATGAAGCTCGGCAAGCAGCGGCTTCCAATCGGAGGGATCGGCGGCAATACGACTCTTTTCGTGAGCGCCAGCTGCGGCGGTTCGCATCCACGATGGCGCCTGCGTTTTCTGCGGGGCCTCAGCCGCCAGCAAACCCTCTAACTCGCCGTGGCGCACAATCAAACGCATAATCTGGGCGCGCGCCCCGTCTGCAAATCGCGGGCTGAGCGCCACGTCGTGGCGCAGATTGTCTACTCCGACTGCCAGTCCTTCGAGATTTATTGCCGGGACGGACGCAACCAACTGCGGCAAAGCCGTTTTTTCAGGCTCCTTGCCGAGGCGGAAGATGGGGAAGCGAGGCATTCGTAAATGATGTTAACTTTCCGGAACTTACTGATTACACATGTACATATCGAGGCTAGCATGGTCGGGGCGAGGGCTAAAGTTACCGAGGTTATGAGGATTCGTTCCGCACTCAGAATCGGCTTTTACAGAACCGGAAGCCTGCTAAAAGGATAGGCGCCGCAGGAGGCAGGAGTGTCGTGCCGGCAAGATGAACCCGTTCGGGAACTCCCTACTGACTTTTCATCCGCGCCGCTTCGAACTCATCGCCCTTCTGCCAGCCGATGAGTTTCGCAGAGCTTGCTGCCTCCCAGCCCAGTGCAAACCCGAAGCGCGCCATCGCCGCATCGCCGACAAAGTTCATCTCCGGATGATATTCGTCGCTCGGCTGATGGTAATGCTTTTCCGTGTATTCCTTATTCTGCGCCATTCCCCACGCTTCATCGTGCCCTTTGAACTTGATGCCCTCGTTGATCGAGAAGGATGGAATGCCCACGCGGGCCAGACTGAAGTGATCGGAGCGATAGTAGTGCCCTGCCTCCGGACGCGCGTCAGGACGAATCGTCAGGCGAAATTCTTTCGCGGTGGCCTGCACCCAGGGATAAAACGTTGTCCGCTCCGCTCCGGTGACTTCGACTTCTTCTGGTGCACCAATGGGCTGCACGTCATCGTAATTCAGATCAAGCGCAATCTTGCTAGCGGGAATCGGCGGATGCTTGCCCAGATATTCCGAGCCCAGTAATCCCTGCTCTTCGGCCGTAACGGATGCGAAAATTATCGAACGTCCCGGACGATCCTTGGCCACGCTGAAAGCGCGCGCTAACTCGAGCAAAATCCCGCAGCCCGTTGCATTGTCAGCGGCGCCGTTGTAAATATTGTCGCCCGGCATGTCGGGACGAATGCCGAGGTGATCATAGTGCGCTGTGAACATTACAGCTTGGTCTTTCAGGTTGCGGTTCAAGCCCGGCAGCATCGCCAGCACATTGTTGGACTCGAAATTTCGAATCTTGCTCACCATGTGCGCTTTAAGTTTTGCGCCGAGGTCGACAGGATGAAACTCACGTGACCGTGCATCCGCCATCATCTTGTCCAGATCCATTCCCGAACCGGCAACTAGCTTTTTCGCTACATCAAGCTGAACCCACGAAGCAACCTTGAGCGCCGGACCCTCCAACTTCAAATACGATTTCTCGCCGGAATTCGAATTCCGCACCACCTCCCACGGATAACTGGCCATGTCCTCTTTGTGGATGAGAATCACGCCGACTGCGCCTTTGCGCGCTGCTTCTTCATACTTGTAGGTCCAGCGGCCGTAGTAAGTCAACGCTTTGCCTTTGAAAAATTTGGGATCATCGGAAGGCGGCTCATTCACCAGCATCAGCAGCACCTTGCCGCGTACGTCGACGCCCTTGTAGTCGTCCCAGTTATATTCCGGAGCTTCGATGCCGTAGCCCACATAAACAATTTCGGCATCTACGTCGGATTGCGGCTGCTGGGTCTGATCGTAGGCGACATATTCGTCGAGTGGCTTTAAATCCATCGACGGGCCGTGCTTGGGAAGGAGCAAAAACTGCGTCTGCGGCAGCGTTGTGATCCCCACTAGCGGAACCTTCTGCAGGTACGATCCGTTGTCCCCGGCCGGCTTCAATCCGTATTCGGCGAATTGTGTGGCTATGTATTCGGCCGCAACGTCACCACCGCGCTGGCCCGTGCCACGGCCCTCAAGCAGGTCATGGGACAAAAATCGAACGTGCCAGCGAATGTGTTCAGGATCGATTGTTTCCATTGCTGCAAATGCGGCGGAGGGTAAACGGACCGAGACCCCATCGCGGCTGGGCACTGGCGGCGTGAGGACAGGAGCAGCGCCTCCTTCCGCGGACGCTATCAGGCCCACGGCGGCTAGCGCGATCAGGACCACACTTCTTCCTACGACTTCTCGCATAGATCAGTTTTCTCCCCCGACGAAATGGCGTACGACGGCGGAAAATATAAGGGTCAGGAATGCTTTTGTGACGTCTGGAAGAATTGTAACGGAGAGCAGCCTTTTGCTAGTAGGAGAGTGGCCCGCGTGCCCGCACCATAGGCCATTCCGATACACGGACCATAAGATCAATCGGGAATTAGTACCTGAGAGAGTTCCCTTCGCGTTTCAGCCTGATCTCGAAATTTTCTGCGTCCCACGACCGCGGGATCAATTTTTCGAGCTTCAACCGGCGCGGAAGTCGCGTACATCTTCGCCTGGCTGGAAAAGTGCGGCGGGGGGCACACTCGCCGCGGCTGCCATCTTTCGGCTTATCGCCTCAAAGTCGGCCTTGACCCAGCCCACGCTGGCAATCTCGATATCGCCATCCCCTGCGATCCAAAAGATTGTCGGGACATTGGTCAGGCCGTAAGCGTTCGAAACCGGATAGGCGTGAGCATCGTCGAGCAAAACTGGAAACGTCACCCCAAATTCCTTGGTGAACGCCGCCGTTTCCCGTGGATCGTTCTGCGAGACGCCGATGATCCTCACCCCTTTGTGCCCGTACGCCTGTTCCAGTCGTTGCAGGAACGGAAACGCGTACTGACATGTGGGACAAGAAACTTTGAAAAACGCCAGCACTACTGGCCCGTGCGCCAGTTCGTCCTGCAGTACGAAGCGCTTACCATCCATCGCTCTCAGTTCGAAATCGGGCGCCTTTTTGCCCGCGATCATTGCCGCCATTGACTACCCCCGGTTCGTTTCATGATGTTTCGCAGCGCGTCCACGCCGCTTTGATTCCTTCATACATTTTAGATGATGCAAATGACAACTAACCACCAATTGCTCGTTACCAGCGGTCAGCCCCAGATTGCTAATGTTATGGACGAGGGGAGCAAACCGAATGATCACATTGCTTCCGCCCTGCGCAAAATCTTCCGTGCCAGCCCCGTAAGAGCGAAATGCTCCAACCGGCCGACCGGAACCCATTTCCCTTTTACATCGCGCGATGCAGCCTCCTGCCATATGTGGACTGTGTAGTTCGTTACGGTGATCGAGTGGCGCAAAGTGAGAAATGGACTAGTGGCTCCATTCTTCCCAGCCGGTTCCGGCAATTCCCACATGCCTGCCATTAGCGATGCGTTCCGAGGACGCTGTACGAGAAACACTTCCCGGACGCCGGCATTCCGACAATCCAGCGCGTAGTGAATCTCGCGCTTTTTCTGCGGCGCTGATTTCGCTGTCGGCGCCAGCTCTCCACGTGTCACGCACAGCTCTACGACCGGGCAGGTCAAGCACGCAGGCGCACGTGGAGTACACACGACAGCGCCCAATTCCATCATCGCTTGATTGAAATCACCGGGCCGCCTTTTATCCAGGAGACCGTTGGCCGCTTTCCACAATTCCTCCCCGGCCAACCGCCTTCCACTCAGGCGCTGCAGCACACGTTCCACGTTGCCGTCGACCACGGCTACCGGCTGACCAAATGCAATGCTGGCAATTGCAGCTGAAGTGTACCGGCCAATTCCCGGCAGGGTTCGCAAGCTGTCTGCAGTCTCTGGAAATCTTCCGCCATACTCGCGCACGATCGCCTTGGCCGCAGCGTGCATCATGCGAGCCCGGCGGTAATATCCCAGACCGCTCCAGGCAGCCAGGACGCTTGATTTACGGGCCGCCGCGAGTTTCTGGACTGTAGGAAAGCGCCGCAAAAATTTGCGATAGTGATCAATCACCGCCGCAACTCGCGTCTGCTGCAGCATGATCTCGGATAACCATACATGATAGGGATCGCGGTTTTCTCGCCAGGGCAGATCGCGCTGATGCGTGTCGTACCACGCGAGTAAGCGATCCGGAAGCCGTCGTAGCTCGGACTTCGAAAGCAAGCTTTGGATGGATTGTTGCGTCTTCACAGTCGTGGACCTACACGACGCCCCGATCAAGGAATGGATTCCTCACCCGAACCCTACCGTACATCCGGCCATGCTCAAAATCTTCGGATAGAATTTCGGGCAGGCCATAATGCTCCGCGTAAGCCCAGAGGTGCGCGTCGTACCAGGAGAACTTATAGGCGGCCATACCCAGGAGCGCAATTCGAAACACCGACTCGTTGGGATAGAGAATGACAAACTCATCGAGAAAATCCTCAACCTGACGCCACGCCTCTTCTCTTGCGAGAAGCGGACCGCCAGTTCGGGGCTTGATTACCGCGTTAACAAATTCCATCAGGGCCTGGTGCGGAATTCGCAGGAGCCCAGTGGCCACTCCTTGGCGAAGAACAGCCCGGGCAATCGTGCGCTTCTTCTGATCGCGCAGATCGCAGCAGTAGACCAGAATGTTTGTATCAACGAGGGAGTCCACGAGGTAAGCCTCGATCATCGTTGTAGAGATCTTCACGCGTCCAGCCCCGGTTGTGATGGCTGCTCTTGCCGCGATTCGTTTTCAGCTCTTTCGCCTGAAGCCTGTCCACGCGTTCCATGCCAGCATCGAAGAGCGCCAATCGCTCTTCGACGGTCAACCGGCGACCGGCATTAGACTTCCCACGGCATAGTTCCACTCGAATACTTTCGCCCGCGGGGATCCAATTCAATTCATCGCCGGGACGGATACCGTACTCGTCAGCAATTGCCTTGGGGACCGTCAACTGCAGCTTGCTAGTCACTTTTGGCATAATCCTTACTTTATCAAGGATCACATCCTTACTGCAAGCTTGAATTCACCTGGAGACGTGGCTAACGGCTTGTGCCCTTCGTGGCCCGTAGGTTATTGACCACACTCTTGAGGCACGAAATAATAGCGGAACCTGGCATCGCAGATTTCTAGTGAGATTCTTAGAGCCCAGAAGGATCGAGGAGCACCATGAACGACTTCAACCGCAAGGTGGAAGATGCTTCGGCACGCGTCAGCAAAACCGTCGCCGACGCAGCCGAACGCATCGAGAAAGAGATACCCGAATTCATCAAATATCTCAACGACGAAGTTGTCCCTGCGGTTCGGCAACACTCGACGAAGGCCCTGCGTGTGGCCTCGGAGAAGCTGTCCGAGTTCGCCGACTACATGGAGAAGAATCCCCATCCTCCGAAATAGTTTCCTTGAACGCCATCCAAGACCTTAGCGATAAGCGACTGTGGGCTCAGATTGTCGTACCCACCGTAATTTCAATTCTGCTGTTTGCAATTCTCTTTCTCAGCGGCTGTGGCCATCCCAAGCAGGCGCGCTCGAATGTGCCACCACCTCCACCGCCCGAACCTTCCCCGACCGAATCGACAAACCGTCCGGAGGGTGCGGCAAAGAGTGATCGCCTTCCAGGCAATGCAGCGAGTAAGGCCGATCTCGCCGAACCTACAATTCCCGCGAACGCCAGGCCTTTGGCCACCGAGACCGGTTTGGCGAGCTGGTACGGGCCTCCGTATCACAACCGAGTGGGCTCGAACGGCGAAGTCTATAACATGCACGCGATGACGGCAGCGCATCGCACCCTGCCCCTGGGCTCAATCGTCCGAGTCACCAATCTGAAGACCGGCCATTCAGCCCTGGTCCGAATTACTGACCGGGGACCGTTCATCCCTGGACGCCTGATTGATCTGTCCTTGGCCGCCGCCCGCAAACTCGACGTCTATTTACCGGGAGTCGCGGAAGTGAAAGTCGAAGTAATGCAAACTCCTGAACCGCTCGCGACCGGCGGAAAATGGGCGGTACAGATTGGAAGCTTCGCTCACGAGCAGGAGGCGAGCAAGTTTGCCGACCATCTCGCCCGGCGCTATCAAACCGCCAAAGTGCAGCACTTCGGCAGTCCTATTGGAGATTGGTGGGTGCAGGTGCACGTGCTAGATAACGATCGCGACCGTGCACGGAAGCTTGCCGCAGAAACTCGAACGCCCGAGGGAGCAGTCTTCTTGGTAAGGCTGGATTAGCTTCGAGGACTTTTCTCCCAGATGCAGCAGTGTTATTCTCCGCGAGAGCACAGCCATGACCGAGCCTAGCAGCAATTGCCTTTTCTGTCGCATTCTTCGCGGCGAGATCCCCGCCAAAAAAGTTTACGAAGATGATCACGTTTTCGCCTTTGAGGATATCGATCCGAAAGCGCCAACCCATGTGCTGGTCATTCCGAAGAAGCATTTCGCCGGCTTGAAGGAAGCACAGGCGGAGGACGCCGAAGCGATTGGCCGCTGTCACTTAGTGGCCGCTGAGATCGCCCGCCAACGAAATATCGAGCAAGGATACCGGACGGTTCTCAACGTAGGCCCCGGAGCGGGACAGTCAGTATTTCACCTTCATGTGCATTTGCTGGGAGGACGTTCGCTGGGCTGGCCTCCGGGATAACCAGCCCCTACTGCACGGTCGGATTTTCTTCTTCCGGCGCTCCGTGGCGGCGCAGCAACTGTGGTAAGTTCTGCGAGAAAGCCGACCGGGGCAGCACCATATCACATCCCACTTCATGCGCCTTCTGCTTCAGATCGCCCTGTACGTGCGAGAGAAATCCGATAATCGAAGTTCCCTTCTTTAGCTTGCTCTTCAATTTCGGGATCAGCGTAAGCGGTTTGGCATTCGCATTATTGAGGTCGAAGATGATGAGCGATGGCTTCTCCTCGCCATTCTGCAGCATGCGCTCGGCGAGGTCCTTGTCGTTCTTGGCAAACTCGACTTTGACGTTCAGCTTGCGCGCGGTTTCCTGAATCTTGGCCTGGAAGAACAAATCATCCACGAAGGCAAAAATGCGCGAGCTGGAATCTTCCCGCAGCGCAGGCAAAGGTTCGGGATCGGCAGGCGCAAAAGGCGCGGCGAAACCGGGGCGCGGCCCACGGCGCGCGTTTTGCCCATTGTTGCCATTCCCGGCCAATGCCGCGCGATAGCTGTGATCCATGGGAGCGGTGTAGATGCCGTCTTGATTGTGGCGTGACTGGCTGGGGCCGCCGGGCCGGGCGCCGCGTGCATTGTTGGGACGGCGTCCGCGACGCCGTCGGCTTCTGCCTCCTCCACCGGAGGGTCTTCCTGGTCCTGCGTTCATATTCCTCTCAGAGCTGCCATGCCGGATCTGGGTCCGGTGCAGCATATCGCAAAGCTCAACTGTTTAAGATTCCAGGTTCGGGATTCTGCAAGTCCAGATTCTGCGATCTCAGTTATTCCCAGTTACGTCCACTTGGTTGCGGCAGGTTCTGACAATGTTGGCACGCCAGCATCTTTTATCCTGTCCGAGTTAGTGCAGCTCTCGCTGGCTATCCCTTTCACTCAGCACATTCCGCGCGGAATTGCAGGTTGGGGAACGTAGTCGTTGGCGCAACCCCTATGAAACGCTCTCGGGTAAAGCAAATTCGTAATGGCAACAAAAAATATAAATGTTTTGCGTCGGTTATCCGTTGTCGGATCCGTCGCGCCGCCGGGAACGGCCTGGGGCGCGGAAGGCCTACGCGGGAACGAGGCCAATGAGAACAAGCTTATGGTACTCGTAGGCGTCCGCCCGCGCAAGTGCCAATCTGGACCCGTTTTGCACAAGAGGACATTGCCAGTAGTTTCGGCTGCAAGCGGAAACGCATAGCCGATTCTCGGGCTGATCGCCTATTCGCTGCGATTTTCGCAGGGCCGAAGCCCGATCAACGGAATTCCTGCTTCTACGCCCCGCTCGACACTTCGCGAGCCCACTGCTGGGCCTGCCAATAGGAATTTGCCACTGTATCGGGATCCATATGGAGACTGTCACAGATAGCATGACAAGCATCCCACTCGCCGCTTTCGTGTGCCAGCATCAGTTGGTAGATGGGGCGCAACAGGCTGCGCTCTCCCCGGAGAACGGCTTTGGTTGCGGAATCTAACGGGATTTTATTCAGAATCTCGGATATCGGTGTCTCCAGCATCACATCGAGCATGGAGAGCAGCCCTAGCAGGAATAAATCGGAGTCCCCATGAGGGGTAAGCGGCGCCAGCAGTTCGCCAAAACGGGCGCGCACCAGAGCACAAAGCACGAGATCGCTGCTTTTATCTTGCCCAGCGCCCACCGTGGCGATCAGACGCACCCAGCGGCGCACCTCCCGGTCGCCAAGAATTGCCAGGGCGTGGCGCACGGAATGAATTTCATTTTTGAAGCCAAACCTGGCCGAATTCATGTAACGCAACAGCCGGTAGCAGATTGAAGTCTCGGTTTTGATCAGCTTTTCGAGCGCCGGCACATCGAGATCATCCACAGAGACCGCCTGCAGCATTCTCATGTAATTCACCGCGTTGGCGGGCACGTCGTGCGTCGTCATCATTTCCGGCCGGCGCAAAAAGTAGCCTTGGAAATAGACAAAACCCTGATCCCGTGCGGAGACGAACTCGGCGTGATTTTCCACTTTTTCCGCCAGCATGCGGCAGCGCCACGGCCCATGCTTTTTCACCAGGGCTGCACGCTGCGCGAGGGTGGTGAGCTTGAGATCTACTTTGAGAATGTCAGCCATTTCCGCCAGAGGCTCACGCGGATCATCGCTGACATAGTCATCCAGTGCAATCAGATATCCCGCTTCTTTCAGCCGCTGGCAGGCGTTCACCACTTCGTCGTCGACGGGCACGGTTTCGAGAATCTCCACCACTGTAGAGTGCGATGGCAAAAGCGTGATCAAGCCACCGATCAGCGTGTCGCGGGTGCAATTCAGAAAGGCCCGGCGGCCATCGCAAAGAACGTCCAGTCCCACCAGCAAAGAACTATCCAGCGTGGATCGGGAAGCTACGTCGGCATCGCGCCCATGAAAAGTATTGTCCATGTCTTCACGGAAGAGAAGTTCGTAGCCGAAGACTTTCTGGTCGCGGTCAAAAATGGGTTGTCGCGCCACGTAGCGCAGCTTGATGCCCTTGGGGTCCTGATGTGCGGGAGCGGAGCCGGCAGAAGAATTCGACACACTTCACCCATCGGCAAGATCGGCGGAAAGGATAAAAAACTGTCTCGCTGCTTCAGAGTGATCGTCGCCGTGGGTGAGGGAAATCTAATTCGCTCGATCGCTTTCCCAGAAAACAGGCGCCCCGCGATCGGAGCGCTTCTCTTCTAAAAATCGCTCACTGGACGGTAAGGCTTACCGTGAGTGGCGGCGCGGTGAGCGGGTTCGGGCCCGCCGTAGTTGCATTCACCACGATGGCATAGGTTCCAGCCGGCGTTCCCGTATTTTTCTGGACGCCTCCGCTCGAACCGCCGCATGAACTCAGCCCCAGACTGGAGACGCCGAGAACCACGATCAGGCCAAGCAGCCGCGCCCCGCGCCCACGCGATCCCGAAGCGAACACAATTCCGAATAATCCCGGAAGCAGCAGAGCATAGTAAAGGCGGCTGCCATGTCCCAGCGGCGGCTGCATCAGCGACGTAGGGCCAGTGGTCGTGATGTTCAGCGTAAGCGACGTCGAACTCACCGCAGCGCCGCCGGTAGGGCTGAAGCTGCATTGCACTTCGGTGGGAAGGCTGCTCTGGAGGCAAGTGTAAGTCACCGGCAAGGCGGTGGTGGAATTACTGGTATTGACGAAACCGTTTGTTCCCGCGACTGTGAGTTGAACCTGGGCAGTTCCGCCGGGCACTACGGAGTAGCTTTTGGCATTTGAAGCGATGCTGAAGCTTTGATTGGTTGCGGTGACATCCAGGCTAACCGTAGCCGTTGTGTTCGGCGAATTGATGGGCGTAATCGTAACCGTTTGCGCCGTCGAGGGCACAGTCATATTGGCCAGCGTGGAGATCGTTACCTGAGTGGTAACGGGATCGGTGCCGTCAAACGTGATGCTCGCCGGATTAAAGCTGCAAGTCGCCCCGCTCGGCAGACCTGTGCAGCTGTTCGGGCTAAAGTTCACAACTGCTCCGGTTGACCCGGTGATGGCGGAAATCGTCACGGTTGCCGTGGTTGATGAACCAGCGGGAACCGAGCTTGGATTCAGTGCGCTAGCTGAAAGCTGGAAGTCCGGGTCCAGGCTCGCCTTCCATGCGAGTGCGAGCACATTGGCGTCAACCGAGCCTAGACCGTTAACCAGATTGTATTTCGTGGTTGCATCAAAGTTCGCAGCGCTAAATCCGAACACGCCGGAACTAGCGCACATCACGTCGCTGGGGTTTCCGGCCGGTGTATCGAACGTACAGTAGACATTATTGTCTCCGGTCGTAATTGGATGAAAAACTCCGTCGGCCGGGGTCGCAGCCAAAGCATAAAGCGTCGAGTTGATGTTGCCCAAACCGCTTGTCCCAAGTGATTGGTTGATCAAGGCGACGATGCCAGCAAAAACCGGAGTCGAGGCGGAAGTGCCTCCAACGATCGACGGATCAACGATAACGTTGTTGCCGCTGAAAACGCCGTCTGCGGCGGCGGCTATACCGCTTGGGGTGCCGGTTGCGCAGCTGCTGGAGGTTTCACTGTCGTAGGGGCTGACCGTAGACAGCTCCTCCACTGGCGTGCAAAGGATGTACCCGGGAAAGTTCGGAGACGCAAGGAGTGACACATCGGGAACAAAACGGTAAGTGCTCTGCGGGCTTGTCAGATTTGGAATCGTTACATTCTGCCACGAAGGCTTCGGAAATCCGCTCGAACAAATGCTGGCTGCGGTCGGGTTGTAGCAGTTGCTAACGCCGCCGCCCCCGATCGAGATCCAGTAATCCTGTTGATAGGTCTGCGCTGACGTGACCTTAACGCCCGGGCTTGGATCGCAAAACGGATTCGATGGATTCTCGACACAAAACTGCGCCAACGCCTCGTCATCATTCCAGGCGGTCTCCTGTCCAATGAGGGTCGCCAATGCCGACCCTCCATCGGCTGCATTAAGCGAACCCCAATAGGTGCTGGTGTAGTCCGTGGAAGGTATGGACGTGCCACCAACCCCCGTCACCTCGGGACTGCTGGCCGGATAACTCACGGCCAGACCGCCTTCGGCCGGCGTGTAGGGTGCGGGCGGGTAGACACCGCTGTTACTCGTGCCGGGTGGGCTATAGTCGCATTCTGCGGAGCCAGTGTCACCCGCGGAATTCAAAATTGTGATGCCTTCGCTGTTGCCCTGCTTAAGCTCGGTCTCCATCGTCCCAGCGTAAAATTCGCACTCTCCATAGCTCATACTAATGACGGGCGCGGTCGTATTGTCGATGGCGTAGCTCAGGGCGTCATTCACGCCATTATTTGTCTCGGCATTTATGAAAATAATCTGAGCATTTCGTGCTATCGCTCCAGACCATTCCACGTCAAGGTCCGCTTCAAAGAGATCGCCCAGCGATGGCGAGCCCGGATCCGTGCCCAGAAGCACGTAGGAAAAATTCGTCGTATTGCAACTTGTAACGAGGCCCGTGGGCCCGGTAGTGCAGGTGAATGAAGGCAACCCGAAACCAGATCGGAAATTTACAAGATCGGCGAGATAGATATCCGTTTGACCTATGATGGCGAGCTTCTGCCCGGTGCCGTCAATTGGGGTGGAGGCGTTATACAGCGGATTTATATCGTAGATCGTAGCGATATCGCCCGGCGCGAGGAAGTAATCAGTGCTGCCGTCCACCGTCGTCGTGTACCTGGGATGAGGGCCTGACTTACCGGCAAGGGCTGGCCGAACATACATCGGCTTCGGGCGAAAGTCCGTGAGACCGCGAACTCCGGTAACAATTCCCGCTAGTACAGCAGGCAGCGAGGGCGGTATCGAATTGGCGATGTGCTTCTCCCCGTATATATCGTAGCGGTGGATTTGGGTCTTTAAAGCGCTCTGAAGTTGTGCGGCACTGCCACTAAAGACAACGGAGTTGCGCCCGCGAGCCACTTTGATGACGGTAAGCCCTTCGGATTCCAGCCAGCTAGTGATCTTGCTCGCATCATTCCTGCTCAGGCCGAATCGGTCAGCATACTGCTCCGGAGTAAGCCACTTGTGATAGTTCGGCGAAGTACGATCCTGCTGCTGTGCAAGAAGTTGGTCGAGCGCCAGTTCCTGGCTAGGCGAAGGCGCCACGACAAGAGTTACGTAGCCAAACTGCAAAGAATCCTCCACTGGGCCTTGGTCAAACTGCGGCTTCGCGAGTGGATGAACATTGCCTTTCAGCGGCACCATCTGGCTGGAATCAATGGGTCCGGTAATGCGGTCGGGCTGGGCGGCGAAGCACAGGGATGAGGCCAGAAGCGGCAGAAGAAACTTCCAGGATCGCATTAAATCTCCGTCAGCAATGGTTAGGTTGTTGGGTTGATGTATTTTAGCTTATACGGCTTACTTGCACTCTGATCAAGTCTCACGCGGACAAGGTTGTATCTTTACAAGCAATTTACAAACCCTGTCCGGGAGAAATAGTCGCGCTATTACCAACGTAATTTACATGCCCAGCAGATTGGGATGAAGCTTGGCGTATCCGTGCTCCTGCGCCCAGAGATCGAGTGGAACTGAGGCGAGTTCGTCGACCAGCGGATCGGCCAGACCGTTTTTGCTCAAGTCAATCGACTTGATATAAGTGCGGCAAGCATCACAACATTCCACCCGGATATAGGGAAACTCTTCGGCGGTATACACCGGAAGTTTGGCATGGTCCTTTTCGTCGCAACCAGGGCAGACGATGCGGCGGAACTCCCATTCACACAAACAAAATCCACAAAGCAGATTGCGCTTCGCTCCATCGCCCAGCGGACGAAGCACGCCCATCACCGGCTTGCGGCTGCAAAAAGGACACAACGCGTAAGTGTAGTTCTGGAGTTGCAGTGGCACCCGACCGCGAACGAATTCGGCGTAGGGCTGAAGAAAGGCTAGAGCAAGAAACTGGCTGGGCTCCGGTCCCTGTTCCGAAGGCTGATCCGGCGCAGACCAGAACGTATTCAATAAATCGATCCAGGAATCGGACCCGGCGTGGTCAAGATCCTGCGCAACCTGTGCCAGCGGAGCCGGCGCTTGTTTTTCGACCAGCGCGAGGAATGCAGGAAAGCTAGCCAGGAGCCGCGGCAATTCCGGAGGACCGGGGTTCGTAGAGCCCACATCTTGCTGGCCTGAGGGCGAATGTGTCGCCCGTGGCTCTCCTTGAACTTTTCCTCGACCGACAGCCGGCGAGACGCCGGCGCTACCGTTTGAAGTCCCGTGAGCTGAAGCGCGTTCGATTCGCTGGTAGAGTTCCTGCTGAAATCGAGCCACGTGAATATAAAACGCCAGGATTTGGCTGGCGAAGGGATGTTCGGTCGCAAGGCGTTCGGCGCGCCGGATGCGCTGCTGCCACAGGATTTTAGCCACGCCGCGATTATGCCGCTTGGCATCGTCCGCAAGCAACTGCGCGAAGGAAAGTTCGCCGCTGGTTCGGGTATTTGACGGAGGTGCGGTAGTGGGAATATAGTTTTGGAAAATTTGGGGCGCAACCTGGCCGCGTAGCTAATTAGCGGTCGACACATCAACCAGCTTCGGAATCATTTTCGAAGATTTCAGAAGTCTGAGTTTAGCAGCTGGCAGTTTTCGATTCGGTTCCCTCGTGCGAGCGAAGCAGTCGGAGGATGCGAAATGGAACTCTCCCGCAGAACCTTCCTCAAAGGAACTCTTGCCGGTGGCGCGGGCATTTCTATTCTGGGCTTTGATCTGACTCCGGCTTACGCGCAAACCCAAAGCCTCAAAATTTCGCATGCCACCGAGACGCGCAGCACTTGTCCTTACTGTTCGGTGAGTTGCGGCGTGATTATCTATACGCTGGGCGATAAAGCGAAAAATGCGATCCCACAGGTAGTGCATGTGGAGGGCGATCCCGATCATCCCATTAATCGTGGAACGCTTTGTCCGAAAGGTTCATCGCTCGAGCAGGACATTCTTAATGATCGCCGGTTGCTGAAGCCGCAGGTGCGGCGCCCTGGTGCGACTGAGTGGGAAGATATTTCCTGGGATCAGGCTTATGCAGAGATCGCGCAGCGAGTGAAGAAGACTCGCGATGATACTTTCGTCGAGACCGATGGCCAAGGCAAGACCGTGAACCGCTGTGAAGGAATGGCCTTTACCGGCGGATGCACCGACACCAATGAATTTAATTATCTGGTTGTAAAGACCATGCGCAGCCTGGGGGTCTGCTACCTGGAAAACCAGGCTCGGGTTTGACACGGCCCTACGGTCTCCAGTTTGGGGCCAACATTCGGACGCGGGGCAATGACCAATGGCTGGGTCGACATCAAGAACACCGACATGATGTTGATCATGGGTGGGAATCCGGCGGAGAACCATCCTTGCGGCTTTAAGTGGGCGGTGGAAGCCAAGATCCACCGCAACGCCAAAACCATCGTCGTAGATCCGCGGCTCACGCGGACGGCGGCGAACGCGGATATGTATGTGCAGATTCGCGCCGGCAGCGATATTGCTTTTCTCGGCGGCTTGATCAATTACGCGATCGCCAACAACCGAATCGCTCACGAATATCTGGTTAACTACACCAACGCCGCCTTCATTATTAAAGACGGATTCAAGCTGCCTGAGGATGGCCTCTACTCCGGCTTCGATACCGAGAAGAAGACTTACGACAAATCCACCTGGAATTATGAAGAAGGCGGAGATTTAACCGACAAGCCTGTGATGCCGACCCCGGCAGGGCAAAACACGCCGCCGTCGGGACACGAGGCGAAGGGCAGCGATACCGGCCAGGGACAAGGCCATCAGGGAGCCAGTCCGACAGGAGCGAAAGGCGGAACGGGCGCACCGGCGCTGCCCCCGAAAATTGCATTCGATCTCTCCTTGCAGCATCCGCGCTGCGTATTTCAGCTGATGAAAAAACAGTACGAGCGCTACACACCGGAGATGGTGGAGCGCATCACTGGCATTCCGCAGGATCAATTCCTCAAAGCTGCTGATCTCTATACATCCATCCGCAAAGACGGCGACACGAAAAAGGTCTCGACGATTATTTATGCGGTGGGCTGGACACAGCACAGTTTCGGCACGCAGATCATTCGCACGGCCTGCATGCTGCAATTGCTGATGGGTAACGTAGGCCGCGCCGGTGGCGGAGTAAATGCACTGCGCGGACATTCCAATATTCAGGGCGCAACTGACATGGCCGGGATCTTCGATATCCTTCCCGGTTATTTGAAGATGCCTAATCCGGCGGACATAGACTTCGCAACCTACACCAAGCGCACTACGCCGACTATTTCCAAGCCCGATCCCTGGGAGTCGTTTAACTACTGGTCGAACACTTCAAAGTTCGGAGTTTCGTTCTTAAAGGCGATGTATGGCCCGGCTGCGACCAAAGAAAATGACTGGGCGTTTCATTACTTGCCCAAGATCGATCGCAATTATTCCTGGGTAAACATCTGGAACGACATGTACGAAGGCAAAGTGAAAGGTCTCTTCGCCTTCGGCATGAACGGCGTAATGATCGGTCCCGACTCGAACAAGAACATCGACGCGTTGAAGAAAGCTGACTGGCTGGTGGTGTGCGAAATCTATCCCGATGAAACCAGCGAGTTCTGGCGTGCACCGGGCATAACGGCCGATGATCAGAAAAAAATCAATACCACCGTGTATCGGCTGCCGGGCGCGGGTTTCGCGGAGAAAGATGGAACATTCGTCAATTCGGCGCGCTGGCTGCAATGGAAAAATGTTGCCGTGCCGCCCCCGGGCGAAGCGCGGCTCGATCAGGAAATTCTCGCCACCATCTTTTTAAAAGTGCGTGAGCTTTATCAGAAAGAGGGGGGCAAATTTCCGGACCCGGTGCTGAACGCGGCATTTGCATATACCAACCCGTACAATCCGTCTCTCTCCGAAGTGGCGAAGGAAATCAACGGCAAAGCGCTCGCGGACCTCACCGATCCCAAGACGAATGTAACCATCAAAGCGGGACAACAGCTTCCCGGCTTCGCGTGGCTGAAAGACGACGGGACGACGTCTTCCGGCAACTGGCTGTATTGCGGATCGTGGACCGAGGCGGGAGCGCTGACCCAGCGGCGCGGAACTGACGATCCTTCGGGCCTGGGCATTTATCCGAATTGGGCATGGTCGTGGCCGATGAATCGGCGCGTGCTTTATAACCGCGCTTCCTGCGACGGAAACGGCAAACCGTGGGATCCGCAGCGGCGCCAAGTCTGGTGGGACGAGGCTAAGAAAACTTGGGTAGGCAATGATGTCCCGGACTTCAAGCCAGACTCGCCGCCGAAGGATCACATGGGACCGTTCATCATGAATCCGGAAGGCATTGGGCGGTTGTTTGTACCGCTTGGTGCAATGGCCGACGGGCCGTTCCCGGAATATTACGAACCAATGGAGAGTCCAATTGCGAATCCGCTTCATCCGGCGCAATCCAACAATCCGGTGGTTAAGAAGTACAAGACCGATATGGACAAGTACGGCACGGTCGATCAGGGATACAACGTTGTGTGCACCACTTACCGGCTGACCGAGCACTATCACTACTGGACAAAAAATAATCCGATGAATGTGGAGCTTGTGCCGGAGCCGTTTGTGGAAGTTCCGGCGGAACTGGCGGACCGCATGGGCATTCGCGGCGGCGAAAGAGTGAGAGTCACCAGCGCCCGCGCCTACTACATTGCAAAAGCCATGGTGACAAAGCGCATCCGTCCGATGAAGATCGACGGCAAAGAAACCTTTCAGATCGGCATTCCGATTCACTGGGGATTCCGTGGAATTGTCGAAGATGAAGGCAGAACCGCGAAGACTTTGGCGAACCAGTTAACGCCTACGGTGATCGATCCCAATGCCTTCACGCCTGAGTTTAAGGGGTTCCTGGTAAAGCTGGAGAAAGTGTAGCGCCGCCGTCACGGCGGCTTAGCCGGCAAATACCCGGCTACTGGAAATGAGCATGATCGACCGCAAGGCATTACAAACCGAAAAAATATCCGGCCATTCCGGCCCATCCCCGGGCCTCGGAATGCAGCGCGATTACGAAGTTTGCAAGCTCGTCGATACCACGACTTGCATCGGCTGCAAGGCCTGCGAAGTGGCGTGCGTCGAATGGAACGACATGCCGTTCGGCGTGACTACTTTCGACAATACCTACCAGACGATGCCGCAGACGCGCTGGAACTTCTGGAATCTGATCAAGTTCAATGAACACCAGCGTGAGGACGGAACGATTCAATGGTTGATGAGGAAAGATCAGTGCATGCACTGCGCGGATCCGGGCTGTCTGGCCGCGTGCCCGGCCGACGGCGCCATTGTGAAATACACGAATGGTATCGTGGATTTTAATCAGGACAACTGCATTGGCTGCGAATTTTGTGTCTCGGGCTGCCCGTTCAATATTCCCCGATTCAATCCTGGCACGAAAAAGGTTTATAAGTGCACCCTATGCTCGGACCGAGTCGGCCAGGGGTTGGAACCTGCATGCATCAAGGCTTGTCCCACCGGATGTTTGAAGTTCGGTAGCAAGGACGACATGAAGTTCATCGCCAACGAACGCGCCCGGCAGCTGAAGGAAAATTTCGGTATGGAGAATGCCGGAGTCTACGATCCGCAGTCGATTGGCGGAACCCACGTAATTTACGTTCTGCACGATGCCACTGATCCCGAACGCTACGGCGGACTGCCGAAGAATCCAACCATTCCATGGAGCTACACCGTGTGGAAATGGCTATTCAAGCCGGTTCTCGGCACGTTTGCGCTGTTCGGGGGGCTGGGCGTGCTATTGCACTACGTGACTGTCGGACCGCGCCGCCCGCAACCGGAGCCACGAGAGAAGGAGCCTGCCCATGGCAACGGCGATTGATCGCTTTGACGAAAAGGCGCGGCGGACTTTTGATTCGATTGGCCGCACCGAAGTCTATCGCGGCGAATTGCTGCGGCATCCGGTCTATACGCGCGTTCTGCATTGGATGGTCGCGCTGTTTTTCTTTCTCGCGTTGTTCACCGGCTTCGGAATTTATTTGCCATGGCTGTTCCGCTGGTTCACACCCATCTTTGGCGGCGGACCGCTGAGCCGAATTCTGCATCCCTATTTCGGAGTGGGGTTTGTTTTTTTCTTTTTCTTGCAGATGCTGAACTGGCTAAGGCCCATGCTGTGGTGCCCGGGCGATACGAAATGGATACTTAATATCAAAAGAGTGGTCAGCGGCGAGGAGACGCTTGAATCGCCCGACACCGGATTCTTTAACGCTGGTCAGAAAGCCATGTTCTGGGAGATCGTTTTCGGCTGCGTCGTATATCTGATTACCGGAATTATTCTGTGGATGGGTGCGCGCACCTTCGGCGCGATGGCCGTGGCCATCAGTTATGTACTGCACGATATCTCTGCGATCATTATGCTGGGAGGGATCTTCATCCACATTTATCTGAGTACAATCGGCGAGCCCGGAACATTTCACGCCATGACGCGAGGCGCCGTGAGCGAAGCGTGGGCCTGGACATTCCATCCCGCATGGTTCAAGAAAGTAACCGGACGCGACCCCCGCGAGGCGTATGAGCAGGCGCGACGCGCGCAGGACGGCACTTCCGCTCCAGCAAAACTTCCGCAATCCTGACGCCTTGTAAGTGCATCCAAGGTTTCAGGTTAAGTGGTTTCAGTTAAATCCCTGGGATAAGAATGTTTCTGAGAGGATCCATGCGCTCATTTGCACGTACTTTTACCATTATCGCTACAGCCGTTCTGCTATCGGCATCCCTCCCACTTGCTGCGCAGAATGTGGATGCCGAGTTTCATAACGCTCCAGCTTCTGCTCGTGCGACAAAAAATCCTTATGCAGGGCAGGCTGCTGCTGCATTGGCGGGAAGGCAGCTCTACGCCAGCAATTGCGGCTCTTGCCACGGCCAGACGGGAAAAGGTACCGGCAATGTTCCCTCGCTCGTCGATGGAAAACTGCAGACAGTCACTCCAGGGGAGGTGTTTTGGTTTATCACCAAGGGTGACAAAGATAATGGAATGCCATCATGGGCTGCTCTACCGGTAAATCAACGCTGGCAGATCGTTAGCTACGTGAAATCGATAGCGACGTCGCAGAATTCACAGGAAGCAAGCGCGCCAGCCCCGGCCGATATGAGCACATCGAAGCTGAAGGCGCCGCCGCCGACTCCGCCCTTCACCGACTTCCGCTACGAGAAGCCAGGTACAACTCGCAAAATCACAGTGAAGGATCTGCCGCAGCCCTACGCAACTCAATCCTCGAATAATGGCCCGAAGCTGGTGGCGCGTCCGGAGAACGTCTGGCCGGTGGCGCTTCCCGGTTTCAAAGTGGACTTGTATGCGAGTGGGCTCGACAATCCGCGCACGCTGCGCACAGCTCCGAATGGCGACATTTTCCTGACGGAAAGTGATCCCGGACGCATTCGTGTATTTCGCGGCCTGACCAGTGATGGCAAACCCGAGCAATCCGCTATTTTCGTCAGCGACTTGAAGCGCCCTTATGGCCTGGCTTTCTATCCTCCCGGACCTGACCCGCAATGGTTATATGTGGGCAGCGAGCGCGAAGTGGTTCGCTTTGCTTATCACAATGGCGATCTCAAGGCGAGCGGCGCGCCGGAACACATCGCCGATCTGCCCGGCCCAGGAGGACATTGGACGCGGGCTGTAGCGTTCTCCCAGGATGGCAAGAAATTGTTCGTCGCGGTAGGCTCAGGATCAAATATCGACGATCCCGACACAACTCCACGCGAGAAAAACCGTGCCGACATTCTCTGGTGCGATCCCACGAATTGCAAGTTGAGTGTTTATGCCTATGGCATTCGCAATGCCGGAGGCGGAATTGCAATCGATCCGCAGACCGGCGAGTTGTGGTGCTCAGTAAATGAACGTGATGGTTTGGGCGATAATCTTGTGCCCGATTACATCACGCATGTGCAGGAAGGCGGATTCTACGGCTGGCCTTGGTGGTATATGGGCGGCCATCAGGATCCCCGGCACAAAGGAACACATCCGGAGTTGAAAGATAAAGTGATCGTCCCGGATGTGCTGCTTCAGCCGCATAATGCTTCGCTCGAGTTCACTTTCTACGAAGGCCAGCAATTCCCTGCCGAATATAAGGGCGACATTTTCGCGTCGGAGCACGGCTCCTGGAACAAGTCAGTGCGCGTGGGCTATGAAGTCATTCGCGTGCCCTTGCATCAGAGCGGAGACGCCAGCGGCGAATATGAAGACTTTCTCACCGGCTTTGTATTGCCGGATGGCAATGTGTGGGGGCGTCCCGTGGGCATAACTGTGGCTCCGGATGGCTCACTGCTGGTAAGCGACGACGGATCGAACTCCATCTGGCGAGTCAGCTACAGCGGGAAATAAACGGAATTCAGCGAATCACGAAGGGCACAAAGTACACGAAGAATTAGGGTTTCACTTTCGCGCAACTTTGTGTCCTTTATGGTTTATGAAGTAGGGATAAATGCTTGACAATTTCTGACTCCCAGAGCACAATCCTAATAGGCGAACAAAAAGCGAAATAGCCTCCGAGCTTCTGGCTCCGGTGCTCCCTGAAATCTTCCTGAGGAATTTATGTCTTCCGCAGTGTTTTCCACTTCGGCGGCCCAAGGCCGCCCTTTTGTATTTGATAGCGAGAATGGCGCCGAAGTTTGCCCGCAGCCTTCCGGGAACGAGCTTTTCGGCGAGCCGCGTCCGCCACAGCGAGTCGTTTCACCTGAGTCATTTAAGGACGCCAGACTAGCCGGCATCACTCCTGCTTCACGGCTGACGGTGCGTCCTACGCCAGAAATGGTATCCAGCGGCATTTCCGCCATCGATGAGCTTACCGGAGGGTTGCCTCGCGGCTGCCTGACGGAAATTTGCGGTCCCGCCTCTTCCGGCCGCAGCACCTTGATGTTATCCGCGCTGGCTGCTGCCACCCGGCGCGGAGAATTTTGCGCGGTGGTGGATGCCAGCGACGCTCTCGATCCGCAGTCTGCTGCCGCAACTGGGCTTGAATTGGACCGGCTACTGTGGGTTCGCTGCGGAGAGAATTCGCACTCCGCTGAACATCGCTTGGAACAGCTTCTTCGTGTTACGGATCTGTTGCTCGAAAGCGGAGGCTTTGGATTGATCGCGCTCGATCTCGGCGATTTGCCGTCGCAGACAGCGCGCCGCATCCCGCTGGCTACATGGTTCCGTTTTCGCCGTGCCGTAGAACATACATTCACCGTGCTGCTGGCGATTGAGCGGCAGTCCATTGCCGGAAGTTGCTCGTCGTTATTGATTAAGCTGGCAGCATTAAAACTGGGTGCGTCAGAAAATCTTGGGAATGAAGTCCTGACTCACACGCAATTGCTGACTAATGTGGAAATCATCGCAGAATTGGTGCGATCGCGCATGGAGCGTAAACCGGTTCGTTCCGCCGAGATTACATTCATCAGCAAAACCGCTTGGGCGGGATGAAGGATTTTGATGAATCAATGATTGATTGCTCACTGAATTTATACCTCCATGCCTTTTGCCTGCATCTTCGTGCCAAATTTTCCTGTGGCCGCATTGTCTCGCGCCGAACCGGAGTTGCGTGCCCAGGCCGTCGCTATTTTCGAGGGCAAGACTCCGCTGGAAAAAGTTTTCGCAGTCAATGAAAGCGCGCGGCGCATAGGCATCACGGCAGGTATGACGAAAGCTCAGGCTGAATTATGTTCCGAAGTGACGCTGCGTCCACGCTCACCTCTACAGGAATCCGTGGCACACGCCGCTTTGCTGGATTGCGCACAATCGTTTTCCCCGTGCGTAGAAGATGCTGCAGCCGACACCGTAATTCTCGATCTGGCCGGAATGGAGTCTTTGTTCGGCTCGCTGCCAGAAATCGCTCGCAACCTTTTTCGACGCGCCGCAGAACTCGGACTCGATGGAAACGTTGCCGTAGCTTCGAATCCTGATGCGGCCATACTTGCAGCTCACGGCTTTTCCGGCGTGACCGTGATTCCAGCAGGAAAAGAAAGTGAATCGTTGGGATCTCTATCCGTAGAAGTTTTGTTTGCCGAGGGATGTGGAAGGAAAAAAGAAGACGATCAGAAAAATGAATCTGGCCCGCACGAAACGCTGCTCCGAAACTTTGGATCGCTGGGGCGTGCGCAATTTGCAAGAGTTAGCCGCACTGCCGGCAATCGCTTTGAGCGAGCGCCTGGGCCAGGAAGGCCTGCGACTGCAGCAACTGGCGCGTGGCGCGGCTTCTCGCACTCTGGTCCCGGTCGAAACGCCTCCGATATTTGAAGAAACAATCGAACTGGAATATCCCATCGTATTGCTGGAGCCTTTAGCCTTTCTACTGAATCGCTTGCTGGAAAATATTTGTGCGCGTTTGGCCTCGCGTGCTTTAAATACGCATGGATTGCGGCTCACTCTGGAATTGCAAAGCTTCTCGTCGGGGTTCAATCAACAATCAACAATTAGCAATCAACAATCCCTCCCACAATCGGCAATTGGAAATCGGAAATCGGAAATTTGTCCCCTTCAATTTCATCGCAAGCTTACTCTTCCGCTTCCCATGCTCGATCCAAAACTTTTTCTCAAGCTGCTGCAACTGGATTTGAATGCGCATCCGCCAGGCGCGCCCATCCTGAAGATTCATCTGGCCGCGGAACCGTCGCGGCCACGATCGGCGCAAGGCGGCTTATTTCTGCCGCCCGCGCCAGAACCGGAAAAATTGGAACTCACGCTGGCGCGGATTGCCGGATTGGTGGGTGAATCTTGCGTGGGCTCGCTCGAGTTGCTGGATACGCATCGTGCGGAAAGTTTCCGTATGCGGCGCTTCGCTTCCGGGACAACCCAAAAAAAAGCAATACAAGAAACAGCGGAAGACAAATCCGCAGTCACAGCCCTGCGCATGTTCCGCCCTCCACTGCGGGCCACAGTAACTATGGAAAACGGAGAACTGGTCAGCGTGGCGTGTTCAAAGAAAAAAGAAGTACAGGGCAATGTTCTCTGGAAGGCCGGCCCCTGGCGCTCTTCCGGCGACTGGTGGGACAGGGAAGCCTGGGCGCGCGATGAATGGGATATCGCTTTGCAGCATGCGGAGAGTGTCGCTCTCTACCGCCTGGTGCATGATCTGCTCGGCGGAGGCTGGTTCGTGGAAGGCACGTATGACTGAGTCAAGAATTCTTGATTGCTGATTGTTGATTGTTTGTTTGTGTCCTCGTGTCTTCTGTGGTCAAGGTTTAACTGATGTACATCGAGCTTCATACCCGTTCAGCCTTCAGCTTTCTCGAAGGCTCTTCCCTGCCTGAAGATTTGGCAGGAATTTGTGCGCGGCTCCAGATGCCTGCCATGGCATTGCTCGATACTAACGGCGTCTATGGCGCACCGCGTTTTCACATGGCGGCAAAAAAACTCAAGATCAAAGCCCACATCGGCGCAGAGGTCACATGCGACCTCAATCAATCCACAATCAAAAGTCAGCAATCAATAATTGCACCTGCCCAAGTTCGCAATCGTCAATCGGCGAGATCGAGCAATTCCTTCCGCCTTCCTCTGCTCGTTTCCTCCCGCTCCGGCTATCAAAACCTCTGCCGTCTGATCACAAAAATGAAATTGCGCAATAAAAAAGGCGAAGGCGCGGTCTACAAAGAAGAACTGGAAGAGCACGCCCACGGCCTGATTTGCCTGACCGGCGGCGCAGACGGGCCTCTGGCCGCCGCTTTACAGCATGGCGGAATTGAAGAAGCTCGCAAGCAAGTCGAGCAACTCATTGGACTGTTTGGCCGCGGCAATGTGTGCGTTGAGTTACAGCGCCATTTTCATCGGGAAGAGGAAACTCGCAACCGCGCCGCCGTTGTAATTGCGCGCTCGCTCAATCTTCCGCTGCTGGCCACCAACGGCGTCTGCTACGCCACTGCGAAAGATCGTGAATTGTGCGACGCATTCACTGCGATCCGCCATCACCGTACACTCTCGACTGCCGGACGTTTGCTGGCACGCAACTCTGAGCGTCATTTGAAATCGCCGCAAGAGATGCAACAACTCTTCGCCGATCTGCCGCAAGCGATTCATAACACTGTCCAATTATCTTCACGTCTTGAGTTCACGCTCAACGATCTCGGCTACGAATTTCCCCGCTATCCCGTGCCAGAAGGCGAGACCATGAATTCGTTGCTGCGGGACCACGCATGGTTAGGTTTTCGCGATCGCTATGGCCGCGCGAAAGCCGACGTGCAGGCCCGAGCCCAGCGCCAGATCGAAAAAGAATTGGCACTCATCGAAAAATTAAAGCTCGCCGGATATTTTCTTATCGTGTGGGATCTGATTCGCTTCTGCCGGCAGCAAAACATTCTGGTGCAGGGCCGCGGCTCAGCCGCCAACAGTGCTGTCTGTTATTCGCTGGGAATTACCGCAGTCGATCCCATCAGCATGGAACTTCTCTTCGAACGTTTTCTTTCCGAAGAGCGCGGCGAGTGGCCTGACATCGATCTCGACCTGCCCAGCGGCGACGAGCGCGAAAAAGTTATTCAATATCTATACCAGCGTTATGGCGAGCGCGGCGCGGCCATGACAGCCAACGTCATCACTTATCGCAACCGCATGGCGGCGCGCGAAATGGGCAAGGCGCTTGGGTTCGATCCGGAAACGCTGGGTAAGATTTCCGCCGCCGTCGCCACCTGGGAATTTCGTGATGAGAATGATGCACTCGACCGGCGCTTCCGCGATGCCGGACTTGATCTCAAACATCCGCGTCTGCGTAAATATTACGAGCTATGTCTCGCCGTGCAGGATATGCCGCGCCATCTCGGGCAGCACTCCGGCGGCATGGTCATTTGTCAGGGACAACTCGATTCCGTAGTCCCGCTCGAACCCGCTTCCATGCCCGGCCGTGTTGTGGTGCAGTGGGACAAGGAAGATTGCGCCGACATGGGCGTCATCAAAGTGGATCTGCTGGGCTTGGGGATGATGGCGGTGCTCAAGGATTCCATCGAACTGATTCGTGAACACTACGATGAAGAAGTCGATCTGGCGCACCTTCCCGTCGATGACGCTAAAGTTTATTCCACGCTGCAGCAGGCCGATACTGTTGGCATGTTCCAGGTGGAGAGCCGCGCGCAAATGGCGTGTCTGCCGCGACTGCAACCGAAACGTTTCTACGACGTTGTGGTGCAGGTTGCAATTATTCGCCCCGGGCCGATTGTCGGTCAGATGGTGAATCCGTTTCTATTGCGCCGTCAGGGACGCGAAGATGTTACCTATCCACACCCTTCGCTTGAGCCTGTACTGAAACGCACGCTGGGAGTACCGCTGTTTCAGGAGCAACTGCTGCGGATTGCAATGATCGCAGCAAATTTTAGCGGTGGCGAAGCCGAAGATTTACGTCGCGCCATGGGCTTTAAGCGCTCAGAGGCCCGCATGCGCGATATCGAAGCGAAACTGCGCGCCGGCATGACGCAGAACGGAATCTCTCAAGAGGCGCAGGAACAAATTATTCTTTCCATCACATCGTTCGCACTCTACGGATTTCCGGAATCGCATGCTGCCAGTTTCGCGCTGATCGCATATGCCAGCGCTTATTTGAAGTGCCATTATCTCGCCGCGTTTACCGCTGCCCTGCTCAACAACCAGCCCATGGGTTTTTATTCTCCGGCCACTCTTATTACAGACGCGAAACGGCACGGATTAAAAATACGGCCGGTGGATGTGATGAAGTCGGATTGGAGGTGCACGTTGGAAGCAGTATCGAGCACCGAGTACCCAATACCCAGTAAAACTTTTGTCGTTCCGCCCTCCGAGCGCGAGCAAGGGGCGGAGGAATCTCTATCTTGCTCATACCTGCCGCCAGCACTACGTCTCGGTTTGCGCTACGTCCGCGGATTGCGGGAAGATGCGGGTCAAGCGCTGGTTCGCGAACGACAGTGTGCTCCATTCACATCGATTCAGGATCTCGCTCGCCGTGTTCCGGAACTTCGCAAAGATGAACTCAACACGCTGGCGGAAATCGGCGCGCTGAACACCGTCGGCCAAATTCCAATTGCCAATCGCCAATTGCCAATTGAAAACCCAGATCACAATCAATCAGCAATCAGCAATCAGCAATCAACAATTTCCAAAATCGACAATCGGAAATCGGCAATCGGCAATTCCCTCCACCGCCGCGACGCTCTCTGGCAGGTCGAGCGCGCCGTGCGCAACTCGGGTCCGCTGCTCGAGCATCTGCCAGAATCTGATTCGCCTTCGCCACTTCGTCCCATGAACTATGAAGAAAGGCTGGTTGCCGACTTCCACGGCACCGGCCTCACCGTAGGACCGCATCCCATGGCTTACCGCCGCGAGTGGCTCAATGCCATGGGCATTCGCCGCGCCAGCGAACTTCGCGATATCCCCAATGGCAAGCGGCTGCGCATCGGAGGCTGCGTCATCGTGCGCCAGCGTCCCGGAACCGCGAAAGGCTTTGTTTTTCTAAGCCTGGAAGATGAAACAGGAGTGGCCAATGCAATCATTGCTCCCGACCTGTTTCACAGCAACCGCCTGCTGCTGGCTTCAGAAAAGTTTCTCGCGATCGAAGGGATTCTGCAGAATCAGGACAATGTGATCTCAGTGAAAGCCGAACGTGTACTGCCGCTGTTCGTCACGAAAGCTGAAACTGTCTCGCACGATTTTCATTGAGGACGGGCGGTCGGAGTGAGGTCAATAAGAGCTAATGCGGTGTTACGTCAACTGACTGGCGAGTACTCTACTGGGAGCAGAATCTGTAGCCGATGCCTTTAAATACAGCAGAGCGAAGCCGACAAACATTGTTGGCTCGACCACCGTAACACCGATTACCGACGCGATGGTTAGAATCCACGGAAACCATGATGGCAATGGCACGGAGACGCGAACAAAAGATGCTAGCCAGAAAGGGCACATCCCTGCGACGTATCCTCCGATTAAGGACTTCGCGAGAAGCGCCGCAAGCACCAGCCACTTTCCCTGAGTTAGTTCATCGCTGCGAAGCATCGCTCGCCCGACGCTGAAATCATCCAGAATAACTGCTGGTACTGCCAGAAAGAATCGTGACGCGACGAGAAGCGCTAGACCCGTGAGTACATATGAAACCGCCCAAACCAAAAGGCCAGAGCGGTGTACCTGCAATCGGTGAAATATCCAAAAGACACCCGTCCCCAACACTATCGAAATGCCCTCCGTTACCACTACGAGAACCAAGAGAAGCAAAGATACACGGAGGAAAGGACTCAACCGTTCCCGAATGTGCACGAAAGAATTCCATGCTGATGGAATAAATCCGGCCACTCTTTCTTCCAACGCTATACAAATGGCACCGAAAACAAAAGAGAAGGCTAACCAACTAACAAACCATGCAGAATAATTGATGAGCCCAATCTCTAAAATCTCGGTGCGATGCGCCAGCAGTTCGACGCCTCGCGGGAGGTGACGCGAAATATCCCGAACCTCATTGCGAGCAGTGACGATGGCGACGGTGCTGATAAATCACGGCTGGCGCTGTAATTTGGAAGTACAACCAGAAGTGGCTGTGATATGTCCGAAGTACCGCCGTAACAAAATCACCCACACCTTGCCAATCAGGCTCCCGCAATCCTCCCGTAGCGGCCTTGCTAGAAACCTGCGCCCCCAAATTGTTTTGCGGTTCGCCCGAATCTTCGGCAACACTGATTCGGCGTCTGGACAGTTCGCCTCGGAGCGTGACGCGTGCCTCAGAAGTGAGCTGTTCCGGGGCGGCGGCCAACTGGATTAATTCTTCGTCGCTCTTCGCTTGGTAAACTCGTACGAAGTCCTCGATTTGCATCGATGGGATGGTAATTCATTTCCAAACGCTACGCGAGCTGGATGGTTTGACGAAACCAGACGTTTACACGTTTTGACCGCTGGTCATTGAGTGTTAAGGCTGTCCTCAGGGGCTAAAGCCCCCGCGTTGTCTACAGATGAAGCGGCACGGCTGAAGCCGTGCCATTTCAGGGCTGAAACTACCGCATCAATCGCGCATCTATTATTCCGGTCTGCCGTTCTCGGCAGGCGCTAGCGGCAGCCTGGTGGCGCCGCGCATGATGTCGCGCTCTTGCGGTGAGAACATTCCGCGGAAGCGATAGGAATCGATAATCTGTTCCCGCTGACCTGGTGGCAAGGCCCGCAGATCGCGGATCGCCGTATGCACCATAGCCCGCCGCTCCGGTGGAAGCTGCCGCATTCGGTTGAACACTTGCCGTGCCTGTTCTTTCTGCCCCGGAGTCAAATGCTCCCAGGTTTCCATCCGGTTCAGCATGCGCTGCTGCTGTTGCGGTGGAAGACTGTAGAAATGTTGCAAACGCTGCCGCAACATCTGCTGCCGCTCCGGAGGCAAACGCCGGAAGCCAGGATCGTTCTGCAGCGCCCGTTCCCGCTCGCCGGGCGGCAAACCCTGATAGTGCCGCAGCCAGTCGCCAGCATGGCCCTGACGGCCTTGCGGATGATTTTGAATACCTGGCCGACCCTGCATCGGGCGAAAACTATTACGTTGAGCCAGACAGGGAGCGCTCACAAAGGTCGCCACGGCCAGCACCGCAGTCGCCATCCATGCCGTTATGAAATTGCCTCGCAGCATTCTCTCCCCGCCCTGAAATTCCACCCATTTGCAGCCGCCGTTTCCACTCCGGCCTTACGGGTTTGCCTTCACGTCTTGTTGTACTTCGAGATCATCCAGCAAATCGAAGTCCGCATACAGATCGTGATTCTTTTCGAGCGACTGCAGATCGCCTACCGCGGTACCGGGCTCGGCTGTTTGGCCGGAATCTGCAACCACATTCCTGCCGGATTCATAGAATCCACTGTCCCTTGTGAAGAACAACCCCACTCCAACTCCCATCAGCACCGTCAATGCCGCAGCCAGCACCGGACGGCGGAACCATGCCAGCCAGCCCGCATGGGGCTTGGCCATCTCTTCCCGCAGACGCGCCTGCAAACGCACATCGAAATACGGGGACGGCTCCGGAGCTTTCCATTCCTCCAGCAGAGCCATCGTCTGCCGGAACTCCTCCATCTTTCCCGCGCACGCACCGCAGCCCGCCAGATGATTGCTGATCTCCGGAGTCGTCTCCATCAGGCCGGAAGCCAGGTCCGGCATCACTTCTCGAATTTCTTCGCACTTCATAACCCTGTCCCCTTAATTTCTTCGCCCGTGCTCACTTTGCCAAACTAAAATAGCGGTCTTTAGATAAATTCTTTTAACTGTTCCCGCAAAGTCTCATAAGCCCGAAACAATAACGATTTGGTCGCCGACTCGCTTAACTTCAATACCTCGGCGATTTGCTTGTAATCCATTTGTTGATACTTATGCATGATGACTGCCAGCCGTTGCCGCTCCGGCAAAGCTTTCTACCTTGGCCCGGATTGCCAGCATCCGCTCACGCCGCACTAAAGACTCTTCGGCGCTCACCGTAGAGTCGGCCACGTCCAAAGTCGTGCCCGTTTCTTCGTCTGGTTCATCCAGGCTTACCGTCACTTCTGGCCGATCGTGGCGCGTATCGCGCGCATGATTCACCGCGAGGTTAGTCGCAATGCGATACAGCCAGGTCGTAAACTTCGCACTGGCTTCGTAAGTTTGGCGCGACCGGTATACCCGCAGAAAAACTTCCTGCGCCAAATCCTCCGCCGCCGCCGTGTTGCGCGCCATGCGGTACATAAAGCTCACCAGTGGCCTGCGATATTTCTCCACCAGGTAATCGAACGCGGACTGGTCGCCCGCCTTCACCCGCAACATAACCTCAGCATCCGTATAGTTCTCGGACGCGACTATCTGCTGAAAGCTGCTGATTGGATGAGATCCCATCGCAGCCATCAGCGGGCTGGGATTCATGGCGGCAGTGCTCACATCTGTTCGAACCCCGCCATAGCGGGAAAGTTGCTGTTTTTCTTGTTCCGCTGACACCCCGGAACTTCCCGCAGATGAGGGGGATACGGGAGCGTTTCAGTGGGCTGGTTTCGTCCGGCATCGAAGGTTACTTTTGGCATGGTACTGGCCAGCGACCCGAACGCCGCTTCCGCCCCTGCCGCCGATAGGCTAACACGCTCTGAACCCTATCCAAACCGCCGGTGGGTAAGAATCAAGCCTGTCGAGCACACAATCGCCATCAGAATACGAGCGGCGGCTTTCTGGCCTGCTTTGAGGATCTGAGGACTACGAGCAAGAGGAAGGCTTCCCTGCGCCTCGAGCCCGCATCTAGAGCGAAGAAGATGACATGCGACTCAGACAGGCCGACCGGTTCGGGAAAAAACCTCGCTGGCTCGGGGTGGGAAAATGCCTGTTTATCGTCGTCCTGGCAATCCTTTTTCTCCTCCTTGGGCAGAGCATGGTGCACCATCGGTTTTTTAGGGGTGGGATCAACCGGAATTACTCCGTCAGACAGTAGCTGGCCTTCCTCGCTTTTTATCCGTTCGGGCATCTCTGCCGGGGTCTTCAGTGATTCATCCTGCGCCGCAACGTTGCTCCTGCAGAACATGCACCGGCAAGACACCGTTGGAGAGCTTAGGCCGCAGGCGCTAGCGGACGTTCAGTTCAGCGTAGTGAGCGAAGCTGGAGAGCGCCACTTCGTCGTTGCCGGGTATGAAGAAACCAAACTTGCCCAGGCTGAGATTCGCGCCGGGCTGCGTCCATCGATCAAGGATCGTCCAACTGTCACCGTGCTTAACCTGGTGAACGAGCTCCGCAGGGCTAACCCTGATTTGCAGCGTGCGGAAGCTTTTTTTGTCGCCTTTATTGGGAACTATAATCTGGTCCGTTTTCTGACCGTTACGAATAACGGTACGGTAGAAATTATTCTCGTCCATTTGGAAAAGGATGTAGTTTTTGGGGTCGCTATAGTTGAGCACCCATTGTAAGAAGTGACCCTTTGTAAGCATCGCGGAAAAAACAAATGTGCCCGAGGCCGGAACCGCTCCGTACAGGACAAAGTCCCCACCTTTGTGAATGAAAGAATCTCTCTCCTTCTTCCAGGCGCGTGGGTCCTCCCACTTCGACATACCGCTCGGCGCGAGAGATAAATCCAAAGTCTTCGATTGACCGGCAATGACTTCGAGCGTGGACGAGCGCGTGAACCTTTCGGCGGTTCGCGCGGTAAGAGTGTAACTGCCGGGGGCAAGATTGAGGGGGACACCACTGCTCACCATTTTCAGAAGCTCCCCTTTCGCGATCGCAACTTTGGCATCGGCAGGCGTGAAGGTAATTTTCAATTCTCCGGGAGCGGCTTCCAACGCGGCATCCGCAGCAGCGAGAGATATGGTTCCGCCCGCGACAAAGTGTTCCTTGAACTGCCGGGGTTTGAATCGCTCATGGCGGAGTTCGACAGTATGGTCTCCCGGATTGACGGTGGAGACAGAGAGCGTGCCCTCGGACGGAATCGTGCCGACCAGAGTTTGATCGACGAGAACCGTGGTTCCGGGAGCGCCGTTCTGGATGGTCAGCGACGCAAGGCGAGGCTGAGGTTGCAGGGTCTGCGGTTGGAGGCGAAAGGTAAGTGTCGCCTGTTCGCCCTTCCGAATGCGGATTTTTTGTTGCGGAGGGTCCTGAAAGCCGCTCTTCGAGACCTGTACAACGTAATCCTTGAGCTCGAGATTCGGTAGACGCAATTGCCCGCCTTGAGTGAGCTGCCGTTGAAGTTTTCCATTGAGAAAAACGCTTGCGTCGTCTTGACCCGCAACCACAACGAGCGTGCCCAGGTTGTGACCGGACTCCGCGGCAGGCAGTTCATCGCTTGGCTGTTCGGCGACTGGCACTTTTACGGCAGCGAGTTTTGGGAGAAACACCCAAAGCAGGCAAAGATGGTCGGGGAGTTGTCGGTGCCGGCGCGGATAGGGCGGGCGCGGATACGGTCGTAGCGGAGACGCCGGGAGCCGAGACTGGCGCAGAAATATTGGGCGCAGAGACGGTGGGACAGAACCGGCGGGAATGGCTGCGGGGGTCTGTCCTACTGGTTGAGCGTAATGTTTTCGCGTGAAGAAGAAGGTCGCTGCCACCAGAATTATCGCCGCGGCGGAGACCAGGATCACCGCTGTAAAGTTCGACTTGGTGGATTCCTTTGGCTGGGATGATGGAGATGCGACTATCGCCGCCGGTGCCGAAGGCTCAACGGCGGGGGCGATGACGGCTTGGGGCGCGGGGAGTTGTGGCTCTGGAGGTCGAGCGGTGGGGGCTTTACCCGACGGCACAGTGCTGGGCGGAATTTTGCTCGCCGGAATTTTGCTCGCCGGAATTTTGCTCGCCGGAACAATTCCCGGCGGAACAGCAGCGCTCGGAACATCCGCCGGCAAAACTGGGCTTGGCGGAGACCTGGGCCGGTATCGGCGTGGGAAGCCTCGGGAGCGTTGGGCCGCGGGACATGAAAAATGACGGGCGCGCCTTTGCTGTTCGGCGCGGCGGGTAGACCCTCTTTGGGAACAAACCCCAGCCGGCTCAGCAGTCGATTGGCGATGGCTAAGATTTCTCCATCCGTCCAATGCTTGGCGGCCACCGCCTGAATGCGCTCGGCTAATGCCTGTTTTCCTGCCGCGTCTGCGGCCTCATCGATTTTAAGCTCTATGCGCCGCAGGTCTTCCACATCGCTGCGGCGGGCCTGGCGTCGCCGAGCGGCCTGGTCACGCTGGATCGCATCATGAATCTGAAGCAACTTGGGATTGTCGGGATGAACGGCCAAGCCTTCTGCAACCCAAGCCATGGCTGCGAACAGATCGCCAGAGGACTGTAGCTGGCGCCCTCGCGCGACCCAATCCTCCACAGAGCTTGTTTTTTTCTGTTCTACGATCAGGCTGCGAATCGTTTTGGCCGTGGGATGTGCAGGGTTCAACTTGAGCGCCTGATTGGTCAGCGTCTCGGCTTCCAGCCAATCGGTTTCGACAACCGAATGCGCGTGCTCGACCAGGGCGTTGGCCAGGATGGCGCGGGCGAGAGAATTGTTTTTGTCCAGGTCGTAGGCTTCGCGCAGCAACTGAATCGCTTCATTGGACTTCTGCTGGGCGAACAATTCCTGGCTTTCGGTGATGAGACGTTGGGCGTCGGCATTACGCTTGATGCCATCCCGGGCCTGCTTCTCCAGTTCGGACAGCTCCGCATCGTTGGGGAATTCAGTGGCTGTGCCTCGCAACAAATCCAGGACGCGGGAGTAGTTGCCTGAATGCAGGCAGACATTAATCTGCTCCACAATCCGCATTTTGTATTCGGTGCCTGTTTGCTGGTCGCTTCTTTTTTCCAAGCGCTCTAACCTCGAAGCTCAAACCTGCATATTGTAGATGGTGTGCAGCATCTTTAACGCTCCGAGCTCTCGAAACCGGGTAACGAATACGAGCAGCCTGCGTCCGCGCCTTGGATCGGCTTCAGGGATTGGCTCCGAGTCATCGAATTTGGATGGTATCAGCTCCTGCAAATGTCATAAGTCGCTCGACACACACTTCCTACGCCGTTGACGGTTCTGGCTGTATCTGTTTGAATCGTTAAGGTTGGGCGCTTAACTCAGCGGTAGAGTGCCATCTTCACACGGTGGAAGTCATAGGTTCGAATCCTATAGCGCCCACCATTTGCTTCAATTATTTACATTCAAACCTGTGCATTCAAGACCTGCGCGTGATGACCCGCCCCGCAAATCGGACCAGCCTTAAAGCTATATGTTTATTCGCCTCCTGCATGGCGTTGCCATGCTGGGGCTGGTCACCGGATTGAGCGCGCAGCAGGCGAAAGGCCCGGCGCCGGCGCCAGTTCCCAAGATCGCTGCGGCTAAAAAGGTATTCATCTCCAATGCGGCGGAGAAAGCTTCGAGACGTCATCGACCAAACGGTATTCGACGGCGGCCCCGACCGGCCTTACAACCAGTTCTATTCTGCCTTTAAAGACTGGGGCCGGTTTGAAATCGTATCCTCTCCCTCCGATGCCGACCTCGTGCTCGAAATCAGTTGGGTTCTTACGGATACGGGGCTAAGGCTTCCCGTTCTCGGACAGCTTCGCCTGGTGATCATCGATCCCAGAACGCACGTCACGCTATGGAACCTGACAGAATATGTGCGAGGGGCAATCTTACTGGGCAACCGTGACAAGAATTTCGATCAAGCGATGACCACTATTCTCAACCGCATGAAGCTGCTGGCTGTCCCGGCCGCTACTCCCGCGAACGCAGGACCAAGATAATTTCCGCGAGATTTCTTAACCTGCAAACTCAAGTTGCGTTGCTCTCCTGTCGCTTACCTTGTCATCTTTTGTCCGTCTAAGCCAACCAGCACAGCTATCAGACACAGAAGCCGCGTCCGAGCGTTTTGTTCCGGGCTGCGCCTGAGTTGGCTGTCGATACCCACCAGAAAAAAGAGGAGTCTTCCATGCACAGAGCTCACCGCCTGCTTATCGTGCTTTCAGGATTCTTGTCGGTAGTCGTCTTTGCCACGCGCAGACCCTGATGCTTGATCTCCCCCGGCAAAGTCAGCATGCCGTTATCACGCAGCGCATCGGCATTACCGACATCACCGTCAACTACCATCGGCCACTCGTCAACAGCCGCCAGGTTTGGGGCAAGCTGGTGCCTTACGGACAAGTCTGGCGTGCCGGGGCCAACGAAAATACCACCATCACATTCACCGATCCGGTCACGATTGAAGGCCAATCTCTCGACAAAGGAACCTATGGATTGCACATGATTCCCGGCGAAAATGATTGGACGGTGATCTTCTCGAAGATGTCCACTGCATGGGGTAGCTTCAGTTACAAGCAGGATGAAGATGCGCTGCGCGTTACGGTAAAGCCGCACGCTGCCGAGTTCCACGATGCGCTGACTTATGACTTTGACGACGTCAAACCTGACTCCACCGTGATCACTCTGAGCTGGGACAAAGTCGCGGTTCCGTTCAAGGTTGCGGTGAATGTCAACGACATTGTCGACGCCAGCATTCAACGGCAAATACGTGGACTCAATCAGTATTACTGGGAAGGATGGGACGACGCTGCGGGATATTTCCTCGCCGCCAAAACGAATTTGGACGAGGCGCTGAAAGATGAAGATCAGTCGATTAAAGTCGAAGAGCGCTTCGATAACCTGATCAACAAGTCGCACATTCTTGAGGCGATGGGCCGCAAAGATGCTGCCACGGAATTCCGCAATAAAGCGTTAGAAAAGGCGTCGCCACAACAGCTTTATTTCTACGGGCGCCAGTTGCAGGGAGAAAAGAAACAGGAAGAAGCGTTCGCCATCTATCGCTCCACTGCTAAGAAGTACCCGGACGAATGGACCTCGCATGTGGGCCTGGCCCGCGTTTACAGCGGTGAGGGCGACTTCGACAAAGCCGTCAAGGAGATGCAGTCCGCTCTCCCCGGCGCACCCGACGACGCCAACAAATCCAACTTGCAAAATTACATCAAGCGTTTGCAGTCGAAAGACGACATCAATCGCTAGACACCACAAGACAAACGATTCAATGGAAAGGCCAGCCGCAAGGCTGGCCTCTTCATTTCTGCAACTCGTTTTACCAGACCCGGCAGGCGTTAGCCCGACCATCTTCTGCCCGGCCTTGCAGCCAAATGCCTTGGCGAAATCAGGCATATTCGAATCCACATTGTCGATACGGAAAATTGGCAACGAGTGCGGATTAGTGGTGACGATCAAGCGAGCTACCTCAGGCCGCACGCTTGAGCACCACGAGTAGGCATTCGCCAGGAAGAAGCGCTGCAGATAAGTCCACCCGTCCGAACCTTTCTCGTCGAGCGATTTCCCTTGCTTCTTAAGATCGGCCTCCAGCGCCATCAATGCAAGATGGATGCCGCCGTTATCTGCCGTATCTTCGCCTTGAGTCAACAAACCATTTTGCTTTACGCCCGGCCCGGCCTCCGGAACCTCTTGCGTGTACTCATCGGAAATGCACTTGCCGCGCTCGTCATACTGCTTGGCGTCCTCCGCGGTCCACCAGTCGCGCAGGTTGCCGTGCGCGTCAAACTTGCGGCCTTGATCGTCGAAGCCGTGCGTGAGTTCGTGACCGATCACCATGCCAATCGCTCCGTAGTTCACAGAATCGTCCATGTTCTTCTCGAAGAACGGCGGCTGCAGAATGCCCGCGGGAAAGTTAATGGTATTTAGTTGCGGATCGTAGTACGCGTTGATGGTGGGCGGGGTCATTGTCCATTCGCTGCGGTCGACCGGCTTTCCAATTTTCGCGACCCAACGCTCGAACTCGAAGGTTGAGGCGTGCTCCACATTTTCCAAATCGTTGTCGCGAGTGATTTTCACGCTGGAATAATCACGCCAGTGCGAAGGGTAGCCAATCTTGTCTTCGATTCCCTTCAGCTTGACGATGGCCTGTTCCTTGGTAGCGGGCGTCATCCAACTCACATTCTCGATGTCTTCGTGCATCGCGTTCTCGATGGCATGCACCATCTCGAGAGTGCGCTCTTTGCTTGCGGGCGGGAAAGCGCGATCCACATAGGCTTGTCCCAGGGCTTCTCCCAGATCGCGGTCCGCCCAATGCGTGCAGCGCCGCCAACGCGGAAGCTGTTCCTCCTGACCGGCTAAGGACTTGGCGAAGAAGTTGAAGTTTTCTTCGTCCATCGCCTTGGTTAAGTAGGGCGCAGAGCGGTGAATCGCCTGCCAGCGCATGTACGTCTTCCACTGGTCGAGTGGCCGTTCCTCCAGCAGTTTATTTTCGGCACGAAAGAAGTCAGGCGAAGTCACAATGTAGTGTTCGCTAACCGGAGCATCCACGGCTTTCAAGTAAACGTCCCACTGGATGGACGGCGTCAGTTCGCGAAGCTGAGCCAGGCTGAATTTATTGTTAATATTCTTGGGATCCCGGCGTTTGATGTTATCCATTTGCGCCTTGGCCATAGCGGTTTCCAGATCAACCACGGCGGCCGCATCTTCGCCGGCCTGCGCTTCCGGCTCGCCCGCCAGCACCAGCATCTTCTGAATGTGAGCCCGATATTTCTTCAGAGTCTCGACTGATTTCTGATCGGTCTTGATGTAGTAATCGCGATTGGGCAAACTCAAGCCGCCCTGATCGACCTGCGCCACTACCTTGGAAGCGTCGTCGTAATCTTGCTGCCCGGTGAAACCGAAAAACGGCGCGTTGGTCTGATTGTCGCCCTGCTCCCATGCGCCGGGAAAGAGACGGTGCAGATGAGCGATTTCTAGCGTGATTTCCTGCTTGGACTTAATCTCGGCAATGCGATCCAGCTCCGGCTGCAGCGGCTTTATACCGGCCGCGTCGATGCCGCTCTCGTCCATGCAGGCTGCCCAATAATCGCCAATCTTCTGTTGTACCGGACTGCGCTGTGTGTCATTTTTGCTCGCAGCCTCCAGGGTTTCTCGCAGCACGTTGTCGTTCCACATTTCCAAACCGCCTCCCGTGCTCCAGTAAACTTGATCGGCGGGAATGGGATTGGCGGCAATCCATTTATTGCAGGCGTACTTGTAGAAGTCGTCGCAAGGATTGAGGGACCGGTCGACCAGGTTGGGATCGAAATGATCAAGCTTGGGGGGGGTCGTCTGGTCCGCCTCATTGTTCTCGCCAGCCGAGGTCGGCGGAACAGGAGTTTGGCCGAACAAACCTAATGGCAAAGTCAGGAACAGACACAGAATAATTCTGGAAATAGACATAGGGCCTCTTTGTAGATGTTTCGGAATTGGCGCAAGAATGGCAATGGCACACAACCGGACACCCTCGCGGGAGCGAAGAACAACATACTACAGACGTGCTGCCATCGTCATGGTTAGCGATCTCCGAGGGGATAGAAATCAGTCGACCACGAAGGACACTAATTATCATGAAGGCTGTCTTGGCCGGATTTCCTTAGTGCACCTTTGTGTTCGTCGTGGGTGAAGCTTCAAACTGGGCTCTGATTCCAAATCTAGCCTGTGTTGTGCAGCCCCGCGGCGATTCCGTTGACGGTAGCACCCAGGGGATATTCCAGCTCTGCCAAGTCCTGCCCCCGCTGCTTGCGGCGAAGAAGTTCCACCTGAATAAGGCTCATCGGGTCCACATAAGGATTGCGCAGATGAATGGAGCGCGCCAGCACTCGGTTGCGAGCTAATAACTCGCGTTGTCCAGAGATGCTCAGAATCATACGCCGCGATTGCAGAAACTCCGCTTCCAGCATCGCGAAGACGCGCGTCCGCAATGCGGCATCTTTCACCAGCCCGGAATAAACTCGGGCAATGTGCAAATCGGCTTTGGCCATTCCGAGTTCGACGTTGCGTACCAGGCCCGAGAAGATGGCGAAATCCTTTGCCATTTCCCGCAGCAGCCGTTCGTGGCTTCGTCCCTTTCTTGCGAAACTCTGCAGTCCCTGGCCCACTCCGTACCACGCCGGTACAGCGTGACGGCTCTGCATCCACCCAAATACCCACGGGATGGCGCGCAGATCCTCGAGACGCCGACCCTTAGTTCGGCGCGATGGGCGCGAGCCGATGCGAGCCGTATCCAGTTCCTGTACCGGCGTGGCCTGCTCAAAGTATTCCAGCACGTCGGCATTCTCGGCAATGTCGCGGCGGTAGGCACGGTAAGCTTCCTCTGACATCTCGTCCATCGCCTCTTCCCAACGCGACTGATTCTCCGAAGAAACCGCCTGCTTCCCTGGACGCGTCAGCGCTTCCAGGCTCGCCGCAATCATCAACTCCAGGTTCCACTCCGCCAGCACCGCATCCGCATACTTCCAGTTGAGAACTTCTCCCTGCTCGGTGATGCGAATGCGCCCGGAAAAGGATCCTTCTGGCTGCGCCAGGATTGCCGAGTGGGTGGGTCCACCGCCGCGTCCAACCGTACCTCCGCGGCCGTGGAAGAGCCGCAGTTTCACACCACATTCTTGCGCTGCTCGATGCAATTCCCGGTGCGCCTTGTAAAGCTCCCACGTACTGGTCAGCATTCCCCCATCTTTGTTGGAATCGGAATAGCCGAGCATAACCTCCTGCCAATGTCCCCAGGAGCTAAGGAGTGGCTGATACTCCGGATGCCTCCACAGACGCCGCATGACGTCCCCGGCTCGGCGCAGAGAGTCGATTGACTCAAAGAGCGGCACCGGCATGAGTCCGGGGTCATTCGAATGTGGGTCGTTCGAATACGCATCGTTGCCGGAGCCGGCCACTGTAACTCCGCAAGCTTGCGCCAGCCGAATCACGTTCAGCACGTCATCCTCGGACTCCGCCCCGCTGATGACGTATTGACTGATGGAACGCGCGGGATAGGTCCGCTTGAGCTCTTCGATAGCATGAAACGTGTCGATCGTTTCGCGGGTCAAAGGAGAGCCCATCTCGCCCTGTGCCAGTGCGGCGCCCGCGGCCAATGCCGGGGCAGTATCCCGTAATTCAGCCTTCCTTACCTTGGTCTTTCTAAGTTCCGAGCTTCTAGGTTCGAATTTTCTCGCATCGATTTTTTGGCTGCGAATTTCGTTCAGTACTTCCGCGTGCACTCGGGCATGCTGGCGGATATCGAGAACCTGCAGATGAAAGCCGAAGGTCCGGATTTGACGCAGCACTGGATCGACGAATGCTTCCGCCAGCCGCTGCCCACGATTCGATATCAGGCTGTTTCGCAGCAACACGAGATCAGATTCAAACTCCTGCGCATCCTCGTACGAGCCCCGAGTGCCCGGGCCCTCACGGCTGCGCTGCAACCGGTAAACCACAAAAGAGAGAAAGCGCCGGTAATGCTCGACCGTATTGCGTGGACCCCACAACATCGTTGTGCCGGGCATCGACCGCTCGTAATGCGCCAACCTGGAAAGAATCTCCACCGAGGCCGCGGCCTGCCGGGAGGACGAACTGAGGCAGTCGCTCAGGAATTCGACGCCGCGAATGTATTCGCGGAGAATCACCGTCCGAGCCGTTTCCAGGGCATCTTTCACGCATCCGGACTTGACCAGCGGATTGCCATCACGATCGCCACCGATCCAGGAACCGAAACTAATCAAGTTCGGCAAGTCGGCTGCTTCCACAACTGCGCCATACTCTTCGCGAATCGATTCCGCGACCTCACTATAGATACGAGGCAGCGTTTCAAACAGCGAAAGCCGGAAATAGCGCAATCCCATGCGGATCTCATCATCGACGGTGGGCTTGGTCTGTCGAACTTCGTCGGTCTGCCAGAGAGCAGTAATCTCAGCATGGATTATCTGTTCGCAACGCAGGGCTTCGCCCACAGTCAAGGGAAGGCGATCCAGCCGCTCCAGTTGTTCGGCGATCCGGCGGCGCTTGAGCAAGACTGTCTGCCGCGCCACTTCTGTGGGATGCGCAGTGAATACAGGAGTCACGGTGATTTGCCGAAGTGCCGCCAGAGTTGCCTCGGCGGAGATTCCGGCTCGCTTCATGCGCATCAGCGTTCCGTGAAACGATCCGGGTAATGGCGCCGATTGACGGTCCAATTGGCGGGCTCGACGGCGCCGCTTGCGATGGTTGGTCTCCGCCAAGTTTGCCAGCTCAAAATAAATAGCGAATGCCTTCGTCACCTGGTGGGCGCGCTCCGTGTCCATTTTCGAAATCATCGTCTGCGCGCTGGCCATCAATTCCCCGTGCGACGCGGCGGCGGAGCTATGCGCTACGCGCTCGCGGTGCCGAATCATGAGCTTGCGCAGCTCTTCGACTGTATTGAAAAGCTCCGGGCCCACTTGCTCCACCAGTACCCGGCCAAGTAAGGCGCCGAGCGAGCGCACATCGCGACGCAAAGCGTGATCCTTAGCAGAATCGTCGGACTGCGCCGCAAGCTCGGAGAGACGATTCTTCTGATTGTCCGCTTTCCACAGTGGTTTAGGCCGGGTCATTGATGGCTGATTATGCTAAGAGTAGAGCACAGGATAAATCAAAGGAGTGCAGCGCGGCGTGTGGAGAACGGATTCCAGCTTCGTTTCCTACGCCGGTTTTTGTGCGGCAATGACTCTTGCTATTCCTTGCAGATCCTCGATAACTCGCAAATCCCGCCATTCCTGCAAAAGATTCTTCACTCCGTCCACGATGGTTCCGCTGATTTCCATCACCAACCAGCCGTTTGGACGCAACGCCAGGCGGGCTTGCGGGATCAGCCGGGCAATGATCTCTAGTCCTGTCGGACCGGCGAAGACTGCGTTCCGAGGCTCGAATTTCCGCACTTCCAAGTGAACTGTATCTTCTTCCGACTCGCCGACGTAAGGCGGATTCGAAACGACAAAGTCGAAGAAGCTCTCATCGAATCCTGAAATTAGATCCGTCTCGCGGAGATGAATCCGCTCTAGGAGTTGATGCCGCGCAGCGTTAATGCCCGCGATTTCCAGAGCCGCGGGAGAAATATCAGTTGCGTAAACTTCGGAGTGCGTCAGTTCGTGCGCAAGCGCAGCCGCGATGCAGCCGGATCCAGTGCCGATGTCAGCGATGCGGAGAGCGGGAACCGATGTTTGGCTATACTTAGCGGCAAGTTCCAGAACTGCCTCAACGACGTGCTCGGTCTCGGGTCGGGGAATTAGAACCGCTGCAGTGACAATAAAGTCCAGGCCCCAGAATTCCTGGTGACCGGTGATGTACTGGGCGGGCACGCCGCGAATGCGCTCCGCCAGAGCGGCTTCATAGCGAGCCCCTTCCTCAGCCGTCAATTTTCGTTCCGGGTGCGCGTACAGATAAGCGCGGTCGCAGGCGAGCGTGAACATCAGAAGAATTTCCGCATTCATGCGAGGGGATGGAACGTTGTTAGCCGTGAGACGCAGGACCGCGTCCATGAGAGCTTGCTTCAGTTGCACCTGAACATTTCACCACAGAAACAGCTCAATGCGGAGACAGGCTTCAGGCCCGACGCGGATTAAGCCTGAGAATTTCGGCGTTGAGCACTGCGGCGAAGGCGACCCATGCTGCGTACGGAATAAACGCGTTGGCCGCTGCGCGATCAACTTTACGAGCGGCCTTGATGTAAGAGAAGATCATTCCCTCCAGGGCAATGGCATCCGCCAGCGCGAGCGTAGGGCGATGTTCGCCGAAAAATAGTTTCGACCACTTGGCATTGGCGCTGAGCTGCGAGATCCACAGACGGAGCGCGTGCTTGCGTTCGCGTGACGGCGCAGCACTCCAAATGCGCCACCCTGACCATGCAATCATCGCGTACAGAGACATCCAGATCACTGGGAAAGCATTATCCGGAGGAGTAAAACTAGGTTTGTTGAGATCGCGATACCAGCCATCCTTGCTCCCGCCGCGGCTGTAGCGTGAACCATACCAGGCGGCTCCAGCGGTCGCGAGTCCGAAGCCCGCGAGCGCCAGCAGCGAGCGGGATTTGCCGTTGGACATAGTGACCTTTAGGTGCGGATTATCTATGCGCGGGTTGCTCGTGGAGCAGTTCATCCAGTGTCAACTCGCGCATTAGTGCGAGAGCTGGCCCGCCTCAGACTACGCCGGCGGTTTCCTGCTTCAGTTTTTCCGCTTGGTAATAAGTGGTGAGGGCTTCGATCAGCGGCTGAAGCTTGCCGTCCATTACCGCTTCCAACTGATGAATGGTGAATCCAATGCGATGATCGGTGAGTCTGTTCTGCGGAAAATTATAAGTGCGGATTTTCTCGCTGCGGTCGCCTGATCCCACCATCGCCTTGCGCTCTTTCGCCAAAGCCTGCTGCTGCTTTTCCATTTCGATTTCGTAAAGGCGCGAGCGCAGCACGCGCATGCCCTTCTCGCGATTCTTAATCTGTGACTTCTCATCCTGGCAGCTCACCACAGTATTCGTTGGAATGTGCGTGATCCGCACCGCGGAGTAAGTCGTATTCACCGACTGGCCGCCCGGCCCGGAGGAACAGAACGTGTCGATGCGCAGGTCTTTCGGTTCGATTTTGATGTCGACATCCTCGGCCTCAGGTAACACGGCAACGGTCACCGCGGAAGTGTGAACCCTCCCCTGCTGCTCAGTTGCGGGAACACGCTGCACGCGGTGCACGCCGCTCTCATACTTGAGTTGAGAAAAAACCCGATTGCCTTCGATGATGGCGATGACTTCCTTCAGTCCTCCAGCTGACGATTCTGATGAGGAAAGAATCTCAACTTTCCAGCGTTGCGTTTCCGCAAACCGGGTGTACATGCGGAAGATTTCGGCGGCGAAGAGTGTAGCCTCGTCCCCGCCCGTGCCTGCTCTAATCTCCAGGATGATATTTTTCTCATCGTTGGGGTCCTTGGGCAGCAACAAGACTTTCAGCTCTTCTTCGATCAATGCTACTCGCGGCTCTAACTTGTTAAGCTCTTCCTGAGCGTAGGCCCGCATCTCGGGATCTTTTTCCTCGGCGAGCATAAACTTGCTCTCCGCGATGCCCCTCGTCAGGTCTTTATACTCGCGATATTTTTCCACCATTGGCGCGATTTCGCTGTGAGCCTTGGCGGTCTTCTGATATTTCGCAGAATCGTTGACGATATCCGGCGAAGCCAGAGCTTGAGTCAGGTCTTCGTATCGAGCTTCGATTTGATCTAAGCGTTCAAACATCGGAAGTCTTTCCTGAAAAAACTTGCTACGTCTCAGTTTCGCAGGAGCGCAAGCGAGCTAAAAGTAGCAAGCTGCGTCCCCTTTCGCATTGTAGTTGAGAGATGAAGAGAGAGAAATATTCGCGGCGGCGCCGCTAGGCAATCACCAACTCGCCGCCGTTTTCTTTTTCCAGCGCCATGGCCTGATCGAGGGCGACGATAGCGCATTGCGCTTGCTCATCGGACGGAGGCTGCGTGGTGATGCGCTGCAACCACAGGCCGGGAGCGGTCATTAAGGCGAAGAGCGAACCTCGATGTTTGGCGGCGAAGCGGATGATTTCGTACGAGACCCCGGCAATCACGGGTAGCAAAGCAATGCGCGAAGCAAAGCGCGCCCAAAACGTAGTGAAAGGGATCAGCATGTAGAAGCCAATCGAAATCAGCATCACCGTCATGAGAAAGCTGGTGCCGCAGCGGGGATGGAAGGTCGAGTACTTCTGCACGGCTTTGGTTTCGAGCGGGTCGCCATTCTCAAACGCAAATACCGTCTTATGTTCCGCACCGTGATACTCATATACGCGGCGGATATCCGGGAACAGGGAAACTCCCCAGATGAAGAGAAGGAACAGGATTAACCGAACCGCGCCATCCACCAGGTTGAAGACGATTTGGCCGCCCAGCGCAGGATTCGCCTTCTTCAGTTCGGTGGCCGCCAGCAGCGGCAAATACTTGTACATGAAAATGAAAAATGCCAGCGAGAGTATGACGTTGCCGGCAGCAAGCCATCCGCTGATGGAGGCCGCCTTCTCTCGCGTCTGGGCCTTCTTGGCCTGGGGATGTTCCGCCTCCCTTCGCTTCGGCGGGACAGCCGAGGCGGCTGTCTCTACCTGTTCCGTGGAATCGTCCTGCATTATTTCTTCGATGGCAACGTTTGCGGAGAAACGTAGCGCGCGGTAGCCAAGCGACATCGCGTAACCCAGTGTCATCACGCCTCGCACAATCGGCCAAGCCATCCACTTGTGCTTCTCGGAGGGGCGTGCGAGCGGTTGGCTCATGGTGACCACTTCGCCCGAAGGTTTACGGCAAGCGATTGCCCAGGCGTGCGGGGAACGCATCATGACACCTTCCAGCACAGCCTGGCCGCCGACCAGAGTTTCTTCCCCACTCTCGAGAGCGGGGAGAAGCTGCACGGCCACCAGGAAACGCACGAGATTACGCAGCGAACGCACGAGAGTTAGATGCTCCAGGCGCGGAAAAGCGCCAACATCTAGGTTATCACAGGGGGCAAAACTCTCATTCAGCGGATTGCCTTTCGTCTATTCTTTGGGATGACATGCTTCAGTTCGCACAGACTTGCGAGGCGATTGCAGCCACTACGAAGAAATTGCAGAAGACGGCAATCGTCTCTGACTATCTAAGATCGCGCACCATCGATGAAGCCGCGGTCTCGGCAGTGTTTCTTTCGGGACGACCCTTCGCCGTTTGGGAAGAAACCACTCTGCAGATCGGCGGGAGACTATTGTGGCGCATCGTCGCAGAGGTTTCTGGAAAAGAGGAGGCCGCGCTGAGTGCGGCATATCGGAAGTACGGAGATTTGGGAGCTGTCGCAGAAGAGGTTCTGCCAAAGAGATCTCAAGCGCCGCTCGACGTTCTCGAAGTTGAAGACACTTTTCGGCAGATCGCGGCGGTACGCGGACCGGCAGCAAAATCTGCGCTGGTTCGGGATTTACTGGCGCGCGCCACACCGCTCGAAGCCAAGTACATCATCAAGATCATGACCGGCGATTTGCGCATTGGGCTGAAAGAAAGCCTGGTCGAGGAGGCCATTGCAAAGGCTTACGCGGCCACCCTCGCGGAGGTGCAGCGCGCGAACATGCTGCTCGGCGACATTGGCCAGACTCTCCGACTTGCGGCTGAAAATAAACTGTCTCAGGCGAAAATGCGCATGTTCCATCCTCTCGGGATTCATGCTGGCGAGTCCGGTCGACTCGCCCGAGGAAGGGCTGAGTTACTTCCCTGAGGCTGCGGTAGAAGATAAGTATGATGGCATTCGCGCGCAGGCGCATGTTTCGGATGGCGTTGTAAAGTTCTTCTCGCGCACGCGGGATGAGATCACCGAGTCGTTTCCAGAGTTGCCCGAGGCGCTCGCGGGATTGCCGAAGGATGCCATTCTCGATGGTGAGATTGTCGCTTGGGAATATCCGCAAAAAACTTGCCCACACTCAGCTGATCGTGGATGAACCGCCTTCTGAGTCCGCTGAGATCAGAGCCGCTGAACTCGGCCAGGCGCGGCCATTCTCGGTCTTGCAACAGCGACTGGGACGAAAGAAAGTAAGCGAGAAAATGCTGCGCGAGATTCCGGTGGCGTACCTCGTGTTCGATGTTCTGTATGCGGGTGGGGAGTTGCTCATTGATCGTCCGCTGCGGGAGCGGGCTCGAATTCTCGATGAGACTGCTCGCGGAGAAAAATCCTGAACACAGAGGACACAGGGGAGCACCGGGGAAAATCGGGGCACAGGGAAAGCTTATTTTTGGAGATAGGGACGAATTGCAGGCGGCCCAGATTATTCGCGCGCCCGTTTTTCGAGTTTCGTCCAGCGAGGAACTGGATGGACTTTTTGTCGCGGCACAGGCTCGCGGCAACGAAGGGCTGATGATCAAAGACCTCACTTCGCCATACACGCCAGGCAAGCGCGGCAAGTCATGGCTGAAGATGAAGCGGGAGTTGGCAACGCTCGACGTTGTCGTAACTGCCGTGGAGTTCGGGCACGGCAAGCGCATCGGCGTGCTCAGCGATTACACATTTGCCGTCTGGAATGGCGACCGCCTGGCGAATATCGGCAAAGCATATTCAGGACTGACCGACGTTGAGATTGCTGAGATGACCAGGTGGTTTCTCGATCATACGATCGAGGATCAAGGCTTCCGGCGCACCGTCGAGCCGAAGATCGTACTGGAAGTTGCATTCAATAATATGATGCAGTCCGACCGTCACGAGAGCGGATACGCTCTGCGCTTCCCGAGGATTGTTCGGCTTCGGCCGGATAAATCGGCGGATGAAGCGGATACTATCGAGCGGGCACGCGAGATATTTGAGAAGCAGGCCTCGGACAAAAAAGCCTGAATCGCAGAGAACGCGGAGAACTTCCGCAGAGAGCGCCTGTCTACACAGCTCACCCATCTCTCAATGGGTGTGGTGATGATGCTCTTCACCCTCCCCCACCGGAATTACGCAACCATGCGCTACTTCACACTCCACATGCTCGAACTGAATGGTGGTGTGGTCAATTCGGAACTTATGGTGCAGGCATTCCTTCACATCGCGCAGAATTCGCTCGCTCACCGATGGCGGAATATCGGCGATCGAGATGTGGCAGGAGAGCGCGCGAGTTTCTGATCCAATGCTCCAGCAGTGGAGATCGTGCACATCGTTGACGCCATCGATTGACCGGATGGCCACTTCGACCGACTCGAGCTTCACCCCGCGGGGCGTGCCTTCGAGCAAAATGTTCAAAGTCTCACGCACGATGCCGAATCCAGACCACAGGATCAGCGCACCGATTCCGCAAGAAAGCGCGGGGTCGATCCAGGAATTGCCGGTGACCAGAATCGCCCAGCCTCCGGCAATCACGGCGGCAGTAGACAGAGTGTCACCGACTTCATGCAACAGAGCGCTGCGGATGTTGACGTCGCCTCCGGAGCGGTAAAGCAGCAGAGCTATCACCCCATTCATCACTACGCCCGCGCCCGCCACCCACATCATCACGGCAGCTTGCACGTGCTCCGGATGCTGCAGGCGCCGGAATGCCTCGTAGAAAATAAAGAATGCGACCGCGACCAGGGACACCGCGTTCACCAATGCCGCCAGCACTCCGGCGCGATGGTAGCCATATGTCTTTGTAGAACTGGCGGGACGTGACTGCAAATAGACCGCAACCAGAGACAGCAGCAGCGCTAAAAAGTCGGAGAGATTGTGCCCGGCTTCGGAGAGCAGCGCCAGAGAGTGGGCGCGAATTCCAGCCACCACCAGCAGCACGATATACGCGAGGGTCACCCCCAGCGAGATTTTGAGCACTCGCTTGGGACCGCTCCCGCCGTGGGCATGCACGTGCATCTCTTAAGTGTACGGGCGAAGGAGACTGGCTTCAACCGTGGATTAGAAATTTGAAGTGGACGTCTTTGTGACGATCAGCGGTTGAAAAGATTCTGCAGGTAACGGTCGTTGTACATCGTGGTCGTGCTCTGAACGAATTCCAGAATGCGATACATTTTTTCGCGCGACTCACGGCTCATTTCCTTGAACTGCACCGCAATCCCTGAACCAGGATGAATTCTGGCAACACTGCCTTCTGCGCTCAAATCCAAATTGTCCATCGAGAATACTACTTTGACAGAAGAGCCAGGGGTGAGGATCGCAGCAGTTTCCACATAGCAGCCTCCCAGGCTTATGTCGATTAGATTGCCGAACACTGGCGCAGCACTGCCCTGGGCATGCAACTCAATGGTGAGCCGGCACTTCATTCGCGTGTGCAGGCGCTGATCTTTTTTCGTAGGCTGTTTTTGTTTCTCCAGATACATTCGCCGGTCCGCTTCAGTCAATAATTGTTCGGCGTCATTGCCATCATCGGGTGACACAGCGAGCCCCACGCTGAGTGAGAGAATGTCTTCTCCGCAAACGTCGAATCCGGCTTGCCGCGCCAGCGGCCGAATCTGTTCGATCTTCTTGGCTGCTGCGTCAGTGGCCAGCCCCGGAGCAATTACGACAAACTCGTCTCCCCCCATGCGGGCCACATAGTCATACTCGCGGCAGCTATCTTTCAACGCCTGCGCAAACAGACGCAAGACCCGATTCCCTTCCAGGTGTCCGAACCGGTCGTTAATTTTCTTGAACCCGTTCATGTCGCAAACCATTAATGTGAGCGAGACATTGTCGCGTTTGCAGCGGGCGAGTTCGCGATCGAGTTGCAGAAACAATGAGCGGGCATTAGGCAGTCCGGTGAGGTAGTCGGTCGTGGCCGAACTTTCCGCCTGCTGATACTTGACGGCGTTTTCGATGGCCAGTGCCATTTTGCCGGTCACTGCCAAAAGAATCCGCAAGTGATCGGAAGTGAAAGCATCGCGCTCAGCGCGGTAAAGGGCGAGAACCCCGATCACGCCGGTCACTCCCTCGAGCGGCAACGCCAGTGCCGATCGCAGGGTGCTGAATTTGGCGGGATCGTTCAGGTAACCCGGTTCCACGGAGGGATTTCCATTTATGATCGGCTTCTTATTCTGCGCCACCCAACCGGAGAGGCCGTCTCCCATGGGAATTCGCAAGGAAGCAAAAAGGCGGTAGTTGTCGCCATTCACATATTCCGGGATCAACTCATCCCCGCGCCGGATGTAAATAGCAATGGCGTCGTAGGGAACCATCGGTTTGAGTTTTACTGAGAAGACGGAAAGAGTTTCCCCCAAGCTTAGTGAAGCTCCCAGATCCTGGCTCAGCTCAAACAAAGACTGAGCTTCCTGGCGCGCGGCTGCGATCGAGGAGAGAAAATTCGCCTCGCGCCCCGGCGTATCGGATACTGCAGCACTCTCGAATCCCGCATCCGGCTCTGGTCCGCGCGCAATCTTGATCCCGCCGGAGTGCGTCGGAATTCCATCTTCTGCTGATTTCTTCAGCGCCAGATTCTCCAGAGACCGGTAACGCCTTTTCAGGACGTCCACCACCTTCGGATCAAATGACTTTCCCGATTCCGCGGCTAGCCTTTGCATCACTTCATCCAACGGCATTGCCCGCCGGTATTGCCGATCCGACGCCAGAGCATCCAGATAATCAACGGCAGAAAGAATCCGGGCGCCGATCGGGATTTCCATATTTTTCAAACCGTAAGGATAACCAGATCCGTCCCACTTCTCATGGTGAGCCCGCACAATCGGAACCACCGGGTAGGGAAAGCGAACGCGTTCCAAAATTTCAGCGCCGACAACGGTGTGAATCTTCATCTTCTCGAACTCTTCCGGAGTCAACCGTCCGGGTTTCGAAATGATGTGCTCCGGCACGGCCAGTTTGCCGATGTCGTGCAGCAAGGCAGCCGCGTGCAGCGCTTCCAGTTCTGCCCCTTTGACCCCTAATTCTTTGGCCACCTCGATGGCGTAAATACGCACCCGTTGCAGGTGCTCGTGGGTGGTTTGATCTTTAGCTTCGATAGCAAGCGCCAGGGCTTCAATGGTTCGAAGATGCAGGTTCGCCATTTCTTCAACGTGGCGTTTTTCGTCTTCCAGTTTTCCCAGATACAGCCGGTAAGAGCGGTAGATCAGATAAATGGCAGGAACGAACAACAACGAAGTTTCCCAGTTGAATGCGTGGTTGAACCACGAGATTGCCGCGGCAATGCCGGCCCCGACCAAGTAATAGGGGAACGACCAGAAGTAGCAGCCGACCAGAATGCTCCGCAGTGGCTTGCCTTCGCTGAAAGAAATTACCGCAGCAATACACCCAGCATTAACGATGAAATAGATTGTGGCAGTCAGGCACAAAATCAGCGGGCGATTGCTGATCAGTAAGTTGCATAGTGGATTGTGGTAGACGAAATAACCTAGAGCCGTCGACAGCGAACCCGCGCAGACGTTAAACGTCAATTGAATTGCGGTCGGCCGCCCCGGGTATAAACTCTGCGCTACCATGGCAACCGATGCTAGGGTGAGCGCCTCGGAGTAGCCCAATTCCGCGATTGCTACCAGAATGAAAAGAAAGTTCACCGAGAGCGTCCCGGTAATTCCCGGCAAGGTGACGCGCAGTCGCGAAGCCAGGACCGCGATTCCCGTATAGCAAATGAACTCCGCAATGTTTTTGCTGTTCTGGTGAATGGCAGCCTGAAGCAGGCAGCCGGTACCTCCGACAATCACCAGGGCAACGAATGCCTGCGCCCCGAGCGGTAGTCCTCTCCACGAGTTGGTGCTGGCAGACATTTAAGCAGGGATCACCGTGCCCCTATTGCCGCCTACACGTGGGGCGCGCTGCTTAAAGGATAAGCACTTAACGCTTCTAACGACAGGGGTTTGAGGGCTCGTGCGGAAACTTCGGTAACGCTTGAAAGTACCTTATGGGTAAGCCTCTAGCCGGCAAATATCGCAAAATTTTTGCGAATAAAGAGTTTAAGAGCAACCACAGGACAAGTAATTTGGTGGCGGCGCGTGGACTCGAACCACGGACCTACGGATTATGAGACCGTCGCTCTAGCCACCTGAGCTACGCCGCCATTACTTGGGGAAACGCAACGAGCGGGACTATAGCATCCGCGCGGGGTCTCGCTGCCTGAGCGAAAGAACCGGAGTGGTTCTCCGCGCCCAATTGTTTATTCTAAGAGCGCTTGCAAAAAAGTGTCAAACGCACGGGCGTGCGCCCATTCGCCGAATCAATACTTGCCAGCGGTCCAACAAAGCCGGAAACTGCTCCTGATGAATACTGTTGCCGTTATTCCGGCCCGCTTGGCCTCGACCCGCCTACCACGAAAAATGCTGCGCGAGCTTTCCGGTAAGCCATTGATTGGTTGGGTCTATGAGGCAGTTCGATCCTCGCCACTGCTCTCCGATGTAATTGTCGCTACCGATTCAGAAGTCATTCTGGAGACCTGCCGCAGACACGGCTGGAGAGCAGAGATGACATCAGGCTCGCACAAGAGTGGCACCGAGCGTGTGCATGAAATATCCAATTCAGTGGCAGCGGACGTTTATGTGAACGTGCAAGGGGACGAACCACTGGTGCGAGGGGAACAAATTGCCACGCTCTTGGACGTGATGAAAGAACAGTCGGTCGAAGTGGGAACAGTGAAAACAGCTTGCCCGCGTGAAGATGTACTAAATCCCAATGCGGTGAAGGTAGTGACAGCTAGCAATGGTCGCGCGCTTTATTTCTCGCGTGCTACCATTCCGTTCGATCGCGACAGCAGTTCTCCGGGGTATTTCAAGCACCTCGGCCTTTATGCATACCGCAAGCCCGCACTCGATTGGTTTGTGAATTGGCCGGAATCGATGCTGGAAAAAAGTGAGCGGTTGGAACAATTGCGCTTCCTGGAAAATGGGATTTCGATTTTTGTGGGCGAGACGCCGTACGATTCGGTGGGAGTGGATACGGAAGAGGATCTGCAGCGTGTGGCCGAAATCTTGCGCCGGCGTTGACTTCCTCCGAGTCTGTTTATACCTGTGGAGTTGCACCCTGGACGCGCTCCCACTCTTCCGCCGCCGCCACGCGCCGGGAGATTGCCGGGTGAGAGTGGAATAACAATTCGATCCATTTCGCAGGGGTACGCTCTGCCAGATTCTGCTGTGCCAGCTTATTCATCGACGAAATGAAGGGACCTACGTCGGCAATCGATTCGAAAGCATAGCGGTCGGCCTGCCGTTCGTTGAAGCGCGAGTAGGCATTCAAGGCCGGCATCAGCAACAGCGAAAGCAGAGTTGCCGTGATCGCCAGCAAAGGCAGGTTTGCAAAATCGGAGAGCTCCTCGAACATGTGATGATCGACCGCATAGTGCAGCACGAAATTCGCGATCCAGAAACCCAGGAAAGTAACTCCGGCTTGTACGAAGATACTTTTCAGAATATGGCGGTGAACATGGTGTCCGAGTTCGTGCGCCAGGACCGCTTCGATTTCCTCGGGAGCGTAATTATCCAACAGCGTGTCAGCCAGGATGATTCGCCGCGTGCTGCCGAGCCCGGTCAGCGCAGCATTAGCTTTCTTGCTCTTTTCTGAAAGCTTCCAGCGGTATACCCCGCGTACACGCGTCCCTGCCCGCTCGCCCAGAAGCACGAGCCGCCGCCGCAGATCTTCATCGTCCAGAGGCTCGAACTTGTAGAAAATTGGAAACAGCACCACCGGCGCCAACTGGGCCAACAAGATAAACAGCCCCATGAATAATGCCCATGTGATCAGCCACCAGTGTTGTGGAGACTGGCGAATCATGAAATAGAGCAACTCGACTACGATCGCAGCTAATACCAGTCCAACCAGAAAGCCCTTCGTCTCATCCCACAGCCACGATCGAAATTTTTGCGTCGAGAGTTGGAACCGCCGCTCCAGCCGGAATCCGTAGTAATCAAGCCCGAAACCCAGCAGCTTGCTGATCAGGAGTAAGAAGAATAAATACAAAAATACTGCGAGCGTGTAATTCTGGAACGCGCGCCTCAATGCGAGATCGCGTAACCAGCCCGACCATCCGGTAATCAGGAGGACAACCAGAAATGCGGCACCGATGACAAAATCGGCGATGCTCAGCCAGCGATGGATCCGGTTGTAACGGCGCGCCTCAGGCGAGTCGACTGGATCGGCAGATGGATTTCCAGCAAAGGTCATGGGTAGCTAAAAGTATCGCACTACCGGGGCAAGAAATGTGGCTTCGATGCGAACGAGGCTGCTAGCCCTTTCGAACAAAATCCTCCGCGGCTGTCAGGATCTCTCTGACCAACTCCGGCGAGGAAGCTTCGGCATAAGCCCGCAGCAGCGGCTCCGTTCCCGAAGCACGGAAGAGGATCCACGCTTCAGCCCCGTTGCCATTTGTGGGCGCGTCGAGAAAAAATTTGACGCCGTCAAGATTCTCTTTCTTCCTCACACGGTAGCTCCCCAGGGTCTGAGTACCTTCGTCTCGCGCCCGCCGAATCGCGCTCTGTTTAATTTCATCGGGTATATGCAGATCACGCCGACCGTAATAGTGCGAGCCAAAATCGCGTTGCAGGTCGGCGACTAACTGACCCAACGGCTTTCCTTCCTCCGCCATGACATTGGCCAGCAGCAGGCTGTTCAGGATCCCATCGCGTTCCGGCAGAAAGCGGGAATAGCCGATGCCACCGGATTCTTCCCCACCGATCAGGATGTCGTGCTCCATCATTAGATCGGCTGTGTATTTAAATCCGATCTTGGTTTCGTAAAGCTTGCGACCATGTTTGGCGGCGATGCGGTCGAGCATGCGCGTGGTATTGAAAGCACGCACCACATCTCCGGACCATTGCTTCCGCTCCAGCAGCCAGCGCAACAACACGCAGAAAATTTTGTGGGAATCGACAAAGCTGCCATCTTCGGCGACCGCACCGATGCGGTCAGCGTCGCCGTCCGTGGCCAGTCCTGCATCGCATTTCTCGCGAACCACAGTTTGCTGCAAGAGAGCCACGTGTGGTTCTATGGGTTCGGGATTGATGCCGGGGAACAGCGGATTCACTTCTTGCCGAATAGTGACGTGCTGCACTCCGCGTTCGGCAAATATTCCCGCCAGAATGCCGCGACCGGATCCATACATGGAATCAATGGCGATCTTGAATTTGGCTCTCCCGATGAGATCCAGGTCAGCAAACCGGCAAACGGCTGCGACATAGGGAGGCTTGAGGTTGACTTCTTCGATCACCGCTTTCGTTCCCTGCGGCATTGCTTCAGCTTGCAATTCGTCTTCGACCTTCTTCATGATGGCGGGTGTAGCGGATCCGCCAAAATTCGCCTTGAACTTTACCCCGTTCCAGTTCCAGGGATTGTGGCTGGAAGTAATCATCACTCCGCCAGCCGCGCCGCCTTGTTTCACGGCGTAGGAGACAGCCGGGGTCGGTGTGTAATCGTTGGCCAGCTTCACAGGAATACCAGCTGCGGCAATTACTTCGGAGGTCACTTGGGCTGCCGTTTGCGAAGCGAAGCGGGTGTCATAGCCGATGACAACTCCGCCGCCGGCGTTCTCATATTTCAGAACATAGGAAGCGATTGCTCCAGCCACTTTCCGGACGTTGTCGAAGGTAAAGTCATCCGCGATGATACCGCGCCAGCCATCGGTCCCGAATTTGATTTCTTTCGCCATAAAACCGGGCTTATGTCAATCTGTGCAGCTTCTTACCATCTAAATACTTCACAACTTTACCCACGTCCTGCGCATTCTGTCGCGTGGTGATCAGCAACGCGTCCGGAGTGTCGACGACAACTAGATCATTCACTCCGACTGTCGCCACAAACTTGCCCGGTGCGTGCACGTAATTGCCGTGGGCATTCAGAACAAATACTCCCGAACCATCGATGATGTTGCCTTCAGCCGGAGTACTCTTGGCGGTGTGATGCTCGTGCAAAGCCGTCCAGGAGCCCAGATCATTCCAGCCAAAATCCGCCGGCAGACAAATGATGTTTCCCTGCGCTTCGCCCTTGGCCGAACGCGGCTCCAGAACTGCATAATCGATGCTGATGTTTTCACACTTCGGATATAGTTTGCGCAGAGCTGTACTGAAATTTGCGAGTGCCAAAAGTGGCGGCTATCTGTTCCAGTAAGGCTGCGGTTTTCGGAAGATGCTCGTGAAGCGCATTGACCAGCGTGCGGGCGCTCCATAAAAACATTCCACTGTTCCAGAAGTAGTTACCGGAAGCGACAAAAGCAAGGGCGTTGTTCGCGTCCGGCTTCTCGGTGAAGCGGCGCACACGAAGCGCATCGCCATCAAAAATATTCCCGGCTTCAATGTATCCATATCCGGTTTCGGCTCGATTGGGAGGGATGCCGAGAACCACAATGTTTTCTCCGTCCGCCGCAATTTCCGCACCTCGCTCAATGGTGGAGCGATATTTCTCTTCGTCTCTGATCACATGGTCCGAGGGAAACATTCCAATTACTGCATCGGGATTTTCCCGCAGAAGAAGGAACGCAGCGAGACCGATTGCGGGAGCAGTGTTGCGAGCCACGGGCTCGGCAATCATCTTGCGCCTTAGGCAGCCTCGGGAGTTGCCGCAAGATCGGTGAACGAAGGTCGCCGTTGGTGATGATCCAGAAACGATTCGAAGATGCGAGGGGGAGCAGGCGCGCTACGGTCTGCTGGATCATGGTCTGCTTCCCATCCAGCGCGAGCAACTGCTTCGCCCGCTTTTTGCGGCTTAAGGGCCAGAACCGGGTGCCTCGGCCACCAGCCAGAATCACAGGATAAAAATTTGCGTTCTTGGACACTAGGTTAGGAGCTCGTTCACATTCTTATCTCAGGTTCCGACAGCGCTTCTCCGGGAACACGCGCCCTGAGAAATTCCAACGTCCACTGCGGCTGCACAGTAAAGTTCTCCAGATCGGCCGGCACCACGATGGCATCCCCTTTGGTGACGGTAATCGGTTCCGAGTTGCCTGCCTGCACGATCCCACAACCTTCTACCGCGACCAGGATCTGGGCGGAAGCCTTTCCCGACTGATCGCGAGTCGAGAGGGGCTGCGGATCCTTTATCTCAAACATATCGACGACGAAATAAGGCGCGGCCACTAATGCGGCGCTGCCGGTTCTTACTGCCCGGAATTTGCTGCGGGGCAGGCCTCACCACTTTTCCCGATGCCACCTCCGGCTTTACTGCGGCCAGTCCCTCTTTCAAGTGCAACTCGCGGGGGCGCCCGTAATCATACAAACGGTAAGTGGTATCCGACTGTTGTTGCGTTTCAATAATGACCGAACCCGGCCCTAAGGTGTGAACCGTCCCGCCGGAAACGTAAATCATGTCACCGGTGTACACGTCAATCCAGTTCAACAAATCCTCGGCACGATTCTCGTGGATCGCCTGTTCCAATTCCGCGACGGTTACACCGTTTTTTAACCCCAATCCAATTTTCGATCCAGGCTTAGCGTGCGCCACATACCAGCATTCTGTTTTTCCCCACGGTTGGTTCACGCGCTGGGCCTGTTCATCGTCGGGATGAACCTGGACGGAAAGCTTCTCGTGCGGGAAAAGAAACTTCAGCAGCAACGGAAAGCGTCGCGGATCTCGAGCTGCGTCCCCTACCAGCTCGCGCTCATATTTTTTGCTCAGTTGCGACAGCGTCTGCCCTGCCAAAGGGCCATTCGCCACTTTGCAGTCATCCCCGGTAAGCCACGCCTCGCCAATCTTTTCCGCAAATTGACGATTCGGATAAATCGGAGAGAGATCATGAGTGCCCCAGGGGCGCGGATCGAATGCCGGAAGCATCAGTAATGGATATAGATCGCTCATGAAAACTTTGCCCGAATAAAAAAGGCCGTTCGAGAACGGACGGCCCTAGCCGAATTGTCCACTTCCACAATTTACAACGCAGCAAAAAACTTCCGCATGCGTTCCAGCCCTCGATCCAATTCGGCCTTCGAAGTCGCGTAAGAAACTCGAATATGGTCGCCGGTGCCGAATCCTTCTCCTGGGACGGTGGCTACGTGAGCTTCGCGAAGTAATCTTCCCGCCACGTCGGCCGCTGATCTTATGCCGCCGCGCCCCAGGAACGCCGAGATGTTGGGGTAAGCATAGAACGCGCCTTCCGGCAAAGTGCACGTGACACCGGGAATCGAGCGCAAACCTTTCACCACATGATCGCGCAACTGAATATATTCCCGCCGCATCTGCTCGACGCATTCCTGCGGCCCCTTCAGCGCGGCGACTGCAGCTTTCTGCACGATCGATGTAGGATTCGAAGTGGACTGGCTTTGCAACTTCGACATCGCGCTGATTACAGCCACCGGACCAAGCGCATAACCTAATCGCCAGCCAGTCATGGCATAAGTCTTCGACAGCGAACCCAGCACCACAATGCGTTCTTTGTATTCGCGCAGCGATCCCACAGAAAAATTCTTTCCTGTGTAATTCAAATAAACGTAACACTCGTCGGAGAGCACCCAGATGCCGCGCTCGTGCGCCAAGCGGACCACCGCAGTCAGATCTTCGGCAGACATCACCGCGCCCGAAGGATTCGAAGGCGAATTCAAAATGATGACCTTGGTCCGAGGCGTGATCAGGCGCGCAACCATTTCTGCCGTAACCCGGAAGCCTTGCGCCTCGTCGGTTTCCAGCAGCACATTCTCGCCGCCGGCATAGCGCACAATGTCTTTGAATGAAACCCAGTAAGGCACCGGGAGAATCACTTCATCCCCGTGATCGACCAGCACCTGAACCGCATTGAACAGAGCGTTCTTCCCGCCGGTTGAGGCAATCGCTTCTTCACGGCGATAGTCCGAATCGAAATCGACCGCGTGACGGTGCACAATGGCATCGCGCAGTTCCGGGGTGCCAGGCACGGCAGTGTATTTCGTAAAGTTGCCTTGAATTGCGGCGATGGCAGCGTCCTTTATGTGCTGCGGTGTGGGAAAATGCGGCTCGCCGGCGCCGAAGTCGACCACATCGATTCCCTGCGCGCGCAGCTTATCGGCCTCGGCTACGACCGCCATGGTGGCTGAGGGTTCGATGCGGTTGATTCGGTCGGTGAGCCGGAGCGCTTCCGTGGTTGCGGTTGTCATGATCTTCTTTTTCTCCCTTTTCTCGCCGGCCCGCGCGCTGCGACTTCCAGCAACTCCTCCTGCATTTCGTCGTGAAACTTATAAGCGGGCTCCAGCTTAGCGCGCAGTTTTTGTTCCACCACTTCGGGCACCAACCCTTTCACCGGCCCCCCCACCTGCGCTACTTCCCGTACCAGGCGCGAGCTGACATAAGAATACTTATCGGCGGGCATCATGAAGACAGTCTCGAGAGTCGGCTCCAGCTTGCGGTTCATCAGGGCCATCTGGAATTCGTATTCGTAATCGCTCACGGCTCGAATCCCGCGCAATACGCAGGTTGCATCGATCGACTTGGCATATTCGACCATCAGCCCATGGAAGGCCTCAATGCGCACATTCTTCAGGTGTGCCGTGAGAGTCTTCAACATATCTAACCTCTCAGCCAGGCTGAACATCGGACTTTTTTCCGAATTCCTGAGAATGCCAACCACCAGTTCCTCAAAAATCTTGGCTCCTCGCTCAATGAGGTCAAGGTGTCCGTTGGTGGGCGGATCGAACGAACCGGGATAAAGCGCGCTTACTTTGTTCAATGGTCCTCGCAGGAGCCGACTGCTGAATAGAGATTCTATGCGGCGGGCGGCGGGAATGGCAATTGGCTGAGACCGACTGCCTATGCCAGCCTGCCGACGCGTGCGAGTACCTGCTTCCGCGCCTTCATTTTTCCCCAACAGGGCTGGAGGAGAGATCAAAAGTCTGTTGATTCGTGCTCAGCGTTTTCAGCGCCGAAGTTTTGGGGTCTGTTGAACGCCGTTTCGGAGCGCTGGCGGGGCAGCCGACAAATCCGAATGAGGAAAGCAATATCTTCGTATTGAGAGCAGCCCCCTTCAAATCAAAAGTTACGACTCCAGAGTGGCGAAAATGTTCGAGCTTGAATGGACCGCCGCCATACTGGACAACGGCGCCGTTCGATACTTCACAGTTGACGCAATCAATGCCGTCCAGCTTAAGAATATATCCCGAGCCTGAAGCGTTGATTTCGTTGGTTACGGTGAGAGGACTCGTCGATACGACTGGTACCGCTCCCATTCGATCGACGAGCACCGTTTGACCTGATGCTGTCGGAAGGAGTACTGACAGGCGGATTCCCATCAGGGAAGCGAATACTCCAAGGGCAAACCCCAGTGCAAAGCGAGGGTTTTTCATAATTTCCTTGCAGAGCCGAATGCAAAATATATGCGACGAAAAGCCGACTCTGTCCACAGACAGAGTGGTTCGACCGCTGGATCGACTCAGTCTTCTATCGTCGGGCAGCCACAGGCACCCTAGCTGCGTCGGCCCCATTGGCACCTGGCATGGTGGTAACGCGCGAGCCCGTCGAAGGCGCAGGCTGCGCCGCGCCAGCAACCGGCGGTGTCGAAGCCGCTGCTGGAGTCGCTATCAGTCCCAGCGCCTTGCGCACTTCCGTGTCAAGCTTGGCCATAGTGTCTTTATTGTCTTTGAGGAATTGACGGGCGTTTTCGCGGCCCTGGCCGATGCGTTCGCCCTTGTAGCTGAACCACGACCCTGATTTTTCCAGAATGTTGTTATTCACCGCGATATCGAGCAGATCGCCTTCGCGGGAAATGCCTTCGCCATAAAGAATGTCGAACTCGGCCTCGCGGAACGGCGCGGCCACTTTATTCTTTACAACTTTTACGCGTGTTCGCGAGCCAGTGACTACGTCGCCATCCTTGATCGCGGCAATGCGGCGAATATCTACGCGCACCGACGAATAAAACTTCAACGCGCGGCCGCCGGTAGTAGTCTCCGGATTGCCGAACATGACGCCGATCTTTTCTCGTATTTGGTTGATAAAGATCAGGCAGGTACGCGACTTGGAAACCGTTCCCGTCAGCTTGCGCAGCGCCTGCGACATGAGCCGCGCCTGCAGCCCCATGTGGCTGTCTCCCATTTCGCCGTCGAGTTCGGCCTTGGGCACCAGCGCGGCCACGGAATCGACCACCAGCACATCGATGGCATTCGAGCGCACCAGCGCTTCCGTAATTTCGAGAGCCTGCTCGCCGTAATCCGGCTGCGAGACCAGCAGATTGTCCACGTCAACGCCCAGTTTCTTGGCGTAGGCGGGATCGAGAGCGTGCTCGGCATCCACAAACGCAGCCATGCCGCCGGTCTTCTGCGCCTCGGCGATTACCTGCAAAGTGATGGTGGTCTTGCCGGAGGACTCTGGCCCAAAAACTTCCACCACGCGGCCGCGGGGGAATCCGCCCACGCCCAGCGCCGCATCGAAGGAAATCGAGCCGGTCGGAATCACCGAGATGGGAACGATCGCTTCCTTCGACCCCAACCGCATGATCGAGCCTTTGCCGAATTGCTTTTCAATCTGCGCAAATGCTAATTCAATTGCCTTGCCGCGTTCATCCGCCATGGGAGTGTGGCTCCTTTTAACATCACCGAACTAAATGTGGAAACTAATCTGGCCGGATTATACATACAGATCGAAGCGAATAAAAGGCGAATCTAGAAAATATAAGTGGAAAAGTTTCCGAAATGGGAGAAAGGCTCACCTCAGCGGCTGAAGCCTGGCGATGATTTTGAAGATTTACGGCACGAGTGGAACTCGTGCCCTTTCCGATCACAGTTGTGCTAGTCGCGTGTACAGCTCACGATACTTTTCATTGGAGCGGCGATAGGCGGCCATCACCTCCGGTTTCACCGTCTGTTGCGAAGGGACAATGTCATTCATTTAGCCTCTACCTCTGCAGCAAATCCACCGGCGCGGTCACATCGTGCACGCGAAAATACTTGGCCAGCGCCGGATACTTCCTCGCCACCGCCTCATACATCGCATAAGCCACGTTGCGGTAGGAAACATGTCCCGCCGGCGTAGTGCGCAACTCGGAGATGTAGACAGCCTCGGCGAAGTCCATCTTGAACAGCGCGCGCTTGCGGTAGGCCAGCGGGATCGCATACTGCGAATTCTCTTCCGCTTCGGGAGCGTTGCGCGCGGCGAGCTTCTCGATCGCCGTTTGCACGCGTCGCATCGCGGCGTCGAACTGTCCGCGCATGCCCGCATCTTCCACATCGAGCAGCATCTCGTAGCCGTGCCGCGTGGTGAATCCCTGCATCACCTGGATGCAGCGACGGTGACGATGCATGTCGCGAAAGCCGCCCGTATCCATGAGGATGTCGAAGCGGAACTGCTGTCCGGCACGGAAGCCGCGCAGCATCTCGTCGTGCTTGCCGCGATGGCGCAGGCCCAGGTCGATGATCTCGCGCCGGAATCGCTCACCCGAAACCTGCAGCGCCTGCCGAACTTGTCTATACGAGTGGTGACAATGCTCGTAAAGCAAAGTCGTTGCAATTTCCACTTCCAGCGGTTCTTCATCGAGCAGATCGACAATCGCTTTTGAAGGTGCGACCGACTCGCTTTTCATCAGTTCGCGTGCCGCTTGCCGCAACTCCCGGCGCGTCTCCATTTCATACGGATTCGGATCCGCATACTTCACCAGCGTAGGCGCGACGCGCACTTCATGCAGCAATTCCTGCTCGGCCCGCGAGCCCAACTCCGGATTCACCTTCCGAATCTCCTCCACCAAATTCCGCAACGATTCGGCATTCACGTTGTAAGCTGCTGAAGTCGCCGCCTTTTTCAACGACTCGCCGAGAACCCGGATTTCCTTGTGCGTATGCGAAAGTAGATGTGCTACCTGCGTTTCCAGCGTCCGCGCATTCACGATCTCCCCTAAAGAAGTATTCGTGGCCAGCGGCAGCAGATAGCGCGTAATGTCGAAAGCCCGCGCCTTCAGCGTGCGCTCATACGCCTCCTGCTTCATCTCGGCAGGCTTGGGCGTGATGCTGATGAGATGCTGCGTCATGTGCGCCGAGAGCGCTTCATACTCGGCAAAAAGAAAATCCAGAGTCTCGCGGTAGAGCTTTCGGGCATCGTCATCTGCGCCAAAGTCGGGGATGTAATAACCGCTCTTTTTGAAATCCTGATAGCGCGTCGAGCGCTCCTGGCCGTCCCAGCGCTGTTCGTCGGCCAACTCAATCGCTGCGAGGATTGAAAGCCTCTCGACCGCCAATGCAATGTGCGCCAGATCAGCAATCGAGCGGTGACCATACTGAAAATAAAACGTATTGAGAAATTTCTCCGCCTTCTGCGAACTGATCTCGCGCAACGACTCCTTCATCGACAGCGCCGAGCGCGAATACTTCGCCATGGCGTAGGCCTGAATCTCTGGTTCAACGCCATATACTGCGAAGACCTCGGTAGAGGCCCCCGCCTGCGGTTTTTCAATCGGAGTCGGCCCTTCACTGGTGGACGCCCGTTGCGTCGAGCGATGCCCCGGGATATTCGTATTCGTGGATGAGTTGGGGTTGGAAGGCTCGGGCATCGTGATCACTTCATTCGTCGCTGATTGAGGCATGGGAGTGTTCGAATGTTAATCGGCGAACGGCCGATGCGCAATCCGTTAGACGAATAATCGCGTTCCTGGCTGTGGATAACCAGGTCGGGTGCTAACCGGTTGCAGCCACACCCGAGTCAAGCGGCGGTTATAATCTGACGTTCCAATGTAAAAGATTTCTAAATCGAGCCTCGAAGAAAATTCAGGAGAACTAATGTCCCTTTCCGGACGCGTTGCGTTCGTTACCGGAGCATCGCAAGGCATAGGACGAGCCTGTGCTCTGAAGCTCGCCACGGTGGGCGCAGCGGTCGCCGTAGCCGCGCGCAATCGGGAAAAGTTAAACGATCTGGTCAACGAAATAACTGCCGCGGGCGGCAGGGCGCTGGCCTGCACTCTCGACGTCACGGATGAAGAGCAAGTGAAGGCCTCGATTAAAGGTGCCATCGCGCGCTTCGGCAAGATCGACATTCTGGTCAACAACGCAGGCATTACTCGCGATCAACTGGTCATGCGCATGAAACGGGCTGACTGGGATACGGTGATGCAAACCAATCTCACATCGGCATATCTCTGCATCCAGCAAGTCAGCAGTTCCATGCTGAAGCAGCGCTGGGGGCGCATCATTAACATCGCCAGCGTTTTCGGCCAGATGGGGCAGGCGGGGCAGGCAAACTATTCCGCCTCGAAAGCCGGGCTGATCGGCCTGACGATGGCAATTGCTCGCGAGTTGGGATCGCGAAACATTACTTGCAACGCCGTCGCTCCCGGCTTCATCGAAACCGCCATGACCGAAGTTCTGGGCGACGAGTTCAAACAGAACGCCGCCAAACAGATTCCTCTAGGTCGCGTAGGCTCGGTGGACGATGTGGCCAACGCGGTAGCTTTCCTCGCGTCCGATGAAGCTTCCTACATCACAGGCCACGTGCTGAATGTGAATGGCGGCATGTTGATGGGGTGAGGCGGATTCACCGCCGCGCACGCCGAGAACGCAGAGAAAGAAATGAAAGTTGATTCGGCCAAGGCGATGGAGCCTGTAATTCCTTCGGCGTTCTCTGCGTCCTCGGCGGTGAAAAGCCTTTCGATTTATCAAGCCGAATCGCCTCCGCAGATTGCGCAGGTCCGCGAATTATTTCTGGAATACGCGCAGTCCCTCGGCTTCAGTCTATGTTTCCAAAATTTCGATAAAGAACTGGAAGCGCTACCCGGCCACTACGCTCCTCCGGAGGGCCGTTTGCTACTGGCGGAATCTGAAGGCCAATTCGCAGGTTGTGTGGCAATGCGCGCGCTGGAACCTGGCATCTGTGAAATGAAGCGTCTATATCTCCGTACGCGGTTCCGCGGCATTGGGCTGGGGCGAGCGCTGGCAGATCGCATCATCGCCGAGGCGCGGCAAGTTGGTTATCGCCGGATGCGGCTTGACACGGTCGAGCCTGTAATGAAAGATGCCGTGGCAATGTATCGCAAGCTTGGATTCAAAGAAATCGCGCCCTACCGATCGAATCCGATCGCGGGTGCAATGTATATGGAATTGGAATTATGATCCCCTAGGGGAAAGGCATGATGCTATGAAGAGAATTTTCTTGCTGCTGTTTCTCGCCCTCGTTGCCTCTGCCTCGTTTGCCGCCGATGGCAAGACCGTTTCTTATAAGAGCGGCGATGAGACCGTGCAAGGCCTCCTTTACACACCGCACGGCAAGGGACCGTTTCCGGCCATCATCGTGATCCATGAATGGTGGGGACTAAACGACTGGGTCAAAGATCAAGCCTCAAAGTTAGCCGACCAAGGCTATGAAGCACTGGCGATCGATCTCTATCGAGGCAAAGTTGCGACCACGCCTGACACGGCGCACGAACTGATGCGGGGCGTCCCCGACGACCGCGCTAATCGTGACCTGGAGGCCGCGTTTAATTTTTTGCAGTCTCAACCTAACGTTAAAAAAGATCGCATCGGCGCCATCGGATGGTGCATGGGCGGCGGTTACGCGCTAGACGTAGCGCTCGATGAGCCAACCCTCGCAGCTGACGTAATCAACTACGGACACCTGGTCACCGATCCCGCCACCATCAAGAAAATCAACGCGCCCATTCTCGGATTATTCGGCGCGCAGGATCAAGGCATCACTCCCGATGATGTTCACAAATTCGAGGCCGCGATGAAGGAACAAGGAAAGAAGGTCGAGATCAAGATTTACGACGATGCCGGTCACGCCTTCGAGAATCCCAACAACAAGAACAAGCCAGGCTATCGCCCGGACGATGCCGCAGACGCGTGGAAACGGACCGTCAGCTTTCTTGCGGATAATTTAAAGAAGTAATTCCTATTGCCAAAGTTGTATGCTATCGCCGTTTCTTTTACGGTGTGCAAATATTAAAAAATTCGTGCCGGGCCGTCCTTGAAATAAATGGGTTTAGATATGGCACGAATTTCCACTTGCCAGAAGATTCCGATCTGGTTACTATGTCGCATCCTGCAATGCTTCCTACCATCAACATCGGCGAGACCATCAGAAACTACCGGCTGCAGAAAGGCATGTCTCAGGGAGATATTGAGAAGCGGACCGGGCTGCTGCGCTGCTACTTGTCACGGGTAGAGAACGGCCACACGATCCCCTCGCTCGACACGCTGTCGAAGATCGCAGGAGCCATGGAGATCGCGCTCTCGCAATTCTTTTCCGAGTCGGGCCACAGCAACGGCTCCAAGGGACTGCCGCAGCTTTCCGATGACGAGGTTCGCTTCCTAAGCCAGGTTCGCCGTTACGCCACAAACCTGAACGAAAGCGACCGAAAGCTGGTCCTGGCGATGGTGAAGAAGATGGCCTCGAATTCAAAATGAATCAGCGTCTGGCTTCTAGCGACTGGCTTCTCGTTGAGCCGAATCCACCAGAGTATATTGAACCATCACCTTTCCGACGTGATCCGTTTCGTTTCTCCGATCTCTAGCGCAGTACCAGGGGCCAGAAGCTAGCAGCTGCCCTTACTTTCGTACCATGACCTCGGTGACCCCCGGGTACCTCGCCGCCCGCGCCTCTTCTCACTACACTGTGACTTGGAGACGCTGCCTTGACCACCGATGAAGAATTAAACGTACTCGAGACCCAACTGCGCCGGCTGAAGATCGAGTATGAGGTTTATTTCAGCAATCCGACCAAGCGCCCGCCCACGGATATCGAGTGGAAGGTGCTGTCGCTGTTGCGCAAATTCTCCGACGGCGGGCGCATGAACTTTTCCCAGCGCTACCGTTACAACGAGATGGCGCAGCGCTACGCCGTCTACAGCGATCTTTGGCGCAAGAAGTCCCGGATCCGCGAAGAAGGCTACCGGCGCCCGCAAGATGCGCTTCTCTCCGTGCAAGGAGTGCGTCCCGAACAGGAGCACAAGCCCGCGCACCCGGTATACGGATTAAGCCATGCCGCTGCAGCATCAGCCGACGCCACTTCACAGCCCTTCACCATGCACGAAAATGAAGCCGGGCGTGAACAACTGGAACGTCTCTACAACACGCTGGTCGCCGCCAAGAAAAAAGCAGGAGAGAGCGTTTCCGGCAATCTGGATTCGTTTTCTACTTTTGTGCAGAAGAAGACTGAGCAGATCCGGAAGCAGTACGGCTGCAAGGATGTCGAATTCTCGGTCGAACTGGCGGAAGGGCACGTTAAGCTGAAGGCCAAGGCGAAGGCGTAGGCGAAGATGTTGTAGGCTGGTTCTTGTATCCTTTGCAGGGCTTGTTACTGTATTTCCTCTGTCACGAATTGGCTGGCATGTGCCCCACGTACGGCCACGTAGTTTGGATCGCCGGTCTTCTATTGATGATCTTCGGAGATGCTTGGCGCCGCCAGCGTTGAGACAATTACCCTTTCAAAGACGCTTACATGGAATTAGGCGAGTCGCGGCCAAACGATCCACTGGGGATTGCTGATAGAATCTTCGGTCGCTCCGCACTCATCCTTCGATATTTGAGGCCGATCATGTCCCCAGCACTTCCCGCATCCAGCGCGCCATCCTCAGCGTCACCGATAAAACCGGCCTGGTAGATTTCGCTCGTCAGCTATCCGCCCTCGGCATCGAACTCATCTCCACCGGAGGCACCGCTAAGCTCCTGCGCGATTCCGGCATTGCCGTCAAAGATATTTCCGATCTCACCGGCTTCCCCGAAATGCTGGACGGACGCGTGAAGACGCTGCACCCCAAAGTTCACGGCGGCATCCTGCATCGCCGCGAGAATCCGGCGCACGTCGCCGCTGTTGCCGAGCATGGCATCCAGCCGATAGATATGGTCGTGGTAAATCTCTATGCCTTCGAGAAAACCGCGGCTAGGCCCGGCGTGGCTTTTGAAGAGCTGATTGAAAACATCGATATCGGCGGACCATCGATGATTCGCTCAGCCGCCAAGAATTTTCACGACGTTGCCGTCGTAACGTCGCCTTCCGACTATCCAGCGATTGCGGAAGAACTCGGCCGCAGTCAAGGCGCGCTCTCGCTCGAAACAAAATGGCGCCTAGCGCAGAAAGCGTTCGCCACTACTGCCGCTTACGACTCCGCCATCGCTTCAACCCTCGAAGGCATTCCCCACGAAGCTGCGGACCTTCGCTCCGCCGGACAGCCGGCGGCGGCTGTTCCCACATCGACTCGGACGTTCCCGCAAATTCTTCGTTTGTCGTTTCAAAAAACACTCGACCTGCGCTACGGAGAAAATCCGCACCAGAAAGCCGCGATGTATTCCGACGGCTCTGGAGTCGGCGTGGCCAATGCTCGCCAACTTCAGGGCAAAGAGCTTTCCTACAACAACATCGTCGACCTGCAAGCCGCCTGGGATCTCGCTCAGGAATTCGACCCCAAGGATGCCGCAGTCTGCGCCATCATCAAACACACCAATCCCGCCGGCACGGCCAGTGGCAAAACTCTCGCCGAAGCCTACAAGCGGGCGCTCGAATGCGATCCCGTCTCCGCATTCGGCGGCGTCATCGGCGTCAACCGGCCTATCGACCTGGAAGCCGCTGAGGAGATGCACAAGCTTTTCCTCGAAGTGATCGCCGCGCCCGCCTTCGACGAGGCCGCGAAAGCCAAGTTCGCCAGCAAGAAAAATCTCCGCCTCGTCGAAGTTACGGCTGCGCCGCAGAAGTGGACGCTCAAGAATATTTCTGGCGGAGTCCTGTTGCAAGATGCTGACGTGCGCCCATTGCAGGACATCGATCTCAAAGTTGTGACGCAGCGCGCTCCAACGCCCGAAGAAACCCGCGCTCTTTTATTTGCCTGGAAAGTTTGCAAGCACGTGAAATCGAATGCTATCGTTTACGCCCGCGATGGACAAACTGTCGGCGTGGGCGCCGGACAGATGAGCCGCGTGGATGCGGCCAGGATCGGCGCCATGAAAGCGCAACTGCCGCTGCAGGGATCGGTCGCGGCTTCCGACGCCTTCTTCCCATTCCCCGACGGGGTCGAGGAAATCGCGAAAGCCGGCGCGACGGCGATCATTCAACCCGGAGGCTCACAGCGTGATGCCGAAGTGATCGCAGCCGCCGACCGCCTCGGCCTCGCCATGCTTTTCACGGGAGTTCGCCATTTCCGCCACTAGACGCCGCGTCCGGGGATTTCGTCCTTTACCAAACTTGACAATTTCTAATGGCAAGTCCCCCCGGTCCCTGTACTTCCGGACTCTCTGCTGCTCACAACAGGCCTCACTGTTTTTCCAAATGAGGTGTCTAACAGGATAGAATTAGAGCACCCCAGCTCCGGCGGTTGTGCATCCAATGGTCATGGCTCGGGAAGTGCGCTCAACTCTTAAGAGGATCAGTTCCATCCATTCCAGCGTGGTCAGGTCGAGCATGAATAGAATTTTTCAACTAGCTATTGCCTTTTCGCTTCTCGCAGCGACCGTGACTGCGCAAACCAGTCCCTCAGCGCCTGCTGAATCTAAGCCGCAGAACTCCAAGCCGGCGCAGACGGCACCGCACAAAGTGGACCATGCAGCTTCCTATTACCACTACACGCTGGCGCATCTTTATGAGGAGCAGGTCACGGCCTATGGCCGGAGCGAACTGGCTAACAAGGCCATGGAAGAATACCGGCTCGCCATCGACGCCGATCCTTCCTCTGAATTTCTGACTTCGGGCCTCGCGGAGCTCTACGTAAAGACCGGGCGCATTCGGGACGCAGTAATTCAGGCCCAGGACATCCTTAAGCGCGATCCGAACAATCTTGAAGCTCACAAGCTGCTCGGCCGGATTTATCTGCGGTCTCTCGGCGATATGCCGGGCAACGGCAACGGATCGGAGAACGTGCTCAAGCTGGCTATTGAGCAATACGAAGAAATCGTCAAGATCGAGCCCACTAATGTGGACGACCACCTCCTGCTCGGCCGGCTTTACCGCCTGAACAACGATTTGCAGAAGGCGGAGAGCGAACTCAAGATCGCAGTGAAGCTCGATCCCGATTCGGAAGAAGCCGTTACCACTCTGGCCCTGCTCTATACCGACGAAGGCGACACGGCGCACGCGTTACAAGTGCTCAGCGCAGTGCCCGATACCGGACGTTCGGCCAAGCTGTACGCCGCGCTCGGCGCCACGTACGAGCAGCGCAAGGATTACAAGAGTGCAATCGATGCCTTCAGACACGCCATTCAACTGGATCGAGACAATCTGGATGCCATACGCGGGCTGGCTGAGAACCTTTTAAATGATGGCCAGATCGATGCGGCGCTCGATCAATACAAAGTGATCGCCGATGCGAATCCGGAAGATGCGCAAACTTATCTCCGAATCTCGGAAATCTATCGCCGCCAGGGCAAGTACGATCAAGCTCTCGACAGTTTGAAAAAAGCTCAGGACATGGTCCCCGATGCGCTGGAAGTTCCTTACAACATCGCAGTGGTTTATGAGGCGCAGGGCCGCTATGACGACGCCATCAAGATTCTGCAGGATCTGCTGAAGAAAACTGAAAAACCGGATAGCAGCTACTCCCAGGCCGACCGCAACAATCGCGGCATTTTTATTGAGCGCCTGGGAATGGTTTACCGCGACCAGGAAAATTATCCCGCCGCAGTCGAGGCTTTCCGAAGAATGATCCCGCTGGGCGATGACAACGCCAAAACCGGCTATCAGGATGTGATCGATACTTATCGCGAAGCCAAGCAATGGCCGCAAGCCACGGCCGTAGCGAAAGAAGCCGTGCAAAAGATGCCCGACGATCACGAGCTTCGTATGGTGCTCGACGCGCAACTCGCCGATACCGGCGATCCGGAGAAACCGCTCGCCGACGTGCGTTCACTGCTGACCGGGAAACCGGAAGACCGCGAAGTCTACGTACGACTGGCCATCATGTATACGCGCCTGAAGCGCTGGAGCGACGCTGAGGAGTCGCTTAACAAGGCCGAGCTTCTTTCCACCAAGCCCGACGACAAAGAATATATTTACTTTCTGCGCGGCTCCACTTACGAACGTGAAAAGAAGTACGACGAAGCAGAAGCGGAATTCAAGAAGGTTCTCGCAGTCAACCCGCAGAGCGCCGTCACGCTTAATTATCTGGGATACATGAATGCCGATCGCGGTGTGCAACTGGAAGAATCTCTAAACCAGATTAAAGAGGCGGTCAGCCTCGACCCCACGAATGGCGCTTATCTGGATTCTCTGGGATGGGCCTATTTCAAGCTGGGCAAGTACGATCTCGCCGAAGAGAGTCTGAACAAGGCTTCGCTCCGGATGGGTTCGGACCCAACGGTACAGGATCATCTTGGCGATCTTTTTCAGAAGACGGGACGCCTCAAACTCGCTGCGGCTCATTGGGAGCGCGCGGTTGAGGAATGGAACAAAACGGTACCGGCTGAAGTTGACAGTGATCTGTTGGTGGCCACGCAAAAGAAGCTCGATGCCGCCAAGGTACGATTGGCCAGGGAAGATTCGCAGAACCAGTAGTCGGGCAGCAAATTGTTGATTGTTGATTTCTGATTGTTGATTTAAGCCGGCACAAGTTCGCTTGAATCAACACTCATAAATCAGCAATCAACAATGCTAGACTGTTGCCATGCTGGCCGGCTACGCGGTGCAGGTGGAACAGTCCCGCGGACGCCGTTTCCCTGAGCCCCCCCATCCTTACCGCAACCACTACCAGCGCGACCGCGATCGCGTTATTCACGCGCGCGCTTTTCGGCGGCTCGAAGACAAGACACAAGTTTTTACCCGCCGCTATTCCGATCATTTCCGCAACCGGCTCACACATACGATCGAAGTGGCGCAGATCACGCGCACAGTCGCGGGAGCGCTCGCGCTCAACGTGGATTTGGCAGAAGCGCTCGCGCTGGTGCACGATCTTGGCCACCCGCCGTTCGGCCACGCCGGCGAAAAGGCGCTCGACACCGCCATGCGCGAGCATGGCCTGTTCTTCGATCACAACCTGCATGCCCTGCGCATCGTGGAAGACTTCGAGCAGCGCTACGCCGCCTTTCGCGGTCTGAACTTAACTTTCGAGGTGCGTGAAGGCATCATCAAGCACTCGCGCGATTACGATTCAGAGAAACATCCGGAACTTGCCGAGTACTTGCTCGACCAGCGTCCTCCGCTCGAAGCCCAACTCGTCGATTTAACCGATGAGATCGGCTACAACACCGCCGACCTGGACGATGGCTACGAAGCCCATTTGCTGACGCTAGAGCAAATCAGAGACGGCGTACCTGTCTTTGAAAGTTTTTTCCGCGAGGTCGAGCAGATTTATCCTGATGCGCCCGAGAAGCTGCAATTCAACGAGGCGCTGAAACGCGTGTTCAATCGTCTGGCCGGCGATCTCATCACCAACACGCAAGCGCGGATCAAGCACGCTCACATCGAAACACTAGCTGATGTCCGGGCGCATCAAGAGCGTCTGGCGGCATTCAGTCCGGCGAGTCGAAGCAGAACGCAAGCAAATCAAAGACTTTCTTTACGAGAATCTGTATTACAGCCCGTCGCTGGCAGGAGAGAAGGACGACGCCGAGCGCATCGTCACCGAACTTTTCGCCTTCTGGATAAAAAATCCTTCAGCCTTGCCGCACTACTATGAGGAGAAAGCGGAGCAAGAGTCCTTGCCGCGCGTGGTCTGCGACTATATCGCCGGGATGACAGACCATTTCATCATTGAACAATACGAGAAGTACTGCGGCGGGAAGTAACGCACGCGTGTTCGTCACTTTCCTTCTGCAACCGCCGTCACCACATCAAACAGAATCCTCGGTCCGCGCCGCACTTCCTCCACCCGAATGCGCTCATCGTTCCCATGCTCGGTATTCCCTTCTTCCTCGGTGGCCGTATATGGATTGAACCCATAAGCGTTGATGCCCAGCGGACGGTAGCGCTGATTCTCGGTGTAGCCGCTGGTAATGTGCGGCACTACGGGAGTGCCGGGGAAATACTTTGCCGAAACTTCGCGGATGGCATCGTATAGCGCCGTGTTCGTTGGCGAATAGTTGGCCTCGCGGAACTCCGCATTCAGCGGTTCGACGGTGACGTTCGGATCATCGACGACTCGGCGAATGTTTGCCAGCAGTGCCTTCGGATCTCCGCCAGGCAAAATGCGCACATCCAGGTTCGCCCACGCCTCCGGAGGAATCACATTGGTTTGTTCTGACCCGCCGAGCATGGTGAGTGAAATCGTATCGCGTAACAGAAAGTTCAACGACTCATCGTTCTCGACGTCCTGCTGAAATTTTGGCTCTCGAATCGCCTTGCGAATGTTGCGATATTCTCGAGCCTCTTCCGGCGGTTCATAGGGCGCCATCTCACGCAGAAATTCCTCCACCACCGGCAGGACTTTCAATGGGGTTTGATAGGCAAGAATGCGATTGAGCGCGTGCACCAGCCGATTCGGTGCAGAATCCGGATTCGGCCGCGATGCATGTCCAGGCCTGCCATGTGCCACTACGTGCAACCAGAACGTAGTCTTCTCGCCGACGTCGACGCCCACATATTTCACTTTGCCGTTCGCCAGCAGATTCTCGCCGCCTTCGTTGATCAGGAACTCGGCATTTTCCAGCAGGTCGCGCTGGTGTGCGATAAACCAATCCGTGCCGGTGCCATCGGCTTCTTCGTCAGCCACTGCCAAAAAAATTACATCGCGGTCCAGTTCAACTTTTTCGCGCTTCAGCATGACCATCACAACCAATTGCGCCAGGCCTTCATCTTTCATGTCCTGAGCGCCGCGGCCCCACAGCCAGCCGTCTTTAATCTCCCCGCTGAAGGGCGGAACCTTCCAGTGCGCGGCATCGCTGGTAACCACATCCATGTGGTTCAGCAGAATGATCGGCCGCTTCGCGTCTTTCGTCGTGTGCGGCAATCTTGCCCACAGATCACCGCGCCTCGGTGCATACTCGAAGACGCGATTCTCAATCCCTTCCTGATCAAGAATATTCTTGTAAAAAGAAACCGCGCGCATTTCGTGGCCGGGAGGATTGGTGGTGTCGATGCGCAAATATTCCTGCATCCAGGTTAGAGCGAGATCGGAATACTGTTGGAGATGTCCGGCTGGAATGCGCGAGGAAGCCATTGCTGAGGGCTGGCTCGGCGTAGCGGCATCGGCTGCCATTGTCCGGGGTGCAAAGGCTAGAATCACGAGCCCCGTTGCCAACGTCAACCTCCCCAGAATCGACACCCGTTTGCCCATTATGTGTTTGCCTTTCCCAGCTAGCCCTCCATTTATCGTGTTCGAAAGCCGCAAGTTGTCTCCCTCCGTTCCACGCAGTTTTTATATCAGGTTTGCCAAAATTACCGTGCGCAAACCCCTGCAGACTACTCCACGGTCGGGTGGTCGGGTATAATCTCTTTAGGGTCAAGTGCTTAGCGCTCAAACCCAAAAGTGAGTTTTGGCATCAGACCTGTAGTAGAACAGTTGGCATCGGAAGGGTTTTGGTGCCCGAGTTTTGCGCTTTTCGGTGTGCGTTGCGTCACCGCATACTGCTTGTTTTAGGGGACGCAACTAGAAATCACGCAACACGCCCGTTTCGGCGTGCTGGAGTGGAGCCCCGTAACCGCTCCCCAAATTGGAGGAAGTTTTTTTATGAACACTCGTATGCTCGCTACTTTGCCTCTGGCCGCGATTCTTGCATTTCCGGCCTTTGCGCAAACTTCGTCTACCCAAGATCAGTCCAATCCCCCGGCCGCATCCCAAGCCAGCCAGTCCACTGACAACATGAATGGCACAGGCAAGCAGCCTCTGCAGACGCCAGCTCGTGAAGGCTTCTGGGGACGGGTAAATCCCTTCGCCCGCAAAAGCTATGTAAAGCGGCAGACCGAACCCATTCGCGACCGGGTGAATGAGCTGGATGATTTAACCGCCGCCAATAGCCGCGCAATTAAAGACACCGACGCCCGCGCCCAGGCCGGAATCAAGCTGGCTTCCGATAAAGCTAATGAAGCCGACCAGCACGCCGTCGATGCAGGCAACAAAGCGACGATGGCGCAGCAGACCGCCCAGCAGGCAACAACGCGCATCCAGACGGTTGAAACCGTGGTTGGCAATATTGATCAGTACAAAGCCTCCAACCAGACTGAAATTCGCTTCCGTCCCGGCCAAACCGTGTTGAGCAAGAATGCAAAAGACGCTCTGGATGAAATGGCCAACGGAGTGAAGGGCCAGCATGGGTACATCATCGAAGTGCAGGGCTTCTCTTCCGGAAGAGGCCAGACGGCGATTACAAACTCGCAGAAGATGGCCGAGTCGGTCGTTCGCTATATGGTCCTGAACAATGACGTTCCGGTATACCGGATTTATCTTGTGGGTATGGGCAACGCGCCGGTGGCCTCGGATACGGACGCCAAGACCAAGCACATGAGCGGCGGTCGCGTGGAAATCAGCCTTTTGAAAAATGATCTGGAGCAGTTGGCCAGCGGATCTTCGACTCCTGCCACCACTCCCGACCAGCAACAGCAGCCGAAATAGTTGATTTTGGTAAAGGGACCGAGCACCTCGCTCAAGTCCCTCCCCCAGCGAAAAGCCCCTTGCTCACACAAGGGGCTTTCGTTTTTTGCGAAATCCGAATTTTGAAGGCCGTGGATACGGCGAGTCCGTAACGGATTATTCCACCATCCTAGGAAATGTGGTGGTAGTGATGGAGCAACAGGTGGGTTACAAAACCGGCCACAAACCAGGCAGCCGCTTCCAGAATTCGCTTGAATCGCTCCGTCATCAGGAAAGGATATCCCAATTACCATCTTGTGTCAGGCACCCAACCAACAACTCAGGCGCGATAATCTGCTGGATTGATTCCGAAGGCGGTGAGCTTAGACTGAAGAGTAGTACGTTTCAAACCTAAACGCGCCGCGGCGCCATCGGGTCCGCCGAGTTGGCCGTCGCATTCGCGAAGGGCGCGCAGAATGCGTTCCCGTTCCGTGTCGTGCAAAATTTCACTTTCCTCGCGGCCAGGCTCCGCATGTAGTTCGCCCAGCGGTACCTGCAAAACTGATCCGGGGGTGAGAATCACGGAGCGTTCCACGAAGTTTTCCAGCTCGCGAATATTTCCCGGCCATCCCCACTGCATCAGAGTCTCCATGGTTTTTGCCGGAATGCTGAGAATGGATTTGTTCATCCGGCCAGCGTATTTGCGGACGAAATGTTCGATCAGAAGCGGAATGTCCTCGCGCCGCTCGCGCAGCGGCGGCGTGCGTAAGGGGAAGACATTCAGACGGTAATAAAGGTCGGTGCGAAACTCGCGCCGATTCACACTCTCCAGCAGGTCTCGATTGGTCGCGGCTATCAGGCGGAAATTCACTTTCAGAGTCTGCGTGCCGCCCAGCCGTTCGAATTCCTGATCCTGCAAAACCCGTAGCAGTTTCGGTTGCAGGTCCAGCGAAACTTCTCCGATTTCATCCAGGAAAAGAGTTCCTTTATCAGCCAGTTCGAGCCGGCCCAGCTTCTTCGCGACCGCGCCCGTGAAGGCGCCTTTCTCGTGCCCAAAGAGCTCGCTCTCCAGCAAGCCTGAAGGAATGGCGGCGCAGTTCAGCTTAATGAAACTGTTATCCTTGCGATTGCTCAAGCGATGGATGGCACGCGCCACTAATTCCTTGCCGGTTCCGGTTTCGCCCAGCAGCAACACAGTGGCGTCGCTGGGGGCGACCTTGGCCACTTTATCCATCACCTCTTTTAAAGCAGTGCTGCGACCTATGATTTCCCCAAATCCCAGTTCTGTGTCAATCGCCTGTTCCAGATAAAATTTTTCTTCGGCGAGCTTTTCCTTAGCCAGGCGAAGTTCCTCAGTCACCAACTGCAGTTGAGCGACATTCTCGCGCAAGGCTTTCTCGGCCTTCTGCTGCTCAGAAATGTCCACAGCCGCTCCAATTACACACGGCTCACCATTTACCTCGATCCTTTCCGCGGTTATTGAAACCGCGCGGATGCTACCGTTTTTCATGCGAAAGGCTGTTTCGACATTGCGGATTCTACCTTCGCGTAAGAGCCTCGCCCCCAGCTCCAACCTTTCACCCGGATTTACCCAAAGCTCAATGTCTAACGGTGTTCGTCCGAGAACCTCTTCGCGGTGCCATCCAGTTGCGCGTTCAAAAGTTTCGTTGACTTCGATGTAACGGCTATCTCTTATACTCGTTATCGTGATCGCCATCGGGCCTTGCCGAAACGCCTTCGAGAACTTCTCTTCAGACTCCTTAAGCGCTCGTTCTGCCCGTTTAGGCTCCGTTACATCCTGCAGGATTGCGGCGATCCGCTCCACTCCTGTAGGACCTTCAATGGGAAAATATGTGGCGAACAATTCTCTTTCACCCAAGGTAGGGTAGGCATATTTCATGTCGTAGGCGACAACTTTGCCAGTCCGGAAACATTCCTCCATCTTTCCTCTGACTAAAGACTCGAAAACCTCCCTACGCACCACTTCATCGACACGCCTGCCGATGACTTCTTCTTCTTCATGTCCCGGTACTTCAAAAACGCTTGATTCGCAATTACGTAGCGGTAATCGCGATCCACCACCACAATCATCTCTTCCAGGCCTTCGACTACTCGTTCGTACTCGCGCAGCCTCTCAGCAGCGTGGTTGCGTTCGGTAAGATCGCGGGCAACCGCGACGATATAGTCGCGATCCAGGCGGACACATCTCAGGCTTACTTCCACCGGAAAGAGCGATCCGTCCTTTCTTTGGTGCCGGCATTCCAGCACGAAGGATCCGAATTTGTGTAAGTCTTGTCTGATCTTCTCTAGCGAGACGGGAGAAGTTGCGGGATGAATATCGTGGACTCTCATGGATAACATCTCTTCGCGGCTGTAGCCAAGCGCCGAGCAGGCTTTCTCACTAACATCTAGAAAGCGAAGAGTTTCCGGATCCACAACTTCGATCGCATCATTACTCTGATCCACCAGAGTCCGAAACAGTTTCAGCTCCCCGATCGTCCGCTCGTTCTTCCGCACCTCGCGAAGCAAGCCCTCTCCAGCTTCGCGCAGCAACTTTTCGGTGCGCAGTTGCTCGGTAACGTCATGGGCGATGCCGCGCACGATCCGCCGCCCTTCTGCGCCATCAATCCTTAGTGTGTTGTAGTACTGCCAGATCCGCCTCTCTCCCGAGCGCGTCATCAAGGCGAGAAAGCCCCGAGCTTCTCCCTTCATTTCAATCTGGCTGAGATAGGAATCGAATTGGGAGCGGAACTCCGGAGGAATGAGTTCCCGCATCGGAATACTTAGAAGCTCTTCAACGCTGTAGCCTAATAGGCGAGCAGGCGCGGGGTTGACCAGGAGAAGATGGCCATCCAGATCGTGGACGCACAGCAGATCGTGACTGTGTTCCACCAAATCCTGGTACCAGTCTTGTTTTTCCTGCAAGCGCCGTACTCGGCGCAACTCGGCCGGCTTGGCTTCAAGAACCTGGCGTTGCTCGTGCCCAGGGTGCAAATCCATGGCTACTCCCTGCGGGCTAGGTAGATTCATTAAGCGGTGCGGATTCTGCTCCTGCGATGTTTCGCCGGTAGACGAACCCGCACATTAGAGTGTGTGCGGCTACCCAACTCCGATCCGCCGCGAAGTGTAACAGAACATAGCTCTGTCCGCTAGCGAACATATATTTGTCTGATCGAACGGAAGAGCTTGTCCCAAATCGGCACTGCTATTCGGACGCCTCTATCGTCCTCGCGCCCACCTTCCGCCGGTTTTGACCCCGCATCCATCTCCCGGCTACACTCATTTTTCAGCGGGGTTTCCATGAAACATATCTTATGGGTGTTGCTGGTTTCATCCCTTTTCTTATCCACTGCCTTTGCTGGCGTGCCACCAGCGGATGACGATCACGCCCATCCACACCACGAAGACTTAACTAACGCACAGTTAGGCACCGTCGTGTTTCCAGTATCCTGCGCACCCACCGTGCAGAAGTCTTTCCAGCGCGGCGTGGCCCTGCTCCATTCCTTCTGGTACGAAGAAGCTGAAAAGGAATTCACGCAAATCGCCGTCGATGATCCTGGTTGCGCCATGGCACACTGGGGTATCGCGATGAGCTTGTGGCACCAGCTCTGGAATAAACCCGACGCCAAAGTAATCCAGCGCGGTCTCGACGAAGTTCACGAAGCGAAAACCACCGACGGACCCGTCACTGCGCGCGAGAAAGCTTACATCACGGCCATCGCCGCTTTTTACAGCGACTCTAAGAAATTGAATCACGAAGCGCGCGCCAAGGCCTATTCCGACCAGATGAAGAAAATTTACGAGACTTACCCTGACGATCATGAGGCCGCGGTCTTCTTTGCGCTATCGTTACTCGCTGCCGAACCCGAGGGAGACGCGACTTTTGCGAATCGCAAGCAGGCGGCTGCGATCCTGGAAAAGCTATTCGCAACCGAGCCGGACCATCCCGGCGTGGCCCACTACCTGATCCACGCCTACGACAAGCCGCAACTTGCGCAGCTGGGACTGCCCGCCGCGCGACGATACGCGCAGGTTGCGCCGGCCGCTCCGCACGCCCTGCACATGCCGTCACACATTTTCGCCCGGGTGGGCCTCTGGCAGGACGACATCAACTCGAACCTCGCCTCGATCGCAGCTACACGCAAAACCGCCGCCATGCACATGGGCGGCGAAGGCCACCAGTTCCACGCGATGGATTTCCTTTTCTACGCTTACATGCAAAGTGGGCGCGATTCGGATGCGCGCGCGCTTATCGAAGAGATCCGCGCCATGCCGAACAAAAAAGACGATATGTATGGCACAGGATACGATCCGCACCAGGCCGCCCTGGCTCACTTGACCGCGCTGTATCCGATCGAAATGCATGACTGGGCCGGTGCGGCGGCACTCGCTCCCACGGAGGTTGCGGGAACCGCCGAAGAGTCGACAATTTACTGGGCGCGCGCCATCGGCTCGGCGCATCTCCGTAAGCCGGAGGATGTCCGCAAAGATCTTGCCGCGATCGAAAGCCTCCATCAGAAGCTGGTGGCCGAAAAATCAGATTTCGCCGACGCCGTGGAAGGCGATCGGAAGGAAGCTCAAGCGTGGCTCGCCTTCGCTGAGGGCAAGGATGACGACGCCATCGAGGCTATGCGGCCGATCGCCGACAAAGAAGACACGCTCGGTGACGAACCGGAAGGAATTCCGGCCCGCGAAATGATCGCCGACATGCTGCTCGAAGCGAAGCGTCCGCAGCAGGCCCTGGTGGAATATCAGACAGACCTGAAACTGAATCCCAACCGCTTCGACGGCCTCTACGGCGCGGCCCGCGCTGCCGAAGCCGCCGGCAAGCAGAACGATGCAACGGAATACTATGCACTGCTGCTGAAAGTCTGCGGAGGATCGAATTCCACGAGGCCGGAGTTGAGTCAGGCAAGGAAATTGGTGGCGCAGAAATAGACATCAATTTCGCGCCTACCTACATTCTCGGTAGCCTGAGAAGGGCCAGCTTGAAAAGTAGCGCTAGCGTCATGGCCGCCGCCCCCAGCAGTGCATTGTACTCACGATGCTTCAAATACAAGCCCAACGAAAATCCTAATTGGCCTTTGTTATTGTCATCTGCATATGCCGTCAGCCGCGGAACCATCCTCGGCACCCGCCGCGCATATTCGTCAAACTCCGGAAACTTCGTCCGCAGGAATGCCTCTTCGTCGCGAATGACCGGCATATAGATGGCGAGAAACATCACCACCAGCACAATGCCTACCCACCAACTCCGCGCCGCTACGGCAAAGCCCACCCCCATGAGCAGCGATCCCAGATAAAGCGGGTTGCGGGTATAAGCGTACGGACCGGAAGTGGCGAGTGCTTCATTCTTGCGAACATGACCCGAAGCGAGCGCGCGGATCAGCAACCCCGGCACGACCACGATGGCACCCAAGATTATCGAGCGCCACGTGGGTCGCGCGAGCCAGAAATAAAGCACGGCGAAAATAAAACCTAGCGGCACTCGAATCCTGCGCGCGATTTTTGACCACTCCGCCATGCAATGATTCCGCGATCGTGCCTTGAAAGGGCGCGGCCTCAGCCGCACCGTAAACGCCCGAACGAAATAGGGCTTAGCCCCAGAGGCCGCGCCCCAGTAACTGCTTCGCCGCCGCTACCACCCCGTCACTGCCAATCCCCAGCATCCCCTCATCCGCCGCCGCACGCCGCGCATGCGATGTAACGCTCTCCGGACTGCGCAGCACGACGCTGCGCGTTCCATAAGGACCATTGCGCGCCGGATCTGTCGGTCCATAAATCGCGACTACCGGAACTCGCAAAGCCGCCGCCAAATGCAGCGGACCAGTATCCCCTCCGATGAAAAGCCGCGCCCGCCGGGTTAACGCGATTAATTCTGAGATCGTGCAACTCATCGCCTGAGCTGCTCCCCGGCTCGCAGGTTCGACCATCCGGGCCAGTTCCGCTTCACCTGGGCCATAGTTAATGATCGAACGCACTCCGAGATCTGCTAGCCCGCACGCCACTTCACCGTAGCGCTCCGCAGGCCACCGCTTCGCGCCCCATCCCGCGCCCGGATTCAGAATGACAAAGTCGGCGATCCTGTATTCGGCAAGCCGTCGATCGACGTCTGCCTCAACTTGCGCATCGCGAGGAAACTCATAAGAAACGTCGGCCGGAGTAAATCTTGTCGGAAGTTCAACCAGCCCCCTGGCGACCGAAAGATTTTGTTCGATCACATGTCTCCCACGCGCCACCACCTTCCGCGTGTACCACAAGCTGGCCGGAGACTCCCGCGGCTCAGCAGCACCGTAGATAACCGGCGCTCCCGACAACCGCGCCAACACCGCCGACCGTATGGCCCCTTGCAAATCCACGGCAATATCGTAGTGCACGCTCCGAACGTCGTTCCAAACCGTGGCAATTCGCTGGATGGTCGAAATCGAGAGCAGAGATTTTCGCCACAATTTGAGGTTCACAGTATGGACTTCATCCACCACTGGCCGCAGCGCAGACCGGTCACCACGCGGCGGCGATCCCGGCGCACACAACAGCTCGGCCCAGCGCTCTTCAATCAGCCAGCCGATGTGAGCCTGCGGGAAGGCTTGCCGCAAAAACACTGCTGCGGGCAGCGTGTGGATCACGTCCCCCATGGCACCCAGGCGCACGATTAACAGCCGCTCAACTTTTTTCTCCGGAGCAATCTGCCTCATCTGGATAATAGGAGAGGATTCGAAAGTGGATTCGATACTTGCGGAATCCAAACTCACTTCTGCCTCGGTCCCAGGCGCGTGCGAATGATCTCGCTTGTAGAATGATCTTTCGGGTCACCCACAATAGCCACGCGGCCACCATACTCCGCAACTACGTCGCGCTCCGGAACAGAGTCCACCGTATAGTCTGTTCCCTTCGCCTGAATGTCCGGACGGATCTCACGAATCAAAGCACGCACGTCGAGCTCTGAGAAAATGACAACTGCGTCTACATCGGCCAACGCCGCAACAATCTCAGCGCGTTCATTCGCTGGCGTCACCGGACGTCGCTCGCCTTTCAGCGCGCGCACCGATTCATCGGAATTGATCGCCACCACCAGTTTACCGCCCAGTTCTTTCGCGCCTCGCAAGTAGCGTACATGGCCCACATGCAGCAAATCGAAATTGCCATTAGCCAGAACGATGCGCTCGCCCGCGCGCCGCCACTGTTCCACACGCTCGCGTAGTTCGAGCCGTCCGAGAATTTTTTCTCTCATGCTTGCCATTAAGAACCGAATCAGTGAGGCCGAGTCGAAGGCGGAGCCTGTTCAATAGCGCGCAGTAGTTCCTCTTGCGATACCGTTGCAGTGCCGCGCTTCATCACTACGATTCCGCCCGCATAGTTCGCCAACTGCGCCGCCTCTTCGGTGCTGGCTCCGGTAGCCAGAGCGGCGCTGAACGCCGCAATCACCGTATCGCCCGCGCCGGTCACGTCGGCAACCTCATCCGAACCAAAAATAGGAATATCTACCGGCGCGTGCTTCTGATCAAATGCCGCCATACCGTCGCGCCCCCGCGTAATCAGCAGCGATTGCAGTTGCATCCGTTCCATAATTTGCTTCCCCGACTGCGCCAATTTATTCCAATCCTGACCGATGCGAATCCCCAGCGCCGCTTCCACTTCGGGCTCGTTCGGAGTAGCCGCAGTTGCCCCCGAATACTCCAGCAACCGGTAACGCGAGTCGAGGATCAAAGGGACCTGAACAATTCTTCTGCGTCCAGCTTGCCGCAACGCATTCACAATCGCCGGACTCGCCGATCCATATCCGTAGTCGGAAACGAGGAGTGCATCGGAAGCTCGCAAATATTCCCGCGCCGCCAGGAATAACTCGCGTGTCAGATGACGGTTGGGAGGATTCTCGGGTTCGCGATCGACGCGCACCACCTGCTGGCGCGTATTATGGGTCGTACCGGCTAAAATTCGCGTCTTCGTGACGGTCGTGTAACTCTTATCCTTCAGCACTCCGCTCGTCGGAATATGTTTGTGACGGAAAAACTTTGTCAGCAGTCGCCCCGGTTCGTCGTCGCCAATCGCGCCCACCGGCAACACGTTCACACCTAGATCTGCTAGATTATTGACCGCATTCGCGCCCCCGCCGGGCACTACGGTTCGTTCGCGATGTTTCAGAATCAACACCGGCGCCTCGCGCGACACACGCGAGATTTCTCCATAAACAAATTCATCGGCCACGAGGTCACCCAGAACCGTAATGGTGACCTTGGGAAATGCTTCGATAATCTTCCGCAGCCGATCAACTTCCTTCAGATGTTTGGTCATCAGCATTCGCCCAGCATGGTGCCGGACGTCAAGGCATTTTCTCACGAGCGGGGGCGACGCTCTTCGATCACGCGCAGCATGGTATCCACAGCGTTAGCTGCGTCAGCCAGCTCCATCTTGACCGGGACGATAGCCAGCGGCGCCAGCGCGCCGAGATATCCTCCCAGATTAACCGCATCTTTTTCCGTGGTAACAAAGCCGTCAGCGTCGCTGCGCTTCGCGAGTTCCAGCAAGTCGCGAATATCTTTCTCGACGTACGCATGGTGATCGCGGAAGAATGCCTGCGCCGCAGGATCAACGTTGGCCGCTCGCAACTGCAGCAGAAAATTCTGCGGGCGCGCAATCCCGCAGAAGACCACAGGCCTGGCGGAAATATTCTGTGCAACAATTCCACGCCGCACGCGCCACACTGTCTTGCCCTCCAACGGGAAAGACTCCACCGCGGCGCCACTGGCCAATGCCACAGCATCCGCTCGCCGCAACGCCCGCAGAGGCTCGCGCAACCGCCCCGTGGGAAGCAGACGATCGCGCGCATCCTCCGGCGTCACCAGAACGATGTCAAAATCGCGAGCCAGCCCACGGTGTTGAAAGCCATCGTCCAGCAGATGAATTTGCGGACCAAATCGCATCTCCGCAAATTGTCCCGCCTCGAACCGATCTTCCCCCACTACTACCGGGGTTTGGAGTCGCCGCGCGATCAGCAGCGGCTCATCACCGAAATCCCGCGGCAGCCCGCCGGGATCAACCAGGAGCACGCCGTGAGTTTCACGACCGTACCCCCGCGAAAGCACGTCGAAGCGAATGCCGCGCGCTTTCAATAGCTCTCCCAGCAAAATTACAAACGGAGTCTTTCCCGAACCTCCCGCCGAAAGATTGCCCACGCTTATGACCGCTCCCCGCAGCCGGCGCACGCCCAGGCAGTGCCGGTCGTATAGCGCATTGCGCACGGCGACCACGCCGCCGTAGGTGGCTGACAAAGGATTCCAGTTCATGGCTGCGCCAGCAGTTTCTGCAATTCAGCGGCGGTTCGCTTGGTTGCCCCGAGCTGCGAGTGCAGAGTCTCGCCGGCACGCCGCCCCAAAGCTCTTCGCTGTTCCTCATTCGCAAGCAGGTCAAGAAACATGAGCGGCAACTCCGCTGGACCAACAATGCGCACTGCATCCCGGCTCTGAAACAAGCTCACAATGTCGCGGAAGTTTTCCGTGTGATTGCCGACGATGATGGCAACTCCATACAGTGCTGGTTCAATAATGTTGTGTCCGCCGCGCGGCACCAGGCTTCCACCCACAAACGCGATATCGGCAAGTGCATATAAGGCAGCCAACTCCCCGATCGTATCCAGCAGTAACACCTCGCCGTTCAGCGGTTCGCCGTTCCACAGAGATCGTCGCCAAAAGCGAATCGACATTTGCTGCAGCAGCGCCGCCACAGCAGGAAATCGCTCGGGGTGCCGCGGTGCGAGAATCATCACCGCCTCCGGGTATTGCACCAGCACGTTCTCAAATGCTTTCAGGAGAAGCGGTTCTTCTCCCTCCACCGTGCTGCCGGATACCAGAACCGGCCCGGCGGCGCTCGCTTTGAACGAAGCCCGAACATTTTCGACAATTGCAGGCGCAATTGGTGCAGGAATATCGAACTTCAAATTTCCGCTAATCCGCACGCGCTCAGGCGCGGCTCCGATATCCTCCAGCCGCGCACTATCCTCGGGAGTCTGAGCAAGAAACAGATCGACGCTCGCCAGCAGCCTTCGCATCAATCCGCGGAATCGGCGGTAGCGCGGCCATGACCGGTCCGAGATGCGCGCGTTCACGACAGCAATCCTGGCGCCACTGGCATGCGTCAATCGTATGAAGTTTGGCCAGAACTCGGTCTCCGCAATCACCACCATTTGCGGCCGCAGCGCCTTCAGGTACGGACGAATCGCGAATGCGAAATCCAGGGGGAAATAAAAAACGTCGGATTCGCCAAAGCGATTACGCGCCAGCGCCTGTCCCGTGTCTGTCGTCGTTGAGATAACAACTCTATGCCGCGACCAGCGCCGAAGTTCCTCCACCAAACCCGTGACTGCGGCCACCTCTCCAACTGAAACCGCATGCACCCAAATCACGCGATCTTGTGCTCCCGAAAACTGCAGCCGTGCGGGCACTCGACCCATCCTTTCGGCAAAACCCTTACGGTACTTGCCATGGCGCGCCATCTGGAAGAGCCAGTAAGGCAGGCTGGCTGACATCCCCAAGCCCAGCGCCACGCTGTAGAGAAAGCTGTAAAGAGAAGAGATCAAGTCCAGCCATTCTAAACAAAGATCTACCCTGTGTACTCTGTGCCCCCAGTGTTTAAGAATTTAAGCAGACCATCTCCGAGTAAGCGGCAAAACAGATGGCTATCCTTCTATAATCGGAAACATGCAGGCGATACTGAAGAGGAGGATTGTCCGTGTTGTTATCTTTTCCCTCGCAGTGGTATCGTTCGGGGACCATCTCTCCGCGAAAGATTTCGTCAAACCCGCAGTCCAGCCCGCCAAAACCTATCCCGCCCACGATGATCACACCGCCGACAAAGTAGCCATCGCAGCCGATCCATATGACACTCCAGAGAAGGCAAAAATATTTTCGATAAAATTTCACGAACACGGACTTCTCCCCATCTTCTTCATCGTCACCAATGACGGAGATCAGCCCATCTCCATCGCCAATATGCAGGTCACGCTCACCACGGCCAATCGCTCCAAACTCACCCCCATTGCTCCTGAAGACATCTTCCGCCGCCTTTCAAATCCTCACGAAACGAATCCAATCCCCGTGCCCATCCCGCAGAAAAAAGTGAAAGGCGGACTTAGCCAAAAAGAGCGCGACGAAATCGAAACTTCTCAGTTCGCTGCCAAAGCCGTCGAGCCCCACACCACGCAATCAGGATTTCTCTTCTTCGACGTGGAAGACCTGAATGCGCCACTGGAAGGCGCACGCCTCTTCGTCAGCGGCGTCAACGACTCCAAAGGCACGGAGTTGATGTACTTCGAAATCCCGTTTGGAAATTAATAGTACGCACTGCGGAGCTTTTCTTTGCGAGCTCAGCGGCACGTTCTCGGTGTTCTCCGCGATTCAGGTCCTTGTTTTCTTGCGCACTATTTCAAGAAGCGAAGCAATTCCCGGGACCGTATAATCACGAAGTATGTCGACCACCGCAGACACGTCCGTCGCCGCTGGCGCAAGCTACGAGCCGGTCATCGGCCTCGAAGTGCACGTGCAGCTTCTGACCGCCTCAAAGATCTTCTGCTCCTGCTCCACGCGCTTCGGCGCTGCGCCTAACACGAATGTTTGCCCCGTATGCCTGGGGATGCCGGGAGCGCTACCGGTTCTGAATCGTAAGGCGGTCGAATTCGCCACGCTGGCCGCGATCGCCCTGAACTGCCGCATTAACGAAACTTCGATTTTCGCTCGCAAGAATTACTTCTATCCCGACCTGCCAAAGGGCTACCAGATTTCGCAATACGACAAGCCGTTGGCCGAGCATGGATTCATAGAAGTGGCCGCCAGTGGCGTCAAGAAACGAATCGGCATTACCCGCGTACATCTCGAGGAAGACGCCGGAAAGAGCCTGCACGAAGGCTTCCCCGACGCTTCCGAAAAAACTGCCATCGACCTCAACCGCACCGGCGTGCCGCTGATCGAAATCGTCAGCGAACCGGATATTGCTACTCCAGACGAGGCCTATGAATATCTCACGCGCCTGAAGGAAATCATCCTCTACACCGGCGTCAGCGACTGCAACATGGAGGAAGGATCGTTGCGCTGCGATGCCAACGTCAGCATCCGGCCGCGCGGCCAGCGTGAGTTAGGCACGAAAGCCGAGATCAAAAATGTAAACTCATTCCGCTTCATTCGCGAGGCGCTGGTTTACGAAATCGCACACCAGATAGAAGTGGTCGACGCCGGCGGCAAAATCGCGCAGGAAACGCGCCTCTACAATGCGCACGAAGGCAAGACCTATAGCATGCGTTCGAAAGAACAAGCGCACGATTACCGCTATTTCCCCGAGCCAGATCTGCTGCCGATCGTAGTCGACGAGAAGTGGAAGGCCGGGATCACCAGGGCTCTACCCGAACTTCCCGAAGCGCGGCGCGCGCGACTGGTGAAGGAATACGGCATCACCGAATACGATGCCCATGTGCTGACGGCTTCAAAGTCGCTCGTCGATCAGTTTGAAGCGGCGGCCAAAGCGGCGAAGAATCCCAAACGTGTAGCGAACCTGGTCCAGGGCGAATTAATGGGGCGCCTCAAAGCGAAAGGCCTCGAGATCGAACTGTCTCCAATCTCGATGAAGGGCGTTGCCGCATCCGCCGATCTGGTGGAAAGCGGCGCCATCTCCGGCAAAATGCTCAAGGATCTTTACGACCTCAGCTTCGAACGCAAGCAGGATTTCCCTGAGGTCTACGAAGAACAAGGACGCCCGCAACAGTCCACCGACACCTCCGCCCTGGAAAAGATCGTCGACGAAATCATCGCCGCGAATCCCAAGCAGCTCGAACAATACCGCGCCGGCAAAAAGACTATGATCGGATTCTTCGTCGGCCAGGTAATGAAAGCCTCCAAGGGTCAGGCAAACCCGCAGCTGGTGAACGATCTGCTGGCCAAGAAACTGGAATGAGCGTTCACGTCGGAAGTGACCGAAGTACTACGGGTGGGTATGACTTCCGCAATCTGATTCCCGGCCTCAGCGGTCGTTACGATGATGTTGGGCCTGTCTGTCCCGGGCTGACCGTTCGCGAGCTTCCATGAAAATCAAGCTGGACCGCATTATCAGCATTGCGACACTCGTCGCCTCGCTCGGGGCTATCGTTCTGGTATTAAAAAAACCGGCGCCAGTCGCTCCACCGCAAACCCCTTCGGCGATCGCCGCCCATGCTCAATCATTTGGGCAAAAGGTGGAACACTTCGAGCAGGCGGTGCAGCAAGTTCCGGCTGCGTCGAGCGGAAATTATCAGGCATCGTCCTCCCCAAACCAGCCTACGAGCTCCGGCGCGTCTCAGCCGAAAGCGGAGGTTCACCTCAACTCTGACGAAGTGGGCGCTGCGCTGGCTCAGGCTATGGGAAGCGCCGGAACCGGGGCGGCAGGGGGTGCGGAGCTTTCGTCCGATTCCAATCTCGGCAGTGGACAGCCCACCATAAAAGATCAGCAAGTCAGTTTTGATGGCGACACGGTTCACGGGCAATTTCTAACCGAGATTGCTGGAAAAGACGTCTGGGTCACGGTCTCGGGCCATCTTTCCTCGAAGGATGGATATGCCACATTCGATCCCACAGAATTTAAAGTGGGTGATCTGAGCGTGCCGGTTTCGCTGGTGAATCCCGCCTTACAGAAAAAGCTCGCTGAACAGCGCGATCGTATGAAACTTCCGGACAATGTGGGTGGTTTGAAAGTGGAGAACGGAGAACTGGTGATGCAGCAGAAATAACTCGCAGATTATTCAGACGGACCCGACCCGATTTTCCTCCGCGACCTTTCCGTACCATCGTCCCGATTCTTTCATCGTACGTTTCTGCGTTTTGAAATCCACGTAGGCCAGTCCAAAACGCTGGCTGAAACCTTCCGCCCACTCAAAGTTGTCCATCAAACTCCATGCATGGTAGCTGCGCACGTCGGCACCATCGGCCATGGCCCGCGCAAGTGCCTGCAGATACTGGCGGTGATATTCGATACGGCGCGAGTCATGAATCACGCCATTCGCCTCCGGACCATCGTTGTAGCCGCAACCGCTCTCGGTAATCTCTATCACTGGGCGGTTGAAGTCGCGAGTGATGCGCATGGCCATGTCATAGAGCGCCTGCGGCCAAACTTCCCATCCCATATCGGTCTTCGGGCCCTGCTCGCCGCCGGACATCTTTACCGGGAACAGCCACTGCTGCGGATGGCTCAGTCGCTCGATCGCAGTGGGGGCAGACGCGATCGTGCGGTAGTAAAGGTTGATGCCGATGAAATCCAGCGGGGCTTTCATCTTGTCCAGATCGATAGACCGCATTCCCATGGCGGAGTCGGGGAAAAATGCAAGCGCTTTAGGATAATGGCCTTTGAGCGCTGGTTCCAGGAACCAGAGATTGGTAACACCGTCGGCACGCTCTGCCGCCACTCTGTCTTCTTCAGAACTCGTCGCTGGCTCGCACGGCGACATGCTTAACGCGGTGCCCACCCGAGCGGAAGGGCAACTAGCCTTCAGAGATTGAAAGGCCGCAGCTTGCGCCAGGTTCACAGTGTGTGTAGCGCGGAGAAAGCCGAGAAGGCTTTTCCGTCCCGGAGCGTGGTTGCCTTCCAGATAACCTTGATAAGTGAACGCCAATGGTTCGTTGAAAAGGATCCAATCGGATACGCGATCTCCCAAGGCTCGCCCCATTTGCTCCGCATAGTCGGCAAAGCGCGCAGCCGTATCCCGATTCGGCCAGCCCCCAGCATCTTCCAAAACCTGAGGCAAATCCCAATGATAGAGCGTGACGAGCGGCCGAATTCGGGCTTCCAGCAAGGCATCCACGAGGCGGCTGTAGTAATCAACGCCTTCGGAATTCGCCGGGCCAGCGCCGGAGGGCTGGATGCGCAGCCACGAAATCGAAAAGCGGTAACTGTTCAAATTCATCGCGCGCAGCAGCGCAATATCTTCTTGCCAGCGATGATAGGAATCGCAAGCTACATCGCCCGTGTCGCCATTCTTGATTTTGCCCGGGGTATGCGCGAAGCGGTCCCAGATCGATTCGCCCTTGCCGTCTGCCTTCCACGCGCCTTCGATCTGATAGGAGGAAGTAGCCGCGCCCCAGAAAAAATCTCTGGGGAATGGAATCTCAGAGGGAGCATCGAACTGAGTCCGGTGAGGACTGCGAACTGGCGCAGCGGTCGAAGTGTGCGCGGCATTTGAGGAGACGCTGCACGCCGAAAAAGCTCCTGCTGGCAGCGCGGCTGCCACGGATGTGGCGAGGGCTGAATGCACAAATTCGCGGCGGGTATGGGGCAAAATAGAAGCAGGCTCCTCAAGAATGGTGCATCTGCGGTCGATTAATTATGCTTGATCAACTCACCGGTCTTTTGCCCCGTCAACGAATTGTACAAAGTCTCCAGGAAAATATCCTCCGTGATTCCTGTGGGCAGCCATTCTACCGCAATGTCCACTGGGCATTCTCGTCGAGGATCAGCGCCAGTCGTGCAACAGTTTCTCCAGGATGTCGGCGGCAGCCATAAGCTCCGACAACTCGGTCCCAGTCAAGGCCGAAAGATGGTCCGCGAGATATTGAATCCGCCGTCGGCGCCCTTGTTGCAGAAGTCGCATACCTTTGGCCGTGGCCCGAATACGCTTGCGGCGCGCGTCGTTGGGGTCGCCGGTTATTTCAATAAGACGCCTGTTCCCGAGGCCTGCGACGATCCGGCTCATGGTGGGCGGTTTTACCTGCTCGGCCCCCGCGAGTTCCCCAAATGTTTTCGGTCCCGCAAAAACCAGGACAGAAAGAGCAGAGAGTTGGGCCGGTCCCACGCCGGAGGCTTCGTCCTGCTTACGCACGCGGCGCAGCAGATGGATAGCGACGGAATGAAGTCGGTCGGCGACCGCAATGGTTTCCCGGCGCGACGCGACTTTCGTCTCCTGCTTGACTTTTCTCATCGAATATAGTTAGCTATGCTAACTAATATGAAGCATGGAGGTCAACTATGAACGCAACTGCAAGCGGAACCGGGATCGGAATCACCCGCCTCGGCCAGATCTCGGTCAATGCAAAAGATGTGGAACGCGCTGCGGCTTTCTATCAGGACGTGCTGGGGCTGCCGCTGCTCTTCAAGGCTCCGCCCGGACTGGCATTCTTCGACTGCGGCGGAGTGCGGCTCATGCTAGATCGAGCGGAGAAGCCGGAGTTCGATCATCCCAGCTCAGTCCTTTATTTTGCTGTGCCCGATATTCAATCCGCATATGGAAAGTTGAAAGAAAACGGAGTCCGCTTCGAGGACGAGCCCCACATGATCGCGAAAATGCCGACCCACGATCTGTGGATGACATTTTTCCGCGACTGCGAAGGGAATCTGCTGGCGCTGATGAGCGAAGTTGCAAGATTGACCAGCTGATCACTTTGGTGCGCCGGGGCTGCGGCGATTTCGATTGCCAATCGTCTGTTGCCGATTGAGAATGAGCGCGACGGGCCACTCTTTGAAGCAAGCGCCGCCATCTCTGTCTGCGTCGGGTTTTGGCAGTCCGTGGTTTGGGCTGTGCGTGGCCTTCGGCTTGCATATCTTTGACGAAGCCACCACCGGATTTCTAAAGGTCTACAATCCAACCGTTACCATTCTGCGCGCGCGGTGGGAGTGGTTCCCCATGCCCACGTACGACTTTCGTGGCTGGCTGACGGGGCTGATCGTGGCCTGGGCGTTGCTACTTTGCCTAACACCAGTGGCGGCGCGGGGAATGCGGGGATTGCGGCCACTCGCCTGGATTTTTGCGGTTGTCATGTTTCTGAACGGCGTGGGACACACGCTGTTTTCGATTCTGGGACGCACCGTGTCGCCAGTAACATTTCCCAGGCCAGCGCCAGGATTCTATTCTTCCCCAATCTTGTTCGCGGCTTCCATCTGGCTGATGATAAGACTGCGGCGTACCGCGCAGGTGGATTTTCAATTGCCAACCGGCAACTAGGTTCTCCCGGGCAACCGAGCGACGCGATGCTGTGCGGGCTGCTATCATCTTTTGCGGAGCTTTTTTGGAGTAGCCGTATGGAAGACATGGAAGACGAAGAAGCAATCCCTTATATTTCCGGCTCAGGAGAAGGACTTATGGAAGAAGGATCGAATTTGCACACTAGCGCGCGCCGCGACGAGGACATCGCGCTTGATCTGATGAAATTTGTTGCAATGACCACAGGATACGGGCGAACGACCTCGTCTGGCGTGGGCTTTCAAGGCACGGGCTCAGCGTCCAAGCCAGACGAATACGCAGCCCACTTGCTGGAGTTATACGGGAAGTGCAGGACGGCTGTCGGAGGAAAGAAGTAATGCGTATCGAGGTTCTGCTCTTTCGTGGCTGACTGAACGAGAGCCACGCAAGAAAAGACCGCGGCTCTCTGCCGCGGTCTTGGAGTTCGGCTGCTAGTTCTTTATCGACGCCCCTTTTTGGCCTTTTTCTTCGCGGTTTTCTTGGCCGCTTTCTTCGCAGGCTTCTTCTTAGCGGGCTTTTTCGCGCTTTTCTTCTTCGCCGGTTTCGGAGGCGCTTTTTTCTTGGCGGGCGCTTTCTTGGCCGGCGCCTTCTTCTTGGCAGCGGGCTTCTTCGTACCGCCGCCGGGCGCGGCAGGCCTGGGTGCGGGTGGTGGCGGAGGAGCGGGAGCCGCCGGTTCGCTCATATCGGGTTCTGGAACTCCAGCTTCTTCTTCCTCCTCCTCTTCTTCTTCGAAATCCTCTTCGAGCGACTCGCTGTAGGCGCCGCTGTCGCCGAATTCTTCTTCGTCATCACGTCCGTAGAGTGTGGGATCGTAGAACGTCATTGCTCCTCCTGATCTTATTTTTGCCCCTTGCGTACGGATAACCACGCAAGGCGGCGGGTACGGGAAATTAAAAGACCACCAGAAACTCTGTGCTGGAACGGCGCGCGATTATAGCACGACGTTTGGTGCAGGCTGCAAGGACCATCATCACAACGTTGCTGATTTATCTGTTATCACAGTGGGCGAGCAAAATAAAGAACAATTGGGTCTTTCCGGGGAAAGGGCCGCCAGGCTGAAGGCCCGATTGAAACGCGGTTTGAGGAATCCTAGCGGGCGGGTTCAACGACCAGAATCATACCCGGCCGAAGGGTGGCGACGTTTTGGTTATTACGCTTAAGGGCAGCCACAGTCGTTTTGTAGGTAGTAGCAATCGAGTAGAGCGTTTCGCCGGACTTTACTTTGTGATGCAATACACTGGCCTGCTCTGAGGAGTCTTCATCTGAAGCTTCCGCTGATCTAGCCGAACCAGATTTAGCCAGACCAGATTTAGCCGAGGCCGTGTGTACCACTTTGGAGGAACGCTTGCTCGGGGCGGCCGATGCCAGCTCGCCACCCGGGGAAACCGGAAGGTGCAGCGCAAGCACGGTTCGTCCATGCAAACTGTCGCCGCGCAAGCCGTTCCAGCGACGGAGCATCCGCGCCGAAACCCCGAAATTCTCCGCCACTGTCTGCACCGTATCGCCTCTGCGGACCTTGTAGCGCGTGATCCGGCGGGCATAGGTCGCCGTATCGCTGACGTGCTTGCTGGGAGCGACCGGGATTATCAGCTTGGCATTCGTCTGAAGCTCTGCACTGTCGAGTTGATTGGCTTCCTTGATCGACTTCGGCGTTGTGCGGTAGGTTCGCGCCAGCGATGCCAGAGTGTCCCCGGAATGCACCGTAGGATAGCGCCACCAAACGCGCATGCCGGTCGGTATCGAAGCAATGGTTGTCTGATACTGTGTTTTCGTCCCTACGGGCAAGTGAAGCTCGAAAGTCCCGTCCCTGGGCGTACTCAGCCGTAGCAGGCTGGGATTTAGTTGCTGCAATTCATCTACCGTCGCGTCCACACAGTCGGCGACGAGACGCAAATCCACGGGATAATTGATAGTTACGGAATCAAAGGCTGCGGGCTCATCCATCGAGACATCATCAAACCCGTAATGCGACAAGTTCTTGGTCATGATCGTCACGGCCAAGATGATAGGAACGTAATTTCGCGTTTCCTTGGGAAGAACGTTGCGCCGGTAAAGCTCCCAGAAGTCGGCATAGCCCGTACGCTTGACGGCGGCCTGCACAGTGCCTGGGCCGGAGTTATAAGCGGCCATGGCCAGATACCAGTCACCAAACTGAGCATAAAGATCTTTCAGGTGATGGGCGGCAGCACGAGTAGACTTCTCGGGGTCCTGACGGTCGTCCACCCACATGCTGTGCTGCAAACCATAACCGCGTGCGCGGCTGCCCATGAATTGCCAAATGCCGCGAGCACCGGCCCGGGAAACCGCCGTGGGCTGGAATCCGGACTCGGCCTGAGCCAAGATAAATCAAATCCTGCGGGACGCCCTCTTGTTTAAGAATTCGGACCATCATGTCGTGGTAGCGTCCGGAACGGGCAAAAGCGCGCTCGAATGTGCCGCGTCCACGATTGGAAAAATAGCTGATATAGCCGGCGACCTGGTCCGTCATCATAAGCGGCAAGTCGGAGTGAGTAGACTTGATCTCCGCCTGCGCTTTTGCTCGTGTGTTGGCATCCGCGGAAGGCGTGATGCCATTGGTTTCGTCGATGGGAGCTGGTTCCGATTTCTCCGCCTCGGAGTCGGCGGCTGAATCACTTAGATTGAGCTGATTCACGCCTTCCGAAATCCGGTCAAATTCCTTTTGCAGACGATCATCAGAACGTATATCCAGTTTGCTTTCGAGCAACGCATTAAAAGCGTTGTCAAAATCCTCTTTGGCTGCATCGGCCTGACCCGCCTGATACTTCGCGAGGCCTGCCTGATATTTATTCTCCACACTGGCAACCAGATCCCCCACCGGATCAGACACGGGCTTTTGGGCCGAAGGTTCGGCTTTGGCCATGCTGGCTGCCGTGGGATCATGCGTCACGTCCTGCTTGGGCCGCGATGCCTCAGCTTCGTCTTGAGGAGAAGTTGTACCGGACGCTTTGGCAGCGAGAGGCGGCGGTGTTCCAGGCGGCGCCACGGAAACCGGCTTCTGGGCCGTCTGACAGGACGATCCTGCCAGGGCCGCTACTGCCAGCACCGCGATCCGCATTTGGAGTTTTGCAACTCTCATAGTTCTCTAGAAGATACGGATTGTCCCTGCTGTTGATGACCCGTGGATTCTATCAAAAATCGTACCCTGCGGTCGTCTTCGGGTCAACGGCGAAAAGACCCTGCGTTCGTTACTTTCGACACCATCACCCATGGTTACCCCGTTCACCTCTATTCAGACGAAGGAAGCCCGCTAAAGGTTTGAAAAGAGGATTTTCGTTAACGATCACTCCCCTTTTTGGCCAGCCGCGAGCCTTAGACCCGCCAGTAATCCGGTCGCCAATTCTGGATTGCTTTCTTTATGTCCGCCCGCGACAGCTTTTCAGAGAGCGCCCGCTCGGCCAGCCCGGGCGCTTCCGCATCGGAGGCGAAACGCAAAGCGATCAGTTGTTCTTCCGTCAACTCAGGGATACGCGAGCGCAAGGGCTCGGAGCACAAGGCCGTCAGGCGCAGCCGTTCTTCGAGGCGAATGACGCGGTCTTGCACTTTAAGTGCGTAAAGGCGAATCTTGAAGATCGCAATTACCGCCGCTACCGAGATCACGAAAAATGACGCCGAGTGAAAGCTGGGGTGCCACAGAAAGTGAATCGTCCCACCGATGGCGGCAAGGAGCGAAGACCGGCCCCACTACAAAGTGAAAAAGTGGATCAAATTTGGCATGGTTTGCTAAGTTCTGTGGCTTCTTTTCAGCCATGACGAAGGGCTCCTTAGAAGAACGGGCAAGTGTAGCAGAAGACAAGCTTTCATTCGCGGCTTCGCAGTTTTGATCACTTTGAAACCGGCCCCATTTTTCCGGCGATTTGAGCTGCGGACGGGCAAGTCACGAAATGGTATCCTTTGTGCTGCGAAACGAATCGAAGGCAAGCATGAAAGCTATCCAGGTTAAACAAGTGGGTGGACCGGAAGTAATGGAACTGGCGGAGCTTCCGGTGCCGCAGCCGAAAGCGAACGAGGCAGTGGTAAAGCTGGCCGCCTCCGGGGTCAATTTCATCGACGTCTACTTCCGCGAAGGCCGCTACAAGACGACGGTTCCTTTCGTCCCGGGACAAGAGGGCGCCGGCGTGGTGTCGGAAGTCGGCGCGGAAGTGAAGTCACTCAAAGTGGGAGACCGTGTGGCTTGGTGTGGAGTCCAGGGCGCCTACGCGGAATATGCCGCGGTACCCGTGGACCGCCTGGTGCCGGTTCCCCAGGCGGTGAGTGATCCGCAAGCTGCAGCCGCCATGTTACAGGGAATGACAGCCCACTATTTATCGCATGATACTTATCCGTTGAAGCAAGGCGAAACGGCTCTGATTCATGCTGCGGCCGGAGGCGTGGGGCTCCTCCTGGTGCAGATGGCGCACAATATCGGCGCGCGTGTGATCGCTACGGTTTCGACCGAGGAAAAGGCCAAACTGGCGCGCGCTGCGGGCGCTCATGAGGTCATCCTGTACACGCAGTCCGATTTCGAAGCAGAGACCAAACGGCTGACTGGCGGCAAAGGCTTGGATGTTGTCTATGATTCAGTAGGAAAGACTACGTTCGAGAAGGGACTGAACGTCTTGCGGCCGCGCGGGATGATGGTACTATTCGGCGGCTCAAGCGGACCCGTGCCGCCGTTCGATCTGATCGCGTTGTCGCAAAAAGGATCGCTCTACGTGACCCGGCCCACTCTTGTCAATTACATTGCCACCCGAGAAGAGCTGGTGGCGCGGTCAGCAGCCGTATTCAGCATGATCGCCAGCGGAAAGCTCAAACTGCGCATCGAGCATACTTACCCGCTGGCAGAAGCGCAGCGCGCTCATCGAGATCTGGAAGGCCGTAAAACGACCGGGAAACTGCTGCTGATGCCCTAACCCCGGGTAATTTTCTCAATCGAATTTTTCGCGTAGCGCCGGCACCTTGCCGGCCGTCAAGAGGGCGGCTCGCCTCGGCACGAGAAAGATGCCCTCGAACGAACGGCGCTAGTTAAGGAAAAAATGAAAGCAATCCGCGTGCAGAGAACGGGCGGCCCAGAGGTAATGGAACTGATGGAAGTTCCGGTTTCGCAGCCAAAAGCCGCCGAAGCAGTGGTGAAGGTCGCAGTTGCCGGCGTGAACTCGATCGATGGCTATTTCCGCGATGGCAGGTTCCGCACGCCGTTGCCCTTCATCCCCGGTCAAGAAGGCGCAGGAGTGGTCACCGCGGTTGGTTCGCGGGCCAAAACGGTAAAAGTGGGCGACCGCGTGGCATGGAGCGGCGTATTGGGTTCCTATGCCGAGTTTGTCGTGTCACCCGAAGAGCATCTTGTACCCGTGCCCGCCGCCATCAGCGACGAGCACGCCGCCGCATCAATGGTTCATGGCCTGACAGCTCATTACCTGGTGAATGACGCACACAAGTTGAAGCGGGGTGAGACGGCGCTGGTCCATGCGGCGGCGGGAGGAGTCGGGCTTCTGCTGGTGCAGATGGCGCGCGCGATCGGTGCGCGGGTAATCGGCACGGTTTCAAGTGAGGAGAAGGCCCAGTTGGCACGCGAGGCCGGTGCCGACGCAGTAATCGTCTTCACCAAGCAGGATTTTGAAACCGAAGTAAAGCGCCTGACGGAGGGCAAAGGCGTCGAAGTGGTATACGACGGAGTGGGCAAAGCGACCTTCGACAAAAATCTGAATGTCATGCGTCTCCGCGGAATGCTCGTGCTTTACGGTATGTCGAGCGGACCGGTACTGCCCGTGGATCCGGCAAGGCTCTCGGAAAAGGGATCCCTCTACATGGCTCGCACCACGCTGGCGCACTTCACCGCCACGCGCGAGGAACTCCTGGCCCGAACCAGCGCTCTCTTCGGCATGATCGCAGAAGGCAAGCTCAAACTGCGGATTGCGAAGACTTATCCTCTGGCGGACGCACCACAGGCACACCGTGATATGGAAGCCCGCAAGATCGCGGGTAAGTTGTTGCTGATCCCGTAATAGCGGGCATGATCCATGTGGGGACAGCCGCCTTCGGCTGTCCGCCGAGCGAAGCTCGGTGAAGCGGCCACACTCAACGCCTCCGCGAATAGTTTCGCGCGTATTCCGGCGCTGATTGCTCAGGCAATATTCGCGAATCGGCAATCGGCGTCCCAGCAACCATCGTCAGCGGAACAACCCCCGCCCATGTCGGGAAAGAATAATCCGCCTCGTCATCCACAACAGGTCCGCTCCGCACCTTGGCCGAGAATTCTTCAATTGGCAGCCGCAGCACCGATGTTGCCTTGAGCTCTCGCTCATTGGGTTGGCGTGAGTCGGCCCAACGGCCAGGAATGATGTGTTCCGAAAGCAGACGTAGGGCCTCGAGCTTCTCTTTCGGATCATCCACGAGCGTAGCTTTGCCCAAAACCACCACGGACCTGTAATTCATCGAGTGATTGAAAATAGACCGAGCGAGCACAAGTCCGTCGAGCAAAGTAACTGTCACACAAACCGGCACGCTCTCTTTCAACTGCCGCAACATTCGGCTGGCGGCCGATCCGTGAATATAAAGGCTGTCATCCTTACGCCCGTAAGAGGTCGGAATCACAAAAGGCTGGCCGTCCACCACGAAGCCGACGTGGCACAAGAAACCTTCGTCGAGGATGCGATACGCGGCTTCACGATCATAGACAGCACGATCCGCTTCGCGGACAAGACGGGTCCGCGGCGTAGGAACATGGGGCTGGGACATGGAAGAACGAACTCCGGGCAAGCGCCAAGGATGGGTGAAGAGAAAGTGTAACACCAGCCTTCGAGTTCCAGATTTGAGCCTCGTCCGGTTCCGCGAGGCCCATTTAAATAAGAAGAATTACCAGTACAGCTTTACCGCAAACTGAAACTGCCGAGGGTCGTAAGCGGCGGTTGCCTGGCCGGCATTGGTGAAGAGCGGGCTGACCGCGGCTACGTTATAACGGTTGGCAATGTTAAACATGTCGGCAATCAATTCAGTGTTAAGGCGCTCGCCGAAGTAAATTCGTTTGGCGATGCGCAGATCATCGAAGACAGTCCAGGGTTGAACTCCGGCATTGCGGCCGAGATTGCCATCCAGTGAAAGTAGAGTGCCATTGAAATCAGCACCGCAAGGCTCCTGAAAAACTCCAGTCGGCGAATACTTCGAGGAAACTGCCGGATAACCAAGCGCCGTACAGGCTGGATTAACAAAGGTGTTCGGTCTCCCCGTCAGTGAGGACAATTGCAGGTTGTCATCGTTGCCGGTAATGATGTTGAAAGGCCTTCCGGAATCGAACTCGACGAGCGGAGCTACTGTCCAATTACTGAATACCTTGCTGGCAAATCCACTGCCACCCAGCTTACCCGACTGGTAGACACCGCTGAACACAAAGCGGTGGCGCTGATCGAAAAGAGAGGTTGCTCGATCTAGCGCAGGATAATAACTGTCCTGCGGCGTCAGCGTGGCCTGCAAATCTGTTGAGTCGTCAATCGTGTGCGACCAGGTGTAGGAGGCGAGCAGTTCATAGTGCCGGTTGAAACGCTTGCGGAGATTGGCGGTCAGCCCATGGTAGACAGAGCTGCCATTCGAGTAGTTGGCATCCATGTCGCCGAACGGAATGCAGTTCGCAAGGGTCGTAGGATCGCAGTTGGCATTGAAACCCTGACTAACTAATCCCTGCAAGATGGTCTGTGCCAAACCCACGCATGCAGCTCCCCCGCTGGCAAGATAGGCGCCAGCGATCGATGGATTCAGACCGGACGGCCGGAAGAAATTCATGAGAGAGGAATCGACGTACGGTTTTCCCGTAGGGCTGACACCGCATCCGCTCACGGTGAACGGGCTAGCCGGGGTTTGGCCAGCGGCGAGAGCCGTTTCATAATTGGTGATCATCAAGTCGCCGCGAATGGGATTCGCATTGATTGGACGATTCAGATGGCGGCCGCCATTGAAATTGTAGGCGAGGTTGAAGGCGTAGCCGCCTCCAAGATCCTTCTCGATGCTGAAGTTAGCCTGCTGCGAGTATGCGTAAACGAAGTTCTTGGACTGGGGATAGCCGAACGGTTGAAAGGCGAGCGGCAGGAAGGTCGATGGATTCAGATAGTTCTGGTTCAGGAAAATGGAATTCGGCTGAAACGAATTGAACTGCTGCTGATTCGGCAAGTAGCCAAGGTTGGCATTCGCCGCAGGAGATAATGATGGCGCGCATTGCGGTTGACCCTGAATTCCCTGAAAGATAGGGAACGCATTTAAATTCGCCGGATTTCCCGCGCCGGTGCAAAACCCAGTGCCGGCGAAAACGAGTTGGCCGCTCGTCGATCCATCGGACGCATCGCCCAGGAAGTAGAGTCCCAATAGGGGATGGTCATAGAACAATCCATAGGAAGCTCGAATCACAGTCTTGCCATCGCCTTTGGGATCCCAGGCGATTCCAATGCGAGGTGCGACGTTGTTGGTATCGGTCTGAATTCCCTTTTGCAATCCGAGGTAGTTGTAGCCCGCTAAAGCGAGCGCCGTCGGAGATTTGAACTGTGGCGGGAACTCAATGTCATAGCGGACACCGTAGTTCAAGGTGAAGTTCGGACGAACCCGCCACGAATCCTGCCAGAACACGCCCAGTGGTTTGTTAGGGAATGAGTCTCGCGGATTACCGATTCCCTGAATGAAGTCAGAAGGCAGGCCCGCTCCATAAGCCTGCACGGGATTCAGCATGGGAAACGGCGAAGGGAAAGCCGCGATGGAGCCCACATCATAGACACCGCCGTAGTTCACGGTAAAAGTGGCGGAGGTGGGAATGTAGTTGAAATCTACTCCGAACTTGGTATCGTGACGGCCGATCGTCCAGGAAAAATTGTCAGTGAACTGGTAGCGTTGCTCCACGCGCTGAATGTAGGAGTAAGGCTCGCGACCGAAATAAGCAAACCCAGGAATGTTTACCGCCGGATCCGATCCGCCGGGGATCGCTGTATTGTAAAAATACGAGAGACCGCGCCGTGCGTACTGGAAGCGGAACTCGTTCACTTTGTTATTTCCAATGGTCCATGTATCCTGCACAACTCCGGCAACGTCGCGGTAAGTCTGCTCGGAGGTTCGCGAATACGCGTTCTGTCCGAACGGTTGATCCTGACCGCTGACCTCGATGCCAGTGACTGTGCTGGGACTTACATTCGCGCGCAGCATCAGGCGATTGTTTGTACTGATGTTGTGATCGATGCGCAACGAGTAGAGACTCGTTCCCTCAAACACGGGAAAATTTCCCGATTGCGATCCCAACGTTTGGTAAGAAGCGGGAACGAAGCAAGGCGGCGCGCTACAAGTCGTGGCAAAGCCGCTGATGCCCGGGAATCCAGTGAGTCCGGTGGGCCATACTCCATTCAGCGCCATTCCTGACGATGCCCCAAGAAGGAATTCGTAATTCGGGACGCTTGGAGCAATTGCTCCAAAAGCCGCAGGGTTAGTAGCGGCGAGCTGCGCCAGCCCCGGCCCGAGGAACGCAGCCTGCGCGCCGGTCACCTGGATGTTTCCGAAAGGAACCGGAATCAATCCTCCCGCGGTCGTCGAAGTATCGAAATTCTGCAGTTGGTAATACGACAGATTGTTCGCCGCACCAATATCGGAGAATCCCGTCTCATGCCGCCGCGTAGTTTCGTAAGCGAAATAGAAATATGTCTTGTCCTTCTTGATCGGGCCGCCGAATGCGATCCCGGGCTGCACCCGCGTATAAGCAGGATTCGGAACCGTACTGAACGGGTTCACCGCCTGAAAGCTACGGTTACGTACAAAGGCGTAGACGTCGCCGTGAAATTCGTTCGAGCCAGAGCGAGTGATGATGTTCACAACGCCACCCGAGGCACGACCGTACTCAGGCGCATAGTTGTTGGTGATGATCTGAAACTCCTGCACGTCTTCCTGAGAGACAGTAGAGCGGACTCCATTCGTGGCATTGTCCGTAGCATCGGCGCCGTCTACATTCACCAGGTTGGCGCGCGCGCGTTGGCCGTTCATGTTCAAGCCGGAGGTGGGCGCAGCACCCGTGTTCGGGGCGTTGTCCCGCTCCACCTGCGAATCCGTCAATGTGAAGTCGATGTAGTTGCGGCCATTGATGGGAAGATTGTCGATTCGGCGCTGTCCGATAGTATCCGTAGCCGAAGTGCGCGAGGTTTCTATCAACTCAGCTTGAGAACTGACCTCCACGACTTCCTTGCCGGTGGCGACCGCCAACGAGATTGGAAGCTCCACCACTCCGCCCACCGTAATGCTCACGTCGTTAGCACGGGCCTTGGCGAACCCGGGCGCTTCCACGGTTGCGGTGTAAACACCCGGCGGTAACTGGCGAACAACATAGTTACCCAGTCCATTGCCAGTCGCAGTGCGCGCCACACCTTTGGCAATGTCGCTCACGGTGACTGTCGCATTACTCACACCGTTGCCCTTCGCATCCTTTACGGTTATCTGCAGGTCTCCGGTGGCCGCACCACCCTGACCGAAAGCGAACGAACAAACCAACACAACAAACACAGAGACAAAGAAGAATTTCATCCTGCGCAACGCGATCATGCGGATCATAGAGTCTCCTTGCCTCCGACACCTCAATCGTGCCGGCCGAACAACTCCAATTGCAGCTGCGTGAATGCGAACAAGATTTCTGTGAAGGGACAGGTTCCGCTGGTTTTTACACCAGAAGGGGTAGCGAAAACAAGGCAGAATATCGGAAGGTAGTGCGCAAGTAACCCCAGCAGTTGCGTGGACTCCGCCACAGCTACATCAAGTTCGCAGGTTTGTGAGTTAGATCACAAATGTTCGGTCAGATTCGCGCTGACAAAGTGAACGGCAGCGCGCGGATTCTGCAACCGTCCCAGCAACATGGCCGACCCGCTCACTTGCTCGTAGTGCTCCACCACCCGCACGGCGGCGAAGCTGGAACTTGGCACCGCCAGTGCCACGTAAATCCGGGCCAGAGCCAGGGTGGTATTGCGGCGAAGCAGGAGCGCGTGCTCTACCAGTTGCCGTGCTGCTTCGGCCACTCTTGGGTCCGGGCTGGCCAGAGCAGCTTCACCTAAGCCCACCAAAACACCGGCATTTTTTGCCGCGACTTGGACATAGGCCGCCATAGCCCGTAGGCGCGCACGGCGCACCTGACGGAACTGCGCGGCAGGCAACCGGCGCCTTAGATATTCATCCTCCGCGGGGTTGATCAGATTGCGGAATGCCTCCACATCGAGCGAACGAATTGCTGGCGCTGAATTGAGGCTTCGCTTGGCCAGCAGGCTTCGGGACACAGCCAGACGCACAATCACGCCCAGCGCAACTACTGCAGCAATAACGAGAACAATGGCCAGATTCATGGTTGCAGTAAACGCTCCAGTTCCCGGTTCCAGATGTCGAGATTATGCTCAGGCAAGAGAACCGCAGACGTAGTGGCATTCTTCTGGGGGACAAGGAGGTAGTAGCACCAAATTAGGACGCAGACGTGGTACGTGGCCATGTTAAGGAAATCGAGAAGATAGCTCTTCTGGCCGAAGAGCCAATCGGTCATAAGAGCCCAATGAGCGAGGAAGACGGCAGCGGAAATACCGAAACCGAATATGATCCCGAAAACCGACCGTTCCCACGTCAAGTGAAAGTGAGCGGCGAAAAGGAAGAGAAAAAGAATCAGCCCGCACTGCACCACGCTCACACTTCGGCCCAGCACGCGGGTTGCGGAGATGAGCCAGAACGTCGAGGGATTCGAAAAGGCGGCAATGATCGTCGCGGTAAATACCAGAACGATGCCAACACCGCTAATCAGAACTTTAGCCATTCTACCCAACGAAGGGTAGCGACGCAGGAGGTGAGTAAGAACCTCGCCAATCACAATGAATTTTATGAACGCCTCAACTACCAGAAAAGCGAAGGAACTACGCCAATAGGTCGTGGCCGAAACCGATGGGCTGATGTCTATAAGATAGAGAGTTCCCACCCCCACAGGCTCAAGAATGGCGTAACAGAAGAAGGCGGGAAACTCCCTGTGCAATCCTCGCCTCCACATCAGGAGAGCAAGACCCGCGAGGAAAACACAGGGCGCGACCCACAAGTAGTGCCACAAGAATGAATGGGGCTGCAGCATGACCGTAACTGGTCACTGTAGCGCGGCACGCCCCCCGCGGCAATATAGTTGTGCAGCCTGTTCGTTTTTTGTAACGCCCAGTCCGAGGACTACGGCTTGCAGGCCTGAGAACCGGAGCAGGTGCCTCCGTTGCCGCTTCCGCCATCGGCGTGGGCCACGGTTGGAACTACCAGTGTATTGAGGAAAAGTACGGCTGCTGCGACGATAAGTAATGTGCGTTTCACGATGGGGTTTCTCCTTGTATTTGAAAATTGAGCCGTGATACTGTCATGGCTTCTGCCCTGGTGAAAAGAGCACGATGGAGCGCGAGTTGTTCGGAATTCGTAACATCCGCTGACGCGATATGACCTTGAAATCGGCTCTGCAAGATCTGCGCGAAACTACTCTGGCGGCCGTCGCCGGACTGCTCGCAAGATTGTCCTATTTAGCTTCTCTGCGCCGTCACGAGGGTGGGTACAGGCATTGGGGTTTGTCGCTGACTTACGGAGAGGAGTCGTCAGAGCGCGCTCTTAAAGCGGCTCACACAGAAGTTTTATCGAAAGTGTTGCGAACACCAATCTCGGAGTTAGAGGAAGATTTGCACGAATCCAGCCAGACGGGATCCACAAGCTCAACCGGATACATTGAAGGTATGCAGCAGCAGTTCACTCAACTGCTTCCTTCACCGCAAGACAAAGTCTCAGCAAGCCATCTTAATTCAGTGCTGGTTGCGCTTTCGGCGCTGGAGAAGAACCGATAAGCCTGCCACTCCGTCAGCTTCATAGCGACCCCGACAACCTGCCCAATGATTTCCGCTTCCTGCGGATGGCGCAGCACGCGCACTTGCACCGGCGAGAGCGGATGGGGCTGCAGGATCAGATCATCTTTTCGCATACTGCACCAGCAGCAGGTGTGTCCGTCGCGGGTTTCCACAAAATAGATTGGGCGTTCGTATTCTGACCGCCACGTTCCCTCGGCTACCTTATTCTTCTCTTCATCGATCTGGATGAAGCTTCCCGGCGGGAGAATGGGATACATGGTGAAATCCTGATTGCCGATGTAGCCATAGGTAAAATCGCTGTGCGCGAACTGCGCGAGATAGGACAGCGGCACCAGACCCCACTGTTCCACCATCCGCCCTAAATTGGAGGTGCGATGCTCGTCAAACGCAGGATCCATGCGGATGGGCACTTGCACCGACGACAGCGCCGACAGCGCCTCAGAGACGTGCGACCGCGGAGGGGCAATCGTGCCGAGATCCGCCGCCATATTGCTCAAATCCACACCGTACCAGGCCAGTAATTCCCGCAAATCGCGGCGGTAGATTACAGCGAGCGTGTAGAGACGAAAAATACTCGGCAACACACCCTTGGTCTCAATGTCGGACAAACGACTGGGCGGAATTGAAAACTCTTCGTTGCGATATTTTTCAGCCATGCGCGCGCTGGACATCTCGATGTCGCGCATGGTCAAGCCGAGCTTCTCGCGAAGGGTACGAAGACTCTTACCGGCCGGGAGCATGGGAGTCCTCCATAAAAGTCTGGGAGATCACTAAAGTGTCCGCAATCATAGCAGGGAGCTGACCTCGCGTGTCATGATTTTACGATTAAAATTTACGGTTCTGAATTTTGTTACGATTTCCGAACAAGCTGGGCCCCGCGTCCTGCTTAGCGAATTCGCCACTTGACACTTGAACAGCAGCATCCCCTCTGCGGTCGCGTCAGGTTCTGATGGCGGGACTTTGTTCGTTTTTCGTAACAACGATTACTGAAAATTGCAAGATCGCTATCCTGGGCTCACGGGAGGAGTTCTGGAATCCCTCACCTCTGAGCGTCTAGGGTTTGTTTCGGTAATGACATTTGTCACGCCGATTCTGTGATGAACGGCACTGGTGCCTCCGCCGCAACTCCACGATGATGCAGCTACCGGGACAGAACAAAGAGCGCAGTCCCGGCGAGCATAGCGCCGCTGGAGTTAGCCAACATGATTGCAACGAGCCAAGAAACACACAGTAGGCATCGTGAAAGTTCGGACGCCGTCGTCGCCAGTCTGGAAGGTGTAAGCAGGAATTATGGGGAAGTGCGTGCCCTTCGGAATGTGAACTTCACCGTACACGCGGGCGAGGTCGTCGCACTCTTAGGCCCGAACGGAGCCGGCAAGACGACCGCAGTAAAGCTATTGCTCGGCCTTCTCCCGCCTGACTCGGGCAACGTCCGCGTCTTCGGCGGAAATCCTACAAATCCCGAAAATCGTATGCGCACCGGCGCCATGCTGCAAGTGGGGAAGGTGCCGGAGACTCTTCGGGTGTGCGAGCACATCGATCTATTCTCCAGCTATTACCCGCAGCCGCTTCCCATTCAAGAGGTGCTGCAGGCAGCCGGGCTGGAGAAATTGAGTGATCGCAAGTTCGGCGATCTCTCCGGCGGCCAGCGGCAACGCACTCTGTTTGCCTTGGCCATCTGCGGCAATCCCGACCTTCTGTTTCTGGACGAGCCCACCGTCGGGTCTCGATGTGGAAGCCCGGCGCGCGCTTTGGGAAGAAATTCGCCGCCTGGTCGCGCGCGGAAAAACTGTTCTGCTCACCACTCACTATCTGGAAGAGGCCGACGCTCTCGCCAATCGCATAGCCGTGATTCATCAGGGAGAGATCATCGCCGAAGGCACGCCCGCAGAAATCAAGTCGCAAACCAGCGGCAAGCGCATCCGTTGCGTCACCGCGTTAAGCGTGACTACGTTGCTGCAAATTCCAGGCGTCACCGACGTCAAGTTCGATCGCGAAGCTGTCGAAATCCATACCGGCGCAGCGGAGTCGGTGGTTCGCACCTTACTGGCTCGCGATCCATCGCTTTCCGGACTTGGAAATCAGCAGCGCCGGATTGGAAGAAGCCTTCCTGTCGCTAACTCGGGACAACAGTAAGAACGAATAACCAAAATGGAAGACGCCATTTTCCTGTAAGCAGAGATGACAGAGATAAGCGAGGAAACCACTATGAGCACTACCGCAGCGACACTCAGCAACAGCCAGATCGAGCGCTCTCCGAGCCATACGGCCGCTATTTATCTGAAAGAAGCAAAGTATGAGTTCCTGAAAAACTTGCGCTTGCGGGTCTACACGATTTCGGTAATCACCTTTCCGCTGATGTTCTACGTACTCTTCGGTTTGGTCTTGAATGCGAAAGAAATGATCGCCGGTACCGGCGTCCCCACATATCTGATCGCAACCTATGGCACGTTTGGAGTAATGGGAGCCTCGCTGTTTGGTACCGCTTCGGGCCTCGCCTCCGACCGCGGCCTGGGATGGCTGCAGGTGAAGCGCGCCAGTCCTATGCCGCCATTCGCCTACTTCGCCGCCAAGGTTGTCACTCAGCATGATCTTCAGCGCGGTTGTCGTTTCACTGCTATTGCTTCTGGGCATCCTCTTCGGCGGAGTGCGTTTGCCGGCCGCTGAAATGGCCAAGCTGCTCGGAACATTGGTGGCCGGATCACTTCCCTTTTCCGCCATGGGATTGGCCATCGGCTACTTCGCCGGCCCAAATTCCGCACCCGCCGCCATCAATTTGATTTATTTACCACTCTCGTTCTGCAGTGGCTTGTGGGTGCCTTACATGTTTCTGCCGAAACTGGTGCGTCAGATTGCCTTGGCGCTTCCGCCTTATCACTTGTCGCAACTGGCGCTAGGAGTTGTCGGCGCAGGACGGCACGAACCGGCATCCACGCATTGGGAGGTTTTATTAGCCTTCACCTTGATCTGCCTCGGGGTCGCGCGCATCGGCTTTCAGCGCGATCAAGGGAAACTCTACGGCTAACGGGTGAATTGCAGAAATCAAATAATAAGGACGCATATGAGCGCCGACGCAAAAAGAAAATACGGATCAACGATTGTTCTGATGACTCTGGGTATATTGGTTGTGTATGGTGGCCCGCCCTGGCTCTTGCTGGCGATTCCCACCGCCGTGCTGATCTGGTATGCGACTACCAGGGGACAATTCAAGAGGACCGGAACTGACGTAGGATGGTCGAGGAAGCAATGACGCGATGAGACTTCTTCCGAAGAATAGCGAATACACCTGGGCGTTGTACTCCGTCCTGTACTTCGGATTCTTCTTCATAGACCCAATCGAGTCTCATGCCGGCGTGCGTGTATGGCTTTTTACCTTGCTCGGGACGGCCATTTTCCTGGTTTTGTATTTTTCACTCTTTTGGGTCAGCTGCCGACGAGGCCTGTTAAACATTGCGGCCATGGTCCTGATGGGAGTGGCATTTGCCAAGTACAACGGAGGCGCAACTACATTTTTCATCTTCGCAGCGGCTTGTGGAGCTTTTGTAGTAGAGAGCGAGGCTGATGGCATCAAGTTATTGTTAGCCATTGAGGCTGCAGCAGGGCTAACCTGGTGGGCGCTTCACCTCAATGGCTGGTTCCTGGTGTTCGGCTGCGGACTCTCTTTCATCGTCGGCGCCAGCAATATCCACTTTGCCCAACGCAATCGAGTCAACAGGAGATTAATCAAGGCCCAGGAAGAAATCGAGCATCTCGCGACCGTCGCTGAGCGCGAACGGATCGCCCGCGATCTGCATGATGTTCTAGGCCACACGCTTTCCGTAATCATTCTGAAATCTGAATTGGCTGGAAAACTCATGGAGCGGGATCCGAACCGCGCCGGCCACGAAATCCGCGAAGTGGAACAAATTTCCCGGCAGGCGCTTTCCGAAGTGCGCGACGCCATTCGCGGCTACCGTTCGCAGGGCTTGCCGGCGGAACTGGCCCGAGCCAAAGCTACTCTGGAAACCGCCGGAGTCGCCGTTCAATGCGAAGCAGCGCGCATCGAGATGCCCGCTCTACACGAAACTGTGCTCTCCATGGCGGTTCGGGAAGCAGTCACAAACGTTGTGCGTCACGCCCACGCCCGCACCTGCGCCCTGCGCCTGGCGCAACAAAATGGCTCGTGCCGTCTTCAAATTGAAGATGATGGCCGCGGCGGCCTCGAGAGCGAAGGCAACGGACTTCGCGGTATGCGCGAGCGTGTCGAGATGCTGGGCGGGACGCTCGATTGCGACTCGCGCGCCGGCACACGACTTACCATTACCCTCCCGCTCAAAGAGATCGCTCCCAAAACCGAGGTCCGCGCCCATTGAATCCTGTTGCAAAGGAAAATCGTAAAACGATTCGCGTGGTTCTCGCCGAAGATCAGGGCATGGTTCTCGGCGCTCTGGCCGCACTGCTCGAGATCGAAGGCGACATCTCGGTTGTGGCCCAAGCGCGGAACGGCAAGGAAGCTATCGATGCCGTGCTGGCGCACAAGCCCGATGTCCTTATTACGGATATCGAGATGCCGCTCATGACCGGACTCGATACTGCAGCAGAACTCAAACGCCGCCGCTTGAACACCCGTGTCATCATCCTCACCACATTCGCGCGCGCCGGATATTTACGTCGTGCCATGGAAGCCGGGGCGCTCGGATACATGCTGAAAGATATGCGCGCCGAGGAACTCGCCGAAGCCGTGCGTCGCGTGCAGCAGGGACTGCGCGTTATCCATCCAGATCTAGCAACTGAAGCCTGGTCGGAAATGGATCCCCTAACCGACCGCGAGCGGCAGGTCTTGCGCCTGGCCGGCGAAGGCATGCAAAGCGGAGATATCGCCGCCGAACTCCGCCTCTCCGAAGGCACGGTGAGAAATTATCTTTCCGAAGCGATCAGCAAGATGGGCGCCAGCAATCGAGTCGAAGCCGCGAGAATCGCCAGAACCAAGGGCTGGCTGTAAATTCTCTAACGACCTTGAGGCAGGAAAAAGCCCATGGACATAAACCTGGTTAAAATTGCCGCGAAGGTTAGCCCTACGACAAAAAGAATCCAACGCGCTCTGCGCCAGGCGTCGCGAAAGCCTGACATCTGGACGAAAATATCCACCAGATAAGCCGCACAATAAGCAACGTTAGCCACCACAGCCAGAAGAAACAAGACGAGCGCCGAGTCGGCTGTGAGTTGCTGTTTTGAGAGCGGCAATCCAACAACAAAATAAAAGATGACTACGGCCGCCAGAAAGATATTGTAGATGGCTCGTCGTGGCTCCCAATATCGGATCGCCTCGGTAGCATATTCGCGGATGGACGACCCTTCCATGTTTTCGTTCGCTCCTTCAACTCCACATATCTAATACTATAGTTTTATGCCCAACGCCTACATCCTCGGCATTGAAAGCTCCTGCGACGAAACCGCCGCGGCCGTGGTGCGTTCCGGAGAGAAACTTATCTCCAACGTGGTGGCCTCGCAGATCGCGGCGCATCAGCCGTTTGGCGGCGTCGTTCCTGAATTAGCATCGCGCGAGCACTTGAAGGCGATCGTTCCCGTCGTTCGACAAGCGCTGGCTGAAGCAAATCAGACTTACAATTCCATCGACGCAATCGCCGTCACGCAGGGTCCCGGCCTTGCCGGAGCGCTGCTTGTCGGCATCAGCTATGCCAAGGCGCTGGCCTTCGCCCTCGATAAGCCACTGATTGCGGTCAACCATCTTGAAGGTCACATCCATGCGGTCTTGTTGGAAGAGCGGCAGAAGGGTAATCACGAACTGCAATTTCCTGTTCTGGCTCTAGTGGTTTCGGGTGGACATACACACCTTTATCTTGCCGTGCAAAAGAACCAAAGTTGGACCTATGAAAATATCGGCCACACTCGCGATGACGCTGCCGGCGAGGCTTTCGACAAAGTTGCCAAGCTACTTGGCCTGGGATATCCCGGTGGACCAATCATTGACCGCCTCGCTCCGCATGGCGATCCTGGCGCCGTGAAGTTTCTTCCCGCGCAAATCAAACATCCCGATCGTCGCCACGCCGAAAAAAAAAGACCTCGAGCAATCGATCGCCCGCGCTTCGACTTTTCCTACAGCGGCATCAAGACCGCAGTGCTGCGCTACGTCGAGGTCCATGCCATGCGGGATTCCATCGAAGTTCGCCGCCAAGCTCTGGCCAAGATCGCAAGGCCCAAGCTCGAAGATTACTTGGCGGCCTGCGATCGGCAGACGCTCGACCTAGTCGCTTCGTTTCAGCGCGCCGTCGTTGAAGATCTGGTAGGCAAGACTCTGGCAGCGGCTGCGGCGTACGACGTAGCTACGTTATTCGTGACCGGCGGAGTAGCCGCCAACAGCGAACTGCGGAAGACTTTCGAGCAACGCGGCGCTCAGGCAGGTGTGCCGGTATTTTTCCCTTCGCGCGCGCTTTCCACTGACAACGCGGCTATGATCGCCGCCGCCGCTTATCCAAAATTTTTAGCCAAGGATTTCGCTGCGATGGATTTTTCAGCTGAGGCGAGCCTAGCCTTGCGTTAGATCCGGTTTGCGCTAATCTGGTTTCGCGGCAGACCTGCTGGGGAAATCCAACCGCACTACTTGCTGGCGCCCTGACTATTTCCCATGACTGCATCCAGCGCCCTTTCCAGCTGGCTTTGAATATCAATGTCCTTGTAGATGGCAAAGTTGGCGCGCTTTTCACTTTCATCAAAGCCACTGCCGCGGCCGGCCACAATGATGATGGGAATATTGGCGGTCTTCGGATTCTTCTTCAAGGCGGTAATCAGTTCGCTCCCCGACATCTTCGGCATCTGCATGTCGGTGACGATCACATCAGGATGCATCCGCTCAAGAATCTGCAACGCTTCCACGCCATTCGTGGCAGACTCCACCGTAAAGCCGCGCTCTTCCAGGGAGCGGCATACGGTATAGCGAATCAGCATGGAGTCGTCAACCACCAGCGCTACCGCAGGCATGAGTTTGCAACGTGCGGAATGCACGCCCCCGGCCCGCAGATTAACAGTGTGACTGCACCGAAACAAGAAAGAAGCGAGCTGATCCGGTTACTATGGTGAGCAGCGTGTGAATTTTACGATTCCTGAGCGTCCGCGTCGACATTCTCTTCGATGCTCATGTCTTTCAGTTCGCTCGACTCGAAGACCTCTCGACACTCCAGGCACTCCACGAATTCAGCATCTTCATCGCGACTCACAATTTGCACTCGCGGATGTTTGCAAGGTTTATTTGTGTCTGTCGGCTGGGAGAACGGCTTTGAAGTCATAAATCAGGAAACGTCGCCCTCGTCGAAGCAGCAGGAGGGATCGATCGGGAATTTCCGGTATTTTAGCCTTGCTAGCCCTATTGTCAAGTCCCCTTTTTCCAAGCGGTGTCTCGCAATGCCTTGACATAGAAATGGGCCGGGGCAATTTCAAACCCCAATGTCCGACTGAAATGATCGCCACGCCTAAGCCGCTCAAACCGGGTTGCTTACCCTTTAATGCCAATTCTTGCCGCTGCCTGCCAAGCCTTGCACCAAGTCTGCTTTTGGTCGTAGAATGAATTACGACGGAAAAGGTCGTATTTATCTCCGACTCAAAGAGTCGGGGTTAAGACGCGAGGTTAAGGACGCTCTGGCGCATTCGGATGTTGAAGCTAACCAAAAAGGCGGATTACGCACTGATGGCCATGAAGCACCTGGCCGACCATGCCCAAGAAGGTAGCGCCAGCGCCAAGGACGTTGCCGATTCGTTTGGCATTCCGCCCGAAGCCTTGGCCAAGATTCTGCAGCGACTCGCGAAAGCTGGTCTGCTGCAATCCCAGCACGGCACTTACGGTGGCTACAGGCTGGCCCGGGCGGCGCACACGATTTCCGCGTTCGAAGTAATTCAGGCCATCGACGGTCCGCTCTTTATTACTTCTTGTGTTACGGTGCGCGGCGAGTGCGGGCAAAGCGACCGCTGCAACATCCGCGAGCCTTTGCGCAAAGTGAATGAGAGCATCGAAGCGGTATTCAAGCGCATCAAGATTTCACATATGAGAGAAGAGCCCGAAGTGGCAGAAAGTGCCACCGGTAAACCTGCAGAACTAGTGACCATCGTCTAGTGCTGCAGGCAAATAAACGAAGGATCGAGTACCTAATCAGGTAGGAGAAGCAATTATGAGCACGGACGTAAAGATCCCCCAGGAACTCCCAGTCACCAAGCACTCAGCTCCGCAAGGGGTGAAATTGCCGATTTATATGGACAATCACGCCACCACGCCCATGGACCCGCGAGTGTTGGAAGAGATGCTGCCTTACTTCATGGAGAAATTCGGCAATGCCGCCAGCCGCAATCACTCATTCGGATGGGCCGGTGAGGAGGGCGTGGAAACGGCGCGCGAGCGCATAGCCAAGCTGATCGGCGCCACCACCAAAGAAATCATCTTTACTTCTGGCGCGACGGAGAGCGACAACCTCGCCATCAAGGGTGTCGCGGAAATGTACCGCGAAAAAGGCAATCACATCATCACTGCGGTCACGGAACACAAAGCCGTGCTCGATACCTGCAAGCGCCTGGAAAAATATGGTTATCGCGTTACCTACCTCCCGGTGCAAAAAGACGGGCTGATCGATCTCGAAGATCTCAAGCGCGCCATGGACGATAAAACCATCCTGGTGAGCATTATGTTTGCGAATAACGAGATTGGCGTGGTGCAGCCAGTAGCCGAAATTGGCAAGCTGTGCCGCGAACGCGGCATTATCTTCCACACCGATGCCACGCAGGCGATCGGCAAGATTCCGGTCGATGTAAACAAACAGAACATCGACTTGATGTCGATCTCCGCGCACAAGATGTATGGTCCGAAAGGGGTAGGCGCCTTATACGTGCGCCGCAAGAATCCGCGGGTGCAGATTTCCGCCATTATCGATGGCGGCGGCCACGAGCGCGGCATGCGATCTGGCACTCTCAACGTCGCCGGCATCGTTGGCTTGGGTAAAGCCTGTGCCATTGCTTCTGAGGAAATGTCTCGCGAAGCGACTCATCTCGCCGCATTACGCGATCGTCTACGGGACCGCATCATGAGCCGACTGGATGAGACTTATATCAACGGCACCATGGAGCACCGCTTGCCCGGCAACTTAAACATCAGTTTCGCTTATGTGGAAGGCGAATCATTACTGATGGGCATCAACGACATTGCGGTTTCCAGCGGATCGGCGTGCACCTCTGCGACGCTGGAGCCATCTTATGTATTAAAGGCTCTCGGCACCGGCGACGATTTGGCGCACAGTTCGATTCGATTCGGGATTGGCCGTTTCAATACCGAGGCCGAAGTCGATTACGTGGCCGACCGCGTCATCGAAACCGTCGAGCGTCTGCGCGAACTCTCTCCGCTCTATGAAATGGCGAAGGAAGGCATCAATCTGAAAGATGTGAAGTGGGCAGGAGAGTAAAGAGCAGGTTTCAAGGTTTCAGAGTTTCAAGGTTTCAAAATCCTCGAAGCTCTGGAGCCGGAGTCATTGAAACCGTGAAACTTTAAAACTTTGAAACCTGGAGAAAAAAAATGTCATACAGCGATAAGGTAATCGATCATTACAACCATCCTCGCAACGTCGGCTCAATGGATAAGAGCAGCGCCGATGTGGGCACCGGTCTGGTAGGCGCACCCGAGTGCGGCGACGTAATGAAGCTGCAGATCAAGGTCAACCGTGAGACCAATGTGATCGAGGAAGCCAAGTTCAAGACTTTCGGCTGCGGCTCCGCGATCGCTTCGTCCTCACTGGCCACCGAATGGGTCAAAGGCAAGACTGTGGATGAAGCTCTCGCCATCAAGAACATGGACATCGTGAAGGAGCTTTCGCTTCCTCCGGTGAAGATCCACTGTTCCGTGTTGGCCGAAGACGCCATCCGCGCCGCCATCGGCGATTGGAAGAAAAAGCAGGAGAGCGCCAAGCCGGTTGCGTCGACGGTGGCGCAGTAAGCTTTTCGCTGGCACGCGAGACGGATGACTGTTGGAAGTGCTCGGGAAGGGCACGAGTTCAGTCGTGCCGCAATCGCTTGCTTTTGGCGGCTTTGCCGCTGAGGGATTGCGTCAGGAATTGAAATGACAACGGCAACAGAACAAACCGCGCAACCATCCCAGACCGCACCCGGCAAGGGCATTCAGGTAACCGACAAAGCCTTGTCCAAGGTGCGGAGCGCGATGGCCAAAGAGGGAATCTCGCCCGAGCAGGGCGGATTGCGCTTGGGCGTCCAGGGCGGCGGCTGTTCTGGTCTCAGCTATAACGTTCGCTTCGATACCCAGCCGCGCGAACGAGATCGCATCTTCCAGTTCGGTGACGTGCGCGTATTCGTAGATCCGAAGTCGTTCATATACCTGAACGGCATGATCCTCGATTACCAGGAGACGCTGATGCAGCAGGGCTTCGTCTTCGTGAATCCTCAAGCCACGAAGTCATGTGGCTGCGGGACTTCATTCTCCGCGTGATTGTCTGGCGCGGGCACTTTGCCCGCAAGAGTTTGCAAGGCGCGATCGTCCTCGCCCAGCAATCAGCGCCCTGGGCTTGCACCGGTTCAGGCTAAGGGCGTGCAGTTGTGTTTCAGGAATGTAGGCAGAAATGACGAATTCATCGTTCACCATGATCACGGAAAAATCCCCGCCCGAGGAAACTCAATCGTGCTGGTCCTGTGGAACCATGCGCGCGGCGCATTTCTGCGAGTCCTGTGGCAAAGTCCAACCGCCAGCCCCGGTGGATTATTTCACCTTCTTTGGTTTGCCCCGCAAGCTGAATCTCGATGTCGCCGCGCTGGATAAAGAATTCTACCTTCTCAGCAGAAAACTGCACCCTGACTTGAATGCGCGGGCCGGTACTCAGGAGCAGGAATGGAGCCTGCAACAGAGTTCCCTGTTGAATGACGCGCACCGCACCTTGAAAGATCCGATCAAGCGCACGCAGTATCTTTTGAAGCTGGAAGGCGTAGAGCTGGAAGAGCAATCAAAATCGGCCACGGAGCAGGCCCGCTCCAGCGGAGAGATCAAAAAGCAAATAGTCCCGCCGGATTTGCTGGAAGAAGTTTTCGAATTGAACATGCAACTCGAAGAACTTCGCACGCAGAAAAAAATGGGCGAGGATGACCCTGCTCTGATCGAAGAAATCGGCCGGCAGAAGCTGGAACTCGAAGAGAAACATGAAGCGCTTCTGCGTGAACTGGAAGTCAACTGGAGAATGTGGGACGGAATGATCCAGCGTCAGCAGAATGGCCAGCCCGTCTCAGAAGAAGAGCGCAGGCAGGAACGAGACAAAATGGTGGACTTGCTGAACCGCCGCAACTACATCCGCAATTTGGTGCGTGATGTGAATGAGGCGCTGGAAAGCGATTAGCAATTGGCGTTTGGCTAGCTGCCAACTGCTAATTGCTCGGCTTCAAGTTTGAAAGCAGACGTTATGGCAACAGATCGCATTGTCGGGATCGACCTCGGAACCACGAATTCTCTCGTGGCTTTCATGCAAGGGGAAAGCCCTGTGGTCATCCCCGGCGACGACGGCCTGAATCTCGTGCCTTCGGTGGTAGCGCTAGACGAGAAGAACCAGCCCGTCATCGGAAATGCCGCTCGCAAGTACTTGACTGAGACACCGGAGCGCGCTGTCTATTCGATCAAACGCCTGATGGGCCGCGGAGTTGACGACATTCAGCAAGAGCTGAGATTTTTCCCATTTCGTCTGGCTGGAGATCTACAGGCCGGCGAAGTTTTGCGCATCACGCTCGGCGATAAGACATTTACTCCGCCGGAGATTTCGGCCCTGATTCTGCGCCAGCTCAAACGCAATGCCGAACGCTTCTTCGGAGCGCCGGTAACTAAAGCTGTCATCACGGTACCTGCGTACTTCAACGACGCGCAGCGTCAAGCCACAAAAGATGCCGGCCGCATTGCCGGCCTTGAAGTTCTGCGCCTGGTGAACGAGCCCACTGCGGCGTCATTGGCCTACGGCCTCGACAAAAAGCAGAACGGCATCGTTGCCGTCTACGACTTCGGCGGCGGCACTTTCGACATTTCCATCCTCAAGCTGCACGATGGAATCTTCGAAGTCATCGCCACTAACGGCGACACGCATCTCGGCGGCGACGACATCGACAATCTGCTGATCACCATCGCCCTCGACGACACTCTCGGCGACATGGGTCTTGATCTCCGCCGCAATGGCGAAGCCGTGCAAGCCATTCGCAAGGCCGTAATCGAGGCCAAAATCGCTCTCTCTTCGCAGCCTTCGGTGAAACTCAATGTGGAGTTGCCCGGTGGAAAGCGGTATCTGCGCGAGATCACACGAGAGCAGTTCGAGCAACTGATTCAGCCCATCATCGACCGCACGATCGGGCCCTGCAGCCAGGCGCTTAAAGATGCTGGGCTCAAGCCCGAACAAATTGACGAAGTGGTTCTGGTCGGCGGCTCCACTCGTATTCCCAGAGTGCGCACTCTGGTAAAGGATTTGTTCCAGCGTGAACCGCACATTGATCTGAATCCGGACGAGGTGGTAGCTCTGGGCGCGGCAGTGCAAGCCAACATTCTCGGCGGCGGCTCCGAGGCTACCGAAAGTATGCTACTGCTCGATGTCACGCCTCTGTCGCTCGGCATTGAAGTGGCGGGCGGCGTCACCGACAAAATCATTCTGCGCAATTCAACTATCCCTGCGTCGGCTACGCAGTTTTATACGACGCAAGTTGACGGACAAGCCAATGTCGCTATCCACGTGCTGCAAGGGGAACGCGAGTTGGCAAAGGATTGCCGATCCCTGGCGCGTTTCGATCTCAAAGGCGTGCCACCGATGGCTGCGGGAATGGCGCGGATCGAAGTCAAATTTCTCATCGACGCCAACGGCATCCTGCATGTTGCCGCGCGCGAGCAACGCAGCGGCAAAGAGGCGGAGATTCAAGTCCAGCCCAGCTATGGCCTCACCGACGAGCAAGTCGAGGGCATGATCCTAGACTCGTTCGACAGCGCGGAAGAAGATTTCCGGCAGCGCCAGGTCATCGAAGCGCGCAATGAAGCCGCCACAATCCTGGCCGCACTCGAAAAAGGCAAGAAGAGTCCGGCATGGGGCCATCTCACCACTGACGAAAAGAAAAAAATCGCCAAGATGGAGAAGGCTCTAACCGCGGTCAACAGCGAAGACGATTATCAGGCCATCCGCAAAGCCATCGACGCGCTCAATCAAGGCACAACGCGTCTGGCCGAGTTAATGATGGACAGCGCCGTTTCCACCGCGCTGAAAGGCAAGACCATGGACGAAGCCGACATGGGTGAAGGCCCGACAGCCCCGCATCCCATGGCGAAAGCGGAGTTTGAATAGAAGCAGTAAGCAATTAGCGATTGGCTAAACGCTTATTGCTAATTGCTAAATTTTTCGGAGCAATAGAATGTCAGAAGAAAAAACACAATCCGCCGGAACAATCACCGAAGAGGCCCCCGGCGAAAACACGGTGCAGGTCACATTTCTGCCCGAGGGCAAGACGGTGCAGTTCGAGCATGGCAAGCTGCCCTACGAAGATCACGGCAAGGAAGAATCGATTCTCGACATCGCGCTCAACTACGGAGTCACGCTCGACCACGCCTGCGGAGGCAACTGCGCCTGCACCACCTGCCACGTATGGGTCAAAGAAGGCGCCGAAAATCTCTCTCCGATGGAGGATGACGAAGCCGACCGTCTGGACATGGCCGCCGACTTGCAGTTAAACTCTCGTCTCGGCTGCCAGGTGCAGATCACGAAGCCGGGTAAAGTGGTGGTCGAGATCCCTGCCTGGAACCGCAATTACATTTCGGAAGAACACCACTGAAGTTAGCAATTGGCAGTTAGCAATTGGCAATTAGCCGATCGGGCCCTTCAACCTCATCAGCGCCGCACGGTAAGTGCTAATTGCCAACTGCTAATTGCTGGCGTTCAAGGAGTCTTCAATGCCGAAAACTCTCACCTGGGACGACGCCGAAGATATCGGCATCCTGCTTTCCGAAGTACATCCCGAACTCGATCCGCTCACCGTTCGTTTCACGGACCTGCACCGCTACGTCACCGAATTGTCGGATTTCAAAGGCGATCCCGGCGCTTCCAACGAAGGCAAGCTGGAAGCGATCCAGATGGCATGGCACGAGGAATTTCAGGATCGCACGCAGAGTTAGTGCGGAATCTTACTGAAGAATAAATTTATCCAACCGTCGCCGGAATCGACTCTTCCACGCCTGCCTCGCGCAGAAACTTCGCCGCTTCTTCGGGCGGTGTGGGATTAATGTAGAAGCCGGTTCCCCATTCGAATCCCGCCGTTTTAGTGAGTTTCGGCATGAACTCCATATGCCAGTGATAGTGATCATTCGTGGGATCCTGCGCCGGTGAAGTGTGTATCACCAGATTATAGGGTGGATTATCGAGCACGCGGTCAGCCTTGGTCAGCAGCGTTTTGAGCGCCTTCGCCAGATTCTCGAACATATGCGACGACGAGTTCTCAAACGCCGATTCGTGCTGCTTGGGCAGAATCCAGGTTTCAAACGGAAAGCGCGGCGCATAGGGCGCGATGGTCAGGAAGTTTTCGTTTTCGGCCACCACGCGGCTTCCATTCTCTATCTCCTGCCGGATGATGTCGCAGAACACGCAGCGCTCCTTATAGAGAAAATACTGCTTCGCCCCCTCAAGTTCCTGCACTACGTTGATGGGAAGAATCGGCAGCGCGATCAGTTGCGAGTGCGCATGCTCAAGCGATGCTCCCGCTGCTTCGCCGTGATTCTTAAACAACAAGATGTACTTAAATCGCTTGTCCTTCTTCAGGTCGAGGATGCGGTCGCGAAACGTCCATAGTACGTCTTCAATTCGCTTCGGAGGCAAGGTCGCCAGACTGGCCGTGTGGTCGGGAGTTTCGATAATTACCTCGTGCGCCCCAATGCCGTTCATCCGGTCGAACATGCCCTCAGCTTGGCGGTTTAGAGTGCCTTCAATCCCAAGGGCGGGGAACTTGTTGGGAACAACCCGGACGGTCCAGCCCGGGGTATCGCGCTGCGAGGTTGGTCCCCCATTCGATCCCGGACGATATGCCTGAATCTCCGGCGGAGTCTTGCCTTCGTTTCCGTAGCAAAACGGACAAAATCCGCCCTTCAACTTAACGTTCTCCCGGGCAAAATCGGTGGGACGCTTCGCCCGATCCGTGGAAATAATCACCCAGCGGCCAACAATAGGATCTTTTCTCAGCTCAGGCACTCAGAACCTCTTTAGATAGGATAGATGCAAATTATTAATTCTAAGCCGTCAGGGAGGAATTGCGAAACACTTCAATCTGCGGCCGGCTGGCCTTCGACCGCTCATAGTATACGCTGACCACATCGAAGCGCCACTGGCACGATGGCGGAAGCCGGCGCAGATACTCCCGCACCACGGCGGCTACTTCGCGGCGCTTATGACGATCCACTGCCGCTTCCCCGGTCTTCACATCTCGGGTGCTGCGCGTCTTCACTTCCACAAAGCAAAGAACGTCCTTCTCCCAGCCAATCAGGTCGATCTCGCCTCGGCAACGCGGTGATCGGAAGTTTCGCGCCACCATCGTATAGCCCAACTTTCTGAGGTGGAAGTAAGCAGCTTCCTCGCCCTTACGCCCCGTGCGCTGGTGAACCGGACCCTTGTCCGGCGGAAGCATTCGCTCCGCCAGCCAATCCAGAACACGAAGCACCGCAAGGGTGGGCCGTCCTGAAAATCTCCGCCCTAGATAACCCATATTGAAAACACTGAGAATCCCCTTCATGCTTCATGCTACTCAAACCGACCAGTAGGCTGATGCCTATCCAGGCAACAAAATTAGCCCCTGGACCGTTCTGGGAAGGTTTCGATAGCCCGGCAACTCGCCCCGCTTCGCGCCGGGCTCTGGCCCTAACCAGCAAGCTCACAACGGGTTATAATTTCGAAAGCTGTACCGCATTCATGACGGATCAACTTAGAAAAAAATTGCAGGAAGAAGTCGACGCGCTCGAGCACGAACTGGTGCATGAGCTCCCCAAGGAAATCAAGCGCGCCGCCGCGCTCGGCGACCTCAGCGAAAACGCCGAGTACCACATGGCGAAGCAGCGCCAGGAGTTCGTCAAGGCTCGCTTCCGCCAGCTCGGCAAGCGCCTCGCCGATCTCTCCTTGACCAACATGAACAACATCCCGAAGGATAAAGTCGGCCTGGGTTCAACCGTTAAGGTCTTCGACAGCACCAAAAATGAAGAGATAGAGTACAAGCTCGTAACCAGCGAGGAGTCAGACGTAAGCGCCGGCAAGATCTCCACCACATCGCCGATTGGGCGCGCCTTGCTCAACAAGAAGGTTGGCGAAGAAGCCACGGTGATCACTCCCAATGGCAAGCGCGAACTTGAGATTTTGAGTTTGATCACGGTTCATGATGAGGCTGGCCCGGAGAAGGCGGAAGCCTGATGTCGTCGAGCCACTCATGGACGAGCGCCTTTGGACGCGCCTGCGGTGTCCTGCTCGATACCATCGTCCGTTGGCTGGCTCTGTCCCGCATCAATCCCAACGTTTTGACCTTCATGGGGCTCGTGGTGAATACCTGGGCCGCCATTCTATTTGGCTCCGCCACGGCCGCTACGCAGAAGCGCATGTTCTTTCTGGCCGGGCTGGTGATTATCTTCTCGGGCTTCTTCGATCTCGTGGACGGTCAAGTGGCACGAGCTACCAACCGTGTCACTCGCTTCGGCGCATTTTTCGATTCCGTAGTCGACCGCTACAGCGACGCATCGCAGTTCCTGGGCTTGCTCGTTTTCTATGCCCGCGGCGACCGATTTTTCTATGTCGTGCTGACGGCCTTCGTTATGGTCAGTGCCATCATGGTCAGCTACACGCGCGCCCGCGCCGAGTCCCTCATCGGAAGCTGCCGCGTAGGTTTTATGGAACGTCCCGAGCGTCTGGTGCTGGTAATTATCGGCGCTCTCTTCAACCGCATGGCGCCAGTATTGTGGGTGATCGCGGTGCTCTCCACCATTACCGTGATTCACCGCATGCGCTATACCTGGACCCGCACCCAGGATGGCCCACCGGCCGCCGCAACCAAAGCGGGGCAGGCCGCGTAATCGATCCAATTTCCTGTTCTGACGGTACCGCGCAGTGCGATGCTAGACTGTTCAGTCGTCTCACAATTCTGAAGGTATTTCTTGCCTACTGATCCTGTTTTAGTGGTTCACGGCGGTGCCTGGGCCATGCCCGATAACATGGTTCAAGCTCACTTGCATGGCGTGCGAAACGCGCTGGCGGCGGGCTGGCGGGTGCTGGAGCTTGGCGGGTCGTCCCTGGATGCGGTCGAGGAAGCGGTCGTCATTATGGAAGACGACGAGACTTTCGACGCTGGGCGCGGAAGTTTTCTGAATCGCGACGGCAAAGTGCAACTGGATGCGCTCATCATGGATGGCTCCACGCTGCGGGCTGGAGGCGTCGGCTGCGTCGAGCGATTGCGCAATCCGGTGCGGGCGGCACGAAAGATTCTTAGCGAAAGTCCGCACGTTTATTTTGTAGCCGAAGGCGCCGAACAATTCGCCGCCGAGCACGGCATTCAGCTGTGCAAGAACGAAGACCTGATAATCCCCCGCGAAGTGGAGCGTTTGCGCAAATATCAACAAGAGACGGCCAGCCACGAAGCCACCAACGACGGAAACGACCTGTTCGCACCGTCGATTTCACACGACACCGTAGGAGCGATCGCGCTGGATCGCAACGGCAACATTGCGGCGGCAACTTCGACCGGAGGAACGCTGAACAAAGCTCCCGGACGTCTCGGCGATTCGTCGCTGATCGGCTGTGGATGCTACGCCGACAATCTGAGCGCTGCTGCTTCAACCACAGGCTGGGGCGAACCGATCATGAAGCTGGTGCTGGCCAAATGGACGGCCGACCGTGTGCTGGCGGGAAACCTTCCCGAGTGGGCGGCACAGGAAGCCATGAACTATCTGAAACAGCGATTGAACGGCCACGGCGGCATCATCGTTCTGAATGCGCAAGGACAATTCGGCATCGCGCACAACACTCCACGCATGGCATGGGCATCTAAGACAGTAAAGAAAGAAGAAGCCGGAATCGAACGCGGCGCTCTTTGAAAGGGCGCGCTTTCGGCTACGCCGCAGACATCCCATGACAATCAATAGCGGCTCTCAGCCGCCGCAGGACACGTACAGGAACTTCGCCATCTCGATCATCGAAACCTTGCGCCAGCACAGCTTTCAAGCTTATCTGGTAGGCGGATGTGTGCGTGACCTTCTTCTCAATCGCGAGCCGGCGGATTTCGACGTCGCCACCAGTGCCACGCCCGCGCAAGTGATGAAGATTTTCCCCGACACGTACGCCGTGGGGGCGCAATTCGGAGTTGTGCTCGTGCCAGTTCCAGGAGAACAGAACGCTCGCGAGGACGAAAACGAGAAATCTGAATCGAAGACTCACGCCGTCGAAGTCGCAACCTTCCGTAGCGATTTCGGATACTCCGATGGCCGCCATCCCGATCAAGTCCGATTCAGCCAGGATCCGCGGGAAGATGCGGCACGCCGCGACTTCACCATCAACGGCATGATGCTCGATCCCGCAACCGGCGAAGTGCGCGACTTCGTTGGCGGCCAGGCCGATCTGAAAGCCGGCGTCGTCCGCGCTATCGGCGAACCCGAGCGGCGTTTCGCCGAAGATAAGTTGCGCATGCTGCGGGCGGTTCGCTTCGCAGCCCGCTTCGAGTACGAAATCGAAGCGGACACGATGATTGCGATAAAACGCTTCGCCGATAAAATAAAAGTGGTCTCGCGCGAACGCGTTCGCGATGAACTGACCAAGATGCTTACCGAAGGCCACGCCCGGCGCGCCTTCCTCCTGCTCGACGAAACCGGTCTGCTCAAACAAGTCTTGCCCGAGATTTCAGAAATGAAGGGAGTTCAGCAACCCGCTGAGTACCATCCCGAAGGCGATGTCTTTATCCATACCTTGCTCGCGCTGGAAAACCTGCCCCATCCGTGTCCGCCTACTCTGGCCTGGGGCACTCTTCTTCACGATGTTGGCAAGCCGGCAACTTTCCGCGTCGCTCCCGATCGCATCCGTTTCGATGGCCACGTGGAAGTGGGCGTAAAGATTGCGGAAGAAATTTGCGAACGCCTCCGATTTTCCAAACACGATACCGCCCAGATACTTGCGTTGGTCGACAATCACATGCGCTTCGGTCACGTTACGCGCATGAAAGAGTCAACCCTGAAAAAATTCGTGCGGCTGCCGCATTTTGATGAACACCTCGCCCTGCACCGCGCCGATAGCCTGGCCAGCCACGGTATTCTGAGCACCTATGAATTTCTTCAGAAGAAGCTGACGGAGATTCCACCAAACACCATTCGTCCGCCGGCGTTAATCACAGGTAACAATTTAATTGCTGCTGGATATCTTCCGGGCCCACGGTTCCGCGAAATTCTGAACGCCGTAGAAGACGCTCAACTCGAAGGGCGACTCGATTCGCGCAAAGCAGCCCTGGAGTTTGTCAAGCGAACGTTCCCGCTTTGAGTGCGCAATCGAGTGAGGGTGCCACGTGCAAGCCCGTGGAATGCTAAAATCTGACTTTCCGCTGGAGGATGATTGTGCAGCAGGCTGGCTCGGGATTGGAAAAAATTGTGCTGAGTTCCCTGCGCCGCGTTCCGCAAGCCGAAGCGCCGTTGCTGGCGTGGCCGTTGGCTTGCGGCTCCGCCGTGGCCGAGCGTACCCGGGCCGTGCAGTTTTCCGATGCGATCCTCCGTGTTGAAGTTCCCGATGCTGGATGGAAGCGCGAAATGCAGAGTCTCGCTCCCCGCTATGTCGCGGCAATGAACCGTTATGCCGGACAAAAAGTAGAGAGAATCGAATTCGTGATTCGACAGGAACAACGGGCCAGCCAACTCGAATGAAAGTTACAGAAAAAGACGTTGACTACGTCGCCGATCTCGCCAACCTGGAACTTTCAGGGGACGAGCGTGTGGCCATGGTTCGTGATCTGAACTCGATTCTCGATTACATCGATAGACTCAACGAACTGGATACATCGAATGTTGAGCCGATGGCTCAAGTGTCGGACCGCTACGGCATCGACGATTCCAAAAAGGGTAGCGAGAGGTTTTCCTGCGCGTATCGCGAAGATGTGGTGGAGGGATTGCGCAAATCGTTGACTCAAGATGCGGCCTTGGCGAATGCACCGGATGCCGACGGAACATTCTTTCGAGTACCGAAGGTGATTGAAAGATAGTTCTACGTTGCTGATTATCAAATTACGAAAACAAATAATCCTTCCATAATCATTAGTCATTAGCCCATCCAAGATGGATCTGACCCAACTCACCATCGACGCAGCCCGCTCCGCCGTGCAGCAGCGCAGGACAACCGCGCTGGCGCTGGCCGAGGCGCACTATGCGCGCATCCAAAAAGAAGACGAACAGATCGGCGCCTACCTCACCCTGTGTAAAGAGCGTGCGCTGGAACAAGCGGATCGCATCGACCGCATGGCCGCCGAAGGCAAGCCCTTGCCTCCGCTGGCCGGCGTGCCCGTGGGCATCAAAGACGTGATGAACACGAGCGGGGTGCGGACCACTGCGGGATCGAAGATGCTGGGCACCTACATTCCCCCTTACGACTGCACTGCGGTCGCGCGCATGGAAGCAGCCGGTGCCGTCATTCTTGGCAAAACCAACTGCGATGAATTTGCCATGGGTTCATCGAATGAGAACTCGGCGTTCCGCCCCGTTCGCAATCCGCGCGATCTGACTCGCGTGCCCGGAGGGTCTTCGGGCGGATCGGCAGCGGCAGTTGCCGCGGACATGGCGGTGGTTGCGCTCGGGTCTGATACCGGAGGTTCGATCCGCCAGCCGGCCTCATTCTGCGGAGTAGTGGGATTGATGCCCACCTACGGCCGCGTCTCGCGTTATGGCCTGATCGCCTTTGCCTCTTCGCTCGATCACATCGGGCCACTGGCCAAGAGCGTGAAGGACGCGGCGATCGTTTTGCGCACCATCGCCGGCCGTGATCCGATGGATTCGACATCAGCCAACTTACCTGTCCCGGATTATCCGTCCGAACTGGAAAAAGACATTCGCGGACTAAGAATAGGCGTGGCCAAAGAATATTTCGGAGATGGACTAGACGATGAAGTCCGCCACGCCGTGGAGTCAGCGATCGACAAGTTGAAAGCCCAGGGTTGTGAAGTGATTCCCGTTTCCCTGCCGCACACGGCTTATGCAATTCCCACCTATTATCTGATCGCAACCGCAGAAGCGTCTTCGAATCTTGCCCGCTATGACGGTGTTCGCTACGGTTATCGTGCCGCTGGCGTGAAGTCGCTGCCGGAAATGTATCGTCGCACCCGCGATGAAGCCTTCGGAGCAGAAGTGAAGCGGCGCATTATGCTCGGCACCTACGCGCTCAGCGCAGGCTATTATGATGCGTACTATTTAAAAGCTCAGAAAGTGCGCGCCTTGCTCACCCTGGATTTCGAAGAAGCCTTCCGGATAGTGGATGCAATCGTCACGCCGACCAGTCCAACCGCTGCGTTTTGTTTAGGGGAGAAGTCAAATGATCCTCTGGCGATGTATCTGGCTGATATTTATACGGTGACCGCTGACCTCGCGGGCATCCCTGGAATTTCAATTCCTTGCGGAGTCACGAAAAAAAACTTGCCCATCGGACTTGCAAATTCTGGGAAAACATTTTGATGAAGCGACAGTTCTGCGGTTAGCGCACGCCTACGAGCAGGCTGTCTAGAGCGCTTCGTAGTAGCATTCCCCAGCGCAGGCACGACAGAGCACTTTGCCTTCACTCTGCACTTCTCTGCGAAAGTTGATCCCCTCGCCGCAGGCTTCGCAAACCACGCGTTCACCTTTGTATCCGGGAAATTCTTCAGGCGGCAACTCGACCTTCACCCACTGTGTGGCAAAAAGATCGTCGTCAGTAATTTCCCGATAAGCCAGCATCTGCTGCTGGTTCTTATCTGCGATTTCAGGATGCATCTGCCGCGCAAGATTCTTGGAAGATTCCTTGGCCGCGATCCGGATCGCCTTGCCGCTAATCACATCCACAAACGTCGCCGCAACTTTTCCCCAATCGCGAAATTTCAGCGCGCGCTTTCCCAAACGGCATCCGGTCACCACCGCAACCGCATCCGTGGCGCAGCGATCGATTTCGACGAAAGTGACGAGCCGCTTCCGGTCTTTGCCGTAGGGATCGTCGATCCCCAGTTTGATCAGGCCCAGCATTGCCAGTCGCACCCCGAGAACTTGTCCTGCGCACAGATGTCCATGGGCTTGTTCGGCATCGCGCAAGTATTCGTCGAGGGATTTCATAAAAAGCTGTCAGCCTTTTTGGTTCCGCTTTCAGCCTAACACCGTGGAGACTACTTTCTTCTCCAGCGCACACCATCTTTTGTATTTTCGATGACAATGCCAGATCCAGCGAGTTCCGCGCGAAGAGCATCGGAAAGCTTGAAGTTGCGGGCGCTGCGCGCCGCTCCCATCTCGGCAATCTTCTTCTCAATGTCTGCGTCTGAAAGCTGACCAGATTGCACTGCCTCCCGCAATTCCGGGCTGATATCTTTCTCTCGCCCTTCAGCCTGTGCCCACCCAAAGACCTGTTTCATCTTGGCGCCGTCGTCATCTTTGATTACAGCGAAAATCTCGTCGAACTTTTCCAGAGCCAGGAGAAAGAGTCGAACTTCATCCTGTTTAATTGCCTGCGCATCGAGCGCTGCATTAGCGCACCGCACCATTTCGAAGATGGCGGCTTGCGCTTGTGCCGTGTTGAGATCATCTTCCAGCGAACTCTTCAATCGATCAATGGTCTCGTTTCCCAGAGCCTGCATTTCCAAGTTGCTCCCGGAGGCAAAACTCCCGGAGGTTAACCGCTGCCGAAAGTTGCGCAGTCGCTCCACAGATACTGCAGCTTGCTTCAGCCCGTCAAAAGTAAAATTGAGCTGATTGCGGTAGGGCACAGACGTCAGCAGATAACGGATCGACGACGGTTTATGTCCCTTCAGCACCAGGTCGCGCAGGGTATAAAAATTTCCCAGGCTCTTCGACATCTTCTCGCCTTCGACCAGCAGAAAGCGAACGTGAAACCAGAAATGTGCGAACATTTTCCCCGTCAAGGATTCCGATTGCGCAATTTCGTTTTCGTGATGCGGGAAAATTAAATCTTCCCCCCCGGCGTGCAGATCGAACGTCTCACCCAACTCCTCCATCGACATCACCGAACACTCCAGATGCCACCCGGGGCGTCCCGGACCGATCGGTGAATCCCAGAAAGCCTCGCCCGGCTTGGGTGCTTTCCACAATGCAAAATCGCGAGCACTGTCTTTGTCATACTCATCAACGTCCACGCGCGCACCGTCGAGCATTCCTCCGAAATCTTTCTTCGAAAGTTTCCCATACTGCGGAAACCCGGCAATGCGGAAGTAGTAAGACCCATCCTCGGTGCGGTAAGCAAGGTTCTTCGCGACAAGCTTGGCGACGAAATCCGCCATCTTCGCTATATGTTCCGTAGCCCGCACCAGAACTGGCTGTTCGATTCCAATCATGGCGGAGTCTTCAAGAAATGCTCTCTCGAACTTCGCGGTGTATTGCTGCACGCTCACCCCATCGCGCGCCGCGTTGGCAATGATCTTGTCGTCCACATCCGTAATGTTCATCACGTAGCGGACGCTGTAACCCGACTGGCGCAGAAATCGTTGCAGCAGGTCTACGGCAATAAAGCTTCGGAAGTTCCCGATGTGGCCGTAGCCGTAGACCGTCGGCCCGCAGGCATACATACGGACTTCGCGATCGCGAATCGGAACAAATTCCTCCATCCGCGTGGACATGGTGTTGTAGAGGCGTAGGGCCATAGAATGATTGTGTGCTGGAGACGAACCTTCAATTTTAGGGGGACGCGCGAAAATGGGTCAACTGGCGGAGATATCGGCGGACGAATGTTGTGCCAGCATGTGAGTGTTCGCCCGCAGCCGGTGTTGCACTAGAAAAACATAATGCAGGGCCGAGATAATGGTGAAAGCAAATGTCGCGCGGAGAAACACCGTCCGCGTAATCCACACCCAACGTTGCGGCCGAAGACTAAGCAGCATCACGAAAAAAACTGCGGCGATCTGCGAAAAAGTATTCGCTTTCCCGAAAATACTCGGCTTAAAATTGCGCAACCCGGCAATCGCAAACAAAACCGCACTCGCCGCCAGGATAGAAATATCGCGACTAAAAACCAGCACGGTAAACTTCCACGGAATTTTGTGCAGGATCGAAAGCACCAAAAATAGCGTGCTCAACAAGAGCTTATCCGCAATGGGGTCGAGATATTGGCCCAGCAAAGTTTGCTGGTGTAATTTACGGGCCAACAACCCATCCAGCCCATCGCTGAAACCTGCAATCACGAACAGAACCAGCGCCCACAAATAGCGGCCCTCAACCAGTTCGATCACGATGAATGGAACGAAAACCATCCGCAGCATCGTGAGTTGGTTGGGTGCGGTGAAGATTTGGGAAAACTTCATTCCGGTTCTTTCTTGGAAATGACTGCGGAACGAACCACGCGGCCGCATGATTTCCGCCAGCGGAGAACCCAGCATGGTTGCGGGATCCGACCCAGTCTTAGCCGAAAAGCGCTGCGCAAGCGAAGGCAGATTTCCATCGGGCAGGTCAAGCTCCACCCGTTCAATCCGGTGCATGGGAAAGAAAACGATAGCCGGGCTGAACGATTCGCCATCTTTCACCATCACAACGAGATCTTCGAAAGAAGCCAACTCGATGCCGCTCAGGCTGAGCCCTTCCGGCGACAGCGAAAGAATCATGCCCCAGAACTTATCTCGCGGATTGCCCAGCGTCACTACCACAAGGCACCCTGGCAAGAAAGGATCGCGGGGTGCACTCACGGAGGTGGGTTCGTTACGCTGGGAGTTATCCTGCATAGATGATTGTCGCTGCCGCAGCCGGAACTTTGCAACTGGTAACGGCGATTCAGCCAGGCATTGCAAAGCAAAACAAATCCGCTTGTCGCTATCGAAGAACGTCAAAATGCGCGCCGTGCCTACGGAGCGCTATGACCGGCACATTGCAACACGCCCAGATACTCTCTCCACGGGCCGACCACATCTCGATACTGGTAGGCCATCACGCGGGACAGCTGATGCAAATGGGTAAGGTCGTGGACCGCCCACGTCGCGAGTAGTTCCGATAGCGTCACCACTCCCAGCGCTGGATGCCGGCCTCGTCGAATTAAATCTTCCTGCTGTACATTCAATGTCTCCAGAGCAGCCAGATTCTCTCTCCGCAGCCGCGCAAAATCGTCCAACAGCTGCTCTAGAGATTTGCCCCGATTCTCTCGACTGAGCGAAGCGGTCAAAGGGATCAAATGCCCGCGCTTCCCCGTTCTGCAAGATGATCCGCACCCTGGGCATCCAGTCAGTGCGCTCCCCAACAATCAGGTGCCCCACGATGTCAAAGGCGCTCCAGGTATTTTCTCCTTCGTTCGAGTGCACCCATTTATCAGTCAGTCCGCGCAACATCGCATCCATGGTTGCGGGAGTGCGCGCAAGAACTGCAATGGCCTCGCCCAAACTGAACTCCGTCATCATCGCCATGCCCCACCTAGATGCATGCCTGATGGTTTGGACTCAACACAGAAAAACTACCGCTGTACAGGGACAGGGTTTGTTCCGACGGTGCCATGTTAAAATCGTAATCGATTGTAGGCGCGTAGCTCAGTTGGTTAGAGCGCTACCTTGACACGGTAGAGGTCGCTGGTTCGAGTCCAGTCGTGCCTACCATATCCCTCACTCATCATCTCTGCCTTACATTTCAGGGTATTGAACTTCAAGACTTTCCTGCGTCGCCGCCCCATACAACCATCTGCCAACCGCATGCAACTAATTTACTAGTTGACAGTCTAATATCTGGAACGTCCAATTGTCATGGATAGACGTTTTCGCATTAAGGAGGGATGGTTTTGCCTCCCAGAAAATCATCGACTCTAACCGAAGCTGAACTACGGCTCATGGAAATTCTCTGGCAAAAAGGGCCTGCCACCGTTCAGCAGGTATTAGAGGATCTGCCGGGAAAAATGCCACTGGCTTACAACTCCGTGCTCACGACGATTCGAATTCTCGAGAAGAAAGGTTACGTGAAGCATGAAAAGGATGGCCGGGCTCACGTATATGCGCCTCTGGTAGAGCGTCAGGAAGCGACCCGATCTGAGATTCGCCGGTTGGTGACCCGCTTTTTTGGAAATTCTCACGAGTTGCTGGTGCTCAACATACTCAAGGATCAATCGGTCGACGCGGCCGAGTTGAAGCGCTTGCGAAAAATACTCGAAGGGAGCGAGTGATCCGATGGGATTCGCAGCTCACTGGCAGGTTCTGGCACAAATTTTCGCGGAACGAATGCTGAACGGCGCAGAGGAAGGTATTGTCCTGGCAATGTTTGGCTGGGCCTTATTGCGCATCAGTGGTCGTCAAAATTCCAGCACCCGGTTCGCCGTTTGGTTTTCCATGATGGTCGCGATCAGCGCGCTGCCTTTTTTCGGAAGCATCGGATTAGCCGGCGCCGGCTTGCAGACCTCGCACTCAGCATTTCGGCTACCCGGATCCTACGCGGCCGACATCTTCGTTGTATGGGCTGTCATCGCATTGGCCGGCTTGGCCAAGATCGGTTTTGGTTTTTGGCAGCTGCGGCGTTTGAGGCGAAGTTGTAAGGTTATCGATTCCGCCAGTCTTCATCCCATCCTGCGAAACACTTTGGCTAAGTTCGGCTCCTCCCGGCCGGTGACAATGTGCACTTCCGAACGAGTCCGAACTCCTGCGGCAATCGGCTTTTTTAAACCAGCAATCATTTTTCCCCCCTGGATTTTGCAGGAACTCTCTCCGGCCGAGCTGAATACCGTTCTGCTACACGAGTTGGCTCACTTGCGTCGCTGGGATGACTGGACGAACCTGGCTCAGGAGATTCTGCGAGCGCTTTTCTTTTTTCATCCCGCGTTCTGGTGGATCGGACGCGGTTTGGCGCTGGAGCGGGAGATGGCCTGTGACGATTTTGTATTGGCCAGTAACTCAAATCCGCGAGCCTATGCGCAATGCCTGGTATCGGTTGCGGAAAAAAGCTTCCTGCGACGAGGCCTGGCCCTTGCACAAGCGGTGGCAGGGCGAATGCAACAGACCACGCAACGGGTCATGCGAATTCTCGACGGCAACCGTCCTGCAACGACTAGGATTTACAAACCTGCCTTAGGCTTGGTCGCCACATTCTCCGCGGTATGTCTGATTGCGCTGCCGTACGCCCCGAAGCTGGTTTCCTTTGATGCTAGCGGCGCCGGATTTTCGGAATCTGCATCGCGCGGAGTTGCCACCCCACCCCTCGATTCGCTCCAGGGAGCGAAGATGATTCCCGCCGCGCTGCACGGCCGGGACGCATACCCCGTGCCCAGCGCTATTTCGCCGCGAACAGTATCCGCCCGCGCCTTGCGAGTAGCATTGCGAAGCGTTTACCACTATCGTGCGGCCGCAAAGAATGTCGCTATGCCTAGGAGCGAATCTTCGCCGCGGGTCAACTCTCCGCGCATGATTGACGCAAAGATGGTCGATGCGAAGAAGACCGATCCCAAGACGATCGACGCGAATGCGAGCACTTCCAATTTTGGGGATGATGTCAGTTCTCCGAAGGCGGTGTTGTTGGTGATTCAAACAGAAGCCGTCGACAATAATGGCCAGATCTGGAGCATCAGCATCATGCGGTTGACGGTATTTCATCCCGCCGATCGCCAGATCCAGAGCGAAATTATCCCGAAATCAACTTAACCAAGTTTGCCCGATGAAGTGGATTTGTACGATCCAAGAAACTAAATAATTAGTTGCACGACAAATCGTTAGACATGAGGAGAAAAACGCAAATGAAGAACTGGTTCAACAAAGCATGGGTTAGCCAGACCCTCCTGACACGCCGCCTGATCTTGCCCGTCCTGGCCATCGCGCTGGTGTTGTCGTTCACCACCTACGAATTCGCCAAGCCGGCGTTTGCCCGCGCACCGATTGCGTCCCCTACAGCTACGCCGCTCGACGACAACAGCGTCGCCGCATTGCTTTCACTCGATCAGGCAATGGAAACTCTGGCCGCCCGGGTTACGCCTGCGGTCGTAAACGTTGCCGTCACTTCTCACTCCAAAGCGGAGATGGCGGATGGTCAATCACCGGATATGCCCGAAGGTGTTCCTCCGATGTTCGCGCCATTCTTCAATCATCCGACGCGGCCGCAAACCCAGATTGAGCACGGCATTGGCAGCGGCGTGCTGATCTCCCCCGATGGCTACATCGTCACCAACAACCACGTGATCGACGGAGCCGTCGACATTCGCGTCACCCTCAACGATCGCCGAATCATGAAAGCAAAGTTGATTGGCGCGGATCCTCTTACTGATCTCGCCGTAATCAAGATCGACGGAACGAACCTCCCCAACGTGCCTTGGGGCAATTCGACAGCGCTTCGCCCAGGCGAGACCGTGCTCGCGTTCGGTAATCCCTTTGGCTTCCAGTTCACCGTGACGCGCGGCATCGTCAGCGGACTGAACCGGCCGAATCCGTTCTCCAAGGATCATCGTGCCCCGGGAAGTTTCGTTCAGACCGATGCGGCTATCAATCCGGGAAATTCCGGTGGGCCGCTGGTCGACGCGCGCGGCGAATTGATCGGCATCAACACTTTCCTGGTCTCGAACTCGGATAGCTTCTCCGGCATGGGTTTCGCGATTCCGACACAGATCGTCCATCCCACCGTGGATGCTCTCATCCGCGATGGCAAGGTCAGTCATGGGTACATGGGAATCGGCATCAGCGATGTCACGCCGGAGAATGCCAAGTTCTTCGACGTTCACAACAATGAAGGAGCCGTAGTCAGCCAGGTTGAAGACGGATCTCCGGCGGCGAAAGCCGGTCTGAAAGTCGGCGACGTCATCACCGAACTGAACGGACAGAAAGTGAGCGATGCCAGCCAGCTCCAGATCGAAGTCGGCCAGAAGCAGCCTGGTACAACCATCAAGCTGGAAGTTCTGCGCAACGGTCAGCGAGTCAACATTCCGGTGACCCTCGAAGCCATGGGCAGCCGCGACAACCAGGGCCAGGAAGTCGCCAGCAACGGCCACGGCAAAGCTCGCTGGGGTCTCGGCTTGGCGGACATGACTCCGGAGCTGCGTCAGCAACTGCAAGCTTCAAACGATGTACACGGCGCGGTAGTCGAGCAGGTGCAGCCCGGAAGCTCCGCTGACGACGCCGGTCTGCAGCGCGGCGACGTGATCGTGCAAGTCGATCGCAAGCCGGTGCAAAGTGCTGCCGACGTGCAAAAAGCCTTGTCCGCCGTACCGCAGGGGCAAGACGCATTGGTGCTGGTGTGGTCTAACGGTGGAACGACCTTCCGCGTGATGCATGCCACTTCTGCGAACGAGGACAAGCCGGGTATGTAGGCAAGTCTTCCTGAAGGTCTCGCGCCCCGAACCGTTGCGCAACCACGCACGCCTTCGGGTCGCGGGACCATTTTTCTTGCGCGTCAAATAGTGCGGCATCAATGGCCGGCACAACGGATATACTTGTACTTGACAACAGCAACTATATATATGCTACGGTCAACTTGATCGGAGGCGTCTATGCTGGAGCCTGGCATCGACAAGCAGGTGGCTGCCATTCGTGCGTTTACGCGCTTTTATACCCGCAAAATCGGCGTGGTCGATGGCATGGCAAGCAGCCCGTTTTCTCTGGCTGAGGCCCGCGTATTATATGAACTCGCGAATCGCGAGCAGCCTACAGCTACCGACATCCGCAAGGAGCTTGGGCTTGATGCGGGATATATCAGCCGCATCCTGCGCGATTTCGAACGCCAGAAGCTCGTGACCCGGGAACAGTCCAAAAGGGACGAACGACAGAGATTCTTGTCACTAACCGCCAAGGGACGGAGAGCCTTCGCACCACTTGACGAGCGTTCTGATCGCAATGTGTCCGCCATGATCCAAGAACTCTCGCCCATAGAGCGGAAGCACCTGGTCGAGGCCGTGCAAACGGTCCACAGGCTGCTGGGTGACACAGCGGAAGCAAGGACCCCTTATTTGCTCCGACCGCACCAGCCGGGTGACATGGGCTGGATCGTCCATCGCCAGGCAATTCTCTACGCCGAGGAATACGGGTGGGATGGAACATACGAAAGCCTGGCGGCAGAAATTGTGGCGCAATTCATCAAGAATTACGATCAGAAGCGCGAACGCTCCTGGGTTGCAGAAAAGGATGGGGAAAGGGTTGGTGCTGTCTTTGTCGCCAAGGAATCCGACGCTGTCGCAAAGCTGCGTCTGCTGCACGTTGAACCGGAAGCGCGTGGGCTGGGAATTGGCAAGCGACTTGTTGCGGAATGCGTGCGATTCGCGCGGCAAGCCGGATACCAGAAGATAACACTGTGGACGCAGAGCATTCTGCTGGCGGCGCGACACATCTACAAGGAGGCAGGTTTCCGGGTCGTCCGCGAAGAAAACCATCACAGTTTCGGGAAGGATCTTACGGCTGAGACCTGGGAACTGAAACTTAGGGACGGCATAGCTAAATGGGCAGGTCGTGGAAATGGGTAGACAGGTAGTCGCTTGGCTTTACGTGGTGGCAATGGCAGCCATCGTAGTCGGTGTAGATTTCGCGTTCTTCAGAAACCGATTCTGGGAACGGCTAATAGTAAATGTTGGAATCGTCTTGATATTCGCAGCTTTCTATTTGAGATTCCTGAGGCACCCTTGAAGGTGTGCCCGTCGAAGTCGTTACTCCCCATGAAGACCCTTGGTCAGCCAGATATATTTATACCTTGGCGAGTCCGTACGATGGCCCCGAGTCCGTACCCTGGCCCAAGGAATGTTATCCTAGTTGGGATTCATAGCCACGAGGCTGTACCCTTTCATGTCCAATCCCACCGTTTCCAATCAAAGCGTTCAGGAATCCCCGTCCACGCCCGAAACCACAGAGTCATTCAGCGAGTTGTTCTCGCAGTACGAAAAGAGCCATGCGCGCAAGCGCACCGGCGACGATGGCGGGAAACAACTCGAAGGCACAGTGGTTGCCGTCTCCGCCGACTCGGTAATTCTGGATATCGGATTCAAAAGCGAAGGCATCCTGCCACTCGCGGATTTCCAAAATGCGGCCGACACTGAAAACTCCGCGGTGAAGCAGGGAGACAAGCTGCTGGTTTCCGTGAAGGGCCGAAATCCCGAGGGCTATTACGAACTCACCCGCGCCAAAGTCGAGCGCCCGAAAGACTGGTCGGCACTGGAGAAAGCATTCGCCGACAAGGCAACGATTGTCGGCACCGTGACGGGCGTGATCAAAGGCGGCCTTAGCGTGGATGTGGGAGTGCGCGCGTTCATGCCCGCCTCACGCAGCGGAGTACGCGATGCCGCCGAGATGGAGAATTTGGTGGAGCAGGAGATTCTCTGCCGCATCATCAAGCTCGACGTCGCGGATGAAGATGTTGTAGTAGACCGGCGCGCCGTCGTCGAGGAGGAAGAGCGTTCGGCAAAAGATCGACGCTATTCCGAGATGAAAGAAGGCGACACCATAAGCGGCACAGTGCGCAGCCTTACGGATTACGGCGCATTCATCGATCTCGGTGGAGTGGATGCTTTGCTGCATGTGAGCGACATCGCCTGGAGCCGCGTCAGCAAGCCGTCGGACGTGCTTTCCGTCGGTCAGACGATCGAAGCGAAAGTGCTGAAGATTTCTTCCGACGCAGATAAACGGCGAATTTCCGTTGGCATGAAGCAGTTGTTGCCGCATCCCTGGGATGCAGTCGCGGGAAAATACAAAGTAGGCGAGCGCGTCCGCGGTACGGTCACGCGCGTCGCAGAGTTCGGTGCCTTCGTCGAGCTTGAGCCCGGGATCGAAGGCCTGATTCACGTTTCAGAAATGTCGTGGGGCAAAAAGCTGCGAAGCGCCAGCACTCTGGTAAAACCCGGCGAGATCGTGGATGCGGTCATCCTGGGAATCAACGCCGCGGAACGGCGAATGTCGCTGGGATTAAAACAAGCGCTGGGAGATCCGTGGACGGACGCGGCACAAAAGTTTGCCGCCGGTACCGTGATCGAAGGTCCGGTCGTCAGCATCACCAAGTTCGGAGCGTTCGTACAGCTCGCCGAAGGCGTCGAAGGAATGATTCACATCAGCGACATGAGCGCGGAGAAGCGCATTAACCATCCGCAAGAAGTTGTGAAGGTCGGCCAACTGGTCAGGGCGCAAGTGCTGGCCATCGATACCGAAAAGCGTCAACTGCGCCTGGGGATTAAGCAACTCGTGCCGAGCGGCCTGGATGAATACATCGCCGAACACAAGCAGGGTGACACGGTGACTGGCCGCATCATGGAGATTTCCGACGGCTACGCGAAAGTGGAACTCGGCGAAGGCATTCACGCCAGTTGTAGCATCGATGTGGCAAGCCCCGCAGTGGAAAACGATCGGAGCAAGGGATCGCCATCCTCGAAACCAGATCTTTCTTCGCTTGGTTCCATGTTGCAGGCGCGATGGAAGGGCGTCACTCCCGGCGGCAAGGCAAAATCCGAAGCGGTTCACAATGGGCAGATTCGGAGCTTTACGATCACCAGGTTGGATGCCGGCGCCAAGAAAATCGAATTAAACTTGGTGTGATTTCCGGAACTTCCGCACGCTGACTTTAATCCCTTTCCCGCATCTGGATTTCCTGGGCTCTCATCCCGGCGCCAGCGGCCGCGGATGATTCTTCCTTTTTCTTCTGCCATTCGGCTTCGGCCAGCACCGTAATTACTTCCTGCTTCTTCTTTCTTAACCCATTGTTGATTGCCGGCAGATCCTTCTGCGTCAGTTTCTGAAAATCGTCGATCACATCCTGCAATTCGTGACCCAGCGACTCAGTTCGCGCCACCTGGTAATCTGTCGGCTTGCCGTCATATCCCGTCACCGCGCCATAGAGTTGTCCCAAGTGTTCGCGGATGCGCTCTTCGCCGGTAATCATGCCACCTTCCTTGGTGGCAACAATCTTCGAACGCAAAGTGTCGCAATCAGCGGCCAGTTGTTGCAGCTCTTTGCGCAAAGGATCTTTCTCTCCCAACTTGGCAATGCGCGCGTTGGCGGAGTCGCGCACGCCTTCGATCGCCTCCACTCCGTAGGTCATGTGTTCGAGTTCTTTGTATACCTTCATCGATAGATCGAATTGTGCCTTGCGTTCTTCCAGTGAATATTTCGCTCTCGGATCGATGGCAACGTCGAGCGTCTCGGTATAGGTCTGATCTCCCTTGGTGAGCTTGACTGTGTACTTGCCCGGCAAAACCCGCGGCCCCTGCGCAGCTTCGAAGAGCGCTGACGCAGCCGGAGCGACCGCCGGTGGTTTCACTCGCATGCCCCATCCTGCGCGATTTAATCCGCGATGCTTACCCCCGGCAACCGTGTCGACAAGCTTGCCGTCCTGATCGAAAATCTCGATCTTCAAGTCGCCGAAGATGTGCCGGCCTTTTTGGTAATAAGTAATCTGGGCATCCGTAGGACGGCTGCGACCGTGGAAAGTTTCGTCGCCTTCCGGCCAGCCGCCCTGCACATCGAAATACTGAATCGAAGGCCGACCAGGAAGCAGCGTCGCGTTATTCGTCATCACTTCCGGCGTGAGTGCGCGCAGTGGCGAAATATCATCGACGATCCAAATCCCGCGCCCGTGTGTCGCCAGCACCAGATCGGATTCACGCGCTTGCACCACCAGGTCATCACTGGAACGTCAGGGAAGTCCGTACCTTTGTATTGTGCCCAGCGCTGGCCGCCATCCACCGAAATCCAGAGCCCGAATTCGGTGCCCAAGAAAAGAACGCTCGGATTCACCGTGTCTTCTTTGATTACGTGTGCAAACCCGCGCACCCCGCTCCCCTGGGTCGCAAGTGCAGTCCATGACTTTCCGTAATCGGTGGTTTTGTAAACGTACGGCTTCATATCGCCGTAGGTGTGGCGATCGAACGTGGCGTAAGCGGTCGCCTTCGTCGAAACGGCTAGCCTCAATGGTTGTGACCCACGAATTCTTCGCCGAGGCCACTGATGTTTTCCACTACATTCGTCCAGGTTTTCGCACCGTCGCGGGTAATCTGGACGTTGCCGTCGTCGGTGCCGACCCAGATGATTTGTCCATTCTTCGGCGACTCTGAAATTGAGTAGATCGTTGTGTGCATTTCCGCAGAAGAGTTGTCGATGGTCACGCCTCCGGACTCTTCTTGCTTCTGCTTCTCCGGATCGTTAGTCGTCAGGTCGGGAGAAATGCGATCCCACGACTGACCGTGATCGCGCGAGCGGAACAGAAATTGAGCACCGATGTAAATGGTGCCCTTCTCGTTCGGGCTCATGTGGATCGGAGTGTTCCAACTGAAGCGCAATTTCTTCTCGCCGTAATTCGGCCAGGGATGGAGATCGCGCGTCTCATGCGTGTAACGATTTACCCGGCCGATTTCTCCACCTTGGGCCTCGGCATAAAGATAGTCGGGATCCGAAGGGTCTTCGAACATCCAGAAACCATCGCCGCCATACATATTTTCCCATCGCGAGTTAGTCACTCCACCCGGGTAAGACGAATCGCCAACCCAGGAACTGTTGTCCTGCAAGCCGCCGTAAACGTGATACGGATCCGCATTGTCGACGCTCACGTGATAGAACTGCGAGACCGGCAGATTCAACTGGTGCTTCCAGCGATTGCCGCCGTCCTCGCTGCGCCACAAACCCCCATCATCACCAGCAATAACAATATTGGTGTTCTTCGGATCGATCCAGACATCATGAAAGTCGCCATGGTCCGAGTTCGAAACCACGTTGAAGGTTTTGCCGCCATCGTTGCTCAACAACAAAATGAGATCAGGTTTGAAAATTTTGTTTTCATCTTTCGGATCGACGATCAAATTGCCGAAATAAAACGGACGCCACACCATATAGTTGCTGGCATCGAGCTTGGTCCAAGTCCCACCACCGTCGTCCGATCGGTAGAGACCTCGTCCTTTTTCGGCTTCAACGTTGGCATACACAACATTCGGCTTGGACTCCGCCACCTGCACGGCTACGCGTCCCCAGGGTTTGGCCGGAAAACCTTTCGCGTTGCTGACTTCGGTCCAATTCGCGCCTCCATCGGTCGATTTGAAGAGACCGCTGCCCGGTCCGCCCGAGCGGAACGTCCACCCTTGACGGCGAAAATCCCACATCGCCGCGTAAATCGTTTTAGGCTCCTGTTTGCTGCGGGCGATCATGGCGCAGCCGCTCGAGCCATTTGCCCCCGCCAGAACCTTCCTCCAAGTCTTGCCGCCATCGTTTGTCTGGTAGACTCCGCGCTCGTCGTTGTCATCCCACAGATGTCCAGTAGCGCACACCAGCACGTCGTTGCCGTCGCTCGGATTTACCAGAATCTTTGCTATGTGCTCACTGTCTTTCAGCCCAACGTTTGTCCAGTTCTCTCCGCCGTCCGTGGATTTGTAGACGCCATCGCCGACCGAGACACTGTTGCGCAGCCACGCCTCGCCAGTTCCCACCCAAACGGTTTTCGAATTGGAAGGATCAATCGCTACAGCGCCGATGGATTGCACATCTTCGCGATCGAATACCGGCTTGTAAGTGGTGCCGCCGTTCAGAGATTTCCACACGCCGCCGCTCGCTGCACCAACGAACACCGTGATGCGGCCATTTTCCTCCACTGCGTCCAGCGCGGCGATGCGCCCGCTCATGGTGGCTGAGCCGATGTTGCGTGCGGGCAATCCGGAAACGGTTGCCGAGTCGAAGCGATATGGCGCTTGTGCCCCCGCCTGCAGCGCGAAGAATGTTAATGCGACTGCAACTGACAACACATTAAACAGCGTGATGAATCTGGACTTTCGAGCGGATGCTCTCATAGTTATGAATCCTTCTTCCCCAACGCTTGTTCTTTTTCTTGCGATCTTCATTTTCGGAATAATCGGAATTCCAAGTGGATCCAAGTGGACTAATGAATCCCGACTATGCCGGATTTCTTCTCTTCAGTTTTGAGGGATGCGGGAAGCGCGAAATCCGCCGGATTGATCGGGACGTTCGCTTCCATTTTCTGCACCGTGGTGGTCTGCGCGTCAGGATTGTTCTTGGGTCCCTGAGAAAGCGAGAACGGGTACATTACCCCATCGACCGGTTTGTAGGAACCAAGCCCCTGAATCCGATCGCGCATCGAGCCGCGAATAAACTGCTGAATTTCCCGGCGGAATTCGATAAAGGTGTCCGGATCGAGGTAGTCATAGATGATGTCGCCATTTTTCAGTGTCACCTTTAACCGTAGAGCGTCGTCCCCGTCGACGATGTCGTGACCAAGATACTCGACCGTGCTTCCTTTCTCTTTGTAGTCGACCAAAGGCCCGTCGAAATCGCCGTCAAGGATAAGATCGCGCAGGTCATCTTCGCCCATCAGTTCCGGATCTTTTTTCCCGCCGAACGGCTGGATCTGCCAGCCACTCGATCCGTCATAGGCCTGCACCGCAGTCATTCCCTGCAGCATGAATGTCTCGCGGATCAGATCTGGCCGCTCGTTCTCCTGGGTCACGACCGCGGTAAATCCGTCGCCGCCATCGAACTTGCCGACCATGCGCAGGGTCTTGATGGCTTTCATTTTTTCCATTCCGCCCCTGGCCTGAATGTTTTTGGCAATCAGTTCGTCCGCGGTTTGAGAAAAGGAGAGAACGCAAAGGCAGCAGACAGCAATCACCACCGTAAGGGCATGACGCATCGACCGGACTCCTGTTTGCAGGAACTTGAAACCTAGGAAACGGGAAACAGTACTGTACTCGGTGTAGACGCGTTGTTCAAGTATTTGTGAGCGAGGAATCGCGAGAAAGCTCTCGGGCCGGGACTGTGCTGCCCAGAGCAAGAGCCGCTCTCGCGAGCGGCTTTGCACTGGTTTGAGAGATCACTTTGCGGGGGTAAATGAAAAGTTCAATCCGGTAGTGAAGATAAGATCATTCTTCTTGGTTCCGATCGGCGGATTCGAGACGTAGATATCACTGAATTGATTCTGCCAGCCCAGCCGCTTGCTGATCTTGGTCACCGTGCCTAAGTCGAACTCTCCCTGATACTCTCCGGTGTCGGACAGATTCGGATAGAAATTGAACGTTTGCGTTACCACTGTTGACTTACCGGCCTTCACTACCAGTTGGTCTCCCAGAGTCAGCGCAAGAAACCGGTTCGTCACTCCATATGAGGTGTAAGCCGGAGGAATCGTAACCGGAGTGACCACCGCTCCGTTCGAATAAGTTTCGTGGGTGTAGTTCAATCCGGCGAGGACATCCAACATGGTCTTGTCGGACTTGATGACGTGTGCTCCCAATCCACCACCATACATCTCGCGCAGATCAAGATCCTGCAATGCATTGCTCATAAAGTCCGCAGCCACGAAAGCGAATAGTCTCGGGTCAAGGTTGTGGTCGTAGCGGATTCCCGCTGTAATCAGATCAGCTACGGTGCTGGGAGTGGCCAACTGATTATTGGTGTCGAGTGAGGTCAAGTAGATCGTGGTCTTGTCGTTCTCGGTGGGATGAACCGCGTTGATCGCCAGCGCCAGATTCGTGGCTTCACTATTGCCGCGGGCCAGCGAGAACCCAACATTGACGCCGCCATTCCAACCATGCAGCAAACCGGGATGCATTGACGCATCGTAAGCCTGCTGCTCGGCGTCGTTCCGCATCAGCACAACTTTTGCAGGAGGAACTTCCACCGTCCCACTCGTCTTGGTGGCGACTTCGATTTTTCCTTCGCTGGTGGTTACCGGCCCCACGACAGTCTTCTTGTCAGCCGTGGTGACGTGCAATTCCTTATCGGTGGAAAGTTGCGTGATCGCTTCAAACTGCACCGTTACGTCTCCTGCATAGTCGGTGTGCAGCACGAGCGTCTTACCGTCGGATTTCACCACTGTCCCGCTCAGGTGATCGCCATTCTTCAACGTGATCTGATCGGCGAAAACCACCGAGGCTAAACCAAGAAACACAATGAGAGCTACAAATTTGGTTTTGCGCAACACAACCAGCCTCCTGCTTCCAGAGTCAATTTTCACGACAAAACGCAATATTACGATTGGGAACCCGCGACTGCATGGAACAGACAGGAAACGACCACAAAGCGGCGATTAAATCAAAGAAGATTACTACCCGCGAAAGGAACTGCCCTCAGGCTTTGGTATCTTTGTTTTCGATGGTCTTGTTCTGATCGGCCGGAGGCGGAGGCGTATCCTTCATGCCTTCCTTCAAGGCACGAATCCCCTCGCCCAGGCCCTTGCCGAGTTCAGGCAACTTTTTAGGGCCGAAAACCAGCAGAGCAATCGCGAAAATGATAATCAGGTGCGTTGGTTGGAATAAACCTTCAAACATCGGAACCTCCAGAACCACACGACGAACACCACTATGTCTATACGCTACCGGACGGCTACCGGGAAGTCAAACTCCGGGCGCCGGATCTTGGGCTATGTTCTAGCCATCTTTATCAATACTCTGCCCTCCTTGTGGACGACGCTGTGACGAAGATCACAGCATGCCGTGAATGCTCTCTGGTTTGATGGGTGGACCAACCTTTGGATCACGGGCCATCCTATCAACCCAGCGTGTTACTTCCGTGACCTTACCTTCGGTTGAGCGGCCGGGCTAATGTGAATGAGCGGTTCGAAATCAGCGCGATAACCGGTGGAGCAAGAAACGCCGCCGTCACAAACTTGCAAGCCAAACCGTTTCCGGAGATTCGAGTGAAGCGCAAGGGACTGTTAGTCTTTTTCCTTCTTCTTGGGGCAGCGCTGGCCGCCAGCGAAAGTCACCCTGTCAGCCCAGTTCAATTGATGGCTTGGCTCACGGCGGGAGTGCCCAGCAGTCGACTGGTCCGCATCATAAAAGAGCGCGGCGTCGCGCCGGTTCCCGGCCAGGACCAGATTCATCAATTTGAAGCCGCCGGAGCCGATTCGGACCTGGTTCGCGCGCTCACCAGTTTGCATCCCGCGACAATCAATTCCCCGGAAACCGAATTGCCTGCGCCGCTGCTGAAGGCAGCGTTGGACGCCAAAGCCCAGCGCTTCCATGAAGCTGAACTCGATCTGCGCCCAGCTCTTACGGCTGATCCGAAGAATGCCGCCTTGCACTTCGTTCTGGGCAATATGCTGATCCGGCAGGAGCAGTGGGATGACGCCTTCGACGAAATCACTCTGGCCGCGCAACTGATGCCCGACCTGCCCGAGAATCACAGCAGCCTGGCGTACATTTTTTATCGACTCGACGACGGCCCCAACGCCATCGCCGAAGCCCGCACTGCGCTGAGCATGGATCCGCAGAATGCCGAAGCGTACCAGTTCCTGGGCCTGGCTCTTTATTCCAGCGGCCAATACGCGGCTGCAGTTCACGCCTTCGACGAATCGCTCGCCCGCGATGCCGCGAATGCTGACACCTATTACGACTTAGGAATTACTCTGCACGCTGCCGGGAATCAATCCGCCGCCATCACCGCCTACCGGCAGGCTATTCATCTGAACCCGGCTTTCTGGGAAGCGCATTCCAACCTCGCCTTAGTCTTCCATGAACAGAAAAAGCTTGAGGATGCGATTGCTGAATACCGCGAGGCCAAGCGGCTTGCGCCGCAAGAGGCTTCCGTCCGTAATAACCTGGGCAACACTTATTGTGACAAGGGCGATTTCGACGCCGCCATTCTGGAACTGGGTGAACTTTACCGCCGGCATCCCGAGTGGGAACAGGGTCACGGCTGTCTGGCGCGCGCCTATATGTCGAAGAAAGAATATGGCAGCGCCATCCAGGAATGGCGGGCGTCAGTTCTGCAAAATCCTACCAGTTCCTCCGAACACCGTATGCTCGGAGAAACATTCTTGCTGAATGATCAACTGGAGGAGGGTGTGCGCGAGTTGCGCCTTGCGGTGACGCTCAATCCGGATTCTGACACGGCTCATCGGGGTTTAGGTACGGCACTCTTCCGCCAACAGAATCTGCCAGCGGCCGAAAAGGAGTTCCGCGAAGCCCTTCGGCTGAATGCTTCTCCCGATAACCACTTCTCGCTGGCCGCCTGTCTTATGACCATGGACCGCTACGAAGAGGCATTAGCTGAACTGGACGCCGCTGCGCGACTCGATCCCGAGCGCCCGCTTTATCGCGCCCGCCGGGAAGAGCTCATAAAACTAATGAAGGAAACGAAGTCTCAGTAGCATTAGGACAGTCGGGGTTGTGTACTCTCGGCATTTTTAACCAGACGAAAAGGTTCCTTAGAATAAGCTTGGGAGAATCGTCATGGAAGTAAGACCATCGGTACAAGCCGCAGCCGCTAAAGCGGCGCAGTCCATTCCTCAACCGGCGCACCTGAATTCTGCAACACTGGATCGCGCCAGCGTTGCCACCGCGGCTCCCGCGCCTGTGGCCGCAGCTGTTGCTCCGCACAAGTTCTCCGGCTACGGACTGCCCTGCATTAAATGCAAGCTCTACTATCCCGCGAATCTCGATACCTGTCCGAATTGCAATACGAGAGAGCGGATGTCTCCTACCATCGCTCCGCTCGTCATAAAACCGCAGGCCGAGGTTGAGACTGTGCCGGATACGGCCATCGTCGAGCAGGAGCGGGAAGCTTTCCTAAAGGAATTCAAATCGCAGTTGTTCGCCGCTCATGCCGAGGTGGCAAATTCGCCAGTCGTCTGTACTTTAGGAGAAAATCACGTGAAAGGCGCCGAGGCCGCTTCGGTCTGCAAGCCTTGTTACGATCGACTGCAGGAGCGCGTGGATGTTTGCGAAGCCGCGCTGCATATGGACGTGAAAGACGCGGCGCAAATTGTTTATGATGCGGTCTGGGCCGATCCTTCCGATCCCAGCAAAACCTATACGAACGCGGCTAGCGCACTGCTTACCGAACTGCGCAAGCGCGCTGGAGTCTCCAGCATGATCGGACCCTTCCAACCTCTGGGTAATTAATAACCACCGACCCGAACTTGATAGGTCTGCTGCTGAGGTGTGCCCTCTTTCCCATAAAGCTTAACTAAGCCAGTCTTTCTCTAACCCAAAAACAACCGGAGCAGAAGAAATTTCATCCAAGCCTGCGCTGTCCCGGGAGCAGCGCGCCATGAAGTCGCGGTGTTCATTTTGGTTGATGTCGTTATCTGCGTCTTTGGCTCTGTTTGTCGGACAGCGGTTGAATGCCGTGGGGGAAATCATCGCGCTGCAACTGGAGCGTTCCTATCCGGGCGCAGCGAGCGATATCGCATCGCCGGAAAGAGCGCGCTGGAAGTCTCCAGTAGCCTTCCTCAGGTCAGCCAATTGGCCACGCAGACGGAGTAAATTGCCCAGCCACCCGTTGCCCCCAGCGCATTGACACCACTCAACTCGTTCGCTAACTCCCAAATCGCTCCGAAAATACCGTTAATGCGCAAAACAGTGCCATTTAACCCCTCATTGTTGCCACCCCTCTGCCGCCTCCGGGTGCCTAACCAACCGCAGAGGGATAAGGGTCATCCAAGCTTGAGTTTGTCGAGGAGTACGCCATGAAGTCTGGTTTTTTTTTGTGTTTGAGTTCGTTACTGGCCGCGTCCACGCTGGTGCTCAGCGGCTGCGCGGGGCTAGGAAACCCGACTTCTCAGTCGCAAACCACCTATCAGTTGACTGTTACCGCGCCTAAAGCAGGCAGCGGAACCATCACCAGCAGCCCTGCGGGAATTAGTTGTCCCAGTACATGCAGCGCCAGCTTTCCGCAGGGGACGAAGGTCACGCTGACGGCGACTCCCGGGACGAACTATTACTTTGCTGGTTGGGGCGGCAGTTGTTCGGGCACCACGTGCAGCTTCTCCATCAATGCCGCTACCAGCGTTTCCGCCACGTTCAATCCAGGTGTGGGGTTAACTGTAGCCTTGGCCGGAACCGGCACCGGAACCGTCACCAGCAGTCCTGCCGGAATTAACTGTTCCTCCGCCACTCCTGCTAGCTGCACCGCGGCCTTTGCGCCAAACTCTTCGGTTACTCTTTCTGAAACGCCGGCAACGGGCGACACTTTTGCGGGCTGGTCCGGAGCGTGCACGGGCGCCGCCGCTTGCACTGTTACTGTGACGACGGCGACCAGCGTGACTGCAACCTTCAACGCTTCCTACGCAGCATTAACCGTCTCCATTGCGGGTACGGGTACTGGTACGGGAACCGTCACCAGCACTCCGGCTGGAATCGATTGTTCTAGTGGCTCTGCGACTGGCTGCAGTTTTAGTTTCGCTCCTAACACGCAAATCACGCTCACCGAAACTCCAGGTCCCAACAGCACCTTTACCAGTTGGACCGGTTGCACCGGATCAACGAGCTGCTCCTTCCCGTTCACCACTGCGGAGACCATTACCGCGACCTTTGGCCCATCCAATATTTACGGAAGCCTGAATCACATTATTTTCTTCGCCCAGGAAAATCGATCCTTCGACCATTATTTCGGATACATGCGGCAATACTGGGCTAACAATGGCATCCCCGATCAGTCCTTCGATGGTCTGCCGCAGTTCAACCCGACCACCGGTATCGCCCCCTTGTACGGTGCACCGCCCACGGTCCCAGGCTGCCAGCTCTCATCCGACGCCGATAGCTGCACCCCGGATCCAACCAATCCGATCCAGTCTTTTTCGTTCCACTCACTCCTTTTGCCTTCCGGCAAAGTGGGTACCGTCTGCGAGGAGAATCAGAGTCCCTTCTGGAATGAAGCCCATAACGATTGGGATTACACGAACCCGGCAGATCAGCCGGCCGAGGTCAACTCCAGCGGCGCTCCCGACCCTCCGCTGAACGGCTTCGTCTTTACAGCCGCTTATGACGCCCGATCCAACGGTTTCATGGACGTGAATGGCGTTCGGGGCATGGGGTATTTCGAAGGCTCGGATCTGAATTTCTATTACGCGCTGGCCACGGACTTTGGCACCTCCGACCGTTGGTTTTCTCCGGTCATGGATCGTACGCAGATCAATCGCGCCTATATGTATGCCGCCACTTCTCAGGGATACGCCTATCCCCCTGGAGGGGGTACGGACGACAGTAAACCGTTCACGGCCACAACAATCTTTGAGGCACTTCAGAACGCGGGCATCAATTGGAAGGTTTACGTCGATCCTACGAACACTTTCTATAAAAACTCGTCAGGGGTCACGGAAGATTGCAGCACCGAAGCTGCGGGAGAAGCTCAGGACATGTGCCTGGCCGGTTCATCGTATATGAACCAGTTCGTCTATGAAGCTCAGATTCAGAACGCTGCAACAGGCCTGTGGCAGCACTTTGCCCCGATCTCGCAATTCGCAATCGACCTGCAGGATGATGCAACTTTCCCCCAATTCGCCTACATCGAACCCGCCTCCAGTGCCGGCCTCGATGAGCATCCCTCCGATGCCGATGGCTCGCCGGTCAATGTTCAACTAGGCGCTCAATACGTGCAGACAAATGTCGTCAAACCTTTCCTGCAGAGCCCGACCTGGCAGGATTCCGCGTTGATTTTCACCTATGACGAAGCGGGCGGCCTCTACGACCACGTTTCCCCACAGCCGGCCACTCCGCCCGGCGACGACCTTTCTCCGTTCGACTTGGTCAGCGGCGACATCTGCGACAAAACCGGTGAATCACTCGGAGTGGGTACCTGCACCTTCGGATGGACCGGCTACCGCGTTCCCTTGATCGTTATATCGCCATATTCGCGCCAGAACTTTGTCTCACACACGGTGCGGGATACTACTGCTGTCTTGAAGATGGTTGAAACACGCTTCGGCTTGAGCCAGCTTACCAACCGCGACGGCTCTCAACCGGACATGACCGAGTTCTTCGATTTCGTGGGCAAGCCCTGGGCCACACCGCCAACCCCGCCCACTCAGAACGCGGGCGGCACCGGCGGAATTTGTGATCAGACGCCGGCCGCCAGTTGGAACGAGCCGCCAGAGGTTCGAGTCGAAGTAACCGGCTCCGGTTCAGTCTCGAGCAGTCCGACTTCTGCCATCGACAACTGCACGATAGATTGTACGGGAGTATTTTCCACCGGCACGGTCGTCACCCTCACAGCGACGCCCGACGCAGGCTCAACTTTTACCGGCTGGGGCGGAGCGTGCAGCGGGACCACCACATGTACCGTCACGCCGACAACTCTGTCGATAGTTAAAGCGACCTTTACGCCGTAACGGGAAAACGGTGAAGTTGCAGGCTGACCAGCTCGCGCGTAATGGGATAATAGCCGGGTGACCCTCCAGCGGGCTGTTGGATTCTGTCTAATTTTATTATCGACCTCGTGCTTCGCGACGACGCGGCACTACTACATCGCCGCCGAAGACGTCACCTGGGACTACGCTCCCAGCGGACACGACCTACTCACCGGCGAGCCACTGCCGCAGCCTTGGCTGCTCAAACGAGAGTGGCCGAAGACCCGCTTCATCGAATACACGGACGGCACTTTTACTACAAAGAAGCCCCAACCGGAGTGGCTGGGAATTCTTGGTCCCGTCATTCGCGCGGAAGTGGGAGACGATGTGCTCGTCGAGTTCCTTAACCGTACCCACCTTCCTCACAATATGCACCCGCACGGCTTGCGCTACGACAAGAACAACGAAGGTACTCTTTATATTCCTTTCGGCAGAGGCGATCGGGTTCGTCCCGGAGGAAAATACACGTATCATTGGTTCGCCACCCCGGCCAGCGGCCCGGGGCCAGGGCAGCCGAGTTCAATCGTCTGGTGGTATCACGCTCACGAAGCGCCCGAGATCAATGCCGGGCTTCTCGGACCCATTATCGTCACCGCCAAAGGCAAGGCAAATCCCGACGGCTCTCCGAAGGACGTGGATCGCGAATTTGTCGCCTCATTCATGATCTTCGATCAATTGAACGGCAAGCCCGGCGGCTTGTTTTACGCCATCAACGGCTTCATCTTCGGCAATCTTCCGGGCTTGACAATGAAGCAGGGCGACCGCGTGCGCTGGTATTTGCTGGGCATGGGAAATGAGATCGACCTGCACAGTCCACACTGGCACGGCGAGACCGTCACCTACGAAGGGCGGCACACAGATGTGATTGAACTTCTTCCCGGCAGCATGAAAACCGTCGACATGCTCGCTGACAATCCCGGCACATGGATGTTTCATTGCCATGTAGAAGACCACATGGAGTCAGGGATGATGGCGGTTTACACCATCTATGTCCCGCCCCGGCGCGCCTGCCCGATTGCCATCACCGCGGGAGATTTTTGGAAGCATCCGGAAACCTTCTCCCTGACCGTGAAAAACACCGGCAGCAAGACCATCACCGGCCTGACTCTCACTCCTGAAATGTTTTTGGCGCCGCAGGACTTGCGGCGTCCCTTCAACATGCAGTGGTCATCGGCGAAACCCATTTCTCCTGGGCAGGAGCAAACTATCGAACACCCGGGGGTGCCGGCGGCGAGCGCTCAAACCGTTATGGGTTGGGCTTTGCTTCCGAGTTCGGTGAAGTATGAAGATGGAACGAACTGGCGCCCGGAAAGTGAAGGCGAGTGTTTTAGCGTAATCTGGCGCGACCCGCAGCATCCCGATATTCCCGTTTTGCCGCCGCGGCAGATCGAAATGAATCCGGACTAGAATCGGAAATCATCTGTTTATCTGTTGGTGCACCTTAGGTTGCGAACTCACTTGAGTTCTAACCAGCCGAAGATGCTCGAGAGACTTTGTCCCGCGAGATAATTCATGGGCCAACAGCGGACCGAGTGAAGACTCGGGCTGCTGAACTCAGTCGTGCTGCCAGCCCAGGACTGTTTACGCTAAGCAAGCTTCCGAGCTTTGCTGGCGCGCTTTTCCTGCGCAGCGGCTTTGCTGCGCCCGGTGTGCGCGCTTCCATTGCCGCTCTCCACTGAATCCAAATTTTCCACTCCCTGTTCGAGCTCCGGCAATTGAACGATTTCCCAATCCCCGCCTTCATTCCACGGACCGCGGGCATCGGTTTCGCCGTCGTCTCCTACGCCGGTCGAATCATTGAAGTACTGATTCACAAGCACAGGTGTCGGTTGAATTTTTCCGATGGAGAACGGATCCTTGCCCAGACTCTCCAGCGCCAAAGTGAAAGCTTTCATGTGAGTGATCTCGCGGGTCATCAGGAACTGCAACGCGTCCTTCGATCCCTGATCGTCGCAGAAGTCGATCAGCCGTTCGTAAACGATTTTGGCGCGCGCTTCCGCTGCAATATTGCTGCGCAGATCCACATCCAGTTCGCCGGTAATTTTCAGGTAATCCGCGGTCCAGGCATCGCCCATGGAATTGAACAAACTCACGCCGCCTCCGCCCGCAATCGCGATCAATGGATCGTCTGCCGCCGCATCCACTTGCTTCTTCATGGGCTTCAAGTGCATGCGAGCCAGCGTGCCTACGACTTCCAGATGACTGAGTTCTTCCGTGCCAATATCCATCAACAGGTCTTTGCGTTCAGGATCCTCACAGTTCAGACCCTGAATGGAATACTGCATGGCGGCGGCCAGTTCTCCATTTGCTCCGCCAAACTGTTCCAACAACATGTTTCCGAATCTGGGATCGGGTTCGCCAACGTTAACCGTGTACATGAGCTTTTTGATGTGGTGATACATGGATTCTCCTTGAATGATTTTTGCCGCGAACGGGCAGCTTATGAACCGCTGGATATCTTCCGCCTTGAGTGTTATCTAAGGAATATGCTTGCGTTGGGACAGGAGCAATCGAAGGACTGCCGTAGACTTGCGGGAATAATCCCGTAAGGGCTGTTCAAGCTGCATGCGCGGAAGATTGCGCAAGTTTGGATCAGCTACGCGCCAAAAGTTTTTCGATGCGGATGGGCAACTCGCGTACTCGCACTCCTGTGGCATGGTAAGTGGCGGAGGTAAGCGCCGAGGCGCAGCCAGTTAAACCAATTTCCCCAATTCCTCTCGCGCCGTATTCGTTCAGAATGGTGTCGGGATAATCCAAAAACTCAACCTCAATGTCGGGCACATCAGCATTCACCGCGACCAGGTAATCGGCGAAATTATTGTTGATCGGTTGGCCGGTACGCTGATCGTAAACCGTTTCTTCCAGCATGCCCATGCCAATTCCCATGGTCACCGATCCCTGAATTTGATTGCGCGCAGTCTTGGCATTGATCATGCGGCCGCCATCGATCACGGTGAGCCAGCGGGTTACGCGTAAACGCACAATTTCCGGATCGTAGGAAACCTCACAGAAATGTGCCCCGAACGAATGGATCGAATATTTCTTTTGCTCAGGAGTCGAGTCGGTTTTTGCGTGGCCATCCAAGCCAACCAGCTTGGCCGCTGTGAGAATTTCCTGAAAAGGTATGCCTGAATCAGGCGTCTTATCCTGCTCATGAACTCTTCCTGCGGTCATCTTTAGAGTCTTTGGATCTGCCGCATGGAACGGTGAGTTGGGATTTGCTGCGGCGGCTTTCAATACGGCCTGCACCGCATTCTCCGTCGCTTTGACAATCGCCGGAATCACGCTGGCCGTGGCGGACGAACCTCCAGATGTCGGTCCCGGCGGAAGAGAACTGTCGCCTAAAATCACGTGAACTTTTTCCACCGGCAAACCGGTTTTGTCGGAAACAATTTCCGCAAATACCGTATAGGTGCCAGTTCCAATATCTTGTGTGGCGCAGGATGCGCGCGCCGTTCCGTCGGCCAGAAGCCGCACGCGTACCTCGGCCCCGCGTTGATGGCCGGGCCAGGTGCAGGTCGCCATGCCCCAGCCAAGAATTTCTCCGTTCCTGGTCATCGAGCCGACTTTCGGGATTTCGCTTGCTCCATCCAAATCGCTCCGCGCCTCTTTGATAGGCTTCGCGCAGATGTTTGCTCGACCAGGGAAGATTGGAGCCTTCATCCTGCTCGGCGTAATTCCGCAGGCGGACTTCTACTGGATCGAGATTGAGCTTCACCGCCAGCTCATCCATCGCTGATTCGAGCGCGAACAGCGCGGGAGTTCTTCCCGGACCGCGCATCGGCGTCGGAGTGCCGGTATTAAGTGCGACTTCCTGTTGATGTGCCGCCACATTCGGGCAACTGTAGAGCATGGCGGTCGGGTCGACACAATCTTCCAGATATTTGTCGACCTTGGATGTGCTCTGGAAGAATCTCGTTTCTAAGCGAGACCATCTTGCCGTCACTGCTCGCCCCGATTCGAATCCGTTGCTGAATCGTCGGGCGATGGCCCACAGTGGTGAACATCAAAATGCGGGGAACGGCAAACTTTACCGGTCGCTTCACGTGGCGCGCTCCCACCGCCGCAACCCACGAATGCGGCCACGGGAATAGCTTGCAGCCAAAACCGGAGCCGATGAAAGGAGAGATTACTTCGATCGATTCGAGCGGCATTCCCAAAACTTGCGAAGCTACATTGTGATGATTCACTACTCCCTGCGAACTCTCGTACAACGTAATCTTGTCTTGATCTTTATTCCACACCGCAATCGTGCCATGCATTTCCATCGGATTGTGAGTCTCGACGGGAGTCACGTAGGTCTCGTCGAGTTTCACTTCGGCCTGGTCGAATGCCGGATCCGCTTGCCCGCGGGAATAATTGGTCGGTCCCGACTGACTTTTGTTTGAAGGCCCTTCGGCCCATGGCGCAGTGAGCAGCCGCATCCAGTCGCATCTCTGGCGACTTCGCATCGTACTCCACGCGCACATGAGAAGCCGCATCCTGCGCTTGCTCGAACGTCTCAGCAACAACCAGCGCTACGTATTGCCCCCAGTAATAAATATTTTCATCTTCGAATGGCGGCCTGCTCTCGCCGGGACGGCTGGATTCTTCCAATGAACCCGCCGGGTGATAAAGTTTTTCGATGTTGCCGTGATGCAGGATGGCGAGCACACCCGGCATCTTCTCTGCCTCGGCGGCGTCAATGTTCTTGATCCGCCCGTTGCCGATCGTGCTGGCGACCGCCACGCCATAAGCGACATTTTCAATCGGATGTTCCACCGCATAAGTGGCGCGGCCTGTGACTTTCAGTTTGCCGTCAATACGCGTTACGGGCTGGCCAATCACTGAGGTACTCATTCTGATTCTCCTGGATACTTCTGCCGGCAAATCATTCTCAGTTCGGGTTAAGTACTCTGGGTCACGACTTTCAACGCCCTTCTCAAAGTCCGCTTCGCCAGTTCCACTTTGAATGCGTTGTCGCGAAGAGGCTTCGCATCGCGCAAAGCAGCATCCGCGGCGGCGTTGAAACTCGCCTCGCTCGCGTCCTGGCCCTCCAAAGCTTTTTCGGCTTCCATTGATCGCCAGGGTTTGGTCCCCACGCCGCCGAGGGCAATTCTGACTCGTTGCAATCGGCTGTCTTGCATCCGCACCACCACAGCCGCGGACGCCAGCGCAAATTCGTACGAAGCTCGATCACGACGCTTGAGATAGTAAGAACGCGTGCCACTGGCGAGTGCAGGCAAAGTCACATGTGTGATGAGGTCTCCGGCGACCAGCACATTCTCGCGATTCGGAGTTGAGCCCGGCACGAAATAAAATTCGTTCAGTGGAACTGCCCGTACTCCCTTCGATCCCTGAATGTGCACTGTAGCTTCCAGCGCCATCATGGCCACAGCCATGTCTGAAGGATGAGTGGCAATGCAGTGTTCGCTGGTGCCGAGAATCGCATGGATGCGGTTGAATCCATCGAGCGCAGCACATCCGGAGCCGGGCTCGCGTTTGTTGCAAGCGTATGCGGTATCGCGAAAGTAATAGCAGCGGGTACGCTGCAGCAGATTTCCGCCAGTCGTCGCCATGTTGCGAAGCTGCGGAGAAGCGCCCGAGAGCAGCGCCTGAGAAAGCACCGGATATTCCTGCTGAATAGTCGCGTCGTGCGCCAGATCGCTATTGCGCACCATAGCGCCAATCCTTACTCCGCCATCCGGCATCTTCTCAATCTTGTCGAGCGCGAGCAGATTAATATCCACCAAAGTGGTTGGGCGTTCCACGTTCAGCTTCATCAGGTCAATCAGCGTGGTCCCGCCGGCAACAAATTTGCTGTGCGGAACCATCCCGGAGCTAATCGCGCCGGCGATATCGTGAATTTTTTGATAATGAAATGCCTGCATGGATTCCTTCTCCTCGGCGGTATTCTCGGGCCACGCTAAGCGCGCTTACGCGCTTCCTGTACCGCGGCCACGATGTTTGGATAGGCGCCACAGCGGCAGATATTTCCGCTCATGCATTCGCGAACATCGTCGTCGTTCTGTCCGCAAGGTTCTTTCAGCAAAGCCGCGGCTGACATGATTTGGCCGGAAGTGCAGTATCCGCACTGGAAGCCATCGTGCTCCAGAAACGCAGCTTGCACCGGATGCAGTTCCCCGTTTTTTGCCAGACCTTCAATGGTGGTGATCCGATCGCCCTGATGCATGATGGCGAAGGTGAGGCACGAATTCACGCGGCGTCCATTGACGTGCACCGTGCAGGCTCCGCACTGGCCGTGGTCGCATCCTTTTTTCGTTCCGAACAATTGCAGACGCTCGCGCAGAGTATCCAGTAGAGTGACTCGCGGTTCTAGTTTGAGGTGGTAATCGCGCCCGTTGACGTTGAGGACTATCGCCACTGGCGGAGCATTTCCTACTGGCGTCCCCGGTGGTGCGGGTGAAGTTTCTACCTGAGCGGCGGAAATGCTCTGCAATAACGGCACAGACGAAATGGCGATTCCACTGGCGCTAAGCCGCGCCAGAAACGAGCGCCGGGTGACTCCGTAATTTTTGCTTTCACTGGATTCGCCCGTCGATTCCGCGATGACGGCTGGCGCCAGTTTGGGCGCTTTCTCGTCCTTCATGAACTCACCCCCTTAAGCCTGGCAAGGGAATGGCTTGCCGATGTCTACAGATTGGGCGTTAGATTCTCTACAGTGCTTATGGGTTGGCTTTAATCTTGTGTCCGAATGGATGAATCGATCATCAGAAAGGATGAAAAAAAGGAATTGGAGGCGCGGGTCGGAATCGAACCGACGCATAAAGGTTTTGCAGACCTCTCCCTTACCACTTGGGTACCGCGCCCCTGCTGAATACGTTAGCGTTCCGGCTGAAAAAAGTCCATCCGCGGGAAGGGATGAAAACATCTGGAGCGGGAGACGGGGGTCGAACCCGCGACATCGACCTTGGCAAGGTCGCGCTCTACCACTGAGCTACTCCCGCTCGACGAATCGATTATAAATGAGCCGTTACGCCGGGGCAACGGTGGGACGCTCTAGCGGGGCAATCGCTAGTGCGGTGACCATTGCGGATCTTCCTCCGGCGCCACGATATGTCCATCGCGCATGTGGATGATGCGATCTCCGAACTTCGCAGCTTCCGGATTGTGGGTGATCATCAGCACGGTCTGGCCTAACTCCTGGTTCGACTGGCGCAACATGTTCAGCACGATGTTCGAATTCTCAGTGTCGAGATTGCCAGTGGGTTCGTCGGCCAGGACCACAGCTGGTTTGTTAACCAGCGCGCGGGCCAGGGCTACGCGTTGCTGCTCACCGCCAGAAAGCTCCGATGGCCTGTGGTTCAAGCGTTTGGTGAGGCCTAACAAATCGCAGATGCGCAAAAAGAATGCTGGATCGCGATCGCCGTTTCCGGAAATTTCTTGCGCGATGTCAATGTTGGAGCGCGCATCGAGCGTGGGCAGCAGATTGAACTTCTGGAAAACAAAGCCGATCTTTCGCTTGCGCATGCGGGTGCGCTCCGCATCGGAGAGCGTGGCGAAGTCATCGCCATCCATGATCACTTTGCCGGAGTCAGCCCGGGTCAATCCGCCAAGCAAATAGAAGAGAGTGGACTTGCCGCTGCCGGAGGGGCCGACGATGGTGACAAATTCTCCCTTTTGCACGCCGAAGGAGATGCCGCGAAGCGCGGGTACATCGATCTTCCCTACGCGATAAGTCTTGCGTAAATCAATGGCCTCAATGAATGCGCCCATGCCAGATTCGATCTTACACGAGCGCGACCATCCACCGCCTGTGCGCGCAGACTCGACCGAGAACAGAGACGAGACGGACAGCAAAAGGAATCAAAGAATTTTCTCGGTGTCCTTTGCCTTATTCGGTGGTGAAATGCTTTGCGGGTTACAGGCTGAAACGACGTCAGGCTACACCAATCTGCCGCGCTTGTGGGGTGGAGCGCTGCATTCGCTTTGGCCCGCGCTTCCGTACCAGCAGCAGCCGGATGCGCTCCAGAAGATCGGCAGGCGCATACATTCCCCTGGCGAGGAATACATCCGCTTGAGAGTCATGGTCATAGACGCGCACCTTGCTCGAAATCAGGATCGTCGGAATTTGGGGGCGATATCGCCTTGATGGCAGCGATCAACTGCGGTCCGTCCATCCCCGGCATCGCCATGTCTGTAACAACCAAATCAATCCCTCCCTGCTTGAATCGCTCCAGGGCGGGTTCGCCGCGGGAATAACTGGCCACACGATAACCGCGAGTCTCCAGCATGATTTTGCGATGAGAAAGCGATTGGTCGTTATCGTCAACACACAAAATCGTGCGCTTGGGTTTCATTCACCGCCTGTTCCGAAGTCCCCGGTTGTAATCCGGATCCGAACGGAAATTTCTCTATTCATGAAGGATGGAAGAGCGAAGTGATGCTAACGGCAATCGTGAGCACTGTAAAGTACCGCCGAAGCAAATGGCAGCTTCTGGCTATTGACATTTTTTGTCGCGTTTGAAATTCGTGATTCTCAGACGCTTGCGCGAGTTCGACTAGAGGAAAACTTCTCCGCGCATGATCTCAACCGAGTGTCCTCCCACCCGCACGTTAACTACGCGGTTATCGCGGCGCGCCGCACGCACAAAAATCCGGCTGGGACGTTTCATCTCAACACCCTGTTCAATCATCACGCGTTCATCGGACTGGGCCACGCCGTGCGCCACCATCCACGCCGATGCACAACCTGCCGCGGAGCCCGTGGCGGGATCTTCTCCATTGTGAAAAAGCATGCGAGCATGCAGTCGCGCGTCGCGATCAACGGTTTCCCGCGTGACGAAATAGAAAAATTTTCCTGAAGACTTTGCCAGATATTCGGCAGCGCCCGCCAGGTCGATCTGCAGATTCTGAATCACCGGCAGCGATTTCAGCGGCGTCACAGTGAACGGAACCCCGGTTGAAACAGTCTCAATGGGCAAAGAGTCATCGAAGCTATCCACGCTCAAACCCGTCGCCCGTGCAACGGCTTCGCGATCATGTTGCGTTAAGAATGTGGGGTCGATCTGCGTCATCTCGCCGAACGCAGGCTCTCCCGCTTTATCTTCGAAATGCACGGGCACTTTTCCCACGTTCAACTGGAGCGTGACCTGCGGCAAAGCACTTTCACCGCGCAATGCAAACGCGGTTCCCAACGTGGGATGACCAGCAAACGGCAGTTCTTCCTGCACCGTGAAGATGCGCACCCGAATCCCTTGTTCGCGTTCCACCCCGGGGTCGCGCGGCAGGATGAATGTAGTTTCCGAAAGGTTCATCTCTCGGGCAATCGACTGCATTTCCGCGTCTGTCAGTCCGCGGCCGTCGAAAAATACGGCGAGAGAATTCCCTTCAAGTTTTCGAGAAGAAAAAACGTCCCATTGCGCCACAGCCAGACGCCGGGTTGTCATACTCATCGCAGTGCCTCTCGCAGGAAATCACTCTGCAAACGCAGCTTTATCGCGCAAGGAAACAGATGCGGGCAGACGCTTTGCGATGCAGGAAAAGTCCAAGTTCGCAGGCGCCCGGCTACGGTTGACACAGTCCGCGCGGACTTCTATTCTAACTACGTGTTTTGTCCTTCCCACGCCGGCGCCGCATGCTGTTGCATGTGTACGCAGTCGTGTGGGTAGGGAGCAGGCAAGAATAATTTCCCACCCACCCCATGTAGCGGGTGGGTTTTGTTTTTGTCCAAATATTTCGAACGAAGTTAAGAGATTTGGCTGGCAATTTTAAGAATCTAAATCCACGAGGTGAGAAAGATGAGTACACAGACCTTAACTGAAACCAACAGTATTCCCCGCATCAACGATACGGCACCGAATTTCACCGCCGAGACCACGCAGGGCACAATCGACTTTCACCAATGGATCGGGGACGGCTGGGCGATTCTGTTTTCCCACCCGAAAGATTTCACTCCCGTGTGCACCACCGAACTTGGGTATATGGCGCGGCTGCAGCCCGAATTCGCCAAACGCAATACGAAAATCATCGGCCTCAGCGTTGACCCGGTGAGCAGTCACGGCAAATGGGCTGCGGACATCGAGGAAACTCAAGGCGCGAAAGTAAACTACCCGATGATTGGCGATCCACAACTCAAGATCGCCAAGCTCTACGGCATGTTGCCGGCAGAGAGCGGCAACACCTCCGAAGGCCGCACCGCTGCGGACAATGCCACTGTACGAACCGTCTTCGTGGTCGGTCCCGACAAGAAGATCAAACTGCAGCTCAGCTATCCCATGAGCACGGGCCGCAATTTCGACGAAATTCTCCGCGTCATTGATTCGATGCAACTCACGGCGAAACACAAAGTGGCAACGCCGGTGAACTGGAAGCAGGGGGATGACGTGATCATCCTGCCCTCTGTATCGAACGAGGAGGCGCAACAGAAATATCCCGGAGGCTGGAAGTCGCCGAAGCCGTATTTGAGAATCGTGCCGCAACCCAAGTAAGATCACCGGACGTCTTGTCGGTGATCTTTGGAAGCGCATGCGGTCCGGTGATCGTCCCGGTCTTCAAAACCGGCGGGCGGCGGGTCACCCCGTCATCGGTGGGTTCGACTCCCACTCGCTTCCGCCAACGTTTCGCAGGAGTTTTGCTGAGTAGCTGATTCCGAGATCCGCGGTAACTGCTAGGAGACGAATCATGAAAATCGCCAAGGACGTCATCGAACTGATTGGTCACACGCCCCTGGTACGGCTCAATAAAGTCACAGAAGGTTGCGTGGCTGAAGTGGTCGCCAAGCTGGAAAGCCAAAATCCGGTGGGCAGCGTAAAAGACCGAATCGGCGCGAGCATGATTCTTGACGCGGAGCGCTCGGGCAAAATTCAGCCCGGAAAAACAGTTCTGATCGAACCGACCAGCGGCAATACCGGAATCGGTCTGGCCTTCGTAGCTGCGGTGAAAGGCTACAAACTTATACTGACGATGCCTGAGACTATGAGCCAGGAGCGCCGGGTACTCCTGCTGGCTTTTGGCGCCGAGCTGGTGCTGACTCCAGGCCCGCGCGGCATGAAGGGTGCGATCCTCAAAGCGGAAGAATTAGTGGCGAAGACACCCAATGGTTACATGCTGCAGCAATTCGATAATCCGGCGAATCCCAAAATTCATTTCGAAACCACGGGGCCTGAGATCTGGAACGACACCGACGGGAAAGTCGATTTCCTGGTCTCTGGCATTGGGACAGGCGGGACGATCACTGGCGTCGCTGAATACATTAAGCCCAAGAAGCCATCCTTCAAAGCCATTGCTGTTGAGCCGGCGGAAAGCCCGGTGCTCTCTGGTGGGAAGCCGGGCCCGCACAAAATTCAGGGAATCGGCGCTGGTTTTGTGCCGCGAATTCTGCGCACCGACCTGATTGACGAGATTATTCAAGTCAGCAACGACGAGGCAATCCAGATGGCTCGTCGTCTTCCGCGCGAGGAGGGACTCTTGGTAGGAATTTCTTCCGGCGCCGCTGTAACCGCGGCTCTAAAAGTAGCGAAGCGTCCCGAAAACTCCGGCAAGCTGATCGTGGTTGTGTTGCCATCGTTCGGGGAGCGTTACTTGAGCACCGTCTTATTCGAAGAGCTGCGCGGCATCGCCCAACAGATTCCGGTAGCCTCTCTTCCCGACTGACGACTGCGAGAACTTAACCAGTTCGCCTGCGTGTTGGCGGCGGCGTTGCCCTCTGGTTGGTGCGGGTTGCGTGGAAATGTCTGTGGAAATCTGCGTCCCTACCCGCCGAATTGCGGTTGTTCCAAAAACACACCGGTGTATGATGATTTTCCAGCCTGCCAGGATAAGAGTTCGTGAGTTAGGCCAGCGCTTTTGTTCGCAGCCATTATCGTCAAGTTTCTCGCGTTCTCTGCAACGATCGGCGAAAAAACGATCGGCGAGAAAAACGATCGGGGAGAAAAATGAGAAGGAACCAGAACTTGGGTGTCTCAATTTTCGGCGTGTTCCTCATGTCTTCGGCCATGTGGGCCCAGAGTGTTCCGGCTGCGGAGAAACCTATCCCCGTTCCCACTGATTGGAGCCACCACCACGTTATTTTCTCCAAGCCGGGCACGACGGAACAGGCCGCTCGAGTGGAAAAGGACCCGCGTTACTGGCAACAACTCTATCGCCGCGAATTGCCGGTGGTCTGCGCCGGCGGAAGAGCGATGGCATCGCTTCGGCAAACTGCCGGCTGAGACCGCATGTTCGAAGCCTCCTAAGAGCAAGAATCCGAAGGGCGACTGGCAGGAAAACCTTGGCAGCGGAGGAAGCATCGGCGCCGGAAATTATCCCGCGAAGTTCTCGTTTCTCGGAACCACCGCCAATTGCGGCAGTGCTACGCAGCCCGATTTTGTCGTCTACAGCACGGGCCTTCTCGGCTCGACCGGCCAAGCCAGCATCGTTGCTTACGATAACCTCTATTCCGGTTGCGGCGGTACGGTGCCCTCGGTTTATTGGGCTTACAACACGCAGGGTCAAATTCTGACTTCTCCGGCCTTCTCTCGCGACGGCACTCAGGTCGCGTTCGTTGCAAACTAATGGTGGATTCGGAATTTTGGTGTTGTTGAAGTGGGCTGCGCTCTACGTCCGAGACGGTTTGCAGCTCCGCGTACGCTCACCGCGGTCAGCAATGCCTCATACCGAGCGTTGCACCGCGCCCTGTATGACGACCATCGATCTTCAAGGACGGATCGGGTATCCAGACACGATGACACGACTTCGTCAGTTTTTGCCGACTTAAGTGGCGATACCGCGTGGGTGGGCGGTGCCTTCGGCTGGCTGCACAAGATCACGCCGAATATTCTTGGGGACGTCCGGCGGAAGTGACATGCAGGCTGGGTTTCCGTCCAGGTGAATCCGAAGGCGACGTCTCTTTCCAGCCCCGTCCACGACTATGCCTCTGGAAATGTGTTTGTGGGCGATGCAGGTGGGATACATTGTATCGTGTGGATTCCGACACCGGAGCTGTAACCGCAACGGGCGAGCTTGACTTTGGTACCGGCATCGTTCAAGGACCGATTGTGGATTCCACTGCTGGGCTGGTGTACGTGTTCGCGTCGAGCGACGGTACTGAGACCTGCACTCAGCGGCAGCACGAACTTGCTCCGCCGTCTACGAACTTACCACGAATTTCGGTGCCGGTGACTTGGGATCGGAAGTGGCAGTCGGGAGCCAGCACTGCTCCGGGCAAACAACGACCCCGAATCCGCTGTACATTGGCGCCTTCGACATGCATACAAGAATTCGACAAACGCCACCGGAAACCTTTACGTTTGCGGCAATACCGGCGGCGCACCCACCTTGTACCAGGTTCCGATGTTGCGGCGCTTTTCCGTGGGCCGGAGATGGTACTTCTGTTGCTCTGCTTTCGACTGCGACATGCACCGCATATGTTCTCCGGTGACAGATATCCACAATGCAAATGCCACCGGCGGACCCACGGAAAAGGTCTTCGTGAGCGTGGGAACCAATGGTTTGCCGCCGGTTGCGCCTCTGGCGGTTGCGTCTTGAATTTCGTGGACACTCAGTGGCAGCCTTCAACAGCTTACAACATTGGGCCAAGAGGTTCTGGCGACCAGCAGCAGCGACGGCCACCTTGACATCTACGTAGTCACCGGAACGGGAACTTCGGGAGCGTCGCGGCCCCACTGGCCGAATACGGCCGGCACTAGTCCGCAGATGGCAGTGTAAGTGGATTGATCAAGGGCTGCTTTCCGCCTCGACGCGCTGCGGCATGGAGGGCAAGTCATACCTACCGCTCCGAACTCAGAATCTGGACAACAACGGCAACATCGAAGTCGGTGACGATACACGGAACGACTGGCGCGGCCGTTCCCACATGCAACACTACGCCGGGCGGAACCACTGCCGACGGCGGCAGGGTTAGTCTGGACCAACGTTGGGCGCGATTGCGCTACGAATGCCCTCGCGTCAGCCGGCGGTAGCAGCGGAATTATCATTGATAACATCGTCGGAGCGGGGACGTTGGCCGGGAGCTTCTCAGATATACTTCTCCACTCTGAGCAACCAGGGACTTGTGGGACGTCGGGCAGCTCTGGCGGATGCGCGGTACAGGCATCGCAGTCGGCATTAAAGTAGGTTTAGGTAAGGATCATTATGGTCATGAAAATTCATCCAACGAACTCTTCAACCCGCAGAAACCCTCAAGAAAAAACCATACGAGAAACCGAGCTTTCGCTTCGAGCAGGTCTTTGTGACTTCAGCGCTGTCCTGCGGCAAGGTCGCCGGCGCCGTCGAGAGCGGCTGCTCAAGGGCTAAATTCGAAAGTGTCATGAAGCACGCAGATCGCGTTGCGGACACCGCCACCGCCATGAAGTGCGAGCTTGCTGCAGAGGTTCTGCGCTCGTTCGGGAGCCTTCGTTTCGTCGCGACCGGCTGGAGTATGCTGCCTTCCCTGTGGCCTGGGGAAACGCTCGTGGTCGAAGGGGTCGGCGAGGGCAAAGACCAGGATCGAGTGTGCGTCGGAGATATCGTTCTGGTCCGCCGGGAAGGCGGTCTCTGTGCCCACCGTGTCGTCGCCGTCGTCGGTACTTCAGAAAATCCGCGGTGGATAACCCAGGGAGATGCGCTTCCCGCGCCGGACAATCGTGCTGTTGAGCCAAATGAGTTGTTGGGCCGGGTTGTATATGTGATTCGCGGGGGAAAATTAATCGAACTGTCCGCGAACTTGAGTGCGGCGGAAAATCTCATCGCCAGGATGGTTCGCCGTTCGGTTCCTGCAGCGCGCGCCTTCGTTTACCTGAATCGTTTGCTACAAACTCCAGAGAAGCTGGTTCTTCCGTGCCAGGGTTAGCCACACAAGTCGACTGTTACAACGTGGTAATCGCCATCGGCGGCGTCGCTGTCAGGGTGAACACCACCGACAGCGATTTTCTAAACATGTTGCAGAACCGCTATGCCGGTTTCGTGAGCGCGAATGCTTCCTCCGAATTCGAATTCGATGTTGAGTTGAATGCACCTGCGGCCGCGAATCCCGATGCGGACGTTCGCGTCACTCACGATTCAGGCCGATGGTTGCTGGAGCGCGGGGATTTTCGCGCCGAGTGGCAACCCGCTGTGCGACGCGGCAGTATTCGCCAAACGGCGAATCCATACTCCATTGACGCCGTTCTGCGCATCGTCCACACGCTGGTACTGGCGAAGCAAGGCGGATTCCTCCTTCACTCCGCCAGTGCGATTCGCAACGGAAAAGCATTTCTGTTTGCCGGGGTTTCCGGCGCTGGAAAGACCACGATCTCGCGCCTCGCACCGCCTGATGCGACATTGTTGACTGACGAAATTTCCTACGTACGGAAGCAAGGTAAAGGATACGTGGCGTACGGCACGCCTTTCACCGGGGAACTGGCGAAACTGGGCGAGAATGCATCTGCCCCGGTGGCCGAGCTATATCTGCTGGCGCAGGGGCCAGAGAATCGGATCGATCCAGTGGGTGAAGCCGATGCAGGGCGTGAGTTGTTGGGCAATATTCTTTTCTTTGCCGAGGATCCGGAGTTTGTTCATCGGGCATTTCAAGCCGCGTGCGACTTCGTCGCTTGCGTGCCGGTTCGCAGGCTAACGTTTATCCCGGATGCGCGCGTCTGGGAGTTGATTGGGTAAAGATTTCAAATGAGGATCAATAAGAAAATGTATGTCGCACGCAGTCCGCGAATCGCCGCTCGTATGCTGGGCGAGGAAATGCTCGTCATGTCCGGTCACGATTCGACGCTTTTTACTCTGAACCCAACGGCCACCGTTCTTTGGCAGGCCGCCGACGGAGCAACGCCATTGGATGAGATCGTGACACGCCGCATCTGCACAGAATTCGAAGTGAAGCCTGAGGATGCGGTGCGGGATGCAGAAGAGTTGGCGACAAACCTTGCCAACCACGGGATCCTGTTGATATCGGATCGACCCATCACGGATCCGCACGCCGCCGGTCCGGAGCAATCACGCCAATGAGCGTTTTAATGCACGAAGTAAGCGAGCGGGCGCTGCAGTTGGGTATTCCCCTGAGCGCCCAACTCGACCTCACCTACCGTTGCAACGAGCAGTGTGTTCATTGCTACCTCGACCACGACGACCACGGTGAAATGACCACGGTAGAGGTCAAGCGTCTGCTCACTGAGATGGCGGAGGCTGGCGTTTTTATTCTCACCCTGAGCGGCGGCGAGATTTTTCTACGTAAGGATTTCTTTGAGATTCTGGAGCACGCCCGCTCGCTCACCTTCTGCGTGAAGCTTAAGACCAATGCCGTGCTGATCCGCGAAGCGCAGGCCGCGCGCCTTCGCGATCTCGGAGTGGAATCGATTCAGATCAGCATTTATTCTCACCAGTCCGAAGTGCATGACGGAATCACTAAAGTGAAAGGTTCGCTCCGGCGCTCGATCAATGCCATCCGCTTTCTCAAATCGCAAGGCCTAAAAGTCATTATGGCCAATGTGTTGATGACGGGAAACAGGCAGGACTATCACGGTGTCCGCGCGCTGGCGGATGAACTCGGTGCTGAATATACGCTGGACCCCACGATCACTCCAATGATGGACGGCGACCGCTCCGTGCTTAACTTGAACGCTGGCGAATCCGCCCTCCACGAACTTTTTCGCGACGAATTCTTTGTCGGCAATGCGGATGAATTTTGCGCACCGCCGCCCCCGCCTGATGCCGAGAGCATGGCTTCCTTGCCTTGCAGCGCGGGCCATACTGCCTGCTACATTTCTCCTTACGGAGAATTTTATCCTTGCGTGCAATTTCCATTATCTTGCGGCAATGTGCGGCAGCAGCGCTTCATCGATATCTGGCGTAACTCCGACCAGTTGAAAGAAGTCCGCTCGATTCGCTTGAAGGATTTGTCGGGCTGTTCCGAGTGTGCGCACGGTTCCTCTTGCACCCGTTGCCCGGGCTTGGCATTCATGGAAGGAAACATGCGCGGACCTTCCACCGCGGATTGTGAAAAATCATTCGCACGCACCGGCATTGCCTCGGTGAACCTGCTGGCCAAAAAAGACAAAGCTGCACCGCAGAGCCTGGTGCAAATTCAACTGGTGCCGGTGATTACGGGGACCAGACTGTCTCGACTGGACTCTGGTATCAGCGCCTTGGGGCAATAACCGCACTCATAACATCTCTGCCGCATACTGCCTCGAATATGTCTCCTCGCCAGGCAATGGCGCTCTTCTGGCAAAGCTCGACACGCTCCTTGCCGAATACAGCAATCACTAACGTTCATGCCCCATTCGTAATGCCGGCCAGAATCGGTTTGCCGATAGCATTTGCGAAGGAGTTTGCCATGCGCACAAATTGCAGGATTTTCCCGTTTCTGGTCGCCGCGATTTCGTTGGGTGCGGTGACCGCCAGCGGCCAGGACGAACCTTCGCTGGGCGACCTCGCACGGCAGCAGAGGCAACAAAAGCAACAAGCAAAGGCCGCGCCGGGCAAGGATGCCAAGCCCACGAAAGTGATTACGAACGAAACACTGCCGGCGCACACGGCACCCCCTTCCACCTCAGCGACCGGTGGGGACGAACCAGTGCCATCGCCTGACTCCGCAAATGCTGCAAAGGTGCCAGCCGAGCAATGGAAGTCGCAGATTCAATCGCAGAAAAATCAGATTGCGTCGCTGCAAACTCAGATCGACCAGTTGAACGAGTCGATCCACTTTGCCCCCGCGAACTGTGTTGAAAATTGCGTGTCCTGGAATGAGCGGCAGAAAGAAAAGCAGCAGCAAGTAGAACGCATGCAGGCTCAGCTGGAGGAACAGAAGAAGCACCTGGACGAAATGCAGGAGTCCGCCCGCAAACAGGGCTATGGAAGCTCGGTCTACGACCCCTAGGCGCCCGTGTGGCAAAAATAGTTCTTTTCACTGCTCAAAATGGTAAGGAAATCTGTTTATAAATTTTATTTTCGTGTTTGCACTTCCTCCAAAGCTCACCGCCGTGCGAAATTAGTTGGATGGCATTAGTCATTCGTCCTTCACGAATCCATGCAGCCGGGGTCTTCACCACAGCGCGCATCCGCAAGGGATCTCGGGTCGTCGAGTATTCTGGTCCGCGCCTGACTGCCGAGGAAGCCAACCGCTTGTACGATGGCGCCAGCCGCACTTACCTCTACGGACTGGATGACGGCAAAACGGTCATCGACGGTGAAGGCATGGGCGCCTACCTGAACCACTCCTGCGATCCGAATTGCGAAGTGGATGAAATTAAGAATCGGGTTTGGATTCTCGCCATCCGCAACATCGCAGCCGGCGAAGAGCTGGTGTGGGATTACAACCTATACGATGACGATGATCCGGCGCCCTGCCACTGTGGCTCGCCCAAGTGCCGTGGGACCATGTATTCGCGGGAATGGATGGCCAAGTTACGGCGCAAGGCCCGAAAGAAGGCGGAAAAAAGCGCGGCGGCCCGAGCCGCAAAGAGGATTCGAGAGAAATCCGCCCCGAGGGAAAAAATCCTCGCCTCAGAAGTTAGCCTCAGGCGCTCTGTGGGCTTGCGTCAGGACCAACCGGCTGCACTTTCTTCTTCCCGTGCTCCCGCCAGCCTTCGATAATCAGGTACAAAACGGGGATAAAGAAAAGATTCAATACGGTCGACATAATCATGCCGCCGAACACGGTGGTGCCAACCGAATGACGGCCGTTCTCGCCCGCTCCGGTGGCCAGCACCAAGGGTACAACGCCTAAAATAAATGCCAGCGACGTCATGATGATCGGGCGAAAACGGATCGCTGCCGCTTGCACCGCCGCCTCTACCAGCGGAACTCCGCGCCCGCGCAGTTGCTCGGCAAACTCCACGATCAGAATCGCATTTTTGCTGGAGAGACCGACCAGCATCACTAATCCCACCTGGCAGAAGACGTCATTCTCCAGTCCGCGAATCCATTGCGCTCCCAGCGCGCCCAGCAAAGCCATGGGAACAGCGAGTAAAACGATGAACGGCAACACGAAGCTTTCATACTGTGCGGAAAGCGTGAGATATACGACGAGGGTTCCGAGTGCAAATAGAATCAGCGATGTTCCCCCAGCCTGCAGCTCTTCGAGCGACAGCCCCGTCCAGCTATAGGAAAATCCCTGCGGCATCTTGCTGGCCAGCTGATCCATGGCCGCGATCGCCTGGCCGGAACTGTAGCCGGGAGCGGCCGAGCCATCGATCTCCGCCGAGCGAAACAGGTTGTAGTGGCTGATGACCTGCGGCGTTGTGGTCTGTGTGATGCTGATGAGATTTTCCAGAGGGATCATCGCCCCGCTGTCGGAGCGCACGTAGAACTCCTTCATGTCCTCTTCCGTGGCGCGGTATTGTTTGTCCGCCTGGACATAGACGCGATAGGACCGATTGTTGAAATCGAAATCGTTTACATAAGACGATCCCATATAGACGCCCAGCGTGTCGGTAATCTGCGAGAGCGGAACGTGCAGACTCTTTGCCTTTTCCCGATCGATGGTTACAAGAAACTGCGGATCGTTTGCGGTAAACGGCGTATACAAGCCAACCAGATCTTTGCGCGCGGCGGCTTGCCGGATTATGCCGTGGGTCACATCGGAGAGCTCCTGCAGCGTGTGCGACGCTTGATCCTGCACAACGAATTGGAATCCGCCAAATTGTCCCAGGCCTTGCACGGCAGGGGGAAGCGTGGCAAACACGATTGCCCCCGAAATCGAGAACAGACGGGGACGGACGCGGTTCAGAATTGCCGACGCCGTATGCTCCTTGCCCTTGCGCTGGGAATATGGCTTAAGCGGCACGAAAATAAGTCCCTGATTCGGAGCGCTGCCGGAGAAACTGAAGCCCGCAATTGAGAACGTTCCCTCCGCTTCCGAGACATCGCTCAACAAAGCCGAAACCTGTTTCCCGATAGCTTTGGTGTATTCCAGAGATGCACCAGAGGGCGCTTGAACAACGACGATGAAATATCCCTGGTCCTCATTGGGTACGAATCCGCCGGGCACACGCGTGAACACAAAATAAGTCAGCCCCAGACCGACAAAAAACAGCAGCACCATTACCAGCTTGTAATCCAGCACGTGATGCAGAACGGCACGGTAACCGCGGGTGACCGCAGATACGCCATCGTCAAACTTTTGCAGCCACCACCATTTTTGGCGGTGGGGACCGCTGAGGAAAATTGCCGCCAGCACCGGAGCTAAGGTAAGTGCGTTAAAAGCAGAAATGGCAATGGAAAATGCGATGGTCAGCGCAAACTGGCGAAACAGAATTCCGGTTGTCCCAGGAAAGAAAGCAACGGGAACAAATACGGCGCAGAGTACCAGCGATGTGGCGATGACGGCGCTGGTAATCTCGGCGGTGGCGGCTGCCGCCGCTTTGTGCGAGTCGTGTTCGCCCTCAGTGATATGGCGCTCAATGTTTTCAATCACAACGATCGCGTCGTCGACGACCAGACCGGTGGCAAGCGTGATGCCGAACAAAGTCAACGTGTTGATGGAGAAACCCAGCAACTTCACAAAGATGAAGGTGCCAATCAGCGAAACCGGAGTGGCGATGAAGTGAATCATCGTCGTCCTCCAATCGCCGAGAAAGAGGAAGATCACCAGGATGACCAGGAGAATCGCCGAACCTACCGTGTAGACCACGTCGCGGATCGATTCGCCAACTGCGTCGGTCGTGTCGAAGGCGACTTTGTAGCGCATTCCCGGCGGGAATTTTGTTGAGAGCCGCTCCAATTCGGCAATGGCGCGCCGGTCGACATCGAGAGCATTTGCGGTGGAAAGCTGCGTTACGCCCAAGCCCACAGCATCCTGACCATTGAACTGCAAGTCCGTACTGTAATCTTCCGCGCCCAACTCGGCGTGGCCTACATCCTTCAGGCGAACCAAAGTTCCATCGGCATTCGTCTTGAGAATGATATTGTCGAACTGGCTCGCCTCGCTGAGGCGGCCAACCGCGCGGACGCTGATCTGATACTGCTGCCCTTCCGGCGCCGGCTGCTGGCCTACCTGTCCCGCGGCCACCTCCACATTCTGCTCGGAAAGAGCGCTTACTACGTCCGGCGCCGTCAGCCCGCGTCCCGCCATGCGCACCGGATCCAGCCACAACCGCATGGAATACTTGCGCTCGCCGAAAATAATTACGTCAGCCACGCCCGGAATTCGCTTCAGCGCGTCCCTGACGTAAATATCAAGGTAATTACTCATGAACAGCGTGGAGTATTTGTTGTTGTCGGAAATGATGGCCGCGCCGAAAACGAAGTTCTGCGAGCTCTTCGCGGTCGTGATGCCGATCGCTTTCACCGCGGCAGGCAACCGTCCTTGCGCCGTGTTGACACGGTTTTCGATGTCGACGGTTGCCAGGTCTGGATCGCGGGTTATGTCAAAGGTGACGGTGATGCCGCTCGTACCATCATTGCCGCTGGTGGAGGTCATATACTTCATGCCCTCCGCCCCGTTGATCTGCTGCTCCAACGGGATGGTGACGGCACTCTCGACCGTCTGCGCGCTGGCACCGATGTAAGCGCTGGAAACGCTCACCTGCGGCGGCGCGAGGTTGGGAAACTGCGAGATTGGAAGCGTGGGAATTACCGCCGCGCCGCCCAAAACAATGAGCAGCGCGCAGACCGTGGCGAACACCGGGCGTTGAATAAAAAAGGCAACGAACATAGAAATCCCAAATCACACAACGGGGTGAAGAAATCTAAGGCATTGTTCTGAAAACTAGTGGGCAACCGTCTCCGGCGCTCGGCTTCCGGTGCCCGTATTGGTCATGTCGCTGAGACTGAGTTGCGGAAGCCCCGAGCTGATCCCCGCTTCTCATCCCAGCGGAGTCACCGGTGCTCCATCCAGCAGAAACTGGGTTCCCGATACGATCACCTTATCGCCAGGCTTGATGCCATCCTGGACTTCGTAATCGTTCCCGACGGTCTGCCCGATCTTCAGCGCTTTCTGCCGCGCCACGTAGCCACCATTCTGCGGCTCGGCAACAAAAGCGAAATACTGTCCCGCCAGGCGGGATACCGCAAGAATGGGAACCTCGGGATTATCGTGCGTGCCCCACACGATGCGTGCCCGGATAAATTGCGATTGACGGAGCGCGTCATTACTATTCGCGATGCGCGCCTTTACCAGAATGGTTTGCGTAGCGTTATCCACCTGCGGCGAAATAAAGCTGATGCGGCTACTGGCCAGTACTTTGTCATCGCTGTCGAGGACCTGCACCGGTAGATTCATCTTCAACTGGGCGGCGTGATCGATCGGCACATAAACATACACTTCGAGACTTCCAGGCTGGTCGACCGTCGTAAGCTGGGTCGAGCTCGTGACTCGGTCGCCCACACGAACGGGGATGTCTCCAACAATTCCGCCCCGCGGCGCCACTACCCGGTAGTAATGCAGCTGCACTTCCTGTTCCCGTACTTGCGCGTCGAGCGAATCCATCTGTGCTTGGGCCGAGTCCATCGCCGACTTCGCTTGATCGAGATCCTGCTTACTGACAACGCCGGCAGAATAAAGTCCCTGGGCGCGCTCGTACTGCTGCTTGGTCCAGTTGAGATTGGCTTGTTGCGCCTCCAGCGAACTCTGCTGGCTTTTTACCGTGGCCTGCTGCTTCAATGGATCGATCTCCATCAGCGGGGCGCCGTCCTTCACCATCTCTCCCGAGTGGACAAAGATCTTTGTGACCTGCCCCTCCACCTGCGGCATAATCACAGCGGAATCGCGCGATTTGAGGGTGGCCACGTACTCCGTAGAGTCGTTGACCGGAGTTGCGCGCGCCACTTCTACTTTCACCGGCATTGCCGGCGGCCCGCCCGCATGCGCATTCGCCGGAGCGCTCCCCGAGCATCCCAGGGTGGCTCCAGCGCAGGCCAGCGCCATCAGGAGAAGACTCTCCCGCAAAATTTTATGATCTCTCGCGTCCATGAATATCGATACCCGCCCCAAGAAATGTCGAAGCACTACAATACCGAACAAAAGGCCTTCGGGGAAAGCCTTGAACATGAATTAGACGGCGTCACGGCCCAAGCGTTAGGTACCGTTTACAAGATTCATCTACCCATTGCCAGGACGCAAAATAATCGCAGCATAGCGGTGAAGAAATAGGGAAAGGCAAACCGAGGCTGCAGATCGAAAAGCAACCGCTCTCCACTTCCATCGTCTCACTCTGCTACATTGTTGCCCTATGGAGCAAATTCTCCCTCAGTCTGCCCGCAGCTTCGCCAGTGACAATAATGCCGGCGTGCACCCTGAAATTCTGGCTGCGCTGGCACGGGCAAATCAAGGCCATGTGGTGGCTTACGGGGCCGATTCTTATACCCGTTCGGCGGTCAAGAAATTTGAAGAACATTTTGGTCCTGACATTGCAGTTTTTTTCACTTTCAACGGAACCGGCGCGAATGTTCTCGGTCTGCAGGCTTTGACTCGATCTTTCCAGTCGGTCCTGTGCAGCTCCTATGCTCATATCTATACCGACGAATGCGGCGCTCCGGAAAAGCATACAGGTTGCAAACTGATCCCCTTGCCGCAGCAGGACGGCAAGATCACGCTGGACGCCGTACGCCATGCCTATCACGGCATCGGCGATGAGCATCACTCGCAGCCTCGAGTCATTTCTATTACGCAATCTACCGAGATGGGCACGGTGTACCGGCCGGAAGAAATTCGGGCGCTCGCCGAATTTGCCCACGCGCACGATATGTTTCTGCACATGGATGGCGCTCGCATTGCCAACGCAGCCGCCTCGCTCGGCCAGTCCCTGCGCGCCGCGACCCGCGATTTAGGCGTGGACGTCCTCTCTTTCGGGGGAACGAAAAACGGAATCCTGGGCGGCGAAGCCGTGGTATTTTTCCAGCCCCGGTTGAGCGAGGACTTCCTCTACCTGCGCAAGCAGGGGATGCAACTGGCTTCAAAAATGCGTTTTATCGCCGCGCAATTCGAAGCCCTGCTCATGAACGACCTCTGGCGGCGCAGCGCGGAACATGCCAACCGCATGGCGCGCTTGCTGGAAAAAGAAGTCAGCCACATCCCAGGTGTGAAAGTTGTATGGAAGGTAGAAGCGAACGGCGTGTTCGCGCAGATTCCCCGCCACTCGATCGAAAAAATCAAACAGCGCTACTTTTTCTACATGTGGATGGAGGAGGAATCGATCGTGCGCTGGATGTGTTCATTCGATACGACTGAGGAAGATATCCGCGAATTTGTAAAGGTGGTCGCGGAAGCGGTGAAGGGATGATCAACATTGTCCAACAAGCCTATTAACGATTGCTTTTTCCCCGATTTTTGACTAAATTGACCCATCCTTCGAACACATAATCGATCAGCCGGATCGCTTTGATCCCAGGAGTCGTGGATGACCCGGAAGTGGTTCAGCATCCTTATCCTTATCGCCGTCGCGACGTTGTTATTGAACGCACTTAGCTGTGGGTTTAATCAACATTTGGTATCGATTCAGGTCGTTCCTCCGGGAGCGACGTTTACCGCAGTCGGGTCGAGCATCGTATTCAAGGCGATGGGCACCTACGACCATCCGCCCGAAACCAAAGATATTACTAATATCGTTACGTGGTCCGTTGACTCTCAAAACCTGGTCGCGATCACAAACACAAGTCTCGTCACCGCAACAAGCATCTGCGGCAGCGGAAACCTGACGGCCAGCTATTACGACAGTCCGAACCTGGTCACGGGTTCGGCATTTCTTACCGGAGGTGGTGCTGGTACCGCGGCCTGCAACCAGGCGGTTTTGACGGTTAACATTGCTGGAACGGCGGCGGGGACTGTGATCGATTCCACTGGCGTGATTAAATGCCCTGGAACTTGCTCGGCTGACTACGCTCTGGGAAGCACGATCGGCCTCACCGCGACCCCTACCGGGAGCTCGCAAGTGACTTGGACGAACTGCAGCAGCTTTACCGGCGATACTTGTACGGTGGTACTCAACTTTAATACCGTCGTTACTGCTACCTTTAACTAAGAACGATCTTCAATTATTAATTATTCCTGCTCGCTCAATAGCTTGCCTAATGTTTCCTTGTGTTTCTCTGTCTTCTTGTTTTTGTGGGGAACCACCTTCGCCGCCGGAGGCGCGCCCATCCGTTCCCGCGCCAGTTCTTTCACGGCCTGGACGGCTTCAAACCGCTTCACTTTTTTCTTGCGCGCCATGATCCTTTTAATTCTTTCTCACAACGTCCATGTTGCCATAGCTTTGTCCGCCGTAAAACTGCAATAATGATCGTTCGCGGTTGTGTCGACCGGTCTGTGGCTGCGAAAGAGCACGAAGCCGGTCGGCGACCAAGACTAGCGACTGGCGACCGACCATGGAAGAACGTGATTTTTTTGACGAACGCACGGAAAAGAAACCCGCAACTTTAAACTGTCCGCATTGCCACCAGCCCGCCGAGTATGAAGTCACGTGGGTGGTGCGCACCAAGAAACGCCAGCTCGGCGGACGTGCCGACGAGCGCGACCGAGCCCGCTTTGCCAAATTCCGATCTTACATGGTGCGAAAAGACGACATGGCGGCCTGCAAGAACGTGCGCTGCCGCAAGCGCTTCGAACTTACCGGGCAGTCGACGGTGATCACCGAGTAGGACGGCCGAAGTTATCTATTCATGCGCCTTCGTGTCCTTAGTCGTTGATGCTTTTGGGCCTTCCTGAACGGCCAAGTGCTAATTGCCAACTGCTCATTTATACTGACAGGTTTCCCTCCGGCTTCCATAGCCTTAAGGATACAAGGAGTCCCGCTTGAAGATTCTGGTTTGCATGAAGCAGGTGCCGCAGAAAGATGCGCCGCTAAAGCTGAACGAAACGTCCGCGTGGATTCGCGAAGATGTCTCCTATGAAGTGAACGAACCGGACGCCTACGCTCTCGAAGAGGCTCTCCGTCAGAAGGAAAAACACGGTGGAGAAGTGGTGGTTATAACTTCCGGCCCGGCCCGCTCTCAACAAGTTTTGCGCGAAGCGCTGGCTAAAGGCGCAGACCGCGCCATCCATCTGGAAGACAACGCTTTCGTCGGGCTGGACGCCTTAAACACGGCAAAGGCATTCGCCGCGGCCATCAAAGACGAAAAATTCGATCTGATCTTCACCGGATTGCAGTCCGACGATTACGGCTACGCGCAAACCGGAGTGATCCTGGCTGAGTTGCTGGGCTGGCCACACGCCACCATCATCATGCAGATCGACAAAAACGACTCCGGCATTCGCGTGAAGCGCGAACTCGAAGCGGGATTTTTCAGTTCGTCGATATGCCGCTGCCCGCCGTGCTCACGATTCAGTCCGGCATCAACAAACTCCGCTATGCCACCCTGATCGGCATTAAGCAGGCAAAGAACAAACCACTGCGCAAAGTGATGCTGCCGGAAGTGCAGTCCGCGATCGGAGAAAATTTACAGAAAATCGAACGCTTGTATGTTCCCGAGAAAACCAAGAAGACGGAACACATCGAAGGCTCGGCGTCAGAGATCGCGAAGAAGTTGGTCGATAAACTACGCAACGAATTACGCGTGCTGTAAATCTTGAGGAAATGTTTATGTGGGGACAGCGGCCGCTCCGCTGTCCGCCGAGCGAAGCTCGGCTGCGCTTCTGAGAAGAACCTATGCCCGAAACGATCTTAGTAGTCGTCGAACAACGCGAAGGAAAACTCAACCGCGTCTCCTGGGAGACCATTACTGCCGGTCAAGCCATCGCCGCAGCCACCGGCTGGAGTTTGGAAGCTGCTGTGGTTGGGGCAGGGGTTTCGTCCATCGCTGCCGAAGTCGCCTCCAAGAAAGTTGCGAAGGTCTACGACGTCGAATCGCCCAAGCTCGAGCCTTACACTCCCGACGCTTTCGCAGCCGCGCTGAAACAGCTTGTTGAGGCCAGGCAACCGAAACTCGTTCTGATGCCGCATACCTATCAAGTGCGCGACTTCGTCCCCAAGCTGGCGACGGCGATGCACCGCACCGTAATCAGCGATTGCATTGGTTTCAAGTTTGAAAACGGAAAGCTGGTTTTCACCCGGCAGATGTTTCAAGGAAAATTCGCCGCCGACGTCAGCTTCAATAGTGAAGCTCCCTGGTTCGCAACTTTCCAGAACGGCGCTTTCCGTGGCGACAAGGCTGAAGCTGGCGCCAGCCCGGCCCCGGTGGAAACTGTAAACGCCGAAATCGCGGATGGCGTGATTCGCAACAAGCCGCAGGAAGTTTTCAAAGAAGCCAAGCAGGCCGTCGATTTGACGCAAGCCGAAATCATTGTTTCCGTTGGACGCGGGATTAAAGAGCAGAAAAATATCGAGATCGCCAAACAACTTGCCGAAGCTCTGGGCGGAGAGTTGGCGGCCTCGCGTCCCATCTGCGATTCGGGATGGCTGCCTATGGACCGCCAGATCGGATCGTCGGGCCAAACGGTTGCGCCCAAACTTTATCTAGCTCTTGGCATCAGTGGCGCTATTCAGCACATCGTCGGCATGAAAGGTTCGCGCACAATCATTGCGATCAATAAAGATTCGGAAGCGCCGATTTTCGAAATTGCAGATTACGCGATCGTGGGAAACTTGTTCGATATCGTTCCGCCGCTGATCGAAGAAGTGAAGAAGGCGAAGAGCGGGTAGTTAGAAATGCTGGTCTTCCGCAAACCCATCGAAGGCGTCGAACGCCCGCAGATGCCCGCCGACGTGGTCATCGTGGGCGGTGGACCTGCCGGCATGGCCTGCGCTCTACGTTTGTCGCAGTTGATTGATCAGCACAACACCGCGCATCCCGATTCTCAGCTCAGCAAAGAAAACATTTACGTTCTGGAGAAAGCGCGAGAGATCGGCCAGCATTGCCTGTCTGGAGCTTTGCTCGATCCACGATCCATGCGCGAACTGCTTCCCGGGTTTGAAAAAGAGGCGCCCCTCGACGCCGAAGTCACGAAGGAAGCTGTTTATTTTCTCACCGAGAAGAGCAAATTCAAGCTTCCGATCACGCCGCCGCCGCTGCGCGATCACGGCAACTACGTCATTTCGCTGAATCGTTTCGTGAAGTGGCTGGGCGGCAAGGTGGAAGAGACCGGCATCACCATCTTCACTGGATTCGCGGGCTCGGAACTCTTATTCGATGGCGATCGCGTTACCGGCGTTCAGACCGACGATAAGGGCGTAGACAAGGAAGGCCATCCGAAATCAAACTTTGAGCCCGGCTATGATCTGCGGGCCAAAATCACGATTCTCGCCGAAGGCCCGCGCGGATCCCTGACCAAACAACTCATCAATAAATTTGATCTCGCTAAAAACGCCAACCCGCAAACTTACGGTGTCGGCGTAAAAGAACTTTGGGAAGTTCCCTCCGGCCGCATCGCACCCGGTGAAGTGATCTACACCCTGGGCTGGCCGCTCACCACAAAAGAATATGGCGGCGCCTGGATCTACGGTTCGAAAGATAACATCGTCTCGCTCGGCTTCGTCACAGGACTCGACTATCCCGACCCGCGCCTCGATCCGCAACACGTGCTGCAGGATTTCAAGCAACATCCCATGGTCGCGAAGTTGCTCGAAGGCGGCAAGATGATTCGCTACGGAGCGAAATCGCTGCCGTATGGCGGCTGGTGGGCGATTCCGCCTGTCGCCGGCAAAGGATGGATGATTCTTGGCGACTCCGCCGGCTTCCTCAATTCCGCGCGCCTCAAAGGAATTCATCTCGCGATCAAGAGCGGAATGCTCGCGGCAGAAACTGCTTTCGAGGTTCTGAGAAACGAAGCGCTCAAGGAAGGCGATTCGGCATGCGACGCTCGCCGGGTATCAGAAGAAAGTCGAATCCAGCTGGATCAAAGACGAGCTCTGGAAAGTCCGCAACATGCATCAGGGATTCGAGCAAGGCATGTATGCGGGCATGTTCCACACTGGCCTGCAGATGATCACCGGCGGCCGCGGCCTGCGCAACCGCTATGCCGCGAAGGCCGGACACGAGCACATGCGCAAGCTCGCTGAACTGCCCGCCAACGGGGGCGCTGAAGCGCACTTACTCGGCCCCGCCAAAGGCGACGGCAAACTTACTTTCGACAAACTCACCGACCTCTACCACTCCGGCACCAAGCACGAAGAGGATCAGCCCTCGCACCTGATCATTCACGACACAAATATTTGCAACGCCCGCTGCGTGAAAGAATATGGCAACCCGTGCCAGAATTTCTGTCCCGCGAATGTCTACGAAATGGTCGATGACCCCACGCAGCCAAACGGCAAGCGCATTAGCTTGAACCCCTCGAACTGCGTGCACTGCAAAACCTGCGACATCGCCGACCCTTACCAGATCATCACCTGGGTTCCGCCGGAAGGCGGAGGCGGCCCGAATTACGATGGGATGTGAACTCTAACGAAGCCGGAAGGCAGGCATGACCCGACGAATATCAGCGGTGCGCCTTGTCGCCAACGCGCTCTTAATTGGTTCTGCCTTAGCAGCGCAATCCGCGCCGCAGTCGAAGACTTCTATCCCCTCCACCGGCTACGCCGGACTTGACGAGTACCGCGCCTCGCGCATCGCCATCTACACCGATGACTTCGGAGAACTGAAACGCTACCGCCATGCCGACACCGGGCTTGCGCCGCCCGCGGCGAGAGAGAATCGAGTCATCTTTCTTGGTGACTCCATCACTGACTACTGGAAACTGGCAGACTATTTTTCCGGCAAGCCTTACATTAATCGGGGTATCGACGGCCAGACCACGCCCCAGATGCTGGTGCGCTTCCGCCAGGATGTGATTGATCTGCATCCCAAAGTTTTGGTTGTGCTCGCCGGCACTAATGACATCGCCGGCGTCACCGGGCCTGCGCCTAACGAGGACATCGAGGCCAACTACGCTTCTATGGCCGAGTTGGCGCTCGCGCACCACATTCGCGTGGTCTTTGCCTCGCTGATGCCAGTGCACAATTACACGCAAGAGGCGAAGGAGTCTTTTGCGCTGCGTCCACGGGAACGAATACTGGCACTGAACGCCTGGCTCAAGGATTACTGCACTAAGAACCGTCTGGCGTATCTGGACTACTTTTCGGCGCTCGTGGATGACCGCGGCATGCTAAGGCGCGATCTGTCGGACGATGGGTTGCATCCCAATGCTGTTGGGTACAAGATTATGGCTCCTCTCGCGGACGAGGCAATTGCCCATGCCCTGGCCGGCGGCCAGTGATGAACAACTTATGAAAGCATCTTGCGATCTGAAGCGACTCGCCGTCTTTTCGTTCGTTGTTTGCGCACTTCTGACTTCCGCCTTCTCTCAGCAGGCCGCCCAACCGCCTTCGATTCCTTCCACCGGCTTCGCCGGTCTCGATCAATACCGGGCATCGCGCATCGCCGTCTTCACCGATGACTTCGGTCAACTCGCCCGCTACCGCGACGCCGACGCCGCGCTCAAGCCGCCCGCGCCCGGAGAGAGTCGGGTGGTCTTTTTCGGCGACTCGATTACCGATATCTGGCATCTCGACGAATATTTTCCCGGCAAGTCCTATATCAACCGCGGCATCGGTGGGCAGACCACGCCGCAGATGCTGGTTCGCTTCCGTCAGGATGTGATCGATCTTCATCCGAAAGTCGTGATCATCCTTGCCGGCACCAATGACATTGCCGGCAATACCGGGCCCATGCGGATTGAAGATATTGAGGCTAACTACGCCTCCATCGCGGAACTCGCCCGCGTGCACAATATCAGCCTGATCTATTCGTCCGTGCTTCCGGTTCACAACTACACTCCGCGCGCCCGCGATTTCTTCGCGCAACGCTCTCCGGCAAAAATTCTCGAACTGAACCGCTGGTTGAAGGACTATTGCGCCTCGAATGGGTGCCTATATCTCGATTACTTCAAGTCTATGGTCGACGACAAGGGCCTTCTGAAGAAAGATCTCTCCGATGACGGTCTGCATCCGAATGCCGCGGGATTCAAAGTAATGGCGCCGTTGGCCGAGGCTGCGATCGAAAAGGATCTGGTCTCAGCGAAACCCTGAAACCTTTTCATCCCCCCGAAGCTCTATAATGACTGAGTTTCCGACCGCCCCGCCTGTGGGCATACCCAAGGCGTGGCGGCGAGGAATAGTTTTTCTTCGCGAACTCCGCGGCAGTTCTCAGCGTTCTCTGCGATCAAAGGGTTTCTAACGCAGAGTTCGCAGAGAAGTTCGCGCGGAGAGCGCCGAGAAAAAACTGTTCCGAGGGTGCAGGTGGAAACGCCTGCGCCTCCCGCGATCCGCGAGGATCGCATTGGAAAGGAAGCGGCCGCCGGAATTCTTCCGTCCGTTTGTTTCCTTCCACGCAAAATAAAAGATAACGTGACTCTCACCGACAAATTCGGCCGTCCCATCACTGATCTGCGGATCTCCATCACCGACCGCTGCAACTACAAATGTGTTTATTGCCGCACCGGCAACGAGGGAGCACTCTACGGCGACTTGCCTTTTGCGGACTATCTGCGCATGGCGCGAGTGCTGGTGGGAATGGGCGTGACCAAGATCCGCCTCACCGGCGGCGAACCGCTGTTGCGAAAGGGCGTTGTCGAGTTTGTCCGCGAGCTCTCCAAGCTTCGTCCTCCGCAAAATGGAGCCCCGAACGCCTCCGTCCGGGGTAGTGTCACGCAGTCATCGGCGGACGAAGGCGTCCGCCGCTCCATGCTCAGTTCCATGGCCAGTTCGAACTACGAGCGGCTCGATATCGCCCTCACTACGAACGGCCATCTTCTCGCCGATCTGGCGCGCCCGCTCAAGGATGCCGGACTGACACGCGTAACCGTCTCCATGGACGCCGTTGATCCCGACCGCTTCGCCCGCATCACCAGAGTTGCCAATGGATACGATCACGTGCTTGCCGGAATCCGCGCCGCGCGCCGCGCTGGTTTGTGGCCGCTGAAAGTGAATTGCGTTCTGATGCGCGGCTTCAACGAAGATCAGATCATTCCCTTCGGCATGTTCGCGCGCGAAGAAGGCGTCACCGTGCGCTTCATCGAATTCATGCCACTCGAAGAAGGCCGAACATGGTCACCAGATACGGTGGTGACGCTCGACGAAATCCTGACCCGCATGGGGGAATATCGTCCTCTGGTTGAAATTCCGCGCGCGCGTTCGGAGACTGCGCGACGCTATCGCTTCGACGACGGCGTCGGCGAAATCGGCATCATCGCCCCCGTGTCGCATCCCTTCTGCGGCCACTGCAGCCGCATCCGCATCACCAGCGACGGTAAAATCCGCACCTGCTTGTTCTCAGTGTGGGACCACGACCTTCACGCCCAGATGCGCCGCGGCGCGAGCGACGAAGAGCTGGAAGACTTCATCCACGGAGTGGTGCAGAAAAAAGAAGCACGTCACCACATCGGCGAGCCGGATTTTGTGCCCGCGTCAAGAACGATGGTACACATCGGCGGATGATTATCCTCAATTTGGATAAGGTGCGAGCCATTTCATGGAGCCCCGGGCGCCCCGTCCGGAGTGCAGCGCCGCCGCAGTCTCGCCCATGAGTTTCGTGAAGATCGCTGGGCGCACGAGGCGTCCACCCCTCCACCTTCTGCCCCGAGTTTCGCTAACATTGCCTTGTGAAGACACGGTTGCTCATCTGCCTGTTTTTCTTTTACGTTGGTGCGAAGGCGCCTGCGCAAACCTCCTCCTACCTTGGCTTCGACCGTAATGATTATCCCGGTGATGCCAACCTGAACGCCCTGCACCAGACTTTTTCCTACACCGGCTACTGGCTCAACAATCCTCCAGGCGAGGGCGCGAACACTTGGCTCGGCCACCGCGCCAGCGTAGAATCCGCCGGCTTCGGATTCCTCGTGCTCTTCAACGGACGCCTCTACGCCGAACTCAAATCGGTCTCCAACGCAAACAAGCTAGGCAACTCCGACGCGCAAGCCGCGGCCGCCTCCGCCCGCCGAGAAGGTTTTCCCACGCACACGATTATTTTTCTCGATCAGGAGCAAGGCGGACGCATGCTGCCCGAGCAGAAAGCTTACATCTACGCCTGGGTCGACGGCGTCACTGCCGCTGGATTTCGCGCCGGCATCTACTGCTCCGGCATCCCGAACAAAGATGATGCGAACATCGTGACCGCAGAAGACATACGTCAGAGCGCTGATGGAAGGCAGATCGTTTACTGGGCGATAAATGATGCGTGCCCGCCTGCGCCCGGCTGTGCATTTCCAGTTCACCCGCCGAACCCCGCCGCAAGCGGAGTGCGCTTCGCCGAAGTCTGGCAGTTCGTGCAATCGCCACGACGCAAGGATGTGGCTGCACACTGCACCAACTATAGCCGCGATGGCAATTGCTATCCGCCGGGAATTTCCCGCTGCGCAACAGCTCCAAGTAGACGTAAACGCGGCCACCTCGCCCGATCCCTCGAACGGCAGAACCCACTAACCGCTCACTCGTCCCCTTTTGCGCAGAACTCCACGCCAGCTATTCGGGGACGGGAGAGTCCAAGAATTATTGGCTATCTGTAAATTCCATGTGCCGCTCTCCCACATGCGGTAGAATGGAATGAAGAAAAATGTCCGCCCGCACCTTTACTCTCGATGAAGCGCAAATGCTCCTGCCCGTGCTTGAGTCCCTTCTGCGCAACGCCATAAGCGGCAAACAGCTCATGGAAGAGGTAGAAGGCGAAATGCAGGAACTCAGCCATCGCATCTTTCTAAATGGCGGCACGCATGTGGATGTTGTCGCCGTGGCGCGGCGCAAGGCGGAGCGCAGCAAGGCTGAGCAGCGTGCCAAAGACGCTCTCGCCGAGATCGATTCCATCGGGGTCCAGGTGAAAGATATCGACATCGGCCTGCTCGATTTTCCCTGTGAAGTAGAAGGCAGGACGGTCCTGCTGTGCTGGAAAATGGGGGAAAAATCCATTACGCACTGGCATGGTCAGGAAGAAGGATTTGCCGGGCGTAAGCTGATCGACGAGCGAATTGCACGGTCAAAACGGACGAACTGACCGCTCCCGTACATAAAATATTCACAATTCTTTACAATCCACACAACTTCTTGCCCGGGAACCTACTCCAACCTCTGATGTTTTACATCGTCCGAAAGTAGTAGGCTCACCGCCGCCTGCGGACTTACTCCGCGTCGGAACTTTCCTTGAGCCAGATTCGCCCGTCTGTGGTGCTGCCGCTCGGAAGGCAAGCCCACCGGGCCAGAGGAAACACTATGAAACTCCCCCGTCTTGCAGGTCTTTTAGGTCTTGCATCCCTGCTCATGGTTTTGCCAGCAGTTTTTTCCTCTCCCGCCGCCGCGCAATTCGGAATCGGCATTTCGGTGCGCATCGGTCCCCCAGCCTTGCCGGTTTACGAACAACCTCAATGCCCCGGTGAAGGCTATATGTGGACTCCCGGCTATTGGGCCTGGGACGACGACAACGGCTACTACTGGGTGCCTGGCACCTGGGTGGAAGCACCCGAACCGGGCCAGTTTGGACTCCCGGTTATTGGGGCTGGAACGATGGCGCCTACGCCTGGAATGACGGCTACTGGGGTCCGCAAGTTGGATTTTACGGTGGAATCGATTACGGGTATGGATACGGCGGGAACGGATTTTACGGCGGCGAATGGCGCAACAATGCTTTCTATTACAACACCGCCGTCATGAATGTGAACACCACCGAAATCAGAAACGTCTACGTAAACCGGACCGTGATCGTCAACAATAATTCCCACGTGGCTTTCAATGGCGGCCAGGGCGGCATTCAGGCGCGGCCAACACCGCAGCAGGAAAGCTACATGCATGAGCACCACACCCCGCCAGTGGCAGCCCAGGTACAGCAAGTCCACGCCGCCCGTGAGAATCGCGCCCTGTTCGCGTCGAATAACCACGGACGTCCCCCAGTCGCTGCGACGGCCAAGCCCGGAGAATTCAGCGGACGAGGCGTAGTCGCCGCCAAGGCTGCTGGAGCTCCCTATCACGCTCCGAAGATGTCGCCGAAGGAAGCACGGGCACCGGCTCCGGCTGGAAACCATGCTGCCGAAAATCGTCCAGCGGAAAACGCACGCTCCTGCGAAGGCGGCGCATCCGTCAACCGCTCATGCCAGGAACACTCCGGCCAAGCCGGAAAATACGGCTCGCACGAAAGAGAACCATCCCACTGAAACCCATGCAGCGAAACCATCCGCCGCATCGGCTTCGCATGCTTCAAACACTTCGCGCAAAGAAAGTCCGGCTCACGAAACTGCGCGGCGCGCGGAAAGCACACCGAAAACTGAGAAGTCGCACCCGGCGACCGAGTCGCACGCGGCCAGCAAACCAGCGCCAAAAGCGCATGAGGCCGCACACAAAGAGAGCGCACCAAAAGCAGAGAAATCTCGTCCAGCTCCGGAAACGCACGCGGCCAGCAAGCCGCTCCGAGCCAAAAGCGCATGAGGCGGCTCCCAAAGAGAGCGCACCAAAAGCAGAGAAGTCTCGTCCAGCTCCCGGAAGCGCACGCGTCCAGCAAACCAGCTCCCGAGCCGCGAGCTCACGCAGAGCGCGCCCAAAGAAAGTGCTCCTAAGGCGAGTGCTCCGCGCGAGAGCGCACCGAAACAAACCCACAGCGCTCCGGCTCCCAAGCCAGAAAAACAGGCCGCTCCGCCGAAACACGAAAATCCTCCTCCCAAGGAAGAGCACAAGGGACGTTAGGCTGATCCGCAGTTGATTCATTGGCCAGTGCCACTCTCGGCGCTGGCCTTTTTTATTGCAAGATGCGCAGTGCGGCGCCGTTCTTATCCCGAGCATGGGCATTATCAGCGCTGGTTACGGGAGTGCACGAAGGTGCAGGTACAGGCGCAGTTTGAAATCTTCTTCTGCTACAATTTTTTACAACTGCCGCGGCAAGGAAACAGTATTCTAGTGCGAGACGCGCGCCAGACGGGTTTGAGATAACTATGTCATCCACGAAACATAAACTCCGCATCGCCGGCGCCTTCGCCTTTCTCGCAACGCTAGCCCTGACCATAAGCTGCACCGGCTTTTTCGTGAACCCGACGGTTTCGACTATCACGATTGATCCCCCGAATCCCAGCGTGAGCGTGGGGTTCACCACATCGCTCACTGCCGCGGGAACCGACAGCAACGGCAATGCTCTCACGCTTACCGGCGGCACAAGCTGTACCGGCACGACGGTGTGTTGGTCCAGCTCCGATACCAGCGTAGCTACCATCAGCACCGGTGGCGCCCTGACAGGAATTTCGGCGGGAACGGCAACCATTACTGCAGCGTCGGGAACCGCCAGCGCAACCACCACTGCGACGGTCACCTTAAGCAACGTCACCAATATCATTCTCAATTCTGAGGGCGGCGGCGCAGCAACTTCCTTCAGCTTGGGCGAGGGCGCTGTGGCATCCGGTACTCAGTGTTTGACTGCCATTGCGAGCGCTGGAGGGCAATCGGTCGACGTCACCACAAGCGTCACTTGGCAGGCGAACCCCAGTACCCTTGTCACCTTGGAGCAGCAGACAGACCCGATGTGCGTGACGGCTGGATCAACTGCTGGCACCGCGACTATCTACGCGACCTATGTGAGCGGCAGCAACGTAGTCACCTCGAACTCGATCACCGTGACAGTAACGCAGTAAAACGGGTCGGTGGGGCGGTCCGCGCGCCAATCCCAAGGTGCCGGGTGCCCCGTATCGCGACTCGGCAGCGAGGTGTTACTCTGGGCTCAACAATGAAGGGCCTTCCCCTTTTTGGCGCGTTAGCAATTTTCTTGCTCCCTGTCGTTTCCTGTTCCTGTCCGTCGACGCCTTCAGTAAGTTCGCTCTCGCCGAACAGTGCCACCGCCGGAGGAGCTGGTTTTGTTCTGACTGTGAACGGCAGTAATTTCAACAGCAACTCTGTAGTGGTTTGGAATGGCGCGTCCCTAACGACGTCGTTCGTCAGTAGTAAGCAGCTCACCGTTATGATCCCGGGGACGGACCTCGCACAGCCGGACACGGCCGTGGTTTACGTATACAACCCGGCGAGCTCGAATCAATCCGTTTCTACGGGTACGATCCAGGCGACGGACACAACCGGGTGTGGCGCCAATGGCTCAAATTCCGCCTCATTCACAATTAGTCCGTAACGAGCGGGCGCCCTACTTCTCGTCCGCGGCCGAGTGCCCGCGTCTCGCTTCCTTTGCGAGAAGTGAGCTTTCGACTTTTCGCCTCGAACCTACACGCCGATCAGCTGAACCTTCTCGTTGCTTGCGGCCGCGCGTAGTTCCTGATCGAGCGTGGCCAAGGGCAGCCCGCGCCGTAAAGCGATTTCCAGGTAAGCCGCGTCATATATTGTCAGCCGGTGCCGTTCCGCCAAACGCAAAGTTTTACCCCACGCTTGCCGGTCGCTTTCAGGATCAATCCGAATCATCAGCAACGAGAGATCGGCCAACATGCTGTCTCGGAATTCCGCAGTATGACGACCACGTCTCACGCCCATTTCCAGGGCGTTCGCAACTTCCAATCGCCACAGCCCAGGAACCCACGCGCCGCCTTCACTCACCAGATCGAAAACGCGCTCAACGGGCGCCGTGGTCTCGTCGCTCAAGATCCGCGCTAATGTAACCGAGCTGTCGAGGACTAAACTCATTTCGCACTTTTCAATCCGCTTCGGTGTGGCGTCATGGACGGCCTTCATCTCTCAGCGCCTTGATTTCCGTCCAGCTGAACTTAGGTAAATTAGCCCGCTTCGCCCGGTCACGAATACGCTGCATCGCCGCCTGCGCCTGGCCTTGGTCGACCCTTGCAGTATTCGGGACCAACCGCGCCACGGGTTTTCCGTGACGTGTAATGACGATCTCTTCGCCGCCTTCCACGCGGTCGAGAAGAGTCCCAAGTGTATTCTTGGCCTCGAAGGCGCCCACCTCGGAAGCAGATGATTTTTGTGATTTCATATAATCTAGCTTAAGCTAGATTAATCAAAAGTCAATCGTCGAATGAGGTGGTCTGGTCTATCGCTACAGCCTGTGATACATTGAATACAGGTATTCAAAACTCAAATGGCTACTTCCATACGACTTTCCCCGAAGGCTGAGCAGCGGCTCGATTTCCTTGCCGCTCAAACAGGCCGCACGAAGGCTTTCTATCTCCGGCAAATGATCGAGAACGGCTTGGACGATCTGGAAGATTACTACTTGGCCGCCGACGTTCTTGAAAAAGTTCGCCGAGGAGAAGAAAGGATTTACTCCAGCGCAGAGGTGCGAACCGAGCTTGGTTTGGACGATTAGTTACACCCAAGCCGCCAAGACGCAACTCAAGAAGCTGGATAAAGCTGTGGCCCGCCGCATCCTGGCTTTTCTGGATGACCGCATCGCTACGCAGGACGATCCGCGCGCCTTGGGCAAAGCCCTTAGCGGTCCGTTAGGCACACTCTGGCGCTACCGGATTGGCGACTATCGCGCCGTTTGCGAAATCCAACATCAGGCGGTGACCGTTCTCGTTATTCGAATTGCCCACCGCCGCGAAGTCTATCGATAAAGCCCCATCGGTTGGTCCACGGCCACTCGTAAGTTGCCAATCTGCGCGGCCACAGTATCATCGGGAAGAACGGCCTTAATTCCTTAATCTGGCCTCCTGACGATTCATCCTATGTCTGATATTCGCTGTATCGGTATTGCCACCGGAGGCGGAGACGCGCCCGGCCTCAACGCCGTCATCCGCGCCGCCACCAAATCCGCCATCCTCAAATATGGATGGAAAGTCATCGGCATCCCCGATGGCTTCGACGGCCTGATCTGGCCGGAAAAAGCCTTCGAACTCACGCTCAAGGAAGTGAGCGGCATTCTGCCGCGCGGCGGAACGATCCTTGGCACCACCAACCGCGGCGATCCTTTCCACTACAAGAAAGTCGAGCATGGCAAGGAAGTAATGCGTGACATTTCCAGCAAGGTCATCGCTAACGCGGCAAAGCTGGGCATCGATGCCATCATCAGTATTGGCGGCGATGGATCGCAGAAAATCGCCTACGAGCTTTTTAAAAAGGGGATGAAGATTGTCGGGGTGCCCAAGACCATCGACAATGATCTATCCGCGACCCAGGTCACCTTTGGATTCGATACCGCGCTGCATACCGTAACCGACGCCATCGATAAAATCCATACCACTGCAGCCTCCCACCATCGCGTAATGGTGGTCGAAGTCATGGGCCGAGACTGCGGCTGGATCGCGCTCGAGGCTGGCATCGCCGGGGGCGCACACATCATCTTAATTCCGGAAATTCCTTTCACCATCGAACACGTTTGCCGCTACATCGCGGAGCGCGAGAAGGTCGGCAAGGATTTCACGATTATTGTAGTCGCCGAAGGAGTGAAAACTCCGCCGGAGTTAAAAGAGAACCGGCGCGCCAGTTCCATCGGAAACCTGCTGGGCAATGCCATCGCCCGCGGCTCCGGCAAAGATGTTCGCGTCAGCGTGCTCGGCCACATTCAGCGCGGAGGCACGCCGTCGCCCTTTGATCGCATTCTGGCTACGCGTTTCGGCGTCGCCGCCGTTGACCTGATCGCTGCCGGAGGTTTCGGCATGATGGTTGCTCTGCACGGCGATACCATCGTCTCCGTCGACGTAGCGCACGCCATCGGTCACCTCAAGTCAGTGAATCCCAACGGGGAAATTGTGCGCACCGCTCGGGCCGTCGGTATTGGATTCGGAGACTAAGAACTGTGCGGGAGGCACAGGGGGACGAAAAACTCGAAAGAATTTTTTCTTGCCTGCATTGCCGCTTCGCGGTACTTTCGTAATCTCCCCCAAAAAGCTGAAGACGCGTTTTAATAGAAGGCGTCGTACCACCCGAGCGTTGGAACTATAGCCATGAGCACTTTGGGATTGTGTCTGTTTGTCCAGTTTTGTCTGGCGTTCGGCGTGGCGGGATTATTGTGGCCAGAGCGGCTGATGCCCTTCTTCGAAATCTTGATGTTTCCCTGGGCGGCGAGCTATCGCGGAATTCGCGCCAACAGCATCGCCGCCATCGGGTTGTCGCTGCTGCTTTTCGCCCGTCTGCTCACCTTCGGCCGATAAAGGGCTGGCCTTCGGACTGATCAATATCTACACCGACAGTAATCGCTGAAAGAAGGAGCGATAACGCTGTAGCGCCACACGGAGATCTTCGGTGGAAACGTTATCCCCTTGATCCCACTGTTTTTCCAGTTTGGAACGCTCCTCGGCAAACACTTCAGCCAGTCGTTTCATAGCAGAAGCGACCAGTCCATCGGCCTGCTCCACGGCTCGTCGAGGCTCGTCCACAAAGGCGGTCTGCACGCCACTCCACCGACTGCGCAATTCTTCCAGTTCATTGCCGGGAAACAGCGGTTCGGCGCCAGCACTCTTGCGAGGCTCCGCAACTGCCTGCGTTTCCGCCATGCTTTCGCCGGCATCCACAGTGCGCCGCTCCGCCAGCACGGGACCGGGGCGATCGCTACGTATACGATCATTATTATTTGTGCGAACGTTGTTTATTCGATCGTTGTTTGTTCGATCGTTATTTGTCCGATCGTTATTTGTCCGATCGTCATTTGTCCGATCGTGGGCCGGAACCTGGTCAAGTGCACTCGCGGCGTTATCGTTATTCCGCCGCTCATCATTCAGCCGCTCTTCCAGTGCCAGTCGCTGCTCCGAAGCCGCTTCGCGCTTGCCCTCGGCCAAATCCGCTGTGGTCAAATTTTCATCGATGAATTCGTCTTTTCTCAATGGCACGCTCATGCCCGTGCCTCCTTTCTCTCGGGTAATGAATCGTTAAGTAATTCTTCGAACAACGAACGGTAATGGACCATGGCTACACGCATGTCTTCCGTACTGGCTTGGCCGCGAGCATGCCGCAAGGCAATCTCGTGCGCGGCACGATAGTTCTGCACGACGACCGGGTAATCCACGGAAATATCGGCGGCACGCTGATCGAAATCAGCCATGGGATATCCACGGGCCGACATCAGTTCAGTCACGAGTTGGTCCGCCCGCGACACCGAGCCTTTAGGATCGTCCACAAACTGCGATTGCACGACCCTCCAGCGTTCCGCCAGGTCGGCACGGGTGTCCGCCTGAAGCGGATGAATTTGAAATTTCGCGCGCCGCTTGGCGCGCATCTCGAGCACTCCTTCGGCGGCGCGCACCTCGCCTTCTTTTTTCAGCACCCGGTCGTATTCGGGTCCGAATCGATCCCGCAATTGTTGGCTGCGGCGCTTTCGAGTCAAAATGAAACCAATGACGGCAACCACCACCGCCAGGATGACTGCGACGACTATGGTGAGCTGATGCTGATCCATGCAGCCTCCGAAGCACGCGAAAGAGTTATGTATCTGATTCCGTGCTGGAGGGGATGGGTTGTCGTCAAATTAGGGCGTGCTGCGGATTTCGCCCTTCAAAAAACAGGTTGCAAATCCGCAACTCAGGAGCTTGGAAACGTACGGTTTAGAGGTTTTAGAACTTAGTTGTACTTTACTCTTTCATCATCTCGTCGATCAGCGCATAAAGCTGGCTGCGGTCGACCACTTCCACAAAAGGCTTGCCGGAGTGTCGGTTGCTCACAACGTAAAGCGTGGGAGTGTGCTGCAATTTGATTTCCTTCCCAAGTTCTTTATCGGCATTCACCAAAGCAGCAAGCTTGCCATCGGGATCAACCACAAAAGGCAAATCGACTTTGTGCTCGGCGGCAAATTTCTCCGCATAGCCGCGCAGGTTCTGCGGAGTCACTTCCAGTTGGTTCGAGAAAATATAGTCCCGAAACTCATTGCCCAATGCCTTCGAGTGGGTATCAAAATAGCGCGCCAGAATAGCCGCGTCATACGACCAGCTATGAAAAGGGAGCGGAAAATCGTGGCGCACGACGGGAATCTTGTAGGTTCGGGCGGCCTCTTCCACCAGCGGCGCAGCCCGGCGGCAATCGGGACATTGCAAATCTTCAAAGACCACAATGGCTACACGCGCGCCCTTCGGCGGCCGCAGCGCGGGATTCACAGCTGCCTGCTGCGCCGAGGCGGAAGAAAACATCGCCAATACCACAAACAGCAAACCAGACACGAAAAGACTCCTGGAAATATTTTTCATAATTCGCATGTCAGAAATTTTAAGAAATTTAATATGCGACTGCGTTACTCCGCTACTAACCGCAAAGCCGCGATGTACCGCTTTATCCTTAATGGTAACTGAATCGCAGTCCTTCAGGTAAGGACGGCCGGAAGAAACGTACGTCCAGAGGTGCATTATCCGTAAACCCGCCGACACCGCCCCGCCAGGCACCAACGCGTTATAGTAAAAAGTGCGTCTGGATGAATCATCCTTCGTAAAGATTGTGAAACCTTTCCGTTTATCGCATCTTGCACGCCTCGTCGTGGCGCTCACACTAGCCGTCGTATTGACGCTGACGGCCTGCAATCGCGGGCGGCACCGCGTGCTCGAAGTAAATTATGTGTCTGCCGTCCAGGCCACGCTGCGCGATCAGGTCGCCACCATCTACAACCGCGTGGGGATCGTAAAAAATGGCGAACGCGTGGAAGTACTGGAGCACGAAAAGCGCTTCTCCCGCGTGCGCACCGCCAGCGGCCTCGAGGGGTGGATAGAGCAACGCTATCTGGTAGATCAGTCGACCTACGATGGCCTGCAAAAGCTCACGCAAGACAACCAGAGCGATCCCGTCCAGGCTCCCGGCGTTTTGCGCAATGACACTAATCTCCACCTCACGCCGGGACGCGAAACCGAACATCTGTACCAGCTTTCTGCGGGAGCGAAGGTTTCTGTGCTCAAACGCGCCACCGCGGAGAAACAACCGGGAGCGATCGTCCAGACGAAGCCCGGAGGCAAGTCCATTGGCCCGGTGCTTGAAGACTGGTGGCTGGTGCGCGACGCGCAGAACCGCGTGGGCTGGGTTCTGGCTCGCATGGTCGATATCGATGTGCCGCTGGATATCGCCCAGTATGCCGAAGGCCAGCGCTTCGTAGCTTTCTTCGTTCTCGACCAGGTACTGGATTCCGGCAAAGACGGCACTGGAAAAAACGTTCCGCAATATTTATGTGCCATGACGGAACCGCGTGACGGCCTTCCCTACGATTTCGATCAGGTGCGTGTATATACCTGGAACGTGCACCGGCATCGCTACGAAACTGCCTACCGCGAGCACGGCCTCAATGGCGTGCTTCCCGTGACCGTGACTAGCGAGAATTTTGATAAGGAAGGTACATTGCCGGTCTTCATCCTGCGTGTCAAAGACGACGCGGGAAACGTGACCGAACGAAAGTACAAGTTGAATACTCCAATCGTCCGGCGTGTTCTAGCTCCCGGCGAACAGAAAGAAACACCGAAAGCGGCGAATCGCCGTCGGCGCTGATCTCTAGTCCCTTGAGCAACGGCCCTTTGGTTAGCAAGTTCTTCGATTAGCCCTTTGATTTTTATCGAAGCTGCTCCAAGAATCTCCCGGCTCTTCGCCTCTTGAACGAATACCGCCACGCGCAGATTTTCGGGATTCCAGTTGGGACTGAATTTGACCAGGGCATCGCCGGAGAATGAAACCGAAACATCGTGGGCATGTGCAATTCCAATCTTGCGCAACGTTCGCAGCGTGGCAACGTGTTGCAGCACGCGTCCCGCGTTCTCTCCTCGCATCACCGACGAGTGGAGGCCATCTTCGGTCACCGCCAGCCAGATTTCCGCCACATCGCCCGCACTGCTCCCCGCTAGCTTTTCCACCGACACATGGAAGCGTTGCGCGCCGTTTGCATCCGATGAGGCACGAGTAATCCGCACCTCCGTTTTTAAGTTTCCTGCCGCCTTCTTAATCTCCGCTTCCACTTCTCCGCGATTGTTGCCGACGAACTGGCTGCGGCCATTCACCACGGCTTCTGGCGTGTACGGATCGTTTTTGAATACGGCGGCGTAGGATTGCTGCCGCTCCGTCCACTCCGACGACGAATAGGGATCGACCCAGCCATCGTGATTCCAATAATCCACATGCTCTTCGAGAGCGATGATCTCGGCATCTGCGATCGGTTGCTGCTGTACAAATTTCTGCAGTAACAAATCAGCCGGCGGACAAGAAGAACAGCCTTCCGAAGTGAACAGCTCAACCACTACTGGATTGCGGGCAGCGTTGGCGGCAGAAACTTGCGTCGTTCCATGGTCGCGGAATGCCAGGAAAAGTACGCAGCGACCATCAGTCCAGCACTTAAAACTGAGTCAGGAAATACTCGCATCGCTTTCATCTCCGCGCGCCTAGTGTTGATGCGCACGGCCGCAGAAAGTTACGCGCTCACGTTCTTACTCTGGTACGTTTCGCAATGAGCGCAGAGATTTTACCGGCAGTGAAATCCACTAGCAATAAAAGTCGGCGATGCTGGTCACTACCCGCTTCTGCTCTTCTTCGGTGAGCTCGGGAAACATCGGCAAAGCCAGCACTTCATCCGCAGCGCGTTCGGCCTCCGGGAAGTCGCCTTTGCGGTAGCCGAGATACACGAAACAAGGTTGAAGATGCAGCGGGATCGGATAGTAAATTTCCGTTCCAATCTTGCGCGCAGTCAGGAACTCACGCAGTTCGTCTCGCCGGTACGCACGCACCACGTACTGATGAAAAACGTGGTGCGCCTGCTGGGCCGTTGGTGGAAGTTGAATCGGAGAAGCGTTCTCGCCTCGCAGATTTCCCGCTCCCGAAAGTCCGGCCTGGGCAAACAACTGATCGTACGTTGCTGCACGCTGTCGCCGCGCATCGTTCCATCCTGCGACATACTTCAATTTCACTCGCAGGATGGCGGCCTGCATTGCATCGATACGGCAATTCCATCCAAACTCTTCGTGAACATAACGGCGCGGGCTGCCGTGATTGCGCAACCGGCGCATGTGCGCCGCCATTTCCGGGTCGCTCGTCGTCACCAGTCCCGCATCGCCGTAGGCGCTAAGGTTCTTGGTGGGATAAAAGCTGAACGCCGCCGAGACGCCCATGGATCCTGCGCTTCGGCTCTTACCCGACTCGCTTGCCCAGCGCGCGCCAATGGCTTGCGCGGCATCTTCGATTACAGACAAATGAAATTCTTCGGCGATTTGCTGCAACCGATCCATGTCGGCGCACTGGCCGTAGAGATGAACCGGCAACACCACGCGCAGCTTGTCATGCGGACTGCTGCGCAGAAATGATTCGACTTTGGCGGGATCGAGATTATAAGTTCCAGGGTCAATATCGGCAAACATCGGCCGCGCGCCAGCCCTCACAATCGCGCTCGCCGAAGCAAAGAAACTGAAAGGCGTGGTCAGCACCTGATCTCCGGGCTGCACGCCAGCCGCAGCCAACGCCAGCCACAAGGCATCCGTGCCGGAGGCGCAACCCACGGCGTCAGCGGTGCCGCAGAAAATCGCGATCTCCCGCTCCAGTTCCTCCACCTCCGCCCCCAGAATGTAGTGTTGCGACGCGCAAACCCTTTCAATCGCGGCCAACACTTCCTCCCGCACCTGCAGATATTGGCGCTGCAAATCCAGCATGGGTACCGGGCCGAAGGCTTCAACTCCCGGTGACGACGGGTGGCCTGAGTATGGCTTGGAGGGTTCGAGATGGGTTGAAGACTTAGTCACAGAAACGCCGATTGTAGCAGGAAAGCGCTCTCATCCTCGGCGAGGCAAGGGCAGGGACGATGCAACCCGAACCTTCCGGGTTGCTGTGAATACCAAAATTAATAGATTTCCCAGCCCAGCCATTCCGTTTTTGGGGAAACACCTCACAACTGACGAAACAAAACATTGAAAACAATGGACGTATATGTAGTTCTGTTTTGGAGCGTCAGTTGCACATGTTAGCTGCTCGGGGCGCAGTCCACTTCCAACAGCTTATTTCGCTGGCGCCACGATCAAAAGCCCACGGTCGGGCGGCGGAGAACGTCTAGGTTCTCCCCAAAATAAACGCGCTTCAGGAGAAACGCCATGAGACAACTTGCACTGAGCTTTAAGCTCGCAGGTCTGGTTTTTGCACTGTTTGGTCTGCTCGCGATCAGCACCGGTCTGGCGTATGGCCAAGCCATTGACGGCAACGTGGTCGGCACGGTACTCGATTCGCAAGGCGCAGCCGTTGTGGGCGCGCAGGTCAGCGCCGTCAATGTCTCCACCAATGTGGTGGCTACCACCAAGACCAACAGCGCCGGCGAATATCGCTTCGATAATCTTCTGGTCGGAACTTACAAGATTACCGCGAAGATGACCGGCTTTAAGACCATCACCGAGCAAGTTGACGTGGAACTCAACAAGACTGGTACCCGTAACCTGACCCTGACGCCCGGCGCCGCCAGCGAGACCATCGAAGTCTCCGGCACGCCCCCGACCATCGACACCACCACTTCGCAGCTTCAGTCCACCTATGAAGAGAAACAGCTTCAGGACCTGCCCATCGCTTCGACGGGAACTGGCGTATTGAACCTGTCGTTACTGGAAGCTGGCGTAGGCAGCACCGGCGGCTTGGGAGCCGGTTCTGGACCGTCTGTCGGCGGCCAGCGTCCCCGCGAGAATAACTTCACCATTGAAGGCACTGACAACAACGATAAGACCGTCACCGGCCCACTGGTGTATGTGCCGAACGACGCCGTAGCCAACTTCACCGTGATTCAAAACCAGTTCAGCCCGGAGTTTGGACACTCCGCAGGCGGCCAGTTCAACCAGGTTCTCGTGAGCGGAACCAATACCATCCACGGTCGGGTTTATGAGTACTTCCAAAACCGAAATCTAAACGCCATCGACCAAGAGATTGCAAACGTAACTCCTGCTGGTCAGTCGCCGGTCAACCCTCGCTACGACAATAATCGTTTCGGAGGACAGGTGGGCGGACCCATCATCAAGAACAAGCTATTTTATTTTGCCAATTTCGAGTACAACCCAGTCGGTCAGGCGGCCGTTCCGAGTTCTCCGGCTTGCGCACCGACTGCGGCAGGGTGGGCGGCGGCCTTGGCCGTCCCAGGCGTGTCGGCCAACAATATCAATGGTTTCGCTGCATTCGCGACTGCTCCAGCCCAGGCTACCTGCGGCGGAGTCACTTCTGTCACCGTCAACGACTATGTAACCACCCCCGGAACTCCCATTCCTCACTCCATTCCGATTGGCATTCTTCCGATCATTGCGCCTAACTACAGCAATACCAAAGCATTGGTCACGTCGATGGATTACGACTTGAGCGCCAAAGATCAGATTCGCGGACGGTACATTTACAACAAGCTAGGCACCATCGACACCGGCGCCGAGCTGCAAGCTTTCTTCACTACGCTGGCCATCCCGTACCACTTGGTGACATTGGCTGAGTACCACACCTTCACGCCTAACATCGCGAACGAGTTCCGCGTAGGCTTCAACCGCACCGCCAATGACTACACGGTTCCCGGCGGAGCCTTGGCCAAGTTTGAGAACCTGGACGCATTTCCGAACTTGACGATCGACGAACTGGGCAGCATCAACGTTGGCCCGGATCCCAATGCTCCGCAGTATGCTGTGCAGAACACCTATCAACTGGAAGACAACGTCTCGTGGATCAAAGGGAAACACAGTTTTAAGTTTGGTATTGATTTGCGCAAGCAGATTGATCCTCAGCTGTTCATTCAGCGCTCCCGCGGCGATTATGAGTACACCACTCTCGATTCGTTCGTGAACGACCAAATTCCTTCGTTTGGTCAGCGAAGCTTCGGATCGGCTGGTTACTCGGGCAATGACAAAATGTACGGCTGGTACGTGAACGATATTTGGAAAATAACCAGCCACATCAGCCTGAACCTCGGACTGCGTTATGAATACCTCACGGTTCCTTACGGCTGGACGCAGCAGAGTCTAAATGCTATCTCCGATGTTCCGGGACTGATCACTTTTGGAACGCCGCAGGCGCCGGGGAAGGACTTCATGCCCCGCATCGGCTTTGCCTATTCTCCGGGCAACAGCGGCAACACCTCAATTCGTGGTGGCTTCAGCATGGGTTACGACGTGCTCTATGACAACATCGGCACCCTGTCGCGGCCGCCACAAATCGGCTCGACTGCGAACTGCCCGGCAAATTGCACCACGCCTTTCCTGGCCAACGGCGGAATTAAGCCCGAGGCCTCGAGTGGCATTACCATTCTGAGTCAGACGGATGCCCGCCTGAACACTTCTTCCTTACTGCCGAACAACGTGCAGTATCCTTACGCCGAATCGTGGAACTTGGGGGTTCAGCATGTGTTTGCCTCGAAATATACGGCGGAAGTTCGCTACGTAGGATCTCGCGGCATTCATCTTCCAGTGCAGAACATTCTTGATTCCATCCCGGGAATCGGCACTACCCCCGGCACATATATTCCAACCTACCTGACTAACCCCGGCCAAGCTGCACTGAACGCGCTGACCACTCGCTTGGGCTGCTGCGTCAGGCGGCGCCGAATGGCATCGGCGATGTTCCGGGAACTCTGGCCTACAACTACTACGATGTTGGCACATACTTTTCACCCGCATACGCTAATGCCGGGTTCGGCAGTTTCATCACCGAATTCGCACCTTGGGGCGCTTCCACTTATCACGGCTTGCAAACTCAATTGCAGCGGCGATTGTCCAATGGCTTGACGTTCCAGGCGGCATGGACCTGGAGTCACCTCATTGACAACAGTACCGCTGACTTCCACTCCACCGACATTTCGCCGCGCCGTCCCCAGGATTTCCAGGACCTGCCTGCGGAGCGTGCAAACTCAATCCTTGACCATGCTCATCGCATCACGATGGCCGTGATCTACGACGCGCCATGGTTCGCGCATGACAACAGTTGGATCAAGAGAAACCTGCTGGGCAACTATGAGTTTGCCCCGATCTATACTTGGGAGTCAGGTCAGTGGGGAACTGTGCAAAGCGCCGACGACGCGAACCTGAACGCTGATGCGGCCCCTGATCGCGCCATTTATAATCCGGCTGGACAGAAGGGCGTTGGCAGCGACATTATCCCGGCGCTGACGAACAGTGCAGGCTCGCATATGTTGCCTATCAGGCGGTAAACCCGAACGCACAGTACATTATCGCTGGCATGGGTGCCTTGGCCACCTCGTCCCGCAATACCCTGGAGACGCCTCCTATCAACAACTTCGATATCACGGCTGCCAAACACTTCCGGTTTGGCGAACGCTATGGTATCGATTTCATGGCGCAGGCGTTCAACATTTTCAACCACCCGCAATTCGTCACAGGCAAAATCAACGACGTTGAGAGCGACGGAGTGACTGGGGCAGCCAGGAACTTCTTCATTCCGAACAGCGGCGGTCTTCAACAATCCCTCGCAGAACTTCAGCAGCAATCCGCGCACCATGCAGTTGGCTCTGAAGTTCCTTTTCTAGGGGAAAGTGATCGTCTGTATTTTTCAGGAGGCTCTTTCGAGCCTCCTGATTTTTTGTGCTTTAACTCTTTTGTGAAAGCTTATTTCCCGAACATCGGATAGTGGCTGGCCGCCCCCATAAAGAACAGCAACGGGATCGACAGGTAAGCGTTGGCGCGGGAGCATAGAAAAGCCTGCCGGGCCATATATTTCGCTTTGTCGGGCATGGGCGTGCCGTTCGTCGCGTTGTCTCGCGTCCATTGAATGAGCCGTTTCTGGATGCGCCAGATCACTCCCCAAACGTTCAGCATCATCACCCAGCCAATGCCGCCGCCAATGCCGATCGCGAGCAGGCGATTGCTTTCCCACCCTTGGCTATTCAGGCTAAGGAACAGCCATGCTGCGGCCACAACCACCACCGCATACACCACGCCGATAAATGCGCCGTTATCGAAAATCCCTTTGCCTGGGATCAGGCACGCATACAGAATTCCCCAGACAATCGTCCAGATCAAAAAGAAACTGCCCATGGCTGGACCGCTGCTTGCGTGGATGCCTTGTGCCATCGCGTTTTGCGCATCGGCCGCGACAATATTTCCCCAATAAGCAAGGCCGGCCAGCACCGTCACCACCGCGGACACGCGGAACCACCACAGCGCGCGCGTCATCAGCGCGGGCATCACTTTGCCCTTGGTCGCGGGATCCAACTCTTTCATCAATGGGACATTCACCAGATTGAAAAAGTACAGCAGTCCAATCCAGGTAATGCCCGCAAGGAAATGGATCCAGCGGAGCAGCATCAGGAAGTTGGTATTGAAATCGTGCGGAAGATTGATTTGCGGTCCGAAATTAAAAGTTAAGAAAGTTGCCAGAGCGGCGCTTGCCATGATGCCTCCCAAAATTTCAAGGTGTTAGACGGGCCGGAATGCCCACGCCGGGGATTGTACACAACCACTCGACGCTATGGGCTTTCGGCCAGGGCCGCACTACATAAGGTTTGCTACATGGTACAAAAAACAAGTTTGTAAAGTTCCCGGTTGAAAAGCTTTCAGGGACGCCGTATGGTACTCGCAGCTACCTGCCGGGTGCGCGGCCTTGAAGACCGGGCTGTGACGGAGGCAGGGTTTCTCCCCCCGTGTTCCTTGTGCGGAAGGTCGCGAGGAAAACGCTGTCGTTTTGGTTGTCCCGAGGCAATTGCCGAAGGCACAAGTGGATTAGCGCAGTTCAAAGAACCCAAGGAGATCGGCTATGGAGAGCAGCAAGCCGGCACAGAACATTCAGGATTCCTTCCTCAACACGGCCCGTAAGGAAAGATTGAGCATCACAATTTATTTGCTCAGTGGCGTGAAGTTGACGGGCCGGATTCGCTCTTTCGACAAGTACTCGGTGGTGCTGGAGGCCAACGGGCAGGAGCAATTGATTTTCAAACACGCCATCTCAACCGTAGTGATGGGGCGGACGATGCCGCATAGCGTGCACCCTGTGCATTCCGACGCGAAGACCGCGTCGACAAGCGGTACGACGGCGCAGGCCGCCAGCGCTTCGGGCACTGAAGGGTAAGGCGTCCAGTTATTGCGCAGTTCTCATCCCAAGAAGACTCGCGATCGTGCGTCCCTAGCCCGACGTGTACCTCTGGGGGCACAGCCGCCCGCCGCTACGGATTTGAGGGAGCGTGCTTTCTTAGTCGGGACTCGACGTGCGCACCCGCGGGCGCGGCGGCGCAAAAGTGACCGCTCAGGCGCAAGCTGCGCGCGATGCGGCTTCCTCCGCCGTGCCTGATGAAAAAGTTGGCGTGCCGGCGCACGCCTCTGCCAAGTCCGCCAGCAATAAGCCGAGCATTCCAGAATTCGACGCGGATGAATCACTAGCCGAACTGCGCACCCTGGCCGGAAGCGCTGGGGCCAATGTTGTCGGCGAAATTCTGCAGCGCCGCGACCGGCCCGACCCCGCGACATTGATTGGCGCGGGCAAACTGGAAGAGATCGCAGGCGCGGCCGCATCGGTAAATGCGGACCTTCTCCTCTTCGATCACGATCTCACCGCTTCCCAGCAGCGCAACATTGAAAAAATCGTCCAGCGCCGGGTAATTGACCGCACTCAACTCATCCTCGACATCTTTGCCCGGCACGCCCGCACCCGCGAAGGTCAACTGCAAGTAGAGTTGGCGCAACTGCAGTACATGCTGCCGCGCTTGGCGGGACGAGGCATCGAGATGTCGCAACTTGGCGGCGGCATCGGCACCCGCGGACCGGGTGAAACTCAACTCGAAACCGACCGCCGAAAAATTTACCGCCGCGTCCGCCACGTGGAACAGCAAATCGAAAATGTGCGCCGCATCCGGGCTCAGCAGCGCCAGCGGCGGGAATCCGCACCCGTCGCATTGGTCGCATCTGGTGGGATATACAAATGCCGGCAAGTCGACATTATTCAACGCCCTCACGCGTGCCGCTGTCCTGGCCTCGCCGCGCATGTTCGCCACGCTCGACCCCACAATCCGCGCCGTCGTGTTGCCCTCAAAACGCAAGGTGCTGCTTTCTGACACCGTGGGATTTATTCGCAACCTGCCGCACACACTGGTCTCCGCCTTTCGCGCCACGCTCGAGGAGGTGCAGCGCGCATCGCTGATACTGCATGTGTCCGACGCCAGCAGCCGACTGTCCGCAGAGCAGGATGCGCAAGTAGAAATCGTTCTGAAAGAGCTGGAAGTAGAAAAGAAGCCGCGCCTTCACGTGATGAATAAAGTCGATCTGCTGGATATCGAAGTCGCAGACAATCTACAGCGACGATGCGAAAACGGTTTACGTTTCAGCCGCGGAAGGCATAGGACTGGATCGCCTGCTGGCCCGCATCGATGAATTGATCGACGAAGACCCGTCAGTCGCGTGCATCTTCGCGTCCCGCAAAAAGAAGGAAAGACACTGGCCATGCTGGAGGCCAAGGCGCGGATTTATTCGCGAACTTACAGAGATGGCGCCGTCGAACTGGACATCTGAAGCGCCGCAATCGGTGGTGCGGCGAGTAGCGGCATTGGGTAATAGGTGCCGCAAAATTTAAATGGGCCGGCAACCAAGAAGCGGTGACATTCCTTGGCTATCGGCCCATTCGATCCTGAATTGGATCGGAGGTGATACTTCTATGCTAATCCTCCTGATTGGGAAGTCAAGGGTTAGTTGCAAGTTTTTGCAAGCTGCGAATAAGCGCCGGATGATGAATTTCTCTTCATTTTCGATCTCCTTCTCCGAACTCTCAAATTGCCGGAGTTTCCGCCTGTCAGCATTGACATAAACTCCTTCGCACGTTAGACTTAACAGTTTTCAGAGCCCTCATTTTCCTGTACAGCCGCTAGCCATGGATCAAACACTACGACAATTAGGCGAATTACTGCTCGGATCGGTGCCGACTGTAATCCTGATGGGATTGCTTTACGTGCTCTATACAACGATCGTGCATAAGCCCCTGGGGCGTGTGCTCGACGAGCGGCGTAGCAAAACCGAGGGAGCGGTAGAAAAAGCAAAGGCTGACATTGCCGCAGCCGAGGCGCGGACATCCGAATACGAACTTCGGTTGCGGGAGGCGCGCGCCACACTCTTCCTCGCGCAAGAGGCGCGGCGAAAGGCCGCGCTGGATGCGCGTACTGCTGCAATGCATGAAGCTCGCTCCATGGCCCAGGCTCAGGTTCAGGCAGCCAAGGCGGACATCGAGAAGGATCGCGAAGCCGCGCAGGCCGGTCTACAGGCCCAGGTGCAGAGCCTGGCGGCGGAGATCATTCGACGCGTGCTGCAGCCGGCCGGAGCAGGCCGTTGACGAATTTGCCAATGACTTACACAAAAAAAATCGCTCGCGGAATTATGCTGACGCTGGTCGCGGCAAGCTTCGTAGGTGTCACGGGATCGGCGGGCGCGCAAGATCAGCCTGCCTCTCCCGCGAACCGCCAGCAGTCGAATGATTCTGCCCGCGAACCTGGCTTCGCGCAGCAACTGACGCGAGAAACCAGGGAGGCTGCGGGCGAAGATAAAGAAGAAAAAGACAAGGCCTCGTTCAGGCAATCAGCCTCGGTGCGATTCATAGCGGATAAGTTGGGTATCAGCACGGAGACTGCGTCATTTTTGTCCTTCCTGTTTAACTTCGCGGTAATCGCCGGAATATTAATCTGGGCAACGCGCAAGCACTTGCCTGGCGCGTTCCGCGCACGCACCGCCGCGATTCAAAGAGCGATGCAGGAGGCGCAAAAGGCCAGTGAGGAAGCGCGGCGAAAGCTGGCGGAGATCGACTCTCGGCTGATGCGGCTGGATGGCGAAATTGGCATGATGCGCAACGCCGCGGAAAAAGAAGCGGCTGCTGAGGAAGCTCGCATCCGTGCCGCGGCTGAAGAAGATGCGCGCAAGATTCTGGAGTCGGCGCAGCAGGAAATCGCAGCCGCGGTAAAAGCGGCGCGGCGCGGACTCACGGCTTACGCCGCCGAGCTGGCCGTCGGCCTGGCGCAGAAGCAGATTCGCGTGGACGCCGCCACCGATCAGGCCCTGCTGCGCAGTTTTGCCGGGCAGTTGGGTGCACTCCGAAAGCTCAGCGGAGAAACAGGAGAGGGGCACGCAATAGGGAAATGGCTTCCGTGGCCAGCACATACGCACGCGCCTTCGCGGATGTAATTCTCAAGGCGCATCTTGATGTGGAGCGCGCCATGGCTGGGCTGCGCTCTGTTGCCATCCTGTTGAACGAGAGCTCGGATTTGCGCCAGGTTTGGGAGAATCCCGCGATTCCCGTCGAGCAGAAGCGGCGGGTGCTGGATGTGATTGCGCAGCGCGACGGGATTTCAAAGCAAGTGCGGAAACCTGGTTGCAATCCTGATCGATCATCGGCGAACGCATTTTCTGAATGCGGTCATCCGGCAACTGGAGAAAGAACTCGACGCTCGCATGGGTTTCGCGGAAGCCGAGATTACCAGTGTCCGCGAGCTCGATGAGACAGAGAAACGCGAGTTTGAGCAGCAGGTAGCAAAGGTGACCGGCAAGAAAATCCGCGCGCATTACGGCCGCGATGCTTCACTGCTGGGTGGCGCGGTGGTTCGCGTCGGCAGCACGGTTTACGACGGTTCGGTAAAAGGGCAATTGGAGAGAATGAAAGAAGCTATTAGCTCCTAGCTTTTTAGCTAGCCGCTGGCAGCTGGGGTTCAAGAGCTGATTCTATGGCACAGATCAAGGCAGACGAAATAACCAAACTGATCCGCGAGCAGATTGAGAACTACGAATCCAAGATCTCCGTGGACGAAACCGGCACCATCATCACCCTGGGCGACGGCATCGCCCGAGTCTATGGACTCGACAAAGTGATGGCCGGTGAACTTCTTTCCTTTCCGCACGGCGTCGCCGGCATCGCCATGAACCTGGAAGAAGACCAGGTCGGCGTGGTGATCCTCGGCGAATACACCGAGCTCAAGGAAGGCGACGAAGTGAAGCGTACCGGGCGCATCATGAGCGTGCCGGTAGGCGACGCCATGATTGGCCGCGTGGTCGACTCTCTTGGCCGGCCCATCGACGACAAAGGTCCTATTGCCACCGATCAGTTCATCGCTCTCGAGCGCCTGGCGCCCGGCGTCATCGATCGTCAACCCGTGCGTGAGCCCATGGCCACTGGACTCAAAGCCATCGACAGCATGATTCCGATCGGCCGCGGCCAGCGTGAATTAATCATCGGCGACCGCCAGACCGGCAAAACCGCCGTCGCGCTCGACACCATCATCAACAGCAAGGGCAATAACCTGATTTGTATTTATAACGCGATTGGCCAGAAGCGCTCGTCGATCGCGCAGGTCGTGAAAATTCTGGAAGACTACGGCGCGATGGAATACACCATCGTGGTGGCTGCGTCGGCGTCGGAACCCGCTCCCATGCAATACATTTCGCCGTACGCGGCAACTGCAATCGGCGAATACTTCCGCGACTCCAAGCGCCACGCGCTGGTCATCTACGACGATCTTTCGAAACACGCAGCGTCGTATCGCGAAATTTCATTGTTGTTGCGGCGTCCGCCCGGCCGCGAAGCATATCCCGGTGACGTCTTCTATCTTCACTCGCGATTGCTGGAACGCTCGGCCAAGTTGAGCGACAAGAATGGCGCCGGATCGCTCACCGCTCTGCCCATCATCGAAACCCAGGCCGGCGACGTTTCCGCCTACATTCCAACCAACGTGATTTCGATTACGGACGGCCAGATTTATTTGGAGACGGATCTGTTCAACCAGGGCGTGCGTCCCGCCGTGAACGTGGGATTGTCGGTAAGCCGCGTGGGCGGCAGCGCGCAGATCAAAGCCATGAGGCAGGTTGCCGGAACGCTTAAGCTGGAACTCGCCCAATACCGCGAACTGGCAGCCTTTTCGCAGTTCGGCAGCGATCTTGACAAAGCCACGCAGGCGCAACTCAATCGTGGCCAGCGCCTGGTCGAAATTCTAAAGCAAAATCAATTTTCGCCACTCCCATTCTCGAAACAGATTCTGATTATCTTCGCGGGCACCGGAGGGTTCCTCGACGACCTGCCGGTAAATCAGGTCCGCGATTTTGAAAAGACACTTTACGAGTACGTGGACGCAACCAACGCTGGCCTGTTGCGCGCAATCATGGAGAAAGAAGGTTCTCGACGACAGCTTGAAAGCGCAACTGGCAGACGTAATCAAACAGGCGAAGCAGCAGTTCGTATCGTCGCATGAAGCAGTGGCGAAGTGAATTCTTAGCTAGAAGCTAGTAGCTAATAGCTAGCAGCTGATCAATGGCAAACATTCTCGACATCCGGCGCCGTATCCGCAGCGTGGTGAACACGCGGCAGATCACCAAGGCCATGAAAGTGGTTTCGGCGGCAAAGCTGCGCCGGGCGCAAGAGCGCACTCTGGCGGCCCGTCCCTATGCCCAGATGTTGACGAATGTCTTGAAATCGCTGGTTGCCCGGGCTGAGATCTACGATCCGGAAACTGGCGAGCCCAAGCATCCTTTGCTGGCGCAGCGTGCGGAAAAAAATATTCTGCTGATTGTTGTGACTGGCGACAAAGGATTGGCCGGCGCCTTCAGCGCCAATATCACCAAGGCCGCCAGCCGTTTCATCGAGTCGAAAGCGGGAAAGAATATTGACATTGAGGCAATCGGACGCAAAGGCCGCGACTTTTTGCGCAGACGCTATCCCGCAGCTCCGGTGCAGACCCACAGCCTCGCTGATGACGAGGAATCGACCGAAGCTCGCGCAGCCGCTGGCGAGCGAGCCGGCCCGATCCAGATTACCGGCGAGCATGTCGGCGTTCTCGGCAAACTCGATTTTTCGCAAGCGCGGACTTTAGCCGAGAGTGTGATGGAGCGTTATGAGCGGGAGGAGATCGATTCGGTTTATCTGGTGTTCAACGAATTCAAATCGGTAATCGCGCAACGGCTTATCGTCGAACAGATTCTTCCCATCGAGCAGGTGGGCGAACAGGTTGTGCGCCTGGCTGAAGAGATGACGGAAGAAGAAAAGAAAAAGGCCAAGGAGGCCGCGATCAGCGCCGGTGTTGGCCTGCGCGGGGAAAGTCCTGCCGACAAAGTTGCGGAGAAGTTTGGCACCGCCGATGTGGATTACATCTACGAGCAGCCGCCGGAAGAATTGTTCCGCGCGTTACTGCCGAAATACGTCAGCATCCAGATCTTCCGCGCGCTCCTGGAGTCAGTGGCGGCCGAGCACGCCGCGCGCATGACGGCCATGGATTCCGCCACCAGCAACGCCACCGACATGATCGACTCGCTCACTCTGGCGATGAACCGCGCGCGGCAGGCAAAGATCACGAAAGAGATCATCGAAATTGTCAGCGGCGCGGCGGCGATGTGAGGAGAAGCATTTAGCAATTAGCATTTAGCAATTAGCAATTAGCATTTAGCAACTCGAATTCACAGGAAACGAGCGCGGTTGCAAATTGCTAATTGCCAGCTGCTAACTGCTGTTTTGCAGCGAGCTAAAATATATGCCAGAAAATATCGGACATGTAATCCAAATTGCGGGCCCAGCCGTGGACGTGCAGTTTCACGAGGGCCACCTTCCGCCCATCTACGAAGCTGTTCGCGTAGTCAGCGACGGCTTCACCGTGCCCAATCCCGTCAACGTGATTCTCGAAGTCCAACAACACCTGGGCGAAGGACGCGTGCGTTGCATCGCGATGGAAGCCACCGAAGGTATGGTGCGCGGCATGAAGGCCATCGACACCGGCGGACCGATCTCCGTTCCCGTCGGCCGGGGCACGCTGGGACGCGTGATGAATGTAATCGGCGAGCCCGTCGATCAGTTGGGACCGATCGAGTACAAGGAGCGAATGCCGATTCATCGCCTGGCGCCAGCGTTCGACGAGCAAGCCACCACCGCGGAAATGTTTGAGACCGGCGTGAAGGTCATCGATCTGATTCAGCCATTTTTGAAAGGCGGCAAGATCGGTTTGTTCGGCGGTGCAGGCGTGGGCAAAACCGTCGTCATCATGGAGCTGATCAACAACGTTGCCAAGCAGCACGGCGGATACTCCGTTTTTGCCGGCGTAGGCGAGCGTACCCGCGAAGGCAACGACCTCTGGCTGGAGATGACAGAATCCGGCGTGATCAAGCCCGGTGATCCCGCGCACTCGAAAGCCGCGCTGATTTATGGCCAGATGACCGAGCCGCCTGGCGCGCGTCTGCGAGTGGCGCTTACCGGACTCACCGTCGCGGAATATTTCCGCGATGCCGAAGGCGCTGACACTCTATTGTTCATCGATAACATTTTTCGTTTCACCCAGGCCGGATCGGAAGTATCGGCGCTGCTCGGCCGCATGCCCAGCGCCGTAGGTTACCAACCGAACCTGGCTACGGAAATGGGCGAACTGCAGGAGCGTATTACCTCGACCAAGAAAGGTTCGGTCACTTCGGTGCAGGCGATCTACGTTCCCGCCGACGACTTGACCGATCCCGCGCCCGCCACCACCTTCGCTCACCTCGACGCCACTACTGTGCTTTCCCGCGCGTTAACCGAGATTGGAATTTATCCCGCGGTCGATCCGCTGGCTTCGACCTCGCGCATTCTCGATGCGCGCATCGTTGGCCAGGAGCATTACGACGTCGCGCAACGCGTGAAAAAGACGCTGCAAACCTATAAAGATCTGCAGGACATCATCGCGATTCTCGGTATCGACGAACTCAGCGAAGATCAAAAACTCACCGTGGCGCGCGCGCGAAAGATTCAGCGTTTCCTGTCGCAGCCATTCCATGTGGCCGAACAGTTCACCGGCGCGGCGGGACGCTACGTCAAGATTGCCGACACGGTGAAGGGCTTCAAGGCGATTGTCGAAGGCAAGTACGACGACATTCCCGAGCAGGCGTTTTATATGAAAGGCCCGATCGAAGAAGTGCTGGAAGCCGCGGAGAAGATGAAAGCGGCCGCGTAAATCCAAACCGCGCAGGCCGGACGCCCGGAGCCGCGCTTATTATGGCTGATACTTTCCAACTCGAGATCGTCACGCCGGAAAAGAAAGTGGTCGACACCGCGGCGACCGAAGTTCAGATTCCCGGCAAGAATGGCTATCTCGGCGTATTGCCGGGCCATGCTCCGCTGATCACCGAACTTGCCGTTGGCGAGATCACCTACCGCGCCGGCGCGGAAGAGCAAAAACTCGCGGTAGCTTGGGGATTCGCCGAGGTGTTGCCCGACAAAGTGACGATACTTGCCGAAACCGCCGAACGTCCTTCCGAGATTGATGTGGAACGCGCACGCAAAGCCAAAGAGCGTGCCGAGCAACGGCTGACCAGTGGCGACACAAACGTCGATGTAGAGCGCTCGCTCAACGCTCTGCACAAAGCCGAAACTCGGCTGGACGTGGCTGGCAAAGCTTAGTGGAACTCTGATTAGCGCTCGCGGAGATGGAATGCGAATTTCAAATTTCCCGCTCTTTTCTCTTTCGTTCTTCCTCGCAGCTTTCTGTTCAGCTCAAACAAATAAATCTTCATCACCTGCTTCTCCTCCTGCTCCGCTCGTTTCTCCGGATGTGCACGCAGATGGCAGCGTAACTTTCCGCTTCCCGCGCGCCCAATGCGAAAGTAGTCGAACTCGAGCGCGAGGGCGCGGAGCCGCAACCCATGCTTCAAGACGATCAAGGCGTCTGGAGCCTGACCACAGCTCCGCTCGCGCCTGATTATTACAGTTATTCCTTCGTAGCCGACGGCGTGCGTCTGATCGATCCGTCGAACTCCGCTGATCACCCCGAATCTGCTCTCCACCGCAAGCGCCGTTCATGTTCCCGGGCCGCCATCGCTTCCCTGGGAAGTGAATGACATTCCGCACGGCGAAATCCATCATCACTTCTACAAGTCTTCGGTGGCCGACGACGAGCGCGATTATTACGTTTACACTCCGCCGGGTTACGATGCCGCGCGCAAACGTAAGTATCCCGTTCTCTATCTTCTTCACGGATACAGTGACGACGCCAGCGGATGGACTGCCGTCGGCCGCGCCAACGTGATTCTCGACAACCTGATCGCGCAAAATAAAGCGAAGCCGATGATTGTAGTGATGCCGCTGGGCTACGGCACTATGGATTTTGTTCGTCTCGCGTGGGGCGCATGGAATCACCCGGAACTGCGCGATGCGAATTTCAAGAAATTCACCGACGCCCTGCTCACCGAGGTCATGCCGCAGGTCGAGAGCGAATACCGAATCGAAAAGAATCGCAACGCACGTGCAATCGCGGGACTCTCCATGGGCGGCTCGGAGTCTCTGCTCACTGGTCTAAATCATCTCGACAAGTTTTCCTGGATCGGCGCATTCAGCTCAGGCGGCATTCCCGACGATTTCGAAAAGGATTTTCCCGCTCTTGACGCGAAAGCTAATGCTCAGATTCATCTCTTGTGGATCGCCTGCGGTACTGACGACCATCTGATCACCATCAACCGCAATCTGCGCGAATGGTTGAAGACCAAAGGAGTAAATCACACCGACATCGAAACTCCCGGGATGCACACCTGGATGGTGTGGCGAAGGAATCTGGCGGAGTTTGCGCCGTTGTTATTTCGATAACCAGAATCATAGCGCGCAGACAGCGACTACGGTACGTTCACCGACTCCCTATCCTCCGAGGCCACACGCTTCACCGCGGCTGTCCGCTCTAATTTATCCCACGCAAATCTCCGCCCTTCGAGCGCACGCTTCAGCGTTTTGAAAAGCACTACCGAAAATAACTGACGGTAAGCAAAGCGCTGCAACCACACCTGACTCAACAGCCACACGTCTTCTTTATCATCCGGCCTCCGTCGCTCCAGCGCGAACGCGAGCGCCGACGCCAGGAAGTCAATCACCAGAAACGCGAAGAAGAACGCTACGAGTTTGTGAAAGCTGGCTGGGTCCGTGGAATCAGGATGAAAGTATTTCTGGACGAAATACCAAAGTGCCCCGAAGGCGAACATGATATCGATAAGTGGCGAGACCAGCGGCAACAGAATCTGGAAAATCACAATGTTGGGCAGTGCCACAAAACCCAGAGCCCCTTTGCGGGCGAATACTCCACTGTGTTTGTAGACCGCTTGCAGAATTCCGAACGACCATCGAAACCGCTGTCGCATCAAGCCGTTCGCGTTAGTAGGCGCCTCAGTGTAGGCCAAAGCCATGTCTTCATATTCCACGCGGTAGCCCCGTCGCAATAGAGCCATGGTGAGATCGGCATCCTCGGCGACGGTATCGATCTGATAGCCCCCGGCCTCGCGAACTGCGGAAACCCGCCACGCTCCAATCGCGCCCGGTACCACGCTAACCGCGCCGAGGACATCCAAAGCGCGGCGTTCAAAATTCTGGCTGGTAATGTATTCAAGAGCCTGCCAACGCGTCCACAAATTTACCCGGTTCCCTACTTTTGCGTTGCCGGCGATAGCGCCTACGTGGGGGTTGATGAAATGCGGGACCAGGCGCGAAATGGCGTCACTCGCGATGATGGTATCGGCATCGATCCCCACAAACAGTTCGGCATCTTGAATATGTTCGATGCCAAAGTTGAGAGCCTCAGCTTTGCCGGCGTTCGGCTTGGTCAGAATGAGAACTCTTCCTGCGTCTTCTTCTGCGAAGAAGGCGCTGCGCGCCGCTTCAAGCGTGCGGTCCTTGGAACCGTCGTCGATCACGATCACGCGCAGATTGCGGTAATCGGAGTTGAGCGCGGCGCGAATTGTACGCACGATAACTTTTTCTTCGTTGTAGGCCGGTATGAGAACAGCCACTTTCGGTCGATAGGACGCGACTTCCGCCGGCTTGCCGAAAATCTTTTCGTGCAGCCGGTCATAGATGGCAGCGGTGCCTATGAAAAGCAGCCGGCCGGTCATGAGCAGGTCGCCGACAAAAAATATCCACGTGATCAAAACGATGCCGGCCTCGAACAGCCAGAAGCCCAGTCCATCCAGGCGAGCAGCCCATCTTTGTCCCGTGCTCAAGGGCGCCATTACATCGGCCCGCGTCTTGCCAAACAACTGAAACACCGGCACCACCGAATACCCCCGCGCCCGAATGCCATCGATGATCATGGGCAGCGCACGAACCGTTTCCGCACGATTCCCCCCGCCATCATGCAACAGCACGATGTTGCCGCAGCGCAGATCGCCGGCGGCGCAGGGTGGCAAGTGTGCCAGTACGTAAGAAGAGATTTCCTCGGCCGTGTGCCGCCGCGGCTTGTCATTCCAATCGTTGGGATCGATCCGGTTACCCACGGTGATGTATCCCATGTCTTGTGCGAACTCGAGCGGCTTTACTTGATCGGCAGTGTCGGGCTCTTCGTCAATCGCATATGGCGGCCGCAGCAACGTGGCTCGAATTCCCATCAGGCTGGCGAAGAGCCGCTCGGTGAGATTCAACTCCACCTTCATGTAGCCGGAAGAAATGTTGCTTACGTCCGGATGCGTAAACGTGTGATTACCGATGGTGTGGCCTTCGTTGTAAATCCGTTTCGCCAGACTCGGGAACTTATCGGTCTGAATGCCGATTAGAAAAAATGTGGCGGTAGCGTGCTCGCGCTTCAGAATATCGAGAATCTTAGGCGTCCAGGTGGGATCAGGGCCATCGTCAAATGTAATCGCAACTTGATTCGGACTGTAGCCGTAGCGCCCTACACGAAAGGGTTCGGGCAGATTCTGAAAATTCTCATCGGTAATCAGTTTTGTCTTCGGATCGATGGTGAGGTCGCGGATGCCGTGAGTTGGAAGTTCCTCAATGCGAAGAATTTCGCCCTGCCCTTCCATGTCGACATCCTGGCCCGGAGGCACGTCTCGGATTTTTTCCGCGGCTCCCGCATCGCCAGGAATGTCCCAAATACGCCATAGGGATCGGTCCTCACCGCCAAGCCGCCACAAAGCGAAGGTCTGAATGCCCAGCGTTTGTGCGGCCCGCATGTGATTGAGCGCTGTTACCGCATCCAGAAACCACACATCATGGCGAAGACTGCGCTCATCGAGATAACTGAAGTGCGGATTCAGTGCGTCGTCATCGAAGGTCACGTCCTCATCGGAATCGCGCGCGGCCAGCCAGGCCTCCTGCACGCTGACGGAACTGTCATGCACACCTGGCGGAAGCTTCCCTTTTTTCGGCTTGAGCACCCAGTCATAGCCGTAGTTGGCAATGGCGCAGATCAGTTTTTCCCGAGGAACTACTTTTTCAACAAACTTGAGATTGTCGACGAACCAGTCTTGCGAAGCCACCGGCCCCGATGCGGCCCCCGGATAGTGCTCGTCATAATTCATTACGATCACGCCGTCCGCGGGCGCGGAGATAGCGGCATAATCGAACTCCTCATTGTGCGCCGGCACGCTTACATACAGCTTCATGCCTCGCGCATGCAGGTCCGACGAGAGTTCATTCAACAGCGCGACATAACCTTTCTGCCCGGAGGCGGGGAACGCTTCGAAATCGACCATCAAGCCGCGAAAGTGGTCCGAAGAAAGAAATATTCCTACCTCCTTTCGAAATTCCGCCCGCGCGTCCGGATTGTTGAGAAACCCGGTGATATCTGCCACCCAATCCGTGCCGTTGAAATTGTTCACCATGGGAAAGACTTCCATGCTCGGGTCTTCAGCCTTAAGAAATGGCATCACGCGGTCATCCACCGAGCGCGCACGATTATTTTGCACGACATCGAAAAACTTATTGGTCTGGTCGTCCACTCCCTGCAGGTGGCCGTCAGGCGTGAGCACGTGGAGCCAGTCGGGATACAGCATGTCTATCTGGCGAGCGAAATCGCGCAGCGAAGAAAAACTGGCCGCATCCCAAGGCACATAAAACGCCGCCCGAATTCCCTCTTCCTGGTTTAGTTTCACCTCAGAGGCAGGCAACTTCGATTTACGGTGGGAGCGGTTGGCTAACTTTTTCAGGCGCTCACGCGCCTTGTCTCTTTCATTCTCCTTCAATGCCCGGAAGGCGCGTTTCTGCGGGGAAAACAGCAGTTCCGGCAAGCGCTCGTCCCGCAAGGCACTGTATACAAAGAAAATAATGAGTGCGGAGAGCGCCGCGACAACAATGTCGACCAGGCGTCTCAGTCGCTTCCAGCGAGCGCGTTGCGGATCATAAAAGACGGGTTCAGCCATGGATGGTCAATCGCTTATCGTATGCCGCAGAGGGCAAGTGGTCAATTCTTGAGGAGGCAGAAGACGGGGAACGCCCAACTCTAATTAGCCAATTAGATGCTCCTGGCACGCGCCAAGTTGACTGCAACGCGTTATATTCTCTGCGTGCTGAAACTGCTAAGAGAAGATGTTCGCTTCTTTCTTGCCGCGACCCTGGCCGCGGTTGCGTTGCGCCTCGTCTTCCTGCTGCATTTCCCCGGCGTCGTCGACGATTCCCGTCTCTACGCCGATATCGCCATGAACTGGCTGCAATATGGCATCTACGGCATCACCAACTCCGGCCACGTTATGCCCACACTCTCCCGCTTGCCGGGATATCCCGCGTTTCTCGCAGCTGTTTTCTACGTCTTCGGTTGGAGTAATTTTCGCGCGGTTTTGCTGATTCAGCTCTTGTTCGATCTGGGCACCTGCTGGTTGATTGCGGATATAGCGCGCCGCATCTTCTCGGACCGGGGTGCCAAAGCGGCTTTCATGCTCGCTGCTCTCTGCCCCTTCCTCGCGAATTATTCGGCCGCGGTTCTCACCGAGACTCTGGAAATTTTCTTCACAACCCTCGCCCTGGATTTCGCCATTCTCGGAATGGCCAGCTTGCAGGTAGAAACCGACTCGCAAGCTCCCTCGCCGTCCAACGCGAGCACAGCCGCGTGGGTGGGTTGCGGACTCTCGATCGCAGCTTGCATACTGCTGCGCCCCGATGGCGGAATTCTGCTCGCCGCGATCGGCGCGTATTTGTTTTTGCTTTTTGCGAGCGAATTAATTAAGAGAAGAAAACGCGCCGTCGGGCTTCATCTCGCTCCAATTCTCCGCGCTGGGATTATTCTTGTCATGGCTTCGCTCGCTCCGCTGATTCCGTGGACTGCTGCGAAACCTGCATACCTTGCACCGCTTCGAACCGCTGGCTCCGCGCTATGCCAACGATTCCGACGAACCCGTCATGAGCGGATTCAACCGCTGGACCAAGACCTGGATCGTGGAGTACGCGTCAGTCGAGGAAATCTATTGGAACGTGCCCGGCTACGCCATTGACTTCACGCGCCTGCCCCGGCGCGCCTTCGATTCACAACAGCAACGCCAGGAAACCGCGCAGCTTTTCGCCGATTACAATTCGGATCACGATATTTCCCCTGAACTTGACGCGCGCTTCGCCGCGCTGGCCGCCGCACGCATTCACGCGGCACCCCTGCGTTACTACATTTGGCTGCCCACTCTGCGTATCGCCGACATGTGGCTTCGTCCGCGAACCGAGCTTCTGCCTTCCGATCCGCGCTGGTGGGAGTTCAACGACGATGGCGTATGGCTTGCCGTGAGTGTAGTTTTCGGATTGCTGAATCTGGCCTACGTCGCTGCGGCAGTCGCCGGGTTCGTGCGCGGGCGTAAATGTTACGGCCTCGGCTCTGTTGTTTTTGTTTCTGTTGATGCGCTCGCTATTTCTCGGCACGCTGGAAAATCCCGAGCCCCGCTATACCTTGGAATGCTATCCCGTGATCATCGTCGCCGCAGCCGCGCTATTCATCGGTAAATCGCATAGCTACGAGCGGAAATCCGCATAAACAGGCTCCCAAATCTGGTACGCCGTATGTGAGAAGCCGTATTCAAACGTTTCACAAGCGTGAAAAATACTGAAAATTAAGCTTGAACACTGTGGCCTCGGAGTTGCACAATAGCGCCCCATCAGGTCCCCAGGGTCTCGTGCGCGTGTCTGCTTGGCTCACCTCGGGTCCATTCTAAAGGAGAACTGAATGTTGGCTACCGACTCGTTGTCGTGTGTGTCCCGCACTTTTGCGCTTGTGCTGTTCGCGTTCTGCGTCGTGGTGTTTTCCGGAAAGAATCTCGCGGCTCAACAAGCGACTGCATTGCTGACTGGAACGGTCAAGGACTCCTCGGGGGCAGTCGTCTCGGATGCAAAGGTAACGCTGAAGAACTCTGATACCAACATTTCTCGAGTCTCGAAGTCCGATAAGAACGGGGACTTTTTATTTACGTCGATTCCGATCGGCTCCTATGAGGTGAGCGTCGAGCGCCAAGGCTTCAAGAGATCGGTGCGCCGGGGAATCACGCTGGAGATCAATCAGAATGCTCGTCTGGATGTCGTGCTTGAGGTCGGCGCTGCTTCGCAAGTAGTCGAAGTCACAGCCGACGTCACCCAGGTGGATACCATTAGCGACACGATCGGCGACACCGTGGCCGGAGAAACCATTCAGCGCGCACCGCTGAACGGCAGAAACGTTCTCGATCTTGCGCTCTTGCAGCCTGGAGTTACAGAGACCAACGGCGATTCCGGCGCAGCCGGCAGTTACAGCATTGCCGGAGGCCGCTCCGACTCGGTCACGTTTTTACTGGACGGAGGATTAAATAATAACCTCCTAGATAACAGCGTCGTGTTCAATCCCAACCCTGACACGATTGCGGAATTTCACATTCTCGAAAGCAACTACTCTGCCGAATACGGACGAAACGGCGGGGGCGTGATCAGCGTCGTCACCAAGTCTGGAACCAATCAATGGCACGGCAGCGCGTTTGAATTCTTGCGCAACGATGATTTCAACGCCAACGATTATTTCAACATTGCGAATGGCCTTCCCCGTGACGTCCTGAAACGAAATCAGTATGGCGCAACTTTCGGAGGGCCGATCACCCTGCCCAAGCTTGTCAACGGCAAAGACCGCTTCTTCTTTTTCGTCGGCTATCAGGGACAAAGGCTTTCCCAGCAGGAATCCACCGGCGAGGGAACCGTTTTCACCCCGGCGGAATTGAACGGTGACTTCTCACATTCCGGTGCCAGCGGCCTCAATCCCAATGGGCCAGACCCCGGTGTGGCGTGCTTTCTTACTGGCTACTTTTATAACAGCGCCAGTGCTCCCGACGGCACTGGATGCGCCACCGATTCTAATGGCAACCCGATACAGGGACCTACCCATCCGTATTTTCAGCCGAACCTGGCGCTCGCGCAGCAGGCGATCATCGACCCCACGAAAATAAGTCCGATTGCTCTCGAATACGTTGGCTTGGGTCTTATCCCGACCAATCCGGCGGGCCAGGAGAGTTTTCTGGGCTCGCACACCGACAACCGTAACGAACTGACCATGAAGTACGATTTTTTAATCAGTGACAAAGATAAAGTGAGCGCCACAATCGGCGGCTTTCGTAATCCACAAATCAATCCCTTCCAGTTTGCCAGCGTACCCGGCACACCGAATATCTCCCAAATCAATAGCTACTATACAAACGTCGCCTACACTCACACCTTCTCGCCGAATGTCCTGAATGAGTTTCGGCTTTTCCTGCAAAGAAATAACAACCTGCAGGATAAACCGGGAGTGAAGCTGCCAGTCGCTTCTCAGCTTGGTATCGGAATCCATCAGGACGACCCGCAAGGCCCGCCGAATCTTTGGTTCGATAACAATTTCTATGTCGGATTCAGCGAACAGGGCCCCACCAACCTGGTGGATACCACATTCGGATTCTCCGATTCACTCACTTACGTTCATGGACCGCACAATTGGAAGATGGGCGCGGGAGTTTCCGCCTATCGCAACAACACAGTCTTTGATTACTACGTCAACGGAGAATTCGACTTCTTCGCCGGCGGCGCGGGCACGGATAATTCGCTGGCCGACTTCATCCTTGGCATTCCTTCGCAATATTTCCAGTATCCCCACGCGCCATCAAATATTCGCAGCAAGTCTTACTACGGTTTCCTGCAGGATGAGTGGCGCGTGGGCAAGCTCTTGACGCTCGATTTAGGAATCCGTTACGAATACAACTCCCCTAAAGAAGATACCGAAGGCCGGTCCTTCTCGCTGATTCCCGGACTGCAATCAACCGTCTTTACCGGCGCTCCTCGCGGGAATGGTTTTCCCCGGAGATCGAGGCGCCCCCGTGGGAGCGAACTTTCCTGATCGTACGAACTGGGGACCGCGCTTTGGTTTCGCGTGGGATCCACGCGGCGACGCCAAGACCAGCATTCGCGGCGGGTTCGGAGTGTTCTATGACATTCTCAAAGGCGAAGATAATTTGCAGTTCAACGGCCAGCCGCCTTTCTTTTCCAGTGTGGGGTTGAACTTCCCCACATTTACCGCGAATGGTCCCTCCCCCTATTTAAGCGATCCGTTCGGTCCCAATTCCGCTGATGTCCCTGATCCTTTCCCATCGCACACTCCGCCTTCGAATCTTGATTTCAATGCCGCCGGATTTCTGCCGATCAATAGCGGCGGAAGCGTCTACTTCGTTGATCCTCACCTCAAAACGCCCATCACCTATCAGTACAACCTGAGCGTGCAACACGAACTGGCTCGCAGCACCGCCCTCGAAATGAGCTATGTAGGCAATCTTTCTCATGGATTGACCTCGCTGATCGATGTCAACCCGTTTGTGTTGGGCACCACTGACCGCATTGTCAATCTCGGTGCCGGCGACAGCTCTTGCTCAGGATGCATCGGGAAATTCCAGCTCAAATTCCTTCTGGAACTTGCAGCTTCGGTTCCGCACCGGAGTTCAAGAACATCAGTAATGCTCTGTACAACAGCCTGCAGGCCAGCCTGAACCAGCAACTCATCGACTCCCATTACTTCGGGCGAACCTATTTCACTTTGGCGTACACCTGGGGACACAGCATCGACAATGCCTCGGGCTTCCGCCAGAGAAATAGCTCCGTACCTTCTTTGGATCCCGACCTGTTTCGCGCCTCGAGCGATCAAGACGTTCGCAATCGGGTCACTTTCAGCGGAGGCTGGGATCTGCCCGTTGACCGCCTTTTTGAACCTGCCCCCAAACGCCTGACGCAAGGCTGGAGTCTTTTCCCGATCGTAACCTGGCGCTCCGGCTTACCCTTTGACGTGTTCGCGAACCTCGGGGAGCAATACACCTATAACGCCGAGGGTCCATCCGGTGCCGGAGACCCATTCAATGTTCACGCCAACATCGTCGGTCCACTGAACCCGCTCAATCCGCGAACCACCCAGACGATTAACGGTAATACCGGCCACTATTATTTCAATCCAAATAGCCTCAGCAACGCGCAATGCAGCGATCCTTCCTGCGTGCCCGGGCCGGGAATGCTTCCCGCCGATTCTCAAGTGGTTGCAGATCCTGCCCTCGCCACCTATGGAACCTTGCCGCGCAACTTCTTCCGCGGACCAAGCTATGTCGATTTCGACTTGGCCTTTTCCAAGACAACCGCGATTACGGAGCGGGTGAAATTCGAACTGCGCGCGGAATTCTTCAACATCCTGAATCATGCCAACTTCGCCAATCCCGGCATTATCAATAGCGGCAATGGAATCTATAGCGGCGGCGCCGGTGGCACTAACCCGAATAGCTCGCTCTTCGGCCAAATCACCTCAACCTACGATCCACGCATCATCCAGCTGGCCGGGCGCGTGTCTTTCTGAAGAGGGCGCGGCCGATCAAAGGTCGGGAAGAACGCAGCGGAGAAATTGGGGAGAGGAAATCTAAGCCGCCTATTTGGCGGCCGAGGCTAGACTTACGACAGCGGTGAGTCGCTCATCCGGAATCGCGTGCGCACGTGCTCGGAGATGAGTTCGATCGCGGCGCGGTTGGTCACCGGGTCGCTCTGCGCCAAATATCGCATGGCCTCTACTAGCAACCGCTGTCCATCCACGTAGCGGGGATCGGACGTGCGTTCTCTTTTCGTGGGACGACCCAACTTCGGCGGCATCGGAATAGTGAACACTTTGGCCATGCTTGGACTCAGATGAGGATTCTTAAGGCAGTATAGCGCCCCACGGGCATTTTCCTGAACAACATTCTTCTGCTTTAGATGCAACTAGTTAGCCGCGTGGCGAGACAAATTTCGTTTTGTTCGTAGTTTTCAAACGAAACACGTCATTGTTGATCTTCGCGTTTACCTTGATCGCAGAATATTTCGCCAGTCGATAATCGCCCTGCGTCTGCATCAGCTTTTGTTGCACAGAAATTCCGTTAGCCAGGTCGATCCACAAAATAATTTGCGGCAGGTTACTGCGTAATTTATCGTTCTTGGGAATCAATTGCAGCTTCGCCGTCGGAGTGCCGGCGATGTTTTCTTCGCCTTCGTAAGTAACATCATACGATTTTTTCAAATCCTGCCCGCTGCCGCCGAAACCGAGAACCATAAGGCTTTCGAGCTCTTGCTGGTTCGCCCCCGCCGAATACTCCATAACCTGCTCGATCTTCGGCTGATAGACCTGCAGCTTGCCGTCTTTATAAAGCGCGAACTTTTTGTCCGGGTCGCTGAACTCGAGCATCATCTCAATCTGTTGCCCCGCCTTGCGGTAGTAAACCGTGCCCTTCTGCGTGTCGGTCTCATCCACCACCTTCTGATATTGATCGAACACGAAATCGGCTTGCGCCGTCTGGAAGTGGGCTGCCGTCTCGTCCATTTTTTTCAGGACGGTGTCGAGGGCCGCGGCGTCCGGTTTTTGCGCGACCCCGAATGGACTCAGCAGCGAAAGCCAGAGCAATCCGATGGTCAGCAAGAAATTTCTCACTGTTCTCTCTTCACCCAAACCCGGTAGCTCTGCACTCTCCCCTTGCGATCGGTTACAGTCTCGTATTTCAGAATCGTCACCGCTCCTGAAATCGGCGCGATAATATGCCGCAGTTGAGCCTGTACCGAGGCATCGTCTCCCGGCGTAATCACGCTGCCAGAAATTTCATAGACCAATCCGCCTTGCGCATCGGCTGCGACAATGACATCAGTCTGATGCAGGTTGTGGGGATCGGGTTTGTCGTTGTAGTTAATCCAGTATGGCGTGGCGAAAATGAAGACGAGAATCAGCGTGACCATCACGTCATAATGCAAAGTGCCGCGCTCGTGCTGCCAGAGGATGTAGCTGCGGATTGTGCGCCAAAATGCGTTCATGGGAAGCGCAGGCGCGCCGGAACTGGTCGTGCTGATATCCACACTTTGCAAGTCTAGTGACCGCTTTCCTTCTTGGCAATGCTGAATAGCTTTTAGCGTTTAGCTCTTGGTTTTTAGCGGAAAGGCCAAGCGCTAAAAGCTTTTTTTCGTAATCCGCTCGGCGCCGATGTAAGACCGCAGCACCTCGGGAATCAAAATGCTTCCATCCGCCTGCTGATAGTTCTCCACAATTGCCACCCAGGTGCGACCCACTGCCAATCCGCTGCCATTCAGCGTATGTACGAGCTCGGTCTTGTTCTTACCCTCTGGGCGGTAGCGAATATTCGCTCGGCGCGCCTGGTACGCTTCGAAATTCGAACACGAAGAAATCTCCCGAAATAACTGCTGTCCCGGCAGCCAGACCTCAATGTCGTAAGTCTTCGCCGAAGCTGCCCCCATATCCCCGGTGCACAGCGCCACCGTTCGATAGTGCAGCCCCAGCTTTTGCAGTACCGTCTCGGCGTTCCGTGTGAGCTTCTCATGCTCCTCATAAGAATTCTCGGGACGCGCAAATTTCACCAGTTCTACTTTCTGAAACTGGTGCTGCCGTATGATGCCGCGCACGTCCTTCCCGTACGATCCCGCCTCGCTACGGAAGCATGGAGTATATGCCGTCAACGAAATCGGCAAGCAGCCGGCATCAAGAACTTCATCGCGATAAAGATTCGTAAGCGGCACCTCAGCCGTCGGAATCAGCCAGAGATCTTTTTCGCCGTGTGGCACCCGAAACAAATCAGCCGCAAACTTCGGCAATTGTCCCGTGCCGTACATCGATTCGGAATTCACCAGGTAAGGCGGCAGCACCTCGGTATATCCATGCTCGCGCGTGTGCAGATCAAGCATAAAATTCGCCAGCGCCCGTTCCAGCTTCGCCCCCAAGTCCCAGTAAACCGCGAAGCGCGCGCCAGTCAGTTTGACCGCCCGCTCCAAATCCAGAACTCCCAGTTCTGCTCCCAGCTCCCAATGTGGCTTCGGAGTGAAGTCAAAGTTCGGCGGCGAGCCCCATCGCCGCACTTCCACATTTTCCTCGGCACTGTGCCCAACCGGAACACTCTCATGCGGCATGTTCGGGATGCCCGCCAGAATGTCCCGCAGCCGCACATCCAGGTCAGCTGCAGTTTTCTCCAGCGCCTGAATCTGTTCCCGCAGCTCTTTGGTCTCAGCGATGGCTGCCGTGGCATCCTGCCCGGCCTTTTTCAGCTTGGAAATATCCTCCGAGGCCTTGTTCCGCCGCGCCTTCATGGTCTCGGCTTCGGTAATCGCCTGACGGCGTTGTGTGTCGACGTCGGCGAAATCCTTCAAAACGGCAGCCGGGTCGGCCCCACGTTGGCGCAGCATTTCTTCCACACGCGGCAGATTGTCACGTATAAGATTCAAGTCAAGCATAGGGACTAATTACTGTATCGGAAACCGGCCAGGGAATGCACGCGCGCGGGTACCGACGGCCGTACACCACAGGATGAAAACGGCAGGCAATATTGGTGCCGGGAGGGGGAGTCGAACCCCCAAGGTACTAAGTACCGGCGGATTTTGAGTCCGCTGCGTCTGCCAGTTCCGCCATCCCGGCGCTTCGTGGAAGTGATTGATTTTACAGCCTGTTCTCTGTTTCTATTCTTTCTTTCCCAAACAACAAATGCAAAACTGTGTAACAAAGTGTGCCGCTTTTCGAGGATTTGCAAAGCCCAACCCGATTTTGCCGATGAAATGCTGCGGCTCGTTCTCGACCTTAGATGCCCACGACCAAGTCCTAAAAAGGTGCACTGGTACGGGATTCTACCACTTTTGTGAGCGAATCCGATTTGGCCCGACAGTTAAACCACTCCGTTCGCGCGCCCTCTACTGCTTCGCGGCGCGTGCGCAAGCGCGCGGCGTATCAAAATCTTCCGTATCTAGGATCGACTCTGTCCGTGCATGGTTAGCCCAGAAGGAGAGGAAACCATCCGCTAGTGTTCCGCCAGCTTCGCCGCTCTGAGGCGACACGCTCTGGCTACGACTTCGTATTTCCTTTCCTCCAATTCGCGTACCAGGTGCAAGCTTAGGTCGGTTGAGCGGATTTCCAGCGACTCCACTCGACCACTCCGAGGTCGCATCGCGGAGCTTCAGGTAGCATTGAAAGGAATTCCAACAGGTTGCCGTCAGGATCATGGAAAAAAAGAGAAGCTGCGGGCATCCAAGCAAAGACTATTGGCTCGTCGGTGGGCTCGCCCGCAAAGTCAAGCGGTGTTATGTTAGCCTCGCGAAGTCGCCCCGCAGCTTGCAAGAGATTGTCAAGATCGACCCTGAAGGCCACATGTAGGTTCATTCGTTGCGGCCCCGCCGCTTCCCATAGCCCGAGCATGCAATTTCCTCGACGCCCTATCCAGTAGAACGCAACCTTTCTTTCCGAGAAGACTTGCGCCAGTTCCAGCCCCAATGCGTCACCAAAAAAACGCATCGAGCGTTGCAGGTCTGTCACCGTAAGGTGGGCTTCGAAGAGATCGCGAATAGGAATCATCGTACTGCTCCGCAACTCAAGCTGACGAGTATATTGTCGCATTCAGTGCGACCGTCACATCAAACTTCGATAAATACTTCCTTACCTCCTTCGCTCTGTACTTCACTCGTTCTCCGCCGGCAAATCGGATACCAGAGCTTCCTCAAAGGAGGCAGTGCAACTACTGCACCCTCGCGTACTCAGCCTTGGCCTGCTTCAGAATTGGGATGTTCGGATCGGCGTCTTTCCACAGCTTCAGGAAATCCTCGTACGCCGATTTCGCGTGTGTCCGGTCTCCTGACATCACGTACGCGCGGGCCAGTTGCAGGAACGCCACTGCGCCAATCGGATCGCTCACCACAATTCCGCGATGCTCCAGAATCTTTCGGAACTCAGCGGCGGCTTCCACTCCCCGGTGCGCAGCAAGATAAGCCTCGCCTCGCGCATAGCTCGGATATAGATTCCCGAACAATCCAACGAAACTGCTGCGGTGCGTACCCAGTTCGTAGGGAGCCGCGGCCTGCAGCACTTCGAGCGCCTGCGTAGATTTTCCCTGGTTCAGAGCGAGCATGGCTTGAAGCGCGGGCAGGTAGCTGAATCTTACCGACGTGTCTTCCGGAAAGCGCCTTTCCAGGTCCTCGGCCAATGTTGAGGACCGAGAGGAATCTCCAGAAATAGCCAGAGCCAGTCCCGCGCCATATTCCACCTCGCGGTCATTCGACAATTGCAGCGCCGCCTTGGCGCTCTCCCTGGCAGCAGCCGCGTTTCCGAAGAAGGCTTCCCGGAGCGCAGCGCCTGCCTCGAAGACGCCCGCTCTCTCGCGGTGCGCCGCCTGTTCCGCTACGTCCACGGCACTGCGCGACATCTGCCTCGCCTTTTGCAAGTGTCCGGTATATGCCAGCGCAAACGCCACATGGTTTGCGATCCGCGCCTCCCCTCCCGGCCCTGCCTTGGCCAAACCGACTTCGCGCTCCATCCCGGGGCCGTCCCCTTTGACAAACGCCATATCGTAGCGTTGCGCAATAAATTGAGGGCTTTCGAGTTTTCGCGCAACGACCATGTTCATGGCTTTTTCGGCTTCCGGCATACGTTCAAGCGCAATATAATCACTGGCGAGAATGGCATAAGCAAATACCGCATCGGGATCGATCTCAATCACTCGTTGCGATTCCTCGATCGACTTCTCATACCTGCCCGATGCGGGATAAATAAATCCCGACAGGAATCCGTGTGGGAGACTCTCACGGGGATAGGTCTGCGCCCACAACCCGCAGGTCTGTTCCGCCTTCTCGAGATTTCCCGTAACTCGCCCGTCGTAATAGGCCGTTATAAAGAACTTTTCTTCGTCACTAGCACGCTCTCGGAGTTGGTAGGCTTTGCTCGTGTTCTCTGCTGCCAGCGCAGACTCGCCCCCGTCTCCATACATAAGTCCCAACGCCGCGTAGGCGCTGGCGAACTTCGTATCGAGATCGATGGCGCGCTTGAAAAACGGAATGGCCGCCCCAGTCCCTTCCGACGCTGAAATTTTCAATCCTGCACTGTAAGCTTTCAGCGCTTCCAAAGAAGGTGTCGTCGCTTCGGCGAGCGGAGTATTGTGCTCTTGAACCGTTGTCAATGATTCGCCGAGCCGGCTCCTGAACTTCCTGGCAATCTCGCCGAGGGCATTCAATACATCTTCTTTTCTCGCCGCCTGGACCTGTTCTTCGACGAGAACATTGCCAGTGTGGCAATCCCTTGCGCGCAAGCCTAAGACATACTTGCTCCCGAGGCTTGCGATCGTTCCGTCCAGAACCGCGGTGCTACCGATTCGCTCGCATAGATCGCGAGCGATCTCAGGCGTCAGTCGCGCATCGGCCGGCCGGCCCATCAAACGCAGCACTTGTTGTATGCGGTCCTCGGAAATGAGGCTGAGGAACGGCGACTGCTCCAGTTGCATCGCCAAGCCCTGACGCACTGTGTCGTCAAAAACCGAATCGCCGGTTGTGTTTATGAAATCCGCCAGGACGATCGTGTCTTTCTCCGTCAAAACATGCGCGCGGTGCGAGCGCAAATACAGGCCGCCTGCGACCGCGATCATCCCCAGGAAAGCCAAAGCGTGCAAGGACCACCTTCCCAAGCGAAGCGGGCCTCTCTTCGCCGGAAGCTTGGCGACCAGAGCCACCGCCTTCCCGGACGCCGTGCTCGTTCGCAGCCGCTTGAGGTCTGAACAAACATCGGCTGCCCGCTGGTATCTCTGCTCTCGATCTTTTTCCAGGCACCGCCCGATGATCGAATCCAGTTCCCGGGGCATCATCGGATTCACGCTGCTCACCGGACCTGGCTTCTCATTCAGGATGGCATGCATCAGCAGTACACGATTCTTAGCCGCAAATGGACGCTTCCGAGCCGCCATTTCATAGAGCACGACACCCAACGAAAACAGATCGCTGCGGCCATCAATCTCTTCCCCCCTGATCTGCTCCGGAGACATGTATGCGGTTGTCCCAGGAATCACCCCCTCGGCCGTCAACGATTCTTCATCCACGCCGTCCTCAAGAGGACTTCCCGCCACCTTCGCCAATCCAAAATCCAGAATCTTTACCCGACCGCCGTCGACCAGAAACAGATTCGCCGGCTTGATGTCGCGATGAACGATGCCCTTTGCGTGCGCCGCAGCCAGGGCATCCGAAACCTGAATCCCTGATTCGAGCAACTCCTCCGGCGTAATATTTCCTTGCTGGATTCTCTCTTTCAGGCTCTTCCCTTCAAGCAGTTCCATCACGATCACCGGCTGATGATCGCGCTCCTCCACTTCATAGATCGTGCAGATGCTGGGGTGATTCAGGGACGATGCTGCGCGCGCCTCCCGCTCGAAGCGTTGTAAGGTCCTGGGATCACGCGCCATCGCTTCCGGCAGAAACTTCAAAGCTACGCGACGTCCCAGACGCATGTCCTCCGCTTCGAACACTACTCCCATACCGCCGCTGCCAAGCTTCGAGAGAACGCGGTAATGGGAGATGATTTGACCTTCAGGAGGGAAAGGTAAGTGCGCATCGGAAGCGTGAGCCGTCGCCTCAGCCGCCACTTCAATCGCGGGTCGCTGCAAGAAAGTTCCGGCTTTCTGGTGCGAAGTTAGCAGGGATTGCACTTCCCGCCGCAGCGCCGCGTCTGCGCCGCAGGCCTGCTGCAAGAACTCGTCTCTCTGCTCAGGCGGCAGGGTTAGCGCGTTCTGCAGCACCTCATCGACCTGTTTCCACCGATCAGCATCCATCCCCAGCTGCACCACTCATTTCCCGATACAGCCATGCCCGCGCTGTGCTCCAATCTCGCATGACCGTGACCGCGGATACTCTCAGCACCTCTGCCGTCTCTTCCACGCTCAGTCCGCCGAAGAAACGCAACTCAACCACCCGTGCTTTTCGAGAATCAATGCGCGCGAGAGCGTGCAGCGCATCGTCCAGCGCCACCAGATCTTCGTTCCGCTCACCGCCAATAACAGCCGTATCCTCAAGCACGACATGCTGAACCCCGCCCCCGCGCTTCAGATTGTGACGCCGCGCATGATCCACCAGAATTCGTCTCATTAACTGCGCCGATATCGCGAAGAAATGCGCGCGGTTTTCCCACTGCATCCTGTTGTACTCGGTCAACCGAATGTAGGCCTCGTTCACCAGCGCCGTGGTTTGCAGACTGTGCCCGCTCTTCTCACCTCTCATGTAGTGCCGCGCCAGCCGGCGCAATTCTTCATAGACGATTGGCGTCAGTTTCTTAAGAGCTTGCTGGTCTCCCCGGCTCCACGCCTGCAACAGGCCGCTCACCTCGCCACCCTGAGGAGACTGCGCCTCTTTATTCGCGGGATTCATGGGTTGTTCGGAGTTCTCCATAGCCCGCACTCGGGGAATCATACCCTGCCAAGCCAGCCCTTTAAAGAAAAGAGACGCCCGGATGATAGTTCCACGCCACAGAGTGCGCCTATTTAGACAGAGCGAAATGAGCTCAAAGATCTGCCGCACATACGCGGACAAATTTAGGAGGCTACATGCGATTCCAATCTCTGCTTTCCCTCTCGGCGTGGTTACTCACAGCGCTGGCCGTTCCGCTGAACGCGGCCGCGCAGGAAACATCAACCCAGCAACGCCCGCTCCATCAAGCTCGCTACACCGTAACCGACCTCGGCACTCTGCCCGGCGGCAATTCCAGCCAGCCATACCTGATCACGCAGAACGGCCACGTCGCCGGATCCTCAACCCTCGCTGACGGTACATCTCATGCCGTTGTCTGGTCCAGGAAACAGGCGGCCGACCTGGGCACGCTCGGCGGATCCAACAGCATCGCGTTTGGTGCAAACGACGCCGGCAAAGCCGTCGGCGAGGCCGAAACCTCCACTTCCGATCCCAACGGAGAAGATTTCTGCGGCTTCGGCACGCACCTCATCTGTCTTCCCTTCGAATCGGCCAACGGCGTTATGAATCCTCTCCCCACCCTCGGGGGCAACAACGGCGCCGTCAACATGATCAATCGCTGGGGAAAGGCAGTCGGATTCGCCGAAACCTCGGTCCCCGATCCAGCCTGCCCTGCCCCCCAGATTCTTCAGTTCCTGCCCGCCGTCTGGCGTGATGGCAAAGTCCTCAGGCTCCCTACGTATCCGGACGATCCCGATGGGCTGGCGCTGAACATCAACGATCATGGCCAAATCGTCGGCTCATCCGGCACTTGCGGCACCTTTCAGCCCACGCTGATCAATCTTATCGGCGTCCACCCAATGATGTGGGAGAACGGGAAACCCATCTACCTCGGCACCCTCGGCGGCACCACGGGCGTGGCTGGCGGAAACATCGCATGGAATTTGAATAACCGGGGTCAAGTCGTTGGAGTCTCCGATCTTGCCGGCGACACCAATTTCCACGCCTTTCTCTGGACCAAGGAGAAAGGCATACAAGACCTCGGCACGCTCCCCGGCGACGTCAACAGCACCGCCACCGGCATCAATGACGCAGGCGACATTGTCGGCTTATCCTTCGATCAAAACTTCAACGGCCGCGCGTTCATTTGGCACAACGGAAAGATAACGGACCTCAACACAATCATCCCCGCAAACTCTCCTATGTCCCTGTTCGCGGGCTGCTCCATCAACGACAACGGCGAGATCGCTAGCTTAGGCGTAACCACCGCCGGCGAATTCCATGCCTACCTTCTGACCCCAACCGATCGATAGTCAGCGAGCCTTCCCGAGGTCTGAATACAAGCGAATCGGTAAGCTGGGTGCCCCTCGACAAGAGGGGCACCTGCTCTCAAACTCAGGCTTGCATGCGCAATGAGCATACGAAAGGACTCGTTAGTTACGGAGGAAATCGCAGAATCTTCAGACCTCAGCGGGAGGCGGCACACGGCCATATCCACGACATGGGAGACTAATCTTATCCGACCTTCTCCCCATCACTTCTCACAAGCCGACTTGTAGGTTCCGATGCACTGCGTAGCCCACGGCAATTGGCAAGTGGCTGGCTTGCAGGATTAGTTCCAGCAGCGACGGGTCCGGAGCCAACTGCCCGCGCGTGATCGCATGAACCGTCGCGACGATCGCGACGTTTATGGGAGTGTGAACGCTGAATTGCGGAGCGATGCTTACGACGTATCCGTTGATGAAGTCGATCTCGGTAATGCGCCCGCGCTCGATATCCTGCAACATTGAAGGTCTGGCATCACCGTAGCCTTTGAGTATCTGATCGAGCCAGGCATCGTACTCCTCACTCGGCACGCTGCGCCCGGACCGGGCTGGCGGAATCGGCTCGACGATCATCCGTTCCGGTCGTGCGCCGCTTGCGAGGGCCACGGACAGGGCCTCGTCATAGGCTTGCGCGAAGACCTCGCGACCCTCTGACGAGGTGATGTACTCACGCATCGTCCTTCCCGCGACTGCCCCGAGCGTGGTAACCGAGCAGTTCAGCAGGAGCTTCGACCAGACAGCCCCGCGAAGATTTGGCGTGACCCTTATATCCACTGCGTGGCCAAGCCATTGACGAACTCGCTCTGCCCGCTCGCTTTCGCCACCCGCAAGTTCACCGATCAGTAGATGACCAGCGTTGCGCTGCTCGTAAATACCCGGTTCAGCCATGCTCGCGCCAAGATTGGATAGACCTCCCAGCACGCATTCCCCGAGCCGGTCCCCGAGCATCTGGGGCACACCGCCGTTCTGGATCGGCAGCAGGGTGCCACCTGGTTCGAGCAGTCCAGACAACTTTGGCGCCACCTCGATGGCGTCGTGAGCCTTGGTAGCCAGAACGATCAGATCAAATCTGCTGCCGCTAAGATATTCGTCTAAGGGGGCGACCTCCACGGTCTCGACCGACACTGCGCCTCCCACGCCAGTCACCCGTAACCCGGATGCCTTCAGCCTCCCTGCTGATTCGGCGTTCCGGGTCGCCAGCCAAACGGGCGATCCGGCCGCCCGCAGTCGGGCAGCAATCAGTCCGCCCAGTGCTCCAATACCCACGATTAGGGTTCTCATGCGCCGTCTTGCAACGGAGCTCTGGAGCGCTGTTGGCTGTCAGCTGCGATCATAGCTCGTCCAGGTAACGGACAAGATCTTCCACTGCCCATCAACTTTGCACGACTACCAGTGCTCGAGGCCTGAATTGGTAAGCTTGTCGTTGACGTAGAAATCGTAGTTAAATGTCACCATCCCCAGAGGACCGTCCTGGCGAATCTCGATGTTCTGCAATTTCCCTTCGAGCTTGTCCTTCGACGTAGCGAAGATTTCCACAAGTTCATCGAGATGGCTGGGGCCAATCCCATCGAATTGAGCATTACGTTTGCGGGCGCTATCAATCTCTTCCTGGGTGTTGATGTGGTGAAAGAGCACATTGTGGTTCAGCACGAGCTTCGTTATGGCATAGCCGTCTTTGCGAATAATATCCTGACGGTACTCCTCCAATACGCCGCGAATCTTCGCGAGGTCATCGGCATTGGAGTTGAATTTGGGTTCCGCGACCTGCGCTGACACTTGAGAGGCCAAAGCCCACATAAGAAGTGCAACGAATACTGCGCTCATTCTCTTTTTATTCATATGGCATTTCCTTTCGCGAAATGCGACGCTACTTCATCGGCGAAAAATCCTCCGGCCGCATGTAAGTCGAATCAACTTTCTCAAGCAGCTTGTCGGCCTGCTCAGATTTGAGCAGCTCTTGAGTTGCGGGGTCAGCCCGCATCGCATCCCAGTTCTTTTTCGCTTCCTCCCGGCTTGAATGAGCCACGAGGTAGATGAATGTGTTGTCCCAGGCGGGCGCCCCCTCGGGCACCCAGTAACCTACAACCTCCAGATCGTGTTTGGCGAGCAGCTTGGACCATGTGTTGCGAAAGTTAGACTCCAGCGCCGGCAGTTTATCCGGCATGGCGTGATAAACACGAAGCTCGAAGACGCGATCGCTAGCGGCGCTCACTCGATCCACGTGCATCCAGCGGGCAGTAGTGAGCGATCCAGCGGCAAAGGTGAGCAGAGCGATGCCGCAAACAGACCATCCGTTAAATTTCCAGAGTTTAGCTTTCCAGCGGTTGAGTGCCATGGTTCCTCCCTTTTCTATTGCAAGAGCGTTGAATTGATCCCGGCCGAGTTCATGGTTTTCGAAGGGCAATCATCCGGTTGACCTTCGTTGCCCGCAGAGCCAGAAGGCAGCCGGGCATCGGCGGCGGCCAGCTCACCTTGCGACGCTCCTACTTGGACCAGGGCGGAACCACGCCGTTGGTGCGTGCGTATGCGATCGACTGCCCCAAATGCTCGTGTTGATCTTCGAGAATCAGGAACAGCGCGCCCTGCTTCGTCATGTCTTCTCCGAACAGTTTCACGTGTGTCTGCAAGTCGTTGTCGGAAAGTCCCGTAATCGCTTTTTGCAGATTGGCGTAAGAAGCTTTCAGAGCTTCCTGCAATTTCTCCGGGTCGGTGATGGGCGCGGGCTTTGCCCCCGTATTCGGTGTGCCCGAAAGCGCGGCGGCGAGCATGCCGTTCTCCTTAACAATCAGGTTGAACACGTCGCTGACGGAGCGAACGCCCGGGCCGGGCTTCCAGTCGTACTTGCCTGCCATCACGCGCGCGAGTCCGGTGAATTTCTTGGAAAGCGTTCCGGCATCGTCTCCGAATGCTGCCTGAATTTTTGTCGGCTGCGCCTGCGCCAACGGCATCATCAATGCGACCGCAAGCGCGAACACTCCGTACTGAGTCAGAATCTTCTTCATGTGGAACTCCTCTTCATCTGGAACTTCTTGGCGATGCTCCTGCTCACCGGACAATATGCCGAGAGAAACGAGTGTTTGCAGGAAAAGTGACATGCGGTATCCGACGTGAGACAAGCGGTCTGTCCTCAGTGATGTCACCCTCGAAGGCTCAGCTATAATCCGTCCCGGAGAGGTCGACAAGCCCATTGCTGCAGGCCACACCAGATATGGGACGCGCGAAATGGATTTTGATCCTGTGTGCTTGGACGATGGTAGGACTGTTGTTCACCCTGCAGGAGATCGTGCTGGCGAAAGTTCACGGCGGGCACGTTAACTGGGTGTTCGTTGTGATCGAATTCGTCTACTGGTACGTATGGGCGGCGTACACACCGCTTGTGATTGGTCTAGCCAAGCGGTTCCCGTTGACGGGGCCGAGGTTTGTAACTCATATAGCGATCCACACAATCACGGCGCTCCTGATGGCTCCCCTGGCATCTGTCACCGAATACTTTCTGAGCGGTGGACTTCTGCGGTTACTTTTTCGCATTACCGATCCTGGTGCGCCGCTTCTACTCCCGACGTTCACAGGCAGTGTTCTATCGATGAGCTTCACTGGCGTGCTTACGTACTGGTTGGTTGTAGGACTGTATCAATCGATCCACTTTTACCAGGCCGCGATGGAGCGCCAGACCATAGCGGCGCAACTGGAAATGCAGCTCTCCCACGCCGAACTTGAGAACCTTAAGAGCCAGTTACATCCGCACTTTTTGTTCAACAGTCTTCACACCATTGGAGTCCTGATGCAGGAAGACGTCGATGCTGCAAGCCATCTGCTGGTCAGCCTCGGCGACTTGCTCCGCATGGCACTCGAACGGCGGGAGAACGAGATCACCTTGCAAAGCGAACTCGAGTTTGTCGGCAAGTATCTGGAGATCGAACAGACACGCTTTCATGATCGGTTGAAAGTTCACATGGATGTACCCCCTGACCTTCTCGAAGTCTATGTACCGAGCCTGGCGCTTCAGCCACTGGTTGAGAATGCCATCAAGCACGGCGTCAGCGTCGATTCCGCCGCAGGCCGACTGGAGATCGCTGCGCAGCGCCACAACGGCAGAGTCCGACTCTACGTGCGCGATGACGGGCCGGGTCCGGCACCGGGATCGCGCCTCCGACTCGGTGTTGGGCTCACCAATGTCCAGTCACGCTTGAAACAGCTCTACGGCGACCAGTCGTCGCTGCAACTTACCGGGGGCGACGGTCGAGGCTGTGAGGCCATCATTACCATTCCACTGAGGAGCTCCCTTGAAGACGCGAGTTCTCATCGTCGATGACGAACCGATCGCCCGGCGCGGTATCCGTCGCTATCTGGCCGAACACGACGGCATTGAACTTGTAGGTGAGGCGACAAACGGAATAAACGCTGTGGAGCAGATCAATGAACTTCATCCCGACATCGTTTTTCTCGATGTGCAGATGCCTGATCTGGATGGTTTTGGAGTCATCGAAAATGTGGAGCCATCGACCGGCTCCGCTCCCGTTTATGTCTTCGTCACTGCTCACGATGCGCACGCCATTCGTGCATTCGAAGTGCACGCTGTCGACTATCTCTTGAAACCGTATGATAAGGAGCGATTTGCCAAGGCCTTGGTTCACGCATGCCAGGTCCTCGAACAGCGTGGGAAAGCAGATCGAGGTCTCGAACCACTGCTCCAATCCCTCCGTAGTCTCCGCCCGTTCGAACGTTTTGTGGTGAAGGACAAGAAGCGGATTTTCTTTGTTCCCGTTTCCCACGTTTTATGGATCGAAGCCACGGGAAACTATGCCTGCATACATACCGCCAGCGACAGTCACCTGTTGCGGGAAACTTTGGCACATCTCGAAGAGAAGCTGGCGCCACACCACTTCATCCGCGTGCGGAAATCAGCCATCGTGAACGGCGCCTGCATTAGCGAGATTCGTCCGATGTTCGATGGGGTTTACGACATCGTACTGGCAGAAGGGACGGTGGTAACGTCGAGCCGCAGATACGCTCATAAGTTACGGGCGCTGCTGGAATCCTAGTCTTGGCAACTGGGATGGAACTTGGCGGGTGGGCGATCAGGATTGCGTGAGAACGGCCATGAAGAACCACCCAGGTAACGACAAACGCGCTTGCCGTCACCGATGAATCATGGCCTCTAGCTAGGCTTGGGTCGGGGCTTCTACGTGAATAAAAGTCCGCAGATTTGTGTCGTCCTGGATAGCCAGTGTCCTCAAGGACTTACGCCGTAAAAAACTCGCTGCGTCTGCTGCCATGCAGTATCTCGTTTATTCACTCATACTTAAAGATTAACGGCATCCGCTTTCAAGTCCGCTGCGTATTCAACTATATTATTGTTAACAAATAATTTACAGCGAACAAAACGTGAAAGTGTGTAAGTAGATGTGTCAGTCTGATTAGCTCTGGGTGGGCAATTACTTCCTTCCGCCAAAGCGATAGGCGACTCCGAGCGAAACCCGGAGGTTGTTTTGATGGTCATTGCCACCGTTGTCGAATCGGGTCAAGAAATAGTCCACCTCGATCAGACGAACTTTCCAGTGGCGCGACATCTCAAGATCCATTCCTCCGCCCGCCACCATGGCAAAGGCGTTCGCCGAACCCGACTGCCCAGAGGACGTCGGCGTCAAAGCCCCGCTGGCGTGCGCTCCGCCGAGCAAAAGCTGGCCAAACGGAGCCATTTTCTCAAACCAGCGCCGCGAATACCTCACACCGCCAAGAAATGACGTGAGGGTGAGATCCGCGGAAGTATGGTCGATGTTAGAGACATGCTCGCTGCCAATTTCTCCGATCACGGCGATATTCGGAAAAAGGTTGTAAGCGAACCAGCCCGCACCCCCGTTCATACTGAAGCACCCACACCCGCCGGGGGGCGCGTTGGTGTTCACAAAGCTGTATTCCCCTCCAACCTCCATGCGCGCGACCTGCGCCGAGGCCGGCCCGGCACTCAGGCCGATGAAACCTGTAAAGAATCCCAGCAGAATCGCGGCTCGAAATAATTTTGGCATTCCCATCTCTCCTCGAAGCACTCCCGCGAGCGTTGTCATTGGACCACCACCGTGACCGCCGTCGAGGCGGTAAGCGTTCCGCTGGTGCCCGTGATGGTAACGACGAAGCTGCCAGGAGGCGTGGTAGATGGTCCCCGCCACCCTCCGCCGCACCCGAACAGAGCGAGCAGCGAAAGGGCGAGAGGCGCAAGAAGCAAGGTTCGTCTGAGCGTGACGGGCACGGGCCTGCGGCGTAAGCCGAGGCCGCATAGCGCAAGGGCCAGAGCCAACGAAGGCAGAGGCCAAGGTCGGTAAGGCGGATCTACTTCGGGCAACACCGCAGCCGCGAGAGGCGCCAGTTGGATTGTCATCACCGTGTGCGCGCCGGCGGTCCCGGGCGTGACCGTCAGCGGGTTGAAGCTGGCCGTCGCCCCCGGAGGCAACCCCGTCGCCGACATCGTTACCGGGTTGTAGAAGGCGCCACCGACCGGAGGCACGGTGACATTGACCTGCACGGAACCACCCTGCGTCACCGACAATGGAGCGGGCGGTGCCGTTACGGTGTAGGCCGTGTTCACCGTTTCGCTGAGCGCTGCTGACATGGACGCCGCAAATAGCGAGTTTCCGGAATATACCGCCGTCAGGGCGTCCGATCCTGCCGGCAAGCTGGTTGTCGAGAAGGTAGCCACTCCCGATGAATTCAGTGTGCCGCTGCCGAGAAAAGTTGCGCCGTCGTAGAAGCTCACCGTGCCAAGCGCCGAACCGGTCGGTGTGGGAGAAACGGTGGCCGTCAGCGTCACCGATTCGCCCGTTGAGGCGGGACTTGGCGCCGCCACCAGCGTCGTCGTCGTGCCGGTCAAGGTCGTGATGGTTTCGGTGAGCACGCTCGACGTCGAGTTGGCGAAGGCGGTGTTGCCCGAATACACCGCCGTCAGGGAATCCGATCCCGCCGGCAAGCCGGTTGTCGAGAAGGTAGCCACTCCCGATGAATTCAGAGTGCCGCTGCCGAGAAGAGTTGCGCCATTGTAGAAGCTCACCGTGCCACGCGACGAACCGGTCGGCGTGGGCGAAACCGTGGCCGTCAGCATCACCGATTCACCCGTTGAGGCGGGACTTGGTGCCGCCACCAGCGTTGTCGTCGTGCTCGTCAGCGTCGTGATGGTTTCGATGAGTACGCTCGACGTCGAACCGGCGAAGGCTGTGTTGCCGGAATACACCGCCGTCAGGCTATGCGCTCCTGCGGACAGAGTGGTTATGGGGAACGAGGCTGCTCCAGAGGAGTTCGCGTTCGCCGTTCCCATAAGTGTCTCACCGTCGTAGAAACTGACTGTGCCCAAGCTTGCCCCGGTTGGGACCGGGGCAATGTTGGCGGTCAACACAACCGTGGCCCCTGCAAGGGCCGGGTTCGGTGCTGCCGTCAGCGTGGTTGAAGTCGCCGCGGCGCTGGTCAGATGGATCGTCGCAGTGTTGCTGCTGGCGAGGAAGTAATGCGCCACGCCCTGATAATTTGCCGTGATCGTATGCGCCGTCCCGCCGCCTCCGCTCAGAACCACCCCCGTCAAGCTGGCCACGCCGGACACCAGAGTGACGGCCGCACCACCATTCAGGCTGCCGTCCACGGAGTCATTAAAAGTTACACCCCCCGTCGGCACCGTGCCGGAGTTGGTTGTGTCGGTGACCGTCGCGGTAATGACGACCGCCTGACCAACCCCGGGCGAATTGGGATTCACTCCCACTGCCATGGCGGTAGAGTCGGCAGCGAGTCCTGTGCCGCTCAGCGAAATCGATTGCGTTGCCGCGCTTACATTCAGGTCATTGTCGGTCAGGACAAACGATTCCGAGAACACTCCCACCGAGAGAGGGCTGAACTCGATACTAAGATTGCAGCCGGCGCCAGCCGTCACGCTTCCGCTGTTGGCGCAATCGGGCGGGGTTCCACTGCCCGCCACTTGGATGAAATCGGTGGGCGCGGTCAGTCCCGATGCGGTGAAGTCGAGCGCCGCATTGCCATCGTTGCCGACAGTGACCGCTTGGGCGCTGCTGGTCGAGCCCACGGGCAGCGATGCGTAAGCCAGCGCGGGAGGATCGGCGAAATCCAGCTTGGCCGCCGTGGTCGCGCTGGCATCGCCGACGAAAAGATTTCCGCTCCCGTCGAGGGCTACGCCAAAGGGATGGACGAAAACTCCACTCAGAGGGCTTACACAACTCGCGGAGGCGCAGCCGCTGGTAATTTTCTTGACCGCGGTGCTGCCCTGATCGCCTACAAAGATATTGCCGCTGGCATCTACCGCCACGCTATAGGGCTGGCTGAGGCCAGCTCCCACGACGCTGACGCAACCTGCCGTAAGGCAAGTGATGGCCAGCTCCTTTACCGCCGCATCGCCCTCGTCCGCCACAAAAAGATTGCCATTGCCATCAGTCGCGATGCCAGTGGGGTTGCTCCAGCCGCCACCCAGCGTGATGGTGCAGCCTGCGGCCAGACAGCCTTGCGGAATGTCGATCACAATCCCATCGCCGGCGTCGGTGACGAAAATATTCCCGTCTCCATCGACCGTGAGGCCTGCCGGACCACCCACCGGCGCCACCGCGCTCACGCAGGTCGAAGAGGTGCAGCCGGGTGGAATTTTCTTTACCGCATTATTGCCATTGTCCGCCACCAAAACATTTCCGGCGCCATCCACCGCCACGCCGTAGGGCGAACTAAAGCCGCCGCCGATGGTGAGCACGCAACTTGAAGAGACGCAGCCGCTGGGAATCTTTTTCACCGCATTGTGGGCCTGGTCGGCGAGATAGACATTTCCACTGCTGTCGGTCGCGACTCCGTACGGCTGGCTGAAGCCGCCGCCCAGGGCGGATTGCACGCTGGGAGAAAAAATCACCTGCGGGGAAACGCCAATGGCGGTGACATACTGCGTCGCCAGCAAATTGCCGCTGCCGTCGAGGAGCTTGACCGCTCCCAGCCGCGGCCCCGGATGAGTCGGGCTGAAGGTGACGTTTACCGTGCAGGTGGAGCCTTCGCTATAAGTGGTGATGGCGCAGGTTCCCGAACCCGCATTGGTAAAGTCGAGACCGGTTGCGCCCTGAGTAACCACCGCAATGGTCCCGACGGTGGTGCCGCCGCTGATGGCAAAGTTCGTGGTCGCTGGCGCCGTCGCTTGCAATTCCACCGTTCCAGCACTGACCGCGGCTCCGCTGGTTACCGTACCCCCTGGCGCAGTGGCGATGTTAATCGTGATCGGGCTGGTCACGTTGCTCGAAAAGCCCGCGCTCGCGACCGTTGCGCTGATCGACGGGCTGCCCGCGCCGATGTTTGCCGCTACGCTCACGGTGATGGTCACCGGATCGCTCACCCCGGAGCTCCACGAAGAAGTCAGGGTGCAGGTCAGCGTCGATGCGACGCAGGTATACAATCCCAGCGCATCCGTCATCGCAACCGGAGTAAGCCCCGCTGGAAGCGTGACGGTAAGAAAAACTGGTGGCGTGGTCGCGATCGCCGAAGCGCCTGTGTTGTCTATCGTGACCGTCACCGTATCGCCGGTATCGCCGCCGGTGAAAGTCGTCGGACTAGGGGTGATGGCGATCGAAACCGTCGGCGCCACCACTGGCACGGAAAAGTTCATCAGGTCGAACAAGCTGTATTCCAGCATGTGTTCCTGGGGGGTGAAGGGCGCGGTCTTAGCCAGGCCGCCAGTGCATTCGGCGGGGAAGGTAACGGTATCATTCGTGGAAGTGCTGTCCACGTGATACTCGTTGTACATCACGCGGCCGAACTGGCTAGCCGCCGGCGAGCCTACTGGAGTGTAAAAAGAAAGTTGCAGGATGGGACTGCCACCGCCATTGAGCGTGGCCCAGGACTGGGTAGGCGCGTTGACCCCGCTCTGATCGTTGAACAGATCCGTCATGGCGACCTGGCCCAGGGCAGAGGTTGAACCGATATCTTGTAGCCACCGCGCCAGCGTCATGCCGCTCGAGAAACTGGCATTGATGGTCGCTTCGCCGGAGCCAAGCGATACGGAGTTGGCATCGCCCAGCCAATCTGCCGCCCCGTCGATGGCGGCATCCTGGTCGAGATAGGTATCGCTGTGATGAGTGGCAAAAATCCGCCCGCCTTCGCCGGCGAAGGTAATGGCATTGCCCCGCCCGTCGGCGGTGGTGTAGCCGAAGGTGCCCTGGCAGGGCAGCAGCAAGACGTTGTAGCCTCCCAGTAGCGACCCGGCGATGGTAGCGCTGGTGCTGCCTACCAGTTGACTTTCCGTATGGACCGTGCTGCCCGCCTTGGCGCCCGAGTTTCCCCCGCCCTCAAACAGATTGATCCTTCCTGGACTGGAGAGACCGGTGGCATTCACGGTGTAGTCGGTAAATTCCGTGTCGGCAATGCCGATCTTGCGCAACGAGCATTCCAGCGCGTCGACGCCGCCGGTGGCCATCGCCATTTTTGGAATATCGCCCTCGACCTGGGTCTTGGGAAATCTGGAGAAAACATCGGAGGGCGGGTTAAAGTTCGACGCCGGCGTGTTCACGCATGAGGTCAGCGAGGGCACCGTCAACTGCCGCCGCCATCTTCCCGCCTGCAATACCAGCGGAAAACTCGTGCCTGCCGGCACATTGGTCAAGGTAAAGGTGCCGTTTGCCGAGCTCATAGTCAACACCAGCGGGTTGCCGGTCACCAGCGAAGCTTCCGTATCATCGGCGGGGCCGTCCACGAAGGGCTGTACGGTCCCATTGGGGACGTATACCAGCACATTCGGAATGGGATCGACCCCGTTGGGCGCATACGTCGTTCCACTGATCGAAGTAGTGGCCCCGCCCAGGCAACTGACTTGGAAGCAGGCATAGTTCGTACAACTCTGCGCAGCCGCATGCGGAGCGAGCCCCGAAGCCAGGAAGAACCAGCTCAGCCCGGCATAGGCCAGGTGGCGCAGCTCCCGCCTCCCTGCCCGGCGGTGCAGCCCTCGTCGAACGGAGCCCCTCCATTGCGCCAGCGTCTTCACTCGAGGCCGCCTGACGCAGGCAGTGGCGACGAGAAGCAAACGAATAATCGCGAGGGGTGCAGTAGACATGCCGCTTTCACCTCAAACAAATCGGAAGATTTTTGCCATTCTGAGAGCGTTCTCAGGAAAGGCTGGCAACGATTCCAGTCTCTGCAGTCCCCTCGCCAGAACCATGTGAGTTAGCGGCACCGATGGGTGCATTCATTCGTGTCGATGAAAAGCCTCACCACGATTCACCCTCCCTTCCGATTTCCCTGGCATGGGCCCGTCCTACTAGTCGGCGATTCCTATGCAGGCGTGGCGATTACCGAGCGGGTGGGGAAAGTGAATCCATCAATTCCGTTAGCAAACCGTACCCGCCCGCACCGCTTGGGCAGCGAGCTCCGGCCCGACGCTCAGGGTTTTTTAACGGACACTCGAAAAGGAATTGCCGAAGACATGGCGCAGGATCTCTCGGACGGGGAGGAGCAGATATTCACGGCAACATAGGGACAAACGTCGGCATCTGTTTTCGGAGCCACAATCAAGACCGCTGCATGGAAGAGCAAGCCTTCATGGCCCGTAATTGCGGCCAACGACGGGGCGATTCCGCAGCAACTCGAGAAAGACGAAGCCTTAATCTATAAAAATCCGCTGCGTCTGCTATTACATCTGCGTGTTATTTATTTACTTAGACTTACGAGATCGCTTTTGAGTCCGCTGCGTCTGCCAGTTCCGCCATCCCGGCTGAGGGCATTTCCGGAAGAAAACACTAGCTTAATTGACGCTATAGTCCTTTGCAACATGGCTCGCGGAGCGCGAGCGTAATCCAGGCCCTTTATGCACCGAGGTTGCCGTTTTCGACAGCAACCCCCATACTTCGCTCAGCCTCAAAACCCCATGGCTCCTGTCACAGCTCCGCTTCCCGCCACCGTCCCACCACCGCGGCAGCCATGGCAGAAAAACTACAAGAGATTCTTAATCCCAATCGCGCTAGTGGCTTGCGTGCTGCTGTGCGCGGGCGCAGTGGAACTGGAGCATCACTGGCCCTACTCGCAGGCGGAAGTATTGCAGGATTTGCGCGAGGCCAGCGACAGCCAGGTCCAAGTTCGAAGATTTCATCAGACATTTTTTCCGTCGCCGGGCTGCGTACTGGAGGGATTAGTCTTCTCCCATAACCCTTCTGCGGCTAAGCCGCTCATTACCATCGACAAGTTGACGATTCAAGGCAGCTATCTGGGTCTGCTCGCGCAACGCGTTAGCCGCGTTACCGCCGAAGGTATGGTGGTGACCATTCCGCCATTCGGGACCGGCAAGGCTTTGCATACTTCACAGTCAAAAATCACGATCGCAGAGATCATCGCGAACGGCGCAATCGTGGAGTTCGCTTCCAAAGATCCCGACGAAAAACCTTTACGCTTCGATGTTCACGAGGCACTCCTGCGAAATGTGGGCTGGGGATCGCCGTTGACTTACCACGTGAAAGTGCATAATCCCGAACCGCCCGGCGAAGTTGCGGCCGAAGGGAAGTTTGGTGTATGGAACCTTACTAATGCGGGTGAAACCCCGATTTCTGGAAAATATACATTTACCGACGCAGATCTCAGCGTGTACGAAGGTATTGCCGGCAAGCTTTCTTCGACTGGCGAGTTCGGAGGCAAGCTATCGCATATCGATATCTCGGGGAACACAGACACTCCTGATTTTGAGGTTACATCGGGTGGGCATCGGGTACATCTGACAACGAAATTCAGCGCCTACGTCGATGCCACGCACGGCAATACATATCTCAAGCAGGTTGATGGTGGTTTCTGGAACACCCATGTCGAAGCCCGCGGCAGCGTTGCCACTTCGCCTGATGGCAAAGGAAAAACCGCGCTGATCGATCTGCAATCCAGAAGCGCGCGCATCGAAGATTTTCTACTGTTATTTGTGCAGGCAAACCGTGCACCCATGTCGGGCGATGTCGCATTTCAGGCGCACGCCGAACTTCCTCCAGGCGAGCAGAAGTTCCTGAAGAAAATCAAGTTGCGAGGTAATTTTGGAATCGGGGGCGGATCGTTTGCCGCAGCTTCAACTCAGAGAGGCATCGACGAACTCAGCGCTGGCGCTCGAGGGGAGAAAAATATCAGCAAGGAGATTCAGAACAACGACAAAACAAAAGACGGGAAGCACGATATGATAATAAAACCGGATCCTGAAACCGTAATGAGCGATCTGCAAGGCCAAGTCGACGTCATCGACGGAGTCGCGAAATTCACCGATCTGTCATTTCGCGTTCCCGGCGCCCACGCCCGCGTGCACGGAACCTACAACCTGATCAATTACAAGATCGATTTGCGCGGCCAGATGCGGGTGGATTCCCAGATCTCAAACACTACCACGGGAGCGAAAGCATTCCTGCTGAAAGTAATGAATCCGTTTTTCAAGAAAAAGCCGAAAGGCGAAGTGGTACCGGTGAGAATCGGCGGAGATTACGATCATCCCACCTTCGGCCTCGACCTGAACGACAAGAAAGCGCAGAACATACTGCACACTCACGAGCCCTCGAATCCCGCTCCCTCTGCGCGCAAGCCTGAATAGATTTGATCCAGACTCGAAGCCGGAATCTACACCAACTTGTAACGGAAGCATTGCGTGACATGGTCGTTCACCATGCCAACCGCCTGCATAAACGCATAGCAAATAGTTGATCCCACGAAATTGAAGCCTCGCTTCTTCAGGTCTTTGCTCATAGCATCGGATTGAGGAGTGCTGGCCGGAACTCGCTGCCGCGTCTTCCACGAATTCACTCGCGGCTGGCCGTCCACAAACTGCCAGATATAACTATCGAAGCTGCCGAATTCTTTCTGCACCCGCAGCATCGCCTGCGCGTTGCGCACCGCCGATGCAATCTTTAACCGGTTGCGCACGATTCCCGGATTTTTTAACAGTTGTCCGATTTTTCTGCGGTCGTAAAGGGCAATCCGCTGCGCATCGAAATCGTCGAATGCCGCACGGTAGTTCTCGCGCTTGTTGAGAATCGTCTCCCAACTCAGTCCGGCCTGCGCGCCTTCCAGAATCAGGAACTCAAAGAGCGTGCGGTCATCGTGAACCGGCACGCCCCATTCCTCGTCGTGATAGCGCATCATCAATTCGGTTTGCGCCCATGCACAACGAATCGGGTGCTTTTTTTCTGCATCAGATCGCTTCATAATTCAATGCATGTATTCGTGGCGCTATTCCAGCGACTTCGGATCCGACCGATTCTTTGGCGATTTCGCATTCAGCAACGCCACCAGTTGCCGGGCCGAGCTCGGAACTCCCACCTTGTGCTCCACAATAATCTCTTTCGCGCTCAATTTTCGCCCATAGAGTTTTTCATTGGCGTTGCCATCGGACCGCAGTGTTGATCCTTCCAGCGAGATTCCTGCAAACAATCCCTTGTTGCGCGAGTAGGAAAGTATTTCAGCGTTCATTACGATATCCGTCGCGCCCTCTGCGGTGCGACCCTTCGGACCGGCCGCCGCCGAGGCATCCGCACCCAGCTTCACTTTGCTCGAGAGCAGCGAGCGCGCCCCCTTGGGATTCATCACCAGCAAAACAAAATCCGTCGCCTGTCCCCCCAACTGAAACCCAATGCTTACCCCCTCCAGCGCATAGAGGGCCGGCGGTCCCCATGGACCCGTATAGTGCGGGCCGCTTCGGCATACCATCACTCCACGTCCATAACTGCCTCCCACGCCGAACGCGCCTTTCTTAACCGACGGAAGAATTACCAGGCACTCTGCCTTATCCAGCAAGTCCTGCGGAATGTCGTCAGGAATATTCAGAATTTCCTTCATCACATCGCCTGCATCCTTCACCCGGTCGGCTTCCCTCTCGTCGTTGGCAAACGCCATCGATGCCAGCAGACATATCGCCGTTAAAAGTGCCCCTGTCTTATTCCGCTTCATCCGTTTCAATTCCTCTCTGCCAAACTAGTTTTTCTATCCATTCCTCGTACTCATTCGCCTGTAGCATTCTATCCGCACTCCGCAGCGCTTTCTAGGCCATGACCAAACGAGTGCTCCTTTTGTAACTTGGCACCCTCCGCCGCCCGCCTCTAGAGTCAATGGATAGTGTGGCCTGCCGCCGCCGTCGTTCGGCACGCGAAGTGCATCTAATGAATAGGAAGTACATTTTGGCCGTCCGGGGAGTGAAAATTTTGGACTTTTCAGGCATGAAGTACACGCCGCTGGCCGGCCTGGTTCTGGCGCTGGCAGCCGCGTTGGTCATTGCCTTCCCGGCCTCCGCCCAGTCTGTTCCTTACGCCAGCAACTATGCCGCTAGCGCCCCCGGCGCTTACGCTGCCGCCTCCACGGCTCGATGATGCTCAGTCTGGCGCCATGCTTACCATTCACAAACGCGTAGACGAAGTCAACGTACTTTTCATCGCCACCGACAAGCATGGCAAATTTGTCCGGGACTTAAATCAAAACGATTTCTCAATTCTCGACGATCACAAGCCGCCGCAATCCATCGTAAACTTTCGTCGCGAAACCGATCTTCCTCTCCACCTGGGCTTGCTCATCGATGTCAGCGGATCCGTCCACAGCCGTTTTGATTTCGAACAGAATGCCTCGATCAGCTTCCTGCAGCACTCCATCCGTGCCGGATTTGACAAGGCTTTCATCGTCGGCTTCAACAAACAAAGTCAACTCACGCAGGATTTCACCGACAACGTGCAACTGCTTTCCGATGGGGTTCACCGCCTGCAGGATGGTGGAGGCACGGCGCTCTACGATGCCATCTATCGCGCCTGCAAAGATAAGTTTCTGAAAGACCGTCCCGACCACCCGACGCGCAAAGCGATCGTCGTCGTCAGCGACGGAGAAGATAATCAAAGCGAATACTCCCGCGCGCAAGCCATCGAAATGGCGCAGCGCGCCGAAGTCATCATCTATGCTATCTCTACTGACGATAGCGGACTCATTCTTCGCGGCGATAAAGTTCTCGAACAGCTTGCCGAAGCTACCGGAGGCCGCGCCTTCTTTCCCTTCAAGATGAAGGACATCACTCACTCCTTCGCCGCCATCGAAGACGAGCTGCGCAGCCAGTACGTCGTCTCCTACCGTCCCGCCGATTTTGATGCCGACGGCCGCTACCGCTCCATCGAAATCTCCGCCCTAAAGAAAGACCTGCAAGTCCGCGCCCGCAAAGGCTACTTCGCGCCACAGCAATAACTCTTTCGCGGTCGCTTCGAAACGGCGCGGTTCAGTCGCTGCTGGACACCGTGCGTCGACGCCCACATTGCCGTAAAATACTTTCACGCGCCCGTAGCTCAATCGGATAGAGCATCTGCCTTCGGAGCAGAGGGTTGGGAGTTCGAGTCTCTCCGGGCGCACCATCGTTCTCCTTATCTGCTCGAACGCATTCGTCTTACGTTCCCTTCGGGAGCCGTAGACGAGGCTCTATCCGCAAGGGGCTAGAGCTTCAACGCACTTTTCAGACGCTTCCAACACATCGAAGAGAAGTGACAATAGCCGGTCAATTGTGCTCAGCACGCCCCGCTGGTTTCTTCTAATCTACTTGTGACCGTCCAAAGGAGGCATTTATGGGTGGTCACCCTTTCCAAGCAATACCGTGCAACATTTGCAGCAAGCCGATCGATCTGAGCGTCGATTTGTACGCCGACGAACACGGAAAAGCCGTGCATGAGGATTGCTACGTCAAATGTGTCAGTGGATCTGGGCTTGTCGCAGGAGGGCGAAATTGGCGCATGCGACCGGCTTCCTAACATTTAAGGATGTTCACAGGCTAACGTTTTTTGTTCTTTCGTTTCTTTTTCTCTCGGTCGGCTTTGAGCTTGGCCTCCGCCGCAAGGCTTTCTCTTTCAAAGCCCGACATCATCGCCGAGTAATCGTCAACGCGGGTTGAATGGGCTTTAATTCGTGGTGGCTTTTTCGGCATGGCCGCTTCACGATACTGTATTGGAGGTTCATTTTGCGGTACGGTAGCGCACAGAGCCACGCCGAAACTTTGATTTACTACTATGTGCGCTGTAGGACAGACAAAGCTTTCCTGACCTCTTAGGATGCAGATCGTCTCACCACGGTCTGAAGAGGCAGGTGTTCGATGGCACGTTCCGCGCCGCCGGATCACATCCCAAAGCAGGGCGACCCCGTTCTATTGGAAGGGGTGCTCAGCCGGTTTGTAATTGTGAGCGTTGATACCGTCAAAAAGACTGCTACGGTGTCCACCCCTACGCCGCCGGGAGATGTGTACACAGTGTCGTGGTCGAAGCTCTCTTACCCATGACAAACGCCCATAACGAAAGCCAGAACGCATTGCGAGTGGTGAGAAAAGCTACCGACGATCACTGAAGGGGCGGAGGCTGCAGATCCTGCTCCGTGGCGGCATCGTCTTCTGTCGTCACCTCTCGTCTACCCTGTTCCTCACTCCCACAGGCCAGACCCGATTTACTAGTGGTCCCAGCTCCTGCGCCATGTGCCAGCGCACCACAATTCAGAACGCGCCGCCGCCACCGCCGCCGAATCCGCCGCCAGAGAATCCGCCGCCACCACCGAATCCGCCTCCGCCAAAGCCCGATCCTCCGGAACTTGCTCTCGGCGCCGACACAAAGACCTGATGCATATCCGTCGCCATGCCATGCATGGAGGAGGAGAAAAGGATTGGATTGAACATTGTGCCGTAAGCGTAGCCGGCGGGTGCGGCGTACCAAGTGGGTGGAGTTTTTATAATGCCCGCGAAGGCTTGCGCCCAGTGATGTTCGACGCCGAGTGCCATCGCGTAGGGCAGGAATTTTTCGAACGTATCGGGAGGCATGACTTTCAACCGGTCGGCATCGACGCGGTTCATGAATTCCTGAAATCCGAGAACTGCGATGTGAGTTCGCGCGCCCTTCAAGGTTTTTGCCGTCATCACGCGAGCGAAGAGCCACCAGATCAAGGCGCTGAGAAGAACGCATCCGACGAGCATGGGAATGGAACTTAGGAAATCGGCCCAGCCGAAGTATTGAAAAACGGCGAACGGAATCAGGATGCAGACTGCGGCTCCTATGCTATAGGCATTGGCCGATTCCGGATCGAGAGTGTAGATGCCTTTCTGTTTCAGGGCCGACATAATATCGGTTCGTACTACTGGAATCGCGGTGTAGAAGCGGTTCTTCAGGCTGGAGAGTCGGGTGTCCGGCATGTCTCCGACAAAAATGTTTTCCAGCATCACCTGTTCGTGAGGAGCGAGGCCCGTCCAATCCTGCCGCTGTTTCAGGAGATGAAAGATGTAATCCTTATTATGAAATAGAAGACCCTTCTCGTCCGTCTCTTCGATCTTGATGAAACCGCGGACCGCAAGATCGACAATGGTCGATGTAATGTCGCGGGGATGGATGTGATCGTCGAGCAGGGTTCCGGCTTCGGCGGGTGAAATTCCTGGCGGGGGCTCGTACATCGGCGCGACGGACATTCCAGGATCGGGATCGCGTCCGGCGTACCACCACAAACCGAACATGACGATCAACGTGACCAGTGGCAGAAACACAATGGGATTGCCGCCGATAAACCAGAACAGTTTCGTTAGAGCGCTGGGCTGAGTGAGAATTCCTTTGGGAATGTAGACATCAACGGTAAGGCCGCCGCGCATGGGTAGGGGAGTTGTGGTTTCAAATTCGGCAGTTGCGCCATCGACTTTCGCAGTTGCGTCGCGTTCGGTCGAGCCATAGACGCCGGTGAAGGCTTGCACGCGCAACGATCCTGCGGCGTCATCGGGAAAATGTACGGTCGCCGCGGCATGGTCGATGGGCACGGGCCAATCGTTGCCGGTTACATTCCAGTAGAACTCGTCGTATTGATCGAAGAAGCGCGTGCAATTGCGCACGCGATAGATGATCTTCACCGTGCGCGTGGTATTGACCGCGCCAGGAATGTAGATTTTCAGATCGCGGTAAGCGCCGGAGGTTGAGGAATCGTATTTGAGTTTAGATCCGTTTTCGTCGGTGACGCTTTTGAGGTCGATAAAAAGTTGATAGTTGGTTCCGTTGGGTCCGGGATATTCGATCGGGATGGTGCGGTGAATGCCATGCCACTCGCCGACGAAAACCAGCGAGATGGTCTCGTCGACCAGGGCGCTGCCATCTTTGTTGACGGTGATATCGTCTTGGAAGTTCGAGATGCGCCAGGATTTTGCTGCGGCGGGAGCGGCGAGGCCGAGAATCGTGGCGCAGCAGCAGCAGGATGGCTCGCGCTGGATAGTCGAGACCGACGAGTAGGCGCGAGATTTTCAGTCGTCCCTCCGGGACGATGTTCCCTTCTCTACTCTCACCCAGCGCTGAACGCGCTGGGCTATTGTCATGCTGCCCCTCCGGGGCCCCTCTATTTATAGCCCGGACCATGGGGTCAGAACTTGACGGCGACGGGCTCGCGGTCGGCGTCAGTGGTCTCGAAGAACTGGCGGGCCTGGAAGCCGAACATGTTGGCGAGGATGTTTGTGGGGAATGACTGGATTTTTGTGTTCAGGTCGCGGACCACGGCGTTGTAGTAGCGGCGCGAGTTCTGGATCGAATCTTCTGTCTGGCTTAACGATCCTTGCAGTTGTGTGAATTCTTCCGAGGCTTTTAGTTCCGGATAATTCTCGGCGACGGCGAACAGGCTCTTCAGCGCTCCAGTAAGCTGATTCTCAGCTACCGCCTTGCCTTCCGGTGTGGTCGCCTGCATGGCCAGCGAGCGAAATTTGGCAATGTTTTCGAATGTTCCTTTTTCGTGCGTGGCGTAGCCTTTGACGGTTTCGACGAGATTGGGGATGAGGTCGTGGCGGCGCTTGAGCTGCACATCAATATCGGACCAGGCGGAGTCGGTGCGCACGCGCAGCTGCACCAGGCTGTTGTACATGCCGATGAGGACGACCAAGATGAGGACGAGGATTACGAGCAGGATGATGCCGACCATGAGCGTCTCCTAGGGAAATTCTAATCTCGAAGGCTTAATGTTGAAGGCTTATCTTGAAATCATTGGCACGGTAGCATAGTGAAGGCGCGGGCGCAAACAATTGCTGGTTACGAGTGCGGCGGTTTCCCCGTCAGGATTCCGGTCACGAATCCTCGATGACCGCCATCGCGATTCGCCGCTACTCCATCTCAAAACTCAAATACGTCAAGCCCATCGCTGCGTTCGACTTGCAGGACGACGGCGGCGCCGGTTTTCAGGCTATGCACGGCGGAGCGTAGTTCTTCCATGGAAGTGATGGGAGTGGTATTGAGGGAGTGGATGATGTCGCCGGTTTGCAGGCCGGTGTCGGGAGTGATGAGGTCGGCGGCGCGGCCGAGGACGATTACTCCGGAAGAAATGCGCAGCGATCCGAGCTGACTGGCGCAGGTCGGGAGTGAGATCGGTGGCGAGAATGCCGAGGCGCGAGATGAGACTTTTTTCGGGATCGGCGGCGTCGAAGAGTTGATCCATGGGATCGCGCTCCTCGATGGCGGGAACGTACAGAGTTTTCCTTTCGTCCCCGCGCAAAATTTCCAGCTTTAGAACTTTGTCGAGGCGGTGAAGATACAACGCGGAAGAAAGTGCGGGAAGAGTGTCGATGCGGCGATCGTCGGCGGAGAGAACGATGTCCTGAACCTTTAGGCCGGCGGTTGCGGCGGGGCCGTCAGGTTTGACGTCAGCGATAATGACTCCCCAGCGTTGCGCGAGATGGAGACCTTCGGCCATGGTGGGCGTGACTTCCTGCGCGTCCGCGCCGATTTCGACGCGATGCACATGACCGTATTTGCGCAGGCTGTGGTAAACGAAATCGACGATGCGGGCAGGGATGGCGAAGCCCAGGCCTTCGCTGCCGCCGCCTTCGGAGAGAATGAACGTGTTGATGCCGACAACAGATCCGTTCGTATCGACGAGTGGGCCACCGCTGTTGCCGGGGTTGATAGGAGCGTCGGTTTGAATGTAGGTGAGGGGTTTGGTGGGATCGGGCTGGCGGGAGACGGCGCTGACGACTCCCATGGTGACGGAGTTCTGCAGGCCTTCGGGACTGCCGATGGCGAAGACCAGTTGTCCGACGCGGGGACGCGTCTGGGTGAGAAGCGGCAGCGTGGGAAGATCGCTCTCGTCGATCTTGAGCAAGGCGAGATCGGTTTCCTTATGAACACCGATTAATTTTGCTGGAAGGATGTGGCGTTTGCCCACGGGCACGGCGCGGCCGGAATCGTTTGGCAGCGGCAGTGCAACGCGAATGCTTTGCGCGCCTTCGACCACATGGGCGTTGGTCATGATGTAGCCGGAGGGATCGACGATCACCCCGGAGCCGACGACTTGCTGGCGGACGATGAGAGCGGTCTGGGTACGGTTCTCTTCGTGCGCGGGGCCGTAACCGGTGACCAGGATCTGAACCACAGCAGGCGAAACTTTTGCGGCGAGACCTTCGAGAGCATTGTTGAGTTGGAGGAGTGCGGCGGTTGCGGCGGCGGATTCGTCGGGCTTGGGCTGCGGCTTTTCCTGGGCTGGTTTTTCTTCGGCACCGCTGGGAGCCGGAGCTGGCGTGGCGGGCTTTTGCGGCGACGCCTGCTGAGATAAGAGGGGCGTAGTCGAGAGCAGAATTAAGATGCAGACTTGCGGGACAAAACAGTGTGGGCGCCGAGTCGATTGCTGGCGGACAAAATAATATTGGCCGAGCATGAGTTAGCTCTCCTGGGAGCGAACGAAAGAACACTCATCTGACGGTATCACGGGCAGTTCGGTTGCAAGGTAAAGTCCATCAGGCAGGAGCCGTTACAACGGATGTCAAGTTTCCAAACCGTAGCACTGACGATCGCGCAATCTCTCGCTTTGCCGGCAATGACGAAGAAGCGTCGAGCTTCGCTCGTGCGGCACCTTGGGCTTGTTCGGGACAGGACTGCTAATTGTGACCGGCACGGCGGGTTAGAGATTGCGCGTTCGCCCGAACAGAGTGAAGGGATGGGGCGTCTAGATTTTATTTCTAGAGGTGAGCAATTTTGAACAGCCCGGATGTACGTGGGGGTGTAAGTTTTTGTCTCTTTAGGATGAAAGATGGGAAGGAGCATCCGGCCCTGGGTCGTTTTCTCCTCTGGTGGCGCAGTCGGTTTCTCAAGTAAGGTCAGCTTCCCCCTCCCCCACTGCGCCATCTCTTTTTCGGCAGCCGTCCATTCGCATTCCAACTTGATCCCTATTAGAACCAGTCAGGGAAGATCAGTTCGATTAGCCCGGGGGTCCAGTAGGAGTAGAAAGTGTCGTCGCAGATTTTATATTTGCCGTATTTTTTGCGGGCGTAGTTGCCCCAGTGGGGCTGGGTGCCGTCGAGGTCGGTGAATCCGTATTCGCGGGCGAGGGCCCAGGAACTGTAGACGCGTCCAGTTTTGTTCATCACGTTGGGATCGGTGGCGAGGGCGACGACGGCGCGGCCGATATAGCGCGGCGATTCGGAAACCATGAAATCGCCGGGGGCGTCGTTCTGATCTTTACTGTTTTGATCTCTATTCTTTTTCTTGCCGGCGTCTTTCCAGTTGGCTTCGGTGACTTTGAAATGCTCAAGAACTCGTTCGGAACGCAGGAAGCCGGGAGTAAGGGCGACGGCGGCGATATTGCGTTTGTGCAGTTCGCGGGACATGGCGAAAGCCAGGCGGATGACGGAGATTTTTACAAGGTCATAGAAGAGGTTGCCGCGGTAATAGAAGGCGTCGCCGTCGGTGATTTCGCAGATGATTCCACCGGGACGATCTTTTTTTAGTCGACCGAGCATCAGCGGGGCAGCGTAGTGAGCAGTGATGATGTGGGAGTGGATGGCCTGCTTGAGCATGCGCAGGCCGTTTTCGAGATTGACGGTCCAGAAGGGCTTGCTCCATTCGGTGAGGGCGTCGCCGCCCCAGACGTCGTTGACAAGGATGTCGAGGCCTTTGTGACGGCGTTTGATAAGCGCGACGAGTTTTTTAACTTCAGCGGGAACTTCGTGGTCGACTCTCACGGCAATGCCGTGGCCGCCTGCGGCGGTGACCAGGTCGGCGGTTTCTTCGATGGTTTCGCGCTGGCCGGGCTTCAGGGAACGTTTTTGCGGGTTTCTCTTCGAGTTGCGTCTTGAACTGCGGCCGGTACAGTAGACAGTCGCTCCGGCTTCACCGAGGGCGATAGCGATGCCTCGTCCGGCGCCGCGGGTGGCACCGGCTACGAGGGCGATCTTGCCTTGCAGGGGTTGGGGCGGTGAATTGTTCGATGGTCGAGCCATTCTTATTCACCCGGCGGGCATAATAACAGAGATGAAGACTTCAAAATGCAAGGTCAAAGGCGGCGGAACAGAAGTGTGCGTCCCATACGCGGTAGGGGGGAATCTAGGTTCTACCCTTAACTAATTCGTTATCAGGCTTTTATAGAGCTGGCATCCGTGATATAACCGCCGTGAGCTGTAAAGTGGGTGATCCGCCTGCCAGGAGCGTACTTTGATGGTATTGGCCTCGTTCGCAAAAAGAGAAGGATCGAACCACGAAAGAGGAGGCACTGTGTCCGAAGAAGCACGGACCGGAAAAAGATTTCCGCTGGAGTTGCCGATCAAACTGCACAGCGATGCGGCCAGCGGCGACGCCAAGGGGACGACAGGAAATCTGAGCGCGGCGGGAGTTTACATTCGCGCCGACGCGTCGCTCGAGATTGGATCGCCAGTGGAATTCGAGATCACGCTGCCCCCGGATGTTACTGGAGGGCAGGAAAATGTTGTGATTCAGTGCAAAGGACGCGTAGTGCGCACGGATCCGACGGGAGCCAGTGAAGAGGGCAAAGGCGTGGCCTGCGTAATCGACTCCTATGAGTTTGTCAGGAATTCGTAGAAGAAATTGTTGATTTTTGATTGCTGATTGTTGATTGAAAAAACGGGGCGATGCGGGATTTTTTAATCAACAATCAACAATCATCAATCAACAATGCCGTGGTAACACGGATGTAATTCTTAGGATGACTTTGGAGCGTCAAAGACATGCTCAAACTGATTCTGGCCGATAACCAGGCAATCTTCCGCGCCGGCATTGCCAAAGTGCTGGCGGTGGAAGACGAGATGCGCATTGTGGCGCAGGCTCAAACGCCAGAGCAGATGTTTATGGCTCTGGATAAATTCCGCGCCGCGGTGCTGGTGGTGGCGGCGGGATTTCACAACGATTTTGCCGCCATCGTGCAGGGCGCGAACAAGGCAAAGACGCGCGTGGTGGTATTGGCCGATACGGGCGAAAGCGCGCAGCGGCACATGGCGAACGGGGCGCATGGCGTGGTCTATCGCAACGTGACCAGTGCGGCGTTGGTGGACTGCGTTCGCAAAGTGGCACGCGGAGAGACCTGGGTGCAGGATGTCGCGGTGCCGAGTGAATTGACCGAGAACGATATGGTTGGGTTGCGCGTGCGCGATCGGCTGACGGCGAAAGAACTGCGCATTGTGGCGCTGATTGTGCAGGGATATAAAAATAAGGAAATCGCCACCCAGTTGGGAACGACAGAACAGGTCATTAAGAATTATCTGCGTAATGTTTACGACAAGATTGGTGTGTCGGATCGGCTGGAGCTGGCGCTGTTTACCATCCACCACCGGATTCTGAACGAAGCTGCGGCGGCGACTACCGCGGGACCGGCTCCGCAGACGCCGGCAGGAGTGATGCCGTAGGTTTTGGATATTCTTTGGACTACAGCCGCCTGCGGGCGGCTTTTTTATTGAAAGCGCTTTGGCGGACGCGGCGAAAAACCTTTAACACGGGGGACACAGAGGGCCACAGAGTAAATCTTCCTCGTTGTGTTTTTGTTTAGCGCATCGTTCTGATTTGATCTGCATCTACTTGCTCATGGAATTTCGAACGCTGGGACGCTCTGGTTTGAAAGTGCCGGTGTTGAGTTTTGGCACGGGAACATTTGGTGGGGGTAACGAGTTTTTCAAAGCGTGGGGCGCGAGCGACGTAGCCGAGGCTACCCGGCTGGTTGATATCTGCCTGGAAGCGGGCGTCAATCTTTTCGATACCGCCGACGTTTACTCGGACGGTCTTTCCGAGACGATTTTGGGGAAGGCAATTGCCGGACGGCGTGGCGACGTCTTGATTTCGACCAAAACAACTTTCCGTCTGGGCGCGGGGCCGAACGATGTTGGGTCCTCGCGGTATCACGTGATTCGCGCTTGCGAAGCCAGCTTGCGCCGGCTGGGAACAGATTACATCGATATTTATCATCTTCATGGATTTGACGCGCTGACTCCGGTTGAAGAAGTTATGAGCACGCTGAATCAGCTGGTGACCAGCGGGAAGGTTCGATATATTGCCTGCTCGAATTTTTCCGGCTGGCACCTGATGAAGTCTTTGGCGGTTGCTGACAGATATGGCTGGGCGCGGTACGTGGGGCATCAGGTGTACTACTCTTTGATTGGCAGAGAGTACGAGTGGGAGCTTATGCCGCTGGCGCTGGATCAGGGGGTGGGCGCGCTGGTGTGGAGTCCGCTGGGCTGGGGTAGGCTGACGGGAAAGATCCGGCGCGGGAAGGCTTTGCCGGCGGAGAGCCGGCTGCATAAGACCTCTGAGCAGGGGCCGCAGGTGCAGGACGAGTATTTATATAGGGTGGTCGATGCGCTGGATGCAGTCGCGAAGGAGACGGGAAAAACCGTCCCGCAGATTGCGCTGAACTGGCTGCTGCAAAGGCCCTCGGTTTCGACCGTAATCATGGGCGCCCGAAACGAAGAACAGTTGCGGCAGAATTTGGCGGCCGAGGGATGGAATCTGTCTCGCGAGCAAATTGCAAAGCTGGATGCTGCGAGCGAGGTGACGGCGGTTTATCCCTACTGGCACCAGCGGCAATTTCTGGAGCGGAATCCGTTGCCTGTCACCGACTAGCGCGTTTGAAAAATCTTGATCCTCGAGTCGGTATTTTCCCCAGGTCGTGGCGTAAAAGTCCGGATGGACATTTACGCCCAGACTGGTTCCATCATTCCCAAAACCTTTTACTTTTCTTCCGTGTGCAAAGTAGGCTGCTGACCTTCTTTCACGAGGCGCGATTCCTCCCTGCTGGTTTCTGTGACTTCGACTCCGATTTTTGTTCCACTTTCGAAAATCTTATTCAAAAACTCAGTGTTTCCATATTTACGAAATGTTAGTTCCGTGTGTGCGGGGGTATGATTATCAATTGCCTCCCGAACGATAAATTCCACGCTGGTCTTATCATTTTCGCTGGTCGCTGTCATTACCGAAAGCTCAGAATTTTGCATCATCCGGAATGTGTACTCGCCCGACGGCAGGGTGGTGTTGCCGATGACGAAGGCGTGGTCGATGTGGGCTTGAATCGCGTTAGTAATCTGGGCATTCAACCATGGAGTGCCTACGGCCAATAAGAAAAAGGTGACCAGGACAGGAGCAACAGTCCCTGAGTAGCTTTTCATAAAGTATCTCCTCTACGGCTAAGTAATTCGTGCAATCACTTTCCTGCATCGAATACATGTAGAGTTGCAGATACTTTGGAAAAGGTTACCCGATTTTCTCCCCGACGGACTTTGCCTGGGTGAAAAGATAGAGATAATCTGGGCCGCCAGACTTGGAGTCGGTGCCCGACATGTTGAATCCGCCGAAGGGATGCGCGCCGACCATGGCCCCGGTGCATTTGCGGTTGATGTAGAGATTGCCTACCTGAAAGTCGCGGATGGCGCGGTCAATCTTGTCGCGCGACTTGGTGTAGATGGCGCCGGTAAGGCCGAACTCGGTGTCATTCGCGATCTCTAATGCATGGTCGAAGCCGCGGGCTTTGATCACGGCCAGCACCGGACCGAAGATTTCTTCCTGCTCGAGTTTTGACTTGGCCGGAATATCGGCGATCACCGTGGGACGGATGTAGTAACCTTCTCCGGCTTCCACGGCGCGTTCGCCGCCAGTGATCAGGCGTCCATCTTTCTTGCCTTGCTCGATGTATCCGAGGATGGTCTTCATCGAACCTTCATTGATTACGGCTCCCATGCCGGAATTTTCGGTGGGATCCCCGATGGTGATTTTTTCCACGCGGGCTTTGAGCTGTTCGAGGAATTTATCGTAGACGCGTTCGTCGACGATGGCGCGCGAGCAGGCGGAGCACTTTTGGCCTTGGAAACCGAAGGCGGCCTGGGCGACACCTTCGACGGCGGAATCAATATCGGCATCGGCATCGACGATGATGGCGTCTTTGCCGCCCATTTCGAGGATGGTGCGCTTGATCCAGATTTGTCCTGGAGCTTGCGTGGCGGCGACCCGGTTGATATGTAATCCCACTTCGCGCGAGCCGGTGAAAGCGATGTAGCGGGTTTTAGGATGCGCGACCACGGCATCGCCGAAGCTCGCGCCCGCGCCGGGGCAGAAGTTTACTACGCCTTCAGGCAGGCCAACCTCTTCCAGCAGCTCCATGAATTTTGCGGCAATGGTGGGAGAGTCGCTGGATGGTTTCAAGATCACGGTATTCCCGCTGACGATGGAGGCGACTGTCATGCCGGCCATGATGGCGCAAGGGAAATTCCAGGGAGGGATCACCGCGCCGACGCCGAGCGGGATGTAGCTAAGGGTGTCGCGCTCGCCAGGCAACTGCACGGGCGGTTGCACTTTAGCGAAACGGAGGGCTTCGCGGGCGTAGAACTCGAGGAAGTCGATGGTCTCGGAGATATCGGCATCGGCCTCGCCCCAGTTCTTGCTGACTTCAAAAACCAGCCAGGCCATGTAATCCATCTTACGCTGGCGCATCAGGTCGGAGGCGCGGAACAGCAGGCTGGCGCGCTCTTCGACCGAGGTGTTTTTCCAGGACTCGAAGGCTTTGAGCGCGGCTTGCATAGCCGGCTCCACGTGCTCTTTGCCCGCCTTCTGGTGGATTCCGACAACTTGCGATGGGTGCGAGGGATTCAGCGACCTGATTTTGTCGGCAGTCTTAACGCGCTGGCCACCAATGATGAGGTCATACTCATGGCCGAGTTGTCCGCGGACGCGCTCGATGGCGGCGCGCATCTTGCGGACGTTATCTTCGTGGCGAAAATCATAAAAAGGCTCGTTGACGAACGGGCCGGAATGAGCTTGCGGTGACGAAGAAGTGCGCGGCCGGACGGGGAGTTCCAGGGTTGCCATGAAGAAAATTCCTTTCCAAGCTAGGAGATCAGGTAATTAGGTTTGCTTCTAGATTTTACACCTCTGGGCGTCACGAGATTGCCCCGAGAAACTCAAAAGCCCCGTTCGTCCCTGCAAATGACACAGGGGCAAAGACGGGGCGACCGTTGGCGCATTCCTTAAAATTGCGCCGGTTATTTTTCGGATGGGGACTCGGCGTGATCCACGACCAGAACCGGCACCGGTTCGGTCTTGGCTTCGAGTTTCAGTCCAAGCTGCTCATGGACGGCAGTCAGGAGGTTGGGAGCGCTTGTTTGATCTGCTGCGGGCGGAGTAGCAGGCGCATCCCCCGCATGCCGGCTCACCATCTGCATCTCACGCACATTTTCGTTCGGGTCGGGAGTCCAATGAAGATTGAACGCGTAGAGACCCGTGAGTCCGGTCCGGTCGACAACGGTTCGGCCGAGGCGGGTCGATAGCTGGTTCGCGAGGAGTTCGATGGGGATGCCCTGCGAGACTAACTCTCCATTGCCCAGATGGGACATGCCCATTTCCTTAGCCAGCTGAAGCTTCGAGCCGCCATCGTCGACAGCCAACTCATAAACAGAGAGATTTCGCGATTCCTGATGCACAGCAACTTTGAAATAGTTTGTCAGTAGGGACTTCAAGAACAGCCCATCGTCGAAGTTCGCTCCCTTCGGCCCCGCATTCCTTATTGCGGCAGAACGCGCGGAGTTGAGTCGGGCGTCGACGTCGAACCTGGAGCTGTCGAGCCAATCTGGGCCGCCGGTGAGCTCGCTTTCCTGAACGTGGTACGCCATTTCAATCAGGGTTCGTAAAGTGATTCCCCTTGCGATGAAGCTGCCATCTTTGAGTGAAAACATGACCTTGGCATTTTGCAGATGATCCGGATTGTTGTAGGGCCTGATCGATACGGATTCCAATACCGGTGGGGCGGCAGAAGCCTCTTCCGTTTGCGGCTGGGCTTGGCCTGGGGCCGCGTGAAACAGGCCGAAGGTGATGGGAACGGCAATCGCCAAGAATGCAGCGGTGGTGAGCATGAGCTTCTTGGCAAAGTCAAGTTTGTGCACCAGGCGGTCGGACATAATGTGAACCATCCTTTGTTTGAGATTGGCGCCAGTAACGCCAGAGACGCAGGCCAGCGGGGAACTCAGGCAAAATTCACAGACTTTCAAAATGCTCTCGGCATAAACCTGGCGGTCGCCGCCGAATTCGATGACCTCCTCGTCACAGGCGCGCTCGCGCTCTTCGAGCAGGCGCGATCCCAGCCACCAGACAAGGGGATAGAACCAGAAAACCGCTTCGACCAGCATGTGCACCGCGGCGTAGAGATTGTCGCGACGGCGTACGTGCCGGACTTCGTGTGCGAGGATGGCTTCGAGGTGCGCGTCTTCCAGGCGGCGCGAGATGCCCTCGGGCCAGATCAGCACTGGGCGGGTGATACCAAAAATTCCAGGCTCGAGCGAGGCACGTGACAGCAGTATGTCGATCGGCTTGCGGATTCCGCCGATGCGCTCCAGACGCCGCAGCGCGCCCACTTCACGCCCTTCGCGCAACCGCTCGGATGACCTGATAGCCGCGGAAATGCGGTGCCAGCGCATCGTCCATACAAACAGCACGGCGAGCAATCCACCCAGCCAAATGGCCGTAAAGATTACTGGAAAGAAATGGAGCAGACTGGGGTGCGCCGTCGGGGCTATGGTCGTGCCGACCGCCGGTGCCGCCGCCTGAGTAAAGGGCTGGCCGATCTCTTTCATCGCGAAGTACAGTGCGGGCGATGCGGCTGGAGTTGAGTGATGCAACCACTTGAGGGATTTGCCGATGCTGACCAGCAACGAAAAAGGAACCAGGAATTTCAGTGACGCTACCAGCCAGAGCCAGTAGCGAGCGCGGGCATGATGCTGGCGGAGCATTAAAGTGAGCAGGCCGGCGGCCACGGCGACCAGGGTGGATTGCCACAAGTGATCGGCCAAGCCGAGCGCGAGGTAGTTCCAGATCGTCGGTAGGGATAAGGAGTTCGCGATCATAGGAGCTTGTCCTTTTTCTCAAGTTGGCGGAGGGTATTCTCGGCTTCTTTGACGTCGGCCAGCGTGAGTTTGCCCGATTCGATGAGGTGCGCCATGACTGGCTGGGTACGGCCGCCGAACAATGCGAGCAGGTCATCGATCAACTTCCGCTGCGCGACGTCGCGGGAAATGGCGGACTCGAAGATGTGGAAGTTGCCGACCTTCTTAACGCGCCGCACCGCCTTCTTGCCTTCGAGGCGGTAGACCGTGGTTTGGATCGTGGTGTAGGCCGGGCGGTCCGTCTCGGGAAAGTCTTCCTGAATTTCGCGAATGGAGGCGCTCCTGCGGGTCCATAGTGTTTCCATGACCTTCAACTCCAAGTTGGTGAGTTTGGGATTCGACATTACATCTCCTATCGACGTACGCATTGTTACTACATGTGTAGTAGATGTGTCAAGAGGCTTTTTGAATTTCTGAGACATCAAATCTCCGCCTTTTCGGCTTCGCTCCAGTCAGGTCCTGGTCGGAGTCCGAGCCCCGACATCCGTTCCTGGTGTTAGACTCAAACGTTTTCTTAAACTCAGAACGAGACGTGGCTTGGTTTGGTGCGAGGTAGTTTGGTGCGAGGTAGATAGATGGAAATCAAGCGAGTGGGAGTGGTCGGTGCGGGAACCATGGGCAATGGCATCGCCCATGTTTTTGCGCGCAGCGGTTATTCGGTCGTGTTATGCGATGTGGAGCAACGGTTTCTGGATCGCGGGATGGCGACGATCACGAAGAATCTTGATCGTGAGGTCGCGAAGAACAAGATCACCGCTTCCGACAAGGATGCGGCGTTGGGACGAATCGAGGGAGTGACCGAGCGCGCGCGGCTGGCAGACTGCGATTTTATCGTGGAGGCGGCGACCGAGAAGTTCGAGATCAAGACGGAGATTTTTCGTGATCTCGACCGGTTGGCGCGGGCGGATGTGATTCTGGCCTCGAACACTTCGTCGATTTCCATCACCAAGTTGGCGGCGCTGACCAAACGTCCCGACAAAGTGATTGGCATGCACTTTTTTAATCCGGTACCGGTGATGAAGCTGGTGGAGGTGATTCGCGGGCTGGCCACTTCGCAGGAAACATTTTCTGAAACTCGGAACCTGGCGCTAAAGCTGGAGAAGACTCCGGTCGAGGTCAACGACGCGCCGGGATTTGTCTCGAACCGGGTGCTGATGCCGTTGCTGAATGAGGCCATGTACGCGGTGATGGAAGGTGTGGCCACGGCAGAGGCGGTGGACGAAGTGTTCAAGCTGGGGATGGCGCATCCCATGGGACCGCTGACACTGGCCGACTTTATCGGACTCGATGTTTGCCTCGACATTATGCGGGTGATGCTGGATGGATTGGGCGATCCGAAGTACAGGCCGTGCCCGCTGTTGATCAAGATGGTTGACGCGGGGTGGCTGGGGAGGAAGAGCGGCCGTGGGTTTTATCAGTATTGATGATTGTTGATTGTTGATTGCTGATTGTTGATTGAAAATCAAAAGCCCATTTAAATTTTAATCAGCAATCAGCAATCATCAATCAGCAATCATCAATGTCAACCGAGATAACTTCGCGGCGAGTCAGGAGCGACCTGCCGTGGTACGTTCTGGCCGCGCTCGCCGGCATCGGCACAGGGTGGGTGGATGTCTTGGTGAATGATTTGCTGTTTACGGCGTTGCTGGTGCTGATGGCGTGCATGCTGCTGGGTTTGTTGCGGCCGCGCTGGCCGTGGCGGTGGGTGGTTGTGGTGGCAATTTTTATTCCCCTGACCGAACTTGCGGCGTATGTGATCATGACGGTGAAGCCGACGCGCGGGCAGGTGTTTGGATCCTTTCTTACCGCCTTGCCGGGAATGGCTGGGGCATACGGGGGCGCGGTGATGCGGCGCGCGATCGATAACCTGCGGCAAGGGAAATGAAAAGTCAGTGAATCAGTGGTCAGCGATCAGTGATCAGTGATCAGTGATCAGTAAACCCTGAAACCGAGACTGACCACCAACCACTGCTCCAAGGTATCGGATAGCCAAAAAGTTACTCCCAATTCCACAGGGGGGACGCGTATGCTCGCAGCATGTGTGTGACGGTGTCGATGCTGGCCAGCGGGAGCCGGGGGAATTGTGCATTCGTGGCCAGCACCCGGACCAGGATACTGGTGGATGCGGGCATTTCCTGCCGCGAGACGTTCAAGCGCATGAAGGCGCTGGGGGAAGATCCGCGATCGCTCTCGGCGATTTTGATTACGCACGAACACTCCGATCATGTTTACGGCTTGGCGATGCTGGCGAAGAAGTTGCGCATTCCGGTTTTCATGACCGGGGCGACGCACGCCGCGTGGGCGCGGGCGCTGCGCAACGAAAACGGCGAGCGGCCGCAACTGGAAAAACTGGAGAAGTTTGAATCAGGCCACCGCTTTCAGGTAGGCGATATTGAGGTGAAGCCATTCACCATCCCGCACGATGCCGCCGATCCGGTGGGTTTTACCTTTCGCGTGGAGGGTACGAAAGTGAGCGTGGCGACCGATCTCGGTTATTTGCCGGTCAATGTTCGCGACCACCTGCGCGGCTCCGATGTACTGATCATGGAGTCCAATCACGACGTAGAAATGCTCCGCGGAGGGCCCTATCCGTGGAGTGTGAAACAGCGCGTGGCCAGCAATATGGGGCACCTCTCGAACGAGAAACTCGCGGATTTCTTCACCGGCGACTATGATAATAATGCAGCGTTTGTCGTGCTGGCGCATCTCTCTGAGCAGAACAATCATCCGGAAATTGCGCGAAGAGAGGCGGAAAGAGCGTTGGCCTTGCGCGGCGGGTTATTTCACAACCGCGTAATGGTGGCGGTGCAGACCGAGATTTTGCCGCCCATTCAGCTGTAGTTGTCGTCGTAGTTACCTATGAGTCAGCAGTGCATTGATCCAATTGTAGGCAAGATTCTGGCGGGCTGGCGCTACGATATTTCCGGCCTGGCGCCGGAGATGTGCGCCGACTACGAAAGCCATTTCGCCGGGTGCGAACGCTGCCGCAGCCGCCAGCGTATCCACCGCATCATCGACGTAGGCCTGATCGCCCTGGCTTCGGTATCCGGCGGGGTGTTTCTACTAGCCTTTGGTGTGATTCGCCACTTTGGGCCGCGGCATGCTTTCTGGCTGGAGATTGCGGCCTTGGCTGGCTTTGCCCTATCCGCGCTGATCTGGCTGGTGGTGGCGGTCGCCACGCCCGCGCCGGTAACGGTGCTGGATGCGGCGAAACAAGGCGCGCGCCGGGTGCATGACCGTCTGCCTCCGGAGATCCGGGAGCGGCTGCCGGAAGAGCTGCGGGTGAAAATAACCGGGACATAGATATGATCCGAAGTCTGCCTAGAATCGCTGCTCTTCAGATCGTAACGGTGGCATTGCTGGGCGCGGTGCTTGCCGCAAGTGCGGGAGCTACGTGCCTGTTTTCCGCTCCGGTTCATTCGTCTTCTGCAGGTTCACCGCACACGGGATGTCACTCCATTCCGGCGCCCACCAAGTCACGCTCGCATGACATGCGGTGCTGCGTAAGCTCTCCGGCGCGTGCGCTGCCGATTGCTGCTTTTTCGCCGCGGCCATCGCAGCACGCAGTTGACGCCAATCTGGTCACCAATTGTTCCTCTTCGTATTCCTCTGAGCAACGCTCTTTCGACTTGCGTCCCGCGTTTACTTCTCCGGCGGCCCTACCACCGTTACTGCTCTAAGAATCTAGACCACACTCCCAGCTGATTCCTTACTGGCATGCGTCCCGCGCGTGCTGCATCGCTGTATTTTCTTGGTCTTGCTATTGCGATGGGAGGTGTTTTGTGGCGCGAGCGGTCTGGTTTTCAATCGCTGGAAGTTTAGTTGCCACGACGTTAGCCCTGAGCACTGCGTGGGCGCAGGACGCTTCTATGAGCGGAATGAACACTCCGATGGAACACATGGAAGCGTCGCAGCTTCCATCGTCCCATGAGGGATCGGGAACGGCATGGGAGCCGGCATCGGTGCCGGAACATGCGTGGATGCGGATGCGGGCAGGGTGGGAGCTGATGGCGCATGGCGAGATCTTTACCGACTACAACCAGCAGGGCGGACCGCGCGGCGAGGGCAAAGCTGAGTCGGTCAATTGGGGAATGCTGATGGAGCAGCACAAACTGGGCCGGGGAACGCTTCTGTTGCGGCAGATGTTCTCGGCGGAATCGCTGACCTCGCCGCACCCCGGATTTCCCGAATTGTTTCAAACCGGGGAGACTTATCATGGAGAGGCGCTGGTCGATCATCAGCATCCGCATAATGTTTTCTCGGAGCTGTCTGCGTTTTACACGCTGCCGCTCTCGGAAAGAATCTCCTGGGAATTGTATGGAGGGCCGGCAGCCGAACCCGCGTTAGGTCCGGTTACTTTACATGCATCGCGCGTCCGCTTCGGAACTGCCCCTGGCTCCACTCGGCCATCATCTGCAGGATTCCACTCACATCAGCTTTGGCGTTGTCACCACCGGATTTGTGATCGATCGTGTCAAGCTGGAAGGCTCAGCGTTTAACGGACACGAACCGAACGAAGAGCGCTGGAGTATCCAGCCGGCGGCGCTGGATTCCTGGTCGGCTCGCGGCAGCGTTGCCCCGAATCGAAACTGGACCGCGCAATACAGCATCGGGCATCTCGACCATCCGGAGGCGCTCGAACCCTGGAACCAGTGGCGGCAGACCGCTTCCATCGAGTATGACCGTCCACTTAGCTGGGGCAATTGGGCGAGTTCGCTGATCTGGGGTAGGGTGCACGAGATCGGCCCAGGAACCAATCTGAACGGATATCTGCTGGAATCCACGCTAAATTTCCGGCGGCGCAATTATGCGTTTACGCGGCTGGAACTGGTGGATAAAGACGAGTTGTTTCCCCAGGCGGCGGAGCATCCGGCTTACCGCATCGGCGGCTACACTTTTGGAGGGACACGCGATCTGGTGCAGAATCGCGCGTGGCAGCTGGGTGCAGGGGCGGACGTAACCATTTACTCAAAGCCCGCCGCACTGGATGCGGCGTATGGAAACTTTCCCATCTCGTTCCAGATATTTTTCCGGATTCGACCGGGACTGCGCGGAAGCGAGCAGACAGTGTTGAACCGGGTCGCTGACAGGCGCGCCGAATAGTGTCGGAATGGATGCGGATCAATAAATTTATTCTGACGCCGCGGAAATTGCGGGAGAATGTTGTCAACGCGGGCGGCAGTTCATGAGAGGGACTCTAAAGACACTGCAGGCGATGCAGTGGGGAATGTTGGCCAGCATTCTTGTTTATGCGGGCATTGGCGAAGTTCCGCGCTGGCGGGCGGCCGTTCCCGATCCATCATTGAGCTACATTTTTACTACCGCCGGCGTGGCGATCGTGGGCGTGATTTTTGTAATCCGGCGCACTCTGGTATTGCGCTTTGAGCCCAGTCTGGCGGCGCATCCCGACGATCCAGTCGATTTTGGATCATTGGAAGAACGGCTATGTTGTCACTTATATTTTGTGCGATCTGCTGGGCTTGTTCGGCTTGGCTTCGCGATTCATCGGCTGCAATTTTCACCAGAGCGTGCCCTACTACATCGGCGGCTTCGTGCTGCTGTTCTTCTTCGGACCTAAAAAACCCGTATGAATCGCCCGCTTTCGATAAGCGATATCATATCTTCCGAGGTAATCCCATGTCCATCAATGGTCCGGAAGAACTGGCAGGGATGCGCGCGGCCGGCGCCATCGTGTGTCTGATGCTGAGTGCCATGAAGAGCGCGGTGCGGCCGGGAATCACCACGGGAGAATTGGATGAGGTGGGCGCGGGCGTGATGACGCAGCACGGGGCACGATCCGCGCCGGCGCTGGTTTACAAATTTCCTGGGGTGAATTGCATTAGCGTCAACGAGGAAGCGGTGCATGGCATTCCGGGTAAACGGGCACTTGAGGCTGGTGATCTGGTGAAGCTGGATGTCACCATCGAGAAAGATGGTTTCATGGCGGATGCTGCCGTCACGGTACCAGTGGGCGAAGTGACGGAGGAGCGGCAGCGCCTGATTGAATGCGCGGAGCGGGCGTTCGCGAAGGCCATGCTGGTGGCGCGGGCGGGCTTCCGGGTTTCGGAGATTGGACGAGCGGTGGAGCGCGAGGTAAGGCGAAGCGGATTTTCCGTGATTCGCGAGCTGGGCGGGCATGGCATCGGACGCACCATTCACGAAGAGCCGCGAGTGCCCAACTATGCTGATCCGGAGGCGAATCAGATTCTGGAGGAAGGCCTGGTGATTACAGTGGAACCGATTATTGCGGCGGGCTCCGGACGATCGCTCGTCGCGCCAGACAAGTGGACGGTGGTCACTGCAGATCGAAGGCCTTCAGCGCATTATGAACATACGCTGGTGATCACGAAGGGTGCGCCGATCTTACTTACGGCGGCGTAACGCCAACCTCCTACCCTACCGGCGTGCTTGAACCTTGCCCCGCGAGATCAATAGGATAGACAGTCTCAAGGATAGACAGTCTCAGCAAATTCTATCTACCTGTAACCCGTGGAGGGGAAATGGTCCGCTTCAAAGTGAACGGAACGGAAGAGACCTACGATGGCGATCCGGAGATGCCGCTGCTGTGGTACTTGCGCGACGTTGCCGGATTCACCGGGACAAAGTTTGGTTGCGGTATGGCTTTGTGCGGCGCCTGCACGGTTCACAAGGATGGCGAAGCGGTACGATCGTGCTCGGTGCCGATGAAAGACGTCAGCGGAGCGAGCATCACGACCATTGAGGGCGTATCCGCCAAAGGATTGCACCCCGTGCAAAAGGCCTGGATGGAGATCAAGGTTCCGCAATGCGGATACTGCCAGACGGGACAGATCATGCAAGCCATCGCTTTTCTGAACCAGAATCATAATCCCAGCGACGAGCAGATTGATGAGGCGATGGCGGGCAATCTGTGCCGCTGCGGAACTTACCAGCGCATCCGGTCAGCGATTCACCAGGCTGCGAAGGAGATGGCATGAACAACATTGAGAATGTCAGCCGCCGCGGATTTCTGAAAGGCGCCTTTGCCGCCGGAACATTTGTGCTGGGCCTGCAGCTTGTTCCAAAACCGCTCTGGGCCAAAGCTTCAGGCTGATGCTGCGGCAGTTTTTCAGCCGGATATTTTTCTTTCGATCGCCAGCGACGGAATGGTCACGATCGTCGCCAGCCGCTCAGAGATGGGCTGCGGCAGCCGCACAGCGCTTCCGCTTGTGGTCGCGGACGAACTGGACGCCGACTGGTCGAAAGTGAAGATTGATCAGGCGATCGGCAACGCGAAATACGGCGACCAGGACACCGACGGCTCGCATTCGGTTCGCAGCTTCTTCGACCAGATGCGGCAGGTGGGCGCTACAGGACGCATGATGCTGATTACCGCAGCCGCGCAGCAATGGGGTGTGCCGGCGAGCGGGTGTAGTACGGAACTCAACTTCGTGATGCACAAGACCAGCGGGCGCAGGCTTGGCTATGGCGAACTGGCGGCAGCGGCGGCCAAACTGCCGGTTCCCAAAAAGGAAGATGTTCCGCTCAAAGACCGGTCGCAGTGGCGCTACATCGGGAAAGACAGTGCGCTCTTCGATCTTCCGGATATGGTTACCGGCAAAGCCATTTTCGGCATGGATGCCACGATGCCGGGAATGGTGTATGCCTCGGTGGAGCATCCGCCAGTCCTGGGACAGAAGGTGAAATCCTATGACGACAAGGCTGCGCTGCAAGTTCGCGGCGTGAAGCAGACGCTTACTATCGCGCCATTCAAACCGCCGCATCACTTTCAGCCACTCGGCGGTGTGGCCGTGATCGCCGATAACACCTGGGCGGCATTTCGCGGGCGCAAAGCTTTGAAGGTCGATTGGGATACGAGCCCCAACGCGGTCTACAACTCCGATGAATTCCGTAAGACGCTGGAATCAACGTCCCGGCAGCCCTGCAAGGTGGTGCGCAACGTGGGCGACGTGGATGCGGAATTTGCCAAGGGCGGAAAGATCATGGAGGCAGAGTATTACGCTCCGCATCTGGCGCATGCATCAATGGAGCCACCCGTTGCCGTAGCGGAATATCGCGATGGAAAAGTTCTGGCATGGGCGCCGACGCAGGCGCCGCAAGCCGTGCAGGAGACGATTGCCAGTGTGCTGGGGATCAAGAAAGAGGACGTTACTTGCCACGTCCCGCTGCTGGGCGGAGGGTTTGGGAGAAAATCGAAACCTGATCAGGTGGCGGAAGCAGCAGTGCTCTCGAAACAACTAGGCAAACCGGTGAAAGTTGTCTGGAGCCGCGAAGACGACATCCAATTCGACTTCTACCATTCAGTTGCCGCGATGTATATGAAAGCGGCGGTGGGAGCGAACGGCAAGCCGACGGCCTGGCTGCAGCGCACCGTCTATCCGCCCATCGGTTCCACCTTCGACGTGAATGCCAAATACGCCGATGATGAAATGGGCTTGGGGTGGAACAATCTGCCCTTCGACGTTCCGAACCACCGTGCGGAGAATGGTCCGGCGGACGCGCATGTGCGCATCGGATGGCTGCGCAGCGTAGCCAACATCTATCATGCATTCGCGATTCACTCTTTCGCGGATGAACTGGCCAATGCCGCCAATCAGGACTCGGTTCAATATTTGCTTGACTTGATCGGGCCAGCGCGCATCGTTCCGCTGAAAGCGGACCCCGACGACCCGGATGAGCAGAAGCGGTACCCACTCGACACCGCGCGGCTTACTCGCGTAGTGCAGATGGTGGCGGAAAAGTCAGGATGGGGAAAACGTCCCAGCGGCAAGGGACACGGTTTCGGCATCGCCGCGCACCGCAGCTTCCTGACTTATGTGGCCACGGTGGTAGAGGTCGAAGTGGACGACATGGGCCAGGTGAAGATTCCGAATGTTTGGACGGCAGTAGACGCCGGAACAATTGTTGCCCCGGACAATGTCCGCAACCAGTTCGAAGGAGCGGCGAACTTTGGCGCGAGTCTGGCGCTGTTGAGTGAGATCACCGTCACCAATGGAGCGGTGAACCAGAGCAACTTTAACGACTATCGGCTGGTTCGCATGAATGACGCCGTAAAGCATACCAACGTTTACATCGTGGAGAGTGACGCTCCTCCCGCGGGGGTGGGAGAGCCAGGAGTACCACCATTCGCCCCGGCACTTTACAACGCCATTCACGCGGCAACGGGGAAACGAATCCGGGAGATGCCATTGTCGAAAACGAGTTTGGTGTAATCAAGCAACTTCACGGGCTGCGTCTAAACGCATTGACAGTTGCCGCAGTCTCCGATTCAATAGCTTATGGAGCAGCGCTGTCGGGCGGATTCCCGCGTGTGACTGCCAACCAATCTCACTTAGGAGCATTCCACATGTCAGCACCCAGCCGCCGGCCGGAGATTCGCCGGCGCAGAGCTCGTCAGCATAAGATCACCACACTGCGCAAGCGCCTCGCTTCGGCTCAGACCGACGCCGACCGCAACCGGGTCACCGCCAAGCTGCACAAACTCTCCATTGCCTCGCCCGGCCAGCCTCTGGTGAAGTAGATCCGTTCAAAGCTCAGAGAAAATGGCGTGAAAAATGTCGCTTAGGCCACGCCCGCAGTAGTCTTGTTGCCGGGAGCCGAAGATTGGGCTGGAGATTCTGTGTTGCCGGCTTGGCTTAAGACTTCCTGATAGACATCGATGATCCGGCGCACGGATTTTTCCCAGGAAAATTTAGCTGCCTGGCGATAGCTGCGCTCCTTCATTTTCTCGCGCAATGGCTGATCGAGAAGAACCCGGTGCAGCGCGCGCATGATTTCAAAAACATTCTCCGGATGCACCAGCACTGCGGCGTTACCTACGACCTCGGGCAACGACGACACATTCGATGTCACTACCGGGGTGCCGTGAGCCATGGCTTCGAGCGGCGGCAAACCGAAACCCTCATACAACGAAGGAAAGACGAAAATCTTGGCCGCATCATAAAACGTGCGCAAAACCTCGATCGGCACAAAGCCTAAAAAGCGCACATCATTTTGCACGCCGCTTCGGATCACGGTACGCCGCAGGTCGGGATTGCCGGATAGATCGTCGCCGATAATGATGAGCTTCAGGTCAGGAAACAGTTGTTCTTTTTCCAGCTCGGTTTTCAGTGCTGAGAATGCTTCGATCATGCGCACGACGTTCTTATGTGGGCTGATTCTCCCGGCATAAAGGAGAAACGGATAAGTAACCTGATAACGCTCGACGATCAATTGGCGGTCCGCGGGGTTGGCATGGCCCTGCAGCAGCCGTTCGTCGATCGCGTTATAGACAACCTCGATGCGTCCGGCGGGAATGTTGAATAACTTCTCGGTCTCCAATTTCGTGAAGTTCGAGACTGCGAAAATGCGCGCCGCTCCGCTCAGTACCTGCTTGGTCATCTGGAAGTGAACGGTTCGCCAGAATCCGGTTCGCTCGCGAGCGCGCGAGAGATGATCGAGAATATCGTGCACCGTCATCACATAGGGACACGACAGAGCGCGCGGCACGGAAAACAAATTCGGAATATGGACCAGGTCGCACTCAGCCGCTTTACCACCATACGAAATTCGCGGTAACTGGTGAGTGAGCGTTCCGGCTCCGCCAGAGCAACAGTATGAAAATTGGCCGGGAGTGGACCGATTTCCTTGACCTTGGCGGAAGGGCCCAAGAGAAAATAGGTAGTCTCATGGTCAAGCCTTCCCAGGGTTCTAATCACATTGCGGATGTACGTACCGACGCCGAACTCAGTCATGCGCCGGATGTCGATTGCGATCTTCACGGAAGGCATTTAACCACAGGGGATGCAAAAGCTCCCAGTGAATCAAACGAAGCTCTCTAGACTCGAACTTCAGGCTCGCACTTCAGGCTCGCACTTCAGGCTCGCACTTCTGCCTGTGCCCTGGCGCGGCGCTCGGCGTACAACGGAAAAGCCTCGCACATTTCGAGCACTTCTTTACGGATTTTCGTCAGAACGGCTGCATCGCTGCGGTGGAGGAGAGCCTCGGCGATCCAGCGGCCAACCCGCCGCATCTCCGCCTCTTTCATTCCGCGCGTGGTGAGAGCCGGCGTGCCGATGCGAATACCGCTCGGCTTCAACGGCGGATTGACATCGAAGGGGATGGCATTCTTGTTGACGGTGATTCCGGCCTCGCCGAGCGCCTTCTCGGCTTCACTGCCCAGCATACCTTTGGAGAAGACATCGACCAGCATCAGATGCGTATCCGTGCCGCCGGAGATGATGCGAAAGCCTTCGGCCGCGAGCGTCTCTGCCAGCACTTTCGCGTTGCTTACAACTTGCTTTGCGTAGTCGCGGAACTCGGGCTGCATCGCTTCCTGAAAGCAGATCGCTTTGGCGGCGATGATGTGCATCAGCGGGCCACCCTGCATTCCGGGAAAAACCACTTTGTCGATCGCTTGCGCGAACTCGGCTTTGGACAGAATCATGCCGGAGCGTGGCCCCCGCAGCGTCTTATGCGTTGTGGAGGTAACGATATGGGCATGCGGAACCGGCGAAGGGTGAGCGCCTCCGGCGACCAATCCGGCGAAATGCGCCATATCGACCAGGAAGAGCGCTCCAACTTTGTCGGCAATCTGGCGCATGCGGGCAAAATCGATGATGCGCGGATAAGCGCTGCCGCCGCCGATGATTAACTTCGGACGATGCTCCTCGGCCAGCTTTTCGAATGCATCATAATCGATCGTTTCGCTTTCTTTGGTCACGCCGTAGGGAACGATCTTGTAAGTCTTGCCGGAAAAATTGAGGTGATGTCCGTGCGTGAGGTGCCCGCCATGAGCGAGATTTAATCCGAGGATCGTGTCGCCCGGTTGCAGTACTGCCGCGTAGGCTTCCATGTTCGCCTGCGAGCCAGCATGGGGCTGTACGTTGGCGTGCTCTGCACCGAATAATTTTTTGGCGCGATCACGGGCCAGGTTCTCCACTACATCCGCGAATTCGCAACCACCGTAGTAGCGCTTGCCGGGATATCCTTCGGCATATTTATTTGTGAAAACCGAGCCCGCAGCTTCAAGCACAGCTTCGCTTACGAAGTTCTCCGAGGCAATCAGCTCCAGACCCTCGTGCTGGCGGCGGGTTTCGTTGTCGATGGCTGCGGCGATTTGCGGGTCGGCTTCATAGAGTGGGCGGTACATATTCGGAGCTGAATTCTTCATATCGTTTTCCTGGAGGCTTCGTATACGTCAGCGGGATTGTGAAGTTCCATGAATCTTTCGGGAAACTTAACCGGAGTAAAACCAACTTGCGAGTAAAGCCCGTGCGCATCGCGGGTAGTCAAAATCCAGCGCCGCAGATTCTGCAGTTCGGGATGCTGCATAATACACTGCATCAGCCACTTGCCAAGGCCGTGTCCGCGATGGGTTTCGAGCACAAATACATCGCCGATATAGGCGATTGTGGCGAAATCGCTGATCACACGGGCGAAGCCGACTTGCGCGCCATTTCCCATCATAAAGGCCGAAACAGAGCGAATTCTGGATTGACCGTGCCACAACTTCCCGCGGGATTCCCTTGGCCCAATAGCAGTTCGTGAGAAACCCATGGACCACATCCAGGCTCAAGCGCTCGGGGTCGGTGCTAATGACGAACTCGCCGCGACGATACTCCACTAACATTTGCGTATCAGTTCTGTGCGCCACGGCCATGTCACATTCTACCGCCTAGTTCCCAACCTGCGAGATGGTTAGCCTTCAAACGCAGTCCGCAGAAACGAGGCTAGCTGCCAACCGTCCATGTATTTGTATGGAGTCTCGCCCATGGTGTAGTGACCGCACGGAAGAACCACAACTTTGTGATCCAGTCCATGCCGCTCGAATTCGGTTACGACATTGCGCGAAAGTTCGGGCAAGAAAGTGAGATCGTATTTCGCATAGATGATGAGCGACTTCCGCGGCCAGCGCGCGAACTGCTTGAAATATGCCATCGGACTGACGGCGAGCCAGGATTGGCGAAGCGTCTCAAGGTCTGTCTGCGATTCGATTCCCTGCCGGATGTGCCGGGTTGACTGTCCGTGCCATACGACATCGGCTACGTAAGTGGAAGCATGATTAAAGGCCGCGACGCGGATGCGAGGGTCATGCGCGGCAGCGATGAATGCGTAACACGATCCCAGGCTGGTTCCGACAATTCCGAGCTTGTTATAGCCCTGCTGCTCGAGCCAATCGAGACAGCAGCGGACATCGACTACGCCCTGGCGCACGGCATCGAGAGTGCGGCCAATGTTGGCGGAGACGGCGTAATCGGCGCGGCTGATTTCGGCGGGCATGCGGATATCGTGATAGGGCATGCTCAGCCGCAAAACTGAGATGCCAAGCATGTTCAGGACTTTGCACAGGCTGACATAAGCGATAGCGTCGGCGTTCCAGTGCGGCAGAGAGGACGAGGGCGCGGCGTCCGCGCGCGGGAAACCAGCGGGCGTTCACCAGATTATTTTCCGGATAAGGCGTTTTCACGGGCGCGGTGAAGCGCAGGAATTCGGCGAACGTTCCTTTCACTTTCGCTTCCAGCTTCGGATCAGGAACTTCGCGGGTGGAGAAAACCTGCACTTCGCGCTTCTCCAGGCGGAAATCGGTAGGCGTCTTGTAGGAAAAGAATTCGTCACTGGCGGCGACGATGCGGCGGTTGAAATCGATAAAGAATTTCGCCGGATCTTCGACAGGCTGTCCGGGACGCGCGCCGTTGCGGCACGGCCAGTCCTGGGCGAATTCGATGCCCCAATCCAGCGGGCGCACCACGCGGTTTTTGTCCACCGAGGTGAGGCGGTGTTCCCAGTCGTACATCCATTGTGCGTAGCGCGAAGGCATGGTCAACCTTCCAGTGTAACAAGGGGCCGACCTGCGTTTGTGCGCGATTCAGTCAATGGCGGCGATCACGGTTGGTGCGGAAGCATTTGCGGTTTGAACGGAACGACACCGGTTATAGGCCGGAGCAAATTTGCAATTAGTCGCCGTACCTTCGCGGCACGCGCTTGGAAATGTTGCAGAGGATTTCGTAGGGCGAACTGTTCGCCAAGCGTGCGTGTTCGAGCGCATCGACGCTTAAACCATCGCTGGTGCCGAGCAGGATCACTTCATCGCCGACAGCAATTCCGGGAATGCCAGTCACATCCACTAGCGTGAGATCCATCGAGATGCTGCCGACGATGGGGGCATAGTGATCGCGGACGATGACGCGGCCACGATTCGATAGCTGGCGGTTGTATCCGTCAGCGTATCCGACGGGAAGAACGGCCACGTGCGCCGGAGCTTTCGTGACATAGGTTCCGCCATAGCCTAAAGCTTGGTTCGCGGCGAAGTTTCGTATGGAGAGAATTTTCGTTTTCCAGGTGAGGACCGGCTTGACGGCGAGCCGCAGCGTGCCTCCGCTCACTTCCCTGCCCGCGCGCTGAAATGGCAAGTAATATCCATAGAGCGCGATGCCGGGACGCACCATCTTGTTCCAGGTTTCGCGACGCGAGATCAATGCGCTGGTGTTGGCCATGTGGATGAGTTCGGGATCGAATCCGGCGGCGCGCACCATGCGCTGCGCCTCTTCGAAGCGGCGAGACTGCTCGGCCACGGAAGGCGCGTCCATAATTTCAGAAGATGCGAGATGAGTGGACAGGCCTTCCAGAAACAAGTGCGGCGCTGCACTGATGGCTTCGAGCACGGCGGGAAGTTCTTCGAGCGATACGCCGAGCCGGCCCATGCCAGTGTCTACCTTCAAGTGCACGCGCATGGCGCACGTTTGCGCGCGCGGCGGCGGTCTCCAGAGACTCGATGTGCCAGGGCTCCCACACCGTGGGAGTGAGCTGCAGGCGAACAATCTCAGTTTCTTCGCCTCGCCAGAAGCCGGTCATCAGCAAAATGCGGGATTCGATATCGGCATCACGCAGCGGGATGGCCTCGTCGAGCGAAGTGACGCCGAGCCATTTCGCTCCTTCGGACTGCAGAGCGCGGGAACACTCCACCGCGCCATGGCCGTAGGCATCGGCCTTTACGACGGCGCATACCGTGACGCCGGGCCCAGCATGCTTTACAACCGTGCGGAAGTTTTGCCGCAGAGTGGCCAGGGAAACCTCGGCCCATGTGGGACGGGTGGCCACGCGGCTCGGAATTTCTACAGTGCTCGCCACTGAGGTCGATTATAGCGGGAGCATCGTGCAGCCTCAGGTTACGCTTGGGCTACTCCCGCTTGGTTTCTCCGGCATTTCCATGCTGGCTCGGGCGATCAGTTTCCCGCCAGCGAGAAATTCACCGTGATCTGGGTTTCGACTTCAACCGGTTCGCTATTCAAGATGTAAGGGCGGTAGCGCCACTGGCGAACGGCCTCGATGGCGGCCGGCGCCAGCATGGGATGACCGGTGAGAACGGTCAGGTTTTCGATCGTGCCTTGCTTGCTGATGATTGCCTGCAGCACGACCGTGCCTTGGATTCTGGCGCTGCGAGCTAAGGCGGGATACGTCGGCTGAACTTTGCGGATTAGATTTCCTTCGCTGATGTGCGAGAGGCGAAGTGGATGAGCAACAGCCGGCGGCGGAGCCGTGGGTAAGATCGAGCTGCGTGCCGCTCGGCAAATAAGCTTGGGAGCCGTGTGGATCACCAGTGGTACCCGGGCGGGAATGTAAGGACCAGTAGTCGGCGCCCAATCGGCGCACCATCATCGATCGGAGCCGGCCTGCCCGTGGGAAGAGGTGAGGGGCGACGGAAGAAGAATTCAGCTGGCCGACGTGGAGCGAAGCTTGGGCCAGCGTGAGGTCTAACGGCGGGCTCTTCGAGGGGCTGCCCTAAACTGATAGGCGTCGAGAGCGGGCGAAATGAGGGCATCTCCTACTTGGCGCAAAAGCGGCAAAATAAGTAAAAGCTGGTGAGCAAGGCCTGCAATCCGAACGAGCTTAGGATCGTGCTGCCACGGCGGGCACGCTCGGCCCAGGAAGATTCGACTGTGCCCACGAACATGTGTCTTTCAAAGATGTCCCTTTCAGAACCATTTACTCCGGCCATGGCGTCCTCCTTAAGGGAATGTTGTTGTTGCTAAGGACACCGGAAGCTTGTCCTGCGGCAGGGTATTGAGGAAATAAAAAAGGCCGCGCGGGGCGCGGCCTCAGGGAACTTTCACGACACTCGCGGTGTCGCGAAAAAACTACTTGCCGGGTGGCGTGGTTGACTTGGGAGCCGCCGGCTTGGGAGTCGTGGGCTTCGGAGCTGCGGGCCGGACCGCCGCACCGGGAGCTTGCTGGGGCCGGTACACCGGACTTCGCGTTGTAAAGGTCGACAACCTCTCTGGTGATATCGCCCTGCTCGCCGTACCAGAGCAATGGGCTCTGCGGCCAGGGATTCGAGGTGTCCATGACCATGGCATAGCCGCCATCCTGCGCATGCTTCACGATGACCGGCGCCATCTTCTGCAGAATGCGCTGGAAAATTTCTTTCTGCTGGTTCTGCGCGTCTTCCTGAGCGTCCTGCACGGAACGGTCAAAGGACTTTCTTCTTGGTCTCGATTTGTTTGACGAGAGTCGCGCGGGCTTCGTCGTTCAACTTGTCGCCCTGAGTCTGCAGTTGCTTTTGCAAACTTTCCAGTTCGTCGTTCTCAGCTTTCAGTTCGTTCTGTTTGGGCTCCAGCTTCTTGCGTAAAGCTTCGAAGTCGCGTTGACCTTCGTTGCTGCCCATTACGGCCTGTTCAATGTTAATGGTTCCGAGCTTCGTGCCGGTACCGGTCGCAATGGGAGTAGAGGGTGCCGAAGTTGCGGGCGAAGTGGCCCCGCCCGCCGGGGCAGCCGCACTCGAGGTTTGGGCGAAAGCGGAGATCATGGAGAAAACCGCAATGGCCAGGAAAGAACGCAGAAGCTTGCTTGTCATCGGATTCGCTTAAACTCCTTGAAACTTTTGATTCCAGAAAACATGCTTCGAAAACGGACTCCGAAAACATGGTTCCGGGAAGACTCAGATTTACCCTTTTTCAGGCAACGCTGGGAAGGCGTACTGGATTGCCAGCATCACACGCCGGGGTTGCGGACGTGTCCTCCACTCCTGGTCAGCTTTCAGCAATGGCGTGGATCGAAGCCATTATAGAGAGCATCGTCGGGCGGCGTCAAACGCGGGGTGGGTCCTCAAGCGCTGTCATGTGGATGGAGGGCGGAGGGGCGAGGTTGTGAAGGACGAGACGAGTGCGGGCGTAATTCTACAGTTGGGTGCGCGGCTTTCCGCGCGATCGAATCCTTAGAGGGATGGGTTCGTGGAATCCCACCCTTGCGCAAAATGCGCGCAAGAATGGGGCACCCATACCTCCTCGGGATAACAAAATCTCTAGAACGTCGTGGCAACGGTGAAGCGGAAGGTTTTGCGGGGTTCGCGCAGCAGGAAGGTGGGCGCGTAAGTATTAACGGCCAAGTGGTAGGTATAGTCACCGGCGGCGGTGTTGGGGAACATGTCGCGGGTGATCGGAATCGGCGGAGTCGCGGGGCTATTCAGGCGCAGCGGGTTGTAAGCCCAATAGATGCGGAACGGAGCGTTGACCACGGGCAGGAACATCTGCAGTTCGAGGCCGGTGGACATGCGCGGCCGCCAGTTGGTTTGTCCCAAGACCTGCAATTGTTGCTTGGGCAGGGGGTTCAGGAAACTGCCAGGAGTACAGCCGGTACCGGTAGAAGTGGCAGTCCCCTGGTCCTGCGCGGGACATCCGAAGAGTTGGCCGATAACCTGGTCATACTGCTGCGGCGCGATCTGCAACTGCGACGGACGCACGATGGGATCGATTCCCGCGTCCATAAATGGAGCGATGGCTACAGGTCCATAGATGGTGATGCGGTATTCGAAATTGGTGACGATACTGAGGTCGCCGCCGGGGAACGTGATCTGATCCACTGGAATCGGCACGGTTAAGGGGCCGAGCAGCGGATTCAGCGGGTTCTTGAGCACGGGAGTTCCATCAGGATTGGTAAGAGCGATCGAACCGACGCTGGGCAGGAACGCCACCGGAGAGACCGAGCGAATGTCGAAACCGCGCAGATCATTCTCGCCGCCCATATAAGAGCGCTGAAATGGCGGCGCCACTAAGCCGGCATAGCCGGTGATGAAAGATCCCTGAACGTTAAAGCCAAAAGCGTTTCTCCGGTTCTGGACCGGGATAAACCTCTTGTATTGGACGATGGGCCGAACCGAGCGAACTGTGCCGCCCAGTCCAGCCAGTTCCGCACCTAAAGTAAATTGCTGCCCGTGGTGGGGCGAGATTGGGCTATCGATGGTATTGAAAGAGAAGTTGGGAAAGATCTTGCTGGTAATAATTCCCTGCAATGCGTTGGGCCCGGAAATTCCGCGGAAGGCGATGAACTCGAACAAATTTCTGGAAGCGTTGCTCAGCGCCAGCAGCGAGGATCGATCAAACGAATAAGTGATGCCTACGCGTTTGAAGGAGCGGCGCAGCGGGTAGCTTAACGAAGTGGTGAATCCGGCGCTGGACTGGGTGTAGTTCTGCAGGTTCTGCAGCACGGTGTTGGGCAGGTTCAGGGTTTGGCCACTGAAAACTGAAAGCTGCCGGGCCTGGTTATAACTCACCTTATTCAGATAAACGTTGAAACCGAACTGCAGAGGGCGGTCGAACACGTAGGGCTGAGTGAAGCCGAACCGCACGCTGCGCGCCAGGTTTCCGATGCTGGCCTGTACCTGCAGTGTCTCACCGAGACCGAGGAAATTATTAGTGGAGTAGTTGATACCGACGAAAGCGCCTTCGAGTCCGCTGACGCCGCCGTTCAGTCCAATACTGTTCTTGCCCTTTTCATGGACCTTGAGGGTGAGGTCGACCAATCCATCTTTCTCGTCCAGTTTGCGGTCGGTAATATTGGGATCCTCGGGCTTTAACTGATCGAAGTAGCCCAGCTGATTCAGGCGCAGCAAACTTAATTCCCAGAGACGCGAGTTGTAGATGTTGCCTTCTTCGAGGGCGATTTCGCGCCGGATGACCTTGTCACGCGTTGTGGTGTTGCCCTGGAACTCGATGCGGCGAACATAGAATTGCTTGCCTTCGTCGACGTCAACGTCGAGAAAGATCTGCTTCTTGTCGTCGTCAAACCTGGTCTCGGGCACGGATGTGAAATTGATGTAGCCTTGCTCGCCATAGGCCTTGCGCAGATTTTCCAGGCCCTTGCCGATTTTATCTTTACTGAAAATGTCTCCATCTTTGATGGGAAAGAGATTTCGCAGAGCTTTGACGTTCGAGACCGCTTTGTTATTTTTAAAAGTAATCCCGCCCAGCGTGTAGCGGTCACCTTCCTCGATAGGCATGGTGATGTCGACGGCTTTTCCTGGGCCACCCTGCAGAAGCGGAATGTGCGTTCCCTTGTGTCCGGTGTCGTGAATCTGCGTCTTCGGCTGGTCTACGATGACTTTGAAATATCCGCGGTTCTGGTACTCGTTGCGGACGCGTTCGGTATCTTCATCAAGCTTGGTGGCGTCGTAGGTTCGGGCGAAAATGTTTTCCAGGAAGATCGAGTGGGGAATGCCGATGGGACGCAAGTTCTTCATGGCATAGCGCAGGATCCGCGTCTTAACGTTCTTATTTCCCTCGAACTTGATCTTGCCAACTTTCACCTTGGGACCTTCTTTGATCACAAAGGTGATGCCGACAGCGGCGGGTGGAATCTGGCGAATTTCAGTGCGGATGGTGGAGAATTGGCGGCCGTGCTCGGCGAGCAGGCCTTTGATGGCGACTTCCGCCTTTTTCAATTTCGTCGGATCGTACTGGCTTTCGACCGACAAGCCGACTTTTGCTTCTTTGAAGCGGTCGAGCACGTCGCTGGTCGAGACCGAACTAAGGCCGACGTAGTTGATCTCGCGGATGGTCGGTTTTTCTTTGACCTGAATAATCAGGCGCCAGCCCTTGGGAGTTTCTTCGCGCGAGAAGCGGATGTCTTCGAAGTAGCCGGTATTCCAAAGAGCGTTGAAGTCGCGCTCGAGAGCGGCGGGATCGTAAATGTCTCCTGGATGGGTGAAGATGCGGGCCTTGATGGTTTCCGAGGGAATTCGGCGATTGCCGGTGACGTTGATCTCGGAGATGACGTCGGTTTGAGCCCAGCTTGCTGAAGCGAAAAAAACTCCGAGCACAATTCCCAGTACCCATCCGCACCATTTCATTCGGCGACAAAGCCGTGCGAATGAAGGAGATGGAGTGGGTGTGGCGCCGGAAAGGCCGCAGCCGTTCTCAGGCACAACAATGTCCGTATGAAAGCGAAAGCGAATCGCTACGACCTCAACCTTTCGGATGTGGGAAAACGACAATTATACGGTAGAGAACGAGAAAGCGTCCAAGGTGCCGCTCTTGCCGGCGGCTTCATGGAACGGAGCTGGTTGACTCCACTTCAACCAAGACGGAATAAAACGTTGCGGAGTTGCCCAAGTCCGAAAGTTTTTCTGAGGTGAGCACGTTGATATTTCGAAGGCCGGGGCTCAACTTCGCCCAGTTCAGGCGAGCAGAAACCACTCCGGGCTGAACTGCGCCATCCACCCGGGCTTTCAAGAAAATTTCTCCTCGATGGTTGTACACCTTTACGGTGGATCCGTCGACAATGCCGCGAGTAAGGGCATCGGCGGAATTTATTTCCAGAAGATCGGTATCCTCCATCTGCTGGATGGAAGGCAGGTTGGAAAAAGTTGAGTTCAGGAAATTGTCGGCTTTACGGGCTAAAAGTTCCAGAGGATATTTCCTTTTGCCGGTTCCGTTGCGCGATTCTGCGGGAGGGATGAATTCGGCAACGGGATCGAGACCCAGAGCTTTCATCGCTTCACTATAAAGTTCGGCTTTGCCGGATGGAGTGCGGAAATTGCCTTGCGCGAAGGGAAGGAACGGAGACGATGCTTCGTTGGCCTGTGGTGGATTCGGAGCTGATTCGGTCGCTGCAAAATTCAGCCGTATGTGGCCTTCACGCTGCAGGCGCTCGCGAGTGATGCCCTGCAACCATGGGTTGCTGGAGGCCAGCGCACCATCGATCATTTCGTCTGTGCTTTCGCTGAAGCACTCCTCGGTGAATCCCATGCGCGCGGCGAGCGAGCGGAACAAATCGACGTTGGATCGGCATTCTCCAAGCGGCGCGATTGCTTGATCGGACATTTGCAGGTAATAGTGGCCGTATGCGGCTTGCAGGTCCTTGTGTTCGAAGAACGTTGTCGCGGGCAATACGATGTCGGCGTAATCGGTTGTGTCGGTGAAGAACTGCTCATGGACCACGGTGAACAGGTCTGGACGCTTGAGGCCGCGCACCACTTCGTTGTGATTGGGACAAACCGCGGCTGGATTCGAACCGTAGACCAACAACGCTTTCAGTGGAGGATCGCTCAAAGTATTTAATGCCTTGCCCAGCTCTACCATGTTCACTACCCGCGGAGTTTTGCTGTCGTGCGGTTTGAGGTCGGGGCGCCGGAGAGCAGTTTTGTTTAGATCAAAGGCTCCGCTAGTCGACAAGTGGATTCCGCCGCCCACTTCTTTCAGAGAGCCGGTGATGCAAGGCAGCATCGAAATGGCGCGAGCGGCCATTCCTCCGTTCTCGGAACGCTGGACCCCGTAGTTCACGCGGATTACTGCGGGCCGGATCGTGGCATACTCTCGCGCCAGTTTACGAATGTCATCGGCGGAAATTCCGGTCCACTGGGCTGCGCGCTCCGGCGGATAGGCTTTCACTTTCTCACGCAGTTTGTCGAATCCCAGCGTGTATTTTGCAACGTAGTCGGCATCGTAAAGTCCTTCGCCGATGATGACTTGCATCATGGAAAGGGCGAGAACGACATCAGTACCGGGATTGATGGGAAGATACCAATCGGCGCATGCGGCAGTGCGGGTGCGGTAGGGATCGATGACGACGAGCTTAGCACCTTTACGGCGCGCTTCCACGATGAAGGGCCAGAGGTGAACATTGTTGCCGTGAATGTTCGACGCCCAGGCAATGATGTAGCGAGAGTGCACGAACTGATCGGGCTCGGTGCCGAGCTTCACGCCCATGACAGATTCCAGTCCAGCTTCGCCGGCGGAGGAACAAATTGTCCGCTCCAGTTCGGAGGCCCCGAGGCGGGTGAAAAACCGGCGGTCCATCGAGCCACCATTTAGAGCCCCGAGCGTGCCGCCATAGGAATAGGGAAGAATCGCTTCGCTGCCGAACTCGGCGATGATGGAGCGAAAGCGCTCGGCAATTTCATCCAACGCTTCGTTCCAGGTGATGCGCTGCCAGACTTCGTCGCCTTTTGTAGTGACAGTTCCCTTGGCTGCGATCCGGCGCATGGGATACAGAACACGGTCGGGTGAATAAACCCGATCCAGGTATTTTGCGACTTTGGCGCAGAGAAATCCGCGAGTGACGGGGTGATTTGGGTCGCCCTGAATTTTGGTGGCGCGGCCCATCTTTAACCGTGATCAACACGCCGCAGGCATCGGGGCAATCGTGCGGGCAGGCGGCATGGACCAAAGTTTTCATGAACATCAATTATAGAGGTTGAAATGCGCGAGCCGGATCCGTGGCGGCAATCCAGGTCAATAAAGTCGAGCTTTGCTCGACGGACAGCCGGGGGCGGCTGTCCCCACATAAACTCTTTCCATTACTCCGAGAGAAGAGCACGGGCGGCTTCGCAGCCGCCCGTTGTTACTTCTTGGTGTGGTGAGTTATTGTGCCGGCGGTGTGGCTACTACAGCCGCAGCCAAAACCGGCGTGTTGTTGAGCGGATTCACAAAGAGCAGCCCGCCTGCGACCAATGGAGTCGATCCGTCGGCTTGGAGTGCACTCAGGCCCGTGGTGTTGATGAACAGCGTGCCGTTTCCCGTAGCCACATTCAGCGGCGCACCGCCCAGAGAATAACCGATCAGGGCATTGTTCTGCAGTTGGAAGGTTCCCGCGTTGCCATTTGTGATGGCGACGCTACCTTGTGTGAGCGTGCCGTAGACGCCTTGGAAGCGCAGCGAAATCATCTGCGGCGTAAAGACTGAACTGGAGTAGCTGCCGCCGATGAAGATGCGCTGGCCAACAATCACCGACTGATCGTTGAACAGAGCATTGGTGAACAGATTGTCGAAGAAGCACATATCATATTGCGTGACAGCGCTGACGTTGATGGTCTGGATGGTATCAACATCGCTGACCAGATCGGCGCTGGTTTCACCAACCCACATGGTGATCTGCTGCACCGGTCCCGAGGTCGGATTCACAGCCAAGACCCGGCCGGAAAGAAATGCCTGCGAGGTAGTGATGACTTCCACGTTGCTGGCCATCAGACTGCCATCGGCCTGGAACGAGCCCTGGACGCCAACCACTGCCGGAGTAGCGAGATCGTTGATATTCCATCCGCTATTGAACTGTGTGCTGCTGTTGACGTCGATGGTCAGCTGATGTCCATAAGGACCCTGCAGCACGAAGGAATTTCCCGCCGCGTTCACCGAAACAAGTCCACCCATCAGATCTGTCACTTGACCATCAGAATCGCTGGCCTTCACGGCTCGGATATAAATGGTCGGGTTCACCATGCCGGTAATTTGGCCGCTGCCATCGACTGCAACCGATTGGCGAATATCAAAATCCATTCGCAATCCTGCCAGACCGCTGGGGCCAACCACCAGGGGCGAGGGGAAATCTACGGTGACGGTGGTCTGCGTAGCTGAGCTGGTGGTCGGGCTGAACTGGCCGTTGATTGTGCTGAGTGACGGTGGAGTTGTGGTCATATCCACATATGAAATTACCGGATTCGATAGCGAGAACGTAGCACTGTTGTAGGTGTCAGCGGGAACGGAGTTGAAGCCGAGTGGCGAGCGCAAGCCCAAAAGGCGGGCGAAGTCAACGGTGGTGCCCGTGGACAAAACTTGCGGCGAGCTATTGTTTCCGTTCAGCGAGATGGAGTTGATGGTCACATTAAAGCCGACCACGGAGGCCAGCGGCGCATCTTCGCCGGTCACGAATACTGCTGCTGGTTGCGAGGAGGAGTTAGAGGACGAGGTCGATGTCCCGCTACAACCTGCCCCCAGCATGGCGAGCGCGAGCAAAAGTACAGTCCCAAGCAGTCTTTTCATGGCAGACTCCAGTGAAAGAAATTTGTGAAGTTTTGGGGGGATCGAATTGCTTCACGATGATGGAAACACGCGGTTCTGTGGGATGTCGCGTAACCTCGGTTCAGGTTACTGGATGAACTGTCGAAGTGGGAAGGCTGCTATGTAGCAGGAATACGGGGATTTACGGGGTTGGATTGCGTAGGAGATAGCGGGACATGTACTTTGGGTTTTTGAGTTGAGGCGCGGAACGCATCAGATGCGGCTTGGCGGCCGGGAACAGAGTCGAGCTTCGCTCGACGGACAGCCGAGGGCGGCTGTCCCCACATGAAGCTTGTTGAGCCCTACTTGATTTCGAGAACTTCTTTTTCTTTGGCTTTGCTCATCTCTTCCATCTTCTTGATTTCATCGTCGGTGAGCTTCTGGATTTCGTCGAGGGAGCGCTTCTCGTCATCTTCAGTAATTTTCTTGTCTTTCATCGCCTTCTTGATGGCGTCGTTGCCATCGCGGCGGATATTTCGAACCGCGGTGCGATGCTCTTCGAGAACTTTATTCAGGTGCTTCACCATTTCCTGACGGCGTTCATGGGTGAGCGCGGGGACGGGGACGCGAATCAGCTTGCCGTCGTTCATGGGATTGAGTCCGAGTTCAGCGGAGCGAATCGCTTTCTCGATTGCTCCGACCTGCGAGGGATCGAAAGGTTGAACCGTGATCATCTGCGGTTCGGGAGCGTGGACTTGCGCGATCTGGTTGAGCGGCATCTGGGAGCCGTAATAGTCGACGCTGACGCTGTCGAGCATATGCACCGAGGCGCGGCCGGTGCGCGTGGCGGCCATCGCTTTACGAAAATCTTCTACCGCTTTATCCATCCGCGTTTTGAGTTGTACCCGAATTTCTTTAAGAGGCCCGCTATCAGGCATGGGTGAGCTCCGTTCTGTACGTCATGAACCAAAACGTTGCATTATAAACCGAACGGAAGAAAGCCACGGAATTGCGCCGATTACAGCGATTAAAACTGCATCCGTGAGTGTGTACAGAAAATCGTCTTACGCGCTAACCGTAGACCCGATCTTTTCCCCGCTCAGCACTCGCCGAATATTCCCGTGCTTATTCAGATTGAACACAATGATGGGAAGATTGTTGTCTTTGCACAAACTGATGGCGGTGGAATCCATAACCTTCAGCCCGAGCTTGAGAACGTCCATATAGGTGATGTCGGTGAATTTCTTCGCATCTTTCACTTTCATGGGGTCGGCGTCGTAGATGCCATCGACTTTGGTGGCTTTGAGAATGGCGTCGGCTTTGATTTCCATGGCGCGCAGAGAGGCGGCGGTGTCGGTGGAGAAATAAGGGTTGCCGGTGCCGCCGGCGAAGATTACTACGCGTCCTTTTTCGAGATGGCGGATGGCGCGGCGGCGGATGAAGGGCTCGGCGACCTGATTCATCTCGATTGCAGTTTGCACGCGAGTATAAACTTTTTGCTTCTCGAGCGCATCCTGCAGCGCCAGAGCGTTGATCACCGTGGCCAGCATTCCCATGTGATCGGCGGAGACGCGGTCCATATCTTTGGCTTGATCGGCGACGCCGCGAAAGAAATTGCCGCCGCCAACGACGATGGCGAGCTGCACGCCGAGCTTGTGAACGTCGGCAAGCTCGGCAGCGACTTCGTGGATGCGGTTGGTATCGACGCCGAAGCCCTGATTCGCAGCCAGGGCTTCTCCGGAGAGCTTGAGCAGCACGCGTTTGAAGGCAGGGGCGGAAGCAGTCATGTGGGTTCGTAGCGCCGGCGTCCCGCCGGCCAGCATAATCGAGCACAAAAAAGGCGCCCAACTGGGCGCCTGTACTTTACTCGGGTTTCTTTTCCGTTGGTTTGGTGATGGCGATCGTCTCGCCCGCATCGCCTACTTTGAAACGCGCGAAGCGGCGGACGCTGATGTTCTCTCCCAGCTTGCCGATCTTCGCCGCGATAAGCTGCGCAATCGACATGGTCTGGTCCTTGATGAAGGGCTGCTCGAGCAGGCAGACTTCCTCGTAGAACTTTTCCATTTTGCCGGCGACCATCTTCTCCGCGATATTTTGCGGCTTGCCCGAGGCGACGGCTTGCGCGATATAGATTTCTTTCTCGCGGTCGAAATCGGCTTTGGTGACATCTTCCTTGCGAATGAATTTGGGATCGCTGGCCGCGATGTGCATGGCGATATCGTGCACCAGTTCCTTGAAGTCTTCAGTGCGAGCCACGAAATCACTCTCGCAATTTACTTCGAGGAGCACGCCGATCTTGCCGCCGGCGTGGATGTAGCTGGTGACGGCCCCTTCGCTGGTTACGCGCGTGGCCTTCTTGGCCGCCACTGAGACGCCTTTTTTGCGCAGGATTACGACCGCCTGCTCCATATCGCCTTTGGCTTCAGTGAGAGCCTGTTTGCAATCCATCATGGGAGCTCCGGTTTTTTCGCGGAGATCTTTTACTTGTGCTGCTGAAATATTTGCCATAGTAGTGCTCATAAATTATGTTTCCACTTTCTAGGTTAATGCCTAACAAACTTTGACCCGCGCCGGACGACCCGCGCGGGTCTGATGTCAGTGCCCGGTTTTCGCTGAAATCTCGCTAGAAAGTTCCCTCAGGGGTTAAAGCCCGCATTCCCTTTGGATCTCTAGCGGCACGGCTAAAGCTGTGCCCTTCCCCGAGCCCTTTTCCAGCCGTGGCCTTCCTATACCGTCTGGCTCTCCACTTTCGGGATATCGGCCTCTTCGTTGGCTACCGGCTTCTTGTGTGTTCCGGGACCCAGCACCTCTTCCATGCTGATGTCTTCGCCAATGTCGGCCAGATCCGATGCGGCTGCAGCTTCCTGTTCACGAGTTTCGAGCGCGGCCGCGGCATCTTCCGCCAACTGCGTCTCGCGAGCTTGAGCCTGTTCTGTCGCGGCAGTCATGTCGGCGATTTGTTTATCGCTCATCAGCTGCGAGCCTTCGGCGATCGACTCTGAAATCTTTGAAGTGAATAAACGAATCGCTCGCAACGCGTCATCATTGCCCGGAATTACATAATCCACTTCACTGGGGTCGCAATTGGTATCGACCACGGCGACCACAGGGATGCCGAGCTTGCGCGCCTCGCGCACCGCAATCTGTTCTTTGTTCGAATCGATCACAAAGATCGCGTCCGGCAACCGGCTCATGTTCTTGATGCCCGCCAGGTTTGCCTGCAGGTGCTTGCGCTCGCGTTCCAGCTTGATGACTTCTTTTTTCGGCAGCAGCTCGTAGCGGCCATCCGTGGCCATCTCGTCGAGTTCTTTCAGCCGCTTTACTGACTTCTGCACCGTGACCCAGTTGGTGAGGAGTCCGCCCAGCCAGCGCTGGTTGATATAAAAGCCGCCGCACTTGGTCGCCTCTTCGGCAATCGCATCCTGGGCCTGGCGCTTGGTGCCGACGAACAGGACGATCTTGCCGCTGGCGGCGAGGTCCTGCACGAATTTCGACGCCTCTTTGAACATCTTCAGCGTCTTCTGCAAATCGATGATGTAAATTCCATTGCGCTCTCCGAAGATGTATTCCTTCATCTTGGGATTCCAGCGCTTCGTCTGATGCCCGAAGTGAACTCCCGCTTCGAGCAACTCCTTCATGGTGATAGTAGCCAATGAACCTCCTTATTTAGTCTGCATCCTTTGCGTAAGTACCGCTCCGGATTGCCATTCCCGTCCCCGCACCGCGAAGCACGGGAAGAATTGAACACCTGAAAAACAACTTCTGATTTCTAGTTTCCGGTTTCTGGAAACTAGAAATCCGAAACTTGAAACCTATCTCTTGCTGAACTGGAAGCGCTTGCGTGCGCCCTTCTGGCCGTACTTTTTGCGTTCCTTGCCACGCGGATCGCGGGTGACCATGCCCTCCGACTTCAACTTGCCGCGCAGCTCTGCATTGAACTGCATAAGGGCCCGGGCAATGCCAAGCTTTACTGCATCGGCCTGACCACGGACGCCGCCGCCCAGAACGCTGGCAACAATGTTGAAAGACGCCGCGGTGTCGGTGGACGCCAATGGTGACTTTGCCGCCGAGCGCTGTGCCGGAGTCACGAAATATTCTTCAAATTCGCGGCCATTTACTTTGAACTCGCCGCCGCCTGGGCGCAGATAGACGCGCGCAATCGCGCGCTTCCGGCGTCCCGTTCCGTAGTATTGAACCAACTCTGCCATTTAGCTTTTAGCTCCTAATCCTGTTGTCATCCTGAGCGCAGCCGCTTTTCAGGCGGAGCGAAGGATCTCAATCTTCTTGGGCCTCGACTACCGCAAACCCTCTAAGCCCGTACTTCCAACTGCAGAGGCTGCGGCTTCTGCGCCTCGTGCGGATGCTTGTCGCCTTTGTAAACTTGCAGCTTCGAGAGCATGTGATCCGCCAGCTTGTTCTTTGGCAGCATGCGGCGCACTGCGTCTTCGACAATTTTTTCCGGCTTGCGCGCCAAACGCTTGCGATAATCTTCGGTGCGCAGACCGCCCGGGTAACCGGTGTAGTGGTGATACTGCTTCTGCTCCGACTTCATGCCGGTGGTTTTTACTTTCTCGGCATTGATGACGATCACATGATCGCCGGTGTCAAGAAAGGGCGTGTATTGCGGATTTTCTTTACCCATGAGGACGCGCGCTACTGCGGAGGCCATACGCCCAAGCGTTTGCCCGTCCGCATCCACGACGTACCACTTGCGCACAATTTCCCCCGGTTTGGGGAAATAGGTTGACATCTGAATTCTCCCAGAATTAAAAAAATTGCGAAACGCGATTGAAAATAGCTAAAGAAGACCGCTCGTTGATTCCCCGGCGAGGACGCCAGACCATCAGGCGGGCAACCGCGAGACTTCCCAAAGCTTTAAAGATACCGTAGGGCGCTGGAGAATGTCAACGCGAAGTTACACGAAACGCCGTACGAGTCCTGACCAAAAGGATTACTCATACGCCAGCGCGTCGATCGGATCTTTCTGCGCGGCCTTGTAGGCGGGATAGATCGCGCCGCAGGTTGCGCCGACAATGGCGACGAACATCGCCCGCAAGATCCAGACGCCGCTTTGATCGATGTGAACCAGCGGCCAGCGCTGCTGAATTCCTAACCGCGCTGCCACGCTGAATGCTACACCCACTGCGATTCCCGCGAGCGCCAGCACAATCGTTTCTCGCAGAATCACATTAACGATGTAAATCTTCGATGCGCCCAACGACTTCAGAATCCCGATCTCGCGCGTGCGCTCCATCACTGCGGTATACATCGACTGAAAAATCACCAGGAAACCGATCACCAGGCTCACCCCGATCACCACTCCGATGAACGGTTTGAAGCCCGGCAAATGGCTGGGAGTCATCATGCTGAGGTAGTCCGAAGTGGAAAGCACGGAATACTTTTCCATTCCCGGCTGGCTCTTTATTTCGTTCACTACCGCTGCGGCGTTATCCGGGTTATCCAGCTTCACATAGAAGACGGATGCTTTGTCCTTGGCGCCAATCAGATCCTGCAGAGTATTCATGGGAATGAACTTGCGGGCGCCCCGGCCATTCTCGACAATTCCGGCGATGCGGAAGTCATGGTTGAGAATGTCCATGGTGTCGCCGACCTTCACGTGTTTTTGGCGGGCAATGTAATCATCAACCAGAGCGTCGTTCGGCCCCTGAAAAGGTCCGCCCTGGACGTACTGAAACGGGCCGCCGAGAGCCTGGAAACTGGAGATATCGATGCCATCGATTACTTCCAAAGCGCCGCCGGTGGCAATCTGCCAGATGACCGGGCTGACTACTTTGACGTGCGGAAGCCGGCGTAAAATGTCCGCGACTTTTATTGGTACTGGAGCTCCGCTGATTCCGGCCAGAAATGACGATCCCGGAGGTTGCACAATTACATCTGCTCCAATGCCTGCGGTGCGAAACTTTTGATCGTTCATGATGCCGTAGCAGAGGCCGACGATCAGAAGGATCAGCGTAACTTCCAGCGCGATGGCCACAATGCTGATCAACGACCGGATGGGCCGGTGCACGAGATTGGCGACAACCATCTTATTCATCATGTTTAAAAAGCCAGCTATCAGGCGTTGAGCTAGGGGTGATTTCTGGTCTCCGAAAGCGGCAGGACCGCGCTCGACTGCGGCTGCGGCTTGTCCAGATGTACGACCTCTGCGCCGGGCGGTTGCGCGAGGGCGAACTGATCATCCCGCAACGGTTTGTTGATTTCCAGCTTCAGCAGGTTGAGGGTGATATCGTACTCTTCCTGCGGACGGGAGATCTCGATGCGCGAAGGGAAACTGGTGCCATCCCAATCCTTATAATTGGCATAGCGGGCATCGGTTACCAGGTTACCCTGCTTATCGTAAATAAACTGGCGGTGCGGCAGCAGATCGATGCGGCTGAAAACGATTTTGCGCGCCAATCTCCAACCCTCGCCATCTTTATCTTTTCGAATTACGACCAGTTCGTAATCCTCCTGCAGAACGCGGTGACCCTTGGCATCATGCAGAATCTCGTCGCCGTTTTCGAGAACGGCAATTTCCGATTGAGGATCGATGGGCTGTATGAGCAGCGCATTGAAGATATCCTGCGGCCGGATATTTTCCATGGGCTGGTCGGGGTTGGGCGCTTGCGCTTCATTGGTCCCGATCACGAAGCGGTTTTTCGGCGGAATCCATAGCTTGAACTGCTGCCCGTCGCTCACCATGTCGAAGGCGGTGGTTCGCACGATCGGCAACAATCCAATCATATGCAGCATAGACGGTTTCCGTGCCAGCACGTAGCCGCGAATTTCTTTGTAATCGGTGACGTGACCCTTCTTGGCGCCGCCCACGGAAGTGTCGATATCTACGGTGGCTTGCAGGGACTGAATTTTCTGCGCCTGCTGGTTAATGCTGTCGATTAAGGCAGATTGGGATGCTTCCTTGAGGGGAGCTTTGGAATAAGTCTCCTCTACCGGGCGCGTGCGGAGCAGGCAGCCCGCTGTGGGAAGCATTGCTGATAGCAAAGTCAGAACCCTAAGAGGCGAGCTACATCTCATGAAGTATGGAATGACTCCTTGAACATTTGAGTATAACGCGGCGAAAAGGGTGCAAGAAGTCGTGGTGCATAAAGGAAATACGTGAGCTCGCGCCGTTGCGGAAGGCGGAATGACGATCGGAACCTCTCTGGTCAACGATTGCTGAGGTCAGGGCCGAACAATTCATGAGGTGCAATCAACTACACTAAACATATTGTGCGAAGGATTTTCTGGCTGATTCTGGTGGCCGCGCTGGGGTTCGGCGGCTGGTTTGCGTGGACAGTGTTTGCGCCAACTGAACCCGCGGGGCAGAAGTTTGTAATGCTGCGGCCGGGATTCTCGACCCGGCGGATTGCCGCGGAATTAAAGGCCAATGGAATCATCCGCAATGAAGACGCGTTCATTCTTTGGCACTACCTGCACCGCCACCGTTCATTGAAGGCGGGAGAGTATTTGTTTGATAAGTCGAGGAACATTGTTGATGTCCACAAGCGGCTGGTGCGCGGCGACGTGTATTTCCGCACGGTGGTTATTCCGGAAGGATTCACGATGTTCGACATTGCGCGGGCAATCGAGGCTGCAGGGCTGGGATCGAGCGCAGGATTTCTTAAAGGTCGCGCAATCGGATACGGATCTGATCTCCGGTCTCGCGCCGGGAGCGCAGTCTCTGGAGGGTTACCTTTTCCCGGATACGTACCAATTCAGCCGCATGATGACGATGAGGGAAATGGCGGCCGCTATGGTCAAGCAATTTCGCCAAGTGGCAAATCAGATCGGCTTGACTCACGGAATCAGGATCCAACGCCTCAACCAGGTTCATCGAGCAGCGCACCGGGTTCGCCGCATATTGAAGTCGAGGTCGATGGCAAGTTCGTCGATCCCAATAGCGGAAAAGGACGAACTGGAACGGATCGTGATCATGGCATCGATCGTCGAAAAAGAAACAGCCGTTGCCGACGAGCGGCCGCTGGTGGCAAGCGTCTACTACAACCGGCTGCAGAAGAGGATTGCGCTCGACGCCGACCCCAGCATTATTTATGCGGAGCTTTTAGCCGGGACTTATACCGGGGCGCTACATCACGATGACATGAGTTTCAGCTCGCGCTACAACACTTATAAAAATGTTGGCCTGCCGCCCGGTCCGATCGCAAATCCCGGCAAGAGCGCGCTGGAAGCGGCCATGCATCCCGCGCAATCGGATTACTATTATTTTGTTGCCGACGCGGAAGGTCATCATCGATTTGCCCGGACGATTGAGGAACATAACAAGAATGTGGCTGCGTACCGGCGTGCCATGCTAGGTCACTGAGAGCCGGAAGGCAGGAGCCGTCGCTTTTCCATCCAGCCTTGCAGGATCAAAATTGCGGCCATCCGGTCGACGGCCTTGGCGCGCTTCTCGATGGATAAGTCAGTTTCGCGAAGAAGCCGATTCGCCTCCGCGGAGGTCAAACGTTCGTCCCAAAGATGCACTGGCAGCCGGAACCTTTTGCGCAGGTCTTCGGCGAATAGTTGCATTTTGTCGGACTGCGTTCCTTCGGCGCCGCTCATGCGTAAAGGAAGGCCGACTACGATCTCGCGTACTGCGTATTGGCGGATCACCTCCTCGAGAGCCGCCAGATCCGTACGCTTATTTCGGCGCTGCAGGGTATCAAGACCCTGCGCGGTAATGCCGAGCGGGTCCGATACCGCCACGCCGATCCTTCGGGCGCCGACATCCAACCCGAGAATGCGACCCAGGTTTACCGGGGGCTGGGCAGAGGCTGACTTAATGGCGTTTGGTTCCTCGGCAGATTTTTCGTCGTCAGGTCTCACGCGGGGATTATATCCTCCGTCCTATTGGAGAAGCCTATTGATTGGGCCGTTAAGCCTTCACGAACAATAGCTTACCGACCTATCCTCTGGGCCTCCGCGGCTTGTTTGGGAAAGGACCGTCCATAACGACGCCGAGTCCCCAAAAAGCTGGGGAGTCCTAGCAGAGTTACAGCCTCTCAGTGAACCCTGAATCCTTGCTTTTCGTCCCATTCCGGGATAATATGTTTACAGTAAGGTAACGTTCCCCTCACTTGACCCTTTCCCTGCCCGGGTACCTTTTATGAACGGTGACTTGAACTTCCACATCGGTGATAAGGTCGTCTACCCGAACCATGGCGTTGGAATTATCGAACAGATCAGCAGCCGATCCATTGGCGCGACGGTGGAAAAGTTCTATCTCCTCAACATCAAAGCCAGCAGCCTGAAGGTAATGGTGCCGTGCAACAACGTGGGTAGCGTGGGCATCCGGCGCGTGGTTCGTAACGGCGAGGTGCAGAAAATTCTGGATTTTCTGTCAGTTGCCGACAATCTGAGCACCGCCGACTGGAAAGACCGGTTCAAGGAAAATTCCGACCGGATGCGCACCGGCTCGTTGTTTGAAGTTGCGGGAGTGCTGAAGAGCCTGATTGCACTTCACCAGGCCAAGCCCCTATCCTTCCGGGAAAAGAAGATGCTGGAGCGCGCCCGGTATTTGCTGGTCAGCGAACTGGCCATGTCGCGCAACTGCGAGGAGACGAAGATTGAAGAACTTCTCGCGCTAGCGCTGGCAAAGTGTAACCTGCGTTTTCCGGAAGCCTCAGAATTTCAAGCCTGACTTCGAGTCTTTCGACCTCCCACTGACACCGCTCAGGACCCTCCGCTGGCAGACCCACTTGGCGGTCTCCCTCCAAATTGTGATAAAAGTCACATTTCTTTGTAACGTCGGTCACAAAACCGTAGTAAAATCCCGCGCAGATAGTCCTGTCTAGCCAAGACGCCGGGCAGGCGTGACGCATAATGTAAATTGCGCCACGATCTTTCCGTTCGGAGGTTTTCTGGTATGGAAGATCGGGCCCCAGCAGTATCTCCTTCGGTTTCTGAGCAGTCTTCTTCCTCGTCCGCTCACATCAGGCATCATGAAGGCCGCGGCGCCTGGGTTCTAACGGCATACGGCATTTCTGGACTGGCTCTTTTCGGCGTTTTAGCTTATTTCTTTTCGGACTTCATCGCTCATTAATGATGCCCGGCGGTGCCGAACGGGCGTTCGCGTCCGCGGAACGTAGTGGTAGTGTGTCCTTGAATTCTCAAGCGTCGACTTGCGATGTTCAGGACTTCGAACGTGTTACAATGAGCGGCCTTAGAAGTTAACGCTTCGCAAAAGTAACCCAGCGTTTCCCCACACTGAAGCATCGAGACCGAATAAAGAGATACCTTAGTGGCCAAGAAACCCACGCCCGCTGGAACGCCGATCACCTACGCTGACGCAGGGGTAGACATCGACCGCGCCAACCGGACCAAGCAGCGCATCAAGTACCTGGCGCACAAGACTTTCACCCGAGGCGTGCTCAGCGAGATTGGCGGCTTCGGCGGTCTCTTTGCCATCGATAAGACGAAGTATCTGGATCCCATCCTGGTGTCCAGCGTGGACGGCGTGGGAACGAAACTGAAAATCGCCTTCGAAATGGGATTGCATTCCACGGTAGGCGCCGACCTGGTGAACCACTGCGTAAACGATATCGCGGTGCAGGGCGCCACGCCGCTATTTTTTATGGACTACTTAGCGGCGGGAAAACTGGATCCGACCGTTGCCGAGCAAGTGGTGGAAGGCATTGCCGACGCCTGCAAGCATAATGGCTGTGCCCTGATCGGCGGCGAGACCGCCGAAATGCCGGGTTTCTATCCGGACGGAGAATACGATCTCGCTGGATTCATCGTGGGCGTGGTAGAGCGCGAACGCATTATCACTGGCAAGGACGTGCAGATCGGCGATGTCGTTCTGGGTCTACCCTCGAATGGACTGCACACGAATGGATATTCGCTGGCCCGCAAGCTGCTGTTCGAAGTTGCGCATTACTCTCCCGACGACTACGTGAACGAAATCAAGAACAAAGTCGGCAACGAGTTGATGCGGACCCATAAGAGTTACTGGCCGGCGCTGAGAAAGTTGATCGATGCGCAATGTGTTTCAGCGCTGGCTCACGTGACCGGAGGCGGTATCACAGAAAATCTGCCGCGCGTGCTGCCCCGGGGTATGGCTGCTCTGATCGAAATCGGTTCCTGGCCGGTGCTGCCTTTGTTCGAACACCTCCGCCAATTGGGCGATGTTTCGCAGGACGAAATGTTGCGCACGTTCAACATGGGGCTGGGTATGCTGATGGTGGTTCCTCTGGCAAAGTTTAAGAAGGCTCAGAGCGTGCTCGATCGAGTGGGAGAGAAAGCCTACACTGTCGGACGCATCGTCAAGGGCGATCGCAAAGTACTATATTCCTAAGCCGCCTGGCTATCTTGTTACTCTTCTCAGGCAATAAACAATTCAGACTCTGCATTTTTTAACACTCCTTTAACATTTGTCCGGGTCGTCCACTGAATCTTACAAAGGCATTCCAATTTCAGTCCAGGGCGTGATTCGGCGCAGGAAAGGATGATATTTATGCCGCGAAATTCTCGATCGAGATCACAACTACCACGAACCGACAGGACGTTTCCTAAAATAAGCGGCGTGAAAGCCGTAGTTGGCATCGCATGCATCGTCGGATTTTGGGGTGTTACCGCGTGTACCAAGAGTTCGGAACCCGTGCATCCGGGAGGCACCAACTCAATCATCGGCGCGGGCAGTACCTTTATCTATCCCATCATGACCCGCTGGATTAGCGCTTTTCAGCAAAACCATCCCAACGTTCAGATTAACTATCAGTCGATTGGCAGTGGCGGTGGCATTCAGCAGTTGAAGAAAGGACTAATCGATTTCGGAGCGAGCGATGCGGCGCTGGACGACGAGCAATTGAAGGAGATGCCTGCATTGTTGCAGATTCCTGAGAGCGCCGGGCCGGTCTGCATCACTTATAACCTGCCGGAGCTAAAAAGCCCTCTCAAGTTAAGTGCCGAAACGTTGTCGGGGATTTTCTTAGGCAAGATTACGAGCTGGCAAGATCCGAAAATTAAGCAAGACAACAAGGGCGTGAGCTTGCCGAACCATGCGATTCTGGTGTCGCATCGCTCAGATGGCAGCGGGACTACGAATATTTTCACCACCTACCTGGCGGCAGTGAGTCCTGAATGGGAGAAAAGCGTAGGGAAGGGAATCTCGGTCAAGTGGCCGGTCGGCGTTGGAGGTAAGGGCAGCGAGGGGGTTACGGGAGTTGTCCGGCAAGCCGCTGGATCCATCGGCTACGTGGAGCTTAGCTACGCAAAGGACAATAATCTGCCGGTGGCGATGATTCGTAACCAGGCAGGAAATTGGGAAGATCCGACAGCCGCGGGAACGACAGCCGCAATCGATGCTTTTCACACCGAACTTGCCGCCGATGTTCGCACTGCAATTGTCAATCCACCGGCATCGGCAAAAGACGCTTACCCCATTTCTGGACTTACTTATCTGTTAGTGCCAAAAGATGGGCCGGATGAAAGCAAGCGGCAAATGGTGAAAGCATTCATTGAATATGTAATTACCGACGGGCAAGCTTCGGCTGACAGTCTGTTTTATGCCAAGCTTCCGGCCGGTCTGGCGGACCAGGACCAGAAGTTACTCGGCGACATGATGGCGAACGGGAAGCCGATTCAGGGTGCCACGGTGGCGAACTCCGGGCACTGATGGTGGATTATGATGGTTTCGCGGAAAGCTGATACCTGACCGCGAAACCATCATGAAATCTCTGGCTATTCTCCTCTCCGGACGCGGCTCGAACTTCGTCGCCATCGCCGATAGTATTGATGCCGGCCGTATCGCGGAAGCGCGGATCAGCGTTGTAATCTCGAACAAGGCGGATGCGCCGGGGATCGCGGTGGCGCGCCAGCGCGGACTGGAAGCTGTGGTAATTCCTTCGAAGGGCAGGCCGCGCGGAGAACACGACCGCGAAGTTGTCGGTGCATTGAAACAGCACAATGTCGATCTGATCTGCCTTGCGGGCTACATGCGGTTGCTCTCGCCGTGGTTCGTGCAGCAGTTTCCGAGGAAGATTCTCAACATTCATCCTTCGCTGCTGCCCGCATTTCCCGGACTCGAGGCACAGGAGCAGGCGTTCGCCTACGGGGTAAAAGTTTCCGGCTGCACGGTGCATTTTGTCGATGAGGAACTGGATCACGGGCCCATCATCGTGCAGAGGACGGTTTCGGTCCTCGACAGCGATGACGAGCATACTCTGGCTGCGCGAATTCTTGAGCAGGAGCATATCGCCTACTCCGAGGCAATTAATATTGTTTTGGGTGGGAAGTTCCAAATCACCGGCCGCAGATTGAAAAGAGAAAGTTAGGAGTTAACTTTCTTTCTCCGGCCGAAAATTCATGTGGGGACAGGCGTACTCGACTTTCCCTTCGAGTAGAGCGGGCCGCTGCTGGGCATGCTTCGCATGCCGGACAGCCGAGGGCGGCTGTCCCCACATGCTGTCCCCAGATTAAGAACTTCGGCAGAGATGAGGCGGAATTCTCTTCGCCATTCTTACAATGGGCAACGAATGTCCGTTCCCCAGTGGGACCTCTTGATTCTCGATCGCTTCATATCCCTTGGCCCGATAAAAAGCCACGCCGCTTAAAGTTGCGCCCATTTCGAGCCGGGTGAATCCTGCTTCTCTCGCGGCGTTTTCGCAGGCTTCGAGTATCATGCCGCCGATGCCGCGGCGGGCCCATTTCGGATGTACAAAGAACGCTCGAATCTTGGCCGCATCCTGAGCAGGATCAAGCATCGAGTCTTCACGACCGGCATATTGATCGCCGCCGTAAAGAGTCTTGCGCTTGCTCCATCCACCACAGGCGACAATCTCGGTGTTCTGCGGATCTGAAACTTCCGCAACGAAATATGTTCCATCCGCGATAAGCTGGCTATCCACGCCATACACCGATTGCAGCGCGCCTTCAATCTGCGCTGGCGAGTAGTCCTCAGCTTGCAAGCCGCGTACAGAAGCTTCAATCACTTCGCGCAACCGGGGAACATCCGCTGCGGTGGCTGTTCGTATGTGAATTTTTGCCGTCACCAGCTGATCCCGGGAGTTAATTCTAATTCCGCCTTCTGCATTCGACATTTCTTTATAATGACCTTTCTCATGCCAACTTTCGCGCCGGTCGAAGAACAACTCACTTATCTGAAGAAGGGCTCCGCGGAGATCATTCGCGAGTCTGACCTGCGCGCGAAGCTGGAGAAGTCGCGCGCCTCGGGCAAACCGCTGCGCGTCAAGCTCGGCATGGACCCGACCGCTCCCGATTTGCATCTCGGGCACACCGTGGTTCTGCGCAAGCTGAAACATTTTCAGGATCTCGGGCACACCGCAATTTTTCTGATCGGCGATTTCACTGGGATGATCGGCGATCCAACAGGCCGTTCAGTCACGCGGCCGCCGCTGACTCGCGAACAGATCGAGGAGAATGCTGAGACTTATAAAGCGCAGGTCTTCAAGATTCTCGATCCGCAGAAAACTGTGATCGATTTCAACCGGCGCTGGATGGGCCAGTTCAGCTCTGATGATTTCGTTCGGCTGATGGCGAAGTACACGGTTTCGCAATTGCTGGAGCGGGAGGATTTTCACAAAAGATTTAAGGAAGAGAAGCCAATCTCTGTGCACGAGTTGCTCTATCCGCTGGTGCAAGGTTATGACTCGGTTGCGCTCGAGGCCGACGTGGAACTGGGCGGGACGGACCAGAAATTCAACTTGCTGGTGGGGAGAGAACTGCAACGAGCGTACGGCCAGGAATCGCAAGTGGTGCTGACAACGCCGATTCTCGAAGGACTCGACGGCGTGCAGAAGATGTCGAAGTCGCTGGGAAACGCGATCGGCATTCATGAGCCGCCGCTGGAGATGTACGGGAAAATCATGAGCATCTCCGACGAAATGATGTGGAGATATTACGAGCTGCTGACGGATGTGCAGGTCGCGGACATCGAGAAGATGAAGCGCGAGGCGCATCCGATGCAGGCGAAGAAGGATCTGGCGCGGAGGATTGTGGCGGATTTTCATTCGAGCGACGCAGCGGCTAAGGCGGCGGAGGATTGGGCGCGGCAGTTTCAGAAGAACGAGGTGCCGGAAGAGCTGGAGAGGATTGACGTCCGCTTAGTCGATGTCGAGGTGGATCCCGATGGTCGACACCATGGGGCTACAGTTTGCATTGCTCAAGGCGTGAATCCCGGCAGGAGGCACGTCGTGCGGATCGACAAGCTGATTCGGAACGCAGCACTTGCTAATTCCAACAACGAAGCCGGGGGAAGGCTGAGAGCTGGCGCGGTTTCCGTCGATGGCGAGACAGTCGGCGAGAGCAACTTCATTGCTGAAATCCCCTTGGATCACTGGATCGTCCTACGCGTCGGTCGACGGATAAAGAAGGTGCGGTTAATCGGCTTGTCTGGCGGGCAGTAGAAGAACCATGTGGGGACAGCCGCCCTCGGCTGTCCGGGCGAGCGGAGCTCGCCGCTTTCCTTGCCAGCTTTCCCAATCTGAAATTTACAAAAGGATTTATTCGTTCGTCAGACCCACTCTGCCCATAATTCCTAACTAGACTTCATCAATGCGAAGCTCCGCTTCGCGGACAGCCGAGGGCGGCTGTCCCCACATAGAACTTTATGCCGCAGGCTTTTTATCGGAGGCAATTGCCGCATCTGCAGTGTGATGACCGGCAGCACTTTGTTACATTCTGCACCGATCATCGGTGGCTTCTTCCTGAGCAAGCGCGGTCTATAGTGCTGGAATGTTGTTTGCATGACAACGGGAACAAATTCGATCTACGTGTTGCAGTAGTGATGCCGGATCATGTTCACGTGATCTTTACGCCACTGGTCAGCCGGGAAAGAATGGAAGTTTGCTCACTGGCCGAGATTATGGATGCGATCAAGGGCGCCTCCGCTCACGGAATAAACAAAGCGCTCGGCCGCAAAGGGCGGGTTTGGCAGCCAGAATCGTTTGATCACGCGCTGCGCTCGTCGGAGAGTCTCGATGCGAAGGTCATGTATCTGCTGGAGAATCCGGTTCGGGCCGGATTGGCCGAGGAATGGGCTGATTATGCGTGGTTGTGGAAGAAGGACTCTGTGAATCCCTTCGCTCCCGCTTCGAGTTCGTGATGGGCCGCGGGACTGCTGGGCTTTGCTCAGCGGACAGCCGGGGGCGGCTGTCCCCACATGAGCCGTGTTACTCTCGACCGGCATATGCGGGCTGCCGCCATTTTCGGGCTGGGATGTTCTCCAAAAAATCTCAGGCCTTTTCAGACCGATACGACAATCGAGTGGCAAATTGGCGTGCCTTCGGCCACGGATCAAGCTGATGTGATTCTGATTTTTGGCGGCGATGGGACGATCCACCGTCATCTGAGTCAACTGGTGAAAGTTGGACTGCCTGTGCTGGTGGTCCCTGCAGGCAGTGGTAACGATTTTGCTGCAGCGCTTGGTCTTCGGCGCGTGCGCGATTCGCTCGCAGCCTGGCGAAGGTTTTGTTCTGGACGAGGTACTGCGCGTGCGATCGATTTGGGAGTTATTTCACAGGTCAACGGCCACGCGGGCGGGGCGCCCGCGCCACAACCGCGGACTTACTTTTGCAGCGTGGCCGGCGTCGGACTGGACGCGGAAGTGGCACGCCGCGCCAACTCGCTGCCGCGCTGGCTGCGTGCACACGGCGGCTATGCGCTCACGCTGATTCCGACAATTTTTCGTTTTGCCCCATTTCCCATGAGGATTCTCGCGACTGAACGAAGCCGGGCACTGGGCTCTCCGCAGCGATCAGCCGACTATCCTGGCCGCTTTCGCCAACACACCGGCTTACGGTGGCGGCATGAAGATCGCGCCCCATGCGCGAATGGATGACGGCCAACTCGACGTTTGCGTCATCGGCGGCATCGACCCCTTCAAGCTCGCCTGCATGTTTCCAACGGTATATTTTGGCCGCCATTTCCGCGTGCGCGAGGTAGATTATTTTCAGGCTCCGCGGCTGCGGGTGGAAACTGAAACTCCGCTCGATCTCTATGCCGATGGCGAATACGTCTGCCAGACGCCGGTTGAAATCGGAGTCCAGCGGGCAGCCTTGAAGGTGCTCACTTCCTAGCGCGCAGTGCTAAACTTTCTCTATGTCTGAACGACGTTCGCACACCCTGCTCTGGGTTCTGATCGGCGGAGGAGCATTCTTCCTCTTTGTGCTGGCCGTGTTTTCGCTGGTTTATTTGACGCTGCACGCCGGCGGCAACGAGACTGCTTTCGGTGGCTTCGGCGACCGCATCGGCGTGGTCGACCTCGATGGAGTGATTCTTTCGCCGGAGCCGGTGGTCGATGAGCTTAAGAAGTTTAATGACGATTCGTCGATCAAGGCAATCATTCTGCACGTGAATTCGCCCGGCGGTGGCGTGGCTGCCTCGGAGGAGATTTACCGCGAGGTCAAACGAATCCGCGACGAAAAAAAGAAGCGCATTGTGGTCTCGATCGAGACCGTTGGCGCCAGCGGTGCTTATTATGTTTCGTCGGCTTCGAACAAAATCTATGCCGACAACGGCAGCATTGTGGGTTCGATCGGGGTGATCGCCGAGTGGGTGAATTACGGCGACCTGATGAAATGGGCGAAGCTGAAGAGCGTCGTATTGAAGACGGGCGAGTTTAAAGATACAGGAAATCCGACCCGCGATCTGACTCCCGCAGAACAGGCTTACATGCAGTCGCTGATCGATAACATGTTTGGACAGTTCATCCAGGCTGTGGCGGATGGCCGGGGCATGAAGTTTGACGATGTGAAGGCGATTGCGAACGGCAAAGTATGGACCGGCAAGGAAGCGCTCTCGATGAAGCTGATCGACGACGTCGGAGACTTTCAGGCGGTGGTAAAAGATACGGCGAAGTCGGTGGGGATTTCAGGCGAGCCGACGCTGGTGCATCCCGAGAAAGATCGCAAGACGCTGCTCGATCTCTTGCTGGGAGACGTCTCGCAATATTTACCCGACGCGACCAAAATGATGGAGCAGCATGTCGGCTTCTATTATCTTGTGGAAGTAAAGCTGTGTTGCCCCAATCGATTGAGGGTCGGAAATGAACCCAGAAGCGGCCTGCCTCAAAGCCGTGACTTGCATACAACCCCTGAAATTTGAGAAGGTTATGGGGTCGCCGACATGTTTCGGAGGCTCGCGCCAGGGTTTGGCCGTTGCTCATGAACATGCGGGACTGGAGCGAAAGAGCCATTATGACAAAAGCCGATCTGATCGATGAAGTCTCCCGTTTGGCGGAACTCACGCGCAAAGACAGCGAAGTGATTGTGGAAACCATCTTTGACAGCGTGGTGCGTTCGCTGCGCGCGGGCGACAAGATCGAGATACGCGGCTTTGGCAGCTTCCGCACCCGCCAGCGCAAAGCGCGCATGGGACGCAATCCGAAGACCGGCGAAAAAGTCGAAGTGCCCGCAAAGAAGATTCCATTCTTCAAGCCCAGCAAGGAATTGAAAGATCTGGTGAACGAAGGAATTGCCGAAGCGGCCGCGGTGCCTCCAGCTTCCGGAACAATCCCATCAACCCCGGCGTAGCCGGTCAACAATTGCGGATTTAGCGAATCCCTGCGACCGCCATCATGCGTCCTGTTTTGCCCTTTTCGGCGCGATAGGAAAATAACAGGTCAGTCCGGCAGTTGGTGCAAAGGGGCGAAGCTTCGATGTTCTTTGGCAATACGCCAACCGCCAGCAGCTGTTGGCGATTGGCTTCCACCAGATCCAGAAAGATTTTCTTCGGCAAATCGCTATGGCCGGGAGCCCGCGCGGTCAGAAATAACATCGGGATATTTTTCGCGGACCGGATCGGACTCTTCAACCTCGCGGAACAATTTAGCCGCATATGCGAACTGCGACTCAAACTGGTCGCGAACTTCCGGGCCCACTTCATAACAGCAGCCTTGAATGCCAGGGCCTATGGCGGCTTTAAGATCTCGCGGCCGGCTGCCGAAGTGGCGCCGCATCTCACCCACTCCTTTTTCCACGATGCGCTTCACTGTGCCCCGCCAGCCGGCGTGAAAGACGCCCACGGCACGGTGCCGACGGGTCGACAAGGATAATCGGAAGGCAATCGGCGGTCTGAATGGCGAGCAGTAATCCGGGAGTATTCGTAACCAGGCCATCGCCAGACCAGTGGCGAACCGGGAGGAGAATCGACGAAGTGAATGATATCGGAATGAATCTGGCGCAGCGTCACCAGTCGCAAATTTGCTGACTTGTTTTTCGGCCCGCCATTCGCGCCCACTTCGAGCAAGAACGCAGCCCGGTTTCGCTTGACGGCGGCTTCGGAGTCATCTTTTGTAAAGCCCAGGTTGAGCGCATTCTGGCCGTAGGCGCGCGAGAATCCTCCGCCGCGGGTAGAAAGACCGTGAACCAGCCAAGGAAGTTTGCCTAAGTTCGCGGCATGAAGAATGGTAAGTTCGGCTCGCACCGCTTTGCTTTTCTTCGAGCGGGCCGACGCGCGCGAATGTTATTGTTTTGTTTTGAAACTAGGATTCGCCACTCCTTATGTTACCCGAAGCGGGAGCCGCGGTCCTTTCGTCATTGACCGTTCACTCCAGCGCCGGCGCACTCCGGCAATAAACCTCTCTTTATCTTTTCGCATCAACTGGATGAGCGGTTGATTGCTGGTATCCTCGTGCGCGGCCGCCCAGAGAACCATCTCGGTGAGCACGGGAGCCAGGTCGATTCCCTTCTGCGTAAGCCGGTAAATCACTTTGCGTCCATCCCACGGATCTGGCCGCGTGGTGATGATTCCGTAGTCCACTAGTTTGCGCAAGCGATCGGCCAGAATATTGGTAGCGATGCCTTCGTAGCACTCCAGAAATTCTTTGTAGGATTGGGAACCCCGAAGCATCATGTCGCGAATGAATCAGCAGGGACCAGCGGTCACCTAACATCTCTACAGATGCATTCAACGGGCACCCGGACCGGCGCTTAGGCCCAGCCTGCTTCGACATAGATCTACGGTAACAATATCACTTGCATTTCGCAAGTAATATGTCGTAGATTGCAATCGTAATTCGATTCAATTATGTGTGGAGGAAAGTACTATGCAAATGAATCCGTACCTTTATTTCGATGGCAACTGTGAAGAGGCGTTCAAGTTCTACGAAAAAGTGCTGGGCGCCAAAATCATTTCTATGATGACTCACGAAGGCACACCCGCGGCGGAGCACGTTCCGGCCGAATGGCGAAGCAAAATCATCCATGCTCGAATGGCCATTGGCGATCAAGTGCTGATGGCATCGGACGCTCCTCCAGAACACTTTCAGAAGCAGGCAGGCTTTTCCATCAACCTTGGGACCAGTGACCCAGCGGAAGCGGAGCGCATTTATCATGCGCTGGCGGAAAACGGAAAAGAGACGATGCCAATCGCGGAGACATTCTGGGCAGTGCGATTTGGTATGCTGGTTGACCGTTTTGGGATCCCCTGGATGATCAACTGCGAAAAGGCTGTGCAGAAAGCTGCTTGAGGTCAGTGTCAAGATCAACGCAGGAGAAAATCGATGAACGGAAAAATCGTTAGGATGATCCCATGGAGAATCGTTATTCCGGTGGTCGTGGTCGGCATGACGTGGCAAGCGCAAGCCCGAGGTGCCAAAGCGTCGTATCCGAGCATGGCCCCGATCGACAAATATCTGATCGCCGATCGGAATGCCGAGATAGCCCTGGCGCGGAGCGCTGCTCCAGTGGCTATCTCACAGGATGCCGATGTTTTGGTGCTTGGACGTCATGGTTATGAAACCGCAGTCAAAGGGAAGAACGGTTTCGTGTGCCTGGTGGAACGATCGTGGATGTCCGGGTTCGGCTCCCCGGAATTCTGGAACCCGAAGCTACGAGGTCCGGTCTGCTTCAATCCACCAGCCGCACGAACCGTTCTGCCAATCACTTTCAAGCGGACTGGGCTGGTATTGGAGGGGGTTTCCAAGACCGAGATCATCGATGGCATTAAGACGTTCGACAATAAAGAACTGCCGCCCCTTGAGCCTGGAGGGATGGCCTACATGTTGTCGAAGGAGGGGTATCTGGCAGATGATGGCGGGCACTGGGTTCCCCACCTGATGTTTTACGTCCCCTTCAAAAGCGGTAACACATGGGGCGCGGATTTGCCTGGCTCTCCGGTTTTGCTGAGTACACAATTTCATGGTGCTCCGGAACCTATCAACGTGTTTCTGATTCCGGTACTCAACTGGTCAGACGGAACGTCTGCACCCGCAGATGCACACTGACGCACGAACAAATAGATTCCAAACAACGAGAGGATGCGATGAGCAAGGTACGAGTTCTGGTAGGCACAAGAAAAGGCGCATTCATTCTGACAGCGGATGGAAAGCGCGAAAAATGGGACGTCAGCGGTCCGCACTTCGCGGGCTGGGAAATGTATCACATGAAAGGATCTCCGGCGGATCCGAATCGGATTTATGCTTCGCAGACGAGCGGCTGGTTTGGCCAGATCATTCAACGCTCCGACGATGGCGGCAAGACATGGCATCAACCGGGAACACCAGCCGGGAGAGCCGCCCGCTCCGGGTCCGCCAAAGGCCGCGAGCAACAAGTTCGCATACGATACGTCCGGACGAAGGCGGCAAGCCGCTTACGACTCATCAGTGGTATGACGGGACGCAGCATCCGTGGGAGTTTAAACGGGTGTGGCATCTGGAGCCATCGTTGAGAGATCCAGACACGGTTTACGCGGGCGTGGAAGACGCTGCAATTTTCCGCTCGACCGATGGCGGGGAGAACTGGAAAGAACTTTCCGGCCTGCGCGGCCACGGTACCGGGCCCAAGTGGCAGCCGGGCGCGGGCGGGATGTGCCTGCACACCATCATTCTCGATCCCAGTGACCCTGCAGCGAATCTTCATCGCTATCTCGGCTGCCGGGGCATTCCGCACCGATGATGGCGGCAAAACCTGGAAGCCGATCAACCGCGGGCTGCGATCGCAATATATTCCTGATCCTAACGCCGAGATCGGCCACTGCGTTCATCACATTGCGATGCATCCCGAGCGCCCGGGTGTGCTCTTCATGCAGAAGCATTGGGACGTGATGCGCAGCGATAATGCCGGCGATACCTGGCAAGAAGTCAGCGGCAATTTGCCGACGGATTTCGGATTTGTGATTGACGTTCACGCGCACGAGCCGGAGACGATCTACGTGGTGCCGATCAAGAGCGACTCGGAACATTATGTGCCCGATGGCAAGTTGCGCGTTTTTCGCAGCCGCAGCTGGTGGAAACGAGTGGGAAGCGCTCACCAAAGGCCTGCCGCAAAGCAACTGCTATGTGAACGTGCTGCGCGATGCCATGGCGGTCGATTCGCTCGACGAGTGCGGCATCTATTTCGGCACCAGCGGAGGGCAGGTCTACGCCTCGGCCGATGCTGGAGACAGCTGGGCTCCGATCGTGCGCGATCTTCCGGCCGTGCTTTCGGTTGAAGTCCAGACGCATGCCATAAGTTCTCTGACGCATAAGTTCGATTGATTCAGAAAACTAAACTCCCTCACGCTCCTGAATACTGGCCGGCGAGTGGCTTGCACTCCACTGGCCTCGCCGGCAGTTGATCGAATAAGATTTTTGTCGCTCATCCTCTGTACACTGATCAAGCTAAATTGGCGCTGGGAAATTTGCGCCTCACTTTGGAGAATGCGAATGCGACGAATCCACGAAACGTGGGTGACGATCCTGTTGACCGGCTTGACGCTGCTGAATTCTGCTTCCGCACAGACTGCCGAGAAACCCGATTTGAGCAAGCAACCCACGCTTTACGTGGTCGGCTACGCGCATCTGGATACGGAATGGCGATGGGAATATCCGCAGGTGATCGACGAATACATTCGCAAGACGATGGAGGATAATTTTAGGCTGTTCGAGAAGTATCCGCACTACGTCTTCAACTTCAGCGGCGCCAACCGGTACCGTTTCATGAAGGAATATTTTCCCGCCGATTTCGCCCGAGTGAAAAAGTATGTCGACGAAGGAAGATGGTTTCCGGCGGGCTCTTCCATGGAAGAAGGCGATGTGAACACGCCCAGCGCCGAGACCATCATCCGGCAAATTCTCTATGGAAATAATTGGTTTCGCAAAGAGCTGGGCAGGGCCAGTGCGGAGTACATGCTGCCCGATTGTTTCGGGTTTCCTGCGTCGTTGCCCACGATTCTCGCGCACTCTGGGGTGAAGGGATTTTCCACACAGAAGTTGGTATGGGGATCGTCGGCGCCCGGCGGAGGGCCGGAGTCACTGGAGCAAACACCCGAGGGCACACCCTTCAACGTTGGCGTATGGGTGGGACCCGATGGCGAAAGCGTGCTGGCGGGGCTGAATCCGGGCGATTACAGCGGAGGAATCAACAGCGATTTGAGCAAGCCGCTTCCTCCCCTTCCCCCGGATGAAGTTCTCGAGGATCTCAACGGAAGTTTCAACCCCTTCGTCAGCAGGTAGTGCACGCTGACCAAACCAATTCGACCCTCGATGCCAGCCAGATTGAAGAATATCTTGCCGTGCGCGATCAGCAGAAAACCGAATCTCAAATGCGCAAGGATCGAGAGTTGGAGCGGCATCAAAGCGACTGGGCTGCGCGGGTTGAATTGAATGGAAAAGTGAGTGGAGTATTTACGGACTATCACTATTACGGAACTGGCGACATTGGGGGAACGCCGAACGAAGAATCCGTGAAGCGACTCGAAGCCATTATTACAGGCGGCAAGGCGGGCTTGCCAGAGGACGTCGACCCGTATTTTTCGCGCTTCTCGCATGAGCAGGGAGCCCCGGTGCAGTTGGGCGGAGGGCCGGTGCATGTGATTTCCGCAAATGCCGAGCAGATGTTTCTCGACATCACTCCCGCCGAGGCCGCCGCACTTCCGCGCTATACGGGAGAGATGGAACTGACCAATCATTCCGCCGGATCGCTGACCTCGCAGGCTTACCAGAAACGCTGGCTGCGAAAAGAAGAATTGCTGGCTGATGCCGCGGAGAAATCTTCGATTGCGGCGGAATGGCTGGGAGCGCGGCCTTATCCGCTGCAGCGGTTGAACGATGGATGGACACTGCAGATGGGCGGGCATTTTCACGACATCGCCGCTGGAACAGCAACTCCCAAGGCTTACGAGTTCGCGTGGAACGACGATGTGATCGCGATGAACCTTTTCGCTGGCGTGCTTACGAATGCTACCGAAGGCGTTGCCGCGGCATTAAACACCGAGACCAAAGGCGTGCCTATTGTTGTCTTCAACCCATTAAATATTGCTCGCGAGGATTTGGTGGAAGCGAACGTAAACTTTCCTGGCGGCGAAGCGAAGTCTGTGCGTGTGACTGGTCCGGATGGGAAAGATGTTCCGGCGCAGATTGCAAATGGCAAAGTAATCTTCGTTGCGAAAGCGCCTTCTGTCGGCTATGCAGTCTACGATGTGCAGCCCGGTTCAGGCGAGAGCAGCGCTTAGCGAACGCTGCATGTGTCCGAGAACTCGCTCGAGAACCAATATTATCGGGTGAAATTAAATGCTGATGGCGACGTAGCCAGCATTTTCGATAAATCGATCGGCAAGGAATTGCTGGCCGCTCCGGCGCGACTGGCAATTTCCTATGACAATCCTGAGCACTGGCCCGCGTGGAACATGGACTGGGATCAGGAGCAGGCTGCTCCGAAAGAATATGTCAGCGGTCCGGCGAAGATTCGAGTGATGGAAAATGGTCCTGCGCGTGTGGCAGTGGAAATTTCACGAGAGACTGCCGGCTCGAAATTCGTTCAGACCATCAGCCTCGCGGCCGGCGATGCGGGCAAGCGCGTGGAGTTCGCGAATGTAATTGACTGGAATACGAAAGAGTCGAATCTGAAGGCGACTTTTCCGCTTACGGCTTCGAACGAGATGGCCACCTATAACTGGGACATTGGCACGATCAAGCGGCCCAGTGCGGAGCCGAAAAAGTTCGAGGTACCGTCCCATCAGTGGATCGATCTTACGGACGCCAGTGGCGAGTTCGGCGCGACCATCTTGACCGATTGCAAAAATGGATCGGATAAGCCGAACGATCACACGATTCGACTGACTCTGATCCGCACGCCCGGAATTCGCGGAGGTTATGCGGATCAGGCGACACAGGATATTGGACATCACGAGTTTGTTTACGGAATCGCCGGACATGCCGCCGACTGGCGCGACGGCCAAACCGACTGGCAGGCGCAGCGATTGAACGATCCGCTGATTGCATTCGAGACTTCGAAACATGCGGGCGCGATGGGGCGGGAGTTTTCTTTGCTGAAGGTGAGCAATCCGCGGATTCGAGTCCTGGCATTGAAGAAGGCGGAGTTGAGTGACGAGATTGTCGTGAGGCTGGTGGAACTGGATGGTAAGCCCGAGGCAGATGTACACGTCGCCTTTGACGCGCCGATCACGGCGGCGCGTGAAGTCAACGGGCAGGAACAGCCGGTGGGGGCTGCGACAGTTAAGGAGGGCGTTCTGGTTGCCTCTTTTTCCGCGTATCAGCCGCGCACATTTGCGGTGAAGTTCGGCGCGCCCCGGAGCGAAATTGCAGAGGTGCATTCCGCTGCCGTGCCGCTTAAATATGATCTCGCAACAGCCAGCAATGACGGCGCTAAATCCACGGAGGGATTTGACGGCAAGGGCGACACGCTGCCGGCGGAGATGCTGCCGGCGCAGATCACATTCAACGATGTGAAATTTCAACTCGCTCCCGCACATACGGGCACGCCGAATGCACTTGTGGCGAAGGGCCAGACGATCGACCTGCCGGCGGGTCACTACAACCGCATTTACGTTTTGGCGGCTTCGGCCGATGGCGACCAGAAGGCCGCATTCGAGGTTGGCGGCAAGAAAGTCGAGCTGAATATTCAGGATTGGGGCGGGTTCATCGGCCAGTGGGATGACCGGCAGTGGAGTTCGAAAGATACATCGCACGATGATTATGGCGAGATGACCGGCATCAAGCCGGGCTACATCAAACGTGCCGACGTGGCGTGGTATTGCTCGCACCATCACAATGCGGCGGGCGAGAACGTGGCTTACCGCTACTCTTATTTATTCGCGTATCCGATCGATCTGCCGGACGGTACGAAAAGTATCAAGCTGCCCGACAACGACAAGATTCGCATTCTCGCAATCTCCGTGGCGCAGGAAAATCCGGATGTGAAACCCGCGCAGCCGCTTTATGACGTGCTTCCTCCTGCTGCGGGAGGCAGCGCTTCATCGCTAATGATGCATCGATTGTTGCTGCGGTATAAGTTTCATAACTGCGATTGCTGTATTCTTCGTTGAATGCGGAGTTTTTTTATCTGGGGCCTTTTATGCGCAGTGGCATTCGCGCAGAGCGTCCCCGCCAAACCGAGCAGTGCGCGAAAGTCGAATGTTTCCTCCGTCGCGCTTCCGCATTTTGAAGACATCGGCGCTCAAGCCGGGTTGACTGTCTCCCACATTTCTTCACCCCAGGCGCGATACATCATCGAGTCGGTAAGCGGCGGAGTCGGCCTGATCGACTGCGATAACGATGGCAAGTTGGACATCATCACGGTGAATGGTTCGAGTGTGGATCGCTACCGGCAGCAGGGCGGCGATCCCATGATTACGCTTTACCATCAGGACGCTGACCTCAAATTTACCGACATCACAAAACAGGCGGGACTCACGCGCAAAGGCTGGGGGATGGGCGTGGCCGTTGCTGATTACGACAACGACGGGCTTCCCGACATCTATGTCACTGGATACGGAGGGAATGTTCTTTATCACAATTTAGGAAACTGCAAGTTCGAAGATGTCACGGAAAAGGCCGGAGTGGGCGGCGGAGAACTGAGCCTGGGCGCGGCTTGGGGAGACTACGACCGCGACGGCAATGTGGACTTATTTGTTTCCCGCTATGTTCACGTCGATATGAATAAGCTTCCGGAGTTGGGTAGCAATGAAAAGTTCTGCCGGTTTCGCGGCGTGATGGTGCAATGCGGACCCTGGGGATTGCAGGGGGAGACCGATCTGCTCTTCCATAATCGTGGCGACGGCACGTTTGAAGAAGTTTCCAAAAAGGCGGGAGTCGATAATCCGCATCATTATTACGGCATGGGGGTCGAATGGGCTGATTACGACAATGACGGCTGGCCGGACTTGTATGTGGCGAATGATGCCGGGCCGAATTATCTATATCGCAATAAAGGCGATGGCACGTTCGAAGAAACGGGACTGGTGCTGGGGGCCGACTTGAGCGGGGATGGGCAGGAACTCGGGTCCATGGGCGTCGACATGGGGGATTACGATCACGATGGGAGGCTCGATCTCATCGTGACCGAATTCGTGGATCAGTCTGACACCTTGTACCACAATACGAAAGATGGATTCGAGGACGTCAGCGTTAATTCTCGCATCGAGCAGCCGAGCCATCCCTACGTGGGATGGGGAACAGGATTTTTCGACATGGACAATAGCGGCTGGCTGGATATCTTCGTGGCCAATGGCCATGTCTATCCGCAGGTGGATACGATTCCGGACGCGGCGCATTTTCGCCAGCCCATCCTGCTGTTTCGCAACAATCGCGATGGAACGTTTGACGAAGTGGCAACGGTCGCGGGGCTTAATAGTGGTCCGATGCAATCGAGGCGGGGCGCCGCGTTTGGAGACATCAACAATGACGGGTGCGTGGACATTGTCACGCTCAACTGGGGACAGCCGCCGTCACTGTTTTTGAATCATTGCCAGAATGGAAATCACCGCGTGCTGTTCAAACTGCTGGGAACCAAGAGCAACCGTCTGGCGATCGGCGCGCGGGTTACGGTGCGAACTGGCAGCGTGAAGCAGTTCAGCGAAGTGAAGGGCGGCAGCAGTTATCTTTCGCAGAATGATCTGCGGCAACATTTCGGACTCGGCAATAACAAGAACATGGACGAAGTCAGCGTTCGCTGGCCGAGCGGACAGACTGAGATTTTTAAGAACGTTCCAGCGGACTTCATCTATACGATTGTGGAAGGACAAGGCATTAAGAGTAAGTTCCCGCTGCCCGCAGTGGATTCCAGTGCGTCATCTCCGGAGGCGCGAGGGCGCGGTGCTACAATCGGCGGCGCCAAAATGGCTCGCCCTTAGATTGCCATCTCCGTAGTCAAATCATTTCCTGAGGACAAGATGACAAGACGAATAGCGCGCGGTTCTGTTCTGGCTTCCAGTTTGCGCTCTTCGCGGTATTACTTTTAGACGTGTCTGTTGCATCTGCGCAGCAGAGCCACCAACTGCCCACACCCAAGGAAGGTCACTACGGCAGCGTTTCCCCAAGCCTTGAGATGAAAATCGCGGGAACGTCCAGCGCCCGGCCTGACTAGCTGGAATAATCCCTGCAAGTGCGAGAGAATGGTTAGTTGTGCCTGGCGGAGAAATACCGTCCTTTTCCTCGCAGCGATGGCTGCGAAGTCCTCCGCAGTTCGCCAGAGACAGCGCGACCGCGTTTCATTTTACCGGGAGAGATTAACCAACATGGCCACCATCACAATAGAAGTCGACGCAGCATCGCGTAATCCTCGTAACGCGAAGCTGGAAAGCTGGGTCGAAGAAGTTGCCCAGCTATGCAAGCCCGATCGGATTCACTGGTGTGATGGGTCGCGGGAAGAATACGAGGCGATGCTGCGGCTGCTGGTGCTGACCGGAACCGCAATTCCGCTGGATGCGGAAAAGCGTCCGAACAGCTTCCTGGTTCGATCGGATCCCGCGGATGTAGCTCGTGTTGAGGATAAGACCTTCATCTGTTCCCGAACCAAAGAAGAAGCTGGTCCGACGAATAACTGGGAAGATCCCGCGAAGATGAAGCAGAAGCTGACAGGACTATTCGACGGTTCGATGGTGGGCCGCACTCTGTACGTGGTTCCGTACAGCATGGGCCCGATCGGTTCCCCCATCTCGAAGATCGGAGTAGAGATCACTGACTCGGTTTATGTCGTGGTCAGCATGCACATTATGTCGAGAGTGGGAAGCCACGTGCTCGACGTTCTTGGCGAGAACGGGGAATTCGTGCGGGGCATGCACTCGGTGGGCGCGCCGCTTGCTCCCAATCAGCCGGATGCGACCTGGCGCTGCAATAAAGAGCATAAGTACATCTGTCATTTTCCCGAGACGCGCGAGATCTGGTCGTTCGGCTCCGGTTACGGAGGCAACGCGCTCCTTGGGAAGAAGTGCCATGCGCTGCGTATCGCCTCCGTGCAGGCGCGCGACGAAGGCTGGATGGCGGAGCACATGCTGATCCTGAAGCTGATCAGTCCGTCCGGCCAGGCCAAGTACATGACGGGCGCATTCCCCTCGGCGTGCGGTAAGACTAATTTATCCATGATGATTCCAACCCTGCCGGGCTGGAGGATCGAAACCATCGGAGATGACATTGCCTGGATGAAGTTCGGCGCCGATGGCAGGCTCTATGCCATCAATCCGGAGTTCGGCTTCTTTGGCGTCGCGCCGGGGACGAGCATGAAGTCGAACGCGAATGCCATGTTGAGCGTGACCCATGATTCCATTTTCACCAATTGCGCCATGACGATGGATGGCGATATTTGGTGGGAAGGCATGACCCAGGAAAAGCCGGCCAAGCTGATCGACTGGCTTCGCCGGCCATGGACTCCGGAATCAGGCCGGAACGCAGCGCATCCTAATTCCCGCTTTACTTGCACCGCCGCGCAGTGCCCGTCGATTGCGCCGGAATGGCAGGATCCGAACGGAGTGCCGATTGACGCGATCCTTTTCGGGGGCAGGCGTGCCGGCATCGTGCCACTGATAACGGAAGCTTTCAATTGGCAGCACGGAACTTTTCTGGGAGCAACGGTCAGCAGCGAGACTACCGCGGCGATCACGGGAAAAGTGGGGCAGTTACGCCGCGATCCGATGGCCATGCTGCCTTTTTGCGGTTACAACATGGGCGACTATTTTGCCCACTGGCTGCAGATCGGCAAACGCACGGGAGCAAAGCTGCCGAAGATTTTCTACGTGAACTGGTTTCGTCAGGATAAAGGCGGAAATTATCTCTGGCCGGGCTACGGTGAGAACAGCCGCGTATTGAAATGGATTTACGAACGCTGCGACGGCAAAGTACATGCGAATGAAACTCCGATTGGGCGCATCCCCGAAGTGGCCGATCTGGATACAACCGGACTTGCACTCCAAAAAGCTCAGGTAGAGGAGTTGCTCAGCGTTGACATTGAGGGCTGGCTGGCTGAAGTGCCGCTGATTAAAGAACACTTCGCAATCTTTGGCAGGCATTTGCCGGAGGGATTGAATGCCGAGGTAGCAGGTCTTGAAAAGCGGCTGCAGGCGGCAAAACGGTAGCTCAGTGCTGGGGTCGTTTTTCGGTCTGGCATTTGCGCAGTGCCGCCATCCCTGTTCCATCCATCTGTCGTCAATATTTTCCCACCGATCCTTGGGACCTTTGATATAGTTCCCTCCTGTCATGCCGCGTTCCGCGACGAACGAAGCGATTCCTCCCGAGGCTGACCCAGGCCCTGTCCCCGTTCCAGCTTCTTCAACATCTCTGACGCGAAATCAGATTCGCGGCTTTTGGGCGTCGTGGGGCGGGTGGACGCTCGACGGGATGGATTCGTTTGTTTATGCGCTGGTGCTGGTGCCGTCGCTACGCGATCTACTGCCGCGCTCTGGAATTGCCGCTACCAAAGCCAACATCGGACATTACGGCGGATTGCTGTTTGCATTGTTCCTGGTGGGTTGGGGATTGGCGTTCTTGTGGGGTCCGATTGGCGACAAATTTGGCCGCGTCCGCACGCTGATGCTCACCATTGTCTGGTATTCCGTTTTTACTTTTCTGAGCGCCTTTGTCGCCAGCGTGTGGCAACTGGCCATCCTGCGCCTGTTCGCCGGAATCGGCATTGGCGGAGAATGGGCGATGGGCGGAACGTTCGTGGCCGAGGAGTGGCCGGAGCAGCGGCGCCGAATGGGCGCGGGTTTGATGCACACTGGGTATTACGTCGGCATATTTCTCGCAGCCCTGGCGAACTATGGAATCGGCAGCCGGTACGGGTGGCGCGCCATGTTCATTGTGGGTGGAGTACCGGCATTATTTCTGGCTTGGATCCGGCATGGCGTGGTTGAGCCCGCAGCCTGGAAAAAGAAAGAAAGCGTGGTTCGGTCATGGGCGGTATGGCGTCCGTTTGCCACGCTGTTTTCGCCAGCCTGGCGCCGCCGCACCATTCTGAATTCATTATTCATGCTGGCGTCGATCTGCGGATTGTGGGCGGGAACCGTTTATGTTCCTGCTGCCATTACCTCGCTGGCGGAGGCCGGTGGGCATATTGGTCCACAAGCTGCGCGGTTGGCGTCCTGGGGAGTCATGCTGGTTTCGTTCGCCACGATTCTGGGCTGTCTGGCCATGCCATGGCTGGCGGAACGCCTCGGACGCCGTGGAGCTCTCGCCGTTTTCTTCGCACTCATGATGGTCTTCATTGCGCTGACCTTCGGCAAGGTCTTTTATTTGGGACCGAGCGCGCTTCCGTGGTTCTTTGTCTGTCTGTTTTTCCTGGGGTTGGGTGGCGCCAACTTCGCCGTCTACACCTTGTGGCTGCCGGAGCAATATCCCACGGAATGTCGCGCCAGCGCTTTTGCGTTTTCCACTTCGTTTGCCCGGTTCGGCGGCGCGGGAATCACTTTTCTGGTCGGGGCAAGCGTCCGCCATTTCGGGTCGCTCGGAACTCCAGTGGCAATGACTGCGATCGCATTTGCGATTGGATTGTTGTTGATTCCATTCGGAGCGGAAACTCGCGGCAAGCAACTACCGTCCTAGCGGAATGGCCTGGCCTGGCAATCGATGCTTGGCAACAGGCCGCACGCGTGGACGTGCTTCCGGCTGAGGATTCGGCTCGTCCAAGGCCCCTGAGGCGTACAGATCTCAAAGCACTCCTACGACTTAATTTCAAAGGCCCTCTTTTCAGGAACTGAAAGAGAGCCTTTGTTCCTGTCACCGCAAAACTTACCTATGCGACGCCACGGGTTTTTACCGGCGCTTCGGCACTAACCAGGGGGGCCGAACGTTCCGCATTCTTGACGGCCCGCGCCGCCAGCGGCTTCAGCCAAAGCAACGCCATGAACGCGGCTACCAGGTCACACGCAATCATCGCCCAGAAGACCTTTGACCAGGAACCGGTTTTGGCAAATAGCCAGGCCGCACCGGGTCCGGCAAGAGCTGCCGCCACTCCTTTGGCCGTATAGACGACGCCGTAATTGGTCGTGGCCCATTTGTTCCCATAGAGGTCGCCCGTGATGGAAGGGAATAGCGAAAAAATATTTCCCCAGGCGAAAAAACACAATCCGGAGAGCGCAATAAACCACAGTGGATGACTAATGAGTTGCAGAAGAGCAAATACCGCAACGGCCTCGAGAACGAATGAATAAAAGATGGCGTTCTCCCGACCAATGTGATCCGAAACCCATCCCCAGAAAGGACGCGTCAGCCCATTCAGAATCCGGTCGACTTCGATGGCGAGCACCAAGGCGCTCATCCCGAAAAGGACGATGACCTTATCCACGTGGTAGGAGACGGCCATAGGCTTGAGCTGCGCCGTGACCACCAAGCCTCCGAACGCTAACATCACCATCATCACGTAGATGATGTAGAAAGAGGGCTGACAGAGCATTTGAAGCGGCGTCATATCGACCGCGGAGGTATTTACTTTCGCTCTGATCTTTAATTCCTTCTCCTTCCAGTTGGGCGGGGTCCAGCCCACAGGCGGCCTGGCCAGAAAAAGCGAACAGGCCAAGACAGTGACTCCCTGGATGATTCCCCACACAATGAACGTATGTTGGTAGCCCGAGGTGCTAATCATCTTGGCAATCGGAGCGATGGTCGCCGCCGTGCCGATGCCGAAGGCCCCGGCAGTAAGGCCCACGCAAAGACCGCGATAGTCCGGAAACCACTTCAGGGCGTTTCCAATGGCTCCGCCGTATACCACGCCGGCGCCGATTCCGCCCACGCTGTACCAAAAATAAAGGGACCCAACGGTCTCGGCATAACCGGATCCGATCCAGCCCAGCCCAACCATGAATGAGCCCAAGCCAAGCATGAACCGGGGACCAATTCTGTCCACCAGGTATCCCTCGAAGGGTACCAGCCAGGTTTCCAAGAGTACAAATAATGCAAAGGTCCACTGCACTGCCTTTAACGAGATGTGCAGGTGTGCCTGGATTGGCGTAGTAAAAAGGGTCCAGGCATATTGCAGATTGGCAATCGCCATCATGGCCACGATGCCAGCAATTAATTGAACCCAGCGATTGGGAATGCGGGAGGGATGAATAAGGGCACTTGGTGAACCTGTTGATGCCATAGGCTTGTCTCCGTTGACAGACGCCGTGCGATAACGGCCCACTGCCTGAACGACGGCGTTCGGCAGATTGTGTCAGCCCAGCGAGGTGGCCCCGGCACAGCCAGCATGTGTCTTGGGTCACAGCGAACCGTGATATATACTGGTCCAGTTATCGAACCACTTGCGGGAGGGAAGTTACCACTTCTAAAACAGGCTGTCAAGAAGATTTGAGAATCTTCTGCAATGGCCGTGTGGCCGTAATCGCCTTCTGTACGCCACGAGTGGAAGCAGACGCTATTGATGGACGAGACCCTTCAAACCCAGGTTGATACTTACCTCACCCACCTCAATGGCCTGATCCGCCGTGGCCGTGAGTTGCGTGGGGCGTTAGCCGCCGATCCCGCGGACCCTAGCGCGATCACGGCGGCTCGACGCTGGCACGAGGACTGTGGAGTAACCATGAATCAGTTGTCTGGAGGTAGTAAAGCCCATTGGCTGGCCCGCTCGTTTAGCGAGGCGTTTCTGATGCGCTCGACGGATGGCCACGCGGTGGAAGGAGCAGCGCAAACCCAGATCGTCCAGCGACTGCTCGGTGTTCTGGACCAGGCCGTCGCAACCCTCTCCCAGATGGACGATGCTTCGCTTACCTCAGCGTCTTCGCAGGCGCCAGCTCCCCATCGCTTCGACTTCGTTCACAACCTGGAACTCCGCCCGGTGGTAGAACGCGCCTATACCGATAGCCGGCGCGCCCTTGAGCAGAAGGAGTATCACCTTGCGCTGCTCACTTCCTGCGGAATTCTGGAGGCGATCGTCACCGATGCGCTGGAACATAAAGGCTTGAGTGCGCTGGTTGAATCTGGCGCACCCGCTGAAAAAATTTCAGACTGGACTTTCGAGACACGCCTCACCGTTGCGGAGAGGGTGGGATTGATTCGCAGCGGGTGCGCTCGCCTGCCAGCCGCCGCGCGAGCCTATCGAGATCCTATCGCTGGGGACGACGGGATTGGAGCGAAGATTGAAGTGACCGAGCGCGATGCACGAACCGCCGGGCAGGTTCTTCACGTCGTGATGAGAGATCTCGATCCCGGCCGGTAGAGGAAAAAAGACTAATCCTCTAGGTCTTGCCGGAAGACAGGTTGCGAAGGATCGAGGCTTCCATCGATGACGGCTACCAGCAGATTTCCAAAAGCGTTCCTCGCTTCGGCAAGAGACGCGTAGCCGCGCTCGCGCTGAAGCGCACCACCATCGGCGTAGATCAGGGTGAAATAGCGGCCTGACGAATACTGAAGTTCCAGCAGCTTGTCCGGCATGTCAGGATCGCCTTGCTGACCTAGAACATCCATCAGGGCCACTGTCCACTGCCTGCCCTTCGGGTCGGCGACTTCCTCGCGCTCGAGGAATTGCCATTCGTCCATGCTCCACAACGGCATAATTTATTCGAGGAGTTGCGCGATAGCTCTTCCCACCTGCGCGCCGGTAAAGGGTTTTGGAATCAGTAAAACGTTTTGCGCCTTCCGCGAGCGCAGGCTTGAATCCGCCTGCTCCGGCGTGTCGCTGATAATCACGACCGGCAACTCGGCATGATCGGGATGATTCCGGATAGCGTCGAACAGCGCTTCGCTCATGTCGAAAGCGGTGCAATCCAGCACGACGGCGGCAGCGTGGTGTTCCAGGACCAGCTCATTGACCGCGTTCGTGTATCCCGATGCGAAGACCTCGTGCCCGAGGTCTCGCAAGGAGAACGTCAACAGCTCGGCAATCTCAGGCGTATCGTCAATCAGCAATACACGCGACACTATTTCTTGACCGGACCGGTGCCAGGCAGCCGGGGCTTCTTTCCGGCTGACGGTTCCAGGTCCATCATCCAGATTCGCCCGCCCGCGGTGTAGTAGGCGCGGTTGTCATTTTCAATCATCGCCCCCCACGCTTCCAGCGTGCGCATGGCGAAGGTGACTCCTTCGAAATTATTGCGCGCGTGGCTCAACACTTCGTTGGTGTGCCAGTTGTCGGTAAGGATAGCGTCACCCGGGTGCACGCGCAGCACGGTGAAGTAGCGGTCGTAGGCCGCTTCCGTGCGCACGTCGCGCGTGGCCCCGCGCTTTTTGCCTTCGGTGACAATGTAACTTTCCTGTCCCTCCGGTTCTACTTCAGGTTCATCTTCGACAGGATGGAATGGAGCGCTCGTTTTTGTGTTCATACAGTTTGTGCCACCGTCTCGGCCTCAGCTGCGGCCGCCATGTTGGTTAAGTTTTTCGCATCCGACGCTTGAATCAAAGCTTCAGGCAACTCCACACCCATCATCCGCCATTGCTCATTGGCAAACTTCTGCAAGTTCGCAATGTGCTCGGCGTGAAGATGGCCGAAGCGTCCCTGCAGCTTCAGGTATTCCGATACCGGCCTCATGCTGGCCGGACGGAAGCTGTAATTGAACTCGCGTTTTTCCGGATTCCACTCCCACATGGGGTAGAGTCCACATTCGACAACCAGTCGGCCAAGATCGATCGACCGCGGCGTCTCGTACACGAATCCCTTCTGGCAAGGGGTATAGACCATCAAATAAGCAGCGCCCTTGTGATTGAGACCTTTGCGTACTTTATTCATCAGGTCAATCGGGTAGCCCACGCTCGCCGTCGCCACATAGCAGTGAGGATGGCCCGCCGCCATCATGCGCGCGAGGTCTTTCGGATACAGCTTCTTCCCTTCCGGAACTTCCGGACCCGGAGGCGAGAATGTCGTCATGCCGCCATAAGGCGTGCGCGATGACGCCTGGATGCCGGTGTTGGCGTACTGTTCGTTGTCATAGCAGATGATCAGGCAATCGTGATTGCGATAGAGAGCGCCGGAAATCGACGCCAGTCCGATATCGGAAGCGCTGCCGTCGCCCGCTTCGCAAATAATATTCGGAAACTTTCCTTTCCACTTCCCTTTGCGAATCATGGCTTCGTAAGCGGCGGCGACGCCGGCGGTAAAGCTGCCCGCGCTGCCGATCTGCGTATGCGCCCAGGGCACGTTATAAGGCGTGCACAAATAGGAGCTGTTCGCGACATACATGCAGCCCGTGGGTCCGACGAGGATGGTATTGTCGCCAGCCGCTTTGCTGGTCATCCGATATTGAATCGAAGGCCCGCAGCCCGCGCAGGTTCGGTGGCCCGGCACGAACGGTTCCGAGGATGGCAGCTCCGGGTTGTAGAAACGCGCACCCTGATTCGGGCTGTCGAGAATCGGCAGTAACTGCCGTTGAACTTCTATCGTTGCCATATCAATTCTCCAATCGCAGGAAACAGAAACCCTGCAGCAAAATTAATGCGGGTGGAATCAATCCACCTGCGAAATGCCTACTCTTCAAACCCGACCCAGTGCGTGCGCTTTTCTATTTTCCCACGCCGCTGGGCATCGAGCATCTTCTCCGTCATCCAATAAAATTCTTTGAGCACAATCGCTTCGCCGCCCATGCCCGCCATGAATGACATCATGAGCGGACGGTTTCGGCTTTCATAAAGCGCCGCCGCGGCCTCGGCATAGAGGGCCCCACCGCTGCTCACGCTGCCTAGCGCCATGTTGGTTTCGATCACGCCCACCACTTTGAATTTGCTGAGAACTTCCTGCACGCGATCCGTGGGATAAGGCCGGATTGTTCTCAGGCGAACCATTCCTACTTTCAATCCACGATCCCGCATGTGCTGAATGGCAAATCGCGCCGTCACCGCGTGGGCGCCTTGCAGGAAAAATACAACTTCGGCGTCATCGGTCATGAACTCTTCAACCCAGGGATCGTAGCGGCGCCCGAATATCTTCGCGAACTCGTCGTGAACCTCTTCGATCACAGCCATCGAGCCTTCCATGGCGCGAGCCCGTTCCAATTGCAGCGGCGGACCCTGCTCCGGCATGATCTGCGGTCCATGCGATACGGGATGCCGCGGATCGAGCGGATACGGATGTTTGTACGGCGGCAGGAATTCTTTCACCTGACCTGAGTCAGGCAATTCCACATCGCCGGTAATATGCGAGACGAAGAATCCATCCTGGCAAACCATCTGCGGCAGAAGCACGCGAGGATCTTCGCCAATGCGATAGGCGATCAGGTGATTATCGAATGCCTCTTGAGCATCGCAGGACCAACCCATGATCCAACCCATGTCGCGGGTGGAAAGCGCGTCGGTATGTTCCGAACCAAAGTCGCCCGGAGGATCGAGCGTGCGGTCGGCGATCATCATCTGCACCGGCATGCGGCTGCCGGAGATCGGGGAATAAAGCTCGTAAGCGAACTGCACGCCGACTCCTGAGCTGCCGGTAAAGACTCGCGCCCCGCTCGATGACGCGCCGTGCGCGATACTCAATTGCGAGTGTTCGCTATCGGCCACGATGTATTCGGCGTCAAGCTCGCCATTGGCTACCATTTGCGCCAGCGCCATCATGGTCGCCGTGTAGGGACGAATCGGATAAGCCGCGATCACATCGACATCGGCATACTTAGCGGCCTGCGCCGACGCGACGCAACCATTGATTCGGACCATTCTTTTCTTTTGCTCTGCAAGCATAGGCATAATTCACTCCGCACATTCCGCCCTCAGGCGCACGATGAAATTAATTCGATCCCAACTCTAAATATTCTTGGCCGGCCGCTCGTCCAGCTTTCTCAATTGTTCTGCCTGACGTCCATGCAAGCCCGGGGAAATGGCGAATGCCGTATCCATGCGCACGACGCCGGTATCAAAATCGAGTTCCGGAACGCCCTCCAGGCAACCCGTTGGACATTCCTCGATACACACGCGGCAACCTTTGCAGTAGTCGACCAGAATTTTATACATGCCGTTCGACCGCTCCGGCCGCGCGATGCAAGGCTCAGGACAAACCAGATAACAGTTGTCGCAAGCGTTGCAGGTGCCGCAACTGAAACAGCGGTTGGCTTCCTCGACCGCCTGCTCTTCGGTGAACGCCTGAATCACTTCGTCCTGGGTTTTCGTTCTGGTCTTAGTCGGCAGCATTTCCTGCTGGATGCGCGGGAAATGAGGGAAGTACGTCATGTTCATGCGATTCAAATCGAAGATGACGTCAACCGGAATGGTGCGCGGCTGCAATTTTTCTCCGCGCATTACTTTATCCAGATTGAACGCGACGCGCTTACCATCGCCTACGGCATTGACCACCATCAGCGGCTGGCCGGAACCAACCTGTGCGATATCACCCGCGGCGAAAAAGTTGGTGTCGCCAAGGCGTCCGAACTTATCGATCTTTATGGTGCCACGCTCGTTTTTGAACTCGGCAGGCAGCCAGTTCAGCGCAGCGCGTTGTCCGATGGCGATGATGACATTGTCGACGGCGAACTTGTCAGGCTTCGCTTCGCGATCAACATTGATTGGCGAGGCGTTGATGGCTCCAGCGAACTTCGCCGGATGCAAATGCAATGCTTCGACCTTGCCGTTACCGAGCACAGCGGTGACTGAGCGGCCATGCAACAACTCGACGCCTTCTTCGAGCATGTCGTGCAGGTCTTCGGGCGACGCTGGCATTTCATTCTTATTGCCCTCGACCGTGATCATGGTCACTTCTGCGGCGCCTTGCCGCAGCGCTTCGCGAGCACAATCGATGGCCGTATTTCCGCCGCCGATCACGGCAACTCGAGCACCCAGCTTCACCTTTGACGTGCCCATGCCGATGTCGCGAAGAAATGGGAGTCCGTAAAGCACGCCATCTTTATTTTCGCCTTCCGCACGAACGCTGTTCGGTTCAGTGAGACCGACGGCCAGCACGCAAGCGTCGTAATTTTTCTTCAAGTCGTCCCAAGTGACATCCTTGCCGACTTCTACGCCAGTCTTGATCTCGATGCCGAGTTGCTGGAGTCGTTCAATCTCGCGATCAAGAATATTCTGCGGCAGAACCCAGTCGGGAATGCCACCACGATTGAGTCCGCCAGCTTTCGGCGATTTTTCCAGTATGGTCACTTTATAGCCCAGGCGCGCGAGCTGATAAGCCGCGCTGTGCCCGGCCGGGCCAGATCCGACCACGGCCACTTTCTTGCCGTTGGGCTTGCCCGGTTTCACTACATCGTTGGTCAGCGCCTGACCGAGATCGCCGAGAAACCGCTCCACCGCGCGGATTGAAATCGCCTCGTCGTATTTTCCGCGATTGCAAGCCTGTTCGCATGGGTGGTAGCAGACACGCCCGGTAACCGACGGGAACGGCATGTCTTCTTTAATGAGGGCGTAGGCGTCCAGATATTTGCCGCGCTTCACCAGGTCGAGATAACCCTGAATTTTTTCGTTGGTCCCGCAGGCGTTGTTGCACGGTGGCAATTTATCCCGGTACACGGGGCGGATCGAGCGCCAGTTTCCGGTGGGGAAGAGGTCTTGCCCTTTTTCCTGCGAGGGCGCGGGAGTGATGCCCGCAAACGGTACTGTAAGCCATTCGGGAATATGCGTGTTCTTAGTCGACATTAAAATCCTCTCCTACACCGCCACCGGATTCAGTGACATGATGTGCAACTCGTTGAGTGCTACTTCGAATGCGTGCTTGTTCGAAATCATGGGCTCGATGGTTTTCATCTTGACGATGCCCGTGGTTTTGACCACGGCCGCAATCAGCGGAGCGGCGATGTCCGGCGCGATCCGGTTATTTCTTTCTGCGGCGCCTTCGGTCGAAAGCCGGTCGAGACCGAGTTCGCCGAGCCGATAGTAAAGCCATTTGTGGTCGGCAATTTTTGCTGCGTCGACGCACACCAGTTGCGCCAGCCGTTCCGGGCCGGGAACGAAACGAATCATGTAGTCCGGCGTGTAGTGGGTGTTGATCACCAGCGTTCCGCCGGGCGGCATGCCGCGCATGTAGTCCCAGCCCTTGACCATCGTGCCTTCCACCAGCACCACGATGTTGGGATGTTCATTTTCGTAAGTCAGCTCGTTCTCGAGAATCTGGTCGCTCACCCGGCAATACTTGCGTGTGGGGCAGTTGGTTCGATCAGGATTATCGACGTAATTCTCCATCGCCTGGGCATACTTGCCCTCAATTCGCGCCGAGGCAGAGATGGAGTTGACGATGTCGCGGCCCTCTTTATCCATGATGATGCCGCGTGTCCAAACGGTGAGTTCTGTGTAACTCATGAGTCAGCCCTCTTTTTATTGCTTGAGTTAATTGAAGAGTCGGGAGAAGAGTTCCCGGCTCGATGATTCGATGCGTTGGTGCAATCCAATCCCTGAAGATTGCTGCGGTTGGAATCGAGAACAGACAAGAAATCACCCCGCAAAACTGTGAAGGGTGCAGGGCGATTGCCGTCCTGAAATTCTACGATCGCCAGAAGAGTCGCCTTCTTGCATACGCTTTCGATGTCGGCGCCGGTAAGACCTTCAGTCCGATGACCGAAATCCTCAAAATCGACATCGGAGGCTAGCGGTATGCGGCGGCAGCACAGCCGCATAATAGCGGCGCGATCTTCTGCGTCCGGCTTCGCGAATGGCAGGATGTAATCGAAGCGTCCGCTACGCAGCAATGCCGGATCAATTCGCTCCGGACGATTGGATGCGGCCAGCAGGATCACTCCTTTAACGTCGCGCAGGTTATCAATCTCGCGCAAAAGCTGGCTGAGAATTCGCTGATAGATGTCGCTGCCAAATTGATCCGCGCCGAACTTTGGAGCGACCGCGTCAATCGTGTCGAAGAACAGAATGCACGGCGCGGCCCGTCTCGCCTTCTTGAACACCTCGCGCAGAGCTCGTTCCGATTCTCCCAACCACTTCGAGTAGAGTTGCGGCCCATCAATGGCGATAAGCGGAATTTGCTTTTCACCAGACAGTGCTCGCGCCAGGGCAGTCTTTCCGGTACCCGACGGTCCAGCCAGCAGGATGCCGCGGGGCGGCGCCAGTCCAACTTGCTCGTAGATTTCGTCGCGCATGTGAGAATGCTCGACTACGCCATCGAGCAAGCGCTTGACCTCGTTGAGGCCGCCGAGCGATGCAAACGTCGAAGAACTTTTCTCGATAAAAAACTCACGTGTAGCGCTGGGCTCGACTTCTTTTAAGCCGGCGAGAAAATCATCGCGAGTCACTTGCAGCGCGCCCAATTCCTCGGCCGCAATGCCGTCGGTATCGAGGGGAGTAGAAGATAAAAAGCGGCGCAATGCGATCATGCCGACTTCTTGTCCCAAGGCCTCCAGATCGGCGCCCACGAATCCGTGAGAATGTTCGGCAACCTCCTGTAGATCGACGTCGGCTGCGAGGGGCATAGCGCGGGTGTGGATCCGGAGGATTTGCAGCCGTGCCTGCGTATTGGGAACGCCGATTTCGATTTCGCGATCGAAACGTCCCGGCCGCCGTAGAGCTGGGTCGAGCACCTCCGGGATATTGGTCGCGCCGATCACGATGACTTGACCGCGCGCGACAAATCCATCCATCAAGCTGAGTAGCTGTGCCACCACCCGCTTTTCCACTTCGCCAGTGACTTCGGCGCGCTTGGGAGCCACTGCATCAATCTCATCGATAAAGAGAATCGACGGCGCATTTCGGGCAGCCTCTTCGAACAATTCCCGAAGCTTCGCCTCGCTCTCCCCGTAAAACTTCCGCATGATCTCCGGACCATTGAGGTGAATGAAATGCACCCGGCTCTCGGCCGCGACCGCGCGGGCCAACAATGTCTTCCCTGTTCCTGGAGGACCGTACAGCAGAACGCCTTTAGGCGCGAGGATTCCCAGTCGTTCGAAGATGCGGGAGTATTTCAGGGGCAACTCGACAATCTCCCGGACCCGCGCCACTTCCCGCTCCAGGCCTCCGATATCTTCGTAGGACACAGCCGGCGCGCGAGCAATCGTGGAATCGCCTTCCACCACACGAATGTCAGTGCGCTTGCCGATCACAACAGGGCCAGCCGGAATCGTCCGCACAACCTGGAAGTTCACCGCCTTGGCAAATGTCGGCACACGCACCACGCAGCCGGCGATGACGGGAACTCCGACAAGATCTTCAAGTATGCGATCGGGAGCGATCGTGGCAGGCGCGGCACCCACCCACAATGGCGAGAAGCGGACCGCGACCGCTTGCTCGCTTTCGATGCGCGCCACCGTGACCTGTTCCTGCAATCCCGCACCACAATTGCTGCGGCACGTGCCGTCGATCTGGATCATGCCTTCATGGCCATCTTCGGAAATTTCTGCGCGGCCAACCGCTGTAGCACTCCCGGTGATTTTGACCACGTCGCCGGACCGTGCGCCCATGCGCTTCAGGTCGCTGGGCGCGATTCGCGCAACTGCCCGTCCGATGTCCTCAACACGGGCTTCGGCAACGCGCAGTTTCAAAGCGGTCGCGAAAGAAGATGGGGCAATGTCCGTCATGGGATCATGTACAGGCTGCGGACGGGGGACTGAGCTAACCAACGATTCCGACGGCTGCGCCTGGCTCGCATCGCGAGGCACAAGAGTCATTCCGGCTGTGTCGTTTGCGTGGTCAGTCAAAACAGATAATCCCCAGATTTGGTAGGCCGAGCCTACTTCTTACTTGGCAGAGGTAATCACTCTTGCGACGCGATCGCTATCCCACATGATTGGCGAATCGCGAATAGCCGACCCACGGCAGAAATCCTGCAATGGTCAAAACTCATCAAGCACAATTTCTTCCACGTCTTCAATATGCCGCCGCATGGAGGCCTTTGCGGATTCAGCGTCCTGGCGTTTGATCGCGGCTAAAATCCTGCGGTGACCAGCGAGTGATTTTTCCGGCCGCCCTTCCACCTGCATCGACCGTTCTCTGGTGTCGCGTAGAAGATCCATGAGAATGTCGAGAACCTTAAGAACCACACTGTTTCCCGAAGCCAGAGCGATGCTGTAATGAAATTCGGCATCTTCGGCGATAGTGGATTCTCCGCGAGAAAGCTTTACTTGCTGCCGTTGCAGAATCTCCTCCATCTCCCCGAGTTCATCCGCAGAAGCGTGCATGGCAGCGCGCGCAGCCAACGACGGCTCCAGCATTTTGCGGAAATCAAGAAGTTCGCCGACCATCGCTTGCTTGCGCTTCAGCGCATTCGCGAAAGGATTGACCAGGGAATCAGTCGAGATTTCGCGAACGATAGTGCCAGCGCCTTGCCGCGGCTCGACCAGCCCCATTAATTCCAGACCACGAATGGCATCGCGAATTGAACTGCGGCTCACTTGAAGCATTTCGGCAAGTTCGCGCTCCGAGGGAAGTTTGTCGCCGGGCTTCAGCTTCTTCAGAATCAGGCGTTCGATCTGCCGTGCGACTTCTTCATAGACTTTGTTCTTTCGAACAAACTCGAAGTCGGATTTGGGGAGGGCTGGCAAGCTTCGCTCCTAACTGGTCTGATAAGTGGACCAGCTAACGGAAGGAGTATACGCCCGTTGTCAAGCCTGCTGCAAATATTTTTTGCGGCTAGCCAAAAGCCCGTCGTTGCATAGTGATTCATCTGCGGTTGCGGCCGCGACGCCTGCTTCGCGAGCAGTTTCGTGCAATTGTAGACCGTTCGAGTGCACATCATGGGAAGGCCGACGCGCTCTCCTAATTCCACCACGGCACCCACCAGGGCTTCCAATTCCATGGGCCGGCCGGCTTCGAGATCCTGCAGCATGGAGGTTTTGTGCTCTCCAACTTTTTCCGCGCCGGCGATTCGCTGATCGATGGAAACCGGCAGCTCCATCCCCAGCTTATGGGAAACCTCTTCTACTTCCTGCATGATATTCCGGATTACGGAACAAACTCCGGGATCGCGAGCCATTTGAACCAGAGTGGCGCGGGTGAGTGCGCTCACCGGATTGAAGGACGCGTTGCCGAGAACCTTCACCCAAATTTCGTGCCGGATGCGAGCGGTGATCGGGCAGCGAAAGCCGGAGGCGATCAGCGCTTCGGAAATTTTGCGGAGACGATCGGAGCGCGTGCCATCAGGTTCGCCAAGAGTGATGCGATTTCCATCGATGTGTTGAATTACACCCGGCGCGGTGATCTCAGTTGAAAAGTAGACGATCGATCCGATCACGCGATGGGCTTCGATGGAATCGGAGATCACGCCGCCGGGATCAATGCGCTCCAGCCGTAGTCCCTCCCATTCGCCGCCAAAGCCCTGAAAGTACCACCAAGGGATTCCATTTTGAGTGCTGACGACCGCCGTGTCTGACCCCAGCACCGGTTTTAACTGAGGCGCGAGTTGCGGCAGGCCGTGGGCTTTGACTCCCAGAAAGACCACATCGACCGGACCAACTTCTTCAAGGGAGGCGGCGATATTGGGACGCGCGATGAAATCTCCGTCGCCGCTCTTTACCTGCACGCCATGTTCCTGCATGGCGCGAAGATGCGGTCCGCGCGCGTAGAGCGTGACATCAAAACCGGCTTGCGCCATGCGCGCACCGATGTACGCTCCGATGGCTCCAGCCCCGGCAATCAGGAATTTCATTCGTCCCCACCTGTCAGAACAGCGGCGACGGCGCGACGGCGAATTTTTCCCGTCGCGGTGGTGGGAATGCTTTCCACCAGGTAAATCTTGGTTGGACATTTGTATTCTGCCAGCAACTCGCGACAGTGCTTGATGAGGGCCGATTCGCTCGCACCATGGCGCTCGTGTAAAACCACGGCCGCACATACTTCTTCGCCTAACGTAGGATGCAGACATCCGAATGTGACAGCCGCTGCAACGGCGGGATGCCGGAGCAAAATCTCATCCACTTCATGCGGCGCGATATTTTCGCCGCCGCGGATGATGATGTCTTTGATCCGTCCGGTTAAATGCAGATAGCAGTCGGAGTCAAGAAATCCTTGGTCCCCGGTGCGAAACCATCCGTCCACAAAAGCGTGAGCGTTCGCCTCGGGATTATTTTCATAACCACGAAAAACATTTGCCCCTTGAATCGCAATCTCGCCGCGGTGGTTGGTGCCCAGATGATTGCCGTCCTTGTCCATAATGCTAATGCGCAGGCCGGCGCCCACGCCCACCGAACCGGCTTTGCGGTGCCGCGGAGGAAGCGGATTCGAGGTCATCTGATGAGCCGCTTCGGTCATTCCGTAGGCCTCGACGAATGGCACACCAAATAATCCTTCGATTTTGTGGATTAACTCCGATGACAATGGCGCGCTGCAGGAACGGATGAAGCGCAGAGAATCGGCTTCCGGCGGTTTGTGGTGTGCCCGGGCCAGCAGGAGCTGGTGCATGGTGGGAACACCGGAATACCAGGTCACGCGATTTTCGCGAACCGTCCGCCAGAAAGAAAGCGCGTTGAATTTTGTGGGAACCACCACGGTGCCGCCGGAAAGCAACGTGGCCATGGTCGAGCCGATCAAACCATGAATATGAAACAGCGGCATGATGCAGAGCGAAATGTCTTCCTGGGTGAGCGCATAAGTGTTCGCGATATTGGCCGAGGAGACCGCGAGATTAAAATGCCGCAACGGCACGCGCTTAGGACGCCCAGTGCTTCCGCTGGTGTGAAGGACGAGTGCGATATCGTCAGCGGTGGGCTCAGTGGCAGTGGCGCCGCTGGGAGCGTCGACCATCCGAACCTGGCCGCACTCATTCATTTCCACGGAGAAGGCCGGAATGTTGCGGTCCTTGGCCGCAGTGCGCACGAATTCAGCGCCTACCGGAGGACACAGCAGAATTTTTGCATTCGTGTCTCCCAGGAAAAAATGGAATTCCTCATAGGGATACGCCGGGTTCAGGGGGGCCGCAGTTCCGGCGATGGAGGCAGCCAAAAAACTGACGATCGCGGGCAGTCCGTTCGGCAATGCAATGGCCACGGCGTCGCCGCGGCGGATGTCGGCTGAGGCTAAGGCATTTGCCATCTCCAGAACTTGCTGGCGCAAGGATTCGTAAGTCACATTAATCCCAAGTTCCGGAACCACAATGGCCGTGTGACTATCGGCGAAATGCAGAACATCCAGTAACGTGTCTACTGACTTGAGCGTCATTCGTTCTCACGTTCTCGCTTCTAGGGTGGCGGGTCCTTGGATGATTGGCCGTAATCGTGTTGTCTGCGCTGCTGCGCGAACCAAGGAAAGATCGCTAATTTAAATGGAATAGCCCTCTGCGATCAGAATCTTTTTGAACTCCTTCAGAAAAAACTGAACATTCTCTTCGGTCGCCAACGGGCCCATGACGCCGATGCGGAAGACTTTACCGGCCAGCGGTCCGAAGCCGCCGGCAATTTCGATGCCCGGTCCATCCAAAAGCCGGCGCCGCACCTTGGCCTCATCAACCCCCTCGGGCACGCATACCGTGTTCAAGGTAGGAATTCGATGCGCTTCGGGAACGTACATGCGCAAACCCATGGCTTCGATGCCTTTGACAAAAGCCTTATGACTGCGGCGATGCCGCTCCCAACGGTTCTCGATTCCTTCTTCAGCAATCACCATAAGCGCTTCGCGCAGTGCATAAAACATGGAGATGGGCGCGGTGTGATGATAGCGGTGCGACACCGTCGAGTAATCTCGAATCAGCTTGAGGTCGAGATACCAACTGCGCGGCGGCGTGGTGCGGGCGCCCAGGTAATCCATCGCTCTCTTCGACATCGCGATGGGAGATAAGCCCGGAGGACAGCTCAATCCTTTTTGCGTGCAACTGTACGCGACGTCGATTCCAGTCCGATCGAACTCCACAGGCAATCCGCCCAGGGAGGTGACGCAGTCGGCGATTGCGAGGGCGCCGACCTCATGGGCCGCAGCACAGATCGCCTGGCCCGGCTGCAATGCCCCGTCGAGGTCTCGGCATGAACGTAGGCAACAACAGCCGGCTTTTCGCGTCGGATAAATTCCGTCGCCTCGTCATCTGAAAAAGTCTCGCCCCAACTTTTTTCAAAACGCACAACGTTTGCGCCCTGACGCTTCGCCATTTCCGTGAGGCGATCGGAGAAATATCCATTGGCGAATATGGCAAACTTCGCTTGCGGCTCTACGAAGTTGGTGACCGCAGCTTCCATGCCGGCGCTACCGGTTCCGGAAATTACTAATGTTGCGCCCTCGGTGGTTCCGAAGGCTGTCTTTAGTAATTGCTGAACGTCAGCCATCACTTGAATGAAGTACGGATCGAGATGTCCGACAATCGGCTTGGAGAGCGCTTCATACACCCTGGGGTCGACCATGGTGGGACCGGGACCGAACAGATAACGACGAGGCGGATTCAGGGCGGGTAGCGGAAGTGCGGCAGTGGTCTGTTCGATGGCGCTCATAGTCCTCATTTCTGATCTTGCGTCTACTCAGATGTTACAGGTGATGACGACGCATGCGTGGGCGCCGGAAAAGCCACTTCCAACGCGCGGCGCAGTTTGACAGTGAGCACCGGCGATGCAGGAGTCGTCAAATTAATTCTTTCGATTTGTTGAATTGAGTTTTCTAATGCCAGGTTTTTGTTCTAAACCGGCGAATGATGTCCGAGTGTAATCATCTCCTCCGCGATGCGGCGCGCTTCAGGAAGTGTCTTTGCCGCTGTCGCGTCAATCTCGGCGGGCAGATCTTTTTGGATCTTCGCCAACTCCTCATCGAAAATACGGGTCATCAGTTCCGCCGAGTGCTCAACGGACTTGCCTTCGTTGTCGCGCACTTTCACTTTGTGCAGCACACGCTGCGCGATCATCAACCGATAAATGCGGTCCGTAGCCAGATCTTCCATATAGCCATCGAGCAGGCTCGCACCGTTTCCGTTGAGCACGCCATTGCGATAACGGATTACGGTGCGCACGGCCGCCCGGGTTCCCGCGAGAGTTGTTGCCCCAACACCTTTCGGCACCGGCCGCAGATCGGGATGCGAATTCGGCAACTTAGGACGCTTTGCGATCTGATTCGGATAGGGAAATTGCGCGACCGCAATTTCGTTCTGATCGGGATGTCCAGTCCAGGCTCCATCCATCAGGCAGTCTGCTTCATTCTTTTTGTCCTGCTTGAGCACTTTCAGCGCGCGCTCATTCAATTCCGCGTCCGTTCGGCTGGGATAGAGGGCCGTCATTCCGCCGATGGCGTGAGCTCCGTGCTTGTGGCAAATTTCCGGCATCAGCGTGCGGAAGTTCTGGAAGAACGCCACGTCGTGCGGAATGGTATTGCGATCCGGCAAAATCCAGTTGGGATCCTCAAGCATGAAGTCGATCAGCGACGCCATGTAATCCCAGCGTCCCAGGTTTAATCCAAGGCAGTGCTCACGAAGATTGAAAAGAAATTCCTCCATCTGGTATGCGAGCGGGTGCGCCTCCACCAGCGCCATACACTTGATGTAGTCCTGCGGCAGCCCCTTTTGCTTGGCGAAGGCCTGGAACAGGTCGCGCCACCAGAAGGCTTCTTCAGACGATTCGCTCTTGGGAATGTATACGGAGAAATTGTGCGGCAACCAGGCAGGATCGATCTGGTACCAGATCATGGCCAAGTCAAATAGAGACGCGGACATGATCTCATCCCTGATCACGCCACCCTGGCTGACGTGCAAGCCTCGGGGCCGAACCCACGTCACGGTTTTCGAGCGTTGGACCGTAACTCTTTTTTGCCGCTTCTTGTCGTCGTAGCCGAGTTCATACTTGTAGGCGGCGATTGTGTTCTGGATTGCCTGCATGATGTGATTCCACTGGTTTGCCGTGGAATCCTCGAGGTCGATCATGACCGCGGGAGATCCGGAGTTCAGCAGTTTTACAGTTAACTCGGCATCATCGGCAGGCCCAGTCATTTGATTGCGCTGATCCGCGCACCATTCCGGCACTTCGATTTGCCAGTCGGAGGTAGTTGCCTCAGAAGCTGGCAAATAGTTTGGGGGTTTTCCGCGATGCGATGCTTGCAACACTTTGGCGCGTTTCGCGATCAGCGTCTGTTGCCACGGGGTGAACTGTTTGTGAAGGGGCAGAAGAAAATCGAGAAAACCTTTGGGAAGATCTTTTTCTGGATTTAAATTCGCGGGCGCAAAGTTCATCGCCTGCGACTTGGCGTTTGCGGTATCGGCTAACATACTTTTTGACTCGTTCGACTTTTCCGCACCGCCATTATAGTCCTTACCGGCGGATTGGCGGACGCTCAAACTCGCAATTCTCCTACAGGTTGCTGCAGTAATTTATTTGGATTAGCGAACGGTTGCAAAGAAGTACGCGCTCATCGCGACGCCGATGCCGATCACTAGGATCCGCACCTTCCTCGGGTCGGCTCTCTGTGCATAATGTGCGCCAAACCAGCCGCCAGCCAGTGAGCCAACAATCATCACCGCACAATGCGGCCATAAGACTGCGCCAGCCACGATGAAGGTAATTACCGCCGCCGCGTTGATGGCGGCCGCCAGCAAGGTTCGGAGCGCGCCCATGGCATGAATGTCGCGCATGCCCATCATGGCGAGCATTCCGAGGGTCATAAATCCGATGCCCGCGCCAAAGTATCCGCCATAGATCGCGACCAACAATTCGGCAATCGAACTCAGCACGATCGCCCGCCATGACGTAAACCGCAGATCGTCACGAGCCTTCGTGTTGCCGGCAATCGTTCGAATGGAATTGCCGAAGGCGAACAGCAAGGTCCCTCCCAGCAGCAGCCAGGGGACGAGCCGCAGAAAAGCATGTTGAGGAGTTTTGAGCAACAACATCGCGCCCAGCCAACCTCCGGCGACGCTGGTAACCAGCAACGGAATCAAGACGCGCGCCGGTGCATTCAGCCGTTTCAGGTAAGCGACAGTGCTTGCCCCCAGGCCGGGCCAGAGCGCGACTGTATTCGTCGCATTTGCTAGAACTGGCGGGATTCGAATAAACAACAACGCTGGAAACGAGATAAAACTTCCACCGCCAGCTAACGCGTTGAGCGCGCCGGCGATGGCACCGGCGAAGAGCAAGAAGATGGCTTGGCCGAAGTGTAAACTCATGCCCTGGAGAACGAAACTCACCTGCCGAAAAGTTACCTCGATTGCGATGCAGGCACGGCAACAATATCAGGAACGATCGTTATCAGGAACGATCGCTGAAGACATGCGTATAGGCAGAGGCAATCAATTGCTCCGATGTGACTTGAGTCACGAACCTTCTTTCGCGGATGTGATTGAGTTCACCATCCTCGTTGAAGCAAAGTGATTTGTGTCACGAATGATGCTGTCCAGAGTACCTTCCTGAAGAAATGGCTTGACAGTAAATGTACGGGTAGTGTAATAACTCGCGCGTTGGTAATTGGTCCGCTTTTCAGACCTCCAGTTCGCATTATCGCGATTTCTTCGAGCTTTCGGCCGACCGGACGAGGCGGCGCTCCACTCCAGTGTGCCCGCCCCGACGAGGGCGGGGCCCTATGCAAATCACGTGGGAGAAGAAACACATGCGCTCGCTAATAGCGTTTTTCGTGCTTCTCGGCTTCATGGCGTCAGGTGCGCTCGCGCAAACACAGGGCACGGAACCCGCGAGTCAAAGCAATGGGTCGACGCAGGTGGCCGCGACGAAGGCTGAGGTGGATCAGCTGCGCAGCGAAGTAGCTGCACAGCGGCAGACCATTGAAGAATTGAAAGCCATGGTCGAAAAGCTGGCGGGGGTAAAGGCCGCCGCCGTCAACAACGCCTCGCCGCAGATTCGGCCAGTCGCAGACGCCCCTTTGGCCGCTGCCAATTCGCTGCCAGTTTCCAGCAGCACGGGCAGCGCTCATTTGATGAACGCGGTTTTGCTGGATCCGGATCCTGATCCAGCGGCGGCGGTGCTTGGTCAAACTCCAGCTGTTGCGCCTAAGAAAGACGCTCCGCTGACTGCGGGATGGAATGGAGAGCACTTCTTCATCCGTAGCCTCGATGGACAATTCAGCATCAGCCCTTATGGTTACGTCGACAATGACTACCGGGCCTACAAGGGAGACGGTGCGCCCGCCGATACATTTGTTTTGCGCCGTGCGCGTTTCGGTTTCCAGGGCCATTACGGTTCGCACTTCGATTTTGCGCTGCTCACAGACGCAGCAAGCACTACCGGTTCTGTAGTGCGCGATGTTTATCTCAACGTAAGAATCCGGCCTGAGTTTCAATTCCAGGCTGGCCAGTTCAAAACTCCGTTCGCCCAGGAATCCGGCACCGGCGCCACCAACCTGGACTTCGTGGAACGCGGTTTCACGGCACTGTTGTACCCGTCGGCGGCGTCCGCTTTCCGCAGCCCAGGAATCGCGTTCCACGGAGATATCGACTGGCGGCATCATGCAGTACTGGGTAGGGGCGTTTAATGGTAAGGGATACGCTCAGGTCAATACCACCAATCAAGCGGAAGTCATCGGACGGCTTCGCTTTTACCCCTGGCGCAAAACCAACAGCGAGTGGTTCAAGGCGCTTGCCTTTGGCGGATCCATCGACCGTTCACGATCGCGGGGTCTTTCGGGAGATCAAAGCTTTAACGGCACGATACCCGGTTCAGCTTACGATTTCTTCCCGACATTCGCCATTAACGGACCGATCCAGCGCTACAACGGCGAGTTCACCTACATCAAGTCAGCGTTCGCTCTGCGCGGCGAATTCGATCAGCTCAATATGTCGCGCAACAATACCGGCTCCGAGCAGGTAGGTGGACTGGGCTTTGTAAGTCTTCCGTCGATCATTGCAAAGGCTTGGAACATCGGCGCGACCTATCTGCTTACGGGTGAGAGTCAGCCAGAAAACGGTACACCGCGCGTCCGGCACCCGCTCTTTGGGCCAGATACCCCGGGCGGCAAAGGACGTGGCTGGGGTGCGTTTGGCGTGGGCGCGCGATACATGGGTATTCATGGCAACGAACCGGGTGCGAATCTCCTCGACTATTACACGCCCGGGTTTGTGCCGACCTACAACTACCACACCGACGAGATCACCATGGGAGTTACCTGGTATCCGAATTACTGGGTTAAGTACCAGGTGAACCTGGGTATCGATCAGTTGAAGGATCCCAGCACCATCGGTGCGGTTCCGCAAAATTATTACGTCGTTCTGCAACAGCTGCAGTTCAGGTTCTAATCCGCGCGGAGGTCGAGTGCGGATGGAGTCAACAAAGTTCGGTAAAAAGCGGGGGCTGGCCGCAAGCGGCCCTAAAGGGAAATCGCAGGAGGATACGATGAGGTTCAGGATTTTATTTAGCTTTCTTCTTACCGCTCTTTTTGTGCTGGCCAGCAGTTGCGGCACAACGCCGAATTGTCCTGTCTGCGGTACCACGAAAAACGGCGCTTACGCCGTGATTAACGTAATTCCCGTGCCTGAGCACAATAACAGTGGCGAGCCGGGCGGCCCTTTCAACTCTTTCGACATCAGCAGCCTGGCGCCTAATCCCGCCGTTGCGGGTCATTACCTGGATTATGTTTCGGACCGCATTGGCATTGCGATGCAGGTGGTCGACACTTCGCAGGATCTCGCGGTGTTCTCGATTCAAGGACAGAATTCCGTCTCCGGCGCTGGTAACGGCGCGAGTCCATGCCCCACGATCCCGCAGCCCGGCTACACCGGGCCTCCGCCTACACCGAATGTAGAGGTGATTCCGCCAACTGTAGATGTGTTTGGCAACTTCGTTCGATACGCCTGCAGGACTGATTTGTCTTGGGAGGGCGGTCCAACCTTCCATCTGAATACCGGCTTTGGCCCCAGTGGCAATCTGGGCGGATTCCCCGGCGCCCAATGCTGCGCCTCCCGCGGCAACGGCGTAAATCCAATGTCGGGACCGGACGGCAACACTACTACCCCCGATGGCAAAGTCCTCTTTGTCGGCAACGGCAGCTCCAACGTTATAGTTTTCGATCTGACCACGATGAACTTGGGTACCAATCCTCCGACTCCCCCAACCGTTCTTGCCACAATCCCCACGGGCGTGTCCGCTGATTACGACGGTCCACAGGGTATTTCCGGGTGTATCGCCTCCTGGAACGGAGAGGCTGGCTCTGCCACTGATTGTGGAGACGACCGCGCTGACGAAATGGCCTACGATCCTACACATCAGGTTCTTTCGGTGATCAACGGCGATCCAGGACTGCCCTTCGTAACATTCATCGACATGTCGCACATCGTCAGCAAAACTGGAACGGTTGCCCAGCAGCACTGCTTGCCGATTGATTCGACTCTGGCCTATGGTCCTTATCCGGTGGGATTCAGTGCAGCCACGGGTACTTACCCTTATCCTTCAGTAGCGCCCGGCGTTTTCGGTTATCCTCTCCAGGGAACAGGCACAGGAATTATAGGGACCGGAACTGGAGGAAACGGCCAAGTATATCCCTCCCCCGCGTTGGACCCGGGCGTCGGCGGGTCGTTCAATCCACCAAGTTGCATCATCGGGCAGATTTACTACGACGGCGCCGGAGGCCCAGGAGCCGGTCTCACCCCTGGTACCCCCGTCGATACGGTTGGTAATGCTTTTCCTTGTCCCGATCCGTCTAATCCGCACGTATTTAGCGGAGTATCCGGATCCGCCGCGGACGTGGCTGCTGGCTTGGTCGGCATTGGTACCACTCCGAGCGGGACGGCCTACACGATCCCGTGTCATCACGCGGCCGTCCTCAATTACAGCTCGAGTGCCTTGCCGCTAGGGGCCTTCTGTAACCAAACCAGCCCACAAACCGGTTGTGCCGGAGCCATCGCTCCGGCTGGCTTGGGCGGAATGACCTATGACCCCAACTCCGGTTACTGGCTGCTGACCAATGAGAATTCGATTGGCGTCACCAATATTGGCAGCGTTGACGTAATCGATCTTCAGACGGGAACCGGCAACGGACCAGTGGAGATTGGTAGCATGATCATGCCGAATTGCATGCCGACCGGCATTACACAGGGGCCGGGAGAGTATTTTCTGGTGGGATGCGCCGATCACGACGGCGAGAGTTTCCCTGCGAATGAATACATCATCAATCTGGCCGGAGGGTTTAGCCCCACTTCAGGGTTCAACGTTAACTGCAGCTCGACGCCAGCGGTGAACTGCATACAAATCAATCAAGTGGGCGGCGTGGATGAGACTTGGTATAACCCGGGAGACAACAAGTACTATCTAGCCGCACGCGACATGCTCCCCAGCGCGGTCATGGGAGTGATAGACGCTAAAACAAACCAATGGCTGGCCAACATGCCGACTGGTTCCAACGCGCATAGCATTTCGGTCGATCCCAGCACCAACCATGTTTTCCTACCCTTTCAGGCCGGCACGATCTGCGCTCCGCTGACTTCGGAGGGTTGTATCGGGGTCGTCGCGGAACAGTAAAGCGAGCAGATGCTGGTTGATATATAGTTGGCGAAGACGCGCAATCCCGAACGGTTGGGCGTTCAGAGTCGCGAAGTGATTTTATGAAGAATCGTTCTAGCTTTTTCCCAAGGGCTTGCGGTTTTGCCTTATGTGTTCTTCTTGCAGCCGCTGTCTATAGCAGAGCCAGCGAGGAACCTGCATCGAAACCAACGGACGTCCCAGCCACGGTAATCGCCCACTTGCCTTTGCCGCAGGCGACGGGAAGTCAAATGCTGCTGCAGAAAGAAAAAGGCAAGCAGTATCTCTACGTACAGCAGGCCGCGAAGCAAGGCTTCATGATCGTGGACGTAACCAAGCCGGAGGAGCCGACCTTATTGAAACGGACGGCAGAGTCAAATCAGGCGACTTCCGGGAACCTCCAAGTCGTGAGCCCTGAGATTGCAATCGCAGAGGCTCCGGAAAAAACGCCAGCCACCCTGACCAGCAATAGCCATCCCACAGAAACAGTGCGGGTGCTTGATCTGAGCGACCCGCACAATCCGAAAACTCTAGAGACTTTCAACAAAGTCACCAGCGTTCTTCCCGATGGCGGTCACGGATTAATCTACCTTACGAATAACGACGGCCTGTATATTCTCCGCTACAATCACCCGTCACGGTTCGAGCCCGCGAAGAAGAAACCGCCGTGCACCTCCGAGTCGGAGATACAGGCGATGCCCCCGGACTGCCAGTGAGTGCACTGGAGCGGCGCTAAGTTTTAATCATCGCGCTAAGTTTCAGTTATCGCGAAACGGCAGAAACTGAACAATCCTTATCTAGTACCTTGATTGAGTCTACGTTCAGAGTCACCGGCGCCGCGTTGCCTTGTCTCGCCATAGAATCTGAACTGGTGCTCAGGCTCGGCGATTCGCTTCCCGTCACTTCCACTCGCTTCCCCAGATAGTGGCGAAGGTGGATGTGGTGGGTACCCTGCAATTCGTAGGTTACGCCCGGATTCTCTTTCATCAAAATGTAATCACCGTTCGACCGGCTCACGCACCCGCGTATCGTTTCCTGTCCTTTCGCATTCTTTTGACTGTTATCGGCGGAATTGTCTTGCGCCAGCAGAAACGCCCCAGAGAGCAGCAGCACCATAAACCAGAATCTCTTCATGAGATTTCTCCTTTCATTCCCTAAAACGCAATGTGATGTTGAATTACGTAGCAAGGGTTGGCAAGATTCGCCGAACGCTATTTTACGTGCGTTTCCTGATAGTGCAATTCCTTCCATTGTCCAGCGCGCTTCACCCAGAGTTCGCTGATATATACCCTTGAGTACCGTATCGCCGACTTAGGCGGAAACTGGATGGTGCTTTCGTAAATGACGAAGGCTGCGTCAGCACCAAGTGGAATCAGCTTCATTCCCCAGAGCGTGTAGTTAGAGACATTCTGTGCTGACATTTCGTTCATGGCCTGAAGCTTGGTGCGTTCGCCTTTTCCGTCAACTTCTACGCCCTGGTAGTCATCCGCCAAGAGATCGCCGTAGACTTTTTTATCTTTATTCTTGATCGCCTCCCATTCGGCTTTGATTTTGGATTCAAACATATTCCTCAGGGCGTCATCGGAGGGATTTCCCGACGGTCGTTCTTCCCCGAACTTCGTGGGCATTGTTGGTTGTTGCGCCAGTGCCAGTGACGTAAGTACCAGAATCATGAGGATGGATGCCAAGCCGCTTTTCATCGTTTCTCCAGCTGGGAATTGCGTGCGCGCTAACAAGTTATCATTGATTATTATTAAAGTGAGCTCAACTATGGTTGCGTCGAAGTGAAGCGCTATCGAATATAGGATGTGAACGTAAATCTAAACTTCCTATGCCGCAAGACGATAACGAAATTTTAGCGCGCGCGCTGCTTTCCTCACAGGAAACGGGAAGAATGGTCGAAGCTCCCTCCGCACGGCCCGGCTTCGATCTCAACTCTGCATATGAGATCGAAGCAACTCTAAAGAAATTCCGCGAGACTGAGGGACACAGATCCGTTGGCCGCAAAGTTGGCTACGCTAATAAGGCGATGTGGCGTGCGCTGAAGTTGGAGACTCTCGTCTGGGCTCACATGTACGACGATACGGTGTATTTCAGCGAAAATAACTCAGCGACTTTGTCTATCCCGCATCCCCGGTCATTGAAGATCGAACCGGAGATCGTCTTCGGTATGAAAACGCCCCTTGCGGGGCAAGATATTGATGCTCCCATTGCGCTAGCGGCCGTTGATTGGCTGGCGATCGGATTCGAAATCATTGATTGTCCCTTTCCGGAGTGGAAGTTTCAGCCGGGCGACTTCGTGGCTTCGTTTGGACTTCATGCCGCGCTCGTAGTCGGCGAGAGGAGGGAGGTTCAGCCGGAATTGATCGCCAAGCTCGTCGAAGAGCTTCCGCGATTCAAGGTTCGCATTTTCAAGCACGGAGAATTTGTGGAAGAAGGCTCCGGCAAGAATTGTTTGAAGAGTCCTGCGTTGTGTCTGGCTGAACTTGGATCGGCCATCGAACGCCGCTTTCCATCCGAATGCCTGAGTGCGGGAGAAATCGTCAGCTCGGGAACGCTCACGGCCGGGCATCGGACTGACAGCGGTGATGTTTGGCGAGTTGATGTCGAGGGTCTGCCTTTGCCATCGCTGACACTGCGCCTGACTTGACGCTAGTAAGGAGCGGGCACAACCGCATCTTCCGGATAACCTCCCATGCCGAACTCGGGATAGTCGAGACCTTCTTCTTCCACCTGCGGCGCGACTCGCATGCTCTTTACTTTGTTGACGGCCCAGAATACTCCGTAGGTTAAACCGAATGCCCAAACGGCATACAAAGTTGCTCCCATAAGCTGGCACAAGAACTGCCGCGTATCGCCGTGCAGCAAGCCGGTTACGCCTTGGCCGGCTCGTCCGAGATACGAAGATGCGCCCACCCCGTTCCATCCCAGGCCGTAAGTACCGTCGGCAAAAATTCCCACGCATACCGCGCCGAACCAACCACAATAACCGTGCACGGAAATCGCTCCGCAAGGATCATCGATTTTTAGAACGCGGTCATTGAAGAGAACTCCGCCGCAAACCAGGCAGCCAGCAAGGATTCCGATGATCGTCGCAGAGGTGGGAGACACAAAGGCGCACGGGGCCGTGATTGCAACCAGCCCTGCCAACATCCCGTTGCAAGCCATGGTGATGTCAGGTTTGCCGAATGCAAGATACCAGAGCAGCATGGCAGCAGCCGAACCTGCAACCGCGGCTAGATTCGTATTGACGGCGACTACCGAGATGCGCAGATCGGTTGCTCCCAGAGTGGAGCCTGGATTGAATCCCATCCATCCAAAAAGCAAAATGAATGTACCGGTCACGACATAGACAATGTTGTGCGCGGGAAAGACGCGGATCTTTCCGCCGGGTCCGTATTTGCCAAGCCGTGGACCTAGAATGACTGCGAGCGCCATGGCACAGAAACCACCCACCGCGTGGACGACCGTAGATCCTGCAAAGTCGACATAACCGTGGCCGAGATTCAACGTGGAACCTACCTGCGACAGCCAGCCTCCACCCCAGGTCCAGCAACCGGAGATCGGGTAGAGGATGGCGCCGATGAACAGTTCGCATAGCAGGAAAGCCCAGAAAGTAATGCGCTCGCAGACGGCGCCGACGATGATGTATCCGGCGGTCTCCATAAACACCACTTCGAAAAGGGTTAGAACGTTGCTGGAAGCGTCATAAGCTGGACCGGTGAGAAAAAAACCCTTCCCACCGACAAAGCCCCACTGTCCGCTGCCGACCAGAAAGTGATTGAGTGTGGGAATACCACCCAGGTTCGTCGGCGCTGCGTTGATAGCAACGGCTCCGAACTGAAACGCATACCCAACCGCGTAATATGCCAGGAAGGCAAAAACGTAGGCGGCGAAGTTAAGCATCATCAAGTGCGCGGCATTCTTTTTGCGAACTAGCCCGCAGGTGAGCAGGGCGAAACCGGCCTGCATAAAAAGGACTAAGTAGCCGGTGTTCAAGGTCCAGGCGAAATTAGTTGCGACTCGAACATGCCCGACCGTGTCGGCAAGTTTTACGGTAAGCGGCTCTTTCGCCGCCTGGGCCTGATATTCGTCGTATGCCTTCTTCTTCGCTGCGTAGTCGGGATCCGACTTGTCGGTGGGCTCCGGAACTGCGAAAGGATTTCCCGCGCCATCCACAGCGTCATTCTTGCTCCCCGTGGCAACGCCGGATGGATCTGGTTTTGGCGCATCGTCGGCAAAACATGTCGAGGACAGCCCGGCGAACAATCCGGCTGCTAAAACGACGGCAATCACAGCCGACACTAACGACAGGCGCAGAGAGAGCCTGTCGATTCGCTTTGTCATGTTTGCTTGCTCCCTTTTTTGAGGCGTGGGTAATTCATTGCTGGTCGCAGGCTTGCTGGAAAATGCCAGCAAGTTCCCAAACGACCGCACTGACAATCTTGGAGGGAAGGGCTGACCAAAAGCGAGCCGACCCGACGAACGCCGTGGCGTTCCATCGCAGTCATCTCCCTAACCCGCAGACGATAAAGGGATGAAGTAACTGAGTCCAATTCAAATTTCTTATAGCGCGGATCAGGCTCTCGAATAACGATCAGTGCGAATTTTGCGAGTCGCTCGGTCGCGCCTATAGAATTCGCTCGTGAGTATAGCCCGCTGCTGACAGAGCTACCAGCAGTTCGGCGATATGCGCCGGACCTCGGGTTTCCATCGTGATATCGATGGCGGTGTCGCCCAGGTTGACTCCGTGATAGGCGCGATCATAAGCGGTCTCAACAATATTGGCGCGAAGGTCTGCAAGGATGCCGGTGAGGCGGTGCAAGGCTCCGGGGTAGTCCGGCAGATGCACGCGCAAGCGGACTAGCCTTCCATCCTTCACCAGGCCGCGTTCGATAATGCGTGCGAGCAGCGTAACATCGATATTGCCTCCGCACACCAGCACTGCAACCTTCTTCCCCTCCAGCGGCAGTTTGTGGTTCAGCACGGCTGCAATCGACGCTGCGCCCGCCCCTTCCGCCAGAGTCTTCTCCCGTTCCAGGAGCAGCAGAATGGCATTGGCGATCTCTTCTTCTTCCACCGTAACAATGTCGTCTACATATTTCTGAACCAGGGGAAACGTCCGTTCGCCGGCGCGCCGCACCGCAATGCCATCTGCAATGGTCGCCGCGGCCTTCAGCGTTACCGGACTGCCTTGCGCAATCGCGGCCTTCATGGAAGGTATTTTGGCCGGCTGCACTCCGTAAACGCGGACTGCTGGATTCTTTTCCTTCACCGCGCATGCGATGCCGCCGATCAGCCCGCCTCCTCCAATCGGAGCGATGACTACCTCAATGTCGCGCTGCTGTTCCAGGATTTCCAACCCCAACGTTCCCTGCCCGGCAATCACGGCATCATCATCGAAAGCGTGGATTAACGTGAGATTCTCTTGCTTGCTGTGCTCGACGGCTTTCTCATAAGCCTCGTCGTAATTCGTGCCATGCAAGATGACTTCGGCGCCATAAGCGCGCGTGGCGGAAACCTTTGTGAGCGGGGTGGGTAGCGGCATGTAGATAAGCGCTCGAATACCGTGGCGGCCGGCATGGTAAGCAACTCCCTGCGCATGATTTCCTGCAGATGCGGCAATCACTCCGTGGGCGCGTTCATCGCTGGTTAGCGTGAGCAACTTGTTCAGCGCGCCTCGCTCTTTGAAAGCCCCCGTGCGCTGCTGATTGTCTAGCTTGAGGAAGATCTGGTTATCGGTGAGGATCGAAAAAGATTCCGATCGCGTGCAGGGAGAAACGCGAATGGCTTCGCGTATGCGTCCCATTGCAGTTTGAATGTCTGGGATCCCGATCATTGCGGTCGCGATGTCATCTTAATACCTGGGAGGCATCCGTAGTCGCAACCATCAGGCGATTTGTTGGACCGTCGCAATCGAAGGAGCAGAACGCACGACGGCGGATGCGAGGTAGGTATCTACAGCGGCAGCTGCCTTGCGGCCTTCAGAAATGGCCCATACGACCAGCGATTGGCCTCGCCGCATATCGCCCGCGGCAAATACTCCCGGCACAGAGGACATGTAGTTTTGATCCGTAGCAACATTGCCGCGCTGATCCAGCGCCACGCCCAATTGTTCGATCATTCCATTCCTCACCGGACCCAGGAAGCCCATGGCGATGAGCACCAAATCCGCTTCGATTGTGAAATCGCTGCCCGCAATCGGTTCAAACTTCGGCGGAGGGCCAACGCGCACGGCATGTAGTTGCTTTACACTTCCTGACTCGCCGGTGAATTTCGTAGTGGCAATGCTCCAGTCGCGAACGCCGCCTTCTTCGTGCGCCGCTTCAGTGCGCAGTTGCATCGGCCACAGCGGCCACGGAGTTAGCGGTGAACGGTCGTCTGGCGGCTTGGGCATGATTTCAAACTGATGAACAGAGAGCGGCTTTTGCCGATGACAGGTTCCGAGACAGTCTGCTCCAGTATCGCCGCCGCCGATGATGATTACTCGCTTGCCCGTCGCCAGGATTTCAATTTCGGCGTCGACTGTGTCGCCGAGGCAGCGGCGGTTCTGCTGCGGCAGATACTCCATCGCAAAATGGATTCCTTTCAACTCGCGCCCTGGAACTTTGAGATCGCGTGGATGTTCCGCCCCACCTGCCAGTACGATTGCATCGAAGTCGCGGCGTAGATCTTCCACTGAAATATTCTTTCCCACTTCCGTTCCAGTAACGAATTTCACGCCTTCGGCCGACATCTGTTCCAGGCGGCGATCGATGATGTGTTTTTCCAGCTTGAATTGCGGAATGCCGTAGCGCAACAATCCACCGATGCGGTCGGCCTTTTCATACACGACTACTGCGTGACCAGCGCGGCATAGTTGCTGTGCGGCTGCCAGCCCAGCCGGTCCTGAGCCCACGACTGCAACTTTCTTGCCGCTGCGATGTTTCGGCGGCTCAGGCCGGATCCAGCCTTCCAGAAATCCGCGCTCAACAATATTTTTTTCGTTCTGCTTGATCGTCACCGCAGGCTGATTGATGCCCAGCACACAGGAGGCTTCACAGGGCGCGGGACAAATGCGACCGGTGAATTCCGGAAAATTGTTGGTGGCGTGCAATTGTCGCACGGCTTCTTTCCATCGCCCGCGGTAGACCAGATCGTTCCAGTCGGGAATCAAATTGTTGACCGGACATCCGGTTTGACAGAAAGGCACGCCGCAATCCATGCAGCGGGCGCCTTGTTTCTTGAGGGTCTCTTCCGGAAGGTCGAGATAAATTTCAAACCAGTCATTCACCCGCTGCGTGACCGGACGGCGCGGAGCAAGCTCGCGAGAATATTCGAGAAAGCCGGTTGTCTTACCCATTCTGCACCTGCGCGTGCCGCGCATGGTCAACCTGGGTGACCCGGGCCACCGGCTGACTTGGAACATGAGACTGGCGGTTACGGCCCACTCCGAGCGCTCGTTTGAATTCGTGCGGGAAAACCTTGATGAAGCGTGGCAGGAGGTCAATCCAATTTTCGAGAATCCACTTTGCGCGCCGGCTGCCGGTCAGTTCGAAGTGGCGAGTGATGAGATCTTTTAGGAGCGCCGCATCCTGTGCTTCGACCACAGGCTCCAAGTCTACGGAGCCCAGATTGCACCTTTCCTGCGCGAAGTTATGGCGCTCGTCAAAGACAAAAGCAATGCCACCGCTCATGCCGGCCGCAAAATTCCTTCCGCATGACCCAAGCACGACCACCAAACCGTTGGTCATGTATTCGCAGCCGTGATCGCCGACGCCTTCCACTACCGCAGTGGCTCCGGAGTTACGAACCGCAAAACGTTCCCCGGCGACTCCGCTGAAAAAAGCCTCGCCGCTGGTGGCGCCGTAGAGGACAACGTTTCCAATCAGGATGTTTTCTTCGGCAGCGAACAGAGATGCACGTGGCGGGTAGACAATCAAGCGTCCACCGGATAAGCCTTTGCCGACGTAATCATTCGCGTCTCCCTCGAGGGTGAGGTTTACGCCTTTGGCCAAGAACGCGCCCAAACTCTGCCCTGCCGAGCCCTCCAGGCGAATGCGAACCGTATCGTCGGGCAAGCCTTCGGAACCATAGGTCCGCGCAATTTCTCCGCTCAGCATTGTGCCCACTGTGCGATGAACATTGCGCACGGGAAAGCTGATTTCGACCGGAGTAAGAGTATCGATAGCAACACGCGCGGCTTTCAGGATTTTGTGGTCGAGCGCATCTTCAAGGCCATGGTCCTGCGCCTGCACGCAACGTCGCGACACGCGCGAAGGAACCGGAGGGCTATAGAGAATCGCAGAAAGGTCGAGACCCCGCGCCTTCCAGTGATCGACGGCGGGATCACAGTCGAGCATGTCCACGCGGCCCACCATTTCATCGAAAGTGCGGAATCCCAAGTCCGCCATGTACCGCCGAACCTGTTCGGCGAGAAAGAAAAAGAAATTGATCACGTGTTCAGGCTGGCCCTGAAACTGTTTACGCAGCACAGGGTCCTGCGTAGCAATGCCTACTGAACAGGTGTTGAGATGACACTTGCGCATCATCACACAGCCCATCGCAATCAGCGGCGTGGTGGCAAAGCCAAATTCCTCGGCTCCGAGCAATGCCGCAATCACGACGTCGCGACCCGTCTGCAGCTTGCCATCAGTCTGCACCCGGATGCGGCTCCGCAGGTCGTTCAACAACAGAACCTGCTGGGTCTCGGCCAAACCCAACTCCCAGGGAATGCCCGCATGTTTGATGGAACTCAGGGGCGACGCTCCCGTTCCACCGCTATCGCCGCTGATCAGAACCACATCGGCGTGCGCTTTTGCGACGCCCGCGGCAACCGTTCCCACCCCTGCCTCGGCCACTAACTTTACCGCGATGCGCGCCTGCGGGTTGATGTTTTTCAGGTCATAAATGAGTTGCGCGAGGTCTTCGATCGAATAAATGTCGTGATGCGGCGGCGGCGAAATCAGGCCGACACCAGCGACGGAGTGCCGTAAGCGAGCAATGACTTCGTCTACCTTGTGCCCCGGCAGTTGGCCGCCTTCACCGGGCTTCGCGCCCTGCGCCATTTTGATCTGTAGTTCGTCAGCATTCACCAGATAGTTCGCGGTCACTCCGAAACGGGCGGATGCCACTTGCTTCACCGCACTGCGGCGGAGATCTCCAGCAGCGTCCGGCTTGAAGCGATTTTCATCTTCCCCGCCTTCGCCAGTATTGGATTTGCCGCCAATGCGATTCATGGCGACAGCCAGCGTTTCATGCGCTTCTTTACTAATCGAACCGAATGACATCGCGCCCGTATTAAAGCGCTTCACAATTTCTTTGGCCGGCTCTACTTCTTCAATGGGAACGGCGCTGTCGCTCTTATTCAGCCTCATCAAACCGCGCAGGGTACATAACTGGCTGCTCTTCTTGTCGATCAGATCCGTGTATTCCTGAAAAGTCTGAAAGCTCTCCTGCCGCACGGCTTGCTGCAGTTTGCTGATGGTCAACGGATTCAAGAGGTGATACTCACCGTCTACTCGCTGATGATAATTTCCTCCGACGGCAAGCTCGGTTTCGAAATCTGTTACCGAACGTAGCGAATGCTCATGGTTGAGCTGTGACTCGCGCGCAAGAACATCGAGGCCTACACCTTCCAGGCGCGAACTGGTTCCAGCGAAGTACGAATCCACCAATTCTTTGTTCAGTCCGATCGCTTCGAAAACCTGGGCTCCCTGGTAACTTTGCAAAGTCGAAATGCCCATCTTGGCGAAGGTCTTCAACAAACCCTTCTTCACCGACTTCATAAAATTCTTGACCGCGAGCTCAGACGTAATTCCGCTGGCTAAATCGCCGCGCCAGGCAAGGTTCTCCACCGTTTCCAGTGCGAGATAAGGATTGATCGCACTCGCTCCGTATCCGCTGAGCAGGGCGAAATGCATCACTTCGCGCGGCTCGCCCGATTCGGTAATGAGCGCCACCTGAGTTCGAGTTTCTTCCCGAACCAGCAGGTTATGCACGGCCGCCAGAGCAAGCAAACAGGGGATGGGCGCGTAATCCTTGTCGACGCCGCGATCAGAAACGATGAGCAGAGTGTATCCCGCCTTCACCGACAATGAAGCTCTGCGGCAAAGCTCATCGAGCGCCCGCTTGAGTCCAGCTTCGCCTTCGCTGGCGCGAAACAGCGCGGGCAGCGTGGTAGCGAGCAGATCCCGAGTGGAGACGCGCCGTAGCTTTTCCAACTCGCGATTGGTCAGCAGCGGATGCTCCAGCTTGAGCATGTGACAGTTCTCCGGCGCTTCCTCCAGAATGTTGCGCTCGGCGCCGATGTAGCTGATCAGCGACATCACCATTTCTTCGCGGATGGAATCGATAGGAGGATTGGTTACCTGCGCGAATAACTGTTTGAAGTAATTGAATAGAGGCTGCGGCCGGTCCGAGAGACAAGCCAGCGGCGTATCGGTTCCCATCGAGCCAACCGCTTCTTCGCCCGCCGATGCCATCGGTGCGAGAATCATTCTCAGATCTTCATCGGTGTAACCGAAGGCACGCTGCCGGCGCAGAAGAGTTTCCGGATTTGGAGGATGCGTTCGAGCAGGTTCGGGCAAGTGGTTGATCGTGATCTGGTTTTCCTTCAACCACTCTGCGTAGGGTTGTTGCGAGGCCAGACGACTCTTGATTTCTTTATCCGAAACAATGCGGCCTTCGACGGTGTCCACCAGAAACATTTTTCCGGGCTGCAATCGACCTTTCATTTTTACTTTTTCCGGAGCGACGTCAAGCACGCCCGCTTCAGACGCCATAATCACGACGTCATCATCGGTCACCACATACCTTCCGGGACGCAGGCCGTTGCGATCGAGCGTCGCACCGATCACTCGGCCGTCTGTAAAGGCAACTGCCGCCGGGCCATCCCATGGCTCCATCAAACAAGCGTGGTATTCATAGAAGGCCCGCTTTTCCGGCTTCATGTCGGGATTGCCCGCCCAGGCTTCCGGAATCAGCATGGCCATCGCGTGAGGCAAGCTGCGTCCGGCCTGCAGCAGAAGTTCCAATGCATTGTCGAAGTTGGCCGAATCACTGCCCTCCGGCTCAATAATGGGAAAAAGCTTCTGCAGGTCGTCGCCAAAAAGTGGTGACGCCAGCACCGACTGGCGGGCGTGCATCCAATTCACATTGCCGCGAAGAGTATTGATCTCGCCGTTATGCGCGATGTAACGATAAGGATGCGCGCGCTGCCAACTGGGAAATGTGTTTGTGGAAAAACGTTGATGCACCAGGCAGAGAGCGCTGACGACATCCGGATCGGAAAGTTCACGATAAAAGTTCGTTAGCTGCGAAGCCAGTACTAATCCTTTGTAGACGACCGTTCGACAGGAAAGTGACGGAATGTAAAATGCGGCTGTATTCTCATCGCCCGATTCCCGGGTTTCGTTTTCCGCGCGCTTGCGCACGACGTACAACTTGCGCTCGAAAGCATCTTCGTCAAGATCCGCTGGGCGTCCAATAAAAACCTGTTGGATGTATGGTTGCGAGGCGCGCGCGACGCGGCCAATCGCCGACGCATAGACCGGCGTATCTCTCCAGCCCAGGAGCGACAAACCTTCTTCGCGGACAATCCGTTCCAGAATGCCTTCACATTGCAGGCGAGGATGTTTCTCTACCGGCAGAAACGTCATTCCGACACCGTAAGAACCAGGCAGCGGCAAGTCGAATCCAAGCTGCGCACATTCCCGGGCGTAGAACTTGTGGGGGATTTGAATCAGAACCCCCGCACCATCGCCGGTCTCGGCGTCGCAACCACAGGCCCCGCGATGCGCCAGATTCAGCAGAACCTGGATTCCGCTACTCACAATGTCGTGGCTCTTTTCACCACGAATATTGGCTACGAATCCGATTCCGCAGGCATCATGCTCCTGCGCAGGATCGTACAAACCTTGCGCGAGCGGGACACCATTTTTAATTCTGACGCGGGACATTGCGGCGTTTCCCTGTGAGATTGCTATCTGAAATCGGTTGTTCCTGGATTCAAGCCAGAGGCTGCGGGCGCAGCCCACACCCCACTCCAAGCATATTCCGTCGATTCTGTGATAACCCTTGGCGGCTGACAAGTACAACGCAGAATTTCGATGGGATGAATGGAAATTTCAGAACCCCGACTGGGGCCGCGGAAGGGCACCACGGATTGTGCCTTTCAGGCAGAAAGACGGCCTGAATACAGCGCCATTCCGACTACGGCATCCATGCCCAAAGCGTCGAGCGCATCGATTTCCTGCTGAGTCGTGATGCCCCCGGCGACTACGAGATGCCGCGTTGTTGCCTGCCGGATTGTACTGACGATTTCCATGGGGATTCCGCCCATCAAACCTTCGGTGTCGATGTGAGTGTAGAGAAAAGTTCCGCAGAATGATTCGAGAGCGCGAATCATGTCGAACGCGGTCAGCGCGGTTTGCTTGCGCCATCCCTCAATCGCGATTTTGCCGCCTCGCGAATCGATCCCAAATACGAGAACGTCATTGCCCAGTGCGCTTGCCAGTGCCGCCGCATACTGCGTGTTGATTTTGCCCTCTTCCAACAATGCGGAACCAATAATTACTTTTCGCGCACCCGCATCCAAAAGCGCGCGCGCCGTTTCCAGGTTGCGAATTCCGCCGCCAACCTGGCAGTTCAGCCGCGGCACAATTCGACGCACGGATGACAGATTGTTCCCCGAGCCTCGGGCAGCATCAAGGTCGATTACTTGTACGAGAGGATATTTGGAGAAACGCTCGATCCAATACTCGAAGTCGTCAAATTCGAGCGCCTTCTTTTCGCCCTGCACCAACTGCACAATCTTGCCGCCCATTAGGTCGATCGATGGAATCAGCACGGCCACCTCACCGGTATGCCGGCATCATGTAGTTCGCATTTCAGTTGGGCGATGTTCTCGATGCCGAAGTGAAAGATCGACGCGGCCAGAGCCGCGTCAGCCCCGCCGTCTCGAAAGACCTCAACAAAATGAAGGGGAGATCCCGCGCCTCCCGAAGCAATCACGGGGATCGAAACCGCTTTTGCAACCGCGAGCACCAACTCGCAATCGAATCCTGACTGCGTCCCGTCGCGATCCATCGAAGTCAGCAGAATCTCTCCCGCGCCAGAAGCAGCAGCCTCTCGTGCCCATTGAATTGCGTCACGGCCCGTGGGGACTCGTCCGCCCGCAACGAATACCGCAAATCCTCCGCCGAACTTTTTTGCGTCGATCGCCACCACCACCGCCTGCGAACCGAACCGCCCGGCAATCTCGCCGATCAGTTCCGGATCGCGAACGGCTGCTGAATTGATGGCGATCTTGTCGGCACCCGCATCGAAGACAGCCGCCGCGTCGTCTAGCCGGCGAATTCCTCCGCCTACCGTAAACGGAACAAATAACGATCGCGCCGTGCGGCGGACGGCATCCAGCATAGTTCCGCGGTTCCCGCTCGTGGCCGTTATGTCGAGCAAGACGATTTCGTCGGCTCCATTGCGAGCATGAGCCGCAGCGCATTCCGCAGGATCGCCGGCATCGCGCAGATTCTTAAACTTGACTCCTTTCACGACGCGTCCTCCGTCCATATCGAGGCAGGCGATGATGCGTTTGGTTAACATGTCAGAGCTCGCAAATTAGACCTCGCAAAAATTCCTCAGGATCGAAAGCCCTACGTCTCCTGATTTCTCGGGATGGAATTGCACTCCGAAGATGTTCTCTTTTTCGACGGCACCGGCAAACTGGATTCCGTACTCGGTGCCAGCCACCATCGCATTCACAACGGGAGCATGGAAAGAATGGGTATAGTACACAAACGAATCCGGCGCAACGCCGCGCAGCAAGCGGGAACTTTCCCGCACAGTCAGGGAGTTCCATCCCACGTGCGGGGATTTTACGGAAGGTGGGAACTGCCGGCACTTGCCTGGGAAGAATCCTGCACCTGCGACCTCGCTGCACTCTTCACTGCCTTCGAAAAGCCATTGCATTCCCAGGCAGATTCCAAGAAGAGGTTTTCCCGCGGAAAGCGCCTTTAGCAACGCTTCTTGCAACCCTGAACAATGCAGAGAACGGAGCGAGGAAAAATGTCCCACTCCGGGCAAGACGATTTTTTCTGCCGCTAACACAAGTTCAGGTTTATTAGTTACCGCATTTTCGGCGCCGAGATAGTCGAACGCCTTCTTCACCGAATTGAGATTACCCGCGCCGTAATTGACGATGGCAATCATAGAAGTCCCTTGGTACTCGGCAACATGCGGCCCAGGCGGCGGTCACGGGAGCAGGCGACGCGCAGGGCGCGTGCAAAAGCCTTGAAGAGGGCTTCGATTTTGTGATGGCTGGAGCGCCCGTAAAGCACACGCGCATGAATGTTCGCGCGCGCGCCGCGGGCAAAACCCTCGAAGAAATCGTCTACCAGTTCGACCTGCAAATCGCCGACACGTGCCGCGCGTACTTTGGTATCGACAACCGCCGCAGCGCGACCGCCGAAATCAATGGCGGCCAGGCCGAGTGTTTCGTCCATGGGCATGACAAAGTAACCCGCGCGCAGAATGCCGCGACGATTTCCGAGCGCCCGGTCAAAGACCTCGCCCAGAGCGATGCCGACGTCTTCCACTGTGTGGTGCTGATCCACATCCAGGTCACCGACTGCTGTGAGTTTCAGATCGAATCCGCCATGGCGCGCAAACAATTCCAGCATGTGGTCAAGAAAACGGATTCCAGTGGCGATTTCGTATTTGCCGCGACCTTCGATGGTGAGCGCAATTCGAATCTCGGTCTCCGCGGTTTTGCGATGCAAGTTAGCTTTCCTCACGCTCTTACCTCGCGCGATAACCTGAGCTTGCCGGCGACATCGCGCAGAGTGTTAATCAGAATTTGAGTGTGTGCGTTCGATCCCACGGTGAGCCGCACGCAACCTTCGCATCCAGGATCAGAGTTACGATCGCGGACGAGAATTCCCCGGGCGCGAAACTCGCGGATGAATTCCGCATACGCCGGGCCGATGCGTACGAGTACAAAGTTGGCACGGCTCGGCCAATATTGAAGACCAAGGGATCTGAGTTCCTGCTCCAGAATTTGACGGCCTTGCTGCACCTCAGCCCCGTAGCGTTTCACGTATTCCTGATCTTGTAGCGCGTCCGGCAACACCGCGAGGGCCACTGCGTTTACGTTATAGGGCGAAGCCACGCGCCGCACCATCGAGATCTGGTCGGCATTTCCGGCGAGAATGCCGGTGCGCAGACCGGCCAGCCCGTAAGCTTTCGAAAAAGTGCGCGCCACAAAAAGATTTGCCGGCCAGGCAGTAAGGTTGAGAATCGTCTCTCCATGAAATTCGAAGTACGCTTCATCCACCAGGACCGCAGCTTGCGGCGCTGCGTGAGCAATCCGAAGCAGCACGTCGCACGCGACGGCCGCGCCCGTCGGGTTGTTCGGATTTGCCACCGCGATGAGCCGGGTGCGCGGACCGATTCGCGAAAGCAATTTCTCCGTAGGAAAGGAAAAGTTCTCACCGGAGAGAATCGGCACCAGGCTGGCTGCTTCGGCTTGCGCAAAGATTGCATACATCGCAAACGTCGGCACCACGATGATGGCTTCGTCCCCGGGCTCCAGATAAGTCGAGCAAAGGAGATGAATCGCCTCATCCACACCGTTTGTAAGCAGAACTTGTTGTGCCTGGAGCCCGAGAAAATCAGCGACCTGCGCCTCCACCGGTTCGCGCTCGGGATAGCGGGCCAGCGTCTCAGCATCGAGTGAGCGCAGTCGTGCCAGCACGCGCGGCGAGCAACCAATTGTGCTTTCGTTGAAATCCAGGCGCAGTCCCAGGCGTCCGGCCAGGGGCGGCCGATATGCATGCAGATTTCTTACTGCGACGCGGGCCTCAAGCATTGGAGCTCCTCACCCGCAAGGATTCGGCGTGTCCCTGCAGGCCTTCGGCTTCAGCCAAAACGATGGCCGGCGGGGCGATGCTGTGAATTCCTTCGCGTGATATTTTCTGGCAAGAAATGATGCGGACGTAATCCAGAACGCTGAGTCCACCGCGTACGCGAGCCATCGCCCCGGTGGGCAACACGTGATTGGGTCCAGAAATGTAATCCCCGGCGGATTGGGGCGTGAACTCGTTGAGAAAAATTGACCCCGCATTTTGCACCAGCGGCGCCAGTGATGCCGGTAACGTGAGATGCTCGGGCGCGATCCGGTTCGCGGTCTCGACCGCCCGCTCGAGAGAATCAACCAGAAGAATTGCTCCGTTGCGAGAGAGCGACTGAGCGGCAATCGGATTCGCACGAGTGCGCTGCTGCAGTTGCATCTGTACAGCTCTTGCCAATTCGCTCGAAGTCGTTATGAAAACGCAGAGCGCATCGGGATCATGCTCCGCTTGCGCCAGTAAATCACACGCGATGAATGCAGGATCGCCTTCAGCACTCACGATAACGGCTTCAGTAGGACCAGCAAGGAATTCAATGGCGCAATCGAATGCAACCAGCTTCTTGGCCGCAGTCACGTAACGATTGCCGGGGCCGACGATCTTACTCACGCGCGGAATACTTTTCGTGCCGTAGGCAAGAGCGGCGACCGCTTGCGCACCGCCAATGCGGTAAAAGTCGCGCACGCCGAGGAAAGCGGCTGCCGCCAAAGTCGCCTGCGCCGGCCGCGGCGAGACTACGCGAATTTCCGGTACGCCCGCGACTTGCGCGGGAATCACCGTCATTAACAAAGTCGAAGGCAGCGGATAACGACCGCCGGGAACATAGCAACCCACCGATTCCAGAGGGCGCACCAACTGACCAACGTAAACTCCAGCGGAAATTTCGCGCTTCCACTCTTCCGGTCTCTGCCACTCGCAGAAGCGACGAATGTTTTCTGCGGCTTGTGTAATGGCATCTTTAAGTTCTGCAGGGGTCTGCCGCCAAGCCTCAGACAAATCGGTTTCCGGCACGCGCACGGGTTCATCTTTTCCTAAGCCGTCCCAGCGCGCTGAATAACGCCGTAACGCTCGGTCCCCCTCGCGTCGTACATTGTTCACGACGCGCCGCACAAGCGGCTCAACTTCGGCAAGATCGGTTGTACCGCGCTGCTCCAACGCGCGCACGAAACGATCCTTCCTGAGCCCCTCAAGTATGCGCAGGCGCATCACATCACCACCTTGTTCAACGGATACTCGACGATTCCTTGCGCATTCGCTTGTTTGAGCTTTGGGATCAGCGACCAGGCTGCATTCTCTTCGATCACAGTATTGACAGCAACCCATTCGCCATCGGCGAGGGGCGCGACCGTGGGATTTTGCAGCGCCGGAAGCAGACCCAGAACGCTGGCCAAATCGGGCTTGCGGACGTTAAGCATCAGGCCAACACGACCCAGCGCCGCGATCGCTCCAGAAAGCATCACGGAGAGATTCTCGATCTTCTGCCGGCGTGCAGGATCGGCCCACGCGGTGTGGTTGGCAATGAGTTGGGTGTTCGACTCCAGAACGGTTTCGATAATTCTCAGGTGATTGGCACGCAGCGAACTGCCAGTTTCCGTAACTTCTACAATCGCATCGGCTAGTAACGGCGGCTTCACTTCGGTCGCGCCCCAGGAAAATTCAACTTTCACTCGGACGTTTCGGCTGGCAAAATAATTCCGCGTGAAGCTGACCAATTCGGTGGCTACGATTTTCCCTTCAAGGTCTTCAGGCCGCTTGACGGCGGAATCCTCGGGCACTGCGAGTACCCACTTCACTTTGCCCATACTTTGTTTCGCGTAGATCAGGTCGATCACCCTGACCACATCGAGGCCACTCTCCAGCACCCAGTCGAGACCGGTCAGGCCGGCATCCAGCGCGCCGTGTTCGACGTAGCGCGCCATTTCCTGGGCACGAATGAGCAGACATTCGATTTCGGGATCATCGGTTGCCGCGAAGTAAGAGCGCGCGCTGGTGTAGACGCGCAGCCCGGCGCGAGTGAAAAGATTGAGCGTCGCTTCCTGCAGACTTCCCTTGGGAACGCCCAGACGAAGCTTCATCGCTGCGACTCCTTTTCAGCCGGCGCCGCGCACAGTGGAAGTTCCTCTGTAAAACAGGATCTGGATCCGGTGTGGCAAACCTTGCCTTCGCCTAATACGCGGACGCGAAGCAGCACCGTGTCGCGGTCGCAATCTGTCCACGCCCCGACAACTTGAAGGCGATTGCCGGAGGTTTCTCCTTTGGTCCACAGAGTTTGGCGAGTGCGACTGTAGAAGGTGACGAACCCTGTTCGCAGCGTCGCCTCCAACGCCTGCCGGTTCATGAAGCCAACCATGAGCAGTTCCGCGGTAGTGGCGTCCTGAATGACTGCGGGAGCCAGGCCCTGCATTTTGTCGAAGTCGATCTCCATCGAAAACTCCTCGTTGTCAATCCCGGTGTTCGGCCGCGCGCGGCAGAAACAAAAAACCCGCTGCGCGTTTCGCGTCAGCGGGCTTGGATTTCCTATGATTGCTTTAGGTCATCATCCGAAGTGCTCCGCCGACACGCTCATCGCGTGGTGATGGTGGTGATGACGATGATGGTGAAGCGAAGCCATGACAAGATGATGCTAAGCCGATTCGCGACTGTGCGTCAATTGTTATTTGTGTGATGACCGCATTGGCAGTGCAGAACCTTGAGGCTCCTTTAATTTCGTGCATTCGGAGCTTGATGCTTCGAGTGGGCAGCAACTCCCAAGACAGAAATGACTTAGTTGCTGTTTCCATGATCTCTTCTCGGAATCCAAAATCACAAAGATGAATTCTCTGTATCTATTTTTTGCATGGTTGTCGCGGCAACGAGGCGGCGCTCTGACGAAGTCCAGGTACTGGCCGACGCTCGAGCATGCCCCATATAATCGGAGGCCATGTCTGCATCCGATTACAGCGCCATGCTGGAGGTGGCAATCGCCGAAGCCCGCAAGGGGTTGGCTGAGGGCGGCATTCCGATTGGGGCGGCAATTTTCGATCAGAACGGAAAACTCGTGGGCGCGGGGCACAACCGACGTGTCCAAAACGGCGATCCTTCAATACACGGAGAGACCGACGCGTTCCGCAATGCGGGACGGCAGCGCAGCTATCGCAAGCTCATCATGGTCACAACGCTGGCGCCCTGCTGGTATTGCAGCGGACTGGTGCGGCAGTTTGGCTTCCGGACGGTGATTGTTGGCGAGAGCCGCAATTTTCAGGGTGGGATGGAATGGCTGCGCTCCCTCGGCGTAGAGGTTATCGACCTCGATTCAGAAGAATGCGCATCGATGCTGAACAACTATATCCGACAGAATCCAGAGGTCTGGAACGAAGACATTGGGCAGGAGTGATCTTTGACTCTCCTCTCTCTCCGTGTCCGACAGTATGAGTTAGAACTGCACCTGCAGAGTCATCTGAATTTGTCGCGGCTGTCCGATTGTTTTATTTGTCACTCCCAACCCGGATGGACAGTTATAGAAGCCGGCGTTGTTATTGCCGCAGCTTGTGGGCAATGGTGGCGTTCCAATCACCGGAAACTGGTTATAGAACTGGTTCTGGGATACATCGTCGATCGGGATATCAAAGCTGGCCGTGTTCGTAACGTTGAAGATGTCGAGGCTGTACTTCAACGAAACACTTTCCGTCAGCGGCGTCAGCTTCACGAAAGAAATGTCCGCGGCCTTCTGCCAGGATTGGCGAAAGATGTTGCGTTGTCCATTGGTGAAGTTGGTTTCGTAAGTATCGCCGGCAGGAATGGCGCCACCGAGATCTCCCGGACTTAGCAGCGGAAGCGTGAAGCAGCTTGACTTCAGCGCGGGCGTACCAAAGGCACCAGAAGCACCTGTCAGAGCATTCTTCGGGGTGCAACCCGGAGCGAGCGGAACGATGGGATTCGTGATGCCGTCATAGACGCTATAAAAAATGCTCCCGACCGCGCCGGTGTAGTCGATGATGCTATACGGCTGGCCGCTTTGCAGTACGGTAGCGCCGTTGATGGACCAACCGTCTACTATTTTTCCCTTCAGCGTGGAAGCCGAAAAGAATTTCGGTACCTGGTAGACATAGCTGAAATTGAAAACGTGAGTGCGGTCGAAGTCAGAAGATCCGTAAGCCGAGCGCAGGTTCAGCGGATTGTTTCCGTTGAAGAACAAGCCCATTCCGCTTTGTTCATCCAGCGCGTGAGAGTAGGTGTAGGAGAAGCCGAGTTGCAGTCCGTGGCTCATCCGCTTCTCAACGTGCGTCTGTAGCGCGTTATAAGCGGAAACGCCAGCCGCTTTGTAGGTTTCCGATTCCGCCGAGTAACCAATGTAGGGAACGCGCAGGTCGACGTTGCCGCCTTCATAAGTCGCGAGATACGGCTGACCGTTGGGCAGGTTTTGAAAGTTAAAGTTCGAATCGACGAGCGTGTAGCCGTAAGTATATTCCTGAGGAAAAGGCGAACCGGGATGGATGATGTTGCTGGGAGATGCGATCCCGGGCTGGTTGAATGGAATGGGAATCACTCCGTGTCGTCCCAAGTTGCCAACATAGCCGACCTCGATGGCGAGGTCATTGCGCGGTTGCCACTGCACGTCAAGCGTGTCATTGATGGTGTAAGGCAATTTATTGGCGCGGTTGTAGGTGGCAAAAGAGAAAAGTTGCGCGCCGTTGGCGATGGCCGCTTCGTTTGGCAAGTACTGCGTAATATCCGCTGGATTGCCACTGGGAGGCGGCCCCAATTTCGCTCCCCACGGGTTCGTGAGTGAGCCACCAGAGCCGCTTGCGGCGGTCGTCGGGTCACAAGTGGGAATGAAACCTTCGTAAGGAGTGGAGGTGAAGTTTTTGCAAGCTTGCGCATTCACATATGGCGGAGTCTGATTCACCCCGAACGGCCCACCATTGATCACACCTTCAGCGAATCCGGGCGAGAGATAAGAATACAATTCGCCGCGATCATAGTAGATCCCCGTACCCGCGCGGACCACCACTTTGTCGTTGAATTTTTTCGGACTCCAGGCCACACCGAGACGCGGCGCCAATCCCCACTGGCGTCCGGTGAGCGTTGTGTTGCTCACGCCTTTGGTTGGAAACAGGTTGTTGTTGCCGGCAATGATGAAACCGTTCGACGCGATGGTATCGGTGGCCGCATCGTAGGAGTACCGCGAAGGATCGAAATTAAAAATGCGCCCGTATTTTTCGGTGAGGCCGCCATCCCAATCGAAGCGCAGGCCCGCGGTCAGACTGAGGTTCGAGCGGAACTGAAATTTGTCTTGCAAGTACGCTCCGGATTGTCCAGCGCGGTAGTAACGGTTGGCGTTCCCCTGAAGAAATTTTGTGGTGGTGAAATCGTCGTTGGTAGTGACGAATCCCTGGATGAACTGAGAGAAATCCGCAGTCGAAATAATGCCCTGGTTGGTCCGCAGGTCGCGAGTATTGAGCTGGGTATAGGCATAGCTGCCGCCAAAGGTGAACGTATGTTTGCCGTGAGTCCAGATGGCGTTTGCCGATGGCATGATCCGGTTTTGGAAGACGCCGGTAAAAGCTCCCTGAGAGGCTGCGCCTTGACCGATGGTGAGAAATTGGAGATTGCTGATGCCGCCTATATTGGCGGCGCTATCCAGGCCCAGCGGGTCCACGATGCTGATGCCTGGGAAAAACGTTGAGCCAAATGTATTGATCGCCGGAGTTCCAGTTTGCGCGGCGAATGACTGCGGCGAAAACGGCTGCGCGATAGTGCTGTAGACTTTCTCGCGAAGAATGCCTAAGACTTCCGTGATGCTCAGGTTTGACCGAAGCGTCTGCGTATTGGTGAGCGAGGCAACCTGACTGCCGGCATCGAGATGTTGCGAAAATCCGGCGACGTTTGAATACGCGTAAGGAGCAATGCTGGGGTCGTGCTGGTAGTAGTACTTTGCCGAAACAGTGTCCTTTGCACTTCTGTTCCAATCAAGATCGACAACTGCCTGATCGGAAGTGAAGTAAGCCGTGCCGGGGCTGATCGCGTTTTCGGGAAAGATTGGCGTCGCCACCTGACCGTCCCACGAGGGAATCAAATACTGCCCGTTCGGCAGTTTGTATTGAAAGAGTGCAACCGCGATGGGATTGAGATCGCCGTTCCCGGTGAGACTTGTACCCCAGTACGTATTTGAAATTGTCGCAAGAGCGGCAGGCGAGCGATCATTGCTCAGTCCATAAGGAACCAGCATGCGCGAGAGGCCGATCTCCTGATCGGAGTCGTGGAGGTGCTGGTAGCTGACAAAGCCAAATAGCTTGTCTTTGATGAGCGCGCCGCCGAGCGTTCCCCCCGCGGTATAGCGATGGAGTTGCGGAACTTTGTCGTTGGCGGGAATGTTGGGATCCTGTTTATAGAAGAACGGCGCGGCATTCAGCCAGTCCGTGCCACGATGGACATAACCGCTACCGTGAATCGTATTCGTGCCGGATGCGGTGCTCATGTCGATGTGGGCGCCACTGTTAGCACCTTGCTGCGCGTCGTACATGGAAGTGTTTACGCGAAGTTCGGTGACGGTTTCCGGAGCCGGCGTAGGCAATGCCTGTCCGATAGCCAGATAGACAGATGCCGTGCTCTGAATCGGCGCGGCGCTTGTACTGGCTGCATTCGCCACGCCCGTATTGTTCACGATGCGCGCCGAAGCTACTTGGCTGGTACTTTTTCCATTAAACAAATTGCTGGCATCGACGCCGTTCAACAGGAAACTGTTACTGGTATCGCGTTGTCCATTGGCCCAGATGGGCTGGTTTCCCAGTCCGCTGTTGGCCCCCGTACCGCCGGGAAGTTCGGCGTTCACTCCGGGAGAAAGAATCGCGAGGCCGGTAAAACTGCCCGTGGGTAGCGGCACGGCATCGATCTGATTTCGATCGAGAATATAACCGTTGGTTGTGTCTACGGAATTTATCAGCGGGATTGCCTGCACTTCGACTACGGTTCCGACTTGGCCGATGGGCAGTATGGCATTGATTGTGGCCGTGCGATCTGCCTGAACCGTAACCGAAGGAACCTTCTGCGTCTCGAAACCGTCGTGCGTGAAAGTGAGCGTGTAAGTGCCGATAGGCAGGCTCACGAAATCGTAACTCCCATTCGCATTGGTCTTTTGGCTGCGTGTAAGTTTTGTTTGATCGCCTACGATGGTCACAACTGTTTCCGGCAACACCCCGCCAGTCTTGTCAGTGACAGTACCTGTAATGCCGCCGAGAGTTTGCTGCGCCTGCGCACACGGCACGAGAGAGAAAGCCATCCAAAAACATACGGCGGCAAGAAGAACGACGAGTCCAATTCTGTTCATCATGAATGACCTCGTGACTCTGTAAGCGTGCGTGTGCAGGACCTCTCGCTGGTGATCGAAATTTTGCAATTGATCAGACGAAGCTTCGGCACAGAGTGGTTTATTTTGCATGCCGCAAAATATCGGGATGACTCTACACGAGTGCTGACGGGAACGAAAGTATTCCTGCAACGAAAATTCCTTTGCCGTAGATCGGATATTTTTATGGCGAGGAGGATTGTGGAGAGACCATGTGGCTTACAGTGGCTCGACTTCGCCTTGGGCCACGGAAGGTGCTTTACGACGGGCGCGAATCCAGAACCACAGCAGTCCTGCGGTTAGGTAGGCCAGGTAGACGTAAGGAAGCTTTCCGTACGGGCCTTCCGGAACCGGATAAAAATTCCCCACCAGCGCCAGCAGCATGGCCGCACCCGCGAGCCAGGGGACGATCTGTGCTCCGCTATGAAAAGCGTCATGGCTGCGCAAGTAGTGTGGCAATGCGATGCAAACCAATGCGTAGGCCACGATAAAACCGTAAGTCGCCAGCGACCCCATCCAACCATACACGTCCAGCCCACTGGCGCCACGAGCCGCCAGCACAGCCACCGGCAAGAGCGCGGCAACGCCAGTAATCACCACCGCCCGGCTCGGCGTTTGATTGCGAACATGCGCACTGCCGAGAGAGCTGTGGGCTAGCCCATTGTGGGCCATCAGCATGAGCACTCGCGCGGCGGCGGTGATGCATGCGAGAGTTCCAGCAAACAAGCTGACGAGTGCTCCAATATCGATGAGCAAGCCCAGCACAGGAACTCCTCCAACCCGAGCGAGCAGATACATCGGCGCCTGGCTGGCACCCAGGTCCTGACCGGCAGTGTGAAAGCCGAGCACTTCCGCATAGGCGCAGATGGTGAAAAAAGCTCCGGCGAGAACGGCGCTCAGGATGACCGCGTTGGGAATCGTTTTCAGCGGGTTATGCGCCTCGGAGCCCAGCGTGGTAGCGCTCTCGAAGCCAACAAAACTGAATAGCGCAAGCACCAACCCGAGACGAAGTCCACTCCCTGTCATGCCGTGAAGATGAAGTTGTTCCGCATCCAGGTGCCAGCCGTGTCGTACCAGCAGAAGGATTACGACCACTACAATTACCGTGACCGACGCAGCCTCGATCCACAGCATAAGGCGTGCGGAAATCTTCACATCGCGATATGCAATCCAGATCGAAACGCCGGTCACCAGCGTGGCCAGTAATACCGCAGAATACACATGACCCGTGGCATCACGGAGAAGCAAGTTTGCGTAGTGATAGAAGCCGCCGATCACGCTCGATCCGGTGGCTACATAAGCCAACAAAAGGCTCCAGGCGACGGTTGCAGTGAGCCAGGGAGGCAGAGTCATCGATGCGTAGGTATAAAGCGATCCGGGCGAGGCTGAAAGGCGAGCATAGCGCGCGATGCATAAGGCAACGAGGAACACGGCTCCTGTCGCCATCGCGTACGCGAGCCAGGTGCCGTTGCCAGCGAGCGCACATACCAGCGGAATGGTTGCGGCCGGAGTGGTGGTGGGAGCCATGGTGGAGACAGACTGGGCGAGGGTCTCCATCGGAGACAGAATCCCTCGACGCAAACCGTAGTCTGCATTCTCGATGCGCTGGTTTGCTGTCTGCTCCATGCTGTGCCGATTATCGCTGGTTCGATCTCTGTTACATCAATCTGCCGTAGGGATGCTGCGCAAATGAGACTGGCGTCGGATTGTACAACACACACTGCGCCTGCACCCAGAGCAGGACGGAAGCGAGCGGTAATATAGTATTTTGCAGGCATAGATGATCAGAATCGCCAACGTGGCGGGCTTGTGAGAGGAACGCATTCCAATGAAACTTGATAAACAATTATTGCAGTGTCTGCCAAAAGTTCTTTTGCATGAGCATTTGGATGGAGTGCTACGACCTCAAACAGTGATTGAGTTAGCGCGAGAGGCCGGATACAAAGATCTGCCGACAGATGATCCTGATGCTCTGGAGCAATGGTTCTTTCGTGGCGCGAATCAGGGCAGCCTCGCAAAATATCTGGAAGGCTTCGCGCATACGATTGCCGTAATGCAGACGGAAGAAGCCCTGCAGCGGGTTGCCTACGAACAAGCCGAGGACCTGAGTCGCGATGGGATCATTTATTTTGAAACCCGCTTTGCGCCGGTCTTTCATACCCAGAAAGGGCTGACTCATCAGCAGATTGTTTCCGCGGTGTTGAAAGGTCTGGAACGCGGACGAAAAGACTTCGGGGTTTCTTCCGGTTTAATTATTTGCGCCATGCGCAACATGAATACTTCTCTCGAAATGGCGGAACTGGCGGTTGATTTTCGCGCTCGCGGCGTAGTGGGATTCGATCTGGCGGGAGAAGAGGGCGGGTATCCTCCGAAAAAACATGTGGATGCATTTCACTACATTCAGCGGGAAAATTTCAATATTACAATTCACGCCGGCGAAGGCTATGGGAAAGAATCAATCTGGCAGGCGATCCAATATTGTGGAGCGCATCGCATCGGGCATGGAACGCGGCTGATCGAAGACATTGCGGTCCGGGACGGCAAAGCAGTGAAGTTGGGCGATCTGGCGCAGTACGTTCTCGACAAGCGCATTCCGCTGGAAATTTGCCTCTTGAGCAATGTCCACACCGGCGCAACGCCGAGTGTTGCCGAGCATCCGTTCAAGATTCTTTATCAGGAAAAGTTTCGCGTTACGCTGAATACCGACAACCGGCTGATGAGTAACACGTCGATGACGAAAGAATTTGAAGCGGCCGCGAACACGTTCGGCTTGACTCTGGCCGATTTTGAAAAGATCACAATCAATGCCATGAAAAGCGCTTTTCTGCCCTACAAAGAACGTATCGATTTCATCTATTCCGCCATCAAACCGGGCTACGCGAAGATTCGCCAATCGCTCGAGACGAAGTGATTCCAAATCTGCGCTGGAAACTCTAACTGGAGAGAGCTGCCAAGGTTTCAGCGAGGACGAGCGTTCCTCGAACGATGTCGTCCGGGGACGCGTATTCGTCGGGACGGTGACTGTAGCCGTTGCGACAAGGAATAAACAGCATCCCAACCGGAGCAATCCTCGCCATAAAAAGTGAATCGTGATAAGCGCGACTGACCATGGAAAGAAAGCTGATTCCGTGCTCACGGCAAGATTGTGAGAGGGTTTCGATGATTGTGGGAGCACAGTCGGCGGGCTCATCGGCATTCACTAATTCGCTTTGAATCAAAACTTTTCGGTTGGCTGAAACTGCAGAGCATGCGGCATCCAGCGCGCGCATTACAGCGTCACGCCGCTGCAGATCCGTGTCCCGGATATCAATGCCGAGGCGAACGCGTGCGGGAATGCTGTTGACGGCTCCGGGGAACACTTCGCAAATTCCTACGGTCGCCACCGTGTCAATCGCTCCGCTTCCGCGCGCGGCGCTCTCGACCGCCAGAATAATCTCGGCTGCAGCACACAGAGCATCGCGCCGGTCAGGCATCAGAACGCCACCTGCGTGTCCTCCAGAGCCTTCGATGACAATGTTAAGACTTGCTGGCGCGGCGATTTGTGTAACGATGCCGAGAGGAATTTGCTCGCGCTCCAGCCGTGGCCCTTGTTCAATGTGCAATTCGACGAAGGCCTTGTAGTACCCGTTCGACAACTTCACTTCTTCGAGTTCGCCTGCAAACCCCGCCCGCCGCCGAACGTCGTCGAGTGCGTCTCCGCCGGTGTCCGTCAGTTTCTTTGCACCGTCTGCCGACAGAGTGCCGGATAACAATCGGCTTCCGAGACATCCGATGCCAAAACGCGTCGGCTCTTCAGAAGTAAAAATGAGCAACTCGATCGAATGCCGGGGACGAAATCCACTCTGCCGCAGTGCCCGTATTGCTTCCAGGCCTCCCAGCACTCCGACAATACCGTCATATTTTCCAGCGTTTGGAATGGCGTCGATATGCGAGCCAGTGCCGACAACGGACGCCTCCGGCTCAGAACCGCTCCAGCGAGCAAAGGTATTTCCGATAGCATCCTCGCGCACAGTGAGCCCGGCCTCTTCAAAACGCGCTTTCATCCAGGAACGAGCTTTGAGATCTGCAGGTGTGAAAACGATTCGAGTTACGGCGGGAATTTCAGCGTCGGAGAATGAAGCGAGCGTGTCGATTTCAGAAAGTAAGCGATCTCGATTGATAGCAATGTTCATCGCTCTTTATTACTATTCATCGCTGTATGCTGGCCAGCGGATGCCGGTTCCAGTCTTTGTAGATGAGATATTTCGCCGGCACTTTGCCGATTGCTCCAAACCACTGCGGGCACCAGGGTGCCATCCAGATGAAGTCTCCCGCGGTTACGGGATACCAGGAGTCTCCGAGCCGGTAGATGCCGCCACCTTCGAGCATGATGAGTCCGTGTTCCATGATGTGCATTTCAACCATGCTGAGCGCGGCACCGGGCTGATACACCATCGTGTTCACTGCGAAGTCGAAACTCATTTCGTCAGGAAGCAGGCACTTGACCTGCAGGCCTGGATCGTCATCCAGCGGATGCGAAGACACATTGTCTTCGTTCGAAACGATCAGATGCGGCGGCTGATCGGAATCGAGAGGTTGATAGGATTTCTCGAATATGGCAACACGGCTCGTCGTTATCAGCCGTGACGCGATGGTTCACTCCTTCAGGTAGATAAGCGTAGCCTCTCGGCGCCAAGTCTTTGCGATTTGCCGTTCACCTCCAAGTTCAGTTTGCCTTCGATCACGAAAATGAAGCGCTGTGCATGTGTGCTTCCGAGTTCTCCTTCTGATTCGAACTCGGCGGTGTACTGTGTAAACTTGGCACCCAATGCGGGGCTTACGTGAACGATCGCAGAGCAGGCTTTCATTCCGGGCAGAGTGGTGCGCACAAAAGTATCCGGGGTCAGGAGCAGGTGATTGGGTTGCTGAGAGCTTCGTGTGCGGCCGAGATTATGCACGGTTCATCCTCTTGTGAAGTTCGGGCGACGAAGCCAGCTGATCGAGAAAATGCAATCCGCACTCGATCGCTTTTTCGACGTCCCCGACGGCAACCGACTCGGCGGGGTCGTGGCTGATCCCACCTGGAGTCCGGAGAAAAATCATCGCCGATGGAACTTTCTCCGCCATGATCATGGCATCATGACCTGCGCCGCTTGCCATGCGGTGCGGATTGCATCCGGTCTTGATCATTGCCTGTTCTATCTCGCCGGTAAGAAACGTATCCATGACGACTGCTGGCTGGCTGGAGAGAACTTTCTCCTTGACGGTTAACCCGCGGCGTGCAGCGATTTTGTGAGCCTGACGAGTGAGTTCCTGGACGGCGCGGGCGCGAACATCATCCGCGCGATGGCGAATGTCGAGGGTAAGCCGTGCCTCCGCTGCAATCACGTTCGCCGCTCCGGGCTTGGCTTCTATCTTGCCAATGGTCGCAACTAGATCGGGAACGTCGCGGGCAACGCGTTCGACTGTGCCGATCCACTCCGCCGCACCAGCAACCGCATCGCGGCGAAGATGCATGGGCGTTGTGCCGGCATGGTTGGCACGGCCGACAAATGTAAATTCCAATCGGCTCTGTCCGGCAATGGCTTCGACCGCGGCAAGAGGCTGATTCAGACTTTCCAGAAGAGGCCCCTGTTCAATATGAAATTCCAGGTAGCCCAGTGCGTCGTTTCCTAATTTCGCCTGTGGAATATTTTCTGGATTCAATCCGAAGTTTTCGATCGCTTTCCGCACCGTGATCCCTTGCGCATCCTGCATGTTCAATAGCTGATCGTCCAGTCTCCCGACCAGCGCCCGGCTGCCGATGAATGGAGTGCCGAAGCGTACTCCTTCTTCCTCGGAAAAGGCAATCACCTCGATTGCAAAAGGAAGGTGGCGTCCGTGCAGCCCTTCTAATAAGGCTATAGCTAGAACAACTCCGAGGACGCCATCGAAGGCACCGGCGTTCGGAACAGTATCGAGATGTGAACCGATCAACAGACGCGGACCGTCAGCCTTCGCGCCGGGATATAGGGCGCGAAGATTTCCGGCCGCATCGACGCCCACTTGCGCGCCTAATGGTTCCATCCATTTGATAATTTCTTGATGACAATCGCGCATGGGCGGAGATAAGAAAGTCCGCCGCACGGCGCCGGGGGTCTCCGTAAACGAAGCTAGCTTCAGGCAACGAGCGATAACTTCCTGTGCGCGATTTGTAGTCACAGTTGTCGGCTGCAAGTCGTACTTCAAGCCTCGCGAATAATCTTTGCCGCCACCCACCCGAGAAGAACAAGTGCCACCAGAACCTCCCAGGCATAAGTATTTCCGTAGGTCGCGACAGGAAAATGATTGCTGATCATGAGAAAAACTACTGGGACCGCCATAAAGGTATTGTGTTTGGAGCGTAACTTGGCTTGCGCGCTCAGCGCGACGTCGAACTTTTCTCCGGCAGCGGCCGCTGCGATCATTTTTCGCTGAGAGGGGAGAATTCGAAACCAGACGTTTGCCGTCATGATTGTCCCCAAGGCCGCCCCGACGTGTATGTAGGCTGCCCGGCCGCTGAAAATATGCATGAGTCCCCAAGCGAGAACAGCAATCATGAGTAGCGAGAATGCCGCAAAGGCAGCTTCCGACCTGCCCAGAGCGGATCGTGCCGCCAGATCGTAGACGATCCAGCCGCCAGCGAGAACGGCAAGTCCAATCAAAATGCCGCGCGTTTGTGAAAGCGCAGCAATGTCAGGATCAATCAGCCCAGAACTCGAGTAGTAGACAAGGAACAACAGCACCACTCCACTCAGCCACGTCATTAACGCTTCCCAGCGAAACCAGTGAACCTGGTCGGGCCCAACTTTAAGAGATTTCTGTCTGTCGACCGTGTAAAAGCCACCGCTGTGCACCATCCATAACGATGGGGACGCGCCGTCTGCCGGGGCATTCTTCGCGAGCCTGCCAAACTGGCCGTCCAGCCAGGTGAAATAGTAGGTTTGGCCAACCCACATGATGGCCGCGAAAACATGGAACCAGCGTACCAGAAGGTTGAGCCATTCCCGGATTGACGAAGTCAATTTTCACTCCATCGCGGACGAAGCACTTTAGCTCAGCTTCCCCGGTAAGTTGTATATCCGTTCGGACTCAGAAGCAGCGCGATGTGAAAATGCGGTTCGCCGTCCCTTGCCTGAAACGTCACTTCCACCAACGGATACAGCGTGTTGATTGGCTTTTGGGAGTAGTAACTCCCAGTGTCAAAAATCAAACGATAAACTGCAGCGGACATCTCTTCGCCCTCTTCGAGCAACTGAGGACATCGGCCATCCTGATCGGTGAGCTCGGAGTTCAAGATCTTCCAGTCTCCATCTATCTGCTCTTCCAATCGCACGTGAACCCCGCTGGCCGGCTTGCCATGAACCAGATCCAGAATGTGAGTTGAAATGCGTCTCATCCTTATTATCCCTGAAGCCATTTTTTCAAACGGATTTGCGTGATCTTCCGCTGTTGTTCGGCGGCTTCGCGGAGCTCAGTCTCAGCATCGTTCTTGAGCCGGCGCTGACAAATTTCCAGAATCTCCGACGCGGACTTCCCTGAAGCGCACACGATAAAGATACGATTAAAGCGACGCTCGTACTCCTGATTCGCATCAGCTAAAGCGGCCTTCATGGCGGCATCGGCCACCACTGCATCGCGTTGTTCCTGCGCCGACCATTCTACTGACTGCGCGAGAGTAACGGTGGGAGCTGGCGACTCTCCGATTCGAGGATGACTGCGGAATGCTTCCATCCAGTCTGATCGTTCCAGGCTGCGCCAAGTCTGGTCTGCGGCGGCCAGGAACGCGGCTTCGTCCGCGAAAGGTCTGCTGCCCGCCATCCCTTGAGCCCACGCCTTGGATCCACAGCACGGCAGAATTGCTCTCACGGCTTGGTCGATGGGAAGAGAGTTCCATCGCGCCAGAAAATCTTTCCTCTCGCCGCTTTCGGCGAATGTCGAACTCAGCCGCTTAAGAAATTCGGCTACAAGGTTGCCAGCAACGGCTGAACGATATCTTGCGGTCGACCGAATATCATCGATCGCACGAATCTCAGCGGCGGCTGCATTCTTTGCGGATAACAACAAATCGAAATCGAGGCGCTTCCCTTTTACTGCTTGCTCAGTCTCCTTGAGGCGAAGCGGCACCGGCGCAACACTTCCCAGGGCGATGTGAGCGTCTTTAACGATCCCATTTGCCAGACGGCCTATCGCGGCAATACACACCTTCGAGATTGCCTGGGAATTGCGAGCGCCCACCTTCCGGGCATAGCTGAAATATCCTGTGAATCGTCGCGGGAGGCATACGGACTGAACGAGTTCATCCGTCGCCAGTAAAGTTTTCCTGTAGCCAGTGTGAAAGCTTGCATAGGGTACCCGGCGTTCACCCCGCACCGATACGAGAATCAACTCTGCTTCGTACACCAGCAGCGCGGGCAAGGAATCCGCCGCTGGCGACGCGTTCACAATATTGCCGCCAATCGTTCCTCGATTCTGGTTGGCGATTCCCCCGGTCCAACTTGCGGCACTGTACAGAAGTGGAAACTCATGGCGAACAGTATCGTGGTTGCGAAGATCGGTATATGTACATCCCGCGCCGACCACAATTTCTTTTTCTGTGATTTCAATGTGCCGCAATTCCGGAAGATTCCAGATGCTGACGAGTTTGCGGGAGAGAAGCCTTCCGGCAGCGTATTGCACCATCACATCAGTGCCTCCCGCAATCGGAAGCCATTCAGATGGCCTCTGTGCGAGCAGCGAAACGACGGCATGAAGGCTGCCGGGCGCGACTATTTCGTATTCGGAAGGATGCGATCTCATGCGGTCGCCTTGCGACGCGATGCTTCGGCTACGGCCTCGATAATCTGACTGTAGCCGGTGCAGCGACAGAGATTGCCGGACAGGCCTTCCCGGATCTCTTCCAATGTGGGATCCGGATTTCCATTTAATAAATGTACAGCTGCGAGAATCATTCCCGGAGTGCAGATACCGCACTGTGCGCCGCCATGCTCGAGAAACTTCTGCTGCAACATATGCAGCGTATTTCCTGCTGCAATTCCTTCGATGGTTACAATGCTTGAGCCCTGCGCTTGAAGTACAGGAATAAGACAACTATTCACGAGCATTCCATCCATGAGAATCGAACATGAACCACACTCGCCTTCACCGCAGCCTTCCTTTGTGCCGGTCAATTGCAACTGCTGCCGCAAGACGTCGAGTAGTCGCTCCATCGGATACGCCAGCACAGTTTTCGGATCGCCGTTGACGACGAATGAGATGCAGGCTTTGGAACTACCTTCGCGAGTGTCCGTCATTGTGGCTGGACCTGACCCGCTGACTCAGTCTCGATTTCTTGATGAGCTGCGATAACCGCATCCATGATGTCTTCCGGCAGCAGAGGGATGGAATCGAAAGGAACTCCAAGCGCATTCGACACCGCGCTGATGATTGCCGGAGCCGGACCATCCATTGGAAGTTCGCCAATGCCCTTCGCGCCATGCGCGCCGTGGACATTGCCTAACTCTTCGAAGAACACGCGAATCGTCGGCATATCTGTTGAAGTCGGGATGATGTAATTCGTCATCTGGCCGTTCTGCATGCGTCCGTTCTGCCAAATTACTTTTTCGTAAAGGCTGAATCCTATCCCCTGCGCGACGCCGCCGATGATTTGGCCGCGTGCCAGAAGCGGGTGCAGGACTTTGCCAACTTCCTGGAGTGCGACGAAATCGTCCACAGATACGCTATAGGTGATCGGATCTACCGTAACTTCGGCGACATAAACCGCCCAGGCAAATGCGGCGTAGGCTTCTCCTCGATACTTTTCGTCGTCCCAAAAAACATCGGCAGGCGGCTCGTAACGCGACCATGAGCGGAACTGACCATGGGCAGCAACGTATTGTTTGCAAGCGGCGCGAAACTCTTCCGCAGTATGAGGTTCACGAAGCACGTTAGACGAAAGCAGTGTCTGCTTAATTCCTAAAGCTGCGGACTGCACCAGTTTCCCCACCACCATCGCCGTACGAGAAGCAACGGTGGGGCCGCTGTTGGGAACTTCGAGAGTGTCAGCCTGGGCTACGCTGACGTTATCGTAAGGCAAACCCAGGGCTTCGGCTGCAATCTGGCTGAGAACAGTTTTTGTTCCTTGCCCAAATTCAGTGCTTGAAACCAGCACGCGTACGCTACCATCGCTGCAACCTTCAACACCGACGACGGAACTGAGATAGCGCTCGCCTGACCCGGTAAATCCGGCGCCGTGCAGAAACGCGGCAATGCCCATGCCCTTTTTGGTGGTGCTAACCTGATTCTCTTTTGCGAATCGATTTGTCTTTGCGTGATAGTCGGAAACTTCCAGAGCACGATCGAGCAACTTTGACAGATCAATCGGTTCGCGCACGACCTGTTCTGTCGTTGTGGTCTGTCCCGGCTGCAGAAAATTGCGCCGGCGTATTTCGGTGGGAGAAAGACCTACTCGTTGCGCAATTCGATCCATGTGCCGCTCCATAGCAAACAAGCTCTGCGGAGCGCCGAAGCCACGGAAAGCTCCGTGGGGCGGCGCATTCGTCGCAACCGCTTTGGCGCGGATGCGAATACTTGGCCAAAAATACGGGCCTCCTGCGTGAATCGCTCCGCGAGAAAGGACCACCGAGGACAATGTTGCGTATGCGCCGCCGTCAATCGTAAAGTCGATCTCGCCGCCGAGAATCTTGCCGTCTTTACTGACGGCTGTCCGATGACGCGTGCGCGAAGGATGCCGCTTCGTTGTCGCCGCCATGTCTTCCATCCGGTCATAAATAATCTTGACCGGTTTTCCCGACTTCATCGCTAGTAGGGCAGCATGCGCGGCGATCATCGATGGATATTCTTCCTTACCTCCGAAAGCACCTCCAGTTTCCATCTGCACGACACGAACTTTTTCCGCCGGCAAATTGCATAGCGCCATCAGCGCCTTATGAATGTAGTAAGGACATTGCAGCGAGCCCCACACTGTGATTCCCCGCGAAGCATCAAAGGCCGCGATCATTCCGTTGTTTTCGATGTAAAGCTGTTCCTGCGCGCCGGTCGTGTACTCGCCTTCGACGATGTATGCAGCCTTGTTCCAAATGCTATCGACCTTGCCTTTCTCGATCAAATAGGTTTTAAAGATATTGTCCTGACCCCAGATAATTTCCGAGCAGCGCTCACTTTCTTCAATCGTAAAGATGGCCGGCAGAGGCTCGTACTCGATCGATATCGCTTCAACTGCCCGAGGAAGAAGATAGCGATCGGGATGAGCCAGCAACAGAATCGGTTCTTCAGGATGGTTAACGACTTCGTGCGCGAGACAGGGCTGATCATCTCCGATGAGCGCGATGCAATTCGTCCCGGGAATGTCTTTCGCAGAGACGATGATGAATTCATTCCAGGCGATATCGCCGCCAAATGTGATTTTGCTGATGCGGCCGCGGGGGATGCGGCTGCGAACGGTTGCTCCGAACAGCAGGTTGGGCAGGACCATATCGTCGACATATTGGGACCTCCCGGTTACTTTGTCGCGTCCCTCTTTACGCGGCACCGAGTTGCCGACGATGTGATTGCTGCTCATCTCGTAAGCCAGCGGATAAGTTAGACCCGCGGATGGGATAGTGTAAGCCAGACTGGCTCTTTACGTCGCGGGAGTTTTGAAGCGAGCAGACGATTTATAGAGTCGACGCATCACGCGCATGCGCCTGAAACTCGCGTCCGGCGGGTCGTCCAGGAAATCTTTCGTCAGTGAACACGGGAGTCCCGCGCAGATAGGTTGCCCTCACCAAGCCGCGCAGCGTTTCTCCCAGATACGCAGAGACCAAATGCCGATAGTGCAGTTTTCGAGGCTCACAATGAATTCGCATTCGGAATCGAAGACCACGAAGTCCGCATCGTATCCTGGGGCGATTCGACCTTTGCGCATGTCGCAACCGGCGAGTCGGGCTGGTTCCGCTGACATCCAATGTGCCAGATCGAGCAAGGTGAATCCTCGTCTGCCTGCTTCTGTCCACATCAGCGGTAGTGCGACCGACAAGCTCGCAATACCACCCCAGGCGGTTCGAAAATTTCCCTCGGAGAGGCGCTTCATCGCAGTTGGACACGGCGAATGGTCGGTCACCACCATATCGATCGTTCCGTCTCTCAGACCTTCCCAAAGTTCTCGCGATTCTCGCGACTGCGAATCGGCGGCGCACATTTGCTGAGAGTTGCTCCGTTCGCGATGGTTTCGGCGCCCAGATGCAGATAGTGAGGACAAGTCTCTACGCTCACGGGAAGCCCTTCAGCCCGGGCAGCACGGAGTTCCGAAAGCGCATGGCTTGTCGAAAGGTGAACGATGTGCAAACGAAATCCGTATTCGCGACACAACGACAGCAGCATCCGGATGGCAGCCAGTTCCCCATCATCTGGCCGCGATTGAAGATAGGTTGAGTAATAACTCCAATCGGCATTGGCCAGGACGTCCGTTGCTCGATCAATTGGGGCCGGCAAGTTCCGCGTGCACCAGCAGCGGCAATCCTGTCCGGGCAATGTGCGGTAAAGCGGCTCGCAATTGCCTCTCCGTAACCATGGTGAAGCCATCGATGCCGGGATGGATCAGGAAGCATTTGAATCCTGGCACTCCGGCGGCCGCCAGAGCTTCTATGTCATTTTGATTATCGTGGACAACGCCGCCCCACGCCGCCCAGTCGACGCGGCACTTACCTTGCGCAGCGGCCCGCTTGGCCTCAAGCGCAGCGACATTCGTAGTCGCAGGAAGACAGTTCAGAGGCATATCGACCAGCATCGTGTAACCGCCCGCCGCGGCGGCTCGTGTCGCAGTTTCGAATCCCTCCCAGTCAGTTCGACCAGGCTCATTGATATGTACATGGGAATCGACGAGCCCCGGGAGAATTGCCGCGTCGCCGAAGTCATGGATTTCATAACGCTGCGCAGGTACTCGATCACGGGGAACGACGCTTTGGATGCGTTCGCCTTCCGCTAAAATAGCAGCCGGACGAATTCCCTCAGGCGTTACCACTCGATGAGACAGGTAAGCGCGCGAGTTCAAGTCGTCGGCTCCATGGAGAATTCACCGGTCTCCGGCGCAGAATAATTCATTCGCTCCACGTTACAGCTCATTCTTCTCTGAATCCGAAACAACATTTTACGAAATTCCGAGTCCCGGCATATACTCGCTTCTCAGCGAAGCGGCTGCGAAAGTCCATGTCGACCGATTGCAAGTTCGCGGGTTGCTGACGCCAGCAGACCCCAACGATTGCGCACAGACAGAGAAACACATGGATAACCCTTTCATGGCCCGCGCCATCCAGCTCTCGATCGAGAATGTCCTATCTGGACGCGGTGGCCCGTTCGGCGCAGTCGTGGTGAAAGACAGTGCGATTATTGCCGAAGGCGCCAATCAAGTTACTTCCACGAATGATCCTACAGCACACGCGGAGGTGGTCGTTATCCGCGAGGCGTGCAGGAAACTCGGCGCTTTCGATCTCGAAGGCTGCGAAATCTACACTTCCTGCGAGCCCTGTCCCATGTGTCTGGGGGCGATCTACTGGGCTCGTCTCTCGCGCGTTTATTTTGCTAATGCGGACGCCGATGCATCCAGGATCGGATTTGACGATTCGCTGATCTACCGGGAAATCGCGCAGCCGCATTCGAAACGTAAAATACCGATGGTTCAGATGATGCGGGAAGAAGCTTTGGCTGCTTTTCATGCGTGGGAAAACAAACCGAACAAGATCACTTATTAAATCAGTGGCAACGACCTCAGTCTGAGTCCAGGAGGGATCGTTTGATCGATCGCTATTTCAAACTCACCGAGCACCAGACTTCCGTGAAGCAGGAGATGCTGGGCGGCCTCACCACCTTCGTAACGATGGCTTACATCGTTGTGGTGAATCCGCAGATCCTGGCGCAGGCGGGAATGCCGCCGGATGGAGTGGTCTTTGCGACCTGCGCTTCGGCGGCGGTGGCAACTTTGGTGATGGGACTTTATGCCAACTATCCAATAGCCCTGGCGCCGGGAATGTCGCTGAACGCCTACTTCACTTATTCGGTTTGCCTGGCCATGCATGTTCCCTGGCGCACGGCGCTCGCAGTGGTCTTTTTCTCCGGCGTGCTCTTCCTTGTGCTGACTGTGACAAAGGTTCGCGAACAGATTGTGAATGGCATGCCTGACTGTTTGAAGCACTCGACAGCGGCGGGGATTGGGATGTTCATCGCTTTTGTTGGACTGCGAAATGCGAAGTTAGTGGTCGCCAACTCGGCGACCTATGTTGGCCTTGGCAGCTTCGCCGACAAAGAAGTGCAAACCGCTTGCTTTGGGCTGGGCCTTACGCTGGTCTTAATGTCGCGAAAATTCCATGGTGCAATCTTGATCGGTATTTTTGGCACAGCGCTGCTGGGAATTTTGAGAGGGATTACGAGTTGGCCGGCGGCTATCTTTTCGATGCCACATCCCTCCTCAACTTTTTTGCAGCTCGATTTTCGTGGCGCGACTCATCTCGGCTTACTCGAAATTCTTTTCGCGTTTCTGTTTGTTGATCTGTTCGACAACGTTGGCACTCTTGTGGGGGTCTGTGAACAAGGCGGCTTCGTGAAAGACGGCAAAATTCCACGGGTAGGCCGAGTGTTGGTTGCGGATGCCGTGGGAACTGTTGTGGGCTCGCTGACTGGAACTTCGACCGTGACAAGTTATATCGAAAGCGCAGCTGGGGTTGCCGCCGGCGCCCGCACTGGTCTCAGCAATATCGCCGTCGCCGCACTTTTCATGCTCGCCGCGTTCTGCTCGCCCCTAGCCACTGCGATTCCGGCTTATGCAACGGCTCCGGCTCTGGTTTTGGTCGGAGTTCTGATGACTCAGTCCATTGCGCAAATCAACTGGCAGGACTTCAGCGAGGCCGTCCCAGCATTTATCACCATGCTGGCAACACCTCTCACCTTCAGCATTGCGACCGGCCTCAGTCTCGGCTTAATCTCTTACACCGTGGTTAAGGTTGCGGCGGGCAAGATCCGCGAAATTAACGCGCTGGTGTGGATTCTCACCGTGTTGTTCGTTCTGCGCTACATCTATCTGGCCAATGCTTAGTAAAAATGGCTGGCAACATATTCGTCGCGCTGCGAAACAAACTTGCATCTAAAGCCCTGATGTTCCCCTATACCAAACGAGCCTTAGCGAGGACCTATCACGACGTTTTCAAGAACCAGACCTTTCAGGCCGCGGCGGCGCTCTCCTATTACTCGATCTTATCTATATTTCCCGCTCTGATTCTCTTGTCGGCCGTGATGTCCTATATTCCTCTGCCCAATTTTTTCCCCGATGTGCTGGTCGCGATCGGGCGGGTGGCGCCGCCCGGCACGATGTCGATGGTAATTGCGGTCCTCAAAGGCACTCATTCGGGGGCATGGCTTTCCTTGGGCACGCTCGGCACGCTGTGGGTGGTCTCTTCCGCCTTCGATGAACTGATTGAAGCTTTGGACGCAGCTTATGAGGTAGATGACCAGCGGCCCTTCTGGAAGACCCGACTGCTGGCGGTGGGTCTGGCCGCACTCACGGCTTTTTTTCTTATCTGCGGAATTGCGGCGATGATTGTCGGGCCCCGGCTTGGCGACTGGCTTGCCGTTCGACTTTCTCTTTCGAGCATTTTTATATTCCTCTGGCCTTTCATTCATTGGACCCTTGCTGTAATTTTCGCAGTTCTCGCGGTGGAGACGATTTATTTTATCGCTCCCAACGTAAAACAAAGCTTTTGGGTAACGTTGCCTGGTGCGGTTCTTTCTGTCGCTTGCTGGATGGGAATGTCGTATTTGCTGGGGATTTATTTCCGCTACTTTGGAAATTACAATCGAATCTATGGAACTCTGGGTGGAGTGATGGCACTCATGACCTGGCTCTATTGGGCATATTTCATTTTGTTAGCTGGCGGCGAGCTCAACGCGGAGCTGACGAAGGAGCTACGCCCCTCACGCTTGTCTGCGAAGGGCAGTTTTCACAAGACAGGTGGACCCGCAAAGGTCCAACTTTAGACACCTCGGCAAATGTTCGTTCCGGCCGGCGATGGAGCGGGACATCAGAATTTGGTATGGTATTTTCCGTCTACGGAAATTCCGCCTACTTCGTCTCGCGTGACGCTCATCGACCAACGTTTGTTGATCCGGTAATCGCCTTGCACGATCTCGCTCCCGGGCTGCGACAAATCGGTGGAGAACGTAAATAGAAAATTCTTTGTCACGCGCTGCTGGATGGCAACCCGCGCAGAGGGGTTCTGATTCCCTCCGAGGAGTGGATCGATCTGCAGGGCTGAGATACCTGCGAGATGCTGGATGCCCCCGGTGACCTGACCGGCGACTTGCGAGGCGATCATCGAATCCGTGCTTTGGCCGGCAGCGGCCGCTTCCTGAGTGGTCTGGCCATTGGCAATCAGATTGATGATGTCCGCGGTGGCCAGCGGAGGATCTGACGTATACGATGTGGTTAACTTGTCAAAAGGGCCGCGCAGCGTAAGGGTCAACTTGTACTGCTCGACTGTGGTCGTAACTGAGACATTCAGCACCGGCTCAGTCTCAGCAGGATTGTCGAAAGTGATGATGCCGCGTTGCAGTTCGTACCGAACGTTTCGGTAAAAGAACTCTCCAGAAGTGAGGTCAGTGCGCCCGATAATTACCGGATTGGCGGCCGTGCCCACGACCTGCAGATTTACCTGGCCTTCCACGCTGATCTGAGAACTGGTCGCGCTGAGGTTACTTTTTGACTGAACGCCGACCGCGAGTTTGATGTTATCGGCCAAACCGGGTTGAGCTGGAATGCCGCTGCCATTGAATTGATCGCTGAATTTTGAAAGATCGAAATCAGGAGTAAAGGAAAGCGTATCGATCAGCACGCGGCCATTCAGAGTCGACGCATCTTTCGTTCCACTTAGAACCAGGTTGCTATCGAGGACCGCTCGCACCCCAGTGGGATAGCGCAGTCGCACAGATTTGCTCTGCAGCGAAACATTGAATTGCAAGTTCGGCTTGTAGGCGATTGAACCCCCTACCGAGACTTGCCCGCCTCCCATCTGACCCTCGAGGCTGGAAATCTGCAGACTGTTATTGTTAATGTCCAGGGTGCCATGCAATTTCTCCACGCCAAGCGGCGCGCTGGGCGTGGATATTGCGACGTCTTGCAGGCGTACTTGTCCTTGAACCTGCGGTTCCTTTGCTGTCCCCAAGGCATGAACATCCAGCAAAAGAGTTCCAGAACTTTGGAGATCGGGATCCACGATGCGAAGGATCCGAACATCGATCGATCCTTGTGCTATGAGATTAGGGGCCGTGTTTCCCCCAGAGGGATACGGCCTTGCACACGCAAAGAAGTGTCGGTTCCACGGAATTCCGCTGGCTGCAAAGTTATCACTGAATTCGCATAGTCCATGCGAATCGGGCTGGCAGCGCCGATTTCGAGCGATTGATAGCTGGCTTTGAGGATCGGCAGCGTAAGGTGGGCCTCGACTCGCGATTTGTCCTTGAGCGGCCCGTTCAATGTTGCATGAAGTTCAGTCTCACCCTGAAAACCTTCCGGCAAACTCGGCAAGTACATTGCAAGCAGGGGATCGAGCGGCACCCTCGTCGTATCGATGACTGCCTCGGTGTAATAATCTCCGCTCAGATTGACGTCAACTTTGGAATGCAGGGAAGCTTGAGCGACCTGAGAATCAAGGATTAAGTGTGCCTGTTTGTTCGCCACATGCACTTGCGCTTTTATTTGCGAAATCGACTTATCTCGAAGATGCAACTGAGGGAGTTCCACCGCGGCCGTCAATTGAGGATTATCCAGAGTTCCTGCGCCGCTGGCAGTGATCGTCACTATGCCGGATATTCCAAGATTCTTGTCTTGCACGGTCTGCAGCTTCTGCAACGCCAGCGACGGAGCGCTGAGATGTACAACATAGGCCTTGGTTTGCGGCGTGTAGGAGACGGTGCCATTCGCGGAACCAGCGGGCAGATTGAGATTGACCGTAGACGTCAGAGAACTTCTATCGGCATGGAAGTCGGCTTTCAGATGTTGGATCGGTTCATCGTAAACGCGCGCATTGTTAATTGTCAGGGAGCCGTTGCCGATGGGCTTGAGTTGAGAACCGTGAAGAGTAATCTCCGCGGACAGGTCGCCAGAAACTGGGTAGTCGACATTTGCCAGCCGCTGCAAATCGCCCACCGACATGCGCTGTATCGACAAATTAACCGCGATCGGATTCGCTGGAAGGTAGGACCAGTGCTGCAACCCGATCTTGCCGCTGATGGATGCCCGGCCTTGATGCGCACTCATGAGCGACGCATTCTGCAACGAGATGCCGGAGGAATTTGCTTCCACGGCAAACTTCGCGCTGCTCCAGACGCTGCCTTGCACCTGCAGATTCTGCGCACTGAACTGCCCCGAGAATTGAGGACTTTGCAAAGAGCCTCGCACGTTCGCGTTTAGTGAACCGACTCCCGCAATCTCCAGCGTTTGCTGAGGACCTCCGCGTACGGACGAAATCAACGTTGCAAGCTGATGCAGATCGGCGGTATTGGCTTGAATCTGTAAGTTTGAGCGATTGCTGACCTCGCCTTGCACGGCGATCGTGGTCGAAGGAATGTGCAGCGAAGTTTCGCGAAAAGTTAAGACGTTTTTCGGGCCGTCGTAAATTGCGTGGATCGATCCGTCCAGCGGGATCGCGTTGGAGGTCGCAGCCGTATCGCGCGCTGGAGCCGCTTTCAGCGCTAAGTCTGCGCGGGCGCGAACATTGTTGAAGCTGCCCTTCCACGACGCGTCGACAATGCCGTCGAGGCTACTCAGCAGGCGCACACGTTTGACTTCCGCCATTCGAAGAACGTGCTGTGCGTCCTGCAGCGAGATATTTTGCAACGACGCTTGCACCTGAGTCTCAGGCAGCGCGCTATCGAGATTTTTTATCTCTGCATTGGCGGCAATCCGTCCGCCAAGCGTCTCGCAGCTCACCCCCCGCGCCTGCAGCGTACTATTTAGCAATTTGTAATATCCCTGAAGCCGGCGGAAATTCAGACGCCCCTCAGGCAATGATGCCGTCAGATCTTCGCTGTTTATCCGGCCATCTAGGGAAAGCCCGCGCAAAAAATGTTGGCCCTCGACGCTTCGGTAGTGCACTGCTCCGGATAGCGACACGTCACCGTCAGACGCAGTAGGATGCAGCATGGGAGAAAAGTCGTGCGTACGAATGCGGACATCGTAATGTCCATCCATGATCGGATTGCTGTAATTGGTGATGTCGGCCTGCATCGAAACGAGGAGGATCCCACTTTCAGCAAAGCTGATTCCAGCGAAAATCGACCAGGAGTTACGCTAAAGCTGGCATCGAGGCTGTGGGGAAAAACTGGTTCAGCTCCGTAGCGAATACGGCCGCTATCGTATGAAATCGCTCCTCGATATTTTGTCCCGAGTGGCTCAAAATGAATGTCGGTCTTCAGATCGTATAGATTTGCATCGAGCGGAACGGACGCATTGTTGTAGTTGATCTCGCCTTGGTTAGCAGCACATGGCGCACTGCCAGGTCGAAAACATTCACGTTGCTGCTGCTTTGTTTTTTCGGAGGAGGTTGCGGAAGGTTGCTTTTTCCTTCGCGATTGATTCGGATGTAGGCGACTGGATGTTCAATCAAAAGTTCGCTCAGACTAACTTTGCGGCGAAGGATAGATTGAATCTTCAATCCAACTGTCAGTTCGTCGACGTGCAGCAACGGAGGTTGTCCCGCGCCTTCAGTGCCGTGAACCGTGATGTCGTGAAGATGAGCAGTGAGGGTTGAAAGCTTGAAGTCGAAATCGCGAATCTCCGTCCGGCCGCCGGTAGCTTGGTCCACATCTTTCACAATCGTGCGAATGGCAAGCCTCTGAAAACTGGCAGTGCGCAGAAACAGAAGCCCTCCGACGAGCGCGACCGTGATCAACACGGCTACAATCGCCAGAGTCCAACCGATAATCCGTCGCCATCGCATAATAGTCTTCTAGAATGCCTGCCCTAACGTGATGAAATACTGTGTGGGGTTGATGCCCGGCACGGGATTCAGGTTGCGACCCAGATCGATTCGAATGGGACCGATCGGAGTTGCGTAGCGCAAACCGATTCCAATCGTGTTCGTATAGTTGCTCGCGAAATTATTGAAATTGATGGCGCTGTAAACGTTGCCTCCGTCGTAGAAGATAACGCCTCCCAGATTTTTCATAATGCGGAGCGGAAATCTGACTTCCGAATTCACAATGAACAACTCCCTGCCGCCCACCGGCACCGTAACGTTCACACATCCGGACTGGTTCTGTAGCACGTTGCAAAAAGGCACGAGGCGTTGCGGGCCAGCTTCATCGATCGGGAATCCGCGCAGCGAGGTTCCTCCTCCAGAAAAATAAAGCTGACTGGTCGGAACAAAACTTCCCGCCAATGCTTTCGCCAGCCCGAGACGAATGCTATTGGCGAATACCACGGAATGGAATGGCTTGTAAAAAGCATACTGCCCGAACAACTTTGCAAAAGTCGCGCTGGAACCAAACGGCCCCGGCGTAATGCTCACATTCAAGTTCTCAAAAACACCACGGTGGGCATCGAGTGGTTTGTCTCTTGTATCTCGTATAAGCGTGCTCGAGAGCGTTGAGAGATGAATATTCTGGTCTTGTGGCAGCACAAGTTCAGCCACCAGCAAGTGCGATAAAACAGTTTTGTTGAAATCATAACGAAGCTGCAGGCGGGTATGCGTTTTTCGGCTGAGAAGCTTCTCCACTTGAAATGACAGATCGCCAAGGGTCGCCGCGAAGAGTGGATTTTCGGTGGTTCGCTCAACAGAAAAACTGGTCAAGGAACCCCAATTTGAGCCGAGAAAGTGGGGCTGCAGATAACTGGTAATGGCCCGTTGGTCGAGCCGCGAGAGCAGAATCGAGCCGCTGGCCGTTTCGCCCAGCCCCCGCATATTCCGGCGGGTGAATTCGATCGAGCCAATTGGACTAGCGTAAGTCGCCTGACTGGGAGCGATCTGATTGTTACCTATACCGATCGTGGGAAGCCCGGGAACTGCCACCGTGCCCGTGGGGATGTTTCCCCCGCGATGGGAAACTTCGAATCCAAAACCGTATGTAATTTCGTTGCGTTGGGTTTCATGCACTTCGACCAGGGTGTCTTCCTCACTCTGGTCTGTAATCGGTTTTCGCGGGCCTACGCTTGACCAGTCGAAGATGTTCAAGTCGTAGAGCCGGGTCTCCGCCGCCAGCATCTTATCTTTGCGCATCGGAGTTTCGGCAGGCAGGTTCGTCGACTTCTCCAGCAGCGACAGGCGCGTGTGCTGCTGGCCCAGATAAATCACTTTGCCCATCCGCACCATCTGGTGCTCGGCAATTGCATAGGTTACGTCTACTCGGTGGGTATTTTTTCCGAGACGATGGACAGTAGTCGTCACTTCCGCATTGGGATATCCCCGGTCGAGGTAAGTCGCCGATATGCGATTGCGATCGTCGGACAACTGCCGGGATGAAAACGGAGCGCCAGATTTTAGCTCGAAGCCTTTGGGCGCGGTAAGCTGGTCTTCCGGAATGCTATGGTTACCGGTCACTTCGACGTGATCGACGATTGTCTGCTCGCCTTCGACAATGTCGAAAGCAACATCGATCTTCGAACCGCGCTGGCTAACTTGCGGCGTAACTTTGGCGTCTTCGTATCCCTTGTTCCGATAGTAGGCGATAAGATTGTCGGAACTCTGTTTGATGTTCTTCTGGCTGATGCTGCCATGTGTCCACAGATGAGAGCGCTTGATCTGGACCAGAGGCGTCAGATTCCTTGTATCGATCCGATGGTTCCCCACGTAGGATATTCGATCCACCTTGTACTTAATACCGCGATCGATTTTATAAACGAGGACGATGCGATCTGATTCCCGCTGCAGGTCGGACGTTACGCTGGCATGGAAAAAGCCCTTTTTCTGGAAATAATCTGTGAGATTCTGTTGGCCCTCTTGCACCAGATCCGCATCGATTGCGCCCTCGGAAAAAATCGGAATGAGCTTCTTCATTTGGTGTGCGGACATGAAAGGGATCCAGGACAATCTGGCGCCCGTGGTGCGGACGATTACTATTGGGCCCGGTTCCACCTTGAAAGAGACGTCCACCTGGTTCCCATCCGAATGATATTTCGGCGGATTTTCTTCGACCTTGCTGGCCAAGCGGTGCTGCTGTGCCAAATATTTCTTCATGAGCGAAGTCGCCGCTTTAATCCGTTCTTGGTTATATGGCTTCCCTGTTTTCAGTAATGCTCCGCTAAACCGGGCTCGCAGCGATCGCATTTTGTGCAGCAACCAGATTTGCTCCGGACCGGCGGGGCCATTCACTTCCACACTCCCAATGCGGGCTTGTTTGCCGGTTTGAACAATAAAAGTAATGTTCACTAACTGGTTTGCGTCGTCGATTTGCGCTTCGCGAGTGAACTTGCGCCTGAAAGTATCCATTTTGTTGAAGAAACTGCGACAGGGCTGCTTCCGCGACGGGGATGCGTGCCTGGTCATAGGGGTCCTGTGTTTGAAGATTTGCGACCTGCAAAAACGCGTATAGGAAAACAATTTTGCGAGCCGCTGAAAATCGATGATTCCCAGGTAGTAAGCGGGCTCGAGAATAAAGTTGAGCCGCAGGCCGCCGATGTCTGGAATTACATTAACGGTAACTTTTTCGAAACCGCCTGCGCGTTGCAGCGCGGAGATGCTGGCTTGCACGGCTGCCTGGGAGTAGGGCTGCCCTACCTTCTGCGACACAGCAGATCGCAGAGGCTCCACGTCGCGATGCGGATTGGCGATCAGGTCAACCGCAGTAACCGTTTGGCCCTCGTAAAAAGCTTCGGGCCCAGTGGATGCAACCTGAGCCGCGCCATTGACGAGCGAAATAAGGATTAAGAAAAATGATGCTGGCAAACGCATAAGGCGCCGGTCGAAATGGTTCCAGAGGCCCCCGCCCGCAACTGTTGCCGTAACCAGCGAGAATGTGTTCGGCATTCAGGAGCAGCCCACTCTGCAAGCGAAGCTATGGGATGCGGACCCATGAGGAGAAGTTGGTAGCACCGATTCTGAACCTACCGACTTTGAAGCGGGGAAACGTCCCAATCCGCCAAGATCTCTGTGGTTAAATCAAAGCATGTTCGCGCGCAAGATTCGTGTTGAGTATGAAGACGAGAAACAGCAGAGGCGGCCCTGCCCCCTGAAGTGGCTCGACAGCTTCTCCATGCGGAATTTTACCAACGCCAGTGTGTTTGATGACACACTACCCATCGCCGACGGAAAGATGGAAATCGGTACAGGCGTTCCCCTCGATAAACTTCAGGAAGCCATGGAGGACTGGTTTCGGCGCAAGAGCTACCTGCCCAGGGATTCAAAGTTAGCCCTTACGGAGGAAATCTAATCGATACTTGCCGCCTCACAGTACGGAGGATATATCTGCCATCTTTGGGAGTTTTTTACGCAACTTCGGAGGGCGCGAAAACCTCTCGAGCTTTAGATGCATCCATATACGCCGTTATTGGATGTTCCCGGAATGGCAGCTAAGTTGCGTTAATGTAGTTCCGAGGTGCGGATGATGAGTTACAGAACTCTCCCCCCAATATCCGGCACTTACCAATCGGCCATAACTGTGCCGCCGAATGAACGACAGTGGACGGCATCGCTGAAAAGTCGGCTGCGGCTCTCTGAACCGTTGTCACTTTACGATTCTGGCGTGGCCGGCGCAGTCAGCCGACCTCAATGGAACAGGATTGCAGGCTTCGCGCTGGCAGCCGCGATCAGCGTGGGCGGATGGTCCGGCATCGCCTTGTTGGTTGGTTATCTTTGGAGATAACAGCAGGGACAACGCCGTTCGAAGGCTGGTCAGAAGCGCTACGAAACCAGCTACTCATTTTTCGTAATGCAATAAGGACATCACGTTGTAGCCCCGGAGTTTTTCTCGCCCGCGGAGGAAATCCAATTCCACGACAAAGCCAAGCCCGGCAATCTCTGCGCCCAGCATAGAAGCCAGCTTCGCCGTGGCTTCCGCGGTGCCGCCTGTGGCCAAGAGATCATCGACGATAAGCACGCGCTGTCCTTTCTGGATCGCATCCTTGTGCATCTCGAGCGAGTTGGTGCCGTACTCGAGCGCGTAATCGAACTTCACAGTCGCTGCGGGAAGTTTTCCCACCTTGCGTACGGGAACGAATCCGGCATTCAGGCGATAGGCCAGGGCAGGGGCGAAGATGAATCCCCGGGCTTCCATGCCGAGGACGAGATCAATCTTCTGGGCGACGTAGTGCTCGGAGAGCCGGTCAACGAGCGTGGCGAAGCCGACCTTATCTTTCAGGAGCGTTGTGATGTCGTAGAAGAGGATCCCCGGCTTAGGGAAGTCGGGAACTTCGCGGATCAGTTGCTTCAATTGATCAGTATTGAGGTTCGAGTTGGCGGACAATCTACCACGCTCCTTCAATGCGGAATGAATTCAGTCCAGCAACCGGGCGGGCTTCGGATTCTTCTACGCCATCCACACGCGCGGCACGCGGCCCTTCACGCAGGCGTGAACGTAATCCGAAGAGCTGATCGCGGGTTCCCTGGGCCAAAACTTCCACGCTCCCGTCCGCATTATTGCGCACCCAGCCAGCAATGCCCAGAGTGTGCGCCTCCCGCTCGACAAACCAGCGGAAACCGACTCCCTGCACGCGTCCGCGAATTACGAGGCGGCGAGCTTCGATTGGTTTTTCGCTGGGGGTCATAACAAAAAATTGTTGATTTCTGATTTTCGATTGCTGATTCAAAACCCCTCGGCTTCCCGAGGTAGGTTCGGTTCTTAATCAACAATCAAAAATCAGCAATCAACAATGGATCTCCCTACGCCCGCGACAAATACACGCCCTCGGCGGTATCGACCTTGATCTTCTCGCCTTCATTGATGAACGGCGGCACCTGCACGACCAGGCCAGTCTCGGTCTTTGCGGCCTTGGTCACACTGGAGGCGGTCGCGCTCTTCAATCCAGGTTCGGTTTCAACCACGGTCAGTTCCACCGTCTGCGGCAGTTCGATGCCGACTGCTTTGCCATCGAAAAATTCTACTTTGATCTCCAGGTTGGCGATCAGATAGTCGACAGCGTCCCCGAGAACCTCCTTGGTCAGGTGAGTTTGCTCGTAGTTCGATGTGTCCATGAAGTAGTAGCTGTCCCCGTCAGCATAGAGAAACTGCATATCGACTTCATCTACGTTGACTTTTTCGATGGGATCGGGCGAGCGGAAGCGGTGCTCAAACATGGCGCCGGTGCGGAGATTGCGTAACTTGGCCTGGATGAAGGCCCGCAGGTTGCCGGGCGTCCGGTGTTCGACGCTGAATACGGAGTGCAGATCATTATTGTGCTTGATGATCATGCCAGGGCGCAGTTGGGTGGCAGGGATCGACATTGCTTGAAACTATCTCCTTCAAAATAAGTGCGGTTTGCAGAGCTGACGGAAGGCGGGCAGGCCACATTTTCCGCCGCACACGAGGACCGAATAGATGATTCTACACTTCGCTCGCGAGAAAGGAAACCTTTCCCCAGGCCAATTCATCCCATGAACCCGTGTTCGTTCGAAGTTTCGCACCGCCGCTTCTGCGGGACTAGAATTGCTATTAGTTCTATTCCCGGCCTGTATGGTCTTCGGCAAGTTGAAAATGAAATGAGGTCAAATTATGAGTTCTGGACGTTATGAATCTTCAGACACCAACAGCGTAGGAACGGCGATAACCTTTTTGTTGATTGGAATTGGAGCGGGTGCTCTGGCAGCCCTTGTGCTGGCGCCGAAAACCGGCAAGCAGTTTCGTCGCGACTTGAAGCGCGGTTATGAGGATGCCAAGGAGACGGTGCAAGACTGGACCGAAGAAGCGAAAGATCGGGTGCGCGATGCGACCGAGCGCGTACGCGACGTGGCCGAACGGGGCGCCAGCTTCGCTGACGATTTGCGCGAGAAAGCCGAGCCCTTGCGGCGCGTCATCAACCGCCGGTAATTTGTGGGCACCTGCCCGGGCGATGTCAACTGAAGATCGCCACGAACATGCCCTTGATTCGTCGCAGGAACCGGCGAGGAGCGGAGTTCGGCTGGGTCTGACTCCCGAGGTCGGACAGGCGGCGGTTGAATGTGTATTCCGAGTTGCGTCTGCTGAGCCGAGGGTCCGATGACCGGGAGTGCCGCAGCCTCTTCCACGGGTGCTGGGGCTGCTGGCGGAGTGGGCTTTTGCCTGAAAGACAAGAGGCGCGTCCACTTGAACGCGAATGTCGTTGGGACGAGAAGTTGGTACGGGTCGAGTCTCTGATCCGCTGGAAAGTGCTTGCCCTCTCGTGTTCCCCGTGCTCGCTTGTCCCCCGCTGTTCGACTCGCCAGCAGCTTTCGATGAGGGCTGGCCAGCGGTGAGTTGGGCGTTCTTCGGCAGCTCCGAGCTTGCTGGAGTTGATGCTTCTGTTCGCATCACCGGCGTCGGTGGCGGGCAACCACATTCCAGCGGGATGTTGTGATCCACTTTGTCAATCTGTCCTGCGCGAAAAACCGCCTGCTCAGCAGGCTTGACCTGGTAGGTGCGATCTCCCAGCAACTCCGCAACCGTCGCCGACGATCCGTTCCCAGCGAGGCCTCTAACGCAGGTATTGCCGTGCGAATCCGTACTCACGGCGAAGTCAAATTCCCCCGGCCCCGCGAACTGGATTCGAAAGTCGGGAGTCAGTACCGTGTCCGCTGAAGCTCGAAGCGTGTAGTGCGTTTCCAGGGCTCCGGTACTCATGCCCAGCATCAAATCGTTCGCGTTTTTCGAAGGTGTTACCGAAACAGTCGTACGCGGGCATATGCGAACTTCTCCTCCTCGCGACAAGCGCAGCACCGTCGTATCTTGGGCGGTGGTTAAGGATGATCCAGCGGCAATCTGGCTTCCTTCGACGGTGATGTCGCCGGACCCTTCGCCGACCGGCACTATCTCCGGGGTCTTACCGCGTAGAGAAAGCGTTGTGGGCGGTTGACGTGGGGCTGCCTTCTTTGCAGCATTTTCCTCCGCAGGTCTCAGCCGAACCATCAACCGGTTCCCGGCCTCATCCCAGGTATAGCTGTAGGGAGCAAGAAGATCTAGAACGATTCTGGCAATGGGAGGATTCTCTTGAAACTGTTCGGCGCGGATGGCGAGAATGTTTTTCTGCTGAACATCCTGCATCAGATCGCCCCGCTTGTGCGGCAGGCCTAACCGTGCATGCAGCAGGTCGACGACGAGACGCGGCGGCGACTTCAGGTACTGGATCGATGGCACGGCCGGCTGAGTGGAGAGAATTTCCAGAGCGGGAGCGCCGCGCTCGACGACTACGCGCACACTGGTGACAACGTTGATCTCGGGCTTTACAGGACCTTCTTGCTTCGCCGCCGGCTGGGTCCGATTTTGTGGCCACGCGCAGGGCACAACTAGTGTTGCCAGGAGCGGAATAGCGATCAGGTGAAGGCGTGGTCGCACCAAAGAAATCCCTCAAATCTGCCTAAGAGGAACCTTATCATTTGCTGCGATAGCGGTGAAGTGTCGCGTCAGGTATGGACGCTATGAAAGTTCTTGGCAATAGCGAAAACGACGGGCGCGTCAGCTTTCAGGAATGAATTCGTATTCTTCAATGACCGCGGCAACAGCCATCTTGCCGTTGTTCGCTCCATCGATCCGTACCACTCGCCCTACGCACTGCACTCGAATGCTTTCCGTCAGTGTAATTTCGGGTGGCAGGGTCAGTGTAAAGCCAATAGGCGATCCCTGCTCGATAGGCGAATCGAGATAGAGACAAATGCCACGAGCGCTTACGTCCCGCAGTTGAGCGGGCTCGCTCTGATCCAACCTTTCGCCGCGCGCCACGGATACGGGAATGCGAAGCGCGAAGCGTCGTGCGGAGCGTTTCTCCTGGGTTTCTACCATTTATCACTCCCAAGCCCAACAAAGCGGCGATTAAGTATTTCCCCGAGAATGACGGCTAGGGTACCCCGCGTCAATACCACCATCAGGCGGGGCGATGGCACCTTCTGGTACTCCGGAGCTGTTCAAGCATTCTCCGTTAAACTCCATTCCGGCTTCGCAGCAGTCAGTGGTAAGCTGAATTTCGGACGTGCTTGTGGTCTTCGTTCTCGACAACTACGATTCGTTTACTTACAACCTGGTTCAGTATTTCGGGGAACTCGGCGCCCGTGTCGAAGTTCGCCGTAACGATCAGATTACGATTTCCGAGGTTGAAGCAATGCAGCCGGAGCGCATCGTCATCTCGCCCGGTCCATGCACTCCGCAGGATGCCGGCATCAGCGTCGATCTGATTCGCCACTTCGCCGGGAAGATGCCTGTTCTGGGTGTCTGCCTGGGACATCAAGCCATTGGCGCGGCTTTCGGTGGGCAGGTGGTCCGCGCGCCTCATCTAATGCACGGGAAAACCAGTGCTGTAATGCACGATAACAAGAGCATCTTTCGCGGCTTGCCCATGCCGATGACAGCCACCCGTTACCACTCACTTATCGTGGAAGAAAAAGATTTGCCAGCCGAGTTGGAAGTCAGCGCCTGGACTACGGAGAAAGATGGAACCCGCACGATCATGGGGCTGCGCCACAAAAAATTTGCCGTTGAAGGCGTGCAATTCCATCCTGAAAGCGTGCTGACCGACGCGGGGAAAAAGCTAGTCGAAAATTTCCTGGGGATGTAATCATCTTTTCGATCACTGATTACCGTCTCTCGCCATTTTCACCGCCCGCAGCAACGCTTGCGCCTTATTCATGCTTTCCTGAAACTCGCTGGCCGGGTCGGAGTCGGCGACAATGCCCGCTCCCGCTTGTAGATAAGCGCGTTTGCCTTGCATCAGCATGGTCCGAATGCCGATGCATGAATCCAGATTTCCAGCGAAATCGGCGTAGAGGACAGATCCGCCATAAATGCCCCGGCGCACTGGCTCCAGTTCTTCGATAATCTGCATGGCGCGGACTTTGGGCGCGCCGCTCAGCGTACCGGCGGGAAAGCAGGCGGCGAATGCGTCGAGCGCGCCAAGATCTTTCCGCAGAGTGCCTTCGAGCGCCGAGACCAGGTGCATGACGTGGGAATAACGCTCCACGTACATGAGGTCTTTCACTTTTACGGAACCATATTCGCTTACGCGGCCCAGGTCGTTGCGGCCGAGATCGACCAGCATGACGTGCTCAGCGCGTTCCTTTTCGTCCGTGCGCATCTTCTCTTCGAGACGCAGATCTTCGGCCTCGTCGCGGCCTCGCGGATGCGTGCCTGCGATGGGGCGGTATTCCAACTTTCGCCCCGTCACACGCACCAGCATCTCCGGCGATGAGCCGAGAATCTGGGTTTCGCCCATTCGCAAGAAATAAAGATACGGCGAAGGATTCACTTGACGGAGAGCGCGGTAAAGGTCGAAGGGCTCGACCCCAGGGATGAAATCGAGCCGCTGCGAAAGCACTACCTGAAAAATGTCTCCGGCGGCGATGTATTCTTTGCAGCGCTCCACGCTGCGCAGAAATTTGGCGCGCGTAGTTCCGGAGTTGATCTTTAGCTTTCCGGGCTTGGCTTTTTTGGATTTGCGCCACATCGCTGGACGCAATCCCGCAGCCAGTTTCTTTTCCAGCGCGGCAATGTCGCGCAGGGCCCGGTCGTAAGCGAGCCGCGGGCTTTCGCGGGTAACGTCCGCTGTTGCCACGATGTGTATCTGGTGCCGCAAATGGTCAAAGGCCAGCAAGCGGTCGAAGAACATGAGTTCGCAGTCGGGCAGAGACAGGTCATCCTTGGCATGCTCGCCAATGTTCTCCAGTTGCCGCACCACGTCGTAAGAGAAATATCCAACGGCCCCGGCAGTGAATGGTGGTAGACCAGGGAGTGCCGCCGGCCTGTGTTCGCTCAGCAACTGCTTCACGAAGTGAACGACATTTCCCTCGTACTGCTCGCGGTGCCGACCACGTTCGATCTCGATAACATTGCCCCGAGCCTTTAACCGCATGTAAGGCCGCGCACCCAGAAACGTGTAACGGCCAATTTGTTCGCCGCGCTCCGCCGACTCCAGCAGAAACGCGTGCGGCTCTTTCCGCGCAATCGCCAGGAATGCGGAGACTGGCGTGAGCAGATCAGCGCTCACCGACTTCACCACGGGGACGAGCGTCGCCGAACGCGCCAGACGCGAGAATTCTTTGAATTCAGGATTAACCATGCCAGAGATGATAGCCGCCAGACTTCAGCACCTCGCGGTTCATTATAGGGGACAGATTCGCGCCCGTTCGGTGACCGTTGCATCGCTGGCCGAAAACTTGGCTGTGAACCAACCCGGCAATTGACGAACTGATTCTCCCGTCAGAAGATACAGGGGTCACCAAGCAATCGGGCCCTCGTGCGGTTACGAACCTATGCGCATCAAGTTCTGGGGCGTACGCGGTTCCACGCCAACTCCACAATCCGAGAACATGCGTTACGGAGGCAACACCTCCTGCGTTGAAGTGCGTCTGGGCGATCGCATTTATATTTTCGATTGCGGCACCGGTTTCCGCGTGCTTGGCCAGCAACTGCAAAACGAATTTGGCGATCGTCCCTTTTCCGCGCACGTTTTCGTCTCCCACTTTCACTGGGATCATATTCAGGGCATGCCCTTCTTTCGGCCCTTGTACATGAATGCGGAAAGCCGCTTTCTGTTCCAGTGCTCAAGCCGAACCCGCAGCCTCAAACAAGTCCTGGCCGATCAGATGGCGGCGCCGTATTTCCCCGTGGATATTGGCCAGATGAAGGCTCGCCGCGATTTTTATGAGATCGAGAGCGGCCGCGTCACTCTCGAAGAGGGCGTACAACTACAGACGGCTTGGCTAAACCATCCCCAGGGATGTATGGGCTTCCGGCTTGAAACCAAAGATGGAGTTCTCGTCTACGCTACCGACAACGAACCCGGAGATGCGGGGTTCGACAAAGCTGTCCGCAAGCTGGCCGAAGGCGCGGACGTGCTCATTTACGATGCGCAATACCTGCCCGAGGAATATGAGGCGCACCGCCGCGGCTGGGGACACAGTCACTGGCGCGAAGCCGTGAATGTTGTCATGGAGAGTGGCGCAAAAGAGCTTGTGCTTTTTCACCATGACCCCGATCACACCGACGTCATCATCGACAAGGTCGTGCACGAGGCGCGCAACTACTACCCTAAGGTGCGCGCGGCGGCTGAAGGCATGGAGATTAAGCTCTAGGACGGCGCATTTGTTATTTTGCAGGGTTCGCTTTCACTTGTGCGCGCGAAAGACGAGATCAAACCACGGCTGCCATGTTTTGCCGCCGTCCGTCGAGCGAATGGCTGTCTCCCGCACCCCTGTGCCCTCCGGTTTCCAGATCCCACGAACACGCCTTTCTCGTCCGTCCGCGGTGCGCTCTGCGCCGGTAAGAATCATCTCTCCATTTACAAATCCACCTTCAATCGTCAGCAATTCGCCGCGGTTCGTGACCCAGGTCTGATGCCAGACTTTTCTGGACGCATCATAGATGCTCAAGCTCTCACCTTGGTGTCCGTCAGCGCCTTTGTACACTTCGCGTAAAACGCAACCGTCGAGAAAGTGGTCCACTTTTAAACGCGCAACCACCACCGTGTTGCCTACATCGAACGCATCCCAATCGCCCAACCAGAAGTCGAATTGCTTATATTGAGGCGCTTGGCATGCGGCAGGCTTCGGGGAGTCGTCTGACAACTTTGAATCGCTTGCCGCTCCGAGGGTCGCCGCAAGAGAAACCTGGGCCAACGTAACCACGACACACGTTACGACGAGCTTCGGCCTCAACGTGATTAGACTCATTGGTTTTTCTTTCTCTCTTCCTCAAGATTCAGATTGAATGAACCTGTCTCTCGGCCGGTTGTTGCTCTCAATAGCCAAATCTCATCAGGCGTGCCATAGCCGCGAGCATAAGCTTCGTTCGAGACAGAGTAGGTTTTCAGATCGTTCCAGTTCCATCGACTGCAAACCGACGGCCGTCGACAGGAACAAAACAACTGATATTCCTCGGAAGACTCGCTCACAAAAGATACGAGGTACGAACCATTGTGATAGGGACTAAAACCGATCAAATATCGAGTGGAACATTCCGGGCATTCTACGCAGTGACGCAGTCGGTCGGGCATATAGAGTATCGGCTAAAAAGTGCGACCTTCAAGGCTGCTTAAGAACTGGGAGCGCAGGAATTTCCCTGCCATCGTTCTATCGCCATTCGCTCAATTTTTCCCCGGGACGACAACACCAAGGCGGCGCAAAAGCTGTTGGCGAATGTTTTCAGGGACCACAAAGTTCCGCGAATTGCCGCCCTTCTGCGCTTGCAAGGTCTTACTTGAGCTTCCACGTCCGTTGAGCACGGGCTCCGCCATGAAGGCAACCGTCGCCCCGTTCGTTGAATCGACGGCGAAGCCCACAATCTCGCCGCGATCGTTAATGTCATTGGCCAGAACCAAGTCCAGTGAGGAGTCAGACTGCATCAGACTGTTAAGATCGGTCGATACTCCGTTTTGCCAGAGAAAAGCGCGGCAGTTGGTGAGCGTGCTATCCACACAGGAATCGCCGACTACCTGCTCGTGCTCGTTGATTCCCCAGGCGATGTTGTTGGCATCGTCCCCTACGGGATGGATTTTTTGCAGGTGGTGTTCTTTCGTCCACAGGAAAGCGATGGGATTGAAGTCTCCGCTTGGAGTGTCGGCCTGGTTGCCAAATCCGACAATTTGACCGAGGTTATTCAGCGCGGTGGGGGTGTTCCAGGCCACGCCTCCGTCAAAGTTGCCCAGGTTCATCGGTACGCCGTTTTCCCAGAGCACCGCATGCTCCGCGCTTGCGCCGCCGACCGCGTTCGAGCAGAGGCCGGAGATTCCGACCACCTGACCTTTGTCGTTGATTGCCGTGGCGGCAGAATCTGGATCAGGCGGGAGTGGACGAAGCTGTGTCAGCTGGCCCAATTTCGGTCCCCACACGACTGCCTCAAACTGCAGGACCTGCGGGAGGTTGCAGCTTGAGTCGCGAACACCATCCTCTGCCCACCCGGCAATCTGGCCCTGGTTATTGACGGCGGCCGCATAGCTGTCTACGCCGCCGGGCAACGGAGGGAGCGGGGACATGACGCCATCCTGCCACGCGAAACCGAGACAAACTTGATTCGTGATGGTAGGGAAATTTGCCAAGGCACAACTCCAATATTCCTTGAGCGGATTGGCTTCCCCGGTTTCGGCGATACCCGCGACCTCACCCTTGACGTTTTTATTCGGCCAAGCCACGGCGCTATTAGATCCGCCGAGAGTCCCAAGGTCGAAAGGAGATCCGACCCAGAGTTCGGCGTGTTCCGTTGTATTGCCGGTCTGATAGGCATCGCCAGCCACCCAACCAATGTTATTAATGCTGGAAGCCATGGCGGTCGTGCCGCCACCTGGCGCGCCCAGATTGAATACGTAATACTCAGACGGCTGGTCATTCTTTGGCTGATCTTGTGCGGCAAGAGGAAAAACTAGAGCAGAGAAAAGAGATGCCGCGGCGATGTAAATCAGAATCGGGGATTTCATGTTGACTCCTTACCCGGGAAATGATCGGGAGCACTCAGGCTCCCGTTTCAGGCAAGATAGATTGACTTCCGAAGCCGAGTTGGACGTTTGCGGACTTTGCTCGCTGGTAGTTGGACGTTTGCGGACTTCGCTCCCGCTAATGATTCCCATCTGCGCTGCAAATTCCCCGTGATGTAGCAACTGGCAAGAACATGGTCCGAAAACGTCCACCCAGCAATGCCAGAGCAGTTATGATGAGTGCGACATATGACGCTCGATTGGCAGATATGTTCCCGAGCCAGGCTGTCGCGCGACCCGCGATTTGACGGCAAATTCTTCATTGGCGTAGTGGGGAGTGGTGTTTACTGCCGATCGATTTGTCCGGCACCCACCGCGAAAGAAAAAAATGTCCGCTACTTTCCGACCGCGGCGGCGGCTGCGGAAGCGGGATTTCGACCTTGCCTTCGCTGCCGGCCCGAATGCTCGCCGGGAACTCCAGCGTGGCTGGGAACTTCCAATACGGTTTCGCGAGCTTTGCGGCTGATCGGTGAGAGCGGCTTGGAAGATGGCGGAGTAGAAGTTCTTGCGGCGCGTCTGGGAGTGGGGCCACGTCACCTGCGCCGCTTATTTCTAAAACATCTCGGTGCGACTCCCACGTCGGTGGCACATACGCGGCGTCTGCACTTCGCCAAAAAGCTTATCGACGAGACAAGCTTGCCCATGACGCAGATTGCGCTGGCTTCTGGGTTTCGGCTGCGTTCGCAGATTTAATGCGGGAATTCGCGACGTCTATCATCGAACGCCTACTCAAATCCGGCGGCTGGCCCGCAAAACGCAAGTGCAGCCGGAAGATCAATATCTTTTCCGCCTCCGCTTCCGGCCGCCTTACGACTGGAAGGGAATGCTGAGGTTTCTCGCCGCTCGCGCCACGCCCGGTGTAGAAACAGTCGAGAATGGCTGCTATCGCCGTTCCATTTCGATAAATGACAGTCACGGCTATTTTGAAGTTTCGCTGGATGAAGCGAATCATGCTCTCGTCGCGCGAGTACAGTTTGGCGATCCTCGCTCGCTGTTTTTCATCACCGAACGTGTCCGCTCCATGTTTGATCTGAATGCAGACTGGGCGGCCATTGCGCAAACTCTGAAGGCCGATCCGGTATTGGCCGCGCGAATCAAGGCCGAACCGGGGTTGCGGGTGCCCGGGTGCTGGAATGGCTTTGAGCTAGCGGTGCGGGCAATCCTCGGGCAGCAAGTTAGCGTGAAAGGCGCCACCACGCTGGCCGGGCGGCTGGTGAAGGCTTTCGGAGAGAAGTTTATCGGCGCTACAGACCTCACTCATGTTTTCCCTCAACCAAGCGCATTGACCGATGCTAATTTCGCCAGCATCGGCCTGCCGAGAGCCCGGTCGGAAACAATCCGGTCTCTGGCCCGTGCGGTTTGCGATGGGCGAATAACGTTCGACGGTGTTGTAGATTCGGGCGAATTCCTCTCGCGCTTGTGTGAAATTCCCGGCATCGGCCAATGGACGGCCCAGTACGTTGCCATGCGGGCTCTGGGCGAGCCGGACGCCTTCCCTTCGACGGACCTCGGACTGATGCGCGCAATGCATCTCCAGAGCGCGCGTGAGTTGGAGCGGCTTGCCGAGGCCTGGCGGCCTTGGAGATCCTACGCCGCAATTCATCTTTGGAATATTGCGAGTGTTCGGCAAGCTACGGGCGAGCGGACACACTCGAGCTCTTCGGTGCCCCGCTTCGCGACACTCGCAACGCCGGCATGACAGAGGCCGTGAGCCGTCATCCGTAACAAGATTTCTGAAAGCGTAATCGGCGCTGGCTCGCCTAAGTACCTTCTAAGACAGCAGTTTCCCGTTCTGGACCTTGCTTCTCAACCCATCACACTCATATACTCTGAACGTTTGCCCGCTTCTTCCGGGAAATCGCCCTGACGCCGGCCGGCATATCGATTTGCAATCATCCGGAGACCGAATTTTATGACTACCATGACTACCGCTCCGCAGGTCGACAAAGAAAGCAATCCGTGGGAGTCGCAACGGGCACGCTTTGATCTGGCCGCTCAGAAGCTGAATCTCGACGACGGACTGTGGCGGGTTTTGCGCTATCCCAACCGCGAGCTAACGGTTTACATCCCGGTCCAAATGGACGACGGACATCTGGAAGTCTTTACCGGATTTCGCGTGCAGCACTCGATCGCACGGGGCCCGGCGAAGGGGGGAATCCGTTACGCGCCTGATGTCACGCTCGATGAAGTGCGTGCTCTCGCCAGTTGGATGACTTGGAAGTGCGCCGTAGTCAACATTCCCTTCGGCGGAGCGAAAGGTGGCGTGATTTGCGATCCGCATAAGATGTCGATGGGCGAGATCGAGCGCATGACGCGGCGTTATACCTCTGAGCTGATCGAATTCATCGGACCCGAAAAAGATGTTCCCGCCCCCGACGTAAATACCAACGAACAAATCATGGCATGGATGATGGATACCTATTCCATGCACATGCGGCAAACGGTGACTGCTTGCGTCACGGGTAAGCCTATTAATATTGGCGGCTCCAGGGGACGCCGCGAAGCCACTGGCCGCGGAGTTATGGTGGTATGCGATGAAGCTACCAAGAAGCTCGGCATGTCGCGCGAGAGCAGCCGCGTGATTGTGCAGGGTTTCGGCAACGTGGGCTCGAACGCCGCGCAGCTGATGTATCAAGGCGGATATAAAGTTGTCGGCATCGCGGAAGTTGGCGGTGGCCTTTATAACAAGAACGGAATGGATCTAAACGCTCTGGTCGAATTTCGTCAGAAGAATGGCACGGTCCATGGCTTTCCCGGAGCGGAGGCGTACGATCCCGCTGAATTGCTGACTACCGACTGCGAAATCCTCATCCCTGCCGCGACAGAAAACGTAATTACCTCGCGCAACGTGGATCGCGTGAAGTGTCGCATTCTGGCGGAAGGCGCCAACGGCCCTACAACATCGGCGGCCGACGATGTCTTGACCGACAAGGGAGTATTCGTCATTCCGGACATTCTTGCCAATGCCGGCGGAGTGACTACTTCTTATTTCGAGTGGGTACAGGACCGCCAGGGATATTTCTGGAAAGAATCGGTGGTCAACGAGCAACTGGAAGAGATTATGGTCTCTTCGTTCGGAGATGTCGTCCGCTATGCCGAGACTCACAAAGTGAACAATCGAATCGCGGCCTACATGCTGGCCATTGATCGAGTGGCTTATACCATTCGCCAGCGCGGAATCTACGCCTAAGGAGATTTTATGAACTCCCTGACCAGAAAGCTGCTTGCGCGCATCCTGCCTCTGCTGCTTGCTTTCTTCCTGTTGCAAGGTGCAGGTCTAGTTTCATCCACTGCAAATGCTGCCGCTGCATCGCAGATGGCTGCCGCTGACAAACTTGATATCAACACAGCCACTGCGGACCAACTCAAGGCTCTTCCCGGCATTGGGGACGCCTACTCGCAGAAAATTATCGCCGGCCGCCCGTATCGAACGAAACTTGATCTGGTCCACAAAAAAATCATTCCGCAGGCCACTTACGACAAAATCAAGGATCAGATTATCGCGAAGCAGCCAAAAGCTGGTGCGATGACTCCATCCACATCGAAATAGATTTTGCCGGCGATTTCTGCGGAACTGCGCCAGAAAATTCTGACCCGGGAGTACATTCTCCCGATTGCGTTCCCTCGCACCGTGGAGCATAATCAAACTGAGTTCCGGTGCCCTTCCGGAAACCTCCCGAGCTGCAGTGAACCTGCCGAATTCCATCACGCTGATTCGCATCTGCAGCATTCCTTTGCTGATCTGGATTCTGTCTTCCAGCCATTTCAGCAGTGCACACGGCGCTAAAGAGTTGCTCGCCTCCGCGGTATTTATCGCGGCTTCCATGACCGATGGCATCGATGGTTATCTCGCTCGCAAGCGCGGACAGATCACCACCATGGGGATTCTCCTCGATCCCATGGCCGACAAACTTTTGATCGCCGCCGCCTTTGTTACGCTGGTGCAGTTCAATCCCAGCCTGGTTCCCGCCTGGATCGCGGTCATCATCATCGGCCGGGAGTTTTTGGTGAGCGGCCTCCGTTCTATTGCGGCCTCTGGTGGTTTTACGATTGAGGCCAGCGAACTGGGCAAGTTCAAGATGGTGGTGCAGATCGTCTCCGTAGTGGCGGTGATTCTCGACCATCGCTGGAAAGAGTGGCCGGTCTACGGAAACTTCATTTTCCCGGTGCACTGGATTGCCTACGTGGCAATATGGTTTGTTGTCTGTGTTTCGCTGATTTCCGCGATTGATTATTTCGCCGCATTCTGGTCGAAGATTGACCGTCGCGTCTCCAAGCGCCGGCGCCGCGCTTTCGTTCTTAGCCGCCGCCGCAAGCCGCAGCCGGCCACCGATGCCGATGTCGCCCCCACTACCTAACTCGCAGTCTGCGCTGACTTCAGCGGAAATTTCCGGACAGGAATTCTCTTCAGAAGAACGCACACAATTACTGCACTTGGCGCACGAGTCGATTATCTCCGAGTTGGAGGGCCGGACGATCTCTTTGGATCCTCCGACTGCGCATCTGGCTGAACTGCGAGGAACCTTCGCTTCACTCTATCTGAGCGGCGAGTTGCGCGGCTGCGTCGGCTATGTGGTGCCGACCTCGCCGCTCTACCGGACTGTCGCAGAAGCTGCTTGCGCCGCGGCCTTTGAAGACAACCGCTTCCCGCCAGTGACTCGAGATGAAGCCTCGCGTCTCGAAATCGAACTCAGCATTCTGTCGCCGCTGGAATCAATCCACGCCGATGCCATTGAGATCGGACGACACGGACTGCTCATCAGCCAGCACGGCCGCCGCGGCCTGCTGCTGCCACAGGTCGCAGTCGAGCATCAGTGGGACCGGAATACCTTCCTCGAGCACACTTGCCGCAAAGCTCACCTGCCGCCGGACGCCTGGCAAAAGGGAGCGACGATTCAGGCCTTTAGCGCAGAAATTTTCGGCGACAAAAATCGCTGAGTTAGCGCCACACCGCACAAGGTAATCCAGCCGTTCCCTTTCCGGTTACTCTCGGCACGTTAGTCGAGAGACTAATCCCTCCAGTGCGGGCTCATTCCCGCCGATAAGCCGTTTGGACCCGCAAATCGTAGGGAGGTCGAATGTTTGCTTTCTTCACTACGCCTGTAGATCGTCGTGGATTTTCGTTTGTGTTCCTAAGATTTTTCTTAATCTTTATTTTTCTGGGGTCATCGGCCGTGGCCGTTGCCCAAATGCCCTCCGAAGCTCCGCTATTTACCCAGCCTCCGTTTGCGGAAGCCAAAGACCGGATCACCGGCTTTGTCGACGATGAGCAGCGTGTAACCTTGTCAGGAAACCGTCATCCCTTGGCGAATGCACAATACGACGCTGGCGCTGTCTCCCCTGACTTTCGCATGGAGCGGATGGTGATCACTCTGCTTCCCGACGCCGCGCAGGAGGACGCCCTGATCCAACTTATCGCCGAGCAGCACGATCCCGAATCTCCTTACTACCATCAATGGCTCACTCCACAACAATACGGTGCGCTTTTCGGCGTCTCCGAGTCCGACGCCGCCCAGGTGACGGGATGGTTGGAGGCGCACGGCATGGAAGTAGAGGAGCTTACGGCGGGACATCGCTCCATCGTGTTCAGTGGATCCGCAGCCCAAGTCGAGTCAGCGTTCCACACCAGCATTCATACTTACAAGATTGGCGCAGAGGTACATTACGCCAACGCCAGTGATCCTGAAATCCCCAAGGCTTTCTCTGGCGTCGTGGCAGGGATTGTTTCGCTGCATGATTTTCGCAGTGAACCGATGCACACGGGAGCCCGCATCCCAACATCTGAGTTCACGAGCGGCGGTTCGTACTACATTGCGCCATCGGATTTCGCTACCATCTACGATCTTGCCCCGCTATATCTGCAATCCATCAGCGGCAGCGGACAGTCGGTGGCAATCGTAGCGCGGTCGAACATCAATATCGCAGACGTGCGCCAGTTCCGCACCGCGTTCGATCTGCCGGCAAACGATCCGCAGATCATCGTCAACGGAACTAATCCGGGAATTCTCAGCTCCGGCGAAGAAACTGAAGCAGATCTGGATGTGGAATGGTCGGGCGCGGTGGCAAAGAATGCTGCGATCAAATTTGTTGTCTCGCAATCCACGAATGCCAGCGACGGGAGTTATCTCTCTGCACAATATATCGTCAACCACAACCTTGCCCCGGTGATGAGCATGAGCTTCGGGATTTGCGAAGCCGCGCTCGGCTCTTCGGGAAACAGCTTTATCAATAGTTTGTGGCAGCAGGCGGCAAGCCAGGGTATTACAGTCTTTGTATCGTCGGGAGATAGCGGCGCAGCGGGATGCGATTCGGCGTCCAGTTCACGCGCCACACACGGTCGAGCCGTGAATGGTCTGTGCTCTTCGCCTTACAGCGTTTGTGTAGGCGGCACGGAATTCAACGATGCCTCGCGTCCATCACTTTACTGGTCGACCTCGAACGCGTCCGGCACCCAGTCCTCGGCGCTGAGTTACATTCCGGAGGTCGCGTGGAACGAAAGTGGCAGCGGAGGACTATGGGCGACCGGCGGAGGCATGAGCACGATTTACGCCAAGCCATCGTGGCAAAGCGGAACGGGCGTCCCTGCCGATGGCAAGCGTGACGTGCCTGACGTTTCACTCACCAGCGCAGGGCACGATGGCTATCTCATCTACCAGAATGGCGGTCTCTACGTAGTCGGCGGGACGTCAGCGGCAGCCCCGTCATTTGCTGGCGTGATGGCGTTAGTTGTGCAGAATGCGGCGGTTCGACAAGGCAGCGCAAACCCCGTGATGTATTCCTTAGCTGGCAAACAGCGCGCGGGCGGAGCGGCGGTTTTTCACGACATTACAAGCGGCAGCAATAGCGTTCCCGGGCAAGCCGGCTTCAACGCGACAGCGGGATATGACCAGGCTACTGGACTTGGTTCTATCGATGGTCTGATTCTGGTGAACCACTGGCGCGATGCAACTGCCACTCCCGCATTTCACGCATCGGCTGCAGCGAGTTCGGTTGCGGTGACTGCCGGATCGAACAGTAGTACCACCCTCACGGTCACAGTCAGCGGCGGGTTCGATGCTGCCGTCTCTTTTTCTGTGACTGGGTTGCCCAGTGGAATCTCGGCGAGTTTCTCACGTGCGGTCTTGGCGGCGCCTGGGTCGGGCACCAGCGTTCTTAAATTGAGCGCGCTCAGCGGCGTCAAGGCCGGCACTTATTCAGCAACTTTGTCGGCAAGCAGTGGCGCCATAAAGCAAACCATACCGCTGTCGATCATCTGCAGTGCCCACCATTAAATTTGAAATTTGAACGAATCGCAGGCGGCAAAACTCTCAGGCAGGGACGGCCGACTGCATTGCTGAGACTGCCGCTTCCAGATGATCCAACGTTTCCGCCACTGTGAGTGAGTACATCTCCCGGCCTAAACCTTCCCCAGCTTGCAGCGCAGATTGCAGATAGTGGCCGGCAATTTCAATGGCCAGAGAATCGGTGATGGCTTTGCCAGTACGCTTCTTGTACTCCACCCATGCGGGATGAGGCAGGGCGACCCAGACCGGCTTTCCATCTACCAGGAACTTTATATCCACAGCGTCGGCGTGACGCGTGGCAATGGCAACAATCAGCGCCTGGTAGATGCAGTGAACTTGCTTCTTGGTCCAGCGATCGGTAGCGGTGAAATCTCCAAACATGCTAGGAAAACTATAGCTGAGAGGGGCAGTCGCATCAACTCGCTGCCGATGCAGGCTAGCCCCCGGCAATAGCTCCGATAATGAGGAATGGTTCAGTGCCGTCGGAGATAGCTTGCGGCAGCGGCGCATCGGGAGGCTCGTGGGACAGATCCTCTTCGCAGGCAAAAAAACGCAGAAAGGGGCGGCGTTGTTGAGTGACCTGATCGCGAATAGTACCGCGCAGCATGGGATAGTGGAATTCGAGCGCATCGAGAACCGAACGCTGCGTGGCGGGAGCGGCGATCTCGACTTGCACCTCGTTGCCGACGCCGGCAAGGGTTCGCAGGTGTTGCGGAAGGATGATTCTGATTGACTTCACGGTCATTTCCCAAACTCCCTGAAGGACTTCTCCGGGGGAGCAGTTCCCGTACCGCTTCTACAGTAAGCTCCCTAGGGATTTCAGCGATTATCCCGATACTAGCAAACGCAGCGCTTAGTCATTTTAGTGGTTTAAAGGTTGTGAGCAATTGATAGGTTGGTGTTTGGAAGATCATAGAAGATCATAAAGGTTTTCAAGTGAGTAACTACGCCCTCGTCAGTGCCTTCGGTCGGTGCCGGACTGTCTGCGCGCCCACCACAATCTCACATGGATGGAGAAATGATGGCAACTGCCAGTCCTGAACAAAGCTCGAAAAAAATAGACGCGCAGCCTGATTCCCGGGTCAGCACCGGATGTGTCGGCTTGGACAAAATCCTGAACGGGGGCTATCCGCGCGGCCGCCTTTATCTTATCGAGGGCGACCCCGGCGCGGGTAAGACCACGTTAGCGATGCAATTTACCCGCGACGGTGTCAGCAAAGGGGAGCGCACGCTTTACATCACTCTCTCAGAGTCGCGAGCCGATTTGAGCCACGCGGCGCAGTCGCATGGTCTCTCGATCGAGAACGTTGAGATCGTCGAGTTACTGCCCAATGAAGGCGACCTGCTCCCCGAGCAGCAGTACACCGTTTTTCATCCGGCTGAAGTGGAACTCAATGATCGCATGCAACGCATCGTCAAAGAAATTCAACGGGTGCGTCCGGATCGGCTGGTGATTGATGCGCTCAGCGAATTGCGCATGCTGGCGAAAGATCCATTGCGCTACCGGCGGCAGATTTTGTCGCTGAAAGACTTTATGGCCGGGCAGGAATGTACTGTGCTATTGCTGGACGACCGCAGTTCGCGCGATCCCGACCTTCAACTGCATAGCGTAGTGCATGGCGTGATCAGCATGGACAAGGTGCCGCGCGAGTATGGAAAGACTCGCCGGCAGATCGAGATCGTCAAGCTGCGGGGAACGCCCTACCACGAAGGGTTTCACGATTATGCGATTGTGACTGGGGGCGTCGTGGTATTTCCTCGACTGGTTGCAGCCGATTCGCGGTCGGATCAGCCGCCGGAGCCAGTTTCCAGCGGCATCGCCGAACTCGACGCGCTGACCGGGGGCGGCCTTGATCGCGGTACCAGCACGCTTTTGATTGGTCCGGCCGGCTGCGGCAAGACGAGCCTGCAGTGCAGTGGGCGGTAACCGCTGCGCGAGCGGGGAGAATCCTGCGTCCTGTTCTCCTTCGAGGAGGCTCCGAGCACGATGATGATGCGAGCCGCTGGTCTGGGCATCGATCTTCGTCCTCACGTAGCCAGCGGAAAAATCGTCATCGAACGAATCGATCCTGCAGAGATGTCCCCAGGAGAGCTTGTTGCCAGAGTTCAGCAGCATGTGGAGAACGAAAATGTTCGCCTTATAGTGCTCGATAGTTTGAACGGTTATTTGCAGTCGATGCCGGGCGAGCAATTTCTTGCGGTTCATCTCCACGAACTTCTGGCCTACCTGGGCAACCGCGGCGTGCTCACGCTAATGGTGTTGGCGCAAGCCGGGACGATTGGCTGGCCGCTGCAGAGTGCGGTCGACGTCAGCTATCTCGCGGACAATATTTTGCTTCTCCGTTATTTTGAAAATAAAGGCGAGGTTTGTCAGGCTATCTCGACAATCAAGCGGCGCAGCGGCAGTCATGAACACACCATCCGGGAACTGAGGCTGGGACCAGATCGAATTCGAATTGGTCGGCCTCTGCACGACTTTCAGGGGGTGCTTACTGGCACTCCGACGTTTCTTGGTGGCACCAAGGAGACCTAAGAAAAAGTGATGGCCACTTCCCTCCACGGCGATTACCGGGTACTGGTGCTTGCGCCCTTTGGCAAGGACGCGATGCTGGTGCGCGAAGTGCTGGAGCGCTCAGGGATCCCGGTTGGAGTCGTCGCAGATGTGGCAGCGATTGCCCGCTGCGTAGGTGGAGGTGCGGGAGCTGCTATTGTGGCCGAGGAGTCGCTCGACGAGGAAAGCATCGAGCTGTTGGGGCGCAGCGTCGGCACGCAGCCTACCTGGTCAGATTTCCCCATCATCGTTCTTACCGGCGGCGGGGCGACTACGCCCTACACAGAAATGATGGTTCGTTCCCGCACGCCCATGGGGAACATCAATTTAATTGAGCGGCCGCTGCGGCCGGCTACGCTGATCAGCAGTGTGCGCACCGCGATACGCTCCCGGTTACGGCAGTACGAAATTCGCAATCACCTCGAGGAGCGGGAACAGGTGGAGGAAGAGTTGCGCCGCGCACATGACGAACTGGAATCTTTGATAGAAAAGCGAACCTTGGCTCTGCGCAAGCTTTCCGCCAGACTAATGCGAGTGCAGGATGAGGAACGCCGACGCATCGCGCGCGAACTGCATGATGGATTAGGCCAGTGGCTGGCCGCGGCGCAGATTAATGTCGACATGGTGCTGCTCCGCGAGGGAGGGCGCTCATCTCCCATGCTGCAGGAGACGCGCAAGCTGATTGATCACGCCGTCTCCAGCATTCGAACCATGTCCTATCTATTGCATCCGCCGTTACTGGACGAGGCGGGCTTCGAAGCGGCCGCACATTGGTTCATCGATGGCTTCGCTAAGCGCACCGCGATGGCAATCAAGACGAATTTTTCTCATCCCGATGATATGCCGGTAGGACTGTCGAAAACACCACGCATGCCCGAGGTCGTCGAGCTTGCGCTATTTCGTATGCTCCAGGAGGGGCTCACCAATGCGCATCGGCACTCCGCGAGCCCCAATGTGAACGTAAAATTTCAGCGGCTTCCGGACCGCGCCATTCTTGAAATCCAGGACTTTGGACGGGGCGTGCCGCAGGCGGTTATGGATCGTTTCCAGCGTACTGGAGCAGGATCAGGCGTAGGGCTCGCCGGGATTTGCGAAAGAGTGAAAGAGTTGGGCGGTGATTTCACAATTGACTCTACCGATCGGGGAACGACCCTCCGCTCCGTAGTGCCCATGTGCGCCGATCCGAATCCAATTGAGGCCGGTTCGTCACAACCCTCCACTACCAAAGTGCGGCGCAACAGCCTTATTGCAAACATCAATCAGGCTTCTTAAAGGCAAACCAAAAAGCGGGTTTGCGTGTCAATCCCCTGCTACATTCCGTGTCTAGTTTTCCCCGGTCGGCACGCTGCCGCCCCAAAGCGCATTGCCGCCCCATAACGCGTTTCCACCCCACAGAGCATTGCCGCCCCATAATGCATTGCCGCCCCACAGAGCGTTCCCGCCCCACAATGCATTGTTGCCCGAAACCGTCGGCGAAGCGGTTTCACTCGCCGTGATCGCTCCACTTCCTACCAGAAATTGTGAAGTCCCCCACACTGCTGCGTTGGACCATGTTGCCGATGTGTTCCAAACCGCAGAAGGACTGTCTTGCAAATACACGCTGTTATTGCTGGCATTGAACGTGGCGGTCGGGGACATTGCCGTTCCCTTGGCCAAGTCCGTATTAGCCAGCGCTGCCTCGAGATCAACATAACCTGCGCCTACTGTGAAAACATCGTACTGATCGGTGTAGGTGATTCCCGAAACTGGGTCGGTGTAGCTGCTATACGAAGGCAGAGACTTCCACGCAGTTTTCATCAGCCGCGCTTTCACCTGGTCGGGCGTAAGGCTCGGAGTCTTTTGCAAAATATCGGCTACAGCTCCGCTGACTACACCTGCCGCCATGCTGGTTCCACTCAAAGTGAAGTAGCTGGAAGATGACGCGCTGCTGCCGCCGTTGACGTAATAGCTGTATGGAACTTGATCCGTTGGATATTCGTTATATAAGGTGGAATTCGGAGCTTCCAGCGATACCAACAAATTTCCGGGAGCTACGACGTCGGGCTTCACGATCGCATCCCCTGCGGTCGGCCCTTTCGAACTGTAACTCGCAATCAGGTCGTCTGTTCGGGTAGGCGTTCCCATCGGCTTCATCGCGCCGACAGTGATGACGTAAGGATCGTTTCCCGGCGATGTGATCGTTCCGTAGCCGTCGCTCGCCTGCGTGCGTCCGTTATTTCCCGCGGAGACCACGACCACGATTCCGCTCTTCCATGCCGCCTCAACTGCCTGGCAGAGTGGATCGAGCTTGTAGGTTTCGTATACTTCGCGGCCCAGCGAGAGATTCATCACTCGGATGTTAAACAGCGGCTTCAGCGCGATCGCCTCGCTGATGGCGGCGATGACTTCGCTATCGGTGCCTTCACCGTTCTGGTCGAGAACCCGCAGATTCAAGAGCGTCGCTCCGGGTGCAATTCCTTCGAATGTGCGCGAGTACTGAGGTCCGGTGGAACTCGCTCCGTCACCTGCGATGAGTCCGGCAACGTGCGTGCCGTGGCCATACTGATCATTCGTGCTGGAGTTCCCCGGAATAAAGCTCTGGTTCCACACCACGCGCGACCCACCTAAGAATCCGCCCTTCAAGTCTGGATGGCTGCTTACGCCGCTGTCGATCAGCGCTACTCCTACACCTTCTCCCGTGTAACCGGATTGCCAGGCGGCGAATGCGTTGATCGCCGGTGCCGCATTACTCAAGTTGGGCGCAAGAATACGGTCGGGGCTGATGTATATGACGTTGGCCTGATTCGAAAGGCTCACGATGCCGTTGCCATCGAGCTGCGCCACTAAACCATTCACCAGAGGCAGCGGCGCCAGAATCGTTCCGCCAAGTTTGACGATGTCATTTACCAGGCAATCCACCAGCCCCAGCAGCCCGCTGCAATTCACCTGCGTTCCGGGAGCATATTGAACAATGATGTTTACTTGCTGCGTTGAAGGATAGTTTTGCAGTTCAGGCGCTATCTTCGAGTTGTTCGCATAGGCCAGTGTCCCGGCGAGCAACAGCACTACCAGCGCAAATCTCTTCATTGAACCCCCAAATACGTGCAGGCCTCGCATACATCCGCGAGATACGTTGCCCCTGAGTGTGCACTCCGGACTCCAAAGAACGACCTCGCTGACCCCTATAAATCAATCACATAGACGATGCTTGAGTTGTCAGGAGTGGGACATGTTGTCTCAGGGTTTGCCCTGAGGCCAATCTGTCCCGCGCACGAAGGTAACCGGGTAACTAGGTTTTCGGATGATCTGCGCCGAACTTCCGAGCAAAATTGTAAGAACCTCCTTATGTCTTCCGCTCGCCAAAATGGCGCACGTGTGTTTATCGCCGGAATGGCGCTAGCGGCGCTAGGTTCGTTTGTTTTTGCCTCGGCCCACTGGAATTCGAGCGACGATTCGGTCAAGTTCGTCTGCTACATGGCGGCTGCTCTGCTCGCCTCTCCGCTCAAGGTGAGCCTGCCCAGTGGGACGCTTTCCGTAAATTTTCTATTTACTTTGCTGGGCATTCTGGAACTGAGCTTGCCCGAGACGTTGCTGATTTGCGTGGTCAGCACACTCGGTCAGTTTTATTGGAGGCCGGCGAGACGTCTTCATTTAATCCAGCTTGTCTTCAATCTATCGCAGGTAACGGTTTCAGGCGCGGCCGCTTTCGGAGCTTACAGGTTCGTTTCCATTCACGTTTTACGCGGTCCCGGTCCTCTCGCGCTGGTCGTAGCCGCGGTTATCCTTTTCGCGGTAAATACATTGGCTACTTCCACCATCATTGGACTGACCGAAGACAAGCCATTTTCGAAGATCTGGACCGATTCATACCTCTGGTCTCTTCCTTATTACATGGTGGGCGCCGCTGTTGCAGGGCTCATCAGCTTTCTCAATCGCCACATCGGCTGGCAGTCGTCGCTGCTGGTGCTGCCTCCCGTATACCTGATGTATCGCTCTTATCGTTTGTATCTGGGCAAGCTTGAGACCGAGAAAAAACACGCGGAGCAGGTTTCGAATCTTCACCTGCGCACCATTGAAGCCCTGGCGCTCGCCATCGAAGCCAAAGATCAAACCACGGGCGAACATCTGCAACGCGTGCGGGTTTATGCGATGGAGCTGGCAAAGGAGCTGAGCCTGAGCGAGGAAGAAACCGAGGCTTTGCGCGCAGCGTCAGTGCTGCACGATATCGGCAAGCTGGCGGTTCCGGAACATATCATCTCGAAGCCTGGCAAGCTCACGCCGGAGGAATTCGAGAAAATGAAGATCCATCCCATCGTAGGCGCCGAGATTCTGGAACAAGTGGACTTCCCCTATCCCGTAGTGCCGATTGTGCGCGCGCATCATGAAAAATGGGACGGCAGCGGATATCCCAGCGGTTTGATTAAGGAGGAGATTCCGATCGGAGCGCGAATTCTATCTGCGGTCGATTGTCTTGACGCGCTGGCTTCCGACCGCCAATACCGCAAGGCTCTCCCGCTTGATGAAGCCATGGCAAAAGTAGCTTCCGAAGCCGGCGCAGCTTTTGATCCTCGAGTAGTCGAAATCTTGAAGCAGCGCTATGTGGAGTGGGAAAAACTCGCGCGGCTGCAGCCTGCGCAAACTCCGCCCAAACTTTCCACCGACATCAAGGTGGAACGCGGCCTGGCGCCTGACGCCGGTTTCGCTGATTCGGCCGAAGATCCTAAAACAGCGTCGGCAACTACGGGCTCGTTGGAACGCGTTACGGCGGCCCAGCAACAGGCACAGAATCTTATTGAACTCAGCCGCGGCAGCAATCGTGCACTCACCGTCGATGACACTCTTTCGCTGCTCTCGGCTCGACTGAAGCGGCTTGTCCCTCACGAGTCCATGGTGGTTTATCTTCGCAAAAACGACGCGCTGGTTGCCGAGTTTGTCAGTGGCGAAAACCTCCGCCTGTTTTCTTCCTTGAAAGTTCCCCTCGGAAAAGGTTTGTCGGGCTGGGTAGCGCAAAATCACAAGCCGATCTTGAATGGCAATCCCTTGGTAGAACCGGGATATCTGAACGATGCGGCGCAAGGAATCACGCTGCGCTCCGCTCTGGCTGTCCCCATCGAAGGAAGCGCCGGGGTTGCGGCGGTGTTGGCGCTTTACCGCTTGGATCAGGACGCTTTCAGCAAAGAAGACCTCCAAGTTCTGGAAACCATCGTTTCCCGGCTGGGCGGCAGTTTGGAACAAAGTCTTCCTGCAAAAGCCAGCGTGGCTCACGTTGGCGGTGACTAACCTGATTCGCGCCCGTCGACCCTGATTGCTCATCGAAAGACAAAGTGGGCAGTCGGTTGGTTACTAACGTCACCTTGGTTGCCGCTCGGCAATAAGATAGGCTGGGCGGCGATCCGTATTCTGATGACGATTCTTGAGAAGATGCCAACCGTTGTGACCGTGGCTGTTCTGGTCGGCATCTTTGCCGGACTTAAACGGCATGGACGCTCCGCGCGCCTGCAACTTTGGCTGGTTGCGTGGTTCCTCATTTTCATTCATTTCGTCGCTCAGATGATTGAACCGCCCACGGGAGCTGTAAGCCCGTTACTTCTGGCGGTGGATTTAGCCTCGCTGCTAGGCTCCGCAGTAATCTTTGTAGTCTCCGTTTCCTCAGTCGTTGAAGAGCGAGCCAGAAGAAATCTGCTGCTCCTGTTGACGGGCCTACCAGCGGTTGCTTATGGCGTGCTCGATTGCTATGACGTACATGCTCGCTGGCTTTTTGTGCTGTGCCTGCTCGCTTGCTTTGGCAGCGGGGCTTTCTTCTTTTTTCGGATTCATAAGAAGCCTTCACTTTATCTCGTCGCCACCGCAGCCGTGACTGGAGTTGCTTTTCTTTGGGCAACGCGGGCCGCCTGGCATGGTTCCTTCGACGAAGGCTTAACCGTACTGCTGGGCCTTGGATTTGCGTTGCCCGGCGTCTTTGTCTGCCGGAATTACTGGCGCGTTTCGCCGGGAACACTGACCGTGGTTTTCGGGTTCCTCTCCTGGGGTGCGGTTTTTCCCGTCGGAATGATGATTGAGCGCTTCGCCCCGGGAGTGAATGTTCCAGCAGAGCTGTGGAACGTCCCAAAGATGTTCGTGGCCTTCGGAATGATTCTGGCTATGGTCGAGGACAAGTCGGAGTCGATCGAAGCGATGCAGCGGAAAGAACGCGCGCTCAATCGACAACTGGAGCGTTTTTCAGCAATCACGTCTCACCTGTTGAGCGGCGCTGACGTGGATCTGCTGTGCAGCGAGATTGCACTGGCGATCACCGAAGTCAGCAACTTTCAAGTGGCTGCCATTCATTTGGACAATGCCGGGCACAGTTTGCGATTGGCCGGCGCCAGCGGGCTCTCTTCGAAAGCTTTGACGGAACTGGAAAGCAAAGCACGGCAATGGAAGACCGAAGACATCAAGGATTTTTGCAGCCGAGGGCGACGCATTGGTGACAACTCGTTCTTGCTTTCCGCAGATCTTGCGGCGAAATATGGACCGGTGAAAAGCCAGCTAAACTACGAACCGAATCCTCACTGGAACAGCGGCGACGAATTGCTTATACCCCTCCGGTCGGTGCACGGCGGTTACCTGGGATGTATCGCGCTGGATGACCCGCGAGATCCGGAAGAGGTGAATGCTTACCAATTGTCTCGCATCGAGCTACTGGCCGCCGACCTGGCGGTCGCGGTGGAACTGAAGTCACTTCAACGCCAACTGGTGCGCTCGGAAAAGCTCGCGGCGCTGGGACAACTCGTCGCGGGAGTGGCGCATGAACTCAACAATCCGTTGACTGCAGTGATGGGTTACGGCGAGCTGCTGGCAGACGACATAACATCCGCGCCCGTCCGCAGCCGGTTGGACAAGCTGGTGGCCGAAGGCCGCCGGATGAAGAAGATCGTTGAAAACCTCTTGCGTTTCTCGCGGCAGAGCGCGTCGGATCGGCAGTCCATAGACCTGCGGCCGATTGTTCAGGATGTGCTGGCACTGCGCGAGTATCACGTACGAACCCGGGACGTAGAAATCGTGGTGGACATCCAACCGAATTTCCCATCCGTCGTGGCGGACGAAGATCAATGCAAGCAGGTGTTGCTCAATCTGATCAACAATGCGATTGATGCGGTTGAAGACGGGACGACACCAAAGCGGATCAGCGTTCGTATTTTCCAGCGTGGAGGTCGCGCCGTAATTGTCGTTGCGGACACTGGTCCTGGTTTTTCCGATCTGAATCGCGCTTTCGATCCCTTCTACACGACGAAACCAGTGGGAAGAGGTACAGGACTGGGCCTCAGCATTTGCCACGGAATTGTCAAGGAACACGGCGGCGAGATCAGACTGGAAAATTTGCAGCCGCGCGGGGCTGCCGTAACAATTGAATTGCCCCTTGGAGAAGGAACATTTTCGAACGTCGATGTCGAAGCCCTGCCTTGGGGCGCAAGCCGGGAGAACACTAAAGCTGCGTCAGGAAAGGCCCCGCGCTAGGAATCCTGGGAATCCTTTAGCGCAGGATGCTCCTGCCGATTCTCTTCCGTATAAACCGCAATGCGTCTGGATTTACGATAGACGTTCGCGACCGCCAAAGTCCAAAGTGGAACCAGATCGACCCCCGGCACGAGTTTGCCCAGAAACGACGGAAGAAATTCCCAATGCCAGCCCAGGAGATGCACCATCAAGGCTCCCACTCCGAAGTCGATAATGTCATCTGCTGGTGAGGCCGCGCCCTCGACGAAGAACGGAAAGATGATGATTTGCACAGCATCCGCGACCACCGCCAGCATCATGGCGGCCTTAAAGCGGGAACCAGGAGAGACGGTAATGGTGCCTTCAATCACTGCCAGATCATTTCCTTCGACGTCCCTATTTTAAACCCAAAGGCGACGAGCGTGCGTTTCGGGGAGACGGCCAACGAACGAAAGCGCCCCAGACTTTTTTCAAGTCATAGGACGCTTTCGTTGAACAGCCCTCCCCCGAGTGCTGCTCAAGTCGAAATTAGACTCCGCCTCGGGGATTGTGAATGGCTCATGGGTGCTACATGGCCCCACTGTCGGGCTAAGTCATTCGGAGTAGCCGTCGTCGTTGCCTTCGTCATCGTCCTCTTCGTCAGCGCCGTTCTCTTCGTCTTCGTCATCTTCATCTTCATCTGGCTCATCTCGAAGAATGAGGTTGGCCTCCGCCGAGAAATAATACCGGTCCGAGTTTGGCTGTGCTTTGCGCATTCCAAATGTTACGCTCCGCCGAGGAACGGCGCGCAAGCTACTGCAATGGCGCGGATACGTGCTCGTGGACAATCAGCCACTTGCCGTCCTGACGCTCCCAAACCACGGTCCAGCGAAAATTGCCCATCTCTACCTTGCCGGCATTTGTGGTCATCTCTTCTTTTACTATCGCAGTGCCCCAGACTAAGTCGCCGTGGGGATGAATTGCGGCATCATCGTTTACTGTGAACTTCGCACTTTTATAGCCGGTCAATACGCCTTTCACGCCTTTCTCGTAGTCGTCCCAGCTGTCGTACTTCAGGGGAGCGATGTCGAAGAATGTGTGCGGGCCGCTGGCGTAGAACTTCGAAACATTGTCAGGATTGAGTGTCGACCAGCCGTCCCAGATTTTCTGCATATAGGCTTTATCGGGAGCTGAGCCGGCTGGAGTTTTTTTTGCGGAGGACTTTGGAGACGCCGCGACGCCGGATAGCGTAATGACGAACAGGGAAAGTAACACCGTGCAAAGGCGCTTCATAGTTGTGTTCCTCGTTGGTTTTCTATGCGGTCTTGATCCTGACGATCGTCTAAGAGACCGCGGAATTCTCGCACAAGGTCGGCAATCTGCAAAGCTTGCATTGACCGATTTCCACAGCGCACGCTAGAATAGCTGAGTTTGCCTGTACATGCCGACCCGTTCTGGGGACGCCTGCCTTGGCTGCTGAAGCGCCGGGGCGGAAACACAGCAAGCATAGAAAGTTCAGCGGGCGCCAGGGTTGCACGTGTGTGCGCATGAGTCGCGCCTGAGGAACGGACTTTCACGACATCTTGATGGAGGCAGACGTATGTACGCGGTCATCCGCGCCGGTGGAAAGCAGTACCGGGTGGCGCCCGGGGATGTGATTCGAGTGGAAAAGCTGGCTACGGGAACCGATGGCCACGTGAATTTTCCCGACGTCTTGGCAGTCTCGTCCGGCGATGGACAAATCGGCAAACCTGAATCAGAAGCGCGGGTTGTCGGCGAGGTGGTAGAAGAGGGCCGGGGCGCTAAGATTCTGGTCTTTCATTACAAACGCAAGAAGCAGTATAAAAAGCTGCGCGGGCACCGTCAGTCCTACACTGCAGTACGCATTACTGAGATTGCATTTGACGGGCAAAGCTTCAAGGCTCCGGAAGTGGCAAAGAAGCAGCCGAAGGTAAAGAAGGCCGCCCCAGTGGATGAGCACGAGTCTGAGGCGGAAGTGAAAAGCATCAAAAGCCACGCGACCAAGGGGCACGCAAAGAAAAAGTCAGCGCCAAAGAAGGCGGCGAAGAAATCCTCGGCCAAGAAAAAGAAGTAAGTGCAGTTGAAAATCGAAGACTGAGAGTTGAGATTTGATCCATGGCACATAAAAAAGGACAGGGAACATCACGAAACGGCCGCGATTCCAACGCGCAGCGACTAGGATTTAAAGCATTCGGCGGACAGATCGTGCCCGGCGGGACCATCATTGTGCGGCAGCGCGGCACCCGCGTGAAACCAGGGCTCAACGTGGGACGCGGCAAAGACGATACGCTCTTCGCCAAGATTACCGGTCGCATCAAGTTCCTGAACAAGGGTTCGATGGGCAAGTTTGTAATGGTCGAGCCGATGGAAATACTGGAGTAGTTCGGCGTCCATCTGCTGAATCGGCATTGTGCTTTAGCGGCCGTGCGACGCAGTTTGAGCCTCGCCTTCGGGACGGGGCTTTTTGTTTTTGCAGCTGACTTTTTGATTGCGACTACAACATGTTTATCGACGAAGCCAAAATTCGAGTGAAGGCGGGAGATGGCGGCAATGGCTGCATGGCCTTTCGCCGCGAAAAATATGTTCCGCGCGGCGGTCCTTCCGGCGGCGATGGCGGCAAGGGTGGGGATGTGATCATGGAATCCAGCGAGCGCCATAACACGCTGGTCCACTTCCGCTTCAATCCTGAATATAAAGCTGAGCGCGGACGGCACGGCGAAGGTTCGAACAAGAGCGGCCGCGAAGGCGAAGACGTTCTTCTCAAGGTTCCGGTCGGAACCATTGTGTACGACGAAGAAACCGGAGAGAAAGTATTTGATTTTTCCGGTCCCGATCAGCGTATGGTGATTGCCCGCGGCGGTCGCGGTGGGCGCGGCAACGCGCGTTTCGCAACTTCGGTGCATCAGGCGCCGCGCGAGCACGAGCCGGGACGGCCTGGAGAAGAACACAATTACCGGCTGGAACTGAAGCTGCTTGCGGATGTTGGGCTGGTTGGTTATCCGAACGTCGGCAAGTCTACTTTGATCTCTCGCATCTCCGCTGCCCGGCCAAAAATTGCTGATTATCCTTTTACTACCCTGGAGCCTCAACTCGGCGTAGTTGCGGTGGGTGATTTAAATAATGAAATCAGCTTTGTCGTCGCCGACATTCCGGGCTTGATCGAGGGGGCGCACGAAGGCTCTGGGCTGGGCATTCAGTTCTTGCGCCACATCGAACGCACCCGATTGCTGGTTCATCTGGTGGATGTGTCGGACGCGAGTGGACGTCCGGACGTGGTTAAAGATGTGGAAGTGATACTCGGAGAACTGGCCAGCTTTGGCGCGCATCTGGAAGAGAAGCCGATGATCATGGTTGCGTCGAAGATCGACGTTGTGAACAAAGAAAAACTTGCAGCGCTGAAGCGCTATTGCAAGAAACACAAGTTGAGGCTTTATGAGATTTCAGCGGTCACAGGCAAAGGGATCGAGGAACTCAAGTTCGCCATTGCCAAAGAAATCGATGCTCTGCGCCAGCAGCCGTCGCAACCGGCCGAAGCTGAAGCCAGCGGCGGCAGCGCATAAGGGCCTTTACGCCCGCGGCAGCTGCGACCCATGCTGGAAGTGATATTGAAGAATCTTAGCCGCCAGGGCGGGCGACATTTCCTCTCCCAAGGGTTCGATCGTGCGCACGATTTCTCCGCGACAGATTACTTCCGTAGGTGAAAGCCCGGCAATTTCGGAGGGCAATACCAGATTGATTTCAAGTTGAATATTAGGCTGCAACGCGTCTTCTGCCCGAAAGAGAAGGCCGGAGCGGCTGATATCTCTGGTTTCGCCGTCGTGCCATTTATCTTCATCCAGCCGTCGATATTTCAGTGGGAGGTGCAGTTGAAAGCGAGGCGCTCGCGAAAGTGGCAGTTCCGGCCCGCGCGCGGCGGCGGCGTAAGCACTTCGAACCGGCTGTCTCCGCAGCTTGCGGGAATGGAGTGGAATCCAGCACTTCGCGAACTTTGCTTTTCAGATCGCGCAGGGTGAAAGGCTTTTGCAGCAGGCGCACACCGGCATCCAGCGTGCCATTGTGGCCGATCACATTTTCCGTATAGCCAGACATGTAAAGCACTTTTGTCTGGGGACGAATTTCCGAGATCCGCTGTGCCAGTTCGCGTCCGTTCATGCCGGGCATGATGACGTCGGTTAAAAGCAAATGAATCACGCCCTCGTGGGCGACTGCAATCTGCATCGCGACGGCTCCGTCCGCAGCTTCAATCACTTTGTAGCCTTGCTTCTCCAGAAACTGGCGCGCCAGATAGCGCAGGTTCGCTTCATCCTCGGCCAGAAGGATGGTTTCGGTGCCGGGCTCGGTGAAAGCTGACTCGTTCGAGGCGACGACTTGTGCAGGCTCCGCTCTTTCCGCGATGCGCGGCAGATAGATCTTGAAGCTGGTGCCTTTGCCAGGTTCGCTGTTCACCCAGATATAGCCGCCACTCTGTTTCACAATCCCGTAAACCGTGGAGAGTCCCAGCCCTGTTCCCTTTGGGCCTTTGGTAGTAAAAAAAGGCTCGAAGATGTGAGACTGAGTTTCCGAATCCATTCCAAGTCCCGTGTCACTAATGGCCAGCATCACGTAATCTCCGGGGCGTAGCGGGGCATGGAAGCGGGCGTACTCTTCGTCGAGAGATACGTTTGAGGTTTCGATGGTGAGCTTGCCGCCGGAGGGCATGGCGTCGCGCGCGTTCACGGCAAGATTCATGATGACCTGGTCGATCTGGCCGGCGTCGGCTCGCACGGCGCCGAGTGAAGGCGCTGGGACCATAACGAGGTCGATATCCTCGCCAATAACACGCGTGAGCATCTTGAGGTTTTCGGTGACGACGCCGTTCAGATCAAGAACCTTCGGCGCCAGCATCTGCTTGCGGCTGAAGGCGAGCAACTGACGTGTGAGAGAAGAAGCGCGTTGCGAGGCGCCTGCAATTTCCTGCGCGGGACCGCGCAGCGCCGGGTCCGGGCCCAGGCGATCGAGCAAAAATTCCGAGTAACCGGAAATCACCATCAGAAGATTGTTGAAGTCGTGGGCGATGCCGCCGGCAAGCCTGCCGATAGCCTCCATTTTCTGCGACTGCTGGAGTTGCTGTTCAAGAGCGCGCCGTTCGGTGACATCTTCGGCGAATAACTCGAACGCAGTTTTCCTTTCGTCATTGCAAACCGCGCGTCCCGAGACCCGAACCAGGATCGTGATGCCGTCCTTTCGCTTCCATTCCGCGATTAGACCATTAAACGGCGCTGCCGAACGCAGATAGTCCGCCAACTCGAACCAGCGATGCGTATCGGAGTAAAGTGCGCCCAGATGTTTGCCGACGAGTTCCGAAGTTGAGGAATATCCCAACATGGTGAGTAGGGCAGGGTTCGCATCCAGGAGTTGGCCTGCCGAATCGCAACGGCAGATGCCATAAGGCGCGTTGGTGACGAGGGAACGGAAATTCATCTCGGACCGTCGTAAGCTTTCCTGCGCCGCTCGCAACGCCGCATTCAACCAGCAGATAAGGGCCGCCAGAACAACGAATAGTGACAGCCTGATCATGGTCGAACGAAACTGTGCCGGCGTCTGTTCGGAAGAAAAGGAGAAGTAAGCGCTCACGGTCAGCGCAAATGAAGTGGCCACCAGGCCCGGCTTCCACCCGCCATACCACGCACTTACCATCACGGCCACGGCGAATACGGCCAGACGACTTTCCGTAATGTTGGGAAGAAGCAATGCTGGAATCAGCGCCAGGGTGGTACTGAGAACGGCGACGCCGTAGCGCAAAATTGGCGCACGGGCAGGCTGAATGCTGAGTAGGGGGAGGGATACCCGCATAGTGTGGCAATGCTAGTGTTGGATTTTTAGATGCGCGAGATTACAGGAGTTCATCCTAAATTTTCGCGAACCTGTTTCCTAAATAGGTATCTGGCCATTCCAACCCTTGGACGATCGGCCATTGGAAGTTTGGACTTACGGCCAACCCGGCTGAGGAGAAAGTTGCGCTTGCCAAGCGAGCCTGGAAACGATGACACTAACCGCGCATGAACATTGGACTATTTGGCGGCACTTTCGATCCCATCCATCGTGGACACCTGGCACTGGCGCGAGCGGCGAGTGAGCGCTACAAACTCGGGCGCGTCCTGTTCGTGCCTGCCGGTATTCCACCACACAAGCAGAGCCAGCCGTTATCTGCTTTCGCGCACCGCTACGCCATGACTGTACTCGCTACCGCGCAAGAAAAAGAATTCATTCCCTCGCTGCTCGAAGCGCCAGCTGAGGTTGATTCCAGCGAAAAGCGGGATAAAGGAAAAGCGTAATAAGAAGGATAACGATCCTGCGGCAACGCCGAACTACACCATCGATACCGTTAAGCGCGTGAAAAAAGAATTCAAGAAAGTGGACCGGCTGTTCCTACTGATCGGCATTGACGCTTTTTTGGATATCGGCAAGTGGCACGAGTCCGAGGCTCTGTTCCGAGAATGTGAGTTCGTGGTCGCCAGCCGGCCGGGATATTCATTAGCGGATGTTGCCAACGCACTGCCCAGCAGCCTTCGCCCGCGCGCAGAAGCAACTCGGCCGTTTCAAAAACAAGCCGCACATGGCGACTTGATGCTGAACGGGGTTGCCATCCATCTTCTTGATCAGGTCTATCAGCCTATTTCCTCGACTACAATTCGCCAGGCGGCAGCCGCAGGAAAGCCACTCGGCCGTTTCGTGGAGCCAGCGGTTGCGGACTACATCAAGAAAATAGGACTCTACAAAGCGCACTTTCCACAGCCATGACTCAACGTTCTATCCGCTTCCCATTTACAATGATCACGACGACGAACTACTCTGCATGAAAAAAAATGAGCTGAAGAACCAGGTAGCGGCGGCCATCCAGGCCTGCCTAGACAAGAAAGCGGAAGAACTTTCCATACTGGAAATGGAGAAGGGGTCGGCTTTTACCGACTATTTCGTGCTCTGCAGCGGGACCAATCCGCGGCAAGTGCAAGCTATCGCGGATGAAGTGGAGCTGCGCCTGAAAGCCGCAGGGCTCCAGCCGGCACACGTGGAAGGATATAAGCAGGCGGAGTGGATATTGGTGGACTATGTAGACTTCATCGTCCACATTTTTTCCGAGAAGGCGCGCAAGTTCTACGATCTTGAGCGGCTGTGGAAAACGGCAAAGCGGCTGGAGCCCTCGGAACTAAAGTCCAAGCCTCGGTCGAAGGCGGTTTCTAAGGTCAAGAGCACGCCGCATCGTACAGCCTCAGCCGCTCGGCGACGAAAAAAGGCGTGAGCGTACGTTCTTGAATGAAGTCGTTTTCATCGTGTTCCGCGAGGTATGAACACTTCTTCCAATCCGGAACCCTCCAAAGTTGAACCCGGCTGGGGAAGCCAATACCGGCTCATCGCCTCCGACAAATGGAAAGCGAAGTCGGCCGTGATGGGCAAAGCGGTGACCGAAGCGCTGGTGGAATATGCTCAGCCGAAGCCGGGCATGCGAGTTCTGGACCTGGCCAGCGGTACCGGTGAGCCCGCCATCAGTCTAGCCATGCGCGTTGGACCGGAAGGGCGAGTCACGGCTCTGGATTTGAGTGCCGATCTGCTCGATATTGCGAAAGGGCGGGCGCAAGAGCGCGGTCTCGAAAATCTCTTCACCCAGCAGGGTGATGCCCAGATCCTCCCATTTGATGACAACACCTTTGATCTGGCCACTTGCCGCTTCGGAATCATGTTTTTTGCGGATGTAATTCGGGCTTTGCACGAATTGCATCGGGTTCTGATTTCCGAAGCGCGGGCGTGTTTTCTGGCTTGGGGACCGTTCGACCAACCTTACTGGCAGAGCACGATGGGCGTGGTACATCGTCATGTGGGTGGACCGCTGTTGTTGCCAGGCGGTCCCGATCCATTTCGCTTTTCACAGCCGGGAAGTCTTTCGGCTGTTCTGCGCAGCGCCGGTTTTCGGGAGGTGGAAGAAGAAACAAAAACTCTGCCCTGGACCTGGCCGGGAACGCCACATGAGGTCTGGGAGCAGGCGCAGGCAGTAGCTGTGCCCTTCCGCCCGATGCTCGATCGAGTCCCTGAGAACATGCGGAAACAGATCGATGAGGAGGTTCTGCGGGAGATCGGACGCTACGTCCACGGCGAGAATATCAACTTTGGTGTGTCGGTGGTGTTGGCATCCGGAAGTAAGTGAAATCCATTGAGCTGCCGTGAAGATCAAGATTGCGTGGGTGGGCAAAACAAAAGAAGCAGCGATCCAAGCGTTGACAGATGAATATCTGAAACGGATTTCGCGTTATGTTCCCGTGGAGGGCATGCCGTTGCGCGATGAGCAAGCGCTGATAGCATTGTGCGGCGGATTGCCGGCCAAAGCTGGCAAACGAAACAATACTAAGTCAACGCTGGTGCTGATGGAATCGCGCGGGAAGCAGTTTTCGTCTGAGGAGTTCGCAGGTTTTCTCGGCGACTATCAGGATCGTAATCCTCTGCCCCTGGTGTTCGCAGTGGGTCCGGCTGATGGATTCAGCGAGGCAGCGCGCGCCAAGGCGCAGCATACGATTTCACTGGGAAAGGTAACCCTGGCGCACGAACTGGCTCGCGTAGTTTTGTTGGAGCAGATCTACCGGGCTTTCACGATTTTGAAGGGACATCCTTATCATTCCGGACATTAAAGCGGCACGGCGTGCACCTTCGTGATTTGCTCTCAGGCATATGGAATCCTACAGTTTGAGAAACGCCGGTACGATCAATCTGACAGTAAGTCAATCCGAGAGTTAGTCTGGGAGCAGATGAATGAAAGATGTGATGGAGCTGTTAAGAGCGAAAGAACAGGAATTATCCAAGGTGAGACGACAAGTAGACGCTCTGCGGATTGCTTTGCCATTGTTAAGCGGAGAAGATGACGCTCCCCTGCCTAAGGGGATAGGGACAGCGAATCAGGCGTCACGAGATCTGAGCTGACCTGCGGCTGCATCAAGTCGATGGCGACATGCCCCTATGCTCGGCGGAAGTCGCGACAAAACCCACGCAGCACTCACTGCGTGACCGTAGCCTGATAACTCACGATCTGCCACTGACCGCTGCGGCGAACCCAGACTCGCGTGTAGCGATACGGGCCGCTGAAATCTTCGCCGAGTTGGTGACCCTTCACGTCGGCGCGCGCGGTGACCACGGCTGTGTCCCCATACACCCGCACAACCATGTCGGTAATATTCATGGCCTCATAGCGGAGCTGGCCGCTGCGGCGAGCCGAGATAGTCTCCTGTTTGGTTGTCACCTGGCCGAGAGGCGTAATGGCAACGTAATCGTCGGCCAGGGTTCGCAGGGAAAATTCGGAGTCGCGGCGCAGGCTGGCTTCTTTGGACTGCCGCTCCATATCGACGATCTGGCGAATAATTTCCTGGTCGGGCGAATCGAAGCCGGGTCGGGGATGAACGGCTACGTGCTGAGCGGAAAATGCAGGTACCGTAATCAGGCAAAACAATAACACTGCATAAGTGTTGATCACGACAAAGACCTCCGCAGTCTGCTGAGGGACAGAGATCGACCTACATCGGGATACGCGCCATTGGATGCGAGAGTTCTGTGGAAAATCAGTTGCGTCCTGAAAATGTCGGATCCGATTGAGTACAGTGTAGCTCCCCCGCAAGCACTCTACGCTTCTAGTAGAATCAAACCTCCAGCCATGACGGACGTACGTCGAGGTCTTATTATCGTAAATACGGGTCCGGGCAAGGGCAAAACCACGGCGGCCATGGGAACAGCCTTGCGCGCGGTGGGCCAGGGCATGCGCGTACTGATGCTGCAATTCCTGAAGGGTTCCTGGCACTACGGAGAACTGGATGCGGTGCAGGCTTTTGGGGATAAGTTCGTGATGAAGCAGATGGGGCGCGGCTTCGTGAAGGTAGGCACCGAAAAGCCGGACCCGGAAGATGTGAAGATGGTCGAGGATGCCTGGAGCGAGGGGGAGAAGGCAATCCAATCCGGGCAGTGGGATCTAGTAATACTGGATGAGATCAACTACGCGATCAGTTATGGCATGCTAGACGCAGCGAAGGTAGTAGAGGCGTTGAAGTCGAAGCCGGAAATGGTGCATGTCATCTTGACGGGAAGGAACGCACACCCCACAATTGTCGAGGCCGCCGACACTGTAACGGAGATGCGCCAGGTAAAGCATGCTTACGAGAAGGGCGTGATGGCGCAGAGAGGGATTGAGTATTAAGAAATTTCCGATTTCCAATTTTCAATTGCCGATTTTGATTCCCAAGCGAATTCTAATCGGCAATTGGCAATCGAAAATCGGCATTTAGCCTATGGCTTGGTTTAAACGAGAATCCGGCGAGCTCGATACTTCGGGCAAGAAGACCGTTCGCACCGAAGGCCTGTGGGTGAAGTGTGAAGGCTGCCGGCAGATCATCTGGAAAAAGGACCTGGAAGAGAATCTGAATGTTTGTCCGAAATGCGAAAAGCACTTTCGAATCGACGCACGGACCAGGCTAGCATTACTGCTGGATGGCAATCAGTATGAGACGCTGGACGGAAACCTGTCCTCGACCGATCCGCTGAAGTTTGTGGATTTGAAACCCTACTCGTCCAGGCTTCGGCAGGCGCAGCACGATACTGGATTAAAAGATGCGGTGATCAACGCCCAGGGGAAATTGCTGGGACGGCCCGTGGTAGCCAGCGTAATGGAGTACGCATTCATCGGCGGCAGCATGGGCGCAGTGGTCGGCGAGATGATTACTCGGGCGGTCGAACGCGCGTTGGGTTCGAAAACGCCCCTGATTATCGTTTCCGCTTCTGGCGGCGCAAGAATGATGGAAGGTGTGGTCAGCCTGATGCAACTGGCGAAAATTTCGGCGGCTTTGGCTCGGTTGGATAAGGCGAAAGTTCCCTATATTTCGCTGCTCACCGATCCGACTACGGGTGGAGTAACGGCATCGTTTGCCATGCTCGGAGATTTGAATATTGCTGAACCCGGGGCGCTGATTGGATTTGCCGGGCCGCGGGTGATCGAGCAAACGATCCGGCAGAAACTTCCCGCCGGATTCCAGCGCAGCGAGTTTCTTCTGGAACATGGCATGCTGGACGCGGTGGTGGCTCGCAAGGAACTCAAACCTTACATTGCGCGGGCCCTGGATTTTATGGTTGGAGCAGTTAGCTCATAGCTACACCACAATTCCGTTAAACCGCCTCGACCGAATGACCAACCCGACTGATCATCCTGAATCCTCAAATCCGTTTGATATTCTGACTCATAAGAAAAAGCCCAGAGCTAAGCGATAACGACTAGAAACCAAACCTTGACTACCTCCTATCAAACCGCCGTATCCCGCATGTTTGCGCTGGGGCATGAACTGGCAAACACGCCCTCCAACAAATTCGACCTGGCGCATATGCGGGTGTTGTTGGAAGCGCTGAATCATCCGGAGCGCCGTTTTCCGAGTGTCCTCATCGCAGGCACGAACGGCAAAGGTTCGACGGCGGCGACTCTGGCCTCCATTTTGCGAACATCGGGGTTGAAGACCGGCTTGTACACGTCGCCGCATCTGATGCGAATCAACGAGCGCATCCGGATCAATGGCGAGCAGATCAGCGACGATCATTTTGCCGAGCTGCATGGAACGATTGATAGAGCGGCAGGAAAGCTGGTTGAAAAAACCGAACTGCCGTGGCATCCGAGTTTTTTCGAAATGATGACGGCAATTGCTTTTGAATATTTTGCGCGAGAGAGAGTGGATCTCGCGGTGCTGGAAGTCGGCATGGGGGGAAGGCTCGATGCCACGAATGTGGTTGAGCCGCGGGTCAGCGTAATCACTGACGTCTCTCTCGATCACCAGAAGTTTCTCGGGAACACCGTGGGCGAGATTGCGCGCGAGAAAGTCGGGATTATTCGTCCTGGCGGCGTGGTCGTAACTCTGCCGCAGCAGCCCGAAGCCAATGACGTGATCGGCAACACGATCCTGGAGCTCGGAGCGCGGGCTGTAAACGCGGTGCCGTACGTGCCACCGGTTTCTCCCGGAAGCAGCCAGTATTTGGAGCCGAGTACCGGGCAAGGCAATAGCCGGTTTGTATATCGCTACCCGCTTCAGGTGATGGGTGAACAAATTCTGGTGGAGACGCCCTTGGTGGGGCGACATCAGTTGCGCAATGTTGCGCTGGCGATTGCGGCGGCGGTGGAATTGAATCAGCAAGGATTCAACAGCATTACCCCGAAGAGTATCGAGCATGGATTACGCAAGACGCACTGGCCGGGGCGGTTTCAGGTGATTACTCCGAGACCCGGATGGCCTGAGATGGTCATCGATGTGGCCCACAATCCGGCGGGCGCGTGGGCGCTCCGTTCGGCCCTTTCCGAGCGTTACGACGGCCGCCGGCTGATTTTTGTTTTCGGAGCCATGCGGGATAAGGCAATCTCGGAGATGGGGGAGATTCTATTTCCCTTGGCCGATCGAGTTATCGTGACCAAACCGCAGAACCCGCGAGCAGCGTCGCCTGAAGAAATTCAGGAAGCGGCGGCTCGCACCGGGGCCGAAATCGAGAAGGTCGAAGATGTGCAGCGAGCTGTGGAGCGAGCCCGGGAGATCAGCGATACTGGAACGATTATTGTGATCACCGGGTCAATTTATCTGGTCGGAGAAGTGATGAGTCAGATTAGAGCGCAGGCCTGATACAGCGCGGACCGGCAGTTTCCCCTAAAATAGAAATGTGCAGGAAGTAAATTCATCTTGGAAGTCCAGCAAAGCTCAGAGACCGCAACTGCGATAGCGCCGCGCGGAAGTCCGCATGCGATTCCGGGGAAGACCTACGGATGGTTGAGCAGGCTACGTTCGTATTTCATACTTGATCCGCTGATCTGGTTTTACACGCTTATTCTGGGAGTGCTTGCCCTGCCCGGAGGCCTGTTCGACCGCAGCGGACGCCGCCTGCACTGGTTTTCGCGAACCTGGTCGTGGCTCATCATGAAGACGATCTTGTCTCCGGTGAAGGTCACCGGCCTGGATAAGATCGATAAGTCGAAGCCTCATGTTTACGCCGTGAATCACGCTTCGGCCATGGACATCCCCGTTCTCTACGTCTACCTTCCTTTTCAGTTTCGAATCGTCTTCAAGAAAGAATTGCTGGCGTATCCGGTTGTGGGTTGGCAACTGAAGCGGTCGGGACAGGTCTGCATCGATCAGCAGAAGCCGACTAATTCGATTGCGGCAATCCGCTCCGCGGTGAAAAGTTTGAAGGCCGGCATGCCGCTAGTGATTTATCCCGAGGGAGGGCGCACTCCCGATGGCGAGATCAAACCGTTTCTGCCGGGAGCTTTTTTTCTGGCGCTCAAGGCGCAGGTCGATATCGTTCCGGTAGCCCTGGTCGGCACCTACGAATTGCTGCCGATGGATACTTACCATATCAAGTGCCGACCGCTGGAGATGCGCGTGGGTGAGCCGATTCCGACTACCGGGCTGACTATGCGCGACCTGGAGAGCGTTTCAGACAAAGTGAAGAAGGCGATCGAGGAGCTGTACTACGGGCCAGCTTCGCAGTCGGTGTAAATTTGGGGGTCGTGCCGTTGGCTTACGCGTTGCTCCGGTTAAGCAGGAGATCCTTCACTGCGCCTGAAGAACGGCTCCGTTCAGGATGACAATCGTCTTCGTTCGTGCCGGAATCCAGATTAAAAAATTTACTTCTCACAAAGTCGGAAGGTCGGGCACCCGGCTTGCTGCGAATTCACCAGCCAATCCGTTTCAATCCCGTCACCTGATCAAAGTGGGGATCACGACTCAACAGCGGGAGCGAGTGCTGGCGGCAGAGGGCTGCGATCCAGAGGTCGTTGGTGGGAATTGGCTTACCTTTGTGCCTTAGATCGAGAGTGATCTGGGCGTAATGCTGGGTGGTTGGCTCGTTAATGTCGAGCACGGCGCAGTCGCGAAGAAGTGCGGCCAGCCAGTTTTCGTAGGCGGCGCGAGTGGCGCGATTGGGCGATTCCGTAGCGATACTCGCCGAGGACGATTACGGGAATCGCCATCTGGTCGGCGCGGGTGAGGATGGCGATGACGGCCGGGTCGTCATCGGCTGCGGCGGACAAGGCGTTGGTATCGACAATCATTACTTTGTCAGACTTCGGATCAGCGCCAGAGTTCGCGATCGATTTGCTCGAAGGCTTCTGCCACCCGCTTCTCGATCTGCTTACGCTCTTTGCGGAGGTGCTTGAGCTTGCCCAGATGTTTCGTCCAGGGTTTTTCCTGAGGTGTGATTCTCAGCTTCTCCTGGACAGCCTCGGTCACGAACTGGCGCAGAGGAATGCCGCGCTCGGCAGCCACCGACTTCGCCCGGCGGAAGAGAAAATCCGGAATTTCGAGGGTCGTCTTCACTGACCCATATTACCATATTTATGGGAGAGTTTCTCTACAGGAGGTCCGGAAGTCCAGATAGGTTTGATTTCTTGCGCCATTTGCTTTCCACCCTTCCAAAACCGCGAAGGGTGGGCGTCCGCCAATGAGTGTAATCGCGATGTTTCACCAATTACTGGTCAACTGGTGCGCAGAAATGCTGAGCGCGTATCCGCGCACAGCCAAATCGGAGATCATGCACAATCGCGCCAGAAGATTCTCGCTGTGTCATCAAGATTGTTTGTGGGCAATGGGCGAGTGGTGGAGAGCACACGAATGCGCAAGGAGACAACATATACCGCGACGAAGGGATCGCAACAATCTGGGCGTGCACAGACAGACCCCATCACAACTACGGACTTTCCTGCTTTCGACATGAATCGCCTCTCCTGCGAGTATCTGCTCGAACTACGCGAAGCCAGCATTCGTCAGATCGATAGCACCGAATGAAGTTGCAGCGCCGAGCAGGTACTACCGCGCCCATCGCGTGTGCCCCAAGTCTTCCCACGCATTCAATGGTTCTGAATGCATGGCGATTAACTCCGTCGTGAAGCCGGATCTTCAGCATCGTGTCAGCTCGACTGAGACTGAGCATCCGCAGACCAGTGCGAGGAATAGAAGGGCGCAACATGGTTTGTTCACAGTAGGTAGGCTAGTATGCCTCGTGACGGTTTTCCAGATGACCGTCGTTGGCCACATTATTCCAACGCGCCCGGGCGTAGCTGATGGACCAGGCGATTACACGTTTTGACCAAGGTCAATGTCCAATTTCCCGAAATTCACCGTAACTTTTTCCTCTGGGCTTCCGTTATCCCTGTGTAACACTACTCCGCGCGGAGAAATCGTTGAAGGCTCTTAAGAAAGAAGCGGACGAGCGGCTTCTGGTCGAGGCGGCGCAGAAGGATCCTGCGCGCTTTGCGGAGCTTTACGAGAATCATTTCGAGCGGGTGTATGCATATGTGGTCCGGCGGGTGGGAGATCGCGCGGAAACCGAGGATTTGACCTCCGAGGTTTTTCATCATGCTCTGGCTAACTTGCAGAAGTTCGAGTGGCGCGGGATTCCGTTTGCGGCCTGGCTGTTCCGCATTGCTGCCAACTTGATTTCGGATCGCTGGCAAAGATCGAATCGCGAGCAAGTGGCCGACGAGCCGGAGCAGATCGAATCCGTACCGGCAAAGGGCGCGGAACTTGAAGACGTGGAACGGAAGGCAATGTTATTCCGCATGGTTGAGACTTTGCCCGCTGAGCAGCGGCGGGTAGTTGCGCTGCGATTTGTGGAGCAGAAAAGCATAAAGGAAGTGGCGCGGGAGATTCGCAAGACGGAAGGTGCGGTGAAGCAGTTGCAGTTTCGCGCGCTGACGACGCTCCGCGCAAGAATGGAGGGTGCCGATGCCTAAGCGCTCTCTGAGTCCAGGAAATAACGACGCCAAGAAAGTCGAGCAACTGAATCAAGGCCGTCGACGCCATGCTGGCTCGAACGGACGGACGTGCCCCGAAAGTTGAGCGGGAAATCGAGCCACTGGTGCGCGTCGCGGCAGAATTGCGCAATCTGCCGAGCGCAAGCTTTAAGGCACGATTGAAATCACAACTGGAAGGGAAAAATACTATGGCTACCGTTGCTGAACCTATGGCAGACGTTCGTACAAGTACAACCACAAGCGCAACCCCAAGATTAACGTTCAGAGATGCCGCGAGGGCAATTGAGTTCTACAAGCAGGCCTTTGGCGCGAAGGAAACAATGCGATTCGAAACCGGAGGGAGCATCCCGCATGCCGAGGTCCGGATCGGGGACTCGACAATCCTGCTGACGGAGGAGTGGCCGGAGGGGGGGAGGTTCAGCGCGGAGACGCTGGGAAATTCTCCCGTCATCATGTCGCTAAGTGTTCCTGACGTGGACAAGTTTTTTGCCCATGCGATTGAGGCCGGGGCAAAGACCGTGAGACCCATCGCCGATCAATTTTACGGGCGCCGCGAAGGAATGCTTCAGGATCCTTTTGGATATACGTGGAGTGTGTCGACGGTGACGGAGGAGATGCCGGTCGAAGAAATGCACCGGCGGATGAAGGGATTGACCACCGGACCTGAGGGCGGACGGATTTCGCGGCCACGCGTGAATCCGGTTCCGCGCGGCTTCCACAGGGTGACGCCTTACATTGTCACAGCCGATGGTGACGCGATGCTTGAGTTTGCGAAGAACGCATTCGGAGCGGAGGTGACGCTGCGTGCGGTCGGAGAGGGAGCCGGCGGAATTCACGGCGAGGTTCGCATTGGAGACACCATGCTGATGATGGGTGGAGGTATTCCCGGCAAACCGTTCGCCGCGCAGCCGAAGACCACAGCGCTGCACATTTATGTAGAGGATACCGATGCGGCTTACAAGAAAGCTCTGCAGGCGGGAGCGACTTCAACTAGCGAGCCGCAGGATCATGACTACGGCGAACGTGGCGCCAGCGTGAAAGATCCATTCGGAAACTTCTGGTACATCGCTACGCACAAAGGCGAAAGCTACATTCCGCGGGGGATGCACAGCGTGAACGTGTATCTGCATCCGTTACGAGCCGAGCCTGCGATCAGCTTCCTGAAGCGCGCTTTCGGAGGCCAGGAGCTGGCTAAATATGCGTCTCCCGATGGGGTGGTTCACCACGCGCAGGTTCGCATCGACGACTCGGTCGTTGAAATGGGCGAGGCGCACGGGCCTTACCAGCCCATGCCTTCGATGTTTTATATGTACGTGTCTGATTGCGATGCGGCTTATCGCCGCGCACTCGCGGCGGGAGCGAAGTCGCTGCATGAGCTGAGCGATCAGCCTTATGGCGATCGCAACGGCGCTGTCACCGATCCGTTGGGAAACATCTGGTACATCGCGACGCATGTGAAGGATGTGTAATACTGAGTGGCCTTTATGGGTATTCGCAGGCTTGCGGAGCGCCTGAGTAGGGGCGTCGTTTTGCGACGTCGGCTCCCGGCGAAATTCGGGCGCTTTCCCATTTATGTTACGCCCGAGGCCAGCCTGCGCTATTGGTCCGCTATGTCGCAGGTTGATTCTGTGTTATTTAGCGTGGCCGAGGAGATCGTAAAATCGGGCTCAGTGGTTTGGGACGTGGGGGCCAATGTAGGGCTGTTTAGTTGTTGCGCAGCCGCCATGTCAGGACGAGGTGGATTTGTGTTGGCCATCGAGCCCGATTTCTGGCTTGCACATCTGCTCAGCCGTTCTGCTCAACGACTGGCGTCGGGCAAATATGAAGGTGCAGATATTGAAGTCTTGTGCGCCTCAATCTCGGACTCAAATCGGATATCCAAACTCGCAATCGCCCAGCGGGCCCGATCGTCGAATCACTTGATCGAAGCCGTTGGCTCGACTGAGGCGAAAGGGGCGCGAAGTCTGCAGCCGACCGTTTCGCTCACCTTAGATTTTCTTCTCGAGCATTTTCCTTCACCCTCGGTGTTGAAAATCGACGCGGAGACTCACGAAATAAATATCTTGAAGGGAGCTAAACGGACTACTCAAGGGAGGCTCGACCTACGATCTGGTGCGAAGTTTCACCGGAAAACTCCAGCGAAGTTACCGAGCTTTTGCATAAAGCGAAATATGAACTCTACGGAGCACAGGTAACCCCGCATCCTCACATTAAACGAGCCTGGTTCCACACCCTTGCAGTTCCAACGCCTGCCGTCTGACCGACCGTTCGCACTCAAGAGGCTTGTACGCGGTGTGGTCGTGGCAACCTCCTGTCGCCGCTTCTTCACTTCCTCAGGTTTGACCCTCCTGAATCACTCCCATAAACTTAAAGATTCAAACACCTGCAGGTTCCAACACTTATGGCAGACAGTATTCATGTAAAGCTTCCGGATGGAAGCGTGAAGGATGTTCCCAAGGGAACCACTCCGCTCGATATTGCGAAGTCGATCAGCCCGCGGCTGGCGGATGCGGCGCTGGTTGCCAAAATATCTTCCAACGGCGATCAGGCGGGCGAGGGCGCCCGCCCCACGCTGATCGATCTCACCAAGCCGCTGGAAACGGATACCAATCTCCGCCTGTTGACGGAGAAAGATCCGGAGGCGCTGGAAGTTTACCGGCACTCGTCTGCGCATTTGCTGGCTGCCGCGGTGCTGGAGCTTTTTCCTGAGACCAAACTTGGCCATGGTCCGCCAACCGAAAGCGGTTTTTTCTACGACTTTTACCGGCCAACTCCGTTTACTCCAGAAGATCTGGAAAAGATCGAGAAGAAAATGCAGGAACTGGTGCTGCAGAATATTCCCTACGCGCGCGAATTTCTACCTCGCGATCAAGGGTTGGCGGAGTTTAAAAAAGAAGGCGACTTCATGAAGTGCCATTTCATCGAGCAATTCACCAAGCCCGATGAAAAGATTTCCATCTACCGCACTGGCAAGTTTACGGATTTCTGCCGCGGGCCGCATATTCCTTCGACCGGAAAGATCAAGGCATTCAAGCTGTTCAACGTGGCTGGCGCGTACTGGCTGGGCGATGAGAAGAATCAGCAACTACAGCGCATTTATGGGACTTCGTTTTTCTCGAAGAAAGATCTCGATGCGCACCTCCAGCAACTGGAAGAGGCCAAGAAGCGCGACCATCGCGTGCTGGGCAAACAGCTCGATCTGTTTTCCATCCAGGAATTGGCGGGGCCGGGGCTAATTTTCTGGCATCCCAAGGGCGGGATTATCCGCAAACAGATGGAAGACTGGATGCGCGAGCAATATCTGAAGCGCGGCTATTCGCTGGTCTATACGCCGCATGTGGCGCGGCGGCAGTTGTTCTTTACCTCGGGACACGAGGGTTATTACGCGCAGAACATGTTCGACGCCATGGAACTCGACGATGCCGAATACCGGCTGAAGCCGATGAACTGTCCGGGACACATTCTGATTTACAAAGACTCACTGAAGTCGTATCGCGATCTACCGGTGCGGTTGGGCGAGTTGGGAACCGTCTATCGCTACGAGCGGTCTGGAGTGATGCATGGGCTGTTGCGCGTGCGCGGCTTCACGCAAGATGACTCGCACATTTTCTGCACGCCGGAGCAAGTCGAAGCCGAGATTACCGGTTGTCTCGACTTCGCCCTGGATGTACTGAAGGATTTTGGCTTCGACAATTTCCAGACTGAACTTTCGACGTGGGATCCTAACGACCGCAGGAATTTCGTGGGCAGCGAAGAGCAATGGATCCACGCCACCGAATCGCTCGAAAAAGTGCTGAAAGGCCGGAACATTGAGTACAAGACCATGCCCGGCGAGGCGGCGTTTTACGGGCCGAAGATTGATATCAAGCTCGTTGATGCCATCGGGCGCTTGTGGCAGCTCTCGACGGTGCAGGTCGACTTCAATTTGCCGCAGCGTTTTGGTCTGGAGTACGTAGCTGAAGACGGCTCACGCAAGCAGCCTGTGATGGTGCATCGCGCGCTGTTTGGATCGGTCGAGCGATTCTTCGGAGTGCTGATCGAGCACTACGCGGGAGCGTTCCCGGTGTGGCTGTCGCCGGTGCAGGTGGCGATGATTCCCATCAGCGAGCGGCACGCGGAGTATGCCAACAAAGTTGCGGATCAACTCAAAGCCATCGGAGTGCGCGTGGAAGTGGATGCGCGCAACGAAAAGATGAATGCCAAGATCCGCGAGCATGCCATGCAGAAGGTGCCGTTCCTGCTGGTGGTCGGGGATAAAGAGGCCGAGGCCGGCAAGGTGAACGTGCGCACGCGCGGGAAAGAGAAGACCGAGGACATGGCTGCCAACGATTTCGTGGAGAAGATCAAGAAGCTAATCGAGGAGAAGAGCCCGGGGCTGTAAGCACTCAACTGCACGCCCCTCGGCGACAAAAACCTAACAGGGCGTATTCATTTCCTCGTGTGCCGGGCGTTCCATTCTTCGGCTGTGATTTCCCAGATTTCCGAGGGTAAACGTCCGGAGACGTATTCATGCTCTTCCCGGGCAACCAGGCGCATACCGCTTTTTTCCGAGATGCGGCGGGATGCAGTGTTGGCAGCCGCCTTGGGGGCTCGCAGCACTGGGAACTTGAGGGTGTTAAACCAGAAGTCGGTGACGGCTTCGCAGGCCTCGGTCATGAGGCCTTGCCCGTGCCAGGGCAATCCAATCCAGAATCCACGATTGATGTTTTCTCCTTTCATGAGGGACACGCTGCCAATCAGCCGATCGGGGTCAGTCTTCAGCCTGAGGGTCCAATGCCATTCGTCTCTACGAGCCATCGCCGGAAGCGCGACATCGAGATAGAACTTGTGGGCGCCGTCCGGCGGGTAGGGCCACGGAACAGATTTCGCCAGATAACGAACGATCTCCCAGTGTGGAAACAGAAGCTGCGCCTGCTCGGCGTCGGCCAGTTCTAATGGACGCAACCACAAGCGTGCGGTTTGGAGATCTGGAATCACGTGCTCGGATAATAACTCAGAGGTAACGGCTCCTGATCCCGTCCGCATCCGCCAGAGCTGTGTATTCCCGATGTACCATGTTCTCGTGCACTCATTGGCACAGAGCGTATTGGGCCACATTCGTCGGGAGGAATTGTTGCAGGCGGGAGACCGCGTTGGGGTTGCGGTTTCAAGTGGCATCGATTCTGTTGCGCTCCTGCGATTGCTGCTTGAATTGCGGAACGAACTCGGCATCGTCGTTTCTGTCGTTCACTTCAATCACCAATTACGCGGCTTGGAGTCGGATGCTGATCAGCAGTTCGTGGAGGAACTGGCTCGCGAGCACGGGCTCCAGTTTTATGGGGGCAGGGGCAATGTGATGCAGCAGGCGGCCGATGAGCGCGCCGGGGTAGAAGCTGCTGCGCGTGACCTGCGATATAGATTTTTTCGCTTACTGCTTGGGTCGGCTGAAGAAGTCGATGAGGTCAAGCCAGCAGTATCTCAGGGGCTAGAACCCGAATCTTCAGGCATGCTATTGGGCGCGCCCCAGGCCGTACCGTTTCCGACGGGGGGCCCGGCACACGTTCTGGACAAAATCGCTACCGGGCATACGCTCGACGACCAGGCCGAGACGGTGCTGATGCGGCTGATTCGCGGCACAGGAATGCGGGGTTTGGCCGGAATCTATCCGCGAATCTTAGTTGAGGACGACGATGGCGAAGGGCATGGCGAAATTATTCGGCCGTTGCTGGGAGTTCGTCGGGGCGAACTGCAACAATACTTGGCCGATCTGAAGCAGCCCTGGCGTGAAGACCCGACCAATGCCGATTCCAGGTTCACGCGCAACCGGGTGCGCAAATTAGTAATGCCGCTGCTGGAACGGGAATTCAATCCCGCAGTGGCCGAGAATTTTGCCGAACTGGCTGAGATTGCCCGGGATGAGGAAGATTACTGGGAGAACGAAATCTCGGGCTGGTTGGGGACGGTGGTGCAGTGGTCTGAGCCCGAATGGACGCGCGGACTGCCGGGTTTCGCCGCGACACAATCGCTGGTGCAGATCAATCTGATGCAACCCGACCCCGGCTTATTGAAAAGAATTGAGGAATCGGAATCGGCCGTGATGAATGCTTCCCTAAGCCGGCCGTGGCTGCTGACGGAGCCGAAAGCTGTACAGAGAAGAGTGCTGAAGGCGATCGGCGAGCAGGCCGGGATTCCGCTGGAGTTCAAGCGCATCGAGGAAATTCTTCGCTTCGCGGCGGAGGAGGGGCCGGCGGGAAAGAATTGTCGCTTCCCCTTGGCTGGAAGACTGTTCGCGAGCCGGAGGCGATGGTGTTCGTTACGCCAGATCTTCGGCAGATCCAAAGGGTGGCCGATTATGAATATCCGCTGGCTGTGCCCGGGCGAGTCGTGGTTCCGGAGGTGGGGGGAGTAATCGAAGCGTTGCGCATTGCTCCGGGCGTCTGCTGGGCGGAGTATAATTCCGAGCAACTTCTTCGTGCAGATTTATTGCCGGTGCGGTTAATGGTGCGGAACTGGCGCGCAGGAGACCGTTTCTGGCCGGCCCACACGAAGGCTTCGAAAAAGGTGAAAGAATTGTTACAGGAACAACACATCGCCCAGCCAAAGCGCAGGCTATGGCCGGTCGCGGTGAGTGGAGACGAGATCGTGTGGATGCGCGGCTTTCCGGTTCCCGTCCGGTGGCGCGCGGAGACGGGGCAAGAAGGCGTATTGATCCGAGAGAACCCCTTGGCGCCTGACGAGAATACGATCTAAAGTCTGATAGAAGATAATGGAGATAATCTGGTCCGGGAGCACTGTGCAGTTTACGATCCGGAGGCAAGCCACTTCATGGATGGTCTGAAAGCGGAGTCACTTCGCCAAGTTATTGCGTCTGAACAAATTCAGAAACGCGTCAAGGAACTGGGCCGCCACATCTCCGACGACTATAAGGGTCAGACCATTCAAGCCTTGGCGGTTCTGGAGAACGCCTTCATGTTCATGGCGGATTTAGTTCGGGCATTGGACGTTCCCGTGATTTGCCAGTTCATTAAGCCCAAATATAGTAAGCAGCCGGGAAAACAAGCGGGAGAGATTGTGGAGATTTTCTTCAGCCACGAGCCGGATATTCGCGGCCAGCATGTGCTGCTGGTCGAGGGACTGGTGCATTCGGGCGTGACCAGCGAGTTCCTTATGAACGACTTGCGGGCGCGTGGGGCTGCTTCGGTAAAATTAGTAACGCTTTTGGATCGCCAGTCGGCCCGGCGGGTTGCGCTTCAGCCCGATTATTTCGGCTTCCTGGTCGATGAAGCTTTCCTAATAGGCTACGGACTCGGCGCGGCAGAGCAGACCAACCGCAATATTCCCTACCTGGCTGCAACGCCGGTCCCGCAGATGACTTAAGTCATGGCGAACTTGACGCGCCTTTTTCTCACAGAAAAGGTAGAATAAAGGTTCTTAGGGATTTTTCTTATCCAAATTGTCCGAACGGCATCTAATTTAGTGGCAGGAGCCTCGGGACGTTACGCGATTAACTCGGTTCCCGGTTTCTTAGGAGTGTCTTGGTGAATTCTACAGTCAAAACCGTAGCTTTCTGGTTGGTGATCGGTTTATCCGCTCTCTTGTTGTGGGAGGTTATTCAACAGGGCCGCGGTGGACAGAAAGATAAAGAAGTTAATTTCACGCAGTTCTTGAACGACGTAAACCAAGGCAACGTTCATGAAGTCACCATAGACGGCCAACAGGTCCATGGGAAAGCTCGCGATGGATCCGCCTTCCACACGACCGTGCCAGCGAATTATCCTGACATGTTCAAGACGCTCAACGACAAGGGCGTCTCGGTGAATATCAAGGACGTGAACAGCGGAAGCTGGCCGCTGCAATTGCTGGGAACGTGGGCACCGCTCATCTTGTTGGGTGCGTTGTGGTTTTTCATGATCCGCCAGATGCAGACCGGCGGAAACAAAGCTTTGTCGTTCGGAAAAAGCCGTGCCCGGCTGCTTTCCATGCAGCAGAAGAAGGTCACGTTCAAAGACGTGGCTGGGGTAGAAGAAGCCAAGGAAGAGTTGCGGGAGATTATCGAATTTCTGCGTGAAGCGCAAAAGTTCCAAAAGCTTGGCGGAAGAATTCCTAAAGGCGTATTGCTGGTCGGTCCTCCGGGTACCGGCAAAACCCTTTTGGCTCGGGCGGTTGCCGGTGAAGCGAACGTTCCTTTCTTTTCTATCTCCGGCTCGGACTTCGTAGAAATGTTCGTTGGTGTGGGCGCAAGCCGGGTTCGCGATCTATTCGAGCAAGGCAAGAAGAATGCCCCCTGCATCATCTTCATCGACGAAATTGATGCCGTGGGACGCCACCGTGGCGCCGGCTTGGGCGGTGGGCACGACGAGCGCGAACAAACATTGAATCAATTATTAGTTGAAATGGACGGCTTCGAATCAAACGAAGGCGTCATCCTGATGGCAGCGACGAATCGGCCTGACGTGCTGGATCCAGCATTGCTACGGCCGGGACGATTTGACCGTCGGGTGGTGGTCAGCCGCCCGGATGTTCGCGGGCGCGAAGAGATTCTGCGCGTGCATACCCGCAAGATTCCACTGGCGGAAGATGTCGATCTGCAGGTGCTCGCACGCGGCACACCAGGATTTTCCGGCGCCGATTTAGCGAACATGGTAAATGAAGCGGCTCTGGCTGCAGCCCGGCAAAATCGCAAGGCTGTACTGATGTTCGACTTCGAGGTTGCCAAAGATAAGGTTCTGATGGGCGTGGAGCGCAAGTCGCTGATTCTTTCCGACGAAGAAAAGAAAGTGACGGCTTATCACGAAGCTGGACATGCTTTGGTGGCAGCGAAGCTTCCGGGCTCTGATCCAGTGCATAAAGTCACGATCATTCCGCGCGGCATGGCGTTGGGCGTGACCATGCAATTGCCAATCGATGACCGCCATAACTACACGCGGGAATATTTGAAGACCGATCTGGCGATTCTGATGGGTGGACGGTTGGCCGAGGAACTCTTTCTCAACCAGATGAGCACGGGCGCTGGCAACGACATTGAGCGGGCCACGGAAATGGCACGCAAGATGGTGTGCGAGTGGGGCATGAGCGACCTGGGACCGCTGACCTTCGGGAAAAAGGAAGAGCAGATTTTCCTGGGCCGTGAGATCAGCCAACACCGCGACTATAGCGAAGACACCGCTATCAAGATCGATGGCGAAGTCCGCAAACTGGTCAACTACGGATACGAGACGGCAAAGGGCATCTTGCAGGGGAATCCTGACACGCTACAGAAGATTGCAATGGCGCTGCTGGAGCGCGAAGTACTGGATGCTTCCGAAGTGATGCTTCTGGTTGAGGGCAAGGAGCTGCCTCCGATGAAGCTACCGTCCAAACCCGATGACGGCGGGGTCCAGCAGGTATTGAAGCCGGAGCCGGGACGTGGGATCGCCAAGGGCGGGGAAAGTCCGGCGCGAGCTTAACGTATAGCTTAACCTGCCAGTTGATATTTTTTCTTGGGCGGCCTGTGGCCGCCCAAATTATTTGTGCCCGCTGTGAAGTTACTGATTGACGAGACTCATCATGTGCTCGGGGTAGCGAGAGCCGGCGGCCGCGTCAGTGGGAAATATTTCATCAATCCGACGAAGGTCTTCCGCACTCAGTCTCACATCAAGAGCTCCGATGTTCTCCTCCAAATACTTGCGTCGCTTTGTGCCTGGGATAGGCACAATATTTTTGTCCTGAGCGAGCACCCAGGCCAGTGCGAGTTGCGCGGGAGCGCAGTGTTTCTCATGTGCAATTTCTTCAACACGGCGCACCAAGTCCAGATTCTTCTGAAAGTTCGCTCCCTGAAAGCGGGGAGAAAATTTGCGGTAGTCGTCTTCAGGAAAATCTTCAAAGCGTGTGAACTGGCCGGTGAGGAAGCCGCGTCCCAGTGGGCTGTAAGCAACGAAGCCAACGCCTAACTCGCGGCAGGTTGCGAGGATCTCCTCTTCCGGCTCGCGGCTCCAGAGAGAATACTCGGTCTGCAGCGCAGTAATGCGATGGACTTTCACCGCCCGACGCAGCGTCTGCGGCGATGCTTCGGACAGTCCGATATGGCGAATCTTCCCTTCCTGAACAAGTTCTGCCATGGCTCCCACCGTTTCTTCAATAGGCGTGGCGGGATCCACGCGATGCTGATAGTAGAGATCAATGGTCTCGACCCCCAGTCGTTTCAAGCTGGCTTCGCACGATCGGCGAACATAATCCGCTTTGCCATTGACTCCGCGGTTCTGCGGATTAGCCGGATCGCGCACAATGCCGAATTTTGTTGCCAATACAATTTGGTCGCGCTTGCCTTTGATCGCGCGCCCCACCAGTTCTTCATTTTTGTACGGGCCATAAACATCGGCCGTGTCGAGAAAAGTAATTCCTAGTTCGAGAGCGCGGTGAATGGTGGCGATGGATTCGTTATCGTCGCGTCCGCTATAAAACTCCGACATGCCCATGCAGCCCAAACCGAGAGCCGATATTTTGAGACCGCTGCGTCCTAGTTCACGAAATTGCATTATGATTTCCTTTCCGAAAGCCAAGTTCCAGATATGACAGGTAGCTACCTAATAGATGCGAATGAGCGGCTTTTGGGATTCAGTTACCTTGCCGATAGAGCGCGCCGGAATGCCCGCCGATTGCATCTCGACAACCAGTTCCTCGCAATCATTTTGGGCAACGGAGACGAGAAGGCCGCCAGCGGTTTGAGGATCAAATAGCAAAGTTTTAAGATCGTCGGCAATCGGAGACTCGTAGCCGACAACGCATTCGGCGAAGTCACGATTATTTTTGAGGCCCCCGGGAACATAACCTGCACCAATGCAATCCAGAGCTCCAGGCAGAACCGGAATATCTTGCGAAAAGAGTTGCAAGCCCACATTACTGGCAAGAGCCATTTCGCGCGCATGGCCAATCAGGCCGAAGCCGGTAATATCGGTCATGGCATGGACTTGATATTCGCGATTGCCAACGCCATTTCCAATCAGTTCCGCGGCTTGCTTGTTCAGAGTCGTCATCGATCGAACCGCGGCTTCGATCCAGGCTTGATCGGCCACCCCTTTTTTGATTGCAGTGGAGATCACTCCCGTACCCAGCGGTTTCGTCAAGATAAGAGTGTCTCCTGGCTGCGCTCCACTATTGGCGAGGATTTTTTTCGGGTGCACGAGTCCGGTCACGGAATAGCCGAACTTGAGTTCTTCATCACGAATGCTGTGCCCGCCGATCACGGTGCATCCTGCTTCGATCATTTTTGACAGGCCGCCGGCGAGAATGCGCTCCAGAATTTCCAGGTCCGCCTTGTCTGGAAAGCAAACCAGGGCCAGCGAAGTAAGCGGACGGGCGCCCATGGCGTAGATATCGCTGAGCGCATTCGTCGCGGCAATCTGCCCGAAAACGTAAGGATCGTCGACGATGGGAGTGAAAAAATCGACCGTCTGCACCAGCGCCTGATCAGGCGCGATTTGATACACTCCGGCGTCGTCGGCGTGATCAAAGCCAACCAGAACATTAGGGTCGTGTTGCCGGGCTAATTTCCCAAGCACCGTGTCCAGCGCCGCCGGACTCAGTTTGGACGCTCAACCCGCAGCTTTTACCGACTCCGTCAGGCGGAATGGTTTTGCATCGGCCATGAAGTCATTGTACCGATTGTCAATTTCCAATTTCCGAGTGCCGATTTTTCGGACGCTTCAAACCGCTGACGACGTTCTTAAATTGCAATCGGAAGTTGGCAATCGGCAATTGGGAATTCGAACCAGGCAGCGCTCGCCTATTCATTTCACCGCAACATCGGTGACCTGAATGTCCGGATACTGATGGTTCCACTGCGCTGAAATGGCTTCGAACGTAAGGCGAAAAGTTTGGCTTTGTCCGGGAGGAAGCGGCAAGACTCGGAAATCCACGGCTTCAGGATATGGGCCTGTCGTCTTCAATACCTGCAGGGGAATCTCTTCCCGCTGTACTGTTTGCCCCATGTCATCTTTGAAGTTCACATCGACCATTACGTGCGTGACTGTCTTATCGCCGGTGTTGGTTACGGTTCCGTCAACATAGCTTACAGTTGCGCCGACAAAATTCTCGGCCGCACTCATCTTGAAGTCGGAAAGTTTAAGATTTGCGGCGTAAGGCGGAGGTCCCGAAGCTCCTTTCGGTTGACCTCGCAGAAGAAACGCGCCAACAACGGCGATCAGGATGACGACTGCAACTGCAATGGCAATCGTTCGTCGACTGGAATCGGGCTCTTCGGTTGTCGGAGTTGGCTGGATCAGGCCGCCCATGCAAATCGATTGTACTCTGGACGCTAGTTGGTGGTCTGCAGGAACGCTGCCAGAAATAGCACGCCGAACAAGAGATCGACACAGCCCAAAAACAGATCTCCCGGCGTGAGGCGATGCTGCAAATAGAGCACGACGAAGGAAATACCCCCGCCAAATTTCTCGATCACTGATGGAATCATCATCGGACGGAATCGCACTGGGTCTCTGGCAAGCACGAAGAAAACGAACTGGAATGCTAATCCCACGCTGACGAAGCCGTAGTAAAACGCCGGATGGGTAATAGGCGGAGGGTCCTGGCGCCCGATCAGGTTAAACATGAAATACAGCGGAGTGAGGACTAACACGCCCCAAAGGCCAGCGATCCAGAATACGATCTTGGCGAATTTCATATTCTGACTATAAAGCTCCGAATTATTCGCCGCCGACTGTGAGGCCGTCAATGCGCAGGGTGGGAGAGGCAACCGATCCGCGGAACTCAAGGTCGCTCGCGATCTCGGAGATGTTGAAGAACATTTCTTTCAGATTTCCCGCTACAGTAATTTCTTCCACGGGATAAGCAAACTCCCCGCCGGAAATCCACAAGCCCGAAGCGCCGCGGGAATAATCGCCAGTCACCAGGTTTGCGCCATGGCCGAGAAATTCCGTTACATAAAGGCCTTCTTTGATGCCAGAAATTAATTCCTTTGGCGTTCGCGTGCCTGGCTGCAGGAAATAGTTGCCCGGGCCGATACCGGGCGTGCCGGCCAGTCCGCGGGAGGCGTTTCCGGTGGTCTTCAATCCCAGCTTTTTCGCGGTGTACGTATTTAATAGATAAGAACTCAGCACGCCCTTCTCAATGACTATTGTGCGGCGCGTAGGCACGCCTTCGCCATCGAATGGGCTGGTGCCGAAGCCACCGGGGATCGTGCCATCGTCAATGATAGTCACATTCTCGCCCGCGACTTTCTGCCCCAGCTTGCCGGCGAGAAACGAAGCGCCACGATAAACCGAATCGCCGTTAATCCCTTCGAAAATATGTTCCAGGATTGACGTTGCCACCATGGGATCGAAGATTATTGGTACTTGCGCAGTCTTCGCCTTGCGCGCGCCCAAACGGCGCAGCGTTCGCTCAGCCGCGACTCTCCCTACCTGTTCGGGTGATTCCAGCTTACTCAGCGTACGCGCCACCGAGAACCAGTAGTCGCGCTGCATACCACCATCTTCTGTTTGCGCGATGGGCACGGCAGCCATGGAACAATAGGAGCGTCGGTATTCACCGACGAATCCGTGCGAGTTTGCCAGAACTTTATGCCCAGTAGCGGCGTCAAACGATCCGCCTTCAGAGTTTTTGATGCGTGGGTCGAAGTCGAGCGCAGCCTTTTCGGCGCGTCGCGCGTAGTCGATGCGGTCGGGCCCGGGGAGCGAATACACGTCTTCGTGATAGAGATCGAGATCGCCCTTCAGGGAACCAAGTTGGGAAGCGTCTGGAATACCGCCGAAAGGATCTTCCGACGTGATCTTCGAAAGCTCCAACGCCGAGTTCACCATGCGGTCGAGGCTCGCACGGGAGAAATCGCTCGAGTAGGTGCTCGCTGCGCGCTGGCCGTTGAAGACACGCACGCCGATGGAGCGCGATCCCGATTCCTTGAGGGTTTCGACCTGGCCGAGGCGGACGAGCGTAGAAAATTCATCGCCTTCGCGCACCACGCACTCGGCAGCGGTGGCGCCGCCGTTCATGGCGCGGCGGACGATGTCCTGCGCGAGTTCGCGGAGGTCGGTTTCCAGTTTCGGGTTTCCGGTTTCTAGTTGAGTAGCGGACATAAAGAATTCATTACCACGGAGGCACCGAGACACGGAGAAAACCAAGAACCAGGAATCAGCTTAAGAACTTCTCCGTGACTCCGTGTCTCCGTGGTGAGTTCGATCTTACTGCATGAAGCCGCCGGGATCCTTCTTCGCGGTGCCGCCGACGGTCAGGCGATCGATCTTGATGGTCGGAATACCCACGCCCACCGGCACGGCCTGCCCATCTTTGCCGCAGGTGCCGACGCCTTCGTCTAGTTTCAAATCGTTGCCCACCATCGAGACCCGCGTCAACACATCGGGGCCGTTGCCGATCAGGGTTGCGCCTTTGATGGGCGCGGTGATCTGGCCGTCTTCGATCATGTATGCCTCGGAGGCTCCGAAGACGAACTTACCGTTGGTAATATCGACCTGGCCGCCGCCAAAGTTGACAGCGTAAATACCACGCTTCACCGAGCGAATAATGTCTTCCGGATTATCCTGGCCCGCCAGCATGTAAGTGTTGGTCATGCGCGGCATGGGGATGTGCTCGTAGCTCTCGCGGCGTCCGTTGCCGGTGTCGGCGATGCCCATCAGGCGCGCGGAGAGCTTGTCGCTCAGATAACCTTTCAGAATCCCTTTTTCAATCAGCACGGTTTCCTGCGTGGGTTCACCTTCATCATCCACATTAAGCGAACCGCGACGCCACGGCATGGTCCCGTTATCGATGACGGTGCAGCCTTCGCTCGCTACGCGCTTGCCAATCAGACCGGCGAAAGCGGAAGTTTTCTTGCGATTGAAATCCGCTTCCAGGCCATGACCGACCGCTTCATGCAGCAATACGCCGGGCCATCCCGGACCGAGAACAACTTCCATGTCGCCGGCGGGAGCTTCGCGTGCGTCGAGTTGAAGAATCGCCTGCCGGGCCGCTTCCCGGGCGAAGAATTCGGGATTTTTGTCTCCGAAAAAGAAGTCGAGGGCGACGCGTCCGCCACCACCAGAACCGCCGCGAGCTGAATTGTTTTCGGTTTTAGCGATACAAGACACATTCATTCGAGCCAGCGGCTGAGAATCTTCGGCGAAGGTTCCATCGGATGCAACCACGAGAATATTCCGCAGTTCATCGGAATAGCTGGCGCGGACTTCCTGAATGCGCGGATCATACGCACGCGCCGCCTTGTCGGCTCGAATTACCAGTTCGACTTTTGCGCTAATCTCGGCATCGACCGAGGGCAGAGTCACTGGGTACAAGCTGCGAGCTGCAGTCTTCTGGAATCCAGCCACGGGAGTCTTCGCTGGGGCGCTCGCAATCAACGCCGCAGTGCGAGCCGCGTGCAGAATCCGGCTGGAGGAGAGATCATCGGTATAAGCGTATCCCGTACGCTCGCCAGAAACCACGCGTACGCCGCAGCCCGCGGAAATTCCCTGCGAAGCCGACTTTACCATCGACTCATCCACCATGAGAGATGTGGACGAGAGATATTCGAAATAAAGGTCGGCATAGTCGCCGCCGGCTGAAAGAGCTGCCGCCAGGTAGTGTTCCAGATCGTTTTCCGTAACGCCGTAGTGGTCGAAGAAGAAACGTTGCTTATCCAATAGAGGTTGTTTATCCAAGCTTTTACTCACAAAAATTAGATGCCCCAACGCCGAACGCGGACTCAGTTGAGAGGGTAAAGTCATTATCCCACATGCAGATGAGATCGGATGGTGAAAACATCCACAGAGGCGGCGTGACGATGGTCACATGTCACAGACGAACGAGGCGGTTAGGTTGCAGAATCGAGCCGGACAATCTTGCATGAGCAAAGTTAAATGCCGACGGTGACGCCGCAAGCATTGACGCGCACCGTGCAGGATTTTCTCAGCGAGGCCGCCGGCGCGATCGTGCTGGAAAATGGCGCCGTGGCGTTCGATCTGGCTCAAAGCAAATATTCAATTTCAGGCGAGTCCAACCGGTGTCTGCTCCATCTGTGGTCGGCTGAGCGGAATTCCGTTCGCCGTGTGCTGGAAGCCGAAGTCAAGAATGGCACGTTGCGGCTCGCGGTCCAGCGACTCGGTCAGGCACGCCCTTCCAAACTGGAAATATGCCGGGAACGCGATCGTCGTTCGCCAACGGTCCGGCGAGTGGCTCGAACCGCATACGAACAGAAGCTGCGGAGGACGCTCGACCGGCATTTTCCCGAGTTCAAAGTGACGAAGCTCACAACCGGCGTCGATCTGGAAAAATCCTTTGGCCCCGTGTACGCGCGAGGTCTGATGCGCCATGGTCGGTCGGCCTTTGCCTTGCTTGGAGCGAACGCTCAGGAGACGCAGTCGTCCATCGACGCCGCGCTGACTTTCGGCATTCTGTGGCTCGACGTTTGCCGCAATGCGCAGGCTGCAAACGTGCTCGTGGAAGGCCTGAAACTATTCGTTCCGAATGGAAGTTCGGCGCTTGTGCGAGAAAGGATGGCAAATCTGAATCGCGATGTAGCGAAGTGGTCGCTATTCGAATTAGACGAACGCCACGACGCATTGATGGAGATCGACTGCGCTGATCGCGGAAATGTTTCGACCAGACTGGTTCACGCGGCGGACGAAGTGGCAGCGAGAGCGCGCTTCGAAGAGTCGATCACGCGAGTACGGGAGATTCTGCCAAACTGCGAAGTCAGCGTACTCTCGGCGGCGGAGATTGCTTTCCGCTGGCGGGGATTGGAATTTGCCCGGGCACGGCTGAGCGGTGTTCCGGGCTCATTTCGTAGCACGCAGGAGATCGTGTTCGGGGTGGGTGCGGAGGAACGAGTTCTCGAGGACGGGAACCAAACAGAATTTACTGAACTGGCGCAATGTTTACGCGATGTGCGGCATCCCTATGGGCCGCGGCAACTTCCGTTGTGGCGCCTCCGTCCTGAAAGATGGTTGGAGTCCCTGGTCGTGGGCGATGTAAGCGTTGTGGATAAACGACTCGATCCTTTATGGCAGTATTCGCAAATTCCCGCCTTCTCGGCCTCCGACCGCGCCATGATCGATGTGCTTACGGCCACAACTGCTGGAAGGCTGGCAGTGGTAGAACTGAAGGCCGATGAAGACATCCACTTGCCGCTGCAGGGACTGGACTATTGGTCACGCGTGGAATGGCACCACTCCCGCGGCGAATTCACCCGCTTCGGATATTTCGGCGGCACGGAACTCTCTTCCGAAAAACCACTGCTGTTTCTGGTGGCGCCTGCTTTGCATGTGCACCCGGCCACGGACACATTGCTCGGTTACCTTTCTCCCGAAATCGAATGGCAGTTCGTGGGGATTGACGAGCGCTGGCGCGAAGGAGTAAAGGTCGTATTTCGAAAACGTCCTCCAGCCAATCAAAGTCTCTATTCCGTAGTCACGGCCTAGCAGCCAGTCCAGTCCTGGTGTTCCATTTCCGTAACACTTTTCAGAAACTCTGGGTGCGCAATCAAATGTGAGGTAAGATGCCGCGGTTCTTGGTCGGTAGGTACGGCGTAACGGCCGAATGTCTTAGATCTGAGAACAAAAAGGATGACAAAATGAGAAAACATACTTCCCCGCTGCCGGCACGGATTGCGCTCGTCTGCGCGATCGTGTTCTTGTTCTTCACCCTCCCCGGACAGGCACAGCCCCAGCCCCTATTGACGCGACATGTGCGCGATGCGGTTATCAATGGCCAGGCACAGTTCGTCGCCAGACTCCCTGCGACCCAGACCCTAAACTTCGACATCGTTCTGCCGCTTCGTGATCGCGTAGGGTTGCAAAATTTCGTGCAGGAAGTCCAGGATCCTGCAAGCCCCTTCTACCATCAGTTCCTCACGCCGCAAGAAGTTACCGCGAGGTTCGGCCCCAGCCAGGAGGATTGGGACGCCCTGGTTGCTTTCTCGAAAGCCAGCGGCTTTGAGATCATCGGCGGAAACCGCGAGGAAAGGGATCTAAGACTTACCGGCACTGTGGCAAACATCGAGAAGGCCTTCCACGTAACCATGGGGACCTATCACGACCTCACCGAAGACCGCACATTCTTCGCCGTGGACCGCGAGCCAACTGTGGACCTACCCTTCCAGCTTTGGCACATCACCGGTTTGGACGATGATTCCAGGCCGCATCCGCTGTATATCAAGAAAAGCGACTACGCGAAGGCTCATGGGATCGACCCTGACAAGGTCGTCTCCCACGCCACCACCGGCTCCGGCCCTTCGGCTTCCTTTTTGGGCAGCGACATGCGCGCTGCCTACTACGGCGGAACCGCGCTGACCGGCGCCGGCCAGAACATCGCACTGTTCGAATTCGCAGGCACCGATTTGGCCGATCTGTCCACGTATTACAAAAACGCTGGGCAAACGGAACCTTACATTCCCACCCTCATTTCCACAGGCGGATTCGCCACGAGCTGCGTCGATAGCGGCAGTAGCGCCTGCGACGATACCGAGCAGACCCTCGACATGACGCAGGCGATGGGCATGGCCCCAGGCTCGACCATGCTCTATATGTACGTCTGCGGCAACGTCAAAGCCAATGGATCGGGAAGTATCAGCGATACTGCCTGCATCAGCGCCATGGTTTCGACTACGGACGCTCCGTTGTCCAAGCAAATCAGTTGCTCCTGGGGCTGGACACCGGCGGACCCCAGCACTCTGGACCCGTACTTTGAGCAGATGGCGGCGCAAGGCCAGAACTTCTTTGCCGCGTCTGGCGACAGTTCGGCTTGGTCTGCCTCGAATGAGGCCTGGCCAGCGGACGATGCCAATATCGTTTCGGTCGGCGGCACGGACTTGACAACCTCCAGCGCGGCTGGCCCCTGGAAATCGGAAACCGCCTGGGCAGATAGCGGCGGCGGCATCTCCCCGGATTCCATCCCGATTCCTTCCTGGCAGAAGCTCTCGGGCGTGATTACCTCGACGAACAAGGGATCCACGACCTTGCGGAACGGCCCCGACGTGGCGGGCAACGCGAATTTTACTTATTACGTCTGCGCCGACCAAACCACCTGTACGGCGAACGACTACGGCGGAACCAGCTTTGCGGCGCCCATGTGGGCGGGCTACCTGGCTCTGGCCAATCAACAGGCAGCGGCCAACGGGGACACGATCGGCTACATCAATCCAATCATTTACCCGGCGGCTCTGACCTCAAGCTATGGCACCTATTTCCACGACATCACCAGCGGCAGTTGCGGCACTTATTCGGGAATAACCGGCTTCGATCTATGCACCGGCTGGGGCAGCCCGAATACGACCGGGATCATCAACCTGTTGGCCGGGTCCTCGACGCCGAGCTTCACGCTATCGGATTCGCCAAGCAGTCTGTCGATCACGCAAGGCAGCAGCGGCACCAGCACGATCAGCGTGACTGACGTAGGCGGATTCAGCGGCAGCGTAACGCTGGCCGCATCCGGCCTGCCCAGCGGCGTGACCGCAGCGTTCGGCACGAACCCAACCACCGGAACCAGCGTGCTGACTCTGACCGCGAGTTCCACGGCAACCACGGGAAGCTCGACGGTGACCATCACCGGGACTTCCGGCAGCCTGACCGCAACCACCACGCTTGCCCTTACCGTGAGTGCAACGGCCACGCCGAACTTCACCGATTAGCGCGTCGCCAGCTTCTCTAACCGTGACTCAGGGCAGCAGCGGTGCCAGCACGATCACCATCACCAGCACGGGCGGCTTCAGTTCCGCGACCACTCTCAGCGCCTCTGGCCTGCCTAGCGGCGTGACGGCGGCGTTCTCCACCAATCCAGTAACCCCGGCGGCGAACGGCACCGTAACTTCAACGCTCACCCTGACCGCCTCCGCTACTGCGACCACCGGCGCTGCCACTGTGACGATCACCGGAATCTCTGGCTCGCTCACTCACAGCACTACCATCGCGCTGACAGTCAATGCTTCGTCGGCGACGAAGAACTTCACCCTGTCTCTGTCGCCCTCCTCGTTTACTGTGGACGAGCGCGGCAGCGTCTCAACCACACTTACCATTACCAGCCAGGGCGGATTCAATTCGGCAGTCGACTTGAGCGTGAATGAATTCCCCAGCGGCGTGTCGGCGACGGCTTCGGCCAATCCGGTAACGCCTCCGGCAAATGGGAGCACGACCGTAACCATCACTTGGAGCGCCTCCAGACGCGCGCCTACTGGAACCACAACCATAGAGTTGATCGGAACTTCCGGATCACTCACCAACGAGATACCTGTCACCATCACAGTGGCACCTTGACGGCGATCGGTCTAGCATTTAACCAGGTAATTCGAGCCGGATCCAGAAATGGGCCGGCTCGTTTTTTCTGTGATGGGATCAATTGACTGTCAAGCGCAGATCAGGCGGTCCGCTAACGTCACTTTCCAATGCGGAATGAACCTTCCCGCAAGGCATCAAAAAAAACGGCGCGAACCACTCAATCTGGTTTAAGATGCCCGTCTGTCGGCCAAAGGCATTGATTCCCCCCTTCTCGTCTTTGAAGCGATCAGAAAATCGAGAGGATAAGAAGATGACAAGAAATAATCGCACGATGCGGGCTTTGCCCGGCATCGCCACTGCCGCTCTGTTCTTATTGTGCGGGATCCCTGCCCAAGCCCAGCAGACGCTTCAGGCGTTGCATCATCATGTCCGGCCTGTGGTGGCGAGTGGTCAAGCCGCGCCCGTGGGAGTTCTTCCACCCGGCCAGCGAATGAACCTGGCGATTATGCTGCCGCTGCGCAATCCGGCTGAACTGACGAATTTGCTGGACCGACTCTATGATCCCGGCAGTCCCGACTATCATCAGTTCCTCAGCGTGGCGCAATTTACCGAGCAGTTTGGTCCCACCGTTGCGGATTATCAGGCCGTTGTGGATTTTGCGAAGACCAATGGTTTTACTGTTACGAATACTCCTGCAAATCGCCTGCTCGTGGATATCAATGGCACGGTGGCGCAGATTCAGAATGCCTTCCATGTTGTGATGACGGTCTACAAGCATCCCACGGAAAACAGGACATTTTATTCGCCAGATCGTGAGCCCTCGCTGGATCTCAGCGTCCCGATATCTCACATTGCCGGGCTGAATAACTATTCCATCCCGCGGCCGATGTTAAAGAAAGCTCCGGTGTCGGCGGCATTAAAGAGTAACGCGAGCGGCTCGGGACCGCAGGGCGCTTACCGGCCCTCCGATATGCGAGCGGCCTACTACGGCGGAACGGCTCTCACTGGCACTGGCCAGTCAGTTGGCTTGCTCGAGTTCGACGGCTACGAACTCGCCGATGTTAAGTCGGACATGGGCGGAGAGACATACACCGTGACGATCACGAATGTTTTAGTCGACGGTGGCACGGCCGGTTCAGACGGCGACGACGGCGAACAGGCAATCGACATTGCACAGCCGATCGGCATGGCACCCGGCTTGACTTCAGTCCGCGTTTATATTGCGCCCGGGACTTCTTACATCGGCGTGGGTGACGTCGACATTTTCAACAAAATGGCCACCGACAACATCTCCAAGCAACTGAGTTGTTCCTGGGGTTGGGCTCCGGAGGATGCTTCTTCCAACGATCCGATCTTCAAGGAATTCGCGGCGCAGGGTCAGAATCTTTTCGTCGCTTCCGGAGACGCTGCCGAATATACGGGGAATAATGACATCGACGAAAGCTACCCGGCGGAAGACGTCTACGTCGTAGCCGTTGGCGGAACGGATCTGACCACGAGTGGCGCGGGCGGTCCTTGGGAATCGGAAACCGCATGGTCTGATAGCAGCGGCGGTCCAGCTGATGATGGTTTCGCAATTCCGAGCTGGCAGGTCGGCGTAGCCGATTCCTCCAATGGCGCTTCCACGACCATCCGCAACATTCCCGACGTAGCTGCGGAAGCCAATTATGACAACATTCTCTGCGACGACGGGACCTGTTACTACAACGAATACGGTGGCACCAGCTACGCGGCGCCTCGCTGGGCGGGCTATCTCGCGCTGGCCAACCAGCAGAACGTGACCAATCACGGGACCACTCTCGGCTTTCTCAATCCGCTGATTTACCCAATCGCTTTCGGAAGCAGCTACGACAGCAACCTCCACGACATCACCAGCGGGAGTAACGGCTATCCGGCAGTTACCGGCTATGATCTGGTCACAGGATGGGGAACTCCGAACGGGGCTACCCTGATCAATACACTGACCGGTGCAGCGACGCCAAGCTTTACGCTTTCGGATTCGCCGAGTAGTTTGACGATCACCGAAGGGGGCGCCGCCGGCAAGAGCACAATCACGGTGAATGATCTGAGCGGATTCACCGGAAGCGTGACACTTGCAGCGTCCGGACTTCCCACCGGGGTAACGGCGGCGTTCAGTCCGAATCCGACGACGGGAACCAGCACACTGACGCTCACTGCCAGTGCGTCAGCCACAACTGGCACCAAAACGGTGACCATCACCGGCACTTCGGGCAGCCTGGTCGCGACCACTACGCTTGCCCTCACGGTGAATGCCACTGCGTCACCGAACTTTACAATCAGCGCCTCGCCCGCTTCTCTTAGCGTTAAACGAGGCGGCAAAGGCACCAGTACGATCAGAATAACCAGCAAGGATAGTTTCAGTTCCGCGACTACTCTGAGCGCTACCGGCTTGCCCAGCGGTGTGACGGCGGCGTTTTCTACGAATCCTGTAACGCCCCCGGCAAACGGTAGCGCAACTTCAACCCTCACGCTCACCGCCTCCGCTACAGCAAACACTGGAAAAGCAACCATTACGGTAAAAGGAACTTCAGGTTCGCTAAGCCACAGCGCGACGTTTGCTCTGACGGTCACGTCTGACGCAGCGGCGCAAACCGCGGTCTACAACTCCACGCTGAAAGCTCCGGAGTGCGGGACTGCCAGCAGTTCGTGTGACTCGGGTGCGTCCCTGCTGTTGGGACGCGATCACATGTCGGGTGGGGCGGAGCCGAATCAGCCTAATACGATTAACAGTTCCTGCGCCGATGGCACCAGCGGGGTTTTCCACTCCGATGAATCCAACGATCGCGTCGTGATCACTTCCACCAGTGGAGGCGCGCTCACCCATGGCACAACGGCAAAAGTGACAGCGACGGTCTGGTCCGCTGCCACCTACACGTCGGACGCCCTCGACCTTTATTACACGGCCAATGCCAACAGCCCGTCGTGGACTTTGATCAAGACAATCGTACCCACGAAGGCCGGGGCACAGAACTTGTCTGCAACGTTCACGCTTCCAACCGGAAGCCTGCAGGCCGTGCGTGCGCAATTCCGTTATCAGGGGAGCGCATCGGCGTGCACTGCGGGGCCGTACAACGATCACGACGACCTGATTTTTGCCGTTCAGTAGAAACAATCGCGATCCATATTCGAGCCGGCACAAAAGCCGGCTCGATTTTTTGGGCCGAGCATCATTTTCGAGTATCAAAGCAGCCATGCTAACCGGGCCAAGCGCCCAGCAAACGGCGCACGTCGACTAACTGGGCGATATGGTAGGCATTATGGTCAGCCACAAGCAGGGCCTCACGCAGGATCGTCTGCCCGTCGCCCCACGGAATTTGAGCGAAGAGATCGGTCTTCGGATTGGAAACCAAATCCTGAATCGTCTTCAAGTCTTTGCGGAATTGCTGGATGCTCTTGTTCCATGCGGCTTGGCCCGGCGGAGCGGCGTTTTTGGGCCAATAATCATCGGGCCATTTGAGCGTCTTGTATTTTGGATTGCGGCTGAATTCAAGAATATCCCACTGCGCTAGCCGTAGGTGTTCCAGTAGCATCCATGCCGAGTGCGGAAGTCCTTCGGGCTTCACGCCGAATAATTTTTCTGGCACCGCCTTTACGGCATCGTCAAAGCTGGCATGCGCGCCTTTGCCATTAAGCAGTTCGACCACATGCTGGCGAAGCTGTTTATCTTTGTCTCTGTCTTGTGATTTCTTGATCGCCATCTTTGCCCCTTTTTTTATGTTCAGATGTTGCGGTGACAAAAAAGTTTGTCATCCCGAGCGCAGCGAAGAATCTTCGTTTGCGCCCGCGCCGCTAGAGCCAAAACGCGGTTCCGGCACTCCGCTGGAAACAACGGGCTGCGGCTCCGGTCCTTCACCTCGCAACACTCGGCCAATGCCACGCACGATGCGGCGCATGGGGAATTGGCCTTTATCGTCCACAAGAAATATCTCGCCGATACGGCGGCTCCGATAGTACCAGCGCTTGAGCAAGGCAAGATGCTCCATGGTTTCGATCGCCGCTGGCGCCTTCGCTGGTTGAAACCCTTCGAGAACCGTTTGCACCCGCGATTCCATCGATTGCGACTTTGTGTGCTCGGCGGTTTGGATGCAGAAGACCGTCGGGCCGTGGATCATCCCAAATTCAACCCGAAAAAAGTTGACTGAATCCGCGAGATGACAGGGCTGAATGATCAACGCGGAAAAACGATCCAGGCGGCGAACGATTTCCGGAAATTGGCTCAGGATCGGTTTCAGCTTTTCCAGGCGTGCGTGAATGGCGGCAGCCTCTTCAAATGCGAGATTCGACGATGCGGCATCGCGTTGCGCTGAAAATTCACGAGCCAGGGATTCTCCGCCGGAATCGAAATAGGCCTGCACCCGCGCCACCTCGGCGGAATAGTCCTCGTCAGTACAGCCCTTAAAGCATGGTGCCAGGCACATCTTCATCTCGGAATAGATGCATCCGGGAAACTGGGGATCGGGATGCAGGTCGTCCACGCAACGCCGCATCTTGAAGAAGTCCAGGGAATCGTTCATAAACTTCTCCGCAGCTGGGCGCGAAATAAAAGGGCCGTAATAAAGGTTGCGGCCCTTGAGCCGTCCCAGTCGCGTGGTGACAGAAGCGCGTGGATACTCGTTTTCAAGATGGAGCTTTACCAGCGGCGCGAAGCGAAAGCGCAGGCGGTGGGAATAAGTGTCGGGAAAAGTGGAACGCAGAACTTTGTAGAGAACGAATCCGGATTCAAACTCAGAACTGGTCGGCGTGTACTCGATCGAACGTACGCGACGGCGCAGGTTGAGCCTTTTGGTACGTTCCTCCACAGGACCGAGCAGCCGTTGCAATCGACGGCGCAGGTTCGCTGTTTTGCTGACGTAGGGTTCGGCTCGTGCATCGTCACTGCGCAGAGAGAACACCGCCGGCGCGGCTGGTACTGCGGAAAAGATCTCCGCATCGCGTTCAGGCGCGAATTCCAAGCGCTCGGTCAGCACGAAACTATTCTAGTGTGGAATCAACAGAAATCCGCGATAAAGAGACTAGGGCTCTGCCTTGATCCAAAGAGATGAGGTGCAGGCCGTGGCGAAAGAACCTACCGGAAGCTGGCGCTGCGGAATTTCTGCCGGAAATCTTCGCCTTCCATCTTGATGATGCGGCACATTTCGTGCAGCCGGGAGCGCATACGTTCTCCGATGCGGTCGCCAAGGCTCTCTGCGCGTGACGCGGCGCGTACCGCCGATCCCCCATTCGCGCCCCCGGCGGGCTGATCTTCGAAGTTCGTTGTGATGATAGTCGTGCGGTTGTCGTTGTAGCGTGTATTCAGAATCAGGCTGACGGTATCCCACACCCATTCGGTAGGTTTCACGGCACCCAGTTCATCGAGTACGAGGACATCAGCTTCAAACACAGGACGTAGAACGTCCAGTTCGGTGGTTTGAACGGTAGCGTTATACGAGTTCTGGATCTCTTTCAGCAGCTCGCGATAGTCATAAAACAAGCAGCAAATGCCCTTGTTAAGGATTAGCTCCTTCGTGATCCCCACTGCCAGGTGAGTCTTGCCGGTACCAATCTTGCCGATGATTAGCAGTCCCGTGCCATCGCGAGGATCGTATTCGTGCGCGAACTTGGAAGCTGAAAGATGGGCGAATGCCAACGAAGGATGAGCTCCGGGAAAATCTGTTGTGTAGCTGGCGAGTTCGCAATGCTCGTATCTCTTCGGAATGCGCGCTGCTGCCAGCAATGTCTGATTCCGCGCCCGCAATTGGCAATCGCAGCGCGTCACGCGGCGATCTTTGGGCGCACTTGCGGTCGCGGGGATCATCTTCCATCCCGTCCCGTCGCACAGGGGGCAAACATCGGCAGCTGTATTTACTGTCTTCAGATAACCGAAACCTTTCTTCGAAAACTGTCTCCTCTGACTTTGCACCCAGACCCCTCGTTGCCGCAAGTCTCAAAGATGGAAGCTCTGTGTACAAGCTGTGCAGGCGGCTATAGGTCTGTGGATCAATGAGGAAATCTAGTCCTGCCAACTCCAGACGAGTCAAAAGCCTTACCCTTAGCCCCACTCCGGGGCCGGGGGGTGCAGAACAGGCTTCCGGCGCGGATTTTCACAGTTGACATTTCTAGCGGAGAGAGGAAAATACCTTCCGTCAGGTTTCCCAACTCAGACACAAGCTTTTGTCCTCCCGGTATTTGTGCTGGGTATGAACGAGACCTGCGAGGAGAAACTATGAATAAGGCCGATCTGGTTGATAAGATCGCGGGCGCTTGCGAAATCAGCAAGGCGCAGGCAACCACTGCGATTGACACTGCCGTGAGCAGCATTACTGGTGCTTTGCGGAAAGGCGATCGAGTAGCTCTGATAGGTTTTGGCACATTCTCGATATCGCAGAGGAAGGCGCGGAACGGACGCAATCCGCAAACCGGCGCCACGATCAAGATTGCCGCCCGTAAGGTCGCGAAGTTTTCCCCTGGGGCCGAGCTGAAGAAAGCGGTTAACAAGAAGTAAATCGAGGAATCGTAATCACGAAAGCGGCAGGGGGTCGGCCCTGCCGTTTTTGCTGCCCGCGGGAAAACGAAAAATGTCGTTGCAGCTACAATTGCCCTGAATATGATCGCCCACCTGCGCGGAATATTGTTGTCCAAGCATCCCAACCAGCTCGTGCTGGAAACTGCGGGTGTCGGTTATGAGGTGAACATCAGCGTGCCCACTTTTTCCGAGCTGTCCGCCGAGGGCTCGGAAGTTGCGCTACACATCCACACTCACGTGCGGGAGGACTCGTTCGCGCTTTACGGGTTTCTTCGCCCTGCCGAGAAACAATTGTTTGAGAAACTGATTACGGTGAGCGGCATTGGACCGAAACTGGCGATTACGATTCTGAGCGGGATGGCGGCGGACGAGATGGTGGGGGCGATCCGGGGCAATGACCTGGCTCGACTGACTAAGATTCCAGGGATCGGCAAAAAAACTGCTGAGCGCATGGTACTGGAACTGCGCGACAAACTTCCCGCCGACACGGGCAAGACCGCGCCGGCCGTTCCTGTGCTGAGCGCGATGGAAGAAGACGTTTTATCTGCGCTGACGAATTTGGGCTACCAACGCGTGGCAGCCGAGAAGGCTTTGACCGCAGCGCTCAAGAACACTCCGGCCAATGCCGCCAAAGCCGGATCGTTCGACGCTATGTTCCGTCAGGCGCTCGCCGGACTGTCGAAGTAGTCGCTAGCTCAAAGGACAGATTGCCAGATCAGACCACGCGCGACAAAGCGTGATCTCCCACAAATTGATAGGGGCCGGCATGGGTTAATTTGCTCGCGGTATCAAGCCAGATTTCTCCGCCGATTTTGCGCCAGCGTAGGCAGAATGAATAATCCTCGCTCAGATAGGTGCCCGTCTCCGGATCGATCATGCAATCGAACAGCGCAAACAAGTTCGAACTCTGTACCTGGTCGTGTCGCGAGCCTGACATCGGTAGGCCATGCACCCGGCTGAAGTGAGTTTCCGGATATGCGGCAACCATTCGCTCCAGCGCAGCGCGGCGGATAAGCTGAAAACCGCCGCCGGCATAAATTGCAGTGGCGAAATCTTTTTCCTGCTTACGCTCTGCAGGGTCACAGAAAGTTCCAACATACGACAGCGCCGCCTGGCGGACGCTTTCACCGCCGTTCACACATCGCTGGGGAATTAGATCCCAGTCGATCGATTTCAGCGGATACAGCGCTCCGCTGAAATCCTTATCAAATCGAAGTAGTCGCTCCACCTGCTGCGGCTCGAAGCTGATGTCGGCGTCGATAAAAAGCAGGTGAGTGGCGGTGGCGTCATCCAAAAAAGCGGCAACCAGGGTGCTTCGCGCTCGTGAGATGAGAGCGTCATAGCCAGCTAGCGAGAGCGTTACCTGAAAGCCTGCAGATTTCGCATAGCTTATGAGTTTTATCACCGACAGCATGTAGCTTTGCGTGACCGTGCCACCGAAGCAGGGCGTCGCAACGAAAATCACAGGCTCGGGCGTGGACATCTGCTTACGCCCAATCCGAAATAGATTGGTCTGCCTTCCCGGAACGCAGCTGTTCTGTTGAGTTCCTGCGCTTGAATTGTTTTTGACCTTGCTCCTTCGGCTCCTGATCGTGGGCTCCCAATTTCACCACGCAATCCTCTTCGGACTCAGCTTGCCCAGCCAGTTTTGAGGCCGACTCCAGCAGTTTTTTTCGCGTGCGCTCAACTTCCCTTTTGGCGGCGGCTTTTTCCGCGGCGTAGAGACTCTCCAGTTGCATGTTTGGATTAATTTGATTGGGGTGGATGTGCATGGCTGTTCTCCTTCGCGCAGAGATGTTCAGTCGCTACAATCCCTCACGCTGTGTGCGGACCGGAAGCTTCGAGCAATTGAAGCGCCGAAGAGCTTGGCTCTAGGCCTAAAGTGCGGAATATCGTTCCGCAGAATATCGTTCCAAATCCTTCATTCGTTCATTGGACAAGAAATGCACGCTTAGGTCTCAGATGACAGAAAATGTATATTGAGGATTGCGATTCTGGTAGATGGAGGGGCGCTCAGTCCGGCTAACCCCCGTGATTATCCGACGAGGATTCTGCAATTTCACATGCTGATCATTCTCTATATCGCGCTGGGCGTGGCTGTAATCGGGACGGCCTCTTCGGCGGTCTTTCTCGGTTTAGCCGCGGTCGGAGTTGCTCGCTTTCATGCCGAGGCACGACGACAGATTCGCTCCGTCTCCGAAGGATGCACAGCTGCCTCCGGTCTCCATCTTGAAGCCCGTTCATGGGCTGGAGGCGCAACTCAAGGAGAATATCGAGAGTTTTTTCCGGCAGAATTATCCAAACTACGAGATTCTGTTCGCCGCAGATCAAGCCGACGACCCGGCGCTCACGGTGGTTCGCGAAGTTTCTTCGCGCTATCCGCACATTCAGACTCGCGTTCTGGTCACGGGCACGCCCTGGCCCAATCCCGTCGTCTACGGATTTCATTGCATGGCGGAGGCGGCGACACATGACATTCTGGTCACGACCGACAGCGACGTGGAAGTCGACTCGAGCTACCTGCGAGAGATTGTCGCTCCACTGCTCGATCCGCAAGTCGGGATGGTGACATGCGTGTATCGCGGAAAGAACGCAGCGGGTTTTTTCTCTGGCCTCACGGCCATGGGTATGTCGGTGGAAATGACCGCGGGAGTGCTGGTGGCGAACCTGCTGGAAGGAATGAAATTTGGTCTAGGGCCGACAACGGTGATGCGCAAAGATTCACTCGCCACTATCGGCGGCTATACGGCTTTGAAGGACTACATTGCTTATGACTTCGCCATCGGCAACCTGATCGCAAAAGCTGGTTACCGCGTTGTTCTCTCGGGACACATCATTGATCACGTGGTGAATCAGAAATCATTCCGCCGCATGTGGCAAAATCAATTGCGTTGGGCGCAAACCACGCGTTATTCGCGTCCGAAAGGACACTTCGGAAGCGGGCTCATCTTCGCCATGCCTTACGGATTATTGGGACTTGTATCCGCAGCGCTTTTGGGGCACTGGCGAATCGGGGTTCTCTTACTGCTCGTAGCTGCGATGAACCGTTTGCTGGAAGCGTGGCTGGTGGGCTGGACGGTAGTTCGAGATCCGAAAATACGCCGCGCCCCCTGGCTTTATCTGCTGCGCGATTTCCTCGGCTTTGCCGTCTGGTTCGCCAGCTATTTAAACCTGCGTTACGTTTGGCGCGATAGCCGTTTCGAACTGCGCGGAACGCGAATCGCATTGCGGCAAACATCTTCAGATCAAAACTAAGATTTTTCAGGCGGAGGTTCGATTGCAGGTTCTGGTTACCGGTGCAGCTGGGTTCATCGGCAGCAACATGGTGGATCATCTTCTTTCCGCTGGCCACTCGGTCGTCGGATTCGATAATCTGTCGACGGGACAACGGAGCTTCCTGGAAAGTGCCACGAGTCATCCTAAGTTCACCTTGCATGAAGCAGATCTGCTCGACCGGGATCTCCTGTCGCGCGCGATGAAGGGCACGGAACTCGTAATCCATTTCGCGGCTAATGCCGACGTGCGCTTCGGCACCGATCATCCGCGAAAAGATCTCGAGCAGAACACCATCGCAACCTGGAACGTACTCGAAGCAATGCGCGAGCAAGGCTGCAAACGAATCGTGTTCTCCTCCACCGGATCAGTTTATGGGGAACCGGACATTTTCCCGACTCCGGAGACATGTCCGTTTCCAATTCAAACGTCGCTCTATGGCGCGTCCAAACTGGCGGCGGAAGGCTTGATTCAGGCTTACTGCGAAGGCTTCGGAATGCAGGGTTATATCTTTCGATTCGTATCGATCCTGGGCGAACGTTACTCACACGGGCACGTGTTCGATTTTTATCATCAACTCGCCGAACACCCTGAACATCTCCACGTCCTTGGCAATGGTCATCAGAAAAAATCGTACTTGTATGTGCAGGATTGCATCGATGCCATTCTACTGGCTCTCGAAAAAGCCGATAGCAAAGTGAACATTTTCAATCTGGGTACTGACGAATATTGCGAAGTGAACGACTCCATCGGTTGGATTTGTGAGCATCTCGGGCTGCATCCGAAGCTTACGTACTCAGGCGGTGAACGCGGTTGGATCGGGGATAGCCCGTTTATTTTTTTAGATTGTTCAAAGATCCGCGCCTTGGGCTGGCGGCCGAGGTTCACGATCAAGCAGGCGGTTTTGGCCACCATCAAATTCGTGAGCGCGAACGCTACTGTAATGAAGCCGCAGATTTAGATACGTTATACTTACCCGCCGCTCAAGTGAATGGAGCCGGAGAGCTGGTTTGATCATTACGCGAAGTCCGTTGCGAATTTCACTCGGTGGAGGCGGCACCGACCTTCCTTCGTACTATCGAAAACATGGGGGATTTGTATTATCCGCCGCGATCAATCGCTACGTTTACATCACCATCAACGAAGCCTTTCGCCCGCGAATTATTTTGAAGTATTCCAAGCTCGAGGACGTGGAGCGGTGGGAGGAGATTCAACATCCCATCATCCGTGAGGCCCTTAAGCTAACTGGAATCATGGGGCCGTATCTTGAGATCGTGAGCCTCTCCGATATTCCGGCGGGGACGGGGCTGGGCTCTTCGGGGAGCTTCACCACGGCGTTATTGCGCGCCCTGCACACGATGAAGCGGAACTTTGTGCCTCCGCAGGAATTGGCGGAACAGGCCTGTCACATTGAAATTGATTTGCTGAAAGAACCCGTGGGCAAGCAGGACCAATACATCTCAGCATTCGGCGGGATCACGTGTTTCGAGTTTCTTCCGGATGACACGGTGATTGCCGAACCTTTGAAGATTGCTGCTGAAACTCTGGCGAATCTTGAGGACAGCCTACTGCTGTTCTTTACGGGCGCGTCACGTTCGGCGGCGGAAGTTTTGCGCGATCAAGACACTCGCACGCGGAGCGATGCCACGGAGATGCTGGACAATTTGCATCTAACGAAGCAGCTGGGCCATGAGAGCCGTGACTCGCTGGTAAGTGGGGATTTGCGCAAATTCGCCGAACTCATGCACATTCACTGGGAGCACAAAAAGAAACGCTCGCCGGGAATGAGTAGCGATTTCATCGATGAAATGTATAAGTTGGCGCGCGCCAATGGAGCGCTGGGCGGCAAATTAATTGGCGCGGGCGGCGGCGGCTTTCTCATGCTCTATACCGAGAACAAAACTCGACTTCGCTCTGCCATGAGAAATGCCGGGCTGCGGGAGGTCCGGTTGCAGTTCGATTTCAGCGGCACTTCTGTTCTGGCGCATTCCTGAAACGTATGTTACCTGTGGCTATTCTTGCCGGCGGCTTGGCAACCCGCCTGGGACCGCTGACCGAGAAAGTTCCCAAGTCGCTTATCCTGATCGGCGGCGAACCGTTTGTCGCGCATCAGTTGCGGCTGCTGCGAAGCCGCGGCATCCGGCGTGTCATACTGTGCGTTGGCCATCTGGGCGGACAGATCGAGCAGGTCGTGGGCAGTGGCCGCGCATTCGGCGTGGAGGTCACTTACTCTTATGATGGCCCCACGCTGCTGGGCACGGCGGGAGCTATCAGAGCCGCGCTCCCTAAGCTCGGTGAAAATTTCTTTGTGATCTATGGCGATTCTTATCTGGTTTGCGATTATAACGCCGTGGAACAGGAATTCTTGCGGAGCCGCAAGTCAGGATTGATGACGGTATTTCGCAACGACGGACAGTGGGATGCCAGCAATGTGGAGTTTGAAGACGGCCGGATTTTAGAGTACAGCAAAAAGAATCGCACTCCGCTCATGCGCTATATCGATTACGGCCTCGGCGTTTTTAAGGCAGAAGCCTTCGCCGGAATCGGTCCGCCCGACCTCGCCGATGTTTACGAGAATCTCCTACGGGCTGGCGAACTGGCCGCCATGGAAGTTCGTGAACGTTTTTACGAAATCGGTTCGCCTTCGGGATTGCAAGAGATGACTAACTTTCTAAGTCGACGGGGAGACGCGCGGGCATGAGCGGTCCCAGCCGTTCGAAAAGTTTTACCGAGGATTTTCTCGCCGAGGCAACCGAGATCATCGGCAAGCTCGATGTGGCGAACATTGAAAAAGCGGCAAACCTTTTGGCGAGCACTCGTGCAGCAGGTGGCCGGCTGTTTATTCTGGGCGTGGGCGGCAGTGCGGCAAATGCCTCGCATGCCGTCAACGACTTCCGCAAGATCGCCGGCATCGAAGCGTATGCGCCTACCGACAACGTGGCCGAACTGACGGCGCGGACGAACGATGAAGGTTGGAGTTCCATCTTCGATGGCTGGCTTAGGGTCAGCCGCCTGCACCAGGACGACCTGCTGATGATTCTGTCGGTCGGTGGTGGAAACATCGAACAGAATGTAAGTCCGAATCTGGTAGCCGCTTTAAATTACGCGAAGTCGATAGGAACGAAAATTATCGGCGTAGTTGGCCGCGACGGTGGCTATACCGCGAAAGTTGCCGACGCTTGCGTGATCATTCCAACCGTAAATCCTGCACACACCACGCCGCACACGGAAGCTTTTCAGGCGGTAGTCTGGCATCTTCTGGTTTCGCATCCGGCGGTGAAGTTGCAGGCGACAAAATGGGAATCGATGGCATCGCCCGGTAAACGCCGCGCTGTGTTTCTCGACCGCGACGGCGTGATCAACAAAGCTTTTGTTCGCGACGGCAAGCCGTTTCCTCCGCCGAGTCAGCAGGAACTGGAAGTTCTTCCTGGCGTTCCGGAGGCGTTGCAGGAACTGAAATCGCATGGCTACGTGTTGCTTGTGGTCACCAACCAGCCCGATGTGGGCCGTGGAAAACTATCCCGCCAGATCTTGGAGGAGATGCACCAGGCTTTGCGCGCACAACTTCCACTCGACGATATTCTCGTCTGCTGCCACACGGATCAGGACAAATGTGATTGCCGCAAGCCGATGCCCGGAATGCTTCTGGAAGCTGCGCGCCGGCACAACATCGATATCGCCAACAGCTTTATGGTCGGCGATCGATGGCGGGACATCGAGGCGGGTTATAATGCGGGATGTAAGACTATTCTTATTGATTACGGTTATTCGGAGAAACCTCCAGACCGGGAGCCCAATTTGCGAGTGAGTTCGCTTCGCGAAGCGGCCGATTGGATTATCCGTTCTACGCCAAAAGGAGTTCATTCTGCATGAAGTTTGTCGAAGACCTGCGCGTGCAAATCTTCGCCGACGGAGCCGATAAGGCAAGCATGCTGGAACTCTACCGCCAGCCCTATATCAAAGGCTTCACCACGAATCCAACCTTGATGCGAGCAACCGGCGTTTCTGACTATCAGGGCTTCGCGCTGGATCTTCTGGCAACCATACAGGACCGTCCGATCTCATTCGAAGTATTTGCCGATGACGAGATGGAGATGGAGGATCAGGCGCGGCACATCGCGGGGTGGGGTAAGAATGTATTCGTAAAAGTTCCTGTGATGAATACGAGCGGGGCGCCAACTTACGATCTTGTTCGCGCCCTATCTTCAGACGGAATCAAATTGAATGTGACCGCTCTGCTGACGCTGGAACAGGTGCGGCACGTCTGTTCGGCGTTGAAAGGGAATGCGTCTGGCTATGTCTCCGTATTCGCCGGCCGCATCGCGGACACGGGCCGCGACCCGGTACCGCTGATGCGCGAAGCGGTGTCCATGGTAAATGACGTGAACGCGCAGCTGATCTGGGCGAGTCCTCGTGAGCTGTTAAATGTTTTTCAGGCGGATGAGATCGGCTGCCACGTGATCACCGCCACAACCGACATCCTGAAGAAGCTCCCACTGGTGGGTAAAGACCTTTACGAGTTCTCGCAGGAGACCGTGCAGATGTTTCGCAGAGACGCCGTGAAATCTGGATATTCTTTGCCAACCGTGAAACGCGAAATTCCAATCGGCTCCCGCCGCTAGGAATTATTTGCTTAGGGATGGTTGGTAAAAATCACCTTGCCTGACGCTTCGCTCGCGATATGCAGCGGTCCTGGCAGTAAAGCTTCCACTTTGGTGCGTTCATATTCCGGCACGAAGAGAAAAATTCGTTGGGGAGAATTCCACGCCCGCAGCAACTCCCGATCGTCGATAAAAATGTGCGGCGCATCGGGATAAGTCGATCCCCACCACATCGAAGTGGTATTTCCATTCACCAGTTCAATCGGTCGCCGTAAATAAAAAAGTAACGACGAACCAAAGGACTGATCTCCGTAAATCATCACCCGATCCGTCGGCCTGAGTTCGGGAGCGATCTGCCGGGCCATGATCCGCGATCCCAGAAAAGGATCGAAGCGTACGAGTGCGATGTGCGCAGCGATCAGAAAAACGGCCATAGTGGCCGCGGTCGTCCAGGTTGCCGCACGTTGCGCGCCGCGCCGGCGCAAATAGAAAGCAAGTGCTGGACCTATCAGAAAGATTGCTGCCGCGAGGATCGCAGGCAGTCGCAGCGCGGCAAACGACTCGCCAGTCAAGTCGAGCATGTGTCCCATGGAGAGCGTTTCCGCCTGCAGGTTTGGCTTGGCGAGTACTGTGCCTATGTCAGGAACAAAAGGCAGTTGGCGCGAATTCCACAACCCTGCCGCCAGCACTGCAGAAATCGCGATGCAGATAACGGCCAGCACCCCTGACGTCCACAGCAGCCAGCGCCGCGAGCCTGATTCCTCTTCGTTCGCGAGCATCGCCGCAATCAACAGCAAGATGGGGAAGTACGCAGGAAATGTGTAGTACTCCTGGTTAGTGGAAAACGAGAAAAAGACAAGCGTCACTCCAGCCCAGATCAGGCAAAGTAATTCCGTGCGCGAGCGGAAGTTCAGTGGTGCCGATGAGGTTTTCGGTATGCTCGCTTTGCGCCGCGTCACTCCAATCGGCAATCAGCCGCCGCAGCGCGACCGGCAAATACAAACTCCAGGGAAACAGCCACACCAAGTGGAGAGTCCAGTACAGAGAATCGGTCTGTTTGTTGTAGTCCTTAGGAATGCGCTTGCCCAGAAAGCGCATGAAGTGTTCGTTTACGAAGTAGAACCAGAAGAAATGTGGATTGCGAATGCCGGCCAGAATGTGCCACGGCGCGGCGATTGCCAGGAAAAGTAAGATACCCGTGAAAAGGCGAAACTCGCGCCAGCGACGCCATTCGCCGCTGACGGCCGCGTACAGCGAAAGGGCCAAGCCTACAACAACAATCGCGAGCAGGCCCTTGGTAAGCACGGCCAGAGCCATACAGGCATAGCCACCATACCAACGCCATGCGTCGCCATCTTCCAGCGCCGTCGCAAAGCAATAGAACGACGCAGCAATGAACAAACTGAGGATTGATTCCGGGATAAGGATGCGCGTGAAGAGATAGCATCCGGCGGCAGTCGAGATAAAGAGTCCTGCATAAATGGACGCGCGGTCGCCGAACGCACGGCGCGCCCAGCGCATGGCCAGCAAAACCAACATCAGCATCGAAAGTGCAACCGGAAGATGCGCAGCAAACTCATTCACGCCGAAAAAGAAATAGCTCAGCGCGACCACCCAGTACATCAGCGGAGCTTTTTCCAGATAGCGGTTGCCGTTGATTTTCAGCGTTACGAAATCATGCGTTGCCAACATCTCGCGCGCCGCTTCGGCGTGAGTTGAATCCGCATCGTCCTGCAATCCGGGAGAAAACAGAGATCCTACATACACCACGGCGAATAACAGCAACACGCCAGCGATGGAAAATTTCGCAAACCTGGGAGGTCGGGCGGAAACTGCATAGATTGAGGAAGAGCTTTTAATGGTCAATGGAACTGGGTCCTCGGATCAAACGCCAACACTGACACTTCAACGTTTGGAAGGCAAGAGCAGTGTAATGAATTTATCATCCCGGGAGCGGCGTATCTTCCCACGCTGGAATCCCCACGCTGGAATCCCCAGGCTGGAACCTCGGCTTCTACTCGATTCTCAATTTTGCTATGTTAACCTTTGAAGGTGATTGCATTAAAACTCTCTATCTGCCAAGACCGGGAGTGGACGGTGCGCTGGTTTTTCTGCCTTTTTTTCTTATCCATTCTGGCTGTCATTTCATGCCACGCGGCTGCCCCCACCGATTATTACAACCATGTAATCTTCGACAATAGCATCACCCCCGACTACTACTATTACAGCAGCGGAAGGGCGGTTTTTCCCAGCACCATTGATTTGTTGTCCGGGTCGCTTCCCGTCGAAAAGAAGAATTTCTTTACTGCTCCCAATGCCCTGCGTTTGCAGTGGCGCTCTGTCGCCGGCGGAAGCTGGGAGTCGGAGGTGCGGGTGGTCAGCATGCGCAACCGGCTGACTGATTTTCATGGCGATACTCTGTACATCTGGTGTTATTCGCCGGAGACAATCCCGGCTGCCGATTTGCCGTCTCTTCAACTGGAAGATGAGCAGCACGATTTCACCATCCCCGTAAAGCTAGATACGGGCGACGGCGACATCCCCGCAAAACGCTGGTTTCAGCTCAGGCTGCCGCTCAGCGGATTTGAAACTGCGTCCATCCATCCTTTTGAGGCCCGCCAACTTCACAGCCTCTACTTCAGCCAAGGCGCAGCGGATGACAAGCCGCACACGTTGATCATTGACGAGATCAAGATTGACGACAGGAGCGCCGCCTCGCCGCTCGCGCCAGAACTGAGAAGCCTTCCTCGATCGCCGAAGAATGTGCAAGCCAAAGGCTACGACCGTCACATCGACATCAGTTGGGATCCAGTGAAGGACAGTGACTTACAAAGCTACGCGATTTATCGCTCCATCGATCGACACAAGTTTCAGCCGATCGGCATCCAGGCTGCCGACATTGATCGCTACACGGACTTCATCGGACGTTCAGGGGTAAAGGCGACCTACAGAGTTAAGGCGGTCGATCGATCGTACCGGCAATCCGCTCTTTCGGCGCCTGCCAGCGCGTCAACGAGAGAACTGTCTGACGATGAATTGCTCACCATGCTGCAAGAGGCTTGCTTCCGTTACTACTGGGAGGGAGCACATCCAGTCGCGGGAGCAACCCTTGAAAATATTCCGGGAGACGACCGCATTGTTGCCACCGGAGCCTCGGGATTCGGCATTATGGCGCTCATCGTTGGCGTGGATCGAGGCTTCATCACGCGCGAGCAAGGCATGGAGCGCCTTTCGCAGATTTTGGATTTCCTGGAAAAAACCCCTCGCTATCACGGTGCCTGGGCGCACTTTCTGAATGGCAACACTGCGCAGACTATGCTGGTTTTCGGCATGTTTGATAACGGTGGCGATCTGGTGGAGACCTCTTTTCTAATGCAGGGCCTTCTTGCCGCGCGGCAATACTTCAAGGGCGACAGCGAGGCCGAGCAAAGTATCTACCAACGGATTACGAAACTCTGGGAAAGTGTGGAGTGGGATTGGTATCGCAAAACTCCGCAAAATAATGCGCTGCTGTGGCATTGGTCACCGCAGTGGTCCTGGTTCATCGATCATCGGCTGACCGGTTTCAACGAGACGATGATTACCTACCTGTTGGCGATTGCATCGCCCACTCATGGAGTTCCAGCCAGTCTTTACTACACAGGCTGGGCCGGACAATCCGAGGCTGCAAGGGAATACCGCAGTGGATGGTCGGGAACGTCACAAGGAGATCGCTATACAAACGGCCATACATATTATGGAATCAAACTCGCGGTGGGCGAGGGCACGGGCGGTCCATTGTTTTTCACCCAGTATTCGTTCATGGGTTTCGATCCTCGCGGTATCCATGATCATTACACCGATTATTTCGATAACAACCGCGATATAGCGCTCATCGACCTTGCCTATTGCGAGGCGAATCCCGACCACTTCCAAGGTTACGGGGCCGACGACTGGGGACTGACCGCGAGCGACGATCAGTTAGGCTATCTGGCGCATGCTCCAAACCCTGCAACCGACGATGGCACCATCACTCCCACTGGCGCTCTCTCATCTTTCCCTTACACACCGGAAGCCTCGATGGCCGCTTTAAAATTTTTCTATCGCACGCTGGGTGACCGACTGTGGGGAGTCTATGGTCCACGAGATGCTTTCAATCTTGGCCGAAATTGGTTCTCCCCGGTTTATATGGGGCTCGATCAGGCGCCAATCGTGGTGATGGTAGAAAATTATCGCAGCGGCCTCATCTGGAAATTGTTTATGTCGAATCCGGAGATTCAACCCATGCTGAATAAGATCGGGTTCGAACCGGATAGCGCCTCCAAGGCATCCGTCACTTCCCGCTAAGACGACATGAAAAAGCTAAACTGACGATTTTCGGCAACCCCTCCTCGCCTGAAATTACTCAAAAGTAGCGAGGATCACCCCTATTCATTCGGTCTAATGGATGCAGCCGTGCTCAAGAATTTCTTATCTCAATGGCCGTTGTTGACGCAGATTCGAACCGGGGCTGACGGAACGGGTTTCGAGTCGATGACCGAGCGAACGCGAAACCTCCGTCCTAAGACGGAAGGCGCAGACGTCGCTCGCTCCATCTGCCCATACTGCGGTGTGGGCTGCGGCCAACTTGTCTATCACAAGAACGGCAAGCTGATTTCAATCGAAGGCGATCCGCAGTCGCCGATTTCGAGAGGGCATCTCTGTCCTAAGGGCGCGGATACTCATGAACTTCATACGCATTCCGGACGTCTGAAAAAAGTTAAGTACCGCGCCCCCTACGCTCGTGAATGGCAAGATATCGATCTCGAAGTAGCGATGGACATGGTGGCCGATCGCGTGTGGGAAACGCGTGAACGAACCTTTCAGGAATCCCGCGACGGCCAATCGCTGATGCAGACCCTCGGCATGGCTCATCTGGGTGGGGCCACGCTCGACAACGAAGAAAATTATTTAATTAAGAAGCTGTTTGCCGCCGGGCTGGGAATGTCCTGCATCAGCAATCAGGCCAGGATATGACATAGCTCAACCGTGCCCGGTCTGGGCACATCCTTTGGACGCGGAGGAGCCACCACTGCGCAGCAAGATCTTGCGAATGCCGACGCCATCCTGATCATGGGATCGTCGATGGCGGAAAATCATCCGGTCGGATTTCAATGGGTAGTCGAAGCCCGCGAGAAGGGCGCCACGATTATCCATGTCGACCCGCGTTACACGCGCACTTCGGCCATGGCCGATATATGGGTTCCCTTGCGCGCCGGTAGCGATATTGTTTTTCTGGGTGCTCTGATTCATTACGTTCTTGAGAACAATAAGCAATTCCGCGATTACGTTTTGCACTATACGAATGCTTCGACAATTTTGCGGGAGGACTTTCGCGACACCGAAGACCTCGACGGCTTCTTTTCTGGTTGGGACGCGGAAAAGAAAAAGTACGACCCAGAGAGTTGGCTATATCAAGGCTCACCAGACAAAGACGTTAACGGTGAGAAGCCCGGGCATTCGGGAGCGGGCGGCGGCCACGGCAAAGACCGTGGCGGCGAGGCGCAGGACGCGGGTAAGTTCGAATCTGATCCCACTTTGCAACATCCTCGCTGCGTCTTCCAGGTTTTGAAACGTCACTTTCGGCGCTATACGCCAGAGATGGTGGAACGCAGCTGCGGCGTTTCGCAAGATATTTTCCTGAAGGTGGCGAAGGCTTTTACTTCCGCGTCCGGCCCCGATAAGACCGCTGCCATTTGCTACGCCGTAGGTTGGACGCAGCACTCCAAGGGCGTTCAAGTTATAAGGACCGCGGCGATCCTCCAACTGCTGCTCGGAAACATCGGCCGTCCCGGCGGCGGGATACTGGCCCTGCGCGGGCACGCTTCGATTCAAGGCTCGACTGACATTCCGACGTTATATGACATTTTGCCTGGCTATATCCCTATGCCGTTCTTCGAGGATTCGCGAGATCTCGAGAGTTACGTGAAAAAGCATCGCTCCCGAACGGGACTATGGGCTGGCTTTGACAAATACTTCATCAGCCTGATGAAGGCTTATTACGGAGATGCCGCAACCAAGGAAAATGAATGGGGATTTCATTGGCTGCCGCGAGTCACTGGCGATCATTCACACTTCGGCTATTGGCTCGATATGGCGGATGGCAAGCTCGAAGGATTGTTCGTCATGGGCCAGAATCCCGCCGTGGGAGCCTCAAACGGTCGGCTTGAGCGCAAAGCCAGTGGCCAAGTTGAAATGGCTGGTGGTCCGCGACATGGTGGAGACTGAGACAGCCTCGTTCTGGTATGCGTCGCCGGAAGTCGGGCGCGGCGAACTCTCGCCGGAATCGATTGCCACCGAGGTATTTCTTTTTCCTGCTGCCGGAACCGCCGAGAAGAAAGGTACGTTCACCAATACGCAACGCCTGCTCCAGTTTCGCGAGAAGGCGGTTGATCCGCCCGGCGATGCCCGCAGCGAAACCTGGTTCATGTATCACCTGGGCCGCCGTTTGAAAGAGAAAGCCAGGAACGACGCCCGCCCTAGAAATGACGGTTTGAGGGCTCTCACCTGGAATTACCCCACTGAAGGCAAGCACGCAGAGCCGGTTGTCGAAGAAATCCTGAAAGAGATTAATGGATACTCTCTGCCCAATCGCGAGCAGCTGAAACGTATAAAAGACTTGAAGAATGACGGCTCGACCGCCTGCGGGGCATGGATTTACTGCGGCGTGTTCCCGGAAAAAGGTTACAACCGGGCTCTTGAGAGAAAACCAAAGGATTCACTAGGACATGGCTGGGGATTTGCCTGGCCGAATGACTGCCGGATCATTTACAACCGCGCCTCCGCCCGTCCCGATGGACAACCGTGGAGCGAGCGCAAGAAGTTGGTGTGGTGGGATGAAAGCAAGAAACAATGGACGGGCTTAGACATCCCGGATTACGACAAAGAAATGCCGCCCGATGCGCCCGACAATCTTCGTGAGGGCAATGGAACGGATGCTCTTGGCGGTGCGAAGCCGTTCACGTTGCACCCCGACGGGGTAGCATGGCTTTATGTTTCAAGCGGGTTGAAAGATGGTCCTTTGCCGACGCACTACGAACCGCTCGAGTCGGTAGTGAAGAACGGATTGTACGAACAGCAGACGAATCCTGCCGCCGATAAAAAAGAGCGGCCGGATAATCCGTACGGCGACACAGTTGGCGATCCCAGATTTCCTTACGTGCTCACGACCTACCGGCTTACCGAGCATCACACAGCCGGTGGAATGTCGCGGCAACTTTCTCATCTGAGCGAACTGCAGCCGGAGTTGTTCACCGAGATTTCGCCCGAGCTTGCGGCGGACCTTGGATTGGAAAACGGCGGCTGGGCCACCATCATGACAGCTCGAGCGCAGGTAGAGGCGCGCGTTCTGGTAACTCCGCGCATGCGGCCGCTTCAAATTGACGGGCGGACGGTTCACCAGGTCGGCCTGCCTTATCACTGGGGCTATCGCGGACAAGTCACCGGAGACGTCGTTAACGATTTGCTGGTCATCAGCGAGGAGCCAAATGTGCGGATCATGGAAACTAAAGCTTTGACTTGCAATGTGGCTCCGGGCCGGAGGGCGCGCGGAAAAGAATTGCTTGCCCAGATGGATGAATTATTAGGAAAAAGCGCATGAGCATTACAGGTTTTCTCACCGATTCGACGTTGTGCATTGGCTGCAAGGCTTGTGAAGTTGCCTGCAAGGAGTGGAACGGCCTCGATGCCGACGGTCTCGATTGGAGCGGATATTCTTATGACAATACCGGGGCAGTGGGCGCTTCAACTTGGCGGCACGTGAAATTCGTGGAGCAGGCACCAGAACCTGGATTCGGAGGAAATGCAGGCGAGCTCGCTTCGTGGACATTCTCCTCCGACGTTTGCAAACACTGCGAGAATGCCGGCTGCCTCGAGGCTTGTCCGACCGGTTCGATTGTCCGCACCGAGTTCGGTGGAGTCTACGTTCAGCCGGATGTCTGTAACGGCTGCGGATATTGCGTAACCTCCTGCCCGTTCGGCGTGGTCGAAAGAAATCCAAAAGATGGCCGCGCTTTCAAATGCACATTTTGTTATGACCGCCAGAAGGTTGGGCTGACTCCGGCCTGTGCGAAAGCTTGTCCCACGGAGTCCATCAAATTTGGCGAACTCGAGCATCTCCGGCAGACGGCGCAGGAACGGTTAGAAGAGTTACACAGTCGCGGAATGGAAGATGCGACGCTTTATGATCCTATCGACTCGAGTGTTGGCGGAACGCACGCCATGTTCATTGTTCGCGGCGACGCCAGAACTTACAACCTGCCTCCCGCGCCCGAAGTGCCGACGGTGTATTTGAAGAAAAGCTGGAGCGCATCTGCGCTCGCGGCCGGTCTCTTGCTCGGTGGTACCCTGCTTGCTTTTCTCTCGGAAGGGAGAACAACGCGATGAGCGATCCCGTGCGCATCCCGGCAGAAGGCCAGATAGATCTCGAACGCGAACAGCGGCTGGAAGATATCCGTCAAGCCGCAGAACGGCAGGGCAAGCTTGAAGTCATCGGGGTGCGTCCGGCAGGCGCTCCGTTCCCGCGAGCTACCCCGGAGAACGGCTACTATCAGATCCCGCTGCTGAAGGAACCGCCCTGGACTTGGGAAATCCCGCTCTATTTTTTCTTTGGCGGGGCCGCCGGCGCAGCGGGCGTGATTGGCGCTATAGCAGATTACACAGGCGCAGATCGCGAGTTGGTCAAACATGCGCGCTGGATTGCCGCCGCCGGCTCGGTTATCTCCCCCGTTTTGCTCGTATCGGATTTGGGACGTCCCGAGCGCTTTCTTAACATGCTGCGGGTATTCAAGCCGCAAAGCCCAATGTCGGTAGGCGTATGGACTCTTCTAGGATTTTCCAGCGGTACAGCCGCAGCCGCGTTCGCAGCATTTCTAAGCGACCGCTACGGACCCTCCCTTCCTTTGCGCGTGCTTGAGAATGCCGGCCAAGCCGCATCCCTCGCGTTCGGACTTCCATTCTCGAACTATACTGGCGTTCTCATCGGGGCCACGACCATTCCGGTCTGGAACCAGAACGCAGGCGAACTGCCAGTGCACTTCGGGGCGTCGGGATTGGGCGCAGCGGTCGGAATTCTTGAACTCCTGGGCCACCGCAAGAGCCAGGCTCTGCAAGCGCTCGGATTGGGCGCTGCGCTCTTCGAAACCTGGGAAGGTTTGCGTCTGGAAAGTCGCCAGAGCGCAGCTCTGGATCCCCTGAAACACGGAGCTAGCGGGCTTGTCACTCGGACAGGCGGCGTACTTTCTGGACCAATTCCACTCTTGCTACGGACTCTCAGCCTTTTTAGCTCCAGGAAGCGATCGTCTTCACTTCGCCGCTGGGCTGCTGCCTCGGCAGTCGCGGGTTCGTTAATTACGAGGATTGCGTGGATTCACGCTGGACATGTGTCTGCGCGCAATTGGAAGCTTCCGCTCGATATCGACAAATAGCCGGAAAAATCCGGTTCCCGAAATTAGCCTTCTGTGCCTACAGGATTTGCTGTATACACCTATCAGAGCGGATGTAGAAAAATCCGCGGTTGCGCACCTGCAAGAATAGCCTACAAATTCCATAGTTCTGTACGACATCGAACATACGGCCAGTGCAGAAGTTGTGATACTCCAAGGCCGCGACTGAAGTCGACGAGTGACAGTAAACTAAATTGTGCCACTAAAGTGGCACTTGGAATTGCAGGGTCTAAGGTGAGCACTGGGACAAGCGTAAGACAATGCAAGCAAAAACCCGTAAGAGCAAGTCTGTTCACCAAACGAGCATCAAGTACTCGCAGCCTTCCGAAAGCGCCCACAGGCATTCAGGGGCTTGACGAGATAACGGCAGGCGGCTTTCCCGCCGGCCGGCCCACTCTGGTTTGCGGCAGCGCGGGTGCCGGCAAAACCCTCCTCGCCATGGAGTTCCTGGTTCGCGGCGCAACTGAATATAACGAACCCGGCGTTTTTATGGCCTTCGAAGAAACTGCGGCCGAGTTGACCCAAAATGTCCGTTCGCTCGGCTTCGACCTGGATGAACTGGCCAAAGAAAAAAGCTCGCCATTGATTTCGTCCGCGTCGAGCGCAGCGAGATTGACGAAACCGGCGACTACGATCTGGAAGGATTATTCATACGGCTGGGCGCAGCCATCGACAGCATCGGCGCCAAGCGCGTAGTTCTGGATACTATCGAGAACCTTTTCTCCGGGCTGCAGAATGAAGGGATCTTACGCGCCGAATTGCGCCGCCTGTTTCGTTGGCTCAAAGACAAGGGTGTAACCGCCGTGATCACAGCCGAACGCGGCGAAGGCGCACTCACTCGCCACGGATTGGAAGAATATGTTTCTGATTGCGTCATCCTGCTCGACCACCGCGTAACCGATCAGATATCCACTCGCCGCCTGCGCATTGTGAAATACCGCGGCACGGCCCACGGAACCAACGAATATCCCTTCCTTATCGACGAAGATGGTTTCAGTGTTTTGCCGGTTACATCGCTAGGGCTGCAGCACCATGTGAGCGATGAGCGCATCTCCAGTGGCATCCCGCGCCTGGATACGATGCTCGGCGGTGATGGCTTTTACCGCGGCAGCACGGTGCTGGTTTCCGGGACTGCGGGAACCGGAAAAACCAGTTTGGCCGCGCATTTCGTCGACGCCGCCTGCCGCCGCGGCGAGCGCTGCCTTTACTTCTCCTTTGAGGAGTCCCCGGGCCAGATGATTCGCAATATGAAATCCATCGGCCTGGACCTTGGACACTGGAGCGATAAGAATCTACTGCGATTTCATTCCAGTCGAGCAACGCTGTATGGGTTGGAGATGCATCTGGCGATCATCCACAAGATCGTGCAGGAATTTCAACCCTCCGTGGTGGTCATCGACCCAGTAGGCAGCCTGATCCAAGCGGGCAATCGGCGCGACGCCCACATCATGTTGATACGCCTCATCGACTTCCTGAAGCAAAAGGGCATCACCGGCTTCCTGACTAACCTGACTAGCGGCGGGGATGCTATCGAAAAAACCGACGTGGAAATTTCTTCGATCGTCGATACCTGGTTGTTTGTGCGGGATATCGAATTGGGCGGCGAGCGGAATCGCGCGCTTTATGTACTCAAATCTCGCGGTATGCATCATTCTAACCAGCTCCGGGAATTTCTATTGACCGCTCATGGCGTCGACTTGCTTGATGTCTACGTAGGTCCAGAGGGCGTCCTCACAGGGTCATCTCGCTTATCCCAGGAGGCACGGGAAAAGAGTGCAATGCTGGAACGCCAGCAGGAGGCCGAACGCCAGCAGCGGGATCGCGCGCGGAAGCGCGAAGCCCTCGAAGCGCGGATTCTGGCGCTGCGAAAAGAGTTCGAAGTTGAGGAAGAAGAAGCGGCTACGGCTGGAGCGGAGGAAGTATCGCGGGAGGAATTCATCATGGCCACCCGCGACGCCATGGCTCGCAGCCGCGGAGCCGATAAAGTTCGAGAGTTCACTGGTGCGGAGAAGAGGGTCAGAGGTCAGAATGAAAAAACCAGCAAACGTTAGCCCACAACCTCAGAGCCTTAAAGAGATTGCCGAAACAGGAACGGAGTCACCAGAAGTCTGGGAGCTTCGCCTGTATGTTGCGGGCCAGACTCCACGATCCGTCGCCGCTTTCGCCAACCTGAAAAAGATCTGCGAAGACCATCTCGCTGGGCGATACAATATAGAGGTCGTTGATCTGGTGAAGCATCCGCAGTTGGCCGCCGGGGACCAGATCCTTGCAATTCCCACACTGGTGCGGAAGTTGCCGCAACCGCTGCGCAAGATCGTGGGTGATCTTCGCGACACTGAACGTGCCCTAGTTGGGTTACAATTACGACCCGCCGCTCCGGAAAAGTGAAGCTGAACCGTGATGCTTCCAGCCGGGAGAATGGAAATGAACAATCAGTTACCGGAATCGAACATCCACTTGCTCGATGAGGCCGAACAGACGCTGCGTGCCATCCGCGATGGCGCGGTTGACGCATTCGTCGTGGAGGAACGGGAAGGTCACCGGGTTTACACGCTCGAGGGCTCCGATCTTCCCTACAGCACTCTGGTGGAAAGAATGCAGCAGGGTGCTGCCATGCTGGACGCCAAGGGATGCATTGTTTACGCGAACCTCAGCCTCGCACAATTACTGGGTGTTCCGCGGGAAAAGCTGGTCGGGCTTTCTCTCACGCAGTTTCTGGCTCCGGAAGATCAGTCCGCCTGCCTGAAATTACTGCACGATGCTCAGACCGGCTCCAGCGAGGGAGAAACGCATTTGCTTCGCCCTGGCGGCGAGTCCATTCCGGCTCACTTCTCCTTTAGTTTGTTGTCCCGCGATAAGTCTGCAACCGGAGTTCTGATCAGCGATTTAACTTACCGGAAAGAGCAGGGAGAATTAGCAGCTCGCTTTCAGCGCATGCAGGATGATGAAAGGAAACGCATCGCCCGCGAACTCCACGATAGCGTCGGACAATTACTGGCAGCGATCGGCATGAACATCAGTATCGTGCAATTGCAATCCCATAAGCTCGACGCCGAAGCCGCAAGAGCGGTTTCTGAGAACGCGATGCTGGTAGAACAGGTCTCCCGGGAAATTCGCACCATCTCTCATCTGCTTCATCCCCCCTTGCTCGACGTCGCCGGACTGGTTTCGGCGCTGCGCTGGTATGTCGATGGGTTCTCGGAGCGCAGCAAGATCAAAGTCGAGCTCGATATCCCCCCCGATTTCGGCCGTCTGCCGGATGAAGTGGAAATTGCAATCTTCCGCATCGTGCAGGAGTGTTTAACCAACATTCACCGTCATTCCGGCAGCGATTCGGCGACCATCGCCCTGGCTAAGGAAAATGACAGCCTCACCGTTCAAGTGAAAGATAACGGAAAAGGAATTCCAAAAGAGAAGCGGCGCGACCTGCTGGAATCGGGCCGTGCGGGCATCGGCTTCGGCGGGATGCGGGAGCGGCTGCGGCAACTCCACGGCAGTCTGGATATTCAGTCCGAGGGACGCGGAACGACAGTCATCGCAAAACTAAAAGTTGCCTGATCGATCGTATCGAGCCCGCTCTACTTTCCGATGCAGAATGTGCTGAAGATAAGATTCAGGATGTCATCCGTAGTGGTTGCTCCGGTAATCGCATCGAGCGGGCGCAGAGCGCCGTAGAGATCAAGCAGAAGCATCTCGTGAGGAATCTTGCCCGCCACTGCTTTGGCGGCGGCCTCAAGGCTGATCAGCGAGTCTTGCACAAGTCCCTGGTGGCGCACATTGGTAAGAAATCCACTTTCCCTCTGTGCTCCTGTTTCGCCACCGATGTTACGCAAAATTTCCGCGCGTAGTTCTGCGATTCCCTGTCCGGTCAGCGCTGAAACTTCGATAGTTGCAGATTGCCCAACCGGAGCCGACCAGCCGCCACTGGAACCCAGATCGCACTTATTGCCCACGACAATTGCGGGACGGCCTTGCACTTGCCGCAACAACTCATGATCTTCGCCGGTCACCGTCTGCGAAGCATCGAAAACTACGAGCACCAGATCGGCATCGGCCAAAGCTTCGATGGATTTCCGAATGCCGATCGATTCGGCTTCATCGAGCGCCTGGCGAATGCCCGCCGTATCGACCAAGCTGCACCGGAATGCCACCGATGGCGACAGTTTCACTAACCAGGTCCCGCGTAGTGCCAGGAGTTGCCGTAACGATGGCCCGTTCGCGCTCGACCAGGCGGTTGAATAAACTGGACTTGCCGACATTCGGCCGGCCGACGATGGCAAGCGTCAGTCCTTGATGAACGATTTTTCCATAGGCGAAGCTGGCGGCAAGCTGTTCCAGTGGCAGGCGCACCGCAGAGATGCGCTCGAGGATGATAGGGTCTTGCATAACCGACACGTCGTCCTCGGCGAAGTCGACTCCAGCCTCCAGCACGGCGATCAGTTCGACCAATTTCTGTTTGATCGGCTGCAATCTCCGGGAAAGCGCGCCTTCCAGTTGCTGCGCGGCGACCTTAGCCTGGTACAACGTCTGCGAATCAATCAGGTCGCGGACCGCCTCGGCTTGCGCCAGATCGATGCGGCCATTCAGAAAAGCGCGCATGGTGAATTCGCCCGGCTCCGCAAGCCGCGCCCCGGCGGCGATGCAAAGCTCGACAATGTGGCGAAGTACCACCGGAGAACCGTGGGCAGAGATCTCAACGATGTCGTCTGTCGTGTAAGAATGAGGCTGGGCAAAATAGGTCACGACCACTTCGTCGATGCGAGTGGGAGCACTTGCCGCTTCGGCGGGCTCAGGGCTGGCTTCCGATTGTCCACCAGAGCAAAGCTCAGCAGTATCTCCCCTAGGTTCGACGAGTTCCCCGAAAACGGCGCGTCCCGGCTCCATGGCGTGCTTTAGCCTGAGGAATGGTTTGGCTATTTCTAGCGCTTGCGGTCCCGCCAACCGCACCACTCCAATTCCGCCGCGTCCCGGGGGCCGTGGCAATTGCAACAATCGTGTCGTCGACATTCACCGGGCGATTGTAGCGGTTAAACTGGGGCGACAACTAGAGATGGTTGCGGCACAGAAATGAGTTCAGCCGAGAAACGCCATAAAGCAAGCGAGGCCAACCATTGTCAGTCGCAGACGAGCTACTAAAAGCCAATGAGGAATTTGTAAAAAGCTTCAACCTGGGAGAACTTGCCGTTCAGCCGCGGCGTCGGTTGGCCGTACTGGCTTGTATGGATTCCAGAATCCTGTTTGAACGCTGCCTGGGATTGAAGCCGGGAGATGCCCACATGATCCGCAATGCGGGCGGGATTGCCACGGAGGACGCCATACGGTCGCTGATTGTTTCCCACCACCTGCTCGACACCCAGGAGTTCATCATCATCAACCACACGGATTGCGGCTTGTTAAAAGTGAATGAAGATGAGCTGAAGAAAAAACTGGCCGACAAGATGGGAACGCCTTTTGGCGCGCCGGCACACTTCCATGCCTTTGATGATCTGGAAGAAAACGTCCGGCAACAGATACAGCGCGTGAAATCACATCCCTGGATTCCGAAGCATATTCCGGTGCGGGGATTTATCTACGATGTAAAGACCGGGGAGTTGAAGGAAATCAGGGAGGGCGCCTAATTCTTAAGCTGCGCTGCTCTGATTTACCTTAAGGTGCTGGCACGAAACGGAACGGCGATAGACGACGAAATAGTAGATGACTGTTCCGAACGGAGCTAAGAAAGCCAAAAGCACAAACCACAGTGCTTTTTTCAAGTAGTGAGAGGCATCGAAGCCAAACCAGAAGTACCACATGGCAATCCATAGTAGGGCAGCCGCCAGGATTTCCGGGTAAAGCAACATCTTCACAAGCGTAGCTGCCACCGGTGTGAGTGCACCGGCTCCCGCCACCGACATCGCCATGTGTACACCGATTGAGGTAGCTATGAGCGCGAGAGTCAGCAATGCACATGCCAAATAAACACGCCGCGCTGTTAGGGAAACGAGCCAGCTTCGGCTGATCGGGAGGTGCAGCATGGCCGTCTAGCTTAGCACCTGCGATGGAGCCGAGAAGCTCGCGGCACTCTTAACGAGCCATCACTTTCTCAATCTCCGCTCTTAGCTGGTCGTACGGCAACGCTCCCGGATGATACATCGCAACCTTGCCCGTGCGGTCAAGCAACACAAGCGTAGGCGTAGTGGAAGCGCCATAGACATCGAAGTTGTGTGTGCTGATGGGCACTGGCATGTCCAGCAATCCTGAATAAAATCGGTGACGTACTGCATCAATATAAGCCAGCTCGTCGCTTGGAGCCGCATTTTCCACTTGCGCCGTATATCCGTAGAGCCGGGTGGGACCGAGAACCGCTAAACCCTTCGATGCGAATTCTGAACGCAATTGCGTGATGATTGGCGCCTCCGCCTTACAATCCACGCACCAGTGCGCCCAGAAAAAGAGCAGCACGGGCGAGCCCTTGAGCTGCGCCAGCGACGGCGGCTTCGATCCCATGAATTGCTCGGTTCGAAGCGGCGGCGCTGGCCGTCCCTCGAACGACAGCAAGTTCAGGTTTTTCTGCAGCCGTGCCTGGATGGAGGTGTTGCGGTACGTCTGTAGAGCGGTTCGTAGGACGGCAACTGCCTGCACTCTCTGACCCCGGGCCTCCAGCGTTTGCGCCTGCACTTCGATAGCAGCACCGAGCGCGGTCGCCAAGTGCGGTTCAGCATCGAGCGGACGGTGCTTGAGCTGCTCTAGAGCCAGAGTTTTGGTCTCCTTCGCATAAGCCGCCGCCTGATCATAATCGCGGGCGATCAGCGCTGCCCGCGCCATCCACGAATAGGCCTCGAGATATTCGGGCGTGACCCCGTTTTGCGCCCGGTACGCCCTGAGATCGGAGTCAGCCGCCTGAAAGCTGTTTCGATTCAAAGCGCCAATTACGTCTTCGACAATGCCCGCAGAGGCGGAAGTCAGAAAGGCGAAAACTAAAACAAAAGCACTCCATCGCATACTCTCGATGATCTACCTTTCGGGGCGCGGATGGCAAATGAGAGGAAACACGAGAGCCTCCCAAGCCTATGTAAAATCAATGCTTAGCCGGGTATCCAGAAGAATTTCTTTGGCATTTTCGTAGGACTTGAAATACAATTCAGCTGCGTTTGACTTTAGAGTTCCTCGCAGTATTCAGTTTCTCCGCTTACCCGGCGCGTGACCTGCCTGCAGAAGAACCCTTCCAAAGTTTCAGCGCTATATCACACAAAGGAACATAGCAACACCATGGAAACAGGAACAGTGAAGTGGTTTAACGATGCCAAAGGCTACGGTTTCATCAGCCGCCAGAACGGCGAGGATGTATTTGTGCACTTCTCGGCCATTCAGGCGAGCGGCTTCCGCAGCCTGCAAGAAGGTCAGCAGGTGCAGTTTGACGTGGTCAAAGGCCCGAAGGGCTGGCAGGCCGAGAACGTGAAGGGTGCCTAAACCACTTCGCTAGTCGACAATTCAAAAAGAGGCGGCCAGGGATGGCCGCCTTTTTATTTTTGGATAAAAGATGACTGCCGATCTCACTGCTTGGCATCGCGGATCAAAACCACATCGGAGTCGGTATGGCCGCGCACCAGCCCAAGCTGCTTGCCATCGAACGACCAGTGGAAATCGTAAATGCGTTCGGAAGTGAAATCCGTGATCTGTTTTCCCTTCGATCCATCCAGCGGCTGCGACCACAGATTATCCACGCCGTTTTCTCGAATAGGATAGACGACGGCTTTACCGTCATGGCTGAAGCGAATAAGACCGAGGCGTAGCCGCTCAAAATCCAGCTTTTTCGTTTGTCCCGTCTCTGTATTCACCAGCACCAGCGTGTCCTTGTGTCCCAGCGCGTGTTCGAGCGTGGCAAATGCGGCCCATTTTCCATCGGGAGAGACATCAAATTGGCTATCGCTGATGGCGAGGTTTGAGACCGGCTGCGGTGTGCCGCCGTCGATTGCTACGCGCGCCAGAGTCGCTTCATCTTTTTGGTCGATGTAATATGCCCAGCGGCTATCGCCCGAGCAAAGCGGCAGAGTGTCGCGCTTGCCGGTCGTCAGCTGTTTCAAGTTGCCTCCCGATGCATCGGCGCGCCAGATATTAACGTCGCCCGCAGTGCCCGGGGAAAGGAGCTCAAATACTGTGTAACGGCCATCGGCACAGGCCGAGAAGTCCCCGGCTGCTTTTCCTTCTTCAGGCGTGATGGCGCTTTTGCTTCCGGTTGCGGGATCGATGCGAGTGAGCACGTTTCCCTGATCGCCGATCAATTGACCGTCAGCGGTCCAGCTGAAATTTGTATTCGCACGCGCGGCTCCCACCGCATGGGCTTGTGCGGCGGGTCCCGAGGTCACAAACAAGTTCCATCGTTCCTCGCTCAGAATGGTGACCAGCGTGAGACCGTTTGCTGCGATACTGACATCAGAGTACGTGTTCGTGTCGTGCGTGATCGGAGAAACTTTCGCTTCCGGGTAAGAGACGAATGCGATTTGTGCCTGATGAAGATTGGTTCGATCATGGAGCAGGCCAAGCAAACCGCTGCCATTGGGCATCCAGGTTGGAGACGCAAAAAAATCCTCTTTGCCTTTGAAGAACGGCTCTTTCCTCCCGCTGGCGACATCCACCGAGACCAACCCCTCGACGTATCCCGCATGCAGTTCGTTGCATATGATCGTCTTTCCATCGGGAGACCACGCCGGGGAGGATAGTCCCTCCGCCATCGAACCGCTGGTCAGGCCCTTCTCCGGGGAGTCGCCACCATCGACCGGACGAATGATGAGCTGATATTTTCCCTCCTCGGGATTGTCATATCGCATGAACGCGACTTTCTTGCCGTCCGGCGAGAAAGTAATATTCGAATCCACATCTTCAGCAAGTTTCTGTGGAGAACCACCAAGCAGCGCCGATCGGTACAAAAATTTCAACTCCGGATTTCCCGGGTCGCTACGCACAAAATAGAAATAATTTCCGTCCGGGGAAAAAAGCAGGCCGTTGTAATAGACGTCGGCAGGCGGCTGTACCTGCGTATTACTGTTCGTGGGAACGTTCCTCAGCCACAAACTTGCCAGGCCGTTCTTCCGCATCAGACTCAGAATGTATTTGCCATCCGGAGAGATCGCGGCGAGAACCGCATCGCCAGTATCAGTCACTTTGGTGACGGAAATATCCTGGAACGGAGCGGTTCGAGCACGGGTCACAAAACCGTAGATTCCATAGGCTGCTGCCGCCATCAGCACGAGCACGATTGCAGCAATGAAGCCGGTGCCGAGCTTGTTTTGCCGCACAGCGGAGATTACCGCGGAACTGCTGGAGCTTCGCTGTGACGGCATGCGATCAGCCGACACGGCAGGAGAGGAAGCAACAGCCGGAATTGCCCCTCCACTGATCGGCGGCACCTGCGCTGCCTTGCGCCCCGATTCCACATCTCGCTTCAGTCGTTTCAGATCACCGCGCAAATCGGCCGCAGACTGATAGCGCAAGTCACGCTCTTTTTCGAGCGCCTTGCCGATGATTTCGTCAAGTTTCGGCGGCAGCGCCGAGTTCACCTGCTGCGCCGGTATGGGGTCGAGTTCGAGAATAGCGTGGAAAATCACCGCCGACGTGGCTCCGGAAAAAGGCAGGCGCCCGGTCGCCATCTGATAGATCACCACACCCAAAGAGAAGAGGTCACTGCGGGCGTCGATCTGCTCGCCACGCGCCTGCTCCGGCGACATGTAAGCGATCGTGCCCACGGTCGCGCCCGGGCTTGTCAGGTGCAACCCTCCCGGCGAATCCTGCGTGGCTCCGATGGTTTCCATCGCCATCTCCGGACGCATCAATTTCGCGAGGCCGAAGTCGAGCACTTTCACTTGTCCACGCTGCGTAATAAATATGTTCGCCGGCTTGATGTCGCGATGGATAATGCCCTTGGCATGGGCGGCATCCAGCGCATCCGCGAGCTGAATCGTCCATTCCAGCAGCCGGTCGAGCGGCGCGCCGCCCGGGCCGAGACGCCGGTCCAGAGTTTCGCCTTCCAGCAACTCCATCGCGATAAACGACTGCTCGTGTTCGCCCTTGAGCTGAGCCTTTTCCACCGCATAGATGGTGCAGATGTTGGGGTGGTTTAGAGCCGAAGCGGTGCGAGCCTCCAGTAAAAAACGATCCAAGGCATTTTGATCGCGAGAAAGTTGCGGGGGCAGAAACTTGAGAGCGACACGCCGCCCCAGATCGAGATCTTCAGCCTCGTAAACAATTCCCATGCCGCCGCTGCCGAGCTGGCCGGTAATGCGGTAATGCGAGATGGTTTGCCCGATCATGGTTTGCCCAGTTATGGATGGGATGCGATAGCAGAAAGTTATCTTAGGAGGGATAACGATAGCAGTCAAACCAAACAGGAACGCTGCAATTAGGCTTGGGAAGCTTGTTCTGCCGCACTCACAGAATCAAAGAAGTTAAAAAACTGCTCGACCCGCGTCACCTTGAGTGCATTGTGAATGCGCTCGCTCACCCCAACCAGCGCCAGGCTCCGCCCACCATGCTGTCGCGTCACATAGGCACCGACTAGCGCTCCAATTCCGGCGGAGTCCACATAGGGTACGTTGGTGAAATCAATAATCAGCGAACGTGAGGTATCGGCGCGGACCGTGGCTTGAAACTGAAACATCGTAGTCATTACCAGCGCTCCGTTTAATGTGAGAATCCTTTGTCCAGGCTGCGTTCCGGGCTGGTCTTCAATGCGAAGGGAGTCTTGAGGCATCGAAAGATATTAACGCCTCCGTTACCCTGGATTTGTTAACGTAGCGTTAATTTCGCCCAAGAGAGCCAGCCGGATTAGATGGCCGCCGCTTGTTCGCGGCGCCGCGCCTGAATCTCAATGTACACATTCACCAGCGAAACCGCCGCCGGCGTCACCCCAGGAATCCGCGAGGCCTGCGCCAGCGTGCGCGGCTGGACATGGCTCAATTTTTCCCGCACCTCACGAGAGAGCCCGCTGACCGAGTCGTAATCGAACCAGCCAGGGATCGCGCGCTGCTCCGACTTCTTCATCCGCTCCATTGCACGCTGTTGCTGCAGTAAATAGCCTTCGTACTTGATCTCCGTCTCCACCGACCTGAGTTCATTGCGAATTCCAGAAGAAAGAACAGGCGTGGATTCGCGTGGATTCTCAAGGTTTTCTTCCCTTTCAAAAAAGACCGGATCTAACTGGCGAAGCACGGGAACAAGCTGCTCGATCGTGATCTCGGGACGCTTCAGTAATTGGGCGTAGCTTTGCCCGAGAGCAGAACTCCAGTCGTTGCCCGTCAATGGATCGTCCAGCATCGCTGCCGATAATTTCGTTTTCTCCAGGATCTGCTTCAATTTTCCCAGCCGCTCCTGCTTGGCCTGGAAATCTGCCCACGCACCATCCGAGATCAAGCCCACACGGCGGCCGTGAGGTGTAAGCCGCCGGTCGGCATTGTCCACGCGTAAGTGCAGTCGGAATTCGGCGCGCGACGTGAACATTCGATAGGGTTCGTTCGTGCCTTTCGAAATTAAATCGTCGATCAGAATCGCGGTATACGCCTCCGTACGGTCGAGGATCAGAGGGGGCTGTGCCTTCACTTGCAATGCTGCGTTGATGCCGGCCATCAATCCCTGACATGCGGCTTCTTCATAACCGGACGTGCCGTTGATCTGGCCTGCCAGAAACAAATTGGCAATGTTTTTCGTTTCCAGAGTGCGCTGCAGTTCGGTGGGATCGATGGAATCGTATTCAATGGCGTAGCCCGGACGCAGCATTTCTGCGCTCTCGAGTCCGGGAATCGACTTCAAAATCTCCAACTGCACTTCAACCGGCAATGACGTGCTCATGCCGTTGACATAAATTTCGTGGGTGTTCAATCCCTCCGGTTCGAGGTAGAGCTGGTGCGTCTCCTTGTCAGGAAACTTCACGATTTTGTCTTCAATCGACGGACAGTAGCGCGGTCCAATTGACTGAATCTGGCCGCTGTACATGGGCGAGCGATGCACGTTTTCGCGGATGATGCGATGCGTCTCCGCCGAAGTCCACGCGATATAGCAAGGCACTTGCGAATCGTGATGCGCCACGCGCTTCGTCCGAAAGCTGAACGGAGTGGGATCGGCATCCCCCGGCTGCACCGCGAAACGCGACCAGTCAATGCTGCGTCCATCGAGGCGCGGCGGAGTACCCGTCTTGAGACGGCAACCGCGCAGCCCCAGTTTCTTCAAAGACTCGCCGAGCAAGACTGCATTCGGTTCCCCGGATCGCCCGGCAGGATACTGCTGTTCGCCGCAATGAATCAGTCCGTTGAGAAAAGTTCCGGTGGTGATGATGACAGCGTGAGAGCCTACGGTGCGGCCGTCGCGCAATGTGACGCCCAGAACTTTCCGTGGAGCGGGAGATCCTTCGCTGCGCTCAGGATGACAAAAGCTGCGCTCAGGATGACTAAGGCTGCGCTCAGGATGGCAAGTTTGATCGTCTTCAACGATCAAATCTGCTACTTCCGCCTGCTTGATCTTGAGATTCGGTTCCGACTCCAGCACTTCGCGCATCTTCAGCCGGTAAGCCTGCTTGTCGCATTGCGCCCGCGGAGACCACACCGCCGGGCCGCGCGAAGTATTAAGCAGGCGGAACTGAATGCCGACCGCATCCGTAATCTCGCCCATAATTCCGCCAAGCGCATCGACTTCGCGGACAAGGTGTCCCTTGGCAATACCGCCGATCGCCGGATTGCACGACATCTGCGCGATCAAGTCGACATTCAGGGTGTAAAGTGCAGTCTTCAGTCCCATGCGCGCCGCTGCCATTGCGGCTTCGCATCCAGCATGGCCGGCGCCGACAACGACAATATCGAATTGTTCCGTGAACTGCATTCCTGAAAGTAGTCCGATCCCCAGAGGCGTGGCTTTCTTCTCATTCTAACAAGTCACTGGCATCGGTGATTACAGCCACTTGCCGCTCGGCAGCCTCGCCCGTATATTATGGAGTCAAGCCAGAATGTGAGGGAAACCATGAACAGCACTCAGTTTTTCGAGCAACTGGAGGCGTCGATCGCCAAATACGACCTGCTCTGCCATCCGTTTTACAAAGCCTGGGCGGCCGGCGAACTCACGCGCGAGGATTTGCGCGAATATGCCCGGCAATATTTTTCCCATGTCGAGGCATTTCCCTCCTATCTGGCCGAGTTCGCGCTTCGCCTGGACGAAGGGGAGTTACGCCGCGCGGTTTTAGCCAACATGATTGAGGAGAAGGGCACACCTGACGGCTCGGGCAAGGACTCCGTGCCTCACGCCGCGTTGTGGCTCGATTTTGCCGAAGGGATGGGGTCGCGGCGCGATCTGCAGTGGCATTTGCCGGTTACGCAGGTTCGCGACCTGACGAAACACTTCCATAAGGTTGCCAGTGAGGGCACGGCCGAAGAGGCGTTGGCTGCGTTCTATGCATACGAATCTCAGGTACCTCGCGTGGCCCGGGAGAAAGAACGGGGACTGCGCGAGATGTATGGTGCCGACGATAAAACCTGCGGTTACTTTGCCCTGCACACAACTGCGGATGTTCACCACTCGAACGTCTGGCGTACGCAACTAAAAAAGCGCGTGGAAGCGAACCCGAAAGCGGCCGAAGCTGCCCTGGCCGCTGCTGAAAATGCCGCCAGAATGTTGTGGCAGGCTCTGGATGGCATTGAAGCCGCGCGTTTGACGCACGCTTAGTCGGACGATGGCTCGAGAAATTCCTATCGGCGCGCACGGTGAGGCTCGCGAGACCGTCGAATTCAAACACACCCTGAGTGCGCACCACCCAGAACTGCCTCCGGTTTATTCCACACCGGATATGATCCGCCTGATGGAGACAGCCGCCTTCCACGCGCTGCAACCCTATTGTGAAGGCGATGAGATCACGGTCGGAACGGCTATCAATATCGAGCACCGTGCAGCGAGTGGAATCGGATCGCAAGTCCAAGCCGAGGCGGTGCTGGAATCGTTTGACGGGCGCTTCTATGTGCTGCGGGTGAGCGCTCGGGATGATCTTCAGGAAATTGGCCGGGGAACGGTTGGCCGCGCGGTAGTAAGCATCGGGAAATTCATGAAAAGATCTCAACCCAAAAAGGCCAATTCTGCGCTTTGAAAATCGCCCGTACCACGTCCACGCCGACAATTTAAAATTCAGGAATGGTTCAGCAACAAGCAAAAGCGGCGGCCTTTCGGATTCTACACTCGGGCAAAGAAATTCTGCTTCTGCCCAATGTTTGGGATGTGGCTAGCGCACGTGTCATCGAAGAGGGCGGCTTCAAGGCGGTTGCTACCAGCAGCGCCGGCATCGCCTTCTCGCTCGGCTATCCTGACGGCCAGATTATTCCGCGGGAGGAAATGCTGGCCGTCATCGCCCGCATCGCAAAGGCCGTCCGCGTTCCAGTTACGGCGGACGTGGAAGCGGGATATGGGAAGTCACCGGAAGATGCTGGCCGGACCGCGCGCGCAGTCATCGATGCGGGGGCAGTCGGCATGAATCTTGAAGATGCCGTCGCGGACTCGACAGCCGCGCTCGTTGAATTGCCTCTCCAGGTGGAAAAGATACATGCGGTTCGCGAAATGGCGAACCGTCTGAGAATCCCGCTTGTGATCAACGCCCGCACCGATGTGTACCTCTTGCAGATCGGCGATCCGGCGAAGCGCTACGACGAGACGGTTCGTCGGCTCAGCGCTTTTCGCGACGCCGGAGCCGATTGCGTTTTCGTGCCGGGACTGCGCGATGCGCCCATTATCGGGCGCATGGTGGCGGACTTAAAGTGCCCGATCAATATTCTCGCCGGACCGGGTTCTCCTTCGGTGCCTGAACTCTTCAAACTGGGGGTAGCGCGAGTCAGTCTGGGCTCGGGTCCAATGCGCGCCGGACTGGGCCATTTGCGTCGCATTGCGGAGGAAGTGCGAACCAATGGCACGTACTCCAACCTGGAGGACTCTCCCTCGCACGCCGAGATGAATCGCATGATGGGGCGGAAGCCGCGCTGACGAATGGGAAGCCAATCCTGATCGGCGTCATCTCCGATACCCATGGATTGCTTCGTGCGGAAGCACTCGAGGCTCTGCGCGGATCCGATCACATCATTCATGCAGGAGATATTGGCGCGTCCGAGATCCTCGATCAGCTTGGTGCCATCGCTCCAGTCACTGCGGTTCGCGGCAACATAGACAAAGGCGTGTGGGCGCAAAAGCTACCCGAGGCTGAAGTACTCGAAATTGGCGGGATTTCCATCTATGTGCTGCACGATCTGGCGCATTTGGATCTCAATCCCAGGGCCGCCGGGTTCTCGGCGGTAATCAGCGGCCACACTCACGCTCCCAGGCAAGAGATGCGCGACGGAGTGCTTTACTTGAATCCCGGAAGTGCGGGGCCGCGCCGATTCAAACTGCCGCTCAGCATCGGCAAGTTAATAGTCGAAGATGGCAGCGTTCGGGGCGAAATGTTGGCGTTGTCAGTGATCCGAACCCTGATCACTTGTGTTCGTGGCATTGCTACAATCGCACACAATGTCGATCGATTTCAGAATCGAGGCGCGCTCCGGCGCAGCGCGCGGAGGCCGCCTGCTCACGCCCCATGGCGAGATCGAAACCCCCGTGTTTATGCCTGTGGGAACGGCGGCAACGGTGAAAGCTGTGCCGCAAGACATTCTCGAAGAACTCGGCGTCCAGATTCTTCTCGGCAATACCTACCATCTTTATTTGCGGCCGGGAGTCGAGACGGTTCGAAGGTTCGGCGGGCTCCACGGATTTATGTCGTGGCCGCGCGCGATCCTTACCGATTCCGGCGGCTTTCAGGTTTTCAGCCTGAACGAACTGCGCAAAGTCAGCGAAGACGGTGTCACATTTCGCTCTCATCTGGACGGCTCATCCCACTTCTTCAGCCCGGAAAATTCCATGGCAGCCCAGATCGGCTTGGGAGCCGACATCATCATGGCGTTTGACGAGTGCACGGAATACCCCGCCGACCTGGCTCGCACGAAAGCTTCCATGGAATTGACTTTGCGTTGGGCACAACGCAGCAAGAAATATTTTGAAGACCATAAACACGAAGTTGCGTGGAACAGAAATGAGAATGCGAAGACATCCGACGGCTCGACTCAAACCCTCTTCGGCATCGTCCAGGGCGGCATGGATTTGGCTCTGCGAAAAGAATCCGCCGAACGCACCGTCGAAATCGGATTCCCCGGCTATGCCATCGGCGGTCTCAGCGTTGGCGAGCCGCGCGAGCGCACCCGCGAAGTGGTCGAAGCCACTCTCGAACACCTGCCCGCCGACAAACCACGCTACCTGATGGGAGTGGGCACGCCGGAGGAAATTGCGGAGTATGCTCGCTTGGGCGTCGATATGATGGATTGCGTTCTACCCACGCGTGCGGCGCGGCATGGCTTGTTGTTTACCTCGGAAGGAAAAATCTCCATCAAGCAGGCGCGCTATGCCCAGGATGCTGGCCCGCTCGACCCTGATTGCGGCTGCCGCGTGTGCCAGCGTTACTCCCGAGCGTATTTGCGGCATCTTTATGCTTCGAATGAAGTGCTCGCGCAGGTCTTGAACACAGTCCACAACCTGAGTTTCTACCTTGACACTATGCGGCGGGTGCGTCATTCTATTCGACTTGGGGAAGAGTCCCGTTTTCTCTAGCGTCTGGTCTCGCGGAAAAGCCGTGACCTCATGGAAGGACGTCCCCGGATTCAAGCCTGGGCAGTGAAGCCCGAGTGAGTTGGCGTTCCGGCCGGAATCGATTGAGCATCCCCGTCGTGAAAATGACAGGCTTGCGGCGCTGGCAGGTGCATGCCGCAGCTCGCGGACCGGGCTCCTGAGATTCGCGAGCGGAAGATCGTGAGCGGTAAAATAGACAGGTGGGTACATTTTAGCGATTATGCACGTTTTCTTAGCATTCCAAGCAAGTGGCGGCAGTATGGGTTGGTTAAGTATCGCTCCACTGATTTTTATTTTTGGCATCTTTTACTTTCTGCTGATTCTTCCCCAGCAGCGCCGGCAAAAGAAATGGACGGCCATGCTCGACAGCCTGAAAACTGGCGACAAGGTCGTGACCAGCGGTGGCCTGCGGGGAACGATCATGGCACTCAAGGATGATTCCGTTCACCTGCGGGTTCCTCCCAACAATATCGTCTTGGAAGTGACCAAGGCCTCCGTGACCCAGGTTACGACTACGGAAGAAGAAACTAAAACCAAATAAAGCGGCATAATCTAAGCATTTGGATTTCGTTCCATCATGAATAAGAATCTCCTCTGGAAACTGATAGCTATCCTCGGCGTCCTGCTCGTTTTTTTGTTTGGGATCTTTGGCATTCCCCAAAGCTTTTCCGGTCAAGGCTTGCTCTCCGCCATGACCAACCGCATTCATTTGGGTCTGGATTTGCGCGGTGGAACCCACTTGATCCTGCAAGTGCAGGTCAATGACGCGATCAATGTGGACTCCGACAATGCGGTGGAAGTCCTCAAAGAGCAACTCAACAAGCGCAAGATCGCGTTCGCGGATATTTCCAAGCCAGACCCGCAGAACAATCCTGACAAGATCGTGATCAAGGGCGTTCCGGCGGAGGCTCGCAAGGATCTGCTGGATATCGCGAACGACCGCCTGCCTGAATACAACCTCACTTCCGGAGCGGACAACAGCTGGACGCTCGTGATGAAGCCGCAGATTCTTAGCGATCTGAAGAATAAAGCCGTCACCCAGGCCATCGAGACCATCCGCAACCGTATTGATTCTTTGGGCGTAAGCGAACCGACGATTCAAGAGCACGGCCTCGGTCAGTATCAAATTCTGGTGCAGTTGCCCGGCGTCGACGATCCAGCACGGGTCAAAGACATCATGCAGTCCACCGCCATGCTTGAGATCAAGCAGGTCATGGGCGGGCCCTATCCCAGCGAGCAGGCTGCCATGCAGGATAAGGGCGGAGTTTTGCCGCCGGACGCGATTCTGCTGCCCGGCCGTGCAGCTCCCGGAGCTCCTGCCGACGAGCAAGCCTGGTACCTGGTCTCGCGGGTTTCTGCGGTCAGAGGCAAAGATTTGCGGGATGCCCAGCCCAGCACCGACCAGAACGGCCAGCCGAATGTGCGCTTCCAGCTAACTGGCGAAGGCGGCCAGCGTTTCTACAACTTTACTTCTGCGCACGTGGGCGACAGCCTCGCCGTAGTGCTCGACAACAAAGTTCAGGAAGTCGCTAACATTAAAGAAGCCATCCGCGATACGGGCGAGATCAGCGGTGGCAGCATGAGCCAGCAGCAGGCCAAAGATCTCTCGATGATCCTGCGTTCGGGCGCTCTGCCGGCAGGCATCAAGTATCTGGAAGAGCGGACGGTGGGGCCGTCGCTGGGCACGGATTCGATCCGTGCCGGGGTTCGCGCCGCCGTGGTCGGCATGCTCGCGGTGCTGATCTTCATGCTGATCTACTATCGTGCCGCAGGCATCAATGCTGACGTTGCGCTGCTCCTGAATCTCATCATCCTGCTCGGCTTCATGGGCTATTTCGAAGCTGTTCTGACCTTGCCCGGGATTGCCGGCGTAATCCTCACCGTCGGTATGGGTGTGGATTCCAACGTGCTGATTTTTGAGCGCATTCGCGAAGAGTTACGCAACGGCAAGACGCCGCCATCCGCGGTGGATCAGGGTTTCAGCCACGCCTGGATCACGATCGTGGATACTCACGTCACCACCATCGTTTCGGCGGCCATTTTGTTCCTGTTCGGAACCGGACCGGTAAAGGGATTCGCGGTCACGCTCACATTCGGCTTGCTGGCAAATTTGTTTACGGCCGTGTTCGTTTCGCGCGTGATCTTTGACTGGGTTTTGAGCCGAAAGCAGCGCGGCGACGCGTTGAGCATTTAAGAAAATTTGGAAATTGGGTAATTAATAATTTGGTAATTTGAGACACGCGACGCACAGCTTTATTTTTGATTTTTAATTGCGAAATTACTAAATTGCCCAATTACTCAATTCATTTATAAATCGGATAAGAGGTAAGCCTGGTGGAGTTCTTTCGCAATACCAACATCGATTTTCTCGGAAAGAAGTGGTATTTTCTCGCTTTCTCGCTGGTGTTCAGCGTGGCGGGCATCTTTTCCATGTTGTTCTGGCATGGCATCCCCTACGGCGTGGATTTCCGTGGCGGCACGTTGGTGTATGTCAAGTTCTCACACACGCCAAACGATAACGCTTTGCGCGCCGCGATGGACCATGCCGGCCTGCACAATGCGAAAATTCAACGCTTCGACCAGCCTTCCTATAATGAAGTGCTGATTGACCTCGATGTACAGGAGACCAGCGAACAGGCGCTCGATCGCGGTAAAACCCGCATTATTGAAGCTCTTGAGACTAACGCTCCGGCGGGGAAGCAAGACCTGAACAATGCCAGTTCTTTGGCTATCAAGAATTATCTGATGGATAAAGACCCGATGCATCTGGGCTCCGACGCCGATCAAAAATACACCCAGCAGGCTCAGGCAATCGTCGACGCCAGGGACAAGGGGCATGGTGGAGTGCTGACTTCGTTCGATGAGCTGAAGGGCTCGGTCGACCCTGAGGTCGTGGCTTCGCTGGCGGATGGATTCTTCCTGTCAGACTTCAGCGTGCGCAATGTCGAGATCGTCGGACCACAAGTCGGAGCGCAATTGCGCCGGCAGGCTTTGCTCGCAACCGCCTATTCGCTGGCAGGAATGCTCATCTATCTGGGATTCCGCTTTGAGTGGATTTACGGCGTGGCCGCCGTCGTCACGGTCTTTCACGATACCCTGATCACCGTGGGTGCGTTCTCGTTGCTGAATAAAGACATCTCCCTCACCGTGATCGCCGCCATTCTCACCCTGATTGGTTACTCTAATAACGACACGATCGTGGTATTTGACCGCATCCGGGAAAACATTAAACTCATGCGGCGAGAGAAACTGGCAGACATCGTCAACCGGAGCATTAACCAGACCTTAAGCCGAACCATCTTGACAGCCGGGCTGACCTTCCTTACAGTGCTTGCACTCTATTTGTTTGGCGGCGAGGTGCTTCGCGGGTTCAGCCTCGCACTCGTCATCGGCATATTGATCGGAACGTATTCGTCGATTGCCATTGCCGCACCAATCTTAGTGGCCTATCAGGATTGGCGGATCAGCAAAGGCAAGCGACCTGCGGCAATGCCCGTCCGGGCCAAGTAATCGCCCTGATAGCGTTGCCCGCGGATTTGTGATACGCCTTTGTTTGGTTCTGCGTTAATCGCCAGGAAGGGCTAATTTTGCTCGGTCCCGCGATGGGTGTCGGGGTTGGGAGCAAAAGGGAGTCCGTCGGTGTCTAAGTTCACGTAGGCTCTAAGCAGGGAGAAACGACTATGTTTGAAGATAGCCTTCTGGAATCCGGTGGCAGGCTGAAAACCAAGCGGGGTCGAACCACGACCTTCGCGATCTTTCTTGAGATACTTCTCATTGGCGTCATGGTGCTGATGCCCCTCATCTTCACTGAAGCTTTACCTAAGCAACAGCTGATGACGTTCCTGGTTGCTCCGCCCCCACCCCCTCCGCCACCCCCGCCTGCCGCCGCTCCCGTGCATGTCGTGCACCAGATTCAGACCGATATCGTCAATGGCGCGCTCCGCACGCCGACCAAGATTCCGCAAAAGATTCAGATGATTAAGGAAGACGAAGCTCCGCCGCAAATGGCATCCGCCGGTGTAGTCGGTGGCGTACCGGGCGGCATTCCGGGCGGCCAGATGGGAGGCGTGATCGGTGGTATTATCAGCTCCACTCCCGTTGCCGTCCCTAAGGTGGCGACTCCGCAGCGGGTTCGCGTTTCGGCCGGTGTTACCTCTGGGCTTCTAATCCGGAAGGTGAACCCGACTTATCCTCCCTTGGCGCGGCAGGCTCGCATTTCCGGAACCGTCGTGCTCCGAGCTGTGATCAGCAAGGATGGCTCCATCGAAAACCTCTCGCTGGTGAGTGGGCATCCAATGCTGGCTCCTGCGGCGATCGAAGCCGTCAAGCAGTGGAAGTATAAGCCGTATCTGCTCAACGGCGAGCCCGTGGAAGTGGATACTGAAATACAAGTTAACTTCACTCTTGCCGGCGGCTAGCCGTGGGTCGAGTGACAGAATGCATTTGGCGGTGAATGATTGAAAGCGGCCTTCCCCTTCCCACCTTGTACCGTGGCCGGGAGAGACCTTCTGGCGAGACCGTGTTTCTGAGGCGTAACCCGTTATCGTAAGGTCCGCATGGGAAGGCCCGGTTGATGCCGAATGTCGATTTTGTAGAAGCCTCAATCGGCTTCTTGTCGCCGAATTTGACAGTAGTCTTCGATTTTGCATCAAAGTCTAAGAAGTTTCGAGGAGGGAAAAGCAACTCATGTTAGCTAACTTTGCCGTAGCAGCATTTCATCATGTTCCCCGGGTAGCCACTTGGATTGTGCAAGAGGGTGGCGCAGTGGGTTGGGATCCGATTTCGCTCTGGAAGCAGATGGGTATCATTGCGAAGATCGTGGTCATCATCCTGTTTATTATGTCGGGTTGGTCGATCGGCGTCATGATTGACCGCGCCATGGCATACAACGCGGCCCGCAAGCAATCCCGCGCATTCGCTCCCGCAGTTGCTGGAGCTCTGCGCGATGGCCGCATCGACGAGGCTATCAAAGTCGCCGAGCGCAACAAGAAGAGCCATCTGGCGAAGGTTGTCACCGCTGGCTTGATGGAATTCAAAGCCCACCAGGATTCTCCTGGCGCCATCCCCGGCGAGACGATTGAAGCCTCAAAGCGCGCTCTTGAGCGCACGGAAGCCATCGTCCACGCCGAACTGAAGCGCGGACTCGGCGGTCTGGCGACCATCGGCTCGACAGCTCCCTTCGTGGGACTGTTCGGCACCGTGATGGGCATTCTTAACGCCTTCAAAGGTATTTCCGAGCAGAAGGCTACCGGTCTGGGCGCGGTCGCAGGCGGCATTTCGGAAGCACTGGTGACCACGGCTTTCGGTCTGCTGGTGGCAATTCCTGCCGTCATGATGTTCAACTACCTCACTGGCCGCGTCGAAGCGTTCGATGTGGAGATGGACAATTCGTCGAGCGAACTGATCGACTACTTCCTGAAGCGGCGCGACGTTCGCCGTTCCTAGGTCCAGCTGGTAGGGCCGGACTTCGCTTGAGTTGCTTCGTCCGGCGCCGGGTTGGTTCCCGGCGCCGGGCATCCCTCTCTCGCGAATGCCGTGGAAGTAAGGGAGATTCACACTATGTCAATGGCAAAACGAAATGAAGGCGCCAAGGTCAACTCCGACATCAATGTAACTCCGATGGTCGATGTGATGCTGGTGCTGCTGATTATCTTCATGGTAATCACTCCCATGCTGCAGAAAGGCATCAGCGTGGACATGCCGAAAGTAAACAACCCCACGCCCATGGCTGATGCGGATAAAGAAGATGCGCTTCTGGTTTCCATCATGCGTGACGGGACGATCTACTTCGGCACCGATAAGATCGCCGTGGACAGTTTGACCGGTAAGGTAAAGGATCGTCTGGCCAATCGCACCGACAAGCGTGTCTACGTGAAGGCAGATGCTCGCGCCCACTACGGCAATGTCGTTCAAGTCGTGGACGCGGTTCGCGCCGCGGGCGTGGATGATCTGGGCTTGCTCACCGACCAGAGAAAGAGCACTCCAAACGCTCCGCCTCCCGCTCCGGCGACCGGGCAATGAAGTGAGTGAAGTAAGAGGAGATCGAATATGAGTATGGCAATGGGAAGTGGCGGAGGCCAAAGTGCAAATATTAACGTCACTCCGCTGATTGACGTGCTGCTGGTGCTGCTCATCATCTTCATGGTGATCACGCCGTTAACGCCGAAAGGTTTGGATGCGCTGGTTCCGCAGCCGCCTCCGCCGAATGCGCCCAAGAACAACACACCCGATCGCACCATCGTGGTACAGCTTATCGATCGCGGCGCCGGTCAGGATCCCGGCTTGAAGATCAATCAGGAAGATGCTACCTGGGATAATCTGCAAGGTCGACTGGCAGATATCTACAAAACTCGCGCTGAAAAAGTGATGTTCGTGAAGGGCGATGATGCCATTCCTTTCGCTGACGTAGCCAATGTGATCGATATCGCGCATGCCGCGGGAGTTGATAAAGTTGGTCTGATTACCGCGAAAATTGAGGCTGGCGGTTAAACGCTGGTCGAAGTTTTGCAAGCGCCCGGAATAGGCGTATCGCTTCCATCGCGCACGGGAACCAACGTTCCCGTGCCGCGTTCGTGTAGGAGCATGCTGCCCATCGCTTGTCAAATTGCTGTCTCTGGGCCTAGGATGCTGTGGCAAGGGAGACTTATACCGCAATGAATAAATCGATTCGACTGTTGACGCTGGCAGCCACGATGCTGGCGATCCTATCTTCCCTGGGCTGCAGCAAACTGCGCGCCCGCGACCAGCTCAATAAGGGCGTTACGGCATTCAAGAATGCAAAGTTCGAGGAAGCCATCGACCATTTCCAGCAGAGCGCTGCACTGGACCCATCGCTGATTAATGCAAAAATGTATCTGGCCACCGCCTACGCTCAGCAATACATTCCAGGCGCCGATACGCCAGAGAATAACAAGATGGCGGAAGAGGCAATCAAGCAATACCAGGCTGTGCTCGACATGAATGCGCCCCGCGATCAGAAAGAGAACGCTGCCAAGGGCATCGCCTCGCTTTACTACAACATGAAGAAGTTCGACGAGGCCAAGAAATACAACCACATGGTCTCTGATATCGATCCCAATGATCCTGATCCTTACTACTCGATCGGCGTCATCGATTGGGCCGAGTGCTACGCCCCGCGCATGGAAGAACGCGCCAAACTCGGCATGAAGCCGGACGAGAATCTGAACCCCAAGAACAAAGATCAGAAAAAGGTCTGCGAAGAACTTAAGGCGAAGAACATGCCCACGATTCAGGAGGGTATCGACAACCTGAACAAGGCAATCCAGCTTCGCCCGGACTACGACGACGCCATGGCTTATCTAAATCTGATGTACCGCGAAAAAGCCGACGTGGAGTGCGACGACCTGGCACAGCGCCAGGAAGACCTCAAGACTGCCGACAACTGGGTTGATAAGACTCTGGCCACCAAGAAAGCCAAGGCCGAGAAACAGCCCGGACAGCAAGGCATCACGATGGACCAACCGAAATAGATTCGCTTCGTTAAGGTTAGAGAGGGCGGACATTCTTGTCCGCCCTCTTTTTATTTGCCACGAAACAGCGCCGAGGTATTAGGCAACCCGCGTAAACACCGGCTAGATCTTCTCGGTCTTATGGTCGTACTTCACAACACCGTTCTGCTGGTTTTGCCGCGTCACGTCGTCATTCGTATAGGTCCGCTTTGCCGGCTTCCACTTACCTGTGACCGCCGGTTGCTGGGATGCGCCAATGAAGATCCAAGCCGGCTGAGCCTGCTGTTCGCCGTTCGTTTCTTGCCCCGACTCCATCCGCCGCATCATGTGCTCGTGCTCTGGCATCATGTGCCCGTGCTCCATCTCGTGTTCCGCTTCCATGCGCCGCATTCCCCGCTCCCGCTCAGAAAGGTTTTCAGCTTCGAATTCACGCATTCCCCGCTCGCGTCCACGATGATCCGTTCCGGCTGTGATGGGAGAAATGATCGGAGTCTGCCCGCCCGAATACCACACCGGCACCGTGTAAGCTGCGTCCGTGTTGCCGGAGATCTCGGAGAGCGTCGAATTGGTTGCGCCCGCAATAAGCCCGCCGGTGGCGTTGGTAGCCCCTACAGGATTCGGAGAAAATGTCGTTAGCGCCAGGCTCGGCGTCGTAATCAGTGGAACATAGGGACCGCAGCCAAACGGACAATACCCCGGAACGCCGCGCCAATCCTGGCCATAGCTTAAAACGGACAACAGAAGAATCGAACCCATTACCGCAAACTTGCTCATAAAACCTCCCGGAAGACTTACTCTGCCTATCCTGCTGCAGATACCATGCCACTAGAGCTCTGCCAGCTTGGGATTGATATTCACGCCGTTTTGGTTGTTTTAACGACACTTCGGAGCTGGGAGGACGTTAACGAGTGCAAAGACTTGCGCCAAAGACGCACGGAATTGTTTAGTCATCGCATTTTCGCAGATCAAGGCCTGCTGTAGACTCGCACTTCCACTTGCGAGAATTGCTCCTTTTCCAGCCTGGGGAAAGACTCGCCCAGAATTCGATTCAGCATCAAGGTGGTCAGATCGGGATGCCCGTACGCTTGATTGCTCATAAGCACGACCCACACTCGAGAGTAACGACCCGGGATCGAATGCACGAAGGGGCTACTAGGCTTGCCACTGAAATCCCGATAGTCGAGATGATCGCCGTGCCGGGGATAGATAATTTCAGGCCCGGCCGCAGAGACCGTTGGCGAGGCTTTCTCCCTCAGCGACTTGAAAAACTCGTAAGGCACCCGTGCCTCGGCGATATGAAACAGGATGGCATCGCCGGGCTGAGCGTGATCCAGGATATAGTTCACAGCTGCTTCGGAACCATCCCGCTCAGATCGAAATCATGATCGTAATAAGAGAAAGTTCCTTGTAGCGAAAGCAAAAGCATTATCCCCAGCGCCACGCCCAGCAGCCAGGAGGAACGCAGCTTAGCCAGACCGGCCGCTGCCAGAATAACCAGCGGCGGCAGGCAGAAGATGAAGTAGCGTCCGAGAAAAAGCGGACGCGCCAGCGAGAGTATGAGTATCAGCGCCACCGGACAGACCAGCCAGATCAGGAGAAAGCGAACCCTCCAGCTATCCGAATCACCCTGGGTCCGGAACAGCCTCGTCTGGCCTTGCTGCGGCAGGATCGCAGCCAGGCAAGCGGCCGCATAGAGAACGAGCAGGAAAAATCCATCATTACCCGCTAACTGCTCCATGAAGTGCAAGATGTCGCGAAAGCCCGGGCGTTGTATCCATCGAATCGGACCAGCGCCAGTCTTGGCCGCGAAAACGATCAAAGGCAACGACGCAACCGCAATCCAGATCCAGGTCCGGCGAACAGGCCGCGAGAGCGCGCGTTGCTTCTCACCCCTCACCGACAGCCACTGCGCTGCCAGTAACAGCAACGCATAAAGATGAGCATAAACGGCAAGAACGCTGGCCAGCCCATATCCTGCGCGGTTGCCGCGTGATGGCTCTCGCAATACTGCGACGAAAAAACCACTCGACAAAATCGCCAGCAGTACAAACAGCGAATAGCTGCGCGCCTCCTGCGCGTAGCGAATGTGAAATGCGTTAAAGCTAATCAGCGCTACGGCGAGCAATCCTGTGCGCCGATCAAACAGGTTTGATGCCAGCCATAAAATTGCCGGCAGAGTGGCGAGGGAAATGATCACTGATAAGCTGCGAATAAAGAATGGACTGGAGCCAAAATGCAGCCACGCGCGCAATAACAGATAGTAGAGCGACATGTTGGCTTCGCGCCGCCACATCAGCCTCCAGAAATCACTCCAGCCAAGCCGGGCTACTTCCACGCTGAAACACTCATCAAACCAAAAAGGTTTCCGTACAAGAAATGAAAAGCGTAATGCGGCGGCGACCGCGCTCAGTAACGTCAGCGTGGCGATTGAAACGGGTGTCCAAAATGGCTGCGCGGAACTCGCCGGCCGCGAGGAGTCGATCTCTTTTGTTGCGCGGGCTGTCGAAGACGGCATGAGTCGTAGGGTAAAAGGCCCGAATCCAAATGATATTATGCTAAGAATAGCCCAGATTTCTGGTGGACCCAGATTTTAGCGGGCCACGGTCCATAGCTGGCTTTAGTGCAATGAGTGTAACTTCGTTGGAACCGTCTACGCGCAACGGCGCGGGTGTTCCGGTCGACCGGTGGGCGGGATGTGTGTCCGTAATTGTGCCGGTTTACAACGAGGCGGCGCATGTCGACGAGTTGCTGCAGGCCATCCATGCGTCGGCGGTGAAAAAAGAAATTATCATCGTGGATGATGGCTCGTCTGACGGCACTCGGGAAAAGCTCCGCGCAATGCCGCTTGCAGACGATGTCACTGTAATCTTCCACGAAAAGAATTGCGGCAAGGGTGCAGCTATTCGCACGGCGCTGGACTATGCCCGGGGCGAATACGTTCTCATACAGGATTCCGATCTCGAATACGACCCGCAGGATTATCCCGCGCTCTTGCGGCCGCTCGAACTCCAGGAAGCGAACGTGGTTTACGGCGTACGTCCTGACCGTCCGGAACGCGGGCTACGATTTTTCCTGGGCGCAAAGCTTTTAACTCATCTGGCAAATCTGTTGTATGGAGCGGGCATTCACGACGAAGCAACCTGCTACAAGGTTTTTCGCCGGTCGTTAATTTCGAAGATCAGTTTGGATTGCCGCCGGTTTGAGTTTTGCCCCGAAGTGACGGCGAAGCTGTGCCGTATGGGCGAGAAGATCGCTGAAGTTCCTATCTCCTATGTTCCTCGATCGGCTGGCGAGGGGAAAAAAATTCGCCACTCCGACGGATGGTTGGCCATCTGGACGCTACTGCGTTACCGTTTCGGCCACAGCACGCGATGGATAAAAGGATCTGAGCAGCAGCCCCGGCGGTCATTTATGGTGAGCCTTGTTCGTCTCCCTGAGCCATAACACGGCGCCTCGCTGGCGAATTCTTCAGCTCGTTTGTTCCTCCTGATACACTCCCGCTCAATGGAAAAGCCGCCTCTGCCGCCGATTCCTAAGTCTGTGTTCTGGCTTGTGGTGGTGTCGTTTTTTCTACAGGTGGCAATGATCGGCGTGTTCCGCGAATATCGTACGCGGCCAATCGAAGACCACTTCGCTTTCGGTTGGGAGATGGGTCGTGTGGCTCGCTCCATCGCGGTGGGGCAGGGTTTCAGCAATCCTTACGGCGGCAATACCGGTCCTACAGCCTGGGAACCGCCGCTTTATCCATATCTGATGGCCGGGGTTTTCAAACTCTTCGGCATCTACACGAATGCCTCGGCTTGGGTTCTGTTGACGATCAATAGCATCTTCGCTTCGCTAACGACGATTCCAATTTTTCTGATTGCCAGGAGAACTTTCGGCGATCGTGTCGCGCGCTGGTCGGCGTGGGGATGGGCGCTCAACCCTTACATTTGGTACTGGTCGATTCACTGGATTTGGGATACGACGTTCACTCCGCTGGTCTTAAGTTTGATTTTTCTGGTGGCTCTCGAACTCCAGGATTGGCGCGGCTTTCGAGGATGGGTGATATTTGGATGTTTGTGGGGCGTCGGTGCATTGGCGAATCCATCCATGCTTGCCTTTCTACCGTTCTGCGGGCTTTGGATATGGCGGCAGAGATTCAAGAATGGATTGCCTTCATTTTCCGGAGTCGCGCTATCTGCTGCGATTTTCTTTTTGGTGCTCTCCCCGTGGCTTGTCCGGAACTATGAAGTCTTCGGACGGTTCGTTTTTTTGCGCGACGACTTCGGCCTCCAGTTCCGCTTGGGCAATTCGAACAGCGCGGAAGGGATGCTGATGGCTTATCTGCAACCGAATCTAAACAAGCTCGAGTTCGAAAAGTTCCAGCGCATGGGCGAGCTTGCCTATGCGAAAGAGTGCCAGCGACTGGCATTCGAATGGATTCGCGAAAATCCCGGTCGTTTCGTCGTCGTCAGCCTGAGAAGATTTTTTTATTACTGGAATGGCGTACCCAAACCCACCGATAGCCGGGCTCCCTGGGACTTTCGCAATTCACTTTTCCTCGCGTGGTCCGTGCTGGCGATCTGGGGCGCGGGCCGCGCGGTACGGATGAGAATCCGCGGAGCCTGGCTCTTCGCGGGACTCATGCTCACCTACCCCACAACTTATTATTTTGTCTTCCCCCACGCCCGCTATCGTCATCCGATTGAACCCGAGTTACTGATCCTGGCCGTGTTCTTGTTATTGCAAACAGGCAAACGGTCAGCCCCGCAGATAGCCGATTCTGAAACGCCGGAATCTGCTGTAGAATCTTGAGTTCTTCGCGGGGGCCTTTGTTCAAAAGAAGTTGTTCACAAGAATATGTTCAAGAAAATCCTCATCGCCAATCGCGGAGAGATTGCGGTACGCGTGCTGCGCGCATGCCACGAGATGAGTATAGCCGCAGTAGTTGTTTACTCAGATGTAGATCGCGCTTCATTGCACGTGCGTAAAGCCGACGAAGCGTATCCTATCGGCCCGGCCGCGGCCTCCGAATCATATCTGAACATAACGAAAATTCTCGACGTCGCGCAGCGCTCCGGCGCCGACGCGATTCATCCGGGATACGGATTTCTTTCCGAGAATGCAAAGTTTGCTCAGGCTTGTACCGATGCCGGAGTGAAATTCATCGGCCCAACCCCCGCCGCCATGGAAGCGATGGGGTCGAAGACCCGCGCGCGGCAGGCCATGGAGAAGGCCGGGGTTCCTTTCGTGCCCGGCACATCGCGAGGAGTGGAATCGTCGGAGGAGGCGGAAATGGTGGCCGCGAGCATTGGCTACCCAGTCATGCTGAAAGCCGCCGCGGGCGGCGGCGGCAAAGGCATGCGCCTGGTGAATGCGCGCGAACAATTGAAATCCTCTCTCGATGCGGCTCGCAGCGAGGCGGAGCGATCGTTCGGCGACAGCGAAGTTTATATCGAGAAGGCAATCATCAATCCTCGCCACATCGAAATGCAGGTTCTAGCCGACGAATATGGGAACACGGTTTATCTGGGCGAGCGCGAATGCTCGCTGCAGCGGCGCCACCAGAAAGTACTCGAAGAAGCGCCGTCTCCCATCGTCGATGCTGATATGCGGCGCCGCATGGGCGAAGTAACGGTTCGCGTCGCTCAGGCCGCAGGGTATACCAACGCAGGCACCGTAGAGTTCCTGGTCGACGAGGAAAAGAATTTTTATTTTCTCGAGATGAACACGCGGCTGCAGGTAGAACATCCGGTAACGGAATTGATCACCGGGCTCGATCTCGTTCACTTGCAGATCCGCATCGCGGCCGGGGAAAAACTTCCCTTCTCACAGGATGACATCACCATTCGCGGTCACGCTATCGAATGCCGTATATACGCCGAGGATCCCGACAATAATTATTTTCCCAGCCCCGGGAAAATCTCTTTGTTGCTGGCGCCCTCGGGGCCCGGCGTTCGCCGCGACAGCGGAATGTACGAAGGATGGAATGTGCCGATCGATTACGATCCTCTGCTGGCCAAGCTGGTCGGCTATGGCACTGATCGCGATCAGGCTATCGCGAGGTTAACTCGTGCCCTCAGCGAATATTTCGTCGGCGGAATCAAGACGAATATTTCTTTATTTAGACGGATCTTGTGCGATCCGGATTTCCGTGCAGCCAAACTTGATACCGGATTTCTCGATCGCATGCTGAAGAGAAGCGAGCATAAGGATGTGGATGCACGAGCAGCGGAAGTCGCTGCCATTGCAGCCGGAATGTTTGCGGCACTGGGCGCCGGCGCTGAAAGCGCTAGCCCCACAGATTTGCGGCCGGCCAGCCCGACCCTTTCGAACTGGAAGAATGCCAGCCGCAAAGAGGCGTTGCGATAGGTTGGCCGATTCGGATAAGTAGAAAAACGACTGGTGTTTATGCTCTATGACGTAACTATCGACGGCAAGAAGTATGGACTCGATTTGAACCGCGCTGACGGACGCTGGTCCTGCCGTCTCGATGGCCGCGAAATTGAAGTGGATGCTATTCTCGCGCGCCCTGACGTTCTCTCTCTTCGAATCGGGAACCTCGCGTACGAAATTAAATCTGAGCGAGTAGCGAACGATTTGCATTTGTGGGTCGGGAGCACAAGGTTCGCCGCCGAAGTGCGCGACCCACGGTCCCTGCGTGGACGCGCGCGGGCTGCTGACGGTCGCGGCCCGAAGAAAATAGTCGCGCCCATGCCGGGTAAGGTGGTGCGCCTTCTGGTGAAAGAGGGAGACCAAGTGGAACTTGGTGCAGGTGTCGCTGTGGTCGAGGCGATGAAGATGCAGAACGAAATTAAATCGCCGAAGAAGGGAACGGTCCAGAAGATTATGGCGACTGAGGGTGCCGCGGTAAATGCTGGCGACGTCCTCACCATCGTGGAGTGATGATGTCGCCTACGTTTCAGCACCTGTGCCGGCTGAAAATTGCTACTTCATCAAGCCATTGCTGTCTAGAATTTGCTTGGCGTAATAGTTGTCGACCTTGGCCGAGTCGCGCAGTACCTCGTAGTAAGCCGCCTTTAACAGCTGCTCGCGCCGGTCATGCAGTTGCGAGCGAATAGCCTGCTGCACGCGCGGATCAGAGAGATCGCGCTGTCCCGCGGGTTCCTTCGAAACCAATTTCACAATGCGAAAGCCGAGCGGTTGCTTGGTCGCCGGGTTCGACACGGTGATAATCGGGCTGTACTGACCCGGCTTCAGTTTCATCACGGCGTCGCGCGTGAAGGGATCGGTATTGCGCAGCGACGACTCTGGAACCGTTCCCAGGTCGCCACCATTACCCGATGTTTCCGGATCCTCCGAATAATTCATGGCCAGCGTAGCGAAATCGTCGCCACTGTCGAGGCGATTGGAAATCATCTGGATTTTCTTGCGCGCGTCGGCCTCGTTCTGCGCCTTGTTATTCTGGTTGTGCACCTGCGGATTCGGCGTTGGAGTCACGAATATCTGGGCGAGATGGTATTGCGGTTCGATAAGGTTGAATTCCGATTTGTGCGCGGCAAAGTAGTTGTTGATGTCCTGGTCGGTCACGTTGATCTTCGAAGACACTTCTTTGTTCATCACCTTGTCGACGGTAATCGAGCGCCGGATGTCTCGCTTGAAATCCTCCAGCGTGATCTTTTTTTCCTTCAGTCGCTGATCGAATTCCTCCTGCGTGTACGGGGATTTAATTTCGTTCAACTTGCGATCAACTTCCTCTTCCGTGGCCAGCAGACCCAGTTTCTCGGCACGGCGCATTACCATTTCGTCGTCGATCAGTTGGCGGAGGATGTTGAGGCGAAGGATCGTGGCTTGTTCGCCTACAGGGGCCTGCTGCGCGCTGGCAATTTGATTGTCGTAATACTTATCGACATCGGAGCGGAAGATTTTGCGGCCATCCACCGTGGCCATCACGTCTCCACTCACTTGAGATTTGCAGCCCAGCATCGCTGCCAATACGACGGCGGCAGCGAATAATACTGCCAGGCGCGGAAGTCCTAGATTCCTTTTCAAAAGAGTTGTTCTCCTAGATTCCCGTCAACGTTCTCCACTGACCGATCACTTCGCGACTGGCGCGGTCGATGCGACCGCGTGATCCGGGACCGGCAGGTTCGCGTCTCTCAACGCACGGTCCAAAGCAGCACGCAGTTCAGTCGGAGGCACGGCACCATCGATTTTTTCGCCGTTGATGAACATGGTCGGCGTCGCTTCCACCCCAACCGATTCTGCCTCTTTCATTGACGCCTTCACCGCACTATCATCTTGCGCCTTAATACAAGACTGCAGCTTCACCGTATCCAGACTATGCTTCTGGCCCTGTAACATAGCGAGTTTGTCGAGCGCATCCAGACGCGCCGCCGGAGTTTTTTCATTGCTCACTTCGTGCTGGTTGGCATGGATGTAATCGGCAAAATCCCAGTAGGCGTCATTATTTTGCGCCGCCAGGCAATTTGCGTCCACGGCGGCGTGCGTCGCCCAGGGATGAATTTCCACCAGCGGATAATCCTTGTAAATGAAAGTGACGCGGTCACCGTACTCCTTGAGAATCTCCGGAAATAGCTCCTGGTGCATGCGCGAGCAGAACGGACATTCGAAATCATCAAAGTTGACCACTACCACCTTGGATGCCTTCGCTCCCCGCGTAGGCCGCCCGGCAGTATTGATCTTGCTCATCGTGGCCGCATACGGATCTTTGTTCAAATCGAACTTGTTCATTCGGATCAGCGAAGAATGATCTTTGGAGACCAGGAAATTAAGATCCTGTTTCCTTTCGCCGTTGTCGATGGTAACCACAACGGACTCGTAATTGGGGAAGTCTGGGCTTGGCGAAGCAGGACCTACCAGCACTTTGAGTTCGGCCGGAACTTTGTAATAGGAACGCACCTGCCGTTCAATCTTTTGGGCTAATTCTGGGGAGACGGATTGAGCAGCACAGCCTAAGCAAATGATCAGCAGGAGAAGAAAAGAGCGTCGCAATAAAATCACTAAGAACCGCCTGAACATGGAAGGTAAAGTTGATTATCTCACAGCGCCCGCCGGGTGCGGGAAGAAGGACGACTGGAATCGGCAGCATTTATGCCCGGAGCGAGGGCTATGCTGGCGGACGGAACTCTCTCAGCCAGTGCGCCGAAGCAAATCCTCCGCGGGCAGCAATGCGTTCATGGATCCGGAGCGAAAGCCTTCCAGATCAAGGGTCACAAACTTGAAGCCCAAGCCTTTGAAAATGACAGTAAACTGCGCGGCCATTGCCGGATCGAGCGCCCGTTCTAACTCCTCGCGCCCGATTTCAATGCGAACAATTTCACCGTGATGGCGGACGCGGAACTGCCGGAAACCCAATGCACGAATGGCGTCTTCGCCCTGCTCCACCACCGCGAGCGCTTCTCGCGTAACCGGGCGGCCGTATTCAATGCGAGACGACAGGCAAGCGGAAGCCGGCTTATCCCAGATGCGCAAACCAGCCTGATGAGCCAAGGTGCGGATTTCATCCTTGGAAAGTCCGGCGTCGAGCAGCGGCGCAACTACATGATGGTTGGCCGCAGCTTTCTGTCCGGGACGGAAGTCGCCCTGGTCATTTAGATTGACGCCGTATGCGATCGCGTCGAAGCCGCGGGTTGAGCGCATATCCTCCATCAGGGTGAAGAGTTCGTCTTTGCAGAAGAAGCAACGCTGCGAATCATTGCGCACATATTCGGGGCGATCCAGCTCTGAGGTTGCGACCACTTCCAGCGGAATGCCTTGCTCCTTGGCAAAGGCAACCGCATCATCGAGCTGCGTGCGCGCCAGACTGGGAGAGTCCGCGATGATCGCCAGCATCTTGTCACCCAGCACCTCATGAGCCACCCACGCCAGATAAGCCGAATCGATGCCGCCAGAATAGGCCACCAAGATGCGTCCAAGTTGACACAGGCGATCCTGTAGCCGGGCGCGCTTCGATTCGAGCTCATTCGTCGAGGCAGACATAGGCGGCATGTTAGCAGAATTGGATGCGCCCGTGAGTTTCCCCGGCGCTATGAAAAAACTGTTAATACAGCCGACCTAACTGGCGCAAACTCCCGAAGCTGCCGATATTGGCCAGGCTGAAATTGAACAGAAATAGGTTTTCATTGCGCACATTGGCAACTGTGTACGTGCGATACTCCAACGTCATGCCGCAGCAATTCCAGTTGTAAGTTGCCTGCGCGCTGACAAACTGCAACTGGCTGAGATCGGCATCGAAGCCAAAACTCCCGGCGGCGCTGAAGCCGCGCTTGATCGCGCTACCGTATCCGACTGCAGCGCGAAATTGGTTGAAGCGGGCGATATCAGCCAAATTCGCCGACGCAGCCGCGGTCTGCCCAGGAATCTGTAGGATGGCATCCCCTCCACCGATCGTGACCTGACCAATGTGATAGTTGGCTAACAGTGTGCTGGCGTTGGTGCGATTGTTCTGAAAATCGAAGTCCATATCCCACTCGACATCGGTGCGCGCGCTGGTCTCCACTCTTAACCGCGAGACCAAAGGCGAGAGATGACGCGGTTGCGTCAGGAACGCGATTCCAGTCAAGTCGATCGTGGTCGTGAATACATTACGTTGCCCGGGAATCAACGCCCCTCCGAAAGTGGGATCCAGAAAATATTTCTGAGCCAGTTCCCAGGTTACGAGTTCCCGCACCGGCGGCCCGGGCTGGCAGCCGGGACCCGCCAGTGGATTGGTATGCTGCCATGGAATGGTCGATTCCGGCGCAGCGCCGCCCACCGTAAGTGCCGTCATGATTTTGCTGCAATCCTCGGGCTGATTCGAGGTGCGCTTGGCATAGAGGCGTGTGACGAAGCCGTACTCCACTTCATGAGTGTCGGTTAGGATGTCACGATCGTCGAACTTTACGACGTTGCCAAAATTATTCACCCCGGTAACAAAACGGTAGACAGCGCGCGGCTCGATGACATGCTTCCACTTTCTTCCCAGAAATTCCTTGTCGAAAACACGCTCGAGCGTCGGCGCACGCAGTTCCACAGCTGTCTCCACGGCATGCCGGTCGATCGGATCGCTTACTGCCTGCCCAGGATTCGTTCCGCTTTCGCCCACCAGCCGTTGCGTGTAATAAGTTTCATGCAGCGTCAACTCCGGACGCAACGACCATCCCCGGAACAACAGCGGCAGCGAAATCTCAGGATTCAGATCGAACCGTCCAAGCAGATTCGCCGTCCGGAAAGCCGGCGTGCACGATTGAACTGAACCCACCGTCGAACATTCGGCGGGCTCGCTGCGTGACAATCCGGTTCCGGAGGCATCGAACGACCAGTAAAGCGGCGTGCGCCAAACTCGGTGATCTACGCCGGAAAAATCCGCACTCGGCGTGTGCAAAATTGTAATGACCTGGCCGGGCGTCGTGCTCAAGAAGTTCTGATAACGCTCCGCAAAGCCGTTGATGCTGTAGCCATCGGTGGACTTTGAGAGAAACGCCTGCGATTTCACTTCCGAATACACCGCCTGGCTGAAAACCTCATTGAAGGCTAAGCGAAAGAGAAATGAACTTAAGTAGTCGATGTTGGTCACGCCACGGAATCCGTCGATGTTTCCCGCTGCATTCAGACGCGCATTCTCTCCGCCTTCTTTGAGAGGAGGCGAACCAATGCCGCGATCGATCACACCAAAATAGTTGAGGTCGATGTATGAAGTTTCGCTGGGACGGACCCGGAACTCCCCGCGCTGCGAACCTCCGCGCAGAGAAAAATACTCCGCGCCTACGGTCGCATCCATCATGCGATTAATCGCCCAGTAGTATGCATCGCCCACCATGTATCCGTTGGTCGAAGAGTGACCGACCGATGGCATGAGAAATCCAGACTGCCGCGACTCCTTTTCTACCGGGTGGGTCGCGTAAGGAAGCCAGAGGATCGGAATGCCATGCAAGTCGAAAGTGCTGCGGTAGATTTTCGCATTGCCACCCACGTCCACGCTCACTTTGCGAGCGTCGAACTGCCAATTGGGATGTGGCAACTCGCAAGTCGTAATCGTGCCGTCATAGACGAGGTAATGGTCTTGGCTGGTTTTCTCGACGAGCTTGCCGGAGAATGCAAATGGAGCGGTCGAGGTCAGAATCACACGGTTGGCGCGGAAGCGCAGCCCTGTAGTTCCGGTCACATCGTAGAACTTTCCCGTCTCCAGAGCAAAGTTGTAAGTGCCGTGGTCCGCGCGAATGTGGTCATCGTTAGGACCGCCGTCGAGGGAAAAGTGGCCGTTGGCGGTCGCTTCATTGGTGTCCGAGTTGAAGGTCGCCTCGTCGGCCTTCAGAACGTAAGTCTCGTAGTAGATTTCCACAGCGCCGTGCAGCTTGTAGACGTCGCCATCTCTCTCTTGTTGGATGGCGCAGATGGTGGGGCGATTATTGGACGACTCCGCAAACGCTCGTGCGCAAGGCGTAGTGGGAACAGTTGCGGATTTTTCCGCGGGTGCGCCGGAATGCGTCACAGAAGAGGAATTCGAAGGCAGCAACTGGCTGGTAACTAATGGGAGTACGAGAAGCAGGTGACAAAGCAGTGCCGCCGTGATAAGGAATCTGTTGCGAAGAGTCATCGGACCAAGGTCGTTTAGAACGCGATCATCCCAGGCGCACGAAAGAAACGCTTGGACGCCTATAGCGGCAGCAGTCGTGGTGAACTTAGCATGGCCGTGCCTTGCGAGGCAAAGCAGGTCGATGGTTTAGATTCCGGTGTGGTCTTGGCGGTTATCCGCCGGCCCCCCGCTTTCGACATTCTTTTGAGATCTGATTCATGTCTTGTCCGCTTTGTGGTGAGATCTGCCGCTGCTCTTCCCGGGAGGATTCCACAGCTTCGCCACGCTCTGAATCGGAAACCAGCGTAAATGCTGAGGCAAGTCTGCACGTCGAGTCTGAATCTCGTTTTCCCGGTGCTGGGTCTGCACCCGACGATTCGTCGAGCTGGCGTCAAGAAGTAGCGGCACGCCTCAACCGGTATCAGTCCCGGCGGAAGCCGCGCGCTCCTCGGTATCCCTCGTTGCGATTGCGCTTCGAACCACAAGATACGACTCGCATTGCAGCGGAACACTCCACTCTCCCTCCAGTGCTGACCTCAAACCACGCTTTGGTATTGGACGAATTCGCTGCCACATCGCCTGAGCCGTCGAATGCCGCCACAACTCACTCCGCTGCTGGCGAGGGTGCTCTTGGTTCTTACGCTGAGGAACATGCCAACCATGCGACAACTGCCTCTGCCGCTTCCCCAGTTACAGCAAAGATTATCGAGTTCCCGCGCTCCTGGACGCCTCCTGCGCCTGCTCTTGATGAATTAGCCGATCCGGTCATCGATCGTCCCCGCATCCTGGAAGTTCCGGAAGTTGTTCCGTCGCCCCCGGCGCTGGGTGGAATTACGATTGAGCCGGTGCAGCAAGCAGGAGAAGAGAAGCGTCCTGGTATTGACATACCGCTGCAGGCGGCCACACTGGAGCGGCGCGTCTTATCCGCAGTCATCGATGATCTGATCATTGTCACCGCATGCGCTCTCTTCGCTGTCATTTTCTGGAAGCTAACAGACGTTCGCCCGCCGCGCCTGCAGATTGCAGGGGTTCTCGCGGGTATGTGCTTCGTGCTATGGGGGGCTTACCAATACCTGCTGATGGTTTATGCCGGGACAACCCCGGGGCTGCGCCTGGCGCAACTGAGATTACTCCGCTTCGATGACAGGATTCCCTCCCGTCGCCTGCGGCGTTGGCGCGTACTGGCGTCCTTTCTCTCGGCCGTATCTCTCTGCATGGGGTACATCTGGGTCTTCCTCGATGAAGACTCGCTCTGCTGGCATGACCGCATTACCCATACCTACCTCGCTCCGCAAAAGCATGAGCCAAACGACCCCGAAGCGTTGACTCACTAACTTCGGGATGATCAAAGACTAAGACTTAAGTGCGACTGCGGGTAAAGCGCGGCCACTCCGCTCGAAGCTGCCTTGCCTGTGCTATCTTCAAGGCTTATTCCGATCTGGAGTCTGGCACTTTTCTGAAGCATGGCTACGTCCGTTGAAGGTTCCAAGCCCGCAATAAAAGTCTTCGTCGCCACCACGGTGATGTTGACCTTCATTTCCTTCTGGCGAGCCTCCGCCATCGTCCTGTCTGACCTGGCATCGTCCGCTTATTACGCCGGCGGCGACGCCGAGAAAGTCATTGGCAAAAGCGCCCCCTGGTTCATCCTGGGCGTCATGTTGTTCAGCTATGCGGTGCGGGCGCTTTATATCGAATCCAGCAGCATGTTCGTACGCGGCGGCGTCTATCGCGTGGTCAAGGAGGCCATGGGTGGAACGCTGGCGAAGTTCTCTGTCTCGGCGCTGCTCTTCGATTATGTACTTACAGGACCCATCAGCGCGGTTTCCGCCGGCCAATATCTGGCAGGCTTTATTAAGGACATGGGCGTATACATGCATCGCCCATTGCATTTTTCTGACGATCACTTCGCCGCCGGGCTTGCCGTGATCGTGGTGGCCTACTTCTGGTGGAAGAATACGCAAGGCATGCACGAGTCCAGCCAGAAGGCACTGCAGATCATGATCATCACCACGGTGATGGTGGTGATTCTCCTCATCTGGTGCACTATTACGATTCTGCGCGCGCCCGTTGTTCAATTGCCTCCGAACCCGTTGCACGCGGGCGTAATTCCCCTCAACAAAGAATCTCTCGGTTGGCTGAACGGAACTTGGTTCTCCCACATTACCTGGATCATTCTGTTCGTCGGCTTCGGCCATTCCGTGCTCGCTATGAGCGGCGAGGAGACTCTGGCGCAGGTCAATCGCGAAATCGAACATCCCAAGCTAAAGAATCTGGAAAAGACCGGGCTGGTGATCTTTATCTATAGCCTGCTGTTCACGTCTCTTGTTTCCTTCTTTGCGGTAATGATTATCCCCGACAAGGTTCGGCCAGACTATTTTGCCAACCTCATCGGCGGAATCGCCATGTATCTGGCGGGTCCGGAGAGCCTCAAACTGCTCTTCCACGCCTTCGTGGTGCTGGTGGGCGTATTAATTCTGGCGGGTGCGCAGAACACTTCCATCGTAGGAGCCAATGGTGTTCTAAATCGCGTCGCTGAAGACGGCGTCCTGACCAGCTGGTTCCAGAAACCTCACCACCGCTTCGGCACCAGCTACCGCATCATTAATCTTATCGTCGGATTGCAGTTGCTCACTATCGTCCTGAGCTTGGGTAACGTATATGTCCTGGCGGCGCTCTACGCTTTCGGCGTGATCTGGAGCTTCGCCATGAAATCGATCGCGGTGCTCGTGCTTCGGTTTACCGAGCCGGGAAATCGAGCATGGAAAGTTCCCGGAAACCTCCACATCGGCAAGACCGAAATTCCCGTAGGATTGATTTTGATTTCTGGAGTGCTGCTGACCACCGCAGTGGTCAACCTGTTTACCAAGTATCAGGCCACCATCGCGGGCGTGATTTTCAGCGTTGTATTTTTCACAATTTTTACTCTTTCCGAACGCCACGTCGCCAGAGAGCGACACGGTAAGCCCGAACAGCTCGACCAGTTCCGCGTATACGGCAATCAGGAGCTGGGGAATGGCGCTATGGGTGTTCGGGCGGGAAATATTCTGGTCGCGGTTCGCGATCCCCGCAACCTTTATTACCTGCGCCAGGTGCTGTCCCATACCGATACTTCCAAACAGGATGTGGTCGTGATGAGCGCTCGCCTTTATCATCGCGAGCACAGCTTCAGCGGCAGCGCGGTGATGGAGGCCAGCCAGGTCTTCGACCACTACGAGCAGGAGCTCTTTACCGCCGCCGTGGCTGTCGCCGAAAAAGAGGGAAAGCCGATTTCTCTCTTGGTTGTCCCGGCCACCGACGTGTTCGAAGCAATCATGGTGACCGCGCAACGGCTCGCTTCCTCCCGAATCATCTGCGGGCTCTCCAACAAACTCACCGCCGATGAGCAAGCCAAGCTTTTGGGAGATGCCTGGGAATCGTTACCCGAGCCCCGTCCACGCCTTACTCTGGAGGTCTGCGCCCCGGACGGAACCCTCCGCGAGTATGCCATTGGCCCTCACAACCCGCGCCTGCGCCCGCAGGATGTCGAACTCATGCACAAGCTCTGGCTGGACATCACGACCGATCCTAATTACGCGGGAGCGCACCACTACCACATCGTGGCGCTGGCTTTGGAAGAACTGCAGCGTGAACTCAGCACCGAGCAGCGAACCCAGTTACTGCAAAAACTGCAGGACGAGATGCACCGCTGTGAACGCAATTAAGCTTCAACCGTGCAAGAGCGATTCCAGCGATGTTTTCAGTTCCCGATAACGAAACGGATATCCAGTAGATATCAGCTTGCTGGCTTCTACCTTCTGGCTCCCGAGTAACAAATTCTCTCCCATCTCGCCGAAAGCCAACTTCACTGCGAATGCCGGCAGAGGAAAAATCGCCGGACGCGAGAGCACGCTGGCCAGCGTCTTGGCGAACTCCTCATTCCGGACTGGCTTGGGGGCGACCATGTTCACTGGTCCCTGGATCAGGTCGTTTTTCAAAATGTGGTGGATCGCGCCTACCATGTCGCGCACATCAATCCAGCTCATCCATTGTTGACCGTTGCCGGTTCGACCACCCAGTCCCATCTTGAACGGTGGCAGCATGGCTCCCAGCGCCCCGCCCTTGGGACTCAGCACCACCCCGGTCCGTATATGTGCAGTGCGAATATCGGCTCGCACCGCAGGCGTGGTGGCTTCTTCCCAGTCCTGGCAGACTTCAGCGAGAAATCCCGCGCCGGGTGCGCTTTCCTCGCGTAAGACCTCATCCCCACGGTTACCGTAATACCCGATAGCCGAGCCACAAACGAAAACCTGCGGCTTATCCTGCGCCTGGGCCAGAGCGGACGACAGATTGAACGTTCCCACCACCCGGCTGTCGCGGATCTTCGCTTTCTTGGATGCCGTCCATCGTCCGAAGATGCTTTCGCCCGCCAGGTGAATCACAGCGTCGAACCCGGATACTTTCTGGGGCGCCAGCTGCTCTGCCGGATCCCATTCGATCTGGTCGTCGCCTTTCGCGGCACTGCGCACCAGCCGGACTACGGAACATCCATTTGTACGCAAAGAGGGAAGAAGAGCAGCACCAATAGGCCCGGATACACCACTGACAAGGATTTTGGAATTCATGATCCGCAAATCGTCACTCTACCAGTTCCAGGGAGCATCAACCAAATTACCAAGGCGCCCGACTCTCCACGGCTCGTGGAGCCGCGGACGCCCTCGTCCGGCGGTCCAGCACCGAACCTGCTCTCTCCGCGGGCTATAATCCTACATGGCGAGCTTGCGCCAGCAGATCGCGACCACCGCTCTCACGCTCACCAAGTTCCGCGAGCTGATGAAGCGGATTCAGGAAAACCGTCCCCAGGACGACCTCGCCATTGTCAAGAAAGCCTACGACTATTCCTTAAAACATCACGAGGGCCAGACGCGCGCCTCGGGTGAACCTTATCTGGTTCATCCGCTGGAAGTCGCTCTGGTGCTGGCGGAGATGAAGATGGACCCGGTTGCCATTGCCGCCGGCCTACTGCACGACTCGGTCGAAGACACCTCAGTCACCATTGTTGACATCCGCAAGGAATTTGGCGAGCAGGTCGCCCATATCGTCGAAGGCGTCACCAAGATCAGCAAAATCGATTTCGCCACGCGCGAAGAAGCCCAAGCCGAAAACCTGCGCAAGATGATGCTGGCCATGGTCGATGACATCCGCGTGGTGCTCATCAAGCTTGCCGACCGCCTGCATAACATGCGGACACTCGAGCACCTGCAGCCCGACCGCCAACGAAAAATTGCCGAAGAGACGCTGGAAATCTACGCTCCCATCGCCCACCGGCTGGGGATGGGAAAAATTCGTGGCGAACTCGAAGACCTCGGCTTCCGCTTTCTCGATCCCGCCGGCTACGAGCAGGTCGAAAAAGCTGTCAACGCTCGGCGCAAACAAGGCGAAGCTTTTCTCGCCAAGATGCAGCAGATCCTCAGCGACAAACTGAAAGAGGCGGGCATCCAGGCCAAGGTCGATAGCCGGATCAAGCGCCTCTTCAGCATTCATAAAAAGCTGCAGCGCCAGCGCATTTCCGTCGATCAGGTCTACGACCTCTTTGCCATGCGCGTGATCACGCGCTCATTACAGGATTGTTATGCCGTACTGGGAATCATTCACAACATCTGGCGGCCGGTGCCGGGGCGCATTAAAGACTTTATCGCCATGCCGCGGCCCAACTTTTATCAATCACTGCACACGTCGGTCATCACCGAAGACGGCACGCCTTTCGAAATCCAGATTCGCACCGAAGAAATGCACAAGATGGCCGAGGAAGGAATCGCGGCCCACTGGAAATATAAAGACGGCCCAGTTTCCGCGCAGGACGAGCAGCGCCTCGCATGGCTGCGTCAAGTGGTCGAGTGGCAGCGTGACGTCAGCGATCCCAACGAATTCCTCACCGCGCTCAAAGTCGATCTCTATCCCGAAGAGGTTTATACCTTTACGCCGAAAGGCAAAGTCGTGGTGCTTCCCCGCGAGGCGACGCCGATCGATTTCGCTTATACGATCCACACGGAAGTCGGCCATACCTGTGTGGGGGCAAAAGTAAACGGCCGCATGGTACCGCTAAGACACAAACTCCACTCAGGCGATATCGTAGAAATCCTTACCCAGACCGGGCACAAGCCCAGCCGCGACTGGCTCGGCCTCGTCAAGTCGTCGCGCTCGCGCAACAAAATCAAGCACTGGCTCAACGTGCACCAGCGCGAGCGTTCCATCGAGATCGGACGCAAAGTAATCGAGAAAGAAGCGCGCAAGTACCGCATCGCCCTCAAAGAAATTAAAGATGAAGAACTGTTGAAAGTCGCCTCCGGCTATGGACTCGGCAAAGTCGACGACCTGATGTCCGGCATTGGCTACGGAAAATATTCAGCGCGGCAGGTGCTGGCGCGTCTGCTGCCCTCGGGCGCTACTCCTTCGATGGCTGGCGATATAGAAGCCGAGGGATTAAGTTCGAAGCCGGGCGCAATCGCTAGCGTCGTCCGCCGCGTGTTCGGCGATCACAATGCAATCATGGTCAAAGGCCAGGGCGATATGCTGGTCTACCGCGCGCGATGCTGTAATCCTATTCGCGGCGAAACCATCGTCGGCTATATCACTCGCGGCAAGGGAGTAGCGGTGCACGCGGCGAATTGTCCCAACGTGACAAACTTAATGTATGAGCCCGAGCGCCGCATCGATGTGGAATGGGCCCGCGACGAATCCACCCCAACCGCCTACCCGGTCAAACTCACCGTCTACTGCGACGATCGTTTCGGAATGCTGAAAAACATCACCAGCGTCATCGGCGACGCCCAAAGCAACATCCGCAACATCGGCGCCCATACCTCGAACAGTCAAGCCAGCGTGGAGATCGTCCTCGACATCTCCGACCTCAAACATCTCGAACAGATCATGGTCGGCCTGCGGAAGATTCCCGGCGTGCATGAAGTGCAGAGATTGCAGAAAATCTAGAGCGCCGGACTGATCTTGGCGCACCCTCGCATCGGCCTCCAGGTCGCGTTGGTCTATTTGACGTGGGAGCTGACTGACCGATTCGGCTCACTCCCCAAACAACCTTTTGAAGTTTCATCTATACCAGCCCTTGGTCGAGTACTCTCCTCAAGGCGATACCACTCTTGCTGGAGCGCTAAGAGATTGCCATTCAACTCCCTGAGATCCTTTATTATCTCCGTCGTTGCGCCGTGTCCGCTTTTCCGGCGTCTCTCCAACTCGGCGATGATGGCTTCCAAGTCGCTCCACAAAGAATGCAAACCGCCATGACCCTGATATCGATAGTCCATTTCGAGCCTCATCGGCACGGCTGAAAGGGCGGGCGTGGAACGTCCGCCACAATAGCTTCGCCTACAGCGGAATATTCCCATGCTTCTTCGGCGGATTCTTATCCCGCTTCGTCTCCAGCATCGCCAAAGCCTGAATCAATTTCTTCCGCGTCTCCCGAGGCTGGATGATCGCATCCACAAATCCGCGATCAGCGGCCACATAAGGGCTGGCAAAGCGATCGCGGAATTCTTCGATCTTTGTCTGGCGCAGCGCTTCGCGATTCTCTGCGCCGTCGAGTTCGCGTTTGTAGACGATATCCACCGCTCCCTCTGGTCCCATGACAGCGATCTCGGCGGTCGGCCACGCATAGTTCACATCGGTGCGGATGTGCTTGGAGGCCATCACGCAATAGGCGCCGCCGTAGGCCTTGCGGGTAATCACGGTGACTTTCGGCACGGTCGCTTCGGCGAAGGCAAAGAGCAGCTTGGCGCCGTGCTTGATAATGCCGCCGTACTCCTGCGCGGTGCCAGGCAGAAATCCCGGGACATCCTCGAAGGTGATCAGCGGAATATTGAAGCAGTCGCAAAAACGCACGAAACGCGCACCTTTCACCGATGCATTGATGTCGAGCGTCCCTGCCAGCATCGCCGGCTGGTTAGCAACGATGCCAACGGATCGCCCGTCCAACCGCGCGAATCCCACGACAATGTTTTTCGCGAAGTGCTCTTGTACCTCGAAGAAATACGCGTCATCGACTACGGCGTGAATCACATCCTTCATGTCATAAGGCAAATTCGACTGCGCGGGAACAATCTTGTCCAGCGCCGCATCGGCGCGATCGATCGGATCAGTACATGCTTTGCGCGGCGGATCATCCAAGTTGTTCGATGGCACGAAGCTCAGTAACTCGCGCACCATCGACAAACATTCGGCATCATCGTGCGCCAGAAAGTGCGCCACGCCTGAGGTTTCGTTGTGCGTCATGGCGCCGCCAAGCTGCTCTTTGGTGACCTCCTCATGAGTAACAGTCTTGATCACGTCGGGACCGGTAATAAACATGTAAGAAGTTTTATCAACCATGAGAACGAAGTCCGTAATCGCCGGCGAATACACTGCGCCGCCCGCACACGGGCCCATGATGGCGGAAAGCTGCGGCACCACCCCGCTATATAAAGTGTTGCGCAGGAAAATGTCGGCATACCCGGCCAGCGATGCCACCCCTTCCTGAATGCGCGCGCCTCCGGAATCGTTCAATCCGATCACTGGCGCGCCCATCTTCGCGGCCAGGTCCATGATCTTGACGATCTTTCCCGCGTTCGTCTCCGAAAGCGATCCGCCGAACACCGTGAAATCCTGCGCGAAAACATAAACTAGCCGTCCCTCGATGCGGCCATATCCGGTAATGAAGCCGTCGCCATAAAACTTCTGCTCCGCCATTCCAAAATCGTTGCAGCGGTGTGTGACCAGCTTGTCAGTCTCCTCGAAGGTGCCGTCGTCGAGCAGAAATTCGATACGCTCCCGCGCCGACATTTTCCCTTCCTTGTGCTGACGCTCGCGGCGCTTCTCGCCTCCGCCTGCTTCCGCCAGCCGGTTGCGCTTTTTCAGTTCTGCAACTTTTTCTTCGAGATTCATGGCGGATGGATTATACCGGGTGGGGGGGACATGCAGGCTGCGGCTGCCATATCAGGCCTGAGCCTTTGCCGTTAAGGGTCTCAATCGCGAAGTCCCATTTTAGGGGAATTTCGGTCACCCCATTTGCCGTAAAAGTGCAACATTTTGCATTCTAATGGATCTATATTACGACTGCGCCATTTGTTATCAGTTATTTACGGTATGGACATTGGCTTGCGAAGACTTATCTCGCTTTGGCGTCTCTTTCCCCCCCATAGAGCGCTCGAGAAGTATTTCTTGTTTAGATTCCCAGGTGAATTCAAAGGCAGTTCAAAAGTAGTTCAAAATCAATTCCTCGTTAGGGGGAGGATCAAATGCGCCGATTTGTCAAAGCCCTGGTTTTGGTGGCAGTGGTTAGCCTGCTTTCCGCCATGGCCTTCGCGACTTCTGTGCCGGTAGGTATTTTTTCCTATGACGTGACCGGGACGGGCACCTTTCAGCTCGACATCACCAACCAGACCGGACCCAACTCTTCCGCTTTTCCAGACACTACGTTTCCGGTTACAAACACAATCTCTCTCTCGAGCTTGAACTTAACCGTGACCCTTTCGAACGGAACCACGGAAACTTTCGGCTCCTCTTATTTCACCCTTAGCCCGGATGGCATCTCCTTCACCGGAAATCCGCTTTCGACTCTGATACCTGTAACCAGCGCCACGCTGACAGGAACCTTCAGCACAACAACATTCAACCTGAACAACGGAACCACGGTGACGGTGGGTTCGGGCTTCAAAACCACGCTCACGGATACCTCAGGAACTTTGGCAGATGGGGATCTGGCCATTATCTACGGGACCACCGGAACCACGGCCGCTACACCGGAACCTGAGACTTTGACGTTGATGGGAACCGGCCTGGCAGCCTTGATGGGCTTCCGGCGTAAGTACCTGGGAGCAGGGCTGAAAAGGTTGCTAAAAAACAGTGGCAGCAGCACCACCATTGCTCTTGCCCTCTGTTGTCTGATGCTCGTCTTGTCGGCAGCACCCGCCGCCAAGGCGAGCGTCAAGCTCGACACATGGACTAATCCCCCATCCGGGGCGGCGGGCTCCAGCAACACCAATATTGTGGGGACGGCCTTCCCGGCGGGAACCATCGCTCCGGCGAGCGTAAATATTTCCATCGCCACGTCCTGCTCGGCTAGCCTTTCTGGCACCGGTGCCACCAAGACGACCGCCCTCAGAGTAACCAAGGTTCTCGGCACCAGCGAGCGGATCGAGTTTCTGATTCCCGCCAGTATCACCAGCACTGGCAATTATTTCGTCTCGATCACCGGCGTTACTACCACTGGGACGACCTTCACCAGCAGCCCGAGTTGCTCCGAAGTCACCATTACAGCAGTCACCAAGGGGCTCTCGTCCTGTTTGCCGTCGAGTTCCCTCGGCGTACTCACCGGGACCACGACCGTGCAAGCTTATGTCCCGAATGGTTGTTGGGGTTGTAGCACGACCGGCGTCCAATTCGTTCCCATTGAGGGTTCCGGTTCCCCCGCCTCCATCGCTACGGCCAATACCGTAAATGCCTGCTCATCGAATTCGGTAACCGGTCAAACCGTTTGCACGGCGAATAATACTGACGTGTATCTGATGACCGGATCGACACTCAGCAAGACTCTGACCAGCGGAAGCAATAGCGAGGCCAGTTTCTCCGGCGGCGAGTGTGAAAACTGCGGTGTGGCCATCGACGCTCTCACCAACACTGCCTTTATTTCGATGGGATACAACGACAGAGATGCGATTCAACCTCTGAACCTCAATAACAACACGTTCTCGACGCCGACCAGCAGCACGTATGTCGTCTCGGAAAACATCTCCGTCGACGCCACCCGAAATCTCATACTTTCGCCAGGGGAAGACGGGGTCTATGATCTCTTCCAACTCGGAGCGACCGGCAGCTTGACCGAATACGCCAATGGCGTTGGAGGCGAACTCGATTCCGCCGCGGAGGATTGTTCTACTGGCATCGCGCTCGCTTCGGATGAGTTCACCGATAACGTGTTTATCGCCGACTTGACCCAGGCTAAATTTACCAGCGGTTCTCCAGGCAGCTGGACCGCTCCGAATCAATTCCTCGCCATCCCGGATTTCGAGGGCTTCTCGGCAGGCACGGACGGAATTTCCGTGGCCCCGGGCAACTCCCATCTGGGAATCGTGACCGGTGAGTTCGGCGGCAGTCAGTTCGGCGTGCTTTCCCTTCCCACCAGTTCGGGCAGTGGCACACCCGCGCTCGTCGATTGGGCGGGAGCCAGCATACCCTCCACTCCGGATGGGGAGACGTTCGAGAACGGCTTCGATCCTCACACCATTACGGCTTACGTCAGCCCGAACACGCAAAAGGCCTATGGCCTGATCGCTGATTGGGCAACCGACGTGCCCACCTACCTCGCCGTAATCGACCTCAAGGCCTTGCTTGCGGCGCCGCGGAAGGCGGGTGTAGACGCGGGAGGTAATGCCTGCTCCAGCTGCACTCACTCCGTCGATCCCAGCTACGATTTGGTCGCACACGGGGTGATTAAGTTCGTGGCTACCAAGTAAGAACCGCAATCCAGGGATGGGATATTTCTCCCATCCCTGGCCCACTCTGAATGAAGTGCTGCCAGGCGAAATTGTGTTCCCCCTCACTCCTCCAACCGTACTCACGGCCGGGCCGGCGAACGAAGACTGAGGAAGGAAGAATTTGCGGATATCGGATCAGCTCTGGTTCTCGCGCGCTGCGGCAATCTTCATCTGCCTTTGTCTTACCCACGGATTTGCTTTAGGGCAAAGCACACCCTACGTTGTTGCAAATAACGATGCTCCGTTCTCCAACGGCGTCAGCTTCTACACCATCGGTGCGACCGGTCTTCTCAGCCTCAAGCAACAAGTGTTGACCGAGGGCGCCGGCATCGGAGGAGGCTATTTCGCGACGAATCGGCTAAGCATGGTCAACAGCGGCGCCAGCAAGTGTGTCTTCGCCGCTAACGCGGCGTCCGGCGACATCTCTGGAATCAACGTCACTACTATGGAGTTCACCTCCAGCGTTTCTGGCTCGAGCACTGATGGTGGCACCTCGAATGGCATTGGATTGGTCATGAATGCGCAGTACCTCTATGCCAGCTTCACCGATTCGAACACAATTGGAACCTTTCAGGTGGAGTCCGGCTGCAGTCTTATGTTTGTGAATGATGTCTCTGTTGCCGGGCTGCAGGGTGGAATCATCGACGGCATGGCGATCAGCGGGAATATCCTGGTCGTCACTTATGGCGATGGCTCCATTGAATCGTTCAATATTTCTTCCGGCCCGCCGGTGTCAAATGGTGACGAACAGAACTCCACCGCTTATGTCACTTCGACGGGAGCTACTTACCCCAGTGCGGTAGAAATCACCCAGGATGGGCACTACGCTCTGTTCGGCGATACTTCGACATCTGCCGTTGTCGAAGTCTCTGACATTTCCTCCGGCCACTTGAGTAAAACGGTCGCCTATACTCTGGGAAGTTCGATCGGCTCCAGCAACATCATGCTAAGCCCCGATGAGACACTGCTTTACATTAGCAACAATCAAGGCGATCAGATCACCGCAGCCTGGTTCAGCGCGAGCACCGGCACCCTGACGGCGGGTTGTACGTCCGGAAAACTCAGAGACTATGGCGCCGAGTGGTCCTATCTGGCAGGCCTCGCGCTGGAAACGAACACCGCGACCGGAGGAATGGTTTACGTTGCCGAGTTTGGCAATCCGGATTCGACGTCCCACATCGGCATGGTTCAGGTAAGTTCAGTTGGCGGAAAGTGCACGCTGCAAGAGGTATCTGCCTCGCCGGCGCTTGAATTTAGTTTAGGCGGGTTGTTGTCGATCGGAACCTTTCCGCCTCGGTCCTTTCTAGCGTGCTCGTAAGCAGAACCATCATGGAATGGTTGGGAGAGCAACGAGATGCGCAGTCTTTCCAGATGCTGGTTGGTAATCATGTTTTGCGGATGCTGCTGGTCAGCAGCAGCGGCACAGTGTCCCGCACGTCCGGCCTCCGGTACCGTAGTCCAGGATGCCTTGAGCCTTTATTCGACAGGCGGAGTTCTGAACGCCGGCTTGACGATGGGATACTCGGTCGATGCGGCTGGATATTCGCACTACTGCTACAAATACCAAAGCGCCGCAGGCACCGTCGAAGCTCCAACCTTCAGAGTTAATCCCGGCGACCAACTGGTACTCAACGTCGTAGATGGAATCACGCCGGATGGTGCAAGCTCGAAAAGTGCCATGCATCAAATGTCGATGACGCCCGCCACCACCCCTTGCGGCGATGGTGGCACCGCAACATTGCAGTCGACCAACGTTCACTTCCATGGTCTGAATGTCCCGCCCATCTGCCACCAGGATGACGTCCTCGACACTCTGATTCAACCGGGTACAGCGGGGTTTGGGTACAGCATTCAGATTCCAACCACCGAGCCGCCGGGCTTGTATTGGTACCATCCCCACGTGCATGGCTTCACCGAGTTTCAAGTGAATGGCGGGGCGGCCGGCGCGATCGTTGTCGAAGGAATGGAAAAAGTGCGTCCCGAGGTGACCGGACTTACAGAGCGCGTATTCGTCATTCGTCAGCAGTACCTCGTTCCGTGGGTGCCGGGACCTTACCAACTCAGCCTGAACTATCAGGTCGCCGGTTCCCCTCCCAATCCGTCTCCGATTATCCAGATGACGCCCGGGGAGCCGCAGTTCTGGCGGGTGGCAAATGCCAGTCTTCAGGAATTCATGCCGCTCGAAGTGTGGCTTAACGGTACGCCGCAGCCTTTGGAATTAATTGCTCTCGATGGCTATCCTCTGGCCGCGACTCGCACGGTTACGTCCATCCTGGTGCCGCCGGCAGGGCGCGCGGAATTTATCGTGCAGCCACCTCCGGCTGGAACCTCTGAGCTTTTCATGACTCTGCCTTATTCCACCGGCCCGACTGGCAACCCGGACGCGCAGCAGGTTCTTGCCAACATCGTCCTTACTGGCACCAGCGCTAAGAAACAAGTGGCTCCGGCCAAAACATCTGCCGCACCGATCGCGAGAAGTAGCTTAAAGTTCGCGAACTTAAGCAACGCGACTCCGACTGCGACTCGGACGCTTTATTTCTCCGAAGAGTTCGCGGGCACCAATGGTCCAATTCAGTTCTATCTCACCGTCGCCGGACAGAAACAGCGGGTCTTCCAACCCAACGAGGCGCCTGTGATCACCACCAAGGTAGGCGCCATTGAAGACTGGACCATTCAAAACCGTACTCTTGAAACGCATGCGTTTCACATCCACCAGATCCACTTCATGTTGTTGGATGTGGATGGGCAGCCAGTCACCAATCAAGACCTTCGGGACACCATCGAAGTTCCCTACTGGTCGGGGAAAGGCGCTTATCCCAGCGTGACCGTGAGGATGGATTTTACCGACCCGACCATTGCCGGCACTTTCCCCTTTCACTGCCACATCCTGCTGCATGAGGATCTCGGCATGATGCATACGATTCTGGTCCAGCCCTAGCTGAACTTCGGCCAAAGAAAGAGACAGAAAGGTTCGAATTCAATGCGAAACAGGATTCTCATTGTCTTGGGTGCCGCGCTTTTGGTCATTGGCGGCTACCTCTGTGGAAACAGAAACGCAACGGTTGCCTACGCCGGAGCGCCAACTCAGGGCAGCGTTCCGAAGGCGTATGGGCGATTGGTAGCGGCGATTCCCGATCAAATCGGTACCGGCATAATCTTCGAGGACCATGACGGCGTGATTCGCTTCGTCAGCATGACCGGCATGAAAGAGGGAGAATTGGCACGCTATGACCAAACTCCGACTCACGGAGGCATTCCCAAATCCTACGGTCATCTGGTAACGGCAGTTGTGAATTCTGAAGGCACCGGCCTGGTTTTCGAGGACAGTGCTGGCGTGATTCGCTTCTTAACAATCACCGGCAAGGTAGAGGGCGAGCTTACCCGCAATTAATCAAATTGCACATTCCTGTTAATTCGACGTGTTTGTTCCGAGGCCAGGGTGACGGCCTAATCGAAGGTCGCTCCAATTTGCTGGTAGCGATATTTTTTCCCATCCCAGTAGAGAACTGAAGACGTACTCTCTCCTTCGCCTCTTTCTTCCATGTAGATCCCGAGCACAGTCCTCTTTTTCAGTGCCAACCTTTTTACTGCGAGAGTTTTGAACGGCAAGTTGATCAGCAGAAATTTAGGCTTCGGTTTATCGGAACGCCATGCCTCCGGACCGACCCCGTGGACAATCAGCAGACAGACTCCCTTTCGCTCCGGCGCGTCCGAGGCAAAAGTCGATGTAACTTTAACGTCGCCGAAGCCCAGAAAACTGTCGTAGGGGTCGGTTACGTGAAATCCGTATTCGGCCTGGTCGGCGATGGGGTTGGTGCAGCGGGCCGCGACCACAAGGTCATCCACGCCATCTCCGTCAAGATCGCCGACAAACTGCGGAGGACCACCCAGCAGCGAACAGTCGTCGCCGAATTCTTTGCGGATGTATTCATTGGTGACCGCAGGAACAGGAGACTTGGCGTGTTCGGGCGGCGGAGGGGGCTGCTTCTTTTCCGCAGAGAGCACCGCGGACGCAGCAACGATTGCCAGCAATACAAGCAAACTGCGAATCGGGACGGTTTGGGAGTACGACATATCGCTACTCTAGTACCGTTTCGCACTGGACGGTATAGACAGCGGTGATGACAGGTAACCAAAGTACCCAACCGAAGGGCTCGGGTCAGTGTGCCTGATACACGCGGATTTCTGCGCTCTGATCGCCCTGCCGGCGCACCGCGGCGAAAAGCTTCCCCCACTCGGGCACGAATAAACCAGTTTGCGTACCGGGCGGAGTGGAGTACCTCGCGAGTCGATCATAGTGGTCGGGGTCGTTCTGTTGAAACACTTCCAGGAAGCCCGGACTGGTGAGCACATACACGCGTGCTCTGTGAGCATCGTAGAAGAGATCATCCGTTTTACCCGCAATTTCAGCCGACCCGGTCTGCTTGCCAGTGTCAGTATCGAAAACCAGCAATCGAGGCGGCGCCCAACATCCCACAAGCAATCGCTTATGGCTTTCATCCAGCGCCATCGGGAAATTGTTCTCCTCGGAGGTGATCGGCCAACGGGCCACAGTACTGCGTCCAACCAGATCGACGACTTCGATCTCTTTTCTGTCGGGCACGTTCACGAATAGGCGACTGCCTGACTTCTCCAGCTGAAATGATTCCGGGTGAGCGTCGATCACAACGTCCCCAGTCCTTTTTCCATTCGAATCGAGAAATCCAAGCCCGCCATTTCCCTCCTCCCGCTTCCTTAACTGCTTGGCTCCGGCATATCCGACGATGAACTGATGGTCACGCCGGTCGTATCGAATGTTATCGGCGTCGTCTGTGAACTTTACCGATGTGAGAACTCGGAATGTCGTCCCATCGAATATCTTCACCACACCGTCGCCGCAAGCAACGAATAAGCGATTCGTAGAAGGTTCGTAGAAGACTCCTTGCGGCTCCGCCAGATCGGTCAGAGTGTGCACATCTTTGCCGGACTTCAGATCGACAATCTCGACAGTATGATTTTCGACAGCTGCCACGAACAGGCGCTGGCCCTTCACATCGACGCTGAGATGGTCGATCCGTCCTCTAACATTTGGCATCGGAATCTGAGTTTCGAGTGAAAGCGGGCTCGGAGACTCGCCCGCGTCGGCGCTCCATGCGAATAACGAAAGTACGATCAGAGATGTTGCGGAAAACACGCTTCGATATCTCATCCGTCCTAAGTGCCTTATGCGAAACTTGTTCATTGCTGTTTTTGATTCTCCTGCGTCGTTCGAGAGCGGTTTAGCCACTGAAGTGTTCCCATCCGCCTGCTTTCAGTTCGGATTTCGCTTTATTCGATTGCTTCAGAAAAATCTTGCGGCCGGGCGTGATGTGGCCGATAAGCGTGATGGCTGTCCCCACGATGCGGGATGGCATCTTCTTGCTCTCTGGAGCGGTGAACAGCAGTTCGTAGTCTTCCCCGCCGTGCAGCGCTAGATCGAGATCAACCGCCTTCAACGGCCTGCCTACGCTGGCCCTGGGAATAAGCTCCTCTTGTATCTCTGCCCCAACGCCGCTCTCTTCGCATATGTGGACCAAGTCTGTGGAGAGGCCATCGCTGGTGTCAATCATGGCTGAAATGAGACCTCTCTGGCGCAAGACGCGCCCCAGCGCGATTCGAGGATCGGGGAAAAAATGTCGATGAAACTCGCGCGAATTCGGCTTCTGGATGGGCTTCTTATCCTTCCGCATCTTCCAGACCGCGGCAGCCGAGCCACCCAATTCCCCGCTCACATAGATCCGGTCACCCGGCCGCGCCCCGGTGCGCAAGACGGCTTTCCCTTTGGGCACGGCACCCACCACGATAATGTCAGCAAGAACTCCATCTAGCGACTCCGCCGTATCGCCGCCGGCAAGCGTCACAGCGTATTTCTCCGCCAGGCTGACCAGACCGTCTGTAAAACCATTAACCCAACTCGGGGAAACGTTACGCGGCAGGGCCAGAGACAGAAATGCGGCGACCGGTTCCCCGCCCATGGCAGCTATGTCACTCAATCCCCGCGCCAGGCACCGATGGCCGATCGACTCGGGCGAATGCCAATCGCGCCGGAAATGGACGCCTTCCAGTGAAAAGTCTGTCGTAATAAGCATGTCTACCGGTTTCCCGGAGTGGCGCGACATCCGCAGCACAGCGCAGTCATCGCCGATTCCAGTCAGAACCGCAGCATTGCGCCCCGCTTTGGCGCGACGGCGAATCTGTGCGATCAATGCCTTCTCGGCCATCATCCCGCTGACAAATATATAGGACGCCAGCCACGAACTGGATCTCCAACCTCCATGGGCCTTCCGGTCAGTATTGCTTCAGACCCTCCATCACCGATGTAATCTGTCCCGAGTGAAGTGATGATTACCCGCCTTAAGTAACGTTTAATACAGTGGCTTCCCGTTGACAGGGGGAACCCGGTTTGTTACCTTTTACCAGACATTCATAAAGATTTCTGGCCGAGCTAAGTTCTGCATTCATTAGGAATTGCAGAGAAGAGACGTTTCAAGGGCTTAGGCCTGCGTTCCAGTGGCAGGACGGGCGCGTTAGAAGTCTCCATTCCCAAGATGGGAACGCGCGACCCGGAAAAATCAGGTTGTCCGAACAGGCTTTCTGCAACCTCAGAACTTTGCCTGGAGTTCCGGCCCTGATTCAAAGCGGAAGAAGGAAGGCATTTGCAGAAACGCTTCTACATACTTTTCGTGGCCCGCGGAGATGACGGCCAGCTGCGCAAGATCTCAATTCCCGTCCATTACTTGTATGTTTTCGTAGTCGGCGCCGCCATTGGGTTCCTAAGCCTCACCGGTATTGCCAGTTCCTACACCCGCATGCTGTTGAAGGTTTCCAGCTATAACCAGTTGCGCACCGAGCGCGAGCAGTTGCGGGATCGCTATTCCCGGCTGGAAGAAGTGGCTAAAGAGCGCGACGTGCAAGTTGCTTCCTTGGGTTCGATTGCCAGCGAAGTGTCTGCTCTCTACGGCCTGAAATCGCAGCCTACGCTGGTTACCGCCACCCAGCAGGAGATTCATGACGCCGATGTCACTTCGTCGCTCGACCAATTGGGCGCCCTCCGTACTTCAGCCCTCACGGGCGATGCCAGTGTAGGCATCAGCCTGGGGATGACACGCAACGCCACTACGGCCGATTGGTATCGCGCCAATTCGCTGCCCAATCTTTGGCCAATCGATGGCCCGGTCACAGCCAGCTTCGGCGAACGCATCGATCCTTTCAACGGCGAAGGCGCGTTCCACAGCGGCGTGGATATTGGCAGCAACTACGGTCACCCCATCATCGCCCCAGCGGATGGCGTAATCACTTTTGCCGATTTCATGGGCGGGTACGGAAAGCTCATCATGATGGATCACGGCCATGGCATCACGACGCGTTATGGCCATCTGTCCGGCTTCGCGGTCACCCCCGGTCAACACGTTCATCGCGGCGATACCATCGGCTATGTCGGCCTTAGTGGACGCTCTACCGGACCCCACCTTCACTACGAAGTTCGCATCAACGACACTCCTGTTAATCCCTATAAATACCTCCGCATCAGCATCGCCCACAGCGGCGGTTACCAAACCGGCAGTTAGGGAAGCTAGTTCTCAGTTCCTCCCCTTGCGCTCTTGGCCTCGCTAAGCTACGTTCATGTGGAAGAAGAAACGTTCTCATGCTTGGCCGTCACTGAGAACCGAGATCTGCCCCCATGACCAGTTTTTTTCACTCCGTGCGCGAGGACATTGCGGCCGTCTTCGAGTCGGACCCCGCCGCGCGCTCCTACCTCGAAGTTCTTACCTGTTACCCCGGTCTGCATGCGGTATGGGCTCATCACGTTAGCCGCTGGTTTTGGCGACACGGAATGCGCTTGCTCGCCAGACTGGTCTCGCAGTTCGCGCGTCTATTCACTGGAGTTGAAATTCATCCCGGCGCGGAAATCGGCCGCCGACTTTTTATCGACCATGGCATGGGCACGGTAATCGGTGAAACCGCTATCGTCGGTGACGACGTCACCCTCTATCAGGGAGTCACGCTGGGTGGAACCGGCAAGGAAAAGGGCAAGCGGCATCCCACCCTCGGCAACAACATCTCCATCGGCTCCGGCGCGAAGCTGCTGGGCAACATTACGATCGGAGACAACTGCCGCGTAGGCGCGAATTCAGTCGTTCTGCGAAATGTTCCTCCCAATTCCACCATCGTCGGCGTCCCCGGGCACATCGTTCTGCGTGATGGCAAACGCGTAGTCATTACCGACCCCAAGGACATCCGCGATCCGCTCTCCGATGTAATCATCCAACTGGCTAAGGAACTCAACGAATTGCGCGAGCGCTTTCAGCAACACATGCGCGAAATGCACGGCGAAGAATCCAAAATCAACGAAGGAACTTCGGCAGAAAACATTTCGCCGCAAGAACTATTTCAAGACGATTACCAGGACTACCAGATCTAGGTGTCAATCGAAATTCAACTGAATTTGTCATCCCGACCGGAGCATTTCGTTTCCGAAGGGAATGGAAGCGAAGTGGAGAGACGACCTGCTGGTTCGCGTCTACAACTCAGCCTACTGCCGTAACCCCATCCAACTCTCCGACACGACCAGCGAGTTCCCCGGATTATGCGGGTCATACTTCACCGACGTGGGCAAACCCAACCGGCAGGAATGCAAATTAATCCACTGGCGTAGATAAGTCACGTCCTGCGAGCACTCGTAGGAAACGCCAGCGACCTCATATTTGTAGACCAGCATGACTGCAGGATAGTGGCCGTTGGCGGACGGCAATTCGTGGACGTCGATGACCGTGCCATCCGTGATGCGCCCGATGGTGTCGATCAAAGTGCGGCGTTCGCGTTCCAGATCAGCCGGCCCCTTGGACTTCCGCCGCAACAGCGTGAAGGTGCCCAACGCCACCACTCCTCCGGCGGCCACGAGCGAATAGATACGAAGTGAATCCATAAACTGAAGGGAGACCTTGGCGGATGTGTGTGCAGCCGCGTTTTCAGTTATCAGAATATGACGGAAGGCCTGCGGTTGGAAGTGGTTGTACGGTTACCGAGGTGCCAGCCTGTGGAAATCGGCTCGTTAGCGCTTAGCGAAGCTGGCTTATTTCTGTTTACAAACAAACTCCCGAGCCATCTGCCCGAAATTCCCTTCGGCGGGTTGGCCGAATTGATCGTCGCGGCGCATCTTTTTGCTGACAATACGTTTCCCGCTGTGATCGACCGAGTAAAACCATTCGGAGTTCGGCATCGCACTACCGTTGACACAATTGAATCGAACCCGCGCTCGCAATTCCACGAAAGGACCGCCCTGTGGCAGTTTCGTCGGTTCTTTGAACTCCACGCGAATCCAAGCGGTGCGTAGGCCATTCTTCTGCGGACTGATGGAACTGACCAAGACCTCATCACCCTCAGCCGTGGCGCCAATCGTTCGCCAGTCCGCCGCGGCCAACGCCACTATGCCCACTAGCAGCACCGGAGCCAGCACCACGGCCACAGCCACCAACAGACCTTTCTTCATGGGGAATCGGGATAAGCCCATAAGCACGCCGCACACACTTTGGGCGAAAACCCGCTTTCTGTCAACTGCGGCGCGGCCGTTTTTCCAGGCTACTGGTAAAAGTTAGGACGCAAGCGGCTGAACCTCTGCTATGTTGTCTCCTGCGGGAGGCTCATTCCTCATGGAAACACTTCAGTGTACGACCCTGAATTCGGCCGTCGGGCCATTATTTCTCGCCGTCTCGGATAAGGGCTTGGTGGCCCTGGAGTTCGATGCTCGGTTACCAGGACAGCAATCGATTCGCCCCAACCCCCGCCACCTTCGAAAAGAAAATAACGGATTCGCGTTCGAGCCTTGCCCGCGTGCGATGAGTGATTACATTTGCCAGCTTGAAGAATATTTCGCCGGCCAGCGCCGCCAATTCACTTTCCCGCTTGATCTTCGTGGCACGGATTTCCAAATCGCATGCTGGCGCGCCTTGCTTGCGATTCCTTACGGCGAGACGCGGACTTATGCGAACATCGCCCGCGCCATCGGCAAAAATAACGCTTTTCGCGCCGTGGGCATGGCGAACAATCGCAACCCGATCGCGATCGTCGTCCCCTGCCATCGCGTCATCGCATCTGACGGCACGCTCTGCGGCTATGGCGGTGGTCTCGACGTGAAGCGAAAACTTCTGGAACTTGAGGGCGCTCTCACCGGAGTGCTAGCGGCGTAGGCATTGCTGATTTCTGATTGTTGATTTCTGATTAGAAACCTTGCGACTCGAGATTTTCAATCAACAATCAGAAATCAACAATCAACAATTTCTTGACGACTCAACCCAAATCCTCCGCCCTCCGCAAAGCCAGCCTCTTCTATCTCGTCTTCGTAATGTTCTCCTACACCACCGGCGGTCCCTTCGGACTCGAAGACATGGTCACCACTTCAGGTCCGGGGCTTACGCTGATCTACCTGCTGGTGCTACCGTTTTTCTGGTGCATTCCGGTTTCGCTAGTGTCCGCGGAACTAACTACGGCCATGCCTGTCGAAGGTGGCTTCTACCGCTGGACCCGTGCCGCCTTCGGCGACTTCTGGGGATTTCTCGCCGGCTGGTGGAACTGGTCCGCATCGTTCCTGCTCGGCGGCGCCTACGCGGTTCTCTTCACCGATTATTTATTTCCCGGAACCTCAGGATGGAAACACTACCTCGTTTCCGTCGCGCTGATTGCCGTGATCACCTGGATCAACGTTCGCGGAATTCAAATGGTAGGAAAAGTCGCAACCGCGCTTGAACTCTTCATCTTCGTGCCCGTCATGATCATGATTGTGATGGGACTCATGAAGTGGCATCACAATCCCTTTGTGCCCTTTGTTCCGCCCCACCAGCCTAGGTTCAAGATCTTCGGCGTCGGATTAGCTCTTGGCTTGTGGCTGTATTCCGGGTACGAACAACTCTCCACCGTTGCCGAAGAAGTGGAAGATCCGCAACGGGCCTATCCGCGGGCGTTGGCGCTGGTAGTGCCGCTTTCCATGGCAGCTTATTTTCTGCCCACGCTCGCGGGGCTGGCCTCGGCAGGAGAATGGCAGAACTGGCACACGGGATTCTTTTCTGACGCCGCAAGAATAATCGGCGGGTCCTTATTAGGACGCCCATGGCTGGGGACCTGGATGACGCTGGCGGCAATGGTCGGCAACGTTGCCCTGCTCAATAGCACCGTGCTCACCACCACACGTATGCCATTCGCCATGGCCGAAGATGGATACCTTCCAGCCGCGCTCACTCGCAAGCATTCGCGCTATGGCACGCCCTGGCTGGCAATAGTGATATCGGCAATCATCTATGCTCTGCTGGCGTGGCAGACTCTTGGCCAGCTGATCTCCGTCTACATTTGGTTACGCTCGGCAACCACGGTGCTCACAGTCCTTTCCGCCTGGAAACTTCGCCGTACCCGGCCTGAAATGCCGCGGGCGTTTGTTATCCCCGGCGGGCGAATCGGATTGCTCTACGTGGTGGCAGCGCCCGTGGTAATGGCTCTATTAGCGCTGCTGGGCAGCGACCGCTTCGCTTCGATCGGCGGGGCGATTGCGATGCTTTTGGGACCGGCGGTATACGGAATGATTGCATCGCGGCCTCGCTAGATATACACTTTATGGTGTATATCCAAGGAGATGGATATCGAAGGGAGAGCGCGATGCAAGTTTCAAAGTGGGGAAACAGCCTGGCAATCCGCTTGCCCGCCGCAGTAGTTGAGGCGCTTAAACTGAAAGAAGGGGATAGGATCGAGATTCGAGTCGCTGATAAGCGCACCTTCGAGGTAAGCCGTGATACGGCCCGCCAGCAGGCGCTCGCCCGCCTGCGCAAGTTGAGCCGTCCTTTGCCTGCCGGGTTTGTCTTCGACCGCGAAGAAGCGAATGCCAGATAAGGCGTTCTTCGACACGAACGTGCTGATCTACGCCATGGTGAGCGGGGATTCCCGCAGAGAGCGGGCTCAGCGCCTAATGGCCCAAGGCGGAGTAATCAGCGTTCAAGTCCTGAATGAATTCGTCGCGGTCGCACGGCGCAAGATGCGCATGCCTTGGGAGGATGTGATCGAGGCACTTGATGCGATTCGAATCTTATTTCCGCGGCCAGTAGCGATCACGGTTGAGGCGCATGACACGGCGTTGAAGATTGCGCAGCAGCACGGATTCGGCATCTACGATGCGCTGATCGCCGCTTCTGCCCTGGAAACCGAATGCTCCACACTTTATTCAGAAGACTTGCACGATGGCCAGGTTCTTGCGGACCAATTGACTATTCGAAACCCGTTCAAGTAATTTGCCTCGTCGACCAGGAGCGAGAAGGAAGCTTCTAGCCGGCCTTCCGAAACAAATAATTATTTCGAGTATCCGGATCGTTATGCTGCCAGTATCGAACGAACTCAAGCCCAGCTCCTTGCCCCATGGTTATAAATTCATCGGCTGTGGCAAAAAAAGAGGTTGCCGTGCCGGGGCGCAGTACGGCTGGTTGCCCGCGCAGCGCCCAGCCGATCATTCTCCGCAACATTCCGAACCAGGTTCTCAAGCCGTGTTTACGGTACAAATAGGCGAGCGTCTCGCGTCGAGTATTGAAAGTCGGCGTCGGATCCGGCGGCTGCAGAAATGGGATTTCCCCCAGAAATATCCGCGCACCCGGTTTGGCGATGCGATGAATCTCTTGCAAACTCGTAGGAATCTTTTCTCTCGGAACCACCAGCAGCACGTTATTGCAAACGATGACTGAAGCGCATTGATCAGGAAGCGGAAGTTTGTCCGTAAGGGCTTGCCTCGCCTCAAGACCAAACCGCCGCAGCAGCGCTACCTCTTCGTCGGTGGCTAGCAGACCAACCGCACTTCTGGCGCCCACACGCTCCGCGATTCGAAGCAAAGTACCGTCGCCGCAGCCGATGTCTACCAGGTCGTCGCCGGGGTGCAGATCGACTGCTTCGGCGATGCGCTCGTGGATAATACGCGTGATTTCCTTTTTATCCCTGCCGCGAAGCGCCAAATCGTGTGAGTCGCTCGCGTGCTTAGCAGTTTCGCGGCAGTATTCTACGTAATCGTCGGAGCGGGTAATCATTAGTGTGAGAATTCAGGGAAGTGAAATTTCTAGCTCACCCAATCTAAAACTTTGTACCACACTCCCGCGAGCGGCAGGAACCATGGCTTGCCGTTGTACAAGCCCAATGGTGCACCCGGAAAAGGAATGCCAACGAAGGGATTCTCCGGCTTATCACCCGCGATCAACTCCGCCATTTTCTGACCTTGATACGTAGCCATAGCAACACCATGGCCGGCATAGCCAACTGCGTAATACATGCCGTCGATCTGGCCGGCGTGCGGCATGATGTCAAAGGCGAAATCGAGCGTTCCGCCCCAGACGTAGTCGATCTTCGTATCGCGCAGTTGCGGGTAAACATCAATCATGCCGCGGCGGAGAATTTCCGCGCTGCGCCGAATCGTCTGATCATTTTCCGGGAAAAACGCAGCTCGCCCGCCGAACAACATGCGGCGATCCGGAGTGAGCCGATAGTAGTAAAGATAATTCTTGGAGTCGTAGATCATGCGATTACGGGGGCTCAGTTCCTGCGCCAGCGTTTCCGGCAGAATTTCAGTCGTGATAATGAACGAGCCGATCGGAATAATTCTTTTTTGCAGAGCTGGAGTCGCATTGCCCGTGTAGCCGCTGGTGCCAACAAAGACATCGCGCACCCAAATCCCTCCCCGGGAAGTGCTGACGCTCCAGCCTGCCTCCCCTTCGCGTGTGCTGCGTTCGATCCGCTGCACCGCAGTATGTTCGAAGATCTCTGCTCCTGCCTTGAGCGCCGAAGCCGCCAGTCCCGCCACATACCGCGCGGGGTTCACGCCCGCGCTGACTTCATCGACCATGCCGCCGTAATAAATTGTGGATCCTATCTCAGCACTCAGCTCGTTTTTCTGCACAACACGCAGTCGGTGATTAAACTCGCGGGCAATCACTTCGGCTTGCCTCGCGTAATCGTCGAAATGCTTTTGCTTGCACGCGACTTCGAGATGTCCGCAGCGGGAAAAATCGCAGTCGATAGCTTCTTCACCGATAATTTGCTCCACGCAATCAATCGTGGCCAGCGATGCAGCATACATTCGTTGCGTCAGTTCGCGTCCATACATCGAGATGAGTTTGTTCACCCCCAACTTCATCCCGCTCAGGACCATACCGCCATTCCGCGAACTGGCCCCCCAGCCAATGGTTTCGAATTCGAGCACGCAAACTTTCGCCCCGCGCTTGGCTAGAGTCCGCGCTGCAGAAAGTCCTGTGAATCCGGCGCCGATAACGGCAACGTCCACTCGTTCCGGAAGTGGACGAGTCGCGTCCGTCTTGGGGAATGCGGCGGTCGTCAGCCAGTAGTTATGTTCCTGGAGTGCCATGTTCGTAGTGATCTGCTTAGGCCTGGCGCAATGTTCCGTCATCCACCCTCGCTCTCACAGCAGCGCCGTCTCGTGAATCAGTCGGCCATCGGCAAAGCGCTTCAGACTTAACAATGATGCATCAATCAAATCCGTCCTGCCCGTGAGAATGAGGTCGCTAAGTATCTTTCCCGTCGCCGGAGCATGCATTACGCCGTGTCCACTAAAGCCATTCGCTAGAAAGAATCCCGGCAGAGCAGGGGCCTCGCCCAAAATTGGATGATGGTCCGGCGTCATTTCGTAGAGCCCGGCCCATGCGCGCTTGGGATTCACAGGGAGATTAGCGAAGCAAGGCACTCGATCTGCGGCACGCGTCAAGATCTTTTCCACAAAACTTACGTCGAAATCCGTCTTGAACCCGGGCGTCTCTTCCGGATCGTTCCACGCCAGGAGAAACCCGCGAGCTTCGGGACGAAAGTGAAATCCATTCGACATATCGACAATCATAGGAGCGGTGTGGGGAAACTCGTCAAACGGCTCACTGGGCACCAACATCCGGCGCAGCGGCTCAACCGGCAACTCCACTCCGGCAAGCTTCGCCACGTCCGCAGCCCAAGCCCCAGCGCAATTCACCACCTTGCGCGTTACTACGGGGCCTCGGGAGGTCTGTACAGACGCAATACCGGCGCCATCACTCGCAATGCCGGTCACAGTTGTGTTCTTCCACACCGTGGCGCCCCGTTCACAGGCGCGTGCCATGAATCCGTTCATGGCACTGTAGGGATCGACGAAGCCGTCACTCGAACAGAAACTTCCACCAACAATGTCATCCGCGCGCAACTGGGGAAAAAGCTTCCTGATCTCGTCCCCCGCCACCAGTCGAACGTCTTTCAATCCCATTTTCACTTGCTGGCCGAAATTTGACCGCAGATAAGCCATCTGCTTATCGGAGGTAGCGCAAAACAAATAACCTTGCGGCCGATAATCACATGGATAACCCAATCTCTCTTCAAAGCTGGCATAGAAAGGAATCGAGTAGAGCGACATCTGAATGCTCACGGCAGTTGAAAATTGCGCTCGTACACCTCCCATGCTCTTGCCCGTAGATCCCTTGCCCTGAGCCGATTCCCGCTCGATGACCAGGACGCTGCCACAACCATTCGCCGTGAGGTGATAGGCGATGCTGGATCCGACAATCCCTCCCCCGATAATGACAACATCCGCAGTCTGCATAATTCTCAATCAGGAACGACTCAGCATTCTAGCGCACGCGGCCCGCGCCGTCGGGGCGCTTCAGGGGAGCCCAAAGCACGCGGTTCCGCAGTGGGACATGTACTGCAGGAAAATGCAGTCCAAAAATTCGGCCACCTCGGTAACTTGCCCTGATTACTGGGGTTGCCTAGTCTGGAATAGTATGCCCTTGCGCTGCCTCTTATTCTCCTCGAATGAAGAGATGGTCCAGCCGATCTGGCAGGTGCTCACCGATCTCGGCATCGAGGGAGAGTACTGTTCGAGCGCTGTGGATGCTGTGGAAAGGGTCACCACCCAGCTGTTCCAAATCGTCATCACCGACTGGGACGATCAACCCGAGGCGACATTTCTGCTGAAAACAGCACGCGATCAAAAAGCCTCGCAGCGACCCTTGACTCTGGCCATCGTGAGCGACGACGCCAGGCTCCCGGAAGCCTTACAAGCCGGCGCCAATTCAATTCTTCTACGGCCGATTCGGCCGGAACAAGTGCGCGACACAATGAATACTGCCTGCCAGTTGCTGCGATCGAAGCAACCTTCTCCTGCCGCGTTCACTGTGGAAGTTCCAGGAGAACCGCAGGCGAAAGAGGCTCTGGCCGTCGCTGCGGCAGCCAGCGGCATCACTCCGATTGCCCCTCCGCCAGTGTCCCCAGAGCCCGAGAAAACTTTCCGCGCGGGTGAGTTCCTGCAATCGCAAAGTTCAGCACCTGGAGCGCAATTCGATATCGAGTCCGACGTTAAAAAATCGATGGACCATGTCGCCGCTTCAGAAGTGGATTCGCTCACCGAACTTGAGCCCATGGCTGCCGCGGTAGAGAATGCACCACAGCCCGCACTAAAGCCGGTCGCGCCCCGGACGGCCTTGGACGGCTGGGCCGCGCTGCAAGCCCGGTTGACCAGGCCCGGCCATGCCTCCTTGCCTGAGGCTGCTTCCCCGGAACCATCCCCGAAAAACGAATTGCTGTCGTATGGCGAAACGCCTTCCTTCGGCTCCTCGCCGGCTCCGCAAACTGAAGATAGTCGAACGCCGAAAAAGGAGTCTCCGCAGGATGCGGAAGCGGAAGCTGCGCTCTTTTCCTACATGTCCAGAGACTCAGCGGAAGCTTCGCAGCCTGCGGCGGAAGCGCGGTCGCGGCGAGTAAAACCGTTTCTGGTAATCGCCTTAGCCGTTGCATGCCTTGCACTGGTTGCCGTGCCCCGAACGCGCGGAAGGCTGCTGATCTTCTATCGCCAGAGCGCTCGTGCGGGAAGAAATTGGCTGAATCCCCAACCTGTACAAGTGCCCCAGGCGGTGACGCAGCACGAAACCTTCGAACAGGATAGCAACGAATACAAACTTCCAGTTACGGCAAATATTCCCGATGCCACCACGGATCCCTCGCAGATTCGCGTGCTGCCGGTGGTTGATCCGACTGCGAAAGTGAAAGGCACAGGCGCCGACGCAGCCAATGCACAAACCAACTCCGGAGACAACAGCGCCACGGATCCGAGCCAGGTTGGATCGATTGCAAACGGTCAGCCGCAGGTTATAGATGGCCCAGCCAACGATCAGACTGGCCCGACCACTGGAAACCTGACTGGAGCCACGGCCGCCGCATCGCCCGTCGCGCTGCCTCCCAGTCAAGTGCAGCCGAATCCTCCCGTGTCGCAGCCCGCGCCTGTGCCAACGCAACCTCGCCCGGTCGCGGTTCCGCTGCCGGTTTCCACTTCGCCACGCGGAATTCCATCCGCGGCGAATGGCGGTATCCCCTCAAGCCTTCGATCACAGTTAGCCTCTTCGACTCCGGAAGCGAGTGGCGCCAAACCAGTGGATGCCGCCATGTCATCGATCGAACCGGTAAGTCTGCCGGCTTCGGCCTTACCAGAATTAGCATCGCAGCCCGTACAACCCGTCTATCCCGACGCAGCCAAAGCCAGCGGCCAGCGAGGCAGCGTCGTGCTCCAGGTGCTGATCGGGCGCGACGGTGCCGTGCAGGATGTAAAGTTTCTCCAGGGGTCGCTCGTGTTCGCTCAGGCGGCTATCGAAGCGGTACACCAGTGGCAATTCAAGCCTTACACCCTGAATGGACGCGCTGTGTCGGTGCAGAGCACGATCACGCTGAACTTTAAACCGCCGGCTTGAGCCGGCCGCTGTGACGAACCGGCGACCTGGCCGTCTAATTTGGCGATGCAGCACGGAACCTTAGCGATGTTACCGGCGAGGCGGGAATCCGTGCAGCCAGCAGGCAAAAAGCAGCATCTACAAGATATAATGGGTGGAAGTGCTTCAGGAAGAAACTCCTTTTCTAGAAACGAACAATCTGATGTCCATGAAAACTAAAGCTGCGATTCTGGTTTCGTCCTTCGCTGTATTGCTCTTTGTCGTGGTCGGTTCGCTGGGCGGCGTGCACGCCTCCTCGAACGACGGTTCTTACCGGCAGATGCAGGTGTACAGCGAAGTGCTGTCGCGCGTACAAAGCGAGTACGTGGAAGATCCCAACATTCCCAAAGTGACTGATGGAGCATTGCACGGCTTGGTGGAATCGCTGGATGCCAATTCCAGCTACCTGACGCCTGCCGCCTACAAGGCTCTGAAGGCCCACAAGTCCGTAGCCAAGGGCGAAATTGGAGCGACGGTCTCGAAGCGCTTTGGATACGCAGATGTAGTCTCTGTGCTGCCCGGTTCGCCCGCCGATAAGGCAGGCATCGAAGATACGGACATTTTCGAATCGATTGAAGGCCAGAGCACCCGCGACATGTCTCTGCCTGAAATTCGCGATGCGCTCGCCGGCACGCCGGGATCAACGGTAACCGTCTCCGTAGTACGCGCCCGCAAGGCCGAACCGCAGAAAATGGTCATCACACGGGACATCGTGACCATTCCGCCTGTCTCCGACAAGATGCTGGAAGATGGCATTGGCTATATAAAAGTCGATGCCCTCACCAAGGGTAAATCACAGGAGATTGCTGCGAAGATCAAGTCGCTGGAAAAATCCGGCGCGAAGAAACTGGTGCTGGATTTGCGCAACACGTCTGACGGAGAAGAAAGCGAAGGCATTGCCACCGCCAATCTTTTCCTGAACCATGGCACCATTACCTATCTGCAGGGGCAAAAGTTTCCCCGTGAGGCGTTTAACGCTGATCCCGCAAAGGACGTGACTTCACTCCCGCTAGCCGTTCTGGTGAACAAGGGTACGGCTGGAGCCGCCGAAGTTGTGGCGGCGGCGATTCTGGAGAACGCCCGCGGCGACGTTGTCGGCGATAAGACTTTCGGTGACGGATCGGTGCAAAAGACCATCGATCTGCCGGACGGAGGCGCGCTCATTCTCTCCGTAGCAAAATATTATTCTCCCGGCGGCAAGGCGATTCAGGAAACTGCAGTCACACCCAACGTTTTGGTGGCTGACGACACGGACAATATAATCTCCGATGATGACGATTCGGAACCTTCCGCACCAGAACCCGAAGCCAAACCGAAGAATACACCGGACGACCAACTGCATAAAGCCATCGAGGTTCTAAAGAGCCGAACCAGCTAGATAGGCACTCACGTTCTGATTTTCATCGCGCACGGCAACGTGCGCGATTCTTTTTGTGGCTTCCGGTTCACTCTGGAAATCGGCCATCATCGTGCTTCAGACCCAGTCGTCACTGATCGGGAGTGACTACCAGAGTGATTGACGCCCTGCTATTCTGAACCCACCTAGTCATGAAGTCGCTCTACCAGGATCTTCCACCAGTAGAAATCGCCGGACGGAAGTTTGTGGGCCGCGTGTTGTTCGGCCTGCTGGTGCTGGTTTCCGCCCTGGTGGGTGCGACCGCTGGATTGCTCCTTGTCTACACCACCGACCTGCCCCAGGTCGAAGCTCTGGAAGCCTACCGTCCAAGCTCGATCACGGAGTTATATGACGATCACGGCCGCGTAATCGGATCATTCGCGCTGCAGCGGCGCGTGGTTGCGGGATACGATGATTTTGCGCCGGTCTTGCGCGATGCCCTGGTTTCAATCGAAGACAAAGATTTTTATAGTCATTCGGGAATTAACTTCTGGCGCATTGTAGGAGCAGCCTACCGCGACATCGAGTCCGGCGGCAAAGTGCAGGGCGCCTCTACGTTGACCATGCAACTGGCACGCAATCTTTTCCTTTCGCCCGACCGGTCGTTTCACCGCAAAGTGCAAGAGACCATGCTCGCCATTCAAATCGAACGGCGTTTCACCAAGCCACAGATCTTTACTCTTTACGCCAATCAGATTTTTCTGGGGCATGGAGTCTACGGTTTCGAGGCGGCCTCAGAGTATTACTTCAGCAAACCGGCCAGAAAGCTAACGCTGGCGGAAGCGGCTCTGCTGGCGGGTTTACCCAAAGGCCCGGGAATCTATTCGCCCATCAACCATCCCGATCGCGCGACCAAGCGCCGCAACCTCGTCATCAATGCCATGCTCGAAGATGGGAAAATCACTGCCGCTCAGGCAGCCGACGCACGCTCACTGCCGCTGGTTCTGCACCTGCAAAACGATCCCAACTCACTCGCTCCCTACTTCGTCGAAGAGATCCGGCGATATCTCGAAAATAAATACGGTGCCGATCAGGTGCATGAAGGAGGCTTGAAGGTCTATACCTCGCTCGATGTCGATCTGCAGAAGTCAGCGAATCAGGCCGTGCTGGATGGTCTGGCGGCCTACGAGCGTCGGCATGGATGGAAAGGCCATTTGGAAAATGTTGTCGCTGATGGAATCGCCATCGACAAATATCAGCATCCTGACTGGGACGACGAACCGGAAGTGAATGGATACATCCACGCGCTCGTCACTTCCTCTGGCGTCGGAATCGCAACTTTGAAATTCGGGCGTTATTCAGCTGCGCTAGGGCAAGCGGATGTGGCCTGGACCCAAGGTAAAATGCAAAATCTGCTGCGGCCGGGAGATATCTGCTACGTAAAAATATTATCGTTGAGTCCCAACGGCGCGGCACGAGTAAGCCTGGAACAGGATTCCGGCGCGCAGGCCGCGCTCGTGGCACTCGACAACACAACTGGCGGAATCAAAGCTATGGTTGGCGGCCGCGATTTCAGCGAATCGAAATTCGACCGCGCGACTCAAGCTTTGCGCCAGGTGGGATCCTCTTTCAAACCTTATGTCTACACCACCGTAATCGATAAGGGCGGAAGTCCAGACGATACCATTCTCGATGAACCAGTCACTTTTGAAACCGGTTCGGGACCGTATTCGCCGCATAATTACGACGAAAAGTTTGAAGGCATCATCACCTTGCGTCGCGCTCTCGCGCAGTCACGAAATATTCCTGCGCTGAAACTGGCGAGCAAAGTCGGCATCAAGAGCGTAATTGAAACTGCCGAGCGTTTCGGAATCACAGCCCGGCTGCCTCCTTACTTGCCGGTCGCTCTCGGTTCCGCGGAAATTACTCTGATGGAGCAGACCTCGGCTTACAGCGTGTTTCCCAACGACGGTGTCCGCGTCACCCCCCGTTACATCACCAAGGTGACCGATTACGAAGGACGCGTGCTCGAGGAGGATTATCCCGAAGTAAAGGATGTAATCAGCGCCCGCACCGCGCGAATCATGACCTCGATGTTGCGAGAGGTCGTCCTGCACGGCACCGGAGTGGCTGCGGCAAAGTTGCCTTTCCCAGTAGCCGGAAAAACCGGCACAACCAATGATTTCACTGACGCCTGGTTCGTGGGTTTCTCCCCCGCCATAACATGTGGAGTCTGGATGGGATTCGACGAAAAGAAAACGCTCGGCGCCAAAGAAACCGGAGCCCATGCCGCGCTGCCGATCTGGATGAACTTCATGACCAGCGCCATGGCCGGAAAAGATGCTGGCCAATTTCAGCCGCCGCCGGAAACGCCGGGACCTGTCGTCCAGAAATTGGATACACCAGACACGGTGACCGGCGCGGATGAAGCGCATTAACTGAAACGCATCAATATAATTGCCGAACCGTGTCCCGCTATCGCTTGTATAAGTTATGAAATCTTTTTTTCGTTTCGCGATTCTGGCGTTGACTCTGGTGGCTGTGGCACTCCTATCGGCACTGACGGCGATGCGATTCGCAATCCATGGACAGGAAGTGCAAGTGCCCGCAATCGTTGGACTCACGCCGGCAAATGCCGGACGCATTGTCACCAACCTCGGCTTGCAGATCGAGGTGGAGCGCCAGTACTACAGCCCGCAAATTCCCGAAGGCCTCATCATGTCGCAACTCCCGCTGCCCGGCGCGAAGGTACGCCGAGGATGGCAAGTTCGCGTTGCGCAAAGTCTGGGACCTCAACGTGTCGCGATTCCAGATGTTACCCACCAAAGCGAGCGCGCTGCGGAATGGAATATCCGGCGCCGCGGGTTAGACCTGGCCTCCACTGCGGAGATGCAGTTGCCCGGCACTCCTGCCGATCAAGTGCTTGCGCAAAGTCCGCCCGCCAACGCGGGCCAGGTGGCCGCGCCGAAAACCAGCCTGCTGATCAGCGTCGCATCCGATCCACCAGCCTACGTAATGCCGAGTTTCGTCGGCCAGCCACTGGGAAGCGCGAGCCACGTTTTACAGGATGCGGGATTTAAACTTGGAAATGTGAGCATAGCGCCCGTCCCCGCGAGTCCACCGTCACCAACACCGAACGCTCCTCCAAATCCCAGTGCTCCAAATCCGGCTGCCGCAACCCCAGTCCCGGCCGCGCCCATTACTCCTGCTCAACCCTCTCCAGCTAGCTTGGTTGTGACGCAGAATCCGCCCGCGGGACAAAAAGTAATCGCCGGTGCGACGGTAAATTTTGAGGTGCGTTAGCTCTTTTCCAGGATCGCAGCGAAGAATCCATCGCAGGGATGAACTCCCGGCAATGTGCGCAAGTACGGGCCTCGGGTAAGTGCAGAGATATCATCCCAAATTAATTCGCCTTCCTGTTTGAGCTTCGCGAGCTCATCGCCGCAGTCGACTACTCGGAATGAAAAGTCGTCCGCGAGGGCGCGCTCGATGACATCCTCATTTTCTTCCCGCTCTAAAGAACAAGTGGAATAAACCAGGCGTCCTCCGCGAGAGACTTGAGCCATCGCGGATTTCAGAATCGCGAGTTGTCGTACCTGCAAGTCAGCGAGATCTTCGGGCATGAGCCGCCACTTGATCTCGGGGTTCCGGGACAGCGTGCCTGTGCCCGAGCACGGTACATCCGCGAGAACTCGATCAAAGTTTGCCGCAAAAGGAAGGTTCCTGGCATCGGCAGCCACTATGCCGATCCTGTTTTCGCCGGCTTTGCCGGAAGAATCATCCGTTCGCATCAGCCGTCGCAACAGGCGCGCGCGATGAGTGTGAAAATCAACAGCAGTAATGTGTGCCTCAACATTGCGATCGGCAATGGCCAGAGTCTTGCCGCCTGGCGCCGCGCAACAATCGAGCACGCTCGCTCCCCGTCCAACTAAAGCTGCGACAAGCTGCGATGCTTCATCCTGAATCACACACCCGCCAGATCGAAAAACGGCGGACGCCGTTATATCTCCGTGCAGAACTTTCCGCGCCGACACAAGAAAAGCGCCGGGAGCCAGTTCGATTCCCTCGCCTCGTAGCCTCTCTTCAGCATCGCGATGACGGAGACGAATGGTGGTCATCGGCACTGATTGATCCTGACGACAAATCTGAGTTGCCGCTTCGAAGCCATAGGCTCGAGCCCAGCGTTCCACAAGCCATAGCGGATGGGCGCTGCCGGTGGCCAGCGTTTCAACCGAAGAAACATCGATGTGAACAGGATCGAACTCAGAAGTCTTCGACGGAGATCGGTCGATTTTCCGCAACACGGCATTGACAAAAGGCGCCGCCGAACGCTTGCGGGCGCGCTTGACCAGTTCCACGCTCTCGTAAATCGCGGCGCGGGCCGGAACACGACTGAGCCCCCGGAGCTGATAAACAGCCAGCCGCAATGCGGTCAAAATTTCAAGATCGAGTTTCGGAGAGCGCTTGCGAAGAACTCCTGGAGATTTCTAAATCCAGCAACGATCGCCAGCGGAGAACTCCCATCACGAGTTCCGTCGCCAGGGAGTGGTCAGGTTTGTGAGCGAAGCGAATGTTTTGGAGTGAAGCAATTCCGTCGCGTAAGAGGATTCGCGCTCGACCCGCAGCAGGATGTCGAAAGCGGCAGCACGGGCAGGAGAAACTGCGGCTTGCGGTTCTCGCTTTCTTTTTTTCACTAACCCCAGTATGACGGAAGCAACGCTGCCAGCAGAGATTTATCTTCTCTCACAACCCGAGCTTCTCACCAGCCTGAGGCCGGTAGCCGCGGACAAAATCCGCGGCCGAAGTTCGCTTCTTGCCTTCCAACTGCAACTCGAGCAATTCGAGCGCGGACTCGTGGCCGCATCCGACGAAAAGATGATCGCCTTCCACTTTGAGTTCAGACCCAGGCAGCGATTGAGTAATTTCAGCCGCGCGCCATACTTGTAGATTTTTACCGCGAAACTGCGAGTACGCACCGGGCCAGGGTTGAAAGCCTCGCAATCGATTCAGGATCTCGCCCGCCTTACGAGAAAAATCAATCCGGCCATCTTCTTTCTTCAGAATAGGAGCGAGGCTCGCTTGCGAGTCGTCTTGCTTGCGCGGTTGAATCGTTCCAGCTTCCAAACCATGCAATGTGCGGACCATTAGATCCGCTCCTGTGGAAGCGAGTTTCGGTGCAAGAGTTTCGGCCGTGTCGCTGGAAGCGATCGGAATCTCTTCCTGCAGCAAAATATCCCCGGTATCGAGCCCCGCATCGATCTTCATAGTCGTGACCCCGGTGATGCTTTCTCCCCGCGCAATCGCCCATTGAATCGGCGCTGCGCCGCGATACTTGGGCAACAACGAAGCGTGAAGATTGATGTTACCGAGACGTGGAAGATCGAGCATCCATTGCGGAATGATGCGGCCGTAGCCAACCACTACGATTGCATCCGGCTTGAGATCGGAGAGCTGCGCGCGAAAATCTGCATTGTTCTTGATGGTTTCGGCTTGAGTGATCGGCAATCCCAATCTCGACGCGGACTGCTTCACTGGAGAGGACGCCGATTCAAGTCCCCGTCCCTTAGGTCGGTCCGGTCGCGTTACCACCAGGCGAACCAGAAACCCACTCGCCACAAGCCGCTCTAACGTGTCCACTGCGAAGCGAGGAGTACCGCAAAACACGAGATTGAGAGATTGAGGCATCGGGCGGTCAGAACAATCGGGGTATTCAACTATCGAAACGGAATAGCCTCGCGAGAAATTCTTAGTTACAAATCACTCAAGTACAAAATTTCTTCTACCATTCTCCCGCTTTGACCATCTTGCGGATCTTGCGCTTGATTAAATCCCGCTTGAGCGCGCTGATGTGGCTGATGTAAAGCTTGCCATTCAGATGATCGGTCTCATGCTGAAATGCGCGCGCCAGCAGGTCGTCGCCCGTTTTCTCAAAAACTTGCCCAGTTAAATCCTGCGCTCGGATGGTGACCACTTGAGCGCGGCTCACATTTTCGCGGAAGTCGGGAATACTCAGGCAGCCCTCACTCTGGGAATGTCGCCCCTGTTTGTGAATAATTTCGGGATTAATGAGCACAACTTTGGCATCCGGATCTTCCTTGAATGTAACGTCAACCACGGCAATGCGGCGCGGGATGCCGATTTGCGGCGCAGCCAAACCTACGCCGCGCGCCGCATACATCGACTCGAACATATCCTCTACCAGTTTCTTTAGTTCTTCGTCGAAGACTGTAACCTTCTCGGCTGGTTTTTCGAGGACGGGATTTCCAAACTTTACGATGGGATAAATCATCAGTAGCTTTCCAGTTGCTGGCGGTAACCGGCGAAGTTGCGCAAAGTCTCGCCCATGGAGTCTCCTCCGAATTTGTCGAGGGCACAGCGAGCCAGAGTGAGCGCAACCATGGCCTCGGCGGCCACTCCCGCAGCCGGCACCACACAAACATCGGAACGCTCGTACGCCGCACGCACTGGTTCGCGTGTGGAGAAATCCACCGATTGCAGCGGACGCCGCAAAGTGGAAATGGGCTTCAGGTAGCCGCGCACTCGAATCTCTTCTCCATTGGAAACGCCGCCCTCAATTCCGCCCGCATTGTTGCGGGTGCGAGTGAACGCAGTAAACTGCGTCGGCTCGCCATAGCCGATTTCATCGTGCACCGCCGAGCCAGGAGAAGCCGCCGCAGCTATACCGGCGCCGATCTCGACCGCCTTCACGGCCTGCAATGACATGACTGCGCCCGCCAGCAAAGCATCCAGCCGCTCGTCCCACTGCGCGTAAGTGCCAAGTCCAGGTGGAACGCCGTGAGCAACAACTTCGAACACTCCCCCTACCGAGTCGCCAGTCTTCAGAACTTTGTCGACTTCGTCTTTCATACGTTGCTCGGTTTCCCCATCAGCACAATTCAGCAGGATTTCTTCCCGATTGTAAAGAGCGTTAATCGCATCCCAGGGAACGTCTTTGTGAATCTTCACATTGCCTACCGCAACCACATGACTCAGCACTTCAATTGCAAGCTCGCGCAGAAACGCTTTTGCGATCGCGCCGATGGCAACTCTCGCCGCTGATTCCCGCGCGGACGCACGCTCCAGAACGTATCGCGCTTCCGGAAAGTTGTATTTCAAAGCCCCCGCCAAATCGGCGTGACCGGGACGGGGCGACGCCACCCGCTTATGCGAAGCCGGATCGCCTTCGCCCACAGGCAAAGCCTCCTGCCAATTTTTCCAGTCTCGGTTTTCGAGTTGAACGGAAATCGGCGACCCAATGGTTTTTCCCTGGCGGATACCGGACAGGATATGAGCCGTATCCCGCTCAATCTTCATGCGTCCGCCGCGCCCATAGCCTTGCTGCCGGCGCCAGAGTTCACGATCCAAAAAGCTTTGATCCACCTTGAGCCCGGCGGGCAAGCCTGAAAGGAAAGCGACCAACGCTTCGCCATGAGATTCCCCCGCTGTAAAGTAGCGCAGCATAAGTGCTCGATTTTACCTGATGCCCCGCCTCTTTGTGGTCGCGAAGGGATATATCTGGACGATCTGCGAGATCAATTTCGCGAAAATCCCGCAGCAGCTTCTAATCTTCTAATTAAGACTGCGCGCAAGCGGCAGCAAGTTCCGCAAGGCTGGTGACCTGCAAGTCTGGCTGCGCTTCCGCCGCCTTGACCGCGCCTACGCCCTTTCTCGCGGATGGCCGGTTTACCCAAACCGTAGCCAAGCCGAGCGACTGCGCAGGAATCACATCGTGATAGAGACTCTGCCCAACATGGAGGACACGGTGCGCGGGAACGCCAATGCGGCTCAATGCAAGTTCGAAAATCTTCAAGGACGGTTTGTATGCCTGCGCCTGCTGGGCGGTAATAATTTGGCCGAATTTCACCGTGAGCTGAGGCAGCGTGGCAGCGAATAAATCGTCGTCTACATTGGAAATTATCGCCAGCCGAAATCGGCGCTCAAGTAACTGAAGCGCCTGCACAGTATCGGGCCAGGGTTTCCATTCTTGCAGCGAATCGGCAAGCGACCGCACTTGCTCTTCGCTGGGCGCGAATGCAAATTGTTTTCCAAACTGCCGCACTACAGAGTTGAGAACTTCCCGATAGCTCCGATATTCTCCCTGCTCGGCCCTCGCTTCAAAATCTCCGTAAAGTTGCAGGATCTGCGGCATTGTCTATTTGCTGATCATGCGCCGCCAAGATCCGGCGCAGGCAACCGAGAATCCCATTCTCCCAGTTAATGAGAGTGCCGTAGCAATCGAAGGTAAGAATTTCGAAGCGGCTGAAGTCAAGCATGAGTGCGGTTGGCAGCTTCTCCAGCTAAGATTCAAAGCTCGGAAGGACAGGAGTTTTTTCTTGCGGCTCAGCGATGCTTTCAGCCTCCACCTCTGGCCCGGGCGGCGAAGAAGAATTTTCAGTCACGCTGGTTCGCGCCGCAAGAAATTTCGCAGTATTCAGCAGAGGACGGCCCAGCGAAGCGTTGTAACTGGTCCATGGACTTTCGAGATCGGTCTCCCGCTCGAAGTGCGCCCGCATCGCCTCCATCTTGGAATCCAGGTCGTCCATATAGTGCAACAGGAGCGCCTCCGGAAACATCGGCAACTTGGGCGACCCGAATTCGTATTCGCCGTGGTGGCTGATGATCAGATGCTCCAGCAAGGTCTTCAGCTCGTTCGGAAACCCCGGAACCAATGCCAATTTCGACTGCAACATTTCCAGCTCAATCACCATGTGCCCGAGCAACTGGCCGCGAGTGGTATAGGAGAACGACCGGTTGTAAGCCAGTTCATGGATCTTGCCGATGTCATGCAGAAAAACTCCCGTCAGCAATACATCGCGGTTGACCTGAGGATAGTTCCGGCAGATCAGATCGCAAGAGCGAAAAAGAGAGACAACATGGTCGAGCAGTCCGCCAATATAGGCGTGATGCAGAGTCTTGGCCGCGGGTGCGTTGCGGTAGGCCGCTGCAATTTCCGGATCAGCCATGAAAGCTCTGATCAGATCCTGCAGATAATGATTCTGGAACGAATTTACGAACTCGCCAAGAGTTCGCCAGAGTTCGTCGATATCTTTCGTGGTCTTGGGCAGATAATCGGCGAATTCAATCTCCGAATCGCCCAACTTGCGCAGCTTGTGGATCGTGAGCTGGAACCGATTTTTGTACTTGTTGACTAAACCTTTAATCTTGAGGAAGTCGTCCTGCTCGAAAACCGTGAGCACTTCTTCCACGTTGTCCCACATCTTGGCATCGAGCTGTCCGCTCCGGTCGCCGAGAGTTAAAGCGAGGTAAGGCTCACCTGTTTTCTTAGGCTTGATTTGTTTCGAAACGACGACAAAGTTAGAAGTGACCACCTTGTTTTCGTGCCGGATACACTCGCTGATATAGAAATCTTTCATTCTCTCCAAGAGTTTAAATCAGATAGCAAGAGGGTGCGGACACGCGGAAGAATAAGGTCGAATCTTCTCCTACAATTTTCCCAGGATCTTCTTTTTCTTCTTCTTCAGATTCTTGGCATCCGACTCTTTAGCGGAGGCGGTTTCTACCGGCTGGGTTTCATTGGCACTATGGCCGGTATCGACATACCCGTCGGCAACTTTGATGTAGGCGTCTTCGCGCAACTTCGTTAGGTAGGCGCGCAGCGCAGGCTGCAGCTTCTCGTAGTACAGAGCGTCCTGGATCTTCGCCGTTACGTCCTTCATGGGAGGAATGCCCGCCATCTGGTGGTCCGTAACCTTCAGGATTACATAACCTTGCTTCGTCCGGATGACGTCGGTGATTTGACCCGCCTTCATGGCGAAGGTCTTGTCTTCAAGTTCTTTGGCCAGAGTTCCGCGCTTGAACACTCCCAGGTCGCCGCCCTGCGCCGCCGATGGACCTGCGGAGTTTTTCTTGGCGATCTCGTCAAAGCTCGCTCCGGCTTTAATCTGCTTGAGCAATTCGTTGGCTTTAGCCTCTGCGGCCGCCAAAGCTGCAGCATCGTCAGCTTGTTTGGCCTCATCTGTCTCCTGTCCACCACCTGCGGCATTAGCCGCCGGCTTCTGCGGAGCGATCAGGATCTCGCTTAACCGGATCGACTCCGGCTGCTCCAATTCACTCTTGTGCTCATTGTAGAATTTCTGTTGTTCTTCAGTAGTGATGTTGAGGTGGGAGCCGACCTCTTCGCCGATCACCTTCTGCGTAATGATCTGATTACGCATATTTTGTTTGAAATCTTCATAGGAAATCCCCTGGGAGGTTGCGGCCTTTTCCAGGTCTTCCATGGTCTCCAGCTTCATGTCCTTGCGCATCTGGTCGAGGCGCTTGATCAAGTCGGTATCCCCGGTAATTCCGAGGTCTTTGCCCTTATCCAGCAACAGTTGCTGGTCGATCAAGTCGCGCAGTACATCCTTTTCCCGCTCGCTGAAAAGCTTGTCGGCGTTATTTGGATCCTGCTGCTTGACATCATCCCGCAACTGATCTTTGCTGCGGTTGTATTCAGATCGGGTAATGATCTGGCCGTTTACGCGCGCGACAATTTCTTCAACCACCTGACCAGCCGCCAAGGCCGGTACAAACGACAGGCAAAGGAGTATCAGAACCGTTTTTTTCATAGAGTTTTCGTTGGGCCGCCACGCTGCCTGGAGCTTGCGGGCGAAAGTGGGCTACGGCCTTTTTGGGTATTTTACTACTACTCGCCCAGCCCAAAGCTAGCTCCGCGTAGATTTTCCGCAACCCATCCCCGCACGATTACGTGTTTCGGACGAGTACTAAGGCGGTCATATCGTCCGGAACCAGCGGCTCACAGGTAAACTCGCCTACCGCATTCAAAATAGAAGCACAGAGCGCCTGCGCATTGGAAGAGTCGGCGGTACGAAGACGTTCTGAGACGCGTTCCAAGCCGAATTCCTGATCCTCAGTCTGGTCATCTTTGCACTTGCCCTCGACCACCCCCCGCGAAACCAGCATGAGAACCGCACCTTTCTCCATGCCAACCGTGGGAGCGTCGCAAGTGGCATGAGAGAACAGACCCAGCGGCAGGCCTGTGGAAAGAAGATCGACTATTCCGCTGCTATCGCGCAGCAGTCCAGCCGTGTGCCCGGCGTTGGTATAGCAAAGGGTTCCGAATTTTTCGTGGTAGCAGCCAATGAAGCCGGGGCACGAACAGATGCCGTTCGCGGCTTCCATGATTCCGCGGTTGAGCCCAAGACAGAGTTCGGTCATGGCTTCGGCTTCGTTAAAGTCACGTCCGGAAAACAATTCCATGCCCATCGAGCGGAAGATTTTTTGCGCCGCTGTCAGAATGACCTGGTTGGTCTCGCGTCGCCCTGCCACATCAAGCAGCCCAAATAAAACCCTCTCCGGGCCAACTCGCAAAGAGTCGTAGAAGTCGCCGGCCACTCGTTTTCCGTACGTGGTGGCGGCAATCTGCCCGCCGTTGATAGCCGGAAAATCGTTCGTCGCAGGCTGCGTGGTCGGCAGAAGCTCGGGTTCACGAGAGTGGAATAAAGCACACATGCCAAGCGGAGTCTTGAAATCGAAACTAGCACAAGCGCCGGTGGCGGGCAAATCTACAGAACGAAAAACCGCAATCTTATGGCTTTACTCGATTCGGCCCGCTAGTCGCCGTACTTATCACTAAGGTATTTGCCGACTTCGGATTCGAGTTGGCCGTAGTCCGAATGGATGGTCGCACGTAAAGCAGCCTCGGTGGAACTGCCTTGGCTGAGAAGCTGAAGTATGCGCTGGATGTCGCCCATCCCCGAAGAATCATTGATATAGGAAACTGCCGCCAACGACTCCGCGTAAGCGAGGTAAGCCTGCGGCCCCGAGAAGCGAAGGAAGCTTCCTTCCAGCGCATTGAGCGGTATATAGCTTTGCGCCTTGAACAACTGAGCCAACTGCCGCCCATCACTACTCAAGGATTTCGGTTCAAAAAACTGCGCAATCCCTTCGTGCAGCCAGGTCGGACACCGGCCAGCGGAAAGCTGATTGATGAACGTGTGGGTCAGTTCATGCCTGAGCACGCGCGCCAATTCAGGCGTCATCGAACTAAGCCCGTTGATCGGAATGCGAAGTTTGCCGTCGTTGAGCGCTCCTGACCAGGACGGGGCACGGGTCACGTCAAAGAAAGCTTGTTCGGTATAGAGCGTTACGAGAATGTTGTCCCGCGGCGGCGTACCGAGATCACGAGCCAGATCATCGTAATCGGATTCGAGCGCGCTAAGAATCTGTTGCCGAAACGCTTCTGAACTCTGCTTGCCTTCATAGTGCAGGACGAAATGGCTGCTTTCGCGCTGCGTAAAATCGGTCTCGACATTCTGTTCCCGCTGCGCTTTTGCCAGATATTGCTGAACCGCCGGATCGGGACGCAGCTCAAGAGAATGCTTCCACGAGGCGACCGCGTCCTGCGTTCGGTCGCAAGCTTGCTGCGCATAACCCAGCACCGTATAGGCATCGGGTGAATTAGGAGATGCGCTAACCGCTCGCTGCGCGTAGGAGATCGCCTGCGAAGGGTTCCCAGTGCGCACCAGCAGCGCCGAGTAGTAAACCAACACAGTGGAATTTTCCGGTTGAAGGCGCAGGGCGCTATCGAAATATCGGCGCGCTTCCGCGACGTTACCATGGTCGAATTCGAACTTGCCGGCAATAAAATCAGCCGTGGCGCTCAACTCCGAATTTCCTTTGCCCTCAAGTTTCGCCAGGGCGTCGGAATCCACTTTGCCGTCCTTCACAACTGTTTTGAGAAGGCCATCCTCGTTCGCCAGGCTGTCAACCGGCACGAAAACGGGGAGACCTACGGCACCCTTGCCTGCACTCGCAGAGGCCACTGTGGCAGGTATGCCACCCGCCTCAACCCGCTCTACCGAACTCTTCGGTATCGCATAACTGTCATCGCCAATATCGTATTCGTAGCGGTTTCCGTTTTCGCGAACGTGATCGGCGAGAATGGTGCGGCCATTCTTCAAATGGATCGTATCCGCCGATGCCGCTCCGGCAAATGCCGCCCAGACGGTTAAAATTGCGAAAGTAATGACACGGCGGGGCATTGAAGCGCATTCTAACAACTGTGGGGACACACACCTACGTGACCAAAGTACCGGCGAAACTGTTCAGATTTGCCATCGTGCTCGCCGCCTCTCTTGCATTCTTGCTTTCTGCCCATGCTTACTCCAACCAGGCGCCCCCAACTCAGGCTCCTTCGCACAAACCCGGACCGGCCGAGTCACTTTATCTGCAATTGAGCAGCATCGGTCTCGACACCTCGCGCGTATTCCGGGTGCGCGACGGTTCAATCGACCGGCCGGCAATCCACATCTCTCTCGAGGACGGCACCATCGCCTTTACCAAAGATGTCATGGGCAAGATCACAGGAGCTTTTTTCGAGGGCGATGGAGAAGTCCTGTTGGTTCCACCCAACGAGGTAGAGCGCAGATCGATGACCCTGTTCACCGGGATGGCAATCCTCGAAGAGCGATTCAGCACCGCCTACTTCCGCTTTAACGACAACTCCGCGATTGAGTTGCAGCCTGGCCTCAGAGCACCAGAGGATGCGGCGGCCTTTGTTGCCCGATGGGATGAAATGGCGCGCACCCTGGCGCCAGTCGACGCGATGAGATTGCTCGCGACTTTCGGCGAAATGCTCCCTACCGCGGGTCGGCAGATCTCCAAAGATTCACCCCCTGCTGGCTCTGCCGATCGCCTGTTGCATGCCCGGCTCCAGGGCAACACGCTTGGCGTCTTCGACGTAATCTATGACTCAACCGCTGCCGAACAAGTGGAAGCAGGACAAGCAAAGACTAAAGACGGAACCGTCTATTACGATGTCTGGACCTCATTTTCCGCAGGCATCCCCGCAAACGGGCGCCCTGCTGTGGCGCAAACACTTCCCACAGAAACCGAGTCGCGAGAGGATCCAATCTCGCTACGGAGCTACATTATCAACGCTGAGGTAAAGCCCCCGAAAGAACTCGATGCGGAAGTGAATCTTAATCTCGAGATGTTGCGCGATGCCTCGCAGTTCCTGGTTTTCGAATTATCGCGTTTTCTGAAGATTCAATCCGTCGAAGAAAATGGCCACGCTGTCGAATACCTTCAGAACCCCGCAGTCGAGGGCACCCAGCTCGCCCGCAGCGGAAATGATCTGGTCGCCGTGATTCTGTCGGAACCGGCGCGAAAAGGACAAAAGATCAGCTTGCGTTTTGTCTACGGCGGAGAAGTTTTGGCAGAAGCCGGAAACGGTCTGTTATATGTGGGCGAGCGGGGCAATTGGTATCCCAACCGCGGACTGGCCATGTCCGATTATGATCTCACCTTTCACTATCCTCAGGGTTGGACGCTGGTCGCGACCGGCAAGCCTTCTGAGGTACCCAAGACTGCACCGTCTACTCAATTCTCCCGGCAAATTGCCCAGGGAGGTCAAGTAGGCCGCTGGGTCTCGGAGCGCCCGATTCCAATAGCCGGATTTGATCTGGGCAAATATGTTCGTGCCGCTGCCCAGGCCGGGAATGTTCACGTAGATGCCTATGCTACCGGCGGAGTGGAACGCGGCTTCCCGAGCGCTTCGTCGCAAATCGAACCTCAGCCGGATCCAACCACTCGAACTGTGCCTCTACCCTTACCCTCCGCTCCCATTCCATTGTCCCCCGCGCGGAACGCGGCCGCAGTGGCCGAGTCCGCCGCTCTGGCGATTCGTTACTACGCGGATCGTTTCGGTCCGTTCCCCTATAGCAATCTGGCTCTTACTCAACTTCCCGGGCGCGAGAGCCAGGGATGGCCAGGATTGATTTTTCTGTCCTCCTACGCATTCCTCACTCCGGAAGAGCGCCGGGAAATCCACATGAATCCGTCGCAGGAATTCATCGACGAACAAATTCCGGCTCATGAAACCGCTCACCAGTGGTGGGGAGATCTGGTCACCTGGCGCACCTACCGCGATCAGTGGTTCTCCGAAGGACTGGCAAACTACTCTGCATTAATGATTCTGCGCCAGAGAAACCCCGCTGGTTTCCGCCAGGTCATGGAAAAATATCGGCAGGATTTGCTCGCCAAGAATAAGGAAGGCAACCTGCGCAAAGATGCAGGGCCAGTCACTTTGGGGAGTCGCCTGTTATCGTCGAATTTCCCCGAAGGGTACGAAGCGATCAGTTACGGACGAGGCACCTGGATTTTCTACATGCTGGACTCCATGATGCAGGATGCTGCAGCGGAGACGGAACGAAAGTCGCTCCGGCACGAGAGCGAAGAAGATCGCTTTGTGCAGGCGCTGCGAAAAATTCGCGAACGTTATCAGGGCAAAGCCATCACCACCCGCCAGTTGCTGGATGTTTTCGCCGAGGATCTGCCACCGTCCCTGCGCTTCGAAGGCAAATCTTCGCTGGACTGGTTCATGGATGGATGGATCAATGGCACTTCCTTGCCGAAACTGCAGTTGCACGCCGTGAAACTCACGACCAAGGGAGCCATCCTGATCGCTAGTGGGATGATTCAGCAGAAAGATGCGCCAGATACTCTGGTCACATCAGTCCCCATCTACGCATCAATTTCGGGCAAAGAGCCGGTGTTGCTCGGTCGCGTTTTTGCCGACGGGCCGGAAACTCCCTTTCACTTGTCCGCCCCCGCCGGCACGCACAAGCTCTTGCTTGATCCTTACGAAACCATTCTTACCGACTCGAGCAAACCGGCTCTCCTCCACGAAAATACCGAGCGATGATTCCGCAATCGCATTTTGTTAGGCACTCCACTCCCGAAATGGTCGACCGATTTGGGAGAAAGCTCCCGAGGGCCTCTGGTTGTGCACTCTAAGTCCTTCCAATTCCTTGGATGAAGTACATGCCGGCCCAAAAGAGGATGGCAGTCAACCTGCTGCTCGTGAATCGTGGATAAAGATCGAGACATAGACAAAGAACGAAATAGAGATAGAGATACAGACAAGTATGAAGACGGCTGGCTTAATTCTCGGGCCCGGTTCGAGGATTCTGGCGCCAAGCGCGAGAATCTTCTAGAAGGCGCTCCCTCCGTTTCTTTCGAGGCGACTATCAGCATCGGAACCACTGAGGCTTGCCAGTGGGCCGGTAGTGAGACCGTTCTCCTGGTCGAAGATGAAGTCCTAGTAAGAAGGGCAATTCAGGAAGCTCTACAATCCGCTGGTTACCGGGTCATCATGGCAGAAAACGCGGCTCGCGCCTTAGACGTCTATCACGAATGTTCCGTACCGGTAGACTTGCTTCTTTCTGACGTTGTCATGCCAGGAATCAGCGGGCACGCACTTGCGCAGTCATTGTTCGCATTGTGTCCTCATATCCGGGTCATGCTGATGAGCGGTTATATCGATCAGTTGTCGCCACACGAACTATCCCCTTTTCGCAAGGAGTATCTAGCCAAACCTTTTTCCAACTCGGCGCTGCTAAAGAGAATTCGCGAAGCGCTCGATGGCGAAACGCTGGATCGCGATCCCATCGATTTCGCGGCATCGGTTTAACTCACGCTCGCTCGACGGTAATGCATAGCGTGCAGAATCTCGTGAGGAATCTCCGAGAGCGGCACCACACGATCCAGAATCCCCAACTCCGCGCAGGCTCGAGGCATTCCGTAAACTGTACAACTCGGCTCATCCTGGCCCACCGTAAAACCGCCTTCCCGATGAATCGCCTTCATCCCTTGCGCTCCATCCAATCCCATACCCGTCATGATGATTCCCATCGCCAGCGAGCGAAACGCGGAGGCTACCGAATGCATCAGCACATCGACAGATGGAGTGTGGAGCTGATTCTCCGGTTTGTCGGAGAGACCTAGTACAGTTCGGGAGCCGCCGCGATCTACCGTCAGATGTATTCCCGCGGGAGCAATATAGACCACTCCAGGTTGGATGACTTGGCCATGCCTCGCCTCGCATACGGAAACTGCACACAGGCTGTCTAGCCTCCTGGCAAAAGGTTCGGTAAATCCTGAAGGCATGTGCTGCACCACCAGAATCGGAACCATGAGATCCGCCGGTAGCTGCGGCAAAATCTCCTGCAGGGCTTTCGGGCCTCCGGTCGAGACACCAATCGCAACGATCGCGGGAGCGGAAGGCGAAACTTCGCGCATCGGAATAGTTACTGCGCGGGCCGGCTTCCGCGGGACAATAACAGCATCGCGCCGTAGTCCCGACTCCGCTGCCGCCTTGATCTTCGCGATCAGATCGTTCTGCAGATGAAGAATGTCCAGTGAACTTGTGGAAAGCTCCTTGGGAACATAGTCGAAAGCCCCAGCTGCGAGCGCACTGAAAGTGGTTTCCGCCTCTTTCGAGGTGAGTGAACTTACCATGATGACGGGCCGGGGAAACTCAGCCATGATGCGGCTGAGGGTTTCCAGTCCATCCAAACCCGGCATCTGCACATCGAGCGTAATCACATCGGGGTCGAGCGACGGGATTTTCTGCAGTGCCTCCATCCCGCTAGCGGCGGTGCTTACGATCGAAATATTGGGATCGGAAGCGATCATCCGGGATATCGCGGTGCGCATAAAGGCGCTGTCGTCCACGATCAGTACCCGTATTGGCGAGTTGGCGCTTTGCCGGCTCACGTTCGGTAAATCGCGCGCACCAGATTGTGGACTTCGTCCATGTAGGAATCCAGTTCAAAGGTCAGGCGCGCCCAGTCAAAATCTTTCAACTTCGTGGAATGTTGGCCGAGCAAGCCAAAGCCCGACTCTTCCGCCAGGTTTACCTGTCGCTCTTCCACATAGCCGTAGTTCAACCCGCTCATCCGGCAAATCAAATCGGCTAGTTGTACTAAGGCTACGAGCCCGGCGTGGTCCGTCGATCTTTCCGGCGAGTGGTGGCAGCTCACCGCCTCAATCAGTTCGGGAGCAAGTTGCCAGCGTTCCGCCAGCAAACGTCCGCTCTCACAGTGGGTGAATCCCATTGCTTTTTGCTCCGCCTCATGCAAAGGTATGCCCTGCGCTTTCCCCAGTTCCCATGCACTGCCGAATTCTTTCGGCAAGATCCACAGATTGACGATGATTCCCAAATCGTGCAGCAAGCCCGCGAGGTACGCTTTTTCCGGATCGGAAAAATTAATCTTGCGCGCGATGTGCCGTGACACCAAAGCGCATCCCAGAGAATGCTCCCAGAAGACGACTGGATCCAAACTGTTCACCCCGGTCGGGAGCAGGCTCAATACTCCGCACGACATGGCAATATCACTGACATGATGGAAGCCCAGGCTCACCACCGCGGCCCGCAGCGACAGTACGTTCTGTGAGCGGCCAAAAAGTGGCGAGTTTGCCATCTGCAGACACTGCGCAGCCAGCGATTTATCCTGGGAAATCAGGTCGGTAACTTTTTGTACATCGAGTTGCTCCGTCGGCTGTTGCAAGTAGCGAAGCAAAGGCACGAGCACCGCCGGGATAGTCGGGACCTGATGCAGTCCGTCGAGACGCTGCAATAGTACTTTTTTGGCTGAGGTCGCGGCGCTCATAGCGGTTTACCTCCCGGGCGCACGCGTTCCTGTTTTACGTATGCGGTAGCTCCAGGCAAATGGACCAGCTGAAAGTCGTCATTCACGCCGAAAAGCGATTCGGAGTGGCCCAAGAACAAATATCCGTGCGGCAAAAGATTATTGAAAAAATGCTGGATGACGCGTCTCTTAGAAGCCAGATCGAAATAGATCAGCACGTTGCAGCAAAAAATGGCGTCCATGCTCTTCATGAATGTCATACGCGAATCATCCGACAAATTAAGCCGGCTGAAGCTTATGCTGGAGCGGGCCATCGCATTCACTCGCAGCTTGTCGCCCTGCGGCAGAAAGTACTTTTCACGATAAGCGGGCGTCAGATTACGCGTGCTGTAGCTGCCATAAATCCCGGCTTGCGCGTGAGCCAGAGAGCGTTCGTTAAGGTCGGTAGCGAGAATTTCGGTGGACCAATCTTTGAGCAAGCCATTCGCCTCTTCGAGCGCCAATATCCGCAGTGTGTAAGGTTCTTCTCCGGTGGAGCACCCCGCGCTCCAGATGCGAAGCTGACGCTGCGGCAGATTGGATTTAGCAGCAAGAATCTTGGGAATGACAATTCGCCGCAATGCGTCCAGTTGCGGCTGATTGCGAAAGAAGGAGGTTTCTCCAATCGTGATCTCGTTCAGTAGCGCCACCAATTCGGCTTGCCGGTTGGGACGGGTGGTAAGACACTCTGTGTATTCACGCAGATTTTGTACTTTGAGTTCTCTCATGCGGCGGCCGCATCGATCCTGCAGCAAACGCAGCTTATTATCGGGGTGAAAAATTCCCGCGGTTTGGTAGATCATGTCGCGGATGCGCACCAGATCCGGCTCCGGTGGACCATCGGTGCTGGGAATGGAGCGCAGCGAAGGCGCGGTAGTCACGCAGATGCCTTTTGTACCATCGGAACCGTAGATTGCAAATTTGGTTGCAAGCCCGCCGGGTCGAGAACCAGACGAACCTGGCCATCTCCGCTAATCGTGGCGGCCGCCAGACTCGAGCACCCATGCAGGAACATCCCCAAGTGCTTGATCACGGTTGACTCCTGCCCGAGCAGTTGGTTGAATGACTACAATCTGATCGCCGTGGCCCTCTAGAATCATCGGCCTGAAAGGGCAGGACTTTAGCTAAAACGTCCGTTTTCCCAGCGCAGTGAAAGGTCTTTTTACGGCAGCGCCGGAGAAGGCTTTCCATTGTGTTTGTTGTCGGATGCGACAGTTTCAGTGGCGCCGTGATCGCTCAGGATCACGATGTCTACGCGACGGTTCTGTGCCCGCCCTTGCGCCGTCAGATTGCTCGCAATCGGGTGATACTCGGCATAACCAGCCGCTGAAAGCCTGGCCGGATCGAAGCCATGGCCGACGATGAGCATCCGAATCAGTTCCGTGGCCCGAGCGGTCGAGAGTTCCCAATTCGAATTCATCAGCGCCGTATGAATAGGGACGTTATCCGTGTGGCCTTCGATACTCAGCCGGCAAGTCCGAATGGCCAGAATAGAAGCAATGCGATCCAACGCCGGCAGAGCTTGCGGCTTAATCGTCGCCGAGCCGCTGTCGAAGAAACCGAATTCCCGGAGGCTTATCACCAGACCTTCGCTATCGCGGTACAAAGACACCTGGTGCCGCGCGATCTCTCCGTGCAGCGCCTCTTGCAATTCACTGCGCAATGTCGCCAGATCCGTCTCGTCAGAAGAACCTGCCAGAGAATCGGTGGGCGCAGATGCAATCCGCCCAACTTCAGCGGTTCGTTCCACGTTCTGAATCGCCTGCACCGTGCTGAAGGGCATAGGATCATTCATATCCAGAGGAATCTGCGTAGTCGACGCCGGGAACACGCCCAACTCCTGGAATGCCACCTGAATAGCCAGCGAAAGCTTGCCAACCTTTCTCTTATCCACCTGCGAGGAAGCATAATTGATGTAAACATCCACCACATTGGTCGTGGAATCGAAAGTCAGGTTCCAGACGTGCTCGATGATCATGGCGCGGGAGACCTGACGACCGGCGTTGCGCATCAGATACTCCAGCAGCGAGAATTCTTTGGAGGTGAGTTCGATGCGGCGGCCGGCGCGTTCGGCGCGGTGTTCCACGCGATCCAGTTTCAAATCTTCGACTACCATCACGGATTCCGATGGCAAGTGACTGCGGCGCAAAAGAGCGCGGATGCGGGCGGAGAGTTCGCTGAAGGAAAACGGTTTCGGCAAATAATCATCGGCGCCGGTATCCAGACATTGCACCCGGTCTTCCACCCGGCTGCGCAGCGTCAGCACCAGCACCGGCAGCGTGGGACGCTTGAGGCGCAAATGGCGCAGCACCGCGACGCCATCCACTCGCGGCAGATTCAAATCCAGAATCACCAGATCGTAATCCGTCTCGCTGCCCATGGCCCGCGCCTGCTCGCCATCCGCGGCCACATCCACGGCATAGTGTTCCCCTTGCAAGCCCTGGCGCACAAAGCTCGCCAGAGCCGCATCATCTTCGGCAATCAGAATTCTCATAAGGAGAGCCTTAATTACAGAGCGATTCTAATTAGAAAGCGCTCAAGCGCAACGCAAAGCGCAACGCACGAAAGTTCGTGCTTCCAGAAATGGAGCGCGAGTTCAAAACGGAAAAAGATTTCTGGGTCCACACCTTGCGGTTTCACTTACCGTATCGGAATCGGCGAAGGATCCTTCAGCCGGCAAGAAGCTGCGGCCTCAGGACGACAAGTATTTCTAAAATATTTGGCATTCTGCTATGACCCGTGTAATCTTCGCAAACGGAGAAGAGCAGCATGTGTTTCTCAGCCACGGCAAATTTCGTCGGCAGCGGCGTTCTCGGCGCCATCGGCGTCGTTACAGTAACGAAGGTAAAGCACCGGCGCGAGGTGCTGTTCGCGTCGTTGCCGGTGCTGTTTGCCATTCATCAATTCATCGAGGGATTCGTCTGGCTTGGACTGGACGGGATTCTTTCCCCCACGGTGACGCACGATATGGGTGCGGCTTTCATGCTCTACGCGCAAGGACTGCTTCCTTTTCTGTTGCCGCTCAGTGTGCTGCTGTTTGAGCCGAACGCAGATAGCCGCAAGCGCATGTGGCCGTTTCTCGGTATCGGTACGGCAACCGCGCTCTATATTTTGTGGGCGTTGACGGCCTATCCGACGCAGGTCTACGTGAAGGGAAACAGTATTGTGTATATGAATCAGGCGACCAACAACACGGCGGTCGCGGTCTTCTATGTGATTGCAACCTGCGGAACGCTATTTTTCTCGAAGATCAGGATGATGATCATTTTCGGCGCGGCGAATCTGATCATTCTCCTGATTGTGATGGAGTTCAAGCGCTATGCGTTTACGTCCTTGTGGTGCGCCTATGCGGCGATCGCGAGCGTGATCATCCTGGTTTATTTCTGGCGGAGTATGGCAGAACGGCCGTTCCGCTACGCGCTGCCAATTTAGTGCGCAACGAGCTACACGGGAAGTAACGGGCAGCACACTCAGCAATGGCACCTTCGGCGGTGCGAACCCTTTGCGTCAATTACTCTCTAAACGCCTCCAGATTTAACCTGAAGACCATGCTCTGGGGAGGATTTGAATCGCGCACGGAACACCTCTCAACGTTCTTAGAAATTTAGAAATAACGATCGCCAAAAGAATGGGCTCCCAGGTCAAACTTCAATGAAGTCGCTGCTCACTCCGGCTATCTGGATTGCGGCGGTTGCGATCCTGCTGCATACGGGGATGATTGCGCCGAGTGCGGCGATCATTACGTTTGCGCTGCATGCGGCGCTGGTGGTGGGGATGCTGATGGCGTGGCGGTTTCATTCCAGCCGTATCTTCTTTGCGTTGCTGGTGGTATTTCTCGCGGAGCGCGCAATTTCTTATTACTCTTCTTATGTTTTCCCTCACATTGTGGGAGGCGGACCGGCGAACACGGCGCTGGTGGCGGTGGGTCTGCTATTGCCGCTGAACTTTGTGCTGATCTCGTTTGCGCGGGAGCGGGGATTTATTTTTGCGAGCGTGGGGCCGGCGAGCCTGTTTCTGTTCGTCGAGTCAGTGATTGTGGCGGTGTTGTGCCGCACGGATTCTGTGGCGACGGAGCAGCATTCGCATCGTGTTGCGGGCGCGGTTGCAGGTACGGCGATGGTCCCGCAGCATTTGGCTTTTTCTACCGGGATCGCGTTTGCGGCGGCGGCAGTGGTGTTGCTGATACGCTATTTGCTTTTTCGCAAACCGGTGGAGAGCGGGCTGCTGTGGGCGCTGGCGGCAAGCGCTCTGGCTCTGCGCTTTGGTGGAGCGGGGCGGATTCCCGCGGCTTACTTTGCGACGGCGGCTTTTATCCTGGCGGTGTCGATGGTGGAGACTTCTTACCTGCTGGCTTATCACGATGAGCTCACGACGTTGCCTTCACGGCGCGCATTTCATGAGGCGTTGCTGCGGCTGCAGGCTCCTTATTCGATTGCCATGGTGGACATCGATCACTTCAAGCGATGCAACGACACTTACGGACACGACACGGGAGACCAGGTGCTGCGGATGGTGGCCTCGAGGCTGGCGCGGGTGACGGGTGGAGGCGAGGCTTACCGGTGCGGCGGGGAGGAATTTGCGATCGTCTTTCCGGGAAAGACGACGAAAGATGTTTTGGAGCATCTGGAGCAGTTGCGGGCGAGCATTGAGGCGAGCAGCTTTCGTCTGCGCGGTAGTAATAAAGATAGAAGGCAGGAGGCGCGGGGGCCGGACCGGCGCAACCAGCGGGGGCGGGGGCAGGCAGGGCGGGCGATTCGGGAACTGGCGCGGGCTGCCGCGTCGGACGAGCTTTCGGTGACGGCAAGTATTGGCGTGGCAAGTTCGGGCTCGGAGAGGACGTCTCCAGATGAAGTGGTGCAGGCGGCGGATAAGGCGCTTTACCGGGCGAAGGCTGCGGGACGCAACCGGGTGGAGACGGCAGGAGCGGCGCGGCGGCGGCGGGCGAAGACGGCGGTGACGGCTTGAGACAGCGGCGGCGTAAGTCAAAGGCGGCGCAAGTCAAAGGCGACGGACAGGAGTGTCCGTCCCACACGAGTGTCCGTCCCCTACGAGACTTAATTTTCAGTTCTTAATTTGACTTTCTCATTCGGAAAAGTGATGGGGAACGTCGGGCCCGGAGCGTCATTTCAGGGCGGGAACCATGACGCTCCGGGCTCGTACGTTTTCGCAAGCACCACAGGCCGTGCGGTCAGCCCGAGGTAGAAGGTGGAGCTGAGTTGTTTCTTCCAGTTCCTGCGCACGCCGGGCACTTCAACCGAATAAACGCGACGCCTTCGGACTTACCACTGATGTCCACGGGCTTGGCAACATATCCGGTACCGCCGCAGCGCGGGCAGTCCTTCCGAGTCACTCGTCCCCCTCAGTTGTGATGAGTTTTGCATCGAATTGGGCGCGCCGCGAGAAAAAGTGATTTGTGTTACGAAACACGAACAGCGGAGGGCTAGGAGTTCGTCAGGAGTTCGACACCCAACGTTGCCAGGGCGATGTCCTCGGCGGAAGAGAGGCCGCTGACGGCGACGGCGCCCACGACTTCGCCATTCTTCGAGACCGGAATTCCGCCGCCCCAGCCTACGTAGTTCGGATCGCCGTAGTAGGCGATGTCGTGGGACTTCTCGGGATGCTTTACCTTTTCTCCGATTTCTTTAGTGGGCTTGCGCTCGCGCGCCGCGGTCCAGGCCTTGTTCATCGCGATGCGGATGGAGGAGACGGGAGCGCCATCCATTCGCGCGAAGCAGATCAGGTCACCGTGGACATCGGCGACGGCGACTGACGCGGCCTTTTGCATCTGCGAGGCTTTCTCGACGATGAGAGCGACGGCACGTTTGGCTTCGGCGTAGTCGATGGTTTGGAGGGTTCTCATAGTGGGGAACAATGATGAGGCGAGTCAAAAAAATTAATGCTGACTATTGCTAGCCAGCATTGAGAATCCTGCATTGAATTCTGAGTTTGGGCCAGACGCGATTGCCTGGCCCAAACCGAGCTCTTAGAACACAACCTTCAACGCGAACTGAATCAACCGTTCCGGCGAGGCCACGCCGCTTTGCACCGTACTCGTGATTGTGCCGAAACCGCTGCTATTTGGCCCTGTCGCAACTCCATTGAAGCCGGTTGATGGAACATTGAAATACGGGTGATTGAATAGGTTGAAGAACTCCGTCCGGAACTCGATTCCCAGTCTTTCGGAAACCTTGGTTCTCTTGAAAATGGCGAAGTCGAAGTTATTAATTCCTGGGCCGCGAAGGACCGGATCTACGCGCGACTCGCTTCCGAACCCCCACGCCGGTGGAGTTGAAAAGCAAGTGGTGTTGAACCAGTTGGTGATGTGGCCGCCGCCAGCTTTCTCGTCACAACCCGCAACAACATCGGGCCGGACGTTAGCCACGCCAAGGCCCGCTGCTTCCAGCGGAGTGGTGCCGGTGTAGCTAATCTTCAACGGAAACCCGCGTTGGAATGTAGTGATGCCATCGACGCCCCAGCCGGACACCGCGCCGTTGGCGAGGCCGGTCAAGCCACTAGCGAAGGCCTTTCCGTGGCCAAAGGGAAGATCGAGGACGTAGCTGATAACCAACCTTTGGGAGACGTCCTGCGAGGAAAGGGACCGTTCTCCCGCCAGATTGTTCCAGTCCTGAACTGATCCGACACCGCCTGTGTTGCCTTCAAGCCAACTGGTCAAAGTGTCAGTATTGCTCATCAGCTTGGCATTGGTGTAAGCCACGAGCATGGTACCGCCGCCCTGGAATCTCCGGGTTACGGTAGCCTGCAGGGAGTTATAACTGCTGCCGCAGCAGCCATAGCCGTTCAAGTTCAGCCCGTTATATTCGGGATAGGGCCGATCATATTGTCCCGCGTGAATCATGGGGGTTAGGGCGGGGTTTAGCGCGGTATTCGGTGAGGTCAGAACATTTGTAACGAGAGTTCCGATTGTGGGAGTTACGGCTGGGTTGGCAGCGTATTGCGCGGCAGCCTGGTTTACGAACGAATCCGGAATCTGGTTGACATTCGTCTGATACTGCTCCAGATGCACACCGTGGGAGCCGGCATAGGCGACGTCCGCAAAGAACCCAGCCGGAAGTTGCCGCTGTATATCGAGATTCCATTGCTCGACGTACCCGTATTTTGGACCCTCGCCGCCGTATCCGAAGTAAGGAGCGAGGCCGGGGCTACCGTTTGCGGCTACGAAACTCGAGAGTGTCGGGGCCGCATTGCGTCCCGGCGGCGGCAAGATTCCAGTATTACCAAATGGGCCTGATTGGTTGCAGACAAACCCGTCATTTCCCCGCGGCGCGAACACTGGCGATGTCGCAGCAAACCCCATGTTGGTGAACCCGCAGTTAGCGCCGTCCAAACTGGAGGCCGGAGTGATATAGCCATTGGTCGTAGCGGTGAAATCGGTGGCGGCAAGATTAATCACGTCGTTGTCCGGATTGAGAGCGAACGAGACGTAGTTCGGAATGAAGAAAACCCCGTAACCGGCGCGAACCACTGTCTTCTGGTCAGGGGAGTAGACCATGCCAACTCGCGGAGAAAATGCCTTTTTATTGAGCGGCAAATTGTTATCCGTCGAATTGGGTCCGTTTCCAACATACATCGCGTCTCCGGGACAGACTGACCCGGCCGTCCCGTTACAACCAGTCACAGTTGCGTTATTGGTGAAGGGATCCCAGTAGCTCAGGCGGTTGTAGGCTTCCGACCAAGTTCCCGGCAATTCATAGCGCAAGCCCAAACTCGCGGTGAACTTCGATGTAACGTGCCAGGTATCCTCGATGTACAAGGCGCGGTACGTCTCCTTGCCTTTGGTTTGCGCGGGCACCTGGGCTATGCCTTCGCTCTGGTTCCCGGCGAATGTGCCCTGGTTCAGTCCCAGACCCAGCAGGAAGTCAGCGAACGCAAATCCGCCTGTTGGAGTTGCTGACGTCGGGTTCGAATTTGTCCAGGTCCCGTCGAAACCAAAGGCGCCGCTGGCGATATTGGTTTGAAAGTAATTGTCCAGTCCAAGTTCGTATTGCCCGCCAATCTGAATGTTGTGCTTGCCTCGGATCATCGTAAGCTGCGGACTTACGTTGTACTGCGTGTTGTGATCTCCGATGGCGCTGTTGCCTTGGGTGTGTCCAACGTCATTCGGCAAGTTAGTTTCGGGGGTTGGCGGCGTTCGCATGGAGTCCGCCGGAGTGTTGTAGGTCGATGGCCAGCCCAGAGTCGTGAGATCAAATCCCGAGAGAAGTGGGGTGCGGCCGTAGACGAAACGGCTACCCGCAAGATTCACGTCAAGAATCGTGTTTGACGTAAAGACATGGTTTATGCCGATGGCGAGCAATTTGCTGTGATATTTTTCCGCGCAACGGTCGAGACAGAGACCCGTGCCCAAAGGATTCACCGGTAAATCAGTTAACCCGTAATAGGCAAATCTGCCGAATACGTGGGTATTGCTGCCAATGTTCTGATCACCGCGAGCCACAAACTCGTTGGTATTGCCACCGGCAGGCGCCGCACTCAGGTAATTGTTGACCGTACCGGGGAGGTTGGGCGCTGGATAGTATTGGGCTAATAGTTTGGACCCCGCGGTGCTGAACTCGGAGGCGGGAATAATATCTCCCGCATAAGGCTTTCGGTTCCCGGCGGCGTCGGTACTGAAGGGATCGTAAATCTGTCCAGCGGGATCATTGCAAACTCCTGCACCGTTGAAGCCGCCCGGACATAGCGCCGAGAAATTACCGGTCGTCATCCCTGCCGCTGGAATGCTCGTAGTAAAAGGCGATCCGGTTCTTTGACGGTATTGCTCCCAACTCACGTAGAAGAAGGTTTTATCCTTGATCACCGGTCCGCCGACCTGGAACCCGTACTGGTTCTGGGTCCACGGTGGAGGGGTGTTGGAGGCGCCGCTCGCCAACTCCGACGCCTTGTTAAAGTATTCATTCGCATTCAGCACCTTGTTGCGGAAATACTCATACGCGGAGCCGTGCCAATTATTGGTTCCGGACTTAGTGCTGAGGTTGACCACGCCGCCGGAGAACTTACCCCATTCGGCGCCCTGATCGTTATATTGCACCTTGAATTCGCCGATGGAATCCTGAGTTGGAATGATGATCGGCAGATTGATGTAACCGATATTCAGGGGTTGACCATCCAGATACTCTGCACCTTGATTGGCGAAGGAACCGCCGATTTGGTAGTTGCCCCAGCTGAAGGGATTCTGGCCTACGGGTGAGCCGCCGGATCCGCCTTGCGCGACCGCGGCCGGCGAGACGGTGATGAGATTAAAGATATTGCGACCATTGAGTGGGAGTTCGTCCGCTTTGCGCTGTTCCACGACCTGGCCTAAAGATGCCGACTCGGTTTGGAGGAGCGGCGTCTGCGAAGTCACCTCGACAACCTGGCTGACCTCACCGACCTGTAAGGCGGCGGCGATATGCGTATCCTGCTGCACTTGCACCGTGACGTCGGTGCGGGCGAAGTGCTTAAAGCCCTGCTTTTCCACGTCAACCCGGTATTGGCCAGGAAAGAGATTGACAAACGTAAAGAGTCCGTCGGCGCCGCTGGACTGCGTGCGCTTTTCCTGCGTGCCCACATTGGTCACGGTTACGGTGGCATCGGTAACGGCTGCTCCGGAACTGTCAGCGACTGAGCCGGTAATCGAACCGTAAGTGCTCTGTGCGTACATTGAGGAGGGAACGAAGGCGAGAAGGGCGACTGAGACGAGCAGGCTCCGCAGAATGCGACTTGGCATAAAGTGACTCTTTCCGGTACAGGAATTTCCCCAAATAGGTCCCGAACAACAGTGGCGGGATTTTTGTTCATATGGGCAACCGTTGTCAAGAAGAAAATTAGTTGTTTTGCATTAGATTTATCGTTAACCCTCAAAAACTAGTGATATGCTTCCCCGGCCATGCCAGTGACTATGCAAGACATTGCAAAGGGTCTAAACGTTTCCGTGGTGACTGTCTCCAAGGTTCTGCGCAACCAGGGGAGAATCAGCGAAGCCACCCGGCAGCGAGTGTTGCGGCGGGCTAAAAAGTTGAATTATCAGATGAACTGGGTGGCGCGCAGCCTGGTGACGCGGCGCACCTACACTATAGGCATCCTGCTGCCGGAATTCGCGCATCCGTTCTTTGCGGAGATCGCCCGCGCGGTGGCGCGAACCGTCCGGCCGCATGGTTATTGCGTTGTAATCTCATCCTTTGAGGAAGATCCTGCGCTGGAGGCCAGCGAGATTGACTCTTTGCTGGCGCGGCAGGTGGATGGATTGATCATTGCGTCGTCGCAATCGTCACGCCAGCTGAGCGTCTTCAAGAAGATAGAAGCACGAAAGACTCCCTATGTATTGATCGACCGGCCCATCGCGGGCGTGGAGGCCTGTTTTGTGGGAGTCGATAATCGAGCCATTGGTAGGCTGGCCACGGAACATCTGATTGCAAAAGGTTGCAACCGCATCGGCCATCTGCGTGGTCCGCAGCTGCGGATTGCCACGGAGCGGGCGGAGGGCTATCGCGAGGCGCTGGAGCAGGCTGGCATCCGTCCGGATCGGAACTATATCGTCGTCGCCGGTCATACAGATAGTACTGGTTACGAAGGGATGAAAGAACTGCTGAAAGTGGAGCCGCGAGTGGATGCAGTTTTTTGTTATAACGATCCGGTCGCGATCGGCGCCTTGAAAGCGATCGCGGAGGCGGGACTGCGCGTGCCCCAGGATATTGCCTTAGTTGGTGCGGGGAACGTTCGCTATTCCGACGTTTTGTCGGTTCCACTGACCACAGTGGATCAGGGAACCTGCCAGATCGGAACTCTAGCTGCAGAACTGTTGCTGGGGCGGATCGGGGCGAAGCGGGCGGTGCGCGCGCAAAAAATATTGATTCCGCCTAAACTTGTGGAACGCGAATCGACGCGGCTATCTTGAGTAATGTGTCGGCAGAGGGATGGAAAAAAATTCATGAAGTGGATATGCGCTTGATTCGCGCCGTCATTTCTGGGTGAGGGAATCCTGAGTTGTTGAACATTTTGGTTCGCGGAACCTGCGTTTTGAGCCTGGTATTAGTGGGCGACGGCTCTGACTGCTCCGGTTTTCGATGTTAACGTGCCTCGCGGCTTGGATTTCACGCTGCAGAATTCGCCGACTCCGCAGAAGTATCTGATTGAAACCATGCCGGGCGGAGTCGCCCTTCTCGATTACAACAATGATGGATTGCTGGATATTTTTCTGGTGAATGGCGGGCGCATTACCAGTTCGATGCAGACGCCGGAAAATTTCGACCGGCACGATCCGCGTTACTGGAACCGGTTGTACCGGCAGAATAAAGATGGAAGTTTTACTGACGTAACGCAGCAAGCCGGCCTGGCGAATGCTGGCGATGGGAACTACGGCATGGGCGTGGCCGTGGGCGATTACGATAACGATGGTTATCCCGATCTCTATGTCACCAGCTACGGAAAGAATATTCTTTATCACAACAACGGGGATGGAACGTTCACCGATGTGACGGCGAAGGCGGGTGTAGCGGGCGGTGGATGGTCAGTTTCCGCGGGATTTTTTGATTACGATAACGATGGGAAGCTTGATCTTTTTGTCACCCGCTACATGGATTGGGACACGAAACACAGCAAGGATTGCGGGGGGAACTATCATACGTATTGTCCGCCGGAAGAATTTCCTGCGACGACGAACATTCTTTATCACAATAATGGCGATGGAACTTTTACGGACGTGAGCCAGCGCTCGGGCATTGCGGCGAAAAAGGGTCGCGCTCTGGGCGTGGCTTTTGCCGACTACGATGGCGACGGGTACACCGACATTTTTGTCGCCAACGATGGCATGCAGCAATATTTATTTCATAACAACGGGAATGGAACTTTCTCAGAAGTCGGCATGGAGGCGGGGACGGCGCTTTCGCAGGATGGGCGCCGGCTTTCGGGGATGGGAGTCGTGTTCCAGGACTATGACAATGACGGACGTCCCGATGTGATTGTGACGGAGTTGCCGCGGGAAATCTACGGCGTGTATCACAATGACGGGGATGGTTCGTTCACTTACCGCAGTCTGGAAACCGGGCTTGGACTTCTCTCCAGCGGAAGTGCGGGATGGGGCGTTGGGCTGGAAGATTTCGATAATGATGGTTGGAAAGATTTATTCGTTGCGCAGGGGCATGTGCTCGACAACGTGGAACAGATCGATCCTTCGCTGCATTATCTCGAACCGCCGCTGCTGGCGATGAATCACAATGGTCGCTTCGAGCGTGCCGATTCCGGGGACGCGGTTCCCTGGGCGGCGCGGGGCGCGGCTTTCGGCGACTTGAATAATGATGGATGGCAGGACGTTGTGATGACAACGCTGGGCGGGCATCCGCAAGTTTTTATGAACCGCGGCGGGAAGGCGCACTGGCTCGCCATTACTTTGCGCGGGACGCGGAGCAATCGCGATGGATTTGGGGCACGCGTACAAGTAAACGGGCAGACGCGGTTCGCAACTTCGGCGGGAAGTTATCTTTCTTCGAGCGACAAGCGGTTGCATTTCGGGCTTGGAACAGCAGAAAAAGCGAAGGTAGAAATTGTCTGGCCATCCGGGATTCATCAAACTTTAAACGACGTTCACGCTGATCAGTTTTTGGAAGTGCGTGAACCGGAGAAGCCTTGATCCACGTAACATTGATCCACGTAATCTTAACTTTTTGGTTCGCCTGGCAGATCGCGTCGCCCCAGGCCGCCGAGCATATGCAGGCGGGAATTGCGGCAGATAAGCAGCGGCAATTCGATGTCGCCGTCAGCGAGTATAAGAAGGTTACGGAAATCGATCCCGCATTTGCCGATGGCTTTGTCAGTCTGGGGCAGGCTTACATGGAGAGCGGCGATTACTCATCTGCGATCGCGCCGCTTAAACATGCATTGGAACTCAACTCAGATTCGGCGCCTGCTCATCAGTTGTTAGGCTATGCGCTGCTCGCGCAGGGATACGCGGCGGAAGCGGTTCCGCACCTGCAACTCTCGCCGGATAAAACCGCATTGGGTATTGCGCAGATTCAAATTGGACAACTACCGGAGGCGGTGGAGAATTTAGAAACTGCTTTGAAAGCGCATCCTAACGATCCCGACATCCTTTATTATCTGGGCCGCGCCAGCGGTCTGCTGGCGAAGGAGTCGGTTGATACTTTGCTCGCGGCCTATCCCGACTCCGCTCGCGCGCACGAGGCCATGGCGGAAAACTATTTTGTGCTGCGGAGAATGCCGGACGCGGAAAAAGAATATCGCGAAGCCTTGCGGCTGCGTCCCGGCCTGCCGGAGGTTCATCTGGCTTTGGGTGAAGTGTATGCCGGAGCTTTTCAATGGCCCAAGGCGGAAGAAGAATTTCGCATGCAGGTCAAGTTGCAGCCGGGCAATGCCGAGGCTGCGTATCGGCTGGGAGATGCTCTGTTGGAGCAGGGCAAGGCGCATGAAGCGCGTACGGAACTCTTGCGCGCCGACCGCTTGTTGCCCGACATGCCGGAGACGCTTTATGCGCTGGGGAAAGCGGCTTCGCTCGAGGGTGATAACCCGGCGGCTGAGAAAGCATGGACGAAGCTTCTCTCCATCGAGAAGCAAAGTTCGCTGGCGGCGCAGGCGCATTTTGGACTGGCGGGAATTTATCGCAAGCAGGGAAAGACCGCTGAGGCCAAGCGCGAAATGCAGGAGTTCCAAAGTTTGCAGAATAATTCGGCTCAGCCACAACCAGCCGCGCAGCAACCAAGTCCGCAACACTGAGTCGCAATTTATTTAGGAGCAACCGATATGGAACTGATCCGGCATGGTTTCTTTCGCCGTTTTTTTGTGGCGATGTCTTACTTCGTCGGGAGCGTGATCTTCTGCTCGCTGGCTGCATTGCCGCTCAAGGCCGCCGAACCGTCGTCGCAAGATTTGAATGCAGGCTGGCAGTTCCGGGCCGTCGCGAATGTCGATCGATCCGACGTGAAAGAGTGGCATCCGGCGCAGGTTCCGGGAGTTGTGCAGACGGATCTGTTGAACAATAAGCTGATCCCGGATCCTTTTTATGGGGAAAACGAATTCCACCTGCAGTGGATCGGACTGGCCGACTGGGAATATCAAACTACGTTTCAGGTCGACGCGGCCACGCTGTCGCGCGAGCATCTCGACTTAGTGTTTGACGGTCTGGATACATTTGCCGACGTCTATCTCAACGATCAACCGATCTTGCATGCGGACAATATGTTCCGCCGCTGGCGAATTTCTGCGAAGACGATGTTGAAGCCGGGACCGAATACGCTGCGAATCGTCTTTCATTCCGCGGTGGAGAAGATGATTCCGTACGTGAAGACGCTACCTTATGTTTTGCCGTCAGTCTCGACTCAGATTTCTGAAAACGAAGATCATATCGCCACCGCTCCCTACACGCGAAAAGCTCCTTATAACTACGGTTGGGATTGGGGGCCGCGTTACATGACCGAAGGCATCTGGCGGCCGGTTCGTCTGGAAGCGTGGGATGCGCTGCGCATCGATAATTTTCACATCCATCAACACAGCATTAACTCCGACCTGGCCAACGTTAGCGCCGACCTGGATATCGAAGCGAGCAAGCCGACGACGGCTACTCTTACTTTGACTCACGATGAGTTATCTGGACCGCAGACGTCCGACGGAAATCAGACGCTGCAACTGAACGCAGGAACGAATCATGTTTCATTTCCACTGCGAATTGCCGCGCCCAAGCTTTGGTACCCGGTGGGATATGGAGCGCAGAATCGTTACCGGTTTTCTGCATCGATCCGTATGGGCCGTGAAGCCGCGGCTCACGCCGAGACGAAGATCGGATTGCGTTCCGTGGAACTGCGCCGCGTTCCCGATGAATGGGGAAAAAGCTTCGAGTTCGTCGTGAACGGAATTTCTGTGTTCGCCAAGGGCGCAGACGTAATCCCGTTCGACAGCTTTCCCAATCGCGTCACACCAGAAATTCACCGCAATATTCTTCAGGCGGCTCGTGATGCGCACATGAATATGGTTCGCGAGTGGGGCGGCGGGTACTACGAGTCGGACGATTTTTACGACATTTGCGACGAGCTCGGAATTATGGTCTGGCAGGAATTCATGTTCGGTGGAGACATGATTCCCGGCGACGTTCCTTTCCAAGAAAACGTCCGGCAAGAGGCGATCGATCAAATCAAACGGCTGCGCGATCATCCCAGCATCGTGATCTGGTGCGGGAATAATGAAGTGGAGACGGGCTGGTACCACTGGGGCGATCGGCAGGCATTCAAAGAATCCATCTCTCCTGAGCAACGGGACCGTGTGTGGCAGGATTACGTCATCATGTTCGCCGACATTATCAAGAGTTCGGTCGCGAAATATGCCGATCCCACGCCTTACTGGCCGAGTTCACCCAGCGCAAACTTCGAAGAAATTCCCGACAATCAACACAACGGAGATATGCATTACTGGGCGGTGTGGCACGCGCAGGCGCCGGCTTCGGACTACACGTTGCAGTTTCCGCGCTTTATGACGGAGTACGGATTTCAGTCGTTCCCCGAGATGCGCACGATTGAAACTTTCGCCAAGCTCGAAGATTTCGATATTCGTTCGGCCGTGATGCAGGCACATCAAAAGAATAAAGGCGGCAACGAACGCATCCTCACCTATATGTTGCGCGAGTACCGCCAGCCGAAAGATTTCGCTTCGTACGTCTATCTCAGCCAGGTGCAGCAGGCGGAGATTATCAAGATTGGCGCGGAGCATTTGCGCCGGCAGCGTCCGCGCACCATGGGTTCACTGTATTGGCAGTTGAATGACTGCTGGCCGGTGGCCTCGTGGGCGAGCATCGATTACTACGGGCGTTGGAAGGCGCTTCATTATTATGCGCGGCGCTTTTATGACGATGTGCTGGTCTCGCCATTTTTGCATGACGACAAAGTGGATGTTTACGTTGTGTCGGATAAGCTGCAGCAGCTTTCGGGAACGGTTCACATGCGGCTGCTGGATTTTTCCGGAAACTCTTTGTTCGAGCAAACGAAAGAAGTGCAAGTGCCCGCACAATCGAGTGCGATTTATTTCACAGTCGATAAAGCGACGCTCGCGGCCAAGGGAGATCCTCATCGCACGTTTCTTGTGTTTGACCTGGAAGTGGGAGGGAAGAGAGTTTCCCGGAATCTGATTTTCTTCGATGTGACTCACGATTTGGAATTGCCGGTTGCTCCGAAGATCGAGACAACCATCAACCAAACCGGCAGGGATTACACCATAACGTTGCAATCAGCGAAACTGGCGCGAAGTGTGTATCTCTCGTTCGGCGATCTCGACGCCAACATCTCGGATAACTACTTCGACCTGCTTCCGGGAGAGCCGGTGACATTGACGCTGAAATCCGGGGCAACGCTCGATCAACTTCGAGGCGCGATGAAAGTGATGTCGCTGACGGAAGCCTACAACCCGAAAGAGGGCGCAGCGGCAAAAGACAGTCATGATGCTGCGCAGCGATAAGAGAAGAGCGAGGGGGACAGGAGCGCAGGGCTGATCGTGATAAACTGAGGGTCCCCACGCCGGAGAGGTGGCAGAGTGGCCGAATGCGGCGGTTTGCTAAACCGTTGTACGGGCTAACACCTGTACCGAGGGTTCGAATCCCTCCCTCTCCGCCAGCTCACTCATAGGCGCTTAACTATTTTTACTGCACTGATCCCTGAGCCTTAACGTCTCCATCTGGAGCACAAGTGGAGCACAGTAAGGCTGAGAACTGTCTCATTGCTGCAGTCGCATCGGGTGATGCTCTGCGGATTAGCTTCGGGACTCTTGGTAAAGTCTTTCCACCACGATTTCGGAAATCAATCTTCCAGCTCCGAGGGCGCCCGCTTCGCTACCCAAAGTCGAGATTATGAGTTGAACTTCATTCGCCGATTTTTCCAGCGCGCGCTGCTTTATCGTCCGTTTCAAAGGTTCCAGGAATAGTTCCGGGGCGGAACGAAATAGAGCTCCTCCGAAAATGAGAACGTGTGGATTGAGCAAGTTCACGACGTCGGCCAGAGCAACTGCGATGTGGGACACTGCTTCGTGCAGAACACGAAAGGAAAGGCTGTCATTTTGCATGGCGGCTTGTCCGATCATCTCAATACTGATCCGTCTCAGATCTCCTTGCGCTAACTCTCGAACCTTCGAATCCACCCCCTTCTCGATAGCGCTTTTCACTGATTGGATAATAGCTCCGCAGGAAGCTAGCGTCTCCAAGCATCCATAATTGCCGCAGCAACAAAGCGGGCCGTGTTCATCGACTGTCATGTGACCGAATTCGCCGGCGCTGCCGCCGGGGCCGCGGTACAGTTTTCCGTCAAGAAAAATCGCCGCGCCGATCCCCATTCCTACATCAACGTATATGAAGTCGTTAAGACCTGCGCCGAACCCAAAATACTTCTCCGCCGTTGCTATCGCTCGTACGCTGTCCTCTAGTAGGCAGGGGACGCCAAATTCACGCTCCAGGATGTCTCTGAGCTGGACGTTTTTCCATTCCGCCATCTGACCGGGGCGTGGAAAGGACAATACCATGCCCTTGGCCGCGTCAATCACCCCCGAATGCCCAATTCCAATTCCCTTAAAGGCATCTTTCGGGGCTCTGGAGTGATCCATTGCTTTGTGAATTGCCTTCAATGTTCTGGACAGAACGAGATCGCGGCCATCCGACATTCCAGTCTGTGATTCTTGCTTGTAAATCGGAGTGCCACGAAGATCTGTGACTACTACTCTTGTGTAGAACGATCCCAGGTCTACTCCGACAAGGAAGCCGGCGTCATCACGAAGGCTTAGAGACACGGGCTTTCGTCCAAGTGGACTCGAGTTGTGCCCGGACTCCACAACCAGCCCTTTGTCGATCAGGTTCTGGACGATGGCAGTGATGGAAGCGGCACTCAGGCCGGTCTGCTTCGATAGTTCAATTCGCGAGATGTTGCATTTCGCGTGAATGAGCTGCAAGACATTTAACTCATTCTTGAAAGATTTGGATACCGGGTTTCGGGGTCGAGTCCTTTGCAGGCTCCTATTATTCACTCGCTGCTCTTTCACGGGAGTCATTCATCTCTCTTTGCGCTCTCCAGGCCTTGGACGATTCGAGGCGGAGTTGCGACGAAAATGGCCATTCGATGTAATTTACCCCACTCGTACATCATTCGTTAAGAAGAAGAGGTCCGAGCGTTCATGGAAGAGTTGGACTAGCGTCCAATGGAGGCATACAAGTGCCTCTGTAAATATTTCTTGACATAACTGAATTAATACGCGTAAATATTGGCACTAACGAGGCATATTACTTCATTAATGAAGTAATGCAAGCTTGAGATATGTCCGCATAGACAGAAAGACTACAGGAGAACCGTGGTACATAAGCGACTCACCATTACGGTCGGAACACAGTTCCGCCAGCGGTTTTCACGGATTCAGTCGGGTCCAACGGTCTGGCCGGTCGTGCTTGCTGCGTTGTTCTGCTTATGCATCTGTGAACGCGCCAGCGCCGGTGTGACCGGCAGCATTTCGGGAATCGTAACCGACGAGAGCGGCGCTGTGATTGTCGCTGCGGAAATCACTGCCCGCAATGCCGAAACCAGGATTCAGCAATCCGTTCACACCGACGACAAGGGCTTCTATTCTTTTCAGGCATTGCCGGTGGGTACCTATACCGTCGGGGTGCGGAAGACCGGCTTCAAGGAGTTTCACGAGACTGGTATTGCCATCAATGTAAACAGTGCGATCCGGTTAGATGCGCGTCTTCAAGTCGGTGGCTTGAACGAGGAGGTGACGGTATCAAGCAGCGCGGTTCGCGTTGAAACCACAAATACGCAGATGGGCGAGGTGATCGGAAGCGCGAAGATGGAGTCTCTTCCTCTCAATGGCCGAAGCTACACCGATTTATTGGCTCTGCAACCTGGAGTGGCACCAGAGAGCTCCGGTGAGTACGGGTCTTCAATTATTTCGCCATCTGGCAACTTGAACGCGGGCAGCCTCTCCGTCAGTGGTCAACGCGAAACTGCGAACGGGTTCATGGTAAATGGCGGCAATGTCAACGAGGGCGTGAGCCAGACTACCTCGATCGTTCCCAGCCTTGACTCAATCGAAGAATTTCGGATCATCACCAATAACTTCGATTCCGAGTATGGAAATTACAGCGGCGGCCAAGTAAACGCAATCACCAAATCCGGTACCAATGAGTTTCACGGAGAAGCCTTCGAGTTTTTGCGAAATGATGGTCTCGATGCCCGAAATTACTTTAGTCCCATCCGCGGAGCGTTCAAACAGAATCAGTTTGGCAGTACGTTTGGAGGACCTGTTCTACGGAACAAGATATTCTTCTTCGTCGACTATCAAGGCACAAGGCAGACGCAGGGTCAAGTTGCCGATGTGCCCGTCCCGAGCAGTGCGGACCTGACAGGCAACTTGGCCGATTCAGCCAGCGCGCTCACGGGCGCTGTCAACGGAACAGCGTGGGCAAGCACGCTCTCGTCTGAGCTAGGATACCCGGTCGCGAATGGCGAAAACTATTATGTGCCCGGCTGCACTGATCCAACGGTCTGCGTTTTTCCCAATGCAATCGTTCCGGCATCAGCCATACCCGCCGCTTCGACCGCGCTTCTGAAATATATCCCGCAGCCGAATACCTCGATCGATGGTGTGCCGTATTTTGTGACCTCTTCCTATAACAATGTCTTGCAGGATGACAAAGGTGGAATCAGGGTAGATGGAAGCAGTCGGTTCGGCATGCTCTCGGGATACTACTTTTTGGATAACTATACGCAGCAATGTCCATACTGTGACTCATCGCTACCAGGGTTTGGCGTCCAAAACATAGGCCGGGCTCAAATGGTCAACCTAAGCGACACCTTGACCAGGAGCCCGACCGCGGTAAACGAGCTTCGTCTGCATTATGTGCGCAACGCGAACTTCGTCGGCCAGCCGGTTGGAGGAGTGGGACTATCTCTGTCTTCTTTAGGATTTGTGACGGGGCCGAATACTCTGGGTATTGTTCCACTCTCACCGCAGTACAGCGGTGTGCCTAACACGACCTTCAACAATTTCACCATGGGTGTGAACGCCAACCCGTTGCAACAGTACAACAACACCTATCAAGTAATTGACAATTATTCGAAAGTGATCGGCACACATTCCATCAAGTTCGGCGGGAACTTCCATTACGATCAGATCACACAGCATACTTTTGGCGCCAACAATGGAAGCTACGCGTTCGATGGTTCGGAAACCGGACTCGACTTCGCCGATTTTCTAATCGGAGCGCCGGTTAGTTATCAACAGGGAGAACAAGCCCCGCTTCATTCCCGCAGTCGCTACTACGGACTCTACGCCCAGGATAGTTGGCGCATCGTCCCCTCCTTGACATTGAATTATGGGTTGCGCTGGGATGTAAGTTCCTCCTGGTGGGAAGAAAATAACCAGTTGGAGACCATCATTCCGGGGGAGCAATCCAAAGTATTTCCAGGCGCTCCAACCGGGTGGGTATTTCCGGGTGATCCGAACGTACCGTCCACTTTGGCGCCGACCCATTACAATAATTTCGCCCCGCGAATTGGGCTCGCATATTCACTCTCGGCCAACGCCGGTGTCCTCCATCGACTGTTCGGAGACAGCGGGCAAACTAGCATTCGGGCGGGATTTGGACTCTTTTACACGGCAATCGAGGACCTCACTGATGCGCTCGAAGTGGGAGACCCTCCCTACGGTTTGTACTATTCCAGCCCAAATCCTCCTTTATTCGCGACCCCATTTGTGGATCGTGCGACCGGAAACGTAGAAGGACAGCGCTTTCCCGTAGTGTTTCCTCCGCAAGGCGTGTCAGCTTCGAACCCAGATTCGAATGTGAATTGGTCGCAGTATCTTCCCATATCGAGTTCACCCGGATACTGGTATAAGAACCGTCTTCCTTATGCCGAACATTACGAACTATCGTTGGAACGGCAACTGGGAAATAACTCGCTGCTGAACATCAGCTACGTTGGAACGCAGAGTCATCGCTTGCTCGTGCTGGTCGAGGCCAATCCTTCCGTTCCCGCGCTCTGCCTTTCGGTGTATCAAACCAGCCAAGTCGCGCCAGGAACAGCAACTTGCGCCCAATTCGCTGAGACCGGCGCTTTTACGACAGTCTCAGGACAAACAGTGGTTCCCCGTCAACCATTGGGAGTAAATTTCGGCAGTACCGGGCTTTACGAAAATATCGGCAATGCAAGCTACAACGCCCTTGAAGTTTCTGCTCGGCATCGTAGCGGCCGCGTGGAGTTTTTGGCGGGATACACATATAGCAAGACAATCGATCAAGCGTCCGGACTGGGTGATCAAGTCAATCCTTTTGACCCGGGACTCACGCGGGAATTAGCCGCCTTTGACCTTAGAAACAATTTCGTTTTCAGCTACACCTACGAATTGCCTCTCGATCACTTATCTGGCCGCAAGCTACTTTCTGGCTGGAAGGTCTCCGGTATTACGAGGTTTTCTACTGGCCTGCCGGTGACGCTACTCGAACTTGATGACAACTCGCTGATCGGTACAAACTGTGCCGGGCCGAACTGCAACGGTATCGATGTACCCAACGTTGTTTCGGGCAACTTGAACTTTACGGACCCGCGAAGCGGCCAGCCTTATTTCAACACTTCGCTCTTCACTTCAGAACAACTCGGTCAGGTGGGAAACTCACGGCGTCGTTTTTTCCACGGCCCAGGAATCAATAATTGGGATATGGCCTTGCTGAAGGAGTTCCCTCTCAACGAGCGAGTCCATTTTGAGTTCCGCGCGGAATTTTTCAATACATTCAATCATGCGCAATTCATCGCCACGAGTGGTTTCGGAAATCCAAGCACCGGAACCTGTGTGGCAAGTGCACCCGGACAAAGCTGCTCCGGTCCAGGCTCAAGTTTTGGCATTATCAGTACCGCACGCGATCCTCGTATCGGCCAGGTCGCACTGAAGTTCATTTTTTGAGGTTGTCAGCATCATCTGGTTGCCGTCCATTGCCAATCGTGTTGGGCACTATCCGGCCATCGCAAGGAAGACACTTACAAGGAAGGACACTCACGATGAAAAAAGCAGCGCATGAAGATTCGAGAACCATGACCAAACTTTGGACGTTGCTTGCAACGTTCTCCCTGCTTGTCGCATGCACCGGGTCACGAGCCTTCGCAAGTGCAGCTCCGGGCATCAAGATTGTTGGCAACCAGTTTGTAACGACCTCAGCGGGAACCCTGGGCCTTGAGAGCGTCAGTGCGAACGAGGCAGTCGTGCTGCGCGGGATTAACATAAGCGGCACGGAATATTCGTGTCTGGGCGACGGCAAGGACGACGGCTCAGCCACCGTCTGGGATTCATCAAATTTGCCTGCCAATACCACAGACTATCAGGCGGTCGTCAATGGGATGATTAACAATTGGCATGCGAACGTTGTCCGCATACCACTCAATGAGGACTGTTGGCTCGGCGTTCCCACGAGCGATCAGTCGACTATGTTATGGGGTTCGAATTACATTACGCCGATTGTGAACTTCATCGGCGTTGCCAATGCGTCTGGCCTGGTGGTTGAAGTCGATCTACACGTTGGCGGCGGTCCGGAATTTGTCAGCTGGAAGAGCAATCAGATTGATAACTTTCCCGCCATGGACACAAATTATTCACTCCAGTTCTGGCAGTCGGTGGCGACTCAGTTCAAGAACAACCCATCGGTTATCTTCAATCTCACGAATGAACCGGAGTTTTTGGGCAGTGGGAGCACTGCGGCTGCTGATTGGACTTGCTACCTCAACGGCGGCTGCAACACCACAGCCTGCGAGAATAACGGTTGCCAAGGTCCCAATGGATCGGGCAACACCTGGAACGTTCAGGGAGTGGCGAGCGTGGTCACGGCCATTCGCAACGAAGGCGCATCGAATGTGATCATCATTGCGGGGCTAGACTATTCGAACCAACTCAATGACTGGACGACCTATGTACCCGAATACGTAACTGATAAACAGATTGCCGCTGGGATTCACCTCTACTACGACTTGGACTGCACCACCTCTTCCTGTTGGACCAGCACGTGGACACCGATCTTTCACACCGCCGGTTACCCGATCGTCATCGATGAGACCGGGGAGCTACCGAAGGGTCAGGGCGGAGACGGGTGTACCGGCACGGAAACGACATCGATGACGAGTTGGGCGAACGGTTCGTCTCCTCAGGTTGGCTATTGGTTTTGGGCATTCACCAAAGCTGGTGGTTGCAGCGAGCCCGTGCTTCTCAAAACTAACTCTAGTCCCTTTACTGCGGCGGCGGGATATGGTGCAGCGGCGCAGAGCGCGTTGCTCGCCATCCAGTAACCGCGGTTGAGGCCGATATGATTGCTCTTCAGGGGGCCGACTAAATCGTGAGTCAACCAGAGTGGAAGCGTGCTAGCACTTGCTCCGGACAACAATGGTTCGCTTCCACCTGGTACTCGCCATCCGAAAGCAACGGATCATTTCTTGATCCGCTATCTCGACGGGGAAGGATAGAGATTGTAGGTGAAGAACTGTGAGACAGCGCGAATAGACAAAGGACGCCTCGCTAAAGCAATCGCCGTGTTCCTCTTGATGTCCTGCGTAGCATCCGTCGCGCAGAACGTTCAGATCTTTGTCTCCTCGAAAGCAGGGGATCGCATTACTCGAAAGCCAATTCTGCGCTTCGAGCCGGATCGCGATCCCAGGGCTGCGAATTTCGAGATTAACGATCTCGTCACATACCAAAAAATCGATGGCTTTGGGGCTTCGTTCCTGGAGGCGGGTCTCATCTGTCTTAACAGCCTTCCCCCGAACGAGCGCGAATCTGTCTTGCGCGCGCTCTTCGATCCCCACAAGGGGGCCGGCTTCTCCGCGATGAAAACGGTGATCGCCTCTACCGACTTCATGTCTGCCGGGCCGTTCTATAGCTATGACGATGTGCCCGGTGACGTCACGCTGGAGCACTTTTCCATCGCGCGCGATCTCGGCCCAAACGGGCTGATTACGTTCATCAAGCTGGCCCGACGCTACGGCAAGTTTGTCTTGCAAGCCCCGATGGATTATCCACCGGACTGGATGCTGATCGACGTGAACAAGAATCAAGACGTGAATCCACGATATTACGATGCGCTGGCTCGTTACTATCTTCGTTACCTCAAGGAGTATGAAAAACACGGCGTATTCGTCGACTATATAAGCCTGTTTAATGAGCCGGATATCTACACCAAGATTCCATATAACGAGATCGATGCTTTGCTCCGGGACCACGTAGGCCCGCTTTTTATGAAACAAGACATCCGCACCCGCATCATGTTGAGTGAAGCGCCTAACCGGGAGGACGCAGCTCGTAATTACCCGTTGGTGCTGAATGATCCGGCAGCGCGTCAATACGTCTCAGTTGCGCCTTATCACGGATACGACAATAAAGACTGGGACAAGATCCTGGACCTGCATCGTCAATATCCGGACCTGCCGCTCTGGATGACGGAAGTGTGCTATGCCTATGATGCAGGGACTCCTAAATCGATGCCCCTTCCCCGCTTCGATTTTGAGGACGGTGATTACTGGGGCAATCAGATCTTCAACGACCTCGAAGTTTATACGTCCGCCTGGATCTACTGGAACATGATTTTGGATGAAAAGGGCGGACCTTGGTCCGTGTCGGAAATTCACGGGAACCCGGATCCGAATATTCAGCACCCCGTGGTGATCATTGACCGGCACTCGAAGAAGGTCACCTATACCGGCCTCTATTACTACCTCGCACACTTCAGCAAGTTCGTGCGCCCTGGCGCCATTCGCATTAAGACTATCGGATCAGATGACGGGGTACGAGTAATGGCGTTTAAAGCGCCTGACGGCAAGATTGTGGCCGAACTGATGAACAGCAAACGTGAAGACGTGGAAGTGGGCGTGACATTCCACGATCGAGTTCTCCGCTTGAAGTTGCCGGCGATTTCGATCACGACCGCATTGTGGAATATCGAGAGCGTTAAGGCTCAGGCCACCCACGAATGCGGACAGGTGAGGAACGATATCAGGCAACAAGATAAAAAAATCAATTACAGGTGACCGATAATGAAACTTACACAAGATAATCTCGAAGCTCTAGAGGAGAAGTTAGCAATTGATGGTGGCAAGCCGGTCCGAACCGAGCCTCTCCCTTTGGAATTCCCAGGCGTCCATCACATGGATGAGGAAGAGATTGAGGCTGCATTGCGTGTATTGAAAGCTCGCTCGCCATTCCGCTACTACGGTATCGATCTGCAAGGAGAAGTGGAAGCCTTCGAGTCTGAGTTCGCATCATTCCTCGGCGTGAAGCACGCGGTCGCGGTAAATAGTGGCACCGGCGCTCTGCATACCGCGCTCTCTGCACTGGGTGTCGGGCCGGGACAGGAGGTGATTGTTCCCGCCTACATGTGGGTTTCGGTCGTCGCAGCGGTAGTAAATCTTGGCGCAATTCCGGTGTTAGCTGACATCGATGAAACTTTCTGTCTTGATCCTGCTGCTGTTCAGAAATCCATCACTCCGCGAACAACAGGAATGATCGCTGTCCACATGAGCGGCGCGCCGGCGAACATTACCGAACTTCTCAGGGTCGCCCGGGAGCGAGGATTGTTTCTTCTCGAGGATTGCGCTCAGTGTGCCGGGGGAAGTGTCGGAGGGAAGAAAGTAGGCACATTTGGGAATATGGGGATATTCAGCTTCCAGATGAACAAGAATATGACCAGCGGAGAGGGCGGAGCCGTCGTAACGAACGATGCCCGCCTTTATGACCGAGCTTTCGCCGCTCACGACCTGGGCTATGCCCGGGACAAGAACGGCCGGACCGTCTTTGACAATCTTGCTCTGTGTTTGTGGGGACGAGGATACCGGATCGACGAACTGCGCGCTTCGATCTTGCGCGTACAACTCCGAAAACTACCGCGAATAATCGCCGCAATGCACGGCAGCAAATATCGCATTCGCAAGGCGCTGGAAGAGTTCCCTCAACTGCGACTAAGGAAGATTGTTGATCCGCAGGGCGATACGGGCTCCTTTCTGATTTCAACTTTTGCCACGCCTGAAGTTGCCACCCAAGTCAATCAAGCATTGCGCGCAGAAGGCATCGTCACTGCATCCCAGGGCGTCAATAACGTCGTGATGACCAATTGGGGTCTTCATGTTTATTTCAATATCCCGAGTCTGGTGAATAAAACCAGTGTGGACAAGAAAGGATCGCCTTGGAAACTGGCGGAGAATCGGGACTCGACTGCCAGCTATCACAAAGGCACTTGCCCGGTCGCCGATAGTTTATTCGAACGCAGCATCTTGCTCGCGATTCCTTCGTGCCTTACGGACCGGGATGAAGAGGATATTGTGCACGCCTTCCGCAAAGTCTTAGGCAGGCAAGCATGACGTCCCGTAAACGCCTGAATGTGGCGATGATCGGCCATGGGTTTATGGGGCGAGCGCACTCCAACGCCTTTCACCAGGTTGGCCATTTCTGTGAATCGTCCTACGACCTTAGATTGAAGGTTATCTGCGGACGGAATCAGTCGCAGCTTAAGGCGATGGCGGCGCGGTGGGGCTGGGAAGAAGTAGCGAGCAATTGGGAAGCGATAGTAGAGCGGAAAGACGTGGACGTCATCGACATATGCACTCCCAATTATCTGCATGCACCGATTGCGATTTCCGCCGCTCAAGCGGGGAAAATTGTGCTCTGTGAGAAGCCGCTCGCCATGTCAGTGGAGGAAGCAGAGCGCATGACCGATGCTGCGCAGAAGGTTCCTACTCTGGTGTGGTTCAACTATCGCCGTGTTCCCGCGATTGCTCTCGCCAAGAAATTGGTGGATGAGGGAAAATTGGGTCAAATTTACCATTACAGGGCCACGTATCTGCAAAGCTGGGGAGCAGACCCAGTCAGCCCCGATGCATGGAGATTCAAGCAGTCGGAAGCTGGCTCTGGCGCGATGGGCGATCTGCTGTCGCACTCCATCGACCTGGCTTTGATGTTGAACGGGTCGGTCGATGAAGTTTCAGCTCTGGTCCACACCTTTACTCCAGCCCGCGAGGTGGATGACGCGGTACTAATGCTTGCGCGTTTTGCGAATGGAAGTATAGGAAGCTTCGAGGCCACCCGCTTTGCAATCGGCTGCCGCAATCGCAACTATCTGGAAATCCATGGGGCCAAGGGCGCTATCCGTTTTGATTTGGAGGATCTGAACCGTCTGCAGGTGTTCAACGCCGATGACGCTACGGAAGTGCAAGGTAGTCATAACGTCTTAGTGACAGGCCCTGGACATCCTTACACGTTCAATTTCTGGCCACCCGGACACATTCTCGGATATGAGCATACGTTCATTCTGACTCTTGCCGATTTTCTGCAGTCGCTTGAGCGGAATGAGACATTTCATGCGAATTTTCAGGACGCCGTAAAAGTGCAACGAGTGCTGAGTGCCGTCGAAGAATCCGCTCGAACTAGATCATGGGCGAGCACAGGAGCGTGAAGACTTCCACGGCAAGTGCTGTCTCTCCGGCTCCGCGCCTTCGGCGATCTCTCACTCTTTGGGACTGACCTGCCAGTACCTTGGCTCCCTCAGTCCGCGCTCGGCGCGCCGTTTCGAAGCCAATGCCGGAACTGCCACCGATCACGACCACGGTTTGCTCCAGGAGTTCCGGTTCCCGTTGAGTGACAGCGGCCAGCAGTCCAGAATCTCAGCCACGCTGGGAGCGGCCAGCATGAGAGTGCCAGCGATCCTGTCGTAGGGCCACGGAAAGAACGATTCGTTGCACGCGTGTCACGACTACTGCTGCCAGCCTCCGCCGAGTGCCTTATAGAGTTGGACCAGGCTTCTGTATTCGTCGCCGCGGGCCGACGCGAGCGTCAGTTCAGCCGAATAGAGTGAGCGTTGTCCATCCAAAACCTCAAGGTAGGTCGTGGTTCCACCCTTGTAACGAAGCGTGGAGATGCGAACTGTCTCCTCCAGGTCGGACACAGAGTCCTGCTGGCGCACTCGCACTTCATGGAGCTTTTCATAGCCGATCAGCGCGTCGGAGACGTCTCCGAAAGCACGCTGGATCGTCTGCCGATAAGCGATCAGGGCTTGCTGGTTCTCGGATTTGGCGAGTCGCAGATTCCCGCGAAGGGCCCCACCTGTAAAGATCGGCTGGCTCACCTGCGCCCCATACGACCAGATGCCAAGCTGCGTGGAATAGGAGTTTGGGAAAACAGAATCCCGGCCAAATGAACCGCCGCCTGCTCCAGTCAGAGAAATCTGTGGGAAGAACTGGGCTTTGGCGACTCCGATGTCGGCGTTCGCAGCCACCAGGATCTGTTCCGCTTCGCGAATGTCGGGTCGGCGCTCGATGATCGAAGATGGCAGGCCAGCTGGGACTTCCGGCGGAAGTCTTTGCTCGACGAGCGGAATCCCGCGTGCGATGTCTTGCGGGTAATTACCCAGAAGAATGCTGATGGCATCTTCTTCCTGACCGATCTGTCGCTCTAAATCGGGAATCTGCGCATTCGCAGTATCGAGAACCTGCTGCGCCTGTAGCACGTCCAGTTTGGTAGCGACGCCGTGTTCAAGCCGGAGTCGTGTGAGTTTCACCGAATCGGTTTGGGTCGCGACGGTCTCGCGCGTGATCTTGAGTTGCAGGTCAAGCTGCAACAGCGTGAAGTAGTCGCTGGCAACATCGCTGACTAGAGTCAACACGACAACCTGGCGTGCGTCCTGCGTGGCGAGGAGTTCGGCGCGAGCTGCTTCAGTCGCGCGGCGCAACTTTCCGAAGAAATCGAGCTGAAACGCAGCGTCGGCAGTGAGCGTCAGAAAGTTGTACCGGGATTGTTCCTGGTTTTCCTTGCCGCCGCTGAAATTGCCGTTGCCGGAGACCTGAGGAAAAAGACTGGAACGCGTGACCGCAACTTGCGCGCGAGCTGCATTGATGCGTTCCGTTGCCAATTGCAGATCGTAGTTTTGTTTCAGCGCCATACGGATGAGTTCCTGGAGCTTCGGATCCTGAAACACTTGCCACCAGGGGAGATCGGCGTAGGAGGCGGTCTGTGCCTGCAGTTGAGGATTGCCTGCCAGGTCGCGAAAAGAATTCGGTGTCTGAACCGCAGGCCGATGATAGTTGGGTCCAACCATGCAACCGAACAGCATGGCTGATCCAACGATGACGATCAGCAATTTTCCGATGTTCATAGCGCTCGATTCCATTGAGTCTGCGTTTTGTTCGCAATCCAGCAGCGATCTCAGTCACCCGGCGCGGGTGAAGATGCAGCCGGCAATATGCCCGGCGCGGGTTCCTTCGCCGCGCTCGTCCATTTCTCAATCATGAAAAAGATCCCTGGTATAAAAAAGATTCCAATCGCACTCGCCGCCAGCATTCCGCCGATGACAGCTGTGCCCATGATCTGCCTGGCAACCGAACCTGCTCCGCTCGCCGTCCACAGTGGAACGCAGCCGAGAATAAACGCGAAGGATGTCATCAGGATCGGGCGCAGCCGCAGCCTTGCGCCTTCGAGGGCGGCGTCGGCCAGCGGTCTTCCATTTTCGTACCGGTCCTTGGCAAACTCCACGATCAAAATTGCGTTCTTCGCCGCCAAGCCGATCAGCATGATCAGGCCGATCTGCGAGTAGATGTCGCTTTCAATCTGCACCATGTAGGGCGGCAGGAAAATGCTGAGCAAAGTTCGGCGGAGCCACAACACGAAAAACGCTCCAAAGATCGCCACCGGCGTGCTGAGCAGGACGCTGAACGGCAGCGACCAGCTTTCGTATAGTGCCGCCAGAATCAGAAACACGAACAGTAATGACAATCCAAAGATCACGGCCGGGGGCACTCCCTCGCGTGCTTTCTGTTCCAGATAGGAGATGCCGGAGTAATCAAATCCCATCTCTCGCGGCATGGTTTGTCGGAAAACTTCTTCAAGAGCTGCGGTCGCCTGATCCGCGCTGTAGCCCGGCGCCGCGCTGCCATTGATTTGTGCGCAGCGGTACTCGTTAAAGCGTTCTGTGAATTCGGGGCCCAGTTGGGACCTGATCGTGGTGAGCGTAGACAGCGGCACACTCTCGCCCTTATTGTTGCGGACGTAGAAGCGTCCGACGTTGTCGGCGTTGGCGCGATCGTCGCTCTCGGCTTCGATGTAGACCTGCCACTGGCGGCCAAAGCGATTGAAGTAATTGATGAAATACCCGCCCATGAAGGCCTGGATCGTGCGGTACGCGTCCGAAAGATTGACCCCCTGCTTCAATACTTTGTCACGATCAACGTCGACAAATTTCTGCGGAACACTGGGCAGAAAGGTCGTGCTCAAGCTGGCGATCTCCGGCCGCTTTCGCGCCGCCTCAAGAAACGTGTTCAAGTTTTGTGACAGGAACTGAAGGCTCCCGCCAGAGCGGTCTTCCAGGTTAAACGTGAATCCGCCTGCCGTACCTACGCCCGGGATGGCCGGTGGCGAAAAAGCGAACGCGATTCCTTCCGGCATTTTGGACAGTTGCTGATTCAAATGCGCCTTGATGGCCTGAAACTGCTCGTCCCGTGAAGCACGCTCGTCCCACGGCTTTAGAGTGACCACAAAGAAGGCGTTGTAACTGGTGCGCACAAAACTGAGCAAACTGAAGCCGATGACGCTGGTTGTGTACTTCACTCCCGGTGTGTTCGCTACAATTTTCTCAACCTGTGCCGCTGCCTGCGAGGTTCGTTCCAACGACGCGCTATTGGGTAACTGCATATTCACATAGGCATAGCCCTGATCTTCATCGGGAAGAAAGCTCGATGGCACACGACTGCTGAAGAATCCCGCCGCAAGACAAAAGACCAGCAGAAGCACCACCATCACCGCCGTCTTTCTGAGCAAGACGCCGCTCCAACTGACATAGCCTTCAGTGGCTCGCTCAAAAACCCGGTTAAACCAATCGAAGAATCTTCGCAGCAGGCCGTTGCTCTCTTCGCGCGGTCGAAGAAGCAGTGCGGCCAGGGCAGGGCTGAGCGTAAGCGCGTTGAACGCGGAGAGAATTACCGAGATAGCAATAGTGACCGCGAATTGTTGATATAGCCTGCCGGTGATTCCGGGAATAAAGGCAGTGGGCACGAATACCGCAGAGAGCACCAGGGCAATTCCCACCACTGGACCCGACAGTTCCTCCATCGCCTTTAACGCGGCATTCTTTGGTGTCAAGCCCTCTTCAATATGCCGCTCAACGCCTTCGACCACGACGATCGCATCATCGACAACCAGGCCGATCGCCAGCACCAGCCCGAACAGAGAGAGTGTGTTGATCGAAAAGCCGAACAGCGGGAATAGGACGAACGTACCGACGAGCGAAACCGGCACCGCCAGCAGTGGGATCAGCGTTGAGCGCCAGCTCTGAAGAAAAAGAAAAACAACGATGATGACCAGGACCAGCGCGATCACCAGAGTTTCGACGATCTCCTTGATGCCTTGTGTCACAGAAAGAGTCGTATCCAGAGAAACGGCGAAATCCATGTCCTCGGGGAAGCGCTCTTTCATCTGCGCCATGATTTTCTTGACGCCGGCTGCCGCGTCTACGGCGTTCGATCCAGGCAGCTGGTAGGCGGCAATGATTGCGCCGGGCTTGCCGTTGAAACGTCCGGCAACGCTGTAATCCTGAGCCCCCAATTCGATGCGGGCGACATCGCGCACGCGCACAGTCGCACCATCGGGCGTTTCGCGAACCACGATGTTGCCGAATTCTTCCGGCGAAACCAGGCGTCCTTGCGCGAGCACGGTGTAGGTATATTCCTGGCCCTTCGGGGCAGGCTCGCCTCCCGCTTTGCCCGCGGGATTGACCGTATTCTGTGATTGAATCGCGCTAACAATTTCAGGAACCGTGATGCCCAGTTTCGCCAGCGTGTCCGGCTTCACCCACAGTCGCATTGCATATTGACCAGCGCCGAATACCTGCACGTTGCCGATGCCTGGTGAGCGAAGGATCGGGTCCGTGATATTGATGTACGCGTAGTTGGCCAGGAACTTGGCATCATACGTCCCACGCGGGGAATAAAGCGCAACCCACATCAACGGAGCGGTCACCGACTTTCGCACCGTGATTCCGTAGTTGTTCACGTCCGATGGAAGCTGAGAAGCGGCCTGGGTTTCCCGCGACTGCGTGAGAATGAAATCGGTATTCGGATCGGTCTTTACATCAAAATCCACAATCAGGCTGGTGCTTGAATTTCCAGTGGCATTCAGCGAGTACATATAGTTCTCGTTGTCCACTCCGTTCATCTGCTGTTCGATAGGAGTGGCCACCGCTTGCTCCAGCGTCTGCGCGTCGGCTCCGACGTAAGTGGCAATCACTTGAATTTCAGGTGGAGTGATGTTGGGAAATTGCGCGACCGGCAGGCTCAGCACGGTGAGTGCGCCAACTAATACCATGACGATGGAAATCACCATGGCAACGATGGGACGGTTGATAAAGAATTTCGACATGGTAGTCCGTCCTTATCGGTTCGCTGATCCCTGATTTTCCATAATGAATGGCTTGACATTCACTCGCACACCGTTGCGCATTCTCTGCACTCCTTCCACAACGACTCTATCTCCGGCTTTAAGCCCATTGGCGATGATCCATCGGTTACCAACCCGGTCGCTTACAGTAACTGTTCGAACGTCCACCTTGTCGTCGGAGCCAACCACAGCCACCTGGTAGCCGCCCTGCAACTCCGACACTGCCCTCTGCGGCACAAGCAATGCCCCCGGCTGAGTCCGGATTACCGCTCGGACTTTGCCGTAGCCGCCGGGCCTCAAGATGTTGTTGGGATTGGGAAATAACCCAGCGATTCGAATCGCTCCAGTGGTCTCGTTCACCTGGCGGTCGGCAAAATAAAACTTTCCTTCGTGCGGATAAGTTGAGCCGTCGGCTAAGATCAGTTGCAAGCGCAGTTCCTTGTCGGCCTGCAGGCGGTCTTCCTCGGTCGGAAAACGTCTCCGCCATGAAAGATATTGCGGCTCGCTCACGGTGAAATAAACCTTGATAGGATCGACCGTGGAAACGGAAGTGACCACTCCGCTGCTGGGGCTGACCAGCGCGCCGACCTGCAGTTGGGCTTGGCCGGCAATGCCATCAATCGGCGCAACCAGGCGGGTAAAGTCAAGATTGATGTTCGCGGTTTCCACCGCAGCCTCGTAGGTCTTGATCTGCGCCTTGGCGGTTTCTATGGTGGCGAGTGCGGCCAGGTTGTTTTGCACCGAATTGTCCAGATCCTGCTGGCTGGCTGCCTGTTGCTCTGCCAGTGGCTTGTAGCGTTCGACGTCGAGTTCGGTCCGACGCTGAACCGCTTGCGCGTTGGCGAGTGCGGCCTTCGCCTGAGCCAGCTGGCCTTGGGCTTGATCGAGCGCCGCCTGAAAAGGCCGCGGATCGATCTGGAAAAGAAGCTGTCCCTGTCGGACAAATGCTCCCTCCTGATAGCCTTGCTTCATCAGGTAGCCAGTGACCTGCGCCCGCACGTCAGCATTGACCAGGCCATCAAGCGTGCCGATCCACTCGGCGTAAATCGGCACATCCTCCTTCTGAACCTGCACCACTTCAACAGTAGGAGGGGATACGGACGGTGCTCCTAAGGCATGCTTGTATGGGTGAATTGCTCCGATGATCAGTCCGACAATGGTTAAAGCGAGCACTCCGCCGATAAGAAGATAGCGTTTAGTGATACGGCTCATATTTGCCTCCGGCACTTTCTTCCCTCACGCTAAGCAACGCCTCTGGCTGATTTCATCATCTGTTTCCATTCGTCATTGGTTCCGTCTCCTTGCGAACGCCGAAGCGGCGGTACACGTATCTCTCGTTTTTGACTTCGAGAAACTGCGTCGGCGCAGATCGCCCTCGGCTTGCCGGATGAGAGAAACCAGGTCGCCGACCAGTTCCGGCCCCAGCAGATTCATTGGAGGCGAGGCAAGTTCTGCGAACAATACGCCACCTTCCTTACGCACGGAAATCGTCTCGAGAACGAGCTGGTGTGTTCCACTCTCGCGATTCGATTGCTTGAACATTTCTTACTTCCTTATCCAAGAAAAGGTCTCGGCCGGATTCCAACGCTGCCTTCGATCTCCAGGCTCCAACTGGCATACCGACGCACGGCCTTTCCGTTTTCATCGAGCGATGGAGTGTCGCCCATTGTACTGTTCGTCAAGCGGATAAGCGCGGTGTGTGTCGGGCGGAATTAGTGCCTCCGGAAGCCGCACATTGCCAATCCCAAAGGGAGTGGAACCCAAAAGAGCCCAATTAATTGCCGTAAATGCTACACCCCTCTAACAGAAATTGCCACGGCGGCGCAGCTCACAACAATGAACGGCGTGTCGGAACGATTTCCGGAGAAGTGGATGGCTCTGGCCGCAAGTTCCTTGCCCGTGCCACTTTCGCCGCGTATCAGCACTGTACTGCGAAGAATAGCGACTTCCTGCGTCAAGGCAAGAATCTCTTCCATGCGGGGATTCTTGGTCATGATGTCACGATGACAATAATGGCAGCGGATTTTCTTGCGCAGGATCGCGTTCTCGCTTTGCAACTTCTTGAACTTCATGATGTGCGAAACCAGTATATGAATTTCCTGCGGATTGTAGGGTTTGACAATGTATTCCTGGCCCCCTCCTTGCATGGCTTGAATGGAAGTGTCGACAGTGGCGCAGGCGGTGATGATGATGACCGAGGCCGTAGACTTAGCCAGGCCCAGAGCCTTCTGGCCGTTCGGTGCGGTATCGACCCGGTAGCCATCTTGGCGCAGCGATGCCGCCATTCGATTCGCACATCAGGGCTTGAAACCACCGTCAGGAAGCGGTTTCGGCGAGTGGGAGCCAGACTTGAAAGCGCGTGTTACCGGGATTAGAAGTGACCTGAATATTTCCCCGGTGTTTTTTCACGATGCGCTGGACGGTGTCGAGGCCGAGGCCGGTGCCTTCTCCAACTCCTTTGGTGGTGAAAAAGGGCTCGAAGATATGAGGCTGGACTTCTTCGGGGATGCCGGGACCGTTGTCGCCGATTTCTACGACCACGCAAGCGTCTTCGCGGTAGGTGCGGATGCGAAGCTCGCCTTTACCGTGCATCGCGTCGATGGCGTTATCGATGAGGTTGGTCCAGACCTGGTTGAGTTCGCTGCCAAAGGAATTCACGAGCAGGGGAACGCGTTGATAATCGCGCTGCACCACAACTCCTTTTTTCAGCTTGTGATTCAGAATGGTGAGCGTGGTCTCGAGACTCTTTACGACGTCAACATTCTGCACCGGGGACTGGTCCATGTAGGTGTATTCCTTGATGGCGCCGACCAGGTCCGATATGCGCGAGGTGCTGCTCTCGATTTCGTGGAGAAGGCTGGCGACCTCGACCGAGGCAGCGATCCTGACAAGCGCGGCCCGAGCGGTTTCTGATCGAGGGTTGCGAACAACGACTCGACTACTTCCGGCTTGATGTTGCGGCGCGCAAGGCCAGCGGCCAGCAGCCACAAGTCGTTTTGTCCGTGACTGCGCAACAAAGAATCGATCTGGTCTTCCAGGTCGTTGATGGTTAGCGCATCGGGTGGGACTACATCGGTTTGCGTGAATGAAGCTTCCAGTTTTTCAATTTCCGATTTCTGGGCGGGCGTGAGATCACGCTTTCCGAGTTCGAGACTTGCGTCCCGGATTTTTTTTAGAATGTGACGCAACTGGCTGGCGGCGCGTTTCGCGGCAGAAGCGGGATTGTTGAGTTCGTGCGCAAGTCCTGCCGAAAGTTTTCCCAGAGATGCCAAACGGTCGCGCTGTTGTTCGAGGCGGGTGGTTTCGCGAATCCGGTCGGACATGAGGCCCACCAGGCGCTTGGTGAGTTCCGGCATTTTCTGCACGAGATCGGGAAACAGCGCGGAAGGAAATCGCAGAGCGTGGGAGTCGGTCACGGCTCGGCCGCCAACGGTAAACTGCTTCATCCGGGAAAACGGCAGAACCCCGGTAACATCGCCCGGCTCCAGATCGAAGACGAAGGTTTCTCCATTGAGTTCGCCGCGCCCTTGAAGCTGGCCTTGGAGAATCACAAACATGGCATCGGCGGGATCGCCCTGGCGGGAGTAGACATCGCCAGCCTTGAGAACCAGTTCCTGCGCCTGACTGATAAACCAGTTGAGCTGATCGTCGGGTAGATCAACGAATACTGGGACGCGACGTAGTTCGGATATATCGACCATTTATACCTTGCTCAGATACTGATGGATAAATTGCACTGCAACCGACCCTTCGCCGACTCCGGAGGCCACACGTTTGATGGAGCCGTGGCGCACATCGCCTACGGCGAAGATGCCGGGAACATTGGTCTCGAGCAGAAACGGATCGCGGTCGAGCGTCCATCCTTTGGTGCGTTGCCCGTCGCGAATCAGGTCGGGGCCGGTCAAAAGGAAACCACGCTCGTCGCGCTCAATGAGATCGCCCAGCCAATCGGTGCGCGGCAATGCTCCGATGAAAATAAACATCGCGCTGGCAGGGACGCGCTCGATCTTGTCGGTATCGGAACAGAGCACGGAAATTTCTTCGAGATGAGTTTCGCCGTGGGCTTCGGCAACGCCGGCATGGGTCCAGAGCTGAATGTTCGGAGTCTCTTTGATCTGATCGATCAAATATTGCGACATGGTGCTGGAGAGCGATTCGCCGCGCACGAGAATAATGACGCGCTCCGCGTATCGAGCGAAGTTCATGGCAGCTTGACCGGCGGAGTTCGCGCCGCCGACCACATAAACGATTTCACCTTTGCAGGAAAGAGCTTCGGTTGCGCCACCACCATAATAAATTCCAGCACCCTGCAACCTGTCTATGCCGGGAGCCGCAAGACGGCGCCACTGGACACCGGTCGCGATCATGAGCGCGTGACAGGAAATCTCGTTTCCGTCCGCCAGCTTGATGATGCGGTAAGAGCCTTCGGCACGAACACCGACGGCTTCCTGCGACAGGATCTCGACTCCGAAGCGCTGCGCTTGCACGACGGCGCGGCGGGCTAGATCTGCGCCGCTGAGGCCGGTGGGAAATCCCAGATAGTTTTCGATGCGGGAACTCATGCCAGCCTGACCGCCGGGCGCTTCGCGTTCAATCATTACGGTGTGCAGACCCTCGGAGGCTCCGTAGACGGCGGCGGCCAGACCGGCGGGGCCTCCACCGACGATCGCTAAATCGTAGAAGCTGGTTTGCGCGCGGGTGCGCAGGCCGACTTTTTGCGCGACATCGGCGGGTATGCCTTCGAGAAGCTTGGTGCCGTCTGGAAAAAGCACGACGGGAAGATTGGCAGCCTCCGGCCCCAGGGCTTCCAGCAGCAGCTTGGTTTCGGGATCATTGGCGGAAAGCTCCACGTCGATCCACTGGTAGGGAACGTGGTTGCGTGCGAGGAAGTCGCGCAACTCGTAGGACCGGGGTGACCAGCGCGTGCCCAGCAAACGAATCCCCTGAAACGTTGGGCGGAACGAGGCTTGCCAGTCATCGAGCAAGTCGTCGAGTTGCGGGTACAGGTGTTCGGTGGGAGGATCCCAAGGCTTCAGGAAAAAATAATTGATGCTGGCCTGATTGATGGCACTGATGGCGGCGTTGGTATCGGCATACGCGGTGAGCAACGCCCGCTTCGCGCCGGGAAAAATCCCCATGGCCTGCTGCAGGAATTCGACTCCATCCATGTGCGGCATGCGCTGGTCGGCAAGCAGGAGAGCCACGCTATCATTACGGACCTTCAACTGCTTCAGCAGATCGAGAGCGCCCTCGGGCGAGTCGCTGCCGATGATGCGGTATTCGGCGCCGTACTGCGAACGGAGATCGCGCTCAATCGCTCGCAGCACATCGGAGTCGTCATCCACACTGAGTAAAATTGGCTTGGGCATTATCGACCCAGTTTCGCGCTATGAAAGAAAAAGATACTCCTGACTGATGGTTCTGCTTGATGGTTTGATTAGATACAAAAATCGGAATTTGGTCGCGCAAATCATTGCAATGGTGATGTAACATTTATGAACAACCCTGGAAGCTCGCGCGTCCACCAATCATCCTAGTAAAAAATCCTCTGGCGGTGCGTGCAATTCTGGCGTTGGCAGACTCGCCACACTGGCGCGGGGGAGTCCCGTTCTTCTCTGGCCTGGGAGAGAGCTGAGTAGCGTGGGTCCTGAGTAACCTGGGTCCTGAGTACAATGATTTCCGATTTTAAAAGTAAGCAAGATAAAAAAACATTCGAAAGAGGAATCCAATGGCTGAACTGAAATCTATCGCAAGTGAAAACGAAATTTCCCGTGAGCGCCTCGCAGAGCTGTTGAACGAGGACCTTGCCCGCGAATATCAGGCCATCATCGCGTACGTAGTTTATTCGCAGGTGCTCAGCGGCGCGCAATACATGGACATTGCCGCTCAACTCGAAATCCACGCCAAACAGGAACTGGATCATGCCTTGACGTTGTCGCGGCAAATCGACTATCTCGGCAAAATGCCCGTGGTTACTCCCAAGCCGGTACGTACGTCGAAAGATGCCAAGGAGATGCTGCGCTTCGATCTGGATAATGAAAATGAAACCATACGCAATTATCGAGCGCGCGTCGGGCAATGTGAAGCTCTGGGAGAATACGCGCTGGCGGAACAGATTCGCCAGATCCTGGTGCAGGAGCAGGACCATCAAATTGATTTAGCTACAGCCCTGGGTGAGGAAGTTCCGGACCTGGGCGGCGGTCCGCAGGGACGCGCGCTGCGCGGGCGTCGCTAATTTCAGTTACACACCTGGCGGATGCTGACGTATCGCGACGGAGTGTCAGCGGTGCAAGCCAAGCCAACACGTGTGTCTTGATCGGTATACCCGATGGTTGTCTCATTCATTTCCTGGGACAGAAAATCAATGAATTTAAATCGGTAAACCAAGGAGGTTAAAAATATGCCCACTCTCACCACAAAGGATGGCACAACGATTTACTACAAGGACTGGGGAAAAGGGCAGCCCATCGTGTTCAGTCACGGTTGGCCGCTCACGGCGGACGACTGGGACGGACAGATGTTGTTCTTCGGCCAGCGCGGATATCGAGTGATCGCGCATGACCGGCGAGGGCATGGCCGTTCCACGCAAACCTGGGATGGCAACGACATGGATACCTATGCCGACGATCTGGCGGCTCTGACGGAAAAACTTGATTTGAAAAACGCGATTCACGTAGGCCACTCCACGGGCGGCGGAGAAGTTGCCCGTTACATTGGGCGGCATGGCTCCAAGCGGGTCGGCATGGCAGTGCTTATCAGTTCGGTGCCGCCACTGATGCTGAAGACGGATAAGAATCCCGGCGGACTGCCCATGTCAGTATTCGACGGCCTGCGAGCCGAAATGGTGAAAAATCGGCCGCAGTTTTATAAAGACATTACGCTGCCGTTCTACGGCTATAATCGGCCCGGAGCAAAGATTTCGGAAGGCATTCGGGAACACTGGTGGCTGCAAGGCATGCTGGGAGGGATCAAGCCCCACTACGACTGCATCAAGGCATTCTCGGAAACGGACTTCACGGAAGATCTTAAGAAGTTCGATGTGCCGACGCTGGTGATGCATGGCGATGACGATCAGATCGTACCAATCGGTGCTTCGGGACTGATGTCGGCGAAAATTGTGAAGGGCGCGACGCTGAAGGTCTATCCCGGCTTTCCGCACGGGATGCCCACCACCCATGCGGACCAGATCAATGCGGATCTGCTTGATTTCATTCAGGAACGGAAGCAGGCGGCGGCTTAGGGGAAACGCGGCGCTCGGCTTTTGAAGCTTCCGCGAGAGGCTTCACACCTGCGTTCCATACGAAACGTGTTTTCCTTGCCGAGGCAGCAGGATTATCCTACACAGAAAGCCAAAGCCCCGAGATTCACTCGGGGCTGTATTCGTACCAAACGCCGTCTGCCAGACACTTACTATGATAAGTCGATAACGCCCGTTGTCAAGCGTCTTAAGTACTGTCGAGTGACCGAGGAGGGCAAGGGAGTCGAACCCTAATGGCTGAAAGCCACTCGACCGTCTGGCAGACGGCGTCCAGTACCCACTGGCAATACCCTCCTAAACGCTGCCCGCCGCTGACAATTGTACGGGCCGCTTCGGTGGCATAAGAGAAGAACCAAGCAATATTTCGGGATCGCATACCGATTCGGGAATAAGGAGATTGCGAGCAAACGAAAGGCACGACCGAAGTCGTGCCTCAAGATATACCTGTAGATCCGTAGCTGATTCTAGTCTCTGACTCCATCCATAAACGCCCGCAGCTTGCGCGAGCGGGAGGGATGACGCAGTTTACGCAGCGCCTTGGCTTCGATCTGGCGGATGCGTTCGCGGGTTACGGCGAACGATCTGGCCGACTTCTTCCAGGGTGTGCTCGCTGCCGTCTTCGAGACCGAAGCGCATCTTGATGACTTTTTCTTCGCGCGGAGTCAGCGTGCGCAGGACCTGTCCAGTCTGGTCCTTGAGGTTCACGTTGATCACGGCTTCTGCCGGTGAAACGACCGCGCGGTCTTCGATGAAGTCGCCGAGATGCGAATCTTCCTCTTCGCCGATCGGAGTTTCGAGCGAGATTGGCTCCTGCGCGATCTTGAGCACCTTGCGCACTTTCGCGACGGGAATGTCCATTCTCTTAGCGATTTCTTCGGATGTAGGTTCGCGTCCCAGTTCCTGCACAAGCTGCCGCGAAGTGCGGATCAGCTTGTTGATGGTTTCAATCATGTGCACGGGGATGCGAATCGTACGCGCCTGATCAGCAATCGCACGAGTAATCGCCTGCCGAATCCACCACGTGGCATACGTCGAAAACTTGTAGCCGCGGCGGTACTCAAACTTGTCGACGGCTTTCATCAGGCCGATGTTGCCTTCCTGAATCAGATCGAGAAACTGCAAACCGCGGTTAGTGTATTTTTTCGCAATCGAAACCACGAGACGGAGGTTGGCCTCGATCAGCTCGCGTTTGGCCTGCTCCGCATCCATGTCGCCCTGGATGATTTCGCGCTGCGTGCGCTTGATTTCCTGGAACAACAGGCCGGCTTCGACTTCGAGCTTTTCGATTTCGCTTCGTACTGCGCGCGACTGGCGGCGATATTCTTTTTTTTGCTCTTCACTGCGCGTGGCGTCCGCTTTGCGCTCAAGGTTCTGCGCCTGGCGGTCGAGCGAACGCATGCTGTCGACAGTTTTGTTGACGCGGTCGATCAGCCGTTTGCGTTCGGCATTGGTGAAACCCAACTTGCGCACCGCGATAGAAACTCTAACGATGGCACGGGCCAGGTTGCGGCGGGCGCGGCGATGGTCTTTCGGCCGCTTCTTCTGCGACATCTCCACGTATTTTTCCTGCACCACGGCGACTTTTTTGTAGAGCTTCGCCATGTTGTCGATCTTGCCGGTAAATTCGTTCAACCGGTTTTGCAGGATCTCGTCGGTGATTTCTTCCTCGTCGAAGGTAACGACCTCCTTGATAGAGCGCACACCTTTCTTGAGGTCTTCGCCCATGGCCAGAAGTTCGTGAATCACGATAGGAGAGCGCGACAGCGCTTTCAGTACTCGAATCTGGCCGCGCTCAATGCGTTTGGCGATTTCAACTTCGCCTTCGCGGGTGAGCAAGGGAACAGTGCCCATTTCGCGCAAATACATGCGGACGGGATCGTTGGTTTTTTCCAGAGCACCAGGAGTGAGGTCGAGTTCAACGTCCTCGCCCTCTTCCCCTTCGTCGAATTTTTTATCGAGCGCCGCGGAAGGCAGTTTGGGGCCTTCGAGCACATCGATGCCTTGCGTGCCAATGGTAGTCAGCAGGTCGTCCAGGTCTTCGGGACTCACCACGTCGTGTGGTATGAGCTCATTTACCTGATCGTAGGTAAGGTAGCCCTTCTCTTTCCCGGCATCGACCAGCTTTTTTATATCGTCGTACTTGTCTTCAAGAGCCAAGAGGTGTCCTCAAATTCGTCAATTCGCTCTCGGGGGAGCGTATGGTAATGTGTTCACAGGTGGGAATCTGGGGTGTCGCGGAGTTGTGCACCTAGCACAAACTTAAGAGTTTAGCACATAAGTGTTGCCCGGTCTATCACTTGCCCCGCTGAAAAGCGCCCTCGCCCGCCCTGTCGATAACTCTAACTCTGCTAAATACTTAGATGACTCTCATCGCCGTTTTGTTTCACGCTGTTTTCTGGCTTCCGAATGTTGATCTCAAGCCAATTTCGGCCAAATTTGGATCTCTCAGCGCGCGGCTCAACCGCTCCACTTCCAGAAGCAGTTCCTTCATGCGTTCTTTATCGTCGCTGATGCCGGGCTTCTTCAACTCGCGCTGCACCTGTTCCTGCTGACGGCGCAGGTGAATGCGCCGCAAGGCGCGGCACGCGCCCTCCAAGCGCTCAGCCGTGAGCTCTTCATCTTCTTTCAAAAGGATTGATGCCAGCATCCGGCGCTCGCCGTCGGAGCATGGCACTTCCATTACATCGGCCATTTCTGGTCCGGCATTCAGCAGAGCTTCGACCAGCGACTCGGTGGCGAGTCCGCGATGCAGGCCTTCGCTCTGGAATGCGTATTGCGCCTGACGTGCCGGATCAAATTCTTCCTCCGCGCCATCGCGCGCCGAAAGGCGCTCTCCGGGCTGCATTTGGCGAGCCGAGGCGAGGGCGCGGATGAGAATACGTTCCGCGTCGGTGGCTTGGGCCTCCGGCCGCGCTTTCACGGCTGCGGCCGAACGCTCGGAAGCCACATGGCGCAATTCCTGCCGCAACACTGCAGAATCGATCCCCAATTTTTGTGCGATCTCCTGGCTCAGCTCGTCGCGCACAATCCGGCTGGGCACGCGTTGAATGTGGGGCAACAAATAGTTCACCGCTTTTACTTTGCCCTCGGCGCTGCGCACGGGAAAGTGCGCGCGTGCGCGGTCGATCAGATAATCGAAATACTTTTGTGAACCGCGCAGGGCCTCGCCGTAAGCATTTCTACCTTTGCGGCGAATGTACAAATCCGGATCGAAACCTTGCTCCAGCGAGAGCACCTTGACCTGGAATTCCTCCTCGATCAGTAGACCCAGAGTGCGCTCCGTAGCCTTCGCTCCGGCGGTATCAGGATCGAAGTTGACCACCACGTTCTTGCTGAAGCGCCCGAGCAGCTTGGCCTGAATCTCAGTAAAAGCCGTGCCAGAACTGGCGATTACATTATGAAATCCGGCGGCGTAGACGGAAATGCAATCCATCTGACCTTCAACGAGGATGGCGTAATCGAGCTTGCGAATGGCTTCTTTCGAGTGATCAAGATTGAAGAGAACGCGGCCTTTCGAATAAATTCCTGTCTCTGGCGAATTCAGATATTTTGGGCCGGACTTTTCGTCGGTTGCGAGAGTGCGTCCGGTGAAGGCGATGATCCTGCCGGCGTCATTGGCGATGGGGAACATTACGCGGTTGCGAAACTTGGAGTAGAGGCGGGCTTCGGGCTTGGCGCTCTGCGACTCTGTTTCCTGCTTCCAGGAAAATAAACCGCTCTCGCGCAAGACCTCTTCGCTGAACTCTGCGGCCAGGCGGTCGCGCAGCAGGAAGCCGGAATCCGGTGCGTAGCCGATGCGGAAGCTCGCAATGGTTTCTTCATCAAGGCCTCGTCCCTGTAAATACTCCCGGGCTCGTGATCCATCGGGGCGCTTCAGGCACTCCTGGAAAAATGCGGCGGCGCGCTCCTGGGCGTCAAACAACTGTGCGCGGAGCTTGGCTTCTTTCGCCTCAGCGGGGCTTGAGTACGTGGCTTTAGGCAGAGGAATCCCAAGCTTTTGCGCTACCAGCCGGAGGGCTTCGGGAAAAGTGATGTTCTCGATTTTCTGGACGAAGCTGAAGACGTCTCCGGAAACGCCGCAGCCGAAGCAATGATAGAACTGCCGCGTGGCGTGAACCGAGAACGATGGCGTTTTCTCGCCGTGAAACGGACAGAGGCCGGAATAATTTTGCGCGCCGGCTTTCTTCAGCTTGATGTAGTCGCCGATGATGCGGACGATATCCGCCTGCTGCTTTACGGTCTCTTTGAAATCTTCCGTGCTGGGCATGGCTGGATAGAGGTTTTGCGGGCCGACACTACTCCCCTTGTGATTGTGAGCTAGAGAGCCACTGAAAGGAATATACCGGACTCGGGATTGCTGTGGAGAAGCTGTGGAATAAATGACTATCCCGTTGACGGCCTAGGAAAAAGAGGCCCCTACGCGGAGCTTCGACGCTTTTCTACTGTCAGGCGAGGTAGGGATGCTTCGACTTCGCTCCGCATGACAATAACTAGACTCTCAGCTCAACCACCGTCGCTCCGCCGCCGCCCTCGTTTTGCGGGGGCTCGGCCACGGATTCGACGTGCGGATGCTGCTGCAGGGCCTGGCGCAGGGCTTTGCGGAGGATGCCCATGCCGCTGCCGTGAACCACTCGGACGCGAGGCAGGCCGGCGAGAAATGCGCGGTCGACGAATTTCTGCACTTCGCGGGTGGCATCGTCAACGTTGAAGCCGATGACGTTGATTTCCGAGGGTGCGTTCTGGCCTTCGTTTTCGAGCGAGACGGAAATTCCGCGGGCGCGCGCGGCCTTTACGGGAGAATCTGGGGGCCGCGCACCGGATATCACGGCGGCAATATCGTCGCGCGCAATTTTCATCTTCATCGCGCCCACTGACACTTCGAAGTGAGAATCATCCAGCTTGCGCAAGACGGTTGCCGCGCGGCCGGTCGATTTCAATTTCACGGTGTCGCCTTGGGAAACATACTTCACGATTTGCGGCTCGGCATGCGGATCGCCCTGATCGGCGCCGCTAGTGTGGGCGACCACGGTGGAATCGAACTGGTCGCGGAATTCACGGCGGAGCTTGGCGACGCGGCGCTCAGAATCTTTTGCCACTTTCTGTGCCGCGGCTTTGTCCTGGATTGCGTTCACCGATTCGCGCGCCTGGTATTCGAAGTCGCGCAACACGCTCTCGAGCTTCTTTTCCATTTCGCGGATCTTGGCTTGCTGCTCTTTTTTCCCTTCGAGGGCGAGACGCGTTTTTTCTTTTTCTAATTCCTGTTCGCGGGACTGCAAGCGCAGTCGGTCGTTTTCAGCCTCACGCAGGCTGGCATGGAGCCTGTCCAGAAACTCGCCGACATCGCGGGATTGCGTTCCGAGCCGCGATCGCGCCGCTTCGATGATTGCCGGATTCAATCCCAGTCGCTGTGCAATGTTGATTCCCGCTGACGCTCCGGGCACGCCGATCTTCAATTCGTAGGTGGGTTGCAAGGTACTCTCGTCAAAGCCGACGGAAGCGTTGATCACTCCCAAAGTGTTCGCGCCGTAAACTTTCAACGAAGTGTGATGCGTTGAGATCACAGTCATGCAGCCGATGCGGCCGAAGTGCGAAGCGATCGCCACCGCCAGCGCGGCGCCTTCTTCGGGATCAGTGGCGGAGCCTAATTCATCGAGCAGGACCAGCGACTGCGGGGTCGCTGTGCGCGAAATAAAATCGATGTTGGTGACGTGTGCGGAAAATGTGGAGAGGTTCTGCTCGATGGATTGGTAATCGCCGATGTCCGCGAGAACAGCGTCGAACACCGGCATTTCGGCGCGGTCGGCGGGGACCGGAATTCCCGACTGCGCCATCAATGCCAGCAGGCCGATGGTTTTCAGGGTTACTGTTTTTCCCCCGGTGTTGGGACCGGTAATGACTAACTGGCGGCGGTTTCCTTCGAGTTCGACTGTGATGGGAACAACGGTTGCGTTCTTGAGTTTCAGATTCCGCTCCAGCAGCGGATGGCGAGCATTGTGCAGAAAGAGGCGAGCTTCGCTCGCGGACAGCCGAGGGCGGCTGTCCCCACTTGGATTTTGCCGGCTTCCGGCGGGCGTGCTTAACTGCACGGTAACGCAGTTGTAGTCTTCGGCGAAGCGGGCTTTGGCGAATTGCAGCTCCAGTTCGCTCAGCACTGACGCGGACGCGAGAATTCCATCCGCCTGTTCGCCGATGCGGCGCGTCATTTCGAGCAGGATGCGGTGAACCTCAGCCAGCTCGTCGTCGAGCAAGCGAACCAGTTCGTTGTTTTGTTCGATTGTCTCCAGCGGCTCTACGAATACGGTCTGGCCGCTGGAGCTGGCGCCGTGGACCACGCCTTGCACCCGCCGCTTCTGTTCGATCTTTACCGGGATCACAAAGCGCTCGCCGCGGATGGTTACCAGTTCATCCTGTGCTGTGCCACCCTCGGCCAGCTTGCGCAAGTATCCGCGAAGCGATTCCTGGATGACGCGCTTTTGCTTTTCAATTTCGCGGCGAATCCTCGAGAGCTCCGGTGATGCGCGATCTTCGAGGGTTCCATCGGGCTGAATTTTGTTGCGGAAGAATCGGAGGAACTCCGTGAAATCGGGGATGTTTTCCGAAAGCGTTCGTATTTGGCGCCATTCCGTTCGCATGCTCGCCGGAGGATGCACGGCGATCTCGCGCCATTCGGCGGCGCGATCCACCAGCAGTAAAACGTCGCGAATGTCCGTGGTCTCAAGTACCGCACCGCTGATGCGAGACTTTTCTGCCAATTTTGCAACGTCCAGCAGGCCGGAAAAATCGAAGCGTCCACCGACGCGGCGAAATTCGCGCACCTCCTCCGTCAAGGCCTGTTGCTGCTCGATCCACTCGGCGTCGATTGACGGGGCAAGAGCCGCCACTCGCCTGCGTCCTAAGGGCGAGGATGCGTATCCGCTGAGCAGTTCGCGAAGGGCGTCGAACTCGAGTACACGCGCGGAGTGATGGACCAGCGGTTCAGACATGCGATTTTATGTTACAGGATGGGCGGGATGATCTGTCGCGGTGAAATGAGGACGAATGTGCGAGGCGGCAATGAGATTCAGGAGCGAGCCGCCGCCACGGCGCGCGAAGAATTCTCACTCACGATCGGAAGCACGAGCACGAACAAGGCTCCGCCCTCAGTCTTGTTCTGACAAGTGATCAGGCCTTTGTGATCCTGCACCACGCCATAGACGGCGCTCAGTCCCAGGCCTGTGCCTTTGCCGATGGGCTTGGTGGTATAGAACGGATCGAATACGCGATGCGGCTCTTTAATGCCCGGGCCGCTATCGGAAAACTGCAACACCACTTGGTCGCCGCGAACCTCGGCACTGACCCGGATCAAGCCACCGCCTACATCCTCCACCGCGTCCAACGCGTTCTCGACGATTTGGACGAACGCCTGGAACAGCTGGTGGCCATCGCCCCAGACTTTCGGCAGGTCAGGTGCGAAGGAGGTTTCGATGCGGACTTTTTGATCGTGCCGTTGCAGTTCGCGCATTTGCACGCTGCGTTGCAGCAGCATGCAGATATCCACCATGGTTCTTTCTCCGGAGCCTTGTTGCGCGAAACTGAGAAGATTCGATATGAGTTCCCGGGTTCGTTGCGAGTGATGGACAATTTTTCGCACCAACGTATCCTGCTCGCTGGTCAAATGGTGATTCGACCACAACTTCTCGGAAGAACTCATGATTGCGCCGAGAGGCTGTTCGATTTCGTTTGCCGCACCCGCAACCAACTGGCCCAGTGAAGCCAATTTTTCTCTCTGCACCAAATGGCTCTGCAAACGTTGCTCATTCTCGAAGCTGCGCCGCGAATTTTCCAGCAGTAGGATCAGAGCCTGGTCCTGGAGATATTGGCGCACGAAGACGAATACACCTAGCACCAGCATGGCGGAAAGAACCGTGAACATGCGAAAGTTGCGGACCGGTGCGGGCGATTTATCCCAGAGAAAGGTCCAAAGGCCCAGCGCCGGCAAAGAGAGAATGGCGAGCATGGCCAAGCGCAAGGCGGTAGTGCCCCATTTGTCGACCGGCGGGGGAGGAGCGGCTTCGGGGTGCGAGTGGCGGGCGGAAAGAGCAGTGGCCGCCATCCAAGCGGCCGCGCCGATCAGCGGGATATCGTAAACACTTCCGGTGTAATATTTTCCACTGACGAGTGCCGTGCTCAGGCCTTGCGAGCCCAGTGCATACAACGCGCTGGCAGCCATCAGGTTGACGTAAATTCTCCTCCATCCTTGCGATGCGCCCCGGCTGGCAATTCCCAGCACGAATACGAATACGGCCGCCTCGAGCAGGTAGAGTGAAGAGAAATTCCTCTGGTACGTTTGCGGATTCAAGGAAATGTACTGAGAGGGGAAAACGACGAAGGCGTAAAGGAAAACCCACCAAACCAGCAACAGAAAAAAATCCAGCGCGCCAATGCGGAATTTATGCTCTGCTCCAGCGCGATGCGGACGCAATCCAACCGCCGCGATCATGGGAATCAGATGGAGAAACAGAAACATGTCCATGAACCACGGAGTGGGTACCAGCGCCCAGTTCAGAACTTCGTAGTAGGTCCACCCTGCCAGATCGCAGGTCCAAAGCAGGCAGCCTGAAGCCATCAACGTCCAAAAACTTTGCTCGACCCCCTGGGTGGCACTGGCATTCGCGAGCATAGCCGTGCCAACGATGAGGATCAGCAGGAAATACAGGACATCGTCGATGGCGGTGAGCGCAGGGCCCCGCGGCAAAGCCAGCGACACGACAGCAAATGCAAGCGTAACTCCGCCTGCCAGCGCGAACCAGCGATGCCGTGCGAACAGACTCATCCGCCTTCATTCTATGGATAAAACGGGAGATTCCCAGATCGCTTTTGGCGTCAAGCAGGTTACTTTCGTCACCCTCCCCTCCACTCGGAGTTAGCGCGGCGTGCCTTTCGAAGGCCGGTGGCGATTTGACATCCCATCTAGTCGAACTGCCCTGCTAGAATCAGTTTGAAGTCTGGGTGCCCGGTTTCGGAGCGCTATACTTGATCTGCTCGGACTCAACATTTCCTGGCTTCTTATGGCTTTTCCTGTTACCCGTCTTCGCCGGCTTCGCCGCACCGAGCAACTTCGCAATCTGGTACGCGAGACTCGGCTTACACCCAACGCGTTTGTCTATCCCATGTTCGTTTGCCCCGGCGAGGGTGTGCGAAAGGAAGTTCGATCGATGCCGGGTGTCTTCAACCTCTCGGTAGACGAGGCCGTGAAGGAGGCTCGCGAAGTTCATTCTTTGGGTATTCCGTCGGTAATTCTTTTTGGCCTGCCTGACAAAAAAGATGAAGTCGCCACAGGGGCGTGGGCGGATGACGGCATCGTGCAACAGGCCGCCCGAGCCATGAAACGTGAAGTCCCGGACTTACTCCTGATGGGGGATGTTTGCCTTTGTGAGTACATGTCTCATGGACATTGCGGGATCGTGAAGCCTGGAACCTCTCCACAGTCTTTGGGAGCCGCGGCCAGGGATGCTATGCGTGCCGGACAAGGAGTGGTGGCCGTCAGGAACCGCAAGGCGAAGGAAGAGGTGATCGAGGAGCTGGCATCACTGGTGGCCAGCGCGGTCTCCAAATTTGAAATCGATAATGACGCCAGTCTCGAACTTCTGGCCCGAACATCCGTTTCCCTGACGCGGGCCGGCATCGATATCATTGCGCCCTCCGACATGATGGATGGCCGGGTTGCGGCCATTCGCCGCGCGCTGGATGAAGCTGGTTTCAGCAATACTCCGATTCTCTCTTATGCCGCGAAATTTGCCTCCGGATTTTACGGACCGTTTCGCGAAGCTGCCGATTCGGCTCCGCAATTCGGCGATCGCCGTTCTTATCAGATGGACGGAGCCAATCTGCGCGAGGCCATGCGCGAGATCGAACTCGACGTAGAAGAAGGCGCCGACATGATCATGGTGAAGCCGGCCATGCCTTATCTGGATGTAATCGCCGCCGCGCGGGAGCGCTTCGACCTGCCGCTGGCCGCTTACCAGGTCTCTGGCGAATACGCGATGATTGAAGCGGCGGCACGCAATGGCTGGATCGAGCGCGACCGCGTGATGATGGAATCCTTGCTCAGCATTCGACGCGCCGGAGCCAGCATCATCCTTACCTATTATGCAAAGGATGCGGCGCGATTATTGGCGTGAAGGTCGCAAGGCGTTTTCTCTCTCCCGCTGAACTCTCAGGTCTTTCCCTCACTTCATCTACAGTTTTTCGCGTAGCCTGCCTACCGTGACCCGAGCCGACCAAGCGATTTGTCTAGAGCAAACACCGTAGCTCTCATCTCGCTGAAAGCCCTTATATTTCCTGGGTATTTAGCAACTTTTGAAGCCCCGCTTGTCATCTATTAGCGGCCCAGTGCTAGCGGTAGTTGGGAAAGTCTTTATTCAGGATCCAAGCCCATTTTATGACCGTCACTACGTCTAAGGTTCTTGCAGGTTTTATTGCATTGGCAGTCGCCTCCACGCTGGCCAGCTGTGGTGGGGTGAGTAATTCCACAACGGGTCAATCCTCGAACGTCACGGTTTCGCTGAATCAATCCTCCATGAACGTTGCGGTGGGCGCGACTGCGCAATTCACTGCGACCGTGCAGAATACTACGAACACTGCGGTGAGCTGGTCGGTGGACGGTGTGGCCGGGGGAAACTCCACCACGGGGACGATTAGTGCGTCAGGGCTATACACTGCGCCTGCTGCGGCGGGAAGCCATAAGGTGACCGCCACCAGCGTGGCCGACACTAACGCGAGCGCGAGCGCTGCTGTTACAGTGGGCGCACTCGGAGCAATCTCGCCCACGGCGGCATTTCTTCCGCCGGGTGGTACGCAGCAATTTTCCTCCTCGATCCAGGGCTTTTCTAATACTTCGGTCAACTGGGCCGTGAATCAGGTCGCGGGCGGAAATGCCAGTGTTGGCACGATCACTGCAGCGGGGCTGTACACCGCTCCGTCGCAGCCGGGAACTTATACCGTAACTGCTACCAGCGCTGCCGACGCTTCGGTGACGGCGAGCGCCACGGTGACGGTCGGCACAATTACGCTTTCTCCAGCCTCGGCCACTCTGGCCGGATCTCAATCGCAGCAGTTCACGCCCACCGCTTCCGCAGGGGTCACGACATTCACCTGGTCTGTGGATGGAACGGTTGGAGGCAGCGCGACGGTTGGCACCATCTCTCCCAGCGGTCTTTATTTAGCGCCGGCGCAAGCGGGGAGTCATACGGTGACTGCCGCAGATGGGTCTATCACCGGAAGCGCAACCGTGAGTGTGGCCTTTACTATTACGCCGCCTTCTACCACGGTCGCGCCCTCGATGACGAAATTGTTTACGGTTACAGGATTGTCGGACACCTCTGTGACCTGGGCGGTGGATGGAACAACAGGCGGAAGTGCGGCGACGGGCACAATCAGCACTAGCGGGCTGTACACGGCGCCGGCCGCCATCGGGGCTCATGTTATTTCGGCTACCAGTGTGGCTGATACCGCACTCACGGCTTCTGCTTCGGTTACCGTTATCAACTTCAGCCAGGCATCCGTTCTCACTTATCACAATGACGACGCGCGCGATGGGCAATATCTGGAAGAAGTCAGCCTGACACCTTCGAACGTGAACTCGTCGACGTTCGGAAAACTGCTGGCCTATCCGGTGGATGGTCAGGTCTATGCGCAGCCTTTGTATATGCCAGGACTCAGCATTGCAGGCGGCACGCACGATGTGGTTTTTGTGGTGACGCAGAACAACAGCGTGTATGCATTCGATGCCGACGCAACTTCATCGGCAACCGCGCAGACTTTTTGGCATGCAGGACCGCTGGGGCCGTCCGTCTACAAGGGCGATATAACGGGCGTGAATCCGAACGTGGGCATTCTGTCGACACCGGTGATTGATGCCAGTACAAACACCATGTATCTGGTGGCTGAAGAAGGTGGCAAGAGCGATCCGACCCCGTTCTTTTTGCATGCACTCGATGTAAGCACGGGTGCCGAGAAATTTGGCGGCCCGGTAAACATAACCGGATCGGTGGCCGGCACGGGGTTGGACAGCTCGGGTGGAAACATTTCTCTCGAATCAGACTGTTATCAACGCATGGGCCTGGCGCTGAATCCAGTTACGAACTGGATCTACATTCCTTTCGGCAGTTGTAACCATGGGTGGATTTTGGCTTACGACAAAACGTCTCTGGCACAAGAAGCAGTCTTCAACGACACGCCAGACGGAGCTGGCGGCGGATACTGGGCTAGCGGAGGCGCTCCAGCAATTGATGACGCGACCGGCTACGTTTATTTGATGAGCGGTGTCGACGAATTAGTGGAGGGGGATCCTGGCACGGGCGACCCGGTAACAAATGGCTATAACGATTCCATCTTTCAGCTGGACCCGACTAATCTGACTATATCGAGTTACTTTACGCCGAGTGACAACTTTACCCTCGCCGAATGGGACGCCGATTTGGGCAGCGGGTCGAACATTCTGGTTCCAAGTACTCCCTCTTTGCCGGTAACGCTCGGAGGAGGAAAGGACGGAAACGTCTTCGTCGTCAACCGAAACAATATGGGCGGCTATAACCCCGGAGGAACGAACAACGTTGTTCAACAGTTGCAGATCTGCACGGATGGTTACAACAACATTTTTTCGACTCCAGCCTACTGGGTGGGCACCGGCTCAATTTATTTCCATTGCAACGACAATGTAATCAGCGCCTACAGCTGGAACGCGAGTACAGCGCAGATTTCAACCGCACCAACGTCGAAAGGGTCGGCGGTGTTTACAACGCACGGAGCGACGCCTTCAATTTCGGCCAACGGCGCGGTGAACGGGATCATCTGGGACATCGACAACTCGGCATACAGCTATAGCTTGGGCGTACCCCAGGGACCGTCGGTGCTGCACGCCTACGATGCCACTAAGGTTGGGAGTGAGCTTTACAACAGTTCGCAGGCAGGAACCCGCGACACTGCTGGATCGGCACTGAAGTTCACGGTACCGACCATCGCGGGCGGGAAAGTATTTGTGCCGACTTCCACCGAGCTCGATATTTACGGCCTGTTGCCTTAGAAAGATTCTCAGTTAGTTAGGAAACATCTTGGTTCGAAAAATAAGGGAGTCTTCGTGACAACGAAGACTCCCTTTTTAACTATTTTTTCAGTTAGCTAGCTGGCACGCAGCATCGGCTTATCCGTCTTGGAGAAATCCGCACTGGCTTCGCCTGTGGAAGCTACGTCTTGCGCGCCGGTATGCTCGAGGATCTCTTTGGCGCGCTTGGTCCATTCGGAATTGTCGGAGTGAACCGAGAGCAGAATGCCGCCATCTTTCACGCGGCCTTCGTAGCGCTTGGCTTCGTACTCGGGAATGCCCATGCCGACTAAGGCTCCGGCGATTCCGCCGATTGCGCCTCCGACTCCTACTCCAGCCAAAGCGGCCATGATGGGGCCGGCTGCAATGAAAGGTCCAAGACCCGGAATGGCCAGCGCGCCAATGCCCATCAGCCAGCCCAGGCCGCCGCCGATGATGGCTCCGGTAGTGCCGCCGGTCGCTGCTCCCTCTGGCGCCTTGGTTTCTTTTTTATGCGCGAAATCTTTTGTGCCCACGTTTTCAGGGAAGAGCACCGAGATGTCGGTGTTGCGGAAACCTGCGGCTTTCAGGGCATCCACGCCATTTTCAACACTCGCGTACTCCGGATAAATTCCAAATACTGCTGTATTTTTTCCTGCCATAGTGAATCCTCCTATAGGATGCTTGCCGGTTAATGTTTAGGTTGGACATCGATTTCGTTCGTCACTTTATCTGCGCCTGCAACTTCCGCAGCCTTGGCTTCGACTGCTTTCTTTTCTTCCTCGGAACGCACCGGCCCCTTGAGCGTGACCATTCCGTTTTGCGTGATGACTTTCACGTTATGGCCATAAGTTGAGAGCGACTTGTCGCTGGTGATCGACTTGCGGATCTGCTGCGTGATCTCGCGGTCCGACCGGTCTGCCTTTTGCTGATCCGCAGTCACGTCGTTTGGGCCGCGGTCCTGGCGGTTCATCCTGGTGTTGTCGGCTTGTGGAGTTGCAGATTGGTCTGTGCTTTGCTGGGCAATGGGTTGTGCGCCGGCCACGGCCCACCCCCCCGTGAGTAGAGCGGCGAATAGCGCGGTGTTTGCAGTTACTCGTGAAGTGAGCTTCATGTTAATCCTCCGAGAATTCCCGATCGTTTGATTCCAACCGTTTAACTCCAATCGCCTGGAGCTGACATGCTTGAGTCTTATTATTTTTGAGCGCAGCTCAGGCGGGCGAACGGCTGACGATGCCTTCGGGCTGGCTTGATTAATTTTTTTGAAGACCTAGCGGCCTTCCGTGCCGGTCGAAGTGCGCGTGGAGAAACGTTCCCGCACGCGGTCGCCGATATCCTGAACTTTATCGCCGATCTGGCCGCGGATTTCTTCGCCGCTGGCAGGAGCAAACAATAAAGCCGCGCCGACGCCTACGCCCACGCCAGCTACAAAAGTCAGAACGTTGCGCACGGTGTGATCGTCGCCAGAATACATATCTGCCGCCTGGTCACGCAGATCCGAAACCCGATCGGATACCCGGCCCACGCCATCGGCAACCCGGTCCCGCACATCGCTGGTGAAGCTGTTCGTCTGATCCAAGAAATAAACTGCGGTCTTTAGAATCGACCGAATCAAGTTGTTCATCAGAGTCCACCTTTCATTTTTTTATCGAATAAACCTGTCTTTCATTAGTTAGTTGCCGAAACGGGGTAAAGGGCTTGCAGCAAAATGAATGCGGGCACTATTTAACCGTAACTCGTGTGTTCACAGGCAAGTTCGTCTGTAAACGGCGGTTTTTTTGCGATGCAGGGAAAGGCGATTCGTGTTGCCGCTATCCCTTCTATATTGCTGCTATTTGCTGCCCACAAAACTTTGCGGGCTCAATAAAAAATCTTACAAAAATATCCGCATCAACTCTGACTTAGATCGTTCTCTAAGAGTACGTTCAATACCCAAACAACATAAAAATTAATGGAGGAAACGTATGCCTATGCAACCTCAAGAGCAATCAACCCTCAATGTAAAACTCGTCCACTTCACAAAACAGAACTCGCCAGACGAGCCGGTGCAGGTAGCGTTTGCCGTTACCGATGATCAGGGCAAAGAAGAGATCATCACCGGTGAAGTGCCTTACACTTACGACCTCTTCCATCTCTTTCAGGACAACGGCTGGCTGAACATCCGGCGAGGCGTTGCTTCGATTCGCGAAAGCCGCACGCAACCGCGTCGGGCGATGTCAGCATAGTCAAGCCAGATAGTTTGAACGCGCTGGAACCCCAGCATGCCTGGGGTTCCAGTTCTTGCTGCTGTTTTTATCGGGTTCAGTCTTGCTTGGTGCTGGCTGGGATCGCTCTTAAGTCCGTTTCGCCGCTCCGACTGGTTCGGACGTTTTACGGGACGCTGCGGACTAGGCCCCGGCTCCCTGGCTTTGCAGCTTCACTTCAACCAGCCGCCGGTCCTCGTCGGTCACTTTGAACATGGCGCGCGGTTTCAGGTTCATGTAGCTGGCGACGAAGACTTCAGGAATCTGGCCGATGCGCGTGTTGTAGGTGTTCACGTCGTCGTTAAAAAACTCGCGCCGATCCGCGATGCGTTCTTCCAGTTCACTGATGCGGGTCTGCAGCTTCAGGAAATTTTCATTCGCTTTGAGCTGGGGATAGTTTTCTACCACTGCAAACATGCCGCGCAGGGCGACGGTCATCATCAAATCCGCCTGCGCCTTCTGTCCAATGCTGGCCGCATTCATGGAGGCGGCACGGGCCTGAGTGACGGCCAGCAGAGTCTGCTGCTCGTGCTGCATGTAGCCTTTGACCGTCTCCACCAAGTTGGGGACTTCGTCGTGACGCTGCTTGAGCAGCACGTCGATGTTGGCCCAGGCGCGGTCGTTATCGTTACGCAACCGCACCAGTTCATTGTAGAGAATGACTATGTAGACGAGCACTCCGACTGCAAACAGCAGAAATGCCGCGCCCTCAATCACGTTGCTGTCCATCGTTCCCTCGGCCTCGGCTGAATACCCAGTGAAACAGCAGAGGAGGCAGGGACGCAAGTAACTGACGGGCAACCCGAAAGTCACAGGCCCGTAGAAATAAAAAAGGCTGAGCCGTAGCCCAGCCTTTTACCTGCGGAACAAATCGGTTACGGCTTATGCGGAGTCAGATCGCAGGCGTGCTTGACCTCATCCAGATTCAGGCCGCCGGGAGAAAACTCGGCGATGGCGTAACCAGTTCTGGTCCGGACTTCCACATTAAACACCTGGGCGCCGATCATGCCACGAATCGTACCTTTATCCATGGCCAGAAACCTTCCGCGAACCCAGTTCCAGCCTTTGTGGTCGTGGCTTCCGTCAATGCGCACCATGACCTCCATTTTTGGCTGGCCCCAGAAGCCGGGGTAATCGGGATGGCCCAGACGGCTGCCGGGGTTAAAATCGGCATACTGATACTTGCCGTTCGTACATACGAGTTCGACACGGGGTTTGTAATCTGGATCTTCGCGAAGATAATTGTTCGACAGCAATTCGAAACGAACTTTTTTCGCGCCGGTCATCTTATCTTCCGAGCGGAATTCCATCCACTTGCCGCCGGCGCTGACGCCATCCTGTTCGTCCTGATAGGGACTCATTGCACCCTGTTGTGCAAAAGCTGAAACGGCCGTCAGGACAAAGCCTGCTACCACCGCGACGGCAGCCGACACAAAACGATTTCTATTCCGAAAAAAGTGCAATCCGTTCAAGGTTTCCTCCCGCGCAAGAACATCTTACCTATTGAACCCGGGAAACTGCCAAGAGTTGCATGGACCGTATACTTTAAATTATCGGCGAACAAATAACGAAGAAGACGAAGGAATGTTTAGCGCGTGTCGATTTTGAGGTCGATATAAACCTGGGGACGGTCGTCGAACTGGCTGACTGACCGGGTATCGCTCTTGTGATTGTTGTACTGCGCGTAGACTTCGTAATCCACGGTAGACAGGCCCGGGAAGCGATAGGTGCCGTCCTGCCCGACAATGTAAGTTTTGACGGCATGGGTGCGGGTATTCGTGAGATACACCACTGCGCTGACGACAGGGTTATCCTGCCGATCGAGGACCTTGCCTGAGAGCAACCGGCCTTGGGTCCTATCTTTCTTATCCAGGGCGCTGCCACTCATCGAAATCACGAGCAGCAGCGCGCAAGCCAAGATCGTCGCGTGACGGGAACGCAGTCTCAGAATCATGCCGGTTTGCTCGTCTTCCCTTTCTCTCGCCTGATTATTTCTCTCGCCTGATTATGGGGCTAGATGTAAGCCGATGTCGACGCGTTCATCATACTCCACGTGAACCGGAACCTCCTCCACAAGATGGAGAGCATGGCCATCCTGAGTTTTCACCCCTTTGACATTGGCCCCCACAATGTAATCCTCCTTGCCCGCGGCTACGCGGAGAGCAAATTCTCCGCGGTGGTCGGAGTAGAGATCCCACTTTGGTTTCTTGTCGGAGGAACGGCGGACCAAAATCTTCACTCCGTAGACGGGGCGATCATCCGGGCCCCAGACCGTACCAAAAATGAGGGCGTAAGGATCTGTAGGTTTCAGTTTCTTAGGCGCGGAACTGGCAATGCCCACGGAGGAAAACCAGGAAGCGCAGCAGACGAAAGACAGCAGGAGAAAAAAACAACGGAACGTCGACCGGGGGCGGCAGGCGCTAGGCGTCGTCACCGTCTTCGGCCTCGACTTCCTCTTCCTCTTCCACGTAGCCCTCTTCCACCGCCTTCAACTCCAGCGGACTGGTAGTCACCACTTCGAAGTCGGTGCCACACTCCGGGCAAGAAACGATTTCGCCCTCATCGACTTCTTCTTCTTCCACATCCAGATCGGTTTCGCATTCAGGACAAAGCACCATGACGCTTCCACTCCATTCCATATGAACTTCGCGATTCGATAACTATCTTTACGATAACAATCTTTCGATAACAATCTTTCGATGACTATCTTTTAGATAACCCAGATAATATTTAGATTCTTCCCCTGCCACAGTGTCAAGGGGGCGAGTCCTGTAGGCGACAAGATTATAATTTTGACTGGAAGCCGCTCCTCCCTTGACATTTCGCATTCCGGAGACTAAATGATTCGTGCCCTGAAAAACAAATCCTGCTGTGTCCTTATCGCGACATTGTTAAGTCTGATCGGAACCTCGATGGGGCAAGCCAACCCGGGTTCCGTGTCAGATTCTCAGTCGTCCAAAACCGGCGCTGCCGAAACCATGCCGGCGGATTCTCGGATCGCGGCGGCCTTGCAACAGATATCGGCGGAACGCATTCGGGCGAACATTGAGCAACTGGTAAGCTTCGGGACACGGTCGACCATCTCGGCTCAGGATCAGTCTGCGATCAGCGCGGAACGCGGCGTAGGCGCGGCACGGGAATGGATCAAATCGGAATTCGAGCGCTACGCGAAAGATTGCGGCGGATGCCTGGAAGTAAAGACCGATACGTTCACCGAACCCGCCGGTGAACGCATTCCCCAGCCTACAGAAATCACCAATGTTTATGCGGTGTTGAAGGGAACGGACGCGAGCAACGCCAAGCGAATTGTTCTGGTGACGGGGCATTATGATTCGCGCAACAGCGACATTTTCGACACTAAGGGCGCGGCCCCTGGGGCGAACGACGACGGCAGCGGAACGGCCGTCAGCCTGGAATGCGCGCGCGTTCTGAGCAAGTTGAAATTCCCTGCAACGATTATTTTTCTGACGGTCGCGGGCGAGGAGCAGGGACTGAATGGCAGCCAGCACTTCGCGAAAATAGCGAAAGATCAGGGCTGGGATATTGAAGCCGCGCTGAACAATGACATTGTGGGAGGAGACAAGAGCGCCGAGCAGGATCACTCCGTGGTGCGTGTCTTTTCCGAGGGCGTGCCCGCAGCAGCGACGGATCAGGATATACGGAGGATTCGGAGCCTGGGTGGAGAGAACGACTCGGCGTCGCGGGAGTTGGCACGGTACGTCGACGAGGTGGGGCATGCTTATAACGCAGGCGTAAAGCCGGTGCTGGTGTTTCGTCTGGACCGGTACTTGCGGGGTGGCGACCATTATTCGTTCAACCAGCAGGGATTCGCCGCGGTGCGCTTCACGGAATTTCGCGAGGACTTTCACCACCAGCACCAGAACGTGCGAAAGGAAAATGGTACTGAATACGGCGACCTGGCTAAATTTGTGGACTTCGATTATGTGGCCCACGTGGCGCGACTGAACGCGGCCACGCTGGCATCATTAGCTTCGGCCCCGGCACCACCAGGGAATGTGCATTTGCTGACCAAGGATTTGGAGAATGACTCCGCGTTCACCTGGGAGACTTCACCCGGAGGATTGGCTACTGGCTACGAAATTCTGTGGCGAACCACCACGAGTCCGGAATGGGAACATGCGGAAAATGTCGGCAATGTGACCCGCGCAACTTTGAAACTTTCCAAAGACAATGTCATCTTTGCGGTGAGAGCTGTGGATGCGCAAGGGCATGAAAGCTTGCCGGTTGTCCCGGTGCCCGAGCGGTAGGGAAGCAAGCCAATCGCGCAACCTGATACCATGAGGTTTGCAACTTTTCTTTCCTTTGCGGTAGTTGAGGCCTTCCCGTGCCGATGAATCGCGGACGTACTATTTCGTTGAGTCTGCCTCCATTCACGCGTTGGGTGAAACGGCTGATTCTGACCTACGCTGGGATTTATCTGCTGATGGCCCTTCTGGAGGTTTTTGCTCCGTTCGCTCACCAGTGGGTGCGCGTGTATCTTGGCCTGATTCCGACGCTCGTTATGCACGGCATGGTTTGGCAGTTGATTACGTATTCCTTTCTGCACTTTCAACTGCTGCATTTTCTCTTTAATGCGCTGGCGCTGTGGATGTTCGGTTCGCAGATTGAGAGCGATTGGGGATCAAAGCGCTTTTTGGAATTTTATTTCTTTTGTACAGTCGCGGCGGCGCTCACTACGGTGGCGGTAAGTTATGTGCATCTGCCCGGTCTCTCTCCGACGACAACCACCATCGGCGCGTCGGGCGGGATCTACGGCTTGTTAGTCGCCTTTGGCGTGCTGTATGGCGAGATGGAAATCATGTTGTTCCCGCTGCCCTTCCAGATCAAGGCCAAGTACTTTGTCTGGGGTATTGTGTTTTTGACTCTGGTGGGAGCAATTCAGGAAACCGGTGGTGTGGCGAACTTTGCCCATCTTGGCGGCCTGTTGTTCGGCTATCTGTATCTGAAATTCCTACCGCGCAAAGGTTTGATGTTTGCCGGTTCGGAACGCTACTTCAGCATGAGAAACGAATATTACCGCTGGAAACGGCGACGGGCCGCGAAGAAGTTTGAAGTTTACATGAGCAAGCACGATCGCAAAGTTGAGTTCGACGAACACGGCAACTACATTCCGCCGGATGACGGGCCGCGCAAGGGAAATGGCGGATCGAAATCAGGGTGGGTGAATTAACAGTCCGGGATCGAGATTTGTTTAAAAAGGCTGCGAAGCTCCGCTAAGATTTTTCCCGGCAGGTCTTCCCGTCTGGCTTTCCCTTTGAATCCCAAGTCGTGCCCGGCACTTTCCACGACGAGCAACTTGGTTTTGGCTGGAATCAGCTTGAGAGACTGCTCCAGCTCTTCGATTGTGGCGAATGGGTCCCGCGTGCCTTGCACAAAAAGGGATGGGGTTTGCAGATTGCAAAAATGCTGGGTGCGCAACTGGGCAGCTTTGCGAGGGGGATGCAGCGGATAAGACAGCAAGAGCAAGGCCGCAGCATCGACTTCGGGTTGTTCCGCGCAGAGGATGCTGGCTTGTCGCCCGCCGTAAGAATGCCCTCCGAGAAAGACTGGGCCTGGGTTCAGATTTTTGAGTGCCGCGAATGCATCTTTTAATCCCGCGCGATCGCGTTTGCCTTCGTGCGGGCTGGGCGGGCCATAGGGACGGTCCTGGCGAAAGGGCAAATCGCAGCGCAACACGAGAAAACCGGCCCTGGCAAAGGTTTCGGCTAACGCTACGAGCAACGGAGCTTTGCAGTTTGATCCTGCGCCGTGTGTGAGCACGAGGCCCTGGCCATTTGGTTTTTCGGGGCGATGCAGGAAGCCACGCACGAACGGGTCGACCGATACGTCGGTATACACCTGCGGAGTGGTTTCGGCGGCCATGCGCTATACGCCGATCTCTTCCAGCTTCTCGTAGACCTTGAGGATTTTTATTTCGTTTCCCAGGCGGGCCCAGCAGCGCAGAAGTTCGGGATCTTCCTGCGCGGTACTACGCGCCTCCTCGGAGTTCCAGTAACGCAATAGTACATACTGAGAATCATTGCCACGATAAAGCAGATCGCGGCCGTACTGCTTCCGGGAGACGATATTTTCGAGTTCACGCATGGTTTCGAGCGCGGCTGCCTCCATGTCGGGCAAAGGTTCCCAGATCGCGATGGATAAATACTCCTGCGACATACCACGGGATTATAGCTTCTAAGGCCTGCGCTGGGCTTGCCTTTAATATGAACCCCGGCGGTAACCTCTTCAGCGGTGACCGTGTGCAGCCGCATGAAGTTGGTGGAGCCGGAAGCCTGGCGCGTGCCGGCCACGACGCCCAGAACGTCGCCGGGCTTGAGCAAGCGGCGGGCCACCAGTTCGTTCTCGGCGACCGCGACCATGTGTTCGGCAGAGAGCGCCCGGCGCGCTGCATGGGATGCGCGCCCCAGAAAAGGTTCATACGATTGGATACAGCAGCGTTGGGAGTGAACGCGTAGATGGGGCTTGCGGCCGGTATTTCGAAATCATGCGCGCGGTGTTGCCAGTCTCGGTAAAAACGGCAATGGCTCCCATGTGCAAATCTTCGGCGGCATGGGCAACGGATTCGCAGATGGTCTCGGCGACGGAAAGGCCGGGACGGTCGCGGCGGCGGCGCGCGTGAACTCCTCCATGTTGCTTTCGGCCTCGACCACGATCTTGGCCATCATGGCCACCGCTTCGCGCGGGTAGCGGCCGGTGGCGGTCTCGGCGGAAAGCATAACCGAATCGGCGCCGTCGAAAATGGCGTTGGCCACGTCGCTGGCTTCGGCGCGCGTGGGGCGCGGATTCTCGATCATCGATTCAAGCATCTGGGTGGCGATGATAACAGGCTTGCGCCAATCGCGCGGCGCGGCGGATGACATGCTTCTGGATCACCGGGAACTTTCTCCGGCGCCATCTCTACGCCCAGATCGCCGCGCGCCACCATCACGCCATCGGAGGCCTCGAGAATTTCGTCCAGATTTCGATGCGCCTGCGGTTTCTCCAACTTGGCGATCACCGGAGTGTCGCAGCCACAGCCCGACAACATTTGCTTCACCTGGCGACATCGGCGGCGGAGCGCACAAACGAAAGCGCAACCACGTCCACGCCATGCTTCAGGCCGAATTCCAGATCCTTCCGGTCTTTCTCGGTGATGAGCGGGAATCGACAGCGCGGTGCCCGGAAGGTTGATGCCCTGATGCTCGCCCAGAGTTCCGCCATTGATAACGTCGCAATCACATCTTTGCCGCGGATGGTGCGCACGCGCAGTTCGATCAGTCCGTCGCGACAGCAGAATGCGGGCGCCACGCTGACCTCGCGTGCGAGATCCTGAAAGGTGGTCGAAATGCGGGTCGGAGTCCCGGGGACATCGCGCGGGAGTAATCACCACGGCTGAGCCACTTGTCAGAACGATGGGTTCGTGGCGTTGCAAGGCGTCCGGTGCGGATTTTGGGGCCTTGCAGATCCTGCAGGATGCATATAGTGCGGTTTTCTTTTTCGGCAGCGCTGCGCAGGCGCGAGATATTGCGGGCATGATCTTCGTGCGAGCCGTGAGAAAAATTCAGCCGGCCTACATCCATGCCCAGACGCATCAAGTCGCGCATAGCGGCTTCGGAGTGGCATGCGGGACCGATGGTGCAGATGATCTTGGCGCGGCGATTAACGGCTATGACCGGGCCTGCGGAAGAAGAGCCTCGTACCGAGAGCGGGTTGCCCTTCGCGATTTCTAGCTTGCGCTGTTTCATGGATCAAGGATCAGAATCTGTATCAACCAGGGAGAGACTATTGTAACCGTTGCCTAACGTTATGGATGCCTGCAGACTCAAGTCGCGGCGCGGAAACTTTCGCATCACTGCCCTGAGATACAGATCGGCAAATCCGCCATTTTCTGCACCATGACTTCGGTTAATATGATTTCCGTTAAGCGGCAATTATGCGCGAGGACCGCTGATCGCGGTTAATTCTTTGCCCAGCATGGCACGCGGGAACAGCATCGCATTGAATTCGGCGCCAATGAGGACAACCAGGGAAACCATATACATCCAAACCAGCAGAGCGATACCAGCGCCGAGCGATCCGTAAATGATTCCGTAATCCCCATAGTGCTGCAGGTAAAAACCGAAAAGCAATGTGGTCGAGAACCACATACCGGTGGCGATGGTTGCCCCGGGAATCACGCTGTGCCACGGCTGGGTGCGTGGAACTGCGTTGTGATAGATCAGCGCGATTACAGCAATGCTGGTGAGAGTAGCGATGAGCCAGCGAATGCAAGTCCACATCAGCAGAATGTACGCGCTGAATTCGTGTGCGGTATAGAAGAGGATGGTGGTTTCAATTCTGCTGCCGAAGGCTACCAGCAGCGTAGAGAAAGCCATGGGGATCAGGGCAAACACGACGAGCAGGAATGAGATCATTCGCTCTTTAACCAGGCCCCAGATTTTTGGCAGCTCGTAACAACGGCGAAAGCCTTCCATCCAGGAAACCATAACGCCGGAGGCAGTCCAGAGCGTAAGGAGGGAAGCCGTGATCAGCAGGCTCACGGGACGCTGGGCTGCGCCGCGAAGAAAATTTAAAACCGTGTTGCTGCCTGCAGGCAGAATGCGCGATAACGCGTACGTGATCTCCCGCAGGTAGGGCGCGCCTTTGCGTGAAGTGGCCAGCAGCGACCCCACAACCAGCAGCGCCGGGAAGAAAGTCAGAATCAAAGAATACGCGGAGGCTTTGGCGATGGTAAAAGCGTCATGCTCGAAAGCACGCCAGAAGGCCAGCCGCAGAAGGCGCAGAAAACGAAGCATCGCTGGCCCTAGCTTAGGGCTAGAAAGCGCGGGTTGCAACGAAGGAAGCGGAAGAGGTTCCTCGATTGGCACTCGCTGAGCGTTTGCGTGCATTGACGTTAGTAATAACCAGCCAGCAAAAGGATGCTGCGCCGCCTGTTCTCGCCACTCGCTTTACAATTTCTTACACAAACCTTAACTGCCCCGGCAGCCAGTCAAGTAGTCCTGTCTTCCGGATATTGGATGCCACAAAGACCTTCCGCTTCGCTCCCGGCACG
>CAVRCM010000004.1:0-161480 GCA_963719585.1 uncultured Acidobacteriaceae bacterium
TGCTGGGGCGTCGCAGACGCAAGCGCCGGATCTCCCATCGCAGCAGCGGCCATTGTTGCCTGCTGTTCTTTCTGACGTTCGGCCTGAAGCTGGTTCTTCAACTCCTGCACGTTGCTGTCGGTGTTGTCCTGCAAGGTGGGTTGCGGTGGTTGGCCTTTCGCGCTGGCCTGTTGTGCGGGGGTCTTCTTGCCGGACGAACTGAAGAGCGCCGCCACAATCACGAGCAATGCCGCACCCAGATAAACGAAGGTCTTGAGGTTCTTCTGCAAGACGCCTTTGGGCAGTTCCAGGTTGCGGCGCAACGTTGGTTCCGCCTGCGGTTCTGTGTGCGGAGTGAAGACGTTCTCGGTCATGACGGTGATCCCTTGCGCGTGAATTCCATCCTCTTCTTGCCCAGCTCCACGTATCCGCTGTCCATGATCTTCGGGATGATGTATGTCCCTTCCCGGAGGTCGTAGGTGACGAGGTTGGGTTTGCCGTCTTTCATCTCATAGACACTGAACTTCTCAGGCGCATTCGTCTTGATGTAGGTGAACCTGTCGTCGTGATAGATCGACTGAATGTCGAAGGGGGCTTCGTTTGCCTTGTAGGCATAGTCGAACTTGAGCCGCGTCGGATAGGCGCTTTTGTACTCATCCACCGCCTGTTCGACGTGCGATTGCAGAGCGGCAAGCTGCTGCCGCGATTGTTCGAGTTGGGCGGCGGGGACGAACTGCGGGGGGCCGCTGGCGGCAACGATGGCAGAGCGATCGGCGGGCTCGACGATCACTTTCAGATCAGGGGTGGTCGATGTGGCAGAGATGTCCTGGAGAGTGAAACTGTAGATGTTCCCCTTGTCCGTAATGAGATTCAAGTTGGAGCTGATGCCTTGTTTCGCCGGATGCACAAAGCAAAAGTTGCCGACCACATCCACAATCCAGAACTCCTTGTCACCCGTGGCGGCTTCCATGATCTTCTCGGTCGTGGGTAGTTCGATAAGGGTCGTATATTTCACCTTGGCGCGGATGGGAACGATGTCCTGCGAGTGATACTGCACAGTGCGTGCAGAGTCTTGGGCCAGGGCACCGATGGAGAAAACCACCAAAACACAATCAACGATGAATCTCAGATGTCGCATACTTCTCTCCTTACGGGTTGTTGTTGGTGGTTGATACGGCCAGCCCACGCGGCTGGAATGGCCACTCCTCCGCTAGATGGCGAAGCCCATCCGCGAAACCGTGGCGGTCAAAATATTCCCTTTTCTTTAGGTTGTCGCGGGCGTTGTTCGTTGCCATCCAGTGCGTGACCGAATCGACGTTCAAATGCACTTTCTTGGAGGTCTGCGCCTTGCGAATCAGCATTTGGCCCGGTGGAACAAGGCCGTCGATAAGGTCCAGTTCGGTGTCGTTCAGATGAAACGCCTCGCGATAAACTTCCCGGTTCATGTCCGGGTTGGCGAGGAAGATCTTTGTCGGGCAACTCTCCGCCACTATCGCCAGCATCCCCGATTCCTCAAGTTCTTTGATGGATTGCGTGGCAAGGATCATCGCCGCCATGTGCTTGCGCCAGGTCTTCTGCGCCTGCACCACATAATTACGAATGGTCTCGTTCTTGATGAAGAGCCACGCCTCATCGAGCAGGAAGAACTTGGAGGTGCCGAGGTTCTTCGGGTCGGTGATTTCATTCGATGCCCGATGCAAAACATAAAACAGCAGTGGTTCCAAGACTTCCGGCGCATCGTTCCAGCCGTGGAAATTGAACGTCTGAAAGCTTTAGAACGAAAGCGTGTCCTCGGCGTTGTCAAAGAGGAAGCCGTACTGTCCACCGCGGGTCCAGCGGTGGAGGCGTTCTTTCAACTCGCCAATGATGTTCCCAAAATTCGAAATCGTGCGCTGGTTCGGCTCCAGTACGTAAATCCGCTCGATCGCATCCCACAGCCGGCGTTCTTCTTTGAAGTCCAGACGGTAACGCTGCTCGTTGCCCTCAATGAGCACGCGGAAGAAGCTGAAGAGAAACTGCAGGTTCTCTTTGGTCTGAGGCAGCGAGAAGGGGTTGATGGTGAAGTCCCGCGCTTCCTGACCCACATTGAGATACGAGCCCTCGAATATCGTCGTAAGCGACTGGAAGCTGCCGCCGATATCAAAGATGAAAGTCAGCGGCTTGTACTTCTGTGCGTTCTGCAGCAGAAAAACGCAAAGATAGGACTTGCCACTGCCCGTCATACCGAGAATCAGGGTATGGGCAACGTCGCGGGTGTGCAGGTTGAGAAAGTAGGGGGTGCTGTTGTCGGTTTCGACGACTGCCAGGCACTCCGTGCCGAGGTGCGCGTTCGTCTTCTCGCCGGGAAGGATCGTAAAGAGAAAAGAAAGGTCGGCGTAGTTCGTGTTCAGCAGATACAGCTTGCGAAGGTTCAGCGCATAGTTGCCGGGCACGGTGGCGAAGTATGCGTTCAGCTGGTTGTAGGTTTCCGCAAACAGATTGCCGTCCGCGTTGGTGAAGACGCCAGTAAACTCGGCCACGAGCTGATCGAGTTCCGTTCGTGACCGGCCATACAGCACAATCGTGAGCGAGAAATCGCCAAGCGATTGACCGTCACCCAGGGCGCGAAGGCAATCGCCAAGATTTTCAATGTCGGCCTGCTTGGACTCGTCCACCAGCACGTCGCGTGGGTTCGTCTTCGTGGCGTCGTTGCCCATCTGCGAGACGAATCCCGTCTTCGACATATTGAAGTGGCGGCGGCGCTTGTTCACTTCTTTGCGGGCCTTGTCCGCGGGGAGCGGCGTCCACTCCGTGACCACATAGAAGTTGGCGGGGATCTTCAGCAGCGCGTCGAGTACCAGGGGCCGCGTCTCTGTGATGGCCTCTTTCATCGTCAGCACACGGACGATGTGATCGCCTACCCGCAGATGATCGCGTTCCGCTTCGATGTCGGAGTTGACCACCTGATAGTCGAGAAACTGCGTGGACTGCGGCCTGCCGGCAACACGCCAGTCGTCATAATTCAGCAAGCGGCGGAAAAACGTGAATTGCCCCTGCCGATTCAAGATCTCGATTTGCATGAAATCCGCGAGCTGCCGAGCGAATGCCTGCACGTGCTGGTCGAGCCGTTGAAGATCGCGCTCGATATGCGTCCGCAACAACTTCTTCATGCTGTCGTTGGTGAACTGCGATTTGAGTTCGGCAATCGCGCCCTCTGGATCGCGTAACAGGCGAGCTAGCGCCGTGCCGACGCCGGTCTTCGACCGGGCGCCTTCGAGCAGGATGCAGTAGAAGATCTCAACCTGATAGAGATGGTCCCGCTTCGCTTCAAAGAACTTCCGTCGCTGGTCAATAGCCGCTTCGACAATGGGGTCATCATATGTTGCGAATGGTATGTCGGGGCGGTTCGATTTGAAGAGGTATTGGTAAACATGGAAGCCTGGGCCAAAGGCTTTCAGCGCCGCCTCCAACCGCTTCACCGCATACTCCTGCTGCGAGCGGTCAAGACTTTCGTAGTCCACACCGGGAACACTGAGAACCATGCCTAGATCGCCGCTTTTGGTAAGGAAGGCTGTCTCATTCCAAAAGCCGTAGAGGTTGATGTGGGCGTTGAGAGCCGCACTTTCTTTCCACGGCTTGATGACTTTATCGAGACGCAGCATCACACTACCTCCACGCGGGGAACTTGCTGCTTCGCGGCGTCATAGCGCAGCTTGTAGCGTTCGGACTTTGCGAGGATGCTGAGGAATGCCGGATCGCTGTTCGTGACCCAATGGCCGAAGGCAAAGCCGCCAAGGAAAACGGCGATACCCGCGAGGATGGAGTTGAACAAATTGAAGGCCCCCACGGCGCTCACACAGACGAAGTAGAAGAGCGTCCGCTCAACGCCCAGATAGGTGAGGGGCTTATGCAGGCTTTTGAAGACTCGATTTGTGCGGCGCCTCTGCTGCAGTTTGTCGGTCATACACCACTCTCAAGCATTGCGGATCGAAGGTCGCTGAAAGGCGCTATACGCCCCAGAGCCAACTCAAGACATTCACTGCCATAACGGCAATGCCCGTTCCTGCGGCGACGCCGGCGAGCGCCTTTTTCGCGCCGGGTTCGCCGTGTGCAAAACCGTAGCCGCCGATCACGATAGCAACCAGACTTGCAACCTTCGCGATCGTGCCGGTGAAAAGACCTTGGATGGCGTTAAAGCCGGTGTCGAACGGTGAGCCCTGCGCCAGCGCGGCCACTGGCATCACAAGAAGAAAAGTGAGAAGGGCCGCGGTTGGACGCGCCCATTTCGACCGAAGAAGCGGCTGGATTTGGCGGATGAAATGGACTTCGGACCAACGTGGCATTTGCACCTCCCGCAGCACCCAAATCGGCTGCTTGTGGCGCAAAACTAACTTCAGTCAATCACGATGTCCAATGAATGTTCGGCGGACAGCTATTCCTGGCAGGAATAGCTGAGGAAATCAGAGTGACTGAGCTTTCGCACTTTGGCGGCACTTCAAGGAATTCTGCCTCCAGTCGTAGCCAATAACCTGGGAGCGAGTGTCCGTTACAACAGTTCGACTCCCGCCGCCTCCACCAACATATCTTTTATTATCAATTGTTTAAGGACACATTTTAATTTCGTACAATAACATTTGCAGAGGCGGGTTCTCCGCCGGCGTTCCGCCACGGATACTGCACTCGAAAGGCAGCGCGAAAACCCAATCAGTTCATTTTCCCTGCCCCCGGCGCGCGCTGTATCTTTACTCCCGCCAGAATTTGCTGCATTTCCGGATCGTCGTGCAGGTTATCGAACAAGTGGTTCCCCGCGACGCCGACAACGTCATCCTCGTGCTGATCGTAAGCGATTTTCAGGTACTTCAAGGCGTCCCGCTTATGTCCTTCGAGCGCGCAGGTCCCGGCCAGTGCGAGGGGCGAAAAGTTTCCCTGATCGTAGAGCTTTTGCTGTTCATGGCGTATGTTCTCGAACATGGCGTGCGCTCCACCCGCCGCATATCCCTTCTCGGCGGCCGACGCCACAACCAGCGCCGCTCTGTCATGGCTCAGTACCGCGATCTTTCTTAACTCCAGCAGATAGTTCGGATAGTCGCCCATGTCCAGATAAATTCTCTCCAGGTAACGAGGTGGGGATACGAACTCCGGTTCGGCCTTTTCCATTTGCCGCAGCAGGTCGAGCGCCTCCTGCCGCCGCCCCATCCCATATAAGATAATTCCCTTGTCGGCCAGCACCGACTTGGATGTGGGGTCGAGCGCCTGCGCGCGCTCAATTTCGGTGAGCGCCTCCGTGTTGCGGCCCATCGCTCCCAGCACCGGCGAATACCAATGGTGGGCATTCGCGTTGTTCGGGTCGAGTTCAATCGCGCGGCGAAATTCACGATCGGCAGTGGCACCATCCCACATTCCCCAAAACGAAACAAACGCCAGTGAAGCGTGCGCCTGCGATGATTTGTCATCCAGCTCAACCGCTTTGCGCGCCGCAGCCAGCGCCCGCGGATACGCTTCGCTACTCTTCATCGCGCTATATTCGCGCAGCAGGTTGTAGCAGTCAGCCAGTCCAACATAGGCATCCGAATATCCCGGATCGTGCACAATCGCCTGCGTGAAATAGTCCACCGCCTTTTGCAGATCGTCGGGCGTGCGCTTGTTCCAGTAGTAGCGGCCTTGCAGATAAAGATTCCTGGCTTCCTGATTCGCCGGATGCAACCCATCATTCGCAGCCGAGTGCGGCGAATTGCCTGCGGCCTTTATCCCGCGAAATCCGAAGAACATGATCCCCGCTACCAACAGTAGGGCCACAACCAGCGCGGCATACTCCAACTTTCGCGACCGAAACGAAAACGCCGGTCGCGAAATCAAACTGTCTGGAACGGACTCCGAACTTACTGCCGGCTCTAACTCCGGCTCACGCGCATCGGGCGCAAGCAGCGTGACTGTGCTCGAAGTCGGGACTTCAGAAGTCGGAGCGATCCACCGGTACCCGCGGCGCTCGATGGTCTCTATAAAGATAGGATTCTCCGCGGGGTCGCCCAGCGCATCGCGCAGTCGTTTGATGGCGCTGCTGATGGAACGGTCAAAATCGACAAAAACATCTTGCGGCCAAAGCGCCTGCCGGAATTCTTCGCGCGTCACCACTTCATTCGGCCGGCTGAGCAGGACTCTGAGCGCGCGAAAGGGTAGATCCTGAATCTTTACCCTGGTTCCTTTCTTCCACAAATCTCCCGCGCGCAAGTCCGCCTCAAACACCCCGAATCGCACAACGGTCTCGGGCTGGCTGGACACAGTTATGGCTTCGATGCTCCTCAGGGAGGATAGTTCGGCAGTTTACCATTCCGTAGAACCCTGTTGGACTGGCACTTTCGGGCTACCCCGTTCCAGACAAGAACTTCTTGTAATCCATTGTAGATAAACAAAATATCTCGTCGCCTCGATATAGCCGAGCCGTCGCTTTACCTCCGCCCTAAGTTCAGTTGATAGTCGGCGTGCATTCGCGGTCGTCTCAGCCGGGGCGAGCGGCCAGCGCCGGAAAACGGAAATTCCAACCGCTAAGCGGTTCAAACTACAGCGGCAGAAATTTGAATCAATTCGGGAGAAAACAATGACTACAGTTCTCAAGGCGAAGCTTCTCGCGGGGATATTCCTGGTGGCGATAGCTATCGCCGCGCCGGCGCAAACGGTCAGCACGATTTACAAATTCAGCAGCGGGACGAACCCAAATCTTCCTGCGGGCGTGATGGCGCAGGGACAAGACGGAAATTTCTACGGAGTTACCCTATCCGGCGGAGGTCCCGCGAACCAGGGCGCGATTTACAAAATCAGCTCCAAGGGAGTGCTCACGAGCTTGCACGCGATGGCGGACTCGGACGGGACGACATGCAGCGGGTTGACTCTGGGCACCGATGGCAATTTCTACGGCGCCTGTCACAATGGGGGCGCCAACGATTACGGCACGCTTTTCAAAGTGACGTCCGCCGGTGTCTTAACCGTATTGCACAACTTCGCAGCCCAAGGATCGACCAGCGACGGATGTGAGCCCCTCGCTCCTCCGATCCAAGCCAGTAACGGAGATTTTTACGGAACCACAAGTTTTTGCGGGGCAAATAACTACGGAACGGTGTACAAGCTCACGCTGGCGGGAGCGTACAGCCTGCTGTACAGCTTCCAAGGTCCGCCGGACGACACGCTGTTGCCCTTGGGCTTGATCGAAGCGGATGGCGAACTATGGGGCGTAGGAAACGGCTGGATCATCAGCGGTGGCGGAATATTCAAGATCACTCTCGCGGGTAAGGAGTCGCTGGTATACACGTTCAAGGCCAATTCGGATGGCGAGTACCTGGATGGCGAGTACCCGAGTGCCAATCTGATTCAGGGTTCCAACGGCGACTTCTATGGAACCACCGAAGAGGGTGGCACCGCGAACGAAGGAACCATTTTCCAGCTCACTGCGGCCGGCAAAGAGACGGTGCTTTACAGCTTCCCGAATCAGACGGATGGCGCGTATCCTTCGTTGCCGTTGACGCAGGGGCCGAATGGCCTGTTGTTTGGCGCCGCAACCGATTGCGCGGGTGGGGGTTGCTCGCAAGCCGGACTCTTCGACATCACTCCCGCGGGCGTCTACAAGAACCTTTATCTCTACCCGCTCGTTTGCTCGAACTGCGGACAGCCTGAGGCTCCGCTCTTGCTTTCCACCAACGGCACGTTTTACAGCACGACCGAGCAGGGCGGGATCGGCGTTGGCTCGTTCTACAGCCTGAACAACGGCTATAGCCCCTTCATCTCTCTCGTGAATGTGACGTCCGGCGCAGAAGGTGCGCAGGTCGGCATTCTGGGCCAGGGTTTCAGCTCGAAGTCTATCGTTGAGTTCGGAGGCACAAAAGCCACCACCACAAAACTCACCGGCACCACCTACATTCTCGCTACGGTCCCGGCGGGCGCGCTTACCGGCGATATCACCGTCACCACTGGATCGACCGTGCTCTCCACCACCGCGAGCTACAAGATCACGCCGACCTACAAAAGCTTCACGCCCCTCAGCGGCCCAGTCGGAACCGTGGTGACATTCAACGGCACCGGCCTGACTCAAACGACGAAGGTGACGATCGACAAAATATCGGCGTCGTTCACGGTGGTCTCCGATTCCGAAATCAGCGTGACCGTTCCCGCTGGAGCCGCGACCGGCAAAATCGTCGTGACCACAAAAGGTGGCGGCGTTACCAGTTCCACCAACTTCACCGTCGACTAGGGGCCGCACTCCCATCTCTCATTTACGAAGGAGTTGCACGCTTCGATGGCTGATTCGGTGATTCTGGTCTTCGGCAGCTGTGGGCAACAGGTATGGCTGTCCTCACCATGTCTGAACATCCGACACGTAAAGGTGCTTTGCGCGAGTGACTGTGCCTAAAGACGGCCCTGACCTTCAGCCCGAGTCGCCAGGTTGGGAGTCCCGATAGAGGCTTCCGCGGTCTGATCCTCATCGGCAACACCATCAAGTACGCATCGCGTCGCGGCAGTGTCCGCCTTTCGCTTATTAACCCAGACTCGAGAAGTGTTCGAAACCATCGACTCAGGCATACTTAACTTGTTTATCATTACAATGTTCAAGACTGCTGCTCCTCCGTGTCGGATGTGCGGCCGAAGGAATGGCGGATGGAACCTACGTTCGCCGCGATTTCAGAACCAGCCGTGGCAACATGTGACCGAACTCGCTTGCGTAATCGAAGATGCCGAAGATCCTGCAACCAGCCCTGAACCGAAAGACGAACCTGTGGGTCGGCTTTTCTGTCTTTGCGGTCGTCGGCAGTGCTTTGTTCTTCGTCCCTGCCTTCATCATTCGGCCGTTTCGCCACCAAGCGCCGCGCGCACTCTTGGTCGCAATGGCGCTACGGCAACGGGCTCCAGTCGGCACGCTCATCGCCACTCTCGCCTGTTTCGTTTTTGCTTTTGTATTGTGGAAAAGCGCGAGCCGCTGGCGGAAATCCGTGCTCGTGCTTGCGTTGATTGTGGTCTCTTTTTCCGGCGTCATGGCTCGTCTCAACTATTTTGAATGGATGTTCCATCCTATCCCCGAAGCGAGGTTCCTGGCCCAAGAGCAAAGCAAACTTGACCCCAAAGAGATGATCATGTCGGTCCGCTTGGGCGATGATGCACGCGCCTATCCCATCAGCCAGATGGCTTACCATCACGTCCTCAACGACGTGGTGGGAGATGTTCCTATCGCGGTTACTTATTGAACGCTCTGTCACACCGGTCTGGTGTGGACGCGAACGATCAAGGGACGAGTGCTGCACTTTTATCTGGCTGGGATCAACAACCAGAACTTCCTCATGCGCGATAAAGAAACGGGCACATGGTGGCAGCAGATTACCGGCAAGGCCATCTACGGTCCGTTGCAGGGCGCGGCACTGAGCCTTGTCTTTAGCGATGAACTCACGTTCGGCGAGTGGAAGACTGAATACCCGGCTGGCCAGGTGCTTGCTCCGGTGACCAAATATGCAAAGGAATACGACAGCAACTGGGAGCCGGACGTTGCTAAACTGCCCGTCGTCATCAGTTTTCCCGGCACGCAACTGAAGTCGCGTGATGTTGTTATCGGGCTCACTGCCAACGGTGCGGCCCGTGCTTATCCTTGGGAAACTTTTGCGAAGCAGTCTCCGGTGGTGGATCGGGTAAACGGTACGCCGTTACTGCTCGTGCTCGGTCCCGACGGCAAATCATTCCGTGTCTTCCTCAGCCGCATCAATGGCCGCGACGCTGAGTTCTTCCTGCAAGCTGACAGCAAGGACTGGATGCTAGTCGACTCCACTACCGCCAGCCAATGGAACTTTCAAGGCTGCGCCATTTCCGGGCCCGCGCAAGGTAAATGTCTCGACCAGATTCCTGCTTTAAAAGACTACTGGTTCGATTGGCGCAATTACCACCCCGACACCACAGTCTACAAACGATGAGTGCTTGGAACATTATGGGGAGTCAAGTGTAAGACTTGCTGCGATCGAAATGCGGGAGTGCAGGAGATAACGTCGAAACAAACCTCTCGATGAATAATCTAAACTGATGGTGGAAACAAAAGAGAGGGACTCGAAAGTGTCTGAAATTCACACTATCTTCTGGGATGTTGGAGGGGTTCTGCTCACGAACGCGTGGGACCACAATGAACGCGCCCAAGCTCTGGAACACTTTCATCTCGACCAAAAAGAATTTCAAGCACGGCACGAAATGGTTGTGTCATCGTTCGAACGCGGCAAGATCACGCTCGACGAATACCTGGATCGCACTATCTTCTACACGGCCCGTTCCTTCACGCGCGAAGAGTTTCGGGATTACATGTTTGCCTTGTCACGACCGATGACCGACGTTTTGGCCTTCGGGCGTGCTCTTGCCGGTTCTGGAAAGTACTTCATGGGTACGATCAACAATGAGTCTCGCGAGTTAAATGATGTACCGCATCCAGAAAATTTGCCTTGCGGGAAATCTTCCGCGTGTTTGTCAGTTCCTGCTTCGTTGGGCTGCGCAAGCCGGAGAGCGGTATTTACCGTCTTGCCATCGAGATCACTCAGATCGATCCCGAGCAATGCTGTTTCATCGACGATCGCTCTCTGAACCTGGAATGCGCCGCGAAGCTGGGCATGCACACGATTCAGATGCAAACGCCGGATCAATTGCGTAAGGACTTGGAAAATCTTGGCGTGAGGCCCTAAGGCGGATGTCTATGCCTTGCGGGGCAATGCCTTTGACGCAACCGGGGCAGCGGACTTCGGAATATCAGATTCCGCGCCGGTGAGAGTGAGGTCGCTCGACCAGCATTCCGAGACCAGCTTCCAATCCCCGCTGCTCTGCTTGGCAAAGACCCACAGATACTTTCCGCGCTCTTCGCGGCGCTTGCCTGCGGTGCCGGGAACCAGCGCGCTGTAGCGCCCCACCTCGTGAGCCAGGTCGCCAAGCACTTCCACGCGGATGGGTTCCACGGCAACTTCTCCCAGCCCGGATTCGATGGCGGAGAAAAAGAATTCGCGCACCGCCGCGGCTCCCCGCAGCAGCGGCAGATTGGAGCGCACCACCACGGCATCCGGCGCATAGAGATCAAGCAACTCGTCGAGCTGTCGCGTGTTGCAAGCTAGCACCCACTCCTGAGTCACGCGCCGCACCGCAGCCTCGCTGCGGCTCATCGGCTCTCCTTTGGCGGCAGCGGCAATTCTCATGCGGTCGGTTTCGCGAGCGCTTTCCGGTGCATTCCCTCGCGGGCTGATCCGCCTTCCACCCCGCCCTGAAAATAATGATGATGGTAATGATGGTGATAGTGATGCTGACCCGCCGCACCCGGATCCGGATGCACTTCTCGCTCGGCTTCCTGCGCTCGGTCAGGTATTCGAGATGGAGGCCGCTCGTCCTCGAATCCTGCTGACGCAGGAACCGGCAGGCCGAAATTTGGCAACTCGAACTGCGGCAATCCAGAAGCCGGCGATTCATCGGGCGAGGCTTCTACGGGAAGTCCGCACATGCCACAAAATTTATTGGCTTCGCGGTTTTTATGTCCACAAGAGGAGCAAATAATAAAAGCAGTGCCAGCAGTTTGCGGCGCACTCTCCTCAGCCGCGGATTCGGAATCCATCTTCATAGTAAGACGCTGCATGGCCTGCAAAGCCGCCGCGATCGCTTCCTGATTGGGCTTGGGACGCCGCATTTCGGGAAAGAGGCGCTGAATAGTTGTTCCGGCCGCTGAATTCTCTGAGCCCACGCCGGGCTTTGCCTGAGAGTCCTCCGGCGGAGCCGCGCCGAATGGTTTGCCGAGTTGGTTTTCGCTATCCACGAATTAGACTAAGCTCCCGGGGGGAGTAACGACTCATTCTAGTCCAAGAGCGTGCTAGCGGCGGGAAAACTCGATCTTGCCCTCGGCTTCGGTGGGCACGCCATTACAGGTGGCCGGACGATAGCGCCAATTGCCTACCGTTTGCAGCACATTGCGGTCGCCGACCGTTCCACCGCTTTGCAGGATGAGAGGGCTGTGTACGCGGCCATCGGCGCCAATAATAAAGCTTACTTTTACCTTGGCTCCAGAAACTACCGGAACAATCAGCGGGTCGGGCGTGGTCAGAGCTTCGGGAGGGTGGGTATTCTCGCAGCGCGCACGCGCGCTGACGTGAGGCACGTCGCTATATTCGGAGGCGCGAACGGGAGTCGTCCACAGTTTGTGTTCCCGATCGGACAAAAGAGCCTGGCCAAAACGCGGGACCACGGGCCGCACGCTAGCGACGGCAGGAACCGTGAGCACCAGAAGCAAAGGCCAGATGCGACGAAGCATGTTACGACCAAACGGGGAGAAACTGATTCCCTTATGGCTTATTTATCGGCAAGTTGAATGCCAGCCTACACATACACTAAAGCACTTGCTATCAATCGGTTGCGGCCAAGGCAAACTCGATTATGAGGCAGCCGTGTGAAGGCGATTGCACTTCGCGGGCTGACAGGAAAGGTTTTGTCGCTTTTACATCCCTAATCCAAATTACGCTTTCCGAGCAGACCGGAGGGTGAGCAGCGTAATTTCCGGAGGGCAATTCAATCGCACCGGTAGGTTGACGGTCCCGATCCCAGCATTGGTGTAGAGGGGCATCGGGCCCACCTGGTAAGTTCCCATCGGATATTTTTTGGCCAGCTCGGGTAAGTAGAACAACGGAACGAATGGAATCCGGATCTGGCCTCCATGGGAGTGCCCGGAGAGCTGCAAATCGACAGGAAATTTCGCGGCCTCATCGGCAAAGTCGGGTTCGTGAGCCAGAAGAATCACAGCGTCATTGGCGGGGATGCCAAGCAAAGTCTCTCCAACGTCGGCCGTGCCGCTCAGGACGTCATCCACCCCCGCCAGCCAGAAGCGCGCTCCATCCTGCTCGATGGCCTGCGATTGATTCTCCAGCATTTGAATGCCCTCAGCCTGAACTGCGCGGGTGACTTCCTCGGGGTCGGTATCGCAGTCATGATTTCCCAGCACCGCCCACAAGCCGTGCGGAGCACTCATTTGGCGGAGGACCTTAGCGCAGGGCTCGGCAGCAAATGCGGCTTTAGCAGGATCCCCGGCCGGGGGTACGGAAACAAAATCTCCGGTTAAAACAATCAGATCAGGACGCAGCCCGTTCACCAGCGGAACAGCCGCATGTAAGGGATGCACCGAAAAATAGGGATCGTAGTGAAAGTCGCTCAACAGGGCGATGGTAAAGCCGTTCAGCCGCTCCGGCCAGCGTGCCAGCGAGAACTCCTGACGGACAATGCGCGGGCGATTCGGCTCCAGCAGGACGGAGTCGCCGGCAATTGCGAGCGTACCCGCCGCCACGGCAGAGTAAAGAAACTTTCGTCTTGTGGTGGGAATCAGTGGCAAACCTAATTATTTGGCGGGCATTGGCGACTGGCACTCCGCTCTTTCAGGATAACCCGAACCGGTTATCCCGTGTGGAACCTAGGGTCACTCTAGAAGTTGAAGGTTGCGATCAAGTCGATGCGGCGATTGGCGGCCCCGTTGGAGAATGGTCCGTTCGATGCTAGTCCGTTCGATGTGTCAAAAAATCGTGAACCCAAGATGCCGCTCGGGTTTCCGAAATTAACCTTGTTAAAAACGTTGCGCGCCGAAACTCCGAAAGTGAGACTGTAGCGGCGGTCAGAGCCGCTCGGTATCCCCATTGGACCGCCGCCGAAAAGGGGACCGTGGCCGTGACCGCCTCCGCCTGGTCCGCCGTGCCCCTGGGTGCCCGTGGGACCCGAGGCCTTAGGACCGAAGCCGAACGTGCGAGTAAGACGTAGATTCACTACCTCATGCGATGGGCCGGTCGCATAGTTGATGGGAACGAGTTTTTCCCCGGCAGTCGGAGCCGCATTGAAAGTTCCCAGAGGCGTGCAGTATGTATTCGAAGTCGGAGTCAGCGTCACAGACGAGGGGCAGGTGGCAGTTGAGACCAGCCCGGGGCGGTCGTTGAAGATGGAATCGTTATTGAGATCGTTGCGGGTAGTGATATTAAACGGAGAACCTGCACTCAAGACCATGAAGGGGCTAAGCCGGAAGTTATACGGAAGAGCAAACGAGCCGGCCAGGAAGAATCGATTACGCACGTCGAAGGAAGCGCGTCCGTAATCTGCACTGATGTTGTAGGAGTTCGAAGGAAAACTAGAGACGCCGGAAGTGTCGCTGTTCGCGTAGTTCAAGACGTAGTAGCCGAAAAACTGCACTTTCGATCCGACTCGCCAGTTCGTATTGGCAATCAATTGATTCTGGCGGAAGTCGGCCTCAGACACATAGCGGTAAAGATTCGCGGTGGGTACTGCGCAAGCCGGACTGCACGGTGTTCCAGGGAAGGGCGCATCGGCATTAATAGTGAGCAACTGGTCAAAGCCACGCGAGTTCAAATAGGTGATGTTTAAAGTTGAAACCTTCGTCAGTTGCCGCTCCACGCTGATGGCAGTTTGCATGGTGTAGGGCGCATGCAGGCGCGGGCTAATTTGATAAGTCGTCGGCGTCGCAGGTACGACCGCTCCGGTGCAGGAAGAAAAATCGGTAAGGGACGCACATTGGGGATTATCGATGACAAACTGCTCCTGGGTAATGCCGTTCAAGCGCTCGGCTTCCAGAATTTGTTCTTCCAGGAACCGTTCGTAAAAAATTCCAAAGCCGCCACGCAGAACAACTTTGGGCGGAGCGCTTTTGCCGCCGACTCCCCAGGCAAAACCAAAGCGTGGCGCCCAGTCCGCGTGATCCGAAATGCCAGTCTGGGTTTCAAAGCGGAGGCCGTAACTGAGGGTAATGTTGGAGCGAACTTTCCAATCGTCCTGGTAGTAAAGTCCCACGTCGAAATTTCCCACCACCAAAGGCGGACTGCCTCTTGTAAAGGTAAGTTGAGTCGCGATTGGAGTGGTCGTGTTTCCCGTATTTTGTATTGCAGTCGCATAGGAAATCGGGCAGGGCGCTTGCCCGGGAGTCGGCACGCAACCGGTCTCTTGCGCGTCAGGGAGCAATGAGGAAAATGTGAATTCTCCGTTGAATCCTGAGGTTTGGCTGTTCGCGTCCCGGATGCCGCGCAGCCGCGCGCCAAACTTCACGGTATGATTCCCGTGGATGATGGATGTGTAGTTCTGCAATTCGTAGTGATCCTGATGATCGAGAATATTTTGCTGATTGTTGCCTCCGCCGTCGAACGATCCTAAAACGTTAATCGTTGGCTGGGTACTCTGTGCGATCTGATTGTCCAGCTCGCGCAGGTATTGGAATCGCAGCTCGTTCACAATTTTTGCGCCGATGACTTGGGTATCGCTGATTTGCAGGGTGTGCTCGGTCGAGTCCGAGTTATAGGCCTGGGAAGGCAACGTGAATTGGCCGATGCCGTCATTGTTCTCAGTGTCGCGATAGTACTGGTAGCGCACTGTCAGGGTGTTGTTTTTGGTGAGCTGGTAATCGATACGGGGTGTGAGATTGGTTCGATGCCGGGGATAGGGCACCGCTTCAACGATCGGAACCTCTGTGAGCGTGGCGGGATCGAGCGTAACCGCGTTGACAGCAGAAAGATCGTTAATATTCCGCCGCTGAAAATCGAAAAAGAACGATGACTTCTTATTGATCGGTCCACCGACGCTGCCGCTGAACTGAGTGGAATCGTATCCGGGCTGGTCGGCGCCTCCAAACGGATTGGGTGAGTTGAAAGCCGAGTCGTTCCCATTCACCTGGAGCTGTCCGTGAAATTTGTCGGTGCCCGGTTTGGTGAAGACTTCAATACGCCCGTAGCCGAGCTTGTCATACTCAGCCGAGAACGGATTCTGGTTGATGCGAATTTCACGAATTGATTCCTTCGGAGGAAGCTGTCCGGCGGTGAAACCGTCAATATAAAGCTGGCCGCCGTTGGGACCAGCGGAGGGGCCGGCCAGGGCTTGCAGATCAGTGAGCAATTCATCGGGATCGTCGGGCAAGGCCTCCAGTTCTTTACCGGTGATGGTAATCGCTCCGGCGTTGTTTGAGGGATTCACATCGACCGTGGGAGCCGTATCCTCGACTTGAATTTTCTGCTGCTCCACTTCGATGGTCATGGGTACATTGAGCACGAGAGACTGGTTCGCTGGAATGACTACGTTATCGTTTTCGTAGACTGAAAATCCCTGGGCGAAGGCGTTCAATGTGTATTGGCCCGGCGCGAGCCCTTTGAATTCGTACTGTCCTTGACCGTTGGCTTGCGCTTTGATTGGTGCGGAACCAGCGGCCGCGGGTGTGAGAACCACGCTCGCGTTCGGAATGGCAGCGCCCGAGGGATCACTCACTTGCCCGTGCAAGGTGCCCGAGGCAGTTTGAGCCGGCGCGACTGTCGCACAAAGCTGAAGGAGCGAGAAAATTAGTGTGAAATAAAGGTACTGCCTTACTTTCATCAAATATTCCAATCCAGTTAAATATTTCAGGTATAACGAGAATGATTTTATTGCGGAGAATGCTACGGCCCTCCCGCATCGGCGGCAGGAGCGCCCAGACTCCATGGGGCAAGCATCATGGCCTGCCCGGCGTTGGGCGCAGCTTGCAGGATCGGTTCTACGCCACTGACCAACTCAATCGCGGTACCCGCTTCATCTGCGGCTCCTTCCGTCGAAAGAACGACTACCGCATCGCCCTTGTGTAAATCAGCTAAAGAAGTTGCCGGGGTGCGATTGATCAGGCGCTGCAAATCCGGCGCACCGCCGCCGTGCGGACCCATTCCATTTCCTGCGGAACCGCCTGGAGCGCCCGAGGACCGTGCATTCTGGTTATTCGTCGCCAACGTGGAACCGTTCGCGGCGCCAGCCATTGCAGCAGCAGCAGCTCCCTTGAGGCGCTTTGCCATCATTTGCGCCATCTCAGGCGGCAACTTATGAAGCTGGGAGTCGGCAGTGATCTTGATGACCACATTCTTCTTCGTTAGTAAATCATGAACGTTGAGTGTCGAAGAAGTTACATCGACCGAGTTAATCGTGCCGGCAATATTAGGGAATGTTCCGGAAACAATTTCATTGGCGGTCAATTCGGCCCCATCGGCGCTGCGATCACCGCGCGCACGTACTTGATCACCGGGATGAATCGCCTGCAGAGTGCTGGGTTTGGCGTCGTCAAATTTCACGGAATCCGGAGCGTACCGGCGAATCACGGTAGTCGCCGAGGTGTGAAGAACGACATCCTTGCCCCGCGCGGAGATTGTGACGGTTCCCGCCGCCGGATCTACCGCCTTGGCAACCCCATCCACCCCGCGCTTTTGCCAGTCCTGCAGATCTTCCTGATGTTTCGCCTCAAGATCGGAGCGCTTCATCACCACAACGGATGACGCCAGGAGCGACACGTTATCGTCAGACAGTTCGCCGCCGACCAGAATGCGGTCGCCGACCTGTATGTCCTGCAACTGAATCGGCGTTGCATTCTTCAGATTCTTTTCGCCGGGTGCAATGCGGACGATGCGAGTTGCAGGCTGCACTGTGATGTTGAGGGCGGGGCCGGAATCTGGCGTCAGCGTGATCACCGTCGAATTAATCGCTTTGACAACGCCGATACGCCTGCTCACTGCAGTTGGAGCTTCCTGGGCTGCGGAGTCGAATGGCAGGGCGTGGCACGTCGGAAACATGCAAATCGTGGCTGCGGCGCAGAATGCGATGGCCAGAAAGCGGTTTGTGGCTGCGTTCATACCTTCTGTTAATCTACATCGGCACAGCTCACGAGATGGGGTATTTACAAAGTTTTACTTCGAGATGAGAAGCTTCTCACATCAATAAGAGAGATTGATGAGGGCGCCGGGTATCATCCCATTACTCCGCGCCAAGCTTATTCTGCGGGGCGTTTACCCTGCGATGCTTTTATTCTGCGATGTCTTTATTCTGCGATCAATAGATTCTCGGCGAACGGCCACTGGTCATCAATCCACTGAACCTCGCAACGAAATCCCGTAGTGCTTGCCATGCGAAAAATTTCATCGGGAGAATACTTGTGGCTGCTTTCGGTCCAGATGGTTTCGCCCTCGAAGAATTCGACGGCCAGTTCAGCGGCGGGAATATTTACAGTCTGGCGCCGCGTGGAGCGCAGATGCATTTCCACGCTGCGATTGTGATGATTGATCTTCGCCACGTGCTGGAAGTAAGCGAGATCAAAATCGCCGCCCAGTTCGCGATTGATGCGAGCCAGCAAATTCAGGTTGAATGCAGCGGTGACTCCCAGTTCGTCGTCATAGGCTGCCAGCAGTTGGGAACTCGGCTTCTCCAGATCTGTACCCAACAGCAGAGAGTCTCCCGGCTGGAGAATGCGGCGAACCTGGTTCAGGAATTTGAGTCCGGCCATGCGATCGAAGTTTCCGATGGTGCTTCCTAGAAAAAGTACAAGAAGATGCTGGCCGGGACGCCTCTCAGCGGCCACTTCCAGCAGGCCGTCGAGATACTCACGCTCGAAGCCGAGAATGCTGATGCAATCGATGTCGCTCAATTCGCGCTCACACATGGCGAGGGCTGTAGGAGAAATCTCGATGGGATAGTAACGGGTGCGCTGGCGCCGGCAGAGAGCTTCGAGAATCTGGCGCGTCTTCTTGCCGCTGCCGCTACCGAGTTCGGCAACCGCGATCGGACCGGTGAGGCGGTCGACGATATCGCCAGCGTGCCGCCGCAGCAAGCGTTCGTCGGCTCGAGTGAGGCCATACTCCGGCAGGTGACAAATCACTTCGAATAATGCCGAGCCTACATCGTCGTATAAGTATTTCGAGAGCAATTCCTTCTGGCCGGGCTTGGTGAGGCCAGCGCGAACATCCGCTGCGAATTCGTACTGCAGGTCGGCAGTGATAGCGTGAACGAGCATCGTGATGGCTCCTTATGACGAGTCAGCGGCTTACGCAACGAAATCCGGTGTAGATAAATTGGTAGTGCGCCTGAAACCAGTTGCGGAACGTAGGCCGCAACATACAAGCCGCGGTGCGCGCCGATCCGCCTTTCATGACGAAGTGTTTGCCATCGAAGAAATCAGCGGAGTATCCGCGATAGAACGGGAACGGCTCGAATCCAGGGAACGGAGCGAACTCGGTGGAAGTCCACTCCCAACCATTGCCTAGCATTCCCTCCACGCCAAAGGCACTGCGGCTCTTGGGAAAAGCGCTTACTGGTGCGGGACTCCAGCTGGCGAAATCAAAGTTGCCGAATTCGTTCGAAGGCGGTTCGTTGCCCCAGGGGTACGATCGCTGGTCTCCGTTGGGCGTGGAATACGCTGCTCGCTGCCATTCGGCCTCGGTGGGTAGCGACTTCCCTGCCCATTTCGCATACGCTTTTGCCTCGGCCTGGCTTACATAAACAGGCCAATCCAAAGGAAGAGGAACGTCGTTGAACATGGTCCGATACATCCATTCATTGCCTTCTCGTTTCCAAAAGGCGGGATGAGAAATTTTGCGTTCGGATCTCCAGTTCCAGTCGCTCTCATTTCCATCAGCGATCCAGAGTGAACGATTTTCGTAGCCACCCGCATCGATAAACGCGAGGTATTGCTGATTTGTCACTTTGTGCTGATCGATCGCAAAGGCAGGAACGTTTACGCTGTGAGACGAAAATTCATTATCCCAACCAAAGCTGTTGCTGGCATGCGACAGACCAAGCGTAACCTCTCCTGCAGGTATCTCGACGCTGCCAGGATGAACGGGAGCACTCGTCAAACTTGGAGTTTCTGCATGCCGGATTTTGCGATCCAACGGCAACTGATGCAGCATGTATGCCAGCGTCTCCGCATGCATCAGGCGGTGTTCGACGGCAACATCGAGCAAAGTGCTGAGCGGAAATCCGTCTCTGCCGGCGGAATTGGAATCCAGCGCCTCCGGCAATTTCTCGTCCAGGGCGGCGCGAATTTTTCGAACATACTCCCGCACTGCGGCAACCGACGGCCACTGCGAAGGCTGATCCGTCGGCAATCCACCCCCGACCGGATCGATACCGAAAGCAAACAGACGATCGAACTCTGGATCAAAACTTTTCAGTCCGAGCACACGGTCATGCAAAAGATTCCAATCGAATGCTTCGAGATGTCCGATGTAGAAAATGATGCGATGGCGCTCGGCAATGGGGCGATCGTAAAGCGCATCGGAATTCACGATGGCAAAAAGCTCGTCGGTTTTTCGACGGGCGGCCGATACTTCCTCAATTATTAGGTGACGTGTGGCGGCTTCGCTGTAAATGGCTGGCATACGCGTCTCCGAATCTGAAAGTCTAACGACGAACGAGGAAAGCCTGGGCAAAACAGGCCAGATTGCAGTCCGGCAATTCTATCCGCATCTCGCTCCGGGTACCATAAGGGAATGCCGATTGCGATATTTCATATCGATGCTTTTACCGCCAAACCGTTCGCGGGTAACCCAGCCGCGGTATGCCCGCTTGTGGAATGGTTAGATGACGAGGTATTGCTTTCGGTCGCCGCCGAAAACAATCTTTCTGAGACAGCATATTTCGTTCCACGCGGCCAACATTATGAACTCCGATGGTTTACGCCGCATTGCGAGGTAAAGCTTTGCGGGCACGCAACCCTGGCATCCGGCTTCGTATTGATGCAAATTCTTGCACCTGGACTCAAATCAGTGCGCTTCGAGACCCGTTACTCGGGAACGCTGACCGTTTCCCGTGATAGCAATATGTTCGCAATGGATTTCCCTTCCCTCGTGCCGTGGCCTAGCGCGAACACGCCGGCAGCGCTGATTGATGGTCTGGGAAAAACTCCGGCGGAGGTTTTGCGAATCGAAGATAACTACTTCGCGGTTTATCAGAGCGAGCAGGAAGTCAGAAGCATTCATCCTGATTTCAGATTGCTTCAAAAACTTCATCCCGCGGGCGTTGCCGTTACCGCTCCCGGGCGGGATGTTGATTTCGTTTCCCGTTATTTCGCCCCCAGCTATGGAATTCCCGAAGATCCTGTGACCGGTTCGACGCATTGCTCGCTGGCTCCTTATTGGGCACAGCGATTGGGCAAGCAGACGCTGCACGCGCGTCAAGTCTCGGAGCGGGGTGGGGAAATCTGGTGCGAAGTCGAAGAGAAGCGGGTGATTCTTAAGGGAAACGCCGTTCTGACGTTGCGCGGTGAATTATTAATCTAGGCAAGAGCCGGGTGAAAGCGAGAATCTAATGGATCAATCCCTTGCTGCGCAGGAATTCCTGCGCGACGTCTTTGACATCGCGGCGCTGCCCGTCGAGCGCATAGTTTAATTTTTGCATTTCCTGATCGGAAATCTTTCCGCCTAACTCGGCAATCGCTTGGCCCACTTCAGGATACTGCTGTAAGGTTTGCTGGCGAATCACGGCGACTGCCTCGTATGGCGGAAAATAGTGACGGTCATCCTCGAGCGCGAACAAATCGAACGCCGGAATCAGGCCATCGGTGGCGTTGCCCGCAGCGATATCGATCTGATGATCTTTGAGTGCCGGAGCGAGCAAGCCCAGATCCATTACGCGTGGCGGTCCGGCAAAGTGCAGGCCGTAAGCGGCAGCCAGTCCGGCATACCCGTCGGGGCGCTCCATAAATTCGTAGCCAAAACCGGCATGCCATTTCGGAGCGAACGCGGCCGCCTGCGATAGCGTTTTGATATTCAGGCGGCGCGCGTCGGCGCCGCGAATCTCCATGGCGAAAGTGTCATTAAACCCAAACGGCGGGCCGAGTGTTAGTCCGAAGCGCTTTTCATATTCGCTTTTCACCCTCTGATATACCGCCGCTCGATCGCCTTCCACTTTCTGTTTCAGGATAGCGGTGAGAGCAGTTCCGGTATATTCGGGATAGATGTCGATGCGTCCCGCAAGCATCGCCTGCTGACAGATATAGGTTCCCGCCAGATAGAAACGCCTTTCGACTTGCAGATGCGTGCGCGCTTCCACAATCTGCGCCAGAAGTTCTCCCAGCATGAGCGATTCGGTAAAGTTCTTGGATCCGATTACGATACGGTTCGCGTGCGACGGGGCACATGAAGACAACAATAAAGAGACAAGAACTGCGAATAGTCGCCGTCGCCTGGGTGCGTTTACTCATTGCGGTTGCAGGCGCCTTTCCAGCCATCCCAAACCGAAATCCGCGGATAGCGCCAGTACTGCAGCGGGAATTGCACCCGCTAGAATAAGTTGGTTATTCACCATCGCCAGACCGCGAAAGATAAATTCGCCCAGGCCACCAGCGCCAATCGCAGCTGCAATCGTGGCCAGGCCCACAGAGACCACCACCGCAACTCGCACCCCGGAAAGAATCACGCTGACCGCGAGCGGCAACTCCACCTGAAACAAGAGCTGCCGATCGGTGAGCCCCATGCCGCGCCCAGCTTCCACCACGGATGGATCGACTCCGCGAATTCCCGTGTAAGTGTTGCGAATTACCGGCAGCAGCGCGTAGAGCGTAAGAGCAAGAATAGCCAGGCGATCGGCGCGAGCGCCGATCCAGGGTACGGGAAGCAGAAAACCAAACAACGCGAGACTCGGGATCGTCTGGATAATGTTTGCGGTGCCCAGCACCGGTTTGTTCCAGACCGGCCAGTGAGCGCTCACAATGCCCAACGGAATCCCGATGAGCACCGCCAGCAGCGTGGAAACTCCCACCAGCCACAAGTGCTCAAGTGTGAGTTCCAGAATCTCTTCATGGTGCTGGGCGAAAAAGTGAATGAGGTTCATTCCGTTCCTCGAGTTGCCACCGAACTCAATCCCTCTCCGAAAGCTTGGACATACGCTGCAGCCAGTGGATCGCTGGATTGCAGGAAATCCTGCGGCGGTAGTACCGTGACTAGCTGCCCTGCCTCCATCAGCGCAATGCGCGTGCCCAGCCGAAGAGCTTCTCGCAAATCGTGGGTGACGAAGACTACCGTCTTGTTGAGTCGACGCTGAAGCGACAGAAACTCGCGCTGCAGTTGATCGCGGGTGAGCGCATCGAGCGCACCGAATGGTTCATCCATGAGCAGGATCGCGGGATCCGCGGCCAGCGCCCGGGCGACTCCCACACGCTGCCGCTGCCCACCTGAGAGTTGGCGAGGATAGCGGGAGGCGACTTCGCTATCCAAGCCAACTAACTGCAATAACTCGGCAACGCGAGCATCGATGCGATCGGCGCTCCAGCCTTCGATTCGGGGCACAAGATTAATGTTGCGCTCAACGTGAGATGCGGAAACAAGCCGATATCCTGAATGACGTAACCGATGCTTCGACGCAGGCGAATGACGTCGCTCTTCGCGGTGTCGGCGCCGTTGACGCGAACTTCCCCGCCACTGGGTTTGAGCAGGCGATTGATCAGCTTTAATGAAGTCGTTTTCCCCGACCCGCTGCGTCCCAGCAGTACCAAAGTCTCGCCGCGTTGCACCTGGAGATTTAAGTCGCGTAGTAACGGTTGGCCATTAGGGAGCGCGTAGAGGACGTTGCGAAATTCAATCACCGCCCCGTTGGTTGAATCTGGTTCCATGTTCGGCTCAAACCTCTGGTCAAAAACTTCCGATCGAACTCAGCGCTGAATTTCAGGGAACCTGGGTTCGTCAGAATGTGATGGCCCAGCATACCGGAGTTGGCGTACAGGTCGCAGAAAACTATCCCTGCCCGCGCGAAGTACTTCTGTACGAGCGGGCACCCGCGGAGCTAATAGACGGCCCGGCTCCCTGCCGCTACGATTCTCTGAGGACCAGTGTGGAAAATTATCTTCGCTATGGGTGTGCCCCTTTTACGCAATCTCGTTTCTTGGATGCTGATCATCCTGCTTCCTGCATCGCTACTGGCGGCGGATACGGGCTCGGCTCTGTTGCATAGCAGCGGGGGGGTGTGGGTAAATGGCGCGGAGGTGGCGGATTCCACCGTCGTATTCCCCGGAGATTCACTGGAGACAAAACCCGGATTCGTGGCCAATCTCGACGCTGAAGGATCGTCTGTGCTGATTCAGGGGCAATCCATCGTGAAGTTTGAGGGGAATTATTTGACGCTGGAGCACGGAAGCGTCGCCGTAGGAACGTCCACATCGATGAGCGTGCACGTGAACTGCCTCCGGGTGGAACCGGTCTCGAACGATCGGACGCAGTACGAGGTGACAGACTTGACCGGGTCGGTTCAAGTGGCGGCGCGAAAGAATGACGTTAACATTAGGCAAGAAGGCGGCCTTCACAAGCCATCTGCCGAGTCCAGCTCCTCCCAATCCGGGGTGGTGCACGAGGGGCAGCAAGCGAAGCGCGAAGAATCGGAAGTCTGCGGAGCCCCGTCGCCGCCGGAAAGCGCGGGCCACGGCCTAAACACGAAATGGCTGGAAATTGGCGGAGGAGCGGGCGGAGGAGCGCTGGTGCTCTGTCTTCTTTTGTGCAAAGGAAAGAGCCAAAGTAATGTTAGTCCTACTCAACCGTAAAGACTTTTACGTAACCTGTCGACGCCATTCGTGCGCGCCGAAACTTTAGCAAAATCTATGAATGCGGGGTATACTGAAGATCTTAACCTCGAAGACACCCTGACAGACCGTTGCGCCTTCGCGATTGAGAACATTCTCTGAAAGGCGATAACGTGATCACCCCCAATCCCTCCCGGAGTCACTTGTGTTGGTGGTGCGCAAGATCGTCTTTAGAACGGCAAGCCGGGGTTAATTGGCCCGTCAGTTCACCTCCACAAACAATTTACCGCGCGGAATCTTAGCCCTCGAGTGACGCCCGGTTTTACTTCAGCCAGACGGAAAGCAGGCGACAAACATGTCCGGAATCAACGGCGACAAAGCGAGATTCAACCGGCGACGAAGGCAAAAGATCAGCCGGCGAATCAGCAATCAGAAGATGTTGAAAACGCTGGCTGAGAAGAATCTTGTGCCTGCAGGTTCGCAGGCGGATCAGAAGGAAAAAACGGCATGACCGCGCCCGTTGTGGCATTGCCAATCTCCGCGGCGATCGGTGCTATTGCAAAGCGGAAGCGAGTGCTCCTGCTGGATACTTCGCAGACGAAACGTGATTTGCGGGCCGACGTAATGAGAAAACTCGGCATCGAGGTCGATTGTGCTGCCGACGTACTCGAGGCCCGATGCTGGTGGCGAGCCGATTTATACGACCTGGTTCTGATTAATGCGAGCGCCGAAGCGGAGAGCCGGGACAAGTTCTGTACCGACATTCGCGGTGCGACCCCGCCTCAACAAATCGCCTTCTTCGTGGGCAGTCCGCAGTATCTTGCGGCCGCGCCGCATTCCGATAGTGCGCCTTCCGACGTGCCTGCAGACGCTCTTCATAAGGAGATGGTCGCCGCGCTGCTGGCTCAAGGTTCAGGAAATCAGTCGCAGCGCTGGGGAATACTGGAAGCTTGCAAAAAAATTTCCTCCGTGAGATCGGTCAGCGAAGCTCGTTCCCGCGCGATTCGGGAAACACCGCGGCCGTCGCGCTGGGCAGAAGCAATTGAACGGCATTCCGAACCCGAAGACTTGCATTCTCAACCAACCTTTTCAGCGGCAATTGCGGCAGCAACAACATCGGCAGAAAAAACAGAAAGAGAAGAAATCCTATGAAGAATTTGTATGTCGGAAACTTACCCCACAGCACCACCGAAGCCGAACTGCGCGGCGCTTTCGAAGCGCATGGCGCCGTCGAGCGGGTCAGCATTGTTACGGATCGTGAGACCGGCCGCGCTCGAGGCTTCGCTTTTGTGGAAATGACCAATCCAGCGGAGGCCGACAAGGCAGTCGCGGCGCTGAATGGCACTGAGATGGGTGGGCGGGCGCTGAAGATCAATGAGGCCAAGCCGAAAACCGACGCGCCACGCGGCGGAGGTGGTGGAAAACGGTTTGGTGGTGGAGGCGGGGGCGGTCGCGACGATTATCAGGGTCACGCGCGTCAGCCGCGCGAGCCCCGCTGGTAAGAATTCGCTGTATAGATCCTTCAACGTAATAAAATCGAAGAGCGGCTGGGTTCGCTGGAGGAAATTGCCGCAACTTTTGCTGTGCACTTTTAATGCAATGGACGGCGCTCCAGCCGCAACGCCCAAATACATAATTGGAGATGTGGAATGCCAGGACGAGGCCGATCGAGTTTTACCAAACGCCAGAAAGAACACACGCGCCAGCAAAAGCAACGCGACAAAGCGGAGCGCAGGATTCAACGCAAGACCGAGGAACCGTTGGGAACGTCGGGCGATTCCAGCGATCTGGATTTGATTGAGTTGCAAAAACACGCCGCCGAGCAGGCCGCTCTTTTTCAGATGGGCGCCGACGATGCCGACATTTCCAGCATCCCCCGGGAGCGCATTCCGGAGAAGACCGAACCGTAACTCAGAATTATTAGTTGGCTGCAGCCTCAAATAAGAAAAGGGGCGCGTCTTTCGAGACGCGCCCCTTTTACCATTCCTTAGCCTTCAGGCAAAAGTCTTCAGGCAAACACTTCCCCGGGCAACCTGGTTAAAGTCCGGCTGGCCAGCGTATTTTGAACAACGTGTTGTGAGCGCTCCGCGTTGGCCCAGTCCACTTGCTTTCGCTCGATGCGCAATTTCAGCGCTCGCTCAATATGGCGAAGTTCGATGACCTCGGCTCCAGCCACCAAGCTGGATGCAAGCCCTTCCGACCCCGCACGTCCCGTACGCCCAACGCGATGGATGAAATCTTCAGCCATCTTGGGCAGATCGTAATTAATTACGTGCGCGACATCATCGATGTGTAATCCGCGGGCGGCCACATCGGTTGCGACTAACACCTGGAACTTGCCTTGCTGAAATCCACTGAGCGCCCCGTTACGCTGCGATTGCGAACGGTCGCCGTGGATCATGGTCGCTGAAAAACCTTCGCGGACCAACTCTTTGGCCAATCGCTCGGTTCCTCGTTTCGTGCGCGCGAAGATAAGCGTTTGCCCCTTCTCGGCGTAGAGCAACTGCCGCAATACATCTGGTTTTTCTGCCGGACGCACTTCGTAAGCTTGCAGCCGAACGCTCTCGACTGGCTTCAGCACGGATCCGACGGCAACCCGAACTGGATCACGCATGGAGTCGTTTACCAGGCCGGCGACAGATTGCTCCATCGTGGCCGAGAAACATAGCGTCTGGCGGCGTTGCGGCAGGATCGCGAGAATGCGGCGGATGGCGGGAAGAAAACCCATATCGAGCATGCGATCGGCTTCATCAAGAACGAGAATCTTGATCTCGCGCAAGTCAATCAGCCTGCGGGTAATGAAATCCTGCAACCGGCCGGGGGTTGCAATCACCAGGGCGGATCCGTTTCGAACCGCCTGAATCTGCGATTTCTCGGAGACGCCGCCAATTACCAGTGCGGCTTTCGAAAGTTCCCTTCCCCGCAATTTTTCGTATTCTTCGTTGACCTGAATCGCCAGCTCGCGCGTAGGTAGCAACACCAGCACGCGGGCCTTCTGTGCCGGTTCGCGCTGCAACATTTCGATCACGGGGATCAGAAAGGCGAGCGTTTTTCCGGTACCGGTCTGCGCGGTCGCAAGAACATCTTTGCCCGCAAGCGCGCAGGGTATGGCCTGCGCCTGAATTGGCGTAGGGATAATAAATTGAGCTGTCGCCAGCCTCTGCTGTAAAGCAGAAGAAAGCGGTAGTTCCGTAAAACTTGTCATTCGTAATTTTCTTTCTGGAGGGGCCTGATCAAACTCTAAATACACTTGTAGCGAGTTCCCGGCCGCTCTTACTCTATTTTTGGATTTACGCTGAATAAACGGCGGGCAGGAAAAGCGGAGATGAATCTTGATCCAACAGGATCACCGCGTCACGAGCAAACCGTGGCAGTAGCGTTGAAATCAGTATAACACGACTTAACTAATTCGTTAACAGTTACGAAAGATCGTAGTTTAGCCCTGCGGGTTTGGCCTCGCCTCAGACATCAAAGATTCGGTAAACCGTCGACTGTTCCTGCGCCGCCGTCAGTTGCGCGAGTTCTTTCGAATCGCAGAGTCTGTGGGCGGCGAGTTACAGAGCAGGGATGAGTCCCCAGGCGGCCGCCGCGATCGCCTCGTGCAGCCCCATTATCTGATCGATAAGCAATATTGGAATAATCCCGCGGCAAAATGTTCGCATCATAAGTTTTGCGCAATTCGTTGAGCGCGAACCTGCCTCGACCTTGCGCACAAGATCTTAACTTTCGGAGAAAACTTATGAAAGCGCTCCGTGTTTTTTGTTCCATCGTTACCGTGCTGTTGGCTTTTGCCGCAATCGCATCGGCGCAGGATGTGAAAACCGATTATGACCATCACGCAAACTTTGCCCAATATCACACCTATTATTGGGCAAAGGTGAAAACAACAGATCCTCTATGGGAGAACAGAATTAAAGATGCCGTAGACCACGAATTGCAAGCCAAAGGCTGGCAGAGAGTGGACAGTGACGGCGATGTAGCCATTACTGCCGTAGGCAGCGCCCGCGACCAGCGCGAATACCAGACTTTCTACGACGGGCTGGGCGGCTGGCGCTGGGGAGGTATGGGTGAAACTACGACACAAGTGGAAAATTATCCGGTTGGCTCGCTGGTGCTGGACTTCTACGATGCGCACAATAAGCAGCTGATCTGGCGCGGTGTGTCAAGCGACACGCTGACCAGCAATCCGGAAAAGAACGAGAAAAAGCTTGATAAAGCCGTCGATAAAATGTTGGACCACTTTCCTCCCCACTAAGAAGGGTTCTAGCGGCGCAGGCGTGAGGATAAGATCACGTCCTGCGCCGCATATTCACGATTCGGATATTCCTTCGATCGATCTTCGGCTCCGCGCTTTGCTACAGCGCCCACCTTATAGACCAAGCCTGCACTGGATTCTATTGTGTAATGAAGCCCTCTTCATCCGTGAGCAAGGGTCATGAACTGGGTGTGTCACCATAATCTATGAGAATCGCGCAGGTAGCACCACTTTACGAAAGTGTTCCACCGGTTTTGTATGGGGGTACAGAGCGTGTCGTGTCATGGCTTACGGAGGAACTGGTGCGTTTGGGCCATGACGTCACGCTGTTCGCCAGCGGCGATTCGGTAACGAATGCCAGGCTCGTGCCTGTCTGCCCCCGGGCGCTGCGGCTCGATGCGCAATGTCAGGATGCCATGGCACATCACGCCATCATGACCGATTATGTATTTCGGGAAGCTGCAAACTTCGACCTGATTCATTTCCATCTCGACTATATTCATTTTCCTTTGGGCCGCCGGTCCGGGGTACCATGCTTAACCACGCAGCACGGACGCTTGGATATCCCGGATTTGGTTCCTATCTTTCAAACCTTTCGAGAGATGCCGTTAGTATCCATCTCCGACGCTCAGAGGAAGCCCGTGCCATGGGCGAACTGGCAGGGTACAGTGCTGCACGGGATGCCGCGCAGATTGCTCAAGCGCAAAAACGGTGACGGAAACTACTTAGCATTTCTCGGGCGAGTCTCGCCGGAGAAGGGCTTGGAGGATGCCATCGAGATTGCTTACCGCGCCGGCATGCAGTTGAAAATCGCGGCGAAGGTGGACCCGGCGGATACGGAGTACTTTGAGAATAAGATCAAGCCACTGTTGAAAAAAGGACGAGTTGATTTCATCGGCGAGATTGGGCATGACGAAAAGAATGAATTTCTCGGAAACGCCGCCGCTTTCCTGTTTCCCATCCAGTGGCCCGAGCCTTTTGGGATCGTAATGATTGAAGCGCTGGCTTGCGGAACGCCGGTCATCGCTTACCGTCGCGGATCAGTGCCCGAGGTTCTGCGCGATGGAGTAACAGGTTTCATCGTCGACGACGTGGACGGCGCCGTAGATGCGTTGGAGAACCTGGAGCAAATCGATCGCCGGGCTTGCCGCAAGCATTTCGAGCGACATTTTTCCGACGAGCGAATGGCTGCCGAATATTTATCCATTTACAAAAAGCTGGTTCGCAAAGAACCAGCTACGATCACTCTCGACGACGGAGTTATGAGTTGGACCGATCTGCTACCCAACACTACTACATAGCGACTTCACAGTCGCCAATCGACGATCGTGCGCGCGTTCTCAAATACGGTAGGACCTTTTTGGTCTTCGACCGTTTGGGAGACGTCCAAACCACCGGCATGGGCGAGCAGGGACTCTTCTTTGAGGACACCCGGCATTTGTCGGAACTGGTCGTGCTGCTGTGGGGGACTCGCCCCTTGCTTCTCAGTTCCACGGTGGAAACGAGCAACTTTCTCTTCACCGGAGACCTGGCCAATCTCGACGTTTCGCGCAACAACGAAGTGGTGGTGCCGCGTGGAACACTCCATGTGCTGCGTTCAAGATTCCTATGGAGCAACACGTGCTTCGAGGAGATCGCATTCGTCAACCACGGCTTATCGGAATTAGTGGTTCCGTTCCGTACCACTTTCGACGCAGACTTCGCTGATATCTTCGAAGTGCGCGGGATGCACCGGCCGCGGAAAGGCAGGCGTCTGCCGGCAGAAACAGGAGACAATTTCGTTCTGCTCTCCTATGAGGGACTGGACCATACAATACGGCGGACCAGGATCCAATGGGACGGTTCGCCCATGCACTCATCGGAACGGGAGCTGGATTATGAAGTGCGGCTACGCCCCAAAGAAAGAGCCAGCTTTCGTCTCTCCATCTCCTGCGACTCTAACGCCAAGGTTCAGGCGAATGGTTATTCGCGAGCCATGACTGCTGCCCGGGAAGAACTGGATCGCGTAGGTGCATCTTTTCCACGAATGTATAGTTCGAATTCCCGCTTCAACGATTGGATCAATCGATCCGTCTCCGATGTGCAGATGATGATGGTGGGAAATCCAGAGAAGGATTATCCCTACGCTGGCGTGCCATGGTTTGGTACGGTTTTCGGCAGGGACGGAATCATCACGGCTTTGCAGGCGCTCTGGCTGAATCCGGAAATAGCCAGAGGCGTTCTGGAATGTCTGGCCTCGACGCAAGCCGACCACGTGGATGCCACAAGTGAAGCGGAGCCAGGAAAAATCCTGCACGAAATGCGTTGTGGGGAAATGGCAGCACTTGGCGAAGTGCCGTTCGGCCGTTATTACGGAAGCGTAGATGCGACGCCGCTTTTCATCATGCTCGCCCGCGCCTATTACGAGCGAACCGCGGATTATAAATTTATCCAGCATCTTTGGCCGAACATCGAACGCGCGCTGAACTGGATTGACGAATTCGGCGATATTGATGGTGATGGCTTTGTGGAGTACAAACAGCGCTCCGCCAAAGGTCTTGTCCAGCAGGGGTGGAAGGATTCCAACGACTCCATTTTCCACGCCGATGGAACGATTGCCAAAGCTCCGATCGCACTTTGCGAAGTGCAAGGTTATGTTTACGCCGCAAAGTTAGCTGCGGCTTACTTGTGTCGTTTTACCGCAGGATCCCAGAAAGCGGCCGCGCTCGAGATGGAAGCGGAAAATCTGCGAGCGAAATTCGAAGAACAATTCTGGTGCGAAGATCTTTCCACCTACGCACTGGCGCTCGATGGACAGAAAAAACCCTGTCGGGTCCGCACGTCGAACGCGGGACACTGCCTCTATACCGGCATCGCATCCCCGGATCGTGCCCAGAAAGTTGCAGGAACGTTATTCCAGGCTGATTCTTTCACGGGGTGGGGAGTTCGCACCGTGGCGTCGTGCGAGGCGCGTTACAATCCGCTTTCTTATCACGACGGATCGGTCTGGCCCCACGACAATTCCATCATTGCATCTGGCCTGGCGAAATATGGAGACAAGGAGCTTGCCGGGCGGATATTCATGGCGCTGCTGGATCTGAGCAGCATGGTCGATTTGCACCGCTTGCCCGAACTTTTTTGCGGCATCGACCGGCGGGGGGAGAGGGTCCCACACTTTATCCCGTGGCCTGCTCGCCTCAGGCCTGGGCAGCGGCCGCTCCCTTTCTCATCCTGCAAGCCTGTCTCGGCATTTCTATCGACGCGGAACGGAAGCGGATAGTCTTTGATGACCCTTATCTGCCGGAAGGAATCCCAAACCTTACCATTAAGGACTTGCGCTGCGGCGGTATCACCGTCGACCTGTTTCTTGAACGCAGGGAGAATTCTGTTCTCGTGCATAAAGGCAATACGCAGAGCGCAATCGAAATCGTGACAATCGTCTCCTGACCCCTAACTCTTGAAGGACGTCGGACCATCTCCAGCAGGGCGCCTTAGGGCAGGATACGCCAAGTCCTACGGGCTTCTATCGATTGCTCCGCCTCCGCCCGAAAGCAATACTTGATAGGAAAAGGAGAAACCTATGGAAAAGATTAGTAGTCTGATGAGCCGCGTTGCGCTCATCGCGTCGCTTGCCCTGTTACCCGTCGCAATGATCGGTCAAACAAATTCGATGTCTGCGGGCTCGTCAAACGGCAGCGTGAGCCCCAGCGATAAAAAGTTTGTTCGCGAGGCCGCCCAGGGCGGAATGGCGGAAGTGGAACTGGGAAAACTGGCCACGGAAAAAGCCTCCAGTCCCGAAGTTAAGAAGTTTGGCCAACGCATGGTCAACGACCATAGCAAAGCCAACGAACAGCTAAAAGAAGTTGCGAGCAGCCAAGGGATTACCCTTCCCAGCAAGCTGAGCGCTAAAGACGAAATGACCAAGGAACACTTATCGAAACTCAGCGGCGAGCAATTCGACAAGGCCTACATGTCAGACATGGTGAAGGATCATACCCAGGACGTTGCTGATTTTCAGCAGGAAGCAAATTCTGCCAGCGATCCAGCTGTAAAAGAGTTTGCCGAAAAGACGCTTCCAGTACTGAAGAGTCATCTGCGAGAGGCCAGGCAGATAGCGCCGACCACTTCAGCCAGCGCGAGTAAAATGCAGGGTAACTAACAACTTCGACTAACAATTTCTCTTCCCGATCGCTCCTCCGCGTAAAGTAACCTTCGCGGAGGGGCGAATCGTAACAACGCGCGATGGCAAGAAAAGGATCTACTCAGGTTTCCGCGAAGAAATCAGTGGAGCGAGTTACTTCCGGCCTCCTTGCTGATCAAGATTCAAACAATAAATTTCCAATAATCCGCTTACCCCTTCGTCCGCCTTATCCGCCTGCAGAAGCCAAGGCTGTCGACGAGATTCCGTCTGGCGATGGCTGGCTCTACGAACCGAAATGGGATGGTTTCCGCTGTCTTGCATTTCGCCGCGATAAAAAAGTCTTATTGCAATCGAAAGCCGGCCAGCCTCTGCATCGTTATTTTCCGGAGCTGGTGGAAGCGCTTGCTGAGCTTCCGCAGTCACGCTTCGTTTTGGATGGCGAAATTGTGATCTATGTGGAGAAACAGATTTCGTTCGACAACTTGCTGATGCGCATTCATCCCGCGGCCAGCAGAATCCGCAAGTTATCATCCGAAACTCCAGCAACTTACTTGTGCTTCGACTTGCTGGTCGACGAAGCGGGACTGGCTTTGAATGAGCGTCCGCTTTCGGCGAGGCGTCAGGCGCTTGAGCAATTCTTCAGCAGGATAGCCAACGATGACTGGGTGCGACTCTCCCCAGCTTCCTCCAACCGCCGTCAGGCACAACAATGGATGGAGGAGCGCGGCAAAATGGGCCTCGATGGAATCGTAGCCAAACGTCTGGACGAGCCTTACCATTCTGGCGAGCGCATCGGCATGGTCAAGATCAAACGGATTCGGACTGCCGACACCGTCGTGGGTGGCTTCCGTTACGCGGAAAAAGGCGGCGGTGTTGGTTCTCTCTTGCTCGGCCTTTACGACCGAGAAGGCCTGCTTGATCATATTGGTTTCACGTCCAGCTTTAATTCCGAGCAGCGCCAGGAGCTGAAAAAGATCGTCGCGCCTCTCATTGGTGGTCCCGGATTCACCGGACACGCTCCGGGTGGCCCTAGCCGGTGGAGCACGAAGCGCTCCACGGAGTGGCAACCGCTCAAACCGAAACTGGTCGCAGAGGTTCGCTACGATCATTTTTCTGGAGGCCGTTTCCGTCACGGGACAAAATTCCTGCGTTGGCGCCCCGAAAAAAAACCTCAAGACTGTACTTTCGACCAGCTGGAACTGCTGCCCGCGAAACTCAACAAAGTGTTGTGAAAATCAACTATCCCATCCGCAGGCCAAACTGGCAGGGAAAATTTCATCCCGCCGGGATTCTGCAAGTGGTAGGATATCGCCTGCCTTAGGATTCCAGACGCTGGACCTGCACTTCTGGACTAGCAATGACGAGATCCGCGCACTCTGTTGCCTCTCCCCGAGTTGTTTGCATTGAGGACTTCCGTCCCATCGCACGTCAAAGAGTGCCGAAATCTGTTTTCGATTATCTCGACGGCGGGGCTGAGGGAGAGGTTACGCTGCGTGAGAATTGCCGAGTCTTCAACGACGTCACCTTTCGCCCACGTCACGCGGTTGCGGTGGCAAGCTGTAGTTTGTGTACACGCGTCTTGGGCTTCGATCTCTCTCTTCCCTTTCTGCTCGCGCCAGTAGGCTACAGTCGCCTGATGCACCCGGGAGGCGAAGTGGCAGCGGCGCGAGCCGCAGGCCGGGCTGGGACGGGATACATTCTCTCGACAATTTCCGGGCACAAACTGGAAGACGTACGAGCGGCCTCCACTGGACCCGTTTTCTATCAGCTCTATTTAATGGGCGGTCGCGGCGCCGCCGAGGCTGCGATTGAGAGAGCGCGGGTCGCGGGTTTCAACGCCCTCGTGGTCACCATCGATACTCCGGTGTCTGGCATTCGCGAGCGCGACTATCGCAATGGCATGAAGGAACTGATCAGCGGCGGGCCATTTGAGAAAGTTCCCTTCCTTCCCCAGATTCTCTCTCGTCCCGCGTGGCTCATGAGCTATCTGATGGACGGAGGTCTGCCCGGATTACCGAATGTCATTGTGCCGGGCAAGGGACAGATGCCTCTGGTCGACATTAATGCGGCCCTGGCCGAATCGGCAGTGACCTGGGCCGATCTTCGATGGATTCGAGAAGTGTGGAAGGGACCAATTGTAATCAAAGGTGTATTAACAGCAGACGATGCGCGCCGCTCGGTGGATGAAGGCGCCGCGGCGATTTCAGTTTCGAACCATGGCGGACGACAGCTCGATGGAGTTCCAGCTTCCTTACGAGCTTTGCCCGAGGTTGTGGAAGCTGTAAAAGGCCGCATCGAAGTGTTAATGGATGGCGGCATTCGTCGCGGCACCGACATCGCCAAGGCTCTTTGCATGGGAGCGCGTGCAGTGCTGTGCGGACGCGCCTATGCCTATGGTTTGGCGGCCGCCGGAGAGGCTGGCGTGGATCGCGCCATCGAGATCCTGCGCGTCGATCTGGAACGAACTTTGCGTTTGCTCGGTTGCCCCTCGGTCACCGAATTGGATCGCTCGTACGTGAACGTACCTAAGAACTGGGAAACGAACTGATTCGCGTTGTTAAAGAAAAAATTGCAGGATTGCATTTCGCCGGCTCGATCTCTGCAGGCAGAACATCCCTTTGCGAGGAGGTTGTAAATGCAGTGGACTCAGATCTACGATCCGCTGGGCCATTGGTGGCTCTCCACGCTGGTGGCGGCGCTTCCCATCATCGTTCTTTTCAGTCTGCTCGCCGGCCTCAAAGTTAAGCCACACTGGTGCGCCATTGCCGGAGCGACGACCGCCGTCCTGGTGGCAATTATTTTTTTTAAAATGCCTCCCATTTTGGCGGCCCTCAGCTTCGGCTACGGCGTGGCCTTCGGAGTTTTGAAAATTGCCTGGATCGTTCTGGCAGCGGTCTATCTCTACGACATTTCGGTCGAGACCGGTCAGTTCGAAATTATGAAGGAGTCCGTGGCTGGAATCACTGCCGACCGCCGTTTGCAAGTGTTGCTGGTAGCATTTTGTTTTGGCGCGTTCATCGAAGGAGCCGCGGGCTTCGGGGCACCGGTGGCGATTGCCGGCGCATTCATGATCGGTCTGGGATTCAAGCCGTTCCATGCAGCCGCGTTGAATCTGATCGCTAACACCGCGCCGGTGGCTTGGGGTGCGATCGGAACCCCCGTTCATGCCCTCGCGGCGGTAACCGCACTACCGGAGTCCGATCTTAACGCGATGATCGGCCGCATCCTTCCCTTCACCGCCGTGATCGTTCCTTTCTGGCTGGTGCGAACTATGGTCAACTGGCGGGATACCTTCGAGGTGCTTCCCGCCATCCTCGTGGTCGGCATTTCGTTCTCGCTCACCCAATTCTTCTGGTCGAATTACGTCGACAGCAATCTGGTTGACATTATGGGAGGCGTCGTCTCGCTCGCCGCTGTCTTGATTTTCCTGCGCTTCTGGAAGCCAAAAAAGATTTGGCGCTTTGATTACGACGATAAACCGTCCACTCCGATTGAAGCGACAGCGGAGATCACCGATCAGTTTGGCGGGGAGTGGCCAGCCAAATCGTTCGATGGACTCTTGAAAACCCGCACCTACACTGTGGGACAAGTTTTCAAAGCCTGGACGCCTTTCGCAATCCTCTCATTGTTTGTGTTGATCTGGGGACTTCCGAAAATAAAACTGGTGATGAATCAGACGACTACTCCGGCTTTTCGCGTGGTGCTGTCAAATGGCAAAGTGCGTCCCGGTCCGCCGGGATGGGATGTGCCGTACCTGCACAATGCCATTTCGCGCGCGGCTCCCATTGTGACTAAGCCAACACCCGAGTCCGCGCGCTACGATTTCAACTGGCTCTCCGCCACCGGCACAGGTTGCTTCCTGGCTGCGATTGTGTCCGGCTTTCTGCTCGGGCTCGGCCCGCTGCAATTGATGAAAATATTTTGGAGGACGCTGGTTCGAATGCGCCTTGCCATGATCGCCATCTCATTCATGTTGGGACTGGGATTCGTGACCCGCTACTCGGGCCTGGACGCCGTGCTGGGTTTGGCGTTCACCCGCACGGGGTGGTTCTATCCGTTCTTTGGCACATTTCTGGGGTGGCTGGGAGTTGCGCTCACCGGAAGCGACACATCGTCCAATGCGTTGTTTGGCAGCTTGCAGAGGATTACTTCTCAGCAACTTGGCATCGATCCCATCCTCATGTGCGCGGCCAATAGCGCCGGTGGAGTGATGGGGAAGATGGTAGACGCACAATCGATCACAATTGCCACCGCGGCCACGGAGCAGGTGGGCAACGAGGGAGTTATTTTTCGCTTTGTCTTCTGGCACTCAGTCGCACTGGGTTCCATCGTCGGAATTATTGTGATGCTCTACGCCTATGTCTTCCGATGGTTGGTCCCGCACGGACTGACGTTCGTGAAATAGGAAAAGTGGGGGTTGATTATCTTCCTCGGGCGGGAGAATTGCGCAAACCTTGTTTGATCGACAATGATCGCGATTCGTTGGATCGTCGAAAACCCTACTGACGCCATCCGAGGTATTCATCGCGTCCGGCAAAAATATGATGAAGCATGCCGACAATGCGGTCCTTTAGCGTCGCGGGCTGCGCCTTGGCAGCCTCGACCGTAGTCTCTGTTTTTGTTTCCGCCTTGGGTTCGAGCGCGGGAGCTGCACCTGTAGCCATGAATCGTCTCCTTCGTGAAAATCAGATTTCGAGCCAGCAAAAATAAAGATGACAAATGTTCGAGTCGCCAGTATCGGACGAGTTCGGGGGGCCGTAATCGAGCTTCATTCTAAGAACGTTCTAACCTTCATGGCAGATCACGAACGGCATAGCCCCCGCGGGTCTGCTATCGACTCTGTAGGCTAAGGGCAGCGCCCGCCATCTGGTCCAGAGGCATCACAACATCCACAGCACCTCGAGCAATTGCCTCTTTCGGCATTCCGAACACGACGCAGCTGGCCTCGTCTTGTGCGATGGTCGCGGCTCCAGCTTCCTTCATCTCACAGAGGCCCTCGGCGCCATCGTCGCCCATGCCGGTCATGATGATGCCAATCGCCTTTGAGCCGGCAGCGATGGCTACGGAACGAAAAAGAACATCCACGCTTGGTCGATGTCGCGAAACCAGCGGTCCGTCGATGATCTGGACAACAAATTCCTCCCCGCTGCGATTCACCAACATATGGCGGTTACCGGGAGCGATCAGTGCCCTGCCGTTTTGTAGCCGGACGCCGTCACGAGCTTCCTCCACCTCGATCGCACATTCCTTATTCAGGCGCTCCGCGAATGCCTTGGTGAAAACTTCAGGCATGTGCTGCACAATCACGATGGGCGGGCAATCCGTAGGCAAAGCAGCAAGAAACAGGCGCAGTGCTTCCGTACCTCCGGTGGAAGCGCCGACAGCGATTAATCCGCTCGGCGGCAAAATAGAGGCAGAATTGTGCTTGCGCGGCAGTACTACATCGGCGGTGACGCGAGGCGCAGCCGGCGCTCGCGGGCTCATCTGGGCTTGAGCCGCGCTCCAGACCGCATCCAGAAGCGTGACCGCCGATTCGTGCAGGAAATCACGCACGCCAACCTTGGGCTTGGTGATCACTTCGACCGCGCCTTCTTCGAGCGCGCGAAATGCAAGTTCCGTTCCGCGCGCCGCCAGACCGGAACAGACCACGATCGGCGTAGGCATCTCCGACATGATTTTTCGGATGAAAGTCAGCCCGTCCATCCTCGGCATTTCCAGATCCGTGATGACAACATCAGGAGATTCTTTCTGCATCTTGGCCCAGGCAATGAGCGGGTCCGCCGCAGCCTTCACGTTGATCCTGCGATCGGTGCTTAGAATGGCCTGCATGACCTGGCGCACCATGGCCGAGTCATCCACAACCAGCACTTGCAAGCCATTTCCATTCAGCGGCGTGTTCAAGAGACCTCTCGATCTATTGTCTTTCGGTAGATGGTGGGCTCAAGGCTGCGTAGATTTGTGGAAATGCTGGTTAAGTTTTCCGCGTGCCCCACGAACAGGAAGCCATTGGCGATCAGGTGACGAGAAAGGCTGGTAACCACTCTGGATTTTGAAGCCGCATCAAAATAAATTAAAACATTACGGCAGAAAATAATGTCGAACGGACTTTCTGCAAGATTAGATTCCTGGTCCAGGTTCAGCCTTTGAAAATCAACCATCTGCTGGATCTCAATTTTTACTTTCATCTCGCCATCGCGGTCGGCGGTGCCACGAAGCATAAAACTGTAAAGCAGGTCCAGGGGCAACTCCTTCGCCTTCGCGATGGGATAAATACCCTTGCGGGCTTTTTCCAGCACGCGGTTTGAGATGTCTGTGGCCAGAATGCGCACGTCCCAACCTTCGTGCGCCGGAAGGTGCGTGGCCATCAACATCGCGATGGTGTAAGGCTCCTCTCCGGATGAGCATCCGGCACTCCATATCCGTACTCTCTTGGCTCGCAAACCTTGTTCAGCGTCCGTCCGCCAACCAGGAAGCACGCTCTGCACCAGGAATTCGAATTGCCGAGGTTCGCGAAGGAAGCGGGTTTCATTCGTGGTGATAGCGTCTATCATCCGCTCGCGTTCCTCTTGTTGGTCGGGCTGGGCAACGCATTGGTAGTAGCTTTCCAGCGAAGCAATGCCCAGGGTTCGAAGCCGGCGAAACAGGCGCCCACACAACAGCGCCGTTTTTGAACTACCCAGCCATATACCTGTTTCGGAATAGATCAGCGCTTGGAACTTTTCGAATAGGGCGGGGCTTACGGAAAGATGAGGCAACTCATCGGGGTATGCATCGGTTTGGTGAGAGCTGCTCTGCGCCTTACCGGCCCCTGCTGCAGCGGACACAGCTATGCTCCAGCCTCAAAGTTTTCCTGTTTGACCGCCGTCTCAACCGCGGAAGGGTCGGCAGCGGATTCCTCGGCCAGGGATTCCGATACGGCTAACAATTCGTCAGTAGACAGGACCTTATCGATGTCGAGAATCAGGCAAAACTTCTTACCCAAAGCGCCCATGCCGAGCAGATATTCGGTCTTCACCCGCGTACCGAATGGCGGCGCGGCTTCGATTTCCTGCGCGGAGAGTTCAATCACCTGGCTTACAGAATCGGCCAGAACACCCATAGTCAAACTCTCGCCCTGGAAAATCACTTCGGTGATGATGATGCAAGAGAATTTGGAAATCTTGCTGGAGGGCATTCCGAATTTAACAGCGAGATCGACGACCGGGATAACTTTACCGCGCAGGTTTGTGACGCCGCGAATCCAGATCGGAGTCCTCGGCACGGTGGTAACCGCCTCATACTCGATGATCTCCCTCACCTTAACAATGCTGATCGCATATTCTTCGCCTGCGGTCAGGAAAGTAAGATACTGCACGGTTTTCAGAGGGAGTTGGTTCTTCTCTTGGTTCGGCGCTCCCATAGTTTCAATCCTCACATTTCTCGTTGCATTGCCGAATGCATTCGGCTTCGGCACGCCGTCATTCCTTACATGAAGCTATGCAGCCTCGGCTGCGATCTTCAGAAGGGAGAGAAGTTGGCTTCTTCCTCGACCTTGCTGCCCGCGGTGCTGTTTATGACCAGGGCGCGCGAAATCATTTCTGAATGCCGGTTTCAAGGGCATCGAGACTTTTTGTTTGCCGTCACCGTTACGATGTGCGTTCTGTTCACCCGCTACGCGGAAGAAAGTCATCAACTGCTGCAGTTGTTCGGACTGCGCGGCTAACTCTTCCGCGGTGCTGGAAAGTTCTTCCGCCGAGGACGCATTGCGCTGAGTGACCGAGTCGACCTGGGACATTGCCTGGTTGATCTGCGTCACTCCTCCGGACTGTTCGGTCGATGCTGCGGCTACATCCTGCACCAGATCCGCGGTCTTCTTGATCGATGGCACCAGGTCAGAGAGTAATTTTCCAGATCGTTCCGCGACGCTGACGCTCTTCCCGCCAATCCACCGATTTCCTGCGCCGCTAACTGGCTGCGCTCGGCCAACTTTCGAACCTCGACCGCAACTACCGCGAAGCCCCGGCCCTGATCTCCGGCGCGTGCTGCTTCGATGGCGGCGTTGAGCGCCAGCAGATTAGTCTGGTAGGCGATTTCTTCGATCACCGACGTCTTCGCTGCAATTTGTTTCATGGCTTCGACCGTCTCTTTCACCGCGTTGCCGCTCTCTTCCGCGGCCAGCGCTCCTTTTGCCGCTGCCTGCTCCACTTGCCGGCTGTTGTCGGCATTCTGGCTGATGGATGCGTTCATCTGCTCCAGGCTGGAACTCATTTCCTCCACCGATGCTGCTTGTTCACTGGTTCCCTGGGAAAGACTCTGGGATGAGGAAGAGACCTGCTGGGCGGCAGATGCTACCGCGGCGGACCCTTCGCGAACGTCTCTGATAATGCCTGACAGCCGGCTGCTCATTTCATGCATGGCTTGCTGCAGCTTGCCGGTCTCCGAGTTGTTTGTCACAACAATCTCTTTGGTCAGGTCGCCCGCGGCGATGCGCTCGGCATGTTCGACAGCTTCCTGGATCGGAACCGTTATGCTTTTTGTAATGCTGATCGCGACCAACGGAGAAACGATCAAAGTAAGTATCAGCAGCAAGAACGCAATTTTGCGTCCCGCAGCATAGGATTCCTGGCCTTCTTTCATGCTCTGCTCCATGGCCGTCGTCTGGAAGTCGATCAGCTTCTGCCATGATGCGCGGTAGATGTCGAGAGCCGGAATTACCTCTGCGCTCAAGGCGTCCATAGCCTGCTCCCGTTTCTTGTCCGCGAGCAGAGCCTTGGCCTTTTGCCGGGCTGAAATATAAGCCTCTCGATTGTGGGTAACGGTTTCGAAGAGCTCCCGTTCCTGCGAAGAGCTAAGGCTCTTTTCGATCTCCGCCACCTGCGTGGTGATCTGGTGACTGATGCCTTCATTTTCCTGATTCAGCTTTTTCTCCTGATCAGGATTGGCCGTCTCAAATAATTGCAGCGTGATGCGGGCATTGGTGATCGAGTTCTCAATCGTCTGATGAGTTAGCTCAACCGTGTTGTAGCGCTTCTGCATCGAAGCCGACATATCGGAATTCAGCCGACCGAGCCAGCTCAACCCAAATCCGCCCGCCGCAATTACAGCCAACAGAATGATCCCGAAGACGACTCCAAGTCGGGTACCTATTTTCTGATCTTGCCAAGTCTTCATTGTCCCTCACCCCTCGAAATGTTTTCCGTCATAACTAAGCTTGTGCCTGCAGACTCGACTGCATTACTCCCCGCAGCAAACTGGGAACATCGATGATCAAGCCGACGCGTCCGTCTCCCAGAACGGTGGAACCCGCGATACCGGGCACCGCTCGAAACGCCCTGCCTAGCGGCTTAACCACGGTCTGCATTCCACCCAATAATTCGTCCACCGCGATTCCAGCATAGGAGTCGTTGATCTTAACCACCACGACGTTCTCCCGCTTCGGAGTGTTACCGGGCAGGCTGAAGGCGTGCCGCAATCTCACATAAGGCAAAGCGGTTCCGCGTAGACTGAGGATTCCGCTGGCTTCCGAGCTGCGCTGGTCCGCGGGCAATTCCGTACATTCGGTTACATGCTCGAGCGGGACAACAAAAGTCTCTGCGCCGACTCGCACCGAGAACCCTTCGATAATGGCCAATGTCAAGGGAAGGCGGATCGTGACGACACTGCCTTTGCCGGACGTGCTTGATATTTCCACCGTGCCGCGCAAACTATCGATATTGCGCCGCACCACATCCAGACCAACACCACGGCCAGAGAGGTCTGTAACTGATTCAGCGGTAGAGAATCCGGCCTGGAAAACCAGATCGTAAATATCCTGCTCCCGAATCTCGTCCTTCGCAGAGACCAGACCGACGCGTTTTGCTTTCTCGAGAATCCGTTTGCGATCGAATCCGGCTCCGTCATCCTGCAGCGTTACGAGGACATTTCCACCGCTGTGCGCAGCTTTAAGCCTTATCACTCCGCAAGGATTCTTGCCCTGGCTCTCGCGCACATCCGGCTTTTCCAGACCATGGTCGACCGCGTTGCGCACCAGGTGCAGCAGAGGATCTTTCAACTGCTCAAGCACCGTCGTATCAACTTCGACGTCTCCTCCGAGCACTTCCAGTCGCGCCATCTTTCCATGGCTACGGGCAAGATCTCTTACCGAGCGCACAAGCTGACGAAACAACGGTCCGACCGGTACCATTCGGATGCTCATCACTTCACTCTGCAGATCCATATACAAGCGCTCTGCCTCGCGATGCATCTCCAGGATGGCGCGCCCTTGTTCGGTGCCAAGTTTTTCGATCATCCGGCGGAGGCGGCCCTGCGCAATCACGATCTCGCCGGTCAGGTTCAACATGTGGTCGAGCTTCTCCACATCGGCGCGCAACGTGCGAGGGCCGGCATTCGGGAGCGTATCGCTCTTCACTGCCGAACCGGATTCTCCTGTGGCTCCGTTGGCCCTGACGACTCTTTTCGATCGCTTCTCTACTTCGCGGGCGATTTCTCGTCTGAGATCCTGCTGTCCATGGGTGAGTTCCTGGTTCCCGGCCGACGCTATGGAAACCATGCTGCGCAGCTCATCCACCGCCTTCAATAGCAGCGATATCAATTCCCCACTGGGCTGTGTCTGCCGCTCACGAAAGAGGTCGAGCAGATCCTCCACAACATGGGCAAACCCGGCAAGCTCACTGAGTTCCAACGAGGTCGCGTTTCCCTTGATGCTGTGCGCCACACGAAAAATGCTGTGCACATGCTCCGGATCGGGTGGACTCGATTCCATCTGAACTAAAACCCGCTCCATCGTGTCCAGACCTTCTTCGGACTCGGCGAGGAACGACGCAAGGACTGCTTCACGATCAAAATCCGCTAAATCCAATCGTTCCCCCTTTCGTGCGTTCGAATTCTCGTATGAGAGACTCTTCGCTACACCTGGTCAAAACTCTTGATCATCGTGACGCCATCGGCTACGTGAAACACCAGCCTGCGCCCATGTTTTCCCGAGACTTCCCTCTCCACGATGGGAATTCCGGCGGAGCGAAGAAAACTTTCAGCCAAGTCGACATTCCTCGTTCCCACAGATTGCGATAAATCGACAGCGAATGCACTGGATCCACCGAAAATCTTGGCTTGCAGATTTCGCACTTCGCATCCCAACGCCAACACTTCGCGCAGAAGTTCCGGATTTGCGACATTGCCGTATCGCAGGCGGTTCGGGCCTTCGGCCTGTCCTTCAGGCAGTAAATAGTGATTCATTCCCCCCGCCCTCTTATGCCGGTCCCAGAGACAAACGGCGGCGCAGGAGCCAAGTATGGTGGAGATGGTCATCGGTTCGCGGGTTACAAATACTTGTCCGGGGTAGAGAAAGTGCCGCGGCTGATTCGAATCCGCTGGCTCAAAATTCTTCATGACGTCGGCGGGCAGGACCGCAGGATTAAATTTGGGGGAAGTGTCTTTCATGCTCTCATTCCTGATCCTTCCGCACCTGTGCTGGCATGGCCGGTCGGACCGAACAAAGGCCTGGCGGCTTCCCGCGAAAGAAGTTTGAAGATTTCCATGTCCGATCGCTCGAACCCGGCCTTCTGGGGCAGCAGACGCAGGATCGCGAGGACCGCTATGGTTTGGTCCCCAACTGTGATGGGAATAAACGCCTGCGCCTTAGCCATTACTCCCGCTTGGTCGCGAACTCCGAAGTCCACGTGAAACTCTCCGCGCATCATGCACTGAAGACCAGATTCCCCGAGAGTCCGCAACAAGTCGTACTCTTCGAGATCGATTCCGAAAGACCAGAACACTTCAAACTTCTTGTTTCTACGATCAAGCTGGAACAGGCCCATTTCTTCGGAGCCGAGGAAGTTTGCAACAATCTCACGCACGGCCTCAATCGCGTCCTCTTGCCCGCTGCTTCCGAGCAGCCGCTTACGAGCGGTTCGAAGGCGCAGATCGTTCATCGGTTCCGCGGCAGCGGCTTTTGCTCCGTATGCGTTGCTCTTATCACCGGGCATGAAGATCCTTATTCATGGAAAATCATTCTTGCTCTGTTTCGACCGAGTGTGCCGGCCTTTGCGCGTGTCACTCGCCCAGGTAGCTCTCCAGCAAGGCGACAAGTTCAGTACCGTTTACCGGCTTCGTAATGTAGTCATTACAGCCGCTCTGGAATCCCGCCTCCATGTAGGACTCCTCGCCGCGAGTGGTCACCAGAACAATGGGAATCTCGCGTGTGCCCGGCTGCTGACGCATCATCTTGCAGGCTTCAAATCCGTTCATACGGGGCATTACTACATCCATCAAAATCAGGTCCGGATGCTCTTGTTGCGCCTTCTCCACCGCTTCCTGTCCATCACACGCGGTCACACACTGGTAGGTCGTGCGCCGTTCCAGAATCTCCCGCTCCATCATCAAGGCGGTTTTGGAGTCATCCACTACAAGGATTTTTTTTGCCATTCTTAACCTCGCACTCCCGTGCAGTCGTGGTAACTCGCACCCGGCAAGGCCGAACTGTGGGGCGATCCCGCTCTCATTAGAAAGGTCTAACACAGCGTAATGTCACTCGATAGTTACGGGCGTAATGGAGATCGGCGAAAAAAGAACTGCCGCCATCAACGATGCAATGAAAAACAGTTGGAGATTTTCTGGGCACGGTTTCTTGCACCCTCTTTCTACGGCGGTAAATTGCCGGATCAAGCTTCCGCATCAGATGGGTAAGGTTGTAAGGTAGAAATACCGCGAGGCAATTGCCGAAGTGAAATTTTCGGAGGGATCCGATGGCTGGCGAAACTGAAGTAGCTCCCCTTTCGTCCGAAGAGTTGCGCAAGATGCATGCGTATTGGCGAGCCTGCAATTATCTGTCGGCGGGCATGATTTATCTTCGCGCGAATCCCCTTTTACGAGAACCTCTGAAGCCGGAACACATCAAAAACCGGCTTCTGGGCCATTGGGGATCGGATCCCGGCCAATCCTTGATTTGGGTTCACCTGAACCGGCTCATCCGAAAGTACGACTTGGATGTAATTTACATCTCCGGCCCCGGCCACGGCGCTCCGGCAACTCTCGCCAACTGCTATCTCGAAGGCCATTACTCTGAGATTTATCCGGAAAAGAGCCGGGATGAAGCGGGGCTGCTGAAGTTCTTTCAACAGTTTTCTTTTCCAGGAGGAATCGGTTCGCACTGCACGCCGGAGACTCCGGGCTCGATTCATGAGGGTGGCGAGCTTGGCTATTCCGTCTCGCATGCTTACGGAGCAGCGTTCGACAATCCTGATCTCATCGTAGCCGTTGCTGTTGGCGATGGTGAGGCCGAGACCGGGCCACTCGCCACCTCCTGGCATTCGAATAAATTTCTGAATCCGATTCGGGATGGCGCTGTTCTGCCCATCCTGCACCTCAACGGCTACAAGATCGCAAATCCCACCATCCTGGCGCGCATTCCGCACGAAGAACTGGACGCGCTGCTGACCGGGTACGGCCACAAGGCTTACTTCGTTGAAGGCGATGATCCGGCTATGATGCATCAAAAAATGGCCGCAACTCTGGAACAGTGCATTCTTGAGATTCGTTCGATCCAGCAGCAGGCTCGCTCCACTGGACAGGCGACTCGCCCGCGGTGGCCCATGATCGTCCTTCGTTCTCCGAAGGGATGGACGGGACCGAAGGAAGTCGGTGGACACAAGGTGGAAGGCACGTGGCGAGCGCACCAGGTCCCGGTAGCTGACCCAGTCACGAATAGTAAGGATCTGAAGATCGTGGAAGACTGGATGCGCAGGTACAAACCCGAAGAACTCTTCGATGCCAACGGAACTCTCATACCGGAACTACAAGCGCTTGCGCCATCCGGCGAGCGCCGCATCTCAGCCAATCCGCACGCCAACGGTGGATTGCTGCGCAAAGAACTCACGTTACCCGACTTTCACGATTATGCCGTGGAAGTGAAAGCGCCGGGCGGAATGTATGCCGCGCCCACCGACGTGCTCGCGCATTTTCTTGCCGAAGTGATGCGCCGCAACATGAACTCATTCCGCGTCTTCGGACCAGATGAAACCGCATCCAACCGGCTGACCGCGATTTATGCTGCGTCGAAAAAAACCTGGCTTGCCGAATTCAAGCCGGACGACGTCGACGGGGGTGAACTCGATGTCGCCGGACGCGTCATGGAAATTCTGAGCGAGCATACGCTCGAAGGCTGGTTTGAAGGCTATGTGCTCACCGGCCGCCACGGATTTTTCTCCAGCTACGAAGCTTTCATACACATCATCGATTCCATGTTTAACCAGCACGCCAAATGGCTGGAGAAATCGAAGAAAGAACTCGACTGGCGTGCTCCAATACCTTCGATCAACCTGCTCATAACGTCACTGGTGTGGCGGCAGGATCACAACGGATTTACTCACCAGGATCCCGGATTTCTTGATGTGGTCACGAACAAAAGCCCAGACGTAGTGCGCATTTATTTGCCACCGGATGCAAACTGCCTGCTCAGCGTGACCGATCACTGCCTGCGTTCGCGCGATTACGTGAATGTGATTGTCGCCGACAAGCAGGACCACCTTCAGTACCTCACGATGGCGGATGCTGTAATCCATTGCACCAAGGGCATTGGCATCTGGGACTGGGCCTCCACCGATGACGGCGAGGATCCAGACGTGGTGATGGCTTGCGCCGGTGATATTCCGACCATGGAGTCTCTCGCCGCAGTGTCAATTTTGAAAGAGCACTTCAAGGATCTGAAAATTCGATTTGTAAACGTAGTGGATCTCTTCCGTCTCATGCCAGACACTGAGCATCCGCACGGGCTATCCGACCGCGATTTCGACTCGCTCTTCACCGCCGACAAGCCCGTCATCTTCAATTTTCACTCCTATGCCTCGCTGATTCACAAACTCAGTTACCGTCGCAAGAATCATGACAACATTCATGTGCGTGGATATAAGGAGAAAGGAAATATAAATACTCCTCTGGAACTTGCGATCATCAACCAGATCGACCGCTTCGACTTAGCCATTGATGTCATCGACCGCGTTCCGCGCCTGCGCTCCATCGGTGCTCACGTCAAAGAATGGCTGAAGGGCCAGATTATCGAGAGCATCAGCTACGCTCACACCGAGGGCATCGATAAGGAAGAAATTCGCAACTGGAAATGGCCAGGCTAAAAATGGCAAAGGACCAAGCCAAAGAAGACGGACTCATTCTCGTACTCAACAGTGGTTCGTCGTCGCTGAAATTTGGTATTTATGAACGAGGCACGACCGACGAACAGCCGCTGCTGACTGGGAGTGCCGATGGCATCGGACGGGACAACGGATCGTTACATATTCGTTCGTCGGATGGAACCTCGCTACTGCGGCGCGACTGTACCCACGAATCGCAGAGCGATGCACTGGCCGCCCTCGCCAAGGCGATCAGGGGACATATTGACGGCACGCCGACGGCCGTCGGGCACCGTATCGTGCATGGCGGACCTGAGCTTCGGAAACATCAAATCATAACGCCGAAGGTTCTCGATCAACTCCGCTCCGCAACCCACTTTGCTCCGCTACATATTCCGCAAGCGTTATCGCTGATCGCTTCAGCGCAGTCGATTTTTTCTTCCGCGGTGCAGTTTGCCTGCTTCGACGATGCTTTTCATCGAACCATGCCGGAAGTCGCATTCCATTTCCCCATCCCGCAACGTTACGCAGATGCGGGCATTCGCCGTTATGGTTTTCATGGGATTTCTTACGAATCATTAGTGCATCATTTTGGCGCCCAAGTGCCGCCGCGAGCCATCTTCGCTCATCTAGGTAACGGATCAAGCCTGTGTGCGCTTCGCGACGGGATGTCGATCGATACTACGATGGGTCTCACTCCCACCGGTGGTATTCCCATGGCCACGCGATCTGGCGACCTTGATCCCGGCGTTATCATCTATCTTCTCCGAAATGACAAGCTGGACGCAGATAAGCTTGAAGACCTGCTCAATCATCAGAGCGGCCTTTTTGCTCTCTCTTCAGGAGAAGGCGATGTAAAGGCGCTCGAAGAGCGGGCCCGTTCGGGAGATCAGAAAGCGGAGCTTGCGCTCGATATCTTTGCCATGTCCGTACGAAAAGCGATTGGAGCTTACCTCGCCCTGCTGGGAGGTGCTGACCTGCTCGTCTTTACCGGCGGCATCGGAGAGCACAGCGAGCGCATTCGCGCCGCATCCACCCGGGGCCTTGAAGCACTTGGACTAACGTCAGACAAAATTAAAGTTATCCCCACGGAAGAAGAACGACAGATCGCGCGCCATTGTCGCGAGATGTTGAACACCCAATTTTGACAACCCTAGCTGTTGCACCCCCTATCTCGCCGAGATCTACCCCGTGCCCTCTGTGTTCCCCGTGTTAATGGATTTTGTTTACCGCAGGCGGGCGCCAACACGCTTGGCTGCGCAATCGATCGAGCCGGACTGCGGAAGATTCACCGCGCCCTCGAATAATCACCTTACGATCTGGATGGTCTGTTCGGAACAGAGCGGGCAACACTTTGCGGAAAAAGGGGCGGGCCATTCAGACCCGCCCGGGTTTCAGAGGGTGACTGCGGCAGTGAGCGCCGTAGTAGCGCCATTTGCCGGGACTTTGGTGGTATCGAGTGGAGAAAGCCCGCTGGTACGCTGCGCCGTCGGGGTTGTGCCACTTCCGAAAGCAATGTAACTGATCGTCATGCTGTCGCTGGGTTGGGTAGCCAGTGCCCAGGAGTAGGGTATGGTCAGTTTGCAGGTTCTTGTCGACCCGCTTCCGGTCGCGACAGCGGTGGCACTCTCGTCGTAGCCGCGCGGGCTGGTGGTAGCGGCATCGAACATAGAAACTTCCGCCGTGCAAGTGAAGTTAGTAAGTCCGGTGGACTTCACCGTGATCGTAAGCGTAACAGTTATCGTCCCTCCGAATGTCGTTAAAGCCGCAGGCTCCACGCTTTCGTCTGTCACCGAAGGGACCGGCCGAAACGCGCCGGTGTGAGGGTCGAGGTACCCCAGGATTCCAGGCTTTGCCACGCCATTTGCTGTTTGGCTCCAAAGGGAGGGGACAGCGATAACGCAGCACATACAAATCAAGAGCAGCTTTGTGACTCTCATTTCGTCTCCTTTCGCAATTTGTAATGGAGTTGTACTTCTTGGTGACTTAACTCGAGAAAGGGTACGGGGGGAGTGTGCCCTGTTTTTCCGGCACAGTTTAGCACAAAGGGGAAGCGCTCGTACTCGTCGTTACAACTTGCTCACCAGCCGCCAACAGATGCAGAGAAGTTACGGGAACCGCACATCCAGGCTGTAGATTTCCTGCGTGCTCTTATCCCGCATCAGCAGCGGCGAATCATCTGGAGCGAGGCCGACCCAGAATTCCCAGGGATCGAACCCGCGCGGAATTTCTTTCAGGCTAAGCAAGTGCTCGATCTTGCCGTTCGCAACATTCACCCGCACCATATCGTCGATCTTGTCGGGATAATCTTCCGCGTAAATATATTTACTATCGTGGGACCAGTTCTCGAAGGCGAAGCGTGAAACGGCGAGCTGCCTCCAGGATTTCTTCTCCGTGTCGTAGAGCATCAGTTTGCTTGAGTCGGCGGAAAGAGCCGCAAAGTAGCGCCCGTCGCGCGAGCAGCGCGGGCTGAAAAGATTCTCCGAATCTGGCACATCCGAGACTTGCCCAGTGTTCACGTTCGCGATATGAATATTGGGGCCAGAAGCTTTCCCGTATTCCAGCCACGGCATTCCCGCAAAAACAATCGCATCACCCGTTGGCATCCAGGTGGGGTCGCCTTGATTGTGATCTTCCGGCGTCAGTTCACGAGGCGTGCCACCTTCTGCCGGCATCACAAATATCTTCCAGGGCGTTCCCGGACGTGATGCCATGAAGGCAATCTGACTCCCGTCCGGCGACCAGCGCGGCATGTGGGCGAGCATTGGCGCGTAGGTGAGTTGGGTGCGTGAGCTTCCGTCCGATTTGCTGCGCCACAGTGTGAGATCGGGATGCGACACATAAACGATCCACTCACCATCGCGCGTCGTGTCGGCCTCCCCCGCCGATACGCCGGGCAGATCGATAGAGAACTGTTTCGACTTGCCATCGAGCCGGATCAGATCGAAGCGACGCTGCTGGCCGATGACGAACAACTTCTTTCCATCCGGACTCGGCGTCGGATTGCTGAACAGGAGCGGACCCACCGTCAGCTGCGTCGGTTCAGACTCGGTCCTGCGAAACAAATTGCTCAACCATGACCCTTGTTGGCGAAGGGCCCAGATATTCTGCGTATGATCGCGACTGGATTCAAACAGAAAGTATTCACCGTCCGGAGTCCAGGTTCCGCTGAACTCCTGAGCAGGCTTGTTCCAATCCGGTAATACCGGGTGCAGGTTCTTCCCTTGCGGCGAAATTTCCCACAACGAAGAAGTGCGCTGGTCGGTATTGCGGATGGTGAAGCGCAACCGGCGACCGTCGGGAGAAAACCGGGGAACGAATGGGATTCCGGATACCGTAATGAGCTCGCGCGAATCCGTTCCGTCCGCGTTGCACATATACAGACTGGATTGCTTCGCATATACGATGTGTTGGCCATCGGGCGCCCAAGTGGCAGCATGCGCCAGGATGCTTCCCACAGGCCGGAGGGAGCCTGCAGGCAGCGGCAGTATCCAGATCGGCCACTCTGTCTCGGAGCCTTCGGCTTCCCCTTTCACCAATAACTCAGAACGGCCGGGAAAGAAGTCATAAACATCGGCGCTCGCGAGCGACACTGGCACAGGAGCGGTCTCTCCACCTGAAGCGGAGACCTGCATTAACACGGAATGTCCGCTTACATACTCTGAAAAGTACAGGCGGGTTCCGTCAGTAACCAGAGATCGTTTCGAGGTGCCGTCGCTCGTAATCTGCAACGACGAAATCACCGAAGGCGGAGGTGCGGGCGATCGGAGAAGCAGAACTATCCCGGCCAAAGCCGCCAGTACAACAATGCCGGCAGCGAACCATGGCGCCTTACTCGGCTTGGGCGGAGGCGCAGCCGTGGTGAGAGCGGTCGCGAACATTGCGCGGATTCTATCCTTCGAATCCGGAACGCGGGGCGGAGCCGGCGCAGGGGTTAAGGCTTGGCCGGACTCCACATCGCGGCGCAGCCGCTGCAAGTCAGCGCGCATCTCCGCGGCGCTTTGAAAGCGGTGCCCGGCATCCTTCTCGAGCGCTTTTCTTACGATGCGCTCAAGTTCGGCCGGAGTTCCAGCGCTAAATTGCAGCGGCCAGTCCGGTACGCTATGAATCAGGGATTCAAAAAACGCAGCGGTAGTTTGTCCCTTAAAAGGCAGAACACCCGTCGCCATCTCGTAAAGCACCACGCCGAAGGAAAACAGGTCCGTGCGGGAATCGAGCGGCCGGCCCAGGGCCTGTTCCGGCGACATGTAAGGGATCGTTCCCAGGGCGTACCCGGGACGCGCGGGATCGTGCGGCGACTGCGTGACATCTCCAAAAGTGTTTCCACTAAGAACGGCTTCGTCACCCTCAGTCAACTTGGCCAGGCCGAAATCGAGAATCTTCGCGTGGCCGCGCTTGGTCACAAAAATATTTGTGGGATTGATGTCTCGATGAATGATGCCATGGGTGTGGGCCGCATCGAGGGCGTCGGAGATGTCGACGGCCAGAGAAACCAGAGTTTTCGTGTCCACCGGACGGCCCGCGATACGATGCTTCAGGGGCAGCCCATCCAAGAACTCCATGGCGATGAAGGCTTGGCCATCCTGCTCTCCAATGTCGTAGACCGTACAAATATTGGGATGGTTGAGTGCGGAGGCGGCCTGCGCTTCCCGTTGAAAACGGGCTAGCGCACGAGGATCACTGGCCAGCGCATCGGGCAGGAACTTGAGCGCGACAAAACGGTGCAGGCGCGGATCTTCCGCTTTATAAACCACACCCATCCCGCCGCCGCCGAGTTTTTCAATAACTAAGTAATGCGAAACAGTCCGCCCGATCACGTTGAAAAATCCTACGTCCCCAGCGGCGGCAAGTCAATGAAGGTGCTTCGGATTTACGCCGCTAAGGCTTTAAACACAAGTGGTGAGTTGGCGAGGGATGTCGAAGGTCAGCGCAGAAAAACATGCTCGTAATCCTCTACGGTTATGGCCGATTTTCTACGGCTTTCGTCGGCGATGTTATACACAACCAAAATGTGATTCTCCACAATGAGAATCTCCTTGTCGTTGATCCAGCCCACCAGCGTGGCGTGCGGGAGAAAGGCCAGCCGATGCGGCGCGCCTTCACCGTTCCTCACGTCCACACTCTTTACTTCAACCGCGGGAAGCTCCGGCAAGGCTTTGCGAATGCGCTGCGACTCTTCCGGGTTGGCTTGTCCCTGCTCCGCCAGTTGAATCGGCGTGTTTGGTTTGGATGTGGCATTGATCGTCATGGCGACCGAGCCGAGATCAGGAGCCAGTTGGCCGTTCTGCGTATAAAAACTCACGTCGTAGTCAGGATTTTTGTACGCGGCCAACTCATCGAACACCGTTATCGTCTTGCCGTGAAGTCGCAGCACGGCCTGATCATCACTCTCATTCGACCATCCGCAGCAACCGGTGTCAGGAACGGCTTCGAGAATGACGTCGGCATTCGCTGCATCCAACACTCGGCGCAACGGGGGATCGACTGCCTGCGCCGCCCATTTGCCGGCGTCTTCTACATAAGCCAAGGTCGATTTATAAATCGCTTGCGTTTGTCCCGCTACAAACTGCGTCAGCAGAAAAAACTTCCCAACTCCACCGCCGGGAATCCAGACTTCTTCGTAAGGACAGGTTTCTTCGCAAGCTCCAGTTTTGCACGAACAATCTGGAAGCGTAATCGACGCCATTTCCTCCCGGTTCGCCCCGGCCAGGTCCGTACGCCAGCTCATCCAACTCAGTCGGTTGGAGAGATCCACTCCATCGCGCTGCAGGCGGCGCGCCTGATTCGAGAACCAAAACAGATGCGCTCCATCTGCCGAGAGAAATGGCGCAGGCGCCGACTCGGTGATGGCGAGGTTTGATCCCACTGTGGCCGTGGTTCTTGAGATGTCGCGCGTCAGGGTTGTCGCAGTATGGCCGTTCCAGAACCAGACATTCTTTGCCCCGGCAAAATCACCTTCGCGCAGCGGCAGAGCCACGGCCGGAGCAAATAGCATTTGCCCCAAAGCATCGATTTGCAGATCCTTTGGCGATGCCAGAGCCTCGGGAGGAATTTTAACCACCAACTTCTCTGCGAATGTTGAAGCATCGTATTCCACCGCTTCACCGGGCGCGCGCAGTACCCACACTCGCTTGTTCTGCGCAGCCAGGGGAAGGCTAAAGGTAAGGGCGAAGCAGACTATCAGGATAAGTTTCTGCATGCGTTTTCGCCTGGATCTCAGAATGATTGTAAATCGTGGCCCCGTTCGGCTCCCCGCTTTGCGTACAATGGAGAGCGAATCCAAATGAGCACCCATCCCGAGAATCCAATGACAACGACCATTCCTCCGCAGGTTCATCCGCAAACCGCTCCGGCCGAGATTCCCGAAGTGCCGTTGACGACTGAAGGTTACAGCGTGCTGCATCAGATGATGCGATTTCGCTGGACGGCCTGGCGAGCCCTGCCCGAAGCCACGAAATCATCCCTCGCCAGCGAGGCAGCGACAGTGCTGGGTGAAATGGAACAGGGGTCCGCAGGCCAATCCGCACTTTTTTCGTTGATCGGGCACAAGGGCGATCTGATGCTCGTGCACTTCCGCAAGTCGTTTGCCGACCTTAATCAGGCGGAACTTAAACTCGCCGGCATGCGCCTGAGTGAATACTTTGAGCCCACGTCTTCCTATCTTTCCATCATCGAACTCGGCCTTTACGACTCCACGCTCAAAATCTACAAGGAACTCGCAGCCCAGGGCATTCAACCGCATTCCGATCAATGGAAAGCTGAGATCGAATGCAAGCTTGAACGGCATCGCGAGGCCATGCACCCGCGACTGTTCCCACAGATTCCGCCGAACCGTTATATCTGTTTTTATCCGATGGACCGGCGGCGGGGCGAAGATAAGAACTGGTATACCCTTCCCATCGAAGAGCGGGCGCGCCAGATGAATGAGCACGGTCTGGTGGGCCGGCGCTACGCTGGCGAAGTAAAGCAGATCATCACCGGATCAATCGGCTTCGATGACTGGGAGTGGGGAGTTGATCTTTTTGCCGACGATCCGCTGGTCTTCAAGAAATTGATTTATGAAATGCGCTTCGACCACGTCAGCGCTGTGTACGCGTTGTTCGGGCAGTTTTATGTAGGAGTGCGCTGCCCCGCGGCATCGTTGGAGAAGCTGTTAGGCGGAGAACTGCCGAAGTAGTCCTGGCAATTAGCAGTTAGCAATTGGCTTTGTGCCAGTACAGCCATGCGGTCGCTCCACAGTCACGCTAATTGCCAATTGCTGATGGCGAATCATAGTCAACTGGAGAGATATGGCAACCCTCGGACTCATTGAATACAAAGACGCCAGCCCGGAAGTGCGAGCCGTTTATGACGACATCATGGCGACGCGCAAGACTGACTGGATCAACAATTTCTGGAAAGCAATCGCGCACGATCCCGCCACGCTGAAGCGGACATGGGAAGATATCAAACAGATCATGGGCCCCGGAGCGCTCGATCCGCTGACCAAGGAGATGATTTACGTCGCTGTCAGTGTGACCAATCAGTGCCACTACTGCATCGCCTCGCACACTGCATCGGCGCAGAAAAAGGGCATGACTGATGCCATGTTCAAAGAGCTGATGGCGGTGGTCGGGATGGCCAATGAGACCAACAAGATGGTGACTGGCTATCAGGTCGAAATCGACGAGCAGTTCAAGAAGTAGCAGATGAAGCTGGGCTCATCTCAGGGCTTCTTCGGACGCTGGAACTTAAACTCACACTGCTTCATATCTACCTTGCGGCCACGGAAGCGAACCCCTTCGCCTTCCAATCGCAGCCGCTGTTCGATCGCCGAATCGCCACGCAGCTTGATTTCTCCGCCCGCTCCCAGCACACGCTGCCAGGGCAAACCAAATCCGCGATGCAAAACTCTCGCCACCAGCCGCGCCGCTCCCGGCAGGCCCGCGGCGCGAGCGACGGCTCCGTAGGTAGAAACTTTACCCACGGGAATCCGGCGTATAGCGGCTTCGATGCGAAGGCGAATCTTTGAGGATTGATCTACAGAGGATTGATCTGTAGAAGATTTGTCTTGAACCGGTTTGCCTGGATTTCTATTACTGGCGCGCTTCCTCGATTTGTTACTTCCCGCCTTCACAGCGCAATCCATCCTTTGCGAATCAGCCACAGCGATCCTACAGAAACCAGCAGCCACAAGATTATCCCCTGCAGCAGCGGCCGATGGCCCACCCGTTTGATAGTTGCGACTGAGATGCCGCTGCCGATCAAAAAAAGTGTCGCGGTTAATCCAATTTTGGCAACCTTCACCGCAAGTGAGTAAGCGTGCGTTCCGGCTGGAAGATAGGTGTTGCAAACTGCGGCGAGACAAAAGAAGCCAATAAACCATGGCCATTGAATCTTGGCCTTGGCGCCGCGCACCACTGCGGTGGCGACTGAAAGCGGAACAATCCATAGCGCCCGCGCCAGTTTTACCGTGGTCGCAATCGCTAAGGCAATCGTTCCATACTTTGCCGCCGCGCCCACCACCGAACTGGTGTCATGAATGGCTAGCGCTGCCCATAGTCCAAACTGCGATTGCGTGAGTTTCAGTGTTGTACCAATGGCGGGAAAAATCAGCAGCGCCACCGAGTTAAGCACGAACACGGTGCCCAGAGCGATCGCCATTTCCTCGTCGCTGGCCTGGGTGATAGGCCCCACAGCGGCGATGGCGCTTCCGCCACAAATCGCAGTGCCGGTGGAGATGAGGAATGCCGGCACCCTTTGCACCCGCAGTAGCGCCCCCAATCCCATCCCAGCCAAGAGAGCGAAGCTGATGCCGAGCATGGTGTAAACGAATCCGTGGCGGCCAGCCTGAATGACTTGATGTAAGTTCATTCCGAAGCCGAGTCCTACTACGGAAGCTTGTAGAAGATATTTGGAAGACTTCTTTGCTAGGTCCCCGTAAGGATGCGGCAATGTGAGACCAAACAGGAGCCCCAAAGCCAGCGCGACCGGTGGGGACACAAAACCGCTGGCGCTGATCAGCAGGCACAGGATAAATATGACGCGAGAAACCATTCAAGGAAGCCGGAGTGTTCGTGTATTACGTGCCGCAGACATCAAACTGCCAAGCACGCCCTCAACACGCAGACCGACTATGCCGCCTTGCGGAACGATTCGACGGCTTCCGCTTCGGAATCGTATACATCAAAAACTGTGAGCAACTTGGTGACCTGCAGCAAGTCGCCTACACGTTTCGTCAGGTTGGTTAATTTGATGGTGCCCCCGGCATTTTGCGCGGTGGTGCGCAGGGCCACCAGGGTTCCCAGGCCACCGGAATCGATGTAACTCACTTCGCCCAGATTAAGCACGACCCGATTATTTTCCGAAATAGCTTTCTTTACTGTCTCCCGCATGAGTGAAGACTCTTCGCCAAACACAATACGACCGATGCAATCCACAATTATGATTCCATCTTTTGTTTTTGTTGCCAGTTTCAATTGCATTCCGTACTCTCCTTTACCACGTAGCCGACCCACATCGACACAAAATCTGCAGAGCAGGATTGATGCACCAGAGTATGCCTTGCTGTTTGCTTTTAGCAAGCCTCGCAGAAAAATGGCGGCGCGACCATCGTGTCTGCGATCACGTATAATCGACTCTTCCGGCTCATGAGCTATACCGTCCTGGCGCGCAAATATCGTCCGCAGAAGTTCTCCGAAGTTATCGGACAGGAACACGTTACCCGCACCTTGCAGAATGCTCTGGAACAGGGGCGCACGGCGCACGGCTATATATTCAGCGGCCATCGCGGCATTGGAAAAACCACGGTGGCCCGTATTCTTGCGGCGGCCTTGAATTGCCGGTCATCCGACAAGCCGGTGGCGGAACCTTGCGGCATCTGTGAATCCTGCACCGAGATTCGAGCCGGCAACGCGGTCGACGTAATCGAAATCGACGCCGCGACGAATCGTGGCATCGACGAAATCCGCGAACTGCGCGAGGCTGCGCGCTACCGGCCGGCACGCGACCGCTTCAAGATTTACATTCTCGACGAAGCTCACCAGATTACCGACGCGGCCTTCAACGCACTGTTGAAGACGCTGGAAGAGCCGCCGGATCATATCGTCTTCATGCTCGCGACCACGCAGCCCGAGGACATTCCGCAAACGATCCGCTCACGCTGCCAGCACTTCAGCTTCCGCGCAGTAAAGTTCGATGCCATCGTCGCGCAATTGCGCGACCTGGTTGGTCGCGAAAACATCGAAGCGGATGACGACGCTCTCGCGCTGCTTGCCGAAGCCGGTGATGGTTCCATGCGTGATGCGCTGTCGATCCTCGATCAGGCGATTGCATCTTGCAGCGGAAGGCTTACGGCTGATTCGGTTCGTAATCTGGTGGGAGCCGCGCCCGCGCACATTCTCGAAGAAGTGATGCAAGCCGTAGCTCGCAGCGCCAGTGAAGACGTGTTGCGGCAGGTCGACCATCTCATCAGCGAAGGCCATAGCCCGACTCATTTCGCACGCCAGATGGTACGCTTCCTGCGCAATGCCACTGTGGCGAAAATCGCAGGCAAGGATTCTTCTCTGCTGCAGATCTCCAGTGAAGAGCGGGATCGTGTAGAACGCGTCGCCGCGCTGTTTGGTGAAGAAGACCTCACCCGTCATCTACAGATCATGCTGCGGACCCATGGCGAACTTGGATACAAGCAAGAGCAGCGATTTCATCTCGAGCTTGGTTTGCTGAAGATGAGCCACGCGCAGCGTTTATTGCCGATTGAACAACTGCTCAGCGACATGGCCGCTTCTACGGCCGCCGGAGTTAACAACTCCAGAATCGTGGCGCGCCCTTCCATCGTCGCTTCGCTCGCACTCGACACGCGGCGCACGGATGCGGTTCCATCCGCTCGTCCGAATCAGGTTTCGCCTTTCGCTGCTGATTCCGCGCGCAAGGTTGGTCCACGGCAGGAGTCTTCGACCGAGACATTTTCCAGCAGTCCTTTTTCCAACAATCCTGCGTCTGCTGATGGAGCGCGAGCAGAGAGCTCATCTGCGCGCGTGATCATGGGCGCGGCTGCGCCCGCAAACCTCAGTGAGACTACGCCGGAGCGGCAGGTCAGTTCACATCCTGAGCCTCGGCGAGAACCGCACGCAAGCCCCCAAGCCGGCATTCAGGTGCAATCATCTCCGCAAATTTCCCAACTCCAAGCGGTCGACAGCGCGCCCGGCGACAGGCTAAAGAGCGCGGTTCTGCAGGCGCTGATGGATGGCAATCAGAGAATCCTGGTCTCGATGCTGGACGCGGGGGAATGGTCGGTGGAAGGAAACGAGGTAGTGATCAAGGTATCGGAGTCGCAAACCGTGATCGATATGTCCCTGGGCGCCGATGCCCGGCGGCTGGCGATTGCCTCGGCCAGCGGAGTTTTAGGTCGGGCCGTCAAACTCAAGATTGTCGCGGGAGCAACCGTCGCTCCCCCGGATGGGCAGCGCAATGGCGGAGCGAGAACTGCGGGAAGCAACTCGGGCTTGGGCGGCCGAAGCCGAGCCGAACAAGATGCTGTCGTCCGCCGGCTGCGGGAAAAGTTTGGCGCAGAGATTCGTACGGTGATCGATTACAAGGAGAAGCGGTAGAACGATATGGGCGGATTCAATCTGCAAGAATTGATGTCGAAGGCGAAATCGCAGTACGACGCGCTGCAGAAAAAGATGCAGGACACGGTCGTGGAAGCCACGTCGGGCGGCGGCACGGTAACGGCGAAGATGGATGGGCGAAAGCAATTGCTCAGCTTGCGCATCGATCCCGAGGTAGTGAAATCGGGCGACGTGGAAATGCTGCAGGACCTGGTGCTCGCCGCCGTGAACGAAGCCGCGCGAAAAGTGGATAACGCGATGCAGTCGACGGTGGGCGGAATGCTGGGCGGGCTCGGCATCAGCGGACTGTAAAAAATCGCGTTTCCTGGAAGCAGCTATAACTTAACTCCTATGTCTAAATTTGCCGAGCCGATGTCGCGCTTGATTGACGAACTGAAGAAGCTGCCGGGTGTGGGGACAAAGAGCGCGCAACGGCTGGCGTTCTACATTCTGCGCGCGAGCGACGACGATGCGGAGGCCCTAGCCGCTGCGGTGCGCGACGTCAAGGCGAGCCTGCGGCTGTGCTCGGTGTGCAACAACATTACTGATGTTGATCCCTGCGTCTACTGCACCAGCGCGACCCGCAACCAGCGGCTGGTCTGCGTCGTGGAAGAACCCACCAACATTGCCGCAATCGAAAAAACCAAGCACTTCAACGGCGTCTACCACGTCCTCCATGGATCGCTTTCACCATTGCACGGAGTAGGGCCAGAGCAGTTGCGCATCGCGAATCTCATCGCGCGCGTTGACGCGGGGAACGTGGATGAAGTGATTGTGGCCACCAATCCCACGGTTGAAGGAGAAGCCACATCTGCTTACCTTTCGCAGCAGTTGAAGCGCGTCGGAGTGAAAGTAACGCGGATCGCAATGGGGATCCCGGTCGGAAGCGACATCGAGTACACCGATGAGATCACCATGCTCAAAGCGATGGAGGGGCGCAGGGAATTGTAAGCCAGCTTCCTAGCCGCTTACGTGCCAGCGCCAGAACTTATATCTCGACGCTCAAATCCGGTTCAAGGAATACATTAAGTTCTTGCTCGGCCGAAGCCAACCCTTCGGGCAGAGTGCCACGATTGTATTCCGCCATGCGGTTCTTCCACTTGAGGAAGTCCGTAATACTCTGGGGTTCCACTCGCACTTCGACACGCCGCAGGCTGGCTAGCAGTAGGTTCATTTCGTAGCGAAATCCAGTGGCAGTGCGGAGATTCTTCGCCGAAGGATGCGTGGTCTCGATCCTGCCGCGACGGAGTTCGAGTAATCCCCATCCAGCAGGAAGTTCTTCGCAGCGCACCAGTCCTGCCGGAACCAAGTAGAAACGTTCGCAGCCGACTCCCTGCTCAGGCCTCAAGCGGAATGGTTTAGCGCGGTCAGCCAGGAAATCAGAGCGCGTGACTTTGCATTCGACCAGCACGGAGTGGCAGGCGCGCTTCCATCCGATCGCATCCGGCATCTCGCCACTTACACAGGCTTGCTCGGAGAGCACGACTCCGCAACGATAGTTGCGCAGCCAGCGCACGGCTTTCTCGACAAGTTGGGCGTGGGTCATGTGGCCTCTGGCTTCGCTCGAAACCCGGAAGTAGAGATATTTGTATCCGCAAGCGAACCCCGAGAGAAGTGACTGCTAAGCTACCACGCCGAAACAAGAACACGTAGCAGCAATTCGAAGAAAATGGGATGTGACCAATATAGTCATATCTGCTACAATCGATTCATGCGCACTGTAAACATCAGCGACCTGAAAGCTCGACTTAGCGCTCACATTCAACACGTGCGTGACGGAGAAGAGCTGCTGGTCTGCGACCGTAACCAGCCGGTAGCACGGATCGTGCCCTGCTCCGCAAATGATCAGCCCGAGCGTGAGCGGAAACTGATCGCACGCGGCATTCTAACGCCGCCACTGAAGAGACGCATGAGGCCCGTTGCTTGGCCCTCTCCGCCAGGAAACATCTCCGATACGGTCATGAAACAGGTATGGCGAGAAGAGCGGGAGAGCCGTTAGAACGGCGTTTGGCATTTTGGGATACGAGCGCGCTGGTTCCTCTGTGCGTCCGTCAAAGTGGTACGCCTCGCGCCATCGCCCTTTACAAGAGTTACGAAGCCGTCGTTTGGTGGGCCACATCAGTTGAGATCGCGAGTTCTCTGGCGCGGCTTGCGCGAATGAAGCAGCTCAACTCCGGCGAGTGGGCGAAGGCAAGAAAACTGGCTGCGGAGTTGGCCACTTCGTGGTTTGTCATTCAGCCATCGGATGTTTTGCGCGCCAGAGCCACGAGCCTCGTTCATCTCTACGGCCTAAGGGCGGCAGATGCTTTGCAGCTCGCGGCATCCCTTGAATGGTGCGCAGGGGTTCCGCACGGTAAGAAATTCTTAGCTGCGGATCAGAAATTGCGGGAAGCTGCAATTCTTACCGGATTCGAGGTCGAATGGATCTAGATCTCTTTTCCGTCTTGTTTCCGCGAGGCCTCGTCGTGTTCCGCCGGACAGTCGAGGTGGCTTTCCTTACGTGAGACCCTGCAAGTCCTTTAAGCATTAGAGGCCTAATGATGACTGGCCGGTGCAGAAGAGTTTCCAGCAGATGGCGCTCACCGGCAATGGTCTGTGCGGATGGTCCAAGCGGCGAATATCCCTCGGCAGCAATCATCAATGCTTCGTTCCCATTCGTCGAGATGTGATCATTTTCAATCTGAATGCGGCGAATGTGACCGTCGTGGGCAGCGTCCAGGGCATTCGCCAAACGCAGAACGGCTGCGAGTTGGATGGCAGCTTTCTGCTCGTCGGGAAGAAGATCGCGCAGAGTTTTGTGCCTTCTGGTAGGCAGCGCTCCCCGGTGAAAGCGAGCGATGATAGCGGCACGCTGCAGATCCACGGCCTTCCATCCCAGCGGGTTGCCGTGGGCGCGAATCAAGTCGAACGTCGTCTTATGATGTCCCTTCTGACCTTCGGACTTGCCGACATCGTGCAAAAGAGCGGCGGCGAGCAGGCTGGAGCGGGCGGATACGGCGTCTACGGAAGGTTGCCATCCCCACGCAAGCAGTCCGTCATAGAGTTGAAGAGCTAAACCCGCCACCCGCTCGGAATGCACAAAATCGGGATCGAGGCTATTCGCCCACAGCTTCATGCGACGCGTCGCAAGCGCTTGAATCTGTTTGCCCTGGGGTAGTGCGGCACGCCATTTGTACCACCAAGAATCCTCGCCTACCATTTTGCTGCGGTAGCCATTGATACGCTTGGTGCGCTCGGAGAGAATTCGTTGGTGCCAGCGTCGCCGCGAATCTGCATCAGGAAAAACCTGACACTCGACTGCCGTCGACCAAAGTACGTCAAGGTCGTGCACTTCGCCCAGCAAATCCTGAATTTCTTTTAGGTCATTGCTCCAGGCTTTGTGCTCGACGGGAAGAAAGTTTTCCACGATGTAGCGGAATCGCTTGACGCCGATGCGGAGACTGTGAAACGCGACTTGGGACCGATTGCGCAAGGCTCGGTTGTGCAACTCGCGGGCCTCGGTCCAGCGCTCGAGAGCGAGATGTTTAAAGAGTGCGCTTCCCGGCCGAATACGCCCGGCGCGAGCGGGCAGAGACTTGCTCCACTGGCGCCACTGTTTCCGGTCGAATTCTTCGAGCGCCGATTGCGCTTCGCGCTGCTGCTCCTGTTCGCGACGGTGGAGGATTTCAAGAAGCGCCCGGGCGACCGGATCGGTGCCAGTAAAGTGCGAACCGTTTGCGTGGGATCCGGATTCAGCATCCTGTGCAGATTGCGCGGGCCGGTCTTCCCCTTCCACGCGAGTTAGGACGTCGCCAAATTTTTCTACCCATTCCATCATCACCTGCACATCGCGCAAGGCGCCGAGGCGTTGAAACAGGCGTTTGCCGGCCTTCTTCATGGCCTTCCAGTCAGGATCGGGATCGAGGGCCATCAATCCGTCAGCCAGAGATCGGCACCGGCGCAGAGCGACGCGGAGATCGTGAACCGGATCCGGACCAAAGTTGGCCGCGACACGGTCGCACTCGTCAAGAACCTGCAGCATCCAGTAGCGCAGGCCGGTGACTTTCTTAGGGCGCGTTGGGCGCAGGGTTGAAGGAGGCACGAAAGTTCCAGAATGCCGCAATATTCGTATCACTCTATATTCGCCGGAGTTTACTACGATGGCCAGTGACTGCGTGGGTCCCAGGAACTTTCACGCGCGAAACTTTTCGATTCCGCGCAATGCGGACAATGAGTGGATTCCCCGGCGAATTGCCAGTTACCTCCGTAATGTGCACCCCCTTACTGTCTGGATTTAACCTTTTACTTGCAGAGTGTAGTTCGAGGAGCGCTTTATCACGAACGCAAGTACATTCCATGCCAATCGGGCGGCATCGGCGCGAGCCTTTGTCCATAGCCTGAACATTCTTATCAAGTATGCCCGGATGTATGGCTATGAACATAAGCGAACGGAAGCCCAGTTCGAAGTCACCTGGAATGAATTGCAACAGGGTTTGCCCACCGCCGGAGACGGCGGCTTTCTACTCGGCGTCTCCGATAACAAATTGCTGCTGGATGGAGTGCCGCTCGAGACCGGTCAAACAGAGCGCAGCTTCGGGCAACTCTTATCCACCGCCGGCTTGGCCAGCCTACACTTTTCCAAAGACGTTACGATCGATGATTTTACCCGGCTGGTGCGCGCCTTTACAGTAGCCGGCTCCAAAGCCCAGGACGTATCCAAGCAGATCAAAGAAGCCCTGAACAGCGCAGGCAAGCAAAGCACCATAAAAATAAACGAAGTGAAATTTGTGGCCGCCGATCCGTTGACTGGCGACATCAGCGTGGCTGCTCAGATTGCAGCGCAAACACTCGGGCCGGAATTCAAGCAATGGTTGAACGATCCGCAGAAACTATTGCAGTTGATTGCAGCGGCGGAAGGGGCAAACTCCGGAGGAGGCGGCGGGCAAGGACAACCCGGAGGGACGGTAGTTCCATTCGGCAGCGTTCCAAATATTCCCGGCGGTCATTGGGTCGCAGGGCCAGCCCCGGATGGCAGCACGGGAACAGGAACCGGCGTAGCTCAAGCCTGGGAAGGCGGCGTGGTTCCGTTGCAGGAGGCGGAAGTAGTTCAGGCCATCCGCCTGTTGACTCGATTTGGCCAAGTGCAAGGGGATCCCAGTGCCAGCCCCGAAGACCTGCAAAAAGAATTAGTTCAGACCGATCCCAACATGCGGCTGAATTTGCAGCAACTGTTGGGCAGCCTGGCCGCAAAAGCTACTACCGAGCAGGAAGACACGCCTCTGCTGATGAAAGCAGCGGAACATATGGCGATCCGCTTCGCCTTGGAGCGCTATTCCAAAGGCGAAGTCAAAGTGAATGCCGTGCACCAGATGATGGAGCACATGAGCCGGCAGATGGATTCGCTGCGCCAGATTCTGAAGCTGCAAGAAGAAAAGATGAATAAGGCCGGCATTCTAGTGGAGTCGCATGCCGACATTCTCGACCGGATGTTCTGGGCCGAAGTGCCGGAGTCCGGCAAGAAGACTGTTCTGCTCTCTCATGAAGCTCCGTGTGTCCCGCCGCGCAACTTGCGGCAGTTCGTGGAAGTGCTGCTCGACCGCGACGACAAGCAAACATCCGCGGAAATTCTGAACAACTACTCTGGCTGCCTGGGTACCAAGGAAATAGAGGCACGCCGCAAAGTCGCAATTGGATTAAGCCAATTGGCCGATCTCTACGCCAGACTGGGTGGTGAAGCAATGGGTAGCGCCATCCACAAAGTTGCCGAGCAGTTGTGCGTGGAAAAGGATCCCGAACTGCAGAGCCTGCTGAGTGCGGCTTTCGTGAGGCTTAGCCAGGAATCCAGCGCGGCCAAAAACTATCAAGCAGTGAATGCAGTGTGCGCCGGGATGGAGATGTTGTTGCAACAACGTCCCGTTTTGGTGAATGATCTACGGCCCCGAGTCGGCGTGGAAAACCGGATCCCGGAGTTCATTGAGGAAGCTTTGCGCTGCGATCCAATGCCGGCGGACCTGCTGGTGGTGTTGCGGAGAACTTGCCAAACTGGTGCGGAGCATCTGGCCGACCGGTTCTTCCGCTGCATGCGACGGGACGAATGCGATCGCATGGTCGAACTCGTGAAAGAGATGGGATCTCCGGCTCTGACGCAACTGCGGGAGATTTTGCGGACCGGACAGCCAAGACAAGCCTCAGCGGTAGTTGGATTGTTGAGCCGGCTCGATGTAGGCACCTTGCTCGAGCTGCTGCCCATGCGCTTGCCCGAGTGGAACCGGTTTTATCACGATATCGTTGTGCGGCAAATCGCCTACGGTGCCGCGATGGACCGGGGTCGAACGCTCCTGGAGCTGGCGGAGGTACTCGATTCAGTAGTACTGCCGGAAGCCATTGACGAGATAGGAATGAGCGGCGATCTGACTGCAGCGCATCCCCTGATCGCCATGGCCAAGCCCGGAGAAGCTGCCTCACGCTCGCCGTTCGTACAACTGAAGGCAATTGAGTCGTTGGGCCGGTTGAAAGACGCTGAAGCAGTGACCCTCTTGCGCGAGATTGTAGAAACAAAAAAACGGTTTGGATGGGTTTATCATCGCGAACTTAGAATTGCCTCAGCGCAGTCTTTATCTAAAACGGATCCGCGCTATAGCGCCCAGATTCTGTCCGACAGCGGCATCGAACCGGCCGAACTGGCCATAGCTCCTTTAGATACCGCTCCGGCATGTCCTTGGGTACGGCAACGTCGCTACGAGCGGATGGTGCTGTCGCGCACGGTCGCCGCCACGATTGGCAGTTCGTGGGGAAAATCGAAAATTCTGATCCGCGAGTTGAGCCTGGGCGGCGGCATGGGCACGAAGGAAGATAATCTTCGCATCGGCAGCGAGGCTGATCTGGAAATCTCCCTCGGAATGCGCGCAAAGATTCGAGCGCACGTTTTGCTGCGCCGAGCACGCGTGAACGAGGTGGGATTCGAAATTGTGAATACCGACCTCGAAAGCCGCTATCGCCTGCGCCGGCTTCTGGTGGATGCGCTAAGCCATGCTCCACAAAAGAAGGAACCGGATTGGGGTGGAGACCGGAAAGGCTAGATCAACGTCCTGAATCAGTCTTCGCCGAAAGAAAAAGCCCCTGCTATGGCAGAGGCTTTTTGCTTTTCGAAACTCTAATCGAGATATCTACTTCACTTTGGCAAAGATAATTACCAGCGTGTAAAGCGCCAGCGACTCGATCAGCGCCAGGCCCAGAATCAGTGCCAGCTGAATACCGGGACGAGCGGCCGGATTGCGGGCCAGACTTTCTGCGGCGGAGGCCGTCGCCTTGCCCTGCGCCAGCGCACAGATGCCGGAGGCAAAGGCCATGGAAAATCCAGCGGAAATGGCGACCCAGTTGACTCCGCTCTCGGCTCCGCCCTGCGCGAAGGCCGGGACAGCGAACGAAAGCACGGACAGTGCCATAAACAATTTGCTTAACTTACTCATTGTGTTTCTCCTCGTATGAAATACCGCCAGTGGGTGGTTGACGCCATACCTTGCAGACGCCCTCACGCTCGCGGCTAAATTCTCCAAACAGATTCCAAAACCCTAATGCTCTTCCGAGACCGCTCCTTGCAAATAGACGGTGGTTAGAAGGACGAAAATGTACGTCTGCAATAACGACACACCAATATGAAGTCCCAAAAATATAATCGGAACGCCGATCGGAACCAGCGAAAAGAAAACGAGGGTGACCATATCCCCGGCATACATGTTAGCGAAGAGACGGATGGTCAATGACAGAACGCGTGCGAGATGGCTAATGATTTCGATGGGCAACATTAATAGAGCTAGCGGGATTCGCAGAAAAATCGACATCGACGGATCTGAAGGCCCAAGGAAATGTTTCAGATAGCCAATGCCAGCGTGCTTGAATCCCTGAGTCTGATAGTAGACGAAGGCGCAAATAGCACAACCCAAGGGAACGACGGGAATGGCGGTCGGCGATTCGAAGCCGGGAATCACGCCGATCACGTTGCAGAATAATATGAAAAAGCCGAGCGCAGCCAGGAACGCAGTATAGGACTCACTGTGGTGGCCGATGATCTCATCACTCTGGCTTTGGATGAACCCTTCAACGCCTTCGAATGCATGTTGCAGCGGGCCGGGACGATCTACCGAAAGTCGCGAGCGGACGAGGAGGAACAGGATCAGCAGAAACGCGAAAACCAGAAGCTCCATGGCAAACGAATCTGGAATAGGCGCCGCCGGGTATCTGGGATGGATATGTAACGCCCGCAGCAACGCGCTGACCGGGCCTCCGAAAAGCCGGTTTAGAATCGCCGTGAACCAAAGTTGTTCATGCATGAATTGTTTTCCAGCTTTTTCGCGCTCGAACCGCTAAACTCCGCGAGCCAGTGCGGCGTACAGTTCGTAGACCGCCTCGCAGCCGATCGCCGCCACCGGCAAAAATAAGCCCGCAAGAAGCCCATTCAGGCTTGCGGGTGAAACAGTCAATATAACATAGGCGCCCAGCGCCATTAAAACGTAGCGCACTAGAAAGCGAAACACAATTCCCTGCCCGGATTGCGACGTCGTGGCGCCGGTGGCACGATCGACAAAGCCCGCAATCGCACGCTTCAACCAGAAAAAATTTATGTAAGCAATGGCACAACCGAAGGCGAGACCGCCTGCGGTCTGCAGCCCAAACTTCAGCCATGTAAGCGTAACCAGCAGCGGAGCAAGCACAGCCATGAAGCGCCGGATGCGTTCGAGAGCGCCAGAGAAAAAATGTTCCGAATCCGGAGCCAATTCCGATCGCTGATTCACTTCGTATCCCGCAGAACCGTTCGAATGAGTTCGATAAAACCGGCAGCGATGCCCAAAAGAATCCCAGCAAGATAGAGCCAGGTGGTGTGCAGCCAGTGGTCGAGGGCCGTTCCGACTAACCATCCCGCGACCAGAGCAGCAGGAAAGATGAACGCCAACTGGCTGTAACGAGCGGCCTGAACCCAAAAATTTTCCTTCCGACTGGAATTTTCCTCATGGGGATCGACCGGGGGGTCGTTAGTCGGCGACTTTGAATTGGAAATCATTAGGATTATCCAGTGTGGTGACAAACTCAGGCAACCTCGCATTCGAATTGCCCGATTTGTGTAGTCAGTTACAGCTAGTGAGAGTCTACTGCAAGCCAGAAACGAAACACGCGGCGACCCTACTGAACGCCGATTCCGGCAAGCAGCCCGCCATCGACCAGGTAATCGCCTCCGGTACAGAATCCAGCCTTGTCTGACGCCAGAAATGCCGCAAGTTCCGCGACCTCTTCCACGGTTCCGATACGCCCCAGTGGATGCGCCGCCCCAAAGCGAGCGAACGCTTCTTCCATCGGGACATCTGGCGAGAAGTTTGCCGCCGAACGGGCCAGCATCGGCGTGCGGATAGAGCCGGGGCTGATCGAATTGACACGGATATTGTCGGCGGCATGGTCGAGAGCAAGCGCTCGCGTCAAGCTGTGAATTGCTCCCTTGGACGCGGCGTATGCGGCGACACCGCGCTGGCAGGCGTGTCCCTGAACCGATGCGAGATTAAGGATTGATCCGCCGCCACGCTTCTTCATCTCTGGAATTCCCAAGTGCGCCAATAAATAAATGCTGCCCACGTTCACCATCATGCAGCGATTCCAGGTCGCAAGATCGGTCTGCAAGACCGTGCCAAAGGGATGAATCGCCGCTGCGTTGACGATGACGTCGAGTCCACCAAACTGGCTGACCGTCCTGGTGATGATTGATCGCACCTGGTCAGGATCGGTCACATCGCAGTTTTCAACCTGAAGACTCAATTTTAGTTTTGCAGCATCATCAACCATTTCCTCATTTGCTGCTTTTTCGATGCCGCACGCAATCACTTGAGCCCCGCCCGCGGAAAACCGCATCGCGATCGCACGGCCTATTCCGGTCGTGCCCGTAATCACCGCCACACGTCCTGCAAAATCGCCCATGGAAATTGATCCTCAAATTTCGCAACCTGTTAATCGGCTAATTCAGGAATTGCATGCTTTAAACCACGCATAACTCCACGTAACTCGGCTAGACCCTTCAATCTTCCCACCAGCGAGTAGCCTGGATTTATTTTCTTGCCGATGTCGTCGGCCAAGAGGTGACCATGGTCAGGGCGCATGGGAATTTCGTGATCTGCCCTTCCCGCTGCACGTCGGCGCGCTTCTTCTTCGAGAAGAATGCGGATCACGCCGACCATATCGGAACTGCCGACGAGATGTTCGGCCTCGTAAAAGGATCCATCGGCCTCTCTCGTCACCTGCCGGAGGTGGGCAAAGTAAATGCGGGTCCCGAACTCGCGAGCCATGGCCAGCAAATCGTTATCCGCCCTTGCTCCAAATGATCCGACACAAAACGTCAAACCGTTTGCTGGAATGTCGCAGCCGCTGAAAATCCTCCTCACATCTCCGGCGGTCGAAACCACGCGCGGGAGACCAAACAGCGGCCACGGTGGATCGTCCGGATGTATGGCGAGCCGGACTCCAAGTTCCTGCGCCACGGGAACAACTTCGCGCAGGAATGCAATAAGATTACTGCGCAAATCGTCGGCCGTCATTCCGTGATATCCCGAGATCAAACTGCGAATCGTTTCGCGATTGTAGGAAGCCTCGGCTCCTGGGAGTCCAGCGATGATAGTGGACTCCAGTTCACTCTTTCGTGCCTCTGACATGGAGTTGAAGCGAGCCTGCGCCGCCCGATTACGTTCCTCTGAATATTCTTTCCTCGCCCCTTTACGATTGAGAATGAACAAGTCATAGGCTGCGAAGTCCACCGCGTCAAAACGTAGAGCGTAGCCGGTGGTGGGCAAACACCATCGCAAATCGGTCCGGGTCCAATCGACCACTGGCATAAAGTTGTAGCAGACGACTGGGACGCCAGCCTTTGCGACTGCGGCCAGAGAGTCCTTCCACGCATCGACAAAATGCTGGTACGGTCCGGATCGAAGCTTGATCGAATTGTGGATCGGAATGCTTTCCACTACGGACCATACGAACCCTGCTGCGGCGATCTCATCCCGCCGCTTCCGCACTTCGCCCAACGGCCACGCCTCCCCACGATAACGATGGTGCAAGGCGCTGACGATGCCGGTAGCTCCCGCTTGCTTAATGTGATCGAGAGGGACCGGATCGTTGGGTCCAAACCATCGCCACGTTTCCTTCATCTCTTGATGTCATCCTTATGTCTTCATCGTCGGATTCTCAGCGCGTGATGCGCGCCGACTCCCCCCGCATTACCGACTCGACTTCGGAAAGTGTCGCCATGCTCGTGTCTCCGGGGGTCGTCATAGCCAGCACTCCGTGCGCAACTCCGCACCGAACGGCCCATTCGGCGCCCTTACCGGCGAGCAAACCGTAAATTAAGCCCGATGCAAACGAGTCCCCGCCACCGACGCGGTCCATGATTTCGATTGGCCGTTGCGGGACATGGATAATTTCTCCACCGCACAATGCGATTGCACCCCAGTCATTTTTTGTCGCGGTGTGCGCGGTACGCAGCGTGGTTGCAATCAGCTTGAGGTTCGGGTAAAGATCGGCGACGCGACGCAACATGGATTCGTAGCTTGCTATTTGCAGATCGCTGAAGTCGGGGCTGACGCCTTCGATCGCGATCCCGAGCGCTGCCGAAAAATCTTCTTCGTTCCCGAACAGAACATCAACTTGAGACACCAATTCGCGGTTCACGTCCTGCGCTTTTGCTTTGCCGCCAATTCCCTTCCACAAAGATTCTCGATAATTAAGATCATAGGAAACCACGGTGCCCGAATTCTTCGCCGCCTGAACGGCGGCCATTGCCACCAAGGCCGATGATCCGGAGAGCGCAGCAAAAATTCCGCCCGTATGCAACCAGCGAGAACCATTTGCTGCAAAGATATTTTGCCAATCGAAATCCTTCGGCTGGCTATTGGCGATAGCGGTATGGCCGCGATCCGAACAGCCCACCGCTGCGCGCACGCCGAAGCCCCGTTCGGTAAAGTTCAACCCGTTGCGCACGATCCTGCCAATGCCGTCGTACGGCACCCACCGGATAAGCGAGGTATCGACGCCTCCCTGTAGGATCAGATCCTCGAGCAGTTGCCCAATCGGATTTTTGGCAAATGCAGTGACCACAGCGGTTCGCATATCGAAGCATCGTCGCAATCCGCGGGCAACGTTGTATTCGCCGCCTCCTTCCCAGACGCGAAAGTTTCGCGTCGTGTAGATTCGTTCCTCACCGGGATCGAGCCGCAGCATCACTTCGCCTAGACTGACGCAATCCCACTTGCAGCTTTCTGCCGCTTTTAAATTAATCGGGATCATAGCCCAGCATTCTAGCTGTTTCGCGTGCGGCTTGTTTACTTCTGCCGTTGGAGGGCGCTAACTTGCATGGATCGATCGAACACAGAGGGCAGCCAGGGCAGCGTATAATCGCGGCAAAAGAACAATCGAGAGTGAAGATTCTAAGACTAAAGACCGCGGTAGTTGAGGGAAACTTCGATTGGACCTTCGTCCGCATTGAGACCGATGAAGGAATCCGCGGTCTGGGTGAATGTTTTTTTGCACCCGGGCTAACCTGCATTCTGCGCTCGCTTGAGCCTTTATTGGTCGGCGAAGACCCTCGCGACATTCATCGCCTGTTTCGTAAACTGCAGCTTGCAACTTCAGGCGCGGGCTCGGTCGCAGGCATTGTATACAACGCGATCAGCGGCATTGAAGCGGCGCTATGGGATGTGCTCGGCCAATGGCTCGATGTGCCGATGTATCGTTTGCTCGGCGGAAAGTTTCGCGATCGAGTTCGCGTCTATGCCGATTGTCACGGCGGTGAAGCATTGGAGAGCCTTGACGAAGTCTTGCGCTCCCGTCCTGCTTCATGGGAGCAAAAAGCTTCTGCTCACACCGCGCGAGATTACTTTGGAGAAACTAGCGATGGATCTCCTGCCTCACCCGACGACTATCGTCGCCAGGCCCTAAAGAAAAGAGCAGAAGGATTTACTGCCCTTAAGTTCGATCTGGATGTGCCTGGGACCGATGGGCCTGATCCTCATAATCGAGTTTTGAATAATCGCGCGATCGACCACATGGTGAGTTTGATTGGCGCTGTCTACGACGCGGTGGGAAGCGATACTGATATTGCGGTGGATTGCCATTGGCGCTATAACGCCAGCGACGTTGTAAAAGTCGCGCGCGAACTGGAACCCTTTCGACTTTTGTGGCTGGAAGATCCAGTTCCACCCAACAATGCCGCCGCGCTTAAAGAAGTGAGTTCGAAGGTGCATATACCGATCGCTACCGGTGAAAATCTTTTCCTGTTTGAAGGATTTCAGGAAATCATTGCGCAGCACGCGCTCAGCATTGTCACTCCAGATCTACAAAAAGTTGGGGGGTTAGCCGTCGCGCAAACCATCGCTCAATTTGCCGACGTGCACACGATGCCGGTCGCTCCGCACAACATCAGCAGTCCGGTCGGCACTCTGGCGGCAGCTCACTTTTGCGCTGCAATACCAAACTTTCTCGCGCTGGAGTTTCATGCTTCCGACGTACCCTTCTGGAATGATCTGGTGGAAGGATTGCCTGCACCCTTGATCCATAAGGGTTTCATTTCCGTGCCGGAAAAACCCGGCCTCGGAGTCACATTAAATGAAGATGTCGCCCGGCGTTATGCTCGCAAAGGCGAGCCGTTCTTTGAATGAGTGGGCGCGAGGTGTTCGAGAATTTATGTCCATGACCAAGATAGAAGTCTTACGAAAAATCACCGACTTGGGCCTGATCGCGGTAATCCGCGCGGAGGACCCTGCGCAAGCCGCTCGTATTGCGGACGCCTGCGCGCTCGGAGGCATAGTTGCCCTCGAAATCACATTCACCGTCCCAGGAGCAGCGGAAGTAATCGCACATCTTGCGAAAAAATGTTCCAAAGAAATTTTGCTGGGAGCAGGTACGGTTCTCGATTCGGAAACCGCGCGCATTGCGATTCTCGCCGGAGCGCAATTTGTAGTGAGCCCGGCGGTCAACGCCGAAACGGCGCGCCTCTGCAATCGTTATCAAGTGCCCTATATGCCGGGAGCTGCAACCATCGGCGAAGTGATTGCGGCGCTGGAGTGCGGCGCGGATATCGTGAAAGTCTTTCCTGGCGAAATCCTCGGACCGACCTTCGTTAAAGCTGTAAAAGGTCCGCTTCCTCAAGCACAACTGATGCCCACCGGAGGCGTGAGCCTGGAGAATGTCAGCCAATGGATCAAGGCCGGCTCCGTTGCCATCGGGGTCGGAGGGAATTTGACAGCTGGTGCAAAGACCGGTGATTTTGACTCCATTACTCGGCTGGCCAAACAGTTCGTGGAAAAAGTAAAAGAGGCGCGCGGCCAATGAGTGCAGCGAAGTTGTGGAACTCGGACGACGAACTTTTTGCCATCGTGCAGCGCGAGTTGTTTACCTGCGTCGTGGGCGACGTGATGGACAAACTGGAGCTTCAGCATCAGTTCCTGCCGCCGCAGATTCAACCTCTTCATCCGGATATGGTTGTAATCGGACGCGCCATGCCAGTCCTGGCGGTCGACGTATTTGCCGAAAAGGTCTCCGGCAGCGCAAACAAGCTGATGGACAAGCCGTTTGGCTTGATGCTGGAAGCGCTTGACGACCTCCGCACGAATGAAGTCTATGTGAACACCGGCGCCTCGCCCCGAAACGCATTGTGGGGTGAGCTGATGAGTACACGCGCCCGCAAACTCGGCAGCCGGGGAGCGGTATTGAATGGATACGTGAGAGATACCAAAGCTATTCTGCATATGAATTTCCCCACCTTTGGTTTTGGTTCTTATGGGCAAGACTCCGCTCCCCGTTACAAAGTCGTCGACTTCCGCATTCCCGTCGAAATTGGTGCGGTGCGCGTCCGTCCGGGAGATATTCTTTTTGGTGACATTGATGGAGTTCTGTTGGTTCCCGTCGAAGCTGAAGCTGAAGTGTTCACCCGAGCACTAGAAAAAGCCCGCGGCGAAAAGCTGGTGCGGAGAGCCATTGAAGAAGGCAGCAGCGCAGTAGATGCATTCGCGAAGTACGGAATCATGTGAAAAATAATGAGCGCATCGACTGCAAAGCCGTCATCTCGCCAACAATACGTGCAAGGTTTTCTTCAGAATAATAGTCTGGGAGCCTGGATTGCCTGGCGCCCCGACGAACTCCTCATGCTCTCCGGTTATTTTCCTTTCTGGGGTGCGTCGTTGCTGATTTATTTTGCCGATGCGGAGCCTTGGCTATTCATTCCTCAGATCGAACCGCGCGATCATATTCCCGTTGGGCTGCGGGTTAGAGAATATCCGTGGGGCGATCTCAAATGCTCTGACCCATATTCAGAGCTGGTGTCGACGATCGGCGGTGAACTGGCCAGGAAAAATATCAAGGCCGAACATGCGGGAATGAATCCCGGCACCTCGCGAACTTCTCTTCCGATTCAAGCCGCCGAGCAAATTCCTATTCCTGAGGATTTTGCGAAACATCTGTCAATGCTTACCGCCAGATCAGATGCACATCGTCAATCGGCTTTTGCTGATCTTTATTTAAGAAAAACTATGGAAGAGATTCAAGCAATCCGTTTGGCGAACCAAGTCGCGAACCTTGGGTTGAAGGTCTTCTTCGAAAATCTAACTCCTGGAATGCCCGAGGCTGATATTGCGGCGGCGGTTGAGTCAGCCATTTATCGCCAGATCGGCCGCGATGGAATATTTCATTCCCGCGCATGGGCGATGGTGCAGTCTGGCCCTAACAGTGCGCACGCCGGTCAATTCAATCGCTCAACCGGACGGCGGCTACAAGATGGCGACTTAGTCTTGATCGAACTCGCTACCTGCGTGAACGGTTACTGGAGCGACCTTACGCGCACCGGCGCGGTCGGTTCTCCAAAGGCTGAGACCGCTGAAATACTAGCTCTCGCCGAAGCTGCGCAGCAAGCCGCGATCGATGGCGTGCGCGCCGGTGTCTCGGCTGGCGACGTTGACGCATTAGCCAGGGACAAAATCGCTGCGCAAGGACTCTCGTCTTTTTTCCCCCACCATACTGGTCACCATGTCGGATTCCGCTATCACGATCCCGGATTTCTGATCGCTCCCGGAGTAAGCGCTAAGCTTGAGCCCGGCATGATTATTACGATCGAGCCGGGAATATACGTTCCCGAACGTGGCGCGGGCGCACGGATCGAGGATAATCTGCTCGTCACGGAAACAGGTTGCGAAGTGCTTTCCAGAGTGGAAACGGGCCGGCATCCATGATCACCATTGATCTCTCCGGTAAAGCGATTCTGATTACGGGTGCGCTGGGCGCGATCGCCGAACACATGGTTCGGAGGCTCGTCGAAACCGGCGCCACGCTGGTTCTCACGGACATCAAAGCGGCGGATCAAGCTGAATCGACGCTGCAGGAATGGAGGATTCCGTCTTCGTCCTATTTTTATTTGCCCGCTGATATTACCGACTCCAGCCAGGTGGACCGCATCGTAAACACCGCCTTCGAGAAATTTTCGAATGTGGATACCGTTATCGGTCACGCGGGCGGCTGCGGTTTGCATCCGTTCGCCAGCACGTCGGAAGCCGACTTCGAGCGCATCTTCCGCTTCAATTATTTTGCCCAAACCTATCTGGCACGATCTGTGCTCGCTCAGTGGATGCGACGCAAGATTGCCGGGCATCTGATCTTTACCTCTTCTTATGTAGCTCGAATGCCGCATACGCAAATCCCTTCCTACTCCTCGGCAAAAGCGGCCCTGGAAAACTTCGCCCGTAGCTTAGCTCTCGAATACGCCCTGACTGGCATTCGGGTGAATATGGTTTCGCCGGGGAACGTTGCAGCTGGAAGTTCGTTGAAAGTGTTTGACGAAGATCCCGCTTATCGCGAATTTGTCCTTCGAGTTTCGTTGGGTAGAAGAAACAGTCCCGAATCGATCGCAGACGCATTCGTATTTCTGTGTTCGCCACTGGCCAGCGAAATTAATGGTCAAATTCTCAGCCCGGATTACGGCGCAGGCATCGGGAATCGGTTATGAAAATAGGCCTGGGCCTTTACCGTCACATGCTGACGCGTGATTACTACGATTTCGCACGCCAGGCAGGTTGTACTCACGTGGTGGTTCATCTCGTCGATTACTTCAATCAGGGCCCTTCGAACCCGCGAAACAATCAGCCCACTGGCTCAAAATACGAAGCGTGGGGAGTTGCTGGAGATCCCAATCATCTTTGGACGGTCAAGGAACTGACGACCCTTCGTGGCGAAATTGAAAATGCTGGGTTGGCGCTGGCAGCGGTTGAGAATCTCGATCCTGCGCACTGGCATGATATTTTGCTCGAGGGTCCCCTGCGCCCACAGCAGATTGAGAACGTAAAGACCATCATTCGCCGCATGGGCGAGGTCGGGATTCCTGTGCTCGGTTACAACTTCAGTTTGGCCGGCGTATGCGGCCGAGTGACGGCTCCTCTGGGACGCGGCCACGCCATCACGCTGGGCATGGATGGCCCGGCCGAAGACGTGCCCATTCCAAACGGCATGATCTGGAACATGATCTATGACCGCAATGTGCCCGCCGGTGATCTACCTTCGATCTCGCATGAAGAACTGTGGCGGCGCGTGCAGAGATTTCTGGAAGAGATTATTCCTGTGGCCGAAGAATCCGGCGTGAAGCTCGCCGCCCATCCTGACGATCCCCCCATGCCGACCATGCGGCAGCAGCCGCGCCTCGTCTACCAGCCCCACATGTATCAAAGATTGATTGACCTCGCTCCAAGCCGCTCTAACGCCCTGGAGCTTTGTGTTGGCACTCTCGCCGAAATGACAGAAGGCAACATTTACGAAGCGGTCGATCAATACAGCAAGCAAGGCAGGATTGCATACATTCATCTCCGTAACGTCGTGGGGAAAGTGCCGCACTACCGCGAGACGTTTATCGACGAAGGTGACGTCGACATGATCCGCATTCTCTCGATTCTGCACCGCAACGGATTCGATGGCGTTCTCATTCCCGATCACACTCCGCAGATGACGTGTTCCGCGCCCTGGCATGCCGGCATGGCGCACACGCTGGGCTATATACTCGCAGCGAAAGCCATGATTGAATCTTCGCAACCACACGCCTCGCACCAGACAACCGCCCATGGGAACGACTAGCCTGAACAATTTTTCTGCTGCGGCGCACCCGCGCGGCCCGCTCGTCATCGCAGCCACGGTCTCCACGCTTGGAGGTTTGCTGTTTGGTTACGACAATATCGTGATCAGCGGCGCAATTGGATATTTGAGCCGATTCTTTCATTTAGACGCGGCGGGAATCGGATGGGCGGCAGGCTGTGCTCTGGTGGGATGCATTGCTGGCTGTGGCGCCGCCGGAACCGTTGCCGATTATCTCGGCAAGAAAAAAGGCCTCGCGCTGTGCGCAGTTTGTTTCGCCGTGTCTTCGGTGGGAATGATGTTTGCCTCGAGCCTCCATCAGTTTGTTTTTTGGCGGCTGATCGGTGGGGTCGGTATCGGTGCGGCATCAGTGATTTCTCCGAATTACATTGCCGAGATTGCCCCCACTCGGGTTCGCGGCCGCTGCGTCACGCTTTATCAGCTCGGGATCGTGGTCGGAATTCTTGCCGCAGTGTTCGTCAACATGCTCATTCAGCGTATGGGCGACGAAGCGTGGAACATAACCACGGGCTGGCGCTGGATGTTTTTCGCCGGAGTTGTCCCCGCGATTCTTTTCGGATTGATGATTCTGCCCGCGGTCGAAAGTCCGCGCTGGCTCATGAAAGTCGGCCACCGTGATCAAGCTATCGCTGTACTTGCGAAAATCAACGGCGTCGAGGCTGCCAGACGCGAGGCCGCCGAGATCCAGAATTCATTGGCAACTGAAGAAGGCCACATCTCGGAACTGTTCACCACGTTCCGGCGCCCGCTGCTGCTAGGAATCATGCTGGCCGGCCTGCAACAGATCAGCGGCATCACACCATTATTTTCTTTTCTGCCGGAGATTTTTCGCTCCGCCGGAACCGCGACCAGCGACGCATTCTTCCAGTCGGTGCTGGTGAGCCTGATCAACCTTTTGTTTACGCTGTTCGCTCTTTGGCTGGTGGATCGGGCTGGACGCAAGACTTTAATCCTCGCCGGTACAGCCGTGCAGTTTGTTTCTTTTGCATTAGTCGGCTGGTTCTATCACATCCACGGTAGCGGCCTGGCGGTTTTGATTTGCGTAATGAGTTTTGTCGCCGGTCATGCCTTCGGCAATGGCGTGGCCTGCTGGGTCATCATCTCGGAAATTTATCCAACCAAGGTTCGCGGACGCGGCATGTCGATCGCTACGACCGCGCTATGGCTGGTGGGCTACCTGGGGAATCAACTGTTTCCGATCATGCAGAAACATCTGGGATCGGCCGGCACGTTCTGGTGTTTCAGTGCCGGGGCATTGTTAACCATCATTCTGGTCGGCTGGCTGATTCCCGAAACCAAAGGTCGTTCGCTCGAAGAAATCACAAAGTTTTGGACACAGGAAAAAGTCGTTATGGCGAGATAGATCGGCTCGCTAAACGTTGGAGGCTTTCGGATGAAGAGAATTTCGCATTATTTATTCTGCCTCTTGATGCTCGTTGTTGCTGGATTTGCCCAGGACACAACTCACGCGGGGTATCGATTCTTACAAGTGGATGCCGGGAAGGTGATCGGCGAGATTCACTCGTTTCAGGGACTGAATGGTCCGCCGAGTCCGGTGATGGCAGGACTTCCAAATCTCATCGAGCAATATAAAGAACTTCGCATTAATCAGGTACGCACCCACGATGCCATGGGCCCTTCGGAAATCGATTCGAAGTTTGTTATCGATAACGGAGAACTCGCCTGGCTCATTCCTGACAAAGCGCAGCGCGCCGGAGTAGTAGAGGCGGGGAACGACAGCATCATCTTTCCGAACTGGAGTGCGGATGCCGAGAAACCGGAGAGCTACAATTTTCTTCCCACCGATAAGATGATCGCCGCCATTCGCGCCAGTGGAGCGGAGGTCTACTACCGAATCGGAAGGAGTTGGGGCGCAAACGTCAATCCTCCCGAGGATTTCGACAAGTTTGCCAGCGTGGTGAAACACATCGCTATGCATTACAACCAGGGCTGGGCAAACGGCTATCACGACAACATTCGCTATTGGGAATTTTGGAATGAGCCGGATGGCTTATTCTGGTCCGGCACTCCGCAGCAGTTTTATTCTCTGTACGAAAAAACCGCCCGCGCTTTGAAGTCTGTGGATCCCACGCTGAAAGTTGGGGGTGACGGCAAAGCTTTCCCCTCCGACGACGGTGGATATCGGGAAGGATTTATCGATTACTGCGCCTCGCACAAGGTCCCGCTCGACTTTTATTCCTGGCACACCTACGCCAACGGCTCCGCCGATCCTTATGACGCGGTTCGCCTCGCCAGGGAAATCCGCGGCATTCTGGACACCCATGGCTTCCCGCGCGCAGAAAGCATTCTCTCTGAATGGAATCTGAGCGCTGATTTTACAGAAGCAGAAAAAGCTGAACTTCAAAGCGCACATAACGCCGCCTACATCGGCTCCGTTCTCAGCTATCTTCAGGACACTTCCATCGCTCACGCGCACTTCTACCGTGGAGATGCGGCGTGGATGGGGCTCTTTGGCCTTGACGGAAAATATTTCAAAACCGCCTACACGTTCAAGGCGATGGGCAAAATGCTGGACACGCCACAGCGTTTACCTGTCGAGGGCACCGACACTTTCGGCTTCGCTGCGCTCGCGGGCCGTTCTGCAGATGGAAACACAGTTCAGATTCTGATCAGCAACTATGCAATTCCAGCAAACTACAAACCGGACCTTATGCCAATGCCACCGGAATTGCAAAAGAGCTCGCCGCCCATGCCTGATATGTCGAAGGTCAAATTCCTGCCGCCGCGCACCGACATTGTTTACCGCAACAACTCTGGCTACAATCTCGCAATTAAGAATTTGCCGTGGGGTGCCGCGCCATTCAGCGTGAAGCGCTACCGGATCAGTAAAACCCAGAACCTCGATCTGGTCGAAACCGGATCCGGGAAGGGCGGCGTCTTGAATTTGTCGAATTCTCTTTCGCCCGACACTGTGGAACTCATTGTTCTCACGCGCCGGTGAAATAGCCGGCATGAAAAAAGGTAACGCCGGTTAAACGGGTCGACGCCTTTGCGGGCGGACTTTAATCGTAGATATTACGCATTGTCTCTTTCAAGCTGATTCTGGCGGCTTTGGATTGATCCACGGTCCATCCTTCGCGATGAGTTGTTGAGCCTCATCGGGCCCCCAGGTTCCCAGATCATAGTGATAGAACGGCGTTACATTGCCGAGAATCGGTTCGACGGCACGCCATTGCGCTTCCACCAGGTCCTGCCGGGCGAAGAGCTCACTCTGTCCCCGCATGGCATCGCCCAGCAGCCGTTCGTAAGGAGGCATATCGTCCGCAGCCTGTTCGGTGAGACTGAGTTCTACATCGCTGCCCGTCATGCGCTCGCCCGGGGTCTTGACTCGTACTCCCATTCCGATGGCAATGTCAGGACTGACGCGCATACGCAGGTGCGCCGAGGAGGTCGGCACGATTTCGCCAAATGTTTCGATCGGCGGTCGCATGAATTCAACAAAAATCTCCGTCGCGGTTACTGGCAGCATCTTGCCCGCGCGAATGTAGACGGGAACGCCCGCCCAGCGCCAGGTTTCAATGAATAGTTTGAGGGCAACGAATGTTTCAGCCGTGGAAGCCGAATTCACACCCGGCACTGAACGGTAGCCTTTATATTGGCCGCGCACCACATCAGCCGGGAGGATCGGCCGGACCGCCTTCAGCAGCGCCGCTTTTTGATCACGGAACGCCTCATGGAGTTCGCCAGTCGGCGGATCCATAGTAAGGATAGTGAGGATCTGCAGCAGGTGATTCTGCACCACATCACGAATCGCACCGGTTTCGTCATAGAACTTGCCGCGATCTTCGACCCCGAACTTCTCCGCCATGGTGATCTGAATACTGCGAACGTAATTGCGATTCCAGATCGGCTCGAACATTGGGTTGGCGAAGCGGGTGTAGATAATGTTCTGCACCGGCTCTTTTCCCAGGAAATGATCGATTCGGAAAATTCGTTCCTCGGGGAAATAGCGGTGCAGAATGCGGTCGAGTTCCTGAGCCGAAGCCAGATCATGTCCGAACGGCTTCTCCACCACGACACGGGCATTGTCAGCGCAACCTGATTGGGCGAGGCCCTCGGCGACAGTGCCGAATAAACTCGGCGGAATCGCCAGGTAGTGCAGCGGCTGTTTTGCCGCTCCTAATTGCTTGCGCAGCTCTATGAACGTGTTCGGGTCGTTATAATCGCCATCAACATAGCGCAAAAGGTCCATCAACTTGCCGAAAGCGTCTTGATCGAGACCGCCGTTCTTTTCCAGGCTGTCCTTGGCGCGCGCTTTGAGTTGATCAAGATTCCAGCCCGCTTTGGCCACGCCGATGATTGGCAGATTGAGACCTTGATCACGGATCAGTCCTTGCAGGGACGGGAAAATCTGCTTGTGCGCGAGATCGCCAGTAGCGCCAAAAAATACAAATGCGTCAGACTGGAAATTCGACATCAGGCTGCCTCCGGCTTTTCGGCAGCTTTTTCCTTGTGGCCGCCAAATTCATAGCGCATTGCCGAGAGTAGCTTGGCGGCATATTCTTCTCTTCCACGAGAAGCGAAGCGAGAGAAGAGCGCCGCACTTATTACCGGCGATGGAATGCCTTCATCCACCGCCGCCTGCACCGTCCACCGGCCTTCACCAGAATCCGACACTCGTCCCGCGAAGTTCGAGAGATCGGGATTGTCGCGCAAAGCGGCCGCGGTCAGGTCCAAAAGCCATGAGCCGATTACGCTGCCGCGCCGCCATACTTCCGCAACCTCTGGCATGTTCATGTCGTATTGATAAAGCTCAGGATGGCGCAGCGGCGTAGTCTCCGCGTCGTCCTCGCGCTTCTCCTTGCCAACGTTTGCGTTCTTGATAATATTCAGTCCCTCGGCTAGGGCAGCCATCATGCCGTATTCGATGCCGTTGTGGACCATCTTGACGAAGTGTCCAGCGCCATTCGCACCGCAGCGCAGGTAGCCGTTTTCTGACGTCGAAGGCTCACCCGTTCGTCCGGGAGTCCGCGCCACAGAGCCGACGCCCGGCGCCAGCGATTTAAAAATCGGATCGAGGTGATTCACAATCGCTTCGTCACCGCCAATCATCAGGCAGTATCCGCGCTCGAGTCCCCACACGCCTCCGCTGGTTCCGCAATCGACATAGTGGATTCCCTTCCCTTTTAACTGCTCAGCACGACGAATATCGTCGTGGTAATAAGAGTTGCCACCGTCGATCACAATGTCGCCCGGTTCGAGCACTGGTATCAGCGAGGCCAACACCGAATCGACCGCCGCCGCCGGAACCATCATCCACACCGCTCGCGGTTTGCTGAGTTTCTTTGCGAAATCCGCCAGACTCGCAGACGACTGAGCGCCTTTCTCAACTAGCTCTTGCGCGGCCTGCGGACGCCTGGCATATACCACGCACTGCTGACCGGCGTTCAAAAGCCGCTGAACCATATTCGAACCCATTCGGCCGAGACCAATCATTCCGAGCTGCATTCGTCTACCTCCTCAGGAAATTCTGCAATGTGTTCTGCAAAACTTGTCCTGCAAAATTTATTCTCCAACAATCCGCTTGCATGAATCATTTGATGCTACCTCTTTGTCCCTTGTTCCACTTTCAAGAGCAGCGGCACCATCTCGGAAACCACTGCCGCATTTCCTTTGGCCAAATCCGATGTAATTTGATCTCGCAACCCCAGAATCTGTTGCAGCACATTGCGCAGGGCTACATCTTTTGTGCTGCTGGCAAGGCGCTGAGCCTGATCGAAGAAACGGCCCGCATCGTCCCCGGAGGTTCCGTAATTCCGTTGCATTGCCTCCAGATACATAAGCGTAGCCTCATCTCGTAGCTGACATGTTTCAAGCTGGGCGGCCAAGTTTGCCACTTCTTGTTCGAACCGGTGGGCTCGCGAATATTGCGGAACGAAACCTATAAGAAAACCTACGATGAGAAGAGATAGCCAAAGAATGAGATCGTTTCGCATCAGTCTTCCTCGCTTTGCGTGTTCGCGTCGTCGAAACCCACTGTTACCAGAGACAATACCACCGATGAACCTGCTCTGTATTCTGCCCTCCTCTACTATAAAACGGACTGGCGTGGGGGCCGGCGGCTTGCGGACACGAGAATTATGGGATGCAGGGAGGGTGATGAAGGAGTCGACCTGAGTTCCACTCAATATTGAGCTAGCTATTTTTTACAAATAGGCGTTTATTTCACCACGACCTGCCCCGTCATCTTCGGATGGATACTGCAGTAATAAGAATAAGTCCCGGCCTTGGTAAACGTGTAGGAGAAGCTTTCGTCAGTGTCCATCACCTTGGACTTGAATACAAGATCTGTGCTGACGGAGGTATGAGGGATATCGTCGTGGTTTGTCCAAGTCACGGTAGCGCCGACGGGTATCGTAATCGTCTTTGGACCGAAGCTGAAATTCTCAATCTTTATCTGCGCGTTTGTTGCCGAGCGCGGGTCACCCGCCGTCGCACTCCGTGACGCCGTTAACAGCAACACGGAAACAGTGACCGATGCTATGACGCTTGCAAGTAATGTCCTCTTTTGCCGCACTGTTTTCTTCCTTTCCAGTTAGAGGGGTTGCTTGATGTTTCTGTTCAACCGATGCCATTATGCTGAGTTACCTATGCGATCAACGCCCGACCAGGCAGCATCGTTAGTCGCCGCACTTATGATCCTGTGCTACTGAGCGGGGAATCGATCACTGCAAGACTGCGGCCGCTGACCAGATAATTCACATCCGTGATGCCTAACACCTGTTGCAACTGCTCGGCGGGAACCTTCATCGGTCCGGCCGATGCAGCTGTTCCTGGCGCTGGTTGGGGAAAGGCCGTCGACATCGCTGTATGGAACGCAACCTTACCTTCTACTTTCTGCATGATCTGGTGAATATGACCATTCAGTACGGTGACGGAGCCGAAACGTTTCACATACGACAAGGCCTGCTCGCTGTCGTCGGTTCCCCAGCCCCAGTCCGCATAAATGGTCCACAGCGGAATGTGTGCGAACAGCACGATCGGGGTGCTGGCAGAGCGGGCATGAAGATCGTCTTCAAGCCACTCGATTTGTTCGCGGCCGAGCGATCCCATTCCTCCTGCTTTCAGGTTGGCGACATTCACCAGGCCAACAAAGTGCACGCCTTTGTGATCGAAGCTGTACCACCCCGCGCCCTTCGTACCTTTGCCATAACGCTCGAGAAATTGCTCGCCGTTGTCGGAGAGCATATCGTGCTCACCGGGTACAAAATAAATCTGTTTTACGGACGCTTCTTTTAACACCTGGTCAAGTGTGTCGAATTCGCTCGGTTTCGACAGTTGACTCAAATCACCGGTGTGGATGATGAAGTCCGGCTTCTGTGTCATTGCATTGATCTTGCTGATCGCGGTTCGCAGAGTCGCGATGACGTCGGGATTGGCCGGTTTGTTGAAACCAATATGGCTGTCGCTGATTTGCACGAAGGTAAAGTCCGCGCCTTTACCGGCATCCTTCCCATGGGTCTTGGCGAATGCGCGCGACACGGGAATGCCGCCGCTCATGGTCCAGACCAGGCCGGTGCCGGCCCATGCCATACACTTCAGAAATCCGCGACGATCCACTCCGTCGTTGTTAAGGTCTTGTAACTTCTGGTCGATGAGATCTTGTTTCGTGTCGGGCATTTCTTTCTCCGTGTTTTGTGGCTTCAGAGTTGATAACTGGCCAGAGTTGTTTTTATTCCCGGAAAAATCGAAGAGTAAACCAGGCAGATTTCTGCACTTCTTAACTCGGGAAATTTACGCCGCTGGGAAGCCACATTCAGCTTTACGACCGTGCCCGGTGGATGACGCACGATCCGAAGAGGTCGAAGACCGCGTTCAGCAAACCTGGGCCAAAGTTTAAAAAGGCTTTCTGTCTTAGATTGCAAGCGGCGCGCGGGCATTCCACTGAGTTCGCCAGAAACAGTGCAAGTCAGCAGAAGGCGCGGATGAATTAACGCTGACGCTATAATTGCGCGTAAGGTGTGAGTACGATGGAAATTCGGGATTCCGCGCTTGCGCAGGTACGCCGAGCCAATCGCTCGATTTCAAGACTCTACAATCTGGTGCTTTCATCCTCCGGACTGGCGGCGACTCAATATGTATTGCTTGAATCTATCGCGGCGGCGCGCGAAATCTCGCAGTTGCAGCTGTCTGAACAACTTTCCGTCGCGTCAACCACCCTTTCGCGAAGGCTCTCAGGTTTAAAGAAAAAAGGCTTAGTCGACTTGCGCCTGGGTGCGCGCGGGAGCCGAATTTACACTCTGACACCTGCTGGGCGCGCTCTGCTATGTTCCACCTCCCGTCAGTGGGAATCGGCCCAATACCGGTTGCGCTCCGCACTCGGAGAAAAGGATTGGCAGCTTTTTATACACGTCTGCGACCGGGTGTGCGAAGCGGCCAAAGTAGCGGAGACGATGCGCGTCGCCTTTTCTCGCGGACGGGCGGCTAACCAAAACTCTTAAAGCCCCTTCCAGAGTCGGGGTGCTATAGCAACGGTCCCGCATCCTCCCGCCGGCATCCTTTGTGATTAGCCCCACATCTCTACTGCGCCCGTTAGCTAAGACTGCAAGAAGGGGCGACAGAAAGATGAGCGCCGGCACGACCGCTGTTCAACAGCGCCTGCAAAAAATCTGGGAAACTCCAAAGACCGTCCATGGCTGGTTTTCCACCGTGGATCACAAAGAAATCGGCCATCGCTACCTGGCGACTGCTTTTATCTTTTCTAATTATTGGCGGGGTTGAGGCTCTGATCATGCGCATTCAACTTGCGCGTTCCGATCAGTCCTGGCTTACCCCTGAAACCTATAACCAGCTTTTCACCATGCACGGTATGACCATGATTTTCTGGTATGCCGCGCCCATACTTTCCGGCTTCGCGAATTATCTGATTCCGCTGATGATTGGCGCCCGCGACATGGCATTTCCTCGCCTGAATGCCTTTTCTTATTGGACGTTCGTGCTATCGGGCATTCTGCTCTACATCAGCGCATTTATGGGACAGTCACCGCACGGCGGCTGGTTTGCCTACGCCCCGTACACCAGCCTTCGTTACTCGCCGGGCTACGGCATGGACTTTTACTGCCTGGCGCTGATTTTCCTGACAATTTCGACAACGGTTGGCGCAATCAATTTCATTGTGTCGATCTTTCGTTTGCGCGCCCCCGGCATGACCATCAGCCGCATGCCGCTGTTTTTATACAGCACGCTGACAATCTCTTTCGCGATTCTGATGTCTCTGCCTGCGCTGACGGTTGACTGCGTATTCCTTGAACTGGATCGCCGTTGGGGAACGCATTTCTTCGATACGCGGCTGGGCGGCGAGCCCTTACTGTGGCAACAGTTGTTCTGGTTTTTTGGACACCCCTGGGTCTACGTGGTGTTTCTCCCCGCGACCGGAATGGCGTCGATGATCATTCCCGTCTTCTCGCGGCGGCCAATCGTCGGCTACCCGTACGTTGCCATCTCGACCATCCTGACGGGCGTCGTTGGTTTCGGCGTCTGGCTACACCACATGTTCGCCGTCGGCATGTCAGACATGGCGATGAGTTTTTTCAGCGCCGGCAGCATGACGATTTCGATCTTCAGCGCTGTGCAAGTGTTCTGCTGGATCGCGACCATTTGGAAAGGGCGACCGGTTGCAACCGCTGCCATGCACTTCGCCATGGGTTTTCTTGCGCTTCTTGTCATTGGCGGACTGAACGGAATTTTCACGGCCATCATCCCAGTCGATTGGCAGGTGCATGACACCTATTTCGTGGTCGCTCACCTCCATTACGTGCTTGATCGGAGCCAATGTGTTCCCGGTATTCGCTGCGTTTCACTACTGGCTGCCCAAGATGACCGGACGAATGCTCAATGAGCGACTCGGCAAATGGAGCTTCTGGGTGATGTTCATTGGCTTCAACCTCGCTTTCTTCCCTATGCATCTCGCTGGGCTGGGCGGTATGCCGCGCCGCATCTATACATATCCCGCGGGTCTCGGTTTGGACGGTCTGAATATGACGGCGACCATCGGAGCATTCATCTTCGGCATCGGCATTCTGCTCAGCATCATTAATTTCTTTCGCAGCCTGCGCATGGGCGAGACTTGCCGGGAAGAATCCATGGAACGCAGACTCGCTCGAATGGGAGACGGATTCTCCGCCCGCTCCTTACGCCACCGTCCATATCCCGACCGTCGTTTCTCGTCACCCGCTGTGGGATGACCACGATGAAGAATACGACCCCGAGAATGAACGGGTCTTCGACCAAGGCCGCGAAACACTTTCGACTACATGGCTGGATGCCGAGCCTCAATCGATCATGAAAATGCCCGAGGATACGATTTCTCCGCTTCTGGTTGCGCTCGCCCTCATGCTGCTATTTCTTGCTCTGATTTTTCAATGGATGTGGGTCGCTCTGGTCGGAGTGGTGAGCACGTTGTTCGCAGGCTATTACTGGCTGTGGCCCAACCCAGAGGAGAAGCTGGCATGAGCAGCACGGCCGCCCCTGTTCGTTCTATTCCGGTCCCCCTCGAAACCGAGCGGGGAACATACGGGATGATGTGCACCATCCTGACGGAAGGGTTTCTGTTTATCGCTCTGTTTGCCAGCTACTTCATGCTGGGCAGCAATAAAGACCGTTGGAGAATCGAGGAACTGCCCAAGCTCCACTATGCCTTGCCCATGCTGGCTGTGCTGATTTTCAGCAGCCTGGTGCTGTATTGGGGTGAGAAGCAAGTGAAAGAAGAGCGTTATGCAGCAGGCCGGATTGCGCTTACGCTCACCATCCTGATTGGATTGGTCTTTCTAACCTTGTCAGCTTTCGATTACCGCGAGCATTGGCAACATCTAACACCCGACACCGATTCTTACGGCTCGATCTTTTACACGATCACGTCTTTTCACGCCGCCCACGTGATTGTGGGATTGCTGATCCTGATTTATGTGCTGTTTCTTCCGCGCTATGCGCCGGCCGCGGAGTCGCCCTATCGTCCTTATCACGTGGCGGCGATGTATTGGCATTTCGTGGATGTGGTTTGGATTTTCGTGGTTGCCATCCTTTATATAGGACCTCATTTGTAACTGTATGAACGTTTAACTGTATGAACGATCAGGCTCAAAAACGACAACACATATCGCCAGCCCGGCTCTGGTTTGGCTTCGCGGGTTCCGCCGCGTCCTGGATTGCGCTGGGCATTATCGACCTCCTGATCACTTGGCAGGCGTGTCTCGGACAGGAGCAGTACGGCGGAGCGCATCTTCGAACCAGGAGTAAAGGTGCTTTACCTCGTGGTCACGCTCTTGCTTTTGATAACCGCCATCACGGCTGGAGGCGTGTCATTCAGAAACTGGCGCGAACTTTCCCGCAGCGGAAGTCTTGCAAAAGCCGAGGGACGTGGCCGCGAAGAGTATATGGCGCTGATCGGAGTTTTTGTCAGTTTCACGCTTGGGATCGGAATCGTCTTGTTGGGCATTCCCCTCGCCATTATCGATCTTTGTGTGAGGGCCAGATGAAGGCGCATGTGTTATTGGCTGCGGCATTGCCCATTGTGCTGCTGGTAGGTTGCACCGGCGGGCGCGAGACTCCGCCCTACCGCGTCGCTACCGGCGGGAATGCCCGGGACGGCAGGAAAGTAATTCAGTCTGCAGGGTGCGGCGCGTGCCACACGATTCCCGGTATTCATGCCGCTAACGGCGAACTGGGACCGCCGCTGAATTCTTTCAGCCGCCGCACCATGATCGCCGGCGAACTTCCGAATACGCCCGACAACTTGGTTCGCTGGATCGAGAATCCACCGTCCGTGGAATCGGGCACGGCCATGCCGAACTTGGGTCTCGATGACCAACAAGCACGCGACGCAGCCGCGTATTTATACACGTTGCGGTGACGATGAGGAAAGGATCGGAGCAAAAGCGATGATGCGCATTTTCCATTCCATGCTGTTCACGATTTTCATGGTGGCCTCAGTATGGGGACAGAATGCTCCCAGCGCCACCGAAGTGCCCGGCTCGCAGGCCGGAATTCATCTCGTCAGCCCGCTTCCCACAGGCGATTGGACGATGCCTGCCGGCGACTACGCGAACACGCGTTTTAGTCCTCTCTCACAAATCAATACGGGCAATGTCAAGAATCTTCACATCGTCGGCATGATGGCCGACGGAATTCCGCACGGGCATGAGGGCGGACCGCTGGTGGTTAACAAAACGCTTTACATGGTGACGCCATTTCCGAATTACCTGATCGCTCTCGACCTGACCAAACCTGGTTATCCGATGAAGTGGAAATTTGAACCCAATCCCGATGGGCGCTCGCAGGGAATTGCATGTTGCGACGTGGTCAATCGAGGCGCCAGTTACGCAGACGGAAAAATTATTTACAACACCCTCGACGACAACACGATCGCGGTCGACGCCGAAAAAGGAACTCTGGTGTGGAAGACGAGCGTTGGAGATGAGGATCTCGGTGAAACCGTCACCATGGCTCCGATCGTCGTAAAGAATGTCGTACTGGTTGGAGACAGTGGTGGCGAACTGGGTGTGCGCGGAAAGCTCACGGCCCTTGATCTGAAATCCGGCAAAATCCTGTGGCGCGCTTACAATAGCGGCCCGGATAAGGACGCTCTGATCGGCCCCGACTTCAAACCTTTTTATCCGAAAGATCAAGGCAAAGATTTGGGCGTGAGTTCATGGACGCCCGATCAGTGGCACATGGGCGGTGGAACCATCTGGGGATGGATCTCCTACGATCCGGAACTCAACCTCATCTACTACGGCACTGGAAATCCGGGCGTCTGGAACGATGACATGCGTCCCGGCGACAACAAATGGTCAATCACGATTTGGGCGCGAAACCCGGAGACAGGCGCCGCGAAGTGGGCCTACCAGATCGAACCGCACGATGGCTGGGACTACGACGAGATCATGGAGAACATTCTCGTTGATATGCCGTGGCAGGGAAAGCCGCGAAAGCTACTCCTTCATCCCGGCCGCACTGGCTTCATGTTCGTGATGGACCGAGAAACCGGCGAGGTTCTTTCGGCGGAAAATTTTGTTCCGGTTACCTGGGCCAAAGGTTATGACTTAAAAACCGGACTTCCCATGGAAGACCCTGACAAGCGTCCCCACACCAACCACTACGCCCGCGGAGTTTGCCCGTCTTCCACCGGCGGAAAAGAATTTGTGCCGTCTTCCTTCTCGCCGAAGACCGGCTATCTATACATTCCTGCCCATAACACTTGCATGGATTACTCGGGGGAAGACGTCAACTACATTGCCGGCACTCCTTATTTAGGAGCCAGCGTGCGCATGTACCCGGGACCCGGCGGATACCAGGGCGAACTGATCGCGTGGGATGTTGCCAATGCCAAGAAAGTCTGGGGAATCAAAGAAACCGACCTTCCGGTGTATAGCGGAGTGCTTGCGACCGCCGGAGATGTCGTGTTTTACGGGACGATGGATGGATGGTTCAGGGCTGTGGACGCGCGCAGTGGAAACGTCCTCTGGCAGGAAAAGCTCACCTCCGGCATCATCGGAAACCCATGACCTTCATCGGTCCCGACGGCAAGCAATACGTCGCGATCTATGTCGGCATTGGAGGCTGGATGGGTGCCGTGGCTTTGCCCAGCGTCTCGACCGATGACGATTACGCAGCGCTTGGCGTAGTAGGCGCCATGAAGAAAATCAAGCAGATGACGAATCCCGGAGGAGCGGTCTATGTCTTCGGCTATTAGGAAGCTGACGGCATTTCTATTTTTCTGTGCGCTGCCGGTCCTGGCAGCCACTCCTGAACTGCGAGTTTGCGCCGACCCGAACAATCTGCCTTACTCCAACCAGCAACAACAGGGCTTCGAGAACGCCCTGGCAAAACTGGCAGCCAGCGATCTCGGCATGAACCTGTCTTATTTCTGGTTCCCGCAACGCCACAAATTTTTTCGTAACACTTTGCAGGCAGGGGTTTGCGACGTGGTGATGGAGGTTCCTTCTGGGATCGACGTAGCGAGCACGACAATTCCCTATTTTCGTTCCACGTACGTGTTTGTCTCGCGCCGCGATCGCGATCTTCAAATTCGCTCTTTTGATGATCCACGATTAAGGATCTTCGCATCGGGGTGCATGTGACTGGCGAAAATGATGAGGCCATGCCGCCTACAACCGCACTCCTCAGGCGTGGTCTCGTCCGCAACGTGGAGGGCTACAGCATTTTCGGCAAACTTTCAGAACAGAATCCTGGCGCAGATATTGTTCACGCGGTGGCCGATAAGGATATCGATGTCGCCGTCGTCTGGGGACCTTTGGGCGGCTATTTTGCTGAACATTCATCCCAGCCGCTGGAGGCCACGCCGGTATGCGCCGCTCCCGCAGACCATCAACTGCCGCTGTCGTTCGACATCTCCATGGGAGTGCGTCCCGGCAATGAGAGCGCTGCGACAGAAACTAAACGAATTCATCGTTCGCCACCGCTCCGAGATTCACCAATTACTCGACTCATATGCCGTGCCTCTGGTTAGCCCTTCGGAGGTGACGTGCGAATGAGGTGTGCCAAAATGCAAAAGCAAATCACTCTCATCATTGGTATTAGCCTTTATTGCTCGGCGCCGCGGGATGTCAGAAGTATTCGTCCCCCGGCACAGCAGCGGTCTCTCTGCCGACCCACGGAACTGCCGTCGGCCCGATCCCCGGCGCGGGCAAGAATGTCACCTTCCCCACCAATCCCCTGGCTAACGATCCCGTAGCTCTGCAGGAAGGACGCAAGCTCTTTAACTGGTACAACTGCTCCGGATGCCATGGCGGCCACGCGGGAGGTGGCATGGGGCCGAGCCTGCGCGACAAGGTTTGGCTTTTCGGCGATCGTGACGACCAGATCTTTGACTCGATCGCTGAAGGACGCGGCGAAGGGATGCCATCCTGGGGCACCAAAATTCCGGAAGATCAAATCTGGAAGCTGGTGGCGTACATCAAGTCCATGCGAACATCTGCCGAACCGGAACCGCCCGAAGAGCCAGCGCACGAACAAGTGGCGCCACCCGCCATCATTCATCCGAACCAATCCACGCAAGCCCACTCGACGCAGAAGGACTAGCCATGAAGCGAGCCTGTGCCTTAGCGTCGTTGTTACTCCTCTCGGGATGCCAGAGATCGCAGTCCACGCTTTATCCCAAGGGTCCAGCCGCCGACAGGATCGCGCATCTTTCCTGGCTAATGCTGGTCCTCTTCCTCGCGATTACCGCATTCATGTGGATCCTGATTACGTGGGCAATATCGCGCCGGCGCGGCACGCTCGCCGAGCATGAGCCAGTCGACATTGGCGGCGGCCAGGGCTGGATTGCATGGGGTGGCCTCGCATTTCCGCTGAGCGTGCTCTGCGTGCTCTTCATTCTGGGTTTGAAACTAATGGCTAGTTTTCCAGTTCATGACAGTGCATCATCAAAACCTGCATCCCACCATTGCAATTATTGGCCGGCAGTGGTGGTGGGAAGTTCAATATCTGGGCGCTCCTGCGCAACGCTTTACGACCGCCAACGAGATCCACATTCCTGTCGGCCAGCCCGTCGATATCGAATTGCGTTCGCTCGACGTAATCCATTCTTTCTGGGTTCCCACGCTTCATGGCAAGGTCGATCTGATTCCCGAGCATCCCAACTTCATCCGCATCCAGGCGGATCACGAAGGCGTTTTCACCGGCACCTGCGCCGAATACTGTGGCGCACAGCATGCCCACATGAGGATGCTTGTCGTGGCGCAGCAGCCCGCTGATTACGAAGCCTGGGTTCAAGGCCAGTTGCAACCGGGCAATGAACCGGCCACGGATGCGGCCCGGCGCGGCGAACAGATCTTCATGGCGGGACCATGTTCCATGTGTCATCAAGTACGCGGTACGTTGGCCGGCGGACGAGTAGCGCCCGATTTGACGCACATTGCCAGCCGCATGAACATCGCGGCCAACTCTTATCCGAACAATGACGCTTATCTGGAAGCCTGGGTCACGCACGCTCAATCTCTGAAGCCCGAGGCGGCCATGCCCAACATCACACAATTTAACGGTCAGCAGTTGCGAGACTTGGTCGCCTACTTACGACAGCTTAAATAAATGAAGAAAGGTTTCACATGTCACATTCCCCGATGATCAGACTCCCGCAGTTCTTGCTTGCTTGCTCCGCACTACTGTTAGCATTCCCAGCCTTCGGCCAGTCCAAACCCGACTGCTCTTCCTTGCCCGATCACACCAAACTGCGCAGCGTGCTTCAGTCCGTGGTCAAAGAGGGAGCCGCCGGCAACAGTGGCCTTGGCAATCAGGAGTGGGCAGTCACCGTAAACCGCGATGGCATCGTGTGTGCCGTTGTTTTCAGCGGCAACGATCGCGGTCAGCAGTGGCCCGGCAGTCGTGCTATCGCTGCCGAGAAGGCCAACACGGCAAACGCCCTCAGTTCATCGGATTACGCTCTCTCCACGGCCAATGTGTTCGCCGCTTCCCAGCCCGGACAGAGTCTATACAGCCTGGCCACCAGCGCACCTCCAAATGCGCAGGCTGTATTCGGTCCCGCCACAACATTTGGCACCCCCGACGACCCCATGGTCGGAAAGCCGATTGGAGGCGTAATCGTCTTTGGCGGCGGCTTGCCTCTGTATGACACTAAGGGAAAAATTGTCGGTGGTCTTGGCTTGAGCGGCGATACTTCATGCGCCGACCACATCATGGCTTGGAAGGTACGCCACCAGTTGCAGCTCGATGCCGTGCCCATGGGACCCTCTCCCGATCATAACGACAACATGATCCTCGACTGGTCGAACAACAACAGCCCGAGTGGCTTTGGACATCCGACATGCAAGGGCGGTAATCCGCCCGACGACATCATTAAGAACCTTTCAAAGAAATATCCGACCGGTCCAAAGGCACGTTGATGCGGGATCGAACAGAAAACGATAAGCGACATGGATAACGCGGCCGCAGCTGTGCTTCAACCGATTCCGCTGTCAGTTGTTCTGGCTGATTATGCTGAACTTTTCAAGCTGCGCGTCAACTCCTTGGTAGTACTGACATCATGGTGCGGCGCGTACCTGGCCTTGGGTCATTTTTCACTGCCCAGCCTTGTCCACATAGTAGTCGGGATCGGTTCAGTTGCCGCAGGTACAGCAGCTCTCAATGAGGTGCTGGAACGCGACCGCGATGCAAAAATGTTACGCACAGCCCGGCGCCCATTGGTGACGGGGCGGATTTCGATTAGCGCCGCGGTGTTCCTGGGCGTGGGTCTTGTGGCTGGCGGTGTTTTCTACCTGGCGTTCCTGGCGAATATTCTCACGGGTGTGCTGGCTCTGCTTACGAGCGTCGTTTACCTTTTCGTTTATACTCCGTGGAAAACTTATGGCCCGGCGTGCACGGCGGTCGGAGCCATTCCTGGAGCGATGCCCGTGGTGTTGGGTTGGGCAAGCGCAGGAGGCGCAATGGATTCGCGTGCTCTTTTGCTCTTCTCGATCCTCTACCTCTGGCAGTTCCCGCACTTTCATGCGATCGCTCTTCTTTATCGGCAAGACTACCAGCGCGCAGATATCCGAATGTTGGCAGTAGTCGACCAGAGCGGGCATCGCATTGCTACCCAGATTCTCGTCTGTTCGCTCTTCTTGGTTGCTGTCAGCTCCTTGCCATACGTTTTGCATATGAGCGGCATTGTTTACCTCGTATTCGCCGCCGTTTTGGGAGTTTGGTTGTGCTTGCACACGATCCGGCTTTACTACGCGTTGCGCCGTTCGAGCCCTGCTATTCCGGCGCTCAGCCACGCTTTGTTACGCGCGACTATCATTTACCTTCCGCTTGTGTTTGGCGCGTTGATCGGCAGTCGCCTCCGCTAGCAGGCAGCGCAACTGGGGAGCAGGATGTGACAGTTCTGGTTGAAAGAAGATGACAAAAGGCAAGAATCTCCTCTACACCTCGCTCGGAGAGGGTGCGCTCATTCTGCTTATGGGCGCAATCGGATTGGCCGTGCACAGACCCCTCATCTTCGCCAGCCTCGGTCCTACCGCCTACGAGTTGGTGGAGAAACCCCTCGCACCGAGCGCCAGGACCTACAACATTATCGTTGGACATATGGTAGGACTAGGTGCGGGATTTTTTTCTCTGTGGTTGCTCGCCGCCTGGAACGCGCCCAAAGTTATATCCGCCGGCTTTATCACTTCTGCTCGCCTCTGGGCCGCCGTCCTGTCCGTCGTGATTACGACAGCCGCCACTTTGGGGCTCAAGGCGAGCCAACCCGCATCTCTTTCGACCACCCTTCTTGTGTCCCTGGGCTCGATGCAGACAATGCGTGACGCAGTCACCATCGCCATCGCGGTCCTCATTATTGCTGCCGTGGGCGAACCCCTTCGTCGTCAATTTGCGCTCGCTCGTCTGCCTGAGACCCCGCCCTCGGAGTGATTGGATCAACTGCGCTACTCAGAATTCTTTGCGAGAATGGCGGCTGATACGCGACCCGGGCGAGCCTACGACCTAAACAGTATCGTCCCACGATCTCAAACCGCAGATAATTAGAAGGTTGGCAGGCACAATATGGTGGCGATAAAGCGGAAGAGCATCCTGTGGTACTTCTTTCGCGCACCCGTGTACCTTTACCGCTGGAGACTAGGCTGGCTATTTGGAAAACGTTGCCTGCTTTTGACTCATACTGGCCGGCGCACCGGCTTGCGGCGTCAGACCGTGCTCGAAGTCGTCGACTACCGCAAAGAAGGTCCCGAGGTTGTAGTAGTCAATGGATTCGGTCCCAATTCTGACTGGGTTCGCAACATTGAGGCAAAGCCCGACGAAGAAGTCACGGTCGGTTCGCAGCATTTCGCCGCGTCGCACCGTTTTCTCAGTGAAGAAGAGGCGATGACGGTGATCAAAGACTACGAGCACCGCAATCGGTTCATCGCCCCGATTATTCGCCGTGGACTGAGCTGGCTGCTTGGATGGCAATATCATGGCACCGACAACGATCGCCGGGAGCTAGTCAGACGCATCCCGCTCATCGCGTTTTGGCCGCGGACTTCACACCGGCGTCGGTAGAAAAATAAACTCTTCTAACTTTTTCCGCCCGCGATTTCCAAACGGTTGACATGAGTGCCTTCCGCGCCGGATTTCTTAACTTATATTGTTACCGGCTCCGTCCGGCGCTCTGCTTGGCGCAACTGAACATCGGCTTCGTTTTCCTGAGCATCGACGACCGCGATCGCTGCCACGGCCACGATGTCTTCCACCTGGGCATTCCGCAGCAAAACGTGCACCGGACGGCTCATTCCCATCAGGATCGGACCAATGGCCTCCGCTCCTCCGATCTTCGCGAGCAGCTTGTACGCCGTATTGGCCGAAGCGAGGTCTGGGAAGATCAGAACATTGGCGCCACCCTTCAGCGTACTGAAGGGATACGATTGTTCGATCACATCCGGAGACAGCGCATCCTCGGCGGTGATTTCTCCATCGACGATGAGGGTTGGATCCGCATAGTGCAGCAACTCCACAGCTTTACGAACCTTGGTGCAGATGGGATGGTCAACGTTACCAAAGCTGGAGAATGACAGCATGGCAACCCGCGGCACGATGTCGAAACGCCGCGCCATCTGCGCCGTGCACAACGCGATCTCCACCAGGTCTTCCGCGGTAGGCTCGATGTTTACGCTCGTATCCGCAAGGAAGTAGACATCTCCTTTGCGCGTGATCATGGCGTAGCAACCGGAGACGCGGTGCAGCCCTTCACGCATGCGCACGATCTGCAAGGCCGGACGAATGGTATCAGGAAAAGTTTGGCTGACGCCGGAGACAAGCGCATCCGCATCTCCCATGTGCACCATCATTGAGCCAAACACATTGCGGTCGTTGATGAGTAAGCGGGCCTCGCTCAGGGTTACACCTCGGCGTTGCCGCAAGTGGAACAATTCCTCAATGTAGAACTCTCGAAGTTTGGATGCGGTTGGATCGACAATCTTGATGCCTTCGAGGTTCAAGTCCAATTCCTTTGCCCGGGCATGAATCGCGGCGGAGTCACCCAGCAGAATGGGCTTGGCGATTTTTTCCTCGACCAGGGAGTGGCAGGCGCGAAGGATCTTCTCGTTTTCGCCCTCGGGAAATACAACCTGCTTGGGATGCGCCTGCGCCTTGTGAATCATGCTGCGTGAGATCTCGTGGGCCTTGCCCAGCCTGCGCTCCAGTTGTTCGCGGTAAGCGGCAAGGTCCACTGGTTCCTGCGCCACTCCGCTGCGCATCGCGGCCTCGGCCACGGCAGATGCCTCCCACACCAGCACGCGCGGATCGAACAGAGTCGGAATCAGGTACTCACGGCCAAAGCTCAGCCTTTCCACGCCGTAGGCGCGGCAGACTGAATCCGGAACGTCTTCTTTGGCCAGCGCAGCCAGCGCCCGCGTGGCCGCCAGCTTCATCTCTTCATTGATGGCGGTGGCGCGCACATCGAGCGCTCCGCGGAAAATGAAGGGGAAGCCGAGCACGTTGTTGACTTGATTGGGATAGTCGGAGCGCCCAGTGGCCATGATGATGTCGCTGCGGCAGGCCTTCGCTTCCTCGTACGTAATCTCGGGATCGGGATTCGCCATGGCAAACACGATCGGATTCGGCGCCATCGAGCGCACCATGTCCTGGGTGACCGCGCCTTTCACCGACAATCCGACAAACACATCCGCGCCCTCCATCGCGTCCGCAAGAGTGCGCCAGTCGGTTGGCTGGGCGAACCGCTCTTTGTACTTATTCATGCCGTCGGTGCGGCCCTTGAACACCACGCCCTTGGTGTCGCAGAAAATAATGTTCTCGTGTTTCACTCCCAGCCGCACATAGTGTTCTGCGGTGGCAACGCCCGCAGCGCCGGCGCCGTTGAAAACCACGCGGACCTTTGCTATATCCTTGCCTGCAACCTCCAGCGCATTCAGCAGCGCCGCTCCCGTGATGATCGCAGTGCCATGCTGGTCATCGTGGAAAACCGGAATCTTCATCGTTTTGCGCAGCGTTTCCTCAATGTAGAAACACTCCGGGGCCTTGATGTCCTCCAGATTGATGCCGCCAAAGGTGAGTTCGAGCAGTTGGCAAACTTTGATGATCTCATCTGGATCGTGGGTATTGATTTCAATGTCGAAGACATTCACATCGGCGAACCGCTTGAACAGCACGGCTTTCCCTTCCATTACCGGCTTGCCAGCCAGTGCTCCGATATCCCCTAGCCCCAGCACCGCGGTTCCGTTCGTCACCACCGCGACCAGATTGCCGCGTCCCGTGTAGTTGAAGGCGTCGTGCGGATTCTTCTCAATTGCCAGGCAAGGCTCGGCCACGCCCGGCGTATAGGCCAGACTGAGATCGCGCTGCGTCCGGCAGGGTTTGGTCGGAGCGATTTCAATCTTCCCCGGCCGCGGACTGCTGTGGTAATCCAAAGCTTGTTGTTTCGTAATCATTGCTGCCTCCCTAATTTTTATCTCTTTGCTGGCATAAGGCTGCTCGCCTTAGCACGTCTACGGCCCCGGTAAGCCGGAAGCCGGCACAGTCCCTTCGAACTCCGACGCCACCTATGCTCGACAGCGTCCAGTAGTTCGTGCGGAAGCGCGGCCGGGGGTTTCCGTATGCGGCCGCCAGACCTAAGGCAGCCCAGTACTTCGCTAAGTAGCTATTTTGCTGACTTATCGAATCCTTACTGATGGCTATATCGTATTTGCGATATGCTTCAGCCCTCAGTGATCAGGATCACAGCGGCTTGGTTCGGATTTGCGCATGGGATCATCCACCGTGAGGAGATTACGGGGCCTTTGAGCGAATCGTTTGCCAATCTTCGGTTTCAAGGCCCTCCGTTCTGCAGAAGGCATAGACCTGATCCTACCGGCGAATCGGGACTTCCTGCGTAGCTTTTGCTCTTACGGTCGCGTCCTCCCGAACATGCAGGACGAAGCTGCCATAAAAGTAGAGGTGATGCTTTTTTCATCCGAAATTCACATCAACGTCAACTCCCCGTAACTATGTGCGGGTATGTTTGGTCGTTCCAGTCAACTGCTTGGGTGAGCCTGGAAATTCACCCCCGTGAGACTTCAACACCGCATTCCTGCTGGCGATGTTGCATCGCTATAATTCTCATCTGACCAGCAATTGAGCTTCTCCAAAGGAAACTGGTGATGGGCCCGCAGACAAGTTCTCAAGCTCATTTAATTTGCTGCTCTCAAGCATCTACTTGTCTCCGTGATGGCTCCCGGAAAAGTCCAGGTTCTGACAACGGGAAGAATATGGCTTTGCCACCAACGGAAACGCAATGAACGTGCGCAGTCAGCCGACGACCATTGTTTTCTACCGCAGGTCAGTTTGATGAAAATCAACTTGAAAACGAGAAAGCTCCGTCCATCCACCGCAGCATCAAGTCCGCTTACCCACCCTGCTCTTCGCAGCATTTTTTATCTTAGTGAGCTGGCTGCCGTCGGAAGCGCAAAACGTTGTACTAAGCGGCGCCATCGGCGGTCGCGTCACCGACCAAAGTGGAGCCGTGGTGCCGGGAGTCTCGGTGGTTGTGCGAAATCTCGCCACCGGACTGGAACAGTCCGCCACTACAAACCACAATGGGCTTTACCGGTTCATGGGTCTCATGCCAGGAACGTATTCGGTCACAGCTTCTGGAAAAGGTTTTCACGATATCGAAGCGCTGGTGAGAGTGCTCGTGGGAAACACAACCTCGCAGGATCTCAGACTGCAAGTCGGAGCAGGCGGCGACACGATAAAGGTCACCGGGGAGATGCCCCTTCTGCGGCCTACGGAATCTTCGGCCAGCACCGTCCTGGACCGCTCGTTCATTGATGAGCTACCGCTCAATGGACGCCGCTATACCGATTTCACGGCGCTGACACCCAATACCAGCTATGACGGCGATACTGGTCTGATAAGCGTTGCCGGACAGCAAGGCGGGGAAGACTCAGGGTATGCCAACGGAAATGGCTCGACTGCGTTCACCGTCGACGGAACGAATGCCACCAACAACTACTTCGACGATATTATCGGGCGGTATCGCATTCCTTATTTGTATGGTGAAGAAGCGATCCAGGAATTTCAGGTTTCGATCAGCCCCTATTCTGCCGTCTATGGTGGTGGAGCGGGGTTCGTCAATGCGGTGACTCGATCGGGGAGTAACGCGTTTCACGGCAGCGCCTTCTATTACAATCGCAATTCCGCAGTGGGAGCCAACGACGCTCTTGACAAAGCGGCAGGAATTCCTAAGCCGCGGGATAACCTGCAGCAAATTGGAGCCGGGATGGGCGGGCCAATAGTGCGAAACCGCCTGTGGTTCTTTTTCGATTACGAGCAGCAATTGCGGAGCGATCCGTTCTCCGTGATCAACCAAGCTTTGGACCCCACGCAGCCAGGTTTCTTGTCCTCTCAATTTGGCATTCCGGATCGAACTCCCCTCCCTCCGCCAAACGGACCTTTGCCGATACCGAACACCGACATCGCGCCGGATGCAACCCCGGGTTCGCCATATCTGCAACAGGTATCGAACGTGATCAATGGGTTGAATTTGAATCTGGGCAGTCGAAGCAGGAAGCGCAACGATTTGGTGTTTACGCCTCGCCTGGATTACCAGGCGAGTTCCCGGGACAGCTTATTCCTGAGTTTGAACTTCAATTATTTCAACTCTCCCGGTGGCGTGATCACCGATCCGACAGAGGGAACTTATGGACTGCAAACACTGGCCAACGCCAATGTGCATACGTTTGAGAGCAGCTTGGGATGGACGCATACATTCTCTTACCGACTGTTAAATGAATTCCACGGCGGCACATCGCAAGATAACGAGATTGCAAGCCCGAGTGGTTTGGCTCCGAATACGCCGACGGTGATTCTGGATAGTCCCGCCGCTTTTACGATGGGAAACGCCGCATTTTCCATCGGCAGAGTTTTTGAAAGACAGTACTCTCTTTCCGACCGTATCGACTACTTGATTGGCAAGCACACCTTGCAAATTGGTTTCGACTGGAGCCGCTCCTCGGATGCGGATACAAATGACGGCGGCGCCGACCCGAACGAGGCCGTCGACTTCGGTTCGCCGCTCGGACTCTACGAGTTTTCCAGCCTGAAAACGTTTGCTCTGGGACAGTACAACAATTTCAGCCAGGCGGCGGGGAATCCAAGGTTTTCTTTTTCGGTACCTTATTACGGGTTCTATGTGCAGGATACATACCGCGCCTTGCCGCACCTGACGCTGGAAATGGGCTTGCGTGAGGATTTCCAGGTATACCCGCAGCCGGCAGAAAATCCGGCATTCCCTCTTACCGGGCAATACCCAAACCAGTTTCAACGCCTGGCTCCACGATTTGGATTTGCCTGGCAGCCGGTGTCGAAGACCGTTGTTCGAGGAGGTTTCGGCATGTTCTATACCAACATGAACGGTTTGAACTACCGCAATGCCGTCATCTCCAACGGGCTGGCCTCGCAGCAATCCGAGGTGAGTGCGACTTACGATGGAGGAGTGCCGAATCAGCAGGCGCCGACCTTCCCTGACATCCTTCCGTCAGATTCGCCGTTGTTCCAAGGTGCTTCCGATATTTCATTGATTTCACCGCAGTTCCGAGTGCCATACATCTTGCAGGCGAGTTTGCAAGTCGAGCACGAGATTGCGGAGAACACAACCTTGACTGTCGGCACAATGTGGAATCACGGAGTGCACCTTCTCTCTGGAAGTGCATATGACCTGAACCTGAATCCGCCGCAGGGAACGACCACGTACGTCGTATGTCCTCCCAACCCAGCCATTCTTCCCTGCAACGGTCCAAGCTACGTCTTGCCGAATATGGACAGCGGACTACTCACGGAAGGCCGCATCAACCCCAACCTCGGCGAGATCAACGAACTGATCAGCCCCGCGCAGAACTATTACGACTCGTTATTTTTTCAGCTGCAACGGCGCATGTTGCGCGGCCTTTCCTTACAGGTGTCCTATGCGTGGGCGAAGAGCATCATGCTGGATGGCATGGACTTCAATAATCAGTTCGACTTTAGCAACACGCACGCGCCATCTCTGCTCGACCAGCGGCACCGGGTCACTCTGGCCGCAGTCTATCAGCCGCGTCTCGAGAGATTTGCGAATGCAGGCACCGCGCGGACGCTCCTCTCCGGGTGGACGCTGAGCAGCGTGATGGAGTTTTCTTCCGGCCGTCCGTATGCCGGGTTGCTGGGTCCCGCCGCCAACGGTGACAACCTGAACGACACCGCCTTTAACGAAGATACAGCCAACAGCGCGGGCGGCATCAATGGTGCCGGCCCAACGCCGGGAATCGGGCTGAATTCTTTTTATGGGCCATGGCTGGAGAGGGTCGACATGGGCTTGGGGCGCAGCTTCGAAATCCGCGAAGGCAAGGAACTCGAATTTCAGGCCCAGGCTTTCAATCTGTTCAACCACCCCAACTACTACGTGCAGAACGGTAACGGAGTCAACCAGATCCAGTACAACCCAATTGGCAGCCCGTCTGGCGACAATTGCGGGGATGGCGCCACACTGAACCAGACCTGCTATCTGGTACCCAACTCGGGGCCGGGCAATTTCGGAACACTGCAGGAAATTAGCCCGAACGGTCTTCCCCGCGTCTTGCAGTTTTCCGCGAAATTTTCCTTCTAGGTGGGCTGGCAATGAGGATTCTGGTTGTCGAGGACGAAGCCAAAACCGCAAAGTTCCTGAAGAAGGGACTTTGCGAAGCAGGGTTCGTGGTGGATGTCGCCGAAAATGGATTGGACGGTTTGCACCTCGCGCAGGAGTTGCAGTTCGACCTTATTATTCTCGATGTGATGCTCCCCGAGCTGGATGGCTGGCAGGTTCTCGGTCGCTTGCGCGAGGTAGGCCGGCGCACGCTGGTGCTTCTTCTGACGGCTCGCGATTCCGTGCAAGAGAGGGTGCAAGGCTTCGAACTGGGTGCGGACGACTATCTGGTAAAACCATTCGCCTTTTCCGAGTTGCTGGCGCGCGTACGATCGCTGCTGCGCCGCGGACCTCCGCGCTCGCAAGAGGCGCTTCGCCTGGCCGACCTCGAAATCGACTTGTTGCGCCAGCGCGCCAGCCGTGCCGGTCAGCGTTTGGATCTCACTTCCAAGGAATTCCTTCTTTTATCTCTGTTGGCGCGGCGAGCAGGCGAAGTGTTATCGCGAACCCTGATCGCAGAAGCGGTCTGGGACATGAATTTCGATAGCGATACTAATGTCGTGGACGTCAATGTGCGAAGACTGCGCAGCAAGGTGGACGATCCTTTCTCCTTCAAATTGATTCGTACCGTGCGGGGCGCGGGCTATGTCCTGGAAGCCGCCTAGGAGCCTCGCGCCAGCCTCACGCCTGTGGGGAACTTTGGCTTTCCGGCTGACGGCCGGCTACGCACTTGCGGGTTTGTTCCTCGTGTTTTGCGCTACCGCCAGCCTTTACTTTGTGCTGGTGAGCGAACTGGAGAAGAGCACCGATTTATTCCTTGCGGACAAGGTGCACGTCCTCCGCACCATGTTGCGAGAGAGGCCCGGCGACTGGGACGCAATGCGCGAGGAAATTGAGCTGGAATCGGCCGCGCGGCGATACGAGCAATTCTATATTCGTCTACTGGATGAACGGAGCGTACTACTCTTAATGACTCCGGGCATGGCGGATCAATTGGATCTGGCGCAATTAGCGCGTCAAACCCAAAGCCATCCTGATCGCACCATTCGGATGAAAGGCAAGAACGGCCGAGGCTTTCGCGTGATCAGCACTTCGGCGCCGGTCGGTTCCCCGGCCACTCAAACTGACACCGTTCAGATTGCGATTGACGTCTCGCAAAAAGAGGAATTGCTGGCACGCTATCGATCCTGGTTCTGGGCCATTCTGCTGGCGACGCTCGCGATTTTTCCGTGGGTGGGATACAAGATCGCACGGCACGGCATTCTTCCGGTCGAGGAGATGGCAACGACCGCACGCCACATCAGTTCGACGAACCTGCGGGAGCGCATCCTTGCGGAAGGATATCCATTCGAGCTGGCATCCCTGGCCAATACCTTCAACCAAATGTTAGACAGATTGGAAGACTCTTTCGAGCGTATTTCGAGGTTCTCGGCCGACATTGCGCACGACCTGCGAACTCCGGTGAATAACATTCGCGGCGAAGCCGAAGTTGCCCTGGCCCGGGCGCGAAGCGCCGAGGAATACCGCGATGTGGTCGAGTCCTGCCTCGAAGAAGCGGTGCGATTATCGGACCTCATCGGCGACCTCCTGTTTCTGGCACGCGCGGAAAGCCCACTGACCCACTTGCGCCGCGAGCGGGTGGATGTGGCCGAATTGCTGGGCGGAGTGCGAGAATATTACGAAGCCTCAGCTGCAGACGGCGGAGTCGCACTTACCACCACGGTCGCCGATCAACCGGTCGTCGCCGAATTGGATCGCACCCTCTTGCAGCGGGCAGTGGGTAATCTGGTCTCGAATGCCCTGGCACACACACCGCCCGGCGGAACAGTGGTGCTGGGGACGGTGATTGATTCTCCGTACATCGACTCTGCGAAACCGGATTTGTCGAGTACTGTTGTTTCCACAATTCGCATCGATGTCTCCGATACTGGCGTCGGCATCCCAGCGGAAGCTCTACCCAAAGTTTTTGATCGCTTCTTCCGCGTGGACTCGTCGCGTTCTCAGGGTTCGGGCGGTACAGGATTAGGGCTGGCGATTGTTCAAAGCATTGCCCTGCTCCACGGTGGCAAGGTGGAAATTGCCAGTCAGCCGGGACAGGGCACCCGGGTCACGCTTCGCATGCCCGTCCACCCAATATGACAAGAATGTAATCCCCACGTCATCCTGGCGTTTGCACTCCTCGCCTAGGCTTGTAGTCCTCAAGGTGCACCAATCACCTGATGAGAGCAATCCTAAACAAGGAGAACAGTGTATGTCTCGAGACAAGTCTCGGATCAACCTTCTGCGGGCGCTCGCCGTCTTCGCAATGGCAGCGGGGCTGGGCGTTTCGGCGCTCGCGCAGTCCGTACCGTTCCCGACCTACCAGGTAGGGCAGAACCAGAACGGCTCTCAGGGCCCGGACTACCCCTCAACCTTTACTACCCCTTGGGTCGTCAGTAGTGGCCAGATCATCACGCCCGCCGGCACTCCGGTTTATCTCGGCATCACGACCCGGGCCAAGGCGATTGCGTTTAACCCGCATACCACTCCGCCTACCGCTGCAGTCCTGCAAATGGGCGCCCCACAATCCGTTACCGTTTTCAATGCCCTGACCGGCGCCATCCTGCAGAACTTCTCACCACCGCTCGGCAACCACAGCGGCAGCACCACCGGCATCGCCTATTCGCCGAATGGCGCGTACCTGGTGTTCAGCCAGGATGGCCTTTATGGACCAGCCTACGTTTCCATCGCCAGCGTCAATCTAGCGACGGGCTTGCTCTCAGACTACGCCCAGGTCAGCGTTCCACTGGACGCCAACGGCGGCGGAAATCTGACCACCGTTACCTGTTATCCGTACAACCCCGCGGCGACGCCCCCGTCAGGCAGCCCTCCGGGGACCACAGGCAGCATTGCAATCCCCTGCGGCCAGACCGTCTCGCTTGTGTCAGATGGTGCCCCGACTTCCTATCCGATGGGCATCGCGATCTCGCCGGATGGCCTGACTGCTTACGCCGTGCTGGACAACAACGATACGCTGACCAAGATCGACCTGACCGCGCCACAGCCGCTCGAGGGTCCAGAGATCCGCGTCGGTAACGTCCCGCACAGCGTCGTGATCTCGCCGGATGGTACCACCGCTTACGTCTCCAACGAAGGCGGACGGATTGCTAACGCGAAGGACTTCCAGGGATACTCGAACGGCACCCCGGTCGTCGTCGATAATCCCACGGGCGCCACGTCCACTGGCACCATTTCCGTGGTGAACCTCGCCAGATTCGCGGTCACTGGCAGCATCGGCGTCGGTCTGCATCCGACGGGCATGGCGCTTTACGGGACGGACCTTCTGGTCGCCAATGCCTATAGCGACAGCATCTCGGTGATCGACACCGCCACTAACAAGGTAACGAAGACGATCGAGCTTGGGCTGCCGATCAAAGTGCCCGGTTCCCTCGTTGGCGCGGGGCCGAACTCAATCGCCGTCGATGCGGTGAACGGCATCGCCTACGTCGCGCTCTACAACGCCAACGCGATTGCCGTGATCAATCTCAGCACCTGCCTCGCTCTCGGGCCTGATCCCGGTCGGCTATGCGCCGAGCTCGGTCGTGCTGGACGCGACGGACGGTAATCTGCTCGTTGCCAACGACAAGGGCATCGGCAGCACGGGCTTCGGTGTGGCACCGCCTCCGACCAATACGGCCGAAAATTCGTACGGAAAAGAGTTCGGCGTGTACGACTTCAACACCCACCAGGACCTCGGCACCGTCAGCATCGTTCCCATTCCGAACAGCTTGACCTTGTCGATGATGACGACGCAGGTGTACGTCAACAACCATTGGGATCTGGCAGAGAATATCCTGTCTGCCTCCGGTGGCAAGCCAACCGCCACGCCGGTCGCAATCCCGGCGAAGATCGGCAGTCCGTCGCTGATCAAGCACGTCTTCGTGATCATCCGTGAAAACCGCACCTACGATCAGATCCTGGGCGACGTGGTCGGCGGCAACGGCGACGCCACCCTGGCAACGTTCGGCGACGGCACCGCAGCCTCCAGCTACGGCATCGGACCAGATACGCCTAACGCGCACACGCTAGTACAGCGTTTCCCGCTTTTAGACAACTTCTACGACCCGAGCCGGCAGTCGGCCGACGGTCACAACTGGATCACGCAGGCCATGGCTCCCTACTCCGACGACGTCCAGTCGCCGGACTGGCTCCGCGATTACCCCTCCAACGGCGGCGAAGCGCTTGCCTACCAGAAGGTGGGCCACCTGTGGGACGTGGCTGCAAAGGCCGGCGTTTCGTTTAAGAACTACGGCGAGTACATCGAGTACAACACGTTCAACCCGCCACAGGGTTGCACCGCTCCTCCCGGAGCTGCCTCGAACTATTGCGAGCCACTGTGGATCGACTTCTTCAACGACATAACGGCTTACGAGTGTGGCGCCGAGACCCAGCTATACAACGACAACACTGTGGCCTCGCACTCCCCGCTCCCGAACCTGATCAACCACACGGTCCAGAACTACCCGCAGTTCGACTTGGGCATCCCCGACCAGTTCCGCTTCGATATCTGGAATCAGGACTTCCAGAACGACATCAATCACGGTACGGTGCCCCAGTTGGAGTTCATGTGGATCAGCTCCGATCACACCGGCGGCCCGCCGCCCGCGCAAGTCATGCAGGCCGATAACGACCTGGCGCTTGGCCGCTTTGTCGACGCCATCAGCCACAGCCCCATCTGGTCCTCTTCGGCGATCTTCGTTGAGGAAGACGACGCGCAGACCGGCGTCGACCACGTGGACGGTCACCGCAGCCCGGGCTATGTCATAAGCCCATACGTCAAGCAGAAGGCGAACCCCGATGGCACCGGCGCTGGGGTCACCGAAGACAGCACCTTCTACACGCAGGTCAACATGACCCGTACAATCGAGCAGATTCTCGGTCTGAAGCCCATGAACCAGTTCGACCTCACGGCCTCGCCGATGCTGACGCTCTTCATCGACAACCCACCGGCGAATAACTTCCTGCCGTGGACGCACGTGCCGGCCGCGATTCCCGCTGAACACAGACGTTACGCAGACTCCGACTCAGACCGCCATCCCGGCGTGTTCTGCGCCGACCCCTGCGGTCAAGAAATCCATCCGGAACGAGAGCCCTGCGGTTAAGGCTCTCAGAGCTGGATGGATGGCGAAGAAGGCCGAGGTCTTCGCGGGCAAGTATCACACGCCAGACTCTGAAGACTCGGACACCGTCAACCATCTCAACTGGTACGAATCCACCGGTTTTATGCGGCCGTATCCCGGCGAGAAGACTGTTCTCCCGGCGAGCGACTTCAACAAGGCTGCACCTACCAAGGCTGACAACGACGACGACTAAAATACGTTTTGGCTTCAACTGCCCTCTCCCACGGGAGAGGGCTTTTTTTCTCGGAGGACCAGGACTTTTTGAACTCCAAGGCTTCCCTCTTCACCGTGCTAGAGGAAATTCGTACCGAAACCTAGTCGGCGGACTCCGCTGTCAAAGCCCAGCCGTCGCAATTTGGAAACGCTGTGCGTTCCATAAAAGGTCGTCTAAAGATCAAGAGTGACACCCGCGTTTGGCTGGGAACAGCATACGAGCACGTTCCCAGGAGCGGGTCTCTCGAGCGGCTCAGGGTTGTACATAATCGATCCGGCAATCAGGCCAGTCATACAGGTATGACAGACTCCAGTCCGGCACGACCATCTGACCGGAACATCGCACGCTTCCGCCAGTTCAAGCAAGCTGGCGAATTTCGGATTCCAAGCGGCGGTAATCCCGCTGCGCGCGAATGAGACTGAGGGGCCGGATCCGGGCGGCCCTTGTGGCAGATGAGGAATGTGAACAACCTGCGCCATGCCCGGCGTAATTGCTTCGAGAGAACCGAAGATTTCCATGTGCACATTCGCGGCGACCACGCCCCAGCTTCGCAGCCCATCGCGCATATTCTGCAAGAACGAAGGTGGGCCACACAGATAGAAGTCACTACTCTGCGACACGCCAATTTTCTCCATCAAAGCTGCGTCAATGTGACCCGCAGCATCGAAGTCTGTCCCGACTCGGTCGATTGCGGCAGGCTTGCTGTATACGATGTATGCTCGACCACGAGAGAGCTGTTTCAGTAAGGAGCGCGATTCTTCTGCAAATGGATGCTCAGCGCGATTTCGCGCTCCATAGATCCACCAGATTTCTTGTTCCGATTTTTCAGCGGCGAGTGAGTGCAGCATCGACATCACAGGGGTTGCGCCGACTCCAGCGCTTAGCAGGACCACAGGTTCCTGGCTGGCACGCAGAGTAAAGCTTCCTCGCGGCGCACTCACATCCAATACGTCGCCTTCGCGCGCACGGTTGCACAGAAACGAACTTCCAATCCCGTTCAATTCCCTTTTGACGCTGATGCGGAAATGGTCGGCTGCAGGCAGACCAGACAACGAATAACTGCGAAGAACCGGCGGTTTGCCTGGATCCACGGGTAGCCGCAAGACGACAAATTGACCTGCCTGGCAGACGGGCATAAGTTTCCCGTCGATGGGCGACAGGATGAAGGAAGTTACGCTATCGCTTTCCTTATGAATATTCGCGACTCGCATCTGTCGAAAGCCAGGCCAGGCCGGCGATTGTTCCTCATCGGCGAGTCCAGGATTCCCCACGGCAGTTTTCCGGCTCACGTCTTGCCGGAGCATCGCCTCGAATGAACCCTGCCAACCTTTGCTAAGTGCAGGAATCCGCAGCGCGCGTTGCAGTTGCTCCTTGGAGTGTCCTGGCAAATACAGGAGGGCGTCAGTGTCGGCAACACTCATTCGCTCTGGACCGTCCCCAATTTTTACGATGTCGTCGCCCGCACCAACTTCTCCTTGCTGCAACACGCGAAGGTAAAATCCTGGTCTGTGATGCGCTACGAGCAGGGCTGGCATGCGGGGCTCGTTCATTCGGATGCCGACGCGGTAGCACGTTACGCGGGGTTGCGTCACTTCAAATATCGCACTACCAATGCGGTATCGATCGCCAATGCAAACCTCGTTATCAGGAAGTTCCTCGACAGTGAAGTTTTCTCCGAACTGGCCGTAAGTAAAATCAGTGCGGCCCAGAAAACGCTCCCAGTAACGATAAGAATCCATCTGGTAAACGAATACGGCGCGCTGCTCCCCGCCGTGACCGCCGAGATCGGCTTGCGCATCGCCATCGATATCGAGCTTGCGCACCATTCGCCGTCCCGTCACCGGAGATTTCCAGACTGCGGTTCGGACAGTATTGCCGTTCCATGTTACGTCGCGCGGAAGGCCGACATTTACTGAAAGCAACTTGGGCATTCATACCTCGTCAACGTCCAGCGTGTGGTCAGAGTTCTTATTATTATTTACCAACGACGAGCGGGTGCGGCACCATCGACGTGGAGAATCTCTCCGCTCACATGACTTGCCTGCACCATGTAAAGAACGGCATCGACAACGTCCTTTACCGTCGCCCTTTTGATAATCGGCTGCGATGTTGAGTCTTTGGGATCGTTGCCATGCATGGGTGTATCCACTTCGCCGGGAGCAACGGCATTAAAGCGGATGCCGTCTTTGGCATACTCGATTGCGAGATTCTGGGTTGCTGAATTCAACCCACCCTTCGTGATCATCGAGACCGAGCCATTTTCGCCGGCGATTGGCCGATCGGCAAGCGCCGCAGTGATGCTCACAACGCAACCCGATTTCTGTTTCAGCATCTCTTTCACGGCGCGCTGCGTGATGTAGAAGAATCCAAGCAGATTGGTGGAGACAAGGGCGTCGAAGTCTTCGGTAGTGAAGTCGATGAAAGGCTTGTTTAAGAAGATGCCAGCGTTATTCACCAAAACATCAATGCTTCCGAAGTTGTTGATGGCTGCTTCGACAGCCTGGTTAGCGGTTTGCTGCTTGCCGATATCGCCATCGACGAGAACCAGGCTGCCTGAAGCGGTCAACTCCCGACTGGCGTGACGAGACGTCGCGACGACGTTATAACCTTCTCTCAGAAACCCTTCAACTAAACCGGAGCCAATACCTCCCGATGCTCCGGTGATGATTGCTGTTCTCTTGCCAGACATAAACAACCTTTCGGTATAAAGGTTCGAATCCAATCACCGCGGGGCACCGGCCCTCTCAAGAGCGGCTTCATCCTGCTCGCCGCGTCAAGACCTCTTCGCGCGAAGAACCCATGAACCCTTGCACTAGTGTGGCGATTTCGTCTGCGGCCGTGTCCAAGGCGAAATGGCCGCCATCGACGATGTGGACTTCGGCTTTCGGAACATCGCGGCGATAAGCTTCCGGCTCGGAGGGGTCGAACGAAGATTCATACTTACCCCAGATCACCAGCAGGCGCGGCTGCTTCTCGCGCATCCATGCTTGCCATTTCGGGTAGGCATCGACGTTGGTGCGGTAGTCGTAGAACAGATCGCTTTGAATGTCAGCCTGGCCGGGCTGGTTGAGAAAATAAAATTCGTCGGTCCAGAGATCGGGGTCATGGCGTTCTACGTTGGGATCGTTCCCGGCGTGGCGGGCCTGCGTGGTTGCCAGCGACAGGAGATTTGTGCGCAGCGCGCTTTCGTTGGGCGCGCGATCGGCCCAAAAGGCGCGCCGTGTTTTCCAGTTCGCGCCGAGACCGGCGTTGTGTGCGACAGCGTCCTGAACAATGAGGGCTTCGACGCGCTCCGGATGAGCCAGGACCATGCGAAATCCGACGGGGCCGCCATAATCCTGCATGTAGAGGGTGTAGTGCGAGAGCCCCAGCGCTTCGGTGAAATGATTCATGATCTCGGCGATAGTGATCGAAGGTGTAGGCGAATTTTTTCGGGTCCGGCCAATCGCTGTGTCCGAAGCCCGGGTAATCGGGCGCGACCAGGTGATAGCGATCGGAAAGCCGGGTGAATAGCGGCTCGAACATTCGCGATGAAGAGGGCAGTCCGTGGAGCAGGAGAATCGTCGGCGCGTCTTCGGGGCCGGCCTCTCGATAGAAGATCGAGAGGCCGTCGATCTGGATTGTGCGATAAAGAGTCGGATATTTCATGGGATGTTCCTTTCCGTTGACTCAGGCGGCCGCTCGTTGCGCAGACCGGTCCTTATGCGGCGCGCTGACGTAAGGGAATCACGGTGAGCAGGTCCTTGTGCGGCCCTACCTTATCTTGCGTCACCTTTCCATTGGTAAGGAGAGGAAGGAAGAAATCTACGACGTCGTCGGTGAGTGCCCGGCCATTGTCCGGGTAGGACGCCGGCCGCGTGGGATCATAAGTGGAGGACGTCGGGCAGCAGGGTCCCGGCGACCCGCGTTGCTTCCGCCGGCGTATATCCGCCGGCGTGCTCCAGCGCGTGCGCGAAGACGGGGACGAAACGGGCATCGTCCGCCGGCTCCGCAGCCAGATAGGCGGCGTTCTGCTCGCCGGCAAGGAACGGAGTTTGATTGGACCGCGCACCGCGATCCGCCTGCACCCATTTCCCGCTCGCGCCGTCCAGTGTGCGAGCCCACAGGCCCAATCTTTTTAGAACCGAGGGCAGAGTTGGGCACTTCCAGCACGATGCTGCACACGTCCTTGTCGGCGAAGTAATCGTCACCGGTGAATTGCAGGTTGTTCAGTGCGCCTTGCACGTCGAAGAAAAATGGATCGCTGCGCCAGCCGGCGAAGAAGCGATAGTCTCCGGCCTCCGTCACCTGCGCTTCCGGCCCCGTCGAGACCGGTGCTCCTTCGACGATCGATCTGCCCGTCGTCGCCTGTCCCGGCGGCCTGCTCGCCTTCAACGCGGCGAAGCGTCGCGGTCTGTGCCCCGCTCTTGTCTGAGGAGAAGCGCACTCGGTATGCGATATCGGCAACGGCATCGCCGTTGGTGTCAATCTTGAGCTCATAGATCGCCTCGGTCGCGAAGGGTTCGTCCGTCGTGGGCCCCGGCGGGTTCACACCGGCCGATGGATGCACATTCATAATCAGGATCGACTTGCTGGCATCCCCGGGCTTGGGGAAGGCATACAAGTCAGTGAAGATCGAGGCGGGCGTCCCCGTGGGGAAAGCCAAAGTCCGGACCTGAGTAATGGTGCGACATATCGTCTTCTCCTTATTTTTTGGACATTCACATTCTTTGCATATTCAGCACTTCGAAATCACTTCGAACTTTGAATAGCGTCGCGAGCGGAAGGCAGGCTGCTCGATACGCCAGACAGCGAGGATTGTTCTCTTTTTCAAACCGTCCTGCAACAAATCGGACGCGAAACCAGCGATTTTCAAGGGGCATAATGAGTAAAGACAAGGTCGGTCGCTTTGGTCTTCTCGTGGCAGGGGAAGCAGCTTTTCATGAATGCCGCATCGCCGGGTTTGCCATTCGCGAAATGACCGAACCCCCAGCCGCCGGTTGCGGCGTACTTGGTCGAGTCCTTGACCATAAACTGAATGTTCGTGGGGGCGCCGGGAACGAAAGATTGAGCCTGGCCAAAGACTTTGTTGTTTTCCTCCGACGGCACGTTACGGTAATGCAAAGCAGCAATGATCGCGCCGTCCGGGAACGGAAGCGTCCCTGCCCGGAAGGCCTTGATCGCTACATCGTTGCCCAGGACGGCACCTAAACTGTTTAGCTTGCCAGCTTCATGCGCCGAAGAGATCCACTGCCAGTCGCGGTACCCCTGCGGGATGTCGGTAACGTAGGGGGCGGATGGCTCGTCCGCGTGACCGGGGGCAGGGCCAATGAGCGTGGCAAGGCCGACGGTTGTTGCAAGTGCAATCGAGAAGAATGCGAAGCGCCTCATAAGGGTTCCTCCATTCAATATGCTTCCGGTAAACGAAATCCGCTGCGATCAGCTATCACACCAGAAGCGCGGACGCGAAACAATTGGACGATAGTATTGGCGAAGCTTTCGCGTCAGTCAATTTCCCAAGCGCGCGACGACCGCGGGCTGAAGTCTCCCGATTTGCCAATCGAGCTGAGGCCGCGACCGTAACTGCTCGCCACTCTTTCCTCGTGGCTCTGTGCGGGCTATCCATTCCCTCCAACTCGTCGAGCCAGTCCTCTGCCGAAAGCCTTGCCTGCTCTGGACCGAACAATTCCGTCACCGCGCGGATGAAGGCGATAGCTCGCGCTCCGCCATTTTGATCTGCTCTTCGCAAGTCGAATTGGCAAACGATTGTTCCTTATCCATGAGACCCCTCCGCTAATCAGGGTGCGTATTGAGTGAAGACAAAGTCGCGAGTCTTGACAGGCTCGTGGCAGGGAAAGCAAGTTTTGAGCAGCGCCGCGTCGGCAGGTTTGCCATCTTTGAATTGAGCAAACCCCCAGCCACCGGTTGCGGCATATTCATCGAGTCCTTGACCATAAACTGAACGTTCGTCGCGGCTCCGGGCACGAACGATTGGGCACGGCCAAAGACTTTGTTGTTTTCCTCGGACGGAACGTAACTCCAGGCCAGGCGTGCAATGATTGTGCCGTCCGGGAACGGCAGCTTCCCCTCGCGGTATGCCTTGATCGCTACATCGTTGCCAAGAAGGGCGCGAAGATCGTTGAGGTTGCCTTCTTCGTGGGCCACAGAGATCAGCTTCCAGTCGCGGTATCCGGGAGGAATTGTGATTCCGAAAACCGGATCGGCCTCTCCATCGGAGCGTTCAGAGGCGTAAGCCATGTACACGACAACGCCAGTCAACGCCACAACTGCTGGCAACAGGTAAGCAAGTGCTTTCATACGATGTGCTCTTTTCCAAAATGCTTGTTTATCGATGCTTTCCTGGCGAATCTATGCCTGAAATATTTCAGGTTTCATTCTCTTTGTGCTCTTGGTCGTGCGCATCCCGATTGAATCGCTCAACGCGAGTCATGAGAACAGAAGCTTAGGAGATGAACAATTGGACGATGGTATCGCCAATACTTTGGTAGCGGGAGACAGAGTTCGCGCTACGAGAACAGGAACCTCGCGCGAGAAGTATTGTGAAACGCCACACGACCCTCATCTCGTTGATTTCCATTGGGTTGTCGTTGTAAAATCTCTTCAACAGTGGGGCGTTATCAGTCAAGTGTGCACAGTGAAACATGAGTTTAGGTGCACTCACTTGGCTATGAAATGAGGGACCGCCCGTGTTGCAAGTCACACCAATCGTCTTCGTTGTCGACGATGACGTGTGCGTGCGCGAGTCGCTGGAATTGCTTACCCGCGGGTTCTTCGAAAACATTCCAAATCTGACTTTTGTGAAACTCATCGAGTCCTTTGGCTTTCCGGCGGAAGCGTTTGAATCCGCCGAATATTTCCTGAGGTCCGGCCATTTGCACGATACCTCGTGTCTCGTCCTTGACGTGCAGATGCCGGGAATGAATGGATTACAGCTTCAAAGTCGTCTCGCTGCCGCGGGCTGTGGAATTCCTATCATTTTCATCAGTGCTTACGAGAGCAAAGATTCCAGTAAGCGAGCGATGCAAGCGGGCGATGCCGCTTTCCTAGGCGAGCCGTTTAGCGACGAACAGCTTCTCCAGACCATTCGCACAGCCTTAGGGTTCTTCCACCGGGACAATTGCCTGGGGCAAATTGAGGAGTGAGATATGAGTTCAACGCACGCACTTTGCCATGAGCTAAGGGCACCACTTCAGTTGGACGTAAGACCCATCGTCTTCGTGGTGGATGATGACATCTCCGTGCGCGAATCCCTGGAATTGTTGATCCGCTGCGAAGGCTGGCGGCCGGAGACCTTCTCTTCCGCGCGAGATTTCCTGACCCGTCCACGAGTGATTGTGCCGAACTGCCTGGTGCTGGATGTTTCTCTTCCTGGCCTCAATGGCCTCGAGTTGCAAAAGCGTGTCGCGGTCGAACGAACTGACATGCCGATCATCTTCATCACGGGCCACGGCGATGTGCCCATGACCGTCCAAGCCATGAAGGCGGGGGCTGTCGAGTTCTTGACGAAGCCGTTCAATGACGACGTGCTGCTGACCGCCATCCGGGCAGCCCTTGAACGTAGCCGAGTTGCTCTTGGCCTGGCGGCGGAGATGCGGGTGCTCCGGGACCGCTACTCCTCGCTTTCCCAGCGCGAACGACAGGTAATGGCGTTGGTGGTTTCAGGCCTGCTAAATAAACAGGTCGGTGGGGAGCTCGGGATCAGCGAAATCACGGTGAAGGCACACCGAGGCAAGGTAATGCAAAAGATGATGGCCGGATCTCTTGCCGACCTCGTGAAAATGGCCACGCGGCTCCGCCTCGCACCCGCAGCAGCGGCGGCGGCGTAACGGCCGCGTTCATGGTCGTAATTTATTGGCGACGACGCGGAATTCGCAGACACCGTCCTTTAAGTATCCGCTGTGGGAGCAGACACCATAGAGGAGACACCATGAAGAAGACCACTGCACCGCTTTCCGTTGCCGGCTCCCAACTCGGAGAAGCTCGTCATGTCTGCGCGTTTTTCAATAGCGACGAGGAAGAAAGGATTTCGTTCCTGCCCGAGCTTCGCGAATGTCGGGCCATGCGGACTTCCTCATCCTCCACGGCTGCCTGATATGGACGTCGAATACGAACAATCCGCGGCAGAGATCAAGCGCCTTCAACAGTGCATCAACGATCTTGTCAGCTTACTCGCTCTTCCTGCCCTCTGGAGCGGCGGGGATATATCCCAAGTGCTTGATACCTTGCTGAACACGCTCATGCGCATGCTTCGCCTGGATCTCGTTTCTGTGCAGCTTAACCTCCCAGTTGTCGAAGCGCCCATTGAGATCGTCCGGGTCGCGCAATCGCTGGGCCCGATGCCCCCGGCGCACGAGATCTGCGAGGCGCTCAACGACTCGTTGGGAGACAACTCGCGGAAATGGCCTCCGCTGCTTCGGAGCCTATTGGGTGACGGAGACGTTTCGATGGCGCCTCTGCCACTAGGGCTGCAAGGCGAACTCGGCATGATCGTTGCGGCGGCTCAGCGGTCAGATTTTCCTCAGCAAACAGAGGCACTTCTCCTGAGCGTAGCGACGAGTCAGGCCTGCATCGGACTGCAGGAAGCGCGACTCCGTAGCCAGCAGAAGCGTATCGCCGCCGAACTCGATCAGCAGGTCGCGCAGCGAACGGCCGAACTTGCGGCGGCCGAGGAGCGATGGCGCTCGGTTTTCGAGAACTCCGCTATCGGGGTTGCCCTCACTGACCTGACCGGTCGATTCCTTGCCGCGAATCCTGTGTACGAGAAGATGGTGGGTTACAGCCTGGAGGAATTGCAGAAACTCTCATTCCTCGACGTCACTCTTGAGGAGTTCCTCGAACCCAACCGAACGCTCGTCGGGGGGCTGTTGGAGGGAAAGCGCCAGCAGTTTCAGATCGAGAAGCAATATCGGCGGAAGAACGGGACCCTGATATGGGTACGCAACAATGTTTCTCTGGTGCCGGGGACCGACAGGGTGCCGCGATTCCTCATGGCGCTCTCGGAGGACATCACAGAACGCAGGCGGATGGAAGAAGCACTCAACAAGGCTCGATCCGAACTGGCGCACGTGTCCAGGGTCACAAGCCTTGGAGCGCTGACGGCATCGATCGCGCACGAAATCAACCAGCCACTGTCCGGCATCATTACCAACGCCAGCACCTGTTTGCGGATGCTGGCGACCGATCCTCCCCAAGTTGAAGGCGCTCGTGAAACCGCCCGGCGCACGATTCGCGATGGCAATCGTGCGTCTGAGGTGATTACTCGATTGCGCGCGCTCTATAGCAAGAAGGATCCCTTGCCGGAATCAGTGGATCTGAATGAGGCCACACGCGAGGTGATTGCGCTGTCATTAAGTGAACTTCAAAGGAGCCGGGTGACTCTGCGGCTTGAACTTGCCGACGACCTTCCTCTGGTCACAGGCGATCGTGTACAGCTTCAGCAGGTCATCCTGAACCTCGTTCTAAACGCCTCAGACGCGATGAGCGGTGTGGAGGATCGTCCGCGGCAGCTGGTGATTAGGACCGAACGAGGAGACGATCGTGCGCGACTGACCGTGCAAGATGTGGGTGTGGGCATCGAACCCAGCGGAGTAGACAGGGTGTTCGAACCGTTCTACACAACTAAAAGTGGCGGCATGGGAATCGGGCTATCGGTCAGTCGCTCCATTGTCGAGAGTCATCATGGTCGTCTGTGGGCGACGGTGAATGAGGGTCCGGGAGCCGCGTTTTCGTTCTCCATTCCCCGAGCGCCCGCGGACTTTGCGCACTCCGATCCCGGATGTGAGGGCTTAGGGACAGTCGATGTTGGAGCGGCGTACCCCAGTGTCGTGGAGTCGCTGAGCCCGCCAGAAAACAAAACGCCTCGCGAGTTTAACCTGGCACCAAGTCCAGTTGGTGACGACCAATCCCGTCAGTGCGGTCGTCAATCACCTTAGACAAGATCAACCCTGGCGCCGATAACTTCAAACCAACACCAAAGTGTAATTGACCCGCTCCATCAAGGCGAGCATGCTGTCATCACGGGGCGTGAACAACCTGTGATGATCAGGCGTACGCTCGTGTCCGTCGTCGATAACGATGAATCCGTGCGGGAGTCGCTGCCCGACTTAGTGCGGGAATTCGGGTATTCGGCTCAGGCGTTTGCCTCAGCGGAGGCGTTCCTCGCGTCCGATTACGTCGACCAGACCAGATGTCTCATCCTGGATGTCTCGATGCCTCCTGGCATGTCCGGACCGGATCTCCAATGGGAATTGTCTCGACGGCGGCTTGAGATTCCAATCATCTTCATTACCGCTGGCACCGATAAGAGTGTCCGCACCCGACTACTCGAACAAGGAGCAGTCGAGTGCCTGTTCAAACCATTCAGCGACGCGGCGCTGCTTGAGGCTGTTAATTCGGCACTTCACCCGAAGTGAGAGCTCCGCGTCAATACCATCGTCCAATTGATTCGCCGGAGCACATCGAGTGTAATCGCTTCCATCCAGATATTTAACGAAAGGATGGCAACGACATGCCGGAAGCAACTTGGAAACCTCACGAGAAACATGGACAGCTGACGACGCAGAGCGACTTGCCCGACAGCGTCTACGCATTTCCGAAGCAGCGTAAAGAACCACTCACCGACGCAGAACATGTGCGTAACGCCGTGGCGCGGTTTGATCAGGTCATCGACGTCTCCGATGCCGATCGCGCTTTGGCGTTCGCGAACATCGAGAAAGCTGCAAACTACTACGGCGTGAACCTCGCAGAAACGTCATGGCACGACCTGGGCATTCATCCGCAAAAGAACAGAAGAGAGGCTGCCGCCAAAGGCGTTGCCACGCGCGAACACCGTGCGCAGGGCTAAGAACCCACTGCTGAGCAAGCCGGCCGACAGAAGAATTAATCGCGGTGGAGTCAAATCTCAACCAAACAAACCAAGCTTAAAAGAGGAGGCAAAATATGACGGACACAAACGCAGTGATCGCAGTGTATGACAGCCACACAGCAGCGGAAGACGCGGTGAAGGAACTTCAGAAGTCAGGTTTCGACATGAAGAAGTTGTCAGTTGTCGGGAAGGATTATCACACCGACGAGCAAGTCGTTGGCTACTACAACGCGGGCGACCGCATGAAGTATTGGGGAAAGTGGGGCGCTTTCTGGGGTGGATTCTGGGGCTTACTGGTCGGCGCCGCATTCTTTTGGGTACCCGGGATAGGTCCAGTGCTGGTCGGCGGTCCACTGGTGGCATGGATCGTTGCTGGCCTGGAAGGCGCGGTGGCAGTCGGCGGTTTGAGTGCTATCGGTGCCGGTCTCTACAGCATAGGCATACCCAAAGACAGCATCGTAACCTATGAGACCGCCGTAAAGGCTGGCCAATACCTGGTAGTTGCCCATGGAACTTCCGCTGAGGCAGCTAAAGCCAGAAATATTTTGAGCACATTGAAGCCAACCCAAGTGACCGATCATGTTCTCGAACCTGAAATGCAAGCGGTGACCCGTTGAACGCATCGTGAGGTGGGATCGGGCCGTTTGCAAGATCCCCACCTCACGTCACTTCGGATAGAAGAATCCTACGGTGCCTGTGATGTGGGTGAATGTTATGTCCCGAGACAAATCCATTCGATCCGGCTGGAGATGTGATAGTTGCGGCGGACTTGTGTCAGATCTGCAGGCAGGGTGGGTGGAGTGGCTTGCGGCGGAGGACGACAAGGGAAAACCGAAAGTAAGCGGTTTGCGGTTAGTGCACCGTCGCAACACCAGCGCAAGCTCGCGCAAGTCATACGGCTGTCAGTACAATCCGCGCGACGAATTTAGAAGGAACCGTGGAATCGTGGAAGGACTGGCTCTTGACAGATTCGCGGGACCCGACGGCCTTATGTTGCTGTTCTCCATGATTGCTGAGCGTGAACTTCCGGCGCAGGAACTGATCGAACTCGCCAAGCGAGTACAGATCCCGGGTTACGAAGCGGTGTACGAATTGGTTCACGACGCCGTCAACGAAGGAGTGATAGCGCCTTCTATCTCGTCAGGCTTTTACTTGCAGTGCGAGATCTGGGATGTGCTAAGGTGGGCCAAACACCGAACCTCGGCAAAGGCGAGCTAAGTTGAGCGCCAGAATTGGCGCGTCGTTTGTCGCTGGAGCCCGCTGTTTCGTTGATCGATCACCCCAGTACCTTACTGGCAAGCCAGTAATCGACACTGAACCTTCCCGGACCGGAACCGATCAGCCAGATAAAAAAGAGCATATACAGGACCTCAGGGAGGTAGAGGAAATCGTCGAGCCAGTTAAGTGGCGAAAGTCCCTTAGGCAGAGTGGAGACCGCGCTGGTCAGGGTGGCGACAGTCATATCGATCAATAAAGCCACGCAGGCTGCGCTCGAAAGAAACCCCACGGTCAGCAAGGATCCGCCAACGAACTCGACACCCGCCACGAAATAGGCCAGTTGCCCGGGAAACGGGGCTTTGGCCTTCACCAGCGTTTCGTAAACAGGTTGGATGCCGCCGGCGACAAACAATTTGTTTGCCCCGGAGATGGCGAAGAATAGCCCGATCGAAACACGTATCAGCAGGATGGCATATTGTTCCAAATCACTGCTACCCTGCAGCGCAAACTGGACCAACCGTTTCCACTCCATCTCTTGTCTCTCCATCGAAGACAGACGGGACGTTGACTAATTTCCATTGCCGAAAATTGGAAAACGTCCAGCGTCTGTCCCGTTCCGCGGTCCCCGGGTTTCCAATTTTTATGCCGCTGAAACCGATTCCTTCCTCCGATTGAGTGCTGGTAGAAGAAGCTTCAGAAGCGCTTGATCGGAGAACGGGTTCTGGCCTGAGATCAGCTCGCGATCCTGAAGGACGTAGCTCGTCCATGGAGCGAGCACACTTACGTCGCCACCCGCCGTACGCAGGGCGAAGTCCGGGTAGAAGAGAACCTTGCCACCAATCTCCATCGGCTCGCGCTGCTGCTCTTCCGCCGTCGAAAAGATAGTCATCTTATATCCAGCATAGATCCAGCCTTTAGCCTTTGCGTGCGCTCCAGCGGCATCGCCTGCACTCAGCGCGGCGACAAACTCCTTCGAATTCGGAAGAGCCGAGAGCAGTGAAATCGGGCCATGGCAGAGCACTGCCGTAGGCTTGGATGTTTCATGAAAGTGCCTCATCACGGTGCCCGCGTCGGGATCATCGAGCAGATCCTCCATCGGGCCATGGCCGCCGGGGACGAAAACAGCGTCATATTGATCCAGGCCCGATGCGATGACATCCGCGATGCGGCTTGGATCTCTGAGCCCCTTCAGGCCGTCGCGGAATAGCATATAGTCCTCAAGCTTGGCCGCATCCCCGCCGAAGAAATCGGGGACCTCTGAATGCACATCCACTTGCGGCGTGTTGCCTTTGGGGTTGGCGAAGGTGATTTCGTAGCCCTCCTGCATCAGGGCGCGAACCGGAACCGTCAGCTCGTTGAGGTAGTAGCCGGCGCCGGTATAAACCTTGCCATCTTTCAAGGGCAACCCGCGACCGCTCGATACCAGCACTAAGACTTTTCCTTTAGTTGCCATTTTATTCTCCTTTTTGAAATCGAATTCTGCTTTCCTGAATTGCTCTTATCAGTGACACGTCAATTAAGCCAGAAGCGCAACGTCGAGTCTATTGGACGAACGTATCGACAACACCAAAAGTACGGGACGGGGAAATATGGGTAGCTAGTGGTGTGGCTGGCCGATCTCTTCTGCTGCCCGGAAAAGCCAACAGCTTTCTGTTATAATGTAGGTACGTTGCTACATCGAAGTGCCGGAGACCAGGCATGGCCATTACAAAACTGTCGAGTCGAGACTTTAATCAGGACACAAGCAGGGCAAAGAGAGCCGCCAAGCGAGGTCCCGTTTTCATCACGGATCGAGGCCGCCCATCCCACGTGCTGCTCACGGTTGAGGAGTATCAAAGAATCACGGGAGGGCAGAAGAGCATTATGGACTTATTGGCGATGCCCGCTGCCGCCGAGATTGAATTTGAGCCGCCTCGCCTGCGGGGAAACCTGCACGGGCCGGTGGACCTGACTTAATGTACATCCTTGATACCAACGTAATTTCAGAATTAAGAAAAGCGAAGAAGACGCATCCAAACGTAAAGAAATGGGCCGAACGCGTACCGTCGGCGAGTCTCTACATCTCTGTCATTTCGGTGCTCGAATTGGAGATCGGAATTCTTCTCCTCGATCGACCGGATAAGGACCGCCGCGACAACCAGCAAGGCGCGATCCTTCGTGCGTGGATGGATCGTCATGTGTTGCCTACATTCTCGGGCCGTATCCTTGCGATTGACACAGATGTTGCCCGGCGATGCGCGACGCTTCACATACCGAACCCTCGCTCCGATCGTGACGCCCTCATCGCGGCCACAGCCCTGATGCACGGTCTGACCGTTGCAACCAGGAATGTAGCCGACTTCGAGCGTACGGGAGTCGGTGTCCTCAACCCTTGGGAAGCTTGAAGCAGACCTTTCGTGTCAGTCCGTCGCCGCAATTCGGTTATCTGGCTTACGCCCCCGGGAATCCAAACATCAGCCACGACTGATTTGCTACCCAATGCGGGTATAGCTCCGTCATCTGATCGAACAGCGCCTGGTCGGACTTGGCGGTTTTCTGCAGCCGATCAAAGTCCTCGAGGTAACGCTTGGTGTCCTGGATCGTGGAGGGAGAGTCGGGCGCGCCCGGCTTCTTGTGACCGGCTACAACCATCGCTGGGTTCAGTGCTGCTAACCGGTCCAGCGCCGCGATCCAATTCTTTCGGCTCTCGGGAGTGGTGTCGCCGACGTACATGCGGCATTGGTTGTATACAACGTCGCCAGCGACGACCAGGCCGATTGATGGAACATAGAGAGACGTCGAATCGGGACTATCGGTGCGGCCCTGCTTGATGATGCGCAATTCCTGGCCCTCGAGAGTGAACGTGTCGTGCTCATAGGGCTCAGGTGGGACCAACTTGGTGGGCACTTGCCCAGGAAACATCCCGCGGGCTAGCCGCTCCACTACGGGAGTGAAAGACGGTTGCATGGCGTTCACAGCCTCAGGCGTTGCTATGGCCCGCGCGCCCGGGAAGCGATCGAGCAGAATGCTCAGACCGTAGAAGTGGTCGAAATGGGCGTGCGTTATATAGATAGTCTCCAGGTTGCGGTTGTGCAGAGCGACCCAAGCCGCGAGAGCCTCGGCCTCAGCCACCGTCCCCATTGCGTCCACCAGCACCGCGTCGTACTCGCCGAAGATTAAAGTCGACGTGATGGGGTCAAAGCCGAGCGCTTCGCCAAATGGCTTTGGCCGCTCGCCGACCATAGCCTTTCCCGGGGCCGTAAAAACGTTCACGCTTAGTGCGTTCGACTCAGGCGTGTTCGACGCGGCGGGCGCGGTCACGCTTCGGTCTCTTTCCCATTTGTGCGGTCCATCTGGTACTCCTTTTGATGTCAGAGCGAGTGACTGTTCAACGCAAGATTGGCAGAAGCGCGACGAAGAAGCTATTGGACGAACGTATCGATCAACACCAAAGTATCGGCTAGAATTTACGCTCTGGGCACAACTCCGCTAACATTTGTCAGTTCTTGTCCGTCGAAAAGCGACTGGCAAATTTGTCTCTGCCCGTCTTGGAGGAAGATCCCCATGAAAATCGTTTTCTTTTTGTTGCTGTTGCGTTCATCGGCATATTGCGCAACTTGCCCGACTGGCCAGGCGAAGGACGAGGGCGCATTGATTCAAATCGAACACACGTGGGTGCGAGCTGCGGAGAAACATGACTCGGCGGTGCTCGGGTGCCTTTTAGCGGAGGAATTCGAAGAGGCTGATTTTGACGGCTCACTCATCAACCGGTCCACCATGCTGGTCAACTCGATGAAGCCCAGTAATGGGCACAGCGATCTAGTGGATTTACATGTTCACGTATATGGCGGCGTAGCCTACGTCCGCGGCATCGGTGTAAACAATAACAATGGTAGGCCTGCGGGAAAGACGCGATTTACGGATATCTTTGTTTATCGTGACGGACGCTGGCAATGTGTAGCAGGTCACGAATCGCGCTTCCCGGAAGCGCGGTAGACGTCAAAAGTACGCGCACACTTCCGCGATCCTTTAAATCCGCGTCCCCTCCGGGCCGAGTATTTAACCGTAGACCAAGTCGGTGCTCTGTCCGATCTCGATGATGTAGCCGTCAGGATCGCGGATGTAGCAGCGAATCTCGCCGTACTTGGGTATCGGCGGCGTGATGAACTCGGCTCCTCGACTTTTCCATAGTTCGTAACACGCTTGAATATCCGCAACGCGGAAATTCATAAAGCTGTTGATGTGATTCGGGTCGGGGACGCTGAGCGTAACCGTCGGCTTATCCGGGGTCGGCCCGCCGCCAACGTTCAGAATCATCCAGATATTCGCCAGCTGAAGGTACGGAGGTGCGTTCCCGTCACCCATGGTCAGGATGCGAGCGCCGAAGACCTTTTCGTAGTAGCGAGCCGATCGCTCGACGTCGGCGACGGTGAGAAAATGCGCGATGCTGATCCCCTCTCGCGGGGGCATCTCATAGCTTTTTTGTTCGACTTGTACCGCGCTCATTGATAGCTCCTTTCAATACGGTACTCATTACAAATACGGTGTTCGAAGTCCCGCTCCCTGGCGCGCAATTTGGCCCAGATGGTATCCGAGCTGATTTTCGACATCCCCGGCTTGTGGAAGCCGTGCGCCGTCAGCACCTTGATCCCCTCCTGGGCAGCGGGTCGCCCGAGCGAAGCAACGCAGGCATCCCACCCGGCGCCGAGTTCGACCGATCGGGACAGGCGAATCTGTGCGCATCTGGCAGGTGCGTCCATAATCGCCATAGGATTTTCCTCCACGACCATTCAGCCAGAACAAAACGAACCGCGCAATTGGACGATGGTATCGCCCATACTTTCGTGTCGACTGCCGTGTGTTCATGCTTGAGGCATGCGTCTTTCTCCATCCAGCTAGCCTGAAAATCGATCCAGCGAAGGAAGCCTCCTCCGGCACGCTCGATACGAAGGTATCGCCGATACCATGGTCCAATTGTTTTGCTTCCCGTACCTCTGGCCTAATTGCAACCGTTGAAGATGCGTTGGTCGGGTTTAGCAAACTTTATTTGTGAGGAGAGCACACCATGACTGAACTTGTGACGAAATCTGTGCCGCAAGAACAACAAGAACAGAGGATAGAAACGAGCACCGCCGTGAAACGTATCGGCCGCTTTACCATCGTTGCGACAGCCGTGGCAGCGCTCGCCGTCCTCGGCGGCGTAGTTCCTTTTCGCGCAGAGCCAAGTCCAAGACAAGGACAACGACAAGTACTCGCTGAAATCGCCGAGCGGAATCGCCTTCTCCGACTTCCGGGGATACGAGGACTGGGCTGACGTCTCCTCCGCCCGAACCACCGAAATACTCAAGGTGATCGTCGCCAACCCGACCATGATCAAAGCTTACAAGTCCGGCATTCCCGGAAACGGCCAGCCCTTCCCGGAGGGCTCCATGATCGCGAAGCTGCAATGGACGCAGAAGAAGAGCACGGAAGCGCCTTTCGCAGTAGATGTCCCAAACGTCTTTAGCCAGGTTTTCCTCATGGAAAAGAACAGCAAGAGATTTGCGAAAAGCGGCGGGTGGGGCTACGCGGTCTTCAACTACGATGCCGCATCCGACAAGTTCACCCCGGATGCCAAAAGTCCGTCGGACTGCGGATATGCGTGCCATACGCCAGTGAAGGCGAAGGACTACATCTTCCATCCGTACCAGAAGCGTTGAACCGCTGCGTGCTTCGAAATCTATTGCCCGGCGCGGGCCTCCGAGTGACACCGTCAAGCACGCAGCGCCAACGATCTCCATTGTCTGATCGGAAATGAGTACCAACCCTAACTTACGAGGAGCGTTATATGCCAAATGAGACATCCGCAGTGATGACGCAACAGCGAAAGGCGGTTGCAACGCATCAGCCAGGCCAGGACATTTTCAAATCAGTCCTGTCCGAAGACGTCGACTGGAAACCCTTCGCGGCGTTCCCGCCTTCGGTCCGCCTGGCAGTCATCGTGGGTCAGCCCTCGGAGGCCGCACCCTACACGATCAGGGTCCGAGTGCCCCATGGCGTGAAGCTGATGCCACACCGACACCCGGAGGACCGTGTCTATACGGTAATCTCGGGCGTTTTCTACATCGGCCTGGGCGATCAGTTCAATGCGGAAGAGCTACAAGCATATCCGCCCGGAAGCGTCATCGTTCTGCCGGGCAATACGTCCCATTACCACTGGGCGAAATCCAGTGAGTACATAACACAAGTAACGGCGATTGGGCCGCTTGGACTTGAGTACGTCAGCGCGAAAGATGATCCCAGAAACCACTGACTGATTCGAACCCTCGGTACGGGTGTTAGAGCGCACGTTTAGCAATTGTCTCCTCTCATGCGGTGCCGAGCAATCCCAACTATTAGGGCGTACCCTCGTATCCGACGTGGTGTTTTTGCTTGTGGTGCAACGCGAGCCAACTCCCGATTAGTCGGCAAACCTTCTTTGGGGGTTACTTCGCGCTTGCCCGCACCTCGGGCGTTTCAAGATACCTCGCGGCTCGGGTCGCCAGAAGCCGCTCACTCCAAATGAAGCCGCCAGGAACTGCCAGCAGCTCGTCCCTGATTAAGCTTATTCCTTGGGAAGGTCGATCATGACGACCTGCGAGTTCTCGCGTAAGCGGTCGAAGACGATTTGTTTCCCGTCGCTTGTGATATCGAAGGTCCGCATGGCGGCACGGTTTTGCAGCTTGGTGAGGGGGCGCGACTTCATGGAAGCGAGATCGAGTAGCCAGAAGTCCTGTGATGCGAGCAGTCCCTGCATGTAGATTAGACTCTTGCCATCAGGCAAGAAGCGCACATGCTCGCCCAAACGCCGCAGGCTGATATGGGGCAATTCGACGCTGGTTCCGTCTGGACGTACGGCCAGAAGCGGAGCGAAGGTGCTAACATTCGTACCCGCATATACGATCAGTCTTCCATCCGGCGACCAGACCGGATTGAGTGCCGGCCCGGTGACCAAGCGGACTGACGATCCGCCGTCCAACGGAATCTTGAAAAGCCCAGGACCGGTGGCGTCGCTGCCACCAGTGACGATCCACTTGCCATCCGGCGACCAGCAGCTCGTACCCTGGGCCACAATTCCCTCCGCGATGGGCTGGAGTTCGGCGCCGTCTGAAGAGAGGAGATGCATTTGGCGTTTCCCGCTCCGCCGCAGCACAATGGCCACCCGACCCCCATCCGGCGAAACAGCGGGCGTCTCAAACAACGCGCCATCGGCGCCCTTCCAGATTTCAGTCGCCTGTCCGTCCCGAAGACGCCACAGTCCGTCGCCCGCGCCGAGGGAAGACAAGTAAAACAACGACGAGCCACCAAAACGGGGCGCCAGCGCACGCTGATTCGGCACTGTAAAGGGTTTTACATCGCGCTCTTCGGCGACCCGATCAAGAATCGGAACCGTCCAAAGTCCCGCGACGGGATTGCTGATGGTGGCCACGAGCTTACGGCCGTCCGCGCTTGCTTGCACGGAGGTATATTGCTCGAGACCGATGCTCACACGCCGCGAATCCCTGCGTTTCACATCAAACGCCCACAGCCACGGTCCTGAACCGTCGCCATCCCGCGCCACGTAGAACAGTGTGTTCTCGCCGGACGGTGTGGGATATGCGATGTCTGTATTACGCTGCGTGAGGCGCTCTGGATTCCCGCCGTCCGGGTCGATGCGCCATAAATCCATCTCCCTCGTCGCCGGTGTCCCGTGCACGAAATAGATCCACCGGCCGTCAGGCGACCAGGTTGGAAAATGGTTGTGAAGTCCCGGCCGGTCGCCGAATATCTGCCGCGCATTGGCGCCAGTGCGGTCCGCCACGAACATGGGGTCGCCCTTAGTGAAGGTATGATAGACAATCCGCTCGCCATCTGGCGACCAGGCCAGGTTGGCGGTGTCCTCCCCAAGGAAATTGCGTGGCGCACCTCCGGTCAAGGGCATCAGCCGGAGCCGCAGCCCTACATCACCGCCGCCGATCCAAATCTCGGAGCCGTCGCCCGAAAATCCCACACTCCGTAAGGGCCCCGGCAACGGGCCTGCTTTACCTTGTGTCAGATTAATTAAATGTCCGGTACCCACCTGGGTGAGCCATACATCGAAGGGGCCGTCATGATCGGAGATGAAGGCCACAAACCTGCCGTCGGGCGAGATCGCGGCCTCGACACTTTCGAAGTCGGTCACCCGCGTGAAATGAGCTTTTTCTAGCGGGTTGGCCGGGGCAGCCGCCGGCCGAACAATTTCCCAGACCGCTGTTCCCATCAGCAGTGCAGCTGCTAGGACCCACGGGATCCACGCTCCCCTTGACTTCGGCTGCGACGCTCTCTTCGCGGTCGATATTCCGGTCGATGTTCCGGTCGATGTTCCGCTCAGCGATTCAATGGCGAACGCCAAGTCACTGGCCGACTGGAATCGCCGCGCGACGTCCTTTTCCAGGCATCGCGAAAGAATCCGTTGCAGTTCCAGAGGACCTTGCCAGCCGGTACCGCTCAGATCCGCTGGCTCTTCGCGCAAGATTGCAGTCATCGTTTCTGCGGAGGTCTCGCGTTTGAAAGCGCGTTTGCCGGTAAGCATCTCGTACAACACTGCACCGAAACTGAAAATGTCTGATCGTGCGTCGATCGGATCGCCCCGCACCTGTTCCGGCGACATATAGCCTACGGTACCCATCACCAGACCCGGTAAAGTCGCCGGGCTCGTTAGCGTGAGTGCGGTTTCGTGGTTTTCGTCCGGCCTGACCAGCTTCGCCAGACCGAAATCCAGCACTTTGATGCGTCCGTCACGAGTTACAAACACGTTCTCCGGTTTCAGATCCCGATGCACGATTCCCTTCTCGTGCGCAGCCGCGAGTCCCTGCGCGATGCCAAGCGCGTATTCGTTCGCAAGCCGCACCGGCAGCGGCCCTGATACGAGCTTCACCCGTAGTGTTTGTCCTTCAAGAAATTCGCTGACCAGAAACGGCGCACCTTCGTACGCGCCAATGTCATGGATTCCCAGGATGTTCGGATGGTTCAGCGCCGCAATCGTGCGCGCTTCCTGTTCGAAACGCCGCAGTCGGTCGGCATCATCAGCCAGTGCCTCTGGTAGCACTTTAATCGCGACATCCCGCCCAAGCCGCGTGTCGCGTGCGCGGTACACCTCGCCCATGCCGCCCGCTCCTAATGGCGATATGATCTTGTACGGCCCGAGTTTGGTGCCCGAGGTAAGCGCCATGGATGCGCGCAATTATAGCCCTTGCGCATCGCGCAGGTTTTTACAGATTCCGGGCGGCTAGTCGGCAATCCGGAACTAATCCGCAAACAGGCTCCCGGAAATCGCTCCAATGATTTCCGCTCATGCCTGACACGTTACCCGCGTGTTTGGGAGCGCTGAGAGCTCCCTCCTGGCGCATTGGATTATTGAAGGTTCGCCCGTTAATCAGAACTTGTGCGCAGTTCAAGAAAGTTCGCGGTAAGTCACCGAGAGATATAATTCCCGCGTGCAACAACCTATGCGGCATGTGATGGCGCTCCGCGTTTCCAAAGCAGTTCTCGTTTTTGCAATCGCACTTTTCTACACGATTCTGGTCCTAAACAACATCACGGATTACGGCTCCAACTATGAGTTTGTCCGCCACGTCCTCATGATGGACTCAACCTTTCCGGGGAACCACCTCATGTGGCGCGCCGTCAGTTCGCCACCAGTACATACGGTCTTCTACATCGGCATCATCGCCTGGGAATCAGTCACTATGCTTCTATGCTGGTGGGCTGGTGTTCGGTTGCTGAAATCGTATCGTGCGGACAGGGCGCAATACGCCGCTGCACTGGATGTCGCCGTGATTGCGCTGACGTCGAGCCTGCTGATGTGGTTGGTGGCATTCCTCGATGTGGGGGGCGAATGGTTTCTAATGTGGCAGTCGAAAATGTGGAATGGGCAGGAAGAGGCATTCCGCATGTTTACCATTGTCGGTGTGGTGTTTTTGGTTGTGGTGCAGCGCGAGCCAACTCCCGATTAGTCGGCGACCCTTCTTGGGGGATTGTTCCCGCTTACCCGTCGTCCACTATGAGAGACCCATTGCGACTAGCCGCCGAAGACCACGCGCGTACCTGTGGAAGGCATGATTAGCTTCTCGGGCATCTCGCGCTGGATTGCCACTATGGTGCGGAAGCCGGTGCAGTGCATGGGAATCAAGTAGTCCGGGTTGATTTCCTTCATGGCTTCCACGGTCTTGGCGATGAGTTCATCAGGATAGGGAGCCAGGTGCCATCCGCCGACAACGGCGTGCACCTTCTCGATCCCGGTGGATTTCTGGATCTGGCGGACGGAGTTGATGATGCCGGCATGGCCGCATGATGAGATCACGACGAGTCCCCGGTCCTTCACATTGTAAGCAGTCGCGTGCTCGCCCCAGAAGATGTCTTTCACCAACTCGCCCGGCTTGGCTTCCGTCTTGACCGTGCCGGGAGGAAAGTGGAAGGTGGCGTCGCATGCGGAGCCGGGCGCGCCGGCTTCGAGGCGAGCTGCCGGAGGAGACATCTCGAAATCGGTGATTCGTGCGATGTGACCTGAAGTGAAGGCGTGGCCTGCCACTACTGTTGGTTCCTCCGCGATCACGACCTTCAACCCTCGCGCTTCGAGCTCATCGCGCTTGAGCTCACCGTAGTCGAGTTTGTTCCCGTCGGATTGCACCACCCAGCGATGGCAAAACGTGTCGCGTCCTCCGGCATAAAGAGTGAGCCCTGGTTTCGCTCGTCCCTGGAGAGCCTGCGCCAAGTCGGGCAGCCCACCGTAATGATCCTCGTGCCCGTGACTGATGATCAGGGCGTCGGCCATGGCGGGATCTACTTTCAAGCCTTTGAAATTGTTTGTGAGCGTGCGGGGCGTGAGCGCGAAGTCCAGCAGGATCTGTTTTTCCTCCGCGCCTCGGAAGGACTCCAAGTGAAAGGCCAGCCCATGTTCCGACAACAACGAGACCTCTGAGCCGTACGGATGAGGCAAAGTATTCCGAGTGATCGTGAGATTACCGATTTTCCCGCCCTTGGCGAAGACGTCGTAAATATTGTCCACCAGGTTGGTGCAAACGAGGCGGTCAGTGGTGGGGATTTCCTTCGGAGCATCGAGGAAGCTTCCGAAGCGGCCCGCGCCGCCCACCAGGAACGTTCCGCCTGCTACGGCTCCCAGCTTCAGGAATTCGCGCCGGTGCATGCTTGACCCCCTTCATCTGACCCGGGATTTTTTTTCGTGGCTTCGAAGACGGTAAACATTGTAACCCTTAAGGACTTTGAGTCAGTACTGATCTCCCAAGCATATCTTCACCGGCACTTTCGAAGTCGATCTCAACCGCTCGGATCCAGGTGGTTCACGGAACGGTTCCGCAGAAACGCGCTCGTAACACACTTCCAGCACGCTGAGGTATTCTGTACCGCCCGCGAATGAAAGCGAATTGCCGAGAGAACAAATTGCGCGCAGTGGTAACGACTCACTCCCTCTTTATGCCGGACAACACTCCTCGTCCTTTCTTGTATGGTAACCAGTCTGTCGCAACTGACGGATGGATAACTCTCCCTGCTCCCATTCGCGCATACATTTCTAAATCGGCCGAGACAATGGGTTCGGAAACACCGGCAACGGTTATGGGTGGGGCGCGTCTTTCAACTGCGGCGCAATCTCATAGGCTTTGTTGAATTCTGCGCGCGACTCTGGTTCATTTCCTTCCTGTTGTAGCGCCAATGCCAGATTGTAGTGTGCTTCCGCGTACTTCGGCTTAAGACGCACCGCATCGACAAACTCCTTCTGCGCGCCCCGAACATTGCCAGCCTGCAACAGCACTAATCCGAGATTATTGTGACCCTCCGCGAAGTTCGGATCGCGCCGCACGAGCTCACGGAATACATTTGCAGCGCTGGCAGTGTCATTTTTCTGGCTTAGCGTCAACCCCAGCTGAACCCGCGCGTCGGTGTACTCTGGATTGAGACTGATGGCTTCTTTCAGTTCGCTGATGCCTTCGTCCAATTTGCCTGATTGCGCCAGGGCCAAACCGAGGTCATAGTGCGCCTCTGCCAAGTCTGGATCGCACATGGTTGCCTGCCGGAATTCCTCGAGCGCGTGGGCGTGATCGTTCTGACGCCAGTACAGCAGGCCAAGGCTCGAGTGGGCCTGTGCATAGTCCGGCTTCAGCTCCAGTGCTTTCTCGAACGCTGTCAGAGCCTGCCCGGCGTCCCCCTTCCGCTCCCACGTGAGGCCTAAGTAGTAGTAGCCGGTCGGCAACTCGGGGCCCTTCTCAATGGCCTTTTGAAAGAAACCAAGAGCGTCGTCGAGTTTTTCGTCCTGTAGTGCACCTACTCCCTGAAGGGTAAGCAATTTCGCCTCTGCCAGGCGCGCACGGAACCGCCGTAGTCCGGCGATCTCGTTCAATTCCTTTTGTGCCGCTTCCCTCTGTCCCTGATCACGCAAGGCAATGCCTAGGTTGTAATGCGCATCTTCATAGTCAGGTTTCAGCTCGATGGCGCGCTGGAAGGCCGCGATGGCGTCTACCAAGTCGCCGCCAGCCTTCAGTTCCTTTCCAAGATTGAATTGTGCTCTAGGATCACCAGGATCGACAGCCACCGCTTTGCGGAATTCCGCTAAGGAGCCAGCGTGATCGCCTTGGCGGCGCAGCGTCACACCCAGAAGAATGTATGCCGTCGTAAGCCGCGGATTCAACTGAAGGGCGCGGCGAAACGCGGCCGCTGCACCGGTAAGATCGGCAAGCTGCCCTTCGGTCAGTCCCAACTCAGTGTAAAGCTCTGCTGAGGGCTTCGATGCAATTGCTCGCTGAAGTTCAGTCTTGGCGGACGAAGGATTGCTCTGCTCCAGATAGATGCGCGCCAGCAGCCGATGTGCCGCGGCGTTCGCGGGCGCGAGCCGTATGGCAGCCTGCAGCTCCTTTGCGGCGGCAGGTTGGTCATGAAGATCGTACAAGGCGGCGCCCAATCCGTATTCGGCATCGGCCCATTTCGGTTTGAGGCGCAAGCGCCGCCTCGAACTCGTCAACTGCCTGCTTCGCTTCACCTTTGTATTTAAGAGCAAGAGCTAAGTCGTAGTGAGTGAGGGCATCGTTGGGCTCAACCTCCAGCGCCTTGCGATAGGCAGCGATTGCTTGATCCCACGATTTTTGGCGGGCAAACTCGGTTGCATCGCGGCGGTAGGTCGCCGCCGTTTGCGCAAAGCCAGATGCTGCCAACATGAGCGCCAAAAACAGGGAACCCTTCATGACCACAGCCTAGCACGGCTAATCCGGCGGGAGTTCTTCCTCCTGGAGTGATCGCAACAGGCAAAAATTGCGGACGAGGCGTCGAGCCCCGCCCGCATCACTACGTGAGCGCATCACCAGATGAACTTCGCACTGACCTGCCCGATGCGCGGGTCACGGGCGTTGGTGATATTTCCGAAGCTTCCGCTGCTGATATCCCCGCTCGGATTCACGAATTGCGCGTGGTTGAAAATATTGAAGAATTCACCCCGAATCTCGAACAACTTGGCTTCGGTGACCGGGATCGTCTTCTGAAACCCGAAATCGGTGTTGTTGAAGCCTGGGCCATGGAAGAATCGCCGATTCGCGGTGCCGAAGGTGCCACAGTCAGGGCTTGGGGTGGTCCCAATGAAATAGCAGTTGGTCGCGACAAATGCGCTCTGGTCAAAATATGTGAACGTGCCAGGAGTATCGCGAGGGTTGCGGATGTGAATCGGTCCCACGAGATTCGGCATATCGGTGGAGGGACTGCCGGCAAGGGAGCTATCTGACTACGACACGGCTGCGGTGTGGCCAGCAACAACCCCGGACACAGTTGAGGGTTGGTCACAGGATTCGACTGACCCATCTGGATGGGAAAGCCCGAGGCAAAACGCGTAATGCCCTGGAGTTGCCAGCCTTTCGTCAGCCTTTTCGGCAATCCGTGGAAGGCCCGATCAAAGGGTATGGCCCAGACGTAACTGACCACGAAATTGTTGTGAACGTCAGTCGACGATAGCCCACGGCTCAGCTTTGGGTTGGCAAAATTGACCAGATCGTTAAACCCTGACGAATCATCCAGACTTTTGGCTATCGTGTAAGCAGCCAGCAAGGTTACATCGCCGGCTTTGCGTTCCACCGTGATCTGACCGGCGTTGTAGATCGAATTTGCAACCAGCTTGGTGAAGGTATTGCCAAAGCCAAAGCAGAGCGTCTGCGCCGCAGGGCAGTAGTTCGGATTTAAAAGCTTATCCCTGGTTCCGTAAATGGTAGTTTGAGCCCACAGTAAACGTGTTCTGTTCAGCGTTCGGTCCACATCCTTCCGCTGCGAGCTGGTATACGCATAAGTTGCAGCATCGCCGGGGTTCGCTTCGCTCTGCGAGATGAGCCGGTGACCCTCCGTGCCGACATAGGCCAGAGTCAATACGGTGGATTTGGTCAGCTCACGCTGGATCGAGAAATTGAAATGCTCGGCGTACGGCAACCGGTTATGAATGTCATATCCGGGGAAATAGGACATCGGCTCGTATACCGCGAAACTGAGCGTCTTATTTGCCGGACTGCCCGGAATTGGGACGGTGAACGGGAAGCGCTGTCCCTCCCCGTCAGTGCCTCCGTCCACCCGATTTCGGAAAGGTTCCTCAAACAAAACGGAGCCCGGACTGCTCCAGTACAAGCCAAAGGGAGCATCGGCCACTTCGTAAAACAGGTTCAGATCTTCCACGGACGTATAGTAGATCCCGAAGGCTGCGCGAATACTGCTCTTTCCCGGCCCGCCAAAAACCTTCCCCAACACGCCGTCGCTGAAATCAGGTGAGTAGGCAAGCCCGAGGCGCGGCCCGAAATTGTCGTATCGAGTGGGGGCGAGCGTCTTGGGGACGCCTGGATCGCCGGGAAATACGAGACCCTTGGGGGAACCCGGAAAGACCACCGACTGCTCTCCCGGAACCCAAGTCTGGATCTTGCCCTGCGTGTCATACCAGGGCATGCTGACTTCCCAGCGCAGGCCGAGGTTCAGCGTAAGGTCGGGCGTTACTCTCCAGGTGTCTTGGGCGTATGCGCCGCCATAGCGCGTGCGAGAATCCAAGAGTTGTAACGCCGCCTGGCTGTAGCCACCCCCTGCTCCCGTGGGCGCTCCAAGAAGGTAATCAGCGAAATCGACGCCGGTCACGGTGCCATCGAAGACAAAAGCCCCGTCCTGGCTGGCTAAGTTGCGTTCGTTCACCTGCAGGTAGCGGAATTCTCCCCCGAACTTAAGCGTATGCCTACCCAGTACCTTGGAAACCCCGTCCGATATGGTGTAGGTGTTGTTGGGCTGGAACGTGATCAAAGAGGGCGCGCCGATGGTGAAGTTGTTGAAGTAGAGCTGGGGCACATACTCCGGATATCCGGGATAGGCATCGGGGATAATCCCCTGGGTACCGAGACCGGTCACGAAACCAAGAGAGGAAAGCGAAGCTTGTCCACCCGTCGGGTTGTCCAAGTGGGTAGACGTGCGGAAGAAGGTCAACCGCGCCTCATTCACAGCGGTAGGTCCGAGAACCTTGGTGTTACTTATGACAAACTCCTGGGCGCGAGTGGGCGTCTGCGCCGGGAAGCCCGGCACGGTTGCGCCGCCGCTCGGCAAGGCGCTCAGAACCGTCGAATCGTCGAAGTGGTAATAGAACGACCAGTTGCCCGTCTTGCGATTGTTGAAGTCGACCCGCTCTCCGATCTTGTTGTCCGTAACAGTATTTCTTTGGCTATTGTCGGAATACGTACCCGCGGCGGGATCGATGTTCGGGTGAGGAATGTACTTGATAGTTCCAATCGCTGCTGGCGACCACGCTCTTTGTGGAATCACGCCGCCAGGAAACACGCAAGCGTTGGTACTCGTGGAACTGTAATTTGTGCTGGTGCATCCAGGGAAACTGTACGGCTCGCCACCCGACACCGTGTAACCCAGCCGTTGTGAAAGCCTCGAGGGCCAGTCGAGACAACCAGCACAGGGCGTGGTGGGGGAATCGACGGTGCCGGTCAAGAGTGAGGGATCAAAGTTGCCCTGAAACTGCGCAGCCGGCGGCAGGTTAACGATGCCGGTTTCTGCGCCCTGCACCTGTCTGGTTCCTTGGTAATCCGTGAACCAGAATAGCTTGTCCTTCCAGAAGGGTCCTCCCGCCACGCCTCCGAATTGATTGCGCCGCAGTTCGGACTTGACAGGGGTGAAGAAGTTCGCGGCATCCATCTTGTCGTTGCGCAGGAATTCGAACACGTCACCATGGAAGCCGTTGGTACCCGACTTGGTGATGGCGTTCATCACAGCGCCACTGAATTTTCCGTATTCCGCGTCAAAGCTGTTGGTGATCAGGCGAAACTCCTCAACGGAATCAAGGTTCGGAACCAGGCCGGCGCCCAGGTTACGTCCCTCGCTGACATCGCCCCCGTTCACCAGAAACGCGTTGGCTGTCTCGCGCTGGCCATTCACTGAGACATTGCCGGCATTATCGATGTAACCGGATACCGGCCGCCCGCCGGTTCCGGAGGTGCCCTGCTGCCCGTTGCCGCCGATAGTCACAGAGCCGCTCGGGCGCCACCCCCGCCTGCAAGCCCAGCAGGTCAAGATAGCTGCGGCCATTCAGCGGCAGAGCGAGCATCTTCTTTGAATCGATGACGTCGCCCAATTGCGTGCTCTGGGTTTCTACGCGGGCAACGTCCGCAGCAACGTCGACATGCTCCGATACCGCGCCGACATCCAGCCTAATGTCAAGGTGGAGTTGATCGTTCACCTGCACCGTGATGTCCGTCCCGGTGTAGGGTCGGAAACCAGGAGCCGTTGCAATGACCTTGTAGCTCCCGGCAGGCAAGGCCAGGAAGTGGAAAGAGCCATCGGCAGCCGATGTGACTTGCTGGCTGAGATTGGTCTGTGTATTGATGATACTGACCTTAGCGCCAACTACGACCGCTTGTGCACGATCATGGACGACTCCCGTGACCGAACCTGTCACATCCGCACGCGCCACGATTGAGGCAAAGGTGAGTACTGAAACGATTAAATACGACAGCCTTAACAGTCGATGGTTTTCGTCCACGGTTCACCCCTTCGAAAAGTTGCCCGGAACAATGCCACAAGACTCGGGGGGGAATCAAGTCGGAAATTCAATACGGTCGGATCGTTTCCACAGGATGAGAAACGTGACGATCGGAAGGTCGCGGTTGGTGTTTCGACGCGGCTCTGAATGGCTGTCTCACTCGAACTGCATGATGCCGGTGATTCAAGCATCGAGGCCGAGAACTCAGGCGTTGTTTGAGCGCCACCTGAGCGACAGACCGGGAGATTGGCGCGTGTCAATCGTCGGTTCTCGGGAGAGTGATGGTTGGGAAATGAAGGTCCTGCCAAACGGGTTCGTTGCGGACATACACATTGGTGGGGAGCGCGGGGGAACACCAGCCTTTAATGGTTGGGGCGTGCTCCTGAGATTGCTGCGGGCAAAGATACCGTAGAGGTGAAAAAGATCACTACAAGCAGGGCAGTCCACGATTCAGCCCGAACTCAATTCTTTGGCGGTGTCAGTACAAGGACGATGGCCTCGGAGCCATCCCGAAAAGGTGGAGAGCCTCAGATCGCTCTCGACGGCGGACCGCCGCCATTGGGTTGAACGAAGTGAAGTCGGGTCTAGAAATTGGCGGATAGGCGCCCCCTCTAAATCCGCGATTTTCCCATTTTTTCCCCTTCTTTCAGTCTTCCCCGAGAATACTTTCCGCAGTTAGGGTGAGTGCGATTGCAAGGTGAGAACTGTGGACAATGACAGCGCCGCTTTAGCAGGAACAATCTCGCTCTCGGTGAGGACTTTGTCGATGCCGTCAAAGTTGGCAGGGTGCCGATTTGTTCGTCGGTATTTTGCTCCGACTATTTACGCCCTGGCGCGAAGGCGGCCATCCCCGATGGGCATCGGCCGGGTTTGCACAACCTTCGACATTAACCTGTCGGACTGGCCGGTTAACAAGGCGAAGGAGAACCCGAAGACGGTGCCAGGAATCTTGAGGCACTCACGGATTCAGACCACACCCGATCTGTATACGGACGAGGACCTCGACGAGATGATCGCCGCTCAAGACAAGTTCATTGATGCGGTGGGGTTCGAAAGGGAGACCGTCCAATGAGGTATCGGTGCAAATACGGATTGGATTTTGGGCGCCATTCCTCAAATCTACTGAAAAGAATGGCGGGGACGACGAGACTCGAACCCGCGGCATCTGCTGTGACAGGGCAACAACGAGATGTAACTGATTGATATCAAACGGTGTCGGCGGACATCGTTTGATACAACAAGGAGCCGCACGTCACTTCTTATCGTCCCCTTAACGTACCCAGATTTCCGACTATCCCCCATCAAAACTTGTCAAGACTGGCTCGATAGTTGCCGCTTGCGTGTCGAAGAAAAAATGGCGTTGAAAATATAAGGCCACGTTCACCAGAGCGATCATCACCGGCACTTCCACCAGCGGCCCAATGACCGCCGCAAATGCAGCTCCGGAGTTGATGCCAAATACCGAGACTGCAACCGCGATGGCCAGTTCAAAATTGTTGGAGGCGGCCGTAAATGCCAGGGTTGTCGTCTTGGAATAGTCCGCTCCCACTTTCCTGCCCATGTAAAAGGACACGAGAAACATCAACACAAAGTAGATCAAGAGCGGCACGGCAATGCGCAAGACGTCCAAGGGCAGACGGACTATATACCCACCCTTCAGGGAGAACATCACCACAATCGTGAACAGCAGCGCAATTAACGTCAGCGGGCTTACGCGGGGAACGAAGCTCCGGTTGTACCATTCCTGCCCTTTGGCGCGAATCAGGGCAGTACGAGTCAGGAATCCCGCGAGAAACGGAATTCCAAGATAAATAAAGACACTCTTCGCAATTTCGGCGATTGACACATTGACGATGGCACTGTGAAGGCCGAGCTTAGCGGGAAGGACGGTAATAAAAACCCAAGCGTAAAGTGAATAGAAAAAGACCTGAAAGAGAGAATTGAAGGCGACCAGCCCGGCCGCATATTCCGTATCCCCTCGCGCCAGCTCGTTCCAAACGATGACCATCGCGATGCAGCGTGCGAGGCCGATCATGATGAGTCCAGCCATGTATTCCGGATATCCGCGCAGGAAGACGATCGCCAGAACAAACATCAGAATGGGCCCTACAACCCAGTTCTGGAAGAGCGAAAGACCGAGCACTTTCTTGTTGCGAAAGACCTCGTGCAAGTTCTCATATCGCACCTTCGTAAAGGGTGGATACATCATCAAAATCAATCCCGCTGCAATCGGAATAGAAGTCGTGCCGACGCTGAAGCGATTCAGAAACGGTACGACTCCGGGCACAAGCCAGCCCAATACAACACCGCCGAACATGGCGGAGAAGATCCACGCGGTCAGATAGCGGTCGAGAAAACTGAGACGACTCCTTGCGTTCATTTGTAATTCTCCCTAGTGCCGCAAACCGCGAAGTGCAGCCTCTTGTCGAAGCCCATTGCTATTCGTGGGTGACGGGGGCCATCGTCTGGCCGATGTTGTCGAGCTCCCTCTTGAGTGCGAGGCTGTCCAGAGTCTTCAGGGGAAGACAGAGCAACAGACTGATCCTGCGGTCCAAAATAAAAAAGGCCTCGCGAAACGCTCTTTCCACTTCGGCTTCTGTTCCGCGAACCGCTGCCGGGTCGAGAACGCCCCAATGAGCGGTCATCGGCTGTCCGGGCCAGATTGGGCAGACCTCTTTCGCCGCGTTGTCGCAAACCGTGAAAACAAAGTCGAGTTTCGGAGAGCCGGGCAGAGAGAATTCATCCCACGCCTTGCTGCGCAGACCCTCGGTTGGCAAATGCGCCATTTCGAGCTGTCTCAATGCTTCCGGTCGAACCTTTCCTGACGGATGGCTTCCGGCGCTGTAGCCAGTGAAATTGGGTCGGCCTTTGAAGTTCAGGATAGCCTCCGCCATGATGGAGCGCGCTGAGTTGCCCGTGCACAGGAATAAAACGTTGTAGTGCCCTTGCATACTCTCGTCTCCTAGTTGCAGCAGGTCGGTCCACAACAAGCATTTTCTTCGGCGCGTCGGGGTTTGACGGCACGAACAAAGGCGCTCAGGAATTTGCCATCTACCTCCGGTGCAATCGCGTCGACATCGACGCCAGCCGCGGAGAGAAATTCACGTGCATCTTCTGCGCGATAAATTCGCGTTGGCTCGATATCGATTTGCTCAAAACCCGCTGCGGAGAGTTTGCTGCGATATTCGTCATCTCCAAGCGCCCCTGCCACGCACCCGACCCACAAGAGGACGCTTTGACGGATCTCCGGTGTGATTTCGCCGCGGGTCACAACATCGGAAACTGCAAAGCGACCTCCCGGCTTTAACACTCGAAAGGCTTCTCGTAACACGCGATCTTTGTCTGCCGAAAGGTTGATCACGCAATTCGAGATAATCACGTCGACCGAATTGTCCGGCAGAGGAACACTTTCGATCTCGCCCTTGAGGAACTCGACATTTTCAGCGCCAGCCTTGCGCTTGTTCTCATTGGCAAGCGCGAGCATCTCGTCAGTCATATCGAGACCGTATGCCTTGCCAGTGGGCCCGACCCGCTTTGCCGAAAGCAGAACATCTATGCCACCGCCCGAGCCGAGATCGAGAACAACCTCTCCCAGACTCAACGTTGCCAGCGCGGTCGGATTTCCGCATCCTAAGGATGCGAGCATGGCCTCCTCAGGGAGTTGTCCGGCTTGGGAAGAGTCATAGAGATTGGAAGTGATTGGATCGCACCCCAAGCCGCTTGCTGCAGTCGCTCCGCAGCAACTACTGCCGCCAGACTTAACGCGCAAGGCTGCCTGGCCATACTTTTCTTTGACTACTTCCTTGATGTCGGTGGCGCTCATGATGGCTTCTCCTATTTACAAAGCTGAACGATATCTTGAGGTTTTACGGCTTTATTCCGAGTGCAGCATTCGGCGTAGAGGAATTGCAGAAGTTCCTGGAGAGCTTCCGTATTGGCCGTGTAACGCAAGAAAGTGCTTTCGCGGCGGACGTTCACGAGTTCTTCGTTTTTCAACTTGTCCAGGTGGTGGGAAAGCGTGGAATTCGGAATGTCCAGCTCTGACTGGATATCACCCACCACCAAGCCATCCGGATGTGCGGATAGCAGCAATTGCATAATTCGAAGCCGCGGTTCGGTGCCCATCGCGGAAAGCATGTCCGCGAACTTTGCAACCTGCTCGGTACTCTTCTTGCTCGACGTCGCTGGCATATTTCCATACTTGCAGAAATATAGACGGCGGTCAAGTTAAATCAAAGTCGCGGTTAAGCCCGCTGCAGGTTATTGTTGAGCCGGATGATCTTCCGCGGATGCTCTTCATGAAGCTCGTGGTGCAGTTCGTCAACTTTGGCTCTGGCTTTGCCTAAGGTCTTCTTACCGGCGGACGTGATCTTGTAGATCCGACGGCTTCGCCCTCCAACATTCTTGAGGACAGACTTCAACAGGCCGCTTCGCTCCATGCCATGCAAGAGGGGGTAGAGAGTTCCGGGTCCGATGCGATACCCGTGATGCGCCAGTTCCTCCATCATCGCAAGCCCAAAGATGGGTTCATGAGACGCATGTGCGAGTACATGTATCCGTATGAGGCCGAAAAAGAGTTCTCGCTGACGATTGAACACAAATCAAATATACCTTTCCACAACGATACTCGAAGTTCGATAGTATATTATCGACTTTCGATACAGTGTTCTGATTTGAGCACATGTTGGAGCTAGGCATGCGATCCTGATAAGAAAGCAAAAGTGCTGATGAGGGTTCACGGGCATTGTTCAAGATTGGCGGTATTGCTGCTTCTTACGGCTGCTTCACGCCTATGGGCGCAAGGGCCACCCTACCAAACCGACGATCCGGTTCCGGTAGACCTGCACCATTACGAGTTCTACGTTTTCGGCAGCACAGACGGAACCCCGGTGGAAACTGATTCTACAGGTCCGGCTTTCGAGTTCAACTGGGGTGCCATTCCCAGGGTGCAACTTCACGCTATTCTGCCCTGGGGTTCGATCAACCCGTCGAACAATCCTGTCTATCTGCCCGGGGGCACCGGCCCCAGCGCCTTTGGTCTTACTGATATGGAACTGGGCGCAAAGATCGCCTACATCAATGAGTCAAAGTACATTCCCCAGATCGGCACTTTTACGATGTTTGAAATCCCGACCGGTAGCTACGACAGGGGCCTCGGCGTCGGAAAGGTTTGGTACAAACTTCCCCTCTGGCTCCAGAAGAACATAGGACACTGGCTCCTGGACGGCGGCGCCGGTGAAACCATCGTTCCACAAACCCAATACCGCAACTTCCCATACGGCGGATTCCTCGTGAAATACACCTTTGGGGAGCGGTTTGAGTTAGGAGGCGAGGTCTTTGTGCATGGGCGTGAAGGCTTCGCCGCGCCGCAGACAGAGGCTTCGACGATGATTGATCTTGGTGGTGTATATCACCTGAAGCATCATGAAGGAGAGCAGTTTTTGTTTTGCTACGGACACTCTGTTGCCGGCCAGACGGAGAATTATGCCTACGTTGGCATGTACTGGACCTGGGGAAAAGACAAGAAGAATGCGGACGCGGCGAATGCTTGGCTACCAGCGCCGAGGCATGCAACGGGATTTCCCTGACCGTAGCTTGAAACGGGATTTCGCGGGGAACATGCAGTGAAGCAGATCATAAATGGAAGTTACGACACGCAGCCTGTGGACTCTGATACACGGCATGGGATCAGTGCAGGGGCGCTTGGCTGTTGGGTTGGAATTCGCATATTCGTACAATTGTCGGCGCACCTGTGTTGAATACCCGAACTAAAGCGGCGTTGTTCAGTCGAATTGGTGACGAAGGTGACAGCGGAAGGAGAAGAGTTTGATGTCGCGGAATACTGACGCAACTTGCGCGGGCCGCACAGTGAAAGCGGTTTTCCTGATCCGTATTCTTGTGGGCTGGGTGTTTCTTTCCGAGGGCATTCAGAAGTTTCTATTTCCCGGTGCCTTGGGCGTCGGACGGTTTGTAAAAATCGGCATCCCTTGGCCGGAGGCCATGGCTCCTTTTGTCGGTGTTGTCGAGATTGTTTGCGGGGCATTGCTATTGATAGGGTTCATTACCAGGCTCGCCTCCATCCCGCTGCTGATCGACATTTTGGTTGCAATTGCGACAACTAAAATTCCAATGCTGGGAAAATCAGGGTTCTGGGCAACGATGCACGAAGCTCGCACAGATTTTTGTATGTTGCTGGGTCTTTTCTTTCTGCTACTAGTTGGTGCTGGCGCGTGGTCTCTGGACGCGTGGTTGGCGGGAAGACGTCGCTCAACTCATGGCTGAACACCCGGCTCCTTCATCTGCAGAGTTTACTTTCGAAAAGAGACAGGTTCCTCTCGATGAGCTTGCTTTGTTCTTTCTACGACTGGGAACGACAGCCTTCGGAGGACCGGCAGCTCACATCGCGATAATGGAGGACGAGCTTGTCCGCAGGCGCAAGTGGCTTTCTCGTGAAAAGTTCCTCGACCTGCTCGGCGCGAGCAATCTCATACCTGGGCCCAGCTCAAGCGAGTTAGCGATTCATATCGGCTATTTGTGCGGTGGTTGGAGAGGTCTTCTGATCGCCGGCAGTTGCTTCATTCTTCCAGCCGCATTGATGGTCGCCAGTCTGGGATGGCTGTACATCCGTTTTGGAAGACTCCCCGCGACAGAAGCCATCTTGTATGGAATCAAGCCGGTCGTGATTGCGGTCGTTCTTCAGGCGCTCTGGGGACTTGGGCGAACCGCAGTTAAGTCAACATTTCTTGGATTCGTTGCCCTGCTAGCTGTTCTGTTATCTGCTTTCGGTTTTCACCCTCTGCTTTTGCTGCTGGTCGCTGGCGGAGTAGCGTGCGTGCCTTTTTTAAGAACATCACGCGTTTCCTTCTCGTTTCTCCCTTCTGTAACGATGGGAAGCGGCATATTGGCGGCAACGGCTTCATTCAGCCTTGTCTCGATATTTCTGATTTTCTTAAAGCTGGGCGCGACCGTATTCGGTAGCGGCTATGTGCTTTTAGCATTTCTTCGAGCCGATCTGGTCACTCATCGAGGCTGGTTGACGGATGCCCAGTTGATAGATGCCGTCGCTGTAGGGCAAGTGACGCCAGGACCCGTCTTCACGACGGCCACGTTCATAGGTTTCATTTTGGGGGGAATTCAAGGTGCTGTCGTTTCTACCGTGGGCATATTTCTGCCCGCATTTGTTCTAGTCGGAGTAAGCGGGCCTCTGGTTCCGCGTATTCGGAAGTCCAAACCTGCCGGGGCTTTCCTCGACGGAGTGAACGTTAGATCGCTGGCCTTGATGGCTACCGTTACGTGGCAATTTGGGCGAGCATCCTTGGTTGACGCTCTTACCACTTTGCTGGCTGTGGCATCGTCGATTGCATTACTTCGATTTCGCGTGAATTCTGCCTGGCTAGTCTTCATCGGGGCCGCGATAGGACTGATAACGACTGCACTCCATTTTCGTTAGTGGCTCGTATTGCTGTCTGAGGAAGCCTCGCACCCGTCGGTATCTGACAGGTCTCGACAGACAATTTGGCCCCTTGTCTAGTCCGGAGGTCCGTCGTATCGTGAGGGCCATGGCAACGAATCGCGGCGACCTTCGCACCTCAAGAGACTCATATCTGACACCGATCTGATCTTGTCTACGACGGTGCCCCTTCCTGAAAACCGCACCGCGCGATGCCGGGAGTTACTCAAAGCTGCAATGGCCATGACTGACGATCTCATCGCTCATGCCAGGCTCCCTGAGGAGGAAGAGCGAGCGAGGAACGGTGGTCTTGTAATCGCACAACGCGGAAGCAAGTACTTTCGCCAATTGGCGGCCCGGCGTAAAACGCATGGCGGGGGAAGACGGCAGAAAGAATCTGACTAGGGCACGTTCGCGCTCTTTTCACGCTTTGAATTTCTTTGTCGCAAAAGCCGGACCGCAGAAGGACTCATTGTGCTAATTGTGGTGAAGGTTGTGCCGCATTCGCTGATTTGCTGTCGCGCGTTCCCAAGCCGATTACCATGGCCATGTCTTTCGGATAAACCACATCGCGTCCCCGGGCTAGAAAGTGATAATAGATGGACATCGCGGCTCCATACGATCCGAAACCGGCCGACACTACGCGGGATTGTGCGGCGATTCCCACAACCATCCCTACCAACTTAAATCCCGATGCTCCGCTCGCCGCTCCGCCTCCCGCTTCGCCCACACTCTGCCCACCCTGTCCGGCATCGCGATCAGGGGACGCCTGCGTGGCCGCCAGCATAACTTGAATCCCGGTTGTCAGATATCGTGTGCGCGGAGTTGTAACCTCTGCTCCACCTTCATTGTCCAGTTTCAGGTGTTCGCCCTTCGCCACAGCAACGCCCTCCAAATTCGTCTCAACCTTTTGTTCGATTCCATTCGGGGGCGAAACCTCGCGAAATAGAATTCGCAACTGCCCGTTGCGGCCTAATCGACGCGCTGGAGAAACTTGCATTACTGAGCCTTTGATCAGGCTGCCTTCCGGCAGAATAAGATGATTTGACGCAACGAGCGGCTCGGTAATCACCGCCTCCACTGGGTCTCCCACCTTCGCCGTGGCTGAGCTCAAAGCTGTCTCCAGCCGCGCACGTACCGCGCTGCCTGTCGGAGGTGGCGCTCCGATGTCGCTCATCGCTCCCGGCATAACCGCCTCAGTCCCGAAATTCAAGGGCTGCAATAAGTTCGCATTAAAACTTGTTCCTGCGTCAAGGTATTGTGGATGTACCGGCAACTGCGCCAGGACGATTCTCTTTACCTTGTGCATCTTTCCCGATTCATGGATCTTGTTCTGCAAGTCGGTCCATTGCTGGTGTATGGCTTGCCGCGTGGCGCTAACTTTGTTCGACGCGGCCTCCTGCACTTTGTTCTTTTTCTTCTCCGCCTCATTCGCAGAGACGAAGCGCAGGCACTCCATCGGGGGCAGGAGACGAAACCGTATGTAAAGCCACGGTTTTCCCATCGGCCATCACCATTTCGTCAAACTGCACATGCACCTTTCGGACGGGAGAAAAATTCCCATTCGCGGCCTGCATCGTTCGGGTCATTTTTGGTACAGGATCAATTGCTGACACTTTGCCATTGACGACCGTCCCAACTGGAATCAGCAACTTGTCGAACGCATAGATTGGCTCCATTGTTTTGCCCTGAATTGTCTGACCGACTGCGCGAATCCGCACCTCCGAGTCAAGCGCCACCTTGATCGGAGTGCCCTCTTGAACGGTCATCGGCATCATTATCGGCGAGCTGTCCTGTTCTAAGGAATCGTTCTGCGTGGGGAGGTTTGTCCTCGTTCTGCACTGTACGTCCCTGAGGCCGCGGCTTAAGGGTCTGCGCGACACCCAGCCACATAATCTCCCACCATCAACGCTGTCAGTGCGAATACACTTCGTCCCATTGGATGAAACTCTCAGATTTTATCTTCGCGTACGAAGAGTTGATCAAGGCCGCTGAAACTGCAGGGCCAGGTTGCGAATGCCAAATGCCCCAACGAAACGAAAGAAGCCGCGTGTTCTATGAAGCACTGAACATAGATAATGGTTGCAACGGCGAGAAGGTTTGTTGAGTAAAGCCTAATCCCAAAGCGTTCAGAATGCCGGAAATACCCGCTGGATGAACAAATTGTCATCTTCTGGAAAGGCTCCGGTAATGTTCCCGTCGTATCGTGGTTGTGGTCTTCGTGTCATAACGGACACGCGGAACTTTGAACATGTCCATCCACGTGCCCGATAGCAGCAAGTGCTGTCTTTTCGTTTTTTTGTTAGGAGTAATTTTGCAAGGGATCCCGGGTTTTCTCAGGAATTGCCAAACGCTCCATCAGTGGTTAGGCATGCAAGTTTTTCTGCTGCTGAACGCTCGGATGCAGCTTCCGATCCACCAAAATCGTCCGACACGGGATCACTCGACTCAAGTGATGGCAAATTTCTCAGTAGATGGGCCAAGCGCGGACTCCGCGATCAGGCCGGCATCTACGCTGCTCCGTTTCGTAGTTCTGAACTGAAGTGGGTGATTGGGTTGCCGGCGGTGACTCTAGGGCTGATTGCAATCGACAAACATGCTTCGGGAGCATTATCGAGAAGCGGCACAAGTGCGAGCACCGATATTTCCGATGTGGGCCTGTTCGCCACGGCGGGAGCGGTGGGGGTCTTGCTCCTCGATGGAGAAACACGAGGCGATTCTCATGCTCTCGAAACTGGAGTGCTGGGAGCCGAGGCTATGGCCAACAGCGGCGTGGTGTATGCGGTGCTCCAGTTGATCACTGAGCGTCAGCGCCCTCTGCAGGGAACGGGGAAAGGAAAATTCTTCCAGACCAGCGGTCTGGATAATTCGTTCCCTTCTGGTCATTCGATCGTCACGTGGACGGCTGCGAGCACAATCGCGCATGAGTATCCAAAGCCGTGGGTTGAATGGCTTACTTATGGAACGGCAACCGCTGTTTCCGTTGCAAGATTCACCAGTCTGCAACATTTCCCCTCCGATGTCGTTGTTGGGAGCACCCTCGGCTATTTGATCGGACGGCATATTTTCCACGAGCACTGTAAGGCTGGTCTCAGCCCGATATGCAAAAAGCAATAAGCGAAACAAAAGTTTGCCTTGAGAAAGCGTGAGGTAAATGATGATGAGGAATTGGACGTGCAATCCGCTCGGTGCTTGCCTTCGGCTTCTTGTTATTTTCCTGCTTGTTCAGATTGCTTCGCCTCTGATCGCTCAGACCCCAACAGGAATAATTAAAGGCACGGTGAGCGACGAATCCGGTAAAGCGGTCGCAAATGCTTCCGTGACGGCAACGAACAGCGACACCGGACAAAATCAAACGGCGAACTCCGGGCCTGACGGCACGTACAAGCTAGAGCTGCCTGCAGGCAATTACCGGCTGAGGTTTGAATCCGCGGGGTTCAAGAAGTTCGAGATTTCAGCAACGGTCGGCGGTACTGTGCCAGAAGTTGTCGATGCCAAACTAAAACAAGGCGAACCAGCGAACGGTAACCCGGCGCCCACACAGCAGGAGAATCTACCGAATGCGCCGTCGAGTAGCACGACCGCACCCTCACTTTCGGATCTGGGCCTTACACCGGAACAAACTCAGGGAAACGCCCGTGAGCAGGCATTGCTAGATAAAAGGACGCACATGCTGAAGATCCATCAACGCATGGGTTTGATCACGACGATACCACTCATTGCGACCGTGATCCTCGGTCCTGGCGCTGGCGGCAAGAGTGAAGGAACTGCTGCTCGTGATGCGCACGTGGCGCTAGGCAGCCTGACGGGAGATCTGTACGGCATCACAGCTTACTATGCCATTCGCGCACCCAGAATTCCCGGAACCAAAAAGCGCGGTCCGATCAAATTTCACGAAGCGATGGCTTGGATTCACGGACCGGGCATGATCCTGACTCCCATTCTTGGGGCAATGGCATTCAGTCAGAAGAACAACGGAGAGAAAGTCCACGGGATCGCGCAAGCGCACGGTCCGGTAGCCATCGTAACGGCCGGCGCATTTGGCGCAGCACTTCTTTCGGTTTCGGTAAAGTTTTAAATCAATTTTATGAATAAGAGAACACTGATCGCTTTACTGCTCGCAGCACTGCCAACCTGCGCAAGCGCCGACACCCAATGGATGCTTCAAGGAAGCACGCTCACATATCACGTATCGCATCCGCTTCATCAGAGTGAGGGTGTGAGTCACGCGGCTAAGGGCAAGGGCGTCTGTCATGCCGGGCAATGCGATTTTCTGATTGCTGTGCCAGTCAAATCGTTTGATTCCGGGGATACCAACCGAGATCTGCACATGCTTCAGGTCACACGCGGTGCCGAGTTTCCTCTGGTCACGGTCCGTACTCGCTTGCCTGAATCGGATGCCACGGCGTCGACGATTAACGCTGACCTCGAGATCCAGTTTGCAGGCCAGACGGTCCAGTACAAACAGGTTCCGTTCAAGGTAGAGAAGCAAGGGAACGAGATCCATATCACGGGGACGATTCCGGCTACGCTCGCGGATTTTAAGATCGAACCGCCGTCGCTTTTGACGATACCGGTCAAGAACGACATTCCAATACGAGTAGACATGACTTGGCGTCCGCAATAGATACGGGACACGAACCGCAATCGCAAAATCCGGGAAGAATAAATGGAGGATCGGCAAACCAGCCGTTCCTCCATGTGTGGCATCCTCAAAGCACGAATGACAATTACTTGCCGTCGTGATCTGGATCTCCAGCGCTCAGGTCTCCGGTACTTTTCAGGGTAACGGTGTCTTGCGGAATTGCGTTACTCGCCGGAGCCTGAGCGGACGGTTGAGGCTGGCGAGCAGCCTGTTGGGTGACTTCGTTGGTGGAAGGGGCATTGGCACTGTTAACGGAGTTGACCATATGAAGGCTATCATCGGCATTGCGAGAGGCAATCTTTAGCGAATTAAAACAAGTGGGTAGCCAGGTTTTCAAAGGCTGTTCTAACGTTTGAGGAGTTTCCTGCATCCCATCAGGAGGTGTAAAGTTTTGGACAGACGGGGATCTCCCATGCGACTGTTGGTCGTAGAAGACGATATTTCGATCCAGCTATTTCTCAAGCGGGCGCTGACGGAGGCCGGGTATCAGGTGGATGCGGCTAGTACGGCGAAGGCCGGAGAGACGATGGCATTGGAGGGCATTCACGATGCCTTCATCATCGATCTTGGACTTCCTGATCTGGATGGACTGGACCTGATTTCGCGTTGCCGAGCTCAAGGGAATGCGGCGCCGGTTCTGATCTTGTCTGCAAGGCGCTCCGTAGACGAACGTGTTCGCGGACTGGAACAAGGCGGGGACGACTACCTTACAAAGCCATTTGCTCTCCCTGAATTGCTGGCAAGGTTGAGAAATCTCCTCCGCAGGTCCGCTGTCCCGCAGACTGAATCTGTGCGGCTTCAGTCAGCCGACTTGCAGCTTGACTTGGTGCGTCGTGAGGCGCGGCGGGGCGATCACTTGCTGCAATTGACTCCGCAGGAGTTTTCCCTGCTGGAATATCTTTGCCGCAACGAAGGTCGCGTCGTAACCCGGACCATGATTCTGGACCATGTCTGGAAGATGAGGATTGATCCCGCGACCAACGTGGTTGATGTTCACATTTATCGGCTGCGCAGCAAAGTGGATCACGACACGCCACGGCCGCTGATTCATACGATTCGTGGCGTTGGCTACGTTCTCAAACATGCGTAGAAAGCTCCGCACTACCGCCGCTTGGCGGATTTCGATTTGGACAACTCTGGCGTTTGCGCTCGGAACTGCCGGGGCATTCTACATAGTTTATTTTCTTGTGGCACAAGGCCTCAGGGAGCGAAGTGACACTTGGCTTAGCGGCGAAGCGGAGGTTCTGGCTCAGGTCTCAGCAGACACACCGAGCGATCACCTTTACAGGCGAGTCGTGCGCGAGGTGGCTGAGCTTGCAGCTCAGGAAGTGCCGGACGAACGCAATGCCCGCGGCGAAAGGTTGAATTCAGTATTCTTTCTTGCAACGAGCCCCAACAATAATGATGCTCCATTGTGGGTAGGTCCAGACTCGAAGGATGCTTTCGTTACCGCGATTCAACGCTCACAACTGGTCCCGGGACCACCAAAGTCCATAACGGTCGAAGGATACCGACAAACATTTCGCGTTGTTGTAAAAGCGCAAAACGGAAGAACGGTATATTTGGGCCTTTCTGATCGTGGTGCCAAGCATTTGCTCCACACCTTAGCGCGTCGTTTTCTCATGCTTTGGGGTGGCATGTTCGTGCTTGGATTCGTCATTTCGTATTGGAGTGCACGCCGCACCCTGCATCGCGTTGAACAAATTACAGAAACCGTGGCGCGGATCGGAACAGAAGATTTACAGGAACGCCTCCCTGAACCTGTAAACTCAGATGAGATTTCGCGATTGGCGAAGACTTTCAATCACATGCTGGACCGGCTTCAGGCTTCCGTGAATCAGCTTCGCACAGTGACTGGCGGTATTGCGCACGACCTGAAAAGCCCTGTTACGTTGATTCGTGGAACTTTGGAATCCGCATTATGCAGCGAAGGAAATGACAAATGGCGAGATTCGGTTGGCGAAGCAGTCGAAGAACTGGACAGGCTCTTGCAATTGTTGAACACAACGCTCGATCTTGCGGAGGCGGAGGCGGGTGCCCTACACATCGAGCGCGGAGCCGTCGACTTCTCCGACGTTGTGAGACAACTGGTGGATATTTATCAGCCCGCTATGGCGGAACACCATCACGATATGACGACTGACCTGGAAGACCATGTGGTTGTGGATGCTGACGTGACTCTACTCAATCGGGTAGTAAGCAATTTGCTTGAAAACGAATTAACGCATTTGCCCGCGGGATGCCAAGTGAAGATTCGGCTATATTCGCATCAAGGCTCCGCCGTACTGGTGGTGGAAGACAATGGGCCAGGATTTCCCGCCGATATCGGAAGCGAGGTTTTCAAACGATTCGTGAAGGGAAAACATTCTCCCGGTCACGGTCTCGGACTAGCGTTTGTAGATGCAGTTGCCCAGGCGCATGGTGGTGCCACGCGGGTTTCGGATCGTCCGGGGGGTGGCGCGGTTATAACGTTATCGCTGCCGGTCAGCGTGCTCCAGGCCGCGTAACGTTTTTGCGCGATGCTTAATGCTTAAACAATTTGTTGCGCACGTCCGGCCAAAATTCTTTTGTAACGTTGAAAAACGTGTCCAGCGCGATTTGTTGTCCCCACTTGTTTGCGGTATTTCCAAACGATCGGTCCGCTGCCGGATAATAAAGGTTGGAAATACCCGCGGCCACGGCATTTCCGGCTAACTCTGATGTGTTGAAATGGTTGTGGCTATCGTCGCCCAGAGTGATAAATTCGCGGCTTATTGCGTATCCAGTTCGTTTCCAAAAACCACCCGTGCCTTTAACGAAGTAGCGTGGGTCCTGATGAAGAATGACGGGGAATAGCCCCTCCGTCATGATGTTGCCAATTGCTTGATCCGCGAATGCTCCTCCGTAGTATTTGCCAAACCCTTGGGCGCCGCCACCGAAAGAGCTGTACTGTTTTTGCGCCATGGAGATCCCTGCAAAAATGCCAGCCACGAGAAACGCTGAAGGATCGAAGGAGTCGTCCAACGAAACTTTCATCTTTTCGGCAGGCGCCAATGCTTTGATCTCTCCTGGGTTTTCATCCGAACGATAGTTTGGGATGATCCACAAAATGTGATTCTTGCTCGGTTCGCGCTGTTTGTCGTGCTGTGTGAGGTTTGAGGGCTTCGATTGCGTTCTGAGTTGCGCTCGGTGCATCCGGAAGCGCTGACGGTTCCTGACCAGCAGCTACGACACATGCGAAAAGCAAATTACCGAAAAGCAGCACCCTGCAGACGATGGGGAGCAATGAACATGCAGGCAACCTCCGCATACTATGGTTGATGCACGTTCGCCTGTCCGATAGGCCAAGATGAACAACTTGTCATCTGTTCGCCACGTCGAATTCATCATGTAGCTGATAATCTTCCTCATGCGGCGTTGTGACTCTGATCGAGCAATGAGTTGCCGACATCTCGCGACCGCCTTCCTGCTCGCTACCTTGAGCCTGGCTGCAACTCTCGCCCATGCTCAAGACAACTACGAAATTCAGGTGTACGGATCGGATCTGGTCGATCCCGGCCACACCATGGTTGAACTCCACAGCAATTTCACCATTGACGGCTCGAAGACGATTGTGGACGGGGTTTATCCCACCAATCATGCCGAGCATGAGACGGTGGAAATCACTCACGGCTTCAATGACTGGTTTGAGTGTGGCTTTTACATTTTCACTTCACTCACTGAGGGCCAGAGCTGGCAATGGGTGGGAGATCACATCAGGCCGCGAGTTGCCGTGCCGAAGAAATGGCATTGGCCGGTGGGCGTCAGCCTCTCGAATGAAATCGGCTACCAGAGACGCCAATATTCTGTGGATACCTGGACTTGGGAAATTCGTCCCATCGTAGATCAAAAGGTTGGACGCTGGTATTGGTCGCTGAACCCCACGCTCGACCGATCTTTCCACGGCGGAAGCGTGAACCAGGGCGTCGTATTCTCGCCGAACTTCAAATTCAGTTACGATTTCACACCGAAAGTTGCGGGCGGTCTTGAATACTACGGATCGGTCGGCCCGGTGACAGGATTCGATGCCGTCTCACAACAGCAACATCAGGTTTTCCCCGCCATTGATTTGAATATCGCTCCGCAATGGGAAATAAATTTCGGACTTGGAGTGGGCCTTACGGGTTCGACCGACCACCTGATTGCAAAGATGATTCTGGGTTATCGCTTTAATTTCTGATTTGAGACGACAGGAGCGTACAAGTGATAAAAGGTATCGTATTCTAGGAACAGCATGGAACGTAGAAATTTTCTTGCCTTGCTGGGAACCACTGCTTGCGCTGAGTTGGCGCGGCGCATCGGCTTGCAGACTGCACCGGAAAATTCAAGAGCCGATATAACGATCCACATCGCGCCGGTCGAGATCGAAATCGCACCCAAGAAAATGATTAAGACGACCGGATATAACGGCTCGGCTCCCGGCCCGATCTTGCGGTTGCGCGAGGGACAGCCTGTCACGGTGGACGTATTTAATGAAACCAAAACTCCCGAGTTAGTTCATTGGCACGGTTTGTTCGTACCCTCGGATGTGGATGGTTCTGAGGAAGAAGGGACACCTATGGTGCCACCAGGTGGAAAGCGGCGCTATTCCTTCGTCCCGCGTCCTGCTGGAACCCGCTGGTATCACAGCCATATTCATGCCGGCCGAGATCTGAAGAAAGCGACCTACACAGGACAATTCGGGTTTCTCTACATCGAAGCAAGAGAAGATCCTGGCAAGTATGACGCTGAGATGTTTCTCGCACTGCACGGTTGGGATCCACATCTAGATAGCCAAGGCGATGAAGGCAATCTGGAGGTGACGTATTCCATATATTCGGTCAACAGTCACGCTCTCGGTTCAGGCGATCCAATACGCGTGAAAGAAGGCCAGAAGATGCTGTTTCACTTCTTGAACGCCAGCGCTACCGATCAGCACCGCATCGCCTTGCCCGCGCATAAGTTTAGAATCGTCGGCTTGGACGGGAATCTTGTTCCCGTTCCGTTTGAAGTGGACGTGATCGAGATGGGACCAGCAGAGCGCGTGGATGCCCTCGTAACAATGAATTACCCCGGCGTCTGGATTCTTGGTGAAGCAAACGATCAAGTACGGAACGCCGGAATGGGTATCGTCGTGGAATATGCCAATCACACCGGACCACCGCTCTGGACCAGGCCACCGATTACAGCATGGGACTATACGATCTTTGGGCGCGAAGTCGAGAGAAGCGAACCCGTCAGCGGCACCGTACCACTCGTCTTCCGCAAGAAATTCGCGGGGAATCGTTGGGTGGATCACTGGACGATCAATGGCAAATCCTTTCCCAAGACTGATCCCATTCGAGTACGCGGGAATTCTCGCTATCGCCTACGCTTTGATAACCAAAGTGAGGAGTCGCACCCAGTTCACTTACATCGACACAGCTTCGAGCTAACGAAATTCGCCGGGAAAGTGACGGCAGGAGTCATGAAAGACGTAATCGTTGTGCCGGCCAGGAAACAGGTCGAGGTTGATTTTGTTGCGGATAATCCTGGCCCGACTCTTTTTCATTGCCATCAGCAACTTCACATGGACTATGGTTTCATGGCGATGGTGCAGTACGAGAACTGAAAAGATTAGGGCGTGAATGAAAGCACACCCGCTAATGTCCAGTGAAGCCATGTACTAGACACTAGGTTTTTGCTCTAAGAAAGCAAGGCAGGTCAAATGTCAGACGCTGTTGGTTCCGCGACACGGAGAGATGAACGGGAACTGCGTGACGCGCATTTCGCCATGCGTCTGTCTCTGATTGTTGGTTTGGCAATGTTAATCGGGAAGACAACCATTTATCTCATGACGCATTCGGCTGCCATTTTTTCTGATGCAGCTGAGTCGGTAGTTCACGTGATTGCCGTGGGGTTCGCTTGGTTCAGTCTTCGTCTTAGCGCTAAATCAGCTTCCCCGCAATTCCTTTATGGTTACGAACGGATCACTTTCTTTTCTGCGGGATTTGAAGGTGCAATGATCGTGGTCGCTGCGATCGCAATTCTCTATGAATCGATCCGGAAGTGGATGACCGGATTACAGCTAGAGCACCTGGGGACAGGAACGGCGATGATCCTGCTGGCTGGAATATGTAATGCTGCTCTCGGTTACTACCTCTTGCGAGTCGGCCGGCGGACCAATTCGCTGATTCTCGAAGCCGACGGCAAACACGTTCTGACCGATAGCTGGACGAGCTTTGGCGTTGTGGGAGGGTTGGGGCTAGTGCTTTTAACTCGCTGGAAACCGCTCGATCCGCTGGTGGCGATCGCCGTTGCCGGAAATATTCTTTGGTCGGGAGGACACTTGGTCTGGCACTCGGCTGTCGGACTGATGGATTACTCTGATCCCAAAGCAGGTCGGAAGATTCGTGAGAAATTGGATTCGATTTGCTCGGAATTGGCCATTCAATACCACGGCGTTCGCTTCAGAACCACGGGGTACCGCCAAATTATCGAAGTACACTTATTGTTCCCGCACCTCACCTCGGTCAGCGAGGCCCATCGTCTCGCAACAATTCTCGAAGAACGTCTACCGGTCGAACTGGGGACTCCGGCTGAGGTCACGACTCACCTTGAATCCTTAGACGACCATGCCGATGTCCATCATGAGCCACACTACACGGGGAAGCCCGAGTAGTTTCGTTTGCAGGGCTCGGGAAACAAGTGGAGCAGAGATTTGCATAGCTGGTACGAAGGCCCACGGAGCTGACTGCAAATGCTGGGAGAGAACGCTGCGGTGGCTAGTTTTGTCGGCCCTCGGCGAGTTGTTCGCCTGTTATGTTGGGGCCTGGTCTTCCGGAGAGAGGAGAGTAAGAATCGGTGACAGTCCCACGCTGGGGCAATCTGCCACTAGAACAAGTCAAAACTGTCGAGGTAGAGCGTTGGCTACGGGCGACCGGAGTTGCGGATGGAACCAAAGCCAAAATCAAGTGTGTTATGTCGGCTTTGTTTTCGCACGCCGTTCGATGGGAGTTTTGTGGCCACAATCCCATCTCGTCAGGCATACCTGTAGGGAGTGGAGGCAAGCGAGGCCCGAGCACTGGCGTACGGATCAGCGCCAAACGTCAAAGATCCCCTTTGGTTTTGTCATCAGAACAAGTCAAGCTCGGTTTGGCAGAACTGGAGTTTCGGGATCAGCTGCTCGTGTTTCTAGAAGGGGCCTTGGGTATACGTCAAGGCGAACTTGGGGCGCTACGCTGGCTGTCGTGCAATTTCGACAACATGAGTATCAGTGTCCAACACTCGTATTATTGGCGTCGAGGTGGAAACCTGAAGAGTACAAAAACGGAAGCGTCTGCAAAACTGCTGCCGATGCATCCAAGCCTGAAGCATTCCTTGCAGGAGTGGAGGTCACAAAGCCTCTACAACAAACCGGAAGATTTCGTTTTTCCATCCGAAAGACTGCAAGGCAGCAAGCCGTTGGACCTAGCTTCAGTGTTAAAGAAGAAGATTCAGCCTGCATTCAGACGGATCGGAATCACGGTCGTGGGGTGGCACACGTTTCGACATTCGGTCGGAACCATGCTGGCGGAGATGGGCGAACATCAGCTCACGATCCGCGACTACTTGCGGCACAGCAACCTCCATGCCACGAACAAATACCTGCAGGCAACATCGAAGGCCAAACGCTTGGCACAGGACAAATTGGTCGACGCGATTTTGCCGACGGGTATTTTGCCGAAGACAAACCTAATCCAATGAGCGCTGTTTGGGACCGTTTTCGGATGGGACCATTCTCGTTCAGCGCTTATCGTCCCCTCACATCCCCTGATTTGCTGGACGTTAGAGTTACAAGTGCTTGAAAAGAATGGCGGGGACGACGGGACTCGAACCCGCGGCCTCTGCCGTGACAGGGCAACAATGTGATGTAACCCATTGATATCAAACGGTGTCGGCGGACAACGTTTGGTACGAGCTGATACCGGAGAGCATCTGTTATCGTCCCCTTAACGTCCCCAGATATCTCGTCTATTCCCACAACCTCCGAAGGGCAGAACAGCCGAGTAATTTGCGGGAGTCGAGTCGATTTTAATTGTTTTCGTATGCTAGGAGTCGCCTCTCGCCAGAAAGTTCGCGGAGCGGCGCCAAGTCCTGAGTGAGTTCCACGGTTCCCAGATACTTACCCTCGTCGTTACGAACTGCGAAATAGCGGATATGGACGAACTTATTTTGAAAGTTAATCCAGAATTCGGCAACGCTCTGACGGCCGAGCGGAAATCGTCCAGGATCTTGTTGACCGTGTCGGCGCTCCGCGGCGGGTGACAGTGCTGAACCTTACGCCCAATGATGGCTTTGCTGCGCGCGAAGATACGATCTGGGCCTTCGCTGAAGAAGGCAACTCGATCTTCAGCATCGACGAAGGTCAGATCGAGCGGCAAAGTCGAGAGGACGGCGGTCAGTTGTTCGACGCTGACATGGCCAGTCGGCATCATGATTGTCCCATCTTTGGGCACAGTGCCGGTGGCGACTGCGGCGGCCACAGGGGGAAGGAACCCTTTTGTGGCTCGACCAGGCACCAACCGTATTGGGGAGACGCGGACCATATCTCCGCCCACTCGTTTTGGGCGAGGGTCTGCAGCGACATTGGGAAGAGGATGGTTTCCTCTTTAAAAATCATCTCTTCGACTGCTGATAAAGCAGGCTGGGCGTGCTGAACAAAGAACTGTCTCACGTCGTCGACTGTCGAAGCGCAATCGTGTGCCGCCTGATTCATCTCCTTTAATAGGCTTCGCGCTTCGTCATCTTTCGACCACATGACCTTGGAAGGTCCGGTGATTCCGTGCCTCTCAAGGCAAGAAAACAGCGCATGCTCCTTACGCTGATAGTGCTTGTCGATATCCATGAGGTCGTTTGCCGACTGGCGTAGCCGAAAGACGATTTCCTTAGCATCGGCAATCGGGGCAAGGTCAGCGATCTCGGCGAAGGTCCCCCGCATTGTCGCGATTACCTTTTTGAGTGCGTCGTTTTCGCGGCGGAAGGTATCCAGGGGGTGTCCCGGCTCAACTGACGGGGGCGGAGCCAACTGGACGAGCACATCACGCGTGACTTGCGAGTGCAGATCGCACATCGATCGTACTTCCTCGACCGGCATACCCTCGGCCATCAATTGTTGCTCCATGGCCATAATCTCAGTCGCATCCGTCTCGCCGACAATTTTGCGCAGTTGCTCTCTTACAAGCTCCGGAGCAGCACCCTCATGCAGGTGATAGATTATCTCTTTTAGAACCGAAATTCGATGCGCGCGATTGTCAATCAATTCGCTCATGGCATACGCCTCACTCCTTTGAACGTACGCCAGTGCAGAGACCTAGTAGATGACTTTTGTCACGGGCCTGTCGAGGTCGGAAGCAGTGAGAGGATGTCTTTTGTGGCGGCGATTACTGTCGGCCAGGGATCGGATGTTCCTGCGCGCTCGCATTTGGCACTAGCTCTAGATAGACCTGCTTCGGCAGATTCGTGTTCCACTGTCCCGAAACTTTTGCGTAGCCGACCACGCCAAGAAACAAAATCGCGATTCCCGCGGCCATGCCCCATGCGGGAATTGCACGGCGCTTTCGCACACCCAACGGCACGCTCATGAGCAAAGTCTCTTTGGCTGGACAAACTGCTACACACTCTAGACATCCGGTGCACTCGGCCGACCGGATCTGTAGCAGTTTGTCGACCGGCAATGCCGAGGGACACGCCTTCGCGCACTTGGCGCAATCAATACACGTGCTTGCGTTACGGGTGATCCGCATCGGACTGAGCAGGGAGACCAGTCCGAGGAACCCTCCGTACGGGCAGAGATAACGGCACCAAAAGTTCTGAACGAAAATCGAAGCAATTACCAGCCCTAAAACGACCCATGCTGCTGTTCCGCCAATGTAACGGAAGAAATTGAGCATGCGCACGTCGACGATGAGTGCATATGGGCTGTTGAGGAATTCGGCGATGGAAGCTGCCGACATGCCGATTACGGCGTAGACGAAGAAGCTCAACACGAGGTACTTCAGCGAGCGCAACGGGATGTCAGCCCAGCGTGGCAACTGAAAGCTTCGACCAAAGATCGAGCGGCCAACTTTCCACAGATATTCCGAGACGGTACCCACAGGACATATCCAGCTGCAAAACGCCTTGCGGAAGACGAACGAAATAACCAGGAACGAGGTGAAGAGAAAGAAACCGGCGGCATGCACATGTGGCACTTTCCCGGTGATTAGAAAGTACTTCAACTGCATGAGGCCTTCAATCGGTAGCCAGCCTTCAACGCCGGCGGGTCGGGAGACTTCGAATGCTCGGCCCCCGCTTTCTGCCCACCGCACCCAAAGATAGAACTGCACGCCGATCCATACGTTTAGAATTGCGAAGAGAATCTGAACGGTAAGGCGCAGCGGTTGCGACTGGTCGCGATCATCTCGCCGGATCAGTTTCTTGCGCGCGGCCTTCTGTGTTCGGAATCTCTCTTGGTGCTCATCTGGCAAGGCTGCATCCCCCAATACCTAAGGATAGGAGAGCGGTAAACCGTGAACGATGACTTATGTCACAGCGGGCCAAATTTGCAGAGACCTTAGAAATTACTCGCCAAGTAGGACTGTATAATAGTGCTACGTGAATGCGACTTTCGATGACATGAACTTCATGAACTGGGCTTTGAGCAACGACGGTCCGGTGGCCAGGAGGTTAGGCTCCGCGCACGGCGGTTTCATGCACTCAAAGACTGCTACCGAGGAATTGTTCTCTGTGAAAAAGGGAGACTCTTCAGTCGAAGCTCTTCGGATCGAATAAAGTCGATAAGCTTGGCCTTGACCACAATGAAACTCCTGGACTCGCGTTTCAGGAGGCCCATGCGTGCGAACTTGCTGAGTTGTGTCGTCACCGTTTCCCGGCTCGTCCCAATCAAATTGGCGAAATCTTCATGGGTCAGGCGGACGTTGATTAACGTACCAGTAGGAATCTCCTGTCCGTATTTTTCGCTCAACTGAAGAAGCACTCTAGCCAGCCGGTGATAGGACCAGGTATGGCTGAATTCCGCCAGTCCCCTCTCGACTGTGGCCAATCGCTTGGAAAGCAGCCGAATGAAGTTCAGCGCGACAGCTGGGACCGCGACAAAAGCTCCACAAAAGACTCGTGGGAAATAATGGTCACCAGAGAATCCTCAGTGGCAATGGCCGTGAAGGCTCTTTTCTCCTCAGAGAGGAGAAGTTCGCCGAAGAGCTCATCGGGTTTGAGGATGTGCAGAATGGTTTCCCTTCCCTGGTCCGAGAGGGAAATCAGCCTCACCATACCTTTCTTCAGGACGCAAAGGGAATCGGCAGACTCGCCTTCTCGGAATATCGGTGCCCCACGGGGGAACCACTTCTCCGTGCACAGGTTGGCGATCTTCGCGCATCCCGCTGCGCGACCCCTTGAAACAGGTCCAGAGCGGTAACGAAACTTGGCCACACGTTCTTCGGAATGACCGGTACTTGCACGGAGGATGCTAGCACCGGGCTGCTCCACAGTTCAACGCCCGATCAAAAGAGTGAACCTAGATCTCAAAAAGCCGCGTAGCTTTGCAATACTGCCGCTCTCTGACTCAACTCGTACCCACCAAAGCCAGCTGAGGTGTTGTTTCTTCCGGACCAAGGTGAGGAGCACTATGGCGAAGAGGCTCAGGACGTCGCACAAATAGGCCATCGCAAAAACATGTTGGGGTGAATCAAGGTGGACGGAAGAGGGGGGCGGATCGGCCGCGTAGAGGGCGCCACCGAAGACTAGCGGCGCCGCCCATCCGACCCATTCTGGGTCCAAGGAGAAGAGGATCGAACTGTAAGCCACACAGAACACCCAAATACCAGCAACTCCTTAAC
>CAVRCM010000005.1:0-202995 GCA_963719585.1 uncultured Acidobacteriaceae bacterium
GGTTGGCAGAATACGGATATGACCTGTAAGGCGATTTGAAATATTTGTTGTACTATTGTCACATTGAACCTTATCGGCAAGACTGCTGCATTAGCCTCCGGATTGTAATAGTCATAAAGAACCGACGGTGCGCTCATCGCGTTCATGCCAAAGCGAGGGCGGAAGACAAACTGAAACTTGCTTCCTCCCGCGCTCGGCCAGAGATAAAACACAACTCTGTCTGGTCGTACTTCGTAGCCGTCAACGCCAGTCTGTTTGGCTTCTTCCAGCGATTCGCGATCGACTTCCACGCCCGGCGGCAATCCGATTTCCGCTATCATCATGCCGTAGCCAGCGAATCCGATCCGCTCTGCTTCCACTCGACAAGCTAAGGCTTCGCCAAATTTTGCCTCGTGGCGATCAAAATCCACTTTCAGTTTCAGCGCTCTTGTGTCCCCTGACTTGAAGTTCTCCGTCTGAGTTGCTTCTGCTTGCGGCCAGGGTATGTAATAACTCGTAATCACGTTCGTCTGCATGGCGCTGTTGTCGCCCGCTCGCTGGATGGCAACTCTATTGGTGCCCGCTTTCAATTCCTTCCCGAAATCAATCACTCTCGGGCCTACAACCTCGGTGGCCTTAGGCAGTTTGATGTCCGCCAGTTTCGTGTCATTCACTAGGACAGATGCAGTGTCGTCGCCAGTCCCGTTTTTCCCAACAGGCATGGCGGCAATCATGGCCTCGATAACATTCTGGGTGGCTTGCGTGGAATACCAGCAAGCGTAGCGGTCCTTGTGCGTCAGCAGATATTGAAGACCGCGATTGACCTGTTCCGCGAGCGCCGGATCATTTCCGAGCGATTCCAGTTTCGCAAGAGCTTCAACAGCAAGAGCCGTGGTCTCCAGTCGCCCGGCAGTACCCCATCCGTAGAAAGGTGTGGTGTTGGCTTCCAGGTTCCAGTACGTCGTAGATCCTTCACTGTGGGCCAGCCGAGCCAGCAATTCGCGAGCATTCGCAATGTGTTCTTGCCGCTTCGCGCCAATCGCAGCCATAGCGTAGTTTCCAACCAGATACGGATCTTGCCATTCGCTGATCCGATCATCGAGATAAGAAAGGGCCCTTGCGACTGATGTATCGACCGTATCTCGTTCTTTTGCATCGGGCGATTTACTGGAAGTCGCCAAGGCACGTGTCACATACGCCGTCTTCATTGGATCGTCGATCTGGCCTTTTGTGGACCAGTCATATCGAGTCCAGGCTCCTGACGGCGCTTGCTGCGAGACCAGGTAAGATCGCGCTTTCGACATGATTTGAGGATCGACTTCAACGAATTCGCGCGCTCCATCCAGGAATCTCAGCACATATGCGGTCAACGCCACGTCTTGTGAAGCGTTGCCCCAGTAGGAAAAGCCGCCGTTGGCTTGCTGCAAGGAGGGCAACAACGCGTAGGCGTCCTGCACGGACTTGAGCGCTCCCGCATACACTTGGGCGCGAGAATCTTTGGCGGCAGCATCGACACCTGCCTTCTTCAGCAACTGCAAAGCCTGGAGACTCACATACCCGATGGACGTGATCTGCTCGGCGCAGCCCGCGGGCCGTTTGGCTATGCCATTCATGGCGTCGAGAACGTGCGCAATGAGATTCGGATAAATACGAAGTTCTGCATCCATAGAACCAGGAATCGCCGTGGACGGAACTTGAATCTCAAGCGTCTGATTCTCGCCGGCGAGGAGTCGGCCCGTGGTAAACGAGATTTCCTGGCCGTCAGGATGGACTCGAACCTCGCGCTCCACTGCATCTCCGGTTTCGTTATTCCGCGCGGTTACTCGTTGTTTGCCAGGATTCGCTCGTGCTATCGCTTTGAAGGTGAATACTCCATTTGCATCGCCTCCGGCCGCGACGGTGACGTTCTGCTGCGGCGGAGAGAGCATGGAAAACCACTCCTCTGACTTGAGTTCCGTCAGTAGCGTCTGCGGTTTGTCGGAGTAGTTGCGCAAGACCACCGGGAGGCTGATTTGATCCCCTTCGGTAAGTACTTTAGGTGGATCGTGCTCGATGAAGAAAGGCTGGAAGGTCCGCAACTCCTTTTCTGCCACTCCGACCTGTCCAGCTTCTGTCGAAGCGATAACCGACATGGACCATGCCGTGATGTTATCCGCCATCGGAAAGTCGAGGTGCGCCCGCCCGTGGTCGTCGGTGATAACCTCTGGTTTCCAGACTAGCGTCTCAGGGAAATACTTCCGGAGACGCGGCGTGAACAGCGGTTTTTCGGCTGATGCAGTTCCCTGTATGGTCTTAGCGACGGTACTGGCTACTTCTGCGGATTCTGTATTCAATGATTGAACTGCTTCGGCAGTCACCTCAACTGCTTCTGATGTAGTCCCCACGCGTAGGGTGGCATCCAGGTTCACCGTTGAGCCCGGTTGTACCGGCACGCGGGTCACGGTGGTTTGCTGGAAACCTGCGGCATGAAACTCGACCTGGTACGTTCCGGCAGAAAGACTGGAGATCAAATAGCGTCCATTGCTATCTGTGGTCGTGGTTTCGCTCTGTCCACTCTGGAAAAGTACTGTCACTGTGGCATTCGCAACCACGGCACCGCTCTGATCTGTGACCACCCCGGTGATTGCCCCCGAACCTGACGGAAGCGGTCCCTGTGTTGTGGAGGCAGGCTTCTTATTCAGGTCTTTGCTGGACTGTTCGGCTAGGACGCGGCTGAACTCAGCAACGTTGAACGCCTGTTCCGCCTGGTTCTCGGGGCCGTAGCTGGAAACCGCCAGGAAAGCCATTTCCTGGGTCACTGGCGTCACCTCAGTGACACGCTTTTCTTTAGCGGCGGTGTAATCGTAGTACGTGGAAACGTTCACACGGTCCCAGTAGCGGCTACGTTTTGAGAATGTGAAGTGGTATGGCCTTCCCCAGGGATCGAGTAAACGATCGCCCGAAATGTGTGCACTTGCGAGAATCGGTTTGAGTTCGTCTTCTGTCTGCGGGAACTGTTTGGTCGCGGCAAAGTGCTCTGCTAACGCTCGCTCAATGTCCTCGGTCTCCCTGACGAAATAATGAACAGAGGATGTCCACTCCTGTACGTCGTCCCAAGACGGCTTCTGCTGAGAATCGAACACGCCGTCCGGTCCAGCACTGGTTACGAATACCTTGAAGTATGGTCCAACTGTTTCGAAGGAAAACCGGTAGTGATGCCCCCACGGATCAAGCATCGTATCAGGATCGAGGTCCTTCGTTTTCATCACCTGACGTAGAGTCGGATAATCGCGAATGTAGTTGCCCGTCTTGTACGGATATTCTCGCGCCATCTGGTCGATAATTTGGCCCGTCTTCCGGAAATACTGCCATTGCATGGAAGTCGCGTCGGCATCGTCGGCAGTTCCGGCCTTCTTATCCGGTCCATTGCTCTTGAACGTCAGCACGTCGAAAGCGCCGCTCACAGAGTATTCGGCTTGGTACGTAAGACCCCACGGGTCGGTTATTTTTGCGAGATCAATGCCCTTGGCTGCCAAGATGGCATTTAACTCAGCATCATTCTTGGGGTATCGGGCTTCCTTGTCATAGGTCGCCTGTAGAGCTTCGCGTACCGGCTTCAGGGAATTGGTCATGAGTTCAGCGAAGACACTCCCGGCGCCACGAGAGTAGTTCTCGCCGCCCGTTAACCTCACATTCCCGTACCACCAGTTGTATTGCGCCGAAGACATCAACGCTTCAGCAAGCAGTTGCAGATCTGCACTGAATGGCTCATTGGGATTGAGGCCCAATAAATCGCGATACCCAATGCCTGCTATCTTTCCGATATAGTTTTCATCGAGATAATCGTAAATAGAGAACCCGGAAGGACGGCCAAACTCTTCGTCGCTACGCACGCGCTCAGCGACTGCACGATCGAAAACCAAGAGTCCCAAGTCGCCTTCGACGGGTTTTCCTTCTGGCGATCTGACGCTAAATTCTGCAGAAGCGGTTTCACCCGGACGATACGTGGTATGTGCCATTTTCACGCCGACTCTCAAATCCTGCAGCGCTGGATAAATGACATGGGTGGTCCCGCTGAGTGCGTAGTCATCTTGTTGTGGAGACTCCGTCAGCGCGAAGGCGGTAATTTCAACCTCTCCACTCAGCCGCGAATCGTACTCAACGCTCAGTTCCGCTTGTCCGTTTACCGGACGCACAACCCGTGAGGCGATCAGTCCCGCTGGCGTTGAGACATCGACAATCACATCGCGGACAGGACTGTTGGACTCAATTGTGATCGGCAGTGCGTCTCCTGGTCGGTACAGCACCTGTGTTGTGTTGACCCGTAAGTACGGGCGCTCGGGAGCTATCGTCCATTCTTCAGAACTCCGCCCTTGTCGGCCTTTTTTATCCCTTCCCTCAAGCAACAGTAGTGCGTTTCGATAATGGTCGTTCTCGCGCGAATAGCTGTAGTAGTACCGATAAGTGTTTCGGGGAGTCACAAGAAACCGATCTCGGATGCGAGGCAGCGTGATCTTGCCAACCCCGAATCGGTTTGTGTGGAACGTGAGGACTTTGGATCGGCCACCCTGCCAGGGAGCCTTTTCAAATTCGCCCGCGTTGTTCGGTTCGGCAAAATACAGAGTTCCGCTCACCGAAGCGGGAGTTCCGTCGGCATAGGAAGATGTCACATACAGACTGGGGTGTTTGTCGGGAGCGGACCAGGAATCGCCGCTTGTGACATAGAGTTGAATCGGCCTTTCAGTGAGGCGAATTCGAAAACGGCGTTGCTCGGTCCGTTTGGTCGAGAGATCCGTGACGTAAGCTGCAAATGTTAAGTCTTCATAGTGGGAGTAGTCTTCCGGATTGAAATCCTTGAACTCATCCTGCAGGTCGACCTTCGCTTCGAACCTGCCCTCTTTGTCAAATGTACCTTCGATCGGATTGGATTCTTCCGTCACCCACTTCTGCTCTTTGAAGTCCCAATGGCGATTCTGCTGATTCACCAAGCGGACGTTTGCGTTCCGAACCGGCTTCCCGAAGAGATAATCTGCGCTGATCGTAATCGTCGCGTCTTCGCCAGGCAGATAGTACTTGCGGTCCGGATCAGCCTTCACGGTAAAGGTCGGCAACTCATAGCGGCTGACACGTACAGTAGCCCGTGCCTGTGGAGCGTCATAGTCGTCTTCTGCGCCCTTTAGCTTTGCATGAACTTGGTAGTCTCCCAAACGCAGCTTCTGTGGAATGTCCCAATCCGCGCTCGCCACTCCGAAGCGCGAAGTCTTGACTGTCTCGTGAAACTGCTCGTCTCCATCTTCATCTTCGATCGTGACCACCAAGTCCTTACCTGCAAACGCCCGCTTGTCTGGCCCGAACGCGAGAACCCGCAGATGAGCCTGCTGTCCTGGTTGATACAGAGGCTTATCTGTCGTCAGCGTTAGCTTGCCCTTAGAACGCAGGTCAAAAGTGAGTTCAACGTCCTCACTGTAGGGACCTCGTTTCGCCTCCGCCTTTACAGTCCCCTCGTCGGCCTGGATCTCTTTCGGGAGATCGAAGCTATAGACTGCGTATCCCGAATAGTCGGTGGTTACCGTGTGCTTTATTGCGTTGTCGTCATCGTCTCCCAACTCCAGCGTGAGGTCTACAGCAGTTCCATGTAGGGGCTTTCCATTGCTTGGGTCATCAACACGAATGCGCACTGGGAACTTGTTTCCCGGCTTGGCCTTCGACGCTGCGGTCATGCGGACTTCGAAGACGCCAACCAGCACTCGGCTCAGTTGAACAAATCCTTCCACTGGCGCCACTCCGACTTCCGGTCGTTGGACAAACGAGTAGTGCAGCCGTCGCCAACCGAGACTCGAAGGAGAAATGTTCACCAGGTAATCCAAAGGCCATTCGACCTTCTCAACCGTGGTGCCTGGCTTCTCCTGAAACTTGCCCGTTACGAAAGACTCCACTTTGTTCTTTGAGTCCAGCAACTCGAGCCTGAAATCTCCGACGAGCGTTTTATCCGATGCGTTGACAATTGGCAGTTCCAGGACCGGGTGGGAATTGAGTCGAAACTTGATTTGCTGCTCATCGACACGAAGTAAGGGGGCGTTTGTCCGAAAGAGTGTGAAGCCAGAAGAACGAAAAGTATCAGGACGCACACCGCGTACGAAGCGCGCAAACAGGCCATGTGGTTCTCCGAATGGCCGCATGGTAGCAGAATTAGCGATGGGATTTAGTGATTTCACACATCGGTGGTAACTTGTACAAGTCAGACTGGATCGTTTCACAGCATTAGGCCGGGCGCCTGAGGACGCGACCGTTGTGGTCGAACTGGATTAAGGATGGTTGGCGACTCGGAAGTAAGCCCACCACTTTTGGGTATTGACGAATTTATAGAATCATGTAAGAGTGATAACTGAGATACACGCAATGATGCGCAAACCCCATACCGATTGCTTCCCGACACCGGCCACGTTTACGTGGCAAGGAGCGGGGGAAGGTACGTTCATGTAACGGGGGCGATCCATAGCGCGTAGTTTTTCTGAGCCTCCGATACAAATCGGGGGCTTTTGCTTTTTATGGCGCATTTCGCCAATGCGCAGATAGGAGGCGGCGTCGTCTAACGGCCAGGATGCGGCCCTTTCAAGGCTGAGATGGGAGTTCGATTCTCCTCGCTGCTACCAAGTTATGAGTACACAAACGATTGAACTCGAAGGCTTTGAAATCGAGCTTGCATCGGAGCTCTATTGCGATCGCGGAGGAGACCACCGCGACTTGGTGGATCGTGCGCGTACGGATCGCAGGAGGCTTGGCCACAACGTCGATGAGTCGGCGGTGTTGTGTGTGCGGTGCATGAAAGCAATCCCGCTGAAAGCGTGATGCCGGGTCGTCTAGTGGCAGGACCCTGGACTTTGAATCCGGGTACGGGCGTTCGAATCGCTCCCCGGCAGCCAGTTTGAAAGTCAGCAAAGGAGGAAGCTCATTGACGAGCAATGGAGAGAAATTCGAGGAGTGGTGAAGGCTACGGTTACTTCTCTTGTCCAGAAAACACACCGTATCCGCAGGTTCCCTCCTCAAAGTTGCGAGGTCATCCAATTGGCCAGGATAACCGGCTCTGACCCGGTTCATGCACGTTCGAATCGTGCCCTCGCAGCCAAGTTTAGAACGCGGTCGCAGAGTCTAGCGGCAGGATGCCTGACTGTCTATCAGGAGGGACGGGTTCAACTCCCGTTGCGACCGCCATAGGGGTGATGACCCGACGGGAAGGGCGCTCGTCTCCAAAACGAGTTCAAGCAGGTTCGAATCCTGTCACCCCTGCCAGTTTGAAGAGCGAGCATGGTATAGCGGCTGGTGCCTCGGGCCTCCAACCCGATGACGCGAGTTCAACTCTCGCTGCTCGCTCCATAGATTTTGTGAGGGCGGAAGTCGTCTAGTGGCCAAGACGCGACGTTGCCAACGTCGAGAGCGCGGGTTCGAGTCCCGCCTTCCGCTCCAGATTTAGTAAGTGAGTTTGAGGCGGTGTAGCCAAGACAGCAAGGCATCTCCCTGCAAAGGAGATCATCGGGAGTGCAATTCTCCCCACCGCCTCCAGATTTCGTGAAGAAGTTTTGTGCTGGTGTAGCTCAGTGGGAAGAGCACGGGCCTCGTAAGTCCGTGATCGGCGTTCGAATCGCCGCGCCAGCTCCGCTGGTATAGCTCAACGGGAAGAGCAGGCGCACGGTAAGCGCCCGACCGCAGTTCGAGGCTGCGTGCCAGCTCCAAAGTTTGCTGGTCTAGCACAGTGGGAGTGCAGAGAGCTTGTACCTCTCCGACGAGTGTTCGATTCACTCGACCAGCTCCAAGTTTCGATGGCGGGATTGGCCGAATGGCTTAGGCACTGGATTGTGGCTCCAGTCACGAGAGTTCGATTCTCTCATCTCGCCCCAAATGGGCGGTTCGTATAACGGGATTACTCACGGCCTGCAACCGTGAAATGCGAGTTCAATTCTCGCACCGTCCACCAAAGTTTGGCTCGGGAACTCGACGGCAGAGTGCTGGTCTGAAAAGCCAGTGGATACGGTTCAATTCCGTGCCGAGCCACCAGAGTTCGTAACGCAGAGTGTTGGCTGCAAGAAAGGAAAGACGATGACAGATGACAACTTACAACGTGATGAAGCCCGACAAGGGCGTGCCTATCAAGGCCTGGACCAAGGGCGTCCCGCTGGAGGACGCCGCACGCCAGCAGCTTTTGAACGTCGCGCAGTTGCCGTTCATCTACAAGTGGGTGGCGGCGATGCCGGACGTGCATTGGGGCATCGGCGCGACTGTGGGCAGCGTGATTCCGACGCGTGGCGCGATCATTCCGGCGGCGGTCGGCGTGGACATTGGCTGCGGCATGATGGCCGTGCAGACTTCTCTGCACGCCAACCATCTGCCGGACAATCTGCACGGCATCCGTACGGCGATTGAAAAGGCGGTGCCGCACGGACGCACCGACAACGGACGCGCGAACGACCGCGGTGCGTGGTCGGATGCCCCGTCGCATCACGCGGAAGTGTGGGCGAAGATGGAGCCTGCGTACAAGGCAATCGTCGAGAAGTATCCCAAGCTGGATCACAAGCAGCGCGTGAATCACCTGGGGACGCTCGGCACCGGGAACCACTTCATCGAGGTCTGCCTCGATGAAAACGAGAACGTCTGGTTCCTGTTGCACTCGGGATCGCGTGGCGTGGGCAATCGCTTCGGCACGTTTTTCATCGAGCTGGCGAAGAACGATATGCGCCAGTGGATGATCAACCTGCCGGACCAGGACCTCGCCTATCTGCCGCAGGGCACGGAGCACTTCGAGGACTACGTCCGCGCCGTGCACTGGGCGCAGGACTACGCGCTGGCCAACCGCGAACTGATGATGCGTAACATGATCGCGGCGGTACAGGCGTCGGGAGAAGTCCCGGCGTTCGAAGCCAATGTGGAAGTCGTGAGCTGCCATCACAACTACGTGACCTGGGAGCACCACTACGGCGAGAACGTGCTCATCACGCGCAAGGGCGCAGTACGTGCGCGTGAAGGCGACATGGGAATTATTCCCGGCAGCATGGGGGCGCGTTCGTACATCGTGCGCGGCAAGGGCAATCCGGAGAGCTTCATGAGCTGTAGCCATGGAGCCGGACGCGCCATGTCGCGTACGGAAGCCAAGCGCCGCTTCACCTTGGACGACCATGCCAAGGCGACTGCCGGCGTCGAGTGCCGTAAGGACGCGGACGTTATCGACGAAACGCCGATGGCGTACAAGTCCATCGACGCGGTGATGGAAGCGCAGCGCGATCTGGTGGACGTGGTGCACACGTTGCGCCAGGTGGTGTGCGTGAAGGGGTAGACAGGAGAGGGCTGAAAGGCCCTCTCCCATAATCCGGGTGTAGGGTAGCGGCCACCCACATGTCTTGGGCACATGTCCACGCAGGTTCAACTCCTGCCACCCGGACCATTTTTTGTGTTTGCGAGGCGGGACATTCGCGCCAAAGCTAAAGATTACAGACTCGTATAATTCGACCATGCTGCTGACGCTCACAACTACGCATAACCCGGCGACGGACTTGGGCTATCTGCTTCACAAGAACCCGGCGAAGTTGCATTCGTTCGATCTGTCGTTTGGGAAAGCACATGTTTTCTACCCGGAAGCGACCGCGGAAAGGTGCACGGCTGCCTTGCTGCTCGATGTCGATCCGATTGGACTGGTTCGTGGCAAGCGGGGTCAGCATGAGGGCGGAACTCTTGATCAGTATGTGAACGACCGGCCTTACGTTCTCTCTTCTTTCCTCAGCGTTGCTATGGGCCGAGCTTTTGGGACAGCCATGTCTGGCCGCAGCAAAGGGAGGCAAGAACTGGCGGACCATGCGATTCCGTTGACTGCAAAATTGACGGTTGTGGCCTGCCGCGCCGGTGAGGGGCTGATCCGCGAGCTATTCGAGCCTCTGGGATATAGCGTAACTACCGAGCATCATCCGCTTGACGAGAAATTTCCAGAGTGGGGTGAGGGGCCGTACTACTCAGTGACCTTGGCGGGAACGTTCCGCCTGCAGGATCTGCTCAATCATCTCTACGTGCTTGTGCCGGTGCTGGATGCTGAGAAGCACTACTGGATTGGCAAGGACGAGGTTGAGAAACTCTTGCGCAAAGGGGAAGGCTGGCTGGCGTCGCATCCACACAAAGAGGCGATCGTAAAGCGGTATCTTCCTCGCCAGAGGCAATTGGCGAGAGAAGCACTCGCCAGGCTAGCGGAGGAAGACAACCCCGATCCTGACGCAACAGAGGAAGCTCACTCTGAAGAAGAAACGAAAATGGAGGAGCCGATTCGGCTCTGGCAGCAGCGCATGGGAGCAGTGGTTGCTGTGCTTCGATCCGTCGAGGCGAAGCGCGTCCTAGACCTTGGGCTGCGGAGAAGGGAAACTCCTGCGGGCCCTGTTGGATGAGAAGTCACTGACGGAGATCGTGGGTATGGATGTTTCGTACCGGAGTCTTGAGATTGCGAGCCAACGTCTGAGACTCGACCGGATGCCCACGAAACAGAAGGAGCGGCTGAAATTGATGCATGGTTCGTTGATGTATCGCGACAAGCGCCTGGCCGGGTACGACGCGGCCACGGTGGTTGAAGTCATCGAGCATCTGGATGCACCCCGGCTGGCGGCATTCGAGCGTGTTCTTTTCGAAGCAGCACGTCCGAAAACGATCATCGTGACCACGCCCAACTGCGAGTACAACGTGAAGTTTGAAACCCTGCCAGCGGGAAAGTTTCGTCATAAAGATCACCGCTTCGAATGGACTCGGGAACAATTCCAGCAGTGGTCACGCCAAATTTCTGAACGGTTTGGGTACGCAGTAAGGTTTCTGCCCGTAGGAGAAGAAGATCCCCAAGTCGGTGCGCCCACGCAAATGGGGGTCTTCAGTCTTGGTTAAAAGCTCAAACTCGACTCTCCACCTGATTGTGCCCACAGGAACTCAGATCGTTTTGCGAACAGATGTTTTCGTCCATGCTTCGCAGGCAGAGTACCCCCGTGGCTCGGTAGCGGAGATCGTGCGCCCGCCCGATGACGGTGGCCACTCCTATCGCGCAAAGGTGACCGATGGAGCCGAGTTCAGCGTGCGGCGTCATGAATTCTCAATACTGAAGCAGGTAAAGGCAGGCCCAATGGGCGATCCCGCCCATGTGTTGGCAGAGTACGACCTCTACGAAAACGTGATTTATAAGTGCGTGGTCGGTTCCCAGGCCTACGGCTTGGACCGGGACAGTTCCGACGTGGACCGACGAGGCATCTACCTCGCTCCCGCGGAACTGGAGTGGTCTTTGTACGGCGTGCCCGAACAACTCGAAAGCAGAGAGAGCGAAGAGTGCTACTGGGAATTGAAAAAGTTTATGGTTCTGGCTCTTAAGGCCAATCCAAACATTCTGGAGTGCCTCTATACGCCGATTATTGAAAAGCGGACACCGATTGCCGATGAGTTGTTGGCAAGCCGAGAGATTTTCCTCTCGAAATTGGTCTATCAGACCTACAACGGTTACGTGATGTCGCAATTCAAGAAGTTGGAGCAGGATTTGCGTACATCCGGTCAGATCAAATGGAAACACGCAATGCATCTGATCCGGCTGTTGCTAGAAGGCGTGACGATACTCAGAGACGGGTACGTTCCGGTGCGGATTACGGAGCACCGTGACACTTTGCTTTCCATCCGTGATGGACGAATGAAATGGGATGAAGTGAACAACTGGAGACTCGCACTGCATCGAGAGTTTGAAGAAGCGTTTCGCTCGACCAAGTTGCCCGACGAGCCCGATTACGCCGCGGCGAACAGTTTGCTGATAAAAGCGCGTCGCTCGACCGTCGGGGGTGCAAGCGCGTGAACGAACAGTTGCTGCTTGCGGTCAAAGAACACCCGTATCCGCTCCTATTCGCAACGATCAGCGGAGCGCATCTCTACGGGTTTCCGTCGCCTGATTCTGACTATGACCTGAGGGGTGTTCACATCCTGCCCGCAGATGAAGTGCTTGGGCTGGGCTCAGTCCGCGACACCGTGGAGGTTTCCAAGAAAGAGCCTATCGACCTCGATCTGGTAACGCATGACGTTGAAAAGTTCTTTAAGCTGCTTTTGAAATCGAACGGATATGTCCTTGAGCAGTTGTACTCTCCACTCGTGGTACATACGACACCGGAGCACGAAGAGTTGAAATGGATCGCGAAGGGCTGCGTCACCCGCCATCACGCGCATCATTATTTCGGGTTTGCCGAGAATCAATGGCGGCTCTTCCAGAAAGAGGACCCGCCGAGGGTGAAGCCCTTCCTATATGTTTTTCGCGTGCTGCTGACGGGGATTCATCTGATGCGGACGGGGGTAGTGGAAGCAAACTTGAATAGTCTGAACGAGCAGTACAAGCTGGGTTACATACCGGAGCTGATTGAGCGGAAGACGCGGGGTGCCGAGCACCAGACCCTGGACGCGACTGAAACTTCGTTCTACGCCAGCGAGTACGATCAGCTTCGCAAGAGACTTGAGGAAGAGGCGAGTAAGACCTCGCTCCCTGAGTCTCAAACTGCGAGAGCCGCTCTGAATGATCTGCTGGTTCGAGTGCGCTTGAAAACAGTAGGTGTTCTTAGAGAACCCGGCACGCAGTGTCCAGTCTGTCTGTTGCCCTATGCCTTTCAAGAACCGGGTGGACATGAGAACTGTTCTCAATGCGGATGGGAGGACGATCCGGTTCAACGAGCTTGTCCGGAAATGAGCGGAGGTGCTAACGAGCATTCGCTAGTGGAAGCAAGGGAGTCGTGGAGAGGCGCGAAAATCAGTCAATGAACATTACGATCCCAGAACTTTCATTGGTGGTACTCATCGGTCCTTCCGGCTGCGGCAAGTCGAGTTTCGCTCGGGGGCACTTCAAATCTACAGAGGTTCTCTCTTCAGACTTCTGTCGTGGCCTTGTGTCAGACGACGAGAATTCTCAAGAGGCGACGAATGATGCATTCGATGTCTTGCACTACGTCGCTCGCAAGAGGCTTGCTGCTGGTCGCCTGACCGTAGTAGACGCGACGAACGTCCAGCCCGAAGCGCGCAAGCCGCTAGTGGCGCTCGCTCGCGAGTTTCATGTGTTGCCGGTGGCAATCGTTCTGAACTTGCCAGAGAAGGTCTGCCACGAACGTAATCAGAGTCGGCCCGACCGTCAGTTCGGCCCTCACGTCATCAGAAACCAGTCCCAGCAACTGCGGCGTTCGCTTCGGGGGCTTGAACGCGAAGGCTTCCGTCATGTCTTCGTGCTGTCGAGTCCAGAGGAGGTCTCCTCGGTCACGATCGTGCGACAGCCGCTTTGGAACAACCTGAAACATGAGCACGGACCGTTCGACATCATCGGGGACGTACACGGTTGCTACGAAGAGTTGACTGCTTTGCTTGTTCAGCTCGGTTACAAGATCAACGAAGGACCGACAGCACCAAGTGTGACTCCGCCAGATGGTCGCAGAGCGATTTTCGTTGGTGATCTGGTTGACCGCGGACCCAAGATTCCAGAAGTACTGCGCCTGGTCATGAAAATGGTTGAAGACGGCACGGCGTTCTGCGTTCCTGGAAATCATGACATGAAGCTGATGCGGAAACTGAAGGGACGCGATGTGCAGTTGACGCACGGATTGGCGGACTCCGTTGAACAGCTCGATAAGGAGACTCCTGAATTCAAGCAGACGGTCATCAAGTTTCTCGATGATCTGGTCAGCCACTATGTGTTCGACGAAGGGAAGCTCGTCGTGGCACACGCCGGCATGAGAGAGGAGATGCAGGGACGCGGCTCTGGCAAAGTGCGCGATTTTGCGCTCTATGGAGAGACCACCGGGGAGACGGACGAATACGGACTGCCAGTGCGTTACAACTGGGCGGCTGAGTATCGTGGCAAGGCGATGGTGGTTTATGGCCATACGCCGGTTGCCGAGCCGGAATGGCTGAACCGCACGATCAACATCGATACCGGGTGCGTATTCGGCGGAAAACTGACTGCCCTGCGTTATCCCGAACGTGAATTGATGTCGGTTTCTGCTCTCCGAACCTATTACGAGTCGGCCAAGCCGTTCTTGTCCCAGGAGGAAATGGCTCCAGCGCTGACTGCACAACAGCAACTGGATGATCTGCTCGACATCGAGGATGTCATCGGCAAGCGGATCATTGACACGCGGTTGCACCGCAACATCACGATTCGAGAAGAGAATGCGATCACAGCTCTGGAGGTGATGAGCCGATTTGCAGTAAATCCAAAGTGGCTGATCTATCTGCCGCCCACGATGTCCCCATGTGAGACCAGTAAACGTGACGGACTGCTGGAGCATCCTGAAGAGGCCTTTGCCTACTACCTGCACGAGGGCGTGCACAAGGTGGTCTGCCAACAGAAGCACATGGGATCGCGAGCGGTAGTCGTTGTCTGTCGTGACGCCGATGCTGCGCGCAAACGGTTTGGAATTATGGAAGGGGAGGCCGGAGTCTGCTACACGCGGACGGGACGGCGGTTCTTCAATGACGCGCCTCTGGAGTCGGAGTTTCTGGAGAAAGTCCGCAAGGCTGTGGAGGCGGCAGGCATCTGGGAAGAGCTGAAAACTGACTGGGTCTGCCTGGACTGCGAATTGATGCCGTGGTCAGCCAAGGCACAAGAATTGTTGCGCCAGCAATACGCTCCAACCGGGGCGGCGGCCCGAGCGGCCTTGCCGGCGGCCATCGCAGCGTTGAGAGCGGCTGCGGAGAATCCGGAAGTCGCGGCGCTGGCGGAACAATACGCAACAGCGCAAGGAAGCCGCCGATCTCTATGTCGAGGCATACCGACGATACTGCTGGACCGTGCATTCTCTCGCCGACCTGAAACTGGCCCCCTTCCATCTGCTTGCCAGCGAGGGTGCAGTTCACACCGCGAAAGATCACCTGTGGCACATGGAGACGCTTGCTCGAATCTGTCAGGCCGATACTGGTCTACTACTCGCGACACCATTTCAAGTGGTCGATCTTACCGATAGGGCCGACCAGGAGAAAGGAATCAAATGGTGGGAGGAACTGACGGCAAGTGGCGGCGAAGGCATGGTTGTTAAGCCGTTGGAGTTTGTGGCGAAGGGTCGGAAGGGAATGGTACAACCCGCTGTGAAAGTCCGCGGACGAGAATACTTGCGGATTATCTATGGCCCGGAATACACGCTTCCCGAGAACCTGCTGCGGCTAAAGAGCAGAGGTCTGGGCGCAAAGCGGTCGCTCGCGCTTCGAGAGTTTGCTTTGGGATTGGAGGCGCTGGAGCGTTTCGTTCACCAAGAACCACTGCGCCGAGTTCATGAGTGTGTGTTCGGAGTGCTTGCGCTGGAGAGCGAACCAGTAGATCCGAGACTGTAGTTCACGCGGGGATGGCTAACAACCACCCACCTGTCCTCTGCACATGGCTAGGCCGGTTCGACTTCTCTTACCGGCAACCGCGTTTGCGCTGTAGGTTAGAGATCGGGCGCTGCGAACCTCGACACCTGAATGTGAGGGAAGGCAGCGAAAGTTGATTCCATTGCGGTCTCACTCGCTACGTCCCATGCGGGACTGGATGTGCTGAAAATGACTCTCGTCGCACCGAGCTTTACTGCCAAATCCCTGTACTTCGTGGCGGTTTCGCTTGCTGAAATGCCCTTTGTCGCAAGCGTGCCATTGCTCTTAGCCTCTCCAATGCAAAGTTCTCCGTCGGGGATGCAGCAGATGTCGAGCTCCATAAAGTTCTTTTTCTCTCCCTGGACGTTAATTCTCAGTTCGGGGCAGAAGAGAAAGCTGTCTTTGCACTTCTCGCGGAGGGCGTCCAACGTGAGAATTGGAACGACACCGTTGTTCAACAATGCCTGATACGTGATCTCATCCAGCTTGTAGAACCAAGACGGCTCGTCCGGATGCCTCCAGTTTGTTTTCGTGTATTGTTGCTTCTTGCCACACCGCCTGCACGTAAAGTTGTGAGTGATTTCATCGACGGAAAACCAGCCCACATCGGAGCAGTTGCTGCACCTTAGGATGAGGCCGCGGTAGAAGAGCTTCTTTGAAATGTAATCGTCAATGATCTCCGTCGCGTAAACATTGCTGCCGAGCAGTTTCACCGTCGCGGCAAAATTTAGGTACCGCCGCTGGTCTTTCAAAAAGACGCCATTGTCGTACACGCCCTCCACCGGCCCAGACTGATCAAGGAATTTCTCGAGCAGACTCCTGAGTTTTGAATTTCGGAGGGCCCTTCCCGCCAGTTCGATGCCCCCCAACTTGTCAACCGTTTCACTCTCATATTTTCCCTTATCCGAAATCGCGCAATCATACGCGCCATACTCCAGAGCGCGCCGGAAGATGACGAGAGCATTAGGGATCCGAATCGAAGGCCGGACCAGATTGAAGTCGGGGTCAATGCCCCTGACGAATCCACCCGGGCAAATGTAGGCCAACCCGTCATTGCTGGCCCGAACGGAGTCTTCTCCGAGGTTTGGATCGTTTGCTAGAAAACTTCCCAGGGCTGGGTGGCGCGGAATCCTATGGTTACGGAAGCCGATCTCAACGATCCATCGGTGCTCTTGCGGGTTTACGGTCTTGAAAATGATAGGCCTAAGTGATTCAAATGGGCCGGGCAATTCGTCATCTAGCAGCTGATGAGTGCTCAGCTTTTCGATACTCCCTCTTGCGTAAATCCTGAGCGGATGCAAAACAAGCTTGGCGACAGAGGAAGCAGAGAGGGCTTCGGCGAAAGTGAGATGTGAGAATAGATGGGCGCAAGTGACAGCCTAACCTTCTCAATCTCCGGCAGTGGTAGGGACGCACTGGTTACTGTGAACGACTTGGCGTTATCAAGTCTGCCCAGAGTCAGTGCATTAGACAGCGCAGATCTCAACCGATTGCCGACCTCGTTCTGATTCTCCAGGAACCACCCCGAAATCCAGATAGCGCGTCCATGCAACCGACGTAAGGAATAGTAGAGGCAGAAGTCCTGAATCGAATCACCGAGGACCAGCACCGTCGGCAACTCGAACCTGCGCGATCGTTTTGACCAGACCGTATCAAGCCCCAACAGAGAAATGTCGAAAGGTGTTTTGCCAGAGAAGTCTTCTCCTGGCCGTATCCCCGATTGAATTAGGTCCGACTCGTCATATTGGTTGGTGAACACTGGGGTCGCAGGTACGCCCTTTGCGTTCAGCGCCGCAGAGTGCTCCGCTGTTGACCACCCAAGAAGCTGCTGCCAGCCAGAGCGCTGGAATCGTGCTCTCATTCCTGATTTTCAACCAATTTCCTTTTTTCGGGTGTTCCACCTGATCGAGCACATCGACAATAGAGGTGAGAGGATAAAAGGGAGCACAGCCTGCCGTAATGTTCTGCTGTGTAATATTTCGCTCGAACGAAAACGGCGCCAGACGCGTTCAGTATTTCGTTCACTAACCCGTCGTCGATTGTGAAGTCGCCCCAGTGTGTTTGCGCAAGTGATTTCGGGATTTCGGTTCTTGCCCACTCGGAACCAACGCCTTCCAGGATCGCTTTATCCACTTCCTTCGTGACAAGTTCTTCAAATTGACTGCGTTGATTCCGTCTCACATCTTCGCCAGTTCTCTGGTACGTGAGGATCAGATCGGGGATCATGTGCTGAGAGCAACGCCCAAAACACGCCGTCAATCGATGTACCGTCAGTTGGAACGATGATTGCGCTTGCGCCTCCCCAAAGCTGGGACAAAAACTCGATTATCGCGAGGCAAGTGGACTGCCACTCTGGATCGTCCGCCTTCGTGAATACGGCGACCCGGAGGGGCCGGACGCTCGAGGAAAATGTCTGAAAATCTTGCCGTCATGAGTAGTGACCTGTCCGAAACGAGCATAGTGTAACGGTTATCGAGAAGATCTGGTGCCAGCGGAGAGATTCGAACTCTCAAACACCTGTTTCTAAGACAGGCCGCTATTCCAATTCGCGCACGCTGGCACTGGTGCACAGGGGAGGATTTGAACCTCCGCGTCCCACTCGGGGAGACCGGGTTACAGCCGGTCCGTTTCGGCCGGGCTCACGCACCTGTGCAAACTTGGCGGAAGGTAGACGAATCGAACGCCCATCGCTCATCACGATGCCCCGGTTTTCAGGACCAGTTGCCGGCCATTCAGCAGTACCTTCCGCATGGCGGAGAGTACGGGAGTTGAACCCGTTAGCCTCTTGCGAGAACCCTTGTTTAGCAGACAAGTGCCTTACCGTCCGGCCCACTCTCCGTTGAATTGTCAAAGAACGACAGAATTCTGGTAGGCCCGGTGGGAGTTGAACCCACAAAAGGGCTGCTCTTGAGGCAGCTGCGTATGCCAGTTCCGCCACGGGCCTGAAGCTATAAATTGTGCAGGAGTTAATAACTCAGTCGGGATGGACTGAGTCGTAATGACGATCGAAATTGAAGCAGGCGCTTCACAAGGTCAATTTAGCATGAAACCGTTGGTAGTGCACGCGTTTTTCGGTGGCCAGCCTTGGAACGGCAGGCTATCCACGACCGATGCAGATTTGTCGTGGCAGGGGCCGTCCAAGAAGAAACCAATTCGTTTTCCAAAGAGACACCATCCCTAAGCCTTCGGCTTAGGTCGGTGCAGGCCGTCCGGGGACCAGCGAACGCTGCTTGCACGAAGTCGAACAGCATTCGAGTCCGTTCGAATTGCGTCCGATTCCGATTCGAACGGATATGAGTAATCTGAACTGCCACTTTAGATTACTCAACGCTCGCCGCAACCCAAGGGGGAAGAGCTAATGTTGAACTATAGGCCGTCGATCACTCGACTGATGGAACGAACGACAAACTGTGCTTCGCGGTCCCGATCATCCCCAGTGATATTCATGTGATCAAGGACCATGTCAACCCACTTGGAATCCTGATGCGTAAACATTCGCTTGAGTGCTTCTACAGTTCGGGCGACCGCGGGTTCGTGTATTGAACTTGCTAGCATTTGTTGTATGACAGCAGAATCCTCTGAATAACGGCAGTAGTAGTAGATGTCGTATGCATCCTTGGGTTTCTCTCGATACCTACAGACTGTTGTCTTTAGGATAAGGAAACCCGCGGCATTGGGAATTGCGATTTCAAAGGTTTCCACTAGCTCGCCTTCACGGCAATTAATTTGGATTGTCTCGACGTGCTCGTTGAGGTCCTCTGCACCGTCAATCAGGCACAGGTCGAGACTTGTTTTCGCACCGTGGACCTTGATGATGGATTCGCCTTCTCTAGTGCGAGGCAGGTCCGCCAGCAGGTCGAGTTGCACAACGTTGCCATCGATGTTCTTTTCATAGCGAAATGAGTCTGTATCGCTTCGTTCATAGTCGAGGGGAGCAGCTAGCAGATCCTTGATCCGGTCAATCGTCTCGCGCTCGCGCGCTCTAGCGCGTAGGAGGAGATCGATATCCAAGCTCATGCTGTGGTCCGTCTGGCAGTGGCGCGCAAGCTCTTTTAAAAACGGTACCCAACCTCCGCAGATAAGCGCGTCTATTTGCGCCTCCTTCAGTGTTTTCATGACGTTCAGGAGCTCAAGAAGAACAGTTCTTTCGCGCGATGCAGGAAAGTCTTTTGTGACCTCGATTGCGTTTGCCATTTATTCTCGGAAGCCTAATGCATGCTCGATCAGAAACTCTGCTTGCTCTTCGCCTCTACTACTGTGCAAGGTGAAGTCCACGTACAGTTGGACTGGATTTACGCTCGTGAGTCCATTAGTAAGCTTTCGGGGACGGTAGAAGACGCCACCGGCATCTGTATTGTCGGATTCAGGGGGCATCATCAATATTACATTTGCCCCTTTTCCAACTGCCTCTAGTTGAAGGTCGTATCTCAAGCTCTCTGGCGACACATTGATGTACGCGGCGGTAATCTCCTCTCTCACATTCCGCTCGTTAGGCTCTAATCCGCTCGCAAGCGTGAAAGCACACTGGACACCCTTACGTTCGCAAGTGTCACGAAGAAATTGAGCGAACTGCATTTGTGGTGTTTCGGAGAATGCGTTGAATACGGTCCGTTTGTGGCATAATCGCTATTGAGTTCTTGCGCGAAAAGCCTGAGCAGCTTCCTGGGTTTCGTGAGTACGCGTCCTTCATGAGTTCGATCCAGAAGCCCATCTTCCTGGAGTCGCCTCATCACTTGAAAGACTTGACCTGTGCTTAATTCGAGCTTCAGAGGCGAGTTCTTCGAGTCTATATGGTCTGTGAGGATTTGTAGCAGTACTCGTATGATCCGACGCGATCGACCGGAAAAGATGTTCTTGAGCACCTTAGGGATTTTTGGAACAGGGTTGCAGGACAGGACTACATCAACGTAAACGTCGTCGTGGATCAATGCGAATGTTCCATTCAAGTCGATGTAGCCGACTCGCAACTCTTTGCATCGTCGTTGTATGAATCAGAAATGTATGGAGCAGCCACCATCGGATACAAGTCCTTGAAAGCGCCCGATCTCTGAAGCTCGTTCCGGTATCCCAGTACCTCGTGAATCGCTCCTTCAAGAACCATCGGGGTCAGGCGGGATTTCATCTCGACGACGGCTCTAATAGGTTTGTTGGGTCGATCCTTTAAAGTGAACTCGACTATGGCGTCAACTTGGGTCTGCTGTGTGTGCCTTTGAAGAAGAGGCTGCGTCTCAACAATTCTCGCTTGAACTCCCGGAGGGGCAAGGGTGCCGGACTCTAAGCCTTCGCGAAGGTATTGAATAAAATTATGTTCTCTCATATAAAAGCCTGTAATAGTGGAAATCCTGAATCCTTTATTTCCACGATTATCCGGAGAAAAATTAATGCACTCGTTGTAATGGCAGCATCCGCCTTCGGTTATTGTACGTTTTATATTACACCATATATTTCAAGAATCAGCGAGAGAGCGAGGCCCAGTACCTATGCTCAATCCACATGCTGGCCTGCGGGACCGACAGAGAAGCCGCTTGACAGAAGGACCAGAAAAGGAGTGATCAGGACACATGAACGTCCTTTTTGCGAGCGAAGAAGCCGATCAAGAGCACGGTGTGCCATAAGCACGTTTTAGTCGAGCAGTCCTACCGGGGTAGGAGTGAAAAATGGAAACCACCGTCGAGCAGTGCCCGTTGTGCGGTACTGAGCTTTCGAGAATCAAGTTCCGCGAAATCCAATCGAAACTTCGGGAAGAGGAGCAGAGGAAGGCCGCTGACATTGCTCAAGCGAAGCGGTCACTGCGGCAGCGCCTAGAACAGCAATTCAAGCTGGACCTCGAAAAACAAAAGCAGACGGCCGAAAAAGGCGCGAGAGGAAGCTGAACAGAGATCAAGAAAGATTGCCGCTCGAGCGCGATCAGGCTGCCAAGAAGCTCAAGGATAGCCCAGGAGCCGAGAACGCTGAAATTCGTAAAGCAGGCAGAGCGAGGAAATCGCGAAGACAAAACTCGCAGCCGCCGAGAAAAAAGCCAACGAGGATGCGGAGGCCAAAATGAAGAAGGTAGCCGCTGAGCGCGATCAGATCGCAAAGAAGCTGAAGGATGCGCAAGAGCGTGAAGCGGAGATCCTGAAACAGGCGCAAGAGGACGCCGAGAAGCAGCGTCAGAAGGAACTCACGGAACAGCGGCAAGCCTTCGAAAAGGACAAGACGCTGAGCCTCCTGAAGCAGGACGCGAAGTTCGATCGTGATCGCGAAGCCTCCAGAAGAAGATGCAGTTGATGGATAAGCAGCTTCAGAAGAAGACCGCGAACGAATTCGGTGACGGCGCGGAGATTGATTTGTTCGAGGCTCTGCGGGAGTCTTTCTCCGGTGACAAGATCACCCGGATTCCGAAAGGTCAGAGTGGTGCGGACATCCTGCATGAGGTCCTCTACAAGGGTGTGTCCTGCGGGAAGATCATTGTCGATTCGAAGAACCGCCAGATGTTGGCGGAATGGGATTTCGTAACCAAGCTCCGCCAAGATCAGGTTAAAGCGGGTGCGGAACATGCCATCTTGGCGACTACGGTTTTCCCTGCAGGCAAGAAGGAAATGTGCATCGAGTCGGCGTGTTATCGTGATCGCTCCTGCGCGTGTCGTTCACATCGTGCAGCTTCTCCGCGAAGCAATGGTCACGATGCACGTAAAGGGCTGAGCCTGCAAGAGCGCTCGAGCAAGATGACCCGACTGTACAAGCTGATCACGTCCGAGTCGTACTCGCGGGAAGTTCTCTGAGGCGGACAAACTCACCCGAAGACATCCTGGAACTCGACGTGCAAGAGAAGAAATCGCACGACAACGTCTGGAAAAAGCGCGGGTCGCTGGCTACGCGGATTAACAACGTCTTGAGAGAAGCGGAGACCGAAGTCGCTGCTATAATCGAGGGCAGCGACGAAGAGCGAAATCCCACCAGCCTTCCGGGCAAAGAGCGCCGGGGGTGACGGGGCTGGGGCGAAAATCGGGGAGGTCGCTGCATGGAGCAAACACTGACCCTTCACTGGCAGGAGCGTCGGCTGGGGCGGACGCTCCTGCGCACCTACCGGGACACTGTCGATCTTTACGATGTCTTTCCGAACGAAAAGCAGCCTCGCATGGGTCCAAAGGAGGACCCCGAGCTACAGAGGCAGATCGAGGCAAACGAGGGCATATTCGAGCCGTTGCTGCTGGAGCCCCACCCGGAGGACCGGAACAAATTTCGCATAATCGACGGGGATCGCCGCTGGACGAATTCCAAGATTCTGGTGGAGGTCCAGAAGAAGGAACAGTACAAGCGCCTACCAGCAGAAATCACAGACAGAACCCTGACAGATGAGGAGCGGCTGCGAGTCTGGATTTACATCCACCGCCAGAGACGCGAATGGGACACCAAAGAAAAGGAGATGGTGGCTTACAGCCTCGTCAACATGGTTGGTCGCGCCAGTGCCGCAAACATCTTGGGCATCACAGTCAGGGAACTGGACAAGTTGGTCGAAATCTATGACCTCTCGGAGAAGTTGACAAATCTCGCGGAACCCGGCGCTTCGATCACGTGGGCGCGGGAGATCAAGAACCTGAACAGAAAGATCCTCACTCCCACGGTTTTGGACACGATCATCAAGAAGATCAACGAGCAGGAGATCACGAATTCCAAGGACATCCGAAAGCTTCGGCAGATACTGAAAGACCCCGTCGGCAAAGAGAGCTTTCTGTCCGCCGAAGGCGGCATCGAAGAGCGCCCTAAAGACCTTGGCTCCTGCCCCATCCAAGAAGGCTCACGGTCTGTTCGGCGACATCGAGCAGCTTTCAGAATCTCTCCGACGGTACCCGTGGACGACGCTAGCTGCAATGAAAGGCGACCAGCAGGTGATCCGAAAGTTGGAGGAGACAGAAAATTGATAAAAGAGCTAAAGAAAGCCCTTTCGAGATAGCCCGGTCTCGCAAAACGTGATTGACCGTCCGTCTGGCAAAAGGTCCTTCGATTCCCCTTGCGATGACCTCCTGTCAATGGTGCTTTGCACGCCCCTGCGGAACCACCTGGCGTGGTGCATCTGGAGCCGTGGCTCCTGTTGTGACTGAACCGTTCCAGGTTTATCTGATGCCGCTTGCCGTTCGTTTGCGAACCACGTGCCCAACGCGAAGCCAATCGCCAGAGCAGCACTGGCAACGACAGGCAGCCAAATCGCCCAGACCTGCTTTTCCAGCCTGACAAGGAAGTCGTCCATCTGTTGCGCACGAGTTGTCATGCTCCGCAGGAGCGAGTCATTGGCACTTCTGACCTTCGCCATCACTCCGATGTCAGGGTGAGCTACTTCGCGGAGCACGTTCACGAGTTGCGTTTGGACGGAGTTCATTTCAGAACAGGACTGGTCAAGCGCTCTTGCGGTATCCGGCAGACCGGACTGCTGGAAACACTGTCGCAGGCTCTCGCCCAGCAGCTTCGCAATTCGAGGCGGGTCCAACCCCGTTTCCAATTCCTTCGGCAACTGAGCAAGGCGTGATTCGAGGTGTGATGCGTATCCAGCCATTCGTTTCTCGACTGCAGTGGCCTGGGTAGCTGAACGTTCCAGAATCTTTCGCAACGACTCGCGTTCTGCAGCGATCTCTGCGGGCATTTCTCGCGTGAGAAGCGCGAGGATGCCCATTGCTTCTAGTATCCGAAGCATTTCATCGTCTGGGCTCAGCGTACGCGTGTGTGCGATGACTCGGTAATACTCAGCCCGTCTCTCGGCTGGCACCAAGCCTGCGAGTTCGTCGAATAAGGTCTGGCCCTCTGCTTTCGTTTCTCTGAAGGCAAGCGCTGCCTGATCTGTGTTCATGGCAGAAACATCTCCTTTGCTCGGTCGAATTCGGAGAAGAGCCGCCGTCGATAGCTTTCGGCGCGCATCACGATCGAAGCGCGCTTCAGTTCGTTGATTGCATTCTGCCTTGTGGCAACCTGGCCAAGACGGACACCATGTTGCCGTGCTGGGTTCTCCAGTTCTGCCAAGCGAAAATCCATCCGAATCACGATCGGCGACAGCTCTTCGCGGAAACGGATTGCCTGCTCAGCCGAGTCCCAGTAGCTGAAGTCTGCTTGTGGACTTGTCGCGTTTTGGACAACCAAGTACTGAGCCCGGTCTTGCAGGCGATTAGCCCATGCAAGGACACTCTCGACGCTCGCCGGGTCCGGCGTGACAACGCCCACGGCAGTGAAACGCGCGCCAGTAGCCGAGACATCCTCGTACATGGCGTCGAACCAATCATTTGCCACCTGGCCCGACCCCGCACCCATGTCAGCGAGGATGATCGAAGCGCCGGATTCGAGATGATCAATGAACGTATCAAGACCCGCGGGAGTATTGATGTTCACCTTGGCCACCGTTCCGTTGAAGAAGTGCTTTAACGATCCGCGAGCCTTGTTTTCGGTATCGAGGTCGAGGAGCGTGAACGGGATCTCGTGGGCTTCAAACCATTCAGCCAGGGCGACCATCAGACCGGTCTTGCCAACACCACCTTTGCCACCCATGGTGAAGACGACCCGTTTGTTCTTTGCGTCGGCGTTCATCGCGATCCTCCTTGGCCGACGAGCTTCAATGGCTCGCTCTCTTCAAAGTGAAAGTGCTTGGGCTGCTCTTTCTGCTCAACTGGTTTTGCTTTGAGCGCCGCAATTCGGGAGGCAACGTCGTCCGGATTTATTCGGATCGAGGTCGATTCAGATCCGAGTGGCGGGAGTTCGTACTGAACCTGCTTTCGGTGTTTGGCGCGAACCTTGATGAAGGAGTGAATCGTGCTGACTGCCACGTCGAGGCCGACACGTTCGTGAAGAATCCGAACGATGTCGCGATACGTGCAGCCTTTGCGCCGCAACTGGCGAATCAACTCACGGTGAGTTTCGAGTTTAGAGCGAGGTGATTTCTGCGGGATGGAATCCAGCAGGGAAAGAAGCGATGGGTCCATGATTTTCAGGCTCCTTAGCACCTGGCCATCACAGTCCGTTAACAGTCCGATAACCCGTCTCCACAGTCCGATAAGTGCCCTAGAGGGCTATCCGTACCGTTTAATTTCAATCGGTTACGAACTCTAGGACGACTCTCCAGGCGATGCGCCAGCGCGCGGAATAGAGATGTGATGAAGTGAAAAGACATTGCAACTTTCCACGCGGTCTAACGCTTAGGCTTCGAGAGCATCTTGAGCTCAGAAATCTTAACCCAATCAACTTTAGCGCCAGGTTTCTCCGGTTTTCCGGCCGCAGCTTTGGCGTGGGAAGGTTCAAGGGTTCAGCTTTTCGATACCGGCAACCAGATCTCTGGCGACCGGGGCAATGAAACCCGCCACAACACCAATTGCAAGGCTAGCAAAAAATGTAGCGACAGGGCCCTTGCCTGCTGAGCCAAAGTACACCGCGATGAACCCAAAAATGAAACTGAGCACAAACGATGCGAGCTGAAGGGCACGTTTCCACTGGAAGGCGATTGATGTTTGCATTGATTCGATCGCGCAACGAAGCTGCGTGGCGATCCTAGACTTTGCGGCGGCGTACTTCTTAATAAATAGCTTGTCTTCGAACTTCTGTTCATCGCTCTCATGCCAAAAAGGATCGTGCGACGGGGGATCTAGGACCGGCAAGAGATCGGATGGATTCGCTTTGGTGGCGAGGCAACCCAGCAGGGTACTGTGCAGTCGCGAATAATCAAGGATGACTGATCCGACGCCTTTTACCTTTGCCGCAAGCTCATCGATAGGTAGATCGTAGAAAGCGTTTTCATCACCAGCAGCGACAAGTGAAATGATATAGACGCCAACAAGGCAGTCGAAGACGCTGAGTACGAAAGTCCTACGCCGCTGGACAAACACGTCCTCCGCCTATTACAGCAGGCAGTTGTGGCCTCACGGGAGATGATGTCGTACACCCCAGGCGACTCTAACTGGAGTCCTGCCGCGGCTCTCTACAATCACAGCTTCGGCGACGCTGCAATCGCGCAAGCCAAGCTCGGAAAATGTCTTCCCCTTACTAATGCTACCGCGAACCGGAAAAAGGTCGATTTGCGCTAGGCAGAAAACTGATGACGAACAAACCCAGTATCGTGCGTATGCGAGTATTGATGCGGTGAAAAGAGTACCCGTGCCTAGCAAGGGTGGTATGGTGGGAGCCTGCCTCCCCCAAAGCGTTTTAGCCACGGAGTCTCTTTGGCCTCGGCTTTTGGGAGGTAATCCTGTTGGGCATCTGCCCACTACTGCGGGAAAGAAACTTACGATCCTAATGCGGCTCTTTTCGACACAATCTTTATCAGTCCGAGTTTTTGGTTGTGGGTGACTTACGAAACCGAAGCAGCCGCGCTGTGTAGCATCAGTCGGCAAGGGCAACAGCTTGACCGTCGCCACTCTCTTCGTTGTAGTACTCAATTCGAAAACCAGCCCCGTCAAGCTCCGCTTCAACTTCATCGCGAGTGAACCGATGGACGTAACGACGCCATTCGAGATGGTCACCAGGACTTAAGAGTTCCCTGTCACCCAAAAAACGGCAAAGTGTCGCCGTTCGATAAATAACGTCGTCGTATGAGTCGGGAAGTCGCGTAAAGAAAGAGATTAGCAATGGCGAGCGCGGCAAAGATCGCTGGCGCAGAGCTTGGAGGAAGCTAATCCTGCGCAGTCTCGTCGGTATGTGCGTATAACCGCTCCAACCTACAATTAGCCCGTCGTAAACTGGAGGTCCGGAAGGAACAGCGTCGGGCGGACAATAAGTCACGTAATTGGATTCGCCGAGTTGGTCGAAAATCTCCTGGCTAGCCCGCACAAGTGGCAGACTGCATTCGAATCCTTCTGCGTCGAACCCGGCCTTTCGTAGAGCGAGAATCTCGCGGCCCGCTCCCGCGGCTGCAACGAGGATGCGCGACTCTCGTCGAAAATAGCGGTCAAGTAGTGGTGGTTCCCAGTCGAAAAAGCCGCTGAGGTTGTGTGCGTTCGATGCGTAGAATTGAGACTCGTCAAAGTGCTTCGCTGTAACAGCGTTAAAGTCATCGGCACTCAGGCAGCCGAGCCAAACGCCCTCATGCACTGCTGTCATCACCCCAACGACACATTTGAACCATCGATCCGCGCGATCAAAACATTGCGTCCGGAACTTTCTTGTGGGAATCATCTGATCGATAACGACATTCTCTCCTTTCGTGAAACTTCCTGTGCCAGAACTCTCCATCGAAGACTATCGGTGGGAGGTTTGTCGAGCCAATGCCACCATACGGAAGACCGCGGGCCTGGTCAACTGATGCTAAATCGCATCTCTGACAATCTCGGTGGTGTCAACGGTTTGCGAGCAACCAACGGCACGCACTCGGAGAAGAGCGCAATTTCGCTCTCGATGAAATTGCCGTTCCAACCAAGGCTCGCTCGTAATCGTCTCAGCTCAGGACGCTCGGTCCGATCCATGCATCTCTACGGTCTCGAAATTGCGATCATGATTACTAGTTCAGACTCCTCGATGAACTGGAGTGGGACGTTCGCTTCTCTCACGCAGAGCGAGGATTGGGCGGCCAAAGCGGCCGCCGATGTCGAGTGGCATTGTATGCAATTTTCGTCGCACGAATCCGATCCCTATACAGCGCGTGGAAGTCACACCCCTTCAACAACTATTCGTTATTCGACAAATATTCGGCATCCAAGACAAAACCTTGCAACCTTGCAAATTCCGATGTGTTCGACAAATACAGGTCGATATAGGTCTGTTACAAAATCCGAACAAGAAAATATTTGTGTTGCGACGCACACGGTGCTTCTATGTATTGTGCGCTGCATCAGCGAGCAAGATTCGCCGGGGGGGCGGCGGGTTCTCAGTCCCGTCATAAATCCTGATCGCTGTTTCCATTTAGAAGTGTAAGTTGGATTGCGCCAGAATTGGCGGGGCGGATTAGTGTGGAACAAAAGTTGTTGCATTGGGTAAACAAACTTGGACCGCGCATTAGGATCGCGTTAAATATCGTCGAGGAAGGAAGAGCATCCATTCAGTTGAGCTTTACTGAAACCTGCCGGCTGCTGGGATTATCAGAAGCGCACATGCTCCGCTTATTTCGCCAAGAAGTCGGGAAGACATTTCGACAACACTTGCGAGATTTAAGAATGGCCCGAGCGGCTGAGTTGATGAAGCGGGACGCGCAACCACTGAAACAAATCGCTCTTGACTGCGGCTATAGTGACATAAGCAACTTCTATCGCGACTTCAAAAGTGTCCATGGCACTACTCCGCGACACGTGCGACTCAGAGAGTTGGCGGCACCCCTGGCCTCAAGTCAGCGAGGCGATAGTCGAGATGGACAATCCAATCCGCCATATTCAGAGCGGAATAGGCTTTGGCTTCGCGCCGAAAACGACTCAGCGCCTGTGGGTCTTTGGCGAGGTCTTCGGGTAGAAATTTCAACGCGACGAAGCGATCAAGACGAGTGTCCTGGGCTTTATAGACAACTCCCATGCCTCCGCCACCCAGTTTCTCGATAATTCTGTAGTGTGAGATGGTCTGCCCGACCATAGGGCTGAAATGTTAGGCTTTCAAACCGCGACACGTCAATGAACGGGAAACAGATCCGCTCGAGAGTCATCAAATGAGATGCCATTCGCTCCGGAGCTTGTCGAAACTATGGCGGAGTTCCGTGGGAAAACACGGAGAGTTGGTCTTCTAAGAAGATTGTCATCCTCCACATGGGGCACAACAAATTAATTTGTCGCGTTTGTGCGAGCTTGAATGTCCTTAGCGCAGAAAAATCAGAAGCCCCCTCAACGCACGCGAAGGCCACACGGTTCGCCGACCAGCACTGGTGCTGCGAATCGAAAAGACCTTTGCCTGGCCGAGATAGATGAACTCATACATGCCTGGAGACGCTTCATCAGCGGGCGCCTCAGCCTCAGCGGCTTGCTGGTACGCCAGTGGACGTCTTCGTCCCTCGGTTCGCGGCTGATTACTGCCGGTTTGGCCGGGCTGTATCGTAGCCCGACATGCCCTACGCGATCTGCTGCGCTGCGCCAGGACAGGGTAGGGTGAAATGGAAACTGGCGCCGCGCGGAGAGTTGTTGGCCGCCCACAGGCGGCCGCCATGCGACTCAATGATTGCCTGGCTGATGCGAAGCCCCATTCCGGTGCCGTGAGGCTTGGTCGTAAAGAATGGCTTAAAGATCTGTTCCGCCGGTTGCGTGAGTAGTCCTACACCGGTATCACTGACTGATACCTGAAGTTGCTCGTTTTCCGTCCCCTGACACTTGATAGTTATCTCGCGTGTTCCTTCCACATCCTTCATCGCATCGATGCTGTTAATGATCAGGTTCATGGTGACCTGCTGCAATTGCACGCAATCTCCCATGATCAGGGGAAGGTCATCGGACAGTTCTGTGCGCACTGAGATGGAGTATCGGGTAGCCTCGCTGCGCAGCAGCTCGATTATTCCTCGAATGATGTCGTTCACATCAACCAACTCTCGTGGCGAAATTTCCTTCTTGAAGAGCGAGCGGATTCGGCTCATGATCTCTGCGGCTCGATCTGCATCCTTGACTACTCGAGATGCAGCCGCGCGTGCCTCTTCCAGGTCGGGCTGATCGCGCGCAAGCCAGCGCAAGCAAGTATTGGCGTCGGTAAGGGCGGCGGCAATCGGCTGGTTCACTTCGTGCGCGACAGAGGCAGTCAGCTCGCCCATCGTGGTAACCCTATTTATGCGCGCCAGATCCGCCTGCGCCTGGCGTAAAGCTTCTTCCGCCTGCCTGCGCTCGGTAACGTCGGTCGAGCTGCCAACGAATTGCAGCAATTTCCCAGAGGTGTCCAAAACAGGATGGCCGACACTGTGAATGTGTCTTACAGCGCCTTCTGGAAGAAGAATTCGGTATTCAGCTTCATAATCCGACTTTTCACTTATTGCTCGGTCGAAAACCTGTTGCCACCTGGCTCGATCATCCGGATGCATGCGCTGCACTGGTTTATTCCAATCCGGAATGCCCCCATTGCGGATCGAAGCCATACACGCGATACCATTCTTCGGATAGATACACTGCGCGTCTTTCAGCAACCGCCCAGACCCAGCTTCCGGTGTGTGTGAGCTTCTGCGCTTCTGCTAAATAAGTCTCGCTCTGTCGCAGCTTCTCCTCAGCCCGCTTCCGTTCCGTCACGTCCATCATGGTGCACACGAATTGCACCACATCTCCAGATGCGTTTAGAACAGGATGGCCGACGGTGTGGGTGTATTTGACCGTGCCGTCCGGAAGAAGAATTCGGTGATCCACTTCGTAATCTGACTTTTCTCGGATGGCTCGAACTTTTGCCTCGGCCACTTTGTCTCGGTCCTCCGGATGCATGCGCGAAAGCCGATCGTTCCAAGCCGACAGCCCTTGCTCTGGATCGAAGCCATAGATGCGATACCACTCCTGGGAGAGATACAGGGCATCTCCTTCCGGCACCCGCCAGGCGCCGCTCCCCGTATGCGAGAGCCTCTGCGCTTCCGCCAGATAACTCTCGCTCCGGCGCAAGGCTTCTTCCGCCCTCCTGCGCTCGGTGATGTCGATCACGGTGCCAACGAACTCGCCGGTCTCGCCGGAAAGTTTGACGAGAGGGTGGCCTATTCCGTACATGTACCTAATGCTGCCGTCCGGCAGAACGATTCGGAAATGCGCCTCAACATCACTTCCTTCGACCATCGCTCTCTCCAGATCTTCGACGGTCGGGCCTCGATCGTCCGGATGAATACGCTGATAAAGTTCCTCGAATGAGGGTACCCCGACCCTATCTGGAGCAAGACCAAACAAGTGCCGATGCTCCGCGGACGAATGAATCATCTCTCGAGTGGCAATATTGCATGCCCAGGTGCCGGTGTGGCTTAGCTTCTGCCCTTCCGCCAGGTACGCTTCGCTGCGAAGCAGGGCCTCTGCGGCGTGCTTACGCTCGCTGACGTCCATGACCGCTCCCACGAACTCTACGTTGCCCGATTCATCGATGAAGGCACGAGCCACAACGTGGATATGCTTGATGGAACCATCCGGCATCATCAGGCGGTGTTCAAGGTCAAAATCCTTCCCCTCCTGGGACGCGCGTTCGATTGTCTGTTGCACGAGCGCCGCATCCTCCGGATGAACCCGTTGGAGGACACGTTCCGCGGTAGGTGTCGTACTTCGATCGTATTGGAAAATTCGAAAGGTTTCCTCTGACCATATGAGTTGGCCGGTCGAGGGTTTCCAGCCGAGGCTGCCGGTGTGGCTGAGCCCCTGCGCCTCCGCCAGGTAGGCCTCGTTTTGACGCCGCGCCTCCTCGCCCCGTTTACCTTCGATTTCTAGCTCGTCTCGAGCTTGAAGAAGCTCCGCCTCGACACGGCGCCGAACGGCGGCGAACCAGGTGAGAAGTAGGGCAAACAGTACGAAGACAGCATAGTACGGGAGCTCAGCACTCGTAACGGAAAAGCTGTAGCGGGGCTCAGTGAAGAAGTAGTCGAAAGCCAAACTTGAAAGTACAACCGCAAGAATCGCTGGCCCGACTTCGGCATACCAGGCGGTTACGGCAATGGCAAGCAGGAAAAGCGGCACTTCCACGTCACGGAAACCGGAGTGTTGTGCCAGAAGTGCCAAGCCCAGGGCAATCGCGGAGGAAGTGGCTGCGAGACTGTAGCGTAGAACGTGGGACTGGGCAAACTGCGATTGGAGTTTCGGCCGGGCCATGGTTCGCCTCACATCAGAGTCTTATAACATGTGGGCTGCCTGTCCGCTCACGCTTCACGGTGCCCGGACCAAAGGCAATTCAATAAAGCTGGCTTGGCCAGGACGAAATGGTTGGCCATGGGAAGGATCTCGGAGGTAAACGCCAGAACATCAGGGCGTCCGGAGGCTTCGCGCTGGTGTCTACCAGCACCGCGGCCGTTGTCATCCGGCCGACGCCAGGCGTCGTTTCCCCTCGTTGCTGGCAGCAACCGTTGAGCTATCCTCTCTGATCTCATACTTACGATACTCACTGGGCGAAACTCCCGTATGAAGCTCAAAGGCTCGGATGAAACTAGACGTATGATGATAGCCAAGCGCAGATGCGATCTGTTTAATCGGCATGTCCGTTGTCGCCAACATTCTCATCGCCGCTTGAAACCGGCGATTACGGCGAAACATTCCCACCGTGATCCCGGTCTTAGCCTTGAACAAATAGCTAAGCCTGGAGACACTCAGGGTACATCCGCTGGCAAGATCCGCGAGGGTGCGGGATGAATTCTCATTCAAGAGCCGGACTGCTCTTTCGACGCGGGAATCGGTTCGAATAACTTCCATGACTCGTGATCCTGACTGACCGGGCTCGGCGGCACTGGCAATTTGCATGCTCCAAGCAGCTGTAATCCACTGATTCGTGGCAGCATTTTCAGGCGGACCAACGAGTCTGGCGCAGGTCCGTCCAGGTATCGCCATCCTCGTAGCGCTCGGGATAGAGCACCTTCGAACGAGGATCTTCCGCGGTATCGAGTTGCAGGACCATCCACTTGGGATACGGAACGCCGGGGTCCGATGCCGCGTCTAAGCGCCGGACCTCGTCGCCGGAGAGTTGAAGGTCTACTGCACGGATATTATCTTCCAGTTGCTCGGGCTTCCGGGCGGCGATGATCACACTGCTCACGGCCGCCCGTCCCAATACCCATGCGAGCGCCACGCGCGCCGGGGTCGCGTCATGTCGATTAGCTACTTCCTTCAATACATCTACGACGCGGTAGCCCATCTCCCTGTCGAAGGGCACGAAATTGCCCGCTTCGGCGAAACGTGTGCCGCCAGGAGCAGGGTTAGCGCGGGTGTATTTGCCCGAGAGAAATCCGCCCGCCAGCGGGCTCCAGACCAGGATGCCGATGTTGTGATACTCGGCAAACGATTGGAACTCGTATTCGAGACCCCGGCCGACGAGGCTGTAGTACATCTGCGCGGTTACGTATTTCTCCAACCCCAGCTGATCCTGCAGCATGACCGCGGTGGCTGCCTGCCATGACAAAAAGTTGGACAGCCCGATGTAGCGGACCTTACCCTGGCGCACAAGATCGTCGAGCGTTCGAAGAGTTTCCTCGAGCGGCGTGTTGCTGTCCCATCCATGGATCTGGTAGAGGTCGATATAGTCGGTCTGCAGCCGGCGGAGGCTAGCCTCCACTTCGCGCATGATGTTCACGCGAGTCGCGCCGCTCCGGTTGAAATTCCCGCTCATAGGCAGTCGGACTTTTGTGGCAAGGACAATCTCGCTCCTCACGCCCTTCAAAGCATTTCCCACGAGGGTTTCGCTCTCCCCGAGGCTGTACACGTCGGCTGTATCGATGAAGTTGATTCCCCCGTCCAGGGCTAGCTTCACCATGCGCGTTGTGTCCTCCTGACCGAGGTTGCCCATGTTCATCTTGCCCCCGAACTGCATCGTGCCAAGTGCCACACTGCTGACGATGAGTCCGGTATTCCCTAGTTTCCTGTACTTCATCTTTCGCACTCCTCCCTTGAAAACTAAGACTACGATGGCGATGTTCACCACTTTCACAAGTTGAAACTGAGTCCGGGTCCTTGGAATTCGCGACCGGCGCAACCTCGGATCAGCCATTCAAATCGATTGCACGTTGAGATGAGCATTTTGATCTCCACCTGCGTGAGTCATGATATTCACTGCGTTGGAAGACTATTGCTCCAGACCGAGTCCATATTTTGACAGCGAGTCCCCCTCTCGACACATCAACGGCTGCAGTAGATCGACGTATGCCGTTAATCGAATGAGAAAGGCGTCGTCGACGAATCCGCAGGCGATTTGACAGTCGAAGTCCTTTGGAAGAGGACATGCACTGGAATTAAATGGGGATTCAATATGTCCACAACAATAAAGAAGACATCATCCTGGCCTTCTACGACGGCTTCAAGGGCAAGCCGGAGACGACATTCGGCAATGTAAAAGCAGATGTACTGGCCGACAAGGATTCAAAGTTCCGACGCATCAATTTCTGTAGCGTCATCCGCGGTTCGCAGTGGAAGGGCTGAGAGATCCACATCGCATTCACCGGTCTGGCGAGACCAGTCTTCTACGTGAGCCCGGTGTCCAGCCAAAGGATAGTTCGATGCCATTACTCAGAATCGATGTAATCGAGGGCCGCAGTGAAGCAGAGTTGAAAGAACTGCTTGACGCGATCCACTGCGCAATGCTGGCCGCCTTCAAGGTGCCCGAACGGGATCGCTACCAGATTGTGCACGAGCACCCTGCGGCCGAAATGAGAATTGAGGACACGGGACTGGGCATACCGCGCACCGAACGGGTTGTCATGGTGCAAGTGACGACGCGGCCGCGAAGCCGGCTTGAGAAGCAGAATTTCTACGAGCTGCTTTGCCAGGAACTGGCTCGGCGCTGTGGCATGAAGGCATCGGACGTAGTGGTTTCAATAACACAGAACAATGATGAGGACTGGTCTTTCGGAAACGGCCGAGCCCAGTTTATTACCGGAGAACTTTGACCTTGAAGACGGCCTTCGCATTAAGTGTTTCGAGCGAGCTGGAGAGCAGACCGCCTGCCGGAACATCGAAACGTGTGCGTGAATCTTGTCAACGTGTAGTAAATTGCTGAACGCTGCTCTTTACCCCGTCGTTTACGCCAGTGGACCTCCGTCGGAAGCGACCGTGTAGTAGTAAGTCGTCTGCGGAGAGGCCATCAACGCGCACCCGAAAAATCGTATCGGGATGGTAGTGGTTCAGCCGGATAGGGATTTTGCCGTCTGGCTAAGCCCATTCGGATCCGTGCCATAATGCACGATTCCGAAATGCAGGTCCGTGCCCCCAGGATTAGTTGGTTGTCCACGTGATAATCGCCAAGTTGGTTCTTGATGATCTCCAGCTCTGGTCCTTGCGTGATCTCCACGTGCGCGGCTTTGGCGCGGGAGGAAGTATCGCTTAGGATCGTATGGCGATCCAACTTGAGCGGCGATGGGGTATGAGAAAAGAAGGCTACCGACGCAACCATAATCGCCAGTTTCGCATGGACTCTGTCATGTTGCGTCTCCGAGAGAATCATCGAGAATCACTTGATTTCATGTGCTCGAGGAAATCAATCAGGCGCATGAATGTACGCCATGCGCCTCGCTTTTCGCTATTTACGGTCCTTCAGCGTCTCCTCAAAAGCTCCTCGGCGGAAATTATCGTAGAGTTTCCTTGAGTGGAAGCGTTGCCGCCCGACATGCAAGTTCCTGTATAGGTATTGATGTCAGGGTAAGGCGTAGTGTAGCCGTCGGTGAGGGTCTGGAGAAAGGCGACGATCTGATTCTCCTCCGTATCCGTTAGACCGAGATTGCCGGTTGTCATATCGACATTCTGCCGGGACCTCGGGCACTGGCCAGCAGTTTACCTTTTCCACCGTTCCTGCCGGGCACTCTCCGGACTGGACGGGAATGCATATACGTCGCGCGTGTTGTAGAAGTGGACGAGTTGTTTCAGGCTCTTGATGTAGCCGTTGTGGAAGAACTCCTTCTGGAAGTAGGGCCCTGGCGCTTCCGTACTCTTGCACTGAGGCGGCACCATGGCCACATCGCGCGCCGTGGCCACTTGCATTTGGCCGTCGACACTGGACGCATATTGAGTCCAACTCGAATTGGGGTTGGGAGCGGAGCCGAAACCGCTTCTGAGGAAAGTTCCCAGTCCGAAATCGGTGTAAGTAAAGCCTCCAGGGTTGGGCGTAAATCCCAAGGAATCCGGAGTGGTCTCATAATAAAACGCCACTCTGGGATTCTTCGGCAGACCCTCATTGGCCGAACCGAAGCAAGTGAATACAGGAGTTACGTCGGCAGCCTTGCCGGTGTCTGGCCGGTTGGGTCGGTCCCGTCTGGAGGCGGTGGCGTGGGTGCGGTCGATCTTCCGTCGAGATGGCACGAGTTGCAGTTTCCTTTGCCACGGAACAGGGCATAGCCGGCGGCCTCCTCGGAAGTCAGCGTAGTATTACCCGCGAGGTAAGCGTCGAATTTCGAAGTGAAGGGGCTGATCGAGAGGCTGTGCTCGAATGCGCTCAACGGACTGCGCCCAGTGATCATAATCATTAGTTGCGAGGGTGCGGTCTGCCGGACTCAAAGTGAGCGGCTGTGTGTTCGAGCCGAACACGGCGGCCCCCTCCGGCGTTGCGCAGACCGACGCAACATCGGCCGGCCATGTGATGCCGCTCAATGACCCAGCGCCCCATATCTCCTCGAAGAGAGGTGTGTACGGCGCGAGGGAAAGCTTGTAGGCGATGCAGGCCGTGTCAGGGTTCGCCATTTCGTCAGGATCGACTGGAGGAAACTGTGACTGCTCGCCGTCAGGAGTCCTAAGCAAATATCCCGTTGCGCGCGAATCCCAGAAATTTCCGCCAAAGAAGAGGCCCTGGGTGGCGTCGTACTGGAGCGGAGGGAAATAACTCGAATACGTATATCTCTGCGCGGTCCGCTTGGCCGCGCGAAAGGGCGCCGATGAAGGATAGGCAATCATCGTCAGATTCACTGACGGGATCGGTCCACTAAAACCGGCGTATGGCATGTGGCAGGACGCGCACGCCTTATTTTCGTTTGGCGAGATGGTCTTGTCGTAATTCATAAGCTTGCCGAGTATTTCTACTGAGGCAACACCGGTGTTTTGAAGTATGGGTGGTTGACCGGTCACAACCGGAGGCGGTATGGCGTGCCACTGTTTAATGGCTTCAGCTTCGACACCATCCACTTCGCGCAGCACCCTGGCGAGCTCTGAAGACAAATCCGAGGGAAGGATCCCAGGCGGGTAGGGATTGTAGACCGGCTCTGCAGCTGGCGCTGCACTCTGAGCCAATACCTTTCTTTGAGACGCTGACATGCATAGCGCCACTACGCAAAGTACAGCGACTGATATCGTCAATAACCGTCGGCGATTCATAAGTTACCCCTTTCGTGGGTTATCGTTCAGGGTGGATCGAGCGGACTTCGTACTCGAAGATGCACACGTGATGCCATCGAAGAGAAATCGTCCACGTTCGATAAGAATTCTCACCGCGTGGTTACCCTCACGCCGACGAACCGAATTGTTCGTGCTCGACATAGTGCTTCGTCGCATCGTTTTGACTTGTCGGCTAGCTGAACTGGCTGTGCAACTCGCACAGCGCAATTTGCCTGGCACCAACGGGCGACTTACATGCCACTTGGTCTCCAGACCGCCGTCAAAGCTGGCGACTCTTGCTGGCCTAAGGTTGTTATGCCATTGCGCGATTGTCAACCGCCACGCGTTAGCATCTCTTACTGTTTGTTAGCAGACATTACTATGCTGTCCGAGTTAGCCTTGTTGCGGCAACATGCCGTGACCAGTTGAGGCGGGGTGGAATGAGTTAATAAGTCCGGCAGTAGTATCCCGTAGCAAGGTGAGTACTGAAGTTACTCAATGGGCCTATCTCTCGGTTCAGCAACGAAGGGAACAGCACCGTGTGTTGCGCCGGCTCGGCTACCGTTGCCTTCGAAAAGCCATTAATATTTTGAGGTGGGCGCCAGGCGAGTCTACCTCCGGATTGAAGCCGACCGCCTACTGCAGTTGTGATAACGAGCCCTGCTTTTGCGGTACTCGCAGACTATTTGGAGAGCCTGGGCCGCCGGATCGGGAAATCCCCAGCTTCTGCATTTTATGAATCAGGGTCGTACGCTTCAGCCCAAGCTTCTCAGCCGCCCCTTTCGGGCCGCCGATTACCCAGCCCACCGATTCAAGCGTGCGCAGAATCAAATTGCGTTCGGAGTCTTTTAAAGTAGTAGCGGCCGGAGATGTAGTGATCTGCCAAGGGTCCTGCTGGCGGCAAAGGATTCGGAAGCACGCCATCATCGGAAAGGATCACGGCACGCTCGATAAGGTTCTGCAGCTCGCGGATGTTGCCTGGCCAATGGTACGACGTGAGCGCAGACATCGTTGTCGGAGGAACGTACTCGATTCGGCGATTCATCCGGCGGCCATAAATCTCGACGAAGTGCGCCACGAGAGCGGGAATGTCTTCGCGGCGTTCGCGTAAAGGCGGCAACAGGACAGGAAATACGTTCAGTCGGTAGTAGAGATCGCTGCGAAACTCACCCCGATCCGCCATTTCCATCAAGTTACGATTTGTGGCAGCCACCAGCCGAACGTCCACCTGATGAGTGCGGGTGCTGCCCAAGCGCTCGAATTCCTGTTCCTGCAAGACGCGCAGCAATTTGGGCTGCAGCGCCGGCGGGATGTCGCCCACTTCATCCAGAAAAAGTGTGCCTTTATCGGCCAGTTCGAAACGTCCGATCTTTTGCACGATGGCTCCAGTAAACGCACCCTTTTCGTGGCCAAAGAGTTCACTCTCCAGCAAATCCAACGGAATGGCAGCGCAATTCAGCCTGACGAAGTGTCGTCCACACCGCACGCTGAGGTTGTGAATCGCGTGCGCGATCAACTCCTTGCCAGTGCCGGTTTCTCCTTGGATGAGGACGGTGGAATCCGTAGGCGCAACCCGTTCGACTTGTTCGAGCACCGATTCCAGGGCACGACTATTGCCGATGACCTGCTCGAACCTGCGCTCATAAGACACTTGATCCCCAGTCCCGAATTTTTGGAAAGCCCCCACAAAGAACCTCCTGGAAAGCACGCGCGTTCCTTGCCGGGCTCAAATCTCCAGAGCCGCTCGAACGCTCTCGAGCAGGACCTCATCATCAAACGGTTTGGCCAGGAACTCCACCGCGCCTGCTCTCAACGCCTGCATACGCATTTTTGTGTCGCCATGTGCCGTGATGAAGATAGTTGGAATTCTGCAGTGTTCAGAATTCAGTCTGGCTTGCAGTTCCAGACCCGACATTCCCGGCATCTGAATATCCGCGATCAGGCATCCGATCTGCTCCCGTTGGTCAGACTTCAAAAATTCTTCCGCTGACGCAAACGCTTCTGACGGCAATCCGACAGATTTCAGCATGCCCTGCAATGCACCGCGCATCAATTCATCGTCATCGACAATTGCGACCATTTTTACCTTCGCTCCCCGCACGGACATAGTTGCAACGTATCGCTCGGCACGCCGCGGCGCAATCATGCTTTAGAAGGCCGCAATCATACTTTGGTATGAGGCGTTAAATTGCGGCAGAGACCGGGAGTATACTCTTGTGAATCTGGGGGTCACGTCTATGACATCAACCGGTGAGATCCGAAGATCAGGAATCGACGTAGTGGGAGACCGGCCTTGGGGAACGCATTTTTGCAACTTTTACGAGAGCAAGAAAGATTTGCTCGACATGCTGTTGTCGTTTTTCAAAGCCGGACTGGAAGATAACGAGTTCTGTGTGTGGGTTCTCTCCGAACCCCTGTCCGAGCAGGAAGCCTGGGATGGATTGCGCGAGGCGGTGCCTGAGTTTGATCACTATCGGTCGAAGCGAAGCATCGAAATATTCGATGGCCGGGACTGGTACCTGAAAGGTGGAACCTTCGATTCAAACCGAGTCATGACTTCGTGGAATGAGAAACTCGATCGAGCGTTAGACCGGGGATATGCGGGACTTCGAGGCACCGGAAACACGGCTTGGTTGCAGAAGAAGGACTGGAATGCTTTTTCGGAGTACGAACAGGTGGTCAATGACAGCGTAGGCGGACGGCTAATGGTTTTGCTGTGTACCTATTCTCTGAATTCGTGCGGAGCGAATGAGCTCTTGGATGTGGTGGGCACCCACCAGTTTGCAACGGCGAGGCGGCGTGGCGCCTGGGAACTGATTGAGACTCCGGAACTGAGAGTGGCCAAGGAGGAAATCAAGAAAATGAATGACGAGCTCGAATCGCGTGTGCTTCAGCGCACCGCAGAGCTTGAGGCTGCCAATCAACAACTGAGCCTGGCGCAAGCCGAACTGGCGCATATCAATCGGGTGACCACAATGGGCGAGTTCGCGGCCTCGATCGCGCACGAAATCAAGCAGCCGATCTCCGCGGCAAGTATAAGCGCCGGAACCTGCTTGCGGTGCCTTAAACGCGATGTCCCCGATTTGGTACAGGCAAGCGAAGCCGCAACCAGAGTCGTTCAGGCCGTAACGCGCGCGGGCGACGTCATTGGCAAAATCAGCTCGTTCTTCAGAAAGGGTGCTCTGCAGCGGGAGTTGCTGGACGTAAATGAACTCGTCAGAGAAATGATTGTCGTATTGCGTAACGAGGCGATCCGGCACTCGATTTCGATTCGCACCGACCTTGCTGAGAATGTGCCTATGGTTTTGGCGGACCGAGTGCAGCTACAGCAGGTTTTCATGAATCTGATGCTGAACGGCTTCGATGCAATGAAGGATTCGAACCGTGGCGATGAGCTGACGATCAGGTCGGAGGTTTGCGATGGTCAACTACTCATCTCGGTCCGCGATACCGGCTCGGGATTGCCGCCGGGCCAGGCCGAACGCGTCTTTGACCCATTCTTTACAACCAAGGGAAACGGGACTGGCATGGGCCTGCCGATCAGCCGCTCAATCGTTGAGTCGCACGGCGGCCGCTTGTGGGCCACATCCAACTCCGGACGCGGCGCCACTTTTAACTTCACACTTCCCAGTACCGAGGCGCAGCAATGGATGACCCCGGCCGATGACCGAACCGCCACGGCGGCGCCGCAGGAAATTGCTGCCAGACCGTAACCTTGAATTTTTGTGGGACGTTCACTCGCGACTGCTCGTCGGCTCAAGCTTCGCCGCCATTCTGACCAATTCCGCCAGCGATTCAGCCCGCATCTTCTGCATGACATGTCCCCGCTGGATCTTCACGGTGACCTCACTGGTTCCGAGCTCAGAAGCTATTTGCTTGTTGAGCATGCCCGAAACCACCAGGCTCATGACCTCGCGCTCGCGTGTGGTCAGCGATTCGTAGCGCTTTCGCAACTCGGCAAGCTCATTCTCCTGTTGGCGCGCCACCCGGTCGCGGTCCAGAGCCTGGTAAATCGCATCCAGCAAATCCTGATCGCGAAAGGGCTTGGTCAGGAACTCCACCGCGCCGGATTTCATGGCTTTTACCGTCATCGGGATGTCGCCATGACCGGTGATAAAGATGATGGGAATGTGAACTCCCGCGTCCGCCAACTCGCGCTGAAAGTCGAGGCCGTTCACTCCAGGAAGTCTCACGTCCAGGACAAGGCAACTTGGTCCGTCCGAGCGCTTGTTGCGCAGGAATTCTTGCGGCGTTCCGAAGGTCTCGGAATGCAAGCCAACCGACTTCAACATGCCTCGGATGGCCGCGCGCACCAAGTCATCGTCATCGACGACAAACACGGTCGGGACAGCTGCCGGCGTCATGCGTGCGCCTCGGCGCTGGGCGTAAGGGAAGGCGAAAGCTATCGCCGCGCGATGTAAGAAACTGAGGCAAACGGAAGAACAGAAGTATGCGCTCCATGCAGAGAACTACTCCCACCGAGACCAGGGCAAATCCATCGCGCAGAGAATCTGAAGTTGATTCTGCTTCCTCTTTCGCGGCTAGCTCATGGTCAAGGGTTTCTCGCGCTCCGGGAAAAGTACATCGGAGCCGCATGAAATGAGACCCCTGCAACTCTAGCCCCGTTTCGCAGCCATTTCAATCATACGTGCTCATTGCAGTCGTCTGACACAGGCCCGCGATTGCAAGCCTTGATCAGAAAGAGGCGGCGCATCAAGCCGTCCGAATACCGACGCGCCATCCGCCTGCCGACACTCGATGGTTGGTTGAGTTTACTGCTGAGCGCAAAACCGAGGCAAAGCCGGTGCGAGCGGCGAGGGGGGTTTGGAAATCGGAATGCAATCAGTCGAAATGACGCAGCACCGAGAACCGGCCGCCTGGAGCGAGTGAGTTTCCACGACCTCTACTCTTCGGTACCGCACAGGGTTCTCGTTAAGAATCGTATTGCTGTAGAGATCGGAGAAGTGATCAGAAAGGAAGGTAGGAATGGCGAATCAAAAGACAACGAAGTGTGCGCACATACCGTGCCTGTGTGATGTAGCGGACGGAGAAGAATACTGCGGAGAGCTCTGTCGTGACGCGGGAAGCGAAGACGTGGAGATCGCGTGTCAATGCAACCATCCGGCATGCCCGCTGACGTTTGGGCAGTTCACGCCCCAAAGTACAGCTGACCTGGCCAGTTAGAAACGATGATTTGCGCCAGCGTGCGTTGCCTCATTCGAGAGGATTCCGGCGGTTGCTCGTTAATCCACCGATGGAAGGAGAATTGATTGTGCAATTCATAAAAGAGAGTTTGTCGCTTTTTCTCTCATTTTGTCTTGTATTAGCCACCGCGCCGGGAGGGTTCGCCGTCGCAAGCGGATCAATCGGCCGCATCATCGCCGGCTCAAGCTGCGCCGGTTCAGCCCGCACAACTGACTCCGGAGCAACTGCAGCAACTGGTCGCGCCGATCGCATTATATCCGGATGCTCTGGTGGCACAAATCCTTGCGGCGGCGACTTATCCCGATCAAGTCGTAGAAGCGGACCGGTGGCTCCAGCAACATACCGATCTCAAGGGAGAGAAACTCGGCAAAGAAGTCGATAAGCAGCCTTGGGATCCCAGCGTGAAGGCCCTCACCGAGTTTCCTTCGGTCCTCGCCAACATGGATAAAAATCTCTCCTGGACATCATCGCTCGGTGACGCTTATGTCAACCAACAGCAGGATGTGATGAACGCCGTGCAGGTAATGCGCGACCGCGCTGAGAAGGCCGGCAACTTAAAAAGTACAGACCAGGAAAAGGTGAGTAAGCAGGGGCAAACCATTGTGATCGAGCCAGCCGATCCTCAAGTGGTTTACGTGCCTGAATACGACCCATGGCTAGTGTACGGAGACCCCATCGGGATTTGGCCAGGCTGGTACTGGTATCCGGGGCTTTTCTTTGACGGTCCGGGAATTGCGTTTGGCCTCGGCTTCGGAATCGGTTTCTTTGGCGGATTTGGCTGGGGATGGGGACACTGGGGCTACGATTGGCATAACCACGGGATCCTCTTCAATCACGGCGCCTACATCTCGCACAGCAGAGTTTTCGTCAATCGCAACAACTTCAATCGCGCCGGCGGATTTCATGGCGGTGGGTTTCACGGCGGCGGTTTCTCAGGCGGGCGAGGCTTCGGCGGGTCGCACGGATTCGCCGGCACACATTCCGGAGCGTTCAGCGGATTCAATCGTGGAGGAATGGCTAGAGGATTCTCTTCTCGCGGGCAATCGAGCTTTGGTGGAGGGTTCCACGGTGGTGGAGGCTTCCATGGCGGCGGTGGCGGTCGAAGGTAATTCGGTTTAACTACTTCAAACTGACTGATGGTATGGAGGAAGAACTCATGCGTACAAACAATATGAAGCTTGAAGCATTTACGGTGAGAGTCGCGTGGGGGTTCGCATCCAGTGTTCTCCTGTTGCTGTTGGTGGGGCTTCTTCTGCTGGTGGCAGGGTTTGCTGGATCGAGCTTTGCTCAGGAATCACAACCAAGAACTTTCTCGTCTCCCGGCGCAGCCACTGACGCTCTCTTTCAGGCCGCGCACAATAAGGACGAGCAGGCTCTGGAAGCGATCCTCGGCGCTGGCAAGGAAGTCACTTCCTCGAGCGACGAAGAGGAAGACAAGCTCGAACGCGAGCAGTTCTGCCAGAAATATCAGGAGATGCACCGTCTGGTCCAGGAATCTGACGGAAGCACGGTTCTTTACATCGGAGCCGAAAATTGGCCCTTCCCCGTCCCGTTGGTCTCGAAGAACGGCGAGTGGTATTTCGATTCGGATCGAGGCAAGCAGGAAATCTTGTTCCGCAGGATCGGCGAAAACGAGACCACGGCGATTGAGGTGTGTCAGGAATTCGCAATGGCAAAGAATGCGAGCGCTGCAAAGGCAGCTAGCGAAGATCCGACCACCCAATTCGCCGAAAGCCTGGTTTTTGCTGGCGCATCGAATGCGGACAACAAAGAACCCAATCTCTTTCACGGGTACTACTTTCAAAGTGTGACAGCTAATTCCGGATCGCAGGCGAGCGGCCACGGCAAGAAGAAAGGTAAGTCGATTTTGGTCGCCTATCCGGCGGAGTATCAGTCGTCGGGCGTTATGACCTTCGTGGTCAGCCGTGAGGGGGTCGTGTACGAAAAGGACCTCGGGCCCAGCACAACGGCAGTGGCGCCAAAAATAAAAGCCGCGACCGGTTCGGGTTGGCACCCGGCGGCATAGGACTTAAGGATACGCCGACCTTACATCTTCTAGGTCTTTCGGCCGCCTTGGCACTTCAAGTGCTTTTCAAGAAACTGGTTCCCGAACGAGGACCGCAGATTCGTGGGAGAGGAGAAACAACCAATGGCAACGACGTCTGCCACACAACCAATCAGGCAGGACAACATCACGCAGAATCCGGGTGGCCTCGATCATGAAGGCGTTGTGGAAATCTCACGCGAACTCCGGCATCTGCTTGCCGACGTGTTCGCACTCTATATCAAGACCAAGAATTTCCACTGGCACATGAGTGGAAGCCATTTTCGCGATTACCATCTTCTTCTCGACGAACAGGGCGAGCAAATTTTCGCGATGACAGATGTCATCGCGGAACGAGCACGGAAGCTTGGGGGAACCACACTCCGCTCAATCGGCGACATCTCACGTCATCAACGCCTGAAGGACAGCGACGACGACGCGGTGCCTCCGCAAAATATGCTTACCGAACTTTTTAAGGACAACCAACTGCTGACGAAATCTCTGCGCTCTGCCCATGAGCTTTGTGACAAGTATAAAGACGTTGCGACCGCAAGTTTGATCGAGACCTGGATCGACGAGGCAGAGCGGCGCACCTGGTTTCTATCAGAGACCCAGAACAACCTTTAATCATCTCTCCGAGAGAAATGAGCTCTGTAAAGTTTAACGCTCTCGTCGGGCTAAGCCCGAGACTGCGGTTTGGCCGGAAGAGCCGTGATTCCGCATGTTGGCAGTTTTTTTAAGGAGAGAGTTTCAATGAAGAATCGTTTAAGTATCTTGGCATTACTGTTGACCTTAGTTCTTATTGGTTGTGCGGCATTGATCCTGGAACCAGAAGTCAAAGCTGCTGGAGAAGGCAAGATCACGCGGAACCGTCAAACTCGCTGGCACGGCTCCGCACATGAGGGGTATCGACATGTCCAAAGACCCATGCTGCTCGCAAAGCCCACGCAACGATCCCGCACGTATGGAAAATGTCGTGGTCGGTCAGGGCGGCGGCTTGGAAAATGTGGTTCTCTACATCTCGCAGGGACTAATCGGGAGTGCGCTGACTCAGGCGCCCACATCGGTGCCGGTATTCGATCAAAAAGGCTGTGTATATTCGCCGCACGTGTTGGCCATGGACGTCAGCCAGAATTTCAAAGTGACGAACAGCGACCAGACATCGCACAACATTCACCCCAATCCCAACCCCATGACCGGCAATATCCCGTGGAATCTGTCTCAGCCGCCTGGAGCACCGGCGATTGAAAAGAGTTGGAAGGCCGAGGAAGTCGCGATCCCGGTGCAATGCAACATCCATCCCTGGATGCACGGTTGGTTCATTGTGGTCAAAGGGCCTTACGCAACCACCGACAGTAACGGCAACTACACGATCCAAAACGTTCCCCCCGGAAACTACACCGTGACGGCGTGGCAGGAAGACTACGGCACCCAAACTCAAAAAGTTTCGGTTGCAGCCGGGAAATCCGGAACTGCCGATTTTACGTTTAAGGCGAAGTAGGGAACTTACGATGATTCAGGCGGCCCTGGCGACACTAGAACAGCCAATGCCTTTCCAGATGTCGAAGGGGACGACACGGTCCACGTCTCGTCGACAGTTTTCTCACGGGATGTTGCTCAGCGATCAGGGTGAAACGGCATGCCAGGACGCCCCGCACTGGCGGGTTCTGGGGTGCGCAGATCTAAATTGATAACAATCGGATCCTGTCCGTCTCTCACAACTACGGCCTCGCAGATCTCGTCCGGGCTGGCATTGATCTCCTGGTGCGGTACGTAAGGTGGAACGTAAATAAAGTCGCCCGGCTTGGCTTCCTCGCTGAATTCCAGTTCATCACCCCATCGCATTCGAACTCGGCCCTTGACGACGTAGAGAACAGTCTCCAGTTCTCCATGGTGATGCGGCCCGGTCTTGGCATCCGGTTGAACCAGCATCGTTCCGGCCCACAATTTATTTGCTCCAGCTCTGGCATGGGTAATTGCGGCGGCACGTGTCATGCCCGATGTCTGCGGCGTATTCAGATCAAGTTCATCCGAATGAACAATCTTCACTCCATGTTTTGCCCAATCCATTGCTGAGCCTCTGTTTTGAGCTCTGCATTTTTGTTGCCGCGAAGCAGCTGCTGCCGAGCATTAGCATATACCAAAGCAGATGGACCGAATTTATCCAAGAGCCAAGAGCTGATCTTGAATCAGTCGCGCTCGTTTGATTTCCGGTGTCGGCCGGTTGACACGCTCAAGAGCGGGATCGCCAGAGTCTTCGCCATTCGGCTGGAACACCCCAGGGTGTTCAGGCGTAACTGGTGCCTTGGCATTGGTTTACGTTTCTCACAAGGACCAGAAGCAACGATGGCACGCCGGGTGCATAACTCCGACGTAGCCCGAGATGCGGAATAGCTGGCTGGCAAATCACGCCTTCGGGTTTCGTTAAAAGGAATTGCGATGTGGATTGTCCGATTAGCGCTGCGTCGGCCCTACACCTTCGTGGTCATGGCCATTCTCATCTTGGTGATGGGGTTGATCGCGATTTCCCGCACCCCGACTGACATCTTCCCAAACATCAACATTCCCGTCGTAAGCATCATCTGGAATTACGCCGGCCTCGTCCCCAAAGACATGAACGACCGAATCATCAGCGTCACCGAGCGGGCGCTCACCACTACGGTCGACAACATCGAGCATATCGAATCGCAGTCTCTGTACGGAGTCGCGGTGGTGAAGGTTTTCTTGCAGCCCACCGCCAACGTAGAGCGCGGCATTGCGCAGATCACGGCGATCTCGCAGACCCAACTTCGCCAATTGCCCGCCGGGACAACTCCGCCGCTCATTCTCGCCTATAGCGCATCGAGCGTGCCGGTTTTGCAGTTGGCTCTTTCGGGACAGGGACTTTCCGAACAGCAACTCAACGACTATGGCCTTAATTTCATTCGCACCCAGCTCATCACCGTTCCGGGAGCATCGGTGCCTTATCCCTATGGCGGCAAGCAGCGCCAGGTGCAAGTTGATCTCAATCCGGCCGCAATTGCAATCGAAAGGTTTGTCCGCGCTCGACGTGGTCAACGCGATCAGCCGTGCAGAATCTGATTCTGCCTACAGGCACGTCGAAAATTGGCGGCAAGGAATATGACGTTGACGTTCCCAACGCGGCGCCGCAGACCATCGAGGAACTGAACCGCATCCCGATAAAAACCATCGGCAGCACCACCATCTACGTAAAAGACGTCGCCTGGGTGCGCGATGGTTTTCCTCCGCAAACCAACATCGTCCGCGTCAACGGTCAGCGTTCAGTGCTGCTCACCATTCAAAAAGCCGGCAACGCTTCGACCTTGAAAGTGATTGCAGGCATCAAGTCGCTCCTTCCGCAGATCGCCACCACGGTTCCGCGGCAGTTGAAAATGGAACCGCTCGCCGACCAATCCATTTTTGTTCGCGGAGCAATCAACGGAGTAGTCCGCGAAGCTTTGATCGCCGCCTGTCTGACTGCTTTGATGATTCTGATTTTCCTGGGCAATTGGCGCAGCACGCTGATCATCGCGACTTCAATTCCCCTGGCCATCCTCACCTCCATTATCGTGCTGAGCGTGATCGGCGAAACCATCAACATCATGACCCTCGGAGGGTTGGCGCTCGCCGTCGGCATCCTTGTGGACGACGCCACCGTGGAAGTGGAGAACATTAACCGCAACCGCGAAGCCGAACCGGAAAAGAACATGGATGAAGTTGTCCTGGACAGCGCGATGCAGATCGCTACGCCGGCCTTCGTCGCCACGCTTTCGATTTGCATCGTGTTCGCACCGATGTTCTTGCTCTCCGGCGTTGCGCGATATCTTTTTCTGCCGCTTGCCGAGGCGGTGGTCTTCGCCATGCTCGCTTCCTATTTCCTGTCGCGAACCATCGTTCCGACCATGGCGAAGTATCTGCTGCGGCATCAAAAAATAGGGCAGCATGGTCAAGCCAGCCGCAATCCGCTGGTTCGGATGCAGCAGCGTTTCGAAGCCGGCTTCGAAGCATTTCGCCGGAGCTATCACGGAGTTCTGGATCGTTGCCTGCATCACCGGCAGGTTTTTCTCGTCGCCTTTTTCGCCGCGTGCCTGGGATCGCTGGCCATTATGATCCCGTGGTTGGGTCAGGATTTTTTCCCAGCGTGGACGCCGGCAGCTTCAAGCTGCATCTCCGCGGGCCCACCGGCATGCGCATCGAAGACACCGCGTTCCTGTGCGATCTGGTGGAAGATTCGATCCGCAAGCAAATTCCGGCGGACGAAGTTCAAGAGCATCATCGACAACATCGGCTTGCCTTACAGCGGCATCAATCTTTCCTACAGCAACTCGGCGCCGGTGGGAACTTCGGATGCCGACGTGCTGGTTACTCTGTCGCCGAACCATCACCCGACCGACGAATACGTCGACAAGCTGCGCCTGAGCTTGGCGAAACAATTTCCCGGCGTGATGTTTGCTTTCCTTCCTTCGGACATGGTCACGCAGATTCTGAACTTTGGACTGCCCGCTCCCATCGACATTCAGGTCATGGGCAACGACCTCGAAGGCAACCGGGAGTGGGCAAGCGAGCTGATGCAGAAGATCCGATACGTGCCCGGGACGGCTGACTTGCGCATCCAGCAGCCCTTCGATGAGCCCTATCTTCATCTCAGAATCGAACGCACCAAAGCCCAGGAACTCGGCTACACCGGCGCACGATATCGCGCAAAACTTGCTGGTTTCTCTTAGCGGCAGCTTTCAGACTGCGCCGACATTTCTGGGTCGATCCAAAGAACCGGTGTCAGCTACTCCATCGCCACCCAAACTCCGCAATATCGCGCAGACACTCTGCAGGACCTGGTGAACATTCCGGTCACGAGCACAGACTCAGCCGCGGCTCCGTCGTTGATGGCGAGCCTGGTGTCCATGAAGCGGGCACGGGAATGGCCGTGGTGTCGCACTACAACATCGCGCCGGTCATCGACATTTACGGCTCGGTCTCGGGGCGCGATCTGGGAGGGGTTGCGCGCGACATCAACACGCTCATCGATGCGCCTCGCTGGCAACTGCCGCGCGGATCGCAAGTCGTGGTTCGCGGGCAGGTGCAGACGATGCGTTCCTCCTACATCGGCCTGCTCGGTGGGCTGGTGTTTGCGATTTTGCTGGACTACCTGCTCATCGTAGTGAATTTTCAATCCTGGCTCGATCCTTTCATCATGATTTCCGCATTGCCGGCGGCGCTGGCGGGAATTGCCTGGTTCCTGTTCATCACCCATACCACGCTCAGCGTTCCCGCGCTCATGGGAACGATCATGTGCATGGGCGTGGCGACCTGCAAACAGCATTCTGGTGGTGAGCTTCGCCACGGAACAGATGGCGGAGGGAAAAGATGCCGTCTCAGCGGCGCTGGAGGCGGGGTTTACGCGTTTCCGCCCGGTGCTGATGACCGCCCTGGCCATGATTATCGGCATGGTTCCGATGGCGCTGGGATTGGGCGACGGCGGGGAACAAAATGCTCCGCTGGGGCGCGCCGTAATCGGCGGTCTGCTTTTCGCCACGGTATCCACACTGCTCTTCGTTCCTACATTCTTCAGCGTGCTGCACGGATCGCGCGCGTAGTGCAGTAAAGCAGGAGCGCTACCTGCGGAAGAGCATCGGACGAGACACAAGAGTGAGTAATGAACAATGACGAAAGCACAGATGATCAACGAGATCCGGAGCGCCGCGAGGCCGGCTCCCGACAAAACGTAGCAGCGCAAAGGCAGGCTTCGACGCTGGCTGATCCTGCGTGATCGCGTGTCGTAGTTCGCTGCGGTTTTGATTGTCGGAATTCGCTCGCGGATCAAGGCCGAAGCGAAGCTTTGCGCGCGGTGACGGTGCAACTGGCGGTGCCCTCCGTTTCTGTGGTGCTGCCAAAACGAGACCGCGCCAGCTCAGGAAATTATCCTGCCCGGAAACATACAGCCGTTCATCTCCTCGCCGATTTACGCCCGCACCGATGGCTACCTGAAGAAGTGGTATTTCGACATCGGGGCGCACGTGAAAGCCGGCCAATTGCTGGCGACCATTCAGACTCCGGAGGTTGATGAGCAATTGGCGCAGGCGCGCAGCACGCTGGCCACGGCGCAAGCCAATCTGCAGTTGGCTCAGATCACGAGAGACCGTTATCAGGGACTGCTGAAGAAACATGCGGTCTCTCAGCAAGCCGTGGACAACGCCGTCGGGACCTACTCCGCAAACAAGGCGATCGTCGATGCGGACAGGCGAAGGTGCGCCGCTACGAAGCCCTCGTATCCTTCGAAAAAGTCTATGCGCCATTCAACGGTGTGATCACTGCGCGCAATACCGACATCGGCGACCTCATCAATTCCGGCAGCAGCACGGCGCCGAGAACCGATCTATTCCACATGGTTCAGACACGCACCTTGCGTGTCTACGTGAACGTGCCGGAAGAATACTCGCAAGGCGTGAAGGTGGGTGAGACCCAGGCGGACATCGTGTCTGGCGGAATTCCCCGACAAGAGATTCCCCGGCAAGTTGGTGCGAACGGCCGATGCGATCAACGCCACCACGCGCACCTTGCTGGTCGAAATGGATGTTCCAAACCCTCCGGAACTCTCTTCTCCGGCTCCTACGCCGAAGTGCATCTGAAAGTTCCGTCGCAAAAGTCCACTTTCTTGATTCCAGTCAACACTCTGATTTTCCGCTCAGAGAAGCTGCAGGTAGGGGTTGTGCAAGAATGGGAAAGTGACGGTCATCGACGTTACTCCCGGCCATGATTTCGGGAACGAAATTGAGATTGTCGCCGGGCTGAACGCCGATGACCAGATCGTTCTAAATCCGCCTGATTCGCTGGTTTCCGGACAGGAAGTCCAGATCGTGAACGCGTCGCTGCCGGGAGATTCGAAATGATGGCTTCGCAAGCGACGCAGCCTGCTATGAAGAAATCGCATACGCGATGGAGTCTTCTTCCTGATCGCATGTGTGCTTCCGTTTGCCGGCTGCGCCGTGGGGCCGAAATACAAAGGCGCCCCGGCGGTTCCGACTCCGCCGGCGTATAAGGAGATGGGAAACTGGAAGACCGCTCAACCCAGCGACCAGAACCTGGGCGGCAATTGGTGGGAGATATTTCAGGATCCTCAACTCAACTCCCTGGAGCAGCAAGTCAACGTCTCCAACCAGAACCTGAAGCACGCGGTGGCGAACTACCAGCAATCTCGAGCCGCCTTGCGGTACGTTCGTGCCGATTACTATCCGACCGTCACCCTATCTCCTTCGGCTACGCGAGAACGATATTCCAACAATCTTCCACCTCCAACGATTAATGACGGGGTTACCTTTAACGATTATGTGGTGCCGGCTAATTTGTCTTACGAGACCAATGCCTGGGGCCGGGTGAGCCGCAACGTGGAATCTTACCGGGAGCAGGCGCAGGCCAGCGCCGCCGATCTGGCGGTAGTCAACCTGAGCATGCACGCTTCGCTCGCCGTAGATTACTTCGCGGCACGCAGCCTGGATGCCGAGGAAAAGCTGCTGAAGGACACCGTCGCGCAATACGAGCAGGCATATCAATTGAATGAGGACCTGTACGAGGGGGGACTTGCCTCCGAAGTAGAAGTGGAGCAGGCGCGGACGATTCTGGAGACCACCCGCGCGCAGATGATCGACGTCGACGTCGCGCGCGCGCAATACGAGCATGCCGTTGCGGTTTTGATTGGCAAGCCTCCGGCGGATTTCACTCTGCCACCGTTGCCGCTTACCGCCCCGCCGCCGCCAATTCCTGTTGCCCTACCTTCAGAATTGCTGGAACGGCGTCCCGACATCGCCGAAGCCGAGCGCCAGGTGGCTTCTGCGAATGCCCAGGTTGGGCTCGCCAAAACTGCTTATTATCCGTTGGTAAACATAATGGCTGCTGGCGGATTGGAGAGCGGGAGCATCACCACGTTATTCCAGGGACCGAGCGCTCTCTGGTCCGCCGGAGCCTCTGCCGCGGTCACCATCTTTGATGTTGGTCGGCAGGCGTGCACTAAACGATGAAGCAAAGGCTGGCTACGATTCTTCCGTTGCGTTCTATCGGCAGACCGTCCTCTCGGCCTTTCAACAAGTCGAAGACAACTTGGCCAGCTTGCGAGTTCTGGAGCAAGAGGCTGGAGTTCAGGCGACTGCGGTGCAAGCCGCGCAACAGTCGCTTGCCCTCTCGAACACTCGTTATGACGGCGGCGTTACCAGTTATCTCGAAGTGATTACCGCTCAGAATGCCGCGCTCGCGGACGAGGTTACAGCCGTCAATATTCTTGGACGGCGCATGGCAAGTGCGGTGTTATTGATTCAAGCCCTTGGCGGCGGATGGGAGAAAAAAGAACTACCGAACAGGCCAGAGTGCTGCGGAAAGCTGATTAGCAGTTCTAACTAAAGGAGACAAACATATGAAAAGTCTTACGGCAGATCAGGTGAAACTTGGATTCATTGGACTGGGCAACATGGGAAGCCGAATCGCACAACGCCTGCTCGATCACGGATACCCTCTCGTCGCCTACGACATGAATATCGCTAAGGCGGAAGCTGTCGTTGCAAAGCGAGGTTTCGCCGCAAAGAACATTCTGGAGCTTACGCGCACTGTCGACGTGATTCTTTCGTGCCTGACGAACGATGAAGCAGTTCAGAGCGTTTATGCCGGACCAGAGGGAGTCTTCGCTCAGGCGCGGCCGGGAACCATCGTTTTGGAGATGAGCACGATCTCCCCGGAAAGTTCGCGGGAATTGCACAGGCTTGGCGCGAAGAGTGGTATCGAGGTATTGGATGTCGCCATCTCGGGCAGCACTCCCGCTGCGGAGCAAGGCATCCTGACGCTACTGGCCGGCGGCAACAAAGAATTGTTCTATGCTGCGGAACCAATATTCAAAGCGATTGCAAAGCAATACTTTCTTCTGGGTGGTCCTGGCTCGGGGACAGCGATGAAGTTGGTCGTTAACACGCTGTTAGGCGTCGGCATGCAGGCCATCGCAGAGGCAGTGGTCCTTGGAGAAAAAACTGGCCTCGATCGCGAGACGTTACTCGACGTTTTATCGAAGACGGCTGTGGTTGCCCCAGCTCACGTGGGAAAGCTGGCTCGAGTTGCGATCAACGATTACAGTCCGCAGTTTCCTCTCAGCCTTATGAACAAGGATTTTGGATTGATTCTGCGGGCGGCCGGAAAAACAGATGTCTCAATGCCCGTGACAGAAGCCGCATTTCGCGTGAACTCCGAAGAACTGGCTGCCGGGGGTGACGAGGATTTTTCCGCTGTGCTGCGGCGAATGGAAGAGGTTGCAGGGATTGCAAATCTGGCTGTCTCGCGCGCCAGTTAGCCCTGGCTGGACTCGATTGCAGAGCAGGCCCGCGCCTTCGAGGAACATCGTTTATCGTCACGCAGCACCCACAACATGAGTTGAGGCGGGAGGAGCAAAGGTCTGAGCGCACCGGCAGCATACCTTCCCGCAAAAAACGCTGAGGCTCTCCGGTTCTGGAGAGCCTCGACCCTGGTTAACTCTCCCCACCGGCGATGAAGCAGGGCGAAGTCCCGTCGAAATGTGGACACTTGTTCCGAGAGCGAGTCAAGCGAGGGACACTCCTCCTAGTATCTCCGTCTTTAGCTCCGCCGCCGATCTAGTTTTCCGGCACTTCTAGCAATTTGCTGAAGACTTAAGTTGGCATATCAAATGCCTTTACTCCGATGGAAGACCCGTTCCGATAGCGAATCGGATATCGAAGCTGATTTTCACTTCCGGGAGGAGAAAGACATGAAGGCGCTCTCGCTAGCCGCGGTGACCGGTCTCGGCCTGGCCGTTGTTCTTCTGGTGTTTACAATGAGCGCTCCTGCCGCGCAAACGGCGACCAGTGTGCCCGGGGCTCCACTCGGACCGGCTGACACCTACTTCGTCACTCAAACTTCGCTCGGGACTCCGTTTCAGGTTAATTCCGGCCGGCTTGCCGAAAACAAGGGCACGACCCAAGCCATTCGCGGCTACGCCGAGTTGATGGTGAGTTCGCACGTCGCCGTGAACAATGCACTGTTGGCCATTCTGAAAAAGAAGGCACCCGTGCCGCCGCCGACACTTCTGAAAGCCGCCTACGCAACGATGGTTTCAACCCTTGAACATGAAAGTGGCCAGAGGCTCGACGCCGATTACGTAAGGGGCCAGGTCAATTACCAGAAGGGCAATACCGCTCTCTATCAGTATGAAATTGCGAATGGCACAGATCCTGATCTGAAGGCGTTCGCCCAAGAAACCCTGCCAAAGATTCAGGACCATTTGGCACGTGCGCTAAAGCTGCAAAGTGGCACGGAGTAGAGCTGAGTGACCAAAGGAAATCGCTATCGATAAGTAAAGGGGGATTTGTGAGCGACGCGCCGAATTCAAATTCACGCCGAAATTTTCTGAGGTCAAGTCTGGTCCTGATTTCAACTGCGACGCTGGCAGGAGAAGCTCCCGCGCTGCTCGGGAATGCGCGCGCCGAGGAAACACGTCGCTTTTTGAACGAATCCGAAAGGCGATTTCTGCTGGCGGCCGTGGATCGACTGATTCCCGCAGACGAACGCTGGCCGGGCGCCGCGGAAGCGGGTGTCGTGAATTACATCGATCTTCAAATGGCGGGAGCTTGGGGTGGTGGCGAAATGCTGTATCGTCACGGGCCATTCCGAAAGGGCACTCCCACGCAAGGCTATCAACTCGAGTACACGCCGGCGGAACTCTTCCGCCGATCCATTCTCGCCATCAACGCACACTTTGCCTCGCAGGCGAAGTCCTTCGACCAGTTGCCTGCCGAAGAAAAGGACGCATACCTTTCGAGTCTCGAAAAGGGAGACATCGACCTTGACGGCGTTCCATCGAACACGTTCTTCGACTTCCTGTTGCAGCACACGGTGGAAGGATTCTTCTCCGATCCAATCTATGGCGGCAACAAAAACAAACTCGCCTGGAAGATGATTGGATTTCCCGGCGCGTATGCGGATTACCACGATCTGATCGATAAGCATGGAGTCGAATTTCATCGAGAGCCGTTGAGCATCGCCGATGGCCCGGGCTACCACTCGATGAACTCCGGCACGGGAGGGAAATAGGCCGATGCCGCAGACGCTAAAAGAGGTTGACGTGGTCGTCATCGGAGTCGGCTTCGCCGGCTCCATTCTCGCCAAAGAGCTTGCGGCTTCCGGTCTCAAGGTCGTCGGTCTGGAGCGGGGCCACGGCCGCCATTCCGTTCCGGACTTTCAGGCGCCTGCGATCCACGACGAGCTGAAGTATTCGATCCGCAAGGGAATGATGCAGGACGTGACGCGCGAAGCGATGACCTTCCGCAACCACTACCGCGAGGTCGCTTTGCCCATGCGCCAGTGGGAGGCGTTTCTTCCCGGCACGGGTCTGGGCGGGTGCGGAGTTCACTGGAACGGCCAGTCTTGGCGATACCACGAGGAGGAATTCATCTACAAGACACACATCGAGCAGCGCTACGGAAAGAAAATTCTGGACCCCGATCTTCGAATTCAAGACTGGGGCGTCACCTACCAGGAACTGGAGCCATACTACGACCGCTTTGAATATCTCCTGGGCGTTTGCGGCAAAGCCGGAAATTTGAACGGCAAGATCGAAGCGGGCGGAAATCCTCTGGAGGCACCCCGCTCCCGCGAGTATCCCAATCCTCCGATGAAGGAGCAATACTCTGGAGCTCTGTTTCGGAAGGCAGCTTCGGAGCTGGGCTATCACCCGTTCCTCCAGCCATCCGCCAACTTCGACGCGCCCGTATACGAATCCCGAGGGATTGACTTTAAATCCCTGTGTCTATTGCGGGTTTTGCGAACGGTATGGTTGCGAACACTTCGCTAAGGCAAGTCCGCAGACGGTGATCTTGCCGGTGCTCATGAAGAATCCCAATTTTGAGCTGCGCACCGAGTCGCAGGTTCTCCGCATCAACCTGGATAGCACGGGCAAAAAAGCGACGGGCGTCAGTTACATGGATGCGCAGGGGCGGGAATTCGAGCAGCCCGCGAGCCTCGTTCTTTTGACCGCGTTCGCCTTGAACGACGTCCGCATGTTGCTGCTCTCCGGCATCGGCAAACCGTACGACCCCACGACCGAAACGGGAGTGGTGGGGCGAAATTACGCCTATCAGACACAGAGTTACGTCCCCACTTTTCTCGGCGAGGACGTTCATTTGAATTCCTACATGGCGGGCGGGGCCAGCGGAACGGTCATCGACGATTTCAGCGTCGACAATTTCGATCACAGTTCCCTCGGATTCATAGGGGGATGCTACGTGCTGTGCGGCAGCACGAACGCCCGCCCGGTCGAATTTCATCCCACACCGCCGGGGACGCCGCGCTGGGGCAGGAAATGGAAGGATGCCGTGCGGCAACATTACAACCACACCGCGATTTTCAATTTATCCGGCACTTCCACCTCCATGCGGGGGAACTATCTCGATTTGGATCCGACCTACCGCGACGCGTGGGGGCTTCCGCTTCTGAGAATCACGTTTGATTTTCCGGACAACGATGTTCGCATGAGTAGATTCGTCACCCACAAGGCCAGTGAAATCGCCCGACAGATGGGTGCCAAGATCGTGGTGGATTCTCCGAGGACGGGTCCGTTCACGACCACCTCGTATCAGAGCACCCATAACACTGGAGGCGCGGTAATCGGAGCTGACCCTTCGACAAGCGTGGTGAATCGCTACTGCCAGAGCTGGGATGTGCCGAATGTTTTCGTGGTGGGAGCCTGCAACTATCCTCAGAATTCCAGCTACAACCCAACACTCACTCTGGGCGCGCTGATTTACTGGACAGCCGACGCATTGAAGACGCGCTACCTGAAGCGACCTGGACCTCTGGTGTAACCGATGACGAAGATTCATAGCACCGTGCGGGTTAAGTCTGTCCTCTCCATCGCGGTAGTCTTTGTAGCGGTAATCATGGTCGCGAGCTACCTGGCCGCACAGACCACGTATCGAATAAAACGATCCGAATAAATCGATCTCGAACGAATCGCAAATGGCAGTACGGATCGTGGCAGAGGGAACCACAAGAGGGGCGGTGGCCTGCTCTCGTTGTCACGGCTTTGATGGAGCTTCCGACGGAAGCGGCGCTTTTCCGAGGCTGGACGGACAATCCGCGCAGTATCTAGCCGATCAGTTGCGCCGCTTTGCTTCCGGCGATCGGCAGAACGCGCTGATGCAGCCAATTGCCAAAGCGTTGAAGGACGATGAGATCAACGCTGTCGCGCAATACTACGCGAGTGTTCATGCCGTTCCTTTACCCTCACGCCCGGTGCCGGCGCAGCTCCGTGATCGCGGAAAGCAAGTCGCGGAGGTTGGTGATTTAAGTGTGCGCGTCCAGGCATGCGAGAGCTGCCACGGGCCAAACGGCGAGGGAGAGCCCGTTTCTGGCGTGCCATATCTGGGCGGGCAATACAGTCACTACATCACCGTTCAGATTCGAATGTTTCGCCAGGGCTATCGCAAGAGCCAGCAGATGATTGTTCCCGCTCATAACCTGAGCGAACAGGACATCACTGCCGTCGCAGCCTACTTCGAGCAAGCATCTGCTCCAGCGGTGAAGTAAATCAGGGGAGAGCTGGATGGAAGAAGAATCTCATTACGCATCAGCAAGCAAACCGGAGAGCGTGGCGCCCGGTACCACTCGCGCTGCGGCTGAAGAGGCTCTCAGAGACGGTCCTCGCGGAGCCCTGATTATTGCAGCCTGCGCGGTAGGACTGCTCTTCGCAGGTTGGCTGTTCTTCTATTTTGTGTTGTTCATGAGCAGGGGGCACGTTGGCTAGCCAGTTTAATAACGTAGGCGCGGCAGGTCTGATTCCGGAAACAGTCATCGTCAAGACGGAACGGCGTTGGTTCCTCGTGATGGCCGCAATGCTCGGCGTGATGCTGGCGGTGATCGTCCTTACCGGCATCGGCCAGATGCTTCATCCGTTAAGCGATGTGGAAACCATCGACCCGGCGACTTTGCACCTGCAAGGGGAGTTCGTCGAGAGCAATCTCGGCTCCGCTGTCGAACCTGACGGTTCAATCACAGTTCGCATCATTGCCGAGCAGTATATGTTTGTTCCGCAGTGCGCGGTTGTGCCCGCTTCGACGCCCGTTCGTTTTCGGCTAACCAGCGCCGATGTGGTACATGGCTTCTTCGTACAGAGTACGAACACCAATGCCATGGTTGTTCCGGGCTATATCACAAACGTAAGGACAAGCTTTGAGCGTCCAGGAACCTACCAAATGCCCTGTGACGAATTTTGCGGCTTCGGTCATCACGCGATGGCAGCGCGCGTTGTGGTTGTGCCGAGAGATCAATTCAAGAACTTGCGGCCGGACGAAAGGATGAATTGTGGAACGCGGTAGAGTACTTCCGCTCGCCCACTTGTGGACCGCATTTCTCTGCTTCTTGCCCGCCGTTGGACTGGGCTTCTGGCAAATGCTGATGCGCAGTCCGCTGCCGGCTCCCGTAGACGATCCGAACGTTTACTACGCCTCGGTGACCGCACATGGGTCCATCATGGCGTATGTTTTTCCAACGTTCTTCGCCATGGGATTTGGCTATGCCATTGCCGTCTCGGCGCTCGGAAGGCCGCTCCAGGGAGAAAAATGGGCGTGGGTTGGTTATGCCCTGTCTCTGATCGGCACTGTGATGGCTCTCGTGCCGGTTGCCGCTGGCCGGTCCTCCGTGTTGTACACCTTTTATCCGCCACTGGTCGGAAGCCCGTGGTACTACCTGGGCTTGGCGCTGGTCATCATCGGATCTTATTTTTGGATCGCATTGATGCTCGTAAATTTCCGCGCCTGGAAACGAGAAAATCCGGGGAAACCGGTTCCGCTTGCTATGTTTGCCATCACGGCGTGCGCCATCCTGTGGGGATGGACAGCACTCGGGGCGGTCAGCGAGGTCCTCTTCCAAATCCTGCCTGTGACGTTCGGATGGCGCCACACCATCGATGCTGGACTGGCCCGGACGCTGTTTTCTGTGACGTTACATGCGATTGTTTATTTCTGGCTGATTCCGGCTTACATCGCTTACTACACATTAATGCCGCAAGCCGCCGGCGGGCGCCTCTATAGCGACACGATGGGACGCATCACCTTTATATTGTTCCTGGTTTTTTCCATTCCCGTCGGCATGCACCATCTTTTTATGGACCCCGAACATGGCGCAGGATTCAAGTTCGTTCAGTCCGTACTTACTTTCATGGTCGCCCTCCCGACTTTGCTCACGGTGTTCACGATCACGGCTTCCCTGGAAATAGCCGGGCGCGTACGCGGAGGTAAAGGTCTGTTCGGATGGATCCGGGCGCTGCCCTGGGATGAACCTATGGTCCTCGCGGTCGGTCTTTCGCTGCTTTTGCTTGGGCCAGGTGGATTCGGCGGACTGATCAACATGAGTTACGCCATGAACGCGATGATTCATAACACGTCTTGGGTAACCGCCCACTTCCACCTTATTTTTGGAGGCGCCGTCGTCATCGTTTACTTCGCGATCGCATACGAACTTTGGCCCCGGTTGACTGGACGGCCACTGGTCTCAAAGCGCCTTGCGGATATTCAGTTGTGGCTTTGGTTCTGGGGCATCCTGATCACGACAATACCTTGGCACATCGCGGGTCTCATGGGACAGCCTCGACGCTACGCGATATTCGACTATTCGGATCCGGCTGTGGCAAAGACGGCGCTCCTCGTCATCTTGTCGGTGATCGGCGGCTGCATCTTGCTCATCGCAGTTCTCCTGTTCTTCTACGTCCTGGTTCGGTCGAGCTTTGCTCCTGTCGCCGAATCCATGCCTCCCATTCGCTACGCTTTGTCAGTGAATCCCCCGGCCACGGTACCCGCGCTTCTCAATGGGTTTGGACTCTGGAACGTGATCCTGTTGTCGCTCGTGCTGATTGCGTATGGCTATCCCATAGGGCAATTCTTTTTCCTCCACAATCAAAATGCGCCCGCGTATTCCTTGACCCGGGGGATCACGAAATGAGTGGGCAGAACGAACCATCTCGTTTCCACAATCCAACAGGTTTTATTGTGGTCGCAGTTGTTTCGGCAACGGTCGTGGTTGCGTTCGGACTGGGCTTCTTACTCTTGCCGCGGTACCAAGAGAGTCGCGCACCGTTTTCCACGAAAGATGCGGTGTACCACGCTCTCGGGTTTCATATTCATGGCAAAGCCTTCAACGCCATCCAGCCTCCGCCTAAGATCCCGACCTACATTGCGTGGACGGAAACCACCATTCAGCAAGCAACCGCCGGTGACCGGAAGAGGGGAGAGTTCATTGCAACCAATTGCATGGCATGCCACGGTGAAAAAGGACTAAGCACCCAAGATTGGATTCCCAGTCTGGCCGGCCTCGACCCCCTCGTGCTGTACAAACAACTCGACGATTTTCGCTCCGGGACTCGCTTGTCGGGTCCGATGTCCGCGATTGCGCAATCGCTCACGCCACAACAATACGCGGACGTGTCTGCGTACTTTGCATCGCTGCCCGGGTTGCCGGAAAACCGCGGCGAACGAGCACCGCGTCCTAACAGCAGTTATCGCAACCGCGATCCGGTGCAAAGGCTCATTTATGCCGGTGACCCGAAACGCGGCATCGCGCCATGCGCTTCTTGCCACGGCCCCGGGGGCTATCGGATCGGCGCGCCGGCCCTCGCGAAACAAAACGAACTGTATCTCGAGCAGCAGTTGCAAGCATTTGCTCAGGGCACACGCGCCAACGACATGGACATGCCGATGCGAACGATCGCCGGCACGCTTACTGAGTCGGAGATCCGAGCGCTCGCGCGGGCATACGCAAACGAAAACGCCAGCGGACCATAAGAAGAAAGTCCGGAGAACACGAGGTTTTACGATCGAGGAAGGGAGGAGATACTAAGATGGCAAAATTAATTGGCTGCTTGCTTGCGGTTTGCCTCTTGTTCTTTTCCGCGTCGACAAAGTCAGGCAAGACTCCGGTCGGCGTGGAACTGGTCCCCGCTGGCACGCCCTACAGTCTGGGAATCCTGGCTGGGGACACTCTGTATGTCTCCGGTCTGCAGGGAACGGACCCGAAAACTCATGCATTGCCGGACGACTTCGGCCAAGAGGCCAGGAACTGTTTGGAAAATATCGGACACGTTCTGAACGACGCGCACATGAACTACTCCGATGTCGTTTCGGTTCAGATCTATCTGGTCGATATTGTCGCAGTTCCAGGAAGTGAACGCCATCTACAAGGAGTACTTCAAGAATCCCCTACCTTCTCGAACGACTGTGCAGGTCGCCAAGTTGTCCTTGGGTGCTCACATCGAGATCTCGGCTATCGCGCGCAAATGACGCTGATAGCTGAACACGTCGCAGATTCGGTTTCACTGGGGGAAAAATGAAGAACGGAATAACTCTCTTCGCTAAGATTTGGCTTTGCATAGGTTTGGTGGTCGCTCTGGGAGTGAACTCGCCGCGCGCAGGCACATGCCGGCGGTGCGAAATTCGTCGTCGATCCCAACTGGCCAAAGCCCTTGCCTGAAAAATGGGTAATCGGACAAGTGAGCGGGGTATGCGTGGACGCGCAGGATCACGTTTTCATCGTCAATCGCAGCGACATGACGGACAAGGAAGCGGAAGTTGCCCAGCAGGCGCCACCTTACATTGAATTCGATCCCGACGGGAACATGGTGAATAGTTTCGGCGACTGGAAAGTCGTTCCGAATATCACGCACGGCTGCACCATCGACTATGAGAACAATTTTTGGACAGCCGGCAATGGCGACGGAATCATTCAGAAATACAGTCACGACGGAAAACTACTGATGCAGATCGGGGAAAGAGGCGTTGTCGATACTTCCGATGGCACTCTCACGGGTCGCGCGCTGAATTCGAGTCACACGCAGTTCTACATGCCTTCCGATATAGCGGTAGATCCCGTCAACGGCGACGTCTACGTAGCTGACGGTTACGGCAATAGCCGGATAGTCGTTTTCGATCGGGACGGGAAGTTCCTTCGTCAGTGGGGGCACCAGGGGACAAAAGAGGAAGCCGACGCGGGAGTCGGTGGTGCGTTCATGCGGGTCGTGCATTGTGTGGTCATCGGCAACGACGGTCTAGTCTACGTCTGTGACCGACAGAGCGACCGGATCCAAGTCTTCGATAAGATGGGAAACTTCAAGAACAACATTTGGATCAAGCGAGGAAACAGCCTTCCTGACAATTGGGGTACTACTTGGTGGATCGGCTTTTCTCCTGACCGGGAGCAGAAATTTATGTACGTGGATGACGGAGGCGATGAGGAGGTCAAAGTTCTCGACCATGCCAGCGGAAAAGTACTCTCAAGCTTCGGACGTCCTGGTCACCAGATAGGTGAGTTTACCCACGGCCACACTCTAGCCGTCGATTCCAAAGGCAACATTTATGTGGCCGAGACCGATTGGGGTCGCAGAGTCCAAAAATTTGAGCCAGTGAAATGATCGCTCGATCTTGTTCCCTTATCAATCAGTGCAAGGTCTTGGTTGAAGGCAAGTGAAAGCTCCGGGTCGCAGGACTTCTTGGCGGGATTCAATAATGATTACGAAGATTTACGCACAATTACATCTGCGGATGCTCACGGTTGCACCTCAAGTCGATTGGCTGGCATCTATTGAAAAAGGCATTCAGTGTCTGAGCTAATGACCTCATCCATCAGATTAAGAACTGCCGCTTACTGTCTGAAGGAGAACTTGCGCAATGAAGCTAATAAAGTACACAGTACTTCTATCGATGCTCGCCCTATTATCGTCGGTGTTCGCTTTGGCACGGGACAATAATCAGCACTCGGTGGAGATCCCGGACTTCTACAAGTCGGTAGCGCCCGTCTGCAACCTGGCAACTACAAGGTCGAGTGGCAAGGGACCGGCCCAGAGGTACAGGTTAATTTCCTGCGTAATGGAAAGACCATTGCCACAGTGCCGGGAACATTGAAGACGAATAACACTCAAGCGGTTCAGGCCGACGTTGTGACTGGCACAACCAGCGCCAATACACGAACGCTCGAAGAGATCGACTTCGGTCGCAACAAAGAATCATTGATCTTCGAGCGGACTGGCATGTAGTTTGGCTCCGCCGATCGCTGGCATAAATTCTCGCGTTGCGGCTGACGCCCTGCCCCCGATGGGGCAGGGCTTTTTCTTGGACGGGGCGTACGGACGCCTGGTTAGCGAGCTTGGTTAGTCGAGGAAGTAATTGCGCTAAAGGCGAAAACTGTCCACGTAGAGTCTCTTCCTGATTGTTCGCTATTTCTCGGGCATTCTCGGCGTCGCGTACGTCCTACGTAGATGATGCGTGCGGGGCGTCCGGCCCATCAATCGCCTGAGCTTGGCGCGTGCCCGCGCCAGTTGGGCTTTCACGGTTCCGTCCGCCACGCCTAGAATGTTCGCTGCTTCGCGAGTTGTCAGACCGTCCAGGTCACGCAACTGAAATGCCTTGCGCAACGAAGGCGAGAGCTGGGACATAAGTTCGTTCAGGCGCGCACGCAGTTCGGAATTTCGGCACTCGTCCTCAGGACTCAGCCGGCAGTCTGCCAATAATTCTGACATGGGGAGTTCCTGCTCCTCGCCGATGGGTTCGTCCAGCGACACGTGGATGTTGCGTGGCCGGTTGCGCAATTGCATGCGGGCACAATTGGCAACAATCGCAGTTAACCACGTGGACATCTGCGCCTCGCCCCTGAACTGGTCGATGTGCTTGTAGGCGGAAAGTAGCGCGTCCTGAACCGCATCCTCCGCGTCTGCCGTATTTTCGAGAAAGCGGTAAGCGCTTCTGAAGAACGAGGCCCGGCAGCGGGACAGAGCCTTGTTCATTTCCTCGTGTGCGCCATCGCCGTTGGGGACGTTGAAGCTAGATTTGTTCCCAGTATAAGGCTGTGCTTCCTGCACGTTCTTTCCTCCTGATACGTAAGCGTGAGGCACGTCTCGTTCCAATCGCACGCAGTGACTTCACCGCGCATCTTCCGCGGCATAGACAACTGAGTAGTTACGAATCGCCCGTGTAGGTCAGTTAATCGTCCCGGGGCCGACAAAGATGTCCGCATTTCGACAGGTTTGGACTTCTACTCGGCAAACCGAATTCCAGCGCGAAGAATTGGAACTTGCTTGCCCCGTGGTGGATGGCGATGCAAACCTGGGCAGTTCTGGGTCGAACGGCGTTTGGAAAGATAAATGCATTCTCTACATTGCGAAAGCTCGAATGAAAGCTTTTCGCACCGAGTCGAGCGAGGATGCTGTTTTAGGAAATTTAAAAGAGATTGTGAAGCCGCAAGAGAGAAGAAGATTGAATTCTAAGGAGGACAAGGTGAATAGACACAAGTGGTTTATCGTGACTTTCTGTCTGGCGGTACTTTGTGCGCTGGTTGCACCAAGTGCCATGATGGCAGATAAGTGGGACAAGGCTACCAAACTTACATTCAGTGAACCCGTCGAAGTACCGGGCCAGGTTCTTCCATCCGGCACGTACTGGTTCACCCTCGCCGACAGCGAGTCAGATCGCAACATCGTTCAGATCTGGAGTGCAGATCGCCAGCGGCTGGTGACGACGGTTCTGGCGATTCCCGATTACCGGCTGCAACCTCGGGGAAGAACCGTCATCCATTTCGAAGAAAGACCATCTGGTTCGCCAGAGGCCATTCATTCCTGGTTCTACCCGGGCGACAACTTCGGGCAGGAGTTTGTGTATCCGAAAACTAGAGCGACCCAACTCGCGAAGCAGACCAGCCGACCGGTGCTCTCGATGCCCAACGACCAGGCATCAAGCACCGCTCAGAGCAAGCAAGTGCCCGTGAAAGCGGTGACTCCAAGCGGCGAGGAAATCGAAATGGCTGAAGTCGTCGTTTCCCAACCGCTGATGGCGCAAGGGGCAGCGGCCAACTCTCTCCCTAAGACCGCGAGTTGGGTGCCACTCTGGGGACTGCTCGGGATGCTGTCGTTAGTCGCTGGTTTCGTGCTTCGACTGGTCTCTAGAAACTTCGCGTAATTCAGGGTCTGGCTCCTTTTATGCTGGCGCCGGTTTTGGCGGCGCCAGAGGCTTTTTAAGCAGATTTCGAATATGTGCAGGTCGCTCATTGCGAAAGCGAGTTTAAGAATGACAGCGCGACGAAGAACAATTCTTGTCTGGGGCCAGCATCTTCTCCTGCTTGCGGGATGCTCGGCCCTAGGATATTGCGCGATTGCGATCGCCGACGCAACACGCTATCAGGATTGGGCGCGAGACCAAATGCGAGAAGCTGGCCTCGTATCAGCGAAGCTCGCAACCAATCGAAGTTCGGATGTCTCACAGGCCCCGCCATTGCGGCTGGGCAGCGGGATGGATTTGGTCGGAAGAATCGACGTCCCGCGACTCCATATTTCTGCGATGATTGCGGAGGGAACCTCGTCGCGGATCCTACGCGTAGCGGTCGGACATATTCCAGGAACCGCGCTGCCAGGACAAGCGGGCAATGTAGCGCTTGCGGCACATCGCGACACCTTCTTTCGGCATCTGGGTGAATTCAAGTCAGGAGATCTCATTCGAGTTACCGTTCCAGGAAGGCAGTACCTCTACAGCGTCAAGTTCACCGATGTCGTCCGTCCCAACGAAACGTGGGTTGTTGAGCCTTCCACGGGTCAATTGCTGACGCTGGTCACCTGTTATCCGTTTCATTACGTCGGCCCGGCGCCTGAGAGATTCGTTGTGCGCGCCCGCAGATTGGCGGGGGAATAAAATGCAATGCCCAAGAGGTTCCCTTTACGAGCTGTCGAGGGCTAAGAGTTCCAGCGGTGAAGATAGTCGCTGAACGGAACTTTAGAAGGAGCTAGAAATGCAAACGCGAAAACTCGGCAACTCAGATCTCAATATCACTCCCGTGGGCTACGGCGCTTGGGCCATCGGCGGTTCGGGCTGGCAGTTCGGATGGGGATCTCAAGACGACCATGACTCCATTGCCGCCATTCACCGGGCGCTCGAACTGGGCGTCAACTGGATCGACACGGCCGCTGTCTACGGTCTTGGCCACTCCGAAGAAGTCGTCGGCCGCGCTCTCAAAGGCTGGGCTGGTCCGCGCCCCTACGTCTTTACCAAGTGTGGCCGGAGCTGGGACGCGCACGGCAATGTAGGAATAACGCTGAACGCCGATTCGATCCGGCGCGAAATCGAAGGCAGCCTGCGTCGACTCTCCGTCGATGTTGTGGATCTTTACCAAATCCACTGGCCTCCCAATCCCGATTCGGCCAAACTGGAGGAAGGATGGTGCACGCTTGCCAACCTGAAACGTGAAGGCAAGGTACGCTGGATTGGAGTCTCGAACTTCAATGTGCAGCAGCTCCAGCGCGCCCAGGCTATCGCTCCGGTCACTTCTTTGCAGCCACGGTATTCGCTGGTGCATCGCGAGATCGAGGACGAAATTCTGCCCTTCTGCCTGAGTGAGGGAATTGGCGTGATCGTCTATTCTCCCATGGCTTCTGGCCTGTTGACCGGCGCCATGACCCGCGAGCGCGCAGCCAAACTGCCCAGGGACGATTGGCGAAAAAATCATCCCGACTTTACCGAGCCGGAGCTCTCTCGAAACCTGGCGCTGGTGGATCGCCTGCGAGAAATTGGAAGACACCACAACCGGTCAGCCGGAGAAGTCGCAATCGCTTGGACGCTGCACCATCCCGCGGTGACGGGAGCGATCGTCGGCGCGCGCAACTCTCTTCAAGCCGAAGGAGTGATGCGCGCCGGCGAGTTGCGCCTCACTGAAGAGGAAGTGGCCGGGATCGAAACCTTTTTCGCCGAGGCTGCCGCGTGATTTTGAAGATCGTTTTTCACCAGTGTGAATAGTGGGTGAAGCCGGCAGGAACTAGCCAGTGTTGACTCGAGACGAAGGTTAGTTGCCGGCCATCCCCGATTCTACGGAGCCCGTGGGCGACAGACGCAGTTGAATGAGAATGGTCAAATGGTTTCCGACAATGTCACTGAAATTCTGCTGGACGCCCACATCTTCGCGGTTCGCGGCGTGAGGAGCTTCGGGAAGCCCGGAAGTTGACAGGTATGTTCCCGTGCATTGAGTACCGCTGTAGGCTTCATTCGCGTCAGGGTATTGACAGTTCTCCTCTTGAACTACGGTCGGCCAATAGGTACCGACTACAGTTCTCACTAGCTGGGGAAAATCCTCGCGGTGCATGCTCGTGGATCCCGACGCCTGGATGGAGCTTTCTTTCAGGCCGCTCCCGCTGGCCGGGATGTCGAAAACGAAAGTGGCCTCGTGCGAAACGCGGTGGATCATCGGAGAGCCATACACGGGGCCGGAATACGCTTCACCCGGAGTCACATCGACATTGCGGTCCACCCGCGTGACGACCAGTTCGCCCGTGGCTTGCAGCCGGCCGTCAGGCGTCCGCACGACCCGGTTGGAGTGGAAACACACCAGCGTTTGATTGGCCGGGTTCTGGAGAAACTCCTTTAGGAATTTGCCACGTTCATCAATGGAGGGTGCCATTGACATAGCCGGGAAGAACCTAAAGTCGATATTGGATTTTGCGGGATCGGCGTCGTCGAGTTTGAAGACTCCTCCGATCCTGGCGTAGCCGAGAGCTACGTTCATTTTCGTTTTCCCGTAATCCGTCGTCGCGTCGATGATAAGTTTCGCATCGGAATGGCGAGTGTCCACCTGCCAGGACCCGGCCATGGGAGCAGGTTTATCGGGAACATCCAGGCCCAGCACCGCCAGGCCCAGAAGTAAAGCCGCAGCAAATACAGCCGTGCGTTTAAGCATCGTCTTCTCCTTTAGTCAAACTCAGATTCGACTCTTGGGATCCAAGATCATGCTGCCGCGGCGTCGGTAGAAACCTTTTCAGAATGTTTACCTCGAAGGGTTCTTCCAGCAATTCCCCGATCGCTTGTTCTAAATGTTTAAAGTGCGGAGTTGCTGTGTGTTTGTCGAGTGCAGCTTTGCTCTCCCATGTTTCGTCGAAATAGAAACGCCCTTTGGTATCTGACTCGTAAAGTTCATACGATTCGCATCCTTGCTCGGCACGCGTAGGAACCAACATGCCCTGCAACAACGCTCTGAGTTGGCTTTCTTTTCCTTCGCGCGCCACCGATCGTGCAATCACGCGTACTTCGGTCACGATATTCAACCTCCAATTCGTATTTGCCTTGCATTGACGGCACAAGTACGACCCGCCTTTCAGAGTTCATCAACGCTTTTCCTGATTCGGGATCGGGCTCCTTCGGAAAATGAGCCCGACTTCCCGTCAGAATCAATTCGCAGCTACTTCAAAGCTGGATCGATCAACGTCAGATCAGTTGCCGGATCGAACCGTTTCTGCATAGTTATCGGATCGACCGTGACCATCACCTCCAGCGTCGGGGACACATACGCATCAAGAACATGGCCACCGCGTGTTGTTCCATCGGAGTTCCCCACTACCATATGGGCATGGACCACGGGCTTTCCCTGGTAGAGCGCAATATCTCCGCTCATCCCAATCACTTCGTGCTGACCGACGATGGGAATCTTCTTGTACATTTTGCGCTGGGGATCGAACCAACCCAGCGTCGCTCCACTCAGTGCTCCGATTGCGGTGAAATGAGCGCTCGTCACCTGATACTTCTCCGCAAACTCCAGCAGTCCGGAAAAAGCCTCGTCTCCCTGATAGAAGATGACCGCATACTGTTTCGTCGGTTCTCCTGGATTCAGTAATTGGACCTGCATTTTGGGAGCTTTGCCTCTCGGAACGGCCTCCGATGGTGAGACATATTCACCTGCCGTCTCCTGCGAGTAGCCAACCGCGGTGGTCGCGGCAATCAATACCAGAAGAAAAAGAGTCTTTTGTGCCATCATTTGCTCCGCCCAGTGACATGCAAGAGATGTGCCAGATACTTCGCGCCGCGTACGCTTATGCACGGTACTTTCCAAAACGCCAAACTGTACGCAAGCCTTACAGATTCAATCGCATGAGGTGGGCAGGTGATCGGAGATCAGCTGAGAACGCACGGATATAACATGTCCTGTGGCCGACGCGCTGTCCGCATGTCGACGGCCTTGCGCTTCAGCCCGTTATCGGCAGCCGCTATCGGACTCCGGGCGAGGCCTGATGGCTTAAACTCCACACGTATGCCGCGACCGCTGATACTTCGTCAGGCGTCAGCTGAGCACCGCCCATCGGTGGCATGGGACTGCGATACTGCTTCGGCTGTGATACACCTTCTGTTATTGTTTTCGCGATTCCAGCGTAGCTACCATCGCTCCACAGCCATTTATGCTCGGTTAATTTCGGCCCTAAGGGAGTGCCCTGACCGCTGCTACCATGGCAGCCCGTGCAGCCTGCGCCGCCCACCTCGCCACGGTAAATGCGTTCACCGAGCAGAACCATTTCTTTGGTCGTGCCTTGAGGAACCGCAAGATTGCTGTTTGCGGCCGCGCCCGCATCAGGATGCGTGCCCTCCGGTGGTTTTGCGACCGCTTCAACCGGACTGCCGGCCGGAGCTGTCAGGCTCGGACAGGGCGTGACACTCGCGGCGTTGAAGTCTGCACCTCCGCGATAGTCAATTCTGTAGATCCGTCCGCGTACATCGTCGGAAACATAGAGCGCACCGTCCGGTCCCACTGCCAAGCCTGTGGGACGATGTTCCGCTTGAGCTGGCGACTTCACTGCTCCTGCGAAGCCGTCTGCAAATATTTCGCATTGGCCGGATGCGTGGTCCCCATTGAGCGCCTGAAAAACCACGTTGTAACCGCCTTGCGGATATGGCGCCCTGTCCCATGAGCCGTGGAAAGCGATGAAAACGCCGCCGCGATAGTGTGCAGGAAATTGTTCCTTGTCGTAACGCACCATGGCGTTCGGCGCCCAATGGGCGGGAAACTCTGCAATCGCACCAATTTTGCTCGCACATACACCGATAGTTTTGCCGTCGCCTCCATATTCCGGCGCGAGCACCAGCTTTTTCACGAACGGGTCGTCGTAGCACTCGGGCCAGCCATAGTCTCCCTTGGCTTTCAAAAGCAACAATTCTTCAGACGGCAGTGTCGCCTCCTGTTCGGGTTTATATACGTTCGGCCAATTTGCGTGCAGCTGATCGCGACCGTGCTGGGTCACAAACATTCGCCCTCGCGAGTCGATGGCAAAACCTTCGGCGTTGCGGATGCCCGTAGCGTAGCGCTCAGCCGGTGAAAAGGTCTGATTCGTCTTATTAGCGTCGTAGAGCCAAACACCGCCTCGGGTCTCAAGTTCGGTGCAGGGGTTTTCACCGGGGGACTCGAGCTGTCGATTCTTCAGCTGGCAGGAATTGGTCGGGGTGGCAACATCGACATACATCTTTCCTTGAGCGCTGATAATGAAGGGATGCATCGGATGATCTCCGCTCAGAGGCAACCCGGAGACAATAGTCTCGGCAGAGCCACTCGGCACGATCGAACCGGCGGGCAATGAATATCGTACGATCTGATCATTACTCTCCGCATAGATGGATGCTTTGTACATGGCGATGCCGGTGCCGCCATGTCCGCCAGTTTGAACGGTTTCTCCGAAGCGCTCAACTACGTCCGCTTTTCCCGAGCCATTCTTATCTTGCAGGGCCACGAGGAAACCACCGGTGTGCGGCGTATCGTTGCCGTAGTATCTGCCTGACCAGGTATTGACATAAAGGACTCCATTGGGTGCGACAACCATATGGCGCGCGTGACCAATGCCGTCGGCGAACACCGTTGCGCAAAAACCGGCAGGCAGTTTCAGGCCGCTGTCGTCATCCGGGCATGCTTGGCTTCCAGGCCCTGGGCCTACCTTAGATTTTTCGGCACGCATCTTTTCCGCTCGTGCCGTTTCAGTTCGCATCAAGAAAACGCCCACGCTGATTGTCGCGAGCGCTACGAGAGCACACGAGAGAGTCTTCTTCTTCATCTGATTCCGCATCGTCCATGTCCCTCCCGAACCAGCCGCCTCCACCTGCGGCAAAGTCCGCCAGCTTCGCGGTTCGTTCGATCGATCCTCGGAAGCAATCTGTTTAACGATTGAGAAAATTCTCAAAGCTTTCGCCAGGGAGCGAGTGCAACTCACGTTCCACTGGTCTCGAAGAGCGCATCGATGATGATTCCTCACTCTTCATGCCGAGTAAGGTCATGCCTGGAGTGCCTCTGTCGACATAAGGACAGTGTGTCCATTTCAATTGGACACAGCCGGGACGTGACCTTGCCACTCCGGCCCGGTTGAAGCGGAAAGTCGCTGACAGCAGTCCGCATTAACAGGAGCTTGCTCGTTTTGCGGTTTGGCACCCCAGATGCTTTAAAAGCTTCCACGATGAGAGCACATGAAACGGAAACAAGTCGAGCGTAATAACTCGCGGAAACTCACTCACCAGGAGAAGCGACATGAAAACGTTTATTACATGCCTTTTGAGTATTGTATTCGCGGCTGTGCCAACTCTTTCTGCACCAGCTTGGGCAGCTGACCACGAAAAGGATCAGGATCGGCTAAAGAATAGCGGCATTGTGCTGAAGGAGATTCTCGATGTTCCCGACGACATCCCCCAGGACTTGCTCGACAAGGCCGATTGTGTGGTCGTGTTCCCGTCCGTCTTGAAGGCGGCCTTCATCGTCGGCGGAAGTTATGGGCGAGGAGCGATGTCCTGCCGCCACGGCCAGGATTTCAGGGGGCATTGGGGCGCACCCACCATGATGGCACTCGAGGGCGGCAGTTTTGGTTTCCAAATAGGGGGCGAGGCAACGGATTTTGTTCTCCTGATCATGAACGAGCGAGGTGCGAACGCAATTCTCACCAGTAAGGTGAAGCTCGGAGCGGATGCTTCGGTTGCCGCTGGCCCGGTCGGCCGCGACCTCTCGGCAGAGACCGACGCCACGTTGCGGGCGGACATCTTGAGCTACTCCCGTGCTCGAGGTGTTTTTGCAGGTATCGCCCTTGAAGGATCAACCATTCGCCCCGATGGTGGCGCCAATGAGCAGATTTATGGGCGGAAGATTCCGGCAAAGCAGATCGTGCGGTCCGGGCATGTCGCAATTCCAGCACCCGCTCGGCAACTCGTTTCCACACTGGACGCCAGGACTCCAAGCCACAAATCATAGCTGCCCTCGGAACTGCTGGAAAAGACGGAAATAGACAAACGATGTACAGCATTGTCCCCCTACACACATATAACTGTCAGTGGGTAGTGGGTAGTTCCAATGTATTTTGTATACGAGTTTTAAGCCAGTCTCACTACAGCGAGCTAGTCTAGCTAAGTTTGCTTCGTCTGAACAACGTCAGGCGTCTTCCACAAATATGCTGTGCAGAAAAACAACGCACGATTCCAACGAACCCGCGCTACCACCGAAAATCTCGGTGACCAGACAATTGATGGCATCCATCTCAGCGGCACGCGCATAACCTCGCGCCTTCGGGCGGCGGCTGCTCGAGGGTCGGTGACGATATCGACCCACTTCGGATTAGGAGGCGAGGCTTCGGCGTCGTAGTTATCGTGCCAGTTCCACCACTTGTACGGCTCGCTCCCTGCTCAGTAGTCGATACCCAAATATAAAGAATGGCACCCCTCACAGCTGCCTCCGATTAAGTGCGCTTCCGTCTCGCTTCTTTCCTTGATCTGCTCTTCGATGTCTGCGATCTCTTTCTCGATAGCCCTCTTCTTCGTGGCGTCCGTCCCAGCATTTAATCGTTGACGCGCCCATCACTCTTCTCAGTGTGGCAGTTGCTGTTTCCGCATTTGTTGCGAGTAGCGTTTTGCAGGAAAGCCAGCAAGAACACATACTGAAAATTCAAAACGCAACTGAGAAGTGGGAACAAACATACGACAGCGTTACCGACAGAAATCTTGTTCTAGAAGCGGAAACTGTGCCCAGCGATTCGGATGGTGCCAAACGGCGGCTTAATCGCAAGCTTGGATTCGTTAAAGAGCTAGATGGAGCGATTACGAATTTGATAGTGGCATCAGATATGGAAGAAACACTTATCAGCGCCTCTATCGACATGCTAAAAAAATATGGACAGATCATAGAGCATGCGCCAGATAGTAAGTCTGTCGATCAGATTGTGGCGTTTGAGAACGAAGCAACCGCTCTTTTTAGGGACGAGAAAAGACTTGGAGTCCTCCTTAATAGCTACGCGCTAGATCAGGAAAAAGATTTGGAAAAGCGAGCATCATACATCAGACCTATACGCTACACTCTGGGTATTCTTGCAATCATCGTGGCTGGAATCGCTCAGATTGCCGGGTGAAACTCAAACCAATTTTAGCTAAGTTCTTGAAAGAATGAGCGTAGCCGAGCTAGATGGTTCAAAAACTGTACGAGTGGTACGCCAACAAAATAAAAGGTTTCCGCAATACGATCGCTTTTCTTCAACGAAGTTTCAGTTGAGGAACCGTTCGTGCCTTGCGCGGAACCCGTTTATTCGTGTGAACGGCGCGGCGATCCGCGCCTCGCTGATCGCCTCCGAACTGCTCGGTCATGAGAAAGGCGCGAACCTGCAAATCAGCAAGGCCAGACTCAAAACCCAATCGGCCGGCTGAACAGAGCGCAACACGAAGACTGCTGGTTTGCTTTCCCGCTGCATCTATTTTCGTCACTCCTTCCTTCAACTCACGCGCTTCTCGCTGAGGTCACGCGATGGTTGTTTTTCTCCGTTCATGTCTCAGCACTTGCGTGCGAAGAAAGCATTCTGATCGCTAAATGCCGCGACATTTTCTGAGGGTTCGGCATTTCTGAAAGCTCGGCTTTCTCTTTCCCCGTAAGTCGCAGCAAATACAACGTATTGATTGGCTAAGAGATTGCAATTGTATGTTGCGTGACGAAGTGAAGCGGCATAAGGGTTCACCGAACAGGAATGTGAAATGGACGCGAACTTTGCCAAAGTGATGGCTGAGGGCTCCGAGGAGTTCCGCGAGATCATCTCGGTTTTAGTGCAGGAAAAGCAAAAGGACGGTTTGAGCGCTGTCGGCCCAATGACAAGCACCGGACGCCGTCTGGGTTCCTGCGAAATAGGTGAAAGGCTCGCGTCGATCCGCGGGTCTTGCACCGATTAAACTAAATTGGACCATGAGCATTTAATCCTCATGATTTCGAGGCAGCCGAGTTAAACGTCCCCCTTGCGAGGTTAGGAAATGGAAGCCAATCCGATTCTATTCCGAGATCTGACCTACATATTCTTGGCCGCCGTGTTTGGTGGACTGGTAGCGTGGCGCCTTCGGCTACCCCTGATCCTGGGGTTCATTCTTGGTGGGATCGTAATTAGCCCGTTCACGCCGGGTCCCCACCTCTCTGACTTACATACCTTCGAGGTATTTGCCGAAGTCGGCGTTGTTCTGCTGATGTTCTCGATCGGGGTCGAGTTCTCCATTCCGGACTTGCTGCGTGTGAAATGGGTTGCCCTGGTTGGAGCTCCAATTGGAATTCTTTTGATGGTGGGTATCGCAGCCGCGTCAGCAAAATTCTTGGGATGGAGTTTGACAGAAGGAGTCGTCATCGGCGCGACGATCTCGGTGGCGAGCACAATGGTACTCGCTCGCTTGCTCAGCGACACCGGGAAAATGGCTACAACTTATGGCCGCGTGATGATCGGCATCACTCTAGTTGAGGACCTCGCCGTTATCTGCATGACAGTAATCCTTCCTGTTCTCGGGGGATCGGGAGACGGCCGCTTCACGAAGGCAGCATGGACACTCGGCAAAGCATTGATCCTGCTCGTACCGCTGGTCTTCCTGGCGATCAAGGTGATTCCGCGACTGCTACGGCGAGTCAAGTTGACATGCAACTCCGAGCTTCTCCTGCTCGTTGCAATTGCAATTTGCCTCGGGACCGCTGCACTGGCGCAAGCGGTTGGATTCTCCGTGGCTCTTGGCGCATTCCTGGCCGGACTCTCCATCAGTGGTTTGCCGGACCTTCATGATGCTCATACTCAGCTCGTGCCCCTTCGCGATGCTTTCGTAGCGCTCTTTTTCGTCTCACTCGGGACTCTGATCGATCCCAAGGTGCTTTTCAATAGCCTGCCGCTTCTCGGATTGATGCTTCTACTTATTGTGGTCGCTAAGTTTGTGGTTTGGACGATGATCGTGTGGCTCTTCCGTTATCCAATCCGGACAGCAATTCTAGTGGCAGCCGGCCTGACACAGATCGGCGAACTCTCGTTCGTGGTCGTGCAGGTCGCGCGATCGTCGGGGATCGTAGCTGAGAATGTTTTCAGCACAGCAATCGCCGCGTCGTTGATTTCGATACTACTGAATGTTTTCATCGTGCGCGGCACGTTTGCATGGCTCGACAGAAAAGTTGCCGACCCCGCGTGACCAACTCAGTCAACAGAGTGCTCGCGCCGGTGGTTTGGTGAAGTCAAGACAGAGCCTTCGATAGAAGCAGGTTAATTCTGTAGAAGCCGACGAGGACGTTTCAATGATGCAGATGCTAATCCACCATCCGGCAGCGTGTTTGATTGCCTTTCTGTCTCTCGTCGCCCTGATGTTTGTAGCCAACCAGCTAGGCCTGATCGCCTGGATTGCGTGGCTGGATCATCGAGAAGAAGATCATCGTGAAGAAGATCGTCGTGAAGAAGATCGTCGCGAAGAAGATCGCCGCGAAGACAGGCGCCACGGCGAATCCACTGGAGAATATTGGAGGGTACACAAGTGAAAAGAGCGGCAGTGGCGAAAATGACTCTGCATTGTGGCTTGGTCCTCGGGATTGTACTGTCCTCATGCCTTGCACAGGAGAAATCCCGACCTGAGTCACAGGCAGATGCCGTGGTGGAAGGATCGCAAAATCCGGATCTCCTTTCCTTCGAGGACCTCGTCGTGCTTGCTTCTACACCCAAGCCCGAAGGCGCGCTGGCTGAACGGCTCAATGCTCTGTTGAACACTCCTTTTGTAAAAACCGAAAGGACGCCAACGGATATTCAGCCCTACCGCCCGACTGTAACGGGTCTGGGCCCCATTCTTCGCGTGGGTCAGTGGAATATCGAGAGAGGCCTAAACTTCGATCTGATTCGAGCCGCGCTCGCCGATCCGGGTAAGTTTCTGCAAATGGCTAGAACTGCCGATCGCATCAGTCATCACCGGGAGGAAGTCATCGAGTCGCAACTGGCTACGCTGCATGGAGCTGATGTCTTAGTCCTGAACGAAGTCGACTGGGGCATGAAACGAACCGAGTATAGAAACGTTGCCGGAGAGCTGGCGGCTGCTCTGCACATGAACTATGCATACGGAGTAGAGTTCGTGGAAGTAGATCCGTTGTTTGATCTGGATACGGAACAAATTCACCTGACGGACGCGCAGCAAGATCAACGTCTGGAGCAAGATTTACAAGTGGACCGCGAGCGGTATCACGGTCTGCACGGCACGGCTATCCTGAGCCGCTATCCAATCGAGCACGCTCGCATCCTCCGACTGCCGGTCTGCTACGACTGGTATGAGAGGGAATACAAAGCCATCTCGAAACTCGAACAAGGAAGACGCTGGTCAGCCCACAAATTGTTCCGGGAACGAATTGCGCGTGAACTGCGCCAGGGCGGCCGCATGGCGCTGATTGTGGACGTCTCCGTGCCCGACTTGCCGACCGGGCGTGCCACCATTGTCGCAACCCACTTGGAGAATAAGTGTCCGCCGGGATGCCGCCGGCGTCAGATGCAAGCATTGCTCGCGGAAGTGAAATCGGACAGAAATCCGCTGGTCATCGCAGGGGATCTAAACACGACAAGCCGCGACAACACGCCTACGTCGGTCCGTAACGAAATTATGACCCGCGTTGTGGATTATAAATTCTGGGCCAGCCAGGCCGTTTCTCACTTTCATCCGCTCGGAGTTTTCCAATACACACTCTTGCCGGTTCGTTACTTTCACGGGTTTAACGATCCGACTGCGTTTCATCTTCCGATTCTATGGGACAACCGGGAGCAACCGCTATTCAAGACTATCGAGAAGTTCCGATTTGCTGACGGCCATGCTTTCGATTTTCGTGGCGAGGCGGATCGCACGCTTCCGTCAAGGCGCCGCACTCTCGCAGACAGCAACCAACGCGGGGGAAAAGGCTTCATTCCCACCTACGCGTTCGCCCGTACCTACGGTGGTCTGGCAGGCCAGTTCAAGCTCGACTGGATTTTCGTCAAACCCTTCATCGATGACCCACGGCGAACGGAACAGAGCTACCAGTTCGCTCCACATCTCCCGATTACGATGCGCGAACTGAACGACTCCGTTCAAGACCGCATCTCAGACCATCCTCCGATGACCGTAGACTTGCCGCTGACAGAAGTGACGAAGTTCGTCCATTGACGCATTAAAAGCGGATGCTTAGGGAGGGCTTTCACCGATGGTGGACCGCCCCCCAGGAGTCTTCACTGAAGCAGTGTTCCTCCTCACGTCACAGGGCTGCGCGATGACGATCACGCGGGCCAGCCCGCCCCGAAAAATGCGGCTTGGCCCTGGGATTATGTAGAATACGCAGACTGGGCGGGCACCCCTGCCACGGCCGCTCCAGCAATCCCGGTCTCTCGGAGTGGATCGAGTGACGGACACTATCGCCAATCGTCCGATTGGCTCGCGACTTGAGCCTTTGATTCCGGAAATTGACATCCTCTGGATTACTGCCGGCCTCGGTTGCGACGGGGACACCATCGCCATCACTGCGGCCACGCAACCCAGCATCGAAGATATTGTGCGCGGAGCGATGCCGTGGATCCCGCGGGTGAATTTTCACAATCCGTTTCTCGCCCTGGCGAACGGCGACGATTTTCTCCGCCCTTTCTATCTCGCTGCGGAAGGCAAACGATCGCCCTTCATTCTTGTCATCGAAGGTTCGATTCCCAACGAGAAGAATAAAGAAGATGGTTATTGGGCCTCGCTCGGCACCGAAGCAAAGACCGGCCAACCGATTACAACCTGTGAATGGATCGATCGGCTCGCGCCGCAAGCCTGGGCAGTGATCGCCGCGGGCACATGTGCCACCTACGGCGGCATCCATGCGATGGAAGGCAATCCCACAGGTTGCATGGGCCTTCCCGACTATCTCGGATGGAAATGGAAATCGACGGCGGGAATCCCCATCGTGTGCGTCCCCGGTTGTCCCGTCCAGCCCGACAACTTCATGGAGACGTTGCTCTATCTTTTATATATGGCGGCCGGGCGCGCTCCCATGATTGCGCTGGATGAGGCGCTTCGTCCAACCTGGTTGTTCAGCGCCACCGTTCATGAGGGTTGTGATCGCGGCGGATACTACGAGCAAGCACAGTTCGCCGATGCGTACGGTTCTCCCCTCTGCATCGTGAAACTCGGATGTTGGGGTCCTGTGGTGCAGTGCAATGTTGGCAAACGCGGTTGGATGGGCGGGATTGGCGGCTGCCCTAACGTTGGCGGCATCTGCATCGGATGCACGATGCCGGGCTTTCCCGACAAGTTCATGCCATTCATGAATCAGCCGCCCGGTTCGTTGCTCTCCTCGGCCGCGGTGCAAACATACGGCCGCGCGATTCACGCTCTGCGCCGCTTCACCCAGTCATCGATGAACAAAGAACCGAGTTGGCGTAATCCAAAGCGGGAGGTCTGAGCGTGGTTCCATTTTCATGGCCGACCAATAATGATGCGGAGAGCCGTTCAACCGCACCCGCGCCCGAGTCGCCCCTCACGCCTTTCGAAGCCGAAACCATCCTGCGCGACTTGGCCGGAATCTTCGGCCCGGAAAACTTCGGCCACGAAGACACTAGCACCGCAGTCCCTACGCCTCTCATGCCGGCTTCTCCCGGCCACGTCCACGAGCTTCGCTCCGTCTCCCGGCACATCGTCTATCCACCCGGATGGTCGAGCCCGCAAAACTTCGACGACGAACAATTTCCGAATCTCGAAGCCCGCTATCGCGCACTGGTCGAGCAGATCCCGGCAGTAGTCTTCATGGCCTATCTCGATCGAGGCATCGGTGAAGCTTATGTCAGCCCCCAGATCGAAGCTGCTCTGGGTTTTTCGCAGGAAGAATGGCTGGAAGATCCCGTCCGCTGGTACAGCCACATTCATCCCGACGACAAGCAGCGATGGAGTACTGAGGCCGCGGCGATGTTTCTGACCGGCAATCCTTTGCGCTCGGCCTATCGCGTGGTCGCCCGCGACGGCCGGGTCATCTGGTTCCACTGCGAAGCCAAAATGATCCGCAAGCACAATGGCGAACCGTGGTTCATTCACGGCGTGGGTTTCGACATCACGGAACTGAAGCGCACCGAGGCCGCCTTGCAGGAGGAGCGCAACGTTGTCTCCGCAATCGTCGACACCGTAAGCGCCCTCGTCGTGGTGCTCGACCAGGAAGGCCACATCGTCCGCTTCAACCGCATCTGCGAACAGACCATGGGCTACTCATTCGCGGAGGTGCGAGGCAGATTCGCCTGGGAATTATTCTCAATCGCGGAGGAAGCGGAACGTTTCCAGGTCGCATTCAATGAAACGCGCGCCAGCCGCCGAACCCACGAATTCGAGAGCATCTGGATGGGCCGCGACGGAGCGCAACGCATCATCGCCTGGTCCACCAGCGTTCTCGCCGGCGCGACCGAAGCTTCATACATCATCGCTTCCGGCATCGACATCACCGAACGTGAGCGCGCGCAAGCCAAGTTCCGAGGCCTCCTCGAAGCAGCACCCGACGCGGTCGTCGTAGTCAATCGCGAAGGCAAAATCGTAATCGTTAATGCCCAGGTGGAAAAACTATTCGGCTATCAACGCGAGGAGTTGCTCGGGCAGCCTTTGGAATTGCTGGTCCCCGGGCGTCTCCGCCACAATCATCCCGAGCATCGTAAACGTTTCTTTGGAGAGCCGCGCGTGCGCCCCATGGGCGCCGCTGGCGAAGAGCTCTACGGCCTGCACAAAGACGGCCACGAGTTCCCGGTAGAAATCAGTCTCAGCCCGCTCGAGACAGAAGACGGCGTCCTCGTGTCCAGCGCCATTCGCGACATAACCGAACGCAAGCGCCTCGAGAAAACAATTCTCGAAATCAGCGCCCGCGAGCAACAGCGCATCGGGCAAGATCTGCACGATGGCTTAGGGCAACATCTGACCGGCATCGCCTTCATGAGCAAGGTCCAGGAGCAGAGGCTCGTGGAGAAAGGTCTTCCCGAAGCCGCCGAGGCTGAGAGGATAGTTCGCCTGGTCAATGAGGCTATCAACAAAACCCGAGAACTGGCGCGTGGCCTGCTTCCGGTCACTTCCGATGCACATGGTCTAAGATCAGCGTTAAAGCGGTGGGCAACCGAGGTCGAGGACCTCTTCCATGTTTCTTGCCGCGTGCGCACGAGCGAACCGGCTGCGATTCTCGACTCGAATCTATCGACTCACTTGTATCGCATCACGCAGGAAGCGGTGAACAACGCGATTAAGCACGGGCACGCACAGAACATTGAGATCAGCCTGTCTTTCGAGAACGGCTACGGCACTCTCTGCATCCAAAATGATGGAACAATTCTCCCCGAACACTCCAGCAGTTCCGGCGTGGGAATGCAAATCATGAACTACCGCGCCAGGATGATCGGCGGCTCTTTAAAAGTAGATAGCGGCCCAGACCACGGGGTTACGGTTGCCTGCAATTTCCCATTGGCGCAAGAGAAGGAAAAATCGATTAAGAGGATGAGCCCATGATCAGTAAGCCGGCAAATGAGCAATCCGCGTTCAAGAAGAAGACAGTCTTCGTGGTGGACGACCATCCCATCGTGCGGCAGGGATTGACTTTGCTCATCGACCGCGAGGCCGACCTCTCGGTCTGTGGCGAAGCCGAGGAAATGCACTCCGCGCTGAGGGCGATTCCCATCCTTCGTCCTGACATTCTGATCGTAGACATTTCGCTGAATGGGCCTGACGGACTGGAACTTCTGAAAAATGTTCGCATCACCTGGCCGCGCCTCCCGGTGCTGGTTCTTTCCATGCACGATGAATCGATCTATGCGGAGCGGGCGCTGCGCGCCGGTGCCAACGGCTACATCATGAAGCAGGAGGCCACCGAAAAAGTGCTGGTGGCTCTGCGCCGCATTCTGAGTGGCGAAATTTACGTGAGCAGCCGCATTGCCAACAGCATGTTGCAGCATTATGTTCGCGGTGCAAGTCCATCCGACCATTCCTCCCTCTCAGAACTCACCGATCGCGAACTGGAAGTATTCCGCTTGATCGGCGAAGGGCAGGGAACCCGCCAGATCGCCGAAGTTTTGCACCTAAGCGTGAAAACCGTCGAGTCCTACCAAGCGCACATCAAGGAGAAACTTTGTCTGCGCAGCGCGCGCGAACTGGTCCAGCACGCAGTGCAATGGAACGTCCGGGAGAAGACGGCATAGTCGTTTGCAAGGCTTCGCAATCCGACCTGCCCCGGTCAACTCCGCACCTCCGGCCGACAGCTGGCAGCAATCCTCGATTTGGCGCTTGTCAGTGCAACCAAGTATGCAGGGCAGCATCCAACCATGACGACTTTGAAAAGAGGACCTCATGAACGCATTTCGGCTAATTCGCAATGTTCTAGGCACGGCCACAATGATTCTCGCGGGATATGTCTTTCTTGAATCCCTCGTCGAGGCGCGCCGGTACCTCAAGATTAGCACGATGTAATCTTGCTGTTATGACTGCGCCGCCAGATTCTCTTTGAGCAATGCGAGACGTGGGATCTGGAGATCTCGCCGCACTGCACCCTTGCGACTTCATCGCGAGGATGAAACTAACCTGTTATTTAGCAATAATGTGCAAGAACTCCCTCCGGCACTTTGACTCCAAAAACCGTCTGGAATAAGTAATCGTTTTTCAATGGGAAGACACCGCCCTTCCAGCAGCCGCTCATCCTCTTCGCGTTCCCTGAGCAGGGAATCCCCTATCCCGCCTTGCGTACTTTCTTGGCGAAAGAAAACGGGGCGCATTCCCTTGTGCGCTTTCGACGACAAGTCGATTCTGTAACTACTGGCTCTGGGTTCATCCTGCTGGAAAGGAGCAAGCTATGGCCGAAAGTGCCGTTCCCTATGGTCGATCTACGCAAAAGGCTCCCGCTGTAAAAGAGGTGCACATTCTCTGGATCACTGCGGGTCTAGGTTGTGATGGAGATTCCGTTTCCATCACCGCGGCCACGCAACCCAGCATTGAAGATGTCCTGCTGGGAGCCATTCCCGGCTTGCCCAAAGTGCATCTTCACAATCCCGTCTTGGCTTACGAAGTCGGCGACGACTTCATGAAGCATTTCTATCTTGCCGAAGAAGGGAAACTTGAACCGTTTGTCCTGGTAGTCGAGGGCTCCATTCCCAACGAGAAGATTAAGAAGGATGGTTATTGGGCCGGCCTCGGAACCGATCCCAATACCAAGCAACCGATCACCACCAACGAGTGGATCGATCGGCTGACGCCGAACGCGCTGGCTGTGATCGCAATCGGAACCTGCGCAACCTACGGCGGAATTCACGCCATGCAGGGCAATCCGACAGGCTCCATGGGTCTAGCCGACTATCTCGGATGGGATTGGCGCTCCAAAGCCGGCTTGCCGATCGTGAATGTTCCGGGATGTCCGGTGCAACCCGATAATTTCATGGAGACGGTGCTCTACCTCCTTTATCAAGTGGCAGGTCTGGCGCCCATGATTCCGCTCGACGATCAGCTCCGTCCGAAGTGGCTCTTCGGCAATACCGTACATGATGGTTGCGACCGCGCAGGCTATTATGAGCAAGCCGACTTCGCCACGCACTACGGTTCTCCCAAGTGCATCGTGAAACTCGGATGCTGGGGACCAGTCGTCAACTGCAACGTCCCCAAACGCGGCTGGATGGCCGGAATCGGTGGTTGCCCCAACGTCGGTGGTATCTGCATCGGTTGCACCATGCCTGGTTTCCCCGACAAGTTCATGCCCTTCATGGACGAACCACCGGGCGCGAGAGTTTCGAGCACCAGCATAGCTCCCTACGGTCGCGCGATCAGAGCGCTGCGCTCGATTACGCAGAACACCGTCAACAAGGAGCCGAAATGGCGGCATCCGAGCGCGGAGCTAACCACCGGCTATCACCCGCGAACCTATTAGAGATTCTGCTACTCAGTGTGCCCGACAAGGCAAGGAGCGACCAACAAGCAGCGACCAACAAGGAGCGACCAATATGAGCACCATTACCGCGCCAACCACAGAGGTTCCGAGCAAGAAGCGAAATCTGGTCGAGATGAATTGGGACCCGATTACCCGCATCGTTGGGAGCCTGGGCATCTTTACCAAGATCGACTTCGATGCCAAAAAGGTGGCGGAATGTCACAGCACCTCCTCCATCTTTCGCGGCTACAGCATCTTCATGAAGGGGAAAGATCCGCGTGATGCCCACTTCATCACCAGCCGCATCTGCGGCATCTGCGGCGACAATCACGCGACGTGCGCAACCTATGCGCAGAATATGGCCTTTGGCGTCAGGCCTCCTCACATCGCAGAATGGATAGTCAATCTAGGCGAAGCCGCCGAGTACATGTTCGACCACAACATCTTCCAGGACAATCTCGTGGGCGTCGACTTCTGCGAGCAGATGGTAAAGGAGACGAACCCCAAGGTCCTGGCAAAGGCCGAATCCACTCCCGCGCCCCACTCGAACGAGCACGGCTTCCGCACGATCGCTGACATCATGCGCGCCCTCAATCCCTTCACCGGCTCGTTCTATCTCGAAGCGTTGCAGATGAGCCGCATGACGCGCGAGATGTTCTGCCTGATGGAAGGCCGCCACGTTCACCCGTCCACTCTCTATCCCGGCGGAGTCGGCACTGTCCCGACAGTGCAGCTCTTTACGGACTATATCGTGAGGCTGATGAAGTACGTCGAGTTCATGAAGCGCGTTCTGCCGCTCCACGACGACTTGTTCGACTTCTTCTACGATGCGCTGCCCGGATATGAAGAAGTGGGACGCCGCCGCGTTCTGCTTGGATGCTGGGGCTCGTTCAACGATCCGGAACACTGCGACTACACCTACAAGAACATGACGAACTGGGGCCGGAAGATGTTCGTGACGCCCGGCATCGTGGTGGACGGCAAACTCGTCACCACCGACCTCGTCGATATCAACCTCAACATTCGCATCCTCCTCGGTAGTTCGTATTACGACGATTGGAAAAATGCCGAGACCTTTGTGAAGACCGATCCGCTCGGCAATCCGGTGGACAAAAATCATCCTTGGAACCAGACGACGATTCCGCGTCCTCAGAAGCGCGATTTCGGCGGCAAATATACCTGGGTCATGTCGCCGCGCTGGCTCGATAAGCGCACGGGAGATCATCTCGCGCTCGATACGGGCGGCGGCCCGATCGCCCGCCTTTGGGCAACGGCACTCGCCGGGCTCGTCGATATCGGATACATCAAGTCGACGGGCAAGAGCGTGAAGATCTATCTCCCGAAGACTGCGACCAAACCGGAGGTCGAGTTCGAGTGGAAGATCCCAGCCTGGAGCAATGCGATCGAACGCGATCGCGCGCGTACTTACTTCCAGGCCTACGCGGCGGCGTGCGCGTTGCATTTCGCGGAGAAGGCTCTCGAAGAACTGCACGCCGGCAAGACCAAAACCTGGTCCGACTTCAAGGTACCGGAAGAGGCAATTGGATGCGGCTTCCACGAAGCGGTGCGCGGAGTGCTCTCACACCACGTCGTGATCCGCAAAGGCAAAATTGCTAACTATCATCCCTATCCGCCGACGCCGTGGAACGCGAATCCGCGCGACATTTACGGCACGCCGGGTCCCTACGAAGATGCGGTGCAGAATACGCCCATCTTCGAAGAGAACGGTCCCGACAAATTCAAGGGCATCGACATCATGCGCGCGGTGCGCAGCTTCGATCCTTGCCTGCCCTGCGGGGTTCACATGTACCTGGGCGGCGGAAAGGTGTTGAAGACGCACCATTCCCCGATGTTCGGCGTGCATTCTTGAGTGAGTAAGTGCCCCCCGGAGTGAGGTCGGCTCGATCGTCCTCACTCCTTATGTTTCTAGAGTGAAAGTGCTTGAGAACCCTATGCCGGACGAAAAAGATTTCCAATTAAAGGTTCAGCGCATCAGCGGTCTGGTCGCCGACCTTGAAAAAATCGCGGACCCCGAGTCTCGCGCGAGCGCAAAAGCGCTGATGCAATTGCTGCTCGAACTGCACGCGGTTGGCCTGGAGCGGACGCTGGCAATTATCGCAGGGAACGGGGAGTCGGGACTACGCCTGATTGAAGATCTCGGCCGCGATCCACTAGTGAGCAGCCTGCTCGTTCTTTATAACCTTCATCCCCTGGAAATGGAAGCCCGCATTACGCAAGCCATCGAGAAAGTTCAACCGCGCGTGCGCAAAGGCGGAGGCGAACTGGAAATTCTCGGCATTGAGGGCGGAGTTGTGCGTCTGCACCTTCAGGTGACGGGACACGCTTGTGGTTCCACCAAGACAACTCTCAAACAGATGGTAGAGGACGCACTGTACGAAGCTGCGCCTGACATGTCCGGTTTGGTGATTGAGGGACTGGAAGACGAAGCGGGCTCGGCGGGCTTTGTGCCACTCGGCAAATTGAACGCCGCGATCGCGGCTGCGCCGACAGTTGTGGGCCAGTGATAGAGATGAATAACGTTGAGCCAGGATTCGGGAACGCCTTCGGAGCGCTCCGCCAATTTGTGCGGCGAAAGCGCGATGCGGAGCGTTGCGAGCTATGCAGCGCCGAAGTGGGAGCCCAGCATCCACATTTGATCGAGCTTGGCAGCCGGAAACTCCTCTGCACCTGCGATGCCTGCGCGATTCTCTTCAGTGGCATGGGCCTGAAGTACAAGCGCGTTCCGCGGCGCGTGCTTGCCCTGAAAGATTTTCATCTTAGCGACGCGCAGTGGGAAGGCCTGATGATCCCGATCAGCATGGCCTTCTTTTTCCGAAGCACGCCAGACGCACGGGTCGTTGCTTTTTATCCCAGCCCCGCGGGAGCGACCGAGTCGCTGCTCTCGCTCGAGACCTGGAACGACATCGAGTCCGCAAATCCCGTGCTTCAGGAAATGGAAGCGGACGTCGAAGCGCTGCTCGTCAATCGAGTGGGATATGGGCGCGGAGTCGCGGCTGCCGAATACTATGTGTTGCCTGTCGACGAGTGTTACAAGCTGGTCGGGCTGATTCGCGTCAGCTGGAAAGGCCTGTCGGGAGGCACCGAGGTCTGGCAGGAGATTGGTGACTTCTTTGCACGGTTGAACAAACGCGCAACCATCGTGAACGGCAAAGCAGCCAATGAAAACGCGGTGAGCGAAAAAGCATCGAGCAGCGAAGCCGGAAGCGAGCTGGCCAATGCCTGATCTAAGCTTCCAAATCGAAAGCGCTGAACCGCAGCGTTTTACGGTGGCGCCAACGCTTCTTTTTAAGCTCCGCATCTCGAACCTGGTGGCGAGCGAAACAATTCATTCCGTCGCCCTGCGCTGTCAGATCCAACTCGAAGTCGCGCGCCGCCAATACACGGCCGAAGATCAGGAGCACCTGCGCGACCTATTCGGAGAGACGGAACGTTGGGGCCAGACTTTGAAGACCATGCTCTGGACGCATGCCAGCGTGGTCGCGCCCCAGTTTCGCGATACAACCCTGGTCGATCTTCCAGTGCCTTGCACGTTCGATTTTAACGTCGCGGCCACAAAATATTTCCACGGCCTCGGCGATGGCGATGTGCCGTTGTCGTTCCTGTTTAGCGGAACGGTCTTTTACGAGGACGCCCACACGGATCTGCAAGTGGCGCCGATCCCGTGGGACAAGGAAGCGCGCTTCCGTCTTCCGGTGAAGGCGTGGCGCGAGATGATGGAGATTTACTATCCCAACACCGCGTGGCTGTGTTTGCGCCGCGATGTCTTCGAGAGCCTCTATCAATACAAGGTCGCGCGCGGTATCCCGACATGGGAGGAGATGCTCGAAGGCATTCTCCCTACGCTCGAAGGAGCAGACCGGCGATGAACACTAAGCCCTTCGACGCGATCGCAAAAGCCGTGCTTTACGAGGGATACATGCTCTACCCGTACCGTCCTTCTTCCGTTAAAAACCGGCAGCGCTTCAACTTCGGGGTACTTTATCCCGAGTCCTATGCCGAAGAGAGCGGCTCGGATCGTTGCAGCATGCGGACGGAATTGCTTCTTGAGGGCGATGCCCAAAGCACCGTCGAAATAAAAGTTCGATTTCTTCTCCTGGTCGATCGTTCGTTGCGTAAGCTGCGCGGCTCCGCCTCGCCACCGCAGGAAACCTCTATTTTCGAGGAAGTGTCGGTGCTTGAAGTTGATGGCCGGCGTTTTGTGCCGTGGCAAGAAGCGGTCGAACGTGTGGTGGCGATGCCTCCTTTCAATCCCGATGCGCTGTGCTCTGCACCGCAGGTGCTGCCGTTTGCCTTCCCGGCAAGTGAGGAAGTCGAGCCCTCGCACAACGCGGCAGGCGGAGTCGAGGGGATGATCGTGCGGAAGCGCAAATCAGTGTGTGGCACAGTCGAAGTCATCTCGGAGCGCGCCGCCGGCGGAATATACAAGCTCCGAGTGCTGGTAAAGAATCAGACGCCATTCGAAGAAACCGACCGCCAAAACGCCCGCGACTCCGCGTTGGCGCATTCGCTGGTCTCGGCGCATGTCTTGCTGGGCGTCACCAATGGCGAGTTCGTATCGCTGCTGGAGCCTCCCGCCAATCTGAGCGAACTAGCGGCTTCCTGCGAGAACATTGGCGCGTGGCCAGTTCTAGTCGGAGCCGAGGGCGAGCGCAACACGATGCTGGCTTCGCCCATCATTCTTTACGACTATCCGCAGATCGCGCCGGAAAGTCCCGGCGACCTGTTCGACGGCACCGAGATCGACGAGATCCTGGCGCTCCGCATTCTGACCATGACCGACGCGGAGAAGAGCGAGATGCGCAGTTCCGACGAGCGCGCCCGCAGAATTCTCGAACGTACTGAGAATCTTCCCATAGAGCACCTGATGAAGCTCCACGGAATACTGCGGGAGGTGCGTCCGCTGAAGGGAGACATGCCATGAACGAATGGGAATGGCAACTTCTGGAGGCAAAAACTCCGGTTAGAGATCTGCGCATCGACGGAATTGAACTAAAGCAGGGAAGCCGCGTGCGGCTGCGGCCGAAGTCCGGCGGCGACATCATGGACATCGCCCTGACCGGAAAGACCGCCGTTGTCGAAGGAATCGAGCAGGACTATGAGGGAAAAGTTCATGTCTGCGTAGTCGTCGACGACGATCCCGGGCGCGACATCGGCTTGATGCGGCAGCCCGGCCATCGCTTCTTTTTCGATGCGGAAGAAGTTGAACCGCTCTCACCGGACGACGACGCGTTGTCCGCCCACGTCGCAGCCCCCCGAGTCCTCATCGCCGGAATCGGCAACATTTTTTTGGGCGACGATGCCTTTGGGGTTGAAGTAGCGCGTCGCCTGGCTGCCCGCGACTGGCCGGCGAATGTTCGCGTCACCGATTTCGGTATCCGCGGCTACGATCTCGCTTACGCGTTGCTCGATGGCTACGACACAACAATTTTGATAGATGCGTGTCCGCGGGGAGAGGCCGCTGGGACGCTCTATGTGATTGAACCGGACTTAGCAGAACTCACTGCAGATTCGACTACCGAAGAGCAACAGGACGCAGTCGAAGCTCACAGCATGAACCCACTCAACGTGCTGCGTCTCGCGGCCTCCATGGGGCCGCTGAAAAAAGTCTTGCTGGTGGGCTGCGAGCCTGAAACGCTTGGACCGGATGAGGGCCAGATAGGACTGAGCGCGACCGTCGAGGCTGCCATCGATGAGGCGGTAAAGATGATTGAATCAATCGTGAGCAACATCGTGAGAAACGTAGTTGGTGGAGATCAAGGTGGTGGGACAAACGCGGGACAAACCATGAGCAACCAGTGAAAGGAGACTACCGTGGCGATGGCATTCTCTGAGGGGAATCACGAAGGCATGAACGGAAATGGCAGCGATAAAGACACGCTGTATATGCTCAGCGGAGCAGCTCTGATGCTGTTTGGGGCGGGCTTGATTCTTTCCAATCCAACAGTCCGGAAATATCTGGGGCAAGTGGGAGTGGGCAGTCTTTTAACCGCGGCCATCCCAGACGTTGACCGCTATCTGAAGCTGCGGAACATGTAATGGGATTGAGCGAACACGTGCCCGAGACGGAGACCGAGATTCGTTATGTCGCGGATGTGAGGGCCAGCCAGTTCACGGCGCAGGTTTCCTCCGGAGGATTGCTTTCGGCCTTCGGCCACAACCCGACCATTGCGATTCGCGATTTTGTTGGGGAAGTGGAAGTAAACCTGGAGGAGATCGAACGATCCTCGTTGAAGGTGACGATTCAAGCGGCCAAATTGTCGGTGCTGGACGACATCTCCGACAAGGATCGGCAGGAGATAGAGCGCAACATGCGCGAAGAAATTCTTGAGACCTCCGCCTATCCCGAGATCGCTTATGAGAGCTCCAGTGTGGCCGCAAACAAGACCGGCGAAGGACGTTACACCGTGACCGTGAATGGAGATTTGACCATGCACGGTGTCACGCGCCGGCAGTCTGTTTCTGCGAGAGTGGTTTTGGATGGCGATACGCTGCGAGCGTTCGGGAATTTTTCGGTCATGCAGACCGATTATGAGTTGAAACTCGCCTCGGTTGCCGGAGGCGCACTGAAGGTAAAAGACGAAGTCAAATTCTCGTTCAATATTCTGGCGCGAAGGAAAGAATAACCGCTATGTGCTTAGCGATACCGGGACAAGTCGTCGAACTTTTTCCAAATCAGCCGACCACCGCTCTCATCGACGTGATCGGCGTCCGTCGCAAGGTTGATCTCGGCCTCCTGCAAGACGATATGCCCGTCAAAGGCGACTGGGTTCTCATTCACGTTGGCTTCGCCATGAGCAAAATCAGCGAGGAAGACGCGGCGGACCAGATGCGAACACTGCGCATGCTGGGCGAATCCGAAGCCGCCATGCAGGAGGTGGAAGGCTACGGACTGGAGAACCCGGAGAGCAAAGAGGATTTGGCATTATGAAATTTGTTGACGAGTTTCGCGAGCCTGAAGTCATCAGGAGAACTGCCGAAGAAATCCGCCGGCTCGCGGATCCCAACCGGCATTACCGCATCATGGAAGTTTGCGGCGGACATACGCACGCCATCTACCGCTTTGGGCTTAAGGATCTGCTGCCTTCCAACATCGACCTGATCCACGGGCCGGGCTGTCCTGTTTGCGTGCTGCCGATGGGAAGGATCGACGACGGGCTCTCGATCGCCGAGCAGCCTAACGTCATCTTCGCCGCCTTTGGCGACATGATGCGCGTTCCGGGCGCGCACGGAAGCCCGCTCGAACATCAGGCTCGCGGGATGGATGTGCGCATTGTCTATTCACCGTCCGACGCTCTGAAACTGGCGCAAGCCAATGCCGACAAGCATGTGATGTTTTTCGCCATCGGCTTTGAGACCACGGCTCCCTCAACGGCATTGACGCTGATGCGCGCGAAGGCGCAGGGCATCCACAATTTTTCGGTGTTCTGCAATCACGTTACGATCATTCCCGCGATCCGCGCGATTCTGGATTCGCCCGACATGCGGCTCGATGGATTCATTGGGCCTGGCCACGTATCGACGGTCATCGGTTGCCGCCCTTATGAGTGGATCGCAAAAAACGAAAACAAGCCGGTTGCCGTCTCAGGCTTCGAGCCGCTCGATATTCTGCAATCCATTGTCATGGTGTTGCGGCAGCTCCGCGCCGAGGAAGCCCGCATCGAAAACCAGTACAAGCGCGTCGTGCCGTGGGAGGGCAATCGTGCCGCCCTGCGGGCCATGGCGGACGTTTTCGAGTTGCGGCCCTACTTTGAGTGGCGAGGACTCGGCTTTATCTCGCAATCCGCCCTCCGCATCCGCGACAGCTACGCCGAGTGGGATGCCGAGCGGCGCTTTGAAGTTTCCGGAGTGCGCGTGACCGATCCCAAGGCCGCGCAATGTGGAGAAGTTTTGAAAGGCGTGCTTAAGCCGCATCAATGCAAGCTCTTTGGCAACGAGTGCACCCCCGAGCATCCAATTGGTGCACTCATGGTTTCATCCGAGGGATCATGCGCAGCGTACTTCAATTACGAACACCGCAAAACGGCAATGGTAACGAGAATAGCCTCCGTGGCGTGAGTATCACCGCCGGAAATTCGGATGCCGAGGATGCTCGCCGCATCCGTTTTCGCGAGCCGCAAATCGAGATGGCTCACGGCGCCGGAGGCCAGGCCAGCCGCCGCTTGATCGAGGGCCTCTTCGCGCCGTTGCTCTTCAAGTCTTCCTCCGAGCCACTCGGAGACGCCGCGCATCTGGATTTCGGCGGCACGCGCATCGCGATCACAACCGACAGTTTTGTAGTGAAGCCGCTCAGCTTTCCGGGAGGCTCCATCGGCGAGCTGGCCGTGAATGGAACGGTGAACGATCTTGCCGTTTCGGGAGCGAAAGCCGAGGCAATGGTCGTCACCTATGTGCTGGAGGCGGGACTGCCTACTCCTGTACTCGAAGGGGAGGTGCGAGCGATGGCCGACGCGGCCCGCCGGGCCGGCGTCATCATCGCGGGAGGAGACACGAAAGTTGTCGAGCACGGCAAAGCCGATTTCATGTACATCAGCACAACCGGAATTGGGCGGCCTCTGCCGGGCATAAAAGTAGATCCGCAGTCCGTCCGCCCCGGCGACAAGATTCTGCTCTCCGGACCGGTGGGGGATCACGGCATCACTATTCTTCTAGCGCGCGGCGAACTCGATTTTGAAGCTGATCTTCGTTCTGACACGCGTTCCGTCTTTCCACTGGTTGAAGCCTTGGCAAAGGCCGCTGGACCCGGGGTTCGCTGGATGCGCGATCCGACGCGCGGCGGAGTTGCCACTTCGCTCAACGAACTTGCGCGCGACTGTGGGTTGGGAATCGTGCTTCAGGAAGAATCGATTCCTCTGCACGATGCGGTGCGAGGTGCGTGCGAGTTGTTGGGACTCGATCCCTTGCACATTGCCAACGAAGGCCAGTTTCTCGCCGTGGTCGCGGGGGACCAGGCAAACGCTGCCCTCGATGCCCTGCATCAAACACCCGGCGGCGGGAGCGCGCAGATCATCGGCGAGGCGGGGAAGCAGAACGCCGGTGCGGTCGTGGTCAGCACGCGTTACGGGGGAAGCAGGGTTATAGACATGCTGGTCGGAGATCCCCTGCCACGCATTTGCTAGGAGAGATTTGTTGAGAACTGCCTCATGGCGACCACCGGCCAACTCGGAACGCAACTGGCATTGGAAGTAGAAGAGCGTCTTCTGCAGCGGAATGAGATCGCGGAGGCATTCTTTTCTCGCGAGGCAAGCCGTCTCGCGGAAGCCTGCCGCTCGATGGCAGAGCGTTTCCTTGCGGGCGGCCGTCTTCTCGCCTTCGGACGCGGCCCTTATGCGACCGATGCGCAGCACGTGTCCGTCGAATTTGTTCATCCCGTAATTGTGGGCAAGCGCGCCCTTCCAGCGCTCGATATATCTATGCTTTTCCAGCCATGGCTTGAAACGATGCTTCAGCCACAAGACATCGTGATGGGCTTCGGACCGCCCGAGGGAGATGACGAAGTCCAGTCCGCTCTCAGCCTTGCCCAAACACGAAAGGCTCTGACTTTTGCCTTGCCGGGCGCCGAAGGTTCGTATGCGGTAGATGCGGTCACCCGTGATCCGTTCATTCACCAGGAGACGATCGAGATTCTTTACCACACGCTGTGGGAAAGCGTGCACGTTTTTCTTGAACACTCTGAACTGGGCCACGAAGCGGGAGCGGCCGGATTTCTGTATCCATTTCTCGGACAGGAAAAACAGAATACCGAAGAACTGGTGGGTCAAGTCGCCGGGTCAGTCCAAATGAAGGCGCAGGACGATTCGGTGCTGCGTGCTCAAGTAGCGCGAGAGCAAAGCACGGCGATCGGCAATGCGGCGCTGGCGATTCACGATCGCCTGCAGCGGGGAGGCAAGCTCATCCTCTTCGGCAATGGCGGTTCCGCGACCGACGCAAACGATTGGGCGATCGACAGCGTCGCGCCTCCATCTGGATACCGTCCGGTCCCTGCAGTGTCGCTGGCGCTCGAGCCCGCCAATATTACGGCGGTCGCCAATGATGTGGGCACCGAGGTCATCTTCCTGCGCCAGTTAATTGCACAGGCGCGGCCCGAGGATGTTGCCATCGGAATCTCCACTAGCGGCGGATCGCGAAACATCGTCATGGCCCTTGAAGAAGCGCGCAAACGCAAACTGTTGACTGTTGCGCTGCTCGGCTATGATGGTGGTGAGATTCTACGCAGGAATCTGACGGACTTTCCTCTAATCGTTCGCTGCGACTACATTCCACGCATCCAGGAAGTGCAAGCTTCTATCTACCACATCATCCGCGACGCGCTGGAGGTTCTGCACCGTGGCCAAGCTTGAAATTTTCGGTACGCCGCGCTGTCCGCACACCCGCGAGATGCGGGAATGGCTGGAGTGGAAGCGTTGCGATTTCGTCGAGCATGACGTCGAGTCTGACCCGGCCGCGCGTAGCCGCATGCGCGAGTTGTCCGCCGGACAACGCAGCGTTCCCATCCTTGTCGAAGACGACAAGATCGTCCAGATCGGCTGGCAGGGACGCAGTTGCATGATTGAAGTGGAGTAAACACGCGGAACCATGCACGAAGAGGACCATGCACGAACTTTCCATCGCGATGAGGATCGTGGCGATGGCGCAAGAGGAATCCGAGCAGCGCCACGGGCACGTCACCGCTGTCCATCTCAAGCTGGCGCACTTTAGCACCGGCAACAAGGATTGGAACTACTGGAAAGAAGCGATTCTTCACGACCTCGAACGCGTACATCCTGACATCCGCAAGTGCGTGTCGCGGATAGATATCATGCGCCTGGGGACACGCCATGGCGCGCCCCAAGGTCGGAGCAATGCCATTACTGTTGAACGACATAATAATAGAGGGGGTCCAGCATAAATTTATCTGCTACCACTTCGGCGCTTAGCCCCCATACTACAGCTCAGGAAGTAATCTCGATCAGATTTCCTTCTGTGTCAGCAATCACTGCTTCGTAGTATCCATCTCCGGTGAGTCGCGGCGCGCTCACGATGCGAACTCCTGCCACTTCCATCTCTCGTATCAGACGATCGACTGCGGCGCGCGATCCTACAGAGATGGCGAGATGCGCCGGCCGTGAGTCTTCCCCCGGCGACGTCATGAGCTCAAGCCGCGGACCCGACCCGAGGGAGAGGAAATACGATTTGAAATCGCGCTTCGTACTCGAATACTTCGGCCCTGTTGTAGCTTTGAACCACCGTTCATAAAAAGCGCGAGCGCGCTCCAGATCACCAACCCAGGCTGCAGCATGCTCAATTCGGGCAGTCGAATCGGCCGCAGCATCCAGCAGTCCCAGCTTCACCAGTTCACGTCGCAGAGAAGCAGGATCGGTAAACACAATACCGTGCATGCCCAGTGCGGTTGCGGCTTCTACGTTTGGCCTCAAGTCGTCAACGTAGACAGCTTCCGCGGGGTCGATACCGTGAGTTTTAAAGAACAGCTGGAAGATACGAGAATCAGGCTTGAGTAAACGCACTTCGCCAGAAAGCACGATGCCTTGAAACCAGTGCAGGAATTCGAATCGCTTTAGAGCGATGGGAAAAGTTTCCGCCGACCAGTTGCTCAGCGCATACAGAGGAACTTTACGGGCGCGCAATTCTGCGAGGATCTCGACCGTGCCACCTATCGCTCCCGCCACCATCTCCGACTGACGCTCGATCCACGCGTCGATCAACTCCGCATAGCCAGGATGCTCCGACTTGAGCAATGCGCATGCCTCGGCAAAAGTTCGTCCCGCATCCTGCTGAGAGTTCCACGAAGCGGTGCAGACGTTGGCCAGAAAATGTTCCATGGCTGCCTCGTCTCCAGCGAAAAGCTTCCGATATAAATGACGCGGGTTCCAATCAATCAACACTCCGCCGAGATCGAACACCACAACTGGGAGATTCGCCATGATGGAAGTTATTTTAATTGAGCTGCGACGGCAACGAGAAAAGGCCACGATTCGCATCGCGGCCTCTCTAGTTTCAATTCGTGTAAGTCCGTGGCAAAAAGACTCTAGTGTCTTCCCCCGCCCGGACCGCCGCGTCCGCCGCGATCTCGTCCACCGCCGCCGGGCCGTCCACCGCGCCCGCCGCGTCCACGATCTCGACCACCACCACCGGGCCGCCCGCCGCGTCCACCACGGTCTCCGCCATGCGGACGGTCTCCATGCGGACGATCACCGCTACTCACCGGCGCTCCACCTTCGCGATTGAAGTTCGGCTCATCATCAGGGAAATCGCCTCCGCCTTCAATCACCATCGATCCGGTTAATGCCGGAGCGGGAACCGCTTCGCGCTCGTCGCCGCCGCCTTCAACCGGAGCTGCGCCGTCGCCTCCGCCCATTTTTGCGCGCTGCTCTTTCAAAATTGCTTTGCGCGATAGCCGAATGCGATTGCCCTCGACCGCCAGCACCTTTACCAGCACCTGATCGCCTTCCTTCAACTCGTCGCGGACATCGGCAATGCGATGCTCCGCCACTTCGCTGATGTGCAGCAATCCATCGGTGCCCGGAATGATTTCGACGAACGCGCCGAAATCCGCCAGCCGCGTGACTTTGCCCAGATAAGTTTTGCCAACTTCAGCGGTCGCAGTGAGATCGCCGATAATCTGCAGCGCCTTCGCCGCCGACGCCTGATCGCTCGACGCAACTTTCACCAAGCCGGAATCTTCCACATCGATCTTGACTCCGGTTTGTTCCACGATGCTGCGAATCATCTTCCCGCCCGGCCCAATCAGATCGCGAATCTTGTCGACCGGAATCTGCACGGTATAGAAGCGCGGAGCGAAATCAGAAATCTTCTCGCGTCCGGAAGTGATCACTTCTTCCATCTTGCCGAGAATGTGCAACCGTCCGCGCTTCGCCTGCGCCAACGCCTCACGCATAATCTGCGAAGTGATGCCGGCAACTTTAATATCCATCTGTAACGCGGTGATTCCATCTTTCGTTCCGGCAACTTTAAAATCCATGTCGCCATAATGATCTTCCGCGCCCGCGATGTCGGTGAGAATGGCATACTGCTCGCCCTCCTTCACCAGTCCCATAGCAACTCCAGCGACGGGAGCCTTCAACGGAACGCCAGCATCCATCAACGACAGCGACGCACCGCAAACCGTCGCCATCGAGGATGATCCATTCGACTCCAGAATGTCGGAGACCACGCGCATCGCATAAGGCCACGACTCTTCCGACGGCAACACCGCCGACACCGCGCGCTCTGCGAGCGCGCCGTGTCCAATCTCCCGCCGACCCGCCCCCCGCAAGAAAGCAACCTCCCCCACCGAAAACGGCGGGAAGTTATAGTGCAGCATGAAGCGTTTTTTGGCTTCGCCTTCGAAGCCTTCGAGGCGTTGCATGTCGTCGCTGGTGCCGAGGGTTGTCGTTACTAAGGCTTGGGTTTCACCGCGGGTGAAGATTGCGCTGCCGTGGGTGCGCGGTAGGACTCCGGCTTCGATCCAGATGTCGCGGACTTCGTCGAAGGCGCGGGCATCGGGGCGACGCTTCTTCTCTAAAACTTCTTCGCGGAAGATTCGTTCGCGCAGCGTCTCGTAATACTGCTTCAACTTTGCGAGGGCTTTTTCGTCGTCCTCGGGAATTTCCGCTTGCAGCTTTTTCTTGATGTCTTTGACCAGCGTGTAGCTTTCGGCTTTGGGATGTTTTTTCGTGTCGAGCGCATCCGACAGTTCTGCTCCGACTTTCTTTTTCAGCTGATCGTAATAGGCTTGGTCAAATTCCGGCGGGGTGACTTCGCGTTTTTTCTTGCCGGCTTTGGCGCGCAGGTCGTTGATGGCGGCGCAGATCTTTTTGACTTCGTTGTGACCGAAATCGATCGCGTCGACAACTAATTCTTCGCTCACTTCTTTTGCGCCGGACTCGATCATCACGATTCCATCGGCGGTGCCGACGACCATGATGTTCAGCGTGCTCTCGCGCATTTCATCGTATGTGGGATTGATGACGAACTGTCCACCGATCTGGCCGACGCGCACGGCGCCGATGGGACCGAGGAAGGGAATGTCGGAAAGCGTGAGAGCCGCGGATGCGCCATTAATTCCGAGAACGTCCGGATCGTTACTGGCATCGGCGGAGAGAACGAAGGCGATGACTTGCGTCTCGCACTTGAATCCCTCAGCGAACATCGGCCGTACGGGGCGATCGATCTGGCGGCTGGTGAGCACTTCGCGGTCGCTCATGCGGCCTTCGCGCTTGATGAAGCCTCCGGGAAAGCGTCCACCGGCGTAGGTGTATTCGCGGTAGTCGACGGTGAGCGGGAAAAAATCAATGCCTTCGCGGGGATCGGGGTTGGCGGTGGCGGTGGCGAGGACGACGTTATCGCCCATTCTGACAACGGCTGCGCCGTGGGCCTGTTTGGCCAATTTTCCGGTTTCAAACGACAGTTGCTTTCCGCCGGCGAGGTCGACGGTGACGGTGCTGACTTCTGGTTTCATATTCATCCTTTAATTTTCTGGATCAGGAGCGCGGTTGCGCTTTCCGGTTGGCGCGGGCTGCGTGGTGATTGACCTGGCTCGAACTGGTGAAGCTCGAATTGCTCAATATGGAAAGGCGCGTAGGCCATGGGTAAGCGGAGTTCGATAAGCGGCGCCAATGGGAGCTTGGGTTGCGAGATACGCTTCGAAATACGCACGAAAAATTTGGTCAATGCTGTACCGGCTTCGAGAGGAAGGCGGTGTGCTCAGAGATTACGTTCAAGAAAATCCTATGGGTGGACGACGTATCGTTTCCTCCACCCTAATCGCAAAAAGCGCGATGAGGATGGGGCCACCCAATTCATAAGTGGGCCACCCGGATTACTTGCGGATGCCGAGTTTTCCAATGACAGTTTTGTAGCGCTCGGAATCGTATCTCTTGAGGTAGTCGAGCAAGCGACGCCGCTTGCTGACCAGCATGAGCAGGCCGCGGCGCGAGCCGTGGTCCTTCTGGTGCGTTTTGAAGTGATCGGTCAGTTGGCCAATGCGTTCACTGATGATGGCGATCTGAACCTCCGGACTCCCGGTGTCAGTCGCGTGCGTCTGATACTGGTCAATGACAGATTTCTTTTGCTCTCTGGCTAACACTAACCTGGTGCACTCCTGTTCTCAGTTTCGATTTATCTTGGTGACAGTAGTGAGGATAACAGGCGGGGGGTGGGGGTGTAAAGGAGTGGAGGAGACTTCCACGGCTATCGTTTAGCTAACGGAATCTCGCTCCGAGGGTTGGCTTAGCGCTGAGTCGCCATCTCCTTTTCACTGCAGCGTAGTCGCGGAAAAAATTGCCGAAGCTCTCGTCCAACAAACATCGCTTGACGGCGCTTCGCAGAAGCAATTCCAGCCTTCCGTACAGATCAGTGTGTTGGGTCTTTGGCAATATGGTTTCCAGATCGAATAGGAATCCCTCAGCATGAACCAACTTCGAGCGCGCCTATACGATGTGCGTAGGTCGTCATCGCTGAGGCCGATGTGGAACTCCTCGGCAAGTTGCCGGACACGGTCGCGGAACTGCCAGGAGACCTCTTTGTCGCCGACGTTCATCAGGGCCTCCAACCCCGACACGACTGAGGTCCACCGCGCGTCCAGGTAGTACGAACGCATTGCGTATTCGTGGTTCCAATAGGCGCGGTGGACGCGGGGATGCATTTTCCCTGAAATCCATGGCATCAACGTACGAAGGACCTTCCCGTCCTCGACTGAGAGCTGATCTCTGGGATCCGTGACAAGGGTAATGTCAGGGCTTATGCCGCGAAACCGGATTGAAAAGATCCCCGAATTCTTCATCCCGTAGTGGTACACAAGGACGCAATATCTGTCGCCGGCACTCGTCGGGTTAACCAAGCGCGAAAGGGCGACGACCGCGTGGAGCCTCGACATCCCTTCGAAGCTACTCTTCTCCACGTTCGGGACGCGACTGACGAATGCATACAGGTGCCTATCGTACCGATGGGTGCCTATGTTTCGATGTGGCGGCTCGCACGCCTCCTGGATATCTTTCGCAAGCTCCTCATCGAGCCTCTCTATCCAGATTTCGTCGCTTAGGATAAAACGACCGACGTCGGTAATTAGTGGCGGCCCAGTTAGCTTTTCGGCACGGGATGGCCCCGGTGCAATGTGCATCACGACGTAGCGTGCTTCATCGGGTAACCCGCTCATCCTGCTTACCGTCGGCAACATCTTAGCTTGACGCTGCCCTGCCCGTCGCGTTTTTCGGCAGGCGTACGCCCGTTCGCTCACGGTCCTCACACGGCGTGGTGATGGTTCTCATTGCTTCCCAGCCTGAATTAGAGTAGGTATCTCTTAGCTGCATGACTTTGCTTGTCGTTCTTATAATTGTTGCGTTGTTCGTCATCGGCTCTAACGCCGTTCGGGGCTATCACGGCGCGGACGAGCCAACGTACGTCTGTGCGGATTGCGGGGCAGAGTTTTAGCGGCGTGGGGCGAAGCCGCGCAGGTTGGACGTACCTGGCGTGGCCGTTGAACTTAGTGTTCGCGGCGAAACGGATGCAGCCCTGCCCCGCGTGCGACGGCAAGTTGGTCCCCATTGATTCACCGAAGGGAAGGGAGCTCTCGGTGAAATCCGGGCCCCGATAGAGGGGGGAAGGTTCACACGTGATTCCAGTCTCCACGACAGAGGCTGCCCCACTCGTCGTGATTTTTGACGAGTGGGCACCACGGAGTTTGAATCCCTGTTCAGTCGTTACCATCGACGCTTTGTACGTCCGCAGAACGATGATGGGTTTCAGCAAGCGCCCCCGTCGCCATCGCCTGAGGTACCCACCTGTCGAAAATCGCGACAGGTGGGGCAGCCTCAATTGTGGCGATCCATGGAAAGACAGGATGCAGGGGTGTAGGCCAGCCCCTTTCACTGGGCTTTCAGCCCGATTCGGAATGACATCGTTTTTCACGACTAACTTTACTTCTTCTACCCGGCGCTTACGTGCGGGGCTATCCTGTGACATCGTTCGGGAATTGTTATGTTTGCGACACTCTAACCCGGCGTTGAAACGCCGGGCTATTGTCGGGCGTCCTTACGGGACTGGAGCATTGCGGGGCATCAGCTGCTTAAGGCGTGCCCTTGCTGGGCGAAGTCAGTTCCAGGGATCAGGTTCAAAACCAAAGTCAACATCAAAGGCGACGGACAAGAGGGTCTGTTCCACGCGGGCGAGATCGAAACCAAGATCAACGTCAAGAGCAGCGGGCGGGGGCGCCCGCTCTACACGACAATATCTAGGCGAAGACTAGGCCGTCTGGCTCGTTGAGGTGGTCCAAGCTTGGCGGTAAGAATCGTAGAGGCCGGGCTGGCGGCGGTGTTTGTGGTGGGGCGTCCAAGCTAGGGGTTCAGTTCGTTTCTGAGCTGCTTGGAGAGTTTCTCGATTTGCTTGAGTTTGAGGATGATTTCCTTTGGCAGCATGCCTTTGCGGACGCTTTCGATATCGGCGGGAATGGAGCCGGCAGCTGTGGCGAGAGCGAGGGCATCTTTCTGCAGGCGGACGGGATCGATTTGCCGGACGGGAGTTGGCATGTCGCGATCCGTGATATGCAATTCGTGGGAGCCGTTCATGGTGGGGGAAACTGGCGGGTGACCTATTTGTGCGTGGGCTGCAGTACAAAAGATGAAAGACGCCAGGGCGATCGCGAACGCGGTTATGTTTCTTGAGGCAATCTTCGTAGGTGGAATCTTTCGTACGGCAATCTTTCTGGTGGCAATCTTTCTCTTTCTCATAGCGCCCCCCTACGAGTTGGAAATTGCGCGCAAGTTTATCCTAAGTTTGGATTTGTGCAACCTATTTCTTAAACAAAATGTTAGGGAGCGTTTCGTTTTGGGGCTGGGCATTCTGTTGGAAAGTAAGCTTAGCCCGAGTCTTGCGATGCGAGCAAAAACTGCTCGCTTCGAGGTGAAAAGATGGAAGTTGGCGGACTCGGCTTCTAGGGCGTTTGTGGTACGGCGAGGAAAGAAGATCCGTAGCGAAACGAGAGGGCCGAGGTTTGGGGATGGCGATAAAGCTTGCAGATTGAACAACCGAGACCTGGCGGCCGCAGCGAAATTATGGCGCGAAGGTTTGGCACGCGGGTTGCAGATCGAAGCGTTAGAGAAAATGACGTTTAAAAAATGTCTCTCGGAGGATTGAATGAAAAAGCATCTACGGTCCATGTGGACCCTTGGAACCTTTGCGACACTGCTGACGGTGGGCATATCGCTCAACGCGCAACAGTCAACAGCACGCCGCCAGCAGTCGACTGACCATCGGCTGCACCACAGTCGCAACCCGCGCAACCTACCGACCCGACGGCTCAACAGCCGAATACGCCGACACAAGCGCAACCCAGCCAGACGCCGGATCAAGGGGGCAGGCAGCGCCTAATACGCCGAGCCAGCCGTCGGCCAGCGCCACGGATGCACAGACATTTAGTGGAACTATCGTGAAGGCGGGCGACAAGTATGTGTTGCAGGATGCCGCCTCGGGAAAGTCTTACGACATTGATCACCAGGACCAGGTGAAGCAATACGAAGGGAAAAAAGTCCGCGTGCACGGAACTTTGGACGCGAGTGGAAAGATTCACCTGCAGTAGGTCAAAGGAAACTATCAGTTAAGGTCAAAAGGGCTGCGACAAGTCGCAGCCTTTTTCTTTTTGGGGAACTGAAACGAGCAAATAGGAGTGCGTGTCAACTTGTGCAACAGATGCGGGCAATATACTGGCGGGCGCAGTGCTGCTGCGGTAGAGTTCGTAAAGGAAAATAGTAGAGAGCAGGGGAAAAAGACGTGGAAAGAATACTGTCGACAAAACCTTGCGATCCGGTGCTTCGGAGACGGAAAAGAAGCCAGCGTCTCAGCGCGGGCGGCGAGTGCATTGCATTCGTTGCCATAGCGAGATCGATAGTTACGTTTTCACCGGTTAACCTTTCATCCGTATGGCTCGGCCGGGGGCAATGTGGTCCTGGAGTGCGCCAAGTGCGGACACATCGAACTGATGTCGCAAACTAGTCCCTTGTTGCGAGGGTTAACAGCGAAGCCGGTGGCTGTGGGCGACGGCGATTAGATAAACCTCTCCACGAAGTTTTCAGTAGAATCCCAACAGCCGGAATAAGCGGGCGCATTTCTGGGCGGTGGCGGCTCGGGCCTTAGTCTGCGTTCAGCGAAATGATTTGCACAGGAAGACTCCGGCGTAGAACTTGCAAACCTAAGAGGAATCTCGGAAAGGAAATGATTTGGCGATTCTGGTAGTCGGCGGAGCGGGATACATTGGAAGCCATGTGGCGCGGACTCTGCGACGCCATGGATATGAAGCCATCCTGTACGACAATTTGTGCGCCGGACACGCTTTTCTTGCGCACGGCTTCGAGTTAGTAGTGGCGGACATTGCGGATAGCGAAGCAATTGACGAAGGTGATGGGACGAGTGGATGCGGTGATGCACTTCGCTGCGTTCGCATCGGTGGGAGAATCGGTACAGAATCCGCGGATTTATTTTAGAAATAATGCGGAAGGTGGACTGAACCTGCTGAACACGGCCCTGGATGCGGGAGTGCGAAGATTTATTTTTTCCTCGACTTGTGCGGTGTACGGAGTGCCCGGGAAAGTGCCGATCACGGAAGATACGCCGCGGCAGCCGGTGAATCCTTACGGGACGTCGAAGCTTTTCTTTGAGAATGCGCTGGAAGCTTATGATCGCGCATATGGGTTGCGTTACATGAGCCTGCGATACTTCAACGCGGCGGGAGCCGACGAGAGCGGTGAAATTGGAGAGTTGCACGATCCGGAAACCACTTGATTCCCGATGCACTAAAAGCGGTGACCGGAGAGCGTGGAGAACTGGAGTTGTTTGGAGACGATTACCCAACGCCCGATGGAACCTGCGTGCGCGACTACATTCATGTAAACGATCTGGCTGACGCTCATGTGCTGGCGCTGAAACACCTCGAGGCGGGGAATAGTTCCGCGGCGCTGAACCTGGGCACCGGAGTGGGATGCTCCGTAAAGGAAGTGATTACGGCGGTGGAAGAGGTGACGGGCTCGAAAGTTCCGCGACGTATGGGGCCGAGGCGGCCCGGAGATCCTCCGGCACTGGTTGCCGACCCAGCTCGCGCCCAGGCGCTATTGCAGTGGAAACCTAAGCGATCTCTGCGAGAGATTGTGGAGACGGCGTGGCAGTGGGAGCGGGGCGGCCGACAGAAAGTGCGCAAGGCGTAGGGGGGACGGAAAGGATCAAGCATGGGGAATCATCTTTCGGGGAAGAAAGTCGCAGTTCTCGGAGCGGGGAAGATGGGAGGGATCTTGCTGCAGGTGCTCTTGAAAAATGGCCTGCTGGCGAAGGAACTCACCAGGGCTACAGTTGCGCATGAAGAACGCGCTCGCGCGTTGAGTGCGAAACTGGGCATACCGGTTGGCACGAATAATTTAGAGGCGGCCAAAGACGCTGACGTGATTTTGATCGGGGTGAAGCCGCAGGTGGTGGAAGAGGTAGTGGCCGAACTTCGCGGACATATTTCATCGCGGCAGCTGATCATCTCGGTGGCGGCGTCGGTTCCGAATAGTTTGATTGAGAAAACACTGGATGCGCCGGTGCCCGTGATCCGCGCCATGCCGAACACGCCGTGTCTGTTGAGCTGCGGAATGACTGCTTTGGCAAAAGGGAAAGTATGCCGAGGCTCGGCATGTGGAGATGGCGACTGCGATGTTTGACGTGGTTGGGCGAACGGTGGTGGTGGATGAGAAGCACATGGATGCGGTGACTGGACTTTCGGCGAGCGGTCCGGCTTACATTTACATCATTATCGAATCGTTGGCGGAAGCGGGCGTAAAGGTGGGACTGCCGCGCGATATTGCGACCTTGCTGGCGGCGCAAACTACGATGGGAGCGGCTCGCGTAGTACTTGAAACCGGGGATCATCCGGCGCTGTTGAAGGATGCGGTGACGACTCCCGCGGGCTGTACGGTCGATGGCATCATGGAACTGGAGGAAGGCAAGTTGCGGGTGACGCTGATTAAGGCTGTGGTCAAGGCGGCGCAACGGGCTAAGGAACTGGCTTTCGCAGGTTGAAGTTTTTCGCGGCTGGCTTGTAAATGGCACCGGCGTGCCATTTACCGGCTTCCGCCTTCAGTCTAAAGTCTCTGGGAAGACGTGCCTGGTATGGGTTTTCCTTCGGTGTATCCTGTCTTAACGTTGGTGATCCCCCTTCGTTGTGCCTAACTACTTGCGCCCGGAGTGCGCGTGATTAACTCCGACTTTGCTGCTACAGCTACCTGTTGATCGAGGAGAACAGAGTATGGCTCACCCCGCGGTACCGTTGCCGGAAAACATGGACAGGATAAGAGTGCTGGCCGCGGAAAGCACCTGGATGAGCAGCCAGTTGCTGGCGGAGGCGCTGGCGCAGGACTGCCGGCTGGAAGTGATCGGGAGTCGAGCCGAAACAGCCGTCGATCCTGGCTGCGGTGGCGAAACAGAGGCCGCATGTGATTCTCCTCAGTTCGGCGCTGGAAGATTCCGCGAGCCAGGGTTTTGATTTGGCCCGCGCAGATTTCTCTTGCGAGTCCGGGAACACGAATCATTCTCTTGATGGATGTTTCCCATCCTTCCGCCGTGGTAGAGGCGTTCCGCTGTGGGGCGCAGGGGATTTTCTCGCGGACCGAATCGTCGAAAATCCTGGCGAAATGCATTCACAGCGTGCATCGAGGGCAGGTGTGGGCGAACAGTGCGGAGTTGGGCTATGTGATTGGCGCGTTGAAGGATTCCGAACCGGTGCGCCCGGCGGAAGCGGGCGGTGGAGCGATCCTTTCGAAGCGCGAGCAGGATGTAGTGCGCTGCGTGGCGGAAGGCTTATCGAACCGGCAGATCGCGACCCGCTTGAGACTTACGGAACATACGGTGAAGAATTATTTGTTTCGGATTTTTGACAAGCTTGGGGTTTCCAGCCGTGTGGAAGTGGCGCTTTATGTTTTCCGTTTTCATAAGGAGTGGATGGCGAATTCGCCCAGCCAGGCGCATGGTCCAGGCCAGTGTCGCCGGCCCTCGACTGCTGAATACTCCACGGAAGGCGGCGAGCATGATGCCTCCGCCGCTGCCGCCGACGTTAGCGTCAGGAATCTAGCTGATCTGGATTTTATCCAAAATTCTGGGTTCTGAAATTCTGGGTTCTGAATCTCAGGAGCTATTGCAGCCCTAGCGTATCTGCGGCAGTCTCCACAATTGATGCGTCCGATCATGATCGAAGCTGTGGCCGCTGGAGAGGGAACATTCAGGACATGCAACATCCGGTCTGAAGGAACAAACTTGAAATCATCCACCAGCGCGCCTTCGCGCGTGACGGCTTGGGCGCGCACGCCGGCCCCGCCGGGAACCAGATCCGTGGATTGTACATCCGGGACCAGTCGCTGCAAGGCGCGGACGAATGCGGCCTTGGAAAACGATCGATGAAATTCGTCGAGACCGCTGCGCCAATTTTTCGCGCCCATGCGCCAGAATCCGGGAAAAGACAGCGATGAGGCGAGATCGCGCAGATTGAAATCGGTGCGGCGGTAGCCCTCGCGGCGAAACGCGAGGACAGCGTTGGGTCCGGCATCGACCGTGCCATTGACTCGACGAGTGAAATGAACTCCGAGAAATGGAAATCGCGGATCGGGCACGGGATAGATAAGACCGCGCACCAGCGACGCGCGCTCGGGGATGAGATCGTAATACTCGCCGCGAAAGGGGACGATCATTACCTGCGGATCGTCACCGGCCATGCGGCTGACGCGATCGCTGAAAAGTCCGGCGCAGTTGATGAGCGATGCGGTGGAGAATGCGCCGCGGTTGGTTTCAACCACGATTTCATTTGCCGATGCGTTTGAGGCCGCGCACGGCGTGCGAGGTGAGAATCGTTCCGCCCTGGGCGCTGATGAGTTCGGCGTATTTATCGCAAACTGTGGCGTAGTTCGTGATTCCGGTGGAGGGAACGACGATGGCGCGCAGTCCGGTGGCGTTGGGTTCGATCTCGCGCAATTCTTCGGGGCCGATGGATTTTAGTCCGGTTAATCCGTTGGCGATGCCGCGGCGCCACAATTCCTCGAGCCGGGGAAATTCTTCTTCGCCGGTGGCGACGATGACTTTGCCGCAAATCTGGTGTGGGATGCCGTGTTCGCGGCAAAACTCAACCATCGCGGCTGCGCCCGCCACGCACAATTTCGCTTTCAGGGAACCGGGCTTGTAATAGATGCCGGAATGAATGACGCCGCTGTTGTGGCCGCTTTGATGGCGACCCACGTGGTCTTCTTTCTCGAGCAGCAGCAGGCGAAGGCACGGGGAAATCGCCGCGTGATTTCAAGCGCCACGGCCAGGCCGACGATTCCTCCGCCAACGATCGTGACGTTGTAGCGGGAATCAGACATGGCGGACGGCGGTGAGCGCGCGGCGTGGGGCTGGATTTTTTTGGTGCGTGGTCAAGCGTTCTAATACTAATTCACAATTTCTAATTTACAACCAGGGTTACGGTGGAAGCTTGTGAGTCAGGGTTCCGGAAGTGCCGATTACCGTGATTGTGTAGGTTCCGGGTTGGGTGCCCTGTTGCTGGGTGCCACCACCGCCACCTCCACCTCCGCCGGCCGCCATTGGTGCCAGCCTCCGCCGCAGGAAGATAGCAGAAGTCCGAGCAGGAAAAGTCCAAGCAATGAGGCGGGCAGCGCGAGCTTTCGCTGGTTGCTTCCGGCGGCTGCCAGTTCCGAGAAAGGCGAGTGCCGGCAGCGCGAGCCATAGAGCGTAATAGATCGAAGGCTTAGCATTGCTGGCCGAACTGGCCGTGGTGGTGATGGTCATTACCACAGCTGCGGAACTACTGCCGGGAGTGATTGGGTTTGGAGTAAAGCTGCACAGCGAGACGGAGGGACCGCCTGAACATGACAGAGAAACGCCATTGGTAAATGAAGCGCCGACCGGCAGTACGCTGAAATTGTAATTGGCGGATTGTCCCGGGTTGATGGTTTGGGTGGCGGGGGTGGGCGCGCCGAGAGTGAAATCCTGAATCACGGTAAAAGGAAGAGTCAGGGAATGAGTGGGGGAGCCGCTGGAGTCCTGAACATTGACATTGATGTTGTAGGTGCCGACCGCGGCGTTGGAGGGAATATTGATGAGTGCGGTGATGGTGGCCGGCGAGCCGGTGAATGCGATTGGATTTGCGGGCGTGAGCGTGCATTGTGTGCCGGAGAGCGCGGTTGCGTCGCAGGTGGCATTAGCGGAGCCGGTGTAGTTAGGCGTCAGAGAAATTTTGGCTGTCTGCTGGGATCCCGGGTCTGCGGCGGGAAAAGGCTGCGTGATGGCAAGCTGAAAGCTGCTCGCGATGGTGAGTGAGAGCGTGGTGGAATGCGAGAGCGAACCTGACATTCCCGTGACAGTAATGGTGGAAGTGCCGGGTCGCGGCTGTGGCGCTAGGGGTGATGGTCATAACCACTGCGGCGGCGACGCTGCCGGGAGTTACGGGGTTGGGCGTGAAGCTGCATGTGGAGTTTGCGGGAGCACCGGCGCAGGAAAGAGTTACGGGGTTGGCGAATGAGGAGCCGACCGGCATCACGCTGAGGTTGTAGGTGGCGGTTTGACCGGCGCCGACGGTTTGGGTGGGCGGAGTGACGGCGCTGAAAGCGAAATCCTGCACGGTGAGAGCGACCGGCCAGGAGTGGCTCGGGTTCGCCGGTGGAATCCTGAGAAGTGAGCTTGATGCTGTAAGTTCCGACGGCCGCATTGCTGGGAACGGTGACGGTAGCAGTGACGGGAATGATTGAACCAATGCCTACGGTGATCGGACTCACCGGGCTAAGTGCGCATGTCGCACTGGGGAGGGCTGTGGCTTCACAAGTGAGATTGACTTTGCCGCTGTAGGAGTACTCGGAGGTGAAGGTGAGATTTGCCGTGGCGGAAGCACCGGGAATGGCGGTGAGGGTTTGCGTTCCTGCGATGATGTAGTCGCCGACGGAGAAGGGAATTGGTAAGGAGTCGGAGAGCGAAGCGGAGGTGCCGAGGACGCTGACCTGGTAGGTTCCTGGAGAGAAACTGGTTCCGTTGATGGTGAGTGTGGCAGTGGGCGAGGCGGCCGGAGGCACGGTAACGCTTACGGATGCGGGGCTGACGCTGCAACTGTTGGCGCCGTAGGTGGTGACGCAACTGAGGCTGACGGTGCCGGCGAATCCGTCTTGCGAAGAGATGGTAATCGAGCCGGTGGTGCCGGTGCTTCCCGCTTTTACATTGGGAAAAGCCGTGGGTTCGGTGAGGACGAACGTGGGATTCAGAACGACGTCCGCGGCGAATGTGGTAGCCAGAGGAACGGGAGCGCCGTTGGTATTGGCTTGCAGCGTGACGGTGTAGTCGGCGATGGGAGTAGTTGCGGGTACGGTTACGGTCGCTGTCGCCGTCACCGGCGAGGCGGAGGTGAGATTGAAAGTTGCGCTGGGAGTGAAGGAACAGGTCGCGCCGTGGATGAGCAGACCGATGTTGCAGCTCAAGGTTACGCTTTGATTGAAGGAACCTTGCGCTGAGAGTTGAAAGCTTACAGGCAGTGAGGTGGCTCCGCGAGGCACGTTCACGCTGGTTGGGGATGGCGTCGTCACACTGAAGTTGATGACTTGCAAAGTGAGCGCGGCAGTGTGGGTTGTGTTATTGGGATCGGTACCGGAAGCCTGCAGGTTGAAATTGTAATTTCCAATGGTACTGCTGCCAGCGTTCAGGGAAAATGCAGCGCCGGTGGGAGTTGGGGTGAGGCTGCCGGGAGCTGGGAATGCAAGGGCTGGGAGCAGCTGATGTTCCCGCGGTGCAAGTGAGTTGAACGGAGTTGTCATAGCCGTTGAGCGATGTGAGTGTGCCGGTGAAATTTGCCGTGTTGCCGGGGAAGATGGTTTGCGTAGCGGTTGGCACGGAGATTTGAAAATCCGGTACGGCGAGCAGATTGTATTGCCACACGCCCCGACCGTAGGTGGAAGCTCGCAGCAATTTTTGTCCGCCGGAATTGAAGATTGCGAGCGCGGTGACGGCGACGTTGGGCAGAAAGCCGGCTGATTCCACGCTTGAGGTTGGTCCGAGTTCGGTCCAGGCGGCGATCGATGTCAGACTTTGAAAGACACCGACGTCGGTGGCGACGTAGATGACGTGCGAAGTTGGGATCGACGACGACTGCATTTACTGGAGAATCTGGAATTGCATTTGTGCCGGTGCCGCTGAAATCTATCCAGTTCGCTCCTGCGGTTGTAGTCTGCCAGATGTGGCCGGGGCCGCCGGTGAAGCCCATCACTGTGACGTAGGCGGTGTTGCCGGTTGAGTCGGAGGTATCGATGGCAACACTTGAGATGGGGAATTGATTCGGGTTGATGCTGGCGCCAGCCGGGGCCGTTGAGCGTGGTGTTGGTAAATGTTGAAGACGGTGCCGGAAACTGCTGTGGCATTCGTGGTTACCCAAATGTTTCCGCCAGGAGGCGAAGACGGGTTGTTCACTCCGGGGCCGTCGGTGGTGGAATAAATAACTTCTGATCCATTTGCATTCGTGGGTCCGCCGGCAGCCAGGGACCGAATGACATTTACTTCGTTTCCCGCGCAAGTTGCCGGTGCCGAAGGTTTCGAAATTCAGGCTGAGTGCGGTGAATGCGCCTCCGGATCGCGGACCTTGCCACACGCGGCAGGTTCCTACCAGCAATGAACTCGTGGATTGCGGATCGAGAATGTAGGGGAAATAGAATGCACCGTCATCGCCGCCGACGTCGGCGCTGCTGATGACTGTGGTGAAATCTGAATCGTTGCAGTTTATTCCGGAAGAGCACTGCTGGATGCCGAGACTTCCTGATCCAGTGTCGGGGTTCGAGGCGAACCAGTTGCCGGTGTTGGAATCGAGCGCACTGTAGCCGCCGTCGCCGGAGAGAATATTTCCCCAGGCTGAACTTGTCGTTGCGGTCGCGGTTGCCGGGAGAGCCGTTGTCCTGCGTGCCTCCGAAGATCGTGTTGGGATCGGTGGGATGCTGCGAGAAGCTGACGAATTGGGTCATCGAGCCGAGGTTCTGATTGAGGTCGTCGAATTGATTTGTGCCCGAGCACGAACCGGTGGTGAGGCCGGTAAAACCGTTCAGCGCGCGATAAATGCCACCATCGTTGGCGAAATACATCAGGTCGGCGCCGGAAGTTGGGATCGTGTATGCGATAGCGTGCTGGTCGGGATGAACGTGAGCGAGCGCGCTGAGCGGGTCGCAGCCATAAACGTGGGTGAGATTCAGGAAAGGCGTGGTGGCGCAGGTGGGATTGAGGGAGCTGATCGAACACTTATATAGATTGATGGCTCCGGCATAGAGATCGGTGGCAGTTCCGTTGGGAACGGCCGAGCAGCGCGAGGTTGTAAAAGCCTTGCTCTACGCCGCAGCCGCTGACGTCGCCGCAATTGATGATGCCGCTGTCGTTGATTTGGGTCCACGATGCGCCGCTGTTCTCGCTTTGCCAAATTCCCTGATCGACGGGATTGTCGTTGGAGTCAAGAGAAACGAACCAGACATACATTTCGTTGCGTCCGGGCACGACCGTGATTTCGGCGCGATAGATGGGGCAGGTTGAAACGTAATTTGATGGACAGGCTGCAGTATTCAATAGTCCCGGAGCGCCGGGTTGATTGGCTAGCGCTGTCCACGTGACGCCGTCAGGCGACGAGTAAAAGCCGTGATAGCGGAGGGCCGCGAAAAATAATCCGGCAGTTGCGTTATACACGACCGAAGTTGCCGAGGTTGCTTCGGCCGTTCCGCCGGAAAAGAGTGAATTGTAGGTCCAGGTTTGTCCGGCGTCGGTCGGAGGTGTAGAGGCCGCGGTAGGTGTTGGAAGTCAGTGCGCCGGCGACTTCGCCTTCAGAGCTTGCGGCCATCGCTGCGACGACGGTGTTGGTTTGCCCGCTGGCTGTGTCTGAATGCCATGCGCGTTCCGCCGAGACCACTGAAAGACAAGGCGCCGCTGTTGGCGGTAGAGATTAAGGTCCAGGTGTTGCCGCCGTTGGCGGAACGCAGAATGCCGAGGCCGAAATAAGAGTCTGCGGAATTGTCGGCTTCTCCGGTGTCGACCAGAATCACGCTGTTCGCAGGATTGGAATTTCCTGGCTGAATCGCGATTGAGCCGATTGAGAGAGTAGCCTGGTTATCGGTTACCGCCGACCATGTCACATTGTTGGCGATACTCGCGGCGGCGTTGGTGGATTTCCAGACTCCACCTTGGGCGCCACCGATATAGATTGTGTTGCCGGTCGGGTCGGCGGGATCGATTGCGACGGCGGTGGTGCGGCCGGCGACCTGGTGATAATCCTGAAAGCCGGTACCGGTGGCGTCGGAGGCGAGTGGTACGGGACCAAGCGGAGTCCATCCGCTGGTGGGGGTTGCTGGTTGTGCGTCCGGATTGTGCCGCGCGGGCGAGCGCCAGCCGCGCGGCGCGAGCTTGCATTTTCACTTGATAAGCGCGATGGCGGAGTTCGGCGGCCGATTTGCCGGGTATCGTGCGTCCATGCAGGAACCACTCCGCGCGCTCCTGCTCGTGATCGGTATCTGCGGCCGAGGTGGTCGTCACATTTTTCTTTGCGCCTTGCGCTTGTGCAGTCGATGCCGCAAGAAGCGGCAAAAGTAAAAGTGAGGAAGCGCGAAGGGCACGGCGGAACGCGGGACAAATCATAAAGAGTGGAGCGGACGAGGCAAGTATCGGAGTGGCGGTGGTTAGCAGGGTCAATGCTCAATCTGCGAATAAATTGCGATTGAGACCATTTCGGGAAGCTATTCTGGGAATCGAAGAATCGCGCTGTACAATTTCCAAACAATATGTCAATCGATTGGCAGGCATTTGATTGGCAGGCATTCGGGCTGACGATAGAACTGGCGGTAGTGGTGTCGGCGATTCTGCTGGTCGCCGGTTTGCCGCTGGCTTACTGGATTGCATTTTCGCGATGGCGAGGGAAGTTTCTGGTGGAAGCGACGGTGGCGCTGCCGATTGTGCTGCCGCCAACGGTGTTGGGATTTTATGTTCTGGTGGCGCTGGGTTCGCTCAGTCCGCTGGGACGCTGGTGGCAATCTTTCACTGGACATACATTGGCGTTCACCTTCACCGGACTGGTGATTGGATCCGTTCTCTATAGCTTGCCGTTTGCAGTGCAGCCTTTTGCGGCTGCGTTTTCTTCGGTTGATCGAAAATTGATCGCAGCTTCGGGCACACTGGGCGCTTCGCCGCTGCGTACGTTCTTTCGCGTTATCGTGCCGCTTTCCATGCCGGGATTGGTCACAGGCGTGGCGTTGGCCTTCGCCCATACCATGGGCGAGTTTGGCGTGGTGCTGATGGTCGGGGGAAATATTCCGGGGGTGACGCGGACGATTTCTATCAGTGTTTATGACCAGGTGCAGGCTTCGAACTATGCGGGAGCAAATGCAATGGCGGTACTGCTGCTAATCTTTTGCTTCGCGGTGCTGGCAGTAGTCTATGGGCTGAACCGGAGAACGCTGCGGGAAAAATCATTGCTTCAAAAATCATGGCTCCTGGGACCGATCAAATAGACGAAGCCTTCATGTCCTCGCCGGTGGAAACAAAATCCGCAAGATCAACTCTGACTGTAAGCATTCGCAAAGCTCTGGCTTCCACGGAACGTGCGTTTTCTCTCGAGGTGGAGTTCAGCGCTTCCCCCGGATTTACCATTCTTTTCGGGCCGTCAGGGGCGGGTAAAACTACGCTGCTCGATTGTGTTGCAGGACTGGCTATCCCGGATTCGGGACGAATTGCCGTGGGAGATCGGATTCTTTTTGACGCGAACTCTGCGCATGAACCTTCCCGTCGCAAAGCGTAGCGTGGGATATGTGCTGCAGGATCTGGCGTTGTTTCCTCATCTGACGGTCGAGCAAAATGTTGAATATGGTCTGGCGCGGCTGACGCGATCTGCGAGAAGAGCACGTGCGCAAGAGATGTTGCAGGAGCTGCACATCGATCATTTGCGGGGACGGCGCCCAGCGGAAATTTCAGGGGGAGAACGGCAGCGCGTGGCTCTGGCGCGGTCACTGGTAATCGATCCCTGCGTGCTTTTGCTCGATGAACCGCTGGCGGCTCTCGATGCAGCGACCAAGGCGAAGATCTTGGACGACTTGAGGCGTTGGAATCAGGCGCATGGGATTCCTATTCTTTATGTGACACACAGCCGCGAAGAGGTGATGGCGCTGGGAGAACGGGTGATCGTATTGGACCGGGGCCGGATCGTCGCGCAAGGGACGCCGCATGAAGTTTTGCGGGCTCCGCTGCAGGAAACGGTGGCGCAGTTGGCCGGTTTTGAAAATATCTTCGATGCGACGGTTTGGCTGGTGCACGAAGATCGCGGCACGATGACGTGCCGCTTGCCGGGCGACGAGGCGGGGAGGTCCGTTCTTTTGGAGACACCTCTGATTCGTGCCGAAGCGGGCTCGCATCTGCGCGTAGGGATTCGTGCGGGCGACATTCTGCTGGCCATTGCAAAGCCTGTAGGGCTCAGTGCGCGTAACGTGATTGCAGGACGCGTGATCTCTTTGGAAAGGCGCGACATGATCATTTCCGCGCGCGTCGATTGTGGCGTGGAAATGGATGTTTACCTGACTCTGGCAGCGCGCGACGACTTGCAGCTTGAGGCTGGTCGCGAGGTGTGGCTGGTGATCAAGACGCATTCGTGCCATCTCATGCAGAAATAAAAACTGGAAATTTGGCGTTTTCTCTGCGTCCTCTGCGGCGGTTCTTCGCGCGCTCTGCGGTTAAAAGCTTTTAAGCGCAGAGGGCACAGAGAACGGCCGCAGGGTTCGCGGAGAAAACATTTTTCTTCTCATTACTGCATTACTGCGATTCTGAGTTCTGCGTTTTGCAGTTCGCTTTGCTGCATCTCGATCACGGAAATCCATTGGCCCTGGCGTTGCTGTGAAAATACGATGCGACCTCCGAGGATGTGAGCAATGGCGGCCGGGGGTAGATCACGGTGGAAGCCGAAGAATTTTGTTTTCAAATCCGTCCATTTTCGCCAATGATCCCAGCGGGTCGGCCCGGGTTCGTATTTCGTCGAGAAGATGAGGGCGACATCGTAGTGGGAGCGAAAATCGGCGGAGGAAAGAATTTCATCCAAAGAAAAGTCCTCAATGCGCACGATGCTCATGGGACGCGTAATGTAGCCGAGCCAGGGGCGCGTGAGTTCGTCCGATGCAGGCCACGCAGTAAGCACGCGCGCCATGGGATAACGCGCTTCGAGAAACTGTTCGCTATTTTCATGCAGCACAATGTAATCCCGATAGGCGAGATTGTCTTCCGGCGAGAATCCGTAGGGAGGATTCCAGAACCATGCGGCTACGAAGGCCAGCACAACGAATGCGATGGCTGCGGGCCACCATTCCACTCTGCGCCATAGCGTAGAGACCGACACGATGATGATCAGAGGAACGGCTGGCAGCATATAGCGAGCCAAGACCGCGCCGCCGATTAAAGCCATCGTAACGACATAAGTCCCGGATGACGACGTAGAAAATCATTTGTACGGGAATGCTGATGCGAGGGCGTTCGGAGGTCGAATCGCGCAGCGGCGGAAGAATCCACAGCGCAAGCAGCATGGCGAACGTCAGGACCCATAGATGAAGATAGCCGCCGATCTGCCACAGCCGCATGATCAGAGCGAGAACGAAACGGGTGAGACTGAGCGTCGCAGCGACGTTGTAGCGGAAAAATTCAGGATTGCCGAAGACATATCCCATACGGGCGTAGTGGTACGCGTACCAAAACGCCAGTGGGACTGCAGGGATCAAAAGGGAGACGACGCGTAGCGGGTGGGTATCCTCGGTACGCCACAACTTCCGGAACGAAGTTCGTTGCGCCAGAAAACCGACGAGCTCCCATGCGGCCAATGCAAGGGGAGCAAGAATCGCAGTTTCTTTTGCCAAGGCTGCGAGGGAAAACCAGAGTATGGTGGCGAGCTTGCGCTCTTCTATATAGGCCGAGAGTCCCCAAAAGATCAGGCTGGCGGCGGCTAGGTCTACCTGCGCCAAGGAGCTTTGCGCGAAGAATACGGGATAGACAGCCGTGCACAGGGTAGCTGCAATCGCAACTCGCGAGTTGGCAACGACCTCGGCTAAGCGAAATACTCCGACGAGCGAGAAAGCGGCGAGGAACAGCATGGCCGTCCGCGTGACCACGGGAGTGTAGCCTACCACTTTCCACCAAAGCGCCAGCCAGGCCATCACCAGCGGCGGATGTGCGTTCGAAAGAGTGGAATGCGGAATGAGACTTCCGGTGAGCAGGATGTCGCGCGCGGCAGGAACGTAGTAGCCGGCCTCGTCCCAGAAGTAGGGCAGGCGGAGCAAGGGCAGATGGAGGAGAAAAACAAACACGAAAAGAGTCGCGAATATTAGGGCTGGGTATGTGCGTGACCAGTGCGTCTGAAGGCTTTGGCCACGCTCGAAAACTTTCAGAATGAGCCTCCTGCTCTAGTCCGTCTGGCCCTGCATGCATCCGGTGTTAGTGGACGTTTTCTTAGTGAACCTGCCCTCCAGCTAGCCATGCGCGGATCGAGTTTGATTTCGCCGAAGGCGGTTTCGTAGCCGTTGACGTTCTGCTGCAGCAATCCGAGCAGCGCCTTGGCTTGTTGCGGGCTCAGGTAGACGCCTTGAAAATTACGGACCTCGACTTGAGTTTCACTCTGCTGTTGAACCGTGCCAAAGACGAGGAAAAAGTCCCAGACATTCACTCGCATTTGCACGCTGTTGGCATAGGATTCCCGGTAATCGGGAGCATTGGTCAGCTTGACATTGGGTTGCGGCGGAACGCTCATAGTCAAGCAGTGTAATGACTTTGCCGCCCGAAAGGGAAGCCGCTGGGGTTGAAATCGGGTCCTCACGCTCCTGTTCCCGCGAGCCCAGTCATTTTTGGATTTGGTATGACAGAAAATGTCATTCCCTCTGCTAGTTTCTGGCGAGGCCGGATGTCGCGAAAGGTCATGGCCATAAGCTACTTTGCTGAAATCAAAGGGCTTGTAGGATGTCTGTACCAGCTTCGTCTGGCGTTCAAAGTGCGGGAGTTGGTGACGTTCCGAAATTGAAAAATGCGCGAGTCCTCTATGACCCATAAGCCTGAAGACGCGGCCATCGAAGAAGAAATTATTCTCCCGGAGAACCTGCTGCCTTTGGGTTCGATTCTGGGAGAAGGCGTTACGCCCCTGGATGTCAGCATGGTGCTGGCGAAAGTGTTTCGTGTGCAGTATGCGGAAGTCGCGCTGCTCAGGCTGGATGGGGGTCTGCTGAAGTTTATTTTCCCCGAGCACCTGCGTACTACGGGTGCGATTCCGATTTCCAGCAAAGCAGTGGCGGCGCATACGGCTCTCAGCAAGAAAGCCGAGATCTTCAACAATTTTGCGCGCGTAAAGCATGCCAGCATTTTTGAGACGATCAAGCCAGTAGGTGCCGAAACTGACGAACAGGTCGCTCCTGCTCCGATTCAAAAGTTGATGTCTGTTCCTATCCTCGATCCGAACACGACCGTGCTGGGTGTTCTGCAGATTTCGCGGAAGGGTCTGGATCCGAAGTTTACCCAGGACTTCAGCCGCGAAGATCTGCACGATCTGGAGCTGGCAGCGGGACTGCTGGCGGCCTCGCCTGTGATGCAATCCAACTAAGGCTGCCGGAATCTGACAAGGCTAGAGGATGCGCTCGTTGAGAATCGAGGAAGTGCCAATGAGTGCAATCGCGATTTAGCAACAGTTGACCCGCTGACATCAAGTGTTCTTGCGGAAAACTTTTCGCGTATTCGAGCAGCTTGAGGATGTCGTCAGCGACATTGTCAATTTTGTGGGCTAACGATGCGCCGGGTCTCGAAGGCAAATATCCATTCAACCAACTATTGCATTCGTTTGAGGTCCATTATCCAATCCGTTTCCCACGTTTTACCGCCGTCGGTTGATTCTGCCTGCTCCCAGTGACCTGAGGTGGGTGTGATCTCGGACCATAGGAGCCGTGTGCGGACTGGTTTCCCGTCTTCGGTATCGTCGTTCGCATAGAACGTGCCTACGCCATTGTGGAAGCTGCCTCTCACCGGCGGATCCATCGGACCAAGTGGCTTCCTGCTGTCCAGCCACCAGATCGACCACTGCCCAGTCTTGGCGTCGAACGATCGGGTAGCTACGCCGCGGTAAGTGCCGCCCGGAACCTCGAACACGGTGTCGTCGACATTCGCATAGCCACCCATCAGTGGCTGGCAGAATAATGTCCCTTCGAATTCGATCCACTCGTGACTGTTGACGAGGCGATGCTTCAGCTTTCGATGATGGATTTGCCAGCGTCCGAATAAAAAATCGAAGTCATGCAGTCCGGGCGGCTCGCGATCTGCATGACTCATCTCTTGTCCCAACCCCGGTGAGGACTGCGCCACAGTGAGCCCCGACGACGCCAGGCCTATCCCCAGGCACAAGATCACAGCAATGCGCTGACGTATTTCCACGTATGACTCCTCTTCGTACCGAAATACTGCCGACCCAGCCTAGCACATGGTTGAAGCAATCACGGCGATTTCACTTTTTGACCGCTGGGCCAATGAGTGAAATCGCGATATTACGTCAGCAGAATGCGAAGAGAGAGCCAAGCAAGCATCTGAACCCGAGGCCGCGAAGTTGAGGGAGGAGGCGCTGCTATACCGGGAGTGGATCGCGGCGCTGCGATCTGGCAAATGGCATTCGTAGCGTCGCATTTTGGTTGTGAGTGTAATCGGGATTTTTCACCAACTACCGCCCGAATGGGAGCCCAGTGTAATCTTTCATCGAGGGAGAAGGAAGTGGAGGGCGTTGTTGATGGATTGGTGGCATACTCAGATAAATTCGCCGTACTATTTCTTGATTGTCGGGGTCATCTCATTTTCCGCAGCCGTAATATCGACATGCACCGGAAAAACATATGGAAAGTATGGCCATGGTTTAGCCTCTCGCGCCAAGGAACCGACTGACTTTTGGTGGACAGTGGCAATATATTACATCGGTGGTGTTTGCTTCATCGGATATTTCTTGTACAGGGTGACCTGAACCCCCTTCCCCCAAAATGGTCCATTGATTGGCGAAAATAGGCGCCAGCAATCATTGACCTCGATGAGTGAAATCGGGATGTTACAACAACTAACCTGCTAAGTTCGCCGGGTTGCCAACATCAGGGAGGTGGATTGAGCGGGTTTTACAGCGGAGATCGAGTGCGTGTGTCGGACGACTTCTTTTGGGCGAAAGGCGCGGTAGGAACAATCTCAGCGCCGCCAGATGCGGTCACAAGCCTCAGTGGCCCATGGGACGGTGACCTCACGCGGCAGGAAAAAAGTGCTCTGGGGATGCATACTGTTTACTGGGTGTGGTTCGACGAGCCACAGTTTGACGCTGACGGTGACGGGCCATACCGGGGCGGTCAAATCTGGGAGAGTGGTCTCAGTTTGTTAACAGACAGGCCGAACTAGCTGGCCGTTGACCGGGAGCGTTCCCGCAATCTTGCGTACAACGCTCGCTCTGCCTCGTTGATCTGTCCCGCTGCGCGATCGATCTCTCGCCTCGATTTGGGTAGGTACTTGGCCTTTTCTTTGTAGTCGTAAAAGAGCGTGCCGTGTATCCCTTCGACATTGTGCTTATATATGGGCCTTTCCCATAGTCTTGACAGTGTTTCACTTGCTTCGTCTTCGCCGATTCGGGCAACGTAATCCTCGACTACCTCTAAATCCTGGTCTAGGCCGGGGAAGATTGCAGCGAACTCATCATCGGTAGCTTGGAAGATGCTGTAGGTCGCGTTATCCGCGCCATCAATAACTTGAATGTTCTTCACGGTGCCTCAAATTGTCGCTGATTGTCCCGGTTGTTTGAGCTGAACCTCGGGAGCATTCATTCTAACTGTTGAAATCAGGCGTTATCACTCATTGAGTTCGAATCCGCGTTGTCCACTAAAAGCTGCAGGGCCAAGCTGGAACCAAATCCCGCAACTCACCGGGGGACGCAAGCCGAAATCGGCACTGTGCTTCGAGTACATTATTGGGAGTTGTCTCGCCAGCTAAGGATTCATTCAAGGAGCTATCCGTGGTGTTCTTGCTGCTGCTGGGACTCGGCGCCGTTGCCTGGGCGGGCTATAGTTTGATTACCGGAAAAGGCTACTACAAGGGTTGTCCTCCAGGTGGTTTCGACCGTGCCGGAAATCCGTTCAATTTTTGGGCTCCGACCATCATCATTTTCGGTATCGGTGTCTGTGCAATTCTGGTTTATCTGGGCGTGATTCCTTTGCCGCAGCGGTTGAATCGCTAATGGCCTGTTTTGGACACCCGTAGGATTCATTGTTGTTAAGCGATTACAAGCATTGACTTGAATTCCTAAGTGGAATTGAGTAGCCGGCTCAGGCGTTTGAGGTGTTTGGCGGGAACATGATTCCCCAGAAGGTCTCGGCCCGTTCGTCCTGCTCGACGAACTCGATTGCGTAGGTGAGAACGCCCTCCGATGCCGCCAACTGGGCGACGACGCGCGCCGAGAGCCTGGCGCCTTGCTTGTTATTTACGGAGACGACCGAGCCCACCAGAAGCTCACGGCTGAGTTGGACGGCGGCTCCGTGCTTGTTTAATTTCGTGGCCTTGGCAGCCGGGATGGTAAAAGAACATTTCTGCCGGTCTTCGCCGGATAATCCGACCGAAGCGTGGAGCGCCATGCGATTGCTTCGGCGTTTTGCCATCGGGCTGCGGCCGGCGGTTGCGTTGGCGAGCAAGTCCGAATGGTGCGATTTCGGGCGGGGATGCGCAGGTTTTAGATTCATTGTGATCGGGACATTAGAATGTGGTCGCGGTCGCTGCAATGTGCCATTCGTCACATCGTGAGGTTACCCTGCGAAACTCCTTGATTCTTCGAGCTGAAAGACGCATTGCGTCACGGCAAGAAATAGGACATGTACCAGATTCGGACTCGGTGCGGGCCACGCTTGCGCCGGCTGCGAGCCGAGAGAGATGGGAACGGTCCGAGGGCAGGGAGCATTCTGTCGTCGCGGTAACACTTCGCTGCTCTCGCCTTGACGGCCGCTTATCCGCCGTTTATCATAGGCGAAGAAAAGGCGAATACATGAGTTCCTCTCCGCTGTTCCCCATTCTGCAGAAGCCGTCGCTCGTGGGGATTGCCCGGCTGGCAGCGGAAGGCGAAACGCTGCGCGAGGGGCACAATGTTGAATACTTCACGCTTCCGGCGCGCTCGTTGCTGAACCGCTGTACCGGCGTGCGCATGCCTTTTACCTGGACGATTAATCCTTATCGCGGGTGCGAGTTTGCCTGCAAGTATTGCTATGCGCGCTACACGCACGAATTTATGGAGATGCGCGATGGGGCGGAGTTCGAGCAGAAAATCTATGTGAAGCAACATGCGGCCGAGTTGCTGCGGCAGGAATTGCGCCGGGTGAAGCCGGGAGAAAGCATTTCACTGGGCACCGCTACTGATCCTTATCAACCGGCGGAGCGGCGCTATGAGATTACGCGGCGAATACTCGAGGAGTTCGCGCGGCACCGGGGATTCGAGCTGGGGATTGTTACGAAATCCAATCTCATTGTGCGCGATCTGGATTTGTTGCACGAGATAGCACGGAATAATGTTTTATCGATCCATATTACGATCACCACGCTGAATGTGGAACTGGCGAGGATACTGGAGCCGCGGGCGCCGCGTCCGGATTTGCGGATGGCGGCGGTGCGCGAAATCAGCGCAGCGGGAATTAATGTTGGCGTGAGTTGTTCGCCGGTGCTGCCGGGAATTACCGATTCTCCGGCGGACCTCGAGGCGCTGGTGCGGGAGGCGGCAGCAGCGGGTGCGCGGCATATCTTTGCTAATCCGCTGTTTTTGAAGCCGTGTTCGGCGGCGGTTTTTCTGCCTTTCCTCGAACAGCAATTTCCACAGCTGGTCGAGAGCTATCGACAGCGTTATCAGGACCGGGCGTTTTTGCCGGCTTCGTACAGTAAAAGGATCGGGCAACTGGTTTCTCGTTTGCGGGAGAAGTATGGAATCAAACGCGCAGACCCGCGGCAGGCGAAGCTCGCGGACAAATGGCCGGTGCGAGGCTTGGAGGAACAGTTGGCGCTGTTCTAGGAATTTCCGATTTCCGATTGCCAAGTGCCGATTGTTCTAGAACGTTGACGATTCAAAATTGGCAATTGGAAATCGACAATTGGAAATCCAGTCTTATCCTTCCTCTATAATCACTGCATCCTATGGCGACCGCGCCCCCACCGGCCACCGCTGAGCGTGCTCCTCTGCGAGTGCGCATGCAACAATTCTGGCGGCGAGTGACCGAAGGGATGGAGTTGACCCAGCTCTGGTCGCAGTTCCGCACCGAAGCCCGGGCCAGCTACCGGCTGTACTCTCGCGATGTTGCGGCCAAAACTCCTGACGACCTGGCCCGCCGTGGCCGCCGCATGCACGTCGTAAAGGAGTTCTTCTGGGCCGTTCTGGAGAAACTTTCTCCGGCACGCCGCGTGCTGTTATTAGCGGCGATGATCCTGCTGGTATTGCCTACGTTTGGCGGAGTCAGCTATCAGGGGAGCGATCACGAGGCGCATATTGTCGAACTGGATTTTCATTTCTGGGGCGGCCTGCTGATGTTCCTGCTGCTGATGCTGGAAATTGCCGACCGCGTGGTGATGAAGCGCGATTTGCAGATTGCGCGCGAGATCCAGACGTGGCTGCTGCCCGGGGCTCCGCCGCAGATTCCTGGACTTGCCATCGCTTACGCCACCCGTCCTGCCAACACGGTGGCAGGAGATTATTACGATGTGTTTCCGCGTCCGGGAAAAACCAACGAAGAAAATCGCGTAGTGTTTGCCGTGGCGGACGTTGCCGGAAAAAGTATTCCCGCCGCCATGCTGATGGCTACGTTTCAGGCGAGCCTGAAGACGCTTTCGACGGCACAGGTGGCGCTGCCCGAGCTGGTTGGCAATATGAACAAGTATGCGTGCTCGAACAGCCAGGGAGGACTGCGCTTTACGACTGCGTTTCTTTCCGAGTACGACGCGGCCCGGCGCATTTTCACTTACATCAATGCCGGCCACAATAACCCCATCCTGCGCCGCAGCACGGGATTGATCGAGCGGCTCGACGTCGGAGGATTGCCTCTGGGCATTCAGGCGGAGGCCAAATATGAATCGGCGAGCGTGGCTCTTGCGCCGGGGGATTGGCTGATTATTTTCACCGACGGATTGGTCGAAGCGGAAAACGCGAATCAGGATGAATACGGCGAAACCCGGCTGCTGAATGCAATCGCGGCCGGCGCCGCGGGCACGCCAGCCGAGATGCTCAACCGGCTGATGGCCGAACTGGATTTATTTGTGGGCAACACTCCCCAACACGACGACGTCACCTGCCTGCTCGTGAAGGCGGAATGATTCTGCATTAAAATGGAGGAACGCGCACGGCAATGCAAGATCGGCGGAAAGCTGCGTTCTAATTTGGTGTGAGGCTGATCCGCAATGACAGGAATTGTCACGCTTCCGCCGGATTTTGGCACCGATCGCCGGTATATAGCGGCTTGGGATAGAGACTAAAGTGCAAGGTAACATTGAAAACGAAGCCCTTGCAGTAGGCCCTCCGGAACCAAGGTAATCTAGCGAGTTTGGCACGGCAGGTGCGAACATCTAGTCCGACTGCGTCATTCCATGACCAGCATAAATCGAATGAAAGTCCAAGAAGAGGGGAAAATAGAGATGCGGAAACAACAGAAGGGTTTCTCACTGATTGAGCTGCTGATCGTGGTGGCAATCATCCTGATCATCGCAGCTATCGCGATTCCTAACCTGATGCGCGCCAAGATGGCAGCCAACGATTCGTCCGCGGCCGCTTCCGAGCGTTCCATCGTAACTGCGGAAATTGCTTATTACTCGTCATTTCCGACTTTGGGCTATCCCGCGGCAATGACCACCCTGGGCGGCGCCATCGGCGCAACTTGCACTCCGAGCACGGCCACAGCCTGCTTGCTCGATGCTTACCTGGCCAACAACGGTAACCCGGCGGGTACTGGTAAGAGCGGTTACTTGTTTGCCGCAGCTGGACAGGGCGCAGCTCCTTCCACTGATTTTCTGACCACTGCCGTACCGATCAGCGCGACCACTGGTTCCAAGTCGTACTGCGCGGTTAGCGATGGCGTGGTGCGCACTCAGGCGGCTGGCGTTCTCACGCTCGCCACGTACGCCAACTGCCCGACTCTGAACCCACTGGCGAACTAACGTAAGTTAGTTTGGCAGAGCAGGGTATAAATCGGGAGCAGCGAAGGCAACTTCGCTGCTCCCTTTGTTTTTTGGGTTAAACTCTCTCGATCGCTTTCTTCTTCAAAGCCTGGCGCATTAGGTGATACAGAAGTTGGCAGTTTATCGCCAAAGCGACAGATACTGTCAGCTCACTGGTTGATTCGCTGGTTTCCCTCGGCGATCTTTCCCCAACCTGGTTGCCATCTTATTGAAAATAGAGGACGGACACTAGCCGTAACCAGCGCTGCCATTGTGGTTCGCCACGTGCATGAATACAGGGCGAATGCAGGTTCAAGGGCGGGTCTAAAAATTCTTGGGGGGCAGATTAATCCGATGCGGAAACAAAAGGGTTTCTCACTAATTGAGTTGCTGATCGTAGTAGCAATCATCCTGATCATCGCGGCTATCGCGATTCCTAACCTGATGCGCGCCAAGATGGCAGCCAACGATTCGTCCGCGGCCGCTTCCGAGCGTTCCATCGTAACTGCGGAAATAGCTTATTACTCGTCATTTCCGACCTTGGGCTATCCCGCGGCAATGACCACCCTGGGCGGCGCCATCGGCGCAACTTGTACTCCGAGCACGGCCACCGCCTGCTTGCTCGATGCTTACCTGGCCAACGACGGCAATCCGGCGGGCACTGGTAAGAGCGGTTACAAATTTGCCGCAGCTGGACAGGGCGCAGCTCCTTCCACTGATTTTCTGACCACTGCCATACCGATCAGCGCGACCACTGGTTCCAAGTCGTACTGCGCGGTCAGCGATGGCGTGGTGCGCACTCAGGCGGCTGGCGTTCTCACGCTCGCCACGTACGCCAACTGTCCGACTCTGCTCCCACTGGCGAACTAACGTAAGTTAGTTTGGCAGAGCAGGGTATAAATCAGGAGCAGCGAAGGCAACTTCGCTGCTCTCTTTGTTTTTCCGGCTGCAGTGCTGCCGCGAAAAATCAATTTCAACCTCCGGAGCCGATCACTTCGCGTGGACTAGGGCGCTTTTCTCAAACTTCGGTAATCACTGGTTACCGCTCTATCCGACGTACAATCACTCCGCAAGTATGGACCAATGACGAGAGGTCACTTATCCGAAGCTGCCTATGGAGAGATTGGCCATGAGTGGAGTCACGAGCGGGGTCGCGTAACGTTTTCAGGTGACACAATTCGTCAATGTGCGCGGCGAACGCTGTTAATTGAGTGTTCTTCCGCTTGAAATGATTGGTTTTGACCGGGCATCAGTTTGAAAGTAAAGCGGTTGGGGCATCGAAACCGAAGTGCGGGGTCTGCCCGGGTCTGGCAGTTGGCATGCTACTACCTTTATGTCTCCGTGAAAGTCAATACTCGGGGGCCGAAGTTAGAGGGTGTTTTTTCGGATTTGCAAACGAGACTGGGAAGCAGGGAAAGCGCTCGATGCGGAAACAAAAGGGTTTCTCACTAATTGAGCTGCTGATTGTAGTAGCCATCATACTGATCATCGCGGCTATTGCGATCCCGAATTTTCTGCGCGCGCGCATGGCGGCGAATGATTCTTCCGCAGCCGGTTCCATTCGGTCCATTAACACGGCGGAGATCGCTTACGTCAGCGCGTACCCAACCATCGGATATCCTGCTGCGCTCGCGACACTGGGCGGAGCGGCTCCTTGTTCTCCGAGCATCGCGACCGGCTGCATCATCGATAACTATCTGGCCACGAACGGCGCCGGAAACGGCAAAAGCGGTTACAACTTCAACGCCACGGGCTCCGCTAGCGCAGGCGCCGTCAACGATCAATTCTATTCAACCGGCACGCCCTTCAGTGCCCTCAGCGGCACTCGCGCTTACTGCTCGGTCGAGGACGCCGTCTTGCGCCTGCAGGCTGCCGGCGTAATCACTCTGGTGCCCAGCCGCGCCGCCTGCGTACTACTGCTCGCCATGAACTAGCTTCACTTGAGCATGAACTAGCTTCACTTGAGAAAGAGATGGTGAAGAAGGTACTCAGGTAGGCCATCGTATCGGTTATCCATAGCGCCAGTTCGTTGCTTCTCAAGCTGACCACGGGCCGGGCATTGGTGAGAACTCAACCAAGCCAGGTTCTCACTGAGAGATCTTCATAACCCGGATGAGCACCAGCGTGGCAATCAAAAAGTACCTTGCGTTGCACCATACGCTGCCCTGCCAAGTCACAAACAGTAACCGTCGTAACCTGTACCCGGTACAAAAATGTCGAGTCGTTTCATATAATTCTTGTGAGTGATCTGACGTTTCCATGGGTTCAAAATGCTATGCCTGCGATTGAAATTCTTGGTCTGGAAAAAACTTATTTAGTCGGATTTTGGCGCAAGCGACCGAAATGTGCCCTTCTTCCTCTGCACCTCGCTGTGGAGGATGGTGAGATCTTTGGCTTTTTGGGCCCTAACGGCGCGGGCAAGACAACAACTTTGAAATTGCTTATGGGATTGGTTTTCCCTACGTCTGGAACGGCACGCATTCTAGGGCACGATTGGACAGACCCGGAAGTTAAGGCGCAAATTGGGTTCCTTCCCGAGCAGCCCTATTTCTACGATCACCTTACCGCACACGAACTTTTGAATTATTACGCTCAACTCTCCGGGGTTCCGGCGAAGGAGCGTACACGCCGCGTGGAAAGCACACTGCAACGCGTGGGCCTGGCGGATGTCAAGGGCGTGCAGTTGAGAAAGTTTTCTAAAGGGATGCTGCAGCGGGTGGGAATTGCACAGGCCATTCTGCATGATCCCAAACTCGTGTTCTTCGATGAACCCATGTCGGGGCTTGATCCCATGGGCCGGCGCGAAGTGCGTGACCTGATGGAGCAACTCAAACACGAAGGCAAAACCGTTTTTTTCTCGACGCACATTCTTTCCGACGCTGAAGCGCTTTGCGATCGGGTTGCGATCATTCATAAAGGGGAACTTCGTGGCACGGGCCGGGTTGCGGATCTGACATCGAGTGTTCTGAGCAAGGTGGAAGTGATCTGGCGGGGCACGCATATACCAGCATCGATGAAGGCGCTAGGCGCGGAGTGCCACGTTACGGGAGATACGGTGCGCGCCATCATTGACGAGACGCAGCAGGATGCGGCCATCGACGCACTGCGCCGCGAGCGTCTGCGTTTGATTTCGCTTACGCCCGTGCGCACCTCACTCGAAACTTATTTCATAGAGAAACTGCGGCGCGCCGAAACTACGGCGGCATCTACCGCATGAAATCGACGCATGACGACACAGGGATGAGGAGAACGGCATGAAAGCGCGAGTGATGCATATTGCGTTCAACACGTTTCGTGAGGCGGTGCGGGACCGCGTGCTGTACAACCTGATCGCATTCGCGGTGCTGCTTTCGGGCGCGGCGATCCTGGTTGGTCAGATTTCCATCGACATTGAAAAACTTGTGGTCATTAATCTCGGTCTGACAGCGGTGTCCTTGTTTGGAATTGTGATTGCGATATTCATCGGCATCGGACTGGTCTCGAAAGAAATCGAAAAACGCACGCTCTACACAGTTTTGTCGCGTCCGGTGCGGAGATGGGAGTTCATTGTTGGCAAGTTTTTTGGGCTGGCGGGCACGCTGGTAGTAAATACGTTCTTCATGGCTATCGGCGTTTTTGCCGCGTTGTTTTATGTTTCGCATAAGTTTGTGCGAGCGGATGCATTGATACTGGTTGCCCTGTATTTCATCATTCTCGAATTCCTCATCATCTGCTCGCTGGCGCTGTTATTCTCGTCATTCTCTTCGCCTCTGCTATCGGCGGTGTTCGCATTTTCCTTGTTCGTGATTGGCAGCTTCGCCGAAGACCTGCGCGGGTTCGCCAGCATGGCGCACGGATTTATGCGCTGGCTGGTGACGGGTGCGGCTTACCTGGTGCCAAATCTTTCTGCTTTTAATATCGTCAGCTCCATCGCACACGAGCAGCCGGTGGCGGGGCAACTGATCTGGCAGAACACGTGGTATGCCATGTTCTACGCGGCCATGGCTCTGAGCGGGGCGGTGCTGATATTCGAACACCGGAATTTGAAATGAAGCCACGACGCAAAGTTTCGATTGTCGCAGGCCTATGCGTGGCAGTGTCTCTGGCGTCCAGCGCCGTGGTGCTTCACCACGTCGATCAACTTCGTCCCCGCGCCACGCTGGAAGATGTGTTGTATCTGAATTCCCCGAAGGTGCTGAAGCGGTTGAGCCTGGGATACGACGGGCTTCTGGCCGATATCTATTGGACGCGCGCGGTGCAATATTTTGGTGGCCGGCATCATAATGGCGCGCAAAGCTACAATTTGCTTTATCCCTTGCTGAGCTTGACTACGCATCTCGATCCGCACCTGGTTGTGGCGTATCAGTTTGGAGCCAGCTTTCTGGCGCCCCCGCCGCCGAATGGCGCGGGGCAGCCGGAAAATGCAGTTCAGCTAATGGAGTACGGCATTCAGAACAATCCCAATGACTGGAAGCTTTATTACGACTTGGGTTTTGTGGATTACATGAATCTGAAAGATTACGGAAAAGCTTCCGACGCGTTTGAGCGTGGATCCAAAGTGCCGAATGCGCATCCGTTCATGCGGCTGCTGGCGGCGCAGATGGCGCAACATGCAGGAGAGTTTGATACCGCGCGAATGCTGTGGTCCGCGACCTACCTGAACAGCCAGGACAAGCTGATACGCGCTAACGCGGTGGAACATCTGCGTGCCTTACGCGTGGATGAGGACGTGACCCACCTGCAGGAAGCGGTAACCCGCTTTGGCCAGCGCACGGGACGATTGCCTGCGAGTATGGCGGAACTAGCCGCAGCAGAGCACTTGCCGGGGATTCCCGTCGATCCCGATGGACATCCCTATAAGCTGACTCCCGAGGGCCGCGTGGAAGTGGCAGTGCCCGATGATTTTCCGTTTGCCGAAAAAGGCCTTCCACCCGGATTCGTAGCGAAGCCAAAATTCCACAGCCAGCAGTAATCTCGATTACTTCGCTTATGATGGCGAGGCATGGATGGCATGAAGGATGCTGTGCTGCCGAAGCGGAAGCTCAGCCTGGTGCGGTCGGCATGGCACTGGTGGAATGATGCCGCGGCGCGCGCCGGACCCTCCGAGGCTACCTGGCAACTTCTGAAAATTCTGTTTGAGTTCGTTCGCGATTCGACTCCGGAACGGCGTCGGCAGCGCTATGGCGACGCGGAATACGATTGGGAATACCGGGTCGACACCACCAGCGCGGGCGTGAGCTGGCGCGACCGGTTGCTGGGTTTTTTCCACTCGCCGTATCAGCCCACGGAATCCGTTCTATTCCACGAAATGATCGGGGCTGTATGGGCGCGGGCGGGCTTCGACTTTCGCGAATTTATCTTTCTCGATCTCGGCTCGGGCAAGGGACGCACGCTGCTACTGGCTTCCGATTATCCCTTTCGCCGCATCGTGGGCGTGGAGCTGTTACCTGCTCTGAATGATGCTGCTCAGAACAATATTTGCAAGTACCGGAGTGCGGTGCAGAAATGCTTCGCGCTGGAATCGATTTGCGGGGATGCGGTTGAGTTTGCGTTTCCGGATGAGCCGACCGTGTTGTTCCTCTTCAATCCCTTTCCGGAACGGGGATTGAAGAAAGTGATCGCGAATCTGGAGCAGAGTTGGCGAGAGCATCCGCGGCGGGTTTATGTGCTCTATCACAATCCGTTGCTGGAGCATGTGCTGGGCGCAAGTATCGCGCTGGAGAAGATTGGCGGGACACATCAGTATGCGATGTATGAGTCGCGGTGAATCATTTCGATGCGGTGCAGTTTGCTGGACCGATCTAGGTCAGGTTGTAAAGCCGCAACGGGCAGGCCTTCGCGTAATGCGTGAAGTCCTGGTCGGTGGTGAATATCTGCCATTCCCGCCGGATCGCGGCGGCGCATATCAGGAAGTCGATGCTCGATCCGGCGATGCCTTGCGAGCGGCATCGGTTGTGAATGTGGGCGGCTTCCTCGTAGTCAGCCAGGTCCAGATTCGGTTCGTCAAAAGCGCGAAGATAATCGCGTAGTTCGGTGAAGGTCTTTTCCTGCCGGATGCCGGAAAGCAATTCCTGTCGAACCGGACCGAGAAGCTGAGCGCGCCCATCGCGAATCAGTTCTTTCAATGCGGAAGTCAGAAGTTGCTCGTGGGGGTTTAGTTCTATAAGCGCTCGCCGGAGGGCGAGCGACCAGATGGGCGTGTCGACGAGAACCAGCATACTCAGGAATGCGGTCTTTTGCGCTCAGCTTGGTAATCGTATTCGGAATCGAAATCGAACGAGCCAAACGCTTTGAGAATGCGAAGTTGCTTGCGTCGTTTCACGTATTCCGCAAGCGCAGCTGTGACGGCTTCTCTCTTGGTCTTGTGACTGCCTGCGCGGCGGGCTTCTTCAATCAATTTGTCATCGAGAGCTAAGTTGGTGGCCATGTGTATATCGTTACACGTATTCATGTGTAGCACAAGCGGTCGAACTCGCATGGACGCTCAGCGGCGCAATCGGCCAGCTATTTCCCGAGAGGATAGAATCTGAGGATGGCTCGGTTTTGTATGGCGGTTTTTCTGGTTACTCTCGCGCTGCCGGTTGTTGCGTTAAGCGAAGATGTCCACGCTATCGCACAGGCAGTGGACGAGCATTACAACCATTTGCGAACCCTGGAGGCGGAATTTACCGAGATTTATCAGGGGTCGGGGATGGAGCGAACGGAATCGGGGACGCTCTGGCTGGCGAAAGGTGGGGCGAAAAAACCTGGCAAGATGCGATGGGAGTACCGTTCTCCAAGGGACAAGCTCTTCGTGAGTGACGGGAGAGATGCGTGGTTTTACGTTCCAGGAGACCGTCAGGCGCGCAAAACTGACGCCCGAAAGCTGGATGACATTCGATCTCCACTTGCGTTTTTGCTGGGTAAGAGTCGCCTGGAAAAGGAATTACAGGGATTATCACTGGCTCCGGATGTGCAGCCGCTGGTTGCGGGGGATGTGGTTCTGCGGGGGGTCCCGCGGGCTTTGGCCGGCCGGGTGAGCGAGATTCAGTTGGAAATCAACCCGGAGCATCGGATCGTCCGAATTGTGATGGACGACGTGGATGGATCGACGACCGACTACCGTTTTAGCGAACAAAAGGAGAACATAGAGATCGCGGCGGGGAAGTTTGAGTTCAGGCCGCCGCCCGGAACGGAGACTGTGGAGGGCGAGGCAGCGCCATGAACTTTTCCCCATTCGCTCTGTGTCCGGTTTGGGTTACTTGCGATACTGGAAATGGGGGAAAGCACAGCGAAGGCCGATGGAGATGGGAAGCGGGAATGTTAGACTGAGCCGAGAGGGTTGCCGCCCAGGCACAAACGATAGCAAATGGCGGAATTTGTTGTAAAACTCGCGGATGAACGGGGCCGGCTGCACCAGCAAGTGGAGCACGGCTATTCCGTGGCAGAAGTGCGCGACCGATTCGCCTCGCAGGGTTATCTCGTTTACTGGGTAAAGCCGCAGGGGATACTCTCTGGCTTCTCGCTGCGAGGCGGGCGCAAGCTGAAACAGAGTTCCTTTCTGGTGTTCAACCAGCAATTTCTAACCCTTCTCAAGGCGGGGCTGCCAATTTTGAATTCCCTGGATCTCCTCATCAAGCGGCAAAAGGATCGTAACCTGGGTCAGATTCTGGAGAATGTGCGGGAGCGGGTAAAGGGCGGAGAGCTGCTTTCGGACGCTTTTGCCACGCATCCCGCGGTGCCGAAGATTTACACCACCACCCTGATGGCCGGGGAGAAGAGCGGAAACATTGATGAGGTATTGACCCGCTATATCAACTTTCAGCGCCTGGCGATGACGTTCCGCAAGAAGCTGTTCGTATCGCTGATCTATCCCACGCTGCTGGTGAGCGTGGTGACCATTATGGTGATGTTTTTGTTTACCTATGTCGTGCCCAAGTTCGCGGAATTGTTTAACAGTCTGGATCAAAAGCTCCCGGCCATCACACTGTTCATGCTGGCAGTGGGGCAGAACGCGCAGAAATACTTTCCCTTTGTAATATCCGGATTGGTTTTGGGTGGATTTGTTTTGTGGCAATGGCGCAAGACGGACGGCGGCGCCGATCAGATCGACCGCTTCATTCTGAGCGTGCCCTTGCTCGGGGATATCCGGCTGAAGCATCAGGTCGCAACATTTTCCCGGATGCTTTCGACGCTGCTGCAGGGTGGGCTGCCGCTGGTGCCATCGATGGAGACGGCAGGTACTTCGATGACCAGCCGGCGCATCTTAAAAGGTGTGATGCGGGCCAGCACGAGAGTGCGGGAAGGGCAGGGGCTGGCCAGCAGCCTGGAGGAACAGAATATTTTTCCCGACCTGGCGGTGGAAATGCTCGAGGTGGGCGAATCCACCGGGGCATTGCCGGCGATGCTGAATTCCGTAGCGGAGTTTTATGAAGAGGACGTGCAGACCGCGCTGGGAGCCTCCATGGCGCTGATCGAGCCGCTGATTCTAATGGTGATGGCAGTGTTCGTGGGAGGGGTATTGATCTCTTTGTATTTGCCGATATTCACCCTGGGAGTCCATTGAAAAATAGCTCTTAGCCGTTAGCTCTTAGCTTTTAGCCAGAACCAAAGCGAAAGAGTCAGGGCATAAGAGCCAAAGACTACGAGCTAGAAGCTAAGAGCTTGTTTTTCGGGATGTGAGAAATGGCGATGGCGGAGAAGAAATCACTTTTCGTGCACGGTGAGAACGGCGGGCAGGTGGTGACCACGGGAAATCCGATCACCGACCTGGAACGCGCTCAGGACGTGGCGCGGCGCTATCGCTGCGAGTTTGTGGACCTCGCCGATTTTCAGCTTCATCATGAGCTGTTCAAGAAATTTTCCCCGGAGCTGATGTTCCGCTACAACTTCGTTCCTTTGGAAGAGACTGCCGATGGCAAGCTGGCGATTGCCATTGCCGATCCCAGCCAACTGATGATGATCGATGAGATCAGCTTGCTGCTGCAGAAGCGGATCGTCACCAAAGTGGCGACGCTGAAGCAGATCAGCGACATTCTCAAAAAGACGGAGCAATCACAACGCGTTCTGGAGGAGGCCAGCGAAGGCTTCCAGATCATTCGCGAAGATGAGAATACCGGCGCGGAAGAGACGCTGACCATCGACAAGCTGACCGCGGCGGGCGACACCAGCCCGATTATCCGGCTGGTCGATACCACAATTTTCACCGCGCTGCAACGGCGGGCCTCGGACATTCATATTGAAACGCGGGACGATTCGGTGGTGATCAAATTCCGCATCGACGGCGTGCTGACGCAGGCCATGCCTCCGATTGGAAAAGAACATCATTCCACCGTGATCTCGCGCGTCAAAGTAATGAGCGAGCTGGATATTTCCGAGCGCCGGGTCCCGCAGGACGGGCGTTTCCGGGTGAAGTACAACGGGCGCGCTATCGACTTCCGCGTATCGATCATGCCGTCGATTCACGGCGAAGACGCCGTGCTGCGTGTGCTGGATAAAGAATCGATGAGCGAGAAGTTTCGCTCGCTTACGCTGGAGGTTGTTGGGTTTGATGAGGACGATCTAAAAAAGTTCCGGCGCTACATCAAGGAACCGTACGGCATGGTGCTGGTCACAGGGCCTACGGGCAGCGGCAAGACGACCACGCTTTACGCCGCGGTGAACGAGATCAAGACCGACGAGGATAAGATCATCACGATTGAAGATCCCGTCGAATACCAACTGCGCGGCATCACGCAGATTCCGGTTAACGAGAAAAAAGGATTAACGTTTGCCCGTGGCTTGCGTTCGATTTTGCGCCACGACCCGGACAAAATCATGGTCGGCGAAATCCGCGATACCGAAACGGCGCAGATTGCCATTCAATCTGCCCTTACTGGGCACCTGGTCTTTACCACGGTTCACGCCAACAATGTCGTGGACGTGATTGGGCGCTTTTTGAACATGGGCGTCGAACCGTACAATTTTGTCTCGGCATTGAATTGCATTCTGGCGCAGCGGCTGGTGCGATTGATTTGCGAATCGTGCCGAACGCCGGTGAATTATCCGCCGGAGGTGTTGGAGGCGAGCGGACTGGATCCGGCGCAGTGGTCGAAGGTGCCGCTGTATGAGGGCCCGGGATGCATCGAGTGCGCGGGCACGGGCTTCCGCGGGCGAACCGCGATTCATGAGTTGCTGGATTTGAGCGACCGCATCCGGGAGATGATTCTGGCGCGGAAACCTACGTCGGAAATCCGGCGGGCGGCACGCGAAGAAGGGATGCGATTCCTGCGAGAGTCGGCGCTGGATAAAGTCAGGCTGGGGCTGACTACGTTGAAAGAGATCAATAAGGTCACCTTCATCGAGGCCATGCGGTAACGGATTCCGCACAACCGATTGAATTGCTGGCATCGCCGGGCGCGGGGGCAGCTCGACAGGCCAACGCCTGAAGTTCCCTTCCAGCTATTGCATTTGGCGAGGCTGGGCGTTTGAATTGTAGAAGTGTCGACTGAGATGGGAGTGAGCGGCTGAAATGAGTTCTGGAAACAATCCGGCAAAACCCAAGCTGGCGTGCGAGATTGCCGCAGATCGTGTGCTCGTGGGCAGGGTGGGCGTGGACGGGCGGACGCTGGAAGCTTGCGCGGCGCGTGAACTGGCGCCGGGCAGCGTGGTCCCCGACCTGGTGGAAGGCAACTTGCGCCAGCGCGAGGCGGTAAGTGAAGCCGTGCACGAGACGTTGAGTAGCGTGGCGGGAAGGACGCACGACGTGATTGCGGTGGTTCCGGATGCGGCGGTGCGGGTGGTTCTGCTCGAATTCGACACCCTGCCGGCGGATGCCGAGGAAGCCTCCGGTGTAGTGCGGTTTCGCATGAAGAAATCGCTGCCGTTTGACGTAGACAAGGCCCGCGTTTCCTACCACGCTCAGAAAACTAGTGAAGGAGTTCGCGTGGTGGCTGCGGTCGCACTGGCCAGCGTGCTGGAAGACTATGAAACTGCGGTCCGCAATGCTGGATTCAGTCCGGGAGTGGTAGTGCCATCGATGCTGGCTGCGCTGGGTGCGGCCGAGGGGCAAAAGCCCACGCTCGTGGTCAAAGTGGATGCTCGGACTACGAGTATCGCCATCCTCAACGCAGACCGGTTGCAGCTTTTCCGTACCCTGGAAAATACCCGTGGCGTCACTATTACGGGTGAGCAATTAGCTGAGGATATTTACCCGTCCGTCGTTTTTTTTCAGGATACCTATCATTTGAACATCGAGAAGATATTTGTGGCGGGATTGTCCGATACGGGAAGTGCGGCGCCAGCGTTACGCTCGCAAACTGGAGCGGAGGTTGAGGAGCTGGTAACTTCGTCGCAGTTGGGGGTTAGTACAGGAGGCTCGGTGCCCCGCTGGAGGATGGCCGGAGTGGTGGGAGCGCTGGTTTCTTAAGTAAGTAACGCGGTCCCGGGGAAGGGCGCATCGCGCTGATTGCGAGGCGAAAAGCGCGGTACGGAGCCCCACAGATTCTTCGGCGAGCAAATTGCGCTCGCAGCAGAATGTACAGATTAGGTTATGCGTCTCGATATCAATCTCGCGAGCCAGCCGTACGAAGATGCACGGCAGTTCTGGATGCGTTGGGGAACCGCGCTTGTGGCCCTGTCTGTGCTGACGCTGGCACTGGTTACGATCACAGTCACAGGATGGTTCGCGGCGCGCCGCGATCATGCCAAAATCGCACAGTTGAGAGCCAGCATCGCGCAACGCGACGCCAAGCGCCAGCAGGCGGAGCAGTTTTTAGCTCGGCCGGAGAATCGCTCGACGCGGGACCAGTCGCAATTCCTTAACGAACTGATCGAGCGCAAATCGTTTTCTTGGACGCGGGTTTTGGAAGACCTGGAAAAAGTAATGCCGGCCCGGGTTCATCTGGTTTCCATTCATCCCGAACTGGATGACGACAATCAGCTGAAACTGAAAATGTCGGTTGCAGGCGACTCGCGCGACCGGGCCTTGGAGTTGGCCCGGCGTATGGAAGATTCGCGGCGCTTTACGCAGACCTATGTCGAAACGGAGTCGTTCCACCCTTCGAACAACGGGGATCCGTTTCAATTCAATATAGTAGCTACGTACGTTCCGGAGACGGTTCCGGAACCAGCGGCAAAGGCGGAGCCAGCCGGAAAAACACAAATCTCCGAGCGGAGCGCACCCTGATGCCCGACCTGCGTCAGACCCGGAAAAAGATCAAGACTGCGCTGGCGGTGCTTATCGGCGTGGACCTGGTGGCATTATTAGTATTGTTTTCGCCGCTGGTAGGTTCCACCGACTCGCGACGGTTGCAGCTCAACCAGTTGTGGGGAGAACTGCAGGCGAAAACCCGGCAGGTTGAACCCCTCACCAATCTCCCGAAGAAGGTGGAGACAGCGCGCCAGCAGATTGCGGATTTCTACAAGAAGCGTTTTCCCACGCAGGATTCGCAGATTCTGGTTCAATTGGGAAAGGTCGCGACCGCGAATGGGGTGACGATCGATCAGGCTAAATATAAGGCCGAGGAAGCTGATGTGGACCACCTCCAACCGGTCGAGATGGACGCGGATCTCTCCGGCAGTTACGTCGCGTTGGCCCGATTCATCAATGCCCTGGAGCGCGATGACATGCTATTCATCATCAGCAGTGTCGAACTGGGCGGCGAGCAGACCGGACCGGTCAAGCTCCATATGAAACTGGAAACGTATTTGAGGTCAGGCACGCAGTGAAAGTGGGAACGGAAAATCGGAGAAACACGATCCTGGCGGCGGTGCTGGGAGTGGTGGCCGTAATAGCGGTCGCTTACCAGTTTATTCCGTCATCGTCGACGATTGCCTCGACGGGAACCAGCACGAATCCGATCACATCACCGATTGGCGCAGTCACGCATCCGGCGGCGCATCACGGCGCTGGATCGAGTAAGAAAGAGCGCGCACCACAGAGTCTGGATCCGACTCTTCACTTGCAGCAGTTGGCTGCAACCGAGCAGATCAAGTACGAAGGGTCGGGAAGAAATATTTTTGTATCGCAGGCTGAAGTCGAGATTCCCAAGCCCCTGGCTCCGGGCGCTGTGGGCCCCAATGATCCCAAGCCCTATCAGGTGCCGGCCGTTACCGCACAGGCCCCGATTCCACTGAAGTTTTTTGGCTTCGCCAATCAGCCGGGAGAAGCGAAAAAAGTTTTCCTCTCCAAGGGAGAGGATGTTTTCATTGCCGGCGAAGGCGAGATTGTCGACCGGCGCTACAAAGTTGTTCGGATCTCCGCGACATCCGTCGAGATTCAGGATGTAGTAGGCAGCGGTCCGCCGCAAAACATTCCGCTGACTCAGGGATAATATCGAATCGTGAAGATCTCCACCCAGTTAACTCGTCCGCGCCATCGCGCCTTAGGTACATCGGCCTGCAGTTCACGTGAGGATGGGTACGTCCTCCTCACGCTGCTGCTGGTCGTCTCGTTGTTGGCTATCGCCTTTACGTATTCCATTTATTACGACAAGAAATTCGCCCTGGCGCAGCAGCGGCGCGATCGGGAAGAGGAACTGATTCATCGCGGAGTGCAATATTCGCGGGCGATTCGCGCCTACTACAAAAAGTTCGGACGTTACCCAACGCGGCTGGAAGATCTCGATAACACCAACAACCTGCGCTATCTGCGCAAGCATTACAAAGATCCGATTACCGGCAAGGATTTCAGGCTGCTGCACTATGGCGACCCGGGTGTGACCCTGGGCGGCAGCTTTGGCGGTGGAGTTATTCCCGGCGCGAATACGGTGGGACAGATTAATGGTTCCACATCGGGATCTGGTTCCAGTTCCGCGTTTGGCGGCTCAGGATTAAACTCCGGATTCGGCAACTCACAATCAGGGTTCGGTGGTTCCGGCGGCTTCTCGCAATCCTCATCATTTGGGGGAAGCTCGAACAGTGCCTTCGGCAGCAATTCGAGCTCGCAAACATCTTCGTCACAGCAGGGAACAACGACTCCGACTGCAGGCACGGATGCGTCTCAGCAGGGTACGCAGACTCCTGGAACCACCTCGAGCGATGCCACCTCCAGCGGCCAACAGGTGGTTTCCGGCGGTCCGATTGTGGGCGTGGCCAGCACCAGCAAGGAAACCACGATTCGCGAGTTCAATCACAAGCGAAAATATAACGAGTGGCAATTTGTTTACGATCCTACTACCGACACCGGGGGACTAATCAGGACGCCCAACCAACCCCCTTTGCAACTCGCCGGACAGCCGATGCAAAATGGACAGAACGGGCAAACCGGGAACTCGAACACGAATGGGAGTTCATTCGGGCAGGGGACTGGATTCGGCGGCAACAATTCCTTCGGTGGTAATAATTCCAGTTCGTTCGGCGGTACATCCGCGCCGAGCCAGCCGCCAGCGAATTCGCCGCAACCGCAGTAAGTACTCCCGCACTGAGCTTTTGAAAAACCAAAGGCCCCATCGTCAGATGAGGCCTCTGGAACAGCTTGAAATCGGTACAGAAATCTACACACTGAAAGACGATCCGCATCCGCACGTGCTCTTGACGTTTGGATTTTCGAACTTGAAGCCGGCACCTTCCAGAGTCTCGACGTAATCTACCATGCATCCATTCAGATACATCACCGACGTAGCGTCGACGAACACCTTGAGACCGTCCATTTCGAAGGTCTTGTCCATCATGCCGGCGGCGTTTTCGAACTGCATGGAATAGGAGAAACCAGAGCAGCCGCCACCGACCACGCCGATCCGCAGACCGGCAGGCACGGGATTCTGCTGTCCCATGATCTCTTTTACTTTGGATACCGCGCTGGGCGTGAGCGTAACTGGCGCGGTCTTCTTGACTTCGGGAACGTTGGTGCTAACTCCTGGGACGGTGGTGGTAGCCATTTATATCTCCTCGGCTCTGAGATTTCTAAATTATACCAGAGGGGGGAGCCTGGCAGGCTACAATCGCGCCGCCCTTAACCAGTCGGCTTCCAGCCCTCAGTAACTTAGATGCCTTAGGGGGGCCGGAGTCGCAGCATCGCATCCCGAGGGGCAAGGGGTTGGGCTCAGCGATTCCTGCGGCAGGGCTTGCCAAGTGGGTCTATAATAATTTCCGTTACGGCACTGCGGAATTTCAAATGCGGTAGTTGAGCTACGCATTCTGGAATTTGCCAGTACCGAACAAAGCTTGCAATTTGTCGAGGTGTGGCTATGACCTGGACTTGGACTCCTTTACTGCTTGGCTTGGCGAGCGTTTGGGGCGTTTTCACCATCGGGCTGATCATTCTCCTGATCTACCGCAGTACGCTCACCATGCATGAGGATGAGCAGTTGTATCTTGACGATGCCAACTCGCACATGCAACAGGAGCAGACGGAATTATTGGTGAAGGTAAATCGCCTCACCAAGCCGGTGTGGGTATTTGGCGCCGGATCAGGCGTACTTCTCTTGGTACTGCTGGGCATGTTCATTTATCAGGGACTGAACGCGGTTCAGTAAACGCCTGCGAATTGCAAGCCGCAGCCTGCCGGAACCCTGCTGACTGAAATATCCAGCGCGGGACTATGTCTTATGGGTGCGGCCCAAGCCCGAGAAAAACCTCCTCTGAGAACAACCATCCGCTTTGTATAATCCAGTAGCGTTGCGAAAGTGGCGGAATTGGCAGACGCACCAGACTTAGGATCTGGCGGGTAAAACCGTGGGGGTTCGAGTCCCCCCTTTCGCACCAACACATTGGCCGATCCTGGATCGGCCTTTATTTTTTGACCTTTGCGCTGGAGTTGACGCGATCGAGGGCCGACTGCATGTCACGGCGAAGAGCCGAGAAATACAGCGCCCTGGACACCTATTCGTTTTACTACGCAATATCCCGCAAGAACACGAGCCCCGCGCAAAAGGCTAGGGTATAACCGCTTCGACTGCGGGAGTCTGGCTGCTTTCGCGCCCCTCGGTATCGACTGCTGTGGTTGCATAGTAGTACGTGCTCCCGTTGGCTACACTGGAATCGGTGTAAGCGGTCGAAGCAATCGGGCTCGCATTGACCTTCTTCATAGTTGTTGCGGTTGCACCGCGATAGACGTTGTATCCGGAGACATCGCTCGACGTCGAAGCCTTCCAGCTTAGATCGACGACATGTTCCGCCGTGGCTTGGACAACAATGTTGTACGAGACCTGCGACGTTTTGCCGCCGCACCCGGTCGCCTTCACTGAAAAAGAATAGGTGGCTGTTTTAGTGGGTGTTCCCGAGAGGTCGAGTGCCGTGGTTGTGCTGGATGCCGTCGCAGTAACGCCGGTGGGAAGCGCGCCAGAGGCAATTGCCCACTTGTAGGGAGTGCAGCCGCCGCTAGCCTTGATGACCTCAGAATAAGTTGTGTCGACGGTGCCGTTAGGCAAAGTGGGAGTGGTGATGGCAATGTTCGATGCCAAACATTGTGCTGCGAATGAGAGCATTAAAAGGGGGAGTAGCCAAGTTTTCATGAATCTATGCTGGCGCGGGATCCGGATTTTCGACAGATTGCAGAGGTATGCAGACTAGCTGGAGGTTTGCAGACTGCTGTGTCGAGTCTTGAAAAAAACTTTTAACCATTTTGTTCGAGGATGCATCGCGCGTGGGAAAGTCGACCAGATAGCTATGCGGGTGCGGCGACTTTGTGATGAAAGTGGACTCAGATTGCGGACAGAGCTCGCGGGGTGCTGGCTGAATTTCGATTCCGCGCGTCGCTTGCCTCTGTCTTGCTCAGATTTTGACTGAACTAACCTACTGCTGGGCGGCAGGTTTCTCTGCTGGCTTCTCAAACAGTTTAGGGTCGATCGCAGGATTCAACTCGATTGTCCTGTACTCGGAGGTGCTAGAGTCCTGGCCGTTCTGTTTGTTGTGGCGCACCAAGGGGAGTGTGATGCCGCTGATCGGCTTCCAATCGTCCATTTCAGTCTCGCCTTGTACGGGGCCGTGCTGGCCGGTTGTTCGGTAAGTCTCCTTGAGAATGTGGCCATTCTGAGGATCGACCCACCAGCGGATCGCAGCGCCGTCAGCGTTCACATCCACGATGCGAGCCTCGATGTCGCCCACCTTTTCGCTTCCGTCGGCGAAGAAGAATATGTTCGGGTCTTTCGAATGTGCGGCGATGAAAATCGGATCACGTCTGATCTGTTCAAGGGTTTCCATCTTTCTGGCCTCCGGCCAATTTTGTACTTGGCCGTTGGGCAGGCTCATGAAAGCGGCGTCTGGAGTGACGACGATATCGATGGCTCCGTCAGGAGTTTGCATTTCGGCATGGAGACGATCCGGATAAACAATCACGCTTTCCATCTGCATGGGGAACTCGCCTTGCGGGGTCTTTTGGGTAAGCGTCATGCTTGCTTTCACGGCCTTGATCGATGAAAGCTTGGCTTCGCCCCCCATCGCGTCCACGACTTTTGCCGCTAAAGCTTTGCCTTCTGGGTTTGACTGAGTGGGTTTGGAATTCTCTTCCTCCGCATTTTCTTTCTGGGCTCCCGGAGGCGGAGGAATGCTGATGTCGATAGTCTTAACCGGGCCGAGTGACGAAAGAGGTTTGTCGAACTCTTTTGTATTGCCAACGACGAGCACGGCCAACTGATCGCGGTGGACATACTTTGTGGCAATGCGATTTACGTCCGCAGCGTTCACTTTTTGAATCTCGGCGGGAAACTTGTCGAGCCAGTCGGCGGGATAGCCGTAGAACTCGTAGGTCATGCGTTCGGCGAGAACCTTATCGGGGGAATCGAGGCGGAAGATGAAAGCGTTCAGGATGGCGTCTTTCGCGTTCTTAATTTCATTATCCGTGATGGGACTCTTGCTCAGATTCTCGATGTCTTCATCGAGCGCCTGGATGGACTCGACGGTACTTTGACTCTTGGTCCCGGCGACGAATTGCATCATACCGGGATGGCCGAAGTTTGTGCCAATGCCGCCACCGACGTTGTAGGCCAGGCCGCGCTTGGTGCGAATGTCGTTGAACAGGCGCGATGAAAATCCGCCGCCGAAAGCTTCGTTGAAAACGGCGATGGAATAATAGTCTGGATTATTGCGTGTTGTACCCAACCCGACCATGTGAATGCTGCTTTGGTTTACATCTTCTTTCGGGACGAGATAGTAACCGGGCGAGGCAGGATGGAATTCGATTTTATTTTTCGGAAGTTCGGCGCCTTTGGGCCATGACTCAAAAGCCTCGCGCAGCTTGGCTTCCATGGCGGCGGCATCGAAGTCACCACTGAATCCCAGGATGATGTGATTCGGGATGAACGTGAGTCTGGTGCCAGTCGATTAAATCCTGGCGTGTAATGGCGGCGATGGTGGAATATTCGGGCACGCGCGCGTAAGGGTTGTCGGCTCCGTAGGCCAGCTTGGCGGATTCGCGCGCGGCGATTTCTCCGACCTCGTCATTGCGCCGCGAGATGCCGTCTTCGGCTTGCTTCTTCGCGATATCGAGTTTGTCGGCGCGGAACTCCGGATTCCGCAACACATCGACGAAGATTTTGAAGACATCATCGAAATCGCCTTTCAGACAGGAGAGGCTGATGCTGGTTGAGTCAGGACCACCGCTGGTTTCTACTTTCGCGGCGCGTATTTCCAGAAAGTCATCGAGTTGATCGCCGGTTTGAGTCTTTGTCCCGCCCGTGCGCCAGACTTCACCGAAGAGGTCAACAAGTCCAACTTTTGCGACAGGCTCGCTGCTCGAACCGCCGCGAATGCGGGCGCTGCCGCTGATCAGCGGTAATTCGTGATCCTCCTGCAGGAAGATCACCATGCCGTTGGATAGTTGAATCCGTTTGGGTTGCGGCGGATGAAAAGACGGCAGAGTTGGGATCGGAATCCGCTGCCACGTAGCTTCCTGCGCGGCGGCTTGTGGGGTCGACATCAGGGTCATCGCGGCCACGACCACGGTTAAGAACAGAACGCTGCGCGTTTTTCTTGTCATTGCGCACCTGCCTGATCTGGAGATGCTGATTCGCGTGGTCCCGGATCGGCGGAGCTCTGATCGTTAGCGCGTCCTGCTGCTTTTGTTGTCTCGATCACGCCAACCGTGCGATTCGTCTCGTTGAAGGTTTCGTTGGCCACGCGGCGGATGTCCGCCTTGGTTACTTTGTCGATGCGATCCACGGAGCGGAATAATTCCCTCCAGTCGCCATAACGAGTTTGGTAGGTGGCGAGCTGAGTGGCAAGCCCTTCGTTATCACCCAGGCTGCGGATCAGGTTGGCTTTGCTGCGAGTCTTGATCATCTGCAACTCGTCGTCGCTGATATCTTCTTTTTTGAGACGATCGATCTCCACATGGATGGCGTCGGCTACTTCCTGCGGAGTGTGGCCGGGTAGCGGGAAAGCGTAGAAGGCGAAAAGATGGGGATATTTCGTGCCCGGCAAACCGCTGAATCCAGCGGAGAACGACGCGATCTTTTTATCGCGGACGAGCGCGCGGTAGAGACGAGAGGTGCGGCCTTCCGACATCAAATCGGTGATTGCGTCATACACCGCATCGTCTTTGCTTCTGTAGTCAGGCCGGTGATAGCCCTCAAGGTATAGCGGCTGGGTTTGCTCCATCAACTCGACCTTGCGCTCGGAATTCTGCGGAGGCTCGATGGTAGTGGTTTCATCCGGCTTCTGGCTCATGGGCAGACGACCGAAATACTTTTCGAGAATCGGCATGACCTGCTCGGCTTTCACATCTCCGGCGACCGCGACCACCATATTCGCGGGCACATAGTATTTGTCGAAGAATTTCTTCGCGTCGGTGGCGGAAAAATAATTCAAGTCTGACATCCAGCCGACAGTTGGCCGATGATAGGGATGAGCTTCGAAAGCTGCGGCATCAAACTGTTCGAGCAGGCGGCCGATGGGATTGCTATCTGTGCGCAAGCGGCGCTCTTCGATCACGACGTTGCGCTCTTTATAAAATTCGCGCAGCACGGGATGAAGGAAACGTTCGGATTCGAGATAAGCCCAGAGCTCCAGGCGGTTCGATGGCAGCGAGTAGTGATAGCCGGTCTCATCGTAGTCTGTGAAGGCGTTAAGATCCTGACCGCCATTCTGCTCGATGATCTTGCCAAACTGATTGGGCACCACGTATTTATCGGCTTCGGCGATGGCGCCTTTCCAGCCTTTTTCCAGTTCCTTCAACTTGGCCTCGTCGCGGCCTACTTCCTTATCACGCTCTGCGATGTAGGCGGCATAAGCGGTCTCGACTTTTTCTAGAGCAACTTTCTCCGCGGCGTAGTTGGTAGTGCCGATCGTATCCGTGCCTTTGAAAGCCATGTGTTCGAACATGTGCGCCAGACCGGTTTGGCGCATGGGATCCTGCGCGGAGCCGGCATCGACCAGGGTAAAGAAAGAGAAGACCGGCGCCTCTGGGCGCTCGCAGATCAGCAAGGTCAGGCCGTTAGGCAATTGTTTGACGGTGATGCGCTTCTCAAAAGATGCAACATCCTGAGCGCAGCCGAGCGCCGTAACGATCAAAACGATGGCAAGGGACCTGAGTGCAGGCTTCATGAGTGCGAGTTTCATTGGAACTCCGGGCGATCGGAACGTACTTGGCTGGACATTCTTGAGGGGACCCTGTTTAGACGGATCATGTTTGTACGGATCATGGTTTAGACGGTGATGAAGGGTAGAAGTTTCGAAATTACGTGGCAGGACAGGAAATTGTCAAACGGCCGACTGCGTTTATTTAGCCAAAAGCGTAGGGAGAGGGCCGTATTTGGCGTTAGGCGGGCTTTGATGCACAATGCCAACTGGAGCGTGCGCGATGGATTCGACGATTGAGGTTCAAGGCAAGCAACTCAAGCTGTCGAACCTGGAAAAAGTACTTTATCCGGCGACGGGTTTTACCAAACAGCAGGTCATTGATTATTACGTGCGGATTGCGCCGGCGATGCTGCCGCATTTGGAGGGGCGGGCGCTCACGCGCAAGCGCTACCCGAACGGCGTGGATGCGGAATTTTTTTATGAAAAGAATGCGCCGCAGCACCGTCCGGATTGGGTGAAGACGGCGCCGATCTGGAGCGAGGGAAATCATCGCACGGTGCATTACATTCTGGCGGATGATCTGCCCACGCTGGTGTGGCTGGCAAACCTGGCGGCGATCGAGTTGCATCCGTCGCTTGCGTTGGCGAAAGACATCACTTGCCCGACCATGATGGTCTTCGATCTTGATCCTGGTCCGCCGGCGAACATTGTGCAGTGTTGTCAGGTTGGGATATGGCTGCGGGAAATCTTTGACCACTTTGGGCTACAGAGTTTTCCCAAGACTTCCGGCTCCAAGGGATTGCAAATCTACATGCCGCTGAACACTCCCACAACATACGAATCGACCAAGACTTTCGCTCGCGCTTTGGCGCAGTTGCTGGAACAGGAGCATCCCAAGATAGTTGTGTCCGATATGAAAAAGTCGCTTCGGGCGGGAAAAGTTTTTGTCGACTGGAGTCAGAATGACGAACATAAAACCACAGTGGCCGTGTACTCGTTGCGGGCGCGAGAACGCCCTACGGTTTCGACTCCCGTGAGTTGGGACGAAGTGGAACAGGCGCTCAGAAAGAAAGATGCGAACCGGCTGGTGTTTGAAGCGCCGCAAACGGTTGCGCGCGTGGAAAAGATGGGAGATCTATTCGCTCCGGTGCTCAAGTTGAAGCAGCGGCTTCCGGACCTCAAGGCGGTTGCGGCGTCGGCGGCTGCAGAAGCGGATGAACCGATTTCGATCGCGGCCAAGGCTGAAGAGGAACCAAAGAAAGTCAGTCGCCGCGCTGTGAGGCAGGCCGTGCAGCCGCGAACGCGCAAGACAGTGCGCAAGGTATAATCCCGTGCGCAGCGGGGGCTTCGAGAAAACATAATGGCTCAACTATTTGTCGGGACGTCAGGATGGGCTTATCCAACATGGAAGCCTGATTTTTATCCGGCGAAACTCGCGCAGAAAAAGTTTCTCGAGCATTACGCAACACAACTGAATACGGTGGAAGTGAACTTCACATTCCGGCAACTGGTGAAAGAAACGACGATCCAGAACTGGATCGAGCAGACGCCCGCGCACTTTCGTTTCGGCGTGAAGGCTCATCAGGTAATTACCCACATTAAACGACTGAAGGGAACGGAAGAATTTCTGCCGCGTTTTCTGGCGACGATTGCACCTTTGGCGAGTGCGGGAAAACTTGGCCCCGTGCTTTTTCAGTTGCCGCCGAACCTGAAGGCTGATGCAGTGCTGCTTAGAGATTTCTTGACAACCGTTCCCCGCGCCTTGCCCGCAGCCTTCGAGTTCCGTCATGATTCGTGGTTCACCGATGAGACGTGGGAACGGCTGAAGTCTCGTGGGGTTGCGTTGTGCGTGGCCGAGACGGAAGAGCGGACCACGCCCGACGTGGTTACAGGTCCGTTTGTCTATTACAGGTTTCGCAAGCCGAATTATACGGAGGATGAACGGCGCGGCATGTTAGGGCGAATTGGTGAGCACATGGCTGCCGGGCGTGATGTCTTCGCGTATTTCAAACATGAAGAGACTCCGGAAGGCGCTTTGTCCGCACGGAATCTGCTGCGTGAGGTGGGACAGATGTAATTCGTAGGGCTCCCAGCCCTCGACGACCGATCTTCTTGTACCCGGTTCGTCACTTCCACTAGCGTCCGATAACGAGCATACTTATCCTCCCGATCATGGCCTCGGATGCAAACTCCCGTGTGCTCTCTAGTTTTCTCGACTACTTGAGAATCGAAAAGGGGCTGGCGCCGCTTACTTCCAATGCCTACTCTACCGACATCCGCCAATTTTATGGGTTCCTGGAAAAACATAAACGCACGCTGCTGACGGCGCGCCGTACCGACGTCCGTGATTTTCTTCAGCAGCTTTTTTCTCATCAGGTCGACGGACGGAGCGTGGGGCGGAAACTCTCGGCGCTGCGACATCTTTACCGTTATCTCTTGCTGGATAAAAAAATCGAACACGATCCTACGCTGGACATTGAGTCGCCAAGGCAATGGAAAGTTCTGCCTAAGGCATTGGCTCGTGATGAGATGGAATCGACGCTGGCCGCTCCGCTCAAGCGCCAGATTCCAGTGAGCAATTCTAAACAGGCTACGGCGCTGGCAATTCGCGATCGAGCCATGTTGGAAGTTTTCTACGCCGGAGCGCTGCGGGTATCGGAAATGGTCAATGCAAAACTCGAAGACCTGAAACTGGACGCCGGATACATGCTGGTGCGAGGGAAGGGCGACAAGGAGCGGGTAGTGCCGCTGGGGAGGTCGGCGCAAGATGCGCTGGGTGAGTACCTGAAGCTAGCGCGCCCGGATTTGGCTACAGGAAAGCGAAGTGGGGCTTCCGCTTCCTTTTCCGTCATCAATTCTCCTCTGTTGTTCATCGCTCGCGGAGGCCGCAGGTTAACACGGCAGCGCGTTTGGCAGATGGTGCGCGCGGCCTCGGCTGGCTCAGGGCGCGCGGCTTCTCCGCACATGCTGCGGCACTCTTGCGCCACGCATATGGTGGAGAATGGAGCCGATTTGCGCACAGTGCAAACCATACTGGGTCATGCGGATATTTCGACAACGCAGGTTTACACCCACCTGGCGCTCGATCGGCTCAGAACGGTTTATCAGAAACATCATCCACGGGCGAAGGCGAGATAGCGACGAAATTGCTGATTTCTGATTGTTGATTGCTGATTGGAGTAAGCTTTCCGAAAACGTCGCACTGCGGTTTTCAATCAACAATCAGCAATCAACAATCAGCAATACGAATTGGAATCAGCGGATGAACAAGGAAACTACCACCGTCGCAAAGGCCGTAGCCGATTTCCTGCGTCATCTGCGGGAGCGTAATGCTTCACTGCACACGATTAAGGCTTACAAGCAGGATCTGACTCTCTTCGCCGCCTATGCAGGTTCACGCGGATGGAAACAGATCGACCACATTGCTGTGCGCGGATTTCTTTCGCAACTTTATGACAAGGGTCTAAGCAAGACTTCCGTGGCGCGTGCGCTTGCGGCCGTGCGCTCGCTCTATCGCTGGCTGGCGCGGGAGGGCGTGGTGCAGCAGAATCCGGCGAAGCTGGTGTCCACTCCGAAGCTGGCAAAGAAACTTCCCCGCGTGCCCACAATTGAAGAAATGAATTTTGTCATCGACGGAGAAATGCCAGAGGTTGCGGCTTTTCCGGAGCGCGACCGTTTGATGCTGGAATTGCTTTACGGATGCGGCATCCGTAATTCGGAACTTACGGGGATCAACCTGGAAGACATCAGCCTGAGTTCCGAGGCAATTCTGATTCGCGGCAAGGGAAAAAAGGAACGCTATGTTCCGTTCGGCGATTCTGCGAAGAGGGCGCTTGCAGCGTACTTACCGGAACGGCAGAAAGTTATTGAGGCAAGTGGCAAGCAGTCAAGTGCGTTACTCATCAACCAGCGTGGTGGGCGGCTCACCACGCGAAGTGTTGGGCGAATCATCAAGAAAATTGCCGTTGCCAAAGGTCTCTCACCAGACGTTCATCCACACACGTTGCGGCATGCTTTCGGAACGCACATGCTCGAAGAAGGCGCCGACCTGCGAGCCATTCAGGAGTTGCTTGGTCACGAGCGACTGGCGACTACGCAGCGTTACACGCAGCTCTCGATGAAACATGTGCTGCAGGTTTACGATCAGACGCATCCGCGAGCGAAATAGCTTAACGCCGCGGTATGCGGCGTCATGCACGCATGCGAAGCTCCTCCCACATCGTCACGACACGTGCTTTCAGTACCGCCGTCAGCTGCTCATAAGCGGATTCCGACGCTTCGCTCTCCGGCGGTGGAAGAATGGGATCGCCGAAGATTATTTTCAGCGGCTTGAAACCCTGGAATGACTTGTTTCTCGGCCACACCTCGTAGAATCCTGCGATGGCCACAGGCACGATCGGAACCTGCATGTGAATCGACAAGATAGCCGCGCCTTTCTTGAAGATTTTTGGGGTACCGTCGATCGATCGCTCACCTTCGGGATAAAGAATGAGGGGACGCCCTTGCCGCAGGCCGTAGGCTCCGGCGCGCATGGCGGGAATTAGATTCGCATCTGGATCTACCACCACGACGCGGACGGAACGGGCGAGGCGGCGCATAAATCCTTCACCGAAAATTTCGCTGGTGCCGACGGCGAATGTTTTGTTAAAGACCGGGGGCGGAAGTACGCTGGCCAGGATGGCAGCATCAAGATAGCTCTGATGATTAGAGGAAATTAAATATGCGCCGGTTCTCGGTAGCTTATCGATTCCGCTCACGTGCAGGCTGAACCGGTCGAGCGCAACCACTTGGATAAGTCGCGAAACCAGATACCAGAATGTTGCGCTGGCCGGTTGCGGCATGGCCAAGGCACGGACTTCTTCGGGATCGGGCTCCTCAGCCAGAATCGCTTTCCATCCGGCGAAGGTGGTATGGGTCGCAGAAGTGCGGGCGCCACTGGCCGCGCTTTGCAGCACGGCGTCGACCAAATCTCGCACGGTGTAAATTCCGGCGAGTTGCGATTCGTCGACATCGCCGCCCAGTTGTTCTTCGAGTTGGCTAAGCAACTCGACGCGCTGCATGGAATCAAATCCGAGGTCAAGTTCCAGATTATGAGCGGGGCGCAATTTTGTTGGCGGTGTGCGAGCGGCTTGGTGAATGATGCGCAGCGCGTCCTGCACGGTGGGCTGGTCCAGCCACGCGGTTTCCTGTTCGGTGAGCGGACGTTCGGCTGGTAGTTCGGAATCCTCTGAAAGCTTGCTCGTTTCGTTTTCTTTTACGCGCTTTTCCACTTCGAAACGTTTGATCTTGCGCGTGGTGGTGCGAGGCAGATCTTCCTGCCAGATCTCGTAACTGCCGATGCGTTTGGTGGAGGGAATCTGCTGCGAGAGGCTTTCGATGTCGTAGCGGATCACTTCTTTTGCGTTCACAATCTTTTTCTGGCGCAGCACATCGAAGTCAGGCACGATCACGGCGTGCAGGCGATCGCCGACTTCGCCGGGTTTTGCTTCCAGTCCGATTACCGCAAGTTCCTTGATGTAAGGCGACTTCAGATAATGCGCCTCAACCTCCTCGGGATAAATATTCTTGCCGTTGCTGAGCACGATGATTTCTTTCTTGCGGCCGGTGAGAAACAAATTACCGTTGGCATCGAAGTAGCCGAGATCGCCGGTGTAGAGCCAACCGTCGCGCAATACTGCAGCGGTTGCATCGGGACGGTTCCAGTATCCCTTCATGACCACCGGCCCGCGGAGCGCGATCTCGCCCGCAGAAGGTCCGCCGTCCTCCGGCGGTTGCTGGTCGACAATCTTCGCCTCCACGCCCTTCAGCGCTTTGCCCACTGAGCCGATTACGTTGTCTCCCGGCGAATTCGCGAAGACGGCTGCAGTTGTTTCTGTCAAGCCATAAGCTTGAAGCACGTCGATTCCGAGATCGTGAAAATCGGTTGCAATGTTGGGATCGAATCGCGATCCTCCGGTGACTAGATAACGCATCTTCTGCCCAAGAGTTTCGTGGATCTTGCCGAAGAAAAGCCTGCCCGCATTGATGCCGATTTTGCGCAGGTTGCGATTGAGGATCACTAGAGCAGCAAAGATTCTTCGCGTTAGAATCCCGCGCTTCCGGATTTCTTCGAAGATGCGCTGATGAATCAAGTAAAAAAATTGCGGAACGACGGCGAAGGCGGTGATGTTGCGATCGCGCAACGCACGCAGGAGTTCAGTCGTGTTCAACGTCTCTAGATAAACGACGCGAGAACCCTTCACTAACGGAAGAAGCAGATTGGCCATCTGCGCGAGGACGTGGAACATGGGCAAGACACCCAACAACGCGTCGGATGGACCGAGGTCGACCCAGTTGAATACGGCTTCCACTTCGCCCAGAAAATTCGCATGAGTGAGCATCACACCCTTGGGATCGGCAGTGGTTCCGGAAGTGTAGAGCAGGGAAGCGATGTCATCCGGGGCAGAGGGGACAGGCTGAAAGTTCCCTGGGCCACTCTCGAAGATCGTCGGCAAGTTCGTTGACCAGGAATCTTTCATGGTGCGATCAGACATGCGCTCCGGGTCCATGAGTACGAGACGAATATGAAGGTCTGAAACTGCTTCGCGAGCGGATGCGGCATGTTTTCCATCGCAGAAGAGGACTGACGTTCCACTATCCTCTAACAAGGTAGCCAGTTGGTCGGCATGCAGCGCGGTGTCGAGGGGAACGACCGTGCATCCCGAGGCGATGATTCCCAGATACGCCGCGACCCATCGCGGATGGTTATCGGCCACGATGGCCAAGCGCGATCCGCGTGCAAATTTATTTTCGTCGATCCAGTGTCCCACCGATTCGGCCATCCGGCGAAGCTGGGCATAGGTGCAACCCTCGACTTGATCGTTGCGTTGGAGTTCGAGGGCGGTGTTGTCCGGCCAGCGCTCCTCGCACTCGACAAAGCGGTCGTAAAAAGTTGACATGGGTCGTGGGGAATATACACGAAAACAAGCTACTACAGTTCTGATAAAGGGGATTTCCGGGAAAGAGGGCGGCTTGCTGGATCGGATTTCTGCTCGTGCGAGAGAGGCATTGCGGGACAGGTTCCAAATCACCTTACTTTGCATCTAAATATGCTAGGCTAAATGGGATACGCTAGGGCAGTTCCCGCCCTCTGAAGGATTTCACAGTTTGATAAACACTTTTATTGGCAAGGTTTTTGGGACCAAGAACGAGCGGGTCGTCAAGAACATGATGCCCCGGGTCCAGGCGATCAATGCGCTCGAGCCGGAGATGCGGAAGCTCAGCGATGAGCAGCTTCGCGCAAAGACGGACGAGTTCCGGCAGCGCATTCGCGAAGGAATGAGCCGTTTCGAAAATAGTCGTGCTGCGGACTTGAACTCTGAACCGGAACCGGACGTCGACATCGATCAGGCTAAGCGGCTGGAGAAAGAGCAATACGACGCGCTGCAGGAAGTTCTGGACGACATTCTGGTGGAGGCTTTCGCGGTTGTGCGCGAGGCTGGGCGGCGCGTGCTCAACATGCGCCATTTCGACGTGCAGTTGATCGGCGGCATGGTGCAGCACAAGGGAATGATTTCGGAGATGAAGACGGGCGAAGGCAAAACGCTGGTGGCTACGCTTCCAGTTTATCTCAACGCGCTCGGCGGGCGTGGCGTTCATGTGGTGACGGTTAACGATTATCTGGCCAAGCGCGACTCGGAATGGATGGGCAGGCTTTACCGTTTTCTTGGCTTGACGGTAGGCGTGATTGTCCACGATCTGGATGACGAGCAACGGCGGGCGGCCTACGCAGCCGACGTTACTTACGGAACTAACAACGAGTTCGGCTTCGACTACCTGCGCGACAACATGAAATTCGATCTGAAAGATTGTGTGCAGCGCGGACATAATTTCGCGATTGTCGATGAAGTGGATTCCATTCTGATTGACGAGGCCCGCACACCTCTGATTATTTCGGGCGCGAGTGAAGAATCGACAGACAAGTATTACAAAGTGAACCGGATTATTCCGAAGCTGGAAAAGGGCGAGGAAATTGAAGGCCCTCCCGGCGAAGCTGCGGAGCTCACCGGCGATTTCGTGGTGGATGAAAAGCACCGCAACATTACCGTCACGGACGAAGGCTGGCTGAAAGTGGAGCAGCTGCTTGGGATCGGAAATATTGCCGACCCGGAAAACTGGCCGCTGAAGCATCACGTCGAGACCGCAGTCAAAGCGCATGCACTCTACCGTCGCGACGTTGAGTACGTGGTGAAAGACGGCGAGGTCATCATCGTCGATGAATTTACGGGACGCATGATGCCGGGGCGGCGCTGGTCGGATGGGCTGCACCAGGCGATCGAAGCCAAAGAGGGCGTCAAGATTGAACGCGAGAACCAGACGCTGGCGACGATTACGTTCCAGAATTATTTCCGCATGTTTAAGAAGCTTTCGGGCATGACCGGTACGGCGGAAACGGAAGCGACGGAATTCGACAATATTTATAAGCTTGATGTCATCGTTATTCCGACCAATAAGCAGATGCAGCGGCTGGAAAATCCCGACGTCGTTTTCCGCACGGAAAAAGAAAAATATTTTGCAGTTGCCGATGAGATTCAGAAGCTGGCGGAGAAAGGTCAGCCGGTGTTGGTGGGCACCACGTCGGTTGAGAAATCCGAGCGGATCGACCAGTTGTTGAAAAAGAAGGGCATCAAGAATCACGTCGTATTGAATGCCAAGTTTCACGAACGCGAAGCTGAGATCGTGGCGCAGGCCGGAAGAAAGGGCGCGATTACGATTGCCACGAACATGGCCGGCCGCGGTACCGATATCTTGTTGGGCGGTAATCCTGAATTCATGGCCAAGCAGGAGTTGGTGAAGAAGGGAATCGCGCAGCAACTGCGCGTAGCACAGGGCAAGATCGAAGGTCCGCAAGAAGATGGAATCACTTCCATTTTTTATTACAACGGCAACGAGTACACCGTTCCCACCGACAAGTGGACCGACGCTTTCAATCGCTACAAGGTGCAGACTGACAAAGAACACGATGACGTGATCGCCGTCGGAGGGCTGCACATTCTCGGCACGGAGCGGCACGAATCGCGGCGCATCGATAACCAACTTCGTGGACGCGCTGGCCGGCAGGGCGATCCGGGATCGTCGCGCTTCTATCTTGCGCTCGAAGACGATCTGATGCGCATCTTTGCCAAAGAGTGGGTCTCGAAACTGCTGGAGCGGCTGGGCATGGAAGAAGGCGTCCCGATTGAATCCAAGCTGATCAGCCGGCGCATTGAGACTGCGCAGAAGGCGGTAGAGGGGCAGCACTTCGAATCCCGCAAACATCTTCTCGAATATGACGATGTCATGAACAAACAGCGCGAGGCTGTGTATGGTTTGCGGCGCCGTTTGCTGGAAGGGATGGATCAGAAAGATCTGATCCTGGAAGATTATGTTTCCGCGATCCTTGGCGATTTGATGGACGAGTATTGTCCGCCTAAAGGGCACATCGACGATTGGAATATCAAAGGATTAAAAGATGCCGTTTTTACCCGTTTCGGCGTGGATTTTATTGCCGAGGGCGTGAAGCCGGAAGAACTGAACCGGCAGGAACTTGGCGACGCCATTTTCGAGAAGCTGAAAGAACGCTATGACGCGAAGGAAAAGCTGATCGGGCCGGAGGCCATGCGTCATCACGAGCGCATGATTATGCTGAGCGTGCTCGACTCACAGTGGAAGGATCACCTCCTCAGCATGGACCATCTGAAGGAGGGAATTGGTCTGCGCGGCTATGGCCAGCATGATCCGCTGGTCGAGTACAAGAAAGAATCGTTCGACATGTTCGAGGCGATGCTGCAGCGCTTCCAGGAAGACACGGCGCGCTACCTGTACCTCATGCAGATTATCGAGCGGCCGCCGGATGTTGGCCCGGAGGCGGCTGCGGCGCGTGGCCTGGAAGCGGGGTTCCGGCCGGGAATGGTGGTAATGGGCATCATCCTCCGCGACTGGTTGCGACTTCCGCCGACGATTTGGAAGAAGCGTTTATGCGCCGTAAGCGCCGCGAATTGGAACAGGCGCGCATGGCTGGAGCCGGCGACGTGCAGCCGGTGCAGCAGGTCGTGCGAGGTCAGGAGAAGGTGGGGCGTAACGATCCTTGTCCTTGTGGTTCGGGGAAGAAATATAAGAAGTGCCACGGTGCTTAGGGAATCGCCCGAGAAGAGCAAAAGTCTATTCGGAGCGAGAGGCGAATCTTTTCTGCTTCACTCCATTGAACGTCATTTCTTTCGCTTGGCTTTTCGTCTGAGCCTTCCACTCCGAAAATAATCCGGCGTAATTCGTAGTGATGTAATCTGCCGGCGTTACTGCAAGTTTCTTCGCCGTGGCATCAATCCATCGCGGAGGGCCTTCGATCTCGCAGAAGTTTCCGATGGGCGTTTCATCGACCACGACTTGGCCCTTTCCATCGGTCCACTCGGCGCGATATTTTTCGTAGCGAAAAGATGGCTCGTAGCCCAGTGCACGAAGAATCAAATCCATCTTCTTGCCATCGGCAATGACCGTTTCCAGTTCCTCGCGGCTGCTGTGCCGTCCGGTTTTCTTCTTTGCTTTATGCGTCAGCTTCCATTCCATCCCATATTTCCGCAGCCGCAGCAACTGTTGGCGTCCCCGCAGAACCTCTGCCGGCAAATCATAGAGCGTGTTCATCTCATGGGTCCGCTTTGTATATCAATGCGGAAGCCCGCTATGCGCAGCTTGCGGGCGAGGACTCGCAGGTCGGAGACGCGGAACTTAATCTCAATTTCCTGGTTTGCGGCCATAAAAAGCAGTATAGATTTCTCCGCAGTTGCATCCAAATAGCGCAGTGGAGAATACTTTAAAAATAAGGAGGATTTATGTCTTGTTTGCAGAGGTTGCAAGTTTGGATAGCGGCAATAGTGGTGTGCGCCGGATTGGCTGTTCTGCCCGCATTTGCGGCGGGCACACAGACTTTTACAGGTAAGGTGAGCGACGCCATGTGCGGCGCAAAGCATGAAGAAGGCGTTGACCCGGCGACCTGTGTTCGGGCCTGCGTGAAGAAAGGCGCGAAGTACGCATTGGTTGTCGGCGACAAAGTCTATACGCTGGACACGCCGACTCAAGCTGAAAAAGATGAGCTGAACAAGTTGGCTTGGGAGCAGGCGACGGTGAAGGGTACGGCCAACGGAGATACGATTGAGGTTAAGTCGGTAATGGCGGCGAAGTAGTGGGCTGACAAAAATCCCAATTGCAGCATTAGTGGGCCAAGACGGAAGAAGCGGGAAGGCCTGCGTTTTTCCATCTTGGCCAATCACTGGTCGTGCGGTAGGCTCCGCGCTGTTGTCCGCGCCACGCGCCAATTAATTAAACGTCGGCAATTTCACCAGGTCGTTCGCGGGGACCGATTCCATGGGTTCGCCCGCTTTCCGCCAGGCGGTTAAGCCGCCGACAATCACGAACGTGTTGAAGCCTTTTTCCCGCAGCATGTGCGCCACCCGGGCGCTGGTCGCTTCGCGCGCTCAAGTGCAGTAAAGATAAATATCTTTATCCTTGGGAAGGTTCTTGATCTCTTCTTCCAGATTGTTGGGCTCGATGCGGATGGAGTTCTTAATCCGGGACGATCCGGAATCGTAGTAACCGTGGCTGCGGACATCGACGATCTGCACCCGGTCTGCATCTTGCGAAGCCAGCCGTCGGGCTAACTCTTCCACCTGTATCCGTGGCACCACGCTGTACGTTTTGTTCTTGCGATATTGCACGATGCGGTAAATTGCGTATACCGCTAGAGCGGCGACGATGACCGCTTCCATGGCACGCCCGGCGGCGTGAAAGCCGCGCAAGAGTGCAGCCAGAAAATCGCGCGAAACATATCCCACTACCAGGTACGTCAACGAGTAAACCAGGGCGCCAGCGAAATCCAGACGCAGAAACTGCGAGAAGCGCATCTTCATGCTTCCCGCCAGCGGAGCTGCCATGGTATTTACACCGGGGATAAATTTTGCAATCACCAGGGTAATCTTGCCGCGCTTGTAGAACGATTCGGCGGATCGCAGGATGCAGGTTTCCGGATTGATCGACACGCGACACAAAAATCCCAACAGCGCCCACCCCATGTAACGGCCCTAGCCAGAATTGCGCTGTATCCCCGAGCAGTAACGCGGTGAGCGCTGCGGCGAGAACGTACGGGCCCCCACAGCGCGTGCGCCCCTACCGCGGCTCCCGCGGCTACCAGCGCGAGGGCGGCCGGGAAAGGAAGCCCGATCGCCTCTGCCAATAAAAGCCAGAAGGTCAGGGCGTATCCGTGTCGCGCCATGAGCAAGTACAAATCCATAGAGACGATTGGATAAGAAAAATCAGGAAACGGTTCAGTATAAAGAATATTGCGGACTTTGATAGGCATGTTACTTCAATAACTACCCCTCCGAGCCATACCCGGAATCGAGCGGGAGGTATGTAATGACGCTTGTGTGGTGACTTTTGTGAAGTTGTCGGGCTGTCAGCGAAAGGCCCCAACCTCCCGGGGAGAAACAATGAATCGTTTTCTGATTATCTTAGGCGTCGTTTTGTCGGCGATGCCCGCGCTTGCCAATTCAATTGGGTTCAACGGTACGGGCAGCTACGCCCAGACCGTCGCGGAGCCAGGCGTTGAGTCGTACATTTACGGGTACAACTACCAGAGCACGCCTACCGGCTATACCAATATGGAGTTTGAGGTTTGGAATTGTTGTGGTGGCAGTTCCAGCATGACCAACTTTGCCAGCGGTGTTCTGATGGATCAAGTGATCAAAGGCAGTAATTCACTTTATCTTTACGGCAACTTGTTTAACTCAACGCTCAACTCCAAGACCGACGTTCTGACTGCGATGTTCAGCGGGTGGGAAGAGAGCGACCAGAAGGGACAATGGACCTCAGCGGATTTTACCGGGATATTTACCGAGCACGTTAGTACCAACTTTGTGAGCTACAACCAGAACGGTCTCATGGAAATCAACGGCAATCTCGGAAACGGCACTTTGACGGGCCTTCCCGGCGGATCGTACAGTCCGGTGCCGGAGCCGGGAAGCCTGGCGTTGATGGGCACAGGGCTAGTTTGCATGGGCGGATTTTTGCGCAGGAAACTCCGGATTTGAACGACCCGCTTGACGAGGCCGCGATCGGCTAGCGGGAATCTCAGATCGTAAAGAAAAAGCCAGCCGATATCGTGGAGATTCGGCTGGCTTGAAGAACGAGAAAAGTAATGTCGTCTCGTTCTGTTTATTCGTCTACCGTTTTGTATCCCCGAACTATTTGCTCATCGAGTCATTGTTCATCGATCCGCCCTTGAGCATCTTCACACTCATGACGTGGATCGAATTCTTGTCGGCATAGACGTGCGCGCTGAGCTGCACGTGATGTCCTTCGTGACCCTTCAATTCCTCGGGATTCATCACATCCCAAGTCTTGCCGTCTTTGTCGTTTACGAAAACAGTTTTGTCGCCTTCCATCTTAACGGTGCCTTTCAGGGTCATCAGCGGAGCCTTGGGCGCCATCTGATCGGTCTGGGTTTGCGACATGTTGTTGTTGTCCTGTTGCGCGAAGGCGGTCAAGCTCATCGCGAAAGTGATTGCCAGCAGACAAACCATCAACTTTTTCATGGGAGATCTCCTCGTTTCGTTTTGAAGAACCTGGCCAGATTCGTACTGCTGTATATGTAACGCAGTTAAGCCACGAACGGATTGGTGCATCCTCTGATAACTATGGTGAGTGTTGGTCGCCGTAACCACCGAAGAGGTTGCCGTCAATCGCAGGAATTCAGGAATTCGCGGCTAAAAACCTGCATTGTGCAGAACAATTTATCAGATTTGGCGGCCGATGTTGTCTGCAAGGCCATATTGTCCGTGACTGGGTCGAGGGATAAACGCTTAATCGCGGAGAACGCAGAGAAATGCCGCAGAGGTCGCTGAAGACAATTACCCAGGCTTATCCTCTGGCTCTTCGCGGTAATCGTTGACCATTCTTGTGATCCCGTTCTTCAGGATCGTGACATGAAAGTTTATAAGAAGTCCCAACGGCATTTTTAGCAGGCGCAAGTGTGACAGGAGTTGCGCAAAGTCGACTGGATGCACGGCTTCTTTGCTTTTAAACTCCACAACTACCGTGCCCTCGACCAGCATGTCGGCACGAAATCCGCAATCGAGTTTGACGTCCTCGTATATCAGCGGTACAGCCTTTTGTCTTTCCAGTTGAAGCCCGAGCTCGCGAAGCTCATAGGCCACACAGGCTTCGTACGCGGATTCCAGCAAGCCCAGTCCGAGCTTCTTGTGTACCTTGATGCAAGCTCCAATGATTTTGCCGGAAATCTGGTTAATGCCTGAGAATGAAGCGGAACGATGTGGAAACGAAGTTGGCACACTATTGTAAGTCACAGAACTAACGTAGTCCGTGGCCGCAAGAGCAGGTGTGATAGATGTCACGAAAGAAAGACAATACCTGTGGAAGACTTTTAGGTTTTCTCTGTGAACTCCGCGGCAGTTCTCGGCGTTCTCTGCGATCCTAGCTTTTGACTTTACTTCTCCCGAGCGACCACGAAATCAGGCGCCCATAGCAGAGCCCGCTTGATCTCGGAATCAGTGAAAGTGGAGAGCGCGTTTTGAGCCGACTCCGCATACCGTGCGGCACGCGCAGTCGCGGCATTCAGTGATCCGTAGCGCCGTAGAATCTCCATAATCTGTGCGTGGGTCACGCCATTGAAGGCGCGGTCCTGAAGAATGGTTTCGATTTTGGACCGCTCTTCCGGCGTGCATCGCTCGAGGGCATGGATTACAGCCATAGTGACTTTGCCCTCGCGCAAATCGCTGGCCACCGGCTTACCCAGAACATCTTCCGAGGCGGTGAGATCGAGGACGTCATCAACAATCTGAAACGCCATGCCCAGGTCATGCCCGTACTGGCCGAGAGCCTCTTCCTGATCTGCCGTCGCTCCGCCTAGAATCGCGCCCAGGCGCATGCAAACCGAGAAAAGACAGGCTGTCTTGCGGTAGATCAGATCGAAATGCTCATCCAGTGTAATCAACTGGCCGAGCTTTTCCATCTGCAGGAGTTCGCCTTCGACCATCTGCTGGGTCAATTCGATCAGCGTGTCAAGAATGCGGAAGTTGCGTTCCTGCACCGCCACCTTGAAGGCCTGCATGTAAAGCCAGTCACCTGCCAGCACACATTTGGAGTTGCCCCACTGCGTGTTGGCCGCGGGGCGGCCCCGGCGCGTCTTAGCCTCGTCAATAATGTCATCATGCACCAGCGTGGCGGTATGAATGATTTCGACGACAGCCCCAAGCCGTATCGCACCGCGCCCCCGGTAATGGAACAGTTTGGAAGAAAGGAAAAGAAGCGCGGGACGAATTCGCTTGCCGCCGCCGTTTCGCAGATACTCGCCGATTTCCGTGATGGCTTGCACGCCGGAAACAGTATCCTGGCCGAATTCGCCCTCGAGAGCCGCAAGATCCTCGTGCAGCAGGTCGAATATTTCTTTTCCGTCGATGATTGGAGGCGCGCTCAATGCAGAACCTGATCGTGTTAATTCGTTCGATAATTTGTAAACTGCAAATCGATTCCAAAATCGTGCTGCCGCAACATGGAGATTACTTCCTGCAGCGTATCGCGGTCTTTACTACTGATGCGCACCAGGTCTCCCTGGATTGAAGCCTGCGCTTTTTTCTTGGAGTCTTTTACCAGCTTTACGATCTCGCGCGCTTTTTCGATTGCGATCCCCTGCTGCATCGTAACTTTGCGCTTCGACGTTCCCCCGGCAGCAGACTCCACCGGACCGTACGTCAATCCCTTTAGCGAGACTCCGCGCTTGACCAGTTTTTGCTGCAGAATATCGTTCACCGCCTTCAATTTGTATTCATCGGCGGAATGCAGAACAATCGCATCTTTCTCCAGTTCGATATTGGATTTTGAATCCTTCAAATCGAATCGAGTATGAATCTCTTTTAGTGCCTGCTGGATGGCGTTCGATACCTCCTGCAGATCGATTTTGCTCACGATGTCAAAGGAATTGTCAGGCATCGGATTTCAATTCTTTCTGAAATAAAGGAATCTAACTCTTGAGGTTATCAGGAAGAATCGGTTTTGTAGAGGGTTAATCCGCGGAAACTTTCTTTTCAGTGGTTTCAACCAATTTGAAAAACTTGTAGAAATTGCTGCTGGTTTGCCGGCCGATTTCTTCTGTGGTCGAGCCGCGCAACTCGGCGAGTTTTTGCGCGGTGTGCTTCACGAAGGCGGGCTCATTGCGCTTGCCGCGATTGGGCACGGGCGCCAGATAGGGGGAATCCGTTTCGATGAGCAGTCGATCCATGGGGACTTGCAGAGCTGCATCGCGAATTTGCTGCGCCTTGGGAAAAGTGAGATTGCCGGCGAAGGAAATCATAAAGCCCATGTCGAGCGCGCTTTTCGCTTGGGGCCAGTTTCCGGTGAAGCAATGCAGAATTCCTCCCAACCCGTTTGCGGTCCAATGATCTTTTATGAGTGCGAGGCAATCAGCCCAAGCGTTGTCGCTGGCTTCCGAGGGACGGCAATGGATGACAATGGGAAGCTTCGCCGCCGCAGCCAATTCCATTTGTCGGATGAAAACTGTCTTTTGCACATCGCGCGGGGAGTAGTCGTAGAAATAATCCAAACCAATCTCGCCCCAGGCAATCACTTTGGGGTGTTTCGCGAGGCGTTCCATATTCTGATAGGCAGACTCATTGGCAAGCCGGGCCTCATGCGGATGAATGCCGAGTGTGGCATAGATAAAATCGTATTTCTCGGCTAGCCGAATTCCACACTCGACGTCTTGAGGTCCGTCACCATTGCCGATAGCGACGATGGCCTGCACTCCAGCCTCGCGCGCCCGAGCGATCACCTGCTCGCGATCGGAGTCGAATCGCTCGCCATCGAGATGTGCGTGAGAATCAACGAACATGGAGACAACTCAATGTGGGGACAGCCGCCCTCGGCTGTCCGTGCCGAGCAAAGCTCGGCTTGATTTTGACTTGGATCCTCGCCTTACTTCAGCCTCGCTCCTACGGGCACATCCTCCAAAAAGCTCGCCAATACAGGCTTTCCGCCTTCAGGCGAAGCGGCTACGATCATGCCGTTCGATTCCATGCCGCGGAGCTTGCGCGGAGCAAGATTCGCTACGATCACAACTTTGCGACCGACCAAGGTTTCCGGTTCGTAGGCTTCGGCGATTCCAGCCAGCACTTGCCGCACCTCGGTTCCAATGTCGATTTCCAATCGCAGAAGCTTGTCAGCTTTCGGTACGCGCTCTGCGACCTTCACCAAACCCACACGTAGTTCGACCTTGGCGAAATCGTCGATTGAAATTTTCTCATTGGCCGCGGGCGCTGCTGTTGGAGTGACTGCATTCGTTTGCGCGGGCGTCTCCGTAGTTGCGGGCGCAAGCTCCGCAGCAGGCGTACTCCTCTGCTCCTCTTCCATCTTCTGCATCCTTTCAATGGCGCTCTTGTCGGCGCGCGGAAACACGGGCTGCACCTCGCCCAGCTTGGTTGCCAGGGGAAGCTGTCCCCAGGCTAATTTGTCGAGGGCGAGCTTCTGGATGTCTCCCAATCCCATCTGCGTCCAGATCTTCGTTGTTGCATCCGGCATCACAGGATGAGACAGCGCGGTTGCGATACGCAGAGCTTCGGCGGCGGTGTAAAGCACAGTCGCCAAACGCGAACGGCTGTCTTCATCCTGTCTTTCACCGAGAGCCCAAGGTTCGTTCTCAACAATGTACCGATCGACCGCTGCGATGAGTGCCCACACTGCTTCCAGCGCTCGTGAGAATTGGAACTGATCGAACAGAACTGCAAAGTCGCGGATCGTTTTGCGCGCTATCTCAGCAATAGCGCCATCCGCAGGGGTTTTCGACGCCCCATGCGATGGATACGGCACTTCACCCTTGAAATAGCGATTGATCATGGTGAGGGTGCGGCTTGCCAGATTGCCTAGCCCATTCGCAAGATCGGAGTTATAGCGCTGCACCAGCGCGTCGAAGGAAAACGAACCGTCCTGCCCGAACACAACTTCACGCAGCAGAAAATATCTCAGTGCATCGGCGCCCAGAACGTCGAGAATGGTTTCTGTGCGCACAATGTTGCCGCGCGACTTCGACATCTTGCTCTCTTCAAACAGCAGCCAACCATGGGCGACGATGGCTTTCGGCATGGGCAGCCCAGCAGCCATCAAAAAGGCCGGCCAGTAGACACAATGGAAGCGAACGATTTCTTTGCCGATCATCTGCACATCGGCAGGCCAGAACTTCTTGAAAGCTTCCTGCGCTCCGGCGTGCGACGATCCGTAGCCGATTGCGGTGATGTAATTCGCCAGCGCGTCCAGCCAAACATAGATCACGTGCTTGGGATCATCGGGAACCGGAATCCCCCAGGTAAATGTGGAACGGCTGATCGATAGATCGCGCAGTCCCGACTTCACAAATGAAATCACTTCGTTGCGCCGCGCTTCGGGACGAATGAACTCCGGGTTTGCATAGAGCGCCAGCAACTTATCCTGGAAAGCGGAGAGCTTGAAGAAATAATTTTCCTCATGCACCGTCTCGGTGATACGGCCGCAGGTTGGGCAGGGATCGCCGGGCTGCGCTCCATCCACGTAGAGTTCGTCTGACACGCAATACTGCCCGGTGTAAGTTCCTTTGTAGATGTAGCCGTTGTCGCGAATCTTACGGAATAATTCCTGGACGCGCTTCTTATGGCGGTCTTCCGTAGTGCGAATAAAGTCATCGTTCGAGATTCCCATCCGTTTCCACAAGCGACGAAACTCTGCGGATATTTCATCGGCATACTGTTGCGGCGTTTTTCCGGCGGCTTGCGCGGCGCGTTCAATCTTCTGCCCGTGCTCATCGGTGCCAGTCAGAAAAAACGTCTCGTCGCCCAGAAGGCGGTGCCGCCGCGCGATGGTATCGCAGGCGATGGTCGTGTAGGCGTGCCCGATGTGCGGCCGCGCGTTCACGTAATAAATCGGCGTCGTGATGTAGAACTTCTTGCTCATAGTTGGTTCGAATGGTTGGTCAAATCCAAAAAGGCGAAGCGCATTACTCAGTGCACCTCTGTGTCCCCTGTGTTTAAGAGTTTTTGTCAGAGCGAAGATACGCCTGTGCGGCTTCCTGCATTACCGTTTTCAACGGCACTCGATTCTCCATTGCGATCCGCCGGCAATCTTCATACTCGGGGGCATAATTTGTGACGGTGCCATTCATGCTGGCAATCTTTACACGTACCTCGCCCCAGGGCGTGGCAACGTTTTCCCAGCGCCGGGCCAGCGTTTGACGAGTTTCTTCCCGCCGACGGACGCCGAGAGTGGTCGTCTCGGTGAAGATCAGCCGCGTCAGTTCGCCAGCGTGCTCGGGCTTGCATAACACCGTCAACAACGTGCCCGGACGATTTTTTTTCATCTGTACTGGCATGGCAAACGCATCCAGCGCGCCCGCTTCGAACAGCCGATCCATCACGTAGCCGAAGACCTGTGGATTGAGATCATCGAGATTCGCCTCCAGCACGGTGACAGTATCGGTGGCGGTGTTTGCAGCAAGGGAGTGAGGAGTGGCTTCTCCAATCGTCAACCGCAACACATTCGGATGTCCCGGAAAATTCCGTGTCCCCGCGCCGTAGCCTGACTTCCCAATCTTCATCTCTGGAAACGTGGCAAAGCGCGAAGCTAGCGTCTTCACGATCGCCGCGCCCGTGGGCGTGACCAACTCCATCAACAGGCCGGACGAATATACTGGCGCATCTGCGAGTAACTCGACCGTAGCCGGAGCCGGCACCGGAATTGTTCCGTGCGCGCACTTTACGGTACCGCCGCCAACGTTGAGGGGCGAACAAATAATCTCATTCACTCCCAGTGCCTCGACACCGACAGCGGCGCAGACGATATCTACCATTGCGTCGACCGCACCGACTTCGTGAAAATGAACTCGTTCGATGGATGTATTGTGAATCTTTGCCTCGGCTCGCCCCAGCTCTTCAAAAATGTCGATGGCAGTTTTCTTTGCGCCGTCGGAAATTGAAGCGGCCGAAATGATCTGGCGGATCTCAGTCAGGCCGCGACCATGCTCGTGCAGGTGTTCATGAGCATGAGGATGCGTGTGAGACGGGGCTTCATGCGAGTGCCCATCGGCTTGAGGGTGTACGTGCTCGCCGTGATCATGCGCATGGGGCGCGTCGTGGGAGTGTTGAGGTTGCGAATGCTGCTGCTCCCAATATTGTTCCCGCGGGGAATCTTTTTCTCCGTTCACCCATACGTCCGCCTTGGTGGCCGAAATTCCGGCGCGCACGACGCGGGAAATCTCGAGCCGGGCCCCGATCTTCAGAGCTGCCACGGCATCTTGAAAGACGCTGGGCGCAACTCCAGCATCAAGCAGCGCGCCCATAAACATGTCGCCGCTGATGCCGGAAAAACATTCGAGGTAGGCTATACGCATAGAGAAACAGTCGATTTTTCATCATAGGGAACAGCGCACGGGGCGTCAATCCAGCCTGCTTCAAACAGGCGTCCGGCGTGTGCTCTGCTAGAATCACTGTTCTCAAACAGCGCAGAGGGAAGCCTTGTATCGTCATCTTGAACAGCGTTTGGCGGAGAATATCGCGCGGTTTCTTGCACAGAGTTACCCGGGCACAACTCTGCCTGGCGTAGTGATCGAGCAGCCTCCGAAAGTCGATCTGGGCGACTTTGCCATTCCGATATTTCCGTTTGCCAAGCCCTTGCGCAGCGCTCCGCTAAAGATTGCCGAGGCGATCCGCGCGGGGATCGGTTCGATTGAGGGCATAGCCGAGATGCAGGTCGCGCCCCCAGGTTATCTGAATGTCAAAATCGATCGCGGATGGATGGCAGCGGCGCTGGTCGCGGACCGAAGGCCGACAGCGGACGCTGCGCCGGGCAAGATTCTGGTCGAGCATACCAGCATTAATCCCAACAAGGCGGCGCATATCGGTCACTTGCGGAATGCGGTGCTCGGAGACACGTTCGTCCGGCTGCTGCGTTATGCGGGCAGGGAAGTGGATGTGCAGAATTACATCGACAATACCGGTGTACAGGTGGCCGATGTAGTCGTTGGTTTCACGCACATCGACAAAAAATCCCGTGCCGAAATCGAAGCGCTCACTCAAAGGCCGCGCTTTGACTATTACTGTTGGGATTTGTATGCCCGCGTTTCGCAATGGTACGAGCTCGACAAAGCAAATCTGCAGGCGCGCCGCGATACGCTGCATGCCATCGAAGACCCAACGAGCGAAACGGCGGCGATCGCAGAACTGATTTCGACTGCCGTGTTGCGTCGACATCTTGAAACGATGGATCGTCTCGACATCGAATATGACTTTCTGCCGCGCGAGAGCGAAATCCTGCACTTGCATTTTTGGGATGCGGCGTTTACCAAGCTCAAGGAAGCGGGTGTGCTCACTTACGAAAGTGAAGGGAAGAACAAAGGCTGCTGGGTAATGCGGCGCGCGGGAACGGCTTTAACCACAGGGGGCACAGAGAACACAGAGAACACAGGGGAAAGCCAACTCATTTCCGAGGAAGATCAGAAAGTGATCGTCCGCTCCAACGGAACTGTCGGCTATGTGGGCAAGGACATCGCTTATCACATGTGGAAGTTTGGCCTGTTGGGGCGCGATTTTGGCTATCGCAGGTTCTACCGCTATCCCAACCAGCGTGAGTGCTGGATATCCGCGATGGAAGGTGAGAAAGATCATCCGCACTTCGGCGACGTTGCGGAGATTTACAACGTGATCGATGCGCGGCAATCGGAAGCGCAAAACACGGTGATCGAAGCGCTGCGCGGGCTCGGTCACAACGAGGCAGCCGACCATTACACGCATTTTTCTTATGAGATGGTTGCTCTCACGCCGCGCTGCGCCGCCGAACTGGGTTACACGCTTAGCGAGGAAGACAAGACGCGGCCCTATATCGAGGTGAGCGGACGCAAGGGTTTCGGAGTGAAAGCCGACGACTTGCTCGATCAGCTCATCGTGGCTGCCAAGAGCGAAGTAGATTCGCGACATCCGCAGCTGAGTGATGGGGAGCGGCTCTCCATCGCTACGCAAATCGCGATTGGTGCTCTACGCTATTTCATGTTGAAGTTCACCAAGCAATCGGTGATCGCGTTTGACTTCAAGGAAGCGCTGAGCTTCGAGGGCGAGACTGGGCCGTATGCGCAATACGCCGTGGTCCGTGCCGTCGGGATTTTCAAGAAAGCTGGGATTGATCCCGACGTGTTTTCACAAGAGATCGCTAGTAAGGTGTCACCTGAAAGCTTCGCGGATTTCCTGGCAGGCGAATCTTGGACCGAGATCTGGGAACTCTGGCTAGCCGCCTCGAAGACCTCTTATATTGTAGATCAATGCATCGCAACGACTGAGCCGGCTTATCTCGCCAAGCATGCCTTTCAACTGGCGCAGCTTTTTAACACGTTCTACCATCGCCACCCGATACTGAGCGAGCCCGATGAGAAGCGAAAACAGTTCCTGCTGGCGACGGTTGCCGTGGTGCGCCGCGAATTGAGTCGCACTTTGGCGGTGATGGGCATTACCGTGCCGCCGGTTATGTAGAAGATAATGCCGAACACTACTACTACGAATTCGCTTGTGCCTGGCCGTCATTGGCTGCGCATTATTGTTCGGAGTGTATTCATACTTGTCATCCTCCTCGCAGCTACAGGTTTCGTCTATGAAAACATTTCGGAAGCGCGCGATCGCCGCTTTCATCCCATGCCCGGTCTACGCGTCGACGTGGGCGGTTACAAATTGCATATCAACTGCACGGGGCAGGGAACGCCTATGGTGGTTCTCGATTCGGGCTTGGGCGACAGTTACGTTTCGTGGATGAAGGTACAACCGCAGATCGCCAAATTTACGCGAGTCTGTTCTTACGATCGCGCGGGGCTCGGTTATAGCGATAACAGTCCGCTCCCGCGCACCAGCAAAGTGATGGCGGAGGAGTTGCACACGCTTTTGCACAATGCTGGAGTTGATCCACCTTACATTCTGGTTGGACACTCGATGGGCGGGTACAATGTTCGCCTTTTTGCCAGCTTGTATCGCAGCGAGGTGGCGGGCATGGTCTTGGTGGATTCTTCGCACCCGGAGCAGGAAAAGCGTTTTCCCCAGGCCTTGAACGACATGGACAAAACCTGGGTGCGCGAGCAGGAATTTATGACATTCGGCATGCCGTTCGGGATTCCGCGATTGCTGGGCTTCTGCGGCAGCGACGCTAAGGTTCGCGCCGCCGATTGCAATTTTCACAGCTATCGCGAGGGCCTAACAGAACTGAAAACTTTTCCCGAAAGCGCGGCGGAGGCCGCCACGACGGGTTCGCTGGGCGATCTGCCACTGGCTGTGCTGTCTCACGATCCCAACGCGCCGGCACCCGATATCCCCGCCGATCTGGTTAAGCCCATGAACGAAGCGTGGGACCAAATGCAGGATGAATTGGCTCATCTCTCATCCCGGGGCACGCGGACGATTGCGAAAAATAGTTCACACTACATTCAACTCGATCGGCCGGAGGTGGTCGTTGAAGCGGTCCACAATGTGGTGGATCAGGTGCGCCAGCTTCAGCCCGTGGCGGAGCCCGAACGCTGAGCAAACATTGTGGGAGTTGTGCCAGACTATACGCAGTGCCGTGCCAGGGAATTTGCCGCTGGAGGTCAGGCGAAAATGTGCAGAAACATCAAAACTCTTTTCAACTTCGATCCGCCGGTGAATGACGCGGAAGTGCGGGCCGCTTCGTTGCAGTTTGTGCGGAAGATTACTGGATTCAATAAGCCGTCGAAGGCAAATGAAGAATACTTTCTGGCGGCGGTGGAGGAGATCGCAGGAGTATCCGCTCGTCTGCTTCGATCTCTGGAGACGACCGCGCCACCGAAGAACCGGGAAGAAGAGGCCGCCAAAGCAAAGGCGCGAGCCGCGGAAAGATTTGGAACGTAGTTGGACTCGGTGGTAGTCGATTAGGCCCGGGCCGCCCTGAGCATCGCCTATTGGCCTCTCGTACTCTTGCTTGCAAACACCCATAAGTTACAATAAATACAATACTTTACACGGATGCCCTAAGCTTGACGGGCATCTTCGGCCTAACCGTGATCATCTAAGTGGCTGAGGCTGGGGAGCCTGCGAGTTATGGAAAAACCACTTCGTTTCCCGATTGCAATCAGCACGGCGATTTTACTGGTGACAAGTTTTGCCTGGGCCGCTCCGGCCCCGAAGGCAACTCCGCAAGGGGTGCCGGCGTTTCCCGGCACGCTGGTCAATTCGCGCTATGTCTACGTGACTAGTTACGACGGCGACCAATTCAACACCAACCTGTTTCCCGACGACCGGCAGGCCATTGCCACGGTTCAGGACGCGCTGCAGAAGTGGGGCAAGTTCACGCTGGTCTACCAGGCGAATCAAGCCGATATCGTGCTGATGGTCACGAGCCGCCCGTCGGAAGATATTCTCGCGGTCTATGACGCGCACGGCTGGCCGCGCAACCAGTATCTGTGGCGCATGACCGGACGAAGCGGTCTGCAGCAAGGCGAGGCTCCGCTGGTCACGAACATGGAAAACGCTTTTGCTCAGGCGACGAAGAAGTAGTTCCGCTTCGGGTTAAGCTTTTCTTCCGGCAATAATGAGGCCGGCACCCACCACCACTAATACAACGCTGAGGGCCGGTGGAACTTTTTCGTCATGCTCGGTGGTGACGCCAACGTGTGCATCACCCACGTTTAACCCGTGATGCTCGGAGTGCGGCATCGGAATGAAGAACGAAACGATGCCCAGGATCAGCACTACTACTCCCGCTACGGCCAGACCTCTCATATTGTTTTCCCCCGCTTAGAGTCGGCAAGACAGAAGCATTCGAGCCGATGAGCCCGCATGAGATGCCAGTCCCGACGAAAAGGCTGCGAGAAAGGGAATAAAAGACAAGTAGAGCCGCGGATTAGGAACTAGGGAGAATACTTGGTAACCTATCTTTCCGCTAGTTCCGCGCATCCGCGGCCCTGTTCTATTTGGCAAAGCCCTTTACGAACTCCACCACGCTGCGCAAGGCAATACCCGACGGCCCTTTAGCGATCCACGGTTTCTGATCTTCCATCCAGGCAGTGCCGGCGATGTCGAGATGAATCCAAGGAGTATCTTCAGCAAATTCCTTCAGGAACATGGCCGCATTGATGGCGCCGCCCCAGCGCCCGCCGGTGTTCATGATGTCGGCGATGGTGGAACGAATCTGTTCTTTGTATTCGTCATCGAGCGGAAGCCGCCACATTTTCTCTCCGGCTTCGGCATTCGCTTTTTGCAGACGCTCGTAGATGGCGTCGTCATTGGCGAAGGCGCCGACGTTGGCATACCCGAGGGCGACCACCACGGCACCGGTCAGTGTTGCCGCATCGAGCAGATGGGTACAACCGAGCTGGCGAGCGTAGTAGAGACCGTCGGCTAGAACCAGTCGGCCTTCGGCATCTGTATTGATAATCTCAATCGACTTGCCGGACATGGCGATCTGCACGTCGCCGGGTTTCTGCGCTTTGCCGGATGGCATATTTTCCGTGGCGCACACGATGCCGATTACCTTCACTTTCGGCTTCAGCATGGCGATGGCGCGCATGGCGCCGATCATCGTGGCGCCTCCGGCCATGTCGTATTTCATCTTCTCCATGCCGTCGGCGGGTTTGATGGAAATACCGCCGCTGTCGAACGTGATGCCTTTGCCGACCAGACCGACTACCGGTTTCGCGGGAGCACCCGCCGGTTCGTAGGTCATCACGATGAGCGCGGGCGGTTCGTCGGAACCCTGGGCTACGCTCCAGAATGCGCCCATTTTTAGTTCTTTGATTTTGTCGGCGCCGTAGACTTCGCATTTCAATCCAACTTCCTGGCACATTTTCTTGGCTCGGTCGGCGAGGATGGTTGGCGTCATGCGGTTGGAAGGCTCGTTCACCAGGTCGCGGGTGAAGTTTTGCGATTCGCCGATGATCTGTGCTTCGTGAGCGGCTTTCTCCAGCGCGCCGTGATCTGCGTTTCCGCTAGCGACAATCGTGAGCGCATCGATCTTCTGATCCTTGCGGTCGCTCCGGTAGTAATCCGGATCGAAGTTGCCGACCAACGCGCCTTCGACAATCGCCCGCACCGCTTCTTCGGCAGGAATACTGGGCGGAGCGATGAATGCGAAGTTGCGAAGTCCGCGTGATTTCAAAGTACGCACGGCTGCGCCGGCGATTCGGCGTAGCTCATAGGCGGTAAATTTTTTGGCCGCGCCCCCGCTGATCAGCAAAAGGCGCTTGGCTTTGAGTCCGGAGGGTTTGTGCAACAAATTCGATTCGAATGGCTTGCCCGTAAGTTCGCCGCTGGCCAGCAAATCGGCGGCGGCAGATTGGGCCGCGCCATCGCCGGTGGCGAGTTTGAGTTGCGGCTTTTCTTTCTTGTCGGATGCGGACTGGCTTTTGGCGGAAGCGTCTTTTTCAGCGTGATCGAGTACAACGGCGACCAGCGATTCGGTTTCGAGTTCAGCAGGCGTGGCGAATGAGAGTGTGGTTTTCATAGAGGTTATAAAGTTGTTCCAGGGACCTTCTAGTATCGTCGGGAAAAGGCTCGAAGTGCAAGCGAACCAGGCTCAGTTCGCGGGGAATGAAGGAATCGTCCATGCGTTGGCGCTGGTGATGACGGGGCCGAAGGCCAGCGAGTGACCGTCGGGCGAGGCCGTAAGCGCGAAGATATCCCAGCTGGATTTGAACAGCGGCTTGGATGCGCCGGTGAGTTCGGTGTGCACGATTGAAGTTCCGCGGGACGAGTAGCTGGCGAGGAACAAGCTCTTGCCATCGGCGGCCCAGGCTACGGCAACCAGTTCAGTCCACGGCATCACAGAGAATTTTTGCGGCGCACTCCCATTCAGCGGAACGATTTGAACGTCAGCAACTTTATAGTCGAACACGGAGAAAGCGACGCGGCTGCCGTCGGGCGACAGATCCCAACGTGTTAACTCCTTGTTAGCTGGAACCTTGACGAGTTCGGCTTTTCGTCCCTGCACGGGATCAAAAGCGGAAAAAGTAATCTGGGTGTCGTCAGCTTCAGCGACAACGCAAGTGCCGGGCGCATGCGAGGTGCAGCGAAAACTGGGATAGCCTCCGGATGTGTTGGTGGGATCGTCGCCGTAAGAAACGAACGAATCCCCTTTCACGTCCATCACAGTTTCTGCCGGACCGCCGCCGATGGGGATGCGCATGAGTTTTCCGGAGTTGGCCTGCGCGTTTTCCGTCATCATCGGCCACTGCAGGTAGAGCAGCCATTTGCCATCGGGAGAGATTTGCGGTGCGCATTTTTCTTCCGAGCCGGTCACGATGGGTTCGGGATTGCGGTCAGCCACTCCCTGTTTGTAAATATCAAAACTTCCAGCGAGATCGGAGTAGAAAAACATTGTCTTGCTGTCGAGCGACCAGCCTCCGGGCCAATCCACGCGGTCGTCGAGAGTGAGCCGCTGCGGAGTCTTTAATGCATTTCCGCCGCTCTCCAACTCAGCAATATAGACATCGCTTTGCGACTTTGTGATTGAGGAAGACGAGACGCTTGCCGTCGTTCGTCAATTCCGGATTGTTGAAGAAGAAGCCAGTCCAATCGGTGAGGCGCCGTGGATTTCCTTTGGCCTTGCCGGTTGCTGGATCGAAGCGCAGCTGCCAAAGATTAGAGTCGTACTGGTTGGGCGGAGGCTCGCGCAGAGAATAGACAAGGCGTCCATCTTGCCCCCAACTTTCATCGCTGAGCCGTGGATTGGAAAGCATAATGACGGGATCGCCGCCCTGCGCGTTGCGACTTTCCAGTACCACTTTCGCTTCGCCATTCGCGTTCCAAAGTCTCGCGTAAGCGATTCGCTTGTCGTTGGCCAGCCAGGTAGGAAAGAAAATATGCATGCCGGCCTCGTGCTTCATCCACTCTTTGGCATTGCCGCCGTCGGCATCCATCACCCAGACGCCATGCTTGACCGCATCGCGAAAGACAATTTTGGTTCCGTCATGCGAGAGCGAAGCGTCGTGGGCGTCGTCGCGCAACTTTTTCAGCGTTGCACCGATCACGGAGATCACCCAGGTGCCTTGCTTCTCCTGAGCCACCGGGCCGCTGACCAGCAATTTGGTCCCATCCTGGGACCATTCGGATACGGGCTCAACGGAAGCAGAAAGCATCAGGAATGGGAAGTGATTGCGTTTCGCCCGTGCCTAGAAGCCGGAGATGTAATCCTTCGAGATCGGCATAGAGAAGATATTTTCCATCCGGCGAAACGGAGGTGACTGCGACTGGATCCTCGGAAGAGTTGGCGGTGAGTTGTTGCGGTTTTAGTTCGGCTTGGGTATAAGGCTGCTGCTTGGTGAACCATCCGGCAAAATATCCGCCGGCCAGGACTGCGACAATCGCACAAGCAACGATCGCCGCGGCAATGATTGGCCATTTTCTAGACCTGGATTGCGCCGGTGCCGCCGCAATCGAACCCGAAACTGCGGCGATTTTGGAGGACTGCGTATCCCGCTTCAGGCGGTTCAGGTCGGCGCGGAGATCGGCAGCGGTTTGATAGCGCAGTGTGCGATCTTTTTCGAGACATTTACTGATCACCGCTTCAAGCTGTGCTGGAAGATCGGGATTGAAACGTACGGGCGCAGTCGGCGGCTTGTTCAGAATCGCATCGAAAATAATTGCGGAAGTGTTTCCCGTGAATGGCTGGCGTCCGGTGGCCATTTCATACATCACGGCGCCGAAGGAAAATAAATCGGTGCGGGCGTCCAGGTCTTCTCCGCGGGCTTGTTCGGGAGACATGTAGGCTACGGTTCCCACGGTGCTGCCGGGACTGGTGAGATTCGCGTCGATGGCCATGGTCGGCAACGATCCGCCGGCAGGCTCGAATTGCGGCATCGGTCCGCTGGAAACCTTGGCAAGTCCGAAATCGAGAATTTTGGCTTGGCCGCGTTTGGTCAGAAATAAATTTGCCGGTTTTAAATCGCGATGGACGATGCCAGCGGAGTGCGCCACATCGAGCGCATCGGCCACCTGGGCGGCGAAATCCACGACCTGTTCGACCGGAATTGGCTTGCCTTCGATGCGGTACTTCAGCGTAGTGCCTTCCAGGCACTCCATGACGATGTAGAGCCGGTTCTCATACTCGCCGATGTCGTAAATGGTGCAGATGTTGGGATGGTTCAGCGCGGATGCGGCGCGGGCTTCACGCTGAAAGCGCTCGCGGGCCTGGGGATTCTGCGCCAGATCTTCAGGAAGAAACTTGAGCGCTACACGGCGGCCGAGGCGCTCATCTTGAGCTTCGTAGACCACGCCCATTCCGCCACCGCCGAGCTTCGACACGATGCGGTAATGGGAGATTGTCTGTCCGAGCATGTGGCCGCAATGTTAACAGACGCGAGTGCGGGATCGAAAGTCCAACCTTTGCGGCTGGTTTCGGGAACTAATTCATCGCCTCACGCGCAAGTCTCAGCGGGGTGACGCTGTTCGGCTGCCTGCGGTATGATTCCATCCCGTAGCTAAAACAGGGGTTTGTACATGAAGATCCGGTGGGTGATTTTGTTGTTTCCGGTAGTGTCTGTAATTGCGCTGTCACTGCTGGTGAAGGAACACGCGGCGAAGGCTGCCGCACCGCAGCGGGCGGGAACTGCACTTTCGGCGTCGGCTGGAAACACGCCTGCGAACGGCTCGCTCACAATTCCTGACACCACGCTGGCCATCAATTCGGACAAGCCTATGTCGCAACGCGTGGTCCATTACGAGATCGACGCGAAATACGATGCTGCGAGCCATACCGTGAGCGCTAGCGAAGTGCTTACCTATCACAATCTGACGGGCCAGGCACTCGATCATTTTCCGTTCCATCTTTACCAGAATGCATTTCAGCCGAACTCGACGTTCGTGCGCGAGGCCAAAGTCGCCGGCAACCGGGATACCGGCTACGAGAAGTGGGAGACAAAGGAATACGGATCGGAAGACATCAAGAGCATTGAGGTGGTTGGGCAGGGCGATCTGACATCGCGGCTTGAAATTTATCCAACCCGATGATGGCAACAAGGACGATAAGACTGTGGTTGACTTGCCGCTGGCAAAGCCAATCCCGGCAGGCGGATTTGTTCAATTCAAGATTTCTTTTCAGACCAAGTTTCCCGAGACGCAGGCGCGCTCCGGTTGGAAGCGCGATTTCGTGTTGGGTGGGCAATGGTTTCCGAAGGTTGGCGTTTGGTGGCATGGAGCCTGGAATTGTCATCAGTATCACGCGATGACGGAGTTCTTCGCCGACTTCGGAGTGTACGACGTCAAGCTGACGGTGCCGCACTATGAGGTGGTCGGCGCGAGTGGCGTGAGAGTTGGAGAAGTAGAGAACTCTGACAAGACGAAAACTGTCACCTATCACGGTGATGACATTCATGATTTCGCATGGACGGCCAGCCCGCGTTACAAGGTGAAAGAAGACGGCGTGTTTCAGGGACAGATGGGGCCGGTGCAGATGCGCATCCTGATGCAGCCGGCGCACTGGAGCCAGGTGGGGCGGCACGAAAAAATTCTGAAAGAATCGCTGGAGCATTTCGAAAACTGGTACGGGCCGTATCCCTACAAGACGATCACGCTGGTCGATCCCGAACCGGATTCGGCGGCGGGCGGGATGGAATATCCCACGTTCATTACCGGGGACACGAGCTGGTTCATGCCGGAGGGACTGCATTTGCCCGAGGTCGTCATAGAACATGAATTCGGCCACCAGTACTGGTATGGCATGGTGGCGACTAATGAATTCGAAGATGCCTGGATGGACGAAGGGATTAACAGCTACACGGAAGTGAAGGTGCTGGATTCGATTCTGGGTAAGAAAACTTCGATTTTGAATTTGGCCGGCGCCACGATGGGCGAGCGTGAAGAGCAGCGGCTCATGTATATGGGCGCGGCCGACGTCGATCCCATCGCGCAAAAGGCCTACGACTATTACAGCTACAACTCTTATGGTGGTATCACTTATGGTAAGACCGCGAGCGTGCTGCTGACGCTCGAAGGCATCATTGGCGAAGACATCATGGCCAAGGCGATGCATGTCTATTTCATGAAGTATCGCTTCACTCATCCCACCAAGGAAGACTTTCTGAAGACGATCGAGGATGTTTCCGGCAAGAATCTGCGCTGGTACTTCGATCAGGCGATCTATGGCTCGCAGGTAATGGATTACAAGGTGCTGAAGATCGAATCTTTTCCGGTGAACTGGTACGAAGACGAGAAGAATGCGTCAAAGAAGGATGACAAGAATACCGTCTATCGCTCTTGCGTATGGCTGCAGCGCAAGGGAGATTTTGTTATGCCGGTAGATGTGGAGATCAAGTTCGATAACGGCGAAAAAATCCGCGAGCACTGGGATGGCGTGAGCCGCTGGACGAAGTTCATGTACGAGAAAAAAGCCAAAGTGGAATCGGCGGAGCTCGATCCGGATCACAAAATCCAGATTGATCGCAACGATTTCAATAACAGTTACACGGCGGAAGGGCATGGAAAGCCGGCGCGTAAGCTGGCGAATTATTGGCTGTTTATGACGCAATGGCTGGGGCAGGCGCTGGCCTGGTGGGGAGTTTAGGGCCGGCTCGAGCGCAAGCGCGGCGATAAGAATCGGGGCAAAGACGCATGGTAGAGCAGCAAGGTTTGTTAAGCGGCGGCTGGGATCGGGTAACGCGCAACAAGCGGTACATTGTCTGGTTCTATGTCCTAAATCTTGTGCTGGCGTGGCTGGGCGCAGCGGCGTTCAGCAATCAGCTGCACGATTATCTCGACCACAGCCTGCTGTCGCAACGCCTGGTACACGGATTCGATGTTGGAGTGCTGGTCGAGATGTTTGTTCAGCCCGAGTTTGGTACTACTCACGCCGCCAGAGTTTCAGGGTTGCACTTTGCTTTGATTTTTTTCTTCGCCACCGCGCTCTTTTTGCCTGGCGTGCTGCAAGGCTATGCCTCTACCTACCATTTGCCGCGAGAGGATTTTTTCCGCGCCTGCGGGCGAAACTTGTGGAGATTTATCCGCCTGTTGATTGTGGCCGGTATCGTGATGGGAGTCGCTGCCGGAGTACTGTTCGGCCTGCATAGCGTTGTCGAAAAGAAAGCTCTGGAGAGCACGCACGAACTGCTCTTGTTTGAAGTGCGCGTGGTCGACATGGTTATTATCTTTCTGGTGATGACGGCATTGCGTATCTGGTTTGATTTGGCGGAAACCGACATCGTGCTTAGCGATCAACGCGCGGTGCGACGATCGATTGGCACAGGCTTCCGGCATACGTGGCGGGATCTGGGACACCTGGTCGGAAGCTACGTAGTGACGACGATTGTCGCGGCATCGTCCTCGTGGTCGGGTTGTGGGCGTGGATGAAATTGGTTCCGCCGGCCAGTGTGCTCGCAGCATTTCTTCTCAGTCAGTTGATTTTGCTGCTGTTGCTGATTCCTCGCTTCTGGCAGCGCGGAGTGGCGGTTACCTACTATCTACAGAATATGGTGGAGCCGGTTGTGATCCAGCCGATCACGCCTGCGCCAGTTGTGCCGGTAGTGAGCGAGCCAACTTCCGCGCCCGTTATTTCTCCGCCGCCCCCTGAGCCGCAGGGGGCTTAACTTCCGAATGTCGTCTTATTTCCTAATGATCGTTCGATCTTGATTAGATTATGGCGATTGTGATGCCGCGATTGCCGCGGCCGAGATCGGGATCGTTCTTAAGATCGCCATGCGATTGCAGAAGTCTCCAGGTCGTTTCGTCCGACTTCGACCAGTTCTCGCCAAAGATGCAGCCGCGAATCTGAGCGCTTTGAACCATCTCGACTAAGCGTTTTTGCACGGCGATACGAATGTCGCCGCCCGCGCCGGTCGAGCCGTAACCGTGAATAAGCTTCAATAGAGTGAGTTTACTTTGGCGGGCGAGAGCCAGTTCGCGATCCAGGCGCTGCAGGGCTTCGGGGACTTCGGGCATATCGGATTTGAGGTTTACGGTTTTGATGGTGCATCCCTCAGTTGGTATTTTCGGTTTAGAAATCGCGGCCGACTGTGCGCCGAATCCCGCAAATTGCCGGCTTTGCCCGGCTGGATAGCCGAGGGCGGCTGTCCCCACATTTTTTCTTTGCCGAACTTAAGCGCTTACTTCTTCCGGCTCCTGATGGCTTCTCGGGCTTCTTTATCCGCGGTGCGGCGGCGCTCGGTTTCGCGTTTGTCCCAGAGCTGCTTGCCTTTGGCTAAAGCGAGTTCAACTTTTACTTTGCCATTTTTGAAGTACATGCGGACGGGAATCAGCGTCAGCCCCTTTTGCTGCGTCTTGCCGATCAGCTTGCGGATTTCTTCCTTGTGCATGAGCAGCTTGCGGGTGCGCAGGGGAGCGTGGTTGTGAATGTTGCCATGCTCGTAGGGGCCGATGTGGGCATTCAAGAGCCAGAGTTCGCCGTCTTTGACCAAGCCGTAGGAATCTTTGAGGTTGGCCAGGCCGCCGCGGACCGATTTGGCCTCAGTTCCGGTTAAAACCACGCCACACTCAAATTTTTCCAGCAAGAAGTAGTTATGGGAAGCGATCCTATTAACGGCAGCATCCCGCTGGCCGGAGGCCGTAGGATCGCGACGGGGGGATTTCTCGGGGCTGGGTTTGGTTTGATGTGTGGATTGTCGCGGCATGATCAGGGTGGTGGCTTTATCTTAGCGCGAAATGGGCGGCAAAATGTGGCGTCTGGCTTCCGGCCACCGGATTCCGGACCGACCATAGCAGGTCTTTACCCAGTGGGGCTAAGACCAAAGAGTGTAACTGCCGTGTGTGCAATGAGATGGGGAGGCGTGAAGGCCGATGCTATAATCGCTGCAAAAGCATCATTTTTGTACGTCGAGCAGGTCGCTGGAAACGACGCGGTCAGGGCGATTACTGCCTGTCCCGGCAAGGTTTCCAGCAGAGATTTTGAGACGAGGACTGTCGAATGAAACGTCTGATGCCTGCGGCGGTTGCGCTGCTGGTTCTGGTTATCATACTCCCCGCGATTGCCGATAAGGCCAAGACGATTTACGAGAAGGCCCAGGACGCCGAGGCGCGCCAGAACTACGAAGCCGCTTACGATCTCTACAAGCAGGCCTATGATTTGAAACCGAAGGATTTGCGCTACCGCGCATCGTTCGAGCGCATGCGCTTCAAGGCCGCGGCCACGCTTGTTCATCAAGGCCAGGGGCTTCGCGACCAGGGCAAACTGCAGGAAGCGCTGGCTGACTTTCAAAAAGCCGCACTGATCGATCCCTCGTTGTTCATTGCGCAACAGGAGTTGAAAAAGACTCTGCAGATGATCAATGACAAGGAGAATCCTCCGCCGCAGGCCGCAGGTCCTCCGGGCAGCATAGAACGGAAGATCAGAGAAGCAGGCGGTCCGGTAGAGTTAGCTCCCATCTCGAACACTCCCCTCACAATCAAGGCCACGGATGACAGCAAAGTGATTTATGAGACGATCGGCAAAATTGCCGGAATCAACGTGCTGTTTGACCCGGATTACACCTCGCGCCGGATTAAGGTTGAGTTGAATGGAGTGACGCTGCAAGATGCGCTGGAGATTACGGCGCTGGAGTCGAAAACCTTCTGGCGGCCGGTGACTTCAAATACGATTTTTGTGGCGCAGGACAATCCTGCCAAGCGTAAGGAACTGGAACAGAGCGTTCTAAAAACTTTTTACCTGCAGAATCTTTCGCAGCCCACCGAGTTACAGGACGTAGTAAACGCGATTCGCGCCGTGCTGGACGTGCAGAGAGTGCAGCAGTTGCTCTCGCAGAATGCGCTGGTAGTTCGCGGTACCCCCGACCAGATCGCACTCGCAGAGAAATTGGTAGAAGATTTGGATAAGGCGCGCCCCGAAGTGGTCGTCGATATCGCAGTCCTGCAGGTGAGCAAAGACAAATCGCGTACCTTAGGATTGAGTCCTCCGACCAGCGCCACGGTAACGCTGCAGAGCAATCTCAATACCACTACTCCGACGACTTCAACGACCGGGACTACGACGGCCAGCACCACGGGTTCCACCGGACTCGAGCTGAATACTCTGGGCAACCTGAACGCGACCGATTTTCAAGTGTCGATCGGGTCGGCTAATTTGTCAGCTTTGATGGGCGATACCGACACCAAGATGTTGCAGAACCCACAAGTGCGCGCGCTGGATAACCAGAAAGCGACGCTGAAGATCGGGGAACGCGTGCCCGTAGCCACCGGATCGTTCCAGCCAGGAATTGGCGGCGTGGGTATTAACCCGCTGGTAAACACTCAGTTTCAATATCTCGATGTTGGTGTGAATATCGACGTCACGCCGCATGTGCATTCCGACCGGGAAGTAACTCTGAAGATCACCATGGAAATCTCTTCGGTAGTCGGTCAGTCGAGCATTGGCGGCATAAGCCAGCCCATCATCGGGCAGAAAAAAATCGAGCACGAAATCCGCCTGAAAGATGGGGAATCGAGCCTGATTGGTGGAATCATGGACGATTCGCAAACCCAGTCCCTGGCCGGCATACCTGGATTGGCACAGATTCCCATCCTTAAATATCTTTTTGGACAGGTAACGCAGGATAAGGAGCAGGACGAGACCATCTTCGCCATCACTCCGCATATTATTCGCGGAACCAGCTTGAGCGAATTGAACCAGCGGGCCATCGATATTGGGACCGCTAATGTGGTGCAACTGCGCGAGGTGAACCATTCCGCACCCATGACACCAGCGGGACAGTCGTCTCCTGGCCAGACCCCTGCGACCCCGGCCCCGGCAATTCAGAACTCGAACCAGCAATCCACTCCGGCTCCGGGAACGCAGGGAAGTGCGAACTTCCTTTTTGATCCAGGGCAGGTTACGGTTAAGAAGGGGAACACGTTCGTTGTGAATCTATTAATGTCTGGCGCTCAGAACGTGTATTCCGTGCCGGTGCAAATGAATTACGATCCCTCGAAACTGCAGTTGGTGAACGTTTCCAATGGCGGATTCCTCTCGCAGGATGGACAAGCGGTTGCTTTGGTAAAGCGCGAAGATCCCCCTGGAACCTTGCAGATTACGGCGGCCCGGCCGCCCGGCTCAGGCGGAGTTTCCGGGCAGGGAGCGGTGCTCACCCTGACATTTGAGGCAAAAGCCGAAGGACAAACTCCGCTCACCATTACCCGGGGCGGAGCACGCGATCCGGGTTTGCAGGCCATTACGGTGAACGGCGCACAAGCGTCGGTGACCGTGCAATAGCCGCGTTGGTGAAGATTACTTTTTGAAGAGTAAAGATGAAGCTAAGTAGATTTTGCAGGGGGATGGGAACGAAGCCCGACAGCGGGTTCACGCTCCTGGAACTGATTATTGCGACCGCCATTCTGCTGATCCTGTCGACCATGGCTGTACCCATGGCTCGCCTCAGCATCAAGCGGGAAAAGGAGCGCCGGCTGCGGGCGGATCTGTGGGAGATGCGCGACGCTATCGATCGTTACAAGATCGACGCCGATCGTAATGCCTTTCAGACCAAAGTGGACAGCCAGGGTTATCCTCCGGACCTGGAAACGCTGGTAAAGGGCGTAGACGTGCAGGGGAAAAAGGTCCGGTACTTGCGCAAGATTCCCATCGATCCCATGACGGGTACCACAGAGTGGGGGTTGAGATCGATGCAGGACGACCCGGATTCCGATTCATTCGGTGGACAGAGTGTGTTTGACGTTTACACCAAATCGCAGGACGAAGCGCTCGATGGCACGAAATATAAGGACTGGTAAATGGCAAGCAGATTAAAAACCCGCCGCAGTTCCGGTTTCACTCTGCTGGAAATGATGATCGTGATCAGCATTATGGTGATCCTGATGTCGATTGCGCTCCCCATTTATAACCAGTCGATAGTGCGTTCGCGCGAGGCTGTGCTCCGTCAGGATTTGTTCGAGTTGCGCTCGCTCATCTCGCAGTACACTCTCGACAAACAAAAAGCGCCGCAATCGCTGGACGATCTGGTGACTGCGGGCTACATCAAAATCATTCCCAAAGATCCCATGACGAATGAAGCAAACTGGGAGGTCGTTCAGGAAGATGTTCTGTTAGCGGTGGACCAGCAGGATCCCGGAATCAGCGATGTTAAGTCGGCATCGAGTGCAAGCAGCAGCGACGGAACCGCCTACAGTACCTGGTAGCTGTTGCTATAGCTGCATCCAAGCGCCCAATCATTTGTGTCTGCTATTCGCTTGGGCCGGCGTAACGCCGCGGTGCAGGCAGAACGACAGTCCCACTCACGCCAATCGGAAATGTTCTCTCCGTGGAGATGCCATCGAGACCCTCGGCCGTGAAGCGTACCTTGTAACTTCCGGCCGCAGTATACGTATGAGTGAGGCTCGCACCGTCGGCGACTACTCCATCGCCGAAATCCCAATGATAAGCAAGTGCGGGAACACCGTCCTTGGAAGCCGCGCTGGAGAACTGAAGCTCTTCTCCAATTTTTGCTTGAGACGGTACTTGGTAAGCGATCGCAGGCGCTGCTGCGGGAATTGAAGTATCAATAATCTTTATGAGCTCGACAGAGTGCGCAGGCTGATTCTCCACACGAAGAGTTTGGCGATCCACTGGCCGCGGCTGATCCGGCGCAAAGACATCAAGCTGGTTGTAGGAATGCCCGGCGGAGAGATTTAAATCAGAAAGAGTGAAAGCATGAGAAGCAGCGTGCTCTGTCCAGTTGAAGACTGCCAGAATGGACTGACGCTGATCTTCGCGCAACAGAAAAACGCTGGGCTGTTCATCCTTCTCGGTATAGGTCAGAAGGTCTAAAGGCAACGAAGCCCGTCCGAGTTTCACGATCGCCAGCACGTCGGGATTCTTTACCAACGCTAAACGCTCTTTATCACCTCCCAAAATTGTCAGATCGTCGCCAATTTCAAACATGCCTCCAGAAACTGCCGCCAGCGCAATCGAGACTTGAGCCTCACTCAAAGTAAGCGGAGCCTGAATGGTTCGCTCCTCCAGCAGTTGGCGGGAAACAGTGAACGCGTCCGGATCATCGATGAAAAAATTGCGATGCATGTAATACCGCGCTGCAATGCCGGGTTCGGCTTCTTTACTGCGTTGAAACGCGTGACCTGTATCCTGCGATACGCGGCCTTCATCCACCAACCCGACAGGATTCAACATCGGACTGCCGTCCTTATCGAGGAGCACATCTTCGCCTACCGCCTTGCGGATGATCTCGAGACCGATTCGCTGCGCTTCCAGTGCCGTGGTGTTGGGGCGATGGTAATAACCCTCGATCGCCGTGTTGTCCATGAAGTCGAGCTTAATGTAGCGTGCGCCCCACTCTCGGACGAGCGTGCGATAAGTTTGCCGAAGATATTCCTGCGCATCCGGATTCGTAACGTCCAGTACGAATAGCCGTTCGCCTTCTACCTCTTCGGCATTTCCAATGGAAATCGGATCGCCATGTGCGTTGTGTAGCAGCCAATCTTTATGATGCTCGTAAATCCAGGCGCGCTCGCCGACTTCAAAAGGCGCCGTCCAAACTCCCACCTTCAATCCCAATCGGCAGATGCGGTGAGTAAGATCCCACATGCCGTTGGGAAATTGAGATGCGTTCGGGGTCGCGTATTCACTGCGCGAGTATGCATAACCCAGGTCGAAATGAAAGTAATCGTAGCCCAGGGTCTTCAGGTGTTCAGCTAGCCACTCGCGCGTTCGTGAGAGCCGCGCCCTGGGTAATTTTTGTGTAGAAGGCTGTCCAGCTCCACCAGCCCAGCATGTTCTCCGCAGCGATGCGGCTGTGATGCAATTCTCGAATCGCAGCGCCATAGTTCTCCAGTTGTGAGTGGTAGTCTTTTCCCGCAGCAAACATCACGGGTTCAGAAGTGATGGATTCACCTGCGGGAAGCGGGACGTTTAATTCGATCAGATTCTCCGCGGGCCCTTCTCGCAGACCGGATTCCGGATCGGTAGCTTGTATCTCAGTCGTGCCAGTGGAATCCACCGTGAACGAAGCAATGCCGGAATCACTCGGTGGGGATAAGTGAGTTTGCAAATGAATGATCGTGAGAAAACGGTTGGAGGTGAGAGCCCCAAGTAACAAACTCTCTTTGCTTTCCCGGTTATAAATAAGTTGACTCCCCACGGCGCGATGCATTCCCTGAAGAGCTTTTCCTAAATCATAAATCTGTAGGGGCGGCCAGTCCTCGCTGAAACTGTCTGAAAGAACTCGATCGCTAGTCTGAGTACCGTCGAGATCGATGATTTTGTCTCCGATTGCCTCAAGGCTGCGAAGACTTTGGATCGTCACCGAATTCGTCGTCTGATTTTCAACTTCAACTTCAACTACACCGAAGGCTTGGCCATCGTAAATTTGCAATCTATATGCAAGGTTGGGAAAATTTGCGATTCCGGACGAAGTGACGGTAATTGTCTTGCCGTGACCGAGAGCATCTGTAAACGTCGTTTGCAATACTTCATGTTTCGGATAGTCCGTGGACCGAACCCACTTGTGATCAATCTCGGCCGCCACCCTCGCCCGAATCACGGCGTGAGCGCCCGCTATGGTTTGAATCTCGTAAGTGCCGTCGCTCGCCTGAACCGACACGGACGGACCTTGAGGATCAGCAATTACTTGCGCCGTCATCGCAGGGCTCGAGAAAATCATGAGCCAGGGCATCAAACCAAGGGCAGTCTTCGCGCCACGAATCCTGCGGGCTAAAGTTTTGTGAAGTCGAAAACCACGGAAAATATTTCCAATCATGAATTCCATCCTTATCCGCGAGATCTTAGTTTCCCCTCATGCAGAATGCGGACTGCGGTTGAAGGGCCATGTAGCTTTCCATCTCGCCCAGATGAAGAAAACCACAACGCCGGTGAACAGCGTCAGCAATCCGATCTCGATATAAAGCCAGCCTGAGGTGAGAAAAACATATGCCCAGCCAAAGAACGCAATGATCATAGGGACTGGATAAAACCACATCTTGTACGGCCGTGCGCTGTCGGGAAGCTTTCGCCGCAGCAGCGGAATGGCAAACAGCTGTCCTAGAAACTGCACCAGAATTCTGGTCGTGATCAGCGCGCTGACGAGCTGATCAAGTTTAAGGAACGCTAAAGCAATTGATACGCCGCCCAGAACCAGAAGCGAAACTTGCGGATAGTTTTTCGTCGGGTGCAGTTGCGCAAACGGGCGAAAGAAATAGCCATCGATGGCAGCAGCGTAAGGGATTCGCGAATAGCCGAGAAGCAGCGCGAACACTGAGCCAAAGGCCGACCACAATATCAGAATGGTTACTCCGATCGCGGCTCGCCGCCCGTAAAGGCGCTCCATGAAATCGGAAACAATGAAGTTGGAATGAATCCCTTCCCGCCAGGGAACCACGCCGATGATGGCGAGATGCAACGCCAGATATCCTACGCAGCAGATGGCCAGCGAAATCAAAATCGAGCGCGGCACCACGTACGCCGGATTCTCGACTTCGTCGCCGATGTAGCAGACGTCGTAATATCCAAGATAGTTGTAAACGGCGATGAGGGTAGCGCTGCCGAGCCCGAGCACGAAGCCGCGATTAAAAGTCAGCGCTCCTGGTGGGAAATCGAACGCCACATGGCGATTGAAGTGGGGAAAGCCGGTGACCATGACAGTCACCATGGCCAGCACCGTGCCGATCCACAGCGTGAGCGTGACTTTGCTCAAAAATGTGATCTTTCGGCATAGTAGGAATAAAGCAAGCAGTCCCGCGGCCACCCCAACGTATTGCTGGCCTCGACCGCTCAAACCAGGCCAGAGGTAGGTGGAATAGTTTCCAAATCCGAGCATGCCGGAGGCGACTTCCAAGGGGCCGCTCAGAACGAACTGCCAGATGAAAAGAAAAGCCATCAGGCGTCCCCAAGTTTGATGGCCGTAAGCTTCGCGAAGAAAATGGTAGCTGCCTCCGGAGCCTGGCAACGCTGCCCCCAGTTCGCTCCATATCAGGCCGTCGGAAATTACGATGAGCGCCCCGGTCAGCCAACCCAGCATGGATTGCGGGCCGCCCATGGAAGCCATCAGTAAGGGAATTGTGATGAAAGGCCCGATGCCAACCATGTTGGCCATGTTCAGGGCCGTGGCCGGAAGTAAGCCGAAGGCGCGCGTCAGGCGGGGGTGCGTTTCGGTTTTCGAAGGCATAGGCGGACAGTAATAGCACCCCGACGTGCGCCGGGTTATTCAATTTACGTCATTCCGTTTGCAAGGCGCGAATTTACCGAGTGGGTGTTCATTTGTCAATCGCAATGTCCGTTTGTGATCGATTTTTATCCCACACTCTCACTTTTTACGATCCAAATCGTCACATCCCCAATACAATTGTGGCACAGTGCCTGATCGAACCCCTAAAAAGACTCAGGCCAGGAGAGCGCAAACATTCATGCTCGCAGAAGAGCGCAGGTTTCGCATTCGAGAGATTCTTTCTGGTCAACGCACGGTCTCCGCTTCTGACCTCTGCGCTGCCCTGGGGGTTACCGCGGCGACGATTCGGCGAGACCTGGCAGCGCTCGAGCACGATGGCGTACTTGTCCGTTCCCACGGGGGCGCGGTTTCCCGGATGTCCAGCACGAACTTCCAACCTTCCTACGAAACTTTGTCGCACAGCAATAGCGCGGAGAAGCAGGCGATCGCGCGCGCGGCAGAGCATTTCGTGCTGGATGGCGAGACCGTGTTTCTCGAGGGAAGCACCACGGTGTATGAGCTTGCCCGCTCTTTGCATCAGCGGAATCGCCTTACAGTCGTGACGAATTCGCCCACGATCGTCTGCCAGTTGCAAAGGAGTTCCGGCGTGACGGTGCTTTGTACCGGCGGTGATCTGCAGAAGGATACTTTCTATTTTTCCGGCGAGTGGGCGCAGCGCGCGCTCTCCGAAATTCGCCTGGATAAAGCGATTCTCGGAGTGAGCGCAATCGATCTTTCTTACGGAGTTTCAACCGCAAACCACGCCGAGGCACAGATCAAGAAGATGATCACACGCGCGGCGAAAACCCGCATCGCGTTGGCGGATCACAGTAAGTTCGGCACTCAGAGCTTCGCTTATGTCGGTCCGGTGACAGATATCGACGTACTGGTAACCGATTCCGGCACTGACTCTAAATACGTAAAGGCGCTGCGTGAAGCCGGGGTCGAGGTTGTGGTGGCGGATGGTCAGGACGGGCGTAAAGCGATCGCGAAACGAACTAATTCACGCAAATAAGTTGACATTCGCTCAAGATCCCGGTAGTTTGAGTCCGACTTTTAGTGCTGCGAAAATAGTGAGGAAATCGTGAGCGACTGCGGCAGGAAAATTCGTTTGAACCGTGTGCTTGGAGGCTCGCAACGCCGAGCCCTGGTTGTCGCTTTCGATCATGCATTGGTGCTGGGGCCGATTCCTGGAACGGAAGATCCCCTCGGTAAGATTCGACAATTTTCTCAAGCCGGTGTCGACGCCTTGCTGTTGAACCTCGGTCTGATTCGTCAATTCGCGAACTCGACAGGTGCGGGCTCTATACCACCGTTGATTGCGCGCATCGATTGGACGACGGTTTGGTCGGCGATTGGGCAGAATGGAAGAGGCGACCTGCACAGTTCGCTTCTCGCGCATCCCGAAGATGCCTTACGACACGGAGCAGATGCTGTTCTTACCTATCTCGTGGTCGGCACCGGAGATGCGGAGTTTGAGATGAAGGAGATTACCCGCAACGCCGAAGTGGCCCGCGAATGTGAACGAGTCGGAATCCCACTGATTGTTGAATCTCTGGCACGCGGGAAGAATGTGCAGACCCCGGGCGACCCCAAGTGGCTCAACCTCCACACCCGGATGGCGGTCGAGCTTGGTGCAGATGCGGTTAAGACGGATTACAGCGGGGATCCTTCCTCCATGCGTTTGGTGGTGGAGAATTGTCCGATACCGATTCTGGTGCTGGGCGGAAGCCGTCACGCTTCCGACAAGCAAGCTCTTGATGTAGTGCGAGAAGTAGCGATAGCCGGTGCGGCTGGCGTCTTCTTTGGCCGCAATGTCTTTCAGGCCGACAACATCAGTGGATTTCTAAAACAGGCGCGAGCTGCTCTGGACGGCGCGGCGACAGCAGAGTTCCAAGCTATCCCAAGATGACTAAGTCCGGTTCCCATTCCCGGGGCGTTTTTCGCAGCAACAATGTGATCGACGGCCGCTCCGGATTTCGCCTGCAGGCAGATTGGGGTCATATCTCGGTTCTTGCGGGCGGTGGGCATATCTGCGAGTTGAATTTGAATGCCTGTTCCAGCGTGAATCCGCTGTGGCGGCCGCCCTGGCCGACGATCGATCCGTCCGATTACAAAGTTTCGAAACATGCTCGCCGGTACGGACCGCGGCCGGACGGCAAGCTACTTTCCGGCATCGCTGGGCACAGCCTCAGTTTTGATCACTTCGGGCCGCCATCTGTGGAGGAAATTGCAGCGGGTCTCACCACTCATGGCGAAGGGCCGGCGTTGATGTGGACGATTCAGAAGCAAACGCAGTCGCCGAGGCCGTTATTGCAATACGGTGTGACCCTTCCCGAGGCTCGAATCAGCTTCACTCGTAAGCTGACTCTCGATTGCGAGAATCCCGTAGTTTATTGCGAAGAAGAGGCGACCAATCTCAGTAGTTATGACCGGCCGATTTCCTGGAATGAACATGTGACTTTCGGTCCGCCATTCCTGGAAGAGAAAACCACCTGGTTCGATATGCCTGCGACGCGGGGGAAAGTTTGTCCAGCAAGTTATAGCCCTCGATTTTCTCTTCAGCCAGACGCTGAGTTTACCTGGCCCGAAGCGCCGACAAAAGATCGCAAACAATGGAACTTACGAACCACTCCGGCCGAGCGCTTTGGACACTACACGGCGCAATTGCTCGATCCTCAACTGAAGCTTGGCTTCATTGCCGCGTGTAACCCGCGGCTGAAGCTCCTCGTCGTCTATGCGTTTCGACGCGCAGACTTTCCCTGGGCGGGGAACTGGGAAGAGAGACACAGTCGAACCCAAGCGCCGTGGCGAGGAAAGACGTTCTGTCGAGGACTGGAGTTCAGCTCGACTCCGTTTTCTATCCCGCGCCGCGAAACCATCGAACAGGGGCCGTTGTTCGGCGAACCGACGTATCGTTGGCTGCCGGCGAAATCCAAGGCTCAGGTGCGCTTTCTGATTTTGTTATTTGAGGTACCGGAGACATTTGGTGGCGTAGCGAGCGTTTCTTTTGCCAACAAGAAGATCGAAGTTGTGGAGTCCGGAGATCGCGGACGGAAGCTCGCGGTCGCGGCAGATAACTTCTTGTGAATGCTGCGAGCGTTGGGCAAATTTGCGCCGCGATGTTCGTTGGCGCCACTCATCGCATTGCTTCGACAGTTTATGAAGGCCTTAGCTTTGTAGCAAACCGAAATTGAAGCCCTTATGAGTTTGCTTGCCGTCGATATCGGATCGAGCAGATGCAAAGCGGTGGCATTTTCACTGACGGGTAAAATACTCGCTCAGCACACTTGTGCCTACGCACCGGAATTTCCCGCTCCTTCGCATGCGGAGCTAAATCCCGAACGCTTCTGGCAAGCGGTGTGCCGCTCGGTGCAATCGGTGGCAAACAATCTTTCCGATCCGGTTCGGGCACTGTGCCTGAATTCTCACGGCGAAACGTTTGTGCCAGTTAATGAACACAACCAGGCAATCGCTCCCGCCATTCTCAACCAGGACAATCGAGCTGCGGAAGAAGCGGTGTGGCTGGAAGAAACAATCGGAAGAAGAACGCTTTTCGAAATTACCGGTCTGGTCGCTCATCCCATGTACCCGGTGCCAAAAATTCTTTGGCTGCGTAAGCACTGGCCGGATATTTTTACTCCGTCGGTTCGTTTCCTTACCGTGATCGGGTACGTTCTTGCTCGCCTCGGACTACCTCCCTACGTCGATTATTCCTTGGCGTCCCGTTATCTGGCCTTTAACACGCGACAGCAAGGCTGGTCGGAAGAAATTCTTGCTGCAACAAAAATCGGCGCCGAGTGCCTGCCAGTTCCGGTGCCGGCAGGAACAAGTTTAGGAAAGCTGAGTGCGTCGGCAGCCGGCCAACTGGGTCTTTCAACGGAAACGACTGTGGTGATCGGCGGGCACGATCAACCTTGCGGAGCGCTGGGAGTTGGCGTTGTGGATTCGGGCCGCGTGGCCGACTCGATTGGCACCTACGAATGCCTGCTGGCTGCATCGGATCAGCCCTGCCCCACGGACGCGGCCCTCGCGGCTTCTCTCAACACGTATTGTCACGTGGTTCCGGACAAATTTGTCACGATGGCGTTTTTTCCATCCGGGATCATGATCGAGTGGTTCCACAATCTGTTGTACTCTCAGAACGAAGATTCCTCTGAGGCGGAGTCGATCCATTACGTGACGCTTGAGCAAGATGCCCCGCGGGATCCGACGGGCCTTTGCATTACTCCCAATCTAATCGGCACTTGCAATCCTGATTTCAATCCGCACGCCCGTGGAATTATTTCCGGCTTGAGTCCCAACAGCACTCGAAGCCAGATCCACAAAGGCATTCTTGAAGGGCTGGCCTGCGAGCTATCGCAGATGACCGACATCCTGACCGACGCAGTCGGAGATTTTCGGGATGTCTACGTCACGGGCGGAGGGTCGCGATCAGCTCTGGGTCTCCAGTTGCGTGCAGCGCTGTCGGGCCGGCGTCTTCACGTAATGGAGTGCTCGGAAGCGGTGTGTCTGGGCGGAGCCATTCTTGCCGGAGTGGCGTGCGGGGAATACCGGACCTTGCGTGAGGCCGTAGACCTCGTGGTTCGTGAAGTCTCGGTGGTATTGCCCGACCCCGAGATTGCGGTAGCCTACGCGCAACAAGTCAAACAGTATCGCCGAGTGAGTTCGGCGCTTAGCGGCAACTGAAGTTCAAGGCAACAGGAGGAAAGTTGATCCAACCCACAATCGGATTCATAGTGTTCGGAGTTCACAAGGATGGCCTGAAAGACCCGATGGGCGTGCCGTTTATTGATGACGCGCTGGTTCAGCGTGCCAAGAGCGCTCTGGTGGCCGCCGGTCTGAATGTGGTTGAACATGGCATTGTTATTGCCAGCAAAGAAGAAGCACGCGCCGCGTTCAAGAAAATGAAATGCGACGACGCCATCGATGCGGTCGTTCTTTTTTCCGGTACTTGGGTTTGGGCCGCTCATCTGGTCGGTGCAATCCGCGATTACTGCGGCAGCGGCAAAGGCTTGCTGCTGTGGACGCATCCCGGTTCTCAGGGCTGGCGGACGGTCGGCGGATTAGTACTGCACGGAGGCTTGCTGGAAATCGGCATCCCGCACAAATTCGTATACGGCAGCCTGGAGGAAAAAGATACCGTAAGCAAAATCGTCAGCTATGCTCAAGCTTCGCATCTCAAAAACTTTTTAAATATGTCCACCATCGGTACGTTTGGTGGCCGCGGTATGGGGCAAACCTGCGGCGCGGCCGATCCCTCACAATGGATGAGAATGTTCGGCGTCGATATCGATTCACGGGATACGACGGAGTTGAAGCACGCCGCTGAAGCAGTTTCTTCGAAGGAATTGGATGACTTGCGGACTCGCTTGAAGCAGTTATTTGACCGAGAGCCAGAACGCAATGACGTAACTGAAAGATCGATGCGTCTGTATCTCGCTCTGAAAACAATTGTGGCAAAGGATAAATTTGATTTCTATACCATTCAATCTTTTCCAGGGCTCGCCGGCGATTATTCCGCCACCTGTTTTGCCCAGAGCATGATGCTGGAGGATGGAGTTGGTACTTCTACGCTGGGCGATTTCAATACCGCCCTCACGGTTCTTCTGCTCACCAAGTTGAGCAAGGAGCCGGTGTATTACGGTGATCTGCAGCACATTGATAAGAAGTCGAAAGAAATCAAGATTATCGGGGATGGCGCTTGCCCACCGTCGTTAGCGAGCAAGCTGGGCCCGGCGGGTTTTTCTGAGCACGGTATTCCGACCGAAGGCGAAGCAGGCGGCCTTTCTGTTAAGTTGATCTGCAAAGTCGGAGAAGGAGTACTGGCGCGACTGGGCAGAGTGAAGGGCGAATTTCAAATGGTCATCACACGAGCCAGCATTTTCGAGCCGCCGAGAGATCAGGTAGAAAAGCGGCTCAACGAATGTGGCATTCCTTTCTGGCCGCATGGTTTCGTGACGGCGCAATGCGACATCGAAATGTTGCTGCAGCACTGGACCAATGAATATGCGTGTCTGGGTTACGGCGAAGACCTGTACCCGGCTCTTATAGATTTTTGTGAGATCACGGGAATCAAGGCAATCCTCCCCTGAAGTCTCAACTGATAACTGATCGACTCAGACGGAGTTAGCTGAACAAAAATGCGCGACAAAGATGCTACTCGAAGAACTTTCCTGAAAGGTGCAGGAGGAATGTTGTTAGCCAGCAGAATGACTGCACATTCCTATGCTCGGATTCTCGGTGCGAATGATCGCATCCGGCTGGGACAGCTAGGATGCGGAGATCGCAGCGAAGGCCACGTTCACATGGCTCAACTCGCCTCGAAACAAATCCCCGTGGAGACGATTGCGGTATGCGATCTCTGGAACCGGGCGCGCGAACGTCGTGCCGCGCAAGTGAAAAAGGCTTTCAACCTCGAGCCGCAGATGTATCAATACTCGGAAGATATGCTCGCCAGAAAAGACATCGATGGCGTGATTATCGCGACCGGAGATTTCCAGCATGCGAAGTTGTGCAGCGAAGTGGTGCGGGCCGGCAAGGATTGTTACGTCGAAAAGCCATTTGCCAATGTGTTGGCGGAGGCGAAGCAAGCTCGCGATATTGTGAAGGCTTCCAGGCAGGTTGTGCAGATGGGGACGCAGCACCGCAGCCAGGCTTATCCGCTGGCCGTGCGGGAGATTATTCGTTCGGGAAAAATCGGCGACATCGTGCACATCGAGCAGGAATGGAACGTCAATGAGGAGCGCTGGCGTTTTGTGCCGACAGATACCGGTATCTCTCCAGAGATGTTGAAAGATTTGAAGATGGAGTGGAAGAGCTGGCTCTACGGCAGAAAGTCACAGCTCCGCGAAGAAGATACCGACTGGAAACGCTGGCTGCTGGGCAAACCAGATCGACCATTCGATCCTCACGTCTATCTTGAATTCCGACTCTACAAAGATTTTTCTTCCGGCATCTTTGACCAATGGCTGAGCCATGGCTGCGACCTTGTTCATCTTTGGACGGACCAGGCCTTCCCCTCGAGTGTGGTAGCGAACGGCGGCGTTTTCATCTGGAAAGATGGGCGTGAAAATCCTGACACCTGCGTTGCCGCTGTGACCTATCCAAAAGGTTTCTTGTATACCTACAAGACTACTTTCGGAAATAGTTACCGCAGCTTTTCACGCATTCAAGGCCGGAATGGAACCATTGAAAATTACGGCGGCGAGGGTGCGTCATTGTTCGTCACAACGGAAGAAGGCGGCAGGAAGGAATTCGATCCGTGGGAATCCGGTCCTGTATATTCCGAAGTACCGATTGTAGGGCCGCTCAACGACGCCGCGGCCACACTTAAAGTTTCCAGAGCGACGCCGCCCAATTCTCTTGGGCCGGACGATGACGATGTGGTCCATATGGTCGATTGGCTCGAGGCTATGCGCGCGCGCAGGGAACCGAACGCCACTGTCGATCACGGCTTTTCCCATTCCATTGTCTGTATCATGGCCGCCCAGGCTTATTGGACGGGGAAGAAATTCTATTGGGATCCGCGACGCGAGGAAATTACTGATCAGCCGGTATGACTCATTCTCAACTCTGCAATCTGACAAAACAGCTGTAGCAACAACACTTCTCAATTCCTCGGAGGAATCGGTGATCGGTTACTGCATCAGTCGAATGAGGACGTCTTACGTGATCATATTGAGTGCACTGCTGCTGCTGACCGGTGGCGCTCTTCTTTCGTCTGCGGCGCAGTCCTCCGGCCATGAACAAACTTTAAAAGTGAATGTGAATTCGTCGGACGGCAGGTACACAATCGCGATGCCGGGATCCGCTCCTTACGCTTTACGCGCGGGAATCGGCGCACAAGTGGATGGACGCTGGCTTCACGCCTCCGATTATCCGCAGCCGGCGATAACGCACTCGGAGGTTCAGGGATTTCTCGGTGAAGCTATCAACTGGCAAGTTACTTACTCAGGATTACACGGGCAGCCCGATCTGATTTATCACCTGCGCGCCTATTCGCATGAGCCGTTCGGCGACATCCAGGTGACGGTCAGAAACACGACTGGAAAACCAATTCATGTCGAGAGCATTCGCTCAGTCGATGCAACCGCCGGACCGGGCACTGATTTGGGAGTCATTGATCTCGGCGCACCGGTCCTCGACGATCGAGTTCTCTCCGACAGCTTCAGCGAAGACCGGCCCGCCATGACGATTCGTAATTTCGCGGACGCCGAAAACCAGATGCATCGCGCCGTTGGCAGCCAACTCATCTACAATGGCCAGAGTCATCAAAGCTTGTTTCTGGGCGCGCTTTCCAGCGATCGCTTCCTCACGATGCTACGGCTTCATCTCTCGGGCTCGGGCGATGCCACCCGAGTTGCCTCCTACGAAGTCGATTCCACCGGGACCACCGAGATGGCCAAGCTAAATTCTCTGGAGCATTCTTCCGCAGAAGACCAAGTGGAGTTGAGTCTGCCGGTCGCTTCGGGCGGGGAACTGTCCTCGGAGCGCGTGCTATTCAGTTTGGCTACTGATTATCACCGGCAGCTGGAGACTTACGGATCCTTGATCCGGAAGATTCATCAAGCGCGAATCTCTGCACCTCCGCTGATGGGCTGGTGGAGTTGGACTGCCTACTACTTTGGATTAAATGAAGGAGCCGCGCTCACCAATGCGCAGTGGGAAGCGGAACATCTGAAATCGTTCGGCTATACCATCTTCCACATCGATGAAGGCTATCAGTATGCCCGCGGAGAGTACATCACTCCAAACGCAACTTTATTTCCTCAGGGATTGGCTCCGCTCGAATACAAAGTCCGAGGTCTGGGCCTCACTCCGGCGATCTGGACGGCTCCATTTGAAATATCGGAGCGCTCCTGGGTTTATCAGAACCATCCCGATTGGCTGGTGAAGAACGCAAAAGGGCAGCCCATCCATGCCGGCACAGTGGTCGATAACAAAGATCAGTTGTTCGTGCTCGATACAACTAATCCAGAGGCGCAAGAATATCTGCGAAAAACTTATTCCACGCTGGTCAACAATTGGGGCATCCATTCCATCAAGATGGATTTTATGGATGACAGCCTGATCGAAGGTTACTATCACGAACCCAATACGACCGCGCTCGAAGCCCAGAGAATCGGGCTGAAGATCATCCGTGACACTGTGGGCGACAACGTCTATTTAGATAAAGATGGAAGCGCCATGCTGAACCCGGTCGGTTATGTGGATTATGGCCGGATATCGCAGGACACGGGACACACATTCGATGCCAGTAAAGAAGCGGCCCCCGGAATTGCCGCCCGCTACTACATGAATCGCAACTTTTTTGTGACCGATCCGGACGCATTTACGGTATCAACCCAGACCATCGATGATCAGTCATGGCACGAGAGCCACAAGCCCGCCACTTTGGACGATGCCAAGGTTTCGATTGCGCTCGCGGCAGTTTCCGGTGGAATGTTCGAGATCGGAGATGCGCTCCCAACTTTGTCAAAGGCTCCCGAGCGCCTGGCGCTGATTCAAAATCAGGATCTGATCAATATGATTCGCTTGGGGAAAGCATCGATCCCATTAGACCTCATGAATTTCGCGCCCGAGGATGCGCAGCCCAGTATCTTTTTTCTAAAGGAAGATGACCGGCAAAGCATTCTGACTGTCTTCAACTGGACCGAGAAAGAGAGGGATCACTCGATCGATCTCGCAGCCGCTGGATTGCCGGCGACGGGTCACTATGCAGTTACCGATGTCCTGGACGGCAATCAGAAGATTGCGGCAGTTGCTTCCGGAGTGCTGCCCTTCCATCAGCCGCCTCATTCAGTACGCGTTTTTAAAATTGTCGACGGACACATTCCCGTAGTTGCTCCCGCGCTCAAGACGGAACATCCTTCCGCGGGAGATGCGGGTAGTACGCTTACGTTCGCGGCGCACAGCCAGGGCGGCGACGCAGTGCTCTCCTATCAATGGGATTTTGGTGACGGCGTAACCACGGAGGGAACCGATGTGAAGCACACCTATACCGAGCCGGGTGAATTTAAGGTACAGGTGACGGCCGCCGGCCTCAGCGGTTTAAGCGCAGAAGACCACTTCGAGCTACGCATCTCCGGCCACATGCCGACAACTTTTGAGCCTCAGAAGATCAAGCGTTACGAACCCGAGAGGTGAGGGATCCTTCAAAGGGGAGTCCTTCGATCTTCGACTATGAGTTTTCCCAGTAAGAGTCTGCACTCTGCTCGCCCTTAGCGATAGCGTTGCAGAAAGTGATTTCGATACTCTGAGTCTCGAAACGCCTCCGTCCCTCCGGCCCGCGTAGTGGAGAGCGCCGCCGTAACATTGCCGGCATTCAGACAGCTTTGCAGATCGCCGCCACGTAGGTACTGGTGCAAAAATCCGGCATCAAAGCTGTCCCCGGCCCCGACGGGGTCCACAATTTCCACCCTTGCCGCCGGACTGACAAAGCGATCGCTGCCACGCTGCGCCATCGCCCCCTCCGCGCCGCGCTTTACCACAATGAGCGGCACCATGGCAGCCAGTTTGGAAACTGCGTCCTCGATGTTCTGAGTGCCAGCAATCTTCTTTGCTTCTCGCGCGTTCGGTAAGAAAATATCCACATATCGCAAAGCTTCTTCGATATCTGGTTTCCATTCATCGTCCGGGTCATCATTAGGATCGAGAGAGATAGTGAGCCCATGCTGTTTCAGCTGGCGGAAGATATCTTTCACATGCGGCCGCAAGCCGCGCTGCAAGTAAAACGACGAAAAATGAAAGTGACGGGACGACGACAAATACTGAAAATTCAGATGCTCTGGTTTTAAATCGAAGATCGTCCCCGGATAGGTCAGGATGTTGCGCCAGTTCCCATGCTGCAAAATCACGGTGAGACCAGTCTGCGCTTTCGGGTTTCGGATGACTTGCTCCACATGCACTCCACTGGCGGAGAGACGCTCCAGCGCGATATCGCCAAAAGAATCGCCGCCGATGCAGGAAACAAATCCCACTCGACTGCCCAGTGCGGACAGATTGTGGGCCACGATCGCCGAAGAGCTTCCGAGCGTCAGCATCATATTCTCGGCAAGCAGTTCGCGTTCGGGGAGCAGAGATTCAGGAAGTCCGTAGAGGATCAAATCAAGGTTGAGTTCTCCAGCTATCGTGACATCGAATTTTGACAATGAATCCTCCGTGATTGCCGCGCTGGTCCAGGAATGATTTTTCTTATTGGTCGCGTTTGTGTGCCGGCAGCTTGCGGGCCGTCGCAGATGCGTTTGGCTGGCCAGCATGAACCTGAGTGACTTCGATACCTGCCTTACGCAGTTGAGCGATGTCATTCTTGGGAGCAAGTCGATCCGTAATCACCCTGTGGACCGCGGAGGGAGGCGCAATCATGGAAAGACTGCGACGGCCGAATTTGCTGGAGTCGCACACCGCCACCACGATTCTCGCAACGTCCATCATGGCGCGATTTACTTTTGCTTCCAAAAGATTCGGCGTGCTCAGGCCGCTCTGAACGTCGAATCCGTCGACCCCGAGGAAAAGTATGTCCGCGTTCAAACGCCGCAGCGTTTCTTCCGCGATTGGCCCAACCAGCGAGAACGAATTTTTCCGAAGAGTTCCGCCCGTGAGAATCACTTCCAGAGAAGAGCCGGCTAGTTCCGCCGCGATGTTCACTGCGTTGGTAATGATTGTCAGATTCTGATGGTGGCGGAGCGCTCTGGCGATAGCGGTCGTAGTGGTTCCGGAATCCAGAATCACCACCTGGCCTTCTTCCACCATATGCGCCGCAGCGGTTGCGATCTGCATCTTCTCCTTGCGATGCAGTTTCTCTTTTTCCCTTAGAGTGGGATCTTCAAGCGCTCCCTCATGGGCCGGCAGCGCCCCGCCATGGGTACGGTGAATCTTTCCCGTGGCATGAAGAATTTCGAGATCCTTGCGAATGGTTACTTGCGAAGTGCGAAAGCGCCTGCCCAGTTCCGCCACAAGTACGCGGCCCTCCAGGCGCAGAGCTTCCAGGATCGCCCTTCGACGTTCTTCGATTAGCATAAGTTTTGCTCGCAAGAGCGGAAGAATCAGTGACCGCGTTTGTGAGTAATCCTTTCTAACGTGATGAGCTTTCGTTTGTCCATCAAAAAGGCAAGGTCCGCGGGTAATGGAGCTATGCACTTTGCGCTTGACTTCTGCTCTAAACGCAAGTAAATGTTTATATGCGTAATAAAACGAAAGTACGCGCGTAAACCAATCTTTCCATCTTTTGCGCGGCACTATCACCTCAGGAGTCTGTCGCCTTGAATGCTCTGGCTGAACTTCTCGACCTTTCGAAAGCAGCAAAGATCGAACGCGGTCTGTTGCACACTCCCGCTGAGATTGCGCAGCAGCCTGGTACTTGGAGCACAACATTTTCAATCTTTCAAAAGCAGCGCGCCAGGCTCGCCGACTTCCTGAAGAGCGCCGGGCTTGATATATCGATTGGCCCGAAACCAACCGTCTTTCTGATCGGCGCGGGAACTTCCGACTATGTGGGTAGATGTTTAGAACTTCTGTTTCGCCGGCTTTGGCAATGTGAAGTCACTGCAGTTCCCAGCACCAGCCTTCTTACCCACGCAGAAGAATGGCTGTTGCCCGGCCAGAAATACATCTGGATTTCGTTCTCCCGCTCCGGCGAAAGCCCGGAGGGGGTTGCGGTTATAGAAAAAGCTTTAGCAAATCATCCGGAGATTCATCACATCGTAGTCTCGTGTAATGCAGAGGGGCGCATGATCCGTAGCGTTGCCGGCAAGCGACAAGCGTTCGCGGTTGCGCTGGAGGATGCCGTGAACGACCGGGGTCTGGCGATGACCAGTTCATTTTCGAATATGGTCGTATTCGGGCAGTGCATGGCTCATATTCATCAAGTCGCCAACTACGAAGCGATACTCAACCGGCTTGTGGAGGCGGGAAAGAGTTTTCTTCCCCGTGCTGCCGACGCTGCGGCAGCGCTGGCGGCAGCACCTTTCGAAAGAGTTTGCTTTATCGGATCGGGTGCGCTTGAAGGGGTGGCTGTCGAGTCGGCCTTGAAGGTGCTGGAATTGACTGCCGGAGAAATACTGGCGCTGTCGGAATCCGTGGTCGGTCTGCGTCACGGTCCCATGGCAGCACTTGATCAAACCACATTGCTGGTTGCTTTTCTTTCCAGCGATGAGAGAGTAAGCCTTTACGAAACAGATCTGTTGCAGGAACTCACGCGAAAGGGAATCGTGAAAACTAAGATCGCGATAGGTGGGCATTCCGAGTTGCCATTGGATGGTTTCGCCGATCGTTACCTTTCGCCCGATATTCGCACCGCAGTGCCGGATGACTGCCGTCCGCCAGTGGACATCCTGTTCGGCCAGTTGCTGGGACTGTTTTTCTCTTTGCGATGCGGCTTAATGCCGGACCGGCCTAGCCCCGGGGGTGTGATTAACCGGGTAGTGCAAAATGTGAAGATTTACTCCTGATTTCCCTTGCTGTCCATGTAGAGAGAGTCCAAATCGATCATAAACGAACAAAACAACTAACAAGCAAGCACGCAATGTTAAGTTCGCGCAATCGCAAAGTCTGATACAAGCACATTTGGCTCTCGGGGAAGGTAGACCATGAAGAGAAAATCTCGGAACCTATTGCCGGCATCTTGGTTCATAAGCTTCTCCGTCGCAGTCATTCTGGTTTGCGGATCGGCGGCGCCCTTGCGCGCCCAGTACACGACCGCGCGGCTCAGTGGAATCGTCAGCGATGCCACGGGTGCAGTGGTTGCGGGAGCCACTGTCACCGTTCAAGATGTCGGCACGGGTTATAGCCAGACCACCACCAGCACGGATGCGGGCGAGTATCTTTTTCCCAGCCTGCCCGTCGGCAATTATCAGATCAAGGTTTCGATGGCCGGGTACACCAGCTATGTTCAGAAAGGGATTGTGCTTTCCTTGGGTCAGGCCGCATCCCAGAATGTTCAACTACAGGTGGGCAAGGTCGAACAACAAGTAATAGTGACGGCAAATTCTTCGCTGGTCACCACAGATTCCGCCACAGTTGGCCAGTTGATCGATCAGAAAGAAATCAGCGAATTGCCGCTGAACGGCCGCGATGTACAGCAATTAGTCTTTCTCGCGCCGGGAACCACCAATGTGACCGCCAACTATTGCGCCGCCAACTGCGAGGGTGGAGTCTTTCCCAGCGAGCAATACGCCAAGGTAAATGGTGGCGGCGCGAACGGCGTCAATTACTTGCTGGATGGTGTGGATGCCAACGATACCTACATCAATGCGAATGTGCCCTTCCCCAATCCTGACGCGATTCAGGAGTTCAATCTGATCACCGGCAATATGAGTGCCAGCTTCGGAAACGCAATCGGCGGCGTCGTCAATGTAGTTACAAAATCAGGAACCGACCAGATTCACGGAGATATATTTGAATTTCTGCAGAACAATGTTCTGGATGCCAGCAATTATTTTTCCGGCGGAGTAGTCAATCCGCTGAAGCAAAATCAATTTGGCGGCAGCGTCGGCGGTCCCATCATCAAGAATCGCTTGTTTTATTTTGGAAGTTATCAGGGGACGCGCTTCCGCACCGCGCAGAACGGACAGATCGCGTCGGTTCCGGACGCGGCCGAACGTACGGGAGATTTTTCAGACCTGCTTCCCGGAACGCAGTTGGTGAATCCGAGTACCGGGGCGAACTACCTAAATAATCAAATTCCCGTGAGTCCGGTGGCGACCTATTTTCTTAACCATATTCCGCTGCCCAATGGACCCAATGACCAGCTCACGTTTAACGGTGGCCCGGATGCTCAGAATACCGATGAATATTTAGCCAAGATCGATTTCAACATCGGAAAGCATCATCTAAGCGGGCATTACTTTCAGATGAATTACACGGACCCGGTCTATATCCCGCCGGCTAACAATCTTCTGGAACTTCGCGGTGATGCCGAACATCTGGTTCTTAAAAACATCAGCGTTGTTGATATCTATACCATCTCGCCGACTCTCTTGTTGAGCAGTTACTTCGGCTATAACAGCGAGAACGGCACAACTCTGTCATCGGCGCCTTTCAGCTTTGCCGATGCCGGCTCAAACATCGCAGTGCCACAAAACCTGGGAGGGGGTAACTCCGCAGTCTTGAACCTGACCGTCGGAGGCGACATATTTCTTCCCGGAACGCCCTACGGAGTGTGGAATCGCGGCGATCAATCGCTGCGTGAAATTGCGACGTGGATGCACGGGAAGCACGAAGTGCAGTTTGGCGGCGAAATTTTACGAGTTCGTCTGCCCATGGGAAATCAGTATCAGGAAAGCGGAGTTTTTGATTTCGAAGGTCTGAGCAATAGTCCTCTCGCGGATTTCGAACTCGGAGCTGTGTCATCGTTTACCCAAGGTGGAGGGCTCTACTTAAATTTTACCGGCTACCGCGAGAGCCTCTTCGTGCAAGACAGTTGGAAGACCACACCGCGCCTCCTGCTAACTGCCGGGCTCCGATGGGATCCGTTTTTTCCTTACACCGACAGCGAGGGTCGAGTAGCCTGCTTTGTTCCCGGAGCGCAATCTCAAAGATTTCCCAATGCCCCAGTGGGCATGCTGTTCGGAGGAAGTCATCATGATCCGGGATGTCCGGCCTCTTCCATTTATAACAACCCAAAAAACTTTGGACCGCGAGTTGGCTTTGCCTATCGGATTACGGAAGATGGCAACACCAGCATACGTGGCGGAGCTGGCTACTACTACGAAGCTCCGAACACAGTTGCTTTTGAGGATGTGGTGGGGGTTCCTCCTTTTGCTCCGATTATCAATCTCGCGACAAATCAGGGTTCGGGAGCTCCTTGGGTAAGCCTTGCCGACCCCTATGGAAGCCAAGGGGCTGCCAATATTTTTCCCGGGCAGTTTGGTCCCGTCAATCCGACCCCAAGCACCGCAATTTTCCCCGCGTCGGGTATTTCTTTCAGCCAAATATTTGACCGCCACTTCCGCTTGCCTATGGTCCTCTCCTACAACTTGACACTCGAGCGCGGTTTTAAACAGGACTGGATGTTGCGGGTGGCTTACGTGGGCAATAATGGACATCACCTCAGTGGCACGGGCGATCAGGAGAGCGGTCTTCTGGAATTGAATCCCAACATCAATGGGGTGCCGGTTTATCCCAACTACGGCTCTATCGCCTCGATCAATTCCGGAGTCGATAGCAACTACAATGCCGCCCAAATAACGCTGACGAAGCGCATGACGCACGGCTTCTCGTTTTTGACCAACTTTACCTGGGCCAGAGAACTGGATGATTTTGCTCCGGCCGGTGGGTCGCCCTATTTAACAAACAGCTGCACTTGCGGACGTTATTTCGACTACGGCCCCTCCGATGACGATCTCAATAAGACTTTCAAGATTAACGGAGAATACCTGGTCCCACGTGTCGGCGTGCCTAAGGCGATCGACAAAATTGTGAACGGATGGGAACTTTCTGGAACTGTAAGTTGGTATACCGGATTTCCATTCTCGATCTTCAGCGACAACGATAATTCCGGAAGTGGAATCTTCGGCGATCGCGCCGATCTTGCGGTGTCGAGTGTCCAGCAAGCTATCCTACCCGGTGGCCGTTCCCATGCTGCTCAAGTGCAGGAATGGTTTAACACGAATGCGTTCCAGCAGAATGCAATCGGAACGTTCGGAGATACGGGAAAGAATATTCTTCGGGGTCCAAGGTATTTCGATGCCGACCTGGCTGCGGTAAAGAATGCCAAGATTACCGAGCGGGTGTCGATGGAATTCAGAGCCGAATTTTTCAACGCATTCAATAACGTTAATTTCGGCAGGCCGGATGGAAACCTTCTGGATTCCACATATGGAGAGATTACCGGAATGGCGGGCTCGTCCTCTTCCAATACTTACGGGACGGCGCAGCCAAGGATCATTCAATTCGCGGCGAAGTTTTCATTCTGAGATCGAGTGAAAATGCCGCAGACCCACGGCTAACCGACCTTCAGCCTCACGCTCATACTGGCCGCCGGCGCGAATCTGCGCGCTGATGCGAGCACCTTCCGGATAGCCAGCCGTAGACGCAGAATGAAATGAATCCAGCCGCCACCTACTCCAAACTAAATCCAGTTGACTTCGCTCCTCGGCTTGCTGCACTTAAAAGAAAATAAGAAATTGAGATTCGCAAACTGTTTCATGAAGTGAGCAGGATTGCGGAGCAGGCCCTGGTCCACGCTCGTAAAGCAAAAGAAGACGGCGAGCCTGCGGTTCAGGCGGAATTGAATCGCTTGGATGGGTTGGAGCAGGAAGTGACTGCACTCCGTGAATCAACACAGCGTATCGCAGCGAGGGAGTGAATTCGATTCCGACTCAACCGCTCAGGTGGTTGGTTTTGATGACGATAAAGACGCGCGCGTTGAGGCCCCCGCATAATAGAGAACTCATTTCCTGTCGAGAGCGGGCTGTTGCAGATAATGACAGCAGCGTCGAATTCTCAACGAATCGTTCTTCGTCTGGGTGGTCTCGAAGACCGCGGAGCCGGGGCCTACCGTGTCCACAAAAAAATCCTGGCTGGTGCGGCAGTTTTCTCTCGTCGCAATCAAGTAATAATAATAATGATGATGGGCCGAATTTGTTCGCAACCCGATCCTTGGTGTCCTGACCTGTACTGATCTGAATTCCGTCTGCTACAATTCAGCACAGAGCATGGACAGATGCTCAGTGTCGCGACAGCCTAGGGGGCGGTTTTTGGCGGTCTTTCGTACTGTCAATTTCGTACCGAAAACTGGTCATATTCGATCGAACGGATTGAAGCAGGCGAAACGGTTGACAACAAGAGTAGACAGTAAACATGCGGGTTTGGCCCTAACCGTATGCAAGTTGGGGACGTAGTTCAGTTGGTTAGAACGCTGC
>CAVRCM010000006.1:0-195000 GCA_963719585.1 uncultured Acidobacteriaceae bacterium
TTTCACCGGAGCATCGCCAGGCTCGACGACTACGTAAGCCTCGAAGTAAAGAACGGACTCGAGGTCGCGCAGGGAAATATCGAGCAAGTGGCCGATGCGGCTGGGCAATCCCTTGAAGAACCACACGTGCGAGCAGGGCGAGGCCAGCTCGATGTGACCGAGGCGTTCGCGGCGCACTTTCGAGAGCGTAACTTCCACGCCGCACTTGTCGCAGATGACTCCGCGATGCTTCATGCGCTTGTATTTGCCGCACAAGCATTCCCAGTCGGTTACCGGACCAAAGATGCGGGCGCAGAACAGGCCGTCGCGCTCCGGTTTGAAGGTGCGATAGTTGATAGTTTCGGGCTTGGTGACTTCGCCATGCGACCAGCTCCGGATTTTCTCCGGCGATGCGAGGCTGATCTTGATGGCATCGAAATCGGCAATCGTGTTTTGCATTTCGAACGGGCTCGAACGAAACAAGGTGTTCCTCCGCTTCCTGCTCTCATGGCAACGGCCAGTTTATGGCCAGTTGTCCAGTTCTAGTATTTTTTATGTTTCGCGGTAGCTGAGAGCCTTGGCCATCCGCAAAACGGTGTCCTTCGAAAACTCCTGGCGGCGCTACGTTAGTCTGCTGCCGCGCTGGCCGCGGGACGCTTCTCGCCGGTCTTGATCAACTCCACATCAAGACAGAGCGATTGCAACTCGCGGATCAGCACGTTGAACGATTCGGGCACGCCGGGCTCCATGGCAGCTTCGCCCTTGACGATGGCCTCGTAAATCTTGGTGCGGCCGTATACGTCGTCGGACTTCGCCGTCAGCAGCTCCTGCAGAATGAATGCCGCGCCATAAGCTTCGAGCGCCCAGACTTCCATTTCTCCGAAGCGCTGTCCGCCGAACTGCGCTTTGCCACCCAACGGCTGTTGGGTGATGAGCGAGTACGGCCCGATGGAGCGCGCGTGAATCTTGTCGTCCACCAGGTGCGACAGTTTCAGCATGTAGATGTAGCCAACGCAGACCGGCTGTTCGAACTCGTCGCCAGTCATGCCATCGTGCAGAGTGGTCTTGCCCGATGTTGGCAGGCCCGCGTGCTCGAGCAGCGCCTTGATTTCGCCTTCTTTGGCGCCATCGAATACGGGCGATCCCATGTAGACTCCGCGAGCGAGCGTAGGTGCGAGCGCTTCCAGTTCCTCGTCGCCCATCTCGCCGATGGTGTCTGCGAGTTTCGAGTCCTTGAACAGGGCTTTCAACTCGCGGCGAATCGCTTCGGTGCGCGTGTTCTCCTTGAGCAAGTTGGAGATCTTCTCGCCCAGGGTGTAACCCGCCCATCCGAGGTGGGTTTCGAGAATCTGGCCCACATTCATACGGCTGGGTACGCCGAGAGGATTGAGCACGATCTCGACCGGCGTTCCGTCTTCGAGGTACGGCATATCCTCTTCCGGCAGAATGCGAGCGATGACGCCCTTGTTGCCGTGACGGCCGGCCATCTTGTCGCCAACGCTCAGCTTGCGCTTCATCGCGATGTAGACCTTGACCAGCTTGATCACGCCCGGCGGCAACTCGTCGCCCTTGGTGAGTTTTTCTTTCTTCTCGTTGACGATCTTTTTCAGCACGTCGATCTGGCGCGAGGTCATTTCCTCGATCTCGTCGATCTGCTCATTCACCCGCGGATCCTTGTCGGCATACTTGATGCGCTTCAGGTTTCGCGTGGAGATGCGCTCGATCGCGTCGCGATCAAGAATGTTGCCCTTGTTCAGCAGGCGCTTGTTGGTGCGCTCGTCGTGCAGGTCGGCCTGCACTTCCTTGCCGCCGAGAATATTTTCCAGACGCTTGAGGCGCTCGTCGGTAAGAATGCGGATTTCGTCGGAAAGATTTTTCTCCAGCTTGCCGATCTGCGCCGCTTCGATCGATTTCGCCCGCTCGTCTTTTTCCTGGCCCTTGCGGGAGAAAATTTTCACGTCGACGATCACGCCCTCGATGCCCGGAGGACAGTAGAGCGAAGCATCGCGGACGTCTCCGGCTTTTTCGCCGAAGATGGCACGCAGCAGTTTCTCTTCCGGCGTGAGCTGGGTTTCGCCTTTCGGCGTAACTTTGCCCACCAGAATGTCGCCCTGCTTGATGCTGGCGCCGATGCGGATCACGCCCGCTTCGTCCAGATTGCGCAGCATCGATTCGCTGACGTTGGGAATATCGCGCGTGACTTCTTCCGGACCAAGCTTCGTGTCGCGCGCTTCGATCTCGTACTCCTCGATGTGCAGTGAAGTGTAGTAATCGTCCTTCACCATCTTCTCGGAGACGAGAATCGCGTCTTCAAAGTTGTAGCCGCGCCAGGGCATGAAGGCCACCAGCACGTTGCGTCCGAGCGCCAGCTCGCCGTGATCGGTGCAAGGACCGTCGGCGATGACTTCGCCCTTCACCACGCGCTGTCCCTTCTTGACGATGGGCTTCTGGTTGATGCAAGTGTTCTGGTTCGAGCGCTTGAACTTGGTGAGCTGATAAATGTCGCTGCCCACCTCACGCGAAAGCTGCGTGGGATGGTGCTCGCCTTCGACGCGCACGATGATGCGGTCGGAGTCGACCGAATCGATAATGCCGTTGCGGCGGGCCAGAACCACTGCGCCCGAGTCGCGCGCCGTGACGCCTTCCATTCCAGTGCCAACGATCGGCGCTTGCGCGCGCAGCAGCGGCACGGACTGGCGTTGCATGTTCGCGCCCATCAGCGCGCGGTTCGCGTCGTCGTGCTCGAGGAACGGTACCAGCGATGCGGCGACGGAAACCAGCTGCTTCGGGCTGACGTCGACGTAATCGACTTCATCACGGCTTACCAGCACGAAGTTGCCGGCCTTGCGGGCGTTGACCAGTTCGGCCACGATGCGGCCTTTGTCGTCGAGTTCCACGTTGGCCTGCGCGATGGTGTGCCGGTCTTCTTCCCATGCGGAAAGATAGAAGGAGAACGGATCGATCTGCGCCGGCTTTTTGCGCTTCTCTTTCAATTCGTTGTTGATCTTCTCGATCTCATGCTTCTCCATGTGATCGCCGACTTTGTAATCGCTGTCGCCCGTGTTGACCACGGTGACGTAGTCGATCACGCGTCCGCCTTTGATCCGGCGGTAGGGCGATTCGATGAAGCCGTAGTCGTTGATGCGGGCGTAGCAGCTCAACGACGAGATCAGTCCGATGTTCGGACCTTCCGGCGTTTCAATCGGGCAGATGCGGCCGTAGTGCGTGGGATGAACGTCGCGCACTTCGAATCCAGCGCGCTCACGCGACAGACCGCCCGGCCCAAGCGCCGAGAGACGCCGCTTGTGCGTGATCTCGGAGAGCGGGTTGGTCTGATCCATGAACTGCGAGAGCTGCGACGATCCGAAGAATTCGCGGATCGCAGCCATCACCGGTTTCGCGTTGACCAGGTCGTGCGGCATCGCCGTCGACATTTCCTGGTAGACGGACATTTTTTCTTTGATCGCGCGTTCCATGCGGACCAGGCCGATGCGGAACTGGTTCTCCATCAACTCGCCGACTGCGCGGACGCGGCGGTTGCCGAGGTGATCGATATCGTCGACCGAGCCGATGTTCTTGCGCAGCTTCAGCAGGTAGCCGATGGTGGCGTAGAAATCGTCGGGATCGAGCGTGCGCTTGTCGAGACTGGTGGCGTCCTGATTCTCGAACAGCTTGATGTTGAACTTCAGCCGGCCGACCTTCGAGAAGTCGTACTTGCGCGGATCGAAGAACATGCCGTGGAACAGGGCCGTGGCCGTGTCGAGCGTCGGCGGATCGCCGGGACGCAGCTTGCGGTAGATTTCGATCAACGCTTCCTGCGGAGTCTTCACGGAATCGCGCTTCAGCGTCTGGCTGATGACCGTGCCCACGTCGTCGCGCTCGGGGAAGAACAGGCCCATCTCCACCACGCCGGAGTCGAGAATCTTCGACACTTTGTCGGCAGTGAGTTCGGTGTTCGCTTCGAGCAGCACTTCGCCGGTGGTCGTGTCGACCACATCGGCAGCAGCCCATGCGCCTTCGAGATCGGTGATATCGACTTCGATCTCGGAGATCTTCGCCTTCTGAATTTCCTTCAGAATGGCGGCATTCAGCTTGCGGCCGGAGTGCGCGATTTCGTCGCCCGACTTGTTCTTGATGCTGTGCGCCAGCTTCATGCCCAGCAGGTTGGTGGCTTTCTCGCTGTTGGGGTCGAGCGTCCAGTAGAGCTTCTTGTCTTTGATGGCAATGCGATCGACGGTGTAGAACGAGCGCAGAATGTCTTCGCCCGAGCGCAGGCCAAGAGCGCGCAGGAAGATCGTTCCCAGGAACTTGCGCTTGCGGTCGATGCGAACGTAGAGCACGTTCTTCTGGTCGTACTCGAATTCCACCCACGATCCGCGGTAGGGAATGATTTTGCCCAGGAAATAAGTGCGATTGTTGGCGGTCTCGAAGAACACGCCGGGCGAGCGGTGCAACTGGCTGACGATGACGCGCTCGGTGCCATTAATAATGAAGGTGCCGTTCTGCGTCATCAGCGGAACGTCGCCGAAGAATACTTCCTGCTCTTTGATGTCGCGGATGGAGCGGTTGCCAGTCTCGGCGTCCTTGTCGAAAATCGTCAGACGCATCGTGACCTTGAGCGGCGCGGAGTAGGTCATGCCGCGCTCTTCGCACTCGGCCACGTCATATTTCAATTGCAATCCAACCGGGTCGCCGCACTTGTTGCAGAAATCCGGCGTGTTGGCGTTGTAGGTGCCGCACTTCTGGCAGAGCACATCGCCGGGATGAAACGGATCAGTGATGACCGTATTGCCGCAGTTCTTACAAGTGGTACGCAGATGGTGTAGTCCCTTCAGGTGACCACATTTGCACTCCCAGTTACCAATGGCGTAATCCACAAACTCAAGTTGTGATACGTTGCGGAAGTCGGTGATCGGGAAGACGGACTGGAACACTGCCTGCAATCCGCCGTCTTCGCGCTCGCTGGGTAGTTTGTCCATCTGCAGAAAACGGTCGTAGGAGCGCTTCTGGACCTCGATCAAGTTCGGGATCTGGATGGTGGCCGGTATTTTCGAAAAATCAAAACGTTTACGGAAGGCGTTATTCTTCATCGTCAAGAACTCCCAATGTCAGGCGCAGCCGAGCGCTGCGATTACCCGCGGAATGTGGGGCGCTAAATCGCGCCGCGCTGCTTAGCTGTTTAAACCTGGCTGTTTCGAACCTGACTGTAGCGTGTTGATGCCTGGAAAACACGACGGGGCGCCCGCAGGGACAAGTGTTCCCGCAGACGCCGTGCAAGGCGTTTCGCCAATCTGAATTTGTAATCTTTCGCGCCAGTTTCCTTCGGCCGTTTCCGTTCCGCCTGCCCGCGGAACAGTGCCCAAGCTTCCCTGCGGGTCTCGCCCGCGATGAGTGAGGCCAGGGGAAGCGGTGTTAGTTTAGATGCTAACACCACCGCCCAAGCTTCACAACTAGAACGTAAAATATTTCCTTGACTTGCACCGGTTTGGACCCAGATCGCGTGGCGCGGGCGCCCTCGCCCGCGAGACCGTCATAATGCTGCCGGCAAAGCGGGCGAGGCGCCCGCTCCACACAGGTCCAATTTATTTCACTTCTACAACAGCGCCGGCATCGGTAAACTTCTTCTTGATGGTCTCGGCTTCGTCCTTGGAAACGCCCTCTTTGATGTTCTTGGGCGCTCCATCTACCAGTTCCTTGGCTTCCTTCAAGCCCAGGCTGGTGACCTCTCGGACTGCCTTGATTACATTGATCTTGTTGGCGCCGACTTCCTTGAGAAGAACGGTAAACTCGGTCTTCTCTTCGGCCGGAGCCGCGCCCGCTGCCGCCGCACCGCCGCCAGCTACCATCACCGGGGCTGCCGCTGCTGCTGAAACGCCAAGACGCGCTTCAAGCTTCTTCACCAGCTCGGCCGCATCCAGCAGCGACAAAGCTACGATTGATTCTTCCAACTGTTGCAGGTCTGCCATGTTAAGTTCTCCACTCTTCGAGTTATGAATTTGCTTGCTTTCGTTATCTTTGGCCGGGTTTCCAGTGCGGCAGGCTCGTTTTCCCAGCGCCAGACAACGCCTGGATCGGAACCGCGCAACCCCTGACCTGCGGATAACCAAATCTTCTACTGACGGCTTACGCCGCCTTGAAACCTTATGTGGCGCGGACGCCCTCGCCCGCGACTGCCCATCTCATTTTCGACGCTTGCCGTTCCAAGTGCGCCACATCGCTCTGACGCCGCCGGAAAGCGTTACAAGCGGCACGGATACCAGGATTGCAGTTACAAACTAAAACCAATCGTGCCATCGCATTGCAAGCACCGTCGCGGGCGAGGGCGCCCGCGCCACACGAGCTATGCTTCCTTGAACTTCTTTTCCTTCACGCCCTGATCGACCACCACGGCCAGATTGCGTCCGACGGCATTCATCACCGTGACCAAACGCTGCGCCGGCGCGTTGATCAGGAACAGCAGCTTCGAATAAAGCTCTTCCTTCGACGGCATGCTGGAGAGCGCTTCAATCTCTTTGATCGAAATCACGCGCCCCTCGACCACGCCGACTTTGAAGGTGAATTCAGGCACGTCTTTGGCGTACTTGGTAAGCGCCTTGGCCATGGCCACAGGGTCGCCCGTGGTGTAGGCGATCGAGGTCACGCCCGTCAGATTCTTCAGGCCCTCCTCGATCTTTGTGCCTTTGGCGGCGCGCTCGACGAGGGTGTTCTTCACCACTTGATATTTCGCGCCGGCGCCGCGCAGAGCCTTGCGCAGCTCGTAGTCTTGAGGCACGGTCATCTTTGTATAGGTCGCGACCACCGCGTTCGAAACGTTCTTCAACTCGGCGCTCAGCTTCTCGACCTGCTCTTTTTTTCTTGCTTTCGAAACCGCCATGTGTCGAATCCTCTTAATCTTTATATTCTCGTGTAGGGACGGACGCCTTCGTCCGTCCAAGCGCTTCAGCGCCGAGCTTACGCTTTCGCCGCCGTCTCAATTGGAGAGGTGTCCAGCAGAATCCCCGGCCCCATCGTCGAACTCAGCGTGCATCCTTTGATGTACTTGCCCTTCGCCACCGACGGCTTGGCCTTGATCACGCTGGTGATCAACACCGTAGCGTTGTCGATCAATTTATCGGGCGAAAACGAAATCTTCCCCACCGGCACATGCACCAGCGCGGTTTTGTCGGTACGGAATTCCACCTTGCCGGCCTTCACTTCCTGCACCGCTTTGGCCACGTCGACCGTAACCGTGCCCGTCTTCGGATTCGGCATCAGACCCTTGGGCCCAAGAATCTTGCCCAGCCGTCCAACGGATTTCATCACGTCAGGAGTGGCGATCAGAGCGTCGAAGTCGGTCCAGTTCTCTTTGGTGATCTTCTCGACCATCTCTTCGCCGCCGGCATAATCGGCGCCAGCGGCTTCGGCTTCCCGGATCTTGTCGCCGGAAGCGATGACCAGAACTTTTTTTGATTTGCCGAGCCCATGGGGCAAAACGACCGTCCCGCGCACCATCTGATCGGCATGCTTGGGATCGACTCCCAGCCGCAAAGTGATTTCAACGGTTTCGTCAAACTTTGCGAACTTGACTTTCTGCAGGAGAGGAACTGCATCCTGCAGGGTGTAAGGACGCTTCTCGACTGAAGCGTGCGCCTTGGCGATATTTTTTCCTTCTTTTTTCATTTGCTTTTCCTTGTCTTCCACCGCTCATCGTTGCTTCGATGAGCCGTGGTGATTCGACCTAAATTGTGTAGCGCTGGCACTCTTGGCCGCGACTCTAACCAATAGCAGCTCACTGCGCTCGCGGACAGCCGAGGGCGGCTGTCCCCACACGAGCAGCTATCCAACGACTTCAATGCCCATCGAACGCGCGGTTCCGCGAACGCTCTTGATCGCCGTCTCAACCGATGCGGCATTCAAATCGGGCATCTTCTGTTTCGCGATATCTTCGACCTGCTTCAACGTCACTTTGCCGACTTTATCTTTATTGGGCGTGCCGGATCCCTTGGCGATGCCAGCGGCGCGCTTCAGCAGAATCGACGCTGGCGGAGTCTTGGTAATGAAGGTGAAAGAGCGGTCGCTGTAAACGGAGACTACGACCGGAATGATCAGCCCTTCCATTTCCTTCTGATTCGTCCGCGCGTTGAACTGCTTGCAGAACTCCATGATATTGATCTGCGCCTGGCCAAGAGCCGGTCCCACCGGAGGAGCCGGAGTCGCCTTGCCCGCCGCGATCTGCAACTTTACGAAACCTGTTACTTTTTTTGCCATGATTCCTCGAAAACCTCTATTGCCGATTGTCAATTTCCGAATGCCGATTGCTGAAAAGTCGGCACTTGGAAATCGGAAATCGAAAATGCCTTACGCCACTTTCTCCACCTGGTTAAACTCCAACTCCACCGGGGTCGAGCGGCCGAAAATCGTGACCATCACTTTTAACGTCTCGCGATCTTCGTTCACTTCATCCACAATGCCCTGGAAGGTTGCGAACGGCCCTTCCGAAATGCGCACGGTTTCGTTCTTCTCGAACTTGACCTTGAGCTTGGGCTTCTCGCGGCTGTCGGCCACTTTGTAGACGATGTGCTGCACTTCTTCGTCAGAAAGCGGCGTCGGCTGCTGGCCAGTGCCTACGAAGCCCGTCACGCGCGGCGTGGATTTCACCACATGCCAGACGTGGTCGTCCATATCCATTTCAACCAGCACATAGCCGGGATAGAACATGCGCTCGGAAGTATATTTCTTGCCGCCGCGAACTTCGGTGACTGACTCGGTCGGGATCAGCACCTTGCCAATCTTTTCCTGCAGGCCGAAGGCCGCGACGCGCGACTCCAGCGATTCTTTCACCTTGCGCTCAAATCCAGAGTAGGAGTGGATGATGTACCACTTCATATTCGGATTGCGAGGCGGCTCGCCGCTTGGGGCAGCGCCATCCGCGGTCGGCGGTTGCTCAACACCTGCTGCCGCTTCGTTCTTTTCTTCGTCCTGCATGATCAAGTTAAACTCCGGTGCTGCATTCTGACTTAGTGCCCGAAAGAGCCGTACAAATAGGAAACGCCCTTCTGAAGTATGTTATCGACAATGAAAAAGAACACGCCAAAAATGAATACCGTTACGACGACAACCGCCGTGGTAGCCTGCACTTCCTTCCACGACGGCGCTGTAACCTTACGGGTCTCGGTGCGCACGTCGTTATAAAACACCTTCACCCGCTCCGGCCAGGATTTAATCTGCTCTCCCAAACTTCCGCGGGCGGATGCGACTGAATTTGCCATTTTCTTTGTCTCCACTCCCATACTTCAACTTCTCCTCACCCTGTGCGGCTGCCCTTCCAGCGTCTCTCCAAAATCTGGCAGGGGCGGAGGGATTCGAACCCCCAAGTCCGGTTTTGGAGACCGGCAGTTTAACCGTTGAGCTTACGCCCCTAAAACTATTGCTGATTGTTGATTTTGTGATTGTTGATTGGCAATCATCAATCAGAAATCAGAATCATTCATCAACAATTATTTCACTTCTTTATGCGGCGTGTGCTTGCGGCAACGGTTGCAGAATTTTTTGAACTCCAGCCGTTCCGTTGTCGTCTTACGGTTCTTGGTGGTCGAATAATTGCGCTCTTTGCAATCACCGCACTGTAACGTAACAATCTCTCGGGGCATTGCTCACTCCGTATTTCCTGTGTGGCGCGGGCGCCCTCGCCCGCGGACCTTGATCGATGCTGCATGCAAAGCGGGCGAGGGCGCCCGCTCCACAAAATCATCCCTTACTGCACAATCTCCGAAATCGTTCCCGCGCCTACCGTGTGTCCACCTTCGCGAATGGCGAAGCGCAGGCCCTTCTCCATCGCCACCGGCGTGATCAGTTCGATCACCAGGCTGACGTTGTCTCCCGGCATCACCATCTCGGTGCCTGCCGGCAGTTCCGCCACACCGGTCACGTCTGTCGTGCGCAAATAAAATTGCGGACGATATCCTTTGAAGAATGGCGTGTGCCGTCCGCCTTCTTCTTTGGTCAGGATGTAGACTTCGGCTTTGAATTTGGTGTGCGGCGTGATCGATCCGCCTTTCGCCAGCACCATGCCGCGCTCCACATCTTCTTTCGCAATGCCGCGCAGCAGCAGACCGGCGTTGTCGCCCGCCATGCCTTCGTCGAGTTGCTTCTTGAACATTTCGACGCCGGTGACCACCGTCTTGCGCGTGTCGCGGAAGCCGACGATCTCCACCTCTTCGCCCACTTTCACTTTTCCGCGCTCGATCCTTCCGGTCACCACCGTGCCGCGTCCCTGAATCGAGAAGATATCTTCAATCGGCATCAGGAACGGCTTGTCCAGTTCACGCGCCGGCTGCGGCACACTCTTGTCCACCGCTTCCATCAACGCGTCGATCTGCTTCTCCCACTTTTCTTCCCCATTCAAAGCGCCGAGTGCAGATAAGCGAATCACCGGCACATCATCACCCGGAAACTTGTAGCTCTTCAGCAACTCGCGCACTTCGAGTTCGACCAGATCCAGCAACTCTGGGTCATCCACCGCATCGCACTTGTTCAGCGCAACCACGATATAGGGCACGCCCACCTGCCGCGCCAAGAGCACGTGCTCGCGCGTCTGCGGCATGGGACCGTCGGTCGCCGCTACTACCAGAATCGCGCCATCCATCTGCGCCGCGCCCGTGATCATGTTCTTGATGTAGTCGGCGTGGCCCGGGCAATCGACGTGCGCGTAATGCCGGTTCGCCGTCTCATACTCCACGTGCGCCGTCGCAATCGTGATGCCGCGCGCCTTCTCTTCCGGAGCGTTATCAATCGAATCAAACGACCGGAAGACAATCTTCGGATTATGCTTCTGCAACACCTTGGTGATGGCCGCCGTCAACGTGGTCTTGCCATGGTCAATGTGACCAATCGTCCCTACATTGCAGTGCGGCTTATTCCGATCAAATTTCTCTTTCGCCATAATTCAGCTCTAGCTCCTAGCTTAATTCCTTGTCATCCTGGGGCGGCGGTCTTTTGCGCCGAAGGACCTATGCAACTTCTTCTTTCGTACACCGCGGCTTCTTCCGGCGAGTGCCCTTGTTCAGTAATACTGATACAGTTTCTTAAACTTATGTCGCAGAGTCGCGTCGATGCCTTCCAGCTTCGACAGATAAAATTCCCGCATCTGCGCCTGATCGGAAACCGGCAGCGCCTGATACAACTGCGACGCGTTCAAATCCACCTTCGATCCGCCCGCGCCTTCGAGCGCTCGAGCCGCCAGCACTCCATCAAAATCCCGAACGCGAATTCCTTTGCGGTCCAACTGTTTCAGAAAACGCTCTGAGTTCTCGGGCAGAAACGCCTGCTCCACCGCTGCCTGCAGCTTCGCAAACTCTGCTTCCTTCTGAACCTTGATCGTCGCCTGCTCGAAAGCCATCTTTTACTCTTAACCTTTGATCAGAAAGCCTCAATCTCTGGAGCGGGAGACGGGAATCGAACCCGCGACCAACAGCTTGGAAGGCTGTGACTCTACCACTGAGTTACTCCCGCTCTGAAACAGCTCTCAGCTATCAGCCGTCAGCTTTCAGCTAAACCTCAGCGGCTAAAGCCGCTGATATTCCGACTCTATGCGGCACGGCTGAAGCCGTGCCCTTCCCAGAACACCTCAAACCTGCCGCGACTCCTGAATCAGAAGGACCGTCAAGTGTAAGACTCCGACCGGAATCGCTACAACCAGAACAAACCCTTCGATCACCACCCAGGCTGTGACGCCAAATAACCAGTCGATCAAGAACCAGCCCGCGACCAAACAAAGCGCGAAATACTTCTCGCCCGTCGAGCGCCGCTCTCCGGTCAATTGTCCGATTGCGACAATCTGCAGCACGAAGAACGCAAAACAGATCGCCACCGCTATCAGAACCACTGCGTTCACGGCAGCGCCCTCAATCTCTGGAGCCGATGATCAGGATTGAACTGATGACCTCTCCCTTACCAAGGGAGTGCTCTACCAACTGAGCTACATCGGCCCTAAAAACCGTCAGTCGCCCGCGTCAACCTTCTCCGACTCGCTGTCGCCGTCCGGATGTAATACATCCTTACGCCGCATCCAGCTCTTGAACGCGAATAACCCGAGAATCAACAGCGTCAGCGTCCGGAACCGGAAATCATCCAGCGTAGCCAGCGCCAGGATTCCCAAAGCCACATACGCGACCAATGCCATGGCCAAGCGACTCATATTTCTGATCCCTCGCAAAAAACACTCGGGATTTCACCAGCGGACTCCCGGCCTCGTTGACCGCTCGGCCTCACGCCCGCTAAACGGCTCAAATACTGGTGCACAGGGAAGGATTCGAACCTTCGTACCTCGCTAGGAGGGACAGATTTACAGTCTGTTGGCTTTAACCACTCACCCACCTGTGCAAAAAACTGCCGGGCGATGCAGTCACGCGATCCATCCGACAAAGCAAAAAAGAAATCTGGACAAATTCTTACCTTTGCTCTTCGGAGTTTCGCGAAATAATTCTTCGCAAACCAAGTATTCGCAAAGCAGGGAAACCAAGAATCGCGCCTACGGATTACTACGCGAAGATCACTACACGCCGGAGTACGTTCCGAATGGAGTGTGTTTGGAAAAACCTGTTGCGCCGCTGCTTACCGAGTCTCGCTGCCTGCCGGAAGTTCGTGCTGAATTTCGCTTCCGACTTTCGTATGCTGGAGCTGGCGAAGGGATTTGAACCCCTGACCCTCTGATTACAAATCAGATGCTCTACCACCTGAGCTACGCCAGCAACAGGGAAACCTGCGCCTCTAGGCACAAGTATACCCTCGATCCCTTCCAGATGTCCGGGACAATTAGTTAAGTTATCACAAGCGTTAAATTTCGCGCAACCATTCTTGTGACGCGTCTCGGCTTTGATTTGGACTATTCGGAGAGTTGTCCCTTAAGAAGCCCCGCCAAGTAGTCGGCCATCTCTGATACATCTAAATGGCCCTCGTCCCACTTTTCGTCTGCCGCCTTTAGGGCCGCATAATAAGGGTCGCGGTTCTCTCGTATTCGTTCAGGAACAATCTTCTTGCCTGGAAGCACTCTACCCTGTTTCAAGCAGATTAGATAATAACAAGCCGCTCTCGCCGTCCGGCCGTTCCCCTCCACAAACGGATGAATCCAGTTGAGCCTCCACAGTGCATAAGCAGCAAGGCCCGTAGGATGATCACCTACACCATCCACTGTCCAGTTTTCATGGATGAAAGAAAGGAATAGGTCCATTTGGTGGGCAACCTCCTGATAGCGGGGTGGGATGTGGTCGCTTACGTAAATCGGCTCCTCTCGATAACGTCCGCCAAACTGGGCGATGTTCGCGACGGCGGCGTAGTTCAATGCCCAAAGGGTGTACTTGTCGAACGCCTCAATACCTTTTACAAGTCCTATTTCTATGCAGTTTGTGAGCAGGTCATATTGACGCAAGAGGTTTTGCTCTTGGATTCTGTCGTACAGATCCGGAGTGTCTTTTTCGCGGACGGACATGAAAGCGATTGGTTACGGCCAGCCTTCTCTGGCAGGGCGCAAATAGTTTAGAATTTTAAGAGGATATGTTGAGATGTCTTGCGAACGCTGTCTTTGGTGATGCTCTTTGCGTTGACTGGAGCGTTGCCGTACGCAAAACTGATTCTCTGCTCTTGCAAGTCATCTTCCGTAACCGGCTTCTGTTTCGACGCCTCCAATAACGCACGCAAATCGTGGTCTACCTTGATGTTTCCTAGAAACGGTTTCCTTTCAGCCATGTCGTTACCCTTCTCTTTTTCTTCGGTTTCCTTGCAACTAACGAGTTTTCGAATGATAACTCTTAAACCAGCGATGTCAATGACTGACGTGTGATCATCTGTGGATTTTCCAGGTTCCTTGTCAAAAACTGCACTTTAGCGTTCTGGGAAAAACCGCCACAGGCGAAAATTCCACCAAGCGTCCGAAGATGATTGTCTGACCCGAACAGGTTAGATGCTGAGCGGTTACTAATTAGATGCTGACCGGTTCGTAATTGATACTGATAGTGAAGATCGTTTGGGGAATAACGTCGTGGAGACGATCCGCTTCGGACTTCGTTTATCGCAGTGATATGATGTCAGCCCTGACCGCATTCCATGCGAATTAGGCGTACTCTCCCAGTTTTTCTGACGGTGATCTTAATCGTCGCAGCCGTGACGATTGCCGTGCAATTGAGGAAGCAGGCTCCGCCTGAAGTGGCCCGCCTATTGCCCGGGGCGGACGCATTTTTTTACGTCAATCTGGGTCGAATCCGAAGAGCGACCGGCGGCAAGGCGCTGCCTGCCGTAAGCCACGACCCGGAGTACGAACGCTTCATCAGCCAGACTGGATTTGAATTCGAGCGTGATCTGGATGAAGCGGCCTTCGCGGTTCACTATCCGGGAAATTGGCCGGGCGGTGGAACCGGCGGGTCGGCTCCGGAGCCGCGATTCTCTGAAGTATTGAAGGGAGATTTTCACGGCGAGCGCCTCAGCGCTTATCTGCGCCAAATTGCTCAAGCGGTGGAGAACTATCAATCCATCGATATTTACACGCTTCGCGTTGAGGGCCGATCAGTGCGGGTGGCGGTGCTCAACGCCGATTTAGTGGCGGCATCCAACCATGACGACCCGGCGGTGATTCGCGGAATTGTGGATCGCTCCAAGCGGCTGGCCTCGCCGTTCGGAGGGCCGGCGTTGCTGCGTCAGTTTTACAAGCACGTGCAGCTTGCCAGCCTGGCGTGGGCGGTGGCGCGCATCGATCCCGCGGCGCTCGGGGGAAGTTCGCTGGAGTTCGCTTTTCACAGCACCAGCCACGCTGGTGGTATCCGGAAGCTATCTCAGCGCGCTTCATTTGAATCTGAAAGTCGACTCGGTTCACGTTCGCGCGGAAGCTTTTACCAGGAGTCCCGAAGAAGCGCGGGCAATCATCGACAAAGTGAACGTATTCCTGGCATTGACGCATACGGGCGAAACTGAGGTAGGAATGCACGGAACTGACCCGGACGTGAAGGCTTTTTTTGACAGCATCGCGGCCAAGCAGGCGGATGATCGGGCGGTGGTGAATGCTTCGTTGCCCTTCGGCTTTTTGCGCAAGATGCTGGCGGAATCCGGGCCCGACGTGCCGCAAGCAAGTCAACCTTTGGCAGAACCAGCCACAAAATCGCGCTAGCGATATACGATAAATCCTGCAACTAATCGCCCCGGCAATCGTCTGATGCGTAGAGGTGTTATGCGAAGAACTCCGCAGGTACAATAAAAACGCATGTCGAGCCTTCCACTTCCGATCGCCGCATTTTTCGCCGGCCTGATTTCATTTCTGTCGCCCTGCGTCCTGCCGCTGGTGCCTGGCTATGTTTCGCTGATTTCGGGGGCGGGTGTGGATGAACTGAAGTTGTCGCAAGGCCGCCTGATGCGGCGGGTGATGACCAACTCTGTCGGATTCATTCTCGGCTTCAGCGTTGTGTTTATCACCCTGGGGGCCATCTCCACAGAGATCGGGCAGATCGCTGCGCAATACAAACACACACTGGCGATTGTGGCGGGCGTGGTCATTATTCTTTTTGGCCTGCACCTCACGGGCATCCTGAAGATCAAGGCGCTGTACTCCGACACGCGGTTGCACGAGTTGAAAGGTGGCAGCACGCCGATTGGCGCTTTCGTGATTGGGTTCGCGTTCGCCTTCGGCTGGACTCCGTGCATCGGGCCGATTCTTGCCGGTATTCTTACCTTGGCGGCCGCGCAGGATACGTTATCGAAAGGGATGATTCTGCTGGCGATTTATTCTTTAGGGTTGGCGGTGCCGTTTTTGCTCACGGCTCTGGGCGTGGAGCGCTTTCTGAAATTTTATAGCCGCTTCCGCTCGCACATGCATGCTGTTGAAGTGGCTTCCGGCGGATTGCTGATCGCGCTGGGAGTTTTGCTGGTGCTGGGGCGATTTACATTGATCTCGAATTGGCTTTCGTTTCTGAACCGATTCGCTTTGTAAGGTCGCGGGAAGCCCCGCCCCGTCGTTTGAAATTTTGAATGGAGTATTCTTGTGAAACGCAATCCTCTTACGCTTGTGGTTGTAGCTTTCGCGGTTGCGCTCATGCTGTACGTTGGCTTTCATGCAGCGCGCCGCAATGGTCCCTCGTTTGCGCCGCGGCTGGCGCTGGCCAGTCCTGCTCCGGATTTCACTTTGCAATCGCTCGATGGCAAGACGATGCGGCTCTCGGATTTTCGCGGTAAAGCCGTGCTGCTCAACTTCTGGGCTACGTGGTGCGGCCCCTGCAAAATCGAGATGCCATGGTTTGTCGAATTGCAGAATCAGTACGCGGCGCAGGGCTTTCAAATTGTCGGCGTCGCCATGGATGATGCCAGCAAAGAAGACATCAGCAAGTTCGCCAAGGATATGGGCGTGAACTATCCCATCCTGATCGGAAAAGAATCGGTTGGCGACGAATATGGCGGCGTGCCCGCTTTGCCGGAGACCTTTCTGATTGGACGAGACGGCAAGATTGTCGACAAGATCCTTGGGCTGCGCGGCAAGGCGGAAATCGAGGACGCGATCAAGAAGGCGCTGGATACACGGCCTGCATCCAGCCAGGCATCGATACCCCGACCGTCGATACTGGGCGCACGCGAAAATGGACCTGCTCTGAGGTAATGCGGCTTTGCGCCCCAGTTGTTCTACTATTCGAGGAGCATCTTTGATTCCGCGCGAATTTAGGCAGTCTGCACGATGAACGAACAAACAAACTATCCGGGCAAAATAGGGCCATCGGCTTGGTGGCCGTTCTTCCTGGTGGCTACGCTGTTGGTTGCGGTCGGCGCAGCGGGGCAGGTGCCGGGCAAAGCTCCGACGCTCTCGATCGCTCCCGTGCCACTGACCACGGCGCAACGGGCTCAGGCGACCATGGTCAACCTGAATTTCCGCGTGCCTCCCGGTTACCACATCAATTCGAATACGCCGAAATCTGAGTTCCTGATTCCGACTGCTTTGAAGATGGACCTGCCGACCGACATCATCCTGGGCAAAATTGAATATCCCGCAGGCGAAGACGCGAGCTTTCCCTTCTCGCCAAACGAGAAATTGAGCGTTTACAGCGGAGACTTCACCATCGCTGTAGCCGTCCACCCGCTGCACTCGGTCGTACCGGGAAAATATGAGATGCATGGCGTCTTGCGCTACCAAGCCTGCGACAATGCCGCCTGCTATCCGCCGAAGACCGTGCCGGTGAGTTTTGAAGTGAAGGTGGTGAAGGAACCGCCGCAGCATCATGCCAACCCAGCGCAGAGCCCGCATATACACAACTAGCGGTCGGGCCCTCCTCGCGTTGTAATTCTGAGCGAAGCCAAGAAATTCCTATAGCCACCGCGCTGTGTGCTGGCGGTAGGGATCCTTCGACTTCATGAGGTCATTCGCTCCGCGAACGACCTCACTTCGCTCGGGATGACGAGCGGTCAGGCATCCGTTCGCGCCGCCGCGTTGGCGACGGCGAGGATCGTACCGGCGATAGAGCAAGGTGTCAAAAAAATAATTCAAGCCCTCGACCTTCACATCCGTACTCGGGTCCAAGAGAGAGGTGGCCAGGATTGGCCCGTAGATAAAAATGACCAGCAGCAAGATCCACGCGCCAAGATACGTAGCTGCCATCCGCGTTTTCTTCGCCAGGAAAATGCATGCGCCGCAAATCAAAAGAATCACGCCGGTGAGGTAGCTGATGATCATGCGGCCTGGAATCCAGACGGGCATGAATTTTTCTAGGGGAACGCCCGGGACATTGAGGGGAAAGATAAAGTGCTCGACGCCATAAAATATTGCGGCGATCCCGATCACGATGCGGCCGATTGTGATCAACATACTTCCGCGTCGATCCTTGGCGCCAAGCGCAGTCCCGGCGAGAACCCATCCTCCGCAGCCAAAAGACAACTCGCGCAGCAGTAGGGTCCAGATGATCCGGTCGTGAGGTTTGGCCAGCGTTCCGGGCAGGTCCATCGTGGCCACGAAAATAAACATCATGCAGCCGAACAGCAGACCGGACCACTGCACCAGAATTTTTGTAGCAATGCTCAGCGACGCGGCGATCAGCGCCACGCCCACGAAATATGCCCAAAACAATTTCCAGGGCATATATGAGGGAACCATGGCCGAGAGGCCCTGAGCGGCGGAAAGATGCAGCGCGCCGAAAACGGCGAGAGGCATCGCAAAACACAGATTGCCCAGAGCGAGACCTTGTCCAGCGGTCGCACCCGCATGAGGTCCGCCCAAGCGGCCCATAAGCCAATCAGGAAAAGTACGATTCCTCCAGTGCACATGGAGAAAACCGTACGGGAGAACTCGAAGAACAAAACTCCAGGAAGAGCGGTCATTGTCATATGCAGGTTCACGCGAGAGCCTTAGACACGGCGCGGCGAACGAGAAATCATAACGCTTTTAGACTGCACAGGGCGGGAAACGTCAGGGAGGGCATGAAGCTTCTTTGATTTAGTCCTTGGTCGCTGTCATTTCAGAGAGAAGGAGACCTATTTACCGGAATGCGTGAGAGGTTAGAAAATCGGCTTTCCCAAAGCGAAACTCAAATCTGAAACTTCTTCAGCAATTCTTCCCCACAGCCTTGTTGGCAGCAGATTGCGACGGCTACCCTAGGCCCTCGGGGGCCCGTGGTGTAACTGGCAGCACGTAAGCCTGTCCAGCTTTAAGGTGCGGGTTCGAATCCCGCCGGGTCCACCGTTTCCCTTCTTTGGTAGGGAAACTTGAGGGGAGTCTCAGGACAGGGAGGCTCCTCAAGTAATCTTGACTTCGGAGTTTTGATTACCGATAATGTGAGTGAAGCTGGACAGGCTTACGCCCCGAGTGGAGTTGCGCTCGGGGTTTTGTTTTTAAGCTGCTTAGTTCTTCCCACCTTGCTTCTTTTCCACCTTCGCCCAAGTATCCTTCAGCGCCACGGTGCGGTTGAATACGGGCTTGCCGGGTTTCGAGTCCGGATCGACGCAGAAATATCCCAGGCGCTCGAACTGATAACGGGCCGCCGATGGCCGCATTGGCTAGCGAAGGTTCGAGCTTCGCGGACGCGATTACTTCGAGCGAGTTCGGATTCAGGTTCGCGGTGAAATCATGGCCGTCTTCCACGTCGCTGGGATTTTCCTTGGTGAATAGGTTCTCGTAAATCCGCACTTCGGCATCGACGGCATGCGCGGCCGAGACCCAGTGAATCGTGGATTTCACTTTGCGTCCATCCGGGCGAATTGCCACCGCGCGAGGCGGGATCGTAAGTGCAGTGCACTTCCACCACTTCGCCTTTTTCGTTTTTCACCACACTCTTGCAGGTAATGAAGTAAGCGTAGCGCAGGCGCACTTCGCGTCCGGGCGAGAGACGGAAATATCCTTTGGGTGGAACTTCGCGGAAGTCGTCCTGCTCGATATAGAGCACGCGAGAAAATGGAACCCTGCGCGAGCCTGCGTTCGCGTCTTCGGGATTGTTCACCGCGTCCATTTCTTCGGACCTGCGATTCGGGATAATTGTCGATCACAACTTTCAGCGGACGCAGCACCGCCATCACTCGTGGGGCGCGCTTGTTGAGATCTTCGCGGACGAAGTGCTCAAGCATGGCTAGTTCGATGGAGCCCGTCGTTTTCGACACGCCAATGGACGCGACAAAATTACGAATCGCCTCCGGCGTGTATCCGCGCCGACGAATGCCGCCGAGCGTGGGCATGCGCGGATCGTCCCATCCGCTCACCCGGCCTTGCTGCACCAACTGCAGCAGCTTGCGCTTGCTCAGCAGCGTGTAAGTTAAGTTCAGCCGATCGAATTCAATCTGCCGTGAGGGAAAAATTCCCAACTGCTCGATGAACCAGTTATAGAGCGGGCGATGATCTTCAAACTCCAGCGTGCAAAGAGAGTGCGTGACCCGCTCGATGGAATCCGACTCGCCATGAGCGTAGTCGTACATCGGATAAATGCACCATTTATTGCCGGTACGATGATGCTCGGCGTGCAGGATTCGGTACATCACGGGATCGCGCAGGTTGAGATTGGGCGAGGCCATATCAATCTTCGCGCGAAGAACGCGCGAGCCATCGAGGAATTCTCCGGCGCGCATGCGCTCGAACAAATTCAGATTCTCTTCGACAGACCGGTTGCGATAGGGACTGTCTTTTCCCGGCTCAGTCAGCGTGCCGCGGTGTTTGCGAATTTCATCGGCGGTGAGGTCGTCGACGTACGCTTTGCCATCTTTGATCAGTTTGATTGCCCATTCGTAGAGCTGGTCGAAATAATCGGACGCATAGAACAGCCCATCCCACTGGAAGCCGAGCCAATTCACGTCAGCCTTGATGGACTCGACGTATTCCGTTTCTTCTTTCTCGGGATTGGTATCGTCGAAGCGAAGGTTGGTACGCCCGCCAAATTCGTCGGCCAGGCCGAAATCAATGCAGATGGCTTTCGCGTGGCCGATGTGCAGGTAGCCGTTGGGCTCGGGAGGAAAACGCGTCTGTACACGGCCGTTGTGTTTGTTGGTCTTGAGGTCTTCGAGAATAATGTCGCGGATAAAGTTTGAGGGTGCGGGCGACGGCGAGGCAACCACAGTTTTTTCTCCAGCTTCAGTTGGCGGATGAGGGGGATTCATTCCCTTCAATCTTATCGCAAGCGCATACCAAGATTGAATTGCTCATGGAGCGGCGGACGCCTTCGTCCGCCGCGGGCAGCGGCAGGGACTCCCGGCGCATACAATTGTGGCGCTGCCTCCCCGGACGAGGGCGTCCGGGGTTCCATGTAAACCTAGGTGAGCTTTTGCAGAGCTTGTTCGATTCGCTGAAGTGTCGTTTCCCTGCCCAGGACTTCCAGCGTTTCAAATAAAGGTGGGGCGTTCTTGCGACCGCAAACCGCCACGCGGATCGGCAGAAACATCTGCCCGGCCTTCACTCCCAACTCCTGAGCGGCGGCGCGCAGAGCCTGGTCCAGCGGATCGTGTTTAAACTCGACTTTGGCCAGAACGTCCCGCGCGCGTGCAAGGACTTTGAGAGCCATCGCCATGTCTCCCTTTTGCGGGATGAGTTCCGCCGGATCGTAGGGCGGCAGTTGGTCGACAAAGAAAAAGTCTGCGGCGGTGAGCACGTCGCGCAGCAGCTTGATGCGCTCGCGAATCAGCGGTGTGACGCGCAACATTTTTTCCGGCGTGACCTTGAAGCCGGCATCACGCACGATGGGCAGAAGATTCGCGCTCAATTCTTCTGCCGGCAAGGCGCGAATGTGCTCGGCATTCAGCCACACAGCTTTCGGATCGAACTTTTCCTCCAGGGTCGCAGCCGGCTCTTTGAAGTTCACTACGGCATTCGAGCGGTTTATGCCTTCGAGCGAGAAGATTTCGGTGAGTTCCGGCAAGGACATATTCTCACGGTCGTTTTTGGGCGACCAGCCGAGCAGGCATAGGAAATTGATGAACGCTTCAGAGAGAAATCCGGCATCGCGATAAGTGGTCACGCTGACCACCGGCCCGTGGCGGCGCTTGGAAAGTTTGGTGCCGTCGGGGGCGACCAGCAGCGGCAGATGCGCGAACTGCGGCGGCACGTATCCGGCGGCCTCGAAGATTAGATACGTGCTTGTAGGTGTTGGAGAGATGGTCCTGACCGCGAATCACGTGGGAGATGCGCAGGTCGGCATCGTCGGCGCAAGAGGCAAGGTGATACGTAGGCATTCCATCCGAGCGGAGCAGCACAAAATCTTCAATGTCGGCGGCCGCTTTGACTTGCTCGCCGTAAACCGCATCGGTAAATCGCACCAACTCTCCGCTCTCGCGCGGAACCCGAAAACGCAACGCGAATGGCTCTCCCGCAGCGGCGCGGCGATCGCTTTCAGCGCGCGAAAGTTCACGCGCGCCAGGATTGAACAGCCAGGTTCCCTGGGCGCCGGATTTTTCCGTGTCTCCGGTGTGCGCGGGAGTGAAATCGCGGTAGGCAAGGCCTTTCTCGAAAATCGCCCAGGCCATCTTCCGGTGCAGATCCAGACGCTCGGACTGTTTGTATTCTTCGTCCCAGCTCAAATTTAACCATTTCAGTCCTTCGAAAATGGAATCGACCGAGGCCTGGGTGTTGCGCTCGACGTCAGTGTCGTCGAGGCGGAGAATCATGGCGCCGGCGTTGTGGCGGGCATAGAGCCAGTTGAAAATGAAGGTACGGGCGCTCCCTACGTGCAGAAATCCGGTGGGCGACGGAGCGAAGCGGACACGCGGCTTAGTCAATGAGGAACTGACAATCTCAGGCATAAAGGGCTAGAGTTTGATGGTATGGGGAGGAGAAAAGTATCGTCAAGCCAACGAGATAGATGCATTTAGGCTAAATAGTTCACCCGAGTGCCCGGCGATGGGCATTGTACTTAAATCTTGTTGTGTTCGTACCGTCGATGTGAAAACATTAACCACCGTCTTCTCCTGGTGACACCAAGGTAATTCAATTCAACGGAAATCATAGCCAGGCCCCATGAACAGTATTTCCACCAGCATCGTTATCATTCCCGGCGTTGTCGCCTTATTACTGTGCCTGCTTTTTTATTACCTCTATCAGCAGAGCCAGCAGGTTTACTTTCGCGCCTGGCAGATCGCATGGGCCTGCTATTCCATCCATTACGCGCTCGATGCGGTGCGTTACTACCGGCCTCCCGCGCTCGCGGCGTTCTTTGCGAGTTCTTTATTTTCCGTGGCAATGGGGGTGAGCATCTTCGTCTCCACGCGGCTCACGCGGACCGCTTTCCGCTTTCGCTGGTACGACGGGGCATTGGCTTTGACGGGAACGATTTTCGCCTGCATTGATTTGCGAACACTTCTGTTATCCGGTCCGCTGCCGCCAGACCAGCGTCCTCTCAGTCTGACCGTTATTTTCTTGAGTGCGGTGCTGCTGTATTGTTCGGCAGTTTTTTATCTGCACGCTCATCGCCGGGGGTCGGCGGCTTTCAGGATCCTGGCCATTTCGCTGGCGCTTTGGGCGGTACTGATGGCCGCCGTGCAGTCCGGCAGCCCCGGCATGGAGATGTTTGGCAGCGTGGGTCATGTCCTGGGACCGATTCCGCAGATGCTGCTTGGCATCGCCATGGTGATGGTGCTGTTCGAGAATGAACGCAACGCCGTGCAGGAAAATACGCTGGCGCTATCGACGCTGGGTGCCGATCCGCGGCGGCTTCTCTCCGCCGACGATTTGTTGCCCAGCATGCAATCGGCGCTGGAACGGCTGGCCGGTGCTCTCTCCGCCCGGCGCGCGGTCATCTATATCGCGGAGCGCTGGCGCGGTTTGCTGCCTTCGGTGCAGCGTGGATTTTCTCCCGAATTTCTTGAAGTTCTGACCAGCAGTGGCGCCGGAGAATATATCTGCGATCGGGCGCACCGCCAGGGAGGGCTCTTCACGGTCCGCGATATCAGCCACATGTCAGAGCCGCTGCCGGTGGGCTCGGTCGGAACATTCGCCGGCTTCAAGGACGCGCTGGAAAAAGCGCAGATCCGCAATCTGACTGCGGTCAGCCTGCAGACTCGGGAGCATGCATTCGGCGTAATTCTCTTTCCTCACGCCCAGCGCGAGGCGTTTGGCACATCCGGTCCGCGCCTTATGGTGGGTCTGGCCTTGCAACTTGGATTGACTCTGGAAAACTATCTCATCGCCCACGACGCTCACCGCAGAACACAAGAGTATGAACTGCTGACCGAGATCGGGCAGGCGATCAGTTCGCGGCTCGATCAGGATGAAGTGCTGCGCACCATCCACGCCGAGCTGGGACAGATTTTCAACAACAGCAATTTCTATATTGCCTTCCAGTCAGGGGATGAAATCTGCTTCGAGCTTGAAGTACAGGATGACCTCGTCCTGCCGAAGCGAAAACGCAAATTGGATAACGCCTTCACCGAATACGTGATTCGAACCGGGCAGCCTTTGCTGATTCGTTCCGAGGTGGAGAAAACGCGGGCGCGGTTGGGCATTACTTTTCGTCCGGAGCAGCCCGCCAAGTGTCTGTGTGCCGCGCCCATTCTGCTGAGCGGCAAGCCGGCGGGAGTAATGGTCGCAATGAACAAGATGCGCGAATACGTCTTCGAGCAGCGCGATCTCGACGTAATGGTGACGGCGGCTGGGCAAGTATCGGTCGCCGTGGAAAATGCGCGCTTGTTCGCCGAAGAACAACGGCGCTCGCGGCAACTGGCATTTCTGAACAACATTTCGCGCACCGCAATTTCGAGCGACGATCCGGTTCACATGCTGGGCCAGATTGTGGGAGAAATCCAAAAGAATTTCAGCTTCGATCACATCGGCATCGGACTGCTCGATTACGGAACGAAGGAGATCGAAATTAAGGCGGAAGCCGGGGCGACCGCACATGCTATGGGCAGGCGAATTCCGCTGGGCATCGGCATACTCGGGCGCGTGGCGCGGACCGGCGAGCGGGCGCTGGTGCAGAACGGCGTGGAAGGCCAGATGGGCGCGATTCTGCCGGAGTCGCGGTCGGTGCTGTGCATTCCGATTACCTACGGCGAAACGTTGTTGGGCGCGTTGAATATTGAAAGCCGCCGGGAGAGTGCTTTCTTTCCGCAGGATGTTCTGATTCTCAACACGCTGGCAGACTTGCTGGCCACGGCGCTGCACAATGCTTTTGTCTTCCAGAAGCTGCAACAGCAATCGATCACCGATGGCCTGACGGGAATCAAGACCCGGCGTTTCTTCTGGGAAGCTTTATCGGCGGAGTGGAAGCGCGCTTCGCGTTCGGGTAGAGCGTTCTCGGTGGTGCTGATCGATCTCGACAAATTCAAGGAAGTGAACGACACCATGGGCCACTTCGAGGGCGATCTGGTGCTGGCCCGCGTGGGGCGTTTGCTCGAACAAAAATCACGCCAGTCGAATGTGGTGGCGCGTTACGGCGGGGACGAGTTCATCATTCTGATGCCGGAAACCGGGCCGGAGCAGGCAGAAGTCCTGGCTGAGCGCCTGCGCCAGTGGATCACCACCGACCCCATGCTCAGCGAACATCACATTACGGGCAGCTTTGGCGTGGCCAGTTTTCCGATGCACGGGTTTTCTATTGAAGACATCATTCGCGTTGCCGACGCGGGCATGTATGTCTCGAAGCGCTCGGGGGGCAACCGCGTATCGGCGGCGCAGGAATTTACCGGCGGCGAGGAATTTGCGGCGCAGCGGCAGCAGATATCGACTTACATCGAAGGATTTTTGCAGCGCGAGCATAACGGGCCAGAGCATCTGGAAGAGCTTGGATCCATGCTGGTGAAGTTTTGCGGCGGCGAAGAAGATTGCAATGTGCCGCTGCTGAAGGAATCGATCGAAGTGTTGAGCCGGGCCGCCGAATCGCGCGAGCTGCGCACCTCCGGCCACGGTGATCTGGTGGCGCGTTACACCGAAATCATTGCCCGGGCGCTGCAGTTGCCTCCGGAGGAAACCAGCGACCTGGTCTATGCCGCGCGCATTCACGACGTGGGAAAAATCTTTGTGCCGGAGCGCATCCTGAATAAACCCGGCCCGCTCACTGACGATGAATTCTTTCTGGTTCGAATGCACGCTCGCGTCGGCGCCGAGATCGCCGGATTCCTGCCGCACAGCGGAATGATGCGGCAGGCGATCGAGCATCATCACCAGCGCTTCGATGGCACGGGTTATCCCGACGGCGCAAAGGGCGAACAGATCCCGCTCTGGGCGCGCATCATCGCGCTCGCCGATGCCTACGCCAACATGCTCACCGAACAATCGATCGCAGCGGCGCGCACTCCCGAGCAGGCGCTCGACGAACTGGCGAAAATGAGCGGCACCGGCTTCGACGGGATGCTGGTGCGATTGCTGTTGCGGGAACTGAAGTCGGAGCGGACGCCGAGTGCGAAGGATGGGTTTTAAAAGCTCTCAGAGAGAGCGTTTCAGGGTAATTGGTGTAAATGCTCGATCTTGAGGTCTTCGGGAAGAACAGCGTCGAGCATTTCAATTTGGCAGTTTCCGTTGCTATCGCCTTGTTCACGGACGCTTCAGGAATCCTAAATAGAAAGCTGCGAATACCAGCACGATGCCAATATTCGCTATCAGCCGTTCCCAGAATCGGTTTCTGAAGAATGCGAAATCTGCACCGACTATGACGGCTGCCATGGCCACCACGTAAAGCACAACAGCTACTTGTCTCCCCATTTCAGCTACCTGCCCATTTCAGTTTACTACCCATTTCATAGGCACCTCGGCTGGATCAAACAGCAGGCTGGGCGGAGCATTCCAAAGAACTTCTCAGCGTAGCGTTCGTAACGAACAACCTACTGGAGGAAATTTTGTACCCCCGCAAACGGCCGGTCCTTAAACGCTCCAAACATTTGTGCAGCGGGGTGTGGCCCTCCGTTTAAGCGAGAGCGCGTAATTTACTGCGGGCTCCCCGCGGATCGTTGGCGAAAAATCGGCTGTTACGAGCATTGTTGGGGTCAATGAGTGGTTACAGCCTGATTTCAACAACTATGGCCTTCCGGAGGTTAGGCTCCGAAGATAGACTTGCAACATGCTGAAAATCCGCTTCGTTTTCGTCACGCTTTTCATTTGGCTGTGCGTTACAGCCTGCGCGGCAAGCGACACCGATTTTAGGCTTGCGCTTGTCAATCATGCTGGGCAACTCAGTTGGTCTGCGGATGGATACAAAGTCGTTGAATCCTCGGCCAAAGCAAACGGTAACGAGATCGGGATACGCGGCAAGAATGGGTCAGGCATTACTTTTCTGAGTTTTCTATTCCTAGTTCCCGAACAAGCACCTCTCACAAGTGAAAAATGCCGTGATGGTGCCCTCGACGCCGAGAAGAAGAGCAATCCGTCCTTGAAGATTCAGAACAGGTCGGAAATCTCCAGCTCTGGTAACCTTCCCGTTTCATTGGTGAGCTACACAGCACAAGGACGTGGGGGTAAGGTCGTTTACACGGTGCGAGGCTTTGCTGCGATCGCCGACCTTTGCGGCGATCTAGAGTTCTATAGCGATTCGCCAATCACGGCTGAAGATGTTGGGCTAAAGAAAGTGTTTTCGACCTATACGCTTGATGCGAAATACGTGCCGACATTTCGCGACGCGCTGCTTTATGGGCAAATTCTCTACAACGCGAGAATGTATAAAGCCGCTGGTCCCGTCTTTGAGACCGCATTGGGCAGGTTGAAGGAAAGCCACGAGGTGGACCAGACGACGATGGAGCGCGTGGTCACCGATCAAGCTGGGATGGCATATGGGATGTCTGGCGACCTGCAAAAGGCCCGTTCGATTTTCGAGAAGGCAATCGCGGAAGACCCCGAATATCCCTTGTACTATTACAACCTCGCGTGCACAGACGCCGAGGAGAAGGACTTGGTGGGAGCTCAAAAGCATTTGCGAGAAGCGTTCGAACGCAAAGCCAACGTCATAGCTGGGGAACAGATGCCCGACCCCAGTACTGACGATTCCTTTCTTCCGTATCGTGACAACAAGGCCTTTTGGAGCTTCCTGGAGGGCCTGCGAGCGAAGCAATAAGCGGACTACGTCTTGAGTAGTTGGCGTTAAATCCCCATATCGCTCACTGACTCAGTTTTCCAGCTCTCAGCATGCCGTTTTCGTTCCGCTCTCGCGACTTGCAACTCCCCACAAGAACCCGCAAACTATCCCTCATGTCCGTTCATCTTTCTCTCTCTGGCAAAGTTGCTTTGATCACCGGAGGTTCGCGCGGCATTGGCGCGGCTACCGTTCGGCTTTTTGTGGCGGCTGGCGCCAAGGTTGTATTCAGCTACCAGAAGGCGCGGGCGCAGGCGGAGGCTTTGGCCGCGGAATGTGGGACGGCGAACTGTCATGCCGTCAGCAGCAATCTGAATGATCCGGAGTCCGCGCGCGTGCTGGTTGCGGAAGCAACCAAGCATTTCGGAAGGATCGATATTCTCGTGGCCAATCATGGAGTCTGGCCCGTAGAAGACGTCGCCATCGAGAAAATGACGGATCAGCAATGGCGGTCGACACTCTCGATTAATCTCGACGCCGTGTTTGGCCTGGTCAAGCACACGGTCGCGCAGATGAAGGCGCAGCCGCGGAATGGCCCGGCGGCGGGACACATTGTGCTGATCAGTTCCACCAGCGGGCAGCGCGGCGAGGCGTTTCATTGCGATTACTCGGCCAGCAAAGGCGCACTGATCAGCATGACAAAAAGCCTCTCCACGGAATTGGCTTCGGCGGGAATCTATGTGAATTCGGTTGCGCCCGGCTGGGTGGATACGGATATGTCCAAACCGGCGCTCGATGATCCGGGCAGCGGGGAAGAGATTCGGCGGACGATTCCCATGGGACGCGCTGGCAAGGCGGAAGAGATCGCCGGACCGATCCTGTTTTTGTGCACCGAGTACGCCAGCTTTATCACGGGCGAGATTTTCAACGTTAACGGAGGAGCCGTCCTCGTGGGTTAGCCCGAGTGGGTTAAGCGCCGGCTCGTTACTTAAACGACCCAGGCGGTTTTTTCTGCATCCAACCGAAGGTGAAAGTCCGCGACGTACCCAAAGTCCGCAATTCTGCCGCATGGAGCTACAATTCCTGTACCGGACTTCGCTACTGAACGTCTGCATGAAACTCGCCTGAATGAAATATCGGCTTCCCATCCTTACATTGGCGTTCGTGCTGGCTACGTGTGGCTGGGTCGCAAGGCGCGCTGCGGCACAGGATGCCACGCAGGCCCCAGCCAAACCTGACTCGGGCAGGGCATCATCCATCCCTCTAGATCAGCAAAACGCGCACCAGGCGCGCGAACTGCTCAATCAGGCGATTCAGGCGTTGGGCGGCCAGGCTTATTTAAGCGTTCACGATTTGCAGGAGCAGGGCCGGGTTTACAGCTTTTACCACGGACGCCCGTCGAGCAACGGCGTTTTCTTCTGGCGATTCGTCGAATTCCCGGACAAGGAGAGGATCGAACTGACTCCGCAGCGCGATATCGCTTATATCTACATCGGGAACAAAGGTTACGAAATCACCTACAAAGGTTCGAAACCGGTGGAGCAGAAAGATCTCGACGATTACCAGCGCCGCAAACGATTCTCTCTCGAAACCGTGCTGCGTACCTGGGTGAACGATCCCAAGGTCGCGCTCTTTTTTGAGGGCGCCGCGCTCGCCGGTAACCTCGCGGCACAAAAGGTGACGCTGATTAATTCCAAGGACGAAGCGGTGAGCATTTACTTCGACATCGATACTCATCTGCCGATCGAGAAGAGCTATTCCTGGCGCGATCCCGTGGACAGAGAAAAAAACGTGGAAGAGGAAACCTACAATGGGTACCGTCTCGTCCAGGGAATCATGACGCCCTTCGGATTCACCCGTTATTTCAACGGGGATATGCAAACGGAGCGTTTTATCACCTCCGCCAGTTACAGTGAGACATTGGATGAGGCGATGTTCGATCCCAATTCCCGCTACAATCCCCTAAAAGCCGCCGGAAAACATAAAAAATAACTAGGCGGGCGGGGTCTCCGAGTTTCCACAAGCTGCTGAGAAGCTTGGATTTACAACTGAGTCAACCCGTAATCATTCGGGTTCTCCGGCTCGGTTAGCCACGCAGTGTGGCTTTTTTACCACAGTCAACCTTATTCACATGGCTGTAATCTACTCATTCATCGAGACATAATTTAGCATCCTTGATTCAGGAGCAGACAATCCGCTCGTCCGTGCAATGCAGCGGGGTCGGGCTGCATAGCGGTGCGCCAGTTTCTCTGCAAATTCTTCCTGCTCCTCCCGGAACGGGAATTGTATTTCGCCGCACCGATCTGGACGGCTTCGAGATCGAGGCCACCAGCCGCAATGTAGCCCGCGTCAGCTACGCAACCAGCCTGATGAAGAAGGGCGTTCTCATCTCAACCACGGAGCATCTGCTCTCCGCCTTCACCGGACTCGGCCTGGACAATGCCATCGTCGAGCTGGACAATCTGGAGCTGCCGATTCTTGATGGCAGCGCGCTTCCGTTTGTGGAATTGATTCAGAAAGCTGGGATTCGCAAGCAGCGGCGGCCGCGGCGTTATATGAAGATCCTCCGCGAGTTCGAGATGCGGGAGGGGAACAAGTTTATTTCGGTCTATCCCGCCGATAGCTACTCCATTTCCTACTCCATCAATTTTCCCCACCCGCTCATCGGCAAAGAAACTTTTCAGGTGGAGCTTTCGAATGGCAGTTATCTGCGAAATATTGCCGCCGCCCGCACTTTCGGTTCGCGCGCGGATGAAAAAGCCATGCGCAACATGGGGCTGATCCGGGGCGCATCCCGCGATAACTGCATTGTGTTGACTCGCGACGGAATCGAAAACGGACCGCTTCGCTTCAGCGATGAGTTTGTCCGTCACAAGGTGCTGGACTTAGTGGGCGACCTGGCGCTTCTCGGCAAACCGATCCTGGGGAAAGTGGTTGCCGACCGTGCCGGACACGCCATGCACACCGCCCTGGTTTCCCGTATTCTCCGTGACCGCAGCCTGTGGGAGGAAGTCACGCTGCCGGAAGAATCGGCGGCTGAGCCGGGACATTATGGCGCGCAAGCTACGGCTGGATCTTTGTTGTGAGATCTGGCTGTTGATCCAGTCTCTTGAGCGGTTTATTCAGAACTGATTTAATCCGCAGGTTCGCAGGGCACTTCGCCCGATTCTGAAACCGGCTCGGGTTGTTCCTCCAGCAGCCGTTGGAGTTCCGCTCGTGTCTGGTCGACCACGGCTGCGGCGAACTGACGCGCGGAGCGCTGTCGCTCTGTCGACAGGTCCTTGACTCGCATGTTCAGCAAAGGAATATCCTGCTCAAACCAGCGCAGAGTTTTCTGGATTCGTGCGACGCGGTAATTAGAAGGCAGCATGATAATGGCTCTCCGATCTGGCTAGATTGCCATGCCGATCGCCGCGCGCCAATTACCAAGCGGATACCTGCGGATTAAACGGAGGCGGGAGGACCGGCAAGCGCCGTCTATTGGATGGGACGAGAAGCGGATGCAAGTGGCTTGTCCTGGGCTGCGGGATTCGGTTCCGCGTGATCCCCAAGCCAACGCTCCAGCAGTTCCTTTGAACTCGCAGGCAGGTTGAGAAACCGCAATCCCACGCATCCTTTCAGGTCGGCCCAAGCCACTTCCGTTTCCACATCGAGACTGGCGCTGGTTCCGGGAAGTGTGAACTGCAAACGTGGCGTCGCGTTCTTCGGCAGGGCGTGGTGCAGTAATAAAGCGATTCCGCCCTCGCTCAAATTCGTGCTTTCCGCTTTCATTTCTGTATCCCCCAACAGCAGACGGGTCGCTATTTTTACCGGATGGCGGAAGTAGCGCCGCCGCTCGCGCTGCATAAAACTCAAAGCCGCATTGAAACAGCGAGACGCGTTCAAGGCAGACAGCGGCTTGTGGAGAACGAAATTCACTCCCATGCCGAACGCATCCTGCGTAGTGGTTCTCTTACCGTTGACGATGGCAAATGTTACAGAGTTCTTATTGCTGGGAGTTGCGCGCAAGCCTTCCAGAACTCCGACTCCGCCGGGCATGTCATCGCAGTCGACGATTACGGCATCGAATTTTTCCGAGATCAGAATCTCGCTGGCTTTCTTAGCCTCCTGACAGATTTCGATGTCGATCGACAATTTTTCGAGCGTCGGGCGCAATACCCGGAACACGTCGGCATCTCGACTCAACAGCAGAGACTCCAGCATGCTTTAATCCTAGAATGAGGTAGAAATCTCCGAAAGTAACCAAGGTATCGGCTGATAAACCTATGGCAACATTGGCCTATCTTTCATTGGGCTCGAATATCGGAGATCGCGAGGGCAACCTGCGCGAAGCCGCGCGTCAATTGAGCGCGGTTGGCCGAGTTGCGGCGGTTTCATCCTTTTACGAAACCGAGCCCGTGGAATTTACAGAACAACCATGGTTCCTGAATTGTGCGGTCGCGCTCGAAACTGAACTAACGCCGCAAGAACTGATGACTGCGATTCTAGGGATTGAAAAAGATATGGGGCGGCAGCGCGTGCAGAAAAAGGGGCCGCGCATGATCGACATTGATATTCTCTTGTTCGGGAATGCTGTTTTGGATACTGCCGAAGTCACGATTCCGCATCCGGCCATGCATGAGCGACGATTCGTTCTTGAACCGCTGGTCGAGATTGCATCCGAAGCGCGGCATCCGGTGCTGAATAAAACGATCCGTGAGCTGCGGGACGCGCTGCCTTCGGGCGCGACCGTACGCAAATTGAAGAGCCAAGCCACGGATTTCACGGATTAACACGGATCAGGAGCAACAATTGTGAGATTTTGGCCAAAGTTTTTTATCAGTAGAATCAGTGAAATCCGTGGCTCGATTTTCTCCTACGGCACAATGAGCCGGCTGCCTGCTTCCTGGGCAGCGAGCACGGCTGATTCTTTCTCTGGAAACTGATCGTACAAAAAATCAATGAACGCCCGCGACTTGGGCCGCCCCGAAGTTCGCCCCTGCGCCAGCCGAAGCAGAAATACCAAAGCCTTCAGTACATCGGAATCCCGCAGATTGGAATAGCCCAACTGCTTCTGCTCCGCCGCGCGGAATTGTTTCACCATCTCTTCCACTTGCCCTGCGACGGCGTGCTGCGCCGCGCTGGTCAGCGGTTGTTCGTAGTGCAATCCGGAATTCACTAATCTCTCGTAGCTCGTACACATGGCGGAGAGTGTGGCGACCAGATCACGATCATTGAGGGCGCGGTCAGCGCGCGCAGCTTTCGCCAAGGCATAACTCAGTCCCATCAGCAGATGCTCGTGCTGGTAAGTGAACTGATCGGAAATTTCCACTTGAAGAAATAACGAAGCCGCGTCAAATTCATCCGCCGATCGCGGCTTCTCGTGTTGGCGCGCTTGTTGCAGATAGGGACAATCGCTGGGGCAATCGAGCGTCACCTCGCGCTGCTCGCCGCAACATTGCGGGCAAATGCGGCCGTGGACCGCGGGACAGAAGCGCTTCTCCTTGCGAATTTCGCAGATCGCGCAACTCAAATCGTGATTCTCCTCTTCAGCATTATTGCATCCGCAGGCGAGCCACCGGGGACGCTACATCGAGAAAGCTTACCGTCGGAGCAGATCTGACCTGCCTAGCCACAGTGCAGTTAGCGGCCTAATTGGCCCATTGTAGGAGCGGTGGATACAAATAAACGTGTAAAAACGGCCCTTCTGACGTGTTATATCTTTGGAACCCGCGTAAAATGAGGGTGTTTTCCACAGGGCGCTGATATACCATCAAGCCCGCTGGAATTAAAATTCAACTTTTTCCCCGAGGAGGAAATATGGCTTCAGGTTTGACCAAGACTCAACTCGTTCGTTATCTGGCGGAGAAAACTGAACTCCCCAACAAGACGGCTGCAGCATTTTTGGAGCAGCTCGCCGATGTCGCAGTAAAAGAAACCAAGAAGAACGGCGTGTTCGTTGTCCCCGGCCTGGGCCGGCTGGTGAAAGCGCACCGCAAGGCGCGCGTCGGACGGAATCCGCAGACTGGCGAACCCATTCAGATCAAGGCGAAGACCGTGGTAAAGTTCCGCGTCGCCAAGGCTGCCAAGGATGCAATCGCTCCCAAAAAGTAGTTTTGGATTTTGAAGATTGATGGCGAAGGCCGGCTTAGGCCGGCCTTTGATTTTGTATAAACTTCTTTTTGGACACCCATGTTGAACTGGATCGTAGTCGGAATCGGCGATATCTCCACGCGGCGCGTTATTCCCGGAATTCAATCTGAGTCGAGAAGCCGCTTGTATGGCCTGGTTACGCGTGATCCGGCAAAAGCTGCTCCATACAACGTGCGCGTCTGGGCTACGCTCGACGAAGCTCTCGCCGATCCCGCGGTGAATGCGGTTTACATCGCCACCCCAGTTTTTCTTCACGCGCCCCAGACGATTCAATCTCTCCGCGCCGGAAAGCACGTGCTGTGTGAGAAGCCGATGGCGATGAATGAGGCCGAATCGCAGCTCATGTTAGAAGTCGCGGAAGAAACGGGACGCACCTTCGGCATCGCCTACTACCGCCGAACCTATCCCAAAGTGCAGCGCGCGAAACAACTGATTGAAGCGGGCGTAATCGGCACGCCCGTAATTGCCGAACTCACCAACCACGGCTGGCTGGACGAGAAGCTCAGCGAGCGTAGCTGGCTCATCGATCCGGCGAAAGCCGGAGGCGGTCCGCTCTACGACATTGCTTGTCATCGAATCGATGTGCTGAATTTTCTGTTTGGTCAACCGCTGCGCGCTACGGGTTATTTATCGAATGCGGTGCATCATTATGCGGTGGAGGATAATGCGACCGTGATGATCGATTATGCCGGCGGCATGCGCGGAATTGTAGATGTGCGCTGGCATTCGAAAGTGAAACGGGACGAATGCCGCATTCGCGGCACCGACGGCGAAATGGAGTTAACTCCGCTGAATGGGCCCGAGCTCATCTATCCCGGAGGCCGCGAGAATCTGCCGCCTGACGCCAATTTGCACTATCCCATGATCGAAAACTTCGTAGATGCCGTGCTGGGAAAAGCTCCGCTGCTGGCGAGTGGCGCATCTTCCTATTGGACGGATTGGGTGATCGAGAAAGTGCGGCGAAACAATTCCTGAGCGGGCGGTTTGAGTCAGCCTGCTGGCTTCTCTCGGACTGCGATACTCTCATTCCTATGGAACGTCCCGCCAGTGTGACGGTAATCGCTGCTCTGTTTTTCCTGGTTGCCGCGTATCTGATCATAATCGGCGTGGTGAGTTCGCTCGCACCCGGAACGCTCGCCATGACGCGGGCCGCAGGCATCACTTATGGAAGAGAACTTGGATGGACCACAGACCGCAATCTCTGTGGGTGCGGGATGGGCGCTGGTGGGCTGGGGACTCTACCGGCTGCAGAATTGGGCGCGCTGGTGCGCGATTGTGCTTATGGTGCTCGGAGTCGCAGGGTCGGTTCCGGCCGTGTCCGCCGCTGCGAGGGATATCAATTGGCGCTTCTTCTGGTATGGCGCGCAAATCATGGTGCGAATCGTGATCGCGTGGTTTCTGGCTGCGTCGCCAGAGCTGGTTCAGGCTTTCGTGCGGAAATAAGGACCACCGCCCGCGACTGGTGCCAACAATTGCAGAGATCCTTCGGCCCGCAAAAAACGCGGGCCTCAGGATGACAACGTGTAGCGGATGACAGTGCTTGTGGACGACCAGCTTGGGCACTCGCCCTTAGCGCTTCACTTTTTCCGGTTGCTTTTCTCCTACGCGCTTGCTCACTTCGAACTTCATCTTGCCGGCTTTCTTGTCGGCATCGACCACGATGTGATCGCCGTGCAGAATTTCACCGTCGAGAATCTTCAGCGCCAGCGGATCCTGGATCAGCTTCTGGATCGCCCGCTTTAGCGGACGCGCGCCGAAGTTCGGATCGTAACCTTGAGTAAATAACAAGTCCTTCGCTGCGTCGGTAAGCTCGATCGAGATCTTGCGATCAGCCAGCAATCGGCGCACATCTTCGAGCCGCAGCTCGATGATCTTGACCAACTGGTCTTTGCCCAGCGGACGGAAGATGATGATGTCATCCACGCGGTTCAGGAACTCGGGCCGGAAGTGGCCATGCAGCGTGGTCATCACCTGCTCGCTGGCCTTTTCAAAATCTTCCGGCGTGCGCAGACTCTCGGCCTGCAGATAGCTGGAGCCCAGGTTGGACGTCATGATGATGATCGTATTCTTGAAATCGACGACGCGGCCCTTGCCGTCGGTAAGGCGGCCATCGTCCATGATTTGCAAGAGAACATTGAAAACATCGGGATGCGCTTTCTCGATTTCGTCGAACAGCACGACCGAATACGGACGGCGACGCACCTGCTCGGTGAGCTGTCCGCCTTCTTCATATCCCACATATCCCGGGGGCGCGCCGATCAGGCGCGCGACCGAGTGCTTCTCCATGTATTCCGACATGTCGATGCGCAACAGCGCGCGGTCGTCGTCAAATAAAAATTCAGCAAGTGCGCGGGCTAATTCAGTTTTTCCGACGCCGGTTGGGCCGAGAAAAATAAATGAGCCGATCGGGCGCTTGGGATCGCTGAGTCCGGCGCGGGAGCGGCGAATGGCATTGGCCACGCGCTCCAGCGCCTCGTCTTGTCCGACAACGCGATGGCGCAGGCGGTCTTCCATGGTGACCAGCTTCTTCACTTCGCCTTCGAGCATCTTCGAGACGGGAATACCGGTCCACTTAGAAACGATGCGGGCGATATCCTCTTCGTCCACCTCTTCTTTCAGCATGCGCGGAGCGCCCGAGCCTTTGCCTTCAATCTTGGCAGTCAGCTGGTTTAACTCTTCTTCGGCCTGGCGCAACAACCCGTAGCGGATTTCGGCGACCCGCTGCAGATTCCCTCGGCGCTCTTCAGTCTGCTCTTCGAGTTTGAGCTTCTCGATTTTCTCCTTCAATTCACGGGACTTCGCGATCAGCTCTTTTTCTTTTTTCCAATTCGCCTTGAGAGCGTTGGATTTCTCGCGGATTTCGGCCAGCTCTTTCTCGATGACAGCCAGACGCTCGCGAGAGTTGGCGTCGTCTTCTTTTTTCAGCGCCTGCTTTTCGATTTCAAGTTGCGTGGCACGGCGTTCTAGTTGATCGATGTCAGTGGGTAGCGAATCGATCTGGATGCGAATCGACGCCGCGGCTTCATCCACCAGGTCGATCGCCTTATCCGGCAGGAAACGGTCGGAGATATAGCGATGCGAAAGCGTCGCGGCGGCCACGATGGCCGAATCTTTGATTCGGACGCCGTGATGTACTTCGTAACGTTCTTTCAGTCCGCGCAGAATGGCGATCGTGTCCTCGACATTCGGCTCGCCGACAAAAACAATCTGGAAGCGGCGTTCGAGAGCCGCATCTTTTTCGATGTACTTGCGATATTCGTTCAGCGTAGTAGCGCCGATGGCCCGCAGCTCGCCGCGAGCCAGCGCCGGCTTCAGCATGTTGGAGGCATCGATCGCGCCCTCGCTGGCTCCGGCGCCGACCAGGGTGTGCAGCTCGTCGATGAAGAGAATGATTTGACCCTGGGAGTCTTCGATTTCCTTCAACACGGCCTTGAGGCGATCTTCAAACTCGCCGCGATATTTTGCTCCGGCCAGCATGGAGCCGAGATCCAGCGCAACCACGCGCTTGTTCTTGAGCACCTCGGGCACGTCGCCGGAAATAATTCTCTGCGCCAGGCCTTCGACGATGGCGGTCTTGCCTACGCCCGGCTCGCCGATGAGCACCGGATTATTTTTCGTGCGCCGGGAAAGTACCTGCACCACGCGCCGGATTTCTTCGTCGCGGCCGATCACGGGATCGAGTTTGCCGCGGCGAGCCTGCTCGGTCAGGTCGCGGGCGTAGCGCTCCAGGGCCTGATATTTAGCTTCAGGATTCTGGTCGGTCACTTTCTGCGAACCGCGGACCGAAGTCAGCGCCTTCAGAATTGCGTCATACGTGGCTCCGTGACGGGCAAGGATCTGCTGGGCGACGTCTTGCTTCAAGTGCGTGATGGCCAGCAGCAGATGCTCGGTAGAGACATACTCGTCCTTAAAGTTGGAGGCCTCTTTGAAGGCTTGCTCCAACAGCTTGTTCGTGGCATTGGAGAGCGTGGCTTGCGCGGATTCACCGGAAACTTTTGGCAGCTTCTCGATCTCGCGGTAGACGTCGCTGAGAACGGCCTGCGGCCCGATGCCGATTTTCTCCAGAACCGGCGGAACGATGCCTTCTTTATCTTCCAGCAGCGCGGCCAGCAGATGAACCGGAAGCAGCTCCGGGTTGCCGTGCTCGGAGGCCAGATTGTTCGCTCGCTGCACTGCTTCCTGCGCTTTTACTGTGAACTTATCCCAACGGATAGCCATGATGAAACTCCAATTATTAATTTAATGATTGTGTGATCGGGCAATTTGAAAATCGGAGGGAGGAATCTCAGATTTTCAAATTGCCGAACTGCACATCTGATGAAATGACAACTATTGAGTTGCAAAAACTAAATGGGAAGCAGCCTTCTCGGCCGCCTCCCACCATTGAAAAGAGTCGAGCTTCGCTCGATCGGGCGGACGAAGGCGTCCGCCCCTCCACGACGCTGCGCTGCTTACGCGGCTTTGCTGGGCGCCTTGCCTTCAAGAGTCTTATCAGTGGCCTTGCCGGCACCGATGTTGACCTTGATCTGCTTCGGCTTGGCTTCGGCTTTCTTAGGCAGAGTGACCTTCAACACGCCTTTGTCGTAGTCTGCCGAAACTTTCTCGGCATCCACGGTCGCAGGGAGAGTAAAGGTGCGGGTAAAGCTGCCATACTGGCGCTCCACGCGGCGATAATTCTCTTCCTTCTCTTCCTTCTCGATTTTGCGCTCGCCGTGCACGGTGAGGGTGTTGTTCTCCAGGCGAATGTCGATATCTTTCTCGTCGATTCCGGGCACTTCGATCTTCAGGGTCACGTTGTGCTCGTCTTCGTAAACATCGACTGCCGGGGCAAAGCTGGATGCGGTGAGGGATTCATCCCGGCCACCTTCGTTATAGGACTCGCGAAACAGACGATTCATGCGGTCCTGCAGGGTGGAAAACTCACGGAAAGGTTCCCAACGGGTAAGTACGGTCATGGTAATGATCTCCTTTTGTGCTTTGGTGTTTTCAGAATTTCGGCGTTGCCGTTCAAACGCTTAGATGTTAAGTAAGCACAAAAGAAGCATAAAATATGAGTGTGTTATTGTCAATACAATAATATACGCTGTATTTTCATTAGCTTACATTGGCTATAACACACTTAAGGTAGGAGCTTTCCGGCACATTCAGCAGGATCGGGATGATCTTTGGCTTGTCCGCGAACCTCGATCGATGCGCACCGTGCGCCGAGCATCCAGGGCCGCGCTCGCCAGCATTTCCAGGAAGTCCGACGAACTCACGTGATAGGAGCAGGAACACGAGACCAGCACCCCGCCAGGCCGGAGCATTTTCAGCGCGCGAAGGTTTAGCTCTTTGTAGCCTCGCATAGCGGCATCAAGGTCGCGCTTCGATTTGGCGAAGGCCGGGGGATCGAGAACGATGCTGTCGTAGCGCTGGCCGGAGGCGGCGTAGTCCTTGAGCAGGTCGAAGGCATTGGCTTCAATCCATTCGATCTCGCGGTGAGTTGAGCGCCGCATTCTGGTCGGCAACTTCGAGGGCCGGCCGTGAACTATCGACCCCCGTCACGCGCGAGCAGCGCGCTGCCAGATGCAACGCGAATCCTCCTTGGTAGCAAAATACATCCAGCGCCTCACCATGGGCATATTGGGCTGCGGCGGCATAATTTTCGCGCTGGTCAAGAAATGCCCCTGTTTTCTGGCCCTCCAAGGCCTCGAACTTAAACTGGACCCCGTTCATGGTAAAGACAGTGGAAGCTTTTTTCTCCCTTGCAGCAGGCCGTGAAGCTCGGGGCGGCAATTCCTCGAGCTGGCGGACGCGCAGAGTCGACACGCTCGACGATGGAGGCCGGATGCAGCGCTCCGTCAGCTCTGAAATCAAGGTGGAGCGCACGGTTTCGGCGTCCATTGCCTGGGTAAGGATCTGGATGGAAAGAATGTCGTTGTAGCGGTCAACGATCAGGCCGGGAAGAAAATCCGCTTCGCTGAACACGACCCGGTATGCGTCGGTGTCGCGAACAATCGGCTCACGATAGGCAACGGCATTGGCGACACGCTGGCGAAGCAGCGCCGGGAAGTCTGTAACCGGATCACGAGAGATGCAGACGCACAGCGATCTGCGAAGAACTGGAATAGAGCGCCGTGCCGAGAAACTGTCCGCGATGATCGGTGACTGCGACCAGCGAGCCCGGGGCCGCACCGTCGGCAGAGACGATGTCAGAGCGGTAAACCCAGACGTGGCCCGATTTCAGTCGAGTGGCACCGCGAGGAGAGATTTTGACTATGGGGGTCTTGGACTGGACCGGCGTCGGGGGCATGGGGACATGGTAATGCCTGGCGGGTTGGCAGCGGTGGCGTTCCGCAAATGCGGCAACGAACTGTACGGCCAATGGGCGCTAACGCCCTGTTTCGATCAATCATTCAAAGACAGCGTCGTCTGAAACTGGTCTGATTCGACGTGGGGAAGTATTTTCCCGGCCTCTTCTGGAGAAAGTTTCGCGCCAACCAACCCGACAGCCTTGGCCAGCGCGGGATCTCGATCGTTCGCCAAATCCTGACCAGTCGGCAAAACCACGATGTCTGGCTCTACGCCCACGTGTTCCAGGCTCTTACCGTCCGTCATCACCAAATCGGCATCTGTAACAGAGATGGCATAAGAGACGATCGAATCCAACGCGACCTGGTGAGGATAAAGCCTCGCTTCCATCACACTACCCGAACTCCGATCGCCCACAATAAAGCCCCTCCTCTCGAGCTGCACCACGCGCGCCAGCACCTCGGAAGCGGAGGCTGACTCGCTATCGATCAAAACCGCTAAGCGGCCAGTAAAAGCATCGTGATGACTGCCGGTTGCCGATACCGACTTCGTCTCGCCACGGCCAACGCGATCAAAAATCTTTAGATCGTTTTGAAACAATCCACCGAGCAGGCGGTCGAGAGTAACCGCGTAACCTCCCGGGTTGCCCCTGAGGTCCAGGACGACGCCTCTGTGTGCTCTCATTTTGCCAACCATGTTATCCACTTCCGACGCAGAGAAAGCGAATTCAGGAATTTTGACCACAAGGAGGTCGTTGCCTTTCTCAAAGTAACGAGGGCGGAGAATCTCACGCCTCGCATCGGCGTCGCGAACCAGCACGTTAATTCCCTGATGCAGAAAATACCTGCTGACGGTTGATGCTTGAAACCTTGTCTTCACTTCTAACTGCGCGCTCACCACCGGCCGCGTCCGCGAGAGTCAGGCGAAGTTCCGGCTGCGGACGCAACACGTTGACGATGTACACGAGCCTTCGAAAATCCTGGCGTGAAACAGGGTATCCGTTAACTGCCTTAACTTCGTCGCCCTGCTTGAGACCTTTCTTCTCGGCATCGCCTCCGGCACGAACTCGAACTACATAGCATCGGTCGCCAATCATCTCCATTTGGAAGCCGTAATCGTGGACTTGCGTTCGGGGCGGGAGAACAAGAGACGTATGCGAATCGTGCAGGCTGTCCAAAAGCGCGGCGATCTCCGACACCGCATCATCCATTGAGCGAGCGGTTGCGATTTTTTTCCTCGCCTCCTGCACGCGCGCTGGCCAGTCAATGCCGTGGAACTTCGAGTCGTAGTAGTGCTTTTGCACGTCTGCATCCGCGTCTCGCAGCATGGACTCAGCGAGTCGACGATCTGACTTCGCGTACTGTTGGCACGATCCGGCAACTGGCGCTAAACCGCATAGAATCGCGATAAGTCGCGAGAAGGCAAAAGCTTTTCCACGTCATACGATGCGCCGGAGTTTACACCAAGGATGTCGCTGTCGCCATAGCACCTGTCGGCCGGCCATTCCCCGGTTGGCTCTTGGGTTAATTACATTCATTGATGGTGGACGGATTGCCCGGGGAATATAGGTCACTCTTTAGGCACGGGTGCTGGCGCTTTTGTGCCACCAGTCCTGGATTACTTTAGTACTTAGCTGGCGGCTTGCCCGGTTGGAACCGTGGGTGAGCTGTCAGTCCTTGCCGGTGTGCGGGAACTCATTTCATAGCGGGCTGCGTCAAGGTCGGTGTGCAGAGAATCCAGAGCGGTCATGGGCATTTCCGTGCCCCAGGTTTCCATTTCGTTTTCCGACCAGCTTCCGTTGAGGCGGATGGCGCCCGTGATGTCTTCCGGAAACGCATGCCGGTAATCGCCCTCGCGAATGAGGATGTCGCCGATAAGGCGTCCCGTGCCCATATCGAACACCCGGCGGCTGGCTTGGCCACCGGCATTAGCCAAACACAGGAAAACCTCCCCGGCGTCGCCCCACTCAGCGCGATAGTACCAGGCCTGAGGAGCATCGATTTTAGGATGATGGCGGCGCGAGCGTTTATGTTCCGGCTCGAGCGCCTGCATTTCGTTAGCGGGATTGAAGTACAGAATCCTCTGGCAGGAATCGCAAACCACAGTTTGCTGCCCGGTGCGCACGTCGTTGTAGATCTGCGGACGCAGCATGACCTGGCAGGCCATACATTTATGATCGCGAACTTCGGAGATGCCGCTGCCGCGAAACTTTGAAACGCGCTCATAATGGCGCAACAGATCTTCGTTCACGCCCGCCCGCATCTGATCGCGCTTGCCTCGCCATTCCGTGAGTTGCTTTTCATCTTCCGCGGTGCGCTGGCGGGCCTGTTCTTTTTCTTTCTCAATCTCTGCGGTTTCCGCTTTCAATTCAGCCTGAGCGGCTTTTACTTGCTTATCGCGGGTGTCGGCATTCACCATCAACTCGAGAATCTTGTCCTCATTCTCGGCAATCTCTTTTTCCGCAAACTGGATTTCCTGCAGCAACGCTTTGTATTGCTCATTTGTTTTTACGGCGAGTGATTGGTCGCGGTATTTGGAAATTTTGCCGCGCAGGTCGGTGATTGCGGTGTCGTATTTGCGCCGGGAGGCTTCATCCGCTTTCACCGCGGCCTGAGCTTTTTCCAATTGCAGCTTCGTATCAGCCAGCTTGTGCTCGATGGCGGCGACGCGTTTGGGGAGTTCAGCGATTTCGTCCTGCAAGCGGCGAATTGCCTTATCCGCTTCTTGCAGGTGCAGCAGGTTTTCTATTTCTGGGAGCATCCTGAGGGAACTCAGGTTTGATTCTAACACGCGGAAACGCTGGTCTCGGCCGACTATTACGGCAAAGCCCTCACGGAGAGGCCGGTTCGGGTGTAAACTCTTTCGTTCCGCATTACTTCATTTCTCGCTCCGGGGTCTCCTAGTGAAAAAGTTTCTCTCTCTCGCTGCCGCTGCTGCCGCTCTTACCCTTTTTCCCGGCCTGGCGACTGTGCTTCGAGCACAGACGTCGTCGCCGGCCAAACCGCTTACCATCGAGGCAATCTTCGCTCCGGGCGGTCTCAGCGGACGTGGCCCGGAGACTCTGGAGTGGAGTCCCGATGGGACCAAGCTCTCGTTTGTGCAACGGGATGACCAGGGAGAGCACGGCGAACTCTGGTATGTGGACGCGGCCACGGGGGAAAAGAAAGTCCTGGTCAGCGCAGCCAAGCTGGCTTCACTCGCGCCCGACTATACCAAGGTGAAAGACGAGCGGGAAAAAGAGCGGCTCATGCGTTATCACGTCGCCGATTACCTGTGGGCGCCGGATTCGAAGCACCTGATTTTCGATTCGCAGGGCCAACTCTGGATGTTTGATTTGAACACTACTACAGCGGTGCAGTTTACCTCCGCGCCCGATCCCAGCGTCGATCCAAAATTTTCTCCCGACGGCAGCCGTGTTTCCTACGTACGCAAGCACAACCTTTACGTCAGGCCGGTGGATGGAAAGGACGAGGAGCAACTTACCAGAGATACCGCCGACGATCTGTTCAACGGCGATATCGATTGGGTATACGCGGAAGAATTAGCCGTGCGCAGCAATTATTTCTGGTCGCCGAACAGCAAAGATATCGTCTTCCTGCACATGGATGAAACCCGCGTTCCGACTTATCCCATCTCTAATCTGATCCCGACGCATCCCATCGTGGATAACGAGAAATATCCCGATGTCGGCGATCCGAATCCTGTCGTGAAGCTCGGAGTAGTCGACGCCGACAAAGGCAAGGTTCGTTGGATTTCCTTGCCTGGCGATGCGGAGTACATTCCCCGCTTCGGCTGGGTGCGCGACGGAATCATCTGGGTGGAAGTTCTGAATCGCAACCAGGACAAAATGGATTTGTACTTTGTCGATGCCCGCTCGGGGAAGTCAACGAAAGTTCTTACGGAGACCGCTCCCAACGCATGGATTAATGTGAATGACGACTTCCGCATTTTGAAGTCCGGCGATCGTTTTCTGTGGTCGAGTTGGCGCGGCGGGCAAACCCAGTTGTATCTCTACAGTTTCGATAAGCAAAATCCTCTGGCCGGTGAAGCCAAGCTGGAGCGGCAACTCACGCACGGCGACTTCGAAATGCTCGGAGTTGAGGGACTGGATGAAAGCTCGGGAACGGTTTTCTTCTCTTCCAATAAGGACGATCCCCGGCAGCGGCAAATTTTTTCCGTCAAGTTGGACGGCAGCGAAATGCAGCCGCTCACTCATGAAGAAGGAATGTCTTTCGGAAAATTTTCCGAAGATGGCAAACATTATGAACTGAGCTTTTCCGGACCAGTGACGACGACCCACATGTCGTTGTGCACCGTGGGCGGCGCTTGTTCGCCGATTTGGGCGGCGCGCGATGAAGCCGCCGAGTATGGCTTGCGCGCTCCGCAGTGGCTGGAGTTCAAGGCCGAAGACGGCGAAACATTGTATGGCCGTCTATTGCTGCCTCCAGATCCGCCGGCCAGCGGCAAGATTCCGCTGATCGTGAATATTTATGGTGGGCCGGCGGCGCAGCTGGTTTTGAAACAACCGACCAATCCGTTTGATGAAATCCTGGCGCGCGACGGTTTCGCGATATTTTCCGTCGACAATCGGGGAACTCCAGGCCGCGATCGCAAATTCCAGACTGCGATTCGCCATGAGTTCGGCGCCATCGAGTTGAAAGATCAGCTCACGTCACTCGATCAGCTCTTCGCGCAATTTCCGCAACTGGATAAAGATCGCATGGCGATCTGGGGATGGTCCAACGGCGGCTCCATGACGCTCTATGCCATGACCCACTCCGAACGTTTTCGCGCCGGAGTTGCGGTCGCCCCCGTGACGGATCAGATTAATTACGATTCGATCTATACGGAACGTTACATGGGACAGCTCAAAGATGATGCGGAGGGTTACCGCGAATCCGACGTCACGACCGCGGCCGCGAACCTGCACGGTGCATTGCTCATTGCCCACGGAACCGGCGATGACAACGTGCATTTTCAGAACAGCGTTCAGATGGTGAACGCCCTGATTAATGCTGGGAAGCAATTCCAGCTGATGATCTATCCCAATAAAACTCATAGCATCGCCGGCAGTGAGTCACGCGACCACCTCTTCCACATGATCGAAGATCATTTCAAGAGGGAGCTGAAATAACGAAGAGCTGCAGCAGGGAAGAGTTGAAGCAAGGAGGAGTTGAAGTAGCAAAAGACCAGCGCAAGTGGCAGAAGGCCTAGCCGGCGCTGGCTACTTCTTTTTATCCGGTTTTCGCGACGAACTTACTCGGTTCAAGCTCGTCTTTCTCGAGTCTTCTTTCGAACCACTGCTCGCGGAAGAACTCTCCTTCGACGAAGAGTCTTTGCTCGAACTCTCTTTGGATGAAGCATCCGACTTGGACTTCTCCGACTTTTCTTCCTTCTTCGAATCGGAACTTCCGCCGTCAGACGCAGGCGCGTGAGACTTGTTGGCGTAGTCCGTGACGTACCAGCCGGATCCTTTGAATTGCACGGCGGGCGCGGAGATCATCTGCTCCACCCGGCCTCCGCACTCCGGGCACTTCTTGACCATGCGGTCGGAAAACTTCTGAATTTTTTCAAAGCGATGACCGCACTTTTCGCACTGATATTCGTAAAGAGGCATGGGTTCTTAAGACGATCGTGGGGATAGATTAGCTTCAATTTGATTCTAGGGTGCAGGTTGGATTGCGTCAATTCACCGGGGGCGCGTCGTAGAACCAAGCCGCGCTAACTGCGAAACGGAGATCGAGATGGAGGGGTTTTGAGTGCAATCGCCTGTTTGCGACACCTATCAACCAAAAACCTCGTAAGATAGGCAGCAAAAGGCTGTCGCACCCGGAACTCGTCGGGCGCGCCATCGGTCACACGTGCGTGTAAACCTGCCCATGAGAGGAACGGATGACTATATGCGGAGATTGAGATGGTGCCTCTTAGCTATCACACCCTTAGTTTTGCTATCCACTGGCCGAGCCCAGGAAAAGCATCCGCCATTTTCAGTCGATATTAATGCTTTCCAGCACTTCAAGGTGGGGTCTACTGTACCGCTGGTTATCCATGTAAAGAACATATCAAGCAGCCCAATCGATTTAGGATTGACAAAAGCCTTTGCTTTCGATTTTTTATCTAGCGTTCGAGATTCCGAGGGTGAAGAGCCTGCACAAACACCCTACTACCAGGCAGTCCAGGGCAAGGAGGAACATAAGAATCCACACCTGACGGTAATTCCAAGGTGGTCTTCCCTGCCCACATCGTTGTCGCCCGGCGAAACCCTGACTCTTTATGCGGACCTTGCCAGCACTCTTCGACTTCAAGCCGGGTAAGTACACAGTCCAGTTAAGTCGTCCAGACCGCCATGGCTCTGTCTGGCTACAGCTGCCAAACGATCACGGACTGGTGATCGCTTCTAACACTATCTGGATAACGATGACTCCGTAAGCGACTCTTACCGCTGCGTAGGTTTAAAAAGCGCAAGACACAAGTCACCCGTCATGCGGCCCGAGCAAGTCAATTGGCGATAAATCCCGATTACACTCATTGAACCGCCCTCCTTCGCGCTCCATAAGTGCCCTTCGTGGTGAAGGCTCCCGCTAGCCCGAGAGCAACCCTTTGCGCGGAGCGAGAGCAAACTCCTGCCCAGTGATAGACTCCGGCCATGAAAGATGCTGGCCGCAAACTTGAGTCCAATGCAGCCGTCTCTGAAACAGTTCAGCCGCAAACCGAATCGTCTGGCGCCACGGCCCGCGCTCTATCTGGTCGCCACACCTATCGGCAATCTGGAGGACATCACGCTGCGCGCCCTGCGCATGCTGAAGGAAGCCGACGTAATCGCCTGCGAAGACACGCGGCAAACACAGAAACTGCTCAACCACTACGGCATTACCACCCGCACCGTCAGCTACCACGAACACAATGAGATGACGCGCGCCGCCGAGCTGGTGAAAGATTTGCAGGAGGGTACCAGCGTCGCGTTAGTTACTGATGCTGGAATGCCCGGAATTTCCGACCCCGGCTTTCGGCTTGATTTCGCTGGCCATTCGGCATCACCTGCCCGTAGTGCCGATTCCGGGAGTGTCGGCATTCCTGGCGGCGCTGGTCGCCAGCGGGCTTCCCACCGATTCCTTCCGCTTCAGTGGATTTCTTCCGGCGAAGAGGGGCGAGAGGCGGGCCGCTCTGGAAGCAGTGAAAATCTCGCCGCGCACCCAGGTTTTCTACGAGGCACCACACCGCATCGTCGAGGCGCTGACGGATGTGGTTGAGATCTTGGGAACAAACCGGCATGTGGTGATCGCGCGCGAAGTCACCAAACTACACGAAGAATTTTTGCGCGGACGCGCGAGCGAAGTTCTGGAGATTTTGAAATCGCGCGACGGAGTGAAGGGCGAAATCACCCTGCTGATCGGAAAGGTTGAGGAAGGCGATGCTCGTGGAGTGGCGGACGCCCCCGTCCGCCCCAGCGTACGACAGCGCCTCGAGCAGATCATGGCCGAGGAAAGAGTCGATGAAAAAACCGCGCTCAAGAAGGTGGCCAAAGAGCGTGGGGTTTCAAAGAGCGAGGCGTATCGCGAGTTGCAGCGGAGCAAGTAACTGGAATCGTCGGCTTCGACGATTATTCCGGCGCGCTCTTTTATGGGAGGGTGTTGATTCGGCTAGATCCAGTCGCCCGAGACGGACATGCCGGCGATAAACAACGCGCCCCATACCGCACTTCCTCAAGGATCACGAGGCTGGTAGCTAGCCAACGCAGTCCCTTCATGCGATAAATCCAGAACAGCGCCATCCCCAACGAAAGCAGGGTCAGTGCATCCAGAATGTGCTCCCCGAGCAAATTGGGCCGACGGGGTTCTAGCGGAGACGTGCTAGAGGCCGGGAACGAGGCTCCAACTGCAATGGCCAACGGAAAAAATACGAGCTGAGTCAGTACGAACCAATAGGAAGTGCGCCAGCGTTTTCTAACCTCATGAGAGCGAAGGCTTAGAACAAGGCTGGTTAAAGAAGCCAATCCGATAATCAATAGCGGCGGGAGCATCCAAGCTTCCAATCCCCATAGGAAGTAGAGCTGAAATCTGCTCCAAAACTCGGGATCACTCATCCGACTCTTCCCTGAAGCTCCCGCTTCACTGCCTCGCTCACAACCTTCCCATCCACCCGCATCCCTGCGCCGTTGAAGCGCGCCATGGCATTCTTCATCACCGCGCCCATGTCTTTCATGGTAGGAGAGCCCATCTCGGCGATTACCGTCTTCACTCCGGCGACAATTTCATCTTCTCCTGCGGCTTTGGGCAGATAGCTTTCGATCAGCACAATTTCGGCGGCTTCTTTGTCGGCCATTTCCTGGCGTCCGCCTTTGGTGAACTGCTCGACTGATTCCTTGCGCTGCTTGATCAGCGTGCTCAGTACGGCCTGAGATTCCTTCTCATCGAGCGGCGCCATCTTCTCGATCTCGCGATTTTTCAGCGCGCTCTTCACCATGCGCAGCGTGGAGAGACGCTGCTCCTCGCGCGCCTTCATGGCGGCGGTAATGTCTTGTTGAATCTGGTCGATCAGGCTCATCCCTGAATTATAGACGGTGCCCCTTGCCGAACGGTCGTGACCGCAATCACGCACAAGAAAGCGTCCTTCCAGTAAACTAATCATTACTCCACTCATAAGGATTGTCACGAATGTTGCGCAAGAATCGTCTGTTTACTCCCGGCCCCACTCCTTTGCTGCCAGCGGCGCAAACCGCCATGGCATCATTTACGGCGCATCACCGCACCGCAGACTTCCGCGCATTGTTCCAGCGCGTCCTCGCGGACATGAAGGAATTTATCGGCACGAAAAACGATGTGCTGGTACTGGCTTGTTCGGGCACGGGCGTGATGGAAGCGTCGGTATCGAACCTGACGTCTCCCGGCGACAAGGTTTTAGTGCTCACCGCCGGAAAGTTCGGCGAGCGCTGGACCGGTCTGGCCAAAGCTTTCGGCTGCAATGTCGATGTTCTTTCCGCGCCGTACGGCACAACATTTTCGCTGGATGACGTTCGCTCGAAAGTCACTTCCGACGTGCGCGCCGTCTTTGTGCAAGCCACCGAGAGTTCCACCGGCACGCGTCACGACATAAGAAGCATCGCAAAAATCGCCCGCCAATACGATGACACGCTACTGATCGTCGATGCTATCACCGGCCTGGGTACAACTCATCTTGATGTCGATGGTTGGGGAGTCGATGTGATTATCGGCGGTTCGCAAAAGGCGTTGATGATTCCTCCCGGGCTCGGGTATTGCGCAGTGAGCGAGCGAGCATGGAAGCGAATGGATACGACGACTTCTCCGCGCTATTACTTCGATTTGCGCAAGGAACGAAAAGCCGCGGCCAAGGGCGAATCGGCCTACACCCCGGCAACTTCGCTATTTGCCGCGCTGGGAGCGGCTTTGGGGTTTATACGCGAGATGGGCGGCGGCGACCTGGCTAAGGGACGCGAAGCTCTCATCGATACCGCTGAGCTTTGCGCGCGGATGACGCGAGCCGGTGCACAGGCTCTGGGACTGAAACTTTACGCATCTTCGCCCGCAGCTGCGCTGACGGCAATCTCCTCGCCCGACGGCATCGATTCCGGGAAGATCGTGAAGGAATTTCGCGAATCTTTCGACGCCGTCGTCGCCAACGGCCAGAGTGAAATGAAGGGACAATTATTTCGCATCGCGCATATTGGTTATTACGATTACCTGGACACGATCGGCATTCTAGGCGCGCTCGAACATGTGCTGGCGCGGGTCACCGGGAAAAATGTTGAGTACGGTGCGGCCGTACGAGCGGCCCAGGAAGTTTACGCGCGCGGAAAATCGGACAGGGCGCAGCTCGTGGAAGCTTGAGGACCGCGAAACACGCGGCCCTCGTTTTAGTTCACGGTGAAATTCATTGCGGCCGAGGTTTCCGCGAGCGTGGCTCCGGTGTTGTAAATGCCGGTGCCGGCGGTGCCCGGGTTCGTCACCGTAATCGCCACGGTGGCCGGAGTTGCGATATTCGAAGCCGCAATGGTCGCCGTGAGTTGGTTCGCACTTACATGGCTTGTGGCCTGCGCTGTGCCATTCCAGTTGATGGTTGCGGTGCTCGAGAAGTTGCTGCCGTTCACCGTCAGCACGAATGCCGGGCCGCCTGAGTTCATACTATTCGGCGCGAGGGCTGCGATAGTCGGCGTAGTCCCGGCCGCCGGGGGCGAAGCTGCTTTCGAGCTGTAGCCGCAAGCCAGAGTGAAAGCGGCGAGAGCAGCTAGTAATGCAGTTGATAATATTTTCATGACTGTTTCCTCCGCGGGCATTTGCCCATGAGTGCAGTCTAGGAAACTCGGGGCGTGGCTGTGTCAGTGGTGTGTCAAATGTCTGTCAAGGTCTTGTCGCCGGTGGTTAGCGATGAAGTCTTTCCAGTGTTGTCATAGATAAAGAAGAAATGAGCGTATCCGTGAAAATTGTCATCGCGGAAAAGATTTCCGCATCAGCAGTGGATCAGCTTCGAGAACCCGGATGGGTTGTTCTGACGGCGGACCAGGTAGATGGCAAACTCACAGCCGAGCTGGAGTCTGCCGACGCGCTGATCGTTCGCTCGGCGGTGCAGGCCGATGCTGCGCTGCTGGCGCATGCCAAGAAATTGCGCGTGATCGGCCGCGCGGGCGTGGGCGTCGACAATATCGATCTGGATGTGGCCACGCGTCAAGGCATCGCGGTGATGAATACGCCGGGAGCGAATGCCGTAGCAGTCGCGGAACAGGCGCTCGGCATGATGCTCGCCATGGCTCGCCATCTTTGCCGCGCAGATGCGCTGATGCATGCCGGCAAGTGGGAGAAAAAATCGCTCCAAGGTTCTGAACTGCGCGGTAAGACGCTGGGAATTGCCGGCCTGGGCCGCATCGGCATGGAAGTAGCGCGGCGGGCGCGAGCTTTTGGAATGGAGATCGTTGCCCACGATCCGTTTGTTTCCGTCGCCATAGCCAAGGAACTTGGAATTCGTTGCGTAAGCCTCGACGAGCTTTACGCAGCGGCGGATTACATCACTCTGCATGTTGGACTGACTCCGCAAACTGCCGGCATGATCAACGCCACCGCGCTTAAGAAAATGAAGAAAGGAGTTCGCCTGGTGAACTGTGCTCGTGGAGAATTGGTGAACGAGGCTGACTTAGTCGAGGCGCTGAAGCAAAGCCAAGTTGGGGCCGCAGCGCTTGATGTTTTCAACGAAGAGCCGCTGAAAAACTCACCGTTTCAGGCAATGGAGAACGTCATCTTAACGCCGCACATCGGCGGTTCCACTCACGAAGCACAGGAAGCCGTGGGAGTGCAAATCGCGCAGCAGGTACGGGAATATCTGAAGCATGGCGTAATTCAGAATGCGGTGAACGTGCCTTCGGTTTCCGCCGAAGAGTATGCCGAGATGCAACCCTACATCGTTTTGGCGGAACGCATGGGAGCATTTCTGGCGCAGATTTCCGCCGGCTCGATAGAGGAAATTTCGCTGCGCTACAGCGGGCACATTGCCGAGTGGAAGACGGAACTGATTCGCAACGCCGCGATCAAAGGCATTCTCAACCAGGCGCTCGACGAAAAAACGAATCTGGTGAATGCGGCTTCTGTCGCGGACCAGCGCGGGCTTCGCGTCCACGAGTCGCATAAGGCCAAGGCTTCCACTGGCGGCGCTGGGAGCGTGCTCTCACTTTTCCTGAAGAGTTCAACCGAAGAGCACATGGTGAAAGGCGCCGTCCTGCACGGCACCGCCCCACGCCTGCTGCACATTGATGACATCGATGTGGAAGCTCCACTGGAGCGAAATCTGATTTATCTGCGGAACCGCGACGTTCCCGGAGTGATCGGCAAGGTAGGTACAATCCTGGGCGAAAACGAAATCAATATTGCAGACTTTTCGTTGGGACGCCGCAGCGCGGAAACATCTGCGGAGCCGCGCGAAGCCATCGCCGTGGTCCACGTGGATGGGCGCGTTCCGGATGATGTGCTGCGTAAGCTGGAGGAGATTCCCGCGGTGCGGCAGGCCAAAGCCGTGACGCTGTTCTAAAGAATGCCAAATGCCAATTTTCGATTGCCAAGTTTCACAATCCGCGCACTAACCAATCGGCAATTGGGAATCGTAATTCGGAAATATATTCCCGCAGTGGTCGGCCCACCTGGATCAGTTCGACCCATCCCGCCGCAGCTTCCGTCCTTCCGCCAGCAGCGACATTGAGTGCATTAAATTCTGCAGCGTGACAATGCCGACCAAGCGTTGATCCTCGACCACCGGGATGATGCTTAAATTACGCGCCGTAAGTTTGCGGAAGGCGGACGCCAGCGATTCCTGGCGCAAGGAAACTTCGAACAATTTATTCATCACCGCCTGAACATATCCGTTACCTTCCGCGCGCAGCGCGTCCAGTATGCGTTGCCGCGAAATCACTCCCACCATATCGCTGCCGCGCACCACGGGAAAATCATCCTGCAGCGAATGGACTGCCTTATCCAGCGCATCTTCGAGCGTATCCGCCGGAGACATGGTAGAAAAATCGGTGAGCATCACTTCTTCGAGGCGCACGTTATCCAAAACAGATTGGAAGATGACCGCGCGTTCCTCAAGTTGCGCTGCCGAAAAGATAATGACGCCGACCATGGTAAGCCATGTATTGCTAAACAAACCTGCGATCATCAGAACCATGGCCAACGCGTGGCTGATGGAAACCGCACGGCGCGTGGCCGCAGAAGAATCGATGCTCCGCGCGAAGTAAGCCCGCAGAATGCGGCCTCCGTCCAGAGGGTATGCTGGCAGAAGATTGATGCCCGCTAAATAAATGTTCGCCCACACCAGGCTGCGCGGCAGATTGCTTGACGTCAAAAAAGGCCAGTGCCATAGATTTACTCCAGGAACCGCCGCATAGATCACGCCCGCCGCCACCAGCGCGAACACAAGATTCACCAGCGGCCCGGTAACAGCAATGCGGACCTCCCGTTTCCAGACTCCTGTCGCGGACTGCGGCGCTCCGCGTGCGATTCGTCAAACACGGTCACGCCGCCGAGCGGCAGAAGGATAACCGCCTTGGCGATCAAACCTGCGCGCCGGGCAACCAACATGTGGCCGATTTCGTGCACGGCTACACAGGCCAGCACGATTCCCACCAGCGCCAGGTCCCGCGGGCCGTTGGCCGAGGGATGCACGCTGTACTCCGTCCAGAAAACAAACAAGGGCAGTATCAGGAAGGTCAGGTGGATGCGAACCTCCACTCCGAACAGCCGCCCCACGTGAACTGAAAAACTTCTCATAGGCTTTGACTACTACAGTTATTTTACATGGTCAGATATATTGGGCTCGGTAACCGAAAGTACAGAGCCATGCGCGTCATCGCCGGCAAATACCGGGGACATCCTCTGCGGGCGTTGCACGGGAAAGATACCCGGCCCACCTCCGATCGGCTGCGCGAGACGCTTTTCAATGTGCTCACGGCGGGCAATCCGGCAGCGCTCGCTGGTACGGTGTGGTTGGATTTATTTGCCGGCACCGGAGCAGTGGGGATCGAAGCGCTCAGCCGCGGCGCCCAGCAAGTCTTCTTCGTAGAGACTTCGGCCTTCGCGGTCAAAGTGATCGAGCAGAATCTCCAGAGCCTGAAAATCACGGAAGGCTATCGAATTCTGCGCGAAGATCTTTCCGGAGTCCTCTGGCATCTGCAGCGCGAACACGTCACTGCCGATGTTGTATTCCTTGATCCGCCTTATCGCATGCGCGAAGCTTACGAGAGTACGTTGACTGCCCTGGCCGATTCTTCGCTGGTTTGGGCTATGTCTCTGGTGATCGCGGAACATGAAAAGAAGTTCGATTTAGGACCTGAATTTGAATCGCTGCGAAGAGTGCGCAAGCTGGTGCAGGGAAACAGCACGCTCAGTTTCTACCGCATCGGTGGACGGCCGGACTTGAACGAGAAATGAAGCCGCAGCCTACATCAGCAATTCATTCGCTCGCCGCGTGATCGGATGCTGCATCTCCTGCAAGTCGTTTTTCACCATATTGAGGCCGTAAACACAGCCTTCAAACTCGCGTGAAAGATTCGCGAAGAGCGGCGCCACTTTGGCATATTCGAAGTGTTCGAACTTCGACACAATGTAATAGCTTTCTTTCCCGGCTTTCACCCACTCTACAAAATTCTCCAGGCGCTGATGGCGCAACCGGAAATGGTTGATGCTTTCGGGAAACATTCCAGCGAAGAAAAGAGCATAGTCGCCGATGTGCTTGCGCACCTGACGCTCACGATCAAACGATGGCGCTGGCCCATAGATCGGATCTGATTCCAGCATCATTTCCCCCAGGTCATTTAGGGGACGATCAGCCGCATCATGAATCTTGAACAACTGATCGGCTTCACAGAACTCGGTGAGCAAGTGCGAGACATAAGCCACGACCTGCGGATCACGGATACCGATCTCCTCGGCATAATGCCGTCCCACCAACTCCTGGAAAAGCTGACGCAGTGGATGCGATTCCGGAATCATCTGTTCCCCCCTTGTAAATCCTGTTACAAGCTCACTCCCTCGCAGTGTTAAGTAACTAGTTACCCCTTTTGCGTCCCAAAAGCAAATGACTTTTGTGTATCGGGCGCATTCTTTTCATCAATGGTTAGAGGACACAGGTGCCGCAGAGTTTGCCAACCTAATTCTGCTGGCACACGCTTGCGTTGGCTGCTAATTTCATTGCGTTAGACCGGTAGAATGAATCATTGAGGAGGAGACTAACCACAATGGAACGAATCAACATCTCGAGCGGCGCACCGTGGGAACCGATCGTCGGTTACTCTCGTGCGGTTAGAATTGGGCCTCACGTTCATGTTTCGGGCACAACGGCAACCGGGGCGGACGGCAAGATCGTGGGCGTCGGCGACGTCTACGCCCAAGCCGTGCAGATCCTGAAGAACATTGAAAGCGCGTTGCACAAGGCTGGTGCCAGCATGAAGGATGTGGTGCGCACGCGGACCTATCTAACCAACATCGCAGAGTGGGAAAAAGTCGGCAAAGCTCATGCCGAGTTTTTCTCCGAGGTTCGTCCCGCGGCAACGATGGTACAAGTCAGCGCTTTGATATCGCCGGAGATTTTGCTCGAGATTGAGGTCGATGCCTACGTTATCGAAAAGTAAACGTGGAGTTCGCCACTCCCCGCGTCCGCAATTTTGACTTTGGAGATTGTAGGGAAAGGCAGCCATCCCGCTTGCCGTGTCAGTGAAACGAAATTCTGATCTGGACAAGATAAAGATTTGTTGAATTTTCCTCCAATTTCCTTGACTTCGCCCCCGCCGTGAGCATAATTCATCCATCCGATTTTCGATGCCGAACTGGCTTTGCGGAGCCAGAGGGAGTTCTTATGAGCGTGCTGGAACTTTGTGACCGGGAAATCGCGGCGGTTCCGCTGGATGCCAGCGTAGCCGACGCCATCAACAAAATGCTCGACCACCACGTCGGGGCGGTCGCCGTGGTCGACTCCGAATACCGCGTCGCGGGAATCTTCACCGAGCGCGACGTCCTTCGCAAGATGTCGCTTACCCACACCGATCCGCAGACCACGCCGGTCCGCGAACTAATGACCACTCCAGTGGAGATGGCAACCCGCCGCACCGGTGCCGGCGAAGCGCTCAGTATTATGCTGGAGCGCCACTTCCGCCATCTGCCGGTCGCCGAAGACAATGGCAAGCTACTCGGGATCCTTTCGATTCGCAATCTGCTGGAGTGGCGCGTGGACGATCTCAGCCGCGAACTGGAATCGCTCGAACAATATGTCTCGAATGACGGGCCCGGTGGCTAGTCGAATCTAAGCGCCCAGCGCACTCTGCGGACGTTCCCTGCGATCTCTGGGTTTCAGGCTTTTTCTGCGTCAAGCGGTGACAGGTCCGCCGCGCGGGATTATCGGAATGTAATCCGAGCTGTGGCACACTAGTTCTATGCCACAGCTCACTCTCGGCGACTTCGAACTCAGTGTTTTCTCCGACGGCACCTACCCGCTCGATGGCGGCGCTTTTTTCGGCGTAATCCCCAAAGTCATGTGGTCACGCAAAGTGGCTGCCGACGAACGTAACTACGTGCTAGCGGGGCTGAACTCGCTGCTCATCCGTACAGGAAAGCAAAACATCCTCGTTGAAACCGGCATGGGCAACAAACTCTCGGAGCGCATGATCAAGTTCTATGGGCAGCCTGCGAAGCTTCTGACAAATCTCGCCGCCGCCGGAATTGCGCCGGAAGATATCGATGTCGTCATCAACACGCACTTGCATTTCGACCATTGCGGCTGGAATACTGTGCGCAAAGACGGCAAGATCGTCCCAACTTTTCCCCGCGCGAAATACTATGCGCCGGAAGGCGAATGGCAATATGCACGCAAGCCCAGCGAGCGTGATTCCATCAGCTACATCTCCGATAACTATGACCCGCTAGTCCAAAGCGGGCAGATGACGCTCCTAAAAGGCGCCGAGCAAATCACCCCCGGCATCACGGTAAAAACCTTCCCCGGCCACACCGCCCACATGCAAGCCGTCATCGTCGAGAGTAGCGACCGCACCGCCTGCTACATCTCGGACCTCATGCCGACCATCGCGCACATCGACATCACCTGGGGCATGGCCTTCGATCTCTACCCGCTGCAGACCATTGAGAGCAAAAAGCAGTACTACGCGAAGGCGATCCCGGAAAAATGGCTGACCGTATTTACGCACGATTCAACGATGCCGTGGGCTTATGTGCAACAGGATGAGTCGGGGAAGATGATCGCGCGGGGAGTTTAGACGACTTCGCGGGCGAGGGCGCCCGCGCCACATTCTCAAGGCTTGTATACTTCCCACCGAGGTTCCCCATGCAAAGCCGCATCACCGGCACCACCATGCCCGTACTCGAGTTCGCCCTCGAGCCCAATGAATCCATCATCTCCGAAGCCGGAGAGCTTTCCTGGATGGGCAGTTCGATTCAGATGACCACGCACACCCAGTTCGGCGGAGGAGGAGGTCTGTTCGGCGTGCTCAAGCGGGCAGCTGGCGGCGGCTCGATCTTCATGAGCGAATACCGCGCGGTGGGAGCCGCCGGTGAAGTGGCCTTCGCCACCAAACTTCCCGGCCACATTGTTCCCGTGGAGGTTTCGCCGGGACATGAATACATGATTCACCGCCACGGCTTTCTCTGCGCGACACCGCAGATTCAAATCGGCGTCGGCTTTCAGCAATCGCTGGGTGCGGGCATTTTCGGCGGCGACGGCTTCCTGCTGCAGCGCGTCTCGGCGGACAAGGCACTGCTGGCTCGAACTATCCGGCGAACTGGTATGCGCGACCTTCAGCCAGGTGAGACACTGCGCGTGCATCCCGGCCACGTTGGAGCCTTCCAATCCAGCGTGTCGTTTCAAATCACCACCGTACCCGGCATTAAGAATATGATCTTCGGCGGCGACGGGATCTTTCTGGCCGCACTCACCGGTCCCGGAAGAATCTGGCTGCAAACGCTTCCAATCGCCAGACTCGCGCATGCCCTCTACGAATACATGCCTCATGAAAACCGAAAGGAAGCGGTACAGGGCGGCGTGGTGGGAGGAATCGTCGGGTCGATTCTCGATCAGATGAAGTAGACCAGGATTTCTGGGAATGATTTCTAGGACTGCTGAAGCGCCGCAGGCGTCTCGCGGGCGAGGGCGCCCGCTCCACACAATCTCGTTTCGAAGAATTCTTCCACACGCGCCAGAATCTCCACCGCGCTCCTCGATTCGTAAATCGCCTTCCGTAGGCCTGCTCCACCCGGCACGCCGTGTGTGAACCAGGAGGTGAACTGCTTCATCTTGCCGACGGCGTCGGGCAATTCTTCTTCGATCAGCATCTGGAAGTAGGTGCGGATCATCTGGTAGCGGTCAGCCTCACTTGGATGGTCGTAGAGAGGCGCAGCTGATCCATTAGCACTCATGGAGCCCCGGACGCCCTCGTCCGGGGAGTCGCCATCACGGGATTCGAACTCGAGAGTATTGCCGCCAGCCGGGCGGACGAGGGCGTCCGCCCCTCCATGAATCGCCATGCAGTACTGCTGAATCTGACGGAAGATCCACGGGTTCGACGGCGCGGTTCTGCCGATCATAACCGCATCGCAGCCAGTTTGCGTGACCATGGCACACGCATCCTCGGGCGTACGGATGTCACCGTTGCCGATCACGGGAATCTTCACCGCATCCTTTACTGCGGCAATCCACTCCCAGCGCGCCTGCCCGCTGTAGCCCTGTTCACGTGTGCGGGCGTGCAGCGCAACCGCCGCCAGTCCGCACGACTCCGCCATCCGCGCCAGTTCCACACACACGATCTCATCGTCGCTCCATCCGGCGCGAAACTTTACGGTGAAGGGAATCGTCACCGCAGCGCGCACTGCCTCGAAGATGCGCCCGATCGCAGGCAGATCGCGCAGCAGGCCGGAGCCTCCGTTGCACTTTACGACTTTCTTCGCCGGGCATCCCAGATTCAAATCAACCAGGTCGAAGCCGAGGCCCTCGACCATGCGCGCCGCTTCGGCCATTACTTGCGGATTACTGCCGAAAAGCTGCGCGGAAATGGGATGCTCGTCTTCATAGAAATGCAGATAGCGCTTGGCCTTCTGATCTTTCTTACGGAGCACGCCGTCGGCCGAGGTGAACTCAGTCATGATCAGCCCGCAGCCGCCGAGATTGCGGATGAAGCGGCGGAAAACTGTGTCAGTGACGCCGGCCATGGGAGCCAGAACGGTGGCGGGACCAATTGTGACGTTACCGATAGAAAGAGTGGCAGGAACTAGCTTCAGTGGCGCGGGCTGGCGGACAAGGGTGTCCGCCCCACACGGGCCTTGCCCAGACGCATTGTCCCAGAACTTCTTCACGGTTCTATTCTACTTTGTGCCGCAAAATGTCCCGCAAAATCAAAGCCCTCGCCGGTTGGCGAGGGCTGAAATGCTGCGCGACGCGAATCAGTTCTTCGACGCGCCGGGCTTGGCCGGCTCGTTCTTGGCGTACTTGCGGCGGAAGCGCTCGACGCGGCCCGCAGTATCCATAAGCTTCTGCTTGCCGGTAAAGAAAGGATGGCAGGCGGAGCAGATTTCAACACTGATATCGCCCTTATGAGTGGAACGGGTTACAAAGGCGTTGCCGCACGCGCAGTGCACGCGAATTTCGTTATAAGCTGGATGAATAGCTGCTTTCATAGCGTTCAGACCTCGATTCGAATCCTTAGATTCTACCGGAACCCGCCGGGATTCAGCAAACCAGTCATGGACCCGAGCGAGCCAGACAGTTTAAAAGCGGAACAGATACGAGACCTTCACGAAAAACTGCCGGCTATCGTTCATAAAACCTTTAGGGGTGTACAGCCCCGCCAGGCCGGCCGGATCGAACCCAAGATTATGGTCAAGGTTCTGCAGGTCGCTGTTGTAGCCCAGGTAAATTGCGGTGCCGGGATGCACCAGATACGTGAGCAGGAAATCGGCGTTGAATTCCTTCTCGGTCGGCAAATAGGTGTACGGATAAATGGTGTTACCCGGCGTATTGGCCAGCAGCGAGTTGTATTGCAGAATCACGCGCAACGAAAGCTGCGGGGTAAATTGCCAGTTCCACTTGCTGCGGATGATGTGGTCGTTGAAAATACCTTGGCCAATGCGGGTACCGGGCAACTGTGACTGCGCTAGCAGATATTCGTTCTGCGTAGCCCGCAGGCGCTCGAAAAGATACGTATTCTCAATTTTCAACGGCTTCAAGGGACGAAACGTGAGCGTGCCCGTGGCCGTATCCTGGCGCGCGACAAAGGGAACGTCGAGCGGCGGTGAAGCGCCGGGGGACGCGACGAAATTTGCCCCGTCGCCCCAGTGGTAACTGGCTGCCGCTGTCACTTTGGGCAGAACGCTGGTCTGAATGGATGCGCCACTGCTGTGCTCGTGGTAATCCTGCTTCGGGGTCTGCGCAGGAGAAACCGAGAAAACAGAAATCCTGTGGCCGCAAACGCTCGCGTAGCTCCTCGTATGGAAACAAATAGATAACCGTCTGCCCGCGGCCCTGAATTGCAAGGTAAGGCGAATAGTCCGTATCCAGGCGATTGCCTTCGTGATCGAAGACATAGCGCTGCATGATCGAAGGTCCCCAGTCAACCACCCAGCCTTTCTTTGGACGGAAGCGGTAGTCCGCGGTCTGATACAGTTCGCGGATGTCCACGCGATTCACGAATCCCGGCACGGTCACAAATCCGGGACTGATGTCGTCGTAAATTCCTTCGTAAGTAAAGTGCAGGCCGTCGCGTTTCAGATCGAGCTTATCCGCAGGGCCGGCGAAGTAATTATTATTGCCGGCATTGCCCGAGCTGAATGGGTACAGGTTGTACTCGCAAGTAGTTTCCAGATTCGCCGCATTGAAGCCGAGCAGGTTGCTCGAACTGGTTACGGCCTGTCCATCCAGCGACCAGTTGGCATTGAACTTCAGCCGCGTGTCGAGGCCGCCCACGCGATTAAACTCGCCGGTTGTGGGACATTCCCAGTCCGTATAAATCGCCCCCACACTCGATTCCTTAAAGATGTCGCGGTTCACGCGTGCAATGGTGAAATACGAACGAATTCCGCTGAGAATGTCGGAACAAACAGGAGAAGTCGCAGGACAGAAGTTCGGCACTGCCAACCCGGGCGCGCGGTCATCGGTGGACATCAGGCCGACGGAATACGGTCCTTCTTTTCCCGTGAGGCGGATTCCCGCCGAGAGATCCTGAATGTTGCGCGTGAAAAACAAATCCAGCGGCGTGCGGAAATAATCTTCATTCTCCAGAAAGAACGGACGCTTCTCCGGAAAGTACACTTCGAATCGCTGGTTGACCGTGATCTGCGGATCCTCCGACTCCACCTGGCTGAAGTCAGGGTTGGCGGTCAAATCCACCACGAAGTGGTCATGGATCACAAACTTCGCGTCCATTCCAGCCTGGCCCTGCGCCACCGCATTTTGAAAATATGGATTGTATGGATCGCGCTCATCCAGCGCGCGGAAGCCGCGCATGATTCCATACGGAATCAGCTCAATGCTGCGGCCGGGCGAGATTCCTTCCAGACCGAAGAGCGTGGCCGCCTGGCCCAGCCGCCCCGCCACTTTGTAGGAAATCTGCGGCCAGAACGCGTCTTCGTTCTTGCGCACGATCCCGCGATACAGAATGATGCCCCACTCCTGATCTTTGGTCGAAGGAAAGCGCAGGCTCTTGAAGGGAATCGCCATCCAGACTACGAATCCCTGGCTGGTAACTTTCCCCTTCGAATCCCAAACAGTATCGAACGAAGTATCGAAATTGCCGCTGATCTCATCCCGCGTGGCCTCGCTCCAGATCGCGTCCCATTGCACGCCCAGTGGGGTGGTCTGGAACGCGTAGGCGCGGCGCCGGTCGTGAAACGTATCCAGCATGACTTCGACTTCGTCGTCGTCGTAAACGTCTTCGCGGCTCGACATGCGGGCCCGCACTTTTTTCGGATCATCGAAGCACACGAATACAACATAGAGATTTTTCTGGTCGTAGCCGAGATAGGCTTCGGTCTCTTCGGAAACTTTGGCCCCATCATGGGGATTGCGCTGCACGAAGCCCGTGACCTTCGCCATCTGCTGCGCAGCCTGGCCTTGCGGCTTCATGCTCAGAAAATCTTCGAGCACAGGCGCCCGGCTCAGCCGCGGAATCGTAAGAGTCGGCGGAGCATCGCCGGCTTCTGGGCAGGCTGCACCTCAGGATTCTTGATAGCAGGCTCCGGCTCCTGCTCCGCGGGCGGCGGCGTCTCCTTCGACGGCGCAGGCTTTTCCCCGGGCGGAGCAGGATTCTCCTCCGGAGGGGCAGGGGGATTCTGCGGAGTCGTCTGAGTATTTTGTGGACTGGAAGTTTGTCCTGAGGAGCCAGAGGACGTACTTTGCACAACCGGGCTGCCGACGCGACTTCCATCAACCTGGAACCAGGAAGCCGCTGAGGCTGCGCCTGTCGGCAGGAGCACAGCCAACATCGCCAACTTCACGAGATGCGTTTTGTCTCGCCGCCGCCCCGGAACCAGACTCAATCGTCCCCGCTCCCGACGGGGAACTGAGCAAGATACACTATATTCGGCTTAACGAAACAAAAAACAAATGTTTGTCACGAACTCCGGAACAGAGGTTTCGTCGTTTTGGGAGGAAGAGTTGTGGACTAACTCTCTAGAATAACGAACTCTGCCGGCGGCTCGGTGTGATTTTGAAATACTCGTAGGCCAGCTGTGTGGCTACGCGCCCGCGCGGAGTGCGGTTCAGAAATCCAATCTGCATCAGAAAAGGCTCGTAGATCTCTTCGATAGCATCCGGCTCTTCCGCCAGAACTGCCGCCAGCGTGCTCAAGCCTACCGGTCCGCCCTGATATTTTTCGATAATCGTAAGCAGCAGTTTGCGGTCGACTTCGTCGAAGCCGTATTGATCCACTTCCAGCATCTGCAGCGACGCCTGCGCCGTGGGCAAATCGATTTTGCCCGCGCCCCGCACCTGCGCGTAATCGCGCACTCGACGCAGCAGGCGGTTCGCAATGCGCGGAGTTCCGCGCGACCGGCTGGCAATCTCAGTCGCTCCGGCATCATCGATCTGCACGCCCAGAATTTCCGCCGAGCGTTCCACGATCACCCGCAAATCTTCCGGAGTATAAAACTCCAGCCGCAAGCACAATGCCGAAACGCGAACGCAGAGGCGCTGAAATCAATCCCGCCCGCGTAGTCGCGCCCACAAACGTAAACGGCTTCACTTCCAGCGTGTGCGTGCGCGCCGACGGCCCCTGTCCAATAATGATGTCGAGCTTGTAATCCTCGAGCGCGGAATACAGCAGCTCTTCGAGCACCGGCTGCAGGCGGTGGATTTCATCGATGAACAGGACTTGCTTCTCCTGCATGTTGGTGATGATCGCCGTCAGATCGCCCTTGATCTGCAGCAGCGGCGCCGCCGTCGGCTGGAAATGCACTCCCAATTCGTTGGCGATGATGTTGGCCAGCGTCGTCTTGCCCAGACCCGGCGGCCCGTACAGCAACACATGATCCATGGCCTCGCCGCGCGACTTAGCCGCCTCGATCGCGACCGCCAGATTCTCTTTAACTTTGGCCTGCCCGATAAACTCGCCCAGCCGCTGCGGCCGCAGCTTCAGCTCAAACGAAGAATCATCCTCGACCGCCGCAGCAGAAACCAGCCGATCCGGGCTGTAATTCAAGTTGGGATTGTTACGCGCGGTAGCCACTGGCCGGATATTACCACGATCTCACGTTGGACAGCCGCCCAGCTTGGCGAAGCCCGGAGCACTAGAGACCGAAGCCCTGCGGACTTTCTTGACATGTGACACATCATGTGTCACATTATATGCATGCCATCGGTCAACATCAGGCAGCTACGAGATACCAACCGCCTCAAGAGTTGGTTGCGAGCCGGGAAAACCGTGGAACTGCGGGAACGCGATAAAGTGATCGCCCGTATTGTTCCCGAGAGGACGCAGGAAAAGCCAGGTAATTGGCCGGACTTCGAGGCAGTAGCCAAGGAGATCATTGGCGATCGAGTGTTGTCTGGAGCCGACCTCCTGATTGAGGAGCGCGGACGTTATTGAGCATTTATCTCGACACAAGCTTTCTCGTGTCGTTGTATTTGAGTGACCGGCATTCGCCCCAAGCCCGCGACGGATCCTATCTGCTCCTCCTTTGTGGTTTACGCCTCTTCATAATGCCGAGTGGGAGCACGTCTTGGGCCAGCACATATTTCGCGGAGAACTGTCGCTGTCGGAAGCCCAACGCATGACTGCGAAGATGGAAGAGCACATTGCCGGCGGCCGATGGCTTGCCGGTGCCCCTCCCAGAAAATGCCTTCCAAGTATGCGCCGATCTCGCCCGCCACCATGGGCCGAACCTCGGCATGCGAACGCTGGATACTTTGCACGTCGCTTGCGCGCTGGAACTCAAGGCGGAACAATTCTGGACGTTTGACGAGCGCCAGGCGAAGCTGGCGAAGGCGCAAGGGATGAAAACTTCGTGAAAGCTTTACCACGCAGGTTGCCGTTAGCTCTGCCTCTTCTTCACATCATTCTTTTCCTCACGACGGAGGTGTTCGGCTGACCAAAATAGCTAGCGGAGGAAATCCGACTTTTCTGCGTAGACCTTCCGGTTTCTTTACCGCTAGTCGCGAGCGACAGCACTTCTCGAGTCATCGTTGTCGGTATTGTGGCGACAACGTGGTGGTACTTTATTGGAAAAATTGCGTCCGAGTCCTGGAAGGGTAAGGTCACTCGGATGATTTCGGTAGCGGGTGCGCTCCTATTATTTCTCTTAGGGGCTATCGCCTCATTCGCAATGATCAGCGAATTCCGATTAATTTCGCAGGAATCGAATTTCGGAAATAAGGATTTTGTTGTCTATACGCTGGCAGTCGTACTCCTGTTCGGAGAATTTCTCTGCGCGGGGTATGCAATGGCCTCCGGATTTCGTCCGGTCCGCGGGGCAAACTGAAGAGCTTACTCTTCCTCTTCCTTCACCTCGCCCCGCGCCGCCTTCGCCTTCTCCACAATCTTTTCCTGCAGCGCCGCCGGCACCGTGTCGTAGTGGTGCATTTCCATGTTGAAGCTGCCGCGGCCTTGGGTCATTGAAGTCAGATCGACGCCATAGGTCAGCATCTCGGCCATCGGAACTTCGGCCTTCACGATAGTGTTGCCGCCTTTGTTGTCCATGCCCTGGATGCGTCCGCGGCGGCTGTTCAGGTCGCCCATGATCGAGCCGGCAAAATCGTCCGGCACCGTAATCTCGACCGACATCACCGGCTCCAGCAAAGTCGGCTTCGCCTGCTCCATCGCCTTTTCGAAAGGCAATGCGCCCTGCCATCTGGAATGACATATCGTTCGAATCCACATCGTGATACGACCCGTCATAAAGGATCACACGGAAATCGACCACCGGATAACCAGCCAGATAGCCGCGTCCCGCCGCATCCTTGATTCCTTTTTCAATGGCCGGAATATAATTTTTCGGAATCGCGCCGCCGAAAATATCGTTGACGAATTCAAACTGTCCGCCGCGCGGCATCGGCTCCATTTTGATTTTGCAATCGCCATACTGGCCGTGGCCGCCGGTCTGTTTTTTGTGCCGCCCCTGCACGTCGGCTTTGCCGCGAATCGTCTCGCGATACGGCACTTTCGGAGCCTTCAGAACCACTTCGGTGTGGTAGCGCTTTTTCAGCTTCGCCACCACCACTTCAATGTGCTGCTGTCCCGTGCCTGCAATCAAAAATTCCTGAGTTTGCGCATCGCGGAAGAATCGCAGCATGGCATCTTCTTCCATCAGCTTGTGGATTCCCGGACCCAGCTTGTCTTCATCGGCGCGGCTCTTGGGCTCGATGGCAAAAGTGATCGCCGGCTCCGGCAACTTCACTCGCGGATATTGAATCGGCGCCGCCTTATCTCCCAGCGTGTCGCCGGTGAGCGTGTCTTTTAATTTCGCGACCGCGCCAATATCTCCCGCATGCAACTCGGTTACCGGAACCGCAGTCTTTCCCTGCATGATGGAAATATGCGATAGCTTCTCCGCCGATCCTCGCGAGAAGTTCTGCACCGTAGATTCATTTTTCAACACGCCGGAAAAAACTTTGAAGTAGGAAATTCTGTCCCGCAAACGCGTCCGACACAGTCTTGAATACATACAGCGAGACCGGCTCCGCATCCGTTTCATGCCGCTTCGGCGCATCTCCGTTTCCCGAGGATGCCGCTTCGCCCTGCACCCACTCATGCTCGGAAGGCGCCGGAGTGTAGTCCACAATAAAATCCATTACCCGATCGGCGCCGATGTTGCCCAGGCCGGAAGAAAAGATCACCGGGAAAAGTTTGTCTTCGCGAATCGCATTGTGCAGTGCAGGAATTAAATCTTCTTCGGGAATCGTTCCCTTCTCGAAGAATTCCTCCATCAGCTTGTCGTCACCCTCGGCCACCAGTTCCACCAGTTGCTCGTGCGATTCCTGCACCTGCGCCCGCATGTTGGCGGGAATCTCCGTCTCTTTTCCCTTGCCATTGCCGCCCAGTTCGTACGTATAGGCCTTCATCCGCACCAGGTCGACTACACCCGTTAAATTCTTTTCGCTGCCAATCGGCAGCTCGATCGGAATCACATTTCTTCCGAAAGCATTGATCAGCGATTCGAGCACGCGCTCGGCATTGGCGCGGTCGCGGTCCATGCGGTTCACAACAATCAGTCGCGGCGTTTTATATTCCTCGCAATCATTCCATACTCGCTGGGTCACAACTTCCACGCCAGCTACGCCGTCCACCACAACGATCGCCGCGTCCACCACGGGCAGCACCATCCGGGCCTCGTGGACGAACATGTTGAACCCGGGCGTATCGATCACATTGATTTTCGTCTTGCCCCACTCCACATACGCAGCGGACGCTGCAATCGACATCTTGCGTGCGATCTCTTCTTCGTCGTAATCGGTGGTCGATGAGCCGTCGTCAACCCGCCCCAGGCGCGGGGTTGCGCCTGCCGTGTAAAGCATGGCCGAGAGCAGCGTCGTTTTTCCGGCGTGCCCGTGTCCTACAATCGCAACATTACGAATATTTTCTCCGGTATAAACTTTCACGATAGGCTCCTTCGCAGGCGTGCAAAACGAGAAGGCCCAGAAGAGAATCGGTGCAGTAGAGAGGCCAGCCCAACATCACCCGCCAAAACTTAGGATGCTACCACGCGGCAAGCGGAAGCCTCAACCGTGGCGAAAAGCGCAGGCTAGTTCCGATGTCCGCGATTCAACTGGCGAGGATGCGCGGCAGCGCCACGTCCTGGAGCAGGTCCGCAGCTTGCCAGTCGGCCCCATGATACCACTTGAAAATTTTGCCGTCGGGAGAGATGACGGCGGTGCTAAGCGAGTGCGTGATGGAGTCGCCATCTTGCTCGTAAGTCAGAGCGAAATAATCGGCGAATTGCGGCAATTCTGCCTGAGGAATTGCGGCGAATTCCCAGCGTTTAAACAGCGAAGGATCTTTGCTTCCCGCGCAGGAAAAACCGTAAGCGCGCAAAACTTTCGGCGTATCGTGCACCGGATCGAAACTGATGCTGAGCAGATGAGTTTTGCCATAGCGGGCCGGATCGGCGCGGATCTGTTGATCAATCGCCGCAAACTCATGGCTCACACGCGGACAGAAATCGGGAAACGGACAGCGGGTGTAGATGAGAGTAAGAAGTAGAGTCTGGCCGCGATACTGATGCAGCGAAATCGACTTTCCATTTTGATTGACCAGTTTGAAATCAGGAACCACATCGCCCGGCTCAGGAATGTGCAGGCTGGCCGTGGGCTTGTCAGCTGACGGCTTCGAATGGCCGGTGACTTTGACATTCTCCAGCCAATAATTTCTCGGAATCGGCAACGACGACATCGGCGGTGATGGAATCCCCAGGCTGCAGTTGATTCAGCGCCGAAGCGGGCTTCACGTTGTAGGGCATGATCATCGGAATCCATGAAGCCGGCGATGGGCTCGTTATCGATGTTGGCAGTGCCGGCGTTCTTGTCGACCGAAACAACTTTGCCCTTGAGCGAATACCGCTTGGCGCTACTCGACGACCCAGATTGTTGCCGATTGCACGCTGTCGGGACTGCTAGCAGAATGCCGAGACTGATGAGGCCAATAAAAAGATTTCTACTTGGGGGCATATTTGTTTCCGTTCTCCGATAGCTCGATAGCTTTATTTCAACACAGAGGACACTGCGGAACACAGGGGACTGCCCACCAGAAACAAGCTTCTAGTTGTGGTGGATCGAATCCTTCGCTTCACCGATTTTCACTTCGGTTGCGTGGAGCATTTCTCCTGCTGGTTTTGCGTGAATGACCACGCGGTCTCCAACTTTTACATCCTGGGCAGTAACTGCAACGCTTCCTCTTACGAACTTCGTGGTAGGAAGGACCATGACCGTCTTCAGTTCTCCAGTCGTGGTTTTCACGGTGATTGATCCATGGTCGATATTTGTGACTGTGCCCATCACATGTTGCTGATCGCCATGGGCAAGAACGATTGTCGAAAAAATCAGAATTAAGGCGGTGGTTGCGATTGCAGACCGGAGAGCTTGCCGGTTAGTGATCATGCTTTTCCTCCATGGGAGTTTTTCCGTTCAAAAAATCTTCTTCCTGTTGTTCTTCTTCTCGTTCCATAGCGCCCTTGGGATTGAGCTTCTCCATCGCTGTTTCCTCTGCGGAGGTGAGTTTGGGCAAGTGGCGGATGAACAGAACAAGCGCCCAGCTTTCCGAATCCAAATCTCCGAGATCGGCGTTGCCCCATGCGGGCATGCCAGTCCAAGGGACGCCGTTGCGAATGATGTAATAGAGTTCGCCATCGCTGAGCGATTGCGTACGTGCGCCTCGCATATCGGGAACCCTAGGATACAAGTTCCTTCCTAACTCCGTATCGCCGCTGCCATTGTTTGCGTGGCAGGTTGCGCAATGGTCCGCCCAGTGATCCCGGCCTTGCGCAACGAGCACGGAAGCGGGCGGCAGCGGGTTTTCCAGTTTCCGCGCCTTTACGGGAATGAACCAAACGCGAGCGTGGTCCGCCAGGAAAGACTCGAGAGATGACGGCTGATTCCGGGCGCTCAAGCCATGTTCGCCGAGACGAAAGATCAGGATGGCGCAGATCGCTAAAATAGCCAATACGATCCAGACCCAAATCGGAGTAGCGCTGGAGCGCGTTTTCTCAACCGCGGAGATGCGGCTTTCGTCCGAGCGTCTCCAGTTTCCTAAAGCAAAAATGATCGCTAGTACGGAAATCAAGCTGATGATCGTCAAAGAGGCAACACAAAAGACACACCAGACTTTCAGTACGTAGGCTTCCACGTATGTGAGATAAAGGGCGAAGCCAAGGCCCATCAAGACCACAGCAGCCAACCATCGAGCCTTGCGGCGGAGCGCCAGCAGCGCGATCACACCATACCCCGCGATCCCGATCGCGGCGACCGGCACTCCTCCCAGAACCGCGTAGGGACTCTGGTTGACCACGCCGCAATCCCACTTTTCGTTAATGCTGCACGGGGATGTATCGGTGCGATAGTGCTCGCGCAGAGCCAGGAAGGATACAACGATCCCCAGCACCGCCAGAGCCAGTACTCCCAGCCGCAGTAGTTTCATCGAAAACCGTCGTGTGTAACCATTAATAATTGAATCGATAGCGGAACTCCGCATAAATTTGTCGCGGGTCATTCCAGTGGAAGCCGCCGAAGGTCAGGCTGTTGTCCAGCTGGACGCGGCGGTTGGCTACGTTCAGCGCATCAATGGAGATTGTGTATTTCTCGGCGAAGGTTTTTCCCAGGGCAAGATCGAAGGTGGTATGGCCCGGCAGATAGTTGCCGGGATACTGCACGCCGGGCAAGCCGTTGGTGAATCCCGAGCCGTAGTACACATTGGTTGAGGCATAGGCGTGACCGGGCAGGTTGGTGTTGAAGCCCACGTTTAGTGTGTTTCGCTGGTCGTGATCGACGGGAGAAAGTCCGGGAGGAATGTCGAGTCCGCAGGCAGGCGTTACGGGGCTGGGGCAGATCAAGCCGCCGGTAATCGGCGAGGTGGCCTGCGCGATTTGATTCGCATAAGCAAGGTGAAACTGGCTGCGATGCCAGAGGTTCGGCGAGCGCAGCGTGAGTTCCCAGCCTTGAATCAATGCGTATTGCCAGGTGATCGGCCAGAAAAGATTAGAGTCTCCGATGTTATTGTGGTCGAGCCAGTTCTCGGCGCGGGTTTCGTAATTATCGGCGCTGAGGTTCCAGCCGTGAAACGGAATGGTGACGCCATACTGCCATTCGATATCGCGCTCGCCCTTCAGAGGAGAGAAAGTAAAACTCTGGCTGTTGGCCAAATCGAGCAGCGCGCCGGTGGCAGTGACCAGAGGCGGGGCCTGATAGAAGTAACCGTAAAATCCGCGAAAAACCCAATTCAGGCGCAGGAATTTTTACGGCGACGCCGAAGCGCGGATCGGTGGCGCTCTCGGAAATGGAGGAATCGAATTCCGTTTGGCGAAGGCCGGCAATAAAAGTTAGCCAGGGCGCGACTTTGAATTTGTCGTTGATGAATAGAGCAGTGACCCCTCCATTCACGCCGATCGAGGAAGCGGGGAAATTCGTCTCCCCGTCGTTGAAAAAATTATTGAAGTAGTTGTACTGGTGCTGGCCGAATCCGTAGACGCCGGCTTGCAAATCGTTTTTCCAGAACGTGGCGTTGAAGGCAACTTGCGCGCCGACGTAGTTGGCATTCTCAGTCACCGTTGAGGCCACAGGATAATCGTTCGGGCTGCTCTTATAGTCGGCTCCGTTGTAGTGATAAAAGGGAGAGACGGTGAGCAGCATGTTCTCATTGAACGTGTGCACCCACGAGAAAGTGGCGTAGCCATCGGGCTCCCGCTCGGCGTCGCGCAGTCCGTAGCTGGGATAGTTCTGGTTTCCAATTGAATTGGGATCGGGATCGATCGGGATCTGGTAGTAGTCCTGCCGCAGCGACCCGACGACTCGGAACTGGTTTTTAGAATCGGGATTGAAAATGAATGAAGCGAATCCTCCGTAGCCGTTGTCGGCATCGTGAACGACTTGGGCCACGGGCGTCTGCAGGCCGTAATTGCTGCGATTTCCGTTCAGGCTGGCGTAATAGGCGAAGCGCTGCGGTGTGTCCGCCGCAACTGAGCTGGTCGTTGCTTTGATAGAAGTTTCCGGCGCTGATCATCAGATCGCATTCCCGGTCGCGTTCAAAACCGGTGCGCGGCGCGATGTTGAAAATCCCGTAGGTGCGATCTCCGTAGTCGGCATCGTAGCTGCCGCGCTGGACTTCGAGATAGTCGATGTCCTTGGGATCGATCTGCGGACCCAGATTGGTCGCGATGTTCGTGTTGGGGATCGGGACTCCGTCAATCAACCACTCAACCTGATGGCCTCCCCGCATGTGCAGCATGTCGTGCGTCACGTACGCCGCAGGCACGTAGTCTGTGATCATCTGCATGCCGTTGGTCCGATCCGCCCCCGGGGTTTCCTGGATGTCTTCGCGGTTCACCATAGTCGTCGGAGTTACACTGTCCGTCGTCGCTTCCACCGGAGTTCCCGACACCGCAATCGTTTCCTTCCCGCCTGCGACAGCCAACTGGTAGTGCAACACCGGACTCGTGTCCGACTGAACAATCACGCTCTGCTGCGTTTGCTGGAAACCCGGCGATGAGACTGTGACCGTGTAGCTCCCGATGGGCACAGAAGTAAATTCGAATTCTCCTCTATCGTTGGAGTTCTGGGAGTGCATCCAGTCCGAGTTTTGTGCCTTCAGCATCACCATGGCGCCCTGCACGGGGCGGTGCTGAGGATCGTGAACGACGCCGCGAACGGAACCAAAAATCGTGGCGAATGCGATGGCACCTAAGAAAAAAACAACCGCTATCATGCCCGTAACTTGCCTCATGAAAGGTCTCCATTTCTCCACGGTTACACTTGACCGTACCGCTCGTCCGTGGGAAGGATGGAGAGCGGCGCTGTCAGTGCGTCGCCGATATTGCACAAGGCGACACGTTCCCGCGCTACAGCACGCGTGTCCTGGTAGATTGAATCAAGCAGGAGGGTTCAGCGCGCCGGCGGCCCGCGCGTGGATTGGAATTCAGCAGAAGCGCTGGATGGGAAGTCTGTTCGAAATCCCACCGCATGCGCGTTGATATTTTGCAGAGAAACAAAGTCAAGCCGCTGCTGCGGCTGGGCCCACTGCGCTGTGGTGGCAGCGCGGCAACACTCGTGACCGCAACAATTGGGGCCCTGGACGACAAGCTGCCCGGAGTCCGAAGCCTGAGATCCATGGCCCTGAGATCCATGGCAATGATGAGCGGCCTTGCGGAGACAGCAGGCATGCAGCGTCGGAGTTGAAATCGCCAAAGCTACCGGCGCGAGGTTGCCCACCAGCGCGAACAGCAGCAGAAATTTGGTGATGATCCGACGCATACCCACAGTCCCCAAAGCTTACCAACGTACTGATGCAGAAAGCAACGGGAGCGTTCAACTGATTGCATCCCGTTAGGAACTACGGCAGCATCGGGAAAACGGATTGCCTTCCAGCATTCACGAAGGGTGCGCTTGGTCCTGATGCGCTTGGTGCGGGTTTCAGCGAGCTTGGGATAAACCGATGGCAGGCGGTTCAAGCCCGAGGAGCTCACGCTTTCCCGTGAATCTTGGCCCACCACCAGCGCACGCCCACAAATAGAAACCGCCAGTCCGAAAAGAATTCAGGCGGTTTGCCCTCGAAAGCATGGCCCACGAACTGGAAGATCCATCCGAGCACGAACAAAGCCAGCGCATACATCCAGAGCCGATGAAAGTGAAAGAAAATACCAATAATAAAAATCAGAACCGACAGCAGGATGGTCGGAATGCCCAGAGTATGGCACGCGCGGTTCACCGGATGCTGGTGGCTGGAGGCGTATTGCGCGATCCACTGCTCGCTGGTGCGGTTACCTAGCATAGTTACCGGGGATAATACACCGGGCCCAATTTCCTTGCACATGGCTATGCAGTTGAAGTGATGGAGCCGCGAACGCCCTCGTCCGCTTTTATCCCCACAATACTAAATTGACTCACCGCCCAATACGCCCTAAGATGGCTCGACCCACGTTAAGCAGCGTGGGCCGGAATACCCGCTTCGTCCCATGATCGGCCAGACAGTCTCTCACTACCGCATCCTCGAACTCCTCGGTGGCGGAGGGATGGGTGTCGTTTACAAGGCGGAAGACACGCAGCTCGGCCGCTTCGTCGCCCTGAAATTTCTTCCCGACGATTCTTCCCAGGACCCGCAGGCCCTGGAACGCTTTCGCCGCGAGGCGCGCGCGGCCTCGTCGCTGAATCATCCCAACATCTGCACCATCCACGAAATCGGCCAGCATGATGGACATTTGTTCATCGTGATGGAGTGCCTCAGCGGCCAGACGCTGAAACATCTGATCAATGGCAGGCCCATGGAGTTCGAGCGCCTGCTCACGCTCGCAATTGAAGTGGCCGATGCACTCGATGCCGCGCACGTCCGGGGAATCGTTCATCGCGATATCAAGCCCGCGAACATCTTCGTTACCGATCGCGGCCACGCCAAGATTCTCGACTTCGGGCTGGCGAAAATTTCCCGCGCTGCCCGCCCCACCAGCGGCGATTCGCAAACTCTTGCGGATGCCAGCGGCCTCGACCTTACCAGTCCCGGCACCGCTGTCGGCACCGTTTCCTACATGTCGCCGGAACAGTTGCGCGGCAAGGAACTCGACGGACGCACCGATCTTTTCTCCTTCGGCGTAGTGCTCTACGAGATGGCCACCGGCATCCTGCCCTTTCGCGGAGAAACTTCCGCCGTAGTTACGGAAGCGATTCTCAATCGTCAGCCCACGTCGGCGGTTCGCCTGGTTCCTGAACTTCCCGCCAAGCTCGAAGAAATCATCAGCAAAGCTCTCGAAAAAGATCGCGACATGCGCTGCCAGTCGGCAGCGGAAATGCGCGCCGACCTCAAGCGTCTCAAGCGTTCGATTGATTCCTCGCGTACTTCGGTGGTGGCCGAGACCGCGCAATCTTCCTCGTCAGGCGTTATCGCGGCGTCTGCGGTAGGGCCTGCTCCGCGCAAAAAATCTGTCACTGCTCTGATCTTCGCAATTGCCTTGCTGCTGGCCGCGGCAGCTGGCTTGTTTGCCGGCAAAATGTTTTTCGCCAGCGCGCCTCCCGAACCTCCTATCTACCGGCAACTCACGTTCCGCCGCGGCAGTATTCGCTCCGCGCGTTTTGCTCCCGACGGTCAAACAATTCTCTACAGTGCCGCGTGGCAGGGAAATCCCGTCGACGTGTTCACCGCGCGGCCCGAAGCGCCCGAGTCCCGTTCCATGGGCCTAAGTCGCACCCAGCTCATGTCGATTTCTCCCAGTTCCGAAATGGCCGTTTTGCTGCACAGCAAAGCCATCGGTGCCTGGGTAAGCATGGGTACACTCGCACGCGCTCCGCTCTCCGGAGGCGCTCCGCGCGAAATGCTGGAGCAGGTGCAGTGGGCCGACTGGTCACCTGACGGCACCAATCTGGCCGTGGTTCGCGATATGGGCGGCCGCAATCGTCTCGAACTTCCCATCGGCAAGCCGCTCTATCAAACCGGCGGATGGATCGGACATCCTCGCGTCTCGCCTAAAGGTGATCTCATCGCTTTCGCCGACCACCCACTGCAAGGCGATGACAGTGGCTCGCTTGCAGTGGTCGATCTCGCGGGTAACAAAAGAAATCTTTCCAGCCAGTGGTTCACCATCCAGGGCCTGGCATGGTCTCCCGATGGAAAGGAAATCTGGTTCACCGCCAGCAAATCCGGCACAGACCGCACTCTCTACGCCACATCACTCGACGGCAAGCAGCGCATCGTCGCCCGCCTTCCCGGTGCGCTGATGCTGCTCGATATCGCGAAAGACGGACGCGTGCTGCTGGTTCGCGCCACCTGGCGCCGCGAATTGCTCGGAGTCTTCGACAATGATCCCAAGCAGCATGAACTCTCATGGCTGGATTACACCTATCCTTCCGACCTCTCCGCCGATGGTAAGACGCTGCTGTTTGACGAAGAAGGCGGCGGCGGTGCGCTCGACTATTCCAAGTCCGGCGGCTTGACCTACGCGGTTTACATTCGCAAAACCGATGGCTCTCCCGCCGTCCTGCTAGGAGAAGGCGGTGCCGTAGCTTTGTCTCCCGACGGAAAATGGGTGATCGCGCAGACCCAGGAATCCCCTTCGCAGTTCAGGCTCCTGCCTACCGCAGCCGGCGAACCCAGAGACCTCACCAAAGATAATGTGAACCACAGCTGGGCGCATTGGTTTCCAGACGGAAAACGAATTCTCTTCTCCGCCGACGAACCCGGCAAGGGAGTTCGCTTCTACATCTACGATATGGCCTCCGGCAACAGCAAACCAATCTCCCAGGAAGGCGTGAACGGCACCGCTTTCGCGCTCTCGCCCGACTCTCAGGAAATCGCCGCCATCGGTCCCGACGAAAAAGGATATCTATATCCCGTTGCCGGCGGCGATCCTCGCCCGATCAACGGCATCAACCAGGGCGAGCAACCCATCACCTGGAGCGGCGACGGACAATCCCTCTACATCTACCAACCCGGCGAGCTCCCCGCCCGCGTCTACCGCCTCGACCTGAAATCCGGCAAACGCACTCTCTGGAAAGAACTCATGCCCTCCGACCCCGCCGGAGTAGAAAACATCGGCCCCATCTACATGACTCCCGACGCAAAAAGCTGCGTCTTCGGCTACCACCGAATGCTGGCAGATTTGTATCTGGTGGAAGGCCTGAAGTAAGCGAATCAGCCTATGTGGGGACAGCCGCCCCCGGCTGTCCGCCTCGCGAAGCGAGGCTCGGTGAGCAACGATGCCGCCGATACTTCCACTTCTAGCGGCGGTTTTTGGGTGGTTGCTTTTGGGTGGCGCAGCGCTTTCAGCGCTGCGCTACCTGCTCAAACTGATGAGGGCTTTAGCCCCTGAGGCACTTCCATGGCCTGTTAGATATCCAGGTTCTTCACATCCAGCGCATACTCTTCAATAAACTTCCGTCGCGCCTCCACATCCTCGCCCACCAGCGTGCTCCGAAAATCCCCGCCGTTCAGGCGCCTACAGCCGCCCCGAACGTCTTCAGTTTGAATTGAACGTGGGCTTTCTCTTGCAGTGCGGAAAGAATTTCGAACAGATTCCTGGCGTGAGGATTCCCCGCCGGCCCGAGCATCCTCATCAGGCTCTTGGGAGAATGGTGCGTGATTTTCGCCAGCTTCTCAAATCCGATTGTGGCGTTGATGTAGTCGCGCAGTATGGTCTTTCCGGTGTCAACGTCGCCTGCAAGAAAACTCTCCACGCTCTCGCGAAGCAATTCTTTGCGGAAGGCGGCATCACGCTGCACTCTGGCGCGAACTGTCAATTTGAACTCTCTGGTCAGAGCCATCACTATCCCCCTGCTTTCTTCCGCCGTTTGAAATCCTGCCATCTCACAATTGCCAGGCTGATGTCGTTCTGCTGCCGCTTTTTCGTTCCACCCCCAAGCAAAACGACGATCTGCTCTCCGTCTTTGCCGAAGTAAATGCGATAACCGGGCCCGAAATTCAGAACGTATTCAAAGACTCCTGAGCCAACTCCCTTGACGTTTCCGAAATTACCCTGCTCCATCCTAATGATGGCTCCTGTCACCTTCGCGGCTTCAGGTGCATGAAGATTGACAAACCACCTATGGAAAGGACTGATTCCCCTGGCATCTAAATATTCCTTCGCCGTGGGCAAAGCGCCCTCCCTGTTAATAGTACCATACGTGTTACTTTTATCTAATAGTCGTCCGACTACACGAAGTCTGCCCCAAGCAAAAACCCCGAGACATGCTCGGGGTTTTTCAAAGAACGCATACCATCCACTCACGCGCCAAACGACAGACCGCCGATAACGCTCCTAAATATCCAAATTCTTCACATCCAGCGCATTCTCTTCAATAAACTTCCGCCGGGCCTCCACATCCTCGCCCATCAGCGTAGTGAAGATGGTCTCGCATTCGGCAATATCTTCCAGCTTCACCGACAGCAGAGTGCGACGCTCCGGATCCATCGTCGTCTCCCACAACTGCGGAGCCGTCATCTCGCCCAAACCTTTATAGCGCTGCACATCGTAGCCGCGGCTGCCTTCTTTTTTCACGTATTCGAAAAGCTCGCGCGCGGTTGCTTTCTCCACTGGATCGACGACGGCGCGAGCCTTCGGCGCGGCCTTGGCGGCTTTCTTTCCGGACTTTCCGTCCGCATCGGCCGAGTCATCCGCTTCTTCTTCCGCAGTATCGCCGTTGCTGCCCGCGGCACTGGCCTTGGTCACGGCCTCGACCACAAATGGCGGTTCCAGATAAGGCTCGATCTGCTTGAACTTCGAAATCAACTGCCGGTACTCGGCGCTGGACGCCAGTTCCCAGCTGATCACGTGCTCCGACCCCTGCGAGCTGACGAACCGCACTTCCCACAGATTGTGCTCTTCGTCAAAGACCGCGTTCACGCTCTTAAACTTCCGGTCTTTCTGCAGCCGCTTCAATTCTTTTTCCAGCTTCTCGATTTTCTTCGGCGGCGCTTTCTTGTCGCCTTCGAAATCCGCATGCTTGGAAAGATCGAGCTTCGGCAAAAGTTCGGCAACGCTCTCATCCCGCAGCCGCTTGTTCACCTTGTCGAAGAAGTTGAGATACTCCTTCAGCACGCTCATGAAACGGGTCAGGTTCGCGCCTTCGAGTTTGGCCGCACCCTCGCCGTAGCGCACAATCAGCCCATCGGCCGCGCGCTTCAGCATGACTTTGTCGAAAGCGTCATCGTCTTTGATGTACTGCATCGACTTGCCCTTCTTGATCGAATACAGCGGCGGCTGCGCAATATAAATATTGTTGCGTTTGATCAGCTCCTGCATGTGCCGGAAAAAGAAAGTCAGCAGCAGCGTCCGGATGTGCGATCCATCTACGTCAGCGTCTGTCATCAGAATGATTTTTCCATAGCGAACTTTCGTGGGATCGAAATCATCCTTGGCAATGCCGGTGCCCAGCGCCGTGATCATGGCGCGAATTTCTTCGTGCGCCAGCATCTTGTCGTAGCGCGCTTTTTCGACGTTAAGAATTTTTCCCTTGAGCGGCAGAATAGCCTGGAAGCGGCGGTCGCGTCCCTGCTTCGCCGTCCCGCCTGCCGACTCGCCCTCGACTAAAAACAATTCGCAGCGATTGGGATCGCGCTCCGAACAATCTGCCAGCTTGCCCGGCAGCCCGCCGGAATCAAGCGCGCCTTTGCGCCGCGTCAAATCCCGCGCCTTGCGCGCCGCTTCGCGCGCCCGCGCCGCGTCCACGGCCTTGTTAATAATCTTCCGCGCCACAGTCGCGTTCTGTTCGAAAAACGCTCCCAGCCGCTCATTAATAAAGGCTTGGACTACACCCGCTATGTCGGAATTTAGTTTGCCTTTGGTTTGTCCTTCGAACTGGGGCTGTGGCAGCTTCACGCTGATTACTGCGACTAGTCCCTCGCGCACATCATCGCCGGTTAGATTTTCTTTTACGTCTTTGAACAAGCCCATCTGCTGCCCGGCGTAATTAATCGTGCGAGTCAGCGCCATGCGAAAACCCGAAAGATGCGTGCCGCCGTCGATGGTGTTGATGTTGTTCGCGAAGCTGAAGACGGATTCCGAATATCCGTCGTTATATTGCAGGCCAATTTCCATAGCCACGCCGCTGCGCTCGGCTTCCATGTAGATCGGTTTGTCGTGCAGCACTTGCTTGCCGCGATTCAGGTGCTTGATGAACTCGGCGATGCCGCCGTTGTATTTGAAGTCGGCGTGCTTGGCCTCGCCGGTTTTGGCGTCAGTCGAGCGCTCATCGGTGAGCGTGATCAGCAATCCCTTATTGAGAAACGCCAGTTCGCGCAGCCGCTGCGCCAGCGTGTCGTAGTTATATTCCGTCGCGGTGAAAATGCTGCGATCGGGAAGGAAGTGAACTTTCGTTCCACGCCGCTTAGCCGCGCCCGCCTTTTTCATCTTGGTGGTGGGCTCGCCCTTCGAGTAGGTCTGCTCCCAGGTTGCGCCATCGCGCCAGATTTCCAGCTCGAGTTCTTCGCTCAGCGCGTTCACACACGAAACACCTACGCCGTGCAACCCACCAGAAACTTTGTACGTCGACGAGTCAAATTTTCCGCCAGCGTGCAGCGTGGTCATCACTACCTGCGCGGCGGAGATTTTCTCGCCGTCGATATCCATATCGTCCACAGGAATGCCGCGCCCGTCATCGATCACGGTGATGGAATTGTCGATGTGGATCGTCACTTCAATCTTGGTAGCGAAGCCGGCCAGCGCCTCGTCCACAGAATTGTCGACAACTTCATAAACCAGATGGTGCAGGCCCAGATCGCCGGTCGATCCGATATACATTGCGGGACGTTTGCGCACCGCTTCCATGCCGCCGAGCACTTTGATGGAGTCGGCGTTATAGTCGTTCTTAGCGCCGCCGTTATTTCCAGCGATCGGTGTCAAGCTTCCGTTTTTCGGTTTAGGTTCTACGATGGGGGTATTGATCTCTTTGGTGGCCATTCAACTCCATGGAGCACGCCCGATTTGTCTGGCAAAATTGCTACGAGCGAAAGCTCCGATTGACTCACAAAATCGCCCGCCGCGAGACCGAACTGTCTGCCTGCGTAACCGACCTCAAGTGATTGAAATTTAGTGTACTTAGGCCCGTTTGGCGACTATCAAATTATACCACGAAAAAGGCTCTCCCAGCGACCTTCGTGCGGCCGTGAATCCGTTCGGTAAACGCTGGTTTTGCAAGGGTTTCTGAGGCTTAGCCAGCCGGAGTTCTCCGCTCTGCGAAACGCAGGCAGAATTCGTGTTCCGCAGTTTCTTTTCCGGCACCTGGGTGACGTTCCGCATCATCTAAGTCTTGCACCCTGATAAAATAATCGCACAGGGGTTATCAACTAAGAATGGCCGTTCCCGTATCGCAGATGTGGACTGTGTCGAGCTATGTTCTTAAGCAGAAGCTCGCCGGCCGCAAACAGTATCCGCTGGTGCTCATGCTCGAGCCGCTGTTCCGCTGCAACCTGGCATGCGCCGGATGCGGCAAGATTCAATATCCCGCCCACATTCTGAAAAAAGATCTCACCCCGGAAGAATGTTTCCGCGCGGTTGATGAATGCGGAGCGCCCATGGTTTCCATTCCGGGCGGCGAGCCGCTCATGCATCCCCAGATCGGCGAGATCGTGGAAGGCCTGGTCGCGCGCAAAAAATATATTTACCTCTGCACCAACGCTTTGCTGCTGAAAGAAAAAATTCATCTCTTTAAGCCGAGCAAATATTTGACATTCAGCGTTCACCTGGATGGCCAGCGCGAAGAGCATGACCTCGCCGTCTGCCGGGAAGGCGGATACGACATTGCCGTCGATGCCATTAAAGAAGCCTTGAGCCGCGGGTTCCGCGTGACCACAAATACCACTCTCTTCGACGGCGCCGATCCCAAATCCGTTCGTGCCTTCTTCGATGACATGATGGAGCTCGGCCTGGAAGGCATGATGCTCTCGCCGGGCTACTCCTACGACAAAGCTCCGGACCAGAAACATTTTCTCGGTCGCGCGCGCACCCGCCGCATGTTCCGTGCGATCCTGTCGAATCGGAAGAAGAACTGGCGCTTCAATCTCTCGCCGCTGTTTCTGGAATTTCTCATGGGCAAGCGCACGTACCCCTGCACCCCCTGGGGTATGCCTACTTACAATATTTTCGGATGGCAGAAGCCCTGTTACCTGCTGCAGGATGGTTACGCGGAAACTTTCGCCGAGCTTCTCTCGACGACGAATTGGAGTAACTACGGAACGGAATCCGGCAATCCTGCATGCGCCAATTGCATGGTTCATAGCGGATACGAAGCTTCTGCGGTGAACGCAACATTCAGTTCGCTCAGCGGATTCCTGGCAACGGTAAAAGCGACGCTCTTCACCGGCTATCGCGACAAAGAAGCATTGCGACTATTGGACGAGCCGCAAGCTCCAGTGCATCCACTGGTGCAGATCGCGCCGACTGCGGAACCACTGCACCAAACCCGCGCCTAATGACAAGCTTTTCCGTGAACCTCTGTGTCCTCTGTGTTTAAGATTTTGAATTGACTAAGAAATGACAGGCAAAGCATCCGGCCACATCGACCACGAGGACGCGCAAGCCGTTCCGCACACCAGCGCCAATCCTGACACGCTGGAACTTGCTCCCGGCACCGTCCACGAAAAACTCGAAGGCTGGATCCCGCAACTGGCCAGCGACGAAGAAATCCGCATCGCCCTGGAAAAAGCGTTCGACTATCGCGGCGACGTAACCATCACCCGGAAAGACGGATCAAAAATCGAAGGCTATTTGTTCGATCGCCGCACAGCCGACACGCTGAAAGAATCCATCGTCCGGCTTTACCCGAAAAGTTCGAACGAAAAAATCTCCATCTCTTATGCGGACATCGCCGCCCTCGCTTTTTCGGGAAGAGATACGGCCGCAGGAAAAAGTTGGGAAGCATGGATGAAGAAATACGCCGCGAAAAAAGCGGCTGGCGAAACCAACATCGCTCTCGAACCCGAACCCCTCGACTAACTTGCCTGGCATCCTGAAGCGAGGCCAAATCAAACTCCACTGCCCGAAGACACCCTGAATCCTTTTTCCAAAACTGCCGCTCTTCCTAAGCAGGAGAGAATTTTGAACCCCACCATAACCGTCGCAGAACTACGCGCCCGCCCACCGGCTCTCAACCAGCTCGTAGACGTACGTTCGGGCTCGGAGTTCGCCGCCGGCCACGTCCCCACCGCTGTTAACATTCCCTTGGATCAAATCGAGGCGCGCCTCGACGATCTCAACATCGAACTTCCCATCACTCTCATTTGCCAGACCGGCACGCGAGCGCGCATGACGGCCAATCTCCTCGAATCGTGTCAGCGGCAGATCGCAGTTCTCGAAGGCGGCACAAAAGCATGGATCGAGGCTGGCCTGCCCGTCGTAGCAAGTGTGAAGACGCGCTGGTCTCTGGAGCGTCAGGTCCGGGTGGGGGCGGGAGCGCTCGTGCTGATCGCCACCACCTTGGCGCTGGCGGTGAATCCTCTCTGGGTTTTGCTCTGCGGATTCGTAGGTATAGGTCTTACTTTCGCCGGGCTCACCGACATTTGCCCAATGGCAATGATCCTTGGAAGATTGCCATGGAATCGCCAGAGCCATTGCCGGATCGGAGTTCCTCATGCGGAATCATCCGTGCCCAATCGGTGAGAGCTTGTCATGCAGCCGAGCCCCAGCAGTGCCACAATGGACTCGTGGACTTCGATACCTTGGCCCGGCAACACAAGGACGCTGTGTATCGGCAGATGATCCGCGTGTGCGGCAATCGCGAGGATGCCGAAGATGTGCTCATCGAAGCTTTGCTCAAAGCCTACCGCCATTTGGGTCAGCTGCGCGAATCCGCAGCCTTTCGCGCCTGGCTGGCGCAGATCGCGCGACGCGTCTGTTGGCAATTGAAGGAGCGCGAATCTCTTCTTCCGCTCCTGCAGCTTTCTACCTTGGAGGACGAAGGCCGCGAGCTTGCCGGGTCGGAACCTCCTCTGGATACGCAACTCGCGCAGCAAGAAATGAAGCAAGTGCTGAAGGAGGCCATGGAGGCGCTGCCGGAACTCTATCGCCCGGTTTACGAATTGTGCGATGTCGAGGATTTGCCGGGCGACGAGGTTGCAGAAAGATTAGGCATCTCGCGAGCGGCCATGAAATCTCGGCTTCATCGCGCCCGCGATTTGGTGAGGGGCCACCTCGACATCGCGCTCGCTCGTCAATTTCTAAAGTAGCTCGTTAAATTTCGGAGGCACTTATGGAAGTCACCATAGAACATCTCGGAGCGATGCAGTTTGAAATCAAAGCCCGGCAGCATACTGTATTAAGCGATCAGCCGCCTGAAAACGGTGGTCACGACGAAGGCATGACACCTCCGGAACTGCTGCTCGCCTCCCTCGGTTCCTGCGCCGGCTTTTACGCGGCCCAATATCTGCGCAAACACAAACTGGCGACGGAAGGCACTCGCGTCCGTGTGACTGCCGACAAGCTGAAAGATCCCGCTCGCATCGACAATTTTCATATTGAAATCGAAGCGCCGGCAACACTCAGCGAACAGCATCGATCCGGAGTCGAGAACGCCGTGCATCATTGTCTGATTCACAACACGCTTCTGAATCCGCCGAACATCGTGATCGAAATTAACCACTTGGTTCCGGCCGCATCGTGATCGCCAATCTCGCGACTTTCAGGTCGCGGCTCGCTCCCACGGCGGAGGAACCTTCACGGAAGCCATCCCAGCGGATTTCGCCGCCTGTATGCCCATTTCCGTATCTTCGAAAACCAGACACAATTCCGGCGCTACTCTAAGCCTCGCGGCTGCCAACAGAAATGCTTCCGGATCAGGCTTACTTTTCGTGTAGTCTTCGGCGCACACCATCGTATCGAAGTGCTCGAGTAGATTCAGCGTTGTCAGGGACGCCGTCACCGATTCCCGCGTGCTTCCCGAGACCACGGCAAAAGGAATCTTCTTATGCTCCGACTCAATGTGCTGCAAGACCTCTGGAACAGCTTGCAGATGCGGCAGTAGTTCGAAGTAAAGTGTCTCTTTTCGACGTGCCACACTCTCGACCGGCATTCGCAGTCCATGTTTTTTGTTTAGCGTCGAGATGATCTCCGCCACGGGCATTCCGCCCCACTCGTAGAAAAGCTTTTCCTCGAATTCACAATTCCATTCGCCAAGGGCTTCCTTCCACGCGCGGTAATGCAGCGGCATGGAATCGGCGATGGTGCCGTCGCAGTCGAATAAATACGCTTTAAATACACCCTCGGGCAATTTCAGTTTCATGCTGCCGGGTAAATACCTTTCCTGGAGTTCAGCGCGGATGCGGTTTTGCGGCTACGGCAAAACTCAATCCCGCAATCAACTCCTCAACTTCATCCTCGGTCCCTCCGATAAACGTAAACGACACTGCGTATCCCCGCGCCAGGATCACTAGCGTCGATTGCCGCATTACACGGGAGCCAACGTCCTTCTGAAAATCTCCGCGCACCAGCGTCTTCGCGCCGATCGCAAACTCATACGGCTCCTCGGCTACAACGGCAAACCTTGCGCCTTGGCGATCTCCGTCAGCGGTCCGAAATATTGCGCCGCTTCTTTCAGTCCGGGATACTCAGACGTGCTCTCCGCTGCAATCAGGATCGAGGAATTCACATCCTCGCCGCGCGCCGCAGGCGGCCGCGAAAACGCAGCCAGCAGCACGCGACCCGATTTGCCAGGCCTCCTGATCCGCTTGCTCGTCATCGCCCTCATTCATCTCATCAGTTCGCAATACCCATCCCTGCGGGAATTTTGCAGCTAAACCGAAAGCAGCGATTATGGTATGTGCCATTGCTCACGGATCCCACATCCAGATGCAGAATGGCGTCCGGCGCGGTTTTTCGCGGATGTGGCACCGAGGAGGAACTACCGGAAGGAGGCGATGGACTGTTGCGCGCAAGCGAAGGGAACCGGCCAAACCACGATCAAGAAAAAGGAAAGCACAAGCTGGGATGGAAAATCCATTATGTCGAAGTTAACAGCGATGGGCGCATGAATATCTTTGTGTGGCAAAGTTATGGCACAGTGCGCCGCGCTGGCTCTTGAGCACTGGTGGATTTATAGTCTGCCGGATACAGCACCACACAGCGGTCGCGGCCTTCGCCATCACTCTCCGTGCGCAGATCCGCTTCATCGCGCAGCGTCAGGTGGACCATGCGCCGCTCCCGCGACGACATGGGAGCGAAATGAAAAGGCACGCCGGTTTGCCGGACTTTTTCCGCCGCCACGCTCGCGGCCATACGCAATTCCTTCAATCGCAGAGAACGCTGGTTCTTGCAGTCGAAGGAAAGTTTTCTCGTGCTCCCCGGAGGGCAGACGCAAAATTTCAAATGCCAGCAACTCCAGCGCGCGCAGAAGTTCGCCGCCACGATCCAGCAGCAGCGCCGAATCTGGGCCGGAGAAATCGACATAGATCTCTGGGGTTCTCCCACTCGCTGATCGCGCGAAGGATCCACAACAATGCGGTACTTCAGAGTGAAGGCCGCCGAGATTCACGACTGCCTGAAGAAATTCGTTGATTCGATTCGCAGCAGCAACTTTATCCATAAAGAAAGCTCTTAACTGTTTAGCTCCTACTTTTCTTTTTTCCTCGCGCGCTTTTCCATCATCTCGCGCATCTCGAGGCCCAGCTTGGTTCGGTTCATGATGGCCTGTTGCGCCATCGAAATCAAATTGGTCTCGGCATAATATAGATTCAATCCCGCAGCAAAATTGAAGAAGAGGAAGCCCATCATCAGCGGCATCATCCAGGTCATCATTTTTTGCTGCGCCGGATCCATGCCCGCCTGCGGGCGTCATGCGCTGCATGGCGAACATGCTCGCGACCATCAATATGGGCAGAATGAAATAAGGATCGCGCGCGGAAAGATCGCTCACCCACAGCCAGTGCGCATGCCGCAGATCGAGCGCCACGCCCAGCATCCTGTAATAGGCGATGAGGAATGGGAACTGAATCAGCAGCGGCAAACAGCCTCCCGCGGGATTCACTCCTTCTTTCTTATAGAGCCCGCTGATCTCCTCATTCATCGCCGCCTTGCGCGGATCGCGCAGGCTGTATTTCTTATATTTTTCCTGAATCGATTTGATCTGCGGCGCGATGCGCTGCATCTTCAGCATCGACTTCATCTGCGTAATCCGCAGCGGCAGCAGGGCGACGGTGATGATCAGCGTTTGGATGACAATCGCCCAGCCCCAGTTGGGCACGATGTGTTTGTAAGTCCACTTCAGCCACAAGAACAGCGGGCGTGCAATCAAGCCCCCACCAGCCGAAATCGACTGTTCCGCGCAGATCGGGATCGCCGTTCTTAATCGTCGGCACATGCACGGCTTCGAGCGAAGACAATTCCTTCGGACCGACATATATTCGCTCCACGGTGGGCCCGCGAAGATCGCCAACGGCTGCACCGATGGCATCTACATTCACGGTTTCTTTGGAGTCAGGTTTCTGCGGATCGCGCGGCACTTGCAATTGAGACCGCAGCGTGACCATGGCCGCGGTGTTGGGATCCTCCGGGATGAAGATTGCGGTGAAGTATTGATCGCCCGGCCCCGCCCACTCGAACGGGCCCCGAATGGTGTTCCCGCCGCTAATACTCTTCACCGCGAGCCGCGAGATAAAGCTGGGAAAGACCAGTGCGGTGCGTTCATTCGAGGCATCGTTGTGGTAATCGATGCGCGCCGCAGCGTAGGAAGCCGCGGTTGACTGATCGCCGAATCCCGAAGGCCACGCCGGCGCGGCAAATACTTCAGCGCCCTTATACAGCACGGAGGTTTCTACATTTAGAACGTACGTGTGATCGAAATGGAAAGTTTTGCGGACCACCAAATCCTGGTCGGCGTACTCGAATGTGACTTCCGCCGGAGCAGTGAGATGCCCATCTTTAGAAGCCACATAAAGCGCCGAACTTAGTTTGTTGCGCAGGGTCTCGTCGTAGGTCCACAACGAAAGCGGATAACCATACTTTTCCGCAGCCGCGTCGTTCACCAGTTCCAGCGGACCGTTCTGTGCGTCGTTATCGAACTTCTTCAGAATCCAGGATTTCACCTGCGCGCCGCGATTGGTGAAAGTGATTTTATAAAGATCGTTCTCGACAACCGTTTCCGTTTCGGAGGAAGCCTGCTTGCTGGTGGTGGACTGCGGAAGTTTCGTGGGCGTCACAGCGGCAACTGCAGCGGAAGGCGGCTGCCACGGCCGGAGTTGGCGGCGGAGCAGATTGCTTTTGCGGCGTGGCCGGTGCCTGCGGCAAATATTTTTTCAGCAAGGGCTGGAAAACAATGAGAACGACGAACGTCAGAAGAAACACGAGAAGCAGCCGCTTCTCCGCGCCGGGCTCTTGTTGAGGATTTTTAAAGTCGGCCAAATTTTATCTACCGTTCAAATTCTAGGTGCGCAGGCGTCGCACTTCTGCAAATGGTCTGCGCTGTTTCCTGGCGCCACCGGGTCATAGCCGGCTCGGGCAAAAGGATGACAGCGCAGTACACGGCATAAAGCCATCCATCCACCGCGCAGTGCGCCGTAACGCTCCACCGCCTCCATTGCATATTCGGAGCAGGTCGGCACGTAACGGCAGGCTGGAGGAAACATGGGCGAGATCGCCCACTTATAGGCCCGCAACAATTGCAGAGTGACGATTTTGGCGAAGTTCATCAATTCTCGCGTGGCGCGGCCGCCCCCGGCCGCGTCTTGCCTGACAATTTCTGTTCCATCACTTCGAACGCCCGCTTCACTTCGTCCAGCACATCGGCGAAGTCAGCGGTCAACAATGACTTCTTTGGGTTGATGACCACATCCGCCGCAATCCCTGACGCCGGAAGAGACATGCGAACCGCTTCGCGCAGGCGTCGCTTCATGCGGTTGCGCACCACCGCTCCGCCCAGCGCGCGCCCCACCGTAAACCCGACGCGTAGCCCGCGCAGCGGCGTCGTCCTCGCCGGCACTTTGCCCGCCGGCCCCTCCACGTTGGCGTCAGGACGCGGCCAATAAAAAACCGTCATCGACGCGGAAAAATGCCGCCGCCCTTGTTTGTACACGCGCTCGAAATCCGCGTGGCGCAAAAGCCGCGCCGTGCGCGGAAATCGTGCTGCCTTCTTGGGTGGCATTCTGGAATCGAGCCGAGTTACCAGCGCGGCATCCGCCGCCGTTTCCTCAGGCTGCAACAAGAGGCCAGTTCTCTCAGCTATGAAAGTAAGCGGCACGAAAAAAGCTACTCGCGGAATCCGGGCTTAACTGACACCCGCTTCCGTCCCTTGGCGCGGCGGCGGGATATCACCTTTTTGCCGCCCTGGGTTTTCATGCGCGTGCGAAACCCATGCTTCTTGCTTCGCTTGCGCCGGTTAGGTTGGAATGTACGCTTGGGCATGAAAGATCGCTACTCCTGGTTCCGTCGACAGTGTTGAGGCAAACGGTAAGTATAAATGACCAAGTGCCGTAAGGGCAAAGGGAGAGGGTTCCGTTTCTCGAATTGTCGCCCTTCTTACGTTAGCCCTTCTCCGCGAGGCTGCGATTAAGTTTTGTTTCAACTCCTGATTCCGAGATCAATCGAACATCAACCGCACCGCATCTCAATTTCTGGTTGCGACGATTCCACCGGCAGTCAGAATTTTTCGATTTCTCTGCGCGGAAAATTTCAAATCCCGACTTCACGCTTTGCACCGCGCGCGTTGCAGTTACATGTTAGACACTTGACAGGCGCATCCCTTCGCGTTCTGAATGAGCGTGCATCCAAAATTTTCGTTGAGATTTTTGTGCGACGAAAAAAATTTCGTGCTACTATGCGGCACTGTTCGGCTTTAAGAAATTCTCATTCACCATGACAACCGCGCAAGGTACAAGAGGCGCATTCCGCAGTACACTAAGGGTTCCATCAGCAATTCGGTAAACGGCATTTATTAACAGGCGCCCTCAGCCAGCCGCCGGGACGCCGCGGCGGGTATTTCATAATTATGTCAGTCACAACAACACTTTCCCCCAATCCGTGGATGCGCATTCTCGACGCGCTGGAAAAAAAGATTAACCGGCACTCCTATGACACCTGGCTGAAACCGACACGCTACAGCCACTCCAGCGGGGGGATTTTATTCGTCCGCGTGCCCACGGTGGAATTCCGCCACGCCGGCGACAAATATGCGGATCTGATTCAGGAAGCGATCGACAACCTCGGCTTGGAGTTCAATGACGTCAAGTTCGTCACTCCCGAGGACGATCCCGCTTCTACTGCGGTCCGCCACAACGGAGGGCTCTCTGCGCCTCCGGTTGCCTCGGCTCCGGCGCAGGCTCGCTTCGATTGGGATGGCGCGGCGCAATTAAATCCGCGCTACACCTTCGACGCATTCGTAATCGGCTCCGGCAATCAGTTCGCGCATGCCGCGTGCCAGGCGGTCGCCGAGCGGCCTTCCAAAGCCTACAACCCGCTCTTCCTCTACGGCGGCGTCGGCATGGGCAAGACGCATCTGATGCAGGCCATCGGCCACGAGGTCAAGCGCCGCCAGCCGCAAGCCGCCATCTGCTACGTATCCAGCGAGAAGTTCACCAATGACATGATCAACTCGCTGCGCTACGACAAGATGACCAGCTTCCGCGACAAATTTCGCGGCGTGGACGTTCTGCTGGTTGACGACATCCAGTTCCTCGCCGGCAAGGAGCGAACTCAGGAAGAATTCTTCCATACCTTCAACGCTCTGCACGACACCATGAAGCAGATCGTGATCGCCAGCGATCGCTCGCCGAAAGAATTGGCCGAAATCGAAGACCGCCTGCGCAGCCGCTTCGAGTGGGGATTGATCGCCGACATCCAGCCTCCCGATCTCGAAACCAAAGTGGCGATCCTGCAGAAGAAGGCCGAGCAGGAAAAAGTAACGCTGCCCACGGACGTGGCTCTCTACGTCGCGCAGAATATCCGCTCGAACGTGCGCGAACTCGAAGGCGCTCTGATTCGGCTTGGTTGCGCACTCTTCTCTGATCGGCGCCGAGATCACTCTGCCTTACGCGCAGCAGGTGCTGAAGAACTTTATCGACTCGCAAGCCCGCAAGGTCACCATCGAGTCGATCCAGAAAATGGTCGCGGAACAATTCGGCCTGCGCCTGGTCGAGATCAAAGCCAAAGATAATTCGCGGGCGATCGTCTACCCGCGCCAGATCGCGATGTATCTGGCCAAGCAGATGACCGAAGCTTCACTGCCGGAAATCGGCCGGCAGTTCGGCGGAAAGCATCACACCACGGTTCTGCACTCGGTCGAGAAAATTGAAGAGGTTCGCAAGAACGACAAAGATTTAAACAGGCTGCTCAACAAATTAACCGAGCAATTGGGCGGATAATCGCAGTAGTTTTCGGGTTTTGCACGGTGCGGCGCAGTCTTCCTTTCGTCACGCTGTGAATGCGATGTGGAAACTGTGCATGGCCCAGGCGAAACTGGAAATGCGGAAATTTTCTGGTAGGGTCTCCGCCAAGATCGGGACCGATTTCTCACACGAAGGGCTGGTCCCCAAAGTGGTGACAATAGGACGGTTCATAAAGTTTTCCACTTCTCCGACTCGCCTACTGTTACTACTGGTTTTATAGGTTTTGCATTTGATATAAGGGAAGTAATAAAAGTAGCACGCGGCAGGGGAGAAAAAGTCTATGCCGGTGGAAGCGGCGGTTGCGGTAGGAACGATGGAGATCACGGTCAGCAAAGTCGAATTGCTGCGCGAGTTGACCGCCACGCAAGGCGTGGTCGAGCGCAAGACCACGATTCCTATTCTGTCGAATTATTTATTCGAGGCGGCGGAGGGCAAACTGTCGCTCACCGCGACCGACCTCGATCTCAGCCTGCGCACTTCGTGCAACGCCAAAGTAAAAAAGGAAGGCTCCTGCACCATTCCCGCGCGCAAACTGCACGACTACGTAAAGCTCCTGCCCGACGCCGACATCACCATCAAGCTGCTGGATAACCACTGGGTCAGCATCCGTTGCGGCCGCTCCAACACCAAGATGGTCGGCATGGCGAAATCGAATTTCCCCAGCCTTCCGGCGTTTCCAACCGCGGGCGTGGTCAAGATTCCCGGCCAGGTATTGCGCGGATTGATTGCCCGCACGGGTTTCGCTATCTCCAGCGAAGAGTCGCGCTACACGCTGAACGGCGCGCTCATGCTGCTCAAGCCGGAATCGATCACCATGGTCGCCACCGACGGCCATCGTCTCGCCCACTGCGAGCGCAGTGGAGAAAAATTCGAAGGCATTTCCGGCGAGATGAAAACTCTGGTCCCGAAGAAAGCGATGGACGAACTCAAGTCTCTGCTCGATTCCACCGACGCCGACACGGTTGAGTTCGCCAAGGACGATTCCACTCTCTTCTTCCGCATCGGATCGCGCCTGCTCACCTCGCGCCAACTTACCGGCCAGTTCCCGAACTTCGAAGCCGTCCTGCCCAAAGACAATAACAAGAGCATTACGCTGAACAATTCCGACTTGAACTCGGCCATCCTTCGCGTCGCCCAATTCGCCGACGAACGCTCGCGCGCGGTACGCCTGAAGCTGGAAAAAGGTGAAGTGAAAATCTCCGCATCGTCCACCGAAGCGGGCGAGTCCGAGGATTCCATCGAAGCCCCTTACGATGGCGAAACCCTCACTATCGGCTTCAATGCCCAGTATCTTGTGGACTTCCTCAAAGCCTCCGGCACCGACGAAGTGCGCCTGGAACTGAAAGATTCGCAGTCCGCCGGCCAGCTCCGTCCCGCGGAGGGCGATGACTACAAGTACCGCTACATTGTCATGCCCATGCGCATCTGAAGGCCCGGGTTTCGGCACTGCTGCTGAAGCGATGCGTTGATGCGAATCGTTTTTCAAAACGCATGACCGCTGCTCAGGATGGAGCCCCGGACGCCCTCGTCCGGGGAGCAGCGCCACGGGCTGAGAGGCCGATTCCTGCCGCGGGCGGACGAAGGCGTCCGCCGATCCATGGTTTCTGGTCCCGTGACAAGGTCTGCTATGCCACGGAAGTCCTGCTCTTGACCTTGCCCCTGTACCTGTCATAATTGACGGCCAATATATTGGAAGGAGATCCTCATGCTTAGTGGATTCAAGAATTTCATCCTGCGTGGCAATGTAGTCGATATGGCGGTCGGCGTTGTCATCGGCGCTGCCTTTGGCGGCGTGGTCGCGGCGCTGACCAAGGATTTGCTCACGCCTTTCATTGCCGCGCTGGTCGGCAAACCCGATTTTTCTTCGATCCACTTCACGATCAGGAGCACGCCGTTTCCGGTGGGCGACTTCATCAACGCCTGCGTCTCATTCCTGCTGATCGCGGCGGCCATCTACTTCTTTGTCGTTCTACCGGTAAATGCCCTGGTGGCACGCATGCATAGGGGCGAAAAGGCGCCGGATCCCACCACAAAGAAATGCCCGGAATGCCTGAGCGAGATTCCGATCGACGCCCGCCGCTGCGCCCACTGCACGCAGCCAGTCCTGGGACGCGCCGCATAGCCTCTTGGTGACGCGAATGGGCCACTTTTCGCCTGCTAGCGGCGGCGAGGTCCCTAACGACGATCCACAACATATCCACAGATCGGTCTCGCAGTCCACTATTACCAAGTCGATTCTGGATCGCTCTGCTGGTCCGATGCGCGAAGAAATTCCACTTTCGATGAATCCCAGGCTGGCTCGGCAGTCCTCAGGAAGGCGCTTGGCGGGTTCCATCCCACAGAGTAACTCCGCAGATTCTTACTCAGCCGGATTCACACTCACCACCCTGTGCATAAACTTTGAGCCCCAAAAATGAAAAGCGGCCCACAAAGGCCGCCCTTCAAGAATTAAAAGCTTGAAACTGTCTACCGGCCCGCCCTGGCCGCCGAAGTCATCATGCCGGCGATCTGCATTCCGTCAATTCGTGTCAGCACGTTCTCGATGCTCGCGCCCGTATCCGTGCAAGCATCCACATAAGGATGCCGGCTTCCATCCGCGTGCATCACCAGCACCGGCGTCTCCGCCTGCGCTTTTTTTACCATGTAAGGCAGATGATGCCGGTCATTGCGCGACAGGCTCGGACCCAGAACCACCAGGTCGAAAGTTGCCTTTTGCAGAGCCTCAACCACAGCCTTGCGGCCTTCGGCTTTCAGTACCGTGTGTCCGGCCTGCTCAAACGCTGCCGCCGGTCCCGCCTGCACTTCCGCATCACCTTCACCGTAAAGGATTCTCAGCTTCGCTTTTGCCATTGCTTCCGTCCTGGCTCAGCGCAAGTTACTCGGCACTGGCCACAGCAACGGTAGCAACCGACCGGCTCCCTGAGAACGTCACCGAAGACCAGCGACGAACGGACCGAAATGATGGTCTCTCACAGAAAGCCCCTTCCACTTAAAACCATTCAGCGCTACACTTTCCCCCCGGGGGGTCTCTCATGTTCCGCTCACACTTCGTCGTGTTTGTTTCGTTATTGCTAGCCGGCGTCTGCTTCGCGCAAAAGTCGTCCACGCCTACGTCCACAGCCAGTTGTTATCTCGACGATGGACGCCAGATTTACATCCGTTATAACCCGGTCACAGTCTCGAGAAACGATAAGCTCTCGAACGGCAAGCCGTGGGAACCCGGTGGCGCGCCAATGACTTTATTCACGGAAGCCCCGCTCACTTTCGGCGGCTCAACCATCCCGATTGGCGCCTACACCGTATATCCCATTCCTTCGAAAGAGAAGTGGACTCTGGCCGTCAACAAGAATGTAACTCCCGGTTCTGCCTACGATGAAAAACAAGACATCGCCCGCGCAGCCGTAGAAACGGACCAGGTGAGCACGGCCTCGAATGACCTTGAGGTAGCGTTTTCTCACGTGGGCGACAAATGCACACTTCGTATCTACTTCGGTAAGAGCGCGTCGTTCGCTCCTTTCACCGCTCGGTAGCTACGCTCGCATCCTCGCCTTGCCACTGTTGTCCTCAGGCCCGCGCTTATGCGGGCCTAAGGATCTGGATAATTTCGTGCGCCCCCGTTCACGTCCATTGCATTTCGCCGGTAGAGATCCTAGACTTTCGCGAATGAGGTCGAATACCGCGTTTGTTTTCGCCGTACTTCTCGCCGCAACTACCCTCCCCGCTCAAGTCACCCGGCAAACACAGCCATCAAACACCACCGAAAATCTGCGCGGTGTCAGCGCCGTTTCGCCGCAGGTCGCCTGGGCTTCCGGAACTCACGGTACTTTCCTTCGGACTAACGACGGCGGCCGCTCCTGGATTTCCGGCCAAGTCCCCGACGCCGCGACTCTCGATTTCCGCGGGGTAGTCGCCTTCTCCGCCGATGAAGCTTTCCTCATGTCGTCGGGACCGGGAGATCAATCTCGCATCTACCACACTTCTGACGCAGGCCAGCACTGGCATCTGGAATTCAGCAATCCCAATCCCAAAGGCTTTTTCGATTCCATTGCCTTCTGGGATCGTACCCACGGCATCGTCCTCGGCGATCCCATTCCCGACGAATCCGGTCAACTGAAATTCCAGCTTCTCATGACGGCCGACGGCCAGTCCTGGACTCCTGTTCCAACCGCGCAGCTTCCCCCAGCGCTCGAAGGCGAAGGAGCTTTCGCCGCCAGCAATAGCTGTTTGTCGATCCTGCCTAATGATCCCAACATCTGGTTTGCTGCGGGCGGCAAAGCCGCGCGTGTCTTCCACTCCCCCGATCGCGGCCACACCTGGCAAGTCTTCGACACTCCCATCCTCCACGGCCCCGACTCTGCCGGAATCTTTTCGATCGCCTTTCGCGACTCGCTGCACGGCGTGATCGCCGGAGGGGACTACAAACATCCGGAACAAGACGGCCCCAATCTCGCATTCACCAACGACGGCGGAAAAACGTGGGCGCTCTCCAAAATATTCCCGCAATCCTATTACTCCGCGGTTGCCTACGATCGCCGCTCCTTAAGAGCCTCAACCGCGTCCCTCGACGATAACCAGGCCCACATCCGCCTCTGGATTGTCTCCGGTAAATCCGTGTACGATTTCCGGCCGCCGAATAACCCTACCCGTATCAGTCCACCGAAGAAGTCGGGCCTGCAATTCAACGCCGTCAGCCCGTACCCCGCCGGCGGAGCCCTGTTCGTCGGCCCTCATGGGTCGATCGCCACCATCCCCTAAGCTGATTCGGCGACCCCCGTTGGGGACAGCCGCCTCGGCTGTCCGGCGTCGGCGAAGCCACGCCGCTTGGGATACGGGCCGAGCCATCTAGCCACTTTTCCCGCACCCTGAACCACTCGTCAAACATCAAACCACCAGCCATGTTCCAAAGTTCCTCAACCGCGCCCCCTCGATCAAGCAGATTTGGAGTACACTCCTAAGAACGTTTTGTCGATATGTTCATTCCTCACCCCAACCTGGCAGACAAAGTTAACCACGCCATCGTGCAATCTGAAGTGGAAGGCGGGGTCTTTCTTCACGATCTTCCGCCCTCTACCATCCTGGAAATTCAAACTCTCCACCACTGCTATACCGCTGTTCTTCTCGGAGGCAGCGACGCTCTACTTTCCGGCCATCCCGAGTTTTGCCCCAGCCCGGTTCAGGTCGCCATCGCCGGTTCCACCTGGGGAGGTTCTATGCTCAAGTTGCAATACGTAGGCCGCGGCATGCACCTGGAATTTCGTCATCCTGAATACGCCACACCCATCGTCACCTCTCCTATCCAGGAAATCCGCGACTACCCCTCTGTGTAACCCTGTGTCCCCCGTGTTTAAGTTTTTGACCTTTTAGAATGTGCCCGAATTTGACGAGCCGCCCCCGACCCCACTACCATTCCCCGAAGCCCCGATTCCCATGCAGATCCACACCCGCGAAGTCAGCCACGTCACTATCGTCGACCTCAACGGCCGCATCACCCTCGGCGATGAAACCGGAAAGCTTCGCGACACCGTCCGCAATCTCATCGCGGCCGACAAGAAAAAAATTGTTCTCAACCTCGCCCAGGTCGATTACATCGACTCCTCTGGCGTCGGCGAATTAGTCAGCAGCTTCACCGCCGTCCGCAACGCCGGCGGCGAACTCAAACTGCTCAACCTCACCAAAAAAGTGCAGGACGTGCTGAACGTCACCAAGCTCTACACCGTCTTCGACATCAAAGACGACGAATTCACCGCCGTGAAATCCTTCGACTACTTCTTCGCCAAGTAGATTTTCCGTAAAGCAGGACGTGTTCTATGCACGAAGCAGACATTCCGCACGACCTCGGCTGGACTAACAGCTATATAGCACTTATTGAAATTCATCACTCAGAATCTATTATTCAAAGCCCCATTGCACAATGTGCTATAGAGGGCTATACTCCCGTCGTTCGTAATTTCAGCCGGAAGGATTACCCCCATGAAACTCACCCTCTCTCAGCGCCTGTGGCAGATTTGGTCTGCCGGATTACTTCTCACCCTGCTCGTTGCTACCGCTATGCCCAGCCTCGCTCGCGACAATCAAGCTCCCGATGACCGCGATCACGGGCGCGATCAAAGCAAAATTCTTGCCGGCTATTTCGAGGAGTGGAGCATTTATGCCGCGAATTACAACATTGCCAATCTTCAAACCAACGGCGTCGCCGACAACATCTCGCATCTGATTTATGCCTTTGGCAATGTCGCGCCCACCACCGGCGCGCCCAATGCACAATGCCAGCTTGCCGATACCTGGGCCGACTATCAGACTCCTTATCTTCCGTCGGTGAATGGCCAGCCCTATACCGGCCCGTTGTATGGGAACTTCGCCGCGCTGCTGCAGCTGAAACAGCTTCATCCCAATCTGAAGATCATGATTTCTCTCGGCGGCTCATCCAGTACGAACGCCGCGGGGTTCGCTTATGCTGCCAGCACGCCCGCGTTGCGCTCGCAGTTGGCCGCTTCGTGCATCGATCTGTTTATTAGCGGGAATATTGCTCCCGGTATTTCCGCTGCAGACTTGTTTGACGGCATCGATATCGATTGGGAATTTCCCTCCGCGGCCGACAAGCACAATTTCACTTTGCTGCTGCAGGAGTTCCGCCAACAACTCGACGCCCTTGGCCAAACCAACCACCATCACTATCTGCTCAGCATCTTCGCGCCCGCCGGTTCGCAAAATTACTCCAACATCGAGCTGGCCAAAGTCGCGGCTCAACTCGATTTCCTCAACCTGCAGGGTTACGACTTAAATGGCACATGGGAGACCGTCACCAACGATGCGGCATCGCTCTTCGACTCGCGGCAGGATCCCAATGCTGGCCAGGGCCTTTACGACGATGCCGTGGTCAGCGCCTACCTCGAGGCCGGTGTGCCAGCCCGCCAGTTGGTGCTGGGCGTGCCGCTTTATGGGTACGGCTGGACTGGTGTTCCCGACTCGAACGACGGCCTGTATCAGACATCGACCGGGCCAGCTCCTTCGCCCGCTGGCGATACTCTGGAAACGAACGGAGTCGCGACCTACCTTACGCTGGCAAGTCTGACCGGGTTCGAGCACCACTACGATCCAAGAAGAGTTGCGCAATGGGCGTATGATCCCGCGACCCTGACCTTCTGGACGTATGACGATCCCTCCATTGCCTGGGCGAAGGCTCTCTACGTCGATATCCGCGTCCCCGGAGGTCTTGGGGGTGCGTTTATCTGGGCCTTCAAAGACGACGACACCAACGGCACCATGGTAAAAACTCTGGCAAGCGGGCTAGGCCGACACTAGAGCGCTTACGTGCGGATCATGAAACGTGTAGGGCCGGGTCAGAGACCCGGCCCGCCGCGAATCGCCGCAAGCATGCCTTTTAGTTGGGAGGATTCTGGAACGCAGTATTAGGTTCTCTTGCCGTACTCTTGGACTTTACCGTCCACCGATACCGCCACGTACTTGTGCGTCTCGGGATCCAGAAACTGCACGACCTGATGCTTTTCGCGCGCCAGCTTTCCCCACCGGCTCGGCTTCTCCGGATTCTGCTCAATCGCTTCCAGCAGCCGTCCGTTCATGCGAAATTGCGCTGTTCGGAGCCGCGCGTGGCCGACTTTTCGTACCGGAATCTTCTGATCCCCAAGCGACACCTGGTCTCCATTCATCAACTGGGCCGCGACTGCAGCTAGAATTGTCGCCGAATCGGTCAAAATATTCCCACTTTCCTCAGACAAACCTTCTTCTTGTGGGTGCAGCGCGGGTTAATGTTGATCGGCTATCCCACCATTTAACATTTCGATTCCCATCCGCTGGCGAGCCAAGCGCGCTTAAAGTTTCCCAAGTACGATAATTCGATCGAGAAGCGGCGCACCAAGTTAGTTAACCTCAGGCTCCCTCTCCCACTTGCCGCAAGCCACAACACGTATGCGGTGCAGTTGGGCGCTCGGACCGAGACAATTTCAGGTCGTGCGTTCCACTATTACAAGTAAGCTTCCCTATTAAGGATGAACTAAAAAGGCGGCCCGACTGGCCGCCCGCTGAAAAACGCCCTTGCTCCCGACACCTGCTTCCTACTGCTTTCCCCGCAACATCTCCACCACCCGCTCGTAATCATCCACAGTCGCATATTCGATCACGATCTTGCCTTTGCCGTTACGATCTTTAATCCTCACCCGCATCCCGAGCCTTCGCTCCATCTCGGTTTGCGCGGCGCGCACATTCGGATCCATCCACCGCGCTCCTCTAGCCTGTTTCTGCGATTCCCCGATCCGGGTTGACCTGGAATAAATCCATTCAGCCGCGCCACGCGGTCTTCGATTTCATCCCACTTCAAGTGCTTGGTCACTACCTCCTGCGCGACCTGCAGGATGTGCTCTTCGTTCTGCAATGCAAGGAGCTCGCGGCAATCGCTGAAACTCAGCCGGCCCGATACAAGGTATCCCATCACCTCCTGCGGCAGCCGCAGCAGCCGCATGTAATTCGCCACCGTCTCCCGCGACACACCAATGCGCTCCGCAATCTGCGCCTGGGTCAGGTGAAACTCTTTGCTGAGCACGCGAAACGCTTCCGCCTGCTCGATCGGATTCAAATCCTCGCGCTGCACATTTTCGAGCACGGTCATCTCGGCCGCTTGCTGCGGAGAAAGTCTGCGCACCAGCGCCGGGATGGTTTGCTTCCCCGCCATCTTCGACGCGCGCAAGCGCCGCTCGCCGAGCACCAGAACATAGCGCCCAGCTTCTTCCGCCGGTCGCACCACCACCGGCTGCACCACGCCGTTTTCGCGGATCGAATCCGCCAACTCCCCTAACATTTCTTCGTCAAACACATACCGCGTCTGGTAAGGATTCTTCTCGATCAGCTCCAGGTCCAGCATTGCCACCGTGTGCTGGTTTGACGCGGGCTGATTTGACGCGGGCTGCGTCTGAATCGAAATTGCCTCCGGCTCGTGGGGCGTGGACTGCGGCGTCCGCGTCGCGATTTCTGCCGAAGCCTCAGACTCTATAACGGTGGGGCCAGTCTCCTGAACAGGAGCCTGGCTAGGCACTCGAGGCGCGGGAGCGGTCACCGCTCTCGGTCCCGGCAACAAAGAAGCCAGGCCCCGTCCCAGCGCCTTCCGCTTCTCTACTACCTTCTCGTCTTTCTTTTCCGCCAGCGTCGTAGCCATCAGTCTCCCCTGTGAGCCTCTGTGTCCCCTGTGTTTAAGCTCTTTGTATATCGATGTAGGTCAATGTATTATATTGATGACAATCAATATACGCTACGCAGTTTTCGCGGCCTCTGCTGTCTCCATCGCCGCCAGATGCCGCCCTAACAACTCTTTTGCCAGCCGGATGTAACTCTCCGCGCCCTTCGACCGCGGATCATAGACCAGCGCCGGCTTCCCATGGCTCGGAGCCTCCGCCAGGCGAATGTTTCGCGGTACCGTCGTGGTGCACAGCTTTTCGCCAAAGAACTTTTTCAGCTCGGCAATCACCTGCTGCGCCAGGTTGGTTCGTTCGTCCAGCATGGTGAGGACGACGCCTTCAATTTCAAGTTGTGGGTTCAGCTCCGCCCGGATTCTTTCCACGGTATCGAGCAACTCGCTGATGCCCTCAAGCGCAAAGTATTCCGCCTGCATCGGAATCAAAACCGAGTCGGCGGCCACCAGTGCGTTCAAGGTCAACAGATCGAGCGCCGGCGGACAATCGAGCACAACGTAGTGAAACCGGTCGCGAAGCGGGGCGATGGCATCCTTCAGCCGGTATTCCCGACGTTCCGCTTCCACCAACTCAATATTTGCGCCAATCAGATTCTTGTGAGACGGAATAATCCAAAGCTGCTCGAGTTCAGTGGCGGCCAGCGCCTCCTCGCACGAGGCGTCGCCCATGAGCAGGTGATAGCTGGAAAGACGTTCCGGATCCTTGGCCAGCCCAAAGGCGCTCGAGGCATTCGATTGCGGATCGCAATCAATGAGCAGAGTATTCACCTCAGCAGCGGCAAAGGATGCGGCCAGGTTGATGGCAGTCGTAGTCTTGCCCACGCCGCCCTTCTGATTGGCAACCGCGATAATGCGTCCCATAAGTTTTGGAGGAAGCTAGAGCTACCGCAGCATAATGCGGTTCATATTTCGAAAGCAATGCAGAAGTGTGTGCAGAATGAAGAATTCGGTGCAAAACTCGTTCAATGTTCCAGCAGGAACAATTTTTCGTTTTTCATAGGCAGGTATGGCGGTTGAAGCTGAGTGTGGGTAGTGTTCCGGCGGGAACATTGCGAAGATCGATACGCTGAACGAGTGTTCCTGCCGGAACATTGAATGGCTGCGAGCGCAGATCGAGTCTGGAACTGAGAGAATGAGCTATCTCCCACTTGGCCCGTAAAATCCAAGATAATCTTTGCCCGTAGCTTTGGCTTGTGGCCTAAAGACGGCCCATGCTTCCCACTGTTTACGATTTAGGTTCGGTCTCTCCTATCAGAAGCATACGCGATTGCGATAGAGGCACTGAAAGCGCCGCCTTCCAATCCATCATTGGCAGAGTCGATCGCGCTAAATCCACCTGCGAAGAGCCAATCAGCAACCCCAGCCGGCCTCCGGGACTAATTAGTCGGGCCGCGACCCGAAGTGCCTCCGCAAACTTTTCGACTGCCCGAAGCGTCACAAGATCATAAGTCTGGACGACCTCTTCGCCACGTACGTTTTGTATATCGATATCGGTCAATGTAAGAGAACGGCACAATTCGCGCAGGAATGTGGCCTTCTTATGGTTCGATTCAATGAGCGTGAGTTGGATGCTGGGAGCCCACAGTTTTATCGGAATCCCGGGAAACCCGGCGCCTGATCCCAGGTCCGCGACTCGGACACGACTTTTCCCCGCCTCAGACCCGGAGCCTTCCGGAAAAAGACAGCGCGCGGCGAACAGAGATTCGCCGAAGTGGCGGGTAACAATTTCTTCCTCGTCGCGAATTGCAGTCAGATTGATACGAGCGTTCCAATGCGTCAGTATATCGATGTACGTCGATATATGATCGAGTTGTGTTGACGAAAGCACGGCCGATTCCTCGCCGGACTTTCGGTCGAGTTGAGAATGACGAGCGCTTGGCACAGGAGAGAGGAACGGCTGCAGCAATTCAGCGATGCGGTCGGCTTGCATAGAGAGGTCAGTTCTGAATTCTTATCCGTCCACGGCGGCACTTCCACTGTCGTAATCGAGAGCGGCGAGCGCGAGCTCCGCATTTCTGCGTAATGGTCCCAGCCGCGTCACTTCGAGCCCGTCGCGGTAAAAGAGGTTGTAGGTGTCAAAAGGAATAAGCCGGCCGTCGGGATGGACGATGTGCACACAAGTCTTCTTTACGCTGCGTACGTCGAACGAGTGGGCATCGATAAATTGCATGATGATAACGCGGAAGACGTTTTCGTACGTGATGTTGTCGGGCACGAACACTTTTGGCAGGCAACAGAGAAGCTCACGAAGCGTGCCGGCTCCGCTGCGCGGGGAGTGATTCGTGGCAAAAAGTTTGAAGAGATTATCGCGGACGGCCGGGTCTTGTTCGTAGAGAATCGTGTTGGCCGCTCCGTTGATGAGGACTTCAGGCGGAATCATGCTGGTTAAGGGTACAACCCGACTGCCTAGCTTTAAGGCATACGCCATGGCCAGGGAATCGGGATGGCAGGGGACCGGAATCACGTCTTCGGGCCGAAAGACATTTGTCTGTTCCAGAATCTTGCGGCGAACTTCCGTCAGTGTGAGACGGTCGCTGGCGGGATCGAAGTTCTCGAGCCGTCCAGCGTCCTGGATGGGCTGGAAGGTTACGCCGCGGACGCAGGGCTGTTGCAGCGCGAAGTCGATGGTGCGACCGATTTCATGGTCGTTTAGTCCTTTTTTCAGAGTGACGACGAGATTGGTGGAAATGTTGTAGCGGTTCAGGTTTTCCAGGGCGTCTAAGCGGACGCGGCGAAGGTCGGCCCCGCGAAGTTGCATCAGTGGCTCGCGCTCGAAGGAATCGAACTGGAGATAGACTTCGAAATCGTCGCGCACTTCAGCCAGACGCTTCGCAAAATCTTCTTCCTGCGCGATGCGCACCCCGTTGGTGTTGACCATGAGATGTTTGATGGGGCGCGCCTTTGCCATTTCGACGATGGTAAAGAAATCGGGGTGCAATGTCGGTTCGCCGCCGGAAAGCTGCACCACGTCAGGGTGGCCTTCATTGCGGACGACAGCGTCGAGCATTTTTTCGATCTGCTGAAGGGTGCGGAACTGTTGGCGCTCGGGGCCGCTGGCCGCGTAGCAGACCGGGCAGCGGAGATTGCAGTAGTCGCAGATCTCGACGAGAGTGAGGCACGAATGCTGTTCATGATCGCTGCAGAGACCGCAGTCGTAGGGACATCCCCACTTGACGGCAGTGTTGTAAACCTGCGGCATCTCGGGGGGCTTAATGAACACTTCGCGGCAGCGACGGTAATAGTTTATGTCGTCGGCAATCAGGATGCGCTCGGGGCCATGCTGCGGGCATCGTTTGAGCAGATAGACGTTTCCCTCCTGAAAAACGGTCTTAGCCTCGACCTTGCGGTAGCAGGTTGAGCAGATGGAAATGGCGACATCGTAGAAGAGGTAGGGCCGCGTCTTAGCCATAAATTATTGGCGCCGGTTTATCGCGCCGATGAGCATGACTCCGCCGATCGCGACGCCGAGGAATATGAAACTGCAGATTGCAAATACCACGCGACCGGTGACCGTCGATCCAGCCACGACTGCGCAAATCGAGGACAGCAAGCAGATCAGAGATGCGAGAACTACTAACAATCCCAGAGCGACAGTGGCGAGTGTTTTCACTGGATTATTTCCAATGCATTCCGCAACGCGAGCCAGCGAGCCATGTCGGGAGAATAGTAAAGCAACGTGAGGAGACAGGCCCACTGAATTCCGCCAAGGCCGAACAGGAGGCGGGGATAGGGTTTGATGAAGTCGCACAAAAAACGGAAGGACAGGTAGGCGACCATGAAGAGTTTGAAAACATCTCCAGGAAGAAATCGCCTGTAGGCACTATAGGTGTCCGTCGGCTTCGCCGAGACCTTTCGCGAATCTCTGGCTTCACTCAGGGTCACACGGTATAGAAACGGAATGAGAAGAATCAGAAATGCGATTTCGTACAGTTGGGTAGGATGGCGCGGGATTCCGTCGCCGAAACTGATTGCCCACGGTAGGCTGCTCGGAGTGCCGTAAGTGTTGTCGGAAAGTCCAGTGAGGAAACAGCCAATGCGGCCAATGGCGATGCCCAGGGCCAGGGGAATGGCATAGAGATCGCCGGTCGACTGCCGAAGCCCGGTATAGCGCTTCATCAGTTCGACAAAGATGAGGCCGAAGATCAGGGCTCCGACGATTGTTTTCCCTCCCGCCAAGTATGCGGGATTGCCTAGATTGCGCCAGGTAAGCTGCGGATTTTCTAGCAAGAAAAGTAGTTTCGAGCCGAATGCAGCCCCAGCTATAGCTGCAGCAAGAACGATCCAGCGGGTGGGAGTAGTAATAGGGTCCCCGAAGCGACGGCGCAACAACAGATACACGGCGAAGGCGATGAAGTAGGCGAGACTTTCGAAGAAGATATGGGGATGAATACGGTAACGACCGAAATGAAGATAGACGGGGAATTGTGCGGCGGGATTGGACAATAAAGTGATGAGGAATTATAGCGGGAAGTTCCGTACCCTTTGACAAATGCGAGAGTGGCGCACCCGCGATGGCTGTCCGGGCCGCTTGCCCTGCGCACATGTAAGCTCCTTGGACTGATAAGAGTTGAGAGTCTACGGGAATTCCAACGTCACAAACTTGGCGGCTTTCGATCCTGTATTCGTCATCGTGTGCGAGTAGTTGCCCGGCAGCCATTTCGAATCGCCGGACTTGAAGTGTCCCGGCATGGGGCCCTGGCCTTCCACGTCGCTGCGGATATCGAGGTCGGAGACCGCAACCAAAAGATGCGGCCCAATGTGGTGATACATGGGAACGACTCCGCCGGGCTGCAGTTCGAACTCCGAAACGCGGATGCCGTCTTTGACGAACAGAATCTGCTCGGTACCGCCTTGCAACACCTTCAGGCCGCGGTCTTCGTCCCAATGCGCGATCGAATGGCGGAGAGATTCGTCCTGGAGAATTTCGATGGTCACGTTGCGGAAAGGTTGATCGGAAATATTGCGCGCGATGTGAGCGAAGGTGGCGGAAGCGAAACCGGTTTGGCCATCTACCAGCTTCACCGTCACTGGAGCCTTATCTTTGACGGCATTGATGATCTGCGCGTCGCCAAGGTTTACGGCGATGTAATCGTGGCGATGCCAGTGCATCAGCGTGTCTTGATGGGCTGGGACTTCGACGTTAAAAACGCGAACAGATTGATTTTCGAAGCTGAGATGGTGGTGCGCTTCCGCAGTAATCTCGACTTCGGGGGCGGCCGCTTGCGCGGCCAGCAGCGCGCAGACCAGGATGAAGTGTTTCATGCCGGGGATTGTAGCACCGCTGAACGCAACCCACATACTGCTTTCCTCCGGAGACCTAATCTCTGGGGTCTTTATCGGCGAAAATACCGAACCAGGTAGAGCACCAGCGAGACCAATATGCTCAGCAAAATCGAAGTGGCCAGCGGAAAATATACGGTGGTCGTTCTTGCCGCGAAAAAGAAAATCCCCCGGCAGACGGCCGATGGGAAGATGCATGCGCCCCAGCAGCATGCACGCGAGGCCCGCAGCCACCATGACTATGCCAAACACCACCAGCACTTTGCCGAAATCAGCCATAGGCCTCGGTAATTTTTTCGGATGCTACCTGCATGTATTATCCAGCGTTTCCCGAGGCTGCTCCGTTGCAATAATCGGCGAACCCAGGTCTACTACTGAAGATGTAAGGTATTGGCGTTTCTCGGCATCTTTGGCACTCGATTTCGCAACCAAGTTAGGCATTTCATTCGGTCTTTGTCTTCCGTCTCTGCGCTGCTCCGTCCTGAAGTCAACATTTCCGAGGAGGTTTTCGTCTTGCTATTTCGCAGAGTCTGGTTGGCTCTTCTCGTCTCTCCCGTGTTCACACTATGCCTACTCACTGCCGGGGTGCCCAGCGCATTCTCCCAAAACGTTCTCACCTATCACAACAATAACTCACGTACCGGTCTCAATCCCTCCGAAGCAACGCTCACCCTCAGCAATGTGAATTCCACCTCGTTCGGAAAGTTGTTTACCCTGACGGCCGATGGCCGTGTCGATGGTGAGCCGCTGTACCTTTCGGCTGTACCTATCCCCGGCAGTGGCACTCACAACCTCCTCATTGTGGTAACGGAGAACGATTCGGTCTACGCCTTCGATGCCGATAACGGCGCGGTAATCTGGCATGTCACAACTCTCAAATCTGGCGAAACTCCGTCGGACGATCGCGGCTGCGGCCAGGTCACTCCGCAGATCGGGATTACCTCAACTCCGGTGATCAGCCGGCCTACGGGATCAAACGGAGTGATTTACACGGTAGCCATGTCGAAAGATTCCTCCGGCAACTACCATCAGCGGCTGCACGCGCTCGACGCCACGACTGGCAATGAATTGTATAAGGGCCCCGTCGATATCGCGGCCAAGTATCCGGGAGACGGCGACAACAGTTCTGGTGGATACGTGGTTTTCGATCCCGCGCAGTATGAAGAACGCGCCGGACTGCTTCAAGTCGGCAACACGATTTATTTAGCCTGGACTTCGCATTGCGATATTCGTCCGTACACCGGATGGATCATGGGTTACAACGCGACGACGCTGGCGCAGACCACGGTGCTGAATGTCACGCCGAACGGCAATGAAGGCGCGATTTGGGGGTCGGGCTCAGGACTGACGGCGGATGATTCCAGCAACATTTTCTTTCTCGATGCGAACGGTACCTTCGACACCACTCTAAATTCTGCCAGCTTTCCCAGCAGCGGCGACTACGGCAATGCATTCATCAGACTCACTACCAAAGGTGGTCTCGCGGTCGCTGACTACTTCGAAATGGATAATGGCGTAAGTGAAAGCGATAGCGATACCGACCTGGGTTCAGGCGGGGCTTTGTTATTGCCGGCCATGAAAGATTCCTCGGGCGCCACCTGGGACCTGGCGGTGGGTGCGGGCAAAGATACAAACCTCTACGTCGTGAATCGTAATTCGATGGGCAAGTTCAATACGGGTAGCAACAATATTTACCAGGAACTTGCAGGCGCGCTGCCCGGGGGGATCTGGTCAATGCCGGCTTTCTGGAGCGGCCGGCTTTATTTTGGACCGGTAAGCCAGCCCATTCTTGAATTTCAATTTAAGCAAGCCAAGCTCGCGACCGCCGCAGTGGCGAAGACCACGAATACTTTCGGCTATCCCGGAGCTACTCCAAGTATTTCCTGCAACAAGGGTTCCAACCCAATCGTATGGGCGGTCGCGAACACGAATCCCGCGGTTTTATATGCCTACAACGCGACTACTCTGGTCGAACTTTACAACAGCAGTCAGGCCGCTGGTGGACGCGACAATTTCGGAGCGGGAAACAAATTCATCACTCCGATGATTGCGAATGGCAAAGTCTATGTGGGGACAACTACCGGTGTGGGAGTATTCGGACTGCTCTCTGACAAAGCGGATGCAGGGGAGAAGAGTCCGGCTAAAACCAGTCCGGCAAGTTCGCAGCTGGCCACTGGAACAATGACGAGTTCCGCCTCGAACAGGGAAGCGATTCCCTGAGTAAGGTCGATTCCATAGACGATCTACTGGGAAGCTACCTCGGCTCCTTTTCTCCACCGGGAGAGGATCTGCTCCCGCGCGTTTGGAAACGGGGGCTGGCAAGGCTAAACTGCAGTCGGACGCATGTCGGCGACAGATCAACTCGGATTTAGATTTCAGCCGCCGGAGCGCCGCGTCTGGACGGTGCGGGCTCTGGTCGCGGCTGTACGCACGCATGTCGAGCGGGAATATTCGGATGCCTGGGTCGAGGGTGAAATCTCGAATTTTCGCGCCCCCGATTCCGGCCATCTTTATTTCACGCTCAAAGATGGAAATGCGCAGATCCGGGTGGTGATGTTTCGTTCGGCGGCGCGGCTGCTGCGCTTTCGTCCTGCGGATGGAATGCAGGTGGTGGTGCGCGGCCGGGTTACGATTTATGACGATCGCGGCGAGTTGCAAATCGCCGCGGAGTATATCGAGCCCAAGGGCGCGGGCGGTTTGCAGGTTGCCTTCGAACAGCTGAAGGCGAAGCTGGAAGCCGAAGGATTATTCGCAGCAGAGCGCAAGAAAGCGATTCCAACCCTGCCCGCACGAATCGGAATTGTAACCTCGCCACAAGCGGCGGCCCTGCGCGACATTCTCAATATTCTGCAGAGGCGGCATCACACGGCGAACGCGGTGATCTATCCGGCGCAAGTGCAGGGGGAGATGGCCGCAGCCGAAGTAGCGGCTGGCATCCGTTATTTCAACCAGAGTCGTAGCGTAGAAGTAATTATTGTGGCGCGCGGCGGAGGGTCGGCGGAAGATTTGGCAGCCTTCAACGATGAGAAACTGGCGCGAGCCGTGGCCGCGTCCGAGATTCCTGTAATTTCAGCGGTGGGCCACGAGACCGATTTCACCATCATCGATTTCGTGGCCGACCTGCGCGCTCCTACGCCTTCCGCCGCAGCCGAACTGGTGATTCGTTCCCGCGTAGATATCGAGAATCAAGCGGAAGCGGTACGCGAGCGGCTGGTGCGAGCCATGGAGCGCCGTCTGCTGGAAGCTCGCCATGCTCTGATCGAGCGGGCGCAGCATGGCGCATTTGCCCGCATGATGGATTTGATCCGGCAGCGCCAGCAAAAACTGGACGACCTCACTTACCGCCTGGAACGCGGCGAGCGCCAAACGCTCGAGCAATTGCGCCGGCGCTGGGAAACCGTATCGGCGACTGTGCGCCATTACGACTTGCGGCGCGTGCTGGCAGGCATTCGAGCCGAGCTTGATGCTCGGACTTCCGCTATGGCGTCCGCCATGCGAAACCAACTCCTGCAGAATAAGGTTCGCCTCGAGCGCATGGGCAGGGCGCTGGAGACGCTTTCTCCTTTGGCCGTTCTGCAGCGAGGCTATGCTTTGATCTTTGACGCTGCCGGAAATCTGGTGAAGGACGCGGCCCAGCTGAACCCCGGCAACGCCATACGCGCCCGCCTGGCGCGGGGCGAGATTCAGGCTGCGGTGACAGCCAGCAATGCGAATCGTAGCAACTCGGAAAAGCAATAAAACTCTGAAGCACCAAGACCTTCGAAATCGTAGAGCCGGTTCGCGACTGCATTAGAATGTAGGGTTCCGAAGTTTTAGAAACTCGGCGATCAGGAGATCCGGTGACGCAACTGATGGTGCCATGGTCGAGAGTGTCGTTTGCAGTGCTCGACATTCTGCTGGTGGCGCTGATCATCTACGAAGTGCTGGTGATGATCCGGGGAACTCGCGCCGCGCCCATGCTGGCCGGTCTAGCCGCAGTGGCAGTGGCGTTCTACCTGGCGCGGATCGGCGAACTGGTCACATTGAACTGGCTGGTCAGCCACTTGCTGCCTTACATCGTGTTTGCGTTGATCGTAGTTTTTCAGTCGGAGATAAGGCACGTGCTATCCGACGTGGGCAGGCGAGTGAGCTTCCTGCGTACCAATGCGGTCGAAGGAGATTCGTACGACGATATCGTGCTGGCGGCGAATTTATTCTCGCAGCATCAAACCGGCGCGCTGATCGTGATTGAGCGCGAGATCGGATTGCGCACCTATATCGAAAGCGGCGTCGCGATGGATGCGAAACTTTCCTACGATCTTCTGGCGACGATTTTCCGACCCAGCGCTCCGCTGCACGATGGCGCAGTGATCATCCAGAAAGACCGCCTGGCCGCGGCCGCCTGTTTTTTGCCGCTATCGATGAATCCTGTGCTCTCCACTCAGATGGGAACCCGCCACCGGGCGGGTATTGGAATCACCGAAGAGACGGATGCGATTGCCGTGATTGTCTCCGAAGAAACCGGCGCCATCAGCATGGCCGTGGGAGGAAAGATCGATCGAGATCTTACGGCGGAACAATTGCGCGAGCGACTGAGCAATGAATTACGCCGCTACATGGCGCCCGTGGCGCTGCCTACGGTGGTAGTGCAGAACGAGGAATCGGACGCAGCTTTGCGGGCGGGCGCTCAAATCGGCGCCGATGGCGATTCAGATTCGGAAATGGAGCGCCCGCTGTGACCAACTTTTTCAAGCGCTGGGTGCTGCATAATTTTTGGCTGAAAGTTTTATCTTTGCTGATCGCGACCGGATTGTGGCTGGCGGTTGCACCCGATCAGGAACCGGCAGAAGTCGCCGTGCGCGTGCCGATTGAGTTTCGCCACGTGCCGCCGCATCTGGAAATCAGCTCGGTAACCATTCCCGAGGCGCAAATCCGCGTGCGCGGACCGGAGCGTATGATCCGGGAACTGCGCTCTACCGACATCCATGCGGAACTGGAATTAGGGGACGCAAAGCCCGGCGAGCGCACCTTCGATTTAACCGCGCAGCAGATTCGCCACCAGCGCGACTTGCATGTGGTGCAAGTCGTGCCAGGCCAGGTCCATCTCAGTTTTGATACTCGGCTCACGCGCGAGGTCGAGATTCATGCGACGGGTGACCGGCAATTTCGTCGAAGGGGAAGAGATTGCCAAGGTGCTGGTAGATCCGGAGCGGGTCACCATCACCGGACCCAGGCAGCACGTTGCGATGATGGATGCGGCCACGACCGATCCCGTGGACGCTTCGGGAACCCGCACCGAGGCAACATTCGTTACGAACGTGTACGTTGCGGATCCGCTGGTGCAGGTGGTCCAGCCGGCCCCGGTACGAGTGACGGTGATTATGGGGAAGACCAAGTCCGCCGGAGGCGGGCATTGAGCTGCTAGTTTAGGAATTGCAAGTCATCATCCTCGATCGATTTCAAATTCGCGATTCGACTTTTTTGCACCCGCACAATTTATGAACTCTCAGACAAGACAGTTATTTGGCACTGACGGCATACGCGGCGTAGCGGGCGAGTTTCCGCTCACGATGGAAAGCACATACTTGATCGGGCGCGCGCTCGGACATGATCTGATTCGCACCGCCGGGAAGGCCCAGGCATTGATCGGCCAGGACACGCGCGAATCGAGCGCCTGGATTGCCGACCGCGTGTCTGCGGGAATGGCGGCAGTGGGCGTGGTCGTGCACAGCGCGGGCGTAATTACAACGCCCGGAGTGGCGTATCTGGCGCGGTCGCGAGGATTTGCGGCGGGAGTGGTGATTTCCGCGTCGCACAATCCGTGGACCGATAACGGCATCAAAGTTTTTTCCGGAGATGGATTCAAACTGACGGATGCGCGTGAACTGGCGATTGAAAAAGAAATTTTCGCACTGCTGGGAAAGCCGGACGTGGCAGATGATACCGCCCTGCGAATCGCCGGACCATCTCTGCCCGGAGAAACCGCGTTGCGGAAGGCGTACATTGAATCGCTGGCGGGCAGCGTGTCCTCAGATCTCAGCGGCTTGCGTGTGCTGGTGGACTGCGCCAATGGCGCGGCCACCGCCGAAGCCCCGGAATTATTTCGCAGCCTGCGCACCCAGGCAACCTTCACTCACGTTACGCCGGATGGAAGAAACATCAATGAAGGCTGCGGGGCGCTGCATCCCGGAGACGTTGGGCAAAACCGTCGCCGAATCGGGTGGCAAGTTCGATCTCGGGGTGACCTTCGACGGCGATGCCGACCGCGCTCTTTTTTGCGACGCCCAGGGCCGGGTGGTAAATGGCGACGGCGTATTGCTTCTAACGGCGCGGGATTTCAAAGCTCATGGAAAGTTATCGGGGAACATTGTCGTCGCCACCACGATGTCGAATATGGGAGTTGAAATCGCACTGAAGAAAGCCGGCATTCGCATGTTGCGGGCGAATGTGGGAGATAAATATGTTCTCGAAGAAATGCTGAAGACTGGCGCAACCCTGGGCGGAGAACAGTCCGGTCATATTATTTTCCGCGATGGCGACGCGACCACCGGCGACGGTCTGCTGACGGCTTTGCGCGTGATGGATGTGATCGTGCGCAGTGGCCGGGCTCTGGCAGATCTGGTGAGTGACCTGAAAGTGTTTCCGCAGAAGATCCAGAATGTCCGCGTGCGTGAGAAGGTTCCGTTCGCCCAGGTGCCCGAGGTGCAACGCTCCATCGAAGCGGCCGAGCGCGAACTGAATGGAAACGGGCGCGTGGTGGTGCGCTATTCCGGCACGGAAGCGTTGGCCCGCGTGATGGTGGAAGCGGAGTCGGAAGAGAAGATGCGCGCGCTAACGGCGGGGATTGCCGGGGAGATTCAGAAGAGGCTGGGGGTGTAAGCGGTCGGAAAAGATGTCAGACTCAGCCTAATCCAAATCTCTCCAATTAGGACCGACTCCCATTTCTACAAGCAACGGCACGGCCAGCGCGTGGACTTTTTCCATCTGCTCGCGAACCAAGGATTGCATGGTCTCCACTTCTTTTTCCGGGACTTCGAAAACCAGCTCGTCGTGAACCTGCAAAGTCATCCGCGATTTTAACTCGCGCTCGCGAACAGCCGCGTCAATCCGGATCATCGCTACTTTAATTAAATCCGCCGCTGTCCCTTGCAGAGGCGTGTTCACGGCGGTGCGTTCGGCAAATCCGCGCTGGTTCGAGTTTTTGCTGTTGATATCAGGGATGGGCCGCACGCGCCCGAACAGGGTTCTTACTTTCAGATCACGGCGCGCCTCTTCAAGAGTTTTATCGATGAATTTCCTGACACCGCTGTACTTCTCGAAATAAGCCGCGATAAATTGCTTCGCCTCGGAGGGCTCGATGCCGAGATTTTGCGACAGCCCGAAAGGCGAGAGGCCGTAGACAATTCCGAAATTCACAACTTTGGCCTGACGCCTGTGATCAGCCGTAACCATGAGCGGCGGAACTCCGAACACCTGAGAAGCAGTCAGCGTGTGAATGTCATCACCACGCCTGTAGGCCTCGACCAACAATGGATCGCGCGAAAAATGCGCGAGCAAGCGAAGCTCGATCTGCGAGTAATCGGCGGTAAGCAGAACATGACCAGGCTCGGCGATAAAAGCCGCGCGAATGCCGCGTCCGAGTTCGGTGCGGATGGGAATATTTTGCAGATTTGGATTAGCCGACGATAGCCGTCCCGTGGCGGTTCCCGTTTGCCCGAATGTGGTGTGCAGACGTCCCGTAGAGCGATTGATGAGCGCCGGCAACGTGTCGACATAGGTGGATTTCAGCTTGGTAAGCTGGCGGTAATCGAGCACCATCCGCGCGATGGGATAATCCTCGGCGAGAGTTTCCAGAACATCCACCGCAGTCGAGATGGTCCGGCCCTTGCCATACTTCACCGGCTTCGGCAGATTCAGCTTGTTGAACAGAACATCGCCGAGCTGGCGCGGAGAGCCGATATTAAATTCAGTGCCGGCGATCTGTTGAATTTCTTTCGCTTTGATTGCAATCTCGCGCTCGAGTTCGGTCGACATTTGCGCCAGCGCAGCCGTGTCGATTTTCACTCCCGCCTGTTCCATGCGGGCCAGAACCGGAACCAGCGGGAGATCAATTTCTTCGTAGAGCTTGGTGAGTCCCGCCTGCTTTATTTCTTCGCGAAAAGCAGACGCAAGCCTGCCCGTGATATCTGCGGCTTCCGCAAGATCGCCGCTGAGCTTGAGATTGAAACGGCGCAGAGCAACATCCGCCAATCGATGCGAAGAGTAGGTCGGATCGAGCAGATAGGAATACAACATCGAATCGTCGTGAACGCCGTTCACTCGGATGCCCTGCGACTCGAGCGCGTGAATGGCCGCTTTATAGTCGTGAATTGTTTTGGGCGTATTCGCGTCGGCCAGAATGGCTCGAAGTTTCACGGCAGCACCGCTAGAATCCAGCTTGACGATAACAGCTGAGCCAGCTGCACCAGAGATGGCAATGCGGTGCGGAACAGTTTCTACCGCCGATGGCGCAGCCTCAGCAGAGCCATCCGTCAAAGGAAGCATCGCATCTTGCGGTTCTTCGTCAACGACTTCTTCATCGGGGGCTAGTAGCGATTCTGCCTGATCCAGTTCCGCCGCGACAGCCAGCGAACCTCCTGGCGCGATTGCAACGAGAACAGTCTCTACGTCCGCGGCGGACTGGGCCTCAGTGTAGTGCGTCTCCGCAATCTGAACTTCTGGAAGCAGTTCCTTCAACAGCGAAGTAAATTCCAGCTCGGTAAAGAGCTGGCGCAGCGAAATCGAGTCTGGGTCGCCGGCGCGCATGGCCTCGACATTGAATTCCACGGGAACATCGGTATCGATGGTCGCCATGCTCTTGCTGAACAGAATGATGTCGCGATTGTTCAGCAGCGACTCGCGATAAGTTTTCTTTTCCACTTCGGCGGCACGGTCAAGCGCCGCTTCGACGCTGCCGAACCGCTTGATAATCTCGACCGACCCTTTATCGCCGATGCCGGGAGCCCCGGGAATATTGTCGATGGTGTCGCCGCGCAGCGCCATCACGTCGATCACTCGCTCCGGAGGCACTCCTAGAATTTCTTCCACCTTGGCGGCATCGCAGATCAGGTTATCTTTCGGAGGATTGAGAATCTGAACATCGTCATTGACCAGTTGCATCATGTCCTTGTCGCTGGAGACGACATAGACGCAATACGAGTTGGCGGCGGCTTTGCGGGCCAGCGTGCCGATCACATCGTCGGCTTCGAAGCCCGCCAGTTCGAGGATGGGAATGCGGTAGGCTTCGAGCGCGCGGCGAATGTAAGGAATCTGCTGCGCCAGATCTTCCGGCATTGCGGCGCGGTTGGCCTTGTAACCTTTGTATTCAATCTCGGTAAAAGTCTGCGTCTTGATGTCAAATTTGCGAACGCTGGTAATCGCCTCTGCCTGGGTGTCGCGAAAAGTCTTGGCGGCAACGTCAAATACAGCAGCGAGATAGGCGGGAGAAAAATCTTCGCGCAGCTTGCGCAACATGTTCACGAATACATACACCGCAGCAGTCGGCAGTCCCGTCTTGGTGGACATGGAGCGCTGGCGCGCCATGGCGTGATAGGCGCGGAAGATGAACGACATGGTGTCGATCAGGTAGATGCGCTCTTTTTGCCGGCTCGGCTTGAGCGCGGAAGATGCTGCAGGGCCTTCCAAAGATGGTTTACGAACAGGCAAGCTCTTAGTTTAGCAGGATCAATACTCGCTAAAAGTCGACGGTAAAGTCAGCTTGCACAATTTTCCTGGCCGATCCACCGGGGCTGCTGCGGAAAACCAGGTAGTACTTTTGCGGCTGATCCTGCGAAGCGGGAAGACTGAAGTCCACATCTTGATCATGCGACGCATCCGCGGCGAAAAGCGCTTCGCCGGCGTGCCCGTGCACAAAATCGGCGTACTGATCTTCCTTCAAAATGAGGAAATCGACATTCGCGCTATCGTCGCTGGCGTCGGCAGAGATCTGCTTCACGAAAGATTTGTAATTTCCGTGAAGGTGCGGCGTGACGGCGTGCGCAGGGATCTCGAAGGCAAAACTCGCTGTGGCGGTGAGAGAAAAAGTTTTGTGCAAAATCGTTTGCGAACCCGAGGGCGAAGCAGCCACGCGATCCATGCGCGGCACAACAACCTCTTCGGCAGGCGGCTTCTTACTCTGGCAAGCGGTGACGAAAAAAGCCATGGCAGCCACAACCACCAGAAGCAGGATTCGGCTGCGGCTTGGTCGATTCATCCTCGAACCGTCTTTCCATATTCTGTGGTGTAGTGCAACTGAATCTCGCCACACGTTCCCTGATCCGCGGAGTACACCACGCAAGTGTCAAAGGGACGCGAATACACGTGCAGGCTGACGGCGCGCTGGTTAAATTCACGCGGATTAAAAACCCGGTGCACGGGCTCGATCGGGTCAACCGCGCACGGATGCTGCGCATTCATCTCAACGATTTCGGTGGACTTGATGGCGCATTTGCCGGCGGCAATGTCCTGGTGAAGCACATGATAGTTTTCCACCTGCAAACGTCCAATGGGGACGGCCATCCAGCAGTTCTGGTCGCGATGATTGTGGATGGAACTGGCCTGTCCAATTTCCCAGCAGACCGCAATCAACTCGTAAAGAGCGGTCTTATCAATTAAATTGCGCGTGTAATGTTGGCGATCCCACGTGAGATAGGGCGTCAGCGACTCCGGGTTGAGCGGATTCTCCTCCAGGAATCTGCGAATTTGCTCGATGGGTCCAAATGCTGCTTCGGGAAATCTACGCAGAGCGGTTACGAAATTGTGAATTGGAATTTGCTTCGTCGCGGTAGCCATGGCTCGGGAAAAGTATAACGGATGAGTCCGTCGCTCGTTTACTCGATGAACATGCAATCTCCATAGGAATAAAAACGATACTTTTCTCCGACCGCATGTTCGTAGGCGCGAAGAATCTGTTCTTTCCCGGCAAACGCGCTGACTAACATCAGCAATGACGATTGCGGCAAATGGAAATTCGTCAGCATTGCGCGGACCACCTTGAATTCGAATCCGGGGTAAATAAATATATCCGCCATGCCGGACCCGGGAAGGATCGAGCCTGCGCCTGCGCGCACAGCGTGTTCGAGAGTTCGAACCGTAGTAGTGCCAATGGCAATGATGCGGCGCCTCTCTTTCAGGGCCCGAGTGATCGCGCAGGCCGCATCCGAAGATATGGAATAAGGTTCGGAGTGAATTTTGTGATCTTCCACCCGCTCCACGCGAACCGGCTGGAACGTTCCCAATCCCACATGCAGGGTGATTTCGGCGGTCTCAATTCCGCGGCGGCGGATGCGGTCGAGGACCTCCGCGGTGAAATGAAGTCCGGCAGTCGGAGCGGCGACCGAACCTGGGGGTGCGGCATAAATAGTTTGATAGCGCTCGCGGTCTCGCGAAGAGTCCTCACGAGCGATGTAAGGCGGCAGCGGAACGTGGCCGATGCGATCAAGAATCGAGAAGAAATTCTCGACGGGCTGAAAGCGGATGCGGCGCTCGCCGAACTCACCGCGGGCAATTACCTCGGCCTGCAACACAGCATGCTCGTTGGAATCATGCTCGCTGGAATCATGCTGACCGAAGAAGAGCCGCTCCCCTAGCCCAATCTTGCGCCCAGGACGCACCAGGCACTCCCAATCGTTCGGCTCGTGGGAAAGCTGACGCGTCAAAAGAACTTCGATTCGCCCGTGGAGAAAATCTCTTGCAGCAGGATTGCGGGGGCTGACGGGCTGGGCTTGCGCGCCTTTACGGCGGCCATAAAGCCGGGCGGGAAAGACACGAGTATTGTTGAATACCAATAAATCGCCAGATCGCAATCGTTCGGGAAAGTCGCGAAACAGGCTGTCAGACCACTGCCCAGAGCCGCGGTCCACACATAACATGCGGGAGGCGTCGCGGGCGGCGAGCGGTTCCTGAGCAATCAGCTCGTCGGGAAGTTGAAAGTCGAAGTCAGAAACCAGCACGGCGTCGATTATAAGAGCAACGCGGCCAGCCCACTTTCAGCTCAGGGCCAAGATATTCTATGATCTTTGGTAAATTTGTTTGTCTGCCGCGAGCAAGGTGCGATACTATGCGGGGGCTGGAGCGTTAGCCGCTTTCGTCACTCCCCTAAGAGAGTTTTCCATGTCCGCTGAACGCAAACACAGGGAAGAGATTGTTCGCTACGGACGTATGCTGCATCAGCGTGGCTTCGTGGCGGCGATGGACGGAAATCTTTCGGTGCGGCTGGATCATGAGCGGATTCTGGTGACGCCCACCTGCGTCAGCAAAGGCGCGATGCGCGCCGGGGACATGGTCATCGTGGACCTCGAGGGCAAACGAGTGTCGGGGCGGCGCAACGTGACCAGCGAAATCGGGATGCATCTCCTGATTTACCGCACGCGGCCTGACATTCAGGCGATTGTGCACGCTCATCCGCCCACGGCAACGGGATTTGCCGCCGCCGGCATGCCTCTCACGGAACCGCTCGTCTGCGAAGTGGTGATGGGCCTGGGATGCATTCCGCTCGCCCGCTACGGCACGCCCGGAACCTCGGAACTGGCCAAGACGCTGGAACCCTACGTCCCTCATTACGATGCCATTCTCATGTCGAATCATGGCGTAGTGGCCTACGGCGATACGATTGAGCACGCCTACATGAAGATGGAAACGGTGGAACACTTCGCGCAGATCGCTTTGGTCACGCACCTCTTGGGCCGCCAGCAGCCGCTGAGCGGAGTGGACATTGAAAAATTATTGCTGGCGCGGACAAAATATTTCGGTGGGAAAATGGCAGCCTCCATGCCCATGGCGATGACGAGGCCTCCCGAAAAAGTCAGCTAGCTCCGCAGTCTTTGCAAAGAAAGAGAAATTAGCGGCACGAATTAAACTCGTGCCGCTTTCATTTTGTGCCCTTGCCGTCTACTCTCCTCCGATGCGGAAGCGAAATCCGGCGCGGAAATTTATAGGCAGAGCTGGATAACCGACCACCTCATTGTAGCGACGGTCCAGAGCATTCTCGACATTCGCGTAAGCGGTCACGTGTGAGTTGAATGCATACCAGCCGCCAAGATCGGCGCGAACATAGCCCGCGGCATGGTCGATGTTGAAGCCGAGAAAATCATCGTCCGGCCTGCGCCCGACAAAACTTCCACTCAGATTCGCGCCCCACTTACTTCCCAGATAGGACAACAAACTCGTCGCAGAATGTTTTGGGCGTCGCAGCAGCGGCTGCCCGGGAAGATATTGCGAATCGATGGGCGCGGGATCGCTGAGAATCTCCGTCGATGTATACGTGTATGCCGTATTCAGCAACAATCGGCTGCGAATCTTTGCCTGCAATTCCACTTCCGCACCCTGGGCAAAAGCCTGATTCACGTTGAAGTATTCACCCACAAAAGTCGTAGGATCGACGGTTACGTAATTGATCTGATCGTGAAACAGGTTGTTGAAGTACGTTCCATTCAGAACGTATTTTCCGCTGTAGAAATTCTGCTGAAAGCCCGCTTCAAAAGCGCGAACCCGCTCCGGCTTCAGGCCAGGATTCGGAATGGAATACGGTGGTCCGGCAAAAGTTTCCTCCAGCCTAGGCTCTTTGTATCCAGTCGCATAAGAGAATCGCAGACGAGTTCCGGAAAAAATCTCGCCACCGCGCCGCGCCAGCAAAGTTAAGGCAACACGCGGCACTCCCGTATTCCCGAAGACGCTGGAATGAACAAAGCGCCCGCCCGCAACCACCGAGAGCCTGCCCCAAGTGATTTGCTGCTGCAGGTAAGCATCCTGATTGAGCCGTCGTCCGGGAGTTTGCGCGCCGACGCTGCCGACAAATCCGTTTTCGTTCTCGACGCGATAGCCAAACGTACTCTGCGCCCAGTTTCGCTCGGAATAGTTTCCTTGATATTCGAATCCAGCGCGGTTGATGTTGTCGTATTCGTGATCGGGAAAATCAAACTGACCATAGAGCGGACTCACGCGGTCCGGATCGCCATTCAGATTCACGTCGTTGTAGCGATAAAGATAATCAAAGCCGGTGAAGTGATGCTGCCAGCCCGAAGGCTCTGCCACTGTCAGTTCCACGCTGCCCAGCAAGCTGTTGAGCTGCGACCATTCGTTGGGATCGGGCGGGAGCGGCTCCGTGATGCCATTCACATCTACCGGCGGATCGTAACCGTTGAAGCTCCATTCGCCGGGAACGCCCGTGTGGCTGTTCGAATGCCGCATGTGCAGGCGCAAAGAAGTTTTCTCGTTGATCGCAACGCCAACGTTTGCGCCCTGCAACGAGTCTGAGTATGCGTTGTTGATTCCCGAGCCATTAGTATTGAACTGATCGCCAAAAAAGTTATAGTCGAATCGTCCGCGAGCCCCGGAGATTGCGGCGTTCCCGTTGGCCGTCGAGAAGTTCCCACCGTCGGCGCCTAATAACAGTTGGGGCGTGCGCGTGCTCCCCGTACGGGTGAAGACCTGAACGACACTGGTCATGGCATCGGAACCATACAACGTGCTTTGTGTGCCGCGCAAAAACTCCATGCGATTGGCTTCGGTGAGCGGAAGCGTTCCGAAGTCAAATGTGCCTCCAGGCTCGTTGATGGTGACGCCATCGACAATCACTTTGTTGTAGTTGGATTCGCCGCCGCGCACAAACAGCGAAGACAGGCCTCCGCGCTGTCCTGCCGTATTCACCACGGCTCCGGGAAGAAAGCGAACCGCATCATTGGCGGCCACAGGCTGCATGGTTTCGAGCTGGCCGTTCTCCAGCGTGGAAACGTCGGCGCCGCTTTCTTCAGCAGGCACGGGATTACTGGTCGCTGTAACCACAACGGTTTCCGATGCCGCGGCGAGATGCAGCCGAATCGTGATGACATCGGAATGAGCAGGAACGTCCTCAGTCTGCGGCGCGAAACCCGGAGCCAGGACTTGAATCCGAAATGCGCTGGACTCTAATTGACCCGGATTCAATGCGCTGAAGGAAGCAATTCCTTCCGCAGAGGTATTGGCAAGTTTGAAAGCAATATCGGTCCCTTTTGCAAACAAAGAAACTTGAGCGCCGGCAACGGCGGCTGATTGCGGATCGACGACTTTAACCTTGAGATCAGCAGCGGATGCTGCCACGAGAAAAACGAAAATAAAAACTGAAGCGCAAAGTGCGCGCATAACCATCCTCCTTTTCACGCGAAAGGGGTTAAGGTGGACGGTTTACGCCGGTCTCCTGGCTTTGCGAGTGAGGATGTCCAAAACTTAAAGTTTAAACATCCATTGTTGCAGCCGGCCTTCCCGGAATCTTTTCCAGTGACCGGCTGCGATTTCCTCGCTTACAGTTGCGCGGCAGCGCGGGAGTTGCACCCGCTTCCCTGTCTTCGCCACAAGGCAAAGACGCGCAAACCGAAGGACATTTCAAAGAACGGAAATCCTAGTTTAAAAAATTTAACGGCGTGAGGCGCTGGAAGTCAACCCGGCGACCGGGGCACTGGTCATCGAGCTGTGGTTTCGCTTTCTTGCATCTTGAGGGGTAAGGTGACCTTAATCAAGGCGCCGGGTTCCGTCGAGACGACCTCAAACAACCCGCCGAGGACCGCGATGCGTTCCCGCAAGCCCGTTAGTCCTACCCCTCTGGAACGACCAGTGCGGACATCCTGAAGTTGCTGCGAGGAAAATCCGCAGCCGTAATCACGGATCGTAACCAGAACCTTTCCGCCATCGAGACCAATCGTAATGTCCACGTTTTTGCTTCCTGAGTGGCGGTGCACGTTGGTCAAGCTCTCCTGCAACACACGGAACAGAGCTGTTTCAACGTCCTGCGGCAGCCGGCCCAAATTGTCTTGGATGTGCAGCGCAACTTGAATTCCACTGCGCTCTGAGAAACCTTCTAAGTACCACTTAGCGGCGGAAAGCAGCCCGCTCTCGTCTAAAAGGGGCGGATGCAGCAAATGCGAAATCGTGCGGGTTTCAGACAAGCACAGGTCGACCACTTGTTCTGAATCCGCCAAGACCTGCGCGTCGCCGCCGGGCAAACATTCCTTCAACCGAGCAAGGTTCATCTTAAGCGCGGCAAGATACTGTCCGATGCTGTCGTGGAGTTCACGAGCAATCCTTCGTCGCTCGTCATCCTGCACGCGCATGAGATCTGCGGAAAGCTGACGCAACGACGAGGTGCGCTGTTCCACCTGCGATTCGAGTTCGTCGTGCGATTGTTTGAGTAACTGCTCCCGCTCTGTAAGCCGGACGGAAATGCTCGCGAAATCCGCCAGCGCGCTTAACAGTTTGTAATCTTCGGAACTGAAAGTATCCGGGGAACCGTGGGATACTGCCCATATGGTTCCCCTATTTTGATCACTCGTCCACGGAATAAGCATTCCATCGGTAATGGGCTCTGCCACCACGCCGAGAAAATCGTAATAGGGTTTCGTAACGCGATAGTGTTGCGGGCGCCCTGTGGAAAGGCAGGTTCCGCACGGACTGAAAAATCTCGGCGTCCTGCCATTCAGATATTGCGAGAAGCTGCCGGAAATAGCTACCCAGCGGAACGTCGGATTGCCTTGCTCATCGGGCTCTTCGAGGCTAATGCCGGCGCTATCGGCTCCGCAAAATTCGACCGCGATGTCTACGAGTTTTTGCAGTACAACTTTGGGTTCATCGGTAAAGACGTGGGCCAAGGTTTGTAACGCTTCAAATCGCTTTCCTGCCCGGTTTGAAGCGTCCCTGCGGTCAAGAAACTCCCTGTCCAAGAGGAGGTCGTGAAGTTCCATCCCCGGGTCCTGCAAGTTGGAGGCAGTCGTCAAAGGGGCATCTCTCAGGGGTTTAGTTATAGTCTCGCACCCACTCCGAGCCCCACTCACATACAGGGAAAACTGTAGGGCAAGCTGAGCGCCAGCTCGCTAGACCTTTTCAAAGAAAATAAATGTAACCCAACGAAAAAGGGAAGTTCGGCACACTTAGCTCTGGGTATAAGACGCAAACTTCTCAGTCCCGAGCTTGCTTACATTTCCTTCGGCAAATTCGCAGACGCGGTCGAGCGAATCCTGCAACTGCTGTTGATAGCGTTCCAGATCTTCGTCACTCGCCTCCGCTGGTACCGGAATAAGCTTTCCAAACCGAATCAGCACGCGCGAAAACGGTTTCGGAATAATCAGCCGGTCCCACGTATTCAGCACCCATGCCCGTTCTACGGCGATGTGAAACATGGTCAGCGGAACTCCGGAAGACCGTGCCAGCGCCACCGGTCCGGGCTTCACTTTGTGGCGCGGACCGCGCGGGCCATCGAGCGAGAAGGCCACGGTCCAGCCATCTTGCAACGCGCGACGTAGTCCGAGGAGAGCACGCACCGCATTGCGGCTGCTGGATCCTTTCACGGCGACGAATCCGAATTTGCGGATGATTCGTCCCATGTATTCGCCGTCATAACTATTGCTGCTCATCACCCGCACGCCGAGATCGCGGCACATATAGGTCGCGGGAATGATGCACGCGTGCCAAAACGAAGCGATCAACGGCCGCTCGTCAACCGTTTGCTGCGCACCATCTTCTCGAGACACGCACACCCGCAGAGTCGGGCCGATGAGGCGAATGAACCAGTATCCGAGAAAAATAATGATGCGCAGAATGATTCTCTGCCGCAACGTGAACCGGTGCGGAGCGCGCACAGCTTCAGACGAGGCAGGCGCTTCGCGGTTGCTGACTTCGGTCACGAGGATATTGTAATGGGGTCGCGGAGGGGACGCCTCGCTTTGCTCGGCAGGACAGCCGAGGGCGGCTGTCCCCACATGGACTGCGGCGGCGCAGTGCGGACGCGCTAACTCTCCAGGTAAGCGTCAATCCACTCTTTTACTTTGTGGCGGCGTTCGTCGGTGGCATCGAAGCGTACTCCGAATGTCTTCGTCTTACGCCAGCTCACAACTCCGCGGACGCAGACACGCGGCAGAGTGAGCAGCGAAAAAGATACCTCGATATTGGTTCCGGAAGGCATATCCTCCGAGCTCTTTAACGACATGCCGCCGGAGCTGACATCGATGCTTGAGGCGCTGAGCCGGTGTCCATCCGGACTGACCACCGTAACCTCGGTCATGATCGGAACCCGCGCGTATCGGCGGAATTCATGCAGCACCAGCATGTGCGTGGCGCGCACCAGTTTGAGCGCCGCCGGCCGTTCCAGAGGTTCCTGAAACATCGCGTTGATGCCGTATTTCGAATAGCGCATTGCTTCTTGAGCGTTACCGCCCAGCCCGTAAAGAACAATGCGGCTGTTGGAGGGCGAAGTGCGCGCCGCTTCCATAACCTTGTCGGCTCCGGGCCAAGATTCAACACGCAAGCTTCGAATTTTTCCTGGCGCAAACGCTCGGCTGCGCTCGATGACACCAGCACCGACTCAATCCCGAACTGTCGAAAACATTCACTCAGCAAGAACCTGGACGACTCTTTGAGATCGACGAGGGCAGCGCGAGCCGACGCCTTTTTGACGGGAGCAGGTGCAAAGGCGGTTCCAAAGGCTTTTTCCATGGATGAGGACCGACTTCCAGTACGAAAGTTTTATTTTGGCCCACCTCGGACCAGATGGAAAGACCCTAAGGGGCTAGGGCGAAGTACAAAAGTGCCATTACCGGAAGTGGACTGGTGGGTGGGAAAAACTGCTAAAGGCCGCAAGCCATGCGGACTTCCAGGACAAAGAATAAACCGCTGAATTTTCCGGCGACGACCCTGACCCGCATCGCATCTCAAAGTGCGGGAGTTAGCCGGTGAAGAGTGAGAGCTTCCTCACCGCTGGCGAGCCGATTTGCCTGATCTCGACTGGATTTGTCTATGACACATTGGACTGATTTTCGCTCGATCGCACTATTTACCTTCCTGGTTGTTCCATCCGTGGCTGCCCAGCAGTCGACCACCCCTCCAAAAACAAATCTCGGTGGCGAAAGACTACTCGTTCAACATTGATGCTAAGCACGTATGGCTCGACACAGGGCTTAATATTCCGAAAGGAGATCTCGTGCATGTCTACGGAGGGGTGTTGGCCTGTACCGTCCTCTCGCCTGAAAAGCCGCATTTGCCGCTGCCCTCGGCCCCGGTGGGGATGCTGCTCATGAAGCTGCATGCAGAGGACAAGCCGGTGCTGGCAACTCCCGATGCGGAGCTGCCTGCCATCGATAACGCCAGCCGTCTTTACCTGGGTGTCAACGGCTCGCAGTGCAGCGGAAAACTCTCCGCAAGAGTACACATCGAAAAGCCGCAACCATAATTTCGTTTGCGCTGCCTAAGGTCAACAATGATTCGCAATGAATTATGGGAGTTGTTCGGTTTTACCGTCCTTCGAGTTCAGGGCGAGTTTCTTTTTCAGATCCTCGACCGCTCCAATTTGAAAGGCGGGTTCTACGGTTTGCGCCAGGGTCAGGGCTTTTTGGTAATAGACGCGGGCTTCACCGGGACGTTGCATGGCCGTGAGGATGTCGCCGAGAACGACGTTCGGTTTCACCGCTTCCGGAGCGAGGGCAACAGCTTCCTGCGCTTCGCCGAGAGCTTCCGGTAGACGGTTGGCATCGAGCAGCCATTGCGCTTTCCAGTGGCCTGAGCTGACGGTGAGCGGATTATCGAATGTCCCTGTAAACAATCATCATCTAAGCGATTGTCACGAATCAGTTTCGAAGCCGCGCCTCCGATAAGCACGTAGAAGAAGAGATACATTGGCAGAATGTGGCGCACGCCAATGTTCATGCCGGAAGACATGGCGATGATCAGATAAAAGAGCGGCGGGATCGTGAGGAAATAGATTTCTCGCCAGGCGGTGAAACGGCGCGTGGCAATCGCCCAGACGGTCAGCAACAGAAGCAGCAAAAATGACAGGCTCGATTTGATGGTGAACGCAACCGGAAAATAAAACCAGACTCCGTGCGGATAAACTTTGCCGAGAAGGAAGCTCGCGTAAAAGTCGGACATGATTCGGACGTCGGCAAGTCCGTAGATATAAGACTCGGGCAGCAGATGAAAGCGGGCCACGGTTTGGAGAAGATGGGCTTCGCGCGGTCGAGAGAGGCCTTGCAGGAAGACGCTGAGCGGAGGATTCATCTGGCCGCCCTTCAGCGCGTGCCGGATAACGGAATCCGTAAGCGGTCCAAAGAATCGTGAGACCAATGGCTGTGATGGCGAGCAGCGCGAGGGCGAGGCGGCGAGCTCGCTTCGATGCTGAGATTATCCCCGCACTCGATTCTGTAGCCGGAACCCCGCGCCACACTTCCCAGATTGCCAGAAGAAACAGCATGGGAAAGACGAGGATGCCGGTATGTTTGCACACGAGAGCGAGGCCGGTGGCGATTCCTACCACGATGAGACGCCAAGCAGATGGCACCTTCACATAGCGATAGAAAGCGTAGACCGACGCGAACGTGAAGCAGGAAAGTCCAACATCCGTTCCCACGACCGCGCCGTGTGCCAGAAGGTTCGGATCGAACACCAGTAAGCCGAGCGCGATGAACCCGGCGACGGTCCCGAACATTTCCTGAGCAGCCAGGAATACGAGCAGGGCCAGCAAGAGTGTGAAAAACGTAACGGCCATGCGCGCGCGAAACAGCATGGCATTCGCGTCGTTCTTGAAAAAGAAATCCTTGCCGCCGAGAAAAGCCTCGTGTTTGAAAAAGCGGTCCTGCAACACAGGCATTTTGAGCGGCATCGTCCAGCAGCGGAAGCGCCGCAACCAACTTAACCAGCGGAGGATGTTCCGGATTTAGGCCGAAGTCCCCATGTTTCCATGACATGTAGCCCGCGTAAATGTGGTCGTCCTCATCCCAGGTGATGGAATTTCGATTGGCGGAGAGAGCAAGCTGAAGGAAAAGAACAGCGAGGAGCGCGACAACACCAAGAGCGATCCGAGTGCGGCGGCGGGCTGGTTGAGTGGATGGGGACAAGTTTTCTCCGAGAACAGTCGTCATGTCGCAGATCGTAGAGAAATTCTGAGCTAGGTAGCCCCTGCGAATGCTGGAGGACTACTACTCTGACCAGCGCCGAAACAGCAGTGCTCCATTCGTCCCACCGAAGCCGAAAGAATTCGACATGGCGTATTCAAGCTTGGCCTTGCGTGCGTGGTTGGGGACGAAATCCATGGCGTTCGTTTCCGGATCCTGATTGAAGAGGTTAATGGTGGGAGGCAGAATCTGATCGCGCAGCGCTAGAACAGTGATCCCCGCTTCCAGGCCGCCGGCGCCGCCGAGCAGATGTCCGGTCATCGACTTCGTCGAGCTTACGGGAATCTTACGCTCGCCAAAGAAATTGCGGATGGCGTGCGCCTCCAGCGTGTCGCCAATCGGCGTGGAAGTTCCGTGGGCGTTCACGTAGTCGACCTTGTCAGCGCTGATGCCGGCGTCGCGCACTGCGTTTCGCATGACGCGGAATCCGCCTTCATGCTCGGGAGCCGGTTGCGTCATATGGTAAGCGTCGCCGGACATGCCGTAGCCGGCCACTTCGGCGAGAATCGTAGCCCCGCGACTCTTCGCATGTTCCAGTTCTTCAAGCACCAGAATCCCGGCGCCCTCGCCCATCACAAAGCCATCGCGATCCCGATCCCATGGCCGGCTGGCCTTTTCCGGATCGTCGTTGCGTGTGGAAAGCGCGCGCATGGCGGCAAATCCGCCCACGCCCATCGGCGTAATCGCCGCCTCGGAACCGCCGGCAATCATCACGTCGGCATCATTGTGCTGGATGATGCGGAACGAATCGCCCACCGAGTGCGCGCTGGTGGTGCAAGCCGTCGCCGTGGCTTCATTCGGACCCTTGGCCCCGAACCGCATCGACACGTGACCGGCCGCAAGATTGACGATAGCCGCTGGAATAAAAAAAGGAGAAATCTTGCGCGGGCCGCCCTGGAGAAGGGCGGTGTGTTCGCGCTCGATAATGTCGAAACCACCGATGCCTGATCCGATGTGCACCCCTACGCGCTCATCATTTTCCGGGGTGATTTTCAGCTCCTGACATTTTGAACGCTTCATCCGCCGCGGCCAGTGCCAGATGAATGAAGCGCCCCATCTTCTTGACTTCTTTTTTTTCGACAAAATTGAGCGGATCGAAGTTCTTGACCTCGGCGGCGATCTGGCAGGCGAAATTACTGGAGTCAAACTGAGTGATGCGCGACACGCCGCTTTTGCCGGCGAGCAAGGCTTGCCACACTTCTCCGGTAGTGTTTCCCACGCCGCAGATCAGGCCGATGCCGGTAACTACGACCCTGCGTCCCAAACTACTTGCCACCTTTCGAATGCTTGGAGATGTAATCGATGGCATCCTGCACGGTGCGAATCTTCTCCGCATCTTCGTCGGGAATTTCGATATCGAAGCCTTCTTCGAACGCCATCACCAGTTCCACCGTATCCAGTGAATCCGCGCCCAGGTCATCCACGAACGAAGCGCTGGAAGTGACTTCGCCCTCATCCACACCCAACTGCTCCACGATAATCTGCTTTACTTTCTCGTCAACGGCTGCCATGTTTCTCCTCGCTTAACTTGAATTAGATTTTAAATTCGATGTCTGGACTCTAGATCGCCAGAAGTACGTGAAGCCCATGAGTACTCAAGGTCGCTAAAATAAAAATCGTCGCAATTCTGCACTTGTTCGACTGGTGCCGCGGCTCTTTTGTCCGCGAAAAATGATGCCACTGCAACCGAAAAAGGCGAACGTGTAGTGTAACGGTCCCGGCGAATGGCTGTAAAGGAAGCGCCGACCTTTATGAAGCTGGAGCTGTGGTATACATTCAGCATCGTAACGTGAGCCTTTCATACCCGTCAAACCAGCGGTCAAAGCACTATGACGTAGCCGTCGTGCAGCGGGTAAGCCGCGCCCAAGTTTCGGTTAAGGGAGAAATCACGGGCCAGATCGGCCTGGGGATGCTTGTTCTGCTCGGAGTTGGACGCAACGATACCCAGGCCGATGCCAGCTACCTGGCGCGAAAAATCCCCGGTCTGCGTATTTTCGAAGACGACCACGGAAAGATGAACCGCAGCCTGCTGGATGTTTCCGGCAGCGTACTTGCGGTCTCCCAGTTCACACTCTACGCCAACCTCAGCCGCGGCAATCGCCCTTCGTTCGACGCTGCTGCGCCGGCAGAAAAAGCACGTCAACTCTATGAGTTCTTCGTAGAGCAAATTCGCGCCGCGGGACTCGTCTGTGAAACCGGGCGTTTTCAGGAAATGATGAAGGTGGAACTGACCAATGAGGGTCCGGTCACGGTTCTGCTGGATTCGGAGAAAACATTTTAAAGCCGTTCGCAGAACCGGATCGAATCGCGCCTCAAAACAGTTTCGCCGTCAAATTCTGTTCGATATATTTTTTGCTGTCGAATTTTTTCCCGGTGCTGGCGCCCGACATGTAGCGGATCTGCCCAAAGATGGGCCGCTCGAACCATGGCCGGTCGAACTTGCCCACAATGGACCACGCAATGCCCGCATAGCCGTTCGGGTCCCGCCCATCGAGTTCATATTTGTCGTTTAGCTTTACCGCGATGCGGTAGGCTTCCGCCGGAGAGGGTGTCCACTCCAGAATTTTCTTTGCCCAGTACATCCGCACATAATTGTGCATCCATCCGGTATTGGCCATCTGCATTTGAGCGGCATTCCAGAGCGGGTCGTGAGTCTCTGCGTTTTCCAATTGCGTTTCCGAGTACACCATCGGACGACGATCTTTGACGTGTTTGGCTAACGTGCGATGCGCCCACTCCTCGCCGCATTCAAAATTGTCGTAATCCGGATTGAAGCGAACCAGATTGATGGAAAGTTCGCGCCAGACGATCAGCTGATTCAAAAACGCTTCTTTGTCCGCCTTCGGCGCGTCAGCCTTCTCGATCGCCAGCGCAACCGTAATCGGGCCGATGTGCCCGAAGTGCAAATACGGCGACAACCGGCTTGTATGATCATTCTCCGGCTGGTTGCGCCCAGTGCCGTAACCGGGCAGCTTGTGTTTTACGAAATCACGCAGCAGTCGCAGTGCTTCGTTGCTCCCCCCGCTCCACTTCGACACGGGAGCAACCGAACGATCGAGCTGCCAATCCTGCGTGATGTCGAAATCCGGCGCCAGCGACGAAACTCCCGCCGGCTTTTTCCAGGAGACACGCGCGGAAAGGTTCTGAGGCGCGACCAAAAACCGCGGAAATTGCGCCTGCAGCCGGGGCCGGATAATGTGCGCCGCATACTGCGCCTTTTGCAAAAGCATCGATGGCACAACTACGTCGGCATCCACGGTCCACAGCGGCACGCGCAACTTCTTGGCGGCGGTGCGCCGCCAGGACTCCGGCTCGCGCATGGGATTTTCATCTCCCACTACCAAAGCGGCTTTCACTTCGTCACAAAATCGCAAGAGGCTGAATTCAGGAAAGCGCCGCAGAACGAACCCGATGTTTCTTTTCCCGAGATCCTCGGCAATGTCAGGAATGCCCTCCGCCAGAAAGCGATAATGGCGAAGATTCGCGTGCGGATAAAAAGGAACTGGCGCGAGAAATACAACCACAGGCTTACCCAGTTCGTTGGCCGCGGCAACGGCCACGTCCAGCGCGGGATTGTCGACGCCCCGCTGCGCCCGCTGCATCCAGTAAACTACGCACGTGCCTTCCGCATCGGGCGCACCCGCGCGCCGCACGGTCACTCGCGGATCCTCGGTCAGTTTCAGCAGATCGGACATACGGTTCCATGCCTGCCAGTTCAATGAGCGTTCAGGATCACGTCCGTCGCTCGCGCCGCATCAACCGCCGCCTTCACATCATGCGTTCGCACGATATGCGCTCCTTTCATGATCAGCGACAGTCTGTGCCGCGAGATCTCCATATAGCCGGTCAGGGATTGCCGCATCTTTTCCGTTTCTTGCCAACATGCGGCCAATAAACGATTTTCTCGAAGTCCCCGCCAGCAGCGGCATTCCCAGGGATTGCAAGTCCTGAAAGCGGGCCAGCAGCGGGTAGTTCTGCTCAAAGTTTTTTCCGAAACCAAACCCCGGATCGAGAGCAATCTTCTCTCGCCGCACTCCCGCCACCACCGCCGCTTCCATCCACTCTCTAAGTTCCCGCTTCACCTGCAGAACAATGTCTACGGGCGGCGGCAGGGTGCGCCATTCTTCCGGACGGCCGCGCATATGCATCAGAACCACCCCGCATTTCAATTCAGCGACGGTCTTCGCCATCTCGCGATCCCAGCGCAGGCCGCTCACATCGTTCACAATTTCCGCTCCTGCGGAAATCGCGGCCCGCGCCACGCTGGCTTTGTAGGTGTCGATCGAGATTACCGCATCAGGCCGCAGTTTTTTAATCCCGCAATCACCGGCAACACCCGGCGTAATTCTTCTTCCTCGCTCACGGCAATCTTCGGAGCTCTTGAAGTATGTGCTTTCGATTCCTGGGTTCGAACTTCCGTGGTTGCAGGGGCCTCGGAAACCGCGGCGCCGGGACGCGTGGATTCTCCGCCAATATCAATAATATCCGCGCCTTCATCGAGCAGACCCAATGCGTGTGCCATCGCTTTTTCCGAATCGATGTACAGCCCGCCATCAGAAAAAGAGTCCGGGGTCACATTCACAACGCCCATGATCAGCGTGCGCTTTCCCAGTTCCAGCGTGCGCGTCTTTAAGCTCCATTGAAAGACAGCTCTCATGCCGCAGATTCTAAATGAAACCACAGGCGGTTAACTGCGACGAACATGTATCATTGAAATCAGTTGAAAATGAAATTGATCGAAAGTTCTTATTGCGCAATTCGCTCGCTTCGCTGGACGTACTTGCAGTTGCGACACTACTTGGCGTTCCAGCTCTTTCTGGCTGCGATATCGAGCGCCGTAAATCTGATGCCGAACTCGGCCTCAATCCTCAGCAAGCCGCCGGGCGCAAAATTTATGACAACCACTGCGACCGCTGTCATCGGCCTTATTCGACGAAGGGAAGGAAAGGTCCGGGATTGAAAGGAATATTTCGAAACAAGTACCTTCCGCAGACTGGGTTGCCCGCCAACGATGATCGCGTCACCGACATTATTCGCAACGGCCGTCCCGATATGCCCGGCTACAGCCAGGTGCTGAGCGCGCAGGATATTCAGGACTTGCTCGCTTATCTGCACACGCTCTAGCGCGCGCCGCGGGGATGCACACTGCAGAGATGCGCACTGTAGAGATGCGCGCCGGTTTCTCCCGTGGGATAATCGTTCCGTGAAAACCGCAGCATCCTCCGAACTCTTTCGCAGGCTTCCTTCGGTGGATGATGTAGTGCGTGTCCCTGCCATCGCAAAACTCGCGGCGAACTATGGCCACGATACCGTCGTGGATGCGGCCCGGGTTGTCCTCGCCCGCCTGCGGCAGGAAATTACCACCGAGTTGCTGAACGACAGTTCGCTCGAACTTGCTCTCTCCGGCCTGCCGCAGGCGGTTGAACAGCAGCTGCGCCAGTCCCTGAGCTATTCCCTGCGCCCGGTCATTAACGCCACCGGAGTGATTCTGCATACCAACCTGGGCCGCGCTGCCTTGAGCGAAGCGGCCATCGAACACATCCGCGAAACCGCCGCCACTTATTCCAATCTGGAGTTTGATTTGGCTGCCGGCGCTCGCGGCAAGCGCGATGTACACGTCGATCGACTTGCTTCGCAGCGCTGGTGCTGACGCGCGAGGAACTGCTGCTCCGAAGAAGCCGCCGGGATTCGCCCAGCGGGACAGCCGAGGCGGCTGTCTCCACACGAGCAGAAACAGCTACCATCGTCGTCAACAATAATGCGGCCGCCGTGCTGCTGGCTCTGAATACTGTCGCTGACGGCGGAGAAGTGATCGTCTCACGCGGCGAGCTGGTGGAGATCGGTGGCTCCTTTCGCATTCCCGATGTGATGGCAAAATCGGGCGCGATCCTGCGCGAAGTGGGTACGACGAATCGCACTCGCGTCTCCGACTACGAACAAGGCCATCACCGACCGCACTCGCCTTCTGCTGCGCGTGCATCGTTCAAATTTCGAGATCACGGGATTCACCGAGCAGGCGTCTACCGCCGAACTCGTCACTCTGGCGCGTAAACGCGGCATCCCTTTGATGGAAGACCTGGGCAGCGGCGCGCTGTTTGATCTTCGCTCGGTCGGGATTCAAGGCGAGCCGGGCGTATTAGATAGCCTGCGAACCGGCGTCGATATCGTCACTTACAGCGGCGATAAACTTCTCGGCGGCCCGCAGGCTGGATTGATCAGTGGCAATTCAGATTTGATCGCGCGTATGCGAGCGAATTCGTTGTTCCGCGCGTTGCGCGTGGATAAGCTGATCTACGCTGCGCTGGAAGCAACCCTTCTCGCCTACGTGCGGCGCGATCACGATGCAATTCCCACACTCCGCATGATGCGGCTTACGAAAGAAGCGATTGGCGAGCGTGCCGCAAAGCTCGCCGCGCAAATCGATTCGCCGAAATTAAGAACGGAAATTATGGACGGAGAATCCATCCTCGGCGGCGGCTCTGCGCCATCCTCGGTTCTTCCTACGCAAGTTCTGGCGCTGTCTTGCGAAGGCTTCAGCGCTGACGAGTCTTGCCGCGCATCTGCGTGATTCCCAGACCTCCCATCATCGCCCGGGTCGAGGAAGGCCGCGTCCTGCTCGATCTGCGGACGGTTTTTCCGGAGCAGGACATCGCCATCGCCGCCGCTCTCGCTCGCATCGTTGCCTGATGCTTCCGCATCGAACCACAGTTGGCTACTCTCTACACCATCGGACATTCCACGCGCCCGCTCGAGGACCTGCTTGCGGCGCTTCAGGCGCACCAGATTCGAACCCTGGTCGATATCCGCGCCTTCCCTATGTCGCGGCGCCTGCCGCAATTCAATCGCGAATCTCTGGAGAAAAGTTTGCTCGCCGCCGATATCCGCTATGTGTGGATGCCGGCCCTGGGTGGCTACCGCAAAAAGATTCGCGATGATTCTCCCCACATCGCACTGCGCAACGCGAGCTTCCGCAATTACGCCGACTACATGCTGACTGCGGAGTTCGCGAGCGCGATGACCGAACTGATTGCGCTGGCTGAGAACTCCCGCACCGCTTATATGTGCGCCGAACGCGTATACTTCCGCTGCCACCGTATGCTGGTCTCCGACTGGCTGGTGGCGCACGGACATGAAGTGATGCACATTGACGGCACGGGGCCGTTGAAGCCTCATCGCCTTACGAAGGAAGCGCACATGGTCGAGGGCGAAGTGATTTACCGCGGCGACCGCCTGCTGTAAGCTCGGCAAATTATGATCGTTGGCACTGGCATCGATATCGCTGAAGTTCCCCGCATCCGCAAAGCGATCGAACGCTTCGGCGACCGTTTTCTGCAGCGCGTTTTCACTCCCGCTGAAATCCTTTATTGCGATTCAAAAGCGAATCGCGCGGAGCGCTACGCCGCGCGCTTTGCCGCCAAAGAAGCCGCCATGAAAGCGATCGGCACCGGATGGAGCCACGGCGTACGCTGGCGCGATTGTGAAGTCACTCGCATGCCAGGTGGCCGTCCCACACTCACCTTCCATGGCAAGGCGGCTGAGTTTGCCGCCAGGCTGGGCGCGAAGCACGCCGCACTTTCACTTTCCCACACCGCAGAACAAGCCATCGCGCAAGTCATTCTCGAAAACTAAAGTCGCGAACGGCTCCTGCTCGATCATCTGCTAGACTGGCGCATTCCGATTCATTTATGTCTGCAACCATCCAGGCCGTTGCGCCGATTTCTTCGTCCTCAGAAATTCCGGAACGCACGCTTCTGACCGGCTTGGGCCTTACCAGTTTCGCCGCCTTATTGTTGGAGTTGGCCCTCACCCGATTGTTCTCCGTAGTGCTCTTCTATCACTTTGCGTTTCTTGCCATTTCGATTGCGCTGCTGGGGCTCGGCGCGGGAGGCGTTTTCGCCTATCTTCGCAAGCCATGGTTAACGCAATTTTCCACGCGGACTCTGGCCGCACGCCTGTGCCTGGTCAACTCCGCAGTGGTGTTGCTGGTGCTGGAGATTGTTCTGCATGTGCCCGTCGCACTCACCGTGACGGGAAAAAATTTTCTCCACCTGACGGTCCTTTATCTCGCTGCGGCGGTTCCGTTTTTTCTGACCGGACTCCTGTTTTCCGTGGTTTTCGCCCGCGAAACGGGAAGAATTCCCTTGCTTTACGGCGCGGACTTGGGCGGTGGCGCGCTTGCCTGCCTCGCGCTCGTGCCTCTTCTGAACTGGTTCGGTGGGCCGAATACCATCCTTTTCTCCAGCGTTGCGTTGACGGTTGCGTCCGCCGTTTGGGCCCCCTCGCGCCGGGAACGCAGGCTGGCCGCCGGTTTGCTCGCCGCATTCCTGCTGCTCATCGCCGGAAACTATTCAGACAGGGTCATCGACGTGGTCTATGCCAAGGGAATTTTCCGCGATCCCGCCTGGGTGGAGTTTGCCCGCTGGAATGCCCTGTCTCGCGTGGAAGTGGATCGCTGGGGCCATGACAAAGCAATCGTGATCGATGCCGATGCCTCCACTTACATCATGAATGTCGAACCAGAAAGCGTGCGGGGCACGCCTTGGGAAGGCATTCTCATGTCCCGGGCGCCGGCGTTGGCCAATGTTCTGCGTCCCCATGGAGATTTCGCCATCATCGGTCCGGGCGGAGGCATTGACGTATTGAGTGCCCTGGCCAGCGGCAGCCCCAGCGTCACCGGCATTGAAATCAATCCCATCATTGCCAATACCATCATGCGCGGCCGTTACGCCACTTACTCCAAACATCTTTACCAGCGGCCCGACGTTCACCTCCACGTCACCGATGGCCGCTCCTATCTGCGCTCCACGCCGCAGCGTTTCGATGTGGTGCAGATGACTCTGGTCGATACCTGGGCCTCCACCGCCGCCGGCGCTTTCGCGCTGAGTGAAAATAATCTCTATACCGTGGAAGCCTTTCGGGAGTACTTCGAACATCTCAAACCGGAGGGCATGATCGCCATCACTCGCTGGGAGTTCCGTCAGCCGCGCGAAGCTCTGCGAGTCGTAGCCGTGGCCATGGACGCTTTACACACCCTTGGCGTAGCCAATCCGGCGCAAAACTTTATCGTCGCCTCGCAGGGTCCGCTCAATGAGGATGGCATTCCGGTAGTCGTGCTGGCCAAGAAAACAGCATTCACCGCGCAAGAGGAGGCCGCCGTTCAGGCTCATTTCGCGCAGTATCCCAAGCTCGTTCCGATTTATCTGCCCTCGCAGAGTGCGGCCCAACTGCACAATCCGTTTGCCGATCTCATCGCCAGCAATGATCCTTATCGATTCGCACAGAGTTACGACTACAACGTGGCTCCGGTTACCGACAATGCTCCTTTCTTCTTTTTCACTCTCAAACCGCGCCAAATTCTGGGCACGCAAGGATTACGCAATGGCATTGACTGGAAGGTGAATCTGGGAGTGCTGGTTCTGCTTCTCGTGCTCGTCATTTCAATGCTGGCGGTCGTTGTTTTTCTTATCCTGCCACTCGCGCTTCGGACTGGCCGTCAGCCTTCTCTTCCTTTGCTTTATTTCGTAGCCGTCGGCATGGGTTACATTCTGGTGGAGATCGCATTCATTCAGCGCTTCGTGCTTTTCCTCGGACATCCGACCTACGCCTTGACCGTAGTGATCTTTCTCCTCATGTTGTCGAGCGGCGCCGGCAGCTTGTTTTCGCGCCGCTGGCTTCCTCACACCGAACTGGCCTGGATGCCACTCCTGCTGGTAGTGGCCGCGCTTGTCGCCAACGTCATTTTTCTTCCTCGGGTTTTGGTGTCCTGGGTGGGCTTCGGGTTCGGCTACCGCTTGCTCATCTGCGGAATGTTGCTGATCCCGCTCGGCTTCGTAATGGGGATGCCCTTCCCCACCGGACTGCGGGCGTTCGCCGCCCGCGCCATACCTGACGCGGCGAACGGATCAGCCGGCGCCGGCAATGCCGTGGAATGGGCTTGGGCAATGAACGCCGCCGCCAGCGTCCTCGGTTCCGTGCTGGCCATGGTCATCGCCATCCAGTTTGGCTTGACGGTGACTTTGGCCTGCGGCCTTGCCGCCTACTTGCTCGCGCTTGGGCTGTTGCCATCTCTTCGCCCGCGAAGAAGCGTTTAGGCAGGGCCGCCGGTTTGTTATGATGCTCCATGGGGCGGCGGGAGGCTAAGCAATTCCGTACGATCCCCAAGACGCATCAGTCGATCTGAGGAAATCGTTTGCCGAGTCAGAAGCAACTCAAATGGTCGCAGCTTCGCGTTGGCTTGACCGTAATTATCGCCAGCCTGACTCTGGCTTTTCTTCTCTTTCTGATGTCCGGCACCGGCGGCTTCTTCACCAAGCGCATCACTTTGATCTCCTATTTTGACAATGCCAGCGGCTTGCGGGTGGGTGCTCCTGTCCGGCTTAGCGGCGTGGATATCGGCAACGTGGCCGCGATTCGTGTGGTGCCCGATAAGGACAAGCAGATCACGCCGGTCGAGGTGGTCATGAAAGTGAGCACGAAGTACAACTTCGACCTGCGCCGCGACTCGGTCACTTCCCTGGAGACCGCCGGCGTACTCGGCGAGACTTATCTTGATATCGATAGCTCGCAGGCCATCGGCCCCGTCGTCAAAAATGGAGACACTTTGCCCACGCAGGTTCATCCTGACTTCAACGAGGTGGTGCGTTCCAGCCAAAGCACATTGCAGAACATGGATGCGCTGCTAAAGCGCGCCGACCGCATCCTCGCCTTCGCCGAAAGCGGCAAAGGTTCGCTCGGCAAATTAATTTATGATCCCACTCTCTACGACCGCTTCTCCCAGACGGTTACCGAGTTCAAAAGCGTGGTGGATGAGATTGCCCAGGGAAATGGCAGCCTTGGCAAAGCTAATCAATAACAACGACGCTTACAACAAATTCGTTGCCACTCTCGACCGCATCAACCAGGTCGCCGATGATCTGCAGGCGGGCAAAGGATCGGCTGGGAAATTCCTGAAAGATCCCGCCCTCTACAACAATGCCAACGACACGATTGCGAATTTGAAGAAGGTGAGCGAAGACATCAATGCGGGCAAGGGAACTCTGGGCAGACTAACCAAAGACGAAGACCTGGCCAATAAACTAAACACAACCATTACCAAGCTCGCCGCGCTCACCACTGCACTTGAAGACGGTAAGGGCACCGCAGGAAGGCTATTCAAAGACGACACTCTCTACAACAACGCCAATCAGATGCTGACCGAAACCCAAGGCCTTGTGAAAGCCATCCGCGAAAATCCCAAGAAATATCTCAGCATCAAACTGCACATCTTCTGAAACCTCAGGGCAGCTGATCATCCTGCCCAACCCTTGTCATTCCGAGCGCAGCGAGAAATCTCGGTTCCAGTTGGCCGCCGCGAACTATTTACGAAACGACCCGCGGAGCGGCCGTAGACGCAGCCTGCTCGTGCGCGTGATAACTGGACCGCACCATCGGCCCAGATTCAACGTGGCGGAAACCGAAGCGCAGCGCCTCATCCCGCAGATTGACGAAATTCCTCAGGCGTGTAAAAACGCGCAATCGGCAAGTGATCGCGCGAGGGCCGCAGATACTGTCCCACGGTAAGAATGTCCACGCCGCGCCCGCCGAGATCGCGGAAAACTTCCACCAGTTCGTCCAGGACTCTCCCAGCCCAACCATCACTCCACTCTTAGTCACCATGCCGGGAGAAAATTTCTTGGCGTTCTCGAGCAGCGTTAGCGTCCGCTCGTAACGTGCGCCGGAGCGCACCGCGCGATAAAGTCTCGGAACAGTTTCCGTATTGTGATTGAGAACGTCAGGCCGTGCATCGAGCACAATCTTCAACGGCTCTTCCAGTCCCTGAAAATCCGGGATCAACACTTCGATGCGGCAATCCGGAATAAGCTCACGAATCTCGCGAATCGTCTCGGCAAAAATCCTGGCGCCACCAACGTTATCGTCGTCGCGATTCACGCTGGTCACAACCGCATGTTTCAAGCCGAGAGTCGCGACAGCTTCCGCCACCCGCCTCGGCTCATCCCAGTCGATGGGTTGCGGCCGCCCTTTGGGCACGGCGCAAAATCCGCAACGCCGGGTGCAGATATCGCCCAGCAGCATGAAGGTCGCAGTCTTATGATTCCAGCACTCGCCAATGTTCGGACACTGCGCCGATTCGCAAACCGTATGCAATCCCAGCCCGCGCGCCAACTTCTTAAGCTCGTGAAAATTGTCGCCCACGGGAGCCTTCGCTCGCAGCCACTCCGGCTTGGGCACGCGGATCGGTGCTCCGACTTCGATCTGAACCAGTTGTAAAGTACCTGCCATCATTTCGATTCTACCAGTTCGTCTTTTTCTCTGAGCCTGGCAGCGACTCGTTCCACTCAGGCACTTTTTTCTGAATCCAATTAGATGTATATACATCTATTGAAAACATGAAAAAGCTATCGATGCCGGCGCTCTCCTGTATGTGCGCGACCCTCCGCCGAGCCTCGCGCGCCCTCACCCAGCACTATGACGAGGAGATGCGACCCTTCGGACTCAGGGCAACGCAGTTCACAATCTTGCAAGCGCTGTCGCTCGTAGGCGAAATCTCCCAAGGAAGACTAGGAGAGATTCTCGCCATGGACAGCACCACTCTGACCCGAACCCTGGAGATCATGCTGGCTCATGGCTGGATCGTGAAACAGCACGGAAAAGACCGGCGCGAGCGGCGGCTGCGCCTTTCCAAAGCAGGGGAAGCGCAATTCACCCGCGTACTTCCCACCTGGCAGGCAGTGCAGGAACGGCTCCGGCGTCAACTCGGAAAGGGCGCTGGGAAAACCTCATGAACCTGTCTAACGAAGTAATTTCAGTCACAGTGTAAAAGGAGTCGATTATGACTAAATACGCGAAGTTAACCACCGGGTTGATCGGAGCCTGGTTCGTTCTATCTCTCACAATGTCCGCACTGCGCCTCTACGTCGCTGGCCCGAACGCCCCGCCGCTTGTGCTTGGGTTAGCAGTATTGACGCCCATCGTCGCATTCGTGGTGTGGTTCGCAATATCGCCAGGATTGCGGCAATTCACACTCTCGTTGAATCCGCGGATATTAACCATGGTCCAGAGCTGGAGAGTCATCGGTTTTGTTTTTCTGGTACTGGCCACCTATGGCATTCTGCCGCGTGCGTTTGCATTGCCCGCAGGGTGGGGCGACATCGCCGTCGGCGCTACCGCATCTTTCGTAGCCTTGACACTGGCAAGTCCCAATCACCGCACCATGTTCATTGTCTGGCAGGTCCTCGGTATTGTCGACCTGGTGATGGCGGTAGCGCTAGGTACGCTTGTGCCAGTGATCGATCCCAACGCCATCTCGACTGCCGCGATGAGTGTGCTTCCCCTGAGCCTGATTCCGACATTTGCAGTGCCGTTGCTGCTGATTGTGCACGTCATCTGCATTATGCAAGCCACCCGGTGGCCGTCGCCGCAGCGCGCAGAGATCGGACAACAGTTGCGCTCTCCGGCCGCATGAAGTAATCGAAGGCCCTTGTCAGAAGTGTCGCCTCGGATACTGGCGGCACTTCTCGCTTGTCTGCATCAGCCCACCTCCACAAGACCGTATGTACGCTGCCAGCGTGTTCGCAGTGCAACCAACGCACGGCTGATTTCCACCTGTGTGACTTCCGAATTCGGTCCAGCCATCACCGCCGCCGCTTCGCGCTTGGCCAGTTCCAGCAATTGCCGGTCACGAATCAAATTAGCCACGCGAAAGTCCGGCATCCCCGCCTGCCGCGTTCCAAAAAATTCCCCCGGACCGCGCAATTCGAGATCGAGTTCGGCAATCTGGAAACCGTCATTGGTGCGGACCATGGCATCGAGGCGGCGTTCTCCTTCTTCCGTCACTTTGCCGCCGGTCATTAAAATACAAAAGGACTTCGCCGCCCCGCGTCCAATGCGTCCACGCAATTGATGAAGCTGCGCCAATCCAAAACGCTCCGCGTGCTCAATCACCATCACGGTCGCGTTCGGCACATCCACGCCTACTTCAATCACGGTGGTCGCAACCAGAATCTGCAACTCGCCCTTCTGAAACATGCGCATCACTTGATCTTTCAAATCTGCATCCAGGCGTCCATGCAGCAGCCCAACCTTCAGATCGGAGAATATTTTCCCGCTAAGCTCGCGATACATTTTGATCGCAGCCTTCAGCTCAGTCTCCTCGCTCTCCGCAATTACTGGATAAACCACATACACCTGATGCCCCTTCGCGACCTGCTTACGCACAAAATCCCACACCTCAGCCGAGCGGTCGTCCGTAATCCTCCGCGTAACAATCGGCGTGCGCCCGGGAGGCAGTTCATCGAGTACGCTGATATCGAGATCGCCATACAGCGTAAGCGCCAGCGTTCGCGGAATCGGCGTTGCGGTCATCACCAAAACATCAGGCTCGCCCACTGTATTCGTGGAGCGGCGGACGCCTTCGTCCGCCCCGAGCGAAGCTCGGCCCTCATCCTCGCGCTCCCCAGACTTCTTCATCAACTTCAGCCGCTGCAAAACCCCGAAGCGATGCTGCTCGTCAACGATCACCAGCCCCGGCTTGGCAAACTCAACTTTTTCTTCCAGCAGCGCGTGCGTGCCAATCACCAGCTGCGCGTTTCCCTGCGCAATATGGCGGCGGATTTCGCGCTTGCGATCCGCTTCGAGCGATCCCGTCAACAGGACAATCCGATATCCCGCATTCTCCAGAATTTTGCGCGCGGAAAAATAATGCTGCTGCGCCAGAATCTCCGTGGGCGCCATGAGCGCCACCTGATATCCGTTTTCAATGGCAATGATCGCCGCCTGAAAACTGACAATGGTTTTCCCCGAGCCCACATCCCCCTGCAGCAAACGCCGCATGGGATAAGGCTTCTGCATGTCGTCGGCAATCTCTTTCAAGACTCGCTTCTGCGCCGCCGTGGGATGAAATGGCAGAATCTTTTTAATCGCCTGCCGCACTCGATCGTCCAGACGAAAAGCAATTCCGGTTTCTGTCTTTAACTGCTGCCGCTTCATCTCCAATCCCAATTCAATAAAAAACAATTCCTCAAAGATCAGCCGTATGTGTGCGGGCGTGCGCGATGACTGCAAATCCTCAAAACTCTCTCCCGCCTCCGGCCAGTGAACTTTCCACAGCGCCTCGCGTGGCGAAACCAGCGCCAGCCGCTCGCGCACCGCTGCCGGAATTGTCTCGGCAAGCTCGGGAGTAAGATCCTCGAGCGCGGTGCGAATCACTCGCCGAAACCATCGCGCCGTCACGCGCCCCTGTCCCGCCGACTCGTAGATAGGCACAATGCGTCCCACTTCCAGCGATGCCGCCGCTTTATCCTCTGCCCCATCCCCGACGCCTAACATTTCAAATTGCGGCTGCATAATCTGCAGCTCCCCGCGCTGATCTTGCTCCACCTTTCCATAGAGCGCGATCAACTCGCCGGGCTTGAACTTGTCCTGCAAATAGGTGGCGTTGAACCAGAGGCACTTCAGCCGCGAACGCCCCTGTCCCACGGTCAACTGAAAGATCGGCATCCTGCGCGTACGAAACAGTCCGGAGTTCCGCACCTCCGCAATCACCGTAGCCATTTCGCCCGGACGCAACTCCGCAATCCCCCGCGGATTCAGCCGGTCTTCATAACGAAATGGCAAATAATGCAGCAGATCACCAACCGTGGCGATACCCTTGGTCGCAAGAATCTCCGCCATCTTCGGCCCGATTCCCTTGACGTATTGCACCGGCGTCGTGAGTTCAACCATGGAGAAAGTTCCCAAGGAATGTTAGCAGGACAACTCATCCAGGAAATGGAAGGGCCGAAGTCGGAGACCTGCACGCCTTCTGTCACTCACGGATTCCGCTAAAATCTAGCGAACCAATCTCCACCCGAGGCCAATGATGATTTCGAAGCTGGTTCGCAAGGCTCGCACGTTAACGGACACTCTTCACGATTTCTACCGCGAGCCGCTTGCATCTTTCGTCGCCTTGGAGAAAGGTTTGGAGGATCGCCGCCAGCCCGTTGCCCCGGAGTTGGTGTCCCGTGTGATCAGTGCCTACGAAGCCGCCAAACACGATCAGCAAACTGCAAGTGCGGAGTACCGGGCCAACGGCGAGTGGACGACGCTCATCGAGGCGAAACTGAAAGCATTTCGAGATCGAGGATCCATGGGTGAGGTGCTCGGGTCGTTTTTTCGTAACGAGGACGCTTTCGTTGGCCTGTCCGACTATGCCACGCCGCCCTATCTGAAACCGCGCCGGAACCTGATGACCCGCGTGCTCTTTGTCAATTCCATGCTGCATGATTACCGTGCGTGGTGCGAGCTGACGGGAAAGAAAATAGAAGCCATTCGAGCGCCCTGGGCAGGCAATCCCTTCGGATACTTCATCGATGGAACTCTGGCAGTTCCCGCCTCATTCCGCCATCACTATACCGCTGAGAAGGCGGTCTCGTTGATGAATGGCCGTGGAACCGTGGCAGAAATCGGAGGCGGGTGGGGCGACGTGGGATTTTTCGCATTGGGATTTCCGGACGTGCATTACCTCGACATCGATCTTCCCGAAATCCTGCTGCTGGCCTCGTATTGGTTGTGCAGCACTCGGCCGGACCGGAAGATCGCTCTTTATGGCGAACACGATCCCAGCATCGTGCTCGCGAATATGGAGAATTACGATGCAATCCTTTTCCCAAACTTTTGCTTCCCTTTGCTGCCCAAGGATTCCGTGGATGTTTTCGTGAATACCCACAGCCTGTCGGAAATGCGGCCGGAAACCATTGCAGAATATCTGGGACAAATTGCCCGCACCTGCCGAAGATATTTTCTGCATGAAAATAGCGACAAACCCTATCACACCCTTGGGCACACCGAGATTCCCGCCTCATCATTCTCGATCGAAGGATTTCGGCTTCTCAATAAGGCCCTGTCGCCTTGGAAGGCCGGCGGGGGCCGTTATCGAGAATTCTTGTATGAACGCACAACGCCGACCTTCGAGATATAACCAAGTCCACCGGGGCCGGAATCGGCGTCTAAACCCTTTGTGCAGCTAAACATCCTCCAAGCCCTGCTCGCCATCCTGCTCGGCAACGTGGTCTACTTCCTGCTCGCGGGCCATCTCCCTTTGCCTCAGCACCGGCTGTTTCAAGTGGACGCCGGTCTCCTCGTCGACTTCCTCATTTGCCTCGCCCTTTACGCCCTCATCCGCAAGATTTGGAAGTGAATTCTGGGCCCGCCCATCTGTCATTTCTCGACATTTCTCCAGTTACTTTCGGAACCTGCCCAAGCGCTACAGTCACGTTACGATATCTCCTGACGTATGAATAAAATCGCGGTCCTGTACGATGCCGGCCAGGCCGTGCTCTCCACCTTTGATTTGGACGAGGTGTTGCAGCGCATCCTGGAGATCGCACACGACTATTTTCATCTGCGAAACGTGGCCATTGTACTGCTCGACAAGCAGTCGCAGGAGTTGTTCGTCCGCTCGCAGATTGGCTGGGACGAAGGCCAGGATGCGCACCGCCTGCCGGTAGGGCACGGAATCACCGGGGCTGCGGCGCAAAAGAAACAGCCGGTCTATTCGCCCGACGTCACCAAAGATCCGCGCTATTTCTGCTCCGCCAAATCGACTCGCTCCGAGCTTGCAATTCCCCTGATGGTGCGTGACGAAGTAGTCGGCGTGCTTGATTGCCAAAGCGATAACCTCGACCACTTCGATTCTGAAACCATCGATCTGCTCACCCTGTTCTCCACGCAAGCGTCCATCGCGCTGCAGAACGCGCGCCTCTACTCGCTGGAGCAACAGCGGGCGCGGCAATTGCAGGCGATCAATGCCATTGCCCAACAAACCACCGCAGTGCTCGATCTGGAAGAGTTACTCAGCCGGGTCTGCCAGCTCATTCAGGATGCCTTCCGCGTGTCGCACGTTTCACTTTTCCTGCGCGAGGATCACGACCTGGTGCTGCGCGCGCACCACGGCGACACTCACCCCGTGCATCCCGGAAGGCGGCCGTTTTGCCGCCACCACCGAACCCTGGGCGAGCATCCTCGCCGATAGCTGCACCTCGTTGGAAAGAGATTTCAGCAGTACGCCGGCCGGCAGATTCTTCGCGGAATCGGCTTCGCGCATGTGCATTCCGCTGGTTTCATTCGGACAGACCTTAGGCGTCCTCGCCCTCGATAGCGCTGAATCCGATGCCTTCAGCGATGGCGATCAGCAGTCGCTCGAATCCGTAGCCGATATCTGCGCGACCGCAATTCAAAATGCCCACTACGTCGATCGCGTGAAGCAGCTGGCTTATCTGGATGGTCTGACGGGAATTTTCAACCGCCGGTTTTTCGAACTCCGCATCATGGAAGAAATCGAACGCGCCCGCCGTTATTCAACCGGCATGGCGGTCATCATGGCGGACATCGACGAGTTCAAGCGATTGAATGACGAGTTCGGTCACGTGCTCGGCGACGAAGTCCTGCGCCAGGTTTCATCCCTATTCCATCAGCAGGTGCGAAAGGTGGACGTAGTATGCCGCTACGGCGGCGAAGAATTCGGAATCCTGCTGACCCAGGTCAATCCCGAGCAGGCGATGGCCGTGGCCGAGAAGCTGCGCAAGATGGTGGAAGGCTGGCAGTTCCCCGGCGTCCCTCGCACGGTCACCATCAGCGCCGGGGCGGCAACTTTTCCTGAACATGGCACCAGCCGCGACGCCCTGGTCCGTGCCGCCGATAACGGTCTATACGCCGCCAAGCAGGCGGGACGCAACAAAGTTTGTCTGGGCCCGCTGGCGCACCGCCATGCGGCCAGCCTTTAACCAACCGATAAGTTAGATTTCCAGCCAGTCTCCCTGCATGCGGTGGCGGAGCCGCTCCATATCTCGCTGCAGTTTCTGCCGGCTCTTTTCTAGTTCAGGCTGAAGCTGCTGCCGCAGTTTTTCTGACTGCTCCCGTAGTTGCTTCTGCTGCGAACAAAGAGCTTTGCCGGCTTCCGCGGAGGCTTTGCGACTCTCTTCTCGCGCCATTTCGAGGGCCGGCTGAAGTTTCGCAATTTCGTTTTGCACTTCGCTCAACTCGGTTTGCATCTCCGCATCCATCTCGGGCGCTTCAAAACTTTCCTCGATATTTTCGCCTGATTCTTTTCGTGCCGGCAGCGTAAGCGTGAGCTTCTGCTCCCGCTTGTCTCGGATCACGCTCACGCTCACCGATCCCGCGCTATGGTCGTGCAAGGCATGCGTGAAGTCGCTGGTGTCGTGAACCGCCTGGTCACCCACGCGAATGATGATGTCCCCCGCGCGCAACCCCGCCTTATCCGCGCGGCTGCCTCGGTCCACGGACCTCACCAATACTCCGCTTCCATCCTTCGCGCCAAAAAACTCTCCCAACTGTGGCGTCAGGTTCTCCACCATCAGCCCGCTGCGCATCGACGAATGCACGTAAACCACGCTAATGTTCGGAACGTCAAAATCCGGCAGGTTGGGAATCGGAGGAATGCTCGGAATCGGCGGAATCTGTACATGAAATCCCTTGTCCATCGAATCCATATTCGACCATTCCTTGCCGCGATCCCCCAGTTGCACCTTCACTGTCAGCGGCTGTCCGTCGCGGCTCAGTCCCAGCGTAACTACTCGTCCCGGCGGTGTTTCCCGGATCATCCGATGCAATTGGATTTTGCTTTCGACGGCCGTGCCGTTCATCGTCAGAATAACGTCATGCTCCCGAATTCCCGCTTTGCCCGCTGGAGCGTCCTGATCCACCATCGTCACTTCCACGCCCTTTTCTTCTTTCAGCTTCAGTACCCCGAGCCGGTCGGTCGTAATGTCGGCGATGTCCACACCAAGATACGCGCTGCCGCCGGAATCCTCGCTGGGAATACCGTAGGAGTGCGACGAGTCGCCCGTCCATCTTTGCGCCGCCTGCGACAGGTTGAGCATCAACGGCAGCACCGCAACCGTAGTCAAAACTTGTCTAAGCATGACTATCCTCCCAGAACCTCAGCAAAAATAAAGCCTGCCAACGATTTGTCATCCTGAAGCGGGCGCTCTTTGCCCGCTGAAGGACCTGGGCGAGCCGCGCGATGCGTCGCGCCTTTGGCGACGCAATAGCGGGTTAGCCTCGCTTCCTTACTGATTCGCCCGCCGGAAACAAATATCCCCGGTCGTCGTTCTCACCTTCAATACCGGACCGCCTCCGTTCAGATTGCCCTCCGCGTTGAGCGTTCGCGGTCCCCACTTATCGCCCTCGCTGGCCACATGAATGTCCGGAAACTCCGACGTGATGTGATGTCCATTGCCCAAATCAACGCTGGCGCGCACCGACAGCGCCACATCCGGCGCAATGTACACCGTAATATCTCCCGCCGAAGTTTCCAGTCTGGAGTCGCTGGCCGGAGCGCCAGTCTTTACAAACTTCACCACGATGCCGCCCGCACCCGTCTCCACCCGCGCCGAAGGAACTCCGTAGAGCTCAATTCCGCCGCCGCCGGTCTGCGCGTGTACGTGGCCCTTGGCGGACGCGAGATGAATGGTTCCTCCGCCGGTCTCAATCTCCGCGGCGCCGCCAATATCTCCCAGGTCGATGTTTCCGCCGCCAGTCTCCGCCTTCACTTTGCCGCTGCACTGCCGTACGTCAATCCCGCCGCCGCCAGTCTCAATGCTGGCCCCCTGTGTGGCGGAAACAATCTCGATGCTGCCGCCGCCAGTTTCCGCAGTGATCATTCCATTGGCGTGGCGGACCTTGATCGATCCGCCGCCAGTGTGCAGCCCAATATCCCCGTTGATGGTTCCCACGTCGATCGATCCGCCACCGGTTTCCGCGTGCGCGCCACCGCCAATATCATCCAGGTGCATACTGCCGCCGCCGCTCTCCGCCTCCACCCGGCCAGCCACTCCTGTTGTGTCAATGTTGCCGCCCTCGGTCTCGACCTTTACCAGCGCAACCTCGCGCGGGACGCTAATCATCAATTCGCCGGAAAATTTTCGCCTCGAACCCCTTTCAACTCGCACGTGCACGCCACCGACGTGGACGTTATGAACGCCTTCTCCCTCCCACTCCCCCACCACCCAAGCCGTATCGCCCTTCACGTAAGCCGTCATCTTGTAAGCGATCGAACTGGCGGCGCGCATCCTCCTCGGACGATGCCTGAGAACGCATGTGGAGCGTGTAATCGACGCCCTTCTGCTGACCGCCTCGAACCACCACCGAGCCCATGTCCAACTTCACTCTCAGATTCCTCACCCGGCCAGGGATCCAGTGAGGACCTGAGTCCACCCATCTCCTTCGCGGGAATATGTGTTTCCTGCGCTAATACCAAGGGCGCAAGCATGGCCAGCACGCTCAACACCCCGACGAATTGTGGCAAACGTTTCAAGTACTTCACCTCTGTTTCTGTATTATCTTTCGTCTATTCCCGCTGTCATTCCGAACCGGCGTCCTTTGCCGGTGAGGAATCTGCTCGTGCTGCGTGCCGCTCGATCAATCAATCAATCAATCTCTGGCAACTGCGCCAGCATCGTCCGCGCCTGCGACTTGATGTACTGGTTCTGGTCCTTGCTGGCTAGCGTGATAAGCACGTCGCGCACGCTGCCATCCGCCTTCACCGGTTCGATCAGACGCATCGCTTCGGTCCGCACGCCCGGATTTGTGTCATTCATCAAAGCTTCCAGAACCGCATCCCGCACGTGCACATCGTCTTTCACAAAACTTCCCAGCCCATCCAGAGCCTTCAGCCGCACTCCCGGATTCGTGTCATAACGCAGCGCGTAAATCAGCGCATCGCGCACCTGCAAAACATTCGGCTTCTGCGTCAGCAGATCCACCGAATCCATACGCACGCCGGAATTGTAATTATTCCGCGCCGCAAACAGCAGCAATTGCTGGATCCGCTGATCATTCAGCGATCCCTGTGTCTCCAGCGTGGATACCGTGTTGTATTTAATCTGGATCTGATTCGTTCCGGGTGTCTGCGTGATGGATTGAATTCCCGTGATCGAAGCCTCGGCGGGCGCTGAGCCTGTGCTGGTAGGCGAATTTTCCGGCTGATGCAGAAATACTTTGTAGGATGTTCCCACTCCGCCCGCGAAGCCAAGAATCAAAATCGCCGATGCCAGCGCCGGAGAGAACCGAACCTGCCGCAGCCAGTTCGCCGGATCGAAGGCCAGCCGCCGCCAGAAGCCGCCCTGCTCGGCCGTTTCCAGCGCCTCCTGCAGCCGCATACGCGAAGCCGTCAGCAGGTTCGGCGTCGGCTCCATCGCCCGTTCCTGCGACAGCAGATCGTGAAACTCCTGCTCCGCCTTCAACTCGGCAGCGCAGTCGGCGCACCGCGCCACATGCTGCTCCAGTTCATGCCGGGCATCATCCGCCAGCTCGCCATAAACCTGCAGCGTTATGTTCTCTCGTACCCATTCGCAGTTCATAACCAACCCTCACTCAGATCCAATGTGGGGACAGCCGCTCTCGGCTGTCCGCCGAGCGCAGCCCGGCTCTTGCCTATCTCATATCCGCCAACTGCCCACGCAATTTCTGCGTGGCCCGGAAGAGAGTGTTCTTCGCCGTCTCTTCCGTGGTATGCAAAATCTCGCCCACGGTTCTCAACTTCAATCCGTGATAATGCTTCAACTCAAAAACCATCCGTTCGCGCGGCGTCAACTTTTCCAGCGCTCCGGAAATCCGCGCTCCCAACTGCCGCCGCATCAAATCCCGCTCCGGATTCGCACCCGCCCGCCCATCCGGCACCTGGTCCAGCAGGTCATACTCTCCGCCGTTGCCGTCTTTCGCCACCGGCGCATCTTCCTTGCGCACTGTCTTCTTGCGCAGATGATCCAGGCATAGATTCGTCACGATCCGGTAAATCCAGGTATAGAACGAGCATTCGAAGCGAAAACTTCCGATGTTCTTATACGCCTTGAGGAAGGCGTCCTGATAAACATCCTGCGCGTCGTGCTCGGTGCCGGTAAGATGCAAAGCCAGCCGCAACACCGCCTGATCGTAGTGCCGCACCAGCTCCTCGAAGGCTCCGCGGTTACCGCGTTGCGCCTCGCGGATCAAAATCGTATCGTCAATGCGGCGTTCTTGCCCAGCCATGCGGCCCCACGTGGGGTCCCGATTATCGCTGACTTTCTCCACTCGCTCGGACTTCGTTCTCGAGTGGCTCCCTGCACCAACCGCAAGTGTTACTGCCCAAACATCGGCCGGCATGTTCTTGTCGTTTTCCTATACCGCCCGGTGACAATGCCGTACCCGGGCTTGCATTGGAATAGACGCTCAGTCAGTGAAACCGTGAGCAGAAATTATAGGCTGGAAACAGAGAATTCTGCTTGCGGCTCAACAGCTTGGATAGGCAGAGTAGCCCAACAAAACGGATAGACACATGTAGGGACAGCCATCCAACCTTGCCGTGAGCGAAGCCGAAGAGGCTGTCTAGTCGAGCGAAACTCGACATTGCGTCCCGGAGGGACTCCCGAAAATAGCCCGCCAGTTCACTGGCGGGAAGTCATGCCAGAAAATGGAATTCGTGCCGTAGGGCGACGGCTGAAATTCAGAAGCTATTTTCGCGAAGGTCCAGTTTATATCGCTTAGCAACACCAGGATCTGGGGAATGGCGCGGATTTATTCCGTCGCAATGGATTCCGAACGCGCGGACATCCCCAAGCATCCATTGGATGCCTGTCTAAGCCAGCTTCACTTATTTCCGATCACGAAATTCACCGTGCTGGCTTGATTGGGGGTCACGGTGACGGAGTGCTCCCAGGTTTTTGGTTCAGTAAAGATAGGGCGCTGCACCGTGTGTTCGGTGAGGACGTCATAGGCCTGTTCTTTGCCTGCCAGTCCCCAGCCTTCATGCCAGGCAACAATCTGATACGTGCCCGGCGGAACGTCGCTGAATTCAAAGCGTCCGCTCTCGTCGGTGACGGCGTAATAAGGATTGGGAACCACCATCATTTCGGCATTCATCCAGACGTGGCCGCCGTTGCAACGCAGGCTGACCAGGCCGGGTCGGGTCATCGTTCGCGATGTGATTTGATTGGGGAAAGGAAAAGGCAGATTGAAACTGGCGGCGCCGTCCATGTGGATCGTGTGCAGAGTGGCGTCGGAGCTTTGCATCTGCAGGTCGGCATTTTGCGGGACCAGAAGAATGTGCGGGATATAACGGCAATGTCTCTGGTCGAGATGACGCCGTTCCTCGGGAAGTTCCAGCGCCTTCCCGGCTGAAATATTCTTGAGATAGACGACGGTGTTGGCGACGCCGCCCTCGGGGCCGACGATCAGGCGTTCCAGGCTGACGGTTTTCTTGCCAGCTGGGTCGCAGATTTGCGGATCTTTGGTAACCGGAAAATCAAGCTGGCGCGGTTGTGGGCCAGACCATTTTACGCTGCCGGAGATAGTGCCACCGTCGCTGACGGAGATGACCCTATAGCCATCCTGCGCGGCGGCATAAGTTGTTGTGAATGCGAGGGGAAGAACCAGTAAAAAGCAACGAGCAACGAGACTCCGCATAACTACACCCCTGACGGCCGTGCGTAAAACGCGACCGATGCGCGATCGTCGTGGAACGCGGGCCAAAAATTCGCGTCAATTTTCGCGGGCAACGACCTGCACTGGCTTGCGGACAGTGCAACAAAAAAGGCCGCCGATGCGAACCTTCCGTTTTGCGGTCGTCTTCATCCCAACCGGGAGGGCCGTGCGAACACGGTTCGTGTGATCGGGATCACAAAATTAAGTTGCGCTTATTTTTGTAACGAGTCGAGATTACCAAGGTGGTGGAACTGGCGGGGGGGGTGGGGTTGGGACAAAGGCAGTCGCGATTGGCACGGATTATTGCCTTCATCTCCGATGGCTTACAATCTTGCTTCCATGACGGTACGAGTTCGATCCTTCGCCAAGATCAATCTTGGGCTGTGCATTGGCGCAGCGCGGCACGACGGTTTTCATGAATTGCTCACCGTGTATCAGACAATTGGACTACATGACCTCATTCGTGTGAGCGTGGGGCGCGGAAGTGGGATCGAGATTCGCTGCACGGATGCGAGAGTTCCGAAAGATGAGACGAATACCTGCCATCGCATTGTCGAAATGGCGATGGCGGCGATGAAAAGCAAGGGACGAGTCATCATCGATATCGAGAAGCGACTGCCGGTGCAGGGCGGGATGGGAGGAGCTTCGTCGAATGCGGTGGCGGCACTGCTGGGTCTGGAACGAGTTCTGAAGAAAACTTTGCCTTCAGACGAGCGGCTGCGGATTGCGGCAGACGTGGGATCGGATCTGCCGTTGTTTTTGGTGGGCGGGACCGTGTTGGGGGTGGGACGCGGGGAGCAGGTTTATCCGCTGGAGGATCTGCCGGCGACGGCCTGTGTGGTAGTGACGCCGGAGGTGGGGGTGTCGACGCCGAAGGCGTTTGCGGAATGGGATCGCAAATTGACGGTGGGGAAGGCATCCGATAGAATGAGTTTTGCTTGGCCGCGGGTTTTCTGCGTGGCTGAGCGAGAGTTACTCCGGTGCTCCTTTTAGAAGGGGCCGGGCCGAGAATCCGCTTCTCGAGCTTGTCCGGGCCGGGATCAAGAACGACTTTGAAGAAGTCGTCTTTCCTGAATATCCCGAGCTGAGTGAAGGTAAGAGGGCGTTGAAACGCGCGGGCGCGAAATACGCGTCCCTGTCGGGCTCCGGGTCAACGTTGTATGGGCTATTTGCCTCGAAACGATCGGCCAGCGCGGCGGTTGCTAAGCTGAGCAGGCAAGGCTGGGCGGCGCAGGCGACGGTTACGATGACGCGGCGGGAGTACTGGAAGAGGATTTTTTTTGAGCCGCTCGTCCCAGTAAATTTTTGATTGTTGATTTTTGATTGTTGATTGACAATGAGAGTGCTGGTCGAACAGCTTTTCAATCAGCAATCCACAATCAAAAATCAACAATGGCTTTACTGGGCCGTCGACTAATGGTAGGTCAAGTGCCTTTGGAGCACTTTGTCTAGGTTCGAATCCTAGCGGCCCAGCCAGAAAACAGCTAAAGGCTAAGAGCTAACTATGGCCACTTTGGTGACGCCGACGGAAGCGGAAAAGACGGAGAAAGCCGAGAAGCAGGCTCCCCCCATGCCCGAGGAGAAGTCGGAACGCAAGCCGCGAGCGCGGGTGGATGAGAAGTTCAAGATTTTTGGCGGCACGGCGAACGAGGCTCTAGCCGATGAAGTTTGCAATTTTCTCGGCATGCCGCGTGGCCAGGCCATGGTAAAGCGGTTTGCCGATGGCGAGGTGTACGTTCAGATTCAGGAGAACGTGCGCGGCTGCGATGTCTTTGTGATGCAGCCGACTTGCCGGCCGGTGGATGAGAATTTAATGGAGTTGCTGCTGATGATCGACGCGTTCAAGCGCGCGTCGGCACGGCGCATCACGGCGGTGATGCCTTACTTTGGATATGCGCGGCAGGATCGCAAGGATAAGCCGCGGGTGCCGATCTCGGCGAAGCTGGTGGCCGATTTGCTGACCACGGCCGGGGCTCACCGGGCTTTGATTGTGGATCCGCATACACCGCAGATTCAGGGATTTTTTAATATCCCGGTGGATCATTTGTTTGCGTCGCCGGTGCTGGTGGATCATTTCAAAAAGTTGAATCTGCCGAACCTCACCGTGGTTTCACCGGATGCGGGCGGCGTGGAACGGGCGCGGTTTTTTGCCAAGAAAGTGGATGCGGCGCTGGCGATTGTTGATAAACGCCGGGTGGAAATGAACGTGGCCGAGGTAATGAATGTGATCGGCGACGTCAAAGGGCGCTCTTGTTTGATCATTGACGATCTGATCGATACGGCGGGAACCACAGTAAAGACGGCGGCGGCGCTGCTGCAAAATGGAGCGACTTCGGTTTATGCCTGCGCCTCGCATGCGGTGCTTTCGAATCCGGCGGTGGAAAATATTCATGACTCTGCGATTGAGCATGTTGTGGTAACCAATACGATCCCGCTGACGGCGGAAGCCAGGAGCGAGTCCAAGATTATGGTGCTTTCGATTGCGGGATTGATTGGGCGGGCGATTCAATCGATTCACGAAGAGACTTCAGTCAGTAAATTATTTGCGTAAGGGAAATTGAAATTATGGCAACTACTTTGGAACAAAACGTTTTGGAAGCGCAGCCGCGAGAAGCCGGCACGAAAAACCACGCCCGGCGCGTGCGCCGCGAAGGCAAGATTCCTGCGGTAGTTTATGGCGCGGGCAAAGATGCAATGCCGGTGAGTGTCGATCCGCGGCATGTCCTGCGCATTTTGCGCTCTGACACCGGACACAACTCGATTTTTGATCTGGCTCTGGATGGCAGCGACAAGACCAAAGCCATGATCGTGGATTGGCAATATGAGCCGATCAAGGGCCATCTGCTGCACATCGATCTGAAGCGCATCGCCATGGATAAAGCGCTGCGGGTGAGCGTGCCCATCGTGCTGCAGGGCGTTCCGCTGGGAGTAAAGACGGAAGGCGGAATTCTGGAACAGATCCTGCGCGAGGTCGAGATCGAATGCTTGCCGGGCGACATTCCGGGGCACATTGATGTCGATGTGAGCGAGCTGACGTTTGGAAAAGTTCTGCGCGTATCGGATTTGCCGCACAACGAAAAGCTGGAGTTTTTGACCGACGCGAACCAGCCGGTGGCGCACGTGACCAGCGTGAAGGAAGAAGTTGTGGCTGCTCCGGAAGCGGTGGCGGCGGAAGCGGGAGCTGCTCCGGCCGAGCCCGAAGTTATCAAGAAGGGCAAGGCCGAGACTGAAGAAGAGGGCGAGGCTGCGGCTGAGAAGCCGGAAAAGAAGGCTGAGAAGAAGGAGAAGAAATAGCTTCGTGGCGAGAGGGGCCGAGCTGTGCTCGGCTGGACAGCCGGGGGCGGCTGTCCCCACATTGGCTAATCGCTTCGCAGGCTTTCTCTTTCTGGTTTGGGATGGTGGCGTGAAACTGATCGTCGGGCTGGGCAATCCTGGAATCGAATATCAGTTTTCGCCGCATAACGTTGGATTTCTTGCGGTCGATCGCATCGCCAGCGATCTGAAAGTTGAGATTCGAAACCGGCAGTGCCGGGCGTTGACGGCGCGGGCGGTGATTGAAGGCGAAACCGTTCTGCTGGCTAAGCCTGAGACTTACATGAATCTCAGTGGCTTGTCGGTGCGGGAGTTGGTGAAAGAGTACGAGGCGAAGCCGGAATCGGATTTGATCGTGATTCAGGACGAGCTGGATTTTCCGCTGGGCACGTTGCGAATTCATACGCGGCGGAGTTCGGCGGGGCATAACGGGATTGAATCGATTATCGGGGCGCTGGGTACGCAGGATTTTTTGCGCATCCGGATTGGCGTGGCTCCGGAGCACAAGCTGGAAGACGGGCAGCGATATTTGCTGGCGCCGATGCGCAAGGCCGATCTGGCGGTGATCGACGGCGTGCTTGATACCGCGGAAGAAGCGGTGAAAGTGATTTTGAAGGAAGGTCCGGCGGCGGCGATGAACCGGTTTAATCGCAAAGAGCCGGAGTAAGGAAGCGAGCCAAAGATTAGCCACGCGATTGTAAAGAACGCGACGATTCTCACGGATCGCCAAGATCTTTTGGCAAAATGGTTTATCAGGAATGACAATTTTTGTTCCGTGGCAAAGATTTGGAGACTGCAAATGAATCGTACTTATGAGTTGATGTTTATTGTCCGGCCAGATATGGCGGACGAAGATTTGGACAAATTGGTGGCGAACCTGGAGTCCACGGTGACTTCGGCCTCGGGCACGATAAAAGCCATCGACCGAATGGGCAAGCGGCGTCTTGCCTACATGGTCCGCAAATTTCGCGAGGGCATTTACATCCTGTTGACGATTGAGGGCACAGGGACGGTAATCCACGAACTGGAGCGGCGCTTGCGCGTCACCGAGCAGGTGATCAAATTCCTCACCGTGCGCGTGGATGAAGAGCAGAAGCGGCTGGAGAAGATCAAGGCTCTGCGCGACTCGCGGAAGAAAGCCAGTGCACAACCTGCGGTGGCGGCGGAGGAAGCACCGGCGCGCGAGTGAAGCGCCGCCAGCGGATGTCCCGGCAGCGACGGTCTAGTTCGCATCGAAGAACCTTATTGTCGCGCTGTCGAATTTTCCACGAAATCGTTTCACAAGATCGTTTAGAGAAATCATGAAGGAGCACTATGAGCGACGAAGTTAAAGCACCAGCGGCAGGCGAGCGGCCCTCGCGGCCTTTTGGAGAACGTTCGGGCGGCGGAGATCGTCCGCGATTTGGTGGAGGCGGTGGTGGTGGGCGATCCGGGCCCGGCGGTCCGCCGCGCGAAGGTGGACGGAAGTTCTTCCGCCGCAAAAAAGTTTGCAAGTTCTGCACGGAGAAAATTGCCGACATCAACTACAAGGATTACCGGCTGCTCGGCCAGTTCGTGGCGGAGAGCGGCAAGATTGTGCCGCGGCGTTTGACCGGAGTGTGTTCGCCGCATCAGCACCGGCTGGCTTCTGCCATCAAGCAGGCGCGGAACATTGCCCTGCTGCCGTTTGCCGGACGAGCGTCGTAATACCTAATTGCTGATTGTTGATTTCTGATTGTTGATTGAAAATCCTATTGCTCTGGGGCTTTGTTTTTTAATCAGCAATCAAAGATCAACAATCAGCAATATTAACCAGAGATCGGAGTCATACTTATGGAAGTTATTCTCAAAGAAGATGTGAACAAACTGGGCGCGCGGGGCGACGTGGTGAAGGTTGCCGAGGGATATGGGCGCAACTTTCTTTTGCCGCGCAAGCTGGCCATTGAAGCCAATGAGGGCAACAAAGCCGTTATTGTGCAGATGAAGGCCGCTTCGGTGCGCAAGTCGGCCAAAGAGAAGACGCAGGCCGAAGAGCTGGCCAAGCAGTTTGAGGGACTCTCAGCTACATTCCAAAAGCGAGCGGGAGAGCACGATCAACTGTTTGGGTCGGTCACTTCGGGCGACATCGCCGAAGCCATCGTCAAGAAGGGAATTAATCTCGACCGGAAGCAAATCCAGCTGCACGAACCGCTGAAGACCCTGGGCGAATTCACTGTGCCGGTGAAGCTGCACAAGGAAGTGACCGCGCATTTAAAAGTTGTGATCGAGAAGGAAGCGGTGGCCGAGTAGAGAGGTTTGCTGGCAGGTAATCTCAGAAGCGCCCGTTTCTGTAGATCGGCTGGACGACTCTCTTTGGGCCACGCCGGGCGAGCGATTCTAAGCCCGCCGCTTATACAGCACCGCAAACTCAAACCCCGCATTCGCCGGAAACAACTCCGCTACTTTCCGCAACCGCTCGGCGAGAGCCGATGGCGCCAGCAGCGGATAATCGCGCTCCCGCAGATCGTAATAATCCACGTCTAAATAAAGTGACAGCAAATAAATCGAGATTGTATCGGCAAAGGTGGCTTCGAAATATTCATTCTTGATTCGTTCCGCCTCCGGGCCCCCAGCCAGCGCCAGCTTCCGCGCTTCCCACGCGTCCAGCGACGTTTCTCCCCGCGTCCCCGCCTCCACCTGCTTCCAGGCGAGCTGGCTGAAATCCTCTGAGACTCCGGCCGCTTCCACCAGCGCGTGCCCCACATTGATATAAAACTCGAAGGCCACGGAAAACTTGTCGTCCATCAGCCGCGTGGAAATGAACACGCACTGCGAATCGCCCAGATTCAGGTTGCGATGGCACACCGCATTGTCGCTGAGCGCCACATCATAGCGGTCCGCAATCAGAATCTCTTCCCCTTGCGTCACCGTCAGCGGCACAAAATAATAAGCTTTGCGCTTCAGCGCCCCGGCAATTTTGGTGGGCACCGCGGCAATCATCCGCTCCAAATCCAGCGAACTCATGGAGGTCTCGCCCGCCACGGCGTAGCACACCCCATTCCCCGCCTGCGAAACCGGCGTCATCCGGACCACATCCGCGGGGCTCCGCGTAATAGCTGGTGCTGCCTGCGACATACTTTATCTTTTATACACTACCCGCGGTTGAGGGCTATGGTTCCAGCCCCGCCAGGGGCGGCATACGATAGCCCCGCACGTAAGTGCGGGGTGGTGTGAATAGAGTTGGAACCAGTCCCGCCAGTGACGCCACTATTTCTCCCTATCCAGACGCGGACCTTCCACCCCATCCAATCCAGCATCCACTTCCACGTGACCTCATGATCCCGATGCACCGGAGGCGCCGGCAAAGCCTGCGTAGGAAACTTCACAGCCTTCCCTCGATACGCCTCCACAAGCTGCTTGAACACCCGCCCTTGCTCCTTAACCTTCCCATCATTCGTCAACAGCCCCAAACTGTATTCCAGCGAATTGAACTCAAACTTCCTATCCACATCGTGACTATCCCAATAAGTGAACCAGCTCACTCCCGAATCAATCGCCGCCAGCACCGCCTTCTCCAGCCACTCCGCCTGCTGCTTTTCATTCAGCGATTCGATGCAGGTATTGAACTCCTCCGCCCACACCGGCTTTCGAGCATCTCCCGCATAAGCGCGAATCAGAGTTGCATTCGCCGCCAGCAGCTTCGTGCTCGGAGGATCCATCGGCCCGCCAAACTTCAGCGCCCCTGACCAGTATGGATAACAATGCATCGTCGGCATCGGCCGCGCCGCCAGCGCCTGCGGAGAAAACGTGGTCGATCTCAAACCACGGCAACTCATCCACTCCATTTACGTGAACGTGGTCCGGTGAAACACTCTCCATCAGCGCAAACATTTTCGCCATCCACGCATCGCCCACGGCCGGTTCCGTGCTCCAGCAAGTATTGATCTCATTTCCAAAATCGAATCCAATGATGTTGTTCTTGCTCTTCATCACGCCCGCCAGTTGCCGGACGAAAATCTCCTGCGCCTTCCACATCGCCTCATCCGCATAGAAAGCCGTTCCCGCCTTATTAAACGGAGGCAGAAAAAACCATCCACTCAACTGCCCGGTCAGCGCCGTCACCACCGCATCCAACTTGCGCTCGCCCATCAGCGTAAGCAGTTGATCCAGCCGCTCCAGATGCAGCGGGCTCACCCACTTCGGATTCGGTTGAAAGTAAGGCCAGATCAGCAGAATTCGCAGATGGTCCGCACCTAACGCCGCGATCGCATCCAGGTCCCGCCGGATAGGGTCCGCATCCCATTCGTTCCAGCAGAACCACCAATTCTTCGACGGCGTATAGTTCACGCCAAAACGATGCCGGTCCAGCGCCAGGCTCCAGGCTCGCTCGAACGGAATGCGAATCGTCGGCTCTCGCCGAACCCATGCCGTCTGTAATTGCGGATGCTCTGGCAGGAATCGCAGCCTGCCACCACCGCACCCACTGCGTTCGAAATAAAGTCGCGTCGATTCATAATAGAGCGCCACTATACGCTCATCTGGAAGCCGATCGATTGTCGTTGAAAAATGTCTTGTTAAAAGCTGCCAGGCGGGAAAGTGAAACCAGGAAAATCCACGGATTGCGTTCATTGAAAATTTGCTATAACTATAGTAATACAGAACGCAAGTCGAGCAGATGAGCTTGCGATGGCGAGACCATTTTCCGGGAAACTTTCGGAATCGTTCAGCGCTTCAGCGAGTTGCCCATCATCAGCGCAAACAACAGAGGAAGGTAAATAACCGTGGCCTGCAGAACATGGCGAGCCAGCATCTTCGACCGGCCACTCTGGATCGGCATCTTCAAGAACGCCAACCGCGCCCCGAAATAAAAAAGCGCAATCCCGAGAATGATCGCGCCCACCATATAGATTCTTCCCGCCATGCCGAAAACAGTGGGCAAAACGCTTAACGGAATCAAAATGACCGAATACGCCAGGATGCGCCTCGCAGTCGACCGTCCATCTTCTTCCACCACCGGCAACATGCGAATTCCGCCCGCCGCATAGTCCTCGCGGTAGAGCCACGCGATAGAAAAGAAATGCGGGAACTGCCACACGAACAAGATGGCGAACAAAATCAGAGTGCCCCACTCCAACTGCCCTCGCGCCGCTGTCCAACCTAAAACTCCGGGCATAGCTCCAGGAAAAGCCCCAACGAACGTGCAGATGGGCGAGATTCGCTTCAAGGGCGTGTAAGCCGCCAAATAAACTACGGAAGTCAGAAACGTGAGCAATCCAGTCAACGGGTTGCACAAAATAGCCAGATAGATCGACCCACCCAATGTCGCCACCACGCCGGCGGTTGTGGCGTGCCACAAACTCATACGTCCCGTGGGCAGCGGACGTTGCGCCGTGCGCCGCATGTGCCCGTCCACTTTATATTCCATCACTTCATTCAACGCCGCGGTTCCGCTGGAGACCAGCCCGATGCCCAGCAGCGCATGAAAAAGTCCCCATGAAAGCGACGACACCCCACTTTTTTGCGCCCCGAAATAATAGCCGCACCACGCCGTCATCACGATCAGCGTAGTGACGCGCGCTTTCATCAATTCGGCATAGTCGCGCAGCAGAGAAGTTGCCTGACTGCGAAGGACTGACATAGGTTGGGTCATCGTGCTCATGAGCGGTCAGTGGTGTGGTTGTCGTACCGCCTTGGTCTGCGCTCGATTCTCCGATCGTCATTCACAATTGAAGGCGAATCGAGAAAAGCAAGCATGGTGGTCCCACAAAACCACCGCATACCAAGAATTGCATAGGTACTCTGTTGGCTTTCGAAAGTCAAGTCAAAATCTGACTGGCGTTCCGACTGCCAAAACAAAATTCGAGTGCCGCGGCCGCAATTTTACTACGGACTTGCGGCCACGGTGGATCCCGTAAAAATTTCCGGCGGATCAAAGAAACATTGATGCCACAGCGCGGCATCCGACAACTTGCCCGCCTTCCACTCCTGCAGAGTCTCGAAAGTCGCGGCGATCATTCCTCCGTCAGCCGAATCAAAAATCAGAACAATCCCTGCCAACTCCTGCGTCTTCTGGGCTAGTTCTGGATAGTTCCTTTCCAGCACTGATTTCACAAATTCCAGCCTGAGCTGCGGACTCGAGTCCTTCACGCCTTCATCGGTTTTTTCCACTGACACAATTTTCACCCGCTTGCCGCGAAGCGGCGCCCAATCTCCGGGAAACGGTGCCACTTCTTCCCGCGAAATGCGGAATAGCTCCGCCGCCGTGGGCGACTGCAGCCGCGCTCGCGCGGCGCATCTCCATCCGGCACGCTGTCAGGCATCTCCAGATTGTTGCGCCAGATCCATCCCCGCGACAGGCCGGAAATCCGCACGTGCACCCAATCCCTTTTATAGTCCAGCATCTCGAATTCATCGTGCGCGCTCGCCAAAAACAATGTCTTGGCATTCAGACTGGCCGAGGACACTACCGGCGTTCCTGACTTCTTCACCGCCACCAGGTTCTTGGGATGCGATCTGATTCTTAAGAATCTCCTGCAGACCATCCAGTTCGGTTTGCAGCGGGCCACCCTCCTCAACTTTCTTCGGTTCTTTCTGCTGAGGATTCTTTTCCTGATCCGCCAGACCGTGCGCCACTGACGATGAATAATCTCCCGTCACGTCCGGCAGCCGCGGCATCGGCGCCGAAATAGCTGGCTCTGATGAGGCTGTCGACGAATTTCTCGACGGCGAGTTCCCCGACGGCGAGATTGGCGACGATGCGGTCACTGTCGGCACGGAGCGGTCCGCTGGCACTTTCGCAGTCGTTCTGGCCGCTGGCGTCGGACTCGGCGGCGCAGTATTCGCCGCCAGTTGGTCCGCCAGCTGATCCAGCACATCCCCTTCAATCCGGCCATTCGAAGTCAGCAACCGATATCCAGACTTGGCTGCAACCGGGTCTGCATACCAGGCAGTAACCTGCACCACCACGCGCACTACCGAACCACCCCCAGGCGCCGCGCTCACTTGAAACTTGGACTCGTAGTAGCCACGCCGGTACCGATCCAGAGGATGATCCGGCGAACTCGATATCGCAAAACCATCCACAACGGGCAGGCGTCCGGCGGTTGGCATTGTCCTGCAGCATTTTCTCAATCGTGGCTTTCGATTGCGGGAAGGCCCGCTCGTAGCCGTTTCCCTGCCCATAACTGATAGGCGGCCACGCGCCCACTGCCATCCCCAGCAGCGCTAGCGAAAAAATTCCACGAAACACCGCACTGCCCGGCCTCATGGCAAAAGCTCCAACTGGTCACGCTCCATCCATCCGTGCTGTCCCTCGTGGGTTTCCACTCCGTACCAGTAAGGCGTTGATATCAGGATCAGCACCTCGGTTCCCGGAGTCAGCAACTGCAGCGTTCCAGCGGTGTGAAACGGCGCCGATTTCAGCGGAGCCCCCGGCTGCTTCACCAGACGCTCCACCTGTTTTTTAACATCCTTGATTTGCTGTTCCAACGTCTGTCCGACTGGGGCTAGGGGGGCCGTCGTCGTTTCCGACGCAACTGGTGGTGGCGCCTGAACCGCATTATCCGAACCGCTTTCCACGTTGCTCGAACTGCTCTCGACCGCCTGCGGAGCAGACTGCACGGAACCTTCAGCCATCGGCGCCAAGTTGTTCCCCGCAGCCAGATTCTGCTTCTTCGCCAGCAGTTCCTGGCGTTCCCTTTGCGCCTCGACGTTCTGCGCCTTCATTACTTCGATGCTGTCGAGATGCTCCCGAATGTCTTTGTATTCCGCGGTCTCTACCGATCCGTTGGATTGGTGCACCACCCGGCGGAAATCTTCCTCAAACAGCGCGTTGATGCGCAAGACCGTATTTTTTTCTCCTTGCGGCATCACTACGTATCGCACCACCAGGGTGCCCACATCGCTGGAGTCCTTGAAATTCCGCGGATCGAGCGCTTCCGTACGCACTTTGTAGATAACCCTTCCGCCCTGATCCCAGGCCGGAAACACGTGCGAAGAATCGGCGGCCTTTGCTCCCCCCACAAATTCGTCCTTGTTGTATTCCTTGGTTCCCCGGATCACGCCATCCTGCGCTACCTCTTCCACTACCTGTTCTACTTCGGTTTCGGGCAGCGGGATGTTCACAATCAAGCCTTCGCCATAGGAAATCTTGTTTTTGCCTCGGGCCCCATTTGCTGTTGGAACCATGGACACGAGCAGCACAAGAAGCAGAGGAATCGACAAAGCTGAGGAGCAAAGCCGCGTCAGCATTGGACTGTCGCGCTCACCGGCGATTGTATTTAGCCTGCGGAGCCTCATGGCCCGTTGATTCAATTGGCGCCGTCGAAGATAATCCAACAACTCAATCTGTTTTCCAATCTACCCGAGTCTCGTACGCTCCCTACAGAGATGTCAACCCTCGGGAAGCATTTTGCATCACATGGCGGATGGAAAGACGTTGTAAAAAGAATGTCAAAAAAAATAATGAAAAGCACTTGAATATTTTCTTGCGAGCGTAGTAGGATTCATCCCCGGTAAGGTGGTAGGACCTCAAAACTTCTGGTCCCAGCTGCGAGGTAAAAGGCAGACGAGTCCTCGGGGTTGAACTCGTGTTTTTATTTTTACGTCTGGTTTTGTGGGATGGCAATTTACCAAAATAGAATCTTGATTTGAATCTGAGGAGTCCGGTCATGCACGTTATGAGCCGTTTGCGGATTCGCGGTTTCGCTACGTTTGCTCCCTCCCTTTCTGCAATTTCCCTGATCCTTCTATTCCTCGTGATGGCCGGCAGTCAGCGCGCCAATGCTCTTCCCGCTTTCGCTCGTAAATACGGTTTGCGCTGCTCCGCGTGTCACGAGTCGTGGCCGATGCTGAACTACTTTGGACAAAAGTTCAAAGACAACGGCTACCAGCTCATGAACGACCGTGATGCTCCAATCTGGCAGAATCCCAGCTATTGGCCGGTCACCTTCCGCATGACCCCCATCTGGCACCGCGTCAGTACCGGCAAGGTGCTGGTCGATACTTACACGGCTGGGAGCACCACGCCGACTGGTTCGGCCGTCCAACGTGTCACCACCTCCGGCTTCGACCTCAGCGGCCTCGACTTCCATACCGGCGGCACGCTCTATAAGAATTTCTCCTTCTACCTCCTGCCCTCTTCGGATCCTACGGGCGCTTTTCACTTCGAAACTGTAATGGCGCGGCTGGATAATCTGTTCGGCAGCCCCTGGCTTAACGTGAAGCTGGGAAAATTCGAGCTCGATAACCTGCTCTCGGAAAAACGCATCCTCACTCTGACCGGTAACGGCGGCATCTACCAGCTGTACCACTTCATTCCCCAGGGTGACGGCAACATCTTCGGCCAGATGGGAGACAATCAACTCGGCGTCGAAGTCATGGGCCACAACTACAATGACCGCTCGCGCTACTCGGCAGCTCTCCTGAGTTCAAACGACGGTACCACGCAACTTCCGTACGGCAACTCTTACACGGGATTCTTCACCGCCAGTCAGGCTTTTGATGCGGGCAGAGCCGGCGTGCAGCGCATCGGCGGCTACGCCATGGTAGGCGAAGCGCCGACCACATGGCTCACTCAGACTGGGCCCAACGGCACGTTGCCCATCCCCGGCGGCGGCATCGGCAACAAGTCCTTTAGCCGCGAAGGTTTCGTGGGCTTGTTCTACTTCGGCCAGCATGCCGACCTTACCGTCGTCACCCAGCATGGCGAAGACAGCGCTTGGTTTGGTCAAGGGTATGGCGACCTCATTGACGGCGTCGCCACCGGCAACAACACCACGGGAACCGCTCTTCCCGCAGGAGCGCGGTCCCCCGTCTGGAACGGCGTCTTGTTCGAACCGCACTACATCTACAGTCCGCAGCTTATCTTCATTGGTCGCTACGAGACGATTCGCATGTCGCAGCAATCGACTCCGGGAACGCCTCAGAATCTCGGCAACATTTCAACCTACACGATCGCCATGCGTTACAACCCATTCATGACCAGCCGCGCTGGTTTTGCCTGGCATAACGAGTACAACTGGTTGCATCAGGACGGTACAGGCCCGACTCTTGGCTTGAATAGCGCCAACGTGAATACCAGTGAGTTCTTGACGGGATTTGACTTTGATTTCTAAGATCATCCACTTCTTAGAGTAAGAGGGAACGACATGCGGACAAGATTGCTCAGGTCGACGCTTTTGATTGGGGTGGCTACATTTTTTGCTCTCCCGCTGGCTTCGCGGGCTCAGGTTTCCACCGAGCAGCTGCAGCAATGGCTGAATCTGCCTACCTCGACCAGTCACATCGGCAATATCACCGGAAACGCCAAGGCTGCCGCTCCGGAATATCGCAGATTCTGCGTTGGATGCCACGGCGAGATGGGCGATGGCAATGGTGAGGTCGCGCAGTGGCTCGATCCCCCAATGTACCCCAAGCCTCGCGACTTCCAGCTCGGCGTATTTAAGTGTCGATCTACTCCGACCGGAACTTTACCCACGGACGAGGATCTTTTCGACACGATTGCTCGCGGACTCGACCGTTCCAGCATGCCGCAGTGGAGCAATCTGACCAAGGTGGAGCGTGCCGATCTGGTCGCCTGGATCAAGCACTTCTCTCCCCGCTGGCAGAACGAGAAGGCCGGCACTCCCATTACCATCCCTCCCGAACCGGAAGTCACCCCGGAACGCATCAAGGCAGGCCGTGAAGTATTTGCCAGGGTATCCTGCTGGAAGTGTCACGGCGTCCAGGGCATGGCGAACGGCCCATCAGCCGCTACTCTTACCGACGATCTTGGTAAACCCATCGAGCCCTTCAACTTTACCTCCGGAGCCCGCCCAAAGTGCGGTGACACCGACCGGGATATCTACAGGATCTTCATGACCGGCCTGGATGGCACTCCCATGCCCTCCTTCGCCGATACCATCAAACCCGATGAGGCGTGGGATCTGGTCTTCTATCTCCGGACCTTCATGCCGCAGAAGAGCAAAGAAAGAGAGTTGGCAAAACAGCTGAATCTGAAGCCGGTAGATCCAAATGCACCGGCCGGCCAACAGTAGGGGCTACAACGGCATCGCAAATAGGCTTTTCAGCCGTGTAGTTTTCTAAGGAGAAAGATCAATGAAAGCAAGATCAATGAGAAATCGAAACAGGTTGGCTGCAGTACTATCGGCGGTAGTTCTACTATCTTGTGGCGCTCTGCTTCTCAATCCCAGCGTCAAGGCTGCTGGAGAAGGCAAAATCTCTGGCACGGTTAAACTCAGTGGCACCGCTCCGCACATGCGCGGCATCGACATGTCGAAGGATCCTTGGTGCGCCAAACAACACGCAAATGATCCCGCCCATATGGAAAATGTGGTCGTCGGTACCGGCGGTGGACTGGAACATGTGGTTCTCTACATCTCGGCAGGTTTGACTGGCGGCGCACTGGCTGAAGTGCCCAGCGAGGTGCCGGTCTTCGATCAGAAAAACTGCATGTACACGCCCCACGTTCTGGCCATGGATGTGAATCAGAAATTCAAGGTGATCACCAGCGACCAGACTACTCATAACATTCACCCCAATCCTAATCCTATGACGGGCAACATCCCCTGGAATCAGTCCCAGCCACCCGGTGCCGCCCCGATTGAGAAAAGCTGGAAAGCTCCTGAGATGATTCCCGTGCAGTGCAACATTCATCCCTGGATGCACGGCTACTTCTCCGTAGTCAAAGGTCCATACGCAACCACCGATGCTAGCGGCGCTTACACCATTAACAACGTACCGCCCGGTAGCTATACGGTGACTGCCTGGCAGGAAGAATACGGCACCCAGACGGCCAAGGTAACGGTTGCCGCCGGTGGAACTGGATCTGCGGATTTCACCTTCAAGGGTAAATAGGGTCGGTAATCGATTCTGCAGATGTTGCATTATTGAAACGAATCGCCGCAGCGTTCCCTGCGGCGATTCGACAATAAGGCCTAATGCTGGCCAAAGGCGGGGGAGATGGCGAAACTTCTGGCGGTCACCATCGTTATCATCGCAATTGCTTCGGCAGTTCCCATCGTGATGCACATGTGGCCGATGCCGCCGGACATCTCCGTCCATGGGCACCTCATCGACGAGCAATTTGCCGACACCATGATGGAGACCGGCGTTGCTTTCTTGTCTTCTCAGATTCTTCTGGCGTTCTTCATCTGGAAGTTCTCCAGCCCGAAACCGGACGCCAAGATTAAGCGATTTCCCGGTGGTGCGGCAGGCTTGGTAACCGCCGCCTTCTTGCTCGTGGGCACGGAAGTTTTGGCTCTGGGCGTGTTCGGCGTCAGAGCGTGGGCCGATGCCTACTTCACTCCGCCGGCGGCAAACGCCCTTCCCATCCAGGTGCAGGCGCAGCAGTTTGCATTCTACTTCCGCTACCCCGGTCCGGATGGAAAGTTCGGCCCGATTCACCCTGCCCTCGTCAACGATTCAAACGCCAATTTCTTCGGTCTCGATACCACTAACGATCAGGACTCAAAGGATGACATCGTGACCGCCGAGCTGGCCGTTCCAGTGAACCGCGAGATTCATCTCCTGATGCATTCGAGGGACTTGGGCCACTCCTTCTATGTTCCGGAACTACGTGTTCAGCAGGATTTCGTTCCCGGCCTGGATCTGTCGATCCATTTCACGGCAACGAAAATCGGCAAGTACGAAATCGTTTGTACGCAGCTGTGCGGCTTGGGCCATTACAACATGAAGGCGTATCTCGAAGTGAAGTCTCCGGAAGACTATGACGCCTGGATCAAACAACAGGCAGCATTGCAATAATTTTTTGAAACGCGTTTTGAAAGGGCGCTGCTTTGGCCGCGCCGCTTCAGTCGTAAACTAACGGGGCTTTAGCCCCTGAACTCGGATACACATCTCGGTCGAGGTGAGAACACAATGCACGATATGTCAACTCACGCGGTTTCGCACGGCGAACCTACCAGCTTCATTCGGAAGCACGTGTTCAGCATTGACCACAAAGTGATCGGCAAGCAGTATTACGCCTTGGCCTTGGTTGCCGCGATTGTTGGGATGTTCCTTTCCTGGCTCATGCGTATCCACCTGGGATTTGCCAACTTCGCAATTCCCGGCCTGCACTTGCTCTCCAGTTCCGGCGCGCCCGGAAACGTGATGACTCCGGAATATTACCTGCAACTGATGACCATGCACGGAACCATCATGGTCTTCTTTGTTCTTACCACCGCGCCCTTCGCCGCTTTTGGCAACTTCTTCCTGCCCATCCAGACCGGCGCGGAAGATATGCCCTTCCCGCATTTCAACATGATGTCGTTCTGGGTTACGTTTGTGGGTTTCCTGGTTTTGATCGCCGCCTTTTTCGTCGCCGACGGGCCGACTCTGGGCGGCTGGACACAATATGCTCCCCTGAGCGCGGTAGGTGCCGGTGCCGGTCCTGGCCAGGGTCTGGGCGTGATTCTGTGGGCTGCCTCCATTGGGATTTTCTGTATCGGACAACTGCTTGGCTCTTTGAACTTCATCACCACCACCCTGGACATGCGCTGCAAGGGCATGTCGCTGATGCGCCTTCCCCTGACCGCATGGGCCTGGTTCATCACTTCGGTCATGGGCCTGACTGCTTTTGCTGTCCTCATGCCTGCCTGCATCCTGCTCATCCTCGATCACGTGGCTGGCACCAGTTTCTTTATCCCGTCAAACCTCATCGTCAACAGCCAGTTGTTGTCGAACCACTCCGGCGGATCGACTCTCCTGTGGCAGCACCTCTTCTGGTTCTTTGGCCATCCTGAGGTCTACATCGCAATCATCCCCGGCATGGGTATCGTCTCCCACATACTCATTACCAACATGCGGCGTCCGCTGCTCAGCCATCGCGTGATCATTTACTCCATGAGCTCGCTGGCCGTCCTCAGCTACATGGTTTACGGGCACCACATGTTCGTCAGCGGGATGAATCCCTACTCTTCGCTGGCATTCTCCTTCCCCACCCTGATTATCACCATCCCCGCCACCATCGTTGTGTCTGATCTGGCTGGGTAGTCTGTATGGTTCCAAGTTGCGCATCAATTCCGCATCGCTGTTCGCGCTGGGATTCATTTCAATGTTCATCAGCGGCGGGGTGAGCGGCTTTTTCCTGGCCCAGCCATCCATCGACATCATGTTGCACGCCACTTACTTTGTGGTCGGTCACTTCCATCTGGTGATGGCCGTCGCCGCCATGTTCGGCATCTTTGCCGGAACTTATTTCTGGTTCCCCAAGATGACAGGCCACATGATGAGTGAGCCGTTGGGCAAACTTCACTTCTGGCTCACCTTCGTAGGCGCCTACTGCATCTTTATGCCATTCCATTACCTGGGTATCGCCGGCAACGTGCGCCGCTACCAGGCTTTTGTGGATGACTACCTGATCCCGCTCATTCCCGTACACAAGTTCATCACGGTGGCCGCACTTCTTACCGGCCTGGCGCAGGCAATTTTTCTCTACAACCTGATCTACAGCCGCTTCAAGGGAGCGCCGGCACCGGATAATCCGTGGGAAGGTACTTCCCTGGAATGGAGCACCGCCACACCCCCGCCGCACAACAATTTCGGCGATCACATGCCGGTGGTTTATCACGATCCGTATGAGTACAGCGTCGAGGGTGCAAGCACCGACTTCATCATGCAAACCTCGCCCGAGCAAGTCCCGAACCAGCACGATGAGAAGTAATTAAGGAGACTCCGTAGGTTTGAAATTGCACGGCTTCAACCGTGCCGTAAAGAGACTTAAATAACCTTCGGGCTTTAGCCCTGACATTGACTGAGTTAGGAGATGTAGCAGTATGGCAACCACAGTTCACGAACCGCCAAAAATCGATATAGAACGTTTACCGAGCCAGGGCTCAGGAGGCGGTGGCTGGGGAACTATGGTTCCTGCTGGCGGAGATTTGCGGCGCGTCAAGAGCTCTTCCCCGCCTCCCGCCAGCACTGGTATCTGGGTTGGCCTGGCGGCCATCACCATGACCTTCGCCGCCTTCACCAGCGCATTGATCGTGCGTCAGGGAGGGTCCTCCGATTGGCAGCACTTCACCCTGCCATCCATTCTTTACTTCAACTCGCTGATCATCATTGCCAGCAGCGTCACATTGGAAATCGCCCGCCGTCAGATCACCACGTTCATGGTGGCCCGCAACGAAGGCACGGCTCCGTCTCGCTGGCTTTATGTAACCCTTGCCCTGGGACTTGTCTTCGTCGCCGGCCAGATTTCTGCCTGGCTGCAGCTGAAGTCACAAGGCTTCGGACTCGCCACCAATATCAGCTACTCGTTCTTTTATGTTTTGACGGTCGCCCACGCCATCCACCTGCTCGGTGGTCTCGGCGGCCTGGTCCGCGTGATTAGTAAAGTGAACCATTCCGTCCTGCGACGGAGCACTCTGAAAGCTACTTCGCTCTACTGGCATTTCATGGGCGCGCTGTGGTTGTATCTCCTTTTGCTGCTGTGGATGAAGCTCTAACCAGTTCGAAAGCAGAAGAAAGTAAGGAGGCAAAGTGAGCCAGGCTGATCTTTCGATTCACGGGCAGGTGTCGCGAACCAGTGCGACGGAAGTAATGTCAGAGCCCGCCTTCAGAATCCCCGCGAAAAAAATGGCGATGTGGCTTTTCATCATCGCTGACACCGCTACCTTCGCCGGTTGCCTTTTCGCTTACGGCTTTATTCGCAACAGCACTCCGGATTGGCCACGTCCGTTTCACAGCATGACCAATGCGGCCATCATGACTTTCATCCTCCTCACCAGCAGCTTGACCATGATCTTTGCCATGCGTTCAGCTCATAGAGAGGATAAAGCTGGAGCTTTCCGCTGGACGATGATCACCGCGTTCCTCGGGATTGTATTCGCCTTCCTCCACATCCGCGAGTGGCTGGACTTAATCGATAAAGGCGTAACCATCTTCCATAACCCGTTCGGCACGCCTCTATTCGGTTCGGCCTTTTTCAGTATCACCGGCCTCCACTTGCTGCACGTAACCGGCGGCGTGATTGCTCTGATTGCTGTGGCCATTCGCTATAAAGGCGGCCGCTACAATGCGGACGATATCGAAGTGACCGGCCTTTACTGGCATTTCGTCGACTTGGTTTGGATGTTCGTGGTTCCGTTTATGTATGTTCTGAATTGGTCCCACTAGGAATAAGGCTAGGAGATTCACGATGGCTACCACAGAGACACATAGCGGTGGAATGGGAAAAGATATTGCTCGTTTATATTTGCCTGCTGGTCCTGGCCGGTCTGCAGTTTCTGATCGGCATGCAGAACATCAGCGCCACGCAGATGTTTGTACGCATGCTGGGCGTCGCAGTCGTCGAAGGCGGCGTGGCCCTTTTGTTTTTCATGCACTTGTCAGAAAACCGCGGTTTGCGCTGGTTCGTCCTGATTTTCACAATCGCTGTGCTTCTTGGCCTGCAATACGGATGGACCGACAGTTTTCGCCTGATTGACGGCGTGCCTTGGGCGAAGTAGCCTCTACAAAGAATTGACTTGAGAAGTGAGTTGACAACATGAAGTCCTGGAAATCGATCGCCTACTCGGCTATTGCGCTTGCAGGATTATTCCTGCTCTTCGCCCCGACACTCGCTTCAGCCCAAGGTTGCGCGCTTTGCTATACCCAGGCCGCCGCCTCCGGCCCCCGCATGATTCAGGCGTTAAAGAGCGGTATTCTCATCCTGATCGGCCCTCCCACACTCATGTCCGTAGGCCTGATCTTCATCTGCTACCGCAAACGCAATCAAACCATGACGGAAAACGGCGAAGAGTCCGATTTGGACTGGAAAGACGCTTCAAGCAATCCCGACGAAAATTGGTAAGAAGGGATCGCCACTCCCGCTTCGAGAGATTACCAGCGCCGTCGAGAGCACCGTAGAAGAGCGCCGCGCCGCTGAAGTGCCCCCGATGCATTGTCATCCTGAGCGTAGCGAAAGCCTGCCCTGAGCGAAGTCGAAGGGGACCTCTGCACTCGCCTCCATGACCCGAGCTTCGTGCAATCGCCACTGCCGTCGATAATACCGTAGAAGAGCGCCGCTTCAGCGCCGCGTACCGGCAAGAAACGCTGTCATCCTGAGCTTGGCGAAAGCCTGCTCTGAGCGAAGTTGAAGGGAACCTCTGCACTCGCCCCCACGACCCGAGCTTCGTGCAATCGCCACTGCCGTTGATAGTACCGTGGAAGAGCGGCGCTTCAGCGCCGCGTATCACGTCGAGAAAGAATCGGGCTTCAGCCCCTGTGTCAGGGGTTACTTCCTGTAAACCACTCCACCCTTCATCACAAACGAAACCTTCCCCAGCACTCCCACATCCTGCAGCGGATCCCCCGACACCGCAATCACATCCGCAAAATATCCCGGCTCCAGCGATCCGATCTGCCCATCCCATCCCAGCAACCTCGCTCCATTGATTAAATCCGCCTGAATCACCGCCAGCGGCGTCATACCAAACTTAACCATCAACACAAACTCCCGCGCCTGCGTTCCATGCGGAAACGGCCCCACATCCGACCCCACCGCCATCGGCACCCCCGCCGCAACCTGCCTGCGGAACTCCTGTGTTTTGTAATCCAGCATTGCCCGCTCGTGTTCCGCCTGCGCCGGAGTCTCCGCATGTTCCGCAAAATATTCAAAAATGGTAAATGTCGGAACCGCGAAAATCCCCTTTTCCCGCATCAACCGCATGGTTTCATCGCTCAACTGATTGGCATGATCAATCGACGCCACTCCCGCCTGCGCTGCGAACAACGTTCCCGGCTCGCCCGTGGCATGCACAGCCACGCGCGCCCCAACTCGCGCCGCCTCCTCCACCGCCGCGCTCAACTGAGCTTCCGTGTATTGATAAGGCGTCGAGAACTTGCCGTCCTTCACCGTGTCCGGCCCAGTCTCGTAAATCTTGGTGAAGTCCGCGCCCTCCTTATATTGCTCGCGCATCACCGCGACCAACTCATCTTTATTATTAGCGTAATCAGCATTCGGCAGCACATGCTGCGCCGGATTGAACTTGATCGCATCCTCATGCCCGCCCAGGATGTTGATCGCATTCCCACTGATCCGCATCCGCGGCCCCGGAACCAGTCCTTGATCGATCGCGTTGCGCACCGCTGTATCCGCCGAGCCCGCCCCCTCAGTTCCCATATCGCGCTCGGCCGTAAACCCGGCCATCAAATCATCGCGCGCCGCCAGCAGTGCCTGAATCGTTCTTTGCGGCACCGACTCCTCCACCGTCTGCAAATCCTCCGCCCCGGGATGCAAAAACAAATGCACATGCGCATCGATCAATCCGGGCAACAGAATGCGATTGCCCAGATCGAACACTTCCGCACCCGGCGGATACTTCACCGCCGAACCCACTGCCACAATGCGCTCGCCCTGCACCAACACTTCGCCCGGCTTCACGATCCGCCCATTCTTCACATCCAGCAGCCCAGCCGCGTGCAGCACAATCGGGCGCTGCGCAGGCTGCGTTTGTGTCTGCGCCTGAGAGTTCGACCCTGGAAGCGCCATCAACAGCAGTAGGAGAGAGGATAGAAAATGCCGGAAGCTGATCATATTGTTAGTACGGGATGGTATCACTTTGCATTTCGAGAAACTACAGAAGAGAGGACCCCCGTCAGCACCGTGAACGCCGACGCGCGTTGTCATCCTGAGCGTAGCGAAAGCCTGCCCTGAGCGAAGTCGAAGGGGACCTCTGCACTCGTCTCCACCACCCCAGCTTCGCGACCGCCACTGCCGTCAACAATACCGTGGAAGAGCGGCGCTTCAGCGCCGCGTTGAGCGCTCCAAAAGAATCGGGCTTCAGCCCCTGTGGCACATCTCGCGGTAAGACGATAATTTCCCGCCTCTACTTCGCCTTGGAAAAATCCTCCACCGCGAAAAACTGCCCGCCCCGCTCGATAATCCCAACTCCAACCGAATCCATATCCGAATCCAAAATATTCGCCCGATGATTCGGAGACCTGAAAAACTCCGCCTCGATCGCCTCAACTCGTGGCCCTAGCGCCACGTTTTCCGACAGCCACACAAAACGCGCCCCCGCCTGCGTAACCCGCGAAGCCAGTGCGGGCTCTCCAGCAAATCCATGCTGCGCCTCGCCACGCTGTGCCATCACTCCGGCATGCTGCTTCGCCGCCTTTGCCAGCGCGTCATTCCACTTCAACGCCGGCAGCCCCGCGTTTCGGCGCGCTTGATTCACTGATACAAACAATTGTTGCTCCGCCGCCGTTGCTCCGCTTTGCGCCTGCACCGTCAAAATCGCCGAAAGCCCCAGGATCAACGAAGCCGCTATCCGGATTACGATTCGCATCTCGATCTCCTGCAAAATCTTAACCCGGATAATTTCCTTTTCTCTCGTCCTGTCCGAACGAAAGTAATCGGTCATAAGAACGCTCTTACTTCGTGAACCTCAGTGTCCTTAGTCGTTTATGAATTTGACGTTCTAAGCTCCTCACTTGCCCGGACCTTTCGGCGATTCCGGAGGCGAAGGCGGCTTGGCAAACTTCGCGTCGTCCACCGGAACATTCTGCTTCACTTCGCTCACCTGAATCGTGAACCGCCCACCCGGCCGCGCCAGCGTCCAGCGTAACGGAATCTTCACCCCGCCCGTTTCCTTGTAGTCGGCATAATCAATCTGTGTGGGCAATCGTCCCAGCGGAGTCTCTCCAAATCGCACCAGCCGCACCAGCAGTCCGGATTCCTTATCAAAATAAAGTTGCACGGGAGTTTTTCCCGCGCGCTCCCCCACTACCAGGTAAGCCTCGTGGTCTCCAACCTTTTCTGTTCCCCTCATTTCCACTTTGCTAAACATTTCCGTCAGGTGCGCTGGAAAATGCAGGTCCGCGTCCATCGACGCCCCATCAATATCCGGCCCATGCATCTCCCGTACCGGATGCCCCGGCATCCCCAGCCAACCTTCATGTCCATTAAATGCGGTGATACTTTCTCCGTGCGGCATGTGAGTAAAGATGCCCGCTCGTCCGGAGCCTTCGAATAAATCTCGATCGGAACATTGCTGTCGCCAAACGTAATCGTGCCCTTCATCACGCGGCTAGTCACTTTATCGACCGCGCTCGCTCCGCCCACCGCCTTCAAATATTTCTCAAACAGCTGATCGGCAGATGGTCCGGTACTCTCTTTTGCGTTCCCGCCTTCATGAATCACTTCCTCGTCCGCGGCCGGCTTCGCTTCCGCCGTCATCACCGGAGGCATCGCCACCGGTTTTGGGCTTCCCCGGTGACACGAATAACAAGTCACTTCGCGATGCCCGTCAAAATTTTCTTCGTTGATGGTGAACATCATCTCCATCATTTTGCGCGCAGTCACTTTAGTCTTCTTGTCATCCTTCTCGAATGCGTCCTGCACATGACAGAACTCGCACTCAACGCCCAGCGACGCAGTAATGAACTGCATCGCCGGAATCAGCTGATCCGCCGGAATGTCTTTGAGCACCTTGATGTTCTTGAACTGCTGTCCCGCCGTCTTCGGTCCACTGGAATTCGCCGCCTGCGGTGCCGCGCTCGATTGCGCCCGGGCGATGCTCCATCACACTCCCGCAAATCACAACCACCGCCGCCATAAAGATGAAAAATGTGGGGACAGCCGCCCTCGGCTGTCCATTCGAGCGCAGCTCGATGGGTTTGCTCTTTCGGTTCATGAATGATCGCCTCAGTTTGGAGTCACGGAAGTTTATCAAAAGCTCCGCCGCAGTCACTGCCGCCCCTTACCTCGTACAAAAAACTGCCACTTATCCATCCCCGCCGGAATCGCCACATCAAAAAATCCCACCATCATTTCCTGCGACGTCTGATCTCCCCACGTCACCAGCTTATCCGGATCCGGATTGTGCGGATTATTCTTCGAATTGTCATACCACGCTACGGCCCGCAGCTTCGTCCCCGCCTTTAACTCCCGAGGCTGCGCCAGCTTGTAACTCAACTGCCAGTGAAAGTGATAATTCACCCGCAGCAAAGTTTCCACGCTGCCGTCGTCATGCACAATGTCATATTCAAAGCGCTTGCCGCGCAGGTGCATGTGCGGAAAGAAGCTCAGCAAGAGCGCATCATTCGGCAGCGTCCCCTGCACCTCCACGCGGAAATTGTCCGCGCCCGGCGGAATCATCAGCGCATGATTATTCAACTGCAGCGTAACTACCCGCTGCTTCGGCGGACTTTTCGCGAACACCAGCCCCACGCTCGTCTCATCGCTCGCCGCCTCGCCATTCGTCGTGTAATGCATCTGGAAAACCAGATCCGATCCCGCCGGAACAAACTTCGCCATTCCATCCGCGAATCGATCCGGCGCGCTTCCCGGCGCATACACCAGCAGCAAATCACTGGTCGTCTCATGTGCCTGCCGCCGCTCGTCAGGATCGCTCAACATCGATGCTGTAAACGGCTCGCCCACCGGCGCATGCCGCAGCCACGCCGAATCCGGAGGCCGGATATACACCACCGCATGGTGCACATGCGCCGGACTCGATGGCCGCACCTCCACCATCTGCACCCACTTGTCCTCGGCAAAATGCGTCGGCACAATCTCGTATGTATATTCCACTTCGCCTTGCGCCGGAATCTGCACCGCCTTCGGCATCTTCAGTACCACATCCGGCCGAGGAATATTCCAGTCGCCGCTCCAATGCCGCGGAGCAGGAGCATCCTGCAAGTCGCCCGCTGGCGCGCCCGCATCGGCCCATGCTGCGATCGCCTTAATCTGCTCCGCGCTTAAAGACGGATCATTGGAAAATTTCCCGTACCGCGGATCGGCAAACCACGGCGGCATCATTTTCATATCTACGGCGGCTGCAATTCTTCGCGCCCAAGGCTTCGTCTCTGCATACGTCACCACCGGCATCGGGGCTGCTTCGCCGCTGCGATGGCAACTCTGGCACTTGCTCTGCAATATCGGAAGAATATCTTTATAAAAGGTAGGAGCTGGAACACGCGCGGAATTTGTCCGCTGCCGCACGGCAGTAGCCACCGGCCGCTGCCACGCCAGTCCCATCGACAGCAGCGAAATCACGACAACAAAAATCCCCCCGAATTTATTCACGAGCGCAAAAACTCCAGCGTCAGCGCCCAAGCCTGCCGCGCCGAATGCGGTTCATACGCGGCTCGCTCGTCACAAAAAAATCCATGGTCAGCGCGAGAAAATTCCGCGTTCACATAAATCTTCTTTTCCGCACTCAACGCGTCAGTCACCGCCCGCCGCTTCTCCGGTGTGATGTGCTTATCCATTCCACCCCATATAAACAAGGATGGAGCCTGCAGCTTCGCGGTCCGATCCAGTAATCCCGGAGCAATCCCTCCGCCATAAAACGAAACCGCCGCTCGCAGCGCAACAATACTGTTCGCGATAAAAGAAACCCGTCCTCCCATGCAGAATCCCACACTCGAAATCTCATTCGCTTTCGCGCTCGATCTCAGCCAATCGTATGCCGACCGAACATCTGCCTCCGCCGTTTCCGTCGTTACAGCCTGAACATGCGGCATTACGGCCGGAAAGTCAGTGTAACTGCCTTCAAACCCCGGCGGCGCCGTGCGATGAAAAAGTTCCGGCGCGATCGCAACGTATCCCTCCGCCGCAAATCGTTCCGCCACATTTCGAATATGGTGATTCACCCCAAACGCTTCCTGAAACACAAGCAGCCCAGGATGCGGGCCGCCAGCCTTTGGACGCGCCACGTATGCCCCCATGCGGGTTCCGTCCGCAACCGCCAGTTCTACTTTTTCCTTCACGATTTCTAGTTCGCTCATACTCTTTCCTTCCGACGATAATTAAGACGATAACTAAAATGATGCTCCGCTGCGCTCACCTGCCGTCGCAGTTTCTTAATTCTCAGTCTCGCACAACCGCAGCCCTCGCCGCGCACGCTCACCTGCAAAAATGCTAAAGTAGTCGGTCCATCGTATCGACTAACGTATCTAAATATGTCTGCCCCAAACTCCACTTTCGTCCTCGCCTGCAAATCTCAGCCTGTCGACCGCACTCCCGTCTGGTTCATGCGCCAGGCCGGACGCTACATGCCCGAATACCGCGCCGATTCGTAAGCAGCATTCTTTGCTCGAAATTTGCAAGAAGCCCGCGCTCGCCGCTGAAGTCACCATCACCGCCGCCGAATTTCTCGGCGTCGATGCCGCCATTATCTTCGCCGATCTCCTGCTCCCGCTCGAAGTCATGGGCCTGCCCTTCCATTTCTCCGCCGGAGAAGGCCCCGTCATTGAGAAGCCAGTCCGCACCTGCGGAAGACATCGCTCAACTCCGCACCGATCGCGCCGCTGAACTTGGCTACGTCTCCGAAGCCGTAAGTCTGGTAGCTAAACATTTCGCCGGCAAAATTCCCGTAATCGGTTTCTGCGGAGCCCCCTTCACTCTCGCCAGCTACATGATCGAAGGCGGCGGCTCACGCAATTATCTCCATGCAAAAAAAATGATGTACAACTCGCCCACTCACTGGGATGCGCTGATGCGCAAACTGGTCGAGGTTACCGCAGAATATTCCACCGCCCAGGTCCGCGCCGGAGCCGATGTCATCCAGATTTTCGACAGTTGGGTCGGCTGCCTCAGCGTGGAGGATTACCGTCGCTACGCTCTGCCCCACGTCACTAGCTTGGTAAAGCGTTTGCAGAAAACCGGCGCGCCCATTATTTATTTTGGCACCGATAGCTCCACCTTACTTCCCGCGATGAACGAAACCGGAGCGGACGTGATCGGCCTCGACTGGCGCATCCCGCTCGACAAAGGCTGGAGCGATCTCAACCACCGCTGCGCCGTGCAGGGAAATCTGGATCCCGTAGTGCTGTTCGCAGACTGGAAAGAATTGAAATCGCGTGCCGAGAATATTCTCCAGCTCGCCGCCGGACGTCCCGGCCACATCTTCAATCTCGGCCACGGCATCCTGCCCGAAACCCCAGTCGAAAATGTAAAAAACCTCGCTCGCTTCGTGCAGGAATATTCGGCGCCTGGAATATCTGTCCTGTAAACGAGACTGTGGCGCTAAAGCGTAAGAGTGCAGTACCGTGGAAGAGCGGGGCTTCAGCGCCGCGTAAAGGCTCAGGATTATTTTGGGCTTTAGCCCCCGCGGTTGTCAGAGCGGGCAAAATGCGTGAATCACATTCATGACTCGCATCGCAATCATCGGCGGCGGCATCTCCGGACTCGCCGCCGCCTTCGCCCTCGAAGAGCACCGCCCTTCCGGCGCCGTTGATTACACGCTCTACGAATCCTCTTCAACTCTCGGCGGCGTCCTCCGCACCGAGCACATCGATGGCTGCATCGTCGAAGCCGGACCCGATTCCTTCATCACCGAAAAGCCCTGGGCCGCCAACCTCTGCCGCACTCTCGGCCTCGGAGATCAACTCATCGGCTCGAACGACGCCGATCGCAAAACTTACATCCTCGTCCGCGGCCGCCTCATTCCCATGCCCGACGGCCTCATGTTCATGGTGCCAACCAAAATCCTGCCCACCGGATTCTCTCCGCTTTTTTCCTGGAGCACGAAACTGCGCATGGCGCAGGAATTATTCCATCCGCCGCGCCCCGCCGGCGCCGATGAAAGCGTGGCCTCCTTAGTCGAGCGCCACTACGGATCAGAAATGGTCGACCGCCTCGCCGATCCGCTCCTCTCCGGCGTCTACGGCGGAGAAGCCGCCAGCCTCAGCGTCCGCGCCGTGCTTCCCCGCTTCGCCGAGATGGAACGCACTCACGGCAGCCTCGGCCGCGCCATGCTGGCCGCCAGAAAAAAAATGCCGCGCTCGGAAAACAAACCCGCGCCTCCGCTCTTTACATCCCTCAAGAACGGAATGCAGCAGCTCATCGAAACCATCGTCCCGCGCCTCAACCAGAGTTCGTTGCTCACCAACGCTCCCGTGGAATCCATTCAGCGCGAATCCGAAAGTTGGACCGTTTCAGCGGGATCGAAATCCGCGCACTTTGATGCCGTCATTCTCGCCGTGCCCGCGGGCGTCGCGGCAAGATTACTCTCCACTTGCAGTCCCGAACTCTCCTCCGAACTCGCCGCCATCACCTACAGCTCTTCCATCACCGTCGGCCTCGCCTACGATCGCGAAGTCCGCCAAAGCCTCCCGCCCGGCTTCGGATTTCTCGTCCCCCGCAGTGAAGGCAAACGTCTGCTGGCCGCAACTTTCGTTCACAACAAATTCCCCCATCGCGCCCCCGCTGATCGCGCCTTACTGCGCTGCTTCTTTGCCGGATCAAGCGCCGAAAATATCTGGCAGCTTTCCGACGACGCCATCACCACCATCGTCCGCACCGAACTGCAGCAGATCCTCGGCCTTCGCGCCGCGCCCCTTTTTTCCCGCGTCTACAAATGGAAATCCGCCATGGCGCAATACGGCGTCGGCCATCTCGATCGCCTCGACCGAATCGAGCGTCTCCGCCAGCAATTGCCCGGACTCGCGCTCGCCGGCAACGCCTACCGCGGCATCGGCGTTCCCGATTGCGTCCGCTCCGGCCAGGACGCGGCGAAGCAACTCTTAAATCTCTAGCAGGCTGCGGAAAACCTCGATTTTGCTCTAGCTTTTGGGTGGCGCAGCGGTTTACCGCTGCGATCACTGCCACGTTTCACTGTCGGCTTTAGCCGAGGGAGTGCCTACCTTGTAAGCCACAATGCTCGAATAAAGGCTAGAATCAAGACCGTTCGCGCCCGCGCCTTCGTGACGAATTCGATAAAGAAGGTATCCCACCACCGCAATATTAATGATAAGCACCAGGCCCTTGATCGCACTCGGATGCCGGTAGATCTCGTAAATCTCCACCGGGATCAGCGAACTCGTGATGATTACGCTGAACCACTCTCCCCAACGTTTCACCAGCCACAGCCCGATTCCCTCAGTCAGAAATAATCCCGCATAAATAAAACTGACCACCCCAAGCCCCTTTATCTTATTGGGAGTAAGATCGGCGACCTTCTGCAGCGCCTTGCCGACGTAGTCGATTGCCCGGATCCAGCCCGAACATCGTCACCAGATGTTCCGCCACGCTGGCCACATCTTTGTGCACCAGATGAAGAGCGCTCATGCCGACAGCAATCAGCAGCGCCGCCTTCAGCAGCTTGAACACAGCAATCAGCCGGATCAGCCTGTTATCAGCGGATTTCATGAGACCGATCTGTCCTCGTTGTCAGTCTCGCACGTACCCTCCCTATGCCGGAACATCCGCCTTTCTCATAGCTTCCTCCCGCCGCACCTTCCCCACGATCAGCTTGATCTCGTCATAAGTAATCTCCGGCGGCAAAATATCCTTCAGCGGCTTCAGCCGATCCATGCCGATTTTCGCGCACGCTGCCTCGATCACCGATTGCTTTTCCCTGACTCACCCATTCCGGCTGAAACTGCACCTGCCCCGTTTCCAGCAAATTCGCGACCGCACTCACGATAGTCGATATCTGCCGCCCACGAAGCTGCGCAATCTCTTCCAGCGTTCGCCGTTCGTTCAACAATCGCAAAGTCTCATCCGCGGGCTTGGCGGACTTTTCAGATCCCGCTGCTCGCTCGCCCTCGCGGAATTTTTCCAACGCGTCCAGAATCTCCTGCCCGTAAACCTCTGCCTTGCGCTCGCCAATTCCAGGAATTTCCCGAAGCTCCGCCAAAACCTTCGGCTGTCGCCGGCAAATTTCTTCCAGCGAAGAATCGTGCAGCACAATATAGGCTGGAACGCCGTTCTCCTTGGCCATCGCCCGCCGCCACTCCCGCAGATACTCGCGTAACTCTTCCGCCTCAGAACCCGCAACCGGAGCCGCAACCGCCTGCAGCGGCAACCGTTTCCTGGCAACAATCTTTCTCGCAGCGGCAGGTTTCCCCAGCCACTCGGCCCCACTCCCGCACACATCGCAAGCCGCGCAACCCTCCCACTTCGGAGTCTCCCCAAAGTGCGTACAAATCTGTCGATGCCGGCACTTCTTTGACTCCACAAATTCCCGGATAATCCGATACCGCTCCCACGCCCGGTTCCTCTCTTCTGCATCCGTGATCTGATTGGCGAAAAATCCCAGCAGCCCCGCATCTTTTTTCTGCCACAGCAAAACGCAGTCCGCGCTCGCGCCATCGCGTCCGGCCCGTCCCGCCTCCTGGTAATACTGCTCAATCGATTTCGGCAGCGATAAGTGAATCACCGCCCGCACCGCCGCCTTGTTAATCCCCAATCCAAAGGCAATCGTTCCCACCAAAACGCGAACTTCATCTGACATCCAGCGTTCCTGGCTCTTCCGCCGCTCCTCGCCTCCCATCTTTCCGTGATATCCCACTGCGGCAATATCGTGATCCGCTAGAAAATCCACCGTCTCCTCCACGCGATTAATCGTCGGCGAATAAATGATCACGTTGCTGCCGGCGTAGCTCTCGAGCGCCGCGACCAGCATCTCCATCTGCTCCAGCCCTTCACACTCGCGCACCAGATAGCGCAGGTTTGACCGGTAAAAGCTGGCAATATATTTGTCGGGTTCACGCAATTGGAGCTGCGCAAGAATGTCATGCCGCACATGCCGCGTCGCGCTCGCGGTAAACGCCGCAATCGGACGATCCGGAAATTTACTGCGCAACTTATTCAACTGCCGGTACTCCGGACGAAACTCATGCCCCCACTCCGAAATGCAATGCGCCTCATCGATCGCGAAAAAAGTTACCGGCACCTGCTGCATCCATCCCATGGTGTCGCCACGCGCAATCCGCTCCGGCGACACATACAACAGCCGGTAAGCCCCCTCGCGCGCCTTTGACATCACCGCGTTCTGATCCGCTTCATTCATCGTGCTGTTCAACACCGCCGCCGGAATCCCCATCTGGGCCAGCTGCGTCGCCTGATCCTGCATCAGCGCGATCAGCGGAGAAATCACTACTGCCGTCCCACCCGCGACCACTGCCGGCAACTGGTAACACAGCGACTTGCCCCCGCCCGTCGGCATCACCACACAAGTATCCCGCCCCGCCAGCAGACTGCGCACAATCCGCTCCTGCAGCGGACGAAACGCGCTGTATCCCCAATAACGTTTCAGCGGCGTGAGCAGATCGGCTTCCATGGTGAAATCTAGAGTATCGTGAAATCCAGAGTATCGTGGGGCGAACGTAAGGAGAAGAGAATTCGATAAGCTGCGGTAGATACTTTTCAAATCAGGAATGCACTGAGTTCTTTAAGAAAGGCAGTGATTGGTTCTACCCTGTGCTCCTCTGTGTCCCCCGTGTTAAAGATTTTTCCGTCCCATGTTTCGCCCCCGGATAAGCCCTCGCAAATCCGACCCAGGTAACCGCAATCACCAGAAAGCACAGCACGCTCCCCTCCGGCCCAACCATTCCACCCGTAAGCCACGCCGGCCCATGAAACGACGACTTCAACAGATGTCCGGGGAAAATCGTCCCGCTATCCGGTACCGAATAAAAAAATGTCTCTCCCCAATCCCACGCCGCATGAAATCCCACCGCAAACCACAAGTTACCCGTGCGCTGCAAAGTCAAACAAAAGAAAAATCCAATGGCCGCTGCCGCCAGCAGGCCAGGCCATTGCTCTCCGCCATTTCGGATATGGATCAATCCAAACATGCACGACAGCAACACCGCCGCGGGCCAGAAACCCATGGCCCGGGTTAACGTAAATTGCGAATAACCGCGCAACAAAAACTCTTCAAAGAATCCCACCAGCAAAAAGAATACCGCCCAGAAAAGCGCGAACCGCACAATACGCGCTCCATGCATCGCCAGATGTCCGACATAAAAAACTCGCAAGCCGTACATCAAAGCCATCATCGAAGTCATGCTCGCAAATCCCCATATCGTCCCCACCCAAAATAGTTTTCCAAATGCCGCGCGCCCCGGTAGTCCATACACTCCCCACGCCCGCCGCTCCACTCTCCCCAGCACCAACGACGGAGTCACCGCCGCACAGAGCAGCCCAAACTCCTCCAGCATCATCGACCAGAGACCATTCGCTCCCAGTTCGACCGACGCCGCCAAACGGAGAACGAAATACTGCCCCACATAAAACATCGCTACATAGAATGCAAACCCCCATCCCGCCCTCAGTCCATCCGGACCCCAAAAAACAATTCGCACATACGACGGCTGCACCGAAAAATCCGGCGCTCCTACGCTCGGACTCGTCGTGTCTAAACCGGATCCCGCGCCTCGCGAAATATCGTCCCGCGAAATATCAACCTCGCCTTTACTTTCACTCTTCATCAGAAAGTCCCAGCGTCCACAACCTTCGTGCAACTTCATGTCCCTGGTGGTTGATGCTCTACTCTTCTCTTGCCACCCGCATAAGTTTCCGCAAACTGCCCCGCTCATGGTAAAACACTTCGTCCCAACCTTATGGCCGGATTTTTCACCCGCCAACGCATCGGCCGCCCCCAGTTTCTCGCCGGAGCCTTGCTCCTGCTCTTTCTGGCGCAAGCGACTTGGCTGGTCCACTCCGAATTGCGCGCGTCCGAATCCAGCAGCCTTAGCGCTTCCGAAGAAGTTCGCATCGCCGCAGGCTGGCGCCAAATTCACGGCGGCCCAATCGCAGGCGCCCCGTTTCCAGATGCTCGTTTTCCAGATGCCCCAGGTGCGCTTCCCATAGAAATTTCTCGAGACAATTCCGGCTTCGATACCGAGCACTCTCCGCTCATCTCCCTGGTAACCGCCGCGCCCCTGCTCGCCTGGCCACACAGCATGAACGATGCCGAATCTCACTGGCGCTGGCTTCCTCGCATTCCATTTCTCGCCTTCGGAGTCTTTCTCGGCGCCTCGCTGTGGTACGTGGCCCGCCGCCTCTGCGGCAACACCGGAGGTTTTCTCGCCCTCACCCTCTACTGTTTTTCTCCTGCAATCCTTCAAGCCACCGCCGTCTGGCACGCCGAGCCCGAAATCCTCGCCGCCTGGGGATCCTTCGGATCCATCTTCACCGCCATCGCCGTCGCCCACACTCTCTACGCCCCGCGCGAAGTCGTTCTCTGGAACTGGCGCCGCATCCTCTTGCTCGGCATCTCCCTTGCGATCTCAGTCGGATCGCAATTTTCCATGATCGTCGTAGTCCCGCTCGCCCTCGCCTTCCTGCTCTACCTCGCTCCCATCCGCCGCGGCGCAGCCCTCATTATCTGGACTACTTCCTGTGTCTTGGCACTCCTCATATTGTTCTCCACATATTTCTTTCATGCCCACACATTCCTTGAAGCCATGCACCACGCCTCGTTCTGGGGAGCCACTTGGCGAAGCTTCACCGTGCTCGCCGTCTATGGCCAAGTCGCGCGCCAGCTCCTGCGCGCCTGTCCTGCCTTCGCACTATTCATCCCATTGACCATTGGAATCTACGCCGCCTGGCCGCGCACTCGCTACTTCGGCAATACCGCTCCACTCCTGGTGGCAACGCTCTTCATCGTCCTCGGGATAGCCCATCCCCACGTCGCGGGCGCGGGATTCCTCCTGGCATCGGTACCATTCCTTTTCATCTTCGTCTCCGGCGTCTTGGCCGATCTCATGGAGACTCCTTTTCGCGCCCAGGTGACCGCCGCAGTCTGGGCCCTGGTCGGAGCCTACATCCTCTGGAGTCTCCTGGCCCTAACCCAAATCCCCCGCGGATAACGCCGACGGACCAAGCCGTACCCCGTGTTCCCCCGTGCCCCCTGTGTTAAAGCCTTTTGACGGAGCCATCCCAACTCACTTCGCAAACAATTCTCTACAATTCGCACGCATCTCCCGCCGGTAAGCTGCGATCTAATCCCGTAAGACTCCAAATATTAAGGAGGCGCGCCATGCCCGATTCGTTGGAGTATCATGAGACCGTGAATCACTTCCTGCGACGCTTGATTCCAGCTTCGCTCGCGTTTTTTGCCGCACTCATGTTTCCGCTGTTTACCGTCTCCAGCAGTCCTGCACAAATCGGCGGCGTCTCTCCCGGCGCCATTCACTCCGTCCCGGTCGCGCCTCCCACTGCAGTAAGAGGCGCGCCTCCAACGGTAATGCTCGTACCGCCCCCAACCGGCGCAACACCCGCCCCTAGCCCCTTCGCGCGTTCGGCCTTCGCGCATCCCACCGGCATTCCGCATCCGCCTCACCCGCCGCAGAACACCGGAAATCACCCGCACCATGATGCCAACGGCGTTGCCATTTATCCATATTTCTACCCCGTTCCATACGCCGCAAATCTCAGCGACCCTGGCACTGCTGGCCCGGATGATGCGCAAGATCAGGAGGGCGCAAACGTCGGCGATCCCCGCAACTACACCGCTGACACTTACGTGCGACCCTTGCCAATCGACCCGCCCAACTATGTTTCGGCGGAAAACAATTTCGCCGATTCCCCCGCGCCTGTCGCCGATCCGCCGCAGCCTCCCACAACCCTCGTTTTCAAAGACGGTCATCAACTCCAGTTGAACAACTACGCCATCGTCAGCCAGACTCTCTACGACTTCACCCCCGGCCATCCTCGCAAAATCGCTCTCTCCGACCTCGATCTGCCTGCCACACAGAAGCAAAACGACGATCACGGCGTCGTGTTCGACCTGCCGCCCGCTGCCCAGACCAATTGACCATGCGCACCACTTTCAATCCTCGTCTTATGTTCATGTGGCAGCTGTTCATGTGGTGGGTGTTTATGTGGCGCGGGCGCCCTCGCCCGCGAAATGCAAAAAGCAAAATCGCACTGGAAGGAAATTGTGTCGTTTGTCTGCTCCTGCTCGGTGCCCTCACTATCCCGCCGACTGCCACAGCGCAAAGAGCCGCATCCGCGGGCACGCAGCCGCACCAGGCCACTCCACAGCACTCCACTTCAACTCGGCTCGCCGCACACGTTCGTTCGCTCGCGGCGCCCAACCAGGATTCCGCCGAAATTCTTCTTCTCCTTACGCTCCCGCCTACGCCTCTCTGCCATTCCCTTTCTTCGGCGACTCCTTCGATCCCGATGACATTTATTCCACCGGATATCCCGTCGCCTCGCAGCCGCCTCCGTATTTGCTGCAAGCCCTGAGTCAAATGACCGGTCCCGCCGTCAACAACATCGGGCAAGCGATGAGTTCTCCGGCCGTCAACGAATCTTCGTCATCGCAACCGCTCATGATCGAACTGCAGAACGGACACTATGTTCGCGTCACCAACACCATCGCGAATGGCGACCCGCTCCCGCTTGATGCAACGCCCAGCCGCTCTCGATCAAGTCAATCTCTTTCGCCAATGAATTCCGCGCCCCAGGCCGAACCCTTGCCTCCCGCAGTTCTAATCTTCCGCGACGGACACCGCGAAGAAGTCCGCGACTACACCATTGCCGACGGCATTCTCTATGCCCGCGGCGACTACTACACCGACGGATACTGGAACAAGAAAATCAACCTCGCCACTCTCAACGTCCCGGAGACGATGCAAGCGAACGCCGACCGCAGAGTAAAATTCGTCCTCCCCTCGTCGCCTAACGAAGTCATCACGCGCCCATAATTGTTAGTGTCGGACACAGATTTTAATGTGGGGACAGCCGCCCTCGGCTATCCAATCGAGCGAAGCTCGACTTCTCGCTTTAGTCGAAATCAAAAAACCTCTTGATCCTCTCCCAATGCTTCCGCATCACATCCTCCGTCCGCAAATGTCCGCCTCGCCTCACCGTCTTCAGCAACGTTCCCGTCTTCTCCGCAAATCGCACGCTGCCCTCATAAGGCACATGAGGATCATCCATCGCATGAAAGATCAAAACCTTTCCCGCTTCGATCTCCGCCCTCCGCGCCCACGGACTATAAAAATTCCCGCCCCGCAACTTCTCCCAATTCACATCCGATAACCGATACGCGTTTCCAAACGCCTCGCGTATATATGCCGCATAATTTTCTTGCGAAGTCTCCACCTTCTCCGAGCGATCCAGAATCTCCCAATCCGTCACCGGACAATTCGCCACGACTTTATTCACACGCGAATCCAGCGAAGACAAAATCGCCGCTGCCCCGCCAAAACTTCCTCCAATCACAAAAATCTGATCCGCAATCACCGAGAATTTCCGTCCAAACGCACTCTCCACGAAACCCTTCGGCAACTCATCCACCACATCAAGAACGTCTTCATGCGGCGACCGCTGCAGGAACTCCCCACCACTCTCCCAAGCTCCGCGATACCGCGGATACACCACCCAAAATCCCTTCCCAGCGAGAAATTCAACCAGTGGTTGCTTCCGCGGAATCGAGGGCATTCCATCGCACAGAATGATGACCTTCTGCCTCTTGCCAGCCCGCGCCGGAGGCAAAAATTCCGCAACGATTTCTTTCTTGAATCGAGTTCGAAACATGCGTCCCCCAAGCCCCGAAGGGGCGATCGATAATAGCCGTCGCGTTCAGCGCCGGGTAGAAGAAGGATAATGGAAAGAAAGTCCCGCCCGGGACCGCGCAAACCTGCGGCAACGCATCCCGACGCCGCAAATCGTGATATAATTTGCATATACGAAATACAACTAACTGCCTGTAATTGCAACTGTTTAGAGCAGCTGCGAGGCAACTCGATTTAAGCTAGAAGCCAGGAGCTAAGAGCTAGAAGCTAATTTCATGCCTGACGATCAAAATCCTGAACTTCCCCTGACTCCGCCAACGCCGCCCGGTGGCGATGGCAGTCCCGGCGCCCTGCACATCCAGCCCGTCAACATTGAAGACGAGATGCGCAAGTCGTATCTCGATTATTCGATGTCGGTCATCATCGGCCGCGCCCTGCCCGATATCCGCGACGGACTCAAGCCCGTGCACCGCCGCATTCTCTACACCATGCAGCAGATGGGCCTGCAGCCCAATCGCGCCACCCGCAAGTGCGCCCGCATCGTCGGCGATGTCATGGGCAAATACCATCCCCATGGCAACCTCGCCGTCTACGACGCTCTCGTGCGCCTCGCGCAAACCTGGAGCCTGCGCTACCCACTAATTTTCGGTCAAGGAAATTTCGGCTCGGTCGATGGCGACCCTCCCGCAGCCGATCGTTACACCGAAGCGAAATTAGCTCCAGTCGTCAACAGCGCTGCTCGAAGATCTCGACAAAGAAACCGTCGACTTCCGTCCCAACTACGATGGCAGCGAAGTCGAGCCCGACGTTCTTCCCGCGCGCATTCCAAACTTGCTAATCAACGGCTCCGACGGAATCGCCGTCGGCATGGCGACAAAAATTCCGCCGCACAACTTAACCGAGATCATCGACGCCACCATCACGCTCATCAACGATCCGAACGCGCAACTCGCCGAAATCCTGAAATTCGTGCAAGGCCCAGACTTCCCCACCGCCGGCATCATCCACGGCCGCGCCGGAATTTTCGAAGCCTACCGCACCGGCCGCGGACGCTTCATGATGCGCGCCAAAGCCGCCATCGAAAACGTCACCAAAGATAAACAGGCCATCATCGTCACCGAAATTCCTTATCAGGTAAACAAGTCCGTCCTGGTCAAGCGCATCGCGCAACTGGTCAACGACAAAGAAATCGAAGACATCTCCGACGTGCGCGACGAAAGCGATCGCGACGGCATGCGCATCGTCGTCGAACTCAAGCGCGGCACCGAGCCGCAAATCGTTCTCAACCAGCTCTACAAACACACTTCCATGCAGGAAGGTTTTTCCATGATCCTGCTGGCGGTGGTCAACGGACAGCCCCGCGAAATGGGCCTGATCCAGGCCATCAAGCACTTCATCAATCATCGCGTCGAAGTCGTCCGCCGCCGCACCGCGTACCTTCTGCAGAAAGCCAAAGACCGCGAGCACATTCTCGAAGGCTACCTCAACGCCCTCGATCATCTCGACAACGTCATCACCATCATCCGCGCCAGCTCCAATCGCGCCGATGCCCGCGAAAATTTAGTCGCCTACTTCGGCGGCAAGAAAATCGATATCAACACCACCGGCCGCGCTCCCAAGCTCGATCCCGAAAAGCCCTTCACTGCGCGCCAGGCCGAAGCCATTCTCGAACTGCAACTGCATCGCCTCACCAAACTTTCCATCGACGAAATTTCCAACGAGCTAAAAGAAGTCCGCGAGCGCATCGAAGACTACGAAGCCATCCTCGCCTCCGAGAAAAAACTTCGCAGCGTCATCATCAAAGAACTCGAAGAAGTGAAAAACCTTTACGGAGATGACCGCCGCACCCGCATCGAAGACGAAGCCGCCGAAATCGTTCTCGAAGATTTAATCGCCGATGAGCAAGTGGCCGTCACCTTCAGCCACTCCGGCTACATGAAGCGCACGCCGATTTCCACTTACCGCATGCAGCGCCGCGGCGGCAGCGGACGCACCGGCATGAAGACCCGCGAGGAAGATTTCGTCGAGCACCTCTTCATCGCCTCCACCCACGCCTACATTTTGATCTTTACAAACAAAGGCCGAGTCTATTGGCTCAAGGTCTACGAAATTCCCGATGTCAGCGCCGCCGGTCGCGGCAAGCACATCGGCAATTTAATTGGACTGCAGCCCGGCGAAACCGTCCGCACCATGCTTGCCGTGCGCAATCTCGAAGAAGAAAATAAATATATCTTCTTCGCCACCCGCAACGGCCTGGTAAAAAAATCCGAGCTGCGCGAGTTCATGCACGTCCGCTCCAACGGCATCAACGCCATCAACATCGAAACCGGAGACGAACTAGTCGCCGCCCGCATCACCAACGGCGATCAAATCGTTTTCATCGCTTCGCACGAAGGCATGGCCGTCCGCTTCGACGAAAGCCACGTCCGCCCCATGGGCCGCGCCGCCTACGGCGTCAACGGCATCAACCTCGACGAAGGCGATTACGTCGTGGGAATGACGGTAACTCCAAAGCCCGGCGCAGCCCCCGTCGGCGCGCCGCCTCCGGGAGAAGACAATGTGGAGACAGCCGCCTCGGCTGTCTCGGGCGCTTCAGCGCCCGAAGCCGAAGTTGTCGACTTAACACTGAAAGGAAATCTGATTCTCTCCGTAACCGAGAACGGCTACGGCAAGCGCACTCCCGCCGACGAATACCGCCTCACCAACCGCGCCGGCAAAGGCGTAATCAATGTCAAAACCACCGAGCGCGTAGGCAAGGTCGTTGCAATCGCTCTGGTCGACGAAAATTCGCAAGTCATGCTCATCAGCCACTACGGAAAAATCATTCGCATGGATTCAAAAACCATCCGCGAATCCGGCCGCAACGCCCAAGGCGTCCGCCTCCTGCAAATGGAACCCGGCGACCGCGTAGCCGCCGCCGTAGTGTTGGCTCCAGAAGAAGAGCCACCCACCAACGGAGGCCTGCTGCAGTAGTGACAATTGAAATGGTGTAGAGCGGGCGCCCTCGCCCGCTTGCTTTTGACTTTGAGTGGGAAGGCACGACGTTCAGTCGTGCCGTAAGGACTTAAAGCGAACGCGGGCTTTAGCCCCAGCGGGAATCTTGCACCTACTTCACTCCCTGCTTCGCATTAATCTCTTTCGCAAACTCCGTAACAAAATTCAGCAGCGTTCCATACCCTAACTGCCCCAGCACGGCATACCCGCCATTGGACAGCGCACTCTGGTTCCGCGGCTTCCACGACGTCGCGACCAGCCCTCCAGCAAACGCTCCTCCATACAACGCCAGTTGCGGACGCAAATGCTCCTCACTGCGATCATAAGTCAGCAAATTCCTGATAATCGCGTGCCGCGTTCGCGGCCACAATCCTCGGCACCGGCACCGGTCATAACGAACTTCATATCCCAGCTTCGCATTGCCCAGCGCCGCCAGCGAATTGGCCGTAATAAATTGTCCTTCGCGCGACGCAAATCGCTCCGCATACCCTCCCCATCCATCGTCCCACTGCGATGGTGTCCCTCGCGCCTGGTCGATCAACGCCCCAAACGCACGCTTCATATACGCGCCCGGAGTCGTCAGTGTCTGCCGCAAATAGATTTCCTCACGCTGCTTCGTCGTGGGACTAACCAGCGGCTCGTTCTTGCCAATAAATACACCCGTAATCCACGTCGACTCCCAATCCCGCGCCCTCACGAATCCCACCTGAGCCACGTCCTTGGTAATGTCGAGAGCTTCTTTTGTTTTGTCCTCCACTGCCTGCGCCGGAGTCGCACTCTCTTTCTTGGTCTCTCCCGGCGCATCCGGCAGCTCCTTCCCCGCAGCCTGCCCCGCCGCTTCCGGAGGATTCGTCGGCTGCTCCTGCCCGCGCACCCGCCCCCGGCACATCACTACCAACGCGCACACCAGCATCAGTCCGCGCGCTACGTTCCACCCCGTCCGTCCTCTGCGAGTACCCGAGAAGCGCATCCCTGGCGGCCCTTCCTCTGTGAACTCTGTGTCCTCTGTGTTTAAGCCTTTGACTTCCCGTCCCCAACCCCGATGCTAAACTCCCGTTAGATGCCATCCCTCTACAACCGCGTTGCAGGCCAAAGCGTCGAACGCATCGCCGCTCTCAGCGACGGAATCTTCGCCGTTGCCATGACCCTGCTCGTGCTCGACCTTCGCGTCCCCGCCGCCGAAGCTGTCCACTCCGAGCACGACCTCCGCCATGCTCTCATTGTTCTCTCTCCACGCCTCATCATTTTCGTGATGAGCATCATGACCAACGGCATCTTCTGGGTCGGCCAGCAAACCCAACTCAACTACTTCGCCCGCTCCGACCGCAATCTCGCCTGGATCCACATCGCCTTCCTTTGCGCCATCACGCTCACGCCGTTCACCACATCCCTGCTCGCCGAATTCATCCACTATCGCACCGCGCTCCTGGTCTACTGGAGCAACATCTTCCTCCTCGGCCTCATCCTTTACTGGAGCTGGTCCTACGCCACCCGCGCCCATCTCCTCGTAGACGATCTCCCGCCCGAAGTCCATCCCGCAGTAGTCCGCCGCATCATCATCGCCCAGTCCCTCTACGCTGCCGGCGCCGCCCTCTGCTTCATCAACACCTACTACGCCATCGCCGCCATCGTCCTGGTCCAACTAAACTACGCCATCGCCCCCAGATTCTGCTGGGGATTATTCTCCCGCAAAAAGGCACAACGATAACTCGGGCTCGGACTGAAGCTAGAAGTTTTCGGATCAACCGGATGCGGGAAATCACTTCCGGCGCGGATAATACCGTGGAAGAGCGGCGCTTCAGCGCCGCGTTTCGCTCTTAGATGACAGGGCCTTCAGGCCCCGCGCGCCGCTCTCAAAAATTGGCGTGAATCTGCCGTTGAAGAATTCTTCCCACTACCCTCTCTCAAACGCGTGCTTCTTCTCCAACTCCTCCACCGCCGCCCGCATCTGCGCTTCAAATCGTCTCCGCCTGCCCCATCAGCCCCGCGGTAGCCTCAGCCCACTCGCCATCGATCCGCACCAGCCCATCCCCTGCCACCAATCGCCCCGCAATTTCCAGCAAATGTGCCGGCGTAGTCTCCAAATACTGCGCGTCCGTCGGATCCCCAATCCAAACTCGCTTCTCTGCCGGCGGAGCATCGGATGGGGGTGCCCCATTTCTCGCGTCTTTTGCGAGAAGCGGGGATCTCAACTTCGTCTCCCAATAAACCTTCCGCTCCACAAACGTCGCAATCTCATCGTCGCTCGCCTTCCCAAACACCCACTTCTCCCGCTTGAAGTCATAATGCCGGCTGGAAAACGCCACCGGCTTCAGCTTCCCCGATTTCACAAACTCAATCTGCCGCCGGTCCACTTCCTTGCGCAGCGCATTGATCACCGGAGCCTCCGCATCCTTCGGCTCCAGCGACGCCATTACCTCCCGCACCGTAGCCGACAAATTCACCGCCACCGGCGCATGCAGCCCATCCGAATTCTCCAGCCGGATCTCCCCATGCAACACCCAAAAATCCGCCCCCGAAGTCGAGCGGTGAAACGGCCACTCCAACTCAATCGTCAACGGCAACCCCGTCAACGTAACCCAAATCTTTTTCTCTTCAGCCGCCTGCGCCATTTCTCAACCACCTCACAAAATTGAATCTGTCATGCTGAGCGAAGTCGAAGCATCCCTACCCTGTGCTCCTCTGTGCCCCCTGTGTTTAACTCTTGCTCTTGCCCCTGACCTTGCTAACCTTAGCCCCCATCCGCAACAACTTCCGCACCGTTCCCGTAGGCAGCCGCTTCATCTCATCATGCAACTCCGTCACCGCCTCAAAAAATCCCGCCATCGCCGCCAGCCGCTCCCGGGTAAACTCCGCGCCCGCTTCTTTCGGATCCAGCTCCTCCAAACTCCGCCGCAACATCTCCCGCGTCGGATCGATCTCCCTCCGCTTCCTCTGCTCAATCACCAGCCGGAACATCTCCCAAACATCTTTCATCGACTCATAATGCTCCCGCCGGTCGCCCAGCACATGCACCGCCCGCACAATCCCCCAACCCTCCAGCTCGCGAATCGACGTACTAACATTCGACCGCGCCACACTCAAAGTCTCCGCAATCTCCTCCGCCGGCAGCGCCCGCGGAGACAGATACAGCAACGCATGAATCTGCGCCACCGTCCGGTTAATCCCCCACCGCGTCCCCATCTCGCCCCAGTGCAAAATATACTTCTGCTGCACGCCAGTCAGGTTGGCCATATCAAAACCTTCAGTTCAAACAGAATCTACAGAACAGTAAGCCGCAGGTCAATCCCCAGAAAAAGAGATGTAGCGTAGAAAGATTTATGAGGGAAGCCCAGAAGTTTCCATGTGGGGACAGCCGCCCTCGGCTGTCCATTCGAGCGCAGCTCGAAGGCTCTTGTGCCCCCGCCATCCCTAATCTTTTTTCACCGGAGGCCCCTCGCCGCCCGATTCCCTGACAACCTTCTTCGGAGCAGCCTTCTTCGCCGCCTCCGCCCGCTTCCGCTCCTGATACCGCCGATCATGAAACGACTGGTCCGACGCCTGTTTCTTCATAGTCCTCCAGCTTGACACACCCACAAAAACATATCCAGCCCCGCGCCAGTGAATTGATAAAACGCGCCAAAATCCGTTTCTCAATTTCTTGTCAATAGGCAGAACTTACACGATCGCACCTATCCCCATGAAAATGCAGCCAAAATATTTGTGGCTAACATGTCCCATTTGCCCATTGCTGTATGATATAATGGAATTATAAGATTGATTCAAGGCGACTCGCGACCCGGGTCGCCTTTTTTATTGCCCGAACAGAGAATTGCGTCCCTCTCCGCGGACCATTCTGTCATCCCGGCTCGGAGATCATACAACTAAAGAATTGTCATTCCGAGCCGCCTTATCGCGAGGAACCTGCCTTCCACCTCGCAGGCACATAGCAACCACTTTGATCAACGATCAACCGTTTCACCAAAGGCGAATCACCGCATGCCCCATCACGCCCAAAACATCCAGCACCCCAAACTTCGCGGAGAGTGGGCCGAACTCCGCTTCATGCAATGCGCCGCCGAACTCGGCTTCCGCGTCAACAAGCCCTGGGGAGAAACCGCCCCCTACGAGCGTCGCCACCGACCACCACGGCCTCTTCCTCCGCGTGCAAGTCAAATGCACCCTCTATAAGCGCCACAACTCCTACGTCTGCACCATCTGTTCCAGCCACGTCCTCTACCGCCCCGACCAACTCGACTTCTTCGCCGCCCTCGTCATCCCCACCGACACCTGGTACATCCTCCCCATCCTTGCCACCAACAGCCAACCGACAGTAGTCCTGTCTCCCCACCTGAAAAAATCCAAATACGGCCTCTACGAAGAAGCCTGGCACTTGTTGAAGGTCTGAGGAACTCCAGTCCCAGGCGCTCACCCAACCGCCGGAGCTTTGATAATGCGGGCCTGAAACCTGAAGGCGAATCGCGTCACTCTGTTTCCTGAAAGACACCGGGTAACATCCTGATTCCTTCCACAAAACACTGCGGTTATCCTCAGTGCAATATATGATAGGGTGCGTTCGTCCGAATCGATTCTTAAATCCACTCACGAGATCGGGACTGCTACCATGGATACTGTATTAATCTCGCAGCACGACGAGAGCTTGATGAGCGGCGATAGACCGATTAATGCCCGGCGCTCCACCGATGTGTACTTTTCGGCGGACGTCGAGACAGATGGGCCTATTCCTGGGCCCTTCTCGATCCTCTCGTTTGCACTCGTGCATGCTGGCAGCTTCGACGGCAGGCGCTTCGTAACTCCCAAGGAATACACACTGAGTTTTTATCGCGAACTGCGACCGATTTCGGAGAATTACCAGGCCGAGGCTCTTAGAGTCAATGGACTGGACCGCGATCGACTCTGTCGAGAGGGCGAAACCCCTGAGACGGCGATGACGGAAGCGTTCGAATGGATCAAGAACATCACAGCCGACGCGAAACCGGTGCTTGTCGCCTATCCATTGAGCTTTGACTGGGCCTGGCTTTACTGGTACTTTACTCGCTTCGCTGCAAAGGGCTCGCCCTTCAACCATTCCCTTTGCTTTGACATTAAAACGGCTTTCGCTGTAAAGGCGTCTATACCAATCTCCGAGGCTGGTCGGTCGAAGCTACTTCCCTCCCTTCGACCTGAAGGCAAACATACGCACCATGCCCTCGGGGACGCAATAGAACAGGCGGAGATTTTTTCCAGAATCTTTCGATGGGAGGGAACGCATGGGGGAAATCCTTGAGAAGAGGCGTCGCGAGTCTGGGGATCGAATTAACAAACTACGAGACAAACTCTTTAGGGTGCAGGAACTGTGCGGCGAAAAGGCGTGCGTATACATCACGGGCTCTTTCGCACGCGGGGAGGCGAGTAGTCACAGTGATCTAGATCTGTTCATTGTCAGCCAAGGCACGCGGAAGGACCCAGGGCTTTCGCGACTGAATGAGATTTTGGTAAAAGCTGACCTGATAGATTCTACCCAGGGTCTCGGATTTCCAGAGTTCTCCGGCGACGGCCAGTATCTTGGCCACCACACCGACACAGAGCTGATCAAATCCCTGGGGCAACCCGAGGATGATGTAAACAACACGTTTACGGCCCGGCTGTTGTTGCTTTTGGAAAGCACGCCGCTAGTAGGCGAGATCGCATACTCCAAAATAACAAACGACGTGATCGCCTCCTACTGGCGAGACTATGAGGACCATAAGAACGACTTCATGCCAGCGTTTCTAGGCAATGACATCCTAAGGATGTGGAGAACCTTTTGCGTCAACTATGAAGCGTTCACTCAGAGCGCTCCTCCGGAGAAAAAAGCCAAGAGGAAGCTCAAAAATTACAAGCTCAAACACAGCAGGCTGCTCACGTGCTATTCGGCCCTTCTTTACCTCCTGGCGGTCTTCTCAAAGAACAAAACCGTTACTCCGACAGATGCGGTCAGTATGATTTCCCTCACACCAACACAACGGCTAGAGTGGCTTTTGTCGCAGCCTCAGCTGGGCGAGGCTCACCAGGTGGTCTCTGAGTCGATTGGGAAATACGAAGCGTTCCTAGAAAACACAAATGCCTCCGAGAGCGACATGGTGTCGCTGTTCCTCGACAAAACCAAGAGCAGGGATCATATAAATCCGGCCTACGAGTTTGGGGACTTAGTCTACGGCGTCCTCGAGGAGGTTGGAAAATTAGAAAAGAACGGGCGATTCCATCGACTTCTCGTGGTCTAAGGGAGCCAGTTGGTTACCTTACCCTGTCGCAAAGTATGCCTATTACCCCGAATGGGACTAATTCTTATGCGAAGGCTCCGTAAAGACTCCTCGTCCTTGGCTGCGTGGGACAGAACATCGCATATGCCGTGCCGCACGCCTGGATTCAACATTATTTCCGTCCGAAGGGACACTC
>CAVRCM010000006.1:200000-287601 GCA_963719585.1 uncultured Acidobacteriaceae bacterium
TATGCGGCGCAAGCCGAAAGTCTGACCGCGTGCCTATTGCATAATGAGCCGGCTAGTTATTCTTGTCAGCAAGGTTAAGCGAAAGCGAGCCGCAGCGAAAGCGAGTCCTAATAGGGCGAATCAGTTGGCAGGAATAGACGCGAAGCGGGATGATCTACCCTTGGCCAGGCTGAAAGTGGGGTAACACCCACCGGAGGGCCGAACGGGTGTTTGTTGAAAAAAGCTCCGATGAGCTGAGGGTAGGGGTGAAAGGCTAATCAAATTCCGTGATTGCTCGTTCTCTCCGAAATAGCTTTAGGGCTAGCCTCGTATGATTTGTCGTGGTGGTAGAGAACTGAATGGACTAGGGGGCTTTCCAGCTTACTGAATCCAATCAAACTTCGAATGCCATAGAACAACCAATACGGGAGTCAGACGGCGGGGGCTAAGCTTCGTCGTCGAGAGGAAAACAGTCCAGATCGCCTGCTAAGGTCCCAAAATACAAGCTAAGTGGGAAAGGAAGTCGGAACGCCCAGACAGCCAGGAGGTTGGCTTAGAAGCAGCCATCCTTTAAAGAAAGCGTAATAGCTCACTGGTCAAGCGGTCCGGTGCCGACAATTTAACGGGGCTTAAGCTTGTTACCGAAGCAGCGAATGCATCACTTAACTGTGGTGCGTGGTAGGAGAGCATTCTCAACAGTTTGAAGGTAGACCGAAAGGACTGCTGGACGGTTGAGAAGAGACCCTGCCGGCATAAGTAGCGATAACGGAGGTGGGAACCCTCCGCGCCGAAAGTCTAAGGTTTCCTGAGAAAGGTTAATCCGCTCAGGGTCAGGCGGTCCCTAAGGCGAGGCCGAAAGGCGTAGCCGATGGACATCCGGTTAATATTCCGGACCTCCCTTGTTTTCGTTATACGATGGGGTGACGCAGGAGGATAAGCAGGCCGTTCTATGGCTATAACGGTCGATGCGCGTAAGGTGTCTTTCGTAGGCAAATCCGCGAAGGAGTTATCACTGAGGCGCAAAGCAGTACTCCGTATGGAGGAAAGCTGCCGATTCCACGCTGCCAAGAAAAACCTCTAAGGAGAAAGTAAGGGAACCGTACCTCAAACCGACACAGGTAGACGAGGAGAATATCCAAAGGCGCTCGTGAGAACAGTTGGTAAGGAACTCGGCAATATAACCCCGTAACTTCGGGAGAAGGGGTGCCCCGGTAGAGTTCATAGCTCGAGGGGGCCGCAGCGAAATGCGCACTGCGACTGTTTAACAAAAACACAGGTCTCTGCAAAGTCGAAAACGACGTATAGGGGCTGACGCCTGCCCGGTGCCGGAAGGTTAAAGGGAGAGGTCAACCGCAAGGTGAAGCTTCGAACTGAAGCCCCGGTGAACGGCGGCCGTAACTATAACGGTCCTAAGGTAGCGAAATTCCTTGTCGGGTAAGTTCCGACCTGCACGAATGGCGTAACGAAAGTGCGACTGTCTTGCCGACTGACACGGCGAACTTGTAGTGCCGGTGAAGATGCCGGTTGCCCGCAACTAGACGGAAAGACCCCGTGCACCTTTACTATACCTTTAGTATGAACTATGGCCCTTGCTGCGCAGGATAGGTGGGAGGCTTTGATTCCAGGCTCTCGGGCTTGGAGGAGCCAACGGTGAGATACCACCCTGCGAGATCTGTGGTTCTAACTTAGTCCCGTAATCCGGGACAAGGACATACTAAGGCGGGTAGTTTGACTGGGGCGGTCGCCTCCTAAACGGTAACGGAGGCGCGCGAAGCTACGCTCAGCCTGTTTGGAAATCAGGCGTTGAATGCAAAAGTATAAGCGTGGTTGACTGCGAGACCAACAAGTCGAGCAGGTACGAAAGTAGGCTTTAGTGATCCGGTGGTTCTGCATGGAAGGGCCATCGCTCAACGGATAAAAGGTACGCCGGGGATAACAGGCTGATCGGAGCCAAGAGTTCATATCGACGCTCCGGTTTGGCACCTCGATGTCGGCTCATCGCATCCTGGAGCTGTAGAAGGTTCCAAGGGTTAGGCTGTTCGCCTATTAAAGCGGTACGTGAGCTGGGTTCAGAACGTCGCGAGACAGTTCGGTCCCTATCTGTTGTGGGCGTAGGAGATTTGAGAGGACCTGTCCTTAGTACGAGAGGACCGGGATGGACGAACCTCTTGTGTTCGAGCTGTCATGCCAATGGCACCGCTCGGTAGCGAAGTTCGGTAGTGATAACCGCTGAATGCATATAAGCGGGAAGCACTCCTCAAGATGAGATCTCCCAACCCGTAAGGGATAAGAAGGGCCCAGGAAGACTACCTGGTTGATAGGCTGGAGGTGGAAGAGTGGCAACACTCGTAGCTTACCAGTACTAATCGCCCGTTCGGCTTGACCATAAAATTTACTCGGTGCAGATACAGTTGCCAGCTCTCAGCTTTCAGCCTCGGCTAAAAACTGAGCTGAGGCGAGAGCAAGTTTTCTCTCGACCGCCAGAATCTGGGCGGAAAAGATTAAACACGCTGACAACTGTGCGCCGACGCTTTCCGCTTTTTCAACCGAAGAAGAAAGCAAAGCCGAAGTATCGTGGTTGAAATCGGAAACAAAATAACAAGAAAGTAAGCCACACCAATCTATTCAGTTGTGAGGTATTGAGCCTCATGATCTTTGAGAATTAGCAATTGGCAGTTAGCAATTGGCAGCTCGATGCCAAGCCGCTGGCGGCCGATTCAAGTTTGCAGCTCCGATCCTTCCAGGGATGGCGACGATGTTTGCGCCGGAAGAATCAAGCTAATGGCTACTTGCCAATGGCTAGCTGCTACGATTTGTCGGTGATCTTACCGCGGGGGATCCACCCGTTCCCATCCCGAACACGGAAGTTAAGCCCCGCAGGGCCGATGGTACTGCACGCGCCAAGTGTGTGGGAGCGTAGGTCGTTGCCGGCATAAATAAAGGCCAGTCTGAGAAATCAGATTGGCCTTTTCCTTTTGGGTCGTGTTGTGGCGCGGGCGCCCTCGCCCGCGAACTGCGTACAGCACCATCGTCTCTTAGAAGGAAAAACAAAAGTCCATTCTCACACGAAAGCATTTTCCGAGTCTGCTTACGCGGGCGAGGGCGCCCGCGCCACATTCAGCAATTCCGGATCTATCCATAGCCACTTGTAATCTTCTGGTCTTTCGACCAGCCCTCGTCTGACCGGATTCTGCCGGATGTACTCAGCTTTTTGTTTCAAACTCTCATCGGAGCGAAGCACATGGTCGAACGATTCCTCTTCCCACACTGGTCCGGAGTGATGGAGCAGTCTATTGATGCGGTGCGCCGTCGCGCTTTTCATGCATTGCAAAATGTCCACGAGCGGATGCGGCCAACCGTTTGTATCGCGCAAGGGTTGCAATAGTAGGTGCACGTGGTCGGGCATGATGACAACAGCACGCAATTGTATGCGTGGTGTGGCGCGGGCGCCCTCGCCCGCGAGCGGCAGCAAACCACCCTCGCGCAAGCAGTGTTCGAAAACGAGATCGCGTGCGGCAAAAGGTAGGATCAAGGGCCCACCTGCGCAAAATGTCACGAAGAGATCTGCGTCGGCCTTCTGCAGATGCGGAAGGCGGCGGCGGTAGCGATATTTCGCGAGTACCTCTGCTGTGTCTGACATCCGGGAAGCATGGCGGAATTGTTTGCGTGAAGTCTGTGACGGATGAACATTGAGGATTGGTGTGAGGTTGGGGCTCGCGGGCGAGGGCGCCCGCGCCACACCTGTGGGAGTCCTTCGGCTCCGCTCAGGATAAACTCCGGTCGTTGCCTGGCAAAAATAAAGGCGCAGTCCGAGGAATCAGATTGGCCCTTCCCTCTTGTTGTGAGTATGACGGATGGAACATTGAGGATCGGTGTGAGGTTGGGGCTCGCGGGCGAGGGCGCCCGCGCCACACTTGTGGGAGTCCTTCGGCTCCGCTGGCGCGTCGGAATGACGGGGGTTGTGGTGGGCGGCGATCGCTACTTTTTAGTGTCTACTTTCGTGGACGGTGGTGTCGGGTTTATTTTGTTGACTTGGTTTGAATCGGGTGTAATCATCTAGTTATAGCCGATGTGGCTGAATTAGCTCCTTCTGACCGGTGGTCGGAGGGGGCTTTTTTGTTTTGGGGTGAGATTCCCATGTCTGGCAAAGGCGGCGAGGCATGGGAAGCCCGGCTATGTGGAAGCGAGCCAAACGCGCCCTTATTGTGCCGCAAAATGCGCGGCACATGGCGCGGCTCGCTCAGATCCTTCAGCGACGATGAAGCTGTCGCTTCAGGATGACAAATCTGTATAGGGGATCAATCGACATGGGTGGGATCACGATTTGGGCTATGGCGGAGAAATCGGGAGCAAGGGCAAAGTCAAAGGCGACGGACAAGAGTGTCCGTTCTACCCAGGCAGAGGCAACGTCAAAGGCAGCGGGCGAGGGCGCCCGCTCTACACAGGCCCTTACTGCTAAGCAGTTGGGGGAGATTGCGGAGGCGGAGTTTATTGCTAAGGCGGTGGGGATGGGGTTGGTGGTGGCGAAGCCCTGGGGGGACAGCGAGCCTTATGATTTTATTGTGAATCCGAAGAAGAGTTTTAATTTCTGGCGGGTGCAGGTGAAGTCGGCGCATACGGTGGGGGCGGATGGAGGGTGCAGCTTTCGGGCGCACGATCATTGCAACGAAGTCGTATACGGCGGAGGATATTGATGCGCTGGTGGCGTATGCGCGTCCGATGAATGCGTGGTATGTGATGCCGGTGCGGGTGGTGGAGGAGTTGAAGTCGTTGATGCTGTATCCGGAGAGCCGGGGGAAGCGGTCGCGGTTTGAGAGGTGGAGAGAGGCTTGGGAGATTTTTCGGAGGGCGGTGCGGAGAGCGCGAGCTAAATGACGGCGTCGTCTTTCGGACGAGAGGCCCACTTCTCGCAAAAGCGGCGAGAAGTGGGGCACTCTTCGTAATTTCTCTCCACGCTTCGCTCGCTTGGCGTTCCGTTTTGGGAATGTTGGAATCGCGCGCGGGAAAACGGCGGTGGTGCGGGTGAAGTGGTGGGCAGGAATTGCCGATCTTTCCTTAGGTGAGAGGTAAGGAGCGCTTTATGAGTATTTCGATTTCCAGTTCGCTCTCGACCGCGTCGTTAGCTGCAACGAACTCTTCGTCGACTTCGGCGGCGGCTCGCAATCCACAACCAACCATCAATAACTCGGGGGACACGGTGAAGCTTTCGGAGTCGCAACAGGTGTATCAACTCTACAATCAGGGACAGGCGGTTTCGCAGATCGCGACTACGCTGAGCTTGCCGGTTGAGATTGTGAATAACTATTTGGGGATTTCGGCGACGGCGAGTTAGAAAGACCGCTCGAGAAGATAGCCATACTTTCTGGCATTGAGCTGAATCTTATGGAGCCACGATGCGAATGCGTCGTGGCTTTTTCTATTGCAGCGGAAGTTGTTGAGTGAGGATGCAACTGACGGGGCAAGTGTGGCACCTTAAGTTTTGAGGTTGATTTATGAGGGCGAAGAAGCGTTCAGATCCTGCGGAGTTGCCTGAAGGATTTTTGTATGCGGATAACTTTTTGAGCGAGGGTGAAGAGCACGAACTCCTGGGCCGGATCGGGACGCTGCAATTTGAGCCGTATGAGTTTCGCGGTTACAAGGCCAGGCGTCGAGTTGCGAGTTTTGGAACGAATTATGGGGCTCTCGCGCCGAAAGGAGATGCGGAGGCGCGGCCGATTCCTGACTTCTTGATTTCGATCCGGGACCGGGCAGCGGGTTTTGCCGGGGTGGCGGCTGATGAAATTGTGCAGGCGCTGATCACGGAGTATTGTCCGGGGACGCCGATTGGGTGGCATCGCGATCGTCCGCAGTTTGGTACGATCGTGGGAATATCTTTGGCTAGCTCTTGCCGCATGCGGCTGAAACCTTACCAGGGAAAAGGCAGAATTATTTCCAAGATATTGGAGCCGAGGTCCATTTACGTGATGCACGGGGCGGCGCGCAACGAATTCCTGCATAGTATTCCGGCGGGGGAGAACCTGCGATATTCGATTACTTTTCGCACTTTGGCCGAGAACCGGGCCAGGAAAACAAATCGACGGGTTGCGTGAACCAGCAGGGGAACCTGCGGTAGCACTTTTCTCCGCGGGATGAGGATTCCATCATTCGTTAAGGGAATTGGGCGGGAGATTTTTTTCTTAAAGACATTATGGGTGGAAATCAGGGATTTGCAGGGGAGCGGCGAAGGTGTTGGCGGCAGACGGTGCATACTCCGGCGTTTGCCAGTTTTGATGGCGTAACCGGCGGCATGATCCTCGACCTGAGCGAAGCAGGGTTGTCGATGCAGACGGGAAGTGCGCACAACGAGCGGCTGCTTGATAAGGAGCGGCGGGTGAGACTGACGGTGGATTTGCCTGCGGATGTTTCGGAGCCAGGGCCTTTGATGACGCAAGCTTACCTGGGGGCAAACTTTGAAACACACTTTGAAACACTATTTGAAACCACGGGATATATAGCGTGGGCGGATGCGCTGGGGAGGGCGGGTGTGCGGTTCTCGGATTTGCCGGAGGAATCGCGGCGGCGATTGAACGATTGGCTGACGCTGAATGCGAGCGCGCCCAGCCATATGGCTCCGAAGGTGGCACTGGGAAGAATGGCTTGGCCGGCGGGAGTGAAATCGGCGGGGAGCGCGGTGGGCGATCCGATGGCGGTGAGTTTGGAAGCGGAAAACTTGACGGCGGGCGGCAACGGAGGAGCGGCGTCGGCGACGGTGCAATACGAATTCAGCTCGCTGGGGACAGATTTGACTGCGGCCTTGCGGCTGATTGGAGAACGGGCGCGATCATTGACACGGGGATCGAGTGCGGCGATTGCGCTGATGCATAAGGGGTCGGTAATTTGCCGGGCGAGCGTGGGAGAAAAGGCGCCTGCGCTGGGAACGAAGCTGGATGTGAACTCCGGACTTTCGGGAGAATGCTTTCGCGTGGGAAGAGCATTGCGATGCGACGATACGGAGATGGATCCGAGAGTGGATTTGGAGAGTTGCCGCCGGCTCGGCGTGCGATCGATTCTGGCGGCGCCGGTTCGCTATGAGCGCGACACGGTGGGGCTGCTGATGGTGTTTGCGACGGACGCGTTTAATTTTGATGAGGGGGATGTGGCCGTGGTGGAGAGTTTGGCGCATACGGTGATTGTGAGTATGAGGCGGGCAGCGGGGGCGGGGAGCGGGTAATTGGGGATGGCTGGCGGTTCTGATGAATTGAACTACGGTCAGGGTCAAAAGCAAGGTCAAGAACAAAACCAAAAGCAAAATCAAGAACAAAATCAAAAGCAAGATCAAAAGCAGCGGGCGAGGGCGCCCGCTCTACACGAAGAAACGGCCACGTTCTGTGGGAGCGTGGCCGTTTGGATTTATTTACGCTGCTGCTTGTTGTTGATATGCGGGAACGAATACCTGAGCGACAAAAGTCTCGAACGACGTAGGAGTTGTGTTGCGAGCGGTGCGCGGTTCGAGAGCGCGCATGTATCCGGAGTTAAGAGCGGCGGCCATCTCGAGCATCAGACGAGCGAATTGCTCGGACATTCCCATCTGAACGAAGGCGGCGCGAATCTGATCGTCGGAAGCCAGAACGTAGGCAAGTTTGGGCTTGCCGATGGCTTTCCCGATAATGGTAGCGACTTCGCTGTAATCGAGATCGCGCTGGCCGTGAAGTTCCTGGATTTGCTTGCCATGGAAGGCGAGCTGCAAGAGAGCGTCGGCGGCAAACGCGCCTATATCGCGAGAGGCGATCATAGGAAGTTTGAGGTCGGGACGAATCGGTCCGACGGCTGAACCCATCATGCGAATGGCGCCGGCTTGTCCGAGCGTATTTTCCATGAAGGATCCGGCGCGCAGGTAAAGGACATTGATGGTGTCGACCCGGTTCAGCTTTTGCTCGAGGTTGTAGAGCCCGACGACTGGACCAGTGCCGGTGGGCTTATCGGCTCCGATGCTGCTGAGGGAAACGATATTTTTGACTCTGGTGCTGCGAACCGCGGTTGCGATAGCGTCGCTAACACGGTTCTCATAGCCGAGAGGGTCATTGCTGGTGGGATTCGGCGGGATCATGACGTAGGCGGAATCCGCATCTTGAAACGCTTTGGTGAGTGCGGCTGCGTCGGTTACATCGGCGACGAAAACTTCAGCACCCTTGGTTGCGAGAGGTTGCAGGTGAGTTGCATTTCTGCCGATGGCGCGAACTTTCTGGCCGCGTTCGAGAAGAGTCTTCGCCACCACGTGGCCGGTATTGCCGCTTGCTCCGAGAATAGCGTACATAGAACCTCCTTTAAAATGTTGGATGCAGCAGGATTGGGTTGGACTCTAATGAGGAGGGCAATCTCGGGACGGCCAAAAAAGATTGTCTGTGGAACGCGGCACGGTCGGGAACGAAAAGGTGGAGCGTGATGGGAATCGAAAACGTCGGCGGCAAAGCAACGATTCGTGCAGTCATACTGGATTATGGCGAAGTGCTTTGTCATCGGCCATCCGAGGACGAATTCAGCCGCCTGATGCAACCGTTCGGCGTGGATGAGAATTTGTTTGCAGCGTTGTGGGACAAGAATCGAGGTGCATTCGATCGCGGAGATCTCACGCCCGAGACCTATTGGAGCATGCTGGCCGAGGACGCGGGCGCGAAAATCGATGCAGCGCAGCTGCAGCAAGTATGCGAGTTGGATCTGCAGATGTGGGGAAACGCCAACGAGGAGATGGTGGGTTGGCTGCGGCAGCTCGGCCGCGGAGGAATCAAGACGGCGCTGCTCTCGAACATCCATCCTTCGATGATTGCTTACGTAAAGAAGAATTTCGACTGGCTGGAGCTGTTCGACTTCACCACGTTTTCGGCGGAAGTTCGGTTGATCAAGCCGGATCGCGCGATTTATGAACATACTCTGCAGGGGCTCGGCGTGAAGGCTGAAGAGGCGCTGTTTGTGGATGATCGGGAGATTAATGTTCGCGCGGCGCGGGAAGTAGGGATTCATGCGCTGCGATTTCGATCGGTGCGGGAGCTTCGCGAAGACTTGATGAGGATGGGGTTTGCGATTTTGCCCGGGACGCAGTGGGGATAAGGAGCAGAGGCGCAGGTCTCTCAAAGCGAAAAGCAAGATCAAGATCAAAGGCGACGGACATGAGTGTCCGTCGCACACGAGGCGCCGGTCATGAAAACGATGACCGGCGCCTTTGGGATTACTGAGCGGGAGTTTCAGGGGATGCAGGTTGAGTGTTTGTGTTAGCTTCTGCGTTCACTTCGGGAGCGGCGATGGGATTAATCTTCACCGTGGCGAGGATTGCTTCGAGGCGGTGAAAGACCTGATCCCGATCAATGCGACTGGGGCTGGGTTTGGTTGTGGTTGTCGTGTCGAGTTTGGTAGTTGCAACTTTCAGCGCAAACTCGTAACAGGCGCCGTTCTGAAAGACGTGGTAATACTTCGACGATTCTTCGCGAGGGTTATTGGCAGCTTCGCCGCCAGTGGCGGTGGTTTCGGCGGATTCGAGTTCCATATCGCCGATCATTAATTTCGAAAGCGGAGGAGTTGCGAGTTGCGCCGTCGCCTGAACGCTGGGATCCGCCGGGGCCGCGGGGTTCGGCTGCGGAACGGAGAATTGGCTGCACTGATCGGCAGTGAGAGTTTTGTTCACGCTCACGTTGAAGAAGGCCGAAGCCAGGTCCGAGTTTGGATACGTGGAATCGGGCAGGGAGACGGCTGCAAGTGCGATTCCGCCGGGTTGCACGAAGTCCATAGGGATGGGATCGGAAGAGACGATTTCTTTTGCGGCGTCGCCGGTCTTAAGCGCGTACTTGCGCGGATATTGAAATGTGACTCCGGAAACGCTATCGACGTAGGTCACAGTTGGCGGAACTTTGCGGACGGTTTTCTTGTGAACGTGCTTGACTGCGGCTTGCTCTACCGGTGCTGCTGTGGGCACGGAGCTGGTTGTAACGGGCGGCGTGGGTTGGGCGATTGGCGACGGGTTCGTTGGTGCTTACGGGTTTTGGTTTATCGCTGGAGCATCCTACGGTGAGCGAGCAGGCGAGCAGAAGCGCGGCGAAAATTAGCGTGCTGGTTTTGTCGAAATTGTTTTTTGTGGAATTTGCTTTCGCGTGATTGGATTTACCCCACGCAACGGAATTGAGCGGAAACAGGTTGATACGGGTCATGGTTGGTCACCTCCTGCTGCTGAGCAGCGCTAGGGAGAGTGCATGGGATGGGCCAGTGGGTGGGGTGTTGATTTTGTGGGGGTTAGGAGGAGAAGGTTCGACGGCCGTGTTGACGGGGACACTGTGTGGGGAGCGGGACACGATTCGGGCAGGGGTAGCCATTCGAAGTACATTCAAGATACTCTCCGTCAATGGCGAGCTCTCTTACCCTGCTTTACCGGCCTGTTGGAGCACAAGAGTTAGAACTGATTCGTGCAAGTGGATTTCGCGAATTCCCTCCGCGATTGCCGGAACAACCTTTTTTCTATCCCGTGCTCAATGAGGAATATGCAATCCAGATTGCGCGCGACTGGAACACAAAAGATGAGCGGTCCGGTTTTGCTGGCTATGTTCTGCGCTTTTTTGTTAAGGCTGAATTTCTTGAAGGCTATGAAGTGCGCACGGTCGGCGGCTCACTTCACCGTGAGTACTGGATACCCGCCGCGGACCTCGGGCGAATGAACGCAAATATCGTAGGGACTATTGAAGTGCTTGCGGAGTTCCAGCGCGAGTAGTAGGTCCCAGCCTCTTTTTGAAACTGCCGTGTCTCAAACGCGAATGTCACTTCTGTCGCGCCTCGGCTTCGGTCATCCAACCGCGTCGCAGCTTTTCGGCGGGGATGCTGGACAGGTATGGCTTGATGTCGAGGATCGGAGTTCCATCCAACATGTCGAGGCCGCAAACGTGGAGCTCGACGCCTGCGCGGCGAAGGAGTTCAACGACGGTCAAGCCGACCGGGTTCGGGCGGCGCGGGGAGCGGGTAGCGAAAACGCCGTGCGAGCGATTGTCGATGGGCGGAGTGCCGAGTAAGTCGAATCCCTGGGAGCGGTCGAACTCCCAGAGGACGAAGAGGTGGGAGAAGCCTTCGATGTCGGTGAGGCCGAGTTCAAACTCGGGGAGAATGTTGAGAATGCCCTCGGCTTCATGTTTTACGCCGAAACCTTTGGGAATCTCGCTGGTGTTTTTGTAGGGACTGCTTACAGTGCCAATTGGCTTTGAGGTGAACATGAGTATTCTCTTCGAGAGACAACGGTCAGGGGCTAAAGCCCTATTTTATGAGAAAACAGGATGCGGCGCGGCTGAAGGTCGCCCTTTCAAAACGTTGTCTTTGAAGCGTTGTTCTTTCGAACTATATTCGTTGTGGCTTCCAGAGAGCCGGGCTTTGCCCGGCGGACAGTTGAGGGCGGCTGTCCCCACATGAGCAACTTAGTTTTGATCACGCGGCGGCGATGCGGCGGACCAGGTCTTCTTGTTGTTGCTTGCTTTCGGCGCCGATGGTGAAGGCATCGAGGATGCCGAGCGATAGAGCGTATTTGATGGCTTCGTCTTGACGAGTGGCTAGATCGCCTTGGCCTAAGATTTTCATTCCGACTACGGCTTTGCCGGCGGCTTTCATACTTTTTAAAACCCCGACTACAGTTTCGGGATCGGCGTCCATGTGGGAGCCGATGGGATTGATGCGGGCGAAATCGACTTCGACCCAGGGAGATCTCGCAGCGGCGCGCAGAGCTTCGATGCTGTGGCAGGAGCAGCCATGGGCGCGGATGATTCCCTTCTGCTTGGCTTCGGAGAAAACATCCATCACGCCTTTGTAGCGCTCGGTCCAATCGGATTCGGTAAGGCAGTGCATGAGGCAGATATCTAAATAGTCGGTGCCTAGTTCGCGGCGGAAGCGGTCGAGATCGGCGCGGGCAGTGGCGGGATCGCGTGCCCAGGTTTTTGTGAGCACGGTGACTTTGTCGCGCGGCACATGCTTGAGAGCTTCGGCGACGTGAGGATGGGAGCCGTAGGAATCGGCGGCGTCGAAGAAACGGAGACCGTGATCGTAGCCGTTGAGGAGAAGATCGGAGAGTCCTTTGAGGCCGAGTGCGGTTTGATTGGAATGATGGCCGGAGCCGACGGTGCCGGTGCCCATGGCGAGGCGGCTGGTTTTGATGCCGGTGCTGCCCAGGGTTACGGTGTCAGTGGCGGAAAATTTTTTGGGAAGCTGCTGGTTGGTGAGAGCGGCGAGGAGATTTTTCGCGGAGAGGAAAGCGGCTCCGACCGTGGTGGAGCCAATTAGGAAATCGCGGCGGTGCATGAGGACCTCCCATTCGAGGGCGCTTGAGATGAGATTACACCAAAAGGCTTATCGCAGAGAACGCTGAGAACGGCCGCGGAGGGCGCTGAGAGAGCGGTTTTTATTCGAATTGTTTGCGGAAGGTGGAGAGTTGCTGGTGGATTTCTGATAGTTCCCTTTTTAATTCGAGGACTTCGTTTTCTAGATGCGATAAGCGGTCTTCGGCGGAGGTGCGGGCATGGTCTGACGCGGGCGAGGGCGCCCGCGCCACATCCACAGCCGGAGGGTCGCCGGAGAAGAGTTGCATGTAGCGGGATTCTTTGGTGCCGGGTTGGCGCGGGAGAACCGCGGCTAGTGGAGGCTGGCGCTGGCTTAGGCGGTCTAGTGTGGAGACGATATCGTCGAGGGCTTCGAAGCGGTACATGCGTTCGGTGCGGCTGCGGAGTTCGCCGGGAGTTTGCGGGCCGCGAAGAAGAAGCACGCAGAGGATGGCGATTTCGCGGCGATCGAAATTGAAAACTTCCTGCAGGCGATGTTCGTATTTCGTGACGCGGCTATCGGCTCCGCTGGCGGGACCGGCGAGACGTTTCTCCTGCAGCGTGGCGAGAGCTTGAGCGACGGAATCTTCGTCGAGAGACATCACGGGATCGCGATTATTTTTCTGATTGCAGGCGTTGACCAGAGCATTGAGGGAGAGCGGATAGTAATCGGGCGTGGTGATGTCTTTTTCGATGAGTGAGCCGAGGACGCGGGTTTCGATGTCGGTGAGGGGGAGCATTTGGTATTTTTGCGATTGGGTCAGTTGTAATTGAAAAGCGAACGCGGTGTCTACTATGGCATTCATTGGGTATGCTGATTGCGGAGTGCATGTCGGCTAGAAAGATAGTCGAGCTGCGCTCGACGGACAGCCGAGGGCGGCTGTCTCCACATGATCTTATCCTTCCACGGATTTGAGGTGCTGCGTTGGTTTTGGTGCTGAAAATTTTGAAGCCGGTTGCGATCGTCGCGGTCGTCGTCTATCTCGAGATTAGATTTCCGCAGTTGTGGGAAAAGCTGGGACTGGGGCGGATCGAGCGGTTTGGGAAGAAGATTGCTGGCAGGAAGGGACTTTGCGTTTTTCTGGTGGGGCTTTCGTTGTTTGTGATTCGCGGCCTCGGGGCGATTCTACTCGGCACTCCATTGCCGCATTATCACGATGAATTCAGTTATTTGCTGGCGGCGGATACGTTTGCGCACGGGCGGTTGACCAATCCTCCGCACCCGATGTGGGTGCATTTCGAAACATTTCATGTGATCTGGCACCCGACGTATATGTCGATGTATCCGCCGGGACAGGGGCTGATACTGGCGTTGGGCGAAGTGTTGGGAAATCCGTGGATCGGGCAACTGCTGGCCTCGGCGCTGATGTGCGGGGCGGTTTGCTGGATGCTGCAAGGATGGATTCCCGCGCGCTGGGCGTTGCTGGGCGGAGTGCTGGTGGTGGCGCGACTGGGGTTGCTGAGTTACTTCACCAACGGATATTGGAGCGCGTGCTTGCCGGCGGTAGGAGGGGCGCTGATTCTGGGAGCACTTCCGAGAATCCAGCATGGGGCGCGAAAAATTCATGCGGTGGTGATGGCGGTCGGATTATTTATTCTCGCCAACACGCGTCCGTATGAAGGATTTTTGTTGAGCGTGGGAGTGGCGATTGCTTTGTTCGCGTGGATGCTGGGAAAGCATGGACCCCCGGCGCGGGTTTCGTGGGCGAGGATTGTTTTGCCGCTGGTGTTGACTCTTGCTCCGCTTGCGGCGTGGACGGGTTACTACTATTACCGCGTGACGGGAAGTCCGTTCCGCATGGCGTATACGGTGAATCGGGAAATGTATGCGATGGGGAGGTATTTCATCTGGCAGAAACCGTGGCCGCAGAAAACTTATCATCATGCGAAGATGCAGGCGCAGTATGAGCGAGAGTTGCGCGAGGCCACCGAGTACAAGACGCTGAGCGGATTTATGCGGCGAGGGAGGGGCAAACTTTATTACTTCTGGCAGGTGTATCTGGTACCTCCGTTGCCGTTTGTGCTGATCGCGCTGCCGTGCGCGGCGCGGGACCGGCGATTGCGCGTGCCGTGGATGATTCTGGGAATTTTTGTGGTGGGGCTGGCGGTTGAGGTGTGGTTCCTGCCGCATTATTTTGCTCCGGCAACGGCATTGCTTTATTTGTTTTTGATGCAGTGCATGCGGCATTTGCGCTGGTTTCGCTGGAAAGAGCGTCCCGTGGGGCTGGCATTCGTGCGGGCCGTTGCCGTGATCTATGTGGCGACGGTTGTACTGCGCATCGGAATGGCGGTGACGCACCTGCATCCGGAAAAAGAATGGCAGCATGGAGACATGGGGCGTGCGGCTATCGTAAAAGAGCTGGACGCAATGCCGGGAAAAGATGTGGTGCTGGTGAAGTACGCTCCGGACTTTGATCTGGACCGCGAGTGGGTATTCAATGGCGCGGATATCGATCAGCAAAAGATTGTGTGGGCGCGGGATATGGGACCGGAGAAGAATCAGGAGTTGCTGGATTATTATCGCGGGCGGAAATTCTGGATGGTGGAGGCGGATGGGTCGGCGAAGCTGGAACCTTACGTTGGGGCGATACGTTGACGGAACAGCGGTTGCCCATGATCTCTAAGCCAAGATCTCTAAGCCATCTCGCCAAGATCGTTAAGCCAAGATCGTCAAGCCAAGTTCTAAATGGACTTCCGAATTGTTAGCGTTGCCGGTCGGTGGTCGGACAAGAGTGTCCGACCCACACGATTGCGGTATAGTTTGCGGAGCGCAAAGGAGCAAATATGAGGATGCTGCTGCATTGGGTGCTGAGTGCGTTGGCGGTTTGGATTATGTCGCGCGTGGTGCCGGGGATTCACGTGAGCGGTCCGGTGGCGGCTTTGATTGCGGCGCTGGTGATTGGCTTTATTAATGCGACGATCGGGCTCGTACTGAAGATTCTGACTTTTCCCCTGACGCTAGTGACGCTGGGATTGTTCTGGCTGGTGATCAATGCGCTGATGCTGGAGCTGGCTTCGGCATTGCTGGCGCCGGGTTTTCAGGTACGCGGATTTTTCGCGGCGTTTGTGGGCGCGATCGTGCTGAGCCTGGTGAACTTGTTGCTGAAGGCGATCGTGATGCCTTCGAATAGTGGCCGTTAGTTGATTGCCTTTTTAGCCGATTGTCGTTTGATGGCTAGCTATTGCGACTTGAAGTGGGACCTGATTTTTTTGGCTTGATCGCCTGCCAGTCTTCTTCTGTGAGGACGCGGCCGAGATTGCTGAATTCTCCAGCGCCTTGCAGGAATTCTCCGCCATCCATGCGAATGACTTCGCCATTGATGTAGCCGGAGCCGTCGCTTACCAGGAATGCGGCAAGGTTCGCCAATTCTTCCGTGGTGCCGAAGCGGTGAAGGGGGTTGCGATCGAGTGCGAGCGTTTCGAGATCAGGGACGCGGAAGAACGCGAGAGAATGCGCCTTGCGTGGGAATTGGGCCGGGCGCGATGGCGTTCATGCGGATTCCGCGATTGCCCCACTCGACGGCGAGACTGCGGGTGAGGGCTTCGACTCCAGCTTTTGAGATGGCGGAGGGAACCACGTAAGCGGAGCCAACTGGAGCGTAGGTCGCAGAAATGCTGAGGACAGTGCCTTCATGTTTGGCTTTGAGCCAGCGGCGTCCGCAGGCCATGGTGGCGTGGAGGGTGCCGAGGAGAACGATGCCGATGACGGAGTCGAAGGCGCGCGGAGAAAGTTCTTCGGTGCGGGCGATGAAGTTTCCGGCGGCGTTGTTGACCAGAATATCCAGCGGGCCAGTCTTTCCAGATGGAATCGATCATGGCCTCGACAGCGTCGAGATTGCGGACGTCGCAGGGGATCGCGTGGATCTCACCTTTTGTTGCGGTGGAAAGTTCGGCAGCGGTTTTCTGGAGTACGTCTTCGCGGCGGCCGCAGATGTAGACGGTGGCGCCGAGTTCGAGGAAGCGGTGAGCCATGGCTTTGCCGAGGCCGGTGCCGCCGCCGGTGATGAGGATGCGTTTGTTTGCGAGAAGATCTGGGTTGGAACATATACTGGCTCGATCTAGAGTGGCGATCAGCAGGTGATCATTGGGCTGATTGCCCGGTCGGAAGACTCGAATATGGATTTTGAAAGTTACTCAATTACGAAATTACAGCAAATGATAAAACAGGCGATGCGAAAGCCGTAGTCGGCATATTGAAAGTCGGGAGGGATGCTGGAGCGGGCGGAGCAGCGGGAGACTTTGACGTGATGGCGCCAGGATCCGCCGCGGGAGGATTTGCGTTGGCCGGTTCCGGAGCGAGGGTCGGGGCCGCGAGGATTGCGGTCAGGCGAGGTGGCGTAGTAGTTGGGATCGTACCAGTCGCTGCACCACTCGTGGACGTTTTCGCAGATGTTGTGAAGGCCGAAGGAATTTGGAGCGTAGCGGGCGACGGGCTCGGGCCCGGTTTGCCAGCGCGTGGCGTAGTCGGGAAGTGATTGCGGAGGATCGTTGCCCCAGGGGAAATCTTTCTGTTCGAGATCGCCACGAGCGGCTCGCTCCCATTCCGCTTCGGTGGGAAGGCGATAGATGCGTCCGGTTTGCGAGGATAGCCATTGGCAATAGTGATCGGCTTCGAACCAGGAGACGCCCACGACAGGCTGTTTGGGATCGCTGAAATTTTTATCGGTCCAAAAGGGCGGCGATTGCAATCCGGTGGTTCGCAGGTAAGCTGCGTATTCTGCATTGGTGACTTGGCTGGCGGCGAGTTCGAAGGCGTCGATCCAGACGCGGTGAACGGGACGTTCGCAATCCTGACCGGTAGATGAGCCCATGAGGAACCAGGCGGCGGGGATCGAAACCATGCGAGGCTCGATGTAGTGGGGATCGGGATGGGAATGGGAATGTGCTGCCGACATGGTTTAGCTCGGATGTTGCCGCATGGATCTGATCTGGATAAAGTGTAGCAGCGCTGATGGAGGCTGCGATGGCGGAACAGAAGCTGCATTTCAAAGCGAAGATTGAGGGCAAAGAGGCGGGAGTGGTGGCGGCGATTACGCCACCGGTGGATGTACTCGAGATTTTTGGGACGCGGGCGAGGGTGCCGGTGCGCGGGACGATTAACGGATTTCCGTTTCGATCGTCGCTGATGCCGATGGGTGGTTGCCACATGATGCCGGTGAATCAGACTTTGCGCAAGGGTGCTGGAGTGGATGCTGGAGACATTGTCGAAGTGGTGATGGAACGGGACGACGAGAAGCGCACAGTGGAAGTGCCGGCGGTGTTGAAGAAACTACTGGCGAAAAATAAAGTGGCGAGGGCGAACTGGGAAAAGATGGGGTTCACGCATAAGAAAGAGATCGCCCTTTGGATTGAGGCCGCGAAGAAAGAAGAGACGAGGGAGCGGCGGGTCGCGAAAGCGATGGAAGTGTTGGAAACGGGGACGAAGTACACTGGGTGAGGATTTGTTGCCTCAGTGCTAAAGTCCGATTCCAGTCAGGCCGGACATAATCGCAGCGTTGAAGGGCTGCGCCAGCCAAAGACATCCCATTAAGACCTGCGTAAGCTACGCACGATTTGTGCGACGTTATTTTCCTGGAACAGGCGGATGGCGGCGATGCCGGCTGCGCCGGCTTGCAGGCAAGAAGCGGCGTTCTGCAGGGTGATGCCTCCTAGAGCGAGGACTGGAATTTTGGCTCGGCAGGCTTGGCGGAGAGCTTCGAGGCCTGCGGGTGCGTTCCGGGGGCATCCTTTTTTTCGAAGACGGGGGCGAAGATGGCTAGAGTGGCGGCTTCGGTGGCGGCTTCGGTTACTTCTTCTGCGGAGTGACAGGAGATGGAGATTTGCGGAGGTGATGGTGAGATTTCGCGGGCGAGGGCGCCCGCGCCACACTTCCATATTTGCCGAATTTCGTTTGGGGAAAGATCGTTCGCGGGTAGGTGCACACCATCAGCTTCGATGGCCAGGGCGACATCGGTACGCGAGTTGATCAGGAGGGCGGTTCTTGGCTTTGCATTGCTCCGGATGATTTGAATTGCTTTGCGGGCCAGGGATTCCAGATCGCGCGCGCAGAGATCTTTTTCGCGGAGCTGAATATAGTCGACGCCCGCGCTTGCGGCTTCGGTGATTTTGTCGAGTAGAAGACGGCGCCGCGTGAGTTCATCTCCGGGAAACGCTTTGCGGTCGGTGATGTAGTAGAGGATGCAGGGTTTCGGCATCGGCTTGGTCGCGAGGACTTTTAAATCTTTAACACAGGGGGCACGGGGTTCACAGGGTAGAGCTTAACTTTCCGGGACTCCTTTTTGGATCATGGCCTCGTCTTGGCGATTTCGGGGAGGACTTCTTGTTCTTTTTCTTTCTTGGGCGGGCCGCCGAGGTGGTATTCGGTGAGGCCGTCGCGGAGGAAAGTGAAGGCGTCCTCGGGAGTGTCGACGAACTTGAACAGGTTGAGGTCTTCGGGAGCGACGGTGCCGGCATCGACGAAGGCCTGGAAGTTCATGATGCGATGCCAGTATTCACTGCCGTAGATGACGACGAGAATTTTCTTGGCGAGTTTGTCAGTTTGCGCGAGGGTGAGGATTTCGAAGAGTTCGTCGATGGTGCCGAAGCCGCCGGGAAAAATCACCAGCGCTTTGGCGAGATAGGCGAACCAGAATTTGCGCATGAAGAAATAGTGGAATTCGAAGTTGAGCGACGGGCGTGATGTAGGAGTTGGGATTCTGCTCGAAGGGCAGATTGATGTTGAGGCCGATGCTTTTGCCTCCGGCTTCGTAGGCGCCGAGGTTGGCGGCTTCCATGATGCCGGGGCCGCCGCCGGTAGTGACGACGAAACGGTGGCGGCGGGCGGGGATTTGGATGGACCATTCGGTCAGCAGATGAGCGAGGCGGCGCGCGTCTTCGTAGTAGCGGGCCATGTCGACGGCGGCGCGGGCGCGCTTGAGATTATCCTGATGTTGGCTGGCAGAAATTTTGCCGTCGTTCTTTTCTACAGCGGTCGAGATTGTTTTTGGCGGCGTCGCCTCCCTGAAAGCGCGCGGAGCCGAAGAAGACGACTGTGTCCTGAATCTGTTCGCGGCGAAAACGGGAGAGCGGTTCCTGATATTCGGCGAGGATGCGAAGAATGCGGCCGTCGGGACTGCTGAGGAAAGGTTCGTTCTCGATAGGCCAGAGGAGCGGGTTTGAGCTTATCGATCATTTGAAACACTCACGATCAGAAATTATACGAAACTCACGTGCTGAATCTGAAAATCCGGGAATCCCTTTTCTGGGGGATCCGCGTTACCGCTATTGCCGATCGTGATAGTGGAGGGCTTCCCAGAAGCCGATCCAGATGTCGAGCAAACCCAGGCCGCTGCACAGGCCACGAAAAAAGCCGGTGGAGATCAAAGTGCGCAGCCAGGGATAGGAGAGCAGAAGATAATTGTCGGTCCACTCGGGGGTCCAGGGGAGGATGAGGAGCAGAACGCCGGCGATGGCGCTGATCAACACGAAGAGGAAGACGGAGGTACGATGCAGCCAAAGCTGCAACCCGGTATGGGCTTGATGCACGGGAGCGGAAGGCGGTGGATCGAGAAGCCAAGTACTGTTTTCAGTGGGAGCGGGAGTGGGCGCCGGGCCGTTCTCCACGGGCAATTTGGGATCGGGAGTCACAGGGCGCTCCGCTGTGGCGAGGGATGGAGATAACGGCGAACTCGGTTGTGCCGGAAAAACCAAGGTCCCTCGCTTCGCTCGGGATGACAAGAGTGGTGGAGTTGGACGAGAGAGTGGTTACGAGAACGACACGAGGTGTATGGGAACAAAACCCATCGAGCTATTCTACGACTTCAGAGGCTTGATGCGCTCGGCAACGTCACGATAATCGATGTTGCGGCCGTAAACCTCCATGAAGTGCTTGAGCGCTGACGGTTTGTCGCCGGCGGTCTCGTAGGCGGCGGCGAGTTCGTAGTGGAGAGCGGTGCGGGTTTCCTCGTCGATGCCGGGGGCTGCAAGAGCTTTTTGATACCAGCGAATAGCGGCCTCGGGCACGCCTTTATCGAGGAAGCATTGCGCCAGCCAGGTGTAAGTCTGCATGACCTGAGGGAACGGATGGCCGCGATCGACGGCCTGGCAGGTCTTCTGCAACTCGCCGATGGCTTCATCGAGCAGACCCATTTCACGGAAAGCGATGCCCAGGTTGTAGTGAGTTTCGGGATCGCCTTCATCCGCAGTGGTGCCCGATTCGAGATCTTGCTTCAGCTCGCCAAACATTTCGGCCAGATCGACGCCGGCATCTTCGCCGAAGGGGGAAGACTTGGCGGCGGTGGGTGGGCCGGGGATGATGGAGGAACTGGTGCCACGGACGCGACGTGAGCCGATTGCTGTGCGACTGGGGCTGAGGCTTGTGAGGAAATTGTAGGTGCGCCGGCGGATGCTGAAGCGGCTGCGGCGCTGGCGACGGCGGGAGCGCTGACTGGTGAAGCGGGTGCCGGAGCGGGCGCAGGCCATTGCTGCGCGGGAGCTGCCGCGACTGGCGGCTTGGATTCCGGGGCGGGCTGAGCTTGAGCGCGGAAGAGCTGCAACTGGTTCGGGGACGGGAGCATCTTTGAGGAAGTCGTCGCCGAGGGAAGCTTCGAGATCGGCTACGAATTCACCGATGACCTCGTTTTGCGGCACGCCGAAAGTAGTGGGTGTGGCATTGCCGACAGGCTCGAGTTCGGGCTGCGACGGTATGTTCTGTTTGAGCAGCGTGGGCTGGAGCGGGATCAGCAGAATGCGCGGGCTCATGCGGGACGGCTCCGGGCAGAAAACTATCGCCCAGAGAAGATTCGAGATCGGAGACGAATTCCTGGAGGACGCCGGGCGCCGATGCGACTGCGGGCTCGACTGCGGGAGGCTCGGGCGCGGGAGCTTTGGGCGCGGGAGGCTGAATGTGGCGCGCAGCGGGAGGTTCCACGTGCACGGCTTCCACCGGAGGAAGCGGAGCGGGTGCTTCAACCGGAAGCTCCTCGACGGCGACGGGCTCATCGAGAGTGGCGGAGGGAACTTCGTCAATAACTTCGTCGACAGTAAATTCGGCGGAAGGTTCGTCGGTTGCGAAATTCGCAACAGGCTCGAGCGGCGGGACCTCTTCGACAGCAGCGACGGGATGAGAGGCAGCTTCAATCTCAGACCGAAGGGCGCTTCAATATAGCTTCGTCAGATGTGAGAGCTTGAAGTTTTTCGAAAGCGGAGGCGGCTTGCTCGGGCATGCCGTGCTCGAGATAGAAGCGAATCTCTTCGACGCTTTCGGCGGTTTTTTCCTGGCTGGCCTGCGCCGGGCGGGCATTTGCCGCTTCGGTATGAGCGACTGGGAGCCGGAGGCTCGGCGACGGCACTCGGAATCTCTATATTCGGCGACTTCTGCAGCCGGCTCGTCGGCCTCGATCGTAATGGCATCGTCCCACTCGGAGGACAGGTCGATCTCGGCGGGCTCGGCGTGAGATTCGATGGCGGCTGGCGCCTCGTCGGCGGGCTGATGATCCGGAGTTTCCTGATTTTGATCTTCCTGGTTTAGATCGTGATGTTGGTTTTCGCCAGGATCCGCGACGACGGAGAATTCGAGTTCTTCCGAAGGCTGACTGGAGTCGCAGGCCACGGGAGCGGAGACCTCGGACGCAATCGAAATCTCTTCTGAAGAGGTCTCCTCCGGGAGAGTGGGCAATTCGATGGCGGGGTCCGGAGCAGCGGAGATTGCCGAACGCTGTTCGTAGCGGTCGGCCAGTTCGCCGTAGCGTGTGGCTTCTTCGGGATATCCAGCTTCGGAGTAGACGCTCTGCAAAGTGCGGCAGCAGACGCCGGCCTCGGCAAAGCGTTCGGCGCGGGTGTGCAGCGCGGCTAACCGCTGGTTCAGGCGAAGATCGTTGGGCGCCTGCGGCAAAGTGGCCATGAGCGGGGCCAGAGCTTTGGCGGGCATGTTGTAGGAAATAAAAAGTTCCGCGTCGGTGAGGGCGGAGCGAACGGCCAGGGCCACGGCATCCGGATAATGTTGATGGACCGCGGGAGATGTGGCTTCCAGTTCGTCGACGATAACGGCGGCTTCTTCCGCGGAAATTAATTTTTCTGCGGAGGGTCCACCGAGCTGGCTGACCACCTGCTGATAATTATTCAGATGCAGGGGATTGCCGGGCTCCATGGTGGCGAGCTTCTGATAGAGATCGCGCGCGCGCGCCAGATCGCCGGATTGCACCGAAGCATGCGCCAGCAACTCGATGACTTCGGTGATGTGAGTGGACTCTCCAGCTTTCTGGAAGAGCTCGAGAAGCTTCTCGAGCGAAGCGGGATTGTCGCGCACATGGCCGATGACGGAGTGCAGATTTTTTAAAACTTTGTCGGAATCTTCGGCGAGCAGGCGGTCGGCATGCTGATCGTAAACCTGAAGCGCATTCTCATACTGGCCGGCCTGCATGAGGGCGTCGGCGAAAGTGGAGATGGCGGCGAGGTCGTTGTGGACACTGAGCAGTTTGCTGGCAAGCGTTCCGGCATCGGAGAGGCGTCCGTTTTTCAGGTAAGCCTTGAGCAGATCGCGCAGGCCATCGGGATTGGAATCGAGATCGGGAACTTTTTGCAGAGATTCGATGGCGGCTTCGGCGTCGCCGGCCTCGAGCAGATTGCGGCCTTGCATGAGCAGCGCGTAGCCGTTGCCGGGATCGAGCGTAAGCATGCGCTGCAGAACTTCCTCGGCGCCGGGAAGGTTCCCTTTGGCGCGGAGAGTTTCGGCGGCGGCGGAAAAAATCTGCCAGGCGTCATTTTTCTTTCCGAGGCGGACGTAAACTTCCGCCAGGCGGACGCGCATGTTGGTGTTTTCCGGATCCATCTCCAGAATTTTCTGGAAGATGCGGACGGCGTTGTCGAGCTCGCCGGATTTCAGGAATTCTTCTGCGACCTGCAGGTACTGGGCGCGGGCATCGTTGAAGAGGCCCTGCTGGGTGTAGAGTTCTGCGAGCTTCAGCACGCTCTCAAGTGAAGGCTTGAGCTTGCTGATTTTTTTGTACATGGCGATGGCTTTGACCGTGAAACCCTGCGTGGCATAGGCATCGCCTACGGTCTTGAAACATTCGGTGGCTTTATCGGCATCGCCGAGTCGGGAGTAGAGGTCGCCGACCGTGTTGGTGACGGTGAGGTCTTTGGGGTCGGCCTTAATGACCTTTTCGTACTCAACGATGGCATTCTGCATCTTGCCCTGCTGGACGTATTTCTCCGCAGCGCTGAGTACCTTCTGTTTGTTGAACCCGAAACCGAACGCCATAAGGTTGCGAACTCCAGCCCTGGTTGCGAATGACGGTGGTGCGAATGACGTTCCTGGGAGTGTTGTCCGGGAAGCGTCACATTGGCCAAACTCCTTTTCTAGAGATGGCCGGTTGGAACAAGTGCAATTGTACGGCTGGAGGAGTGGAATCGCATGGTTACCAAGGGTTACCAAAAGGGAGTGTACAAGTGGGTTACCTTGGGAATCAGCGGTGGAACGGGCGGTCATGGGCCGTCTCTAGTCCAAAAGCGCTATTTGGCGGCGCGGGAGCAGAGTGTAATCTTCCGGCTGCGTTTTGAAAAGGGAGTGGGTTCGAGGTGCGCCGTTAGCGGCCTTTCAAACCTCGACCTGGATGGAGGAAGAGTCGGTCTATGACATGGATTAAAACCGTACCGTTGGCGGAAGTGGATGAGAAGCTGCGCAGCGCGATGGAGGGGCAGCGGGCGTTGTATCCCGTGGAGTATGCCACGCCGGTGCATCCCGATGAGTCGGGCGGGTCGTCGATTGTGGGGTCGCACACGCTGATTCCGCAGGCGCTCTATCACGCGTTCGGAACATTCGGAGCGCTGATGTCGCCGGAGTTGCCGCTGAGCCGGCGGCAGCATGAAATGATCGCCACCATGGTCTCGGTGACCAACCGGTGCGTGTATTGAATCGAATCGCACGCAGAGTTTCTGCGTAGGGTGACGCTGGATAAAGAGCTGGTGGAGGCGCTGGAAAAGGATTACACGACCGCGCCCATCACGCCGCAGGAGCGGGTGATGGTGGATTATGTGGTGAAGCTGACCAAGGACGCGACGCGCGTTTGGAAGGATGATATTGAGGGACTGCGGGCGGCGGGGTTTGATGATCGCGGGATTTTGCAGATTACGCTGATTGCTTCGTGGTTTAACTATATTAATCGGGTGGCGGATGCGCTGGGGGTGGGGCGGGAGTGAGGCTGCTATGAACTTTTGACATCCACGCCTCGATTGCCCACACGTCTTCCGCGTGAGAGTACTGTCAACGTGTTCGTCGCGGTGTCGCTCGCCGTGAATTTTCCTCAGCTCAGTAGGTCGAGAAGCGTGCCACCGAGCCTCTTGTCGGTCTCTAAGCGTGTGCAATGCTTCGGTGTCTTCTATCCCAGCTCAGGGTATCGGCAATTCCACGCCACGTTGCCGTCGGGCAGCGCCCGGCATCTCGCGTCGAACCTGGCCGGTCGTCCATGCGAGTTGCCAGCGGAACCCGCCGACCGCGCCACCATTAATTTCGCCGCTCTCCAGCCATAGCAGCCAGCCTCCCTTGCCGTACCGTTCCGTGAAGCACAGCCAGTGAAGAGGTCACCCGCGTCACCCCTGGATCCGATGGTTCCACCAAGCACCTCTGAACCGCTGTTAGCTGCGTCGAGTCAGGCGACAAATCTGCTGACTCGGGGAGTTGCAAGGCCGTAATTATTTCCTGCGGTACCGTTGGCTTGACAGAAATCAGGGAATTCGATTCGATGGCGGTGGTTCCCATATGAGATGGCGTCTCCGCATCTGGCACAGCGTTCATGAATGAATGAATTGCATAGCAAGGCGAAAAGCATCAGGAACGCGGATCCCCAAGCCATTAGTAGATTCGTGCCAAAACCTGGCGGAGCGTGCGATTCTCCCTTCTGCTACTAAACTTGCCTAAGAGGCAAGACTTCGGTTTATTTATCTACCGCCTCCGCTCTACTCATGGCCGAATCCTTAGCAGAGTTTTTTCTGACGAACTTTCAGGCGCACTGCGATGAGCGTGCCTATGGGCAGCGGCGTGGGTACCGGATGGAGTGGTTTACGTACGGGCAGGTTCTGGAGATGGCATTTCAGTTCGCCGCCGAGTTGGACACGCGCGGGATCGGCAAGGGCGAGCGGGTGATGTTGTGGGGAGAGAACTGCGCGGAGTGGGTTGCGGCGTTTTTTGGATGCGCTTTGCGCGGCGTGGTTGTGGTTCCGATGGATGATGGGGCGTCGTCGGAGTTTGCGGTGCGGGTTTCGCGGCAGGTTGAGGCGAGGCTTTGGGTTTGTTCGCGGAAGCACGCGGCGGAGAACCCGAGCATCACTGGCGTAGTTCCTGTGCTAGTCCTTGAGGAAGTCAAAGATCCCCGCACTGTCTCGCAAAGGAAGCGAGAGGATGGGGCACCCGCGTCGATCTTCCCGGATGTTGCCATCGGCCGCGACGATATTTTGCAGATTGTTTTTACTTCGGGCACTACGGCCGAGCCTAAGGGCGTGGTGATCACGCATGGGAATGTGCTGGCGAATATTGATCCGCTGGAGCGGGCGATGCAGCCTTATTTGAAATATGAGCGGTGGGTGCATCCGGTGCGGTTTTTGAATTTGCTGCCGCTGAGTCACGTGTTTGGGCAATTCCTGGGAATGTTTTTGCCGCCGTTGCTGGGCGGGACCGTTATTTTTCAGGAGGAGTTGAAGCCTTCGGAAATTATGAGCACGATTCGGCGGGAACGAGTGTCGGTGCTCGTGAGCGTGCCGAGGGTTTTGCAATCTTTGAAACAGAAGATTGAACGCGATTTAGAAGATCGAGGGAAGATCGAAAGTTTTCGGCGACGATTTCGCACGTCGGAAGGGAAACATTTTTTGCGGCGGTGGTGGATTTTTCGCGACATCCGGCGGCAGTTTGGGTGGAAGTTCTGGGCATTTATTTGTGGCGGCGCGGCGCTGGATGCGGAGACCGAACAATTCTGGGACCGGCTGGGGTATGCCGCGATTCAGGGTTATGGGCTGACGGAGACGACGTCGCTGATCAGCGTGAATCATCCGTTCAAGTTGGGGAAGGGATCGATTGGCAAGGTGCTGCCGGGACGCGATGTGAAACTTGCGGAGGATGGAGAGATTTTGGTCCGCGGGGGTGGAGTGGCGTCGCGATACTGGGGGGCGGATGGTGCGCATGGCGTCGCCGACGAGCAGGGCTGGTACCACACCGGAGATGTGGGCGCGCTGGATGAGGCGGGGAATCTTTATTTCAAAGGGCGCAAGAAAGAGGTGATTGTTACTCCGGCGGGGCTGAATATTTATCCGGAAGATTTGGAAGCGGCGTTGCGGCGGCAGCCGGAGGTGAAAGATTGCGTGGTTGTAGGGATTGAGCGTGGAGGGAATGCGGAGCCGTGTGCGGTGGTGATTCTGCGGGGCGATGCAAAAGTGGAGGAAGTGGTGGAGCGGGCGAATCAATTGCTGGCGGAATTTCAGCGCATGCGCATGTGGGTGCAATGGCCCCAGGAAGATTTTCCACGGACCAGCACGCAGAAGCCGCGGCGGAATGTGATTGCGGAATTCGCGGCGAGGCAAATCTCGCAAGGCGCCGAGAGAGAAACCGCAAACGATAATCCCATCGCGGAAATGATCGGGCGCATTACGGGGCGAACGCCGGCAGCGCAGAATGCTGGGGCGAAGCTGGACTCGGATTTGGGATTAAGTTCGCTGGATCGTGTGGAGCTGATCAGCGCGCTGGAAGATCGATATCAGGTGGATCTGAGCGAGACAAGTTTCAGTGCGGCGCGGACTGTTGGCGATGTGGAAAAGATGTTGCGCGGCGAGGTAAAGCAGCGCGTTGAGTTTCATTATCCGGGCTGGGTATTGCGATGGCCGGTGACGTGGAAGCGATGGCTGGCGCAATACTTATTGATGATGCCGGCGGTCATGTTGCTGGGCCGGCCGCGCATTGAGGGGCGGGAAAATTTGCGAGGCTGGAACGGGCCGCTGCTGGTGGTTTGCAACCATATTGCGGATGTGGATTTTGCTTTTGTGCAAGCGGCCTTGCCGGCGCGATTGCGGAGCCGCATTGTGATCGCGACGCGCGGCGAGGCTTTGGAGGCGCTGCACTCACCGGCTGCGGATAGAGGCTTCTTCGGGAGAATTTACGATCGGGTGAAATGGGTGTTGGGAGTTTCTTTGCTGAATCTTTTTCCTTTGCCGCGCGAGGCTGGCTTCCGCGAAAGTTTTGCTTATGCCGGACGAGCCGTGGATCGTGGTTATAGCGTGCTGGTATTTCCGGAAGGGCGGCATACAGTGGATGGGAAGATGAATCCGTTTCGTGCGGGGATTGGATTGCTAGCGAAGAATTTAGATGTTCCGGTGTTGCCCATGAAGATTGTGGGACTGTTTGAAGTGAAACATGCAGGGAGAAGATTTGCGAGGCCGGGAGAGATCGGAGTTCGGATTGGGCGGCCGATGCGGGTTGCAGTTGACGGCGATCCTGCGCAGGTTGCGCGGGAGTTGCAGAGTGCGGTGGAAGCGTTGTGAGTTGTGGGAAGCCAGTTTACTGGCCAGAGTTTTGCAGCGGCTAAAGCCGGAATTTTTTGAAAGCTTACGCGGCGCTGAAGCGCCGCTCTTCCACGGTGCTGCCAGGCTTCGTGGTGCTTGCGTTTTGTAGTGGTTGCGATTTGGCGGTGATTACGATTTGCGGTGCTTACGGTCTCAGGCTTCTTATATTGAAGCGCTGCATGGGGCATCAGCGGATCACTCTTCGTCCATGTTGCCTTCGTCTTTGTGCGCGTCGGTGTCGATCTTGATTTCGGGCAGGTTTGCGCCGCCGAGAGAATGATTCAATGCGGGGAGATCCGTCGTCCGAAAAGCATCCCAACGTTTCATTACATCCGACGCATCGCGCTCGATTGCCGCGAAGGCTTCTGACTGCGAGGCGGTAGGGTCGGCATCCACCTGCCAGATCTGGCCGTATAAAACAGCGATTTGACTATTGGTTCTGAGTGAGAGTGTTCTCGTTGGCTGGCGGAGCGAGGAAACCGGCGGGAGCACCGAGAAGTGCCATGAGTTTATTTTGGAATGCTTGAACAGAATCGCGCATCGGATCCAGTGGCTTGCTGAGTTAGCTTTTGTAGCGGATCGCGAATCGATCCCGCTTGTTGCACGGCTTGCGACGTCTGGCTCAGCAAGAGAGGCCAGGCGCGTTTCCAATTGGAATTTTCTTTCCAGGCCAGCCGTGGATGTTTTTACGCGCGGGTCCATCTTCAGGACGAACGATGCGGTGTAGTTCTTGCCATCCACGGTGAGGCGCGCGGTGTAGGTTCCCGGCATCGCCGTGGGACCGAGCGGCAGACGAGGAGTGTCGCCGGGAATGGCGGAGATGGGATATTCGTGACGCGTGGAATCAGGCGCGGGATAGTGAAGATCCCAAACCCAGCGGTGCATGCCGGCATCGGCAGACAGAGCCTGGAATGGACGCAGCCAGTAGAGGGGGATGAGTTGTTTTTTTAATTCCTCTTCGGTCACCTCCGGCTTGTCGGTGCTGGAAAACTTGCGAACGAGTTGGCCGCGAGCGTCGAGGATTTCAAGTGTGACCGGAGAAGAAGCGTGAGGCAGATAGTAATCGAGGATGGCGCCGTCGGGCGGATTGGCGGCGAAGGGCTCGTCGGGAGGAAGGGGCGTATCGGTGTAGGTGTCGCGCTGGATGCGGACAGCCGGAGCCGGCGTGAAAAGATGCGCTTCGCTGGTGGACAGATTTTTAACTTCGCGTAGTGCGGTGATGTCGTCGAGAATCCAGAAGGAGCGGCCGTGGGTGCCGACGATGAGATCGTTGTCGTGAATCCAGAGATCGCGCATGGAAGTGTGCGGCAGGTTGAGTTGCAGAGATTGCCAATGGTCGCCATCGTCGAACGAAATCCAGACGGAATTTTCGGTTCCGGCGAACAACAATCCTTTGCGCACGGGATCTTCGCGGACGGTGTCGACGGGGCCGAAGTCGGGAAGGCCGGTGGTGATCAAGGTCCAGTTTTTGCCGGCGTCGTGAGTGCGATAGATATAAGGACGGTTGTCGTTGATGCGGAAGCGGCTCACGGAGGCGTAGGCGGTGTCTTCATCGAAATGCGATGCGCTGAGCTGGGTGACCTTGCTCCACGGCGTCAGATCTTTGGGCGTGATGTCGTTCCAGTTTTTGCCGCCATCACGCGTTTGCCAGATGAGGCCATCGTCGGTGCCGGCCCAGAGCGTGTTGATGTTTTTGAACGAAGGGGCGAGAGCGTAGATGGCTCCGCGCTGTTTGTCGGCTCCTTTGGGGACGAGGCTTGCCGACGCTGGCGGGCACGCCGGGATTTTCGCGAGTGAGATCTTTGCTGATGGTCTGCCAGGAAGTTCCGCCGTCGGTGGTTTTGAAAAGCACATTGCTGGCGTAATAAAGAGTGTGCGGATCGACGGGCGAGAACATGGTCGGCTCGGTGCGGTCGGTGCGGTATTTCGAGGTGCGCAGCGGGATGGGAGTGACGTTCTGCACCTGGCCGGTGGACCAGTGGAATTTTGAGACTTCGCTTCTGCCGCCACCATAAATAATGTCGGGATCAAGTGGGTCGGGCGCGACGTAGCCGTATTCGATTACGCCGACGGGATGCCACTCGCGATAAGTGATCGCGCCGTCGTTGCCGCGGCTGGCGATGCAGACCGAACCACTTTCCTGCTGGCCGCCGCAGACGCGGTAGGGGAAAGTGGGCGTTATCGACGACGTGATAAATCTGCGCGGTGGGTTGGTTGTACCAGGAACTCCAGGATGCTCCGTCGTTGACGGTGACCAGCGCGCCTTGATCACTGACCAAGAGAATAATGTTGGGATCGTTGGGATTGATCCAGAGATTTTGATAGTCGTCGCCGCCGGGAGCGCCGCGAAAGCCGAACCAGGTTTTGCCGCCGTCGGTGGACTTCATGGTTACAGTGCTCGCGCAGTAGACCACGTCCGCATTTTTGGAATCGACTCGCGGGATGGCGAGATCGCCGCCGCCGATGCGGCCGGAGGGGCGAGGATCATCGGTGGGCTTGCTCCAAGTTTCGCCTGCGTCGTCGGAGCGGTAGAAAGCGAGTGCGCCGGATGCCGCGCCGATTGTGGCGTAAAGACGATGCGAATCGCTGGGTGCAATGGCGACGTAGATTTGAGAAAGATCTTTTGGTAGGCCATTGGTTAACTGGTGCCATGTGTTTCCACCGTCGGTGGATTTGAATAATCCGCCGCCGGTTCCGTTGAATTCGTTGCCGTCTTCCCAGGGGCCTTCGCGAACCTCCCACATCGAGGCATAGATCATGTCGGGATTCGAGGGATCGATTTCTACGTCAGAGGCGCCAGTGTTCTCGTCTTTGTAAATTACTTTTTGCCAGGACTGGCCGCCATCGGTGGAGCGGAAGAGGCCGCGCTCTTCATTTGGACCATAGGGATGGCCGAGCACGGCGGCGAAAACTCGATTGGGGTTGCGCGGGTCGACGGCGAGGGCTGGGAATTTGTTCGCCATCGCGCAGGCCGAGATGAGTCCAGGTTTTTCCGGCGTCGGTGGATTTGTAAATTCCATTGCCGACTGAGAGATCGGGGCGATGCAGGCCTTCGCCGCTGGCGACATAAATAATGTTGGGATCGGAAGCGGCGACGGCGATGGCGCCGATCGACTGCGTGGATTCATGGTCGAAGATAGGATTCCAGGTGCGGCCGTAGTCGTTTGATTTCCAAACTCCGCCGTTGACCTGGCCCATGTAGAAAACATTTGGCTCGCTGGGAACGCCGGTGGCAGCGCGAGTGCGGCCTCCACGAAATGGGCCGATCATGCGCCAGTGCAGATCCTGATAAGTATTCTCGGGAACTTGTTGTGCTGAACTTGATACGACGGGGAGGAAAACCGAGATGCAAATGAGTAAACGAAAGACGAGCGATGGTACGGTCAATTAGGCCCCCTGGGGACAGCGAAAACCAAACTGACAGGATAACCCAAAAGTCGGGAGCACGGTTGCGGGGAACGGTGCGGGCGGAAAATCTTAAATCTTTAAATCTTTAAATCTTTAACACAGGGGGCACGGGGTTTCACAGGGGAAGGGCGAAGGATCTGTAACTTTTCAGGCGATTTTGTCTAGGGTTTGCTTCAGGCTGCCGAGACTTGGTGCGGGGGTTCCGCCTGATTGGCTGGCCACCCAGGCGCCGACTCGGTTGGCGGTTTCGTTGATTTGCGGCAACGGAGTTTGGCGAAGATATCCGTGAACCAGAGCGGCAGTGAAGGCATCGCCAGCGCCGACGGTATCGGCGACCTTCACCTGGAAGCCGGGATGTTCGCTGCATTCATCGCGGGAAACGAGCAGGCTGCCGTTGGTGCCGCGCGTGACGCAAATCAGCTGCAGGTGGTGTGCGGACAGCAAGTGGCGGGCGGAGTCTTCTTCGCTGCGATTCTCAATTTCGAACATCCGCATGATTCTGGGAAGCTCTTCGTGATTCAACTTGACGACGGAGGCGAGCTTCATCGATTCGGTGAGGACTTCCACGGTGTGAAAATGCTGTCGAAGATTCACATCGAAAACACGCACCGCGCTGGGGCGCGTCGCGTGGATAAATTGTCGGATGGTGTCGCGGCTGATTTGCGATCGCTGCGCCAACGATCCAAAGCAGACAGCATCGACTTGCTGTGCCAGGGATTGCCATTGCGGCGTCCAGGCGAGAAAGTCCCAGGCGACGGATTCGGAAATTTCAAAGCATGGCTGGCCGGTGCGATCCACTTCCACCCGAACGGTTCCGGTGGGGTGATCGGCGTCCTGCTGAATGAATTCGGTTGAGAGGCCGAGTTCTGTCAAACGACGAATTGCTTCCGAACCCAGAGAATCGTTGCCCAGGCGGCTGACCGGAATTCCTTCATCCCCGAGCAGAGTTGTGATGTAGGCGAAGTTTGTCGGGGCTCCGCCGAGTTGCTTTCCGGCTGGCAGTAAATCCCACAACAGTTCGCCCAGTCCGACGACGATGTTTTTCTGACTCAGCATGGTCTGAAGCAGCATGAAATGTTCGCGCGTGCGGCGTCCGGTTGCAAGAACCGGCGAGCTGGCGGAGAATCCGATCTATGATTCATTCCGTTCCTCTCAAAAGCTGTGCGAAACTTTGTGCCGTGCTTCTGGCGCTGGCCTCACAGGATAGCGCAAGTTGGCCATTTGGAGCATGGCAGCGCGCGTCGGAGACTCCGGTGATATCGCCGCAGGGCGATGGATGGGAATCGGCGGGCACGTTCAACCCTTCGGTAGTTCTTCGCGACGGCAAGATTGTCATGCTGTACCGGGCGCAGGATAAAGCGGGAACTTCGAGACTGGGCTACGCCGAGAGCGCGGACGGCATCCACTTCACGCGCCGCAGCCAGCCTGTGTTCTCGCCGGAGAAGGATTACGAAAAAGATGGCGGGGTGGAAGATCCGCGGCTAGTGCAGTTCGGCGATACGTATTATCTGACGTATACCGGCTACAACAAGAAAGATGCACAGCTGTGTATGGCGACTTCGAAGGATTTGATCCACTGGGAGCGACGGGGAATCATTCTTCCCGCGTATAAGGGAAACTGGAATGTTCGCTGGACGAAATCTGGGGCGATCGTGCCGAAGAAAATCGATGGCAAGTACTGGATGTATTTCCTGGGGACGAGCCAAGATAATAAGGATCAGATGGGGCTGGCCTCGTCGACAGATCTGTTGCACTGGACGGAAGCGACCGAGACACCAGTATTGCCGGCGCGAGCCGGGAAAATTTGATTCTCGCGTGGTGGAGCCGGGGCCTGCGCCGATTGTGACTCCGAAAGGGATTTTTCTAATTTACAACGGGGCTGACGACAAGCTGGTTTATCGGACTGGGGTTGCTATGTTCGACCGGAATGATCCTCGACGCGTGATTTCGCGAACGGACTCGCCGATCTTTGCTCCGGAAAAAGAATGGGAGAAAGTTGGACAGGTTCCGAATGTGGTGTTCGTGGAAGGAATGGTGCGTAAGGGCGATGATTATTTGTTTTATTACGGAGGCGCGGATACGAATGTTGGAGTGGTGAAGGCGGCGGTGAATCCGCAGTGATGTTGGGGGATCGAAGGGCTAGGGCCGGGGCCGAAGCGCGACCGGCTAGCATGCTTTTACGGGTCTAAAGTGCCGACAAATTTTTTTCATAAAATCTCTTTCGCGACAGGACTTAGATGTGAGCCGATGCTTAAGGGAAGCGCTAATAAATTCTTATTAGTCTATTTTCGAGGGTGCGGCGGATGAATGCTCCCAATCGCGCGTGCGAGAGACGGCTTCGTTCCAGCGGCGGCGCAGTTGGTCGACTTGCGACTGGGGCATGCGCGGGGTGAACCGGCTGGCATCGCTCGGCAAATCAGAAATTGCTTGCCCAAATCCTTCCAGAAGCCCACGGCCAGTCCGGCCAGAAAGGCTGCGCCCAGTGCGGTTGATTCCGTGATGGCAGGCCGAACTACGGGTACGCCGAGAATGTCAGCCTGAAATTGCATGAGAGCATTGTTGGCGGAAGCGCCACCATCCACGCGCAACTCAGTAAGTGGAGTGCGGGTATCGGTTTGAACTGCGTCCATGAGATCGGCGACTTGAAACGCAATGCTTTCGAGGGCAGCGCGCGCGATGTGGCCTGAGGTGCTGCCGCGGGTGAGGCCGAAGATTGAGCCGCGAGCGTCGGAATCCCAGTGCGGAGCGCCCAGGCCGACGAATGCAGGGACGAAATAAACTCCGCCGTTGTCGGCAACGGTATTGGCGAGAGCTTCGACTTCCGACGATGTACGAATAATTCCCAGCCCGTCGCGGAGCCACTGGACCACCGCGCCGCCGACAAACACGCTGCCTTCCAGCGCGTAGTTTGTGACGTCGCCTATTTTCCAGGCAATGGTCGTGAGCAGGCGATTTGTGGATGCAACGGCGCGAGTTCCCGTACTCTGCAACATGAAACAGCCGGTGCCATAGGTGTTTTTGGTGATACCCGGACGTAAAGCATTTTTGCCCGAAGAGCGCGGCTTGCTGATCGCCCGCGATGCCCGCGATAGGAATGCCATTCAGCCCGGGGACAGCGCTTACTTCGGCATAGACCTCGCTGGAGGGCCGGACACGTGGGCAGCATCGAGGCGCGGAATTCGGAAGAGCGCGAGAAGATCGTCATCCCAACTTCCGGAAGAAAGATTGAAGAGCATGGTGCGGGAGGCATTGCTGGCGTCGGTGATATGCAGACGGCCGCCAGTCAAATTCCAGATGAGCCAGGTATCTACGGTGCCGAACGCAAGCCGGTTCGTTTCGGCCAGTGAGCGAGCGTTGGGAACGTGATCCAAAATCCAGGAAATTTTGCTGGCGGAGAAATATGCGTCGATCAATAGGCCGGTGCGTTGCTGAATCAGACTTTCGTGGCCTTGCGCTTTGAGTTCTGCGCAAAATGCAGCGGTGCGGCGATCCTGCCAGACGATGGCGTTGTAGATGGGCTTGCCGGTCGCGCGATCCCAGACGATTGCGGTTTCGCGCTGGTTGGTGATGCCGATGGCGGCAACATCGGTGGGCTGCACTTGAGCTTGGGCTAATGCTTCCGAAGCGACGGCAAACTGGGATGCGGCGATTTCCGCGGGATCGTGCTCTACCCATCCGGGCTGGGGAAAAATTTGCGTGAATTCGCGTTGCGCGACGGAGCGGACGCGGCCTTCATGATCGAATAAAAGCGCTCGCGAACTGGTTGTTCCCTGGTCGAGAGCGAGAATGTAGCGCAAGGGGACCTCCGTTTCGAGCGTAGCCAATTATGACGACTGCTGGGACGCGCGCAGAAATCTTCGAATGCCGAAATCATAGATTGCGGCGCCGACCAGTCCGCCCAGCAGTGGCGCGACGATCGGCACCAACCAAACTCGAGAACCGCCAGTGAGTCCATTGTTTTTGAATCCGGCTACGACGGTGAAAAGACGCGGACCAAAATCACGAGCGGGGTTGATGGGATATCCATGCATGCCGCCGAAGCTCATGCCGATTGCGACGACGACCAGGCCGATCATCAGAGGAGCGAGATTGGCTCCGGGCGGGACGTTGAACTCGTCCGATGATCGCCAGCACGAGCAAGAGCAGCAGAGCGGTGCCGATGACTTGATCGAGAAATCCGGCTTGCGGCCACGCCGGGAAAGCAGGGAAGGTGGTGAAGACGCCTGCAGTTCTTTCCAGTTGGGGATCGACCTGGTGGAATGCCGGCAGATAGTTTCGATAAGTCAAGGCCGCGGCGAGGAATGCTCCGGCGGTTTGCGCAATGGAATACGGTACGACTTTGCGCCAGGGAAAATTACGAAAGACCGCGAAGGTGAGCGTGACAGCGGGATTGAGATGGCCGCCGGAAACTTTCCCGGCGACGTAGATCCCCATGGTGACGGCGAGTCCCCATCCCAGAGTAATGTTGGTGTAGCCGCCATGAACGGTTGCCGCGGGATTATTTCCGGGAAATAGCACGACCATGGCGACGACACCGGTGCCGAAGAGGATCAGGATGAAGGTTCCGAGGAACTCGGCAATCAATTCGGCGACCAAAGTTGGTGGCTTGCTCATCCAGGACGATTCCATCACAGGAAAGTCTGCTTTCGAACCGCGAGTAGTCTAGCAAGGATTCGAGGCTGCGCCACACCTTTCATTTCGTAGAACGACTCTTCAGCGCCGAGCCATCCGAGCAGGTAACTAAAAGTGTGAGAGCTAGGGGTATTTCCCCTTGACAGCAGGGATGCGGTCTGTAAGATAGAGGAATATTTATTCATCATAGTGAATAAATATTCATAATGAATAAAGTGCTGCGGCAGAGAGCGGTTTTGGAAGCATTGAGGCAGGGCCCGGTTGCCAGCCAGGAAGATTTGCAGCGGGCTCTTGCGCAAGCGGGGCTTCAAGGTGGGGCAGGCGACTTTGTCGCGCGATATTCGCGACTTGAATTTGAGCAAGACGGCGAGTGGTTACAACTTGCCGCAAGGGGATAGCGCTCCGGCTTGGCTTTGCCGCCGGTGCAGCGACTGGTTCGGGAATTCGTGCTGGATGTGCGTCCGGCGCAGAACTTGCTGGTGTTGAAAACGATTGTCGGCAGCGCGCAGCCGGTGGCGGCCGCGATAGACGAGCAGGAGTGGGAAGAGATGGTGGGAACGATTGCCGGGGACGACACGATCCTGATTATTTGTCCCGACAAGGATGCTGCCCGGAAGGTTGCGGCGCGCATCGAGGAGATGCTCGGCTGATGGCGGCGAAGTTAAAAGTGCGGTGCTCGGAGCCAGCGGCTATTCAGGGCTGGAGTTGACGCGCATTCTCGAACGCCATCCGCGGTTGGAGAAGCCGGCGTTGCTGCGGCGCGAAGGCGGCGCTGCAGGTCCGGCGGATCTGGCGGAAGTGTTTCCGGAGTTATCGGGCAACGGGGGCTATCCGTTGCGGGCGTTCTCGTGGGGTGAGTTGAAACGTCAAGGCGTGGAATTGCTTTTTCTGGCTACGCCGCATGAGGCTTCGCGATCGCTTGTGCCGGAGGCGATTGCGCAGGGACTGCGGGTGATCGATCTCAGCGGAGCCTGGAGGCTAAAGCAGGAGCAGCATCGCGCGATTTACTCGTTTCAGGATGCTGATGCGATCACGGCTGCGGAGTTGACGGCGAAGGCGGTGTACGGATTGCCGGAACTGAATTGCGATTGCGTTGCGACGGCGCAGTTGGTGGCGAATCCAGGTTGCTATGCGACCTCGGTGATTCTGGCGTTGGCGCCACTGCTGCAGGGCGGCCTTATCGATCGCGAGCATGGAATTATTTCTGACTCGAAGTCGGGAGTATCGGGAGCGGGTAAGGCGCCGACGTCGCGCACTCATTTTGTTTCTGTGGCCGATAATTTTTCGGCTTATGCGGTGTTCAACCACCGGCACATGGGAGAGATGGTTGAGCAGTTGGGAGTTGGACGATGCGGAGCTGACTTTCACGCCGCATCTGCTGCCGATTCCGCGCGGAATTTTGTCGACGATCTATGTGCGGCTGAAGCGGGCGATGAAGGCGGCGGAAGTGGAAGCGTGTTTGCGTGATTTTTATTCCGGCAAGCATTGGGTGCGAGTTTTTGCGACGCCGCAGTTGCCGCAGCTGCAGTTTTCTCTGCACACGAATTATTGCGACCTGGGATTTTGCCTGGCGGAGGATGGACAGCGTCTGGTGCTGATTTCCTGCGTGGATAACCTGCTGAAAGGCGCGGCGGGACAGGCAGTGCAGAACATGAATCTGATGTATGGCTGGGAAGAGCGGGAGGGATTGCAGTGACGATCGTAGTGAAAGTCGGCGGAGCGGCGATTGAAGATGCTGCAACGCTGCGCAAGTGCGCGCAGTCGATTGCGGAGTTGGCGCAGGATGGTCACCGCGTGGCCGTGGTGCATGGCGGCGGCGGCGCGCTCACTCGCATGCTGGAGCGGTTGGGGAAGAAAAGCGAATTCGTTGAGGGGCTGCGCGTAACGGATGCGGAGACGCGGGATGCGGCGCTGATGGTGCTGGGAGGAATCGTCAATAAAAATCTTGTCGCGGCGATTCAGGCAGCGGGCATGCCGGCGATTGGATTCTGCGGCGGCGATGGCATGACGTTTCGCGCGCGGAAGAAATATGTTCATGGAAAAGACCTGGGATTTGTAGGCGAGATTTGTTTCGCGGAGCCGTGCTGGATCGAAGCGCTGTGGCAGCAAGGAGGGATTCCGGTGATGGCTTCGCTGGCGCTCGGAGCTGACGGCCAATACTACAACGTGAATGCCGATGAAATGGCGGCGGCGTGCGCGGCGGCTTGCCACGCCAACACTTTGATCTTCTTGACCGACGTGCCCGGGGTAAGGGATGCGTCGGGAAGCGTGATGCCGTGGCTCAGTACGAAGAAAGCAGCCGAACTGGAGGCTAGCTCGATTATCAGCGGCGGCATGTTGCCTAAGTTGCATGCGTGCGGGCTGGCGTTGAAACAAGGCGTGGGACGAGTGCGGATTTTGCCGGCGGCGGAGGTGGAAGTGCTGCCGCAGTTTTATTTGACCAAGCTTTCGTGCGGTACGGAGGTTACCTATTTATGAGTTCGCCAATTGCCGCCCGTCCGAAATTGCAGCGGACAAATCCACAGGTACAGAAGAAGGAGACAAAGTTGAATAGTCACGTGCAAGGCTAGAGTGGCGACAGCTTCGGCGAGAGCGCCGCAGGCGTTCTGGTGTCCGGATTTGGTTTCGACGCGCGATCTGGGTCCGCCGGAGTCGAGGCAGTATTGAATCTTGCCGGAGTGATGAAGGCGCGTCCGGCTGACTTTCGAAAAGCGCTAGCAGGAAGGCAGATGGTGATGTTTTTCGAGAAGCCTTCTTTGCGGACCCGGTTGACGTTCGAGGCGGGAATGGCGGGCCTGGGCGGGACAGCGATGTTTGTCGACCAGCGGCAGGAACGGCTTGATGCGCGCGAGACGTTGAGCGATGTGGCGCATAATCTGGAGCGCTGGGTCGATGTGATTGTGCTGCGCACGTTTCTCGCAGCAGACGATTGAGGGGATGGCGAAGTACGCGCGTGTGCCGGTGATTAACGCGCTCAGCGATCGCGAGCATCCCTGCCAAGCGCTGGCGGATTATCTGACCTTTGATAGAGCGCTTCGGAGATGTGAAGAACCGCTGTCTCGCTTACGTGGGCGACGGAAATAATGTGGCGCACTCGTTGCTGCTTACATGCGCGTGCCTGGGGTCATCGATTCGTGTGGCCACGCCACCGGGATATGAGCCTGATCCGCAGTTCGTCACAGACGCGCGGGACGATCGCAGAGGAAACTGGTGCCGAGATTGTCGTTGCTGAACGATCCGCATGAGGCAGTGGCGGGAGCTGATGCGGTTTATACGGATGCGTGGGTCAGCATGGGCCAGGAACAAGAGGAGTCCGAGCGGGCACGAATTTTTCCGCCTTATCAGGTGAACGCACAACTTATGGCGGAAGCCGCGCCGCATGCGGTGTTCATGCACTGTCTTCCGGCGCACCGCGGTTTGGAAGTGACCGACGAGGTGATGGACTCGGAACAGTCTGTGATTTTTGAGCAGGCGGAAAACCGGCTGCACGTACAAAAGGCTATTCTTTATTTACTGCTGGGCGGCGGCGATCGTCTGCCCGCGAGGAGTGCTCATGCCTGAAAGAATTGTTCTTGCTTATTCTGGCGGACTGGATACGTCGATCATCATTCCATGGCTCAAAGAAAATTATGCCTACAACGTCATTGCGATGGTGGGCGACGTGGGCCAGGGCGATGACATTGAAGCGGTGGTCGAGAAGGCTTACGCCACTGGTGCGAGCAAGGTGGTCGTGGAAGACTTGCGCGAAGAGTTTTTGACGGGATATGTTTTTCCGGCGCTGCGCGCGGGTGCGGTGTACGAGCATAAGTATTTGCTGGGCACGTCACTGGCTCGTCCGGTGATCGCGAAACATCAGGTGGAAGTGGCCTTGCGGGAGGGTGCGACGGCCGTGGCGCATGGCTGTACCGGCAAGGGTAATGATCAGGTTCGCTTTGAATTGACGTATCAGGCGCTTGCGCCGGAGTTGAAAGTGGTTGCTCCGTGGCGGGAGTGGACGTTGAAGTCGCGGGAAGATTGTCTCGATTACGCAGAACAGCACGGGATTCCGGTTGCGGCGAGCCGCGAGAAGATTCATAGCCGCGACCGCAACTTGTGGCACCTCAGCCATGAGGGCGGAGAATTGGAAGATGCGGCGAATGCTCCGCTGGCGACTACGTGGCAGATGACGCGCTCGCCACAAGAGGCTCCGGATAAGGAAGAGCAGGTGAGCATCGGCTTCGAGAAAGGGAATCCTGTCTCGGTAAATGGGATGAAGCTGGATCCTGTGTCGCTGGTCGAATTGCTGAACGAAATTGGAGCGCGTAATGCGATCGGCCGCGTCGACCTCGTCGAGAACCGTTTCGTGGGGATGAAGTCGCGAGGATGTTATGAAACGCCGGGCGGAACGCTGTTGATCGCGGCGCATCGCGAACTGGAAGCGCTGTGCCTGGAGCGCGAGGTAGCACACTTCAAGCAGCACGTGGCGCTTAAATATGCGGAGCTGGTTTATTTCGGGCTGTGGTTTACGCCGCTGCGCGAGGCTCTGGACGCATTCGTTGACAGCACGCAGACAGAAATGACTGGCAGCACAACTCTGTCTCTGTACAAGGGAAATGTTTCCGTGGTGAGCCGGCAGTCGGAGCATTCGCTTTATCGCACTGATCTGTCGTCGTTCACGATGGGTGATAGTTACGACCAGAAGGATGCAGAGGGATTTATTCGCATTCTCGGATTGCCGTCGCGGACGCGCGCCCGGGCGCGGCAGGAGGTCACGCGATGAAGATGTGGTCGGGGCGGTTCCGGCAGGGGCTGGATCCGCAATTCGAGCGCTGGCAGCGGTCATTTGACTTCGACCGCCGGCTGTTGAGTTACGAACTGGCGGCGAGCGGCGCGCACGCTCGTGCTTTGAAAAATGCCGGTGTGTTGTCGGCGGACGAACTCATCAGCATTCTGGAGGGACTGCAACAGATTGGGAAGATGGCTGCAAATTCGCCAGGACCGGTAGAAGACGATGAGGCCGAGGATGTGCACCACTTCGTCGAGAAGCAGCTTGTGGCGCGGATTGGCGAGGTCGGGTATAAGCTGCACAGCGGCCGGAGCCGCAACGAACAGATTGCTACCGATCTGCGTCTTTACGTCCGCGCGGCGATTGATGCAGCTGCGCAAGGAGCTGGCTGAAGTTTGCGGGGCTTTCGCCGATCGCGCCGATCAGGCGGGCAGCGCGGCGATGCCGGCTTATACGCATTTGCAGCATGCTGAACCGGTGTTGGTGGCGCATTGGCTGCTGGCTTATGTCGAAATGTTTTTGCGCGATGCAGAGCGGCTGGCTGATTGCCGCAAGCGGTTGAACGTTTGTCCGCTGGGATCAGGCGCTATCGCTGGCGCGACTCTGCCGGTGGATCGCGCTTTTATGGCTGGCGAACTCGAGTTCGCTTCGCCGACAGCGAATAGCATTGATGCTACCAGCGACCGCGATTTCGTTCTCGAATTTGTGAATGCACTTTCACTACTGAGCCTGCACTTAAGCCGGTGGGCGGAGGAGATGATTATCTTCTCCACGCAGGAGTTCGGTTTTGTGCAGTTGCCGGAGGCGTATTCCACCGGTAGCAGCGCCATGCCGCAGAAGAAAAATCCGGACCTGCTGGAGTTAGTGCGCGGCAAGGCTGGGCGTGTCATTGGAAACGCGACCGCGTTGCTGGTCACGATGAAAGGTTTGCCTCTGGCATACAACAAAGATTTGCAGGAGACGCAGGAGCCGCTATTCGATGCCGCGGACACGGCATTGCAATTGTTGCCGCTGGTTGCCGGGTTTATGAAAGCCGTCGAGTTCGATCATGCACGTATGAATGATGCGACGCGGTCAGGATTTATGAACGCTTGGGCGGGTGCAACTTATCTGGTGAGCCGTGGCGTGCCGTCGCGGCTGGCGCACGAGCAAATCGGCAAAGCGGTGAAGCTGTGCCTGGAAAAGAAGTGCGAGCTGGGCGATCTGCAGCTCGACGAGCTGAAGGCTTTGCATCCGGCGTTTGATGAGAAGTTTTATGAGTGGCTGAAACCGGCGGCGGTGCTGGCGATGCATGATGTGGTTGGTGGGACTGCGCCTGCGCGGGTGCGGCACGGGCTGGCGGCGGCGAGAAAGAAGATCGAATCATTGCGCGAGGAGGTCAATCTCCATGCGCACGCGTAAGGCGATTTTGCCGGATGCGCAGCAGATTCACGATCTGATTGCCAGCTATTCGGGCGACGGCACTTTGCTGCCGCGAACGCTAGCGGAGATTTGCGAGAACGTCAGGGATTTTGTGGTGCTGGAGGAAGACGGCCGCATCATTGGATGCGGTGCGCTGCATCTTTATGGTACGCATCTCGCCGAGATTCGTTCGATCACGGTTGCGCCTCGAACCCAGGGCAAGGGCGGAGGGCAGCCGGTTGATGAAAGCTTTGGTTGCCGAAGCGAAACGCCATCGCGTGGATTGCATCTGCCTGTTTACGCGGGCTCCGGAATTTTTTGCCCGCCAGGGTTTTCAGATGGCGCAGCGGGAAGACCTTCCCGACAAGATTTACAAGGATTGCCACGTATGTCCTCGATTTCACAAGTGCGATGAAGTTGCCATGGTGCGTGGGAAGCTTCCTACATTCGCCATTCTTCCCGAGCCGGCGAACTGGCTGGTGAAGCTGCAGGTTTCAGCGGCAGGCGATTAGAGAGTAGTGCCATCGATTCAATCAAGTCTTAAAGCGCAGAGAATCGCTGAGAACCTCCGCGGAGAACGCTGAGGTGAGTTCGGCGCCTCTGGAGACAATCGTTTTTTCCTGCCAGCTGCCTTCCGGTGTATGATGCCCAACGGAAACTATAACTATGTCTATCGCCACGCCGAGCCAGTCCACAACAGTCTCTCCTGATTCATCGTCTTCCTATACTGGCCCGCTGGCCGTGGTGACCACGCTGTTTTTCATGTGGGGTTTTCTGACGTGCCTGAACGATATTCTTGTCCCACATCTCAAGCCGATCTTCGACCTCGATTACGCGGAGATCATGCTCATTCAGTTTGCCTTTTTTGGAGCATATTTTCTTTTCTCCATTCCGTCGGCCAAGATCATTGACTGGATGGGTTATCAGCGTTCGATGGTAGCGGGTTTGCTTACCATGGGGGTGGGTGCTTTCCTATTTGTGCCCGGCCGCGAGCGTTCCATCGTTCCCGCTTTTTCTGGTTGCGTTGATTGTCCTTGCTGCCGGAATCACCTGTCTGCAGGTGGCGGCCAATCCCTATGTGACCGTGTTGGGTAGACCGGAGACGGCATCGAGCCGGCTGAATCTGACACAGGCGTTCAATTCACTGGGTACATTTCTGGCGCCTTTCTTCGGCGGGCTTCTGATTCTGAGTGCGGCGCCGAAGAGCATGCAGGAGATTCGGGCGATGGCGCCGCGATGCACTGCAGGCATATCGCTTCCATGAGGCGGCGACGGTCAAGACGCCTTACGTAGGGCTTGGGCATCGCTCTTGTAGTTCTGGCGGTCGCGATCGGCAGCTTCAAGTTGCCGAAAATTCCGCAGGCGCAACACAAGGTCGGGGAAAAAGTGAACGACTCGATCTGGAGGCATCCGAATCTGATTTTCGGTGCGATTGGCATCTTCGTTTATGTGGGTGCGGAGGTGGCAATCGGGAGTTTTCTGGTGAACTATTTCACCCAGCCGGAGATTGGCGGGCTCACGGAGAAAGTCGCGGCTAGTTTCGTCGCCTTCTATTGGGGCGGTGCAATGGTGGGCCGCTTCATCGGGTCCGGATTGCTGCAGAAGATGAAGACTGGTCAGCTACTGGGAATTTGCGCAGTGTGCGCCGCCGCGCTAGTAACGATTTCCATGCTGAGCACGGGACACTTCGCCATGTGGAGCATCATCCTGGTCGGGTTCTTCAATTCCATTATGTTCCCCAGCATTTTCACGCTGGGGGTGGCGGAACTGGGGCCGCTGACGGGAGATGGATCAGGAATCATGATTATGGCGATCGTGGGCGGGGCGCTGATCCCGCTGGCGCAAGGGGCGATCGCGGACAAGATTGGCATCCACCATGCGTTCTTTCTGCCAGTAGTCTGCTATCTGTATATCCTCTTCTTCGCGTTGAGCGGGTCCAAGCCGAACAGCCAGCGACACGTCCAGAGCCAGGTGGGTTAGCTCGGGACGGGCATAGACCAATAAGAGGGCCAAACGATAGCGGTGAAGAGAGACGGGTGCGCGTCAGGCCAGAATCGATATCAATTCTGGAGTGCAGCGGGAATTCTGCATTAGCTTCACGGCATCTTCCGCCGTAAACCGTCCCATGGCCAGAGCCAGCTTCTTGTTGGTTGTGGTCTGAATGGGAGTGCGGTCAATTCGCAGGACGTATTCAGCGGCACGCGCACCGCCGCGGTTCACTTTCACGAGAAACTTCGTATTCTTCATGGGCTCCCTTTTGGTTCAGGACAGGTGCAGAAACAAACGATCTGGACGAAGTACGCATGCTTTAACCGCGACGAAGCGCAGTTCCCTCAACTGTTGCATTGTACTCGGGCTAAGAGGGCGGACTCATTCCTATATAGACTTGCAGGATTGGGAAGAGCCAATAAGTATATTTTTATGTTAGGCTTGCGGGCCGAGTTTGTCAAGTTTTAACGTATATCCGGAGAGATAGCTCGTTTTCCCGCGTTTACGAAGCGATGCAGTAGACGACGACGCCCGAATCAATCCATACTCGAACCGTGCACGGGCGAAGCGCATCCGTGAAATGGTTCTGGCTGTTGGCGGCGGTATTGTGTGGGAATGCGTGTCGGGCGCAAACGTTTCCTTCCTCAGATAAGCCTTTTCAGTCTTCTCAACACAACCCTCCGGCGCGGGCTACGTCTGAGCCGCGAGCGACCGTAGCGAAGCTCACTGTCACGGTGACCGATGAAAACGGGGTGGCAGTCTCATTAGCGCGGGTAGAGTTACAACCTCCTCCGCCGGCGCTTGCGTTGCGCTGTGAAACCGATTTTGCCGGGCATTGCGAGTTCAGCAATGTTTCGTCCGGAGCTTACGCGATCCAAGTAGAGAAGATCGGTTTCTACGCGATTTCCCAAAGCGATGTGCAGGTAGGCGGCACCTCCAATGTCGACGTGACTCTTACCCACCAGCAGGAGGCGCGGGAGGTGGTGAATGTGGCGGAATCCGCGCCGGCAATTGACCCGGCGCAGATTTCCAGCAAGGAGGAGCTGACCGCCGCTGAGATTATCGATGTTCCTTATCCCGGGGCGCACGACTACCGCAATGGTTTGATCTTTATCCCCGGAGTTACACCGGATGCATATGGTCTGCCGCACATAGCTGGCGCCGAGAGTTATCAAACCCTGCTTTTGCTGGACGGTTTTAACGTGACCCAGCCCACCAACGGCCAGCTCGTGGTACGGACCAGCGTGGAATCATTCCGCTCCATCGAGGTGGCCGCGAGCCGCGAGCCGGCGGAGTTTGGCAAGGGCTCCGGCGGCGTGCTCGCCTTGAACACACGCATGGGAGACGACCACTTTCACATTACTTCGACCGACTTTACGCCCGGAGTGCAGGACATCAAGGGCATCTCGATCGGCCAGTGGCCGCCGATTGTCACTGTGTCGGGTCCGATAAAAAAAGGAAAGGCGTGGTACATCGATGCACTCGACGGCGAGTACGACAACAACATCACGAAGCAATTGCCCGACGGTGCCGATGCGGATCACGTCTGGCGCGTGGACAACCTGGCCAAGCTGCAATCGAACCTGACGACCCGCAACATCGTGACTCTCAGCTTTTTGTCGAACTACTATCACGATGAATACGACGGACTTTCAGTGTTGCAACCGCAGCCCACCACTCCGACTGACGCGGAAACGGCTTACATCGGCTCGCTCAAAGACCAATATTATTTTCGCGGAGGGGCGTTGCTGGAAAGCGGATTCGGCGTGGCCCAGTACAGTGTGGGGCTCACTCCGCAGGGCACCGGATCCCTATATTGAGTCGCCGCAGGGCGCGGGCGGCAACTATTACCTGAATGAGAGTGCGCTGGCCCGCAGAGTGCAGGGCATTGCAAATCTTTATTTGCCGCCGCGGCAGTGGCATGGCCGACATGACATCAAAGTGGGCACGGACCTCGACCATTTGAATTATGCGGCGCAATTTCTGCGTCAGCCGATTTCGTATTTGCAGCCGAACGAGCCATTCCAGTCTTGCCCCACGAATGCGAATGGTGTGCCTGTAGCGCCTTCGATTACTTGCTCGCGCTATTCGGTGTTTTCCGGGGGCAACTACTCGACGATCTACAACTCCGAGGCTAGCGCTTATGTCGAGGATCGGTGGCTGATCACCAACCGTTGGCTGATCGAACCCGGCCTGCGTATGGACTGGGATCAGATCGTGCGCACGCCATTATTCTCGCCGCGGCTGGCTGGAACTTACATTCTCGACGATGAAGGGAATACGAAGCTCTCAGCTGGAGTTGGGATCATCTATGACACAACCAATCTGGGTCTGCTCCACCAACCCTTCGAGGGGACTAGGGTCGACTATTTTTTTAATCCGAGCGGGCAGCCGACGGACGCCAATGGAAATCCCGCGAGCGCGCCCGTACCCGTGCCGACTACATTCGAAGCGAACCGGAATGCGCTCGAAGCGCCGCGGTATTTGAACTGGAGCGTTGGCCTGGAGAGGAAAATGCCGAACGCCATTTTTCTGAAGCTGGAGTTCATCGAGAAACGCGGCGTGCATGGCTTCGCCTACAACACGCTGAACGGCGCGGTGGATGGCAACTACTTTCTCGAGAATGGACGCGATGATCGCTACGACGCGTTTGAGATCAGCGCCCGGCACCGATTTCGCCAGTATTACGAAATTTTCGGCGCTTACACGCGCTCCCGCGCGCATACCAATCAAGTGTTCGATTTCAGTCTGGATATTCCCTTGTTGAGCCCGCAGTTGCCCGGACCTTATCCGTGGGATACGCCAAACCGCTTTGTCGGATATGGGGTGCTGCCGTTTTTCAAGCTGCCGATTCTGCATAAAGTGGATCTGGTTTATTCCACGGAAATCCGCACCGGTCTGCCATTCAACGCCACCACCGACCAGGGACGGATTTATCCGGGCGATCCTCCGGGAACCTTTCGTCTTCCCATGTATTACACGGTGAATCTGCAATTCGAAAAGCGGTTTCATATGTTCGGCCGGTATTGGGCACTGCGCGGTGGCTTCGACAATTTCACCAACCACGCGAATTACATATTGGCGAATGCCGTGCTCGATCCAACGCATCCGGTTCCGACTTTTATCGATGGCAATGGGCGGGCTTTTACTGGACGGATCCGATATCTCGGACGGCAGTGATTGTTGGACTCAAAGTGGCTAGAACCATAATCCCCAGAGCCAATCGACGCTGGCGTGAGTGATCGTCGAGGCCGGGATGCGGCGCTGCTCGCGCCATGCGCGTCCGTAGAAAATTCCTGCGATGGTTGCCAGCAAGACATAACGCCAATTGAAATGGGCTGACCGTTTATTGAAATGCGAGAGGCCGAAGAGGATGGACGCGATGACCAGGGCGGTGCGGCGTCCGACGCGCCGCTCCAATAAATTTTGCACCCAGCCGCGAAAGAAAAGTTCTTCGGGCACGGCGGTAAAGAAAAATATCAAAATCCAGCGCAGGAGTGCGTTGCCGATTCCCGGCAGGTTGCGATGGGGATGGATGAAGCCCAGAGCGCAAGCCGAGCGCGATAACGATGGGAGCGAAGAAGATCAGTTCTCGCAAGCCGGTTTTCCAGTCACTCCAGTGCAAATGAAAATCGAAGCCGACTCCGCGCAACTGCCGGATGGCCAGAAATCCGTACAGGCCGGCATCGACCAAAAATAATTCATTCAAGGCGCGCAGTCCGGCTGGCCATGCGCTGTCGAACCAGCGCAAATCGACAGCCAGACCCAGCACGCAGCAGGATGAAAGCGTCGCGCCAGTCGCCGCGCTGCTCGGGTCGACGGCCGCGGCTCGCATGAGTAGCCCAGCGATCGCTACCGGCAAGAACATGTAGAGCGCGAACCAGGTCCACTGGAATACGTGCGCGGAGATGGAAACCATCGCGTAGGGCGCGACCAGTAATGCAGGGAGACTCAGGCGCAGAGCGATCGGTCAATGAATTCACCGCACGCGGTTACCCGCTCACCGATGCAGCCGAATAAAACGGCCGGGACGAGTTCAAGTCCGAGAGCCGCAATCGCGACCGGCGTCACATTCTGCATGGAATTATCTTAAACGCGCTTGTCTCGCCCACGCCTCAGGGATAGAATTCCCTCGCATTTTGCAGGAGGCACAAGAATGGCCACAGCTCCGCTCCCGCCTTTGTCCGCACCCGCGCCCGTGCCTACGACGGCGCCGCTTTCCGAAGCTGCGCGGATCGTCGATACTTTCATCGCGCCGTCCAAAACTTTCACCGATCTTCGGCGTAATGCAAGTTGGTGGGCGCCGTTCTTGCTGATGATCGTGATATCGACGTTGTTTGTTTACACCGCCGGGCAGAAAATTGGTTTTCGCAAGATCATGGAGAACCAGATGCAGGCGCAGCCGAAAGCGCAGGCACGGCTGGAACAGTTGCCGCCGGACCAGCGCGAAGAGCGCATGCAGAACGGCGCGAAAGTCACGCAGATTATCTCCTACACTTTCCCGGTGATCACGCTCATTTTCTGGCTGATTATTGCGACCGCGCTTTTCGCCACCTTCAAACTCGCGGTGGGGGCGGAAGTTTCGTTTAAAGTCTCGCTTGCCATTGTGATTTATGCCGCGCTTGCCTCTCATGCTGAAGTCAGTGCTGGCCATGCTCTCTGTGGTAGGCCGGAATCAGCCCGGATTCGTTTTCCTTCCAGAATCCGGTGGCCACCAATCCCGGTTATTTTATGAGTCCGGCGGGAAATGTTCTTGTTTACAATCTGGCGTCGGCTGTCGACATCTTCATGATCTGGACGCTCGTGCTTACCGCCATTGGCTTCACTTGTGTGAGCAAAGTGAAAAGCGGCACGGCCTATGCGGTTGTGTTCGGATGGTGGGCATTTTTTACTCTCGCGGGGGCGGCCGCCGGAGCGGCGTTCTCTTAGTCGAAATATAATTTGCGGTATGCTGGAAATGCCCAGGAGATATCCCATGAAACTGACATTCGCGTTTTTGTGTATCTTCGCATGTAGCGTATTCGGCGTTTGCGCAAGCGCCGGCCGCACCGGCGTCCACCGCGGCGCCGGTGAAGGATCCTGTAACCGTTTCCCTGCGCATGCTGCTGCCACGCTCGCAAAAAAATATTCTCGGCGCTATTTCTGAAATGCCCGCCGACAAGTTCAATTACAAACCTACGCCCGAGCAGATGACTTTCGCGCATCTGGTCGTTCATATCATTGGGTCCAATAATGGCGGATGCGCCAAGGCGGCAGACGTTCCCGCGCCCAAGGTCGAAGAGGTGAAGGAAACGGATTCCAAAGACAAGCTGCTGGCGGCGGCTACAGCTTCGTTCGATTTTTGCAGCGAAGCGTTGGGAAAGATGGACGACTCCAAGCTCGGCGACAGCGTTGAGCTTTTCGGTGGACATCAGTTTCCGCGCGCCATGGCCGCGCTGGGTCTGGCCAGCGGATGGGCCGATCACTATGCAGCGGCAGCGCAGTACCTGCGATTGAATGGGATTCTGCCGCCGAGCGCGCAGCCGAAGAAGTAATCCCTCAGAAGGAAAGCTCAATTGTTGGTTGTCGAAAGGGCGCGGCTAAAAGCTGCGCCCTTTCAAATCTAATTACTTTATCTGCACGAGATCGCCGGCTGATGTTGCTGCAAGAGTTGGCGGTGCGGCATGCTGCGGGGCGCGCCAGCTATCGAAGATCGAAACCTGGTGCACGCACGAAACCGTGCAATGCGGCGCGCAGCTTTTTTCCGTGAGATATTCGCGGCGCATGTCATCGCGGGTGTAGGTTGCAAGAGGCACGCCAGGATAGCCGCGTTGTTGCGAGCAGTAGTGGACTAATCCATCTTCGCAAATGTAGAGATAGCGCGCGCCGGCGCGGCAGCGCCAGTCGTTGGGCAGGCCTTGGGCGATATTGTCCTGGAAGGCGTTGATGCGGGTGAAGCTGCTCTTCTCCCAGGATTTCATTTCCTCGTAGATGCGGCGTTCTTCTTCGCCCAGCGGCTGCAGTTGGCCGCTGCCATCGTGAATGATGCCGATGGTCGAAGTGAATCCGAGTTCAATGGCGCGCTTGCCGATGGTGAGCGCGTCCTGCGGATGGTGAATGCCGCTGCCCACTACGGAATTTATGTTCACGTGAAAATCGGCATGCTCGGCGAGCAGTTGCAGCTTCTTGTCGAGAACTTTCAGACTCTTCTTCGAAACTTCGTCGGGATTCACGTTGTCGATGGAAATCTGCAGCCACTCCAGGCCGGCGCGGTTCAGGCGCTTGATGCGATCCGCGACCAACAGATAACCGTTGGTGATGAGGCCGGCGATCATGCCGTTCGCGCGAATGCGGCGGATGACGTCATCGAGTTCGGGATGCAGCAGCGGCTCGCCGCCGGAAATTGTGACTACGGCCGTGCCCAGCGCGCCTAGCTTATCGATGCGGCGAAACATTTCTTCTGTAGGCACGGGCTTCGAGAAATCGTCGAACTCGTTGCAGTAGGTGCAGGCTAGATTGCAGCGGCGGACGGGGATGATGTGGGCGAGTAATGGATGTTCCGTGGAGGCCAACGCGCGCGCGGCCATGGCGGCTCCGCGCAGGTTGCGGTGGAGGGCTTTGGCGCGGCGGCGCAGGGTTGTGAGAACTGATGGCATGGATTGAATACTCTTATTACAGCATGGATGTGGGGTGAATGTCAGGCTTGATGACAGCGTGCGGAGCAATTGACAGGGCGAACGGAGCCCGCAGGAGTGTGGATTGGACGCTTCATTTCAGCAACGCGTCCGGCGCCAGCATGCCATCATTCGCCCTAGCGGCCGATGAGTTCGTGACCGGCTTCACTCAGCGTTTGCAGGGCTTGTCCGGCGAATTCTTCTGGGACGAGTACATAATCGGTGTCGAAAGTCGAGATCGCGAAGATGGGGATGCGGTTGTTCGATAGCGGCGCGATAAACGAGAGCAGGATTCCGGTTTGCGAGAAGGGGAACGGGCCTTCGAGTTTGAGACAAATCCAGCTGAGTGGGACTGCACGTCTGCGGGAAGATTTGTAGCGGGCAGACGATGGAAAGTTCGTCGGCGGTGCGGGTGATCGAGGTGAAGTCGCCTTTCGTGGCCCAGTCGGGGACGGGGGAGTTTGGATCGAGGCGGACGATGGCGTAGAGCCGGGGAGTTGGCGGAATTTCAGCATGGATTCAAGTGAGTTTTATACATCATCTGCGTGGCTGGAGTTCGCGGGCGGGGGCGCCCGCGCCACAGGCCGTTCAACACAAAAAGGCTCGCTACGCTCGCGGACAGCCGGGGGCGGCTGTCCCCACATAAGCCTTCAAGCTTCGACCGCTTTGCGTACTGCGGCTTTGGCGAGCAGGCGCGTGGAGTCGAGGGTTGGTAGCGGTGAAGATTCCGGCGTTACCAGCAGCGGGATTTCTGTGCAGCCGAGGACGACCGCGTCGCAACCTTCGTCTTTCAGTGCGCGGATCACTTCCACATAGTAGGCGAGCGAGCGGGGCAGGAATTGGGCGTTGACCAGTTCGTCCATGATGATCTGGTTGAGGCGCTCGCGCTGCTCGGGGCCGGGGATGCGATGTTCGATGGCGGCGGCTTTCAGCGCTTCGCGGTAGACCGGGCCTTCCATCAGATAACGCGTGCCGAGTACGGCGAGGCGTTTGAACTGGCGCTGCTGCGCTTCTTTCGCGACTTCTCTGGCGATGTGCAGCCAGGGACGCGGCGAGCGGTGCTCGACCAGGTCGAAGGCTTGATGGATGGTGTTATCGGGACAGATGAGAAAGTCGGCGCCGGCGCGGGAGAGCTTTTCGGCGGAAGAGAGCATCAGTTCGGCAACGCCTGCCCAATCATTGGCGCGGATGCACGGCATGTATTTCGCTAGCGAATGCGAATGCAGCGAAACTTCGGGATGATCGTGAGGGCCGAGCATCTTTGCGCCTTCAAGCGAGATGGTGCGGTAGCAGAGCGCGGCTCCTTCGGTGCTGCAAGCGACGATGCCGATGTGGAGGGGCATGGTTACAGTTCTCAGTTGAGCCGCGTGGTCAGGATTTTCGATAGCATTTCGAGTTCATCATGAAGGTTCCTTCTTCGCGTTCGTCCATGCGACTTGCAGTAAAACACAGCCGACGAAGGCTAGCAGGAGTCTGCGACCAGGGATGGGCAGGCCAAATCGCTTGCGGGATACGAAGAAACCAGGCGGCGGTTGCGGCAAGGTAGCGAGCAGAGAGATTTTCAAACTCTTCACGGCTAGCTCCTCGTGATCGGGAGCGGAATTGCATGCCAGCATCATCTTGCCGCGGCGGCATCGAAAAGATTTAAGAATTCCAGCTTTTTTTCCGCGGGCAGGAACGACGCCTCGAAGGAGTTGCGGGCCAGTTCGCGCAGATGCTCGTCGGTGAATCCGAAGGTTTGCTGCGCGAGTTGATATTCGCGGGCCAGGGTGGTGCCGAACATGGCGGGGTCGTCGCTATTGAGCGTGATCATGACGCCGTGATCGAAATAGCTCTTTACGCCGGATGCTCGTTGAGATTGGGGCAGAGGCCGGTGCGGAAGTTGCTGGTGAGGCAGATTTCTACCGGAACCTGGCGCTGGGCAAGCTCTTCGACGAGATCGGGATCGTGGAAGGCGGTGAGCGCGTGGCCGATGCGTTCGGCGCGAAGATTGAGCGCGCCCCAAACGGATTCCGGCGGGCCGTTCTCGCCGGCGTGCGCGGTCAGGCGCATGCCGTGGTCGGCGGCCCAGGCGTAAGCGTCGCGAAAAAGTTCAGGCGGGGCTTTCAGTTCGTCGCCGCCGATGCCGATGCCGACAACTTCGCGATCATGATAGCGAACGGCGAGCTCGAAGACGTTCTGCGCGGCTTCCGCGCCGAACTGCCGGACAGCGTCGAAGATCCAGACAAGCGAGATGCCGAAGTCGCGAGCGCCGCGGGCGCGGCCGCGATCGAGGCCTTCGAAGATGGCGGCGAAATCCTGCTTGCGCCAGAGGCAGACGCCAACCGAAACGTAAACCTCGGCGTGCAGAACATTCTCTTCTTTCAGGCGCTGCATCAGGCGGTAGGTGATGAGTTCGTAATCGTCCGGCGTGCGCAGATGCTCGGTGATGTTCTTGAAGGCGAGCAAAAACCCCGGGAAATCATTGTAGAGGTAGAGTTGGTCGACCTCGGCCTGAGTGACGCGGTCGCCGTGCTGGCGGCGGAGTTCGAGAAGTGTGGCGGGCTCGATTGCGCCTTCGAGGTGCAGATGGAGTTCCGCCTTGGGCAGTTGCCGGAGAAAACTGCTCGGCGGCCGATCGAGAGACTGAGGACATCACTTCTTGATTGTAGATTCTCGGAGAGAGATTTGCGAGGGAGGAGCTTGAGCACACATGAAACGGGTATGCGGGCTGCTGCGAATGCAAGAGAGTGCAGAGATCCTTCGACTGCGTAGACCGACTCGCTGTCGCTCATCGGTCTGCTTCGCTCAGGATGACAATATGGTTTGGTAAGGGCTGAAGCTACTTCTTCGCGAACTCGCTGCGGTGGCGGCTGTAGAAGATGTAGATGAGCAGGCCGAGGCCGAGCCATACTACGAAGCGGACCCAGGTGATGACGGTGAGTCCGGTCATGAGGCCGCCGCAGAGAACGACTGAGATCAGCGGGAACCACGGGACAAACGGGACTCGGAAGGCGCGCTTGCGATCCGGCTGCCTGCGGCGCAGGATGATTACTGCCAGCGAAACCAGAACGAAAGCGAAGAGAGTCCCGATGTTTGCGAGGTCCGCGGCATCGCCAATATCGACCAGGCCTGCGGGAATTCCTACGGCGAAACAGGCGATCCAGGTGGACCAGTACGGCGTCTTATATTTCGGGTGCACCGCGGAGAACAGCTTCGGCAGCAAGCCGTCGCGGGACATGGCGTACCAGATGCGTGCTTGCCCGTACTGAAACACGAGTAAAGAAGAGATCATGCCTGTGAGCGCTCCGATCACGATGACCGAGCGGAAGAGAGGGTGCACACCCAGATACTTCATGGCGTAGGCTACGGGCGCTTCGGCGGCTGGACCGGAGACAAAGGTTGTGTATTTCATCATGCCGAGCAGGACGACGGCAACGCCGACATAGAGCACGGTGCAGACTATCAGCGACATGATGATGCCGAAGGGCAAATCTTTTTGCGGATTGCGCGATTCCTCCGCGGCGGTGGAAACGGAATCGAATCCGATGTAGGTGAAGAAAACGATGGCCCCTCCGGTAACGATTCCGGCGAAGCCAGAAGGGGCGAAGGGATGCCAGTTTGCGGGTTTTACCAGCATTCCGCCGACTACCAGGAAGGTCAGGATGGCGCCGATTTTGACCGCCACCATGACGTTATTGGTCTCCGCCGACTCCTTCACTCCGCGCACCAGCAGCAGCGTGAGAATGAAAACGATGAGAAAGCCGGGGAGATTGAAATAGGCGCCCGTCGACTGCCCGCCGGCCCATACCGGACTGGAAAGTTTGTCCGGCAAGTTGAGGCCGAATACCGCCAGTTGCGCTTTTATATAACCGGCAAAGCCAACCGCGACTGCGACGTTCGAGACTACATATTCCAGGATGAGATCCCAGCCGATGATCCAGGCGAAAATTTCGCCGAGCGTGGCGTAGGAGTACGTGTAGGCGCTGCCGGCGATGGGGATCATGGAGGCGAGTTCGGCATAGCAAAGGCCGGCAAAGCTACAGGCGACCGCGACCAGCAAAAAAGAAATCGCAATCGATGGGCCGGCGGGCGGGCGTCCGTGCATGAGCGCTCCCGCCGTGCTGCCGGTGCGCAGTAAGTTCACGATTATGTCGAGCGCCTGCGCATGCAGAATGGATGGAGCCTGGAAATATTCGCCCGCTGCCGCCGTGCCGGTAAGAATGAAAATTCCCGAACCGATGATGGCGCCGATGCCCAGGGCGGTTAGAGACCAGGGGCCGAGAGTTTTTTGCAGCCGTTGCCCTGGGACCTCGGATTCCGCGATCAGCTTATCGATCGACTTGCAGCAGAAAAGCTGGTTGTCGGAAGTGCGGACTGTAGCCGGGAGGTTCCGTGGATGATTGTGACAAGAGGTAGTTGTCTCCTCACAGCGGGAGTCGGGCATGGCGCGAGACACGATCGCCCATCGACGGTCACGATCTATTCCGATGCTTGCGCCAGCTGTGCTACCGTTTCGACTGGCCGCGAGCCAACTTCTTCACCTTGCGCTTCTTCGATCCGCGCGCGTAATCGCGGGGCTTCTTCGGCTTTTCCGCTTTCGCTTTCTTGCGGGCGGTGCGTTTTGATTTCTTGCGTTCTTCTTTTGTGAGCTCTGCTGTGTTTGCCATGAATGCTTTCTTGAATCAGTAATTTTGTAATTGGTAATTCGTAATTGGCTGGCCAGTTTCCTGAATCGCGAAATTACCCGATTACAAAATTACCAGATGCTCTACTCCACTGGGCGTATTTCTCGACTAGCTTTTTTAAGCCGAAGCGAGGAAATTGTACAGTAATCTTGGCTTCTTCGCCTTCTCCTTCGCGCTGGTAGACCGTTCCTTCGCCATATTTTGGATGGCGAACTTTCTGGCCGGGGCGGAATCCGCGCTTTCCGGTGGGCTCTTCGACGACTGTTTTCGGGACCGTGAACTTCTTGCCTCGGCTGGCGAAAAATTCGGCGATGTTCTCGATGGAATTGTAGGGTTTGGCCGGGGCAGTGGTGGCGCTGCGGGGCTTCGCCCCACTGGACAGCCGAGGGCGGCTGTCCCCACGCGATGCTTGCCAGGCTGCGCTTTGGTCTTCGTCTTCGTAGGAATAGTGAGTGTCGGCTGCAGTCGTATGCTGCGCGGGCTTCGCCCCGCTCGGACGGCCCGAGGGCGGCCGTCCCCACAACTGAACCTTTCTCGACCCGCAGTACTACGGCGTCGGCCTAATTCTTCGATCAGCGGAGCGGGGACTTCTTCCAGAAAGCGCGAGGGGACGCTGGCTTCGGGAAGATCGGTGCCGTAGCGGCGGCGGTAGACGGCGCGGGTAAGGATGAGTTGGTCCATGGCGCGGGTCATGCCGACATAGCAGAGACGGCGCTCTTCTTCGACATCGTCGGGCTGGAGCATGGTGCGGGAGTGCGGGAATAATCCTTCTTCGAGGCCGCTGAGGAATACGAGTGGGAATTCCAGGCCTTTAGCGGCGTGCAGGCTCATCAGTGTGATTTGCGCGCGCTCGTCGTAGTCGTCGACATCACTGATGAGGGCGGCGTGGTCGAGGAATTCGTCGAGCGATTCGCCGCGGTCGCGGGAGTCCATGGCGGCATTGACCAGTTCGCGCAGGTTCTCGATGCGGGAGAAAGCTTCGGGCGTGTCTTCGGCTTCGAGAAGGCGAATGTATCCGGTGCGATCGATCAGGAATTTCAGGATGTCGGCGGTGCTGACGGTGGGAACAGGAAATGAATCGGACGGGCGCAGGCGACGGCGACCGCTGGGTGGACTAACTGGCTTCGGGGTGGGACTGGCTGGCGCCGGGCTACTGTTGGTTTCGTCGCCAACGTAGGCGCCGCCGAAATCGAATGCGGTGTTTTCGAATTCGTTGGGATCGAAGGCGGCTGCGTCGTCGGGTCTCTGCCGGCGATGGCAGGGCTGCGCCCTGCTGGACGGCCGAGGGCGGCTGTCCCCACACTGGCTCTGGCGCTTCTGACAGTTCACTTCGACACGCTTTCTTCCAGGTGCTCGACAAATGTTCCTGCCAACATTGCTTGCGCGTCCAGTATCAATTGCTGGAAAGTTTTCAAAGCGGCCAGCGCTCGCTGCGGGAGCAATTGGCGGCGGATCGCTTCGCGCTAGTGCGCCCCAGAGTGACAGACCAGTTTCGAGAGCCAGGCGCTCGATCGTGTCGATGGTGCTTTTGCCGATACCGCGCGTGGGCGTGTTGATCACGCGGAGGAGCGAGATCGAGTCATCCGGATTTTGAATGACTTTGAGATAGGAGATCATGTCTTTGATCTCGGAGCGCTCGTAGAAAGAAAATCCGCCGACCACTTTGTATTTGAGGCCGTAGCGGCGCATCGCTTCTTCAAATAGACGCGATTGCGAATTGGTGCGGTAGAGCACCGCGGCGCGCGGAGTTTCGTCGCGCTGGGCGGCCTCGCGCAGATATTTCGCAACGTGGTCGGCGGCGAAAAGAGCTTCATTTTCGCCGTCGGGAGCTTCGTAGTAACCGATCTTGGCGCCGCCCTGGCGGGAAGTCCAAAGGTTTTTGCCTTTGCGGCGAATGTTGTTGGCGACCACGGATGACGCCGCTTGCAAGATATTCTGCGTGGAGCGGTAATTCTGTTCGAGGCGGATAATTTTTGCCTCGGGAAAATCTTTCTCGAATTCGAGGATGTTGCGGATGTCGGCGCCGCGCCAGGAATAAATCGACTGGTCTTCATCGCCGACGGCGCAGACGTTGTGGCGCTCGCCGGCCAACATGCGCATGAGTTCGTATTGCGGGCGGTTGGTGTCCTGATATTCGTCAATCAATAAATATTGAAAGCGGCGATTGTAATACTCGCGCACTTGAGCAGACGTTTTCAGCAGGCGAGTGGCTTCGAGCAAGAGGTCGTCGAAGTCGAGGGCGTTGGCTTTGCGGAGTTCCTTGCGATACTCCTCGAAGAGGTGCGCGATTTTTTCCGTCTTGGGATCGGCCGATTGCAGGTAGAGTTCCTGGGGATCGAGCATGTGATTCTTGGCCCAGGAAATGCGCGAGAGGACGGTGCGCGGCGTGAGTTGCTTGTCGTCGAGACCGAGGCGCTTCATGATTCCTTTGACCACCGACTGCATATCGCTCTCGTCGTAGATGACAAATTTTTTCGTATGGCCGATGGGCGGCTGACCGGGCGTCGAGGACGGAATCTGCAGAGCTTCAATGTCCCGGCGAAGAACACGTACGCAGAAAGAATGAAATGTGGAGATGACAGGCTTGGCGATGCTTAATCCGCCAACTAGTTTTTCGACACGTTCAGCCATTTCAGCGGCGGCTTTGTTGGTGAAGGTCATCGCCAGAATGGACTCTGGCATCACCCCCACGTGCTCGATCAGGTATGCGATGCGGTAGGTGATGACGCGCGTCTTCCCGCTGCCCGCTCCGGCGAGGATCAGCACTGGGCCTTCGGTGGTTTCGACGGCCTCGCGCTGCTGCGGATTCAATTGATCAAGAAAAGACAATGCGGAAGTGGCTCCGGAGCTGATGATTTAATTTTACAGGGGAATGAGAATGTCCGCGACGGAATGAGGCTTTTACCAGATTGCCGCCATCTCACGTTTTCCAATCGACAAAGAAATTTTCTGCAGCGCAGGCGAAAGTTGGCTTGCAGCGAGCTTTTTGTGCTGTATTATTTTGGAACATTTTATTGCTGCTCCTGATTCGTTCACATCAACCTCAGTGACTTGAGCCGGTTCGCAGCCGGTTTCCAAATACGTTCTCTTTAAGGAGAAAGATTGATGGAAGATAAGAAGGCGGTTCCTTTGCAGCCATCCGACCTCGTTGGTCTACCCCTCCGCTTGCTATGCCTTATTGCTCTTTTGACTGCCATGCTGACGACGATGGTTCTTCCGGTCCGTGCGGCCGATGGTCAATTCATCCCCAACAACACCCCCGCGTATGTTGCCTCGGCTAAAAACCTGGGCACGGCAAATCCGTCCCAGACTATTGCGGTGAGCATCTGGTTGAACCCGCGTGATCGCGCCGCGCTGGATGCCCTGGCCGGCGATCTTTACAATCCCAAATCGTCGAGCTATCGCCACTGGCTGAAGAGTTCCGACATCGCCGCGCGGTTTGCGCCCACGGCGGCGGAGGCCAAGACGGTGCAGGAGTTTTTCGAGTCGAATAACCTGAAGGTCGTCAGCGTCGGTCCCAACAATTTTTATGTTCGGGCGCAGGGCACGGTTGCCGATGTCGAAAGCGCTTTTCACGTGCAACTGAACAATTATCAGGTGGGCAGCAAGGTGTTGGTGGCGAACGCCAGCGACCCTTACGTCACCGGTCCAGCTGCGGCACTGGTGCGAGCTGTTTCTGGACTCGACAGTGGAGCGTTTGATCATCCGTTGGATCTGCGGCCGGCCAGCCTCTCCTCGAGTTCGCCGTTGAGTCCCGGAAGTCTCGGGCGCGCGGCGTCTGCGGCTGATGCCACGTTCTTCCAGTCAGTTTGCTTTACCGGCCTGACAACGGAGAACCACACGACCTACGGCACCTATCCGAAAGCCACCTACAAGGGAAACGGCTACTACTCGCCTAGCCCCGGATGCGGCTACTCACCTTCCAACGTTTACGGCGCTTACAACCTGAACGGGCTATACGCCGAGGGTTACAACGGCGCGGGACAAACCATTGTCATCATCGATTGGTGTGGTTCGCCGACCATCCGGGAAGATGCCAATGTCTTCTCCGGGCGATTTGGCTTGCCGGCGCTGACGGCAGCCAATTTCAACATCATCGATGTGGGTGGACCATCTGCGTGTTCGGGCGTGGATATGGAGATCAACCTGGATGTGGAGTGGAGCCACGCCATCGCTCCAGGAGCAAAGATCGACCTGGTGGTGCCGCCGACGGCGGATTTTGAGGACGTCGATGAGGCGATATTCTATGCTGCGAATTATGGTCTGGGCAATGTGATCTCCGGCAGCTACGGCACTCCGGAATTTTTTGTCTCTCAAGCCGAACTGGACAAAGAAAATCTCATCTCGGAGATCGCCGCCGTTTTAGGCATTGCAACCAACTTCGCCTCTGGCGACAGCGCCACTTATTTGACCGATCATCTTCCGCCAACGGTCAGCGTGCCAGCAGATCTCCCCTACGCTACCGGGGTGGGCGGAGTCACCCTCGCCCTGAATTCCGATAACTCGATTGCCTTCCAAACCGGATGGGAGAGCCAAGTTTCGATCCTGATCGATGGAGGAGTGATTTACGATCCTCCGCGGCCGCTCAACTTCTATGGCTTTGATGGTGGGGCGGGAGGCGGACCCAGCGCATACTTCGCCAAGCCGTCTTTTCAAGCACGAGTTCCGGGAAAGTACCGCCAGGTGCCCGACGTTTCCTGGCTGGCCGATCCCTTTACCGGGGGCGTGGTCTTAATCAGCGAGCCGACACAGATTCCCGAGCAGATTTGGTACGCGGTGGGTGGAACCAGCCTGTCCACCCCAATGTTCTCGGCACTGTGGGCTATTGCTAATCAGGAAGCGGGAACACCTCTCGGTCAGGCTGCACCTTATCTGTATTCCATGCCGTCGACAACCATCACTGACGTTGTGCCTTACCTTCCCGGGCACGATGTTACTGCTGTCATTCAGGATTCGAGCACGGTAACCCATAGCTACAATCCCTCGGATACACTGGCAGTCTTCCAGCCTCTCTTCGGCGATTTCTACAGCGCGATCTGGGACGATCCGGCCGCAGAAAATACGGCGCTGGCGGTCTCGTTCGGCCAAAACTACTATCTGAAAGTAGGAGTTGGCTGGGACGACGTGACCGGAGTGGGAACTCCGAATGCGAAGGCTTTCGCCGATTGGTTTGCGCCAAAGAAATAAAATGCTTTACGGCACTAGACCTCAGCAGTTTCCGAAGAGGCTGCTGAGGTCTAGTGCTGCATGACCTACACCCACGCCGCCATGAGATGTCCGATGCTGCCGCGAACCAGCAAGCCATCGGTGCGCTCGTTGAAGTAGCGGGCGTTGAGATCCTTGCCTTGCAGGAATTCGGTGCGGCGGAATCCCAGACGCTTTAGTTCGTCCTGCAATTTGTTAGGGTCGAAAAATAGCTGGAAAGGCTCTCCGGCTGCGGCCACGCGCTTCGAGAGTGCATCGAGAGCCTGTCTTTGCCCGGGATTGAGGAGCGCGGGGTCGACTGCGAAATCGAAGACCACTCCGCTGCCAGCGGGCATGCCGGCGATAAAACTCAGCGTCCCGATGCAAGCTTCACGAGTAAGGTATGGCGTTACTCCGAGCCAGGAAAAGAATGTCGGCGAGTTGGCGTCGAGTCCGGAGTTTTCCAGGCCATTCGCGAGTGTTTGTTTTTCAAAATCGATGGGGACGAAGGTAAGTGATGGCGGGATCGGAATGCCTGCTGCTTGCAACTGCTCGCGCTTCCAGGTTTGGGTTGAGGGATGATCGACTTCGAACACACGCAGGCCGGGATGGGGATTGCGATAGCCGAAGGTATCGAGTCCGGCGCCGAGGACAACGTATTGACGCACACCGTGTGCGACCGCGCGGGCGAGTTCGTCTTCGGCATAGCGGCTGCGCGCTGCCATGAAGGCGCGGAAAGCGCGGGAGAAGGCGTGGTGCTCTTTGGGATTCGAACGGAGATCGTTGGCGGCTTCAGAACCGATGATCCGCAGGGCGAGAGGGTCGTCGAGAACTTTGGGATCGTCCAATAGCTGGTGCGCCGCGCGGCGAATTGCCACGCGATGAGCGGTCTTGCTGAATTTACCTTCTTGCATTCTCGGAGGCGGTTGGACTTTGCCAAGCCAAGTTCGGCCAGACAGGTGCTGCCAGAACTGAATCGCCTAAACTCAATAGCGCGCTTCCGCAGTAGCTAGTTGCCTGCATTCCTGACACGGACAGACTTCGCGCAGGTAGCGCCATGAATATATGCCGAGGTCGTGGTCGTCGTTCCATGCGAAGCGGATGGCGTATTTGCCGATCGCTTCGGCGGAAAGCGGTTTGGCCGCGGCTTTGAACATGGGCAGCATGCCGGGAGCTAGTTTGGCCGGCTCACCGGGCTTCCGGTGGGATTTGTCGCGCTCTTCGTTGCACATGGCACAGGGACACGCGTCGCGGAGATAAACAAAGCCGTAGTGTGAAACGTGACCATCTTTCCACTCAATGTCCACTCCGGTGCCGGTCGTGAGATTTACTTTCACCGACCTGGGATCTGTGGACGCGGCGGGAGATTGAAGCGGGGACTGCATGAATTTCAGTATCGCACAGGAGGAATCGTCAGGGGGAGCGAACGATCTCCGTTAGTGAGTGGCGGTGGTGGATGTAGAAGTCTTGGGACTGGTTGCCACTCCGACTGCCAAGCCTCCGATAGCGCCCGCCAGAATTCCCATCAAGGCTAAGACCAGCGTGCTTTCTACCAAGGTAGAGCTGCCACGATTGAACATAGACCTTCCTCCCTATTCTTCGCTGCGAACCACTTTTAGCTGCGAACCACCCGATTAGTCTACCTGTTGTCAGGCCGTGGGGCGAATTGTCGGGAAGGGCAGGAATCCGGTAGAATAAAGGCTTCGCTCAAAGCATTTGAAAGGATGTACAGCCGTCATGGCCCAACAGTGTGATATCTGCGGCAAGAAGCCGCAATCGGGAAATCGAATCAGCCACGCCCATAACGTCACCAAGCGACGCTGGAATGTAAATCTGCGTCCGGTGCACGCCCGTGTGGGCGCTACCACGAAGCGTATGCGAGTGTGCACGGCATGCATTCGCAGCGGTAAAGTGGTTAAGGCGTAGAAATATTACCGCCGAGAACGCAGAGTCCGCCAAGAAAACTAGTTAAGAAGATTTTTAGTTTCCGTCTTAGTGTTTCTCGGCGCTCTTTGCGTATGTCGGCGGTAAATTCTCTTACTGCACTCCTAATAGCTGCACGTCGAAAATGAGAGTCGCGTTCGGAGGGATTGATCCGTCCGGCGTTCCGTCGGCGCCGTAAGCGAGATCTGGAGGGACACGCAACTGGCGTTTGCCGCCGACCCGCATGCCTGCGACTCCCTCTTCCCATCCCTTGATGACCTCTCCGTTGCCGATGGTGAAATCGAACGGCTTGCCGGCATCCACGGAACTGTCGAACTTCTTGCCATTGGTGAGCCAGCCGGTATAGTGCACGCGCACGCGGTTGCCTTCTTTGGCGACCTCGCCATTGCCCACGCGAATATCCCAATAGACCAATCCAGAGGAAGTTGTCACTCCGGGTCCAGTCACTTTGGTGGGAGCATTGGTATTTGGGGTGGTGGACTTCCTGGCCGCGCTTTGCGCGTAAGCGAACACCGCCGTCAGTGCGAAAGCAACGAAGACGGCTGCAACGTACTTTGTCATTCTAGCTCCTTCACACTCATCTTAATTAGGTAGAGGGTGCTGAGTGAATAAAGGTTTTCCGCGGCTTCGTAGTTCTGTGCCCTCTGCTGTGACTTTATCCCAGCGCGATTACATCGATTTCCACCAGCACATCTTTCGGCAGGCGCGCCACTTCGACCGTGGACCGCGCGGGCGGAGCCGAACTGAAATACTTGCCGTAAACCTGGTTCATGGCAGTGAAGTCATTCATGTTCTTGAGAAATACAGTGCACCGAACCACCTTGCCGAGACCGCTGCCGGCCGCTTCCAGAATCTCCGAAAGATTGCGCAGCACGCGCTCGGTCTGTGCCGCCACATCTCCCGTAACCACCTGTTGCGTCGCCGGATCGATGGCAATCTGGCCGGATGTGAATATGAATCCATTGGCCTTGATGGCTTGCGAATAGGGCCCAATGGCTTGAGGAGCGTCTTTGGTGGAGATGACTTCTCGCATGAGTAGTGGTCAGTGGCTGGTGTTGAAGAGCGCCACATGACTCAATAATTAACTCAGATTGAGCAGCAAAGGTCAACTGAGCGCGGCCGGCGGTAACCGTCGCCGGCACCGGCTGCCCCGACTTGAGACTAAAGCAAGTGCCAGAACTCGCCGATAGAGAGATTAGGGGAAGCTCATTCGCGAGGCGTGGTCGATATGGAAAATGAAATGAAATCAACACTGAGTAACGAGCGCGTCCTTGGCGCGCGAGGAAGCCTCAGCAGAGATTCACCGGACACAAAATCTAAATTTAAAGTTGGTCTGGCAACGATTAACCAGGAATTATGGCTCGTGCTTTCTCTGTTCGTCATTGCGGGCTTGTTCAACTGGCTGGTGGCTTCGCACCGAATGATTTTGGGTTTGTACACGCTGCCGACCATTTTCTCGGCGTATGTCTATGGCCGGAGGCATGCCGTGCTCACGGCGAGCGCCAGCATATTTATGGTGCTCATACTGCTGTGGAAGAACACCGGTCTTTTCGCGGGTTCGGCTCCATTCGAGTTGAGTTATGACCAATGGTCGGAGCTGATCACATGGGCCGGGCTGCTACTGATCACGGCATACGCAATGGGGACTCTATATGATCGGAAAGAGTGTCATCTGCGCGAATTGCGTCAGACTTACTTTGGGCTCTTAGCGATTCTGCAGCAGTTCATCTCCAACGATAAATATACGCACAATCATTCTTACCGAGTGGCGTTGTATGCCTCATCGATTGCCGCGCGCATGGGATTTGATCAGGATCGTATTGACGATGTCAGAGCGGCAGCCCTGCTTCACGACGTGGGCAAGCTCGAGACCAGCCGCGAACTCCTTTATAAAGCGGCCAGCCTGACTCCGGAAGAAATGGCAGAAATGCGAAAGCATGTTCAGAAAGGAGTCGCCATGCTGGAACCCGTGGGAGGATCTTTGCGCAGAGTGCTTCCTATCATTCTTGCTCATCACGATAAGTATGACGGTTCGGGATATAGCCCGGCCAAAGGTGGCGAGATACCGATCGAAGCCCGGGTACTGGCAGTAGCGGACGCCTATGACACTTTAACGAGCGACCGGCCCTATCGCCGGGCAGTCACGCCATTTGAAGCCAGACAAATCATCGTCTCCAGCGCAGGATCGAACTTCGACCCCACTGCCGTGGACGCGTTTGTGACCGCCTTCGAACATGGGGAGATGGAGATCCCCGAGGCTCTTGTCGTATGACCGATTTCCTGGCCGCGATCGAGATCGAACCGAGAAAAGATGGATCACACGCGAACGCGATCGGAGTTCACGTCCTACTGGTGAGCAGTGATATTCAGACCATCGATACGCTTTGCGAGATTATGGGCAAAATGGCGATGCATGTCGATATCTGCTCGGACTTCGCCTCCGCCACCCGGAGGCTTTGCCATTCCAAGTTTGAGGCGTTGGTAGTGGACTTCAAAGAGCGCACAGAGGCGCTGGAGCTACTTAAGAAATCGCGGGAGATGACATCTCATAAGGCAGCGGTCGTGTTAGCAATCTTAAACTGCAATGAAGAAATGCCGAGCGCCTTCCGCGCAGGCGCCAGCTTTGTGCTGGTTAAACCACTGTCGGCGACCGTGCTCGCGCGTACGCTCAAAGTTTCCTATCCGCTGATGGTAAACGAAAAAAGACGTTCGTTTCGTTGTCCCGTGCAAATCCCGGTTTATGTCTCGATTGGTTCCCAAGCCGAGGTTATGGCTACATCCATCAACATTAGCGAGGTCGGCATTGCACTCACTCGATCACCGGCTCTTCAGGCTGGAGACAGAGTCGCTTTGCGGCTGACCCTGCCGCGCACTCAAGCGGCAATTAGAATAAACGCCGAAGTTTGCTGGAGAGATGCTGCGGGGTCGGCGGGGATGGAGTTCGTTCAGGTTCCCGGGCCGGTCAAGGAACTCTTGGTGTCCTGGATTGGGGCCCGGCTGGAGGAATATCTGCCGGAAGAAACGGCTCTGAAAGTCTGAAACTCGTATACGCCTTCCGCTGATCGTCGCGCCTTGGTCGCTCGAGCGGATGCCAGAAAACAATAAGAGTTCCGAGGTGATGTTGGGTCCGTTCGTCTCGGCCAGTAGCTCGCGTTAGACCCTCGCTTGACCTGCTACGCTGCTTCCCTTGCGGGGTGCCGCGTGCGATCTTCGCTCGGGCTCCGGGCTTACCGCCAACCGGAAAAACCTACCCAACGCCTCGGAACTCTATCCTGCCTTCGACGTTTCTTCTTGTTCTCCTCGACCAGCGCTTTGCTATAGACCCTTGCTTGCCCTCCCTTTCATTTTCATGAAGAGGGTGACTGCGCTTGAGTCCCGGACGCCGCACCAACCGGAAAAACTTTAGAAGCTGTCAAAGAACGATTCTGTTTTTACGCTTTCTATTTTTAGAGTCAACGAAAATGTGATACTTGTAACTCGCGTATTTTCAGGCGAGTGCATGACGTCCACAGGAGGGTGACCGGAATTGGTGCAGCGGGGGTGAAACTGCTCGTAAGCGAAGCGAGCCGGACGCGGGAATGCCGAACTCTTACTCGCCTGGGGCGCGATTTGACGGAAGCAAGATGTCTATTAACGCGATGTGAAAAAACGGGGAAGCATGCGCCTGGTAAGGTATTTGTCCGCTTTCGAAGAGAAGCAAGTCGAGCTTCGCTCGACTGGACAGCCGAGGGCGGCTGTCCCCACATGTGCTAAGGCGTAGGCCCGATCGGGCTAGATTATTTCTATCTTTTCGTTGATCAACTGTTTATCGATTCTCTGGAGCCTGTGAGTTCGAACGAGTTGGTGATGGCTGCTTTGCCTTTTTCCACACTGGTGATCACGTAGGAGCAGCCGATCCAGTGAGCTTCGGCGAAATCAGTCTGCGACCATTGCGCAGGATGGTCAGGATGCGAGTGGTAGAAACCGACGATGTCCTCACCGCGTTCGCGGCCTTCGCGCTGGATGCGGACCAGTTCGCGAGGATCGATGTTATAGCGGTTCTGCGGTGAATCGGTGCGGGTGTTTTCGCAGCGCGCGGTCGAGGTGACAATGCGGACTCCGTCATCGTCGACATGGCCGAGCAGGACGCCACAGCATTCGTGCGGGTAGGTTTCTTCGCCGTGACGGCGGAGGGCGGAGTAGTCTTTGGTGGTGAGTTTCAGCATTTGTGGAATTGTTGATTGATGATTTCTGATTGTTGATTGAAACCCTTTGCCGACCCAATCGAAGCGAAGGTTTTAATCAGCAATCAACAATCAAAAATCAGCAATTTCATCCCTCCGTCCAGAATCTCTCACTCAAATATTTGTCGCCGGAGTCGCAGAGGATGGTAACGATCACCGCCTCTTGCTCTCTTCTTAGTTGCAGCTGTTCGGAGATTTTCAGGCTTCCGGCTACGCCGGCTGCCGCGGAAATTCCTACGAGCAAGCCGCAATCGCGAGCGAGGCGGCGAGCCATGGCGTAGGCGTCTTCGGTTGCGATCTCGAGATTGTCATCCGCCAGGGTGGGATCGTAAATCTTTGGGACAATGGCGCTGGCCATGTGTTTGGCGCCTTCGATGCCGTGAAAGGAGGAGTCGGGTTGCAGCGAGACGCAGCGGATTTTGGGATTCAGTTCCTTCAGGCGGCGGGTGGCGCCCATGAAAGTGCCGCTGGTTCCGAGCATGGCGACGAAGTGGGTGATGCGCCCTTCGGTCTGCTGCCAGATTTCATTCGCCGTGCCGTAATAATGGGCTTGCCAGTTGGCGTCGTTCGAATATTGATCGGCGTAGAAATACAAATCCGGATGCTTGGCGGCGAGATCGCGAGCCAGGCGGATGGCGCCGTCGGAGCCTTCGCCGGGATCGGTGTAGAGAATATTGGCGCCGTAGGCCTGCAGAATTTTTTTGCGTTCGGCAGAAACATTGGTCGGCATGCACAAAGTGACGGGGAATTTCTCAGACGCGCCTAGCATGGCATAGGCGATGCCAGTGTTTCCGCTGGTGGCATCGAGAAGGATTTTGCCGGGAGTGAATCTTCCACTGCGGCGGCCTTCGGCGACAATGTTGGCGGCGGCGCGATCTTTTACCGAGCCGCCTGGGTTGTACCATTCGGCCTTACCCAAAAGTGTTACTCCGGGTAAATGCTTGGTGAAGCGATCAAAGCGGAGCAGCGGAGTGTTACCGACGCGATCCAACAGAGTCTGGCCAGGGCGCGCCGTTGCGGATTGCGGGGCGTCGTGAGCCGGGAATGTGGCGGCCAATTTCGCTGAAGTGTGACTCATTGTCGAACTATTTACCCGTGACTATCGTAATTATGCAAGAACCGGTTAAACACGCTATGTAGTATGGTGTCGTTAGATGATGCGGATTGCAAGTCCGATGCAGCGGGAAATAAGTAATGCCTATTTTGTAAGCCGACTGCATCTAAACAGGAGATTGGAAACGAGAAAATGCCGAAGGCAATAGAAGCACGAACTTACGAGGATGCGCTGGCCTGGTTGCGCGATCACGGTTTTGATGTGACGGAAGCGCCGGGGACGAACGGGCGTGTGTTCCTCAGGAAATACAATGTGTCGGCGGCGATTCAGAAGACTGATGATGACGCCGTGAAGATTTTCGCCTATCCCGGCTACCTGATTGGCAGCGAGATTTCGAAGCTGGTCAACCGCGGCTACCAGCAGTTTATGAAAACTTCGAAGACGGAAATTCCGGCGACCGCGGACCATCTGAAGGCGCTGCAAAACTTCGCCGAGGAACTGAAAGTAGGACTGGGGTTGCCGAGCCTTTATAACGAGTCGCTCGGTACGGTGAGTGACTCCTACCACTACGATCGGCTCAAAGACGACGACAAGGCGCCCGTGGATCGTCCGAAGCGTCCCTGGGAAGTTGCTGGCAAAGGGGCCACGGTTAAGGCCGCTGCGGCCAAAAAAGGCCGCGCTTAATTGTTTCGGTGTCGTCGTCGGTTCTCAGAAATCCTCCCATTAATTTGTCTCGGCGTGCGAAACTGGCTGCGCTCTGGTTCGTCAAGGGCGGAGGCTCGCATGCGCTTTTTTCATTTCTTCCTTTTCTTTTTTCCGATCCTGCTAGTCGCCTTCGGTAGTGAGATCCGCGCGCAGATGACCTCCGGCGACAACGGTGGCGCGAAGGCTGAAGTTGAGCACGTGTTGCGCACGCAGCAGAAGGCGTGGAACCGGCACGACCTGGATGGCTTTATGGCGGGCTACTGGAATTCTCCGGAGCTGACGTTTTTCTCTGGCGCCAAAGAGAATTACGGATGGCAGGCGACGATGGACCGTTATCGTGCGAGGTACGCAAGTCCGGGGCACGAGATGGGGAAGTTGGAATTCTCCGGCTTACGCATCGAAATGCTGGGCAACGATGCGGCCTTCGTGCGCGGCTCATGGCAATTGACCATGTCCGATGGGAAGACGCCGCAGGGGTTGTTCACGCTGGTGTTCCGCAAGTTTCCCGATGGATGGAAGATCGTGCACGACCACACTTCGGCGGCCGAGTGAGTTTCGACGCTTTTATTTTCTGACTCGAACCTGAACTCGAGTCCCTTCCGGAAGTTTGCCGTTGGTTAGCTCCACGGCGCCGTTGCGTACGATGCCTTCCAGTTCCTGAACATCATTTACAGCGGCTGATGCACTCGCGGGCGAGGGCGCCCGCGCCACACTTCGTCCTGTGCCTTTGTCCATGGCTTGGTTTGCGAGACGGTCTGCGTCGGTGTTGTGTTCTCGGAGGGCGTGGCTGATGGAGAACCAGTCGAGTTTGGCGATTAATTCTTTGGCGCGGCTGTGAAGATCCTGCAGCGTCGCATTTTTTACTTTGTAGATGCCCTTGATCTGGCGAACCATCAACTCAGAATCGCTGATCACTTTGAGGGCTTTCGCGCCGTGTTCGTGGGCATATTCGAGAGCGGCAATTAGTCCTTGATATTCGGCGAAATTATTTGTCTGGTGGCCGAGATATTCGCTGAGCTGGGCGACTTTACGTCCGGATTGATCCTGAATGACAACGCCGTAGCCGGCAGGTCCGGGATTGCCGCGGGCACCACCGTCGATGTGGGCGATGAGGTGATGCTCAGGGGGATTTTCACGGGAAGTATTTTCACGCTGCGAAAAGAGGGACTTTGTTCCGGCGGGGCGGGAATCACGCATGAAAACGAGTTTACAACGGGCAACGCTTGGCTACGATTTGGCAGATCGATTTCTAAAATCTTAAACACGGGGGACACGGGGAACACAGGGTAGAGCTTGTGAATATTTATGTGTAGGAGCGTGCGCGGTTAGCGGCCGGCGGCCAGGCGCGTGGCCAGGCGAGGGGGCAGGTTGGCGGCGAAGATTCGGTCCTGCGCGGCTTTGAGATTATACGGGGTGCGATGGAAGTGGACGATTTGAGCGTCGGTATCAAACAGAGCGAAGGCGGCACGCCAATCTCCGTCGCGAGGTTGGCCGACTGAACCCGGGTTGATCATGTAACGGGTGGAGGGTTTCAGTTGGAGCGAAACTGACTCGGCTTGGCCTACGGTGCGGTATTCGGGACGGAAGCCATCGGCGCTGGAGCCATTGGCGAAGAATCCACCTTGCAGGTGAGTGTGTCCGAAGAAAGTGATCGGAGTTGCGAGTGTGATCAGCGGGACTAAAGCATCGCCGATGGAAACTACGTAAGCGTCTTCATCGGCGGGTGAACCGTGAACCAGTTGAACGTCGGGGAAATCTTCCAGAGGGAGTGGACCGTGCGGAAGCGAATGTAACCAGTCGTAGTGTTCTGGAGTAAGTTGGTCGCGAGTCCAAAGAGCGGCAGCGGCGGCCAGGGGATTGAAGTCATCCAATTCAAGCAGACCGGTGGCAGCTTTGTCGTGATTGCCGCGGACGAAAATTTTTCCCAGATCGCGAGAGCGATCGATGACCTCGTTGGGAGAAGCTCCGTAACCGACCACATCGCCCAAATTCGCCACGAAGTCGAAGCCGGGAGCTGCGGCCATGCAGGCTTCCAGTGCTTCGAGGTTGGCGTGAATGTCGCTCAGCAGCAGTATGCGCAATAGGCACCAGACGGATGGCGATTATAGAACGAGTGCGACGGAAGAGGATACATGGGCGGATTCAGTTCTGCCATCGCTATTTTGCGTTGACTACCGGGCAGCGAGCCCAATGCTGCGGCGCAACCTGAACCAGAGGCGGGAAAGTGCGAGTGCATTCGGGGATACGAAATCCGCAACGCGGTTCGAAGGTGCAGCCCGGGGGCATGGCATGCAGCGGCGGCACTGTGCCTTCGATTGTGCCTAAGGGGTGCCCGCGCTCGGTCTTCAAATCTGGCACAGCTTCCAGAAGGCCGCGCGTATAAGGATGCGCGGGGGCATTAAAGATTTCATGCTTGGGTCCGAGTTCGACCACGCTTCCGGCATACATCACGGCCACGCGATCAGCCACTTGCGAGACGACGGCGAGATCGTGCGAAATGAACAGCATCGCCAGTCCGAACCGGGAGCGCAAGTCGCCGAGCAATTCGAGAATCTGCGCCTGGATGGTGACGTCGAGTGCGGTGGTAGGTTCATCGGCGATCAGCAACTGCGGCCGGTTCACGATGGCCATGGCGATCATGACGCGCTGGCGCATTCCGCCGGAAAGTTGGTGAGGATAGTCGCGGGCGCGGTGCTCGGGCTCGGGGATGGCGACGTCATTCATGGCCTGGACGGCGAGTTGGTGTGCCTCACTTTTTGAGCGATTGCCGTGGGCCAGCACCGCCTCGGCGATCTGGTCGCCGACGCGCATGACAGGATTGAGAGCGGTCATGGGTTCCTGAAAAATCATGGCAATGCGCGAGCCGCGCAGTTGGCGCATCGAGTCGTCGGGAAGTTTGGCGAGATCACGAGATGAGCCATTCTCGCCGAAAAGTATCTCGCCGGTGACGAGTGCCTGGGGCGGCAGAAGGCGCATGATCGCGAGAGATGTAATGGATTTTCCGGAGCCAGACTCGCCAACCAGGCCGAGCACTTCGCCAGGAGCGATGGAAACGTTGAGCTCGCGGACGGCCCGGAGGGTTTGTGCGGGAAGAGCCAATCCTGGCCGTCCCACCGCCCGCTGGGCCGTGGGGAACTCAATGTTGAGATGGCGGATGTCAAGAAGCGGTGGCACGGTTTCATGTTAGCAGCGAAAAGTCGCCCTGCGGGCGACGGACAGCCGGGGGCGGCTGTCCCCACATAAGGGAACTGTCTCAAGGCTTTCCCTTACAAGCCCGTCGTCGAACAAATCAGCGGCTAGCCTTGAATCTTGGCGCTTTGCCGCCGCATCTTCTATGCTAGACCTATGAGCAAGATTCATATTCCTACTCCTTTGCGGCAGTACGTCGGAAAACAATCTACGGTGGAAGTACAGGCAGCGACTGTAGGCGAAGCTCTGAACTCGCTGCTGGCGCAGCATCCGGAGTTGCGGCGTCATCTCTACACGGAGGACGGAAAGCTGCGGGCCTTCGTTAATCTGTACGTCAACGACGAAGACATCCGCTACCTGCAGAAAGAGGCGACCGCGGTAAAGGAAGGTGATAACATTTCTATTGTGCCTTCCATTGCTGGAGGCGTTGCGTGACAGCGAGATTCAGCGATTGCAAAGTCGGGAATAAAGTTTTGAGCCCTGCCGCGACAAACCGCTGTTGTATGCGTCCTGCCTGTTGTTAGCGCCCTAATTCTGAGGGAGCGCGGTTCCAAATTTCAATCGAGGATTTTATGGCCACAATCACTACCGAAATTCCAGTGACACTCAGCAAGGACGAAATCCTGCGCTACTCGCGGCATTTGATCATGCCCGAGGTCGGCATGGAAGGGCAGCAGAAGCTGAAGGCGGCGCGCGTGTTGTGCATTGGCACGGGAGGACTGGGATCGCCGCTGGCGTTGTATCTTGCGGCTGCTGGCGTCGGCACGTTGGGCCTGGTCGATTTCGATGTAGTCGATTACACCAACCTGCAGCGGCAGATTATTCACTCCACGGCCGACGTGGGCCGGAAGAAACTGGATTCCGCAGCGGATAAATTGACGGGGATCAATCCATTTTTGAATCTGCGCAAGTTCGACACGCGGCTAAGCAGTGAAAATGCGCTGGAGATTTTCCGTGACTTCGACATCATCGCCGACGGCACGGATAACTTTCCCACGCGCTATCTGGTGAACGACGCGTGCGTGCTCACCGGCAAGCCGAATGTTTACGGATCGATTTTTAGGTTTGAAGGCCAGGCCAGCGTGTTTGCCACCGAAGATGGACCGTGCTACCGCTGCCTTTATCCCGAGCCGCCACCGCCGGGGCTGGTGCCTTCTTGCGCGGAAGGCGGTGTGCTGGGAATTTTGCCCGGACTGGTCGGCGTGATGCAGGCCACCGAAGTAATCAAATTAATTTTGGGAGTGGGCGAGCCGCTCATCGGTCGACTGCTGCTGATTGACGCGCTGGGCATGAAGTTCCGCGAATTGAAGTTGCGCAAAAATCCGGATTGCCCGGTGTGCGGCACGCATCCTACGGTGACGAAGCTGATAGACTACAACGAGTTTTGCGGAATTCGCGGGGAGGAAAAACCAGTGTCGAATGGAGTTCCGGAAATTCAGGTGGAAGAGTTAAAGCGTCGGCTGGATGCCAAAGAAGATTTATTTGTGCTCGATGTGCGCGAGCCGCACGAATATCAGATCTGCAATATCGGCGGACATCTGATTCCGCTGAACGATTTGCCGAAGCGTGTGAACGAGCTGGACTCCAGCCACGAAATCGTTGTGCACTGCAAGATGGGCGGACGGAGTGCGAAGGCAGTCGCGTTCCTGCAGCAATCGGGATTCACAAAGGTGCATAACCTGGCGGGTGGGATCAATGCCTGGGCGGAGAGGGTGGATCCGAAGGTGCCTAAGTACTGAGGGGAGTTCTCGGTTTCAATTCTCGAAAAGGGAGCGTGAAGTGCGCTCCCTTTTGCTCTTGGTTCAGCCAATCCACATTTGAATTGACATCGCCTTCGACGAGAGGATAATTGCGTGTTCCCGGGCCCCCAGCGAAATCTGAAGCTCTTGTGACCGGAGGGTCGCCTTGAAATTTCTTCTGCCTGCCGTTGCTGGAGTGATATTTCTCTCCTGCATTTCCGTTGCTCAGAGTGCGACGCCACAAACCTCCGTCGCTTCACCAGCGCAACAACCGACCCAGTCAGCGAGTCAGGAACAGCTTCCTCAGACCAGCTTTACATCGGCAAAAGGGTTCGTGCTCGAAGAGGGAACGCCTGTGAGGCTGCGAATCAACCGGACCATTTCTTCAGCTGATGCGCACGTGGGCGACAACGTGGATTTTGAGATATTGGACGACATTACGGTAAACGGCACCCTCGTTATTGCAAAAGGAGGGCTAGCCTTTGCGACGGTTACAGGAAGCGCAGCCGAAGAGAAGAATGGCTCGTGGTGGAAAGTTGGATATGAACATCGATTACGTCAAACTGGTTAGCGGCGAGAAGGCCGCGCTGCGCGCCGTTAAAGACGTTAAAGGTGGCGGACACACTGGCGGCATGGTCGGCGGTATGGTGGCGACCAGCATTGTGTTCTTTCCAGCAGCGCCGCTTTTCTTGTTAATGCACGGAAAAGACATCAGCATTCCGAAGGGGACCGAAATTACGGCATATGTGAATGGCGACATGAAACTGGACATCGCGAAATTTCAACCGGCCGCCTCTTCCGATACTATGGCTCAAGGTGCGTCGACTAGCGGGCCTGGCGGAAATGGAGCCTCCAGTTCGGCAAAACTGCAATTAGGTTCCGAGCCCACTGGCGCCGACATTGAGGTCGACGGCAGTTTCGTGGGCAACACCCCTTCCGATGTGCAGATCACAGAGGGCGAGCATATGGTTGTGGTGAAGAAAGCGGGATTCAAAGATTGGGAAAGGAAGCTCAAGGTTACCGCTGGAAGCAGCGTGCATCTGAATGCAGACTTGGAAAAAATTCCGAGTCCGAACTGAAGAGCCTCGCTGCGCTCGGCGGGACAGCCGAGGGCGGTCCCCACATGAGCTTGGACGAATGAAAAACGGGAGCACGATGTGCTCCCGTTCATTTCCTGAGTCGAAATTACTGACTGGAACCACTGCTTTGCATGCTGGCGGTCGCTTCACTGATATCCAGCGCAGTCTTCTTGCCCGCAAAACGGACGCCAGAGAGTGTTTTTTGTCCGCCATCGACGCGCGTCACAGCTGCGTCGTTTGCAGCCGGTGCCTGCAGTTCAACCACATGCGCAGGAACCTTTGCCATTACGTTCTTGCCGCGCAGGATGCTGAGTTCGACATTGGGACCAGTCCCTTCCCACTGGACTTTGTAGTCACCCGGCTTCAAAGTTGTTCCGTTAACAGTGACGGGATCGAGGAGTTCCAAACTGCCTTTGGTTGCGGCGAACGCGCTCGAGGCCAACAGTAATGCCAATCCAAGAACCACACTTTTTGAAACGGTCGCGAACTTCATGACTGCTCCTTTTTCTTCTCCGAGGTTCGTCGGAGAACGGTTGGGGCGGCCCGGTTCACGACTTGCGCGAGAAAACATTGGTGTTTTGTCGCAAATCGCCTACAATGCATCCGTTGGGGTTCAGCAGACAAGCCGCAAGGCTGGCCGCTGTGCATGGGGGTTCTGTCACCTGGGCCGCCAAACCGAAAGTGAAAGAATCCCTAACCCCGCAAAATCCCACGTCAGAAAAATCTCTGCCAACTTCTCCCCGCTGGCTTACTTCACTACTACGCAGATGCTTTGCCGAAAGTTCCCTGCGGTTCGATGTTTTTTAGAAACTTTCGATCACGCATGTATGGACGAAGTGAGCGCCCTTCCGGTAGCAAGGAAGCAAAGTGAAATTCATTTCTGGGATCGAACAGTGGTGGAGTGTTCTGTTTTGGAGAGAGATAATCTCGCAGGGCTGAAAGCGTCGCACACCTCAGAGATCAACTCTGCGCTGCAGTGCTGCATCGTCAAGCTAATCCGCGTCACCATGCTGGCGGTCGACTGACCAGATGCTGGCTGGGTTTTTTTCAAACGGATAGACATGAACCATCCAGTTGAAGACTACGGGATGGAATGTGCCGCCAGCGGCATCACAAGCTTCCTGAGTGGTGATTGATCCTCGCAAACCAAATTGAGGATGCGGCATGAGAGATTCCATCTTTCGTCCCGCGGGAGCAGCGCAGAAATTTACGTGCTCGTGCCACTGCGCGACACTTAGTGGAACGCGCTGGTCGAGTTGATCTTCGCCAAAACGTTTCGGGGCGGTGTACATTACGCCGATCAGCTTGTAGTCGTCGCCATGTTTTTCGTAGAGCAGCGACGTGGGATGCTCCGGATTGAAACTGAAAGCCGCTTCGAACGCATACTGGTAGTTGGTAAAGTGGTACATCTTCTGCGGAATTTCAGGATGGAAAATCCTGAAGCCGTCGGCCAGTGCCACGTGATAGTCGAGATATTTGCTTGAAGCTTTGCGCGCGGCGTCGACCACCATCTGCGCGCGCTCGGCATCGCCCGGCCTGGCGGGACGGAGCGCGGTCATCTTCATGTGCGGACCCATGTCCATGTGACCTTCCATGGAATGCATGGCGTGCATGCTGGCCTCGCCGTCCTTGCCGTTATCGCTATCTTTGTCTTTGTCAGCGCCCATCGGCATGTCTTTCATGTTGGACATATCGTGCGCCGGCATATCCATGCCCGGCATGCTCTGCGATGCGCCCGACTGGGCGGTGCCGCCAGAGGGTTGTTGCTGGCCCCAAGTCACGGAGGTCATTAAGCAGAGAACAATTGAGATGGCGATTCGGTCTGGCATAGAAAGGCTCCCCATATTCTTAGTTTCTATTAACCCTGGCGCAGCATAGTTGTTTCGGCAAGCGATTCCAGGTTACCGGGGTTACGAATGTAATTATCGCCGATTGGGAACGGACGCAGTTGTGGAATTCCAAATTCTTGACGTGCTCCCGGTCCTCGGGAGCGGTGTCCATTTCCACTTAAGATCCGGAAATAAAGCTCCAAAACAATCCGAACGGCTGGTTGGGGAATCTAATGCAGCATGCGCATAGGCAGACGCTTCGTCGGTTTCATCGTAGTTCTCCAGGCTGTGCTTTTCTTGGTACATCTGGTTCTTTATGAAACGTGGGAATTTTCGTCCGCAGGAAGTCTTCCTCACGGAGCCTCGATCGCAATGATTCTTGGCGTTTTATCTGTGAGCTTCGTGGCTGCTTCGCTGCTGGCCTTTCGCTATACAAACATTTTTGTGCGTGCGTTTTACAGGGCTGCCGCAGTTTGGATGGGGCTACTGACCTTTCTCTTTTTCGCTGCGATATCTTCCTGGATTATTCTCGGAATCACCCGGCTGGCGGGGCTCGACTTGAACTTCCATCGAATGACGGAATTGCTGTTTAGTGTTGCCGCAATGGCCGGGATCTACGGAGTGTTCAACGCGGGCTGGACGCGAATTACACGCGCCACGGTACGGCTGGCGAACTTGCCCGCGGCATGGCGAGGGAGAAAAGCGGCGCTTATCAGCGATGTGCACCTGGGACACGTAAGAAACGGGAACTTTTTGCGGCGCATGGTGGCGAAGATTTTGCGGGAAGAACCGGATGCTATTTTTATTGCCGGCGATCTGTATGACGGCACAGCCATCGATGCAGGCCGTGCGGCCGAGCCTTTAAACAAGCTAACGGCGCCGCAGGGGGTTTATTTTGTCGCGGGGAATCATGAGCAATTCGGCGACGACAGCAAATATCTGCGGGCGATTGCAGCGGCGGGAGTGCGCGTGCTCAGCAACGAGAAAGTGGAAGTGGACGGCTTGCAGATTATTGGCGTGCCGTACCGAAACGCGGTGCAGGACGGGCAGTTTGCGTCGGTGCTGCGCGGCGTCTCATTGGACCGTGATCGCGCCAGCATTCTGTTGACGCATGCTCCCGACCGTCCTGAGATCGCGGAGGCTGCGGGCGTTTCTTTGCAACTATCCGGGCATACGCATCTTGGCCAGTTCATCCCCTGGAGCTGGATGGCACGACGGATGTATCGGCAATTTGTGTATGGGTTAAGCCGCATCGGACAGATGCAGGTTTTCACTTCTAGTGGTGCCGGCACCTGGGGACCACCGCTGCGGCTGGGATCGAATCCGGAGATTGTAGTACTTGAGTTCGAATAACGCTTGCTTCTTCCGGCAACCTGGTTTCGCTAGTGGCATCTCACCTGAGGGCTATCAAGAATACTGACAGCCGAATCAGCGATGCCTCGCTACTTAGTGGGTATTGAATTTACTTTGTTCGTATTTCGTAACAAACCTAAAAAACGGCTTGCCTTACCGCCAGTGGGCTGCTACTTTCCAGCCATTGGACGGGCCAGCACCGACTCGGAGAAGGCAGAGTTCGGCTCTTTCCCTTGGACGAAGCTCCGCGAAGAATCCCCGTGGTAACGCCGCTTGCTTCTCTTGATGCTCGACTCGACCCAGTAAAGGAGATATATGTCTACTCCCATTAAGCGCCTGCCAGTTGCCGGTAGTGAACGCACTCCGCTAGAAGGAGCACGTGAAATAGGTCCAGCGAATCCCAGCGAAAACGTTGACGTGACGATTCGTTTGCGACCTCGTTCGCCGATAAAGCCAACAGAGCAGCGCTCCATAGTGAGTCGCAAGGAATTCGAACAACGCCACGGCGCGGATCCGAAGAGCATCGCTCTGGTGGAATCATTCGCCCGTGCGCACAAGCTCCTAGTGAAGGAGAAAAGCGCGGCTCGGCGCACGGTGATTTTGTCTGGACCTGTAGCGGCGATGAACCAGGCGTTTGGGGTTGAGCTGAATGAGTATGAACATCCCGGTGGCACATACCGCGGGCGCACCGGCGCGATTCATCTGCCTGCCGAATTGCATGACGTGGTCGAAGGCGTTTTTGGATTGGACAATCGTCCTCAGGCCAAGCCGCATTTTCGTAGGCGGCATGGGCGTGCGGGAGCCCGTGCCGCGGCGGTAAATCTGTCCTACACGCCGCCCCAGGTCGCGGCGCTTTACGAGTTTCCGACTGGAGTGGACGGATCCGGAGAATGTATCGCGCTGATTGAATTGGGCGGCGGATTCAATCCCGCGGATCTCAGCAATTACTGGAATCAGCTCAAACTGTCGAAGACGCCCAGCGTGTCGGCAGTTTCGGTGGGCAACGGCAGCAACAATCCTACGGGTGATCCGAATGGTCCGGACGGCGAGGTAATGCTGGATATTGAAGTATCGGGCTCGATCGCACCGGGCACAAAGATTGTCGCGTATTTCGCGGAGAACACGGATGCGGGATTTTTGAATGCGATCACCACCGCGGCGCACGACAGCACGAATAATCCCTCTGTGATTTCCATCAGTTGGGGTGGTCCCGAATCTTCATGGACGCAGCAGGCCATGACGTCGATGGATTCGGCATTCCAGGCTGCGGCTGCGATGGGAGTCACTGTTTGCGTGGCGGCGGGAGACGATGGCTCGACCGACGGTGTAACCGACGGCTTGAACCACGTGGACTTTCCGGCATCGAGCCCGAATGTGCTGGCTTGCGGCGGAACAGATTTGGTGGCATCGGGAAATACGATTACCAGCGAGACGGTGTGGAACGAACTGGCAAATAATGAAGGGGCAACTGGCGGCGGCATCAGCGACGTTTTTCCGCTTCCCAGTTATCAGAGTTCGGCTGGCGTTCCGCCATCCGCTAATCCTGGCGGCCACGTTGGCCGTGGAGTTCCGGACGTTGCGGGAGATGCCGATCCGAGCACAGGGTACGTTACTCTCGTCGATGGACAATCCGGCGTGATCGGCGGCACGAGCGCCGTCGCACCGCTCTGGGCTGCGTTAATTGCGCTTATCAACCAGAGCGTGGGAAAGCCCGCAGGGTTTATCAATCCGACGCTGTATCAGAACTCAGGCTCCGCGCAGGATTTTAATGACATCACATCTGGCAACAACGGCGCCTATTCGGCGGGTACTGGATGGGATGCGTGTAGCGGGCTAGGATCGCCGAGAGGTGCTCAAGTGGCGGCCGTGTTAGGCGCCGGAGCGGCATCTCAAGTTAAGACCGGCACATAGCGGGTGCGGAATCTGAATATCCGAGCTGGCGCACCAAAGTGTGGAACAATCTACTTCCTGAATCGTGCGCTTTCCGTATACAATCTAACTAACTGGTTAATTAGACTCATGACTTCCGCTCTATCTCGCCGGCGCGCCTCTCCCCGCATGGGTTCCCGCGGCCAACCCGAGGAAAGCCGTGCCAGTATTTTGCGGGCCGCGGCAAAGGAGTTTGCTGAATATGGCATCGCCGGCGCACGCACTGACGCCATTGCCCGCCAGGCGCAAGTTAATAAGGCACTGCTTTACTACTACTTCAAAGACAAGGAAACGCTTTATGGCGCGGTGCTCGACGATGCATTTTCCGGGATGAAGGCTAACGTCTTCAGGGTTCTCGACAGCGATTTGCCCTCGCGGGAAAAGATTATGGCGTATGTGGGAGCGTATTTCGATTTTATCGCCTCCAGCCAGATTTACCCCAGGCTGATGCAACGCGAGATGATGCGAGCGCGCGAAGGTAGCTCGCTGCATATCGATCGATTAGTGAAAACTTATTTTCAGCCGATCTATCGGCGCGTCGGGGAACTACTGCAAAAAGGAATTGCGGAAGGCGAATTCCGAAAAGTGGACCCGGCGCACTTTGTGCCATCGATGGTTGCAATGATCGTTTTCTATTTCAGCAGCGCCCCGGTGATGCGGCGTATTGTGCACTTCAATCCGCTTGCTCCGCAACGAATTGCCCAGCGCCGGGCCGCAGTGCTGGATTTCATTTCTTCGGCGCTTTTTCTGCCGCGTCCCGGCCAGCCGACAGGAGGAGTACGCAAGTGAGTGCTCGCAACAAGTTTTTTATTCTTCTTGGCATCATCTTCGTGATCGCCGCTACATATTATTTTTTCTCTACCGACCACTCCAAGGATTTGGTACTGATCGGCACCGTTGACTCGAACCAGGTGATCGTCAGCGCACAGGTGGAGGGTCGTATCCAGAAACTGCTGGTGGACGAAGGCACGCCAGTGAAAGCGGGAGATCTGATTGCGGTGCTGGATCCGTCTGAATTGCAGACGCAGGAAGCGGCCGCCGTAGCAAACATCGCCAGTCTGCAGAACAAAGTTGCGGAAATGCAACACACCGAGAAATCGACCTCTGGCTCGACCTCCAGCGATGTAGCGAACGCGCAAGCCAAACTCGATTCGGCCAAAGCGCAACTGCTGCAGGCCAAGGCCGCGCTTGATCGAACCGAGAGCGACAGCCGGCGAATGATCGAACTCGCCAAGGCCGGAGTGCAGTCTGAGCAGGATCGCGTGCAGGCCGAAACCAATTTGCAGGCGGCGCAGGCGACCGTGCAGGCGCAGCAGGAGTTGGTGAAGGCTGCGCAAGCGGATCTGACTTCCGCTATCGCGCGCACCCAGCAGGCGAATGCGGCGCAGAGCACGGTGCAATCGACGGAGGCCGATCTGAAGAACGCTATCGCACAGAAAAATCAAGCCGCGGTGCGGCTGGGATACACCAACGTTTATGCCCCGGTGACTGGAACAGTTTCGGTGCGGGCGGCAAGGCAGGGAGAAGTGGTCAACATTGGCGCGCCGATTGTGACCATCGTCGATCTCAACGACACCTGGGTGCGGGCCGCGATTCCGGAAACTTATGCCGATCACATCGGTTACGGCGACGTGATGCGCGTGCGTTTGCCCGGAGGCACGATCACCAGCGGGAAAGTTTTTTTCAAGGGAGTCGAAGGCGATTTCGCAACTCAGCGCGATGTGAGCCGGCGTAAGCGGGACATTAAGACCATTGTGTTGAAAGTTCGGCTGGATAATCCGAAGGGCGCGTTCGTACCGGGAATGACTGCCGAGGTGCTGGTTTCCCCGGCACAGATGAAAGGCGAAAACACTTCTCAGAGCGCTACGGCAACGGGGCAGCAATGATGGCGGACGTAGATTCTAAAGTGGACGGCAGCAACTCTTCTGCGGGCCAACCCGAGGCTCCTTATGCCATCGAGGTGCAGCACATCGTCAAGAAATACGGCGACTTCACCGCGGTGGACGATGTCTCGTTCAATGTAAAAGAGGGGGAGATTTTCGGTTTGCTGGGGCCGAATGGCGCTGGAAAATCGACCCTGATCCGTATGATGACCACGCTGATTCCGATCACTTCGGGAAAGGCGCTGATCGCCGGCCACGACGTGTCGAAGGAACCGGACGCGGCGCGCAGGACGATAGGAGTGATCCCGCAGGCTCTGACCAGCGATCTGGATCTTACCGTCGAAGAAAATTTGAACATCTATGCCAAGCTGTATGACGTGCCCGCGAAAGAGCGCAAGCGCTCGATCGAGGAACTGCTCGGCCTGGTGGACCTGACTAAGTGGCGCGATGCGCAGACGAAGACGCTTTCCGGGGGCATGCGCCGCCGGCTGGAGATCGCGCGCGGGTTGGTGCATCATCCTAAAATATTTTTTCTCGACGAGCCTACCACCGGACTCGATCCCGTTTCCCGCGTCGCGGTGTGGGAGATGCTCGGCAATATTAAAACCCAGCGGCGCCTTACCATCCTGATCACAACCCATTACATGGATGAAGCCGACCGCCTGTGCGACCGGATCGCGATTGTGGACCACGGCAAACTTGTCGCGCTCGACACGCCCATGGCTTTGAAGGCCAGCGTGCCGGGATCGAACGTGATTGAAGCGCAGTTTGAAAATCCACCTGACGACTGGGAGCAACGCCTGCACACGCTGGACGAAGTTACTTCTGTTCAGCACGAGGGAGCGGGCATGTATCGAATTCTTACCGGTAATGGTTCGCGAACCACGACTGAACTGGTTGAGATGGCGGTAGAAGCCGGAGTCGCCGTGAAATCGCTTTCGGTGCAGAACACGACACTGGACGATGTATTCGTGCACTACACCGGCCGACAGTTGCGAGATGAATTGCAGAAAGCCTACGCCTTCGTGATGCCGCAACGGCCGGGGCTGCAGCCATGAGACGGGCAGAGTCGAACTTATGAATCGAATGATGGCCATTGTCGAGCGCGAGATGCGCAAATTCTTCCGCTCGCCGGCGCTCATGCTGGCGTCGATGATTTTCCCGCTGGTGCAGCTCGTGATTCTGGGCAACGCATTCGGCGGGAAAATTCGCGACGCCCGGCTGGCGATTGTCGACCAGGACGGTGGCACGCAGGCGCTCAAAATTCGCGAGGCTTTCGATTCCGTTCGCTCGAATATTCGAACGTTCGTGCCGGTTTATTACGACAACGAAAAAAAGGCGATGGAGGATGTGCGCAACGGCAAGCTCGACGGCGCGGTCATCATTCCTCCTCAATATTCGCGGCGCGTTTATGAGGAGAATCATCCCCAGATCGGGTTAGTCGTTGATAACAGCGACAACTTCATGAGTTCTGCGCTGGAATCGGAGCTCACTGACCTGGTCACTTCGCTGAATCAGCCCACGGTTGAGCCCCGCATTCTGCAGCAGACGGCGCTTTCGATTGTTGAGCTTTATCCCTACATCGAGTACATGAAATATCTGCTGCCGGGCTCGCTGGCATTGGCGATGTTTGTCTCGGTGATGATTGGCGGCGGCATGCTCTACATCGATGACAAGGCTCGCGGTGTGCATGAGGGCTACCTGGTCACGCCGATCACCAAGCTCGAACTGGTATTCGGGCTCAATCTGGCGGGCGCGATCAAAGCGGTAATGACTGGGGTAATCATTTGCGTGATCGGGTCGCTGATTGCCGGGGTGAGCACGATTTTCAATCCCGCCACAATTTTCGGGCTTCTGATCATGATCGTACTGACTTCGCTTGCATTCAACACGATGATGTTTCTACTCATGGTGAGGATTGAAGATCCGCTGGTGCCGAGAGCCATGTTCGGCATTCTGAATACTCTGCTGTTTTTCCCCAGCGGAGCGATTTATCCGATCCAGGCATTTCCGCCGTGGTTGCGCGCGATCGCGAAAGTCGACCCTTTTACTTACGCGGTGGATGGTTTCAAATGTCTGCTGCTGAAGGAAACGACTCTGGCGGCGGTCTGGGGTGACATGCTATTCCTGAGCATCTTCGCCGCGGTTACTCTTGGGATTGCGATTCCTCTATTCAAGCGAACGCTATAGAAGATTCGCTGTTTTCTGCAACCTTTCGCTTACGAACCGCGTCCGTTATTCTAGAGACTTATGACTTTACTGGACGCCAAAGAATATCATCCGGAAAAAGAGCGGAAGAAAAGAACGCGAATTATTTCGATCATCGTTCTTATCTTGATTCTGGCCGGCGTGGGCTGGTGGAACCGCTTCTGGCCAGAAAAACGTATCGCCGACAAATTTTTCTCCGCTCTGCAACAGCAAAACTTCGAAGCTGCCTACGGAGTTTATTATCACGACCCCGATTGGCAGCAGCATCCGCAGAATCACTCGCAATATCCCTTCAACGAATTCAAGCAGGACTGGGGGCCGGGCGGTCCGTGGGGCATCATCAAGAGTTATGACATTTATGGCGAAAGCAATTGCCCGGGCGGGGGAAGCGGAGTGGTGATCGACGTGATCGTCAACGGCCGCGCGCAGCACGCTCAGTTGTATGTGGATAAAACTGATAAGACGATCAGCTCGCCGCCTTGCGACTTGGAATTCCACTAGTAAAGATCGTCGCAGGATGGCGGCCGGGCCGAATTCTAAACGCCAAGCTGTGAGAGCGTCTTGTTCAGCGAAGCTTCATCGCCCACGTTCAGGCATGTCGCTGAGCGATCAATCTGGCGCATCAGCCCGCACAAAACTTTTCCTGGGCCGATTTCAATCATCGTTTTCACGCCGTTCCCGATGAGCAGGCGCATGCTCTGTTCCCACTTCACTGCCCCGGTTACTTGCGCGACCAAAGTCTCGCGGGCGCGCAGTTCGTCGGTGACTAACGATGCTTCTACATTGCAAACCACCGGATAGACCGGCTTTTGCGTCTTAAGAGCGTTCAGATCCACCTGCAGACGATCTTGCGCGGGCTTCATCAGAGAACAGTGGAAGGGCGCACTGACCGGAAGAACCTTCGCTCGCTTCGCCCCTCGCTCGTCAGCGAGTTTTGTTCCGCGTTCTACAGCCGCTGTATTGCCGGAGATGACAATCTGTTCCGGCGAATTGATATTTGCGGGAGAACAGACTTCGCCTTGCGCGGCGTCATGGCAAACCGCGGCAACTTTTTCCAATTCCATTCCCAGAATCGCAGCCATGGTTCCAACGCCAACCGGGACGGCCTCCTGCATATATTTTCCGCGGTTGCGGACGGTGCGCACGGCGTCTGCAAAAGTCATCGTTCCAGATGCCACGTGAGCGGAATATTCACCCAAGCTGTGGCCGGCGACAAAGCTCGGCTTGGGCACGCGCGCCTCGAGCACGCGCAACGCAGCGATCGATACGGTAAGAATGGCAGGCTGGGTAACTTCGGTGAGACGCAACTGGTCTTCGGGTCCATTGAAGCAGACTTCCGACAGTTTGTATCCAGCGCTTCGTCGGCCTCTTCGAAGGTCTGCCGCGCGATGGGATATTTTTCGGCGAGCTCTTTGCCCATGCCTACAGCCTGTGAGCCCTGACCGGGAAAGATGAACGCGAGTTTCGATTGCGAGGAGTGTGAAACTTCAGTAGGTTCGGTCATGATTGTTTTGCGGGAAATTAATTCGCCGGAGCGACTTCGACTTCCGCCGGCACGGGACGAAGTGCCGCCAGCCCCTGCTCGATCGACTGGTTAATGTGCCGCTGGGAAAACTCCGCGGCCACTCGCACCGCATTCTTGATGGCATTGGCGTTGGAAGAGCCGTGAGTGATGATGCATACGCCCTTCACTCCCAACAGCGGCGCCCCACCGTATTCGGTATGGTCGATACGCTTCTTGAAATCGGCAAACGCGCTGCGCGAAAGCATGTAACCAACCTGACTGGTGATAGTCGCCTTCAAGCGATTCCTTCAGGACGGTGCGCACCAGGTTCGCTACGCCTTCGGAAATTTTCAGGGCAACATTTCCTACAAAACCATCGGCCACGATTACATCGACATGGCCGTTGAACAGATCGCGGCCCTCTACATTGCCGATAAAATTCAAGGCAGGCGCTTGAGCAATTGAAAAGACTCGCGCGTCAGGTCGTTGCCCTTGGTTTCTTCTTCGCCAATGGAAAGCAATCCGACTCTCGGCGACTTCGCACTGCCAAATGCCGGACGAGTTCCAAACTTTACGCCGCCGAACATGGAGCGAAAATAAATTTCGCCCATCACCGCGAACTGTTCTAGATTATGCGGCTTGCAATCGACATTCGCGCCGACATCCAGCAGAATTGCCGCCGTTCCGGGAGCCGTGGGAAAAACCGCCGCGAGCGCAGGACGATCGACCCCTGGCAAGGCGCCCAACACCATTTTTGCCGACGCCATGGCTGCGCCGGTATTGCCGGCAGTCACAAAGCCGTGCGCTTGCCCTTCGCGTACCAGCCGCAAGCCTACGCGTATCGAGGAGTCGCGCTTCGCGCGCACGGCTTGCACCGCCTTATCCTCCATGGTGATCACTTCACTGGCATGGACGATCTCGAGCGGCAGACGCGCCGCCGACGGGTGACGGTCGAGTTCGGCGTTGATGGTCTCTTCGGGACCGACGAGCAGCACGCGCACGCCATAATTGCGCGCGGCGTGAATCGCCCCTTCGATTTCAGGCTTGGGCGCCCGGTCCGAACCCATCGCATCCAGCGCGATCACGCTAGGCATGTTGGCAGGCAGTTAGCTGGCTTCTTCGACTTGCAACACATCGCGGCCCTTGTAGCAACCGCACTTGGTGCAAGCGCGATGCGGCATCTTTTTCTCGTGGCAATTGGGACACTCGGAAAGTGAGTGGCTCTTCAAAGCATCGTGCGCCCGCCGCGTGGATGTGCGCTTTTGAGAATGTCGTCGTTTTGGATTAGGCATGGTCTAACAATTCCTCTCGTCGGAGGCGCTTCAGCCTCGTCGATATCAATTCTTTCGTCTGATTCAATTTTTAGTGCGCCAGCTTGCCGCGGATTTCTTTAAGCGCCGCCCATCGTGGCTCTTCTCGCGTCACGGTGCACGAACATTTTTCCTGGTTCAAGATTCTTGCCGCAATGCGGACAAAGCCCTTGCAATCTTCGCGGCAGGTAACTTTCAAAGGGACCGCCAGCAGAATCTGCTCGCGAACTACATCGTCCAGCAGAATTCCCTCACCTTCATAATAGCTGATTCGGCCTCGGCGTCGGTCACCGATATTTCGTCCCGCCCCGCATCCGCGCCTTGAGGACGATACAGCAGATCAAACTCGCGCTTCACATCCTGCGTAAGCGGCTCAAGGCAGCGCGCACAGTTCGTCTCCAGGGTGGTCGCGAGCCGGCCCTGAATGCGTATATCTTGAATAATTTTGTGCTTGCCGTGATGCTCTTCGACCAGATCCGCCCGCCCGCTGCTCTCGATTGCAGCGATCTGCCGGTAATCCGAACCTAAATCCATGGTGCCCGGCTCAAACTTCTCCGCAAATTCGATCGGATGAAGTTCCAAGTCTTTGATTTCGAAGAACATCGGAAACCTCCGCGACACTTCCAAACCGCCCTGCCGCGGAAGCACGCCAAGAGGGCGCAAGTACCGCAAGGAGCAAACTCAAGAATAATGCGTTCGGGAAAGGGGTGTCAAGGACGTGCCATCTTCCCTCCTAGCATGGCATATGCTATGCTTCCCGAGGGAAAGCCTATGCCGACCCTTTACGTAGAGAACATTCCCGATGACCTGTACCGGGCGCTTCGCAAGCGCGCCCGAGATAACCGTAAGTCGATCGCCGCGGAAGTAATTTCATTGTTGGAGCGAAACGTACCCACCGCAAAAGAACTTCAAGGACGCCGCGAATTTTACGACCGGATGGCAGAGTTTCGTGCCGTTGATCCGCGAACTCCGCCTCCTTTCCAACCGCCGAGGAAATGATTCGCGAGGACCGCGATCGTTGACGGCATTCGTCCTTGATGCAAGCGTAGCCGTGAAATGGGTGATCCCCTCGGCGAACGAAGCGCTCAGTGCCGAGTCTCTCCGACTTTTGCGGCGCTACGTAGCTGGCGAAATCGACTTC
>CAVRCM010000007.1:0-386508 GCA_963719585.1 uncultured Acidobacteriaceae bacterium
GGCGACCACATGTACGCGCGTCGGAAGCTGGAGGATAACAGGAAGAATCATTCCGAACCTTCGGTTCTGGCAAACTATAGAGGGAGTGTGGAGTTGTGCAGAGCAATCCGCTGGTCTTGCTGACCGGGGCCACTGGGTACATCGGAGGGCGTCTTCTCAAGGCCCTCGAAGACTCCAGTGTGCGAGTTCGTTGTCTGGCTCGACGCCCCGAATTTCTGCAGTCGCGGGTCGCCCCGGGCACTGAAGTTGTGAAGGGAGATTGCCGAGACGAAGCTTCACTGTTGCCGGCGTTGGCTGGAGTCCACACAGCGTATTATCTGGTCCACTCGATGGGCTCCTCAGGAAAATTTGAAGAGGAGGACCGCACCGCGGCACGTAATTTCGCCACAGCGTCGCGCCAAGCGGGCGTACGCCGCATCATTTATTTGGGCGGACTTGCCGCCGCGGAGCGACCCTTGTCCGCCCATCTGCGTAGCCGTCAAGAAGTGGCAGATATTCTGCGTTCTTGTGAAGTTCCCACCATCGAATTTCGCGCTTCGATCGTAATCGGTTCGGGGAGTCTCTCGTTTGAAATGATTCGCGCCTTGGTTCAGCGCCTGCCTGTGATGATCTGTCCCCGCTGGGTAAATGTAAAAGCCCAGCCGATTGCAGTCGAAGATGTGATTGCGTACTTAATGGCCGCACTCGAGTTACCGCAGGAACAGAGCTCTATATTCGAGATCGGTGGCTCCGATCAGGTCAGCTACGGTGAAATCATGCAGGAGTACGCACGACAATGCGGCCTTCGCCGATGGATGATCCCGGTTCCAGTCCTTACGCCCCGACTTTCGAGTTTGTGGTTGGGCCTCGTTACCCCGCTTTATGCCCGTGTGGGACGTAAGCTCGTGGACAGCATGCGCCATCCAACTTTAGTGAGGGACAAATCGGCGCTAACCGTGTTCAACGTCAAGCCGAAAGGTTTGAAAGAAGCGATCAAGAGAGGGCTTCGAAACGAGGACCGCGAGTTTGCGCTCACCTGCTGGTCCGATGCACTCTCTTCCAGCGGAACGTTACAATCTTGGGGTGGTGTGCAGTTGGGCACCAGACTCGTCGACTCCAGGGCCGCACAAGTCTCGGTTTCGCCGCATTTGGCTTTTGCTCCAGTCCAGAAGATCGGAGGCGCGAATGGTTGGTACTTCGCAAACATTCTCTGGTGGCTTCGGGGGTCTTTGGACCTTCTGGCAGGCGGGGTCGGACTGCGCCGGGGGCGACGCGATCCAGACACACTGGCGGCGGGTGATGCTCTGGATTTCTGGCGAGTCGAGAGCTTTCAACCGGACCGTCTTCTCAATCTTGTCGCCGAAATGAAAGTTCCCGGCCGTGCGTGGCTTCAATTCGAGGTTGAACCAAATAGCCGAGGCTCAGTGATCAGGCAGACCGCGATTTTCGATCCTGCCGGGTTGGGGGGACTTGTTTACTGGTACGCACTTTATCCCATTCATCGCTGGATTTTTAGAGGAATGCTCCAATCGATTGCCACTACCGCCGAGCGTTCGGGAAGAATTGCATCGCCCCGACTTTGAAGGCCATCCCCTTAAAGAGTCGTTGGTGTGTACCTCGACTCGAACCACTAACCGATAAGATCACCTGCTGGTTTCCGTCCAAGGGTAATTCAGATACCACGATTGGTAATGATAAGTCGGCCTGTGTAGCGGCTACGCGATTGCTGCCGTGTGAAGGGCAATCCGGAAGTTATCGTTCGTCCATCGGATTAGTACCGACAAACGCGCTTGTGGCCACCGAACTATCAATTTCTATTGATTGGCCAGAAACGCTCTTTTGGGAAGTTAGAGGAGGAAGGTCGGCGTTCTGGAAGTGAGGCCTACCGGAGAATGCTGCACTCTACTCCGGCATTTCATCCCAGAGGACTTAGACGAGAGATTGGTATCAGGGCAACGGTATCAGGGCCCCATTACTTGGCTGGAATCAGGCCGTGCAACTTCCTCGAAGGCGACTCGGGCAGAGTCGAAGTCCGCAATCAAGTGTCGCATCCGCTCCACCTTGACTCAGGCAGAAGCAGCAATCGCAATCGCCACCTCTCTCCATCGGTAAACACTAGCCGAGTTATCGGTACCGATCCGCGTCCCAATCTGGATTGCCTCCGAATCGCAGACCAGCCACCCCAAGGTCGTTGCATCGGCTGCGATGTGACGTGCAGAATATAAATACGCGCACGGATGACCCTCGTTTCTGGCGCGAACTTGGTCCCTGCGAAATCCAGTCAGCGGTATGTATCACTCGTATGTACAGCACGGTGGCTGGGCGCAGGCGGCATGGGTAAAGTGTATCGCGCACATGACACGCGGTTCAGATCGGGGGACGACTTCACCTGTCGCATGACGGTACCCGCCAAAGGCAACGAGGAACGATTCCAGAGTGGTGCGCAGGAGTATGCCGCCTACCTGAAGACGCCAGAGGGCCGGTTGCGCAGCGACTTAGCCCTTGCCAACCTACAGGATTTTCTTCCCCCACTGGCCCAGCCTTCGTTGTGTGCACTGGATGTCGGGTGCGGCACTGGAGCGACCGCTGTTCGCCTGGCGCAACTTGGCATTCACGTCACGTTACTGGATTCCTCTCCCGCAATGCTGGATATTGCGAAGTGCGCGGCAGGGGAAGCAGAGGTTGCGGACAAGGTCGTACTGCAACGCGGCGACGCTACACAATTGGCGAACTTGTTCCACACTCGATCGTTCGATGTAATTCTTTGCCACAACATCCTGGAATACTGCGAGGACCCGGGTGCTGTGTTGCATGGTGCAGCTCGCGTCTTGCGAGGTTCATCGGCGATATTGTCGGTTCTCGTACGTAACCAGGCAGGCGAGGTATTCAAAGCCGCTATCCAAGCGGGTGATTTGGCTGCAGCCACTGATGGCCTCACTGCTGAGCGCGGACAAGAATCCCTGTATGGAGGCAGCGTGCGACTATTTACGTCCGATGGGTTGCGAACTATGCTAAAAGCAGCGTCTCTTGCGCCCGTTGCCGAGCGAGGCGTACGTGTCCTAGCGGATTACTTGCCGCCACGTGTTTCTCGCAGCCAAGACTACGAACGGATTTTTGACCTGGAGCGAAAGCTGGGCAGCCGGCCGCAGTATGCTGCAGTCGCCCGCTACACACAATGCTTCGCGTTTGACTTGACAGCTGATGGAGTAAGGTCCAATGAGTGACGTCGCCGGCGAGTCTGCATCCATCCCATCTACCGCGAAGGCCACTGACGCCACGATATCGCTCGGACTCGGGCTTACCAACGAGTGTAACCTCGCCTGCGCTTTCTGTTATCGGGACCCTGCCCGCACGGATCGCCTCTCTCTGGATCAGGTGAGGTCCGTCATGGAACGACTGCCCGTCCGCACGGTGAATTTGGGTACCGGGGAGAACGGCATGCATCCCGACTTTAAAGCGATTCTGGCGTATCTGCGCACACAGCCGGTCAAACTCACCATCACTTCCAACGGCCATAGTGTTGCAGTGTTGCGGGACGACGAGTTGAGGGCATTTCACGACATTGAGTTCTCTCTCGATTACCCTTCGCAGGCGGAGCAGGATGCACAGCGCGGAAACGGCAATTGGGAATTGATCCACCAGCAGGCAGAACGGTGTGTGAAGGTGGGTGTGCCTGTCACCATCATCGCGGTCATGATGAAGTCGAACTACTTGCGTCTGGCGGATGTCGCGCGAATAGCGAAACAATTTGACGCTCCCCTGCGGGTGAATGTGTACCAAGCGGTGCGATCCGACCTTTATGCATTGTCCTACGAAGAGTATTGGCAAGGGTTCCAGCATCTGTTTGCGGAGGCGGACGTGATCGCCATTGGCGAGCCGCTGGTGCGAGCCATGGCGGGCTTGCCGCCGCTCGGCGGAGGATGCGGGGTAAGCACCGTAAGGATCACTCCGCGCGCCACTACGCAGCCCTGTGTTTATTGGCCAGGATCGGGGGAGCCGCTGTCGGATTTGATCACGATGGGGCTGGATATTCTACAACTCCGCCCCGTTCGACCAGGCCCGCACTCTTCCCGTCGCATGCCAACCTTGCGAGTTTCGAGACTCCTGCCACGGCGGATGTGCCGGACGTCGACGCCTGCAAGGCGCGCTGCTAGAGCCTGACTATTACTGTCCCGTCGTTCGCGGCGAACACCGAACCCTGCAAGTCCGTATGGCAGCGACCCGGGATCTGCCGAAGCTCAGCAGTTCCTGCACTACCGTAGTGATCGCCAGATAATGGTGGCTCGTGAAGAACGACATTAATTGCTCGAACCAGCCTGTCCGCTGCTTATTGCGTTCGCTTATTTTGCATCGATCCATTTGTCTGACCCCGTCAGCTTGACGGCCACGCCCGACATGAAGATGTGCAGAGGCTTTCCATCCGCGGTGCCGCGGTGCTCGGTTGAGATAAGCAGCGGTCCGGCCTTCTTGTAGCCTGTCCATGTTGCACTGACGAGGCTCGGTTTTTTGTCCCCGCCGTGGTGGAAGACTAGGTACTCAACGCGATTGTCTTTGCCGACGTAAAGGTCCCAGGTGTCGCCGGGCGTGTAACCGCCGAGTTCTGCCCCATACTTCACAGAGACCAGCGTCGCTGATGCGGCTCCCTCCGGAAGTTTCTTCATCCCTTCATCGGTCACGGTGGCGCTCGTGTCCCAGTAGGCGTGTAACGGGAACAGGAGCCAATAATTATCGTTGGTGAAGCCGGCATCAGTTTGCTTCTTCGTGTCGTCGTTGATTTCGGAGCGCATGTACGTGACCTTGACCGGCTTCCCGTCTTTATCTTTCCCCTCGAAAGAAACTTTGCCGGTTTTGGGCTCCCACTCCCAGGTGCGAGAAAGTTTGAACAGTCCGGTGATTTCCCCGTTCCAGGTGTAGCGGATCGCATCAATTTGCCCGAACGAATCGAGACCATACGTCTTGGCGATCTGTTCGAGAATGGGAGGGCGCGTCTGCGCCCAGGAGGGTGCGGCAAGGGCCAGCACTCCGCAAAGCAAGAGACCCATGATGGTTAAACAGCGGGTATTTCTCATAGCGTTCGCTCCTCGTGAATTGAACGGATGTTGTTTTGGATGACGGCCAAAGGCTTCGGGCTACACACAACTAATATCAGCTTGATTATTCGGGCACGGGCGGTTGCCTGAGCCGCCGAAACCCGATAACTACACCGGCCGCTCCCACGGATCCGTATTCCAGCAACATAATCCAACTCGGCAGCTGCCACGGAAGTCCAAGCGCCCGCAAATGCCAAACATAGTAAGTGGGGATGATGCTGACTGTCCAGATGATGATGGGCACCGTCGACGCCGCCCCGACGAAGGGCAGCAGCCACAGAAGGTACCACGGATATACGACCGGTGCACACAGAAGCGATGCTGCCATGGGCCAGGCGAATGCGCCCGGAGAAAACCGTGGGGCCTTGCGCCTCATCCAGATTGCGGTAAGAAAGCCCACGAGCACTGCCAACCCAGCTACAACCTGCGGAGTCGCCACGCGCTCCAGGATTGCGAACACTGGATCATTAAAGCGGAAACTCTGCACGTAAGTGCCGAGCGAGCCGATCGGAACCCGCCCGTGGTTAAGAAATGGAACGTAAAGTAGTCCGACCACGATCACCGCCAGCGTGGCGTCGCGCATACGAACCCGCCGCCAGTAGAGTGGCAGCAATACAATCGGCAGCAATTTCACGGCAACTGCAAGCCCAAATGCCAGGGCTGCGACCGCGCGCCAGCGCCGTCCTAGTGCAGCAAAAGAAACCAACAGCAGCAACGCCCCGACAATATCGATGTGACCGCTACCCGCCACTTCCACCGCCAGTAGTGGGTTCCAGGCATAAGCCAGAATCCAGTGCGCTCCTTGGCCGCAACGACGCGATATGTCGAGCAAAACGAGAACGATTGCAAAATCGCAGACTACAAACGCTACTTTCAGCGCAAAGACAGATTCATGAATCGCAGTAACGGCACGAAAGAAAAGCTCAGCGCCCGCGGGATATGGGCTCGGTAAATCCGGATTGTTCAGCGTGCGGGTCTCGGCTGTGTGCAACTCGCCGAGCGCGGGATCGCTGGGAACGACAATATAAGGGCTATAGCCGAGCCGCTGCACGCGGCCATCCCAGACGTAGCGATGGATATCATCATCTGAGCCTGGCGGCATCCGTAGAAAGGCAAGATGCCACAGAGCAGCTAACACGAGGCCGACGACGATGACGTGGCGCGGGAATGTCGCGGTGGAAAAGAGCTCACGAATGGCGAGGAGGTATGCGATGCCAGCAACCGCCAGCGGGATAACGAAGGAAGGTGCACCCATCCTGCCGAACTTGCCTGAGCAGATTGTCAGCGCAATAAGTATGACAATGCCGAGAACGTACAGCCTGCGGGATGGCGTGAGCTTCACAGGTTTCCCAATGCCGTCCGCAACTGTGCCAACGGCTGTCCCCAATGTTTCAGCCAGGCCGCTGTGCGTGGTGCCCTGGCCGGAGCCAGCCGCAGTTCCTCGGCTAGCCGGGTTAAGTCGCTCTCCACATCGATGTCGTAGAAGGGATCTGTGGAACCAACGGAAAGCTGCTGTCCATGAGCGCGCGCCAGCAGGGCCTCAAGCGCGCTCTTTGTGCCCATGCCGTCGCCATCGAAAAGCGTTGGATGGGCAGCCTTTGCCCCTACGAGATAATAGCCGCCGTCGTGTGTCGGTCCGACAACCAGATCGTGTCCGGTGAGCGCCTCGAACGCGCTCTCAAGAACCGAAGCCGGCAGATGCGGGCTGTCGCTGTTGAAGGCAACCACGCGTTGCCGGCGCGGGGCTGTAAAGTGCGCAAACACCGAGGTCAGGCCGGCTGCAAGGCCTTCCCCTTTCTGTGCCACGACACTTACACCGTGCGCCAACCGGGTTAGTTCTTCGACATCCGAAGCAGGGCACATGATTGCGACATCGACAGCGCCCAACGAGCGCGCCAACGTCATTGTGTCGTCCAAAAGGCAGCGATAAAGCTCGGTGACCGCTTCCACTGGAAGGCTCTGAGCTAAACGGGTTTTGACCATGCCTGGCCGCGGTGCCTTTGCCATGACCACCAGCGTGCGGCCCCGGTCCGGCGAATGTGCTGGATTTTTCTTGGAGGACTCCATAGGAGATTGCTGTTCGTGTTTTGAACGGGGACTCACGCTGGCCCTGGCGTCTCAGCCCTACGATGCCGAAAATAATAGCGCACTATTAGCGAGAGGATGAACCATGCCGCTCCGACCGTGCCCCTGAGAGTACCGCTAATTTTCGATTTCCCAATGCGCGGATAGTAGCTCACCGGGACCTCAACCACGCGGAACCCCGCGAGCGTACCCTTGAGAATCATTTCAACCGCCCATCCGTATGTGTTCTCTTGCAGCTCAAGCTGGCGCAGGACATCTGCTCGTCCGGCGCGGAATGGTCCGAGGTCGCTTAGCCTCAGACCATACAAGAGCCTGATCAGGAAGGCCGCCAGGTGATTGCCAAACGCGGCGTGCCATGGCAGTGCCCCAGGTATGCTCTGCTTGCCGAGACGCGAGCCAAGCGCGATATCCGCGGGTCCGTCAAGGATTGGAGCCAGGAGAAGCGGCAGTTCCGCCGGTCGATCGCTGTAGTCACCGTCGAGGAATACCACAATGTCAGGGCTGCTCGCCTCAGCCATGCCGGTCAAGCAGGCGCGACCGTATCCGCGACGGGGCTCGTGGAGGACGCGGGCTCCCATCTTTGAGGCGATCTCGGGAGTCCCGTCGGTTGAATTGCTATCTACGACCAGGACCTCCGTCACAATGTCAGCAGGGAGATCAGCTAAGACGCGGCCGATGGACCGCGCTTCATTATGCGTAGGAATGACGACCGACACTCGCACGTGGCCTTGGCTCAACTCACCACCAGGGTGAAGATGGGCGGCGCTTCGCCAGCAGGGCATCGACACCCCACGCTCGACCGGCCCGGCCTACCACGAGCGCAAGAGATGCGAGCACCGGAACCAGCAGCTCCCATATCCACGATGTGCCCCATTCGGAAACCCATAGGCTGCCCAGGTACAGAAACGCCACAAATGCGGCCGGGCGCGTCAGCAGACCGATCACTAGCAGGATTCCCAGACCGATCTCAGTCACGGCCTGCATCGGAGCGGCCATCGCGGCGTGGCTCGCGGCCAAACCCATAACTGCCTTCCACACAGCCGGCGAATGACTCGCCTTTATGTAGTAGTTGATCAGGCCTGCATAACCCGCCGGCGTGTAGAGACCCTTCCCCAGATTTTCGAAGAAGACCCACACCAGCATTGCGCCGATCGTGACACGAACGATCGCCAGCCCATTTGCCGCGGGCGCTTGTTTGGCTGAATTTTGCGTCGGGCCCGTGTTCGTCATCGTCATAGACCTCGTACCCAGTCGATGCCGCCACTTTGCGGTGGAAAACAGAAAGGAGTCGGTATTCTAAACGGTTCCTCTTGTTCCTGCCAGTGGACTCTCCAAATCAACGTCGGCAGTAGCGCTTTTTGCGTCCGGCTTCCTATCGAGAGCCGGGATTTGACAGGACGCTGCCGCAACATGCAGACTGCGAAAGTGTGCTTCGAACGGTGAGATGCACACACCCCGACCGCGCGGCTGCGGTTTCGTTTCGCGACAGCCCCGCCTGAGACGTCCGCTGGGCGTTGCCGGTCATAAAGTGCTTAAAAGAAAAACGATCCTCCTTCAAAGGATACGTCATGCTGCGTCGACTTCTACTCTCCTTGCTTCTCGTATTCTCGTCTCTGCCGGCTCTCGCTCAGAATGAGCGCCACTTTACTTTTCACTACGCATTCACGGTGAAGAACGTCAGCCCCGGCGAGCGCCTACGCGTCTGGATTCCTTTGGCCCACTCCGACGCGTTCCAGGAGGTGAAAGTTATTTCCAAGGGTGGAGACTTGCCGCTGAGGCAGGTTCAGCAGCCCGAATACGGAAACGAGGTGCTGTACGCGGAAGCATCGAAAGCCGATAAGGGCGAGTACAGGTTCTCGGTGGACTACGACGTCGTTCGGAAAGAGCATGTCGTGCTGGTCAACGGGAAGCCGGCTGGTCCGCACCACCTGTGACATCGCCTCACGTCGAATTGGCGCGGTTCCTCGAGCCGGACCGCTTAGTGCCCGTCACCGGCGTTCCTGCGCGACTAGCCGAGCAGGAGACGAAAGGCGCGACCACGCCCCTGGAAAAGGCGAACGACATCTACGAATACGTTTTCCACACCATGAAATATGACAAGAGCGGCGAGGGCTGGGGACACGGCGACACGCTCTGGGCGTGCGATTCGAAGCATGGCAACTGCACCGACTTCCACTCGGTTTTTATTTCAATGGCACGGGCCGAGAAGATTCCGGCGCGTTTTCAGATCGGGTTTTCCATTCCGGCGGACAAGCATTCCGCCGAGATTCCCGGATACCACTGCTGGGCCGAGTTCTATCTTGATTCAGTGGGATGGGTGCCAGTCGATATTTCGGAGGCGTGGAAGCACCAAGAGAAACACGATTACTTTTTTGGCGCCCACGACGTGAACCGGATGCAGTTCACGCAAGGGCGTGATCTGAGGCTCGCCCCCGCTCAGGAAGGCCCGCCGCTGAACTATTTTGTCTATCCGTACGTGGAGATTGGCGGAACGGAATATCCCAATGTGGCGATTGCATTTTCATTTGAGGACGCCGGCTCGACGCCTCCAAAGGCGAGCGCCTTACGTTAGAGATTTGTACCTCATGGTTCGAGAATCTCGCGCCTAGGGGCGCTTATCCCGAATGCGGTCAGCCTGACCACGTGCGACTAGGAATTGGAAGTTCTTCATGCGGATGCCCCTTCAGGAACTGGTCGGCAAACCCCAACTGGCACATGGCACGTCCAGATTGGCATGACTTTCCACCTCGACCAAATCATCGAGGCGCATCGCTGCATGGAGGGAAACAAAGCTAGCTTATAGGGTAATTCTGAGGTCGCGACATTGACAGGAAATCTGGAATTTTTGCTTGAGCCGATGGCTCGTGTGTCGGACCAATGCTAGACTGCGGGGGATTCGTACCGATAAACGCGCTAGCATCGGGAGATCTTTATCCAGCATCGGCTTCCGGATTCCTGCCGCCATGCCGACATATCAGTACTAATCCGGTGTCGTTGAGCGCATTGGCGATTTGGCGTAAAACGAGAACTCTCCCGGCCACCAGAAGGGCTACGGCATTGGAAAAACGGTTGACACCCTGGTACGCCACGGGCATACCTCCAACGACTCCTGAGTAGATAGAGCTGTTATTGCTATTGCTTTGAGGCACGGGTTCGGCCGGATCGCTTAACGATTGCGCTCTTTGGCAATCGCGGAACAGCCTTAACGCCCGCCCAAAGCGTGGCGATCGTTTGCTCCACCAGGAGAGTCTGGTCAGGCAAGTCAGGCACAACCCCTTGGATGACCATGAGTGTCGCGAGGCCAAGGATCGTGTACCACCAGGTGTGGGCTACCACTATGTCATCCCTACTTGGCAGTCCTTCATTCTTGGCAACATCGAAAAAGAGCTGTACGAAACGTTGGAACAAAGGCCTCCCAATATCGTTGATATATTGTCCAGCGCGGATGCCGTTGCGGTTCTCCGGCCCGAAGAAGACGTTGCGGAACTGCTGTGGATGGGCAGTGCAGAACTGAATCAAGCCACGTGAGGTCGCAAAAAGACGCTCTTTCGGTTTAGGGTGCTTAGCGGCAATCGCGTCGAAGTTCTGAATCAACTGCCCGATGGTCTCGCTGCTCAGCTCGGCAAGAATATGCCATTTGTCGGGGAAATGCTGATAAATCACGGCGTGCGTATAGCCGATCTCTTTAGCGATCGCGCGAAGCGTCACGGCTTCGTAGCCGCGATCGGCGAACATTTTGCTGGCAACCGCAAGGATTTCGCCCCGCAATCTCTCCTTGCGCTCTACCCGGCGACTTGGTGATTCGGATGTCACTTCAATAGCTTAGTCCATTTTGATTATTATTGCGACCGATTGTTACTTTCTAACCATTGGTTTTGTAACCGTTGATTATTTTGCAACCAATGGTTTTTACGAGCCTCTAATAGTCAGGTCGCTCATTTGGATCGGCGGCCGAATACGAGGCAAAGGAGAATGCGATGAAAGTTCTAGTGATTGGAGCAGCGGGCAAGAGCGGAGAAGCTCTGGTAAATGAGGCGCTGGCGGCCGGGCATAAGGTGACGGCTTTCGTGCGCGGTGCCGCGCAGTACAAGAAGGCGAATGTCAGAGTTGTTGCGGGCGACGTGCTGGACGCGGCCGCGGTCGACGTTGCGGTCGCCGGACAGGACGCGGTGATCGACGCGCTGGGCGGCAAGACGCCGTGGAAAGTGACGACGATGGAAACGAGCGCGGCACACAATATTGTGGACGCGATGCGGCGCAATGGTGTGCGGCGATTGCTGAAGATTTCGGTGGTTGGTGCGGGCGAGAGCGTCAAGAACGCCGGATTTTTCAACGAGCACCTGCTCATGAGGACGTTTCTGCGCGGTCTGCTGGTAGACAAGGCGGGCATGGAGGCCGAGATCGAAGGCAGCAACTTGGACTGGACACTCGTGCGGCCGCCGATGTTGACCGACCGCGAGAAGACCGGCGTTGCCAGGGTGCTGAGCACGGAGGGCGGCGAGAAGGCGCACAAGATCGGGCGGGCCGATCTGGCAGCCTTCATGGTGCAGCAACTGGAAAGCAGCCGGTATGTGCGTCAGGCCGTGACAGTGACGACCACATAGCAAGGCCTCCGCGAGGATCAAACACCTCTCGCATCGAGACGAATTGAGCCCAAACATGAAAGGTTTTGTTTGGGCGCGACGGGCGGACCGGACGGCTGACCGTCCGGTTCCGCGCAGGCGAAAGGCCATCCCATCGGGACTGCAAGAAGACGATTCTTTTTACTATGAAAACTGAACAAACATATAGATAAATCCGGGCGGGCAGCTCGAGCAACTCAAGTAGCAGGCATGGTAACAACCATCCTTGTCGCCTTCATGTGGATGTACTTCGGAAGGTTGTATCTAATTCACGATCCTGTCGAATGGAGGATCGTCAACCAGCAGCTCGGATACGCGCGCTAGGGAGTGTGGGAGGGGTGAGACCTTGTGACACCGCTGAGCGGATGAAATAGTGAGAGACGCTCACTCTCCGGTCCCGCGTGTTTTGTGACAAGGGTTGACGAGGTGGGAAACAAGGCGGAGAAAAACTCGCTCTCCGCCATGAGGGTGATACCAGTGATACCGTTTTCGTGGCCAACGGAGGTCGTTCGACGTCGCGGTAGACAACGGACCCCAAGTTAGAAAAGTGCTTGAAACCAGCATAAAGAAAGGATATTGTGGCTATGTCTAGTTTTCGCTACGACTTACGCTAAATGGCGCAAATCGAGTCCCACTCTTTTCGCCAAAACTCAAATCGTTCCAATAAAATCTCATTCCGTCGCAGGGGCGACGTCGCGCTCTTGGAGAAACCTGTGTTCTCCTCCATTTTCAAAGGATCGCGCGGATATTGTTGACGATCATGGACCTCGACGCGACCTCGTTTCGGCAACTCATTCCATCCCTGGCGAGTTTTCTAGTTGTGAGGTCCGACGGCGGCCTGGTGCGAAACTTGACACACATGGAATTGGCACAACACTTGCATGTTTATCGAGAGTCAACCACGGCCGCTCTCGGTGAGTTGAAAAAGGCCGGAATCATTGAGACCAGACGGAAACGAATTCGAATTCTCTATCGCGGCCGTTTGGAACGGGCAGCGCGCGAATAAGCGCAGACTCCCGTACTGTGCTCGTCGAGATGGAGACACGGCGACGCTATTTCGACAGCGGTTGTCGGGCGAAACGTCCAACGAGGGCAAGTCGTTTTATTTCGTGCTGATATCGATTGGAACATCGATTGCTTTTCGGGAAGAGGTCTGTAAAGCTGCGTCACAATAGATCAATTGGTCTCTAGGAGTTGCTATGTCGATCATCTCGCGCGGTTTCACCGGTCGACGCGGTGCAGCGGAAGCCAAGCTCCCGCCTGGCCAATACCTCACCAGTGATTTTCCTGTCTTGGCCGCCGGGCCAACCCCAAGCATTTCGCACGACCGGTGGGAGTTTACGATCGACGAGGGCAGCAACGTCTTACAGCGCTGGGATTGGAACTCGTTTCGGAATCTGCCCACGGAGACGGTCACCGTTGATTTGCACTGCGTGACAAGATGGTCGAAACTCGGCACGCCCTGGGAAGGCGTATCTCTTGACACACTGCTTGCGAATGTAAAGACAGATCTACCTTTCGCAATGTTCCGTTCCTACGGAGACTACACGACCAATCTCCCTGTGAAGGATGTTGTGAACAAGCAGGCTTGGATCGTGTTCAAATACGACGGCAGCGATCTAGCGGCTGAACATGGCGGCCCTGCCCGACTCCTGGTCCCTCATCTTTATTTGTGGAAGAGCGCCAAGTGGGTAAAAGGATTGACGTTAATGCCGCACGATAAACCAGGTTTTTGGGAAGGCCTTGGCTATCACATGTATGGGGACCCATGGCAGGAACAGAGGTACTCGGACGAGTGAGTTGGCGTACTGCCAAGATCGTTGCGCTGCAGGATGAAACCTCGACCGCTCGGACAATTGCGCTCGTGGTTCCAGATTGGCCAGGTCACGTCGCCGGACAACACATCGACATTCGCCTGACTGCCCCCGACGGCTACTCAGCGGTTCGTTCGTACTCGATTGCCTCTGGTCCAAGCGCGGATCAGCGTATTGAAATCACTGTGGAGCGACTCGAGAACGGCGAAGTCTCACCGTATCTGACTCAGGAAGTCGCAATCGGCGATGAACTAGAGTTGAGAGGGCCGACTGGTCAATGGTTCGTTTGGCGCGTTGACCAACCTGAGCCGATACAGTTGATAGCTGGGGGCTCGGGCGTCGTTCCGCTCATGGCCATGATTCGCTCGCGTCTCGCATCCGCCAGCAATGCGCGGTTTCGATTGTTGTATTCGGTGCGTGAACCGGCCGCGGCTTTCTACAAGGACGAGCTTCACGCCATCTCGAATCGAAGCGATTCCGTGATGTTGACCTATGCGTTCACGCGAATCACGCCGAAGGATTGGCCGCGGGCGCCTGGCCGCATCGACGCGGCGCTGGTCTCGGACAGCGTCTGGCCTTCCCATCTTGCTCCAACTTGCTACGTGTGTGGCCCCACGTCATTTGTCGAGCACGCGAATGAGCTTCTAATCGCGGCCGGGATCAACCGGGAAAGGATCCGGACAGAACGTTTCGGTTCGACGGGAGAACGCAAATGAATGCAAATATCAGTTATCTGGACGGCAATGCCGCCGGCGGTGAACTAAGCAGAATATTTACTGCGGATCTGACCGCCGCCGAAGGACAGTGTGCAAATTGCGGAGCAAAGAGGCGCTTTGCCGATGCTCATCTATATGTGGATTGTCCAGGTCTGGTTGCGCGGTGTGCTCTGTGCGACCATGTGCTACTTCGGCTAGTAATCACGGCTGAGCGCACTTTCCTCGATCTACGCGGCATGGCCTACTTGAATTTCTCGACTAAGCAGCTAACTTTGCCCGACCGGCCTTCTCAATGATGAAATTGCAAATCGGTTCGGCACCTAAATCCTCTGGCCTTTGAGTGCCATCTATCTCGCGTCAGTGATACTTTGGCCCGCCGTCACCGAAGAAGGCGGATGTCACCAGTGGTTGGCCGAGCACCCGCTTGGATCGCTCACCGGGGGAACCATCGAGATGCACTTTTTCCATGACCGCAGTGGCAACCTGCTCTCCGATTACGTTTCCCGCAATCATGTCGTCGCGGAAGTGGACGCCGGCCCACACCCGTGCGTTGTTGACCTCCGGAATCAGATATTCGTATTCCGAGCGCTCATCAGGAAAAAAGTTTTGCAGCACGGCAAAACCCGCGCCCACATAGGTTCCGTGCCCGGCCGGGTACGAAGGATGCTTGGGCGTCAGAATGACCGTCGGAAGGCCGGTTTCCAGCAGCGCCGGCCGCGGACGAAGATAACGAAACTTCTCGTGCCATGTCGTTAGTAGTGAGTCGTACATAGCGGCGTAAAGAATCGCCTCCGCCCGCGCGGTTTTCGGAGCATCCCAATCGTACCGGCTCATCAGCCCATCCATGATTTCGGCGGCCCAGCGACCAGGCTGTTCGTTCGCCCACTTGAAGACGATGAAGTCTGTGTAGCAGCTGCGGTTGTTCAGCGCGGCAACAATCTCCTCCATCTCGTGCATGGTCTGGGCGGAACTGTTTGCCGGGGGCGGCGGAGCATGAAACAGATCGGTGCTTTCCAGAATCAGCGGTTGCCAACTGCCTGCAGTTGGGTCCACGGGCAAAGCCTGGTTCCAGGGCGGCAAGTCCCCGTACGTGACGCCTTGCCGCAGGAGAGGAGCCGTCCACTTCACCGAGTCATCGTATTCGGAATGTGTAAGTTGATAGCGAGAGCCGAGCCGTACCGTTTCCGGCGCGGCAGGCTGCTCCCAGGGCATCTCCTTCGCGAAGACCAGTTGATTCGGGCGCCGGTCTTGCGCAAGTACCGAAAGCACTTCCTCGGCAACGAGGTAGCCAAGCTGACGGCCTGCTTCGCAGTCGCTCTTCAGATAAAGCCCTGAACTTTCAAGAGCACGCATCGATTCATCTGCCAGAGCGTTGATTTGGCCGGCAGCTTCTGGCCTGACGAATAACAAAATCCGTTCCGCGGCTCCTGTCTCTGCGGCCAGGTCGGACGGATAAGCGTATGGACTTAAGCTGGCCACAAGAGAATGAATGCCGGGGTCGAGTTCGCCCGGATGAGGTCTGCGGTAGGCTCGTTGTCGATTTCGCGCCGCCACCTCCGCATCAGCAATTGCAATATGCAGCGCGGCATAGAGTCGAAGAGAGGATGGAGCCCCCGCGAGATTGTGTAGCGTCAGCTGATCAAGAACCTGACGCCACACCCTTCCCTGATTCGTTACAACCCATTTATTAACCAGGCTCCGCTGGTGCGGCGTGATGGATTGCAGCGCCTCGCGGAGTTGTACAAGTTCCAATCGGACATCTTTCGAGTCGACAGGCTGTGGTGATGGCACGTCATTCGCGCTGGCAGATTCCAGCAGGATTGGTTCCCAATCGGCAGGATCCAAGTTCTTCGCGGTTTCGGTGATCTGAGTTGCCGAGTGGGTGCCTCGAGCGGTAGCCTGCGCTGCTGCCCCGATGGTGCAAGAAGCCGTCATTAAAGCGAGAGCGATTCCGAAGAAAGAATTCCGCGACGGTGCCATCATTTGTTTAACCTCCAATCGCTGGTGATAAATCTCAAACGGAGCCAATCCGGCACCTGCCCCTGCCGGATCGGCTCAATTGAGGTAACGACTCTAGAGGAAGCGCCAAACGATCGGACAGTTCACAATCAGACCTGTGGATCCAAATGCGCCCCCGTTTGGCCCGGTGATGAAGCCTTTCTCGGCGAAGTCGAGGATTTGGAACTCTCCCAGCAATCTTGAGCGATAGCCTTTCTCGATCGACTGCCTCGTCCACACTCCAAGATTCAAGTCCCATAGCGGACTGTAATCCGTGGCAACCGTGGGAATGCCTCCCAGTACGTTCAAAGGCGAAAGACCGTCACTGAGGGCGCTATCTAATCCCTGACGTTGTGGATTGTCTTTTCCGGTAGGGCCATTGGCAAAGAGAAAGATTCTTTCGATTGCGCTGAAGGCGCCATCGTCGTGTCCGACCGTGATGTCTTTCAGTGCGGGGGCCAGGGTCGCTCCCTCTAGCGCGGCGGGTACCGCGTCGTTTGCATCCAGGCTGAGGTAAAGCACAGGTCGCGCGAAACTGAATCCCTGCGTAAGCGCAAGAGTTACGGTCTCGGCCTTTGGACAGATGCGAACCACCTTGTCATGCACGAGAGAGTAGTCAGGATTTCCCTGGCAAAAATCGATCTGGCTGGCTTCGACATTGAAGGCAACGATGGGAGCGTTGTAGATAGCCCCGCCGGCGTTATCAATGGATATAAGAGGAGAGTAATCCTGATCGCCGACTGAGCCCGGTTCTGCAACTTTAGGGGGAAAATAATTCGGCGCCTCTCCGGGTACAACGCGCCTCTTGGGGGAGAAGTCTACTGTTCCACTTTCGAAGGTAAGAGTCCCGTCCTTTTCGAGAGTGGCGTGACGGGTAGCTCGGCCAACTTTGGCATAATTCAGTTTAGCGGCGTAGTTCAGGCCCAAAGCCGCGGCATTCCCCGCGTCTGTAGTATCGGTAAGGACGTACCAGACCTTCCGGCCGTCTCTCATTTTCCCCAGATACAGCGGGATGGTAATGGTTTCAGCCTTCAAGTCAATCTTGCCCGATTTGAGTAACTGGTAAGGGCCGACGTACTCACGCTGTACCTCGGAAGGGATCGGACCGAAGTAGGTGGCGGGTACTGTCGCACCGACAGAAGGCGGCGGTGGCGGAAATTGCGCTTGAGCCGGTGCGGCGAACGTTATGCACAGCAAAGCCTCTGCCACCAGGCTCACTCCGATGCTAACAACGGCACTAATGCTCCTCATGTTTTTTCTCCTCGTAGTTGTTGACTATGGCGCTTGGGATCATGCGGCAATTCCGGCGCATGCCGTTGCCGAGCTTTTGGATCATTCTGCGGTGCGAAATACCTGCGTCTTTGGTCGCTCCAGAAACTCCAGATCTCCCATCAACAGCCGCCGCGACCTCTGGCGCATTTATACTCATGGAGCAAACGCGAAATGTGTTCCTGGTAATTACATCTGCCCTGAGAGTGCAACCGCACTCTGCTTGGCAATAGCAAGAACATAGCCAAAAATGAAGCGGCCGACGTTCGACGCGCATCGCGTAGTAATTTCAAGAGTGAGCGTGTTTCGGGAAGGTCGGCTGTATGGGGGACCTCAAGTAGCCGTGACGACTGAAAGACTCGACGACGCTCCTGCGACAGGAACTGTTTGGCTGAAGTTCAGATCCGCACCAGCGAGTCCGAAAACCCAAAGGGATGGGAGCAAACAAAAAGAGAGAGTGTGCTGACCGCTAAATGGAATCCAGCATGCATTCATCCCATGATCGCGGGGAAGTACGCGAAGCAGGTGCTTGAGTGGGGTCTATCGGAATGTTCAATCATTCGTAGTTGTCAGATTGCAGAAGGAGTACGCAATGGCAAGTCTTCAGGAACGACTGGACGAGTTTAAGAAATCCTTCGAATCCGGAGCTCCGCCCTATAATGCGCCGCATGAAGCGATCGAGAAAATGCATCGTGCTACAGCCGAGCTCAAAGCTACGGGAATTGAAGAGCGTGCCCTGCGAGTCGGCGATCGCGCTCCCAGCTTCACCTTATTCAATCAAGATCACGCGCAGGTTGCCTCAGCCGACCTCCTCCGAGACGGGTTTCTAGTGATCAGCTTCTTCCGAGGACATTGGTGACCATATTGCAACATGGAGCTGGAGGCTCTACAGCAAATCCATTCCGATGTCAGAGCGTTGGGAGCGCAAATCGTCGTGTTGACTCCTGAACTGGAAAGATACACGCGCGCTTTGCACAAGAAGCTGAACCTGACCTACGACATCCTAACGGATCTTCATTTGAAAACCGCTGAGGAGTACCGGCTTGTCTTCACGCTGCCGGATTACTTGCGCGACCTTTACAGGTCGTTTGGAAGCACATTGGATAGATTCAACGATGAACCGGAATACCGATTGCCGATGCCAGCGCGGTACGTGATCGATAAGCAAGGGATCATTCGTGCAGCCGATGTAAACGCGGATTACACAATCCGTACTGAGCCCGCCGAAACTCTCAGACAGTTGCGGATGCTAACCATGTAGGTGCAGTTCAGCGGAGAATGCAGAGAACGATTCGATTTGAGAAAAAACACGAGAGGAGAATCTGATGCAACCTGCCGGCAATTACTTCGACGCTTACCACAGCCTGAAGCTAACGCGAGACAGCAGCGGGGTGCTGCTTGCCGAATTTCACACCAACGGCGGGCCGTTTACTTTCACGGCGCAGGATCATACAGAATTCGTCGAGGCCTTTTACAGGATCGCCCAGGATCGAGCGAACAAAATCGTAATCCTGACCGGCGCAGGCGGCGACTTCATCCCCGGCATCGATTTTTCGTCCTTTGGTAATGTTGCCGACCCCGGCATTTGGAGCCAGGTTCATGACGAAGGCGTTCAGATTCTCGAGAACCTGGCGAACGTACGAGTGCCAGTGATCGCGGCTGTCGAGGGACGGGCCCACGTTCACTCAGAATATGCGCTGCTCGCCAATGTAATTGTGGCGGCCGAGAGTGCGACCTTCCACGATGTTCCCCACTTCGCGGGAGGGATCGTGCCGGGCGACGGAATCTTTACGACATGGAGTTATCGCGCGGGAGCAGGGCGGGCCGAGGCTTTCCTGCTTAATCCACAACCCCGTGACCGCGCGCACCGCACATGATTGGGGAGTGGTTGCCGAAGTAGTGCCGAATGGAAAGGCGCTCAGTCGCGCGCGCGAGCTAGCTGAGCTCTACTTGAAGGCTCCAGAGGTGACGCGCCGCAACACTCGCATACATTTCATTCATCCGTTAAAGGAGCGCATCGTACGAGAAGTCGGATACGGGCTGTCGCTTGAAGGAGCCTCGGCGGCCGACCTCATCAAATCGATGCAAGCCAGAAGTGATCCGGCGACAGGATCAAAGTGAATGCGATCGCCTTAAGCGGTCTCTTTTCATGAGAACGCAATCGGCCCAGTTATCCGCCAGTTGTACTATAGCCCGGCCCCGGGCGGTTCTGTGCGCCAAACGAAAAGGTCGCTACACTTGTGCTTCTTGGCCGCGCGAGCCCCAGTTTCTTCATCTTTGAAATGAGGCTGGTTCTTGGCAATCCCAATCGAGCCGCAGCTCCTTCGGGTCCACCGATCATCCAGCCCGTGTCTTCCAGTGTCCGTAAGATTACTAGATCGCATGCAATCGCTTAACGTGGCTGAGGCAGAGCTCGGGATCGTCGCGTTCTGGCGCCGCGCTGGCGTCGGCTCGAGTACCGGCAACGGATTGGGAAGCTCGCCATCATCCGATCGGATGACTGCCCGTTCGATCAGGTTTTGAAGTTCGCGCACATTTCCAGGCCAAGAATAGGAAGTGAAGGCGGACATGGTTTCCGGAGATATGAACCGAATCGACTTGCCCATGCGCCGGCCGACACTTTCCACAAAATGAGAAATCAATTGAGGAATGTCGTCGGGCCGCTTTCGCAACGGTGGCAGCTCAACGGGAAATACATTCAGGCGGTAATACAGATCGCTGCGGAATTCTGCTCGCGCAACCATCTCGGTCAGATCTCGATGGGTAGCCGCTACCAGCCGGACATTGATGCGATGCGTCCGACCGCTCCCGAGACGTTCGAACTCCTGCTCTTGCAAAACGCGCAGAAGTTTAGGCTGGAGCGCCAGTGGCAGATCTCCGATCTCATCAAGAAAGAGAGTCCCGGTATCCGCCATTTCGAAGCGACCAAGTTTTTGGGCGATTGCTCCGGTAAACGCCCCTTTCTCGTGTCCAAACAGTTCGCTCTCTAGAAGATCAAATGGAATCGCTGCACAATTCACCTTCACGAACGGGCGTCCGCTTCGCGCACTTAGATTGTGAATGGCACGGGCTATTAATTCCTTCCCAGTTCCGGTTTCTCCCAGCACCAGCGCGGTGGAGTCAGTAGGTGCCACTCGCTCGACTTCGGCGAGTGCAAGTTTTAGCGAAGAGCTATTGCCGATAATTTGCCTGAAGGCCGTCTCGTCTTTAACTCGTCCGTCTAATCGCGTTCTGCTTCCTTCATTTATCGGCACGATTTCTGCAGCAGAATCTTCAAACTTTTCGTATTGGTGCTGAAAATGACTACGGTTTCTGGTTGCGCTGGTCACCCGAAAAGCTGCGGTCGCCATTAGATCCCCCCTGAAAATGACAATTACTCGCACCCCTCAAAGTCGGACGGAATTTATCCAGACGATGGGATCTCTCCGACGTTGATAAAACGGTAAAGACTGCTGCAGAAGGATGTAAGCCTAAATAGGGCGGGGCGAAGATGGCTCGTTCGAGCCAGACTGCTCTAGCCGCACTTCGCTGGCATTGCCGGAATAGTAAGCGCCGCGTATTAAGCGCCGGGCATTGGGAAACGACCTTCGAAATGTTGGTCGCGAATCGCAGACCTTACTTGGAGCTCGAGTGGACAATGAGGCGACGGCCGAATAGACGGGAATCAACCGAAAATGCTCCCGGTCCCAGGAGGAAGAGAGCGGCAGTGACGCCGAATGAGAAAACAAATTGAAGCAGATCTGATTCGTGTGCCAGCACCAGCATAAAAGCCTGTATCAAAGCAGAGAGGCTGCAACTCAACGGAGTAAATGCGCCAAAGCAAAACGCTCCGACAAGGATGCCTAATCCGGCCGTCTCCCAGATGTGAATTGAAACCGGTGCATCGGCGGCGGCGCGAACCAGCATCCCCGCGGCGCACAAGCGCAAAAGCAGGAGTCCCCAGCCTGCGGCGCCAGCGGGAAACATGGAAAATAGTCTTTGCACCACTCTACGATAAGCGCCGCATGATTGTGCCGGAATCCCAGATAGAGGCAATATCCATTAGCCCTTTAGAGGGGGGCTGAGTTGGCTGAACGGAAGTATGATAGCGATACAAAAGGAAGTTGAGGGGGTTCGGCATGACTGAAACCCATGTCATCCGTGTAATGGCCGTAGACGATCACCCTTTGATGATGGCTGGGATCGTAGGTGAGATCAACGCACAAAGCGACATGCGTGTTGTTGCTGAGGCTTCCGATGGAGACGAAGCCGTAGCGCTTTTTCGCAAACACCGTCCAGACGTTACATTGATGGATATACGCATGCCCAAGGTGAACGGCATCGCTGCGATCGCCTCCATTCACCAACAATTTCCACAGGCGAGAATTGTCGTGCTGACCACTTCCGCCGGGGATGTTCAAGCGGTTCGGGCGTTCAAAGCCGGTGCGGTTGGATACTTGCTAAAGAACTTGCTGCGAACGGAATTAGTCGAAACGATTCGTTTAGTTCATAGGGGCCATAAACGGATTCCCCCGGAGATCGCGCAACAAATCGCCGAACATGCGGCCGATGATTCGATCACGACTCGTGAACTCGATGTGCTTCGCGGTGTGGCAAATGGTGACTCCAACAAGATTATCGCTTCCGATCTGAAAATTTCCGAGTACACAGTCAAGAATCATTTAAAGAGTATTCTCTCCAAGTTGAACGCGAGCGATCGCACGCATGCCGTCATGATCGCTCTAAAGCGCGGTTTCCTCGATATGTAGATGGGCAAGCGAACGAACGTGGCCTCGCCCGTTTTTAAGTGGATACACTTGTTCTCTCGTCGGTCGAATCCCCTTCCTTAGTGTCGTTCCACAGTCGCCGCAGCTTCCATAACCAGAAACCATTCGGTTCTGAAGCGTATGCAATGCGGGCTGCTATTCGCAACTCAACTTCGGTGCCTGCCCCGGGTCGGCTCCAAACATCCAAGTGCGCCCCAATCTTCTGTGCGCGCTCTCTCATTCCAGGCATTCCAAAATGTCCTTCCTTACGTCCCCGCCGGAGAATGTCCGACTCAATTCCGCTGCCGTCGTCGCGGACCCGCATACTCAGCTCGCTTGGTTCGTAGTTGAGTTCGGTTTCAATTGAGTGCGCGCCAGAATGTCGGAAGGCATTACCCAGCGCCTCCTTGCCAATCTTGAACAGTTCCTCAAAGACTATTGGGTGGAGAGAACGAACAGACCCATTGACGACCACTCTGAAGTCGGAAGAGCTGCCCTGGCGCATTGCCTCGCCAAAATCGGCAAATGCTGTCGGCAAATCCGATGGTTCGGAAACCGTCGCCCGCAAATCCAACACCAGTTCGCGCCCTTCGAGCATCACCTGGTCGGACTGCTTCAGCGTTTCTTCAAAGATTCGGCGTGCGGGTTCTTCTTTGTTGAGCTGAGAAGTCGCCGTATGAAAGCGCAATAGTAAACCTTGGATTCCTTGAAAGAACGTGTCGTGCAAGTCCCTTGCGATCCGTTCCCGCTCCGCCAGTCGCTCGTACATGCGCGTGCGTAATTGTCTCGTCACTTGCCTGACTCGGAGCAGATATGCCGAATAAACCAAGGCTGCGAAGCCAAGCAAGCAGAATCGCTTTGAACCATGTTCCTTGAGTGAATGAAGGTAGGATTTTGAATGTAAGATCTGCTCCAGTTTTATTCCAGACCCCGTCGTTGTTGGATGCGATTACATGAAAGCGATAAGTCCCGGGTGGCAGGTCAGTGTAAAAGGCCTGACGGCGAACTCCGGCATCCTGCCACGTGGTGTCTCTTCCTTCAAGTTTGTAGCGGAATCGCACTTTCTGGGGAACTACGAAACTCAAGGCCGTGTAATCGATGTCGAGGTTGCGGATGAGAGCGGGAAGTTTCAAGTCGCGTTGAATCGGGTAAGTGACACCATTGGCCGTAACCCGCTCCACCAACACGTTGGGTGGCAGCTTATTCCTTCGCCACACGTGCGGATCAAAAGTTTGCAGAACGTTATTGTTTGCGAACCAGAGACGGCCATCGAGCGAACGAGTGGCTTGTGGCTGCAAGGGAGTTATTCCCGGCTGTGCGCCGCTATAGACGTCAAGGGTCTCAATCTTGACCTTTAAAGATGGATTCTGCTGCCATCGAATCAAGTCTGATGCGGCCACAGAAAAGAGTCCGCATCGCGCATATAGCCAGAGCGAACCGGCATCGTCTTTTACAGCTGCATACAATTCGTCGCAGGGCAATCCGTTCCGCGTCGTCATCCTTGCGCTATTGTTGCCGTTCCACCAGACGAGCGCATCCTCGGCGATAGCCCACAAACCACCGCCAGGCTCTGGCAGCAACTGCCGTATATTGGTCGCGCTGACCCGGGGAAACACTTCCGAGTGATCGCCATAGTAGTGGTCCAGGGACCCGTTAACGCAACCCAGCCACACTCCTTCTTTGGGATCGCTCGCAATCGAGAAGCAGGGTTCCGGCAGGCGAATTTCTTGTCGAATCTTGAGGTTCTCGATTTGAAAAAGTTCCGCATTCGTCATAGCCCACTCATTTCCTGCGGCGTCCTCCGCGATTCCAAGAACGATTCCAGGCGAGCTTCCGTCGGGCTTGCGAATTGGCAGAAAATGTCCGCGATCGAAAACGGACAGGCTGCTGTCCACTCCAATCCATAGTCGACCGCGGCCATCCTCAGACATCGTGGTGATATCTCGCCCTGGCAGACCATGATTTGTGCGAATGACCGAAAGCTTGTCCTGCCTGAGGAAGCTGAGCGCCTCGGCGCCGCCAATCCATACACCACCACTATGTGACGCAAGAACCGTGCTGACGCTATCGGATACCAAGCCCTCCTTCATCGAGTAACTCACGACGGGCAGGTCGCGAAAGCTATCAATTCCTTTGGTTGTCGCAACCCAGAGAGTGCCCTCGCGATCCTGAAAGAATTGCACGACGGAGTCACTCGACAAACCATCTGCGTTTGAGAAGTGGTCCGTTTTGTCTCCAACCATCCGATAGATCCCGTCGCTTGCCGTCCCAATCCACAGCGCGCCCTCTGGATCTCGGAAGATTCGATTCGTACTCGGAGGAGGACCTTGGGCTTTGGGCAAGGGATGCGCCGCCCATTTTCCGTGGTCGAATTCCTGAAGCTGAAGGTTCCCGTCGGGCTGCTGCAGTCCAATCCACACATGACTCTCATTAAACACGGATAACCCACGAACCCCCATCAGATAGCCGCGCTCAGCCAGGTCTTGATGGAAGTACACCGATTGACTTCCGGGTTTCCACTTGCAGAGCCCTTCATTACCGGAAATCCAGAAATTGCCCGAGCTGTCGAGCGCCAGTGCGGTAGCAGTTGGAAGAGGGATTCCGTCGGCCCGGCCAAAACAGCGCTGATCGCGGTCTCTTATTCGACACAGCGGACCACGTCCATCGCCGCTATCCCACCGTGCGATCCAAATGTCTCGATGATGATCTTCGACGATGCCCCAAATACTATTGGGTAGGTCGTTGTATGTAGTGAGTATTCCGCCCTTCCAGCGCGCCAACCCCCTCGCCGTTCCGATCCACAAGCTCCCATCGCTCGCGCCCAGAAGGGAGCGGATCTGGTCGCTGGGAAGCTTTTCAGCCTTGGGCGAGGACCACGGGATGAAACGCACTCCGTCAAAGCGGACCAATCCTGCCGGAGTCCCGATCCAGAGGTAACCATCTGCGGTTTGGGCAATGGCTCCCGGGGGAGCAGGTAAATACCCATCTTGAATTCGCCACATGTTGTGGCCGTACTGTGAGATTTTTCGCGCAGTGTCCAGCGCCGTAGCTCCGGGCGAAACGAGCGCCAGCAGCAGCAACCCAAGAATTGCCCGTGGCACGAGGCGCGGCTTCATGAGCATTCTCTCTATCTCTTCAACGATTGCCTTCGATCGCCGGAGCTTTAGTCCACGTTCTGTAGGCAATCGGCTCGTCCAATTCATTCCCAGCTTCGCGCTCACTCATAGCTCGTTGATGTCGTGGCCGGTAGATTCCGAGCCTCTTCATCTTGGAAACTAATGTTGTGCGCTTCAATCCGAGGCGGGCGGCTGCTCCTTGCGGTCCTCCTATCATCCCTCCTGTGACCTCCAGCGTCTGAAGAATCAGCGCTGTTTCGTGATCCCGCAGTGTGCCTTGCGCTGCAACTGAATTTGTTGGATTTGTCCCGGACGGAGGGAGTGGATTGGGAAGCACTCCGTCCTCGGATCGGATGACAGCCCTTTCGATCAGATTTTGGAGTTCCCGCACATTTCCAGGCCAAGGGTACGCAATGAATGCATTCATGGTTGTCTGGGGTATCTGTTCGATATGCTTTCCCATGCGTCGTCCGAATACTTCGACGAAATGCAGGACCAACTCGCGAATGTCCTCTCGACGCTGCCGCAGAGGTGGAACGCAGCACAGGGAAGACGTTGAGACGATAGTAAAGATCACTGCGGAATTCATTACGTGCAACCATCTGCACAAGATCGCAATGGGTCGCCGCAACCAAACGCACGTTGATCCGATGTGTGCGGCCGCTTCCCAGGCGCTCGAACTCTTGTTCCTGCAAAATGCGCAAGAGTTTAGGCTGTAGGGCCAGTGGCAAGTCTCCAATTTCATCCAGGAAGAGAGTGCCGGTATCAGCCATTTCGAAGCGGCCAATCTTTTGCGCCACCGCTCCGGTAAAAGCGCCCTTCTCGTGCCCGAATAACTCACTTTCCAACAGATCGAAGGGGATGGCAGCGCAGTTGAGCTTGATGAATGGGCGTGCGTAGCGTGCGCTCAGATTGTGAATTGCCCGTGCAATTAGCTCTTTGCCGGTGCCGGTTTCTCCCAGGACCAACACGGTGGAATCAGTGGGCGACACGCGCTCCAGTTCAGAGAACACAGATTCCAGAGCACGGCTGCTGCCTACGATTTGGTCAAATTGCCGCTCTCTTTCGTCTTCTTCACCCGCCCGAAGTCTTCCGAGAAAGCCCACAAGTCCTCCTACAAAAAGGTGGCCGCAACATCCTCAGGATTTCAGCGCCACCCGAACGGCTCCAAGTAGCGTTTCGCCGTCGAAAGGCTTGGCGAGAAATTTCACGGCACCGCCCCGCATGGCCTGCAGTCGCATCTTTTCGTCGCCGTGTGCAGTGATGAAGATCGTCGGAATTGGGCAATGGTCAGAGTTGAGCTTGCACTGGAGGTCTAACCCTGACATCCCCGGCATGCGGATATCGGCGATCAAACAGCCGGTTTCGTGTTGCTGGTCTGAAGTCAAGAACTCCTCCGCAGAAGCGAAGGCTTTCACCGGAAAACCTGCGGATTTCAGCAAGCGTTGCACGGCACGTCGATACGACTCGTCGTCTTCGATGACAGCAACCAGCCGTTCCTTTTTCTCACTAGCCATATAGCTAAAGGATTGGTCCGCGGTCGGCAAAACGCAATTATTGATTGTGATAAGGGGGGTGATAGATATACATAAGGCGTACGGAGGGAGCTGTGACAGGTTTTGCGATTTGGCTAGCTGAGCGTAGGAAGTTTAAGCTTCTCTGCCATTCTCCCGAGTTCAACCGGCGAATTCGCTCCCATTTTCCGCATGACTTGGCCGCGATGAACCGTCGCGGTGATTTCGCTGGTTCCCATCGTCGAGGCGATCTGCTTTGTAAGCATGCCTGAAATCATAAGACGCATGACTTCGCTCTCCCGCGCAGTCAACTTCTCGTAACGTTCCTTCAGCTGCGTGATCTCGTTTTGTTCACGCCGCCATTCTGCGTTGCTCTTCAGCGCCTGATGAATCGCATCTAGCAGATCCTGATCGCGAAAGGGTTTTGTCAGGAATTCCACCGCGCCAGATTTCATGGCTTTGACAGTCATGGGAATGTCTCCATGGCTCGTGATGAAAATAATGGGAATCTGCGCTCCCGCTTCCTTTAGCTGGCGTTGCACCTCCAAGCCACTCATTCCCGGAAGGCGCACATCAAGCACCAGGCAAGTGGGGCTGTCTGGAAGCTTTTGCCGCAGGAAATCCTGTGGCGTGGAAAACGACTCGGAATACAAACCTACAGTTTTCAGCAGACGCTGCATGGCGGCGCGCATGCGTGCATCATCATCCACTATAAACACGGTTGGGTTGTCGGGAAATGTCATGCCTCCGCTCATTCTACTGCGCAGGGTACATGAGTTCGTCGGATTCCGTCGACGGAAGCGCCGGTGTTCTGCTTGATCGCTTTCTTTAGTCTGGCGCGAGCTCTTGCGAGCCTCGCCTTTACTGTCCCGGATGGTACTCCCATACGATGTGCGGTTTCGCGAATGCTCAAGCCATCGAGGTCGCGCAATTGGAAAGTCATCCGCAAAGCAGGCGATAGCCGGGAGGTTGCAAAAGCCAATGTTGCTGCAATTTCTCGGTTTTGGTACAAGTGTTCAGGACCGGGTCGAGTATCCGAGACGAAATCTGCCAGAGAAAGATTCTGCTCTCGAAATGTTTCGTCCAAGCTGATTTGCATTCGAAGTCGAACGTCGACGTAACTTCATACGTGCAGAATTGATCACGATCGTCGTGAGCCAGGTGGACATCTTCGCTTGGCCTCTAAACTGGTCCAGATGCGTCAGAGCTGACAGCAGGGCGTCCTGGACAGCATCCTCCGCGTCGGCTGGATTGCCCAGATGAGCTAGTGCGATTCGACGAAAGCGAGGCGAATGGCTAGTGATCAAATCCGCCAGTTTTTGAGCCTTTCCCTGACAACGGCTGATTGGAATTGGCTCTGGATTGAGTTGTAGCGTCGTTGTTGCCATGAATGAAACTCCTCCCCACTGTTGAATGCATGTGGGGTTCCATTCGATGATGTAGCGACGTTCATTTCTCTTGTGCGTGGGCCTTTCGTCGGTTCTGCATCTACTCTGCTGATGGACGATTGAGGATTTTCGATTGAAGGGAAACCCGGTCGCAGTGGGTTCTCGATGATGACTGAGGTTTGAGGCGTAGTAAGGTCGCTCCGCGAAAAGGCCCGCCGCGTCACCTTGCGGAAGCGGCGGGCTTATCGAAGGTTAAAAAGTTAAGCGGGTTAGAAAAGGCGCAGAACAATTGGACAGTTGATGGAGAAGCCGGCACTCCCGAAGGGCTTACCGTTAAGACCGGTAAGGTAGCCGGATTGAACGAGGTTGAGAACGTTGAATTCGGCGCGTAAGTCGCTCCGGTAGTTCTCCTTGATGGCTTCAGGGGTCCACGTGTATAGATTGGCGTCCCATGCTGGACTGTAATCCAGCGCGATCGTTGGGATGCCGCCGAGCACGTTGTTTGGTCTATGACCGTCCGCCAAGTCAGCCGATAAACCCTGGCGGAACGGGTTGTCGCATCCGCCTGCCTCAGGACCGTTGGTGGCGATGAAGATTCGCTCGATGGGGCTGGAAAAGCTGTCATCATCACCCAAGTGGAGTTTTTGCATCAGCGGAGCATACGTGTTGTGCTCGATCGCGGCCGCCAGGGGAATGCTGGCATCCATCGAGATGTACCACACGGAACGCCCGAAGCTGAAGCCATTGATCAGGTTTATGGTGACGACCATGTTGTAGGGATCGATGGCCACAACTTCGTCGTGTACTTTGGTATAGTCCACGTCTCCTTTCGGGAAGTTGATCTGATCGGCGTCAACATCGTATGCCACGATTGGCGCGTTGTAGATTACCCCTCCGGCATTCACAATCTGGACGTAGGGACCATAATTGGCGTCCCCGATCTCTCCAGGTTTCGCGGAGACGGGTGGAAATTCAGCGCCCGGAGGTCCAGGAACAATGCTGCGAACCGGCGAGAAATCTACCGTACCCTTGTCGAAAATGAGATTTCCCTGATCATCAAAGTTGGCTGTCCTGGCTGCGGGCCCCATGAAAGCCATCTTGGCGGAGAAATTCAGACCGAGCTCGGCGGCCACGCCGGGGTCGGAAACATCACTCAGGATGTACCACACCTTCTTATTGCTGCCCTTCATGTAGCCCAAATACAGCGGTATAGTGATGGTCCCATTCGCGGTGTCAATCTGGCCGGTATTCAGCAATTGAACGGGCCCAACCAGACTTTGATTAACCGAAGAAGGAGGCGGTCCGAAGTAGGATAGTGGAACTGCCGTGCCAATGCTCGCTGGGGCCGGGAACAAATCGCACCCCTGTCCCGGACCGATGGGGCCGGCTCCAGGACCTTGCTCCGAATTAAAGTCGGACGGTGTCGCATCCTGCGCAGCCGAAGAATCCACATACTTCGGCACAGCGGGCACGGGACGCTTCAGCCGAGCGTGCATGGCCAGGATTTCCGGTGAGAGAGTATTCGAAACCTTTGTCCCCGCTGCTCCAGTTTGCGACGAGTCTTGCGCACGAACTGCATTAGAGAGCAAGGCACCCGTACACAAAACGGCGAGAGCGGCAATGAATCGACGGCTTGAGGAATTCCACGACGCGTGTTTACCACTCTTCGGTCCACGCATCCGAAACAACGAGCGAATTGTTCTAGACATTTTTCCTAACTCCTTTGATGTCGTGAGTCGTGCCGGTTAGCAGCACCGTGGCACGTTGGATCTTGAGTGCATGCTTGGTTCCATCGGCTCTCAAGAACGTTCTAGATGGATGCGTGCTTCTGCGCCTTGAAATAATGGGACTTGTGAGCGTCCGCCAAAGCTGATTTCCGTTTCTTTCGCAAACGCTGATTTCCTCGCGTTGCTATTACGACAGGTGGCTTCCCGACGACGCGTAGCGACGAGATTAATCATGCAGGATTGTCGCGATTTCTTTAATCAGGTTGGATATGGCTTCGAAGAGAATAATGTCAGCAAATCTGCAAGACGCGTATAGCCGACATCTTTGCTGTCGTCGTCCGAGGAGGTTTTGCGCCCGCCACACACGGGCGATAGGGGCTCAGCATGGCGGAGCAAGGCATTCTCAAGACATCACGCAGCTATCGCCACTTTGCCGGGCAGCGTGAAATGGAATGTTGCCCCTCGGTTGGAGTTTGCAGTGGCCCAAATACGTCCACCATGCGCTTCCACAATGGAACGGGTAATGGCCAGTCCCAGTCCCGTACCTTGAGGCTTCGTCGTGAAAAATGGGTTAAAGATTTGCTCGGTATTCTCGGTCGGCAGTCCCACGCCGGTATCGGTGATCGAGATCAGCAGTTGACCGCCGTCGGCCAACTGCGATTTTATGTCGAGCTCACCGCTTATACCTCGCATTGCTTCAATACTGTTTAGGATGAGATTCATCAGAACTTGCTGCAACTGCACTCGATCCGCCGTCACCCTCGGAAGCTCTCGGGCGAGATCCGTTCGTATCGCAACCGAATGCCGATTCGCTTCGTTCTGCAGCATCATGACCATCTCTTGAATGACTTCGTTTACCTCGACTGCAACCAGCTGTGAAGAGCCTCTCTGATATAGCAACCGGACTCGGTCAATGATGTCGGCCGCGCGCCTCGCGTCTTTGACCATTTCGAGCGCAGCTTCTCGGGCTTCGAGAATATCCGGCTGGTCGCGATCGAGTAATCGGAAACATGCTTCAGCGTTGGTTACCGCCGCTCCAATGGGCTGTTTGATCTCGTGAGCCAACGAGGCAGTAAGTTCGCCCATCGTACTCACTCGGTTGACGTAGGTAAGTTCCGCTTGCGCGCGACGCAATCTTTCGCGCTCTTCTTCAGTCCGCCTGCTCTCAGTCACATCCATCACAACGCCTACGAATTGCTGCAGTTCTCTCGTTGTACCAAAAACAGGCTCGCCCACGGCATGAAGGAATTTGATTGCGCCACCTGGAACGACAATTCGAAACTCGATGTCGTAATCAGACTTCTCGGCGATTGCTCGATCGCTGGCCGCTTTCAACGCGGCCCGGTCGTCGGGGTGAATACGCTGCAGGTATTGTTCCCAACTAGGCACACCATGTGTAGGGTCAAAGTCGTATACGCGATACCATTCCTCGGAGAGATACAGTGGTCTTCTGCCTGGCGCCTCCCAGGCGAAAGTCCCTATGCCAGCCAGTCTCTCTGCCTGAGCCAGGTAGCTATGAGTTCGGCGGAGAGATTCCTCGGCCCGCTTTTGCTCACTGATATCACGAACGAAAGCGGTGAAAACACGGTGCCCGTCCCTGCTCAATTCTCCCAGGGAAACCGAGATCGGGAACTCGTGCCCATCTTTGCGAAGCCCGACCAGTTCTATGCCCCGCCAGTCGAGCTGTCGCTTCCCGGTGGACGAATAGCGCTGTGATCCTTCTTCATGAGCAGAGCGGAGGAATTCCGGCATTAGCACGGTCAGCGCTTTTCCAATCAAATCGCTGGGGGGATAACCAAAGATCCTCATTGTGGAGGGATTGGCAAAAGTGATTGTGCCGTTCTCGTCCGCACTGATCACGGCATCACTTGCCGTTTCGATCAAAAGGCGATAACGAGCCTCGCTCTCCTGCAGTTTGACCTGCGACTGCTTCTGAGCGTCGATATCCTCGAAGGCGACGAGAGTGCGCAGGGACGGCTGTCTGTCTCGTGTTCCTAGTACAGCTAACGCCTTCTTGATCAAAAACCAGCAGTACTGGCCATTGGAACGCTGTATTCGCGCTTCGGTCTCAAAGGACCTGCCGCTCGACAAAGCTATGTTCCATTCCTCAACAAACTTGGGACAATCGTCCGCGTGAATGATAGACCGCCATCCCAAATCGTTGAGCTCTCGTGGTGAGTAGCCGGTATATTCTTGCCAAGCGCGATTCACAAACTCAATGGTGCCGTCGGGCAATGCGCATACGACCAGTGCGGGTATGGTTTCGATGACGTTCTGCAGATCCATCGAGTCGGTAGGCGTTGGCGCCGAATGGTTCATTGGTATGCGCTATAGTGCCGCTTTGTAGTCAGCCACGAACATGGCGAAGTTTCGCGTTGGCATGCTCTGAGCTGCGCGAAGTGAGGGAAATTGCTCGGAGAATGCACAACCGTAAATATAAGGTTCCTCCTATGCGACCTCTTCCGAGCGGGACGAGGACGCTTCGTCAGCGTCGCAGTAAGGATTTTGCCTCAGTTGGTCATTCCAAACGGATAGAGGGTGTGTCGCAAATCCGCTGGCCAATAAAAGGTGACCGGAAACCGTGTTGACATCGTACATACAAACCATCACGCAGGGATACCGAGGCGCGAGGGCAGTCACACCGGTTTCAAGTTCGATTACCTCGCTAGCACCCCTGCCCGGAAGCGCATCTCGGCCTATTCCCAGGTTGCCGAGGTATCGGATTGCCGTGGCTCCTTTACGAACAGCAGACGAAAAAGCATCCTTAATTTTAGCCAGTGTCACGGATGCGGAAGAGTCGCGTCGCAAGATGACGAGCCGGTCCTGCTGGAGTGCGCGATCGAGATCAGGGTGGCTCCTTCGTAGAATTTCCAAAACGTGCTGGTTCGCTTCATCGTGCCCGAAGAGCACAGAATATTCGGTTTGGTTGGCGATCCCGAGTTGAAGAAAGCGCACACCGGACTCGAATTCGTCGTCCGTTTTCCAGAAATGGACAAGATGACTGCCCAAGGCAACATCATCTTCCGTGATGCCGAGTGGAATCTTACGCACCGTCACGCCGCTTCCCCCCTGGGGCGTGATTTTACACCCTTGACGGGCTGCGATGACACTATGCCCGCGTCGCGAGTGTCTTGATTTCGACATTCGTCTTAAGGCCGTCGCGGTGACCGGGAAAGCGACCCGTCTGCCCCGCCAAGGATTGGGTTGGCAACGTGTTCGAGCCGAAGGGGATTGGGTCATCACGCCATATTTTTGAGTTTGGCAGTTGCTGTGCAATCTACAACTTGGGAAAACGAAAAGGACTTGCAATCCCAACCAATTTCCACGCTATGGGGATACCTCATTATGAGCAAAGTGACCTCTACGGCAAAGCCTGCCTCACCCAACTCTTGCTTGCCTCTCACATCCGTCCACAAAATCGAAGCTGACGGGGTTGAACTTTTTTATCGCGAGGCGGGTGATCCGACGGCTCCAGTCATTCTCTTGTTGCATGGATTTCCGGCTTCATCCTTCATGTTCCGCGAGCTGATTCCGCGTCTTGCCGACGACTACCGTGTCATCGCGCCGGATCTCCCCGGTTTCGGATTTACCCGCATTCCCAGCGAGCGAAACTATAAATATTCGTTCGATGGATTGGCTTCAACGATCGAGGCATTCGCGGATGCACTCAAACTCAACCGGTACGCAATCTATGTGTTCGATTACGGCGCGCCGACCGGCTTCCGTTTGGCGATGGCTCACCCTGAGCGCATAACAGCCATCATTTCGCAGAACGGAAATGCGTACGAAGAAGGCTTGAGCTCAGGCTGGAATCCGATCCAGAAATACTGGAAGGAGCCGACCGCGGAGAATCGTGCCGCCCTTGGCGATTTTCTAACACCCGAAGCAACGAAGTGGCAGTACACCCATGGCGTGGCGAATCCGGATGCTGTTCCCCCTGAGTCGTACACATTGGATGCAGCTCTGCTCGAACGGCCGGGGAACAAAGAGATTCAGCTCGATCTGTTTCTCGACTACGCCTCGAATGTAAAGCTTTACCCGCAATTTCAAGAATACTTCCGCAGATTGAAGCCCCCGTTGCTGGCGATCTGGGGCAAGAACGATCCTTTCTTCCTTCCCGCAGGGGCCGAGGCATTTCAGAAGGACTTGCCCCACGCGACCATCCAATTCCTCGATACCGGCCACTTTGCAATTGAGACACACGTCGCAGAAATTGCCGAGGCCATCAAGCATTTCCTTGCCGCCAACGGTATTTACCAACGTCGTGCAGAAGGCACGGTTTCGCGATGAGTTGTTTGGCCCAGTAGAGGTTAACTAAGACGAGGAGGAAGATATGGAACGTCGAAGGTTTCTTGGAGCGCTAACAGCTGCATCTTTAGGTATTGCTCTCAAGAACTCTTTCACTGAATTTGCGCGAGCACAAAACGCCGCACCTGCGACCGAAAATTCGCACGCTTCTAAGACAAGTGGATTTCCTCCGAACTCAACCATCATTCTGGTGCACGGGGCGTGGGCCGACGGCTCCTGTTGGAGAAACATTATTCTGCCACTGGAACAGCGGGGTCTTCACGTGATCTGCGCGCCAATCCCGATGACGTCCTTAACCAACGACGCTGACGCTTTGACTCACGTACTGGAACGAACTAGCGGTCCAGTAATTCTGGTCGGGCACGCTTATTCTGGCGCTGTGATCGCCGCCGTTCGGGAGGAACGGGTCAAGTCACTGGTCTATATCTCGGCGCTCGCGCCGGACGAAGGCGAGACAGTCGCTAAGGTGTTCTATCTCAATCCTTCAAATCCGGAAGCGCCGAAGCTGGCTCCCGATTCCCATGGTTTTATATGGATGCCGGACGACGGCTTTCGCCGTGCAGTTGCCCACAAGGCTTCTCTCGATCAAACCAAAATCGCAACTGCCGTGCAGCGGCCAATCGCCGTTCAGTGCATTCAAGAGCCGGCCCCGACCCCATTGTGGAAAACGAAGCCAGCGTGGTTCCTCATTGCCGAAGAGGATCGCATGATCAATCCGAAGACGCTGCATTTCATGGCCGACCGCATGCACGCGAAAATCCACTCTTACCCTGTCGACCACAGCCCGATGTACACGGAGCCAAAACTTGTGATCAACATAATCCTGGAGGCCGCGCGCGAAACCTTGTCGACCTAGCGAGATCAGGAGCTTTTAGGAGGACAAGCAATGGAGCGTCGCACTTTTATTGGCGGTCTCACAGCGGCATCTTTCGGTGTAATGCTGGAGAACTCTGTCACCGACCCGGCACGAGCAGAGACCGGGGCCAGTTTAGCTAGCCAAGATTCTTTCGAGACTTCTCAAGTCGAGGTTTCAGGAAACACGATTTTCGTGCGCCGGTATGGCAAAGGACCGGCCATTCTCATGGTTCATGGCTTCCCGCGCACCAGTTTGATGTGGCGATTCCTTGCGCCGAAGCTCGCTCACACTCACACCGTGATTTGTATTGACCTGCGCGCCTACGGCGGCAGCGGGATACCTGCTTCTACTGACGACCACTTGCCTTATTCCAAGCGCGCGATGGCAAAGGAACTGGTCGAGGTCATGGACAAACTCGGCTTTCCAACTTTCACGCTCATCGGCCACGACCGCGGAGGACGAGTCAGCTATCGGATGGCACTGGACCATCCGAAGAAGGTGGAGCGACTCGCCGTGTTCGACGTGATTCCTATCCTCGAAGCTTGGAGCCGGTCTGATGCGCGCTTCGCGCAGACGTATTGGCCTTGGATTTTACTGTCACAGAAGGAACCGCTCCCGGAGAGTTATCTCCTCGGTGCGCCCGAGGCTGTCTTCCATAACCCATTCGGCCACGGTTCCTTCGGGCAAGAGATTCTCGAACAATACGTCTCCACCTATTGCGATCCGGCCCGCGTTCACGGCATCTGCGAAGAGTATCGAGCAGCCGCAACCGTTGATGTCGAACACGATCGTACAGATAAGGAAGCGTCCAGGCAAATCGAATGCCCCATGTTGCATCTGTGGGCGGAGGGTGGTCCGCTCGACACTTTCTATGCGAAAGATGGGGGCCCGCTGGGTATCTGGCGGCAATGGGCTCCGCATGCGCAGGGACAGGCGATGAAGGGCGGGCACTTTTTCCCGGAAGAGAATCCTGACGACACCGCAGTTCTCGTCAAGCAGTTTCTTTCTGCTTGAACCGCAAAGCGAAAGGAGGGGAAAAAACATGGTGGCATGGGATCGCGTGACCCGTCGTGACGTGTTGCGCGCCATACACGAGTACGACCGGCTGGGCCCAGAACAGTTCTTCTCTGAGCATGGTTTCGCCCCTACAACGACCTATGAGTTGGTGTTGGATGAGCACCGTTACCCGCCGAAGGCGATCTTGGGTGCCGCTTATGAGTTGGCTACGGGTCAACGGCTTGGCTCTGGTGACTTCGAGGGCGGGAAGACCGGCGCCGTAAGAGTGCTCAAAAAACTAGGATTCAGCATCGAGAAAAAGCTAAAGAAATAAGGGAGACGTGGAAATGAAGAAGTGGAAACTTGTGATTCCTATTGCTGCAGTCGCGGCTTTTCTCGCTTGGTATGCATTCCGGCCCGAACGGCTTGTAATTAATCGGCGTGTCGATGAAGCCATGCCAGCCGCGCAAGGTAGTTCGTCGCCGCAGCCTCTTGCTTCGGGACAGTTCTACAGCATCTTGCACCCAACGGCAGGTACGGCAACCATCTACAGAATAGGAGATGGCACTCGTATTCTTCGCTTTACGCACTTCACCACATCAAATGGTCCTGATGTGCACGTTTACATGGTTGCCGCCGACGATGCAAAAGACAACGCCACCGTCCTGCGCGCGGGTTTCATCGATTTGGGGACCATCAAGGGAAATATTGGCGACCAAAACTATGCCCTCGGTCCCGAAGTGGACTTATCGAAATATCGCGCGGTTTCAGTTTGGTGCAAACGGTTCAGCGTCAATTTTGGCGCGGCTCGATTGATGCCCGATCAAACGGTCTCGGAGAAGTAGCCGTCAAAAGATCTTTGGCCGGGATGGAGATCGACTCTCTGGAGTGGATACGTCTGATTTCGAAATGGTCGAGCCGCCGTTCATGACCGACGAATTGGTAGAGGTCTCAGGAAAATCAGGTCCACTCTCTCCGCCAGATTTTTAGCCTCCTACCGGGAAGAAATGACCGGGTGTGCAAAATTGCACAGACATGTCTCTCCAGGTCAGAGTAGCGTTCGGGCGTAGGTCCCAGATTTTCCGGCTCTGCGAGTACGCGCCTTCCCCCGTTTATGACGGCTCGCACCGCGGTGAAATATCTTGAGGGGCAAGGGTGCGCGTAAGCGGAAACGCGCACCTTTTTTCGTTTGGGTTTCCCCCTCTTGGCCCGAATCCCATCTCGAAAAACTTTTTGCTGTTGGCAATACCGTGGCCGTGGTCGCAAAGTTCTATTCGCACGAGTGGGGCAAGGTGCGCCTACACAGGACGGATGCGGCAATCAAAGCCGCGTGGTAATGATGAGCCATTCAGGACCGGCTCGACAGCCTCGTCGTCCTTTCGCCCCTGAACTTTCCGGCGGGCCGCGTGGTATCGGTTTACTCCATGACTTAGGCGGATATGCGCGGGATGCTGCCGCCCGCAGCGTCCAACAGAATCTGCCGCCTCGGTAAGGTACAGCGAAAGGCGAAGCGCAGAATCTTAGTAATTACTAATCAGATTGAGCAATATGGATCAGCAACCTTCATACGGTCAGCGTAGCATCGTGGAATATGCAGGGGACTGATGCCCCCGCAACTCAGCTAGTAACGTTGTGGCAGTATCAGTTTCCCACCGGATACGGACTTAGGGGCAATTCGGTCCCGTTCAGAGATACCAAAAATCTTCGATACTGAGTTGGAACTCTGGCGCTCAGCTAAGGAGTTACCAATGAGCACAGCGAAAATTCTTGTTGTTGAAGACGATGATTCTGTTCGTTTGATGTTGCATGAAGGATTGCAACGCGACGGCTTCAACGTGGTTTCGGCTGCAAACGTATCAGATGCGCTTGGGCATATTGCCAGCGAGAAGTTTGATGTTCTTCTCTCGGACTTGCACATCCCTCTAGCGGGCGACGGTTTCACCGTGGTGGGCGCAATGCGGCACACTCACCCGGACGCCTTGACTATAGTTCTTAGTGGCTATCCAGCTATCGAGGAGGCGATGTCCGCCATTGTCGCCCAGGCCGATGAAATTTTGTCAAAACCTATCCAAATATCGTCTATCCGAAAGCTTATTCACGCCAGACTAGCGGAGCCTCATACTATGAAACGAATAAAACCCGAATCTGTTGCTGCCATCCTGGAACGTGAAAGCGAAACTACGATTCAGAATTGGCTATTCCTCGTAGAGAAGAACGAGGAGCTAACGCGCATCACTCTCAGCCGGGGAGAGCGCACCGGCCATCTCCCAAAACTGATTCGAGACCTTGTGCTCCGTCTGCGTCTTGACTCGGGATCGCCCGCTCCGAATTCGATTGCAGCGCATCAGCATGGTGAGTTGCGGCGTGAGCAAGGTTATACGGCCACCATGCTCGTAGAAGAGTCGCGCATTTTGCAAGTGAGCATCTTCAGCACGTTGCAAAGGAATATGAACCATGTGGATTTCAGCAAGGTATTGTCGGACATCGTGACCATTGCAGACGAAGTAGATTCGCAACTGAAGCAAGCGATGCATTGTTACGTCAATCCTGACTCCGGGGACAACCTCTTACGAATGGGACACATAAAGCACGCGTAGCCAACATAACCGGAGAATGAGTTCGAGTGAAGAGTGGCAGATGAGCGAAGTCGGAATTCCCCAACTACTGGCTATCGACGACGATCCACAGAATCTGGAGTTGATTACCGCCGCGCTCGCAAGCGAGCGGTTGCAGGTCCTGACAGCAAGCGATCCTGAGGCCGGCTTCGAAGTATTCCTGCGCGTTCGACCAAGAATCGTATTGCTTGACCTGGTGATGCCAAACGTTAGTGGAATGGAGTTACTGCAGAGGATAGTCGGAATTGATCCGGGAGTCGATGTCATCCTGATCACCGCGCATTACTCTACCGAGTCCGCGGTCGAGGCAATTCAGAAGGGAGCTTGTGATTACCTGAACAAGCCTCTTGAAGTTGAAAAACTCCGCGGCCGCGTCGCAAGTCTCATGCGGGACGCGAACACCCGTCAGTTAACACTACGCCTGGAGCACGAGCTAGTAGGTGCCTGTCAATTCGAGGGAATGATTGGAAGAAGCCCGCTCATGTTAGATGTTTTCGCGAGGATCCGCCGAGTTGCCCCTCATTTTAGAACATTGCTCCTGACCGGTGAGACCGGTACCGGTAAAGAACTAGCAGCTCTTGCCCTCCACCGTTTGAGTCCTGCAGCTGGCGGCCCATTCGTGGTCTGCAATTGCGCTGCCTTAGTGGAAAGCCTGGTGGAGAGCGAATTGTTCGGCTTCGTCCGGGGTGCGTTTACGGGCGCTATTCGGGACAAAGCGGGGCTGTTCGAACGTGCGGATGGAGGAACTGTTTTCTTGGATGAGGTGGGTGAGCTCTCTCCGGCAGCGCAAGCCAAGTTGTTGCGTGTCCTGCAGGACCATCAGGTTCAAAGAGTCGGATCCGCGGCACCTCGCCAGATCGACTTGCGTGTCATCGCAGCTACACATCGCAACCTGAAGACCATGGTCCGCGAGGGCCAATTTCGTGAGGACCTCTATTATCGCCTTGCGGTCGTAGAAATCACGTTACCTAGTCTGGCAAGTCGGCGGGAGGACCTTCCGCTTTTGGAAAGATACTTCGTTAATAAATTCGCAAGCGAGTACAAAAAGCCAATTTCCGGTTTGGCCCGGAGAGTGCAAACCCGCTTGTCGGCCTATGCGTGGCCGGGGAACATTCGCGAACTTGAAAACGTAATCGGAAATGCGTGCATGATGGCAGATGGAAAACTGATTGATATCGGTGATCTTCCCGAGAGACTGCGCACGTCCCCGGCCGCCGAAACTATCATTTCCGACAAGTTTCTCTCGCTGGACGAGATGCAGAGACGTCACGTGATGCAAGTCCTGGAGGGCGTGGGGGGTAACAAAGCCCGAGCTGCAGAGATCCTGGGTATTGGCCGTGCAACAATCTATCAACTTCTGTCCAAGATGAAACATGAAAAACAAAAGGACGGGAGCGCGTGATGTCTCAGAAGGCCGAAAATCGCTTGGCCAAAAACCGATTCGCGGTCAACCGCCGGATGAACGCCGAGCCGTCCGCCCCAGAGAGGCCAAGCCACAGCTGGATCCTCCGCGACGGTGGCTGGAGGCGACCTTGTCGAAGCTCTCGCGTAACTCGGAGGCGACGGTGGCCACTTACGTCAAGATGTACCCACCCGACGCTCAGGGGTTCAGGATGCGTTGTTCAGCATCGTTCCTGGAATGTTATGCATTATTTGGCAGCCTTAGCTGAAGGGTAGAGGCCGCCGCGCGGTTGCTGACCAAGAGCTCCTGAGCGGCGGCTTGGCCCCCGGGTCGGGCGAAGAAGTACCCTTGCACGAGTTCGCACCTTAGCTGCTTGAGCAAATTAACTTGCTCTTTCGTTTCAGCACCTTCAGCCACTACCTTCAGGCCGAGGTCGTGAGCCAGCATAACGATGATGCGTACGATCTTTCTTGTCTCTCGGTCGGTGTCAATCGCGGAAATGAATGTCCGATCAATCTTCAACGTGTCCACAGGGAATCCTTGCAACCGGCTCAGTGAAGAGTATCCGGTCCCGAAATCATCGATACTTATTTGAACTCCCAGCGCCTTGAGCTCTGAGAGAACCAGGCTAGACCTTTCTGAGTCTGCCATCACGATGTTTTCCGTGATCTCCACGTTGATGCTACTCGGGGGAATTCCCACTGCGTCCAAAATTGTTTTCATCTGAGCCGCCAAGTCCTGCTGAGCAAACTCCTTGGGGGTAATGTTCACGCTCATCGTCAGAGGGGGATCAGAAGGGAATTGAGAGTGCCATGCGCGAAGCTGCAGGCAGGCTTCGCGGAGCAATAGGCGGTTCATTGGGAGAATAATCCCAGTCTGTTCAGCGATCTGGATGAAATGGGCGGGCGCCATGAGTCCTTCAGGCCGTTGCCATCTGCTGAGTGCCTCGAACCCGACGATCCTCCCGCTTTGTAGTGACAGAATGGGTTGATAGTGTACGCGGAATTCACCCAGTTCCAGTGCACGGCGAAGGTCGGTTTCGATCTGCAATCTCTTGACCGCAGCGGTGTGCATCTCGGCGCCAAACACTTGAGAGCGCGCTTTTCCTTCACGCTTTGCCCGATACATCGCAATCTCGGCATCGCGTATCAAATCCTCTGAATTGGTGTATGAGGTTGCGCAAAAAGCGATTCCGATACTGGCGGTTATCACAACTTCTTGTCCTTCGACAACAAAGGGAACGAGTAATCGCTCCTGAAGACGCTCGGCAACTCGAATGGCATCACCGCAATCTCTAATATCCTCCAACAATATGGTGAATTCATCTCCGCCAACTCTTGCCAGACTTCCTTCATTCGCAACCTGGCTCGTAGGCTGCAGCAGGATTGAGCGTGAAATGGTGTCGACGCCCCGAATGGAGGCGTTCAATCGGCGAGCAATCTGCATCAAAAGGGCGTCCCCCGCCGCATGGCCCAAACTGTCATTGAGGACCTTAAACTCATCGACGTCAATGAACAGCACAGCGAATCTGTAGCTTATGTGCCTGTAGGAAAGTGCAAGCACATGGCGCACGCGGTCCAGGAACAGTGCGCGATTCGGCAGGTTAGTTAGGGCATCATGCAAGGCATTATGTGCGAGCGTCTCTTCTGCCCGCTTCCGGTCGGTGATATCACGATTGACGATGACCAGTCTCTGAATCTGATTTTTTTCGTTTGGAATTGCTGTGGCGACTGATTCCAGGTTTCGCCACGTCCCATCCTTGTGGCGCATGCGATATTCGATGCGCTCTCCTCGCCCGGTCGCTCTTGCTTTAGCTGCCGCTTCTTGCACGAGCTGGCGATCATCGGGATGGATTTGCTCGACGGAGGAAGTCAGCTTCAACTCCTCCGACGAATAACCGAGCACTTTCTGGTATGCAGGACTGTTATAGAGCCGATTTCCAGTGCTATCGACGACCGCTATCATATCCGCAGCATTCTCGGTGATGACTTCAAAAAGTTGATTGCGCTCGGTCAGTTCGCGACGAATTCGCTGGAGTTGGAGTTGCTGGTAAACCGTGTAAACGTCGAATAAGAGTACAAGGCATGCCAGACCGCGGACCCATTCCTTGAGATCAAGCCACTCGGAGTTTCGTAAGATGTGATTACCGGGGAAGGTCAGCGACACAATGCCGACGGTCAACACTAACGTGACAGTGATAGCAAATCCCCACAGCCACCACTCGCGTTTCTCAACTTGCTGCATCGGTCCGATGCGGCGTTCCTTCTGCAGTGCGTTATTCAAGGCCAACCTCGCGTGATGAGGACATGGAGAATCTAGTTTGAGAACAACGCTGAGAAAGCGAAAGTTACGAAAGGCAAACAACAGCGTACTCGGCCTCATTTCAGGCGAGAGGATGCAAGGGATCATCCCATCAGTGCTTATCTCGCAGGCGATCGTAACGTAAGACACTGGAAAGCAATCTTGAACATTACGTAAACGGCGACGGGAGATATTGCCGCGGTATCTTTCGCCGTGTGCACAAATACCGTGGTTCGTCATGGCCCACCTTCTTCCGGACAGGTCGCTGTGAGGAATGGAAATCCACCCGAAGAAAACCATAATAGACAACAGGAACTGTATCTCCTCCGAGTCTCGCCGCATCCGTCCGTACGGTCTTCGAACACAATTCTCAAACCCAGACGTATACGCGTGGGATAATTCCTCTCTCTTGTGGCGTCGCTCACCCTAAGTCCAGCCCGATGCAGGATTTGCATTATTTTCCATTGATCTTCGAGTTCGGCGCGCTCCTTGCAATCACTTGATCTGAAAGTTGCGTCAGGCAAGCCCTTCCCCAGGTCGATGTCACCGCGACTACTCCCGGCTAATGTGAACCATCCGGAAAGATAACCGTGACTGGCAGCGCCAATGGAATACAGCACACCACGGCAGCCTCGATCACGGTAAATTAAGGCGGAATCAAAGCGGAAATAATTCGTTAGAGGGCAAGCTTAGTTGTGGGTCTTACGCCCTGGCTCTGTACCATTGGCCGGCAGGCCAATAGCGATCTACGCCGGTGGAGATGTGATCAGATACCCGCCTTGGCCAACATCGGCAGATCCTTGGTGTGGTAGTGCGTCTGATGTCCTTTTTGGCTACGTTGTTTAGCTCTGGACTTGGCGTGTTGTCGGCAAACCAGAAGTTGGTCAGAAGAAACCGGCTTCGAGGAAGTTGGCCGGATTCGTATCGACAAGTCTTAGTGCCGTATCTGAAGCGCCCCCGAGCGAAGAGGTGGGAGTTGAGACGCTGTGTGGGGGCGCTTCGGATACAGCACCAAGACTTCTGGATAACTTCACGTCTCGTAGGCGCAAAACCGCCGAATCGATCCAGTCGCCTTCGGACAACTTCCGCATAGCCCGTCACTCGGGCATTTCGCTAGAGTTTTTTTAAGACACCGTTCTTTTCTTCGCACCACTGTCCCATTCTCATTCAGTGAACAGGCCCTTTCCGCCAGAAATCGTCTCAATCATCGAATTGACGGCCGTATACCTTCAGCGTAGCATCAAAGATGAGTGAGTCACGTCCTTTCCTCTTTCAGATCCTCTGAACTAAGTCAGTCCTTCTGAAGTTAGCTTCCCTTAGCTGCGACAAGCTGCGAGGTTGGCGTGACGATCCAACAATCAAGATTCCTTCGAAAACCCACCCATTCCACACAGACGGAATCCTTAGCTAGTGACGATTCGGACATCGCCCCAAATTCTGGAGCGCAAACCCGCGTTTTACCAGTCTCTGCGAGCGTGGGCAGGCAGACATAGATGGCGGTGCAAAAGAAGATTGGAATTGCATCAAACTCACGCCACCCTAAAACGGGAACTAATCTGAGACAACCAAGGAGTTGGATATGGACACAGGACAAACTATGAATACTCTCAATGATCGCAAGTTGTCTCTGGAAACGCTTGCAGAAAGTGAGCAGAGATCTCGGACACTTGTGGAAGCGTTACCCGACGCGATTCTTGTTCATAGCGAAGACAAAATAGTTTTTGTCAATCCATTCTGTGTGCGACTGCTGGCCGCGGCAGGACCGGAGCAACTCCTCGGTAAGGACATTGGCGAGATCGTCGATCCTGACGACCTGCCAGCTGTAAGAAGTCGAATCCAGGATTGCTACGCGAGCGGAACGGCGTCTCCCCCAATGGAGTCCGTTCTGATCGCCTGTGACGGGTCATCCGTGGAAATCGAAGCCGTCGCGATTCCTATTTGCTGGAATGGCGCGCCGGCGATCGAGGTGGTCGCCCGCGACATCAGGGATCGGAAACGGGCAGAGCGAGCAGTTCAAGATTGGCAAGAACGCTTGGTATTGGCACAGAAGGCGGGCCTTCGGATCGGGCTGTGGGACTGGGACGCAGTGGCCAACACGGTGATCTGGTCGGACGAGACCTACCGCCAGTTCGGATACACGCGGGATACATTTTCCGGTCGGGTTGAAGATGCTGTTACTAGGATTCACCCGGAAGACCGGCCTGGAGTAGAAGATGCGATCCGAAAGGTGATCGCGGGTGGAGGCGAGTACGCACAGCAGTATCGCCTGGTGTGGCCCAACGGAACTAAGTGCTGGGTCGACGCGCACGGCGTGATGGTTCGTAATGGCTCCAGTCACATGCTTGGCATAGGAGTGGATATTACTGACCTCAAGAAAACTGAACAGTCGCTGCAGGAGAGTGAAGAGAAATACCTGTTGCTGTTGAACTCGACCGCAGAAGCGATTTATGGCCTCGATTTAGAGGGAGATTGCACGTTCTGTAATCCTGCATGCCTACGTCTGCTTGGCTACGCGACTCCCAAGGACCTGGTTGGAAGGAACATGCATGCGCTCATGCATCACACTCGAGCGGATGCAACCCCATATCCGGAGCAGGAATGCGAAATCTATCTAGCGATCCGCGAAGGTAGGGCCAGTCACATCACTGATGAAGTCCTGTGGCGTGCGGATGGAACGAGCTTCCCGTCCGAATATTGGTCTTATCCAATGTACAAGGCCGGTGAACTGGTCGGTGCGGTGGTCAATTTCATCGACATAGCCGATCGCAAGCGAACAGAACAAGCGCTGCGACAATCCGAAGAGAAATATCGCGAACTGTTCGAGAACGCAACCTACGGTATCTTTCGATCACAATTGGACGGCGCTTTGTTAGATGTAAATCCAGCTCTGGTAGCCATGCTGGGTTACAGCTCAAAAGAAGAACTGCTCACGCGGAACCTGAGCCGTGATCTCTATGACGATCCGGCCGATCGCAAGTCGATTCTTGACAGCTACGGGCCCAGCGGACGCGTGAGCGGGTGTGAAGTCAATTGGAAACGCAAAGACGGCAAGATCATCGTCGTTCGCATAAGCGGAGGTGCTTTCCGCAGACAGGATGGGTCGTTCAGCCACTTCGAAGTCGTTGTGGAAGACATTACCGGACGACGAGGCCTGGAGGCGCAATTCCGTCAGGCGCAGAGGATGGAAGCCGTGGGGCTGCTGGCGGGAGGAATTTCGCATGACTACAATAATCTTCTGGGTGTCATTCTCGGAAATGCTGACCTACTCCTCGAAACAACACCGACCGGAGTGCAGCAGCATTACGCGGAGCAGATCAAAAAAGCCACTCGGCGTGCGGCCGAATTGACCCGTCAGCTGCTGACCTTCAGCCGTAAGCAGATACTCTACCCGGTAATCCTGGACCTGAATGCGGTCGTTCGCGATGTTGGAAAGATCCTGCAACGCCTGATTGGCGAGGACGTGCAGATCGTGACAGACCTGGAGACGAGCCTGGATTCAATCCGGGCTGATCGTGGACAAATCGAACAGATCCTCATGAACCTGGCCACAAATGCGCGCGATGCTATGCCCAACGGTGGCAAGTTCTCGATCCGAACAGGGAATTCCGAACTCGGGCCAGACGATGTAGCTCTCCATCCCTACGCCAAGCCCGGCAGGTACGTTCGCCTCTCAGTAAATGACACGGGAGTGGGGATGACAGATGCCATACGGCACCGAGTGTTTGAGCCGTTCTTCACTACGAAGCCTGAGGGGCGCGGCACGGGACTGGGATTGGCCACGGTCTATGGAATCGTTAAGCAGAGTACCGGATATATCTGGGTTTCGAGCGCGCCAGGAGCCGGTGCTACCTTCGACATCTATTTGCCGCGGGTAGATGAAAAAGCTCCGCCACTGGTTACCGGCCTGGAAGAGCGAAGCGAGTATCCGCGAGGCACAGAAACAATTCTCCTATTGGAAGACGAAGAATCTCTGCGGCAAGTAACGTGCGAGTGTCTCACCACGAACGGCTACAACGTCCTGCAAGCCGGTCGCGGAAATCATGCCATCGACGTGGCCGAGCAATACAAGGGACCTATCGCTCTGATCGTCAGCGATGTAGTGCTGCCTGACATGAGTGGACCCTCTGTTGCGGCGAAAGTTCGGGCACTGCATCCGGAAGCGAAAGTCTTATACGTTTCAGGATATGCTGAGGTCCCTGTGGCTCAACAACTCATCGCGGAGGGAGCCATCCTCCTGCAGAAGCCACTGTCACGAGGTGATCTTCTGAGCAAAGTGGATGAGATGCTCCATCTCCGCAATTTGCTCGGCTCCCAATAAGGTCTCCGGCCCGGCTCTTCGATTCGAGCATCATGCGACGGATTTCCCCCAGGCGCTGAAGGCCACAAAGGACACCTCCGTCGTAGGTATAACGGATTCTCTGTCGATCGCGAACTACGAACAGTTGATAAGGCGGAAAACAGACGCAAGGTTCAGGTCGATAGACCTGCTCATACCAAACATCGAGTTTCGCGTAACACCACAGACAGGGGCCACGCTGTAGAGTTGCACCTACTCATAGGTCCCACCGAGCCAACACACTGCGACGAAATTAACCATGCGCTCGCACGACTATCAATTGAGTACCAGCGGCAACCATACTCCTGTGCCCGGCGCGCGCTTATCGAACAATGCAAAGGAGTCTGCGAAGACGGAACCGCGTGGTCACAAAGCCCCGAAGGAAAGAGGGAACTGAAGAATATCGCGAACGACGCGATTTATTGTCGCAAGCGAGTTCGGTCCAGAGTCTCGATCTTCTGGCGTGTTAGCCGAGGGATCAAGATTAAGATCAGGCCGTAGGATAAAAGCGACGCCACCAGCGAGGCGGTGTTCCCGAAACGAAGGTCCTCAAAGACCAGCTTGAGCGTGCCAAATGCTATGGCCACGTACGCAACCCACAGCAATTCCACGCGCTTCAAACGCGAGCCGGTGAAGCCGAGTATAAGAGCCAACAAGCAAATCACCACCGTTCGCACAACCGAGAGACGCGAAGCATCGAGTATCCCGCTCGCCGGACCGAGCCTGGCACTCGTCATCACTGCCAGCGCGGCTGCGGCTCCCGCCACGAGTACACAAGGCACGACCCAGAGTAGACGCGATTTCCATGCATGTTCCGAACTATCGATTGAAGGACGTGATCCGATTGCATAGCACAGACCAGCAGACAGGGTGACTACCCACGCGTTTGTGCTGAGAGCATGCGGCACGGTCCCAGCCAGAGCGCTCCACGCCAGATTCAGAAGGCCTGACAGAATCGACGCACCTACCAGATAAACGGAAACATGCATGCCTAAGCTGATCTTGCCTGTGCGGATATACAAGAGATCTGCCGCCACGGAGGCCAGACATAAGAAAGTTGCCTGGAAGATCTCGGGAAAAAGTAGTAAGCTTCCGGCCAGCAGAAACGTGACAGCATAGGTCGCGTACACGCGGCGATTTCGGCTTTGTGCCTCGGCTGGGAAGCGCGACAGCGTGCCCCAATAGCATACTGCTGCAACCAGCAGAAAAAAGGTGCCAAGCGGCGTGGCAGAGGTGGGACTTGCGCGTAGCACACCAAAAGTTGCAATTAGAAATGCCACGGCTGCCTGAACGATTTCAAAGACGGTTAGGCGTCTGCGCGAGCCAAAGCTATGCAGGCCGATGCTTGCGCTATAAATCGCCAGCAGCGCCAGACAGAGCACTGTGATGGTAGACGCAGCTATGGGGGAATATTCCGGCGGAACGCCGTCGCGAGAGGTCATCAAATAAATAAGCAGCCACACCGCAAGATCCGCCGCAATGGCTGGAATAACCCGCACGCTCAAGGGGTGCCCAAGACAGACAACCGTTTCGGTAGCCAACGCGATTGCCAGCAAGCCAACGGTAAACGGTACGAGTTCGCGCGTCGCAACCATGAGAGCCAGAGCCGTGCCCACGCCTGCCAGGGTCGCCACCCACGGAATCGCCTGCAGGCTTTGCTGCCATGCAAGGACCAGGGCAAGCAAGACGAATGCAACTAAAACTGCAGCCGTGAAAGCTGCTTGCAGGATCTGAAAACGCACCGTGGATTCCCATAACAGAGGCGAGAGGATCATGGCTGCCGTGATGGCGTAGGTGACGCTGGCAAAGCCATCGGTGGCGTGAGTCTTGACCGCCCAGACCAGCCATATGCCTGCGTACAGGATCGCGACTATCAGCAGGAGCTTAGGAAGGATTCCCGTCTCAGCGAGCGCTCGTAACAGGTACGCGCCCGCAATTCCGAGAACCGCTCTGCCGAACACGGGGAGTGTACCGGCGGGGAAGCTTGGCGTCGGGAAGTTCTGCTCCTGACCCGCGCGGGGTGTTGTGCTGGCGATGCTTCCTGGTTCAACGGAAACGAGGTTTACACTCGCTGCCTTCCCTTCTAGTGCCGATACACGCCCTTCCAATTCTCGCACTCGTTCCCCGAGTTGCTCTACATCCGATGCGATTCCGTCGAAAGCTTCTGGCATTCGCTTCTCCGCATCTGCCCCACGAAAATGAAGCAGGGCTTAGCTTCTTGCGAGTACTGCAACAGTTTCGGACTCGGGCAAGGAGGTTGACTCCGGCCATGGTGGTAGGAATTTCACCAGAACCCAAAGGATGATGAAAGGAAGAATCATGAGCGCAATAGCCGGCAAAAGGCCTTCGCGCGTAGCAAAGCTCATTTTGTATGTGGTGTAACCGAGAAAACTCTTGGAAAAAAGCTGGCCGCCAATCACTACATTCCAACGCATGGCAAAAATGCCGACCATCGTAAGGCTGCCGGCTACTGCGTAGATTCGCTTGCGAGCAATGTCACTGCACCTCAGAACTTGAGTCAGGCCGATAAGCGCGATCGGAGTTACGGTGCCGAGTAGAATCTGGATAATCACCTGGGATGTCCACAGTCTCGTGTGCACCATGAAATCCAGGCTGCGGAAGGATTCATCGGCTTCGTAGATTCGCTGCAGCAGATCGAGCATCTCCAGGCTGAAGTCAATGATGAAGGTATAAAGGAGATAGCGACCTATCGTGTCGAGGCAGTGCATATCGATCTGTCGCCCACGCACCCAGGTTGAAAACATATAAAGCAACATCACCGCAGAAATGCCCGAAACCATGGCCGAGAACAAGAACACGACGGGCATCAAAGGCGACGACCACCAGGGATTTGCCTTTACCGAACCGAAGATGAAACCGACATATCCATGTAATAGGAACGCTGAAGGAATGCCGATCAGGGTAATAAAGTAACCGACTCTTTCATCGATGCGCAGCGAGCGTTCACTCACGTTGCTCGATCCAAGAGTTAGCAACCGATAAACCAAACGCTTCCAGCCCTTTTCGGTCTGCGACCACATGACAATGTCACGCCGGTAGTCCAACCAAATCTCCAGTAACAACACGGCCATCAGATACCAGAGATAAACAAAACCGAACATTGCCATGGCGGAAGAGCGGTGCGGGGTCATGTACATCTCGAAGGAACGCTCCGGACGTCCCAGGTGCAATTGCAGCGGCAGCGGCGCCACCAGCAGGAAAGCGAGCGCGGTGAGCAAGGCTAAGCGATACGTCGGCTTCACGGCCTCCACGCGGAATACGCGTTCGAGCGAGGCCAGAATAAATGCCCCGGCTACGAGCCCCGTTATGTACGGATAAAGAACGATCAGGACGCTCCATTGGAGTTCCACTTCGTTCGGATACATGAAGCCTTGCACGGGTATCTGCAATGAGCCTCCTCAGCGCATGCTGCTTATCGGACGAAACTTATCGCCCCGAACTCATCTGACCGAACCGTCCATACCGTTGTAAAAAACCTTTGCCCCTGTCGCCAGATGAGGTTTCAAAACTTGCACCGTATGGGTTCTCAAAAACTCGTGAATCGGATCCTTGGGATTCTTCAAATCTGCCAACTGCCGTGCCCCCGTGGGGCAGACTTCGCAACAAGCTGTCGTCAATCCCTTAGTGATGCGGTGATAGCACAGCGTGCATTTCTCCGCGGTATTCGTCTTAGGATTCAGGAAGCGGCATCCATAGGGGCACGCCTGAATGCAATAACGGCAGCCCAAACAGTAATTCTTGTCTACCAGCACGACTCCGTCCGGCGTAACAAAGGTGGCTCCTACCGGACATACCTGCGTGCAGGGAGAGTCCGCGCAGTGATTGCAGAGTTTGGGCACGAAGAAGTTTTTGCCGGCCTCATCGGTATTTGGCGGGAAGCCGTCTTTGCCGCCATTGGGTGATTCCACCTCCGGCTTTTCAATCTTCCAATCCGCCACGTGATAGCGCTCCACCCAGGTACGGAAATAACCTTCAGGAACGTCGTTTTCTTCGGCGCAGGCGCGCACGCAACTGCCACATCCAATGCACTTGGGAACGTCGATCAGCATCGCCCACCAGTGCTCCGTGATTTTGTAATTCGGCGAGTCCTCCGGCGTTCCCGCGGAAACATACTTCCAGGCGACAGCCGCGGCTGGCAAAAGCATCAGCAATCGACGGCGGGTGATTTCCATTATTTCTTGCCCTCCGTGTCAGCCTTCGCAGTCACACTCTTCTCTGGTTCAATCTTTGGGCTGTGGGGCTGATGGCAGGTGTCGCAGGCGAGCCCTGCGGAGTGATCCGCCGTGACAACTTGGGGAAACCACTTCGGCTTGGCACTGTTTGCCTCGTGACAGCGGGCACACACGATCGCCGTATCGAGCTTCTTGGGTTGCACGGAGCCGGGATCGTCCACGTGAGCAGCTAGCGCCCCGTGGCAAGCCTCGCAAGCCACCACAATATGCTTGCTCAGCTTTTTCTGATCCGCGACGTCGCTATGGCAGGATTCGCAAGTCGCATGCCCGGCTAACGCAATCGGCCGCGATGCGATCTCAGCGATCGCCGCGCCCCGGTAGTGGCCATACTGGCCGAAGGTGCGAGGCACCACTGCGGCTCGCAGAATCACGAATGCAATCAAGCCGATTGCGAAGACGACTGCCAACCGGACGAGGTGTTCAATGTCTTTGAACAAGCTTGCGCTCCCAATTGTCCTGAGGCCTTCCGCGATATGCGACCGAATTGCGCAATGTTCTTTGATACCTGACATTCTTCCCGCCAGCGATGACCAAGCTCACAAGAAGCTGTGAGCTTGGTCACCCCACATTCGCAAAGCTTTTTTCGGGATCACACAGAGATGTGACAACCATCACAGCCAGAAGTTAGGAGAATGATGCATTGTGTCAGAACTCACAGTTTTGGGGATCAAGTGTCGCACGACAATCTGTTCCAGATACAGGGGCACGACTCAAGCGCGTGACAGTTCTACTATTACGAGGACAAAATAATGAATCGCAAAGTACTGGTAGCAATCGTTGTGACCTTAGCCCTTAGCGCCGCGGCTAGCGCTGGCACGATCAGCGGCAAAGTGTCAGGCGTTCCGACTGAATCCGTTGTTTATGTCGAAGCCATTGCCGGGAAAACTTTTCCAGCACCCACCGCACACGCCCAGATGGATCAGAAAGCGCTCTTATTTCAACCGAGCGTTCTCGTCATACAACAAGGTACAACTGTGGACTTCCAGAACAGCGACACCGTGGCGCATAACGTCGCATGGAGTTCGGTTGGGGGGAACAAGAGATTGGCGCACAACATGGGAACCTGGCCGAAGGGAGAGAAGCGCTCCTTCAAATTTGATAATGCCGGAGCGGTTCCTTTGATGTGCTACGTGCATCCTGAGATGGAGGCAACCATTGTTGTCTCGCCGACTCCGTATTTCGCACATACCGACAAATCTGGAAGCTACAAAATCGAGAATGTCCCCGATGGAAGCTACACCGTGACCGTCTGGAATGTAGGTGCGAAAGGCCAGTCCAAACCCGTTACCCTTTCGGGCAACAGCACCGCGGATTTCACGTTGACCAAATTAATCAGATAGCACTGAGGGACGAAGGTCCCAGCCGTCCGCTTCAGATCGTTAGCGTAGGAGCCTTCGGATAAGAAGGGTACGAATCGCCGATCATGCTGAAACGCTATAAGAACAAGAAAGTCGACGGGAGATGGCTCAACACCAATTTCCCCTGCATGATGGCGTGTCCCGCGCATACCAATGCCGGGCGCTACGTTGGCCTGATTGCCGAGGGACGCTTCGAAGAGGCCTATCGCATCGCACGCGACCCCAATCCGCTGGCCAGCATTTGCGGACGAGTCTGTGCGCACCCTTGTGAAACTGCCTGTCGCCGAGGCGAAATTGATAGGCCGATTTCCATCCGCGCTCTCAAGCGCTTTCTCACCGAGCAGTTTGGCCCTGAGTCGAAACATCCCATTTCTGTGAACGAAGGACGAGGGCAGAACAAGCTTCCCTTCAAAATAGCGGTCGTCGGTGGCGGCCCGGTGGGACTTTCGGCCGCGCATGATCTCGCGCTGATGGGATATGCGGTCACGATTTTCGAAGCCGCGCCGGTTGCGGGCGGAATGCTGTATCTAGGTATCCCCGAATACCGCTTACCCCGCGATGTGGTCGAAGCACAAGTGCGAGAGATTCTCGAGACCGGCGACATTACCTTGAAACTGAATCATGCGGCGGGCCGCGACTTCACGGTTTCGGATCTGCGCCGCCAGGGGTTCGATGCAGTACTGATCGCGGTGGGCGCGCACCGCAGTCGCGATCTCAGCATCCCCGGCGTCGATCTCGACGGTGTCCACAAGGGCATCGATTTCTTGCTCAACGTGAACCTCGGCTACAAGTTCACCATCGGCAAGAAAGTTATTGTGATCGGCGGCGGCAATGTGGCCATGGACGTGGCTCGCTCCGCCGCTCGCGAAGTCGTGCGCCAACATGCCGGCGGTGTGCAGGATGCGGAACCATCTGCCGAAAACATGAGCGCGGTCGCTACGCGTGAGATGGTCGACATTTCCCTTTCCGCATTGCGCATGGGCGCTCGCGAGGTGAATCTGGTCTGCCTGGAGCGGCGCGAAGAAATGCCCGCCGCTCTCGAAGAGATCGAAGAGGCCGAAGAAGAGGGCATTCGAATGCATCCCGGTATGGGGCCTAAACGGATGATTGGCAAAGATGGCAAGGTGATTGCGCTTGAGACACTGAAAACCAAGTGGGTCTTCGATCAGAACAAGCGCTTCAATCCTGCCTTCTACGAGGATAGCGAAAGCCAAATCGAGTGCGACACGATTATCATGGCGATCGGCCAGGCTCCGCGTCTCGACTTCCTCACGCCGGAAGATAAAGTCGATTTGTCACCGCGCGGACTCATCGCTGTCAATCCGCAGACCTTGATGACCTCTGCTGCCGGAATCTTCGCCGGCGGTGATTGCGTCTTCGGGCCGCGCCTGATTATCGACAGCGTGGGCGACGGCAAACGCGCGGCGGTTGGAATCGACGAATACCTCCGGAAGAACAAGCATCCCGAACCCATTATTGAGGTCGAAGTGCTGAAGCGGCACACCATGCCGCTGGATTATCTCGACATCATTCGCCAGCCGGTACCGATGCTTCCTCTTGAACGCCGCACGGGCGTAACCGAAGTCGAAGTCGGCTACGACGCTCCTGAGGCCATAGCCGAGGCGCAGCGCTGTCTGCACTGTTGGGTCAACACAATTTTCGAAGGCACACCGGAAGACGGCAGCATGTGCATTCTGTGCGGGGGCTGCGTCGATGTTTGCCCGGAAAAATGTCTGGAGCTGGTTTCCCTCGACCGCATCGAGTTCGAGCCTGATACAGTGCAGCACATTCGCGACAACCAGCACTGCTTTGGCGTGGAGCTCGACGAAGTAGCGGCCGACGAACTCGGGGTGGTTGCCGGCTCTGCGATGTTGAAAGACGAGACCCGTTGCATTCGCTGCGGCCTTTGCGCCATGCGTTGTCCAGTGGGCACGATCACTATGGAGTCCTACAACCTGATTCCTGCGGAACCGACAGGTCTGATCTCGGTTACGGCGATCGGAGGATTGCAGTCGCAGTAGATTGCGAGGAATGTATGGCAGACGAAAACAAAGCCGCAATTGCCAACGACGACGTTAGCCGCCGCCACTTCTTTCTGAAGCTCGGCTTGGGCTCTCTCGGCATAGCTGCTGCCGGTACCGTCGCTTTTGCTTATCAGTTTCTCGAGCCTAATGTGCTGTACGAGCCCTCGCCGATCGTCAACGAGGGCAAGCCCGACCGCTATCCGTTGGATTCCGTGACGCTCGATGCGAACTCCGGTATCTACATTATTCACTCGCAGGAGGGTTATTTCTCACTCAGCGCCGTGTGCACGCATCTTGGCTGTCTCACAGCGTGGAAGCCTGAGCTAAACATGATTGCCTGTCCCTGCCACGGCAGCAAATTTGCTGTTTTCGAACGGGCAAATTTCAAACCAGGCGACAAGATCGAGGGGCCTGCGCCCAAGCCTCTTCCCTGGAAGCGCATTTGGCTGAACGATGACGGAGATTTGCTGGTAGACCGCTCCACCGACGTTCCTGCGCTACAACGGGACTCCTTCGTAAGGATCTAATTAATGGCGACGAAGACAGTAGACCAATATTTTGACGACTTACGCGGCACGCGGGTGTGGCGCTCGATCTTTCGCAGCGGCACCGGTTCAAGCACGCTGCATCGCGCTTTGGCGATTCAGCAAAACGTCTTCCTGCATCTGTTCTCCACCAAGACGCGCACACGGATGCTGAGTTTTAGTGCGACCTGGTATTTGGGCACGCTCACTCTCGGCACGTTCTTCATCCTGGTTGCGACTGGAATTCCGCTGATGTTTTACTACCATCCCTCTGCCCCGCAGGCATACGCCGATACAAAGGATCTGCAATTCGTCGTTTCCTCCGGAATGTTTCTGCGCAACCTGCATCGCTGGTCGGCGCACGCCATGGTTTTCCTGGTCTTTGCTCACATGTTCAAAGTTTTCTATCGCGGCGCGTATCGAACTCCGCGTGAGTTCAACTGGGTGATCGGCGTGATTCTTCTGCTGATCACGCTGCTGCTCAGCTATACGGGTTACCTTCTTCCCTGGGATCAACTGGCTTACTGGGCAATCACCGTGGGATCGAATATCGCGTCGGCCGTTCCAGTGATAGGCAACAAGATCCATTTCCTGTTGTTGGGAGGTAATGCTGTCAACGCGAATGCATTACTGCGCTTCTATGTACTGCACTGCATGATCCTGCCGCTGACGGCGATATTCTTCGTTGCCATTCACTTCTGGCGCATCCGTAAAGACGGTGGTCTCTATTCGCACGCCAGCGAACCGGCGACAGTGCGTGCGAAGGCTGCAAGTAGTGACAGCATCGTGAAGGAGGCGCAATAGTCATGGCCGACTCCAAAGACTTCACCGCCCGCATCGACTCCGATGCGAAAAAGTCGCCGCGCCGCATCGTCTTCATCACTCGCCGGACTTCCGCGCAGGTCAAGGCTGACAGTGAAGATCAGGTGCAGACATTTCCCGAAGTTCTGTTTCGTGCTGCAGTAGCCATTCAAGTTCTTGCCATTGCGCTGGTGTGGACCGCACTCGTGTTCAATGCGCCTCTTGAAGGGCTGGCCGATCCTTCTCACACTCCCAATCCCGCGAAAGCTCCGTGGTACTTTCTCGGGCTGCAGGAGATGCTGCATTATTTCCCCCCGGTCGTCGCGGGTGTGTTGGTGCCCGGCTTAGTGGTGATGGCCCTGATCGTGATTCCATATTTCAAGGTCAACATTGAAGCGGATGGCGTATTCCTCAAAGATCGCCAGCGGCGCCTGAGCATTTTCTATGGCGTCGCTGCCGCGCTTTTAATCTTTCTATTCAGCTTCAAGGTCTACGCTGCTCTGGTGCCGACGCTGATCATGGCGGGGCTCATGCTATTCGCCGCCCAGAGTTCGCCGCAATCGCCTTCGGCCTTCCGACGATATTTGGCGGGCAGGCCGCTCTCTTATTGGGTGATGACTTGGTTCTTATTCGAACTCGTAGTGCTGACTGCGATTGGAACATTTTTCCGCGGACCAGGCTGGTCCTTGATATGGCCGTGGCAGGGATCCTGATGCGCTCATGAAAGAAAAATTGAAATCGCTGTGGCAAAAGTTATTCGGGGATAGCGTTCGCGCCTTCGGCGTGGTCAGTTGTTTGTTTCTAATTTCTTTGGCCATCGCACCCGCCAAGAATTATTTCAGCGAATGGCGCCACTACCAGCACGGCTATTTGAAGATGATCCGAAACCGCAGCGATGCCGTGACGTTGCAGCGGCACTTTGAAAGGGGGATTCAGCAGATTTGGCTGCCCGAACTCGGCGTGGTCGACCGTTGTACCAGTTGCCATGTTGGTTTGAAAGAAGCCAGCCTCGCCGACGTAAGCGTGCAACCTTTCCGTCCGCATCCAGTGATTCCACATAAGCTGGATCAATTTGGATGCACCGTTTGCCATCGCGGCCAGGGCGCCGCGACCACTGTGGCCGAAGCGCACAAGAGCACGCTGGCATGGGAGCAACCGATTTTGCCCGCCAAATACATCGAGTCGTCGTGCGGTGAGTGCCATCGCGGGACGCTGCCAGGCACACCTCACTTGAATCAAGGCCGCTACCTGCTCTCGCGCTACGGGTGCGTGCATTGCCATATGGTGAAGCTGCCCGACGGGAAAATAATGAAGGCGACCGACGATCCGCCCTCGCTCTCACACATCGCCGATAAGACTACGCGCGAGTGGATTTATGCCTGGCTGAAAGATCCGCAGGCCTACGCAACCACGGCGACCATGCCGAATTTCAAGTTGAGTGATGACGATGCCCGCGATATGTCGGCGTTCTTGATTGCTAACAGCACTTCGGTGTCGGGTGACACGCTCACGCTCGCTGCAAAAGCATCGCCCGATCCTACCTCCGGCGCCAGCTTATACGGAGAATCTTTCTGCGCTTCCTGCCACGCGGTGCAAAATGCTGCCGGCAATCTGGTTGGTGGTAACGTCGGCCCGGAGTTGACGCGCGTCGGGAACAAAGTAAAACCCGAATGGTTGCAAGCGTGGCTACGCAACCCCCGTGTCTACGGTGCCGACACCGCGATGCCGCACTACCGCTTCAATGATGCTCAAGTCGCAACGCTCTCTGGATTCCTGCTGGCGAAAACTGATTCCGATCTGCTGCACAGTGTTCGTCTTGAAGCTCCGACTCCGGAGCAGATCGCGCGCGGTAAGCACCTGGTTTCTGATTACGGCTGCGCGTCTTGCCACGAAATCGCAGGTATCAAGAAACCGGAAAATTTTGCTCCTGAGCTAAGCCGGATCGGCAGCAAGCCGGTTACACAGTTGCTGTTTCTGCCAGGGATGCAGCATACGCTTCCAGATTACATCGCGACAAAAATCAAGCAACCGCGTTCCTTTACACAAAACTTGAAGATGCCGCAGTACACGTTCACCGCCGCGCAAATTGATTCCCTGACCACGGCCCTGCTCGCGTTCAACGACCGCTCCTTCACGCTCCCTCCATCGTTGACCGTAGCTGCGAAGCCAGAGTCAAATTACCAACCAGCGGGTAAAGCGGGAAAACTGATGACCGATCTGGCCTGCTTCAGTTGCCATCGCATCGATGGCCACGGCGGCGACATGGCTCCCGATCTCACCTGGGAAGGTAGTTCGGTGCAGCGCTCGTGGCTGGTCGAGTTCCTGAAAAATCCGAATACGCTGCGGCCCGCGCTGGTTCGCCGCATGCCTAGATTTAACCTCACTGACGGCGAGGCCAACGAACTCACGGACTACATCATGACCGTATATCAGAGTCCGATAATCGATCGCGACTCCATGCCGCTCAGCGGCTATCCGAAAGGCGAGGTTGAATTGGGTCGGCAACTCTTTTACGGCAAGTATGCCTGTCAAGGTTGCCACATTGTGGATACCAAAGCGGACAAGGGTTACATCGGGCCAACACTGACCACGGTCGGTTCGCGACTCACAGCTGCCTGGATCTTCCAATGGATGAAAAATCCCCAAGCTCTGCGTCCCGGCACTCTCGAACCCGACCGCGCCATGAGTGACGAAGACGCCCGCGCTCTGACCGCGTTCCTGATCTCGCAGAAAAGCGGAAGCAAATCGGAGGTCGCAAGGGCAAAACCATGATTCGTCTCTCGACCATCAGCGCCCTATTGTGCGTCATACTCGCGACGTCGCTTGGCGTCTCCTGCTCGCGTAAGACCGCTTCGGAACCGCTGCCTAAACCGACCGCATTCGGCACCGCCATCGTTGAATCCAGCGGTGGAAAGCAAATGGCGCAGACAGGTTGGTTGCTCCCACAGCCAGTTATCGTGCAGGTGAATGATGCCCAAGGGGCTCCGGTTCCTGGCGCATTAATAGAGTTCAGTGCAGCGCCGGGAGTTACGTTCGATCCACCCTACGGCCTTGCAGATTCGAGCGGGCTGGTTACCACTAATGTTGCTCTCGGCGGAATGGCGGGACGCTACCAACTCACCGTGCTTAGCTCCGACAAAACGGGAAAGAAGATTGAACTGACAATCGAAGAGATCGCCCTGGGTTATCAGCAGAACCTGGGACGCCAACTTAATGACCAGTACTGTGATCGCTGCCACAATCCTGAATCGACTGCCGAGCGTTTATCGAACTTCGACAATCTTGAAATCAAGCCGCACCCCTTCACCGAAGGCGACACGCTCAACAAAATGACCGACGCCGATCTCACTGCCATCATCACCTATGGCGGCCCGGCGCTCAACAAATCCGCTCTAATGCCGGCTTGGGGCGATACTCTGAACAAGTCAGATATCCAGGCGTTGATCTCCTTCATCCGGGCAATCTCCGATCCGCCCAACAGGAGATTAGTAAATTGGAAGCCGGCTTTGCGCCAAGAATGAAATTGGCCCAGCGGCTAAGTTTTCTCGACCTTATCTGCAAGTGATACTGGGGTTGTCCTTTGCCAATTCCAGACACGCCGCGTGTTGCTTCATGCTCTGCTGCTGATCTGCGACCGACTCTGGAGCGGGAGTACCTGCTGGCGAGACTGGGGCAGGACTCGGAGTCGGCTTCTGCGCAATTGCAGTTGGAGCTTTGTCTAGCATTGCTTGAAATGCTGCAATCTCATCTCGCTGGCTCCATACCAATGCCTGAGTCTGCATTTTGCAGTAATCGTCCGGATATTCCCAGGCAGGCTGCACGATCACTTTTGTCATGCCATTGAGTTCCGCCAGCGTGTATGACCAAACCTTTTTCGTGATCATGCCAGTACACGCACTGGAAGCGAGGAAGAGCGCGCTAACGACGGGCATCTGCGCCGGCTTCGAGAAGCGAAATTGCAACTGATTTTCGGAGTCGAGGGCGTACCCTTCGTTTAGATTCGCTTGGACGATTAGAGTCTTCACCGTTTGAGCAGACGCTTTGCTGACGAATACATACGGTCCCGGCTGAGCCTTTGATTTCTTATCCCGTGCCGCAGCCAAGGTCGTTATCGCCAGAATTAGAATCAGAACTCGCTTCATACTTTTACCCCAATGTGAACTCTAACCAGAGGGAGTCGAGAACCGCTAATTACCGGAGTCATCTCAACGATTCTGATGGAGTCAAGGTGGCTGAGGGACGAGAAAGGCGGCAAGCTGCAGCGCTAGACATAGCGTGAGATCGGCGGGAACACGACAATCTTCGGGGTGCCAAAGCGGACTATATGAAGCTGCAACAGGTATTTCCCCTGTTCTGCCACGAGGGCATCACAGGAATCAATCGGACGAATTTCCGATGTGCCGAAGTGCCCCCGGGCCTCCGCCGCTGGGAGTGATACCAGTGATACCGTTTTCATGGTCAACAGCCGTTCGTTCGTGCGAATGGGTTCGTATGATCTTGGAACACAATTCTCGAACTCAGACGAAACATGTTGGATCATTTCTTGCTGTTGTAGCTCGGCGCACAACTAAGTCTAGTGCGATGCATGATTTGCATTATTTTCCACTAATCATCGAGTTCGGCGCGCTCCTTGCAATCACTTGATCTGAAAGTTGCGTCAGGCAACGCCCTTCCCCAGGTCGATGTCACCGCGACTACTGCCGGCTAATGTGAACCATCCGGAAAGATAACCACTCACTACAAGGAGCGCCATGCGCAGCGTCATTCGTCCCTGCAGCAAAATATCGTCTTCCATTCCTCGACTTTTGCTTGGTTTTGTGTTGGCCGGATTTTCCGCCATTACTCTCATCTTTCCTGTGGTCACAGTCGCGGCCCAAACAGCCGCCAGGTCGAGTTCGTTATTGAACCCCAGTTCTTCAGCACTGCCTCGTCAAGGCAGCGGTCAGACCGCGCTTACACCTTTCAAGCCACGTTTCGCCCGCAATGGCAAGACTGCTCCATCCGGCCACCGCGAAAAAAAATTCCTTATTGCCCGAGTTCGGACTGGACGCGATTTTTGATACGGTGCCAGCCTACCCCTCCGGCGGCATACAGGCGTCTTCATCCGCGATGGGAGATCTGAATGGCGACGGTTTGACCGACCTCGTCGTGGCGAACGAGTGTGCGAGCAATTCCAGTTGCGCTGGCAGCGTTGGGATCTTATTGAGCAACGGTGACGGAAGTTTTCAGGCGCCCGTGAGCTACAGCACAATCGGTGCGGATGCGTCCTCCGTCGCACTTGCAGATGTGAATGGCGATGGCCATCTCGACATATTGGTGACGAATCAGTGCGCGAGCGCAAGCAATTGTAGTTCTACCGGCGTAGTCGTGCTTCTTGGCAACGGCGACGGAACCTTCCAGCCTGGAGTTTCTTACGGCGTGCCCGGAAGCAATGCCTTTTCAATCGTAGCGGCAGACCTGAACGGAGACGGCAAGCTTGACCTCGTGGTCTCGGAGCAGTGCTCCAGCAGCAATAATTGCAACGCTGGTTCAGTGGCTGTTCTGCTGGGTAACGGCGATGGCACGTTCCAGCCGGCGGTCTCCTACAACTCAGGAGGGCTCTATGCTTTTGGGGTCGCTGTGGCGGACCTGAACGGCGACGGCCATCCCGACCTGGTCGTGTCCAATTACTGTCTCTCAAATTCGAATTGTACATACGGGACTGTTGACGTCCTGTTAGGCATTGGTGACGGAACTTTCCAGTCTGCTGTTTCTTATAACAGTGGCGGTTACTACTCGAGATTCGTAACGGTGGCCGATCTGAATGCAGATGGAAAGCCCGACCTCATAGTGATAAGCCAGTGCAACAACTACAACAACTGCGATCTGGGCAGCGTGGGTGTGTTATTGGGAAACGGCGACGGTACATTTCAGACCGCTTCCAGTTATTCAGCTGGCGAGCAAAGCGCTTACTCGGCAGCCGCGGCAGACGTAAACGGCGATGGCAAGTTAGACGTAATCGTCGCCGACCAGTGTGATTACAGCAGCGAATGCGGTAACGGAGTCGTGGCCGTACTTTTGGGTAACGGCGACGGTACCCTCCAGACGCCATCAACGTACAACTCGGGCGGGATAATCCTCTCTTCGGTGCTGGTCAAAGACGTAAATGGAGACGGCAAGCCCGACATTCTGGCAACCAATGGGTGCGCCGACAACTCCTGCAGCGGCGGCTCGGTAGGAGTTCTTTTGGGTAACGGCAATGGAACCTTCCAGGCTCCGATCTCTTATAACCCAGGCGGTGAAGGTTCTTTCTCCATGGCCATGGCAGATGTGAATGGGGATGGCAAGCTGGACCTGCTAGTCGCCAATACGTGCCTGAATAACTCAAACTGCACTAACGGAACCGTGGGAGTGCTCTTCGGCAATGGTGACGGCACATTTCAGCCTCCGGTGGCTTACGGCGCGGGTGGCGTGGATACCTTTGCTGTGGCTCTGGCCGATGTGAATGGGGATGGCAAACTCGACTTGGTGGTAGCGAACGCGTGCAACAACAACAGTAGCTGCAATAACGGTAGTGTCGGAGTGTTGCTCGGTAACGGCGACGGAACTTATCAGGCGGCGACTGCTTACAGCTCGGCAGGACTCTATGCTGACGGGGTGGCAGTGGGGGATATCAACGGCGACGGCAACCCTGACCTGGTTGTCACCAATGAGTGTAACGGGAATAGTTGCACGAATGGAACTTACGGAGTCCTGTTGGGCAATGGCGATGGAACGTTTCAAGCCGCAGTCTCTTACAACTCTGGTGGACTGACCGCGACTTCAGTCGCACTCGCAGACGTAAATGGCGATGGCAAGCTTGACCTGTTGTTAACCAACCAGTGCTCTGACAATAACTGCACCACTGGCCAGATCGCTGTGCTATTGGGCAATGGTGACGGAACCTTCCAGTCGCCAGTCACTTATGGTACGTCCGGGTTATACGCTGGTTCGCTGGCGGTTGCAGATATCAACGGAGACGGAAAGCTGGACCTGATCGTGACCGATCAATGCGAATCCAATTCCATCTGCAACACTGGTTTCCTGGCGGTGCTTTTAGGCAACGGCGATGGGACTTTCCAGTCACCTCTCACGATCGCAGTGCCTTCACCGCAATCTGTCTCTCAACTTACGCTGGCGGATTTCAACGGTGATGGACATTTGGATGTTGCCTCCGGTGCGGGAAATTTTCTCTTGCTGGGCAACGGCGACGGCACATTCCAACCGTTCCAGCACCTCGGCGCGGGCGGACAAGGAATTGCGGCGGGGGATTTCAATGGTGACGGCAAGCCTGACGTAGCGGCCGGCGGCCTTACTGTACTTCTTAACGTGGCCTCGGCCTTCAAGTACGCGACTGTAACCGCTCTTACTGCATCGGCCAATCCTGCAAATGGCCCGGTTGACTTTACCGCCACGGTTTCCCCGTCGTTCAACGCCGGCTCCGTGAGTGGAAGCGTCACCTTTTACGACGGCCTGACTTCCCTGGGCAGCGTCGCGATCGGCAGCAACGGACAGGCTGTGCTCAGCAATATAGGTCTGACTCTCGGCGCACATTCCATTACTGCGATTTACAGCGGCAGTTCAACCTACCTGGCTAGCACATCGCCAGCGCTGAATGAAACCGAAAATCAGTGGACCACGATCGCAACTCTGTCCTCTTCGCAGAATCCTTCTGCCTTCAATCAATCGGTTACATTCACGGCCACAGTGACGCCAAATGGTGGAGCTGCTCTCACCGGAACCGTCGCATTTATGGATGGAAGCACGACTCTGGCAACGGCTCCGCTGAGCAACGGATCCGCAACCTACACCACTTCTACGCTCTCGATGGGAACGCATTCGATTAGCGTTTCCTACGCGGGCGCTTCGCTCGACAGCGCCAGTTCGTCGGTGCTGAGCCAGATTGTGCAAAAAGCAAGCACCTCCACCGTGCTGACCGACAGTTCGCAATCGGGTAGCCTCATCCTGAGCGCCACTGTAACTCAGTCATCCGCAGGCACTCCCACGGGTACCGTCAGCTTTATGGACGGCACGACCTCGCTGGGGAGTTCCACTTTGAATGGGAGCGGCGGCGCAACACTTTCCACTTCGTCGCTCTCGGCGGGCATCCACAATATCACTGCGGTCTATAGCGGAGACAGCGACTTCGGCACCAGCGTGTCGAGCCCAATGGCGGTTTCTGCCGACTTCGCACTTTCGGCGTCTGCGGCGTCGCCTGCTTCGGTGACACCTGGCCAGCCGTCAACGTCTACCATCACGATCACTCCGAAGAATGGCTTCAATCCATCGGGAGTGTCCTTTACTTGCAGCGTCGCTCCCGCATCGAATCCGTCGCTGGCTTGCTCGTTAGGCAAGTTATCGGTGGCGAACGATGTTGGCAGCGCCACGCTTACCATAACTCCGGCTGGGAGCGCGACTGCCCAGCTCTCTTCCCCCTCCGGGCATGGTTCGCGCGCCATGCTTATATTCGCGCTGTTGATTCCCGGAATGCTGTTTGGCACCGTGGGAATCGTCAAGCAGGACCGCAGTAAGTTGCTGGGGTGGCTGCTTGCCTTCGCTGTTCTCGGCGCTTGCCTCTTGCAGGGCGCTTGCGGCAGCGCAGGAAATGCAAAGACCGCTGCGACGGACGCCGGTACCCCAGCTGGCTTGTACACGGTAACCGTGACTGGCAGCGCCAATGGAATACAGCACACCACAGCAGCCTCGATCACGGTAAATTAAGGCGGAATCAAAGCGGAAATAATTCGTTAGAGGGCAAGCTTAGTTGTGGGTCTTACGCCCTGGCTCTGTACCATTGGCCGGCAGGCCAATGGTCATCTAGGCCGGTGGAGATGTGATGGGATTTCCGCCTTGGCCTGCACTTTAATCACATTGTCGTTACTGAAGCAGACCCACCTCTTCAAACAATTTAGTTTGTGCCGGCAGCCACTGCGAGCGGATAAAACACAAAATTGCAGCCCGCATAAGACGAGCAGGAAAGATTTCCTTTTCTGACCAGGCGCGCCGTTGAAGTTGGCGGAAAAGGTTCCGTGAACTTGGCGTTTTCGAGGTACTTTCCCGCACTGCGAAGGAGATCCGAACCGCTGACAAAAGTCGCTTGATCCATCTTCCCGCTGGCGGCGAGAAGTATGTCGAAATCGGCACTAGAATCCGTCTCGGTGATCGTAGGAAGCCGGACGGTACGCATGAAGTTTGCGCGATAGGTGAAGACGATGTCGACACCGCGAAGCGCGAGGTTGATGGCGGCGTTTGCGGCCGAGGCCGCGGCTTCTGCCCGTGATGATGGCGATTTTATCGGTCATAACTCCAGCTCCTTTGCTGTGTAATTTGCGCCTTCTTATGTGATCCAGCTTCCATGAGTCGGCTACCTGAACAATTACGATAGAACAGAACTTTTCGCGGGCTGGCCCTGCGCCCCGATCGAGACGTCTTCCCAGGCCTCCCAGGTGGCGATGCGGTCCGCATATAAGGCGCGAGCCCCCGGCAGAACTGTCGAACCCAGCACCAGCCGTAGCGGCGGATCGTCCGCGTCCACAAGCTTCAGGATGGCTTCCGCGGTTGCTTTGGGATCGCCGCGTTCCAGGCTGGTCAATCTCGCCATGAAACGCCTTCGGAAGTCCGCATACGGTTCCAGAACATCGGCAACCTTTGCGGATCTACCGAAGTCGGTGGCGTAGGCGCCGGGCTCGACGATCGTCACCCTGAGGCCGAAGGGCCTGACCTCCTGCGCCAGCGATTCGTGGAGCGCTTCAACTGCCCATTTCGTGGCGGCGTAGAAGCCGATGAGCGGCATCGACCCAATTCCGAGCCCGCTGGAGACGCCGAGAATGTGTCCGCTGCCCTGTTGCCGCAGCAGCGGCAGAGCAGCACGGAGGACACGCACCATTCCGAGATAGTTGGTGTCGAACAGATCGCGGATCTGATCGTCGGTCGCTTCCTCCACGGCCGCGAGCAGGCTGACACCGGCGTTGTTGACAAGAACGTCCAGCCTGCCGAAGCGCGCGAACGCCTGCGGAACGACCTGTCGCACCTGTTCGGGATTGGTGACGTCGAGAGCGAGGGGCAACACCGCATCGCCGAAGCGCTCCGTCAGGTCGGCGACGTCTGCCAGGTTACGGGCGGTAGCTGTGACCTGATCGCCCCGCGTCAGCGCGGCTTCAGCCCAGATGCGGCCGAACCCGTGCGAGGCGCCTGTGATGAACCATGCTTTCTTCATTTCAATCTCCCTTTGGTTGGCGGTTGCTCTCGTTTGCAGATGCTTTTGTCCGGAGCGGTTTCAGTCCTCACTCGGAGTTAGGAGAAACGCATGTTCTCGAGATCGGTGAGGAGGGTAGGCCCGGTTGGGTTCCAGCCCAGCTCGCGCCGAGTCTGGACGCTGGAGACCGGGCTATCTCTGCCCGCGAAGAACCCGAAAAAGCCGAAATGCTCCTGAGCCTGATCCTTTGAGATGGATGTAACGGGCACGTTCAGGCCGCGGCCGATGGCAGCAGCGATGTCTTTGAGCCGGACACCCTCTTCGGCGACGGCGTGATACCGGGCCCCCGCAGTGCCTTTTTCCAGGGCAAGCCGGTAGAGACGGGCGACGTCGAGCACATGCGCGGCAGGCCAGCGGTTCTGACCATCGCCGACATACGCAGAGACGCCCTTCTCGCGGGCGATCGCGATCAGGGGAGTTACGAGGCCTTGTTTTACTGTATCGTGGACCTGCGGCAGTCGCATCACAGAGGCGCGAACTCCACGCTCCACGAGTGCGACAGCCGTCGCTTCTGAGACCCGAGGAAGGGATGGGGAAGGGGACAACGGCGGATCGTCTTCGGTCGCGGCGCGGCCCGTGGCCACTCCGACCCCGGAGCTGACGATGAACGGACGACTGGAACCCCCAAGCACGTCGCCAATGGTCTCGATAGCACGCTTGTCCAGTTCGCAGCTCTCCGCAAATCTCGACCAGTCATGCCGGAAGGCAGTATGGATGACGGCATCACACACGACCGCTCCACTGCGTAGACTTTCCAGGTCTTCCAGATCGCCGCGGTGCACCTCGGCGCCAGCCGCAGTCAGTGATTCGGCACCCTCGCCGCTGCGCGTAAGACCAAGCACCTGGTGGCCTGCGTCGATTAACTCTCGAACCACAGTCGAACCAATAAATCCGGTTGCACCTGTAACGAAAACCCGCATTGGAATACTCCTTTATTAAACTCTTCGTTTGAATTCGGGCGTTGACGAATCCCTGTCGCATCCAATAAAACGGAGAGTGTCTCCGAATGAATAGATAACAGGAGACTGTCTCCGGTTGCAATATTTTTACCGATGGCCAAGAAAATTTCACAACCCGCACCACGGAAGCCACGCATGGACGCGCAGCGGAACCGCGGTCGTATTTTGGAAGTGGCGAAGGACGCGTTTACTCGTTTCGGCGCCGACGCCAGCCTGGACGACATCGCCAAACAGGCAGGCGTGGGAGCCGGAACTCTGTATCGTCACTTTCCGACCCGCGAAGCTCTGATCGAAGCGGTCTATCGGAGTGAGGTGGAAAAACTGGCAGCAGCCGAGAAGAAGTTTTCCGAAAACCTTCCTCCCATCGAGGCCCTGCGAGCATGGATGTTACTGTTCGTCGACCACATCGCGACCAAGCAGATCATCGCCCCTGCACTGAACTCGGTCGTCGGAGGTCCCTCGAAGCTATTTGAAGGTTCACGCAGTCAGATCCAGGGAGCGATTGATTCGTTAGTGCAGCGCGCCATTAAGAGTGGCGACATTCGTAGCGATCTGGAGCCATTCGATCTGCTCCGTGCGCTGATCGGCGTCTCGCACGTGGCATCCGGTCCTGACTGGCGGCAAAGCGCCAGGAGACTCGTAGACATCCTTATCACCGGCTCGCGTCGGTCAAATAGAGACCGCACCTCGATGCTCCGGGACCGATGAGATCTGAAGGCTACCAAGCCGTCTGACGCGCGGGGGCCCTGAAATCGCTGGGCCGTCGAGCTATTTGCCTCCCAGTCGGATCTCCATGCGAAGGAAGCAGAATCAAGGTGAGGGACACGCGCGCGTTCACCAGTCTTCTGGGTTTTCGTCAGCGATTATCGAGAGCCACGGCGACTCCGTAGGGAGCGAGCTCGACTGTGTTTGAGTCTTTGCCGTCGAGCACGAGATTCATGGAATGCGGCAGCGCCACTCGCCGATCCTCCTGCGAGTAGTTGATAAAAACGAAAACTTGCTTGCCCCCACCGATACGGCGCGAGACTTCTACGCCGTCGGGTACAGGGCCAAAAACGGGAGTGACGCCGGACTTCTTCGTCATCCATTCAGCAGCCGCCGCCATCAACTTGTCGTCAAGGATCGCTCCGACATAAGTGATTCGTCCCTTGCCATAGGCGCGGGTGACTGCGGCTGGCTGATCGTCGAGCCATCCATTGCTCTTGCCATACTTCAAAAGGACTTCGTCGTCGGGTGCGCGGCTTTTGAGTTGCTCCGCCCAAATGCTGGCTTCTCCGCTGCCCCAGACACCGGAGACTGGCACATCTTTTTCGAGCGCATAGTACTGCTCCACTCGCGCACCCAAGACATCGACGAGAAATCCCGGCTGACGCTGCGGCAAAAGAGAATTGAATTCATCTTTCATGCCGGACCGTGGACCGAGAACCAGATGGCCGCCGTTGCGCACGTAATCGAGCAAGTGGTTCGCAATATCCTCCGGTAGCACATTCAAACTGGGTGCGGCGACCAGTTTGTAACCATCGAGCGCGGCGTAGGCGCTGATCACATCGACGGACTGGGCAATCTGTCGCAGCGCCTGGTAGTAACTCTTCAGCAAAGCGACGTCGTCATACTTCTCTGTGTGTTTTTGAAACTGGATCGCCCAATGGCTGTCATAGGAGTAGAGCAGCGCTACCTCCGATTGCGGTTGCGTACCACGAAAGCTGCTTTCCGCTTTGGCAAACTCGTGTGCGGTTTGGGCAGCTTCGTCGTAAAAGGGCACCGGGGTACCGTCAGGGCCAACGAGAACGCCGTGAATCTCTTCCTGTCCGTTCAGAGCGCTGCGCCACTGCCAATAATTGACATCATCAGCGCCGTGGCCGATAGCTTGCCAGGCCATCGCGCGAGCCTCGCCACGGTTGAGGAAGTTATTCAGCGTCGACCAGTTCACTGCGCCCGGCTGGGTCTCCATCACCCAGAAATTCTGTCGCTTAAAGCCGCGAGTCAGATCGTGGGAGAGGCCGTTATATGCGGGGTCTACGTGCCCTGAGCCGACATAGTCATCCCAGGAAGCAAAGGTGAGCGGCCGGCTGATGATGTAGTGATCGAAGCCATCGAAAAATCCCATGAAGTTGCCGGTGATGAACTGCCGCGGTTCGGCATGTTTGCGGATCACGTCGATCTGATTCTGCTGGTAGGAAGTCCAGGTCGCGGTGACGAATCGTTTCCAGTCGAGCATTAGTCCAGGGTTATGCTCGCCCACGGGAATAGGAATTTCTCGCCAGTTGTCGTACGTCTGACTCCAGTAAGAGGTAGCCCAGTGAGTGTTCAGGTTGTCAAGGTTTTTGTATTTGGCTTTCAGCCAATCCTGAAATTGCTGTCGCGTGACATCGTCGTAGGACATCTGGGCGTAGCCGTATTCGTTGTCGATCTGCCAGCCAACGACATTGGGATTGTGGCCAAAGCGCGTCGCCATCTGTTCGGCGATGCGGCGGCAGAACTCGCGATAGCGTGGGGAGGCTGCGGATGCTTGGGCGCGGTTGCCGTGGGTCACGCGTTGCCCATCGGGTTCCACGCGGAGCACGTCGGGATATTTCTGCGTGAGCCACGCAGGAGGGGTAGCCGTCGGCGTGCCGAGGACCGAAACAATGTGATGCCTGGCGGCCAAATTGATGGCGCGCTCCAGCCAGTCAAAGTCATAGTGGCCTTCGGCGGGCTCCATGCGGCTCCAGGCAAACTCGGCGATGCGGACGACCTTCAGATCGGCGGCTTCCATCAGGCGCAGATCTTCTTCCCAGCGCGATTCGGGCCATTGTTCCGGATACCACGCGACACCCATTAGAATTGCGTTCTGGCCCGGGATCTGAGTGGGGATCGGAGCGGAAGGCGGTCTCGTCGTTTGGGCTGATGCGGAAAGAACGAAGAAGAGACACCATGCGGCGCGGAGGAGAGGCAACGAATACCGAGACATAAGCGGCTCCTGGAATCTATGGGGCGAGGGTGAGCCAACAACACTGCCCTACATCGACCAACGAAAACCTGGGCCGGGCGCTCGCCTGGACAGCCGAGAACCGGTCGAAGGGGGCTGTCCCTACATGACTTTTCCTACGGCGTCACACTCACTTGTTTACCCGAGTACTCTACAACCTTGTCTGGAGTATCGCAGGGCGCGATGCCCACGCCGTGATTCTCGCTCACGAAAACGATGTGGAAAGTGCGGCTGGAAAGCATCCCCGGGAACTCTCCTTGTCGATCGCCGATGGTCAGAGTGCGTTTCGCGTCATCCCAGCGAAAAGGGATCGTGGCGTGGACGCCCTTCTCATAGTCGTAGTTGTCATTTTCGTCCTCGTAGAGCGTGAACTCGCCATCTGCGCCGCGGTAAATACGCAACTCAATCGGATCGGCGGGTTTTTCGGTGGACCATTCAACATCGGGTCCGAAGGGAACGATGGAGCCGGCTCGAATGTAGAGCGGCAACTCATCGAGCGGCGCTTCGGCAGTAATCTCGCGCTTGCCATCGACGGATGCGCCATTCCAGAAATCGTACCACTTAGCTTCCGGAAGGTAGACGCGGCGGCTGGTGGCTGCGGGCTCGGTTACCGGATTCACGAGGAACGCGGGGCCGTACATATATTCGTCTCCCGTATTTTGCGCGCGCACGTCATCGCGAAAATCCATTACCAGCGGACGCATAGGTGTATAGCTGGCGTTCGTTGTCTTCCACGCGAGCGAATAGGTGTAGGGGAGCAGGCGATAGCGCAAACGATCGAAGCTTACCAGAATTTTCTGCGCATCCGGTCCGTAGGACCAGAGTTCGTTCTGATCAGTTTTGCGAGTGCCATGCACACGCAAGATCGGGTTGAACGTGCCAAACTGAAACCAGCGGACGAAAAGCTCGCGAAACGCGGGATCGTCGGGATCGGCAGAGACGAAGCCGCCAATATCGGTAGTCCAGTAAGGAATGCCGGAGAGGGCGAAGTTCAGGCCGGCAGGAATCTGACGGCGGAAGCTGAGCCAATCGGAATTGATGTCGCCCGACCACGCGGTGACGGCGTTGCGTTGCGATCCGGCGAAGGCGGAACGCGAGAGAATGTAGACGCGCTTCTGGTCCGAGGCGCGCGCTGTCCATTGTAAACGGCGCCAGTGTCCAGCAGAGGATAGACGTTCACGTAGCGATCGCCGCTGCCAATGGCTAACTTGTGGTCGAGCTGAATGTTTTCTTCCTGGCCTTCGGTTTCCGGTTCGGTTGTGTCCATCCACCAGGCATCGACACCTATTTTGAACAGACCTTGGTCCGCCTGATTCCAATAGAATTTGCGAGCTTCGGCGCTGGTCGCGTCGTACACGGCCATGCCTTCCGTGTGATAAGGCGGCTTAGCGAATTTGAACTTGTCGATGAACCAGCCTTGCTTATCCATGTAGTCGTAATTGGCCGATCCCGGCTCGAAGAAGGGCCAGATCGAAATCATCAGGTGGAAGTTCTCGCGGTGCAGTTCGTCGACCATCGCCCTCGGGATCGGGATAGTTCTTGTTGAAAACAAATTCGCCCTTGCGGTTCCACCAGAACCAGTCCTGCACAATGTTGTCGGCGGGGATGTGGAGTTCGCGATACTTGCGCGCCACTCCCAGTATCTCCGCCTGAGATTTGTAGCGGTTCTTGCACTGCCAGAAACCGTACGCCCACTTGCCGAACAGCGGGGCTTGCCCGGTGAGTTCGCGATAGGCGGCGATAACCTTATCGAGATCGGGGCCATAGAAGAAAGTAGTAGTCGATCACGTCGGCCACTTCCGAGCTGATGTAGAGATAGTTGGCGAAGCGGTTGTTGAAGCGGCTCCGGGAATCATTGTTCCAGAAGATGCCGTAGCCGTTACTCGATACCAGAAAAGGCACGGCAATGTTGCTGTTGTCCTGCGAAATGTCGACCGATTCGCCGCGATAGTTCCACACTCCGGCCTGGTGCTGGCCGAGTCCATAGAAGGCTTCGCGGGAGCCGTAGATGTTTACAAAAGACTCGGCGTGATAAGTATCCTCGCCGTTTACTTTCACCGGCGTGAGTTTCCTGGTCGCTTCCTGCACAAGTTGCTTACCGGCAAGATCGAAGTAGGTAATGGCGCCGTCCTTGCGAGTGACGACAACCTTCAATTGCGAAGTCGTGAGTGTGATTTCGCCGGAGTTGTCTTGCATGGTGAACTTCGTGGCTGGCCATGTCGTCTTGATGACGACGGGATCGGGACGGCTGGCGGGGAAAGACGTGGTCGGAGAGTAGAGTACATGGACGATCGAATCAGAGCAGACTTGCAAGCGAAGCGTCCCAGACTTCATCGCGAGGATCACACCGTCGGGCTGTGGCTGAACAGTAACGACCGGGTTCATGGGAGCCCATTGCCCGAACGCAGCCGCCGAGAATCCCAATGCGAGCAGAATCGCCAACGTGAAGCGAAGCAGACGTGTGTAGTTGCGACACATACTGTGGACCTCACCATCGCTACTTCGTCGAATCGTTACTTCGTCGGTTCATCGACCAGGAGATTGCGAATCCGTAATGATAAATAGCGATCGAGATCAATTCCAGAGGGAGTAAAGACTTTAGACATGACGACGCCGGGAAGGTCGGGAACATACCTGGCACACGAGTGAAACCCAAGCACGCTGTCCGGGAACAGCCGGCTCAGGTTTCGACGCCTGACCCGGCCCGCCCCGTCTGTTCGCCACGTCGCAGGTGGTCGCTCAGGTTAACGTTCCGCCGAGGGATCGCTGGCTATGCCTTCTGCGTTATAGGCGATCACACGGTACTTGGTGGCGAACATCATCGCGAACGAACTGTTCGCGGCCTTCTCGTCCACCCAGGGAGTGTCGGCATCGGTGGCACATCGGTCGCAGGCCGTCTCCCATGGGGCGGAGTCCGAAGGGCGGCGCTGCACGCTGTATACGACCGCGCCGGCCGAACCGTGCCATCCAAGTATTCCAATTCCCTTGAAGGTAATGACTGGAGGTGCTGGAACTGGATGTGGAGGTACCGCTTCGCCCGCCATGATATAGGCGTGTGTGCGCAGAAGTTCGGCACGAGCCTGCATGTCCTGGGCAGAGTTGACGAGCGTGTTCACCCCGCCGTAGAAGAGAGACCACCACTGCCCGGTCTCGCCCCATTTTGCGTAGGTCCTACTGTTTGCTGGAGCAGAAATGGGCTGCCAGCCGAATTTATCGGCGTGCGCCTGGAGAGCCCAGTAACCATCGCCGGAGATATTCGGGTCAGATTCCAGCGTCTTCAGCACCCTTTGGAAATCTTCGCGCGTGGGCCAATCCGTAACGTCCCAGCCGAACTCACAGGCGACGTACACTTTGCCTTTTGCTGTTACGAGGGCAGCGTCCTTTGAAAAAGTCTCTGCGGTAGTCTTGTGCCCGGGTGCTCCAAAAAGCGCGTCCCAGTGCGGATAGTATTCCGCCGTCACGATGTCAGGTGTTTTCGCATCTAAGGCTTTCTGATCAAAAAAGAAGAAACCGCTGTCATCTTCGTACAAATGTCTCTTGTCGATGGATTTGATAAACCTTCCGATGGTATCGATCCAGGGAAGGTAACTCGAGGCAGAAGTTCCGGCTACGAATAGGCCACAGACGTTGCAGTTTTCCCACGCGAGGATGGTCGGATCATCCTTGTATGCGATTCCGGTGAGAACGTTCTTGTGGTTTAGCACCGTCCGGATGTGCTCTTCGAACTCAGCGATGATTTCGGGATCGGTAAAGAACTGTTTGTAATCCCGCTGGCCCTTCCACAACAAATACTCCCCTAGACCGCTCAGTTCGCAATTAGAACAATCCCCGACCAACGTGATGACGAGGCGAATTCCACGATCATGTGCAGCCTTGATCGCGTAGTCGATTGATTTGAACGCCTCCGGGTTGAAAACTCCAGCTTTGGGCTCGATACAGAGGTCGCATCCCACGCTATCGCCCATGGTTTGGGATCGCACAACGCGAGCCCCCATCAGTTTCGCGGTATCGAGCGCGTCGTCGATCTCAAGATTCGAGGGGTAGCGGGGCCCAATGGAATCGTCCGGACCGTAAGCTTCGATTCCAAGCCATTCGATATTTGGGCCGCTATAACGATAATCTGCGCCGCCCAGCGTCAGCCTGGTTCCACTGCGCTCGACGAATTCATCGTTATGCCTGGTTTGCGCCGCACTCTGAACACTGATCGGCATTGCGGCTATCACCACAAGGGTCAGAGTCGCAAACGCGCACTTCAATTTGATAACCGTCACGAATCGCCTCCTGCCACACCTTTCATGGGGTGGTAGTGCTTCGCTTTTTAAAGTGCAAACTGAGGCACTCCACAACTTTTAGGTGATGTTAACATTGCTAGGATGCTAGGGCAGTCCAGCCCGGCCTTCGGCCACCCGAATAAAAAGCTCAGCAACCTTGCTCGATGTGGGCGGATCGCCAAAGGCTGCCCAGGTCCATCGCATGCCCAGTTCCTGCGCCACTCATGATCGCCAGAGCCATCGACAACCCAGCTCGCGTTTCACTCACCTTCGATGACGGCCTGCGATGTCAGTTCGAGCGAGCAGTTCCCATTCTCGACAAATACGATCTTCCCGCTACCTTCTTCTTGGTTGCCAACACGGATCCGATCCACACAGACGGGCACTCGCATCCCGACTGGAGAAAAACCAACTGGAATGACTCAGATATTGAGTTCTTTACCAGCATGCGTGAGCAGGGACATGAAATTGGTGCTCACAGCGTTCACCACCGATATCCATTCTTAGACACTGACCCGGAGCTTGAGGCCGAGGCTTCCAAACGATGGATCGAGAATCGCCTGCGGGTGGAGGTCTGCTCGTACTGCTACCCTTTTTACCACGTCACTCCTCCCATTAAGAATGCCGTGATCACGGCCGGATACAAGCAAGCCCGTGGCGGACACGTAAATTCCTACTACGCCCCGCAAAGTTCAATCGATTGGTTCGACGTGGACTGTCGTCAAATTTCGATGAAGAGTGAGAATGTGGAAGAATGGGTGCGATCTGATTCCTGGCATGTGCTGACGTTTCACGGGATTGGAACGGAGCAGGACGGTTGGGAACCCATCTCCGAATCCGAGTTCGCTCGACAGATGGCGGAACTGGCAAAGCTTCGAGACGCTGGGGCGGTAGAGGTTGTCACTTTTCACGGCGGAGCAGAACACTTGCGGAAGGCGAAACAGCGCAGTTCTTGAAGCAGTTTGCGGATCAGCAAACAACCCTGCACAATTCACTCGGAGATTGATTCGCTTCCGCTCATTCGTATCTTTTGGTGCACTATCGCCAGTAACTTTCTTCAGCAGCCCCGGAGAAGTAAACTCTTCTCGTTCGTCGGAGCCCTATGCGCCTGCTGCGCCTCCAAGACGTCGAGATTGGCAGCAACGATCGTGTATTTCGCCATTCGCGTCTGCGAGCTTTGATCGTCTGGCTTGCTGGATTCGCCGCTGTCACCGCCTTTTTCTTCCACGCATATTCGGCAAAGCGGCCCTTCGGTTACTTCTTCGGCTCGTTCTTGCTGCTCTTTCTGCTTCTGACGCTAAAGATGTTGACTGCGCGCTTTCACCCTTCCAATTGGCTCGTCCGCATGAACGATACGGGAATCTACGTGCAATATCGTTCTTATCTGAACTATCAGTTGCCCGATGACCCTTCAGTAATGTTTCTTTCCCTCGGCGAAATCGCGTCGGCTCGTTTGGTCAAAGAGCGAGTCTGCACACCCGACTCCATGAAGCCGCACGCCACCCAAACCCAATACCTGCACTATGTCGAACTTGAGTTATCCGGCGATACCGCGCCGCTGGCGGAGGCATTGCAGACGGAACGCGGCGAGCAGGCCCCACTGGAAAAGCACTGGTACGGCACCAGTTCGACGCTTTACCAGGATTATCCCGTCACCCTGATCCCGCCGACGTTCGTTCGTATCCACTGGGACGTCGTGCCTGGCGCGCACAACTTCCTCGAAACGCTGCGCCCCTACACGGTGATTGCCGATCCCGTTTCCATCAGGCAGGACTTCACGCACCTGAAATCGCTCAGCCGCGAAGATCAACAGAAGCAACTCCGCGAACTGGCCGCCCGCGGCCAGACCATCACCGCAATATACGCTGCCCGCCAACTTTACGGCGGCAGCTTAGGAGACGCAAAGCAGATGGTGGATTCGCTGCAGGAGAATAAAACACCACAACTGCATTAGGAAATCGGAATCGGGGAGAACTCTGGTTCGCTAGTACGGTTCACGAGCACGGTTTGCCACGTTCCCGGCTTTTTCCATCCGCGCCTGAAGGGCGATCATGGTGGACAGCTACCGCTACCCATCCCGCCCATGCCACAAGTCTGCTAACTCGCGCCAGCTTTTCTCGCCAGCAACGTCACGATTTCTTTTTCAAACACTGAGATGTCCGTTGCCCCAATATACTTGTCGACGATCTGGCCATTCCGCCCGATCACGAAAGCGATCGGCAATCCGAGAACTCCACCGTACAGTTCACCCGTCTTTGCATTGCCCATCACAACCGGGTAGTTCATTTTGAAGTGCTGATAGAAGTCGCGCACCGGTTCCGGCCCATCGTCCATGGAAACGCCGATGATCTGCAAGCCCTGCTCGCCGTACTTGTTTTGCAGTTCGATGAAATGTGGAATCTCGTCCCGGCACGGATCGCACCAGGTTGCCCAGAAGTCCAGAAGAACGACCTTGCCGCGGTAGGATGAGAGATCGAGTTTTTCTCCCGTTAATTCCGGAAGAGAAAAATCGGGCGCCGCGGAGTTTTCATGGAGACTTGAGCTACCCGCGCTGCTCGTACGGGAAACTTCGCGATGACGAATCGCGAAACAAACTCCCGCCACCACCACGAGCAACACCAAGCCGCGAAGAATCCATCTCTTCAATCTTTCCACCCCATTCGGAAAGCCTTCAGTTCGCTAGTCTCCTTTGGCAACTGGATAGCCCTTATCCACCCAGTTCACGCCGAAATTATCGGCGATATAAAGCACTTTCACATTGCTAAAACCAAGCGCCCGCAATGCGTCGGCTGCAGGCTTCACGTTCGGACAATGGCTCCACGGGCAACATCCGCAATAAAGAACGATAAACTTGCTTCGCGGCAGCGGCTCCACGCGCTTACGCAGTTGCTGGATGCCGGCCTCGCTGGAAGCCGGTCCGATGTATTCGGAGCCAGGGATGTGCGCCTCCTCGTAAAGAACGTGGGATCCCACATCGATCATCAGCGGCTTTGCTCCCTTCGAAGACTGAAGGATCTTGACCAGTTCTTCCGGGTTGATGAGTTGGGCGCTGGATAAAAGTGTCGCCTGATAAGCGGGAAACATCGCCCCGGCCGTGCTCTCCGAGCGCGGTTGCGAATTCGCGCGAACGGCCCAAACTGACGCTGCCAGGCTTGCCGCAGTCATCCCGGCAACCACCACGATGATTACGCGTTTCATGGATCGAGATAGATGGTTCATTTTGAACTCCTTCGGCATTATCCGGCGTTGCTAGCCTGACTCGCAAGGCATGATCCGTTCTCGCAAGCTTCGAGGAAAACCTCTGGTCCGATCGCGAAGCGTTGATCTCGAAAAGTTGGTCTCGCCCCTCCGTGCAGTCCACGATGCGGGAACGATTTCGGTTGACACTGCCCTCTATCGTTTTATAATCATTCTTATCCGATAATCATGCGTCTCTCCCACAAGCAGTTCCGTGAGCTGGCCGCGCAGCACGGTTTGCCGGTTACGCACCAGCGTCAGGTGGTCTATGAGGCCGTTATCGCTTCCCATGGACACTATTCTCCGGAGGACGTTTACGCCGCGGTGCGACGCCGCATTCCATCCATTTCTCTGGCCACGGTCTACAACAATCTGCGGCTTTTCATCGAGTGTGGTTTGTTGCGAGAGGTCACTCCCCACACCTCCACCTTGCGCGTGGACGGCAATCTCGAACCGCATCACCACCTGGTCTGCTCCCGCTGCAAGTCGGTGCAGGACATCGCAGGTGAGTTCATCGACTTCAAACGGCTATCCCGGCAACTGCCGGATGGCTTTGATCTGACGCAGCCGCTGGTCGAGGTCTTTGGCCTCTGCCGCCGCTGCAGTGCAAAAAAATAGTTTTTAAGTAATTCCCAGTCATAGAAGGAAGAAAACATTATGGAAAATACACTCGCGACTTCATCGGGGAGCGTTTCCCCTGAGACTAAGGACAAACACACCACACCCGAAGGAAAGTGCCCGGTAGCGCACGGCGCTCGCAAACCCCACAGCAATGTTGATTGGTGGCCCAACCAGGTGAACGTGAACATCCTGCACCAGCATTCGCCGAAGTCCGATCCGATGGGCCAGGAGTTCAATTACGCCGAGGAGTTCAAGACGCTCGATCTGAATGCCGTAATCAAGGACCTGAATACCTTGATGACGGATTCGCAGCCGTGGTGGCCGGCCGACTTTGGTCACTATGGTCCGCTCTTCATACGTATGGCTTGGCACAGCGCGGGCACATACCGCATCGGCGACGGCCGCGGCGGCGCCGGATCCGGGCAACAACGCTTTGCTCCGCTCAACAGCTGGCCGGACAATGTGAACCTGGACAAGGCTCGCCGGCTGTTGTGGCCGATCAAACAGAAGTATGGCCGGAAAATTTCCTGGGCCGACCTCATGATTCTCGCCGGCAACGTCGCCCTCGAATCGATGGGCTTCAAGACCTTCGGTTTTGGCGGCGGCCGCGCGGACGTGTGGGAGCCCGAAGAAGAAATCTATTGGGGACCGGAAGGCACGTGGCTGGCCGACGAGCGCTACAGCGGCGATCGTGATCTTCAAAATCCGCTCGCGGCTGTGCAAATGGGACTGATCTACGTGAATCCGGAAGGGCCCAATGGAAAGCCCGATGCCATCGCTGCCGCGCGGGACATCCGGGAAACTTTCGCCCGCATGGCGATGAACGACGAAGAAACGGTTGCGCTCATTGCCGGTGGTCACACTTTCGGCAAAACCCACGGCGCTGCCGTTCCCGCTCAGTACGTAGGCAATGAACCAGAAGGCGCCGACATCGAGGATCAGGGCTTGGGCTGGAAGAATAAATTCGGCAAAGGTCATGGTGCTGACACTATCGGCAGCGGCCTGGAAGTTACTTGGACCACGACGCCAACGAAGTGGAGCAACAACTTTTTCGACAACCTGTTCAAATACGATTGGGAACTGACCAAGAGTCCGGCTGGTGCGCATCAGTGGACGCCGAAAAATGGCGCAGGCAACGGCACTGTTCCGGATGCCCACGATCCTTCAAAACGTCACGCGCCATCGATGCTGACCACGGACCTCGCCTTGCGCTTCGACCCCGCCTACGAAAAGATTTCGCGGCGCTTTTACGAGCACCCGGATCAGTTCGCGGACGCGTTCGCAAAAGCATGGTTCAAGCTGACGCACCGCGACATGGGGCCGATCCCGCGCTACCTTGGCCCGCTCGTTCCCAAGGAGCCTCAGATCTGGCAGGATCCGATTCCCGCCGTGGATCATAAATTGATCGATGAGCAGGACGTTGCAGCGCTGAAGGCGAAGATCCTCGCATCCGGACTGTCGATCTCCCAACTGGTCACGACTGCGTGGGCATCCGCGGCTTCCTTCCGCGGCTCCGACAAGCGCGGCGGAGCCAACGGCTCGCGCATTCGCCTCGCCCCGCAAAAGGATTGGGAAGTAAACCAGCCGGCCGAACTGGCCAAGGTTCTGTCCAAACTGGAAGCGATCCAGAAGGAGTTCAACAGCTCGCAGTCCAACGGGAACCGAGGAAAAAAAGTCTCGCTGGCCGATCTCATCGTTCTGGGTGGCTGCGCAGCCGTCAAAGAAGCTGCGAAGAAGGCCGGCTTCGACGTGAAAATTCCTTTCACGCCGGGACGCACCGATGCTTCGCAGGAGCAAACCGACGTGCACTCCTTCGCCGTAATGGAGCCGGTCGCGGATGGCTTCCGCAACTATCTCCGCAGCGGACAGGTTCTGTCGGCTGAGGAGTTCCTGGTCGATCGAGCGCAGTTGCTCACGCTGACTGCTCCCGAGATGACGGTACTCATCGGCGGCCTGCGCGCTCTGAATGCGAACTTCGGGCAGACCAAACACGGCGTCTTCACCAACCGGCCGGAGACGCTGACCAATGATTTCTTCGTCAACCTGCTCGACATGAATACGAAGTGGGAGCCATCCTCCACCGAAGGCGTGTATGAGGGACGCGATCGCGCCACCGGCAAAACCAAGTGGACCGCCACTCGCGTCGACCTTGTGTTCGGTTCGAACTCCCAACTGCGCGCACTCGCGGAGGTCTACGCATCGAACGACGCGAAGGAGGCGTTTGTGAAGGACTTCGCGGCGGCGTGGAACAAAGTCATGAACCTTGATCGTTACGACGTTGCCTGAGGACGCCTGACGAGAGCGGCATCGCGGTAGTGGCTGAGTCTAGGCAGATTCGGCCACTACCCGAATCTACTGGGCGCGAATGTTGCCCCGAATTACAATCACCGATGCTGCCGGCAGGTCGTAAGCTGTGCCTGCGCTGACACTCTGCTTCATGTGCAGAATCGGTCCGTCCGGATCGGCCATACCCGTGGTTTCCACCGTGACCGAAGGCTCCGCCGGATATTCGGCATGTCCCACGGAACGCGTAACTCCCGGATGCCACTGATACTGCCCCTTTCCAAATATGGATATCTCCACTGTCCCGTCGAATGCCTCGTTCTGGCCGCTGTCCCGCTTCTCGATCTCCCGGTTCTCGAACGCATGGTTCTCGAACGCGATCTTCACCCGGTGAGCATTCCGCTGGTCGCGATTCACCACCAGCAGCGACCACTGGCCATCGGGACGCTTCAGAGCATAGGCCGTTACCATGGCATGTCCCGCGCCGTCGTTGATGTCGCTCCTGGCGGAAAATACTTCGTGTTGTTCATTGCCGGGAACGACCCAATCGAGATTGATCATCTGAGCGGTGAAGAACTGCGCCAGCGGCTGTTGAATTTTGTAGTGAGCATCGACGGTCAGCATCCCGAATGTTCCGGGCGAATCGCTGCAGCCGTGTTCCATCAGCAATGGCAAATAATGGAAGTAGTAAACTCCGTTCCCGCCCGCAGTCAGAAATGAACCAATGTAATCGGCGAGCCAGAGCCCGGAAAAAATATCCATGTAAGTTTCGCTCGCGCCCGAGGAGAGATTTGATTCCGTAATAAACATGGGAAGGTCCGCGGGAATTCCGTCATTGTGCCAGACTTGCATGATGTGGCTCACCAGCTGTGGCTCGTCATAAAGACTGCCCCAGGGAATTCTGCAAGGGTCGTAAGGATAATGTTCAAAAGAAAAAAAGGCGAGGTCGCCCATGCGGCCGTGCCGTTTCAAATAGTCGACGAAACGCCCGGTCCAGGATACTTCGCCGTTTGCGTCAGGCCAGGTTTCGATGTCCTGGTTCACGCCCTGGAATGACGGCCCACCTAGTTTGAGAGTAGGGTCGAGGCGGTGAAGCGCCGTGGCCCACTGAAGATAAAGCGCGCCATAATCCTCCGGAGCCATATATTGGCCATCGGACTCTTCTCCCATCTCGACATAAGAGATGGGATACTTCCGCTTCTCGAGATAGGCAATCTCGGCGACGGCATTTTCCGGAGTGTCGTACAACAAAGCCACCGGGACCATCGCCGGAAGGCCGCGAGTGACGCCGCTGTTCAAAAAAAAGATCGAAGCCCACCTGCGCCTGATGAGTTGTGCCCAGGTCCGAAGATTCATGCCACGGATCTACCGAAGAACAATAAGTCGTTGTCTGTTCCTGGTCGGGCGTATGCCGCAGGATGTCGTGAAAATCTCCGTCAGCGGAAGACGTTCCAAGATAGATCTCGCGAATCGCGTAACCGGCGCAATCCCGCGGGTCAGCGGATGCATGAGTTCCACAGGTATTCGAAGACTCCGTCATCAGAATGCGCACAAAGCGGATCGGAAGCGGACTGGGATTTAACCGAAGGATGTCTGATCCGCCACGGCCGTGTTCAATCACGCCCAAGGGAAATGTCTCCCAGACTCCATGCGTGGGCCGGTGCATGGGATCGTCTCCGGTCCAGTACTGCACCACAAATTTCGTGGCGTAAGGGTTCGCCCCACTTGATCTGAATACTGTCGACTTGCTGTATTTGCGCCAGATCGATCACGACCCACTGCGGATGCAACGAATCGCTTTCGCCGGTAAAGCGCTCCGTAAGATATGGATTACTTTTCCAATAAGTATTCTCATCGCCATCGGTGATACGGGAAAAACCGGCGTTCGGAGTGCCGTCATTTCGCGTGAAGCCACGATGCGGCAACGCATATCCATAGGAGTAACGAATGGGTTCGGCGGGAATCGCCGAGCCGGTAAAGTATCCTTTTTCGCCGGGTTCGCTCCATGTGCCGCGAGGATTCCAATGCCAGGCCTCAATAGAGAGTTCGGTATTGTTGCGATAGCTGACGGGCTGCCAGCCGGAGGCCATGGCTCTGCCCAAATTCGGCTGAGTCAATCCACTGTCGATCGCTTCCGCAGGAATTCGATCAATGCCGGCTCCGAGCGTTTCGTTGGGACGAAAATGATTTGCAGAGTGCCCCGGAGTTATGTCGACCTGGATGGTCTGAGCCGCAGACTCCATCACCATAAGAATAAGGACAGGGATGAAAGACCACACGAAAGCCGCCGCTAATTTATTCATGACCCGCATTTCCCGGACCTCCTACCGGATAAATACGAGGCAGGCGTTGCTCCACCGACGGCAGAGCAGGGAACGCGGCATGCGGTTCCTTCTGGTACCAATACGCAACGGAAAAAAAGTTATCGGAGCGATGATTGGCATGGCCATGCTCGATTGTCGCTCTGAGAGATTTGGTGAACGGGATCGGCGAATCCAGATGAAACCGGTACACCGAAGAACGGCTGCCCGCAAGCTCGGGGCCCACTACCGGCGCTCCGAACAACGCGTACGAAAATGGATGCCCGAAAGCCCAGGCTCCGAGAAAGTAATCTTCCGATCCGGTGCCGTTGATGGAGGGACGTTTTTCGCCGTCAACAAAAAACATGTCGTCGCCTTCCCCCCACCAGCCGTCCTGATTCTGCAGAATTGACATGGTCACTCCCACGAAGTGTCCTTGTCCTGTGGCTTCCATCCATACGTAATTGTTTTCTCCATCAAGATTTTTCTTCGCATTCACGGCCGCGTCGTCATTCGATTCCCATTGATTCGTCCAACCTTTAGCCGGAGTTGCCTGACGGTACTGCGCATGAAAATACATGGTGTCCGCGGGAAGGTCATGATGCAGAGCCTGATAATCGATGTTGAAATAGAACGCATCAACACCTTCCTTCCCTTCGTTGGTAACGGTGATTCGTGGCTCGCTTGCGAAAAGGCATAGGGAAAAACGAGTTCAACGCCTTATCCGAGGCAACGGACAGCGGAATGGATTCAAATTGGAAGTAGTCGCCAAGGCCAAGGCCAAAGAAGTCGCCGATCGGAGCCTCCACGCTCGGCGAGGTTTCGCCGTCCCAATACATGCGTAGAACCAGCTTTTTCAAGTGATACTGCTCGGGCGATGCGATCGTGATCCAGATGTGCGTAATGATTCCGGGACCGGAGTCATCCAGTAATGTGATCGTGTCTCCGGCTTTAATTTTGTAAAAATCGTCGTTGCCGCCGGTTCGGTCATAACTGGAAGCCCGCTTCTGAACATAATCGTGAGGTGAGACAAGACTGCCAAGCATAGCGCTCTGACCGCCATCCGACTGCGCCCAGACGCAAGCGCACGTCATCAGCATGCCAATCAGAATCTTTTGCAACCACTGCACCCAGAAACGCGGCCGTTGGTTAATTTTTCTCATGCGACCTCATCGGGAGACCTGTGCGATGTATACGCCGAACGGCTGTACAACAATTTTGTCTAACTGACCAGTGGGCGCAGGCGCCGAGGTCGTGAGGAGAGTCCTGGCCTTAGCAGACGAGAAGCCCAGAGACGAAAGATCAAAACTGACGTGCTGCTCGGTCGCAGACATATTCAGAACGACCAGTACAGCTTCATTCTTATACCGCCGCAGGTAGGCGAGTACGTTGGGATCATCCTGGTTCAGCGCCACGTAATCTCCATCGAGTAGCGCGAGATTCTGATGATGCAACACCAGCAACTGCCGGTAAAACTGCAAAATTGAGTTCGGGTCGTTCAACTCGCTCGCAACATTGTGCGTCTTCGCACTCGCGGGAACGGGCAGCCACGGTGTTCCGGTGGTGAATCCCGCGTTGGCCGAGTCATCCCATTGCATGGGAGTGCGCTCCCCGTCGCGGCCCTTGTATCCCGGCCAGCCTGTAATTCCCATCGGATCCTTCACATCTTCCTTGCGCGTGGGATCGTTGTTCTCCATGCCAATCTCTTCGCCGTAATACATAATCGGCGTGCCTCGCAGCGTCAGATAAAGCGCTGCCATCAATTTGGCGATCTGGTCATTGTGCTTCCCGTCGCCGTAGCGCACATAGGATCGCGCCATATCATGATTGCCGATGACATAAGTCGGCCAACCGCCGGTCGATTCGGCGAGTGCAATCTGCTTACGGAAATCGGGCGCGGAAAGTTTATCGAGAGTGCAGAACATGAAATCCATGGGCAGTTGGATTTCATCGTTGTGCGCGCCGTAGTATTCCTTCAACTCGGCGGCGCTGTCGGTATAGGTCTCGCCCACCAGAACGGCGTCACTTTCGTCGGCAACGCTTCTCAAGTGGCGGAGAACGTCATGATTCTCCGGCAGCTTGTCGTTGTACTTATTCACCATATTCGGGTCGCCCATTTCGTCTTTTCCCGGACGAATGGGATTGTCGTGCAGCTTCGGATCCTCGAACAAAAGATCGACAGCGTCCAGACGAAATCCCGAAACTCCGTGCTTGTACCAGAATCGCGTGACATCGAACATGGCTTTTTCCACTGCCGGGTTGCGCCAGTTCAAATCAGGCTGCGCCGTGGCAAAAAAGTGGTAGTAATACTGGCCGGTTGTGGGATCGAACTTCCACGCCGAACCTCCAAAACCAGAGATCCAATTGTTAGGAGGCTGGCCGTCGCCCTTGCCATCGCGCCAGATGTACCAGTCGCGATGCGCGGAGGTGCGCGATGATTTCGAATCCAGGAACCAGGGATGCTGGTCGGAAGAGTGATTGATGACAAAATCCATGATGATGCGAATGTGCCGTTTCTTCGCCGCCTGCACCAGATGATCAAAGTCCGCCATGGTCCCATACATGGGATCGATGTTCTCGTAATCGGAAACGTCGTAGCCGAAATCGACTTGCGGCGAGGGATAGCAGGGCGAAATCCAGATGGCGTCCACGCCGAGTTGCTCCAAGTAATCCAGCTTGGATTCGATTCCCTTGAGATCGCCGATGCCGTCGCCATTACTGTCAGCAAAACTGCGAGGATAAACTTCATAGAAGACGGCATCCTGCCACCACTGGTGGCCTTCGGCATTCGCCGCGCTTTTCTGCGCCTGGGAAAAAGAAAGCGCGAGGCACACAGCCATAATCAACAGAACTATGAATCTGAACCGCTGAGACATTTTCCATCCTTTGACTTCATGTTCGTGAACCAAATCCTAAGAGCACTGCGCCCTATCGCGCAGCAAAATGAAAAATAACTTTAGCTTGCGGATCGCTTCCGGGCGCGGTCATCGGAAGTTTTACCCGCACTTTTTCTTCCGCGCCGGTTTTCTGTTCGAGCTCAGCCCCTTCGACGGAAGAAATCTGCTCCGGATTCCATGCCGACAGTTCATAACTCGCTCCGCTGGCTCCCGAAAGAAGCAGGGTGAGAGTCTCCCGGTTCGCCGACCACGATTCCGAAATGACTCGCAACCCTTGACTGGTGCCTCCCAAGGCTGGAAGAGTGGACGAGATGCCGAGCTCAAAGTCATTCTTCATCTGGATCTCGATCGTATTGCGATCACCAGCAATCGGAAGATTCACCGTGACATGTTGATCGCAAGAATTCGCTTCAATATGGAACGGCAGCGCACGTCCGTTGAGCCGAACCGCAGTAATCCTGGCGCGCAAGCTCAACCCTGGCGAAAACTGAAGCGAACACTTGCCCGTGCCCGTAGATTGTATTTCCAAATCGATTTTGTCCGGCGTCCGCTGGTAGTCCAAATTCAAGGTTAATCCGTTCATGCGCACGTTACTGACAGAGAACGAATTCCAATCTGCCGGAATATGAGGAGCGAAATTTAAATGACAACTGCCAGCGTCCACGTCCAAGCCGAGCAACCCGCTCAGCAGAGGATTGACCACCATGGCCGCAGACCAGATTTGTTGCGGCGATCCTGTCGCCAGCGTTTGAAAATAGTCGCCGGAAAGAACTTCAGCGACATGTCCCAGCGACCCATTCAAAGCCAGCAAAGCATTGGCCCGCACGTTCAAATAGGCGGGCAACGGGCGATGATATCGATACTCGCCAACCGACGCCCAGCCGGTGAACAGCGGCCACACCGTTCCAAAATGATATCCGCTTGGATTGTATTTCGGATCGCGGGAAGAAAGAATCCGCATGCCCCAGTCAGTCTCTTGATCTGGACCGGCGAGCTGTTCAATCATGCTTCGCGCCTGATCTCCGTTGAGCTGCTTAAACCACATCGGCACGGTAGCCAGAACGCTGGGCACATCGACTCGATTGTTATGGGCATCGAGCGCGTAAGCGTAGATTTTGTTTTCCGGCGACCAGAACGTCTTGTCCAACACCGGCTCTTCTCGCTCGAACGTTTGCTCCAGCTCTTTGGCCAGATCTTCCTTGCCCAAAAGATGACCCAGGTGCGAAAGCGCGCGGGCAGCTTCAACTCCTAAAGAAGCCTGGTAAATTTCCGTCCGCACCGGATAGAGCGGCCCTCCTTCGATCCAGCCCGTTCCCACGCCCGTGTTCTGCGCCAGTCCCTGCGCGTCGTAAGTGGATCGCAGAAACTCGTACGCTCTCGATAGGTTGTCCCATTTCTCTTTGGCAAATCCAATGTCTCCGCTGTGCGTCACGTAATCGTTCACCGCAATAATGAACAGCGGAGTCGCGTCCGCAGAGGCGTACGCGTATGGCGTTTTGAACCAATCCATGAAGCTCGCGCTTTGCGAGATTTCGTGAGTGACTTTGCCGTCCGCCCGCTGATACTTGCTCAGAAAATCCAAAGCTTGACGGGCAGTTGAAAAATCACCCTCGGCATCCAGCGCCAAAGAGGTCCACTCCGCGTCCCGCCCAAAGAACCACGCGAAACCCGGGCGGTCGTTATCGCCAGACGTATTGAAGCCCGCAACCAGGCCTTCCCCTAAAAATGGGTTCTGCACCAGGCCTTGCAGCATGCTGACTCTCGCCCAGTCATAGGCTGTTTCAATTTGCGAGTCGGGAAGTTTAAGGCTGATCGTGCGATCGAGATAGTCGCGGTAATAAGCGGCAGAATCCTGCAGCAACTGCGCGTAGTCATTGGCCAGATGATGGTAAAGGTTTGCCAACGGAGCCCGCGCTTCCACTCCCCCCGCGATGACAATGAACTTCGTATCATTTCCTTTTTTAGTCGCGCCCAGAAGAATGGAATCCTCATGAGAGGAGAAATAATTAGTGGAGTATTCCTCCGAAGCTTTCACTCCTGACGGAGAACCCAACCATCGCGTGAAACTTTTCCGATTCGTCTGCAAAAAGAAAAGCCCGCAAAGTTGGATCCCAATCTTCCGCCACTCCTCCAATGGCTGCCGGCCACTCCAATTGAAAATCACGTACGAAAATGGCCTCGATCTCCAGAGGCTCGGCGGTTTCCACTTCAAAGCTGATAATCGCGCCTGCCTCATGCACCGGCACGAACAAAGTTTCGCGGACGGAAAAAGTGTCGCTGGTATAGACGATGGTGGTCGATTCCGGATGGACAATCAAAGTTCGCGCCAATGTTTCTGCCGGTATCGTTGCGCCATCGACGTGGAAGCGCAAATGAAAATCACGCACGATTTTCAACGGGTAGACCCACGCCTCCAGGTTTCCTCGTTCGTTCCCGAACACCGCAGCACGAGTGCCTACCGCCGAAAGAAACTCCCACGACTGAATCGGCCGTGAAAGTTCCAGCGATTGCCCGGACTGATCCGCAAACGCAACCGAGCATAGAAGCAGCAGAGCGCAACACAGAACGATTCTTGCCAGAGACAGCCGTCTTCGCCGAGAGAGGCTTGGAACCTGAACCATGCTGAGAGGAGAATCGAATTACGAACGGAGTATAGAGCACTCGCAGAAGCTTTTGGAAGTTTTCAACCTTCGCCGCCGATTCGTCTCCGACATTCGAAGACGAGCGCTCCTCCTGGGTTATACTCTTTCCGCACTCTCAAGAGTGACAAAAATTAATTATCGATTCCAGCGAATGCAGCCTCACATGCGAAGCGCTTCCCATAAATGCCGCTCCTGTCGCGGACTTGAGCAACGATCATGATCCGGCGCAGAGAGTTCCTCAGTAGCAGCGCATTAGGCGCAGCGGCGCTGCTGCTTGCTAAACCCGCGAGGTTGGCGCGCGCCGCCGCATCGAGTCCATCTGACTCTCGCGTGGAGGTATTGCTGGATGAGGTCATGGGCACGATCTCGCCAAATATCTACGGACATTTTATTGAACACCTCGGCGGCGTCATCTATGACGGGGTTTGGGTCGGCGAGAATTCGAAAGTGCCAAATATCGGCGGCATTCGCAAGGATCTCGTCGAAGAAATGCGCAAGATTAAAGCTCCGGTGGTTCGCTATCCCGGTGGCTGCTTCGCCGATAGTTATGATTGGCGCGACGGAGTTGGTCCAGCCGAGAAACGTCCGCGGCGAACTAATTTTTGGAGCGAGGCCGACGCCAGCACGGCTCCCGCCAACCACATCTACGAATCCAACCGCTTCGGTACCGATGAGTTCATGCGCTTCTGCAAACTGATTGGTTGTCAGCCGTATCTTGCCGCTAATGTTCGCAGCTTGCCGGCCGAGCAATTTTATCGCTGGGTGGAATATTGCAACTCGCCCTCGGGCAGCACCACGCTCGCGGAGTCCCGCGCCGCCAACGGCTCTGCCGAGCCTTATAACGTTCGTTACTGGGGAGTGGGAAATGAATCCTGGGGATGCGGAGGCAACTTTACCGCTCCGGAATATGCCACCGAATTTCGCCGCTATACCGCCTGGTTGCCGCAGTACGGCCATCCACTGTCCTTGATTGCCTCCGGCCCGAACGACGATAACTGGCAATGGACGCGCGGATTCTTTGAGTCGATCGCGCGAAAAGACAAAGATTTGTTCAACTCAATTTTTGGCTGGGCGCTCCACTATTATTCCTGGAACCTGAGCCGAGGCCGTACCCAGGACTGGGATCAGGGCAAAGGAGATGCGCTCAAATTCGATGTGCAGGATTGGTACGAAGCATTGCATGAAGGTTACCGGCTGGACTCACTCATCGAGGGCCACTGGCAAGCGATGGGCGAGTTTGACGCAGCTCATCAAGTTAAGCTCGTGGTTGACGAGTGGGGCCTTTGGTATCGCCCCGGCAGTCAACTCACTGCGAGCGACTTTCTCGAGCAAACTCCCACTCTTAGGGACGCAGTGTTTAGCGCCATGACCCTGGATATCTTTAACTCCCATCCGGAGAAAGTCACGCTCGCCAGTCCGGCGCAGTTGATTAATTGTCTGAACAGTCTTTACCTTGCTCACGAAGATAAATTCTGCGTAACTCCGGTGGGCCATGTTTTCGGAATGTACAGCGCCCACCAGGGAGGCCAGGCGCTGCGCACCATCATCTCCGCGCCAAACATCCAATACGCGCGCGATGGCAAGCCAACGCCGTTTTGGGGATTGAAGGGTTCCGCATCTTTGCACAGCAAGAGTCTGATACTCACCCTGGTGAACCCAAGCGTGAATGAAATCCGGGAAACGGAAATCACAGTTCGAAGCGCTTCCATAAAGTCGGCGACAATCACCGTGCTCACCAATTCCGATCTTCACGCCCACAATACTTTCGATCAGAAAAACGAAGTGACTCCACAAGTCAAAGACCTGCAATCGACGGGCAGTGCCATCACGGTGCAAATCCCGCCTGCTTCCGTCACTAAGCTGGAGCTGAGCCTGGTATGAACACTCGCAATGACCAATAAACCAGAGAACCACAGAATCGCTTCCATCTTCTTGCTTGCGCTGTTTCTCGTAGTCACGAACGGCACACTCCTCGCGCAGTCACTGCCATCGGCAACAACGCCCTCCGTGATCGTGAAGTGGGAAAAGAGAATACCCAACCACACCGTTCCTACTCTGCAAGCGGTGATCAATCCCATGTTGCAACGGGGTTCGCCCATTCACGATGCCGCGCTCGATGCTCTCCACAAACTCGGCGCTGACTATGTGCGTTACGCGTTCTGGTTTCCCTACCCGAAGATGGCAGTGGCAGAGTTGCGCCCGCCAGAGCTGGATCAAACTTTTTGGGATTTCAAATACATGGACCCGTTGGTCGACGATTTTCTCCGCGCGTCGAAGGGGCATCCCAGCGTCTTCAGCTTCAGCACCATCCCGCAGTGGATGTTTACTACGCCCAAGCCAGTCGTGTATCCCGACGATCCTGGCCAGGTTTTCTGGGACTATTCGCAGGGCACCGAACTCGCCAACGTGCAGGCGCTGGCCGACTACTATGCGCGACTGGCCGGCTGGTACACCCAGGGTGGCTTCACCGACGAATTAGGAAAATTCCACGCCTCCGGTCATCACTTCGATATCGGCTACTGGGAAGTCTTCAACGAGATCGATGGAGAGCACGACACCAGGCCCCAACAATACGTGGAACGTTACGATGCGATTGCGCAGGCCGTCCTCAAGGTTGCGCCTTCGATGAAATTCGTGGCGCTCGCTTTATCTTCCCCGTCCTTGTTTCCGCGAACGTTCTCATATTTTCTGGACGCAACGAATCACAAGCCAGGCATTCCCTTGGACTACATTTCTTTCCATTTCTACGCCACACCCTCGGGAGATCAAACGTTGGAAGATTGGCAGTACACGTTTTTTGATCAAGCCAACGAATTTCTCACGGCCACGCGTTACATTCTTCAGATTCGCGACCGGCAATCGCCTTTGACCAAAGTCATGGTCAACGAGGCCGGTTCGATTCTGGCGGGCGACATGGTTCAGGGAGAACCCGGCCATGTCGAGAAACCGATCCCCGCTGCTTACTGGAATCTTAGCGGTGCGCTCTATGGCTATCTCTACATCGAGCTGGCAAAACTTGGCATCGACTCGGTGGGCGAATCGCAACTGGTCGGCTACCCTTCGCAGTTTCCCAGCGTAAGCATGATCGATTGGACAAATGGCAAGCCCAACGCGCGCTTCACGGTGCTGGAGTTGCTCAAGAACAATTTTGGCCCGGGAGACGACCTCGCCGATACTGACATAAAAAATAACGGCCAGCTGGCGGACTCCGACGCCCTCGACGCACAGGCTTTCATCCGGGACGGTCACCGAAAGTTGGTGCTGATCAATGAGCGAAATCGTGAAGTTACGGTGGAGCTGCCGAAAGAATGTTTGGGCGCGGCAATCCAGACCATCGGAGGTACGTCTCCAGACAAGGTGATGCAAAATGTTGCGGATGTTAAAGTCCGCTTGCTGCCTTTCTCCGTATCTGTCGTTGCTTTGAAGGATTAACGGCCTGCATCCAATAAGGAAATTCTTAGAAGTCGCCCTGTGATGTGTTCGTTTCTGCTGCCGATAAATTTAGAAAGCGATTAACTCTGAATCGGTAGTAAAATGCTCGAACTCGTGCCCTTGGTGCGACGATGCGGGTTCGGTCCGGCCCTCCCCCAAGAGACTTTCTCCCAGAGGACAAATCCATGAGATTCCGTTCGCATTTCCCGGTTCGCCTGCTGTTGCTCGCAATTCTTGCCTGCGTAGTTCAATCTCAATTTTCCTATGCGCAGGACTCCTCCGATGCGCAGCCTCTCCCCAAGCGGTTAGTGGGCGACTATGGTTATTGGACCAGGACTCAGGTTCCGCCTTACAGCGCGGCGCAAATTCCATATCACAAGTTGACCCACATCAATCATTCCGGTGTATCTTTCAACGCAGATGGCTCATTGACCGTTCCCAGCGGCTTTCTCGAGCCCAAGCTCATCACGCTGGCGCATGCAAGTGGGGTTAAGGTTCTTCTGCTCATCGGCGGCGACTTCACCGGGGTTGAGAGCAGTGGCACACTTCTCACACTGGTCGATTCGCTCGCCGACTTCGCCGTAAAGCACGGCTACGATGGCTTCGACGTTGACTGGGAATATCCGGCAACCACACAGGATCGTGACTTTTTCGTAGAACTCATGGCAGCTCTCCGCGAGACAAACCCCGACTATGTTCTTTCCATCGACGCGGCGCCCTGGGGCGGATACGGTTACGACCTGCTTCAACTGCAACAATCGACCAACTATTTCAATATCATGATGTACGATTGCGCCGGCCCCTGGACCGATGACGGCCAGCTCAATTCGCCAATCTTTTGGGACACGAACGATCCCGAACCATGGGAGTGCCAACCCGGCGGAAGCGACCACGACGCCGCCGAAATATTTCTCGCGCAAGTTCCTCCCGCACAATTAAACATGGGAACGCCCTTTTACGGTTATTTCTACACCAACATCAATCAACTATTCGGAGTGTGTCCAAACTCGCTGACTGACAAGGATGGAGACTGCAACGGCAAAGTTCGGACCGAGAACTACGCGCCATTCATCAAGAATCGTGTCAACAAGGATGGTTGGGAGACGTTCTACGATCCAATTGCGCTCGTTCCCTACATGCTAAGAACCGATGGAAAGGATGGCTTCATCACCTACGATGATCCCGTTTCCACCTACCTCCGGGTCGCGTATTCCGATTGGATCCTCAACCTCGGCGGTACGTTCATGTGGTCGCTCGACGCGGATTACGATGGCCAAGGCCAGGATTTGCTGGAGGCGATGTATCAAGCGACCATCAACAAAGGGAAGTAGCCCACTTGCGTTTTGAGCTAGACTAGCGACCCGTGGTCGGTAGCATCAATTCGCTAGCCGGCTCCGGAGCACCGTGATGGAAGCTTTCGGAAGCACATAACGCGCGTCGGCGCCGCCAGAAACCGTTGTTTTTGTCGGTGGACCGTCGGGGTCGGCGTGCCCTCCCCGGCCTTCCGGGTGCCATTGATATTCCTCGGCTCCAAAAGTGATGCGATCCACTTGAGCGGAGAAATAGCGGTCGCGCTTCGTCTGCGCATCGGTGAATACCATTTTCACCGTGTGATCGTTCGATTGATCGCGATTGACCAACATGACCGACCACTGTCCATCCGGCCGTTCCACCGCATAAGCCGTCACCAGCACATTCCCGCCTGCGTCGACGACATCACTCGACGCCTTGAACATACGGTGAGGCGCATCTACCGGTTGCACCCACTCTTTCGTGATCACCTGCGCAGCCAGATACTGCGGAGGGTAACCCACGACGTGGTAGTTCTCATCGATCCACAGAAAACTTCCAAAGCCTCCGAATTCGTGAGGATAAGGCATGTAGTGAAAATAATAAGTAGCTCCCGCGCCTGCGCTCATCATCGATCCCACATAATCGGCTAGCCACAGGCCGCTCTTCACGGTCGATGGTCCCGCACCACCGCCAATATTGCCCTCCGTCATAAAAAACGGAATATTCGGCGGCAGGCCGTTATCTTTCCAGACTTGAACAACATGGCTCACATACCCCGGCTCGGGATAAAGATCGGCCCACGAATAACTCGGCCTGTCCTGATAGGGATAGTGTTCGAATGAGAAGAAAGTGAAATCGTTGATGTGCCCGTGCGCCTTCAGGTAATCCAGAAAGCGCCCCAGCCATGAAACTTTTCCTGCCGCATCCGGCCATACTTCGACGTCGCCAAACGTCCCTTCAAACGGAGGCCCTCCCAGCTTGGCTTCCGGAACGAGTTTGTGAATCGCTGTGGCGAACTGAATATAGAGAGCACCATAATCTTCCGGCAGAATGTGCTGCCCGTCGGCTTCTTCGCCCATCTCGATCCACGAGATCGGATAGTGACGTTTATACAAATAAGCGATTTCGTTGGCCGCATCTTCCGGCGTGGAATACAACATGGCAATCGGAACCATGGTAGGCAGTCCGCGCGTAACCCCGCAGGTGAAGAAAAAATCAAATCCCACCTGGTCGCCGCGCGATTGGTCAATATCCGTGGCCTCGTGCCATGGATCCACCGACGAAGGCCAGGTTACAGTCTGATCCCGGCTGGGAAAATGTGTGACGTAGTCGTTGAACTCGCCGTCAGCCGAAAGCGCTCCCACGTAGAGTTCGTTGATGGCATATCCCACGCAATTGCGCTTGTCCGCTGATCCATGAGTGTCGCAAGTGTTCGACGATTCCGTCATCCAGATGCGGATGTATCGAACTGGAATCATCCACGAAACCAGCTTCAGCGTGACGGTACCGCCCTTGCCTTCCGTCACCGTGCCTAAGGGAAACGTCTGCCACACGCCTTTGGTCGTTCCTTCGTAAAAAGGCTCAAGTTCGCCCGTCCAAAATTGCACGGAGTAATGCCGCGCATAAGGCTCGGCCCACGCAATCCGGATCGCGTTCACGTCGATCTTGCTGCCCAGATCGATCATCACCCATTGCGGATGGAGCGAGTCATCCTCGCCCGTGAAAGCCTGCGTCAGATAAGGATTACTCTTCCAGTATGATTTCGGATCGCCGTCGGTTAGGCGCGACCATCCATTTCCATCACCCCGGCTGAATCCGCGATGCGGCAGCGGTGCAGCCCAGGAGTGCCGGATCATCTCGCTCGTCGGCTCCGCATTCCCCACAAAGTAGCCCTGCTGCTTCCCGGCATCGCTCCACGCGCCATTCGGATTCCAGTGCCACGCCTCAACCATCAACTCGGTATTCTGCCGATACGTCACCGTCTGCCAACCTGCATTCAGAATTTCCTTGAGCAATGGATCGGTGAGCACGTGGTCCGCATGTCCGGTCTTCAGCCGGTCAATCGCTGCTCCCAAAGCGTGGGGCGGGCTGAATGTATTCACCACGTGAGACGGAGCGGCGTCAACCGTGACGGTCTGAGCGGCAACAGTACTCATCATAAAAAGAGCGCCGCAAATGAATGCACAAACTCCCGCCACCCGAGTCTTCATTCCCCGCATCATGGAACACGCCTCCGGACGCATAAGCCAGAATTTGATCTCTGGCATTTATTCTGAGAGTGCTGCCGCCGCTGAAGCCGCGCCTTTCAAATCAATCGATACTTAAAAGTTAACCTTCAAGGCCAATTGAATCTGCCGTGGCCCGATTGGCGCCATGCTGCTGATCACTCCGAAGCTGGGATCGCCAACATTCAGCGTGCTGCTGCCATAAGGCCCAGGCGAGCCCATACTGAACAGCGGATGATTGAACGCATTCTGCGCCTCCAGACGCAGTTCCAGGTTCAGGCCTTCATGCAGGTTCGCCAACGAGATCAGCTTGTTCAACGACAAATCGCTGGTAAACGTCAAGGGCGATCGCACGCTCGAAATAGTTCGCTGCATATCTCCGAGCGTGAACGGAGCCGGCATCTGGAAGACCTGAGGATTCGTGAAAAAGCTGTTCTGCCAATCGTGACCGTAGTTGCGTTTCGGCGTGCCCACCAGATTCGGCCTCTGCGAGCCATAGGTCGGGAGTGGAGTTCCACCGTTAGAAACAGTGATAGGCAAGGGCCTGCCGTCGGAAATCAGCCAAATACCGTTCGTCCTCCAGCCGCCGATAACGGCATTGACCACTCGCGGCACATTGCCCAGCAAAGCTTTGCCCCGTCCGATCGGCAGATCGTAGCTGTAACTGAATTTCAGCACCGAAGGTATGTCGAACGTCGACAGACTCCGCTCCAGATACGGTTTGTTGGGATCCTGAAGGCTGGTGAAACTTCCCAGCCAGGTTACGTTGTCGTCTCCAATCGACGAGTTGTCGATCGACTTCGACCATGTGTAGTTGACCAGGAACTCCAGGCCATTGCTGAAGTGCTTTGCTGCCGTGAGCTGCAATCCGTGATAGATCGAGTTGCCGATCATCTGCACGTCCGTAGTCACGCTGGTGAATTGAGGGTAGGGAAGCTCCAGCTGAACCGCCTGCACTTGCGCACTCGACAGCGTGCTGTTCGGGTCGCTGATCGGTCCACCATTCAGTGACGAGAATGGATTGGTCACATAACTATTGAGAGTGTTGATCTGACTCGCGCTGTACTTCTCAACTTGCGGCCCGAGGATATCGAGGGTATTGGCGCCGCTGAAAGGCAGATGAGTTCCTTTCTTGCCGATATATTCGGCATCCAGAACCACGCTCCACGGCATCTGGCGCTCAATACCAAAAGTCCAGCTTTGTTCGTAAGGGGTCAGGTTTGCGGCCGCAGTGCGCAGCGGACCATTGGCTCCATAGCCGACGTCGTTCAACAAACCCAGCGAGCTGCCCGCCGGCTGATTTAGTCCATTGGGAAACGGATTGCTGAGGTGCAGGTAAGGTGTGGCGCCATCATTATGGTAGGTGGAAATCACATTGGTATATTCGTCGAAACCCTGGCCGCCGTAGGGCACAACTCCGCTGGCACCCGAGCGTGACTGGCCGTAGTAGATTCCATAGCCGCCGCGCACCACCATTTTCGGAGCGAACTGGTAGGCGAAGCCGAAGCGAGGCTGGATATCCTTCCAGTCGGTCACATAGTTAGTGCGCTGATTCGGGCTGGCAAAAACCTCGCCGCCCAGCAGCAGCCCGCTTCACAGGGTTGCCGGTAAGCGGATCGGTATAGCTGATGGACCCGCCATTCAACGGGTTTACTACATTGGGATCGAACCAGTTCTGGTGATTGAAGCGGTCGGTTCTGGGCAGCGAAACGTCATAACGCAACCCAAGGTTCAAGGTTAGCTTCGGAGTCGCCTTCCAGTTGTCCTGAACGAAGGTGGCGTATTGATAATTCTCCGTCGCAGGCTGGAATTGGATTTCATAGAAGCTATTTCCACCTCCATACAACTGGCCCATCAGAAAGCTGGCCATGGAATCTCCGCCGCAATCCGTGAGGTCGTCGACAAACGGACACAACGAGCTGCCCGCGTTATTAAATTGGAAGTATCCCAATGGCGCATTGGTCTGGATGTAATTCTGCTGGTGCAGGCGACCTTCGAATCCGAATTTCAGTTCATGCGGACCATGGATCTTGCTCAGCAATGCGCCGATCTGACCGGTAACCTGACCCTGCTTGTAATTGCCGTACGGATCATTTCCTGCGTTAGGGAAGCCCGCCGCAAAATAATCGTTGATGAACATCGCGGGAACGCCGTTGAAACCATTCGACTCTAAGTAGGATGGGAAGCCGAGCGTCCCGAGTGGATTGGCGTTCAGACTCGAATTGTAAGCGCTGATGCGCGTGGCGCCGCGGGTGATTCCGAAAGTTGTGGTCAACAACAATGTGGGGTTGAATGTGTAGGTGTCGTTGATCGCGAACAAATGGGCCGTGCCTTTGTTCTGTCCGCTGCCGCAAGGATCGATAAAGGTCTTGAAGCAGTTGAAGGGAGTGGTGGAATTCCAGTCTTGCGAGTACTTTGCGCTCAACAGATTTTTTTCGCTGAAACGATGATCGATCCTTATATCGAACTGTTGGTTATTGCTCGGCGTCGCTCCCGACGCGATCCAGTTATTGTAGATGGTGGAATTTGGCAGGTTGGGCGTGGGCAGAGGAAACAGATTCATCACCTTCAGCGCCACAGGATCAATCAGGTTGCCTCGACCAGGGGCAGGTTGAAGGTTCGCCGGAAGATTTGGGTTGCCCGGGCTGTTGTAAAGATCAACTCTGTCGAAGGGAATGAAAGTGCTGCGAACCGGACCGCCGTCAGCGGAGTTATACACACCCGAATAAGGATCATAAAGCTGTCCGGCGATCAACGGACTTCCCCCTTGCAGTACACATGCCCGTGGATCGAACGATCCGCCTTGTGAGGTGCAGATCTCGCCAAAATTGCCGGTGCGCATGGCCGCGCTTGGCACACCCGCCACATAGGTGCCCATCGAACTCGCAAGTGTTCCATCCCAATCGAAGAAAAAGAAAGTCTTGTTCTTCAGGATCGGCCCGCCGATCGTGCCGCCAAAGTCGTTCCTGTGCACCGGTGGAATAGGAATGCCGGCCTGATCGTTGAACCAATTATTTGCGTCGGTAATCGTGTTGCGGATGAAATCGTAGGCGCTGCCATGAAACGTGTTCGTGCCCGAGCGCGTGACCATGTTGATCACCGATGCGCCGGAAAAGCCGTACTCCGCGCTGAAATTGGTCTGCTGCACCTTGAACTCTTCCACCGCTTCCGCCGAAGGCTGGTAGACGGTTTGAGTGACGCCGCCGTTGGGTTCGAAGTTGGTGATGGAAGCGCCATCCATCAGAATGTCAGCACTGGCTCCCCGGCTGCCATTGGAAACAAAGTTCGTCCCGCCGCAATTGGGGCACTGGTCATCCATGTCGGTAACGCCCGGCGCCAGATAGGTCAGATCGAACACGTTGCGGTCGATCAGAGGCAGATCATTGATCGCTCTGCGGTCGACCACTTGCCCGGTCACCGCATCCTGGGTGTCGATGGTCGTGGTCTGGGCCCTCACTTCCACACTTTGTGACGCATTCGCAATCTTCAAACTCAGATTGGCAGTCGCGTTCTCACTGACGTTCAATTTGATGTGGGTGCGTACCGTCTTTTCAAAGCCCGCCATCTCCGCCGTCACGGAATACAATCCCGGCGGAATGGAAACAAACAGGTAGCGGCCGTCGCTATCCGACTTGGCCGTAAAGTGATATCCCTTTTGCTCGTCGAGAAGAGTGACTCTTGCCCCCTGGATGATCGCCCCCGATGGGTCGGTCAGAGTGCCGCTTACAGTTCCAAAGTAGCCTTGGCCGAAAACCGCTGCCGGCAGCAGGATAATGACTACGGTGGTTAAGACTCGCACGATGCGCTGGCAGTTTTTAGAAATCGTTAAACCAGAGATACTCACGTTGCCTCCTTGGTCCGATGAACAAACGTACCTTCTCATGTGGGCAGATCCCGTCGCGGAATTTTTCTTTCATCATCGTGCCATTCCCGGTCCGTGAACCTGGCAAAAACGATAAAACGTCTTCATTAAAACGGTTCATTATGGACCTCCAAGGCCACGATGAAAAGACTTTTTTGCAATTGATGTCCTTGTGGCCGGGTTTGATCAGAAGCAATGCGAAACCACGCATGCCCAGATAGTGATTTAAAGATGTAGTCGATTTAAATTAGTGATCATTCGAGGCCGGAACTCTGATGACTGACAAATCTGCTGCTACGTGGGATGCGCCTGATCACATGCGCAAACATCCTTCAGCAACCGGAGCAGTAAACGCTGAAAATGAAAGCGGACGACCGAACGCGCGCAGATTCAAGTTCTCGACGAAAGGTTGTCCGCGGCCGCGAAGTTTGCCCACTCGCAAAGCAGACTAGACGAACCATACCAACCAACTCTGGACGCTCTGATTGAATCCTTAGTCCGCATTAATTAATCTTAAATATCATCTGCGCTGCTTCGCTAAGTTGCATGAATCTCCAGTCGATTCTTATGGCAAGATCAACAATGGCGAGATCCATGGAAGAGTCGTCAAAACCCTACCCGCTGGAGCCGCAACTGCACCTTCCAGGTTTATTTCTTAACGCTATCCAGGCGGCGGTCATCGCGACAGACTTGTCCGGAGCCGTGATCTTTTGGAATCCCTTTGCGCAGCAGCTGTACGGCTGGTCGCCGGAAGAAGTATTGGGCCGCAATATCATGGAAATCACCGTCAGCTCGGAAAATGAAGAAGAGGCCAAAAAATACATGGCCTCCGTGCTGGCGGGAAATAGTTGGGCGGGAGAGTTTCAGGTCCGCAGCAAAGGCGGAAATTTTGTGAGCGCGCTCGTGACGCTCTCTCTGGTTCGGGATGACGATGGCTTGGCTGTCGCCATTGTGGGCGTGAGCCAGGATGTGCAAGGACTGAAGGAAGCCGAAGGCGCGCTGCGGCGCAGTGAAGAACAATTTCAGGCCTTCGCCAATTCCGTGCCCGAGCTGTGCTGGATGGCACATAGCGACGGCCAGGTTTTCTGGCGCAACGAAAGATGGTACGAGTACACGGGATCGACGCCCGAAGAGGTGGAAGGATTCGGCGGACAATCTGCACACGATCCCAGGATTTTGCCCTCGATTCTGGAGCGCTGGAAAGCATCGATCGAGAGCGGAGATACATTCGAGATGGAGTTTCCTCTGCGCGGCGCGGACGGCATATTCCGATGGTTCCTAACCCGAATCAGGCCGGTTCGAGACTTGGCAGGGAATATCACCCGCTGGTATGGCACGGCGACGAATATCGATGAGCAGCGGCAATTGCTGGAGTCGTTGAGCGAGGCCCGCGACGAACTGGAAAAACGCGTACAGGAACGCACGGCTGAGTTGCACATCGCCACCGAAAGCCTGCGCGATTTATCGGCGCGCCTGCTGCGCATGCGCGATGACGAGCAGAGGCGCCTGGCCCGCGAACTGCATGACAGCATCGGCCAGCTGCTGGCGGCCATCAGCATGAACAACGCGGTAGTATCGGCGGAGGCTGGCCGGTTGACTCCCGCGACTGCGAAGTGTGTTGCCGAGAATGCCGGTTTGGTCGACGAGGTCAGCCGCGAGATTCGTACCATCTCCCATTTGCTCCATCCTCCATTGCTCGACGAGGCGGGACTCGCTTCCGCCTTGCGCTGGTACACCGAAGGATTTGCCAAGCGCAGCCGCATCGATGTGAATCTTGAAATACCTCCCGACATGGGAAGGATGCCGAATGACGCTGAAATCGCCATGTTTCGCGTGGTGCAGGAATGTCTCACGAATATTCATCGTCATTCCGAAAGCTCCACCGCGACCATACGGATTCAGCGCCAGGCCAACCGCGTGCTTCTGCAAGTGCAGGATCACGGCAAAGGTATCGCCCAGGAAAAGCTGGAAAAATTTACCCGCACCGGTCGCATCGGCGTGGGCTTCGGCGGCATGCGGGAACGGTTAAGGCAATTGGGAGGCACCCTTGAAATTCAATCCGGGGAACGGGGAACTCTGGTGAGCGCAACCCTGCCCCTGGGCGGGACAGATTCCAAAAGCTCGTAGGAAAGTTTATGCCGCAGCGGGAGCAGCCATGCGTAAAGTACGTCCCGCCGTGGAGAACGGCATCGATTGCCGTGAACAAAGAGCGCAGATCAGATTTCTTGCACAGTCCCTTGATGCCCGCTTTTTGAGCTTCCTGCTCAAGTTGGCGCGAAGGGTCGATCGTAACCATTAAAACCGGGGTTTCCGGGTGCTGTTCCGTCAGTCGCCGCCCGGCTTCCAGACCATCCATTTCAGGCATCACAAAATCCATCACCGTTAAACTCGGACTATGTTCGCCCCAATGTTCCAAAGCACGGCGGCCATCCTCGGCCTCGCCTACCACTACCCAATCATCCTGCTTTTCCAGCGCAGTCCTCAGTTGGGAGCGAATCATCGCATTATCGTCGACCAGGAAAATTCGGACCACGCCACTCCTTTCCAGGGAATGAGACAAATAGGGCTTAGCCCCTTTCGCTCACCGATAGTGCAAAGCTACTGCAGTGGCGGTTCCAAGGCTATACAGCGGGAACCCGATGATGGCAAAAGATTTCCTTCGTTGGGAGGGGTGAAAAAGGTGAATTTTATACAAGTCGCTCGGTCTAGCCGCGAACGCTGATTTTAGAAAACGAAAGCACCGCGCGCGAAGAGATCGGATGTCCCATGGACATCGCCGGCCGAAACGTGGTGAAGATCAGCATTCTCTTAACCTGGGGCAGCAACTCCTGAGAGGCTCCCGGGTCAGAAAGGATCTTGTAGTCGTCTACTCGTCCGTGCGAATCCACATATGCTTCAATCACCAGCGACTCGGCATTGATCGAACTCATGGTGCCAAACGCGCTCTGCTGCAATTCCGGTCCTGTATTCAATACCAGAGGCACATCCTCGTTGTTCGCCTGCAGTTGCGGAGGAATGGCGAGAATCGCCGCTACTACGCCGAAAATCAGTACGGCGCACACCAGTCCCACTGTGGCCGGCACCATGAAGGCATTCACCGTGTTTTCCAGCCGCACGCGCAGTCCTTCAAAGCGCGGACGCCGGCTCTCCGCCGCCTCGCGCGAGATAGCCAGTCGAAGCTTAAGTCCAAGATCGGAAGGCACGCCGGGACGGCCTGCGTTTGCCAGCAACTGTTGAGTTTGCCGCAATAACGAAAATTCCCGCGAACACGCGGAGCAACTGTCCAGATGTTGCCGCACCGCCTGCATCTCCGTGCCGGTCACTGCTCCATCCAGATAAGGCGATAATAGTTCCTGGACAATTTTGCAATTCATCTTCGAGCTCGCCGCTTTTGACAGCAGCTTTGCCATATCTTTCATGGCATCACCTCAACCCTTCTACCCCCTCCAGCAACCTGACGCCGCCCATCGCCGGCATCTTCTTCTTTAGGTAGGGTGAGCCCCATTTCTTCACCCACCTCGCGCACATACGGCGCTAGACGCTTTTTCAACATCTGCCGTCCGCGCGTGATTCTTGATTTCACCGTGCCCAGAGAGATTTGCAAAATTTCCGCAATCTCTTCATAAGACATTTCTTCCAGGTCGCGCAGAATCAGCGCGGTGCGGTAAGGCTCCGCAACCCGGCGTAATTCCGTACCCACCACCTGTTGCAACTCGTGCTGCGCCACATTATCGAAAGGCGACTCGTGCCGGTCGGTGAGCGCCGTCTGCATCGCTTCATCGCCGCTCGACATTCCTTCCGATTCCGCCGGCTCAATCGATGTTTCTTGCGCTTTGTGCCGAAACCACCAGCGTTTTCGGTTCGCCGCTTCATGCAGCGCGATGCGGTAGATCCACGTCTTCAGGCTGGATTCACCGTGAAAATGTTTCATGCCACGAAACACCTTCAGGAAAACTTCCTGCGTGGTGTCGGCCGCATCCGCCGGATCGCTGACCATGCGGTAAACCAGCCCATACACTGGACGCTGAAATTCGCCCACCAGCCACGCATAGGCCACTTCCGAGCCGGCTTTCAAATCCGCCACAATCGCGGCTTCTTCCGCCCGTGCTCCGATCGCGCTTGCTAAATCTCCCAAGATGGTTGCTCCCGCCATAGTGCAGGCGTCCTCTGATTATAGGATTTTCCACCCCATCCTGAACCGAAAAATTAGCCCCGCCGACCGGTAGACCGCTCGCAGGCTTAATTTCGTAAACCCAATTTCGCCTGCTTAATAAGGATAGACTCCAGCCATGAACGCTAAGTTCCCGGAACTGATTCAGACTGGTAACCAGAAGGGGTGACTAAAGGGTGGATTCCAACTTTCGCTTGGACGCGAACTACCTGCTGTTATCCCGATTCTTTCTTAAGGCGGCAGCCCTAGCAGGTGACAGGAGGAGCGAACTGCGCCGTATCTGTCTTCAGATCGCACCTTGGGCAGACCGGCAACGGTAGGGTCCAGATCTTCCCGCTCAGAGACAAGAACGTCGTTTCCAGGAACATCAATTCAGACCCGCATTTGTGGCACTGCGTGGGGGAGGGCTCTGCCGCCAAAGAGTCGAAAAGGCTTTCAACGGCGTTATAAAGCTTTGGGGGATCCATGTTCTCACTTGGTGGCGATCCTAACCCCAAGCCCAAAACAGTACTGTTCCTTATTGCTCACTGGGCGCGGCATCGTACATACGAATGCCATTCCGCGCTCGAGCGCCCGCCCAACTGGGAATGTGGTGGAAAATCAGCACCCTGTATTTAGGCGGTAGTTCTCCGGGCCTGTTGCGAGGGAAGCTTCTCAAGAATCCCCTCCAGTGCGGTTAGCAGTTTTGCCGATCCTTTATCGAGTTCGAGTGCGGATTTTTCCAGGAATGCAATCGCTCCATCCTCCCGCAGCCGGGCGGCATTCTTTTCCGACATGCCCGTCATCACCACCACAGGAATCGCCTTGGTCGCGGGATCCAGCTTCAACGCCTTCAGCACGTCCGGCCCGCTCATCTTGGGCAAGAGCATGTCGAGCAGGATCAAGTCAGGCAGATTCGCATGTGCCAGTCGCAAAGCTTCGTCGCCATCGCTCGCACTGCTCATCTGGTAGCCTGCCCGAGTCAGGGCGCGCTCGGTCGCAAGTCTGAGGAACTTGCTGTCCTCAACCAGCAGAATGCGGATCATTTTGCCGTTGACCTCTGCAATTTCCGACATAAGCGGGGTTGCGAACTTCGAACGCGAAGCATCGCTCGCCTATATGTCTATCGGCAGACACGCGTAGATAAGGAGGGCGATCCAGGTTACTTAAGCGTACCTATTAGCTAATTGTACTGATTAATTAGAAGAATCGCAGGAAAACGGGCAGCGGCTGAGTTCGAGCGCGTTTTGAAAGGGCGCGGCCTCAGCCGAGCCGCGATCGCTCAAAGGTTACGCCCAGAAGACTACGGCTTTCGCTGTATTGTTTCGCCGGACCACGTCGGCTAATCTCACGATTGTAAAGATCGTGAGGGTAACATAACCCTCAAGGGTGGTCATAGGTTAGTGTCAGCGTTGACATTCCGACCTTCACGACTGCCCATTTTTTTGCCCGAAACGAATCTGACGTCATACCGAAGTCCCGCGTTTTCACCAGCCGGACGAGAGCCTGCCCTGAGCGAAGTCGAAGGGATCTGCTGTTAGCCGACGCCACCACAAACCGAGGGTGCCCCATCCTTCGCGCACTTTGCGAAGGGTGGGATTCCACGGACTCATCCCTCTAGGGATGGAGACCGCGACGGGGAAGGGCATGACTCCAGTCGTGAAAGCTCGTCAAAAATCTTGCCATTCCGAACCGGGCTGAACGCTCCGCGAGAGCCTGCCCTGAGCGAAGTCGAAGGGGATTTCCCGTGGCAAAGCTCAGGCAGTTGCCGAAGCTAAATCTTGCCTGTAACTCCTCGCCTTGCCATTATCATCGCAGTGGGTTAAAGATATCGCCTCTATGGAAGACCAATTCCCCCTCGCCGAAGCCGCCGCACAATCCATCTTGCAACGCACCTCGCTGCGCCCGCGCATCGGCCTGGTTCTCGGATCAGGCCTCGGCGGATTCGCCGACTCCCTGACCGACGCCGCGCGAATCCCTTTTCACGAAATCCCCGCATTTCCGCGATCGACCGCAATCGGCCATGCCGGACAAATGGTGATCGGCAACGCAGGCACGGTTCCTGTCGCCGTGATGCAAGGCCGTGTTCATCTCTATGAAGGATATTCGCCGCAGCAAGTCGCCTTCCCCATGCGCGTCTTCGCACGCATGGGTATCCGCTCCGTCATCCTCACTAACGCCGCCGGCGGCATCAATTTAAATTATCAGCAAGGCGCGCTGGTCCTCATCCGCGACCACATCAATCTGCAGGGAAGCAATCCGCTCGTCGGTCCGAATGACGACCGCTTCGGCGTCCGCTTTCCCGACATGACTCACGCCTATGCGAAAGACTATCGCGCCGTCGCCAAAGAAGAAGCCGCCAAACTGGGAATGAATTTGCACGAAGGCGTCTACGCCGCATTGCTCGGCCCGAGCTACGAAACTCCCGCCGAAATAAATTATCTGCGAATCATCGGCGCCGACCTGGTTGGTATGTCAACCGCCTTCGAAGTAATCGCCGCCCGTCACCTGGGAATCAAAGTCCTGGCCATCTCCTGCGTCACCAACATGGCCGCCGGAATTCTCGACCAGCCGCTTTCTCACCAGGAAGTGATGGAAACCGGCGAGCGCGTGCGCTCGAGCTTTGAAGCACTGCTTCGCGCCGTGTTACCGCGCATGGCGCAAGACAAGTCCGGAGGTCAACAGTAGATGAAGTCTCTCGTCTTTGCACTTGCCTTGATCCTGCAGGTGGCTAGTGCCACCAAATCGGTTTCGCCGCCAAGGGACATTGAGCAACTTGTAAAGCCGATCCTTGATCTTGTCGCAGAAGGAGAGGCATCAAAAGGTGAGCTTCAGAACGCAGCGTTTTATCGAGCCGCGAAGTTGACGGGCGCGCTGTTTACAGCAAAGACGAAAGCTGCTGACGAAGCGCTCGTCGTTCTGATGAGCTTCTATATAGGGGAGTCGACTGGAGGCGACCTGCTCCATCAGGTTACCGTGCGTGGAAAGCGAATGCTGCCACTCCTTGTGAAGTATCGGAATGCGCAAGTCATCATTTCTGGGCGCAAATATCCTCCTTCTACTTTTCTCCCAACTGAAATCAGGAGAGAGGACTTCGACGAAGCGATCAAGTGTATTCAGGCGGGGAAGGTTCTGGGCCAGGACTAGCTGCGCTTGTTCATCGCGGCCAGTATTTTGCCAATTCCTCGCACGAGGACTCCAGAATCATTTCGCCCGCGCAATACTAAACTCCACCGGCGGCTTCACCCCATACACCGCCGCAAAGCTCCCCTGATTCACCGCCAGCGCAAACCGTCCCCGAGAATCGATATATAAAAGAGGCTGCCCCAGCGGCACGTCGCTGAATGTCTTCACAAACTTGATCTTCATTTCTTTATCGCCAATCCTCACCGGAACTTCCTGCCCGCGCTGGTAGCCAAGCTTCAAAAAATCCTCCGCACGCCAGATTCGTCACCAGATTCCCAAACGGACCATCCGTCGCAATCACCTCCGCCGACGCTCCGCGCTCATCCACCCGCGCCGCCTTCAACTCCAACCGCACCAGCGACAGCCACCGGCACCTCCGGCCCCGCCTTCGTCCAATCATCCCCCCGCGCCACGTGCGCGCCCGCCGGAGAAAAAATATCGCGTCCATGAAATGTCGATGACATCTTCGTCCCAATCATCCAATCCGGATTCGTAATCTCATGCACGCCTTCGATCCCATCGCGCTGCTCCACCAGCGTGAGCAGTCCGTTATCCGGCAGCACAAAATATTGCCCGCGCTTCGACTTCGCCACAATCGCCTTCCGCGTGCTGCCGACTGTCGGATCGATGACCACAACAAAAACCGTTCCCGCCGGAAAATAAGGCGTCGCCCCATACAAAAACCGCGCCCCATCGAGGATGGAAAACGGCGTCACCTCATGCGTGAGATCGACAATGCGCACATCCGGCATGATCGAATACATCACCCCCCGGCAAAGTGCCACTGAATCGTCCACCACGCCGAAGTCGGTCATGAAAACAATCGTCTGCGGATATTTCTCCGCCTGCGCCTGAGCCATCACCGAAACCGCCAGCACCATCACGAGCAAAATAAAGGAAAAGATGCGGACCGGCGAAGCGCTCCGGAAGCCTCGAATACCGCGGGAATGCGGAGTACCGCGGAGGCGCAGAGCGGCACGGAAGCCTGGAGCCCAAAGGAGGCGGAGAACTCCACGGAGGCTTGGAGCGCCGCAGAAGCGCAGAGCGCCGCGGAAGCCTGCAGTACCGTGGAAGAGCGGCGCTTCAGCGCCGCGTAAAGCGTCCAAAATTCTTGCGGGCTTTAGCCCCTGCGCCGACTTGGCAAAATTCTCTTTTTTCTCAATCATGGTCTGCAAGAATACCGGGATTGCCCGTAGGCGGCAATGCGCCTTCCGCATCTATAATGTCCTGTTAATTCATTGCATGACCGCCAGGAGGTCTAATGCCCGAAACCATCCCCGAAAAATATCGTGACCTGTTTCACGAAACGCGCCTTCGCCAGCCTCGGCACCCTCATGCCCGATGGCCGTCCGCAAGTCACCCCCGTCTGGGTCGACTACGATGGCGAACACGTCATCTTCAACTCTGCCAAAGGACGTCAAAAAGATAAAAACGTTCGCCGTGATCCGCGCGTGGCTCTCGCACTGATGGATCCCGAAAATCCCTACCGCTATCTGGAAATTCGCGGCCGCGTCGTGGAAATCACCGAAGAGGGCGCCAGCGCTCACATCGACAAGATGGCCAAAAAATATCTCGGCGTCGATAAATATCCCTACGGCCAGCCCGGCGAAGTGAGAGTGATCTACAAAATCAAACCCGAACACACCACCGTAATGGGTTAGCGCCTCAATCCGAGAATAATTGGAAAGAGCGCGGCTTCATAAGGCCAAGCCGGATTTGTAAGGGCGCGGGGTGCATAAGGCTAAACCGGATTGAAAGGGCGCGGCTTCAGCCGCGCCGCCAAGTTGACCCGTACCGTTGCGCGCCTTCAGGCGGCGAGTTGATTCGTATCAGGACAGGCCTTCGGGCGTGCCATTTGCGGCAACAATTGTACACACCGTTAGACGCCGCCGGGTTCACCGTGAAAAGGCAGCTCCCCGGAAGCGTGGAATACCGTGGAAGAGCGGCGCTTCAGCGCCGCGTTATCATCCGAAATGAATCGGGCTTTAGCCCCTGAGGGACTGCCAATTCATACCTACAACCTTTGCTTCCTCGGCTTTGGCAACGTCAACCGCACGCTCGTCCAACTCCTGCTCGATCGCAAAGAAGAACTCCGCGACCGCCACGGAATCTCTTTCCGCATCACCGGAATCGCCAGCCGCCGCCTGGGATGGATCGCCGATCCGAATGGCTTGAATGTAGAGCGGGCGCCCTCGCCCGCTGGCGGTCGGGAGTCTAATCAAAAGCCAGCAAACGTCCACGACTGGCTCTCCGCGGCCCGCGCCGACATCCTCTTCGAAGCCACATCTCTCAACGTGGAAAACGGCCAGCCCGCCATCGACCACATCCGCGCCGCGCTGCAGCACGGAGCCCACGCCATCACCGCCAACAAAGGACCAATCGTCCACGCCTACCGCGAACTCCGCGATATCGCCGCATCGCAAAAACAAACGCTTCCTCTTCGAATCCACCGTAATGGACGGCGTTCCCATCTTTTCTTTTTTCGATCAACTTCCCGCAATTCACCTGCGCGGATTTCACGGCATCCTGAATTCGACAACAAACGTCATTCTCACCGAAATGGAAAACGGTCTCAGCTTCGAGGAAGTCGTTAAAGAAAGCGCAATCCTTCGGCATCGCCGAAACCGACGCCACCCACGATATCGATGGCTGGGACGCCGCCGTAAAAACCGCAGCCCTCATCACCGTCCTGATGGATGTCCCAATAAAGTTAGAAGAAATCGAGCGAAAGGGAATCCGCAGCTTGAAAGCCGAAGCCGTCCGCGCCGCAAAAAAAGAAGCCCGCCCCTACAAACTAATCTGCCGCGCCAAAAAAACAACGAAGGGAATCGAAGCCAGCGTCTGCCCCGAACAAATCCCGCTCACCGATCCCATGTCGCAAATCACCGGCACTTCGTCCTACATCTATTTCGAAACCGACATCTTCCCCGGCCTAGCCCTCACCGAAGAAAATCCCGGCGTCTACGCCACCGCCTACGGCATGCTCGCGGATTTTGTCCGCGCGGTAAGGCCGTAAATCGAAATGTTGGTGTCATACTGAACGAGCCGCTTTTCAGGCGGAGTGAAGGATCTCCTTCTCCGATCAGCGGCTCACGACCGAATTCGCTTCCACCACGCCCCGCGTCCGAAGGACGCCCGACAATAGCCCGGCGGTTCACCGCCGGGTATAGGTGCGATCGAGGAACCGCATCCCGTAGGGATGCCTGAATTCGGTCTGACGAATGCACCCAACCATCCTGAGAATCGATATAGGTGAACGTTTCAACCGTCCCTACGGGACGGCACCGCACGCCGGGTCCTACCCGGCGTTGAAACGCCGGGCAATTCTCAATCGTCCTTCGGACGTTCCCCCGTGGTAAAACTAAATTGAAACCATGCCAACAACTGAAACCGCCGCTCCCGCTGCCCTGGACCTCCACCACATCCGCGCCCACTTCCCCTCGCTCTCCCAAACCGTCAACGGACAACCCGCCGTATTCCTCGACGGCCCCGGCGGAACGCAAGTTCCGCAGCGCGTGATCGACGCCATCTCCAACTACCTGCGCCGCGATAACGCCAACACCGGCGGAGCCTACGCCACCAGCCGCCACACCGACGCCATGCTCGCCGACGCGCGCGCCGCCATGGCCGACTTCTTGAACTGCGCCGCCGATGAAATCGTCTTCGGCCCCAACATGACCACGCTCACCTACGCCATCTCCCGCGCCTTTGGTCGGGAGATCAGCGGCCGCGACTTCGGTGCCGGCGACGAAATCCTGGTCACGCGCCTCGATCACGATGCCAACGTCTCGCCATGGCTCGCGCTCGAGGAACAAGGCGTCACCATCCGCTGGGCCGAAATTCACGAAGACGATTGCACCCTCGATCTCAACGACCTTGCCAGCAAAATAAATCCACGCACAAAACTCGTCGCCGTCGGCTACGCCTCGAATGCAGTCGGCACCATCAATCCAGTCAAAGAAATCGTTCGCCTCGCCCACGCCGCCGGAGCTCTCGCCTACGTCGACGCCGTCCACTACGGCCCGCACGGCCTCATCGACGTGAAAGACCTCGATTGCGATTTCCTGGTCTGCTCCACTTATAAATTTTTCGGCCCGCACATGGGCGTGCTCTACGGCAAACGCGAACACCTGCAGCGTCTGCATCCCTACAAAGTTCGTCCCCTCACGGACGCCGTCCCCAACCGCTGGGAGTGGGGCACGCTCAACCACGAATGCATCGCCGGCATCACCGCCTGCGTGGATTACATCGCCGACCTCGGCCGCGATCCAGCTGTGTCCACAGCCACATTGCATGCGGGGATCACCACGGCACATGTGGGGACAGCCGCCCTCGGCTGTCCGTCGAGCGAAGCTCGACCTGCGGTCACCACCGCCCGCCGCGCCGCAATCGTCGCCGCCTTCGAAGCCATCCACGCCCACGAACACAGCTAATGGAGCGCCTGATCGCGGGATTAAAAAAAATCCCAAACCTGAAGATCTACGGCATCACCGACCCCGGGCGCTTCAATGAAAGATGTCCCACGCTAGCCGTCCGCGTGATCAATCAAACCCCAGAACAAACTCCCCTGGCACTCGCCGCCAAACTCGGCGAACAAGGCTTCTTCACCTGGGATGGAAACTACTACGCGCTTAATCTCACCGAACGCCTCGACGTGGAAAAATCCGGAGGCTTCCTGCGCATCGGCCTCGTGCATTACAACACAGCCGAGGAAGTGGATCGATTGCTCGCAGCGCTGAGAAAGATCATTGAATCTTCACGGCCGCGCCGCTAGAGATATTGTCGCTAGAAACACTTCAGCCCGGGACGTAGTCCCAGGCTGGAGGGAGCGCCGCTTAAGCGCCAATGAAATATTAAAGGCGCGCCAAACTTTGCGCGCATTCCGCGAGAGTCCGCTGCCGTGCCCTACGGCCAGCGCTTGGCGGTCTCATCCCAGCCCGCAGCCCGCACGGGCTGCGCAGCTGCTACCACGGGCGGCGATGGGATGCGCAGCGGAGCCTGTGGCCCGTTCACCGCGGTAGGCAGGGCCGATTTTCCCATCTCGGCATTCATTTCCTTTTCTTCGGAGAGCAACGGGGCCACCAGCCGCAACGCCTCTACTTCTTTCTCCAGCCGGGTCAACTCCATTTCCTTCTGCCGCAGAACCTCATAAACATTCTTCATAACCTTGGGCACCTTGCGAATTGTTTGTTTGTGCAGCTTTTCTCGAACTTTAGCAGACTTACATGCATTGTCAAGCCATTAAACGCTCAGGATCTTATCCTTTTGGGCGCGTCTGTTCGCCTCAATCTGTGGCGAAATCCCTTGCCCACTAAGCCTCTTATCAGTTTTTCACAGCCTGGCCAGCCGCTGAAACTCTTCATCACTCTGGCTTCCCGACTCTACGACCAGCCTAAAACGCACGCCCAGCGCGGCATCTCGGTCGATTGCTTTTCGCTCTGCACAAAATCCTGTCACCCGCCTGTGAATGCGCTGCACTCAACTGAAAACAAATCACATAAACTCGCCATCTTTTCGTTGACTCAAATTTTAAAAGGAGTACAACAAGATCGTTCTTTGACAGTTTCTTAAGTTTTTCCGGTTGGTGCGGCGTCCGGGGCTCAAGCGAAGTCACTCTCCCATTGAAAAATGAGGAGGGAAGGCAAGCAAGGGTCTATAGCAAAGCGCTGGTCGAGGAGAACGAGAAGCCCAGTCGAAGGCAGGATAGAGTTCCGAGGCGTTGAGTAGGTTTATCCGGTTGGCGGTGAGCCCGGAGCCCAAGCGAAGATCGCAGGCAGCGCGCCCGCAAGGGAAAGCAGCACAGCAGGTCAAGCAAGGGTCTAACGCGAGCTACTGGCCGAGACGAATGGACTCAACACCACCTCGGAACTCTTAATTTTTTTGTCGGCCCGCCGCGTATCCCGGCCAACCCATCTCCCAATCCCCCGAGAAACCTCCATTTGCGGCCAGTAGCTCTCAAGATCCTCGCCTCGCACAATGAGTGCAATGGGGCGATTTAACGTCAATTGACCGGGGCGCCCCACGAGCCGCAGGAGCAATCACAAATACAGTTATGTCCACCTCTTGCCCATGCATAATTGTTTTCGTCGCCCCGCTTGTGATAAAGGAAGGAGATGATTTTTTTGAGGAAACGGACACATAGCTTAAGGGCAGCACTGCTAATCGTGGTGTTGGCGGGCGGTATCCTGCGCAACGCCGGCGCAGAGGATAACGGTCTCGAGCGCACGCCCGTTCTCGGCTGGAGTAGCTGGAGCTTCCTCCGCAAGAATCCCACGGCAGCCCTGGTGAAAGCTCAGGCGGTCGCCCTGCAAAATTCAGGATTGCAGAAAATCGGCTACCAGTACGTAAACCTCGACGACTTTTGGTATCAGTGTCCGGGACCGCAAGGTCCGAACGTCGACGCATATGGCCGCTGGGTGACAGACTCATCGAAATTCCCTGCCGAGGGAGATACCGACGGCATGAAGGTAATGGCTGACTACATCCACAGTCTCGGGATGAGGTTCGGAATCTATGTTACGCCGGGTATTTCCCGGCAAGCGGTCAGCCGGAACACGCCGATCAAGGGCACATCGTACACGGCTTCCCAGATTGCGGAGCCATCGGTAAAGGAGAACAACTACAACTGCAAGGGCATGGTCCGCATTAACTATGACCAGCCTGGAGCGCAGGAGTATACGAATTCATGGGTAAATATGCTGGCGGCGTGGGGCGTCGATTACATCAAAATTGACGGCATGACAGACAACAATGCCGCTGACGTTAAGGCATGGTCAAATGCTATACGGCAAAGCGGACGGCCCATGGTTCTGGACGTCACGCAGGGGGACCTTACGACCGCTATCGCCCCGACACTGATGAAGTATGCCAATCAATGGGAATTCGCGCCTGACGTCGAATGCTATCACTGCGAAAAGCACCATAGCAGCTACCCGCTGACCAGTTGGGCCGACGTTGCCAAACGCTTCAACTACGTGGCGGAGTGGCAGCCTTACGCTGGTCCAGGCGGTTTTAACGACTATGACTCCATCGAGGTAGGAAATGGCAGCAATGACGGGCTGACTCCGGTCGAGCGCCAGACTCAGATCAGCCTGTGGGCCCTCGCCGCCTCACCCTTCATCCTCGGCATCGATCTTACTCACCTCGACCCAACGGATCTGAAGAACCTGGAGAATCCCGCAGTCCTTGCTGTCGACCAGGATTCGATCGCCGCGAAAAGGGTGTTCAATACAGGCAACCAGCAGGTGTTCGCCAAGAGGGAACCGAACGGAGACACCTTCGTCGGTTTGTTCAACACCGGCAAGAAGGCAGAGGAAGTTTCCGTTCCCGCATCTACCGCGGGCGTCCCCGAAAACGAAAGCGGCTATTCCTTACACGACCTGTGGACCGGCGAGACAAAGAAAACAAGCAGCATCATCAGTGCTGTTGTTCCATCGCATGGAGTCGTCCTGTACCGCATTACGGGACTTTAAACTAGCGTTTCGTCTTTTCCTGATGCTCTAGCCAGCGCTCAGTCCCATGGTTATGGGTGCTTGGACGGGAGCTACAACGTCGCGGCAGCACTCTTGATTGGCGAAATCAGATGGGATTGAACTCATTGAGAATTGCGCCGCCCTGCGTCCGGTGAATGAGTGTAGGCGCGATTTTCACCAAAAATGAGATGGTCTCCACGCTGCTAATACAAGGCCCAGGATGGCAATTCATGCCCTCAAATCATTTGTTCCTTAGCTCCGTCGCGGGTTATCGCCAAAAGATTACAACAATGACGGCTAGAAAGATCGCCCCCCAGAGAACAGCCATCAACGTCAGTTCAAGCCTCTCCAATTTGCGTGGACGGCGCGTCGTCAAGACGACATTGCTCCTGTCCCACCACAGAAAAGGTCCAAGTTCTCGACCGTGAACAAGAACAACAAGCCCTGCAGGAACAAAGCTGATGATCGCAAGCAACAGGCTCAGGCGCGAGAAGAACCACGAAGCGGCAAGCAAATGATAAAGGGCAGCCCAAATCAGCCCCATAACAATCGAGGCGAACATTACCTTGTACTGATGCTTGACCATAAACGCGCGAAACCTAAGCCGGTGGGCTCGTTGGTAAGGTTCTGTCATAGATCGCGCCTTCGGCTCACATGATAACTGTTGTTACCAGGCGATAGCGCTCATTGAGAATTTGGCCGATCTGGGGTCAATGAGTGATATCGCAATTTTTCGGCAAACTTTGCTCTCACGCTTCCCGGAGATTATCAAGTAATGAAGAGCACCGCATCCCAAAATTACAAAACCGAGCACAATCAGCGCGACCGAGAACTCAACTGGTGGCAGATCGTGTTTTCAGCCACTTCAGGCAGTCCACGGACACCCATTCCCCTCCGCATGATTCCAGACAAAACGAGTCCCAATCCAAAGATACAAGCGAGGACGCTTTGAAGACGGTCGTGGCTGAGCATCGCCCTTCCCGGTTGCAAAATCTGCAATCAGCAGTATAGCTGTCGAGCCTGGCGATTGCGCTTATAGTGGGGATTTGAGTGAAATCGGGATGTTACGCCAACCATACGGCCATGGTGAACCTATCAGTGAACGACGGAGTGATGGGATCCCGTTAAGATTGAGAACGTCACCAAACCGACGATAACCGCCAGCACTAGCGAGGAGATCGACGTCAAAACCAAACGTGCGAAGAAACGTGGCAGCCGGGACGCCTCTGCATAAATTGGCAACGCCAGAGCAGCGGTTACGCTGGAACCTGCCAAACAACTCACAGAGGCTATCAACCAGTAGGTGGCCCACCGCTGCATAACGGCTACATCCGCCTCGCGCCCTCGTACTCCCAGCAAATCGCCAACAGCAAGTCCTTGCACTAAGGAGCGTAAGTAACAAAACGCAGATGCAGTAGAGAGCAACACGGCGCAAGTTCCCAAAATCCAGAAACGAAGCACGTCTTGTCGATCAGTGAAGCCTTCATTCACGAAGGAAATGTACACCCTGACAAGTCAAAATTCCATGTGGCTGTTGTAATCAGGCGATAGCGCTCATCGACCATCCAGCTCCGAGAGCAAATTGCAAACGAGATAAGGCGCAAGCCGCGCCTTATCTCGTTTCTGCTCCAACCCAAACCCCGCTCTAGCGGTGTCCGCCGCCATGTGCAGCGGCATGCCCACCACCCCGATAGCCAGGAAGCGCGTGTTCGCCTTTCGCATCGTGGCCGGCTTCGCCTATGTTGCCTCGCCCATCTCGCGCCTCATTTCCCTGGAAATGGTAGAAGCGCTGCGCCCCGCGATCCGGCAACGGTCCGTTGTAGCCGTGATGAGGATCGAACCGGTTATCGACATGTCCGTAAAACCCGTGAGGACCGTGGAACCACGGGCCTGCTCCAAGAAATACCCCGCCAACAAACCAATCAGGTCCGTAGTAGCCGTAAGGAGCACAGTCATAAGGAGCATAGTCGAAGTATCCGTAAGGACACACCGGAGCCGGTCCGATGTTCACTCCAATCGAAACCTGAGCTGGCGCCACCGGTGAAGCGCATAAGAGGCCAACAACCACAACTGTGAAAACAAGCGCACTGATTTTGAACATGATCCTCCTCGATTCGTCCAGAGTTTCCACTTGTAACAGACTCAGGCAGCATAATACCGAAGATCAACAACGGGCAAACCGCGAGCCGATGGTCAATTGTCATAACCAGGTGTTGTCATGCATTTCAGATTTCGCCAACGAGAAACCACAGTAATGAGAAAACCGGAGCAGCGAAAACCAGAAAAATTGCTACACCTTCTTGCGCGAAACAATCACCCATACCGTCCCGCGCCCTTCGCAGAAACGACAGCTATCCTGCCCCAGCGATTTTCCCACTCCCTTGCATTCCACGCAGTTGGCGATAACACACAGCTCCTGCTGGGAACTCTCCGGCAGCTTGGCGGGATCCTTGAATGTTTCTGCGTGATGGTAGTCGCGCAGCCAGAACACCAGCTTGCCTTCAAGGTTGTCGCGGTCTTTGGTGCTGAGCTCCGTGCAGCACTGCGGCCACCACTCGCGAATGCAGCCGTAGCAAATCAGCTTTCCGCCAGCATCGAATAATGCGCCAGGATCGCGTCGATAAAACTTCTTGCACCACGAACATGGGTTGACGCCCAGCAGGCCGAGCGCATCCGTCAATCTTTCAATCTCCAGCGCCTGCCGCGCCAAAACATCTTCCACGCTTTTGTCGGATTCAGCCATGCCGGTTCAGAAAGAAAAGTATACGCGTTCAGAACAAGCGGACACCCGCTGAACCTGCAGCCGAACATGAGAACTGATAACTGAGAACTGAGATCGAACCGCGACCGCGAACCCGTTGCCGCGTTCCTTAGTCCACGTGCTCCCCCACCTCAAAACTTTCCTCGCTCATCGGCAGCACATCCCGTTCCCGCGCCACCCAAACATAAAGCGTCGGCAACAAGAAGACGCTCATAATCAAAGCCGCGATCAAACCTCCCACAATCACAATCGCGAATGGCCGCTGCGAATCCGAACCAATCGCGTGCGACAAAGCCGCCGGCAACAATCCCAGCGTCGCTACCAGCATCGTCATCATGATCGGCCGCAGCCTCAACACCGCGCCTTCCACCGCCGCGTCCTCCACCGTGAATCGCCGCGCGCGAAGCTGGTTGATGTATTCCAGCATGATCACTCCCGTCTGCACCGACACCCCGAACAGCGCCAGAAATCCCACGCCAGAGGAAACGCTGAAATTCGTTCCCGTGAACCAAAGAGCCAGCAGTCCGCCGATCGGCGCAATCGCCACGTTCACCATAATCAGCAACGCCCATTTGAATGACTTGAACATCGTATAAAGAAGAATAAAGATGATGAGAATGGTGATCGGCAACACAATCAGCAGCCGCGCGTTGGCCCTCTTCTGGCTGGCGTATTCTCCCTCCCATTTCAGGCTATAGCCCGTCGGCAGTTTGACCTGTTCGTCCACCTTCTTGATTGCCTCTTCCACCGTGCTGCCCAGGTCGCGGCCGCGCACGCTATATTTAATCGCAACATAGCGCCGGTTGCCTTCGCGATAAACCTCGGAAGCGCCATCGGTCACGCTGATCTTGCACAACTGCGCCAGCGATACCCGCTCTCCCGTCGGCGACAGCAATCGAATATTCTCGATCGCATCTTCCGTACTTCGATACTGTGGCAAGTAGCGCAGCGTCAGATCGTACCGCGCCTCGCCCTTCAGCACCTGGGTCAGCGCGTTTCCGCCCACCGCCGTCTGGATCGCATCCTGCACATCAGAGACGTTGATCTGATAACGCGCGCACGCCGCCCGGTCCACCGTCACATTCAAATTCGGCTGCCCCAGCACGCGGAAGACTCCCAGATCCTCAATCCCGCGGATCCCGCGCATCACGTTCGCGACCTCGTCACTTTTGGCCTCCAGCACTTTCAGGTCGTCGCCGTAAATCTTCGTGGCCAGCGCGCCCTTAACTCCGCTCACCGCCTCTTCCATGTTGTCTTCAATCGGCTGCGAGAATCCCCACGTCACGCCCGGAATCTTATCCAGTTCGCGTTGCATGGCGGCAATCAGTTCATCCTTATTCTCATGAAACACCGGCCGCCAATTTTCTTTCTGCTTCAGGTCCACGAAAAATTCGGTATTGAAAAATCCCGTGGTATCAGTTCCGTCATCCGGCCGGCCCACCTGGCTGGTGCATTGCGGAACTTCGGGAAACGAACAAAGAATGATCCGCGCCTGATTCGCCACTCGTATGCCCTCGTCCGGACCGGTGCTCGGCGCAAGCGTGCCCCGCACCCACAGCGCTCCTTCATCCAGATGCGGCAAAAATTCCGAACCGATGGCTCCGCTGAAGGCGAGATAATTTCCCACCGCTACCATGATCAAGACCACGCCAATCGTGACCGCACGATGACGAATCGCCCACCTGACTGCAACTCGATACCGGTCAATGGCAAACGCCATCACCGGGTTATGCCACTCGCTTGCTCCCTTTCGGAATGCAAAACTCGCCAGCACTGGCGCAATCACAATCGAAAAAATCAGCGCTCCCAGCAGCGCAAACGCTACCGTCCACGCCATGGGATGAAACAGCCTGCCCTCTACTCGCTGCAGCGTGAAGATGGGCAAATAAGCAGTAATAATGATGGCGATGGCATAAAACACCGGCCTCTGTACTTCGTGCGACGCCTCGCTGATTCTTTCACTGGGAGTTTTTCCGTCCTCGCTTTTGTATCCCAAATGGCGGACAATGTTTTCCACCATCACCACCGCGCCATCGACCACCATGCCAAAATCCAGCGCACCCAGAGACAACAGATTTGCCGGAATATGCCGTAAATCCAAACAGATCGACGCAAACAATAAAGAAAACGGAATCGTCGCTGCCACAATCAACGCGCCGCGAATATTTCCCAGAAACAAAAACAGAATGATCGAGACCAGGATCATTCCTTCCGTCAGATTGTGCAGCACCGTATGGCTGGTGAAGTGAACCAGATCGCTGCGATCGATGAACGGAACCACCTTCACGCCCGGCGGCAGAATATGATCGTTCAGCTCCTCCACTTCTTTGTGAATCCCTTGCAGCGCATTGTCCGCCGGTGCGCCTTTGCGCAACAACACGATGCCTGAAACCACATCGTCGTTGTCGATGATCTTTCCATCCTCACGATGAATCGCTCTGGCAAATTGTCCCAGCCGAATCTTCGGACCTTGCGATACCACGGCAATGTCCTTCACCCGCAGCGGCGTGCCGTTCTTGGTCAGGATCACCGTCTCCGCAATATCCTGCGACCGGTCAACCATTCCCACTGCGCGCACGTTAATCTGTTGCAGACCTTCCTGAATAAAACTTCCGCCTGCGTTCGCGTTATTGTTGGTGAGTTGCTGCTCGATCTGCGCCAGGCTCAAGCCGTAAGCGATCAGCTTGTTAGGATCGACGCGCACCTGATACTCGCGCGTGGGACCGCCGAAGCTGGAAACATCCACGACATCCGGCACCGATTTAAAACTTTTTTCAATGACCCAATCTTCCAGAGATTTGAGTTCCATCGGGTCATAAGCCGGATTCGTGCTATGCAGCGTGAAAAAATAAATCTGCCCAACCGGACTCCAATCCGTTCCCATCTGCGGCACAACATTCGGCGGCAGTGTCACCTGGCTCAGTCGCTCGAGCACGCGCTCCCGATTCCAGTCGTTATCCGATTCGTCATCAAAAATCAGTTTCAAATCCGAGAGTCCGAACAATGAGAATGACCGCAGATGCACCACGTGCGGAATTCCATTCATCACAATTTCCAGCGGAATCGTAACCTGCTGCTCGATCTGCTCCGCGGAAATTCCCGGCCACTGCGTGATCACCTCAACGTAGTTGTCCGCCACGTCGGGATAAGCCTCAATCGGAAGATCGCGAAACGCAACAATGCCTCCGGCAAAAAGAATCAGCGCAAACGCCAGCACCAGTAGCCGGTTGTTCAGAGCAAAATCAACCACGCGCCGAATCATCTATTGCTCCACCGTGTTTTGCAGGACCAGAGCATTCGAAACCACTTGATCTCCCGGCTTGATTCCTGAAACCACCGCTTGCAAATTGTTGGGAAGCATTTTTCCCGTGACTACTTCCAGTCGTTTAAAGTGTCCCGCGCCCAGCGGCGCGTAAACCCATTCGCGATCATGCAGGTGCAAAATTGCAGCCGACGGCACCGCCGCATACGTCACCGCCTGCTTGCCATAAAACGTCGCAGTCACAAACATGCCCACGTGCATCAGTCCCGGATTCGCCACTTCAATCCTCACCTTCGTGGTGCGAATCGTAGGATCGAGCACCGGCAGAATGTTATCGATCCGTCCCTTGAAAATTTTGTTGGGATACGCGCTCAGCCGAATATCGGCAAACTCGCCCAAGTGCACCGCATCCAGATCGTTCTCGTACACGTCGCAAATAATCCACACATAAGAAAGATCGGAAATAGTGAATGGATTCGGCGATCCCAGCCCCTGCACCCCCGAAGCATTCGTAATCTGCTGGTCGGTGATCACGCCGGAGATCGGAGCGCGGATATCCACAATCCCCGACGGATGATCTTTATCCACGCCCAGAATCTTCAACTGTTCCGTAGCCGCATCCAGATCAGCCTGCGCATTCTTGGCGACGTCTTCCGCCTGCTCCAGCGCGCCCTTGGCGACCGCGCCTTTTTCATAAAGAATCTTCTGCCGCTGCAGGTTCAATCGCGCCAGCAGTTCGTCATCCACGGCTTTGCGATAACCTTGGTAAGCTCCGGAAACATCGTTGCTCTGCACCCGGAGCAGCAGCTGACCTTTTTTCACCGTATCGCCCAGCCGCGCTTTCACTTCCACCACGCGTCCCGCAGCCAGCGAGATCACCGGTACCGCGCGGGATATATCAGGCTGCACCACGCCTGTCACATCCAAAGCCGGCGCCGCCTTGTACGCCACCGCCGCCACCAAAGGAAATAATTCCGGACGATCAACCTTGAAATTATTCGCGTCCATATCTGGCTGGACGCTCGCCGCAGGCGGAGCCTCCGCCTTCGGATCAGGCTTCCCCTCATTGCACCCGGCAACAAAAAGCAATCCCAGCGCGACAACGGCACATGTGGCGACGGGCGCCTTCGCCCGTCCCGCCAAGCGAAGCGAGGCGGAACTCACCCAACCGCCGGCAGCCAAGATTTCATCTGCTCAACCCATCCGCACAACATCCATCCACTCTTCATTGCAGAACCTCTTTGCCCACAGCTTGGTTCAACTGCGCCGCCGCCGTCAGGTAGGAACCCACCAGGTTGACGTAGCTCAGTTGCACGCTGCGGTAATCGCTCTCCGCATTCAGAAAATCCAACAGCGATGCCCCACCGTGCTGATAGGAAAATAAAATCGTGTCCCGCACCCGTACCGCCTGCGCCAGATATTTGTCCTTGTACGCCCGCAGCAGCGTCAGGTTGCTGGCCAGCGTGGTATACGCCGAATCCACATCGTTGAACACTTGCGCCCGTGCCGCATCCCGCAGTCTTTCGCTGCGCGTGATCTCCAGCTTGGTGTGCAGTTTGTTTCCCTGATTGCGATCGAAAATGCGCAGGGGAAAATCCACGCCCACGCCAAAATAAAGATCAATCGGAGGATTCCTCCCCACGTCGAAACTAACCGTCGGATCCGTCGATCCGTTCGCGACCGCCAGTTTGTAGTCGGTCTGCGCCTTGTCCACCGTCTGCACCGCCGCCTTCAGATCCGGACGATTATCCAGCGCGATTTGCCGGTAGGTATCCAACGCGTCGATCTGATCACCGGAATCGAACACGCCCACCAGATCGAACTGATCCACCGGAGTGCGGTCGTTCAACAGCATCAGCATCTGGATTTTTGCCGTCCGCAAATTCACAATCGCGGTTTGCACGTCAGATTCGTACTGCACCCGCTGCAACTGCAATCGATCGAGATCGATCTGCGCAATGTCGCCCGCCTGGTAGCGGTCGCTGCTGATCTTTAAAACATGGTCGTAGTAATCCAGATTGTCTTTCGAAACCTGCAGCACCGCCTTGGCCTGCAGCGTTTGCACAAACGCGTTGCGCAGGTTGAACAGCAGCCCGCGCTCCAGATCGTCCTGTTGCGAAATTCCAATCGCTGTTTCCTTTTTCGCGCTCTCCGTGCGCAGCCCGCGTTTATTTCTGCGCTCGATCAAATAACTCACCGTCGCCGATGGCAGCAGGTAGGCAAACGGCCCATGCCCCGCTCCCACATTGAAAGGATCAATCTGGTCCGAGAGCAGTCCCAGGTTCGGATTCGGCCGCAGATGCGCCGTGATCTCATCCGCCTGCAGTTCGCTGATATTCAATTTCCCCGCCAGCAATGTGGGATTGTTCAGCTCCAGTCGTTCCTTGACCTGCTCCCACGTCCACGCCTGTGGCGCGGCCTGCGGAGCGGATTGGCTCGCCGCAGGCGCCGCCTGCGCCACGGCCATACTTGCCATAGCACCCAGCGCAACCAGCACGCTACAACCTCGCCGCAGTTTTCCTCGTGCCAATAATTCCATTCAATCCCTCCGCCGACGCCAATGCCGCGACCCCCGGCGACATCACGACCGCAGGTAATACCGTGGAAGAGCGGCGCTTCAGCGCCGTGTAAAAGCGTCCGGGCCGATTGGGCTTTAGCCCCCGTGGTCGCTCCCTACGCCGCATCAAGTTTTTCCGGGCCCGAACGATGCTGCCTGCAACAACCCGCATTCAGGCGCTCTAGTCTAGGAATCCAAAAGCACCATTGCTCTGCAATGCACGCCTTCAGGAATATCACCTACTCCGTAAGGATCTCCTAAAGATGAGAAACGCCCGCTGCGGAAATTGCTGCTTCACGGCAGCGCACCAGCAAACGATGATTAAAGGATGATTCGGCGAACTACCCGAGGAGGGAATCAGGCGGCGCGCGCCCGGCATGCCAACTGCAAGCCTTCGCTAGCGGCGCCAAATGTAAAACAGAAACTTCGAGCGGCCCGGCTTGTGGAGCGGGCAGCCAATTCATATTCGCCAGCAGTGCCGGTGGCCCTTGCAGCCGGTTCACCCACGCTGCATGCTTTTCGCTTCCGGCCTGCCGCACCGCCCGCTTGCTGGTGGCGGATTCTTCCATCTCGGCGCGCATGGCGTGCAGATCGTCCGTAGCCGAGATCACCGGGAAAAGCAGCACCAGCGCGCAACCCAGCGCCAGCAGAAACTGCAAAGCGGTAAGCCGGCGCGCCGCGCGTGCTCCCGCACCGCGCCGCCACAGCCAGTAAGCCGGCAACGCCAGCAGCAGCCACACGAGATTCAGCAGCAGTTCCATTAATAGTTAAAACAAACGCACTTCAGTTTTTCAGAAACCACAAATCCAAGTCAACATGACCATCGTACTTGCATTCACCCAAGGGCTAAAGCCGATTACGGTCCCACCGTCACCTGCAGCGGCGCCGGAGTCTGCAGCATCTCCCGGTAGATTGCATTTCTCCTCGCCACCTCGCCCACCACCGTAACGTTTACCGTATAAGCTCCATGCGGCAAATTCTCGCCAAAGGGCAATACCATCCCGATCGTGCCTCGCTTCAGCGGGAAGTGCTGATATCCAATCTCCGTCGCCCGCCCGTTCTCGGCCACCGCCTTCACATCAAACGTCAAATCGATGTCATCCGCCGCCGCGTTCGAAACCTCCACGCTCCCTCCGATTCTGCTTCCCGTTACACGTGGCGGATTTTTCCATGCCACCGTGATCGCATCCACTACCTTGATGACATATCCGCGCTGCACCGCCTGCCGCGGCTGCCCGCCATCTCTTACCGACACCGCAAACTGAAATTCCCCTGCGCGCTCCGCCGACCCGTGCAGCAGCCCATTCTCCTCAAGCTTAATCCCCGGCGGCAAACTCCCGCTCTGCACTTTCCACTGCAGCACCGGCACGTAATTTCCCCGCGCCTGAAATTGCACATGATAGTCTCCGTGCGGATAGGTCTGCGGCAACTCCTCCGGCTCAATCACCAATCCTTGATCCGCAGCTTTCCCGGTTTCGGCATCGCTCTGCGCGGTCGCGGACGCCGCCGGCGGATTATCCTGCCCGAAAGCAGACTCCCAACTCCCCATGCAAAGCCACACCATCAGCATGAAAACGGCGCCGCGCCCGAGCTTTGCTATTCTGGAATTCCCCAATCTCTATCACCCCAACTAAATTGTCATCCTGAGCGAAGCGAAAGCCTGCCCTGAGCCCAGCCGAAGGGGACCTCTGCAACTTGCTTGCGCCACAACTCCTCCCGCATCGTACTGCGCTGCCGGCAGCCGGCTCCACGACCGCTTCAACCATGCTACCGGAATTCACAGCCCCACCCCATAATTCCTGTGCATCCAAAGCAATAAATCGTGGAATGCACTTGGATGCGGAAAGCTCGCCGCCACGTTCCACCCTGGGAATGTAAAGATATGTATATCTTGCACTTGCCCAAAATTTTATTTTCCACGCGCGCTACTTATTCCGCTGGTTCGGGTTGAAGCAACTGAATTCGTTTGTGCTAACCTCAAAACTAAATATCGCCAGTATCACGCCCGATTTTCTCCCAGGGGGAATTATGTCAGTCCGCAACGGTATCGTCCTGCTCGTCGCACTCTCCACTCTTTTGTTCCTGGCCGCCTGCGGCGGCAACGGCACCAGCATCGCCAACCGGTGGCCCCGCCCAGCGGAGCATTCAGCAATAGCAATCTCAACGGCACATACGTTTTCTCCATCGCCGGTACTGAGCGCTAACGGAGCCCCCTATGCGATGGTCGGCACCTTCACCGCCAACGGCAGCGGCGGCAACGGCAAAGGCAGCATCACGGCCGGTACGTTGACATCAACGATAGCGCCGTTTTCAGTTCGCCCGCCAGCCGGGGTATCGATCACCAGCGGGAGCACCTACAGCGTCAGCTGTAGATGGCCGCGGCCAAGCCGTCATCGGAACCAACATCACCAGTGGACCCCCGGCCAAACATTCCCACTAACCTTTGATTTCGTCCTCAGGACAGTTCTCACGGACTCATCACGGAGTTCGACGGCTTTCGGCAGCGGCAGCGGAACTCTCGACCTGCAAGCCTCCAATACAACGCCAACCGGGACCTACGCATTCAGCTTTTCCGGAGCCGACCCGCAGCGGCGGTTCTTGGGCCACGGTCGGTAATTTCACCGTGGCCGGCACAAGCCATCGCCGGACTCGAAGACTTGAACGATGGCGGCTTTTGCCCTACGCCAATCAACACTGACAGGTTCGTTGGCTTCTGGGACCATCTTCCACACCCGCCACAACCCTAAGCATCTACAACAATGGATCGGTGCTAAACGGCACATTCGACGTGTCTGCGATTGACGCCACACACTTCAAGCTTATTGAGATGGATACGACTGCGACCTTATCCGGGGATGCGTTCTCGCAAACGAGCGCCGACCATACCCAACCGGACCCAAATGGCCTTCACGCTGAAGGCTTATACCCGGGCGAATTCTGCCTACGCGTCCGGAGGATTCATGACCCCCGACGCCAGCGGCGGCATCACCGGCAGCGAGGACTATCAACGACGGCGGAACTAGCGTTTCCTCGCAGACGGCTCCGTTGTCCTTCTACTGCCACCTACGCCTCGGCGGCGGGGACACCGGCCGATACACGCTGACTGGGTTTACTAGCTTTACTGGAGGCTCAACCTACGCGGCGTATCCCTCCAGCGGTGGTTTGCTCTTGTTAGAAATCGATGCCTCCGGCATTACTGCGGCGCTGCCTATCCGCAGTCAGCGAGTGCAACTGTCTCGGCGCCTCGGAGGGCTAGGGTATAAATCTGTCGGGCTACAATCTCAGGAATCGGCAGGAGCGTAGAGGTGGATGACATTGCAGAATTCGCCACCAGCACCAGCGGAAATACATCACTGGGCATGATCGACGAGAACTACGATCCCAGGAAGTCCTGACGTCTTGATCAGGTGCTCAGCGGCAACTATGGCGCATATTCCACCGGACGCTACGGGATCTCGGCCACGGCCGGCAGCAACGGCACGCCGGGCACCTTAAGGGCGGATTTGACCTCACCGTGTATACCGTCGACGGCACCACCTTTCCGTTCATCGAATCAGACAGCGGCCAGGTCGCTACCGGAGTATCGTGCTGCAGAGTCCTTCTGCGCGTTCGTCCGCAATCGCCCGCTCGCACATGTTCGTAGTGCGGCCGCTGATCATGCCTCACGCCGCCTCAAAGAAGAAAACCAAATAACCACCGTCCTGCCAAAGCGATAGGGCGCGGCTCACCAGCCGCGCCCTTTTTTTATAATTCACCGCCTGCATCGATCATCCCGCCCAGCCCCGCTCGTGACCTTCGTTACCTTTATCCCGTGACCCCTCTTCAAGCACAATCTCTCTAAGTTCCATGTTTCGCGGGAGACTAAGAGTGCTCTGCCATCGCTTTCTACGTGTTTGTATTTTCATCATGATCGCCGCCTCGTTGGCGGCGGCCCGCGACATTGCTCTGGTCTCCAATAAGTCCAATGCCGTGGGCGCACTGACCGTCCCTGACCTGGTCCGGCTCTGCAAAGCGCAGACCTCGCACTGGCCCAATGGCAAGCCGGTCACCTTTGTCATGCGCTCGCCCTCCGCGCCCGAAATGAAGGTCATTCTGGAAAAGCTTTATGGCATGTCGGAGAACGAACTTAACAGTCTCATCGTCACTTCCAATCGCGGGCGCCCTGCGCATCCCGCCATTCTGGTCGCCACTTCCGACGATGAATTGCTCAACAAAGTGGCCTCCACTCCCGGCGCCATCGGCGTGGTCGATGTTTATTCCATCAACAGCAGCGTCGCCGTCGTGAAAATCGGCGGCAAACTTCCACTCGAACCCGGTTACCTGCTCCACGGCAATTAGCCGCGCATTGAGGAATTTGCACGAATACCGAGCACTCCGAGAATCACCCAGTGACAAGGATGTGCGTAGTAACCCGAGAAGTATGCAGTAACGTGGAAGAGCGGCGCTTCAGCGCCGCGTTAACCGCTAAATTGCTCCGGGCTTTAGCCCCTGAGCCACGCGGACGGCAGATCTAACTATGGCAGCTCCCGGCAAGAAACGCGTTCCCGCGCCGCCACCCCCGGCTTACGTTCGCCGTTATCCCCGCTTCACCATCGACGCCCGTCTGCAGGTTCGCATGTTTCAGGGCGGCGAATTCCGCACCTGTTGGGGTCGCTCCACCGAAATGGGTCAGGATGGAATCGGCGCTACGCTCACCGGCGAACTGGAAACCGGCGAAATTGTTTCTCTCGATATCCCTCTGCCCCTCAGTCCCTATCCTCTGAAAGTCCGCGCCATCGTTCGCTATCGCCAGGGCCTGCGCTACGGCTTCGAATTCCTCACTCTCAGCGAATCTCAGCGCGAAACCATCCGCCGCGTTTGCGAAATGCTCGCCACCCGCGGCGGCGCCGTTTAATTCCAGCCCTTCTTTGATCCGCCCCACTCTTTCGTCGATCGCTTTGGGAAGGCCACGGCTTCAGCCATGCCGCGATCGCCGTAAAAGAGGAGGGCTTCAACCCTGAGGGAACAACGATCTGCTCGGCGCTTTAAGCGATGGCTGCTTCTCCTTCTTTTTCCAATTACGTCAGTAACTTTCAGGTACACACGTCGCGTTCTACTATGCAGTTTGTTGGGCTTCAGAGGGGGGAGCCTCCAATGGGTGGTCGTGTCACCCGGCCGGCGCAGTCGAAGGATATTCTGCGCGCCAAAAATTTGCGCCAGGCACTCGAGAGCGGAGCCTCACCCCAGTTCATTCCGCCCGGCGTATCAGCCGCCGTTCAGCAAGCCGCGCTCGCCTGGAATTCGTTACAGCCGAACCCTAGCACGCCTGACGCCCCAGCTTCTCTCGACCTTCGCCGCCAGTTCCTCGAACAACTTTTTGAAAACTCACCCGACGCTCTTCTTGTGGTCGACGCTTCTTTCCGCGCACAGTGTGTGAATCGCGAATTTCAGCGCTTGTTCGGCTACTCCGCCGATCAAATCCTGTCGCAGCGCGTCGACTCGCTGATTCTTCCTCCCGAGCGTACTCCCGAATTTCACTGGATCTCGCAATGCCTGGAGCGCGGCGAACAGATTAGCCTCGAAACTCAGCGCCGTCACCGCGATGGAACTTTGCTCGATGTTTCCGTTTCCACCGCTCCCTTGCTGGTCAACGGGCGCAGCGCTGGCTTTTACTTCGTCTACCGCGACATTTCCGATCGCAAGCGCGCTGAAGCTCTCAACTCTGCTCTCTACAGTGCAGCGGAAAAAGCCTGCTCCACTCAGGACCTGCAGCAGTTCTTTGCCGCCATCCACGGCATCGTCGATGAACTCATGCCGGCCCGCAATTTCTCTATCGCCATTCACGATCCCGAGTCACAGCTGCTCAGCTTCCCTTATTTCGTCGACGAGCAGGAATCCGCTCCCGCTCCCGCTCCCGCCGCGCGCGGACTGGTCGAATACATTCTGCGCACCGGCGAGCCGCTGCTGTGCACTGCAAAGCAGGTGCAAAAACTCCAGCAGCGCGGCGAGATTGCACTCGCAGGTGCGCCGCCAAGGCAATGGCTGGGCGTGCCGCTAAAAGCCAACCATCATGTGTTCGGCGCGATCGTTCTGAAAAGCTACTCCGAAAAATCAACTCTGCGCGAACGCGACAAAGATGTCCTTGCTTTAATCTCGCGCCAGTTGGGTGCTGCTATCGATCACAAGCGCAACGAACAATCCCTGCGCCGCTCTGAAGTTCGCTATCGCTCGCTGGTGCAAACCGCAGTCTACGGAATTTACCGCTCCAGCCTGCAAGGCCAGTTTCTCGATGTCAATCCCGCGCTCATCGGAATGCTGGGCTACAGTTCCGCTCTCGAAGTGCTGGCACTCGATCCGCAAAAAAATGTTTTCCTTGACGCCGGTGAATACAGCCGACTGGTCGATGAATTCCAGCGTACCGGACGCGTCGATGGATTCGAGGTTCGCTGGAAACGGAAAGATGGCGCCGCCATTACGGTCCGCATCAGCGGCCGCGCCGTCGCAAGTGAAATTGAGCCTGCCGACGTTCTCGAGGCTATCGCCGAAGACATTACCGAACGCCGCGTCCTCGAAGACCAGTTCCGTCAGTCGCAGAAAATGGAAGCTGTCGGCCGCCTCGCCGGAGGCATCGCTCACGATTTCAATAATCTGCTCACCGTCGTCAGCGGTTACACCGAGGTTCTCCTTGATCAGTTGACGATGGGTAACCCTCTGCGCGCCAAGGCCGAAGCCATTCAGCAAGCCTCCGATCGCGCCACCACGCTTACCCGTCAGCTTCTCGCCTTCAGCCGCAAACAACTTCTGCAGCTCAAGGTGGTCGATGTCAATGCAATCGTTGCAGACATGGAGCGTCTCCTGCGCCCGCTCATTGGCGAGGATATCGAACTCACCACCAATCTCGATGCTTCCATCGGCTGCACGCGCGCCGATGCCGGACAGCTCGAACAAGTCATCATGAATCTGGTGGTCAACGCCAAGGACGCAATGCCCAACGGCGGCAAAATTCGCATCACCACCGCCAGCGTCACTCTCGATGATTCCTACCGTCCGGAAAATACTTTCATCAAACACGGACCTTACGTCATGATCTCCGTCGGCGACACCGGCCAGGGCATGGACCGCGAAACCCAGGCTCGCATCTTCGAACCTTTTTTCACCACCAAAGAAAAAGGAAAAGGCACCGGCCTCGGACTTTCCACCGTCTACGGAATTATCAAACAAAGCGGCGGCTACGTTTTCGTGCAGAGTGAACTCGGCCGTGGCACCGTCTTCACCATGTATTTCCCGCGAGTCGACGAGCCTTCCGAAATGCACGGCGTGGCCCCAGTCTCGCCCACCGTCGCTGGCGGATCGGAAACCATTCTGCTGGTCGAAGACGAAGAATCTGTTCGCCAGTTAATCCGCGAAACTTTAGAATCCCGCGGCTACGATGTACTCGAAGCGTGCAATGGCAACGCCGCCCTCGCCCTCGCCGCCGCCCGCGCCGAGTCCATTCATCTGCTGATCACCGATGTCGTCATGCCCGGCCTCAGCGGGCACGAACTCGTGCAGCAACTGCTCGCCTCTCGCCCCAACACAAAAGTCCTCTACCTCTCCGGCCACGCCGAAGAAGCCGTCGCCAGTCCGCTTCCCGCCGACGTTCCCAAAGCCTTCCTGCAAAAGCCCTTCACCCTGCAAAACCTTTCCCGCAAAGTCCGCGAAGTCCTAGGCCCCGCCGCCAACTAATCTCCTCGTCATTCTCTCCGAGTAGTAAGCTCATTCGCATCGTCATCCTGAGCGCAGCGAAAGCCTGCCCTGAGCGAAGTCGAATGGAACCTATTGAGCATGCCACCACCTCCTCAAAGGCCTTAATCAAAATTGACTTGTCATCCTGAACAAAGCGAAAGCCTGCCCTGAGCGAAGCCGAATGGGGACCTATGCAACCTGCCGCCACCGTTCCCGCTCCTGCGTGCTTCCCATGCTGCCCGCGCAACCGTGGAAGAGCGGCGCTTCAGCGCCGCGTCACAGATTCGTCAAATAGCGGGCTTTAGCCCCCGAAATTCCCCGCAACCACCCGCCCCCGATCGCCATCCAACTTGCAAGCTCGCTTTCACCTGAATCTGTACCCCCGCTCTCGTCATCAGTACAATAAGAATTCTGGAGGAAAAATATGGCATTCGAACTACCGCCTTTGCCCTACGACTACGCGGCCCTGGAACCCACCATCGACAAACAAACGATGACCCTGCACCACGACATGCATCACGGTGCCTACGTCAAAAATCTCAACGCAGCAATCGAGAAACATCCCGAACTCGGCAAGAAAACCGCGGAAGAATTAATCCGCGATCTGAACGCGATTCCCGAAGACATTCGCGCCGCAGTGCGCAACAACGGCGGCGGACACGTGAATCACTCCATGTTCTGGAAGATCATGAAGCCCAAAGGCGGCGGCGATCCCACCGGCCCCATCGCCCAGGTCATCACCAAGACTTTCGGCAACTTCAAAGATTTCCAGGCCAAATTCAACGACGCCGGCGCGAAACAATTCGGCTCCGGCTGGGTCTGGCTCGCCAGCAAAGGTGGCGACGACCTGCACATCATGTCCACGCCCAATCAGGACAACCCAATCTCCGTGGGCCACTTCCCCATCTTCGGCAACGATGTCTGGGAGCACGCCTACTATCTGAAATACAACAACCGCCGTCCGGAATATCTCACCGCCTGGTGGAACGTCATCAACTGGGACGAAGTCAACGCCCGCTATGAAGCCTTCAAGAGCGGCAAGCACGTCCAGGAACCAGCCATGGCCCGCTAACTCTAACTCATGTGGAGACAGCCGGCTTCGGCTGTCCCGCGAAGCGAAGCGAGCGGAATCTATAAACCGCATCACCAGCAGAAAGCCCCGCCGCGAGGCGGGGCCTTTTTTATCATTTCAAGAATATTCGCCGGACGCTCTAAGCCGCCGCCGTCTCCACATACGCATCCGGTTCCGCCTCAAATTCCTTCCTGCACTCATCCGAACAGAAAAAATATTTCCTGCCTGCAAACAAAGTCTGAAATTCGCCCTTGCTGTCATCAACTTTCATTCCGCAAACTGGATCCTTCATCATTCATCCCCTCCATCTAAAAAATTTGCTTTCGTCTGTCCTCACTCGCTGTTGCAACAATCTCTCCGTTCTCCAATTTTTTCGAACTGGCTGACTCTTCAGCATTTCTGTCCACCACTTTTCCCCGCGCAAAACCCTCGCTGGAAAAATCTTCTCGGCCCGTGCACGTTATACCGTCCGGCGAAAACCCTAGATACTCATCGGAATCCCTCCACCCTCTTTCTGCATTTCCTGTGCAAGCTCTGTGGACAATCCGCCCTCCCACTCGCTCACTTTTTTCTCCTCTCTCCTCGCCGCGCCACCGGACCCCGCCCTTCAAGCACTCTGCAGACGCATCCTCAAGAACTTCCTCATCCATCGTCCATCCTCGAAAAATCCCTCTCTAGGATTTTCCTCAACTGCACCAAAAATACTGAATTGACCCCGCGCCTTTTCGCTCGTACATTCTCATTCGCCCCAAACAAAAAATTGAAATCGAACTCAGGCCGAAGACTCGAAACGGCATGAGATAAAGATTTTCGCCAGGCGTCGACATTCGCGAACCCAATTCGTTCATCATTGCAGTTTCACCGTGGCACAAGCTGGTCAGAAAACATGAAAGCAACTACCCCATGGATTACCTATCGCACTCGCTTTCTGGTCAAAGCCAAACTACTCACCACCAGCCTCACCTTCACCGACGCTCTCGGTCGTCAGCACTCCGGACGCAAGGGCGATTACCTCGTCGAATCCTCCGACGGTGTACTGCGCATCGCGCCCCGGCAAATCTTCGAGGACATTTATGTCCCCTTGCTGGCCGCCGAAGTTCCCGAGCAGGTCGATACCGCCATCTTCTTAAACAACTCCGCGCAGCAGGAATCTTCTCGTTACCAGGATTCCACCAACATTCCACTTCCATCTCGCAAACTTCCCCAATCCGAACGCAACCGCCGCAATCAGAGTCCCGGCTTCCGCTCCTTGTAAGCGTTTGCAAAGCCCCACTCAGAGTTTCGAATGCCAAAAAAACCTGTCGTTCCGACCAAAGACCCATGTCATTCCGACCGAAGCATTCCCTTCCGCCGAGGAAGGGAACGCGCAGTGGAGGAACCTGCTGTTTCCCCGCTCGCCGTCAATCCAGCTCGTTAAAAATAAAGCGGGCTTTAGCCGCTATCCACTTTTATGAACCCCAGATGAATTCCGCTTGTGGAAAATCCGGTCATCGACCGCCGCACCAAGCCCGTCATTGCTGCAGATACAACATGTAGTGTTTCCCTCTTGACAGCTACAATAAGCGGGAGTAACTTTGCAATCCCATAGGCTTTGAACTCGCCTCGCGGGAACGGGGCGAGATTCGCCTAAGCAAAGCGAAGAGAGTAGTCAGGACGGGTCCGGAGCCGGGCCAGAGGTGACCCGGCTCCATCCCGTAAACATAAACAAACAAAGGCCTTCCACGTCGAGAAGGCGAACCGAAGAAGCTGCGGTGGCCGTCCCCCGATCCTCCCCCGGTGGACGCCAAACTCAGTCAACAACAGTCGTCTTTCGAGCTGGCAGGTGGCATCAGCCTTTTGACCAGCCCGAAAGACAAAAGCCAGTTCCTTAGGAGCCCAAATGGAAACCCTAACCCGCCTCGTCACCGATTCATTGGCCCGGCATGGCTTCGATCGCCCCATCGACCCGCGCCGCCTGCAATGGTCACGCTGGTTCCGTTGCGACTCCACTCACAGCCTCCTGGTCGTCCCCAGCAAACCCGGCATCTTCGCCATCGCCGAAGAAGTAGGTGCGAGTGTGGCGCGGGCGCCCTCGCCCGCGACTGCCGCCCAAGCCTCCCGAAATATTCATCTAGGAACAGCAGGCCCAGAATTTCCCGGCAAAACTCACCTGGGCACAGCCAACCTCGACCCAGCCAAGGCTCATCTAGGGACAGCCGCCCTCGGCTGTCCGCCCGAGCGCAGCTCGGCCCCCCTCCCCGCTAGCCCGCCTTTGGGTGGCGCAGCCCTTCAGCGCTGCGATTCAGCTCCACAAACAGATGCCGCTTCAGCCGCCGAGGCGCCCGGCCGCCGCATGCTCGCCGTCCTCCAATTCTCTGAAGACGACGACATGGCCTTCACGCTCGATCGCATGTTCACCCTCATCAATCCCATGCGCGCTCGCCTTGCTTCGGGAAAATGTTTCCTGCGTTTCGTCGTCATCGAAGACCAGGACCAGCGCCGCAGCATTTGCAGCGCCTTGAATCAATGGATGCTCTCCTCCGCCGAAAAAGCCAGCGGCCTTCCCGCCGCTTTCGCTTCCTCGGTGGAGCTAACCACAGCCGGCGCCGCCGCAAGCTCTGCCTCTCTGAGCACGCACAACTCGCCCGCGCACCTCATCCCCGATTCCGGAGCCAGCAAGAATCTCCACTGTCCTCAACCTCTCCCCTCCGGCTTTTGACCGAAGGATTTTGCAAAGCGCCACGAGCGCCCGCGGCACCGTGGAAGAGCGGCGCTTCAGCGCCGCGTCAGACGTAAGAAAGGATTTGGGCTTTAGCCCCCGCGCCAAGAAGGAGCCGAAATGCACGACGCCAGAACCTGGGCGGAAAGAACAAGCGTAGGTATCGACGCCCCGGAGGGGCGATTGACAATAGCCCGGCGCTTTAGCGCCGGGAGAAGTTAAAAGTGGAGACGCGTCCCGGAGGGACGCCTGAAAGTTCTGATAGACAGGAGCCAAAAATGCACGACGCAAGAACCTGGGCCTTGGTCGAGAATCTCTCAAACCTGGACCAGATCGAATCGAGCCGTCGCGAAAGCGCCTCGAAATCAAGTCTGATGGCTAGCCGCTACCGCGTGATCGCCGCAGTTTTCGTCGCTCACGCCGACTCCGCCGCCGATCCCGTGCTGCAGCGCCTGGACCTGATTGAAGCCCGCAACTTCACGCGTTTGGCCGAGATCGAAGAAGCCTTCGCCGCCCGCGGCAACCAGGACTTGGTCGAAATAGCAAATCTGAAGCAAGGAACCTTGGCTCTGCTCCAGCGCTCCGAAAGTTGAGAAGCACCAGCCCCGTAGGGGCGACCGATAATAGCCCGGCACGGAAGTGCCGGGTAGAAATGGAAAGGCAGGAACAAGTCCCGTAGGGACGCCCGACAATAGCCCGGCATTTCAACGCCGGGTAGAGAATCGCCGGTGTAACAAGTCCCACAGGGACGGCACGATTTTAGCTCTAGTGTTTGGGTAACGGAGCGCAGGCAATATTGGGTGCCGCAGCGCAGGAATTTTGGGTGGCGCAGCGCTTCAGCGCTGCGATTAGAGATTGCATTTTGAATGGGCTTTAGCCCCTGAGGTTTGGATGTTAGAAGCGCCACCGGCGCCAGCAGCACCGTGGAAGAGCGGCGCTTCAGCGCCGCGTAAGACGTAAAAATGATTTGGGCTTTAGCCCCTGACAGCTCTTTACAACTCAAGCTTCACCCCGAACAATTTCCCGTTCGGGAACGCCCAATTTCCCGCCTCCGCCGCCCCGGGACGCCGAATCGGGTTCTGTTGATTAGAATCTAATTACTAATGGAGAAAGCAATGCCCGAGCTCAAAACCACCCCCGTGAACTCCCCCGCAACCTCTTTCGCCGCAAGCGATAACGCGGCCAGCAAGAAGAACGCCCCCGGCCTGTCCTTCCGCCGCCTGTTCACCAAACTCGGCGTCTCTCCCTACGACGAGGTCGAGTGGGATCTCCGCCTCGCTCAGATCACCGACGCCCAAGGCAACGTGATCTTCGAGCAGAAAGACGTCGAAGTCCCCAAAGACTGGTCCATGACCGCGACCAACATCGTCGCCTCCAAATATCTGCACGGCAAAGTCGGCACGCCCGAGCGCGAAACCGGAGTCCGCGCCCTCGTCACCCGCGTCGCCGAAACCATCCGCAACTGGGGACTCGCGCAAGGCTACTTCAAAACTCCCGAAGACGGAGCCACGTTCCACGACGAACTCGTGCACATCCTCGTCCGCCAGTACGCCGCCTTCAACTCGCCCGTCTGGTTCAACGTAGGCTGCGATCGCATCGAGCCCAACTCCGACGCCCGCAACTGGCACTGGAATCCCGCAGACCCAGCAAGTCGAATTCGGCATCACCGGCTACAGCAAGCCGCAATGCTCCGCCTGCTTCATCAACTCGGTAAAAGATTCGCTCGATTCCATTCTCACTCTCGCGAAGACCGAAGGCATGCTCTTCAAGTGGGGCAGCGGCACCGGAACCAATCTCTCTCCGCTGCGCGGCTCGACCGAAGGTCTAAGCGGAGGAGGCACCGCCAGCGGCCCGCTCAGCTTCATGAAAGGTTTCGACGCCTTCGCCGGAGTCATCAAGTCCGGAGGCAAAACTCGCCGCGCCGCCAAGATGGTCATCCTCAACGTCGACCATCCCGACATCGTCGAGTTCATCGAGTGCAAACAAAAAGAAGAAGCCAAAGCTCACGCGTTGGTCGCGCAAGGCTACGACGGATCGCATCCCGATTCCGACGCCTACTCCTCCATCTTCTTCCAGAACGCAAACAACTCCGTCCGCGTCACCGACGACTTCATGTACGCCGTACTCCGCGACACCGATTTCTCCACCAAAGCAATCGGCGACGGCAATGTCATGAAGACTTACAAAGCCAAAGATCTTCTGAAGAAAATTTCCGAAGCCACCTGGCACTGCGGCGATCCCGGCATGCAGTACGACACCACCACAAATCGCTGGCACACATCGAAGAACACGGCGCGCATCAACGCGAGCAATCCGTGCAGCGAGTACATGTTCCTCGACGATTCCGCCTGCAATCTCGCCAGCCTGAATCTTCTGAAGTTCGCGCCCAACGGCACCTTCGACGTCGAAGCCTATCGCCACGCCGTCGATATCTTAATCACCGCGCAGGAAATTCTCGTCGACAACGCCGGATATCCCACAGAAATGATCATGCGCAACTCGCATGACTACCGCCCGCTCGGCTTCGGCTACGCAAATCTCGGCGCGCTCTTAATGGCCGCAGGCCTGCCCTACGACTCCGACGCCGGCCGCGACTACGCCGCCTGCGTCACCGCCATCATGTGCGGCGAAGCCTATCTGCAATCCAGCAAAATCGCCGAACAATGCCAGCCGCTGACTCCCGCAACCGAAACAGTAGCCACGCGCCTAGGCATGACCGGTGGAAATACGAACCATGGAGGGACGGACGCCTTCGTCCGTCCAGCGAGCGAAGCGAGCTCCCCGGCACAGACCATGCCCGGCGGAGCCTGCCCCGGCTGGTACATCAACCGCGAACCATTCCTCGACGTAATCCGCATGCACCGCGCCAGCGTCAACAACATAAACAAAAACAACGTCCCCACCGCACTCTACGAATCCAGCAAATCAACCTGGGACGAAGCCCTCGCCCACGGCGAAAAGCACGGCTACAGAAACAGCCAAGTAACAGTCCTAGCCCCCACCGGCACCATAGGTTTCATGATGGACTGCGATACTACTGGGGTGGAGCCGGATTTGGCGCTGGTGAAGTACAAGAAGCTGGTTGGCGGAGGGATGATTAAGATCGTCAATCAAACTGTGCCGACGGCTTTGTTCAAGCTTGGTTACGATCACGATCAGGCGAATGCGATTGTCAGTTACATCGATGCGACCGGAACCATCGAAGGCGCGCCGCATATTAAGGACGATCATCTCGCCGTCTTCGATTGCTCGTTCAAGCCGGCCAAGGGAACGCGGTCGATTGCTCCTATGGGGCACTTGAAGATGATGGCGGCGGCGCAGCCGTTTATCTCCGGAGCTATATCGAAGACCGTCAATCTTCCCGAGAACGCATCGGTCGAAGACATCATGGAAGCGTATCTGCAGGCTTGGAAGCTTGGCTTGAAAGCCGTTGCCGTTTATCGCGATGGCTGCAAGAAGTCGCAGCCACTTTCTGCGGCGGGGACGAAGACTGCGAACTCTTCGAAGGACGATCCGCGGCCGGGGGCGGCCGCGCCACACGAGCCAGAGGATATGAACGCGCCTCCGCGCGCGGTGCGGCACAAGCTGCAGGAAGAGCGCGCCTCGATCACGCACAAGTTCAACATTGGCGGGCACGAGGGCTACATCACGGTCGGTCTCTATCCCAATGGCGATCCGGGCGAACTGTTCATCACCATGGCGAAAGAAGGATCGACGGTCAGCGGATTGATGGACAGCTTTGCGCTGGCGGTCTCGATCGCGCTGCAGCACGGCGTGTCGCTGAAATTGTTCTGCGAAAAATTCGCGCACACCCGCTTCGAACCCAGCGGCTGGAGCGGCAATCCCGACATCGGCTACGCCAAGTCGATCATGGATTACATCTTCCGCTGGCTGCAGTTGCGCTTCACCGGACAGCAGCAATTGCTCTTCGAAAATCTGCGGCCGAAGCTCGGGCGCGCAGTTGTCAGAGGATGCGGCGTCCGGCATGCGGCGTCCGGAAACCGGCAGCCGGGAGCCGGGAGCCGGTTCGATCCACGCCGCCGACGCGCTGGCCGGCATCATCGACCTGGGCGACGCTCCCACCTGCAGCTTCTGCGGCAGCATCATGACGCGGAACGGTTCGTGCTATCGCTGCGGGAGTTGCGGGAGCACGAGCGGGTGCAGCTAAGAGGTGGCACGAAGGTGACCTTGTGGAGATGACCCCCAAGGAATAAAAGAGTATCGACCGTGTGTGGGGCCATGGGCGTTCCGTGGCCTTTTCTTATTGAGGAGTTATGAATGCAGAGAACTACGTCGCCACTTGCGAATCTGAAATGGGCCGGCGTTGATTTGCACGTGCACACGCCCGCGTCTGCGGACTATCAGGGGCCCAACGAGCCTTCCGAATATTTGTAAAAAATCAAAAGGGCAAACGAATTCGAAGAACCTGGACTCCCCGACGTCGGGCGCCGTGAAACGGAGGCTTCGCCCTATTCGTTCCTTGGCGTTCACCGATCACAATACAGTCGACGGCTTCGAGGGATGGCGAGAGCTTTACGATCAGACGGCATCTTTGGCGGAGGCTGTGCGCGACCGGGACCCAAATAACCAACTGCTCCAGCAACTCGACAAAGACCTGCAGACCCTCCGCTCTGTGCGAGTGCTGATGGAGTGGAGTTGAACGCCTACCCTGGAGTTCATCTGCTTCTTGTGTTTCATGAGTCCGTCAAGCCTGAGGCAGTCGAAGCTTTTCTGGCGGATGTTTACGGCAAGCCTTATTCGGAGCTTTCCGGAAGGCCGGGGCCCGTGACAACTACGCCGATCGAGAATGTCCTCGACTTGGTGGCGCAGAGATTCGGAGATAGTGCGATGGCCATTGCACCGCACGTGGAAAGTGGTGGTGGCCTGTGGGAGGTTCTCAAAGAACTGCATCAGGTGCGGATGGCCGTTTTGAAACATCGCGCCTTGTGCGCCCTGAGCTTCAACAGGGCGGAGACACGCGAAAAGCTAAAGGGCCTTCTCGCCCAGCCGGATTACGCGCGCCAAAACCGCCTCGCTCTAATTCAGTCGTCGGATGCACACGGAAATCGGGGAACGGTGGGACAGCCTAGGACAGAGGTTAAGGTTCTAGACGGCAGACCTACGTATACGGCGATCCGTGAGTCGTTTCTCGCCGATCGGTTGAAGTGTTCGGTGGACTTTGTGGATGAGGAGTATGCTCGGCTGACTCAGGACGAGCCGGTGGCGAAGTTTAACGCGACTCCCGATCAGATCGACTTCAAACCTGAAGACCACGGCAGCGTGGCGACTTTTGTTTGCGCCGCTCTTAACTCCCGCCGAGGCGTGATGCAGTTGGATCTTACGTTGAAGCCGGAGACGGAACTGCGCCACTACTACCCCGAACAGGTTCGCAAGGCTTTAGCTGATCTTCTCGGAGCTCGGCTGGATCCCGAAGCTCCTGTGCTCCTGACGAGGGCGCTGACCTTCTCGGCGACCCGTGTTCGGATCCTATTTAAGCCTCTCCCACTAAATCGTCTTTATACCATCGGGGGCGTAGCTTACGTTCTAGAAAATGGACAGGCCCGGCCCGCCCATTCATCAGAAATCGAGATAAAAGTCGCGGAACTAATCGAAAGTCGATTTGGACCTCGATTTGAGAAAACCCTCCGCATTATTTCCGAGGAATCAATCCTATTGTCCAAGGTCCCGCGCGGTATTCCGTTGCTGTTGCGGGTGCGCGAACACCTGACGTTCTTTCCCGTTAACGAGCTCAAGCTCACGAAAATTGAGAGCACAGCCTCAAAGGGGCGGGAGATTTCGGAAGAGGCACGCAGTTAGATCGACGGATTAAAAAGGAGAGCACTATTGGCACATCAAGGGAAATACGAATTTTCTTGGTCACCAGTAAGTGCGCTTCGTGGAGCACTATTCTCGCTACCTCTGCTTTGCAGCCGACGTTAGATCTGAAGAAGCGGAAAAGCTCGCCAGCATTCGCATTGAGAAGCCGTCCATAGCGGTAACCACGGGTGGAGCGGCCGTTCTGTGTGAACCGGGCTACATCATCGCCGAGGCCCCGGCGGTATTGCTCGAGCTCCCAGAGAGAACTCGCGGGGCACTTGCACGGTTGCCTGGGTTGGCTGAAATCCTCGTTCTTTGTCTGGTATTGCGCGGTCCACCTTTCTGGCAAGGACCTGTACCAACAGCTGCAGAAGCCTGACATCAGGCTCCCGTTCCCCGAGACGTCCCAGGAGGATTTTTATAGAAGACTCGACGGTCTGGTGAGGAACGTCTTGTTGGAGGAAAGGCGATTCCTCGACGACGTCAACAAGCAGCGGAGACGCGGCGCCGACGCAGGGGAACGTGAGAAGCTTAGAACAAGACACAACAACACAATTAATGGTGTCTGCCTGACGATGGACCAAGATCTAAACAAGGCTCTTTCGCTGACGGAGACTGAGGTAGAATTCGTTTCTCGGGCAATACGAGATATGGGTCTTACCGATTTTGGAGCCTTGGAGAAGATCGAAAATGAACGTCACGCCAGGAAAGAGAAGGACGATGACGATGATGAAGCGTAGCAGCCGAAAGCGCTGGAGACTTGTCGGCGCAGCATGTTTCCGACGCGACAGGGGACGACTGGCGAGATTCTTGTCAAGGGGGTGACACGATATATATTCCGGTATCGTGATGAAGGGAAAGGGGAAATATTTTTGGCTATTGTGTCACAATTTTACTATGCAATATGTTATAATGGATATATAGAGTTGAACATTTAATTTCCGGTACGGAATTTTGAGTCGCGGCCTCTTCGGGGGCCGCGATTTTTATTTGGGGCGAAGGGTGGAGGGTTGGGATGAAGAACCGGAAGAGGATGGGCGGGAAGATTAAGGGGTGCAGGGAGCGGGGGGAGTGGGCGGAGCTTTATTTTATGATGCTGGCGCTGGAGAAGGACATGAAAGTGTCGCGGCCGTTTGGGCTGGCGGGGAGATATGACGTGGGAGTGGAGAGCGAGCGCGGGGTGGTGCGGGTGCAGGTGAAGTCGACGATTTACAAGCGGCGGGGGGATGGGTACAGCTTGAATGTGATGGGTCCGAAGCGGAAGAAGTATGTACCGGGGACGGTGGATTTTTTTGCCATCCTGCTGATACCGATTGATGATTGGTACATTATTCCGTTTGAGGTGATGGGGAGGAAGAATTCGTCGCTGCACTTTACGCCGAAGAGCAAGCGGCAGAAGTATGGGGAGTATCAGGAGGCGTGGGAGTTGCTGCGGGGGCCGATTGAGATTCGGGCTTGCTGGGATGAGGGGTTCGGGCGCAGGACGGGGAACCAAGGTTCCTCGCTGCGCTCGGAATGACAGGGAAAATAGGATTACTTCTCGGTGAAGAATGAATCGTTTGTGGTATCCCACTTCTCGCAAAAGACGCGAGAAATGGGGCACCCTCGGTTCGTGGTGCCGCAAGCGAACAGCAGGTTCCCTTCGACTGCGCTCGGGGCAGGCTCTCGACTGCGAAAGATCGTCCGCTGTCGCGGATGATCTTTCTTCGCTCGGAATGACAAGGTTTAATTGTTCTCCGCAAAGATTCTAACGAGGGGAGGGGAGGTTTGAGCTCCAGCTATCGGCGAGGATGAGCCAGGCTCCGAGGCGCTTCCAGGTTTTGAGGTATTTGCCGCGGTCGCCGCGGATGGTGCCGTCGGGCTGGTGGATGGCGACGGTGTAGCGGCCGATTTCCATGGCGAGATCTCCGGCGGCTTCGATGCGGACGGTTTCGAGACGGAGATCCTGGTATCCAGCGTCGGCGAAGTGGTGGAGGAGACGCTCGACGGATTTGGGACCGTAGGCGGGGTCGTGATGCGGGGCCATCAGAGCGCCATCGGGCGCGAAGAGGGCGGCGGCCTGATCGTAGTTGCCGGTGTTGAAGGCGATGACGAAATCCTGGGCGAGATTGCGGATGAGGGACTGGACATCCATGAACGGACGCGAGTCCGCCACGGAACCTGAGTAGGGCCGGTACATCTTTACTACCTCCTGGGGGAAGGCAAGAGCAAGTGGCCGCTGAGCGAGCGGCACTGCTCTCTGTGCTAGGAGATTCTAGCGCAAGAGACTGTGGAAAGAGAAAAATTCTGCAGAGTTGAGGAGGGGATTCCTGCAGTGGGACGGGAGAACACTGTAGGCGAGACGGGGAAATATTTGAGAGGGCATCCAGCGAAGGCGAGGGTGGCATCTGATTTGGGCCCGAAATTGGAGGCAAAGCAGATAGTCAAGCGAGGAATCTATGAGATTTCAAGACGTGAGACTTAAAGGCCTGGGTACGGGATTGTTGGGCGCAGGATTGTTAGGACTGGTGCTGGGAACGTGCGGGACGGTGAAGGCTCAGGATGCAAGGGATGATGCCAAGCCGCAGCAGGAAGAGCCGAAGCAGGATGAGGCAAAGCCGGCGCGTCCGCAGGAAGAGCCGAAAGCGGCGAAGCCTGGGCAGGAGCAGGAAGCGCCCAAGGCTGAGGAAGGGAAGCCGGCGGCGAAGAACGACAAGCAGGACGAGAAACGGAACAACGAGATGAAGCCGGCGCAGGATCAGAACCGTCCGATGCAGAACAATAATAATGATCGGGCCATGCAGAACGGCGGCGATCATGGGAAGCCGGCGTCAGCGTCGAGGCAGCGGATTCCGGAGGATAAATTCCGGGCGAATTTTGGGCGGCAGCATACGTTCCGGGTGCAGACGCAGGTGGTGCAGGGACAGCCGCGGTTTCAATATGGCGGTTACTGGTTCGCGCTGGCGAATCCGTGGCCGGGAGACTGGGCTTATACGGACGATTGCTACATTGACTATATCGATGGAGAGTACGTGCTGATTGATCTGCGGCATCCGGGAGTAGAGATTCCGTTGGTCGTAGTTGTGGAATAGATTTGAGTTGAGGTAATGAAAGGCCCTCCGCGTGAAGATAATCTTCGTGCGGAGGGCTTTTTTTGGCATTCAGGATTTAAGGACAACGTCAAAGTCTTTAACACGGGGGACACGGGGTCACACAGAGGAAGGGCGGGGGAAGACTTGTTTCTACTTGTGCGTGGGGCGCGGTTGACGATATGGTGCGCGGATGGGCGAGCGAGAAATGGTTACGCGAAATCGGAATGATGAGAAGACGGGCCCGGAGTGGGTGAAGGATCCGGGGCAGGTCTGTCCTAATTGTTCGGCGGAGTTGCGGGAGAGAGGGTGCAAGTTGAGTTGTGCTGTCTGTGGGTTTTATTTGAGTTGCTCGGATTTTTATTGATTATTCGTGATCTGGCGAGGTGGAGACGCTCTGACAGGCTGAGCGCGTTGCGGCTACAATGATCAGGTATTTTATTTCCTGATCATGATGAGGAGAACGTGATGGAACGCAAAGCGAGCGCGGTTTGGAAGGGCGGATTGAAGGATGGGAAGGGAACGATCTCGGCTCCGGGCGGAGTGCTGAAGGATACGCAATATTCGTTCACATCGCGGTTTGAAAATGGTCCGGGGACGAATCCGGAGGAGTTGATTGCGGCGGCGCATGCGGCATGTTTTTCCATGGCGCTATCGGCGCAGCTGGGCGGGGCGAATTTGAAGCCGGAGAGCATCAACACCAATGTGACTTTGACGATGGAGAAGCAGGACGCAGGTTGGACGATTACATCGAGCCACATCGATGTAGTGGGGAAGGTTCCGGGAGCGGATGCGGCGACGTTTCAGAAGTATGCGGAAGCGGCGGAAAAGGGATGTCCGGTGTCGAAGGTGTTGAACGCGAAGATCTCGATGACTGCGAAGCTGGGGTAGGCGGCTTCGGGATTTTGGCCTTCGCTTTTATTGACGGGCGCATCGCGATCTTAAAACGCAGAGTGCGCTGAGAAATTCCGCGGAGTACGCTGAGTTCTCGATCGCTTCCGGAAATGCAGATGCTCTTGGCCAGTGTTTGACAGGTGGTGATGGGGCTGTAAAATAGAAGTGTTGGTCTTCCTGACTCGCTGACTCGGCGGCCTTGCGGCCGCCGCTGCATTGCAGTCCAGTATTGCCATCGTGGCGGAATTGGCAGACGCGCATGGTTCAGGTCCATGTACCGGCAACGGTGTGGGGGTTCGAGTCCCTTCGATGGCACCATTTGTAGTTTTCCGAGAGGTCATCTTGCGATAAAAATTTGAGCGGAGCCAATCCCTGTGGATACATTCGCGGCCTTTCGCAACAATGTGCTGTTGGCTATTGTGTTACTTTAGAACGCGAAAGCAGCTGTTTCTGAGGGAGATCGCTTGCGTCACGCCGGAATTGCTTTGCTCCTCTTTCTCTCTCTTCCTTTTTTTCAACGCACTCGCGCCCGCGCAGGATCAGCCAGCGGTGAATCCTCGGTCGCACCCGCCGCCGCACGCGAAGCAAATTCATCTCAAGCACATTCTGGTAGTGGGTGAGACCAAGGGATGGGAGCACGAGTCGGTTTCGGATGGCATGGCGGCCATCTACAACATGGGCCATGAGAGCGGCTTGTGGGATGCGACGCTGCGTACCGACACCGAACTCATTACGAAGAAAGACTTAGGAAGAAACGCGAAGAACCTCGAGTACTTCGATGCCCTGGTCTTTGTGAGCACGACCGGCGAGCTTGACCTGGATGACAGCCAGAAAAAAGATATGATGTCGTTCATTAAGGACGACGGAAAAGGTTTTGTGGGGGTTCACGCCGCCCTCGACACCAATTACAAGTGGCCGGAATACGGTGAGATGATCGGCGGCTGGTTCGATCAGCACCCGTGGTTCACTTTCAACGCGCCGATCGTCAATGAAGATCCGGACTTTCCTGCGGTGCGTCATTTTCCCAAAGCGTTTGTTAAGTACGATGAGATTTATCAGCCCAAAGAGTGGTCGCGCGATAAGGTCAATGTCTTGCTGAGTCTTGACCCCACAAAACTCAACTACGCAAACAATCCTCGAATCCACAGGAAGGATCATGATTTTGCCGTAGCGTGGGACAAGATGTACGGCAAGGGGCGCGTTTTTTATTCGACGCTTGGACATACCGAGGAAGCGTGGGAAGACCCCGACATCCGCAAAATGTATTTTGAAGCGATCAAGTGGGTGCTGGGGATGACGGAGGGCAGCACGGCTTCTCATCCGCGGCCGCCAGCGTCGGCAGATCAGCGCTAATGTTTCCGAGCGCGAATGAACGTGGAGGAATTTTCAGGGGATGAATTTTCTCGGTTCGGCATTGGGTTGGAGCGTACTGTGGCGGCTTTGTTGCTCGTATTTCCCGCGGTCTCTGCAGCACAAACGCCGACTCATCGTGCGCCCGGTAAATACAGAGTGATGCAAAATAGCGCGGCGTTACTAGATCTTATCCACCGGCTTTGGTCCAGAAGGGAAGAGCGCTCTTTCAGCAAGATTGTTCCTTTTGTCATGGCCGCGACGCCGGCGGAGGCGAGACCGGGCCGGATCTAACGCGCTCCAAGCTGGTGACTGAGGATGTGGATGGAGACAAGATCGGCGCCGTCGTGCGCAATGGGCGTCCCGACAAAGGCATGCCGCGCTTTGATTTTTCCGATGAGGAAATTGCCAGCCTCACGGCGTTTATCCACACGCAACAAAATAATGCTGCTGCCAAGAAAGGCGCACGCAAGGGAGTGGACGTCTCCGATCTGCAAACCGGAAACGCCGAGGCTGGCAAGCGCTACTTCAATGGCACTGGGGGATGCGCGGCTTGCCACTCGCCTACTGGCGATCTTGCCGGCATTGCATCGCGTTACCAGGGTCTCGAGCTCGAAGAGCAAATGCTGTTTCCGAAACATGCGAAATCTAAAGTCACGGTAACGCTGGCTTCCGGCCAAACCGTTACTGGCACGCTGGACTATCTCGATGAGTTCACGGTCGGACTCATTGATCCCACGGGTATCGTATCGATCGTGGTCGACCGGGAATGTTCAATACAAAGTTGATGCGCCAGTGAACGCTCATGTCGAGCTGCTGAGTCGATACACCGATGCCGACATCCACGACCTCATGGCTTATTTGCAGACTTTGCGCTAGGCGTTGCGCTGTATTTCGTCACTTTATGCTGAGAGGCGGGCCGCAATCATTATGAATTTTCTGAAGGCTGCATTTCTTGTTGCCGCGGGACGCAATGCTCGCGATTGCAATGTCCGGCCCGATGCTGGCGCAAGGAGTGAATGCCGAAATGCTTCTGCATCCGCCTGCCGATAGTTGGCCCGGCTATCATGGCGACTATTCCGGCAGACGTCACAGTGCGCTCACGCAGATCACGCCACAGAATGTAAAGAATCTCGCTCTGGCGTGGGCGTTCCAAACCGACCAGCTGGCGCAGATCAAATCCACTCCGTTGCTGGTCGATGGCATTTTGTATTTCACGGTTCCGGAAAATATTTGGGCCGTCGATGCCCGGTCCGGCCATCAGATTTGGCATTACACCTACCCGCGCAGCCCGGGAGATCACATTGGCCATCGCGGCGTGGCGATGTATAAAAAATATCTTTTCTTTTTGTCTCCCGATGCGCATCTCGTGTCGCTGAACAGCAACGATGGAACCGTGCGCTGGAACGTCGAGGTCGCAGACGTCACCAAGGGTTACTGGACCACGATGGCGCCGCTCGTCGTCGGGAGTCGCGTGCTCGTCGGTGTTTCCGGTGATTTTGATAACCTCACCGGCTACATCCGATCCATCGATCCGGAAACTGGCGCAACCCAGTGGCAGTGGAACTCGACTCCTCCGGCGGGAACTCCGAACCAGACGACTGGAGGTATGACATGGATGACGGGAACCTACGATCCTGATCTCAATCTCGTTTATTGGGGAACCGGGAACCCGACGCCGGTGCTGAATGGTTCGACGCGGCCGGGCGATGATCTCTACACGTGCTCGATCGTCGCCTTGAATCCGGATACAGGGAAGCTGGTGTGGTCCTTTCAGGCTTCGCCGCACGACACGCACGATTGGGATGCGGTCGAGACTCCGGTGCTGGTCGACGGAGACTTCCACGGCGAGCCGAGGAAGATGCTGATGCAGAGCTCACGCAACGGCTACTTCTTTGTTCTCGACCGCACGAATGGAAAAAATCTTTTGACGGCGCCTTTCGGGCCGGTGAACTGGTCGCTCGGAGTCGATCAGCAGGGACGTCCGATTCCCAATCCCGCCAAGGAACCAGCGCCCGATGGCCGCCTGATCGCGCCTGACGAAGGCGGAATGACCAACTATCGCGCCCCCAGTTTCGATAGCCAGGAACGGATTGTTTATCGTCGACGCCCATCCCAGCTACGGCATTTATTTTGCCAAGCCGGCTGATGGACTATACGGCTGGGCGGGCGCGGATTACGACGTTTGGGGCAAAGGTGTGATCGAGGCCATCGATTACCAAACCGGCAAGATCCGATGGAGCCATGAACTTGGCCCAGGCGGATCGGGCGCGGGAGTGCTGACGACGGATTCAGGCCTCACGTTTACCGGCGACGCCCTCGGCAACTTTCTGGCGCTGGATTCGAGCGACGGCAAAACACTTTGGCACGCGGGCTCAGGCGCGCGAAATCGTGAGTTCTCCGATCACTTACGAACTTGACGGTCGTCAATACGTTCTGACCAGCAGCGGGAGCGTACTGTTTGTATGGACGCTTCCGAAATCGTAATTCGGAAGTTTGAATTCATAGGGATGAAGCAACTGGCCGGGCCTGCTGACCGGAGACTCACGTAGTTTCCGGTCAGCAACTGCCCGACTATGTACTGCTCTGCGACTATTGCTTGCCGTCTTCTCTTGCTTCTGCGACATGGGCCTGGTGGCCGGCTTCAGAAACAGCCTTAACGAACGCGACTCCGCTCGCGGGGGTGGAAGCCTTGCCCGATAGAATTTTGCGGAACATCATGTGATGACCGTAGATGGCGCGGGTCGAATCGTTATCCTGCTCGATGACTGCGCCTTCCAAAGTTATGCCGGCGAAGATGCCTTTCGAACGCGAATAGGTCAGCACTTCAGTGTTCAGCAATACGTCGGTGCCGGCGGAGGTATGACGGCCGACTGGGCCAGCTGCGACCGATCCTTCTCCAGTGAGTTCAAACTTGGTGGAGAGTAAATGCTGCAGACCACGGTCGTTCATGACCAGCATGACGAGGTCCACGCCTTCGACGCCGATCTGCAAACCCCAGCTGCCACCGCCAACGGATACGAATGCGGGAGCGCTCCAGCCTTCAGGAGTGCGGCAAGAGGCGACGCCACGTCCGTGCTTGCCGCCGAAGATAAAGCCTCCCTTGAGCAAGTTGGGCACGACGACGATGCATTTTGCACCGCTTAACACTTCTTCTGGAATACCTTTGTCAGGAGTTGACATGATGGATTGCAGAACATCGACAGATTTCTGCATGCGCTCGATTGTGTCTTCACGGTCTGATCCGGCAAATGCGTAGGTTCCAACCATGCCCAGCAAACTCATCAACAAGAGTGAAATTGTCTTTTTCATGAATCTTCCTTTCGAAACTACGAACTTACCAGCTAAGGAGAGACAACTTCAGATGGCTGACTTAGTTCAGGACACCTGAAAGAGAGAGAGGAACGGCTCATCTCTGCCAACATGATCGCTCACGCGCGAAACTATAGCTGTTCTAAATAGCTCACTTCCCGCCCTCGTTATAAAAGCCTCATTTGCCGTGGCTTCTGCTGTCTTCCGCAAGTTCTGCAGAATTGTGAGCAATCCTGCACAGCATCGCGCCGCGCGGCCTGTCATGGTTGAATTGCAGAAATGGGAAATGCTCTTCGATTGGTTGGATGGTTTCGACTTATGACGGCGCCAGGCGTCCCGATGGTTGAATCAGCGGAGGTTGGTCGATGACGATAGGTCGTAGCCGCGACCGTTTTCGCAAGAAGCTGGGGAGCATCATCGACTTTTTTTCATGTCGAATCGTCACCCATAAGATCGCGGCTCAACGCCCGGATCACAGAGGATGTGTCCCTTCTGTAAGCTGATTACACCGCGATCCGGGCGGTTTTGTTTGGAGTGCGGGAAGTCTTTCGCAAACACTTGAGCTAAATTCCAGGACTCAAAGATTTTAGATTTCAAGATCAAAGGAGAACACATATGCTTTGGACGATTTTTGTCGTATTGCTGATTCTTTGGATTCTCGGCTTCAGCCTTCACATTGCCGGCGGTCTCATCCACTTGCTGCTGGTGGTAGCGTTGGTGGTCCTGGTGATTAACCTGCTGAGCGGCCGTCGCGCAGTATAAATACGAGGGAAGGTCATAGGGAGATCTTGACCTTCCCAAGCATTCAGCACTACTTGTGCTGGAAAATGGCGCGAAGGCCACGGCTGGTAAGTTGTCCGACCATGCGGAGAGACGACTGGACAAAGTTGTCCGGGCGGGAAACTTTAGCGGCCGCCAGAGTTCGGGCGAGATGTGTCTTCACGCATGGGTGTCCGGTGCTGAGCGTGCACTGCTGTTTCGGTTTCGCACGGCAAGTAGGGCAGTAGACAGACAAGATGTGCCGCAACGAGAGTTTTTCAGTCTCCACATCAACCATTATTGAATATCGTCCGCCACAAGAGATGGTCAATTGTGCTCTTTTAATGGTTCTCTCGATTCGGGCGGCCAAATCGGGAAACTGACATCGGAGAATGGAAGATCTGCCTGACGCGAGACAGTAGGCGGGGATGCAATCGAGAACGTTCGCAATCGCCGGCAGACTTTAATCGTGGAGCACTACGTTCAGCAGAGAACTGTGGACCTGCAATGCGCCGTCTGTACCACCGGCGTAATGAATAAAGCCCAACTTTCTGAAGCGGTTCATGAAGAAGCTGACCCGGGAGCGCGTAGTGCCGACCATCTCGGCCAAGGTTTCCTGGCTGATCTTCGGGACCACGGTTTCAGGAATGCCTTCTTTTCCGAAATGAGCGAGCAAGAGGAGCACCCGGGCTAATCGCTTTTCGCTGGAGTTAAACAGTTGGTCGACCAGATCTTCTTCATAGCGGATATTGCGCGCCAGCAAGTAGGCGACAAACATTTCAGAGAATGAGGGTTCGCGGTGGAGCGCATCCATCATGGTTTTCTTGTCCACGCGCAAGATCTCGCAATCCGTCATCGCCGCCGCAGATCCCATGCGCAATAGCTGACCTGCCAGCGATCCCTCGCCAAAAAAATTTCCCGCGCTCACGATTGCGATGGTCGCTTCTTTGCCGGACTGAGATACAACCGTAAGCCTGACTTTGCCTTTCTGAACGTAGAAGATGGCGTCCGCCCCATCGCCTTGGGCAAATATCACTTGCTTTTTTTCGACAGACAGAATCTGCCTGCCCTCGCCGATGGTGGCGAGAAAGATGTCGGAGTCGAACGCGGGTTGCTTCGTGCTGGCCGCAGTGGGGCTCATACTCAGCAATTATAGTCTGCGGAAGAACCACAATATTCATAAAATGCCGGGGAAGCTTACATAGTTTTAAAGAGTGAGCTATTTTGCACAGACTTCGAATAGCGAAGGGTTGATTATAAAGAGTTTTCCTGCGGCGAAGGAGATTCGCCGGCCCCAATTCATCTTCTCTCTTTATCTCTTCAACATTATTCAGCATCATTATTCATCCGAAGCTGCCAGGCGACGGTCTCGATGGGGCGCAGTGCGGGGCTGGCCCGTGCTCAGTTCACACTTTTCTCCAGGTTTTGCGCCGCAGGTAGGACAACGAACCGAGAGGGCTTGGTCCTTCTTGACCTTCATAACCGCATGGTGAACCGTCCTGCCGTAAGAGACTGATCAATTTTGAACACTTTGTAACTTCCTTTTGCAAAAAGACGGATGGGGCGCCTCCCTAGTGAGCTATCTTGCTCAGACTTGAAATCCAGCACCTGTCATTCTCAATACTCCTGAGTGTGTCGAGGGAGCGCGGACGCTGATTCGAAGCTCTCATTCTTAGGTCACTGCCCGGGTCCAATCGAGACTTGCGAAGCGACCACATCCAGCCAACAGCGTTCTTCATCCGTATGCCGGCCCCGAACCTGCGGCGGGCACGATTCGACCCTAGTTTTTCGAAGCGCAAAATTAGCGGAACGCCTCCAGCGGATGAGAGGCGTTAGCCGCAAAAGAAGAAAGGTACAAAGATCATGCCGTTAATTCAACTCCTGGAAGTTCTTATCGTGGTGGGTGTTCTTCTGTGGCTGGTGAATCGCTTCATCCCCATGCAGTCATCCATCAAGTCAATTTTGAACGGGGTGGTGGTCATCGCCGTAGTTTTGTGGTTGCTGAACGTTTTTGGGATGTTTCATTCGCTCTCGCATATTCGGGTTGGAACGTAAAGCAAGGGGCCGGGTGGTCGAGTTACACGAAAAAGTCGGTATCAGGTAATACGGCAGATGGCTGCCACAAGGAGATAAGTGTGAAGACAACATTGTTGTTAGTCGCCGCAGTCGCGCTGAGTGTGCCGGCAGTAGCTCAGACCAATTCTCAAACCACGGTTGAGGTCGAGCGCGTGAGTTCGACTCCGACGTTCCGCGTAACCGTCATCAGCCGCAGCGTGCAAGCCATTAACTATGAACATCGCAGCGGAAGCTCGAAGCTGGATTTTGCCGGCACCACTTTAATGCCCATGGCGAACGGCGAAGCCAAGGTGAACAGCAAGCGTGGATCGATCGAGATTGAAGCGGAATTCGGCAATCTGCAGCGGCCCACGACTTTCGGCAACGAATATCTCACCTACGTCCTATGGGCGATCTCGCCGGAGGGCAGGGCGGTGAACCTGGGCGAAGTATTGGTGGGCGGCAATGAGCGCAGCAAACTGCACGTGACTACAGACCTTCAGGCCTTTGCCTTGATCGTAACGGCGGAGCCTTACTACGCAGTGCGGCAGCCGAGCAACGTAGTGGTGCTCGAGAATGTGATTCGCGAAGACACCAAGGGCACCAGCGAAGCGGTGAACGCGAAGTACGAACTTATGGAGCGCGGCGGCTACATTCCTACCGGCTACAAGTTTGATCCAGTGGTGTTGAACGCTAAATTGCCCCTGGAGTTCTTCGAAGCGCGCAATGCGCTGCGCATTGCTCAATCGGAAGGAGCGGAGCAGTACGCATCCGACAGCTATCAGCGCGCCGTCAAGTTGATGGATACCGCCGATAGCTATGCCATCGACAAACACATCGACCGCAAGCCTCTGATCGCAGTCTCCCGCGACGCGGTGCAGACTGCGGAAGATGCGCGCGCCATTGCAGTCAAAAAGATGGACGAGGTCCGGCTGGAAAACGAACGCCAGAATTCCGCGGATGCGCAGGCTCAGTCCCAGGCAGAGGCGGATGCCGCAATTCGGCAGAAGGATCAAGCCCAGGCAGCCACGGCTCAAGCAGACCTTGACGCGGCGAGAGCCCAAGGCGAGGCCGCCGACGCACAAGCAGCAAACGCCAGGGCTCAGTCCGATATGGCTGCCAACCAGGCAGCATCTGCAACCGCACTCTCTGCGGCGCAGGCCGATGCGGACCAGTCGCGCCTGGCGGCACAGCAGGCGCAGTTGAACGCGCAACAGGCTGATACGGACAAAGCGGCCATGCGCGCGAAATTGTCGGAGCAGTTGAATTCCATCCTGCAGACTCGTGACAGCGCCCGTGGACTGATCGTCAGCATGTCCGATGTTCTGTTTGACACTGGGAAATTCACGTTGAAGCCGGGTGCGCGCGAGAAGCTGGCGAAAGTCGCCGGCATTTTGCTTGCCTATCCGGGGCTGAACATTGAAGTCGGCGGATACACCGATAACGTCGGCGGCTGACGCCATGAATCAAACCTTGTCTGAGAACCGCGCCGGTTCAGTGCGCGATTACTTGGTGCAGGAAGGCGTTGCGATGAATTCGGTCAGCGCTAAAGGCTTCGGCAATACTCTGCCGGTAGCTTCCAACGATAACTCCGCTGGGCGGCAACAGAACCGGAGAGTGGAACTTGTTGTCTCGGGCGACGCAATCGGCAGTCCGGTAAACGCAACAACAGGCAGTTTGCAGTAAGCAGCGTAATTACAGATCGATCAGGTCGATGTGGAGGTAACACCCTATGAAAATAATCGGATTTGTCAGCACAGCAGTCCTGTCCTTGATCCTCGCGGCTCCAGTCTACGCACAGGAGCAGCACGATCAAGACCAAGAGAAAGCAAAGCCTGAAGAGAACGAGAAAAAGGCGCAACCAGAGAAGTCTGCAAGGCCAGAAGAGAAGAGCGCTAAGCCGGAAGAGAAAAATGCCCGGCAGGAGAACAACGCGAAGCCCGAAGAGAAAGTTGCTCCGCGGGAGAATAACAGCAAGCCGGAAGAAAGGAATGCGCAGGTGCAACACGCACAGCCGGCGCAGCGCGCGGAGGCTAACCGTGGTGGCCGCATTCCCGACGATCGTTACAAGGCCAACTTTGGACAGCAACACACTTTCCGCGTTAGCCAAGGCGATTACAACAATCACCGCTTCCAATACGGCGGCTATTCCTTCGGATTTGTTGGCGAGTGGCCAAGCAACTGGCTCTACACGCAAAACGTTTATGTCATCGATATTGACGGAGTGTACTACCTGTGTAATCCGGCATATCCCGGAGTCAACATCGAGCTGGCCGTCACACTCTAGCGCTAAGCGAGCAACTTAAGCATTGTCGGCGCGGGTCTGCTCTTCGGGATTCGCGCCGATTCGATCACAGGAAATATGGGGAGCAAATATGATCGGAACGGTATTGATCGTAATTCTGGTGCTGGCCCTGGTTGGCGCGTTGCCGCGCTGGCCGCATAGCCGGGAGTGGGGCTATGCCCCGACTGGCGGCTTAGGCCTAGTTCTTTTTATTGTTGTCATTTTGTTGATTCTCGGGCGGATCTAAAACCATGAACCATCAAGAAGAATTTGCGGGGCACACGCGATCGCGTCCGCCGCTTTCTTTCGACGCAAACTTTAAAAAATAAAAAAGGAGAACCACGATGACAAATGAACAGGTCAAGTGTGCACATCTGCCATGCAAATGCGTCGCGCAATCGGGCGACAAGTACTGCGGTCAAGCATGTAAGGAGGCGGGATCCAAGGAAGTGGAGATTGCCTGCCAGTGCGACCATGCGAGTTGTCCGCTCACGGTGTAAAGAACATTCACCCATAGAGCGTAAGGCCTCCTGACCTGGCCAAGGAGAATCTCAATATGAAGATGCGTCCTACGATGCTCCTTGCAATCGCAGCGGTGATCGCGTCGCCGGTTCTTGCAACAGCGCAGGCACTCGCCGCTTCGGCGGAGCCATCAGGCGTCGTGGCCACCACAATCTCGACGCAGCCAGACGTAATCTACCTCCGTCCGACGCAGAAAACAAAACTCCGCAACTACGTCTTCGACGCATTCGGCCCGTATCCGCTGGCTGGCGCGGCATTTGCGGCGGGCATTGGCCAAGCGTACGACACCCCTCCCGAGTGGAAACAGGGGGCTCGGGGGTTTGGTCTGAGAATGGGCTCGAGCTTCGGCATCGCGGCAGTAACCACGACTACTCGCTATGGGCTGGCAGAGGCTTTCAAGGAAGACACGCTGTACTACCGCTGTGAATGCAAAGGATTGTTTCCGCGATTAAAACACGCGGTGATTTCCACGGTGACCGGCCGGCGCGGTGAAGATGGTCACACAGTTTTTTCTTTCCCGGCGCTGATCGCTCCCTATGCGGGGACGATGACTGCGGTCTACGCGTGGTATCCCGGACGCTACAACGGTAAGGATGCGCTGCGCATGGGCAACTACACCATGTTGGGATACGTGGGCGGGAATCTCGCCCTGGAATTCCTCTACGGCGGACCCCACTCCTTACTGTCTCGTATGCACCTGGGAAATGGGCCGAGCACGCCGAGCGCGGGAACGAATCCATGATCGACCAAACGCTCGCTGGGTCTGCGGAAATGCCTGCTCTTCTGCCGGAACCGTCGAGCCTGCCGGTTTCTTCCAGCGTTTCGAGCACCGGTCCGATCAACCACTTTTTGGAATGGTTCGGCGATCTCGGAATTTTCTTCTGGCGAGTGATGCGGGCTGGGGTAACGCCTCCGTTTGAATTCCGCGAACTATTCCGGCAACTGGATGAGATCGGTTCGAAGTCTCTGCCATTGGTGGCATTGGCGGGCGCCGCTACTGGAATTGTTCTTTCGATGGAAGCCCGTTTCAGCCTGACGCGATTTGGCGCCAAATCATTGCTTCCCGCAGCCATCGTATTTTCGATTATTCATGAGACCGGGCCCATCATCACCGGCCTGGTGGTGAGTGGGCGAGTGGGCGCGGGCATTGGCGCGGAGTTGGCGTCGATGAAGGTGACCGAGCAGATCGACGCGATCGAGGCTTCGGCGGTAAACCCCTACCGCTTGCTGGCGGCGACCCGCATTCTGGCGTGCATCCTGATGCTGCCTTTGTTGACCCTGGCGGCCGATTTCTCTGGATTGATCATGGGCTGGGTGGCGCAGGCTGCGGTTGAGCCGCTCTCCTTCCACCAGTTTATTAATAGCGGGTTTAAGGGCGCCGATTTCAGCGATTTTCTTCCCCCGACGTTTAAGACCATGGTGTTTGGACTGATTATCGGTCTGATCGCATGCTTTCAGGGAATGCGTACCCAGGGCGGCGCAGCGGGCGTGGGTCGCGCAGCCACGAGCTCGGTGGTTTTGTCTTCACTGTTTGTGATTCTGGCGGACGTGGTGCTGGTAAAGCTCATCATTATATTTTTCCCGTAAATATTTTTTTTCATCATCAGTCATGGACACAATCGATCAAGTACCAATTCCAAGCGCGTTAGAGCGAGCGGAAGCCGAGGAAGACGGCAGCGTACCGGTTATCGCCGTCGAAGGTTTGCGCAAATCTTTCGGAAGTCAAACCGTCTTGAACGGAATAAGCCTGAGCGTGAATCGGGGCGAGACTCTCGCTGTGCTGGGGCGTAGCGGAACTGGCAAGAGCGTGTTGCTCAGAGTGATTATCGGGCTGGAGAAACCTGACGCAGGATCGGTGCGCATTCATGGTCAAGACATCGCCGGCCTGGCGCTCGACCAGATGGGCGAAATCAGAAAGAAGATGGGTTTTCTATTTCAGCACGCCGCGCTCTACGATTCGCTGACCGTGGAACAGAATGTGGCTTTTCCTTTGGAGCATCATAAGAAAGACATGTCGAAGTCGGAGCGTGGGGATCGAGTTCGAGAACTCTTGACGGAAGTGGGGATGGAAAACGCTGCTGCAAAGATGCCTTCGGACATTTCCGGCGGCATGCAGAAACGGGTAGGGTTAGCCCGCGCGCTCGCTTTGGAGCCGGATATTTTGCTGCTGGATGAGCCCACCGCCGGCCTCGATCCCATCAGCTCCGGGGAAATCGACGATCTGGTTCTCAAGCTCCAACAACAACATCATATGGCGTCGATCGTAGTGACGCACGATCTGCACAGCGCGAAGACAATCGCGAACCGGTTGGCCCTGCTCAATGAGGGCGAGGTGGTGATTCAAGGCAGTTTTGAAGAGCTGCAGAAGAGTGACATCGCGTTTGTTGGTGAATTTCTTAAGCATTCGTAGGAGAACATCATGTCGAAAGCGGCGCGGTTAGGGGCTTTCATCGTTGCCACTATGGCAATTCTGGTGGCGGGTATCTTCGTCATCGGCGGCAAGCAATATCTTTTCAGCTCTACATACCAGTTGAAAGCGCAATTCGACAACGTAGAAGGCCTGGATGCGGGCGCGGACGTGAGGGTGGGAGGCGTACACAGCGGAACCGTGCATGACATCCTGCTGCCTCACCAGCCGGGAGAAAAAGTTACGGTGGTGATGGATCTCGGGAAGTCGACGCACGAAATCATCAAGAAAGACTCGGTAGTTACCATCGAAACCGAAGGCTTGTTGGGCAACCAATATCTGGCGATCTCCTTTGGCTCCGCAAAGTCAGCCAACGTGGAGAATGACGATACGCTGGCCAGCCAGGCCCCGCTCGAAATGTCGGATCTGCTGGCCAAGACGAGTGACATTTTGGATAGCAGCCAGAAAGCAATTCAGAATGCCACGCGGGCAACGGCGAATCTCGACTCCATCAGCGCCAAGATCAATGAGGGGCAGGGAACCGTGGGAGCGCTGGTGAACGACAAACAGCTCTATACCAACCTGGAACAGACCACGAGCGCCATGCACGAAACCATGATTCAGGCGCAAGCGGGGGCTACCGACTTCGAGGAAAATATGGAGGCCATGAAGCATAACTTCTTTGTCCGGGGATATTTCAAAAGCCGCGGCTATGAAGATTCGGCTGAACTTGCCAAGAACGAGATTGAACGGTTGCCGCAGAGCGCGCCGACCAAAGAATTTACATATTCGGCGAAACAGCTTTTCGATAAGAAAGATTCCGCCAAGCTCAAGAATCAGAAATCCCTGCAAGCTGGCGGAGAGTTCCTGGCCAATACTCAGTTTGGATTTGCAGTCGTCGTGGCATCCACCGGGATGGAAGGCGATACCCAGAAGGACTTGGTGCTGACGGAGGCTCGGGCGATGGTGGTGCGCGAGTATCTGGTGGAGAACTTTGGATTCGACGACAGTCAGCTGAAGACGCTCGGAATGGGCAAGCAGTCGGACACGAATTCGGATGCTGGGTGGGGGACGTTGCAGATTTTCGTATATCCGCCGGGGAGTGAAATCCCCCCAGCCAAGGAAGCGCATGCGGTTGCCGCGTCGCAATCCGCGCCACAATAAGTCGAATTGAGAAATCCGGTTCAGAGTTCCGCGGCGTAGTTCGTCGAAATGAGCCTTACGCGGGACGCAGAATGAACCGTCGGTGCGCTCCGCGTGGGGCTGTTCTTTTTTAATCGTGCGCCAACGCCTCTTTTTCAATGAGGAGCTAGACAGCATGGCGCTTGGGGGTCGAGATCTGCCACAGTGCTGCCAGGGAACTTGCTGCGGTTTCGATCGCAGCTTTGGAGGATTCGAGTTCGAGGCCGTTTGCGAGATTTTGCCTGGGACGCAAAATCGGTTGTTGGGAAATGGGAACGGCGCGGCCGTTCAGTCTGTTTAGCGACCCTTCGAAAAGCTGCTTCCAGCGTTGCTGGTCCGGCGGCTGCGAAAAAATCGGTTTGCGGTTCATAGTCAGAATCCTCGTGAGATCTTCATCGAACCAGTAGATTGTTATCTATTCCGGTTTTCACCAAAATAGGGTGATCGCCTGACCGTGCCAACATTCGCTCCCTATGCTGTAACCCATTTTGTCCTAGACCTTGCTAAACTATCTCGGCCTTGGAGGAGTCCAATGGACGCCCCGCATGAATATTCTTGATCTCGTTGTTGGCAAGCCCATCAAAACCACTGACGAACGCGCCGAACAGATTGGGCCGGCGCAGGGCGTTCCAATCTTTGGTCTTGACGGGCTGAGCTCCGCCGCCTACGGACCAGAAGCGGCCCTTAGCCTTCTGATTCCCCTCGGCCTGCTGGGGGTTCGTTATATTGTTCCCGTCAGCGCTGCAATCATCGCGCTGCTGGTGATTGTGTATTTTTCGTATCTCCAGACCATCGCCGCTTATCCCTCGGGCGGCGGTTCTTATACCGTTGCTCGATTCAATCTCGGGTCGTCCGCTGGACTGCTCGCCGCCGCTGCGCTGCTTGCCGACTACATTCTTACGGCTGCGGTGGGTATCTCGGCGGGAGTGGGTGCACTGATCTCGGCGGTGCCGTCGCTGCTGCCGCACACGGTTTCTCTTTGCCTGGGAATCCTGATTGTTATCACCATCCTCAACCTTCGCGGAGTTCGCGAGGCGGGCACAATTTTCGCGGTCCCTACTTACCTTTTTGTGGGCACGCTGCTGATCACGATCGTCGCGGGAGTGATGCGGGTACTGTTCAGTGGCGGGCATCCGCACCCGGTGGTTGCGCCGCCGCCTCCGCCAGCCGCCGTCACAGCCGTGACCTTTTGGTTGCTGCTGAAGGTCTTCGCCAGCGGCTGCACGGCATTAACTGGCGTGGAGGCTGTGAGCAACGGCGTGAAAGCTTTCCGCGAACCGGCGGTAAAGAACGCCCAGCGGACTTTGACGGTGATCATTTTTCTTCTGGCAGTCTTGCTGGCGGGAATCTCTTATCTTGTGAAGGTTTACGGGATCGCTGCCACCGACCCGGGGCGTCCCGGATATCAGAGCGTTCTTTCCATGCTGACGGCGGCGGTTTTCGGCAAAGGATTTTTTTACTATGTGACGATTGGATCCATCCTGGTCGTGTTATCTTTGTCGGCCAATACAGCGTTTGCCGATTTTCCCCGGCTCTGCCGAGCCATTGCGCAGAATAATTACTTGCCGCACGTCTTCGGCTACCGGGGACGCCGCCTGGTCTATACCTACGGCATCGTTGTTTTGGCATTGCTATGTGGCGGCGTTCTTCTCCTTTTCGGCGGAATCACGGATCGGCTTATCCCGCTCTATGCCGTGGGCGCGTTCCTGGCGTTCACGCTTTCGCAAGCCGGCATGGTGATGCACTGGAAGAAAAATCGCGGCCCTCACTGGCTGAAGAGTGCCTTCGTAAACGGGCTGGGAGCAACTGTCACCGGCGTCACGACTGCGGTGGTTTTAGTTGCGAAATTCGCGGAAGGCGCCTGGATCACTCTACTTTTCATTCCCTTTACAATCATGTGCTTCGTGTTGGTCCGCCGTCACTATCACGCGGTGAAAGTTCTCACCAGCTGCAGAGAACCTGTCAATGTTGCCTACCTGAACCAGCATCCAATTGCGGTCATTGCAGTCGATCGCTGGAGCAATATCACCTGCCAGGGACTCCAATTTGCCGCTCGGCTCTCTCCTGAAGTGATCGCCGTGCACGTGGAACCGAATGAGCACTCCGAATTGCTTCAGGATGACTGGGAGCAATACGTCGACAAACCTTTTCGCGAAGCCGGCAAAGTGCCGCCCCGGCTACACGTTCTGCCTTCCCCGTATCGCTTTGTGATCATTCCGTTTGTGCAGTTCGTGCTGGATCTGTCGAAAAAACATCCCGAACGGAGCATTGTGGTTGTGATCCCGGAGCTGGTCGAAGACAGATGGTACGAATACTTTCTTCACAATCAGCGAGGGCGGCTTTTGGAGTGGGTTCTTCTCGCGCGCGGGAACGAAAAGATATTTACCGTGAGTGCTCCGTGGTACATCGGGAAGCGAATCGATTCGGACAAGGAGGCGAAATCGCTGAAGAATTAGTTCTCATTGGGGTTTTGCGGAGGCTGGACCGTTTTCAGGCTTCTTCTCCATGGTTGTCGTGGTTTTCGCGTCAGGCGGCGCCTTCGTTTCCAGACTTTTATAATCCTTATATTCGATGGAAAGATAGGCTACACCCCCGAGCCGAATGACGCTCTCCGTGCGGTTTTCCGCCGGCAGCCAGAAATCGCCCACTTTCACGTACCTGTGTTTAACGTCGGTTTTCTTAATCCAGAAGGATGGATTTTTCCCCGGCTCGCCTTCGATTCGCCTCACCGCAAAATCCTTGGCATCGACCCAGATCTTTCCCCGATAAAGGAATTTGTTTTTCGTCCTGGGCGTCAGATTCAACACGTAGCGTCCGCCGTCCGCCGAAGTTTCATAGGCGGCCAGGGTGAAATCATAATTTTCCGTGGTCAGAGCGCTTTGCCGCCGGTTTTCTTCATTGCCGGCCTCTTGTTCGCCCTCCAGCAATTTATTGAAAACATGATCGATAATGAACTTTGATCCGCTCTCCGAGACAACGCTGAACTGCTTTGAGTTCGGAGCGTGATAATCCATATTGACAACCATTTGCGCGCTACGATCGCTCGGGAAGCCGCGGTACTGCATGCTGTAGAGGCGTGTTACCTGGTAATGATCCAATGCTGCGGCCCGCTCCGCGTTCCTTTCTTGTAGCCGTTGGACCACCTGCTGCACGGTCAAAGGTGCGGTTGCAATTGTGTAGGGAATGGAAGTCGAGTCGAAACTCTGGTTTGCTGGCTGGCACATCGCGGCCAAACTCCAGCCCAGCAAGAGCGGCAGCCCTATCCCGTAACGAAAACTTCGGTTTTTCATGGAGTCCAATCGAGGAGCTATTCCAGTTTACGCCTTATAAGTGAGCAGAACAGACATATGTGTGCAGCCCGAGATCTTTATTTCCCGCAATGCTACTGGACTGATTGTCTGGGGAAAATCTCCGTTTCTATTCGATGCCTAATTGTCTCTGGATCTGCTCCAGCGGCACGCCTTTGGTCTCCGGAACCATTGTCTTCACCCAGATAAGTTGCAGAACCATCATCCCGGCGAAGAACGAGAAAACGTAACCCGGCTGAAAGGCGGATACCATCTTCGGGAAAGAACGTCGTGAGCAGGGCGGCGAAAATCCAGTGTGTGAAACTGCCAAGCGTCTGGCCTTCCGCGCGATGACGATTGGGAAATATCTCGGAGATGAAAACCCAAATCACAGTGCCCTGGCCGACCGAATGCGCGGCGATGAAAGCGAAGATACAAATCGGCACCAGCGTAAGATGCCCCGTAAAGAAAGCCCAGGCAACCAGCCCGAGCGATGCGATGTAGCCAAAAGAGCCGATGTAAAGAAGCGTGCGCCGGCCCAGGCGGTCAATCAGCCAAAGCCCGACAAAAGTAAAAACAAGATTGGTGGCTCCAATGCCGATCGACTGCAGCAGCGCCGCTTTTGCGCCAAGGCCGGTAAGTTCAAAGATGCGGGGTGCGAAATACAAAATGGCATTGATGCCGGAAAGCTGGTTGAAGAAACGCAATCAGTATGGCGAGCAGGATCGGCTTGCGAAGGCGTTTCGTCCAGAAATGTCCGGACGATACTTTCTCGGTGGAGGCGGCAATAATGGCGTCGGCTTGGGCCGCAATCTCGGCTGCGGAAGCCTCCGGTTCGATGCGTTGTAGAACTCGCATACCGGCCGCGCGGTCGTCTTTTCGGCTCAATAGCCAGCGCGGGCTCTCGGGAAGCCCAAAGCAAAATACAGCGTAAAGAAAGGAGGGAAACGCGGCTACTCCCAGCATCCAGCGCCAGGCGTTCGGGCCGGTGCCAGCCAGCAAGGCATTCGAAACATAAGCGATCGAGAATGCCAAAAACAATGTTGAACTGGAACATTCCCGCAAGTTGACCGCGATGCTTAGCCGGTGCGATCTCCGCAATGTACATGGGAGCGACGACGGTCGAAATGCCAATGCCCAACCCGCCGATGACGCGCGCAATAATAAAGACCGTGACATTGGGCGCTAGGCCCGATCCCACTGCGCCGGCAAAATAAAGAACGCCGATCCAAAGCAGCGTGGCTTTGCGTCCGAACCGGTCAGCCGGCCAACCCCCGAGCAGCGAGCCAACTACAGTTCCGTAAAGCGCCGAGGCCATGGCGATGCCATGCAGTCCGGGACTGAGTCCCCAAAGCGCCTGAATTGTTTTTTCGGCTCCGGAAATAACCACCGTGTCGAAACCGAAGAGAAATCCGGCGAGGGCCGATGTGAGCGACCAGAAGAAGATGCGGCTATTCATAAGTGGGAGGAACGTTGCTTACCAACAGCCGTGCAATTTCACATAGCGATTTTTCGTGCACATCATTCTGAATCTCTCAACAAGACAGACCTGGCAATGGGCTCGAAATCGGCATCATCCTTTGGTCAGCGGATATCCTTTTTCCCGCCACTCGCGAATTCCGCCGTCCATCGAGATGACGTTCTTATATCCCATCTTCTGCAAATTGTCAGCCGCCATTGCGGAACGAAATCCACCTCCGCAGTAAAGCACGATCTCTGCATTGACATCGGGAATGCGGCTCTCAATATCGCGTTCGATGATGCCTTTGCCCAGATGAATCGCGCCGGGCAGGTGGTCCTTGGCGAATTCACTTTCTTCGCGAACGTCCACCAGTTGAAACTTCTCGCCCTTATCGATCTTTTTCTTTACTTCCTCGACATTGGTTTCGCGAACGCGCGATTTGGCGTCGTCCACAATCTTAAGAAAGCGCGGAGGATGTTGATGCGCCATAAGATTCTCCTCATTCCAAATTACGTTAATGATCAGTATCCTACCAAGCGCCGCCGCATCGTGCATCGCCAAAGCCCGTCAATCGGCTTCTTGAGATGTTCCTTCGTGAAACTGAGGGTCCGTTCGTGGTTCATCGACTTCTCCGATAGCATGGATAAGTGAGCAAACATCCGCACAGTCCTAGCCTGGGCCTGGCGCGAACTTTATCCAAACTCGGGTACTGCTCCCGCTCAAAAGCAGAAGAGTTGATTCGCACTGGCCACGTAACCGTGAATGGAAAGCCGAGTCCGTGATCCGGAAACAATCGTTTCTGGAGAGCGCGATCAGATTGCCGTCGATGGGAAAACGGTAGAGCCCGCGCAAGAAAATCTATCTCATGCTCAATAAGCCGCGCGGCGTAGTCACTACAGCGTCCGATGAAAAGGGCCGCGAGACAGTGTATGCGCTGTTGAGTAGGAATTCTCGATCCACGAATTTACCAGACGACGGGTTGCCTTGGGTCGCGCCTGGTAGGACGATTGGATAAGGCCAGCGAGGGATTATTGCTCTTGACCAATGATTCCACGTGGGGAGCCCGCATCGCCGCGCCGGAAACACATTTGAATAAAACCTATCACGTGCAGATCGCAACCGTTGCGGATGAGCGATTTATTCAGAATTTGGTCGAGCGGCGTCGAAACGAAAGATGGGGTAGTACTACGAGCCGGGCAGGCTCGCCAGCTACGTGCAGGACAAAAAAACTGCTGGCTGGAAATTGTTCTGGACGAAGGGAAAGAATCGCCAGATCCGCCGCATGATGGAGGGATTGGGTGTAGAAGTCCTGCGGTTGATTCGTGTTGCCATTGGTCCACTGCACTTGGGCGATCTGCCCAAAGGCGAGCACCGCCGCCTGACTCTGGAAGAGAAGCGAATGCTCGACCGCGCATTGCCAGAAAAAATATCATGAATGATTTGATCTTCCTTTCCGCCGTTTCCATGGCGGAGAAAATCCGCAAGAAAGAAATCTCGCCTGTGGAACTCATTGATGCACATCTCGCACAGATCGAAAGACTGAATCCAAAATTAAACGCATTCATTCAGGTCGATTCCGAAATGGCGCGGCAGGCTCGCCGGGATGCGGAAGCTGCAATAAAGCACGAGGGAAAACCATCGGCCCCTTGCACGGAGTTCCGATCAGCATCAAGAGTTCAATTAGCGTGAGAGGGCTTGCGATGGGAGTCCGGAACCCGTCTGCGCAAAGGATTGTTCGCGCGACAAGATGCTCCGCTGGTCTCTCGGCTGAAAAATGCCGGCGCAATTATTTTGGGAGTCACGAATGCACCTGAAATGCTGATGGCGTGGGAAACCGACAACTTGCTTTATGGCCGTACCAATAGCCCATGGGATTTGGAGCGCACACCGGGCGGTTCCAGCGGCGGCGAGGCTGCGGCGATTGCCGCCGGAATGTCCGCGGGAGGAGTGGGGAGTGACGGTGGGGGTTCGATTCGCGTGCCTGCGCATTTCAGCGGCATCTGTGGACTGAAGCCTACTCCCGGCCGGATTCCTGCTACTGGACATTTTCCGGAATCCGCAGGCCCGTTTGCCGCGATCGGTGTGGTCGGTCCGATGACGCGCACAGTTGCCGACTTAAAATTGTTTTTCGAAGTCATGCAAGGCCCTGAAATCGGCGATACGAATGCCGCGCCTGTTCCGATCCGCTGGCCGAGCGAAAGCGAAGCCAGAAAACTGAGAATAGGTTATTTCGAAGATGATGGCCGCACTCCCGTCACTGCCGGAAACTCGCAAGGCAGTACGCACAGCGGCAGAAGCCTTGCGCAGCACCGGTTTTCACGTCGAACACTTTCAGCCGGAGGGGCTGGAGGCGGCGCGGCAGCTGTGGTGGGAATATTTTGTGGTCGCCGGGGGCATGCTTTTGAGGCCAATGTTCGATGGTTGCGAGTCAGATCTCAGTCCGCTCCTGGAAGAGTTTCTCGATTGGTGTGCTGGTGAGCCAGTTCACACTGGAACGTCGTTGCTCGAGGCGTGGATTCAGCGCGATGTTTTGCGCGCGCAGTTTTTCGCCCAGATGCAACAATATCCAATCCTGTTGTGTCCGGCCGCTGCTATCCCCGCGTTTCGACACGGCGAGCGAAGTTGGCAGATTGAAGGCAAGACCGTTCATTATCTCGACGCCTGGAGTTACACGGAATTTTTTAACTTGCTGGGCAATCCTGCCGCAGTCGTTCCAGTAGGCTGTTCGCTCGATGGACTGCCCATCGGCGTACAGATCGTCGGCCGGCCGTGGGAAGAGGAGAACGTTTTGGCCGTTGCCGCTGCATTAGAAAGTCAATGTGGCGCGTGGAAAATTCCTCCGCTTGCCCAAGAAGATTCAAAGCCCTCGATTAGTATTTTTGGACTATTCCATCCGACCTCCATCTGAGTAAGTTGGTTCGCACGATCTCAGTCACTGTGGGACTGATGTCTGTGGAAAACGTTTGTCCGCGGCAAACATCCGATAATCTCGATGCAAAAGCCATCATCGCCGAAGAGTTTCGTTCGCCGAGCTTTGTCTTGGCTTTTGCCGTTTCTCGCAGTTTCAGCCGTTTACCTTTATACGTTTCCTCAAGCGACTATCTTCTATGCCGGAGTGGTGCTGCTACATGCCTTCGCTGGAGTCATCACCGCTGGCATTATTGTTGATCGCACTTCTACGATTGCTTCGCAACGGAAGTTTTCTCGCCCGCGCCGGGTGGTTGCTCCTCAGCTGCAGGCGCGGTCCTCGGAATCATCCTTATCAAAACCGGCACGCCCCGCGCCGAGTGGAACTGGCTTTACTTCCATATCGTAATCTCGGTGATCGGTGTTGGCCTTTTACTTGCCGATAATTTAGGGAGCCGGGGTTGGCTGGGTTCCCGCACCGGCGCCGCGGTTCTGCGCGCCGCTATCTGCCTCGTTGTCCTTGCAGGGATCGGCTACGGTTCCCGCTACATCCGCGAAAGTTGGCAGACGCGCAACCGCATTCAAAATCCCACTATGCCGCCTGACAGCATGAACGGCGAAGGGGACGGTCCGGAGGGCGCGTTCTTTCCCAGTTCCGCGCAAGTCTACGGAAAGCAAAAAATCCCCAGCAAGTTTTTCATGGAGTCCGACTCCTGCAAGCGTTGCCACGAGGATATCTACAACCAGTGGTTCAGCTCGGCGCACCATTTTTCTTCGTTTAATAATCAGTGGTACCGCAAGTCGATCGAATACATGCAGGATACCGTCGGCACCAAGCCCTCGAAATGGTGCGGTGGATGCCACGATCCGGCCGTTCTTTACAGCGGCTTGATGGATACGCCGATCAAGCAGATCGTGCATCGTCCGGAAGCGCAGGCCGGACTGGGTTGCATGATGTGCCATTCCATCGCCCGCGTGAAAAGCACGATGGGCCAGGCCGATTTTTATCTCGAGTATCCCAAACTGCACGAATTGGCTGCGACAAAGAATCCCGTAGCGCGTGCGCTGCACGATTTCGTGATCCGCCTGAATCCCGAACCGCATCGCCGCGTTTTTCTCAAGCCATTCATGCGCACGCAGACGCCGGAGTTCTGTTCCGTCTGCCACAAGGTGCATCAGGATGTGCCGGTCGATCACTATCGGTGGGTCCGTGGTTTCAACGAGTATGACAACTGGCAGGCCAGCGGCGTCTCCGGGCAAGGGGCGCGCTCGTTTTACTATCCGCCCAAGCCGCAGCAGTGCGCCGATTGCCACATGCCGGCGGAGCGCTTCAAAAGATGCGGGTAACATCAATGGGTTCGTGCACTCGCATCGTTTCCCGGCGGCGAACACCGCCCTGCCTACGGCGAACGAAGATGCCGCGCAGTTGAAGCTCACAGAGGGATTTCCTGAAGCATGCCCTTACCGTGGATATTTTTGCGCTGTCTCCCGCTCAGGCGCCGTTGAAGAGCGGCGCGGCGAGCCAATCGGAACATCGCCACTACGTTCGCCGTGGGCGAAGAGGCGGAAACCAAAATAACTCCGGGAACGAAGGCAGAAGCTACTCCGGTCACCGCTCCGCTTGAACCTGGTGCGGCCAGCATTGCGCCGCGGCGATACCGTGCGCGTGGATGTCGTGGTGCGCACCAAAACAGTCGGACACTTTTTCCCCGGAGGCACCGTCGATGCCTACGATACGTGGCTGGAACTGAAAGGCACGGACGATAAAGGCCAGACCATCTTCTGGAGCGGCATGGTTGAGGATGGCGGCAAAGGTCCGGTTGAAAAAGGTGCGCACTTTTACCGCTCGCTGCAGATCGATGCCCATGGGAACCCGATCAACAAGCGCAACACCTGGGCTACGCGCGCCGTCGTTTACGTGCGCCTGATCCCTCCGGGCGCCGCAGACACAGTGCATTACCGCATGTTCATTCCTGAAAACACAGGCAACAAGATCACTCTGCATGCGCGCCTCTGTTATCGCAAATTTTCCTGGTGGAATACGCAGTTCGCTTTCGCGGGCAGCCTGACGAGAGGCCTGACGGTGCCGTGACGGCCGATTACGACGACCGTCCGTTTGTGTTCACGAAATCGATTGAGGGAGTTTCCGCCAAGGAACAAAAGATTCCCGACCTGCCGATTGTTGCGCTGGCGGAAAATGAAGTGACGCTGCCGGTAGTCGCGCATAATGCGCCGGCCGCAGCGCCGAAAACGATTGCTCTCAAAGAGGAATGGCAACGCTGGAACGATTACGGAATCGGCCTGTTTCTGCAGGGGGATCTGAAAGGCGCCGCGGCTGCGTTCCAAAAAGTGACGGAGGCGGATCCAAATAATCCAGACGGTTGGGTGAACATTGGCCGTTGCGCTGTGCAGGAAGGCGACATGGAGCGCGCCCGCACCGTACTTGAGAAAGCTTTGTCGTTGTCTCCGACTCTTGCCCGCGCTAACTATTTCTACGCCCGCGTGCTGCGCTCCGATGGGAACTATGACGGCGCTGCTGCCCGGTTGCGCATCGTTCTTAGCCAATATCCGCGCGACCGCGTCGCTCTTAATGATTTCGGCCGCATTCTGTTTCTGCAGCGCAAATATCAGGAAGCGGTGAAGACGCTTCAATCCGTCTTAGCGATCGATCCCGAAGACCTGCAGGCGCATTACAATCTGATGCTCTGCTACAACGGATTGGGAAATGAAAAGCTGGCTAAGGAGCACGAATCGCGCTACCTGCGCTTCAAGGCGGACGAGTCGTCGCAGGCGATTACTGGCCCTTATCGCCAGTTGCATCCCGAAGATAACAATGAGCGGCAGGCTGTGCATGAGCATGTTTCTGTTCCGCTCCCCGCGCTGGCGCGCACCATGTAGAGAGGGCCGCCCTTCGACACGCTCAGAGGAGGCTCGCGTCTGTCCGGCCGCGCAACGCCCGGCTTGCTGCTACCGGCTCGTCCGCTGGAGCCTCACGATAGATGCGAGCTTTCGAAGATCTTCTTTTTGTCTCAGTATCTCTGTGTCTACTGGTAGCCGTGGTCCGTCTGCAAGGAGCCATGCCCAACAAATTCATTTCCGCGACATCACGAAGCAAGCTGGAATCCATTTCACTCATAACGACGGCGCCTTCGGAAAAAAGTGGTTACCTGAAACGATGGGCCCAGGCTGCGCGTTCATTGATTACGACAACGATGGCTATCCCGACATTCTGCTGGTAAATGGCACCGATTTCGCTGGACATCCTCATGCTGGACCAACCACTCCAAAGCTCTATCACAACAATCGCAATGGAACCTTCACCGATGTTACCCGGCAGGCCGGATTGGCGGTGCCGATGTTCGGGCTGGGAGTCGCGGTTGGCGATTACGATAACGACGGGTTCGACGATCTCTTTATTACTGCACTCGGGCAAAGTCATCTCTTCCACAACAACGGCAACGGAACATTTACGGATGTAACTAAGGCCGCGGGAATGTGGGGCCCAAGCGAATTTTCCACCAGCGCCGCTTGGGTAGATTACGATCGCGACGGCAAGCTCGACCTGGTCGTCGCAAATTATGTTCGCTGGAGCGAAGCGACCGATCTTTACTGCACGATCGATGGCGCGCACAAATCTTACTGCACACCGGAATCGTACAAGGGCACGTCAGTCCGTTTGTGGCACAACCTCGGCGGCGGAAAATTTGAAGACGCGACACAAAAGGCAGGGCTCGGCGATCCCACTTCAAAGAGCCTCGGCATCACCATTCTCGATTACAACGACGACGGATGGCCCGACATCCTGATCGCCAACGACACTCAGCCCAACAAACTTTATCTGAATAAAAAAGATGGAACATTCGAAGAGCGCGGCATTCCGGCCGGTATCGCTTTCAGCGAGGACGGCATCGCTCGCGCCGGCATGGGCGTGGACGCAGCGGATTATGATCGCAGCGGCCATCCCAGCGTCCTCATCAGCAACTTCGCCAATCAGATGGTTTCGCTTTACCACAACGAAGGCAACGGTTTGTTTGTGGACGAAGCTCCGCAGTCCGAAGTCGGCCGCGCCACTCTGGTCACGCTGGGGTTCGGTTGTTTCTTCTTTGATTACGATAACGACGGCTGGCCTGATATTTTCGTCGCCGATGGCCATATCGAAGATCAGATCGAGCGGGTGCAGAAACGCGTCAGCTATGCGGAGCCTTCGCATCTGTTTCGCAATCTGGGCGGAGGCAAGTTCCAGGAAGTCACGGCGCAGATGGGGCAGGCTTTCGCCGCTCCGAGAGTGGCGCGGGGCGCGGCTTACGCCGATATCGACAATGACGGATATCTGGATGTTCTGGTCACTACGAACTCGGGTCCGGCTTATTTATTCCATAACGAGGGCGGATTAACCCACAGCCTGCGGCTGAAATTGGTGGGAACGAAATCGAATCGCGATGGAATCGGCGCGGTGGTTCGCATGACATCCAATAATTTAAAAGACCGGCAGTGGAAGATGCTGCGCTCCGGATCCAGCTATCTCTCGCAGAGCGAACTGGTGCTCACGTTTGGATTGGGTGCGCAAACCAAAGCAGACAACATTGAGATTCAATGGCCGAGCGGGCAAGTGGATAAATTGTCGAATGTCAATGCCGGACAAACCGTCACGGTGCAGGAAGGGAAGGGAGTTGTATCGAGCGCGCCCGTACGGCAAGGAAACAAAATAATCGACCAAGCCGGGCCATTGATCGCGTAAATCCCACCGGCCTGGCAGTTTACCCTGTGTTCCCTCGTGCCCTCTGTGTTTAAATCTTTGATCAGATGATCTCCACGAATTTCAGTTGCGGTTGCCGGCTATATTCCTGGCCGCATTTGGCTTCTTCGCGACCGCGCCGCAAACTCAACCAAAGCGAATCCGGCTGAGGCCGCGCGTCTGAACAACCTGGGCGCCGCATACATGAACCAGCAGCTTTTCGAGAAGGCATCTGAAATCGTTTCAGCAAGCCGCCGATCTCGACCCTAAGCTCTCAATCGCAAAACTGAATGAGGGCATCGCGTTCCTGAATCTGCAGAAGATCGACGAAGCCAAAGTCGTTGTTGGAAGATGCGCTGAAACAGGATCCCAGGAATCCCTATGCCTGGTACAACCTGGGGCTGTTCGCCAAAAATACTGGTGACGCTCAAGCCGCGATTGACGCGTTTCATCATGTAGTGGAGATCGATCCGAACGACGCTGACACGTGGTATTTTCTCGGTACGGCCTACGTGCAAGCCAAACAGTTTCCGCAAGCCATTGATGCTTTCCAACACGCCCTCAAGATAAATCCGCTGCACGCCTCTGCCGAGTTCGGATTGTCGCGTGCCTACCAGCAATCGGGAGAGATCGACCATGCTCGCGAGCACCTGAAAAAATTCCAATACATCACGCAAAATAAAATCGGGGCTCCCATGAGCCTGGCTTATGGCGAGCAGGGAAAATATTCGCGCGCGGTGGAATCGCCGTCGGCGGTGTTGAAGGCGCCCGCGCAGATCAAGGTGCGGTTTGTGGATGTGACGGCGCGAGGCGGGAATCGTGTCGAGGCCATCTCCCAAGCAAGGAGGCTCTCCTGATAGTCTCGGCAGCGGCGCGTGTTTCTTCGACTACGACAATGACGGCAAGATAGACCTCCTTATTATGGATAATGGCGCCAACGGTGGGACGGCGCTCTACCACAACATCGGGCGGAAAATTCGAAGACGCTACCAAAAACTTTTTCGGTTGGGCAATCCCAGTCGCCAATGCTGGGCCGCCTGGAGGCACGAGCTGCACAGTAGGAGACTACGACAATGACGGTTTCGCAGACGTGGCTTATACATTTGGGTCGGGGACTTGGCTCCTCCACAATGAAAAGGACGGAACATTTGATCTCAGATTCGATCTCCATGTGGGACTCAAGAATGGAGCAACGGTTCAGGGAACCTCGCATAAGAAGGATCGGGAAAATGTGCCACCAGGAGATATCGTGGCAGGCGTGCCTGCTGCGATCTACACCGTAATGTCGCTCGGCGCGACCTTTATCGATTACGACCACGATGGAGACTTGGATCTGTACGTTACCCAGCCCAGCATCGTCAAGAAAAAGCCCGAATCAAACGATGGAATGTGCCCACTGTGTCGTTCGCTCTGGCCGAATCCCGACCTGACCTTGTCTTCCAATGTGCTGTGGCGCAATAACAGCGATGGAACTTTCACGAATGTTACTGAAGCCACTGGCCTCAGCGGCTCATTTCGCAATATTGCTGCCATCGGTACAGATTTCAATAACGACCGAGCCATCGATCTCTTGATCACGGGTGGGGAAACACCGAAGCTCTTCGAGAATCCGCGCGAAGGGCAATTCCGAGACCGGAGCGATCTCACCTCCTCGATGCCGAGCCTCACCAATGGCGTTGCGGTTCTTGATTTCGATCACGACGGCTGGATGGACTACGCCTTTACGCAGATGGGACCTCCAGGGATTACCCTCTGGCGCAACGATCATGGAAATTCGTTTGAGCAAGTAAGTTTGCCCGAAAGCGGATGGGTTCGCGCCTACGGCATAGCCGCCATCGATTACGACAACGACGGCTGGGTCGATCTGGTCGCCGTCGGCGAAACGAAAGATGGCAAGGGAGAGATCAAGCTGTTCCGCAATCTCGGTGCGGATGGTTTCAAAGACGTCACCGTCGACGTTGGTCTAGACAAGATTCAGCTCAAAGAGCCGCGCGCCATCATTACTGGAGATTTCGACAACGATGGCGCGACCGATCTGCTGATCACGCAGAATCACGGACCAGCCGTTCTGCTGCGTAATGAAGGTGGCAATCAAAATCACTGGCTTCGCTTGGCGCTGAAAGGACTCGCTGATAACAAGAGCGCGATCGGCACGAAAGTCGAAGTCTTTGCCGGGGGGAACCGACAGAAGTTTGAGATTGCCGGCTCGAATGGATACCTCGGTCAAAACTCGCCTTACCTCACCGTCGGTCTCGGCGATTCCAAAGAAGCTGACATTGTCCGCATGTTGTGGCCGACTGGCGTCTTGCAAGACGAAATAAACGTTGCCGGAGACAAGCAGCAGAATTTTATCGAGATGGACCGGCGCGGCAGTTCTTGTCCGACACTATTTGTCTGGAATGGCGAACGCTACGAATTCGTCGCCGACATGCTGGGCGCTGGGGTTGTTGGACATTGGGTCGGGCCCAACCAGCGCGACGTTCCGCGGCCAGTCGAATACATCAAGATCGATCGCAACGCCATCCGCGAAAAAGATGGGAAGCTCAGCTTCCGTTTTATGGAGCCACTGGAGGAAGCGGTTTATCTCGATCAGGCGCGCCTGATGGCGGTCGATCATCCGGCCGATCTGGATGTGTATCCGAACGAATATTTCGCGTCGAATCCGCCGTATCCAGAATTCAAAGTGGTGGTGAGCAAGAGCGAAGATGCGCGTCCGCCATCTGGAGCCTGGGACGAGCATGGACACAGTGTGCTGCCCGATCTGCTCGCGCATCGTTACTTTGGCGATTTTGCTTTAACGCAGTTTCAGGGATTCGCCAAACCGCATAGTCTTGTGCTTGACCTCGGTAAACCTTATCGCGGAGGTCCGTTGTGGCTGCTGCTGCATGGCGAAGTGGAATATTTTTCGGCGAACAGCATGTATGCCGCGTCGCAGGCCGGCGTGCACGCAATTTCTCCTTATGTCGAAGCGCTCGGCGCCGACGGCAAGTGGCTGCGCGTAGTCGATGACATGGGATTTCCCGCTGGCGGTCCGCGCACCATGACCGCCGACCTCAGCGGCAAGCTGCCGCCGGGTACGCGGAAAATTCGCATCACGACAAATTTACAGATTTATTGGGACAACATTCTCGTGAGTCGAACGTCGCAGGAATCCAATAATAAAGCGGAAAGCGTGCGCTTGACGACAGTTCCGTTAACCCGCGCCAACCTCGACTATCACGGCTTCCCGCTGAAGATCGAAGGAACTCCGCCGGGAAATGTGCAATACATTTATGAAAAGACAAGCGCGACTGGGCCATACACGCGGCCAGCGGGAACCTACACTCGATATGGCGATGTGTTGCCTCTGCTGACCTCGTTGGACGACAAGCTCGTCGTGTTCGGATCGGGCGATGAGGTTCGCCTTGATTTCGATCCGTCACAATTGCCGGCGCTGCCTCAAGGGTGGGTGCGTGATTATTTCTTCGCTGCTAACGGCTATGAGAAGGACATGGATTTTTATGCCGCAGAAGGAAACTTTGTGGCCCCGCTGCCATTTTTGAAAATGGGCGACTATCCCTATTCTGTTGACAAGTCATTTCCTCTCGACGACGCGCACCTGAACTATCTTCTGGAATACAACACGCGGCAAATGTCAGGGAATGAACAGCGCGGGTACTGGTTCGACTACGGCTCATCGAAGTGAGGTTGTCTTAGCTTCCCGCATTCTTTAAAGATTGTCGGGCCATTTTCTGGCGCCGTGCAGCAAAGCGAGTATTTCGATCTTGCCGCCGCGGATACGATATGCGATGAGAAATGGAGTGGGGACGACGACGAGTTCGCGAGTGCCGGGAACGCGGCCGCTCCGTCCAGCCCCTGGGTAACTTTCCAACAGCTCGGCGGCGGAAAAAATGCGGGCCAGCATATTCTTGGCCTCGCTACCCGAGCTTTCACGAGCCCAATACTCATAGGCGGCACGCAGGTGCCGCGATGCTTTGCGAGTCCAAACAATCTTCACTTCCTGCGCCGCCAACGGGAAGCCATTGCTTTCATCTTGCGATGGTCAATGACTTTGCCGGCATCGGCTTCGGCTATCCCAGCCCGAATCTGTTCCAAATGCCACTGTTGCAGATCCAGGTATGCCTGTACCGCTTCGGCGAGAAGGTAGGTGCGGTCACGGTCGAGGAATTGTGCCAACTCGTCCAGTGCGGACACTTTATCTGCTTCCAAGCGGAAGCTGATGGTTTGTTTGTCCATAATACTAAGTAATACAACAACATACGGAATCTTACAACGTGTCGAAGCCAAATAGCGGCCCCTACTCGAGCGCATCTCGAGGGCGCGCACTGCCCTCTCATCCTCAGCCAACGCGCTTTCTCATGCCATGGAGGCCATGTACCGCAACCGTCGGGGCGCGGAAACGTTTTAACATTGACATTTCTGACCCTCCATAATCCAATAGGCGGACCCATGGAAACTACTTCGGCCCCTCCCGTGTCATCCGCCCCACGCCTGCGCCGCACACTCACTCTTTGGGATTTAATTCTCTATGGCGTGATTGTGATTCAGCCGGTCGCGCCCATGTCGGTCTTCGGCGTGCTCAGCAATCGCGGCCATGGCCACGTGGTGACAACTATTCTCATCGCCATGGTTGCCATGCTGTTTCACCGCAATCAGTTATGGACGCATGGCGCGAGCTTATCCCAGCGCGGGCTCCGCCTTTACTTATGTTGGGCAGGAGATCAACCCGGCTCTGGGCTACGTGACGGGCTGGAGCATGGTGATGGATTACTGTTGAATCCGATGATCTGCATTATCTGGATGCAGCCAGCAGGCGCACGATTTCGCGCCCGGTGTCTCCTACGCTGCATGGGCGGTTTTTTTCGCGCTGGTTTTTACGGCTTTGAACATTCAAGGCGTGAAAACGTCGGCCCGGGTAAACACGGCGCTGGCCGCGGGCATGGGAGTTGTGATCGCGATTTTTTTCGTGGCCGCAGCGCGCTATATTTTTGGGCATCCGCATGACGGGGCCGCATTTTTACCCGGCCCTTTTACGATCCCGCGAGTTGGAATACCAAGGCGGTGCTTGGGTGGGACGTCGGTTGCAGTGCTTACTTATATTGGCTTCGACGGTATCTCCACGCTTTCGGAGGAAGCCGAGAATCCGCGGCGAAACATTTTGCTGGCCACGGTGCTGGTTTGTGTGGTGATCGGAATTTTATCCGCGTTTCAAGTGTATGCGGCGCAGCTGATATGGCCGGCTTCCGAGCCGTTATCCCAACATGGACACGGCTTTTACTTTTGTCGCCGGCCGCGCGTGGGCTCCTCTGTTCGCGATTGTGGGATTCACTCTGGTGGTGGCCAATTTCGGTTCAGGCATGGGGGCGCAGTTAGGCGCAGCGCGGCTGCTTTATGGCATGGGCCGGAGCAACGCTTTGCCGAAATCGTTTTTTGGTGCGGTGGATCCCAAGCGGCATGTGCCACGCAATAATGTTATTTTTGTAGGCGTCCTCGCGCTGGCCGGGGCCTTTCTTACTTCCCGCCCTGGCCGGAGCCACTACAGGCTATGATCTTGGAGCCGATCTGTTAACTTCGGCGCTTTGATCGCTTTCATGGGAGTCAATGCCGGCGGCCTTCGTTCGTTACTATTTGCATGAAGAAGAAAAGAAAACTTGGCAATCTTCTTCCTCCGGTGCTGGGCTTCGTGATCTGTTTCTTTCTTTGGATTAGTCTGAGCCTAAAGCTCTGGTCATTCGGGGCCGATCTGGATGGCAGTGGGGATCGGATTCGGGGCGATGGAAAACGAAAGGGTTCCGCGGCAATCTGGTTGATTTCGAGTTGCCTCCAGATGAAGCGTAGAAAACCAGGTGCTTCCGGGAAGAGGAGATTGCATGCTTGGTTCAAGGAACATCGTCGCTTTCGTCCCGACGAAAGATCCGGTAAAGGCCAAGGCGTTTTATGAAGGCGTGCTGGGGCTTCGTTTTGTGAAAGACGATGGCTTCGCGCTGGTGATGGATGCGAATGGGATCATGGTCCGCATCGCCAAGGCTGAATTCACGCCGGCTCCATTGACCATTCTCGGATGGCAGGTGACGGACATCGAGAAGATGGCGGCGGAAATGCAGGCGAAAGGCGTCCGGTTCGAAAGATTCGGTTTTTTCGAGCAGGATCAATTAGGAATCTGGACCGCGCCCGGCGGCGATAAAGTAGCGTGGTTCAAGGATCCCGATGGCAATACGCTATCCATCTCACAGCACGTTGCCTAAGCACGGTTTGAAATGCCTCTATCTCCTAGCGGGCTTTTGCTCTCACTTAACGGTGATGTTGACGTAGGAAGTGTGAATCGGTTTGAAGCCGTTATTCGGATTGATATCCATAATCGCCAGCTCGTAGCTTCCCGCCTTCGGCAAAGTGACGTTCTGATTGATAAAGGCGCTGTTCACTCCCACGCCAGTCGGAGATTCGCCAAGCTTGACTCCATGCGTGTTGTCCCAGACTTCAATGTGATCGACCAGCGGTGTCTTCGAGCCATCCTGCTCATAAGCGTAGGCGTTGATCGGCACAGTGGTTGTTGACCATGTTGAATTGTTCGCGGGCGAGTTGACATGGACCCCCAGCGCGGCAGACACAGTGAAGCTGACTTTGGTTTCGTGAAGGCGCACTTCTGAACTGGTTACATCCTGTACGGTGAGGGTGTAGCTGCCCGGCTCCAATGAATACCACTGGCTGACGCTGGTCCCCCTTGGCGAGTCCCCCAGTTTGGTGTCGCCGTTCCAGACTTCAATGTGGTCGATTCCCGAACTGTTCGCTCCGCGCCCGCTTCCACGGCAAACGCACTCAGAGGGAACAGAGTGGCCTGCGTGGAACCGTTCGCCGGAGTTTTCACGAAAACGCCATACGTGGAAGATCTCGTGTAATTCGTGACTTGCTTGTGAAGAGTTTTGTAGGAGGGGGCGGCGCCGATATCCTGAATCGTCATCTGATGTGCGCCATTGCCGCTCACGGAGAAAGCCTGATCGATCGTCTTGCTGAAAACGTTGCCAAGTTTTGTTGCTTTGCCGTTGAAGGTGTCCCACACTTCCATATGATCGACCTGCGCGCTTAACTCCGACGCTGCGGCGTTTACCAGCACGGACGCGCCCTGCGTCGATCCATTCGCCGGCGAATTAATCACTACACTGCCGGCGGTCGGAGAAAAGAAATCCGACATGTCGGCTGCACTGGCCGACCATCCCGGGTGGGTATCGATTCCCAAGGCATCCAGCATCGTTCTCAAAGTGTTCTCGTGCTTATAGGCAACGTTGGAGACATGGCCGGGCTTAATATTTGGACCGATGAGGCCTGTATAGACCTGGCCAACATCATCGCCAGCGCCGTTGTCGAAAGTCACAATCACCAGCCCGCTTCCGCCAGCCTGAAAATCGGGCGAGTTGAGCATGGGAGTGAGATTGCTGTTCAGGAAGTTGTCGCCATTTGTCAGGCTTGAGCACTCGTCGTGCATATCCCAGCATCCGTCGGGCACAATGATTGCGAAGCGAGGCAGCGTTCCATTGGCCACATCAATGCCGAACTGCTCGAAATCCACAATGTTTCCTTGCGAACCCAGGGTATTGCTCAGAATTTCTTCATACCAGACCGCCGCATTGTGGCGCGCGTAATAATTGGTGAATGGCGGCTGATTTGCCGAGGTGAAATCGGGAACATTCACGTTGCCTCCGGCGTTGAGGTAATTCTGCAGCATAGACCTTCCAGGAAATCGGCTGGTTATTCATCAAGGAAAAAATGTTTTCGTCGGTGATGGGATCTTTGGTGACCGTCGCTTCGCAACTGTTCTGCTTGAAGCAATCATTGCCGTTGCAGTTGAAGTTGTGACTTCCGGAGGGAAGGCTGCAGGCGGGCGCATTCGAGCAGGAGTAATTCGATTCGCAACTCCCCGATGCCAGATATAGATAGTCGAGCAGCGAGCCGCTATGGTCCGAGTTATAGTTGCTGGCATATCCGTATCGATTTCCTTGCTTTACCAGCCAAGGCATTCCATTGGGATAAACGGTGTCAAACGAAGTGTTTTCGTCGATCACCAGAACTACGTGCTGTGCGAGTGGGACCACCTGGGCGGCAACGGTCGAGCAGTTGCAGAGGGCAATTACGATGGTGGTGAGGCTGGCGCAAAGAATATGGAAAGCGTAGTGAACGAAGCAGCTCTTTCGACGCATACAAGATTTCCTCTCGAAACTTTCATGGTGTTAAACAGCACTGGCCAGTGGTGCCTTACCTTTCTTGTCTTTGCGCAAAAAGGCGTCTTAGATTCGCGCGACGCTTTTAAGTTAGTAGATTGGAGTCGGCAGGGGAGTGCTCGACGACTAATCAGAAAATAGCCTGCTCTGTCAATCGGAGGATAGATGTCGGTAGTTTTAAGTCCCGCCCGCTATAAATAAATGATGAACAGATTGTTAAGCCGCGGTGAAAGCCGAACCCATTGTTAAACCTGGGTTAAGAGCAAAGTACAGAATCCAAGGCGCGGCTTTCCCAATATGGGATACGTGAATAATTTCGGTACTATTCCACGTTCCAGCCGCTTACTTCCACCACCGGCTTTGCTGTTCCCAACTCGCGGGTGCGATAGGTAGCTGTGACTTCACGCTTCTCACCCGGCAGCAGGGAAATGTAATTTTCTTCCCACACAACCGGAAGGATTTCTTCGCCTTTTTCGCCCTTGCTGACTTTCAACCGGATAAAGAAAGCGAGATTCTTGCTGGGATTTTCAAGCGTCACGTGCGTGGAGGATTCCTCGCCTTTGCGGTCGGTACGATCGCTCACTTTTAGCTTGACCTTGGGGAGTTGCGCCAGAGCGGTGAAGTCAGCATAGGACTCGGTCGGCGTCATCCACCATGTCGATTTCGCCCAGTCGATCGTTTCGGGTTTGGTGGAGAGCCAGTAGAAGTTCGAGCCCACCAGTTTGCCGGTTGAATCCGTGAGTCGCAGCACGACAAAATATACCGGGCTGAGACCTGAGATATCGGGCAACGTGAGAATCTTGGCCGTGCTGTCGGCGCCGGCGTCGAGCGAGTCCTCGTGGGAGAACTTCTCGGTCATATCCAGGTTGTAAATCTTGGTCGTCAGCTTCAGGCCTTTCACATCTTCATACTGGCTGCTGACCACCCAGATGGAGTGATCGTCGTAACCGTAGATCGGGTGCAGCGCTTCCATGGCTCGTTTTGCGCCGAAATAACCTCCGCCCGGACGCAGGTAATAGTCGTACAGATGCCAGATCATCGAAGGCCATGCGTTGTTAAGCATCCACTGGATCACGCCAGTCGATTGATACTTATTGCGGCTGTACGCTTCGTACATCGCGCGCACACCCTCGTAGGTTTGCAGTTGCGACTTGGAAGCAAAGTCATCCACGCTATCGGACTTGCCATAACGATTGGCGAGCGCGGTGCTAAATACGTTAATGGTTTTGAATTCTCCGCCGCCGGCGTGATAGTTCCACACATCGTCGATCGGCCACAGATGATCTTTGCCGACCATTCGGTGGATGCTTTCGATCGGCGGAACTGCAGGTCCCATACTGGTTTCCGTGTTAAAGCCGTAAGCTCCCCCGCAGCCGCCGGCGTTGCATTGTTTGCGGTTCGCCTGGACTTGCAGACTATCTTTCTCCCAGTAACTGGGAGCCACGTACTCGTAAGGCCCGGTCATCTTGACGCCACTATCGCCCGTAACCGAGGTAGGTTTGCCGGTGGCGGAGGAAACCACGGGATTCGGCCATAGCAGCTGCTTTTCGATATCGAGATACATTTGCTCGACATCCGGCGGCGGAGGATTATCGCTGCCATTCAGCCACATCACCAGGCTGGGATGGCTGCGCAGACGGTAGATCTGATCGCGCAGCGATTGTTGTCGCGATTTCAAAATCCTGCGGCTTCCAGCGCGGCCAGCGCTCCCAGAAATCGCAACAGCACCATCCCGCCATCACCAGAATTCCATCATGGTCGGCGAGGTCGAAAAACTCCTGCGTCTCGAGCTTGCCTTCCAGGCGGACAGTGTTCAGGCCCATATCTTCCACGTAGCGAAATTCGTCATGCAATCGCTGCGAGTCTTCGCGCAGCATCATGTCGGGAGTCCAGCCCCCGCCGCGAATCAAAATGTTCTTGCCGTTGACGTGAAAGGCGCGTCCGCCGCTCGCATTGATCTCGGAAGTGATTTCGCGAATGCCGAACTCCGTGTGGGAACGATCACTGACAGCGCCATCGATCTCGAACTCCATGGTCAGCGGATAGAGATTCGGCTTGCCCATTTGCGCCGGCCACCACAGCCGCGGATTCGAGAAAACAAGCTGCGAAAACTGGTCCGGCGTGAAGGTGACGTCTTTCGATTCATTCGCCGCAAGTTCGACCGGCTGCTCGAATGCGACGTTTTCGATTTGCCCTTTCAACTTTCCTTTGACCGCATGATTGCTGCCGTTCTTCACTTGCGCCGTAACCGTAAGCCGGGCGGAATTATCCTCCGGCAGGTTGAGCTTTGAAACCACCGTGGGATAGCGCAAAGCGACCGGCCCGCTGGTGGTGAGATAAACCTCGCGCCACAGCCCCATATTTTTGTCGGGAGGCGCGGGATTCCAGTCGACAAAGGTGATGGCGAGATCGTTTTCCGTCGGGGCGAATACCTGCACCGCGAGAACATTTTCCGCGCCGGGCTTCAGCGCATCGGTGACGTTGAGTTCGTAAGTGCGCCAGGCTCCCGCGATGTCATTCGAGTTGGCAATCTGCTTTCCGTTGAGCCATACGTTAGCGCGATAATTGATTCCCTTGAAATTCAGCCAGACAGTTTTTCCCTTGTAATCCGCCGGCGCGGCGAATTGTTTGCGATACCACCAGGAGACCGCATACGGACTATCCGTCTGCATCGCGATATTAGAAAAATTTCCTCCGACCGGATAAGTCACGCCGGCAAAGTCTCGCAGGTTCATGGCGAAGAACGGATCAGGCAGCGTTTTGTCCTTTACCAGAGCCGCAACCACCGTCGTCGGAACCGAAACGTTGTGCCAACCTTGAGGTGCAAAACCGGTGCTGGAGATGGCATCACCTTTGGCTTCGACCTTGGCAGAGGATTGCAGCGCCCAATGCTCACGCAGGACGAGTTTCGCGGCACCATCTTGCTCCGGCGACTTCGAGACCGTGGAGTCTGCGGCAAGGACGAGATGTGAAACGAGAAATAGAATTGCCAGCAACTGCAGGGGGGTGCGGCTCTGAAACCGTATCCTGAAGATCATGCTGCTCCTTGGGTGCCTTTAGGCGATAAGCCGGGCACAAGATGGATAACACGTCTATTGATACGTTTCAATAGGACACTTTGGGCTGCCAAGAGTTCAGGCTGGGAAGCTCATCCCTTCCACCCTTCCACTCTGAGCAGCCGTGGCGTAGTTTATAATCAATAATTCCGCAAAAACTTCCGGAGTGACAAGAAGATGATTCGATTTCTGCAAACTGAAGGGCCGTTCAAAAAGATTGTGCTGAGCGGCCTGTTGCTGCTGATCTGCGCCGCCATGGTAATTGCTTTCGTTCCCGGCATTGGCAGCAACGATTCGTTAAGTAAGCCGGGTGTTGTCGCCAAAGTCGATGGCGAAGATATCACCTCGGAAGAAGTGCGCGAGACGGCGCGCGGCATGCTGCAACAGCAGGGCGCGCAGTTGGGCGCCAATGCCGCCCTCTTGCTGCCTTTCTTCGCGCAACGCGCCGCTGACCAGTTGGTGGACCGCCAGGCGTTGGTCGCCGAGGCACAGCATCTTGGGTTTAAAGCGACGCCGCAGGAAATCAAAGACGAACTGCAACACGGCCGGTATTCCGAGATTTTCTTTCCCGGCGGTAACTTCATTGGCCAGGCGGAATACGAGACCCTGCTGCAGCAGCATAATCTGACTCCTACCATCTTCGAAGATTCCGTAGGCAAAGAAATTCTCATCAGCAAGTTGCAGGCGCTGATTACCGGCAGCGCGTCGGTAAGCGATGCCGCTATTCGCCAGGAGTTCGACAAGCAAAATACCAAGGTGAAGTTCGAATACGCCGTCCTGAAGCAGGATGACATCAAGAAGGGCCTGCATCCCACTACGGAAGAGCTGAAAGCGTATTACGACAGCCATCTGAAAACTTACGCGAATTCTATTCCGGAGAAGCGAAAAGTTAAGTACGTCCAGATTGATCTTTCCAAGGTCACCAGCGGAGTGCAGATAACGCAGGACGAATTGCAGTCTTATTACAACCAGCATCGCGATCAGTATCGCGTGCCGGAGCAGGCCAAGGTCAGCCACATTCTGATCAAGACACCGTTGCCGGGCCCTGACGGCAAGGTTGATGAAAAGGGCGTCGCCGAGGCGCAGAAGCGGGCGGAAGACATACTCAAACAGCTCAAAGCGGGAGCCAATTTCGAGGAACTGGCAAAGAAATATTCCGAAGATCCGGGAAGCGCCAAAGAGGGTGGATCGTTAGGTTGGATTGGCAAAGGCCGTACCGTTCCGGAGTTTGAAAAGGCGGCATTCTCGCAGCCGATTGGTAAAGTGGGCGACCTGGTGAAGAGCAGTTACGGCTTTCACATTATCCGCGTCGATGCTCGCCAGGACGCGCACATGAAAACGCTGGACGAAGTAAAAGACCAGATCGAGCCTATCCTGAAGCAGCAGAAGGCACAGCAGATCGCGCAGAAGCAAGCCGACGACTTGCTGCAGCTCGCGAAAACAAAAGGATTGGACGCCGCGGCCGCCGCGAAAGGCCTGCCGGTCGTGACCTCTGATTTCTTCAGCCGTAAAGACATGGTTCCGGGACTCGGGCCTTCTCCGCAGTTCATGGACGCGGTATTCACGACGGCGGAAAAATCGCCGCCGGAGATGGCTCCGACCACGCAAGGTTTTGCGGTGTTCGACCTGTTGGCAGTTAAGCCGCAATCGACACCAACGTTCGACGAGATTCGTTCTCGCGTGGAAGAGGAATTCAAGAACGAGCGCTCGAACATTCTGCTGTCACAGAAGACTCAGGAACTTTCCGACCGGGCCAAGGCGGAACATGATCTGAAAAAAGCGGCGAAAGAGCTGGGCGCGACAATAAAGACGAGTGAGTTTGTTGCGCCCGACGGTCAAGTCCCGGATATCGGATCGATGACCGGGCAAGCTGCTGTGGCCTTCAACATGAAGCCGGGTGACATCAGCGGCCCAATCACCAGCGGATCGAACGGAGTGGTGATTGACGTAACCGATGTTCAGGCTCCCTCGGAAGCCGACTTTGCGGCAAAGCGCGATCAGATCCGCGACAATCTCCTGCAGGCTAAGGAGCAGGAGCTCTTCGGATTGTTCGTCACCAATCTGCGCGAGCAGATGGAGAAGTCGGGCAAGATCAAAATCAACCAGGACGAATTGAAAGCGCTGACCCGTTCGGAAAGTGAACCTGGACTCTGATGAACCTGGACTCTAACGAACTCGACTTAACAAATCTGGACTCTAACCAATCTGAATAACTGAACCTGACTCTGACCGAGTGATCGAGTTGCATGTCATTTCCGCGCGCCGCAGGCATCCTGTTGCATCCCACGTCGTTGCCTTCGCGCGGCGGCATCGGTAACTTCGGTCCCGCGGCTTATCAGTTCGTCGACTGGCTCGCGGCTTCGCGCCAGGGGCTGTGGCAGGTTTTGCCGCTGGGTCCGCTGGGCTACGGCAATTCGCCTTACTCGTCCACATCCGCATTTGCCGGCAATCCTCTGCTGATCAGCCTGGAACGTCTTGCCGGTCATGGCTGGATCGATCAGGGAAAAATCTCTCACATTGCGGCGGAGGCCGGCCCGGTCGGGTATGACCGAATTTTCGCCGCCAAGATGCCATTACTTTTTGAAGCTGGCCGAGGCTTTATCGCCTCCGCACCGGCGGGCGCGCGGGAACGCTTTGCACGCTTCTGCTCGGAGAATGCCTGGTGGCTGGACGATTTTGTTTTGTTCGATGCGCTGCGCGCGAAACATAAACTGGCAAGCTGGAATGAATGGCCGCCGGAATTGGCGCGCCGTGAGAGTGGCGCATTGCAGCGGGCGCGCAAAGAGTTGGCGGACGACCTGAAGATCCGCAGCGCACTGCAGTTCGCCTTCTACGAGCAATGGCGCGCCTTACGGCGTTATTGTTCGGAGCGCAAGATTCGCGTGGTGGGGGACGTCGCGATTTTTGTGAACTACGATAGCGCCGACGTCTGGATTCACCGCGATCTTTTTCGGCTGAATGAGAATCTTGAGTCTGAAGTGGTTTCCGGCGTCCCGCCCGATTTTTTCAGCAAGACAGGACAGCGCTGGGGCAATCCTCTTTATCGCTGGGATGTGATGAAGGAACGAGGATACCCGTGGTGGATTCAGCGGTTGCGCTGGGCAACGCAGAACTCAGATTACATCCGGCTCGATCACTTCCGGGGCTTCGACCAGTTCTGGGAGATTCCTGCGGGTGATCCAACTGCCATCAACGGCCGGTGGGTGGATGGTCCGCGAGACGATTTATTTCACAAGCTGCGCGAAGTTCTGGGAGGGTTGCCATTTTTTGCGGAAGATCTGGGCTATATCACGCCGGAAGTGCATGCTTTGCGTGAACGTTTGCAGATTCCGGGGATGGCCGTGCTGCAGTTTGGTTTTGGCGATGAGGGCGCGCACATGTATCTGCCGCATCGCGCCGCGGGCAAAGTGATCTATACCGGAACGCACGACAACGACACGACCGTTGGCTGGTTCCAATCCGGCGCGGCCGATCACGAACGGCGCAATGCGGAATGCTATCTCGGGCGCTGTGAAGATGGCATTCATTGGGCATTTATCCGCGCCGCGCTGAATTCAGTCGCCGATCTCGCACTCATCCCTCTGCAGGATGTGCTGGGTTTGGGAAGTGAAGCTCGCATGAACACCCCCAGTCTCGATGGCGGAAACTGGAAATGGCGTTTTGCGCCCGAACAGCTCACGCCGGCATTGACCGCAAAACTTGCTCAGCTCGCTGAATTAACGGATCGGCTGCCTCAGCCATTTCCAGTCCCGCCGGATGAAGACTTCTCGGCCTGAGGGCGGCTCAATTCGAGTCCCTGACATTCGGTTATTAATGGAGTGTTACAACGCTCTCCCAGCTTTGCGCCGTGCCCGTGATCGTGTATAGAAGTTACGGAGAGTTTTTCGTTGGCGAGCGAACCCATTATCGATGCGCGCGCGATTGAGAAGTCCTATCCGCAACCGGATGGGACGCGCATTCAGGTCGTAGGACTGACCGACTTTGCCATCGAGCCGGGAAAGATTGTCGCCCTGCTGGGTGCGTCTGGCTGCGGCAAGTCGACGCTGCTGCGGATTTTGAGCGGTCTGGCCCAGCCCACGTCCGGAGCGCTTTTCTGGCATGGCAAGCCACTAAATGGTCAAGCTCCAAATGTGGCCATTGTTTTTCAGAGCTTTGCTCTCTTTCCCTGGCTTACGGTTCTGGAAAACGTGGAAGCTCCACTGGAAGCGCGTGGAGTCGCTGCGGTCGAGCGCCGCAAGCGCGCACTGCGCATGCTGGATACGGTGGGACTCGATGGCTTCGAGACTGCGTACCCCAAGGAACTTTCCGGCGGCATGAAGCAGCGCGTGGGCTTCGCGCGCGCTCTCGTAGTCGAGCCGGAAGTGCTGTTCATGGATGAACCATTTTCCGCGCTCGATGTGCTCACGGCGGAAAATCTGCGCGGTGAATTGCTGGAGCTGTGGCTGAACAAAAAAATGCCCACCAGCGCTATTTTCATCGTGACTCACAATATTGAGGAAGCGGTGATGCTGGCGGATCGCATCGTGGTGCTGGGCAGAAATCCGGCCCGCATCCGCTCGGACTTTAATGTGCGGCTGGCGCATCCTCGCGATCGCAAGTCGGGACGCTTCGTCGAGTTGGTCGATTACATTTACAAGATCATGACCGAACCGGATGTGGAGCACGCTCCGCCCGATCCCGAAAGCACGGGGGAAATCGTGCTGCCGGCGGGGGGCTTAACCGGACGCAAGCGCCGGTGAGAACCTCGAAGTATCAAATTTTGCCCCACGCCCGCGTAGGCGGAATAGCCGGGCTGCTCGAGCTGCTGCATGATCGCGGCGGACGCGAAGATCTTTTTCGCCTCAGCGAAGAATTAGTCATGGACGTGGAAGACCTGCTCCCGATTCTCGAGGCGTGCGTGCTGCTGGGCTTCGCATGGTTGAAGGAAGGCGACGTCCAACTTTCTCCGCAGGGAGCGGAATTTGCCGACGCCGATATTCAGACGCGGAAGGTTTTGTTCCGCAACGCCGCATTGCAGCACGTTACCATCCTCAAGCAGATTGAAAGCATTCTGAAGCGGAAGTCGGATCATTCGATTTCCGACGAGTTTTTTCACGACATCCTCGACGAGCATTTTTCCGAAGAAGAAGTGCTGCGCCAGTTGGATACGGCCACGAATTGGGGCCGATATGCGGAGATTTTTGATTACGACCGCGAGACTGGAAAGTTGACCTTAACGGAAGCGGCGCCTGGCGAAGCCGCGGAACACGTTGTTAAGAACGAGAATCCAGCTCCCCCACCAAAAGTCTGACCAAAATCCCAGAGAAAGATGTAGAAGCGCTGCATGAAAAAAAGCATCAGCCTGCGAGGATTCTCGGCCTATCGCTTGTGGTCGCAACTGCCCAGCCTTGAAGCCTCGCACCTGCCGGACGTGATCATGTTCGCGGCGGCGATCGCCTTGTTTTATGGAGTGGCCGTCGTCGGACGCGACTGGTTAGGCCCCTTCACGCCATCGGTGGAAATTTCGCGCAGTCCGTGGGCGTTGCCCGCCTACGCGGGTTATTCGCTCCTGCGTATCACTATTGCCTACGGATTGAGCCTCGGATTCGCGCTGAGCTTACGGCTATGTGGCTGCGTATAACCAGCGGGCTGAGCGCTTCATGATTCCGTTGTTGGACGTGCTGCAATCCATCCCCGTGCTCGCTTTTCTTCCTCCCGTGATGCTCGCCATGGTGGCGCTTTTTCCCGGACGGCAATTGGGCGTGGAGTTCGGCGCCATACTCCTCATTTTCACCGGGCAAGTTTGGAATATGGCGTTCAGTTTTTACGCCTCGTTGAAGAGCATTCCCAAAGAGATGCGGGAGACGGCGACGATCTACCGCTTCAGCCGCTGGCAGCGCTTTACGCAGATGGAATTACCATTCTCGGCCATCGGCCTGGTGTGGAATTCCATGATGTCGGTAGCCGGCGGGTGGTTCGCGCTGATGGTGTGTGAAATGTTCGTGCTCGGCCCGCGCGATTTTCGTTTGCCGGGATTAGGTTCCTATCTGCAAACTGCCGCCAGCGCCGGCGATACCGCTTCGATCATCTGGGGCGTCGCTACGATGGTTGCACTGATCGTATTGCTCGATCAATTGGTATGGCGGCCGGTAATTGCCTGGGCTGAGAAATTTAAAGTTGAGCAGGTAGAGAGCACGGATGTCCCGCGATCGTGGGTGCTCAATTTCTTGCAGCATTCCGCAGGTCTTTCCAGAATCAAACAGAAGACTTTGCGGCCGTTGAGCGAGCGGCTGCTTCTGCATTTCGCGCGGAAGCATTCGGAAGAACGTCCGCAAGAACCGGTGAGCCCGTGGCGGGAATGGTTGCTCCGCAGCGATTGCTTTACTGGCGCTGGTTGGAATTGGTTACGCCGTGGTGCGGGTTGCGATCATTCTCACCGGCCTGCAGGCAGCGGAACTTCACCAGACCGCGTTAGGATTGGGCGCAACTTTCCTGCGCGTGAATCTGGCTTTATTCCTGGCCGCACTATGGACGATTCCAGCAGGAGTGGCAATCGGACTAAATCCTCGACTCGCCCGCATCGCGCAACCACTGGCGCAGATTGCCGCATCGGTCCCAGCTACCGCGTTGCTGCCAGTGATCCTGCTCGTACTGATCCGCATCGGCGGTGGCCTTGGAATCGCGTCCATTGTCGTTCTGTTGCTGGGGACGCAATGGTATGTGCTGTTCAATGTGATCGCCGGAGCGATGGCAATTCCAACTGATCTGAAGGAATGTTGCTCCGTGTTTCAGGTACGAGGCATCGAGCGCTGGAAGAAGCTGATCCTCCCGGGAATTTTTCCTTACCTCGTAACCGGGATGGTGACGGCGTCTGGCGGCGCCTGGAATGCGACCATCGTCGCCGAATATTTTCACTTCAAGGGGCACATCTACACCACTACCGGCCTTGGCGCGACCATAAGCCAAGCCACGGATGCCGGCGATTTCAAGATGCTGATCGCTGCGACCATCGTGATGGCAGCCACGGTAGTGACAGTGAACCGGCTAGTCTGGCGCAAGCTCTTTGTCCTGGCGGAGACGCGCTTTCGGCTGGAAACTTAAGCGGCTCATTTTCAGCGGCGGTTTCGGCTGGTTACTTCCGGGTTTCCCTTCGGGCTCATTTCACCACCTTTTAACTACCTGTTCATGCTGTTGCAACGCCTCAGGGCTATTCCTTTAACATGCCATCGAACCAACTGCGTGAGGGAGAAACGCGGCCGGAAGTTTTATCGCATGTCTCCGGCTTCCCCGGCATTTCACCGTTGGCAGAGAAACTAGTTCCGTTGGAAAAGGTGCGGGCTCTCTATCAACGCGTACAACAATTTCCCGATGGCTTCAGGTTTGAGAACCTGTTGGCGGAGATGCGCGTGGAGTTGCGGGTGGATGCGTTGGACTCCGCGAGAATACCGGCGGCCGGCCCCGTGGTGGTTGTCGCCAACCATCCCTTCGGAGTGCTCGATGGAGCGATGCTCGCAGCGTTGCTGATGCGCGTTCGTCCCGATGTAAAGGTGTTGACCAACTATTTGCTGCGCGATGTGCCCGAACTGGCGCGTCACTGCATCTTTGTGAATCCGTTTCAGGACGACGGTGCTCCCAACCGCGGCAACATCGAGACGAATCGTCGAGCCGTGCGAGAGTCGTTCGCCTGGCTGCGGAGTGGTGGAATGCTGGCCGTCTTTCCGGCGGGGGAAGTTTCTCACTGGCAGACGCAACAGGCAGAAATCACCGATCCTCTCTGGAACGATACGGCGGTGCGTCTGATCCGGCGCACCGGAGCCAGTGCCTTGCCTGTTTATTTCTGCGGCCGTAACAGCATGAGTTTCCATTTATTCGGGGTGATACATCCGCGCCTGCGAACTGCATTTCTCCTACAGGAATTTCTTCAGCAGCAGGGACGAGCGGTGGAAGTCCGTGTGGGCAGCGAGGTCCCACCCGACTCGGTGGCCAGTATTGCGGACGACCGGGAGGCAATCGAATATCTGCGCTGGCGCACTTACTTGCTGGCGCGTCGAAGGCGGCCGGAGAAATCCTGGTCACTGGCAATGCGTTCGAAAATTTCTGAAAAGATGCAGCAACCTGTCGCGACCCCGGAACTGGCGGACGTTCTGGCAGACGAATTGAGCCGCCTTCCTGCCGATCGTTGCCTGGTGGAGAACGCCGACCTCGCGGTCTTTCTGGTGAAAGCGGAAGAGACACCGCGAGTGCTACAGGAAATAGGCCGCCTGCGGGAGATCACGTTTCGAAGCGCCGGTGAAGGAACCGGCAAGGTGCGGGATCTCGACCGCTTTGACCGTTACTATTGGCATTTACTGGTGTGGCACAAAACGAAGCGGGAAGTCGTGGGCGCCTACCGAGCCGGCAACACAGCCGAGATTCTCTCGGAACGGGGAGTGAATGGGCTGTACACCAGCACGTTGTTCCGCTACGATGCGCGACTTTTCGAGAAGCTCGGACCAGCTCTGGAATTAGGCCGTTCGTTTGTCAGGCTGGAGTACCAGCGCCAGTACGCGCCGTTGCTGCTTCTGTGGAAGGGGATTGCGCGCTTGCTGGCTTCTCATATGCATACGCCCGTGCTGTTCGGTGCAGTCAGCATCAGCAACGATTACAGCAAGGCTTCGCGCGAAATGATCTACCGATTTTTCGAAGAACGTATCCGCGAAGACGAATTGGCACGGATGATCGAACCACGGCGGGCTTTTCGCCCGGCTGGAATGCGCCCCTGGGACTGCCGCGCCATGTGCGCTGCTTTGCGCGATTTGGAGGAACTCTCGCGGCCGATCACTGACGTGGAGACGGACGGCAAAGGCCTGCCGATCTTGCTGCGGCAATACGCGAGAATTGGCGGCAGGCTGCTGGGATTCAACGTAGATCGAAAATTTTCCAAAGTGCTGGACGGACTGATCGTCGTGGACCTTCGCAAAACCGAACCTGCAGTGCTGGAACGGTATATGGGAGGCGAAGCCGCAGCTTTGTTCAGACAACGGCACGGCTGTGGCTCTTAACGAAGTGGGCTGCTTATCTTAGTCCCTGTTTATCTTGGACTTCAGCTTGGTTGCCTCACTCGTCAGAACGCAGGATTGAGTTACATCCTTTAAGGCAGCTTCCAACTTTATTCCCAGGCTCGCAAGTTCTGCGGGCTTTAGCAATTGCTGCATGCGTTCAAAGAGACTTCGTTCCTCTTTACGAATGTGGCTGGAGAGCTGCTGCCCGAACTCAATCAGGTCTTCCATTAACATGTCGTGTTTTTCCGCCTGACGAAAAGACTTGCGCAAGGAATCGTGTTCCGCAATTAGCTCTTCTATCAGTGGAATTGACTCAGCGAATTCTCGGGCAGCGGGAAAGACCAGATCTTCCTCGGCGGCAAAATGAATCCCGATTTCTTGCTCGAAGAGTTGCTCGATCTCAGCCTGCCATGCCTGCAGATCCTCCGCCGGGATAGGTTGCGCGCGATCGATGCGCACACATAGAGCTAGGGCCCGCTGATGCTGGTGGGAAAGCGGAATGAGACTCTTGTCGCGCAACATGATTTATTGAGCCGTTATTTATCAAGCGGGTGCAACAAGGATGTCGTCACACCAATGGGACTGGCTCCACAGTCTCCGTGACGACCGGACGCAGGGTCAGCCAGTCGGTGCGAACTCGCTCCCACTCCTGAATCAGCATGCCATTGGCTTCGAAAAAGCTGCGAATGCGGGCTCGTTCCCATCCGACGATCTCTTCCAAAATCGGCGCCAGGACAGCTAAAGCGCTGGTGCTGAGCACGGTACGCTTTGCGATTTGCGAAACATGCGGTGATTCCGATACCGCGATGGTAAGACCGTCGCGCGCATTCAACTGCAACATGACGTGAATATCGGAGCTGCCATCTCCGGAATAGATCACGTGGTCAGGCCCGGTGACGTGCTGCGCCAGCAACTGGTTGAGCACCGCAACTTTGCCGTAGCCTGCGGTGGCGCGAATGATGGTGTCGATCTCGCCGGTAGCCTTGTAGTGAAATTCGTGCCGAAGATATGGTCGTGCGGCACGATGCCTTCGAGCGCCGAATAAATAACCTCGACTGGCGCCGCTGACAAAATATAAAAATCGAAAAAGTGGCCATCCACGCCCGTTTCAAGAATCTGGTAAAGCAGCTTGATATCGCCCTTCAGGCGAATGCGCTTGCCGACCTCGTGAAGATGTTCTTTCCGAACCTTCGCTTTAAACTCCGGATCATGCAGCAGCAGATAGGCGAGTTCCGCGCCCTGCTGCACCAGATTGATCTTTGCCATGCCTTTGGCTTTGCGTTCGAAATCCGCAGTGGGGATGCCGACCAGTTCCGCCAGCACATAACCGGAGTCATTGAAGGTGAGAGTCTGATCGAAGTCGCTCGCAAAAATGTAGCGTTTCAAGGGCTTGTCTGCCATATGATCCTTAGATTCGCGGTGAGATCAGAGGGCCCATTTAAAGAATCGATAGGAATTATAAGCTGCTCTGGTTAAGTGGGTGTTAACAAACACGACATGGCCTGTCGCGGCCGAACACGAGCCCGCGCGGCGCGAACCTTTACTAAATTCGCCGACACGTCCAGAATAGAAGTTCCGCTCGCGTTATAGAGAGTGTGCGGGACCGGCAGTGTCATCGCCGATTGAAAACATAAACTATAGGAGCCCTCATGCTTGCATCCGGTGAACTTATTCGTTCGATGAATTATGTGGAAGACATTACAACTACACTGCGCCGCATCTGCATTGCAATTCCCGCGATGAACGTGGAAGAGCGTAAGCGTCTGGCGGACAGTTTGCGTGCCGCCGGGAGTGCCTTAAATGACGCGATCAAAGATCTGGAAAAAGAGAAGGTGCTGGCGCAGTAGTGACTCAGGTAAACACCATCGCGGTGATTGGCGCCGGCATCATGGGCCGAGGCATTGCACATGCCGCTGCTCTTGGCGGCTATCGCACCATTCTCGAAGACTTATTGCCGGGCGCGCTGCGGCGCGCTGAAAGTGAAATCCGGGCGAATCTCGATAAGGCCGTTGAGTTGGGAAAAGTATCTTCGCCCGATGCCGATGCGGCTTTCCGGCGCGTGGAATACGCCGGCTCGGTGGAAGAGGCCGCCCGCGAAGCCGATCTGGTGATTGAAGCGGTTCCGGAAGAGATGGAGTCGAAGATCGAGATTTTCACTCTGCTCGACAAAATCTGCCGCCCGGAGACGATGCTGGCCTCGAACACTTCTTCTCTCAGTATTACCGAAATTGCCAGCGTTACTTACCGCGCGAAAAGATGCGTAGGCATGCATTTCTTCAATCCCGTGCACAAAATGAAATTGCTTGAAGTGGTGCGCGCGCTCGAAACCGATGACGACACTCTGGCCGCCGCCGTAGAGGTAGGCAAGCGCATGGGCAAGGAAGTTGTGGTGATTAAGGAATCGCCGGGCTTCATCACCAGCCGCATCAACGCAATGATTGGTAACGAAGCGTTTTATATGTTGCAGGAGGGCATTGCTTCAGCGGCCGATATCGACAAAGCGCTGAAGCTGGGGTTGAATCATCCCATGGGACCGTTCGAACTGGTCGATCTTGTAGGCCTGGACACACGCCTGAATATTCTCGAATATCTGCACAAGTCGTTAGGAGAAAAATATCGACCCGCGCCGCTGCTGGTGCAGTATGTCAAGGCGGGACGATTGGGCCGCAAATCGGGGCGCGGAATTTACGAGTATCCGGAGGCGGGTGCCGACAAGAAAACCACTGCACCGAAGCCCGACAAGTCCACAACGCTCGCCGGCGTCAAGCCCTAGAACTTCCATTCAGCGCGCGATTGTTCTGTGGCCAAAACTCAAACCAGATAAAGATTCGATTGCCTCTTGCTTTACTCCTTTGCCGGCCGTCAGTACGTGAAAACTCTCGCCCATGCCTGCGGGCGTGACTAGATGTTTGAGTTGTAGCGCGACTTTGGCTCGCTCCTGCGGCAAGCGGCATTCTTCGAAAGCGTCTGCAAACTGGTTGGCTTCGCCGATGCCCATCAGGAATTGTGATTGAGTGACCAGCTTGTGGGTTTGCATGCCATGCTTTTCCGCGGCAGCGGCGAGCGCCGTGAAGTTGACGTCGGCGGTAATGTCCTGTTCGCCGGGAGCTTCATACGGATTAGCGCTAACCGAGTGCTGACGAATCGCTTTGAGCGTGCCGCGATGGCCTCCAGCGAGCTGTTCCTCGCGTGTGTAACCGTAATCGATCGCAATAACGAATCCACGCTCGATGTCCGCAGCCAGGCGATGCATGCTTTGTTGCGCAGCCAATGACACTTCGATGCGTTCGCCAGGTTCGGGATGGACTGAATAACGGTCCAGAAATTCCAGTTCTGCGGGCGAAGACGGCGCCCAGCTCTCGGTGAAGTAACCGTCGCAAGTGTCAATTCGCAGGGAACCCCTCGTGCTGATGATCTCAACGGGCAGTGCGTCGAAGAATTCGTTGGCAAACACGATGGTTGGCCTATCGTGTGGCGATCTTTCTTCGGGAGAATAAAGCGGCGTCAGTTCAGCTTTCCCGGAATCCAAGTGACTCTTTAGAATTTTACCGATTCGTTCTCGCAACGCCGGCGAGCTCTCGACTAGAACATAGCGCAGAGCACGAAAGAAATCGGGAAACTTCTTTTCCGACCAACCCAGCACATCCTGAGCGAACAAGCCGCGGCCGGGCCCGAGTTCGATCAGTTCGATGTGTGCCGGCGAGTCTAGCGCGCGCCACAGCTCCTCGAATTGTCGCGCCAGAAGGTGGCCGAAAACCGCATGCACGTCGCTCGATGTGTAGAAATCGCCCGCTTTGCCGAACTGCTCCGCATTTCGCGAATAGTATCCGAGTTCGGGATCGTATAAGCAAATCTCCATGTAGCGGGAGAATGGAATCGGACCCAGAGTGCGAATCTCTTCTTCGATCTTCTGGCGCAAAAGACTCACGATTCCCTCTGGCGGCGTTCCATGCGATCCTGCGGGGTTCGAATGAACATTTCAACGAAGTAATCGTGTAGAGCATCGTAAAGCTGGCGCTGGAAGCTCCATTCAAACTGCGGATGGTCGAGGTCGCGAGGGTGCAATTCAAAGTAATAGGTGTGCACGGGAACGGATGTGTCTTTGAACTGAATGATGACTTCCACGCCCTCGCCTTTGGAACGAGCAGAAAAATTCAGCAGCGGATGTTCGTAAAGTCTGAGTTGAGCGAGCACACGGTCGAGGCGGGTGCTGATGGTTTCGGGCACAGGAGGATTGTAAAACACATCATTGACTGCTTGTCGCCTCGGAGTTTCCATTACGTTCCGAGTAGCTGGTGCAGCTCAGGAGGAACTCAGAAGAAGGGGATGACATGAAGTACAGGAATGCTGTACACTTGGTATTTCTGGGGGAAACATGATGGAGACTACCTATACGAATCTTCGACAAAGCTTGGCTTCTGTGCTTGATCGCGTAGTCAACGATCACGAGGTTGTGATCGTGAGCCGAAAAGGGCAGAAGAAGGTGGCGATGGTTCCCGCCGATGAATTGGCTGGCCTTATGGAGACGGCACATCTGCTGCGGTCGCCTAGAAATGCGCAGCGGCTGCTGTCCGCGTTGAGGCGCGCCACCGGCCGGAAACGCAAGCCGGAGACGCTAGACAAACTGCGGCGGGAGATCGGGCTTGCCTCGGAGCGTTGACCGGGAGGGGATATTTCACCTCGAATTCCGGCAAGATTTGCGTTATTGGGTCGAGACCGATCGAAGGGTTGCGCTTCGCGCCTTCGAACTCATTGAGGCCGTTCTTCGCGAGCCCTTTACCGGCATTGGAAAGCCGGAGCCATTGAAATATGTACTGGCTGGCTGTTGGTCGCGCCGAATTACTCAAGAGCACAGGTTGGTATATCGCGTAAGCGAGGGACGAATCGATTTTCTGCAAGCGCGTTTTCACTACTGAGCAGAATCGCCTACTCGTAACGCAGCGCTTCTATAGGATTCAGCCTCGCCGCCTTAATGGCCGGCAACATCCCGCTGACGATCCCGACGAAGCTGAGGATTACCGTCGACCAGATCAGCGTTGCCGAATTGATATACAGATGAATATCGCCTTCGCTGGCGTCATCGATAAAGGCGCTCCACAGGGTCAGCGACCCTACACTCCAGGAAACCAGATAAGCGAGCACCACCCCCAACAGGCCGCCCAGCGCGGTAATCACGAGAGCTTCGGCCAGGAACTGAAAGAGTATATGCCAGCGCCGCGCACCGAGAGCTTTCTCCACGCCGATCTCGCGGGTACGCTGGGTCACAGAAACCAGCATGATGTTCATCAGTCCGACGCCGCCGATGCCGAGCGTAAGCAGCCCGATAAAGCCCAGCAGAACCTTGATTCCAACCGTAATCACGTTGAGATCCGCGAGATCCTTAACGGCGTCGAAAACGAAAATCGCGCGATCATCCTTAGGACTGAAATTGTGATGAAATGCCATGGAATTGCGGACGGCCTGCACCATCTTGATGTGGTCGCCTTCATAATCCATCATGATGCCGTCGAGATAGTAACTATTCTTAAGGTCGCTCATGGCGCTGTAGGGCACATACACCAGAGAGTTCATATCCTCATCGCCGTTGGAAATCGTATGCCGCAGCACGGCGACGACTTTGTAAGAGATGCCGTCAACGCGAATGCTTTCGCCCAGCGCGTTCTGTCCCGAGAACAGTTTCTTCTTCACCGTGGAACCAATCACCGCGACGCGGGTATGAGTGAAATCCTCGCGCTCGCCAAAGAATGAGCCTTCCCCCACATCAAGCGCACGAATTTTTTCGTAACTGGAATAAATTCCGTGTACGCCATAGGTGGCGCTGCGGGTGCCAAAGGCCACGAGGCTTTGCTTATCCACTTCAGGCGAGATACGTGTGAGCATGGGGCACTCGGCGCGAAGGTAATCAAGATCGTCGCGCGTGAGGCGAATTTGCACGCCCGCCTTGGTGCCACCGGCTTGAACGGAAGTGTGTCCGGGAAAAATGGCGACCAGATTTCCTCCGAAGGTGCGGAAGGCGATCATCAAGGCGCTTTCGAAGCCGGAACCATAGGCCAGCAGCAAGACCACCGTAGCGATCCCCCATGCCATGCCCAGCATGGTTAGCACGGAACGCCGGCGATTATGTCTTAACGCGTTGAGCGCCTGCTTGCCTAAGTCGCCAAACATAATTACTCTCAGATTACTTAATCCCAGCCTACTTATTCTTGCCGCAATGCTTCCACCGGAGGAAGCAGCGCGGCTTTCCGCGCGGGATAAAGCCCGGCGACGATGCCCGCCAGCGACAGCGAAAGAATCGCAACTACCGCGGAAGCGGGAACGATACGCGGCGTATCAAAGCCTTCCGGCGCTGGCAACTGCGCTAACAGCGTCACGAAAGCCGTACAGATCGCCAATCCGATGAAGCCGCTGAATGCTGTGAGGAATGCTCCTTCGACAAAAAACTGCGTCATGATGTTGCGATGGGTCGCTCCCAGAGCTTTACGCAGGCCGATTTCCCGCGTTCGTTCGGTGACCGACACAAGCATGATGTTGATTACGCCGATCGCGCCAAGCCCCAGCGTAACCACTCCCACCACGCCCAGGAACCAATCCATCGCATCAAAAATCTTGGCCACGCGAATCGCGCCGTCGATCGTGTCCCAGTCCATGAATGCGTCGTCGATCTTCGGATCAAATCCGTGCCGACGGCCAATGATGGCGTGAACTTCGTTCATGGCCTCAACGTGCAAATCTTTTCTGATAGGCCGGTAATTAATAAACGAAATCGCGCTCTCCGAGTTCTGCGCCTTCAGTGGAAAGAGCATTCGCATGGTGTCGAAGGGAACGAAGATGCGGTGGTTGGTTCCGTTCTCTCCTTCTTTCCCGATCTTCGGGATCACACCGATTACTTTAAAATCCATATCGTTAAGCATGATGGTGCTACCCACTGCGGGCTCACCGGGAAACATATTCTTCAGCAGTTCCCATCCCACCACGGCGACGCGCCGATGCTGCGTATTGTCCTCGTCATTGAACCAGCGTCCCGGTTCGATCGGAGTGTTGCGGATCTGGCTATATTCTGGAGCCACCCCGAAGACCTGCCCGCTGGTGGACCCGTAATCGCTTACCGCGCGAATATCATCACGCTCCAGCACCGGAGAAACGGCACGCAGAAATCTGGACTGGTCTCGAATCGCAAAGTAGTCGCCATAGGTCAGGTAGTAGGGCTGTCCTGATTGGAAACTCCCCGCTATGGCCGGGATTCGGCCGGGGAAGACGAACATAATATCCTGGCCCAGCTCCGCGAGATTTTTGTCCTGACCGCTGCGGAAGCCTTCGCCCAATCCCACCAGCAGCAACAAAGAACCTACGCCCCATGCGATTCCAAACATGGTGAGAAAGGAGCGCAGCTTGTGCGCCCACAGTGTGGACAGCGACTGCCGGACGATATCGAGAAGCATCCGCATGGAAGTAAATGTGCCCTCGCGCCTCCGGGGAGGGGCGCGAGGGCCCCCGGTAACGTTCAGGCGAGGGGTCTCAATCCCGCCTAACCATCTGATCAGTAGTACGCAGCCGGGCTATGTGAAGTTCCCTGCTGTCGTTAATTCCTTAGACCGCGAGAGTTCAAAAAAGGTTAGCCGTTGGCAAAAATCCGAGGTTGCAAGGGTCAGGAGTAGCTGCTTCTCAGTAAGGTTTCTAGAACTCGATATATCCGCCTGAGGCAGCCGACAGGTGGGCGCCCGAAGTTCCCGTCGCCGGCAGCGCACCCAACTTCGCACTCAAGTTGTCCCAAGCCGCATGATTCAAAGCGGGATCGGAACCAACCAAATCGCGGATCATCTCCCAGGCAGCCAGATTCAGCGCACCCTCCGGTGGAGGTCCCATGGCCAGAGAGACCGAGCACTGCGGACAGAAGCAGATTCGCTGCGCGGATGATTTTTGCCGCGGCTTGATTCCCACCGTCTGCGCAAACAGGTAAACCGCCACCGATTTCTGTCCCGGCCCCAGCTCGCGATTGCAGCGCAGGCAATACATATTTTCCAAGGCAATCTCCTAAACTCAATGCGCCTGAGCACTGATAGTGACTTTCTCTCATGTGGGAATCAAGTACGCAGGGAGATTCCGGGGAAGTGGAATTGCAGACAGGATCGATGGACTCGCGCGGCGAGAACCAAGTTGTGCTCTAGGCAAGGGCAGTTCCTGTCGTGCACTCTGTGGCAATGGGTGTCGGTGCCACAAACGCTCGTGCTTCGCGTCTGACCATGATTTCTTCTGGTTTGCGTATCAACCATGCCCCTGGCAAAGAGCGTTCGATTGCCGCAAATCAGGAAGATCCGCGAATGCGAACAGGTCGCCGCGGTTTGCTACCGGGTCCGGAAGGAAGTCATCGAATTTCTGCTGATCCAAACCCGTGGTAGTGGACGCTGGATATTTCCAAAGGGCAGCGCGGAACCAGGACTTACGCACGCCCAGGCAGCGGCGATTGAGGCCTTCGAGGAAGCTGGAGTTCATGGCCGGATCGAGGAGATGCCTTTCGCCCGATATAGAAGCCGGAAGCCGGGCGACCGGCGGAATGCCCGAAGATCGCTGCAGGTGAGCGCTCATCTTTGTGAAGTACGCCGTCTCGCCAATCCCAAGGAGTCCAACCGGAATCGAACCTGGTTTTCGATTGAAGATGCCAAGCGGCGCTTGCGGGAAGGTCGAAAGAACGACGACGGGGAAGAGTTCGCCCGGATCGTCCAGCAAGCGGTCGCGCGAATTCGGCAGCTACGCGACAACGACACTAGCATCAAAATGGACGCGATCCGCGACCGGTCGGGGCGGCATGCATCGCAAGAGGACGAACTGTATAAAGTGCAGTTCGAGGCGTCGGCGGAGACCCGCAGATTGTTGGGTCAAACGGGTCGAATCATCGTAGCGGTGGGCCGCGCTCGCGATGAGAAAGTCTTGCCCTGTGAGGTCCTACCCTTCGCCGTGCCGCGACACGCTAATCGCATCCCGCGCCTGCTGGCCAGCGGAGCCAAGGTCAAAGCGTTGGGCGCAGGCTCAAGAAAAGGCTGAAAACCTTCCACTATTCCTTGTTCTTCGGCCGTTCGAAAGCTTTCTGCAGATATTTGCGCGCTTCTTCCAGAGCACCGAACGTGTCGTCATTGGTCTGGATGGCTTGCCGGTATTCGTTGATGGCGCGCTCGCGCTGGCCCGTGATGTCGAAAATTTTTCCTAGTTGGATATGGCTCCAGACTTCCGTCCAGCGCGGATCGCCATTCCCATTGATGGCGGAGCGGTAAGAATTTGCCGAAGACTGGTAGTTTCTCTGCAGGTAGAAAATCTCTGCAATGCGGTAATGGGCCAGTGAACTGTTCTTGTTCTGGTCGAGCGCCTTGTTGAATTCGGCAAGAGCACCGGCCAGATCGCCCTGCTGCTGCAGCGCCTGGCCCCGAAGGATCGATGCGCGCAGCTTCACATCCGAATTGTTGGTCAGGACGTGGTGGTCGGGATCCAGCGAGATCCGCCGTGGCCGTCCGTATGTCTCAACGGTGAAAGGCGAACTGGTTCCCACCACCTCGATTTTCTTGTTTTCCGTGTTACCGTCGGTCTCAATGCGCAGGTCGACGGGCATACGGAACAGATCGAGATCCTGGGTAATCTCGCCCGTAACGCGGAATCCCGGAAGCTTCTTTTCTTTCGCCGCCGCGGACGTCGCCTGAACTCCCCCCAGACGGTAGACCGTGTATTTCAACTTGAACTCCGGCGCTCCCGTGGAATCGAGCCATTGCGAGAAAAACCAGGTCAACTGATCGCCATAATATTTTTCAGCGATGGCTTTGAACTCGTCCATCGTGGCTGATTTTCCCCGGTAGGTTTCGGCGAAATCGCGCATCGTTTTTAGATATTTGTCCTCGCCCAGCACCCAACGCAGCATGTGCAGAATCATCGCGCCCTTATCGGTCACCAGCGACTGAAACTCAGTCGAGAAAGGATCGAGCTTGCTGGCGCTCGAGAGCGGCACATTGTCATAGGCCAGCGCTCCCACCGACATATCCTTCACCACTTCTTCCAGACCGGCAGCGCCTGCGGCATTTTCCACATACATGGCTTCGGAGTAGCGCGAAAATCCGTCGGTCAGCCACCAGTCATCTTTCGTGGCAGGGCTCACCGAAACTCCCCACCACTGGTGGGCTATCGCGTTGGCAAGCAAACGATAATTTGTTTTTTCGGTGATCGACGGGCCGGCCAATCCCGCTATCTCGGGCGCCCAGGCGTACGGAACCGTGTCGCCGGGGAGTTCGAAAACATTCAGTCTCTGCGACAACGGGGTGCCGTAGAGCGTGATGAAGTAAGTAAACTCCTGAACCGCCGTCGTCGTGTACTCGGGAGCTAGTTTCTGATGATCGGGTTTAAAAAATACGTGCAGATCCATCCCCGCTTCGTCGCTTTTGTATTCCTGAAAAATGCCGGCAACGATGGTGCCGGGAAAGCTCGGCTTGTCATACACGAAGGTAAAAGTCTTGGTCGGCAGCCCGTTGCTGTTGGGTTTATTGGAGGGAGGATTTTCGGTAACTGTGGACTTTCCGCTGCCGATCACGAGCATGTGAGCCGGCACCGTAACGCTGATGGTTGCTGTGAAGCGATTCAAACCGTAGCCGCTTACTGGGAACCAGCGTCCGGAGTAAAGCAGATAGCTGGTATCGTCGCCGATGGAGACCAGTTTGAGCCCGGGCACGGGGCTATCATCGGCACTCTCAATCTCTCCTTCGTATTCGAAGGTCAGGGTAGTCGACGCGTCTTTTGCCAGGCCGTTGGGCAACGGCACGCGCACAGTTGAATCCTGCGTCACCCGCTCGGCTGCCAGCGGCTGATCCTTCTCGTCAAGAACTTTGGTGACGCGGAGGCCATTATGCAGTTCGAAAATTGCGGTGTTCAGATCTTGAAGGGCGGTGAATTTGACTTTCGCCTTCGCCGACATCTGGTGCAGATGGGGGGTTAATTCGACCTCGATCTGGTAGTCATCGACCCGCAGGCGAGCTTTTTCGGCGGCCCAGGAAGGCATCGCGCCAAACATCAACAGCAGCGCAGAGGCTCCCCACAGGACGCTCCACCTGCGCCGAAGCTGGATTTGCATTAAGGAGAATCTCCCCGGAATGGGCCTTACCATTCCTATGATGAAGATTCTCACCTAAAAGATGCTGGGAGCACAAGGTTTAGGCGATTCCGTTCCTTGCCACACCGGCCTTGGAAACTCGTCACTCTAAGGTTTGTCGGTATCCGGAGGGGGAACATGCGGCGTGAACCGCCGCACAACAAATTCCTGAAGGATATTGCCGGCCGCACCTCCGCCGATCCCGATGAGCGCATTCTCAAAAGTCAGGCCCAACCCATTGCGATTTTGGGCGGGATAATAAAGATTCGAGATCCCTCCCGCCGCCAATCCCCCGATGATGCCCGAGTAGTCCGGCTGCCAGCGCCCGTTGTCGCCTTTACAAACTACCGACATGGCGATGGCATAAAAAAATCTCGATTTCTTGCTGCCGGTGCCCTTATAAAAATAACGTGGATCCTGCTTCAATAGCGACGGCAGAATTGCGCCTCCAATAAATGTCCCCGTTACGAGATCAGTGTAGGCTGCGCCGTAACGTTTGGCATAGCCTTGCGCTCCTTGTCCATACCCGCTAAATGTATTTTCTGCCTGTTCAATTCCGGCGATTCCCCCGGTGATGCCGAACGTATATGGATTCAGAATGGACTTCCAGGCAAGCTGGAATTTCAGCTTCGGGGTGAGTGGAGCCGCGTGGGGCAGATAGCTGACGTAAAAATTCGGAATAACGCCAAGCACCCGCTGCTTCTCTTCGACCTTAACCTCGTCTTCCGCCACTTGTGCCTGTGACTCGGTTACCTCGACATCGACGTTGGCGCGAGCAACGACCATAGCAATCTGCGGAACAACGAAGTTTTCTGCCGCATGCAGAACGCCCGACTGCTTAAAGTTCGCGAAGCCGGACGCCGTGAGAGTCATCTGAAAAGGTCCGGGAATTACATCGCTAAAGAAAAAGTGCCCGTCCACATCCGAAAGCGTTTCTTTGTTTACGTTAAAGCCCTGCACAGCCAGGCTTACTTTCACATTGGGCATGACTGCCCCACTTGGGTCAACCACTGTACCGCTAATGCTTCCAGCCTGTGTTTCACTCTGCGTCTGCTGCTGGGACAGGGCTGACGCGTCCGGTGTTAGTGGTGCAGCGGGCTGCGACTGGCCGGCCGCCGAGCCGACGCCTAAACCAAGCAGCGTGATCCACCAGGGGAAACTCCGTACAGCGACGAACCAAATGGCGGAGATGGATACATTCTGCGCCATCGAGTAACCTTCCTGGGGAACCCCTCAAACCTGCTCCTTCCGCGTGGACGTTTTCCGTCCGGGTGAAGTTCTGTAAAGACTGGCGCTGGAACTGAATCGGGCTATCCAAAATCCTGGGCTCTGGAGAGAATTCTTAATATCTGTTGCTGCTAATTTTATCCTCTATGTTATCTATTTCTGATGCAGGAATGCAGAACCAGGCTACCCACCGCTTATGATTGGTTTCCCAAAGACTGTTTGCCCCACGAGAGAATAATTTCGGCGGCGCGGTCCGCCGGATGTTGCGTCACAGGCTCGCCCGCATTCTCGGTCGTGCGCAGACGGGACTTAACCCGCGCCAGACCCTCCAACATGCGATTGCGCTCAGCTCCATCCGGAAGAATCTCCTGCAATCGCGCGACCACGTTGGCAGCCGTGAAGTCATGTTGCACCAACTCCGGGACCACCTGCTCCCCGGCGACCAGGTTGACCATGGCAAAGTGTGGCACCTTCACCCGCGGCTTGCCGAGCAAATAAGTAAGGGACGAAACACGGTAAACCATGACAAAGGGAGTGTGCATCATTGCGGCCTCGATCGTCGCCGTGCCGCTGGCGACAATGCCCGCACGAGAATGCCACAGCGCAGGCAACGATTCCGAAACCAGCGTGATGCTCTGCTGCTTTATCAAACCTTGCAAAAACGACCGCTCCAGCGTGGGTGCGACCGGAAGCAGAAATTCATATTCAGAGCCGAGCTTTCCGGCCGCTTCCAGAATGGTTGGCAGATTCATGCGTACTTCTTTGATGCGGCTGCCCGGCATAATCGTTATCCAGGGCTTAGCCGCGTCGAGATGAAACTGAGCGGCATAGTCATTGCGCGTAACCGCGGGTTGCGGAAGATCGGCCAGGGGATGCCCGACGAACGTTGCATCCACTCCCCGCTCGCGGTAGAACTTTTCTTCAAAAGGAAAAATCACCAGCGCCTTGTCGATGTACTCCCGCAACAGGCGCACGCGCCCCTGCCGCCACGCCCAGAACTGCGGAGCCACGTAATAGACAACAGGAATGCCGCGCTTCTTCATCTGCCGCGCCACCCGCCAATTAAAAGCCGGCGAATCGATGACGATCGCGAGATCAGGCTTGCGCCTGTCGGCCTCTGCAATCAAACGCTGGTAGAGCCCGTAGATCTTGGGCAGATGACTGAGAATCTCAGTGATGCCGACAACCGAAAGATCTTTGGCGTCGACAATAGTGTCGCATCCAGCGGCTCGCATTCGCTCTCCGCCAACGCCGAAGAACTCAATCAAGTCTTGTGTGGAGAAAGAGGTTTGTGTGGGGACAGCCGCCCTCGGCTGTCCGGCGGAGCGCAGCTCCGCAGTCTTTCCCACGGCACAACGCTGGAGCGCTTCAATCAACTGCGCTCCATACATTTCCCCGGAAGCCTCGCCGGCTGAGATCAGTATCCGCAAGAGAGCATTGTAAGGCTCTCGGCGCGACTTAGTCGTCTCCGGCGGTAGCCACTGGCCCTGCCGCAATCTCCTGATCCTTATATTGCAGTTGATAAAGCTTGAAATAAATTCCGCGCTGAGCCAGCAGTTGCTGGTGCGTGCCCATTTCGCGGACCTGGCCCTTATGCATCACAATAATTTTGTCGGCGCGCTGCACCGTCGAAAGCCGGTGGGCGATGATCACGGATGTTCGTCCCTCGACCATGCGGCTGAGCGCGTCACGGACGCGGAATTCCGTTTCCGTATCCACGCTGGAAGTGGCTTCGTCGAGAATCAAGATTTTCGGCTCATGAGCCAGCGCCCGCGCGAATGAGATGAGTTGCTTCTGGCCGGTCGACAGAGTCGATCCGCGCTCGCGAACCTCTTCGTCGAACCCCTTAGGCAAGGCACGGATGAAGTCGGCAAGGTTCACATCTTCAGCGGCCTGCTCCACGTCTTCATCGCGAATACGCTTGGTGCCCAGCCGGATATTTCCGGCGATCGTCCCACTGAACAGGAACGGATCCTGTAGCACTACACCGAATCGGCTGCGCAAGTCGACGAGGTCCATCTCTTTTACGTCGACGCCGTCAATCCTGATCGCACCTTTCTGAACATCGTAAAAGCGCAGCAGCAGCGAAATCAGCGTCGTCTTGCCTGCGCCCGTGTGTCCGACGATAGCCACGGTTTCGCCGGGCTCAATCGTGAAGCTGACGTCGCGCAGAACCCAGTCCGGAGCTTGCCCGTCTTCCACTTCGTCGTGATAAGCGAACCAGACGTGATCAAACTCGATTCGCCCCGAGCCTTCCGGCCGCCTGGTCGCAACAGGTGAAACCACTTGCACTGGAGTATCCAGCAATTTAAAAATGCGTTCACTGGCAGCCATGGCCGATTGCAGGATGTTGTACTTCTCGCTGAAGTCCATGATCGGACGGAAAAATCGCAGGGCATATTGGATAAATGCAACCAGCACGCCCAGCGACGCAACCGTCGGCACCAGACGAAATGCGATCAGGGTTTTCCAGTTGAAACTAACGGAGACGCTGGTCGCGCGCACGTTCCGCATCACATCGCCGCCGCCAAACCAGATGACGCAGGCGATCGCAATCGCGGAAAGGATCTCGACTACCGGGTAGTAAACCGAGTAGGCCATGATCGCGTCTTTGTAGGCGTCCATGTGGTCGCGATTAATTTCCGAGAAGCGGTTGTAGGCCTTGCGCTCGCGGTTGAAGAGCTGCAGCACCACCATTCCGCTGATGTGCTCCTGCAGATACGAATTGATTCGCGCAATGGCAACACGGATGCGCCGGTAAGAATCGCGCACCCGGTCGCGGAAAATCTTGGTGGAATAAACGATAAACGGCAAAACCGCAAACGTGATCAGCGCCAGCTTCCAGTTCATGCACAGCATCACGCCCAGAATGCCGAAGAGCACAAATAGATCTTCGAAGATCGACACCACGCCGGAAGTGAACATCTCATTCAAGGCGTCTACATCCGTGGTGACGCGCGTCACCAGCCGTCCGACTGGGTTCTTGTCGAAAAATGCGACGTGCAGCCGCTGCAGATGGCGAAAGATCTGCCGCCGAAGATCGAACATCACCTTCTGCCCGGTCCACTGCATGAAGTAGGTTTGCAGAAACTCGAGCAGGAAGCTGAAGACCAGCAGTCCAACATAAATCCCCGCGATCTGCGCAATGCCAGTACTGGCGCGGGGACTCAGCCAATTCCAGAATCCGGCCGAGGAGTTCCTAGCGGGAGCAAGGTAACGATCGATTGCGACTTTGGTGAGATAGGGGCCGAGCACGTCGGCGAAAGACTTCAGGACAATCGAAATCAGCGCAATCGCCACCTGCCACTTGTAAGGGCGCAGGTATTTCAGCAGCCGCGCCATCAGCCGGCTGTCATACGCTTTGCCTAATATTTCTTCTTCTTGAGACATTGATTTCTTCGGCCCAGCCACTGGCGAGCCGCACCACAAGCGCAATTAACAGGGTACCGCAAATAGATGTTCAAGACTGCGCAGAGGATGGAAAAGCTTTGCGCTGCGCACTGGCGTAATAGGCGGTGGGATAATAAGCAGATATGGCTTTGGGCATTTACATTTCGGTGCCGTTCTGCCGCACCAAGTGCAGCTACTGCAACTTTGCCTCCGACGTTTTTTCGCAAGCGCTATTCGAGCGCTACGTGGATCGTGTTTGTGCCGACATCGAGAACTCACGGAAAACCGCAGCGGAGATGGGCGGGGAGCTCGAGCACGAAGTGGATTCCATTTACCTTGGCGGCGGAACTCCGACCCTGCTCGCCTCTGCGCAACTGGAGCGAATTTTTGCGGCTGTGAGGCGTCAGTTCGACGTGAGCGCTGGATGCTGAAGTTACCGTCGAGTGCGCTCCCGGCACTCTCACTAGCGCTATGGTCGAGACCCTTCTGCGCTGCGGCGTGAATCGCGTCAGCCTCGGCGTGCAATCGTTCGTGGACCAGGAAGCCGCGGCCGTTGGCCGCCTGCACAAGCGCACGACCGTGCTTGAAGACATTGCTCGCCTGCGGGCTGCGGGAATTTCAAAGATAAACATCGATCTTATCGCGGGCTTGCCGCACCAGACCGCGGAGAGCTGGGACTACTCTCTGTCAGAGGCCATCGCAACCGGCGCTCCGCACGCCAGCGTCTACATGCTCGAAGTGGACGAAGATTCGCGGCTGGGCCGTGAATTGCTGGCCGGCGGGACTCGTTATCACGCGCACTTTGTTCCGGACGAAGGAGCTACTGCGGATTTCTACTTGACTGCGTGTGACCGCCTTCAAACGGCAGCGATTAAGCAGTACGAGATTTCCAACTTTGCCCGCGAAGGTTGCGAGTCCGTGCACAACTTGAAATATTGGACACGGCGGCCCTATCTCGGCTTCGGAGTGGACGCGCACTCGATGCTCGTCTCCAGCGCGCCGGAGATCGAATGCGGTGCGGTTCGCGCACGCGGATTCTCTGGAGCAATATGTGAGTGGCGCGGCTCCGCAACTGACCGTCGTTTCGCGTCAGGCAGCCTTCGAAGAAAGCTTTTTCCTCGGACTTCGGCTGAATCGTGGTGTGAGCCTGAAGGAAATAGCGACGAAGTTTGGCGAAGCCGGAGTCAAAAGCGCGCATGTTGAGATTGCAGAGATTAATCGCAGATGGACTGATGGAGCAGCGGGAAGAGCGGCGTCTCGCTGACCTCGCGCGGACGATTGCTATCAAACGAAGTGTTCCAGGCGTTCATTGCTGGCGGATAGAGAGTCGAACGCTGATACGTTTCGCAAAGCATTGAGAAATCTGTTCGAAAGCTGGTATCGGCCAAACCATCCGGTCGGTTGGGCTGCAGAGCTCGAGATGCCGATAATCCCCAACGTTCTACGCTGGTTCTGCCTGCTCTCCGTGGCTCCTGCCGGCGGTAACTTTTCCCCTTCCTACCGCTATGTTCTAATCGAATCCAAAGTCTGCGCAGCCTGGAGGAACTTTGGATTTTCAACTGAATGACGAGCAGTGCAGTTAAAGAAAAGCGTTCGCGAGTTTGCCGAGCGCGAGATCGTCCCCAACGTCATGAAGTGGGACGAGGCCTGCGAGTTCCCGCTGGCGATCGTCAAAGAGCTGGGCAAGCTGGGACTGCTGGGAACAGTTTTTCCCACCGAATACGGCGGCGCGGGCATGGGCTACGTGGAATATGTCACCGCCATCGAAGAGTTGTCGCGCGTGGATGGCTCGGTGGGCATCATCGTCGCGGCGCACACGTCGCTCTGTTCCAATCACATTTTTCTCGCCGGCAACGAAGCGCAGAAGAAGAAATATGTCAGCAAACTTGCTACGGGCGAATTCATCGGCGCCTGGGGATTAACCGAGCCTTCGTCAGGCTCCGACGCGGGCAGCGCGCGCATGACCGCGGAGCGCCGCGGCAACAACTGGGTGCTCAACGGCACGAAAACTTTTTGCACCAACGGCCACTATGCCGATGCCATCGTCGTGATCGCTGTGACCGACCGCGCCGCGCAATACCCACGGGCTTTCGGCATTCATCGTCGACAAGGATACAAAGGGATTCCGTCCCGGCAAAAAAGAAAACAAGCTGGGCCTGCGAGCCAGTGACACGGCGGAGTTGATTTTCGAAGATTGCGTGATTCCGGCTGAGAATCTGTTGGGCAAAGAAGGCGACGGCTTTATCGATGCCATGCGCGTGCTCGACGGCGGCCGCATCTCGATCGCGGCACTCTCGCTGGGCATGGCGCAGGGCGCGTACGAGGCCGCACTGAGATATTCGAAAGAGCGCCGGCAATTCGGCAAGGCGATCGGCGAGTTTCAGGCGATCCAGTGGAAGCTGGCTGACATGGCCACGGAGATCGACGCGGCTCGCCTGCTGACCATGCGCGCCGCATCCATGAAAGATGCCGGCATGAAGACTACGCTGGAATCGTCGATGGCGAAACTCTACGCCAGCGAAGTTGCGGTGAGATGCGCCAACGAGGGCGTGCAGATTCACGGCGGCTACGGCTTCATCAAAGATTATCCCGCGGAAAAGTATTATCGCGACGTAAAGCTCTGCACCATCGGCGAAGGCACCAGCGAGATTCAGCGGCTGGTGATTGCGCGGCAGTTGCTGAAGGATTAATCGCGCCGCAAATTTCTTCTTCTTCAGCCCTGTGCTTTACACTGATCGCTTGAACCCTGAAATCCAGCCATGGATCGAGCAAATCCGCTCCGGCGACATTCGCGCGCTCTCTCGCGCGATCTCAACTGTGGAAAACCGTGCGCCGGGATGGTCCGAATTGCTCAAAGGGCTATTTCCACACAGCGGGAAAGCCCGTGTGCTTGGGCTGACGGGGCCGCCGGGAGCAGGCAAGAGCACGCTGGTCGATCAACTGGCCCGCTTCTACCGCAAAGATAATCGACCGTCGGCATTATCGCCGTCGACCCAACCAGTCCCTACACTGGCGGAGCGATTCTGGGCGACCGCATCCGCATGCAGGATCATTTTTCCGATCCGGGGATTTATATTCGCAGCATGGCCACGCGCGGCTCACTCGGTGGCCTGGCCCGCACCACGGCCGATGTCGCCACGGTGCTGGACGCTGCAGGGCGCGACCTCGTCATGATCGAGACCGTTGGCGTTGGTCAGGATGAAGTGGATATCGTGCGGCTCGCTGATGTCACGATTGTGATCCTCGTTCCCGGCATGGGCGACGACGTGCAGACCATCAAGGCCGGCATCATGGAAATCGCCGACATCTTCGTGATCAACAAAAGCGACCGCGATGGCGCCGACCATGTCGAGCGGGAAATACGCGCGCTGCAATCGCTCGCGATGCGCCACGATGGCTGGACGCCTCCGATCGTAAAGACCGTCGCCAGCCAGGGAACTGGCATCGAGGAACTCGCCAACGCGATTTCAAATTATGAAGCATATCTGCAAAAAGAAAATCTGGCTCTGAACAAAAGCGTCGAGAACTGGCAGGAACGCCTGGTCGAGATGCTGCGCGACGCTCTGCTCGAAAAAGCTCGCGAGCAAATGGCCGACGGTGGTTTAGCCCGTTATGCTGCAGAGGTAGCCGAACACAAGCGAGATCCCTATACGCTGGTTGAGGAGATCACCGCGAGCGTAGGAAAGAGCTGATGGCGAAAATCGATCATATCGGGATCGCGGTGAAATCGCTTGCGGCGTCAAAGGCGATCTACGAGAAGCTGGGGCTGACCATTTCTCCCGAAGAAACCGTCGAGCAGGAACAGGTACGGCTGGTGATGGTTGCCGTGGGAGAAAGCCGCTTGGAGCTGTTAGAGGCGACTTCGGAAGGCTCGACCATCGCGAAGTTTATCGCCAAGCGGGGCGAGGGATTGCATCACGTGTGCCTGCGAGTTCCGGATTTACCTGCGGCTGTTGAACGACTGAAGAAAGATGGAGTCCGTTTGGTCTCAGAAGAAATCAAGACCGGAGCCGGCGGGCACAAATACGCTTTTGTTCATCCTTCGAGTGCCGGGGGCGTGCTTCTGGAATTGGTTGAGGAGAGGCGGTAAAGTCGGCCACGGATTTCCACGGATCTTCACGAATAGAGCAATATTCTGATTCTTTATGCTTCTTCTCGCTATCGATACCTCCGGCAAGCAAGGCAGCATCGCGCTGGCGCGGGCCGGGGAACCAACTGCCGAGGGCGACTTCGAGGTGATTGAGATTGCGCCGCTGGTCGGCGGCACTTTCTCGGCACAGCTTATTCCCCAGGTCTCCGAGTTGCTCTCCAGCAACGGGTTCATGAAGACGGCCATCGGCGCATTCGCTGTCGTTTCGGGACCCGGATCCTTCACCGGCTTGCGCATCGGTCTGGCTGCCGTCAAAGCTCTGGCGGAAGTTTTGCATAAGCCAATCGCAGCAGTTTCGTTACTGGAAGTTTGTGTCTTTGCCAGCGGCGCTCAAGGGAAGATCATGGCTATTCTCGACGCGGGCCGCACGGATGTCTATGTGGGGGAGTATGAAATCCCCGGTGCTGCGGGCTCACTTTCGAGAGAGCGTATCTTGAGCAGGAACGAATTCCTCTCCCAAGCTGCGGGATCGAAGGTCGTGACTCCGGATTCTGCTCTCGCCGGAGTCGCTGCTGCCGCTGGCTTGAGTGTCTCAACGCTTCCGGCGATTTCGGCGGCGGATGTCGCGCGTCTGGGGTGGCGCAAGATTCAATCCGGCCATACCGTGACGCCCGAGCAGTTGGAGGCGAATTATATACGCCGCAGCGATGCCGAGATGCTCGAGAAGATCGGTTCGTGACTTGCGCGTTCGCTCAGCAAATCGCGCCGATATTCCCGCAATGATGGAACTGGATGCTCAGAACCCCACCGCCGCTCATTGGTCGGTTCAGCAGTATGAAGGTCTTTTCGCGGATTTCGATACCCCGTTGTCTGAACGCCTGATTCTGGTAGCGGAGGATGTTTCAGAAATGCCGGCCGCGACCGCTTCAGGCGAGCACCGAATCCTCGCATTCCTGGTTGCGCGTCGGGTGGCCAAGGAATGGGAACTGGAGAACATTGTTGTCGCCGCAGGTTCCCGACGCCGCGGCCTTGGCAGCCGGCTCCTGGAAGACCTCATCAAGCAGGCGCGGACCAAAGATGTGACTTCTATATTTCTTGAGGTTCGCCAATCGAATCTAGGAGCGAGGGCCTTCTACAACAATCTCGGTTTCGTAGAATTCGGGTCGCGAAAGAGTTACTATTCCCACCCGTCAGAGGATGCGGTACTTTATCGATTAAGCCTTTCTCATAACGAGACTGCACCACAAATATGGCATTGAACCGCTAATGGTGCTGTGGTAGCGTGAGGTTATCAAACCAATTGGAGGTCTGCCTGGATGCTGACTTCGAATAGCGCTCTGTTGACCAACCACGATGAGTTTCGCAAGCTGGCTCAGGAGCATATGCAATATTCCACCCGTCTGGATTCACTCACCCAAAAACGCTACCTCAGCGAAGATGAAAAGCTGGAGGAAGTACGGCTTAAAAAACTCAAACTGCGGCTCAAAGACCAAATGCAGACGATTGAGCGGCAATATCGGCAGCAGTACGGCACGCACGTAGCGTAATCGATTTCCACTGAAAACCTCGGCCTTTGCCGCGACGGCATTCTTGTATCCACGCTCTGGCGCCAATCAGCGCCTTTCTTTGTCTGGACTTACGATCTGGACTTCGACCCGAGTCTGATCCCGTCTTTTCGCTCCTGCTCTATAATTGATTAAGTTTCGACTCTTAATCTGATCTATGGTTCGTGATGGCTACTTTTACGCGCTGGGCTTGCTGGTGGCTGCGATCCTTGTCGGCTGGTTCGCGCGGCCCGCTTGGGCAATCGTGCCGGTCTTGCTGGCGATATTCTTTCTTTGGTTCTTCCGCGATCCTGAGCGTGCCATTCCCGACCTTCCAGGAGCTGTGGTTTCGCCAGCGGACGGCAAAGTTACAGATGTTTCATACATTACAGTTGGCGGCGATAAACAGACGCGTATCAGCATCTTTCTCAGCGTTTTTGATGTTCATGTGAATCGCTCGCCGATCGCTGGAATTGTTCGCGAAGTGCGTTATCAACGGGGAAAGTTTTTGAACGCCATGAATCAAGCTTCGGCGGAGGAGAACGAGCAGAACATCGTTCGCGTGGAAGGCGACGGGCAGACCGTGGTCTTCAAACAGATCGCCGGATTGCTGGCCCGAAGAATCGTTTTTCATCATCAGATTGGCGATCGCCTGGAGCGTGGACAGCGCGTGGGCCTGATCAAATTTGGTTCGCGAACCGACGTACTGTTTGACTCTACCGCCAGCTTGCAGGTAAAGGTGGGCGACCGGGTGCGTGGCGGGGCTAGTATTCTGGCTTTCCTTCAGCCAAGCAGCGAGCTGGCAGTTGCGGGAAAAGTTTCTGCCGACCCACTTTCTACCAGCCCGCTATCTACCAGCCCGCTTTCTGCCAAAGAAGAGGCACGGTGATGGACGACTCGCCGGTAACAAATCGGCCTGAGCAGGGACGACGCCACCCGCGCCGTATGCGGAAGGGGATGTACATTCTCCCGTCGCTGTTCACTACGGGAAACATGGCCGCGGGTTTCTACGCCATTCTCGAAGTCCTTCACGCGAACGCGTCGACCTTTTGGCATTTGGACAACGCCGCGAAGGCGATCGGATTTGCCGTCTTATTTGATGGTCTGGACGGCCGAGTCGCCCGCATGACCGGCACCAGCAGCGATTTCGGCAAAGAGTTCGACTCCCTCGCCGACGTCATTACATTCGGAGTCGCTCCGGCCATGCTTGCCTGGACATGGGGATTTCATTTGATGTCGCCCGTCGCACTCACCGACTGGAACATCAAGCTCACCCAACTGGGGGCGATTGCCAGTTTTCTTTTTCTGATGGCTGGGGCCAGCCGCCTGGCCCGATTCAATATCACGAGCAACCCGCAACCTTCCAATCCCGGGCGTCCGGGAAAAAAATATTTTGTCGGCATGCCCATTCCGGCGGGAGCTGGAGTGATTGCGGCGGTGGTTCATTTTCAAGCGGGACTGCCGCTCGATTCCTGGTACACGGCCATCACCTGGTTAGCCATGGTCGCGGCCGTGGGTTATCTGATGGTAAGCACCTGGCGTTTTTATAGCTTCAAAGACATTGATTTCGGTTCGCGTCGCCCTTTTCGGTTGATTATTCTTTTTGGCGCCTTGTTCGCTGGCATCTGGTTTTTCTCCAGGCCCATGCTGTTCGCAGTCGCGCTTCTGTATACGTTCTCGGGAGTGTTCTGGCGCTTGCAGTGGATTTTCCGTCGCCGGAACCAGCCTCCGCCGCCTACTTATAAGGAGGCTTCGCAGACTTCATGAGTAGTCCGTCCAAAATCGTGGCTTCGACATCTTCTCCTCGCGGACAGCTCTTTCGCGTGGCCATCGTAGGCGCTGGCACGCTGAAAGGGAAGGAAGTTGTCGAGATGCTGAATGAGCGCAACTTTCCCGCCGTTGACCTTCGCCTGCTCGATGATGACGAATCCATCGGCCAGCTCGAAGCCACCGGGGACGAGATCAACTTCATCCAGAGTGTGCGCGCCGAGCAGTTCACCAATATTGATTTCACGTTTTTTGCCGCGGATGCCGGAACCACGCGGCAGAACTGGAAACGCGCCCACGATGCGGGCAGCGCGATCGTCGATCTTTCCGGCGCCTTGGAAGAGGAACCGGGCGCCACGGTTCGCTCCTTGTGGGTGGAGCGCGAACGTGGGCAAGTTTGGCAGCCGGAACTGCAGCCCGCTCCCTGTGTGGTGGCCCATCCTGCTTCAGTCGCGCTCGCGCTCTTGCTTCTGCGGGCGCGCAAAGCTGGTGCTATCCGAAATGCGATTGCCACGGTTTTCGAGCCCGCCTCCGAACAGGGACAGAAAGGCATGGACGAGCTGCATCAGCAAACCGTCAACCTTCTATCCTTCCAATCGCTTCCCAAAGATTTGTTCGACGCGCAAGTGGCGTTCAACATGGTCGCGCGCTACGGTTCCGGCTCGAAGCTGTCGCTCGATTCGCTGGAAGCCCGCGTGCGGCGCCACTATCAAAAACTTGCCGGACCGGATGCGCCCCAGCCCGCCCTGATGGCGCTTCAGCCACCGGTGTTTCACGGCCATGCACTTTCCATATTTTTGGAGATGGAACAGCCCGTCGATCAGGAAAAATTATCTCAAGCTCTCGGCGGCGATCACGTGACCTTGGCGGGATCCGAAGACGATTCGCAGCCCAGCAACGTAAATGCCGCTGGTCAAGCGAACATCATGGTTTCACTGAAACCTGAGCCTTCGCGTCCGAATGGAATCTGGCTCTGGGCGGCCGCCGACAACTTGCGGGTGGCGGCTGTCACCGCAGTCGAATGTGCCGAGAGCATGATTGCAACCCGGCCAGTTGGAAAAATCCAATGAAGGGGTGGCGCGTTGTGTGGCTGCTCCCGCTCCTTGCGGTCACCGGTTGCGGATATCACACGGCCGGCCACTCGGTTCAGCTTCCCGAAAATGTCAAAACGATTGCGATTCCCGCTTTCACAAATGTAACCACCACATATCGGATTGAACAAATGCTTACGGCTTCCGTGGTGCGCGAATTTACTACCCGCACCCACTATCACATTCTGAACGAACCCGGTGAAGCCGCCGACGCCACGCTGCGCGGCACCGTGATCTCCACTTCTCAGTCGCCGCTCACTTACAATTCCACAACCGGGCAGGCCGCCAGCGTTCTGGTGGTGGTGAGCATGAAAGTTTCGCTGACCGACCGCCAGGGTAAAGTGCTTTATCAGAATCCCTCCTACTTGTTTCGCGAGCAATACGAAGTTTCGCAGGATCTGGCCAGCTTCTTCGAGGAAGACACGCCCGCCTTCCGGCGTCTCTCCCAGGATTTCGCCCGAACCCTGGTCTCCAACATTCTGGAGGGCTTCTAGATGCTAGAGTTTGTGGCGAGAGTTTTTTCGGCGACGGAGGATTTTTGATGCGGGCCTTTGCCCAGGCCGAGCGCTTTGTCGGCGAACTGGAGTCGCGCAAGCTGCGTCCCGCCTACGTGTTTGTCGGCGACGAAGCTTTCTTCCGCAAGCGCTTTCGCGACGCCATCCTCGAGCATCTGGTTCCCGCCGATCTACGCGATTTCAGTCTGTTCGAATTCGATCTCGCGGAAAACGATCTCGCCGAAGTTCTCGACCGCGCCCGCACGCCTTCATTGATGGCGCCCTTCCAGGTGTTTTTCGTGCGTGGCGTCAAGAATCTTTTTGGCCGCGGCTCGAACGAAGAGAAACTTGCCGCCATCGAAAACTATTGCAAGAATCCCAATCCCGACGCTCTCATCGTTTTCGTCGCCGACCATATCAGCATTCCCGCCGACGTCCGCCGCATGGAGATGCAGGATAAAGAGCGCTACCAGCGCATCCGCGAAACCATGGGTCCATATTGCGGCATCGTCGAACTGGCGCGCGTGGAAGAAGGCGAAGCCGTTCGCTGGATTGCCGAATACTGCGCCAGCCGCGAAGTGCCGGTCAAAATGGATCCCGATGGCGCCCGCGAACTGGTCGACGCTCTCGGCGGCGACATGATGATGATCTCCAACGAACTGGAAAAGCTCATGCTCTACGTCGGCGCAAGCAACCGCATCACGCTCGGCGACGTGGAGACCATGGTGCTTGCCGCCAAACAGCGCTCGCTCTATGAATTGACGGATGCCATCTCCAGCAAAGATCGCGTACGTGCGCTGGAAGTTCTCGACGCGATGTTGTCGTCAGGCGACGGCGAAGAGGCCGCCATCGGCCACATTTACATGCTGGCCAAAACGTTTCGCCAGATGCTGGTGATTCTCGAACGCAACGTGCGCGACCAGCGCATGCTGTGGGCCGCGCTGTGGCAGGGCTTTCGCGTGCCTCCCTTCGCCGCCGACGATATCATCAAACAGGCTCGCCGCTACAAATCCCGCCGCGATTTGAGTCGCGCCATCCGTCTGGTAGCAAAAGCCGATCTCGCCCTGCGTTCCAATCCCGTCAGCAAGCGCATGGTGCTGGAACGGCTGGTCATGGATTTGACCACCGAGCCGAAGCTGGAAACCCCGGGATGGATGCAGGAACAATTGCCGGTGTGAGTAGCTTGTTCGATCTGCTTTCCAATTTCCGCTTCTGTGTCAGGATAACGATTGACTGGCCGCTATCTCATCGAAGGACCCTGGATCGTCTTCGCAGTCTACTGGGCGATTGGGGCGTTCAAGACTCGCCGGACTGCAAAGAAAGAGTCCTTCGCTGCCCGTTACGGGATCATGTTCTTCGAAATTATTGGCTTTACTCTGATCTTCGACGACGATGCCGGGATTGGCATTCTCGGCCATCGAGTCTTTCATCATAGTCCGGCAATCGCGATCACCGGCGTCGTACTCCTCTGGGCCGGTATTGCCCTCGCACTTTGGGCGCGCTGGCATCTGGGCCAATATTGGAGCGGCCGCATCACGATTAAGGAAGATCACAAACTGATTCGCACTGGGCCTTATGCGCGCCTTCGACATCCCATCTATTCAGGACTGGATCTCGCCGCCATCGGTTCCGCGCTGGCCCTCGATCGGTGGCGATGCGTGGCTGGGGTGTGCGTGATTATTCTGGGCTTTTGGATTAAGGCGAAAAGAGAAGAAGCCATGCTGATCGACACAATTCGGAGCAGACTTTCAGGAACATCGCCGGCATACGGGATTTTTATTTCCCCGCTTTCGGTGAGTCTTGCGAATTACAACGTCGGCTATCACTCCCCAACTAAATCTGGTCTTCCAGTAACCCGGACGCCTTTTCCGTGGGCGATGGCCAGAACTTGGAATTCAAATTCCTTTTCACGATAGATGATTGCAAAAGGAAAGCGCTACAAGACAATTTCCGAGTGCTGTGCTCGCCTCGTGGCCAGCGCGCTGGAGAAGTTGTAACCAAGTCGATTGCTCGATCAAGTTCTGCCGCGAAGTTGACGGCAGCGCTTTGGTTCCGCTGCCGATACCAGTCAATCGCGGATATTAATTCTGCAAGCGCAGCCGGATGAAGCTCGAGTGCCTTAGCGGCCATTCAGGATAGCTGCGACCTGTCGGCGGGCTTCTGCCCACGGAACGGTTTTAGCCTTACCCGAATCCAGTTCTTGGATCCGGCGCAGAATCTCCTGACTCCACTCCTCTTCGGCGGTGGCATCTACCGTGTCATCAAGGCTATCGAGAAGGGAGCCAGCGAGCGCCGCCCGTGCTTCAGCAGGCAGCGCGAGAGCCTTCTTCAACAATTCGGAAACATCCTGCGTCATGCCTGCTATTTTACCTCCGGTCTTGAAGCAGCCGACACCCTAAAAAAACAAACGGCAGACCCATCGCGGGCCTGCCGTTTCAAGTTCTAAGCTACGCCTAAAAGCCAACACCTATTTCATCGCATTCACGCGAGCGCCCAGCCGTGACTTATAGCGCGCTGCAGTATTCCCGTGCAGCGTGCCCTTCTGGATCGCCTTGTCGAGCGCCGACACGGTCTGGCGGTAAGTCTGTTCAGCGGCTTGCTTGTCGCCCTTTTCAATGGTCTCGCGCAGGGTGCGCAAGGCAGTACGCAGGCGGGAGGCGTTGGCGCGATTGTTAGAAGTACGCTTCGTGGTCTGACGGGCGCGCTTGAGCGCCGAAAAATGATTAGCCATGTATGGTTCGTTACCTTTGTGTGTCTAACGAGATATTCCGGTGGTCGCCGAATACTTGATTATATGGGAGTAAATCACGACCGGTCAAACGTTTGCGTCACCATTGACTCCCTCCCCGCCGCGGGGTACGCTTTATGCAATGGTAGTGACTTGCCTCCTGGGCATGCGCATTCCGGTTGTTCCCGTCTCCAAGCATAATCCTGTTTTGTCTACACCGTTGCAGAGGCTTGTTTATCAAAGAGACTGAATGAAGAAAAGCATCGGGATTAGCCCCAACATTGAAACGTTATTCGGCACGCGGGACGAGAATGTGCGCCTGTTGGAAGACGGTTTGAACGTCACCATCGATTTACGTTCGAACGCCATCGAACTGGAGGGCGCGGCCCGCGACGTGGCTCGCGCCGAGCAGGTCTTCACCGATTACGAAAGCCTGCAACGCTCCGGCTACAGCTTCAACAATGGAGATCTCAACAGCATGCTGCGCGTGCTGACAGCTGATCCGACTGCGACCTTACGCGGGCTGGCCGACGCCGGCCGCCAACGATCGCTGGGCCGCCGCATGGTGCAGCCGAAAAGCGTGAATCAGCGGCGTTACGTCGAAGCCATCGAAAAACATGACATGGTTTTCGGAATCGGCCCCGCGGGCACGGGCAAGACTTACCTTGCCGTCGCCATGGCGATTTCCGCGCTGCTGGCCAAGCGAGTGAACCGAATTATCCTGGCGCGTCCCGCGGTAGAAGCAGGCGAGCGCCTGGGTTTCTTGCCAGGCACGCTGCAGGACAAGATCGATCCCTACCTCCGCCCGCTTTACGACGCGCTGTATGACATGCTCGATCCGGAGAAAGTGGACCGTTACCTGGAGAAAAATGTCATCGAGATTGCTCCCATCGCATTCATGCGCGGGCGCACGTTGAACGATTCCTTTGTCATCCTCGACGAAGCGCAAAACACAACTTCCGAACAAATGAAAATGTTCGTCACGCGCCTCGGATTTAATTCCAAAGCGGTGATCACCGGCGACGTCACGCAAATCGATTTGCCCAACGCCCGCCGTAGCGGCTTGCTGGAAGCGATCGACATTTTGCAGCGCGTAGAAGGCCTGACTTTCGTCCATTTCGATGAATCGGACGTGGTGCGTCATCACCTGGTGCAGCGCATCATTCGCGCCTATGACGAGCACAAAACTCATATCGCCGAGCAGCAGATGCTGCTGTTGTCCGGTGGGAAAAATGCCGAGAGTTCCGGCGCAGGCTTGCGCAACGCCGAGGTTAGAAATTCACCGCCGTCCGATGTGAGATCTCGCGAAGCGTCAGGGGAATAGAATCCACGCAGGTAAGAGTTGGTTATCCTCCGAAAAAGAATCGCTGGGCTCAGCCCCTCGACGCTCGAACGTTTTTTGTTGCGGGCGAGGCGGGCGGTACGTTTGCGTGGCACCGTGAATGTGCTGGTGACCAACAGCCACGAACTCCGTTCGCTTAATTTGCGATTTCGCGGAAAAGACAAGCCGACCGATGTGTTGTCTTTTCCCGAGCCGCGAATGAACCTGCCGAAAGCCAAACAAGCGGCTGGCGATCTGGCGGTTTCCGCGGAAATTGCCCGAGAAAATGCCAAGCGCCTCGGCCACTCCGCTGGCAACAGAGATAAAAATTCTCACGCTGCACGGAATCCTCCATCTGGCAGGCTTTGACCACGAGCGCGATAATGGCGAGATGGCCGATGAGGAGCGCAGGTTGCGGCTGCAATTAAAGTTGGAGACCGGTCTCATCGAGCGGACGCGGCACGGCCTGCTCTGCTAACGATTAGCGGCCGCGCCCGTGCGGCAGGCGGGAAAAAGTATGAATTGGCCGGTCGCACTCTCGCTGATTCCTTTGTTGGCGCTTGCTGGCTCTGGCTTCCTACGTCGACCGCGTTTATCAGGAGATCGGAAAATTTCTCTCCCGGGAATTTCAGGACAACATCGATGTCTTCGAGCAGAAAGTCGAGCCTCAAGCTGAAAGTCAGTCGCGCCCGCGCCGCGCTCTCCATGTCCGTGCTCAAGCAGTTGACCACCGCGACCATTTCTTTGCTGGTGGGTTTCGCTCTTTTCAGCGACCAGCGCTGGACCATATACGAAATCTCGCAAGCGGCCATCAGCCTGATTGTCATCATCATCGTATTCAACCAGTTTCTGCCGTTCCTGTTCTTCTCGCGCACCAACGGCACCTGGCTGATCCGATGGACATGGCTGCTGACCATCCTCATCTATCTGGTTTTGCCCGTGACGATTGTTTTGGGCTTCCTGCAATCCGTGGCATCGCTTACCCGCGAAAATACGCGTGAGGAGCCTGAAAGCGCGGCCGAGGCGGTGGATGCTCTGATCGAAGCCGGGCAGGAAGAAGGCATTATTCAGGAGGGCGACCGCGATCTCATCCAGTCCGTTGTCGAATTCAGCGGCAAGACCGTGCGCGAAGCCATGAAGCCGCGTCCGGAGATGTTTGCCGTGCCTGTTGAAACCACGGTCGAACGTTTCATCGAAATGCTCCGCGCCAAGCACTACTCGCGCGTTCCGGTGTACGCGCAAAGCATTCACAACATCAAAGGCATCGTTTATGCGCAGGATGTTTTGCAGGTGCCCGACAGCGAAGCCTCGCAACGCACTCTCGAAACTCTGATGCGCCGCGATGTTTATTTCGTGCCGGAAAGCAAACTCGGAAGCGATCTGCTGCGCGAAATGCAGAAGAACAATATCCGCATGGCGATTGTGGTCGATGAATATGGAGGCGTCGCCGGCCTGGTCACCATTGAAGATCTGGTCGAAGAGATCGTCGGAGAAATCCGCGACGAACACGAGAGGCCGGAAATCGTTCGCGAGAACGATCATTCCTACATTGTTTCCGGCGGCATGGACGTCGACGGCCTCGCCGAACTGTTCGGGACAAAGCTCGAAGAAAGGGAATCCGCCACCGTGGCAGGCTTGGTCAGCGAATTGGCGGGACACATCCCGCGCCGCGGCGAAACCGTAGATGATGGCGGCCTGCGATTCGAAGTTCTCGAAGCCACGGATCGCCGGGTGGAGCGCGTGAGGATTACTGCCGTGCAACCGCGCCAGTTGAAACTGATATAGGCAACCTCTGGCTTCTACCTCGCGACGTCTGGCCAGCGCCATTTTACCTACCTCAGAGAATTCGCATCACGAACGATTCGTGGGATACTGGAAGTGAACCTGAACCCGCCGTGCCAGTTGCCAGTAGCTAGAAGCTTTTCCTATGCCTTTCCGCTCCGGTTTCGTCTGCATCCTTGGTCGCCCCAACGCCGGCAAATCCACGCTGCTCAACGCGCTCGTCGGCGAAAAGCTGGCCATCATTTCGCCCAAGCCGCAAACCACTCGCAACCGCATCCAAGGCATCGTCAATGTGCCCAAGAGCAAGGGCCAATCCGGAGCGCAGATGGTCTTGATCGATACTCCCGGCGTACACAAGCCGGATAGTTCGCTCGGCCGCAAAATGATGGTCGAGGTGCGCGAGGCGCTCGAGGGCTGCGACGTCGTCCTGCTGATCATGGATGCGACCCGCAAACTCGATCAGCGTGACGAGTTCGCCATACAGATGTTGAAGCATTCGTCGACAAAAGTTTGTCTCATCCTCAACAAAGTCGACTTGTTCGCGGACGGCAAAGAGTAAGCTGCTGCCGCTGATCGAGGAATACAAAAAGCTGCATGCCTTTCACGAGATCATCCCCATCTCCGCCCTCAAGCGGGATGGACTCGATATCCTTCTGAAGCTGGTAACCTCGGCGTTGCCTGCGGGTCCTCCGTTATTTCCGGAAGATCAGGTTACCGACCAACCCGCGCGCTTTATGGCCGGAGAGATTGTTCGCGAGCGCGTGCTGGTCGAAACCGAAGAAGAGTTGCCCTACGCAACCACGGTAATCGTGGACACATTCGAAGAAGGCGCCAGGCTGACGCGAATTTCGGCCACAATCTATTGCGAACGCGAAGGCCAGAAGGGAATTCTGATCGGCAAGAAGGGACAGATGCTGAAACGAATCGGCACCTCGGCCCGCCTGCAACTGGAAAAAATGCTGGGCACGAAAGTGTTTCTCGAACTCTACGTAAAAGTGCAACCCAACTGGCGCGAATCGCGCGGATTTGTTGAGGAACTCGATTGGAGAAGACAGTTGGAGCACTTGACTGGCGGACAACTTGATTTGATACAAAACGCCACCAACGTCATTAACAAGAAATCATGAGCGAACGAAAGTCCGGCCGGCCAATGCTAGAATCAATCATCGCCCTCATTGAATCTAAAAGCAATGAATTACAAGCAAACGAGCCCAATCCATGCCACTGTCCGATTCTCCTGAGCAGTCCCTTCCCGAGAAAGATTTCGATCCCGATCAGTTGACGTTGGTTTTGCGGGTAACGCTTAGCGCCGACCGCCGAGCCGTCGATCCTGTAGTACAGGAAATCATGGCGGTCGTTCGTCAGATGAAGGACATCGACGGGAAAGATGATGCGATCGAGTTATCGCTGCAGGAGGCGCTGGCCAATGCGGTGATTCACGGCGCGAAAGAAGATCCTACGCAGACCGTGGAATGCGTGGTCAGCAGCGACGCAGAACGCGGCATCCTGATCGTTGTCCGCGACCCCGGCACCGGATTCAGCCCCGAATCGATTCCCGGTTGTACCGTCGGCGAGAACGTCTATTCCAACCATGGGCGGGGAATTTTTCTGATCAACCAGCTGATGGATCAAGTTGAGTTCCGCAAGAATGGCACCGAAATTCGTATGGTGAAGCGTTAGCGCGGTCCGCAACTCTTCCTACTCTTTCGCCACGATCCCCAAAGTTTTCATTTTCCGGTACAGGTGGCTGCGCTCCAGTCCCAACACTTCGGCGGCGCGGGTAACGTTGCCGTGGTTTTCGTCAAGCTTCTTGAGAATAAAATCTCGCTCGTAAGCATCTCTGGCCTGGTGCAACGTGGAGAACTCACTGCGCGCCGCGCGCCGGTGGCCGTCCCGGTAAACCAGCGGAGGCAAATGCTTGCGGTCCAGCCGCGTGGTCATAGGATTCATGATCACAATCCGCTCGATCACATTACGCAATTCGCGCACGTTGCCCGGCCAGGAATAACGCATCAGTCCGTCGATGGCGTCATCCGTGATCTCCCGCGGACGTCGCCCGTAAGTCGCCGCCAGGTCTTTCAGGAAATGCCGCGCCAGTTGCGGAATGTCTTCCTTCCGGTCGCGCAGTGGAGGCACGAAGAAAGGAATCACGTTGAGCCGGTAGAACAGATCTTCGCGGAAATTCCCAATGGAAATTTCCTCTTCGAGATCTTTGTTGGTGGAGGCGATGATGCGTGCATCTACAGTGATGGTTTCATCCCCGCCCAGCGGCGCAACCCGCTGCTCCTCCAGCGTGCGCAGCACCTTCGATTGCGTCTTCAGGCTCATGTCTCCCACTTCATCGAGAAACAGTGTTCCCTCATTTGCCTTTTGAAACTTACCCTCTTTATCAACCGCCGCACCCGGGAACGATCCCTTGTAATGGCCGAAAAGTTCGCTTTCGATAAGGTCTTCGGGAATCGCCGCGCAGTTGACTTCGACAAAAGTTTCGTCTTTCCGCAGGCTCTGCGCATGGATCGCGTGCGCGACCAGTTCCTTCCCCGTGCCCGACTCCCCATAAATCAGCACGCGGCCGTTCGTCGGCGCCATTACCCCAATCTGCTGCCGCAACGCCTTCATCGGAATGCTGTCGCCGACGATCACGCTCTTGGCGTGCAATTGCTTTCTCAGATCGACGTTCTCGTGCCGAAGTTTCTTCGACTCAATCGCGTTCTTAACCAGGATGAGAGTCTTGTCGATCGAGAGTGGCTTCTCCAGAAAATCAAACGCGCCTAATTTTGTCGCCCGCACCGCCGTTTCAATGGTGCCGTGTCCGGAAATCATGATGACTTCCGGGGCATTATCCAGATCGCGAATTTTCTCCAGCGTCTCCAGGCCATCCATACCGGGCAGCCAGATATCCAGCAGCAGCACTTCGTAGCTGTGCTCGCGGCGCAACAGCTTCAGGCATTCTTCACCGCTCTCTACAGCGGCCGTTTCGTAACCTTCATCGGCCAACACGCCTTGCAGCGATTCGCGAATGCCGGTTTCGTCATCAACAATAAGAATTTTATGCATGCTGAGGCACAGGTGTGACGATCGCGGGTTCCGGAACCACCGGCAGCTCTACGATAAAGCGCGCTCCCACCGGCTGGTTCTCTTCCACGCGAATCGAGCCGTGATGCTCCTCGATCACCCGGCTCACAATCGCAAGTCCCAGGCCGGTGCCGCGTTTTCTGGTCGAGAAATAAGGAAGGAAAAGTTTCTCCTTCAGTTCGCGCGTCACCCCATGTCCGGTATCCGCCACAGTGATTTCCACCGCGTCACGGCTGGCGACCAGCGAGGTTGTAATCTCGATCTCGCGCACCAGCGAATCCTGCATCGCCTCGGCAGCATTGTCCACCAGGTTGGCCAGGGCTCGCTTAATCGCCTCCGCATCTGCCATAACTCTTGGCAAATCTGCAGCAAGAGTTTTATGCAGACCGATGCCGTCCGTCCTTCCGTTGAACATGGCCAGCGCGCTTTCGATGATTTGGTTGATATCGGCAGGGTGCGGATTGGACGCGGGAAACCGGGCCAGCGTTGAGAATTCGTCCACCAGACCGGCGTACCGTCTCAACCGCACCCGCAATCGTTTCTGCACAGGAGCGGACAATCTCCAAGGACGCCTTGTCAGGCGGCATGGCGCGCTCCAGATGGCGCTGAATGCGTTCCGCAGATAGCGCGATAGGAGTAAGCGGATTCTTGATCTCGTGCGCCACCCGGCGCGCCACTTCGCGCCAGGCAGCCTGCTTCTGCGCTTTCAACAGATCGGAGAGATCTTCGAACACAATCACGTAGCCCGAGCTTTCTTCCTGATGGCGCAAAAGCGCCACAGTGACCGCCACATTAAGCGACGTGCGCTGCAGTGGCGTTTCCATTTGGCTGGTAGTCATGCCCATGCGATCGGCGCGGCGCAGCAGCGGTTCAAGATCCTGCAAGCACCTCAGGCGGGAACACGTCCGCCAGCCGCGCTCCCCGCAGCAAGTGCTGTCCATCCGCATAGCCCTCGGGATGGAACATGCGCAGCAACGCCTGGTTGGCATGAGTCACGCGCCGTCCCGCATCCAGCGATAGCACGCCCGTAGGAATGCTTTCGAGGATCGTCTCCATCTGGCGGCGGCGTTGGTCAAGCTCGGCATTGGCGGCGGTCGCATCGCGGCTGGAAGCTTCGATCTGCCTTCGACTGGTTTCAAGTTCCTCAGCCATGCGATTGAACGAACGCACCAGATCCCCGATTTCGTCGGCGGCACTCACGTCGATGCGATAATCCAGACGCCCGCGAGAGATTTCCTGCGTGGCCTCGGCCAGCGCGGCCAGAGGACGAGTCACCAGCTTCGAAAGAAACAGCGCCAGCCACGTGGTCACAAACAGCACCATCAAAGTCAGCAACAGCAGCCAGCCCATGTAAGTGCGGCGCACCAGCCTGCGCTCATGGGCCAATTCAAAATAGCGCCGCTGGCTGGCCTCCACCTGCTGCACAGTGCGGGAAAACTCCTGAGGAAGCGGGATCGCAACCAGAATCAAGCCATCGTTCCCTACCCGCGCGCTGCCCAGGGTGTACTCGGTTTGGTTCCACGTGAAGTGTGCGGGCTGTCCGGCCTCCGCTTCGGCCAATGGAAGCCTTGGCTTTAAGACAGACCAGGCCGCAGGCACGTTGAAGCTGGCCTCGGCGTTTCCGTTCTGTACCGCTACGGCGAACCCGCCCTGCAATGTGATTTCGTGATTCTGAAACTCAGACAAGACCGGCGAAAATCCGTGTCCCGCGAAACCTCGCTGGGTATCACCGGAGACGGCGATGGCAGCGGCCTCGGCGCGCGCGTTCTGTGCGGCGTATTCGCCCAGAAGTGACACCATCGCGTGCGTGTCCGCGCGAACTTCTTCCACGGGCGTCGAAAACCACTTGTCGATGGAACGGTTCATCAGCCCGTACGAGAACCAGTACATCACCATCACCGGAACGAAAGAGAGCAGCAACGCCCCCACCACCATGCGCGTGCGAAACTTTGAGCCCAACACTCCCAGGCGGCGTTCCGCGAACAGCTTCAGCAGATTGCGAAACAGAACAAATGTCAGCGCTACAAACAGCAGAAAGATCAGCGCCGAGAGCGCCGCGAATACCACGATCTGCTGATTGTTTCCCGGGCTTAAGAAAGTGAGATCAAACGCGGTTTGCGACACCAAAATTGCCAGCAGCACAAAAACCGACATCGCAAGCAAGATGATGACTTGCTTGCGGTTCGAGGTTTTCGGAGGTCGAGTTGGAGCGGTTCTGCGGCACGGAGTTTCGTGGTCCGTTGCGGCGGCTCAGCGTACGCATCTTTGCCTGAGATCCGCACACTGAATAAACCAAAAGTCATTATAGATGGTAGAGCAGAAGGGAAGAGACGTCGCGAACTCGAACCGCTGAGCCATGGGCCGGCCCGTCAACGATGCGAAGGCCGTCCCGCTAAAATCTCTTCCAGCAATGCACGGTAAGCAGCCTTGGGCTGGTAGGCTCGATCGAACGGCAGCGCCTGTCCGCGAGCACCGCGGGAGTGAGAACCAATCCACGAGTACTTGTCGGTAAATCCCCAGGTCTGGATTGCAGTGCATCCAGCACTGTCAAGGCACGCCCTCACAATGCCGCGATAAATATCGGCTTGACGAGCCAGGTCTTCGACTCGAGCCTGGCCGCTGGTATCGAGTCGGCAGAGAAACGTCCAGCTCGGTGATGTGAACTTGCACGCCCAATGCGGTCAGCCGGGCAATATTCGCGGCGATTGCAGGAATATCCGCATCGAGCAACGGTATGTGCATCTGCAATCCCACTCCATCAATCGGAATGCCCCGCCTTTTGAAATCCTTGATCATCGCGTAGATCGCATCCGACTTGCGGTTCATCCCCTCGCCTTCCGCTTCATTGTAGAAAAGCAATGCGCCCGGATCGGCCTTATGTGCCCAGCGAAATACCTGCTCGATATATTTCGTGCCCTGCCCGGAAAATCCGATGCCGGGTTGGTTGTACCAGAGAGAATCGCGCAGATTTCCATTCTCATCCATAGCCTCGTTGACCACGTCCCAGGCAAACACCTGCCCTGCATAGTGCCTCATCACGCGATTGATATGTTCGTGAAGAAGCCGCGAGAGTTGACGCGTCGTGAAATGACCCTGGGTCAGCCATTCAGGATTCGAGCGTCCCCAAACCAGGCAATGGCCGCGGACTTTCATCCGGTGCTCCCGCGCAAACCGGACCAGTTCGTCGCCTTGGCGAAAGTCGTAAGACCGCGCATCCGGCCGCAGCACCCACCATTTCATCGCGTCTTCTGGCTCCAGCATGTTGAACTCGCGGGCCAGAGTGGAAGCGTAAGCAGGTTCCGCGAGTTGCGCCGCGCGGACTGCGGTACTCACCAGCAATCCGCTGCGCTCCGCCGCCTGACGGAGAGTTTGCCCCTGCCATGACGTGCTGAAGACGGCGAGCGATAACAAAGCTAACGTGAAGGCTTTCATGAATTGGCTGAACCGCAAATGCAGCCGATTCACTTAACAGCAGGCAGGAAAATCTGTAAAGGACATCCGTCACAGTGAGGCTGTGACTTTTTGCAGTAGCTCTTTCCCACGCCCACGATCAGGCCATGCATCTCGTTGTAAATCTGAGTGAGAGCGGTGCGCTTGGCCGCGCTCATCCGTGACGGAGGATGCGGAGCGCCGGAAAATCCCGATGCCAGGTGTCGGGTAGAAAATTTCTCTGAACCGGCATGCGGCTCTGCCAACGGCGCAAGAGAAGTCTCCAGCAACTTCCGGATATCTTCATACGTCGCATCGTCGGGCAGAATTTCGTGGCGCGCGAAAATCCGCCGCGTATAGGCATCCACCACGAATACTGGATGGTTGCCCGCGTAGAGCAGGATGGAGTCCGCAGTTTCCGGTCCTACGCCATTCAAGTCTAAGAAGTTCTTTCCGCAGTTCCGTGAGTCGGACGCGCAAACATTTTTGTCAGCGAGCCTTCATACTGTCGATCCAAAAAAGCAACAAATGTTTTCAAGCGTTGCGCTTTCTGGCGGAAATAGCCGGAGGGACGGATCAGCCGCTCCAGTTCGGCCAACGGCACTTGCCGGATTCCCTTTATGCTAAGACTCTGGCTGCCCGAAGGTTCGCCAAAGCTTTTTCTACATTCGTCCACGCTGTGTTTTGCGTGAGATAAGCACCTACGATTACTTCAAAGCGCGATCGCGCCGGCCACCAGTTCTGCGGCCCCCACGCCTGAAACAAAGCGCGGTAGTAGGCCCGAATCCGATCTTCTCTAACGTCAACCGGCAAAGCTGAATTCATCCTGGTCGTCGAGTGTACGCCGAAGTTTAGCCAGAACTAACTGCCTCCGAAGCCGCTGCTCGTTCTTACCGAAGTGCATGTACCGCCGCCTGAAATTCCCGGCTGGATGAGAAAAAAGTTCATCTGGCGTGGGTTTTACAGCAGCGCTACGTCATTGCCGAAGTGCGGAGACAAGTCCAAGTACTACGGTAACTGGTAAGGTAATCGACTTGCGTTGACAATTTGTGTCACCACAAAGACGCTGCTCTCTCCCCGTTAATCAAACGCAGCGCTTCGTGCAAATGCCGGTCATGTTGTCAGGCATCGTTCCACTCAGTGGATAGGAGATCGACGTATGTCTCAACGGCTGGGTGACCTTCTTGTCAAAGAGAAGATCATTACCCCAGAGCAGTTGGAACAAGCGACTAAGGCCCAGAAGGAGCAGAACTGCCGCCTGGGCTCTGCCTTGGTGAAGCTCGGCTTCCTCACGGATGAGGACGTCACCAACTTTCTCTCCCGTCAGTATGGCGTCCCCGCCATCAATCTTTCTTATTTCGAAATCGATCCAGCTGTAGTCAAACTGATTCCGTTTGAAACTGCGAAGCGATATCAGATTCTTCCGCTAAGCCGCGTGGGCGCCTCGCTCACCATCGCGATGGTCGATCCCACCAACGTCTTCGCGATGGACGATATCAAGTTCATGACCGGCTTCAACATTGAGCCCGTCGTCGCCTCGGAAAGCTCGATTCTTGCCGGCATTGATAAATCCTACGGAGGCCCGAAGGAGAAGGAAGAAGATCTCGAAACCGTAATGCAGTCGATGACGGAGCTCAACGATAGCGACGTCGAACTGCAGGCGGAAGAAACGCAAATGGAGTTGTCGCAGCTGGAGAAAGCTGCGGATGAGGCTCCGGTAGTCAAGCTGGTGAATCTCGTGCTCACCGACGCGGTGAAGCGAGGAGCCAGCGACATTCACATCGAGCCCTACGAAAAAGAATTCCGCGTTCGCTTCCGCATTGACGGTGTTCTGCAGGCCATCATGTCACCGCCGATCAAGCTCAAGGACGCAATCACCTCCCGCCTGAAAATCATGGCGAAGCTCGATATCAGCGAAAAGCGTTTGCCGCAAGACGGCCGCATCATGCTGAAGATGAATATTGGCGGCCGCAAGAAACAGCTCGACTTCCGTGTCAGCACGCTGCCCACATTGTGGGGCGAAAAAATCGTGCTCCGCTTGCTCGACAAAGAAAATCTGCGCCTCGATATGACCAAGCTCGGCTTCGAACCGGAATCTTTGGTCAAGTTCGAAAAAGCCATTCTTAAGCCGTACGGCATGGTGCTGGTAACCGGACCCACAGGATCAGGAAAAACCAACACTCTGTATTCCTCGATCTCGCGACTGAACCAACCCGATACCAACATTATGACGGCAGAAGATCCCGTCGAATTTCAGTTGGGCGGCGTCAACCAGGTGCAGATGAAAGAGCAGATCGGCTTGAACTTTGCCGCCGCGCTGCGTTCTTTCCTGCGTCAGGATCCCAACATCATCCTGGTCGGCGAAATCCGTGACTTTGAAACCGCGGAAATCGCCATCAAAGCCGCCCTCACCGGCCACTTGGTGCTTTCTACTCTGCACACCAACGGCGCTCCTGAAACCATCACGCGATTAATGAACATGGGTATTGAGCCGTTCCTGGTGGCGACGTCGGTTCACTTGATCTGCGCTCAGCGCCTCATCCGCCGTATTTGCAAAGACTGCATTGAGACGGTTGAGGTTCCCATACAAGCTTTGATCGAAGAAGGATTTACCCCCGAAGAAGCCAAGACCGTCAAGATTCAAAAAGGCAAAGGCTGCGGCGTGTGCAACAACACCGGATACAAAGGCCGCTGCGGTTTGTACGAAGTGATGGAAGTGGATGACGAAATCCGAGAGCTGGTCCTGGTCGGCGCATCGGCAGTGGAATTGAAAAAGAAAGCGATCGAGCGCGGAATGATCACGCTCCGCCGCAGCGGATTGATCAAAGTGGCCGCGGGAATGACCACGCTCGAGGAAGTTGCCCGCGAAACGATTCATTAATTCAGCATTTAGAGGAAGGGAACCGATATGGGTTTGTCGTTAAGCGATTTGCTCAAAAGAATGCTGGAGATGAATGGCAGCGATCTTCACATCACCACCAATTCGCCTCCGCAGATTCGCGTGCACGGACACCTGGTGCCGCTCGACCTACCGCAGATGACGCCGGCAGAGACCAAGCAGCTCGCCTACAGCGTCATGACGGATTCACAGAAACATCGCTTCGAAGAAAGCCTGGAACTCGACTTTTCTTTCGGGTTGAAAGGACTGGCTCGCTTCCGTGCCAACGTATTCAACCAGCGCGGAGCCACAGCCGCCGTCTTCCGTCTGATTCCATTTGAGATTAAGTCTTTCAACCAGCTCGGCTTGCCCGCCGTGGTCAGCAAGCTTTGCGATAAACCGCGCGGTCTGGTTCTGGTGACCGGACCGACCGGTTCCGGAAAATCGACCACGCTGGCGGCCATGATCGACAAAATCAATAGTGAACGGCACGACCACATCCTCACCATTGAAGACCCCATCGAGTTCGTTCACATGAACAAGAACTGCGTCGTCAATCAGCGCGAACTTCACGCTGACACGAAAAGTTTTACTGACGCATTGCGCGCCGCTCTTCGTGAAGACCCGGACGTTGTGCTGATCGGCGAAATGCGTGACCTGGAAACCATCGAATCCGCACTGCGTATTGCGGAAACTGGCCACTTGACCTTTGGCACCTTGCACACCAACTCGGCCACATCCACCATCAACCGTATCATCGACGTGTTTCCGGCGCACCAGCAGCCCCAGATTCGCGCCCAGCTTTCACTGGTGCTCGAAGGGGTAATGTGCCAAACCCTGCTGCCCACGCCGAACGGCAAGGGACGCACCATGATCATGGAAATCCTGATCCCCAATCCGGCGGTGCGCAATCTGATTCGCGAAGACAAGATTCACCAGGTTTATTCCGCCATGCAGTCGGGCCAGGACAAGTTCGGCATGCAAACTTTTAACCAGGCCTTGGCTACGGCCTATATGCAAAAGCAGGTTTCGTTGGAAACGGCGTTGCAGCGCTCCAGCAATCCGGACGAACTGCAGGAAATGATTAACCGCGGTGCCACTTTGACAAACCGTGGCGGAAACGACTGGATCGACGATGGCAAGAGGCGCGGCAAAAAGCTAATGCAGTGTAGTGATACAACGGCGGTCAATGGCCACAAGCAATTCAGCAATCGGTGACCACAAGTTGAGGAGAGATTAATACCATGCCAGTTTTCACATTTTCCGGCAAGGACGCTTCCGGACAGAAAATCTCCGGCGAGCGGAACGCAGCCAGCAAACAGGCTCTGGGACAACAATTGCGGCGCGAGCGGATTACGCCCGGCGCGATCCGCGAGAAGGGCAAGGAATTCTCCCTGCCTACTTTCGGTTCGGGCAAGGTCAAGGTCAAGGACATCGCGATTTTCTTTCGCCAGTTCTCGGTCATGATCGACGCTGGCCTGCCCCTGGTGCAGTGCCTGGAAATCCTGGCTGCTAACCAGGAAAACCAGACATTCCAGAAGACGCTGACAGGCGTGCGTACCACGGTGGAAGGTGGCGCCACGCTGGCCAATGCGATGCGGCAGTATCCCGTCGTCTTTGATGACCTCACCACTAACATGATTGAGGCCGGTGAAACCGGCGGTATTCTCGACGTCATTCTGCAGCGCCTGGCCACCTATGTAGAGAAGGCCGTCCGCCTGAAAGCTGCCGTGAAATCGGCTCTGATCTACCCTGTCGCCGTGGTGGGAATTGCGGCCCTTATTGTGGCAGCGTTGCTCAAGTGGGTGGTGCCTATTTTTTCTAACCTGTTCGCTGGGTTGGGTGTCTCCCTGCCTCTTCCCACCCGGATCGTGATGGGCCTAAGCGCGATTTGTGGGAACTTTCTGGTGGGTGGTTATTGTGGGCATTGCGGGCTTGGTCTTCGGCATCGGCAGATCCGCAAGCATCCTCGCGGGCGCTACTATTTTGACAAGATTCTACTGAACATGCCGGTTGTCGGCACCCTCTTGCGCAAGATTGCCGTTGGTCGCTTCACCCGTACTCTCGGCACCCTGATCACTTCCGGCGTGCCGATCCTCGAAGGATTGGCCATCACCGCCAAAACTTCGGGCAATGCGGTTTTGGAAGAGGCGCTAATGAAGGTGCGGAAAGCTATCGAAGAGGGCCGCACCATCGTAGATCCGCTTCGAGAATGCGGCGTCTTTCCCAACATGGTGACTCAGATGATCGGAGTCGGTGAAGCTACCGGCGCCATGGACAGCATGCTGCAGAAGATCGCCGATTTTTACGAGGAAGAAGTGGATGCGGCCACCAAGGACATGCTGGCTATGTTGGAGCCGGCCATCATCGGCGTGCTGGGCATTACCATCGGCGGCATCGTGATCTCGCTCTACATGCCACTATTCGCGATGATCGCCAAGTTAGCCGGCTAGAAGGCATCCGGCTGGAAAAAGCGTCCAGTTCCGGAAAAGACCGCAATTAAAGCTTCTCTATCTTTGAAACTCCGCTGCTGCCTGGCGGGTAAGAATTCGGTTCGGCGAGGCTAAGCTCTCACCGGATTAAGTCAGATCATCATTTAGTCAGATCATCGGGACCTCAATGCAATCGACGTTCGACGAGCGGAATTGGCTGGCCTGGCTGGTCAAAGTGCGGATCCTGATCCTGACCTTCCTGCTCGCCATCCAGTTGACTGTTGCGCACCTTGACCCCCGCGCCCTTTCCGGTTCGCCTTTTCGTCAGCACCATCCTGTTGTGGTTTGTCCTCGCGATTTTCTACGCCTTGCTCCTTGCCTTCTGGCAAGAGCATCGTCTCCAGGCCTCGCTGCAGGTTCTCACTGACTTGGTCTTAGTCAGCCTGGTCGTGCATGAGACCGGAGGCTGGGACAGTTCGCTGAATTTCCTTTACCCTCTCGTCATCATCGTAGCCGGCATCCTGCTTCCCAGAGTGTGGGCTCACCTGGTGGCCGCACTTGCCTTCATTCTTTACGGAACCGTTCTCGAACTCAATTATTACGGAGTGGTGAAATCCTATTGCACTACCCATCCCGAACTGAAAACGCTGCAGGCAATTATTTTTGTAAACCTGTTTGCCTACATCGCAATCGCTTACCTGGCGGGACTTTTGAGCACCAAGCTACGGCAGGCTCGGGTGCAGTTGAGAAATGCCAGCGGCGCTCTGGAAAATCTTCAGATACTTCATGAGAACATCATTCAATCCATCAGCAGCGGATTGATTACCACCGGGCTCGACGGCCACATCACTCTGGTAAACAGCGCCGCGCAAAAACTTCTGGAGCGTACCTCCGCACAGTTGCTGGGAAAGCCAGTCAATACCGTCTTCCTGGACCCGCTGCCCAACGCCGAATCGCAGCAAGCCCATGCCGAGGTTCGCTTTGACACCGCAAGTGCATTCCGCAAAACCGTTCGCATACGAGTGGCTACCTTGAACGTGCCGGATCGCGGCACACTCGGCTATGTCTACGCCATGGACGACCTCACGGAAATTCGCCGCCTGGAGCGCGAAGTCCGCATGCAGGACCGCTTGGCGGCTGTGGGCCGGCTGGCGGCGGCCATCGCTCACGAAATCCGGAATCCCCTTACCTCGATCGCGGGCTCGGTCAGCATGCTCTCCGGCATTCCGGAAATGAATCAGGAGCACCGGCAATTACTCGATATTGTCACCCGGGAATCGCAGCGGCTCAACAGCATCATCACAGATTTTCTGGCGTACTCCCGCGGCAAGCAATACCGCTTCGAAAAGGCCGACCTCGTGCCCTTGCTCGAAGACACTCTCACCTTAATGCGCCACCGCATGACGGCGGAAAATACCGGCATCCTCATCGAAAGCCAACTGGATGCGCGTGAAGCCTGGACGCTCGCCGACGGCGACAGGATCAAACAGGTTTTCTGGAACTTCGGGGAGAACGCGGTTCGCGCCATGCAGCAGGGTGGCACTCTCAAGGTTACCCTCGAACGACTGAAAGACGACTGGCAAATCAGTTTTGCCGATACTGGAACAGGAATGACTCCGCAGCAGACGGAGAAAATCTTCGAACCCTTCCAATCAAACTTCGAGGGTGGCACCGGCCTGGGTTTGGCCGTCGTCTACCAGATCGTGCAGGCCCACGAAGGCAAAGTCTGGGCGCGGTCCAAACCCGGACAGGGAACTACTTTTGTTCTGCGGCTCCGCCGATTTGACGCGGAACGGCAAACCGAGAGTGTTTCATCGGCCGGAAAGCTTGCGTCAGACGCGACGTCCCCACAATTGGCCGCCGCAGGTTCAGGGAGGGCTCGTGGCTAACATTCTTGTTTGCGACGATGAGCGCTCCATCTGCGAAATGCTCGATATCGCCCTGCGCCGCGATGGCCATCGCGTCGAGACCGTTCAGTCTGGCCAGGCCGCTAAAAATAAAATCGATGGAGCGCTTTACGATCTGATCATCACCGACATCAAGATGCCGAACATCGACGGCATCGAAGTTCTGCGCCACGCCCATCGCGTTTCCCCCGATACTTCGGTCATCCTCATCACCGCGGTGGATGACTACGAAGCCGCTGTTGAGGCAGTAAAGGCGGGTGGCGCATCGGATTACATTCGAAAAAGTCCCGGCTTAGTAGATGAGATCAAGCTCGCCATCAACCGCGTGCTGGAAAAACTGGTTCTGAGCAAACAGAACTTTGCTCTGCGTCGCGATGCTGCCTCGCACAACTCGCTGGAAAATATCATCGGCTCCAGCCGGGCCATGGAGAAGCTAAAGCAGACGGTCCGTACCGTCGCTTCCACCGCAAGTACGGTTTTGATTCACGGAGAAAGCGGTACTGGTAAAGAGCTTGTAGCTCGCGCCGTTCATATCTGCTCGCCACGCGCCACCGAACCATTCGTGTCCGTGAACTGCGGCGCCTTCCCGGAAACTCTGCTCGAAAGCGAACTGTTCGGATATCTGAAGGGAGCATTTACCGGGGCAACGCAAAACAAGCGCGGACTGTTTGAAGTGGCTGGCGGCGGCACTATCTTTCTCGACGAAATCAGCGAGATGACGCTGGCCATGCAGGTGAAACTTCTCCGCGTGCTGCAGGAGCGCACGGTTCGCCCCGTCGGCGGCACCAGCGAGATTCCCATCGATGTGCGCGTCATCGCAGCCACCAACCGGGATCTGGATAAGTCGGTTGCCGAAAATCAGTTCCGCGAAGATCTCTATTATCGACTGAGCGTGATTCCCATCCGCGTGCCGGATTTGCGCGAGCGCCGCGAAGATATTCCTTTGCTGGCAAATCATTTTCTCAAGAAATACGCCGCCGCCGCCAACCGCAGCATTCTCCGCATGAACAAAGAGTCACTCGATGCGCTCTGCGGTTATGAATGGCCGGGCAACGTCCGCCAGTTGGAGAACACCGTCGAACGCGCCGTTGCCCTGGAGATGACGGACGAATTGCACGTGGAGTTACCCGCCGAACGGCCCAAAGCCCGCGCCGCCGCGGCAGGTGTGGGTGTTGGAGGAGGAGTTGCAGACATTGCACCCGGTGCGGTACTTCCCGAGGGCGTTGGCATGGAAAGTTACGTGGCAAGCATCGAGCGCTCTTTGCTGCAAAGTGCTCTCGACCGCTCCAACGGCGTGCAAACCAAAGCTGCCGATCTGCTCAGCATCTCTTACCGCTCATTCCGGCATTTGATGAAGAAGTACGAGCTGTAGGCGCCGGCCTTTCAGCCATCGGCTCTCAGTTAGGCTTGTCACAGGCCGCCCGAGCGGGCACGTCTGCGTTACCGGTAGTAGTATCATCACGCAAGGCCGCAACTGTGCACCAGACGGTCCAACCCAATACAAGGGCTAAGTTCATGATGTCAAGCGTCCAGTCGAAAGGTTTCGCGCCAGCGAGGAGTTTACCAGCGGCCAGTCCTGAATCCGAACGCTCCGAGCAGCGCTCCCCAGACAGCAACGCGGCGAGGCATCAACGGCTTTGTAGAGCCAAGAAGGTCTAACATTTTGACCGCCAACATCGGTAGCTTAGATTAAACCCCGGGCGCGTTTCCACGGAATTTTTCCTTGGGAGGCCGACAGCCGCGAGCTGAGAGCTACTGGCCTTTTTTCAACTGCTGCTTCCATCCCAGCACCCGCGCCTTCGCTCCCTCAGCCTCTGCTTCCGGAATCATCCCTTTTTTCTGATACAACACCGACAGGCTGGTGTGGGCGAGCACATCATCCGGATCCAGCTCCGTTATCTTCGTCGCTACTTCAATCGCCTCATCGTAACGTTGCAAATCCTGCAGAGCACGCGCTAATCCATGCATGGCCTCGGTGAAAGTCGGATCGATGGCCAGCGATTCGCGGTAGGCCGTGACAGCCTCTTCCAGCTTCCCATCCGCCATCAAATCAAGCGCGGCATAGTATCTGTCTTCAGCTTGTTGGCGTGAGTTTTCTTCAGACATCGCAGAAAGTTCCTGGCGGAGACAGGATTCTAACATGGAGCGACTCCCAACTTTCCTTCGTGCAACTTCGTGTCCTTAGTGACTGACGGCTGACGCTTTTATGCTGCATCATGCTCGATATAATCCGCGAAGGCCCGTTTTCGGTATCATGCTCCCATGCGCCATTCGCTCCGCTTCCTGTGGAACGCCACCAAAGGCCATCGCCTCGCCCCGTGGCGCAGCCCTTATCTCTTGTGGCGCATTGAAACCTATTGCGGCGTCAAGATGACGCAGATCGGCTTCCTTGAGTTCTGGGAGTTTCTATGGCGCGAGCGCGCCAGCCTCTGGCGCTTTCTAAAGTGGACGGGCGAGATGGAGCGCTATGCTCACCCCAAGCCGAAGAACTTATAGCCAGCTCTGGCTATGGTACCGTTTGACGATTACACGACGACTGTCATCCTGAGCGGAGCCGTTTTTCAGGCGTAGCGAAGGATCTCACGCTTAACCGGCGCATCGCGAAAGCCAAACCGCCACCGCACCACTGCACAAGCTCTAAGCGCCTTTGCCTGCGGCTGCAGCCTCACCCAGGATAATGCTGACTTCCGATCCTTTGCCGATGCCGGTCAATTGGGCCGCCGCTCCGCGGTTGGCGGCGATCTCCAGAAAGCCCATGCTGCCGAGAATTCCAATCACTTCTCCTGGAGCTCCCTCCGCATAAGCATTGCGGATTTCAGTAATCTCCCGGCTGCCCGCAACAATCTTAAATCCGCTCGCCCCGGTTTTGAAAAGCACCGGAACATCCTGCGGAGTGATGTTGGTAATAAGGTTTCCGAACCGATCCACCTTCAGAACCACCCCGCGCAACCGGTTTCCATCCACCGCTTTCGGCTTCGGCGCGGTAAAGCGCACATATTCGTCAACTTCTTCACCGAACTTCTGCGAGTCGACCTCTTTGGCCAGATAAGCCGCCACTGGCGCAAATATATCGCGGGCGTGGAACGTGTTGCTTACCGGCTGCAAATAATAATGATCAGAGGTGATGTGGCGCACGTGCATGCGGCTCTCTTTTGCATAGACGAGTGACAACACGCCATTGTCCGGCGCAACGAAATGGTATTTGTCGCTGGAGGCAAGAATCGGCCGCCGCGCCGTGCCCACGCCCGGATCGACCACCACGACGTGGACGGTTCGCGTAGGGAAGTAAGAGTATGCCTGCGAAATCGTGAGTGCGCCATCGAGCACGTCAAAGGCTTGTACAGAATGGCAAATATCCACGATCTGCGCGTCTGGCACAATGTCCAGAATCACGCCTTTCATTACACCCACAAAATGGTCGGTGCTGCCAAAATCGGTAGTCAGAGTAATAACAGGACGCTGCGCCAAGATTTCCTCGCGGTGAGAAGAAGAGTACTCCCAAAACCTCGAAAGTAACTGTTACCGCGCGCCGCGTCAAGACACGTAGGTAATAGGCGGCTTTAGTTGGTTCGTCTTGATGTGAACGAACTACAGAGGTCCTTCGCGTGGTGGTTTTCGGGCCGCAGCGGAGCACGCGGGGCTCAGGATGACAAATCAGAGCTGGGTGAATCAGTGACGAACAAACTTTTGAACTAATCCGCTTCATTGCCTGATCCTCGGGTTCGCCACCGAATACAGCACGTCCGTCAGGAAGTTCACGGCTACGTAGGTTAATCCGATCGCCAGGATGCAGCCTTGGACCAGGTAGTAGTCGCGGTTGGAGATGGCTTGGATCGTCAGGCGGCCGATGCCGGGCCAGGAGAAGATGGTTTCGGTCACGATTGCGCCTGCGAGTAGCGCGCCGAACTGCAATCCCAGGACGGTGATGATGGGGATCATGGCGTTGCGCAGGGCATGGCGGTAGACGACGGTGCGCTCGGGCAGGCCTTTGGCGCGGGCGGTGCGGATGTAATCCTGGCTGAGTTCTTCGAGCATGGAGGTGCGGACCATGCGGGTGAGGATGGCGGCGAGCGCTCCGCCCATGGTGACGGCGGGCAGAATCAGGTTGGCAAAGGAACCGGCGCCGGAGACGGGGAGCCATCCCAGCTTGATGGCGAAGAGAAGAATCAGGATTGGTCCGAGGGCGAAGTTGGGGAATGAAAGTCCGAAGAGGCTGAGGACCGAGATGGCGCGGTCGTCCCAGCGATTACGGCGCTGGGCGGAGCGGACGCCGGCGGGGATCGACAAGATAATCGCGACGAACAGGGAAGCCAGCGTGAGTTGCAGTGTGTAGGGATAGCGTTGGGCGATCAGGCGCGTCACGCTCTGGTTGTAGCGGAACGAGGGCCCGAGGTCGCCGTGGAGCACGCCCTTCCAATAGCGGATGTACTGTTCGCCGAGCGGGGCATCGAGGCCGTAGGCGTGGCGCGTGGCTTGGATATCGGCGGGTGGTGCGCCTTCGCCGAGCATTTGTTGGATGGGGTCTCCGGGGACGAGGTGGATCAGGAGGAAGACGAGCGAGACTACCAGCCAGATTACTGGGAGCGTGTAGAGGACGCGTTGGAGGAGAAGTCGCATCAGTTCTTCGCGTGAAGAGAAAAAGCAGGTCCCTCCACTTCGCATCTCATTCCCTTCGGGAACGAGATGCTCCGGTCGGGATGACAACTTTCAACGGTTAATCGCAGCGTCAAAAGCAAAACCATCGAGCTTCGCTCGACAGACAGCCGAGGGCGGCTGTCCCCACACAATACAACGTCCACGGGTCTCAGTCTCCTGCTTGCTTTGCTATTTCGGTTTTGCCGTCAACGTTTTTCAACTTCTCGATTTTCACTCTTGCGATGCGGTGACCTTCCATTTCTTCGACGGTGTAGCGATGGCCTTCGTATTCGAAAGACTCGCCGAGGTACGGGATGCGCTGCAGGCGGGCGAGGATGAATCCGGCGAGGGTTTCGAATCCGGCGTCGCGGGGCAGGAGCAAGCCGTGCTGGGTTTCGAGATCAAGAATATTGACTGAGCCTTCGAGGATGAGAACCGATTCGTCTGCCAGCGCGGGTTCGGGCGGCGAGATGTCGAATTCGTCTTCGATGTCGCCGACGAGTTGTTCGAGAATATCCTCGACCGTAATGACGCCGGCGGTGGAACCGAACTCGTCGACCACTACGGCGAGGTGACGGCGGCGCTGTTTGAATTCGTCCAGTAGCTCCGATAAGACCTTGGTCTCGGGCACGACCAGGACATCGTGCATGATGTGGGCGATCTGGGTGCGCGCAATGCGCGAGGCCAGTGGCTGACCGGCGTTGACCAGCCGCAGCCGCACCCAGCGGACGAGTTCTTTGTAATAAAGAACGCCGACGATGTGTTCCTGCCCGCGCTGCGGGTCATAGACCGGGATGCGGGAGTGCTGGCCTTCGACCACGCGGTTCAAAGCTTCGTCCAGGGTGAGATCCGAGGGCAAGGAAAAAATATCGGGCCTCGCCACCATGACTTCGCGGACGGTAATGCTGTCGAGTTCGATGGCGGCGTGGATCATCTCTTCTTGCGACTCGGGAATCTGGCCGAACTGGCGGCTGGCGGTGACGATGAGTTTCAGTTCGTCAGGCGAGTGCACGGCGCCACCGCGGCGGGTGTCGCGGGCGCCGAAGAGCCGCAGCACCAGGCCGCCGGAGCGGCGCATGAAGAACAGGACGGGGCGAGTGAGTGTGAGAAACGCTTCCATGGGCGCGGCTACGGCAAGGGCAATCTGCTCGGCGCGCTGCAGGGCAAGAGTCTTGGGAACGAGTTCGCCGAGCAAAACATGCGAGATAGGTGATCAGGCTGAACGCGATGACGATGGCGATGCCGTGGGCGTAGACGGCGGCGTGCGGCACTTGATGAACGAAACGGAGAGACTCAACCAGACGGGCCACCATCGGCTCGCCGATCCAGCCCAGAGTCAGACTGACGATGGTGATGCCGAGCTGAACGCCGTTGACGACTTCATCGAGATGCTGATGCAGGCGCTGCACGGTGCGCGCGCCGATGCGGCCGGATTGGATGAGCTGCTGGATTCTGGTATCGCGCACGCTGACCAGGGAGAACTCCGCGGCTGCGAAAAACGCGTTCGCTGCCACCAGGAGGAAGATCAGGAGCACGCGGAGCAGCACGAAGGCGATCATTTAGGAGTGATTCTGATGGGCCATTCTAGCATCGGCAGGCGATCGAAGCGGCTGACGACTTCGTGGAGGTTACGGCTTAAGTTCTTTAACACGGGGGACACAGAGGAGCACAGGGTAAACAATTTGCGGGCGCGAGGCTAACCTTTTTTCTGGAGGAACGGTCTAAGTGGTAGGTGGCGAGTGATTTGCGCCGCTTGGGCCATTCCGGGTGTTTTCGAAGTCTCTGCAACAATAGTCTGGAACAATAGTACGACAAGCTCCGTATAAGAGAGTGCATAGGTCCTTCGGCCGCAACAGATGCGGGGCTCAGGGTAACAAGCAGAGTCAGGATGACCACGGCGATATTCCCGGCAAACATCTTCACCCAGCGTTAGGAGGCGGTTGTGAACGGAAACGGAGAATAAGAAGAAGCGTCGCAGACTATTTATCTGGGGCGGCATTGTGGCCGCGATTGTCCTGGTGATTGCAATCGGCGTTTTCGCGGCGACACGCGGCGGGACCAAGATTGATCCTACAAAGCTGGCCAAGGTGGAACGAGGCGATCTGGCGAAGAGTGTGGTGGCGACGGGTAAAGTGACCCCGATCACCAAGGTCGAAGTGAAGTCCAAGGCCAGCGGCATCGTCAAGAAGTTGCTGGTGGATTACGGCGACCGGGTGAAGAAGGGCCAGTTGCTGGCGCAGCTCGACAAGGTGGAGATCGAGGCGCAGGTGGCGCAATCGCGCGCAGCGTTAGACGCGGCGAATGCGAACCTGAGCAGTTCGCAAGCCGACTTTCGAGCGCGCGAAAGTGGACGCGGAAGGACCGGACGTGCCGTTGCTGAAGCGCGCCTACGACCGCGCCGAGGGTATGGCGAAGGATGGAGTGGTTTCGGCGTCGGCGCTCGATGACGCGGAAAAGAATTACGAAATGTCGTTGAACAAGCAGAATGTCGCCAAGGCGCAGGTGACGGTGCTCAAGGCAAAGATTGCGCAGTCGAAAGCCCAGGTCGCTGAGGATCAGGCGAATCTGATGCAGTTGGAGGAGCAGCTGAGCTATACCGACATTGTTTCTCCCATCGATGGCATTGTGCTTTCTCGCGATGTCGAGATGGGCGATGCGGTGAGTTCGATTCTGGTGCTGGGTTCTTCGGCCACGCTGGTGATGACGCTGGGCGATACCAGCGAAGTCTATGTGAAAGGCAAAGTGGACGAGAGCGACATCGGCAAGGTGTATCTGGGCCAGCCGGCGCGGATCAAAGTGGAATCGTTCAAGGACAAGACTTTCACGGGCAAGGTGACGAAGATTTCTCCCATGGGCGTGGAGAAAGATAATGTCACCACTTTTGAAGTGCGGGTTTCGATTCAGAATCCGGGCGGCGAACTCAAGGCGGAGATGACCGCGAACGCGGAAATCATCCTGGAAGAGCATAAGAATGTATTGCAGATTCCGGAAGGCGCGATTCTCTACGACAAAGATAAGAAAGCGTCGGTGGAAATTCCTGATCCGAAGGGTAAAGAAGGCAAGGATAAAGTTGCGGTGAACATCGGAATCTCGAATGGCGCGAAGACGGAAGTGCTCAGCGGGTTGAAAGAGGGTCAGGAAGTTGTGCTGCAGTAAGGCGCTTGCCGACTTCCGGCTTGATTTAATTTGAGGTGATTAAAGATGAATCAGCGACAACATTCGTGCCTTCCCGTTTCCTGGCGATCTGTTTCCTGGAGAGCTGTTTTCTGGAGATCCAGAGTTTTGAGTCTGGCGGCGGTCGCGTTCCTGATTTCGGGAGTGGCCTTCGCCTCCACGCCGCAGGGCACGTTCGATAAAACATTTCAGGTGAGTGGGCCGGTGGACCTGGAAGTGCAAACTCACTCCGGCGACGTCACGGTGCGGAGCGGTCCGGCGGGATCGGTCTCGATCCACGGCAAGATCTTCGTGGGAGACCACTGGTTGTTGGGAAACAGGCACGCGGATGTCAGCGAAATTGAGCAACATCCTCCGCTGCGCCAGGAGGGCAATAGCATCCGCATTGATTATGTGAATGCGCACGATATTTCGGTGGATTATGAAATCATCGTGCCGGCGGAGACGACGATTCGCACTCACAGCGGCTCGGGCGATCAGATCATCGAAGGGACGCATGGAAACGTCGACCTGCAAAGCGGGTCGGGAGATGTGAAACTGTCGCAACTCACCGGGGAGATTCGTTTGCAAACTGGATCGGGGAACGTGCGGGCGCTGGGCATTTCAGGTCCGGTACGTGGGGGCACGGGCAGCGGCGACATTGAACTCGAAGAAACTGGGGCGGGTGATGTTGAGCTGCGAACGGGATCGGGCAACATCAGGGCTCGCGGCATTCAAGGTGGATTTCGCGCTGAGGCGGGAAGCGGCGATATCACGGCAGAGGGCACGCAAACTGGAAGCTGGGACATCCGGACCGGCTCGGGGAATGTAACTGTCCGCTTGCCATCGAATGCGGCGTTTGACGCTAACCTTTCCACCAGTTCCGGCACGTTAGACGTGGGTCCGGCGATTACGATGACGGTACAAGGGCGCGTGGAGGAAACGCGCAAGCGGATCGAAGGGAAAGTGCGTGGCGGCGGACCGATGCTGACCGTGCGAACCGGCTCGGGCGATATTCATATTGAGTGAGGCGGAGAATATTGCACGGAGGACCACGCGAAGGACCTATGTAGTTCGTTTAGTCAAGACGGACCCCACTAAAGCTGCCGCCTGCTGCAAGCTCGACAGCGTGATGTCGCGTTTCGGCAACGCAGTTTGCCTCGTCCACTCCCCGGTTGGCCGCATAACTCCTTCGCGCAAGAAACCGCGCATGATATCCTATTGACTAACAGCTGCGTACCGTTTCAGCGGAAATTCCCCCGCAGTTTCAGGAATCACTTCCTGAACAAGCTTCCCAGTAGAAGCCCAGAAAACGAAGCCCAGAAGAAAAAGAAAAGAAGAAACTCAATCATGCTTTCCGTCAGTAATGTTTCCATGCGCTACGGCGCCAAAATTCTGTTCGACGAAGTCTCCACCGCCTTCACCCCCGGCAAGCGCTACGGACTCACCGGCCCCAACGGCGCCGGCAAATCCACTTTCATGAAGTTGCTCAGCGGCGAAATCGAGCCACAAAAGGGTACTGTCGTTCGTCCCCGCAAGCTCGGAGTCCTCAGCCAGGATCAGTACGCCTTCGACGCCTTCACCGCTATCGACACCGTCATCATGGGCAACAAGCGCCTCTGGGCCGCCATGCAGGAGCGCGACGCGATCTACGAAAAAGCCGATATGACCGACGAAGACGGCATGAAGCTCGGCGAACTTGAAGGCATCGTCGGCGAAGAAGATGGCTACACCGCCGAGAGCGACGCCGCCATCCTGCTCGACGGCCTCGATATTCCCGAAGAACTCCACAGCAGAAAAATGTCCGAGCTGCAAGGCGGACAAAAAGTTCGCGTCCTGCTCGCGCAAGCGCTATTCGGACATCCGCAAGCTTTGCTGCTCGACGAACCCACCAACAATCTCGACTTGGATTCAATCCACTGGTTGCAGGGGTTTCTAAACACCTACGACGGCGTCGTCATCGCGATCTCGCACGATCGCCACTTTCTCAACAGCATCTGCACCCATATCGCCGATATCGATTACGAAACCATCATCACCTACACCGGTTCGTACGACGAAATGGTGCTCGCGAAAACGCAAGTCCGTTCGCAGATCGAATCGCAAAACGCGCAGCGTGAAAAAAAGATTTCCCAATTAAACGAATTCATCGCCCGCTTCGCCGCCGGCACTCGTTCCAGCCAGGTGCAATCTCGCCGCAAGGAAGTCGAACGCCTGCAAGTCACCGAACTCGCCAAATCAAATATCGCGCGGCCTTATATCAAGTTCGAGCAGAAGCGTCCCAGCGGCAAACACATTCTCGAAGTCGAACACCTCAGCAAATCTTACGGCGACAAGAAAGTCATTCGCGATTTCACCGCCAGCATCACCCGCGGCGAACGCATCGCCCTCATGGGCCGCAACGGAGCAGGGAAGACCACGCTGGTCAATTCCATCCTGGCGAATTCGCCCACCACGCCCGAAGCCGAACTCCGCAAAACCAGTGGCTACGATGGCCCTTTCGTCGACTCCGGTAAAGTGATCTGGGGACACGAAGCCTCCATCGGATATTTCGCCCAGGACCATCGCAGCCTGATCGAAGGCGGCATGACCGTTCTCGAGTGGCTTCATCAATGGAACCCCGCCGCCGTCGCCGAAGAAATCCGCGGCCTGCTCGGTCAAATGCTTTTCCAGCGCGACGAAGCCACCAAGATCGACCGACGTGCTCTCCGGCGGCGAAGCCGCCCGTCTCCTCTTCTGCAAACTCATGCTGCAAAAGCCAAACGTCCTCGTGCTCGACGAACCCACCAACCACCTCGACCTCGAAGCTATCAATGCCCTAAACATTTCCCTGCAGCGCTATCAGGGCACAGTCTTCCTGGTAACCCACGATCACGACCTGATCGACGAAGTCGCCACCCGCATCTGGCACTTCGAAAGCGATCACAAACTCACCGACTTCAAAGGCACCTACGAGGAATACCAAGCCGCCGTCGCCGTCTAGAAATGTTGATCGAAAAACGATGCAGAACCTGTGGGGACAGCCGCCCTCGGCTGTCCGGCGAGCGAAGCTTGACCTGCACCATTTCCGCTGCATGTAAATCATCCAGGTTCTCCACACATTTCCACAACCGTTAACAGTTGCCTTTTCCTCGCCCGCTCGCACATAATGGCGGCAATAGATTCTTGCGCCAGCAGCTTTAGTCATGACAGGCGTGAGAGGTTGTGAGCGTCTTGTACAGTCGAGCCGATTTACTAAGAATTCTTCATCTCACTCCGCGCCAGTTGGCGAACTGGGAGCGCGCTGGCCTCATCGCCGCCTCGACGGCCTACACCTTCGCCGACCTTCTGAAGATCAAAAAAGTCCGCGACCTCTGCGCGATGAAGGTTCGCCCAGCAGTAATCCGCGAATCACTCGAAGCCATGCAGAAGCAAGCCTCCGGCATGGGCAATCCTCTGGTTGAAGCTGGAGCATCCTCCACCGGCAAGCATCGCATCGCCTTCCGTCACCAGGGCCGTCTGCTCGAGCCCATTGCCGGACAATTCTTAATGGATTTTTCCACTCACGAAAAAATCGTAACTACCACGCCCATCCCCGCGCCCGAATCCACTCCGCGCGAGGACGATGCCGCCGTCTGGTTCGCCCGCGGCATCGCGCTCGAAGAAGACCCCGCGACCCAAACCGAAGCCCTAGCCGCCTATCAGAAGGCTCTTGAGTTTCAGCCCAACCACGCCGCCGCCCACATCAATCTCGGAACGCTCTATTACAACCGTCAGGATTTCGCGCTCGCCGAAAAACATTATCGCGCCGCCCTCAAGTCAGACCCGCGCTACGCCCTCGCGTATTTCGATCTGGGCAATGTCCTCGACGAAACCGGACGCGTCCAGGAAGGCATTCAGACTTACAAAATGGCCGTCCAGCTGGCTCCCACTTACGCCGACGCCCACTACAACCTCGCGCTCGCCTACGAAAAAATCCGCGAGCCGCGCAAAGCCCTCAAACACTGGCAAGCCTACATCAAGCTCGACACCACCGGCCCTTGGTCCGTCCACGCCCGCAACCAAATCCAGCGCATCCTCCAGGCCGACACCCTAAAGCTAGTCCACACCCGTCGCAACTAGCAGCGTTCTAGAACATGTGGGGACAGCCGCCCCCGGCTGTCCGTCGAGCAAATCTCGACCCGCTTTCCCCGCCACCATTCCCCACCTCAATAGTGTCATCCTGAGCGCAGCCGCTCTTCAGGCGCAACGAAGGATCTCCCGCTCCTCAAGCCGTACCCTGTGCTCCTCCGTGTCCCCTGTGTTAAAGATTTTCGCTCTCACCCACTCCATGACTTTGCCCGCACTTTGCAGTATCCTCGTACCCTGCCGTTATGTCCTCCCACCCACTCGACGTCGGCCAAACCATCGGTGACTACGAAATCCTCTCGTTACTCGGCCGCGGAGGCATGGGCAAAGTCTTCAAAGTCCGCAATGTTATCTCCGACCGCATCGAGGCCATGAAAGTCCTGCTCCCCGATGTCGACGCCACTCCCGATCTCGCCGAACGCTTCCTCCGCGAAATCAAATTCGTCGCCACTCTCGATCACCCCAACATCGCCGGACTCCGCACCGCTCTCCGCTCCGGCACTCAGATGCTGATGATCATGGAATACGTCGATGGCCAGCCGCTGGATCAGCTTTCGAATAAAGATCAAATCCAGCCTCACCCGCCGGATCCCCGCCGCGCCGTTCCCCTCATCATTCAAGTGCTCGCAGCCCTAAGCTACGCGCACCAGCTCGGAGTCATTCACCGCGACGTTAAGCCCTCCAACGTTCTCGTTCGCCCCGACCACACTGTAAAGCTCACCGACTTCGGCATCGCCAGCCGCGCCGGCGATCCCCGCCTCACCGGCCCCGGCATGGCTCTCGGCTCTCTTTATTACATGTCGCCCGAGCAGATCAAAGCCTTCCCCGTCGATGCCCGCTCCGACATTTATTCCGTCGGCGTCACCCTCTACGAAATCGTCACCGGACGCCGCCCCGTCCAGGGCGACAGCCTCTTCTCCATCATGGCCGCCCACCTGCAACAAATTCCCGTTCCTCCCGTCCAGCTCGTGCCGCACATCCCACCCGAACTCTCCTCAATCATCGAACGCTCTCTGCAAAAATCTCCCGAAGACCGCTTCCAGACCGCCGAAGATTTCCGTGTCGCATTATCGAATGTCTATCCCGACGTCCACGCCCACATCGCAACCACCGCCCCGTATCGGATTTCTTCTTCCACTCCACAACCCGCGCCACTCACCACGCAAGCCGCGCCGCCAACTCCACCCAGCACGCAATCCTTCGATCCCGCACTGCTCGAGACGGTAAGAAAAAATCTCGCCACCTATATCGGCCCCATGGCCAAAGTAATCGTCACCCGCGCCGCCAAAACCGCCCGCTCCCGCCAGGACCTCTACGAAAAACTAGCCGAAGAAATCCCCTCCCCCAAAGACCGCCAAACCTTCCTGCGCTCTTTGCCTCTTTAGCACGGCCAGTCATATCCCACCCTCTCTTAGTCTTGGGCGAAGCAAGAATTCGCGAAGCAAGTCGTGGGCAGTCGAAAGCCTGCCCTGAGCGAAGCCGAAGGGGATCCCCGCAACTTCACCGGAAGTAGTCGTCGTGACACTTGAGCGGCGCGGCAGCCACAGGGGCGGTTGCGTAAAAAGTGTGCCCGGCAGATCAAACACGGGAACTCTTGGGTTGTTCTAGGCTACTTCTTCGATGCTAGTCGAACAGGTCGCGTGACCGCATTCGCAAGCGATCTCCACATCGCCCGATCCGGCATCGCTGCAAGACTCGCTACAGTATTTCTTGCCACTTTCCACCACACAGGTGCAGGGAATGTGCGCACAGGTTTTTTGCTCAGCTGCTGTCATAGGTTTTTCCTCCATTCCAGGAATGAAAGTACGCTTGCCATTATAGTGCCCCTGAAAGCTCGAAATCCGCGCCGCCAGTATTCGCGTCGCTTACGGCTTGCGTACTTGTGACGAGGCGACTGTCCGCCAGAATGCCCTTGCGGACGGCCTTCGGAGAATCCGGCAAGAACTTCATCGAAATAGGCAAATCGAAGAAGGCGCGGGAAACTATGCTTAGCTTGCGGTTCTTTTACGCCGCGTAGCTTTCATACAGAAGGAGAACGATGCAAAAACGCAAACTTGGAAAAAGCAATCTGGAAGTTTCCGCTCTCGGCCTCGGCTGCATGGGAATGAGCTTTTCTTATGGACCGCCCAAAGATAAGAAAGAGATGACCGATCTTCTCCACGCCGCCGTGGATCGCGGCATCACATTCTTCGATACCGCCGAAGTCTACGGCCCGTGGTTGAACGAAGAGCTGGTCGGCGAAGCTTTGGCTCCCTATCGCGGCAAAGTTGTCATCGCCACCAAGTTCGGCTTCGATGTCAGTCCCGACAAGGATCCTCGGGGAATGAAGGGTGCGCCACCGGGCGTGAACAGCCAACCGGAGCACATCAAGCAGGCCGTCGAAGGCTCGCTCAAGCGGCTCAAAGTCGAGACCATCGACCTGCTCTACCAGCACCGGGTTGACCCGGATGTGCCGATCGAAGACGTTGCCGGAGCCGTGAAGGAACTGATTCACGCCGGCAAGGTGAAGCACTTCGGCATGTCGGAAGCAGGCGCAAAAACAATTCGCCGTGCCCACGCCGTTCAGCCGCTCACCGCATTGCAAAGTGAATATTCGTTGTGGTGGAGGAAACCGGAAGCCGAAATCATCCCAACGCTGGAGGAACTCGGAATTGGTTTCGTGCCTTATAGCCCTCTTGGGCAAGGGCTTCCTCACGGGCGCGATCAAAGAAGATACAAAGTTCGACGGCACCGACTTCCGCAGCACTCTTCCCCGCTTTGCGCCCGAGGCTCTAAAGGCTAACCAGGCGCTGACTGACCTGCTCGGCAAAATCGCCCAACGAAAGAAGGCGACGCCCGCTCAGATCGCGCTCGCCTGGCTGCTCGCGCAAAAGCCGTGGATCGTTCCGATCCCGGGCACAACGAAACTAAACCGCCTCGAAGAAAACATCGGTGCGTTGGGAGTCAAACTGACTGCTGACGATCTCCGTGACATCGATGAAGCCGCCTCAAAAATCACAGTGGAAGGCGCGCGATACCCGGAACGGCTGGAGAAGATGACCGGACTCTGAAGGTACTTGTCTACAGTTCGTTGCAATTTTTCGCCGCTTAGAACGCATGAGCATATCAGGGAGTCATAAAGTGGAAATCAAAAGAGTCGGCACACAACCTTCTGCGAAGGGTCCACCAGATTGGTTCACTGGCACCGTAAGAATTGATCCGCTCTTTCAAGCTCCCGATCCGGCACTCGTGCAAGGCGCCAGCGTAACTTTCGAGCCGGGCGCGCGAACTGCCTGGCACACGCATCCGCTCGGGCAAACTCTCATCGTCACCGCTGGCTGCGGCTGGGCGCAGCGCGAAGGCGGACCCATCGAAGAGATCCGGACCGGCGACGTGGTCTGGTTCTCGCCTGGCGAAAAGCATTGGCACGGAGCCACGCCCACGACAGCGATGACGCACATCGCCATTCAGGAGAAAAAAGACGGCAAGGTAGTCGATTGGATGGAACACGTCAGCGAAGAACACTACCGAAACGAACAAATAGAGGAGACAAAATGAAGAGACGAAAACTCGGAAAATTGGAAGTGTCGGAAATGGGATTTGGGTGTATGAGCATTAGCGCCAACTACGGACCCGCCGCTGATAGAAACCAAGGCATCGAGGTCATTCGAGCAGCCCACAACAAAGGCGTCACATTCTTCGATACAGCTGAAGTTTACGGCCCATACAAAAACGAAGAACTTGTTGGAGAAGCACTTGCACCGATTCGCGACACAGTCGCGATCGCAACCAAATTCGGCTTCGACAACGAGAATGGCGGCACTCTTAATAGTCAACCAAAGCACATCAGGCAAGTAGTAGAGGAATCACTGAAGCGCCTCAGAACCGACCGCATCGATCTCTATTACCAGCATCGGGTCGATCCAAAAGTGCCAATCGAAGAAGTAGCCGGTGCTGTTAAAGACCTGATCAAGGCAGGAAAAGTTTTGCACTTCGGTCTCTCAGAGGCGAGTGCAAAAACAATCCGCAGGGCGCATTTGGTTCAACCCGTAGCCGCAGTTCAAACTGAATACTCGCTGATGCAAAGAGACCCGGAAAAGAATGGCGTGCTCGCCACTTGTGAGGAGCTGGGAATCGGCTTCGTCCCATGGGGCCCGGTCGGACAAGGCTACCTTACTCGGAAAATAGATGCTGGTACGAAGTTCGACCCCGAAAAGGACATGCGATCTGGCTTCCCTCGCTTTTCTCCTGGAAACATCGCAGCGAATATGCCGATTGTTGATTTGATCAAGCGGTTTGCTGAGAAGAAGAACGCAACACCGGCTCAAATCTCACTGGCCTGGTTGCTCGCGCAAAAGCCATTTATTGTTCCGATTCCCGGCACACGCAACATCGATCATCTGAACGAAAACTTAGGAGCAATCAACGTTCAGCTGACGCCCGAGGATCTCCGTGAGATTGATAGCGCAATCTCCAAAATCAAAGTGTACGGTGGGCGGATGAATGAAGAACAAATGCAGGTAGTTGACCAAACAGCGTGACGGACAATACCGCTAGGCTTAGCGCCGAACAAGAGGAGTGCACATGCCAAAGCATAATGATTCTCTAAAAGACAGCCTTTCCCGATCCCGCGAAATCAAGATCAGCGTGACCGGCAGAAAGTCGGGACGCACCATCTCAATCCCGATCTGGTTTGTGTTGGAGGGCGACAAGCTTTACCTGCTGCCGGTGCAGGGATCGGATACGCAGTGGTACAAGAACGTGCTCAAGAACCCGTCGATTCGGGTCGCGACACGAAGTGCTGAGGGTGAATTCACCGTTACCCCGATCACGGATGCCAAACAGGTGTCATCCGTGGTCGAAAAATTTCGTGAGAAGTACGGGGCCGGCGATGTGAAAAAGTACTATTCAAAGTTCGACGTGGCTCTCGTCGCCCAGGTGCAGTAAGCCCGGAAAGACTACAAAAAATGATTGCAAAAGAGGTATTCTCAAAGGCGTGAAAACCAACGGCAAAGTGGTGCCTTGGCGTCAGGAAGTCGAGCGGCCGGCAGTGAATGGATCAGCCCCACGCGAACCGGATACGTCCGCATTGGGTCGCCTGCTCGCCGCCTACGCCCCGCACGACGGCAGTTTCGACCTCCGCATCCCCGGCGTACACGCGGGCGTGCATGCGAATCGCTTTTCACGGGCCAACAAGGAGTGCGTTCACGTCCTCCGCTTGCCCTCGTTGTGCATCGCCGCACAGGGAGCCAAGACCGTCATCGTCGGGGACGAGGTGTACCAGTATGACGCGTCGCACATGATCGTGTTCTCCGTCGCATTGCCCGTTGCCGCACAAGTCACGCAAGCCAGCCATTCCGCGCCCTACCTTTCTCTCAAGCTGGACCTCGACCCCCATAAGATCGCCGAGCTGGTCTTGAAAGTGTTTCCCCACGGTCTCCCTCCGGTTCAGGAGAGAAGCGCTGTTTACATCACTGCCGCCGACTCGAGCGTTGTCAATGCGGCAACCAGGCTGATGGAATGTCTGGCCGAACCCGGCGACGCTGAACTGCTGGCCCCACTGATGATCGATGAGATTTTGATCCGTCTTCTGCGCAGCCCCATCGGTGTTCGCGTCGCTCAAATGGGATTTGCGGAATCCAGCGTGCACCGGATTGCCAAGGCCATTTCCTGGCTGCGAGAAAACTTCTCTCAACCCATGAAAGTCGAAGAGCTGGCCGGGCTGGTGCACATGAGTGTTTCCTCTTTCCACGAGCACTTCAAGTCCGTCACTTCGATGAGCCCGCTGCACTATCAAAAAGTGCTTCGCCTGCAGGAAGCGAGGCGACTCATGTTGTCGACCATGCTGGACGCGGGCAGTGCGAGCCTCCGCGTGGGCTATCTAAGCCCTTCCCAGTTCAGCCGGGAATACAGCCGCTTCTTCGGCAATGCGCCAACCAAAGATATCGCCCGATTGCGTCAAGAGACTCGACCCTGGGTCTGACCATCGGCAGCGGCTCGCGAGTGGCCATTGACCAGCCTCTGAGTGCTATGGCGACGTCAGGCCAACCGACCAGCGAATCGCCCGGAGTAGAAATTAATCGCCGCTAAGCGTACAGATCTTAAGCGTAAAGATCTAGGCGTAAAGATCTAAGCGTAAAGATCAATGAGCCGCCCGCTCCAGCTAGCGGGATTGGCCGCACTGAGAAGGTAGTGAGCGATTGCCGTGCTTTCGACGAGCCCGCTCCAGGCTAACCCAGAAACATATTGCCAGCCCGAGCGTCCCGTATCATCGCTCTGGGTATTCTCGCTCTGGGAATCCTCCACAAGCGTTCCGTGGAGGAATGGCGCCTCGCCCCGGCGCGTCGAAGTCGACCACGCGAAAACGTCGGCGGAGGGAACAACACTAATTTGGCCGGCCCGCCTGGCGATCGCTCTCTGCGTCACAGGCACGAGGCTCGTCGACCCATCGGGCGCCGGCGACGGGCCGACCGGATTCACCGACGCCGCGAGCAGTTTAATCGACATGTTTAATCGACATGTTATCATGGGAAATCACTTCGCCAACTCTCAATCTATCGGCAATTCCGGCACGATCTAAAGAACACGGCGGTACTTTAGCGCCATGCCGCGAGGACTCATTCCACAGATCGACCACTCGCTGAATTGCTGGGCCTTGGATGGGCTGTCTTGTCTGCAATTTCAGGGACGGTGGAAAAAAGCCGACAATCTGGACGACGAGTCAGCCGCTCAGTGAGCGTAATCGCGATATTTCGCCAGCCACCGCCTCTCTCGGTAAAATGCGTATGGAATGACCGCTGGGGATACATCGACTTTCGCGATTGAATCGGAAGTAACCCGTGCGTTTCAGAAGCCATCGTGGCGAGGGCTGGGATTCTTCGTGATTCATGTGGCAGGCCACAGCTACGGAATCAAGTCTGCCGGTCAGTCAATGCTGGCCTGCTCCTTCGACGAGGTTGGGACTCGAATCAGCGGACGCGGTAAACATGAGGCACCGTTCGCGGAGGCCGCTGCAATCGATATTGCTAATGCCTACACCAGTGCTGTCTATCTGGACAAGAGCGAAGACGAAACGTACTTCGGCCTGAGTGAGGCTGAGTTCACCAAGATACTCTATTCCAACTCGCTCGTTTGGGCGCCTGACGGTGATGAAGCGTTCGATGATGGTAGCTATGTGTTGCAGTTCGACGTTGGTGATCGAGTGCGACTGATTGCATTCAAGCGTCCAGAGCCGTTGGTTGACCCTGCCAGTGTCCGAGAAGTGTGGCTTTCGTCCGATACTTTCTACAGCGCTCTTTGCGAGTGGCGAGATGCCTTCATGGCTGAATGGGAATCGCTCCCGAAACACGACTGACGAAAATCAGGCGATAGCGCGTTTTGGCCATGGTGAGTGTAACCGCGATTTATCGCCAACTGACACTCAACGGAAATAGCCAGTGAGCGACCGGAAGCTCTCCTGCTTGCGTTTTTCCGCGATATCGAAATCTGCTGTTTTCGTTCCCGCCGAATCTAGTTGGCGAACCGGCGGCCCATTGGCATGAGGCGGCCTGGAGATTGCAAACGTTCTTACCAGCGCAAGGTCATCATCGTGGCACCTTGCGCATCGGGTTCGCAAATGGACCTGAACTGGCTCGCCTCGCTGGAAACCCTCCGCAAACCCGTAGCTGCCACCGTTGCTCAGATATGCAGGAGTCTCTTCCCCTTCTGTTACTAGGCCCCCAGAGCTTGGATTTTCCAGCAACAATTTGCGGCTGATTTCGCTGACCTTGAGGCTAGCCCTCGTTTTCCCAACATTGCTCCGATCAAAAACTCTCGCTTGGGATTCGACGGTCAACTTCGTTGGCTGTGGATTGCCTAATGAGTCGACCAAGAGCAGTTGGGTTATGAGCGCGACGCCCTCCAAAGCGGTTTCGTTGGTAGGATCGTCGGGCAGAGAATTGAGAAACGTCTTGAGATTGCGCTGGCGATGTGCCGGCTTCACAAATACCCGGCTGACTCTTCGGTATCCAGCCGAGTCATCGTGCTCACGAGGCAGAAACCATGCCACTTCCACCCACCCGCTGTTTTTGCCAAACACATCGGGAAATGACTGCTGGGATACAACTGCCGAGTAATTTTCTGGGAGCGTCCTTATTTCCGCTTGTGTCAGAGCGATCTTCCGAATCAGACGCCCGATCAGATCCTGAACCACTTTTCTTCTTTCACCCAGAGCCTTTTCGTCGTCGGGTAGAAAACCGACGGACAGTTCGTCATAAGCCCCCCATAGATCACTCTGCATCATGGCTCGCGCCACTGCTGGTCGGGGATAGTCCGCGTCGAGGGCAGATCTCAGAGCATCTGTAAGTTTCGCGTATGCCGGATCGCGCAAGACCAGCATGCTGCCGAAGCCTACTGAGAAAGTGGGATACATCGGATCGATGGCGTGATCGCCGGTCTCATTTCTTTCAAAAACATCCTGGCTCATCGGAATATCTCCTCGGCGATCAAAAGGCGCACCTTGCGGGAAGTCGGCGGAGAGCCGTACGTCCAGACGCCGTGAAAACAGAAAGAAGAAAATCCTGTTCCAAGGATCGTCGGCCCGTGTGGAATAGATAAGAGCGGGTGCATCAGGCAATGTCACGCGTGGCAGGTCGGACGGTGCCCTTTGCCCCGGCAAAGGACAAGAAACAGTCGATAAAAAAATCACCACTAACCAGTGCTTATCTGCCCACGCCTTCATGGGAAAGACAGTATGTCACAGCTAGCTGCTGAAATCAGGCGTTTGCACTCATTGAGAATTGGCCGAGGTCAATGAGCGAAATCGCGATGTTTACGCGAATGATAGTCACAGCGAGGGCTGTACACACAGACAATGCAGAAGCGGCGATGAAGGTGTAGAGAAGCGGTTGCCGACTCTCTCTAAAGAATGCGAGAAGGGTGGGGAACCCCGGCATCGTGCCCACCTCAAGTGTCGTCAGAATATTATTTTCGTCTTGACTACGTAGGCACGGTAATCGGAATACACATGCTGCTCTCGAAACACCTGGCCACTGACCTCCACCGTAAGCACGACCTTTTGCGGAAGCCATAAAGGCTCGGTTTGCGCAACTTGGGTTTCTCCAAAATAGATGTCGGCAGTGAGCCTCTGCAGGGGAACATCGCGCAGGGGACCGAGGAGATCGGTGCGCAAATGCACAATGTGGAAGTCCGATTCCTCAACCCAGGCGATGCCCTGGTAATAGATTGGAAGCGTCTGCCCCTCAAATCGAAGCTCTGCGGGAGATTGCACTGAAGCCGGTACTTGTGCAAATGCGATCACGAAGTTGTTATGCCCCTTAATGCGCTGCCGTCCCAGATAGCGGAATCTGGCTTGAGAGCGATTGGAAGGATAGAAGTACACCCAGCCGTTGGCAAACCCCTGGCTCAGCGGCAGAGCTGATTTGTTGTTTGTGCTGGCTTCGAGGCTCAGACGTTGCAGGTCTGCAATTGACACGCCGCCGGAGATCACCGCCGAGGGGTTGGGGGTCTCGCCCAGGATTTCTGCTTTATGCTGCAAATCAACGCGATACTCATCCAGGCTTACATCGTTCTCCGTGCGGTGAGACAGGATGAGGTATTCGAAATCCTGCCGGGTTGGCTTGGCATCACTTCGCGCCTGGAGGACTTCTTCGTGCGCAATGAGGCTTGGCATTTTGTGAAAAAGCGCTTCCGCCTTATCGCCAACTTTCTCCAGAAGAATGGGTAGTTCTTCCTGGTCCGTTGCCGGCTTGAGTCCCCGCAGTTGGGGAATGGCTTTCAGAAGCTTCTGGAGAGTGAAATCCACGACGGTCGCTGAAGGTTCAGTGGTTGACGGCTTCTGCGCATTGTTGGTTGAAGGAGCGTTCTGGATGGTGTTTGGTTCACTCTTCTTTTCGTCCGTGTCGGCAGCCCGGATGGGTTCAACCGCCGAGCAACAAGCAGGAATTGCAGGTTTGGACGCACTCCCGATGCCAGAGCCTACTACTGCAACTTGACCGTCCGCTGCACCCAAAAGGCAAAGGAGAAATACACACGCCTTGGCGGTGGCGCGTTTCATAGCATGATCATAGCTCACGATGGCGGAATGGGCCACCAGCTGATGCAATCAGAGGCGATTGCACTCGAAACCCCTCAATGAGCGTTATCGCGATTTATCGCCAACCGTGAAGCAGAACACAGCCAACCTGCAGTCATTCATTGACTCGCCACGTGTCAGCGCCTAGGACTTGGGCCCGATAATCGGGTAGGTCATTTCGCACTATCGGGTCTTTGAAAATCTAAGGAGTGAGGGAATGTGAGTTCGTCGGGCCTGAATTGGGTGTAGGATTCCCATGTCTTCCTTGAACGTGCAGCGCACGGCTTTATCGTAACGTAGCGAGCAAGCAATCCCGAGAACCGCCAAAACATGTTTCTCCGGGGGCGTGCCGAACAGTTGGCATCTCGCCTCCCACGATGGGTTCTCGGTAATCCTCGGGGAGATGCCATGTCATCTGCACGACGTATGAGCACGCGGTCTCTGGTGTCGGCTGTCCTGTTTCTGCTTTGTTGCTCCTCTCCTGCTTTCACCCAGAAAGCGCCAACCAAAAGTTCCACCTCGCCCAAGTACGATCTCCAAACCGAGAACAAGGCCAAAGGAGTCGTTGACGAGGTAAACGTCTTGGATTTTGGGACACGCAAGGACTTCATCCAACTGATACTTAAAGATGAAAGTGAAACAGTCGTCGTCTACGTTTGTCCCAAGCCGTTTGAGGAAGAGATGGGAATTACTTTCGCGAAGGGCGAACAGATCTCGTTTACCGGCTCCAAGGTGAAGGGGGAGGAGTCCGAAGTAATTCTTGCTCGGGAAATTGTGAAGGGGAGCGACACGTGGACGTTCCGCGACGCGAAAGGCAGTCCGGTTTGGGATCCCCGAACCGGCAGATAGGCAGCCTGCGGGGCCAATGAGTGCAATCGGGATTTTTCAACAGTTATCACGGCGAGCAGTATCCAGGTGGCGCTGAACTGGCGGATAATTAGACCGTGAAGGATAATCACAGCAATCGGCAGGTGGATCGGACTCGGGCGAACCCGTCGTGGCACGGACTTCGCCTCACAAACATGCACAGGGCCGACTTGGCTAGTCCTGCTGGCACTTCTGCTCGGCGGTCTTCTGGCAGTACTGCTTCACAAGTAGTCCACTGCGGCATTCAGGCGTTGTTTATGACAGGTGGCAGCGGAACTCCGCCACGACACGCATCTGGACGGGAGCCGGGTTCCCCAAACTTTTTCCCGGCTTGAACCTCCACGTTCTCACGGCTCTAGTGGCCGCCTCTTCAAGTCCATAACCCAAGGGCTGCACAACGGAAATATCGTTAACGCGGCCATCTGTGCCAACTACAATTTCGAGAACTACGGTGCCATCGATCCTTTTCTTTTGCGCTTCCGTCGAGCATTCCGGGGCGGGTGAGTAAGTAAATCGAGGCGGCTTGTCTGCGCAGGGTTGCGGGTTCTTGGCGGTGCATGCTTTCAAGAATGGCTGCGCACCTTTGGAGGCGGTGGATTTCTCTTGAGCGCGAGTAAAAACACCGGCGCACAAAAGGAGAGCTATGCAGCCAATCGAGAGACGAGGCATGGTGCGTTCGAGTGTATTTGTCCGATTGTGACTATGCAACATCAGTGTGATGATGATGCGGTAGAGGAGGTTTTGCCAATTGACGCTAAGAGGCGATTACACTCATTGAGAATCAGAACGATTCCGGATCGGTGGCGAACTCTCTCCTTACGATTCCAGCATCCGCATTGCCTTCACCATGCTCACATACATGCGATTGAACGACCGTGCCAGATCGGAAATTTCATCCGACCCCTTCACCGGAATCTCCGGCACGTTAAAGTTTCCGTTGCTTACCTCATCCGCCAGCGCCGACAACCGGCTCACCGGACGAATCACAATCAACACCATCGCCAGATCCAGCAAAATCAAAGCCGCTAGCCCCAGCCCGCACAAATAAATCATCAGCGTACGAAACGCCCGGTCGGCAATATTCAGCGGCACCGACATCGGCACGGAAACGATCTGCGCTCCCACCGTATCTCCCAGCTTCCAGTCGAATCCATTATTCGTTCCATAAATTCGAATCATCGCCGCCGGAGCCGCCGCCGGCGTGCTGTGGCACTCGAGACATGGACCAGCCGCCACAATCGGCCGCGCCAAAAACATCGACCGTCCTCCCGGAACCTCCCGCTGCCCGGAAAATTCCTTGGCATCCGCATGGCTGCGGAAGTTCTCCACAATATCCGCCTCCCAATCCACCGCCCGGTCGCGCAGGTTGGTCGGATTCAGCGTGGCCTCTTTATACGTATAGTCCGGATAACTCGCCCGCAAATAATTGAAAACTTCCGTCGCCGAAAACGCTGGCACCGTCTGCGGCAAAAATGTCCGAATGCGAGCCTGATGCGCCTCCAGCAGCGGCACAATCTGCTGCGATGTGTAAGTCCGCATCCCGCCCGCGGCCCCCATCATCAGCCGCGCCTGCTGCAACACCTGGTCCTGCGCATTGCGCTCCAGAAATTCGCGCGAGAAATACCCCGCAATCCCAATCCCCACCGCAAAAACCAAAATCAGCACCAGATTAAACTTCAGCAAAAGTTTCATAGGCCGCCAATTATAAAACGCACTCATGCGAGAGAACAGACAGCCCTGGGACGGACATGTGGGACGGACACTTCTATCCGTCGCCGTTGACTTTGTTCTTGAATTAACGGATTCTCCGCCGCCAGCACAACCGTGGGAGAGCGGCGCTTCAGCGCCGCGTAAGGCGAAAAAAACAGCAGCGGCTTCAGCCGCCAGGACTACCCTCGCGGCGAATGGCACCGCATCTCATCCATCTCCTTAATAACCAACAATCAGATTGCGCCTGAGGCAGGAAGTAACTATAAGAAAGTAACCCGCCTGAGCCCAAAATCCTTCCATCCGGCATCGCAAATCCGCTATTGGATCAGCCCCACAGCACTTGCGCCAAAATTCGTTGCACTCGATCAAGCCCTCTGTTAGCCTTTACAAGGACTATTTTTTGAGTCTTCTTTCGTACCGCCCTTGCGATCGCGTGCCCCCGTTCGCGGCTCTCGCACAAATCGAGTTCGAATAAATTTCGAACATATATAAAGGTTCGAAGCAAAGTCCGAAATCAGGTCCGAAGCAATTTTCTAAGGAGAAACAATCTTGTCTGCAACCTCAGCATCGAAGAACCGCATTCTGTTTACTTCCGAATCTGTAACCGAAGGCCATCCCGATAAAATCGCCGATCAGATTTCCGACGCCATTCTCGATGCTTGCCTCGCCGAAGATTCTTTCAGCCGCGTCGCCTGCGAGACCCTCACCGCGACTGGACTGGTCGTCATCGCCGGAGAAATCACCACCAAAGCCTACGTCGATTTTCAGAACGTAGTCCGCGGCACCGTCCAATCCATCGGCTACGACAACGCCCTCCACGGCTTCGACTGCAACACCTGCGCCGTCATCTCCAGCATCAACAAACAATCCGGCGACATCGCCATGGGCGTCGATACCGGCGGCGCCGGCGACCAGGGAATGATGTTTGGATATGCGGTGAATGAGAATGAAGAGTTGATGCCGACGCCGATTTCGTTGGCGCACAAACTCACGATGCGGTTGTCGCAGGTGCGGAAGAATGGGACGCTGCCGTTTCTGCGTCCGGATGGGAAGTCGCAGGTTACGGTTGAGTACGATGCCAAGGGCAAAGTTATTCGGGTGGATGCGGTCGTGATTTCCACGCAGCATTCGGAGACTGTCGCCAATGACGAATTGCGGGCGGGAATTCTGAAGCATGTGATCCAGGCGGTGATTCCGGCGCATTTGCTGGATGAGGATACGAAGTATCACATCAATCCTACTGGTCGGTTTGTGATTGGCGGACCGATGGGGGATACGGGGCTGACGGGCCGGAAAATTATTGTCGATACTTATGGCGGCATGGGACGTCACGGCGGCGGGGCGTTCAGCGGAAAAGATCCGACGAAGGTGGATCGCTCGGCGGCTTACATGGCGCGATACATTGCAAAAAATATTGTTGCGGCGAAGTTGGCGGATCGCTGTGAAGTGCAGTTGGCGTATGCGATCGGCGTAGCGGAGCCGGTGAGCGTGCGCGTGGACACTTTCGGAACGGAGAAAGTGAATCCGGAAGTTCTTTCCGATTTGATTCGCGCGAATTTCAAGTTAACGCCGCGCGGCATTATCGAGTCTTTGGATTTGCGCCGGCCGATTTACAAGAAGACGGCGGCGTACGGACACTTCGGGCGCAATGATCCGGACTTCACTTGGGAAGCGACCGATAAGGCGGCGAAGTTGGCCAGCGATGCGGGCGTTCGGGAGACGGCGGGGGCGCGGAAGTAGAAAGCGATCGCGCGAAACTTGTGGTGGTGTATGCATTCGCGGGCGAGGGCGCCCGCGCCACATGAGCCGAAAGTGCCATTCCCCTAAGAGTTTTTGAATATGCGGAATCCAGGTTCGATTCGTGTATTCTGACAGAGCACTGGTATCGACTATTCTTCGTCAACAAACTTAAATTTTTTCGCATGAAGGCGCCACAGGAGGCGTATGTCAACAGCAGCACAGGTTAATTCCGATATCAAGAGTTTAGAACTGGCCGAGTTGGGCAAGAAGCGCATTGAGTGGGCCAATCAGTCCATGAAAGTGCTGCAGATTATCCGCAAGGAATTTATCAAGAACCAGCCGCTGAAGGGGATGCGCATTTCGGCTTGCCTGCACGTTACAGCGGAAACGGCGAACCTGGCGATTTGTTTGCGCGATGGCGGCGCGGACGTGGTGTTGTGCGCGTCGAATCCGCTTTCGACGCAGGATGATGTTTCGGCCAGCCTGGTGCGCGATCAGGGCATTGCGGTCTTCGCCATCAAGGGCGAGGACAACGATACGTACTACCAGCACATCATGGCCGCGATCGACCACAAACCGCACATCACCATGGATGATGGCGCGGACCTGGTCACGATTCTGCACACCAAGCGCACTGACGCGCTCGATGGTGTGATTGGCGGAACGGAAGAGACGACGACGGGCGTGATCCGGCTGCGCGCGATGGCGAAGGAAGGCGTGCTGAAATTTCCGATCGTCGCGGTGAATGATGCTGACACCAAGCATCTTTTTGATAACCGGTATGGAACGGGTCAGTCGACGATCGACGGAATTATCCGCGCCACCAACTTTTTGCTGGCCGGATCGAAGTTCGTAGTCGCGGGCTACGGATGGTGCGGACGCGGGCTGGCGAGCCGGGCGCGCGGCGCGGGCGCGGAAGTGATCGTCACCGAAATCGATCCGACGAAGGCACTGGAAGCGGTGATGGACGGCTTCCGCGTGATGTCGATGACGGAAGCGGCCAAGATCGGCGACGTGTTCTGCACGGTTACCGGCAACAAGAGCGTGCTGACCAAAGATCATTTCGACTTGATGAAAGATGGCGCGATCATTTCGAACTCCGGACACTTCAATGTGGAGATCGATATTCCGGCACTCGAGAAAATGTCTTCGTCGAAGCGCACGACGCGCACCTTTGTCGACGAATACTCGTTGAAAGATGGGCGCAAGATCAATCTGCTGGGCGAGGGGCGGCTGATTAATCTGGCGGCGGCGGAGGGGCATCCCGCGTCGGTGATGGATATGAGCTTTGCCGACCAGGCGCTCTCGGTGGAATACATGGTGAAGAATTTCAAATCGCTGGAGAAGCGGGTCTACAAAGTTCCCGACGAACTCGACAAGCGCGTGGCCAAGCTGAAGCTGGAATCGATGGGCATCAAGATCGATCGGCTGACGCCGGAGCAGGAAGAGTATTTGGCGGGGTGGAGCGAGGGAACGTAGGCGCAATTAGCAATTCGCAGTTGGCATTTAGCCAGGCGGGACGGCGGGAGCTGCCCCGCTTTGGTTTTTCAGTAGGGGAACGGACCTCGATCACCTGACCTCAGCGGTGAAGGCTCGGATCCATTTGTGGCCCGGAACGTCAAAAGTCTTTGGCGATACCGTTCCGGCGGGCGACACATCCGTAACGCGAATCTGCATTCCAAGCTTGCCGTCCTTGAGAACGTCGATGCGTCTGGCGAGCATAACGCCATTGAAGCCCTCGAATTGGGATCGCTGTGTTTCGATTCCACCTAGATATGTTTTCAGTAGCAGTCCTTTATCGTCAAACCAAAAACCCCGAACCTGCTCTTTATCGAAAGATCCGTCGGGGCTCTCGTACCCCGTAAGCACTCGCACGGTGCGAACACCATCTAGTGTGTCTCGCTTGATTCTCCAGTCCGATTCTACAAAGGTGTCGGTCGCTGGAATCGGCTCCATCCACTTCAGCACCAACTTCAGGAGCCCGGCGTTGGGGCCCGATGCGTCCTGGTAGGTCGTTTCACCGTCTCTCGATCTCACATAATGACTGTCCCCGAACCAAGCCTCTCTGCGCCATTGCATTTCGCTCAACCAGGTGTCTTCGTACCGGCCTTTTTCAATCGTACCGTTCTGGTTTGCCTGGAATTCCGCGTGCAAAATGTACGGGCCACCGTTGCCTGCGGCGAGAAAACTGACTTTCCGTCCCAGCTCGAAATATGTGTGGGCACTCTCGAAGGCCTCGGCCCCCGGCGGTCGTGTGGTCTTGAAGGGTATGGTGACTTGCGATGTCACTTGCACGGGCACGCCGCCGATGACAAAAGGAGTGAAACGCATTTCGGCTGCGGCTTCTCTGCCCGCGACATTTACCCCTGAGTTCTCCGAGACTAGGAGTCCCACCTCCCGCACTTTGCCTTGGCGATCCACCAGCACTTGAGTGGTGACGTTCCCGACCAGAGGACCATCCTGAAGCGAAGGCCACACTGTGGAACCAGACGGCAGGAGATTCTTTCGCAGCGTAGGTTCGTCAATTAACACCGTGCGTAAAGGCTGTGCGTCTGCGCCTTTCGGGTCCGCATCGAAGAAACCCGCGGGAAGCTCGCCCAGATCTTCCAGAGTAACTATTTTCGCCGTCACCTCGGGGCTTCCTTCGCTGACGATCCGTGGTACCGCACGTCCGTGAAAGCTCGCGTAGTCTTTAAACTCTCCTCCCCATCCGAAACCACCAGCGTAAAGCAGCAATCCGGTGCTGTTTTGCAGCGCAACGTAAGATCTTATGATGTTGGGAACATCGTGAGTTCCGCTGACCGTAGTCCAGCTTATATTCGTCATCGGACCCATCCGGCGTATATCGCCGGAGCGCGCGTGATCGAGAACCTCCTCCAGCGGAGGCACAGGGGTGACAAGCTCGATGGCTATCTCGCGCAGCCATTCCGGAAAGTAATCGCCCTCATTCTTCTGCCAGTCGCGTGAACCGTCAACTATTTCAATTTGGTGAAACTCTGGCGATTTAATTTCACGCTTCCATTTTGTGGGCGAGTCCCACCATATTTCCACTTCGCCCGTTCGGCCTGAGTCCTTATCACGCTCAAAGCTTGGCGCTAGTGATGCTTTTAGGTGGAACGACTTTGTCCCCAGCTGATTCAGGGTGCTGCGTTCCACTGCCTTCTTGATTTCCTTCGCTAAATTATCGGCTTGGATGAGCGTAGAGCTAAGGAGGATTATGGCGAACAATGCCATCCAGCTTTTCGTAAGCATGTGCCGAAATGTACACAAAATGAAGAGGAAAGACGAACAAAAAGTTATCTCAGCGGCTTGGGAAGAGCTCGGTCAGGTAGCTTCGACGCTGAGGTTGCAGGGATCCTTCCACTGCGCGTGCGGATTTGTGAGGTGAATCCGCATGCTTCATTCAGGATGACAGGGATTTGGGCGCCGACAAAGAGGGGCGACCGCGGGCTGAAGCCCTGTTTCTTGTCAGGCTCTTTACGCGGCGCCGAAGCGCCGCTCTTCCACGGTATCGTCTCGTTGGTGATCCAAGTGAATCCCACTTCTCGCAAAAGACGAGAAATGGGGCACCCGCGTAGGCGAAATCAATGGCAAGGTCAAAGGCAGCGGATGGGGGCGTCCGCTCTACACTAGCTGATGTGGCACGAGTGAACTCGTGCCCTTCCTGATCTTTGTTTTAAGCGGCCCATTCGACTTCGCTCAGGGCAGGTTGCTGAAGCGCTGCTCTTCCACGGTATCGTTGTCGTTCGATGGTGGCACCGAGCAAAATCAGGATCAAAGTCAAAGGCAGCGGACGAGGGCGTCCGCTCTACACTGGGACAGTTCGTGTGGCACTAGTGAACTCGTGCCCTTCCCGATCTTTGTTCTTTACGCGGCCTTTTTACGCTGCGCTGAAGCGCCGCTCTTCCACGGTTTTGTCGTCGTTCGATGGTGGTGAATCCCACTTCTCGCAAAGGAAGCGAGAAGTGGGGCACCCGGCACCAAGCAAAATCAAGAGCAACGTCAAGGGCAGCGGACGGGGGCGTCCGCTCTACACGAACTGTCTACTAAAGTAGACTTTACGTTTTGCCATGGGGATGGGAAAGTGGAGTAGCTTCCGAGAATTGCGCGGCCTGGGCGGGCCGCGTTTTTTGTTGGGGCTGAGGGCGAACAGCGGGTTCCTCGACGGCGCCGTCGCTGGCGCTCCGGCTTGCTCGGAATGACAAGGGGATGGGGTGCGGGTGGGGAGTACGGAGGTCGCCTTCGGCTTCGCTCACGGCGGGCTTTCGCTTCGCTCAGGATGACAAGTTTCCTGGCGTTCGTGGTGGGACAGCCGAGGGCGGCTGTCCCCACATCGAGCAGACGGTTGCGCCTGATCAAGAAAGCGAACAGTCGACTGTTGTTCGGGGAATCTGCTATTGTGGCGGGTCTGCTGGCGGGGCAGTCACTCCGGCAGCCGGCTCTAGGGTCCCACCGCAGTAGGGGCAGAATTTGTCGCCGAGGTCTACGCTGCGTTGGCAGTGTGGGCAGGCGGGGCGTAGGCGGTTGCGGCAGCGCGGGCAGAAGCTGAAGCCGGGCTCTACTTCGGCATTGCATTGTGGACATGTGACCGCGCGGGGCTTGCGCAACACAAAATAGAGGACGATGCCGAGGCCGTTGGGGACAAAGATGGCGATCAGCGTCCAGAGCAGGCGGCTCATGCCGCGGCGACCTGCGTCCTGGTTGACGTAGCCGATCAGCACGGCGTAGCAGCCGAGCACGGCTCCCGCGAGCATTCCCAACAGGCATCGGATCGCTAGAGGCAGGCGCTTTGGGATCCATGCCCACGACGGTTACAAAGAGCACCGCAATCGTCAGGAACACAATGGTGAATAATGAGTAGGCCCAGGGCGCAAAGATGCGGATCTCGTCTTTGGAGCGGGTTGAAGTTTGATTTGCCGGTGTCATCTAAAATCTCCTGACTGCGTACATCGTTAAGAATTCTGTTCGCGATTCGGTTAGCCTTCGTAGGATCCGGTGTGATTTGCGATGTGCCGATCCTTGGCCAGCAGCAGGATTGCGACCACTAAGGGCGGCATCATGCAGAAGACCAGGAACCCGACCTGCCACACGGATGAGGCCAGGTGTTCTCGCGTGCCCAGCCATTCAAAGCCGCGCCACAATACGACTGCGCTGAACAGCGCGCACAGGGTCACGGCTGCACAACTGACTGAAACGAGCCACAGCCGTTCTCGACTTCGCTGCAATTCAAGGGCGCGGTGGCGTACCTTTAGCTGCGTCGTCGAGACCAGGCTGCGTTCGGCTGCGATTGGGATTGCGCGCAGACCGCGAACCATCTCAGCGGCGTTCTCGGCGAAGGCGCGGCAGGAAGCGCATGTTTCGAGATGCGCGGCCAACCATGCGTTTGACGACTGAGCGGGAAGCTGAGAGAGCCGATCAGCGTCGGAAAGCACGTCAGGGCCGGCTAATGCAATCAACTTCCGCGCGCGTTCATGGGCATCGTTATTTCTGCTGCTGTTCACAACTGCGCTCCTCTGAGCCGCTGTTCGAGCGAACTCAAACCGCGGTAGATTCTGGATTTCACGGTTCCCAAGGGCACGCACGCTACGCTGGCGATCTCGTCGAGAGACATACCCTCCTGAAAACGAAGCACGAGCGCTTCGCGGTATTCCGCCGGGAGGTGTTGCATGCCGGCAGCGATGTGCTCGCTTTGCTCGCGCTGCAAAGTCAGATCAAAAGCTGTGGCTTGTCCGGTGGCGGGTACATCGAAGGATGATTCGTCGCCATCTTCATCCATCAAACCGTCGAGGCTGGCGGGCTGTTTGCGGCGCATGTGATCGATTGCCAGGTTGTGCGCGACGGCGAAGAGCCAGGTGCTGAATGCGTACTTGTCGTTGAACTGGTGACCGCGTTCGAGCACGCGAATCCAGGTTTCCTGAAACAAGTCTTCCGCCAATTCGCGGCGTCCGGTCAGGTACAGGAGATAGCGAAGAAGGCGATGCTGGTATTGCTCGATCAGACGGTCGAGCAGGTCGGGATCTCGACGTCGAAGTCCACGAGCGATCTGCGTGCTCTCTTGCGCCATCGAGCTCTCGAAATAGAAGGCAGTCGCGTTCATCCTACTGATACATACGAGGGCGGAGGGAAAAAAGACGCAAGGATGCGAGGCAGGCGCGAAATCGATATAAGTTGTTGAAACTGAAAGAATTTAGAGTCGGCGCGTTCCAGCGACCTCAGCTTCGCGCGCCTCCCTTTGCGGCAGTCGATCATCACCGATGGTTGTATTGCGGCTGGCGGGACCCGAGGGGTATATACATTGTATCTACCAATGTATATACTATATATCATTAGCAAAGAAAGGTACCTATGCCAGCAGCGCAGATTGTGAAGTGGGGAAATAGTTTAGCTGTGCGGATTCCGAAACCTGTGGCGGAACAAGCCGGGGTGCAAGAAGGCGATCCCATTGTGATTGAAGCGGCGATGGGACACATCAGCCTGCGCTCGAAGCTGAGAATTCCAACGCTGAAGGAACTCGTGGCGCAAATCACTCCGGAGAACCGGCCTGATGAAATCGCGACGGGGGCGGAACGCGGAAAAGAGAGAGTGGATTGGTGAGACGCACGGCGAACTCTTACCTCCCGCGCGCGGGTGACATTGTGTGGCTCGACTTTGATCCGCAGGCGGGACGAGAGCAGGCCAAGCGGCGTCCGGCCCTCGTCGTCACCGAACAGAGTTACAACCGAGCCAGCGGACTTGTCATCGTTTGTCCGCTGACCAGCCGCCGCAGGCCTTATCCGTTTGCGTTGCCTGTAGATATCGACAAGATTGAAGGGGCGGTGCTCGTGGATCACGTCAAGAGCGTGGACTGGTCGGCGCGCAAGGCGGTGTTTCATTCCAAAGCGGATCCGGCGCTTTTGGCGAAGGTGCGAGGCTACTTAGGAGTTTTGTTGGGGATTCGCTAAGGGAGTAGTGCCGGGCTGCGAGCGGACTCCATTTTGCTTCGCTCAGGGTGTACGAAGCAGAATTATCTGGCGCGCCGTGCTGTTGAGTCCGACGCCGCTGCCGAGTAGGGCAGGGTAAGCCGCTTGTGTCGCGGATGGCCTTTTGATATGCTCCGCGCCTGCGGGGTCGTCATAGACCAGGTGAGGCAAATCATGTGAGACAAAATCAAAATTGGAGGGATGCAACATGCGGATTGCGAAACTTACCCTTGGTTTGGTTGCAGTGGTAGCGCTTGTTTTTGCGTTCTCGGGGAAATCGGCACGGGCGGGCAACGAGATTCCGGCGACGGTATCCACTTATACGGGAACGATTGTCGCAACATTCACGATCACGATCGACTCCACACTTCCAACGTCCGATCAAATTGCCTGCGCTGTCAGGTCTACGGTGAATGACACTTCAGGCGCTACGTATAAGGAGATCGCGGAAGTGGCGGCCACGCGCAGCGGGTCAACCGCGACTTGTACGGTGAAGGTGCCCTATTCGTGGGGCCTGTCATCGGCCAGCGATACGGTGCAACTGGAATACGACGTGGTCGTACCCACCGCTCTGGTGACGACCAATAGCACTCCCGGCCGCGACAGCACGCGTACCACCGCGATCCCCCTGCCTTTAAAAGGCGCGACTACAACTTTAACGGCCGACATCACCATTTAGCGGAACAGATTAACTCAGCAGACAAGCGACTCGGGCGGCGCCGTAAAGGCCGGCGTCGCTTCCGAGTTGGGCACGCGTGATGATGGTTTTTCGGACTCTGCTGGATTCCTGTTGGAGGGAAGCGCCGGATTCTTCCGGGCGGCTCGTCATCAGAGGATCGTCCGTCACAGGATCGTTGGCCACAAGATTGTCCGGCGCGGTTGCGGCATAGACCAAAGATCGGGCACGAAGTTCTTCGAACATCTTGGGAGCGTAGGCATCCCAGGCGCTGACTACGCCGCCGCCCAGGACGTACATGTCGAGATTCAAGACGTTGACGATGCCGGCAAGCATGATGCCGAGATAGCGTCCGAAGGTGAGGAAGATGCGGCGGGAGGGTTCGTCGCCGCGCATCGCGAGATTGTAGATCGACTGGGCGCCGAACTCGGGATCGGAGGATGCAGCATTCGCCAGTTCTGGCGCGTGGCCGGTGGCGATCGCTTCTTTCGCCATGCGCAGGATGGCGCTGGCGGAGGCGTAACGCTCCGCGCAACCGCGGTTGCCGCAGCCGCAGGGAACGCCCTCGGGTTCGACCGTGACGTGGCCATACTCGCCGGCCATGCCGTTCATGCCGTGCCAGATTTTTCCACCGAGCACGATGCCTCCGCCGATTCCCGTGCCTAAGGTGACTACGGCCATGTTCGGGACACCCCGGGCAGCGCCCAGCCACTGCTCGCCGAGAGCGGCAACGTTGGCGTCATTTTCAAGCACGACATGGGCGGCGAGACGTCGCTCGATTTCCGCGCGCACCGGGTATTCTTCAAAACCCGGAAGGTTGGCGGATTTGCGCAACATTCCGGTGTGCAGATCGACGATGCCCGGGATGCCGATGCCCGCGCCGAGGAAGTTTCCCTCCTGCTGATATTTTCCGGAGAGCTGCCGGATGGCGTCGCACATTTCTGTGATGACGTGGTTGGGGCCGAGAGCGGTTTTAGTGGCGAGGGTGACTTTCTGTAGAAGCTGTCCATCGCTGCTGATCGCGGCGATGCGCAGGTTGGTGCCGCCGAGATCGACTCCGATGGAGAAATCGGGCATGGCTGAGAAAGATTAGCAGATTTGACTATGAGTATTGTTGATTGATGATTTTTGATTGCTGATTGAAACGCTGGCGGCGATGACTTAATCAACAATCAACAATCATCAATCATCAATTTTTTCACTTCTGGCACGTCGGGCAGTAGTGGCTGCTGCGGCCGGCAATTACGAGGCGTTTGACGGGGGTTTTGCAGGTCAGACATGGTTTGGCTTCGCGGCCGTAGACGCGATGCTTGAACTGGAAGAATCCTTCTTCGCCATTGGAATCGACGTAGTCTGAAATGGAGGAACCACCGGCGGCGATGGCTTCGCGGAGAACTTTCTGAACGGCAGTAAAAAGCCTTCCGAGTTCTTCGCGGGTGAGGCTGGAGGCGCGGCGGCGCGGGCGGATTTTGGCGCGGAACAAAGATTCATCGGCGTAAATGTTTCCCACGCCGCGCAGAAGTTTCTGATTGAGCAGCGCGCTTTTGATGGGAGTCTTGCGGCCGCGGAACAACGGGATGAAGTGGTCGAGATCGGCTTCCAGCGGCTCGATGCCGCCGGCTGCGAAATCTCCGGAGGCGGCGACACTCAAACGCCCGAAGCGTCGAGGATCGACAAAGCGAAGCTCGCGGCCTGAGGCGAGCTTCAGGATGGCGTGCGTGTGTTTGACGATTTCTGATTGCGGATCGCAGACTTGCAGACGGCCGGACATGCCGAGGTGGACGATAAATTGGGATGTGGGTTCGGGTGTGGGCGCTTTCGGCGGCGCGTGAGAGGTCCGACGTTTAGCGGGCGAGGGCGCCCGCTCTACACGAGCCAGATCGAAGACGATGTGTTTGCCGATGCGGCGGACGGCGAGGATGCGGGTGTGTTCTAGTGCGGCGGCGATTTCTGGGGCGGGAGATTTTAGGGGCTCAGGCTTCTCGCCGAGCCAGATGGATTCGATGATATCGCCGGAGACACGCTGGTTGAGGCCGCGCGCGATAGTTTCAACTTCGGGGAGTTCGGGCATGCTTTGTTAGTTTACAAGGAGGGATCAGGGACATGTTATTTTGAAGATCTGACGCAGCGCCAAAGTGCCGTTCTACATGTGCTGCACGCTTTTGTGCTTCCCACTTCTCGCAAAGGATACGAGAAATGGGGCACCCATCCATGGGATGGGCCTAGTCTTTCAGCGGGACTACGGCTTGGCCGTCGCGGCAGAAGGTGGCGACTTTTTGCAGGTCGCCGTTGGCGAGGGGCAGGGTCATGACCGGTCCGTAGCAGTAGACGGCGTGCCCGGTGGCGGCGAAGTACCAGCGTCCGCCTTTGGAGTGTTGCTCCATGTGGCCGGTGGGACGGCGTGGCGGCGGCGTAGGGTTCGCCACCGTCATGCTGAACGTGGTGCTCGGCGTCATACAAAACGCCGTAATGAACAACAAGGCTAGGGTCAGGGCCTTCATGGTGAATCTCCTGCTAATGTCCGCGAGTTTCGTTGCAGTCTGAAACTCGCGTGTTGCAAACAATTCTTAAAACCTGGGCTAAAGCGTAATCAATTCGCGGCGCTGATCTCCTAAATCTGAAGCGGGCATGGGTGGAACCTGGGTGTAGGGTTTTGCACTCTTGCCGGCCCGGCTTGGAGAATGGCGCCTTGGTAGCCTGGGTTGACGGGATCTGGGTTGACGGAGTTTTGGTTGACTGAGTCTGGGTAGACGGAGTTTGCGCGTGGTCAACGGGGTTTGGGTAAGATTTCTTTGCCTGGCTTTGGGCTTGGGCCAGTTCGTCCGCGGCCAGTTTGTCGGATAATGCTTTGCCCTTCAGGGCCCAGAGTTGCCGGCTGTCACCCAGCAATACTTGAATCAGATTGCGCTGCGATTGGATGGTCGAGCCTTGCTCCACGATAAGCAAGGTCATCAAACCGTAGGAAGCCATAAACAGCACTGTAAGCAGAGGCAGGAGAGTTCTTTTTTTCTTTGGAACGAGATACCGGCTTTGGAGCCACCACCACCAGCCTCATCGCTGTGTTACCGAACAAAGTAGTCAAGCGCCACCCCGGGCTTTGCCCCGCTATAGCAGGCATAAGGGAGAATGCAGCTTGTGAGCCAATAGGCAGGAGGCACGGATCGAATTGAAATGGTTTGGGTTAGCGCGAGTAGAAGCCATGCGGAAAGCGGGTCTAAGTGCAATTCGATGCACATTATGAGCAAGCGGAATTGCCGTTCTTCCGCGGTTGTGCCTGTTTTTGTGGTTCCCCACTTGCCGCAAAGGACGCGGGAAATGGGGCAACCCAGCCTGAACGGGGCCGGCGTTGGTTACTTTCCGGCCAGCAGGAGTTTCGCGATGGTGGCGAGTTGCATGTTGGAAGTGCCTTCGTAGATCTTGCCGATCTTGGCGTCGCGCCAATATTTTTCCACGGGATAATCTTTGGTAAAGCCGTAGCCGCCGTAGATCTCGATGGCGAGCGATGTGACGCGCTCGGCCACTTGCGAGGCGAAGAGCTTGGTCATGGCGGCTTCTTTCACGAAGTTGACTCCCGCATCTTTCATGCGGGCGGCGTTGTAGACCATGAGCCGCGCGGCTTCGATCTCGGTGGCCATCTGCGCAATCTGGAATTGGATACCCTGGAAATCGGCGAGAGGCTTGCCGAATTGTTTGCGCTCCTGGGCGTACTTGGCGGCGAATTCCCAGGCGCCGCGGGCGACGCCGATCATCTGCGCGCCGATGCCGATGCGGCCTTCGTTCAGAGTTTCGATTGCGATCTTGTAGCCTTTGCCGGGCTCGCCGAGAACGTTTTCTTTGGGCACGCGGCAATCTTCGAGAATTAATTCGCAAGTGGATGAGGCGCGGATGCCAAGCTTGTCTTCTTTTTTGCCGACGGTGAATCCGGGAAAATCCTTTTCGATTAAGAATGCGGTGATGCCTTTGTATCCCGCCGAAGGATCGATGGTAGCGAAGAGAACGAAGAGTCCGGATTCTTTGGCGTTGGTGATCCAGAGCTTGCGGCCGTTGATGACGTAGTCGCTGCCTTTGAGTTCGGCGCGGGTTTGCAGGGCGAAGGCATCGGAGCCGGAACCGGCTTCGCTGAGGGCGTAGGCGCCTACGGTGTCGGCGGCCATCTTGGGCAGGTAGTGCTTCTTCTGATCAGCGCTTCCCCAACGCAGCAGCGCGTTATTGACCAGCGTGTTTTGCACGTCGACTACAACACCTGCGGAGGCATCGACGCGCGAGAGTTCCTCGACGGCAAGAATCGCTTCGAAAAATTTGGCTCCGCCTCCGCCGTACTGTTCGGGGATCTCGATTCCCATCAAACCGAGCTGAAAGAATTCGTGAATCAGCGATTTTTCGAAGACCCCTTTTTCATCCATCTCTTTGACCAGCGGACGAATTTTGTCGTCGGCGAACTGGCGAATGTTATCGTGAAAAAGAATTTCGTCTTCGGTGAGAGTGGTCAGCGGCGCGGGAACGGCGGACTGGAGGGTCTCAGGCATTTGGATACCTTCAGGCGGAGGAATGGGAAACTCGTAATTTTAGCACTGTTGGCGGCCGCCAATACGGAGCTGACCGTCTGGAGGCGTTCAAGCCTTTCCAAATCAAATGCACTGGGCGCAGTCGATGTCGGGCCCTATTTTGTATAGGAATGCAACAGTTCTGGCGAACGGAGTGCGAAAATTCTTCTTTGAAACGAGACTCTCTCTTGCACAACGGCCGGTGCAAGGTTATAGTTTCCGGCGCAAGCAAGACTTGGGTCCCGATTGGTCTCATGGGGGAGAGAGATTCGGGACCCTTTGTTGTTAGCGTCACATTCACGCGCAACTGCTTATCGAGTTCGAATTACGCCGCCGAAGCGACACGTTAATCAAGGTAAACTTCAGAACACCTTTGGAAGATTCAGCCCTGACCTTGGTGTTTGGTTTTAATCTTCAATAATTTTTCAATATTGCCGTGCGCTAATTTCTCGAGATCTCCGGGATCGAGGATCTTTGCCAGGCTATCCAGAAAGGCGCGTCCAGTGATGTTCGAACTGAAAGGATAGTCGACGGAAAACGAAAGGCGATCGATCCCCAGGACGTCAAGCGCGCAGCGGAGTGGCGGCTGCGTGAAATATCCGCTGGTGGTGATGTGAATATTCGACTGGAAGTACGCCGATACAGGCTGGCGCAGATGCGTCGAGGCTTGAGAGAGAATTCCGCTGGAGCGAGCCAGCGCGTAGGGCAGGCCTTCGCCCATGTGGCCGATGATCAATTGCAGATCAGGCAGGCGGTCAAAGATTCCAGAAACGATTAAGCGAAGAGTATGCAGTCCGGTTTCGGAGTGCCATCCCCAACCGGCGATCGAGAGAAGCAGGCCAAGATCGCCGGGAAGACCGGAGTAGTAAGCTTCGCGAACTTTCTCCGGCGGAGGGTACGGGTGCAAATAAATTGGAATTCGAAGCGCCGCGGCGGCTTCGAGAACTGGAAAGAAGCGAGGATCATCGAGAAAAAGTCCGCCGGTGGTGCCGTTGAGAAGAACTCCATAGAAACCGAGTTGCGTGATGCAGCGGTCTAACTCCTGGACTGCGGTTCGAGGATTATGCAGGGCAAGTGCAGCGAAACCGCCGAGGCGCGTGGGGTGCGCTTTTACGGCGGCGGCGAGTTCGTCATTCACGTCTCGGGCTAGCGGGGTGGCGACCGCGGCGTCGAGTGCGTCGAAGCCCATCGCGGCCAGCGAAAGAACCTGAAAGTCGATGGCGGCTTCGTCCATTGCCGCGATGCGGCCGGAGCCGAGGTCAAGAAGTTTCGGCCGAAGCTGAGCGATGGGCGGAGGAACATGGGCGCCGCGGCCGCCGGTGGCTCGGAGAAAAGATTCGGTGACAAAGTGTTCTTCAATCGTGATGGTACGCATGGGTTTTCGTTGTCGGAACCGGCTCTGTGGTTGGGCAGAAATTTTTGATGCTGCTCAGCAGAGAACGTTAGCACGAACCCGCAGAGACGATCGAGGAAGTGCGAAGCGAGACCGGCTCGACTTCCCAAAAAACGGAGTGACGAGATAGCATTCATGTTTCGAAGAATTTGCACGCTTTGAACACTGCTTAAAGAGGACGAGATCAGCGAGGGCTTGATGGCTCATGGCGAGGCGGTGAAATCTGCGAATCCATCCAGGCTGGTGATCCGGAATATTGGTTTGCTGCTCAGTGGAGACCTGCAGCATCCGATTCTCGATGCCGACACTGTGGTAGTCAACGGCGATCGAATTGCCGCGGTAGGTAGAGAAGCAGATGTGGACACGTCGTCGGCGACGGTGACCGTCGATGCCAGGGGCACAGCGCTGGCCCCGGGTTTGATCGACAGCCACGTACATCCGGTGTGCGGAGATTGGACGCCGCGGCAAAATCAATTGGGGTGGATCGACAGCTATCTTCACGGTGGCGTCACCACAATGATTTCGGCCGGTGAGGTGCACACGCCCGGGCGCCCGAAAGATATCGTTGGCCTGAAGGCGATGGCGATCTTCGCGCAACGTGTGTTTCATTCGTTTCGCCCCGGCGGCGTAAAAATCTATGCGGGAGCTCCAGTTATTGAGCACGGCATGGTGGAAAGTGATTTCGGAGAATTGGCCGCAGCTGGAGTCAAGTTTTTAGGCGAGGTTGGCTTGGGCAGCGTGAAAGACGGAAAGACCGCGCGGCAAATGGTCCTGTGGGCGCGGCAGTATGGAATTCAGAGCACGATCCACACCGGCGGGCCTTCGATTCCGGGATCGAGCCTGATCGACAAGGATATGGTATTGGAAACCGATGCTGACGTGATCGGGCACGTGAACGGGGGACACACCGCGCTTCCGGATGACCAGATCATTGCGCTCTGCGAAAAATCCACGCGCGCGCTGGAGATTGTGCACAACGGCAACGAACGCGCGGGATTGCTAGCGCTGCGCACAGCCAAAGAACTGCTTCAGTTAGATCGGGTGATTCTCGGCACCGACTCACCGGCTGGGTCGGGGGTGCAGCCGCTCGGGATTTTTCGCATGATCGCGATGCTCGCGTCTTTGGGGGAAGTTCCGGCGGAGGTGGCGATTTGTTTCGCTACCGGCAACACAGCGAAGATGCGCAACCTCAATTGTGGACTGATTGCACCGGGCCGCGAGGCCTCATTCGTGCTGATGGATAAAGCGCAGCACTCCGCGGGCAAGGACCTGCTCGACAGCTTGCGAAAGGGAGACCTTCCCGGCATAGGGATGGTGATCACGGACGGAGTTGTTAGTGCGCAGCGCAGCCGGAACACGCCGCCGGCGACGCGCGTTCCGGAAATTGTTATTTCTTGAAATCGGACTTGATACAAATATCGTTAAAAGAAGACATCACTACCGCAGTCCGTCTTCCCCTTTGATCTGATCTTTGGTAAGTCCGCCGACTCGGGCCAGAGGCCGTCCGGAGTCGGTCACCGCAATCGCGACCATAATCTCGTTTGCGCGCGGCGCGTCGCTGATTCGAACTTCCATTCCATCGAAGTGACTGCGAACATAGGCCGCATCTTTGTGTCCGAGAGGAATCTCGAGTGTCGCGCCGAGCCCGCCACGTTTTTTGGACGACGGAATCAGCGCCGCGCCCTTGCCCAGCACGCGCCGCACGGGCGTGCCCAACTTCGGATGCAGGATTGCTGCGGCATGCTCGAGTTCGCCATTTTCTCCTACGGCGGCTGCCTTACCGTAGCTTTCGGCTGACGATCCTGGAATGCCCAACGCAGCGATCGCTCGCTTGGTGAGTAGTTCGCCGAGCTCTTCGCCGATTGTCATCAGCTCGGTCAAATCCTCTACATATTTTCCAGCGTAAGGATTTTCAATTACCGCGACTGCGGCCGCTTTTCGTGTTGGCGGATCGACGGAGCGACCCATCTCCAGGCGAGTCTCTTCTACGAAGGTCACGATCTTACGGATCTTCATCGCAATCCGTCCTCTCCTTTAATCTCTGAAGCTTTGAGGCCTCCGCTTCGCGCGTGGATGCGTGGTCCGGTCGTCATTACGAGAGCGAGCAGAATTTCATCGGAGCGGGGAGCATCGGTGATGCCAATCTCCATCGCGTCGAAATGACTGCGCACGTAAGAAGCGTTGACGTGGGTGATGGGCACATCGAGCCGGGTGCCGGGTCCTCCAACTTTTTTAGTTGAAGCGACAATCGCTTTAGCGCCGCCCAAAATCTCGCGCATGGCGTAGCCTCCCGGAGCATGCCAGAGCGCGCCGTGTTCGACTTCTCCCGCGGAGCCAACGATCGCGCCTTTCCCGTAACCTTCGACCTGCCTGGGATCGCCACCGAGCGCAGCCACCATTCTGCGTGCCATTTCGAGGCCGAGAGGTTTCAGATCGTCCATGAAGGCTTCGATCTTTTCCGCGTAAGCGCCAGCGTACGGGTTGTGAATCACTGCCAAGGCCGCTACGCGCTTCAACGGCTTTTGCGCGACGGGGCCGCCTTCGTGGAAAATCTCTTCTAAGATGAAAACGTTCTTGCGAAGTCGGACCTCAGGCATGCACGAGTCTCCGGTGGCTTGCTGTGGACCGTTCCAATAGGCGACTCTGGGTGTACGCCTACGATTCGTGTTTCTGCCTGCAGGCGCAGCGCGGCTGCGCAGATCAGATTCTCGGCTCCGCAAATGGTCGGCGACATCTGCTCCTGCGTCCAACGCCTGCTGAATTTCTTCGAGACTCAGTTGAGCAACTGATTGCGTCACCAGCCGCTCGCCGAGATCGCTATCGGGAGCGAGTTCGCGGGCCGGCACGCGAACAATTTTTTCGCTTCCCGGAAGATTCACTGCATTCGCGATGATGGTCGCAGCGGCATCGGCATCGGCGGCACTGCGGGCGAGCACAGTTACAGCATCGGCGATGCCGAGTGAAAAGCTCCGCCCGCGCCAGCCGCTGCTGGCGATTCCGCGAATTGGGTGCGTAGCGTGAATCCGCAGCATAGCGAAGAGCGAAGGACAATCCGGACGCTCAACCATCCCGACAGAGAATTCTTCGCCATCCGAGAGATACAGGGCGATATCCCCTCCGTCATTCACGTAAGCTTTCGCGAGCTGCGCATTCGCCGTCATCGATGCAAGTATCTCCTCAGCGACTGCCCCGGCAACTGCAGCCATTGGAGTGATGAACGTGCTTCGTCCATGTGGTGCGACGGCTTGCACCATGCGCTGAGCGATTGCGCCGTGAACTGTTAAATCGTGGCGCCATGGCTGCCGCAGCGTGGTTAGTTCTTCGCACAATTCATCGAGCACACTCGGGAAGCGGTGGGAAGCTGCGCGATAGGCACTCTGTATTTCCGCAGATTCGCCAAACGCCTCGACGATCAGATCGATGGGCCCATCGTGCATATGGAGCCGGCGGCCGTCGGCCAGCATTCGGATTTGCGCGCGCGAGTTCAAAGTTTAGGTTTCTCGTTGCCGACTTCGAGGGGCCACGGATTTTCTGGGCGCGCGGCAATCCGATTTCGACTTGCTTCTGCTTGCTGAACGGAACTGAGAGGACGCACGTGATCCATGTATCCGCCAAGCGCGGCGTAATCCGCGAGCTTCATGGTGAACTCAATCGGGGCCACGAGGGCTGGAGTGGGCACGTATCCGAATGCGTTTTCAGGCAGGCGGCTCACATCGACCATGATCGTGATGCCACCGCCGGGCCAGACGTAAACCGGAGCTCCGCCGCAGGTCACGCGCGTGAGCGTTTCGCGTACGGAATGCGTGAGCTTCACGGGATTTTCTGTGACTCCGGCTCGGAGTGATCCGCCGGCTCCGCCCATGAAAAGCACTGTGCATAAAGCCGGCTCGCAATTTTCTCGAATTCGCGCCACGGACTCGCGCAGAGTCACCGGCAATTCTTTCTCGACCGGACGGCGAGCATCATCGAGTTCGAAGTAAGCATGGTGCTCCCCTGTGGTGCTGACCATCAGCAGGCGCAGGCCTTTCCACGAAACTTTGGAGTCGAAGGGGGCGAGAATCGAAAGCGGATCCGTAATGTTTGTTCCGCCCCACGAGGTGCCGGGTTCGGCCACTTTGAAGTAGCGTCCGGGAGTGGAGCGGCGTCCTTTCATTTTGATCCCGGTTTCGGGGATGCCCAGCAGCTTGCCTGCCTGGTGTTCCGATAAGACCCCAGTGATATGGTCGTCGACCACAACAACCTCGTCGACTTTGCCCTCCCATTGCTTGGCAAACATTCCGATGGTGGCCGAACCGCAGCCGACACGCATTCGTTCTTCGCGCACGCCATCGACAATCGGCGGCTGCGAAGCTTGCACTAATGATCTTAGCTCCGCCGTCGATTTCGAGTTCGGCGGCTTTGCCGTTGCACAGGTTGAGAAGAGTCTCGCACGTCACTGTGCCTTCTTGGCGGCTGCCGCCGGTGAGATGACGCACGCCCCCGAGCGAGAGCATCTGGGATCCATACTCATTCGTGGTGACATGGCCAATGGCTTCGCCTTGGGCTCGAACCGTGCTGCACTCCTGGCCCAGATGGCGGTCGGTGTCGATCTTTAACTTCACTCCGCAATAGCTGAAGATCCCTTCGGTCACGACCGTGACCATGTCGACGCCTTCGGTTTCAGAAGAGATGATGAAAGGCGCGGGCTTGTAATCGGGATAGGTAGTGCCCGCGCCGATCGCAGTGACGAACGTGTCGGCTCCGCTGATCAGCGAACCATCCCACTCGCGATTTTTCCCGAGGAACGGCACAACAGAATCTCCGCGCGAGAGTGCCCGGTCGAGCACGATATGTGGATCGATCCGCACAAGTTGTCCGTCATGATTTGCGTAGCGGTCACATGATCCCGTTCTTCCCGGCTTGATGTAGCACAGCACCGGGCAAGCATCGCAGCGGATGGCATCGTCAGCCACGCGCGCCGCCCTTCTCGCGGGCAGCGAGAATTGCTGCGCGTACCCGGTCTGGCGTAGCAGGAATTTTTCGTATGCGAATGCCGATTGCATCGTGCAGAGCATTCAAGATTGCCGGGGCGGTCGGAATGACCGCCTGCTCGCCGATTCCTTTTGCTCCGTAGGGCCCGACGGGCGAGGGTTCTTCGATGAGGATCGATTCTACTGGCGGGATATCTCCGGCTGAGGGAATTAAATAGTCGTGAAGGTTTTCGCCTTTGCCGGGAAAAAATTCTTCCATCAGTGCCATGCCGAGGCCCTGGGCTACGCCGCCCTCGATCTGGCCTTCAACCAGCGTGGGATTGATCGCGCGTCCCACATCGTGGGCTGCGGTGATCTTCAATACGCGAACTGTTCCCAGTTCGGTGTCGACTTCGATCTCGGCCAGGTGAGCGCCAAAGCCGAACACGGCGTATGGCGTTCCTTGTCCATTCTCATCGAGCGGCTGCGTCGGCGGATCGAATGTGGCTTCTGCGGTGAGAACATATCCGTGGGCGTCGAGCGGCAGGGGCAGAAGCGGAATGGTCGCGCTCTGACCCTTCTCGGTGACTATCACCGCGTCGCCTTGAAAATCGATGGTGGCGCACTCGCAGACTTTCGCCAGCGCCAGAATTTTATTTCGCAACTGCAACCCGGCCATTTGCGCAGCTTTGCCGGTCACGAAGGTTTGCCGGGATGCTGAGGTCTTGCCGCAATCGGGCGAGAGCGCTGTGTCTCCGGAGATCAGATCAAACATCTCAATTGGAGCGCCGAGTCCATCGGCGCATATCTGGGTCACAATCGTGTTTGAACCCTGGCCAATATCTACTGCGCCCTGATGTAGCGCAATTCTGCCATCGCGCTTTAGGCCTACTCTGACTGTCGACGGATTGGGGAGAGAAGTATTGCCGCAGCCGTACCACATACCCGCAACTCCGACGCCACGCCGTAATCCCTCATTTTGGGAATTGAAACTCGACGCGGCTGTGCGTGCAGCTTTCCATGCGGGACGCAACGCCTCAAGGCATGCGCGGATTCCTACGCCTGCGCCTAAGACCTGCCCAGTCACTATTGGAGTCATCCCATCAAGCGCGTTCAAGATTCGAAACTCGAGGCGGTCGATTTTCGCGCGGGATGCCAACTCGTCATAGAGTTGCTCTTGAGCGATCGCCGCTTGTGGTACGCCAAAGCCACGGAATGCACCTGCAGGTACAAGGTGCGTGTGCACGGCACGGGTCAGCGCGCGATAGTGAGGTACGTAGTAAGGGCCGGAAGCGTGCACCGGCACGCGTCCAGCAACCGTTGGACCCCAGGAGGAATATGCGCCGGTGTTGAAATCGGCAGCGAAATCAAGTGCGGTCAGTTTTCCATCGCGCGAGCAGCCGGCTCGAAGGCGGATGCGCGAGGGATGCCGCTTCGTCGTCGACATGATCGATTCTGTTCTCGAATACACCAAGCGCACCGGTTGTCGGAGTTTCCAGGCGGCAAGTGCGACAAAAGGCTGCACTGATAAGTCGAGTTTCGAGCCGAAGCCTCCTCCTACGGCGGTGGGAATGATCCGAACTTGCTCGGGTGCGATGCCGAGGATCGCCGCCATGTCGCTGCGGTCCATGTAAGGTGACTGAGTGCAGGCTTGAATTTCAATCTGATCGCCGACTCGGCGGGCGAATCCGGCCTCGGGTTCGATGTAGGCGTGCTCGATGAATCCAGTTTCGAATTCACCCTCGGCGGTGAAATCAGAATGGCGCAGCGCGTCGTCAACATCGCCGCGGACGACTCGTCCGCGTACCAGAATGTTCTGCTCGCGCTGGGGATGAATCAGCGGCGCTTCGAGGGACAGAGCTGCATCCATGTCAAGAATCGGCGGCCGCTCTTCCCACACCACAGGAAAATCGAGAGCGTCGAAAGACTCCACAGCGGCGGTTTCTCCAACCACGGCTGCGATCGCTTCGCCGCGAAAGAGTGTTTCCTTTTCTGCGAAGACAGGCTGGTCAGCAAATCGAGGGATCACGCCGTAGCAGTTTTTGCCAGGAACATCTTTCGCGGTAAACACGGCGCTCAGCCCGGGGTGATTTCGAGTGAATGCATCCAGATCGCTAAATTCGAAGCGGGCGCGATGATATGGAGACCGGATCACTCGCAGGGCGAGAGTTCCAGCAGGTATCTGGTCTGCGCCGAAAATCTCAGTGCCGGTCACCTTAGCCTTTCCGTCCAGACGCGTTACGCGCTTGCCAACCGCGTTGCCTGCAGACGGAAGCTCCACCTTCGGCGCAGCTTTGCCAGAGTCGAGAATCGCAGCGATGATCTTTCGGTAGCCGGTGCAACGGCAGAGCACGCCGCCAATTGCATCCATGACCTCGGCTTCATTTGGTTTGGGGTTACGATCGAGCAAGGCTGCAGCAGAAACCAGCATTCCCGGGGTACACGCCCCGCACTGCGCGGCTCCATGTTGCAGAAACGATTGTTGCAGTTTCGCGCCGGACTGCGAGCACTGGGCCAGGCCTTCGATGGTGGTGATCTCACAATTTTCCGCTTGTGCCGCTGCCACCAGGCACGAGCAGACCGGTTCACCGTTGAGCAGAATCGTGCAGGCGCCACAATCTCCGGCGTCACATCCGACCTTGGTCCCGGTAAGCCCCATGTCTTCGCGCAACACTCGCGAAAGCCTGCGCAGGGGCGAAGTGGAAACGACCATCTCACGTCCATTGATCGAGAGAGCAATGGAACTGACATCTGAAGCGACGCCCAATTCCGGTGTCGTCGCCATCAATGTTTCTCCCCACAATGTTTCTCCGCGCAGTGTTTTTCCGCACAACGGTTCAGCGCGCGCTGAACCAGCGTTAACGAGGCGTCACGTCGATACTCGGCGGTGGCTCGAACATCGTCGATCGGAGAGAGCGGCGACAAATGTTCCGCTGTGACTCGCGCTCCCAGAGCGGCATCAACAGGTGCTCCGATAAGATCACGCTCAAGCTGAGGCAAACGACGGGCGACGGCGGAACATGATCCAACCGCTACTCGTGCTGCTCCTACTCGTCCTTCGCCATCCGCGAGCACGACTGCGGCAACCATCGAAATCGAAATGACGAGATAGCGCCGGGCTCCAAGTTTCACAAACGACGAGGAAGCATCATCGAGAGTTCGCGGCACGATCACTGCAGTCAACAACTCGTCGCCGCGCCGCAAGGTCTTCCGGTTTCCTACAATGAATTCTGTTAATGGCATTCGGCGCAGACCGCTGCTTGAGGCAAGTTCCACTTGTGCATCGAGTGCAAGTAACGGAGGAACGCCATCGGCGGCGGGCGAAGCGTTGCATAGATTCCCCGCGATCGTGCCGCGATTCTGGATTTGAATCGCACCGATTTCGCGGGCAGCCTCTTTCAGTGCATCAAAGCAACGCGGAAGCGGGGCTCGAATGATATCGGTCCAGGTGGTGAGCGCGCCGATTCTCGTCTCATTCGGAGTGCTGGTGATTCCGCGCAACGCGCGAATCGCGGAGATGTCGATTACGGTCCCACGAATGGCGCGGTCCCCGAGAGCAGGAAAGAAATCCGTTCCTCCGGAGAGAATTTGCGCCGGCTGCGTAGCAAGCGAAGCGAGCGCGTCATCCACGGTCTTTGGCCGGATATACAAATTTGGAGTCTCCGCAATGCAGATTCGCCCGCGAGGCGCGGGGTTTGTCTGCAATGTGTAAATTCGGACGAGGTCGATTGTACAGCTTGACGGGCGCGATGTTACGCGGGGAAAGCTGTGAACAAGACAACTTTGTGATCGAAGCTAGCGGAAGCGACGGATGAATAATGTATGACGTTCGGAGCGGTAATAGCCGACGACATAAACGGTGGCTTTACCCTTGGTGGAGTAAATGACCTGGCGAATCCGCAGAATGGCGGAGCCTTTGGGAAGAGCGAGAGTTTCTGCCAACTGGGGATCGGCGGCGGTGGCATCGATTTCCTCATCGGCATAGGCCAACTCCACGCCGTAATCGTGCCTTAGCGTGGCAAATAGAGAACTCCTGCCCAAGGGAGCGTTCACCAATTCAGCGAACTCAGAGGCGGGAAGATAGCAGGTCTCCAGGGCAAAGGGTTCTTCTCCGGTAAGGCGGAGACGCATGATTTTGATCATGCGGCTGGCGGCAGGCAAGCCGAGGCGCGCGGCAACCTCCTGTTCGTCGTCAATGATTTTTGCCGTGAGTACGCGGGAACGGGGAGCCAGGCCGCGACTGGACATGTGCTCGGTGTAGCTCATCAGCTTGTTGAAGTGGATTTTGGGAGCGGCCACAAAGGTGCCGGCTCCGCGGCGGCGTTCGACGAGGCCTTCGCGTTCGAGTCCAGCGAGAGCGTGGCGGGCAGTCATCAGGCTGACCTTGTGGGTCTTGGCCAGTTCTCGCTCGGAGGCGACAGCGTCTCCCGGACTCAGTTCTGCCGTCTCTATTCGCTTGCGAATTGAATTCTGGATCCGCTTGTATACAGGCGTTCCGTTGCGATGGTTTCCTGACATAATCGATCTTCTGAGCGAGTTGATGTCCAAGTCGGCGGGCAATTGCCGCGTAATCTATCCCAATGACCTGTTTGATAGCTGCCATGTGCTATATAGCGTATGGAAGGCCTTCTGTAAAGGAAAAAGCTTCGCGGAGCGGACGGACTAGCCCTTTTTGTTTTTCCGGATCGCTATAGAGCGGATTGTTTTCTTTCTTCGCATCCCAATCGGTAAGATTCCGGGCCGAGGTTCACAAAACTGATTCCATAGACAGCAATTATGGCGCTATCCAAGTAATCAATGGGATGGATCGGTAAATTCGCTTCGGTCCATTTCCCAGGGTGCCCCGGGTTTGTGATATATAGCGCATTCTGGAATGGCCCAAATATGCGATACCTGGAAAGATTTCCACAGGGGTATGCATTTTCTTCTTGACCACGCTGTGCGATGTGCTATATAGCATAGTGCGTTTACATTAGATGCCGATTTGTAATGCCTAAGTATTACCCGCTCTCAGGAGGCTGTGCGATGAAAAAGCTAGCTCTAGGATTTCTGGTTCTGCTGACACTGGTTGGAATCGTTGGAACGATGACGCCAGCGATGGGCCAGGAAGTAACGGCATCGATCGTGGGCACGGTGACCGATCCCAGCGGTGCGCCGATCAAGGGCGCCAGCGTTAAGGCCACGGACACAGAGCGCGGCACGGTCTGGACGGCGGAAACGAACGAGAGCGGTGCCTACAACATCCTGCGCCTTCCGATTGGCACATATGGGCTCAAAGTGACGTCGCCGGGCTTCCAAACATCTGAATTGCCGCCGTTCACGCTCGTTCTGAATCAAACCGCGCGTGTGAGTGTGCAGTTGAAGGTAGGCAAGATTAGCGAGACGGTTGAGGTTACAGGAGCGGCGCCGATCCTGGAGACCGAGAAAGCTGAGGTTGGTACGGTTGTGGATTCCAGGACGATCACGAATCTCGCACTGGAGACCCGAAACTATGTGCAGTTGACGTTGCTTTCTCCCGGCGCGGTTTCGGTAGATCCCGCAAGCATGAATCTTGGATCGCAGACTGCTGAAGAGGGAGGCCGTCCTTACATCAATGGAAACCGCGAGCAGGCCAACAACTTCCTCTTGGACGGCGTGGACAACAACCAGGCGTCGGATAACCTGCCGGGTTATGCGCCGTCCCCGGATGCTATCGGAGAGTTCAACCTCATTACTCAGAACGCTTCGGCGGAGTTTGGCAACTACAACGGTGGCATCATCAATGCCACGATCAAGTCAGGAACGAACCATCTCCATGGAGATGCATTTGAGTTTTTCCGCAACGACATTTTCAATGCCAATAAATGGGAAAACGGCCTACCGCTGACTGGGCCTCTGCCAACGCCTAAGTTGCGCTGGAATATGTTTGGTGGGACGGTTGGCGGGCCGATCATCAAAGATAAATTGTTCTTCTTTGCCGACTATCAAGGCGGACGTCTGGATCATCCCGCTAGTACCAGCGCCATTACCGTGCTCACGCCGGCGGAAATATCGGGCAACTTTTCGGCTCTCTGTCAAAATGGGTTTACGGGAGGAATTTGTAATGATCGATCAACCGGTCCAGACGGCAACACGAATCTGATCACCAACCAGCTTTATAATCCATGCGCCGCGGGAACGGGAGGGACCTCGGGCGTGGCCTGCAACATCCTGGCGCCTTCAGCAAGAACGCCTTTCCTGGGCAATGTTATTCCCGCAGGAATGCTGAATCCGGTATTCACGTCACTGGTCACGAACGGGCTATATCCAAAAGCGGTAAGCACCCTTCCTGACGGTTTCGGGCAGGCGTTCAATACGACTAACGAACAATATAATTCAGACCAGGGCGACATTAAGGTTGACTACAACGCATCCCAAAGGGATCACGTGAATGCCCGCTTCTCAAAAAGCGATCAGTACGATCCGGCCAACAACTCCGTAGCTTTGCTGGGCAACACGATAAACGAGGCTAACCTGTTGACTGGTTCGCTGAACTGGAACCACACCTTTACACCGAACCTGCTCAACGAAGTCCGCTTTGGCAAGAACAATATCAAGCTGAATCACGGGCTGACCGCATTCGACAGTTCCGTGGGCGCTTTGGGCAACAGCATTGGAATCGCCAACGGCAATCCGAGCGGAGTCGATGGCCTTCCAGAATTTGGTTTCGCCGGCGGCTCGGTGACGAATATCAACTCTGGCACACTGACGAATTTGGGCGCGGCGAGTGTTGACGAACAATTTTCCACGACAGTCACACAAGTCGACGATGTACTTATCTATACGCATGGTCGGCACGTGATTAAGACCGGCTTCCAGCTGAATCGCTATAACCTCAACGTGTTTTACACGGGGAATGGCGGCGAGCTGGGCGCCGAACTTTTCGGAAACGGTCCGGGCGGAAACTATTCAGGCACCGGCGTCACCGAAGTCGTTTCTGGTAAGGCGCAGCAGGTCACTTCCGGAGGAGACGGATCCGCGGACTGGGCTCTTGGACTTCCGGGGGATGTAGGCCGGGGCGCAAGCGCGGCACCGCCGTGGCACCAGCGCGATTGGTTGATCGCTGGCTTTGTTCAGGATGACTGGCGGGTCACAGACCGTCTGACTTTAAACCTGGGCCTCCGCTATGAAGCGCGTACTCCGTGGATTGAATCCAACAATCGTCAGTCGGCGGTAAACATTCTGACGGGTGCGTTGGAGCTACCCGGCAACGATCCTGTACCGAACGGAGTCGTGGGCTCGAACGGATTCAGCCGAGGCCTTTACAATACGGTGTACGGAGCGCCGGATTTCCAGCCTCGCTTTGGTTTCGCCTGGAGTCCCGCGCTTTGGAATGGAAAAACAGTCATCCGCGGCGCCTTCACGATTTCGTCGTACCTGGAAGGCACGGGGGTTAACCTGCGGGACACGCAAAACCCGCCTTATGCAGCCCCGCAAACGGAAACAAACAACGTGGAAACCGGGCCGACGGCGTTTACCACTGCGACAGCGTTCGCTTCGGCAAGCGGCGTAAATCCGTATGTGGGTGCCACGCTGCAAACCTGGTCTGGAACCGTTCAGCCGGCAGTAGCCGATCAGTGGAACGTTACGGTGCAGCAAGAGCTTGCCCATGACACGACCTTCCAACTGAGCTACATCGGCCAGCGCACCACTCACTTGATGGTTCCGGAATGGCTCTCGCAAGGGGATCTGCAGCCGAATGGCAGCGTGACTTATCCGTTTATCGGCGGTCAAAATCCGGCGGGCACCGTGATCGACGGAATCACCACGACGTCTGCTGACGTATGGTCCGAACGGATTCGGCAATGTGAAAAACACGGCTTCGGTCGGCAATATGAACTACAACGCGATGCAGGTGGTCTTGCAGAAGCGATATGGACACGGACTCGAGGGGCAGGTTTCCTACACCTTCGAGAAGTGCATGACCAACGATGACGGATACTATGGAACCTGGGGCACGACCACTCAGGCTGGACCCTCCGGGAACTACTGGCAAAATCTGTATAGCCCGAACGGCGACTACGCGCAGTGCTACTGGGACGCGAAGCACGTGCTCAGCGCATACGCCGTTTATCAACTGCCATTTGGCCATGGCCAACAATTCGGGCAGGGCCTTCCGTCTGCGGTGAACGCCGTAGTCGGCAATTGGTCGATCAATCCCATCGTTTCCTGGCACACCGGGTTCCCGCTCTCACTGTATGGAGCTAACAACTCGGGAACGGACAGCCCGGAAAATCGTCCTGACTGCATCGGGCCAGTGTCCTATCCGAAGTCAATTGTTCCGGGAACTGGTTTGCAGTGGTTTTCGCCTAACTCATTCGCGAACGCTGCGGCTGGTACATTTGGAAATTGTCCAGCTCAGGGTCCGGTGATTGGTCCTGGGTACGTCGATGCCGACATCAGCTTGCAGAAGGATTTTCCAGTCTCGGAATCGATGAAATTCCAGTTCCGGGCGGACTTCCTGAATGCGTTCAATCATCCGAACTTTGCGGTGCCCAACGATAGTGTGGGGACTTCAACTTTCGGAGTGACTACGGCGACGCAAGATGCGCGTGAAATGCAATTTGCGTTGAAGTTTTACTTCTGACGAAATGCGACAATCATGGCAGGGCGCCGGTTTCGGCGTCCTGCCATTTTCATTTATGATCGCGTTTATATGTTCCGGTTTCAATTCCTGGTCTGTGTAGTTCTCTCGGTGGTGATCGCGGGCGGGAGCGCCGCGGGACAGTCTGCCAGCAAAGCGTCGCCGCCTCTTCTACAGTCGCCCGAAATGCCGCGGCCCTGGCCGAAAGCGGCCATTGCGTCGAGGCGTTGCCCGCACTCAAGAAAAGCATCAAGGTAGAAGATAAAGAACTGAGGCGCAAGATTGGCCTGGATGGTGTGCGTTGTGCCATGACGCTGCATCAGCCGGATGCCGCCTTGGAATTTCTTCACCTGCTGGCGCGAGAATTTCCGCAAGATCCGGATGCTCTGTATGAGTCCATCCACGCCTATTCTGATCTTTCCTCCTCGGCTTCACAGGAATTGGCGCGCACGGCTCCATCTTCGTATCAGGCGCACGAATTACTGGCCGAATCTTTCGAATCGCAAGGGAAGTGGGAGGAGGCGGAGAAGGAATATCGCGGAATCCTGAAACAAAACCCAAGTTTGCCAGGGATTCATTTCCGGCTGGGGCGAGCTTTGCTTTCGGTGCCGAACCCGAGCCCTGATGCGGCAGCGAAGCAAAAAAAGAGTTCGAGCAGGAATTGCAGATTGATCCCAGTAACGCCGGCGCCGAATACGTGCTCGGCGAGTTGGCGCGACAGAGCCAGCAATGGGATGAAGCCGTGAAGCGCTTTTCTCGCGCGGCAAAGCTCGATCCTCAGTTTGGAGAGGCCTTTCTGGGGCTGGGATCGTCTTTGCTTTCGGAAAAGCAATATGCGGATGCCATTGCGCCGCTGGAAAGAGCGGTCAAGCTGGAGCCCAGGAATCCCGATGCGCACTACAGTCTGGCTATGGCCTACACTCGCGCGGGGCGCAAAGCAAGATGGCGAGAAGGAATTTGCCATTCACGAGCGCATCATCGGAAATGATCCTACAGCCCGCCACTCAACCCGCAGAGGCTAAATAAAGGAAGCTTGCACGAAATAAGAAGAATGATCCGCGGTACACGAAAAAGTTTGTGACCGCCGTCGCCTGAGGGAGAATTGAAAGCACTTGTTTTTGCGAATAGCATGGGCCCGCGGATGATCGGTCGCCGTGACTTTCTTCGGGGAATCTGCAGCGGCTTTGCCTTCTCCACTCTTGCGCGTTTCTCCTCTGCACTCGGGCCGCCGCTTTATCCCTTTGAAGTAGTTCCCGCCAACGTAAGTGGCATTACCTGGAAACATACTGCGGCGCACTCTGAGCAAAAATATCTGCCTGAGACGACCGGCGCAGGTTGCGCGTTTCTCGACTACGACAACGATGGCTGGATGGATATCTATCTGGTGAATAGCGGCAAATGCGATTTCTACGATCCCAGTCCGCCGCTGCGCAACGCGCTTTACCGCAACAATCGCGATGGAACCTTTACGGATGTAACCGAGAAGGCGGGGGTGGCCGCGGGCGGCTATGGCCAAGGGGTCGCGGTCGGCGATTACGATGGTGACGGGTTTCCGGATATTTATGTTACGCAATACGGGAGAAGCATTCTTTATCACAACAACGGAGATGGAACATTTACCGATGTGACGGAGAAGGCCGGAGTTGCCGCGCCGGGGTGGTCTTCGAGCGCCGTCTGGTTCGATTACGACAATGATGGCCGGCTGGATTTATTTGTCTGCCGCTTCGTGGATTTCGACAAATCCAAGAATCTGCCGTGCACCTCCGACAATAAAGTTGGGTACTGTATTCCTCATCTCTACAAGCCGATGGCCAGCTGGCTCTTTCATAACAACGGCGATGGAACTTTTACGGACGTCTCCAAAAAATCGGGCATCGGAAAATACCTGGGCAAGGGCTGGGGAGCGGTGGCCACAGATATTAATAATGATGGCCGCATGGACTTGTTTGTTTCGAACGACACGGTGGCTAATTTTCTGTATGTGAATCGCGGACAAGGAACGTTTGAAGAAATTGGGCAACAGGCGGGCATCGCCTACTCCGATGCCGGACGCCCGCGTTCTGGAATGGGCGTGGATTCCGCCGACTTCAACCAGGACGGATGGATGGATCTGTTTGTCGCCAACATCGACCATGAGGCGTATTCGCTCTACAAAAACAATCACGATGAAACGTTCGACGATATTGCTCCGGCCACCGGCCTTGCCCGCGCGACCAGGCTGATGAGCGGCTGGGGGCTGAAATTTTTCGATTACGATAACGACGGCAATCTTGATCTGATTCTTGCTAACGGGCATCCCGACGATCTGATCGAAAAGATCTACGATAACGTGAAGTACCGGGAGCCGTTGCTGCTCTTTCATAACTCGGGAAGCGGAGTAAAAAATGTCAGCGGGGAGAGTGGGCCGGCATTTGCTACTCCGATGTCGGCGCGAGGCTTGGCTCTGGGAGATTTCAATAACGACGGAGCGGTCGACGTCCTGATCTCGAATAACGACGAAGCGCCCGTGCTGTTGCGGAATAATGCTGCAGGCGGGAATCACTGGCTGGGTTTAAAGCTGGTCGGGAAAAAAGCAAACATCGATGCCGTCGGAGCCCGCGTGACTTACCAGGCGGGCGATCTGAAGCGGAGCCGCATGAAAGTCGGCGGCGGCAGTTATCTTTCGTCGCATGATCCTCGCCTGGTATTGGGAATCGGGACGCGCGCGAAAATTGACTGGGTCGAGATCGATTGGCCGCAGCCCAGCGGATTGAAGCAACGCCTTACGGGCCTTCCGATCGACCGTTACATCACGATTCATGAAGGGCAGCAGGAATGGAAGTGATGTGCGTTGCTTCGGAGCACCGCCTATTTTGCGGCTGCGGGCACCGACAACGCAGTCAGGCTTTCAGCTTTTTGCGAACCATTCCAGCTACCCCGACCAATCCAGTTCCGAGCAGCAATAAAGTATCCGGCTCGGGATTGAGAGCGGACTGGCCACCGCCGAGTTTTCCTGTGAACGTCCCGCTCGAATTAAACGTCCCGGAGTAATCTTGCACGGTGAATCCAAATCCGTTCCCGCCATACCACCATTTGCCTGCAACCCGACCCAGGAGCTGATAGTAGTCCGGACCCTGGTAGGACGGAGACCAGCTAATTGGGACAGTGAACGAGCCGCTGAATACTATGCCGCCTTGAGGAATATCTGGGAATATCCCCGGATCGATGGTGATTGTGAAGGTGCTCGACACGAAGTTGAAGACTCCACCGTCCAGCAAGTTCCCGCTCAGCAGAGCGCCGGTGGTGATGCTCACGGTCCCGATGTCGGCACCCTTAAAGCCGGCGTAGCCTGCAATGGGGCCGATCTCGACAAGGTTAGACGTGAGGGATAGGCCAGTGGCATTTCCCACAAGGATGCCGCTACTGTTATTGACGTAAACTTCGTCGGCAGATGCTGCGAGTGGTAAAGCCAAGGCGAACAAGGCCGTCAGAACGAGTCGTTTCATAGCCGCCTCCTGGACTTGCTTTGAACCTGAGCCCTGCGAGACTTGAGATTGCTTCCGACCCTCCAGGCGAATCCGCGCTCAGTACTGCTGCGCCGAGAGCACGTTTCACACCATAAGTACAAAAATGTGATGTCCTGATTTCGCTGCTGGTGTAACACGCTCGGCGGGGAATTCACAACGTACACAGCGCAAAGCGTTGCACATTAATGGTAAGTGTATGAAAGTGCGCCCTTGGATCCGTGACATCGAAACCAGCTGAGAAGCTCGGTGCGCGTTTTCCCAGAATGCAACCCCACTTCGCTTAGAAACGTGGACGACTATGCGCCGCGGTACAAATCTGGTGTGAGAGAGTGTGATAGACGTGGCTGAAATTCGAGAAAAGAGCAAAGAAGGAGCCGCATGAAAGTCGGCGGAGGCAGCTATCTTTCGTCGCACGATCCTCGCCTGGTATTGGGAATCGGGACGCGCGCGAAAATTGACTGGGTCGAGATCGATTGGCCGCAGCCCAGCGGATTGAAGCAACGACTGATCGACCTTCCGATCGACCGTTACATCACGATTCACGAAGGGCAGCAAGGGTGGAAGTAAGCAGCTTGCCGCGCCTTCGTATTCAGGCCATACAAGTCAGCACCGGACAGCTCGCACGGCAGATGACCTCGTGAGTGAGAGCCCAAGGGATGTGCGCAGATACACGTGGCGAGGATGTGCGGTTTGCACCCATGACAATCAGGTCGATTCTGCGTATCGCAGCAGTTTCCAGGATCCCCTCGGGAAGAAAATCTGTACTGGAGATATATTCCGGTTCGACGGCCAGCTTCACGCTGGATGGAAGGAGTTTCATCAGTTTTATCCTGCTCTGTTCTCGCATGCTGTGCTGCCACTTCACAAATTGTTCGGCGGCGTAAGGTGACGGACAGTAAGCGCCGGGGCTGACATCAGTGAGAGGCATCGGCGGCAGCATGTGCAACAGGATAAACCTCGCCTGGTGCTCTTCGGCAATGGACAGGGCATAAGGAAACGCGGCATCGGCGGCCCGACCAAAATCGGTTGGGAAAAGGATGCCTGTGAACTGGATCGGTCCCGAGGCAGGGGGCGGGACATGTGGACCGATGGTAAGCACCGGGCATGGCGCCAGCCGCAACACCTGCTCTGCGATTGAGCCGAGAGCGAGTTTCTTCAGTCCGCCTCGTCCCCGGGTGCCGAGAACCAACAGATCAACGTCTTCGCGTTCCATGATGGAAGAAAGAACATCCCACACCGGGCCCTGTCTAATGATGAGGTGATGGTTAACAATGTCCAGTCGGGCATTCTCGGCGAGTTGGTGCATTTGCCGTTCCGCGTCCAGCAGGGGCACGTTTAATTCTCTGGGCAAACGTTCTAACGGAATCGGCTCTCTCGGTTGCGGAGCCATGGCGTGTACGACGGAAAGAGTGGAACCATACCGCTGGGCGAGCGAGAGCGCATAAGTCAGAGCGCATCGTGACGAAGGCGAGAAGTCCGTGGCAATTACGATCTGCTTGAATTGAACCTTGGTTTCTGGATGGTGTATCTGGGAGAGTGTTGACATAGTCCCTCCGATCTTTCTGGCGGCGGATGGTTCGGGACGTTGGCCCGAGGATTCGCCACTCAGGAAATCAATCAGCGAGGCGAAGCGGTGGGCGCCTCTCGTTTTGCTTTTTCTGCCTCCAGGCGGTGAATCGTAGTGCGCAGCCAAGCGCCGAGCGTGGCCTCAATTTCCTGTTGCGTTCCCGTCCGGTACAAAGACTCGAGTGTGTCCCCGCTGAGCGACAAGGGGATGTGAATGCAAGGAGTTTGTTCCTTACGCGCTTCTGCCGGGACGAATTGCATCAGGAGGCACTCGCTGCATGGCTCCTTGTCCTTGGAGTTAAAGTTCATGCAGGTAGGAGAATCCTCGAAGATAAATCGAGGGCGCCAGGCTTCGCGGGGCAATCGACCGTAACCGCCTTGCTCAAGAAATTCCAACTCGAATTTGAGAACCTCCAGCAGGTTCCGCTTGTCTGTTGGCATAGCCCTATCCTCAATTATTAGTGTGTGCGCTCCTCAGTCCTGACGCCGTGACGCCGGTCACAGCACGTCGTGAGAGTCATCACCCACCCTTCACCGGGCGAATCGTGCCCACTTCTGATCTTTTCCGGGAATGGATTACATCCATCTGTGATATGGGTCACAGCACCATCTGGGCGAAAGAGTTCAATATTGCAACATGTTGGAGTATTCTCCTTGCAACGTTCGACGAACCCTAATTCGATGGAGCTAATGATGAAGAGAATCGATCTGAAACTGTTTACGATTGCAACAGCCTTTGTGGTCGCTCTTAGCTTTTCCATGCCGGCGCACGCACAAGACGCGGCATCGCTGTTTAAGTCGAAATGCGCCGGCTGTCATGCCGCAGACGGAACGGGCAGCGCAATGGGGAAGAAGATGGGAGCCCACGACTTCACCAGCGCCGACGTGCAGGGTATGACGGACGCGCAACTCACCGAGATCATTACCAACGGCAAGGGGAAGATGCCGAAATACGGCTCTTTGACGCCCGAACAGATTAAGGGATTGGTAGCTTACATCCGAACGCTGAAGAAATAGGTCTCGCTTTCCGTACAGCATGATTGGCCAAAAGTGGCGGGGCGTTCGCCGCTAAGCGAGATGTGTATCTTGGCGCCGGTGATTAAAAATTAGAGAGGAAGACAGGAGCGGCAGTTTGCTATGAGTATGCGAGAACGCATCCGAGACTGGGCGCAGCCGATTTACTTTCTGGGCCAAAACCCAATCACTCTGACGGGTGCGGTGATCACGACGAGCACAGCGCTCACGACGATTGCCTTCTGGTTCTATGATTTTTTTCTGCCGGGGCCGCCGCATCCTTATATTGGCCTGCTGGTTTACCTGATCCTGCCCGGCATTTTTATCCTCGGGCTACTGTTGATTCCGGTCGGAATCTGGTTAAGACGCCGAAGCCTTCGCGTGAGCGGGCATCTGCCGGAAATTTTCCCGGCTATCGATCTGCGCCTGCCGGTGGTGCGGCGCACGTTTGAGTGGGTGGCGTTAGCGACGGTGGTGAATCTTCTGATTCTGGGGACTGCCTCGTACCGCGGGGTGGAGTACATGGATTCGGCGAGTTTCTGCGGCACGACGTGTCACACCGTGATGGCTCCGGAGTATACGACCTACGAGAATTCTCCGCACTCGCGTGTGGAGTGTGTCGAATGCCATATCGGGCCGGGAGCAGGGTGGTTTGTGCGCTCGAAGCTTTCCGGCCTGCGGCAGGTCGTTGCTGTAACGCTCCATACGTATTCGCGTCCAATTCCTTCGCCGGTGAAGTATCTTCGCCCGGCGCGTGAAACCTGCGAACAGTGCCACTGGCCGCAGCGTTTTACTGGCGACAAGTTTCTGGTGAATACAAGTTACAAGGATGACGAGAAGAACACTCCGCAGACGGATGTCTTATTGCTTAAGGTCGGTGGACGAACCTGGCAGGGATCGGTCGGCATCCACGGTCATCATCTCGCTGAAGGAGCGCGGATCCGCTACATTTCGACTGATCCCGAGCGGCAGACGATTCCGGCGGTTTATTACACGGACGATCAGCGGGAAGACTACCGAATTTATCTCCACGGACGCGAAACCAACTCAACAACAATTAGACAAGGGAGAACATCGGGTGATGGATTGCGTGGACTGCCACAACCGGCCGACACACGTTTTCGAATTGCCCGAGAACGCAGTGGACAGGCAAATGTCGTTGGGCCGTATCAGTCCCGATCTGCCGTTCATTAAGAAAAAAGCGGTCGAGGTTCTGAAGGTTGATTATCCGGCGCGCGATGTGGCCAAGCAACGAATCATTGACGAGCTTAACAATTTCTACCGGACGAATTATCCGCAGATCTATGAGACGCGGCGCACGCTGGTGCAGCAAGCGGGCGACGAAGTTGCAAACATCTATTTGCGCAATATTTTTCCGGACATGCGAGTGACGTGGGGAGTGCACCCCAATAATCTCGGGCACAATGATTCGCCGGGCTGCTTCCGCTGTCACGATGGAAGCCATACCAGCGCGGACGGCCAGACGATTACCAATGATTGTTCCGCCTGCCACGAGGTTTTAGCGGCGGGAGAAGAACATCCCAAGGTGTTGACGGATTTGGGAATGAAGTAAGGAGCTGAGGTGTCGAAGAGAACGGAATGGGCGGCAGGTGCAGTCAGACGATTACGGATAATTATTTCGGCCGGGCTGATTACATTTTGCGTTCTTATCGTTGTCACCTCGACAGATGCGCGGGCGCGGGCGCAAGCCAAAGCGCCGCATCCTCTCAAACAGGATGAAAGCTGCCTTGCCTGTCACGGCCAGCCGGGGATGACCTCGGAAAAAGGCAAGAGCATCTCGATTGATCCCGCGAAACATGTGGCCAGCGTTCATGGCATTTTGGGCTGCAAAGACTGCCACTCCACAATTAAGGACTATCCTCACCCCGTCAAAGTGGTCAAGGTTGAATGCTCGACCTGCCACGCCGACGAAGCTTCGCACGTGCCGAATAGCGTGCACAGCGCGCTGGGTGAGGCAGCTTGCGAATCCTGCCACGGGGAACACCACGAGATTACGACTGCGGCGCAGCTGACTCCCGCAAAGTGCGCGCAATGCCACGCCGATGAGGTAAAAGAATTCAAGCAGAGTATCCACGGAAAAGCGGCCGCATCCGGCGACCCTGACGCACCCAATTGCATCTCCTGCCACGGACCGATCCACCAGATCCAAAGCTCAAGCGACGCGGCCTCGCTGGTAGCCAAAAAAAATCTGCCGGACACGTGCGCCGCATGTCACAGCAACCAGCAGTTTCTGGCGCGGCACAACATTCCGTTCGCACACCCGGTGGAGCTGTACCGGCAAAGTGTTCACGGGCGCGCAGTGGCGGATGGAGACGGCGCTGCCGCAAGCTGCTCGGATTGTCACGGCAGTCACGGGATTCTCCCACCCCAGGATGCGCGTTCCAAAATCAACCATTGGAATATTCCCGCAACCTGCGGACAATGTCATGGCGAAATTGCCAAGACCTATCTTCAAAGTGTGCATGGACAAGCCATGAAGGCCGGGGTGCGCGATGCCCCGGTATGCAGCGACTGCCACGGAGAACACCTGATTTTGGGGCCAAAAGAGCCCGGGTCGCTGGTGAACGCGTCGCGTGTCTCGATGGCAACGTGCGGCAGATGCCACAGCGATGAACGACTGGCGTTGCGTTATAACCTGCCCGCCGACCGTGTTCCGTCTTTCGCCGACAGCTACCACGGCCTGGCCATGCGGGGCGGATCGCAGAGCGTGGCCAACTGTGCTTCCTGCCACGGCGTGCACAATATATTTCCTTCGAAAGATGCTCGCTCCACGGTGAACGCCGCGAATCTTGCGAAGACGTGCGGAAATTGTCACGCCGGCGCCGGAGGTCATTTCGCGATCGGGCCAGTGCACGTGCGGACTTCGACTGGTTCTGCGCATCCGGTAGTGAAGTGGATCCGCTGGACGTATTTGGCGCTGATCCCATTGACCCTGGGTTTCATGATCGTCCACAACCTGGTGGATTTTTTTGCCAAGCTGATGCGGCGGCAGGCGCGCCATGAAAGCGGCGCAAAAGTATTGCGGATGAACCTGAACTTTCGCCTGGCCCACGCCGGCGTGGTCCTCAGTTTTCCGACGCTGGTTTATACCGGGTTCGCACTGAAATATCCGGAGTCGTGGTGGGCGCGGCCGATGCTGTTGCTGGAAAGCCACTTCGCGTTTCGCGGCGCCGTGCATCGTACTGCGGCCGTGGTGCTGGTGGCGGCAACGCTCTATCACGTGATTCATCTGGCGATAAACAAGCGAGACCGGTTGTTTCTTAAAGCCATGCTGCCGGACGTGAAGGACGCGACGGATTTACTGCGGGTCTTTTCTTATAACCTTGGACTCACGAAAATCGAGCCGCGGTTTGCGAAATTCAATTACGCGGAGAAGATGGAATATTGGGCTTTCATGTGGGGCACGGTGGTGATGACGGTCTCCGGCCTTCTGCTTTGGTTCAATAATTTCACGTTGCGCCACTTCCCGAAGTGGGTGTCGGACGCGGCCACCGCCGTGCACTACTACGAAGCGCTGCTGGCGACATTTTCCATCCTGATCTGGCACTTCTACATGGTGATCTTCGACCCGCTGGTCTATCCCATGGATACGGCGTGGCTTAACGGCAAAGTTCCTGCCGATCATTACCGGCACGCCCGTCCGGCGTATTACCGCGCTCTGGAACGGGCACATCTTATAGAACTGCCTGAGGAACCGGTGGATTCGGAGGAGGCGCATAAGACGGCGGTCCTCAGCCCGATCGAAGGGCCCGTCATAAAGAATTAGGGAATTGAGGCCTGTCGATCGGCATAAGGGCGCCACTGAGGGATGACACCGGAGTGGAGTCAGGTTTTTAATTTTTTGCGAATGATTGCAGCCAGGCCAATCAATCCAGTTCCGAGCAACGCCAAGGTGCCGGGCTCCGGATTAATGAAGGAAAGACCACTGCCGGCTTTCGCAGTAAATACGCCGCTCGAGTTAAACGTCCCGAAATAAGTTTGTGAAGTGTATCCCATATCGGCGTGGAGCCCGGTCCACCAATTGCCTGCGAGTGTACCCAGGATCTGATAGTAGCCAGGTTCTCCTGAAATCGGAGACCAGGTAACCGGACTGGTGAAGGCGCCGCTGAAGAGTGTGCCGCCTTGGGGCAAGCCGGAGAATATCCCGGGATTGATGCTGATGGTGAATGAACTGGAGGCAAAATTGAATGTTCCTCCAGCGATCGGATTTCCTGAAGACAGACCGCCAGTTGTAAGACTTAAGGTTCCGATATCAGCGCCCCTGAGGCCAGCCGAGAGGCTGACCTCGACGAGATTCGATACGAGGGACAGGCCGGAAGCATTTCCCACCAGCGTGCCGTTACTGTTAATGACTTCTACTTCGCCGGCGAAGGCCGCGAGCGATAAGGTGAGACCCAGTAAAGCTGCGAGAACAAATCGCTTCATGACCGCCTCCTGAGCTTCCGGATGGAAACCCAGCCTTGAGAGATTGAATCTGCTCCGGCGTACCTCGGGCGGATCGAGGCTCAAAACTGCTGCACCAAGAGCACGTTTCAAACCATAATTGGAAAATTGTAACCCATTCATTTCGCTTTTGATTGGTCAAAGGCTGGCAGAAATCCACAGGCTCACAGCGCAAAGCGTTGCACATGAGACAAGAGGTCGACAGGATTTCGGAAACTCCGGACGCGCAGATAGATACCTGGCGGAACTGCCGAACAGGGTGTTGAGTTGAGAAGTGCCAGGCTTCGAAGGGGCCGAGGAGGAAGCGGCCCCTTCGGACTTCGTTGCACCTTTATGCCGTGATCAGTGACTCCAGAGCGATGCGGCTGGGGATGACCAGAGTCGAGCCAGTTTGCTGAATCAGATGCTGCTTCTTGAATCCGGCGAAGAGACGGCTGACGGTCTCGCGGGAAGTTCCGATCATTTGACCGATTTCTTCGTGAGTGAGAGCCAGCTTCATCTGGCTGGGATTTCTGGCTTCGCTATTCTGATCGAGCCAACCCACCAGCAGACGCGCCAGTTTCTCACTGGCGGAATCGGAAAGAATTAAGTCGCGGATTTCGCGGCAAGTGGAGGCGTAATCCGCGCTGATCTGCTGGGTGACCCAAAGGGCCAGTTCGCCGTGAAGACGCATCAGGCGCAGCAGGTCGCTATGGCGAAGGAAGCTGATTTCGCTGGGCTCCTGAGTCTCAGCCGTTGCTTCGTAGTTGCATCCGGAAACCACAGCGGCCACTCCCAGTAAGCAGCCTGGTTCGACCATGCGCAGAATCAGGGTTCGCCCGTCACTGCCACAAATGGAAAGCTTTACTCTGCCTCGACGCACGATAAACACCCCGCGCGGAGACTGGCCTTCGGCGAACAGCACCGCTCCCGTGGGGTAGGTGGTGGTGAGGGATTCATGCTCCAGGGCCTCGGCGACTACTGGAGACAAATCGCAGAAGCTTTTTTCTGACAATCCAACTTTCCCAGTGTGGCTTACGGTGTGAGCGGCCATATGTGTTGCCTCCGTCCACATACACTAGGGCAGGTTCTTTGCCACTCCCGAAGAGAGCGGACCAAATAGGGCGGATGCGGCCTAAATGCAACATAATAATGAGCCTATCGGATACCGCGCAGGTCGTATGGCAGGTTGGTAGTCTGTATTGGTGCCGAAAAACTGGGTCCTTTCCCACAGTTATGTGTGATCCTCATCACTTGCCGGAGGGTTACCGAAGGGCTCTCGGCGTGACCTTCAACCCTCAGGTCCAACCGGCTCAGCCCAGCGAGCTGTGAATGGTATTCAGGAGGGCGGTGCGACTGAAGGGCTTTTCGAGCAGCGTGATTCCCGGCTGGAGGACTTCGCGGTTCGCCATCAGTTCCCCGGTATAACCTGACATGTACACAACCTTCAACGTGGGATGAGACGATTTAAGTTGTTCGGCCAGTTCCGGACCACTCATGCGCCGCATTACGACATCGGTCAGCAGCAGATCGATTGGATCGGGATGAGAGTGAATCCAGTCGAGGGCGGACTGGCCATCATTTGCCTCAAATACGCTATACCCATGTTGCTCCAGGAGCTGACGGGTCAGTCCGCGCATAATCTCGTCGTCTTCGACAAGAAGGATAGTTTTGCCGTGCGATTGGGGAGCGACCGTTTCGGCAACAGGCTCGGATGCGAGACCAATCTTATGATCCGCACTGGGAAAATAGAGTTTAAAGGTGGTTCCTTGCCCGGGCTCGCTGTACACCAGAATCTGGCCACCGCTTTGTTTGACGATGCCGTAGACGGTGGCCAATCCCAGGCCCGTCCCCTTGCCCAAAGCCTTGGTGGTAAAAAAGGGCTCGAAGATGCGCGATACCGTGGCTTCGTCCATGCCGGTGCCGGTGTCGCTTACGGTGAGGAGGATATATCTTCCCGCGGGCAAGGATTGCTTTCGATCGGTATAAGCTTCTTCGAATTTCACCTGGCCAACTTCCAGAATGAGCTTTCCGCCGCGGGGCATCGCATCGCGCGCATTGACCGCCAGATTGACCACGATCTGGTCCAGTTGCCCAGGATCCGCCTCGATCACCGAAGAGGAAGCTTTGGAGACGATTAGAACTTCAACATCGTCTCCCAGCAGCGGTCGGAGCAGCTTGCCGATATCCTTCAGGCGATCATTCAGGTCCAGGAGCTGCGGCTGCACCGCCGAGGTGCGGCTGAAAGTAAGCAGCTGCCTGGTCAGGGCCTTGCCTCGGTCAATCGCTTTCCTGATGTTCTCAACATAGGCTGAAAGTATCAGCAGCCGGATCGAGGCGGTCGCGCAGAAATTCCGTGCAGGCGTTGATGATGCCGAGGATGTTGTTGAAATCGTGGGCCACTCCGCCCGCCAGCCGGCCGATGGCTTCCATTTTCTGAGATTGACGAAGCTGGGCCTCGGTGCGTTTTTGGGCGGTAATATCGCGCGCGATCACTGAAGCTCCCACGATTTCACCGATGGCGTTGCGCAAGGGCGAGACTGAGATGGAAACGTTCAAGTGCCGACCATCTTTGGTGACGCGAATTGACTCGCGGTGCTCAACGCTTTCCCCGGCAATAATTTGTTGAAGAATCTCGCTGATTTCGTCCGCGCGATCGGGCGGAGCAAGAAGGGAAATGTGCTTGCCCAAGACTTCTTCCAGAGTGTAACCGTACATGCGCTCGGCGCCGCGATTCCAGCTGGCAATGGTGCCATCGAGATTCTTACTGAGAATCGCGTCTTCGGAAGAATCAATAATGGACGCAAGCCGGGAGCGGTATTCGCCGATCTGTTCGACTGTCTTCCGATACAGTTCTTCGTTCGCCCGGCGCAGTTCTTCCGCGATGCGCTTGCGATCGGTGATATCGCGGATCGCGCTCAACACGAATGATCCCTTCTCGGTGGAGACCGGACTGAGGGCGATTTCCACGGGAAACTCCGATCCGTTACGCCGTCTGCCGTAGAGATCCAGGTCTGCACCCATGCGCCGGGTTTTGGGAGTTTCGGCGAAGGTCTGACGATGACTGGTGATGCTGGGCGCGATAGGCCTCCGGCACCAGGATTTCCACTTTCTGCCCAATTAATTCTTCGCGGAAATAACCGAAAAGCTCTTGCGCCTGGGAATTCACCTGCACAATGATTCCGTCGCCATCGACGGCAACAATGGCATCCGGCAACGCTTCGAGCAGGTCGGTGGAAAAAAGGGCATCAGCCATGGTTGTGCGAGACAACGCAGAAGTACTCTCACCGTGATCCGGGCGAGACAGCATATTTAAACTCCAAGCTCAAAGTGCCGTTTTTAGAATCTAGTCGGAAGGTGCTGGCTTGTAAAGCTGCGGGGCCATTGCCGCAGCGTTTGAAAGGTGCTTGCGCTGTGACGGAATACACATCACAGACGCTCATTCATCACCGCATTCCTGGAATTGATCGTGCTAGATTTCACACGGCTCGAGTTCCCGGATTCCGGGAAGCATTCAAGCTCCGCTACACCGAGAGCCCCCGCCTGCAAAATGTTTTTATCCTCACCATGCAAAGGAGCACTCCCATGTTTGCACGTATCCTGAATTTTGAAGTGAAGCCGGAAAAGAAAGATGAGTTTGTGAAAGTAGTAAAGAATGAAATCGTTCCCATCCTTAAGAAGCAGACTGGCTTTCTGGAAATCCTTCCGTTTTTTCCCGAGAGGATGAAAGAAGAAAAGGTGGTTTCCATCAGCCTCTGGACAACCAAGTCGGACGCCGAGCGCTATGAGAGAGAGCTGTATCCCAAGGCGCTCGAAATCTTGAAGCCATTTCTGACCACTCCCGTTCATGTGAATTACTACAAACTGGAGACCGCGGTGTGCGAGCACTTCGTCGAGGCGCTTGCTGCCTGAGCAATGGATGTCCGGACGAAACCCCGGGGCGATGCCCTGGGGTTTCATTTTTGTGGCGGTTCTACTTGCGAGGTTTCCCTACCCGCTGCGCGGTGAGAAACATCATGGCTACCGTATCCAAATCTTTTGGTTGTACTTTTCCCGCCGGAATGCGCATGTGGGTGAGGTCTTCCAGCTTCAGCAGCAAGTCCACGAGCGCCATGGAGTCAATCAACCCGGAAGAAACGAGAGGAGTGTTTTCGTCGATCTTCAGGTTTGAATTTCGAACCAGGCGAAGAATGTGATCGATCATTTGCTGCGCTTCAGGACTCATGAGAATTCGCTTTCCCCGGCTTGGAGATTAGGCTCGAGATCAGGTTGGAGATCAAGTTCGGGATGCTCGCGTAACAATTTGGCGCGAGTAGCGGAACGGGCCGGCTTGCCGGCGGTACTCTTCACAATCCATTTTGGTGGTTTCAAGAAAATCTTTCGCACAGCTACGCCAATTCCGGCGACTACCAGATTACGAACCTCGCGTTCAATCTCCTCTGCGTTTGCCAGAAGCTCTTCGCGCTCAACCTCTGCGACAACGACAATCTCATCCGTCCCAAGATCGGGATTGTACACGCCCATCGCTACCACGCGACCGTCGCGAATGGTGGAGTGACTGCCAGCAATCTCTTCGATGTCCTGGGGATAAAGATTTTCCCCTCCAACGATCAACAGGTCTTTTTTGCGTCCGACGACAAACAACTCGTCTTCCAGGCAAAATCCAAGGTCGCCAGTGTGATACCAGCCATCGATAATCGCTGTGGCCGTAAGATCCGGACGGTTGTAGTATCCAGCGAACAGGCTGTCGCTTTTGATGAGTATTTCGCCGACGTTTCCGTCATCGAGAAGCTCGCCGGTGTCAGATAAGATTCGCAATTCACAGTTCGGCAATAAACGGCCCGAAGAAGTAAATGAAAGCGCGCCGGCGGCGCTCTCCGCGACCCGCGCGATCGAGTGTCGGGTCCGAAACTGACGCCCATCTACCCAAATGCGGACAGGGCCGGAGGATCGACTGACATCGGATTGCGTGACTGCGAAAACATTCTCTGCCATGGCGTAGGACGATTGCAGGGCATTCTTCGCCAACCCGATCGAGGCGAAAGCAGCCTGGAACTCTTGCATGCTGCTGCTGCGAACCGGCTCAGAACAATTAATCACCGCGCGGAGAGAAGAGAGATTGTATTGCGCCCATCGATCCTGTCGTGTACGCCGAGGGACGAACTGAAAGGCAAAATTCGGCATCCAGGCCAAGGTGCATTTGTGTTCGGTGATGATTTGCAGCATGGTTTCCGGGTGCATCACCCAATCGACGGGCGATTGCATCACGATGGGCAAATGGCAAACCAGGGGTAGCATGAAGCAGGCAATCAGCCCCATGTCATGGTAAAGAGGCAGCCAACTGTAAATGCTGTCAGTTGTTCATCGATTTTCAGAGCCTGTGCCAGATGTTGGATGTGCTTGAGGACGGCGCCGTGGGTGAGCGCCACGCCTTTTTGCAATCCAGTAGTGCCCGCGGAATGCTGAATGAATGCCAGGCTATCGGAGGAATTTTTCAGGGAAGAAATGTGAATGTTCCGCTCGATGGCCCCAAGATCGCTTGCGATCCAAATCCTTGTACCGAAGCAACTGGGCTGGCCCACTGAGGGTTACGTAGGCAAGCAGTTCCTCGGGAAATTGATCGTCGATGATCACTGCTTTGGCGTTCAGGTTGGCGGTGACTCCGGATAGTCCAGAGCGGTACTTTGAGGGTTCAATCTTGAAATTGGGATAGGCGAGGAAAGCGGGCACCGCGCCTAACATCATCACTCCCACAAAGGCGGTCATGGCCGGAATCCCTTGTGGCATGATAACGATTACACGGTCGCCAACGCTTACACCGTGATCGTGCAGCGTGCTGGCTTGCATACGAGCGCGCTGGCGGAACTCGGCGAAAGTCACGCTTTGCTGTTCATCCTCGTCAATCCAATACGTGATAAACCGGCGGTTTTCGGGAGCTGCGTCGAGCGCCTCAATAAGATTGTTGAATTTAGTCACGCCACTGTCACGGGAGTCCGGAGTAAGCAATGATATCTTGAGTGGTCGGTAATCTGTTTCCGAGAGTGGTGCTAGAAGCTTTTTGATTCACGAAAGCCGCAGCGAGGAAGATTGTTCCGAGGCATCTTATACAGTCTTGTCTTTTTGCTGAGCGTGGCACTGTTGGCGACGATTCGTTCGCGCCGAGTGCGGCAATCTATTCTTCTGATCGGCAGCTATGGGGTTTATTTAAGCTGGGGCGGTTGGTTCGCGGCGGTGCTTTTCCTTTCGACACTGCTGAATTTCCTGGTGGGAAACTTACTTCGGCGACAGCCCACGCGGTTCGTTCTGGCGATCGGCATCCTGCTGAACGTTGCACTGCTGGGCAGTTTCAAGTACCTACCGGAAGCGGCGATCAATTTTCCTTTTTCATCGCTTCAACGCTTCGCGCATCTCGCGCTACCCCTGGGAATTTCCTTCTGGACATTCCAGGCGATGAGCTATCTGTTCGATCTCTACCGGGACGAGGAACTCGATCCGTCGTTTTTGGAATTTGCGCTGTACATGACGTTCTTTCCAGTGGCGATATCGGGACCAATCTGCCGCCTGCCCGATATGCTTCCACAGTTTCGCAGTGAGAAGCTGAGTTCATGGAATGACATTGGACTTGGGTTCAGGCGTATCGCAACCGGCGTCCTCATGATGCAATTGGCAAGGCTACTGGGGCAGGGAATTCTTTCCGGCGATGGAATCAACCGTGGATTCGATCGAGTCACGCAATGGAGTGGGCCCGACGTCTGGTGTCTGGCGGTCGGCTATGGGTTGCAGCTTTTCTTCGACTTCGCCGGTTACTCGCATATTGCGATTGGTGCTGCGAAAGCGATGGGCTTTACTTTGCCGGAGAACTTTGCTCGTCCATTTCACTCCACGACGCCATCCATCTTTTGGACGCGCTGGCATATGTCGCTGTCGTTCTGGATTCGCGATTATCTTTTTTTCCCGCTCGCGGTGATGCGACGAGAGATGTGGTGGCGAAATCTTGCGCTAGTGCTTTCCATGATTGCCTTTGGATTGTGGCACAAGGCGACCATCTTGTTCTTGTTGTGGGGCTGTTATCACGGAGTTCTTCTCGTTCTGCATCGTCAAATCCAGCAGGTGGAGCGGAAACTTGACTGGGATCCTCCGCTTATTTTTTGGACTCCGTTGTCATGGATGGTGACGATGTGTTTGATCAGTCTGGGCTGGATTCTGTTTCGCGCTAATGCCTTGGCGCAAGCAAAGCAGATGTTTCGCTCTGCACTTTCTCCGGGCGTTTATTCCACTCATTTTCTCAGCGGAAGCCTTTACCTGCTGGTCCTGGCTCTAGGAGGTGGGTACGCCGTGATGTTGCTGATCAATGACGCACTTGATAAGTACTCCGCTGAGCCTGTGACGGATTCCCGTAACTTGTATCCGATCATATCGGCGCTGGCTCGTTATCGTTGGTACTGGATTCCGCCATTCTACGGGTTGGCTCTTTTTGTTGTCTTGATCGTGACCCATACTCAGGATGCAGGAGCCGCTCAGTTTATGTATCGCCAATTCTGAATTAAGTCCATCTCACCTTATAGCGACGCCCATCATCGACCGCGATCCTTCGTGCTGACAGCCCGAGATACGAAAAGGCTCAAGTTTTGGCGCCATCTGTCGATGACAACCGTAGTTCACTTCTCTACATCTATGTGCCAACTGCTGGGGAGTTTGCTCAGGTGCGGGTAAGTTTATGGGAATGATCGTCTTGAGAAAACGGCTCACGGGGCTGCTCTTACCTTTGCTTCTGGTCACGACCGTTTATGCGCAGAGGGTCGTCTCCGGGCCGTCCGCAGCCGGTTCCGAGGAATCCCGGGAAGTTGCTTTTCGCAGCACCGTTTCCGAGGTGCGTCTCCTATTCCTCGCAACCGATAAACACAATCACACTGTTCAGGATCTTCAGAGAGACGATTTTGCCGTGGTCGATAACGAGCAAGTAATCCGGGACTTCCGCAGCTTCACGCGCTCGGATGCTGTCTACCTGAACGTCGTGGTGTTGATCGATTCGAGCGAATCGGTTTTGCCCCGATTCCGGCAGGAGATTGCGGACGTGGCACAACTGATTTCGCAATCGCCATGGAATTCTCGAGATCACGTTTCCGTTCTGGCATTTGGCGGGATCGAACCCGAATTCATCTGTGACGGAAATTGCCGCGAATCCTTCTCCCTGGACCGGATTGTTCCGCGAGGAGGAGCGACACCCTTGTGGGATGCGATTGAGATGGCGACAACTCTGCTGGTGCAGCGCAGGCGGCCAGAGTTTTGGCCGGTTATCTTATTGTTCTCCGATGGTGACGACACAATCAGTAAGGCATCTCTCAGCCAGGTGCGAGAGAAAATCCTGAACAGTGGAGAGCAGATTTATGCTGTCGACGTAAGCAATTCCAAAACAGGCGTACAACGGATCGGCGATGCTGCGAAGCCTTGCTGAAGACTCGGGTGGCCGCTATGTGCGGCTGAGCGAAGGCACTCACAAAATATTCAGCGACGTGATCGACGATTTGCATTCCGCTCACCTGGTAACCTACCAACTACCCAACTCCGGCGCCAAGTTCCATTCCATTCGCATCCTTCCAACACACAATCTCCAGCTTCAATTCCGCTGCCGTCGAGGCTACTACCAGAACACATCTGGCGCGCATCAGGAGGACAATCCATGACACGACAATCCGTGACACGACAATCCGTGAAACGATTCACGCTGATTTTATTTGTATGCGGCTTAACTAGCCTCGGCGTACGCGCAAATTGGAATGTATCAACACGGTTCGGTCGTCAGAATGCACATGGGAGATTGCGTTCTGGCTCATCATGGGTTCATGGTGGCATTCGGCGGACCTTCCGCCCCAGAGCCTCAGGATTTCTGTCCGGAGTACACGCTGGTATCGAGCAAAGTCGTCTACGTCATTGTCGGAAAGTCATCCAAGGAACTCATCCCGCTGGCTGAAACGATCGACTTCCGTCTGCAAAAGGATGAACTTGCGGTGCGGGCGGACGATGCGAAACACGAATCCAAGTTCATGATCAAAGAAATGGTCATGCGGTCGGAATGGGATCGCGTGCAGCGGCATATGGACGAACAGATGAAATCCGGCGAAGATCAGACGGCGATGAAAACTCGAGACTGATTTATTCTCGCGTGAAAACAATTCCGGGTGCGGATGCATTCAGGTTTCAATGGATCCGGCCGTCCGGCGTGACCAACGGGAATCCATCGAAGGGGCGAGCGGCAGCGAACTGCTGTTCGGCCGCGGCCGGATTGTAGGGTTCGAGAAAGACGCCAAAGTTGAAATGCAGGATGCGATCGTCCGGGCTTTGTGCAATCGCCCATTGGTATTGGGCGGCTGTATCGTTGGGGCTTTCGTCTGAAGCCTCTGCCGACGCCATGAGCCGGAAAACCTGGGCGGAATGATTCAATTGGTTGGTGAACGGAGGCTCCTGCAGCCTCCGCAACATCTCCGCTGCCACTCGCGAACGATCATGTCTAGTGAAGGCCAGCCAGCGTTCGCAATCCGCTTCAGAGGGGAGTATTCATGAATCTTGTCCTGAATCGCGTTCGCCCGGTTTAGCTGGCAACTGGCTGGCGATCTCGACCAACATGGCGCGAGCCAACAGATAGTTTCCGCGGGGGGTTAAATGCACATGCTCGTAGATCAAATCGCTTCCGGTAATTCCATGAAGGCTCTCGTTGTCGAAAATGGCGTCAGAGTCAACCAGATTCGACTCCTGAGGAGAGCGCAACGGAGCGATTAATCTGATTGATTCGGCTGTCGGCGCGAAAACGGAGCGTGTCGAGATCTCGAGCACGGAGGAAATGTTTTCGGGCCGCACTGTAATCTCCGAGGGCCTCGAGGCAACGGGCGATGCGGAACTCAAGTTCGGCGTAATCGCCATCGATGCCGGCGGCGGCCTGATAAAGCTTGAGTGCCTCAGTATATGAGGCAGCGTTTTCCTGCGCCGCGCCCTGCTCAACCAGTGCGGACCACGAACGCAATTCATCCGCGCTCAGACCTTCGCGATGCAAGGATGCAAAGGGAGCGCAGTCCATCAGATTGGTGGCCACCGTCGAGACAATGACTTTTGCACCTGCCTGCCGGGCCACGGCGATCGTGTCGCGCAGATTCTGTTCGTAGTTGGCGTAGACATAAGTCATGAGCGGCGAATTGGCCCGGACTTGTTTGTCCATAAACATCGCCATGCCACCCCAGTCCCGCTTAGGGGTGCCAAGCTGGGTGAGAAGTTGTCCGATACGCGTAGAGTGGTAGAAAATGCTGCCGCGGATGACGGGAAGACTCATGCCGCCCGCGGTGAGCGCGGTTCCCGGACCATACGGCCCTACAACTTCATTGTTGCCTGAATAAATAATGAATAGATCGGGTTTAAAGTCTGCCAAGCCCTTGGCAATCGGCAACAGAACATGCGAGTTGATGGCCACGCTACCGGTATTTACGATCTCGAATTTCATTTCCGGGTAGCGTTCGCGCAGCATCACTTCCAGGTAGCGGCTGAAGCCGTAGGAGGGATCGGGATCACCCATGGCGGCCGATTCGCCAAGCACAAAAATGCGGAATGTCTGGGGCGGCTTCACCGCGGGAATGACATACATCTGCGGAGTCTTGATCATGCCCGGCGGAAAAAATGGCGCGGCGAAAAACAGGTTGTAGCAAGACGCGGGACGACCTTGCACGGTGCAGGGAATGGTGAGAGCGGCGGAATAGCCTACACCGCAAATTCGCAGTCCTGCTTCCAGCAGAGCCGAGCAGCAGCAATGGCGCCAGGACAGCGATTGAGATGCGCAGCGGCCAATGCCGCCCAGAGCGTCAGTCTTGTGGTTTGGTGCCGGCGGAGCAGACCCTCGGTCTGTTCTGGATCGATTTCGAGTTGTGATGACAACCGGTTCACTTCGAGCTTTCCCAACAGCAAGCATCAATTCGATCAGGGCTGGACCGGATCAGACTCCGTGGGCCTAACCTCGGTGCCAGACCCGTAACCATCCAGCCCTGGCGGTCCTCAGGTGCACGCTCTGCAAAAGAGCACACCGGCCACGCCGAGGAAGGCTGAAAATCTAACAGCCGCTGCTTTATCGGACGAACTCGCTGCGATTCTCTTATTTCAAGCCGGAAGCGGCTTACCCTTTTTGTCCAGCTCCCGCAGTCTTACTCTGCTTTGCCTGAGTGATCATCTGCTGCAGCGCATCCTTTTGCGGAAAATCCGGATGGTAACGCAGCAGTTTTTCCCATGAGGCCACGGCGCCATCGACGTCATTCTTTCCCTTCCATCGGATGATGCCGATGTTCAGCAGCGTGCCCGCGTGTTTTGGATCGTACGTCAAAGACTGGTTGAGCTGGGCGAGAGCTCCATCCACATCGCCGGTGTAATAAAGGCAGGAGGCATAATCCGCACGAACTCCAATGTTCTTCGGATCTTGCTGCAACGATTTTTCGAAATGTCCCGCTGCTTCCTTGAACTGATGAGCATTCTCATAGACCAGGCCAATCTGATTTTCAAGTTGCGGGTTCTTTGGATCGGATTTTAGTTTCTCTAATAGCGGCGCGGCTTTCTTATCAGCCATGCGCTTCATATCGTCAAGGCTGGGCATTTGGTGCGGCATCTGCTGCGCTGTTTGCGATTCATCTGCAGGCGCGCCCGCGGCCGGTTGGGCTGCGGCGGTCGATGTCTGGGACGTGACGGAGAGTGTCTTACCCGAACTTGGGGCTGAGCCGCGCAGCAAGTAGCCGGCCAGGAAACCCATGGCCAGGCAAACAACGCACATTCCCAGAAGAGGCCAATTCGGCTTGGAATTACTGGTTGCGTTTGAATCGTCGTCCATTGGCAAGTTCCTCGTTCCCGAAAGCTTCCCGGGCAAAAGACGAAAATCGATCCCAGTCATTGCATTTGCACCGGAAGTGCCAAGCGCCAGCGCATGGGGACGGTCGTTTGCAGCCATGATTTCAATCATTTATACGCAGAAACAGCTGCAAAACGCTTGCCTGCAGCCGGGGCGTCGGGTCATTCTCCACAACCGGGGCGCGTTTTGCCCCTGTATCACGGCGCGTTTCAGTCACTTCCCCTTCGCATGGGGACCAGCCTTCAAAGCGCTTGAGATCGAGCCATCCGCGTTGTGAGCGACCTGGTGGCAGGTCAGCACACAACTATTACTGGAGCGGTTATAGGAGATTGGAGCACCGTTGTTTTGGCCCACGACGTTGGCGTCAAAGTTCACCAGGCGCTCGCCGGAAACGCTCGGCGACACCGATCCCATGCCGTGCGCGGTGTGACAGACGGAGCAGGAGAAGCCGTCATTCGAAATGTGGTTGCTGTGCTGCAGGAAGCTGGCGTTACTCGCCACGTTGGTCAAGTTATGGCACTTGGCGCACATGCCGTAGGGGCCGTTGAGGGTGAGGTCGGGATTCGGAAACAGGTTTGTCACTAATCCGCCGGGAGAAGTGGTCTGGCTGAATTGATAGTTGTGCTCCAGGATGTGTGAATTGACCGAACCGTGCGGGCCATTCGGGCCAGTCCCGCCAAACTCGCGGTTATCGTCACTGTTGTGGCAGTCAGTGCAAAGGAGTTGGACTCCCATCAGCCGACCGGCGGTGCCATTCTGATTCAGCATGTTGGTGAGCAGACTGGGCTGCGGCAGCGGGCTGGTGCTGCTGTGCGTAACGGGATGGCTGGAGGTCGCGGTGGCGCTGAACTCGGCGATTACGTTCAGCGGATCTGGTGCCGAAACTAGTCTCGCCGGGGCGTATCCATAAATCAGCAATCTCTGTTTCCCGATACTGGTTCCGTGGCAGCGCAGGCAGTTTTCATATTGGTTGATGGCGGGAGTCAAGACGGTCGTTCCATCCAGCGCGCTGATTCCGGTGACGTTGGCCTGCGAGGGGCGAATCGTCGGCGGAGCAGGGAATGTGAGCACCTGGTTCGAGCCATGCGGGCTATGGCAATCCACACAGGTGGCATGGCGATTATTGTTGAGCACAGGAGTCTCAGCGGCGTCGTGGAAGTTCACGCCCGCGGGTAGCGGATGACTTGTCTTCGCCATCTCGGCCATGATATTCGGGGCCGCTGGTGCTAGCAGAGTTCCGCCGGCGTGGCACGTCATACACGCTTGAGTCGCGGCATCGACACTGGGCGCGGCGGGCGAGGCTGGCCTCAGCAAACGCTGCGGTGCGGTGGCATCGTGATCCATGTGGCAGGAGCCACACGCGTTCAGAGCGACGGTGCTATAGAGTCCGACATTCGCACTGGCGGCAGGCTGATTCGTAGCTGTGGAGTGAATACTACCTGTCCAGCCGGAAAGTGGATTGGGTTGCCCCGTCAGCACACGGTTTGGATCATGGCAGGCCAAACACAGCTGGCCGCTTGAACTATCGCGAACCAAGAACTTCTGCGCGACCTTATCGATCCCCTGCGCGTGTGGGCTGTGACAACTGGTGCACTCGACGTTTCCTTTTATCAAGGTCACCGCGCCAGTTGGATCTGCCGTCTTACCTTGTGAGACCAACGAAGCAACAAGGTTGGACGCATCTTTCATCGGCAAAACTAAACTGAACGGGTGCGATCCACTTAGATTCATGCCAAAGGAATCGATGCTGTTCATGGATCCGGTCATCGGAATCGTTCCGTAGGCCGCCGATTGTCCCACCGCTACGGTTCCATCGTGACAACTCAGGCACAAACTGCTGGTGACGCCGAGTGTGGGCTGGGTATTTCCTTGCTCGACGTAGGTCGAGCTCGAGTACGGTGTGTAGGTTGCTTTGGACAACGTCTGGTTCCATAGCGGAGTTACTCCTCCCAGCCCGCTATGCGGAGCGTGGCAGAAGGTGCACCCCAAGCTACCCTGAGCGGTCACAGACGATCCGCTTACCGGGGTCAGATTATGCATTCCCAATACATCGCCTTGCACCTGCGCGATTGCGATGCCATGTGCGAGGAGAAAAGCGCAAGCCGAGGCCAGCAAGATTTTGTTGGCGATGCCGCTCATGGCTTTCCTCCCTCGGCCGATTTCGCCGCCGCATAGTAATGAAAGACCTCGATGCGGTGATTGAACGAATCCACTACATAGATGCGATCATTGTTATCGATCTGTAATCCGGCCGGCAGTTGAAAATCTCCAAAGCCGGTTCCCCGCCTCCCGAAGTAATAGAGCAGCTGTCCTTGCCGGTCGAACACTTGCACCATCCCCCACAAGCCGTCGACAACGTAGAGATGGCCTTCGGAGTCGAAGCTGATGCCTTTCGGGCGGAACATCGAGCCCGTGGAATCTCCGAGTTTGCCGATGGCGTAATGAAAGTTGCCGGAGCGATCGAGCACCTGCACGCGGAAATTCATGGCGTCGACCACGAATAACTCGGGACCGTTCAACCGCAGCTCAGTGGGATAGTTGAATTCGCCGTCGCCAGTGCCGGGCTTGCCGATCATGGAAAGCACGGTGCCTTGCATATCCATGACGAAAATTTTGTTGCGCAAGGTATCTGTGATGTAGATACGCTGCTCGGCCGAATCAACGGCGATTCCTGTCGGCCGTTTGAAGAGACCTTCGCCACCTTTGAGCGCGCCGATCATGCGGCGGAATTTCCCGCTCGGATCGAATACGAAAACTTTTCCCGCCAGGGAATCGGTTACATAAATATTGTCCTGCGCGTCTACGGCAACGCATTGCGGGGCGAGCATCGGATTCTTGCCGCTATCTTTGCGGGAAAGAAATTTGTATTTTTTTTCGGTGAAGTCGAAGATGTGAATTCCATCGGCGCCGGGATCCGTGACAATTACACGTCCGCGAGAATCTGTGGTGATGCTGTAGGGATTTACCAGGAAGTGAAAATCCGGAAGGCCGGCGATCACGTCGACCACGCGAGTCCAGAAACTGCGCTTCGGCTTCACTTCCCGCTCCAGACTGAAGCTGCGCTCAAATGTAAGTTTCCGGCCACCGTCCAGGAGCAATTCGGGCGGAACGGCTTGCTTAATCGATGCCTTCGGATGTCTGGCAGCACTGGCGGTCAGGGCAAGGGACACGACCAAGGCGACCAGAGCCAATGGCCGTCGCCACGATGTCATTTTCCACGATGTCATGCGCAACGAAGTCATGCCCCTTCCGATCAGAAGAAATCGAACCATCTTGACACACCAATGAAATACGAGTTCGCCGTCCCGGGCGGGACGCCGCTTGCGCTGATCCCTTGAGTGAACATCGTATACCCAGCCGTCATGCCAATTCGCCTGAAGTGATATTGCAGCTGGGCGTTGAAGATTTCCGTATTGTTACGCGAATTGACCACATCGCTGAGCGTATTGCTGAGCGCGCGGCTGAAGGTTCCTGAGATGGTCAGGCGCCGCACCGGCGTTGCCGAAAGACCACCTCCATAACTGTCACCGTTGTAGAGGATAAGGTTGCTATTGGGCACGCCCGGAGTCGGCGGCAACGCCACCAAGCCTTCACTGGTGAGAATCGACTGTCCGGTTGATTTCGTATAGTTACCAGTCACAGTGAAGCGTCGCGAACTGAGGGAGCTCGAATAGCCCTGGCTGCGGCTATCGCTACCTGCCACCTGAGTTAAACCGGTCTGGCTGCCGCTGTAAGCCGCTAACCAAGCCCAGCCATATCCCAGACGGCGGCGTATCCGGGCCGTGTAATTGTAGGAAGAAGTTGTGTACGTGATTAAAACCGACTGAACGTTTTGCGCGTAGCTGAACGAACCGGAAGTCTCCCAACCTTCGATGCGGTGAAAATAATTCACGTTACCGATGAAGCCGACGGCGTTGTCTCCCTGGCCATTGTTGCTGTCTACCACGCCAGCGGAAAAGCTGAACATATTCCACAGCCGCCGCGAGTAGTTCACCGTTCCGCTGAGGTAGGTTCCGGTATAGCTTTTGTCGTAGTAGTACTGGTCGTAATAGGTCGCCTGCCCCTGCGCGGACAAAAAATTGGTGAAGGCATAAGCAGCCCCGCCGCCCATCTGCATGGAGTGCGAACCGGATCCGAGGTCGAACGGAGTGGTGACACTGCCGCTGCTCACAACACTCTGGCTCAGATATCCAGAGAGATTGTCTGTGTAGCTTTCGTTCGCAAACAGGCTCAGCTTCTGTGTGGGATGGAACGTGGCACCGGTGGTCTCCGTGCTCGTGGTATAGCTGGTTGTATTGTCTACAGTGCCCAGGTAATCGGTGGAAGCTTCAGAGCGGTTGTAAGTGGCGTAAAAGGAGCCGTTGATGGGCAGGGCGCGATTCGCGCCAAAACCAAAATCATGGCCGCTGGTATTCGATACAGATTCCTGTTCGCCCGACAGGAATGCCGGGTATTGAGCATCCAGGGTGTTGTGATCGAAGAAGCCGGTCAGGTGAAAACCAGCAATCGGATAGGAAGAACGCAAATTGAAAAGTTTGGTGGAAGAACCGCTTTGATCAGTGGTTCCATACACTGTGCCCGATCCGCTGCCTTCGGAAAATCCGACCGACAAGGTGGGCAAGCCGGGAAGCAACGCGCTCCAGCCGATGCCGAAACCCTGGCCGTTGCCGTGAGTAGTGAAGTTCGGTTCACCCACCAGCCCGAAGGTTCCGGTACTGTTGCGGTCGTCGTGGTAGGTTATTGACCCGGGAAAGTGGCTGCCGGTAAAGAGATTGGCCGTGCCCGTGACGCCGCTCGCTCCGGTCAGCGATTGGAAGTTCGAATCGTCTCGCGATTGATTGTAGTAAGGGGATACGTTGAAGGAAAGAAAATTGGGATTGTAGTAGGAACCGGAAATATTGCCGTTGAATCCGAAGTCAAGTCCGTGGTCGGATTCGATCTGGGCGGAGTTTCCATAGTCTCCCTGATAACCGGCGGTGAACATGCCGCCAGCTTTCAGTTTGGTGTTGTCCCCGATCTGCATCTGCGCCGAAGCAAGGGGAATCGCAAAAAGAAGCAAAAGGCCAACGAGCCTGAAGAGCTCTGAAGCAAATCCCGATTTGGTGCTTAAGCCTCTCACGTTGCCCTGCGAACCCGTTCTTTTCCCGGCCAGATACTGTTACTGAAGGCACAACGTTTGCCACTCTTGGGAAATTCTTAGAAGCTGGTAAGTACTGAAAAAGAAGGAGTTGCACAGATTGCTGCGAGGATGGGAGGGTGCGGATTAAAGCGGGTGCGCCATATGCCACGTTCAGCGAGCTTAATTCCGCAACAGGAAAAGGAGCGCAGCTCGAGCAGGAATTTTGCGGTATTGCTCCGGCCAGGCTCCGAGACAGAAATGGCCAACGATTGCGCAGGAGCCTGCCTTTGTCTTTGCCGGTCGGTGCGCCTTTCCATGCGCCTACACGATTTCGATTTTCGCTTTAGCCCGGAGTTGTTTCGCCAGATTCGAGCGCAGCCGTTCGTACTTGCTCTTGCCCAACTCGGTGCGCAGGTCGGCTTTCACTTCGGCAAACGGCTGTTTTCTGGCGGGATTGTGGGCATTCAGGCGGAAGATGGTGAAGGCGTTCCCGATTTGGATGAGACCGCTTACCTGGCCTGCCTGCATGGTCTGCGCCGCTTTTACAATCTGCGGGGGTAGCTTGTCGGCACCGACAGCTTTGTGATCGCCCATGTTCACGCGGAAATCATCTTCGGAGATTTTTTCCGCCAGCAGTCCAAACTCTTCGTAGCTGGCCGTGGCTTTGGCCTGGCGCAGCGCGTCTTCGGCACGTTTCCGGTTTTTCTCGATAATTTCCGGTGTGGGCTTTTGCGGCGGCATGAAAGAAATGCTTTGTATATTGAACGACTCGCCGGTCTGGAAGCGTTTCGGATTCTTGTCGTAGTAGGCTCGCACCTCGGCCAGCGTGACTGCGGACTTGTCGTCCACTTCGGCTTTCAGAATTTCCTCGATCAGCAGTGAGCGGGTGATCTGCTGGCGCAGCACTTGGCGCGATCCATGCATCTCCGCCTGCATGTATTGGTCGTACTCGTCGGGACTGTGGAACTGCTTGCGGAACTCGGCTTCGGCTTGATTCAACTTCGCCGCGGAAACTGTCAGCTTTCGGCGCTCGGCTTCCTGGTAGACGAGTTCTTCGAAGATGATCATCTCCAGCGCGCCCTGGCGGATGCTGGCTTCCTGCGCCTTGGGAAATCCATTGTGCTGTTTGGCGTAAGGGAAAATCGCATACATCTCGCGCAGCAGGTCGCGGTCGGTCAGAACTGCTCCATTTACCCGCACCACCGGCTTGTCGCTGATCTGCACCACCGGTGAGAGTGACATGGGGTCGGGTGCGGGCATTGCGGCTGGCGCTGCTCCGATTACGCTGGGTGCGTGAGAGGCCACTTGGGCTGCGCCGCTGACCGCCGTCATTAGCAGGATGCAGATGGAGAGTTTGTATTTCATAATTCCTCGCTGGCTAAGAAAAAAAGGGGAGAGATATCTCTCTCCCCCGGGGTTCGACTATTCCTACTGGAATTGCGCTTTGATGCCGTTGGTGTTGTTGGCTTCGTTCGACTCGCCAAAGTGGCACTGACGGCAGAATTCTACTGTCGAAGGTGCATTCGTGCTGGCGTAGGTTTGCAGGTTCGGGTTGTAGGGAGCGTTGATGAAGAAGTAGGTGGCATACCACTTGCCGCCGCCGTCATTCTGGATCTGGCTCGCTGCGCTCGAAGTGTAAACCGTCATCACGTGCTGGTTGTGGCAGGTGGTGCAAACCACATAAGGAGCTCCAGCGGCGGTGACGCCGTAGGGGTTCGACCATTTTCCAGGAGCCAGCGCCGGCCATCCGTAGTTGGCTACGAACTGGGCGAATTGGCTACCGGCGGTAACGCTATAGCTGCCGCTTGTGCCTGCTGGCGTCCAAACCAAGCCTTGGGCTGCGCGTGGCAACAACGCTAGTCAGAGTGGCAAGCTGGCCCACCGGGTGATCGTTGGTGTAGTTGTTGGCCGTGGTGCCATCATTGCCGAGCAAGGTGGGAATCGGCTGAGTTCCATAGGTGGTATTCGTCAACAGGCCGATTCTTTGTTCGTAGGACTCATTCGTCATCATGTTGGAAGCGGTGACGTTGCCATCATGGCAGCTGAGGCAGAGCAGGATTCCGCCGACTTCAGTGCTGCCGCTGGTGATGCTGGCGGGCAGGGTCTCAGTATATTTGCCGCTGTCGCCGAAAGCGATGGTTTTGCCATAGAGTGGGCTGGCGTCCTGTCCCCACAATGCGTAGCTACCGGAATCGGCGCGCCGCCGTGACCAGAACCGAACGAACCGCTGTGAGGGGCATGGCAGCCAGCGCAGCCGCGGCCTTGATTGTTATGCGCGCCGAGTACGTCCACTGTTGACGACCAAGTCTGGGCCATCATCAGTCCCGAGACGGCAAGGACGAATAGCATTAGTACGATGACTTTCTTCATAAAAGGTAAAACCTCCTGTATTCGCACCGCGTTACATCTCTGGAGGCTTTAGGCCCGGGCTGCGACTCACTGCCACAGCTGCCCCCATTCCAGCCTTAGTATAAAGCAACTACCTGACCGAAAAAGTCGGAATTGGGGCTACACCTTCGGATTGCCGGTAACTCGCGTAATGTGAATAACTTAATGTTTGATTTGAATATTTGCTCTTCCACACGCGAAGCCCTCAGGGTGGGGGAAAAGAACCAACCTTCCGTAACCTGTCGGTCAAATCCCGCAGTGAAATCCCACGATAGGTGGAAGGCGTGCCGGGCAAGGGCACTGTTGAAGAATGCAACATTGCGGGATGCAACAATCCGTTACCGAGATCGCCGAGGCGGCTATCACCGTGAACGATATTGGGAGGGCGCTACTTGCTCGGGGGAGCCGCCGCCTGAACCGAGGTGCCGGCGGCGTAATCGGAACGACGGCAGGACCGGGTTCTTTTCCTGCTGCGCCAATCCTTTTCTCGCGCGCTGCTTCTTTCTCTTTGCGCAGCTGGTCGGCCTCGGCGTCGGTCACATAGCGGAACTGCTGCACCCGGCCGGGAAAAATCTCCGAGGTGAAGACCCGATTTTGCTTGTCGATCATGATATCGACGATGCCCTGGAACATGCCGGGAAGAAGACCGTGGCCGCCGAAACTAATGAGTAGTTGCGCATCCTGATTGAACACCTGAACCCGATCCTGCATGCCGTCGGCTACCCAGATGTGGCCGTCGCTGTCGATGGCGACGCCCTTTGGCCGGGCAAAATATCCCGGCCCGTCGCCGGCTTTCCCGAAAGTACGAATGAATTTGCCGTCACCGTCAAAGATTTCGATCCGATCGTTGAGCGTGTCGGCAACATAGAGATTGCCATCGCTATCGATTGCCAGTCCTCCGGGACGGGCAAAATCTCCGGGGGAAGTGAGTGCATGTTTCTGACCGCCGGTACCCATCTTGCGCTTCAACTTCAGCGTGTCAGCGTCGTAGACCAGAACCTGGTCCTGATCGACATCGGAAACATAGAGCAGCCGGTTCTCGGTATCGATTGCAATTGCGCCCGGCCTCACCAGACCCTCCGTGATTACGTCTTCGGCCTCGTGGTTTGCGTTGAATACGAGGATATGGCTGAGACCTGGGATCGGAGACAAAGAGACGATCGTTATCGTCCATGGCCAAGCCGATGATGCGAACGAAGTGGCCATGGGTTTTGTTCTTGATCAGTTGGACTTCGCGAGTCTCCGTGTTGAATATAAAGATAGCGCCGACTTTCTGATCGGCGACATACAAGTTGCCTTTGGAATCCATCGCCATCCCATAGGGCTCAGCCAGTTGCCAGAGAACTTTGCCGCTATCGGCCTGGGGCGTTGTGCCGGCCAGGCGATCCATCCAGGAGTCCTTCTTCGTCTTGGGAGTGTCGACCTGAGAGAGTTTTTCCGCGGAGTAGAAGGCCTGGTAGCGGATACGCGCGACAGCCGGCGGGTTCGGCCAGACGATGTTCGAGTAATCGATCACTGGGGGCGGCTTTTGCGGCTCGTCTTTCTTTTTCTTTGCCGCAAGAACCGACAATGGCGCCGCGAGCACCAGGCTTAAAAGCGCGAATAAAGCCAGAACTTTTCGGGCGGCAGGGTTGTGGCCGTTTTCTCGTCTACGAGTATGATTCCATCGGGTTGTAAGCATCGTAGTCACTCTCCACTCTCGAGTTATCGCCGAGTCAGATCCTTGTGGCAGGTCTGGCAGAATGCCATGTTGTTCGCCTGATCCTTGACCAGCAGATTGGGCTGCGCCGAAGAATGCGGCTGGTGGCAAGTCAAGCAATTCATTGGAGTCGCTACCTTGCCCGGAACCGCCGGATCCATCAGATCAGAAACCGGGTGGCCATCCACCGGGTGCCCCATACCAAATTTCAGGGGCAACGCCACGACTCTGTTCCTGGTGAAGTAGTCTTCGGGAAGTTTTACGCTGCCATTAAAGATGGTAACCAGGTGCTCGGACTCCAGCTTCTTCGGATCGCGATCGGGCCCGTGGCACTCCAGGCACAATGAATTGGTAGTTGCGGCGCGCAACAGATGATCGTTGTCTCCACCATGCGGCGTGTGGCAGGTGGCGCACCCTTGCTTGAATGCCGGCTGGTGACGATATGGCTTTTTTCCTTCGTCTGCGATATCGCTGTGGCAGCCCAGGCAGATGTCGACTGAATTCGTCTTGGGAAGTCCCGGCTGGCGGCTGGCGTGCGGGCTGTGGCAATCGGTGCAATCTCCCGCAGCTCCGGGATGCTGAACTTTCGCTGTGTCGATCAGCTTGGCTTTATCGTCATGGCAGGTCACGCACAGAGCCTTGGCATCCGGCTGCGTGAGAACTACTTTCCCGTCTTTCGCCGGAGCGTGGCAGACTTCACACTGCTTGTCGGCAAATGGAGGATGCGTAAACTTTGCCATCAGCTTGGGAACCGCGGACTCGTGCGGATCATGACAGCTTACGCAGTTCGCAGTTTCGAAGGGCTGGTTCTGGTGCGCCTTCTGTAGGTCGGCACTCTTCACATCATGGCAATCGATACACAGCGCAGGCGGAGCTTTGGTCAGGTGGTAATCGAACTCGGGCTTACCCACCTCGCCGATCTTGTGGGTGGTGTGGCAAGTGTCGCATCCCATATCGAGCGCGGCATGGCGGCTGCCTTTCTCGGGAACATTCAGGCCGGTGTTGTGGCAGCTGAGGCAGAGGTTTTCTTTCTGATCTCCCGACTCGGGCTTCAATAATTGAAATTTATTATCCGACTCGTGCGGATCGTGGCACTTGATGCAGTCGCGCACGGCCGGAGGATGAACCGTACCCTTCATAGTCGGCGGCATTCTTATCCGCGTGGCAGGTCAGGCATAGCGCCTGGGGGGTTGTGGTGATGAGCTTGACGCGGGTGACATCTTTATTGGTTCGAATCTCGTGACAGGCGGTGCAGCCCATTGCAATAGCTGAATGCACCGACTTGCCTTTGGTTTTGTCCTCGTGGCAGGTGAGACAGGTGGCAGGATCGGCTTTCGGATCAAGGGTGACCGGATGTTTGGCGGCTGATACGCGTCCGGCAAACGTGAGGAGTAACAGAAAACATCCTAGAGCGTTGAGCGCGTAACGGATTCCCGGCCTCGAATTGTGTGACTGCAGCACCACTCCTAATTCTCCGCAGGTCCTTTTGCACGCAACTTGCCTTAGTACCTCGCTCCCGCCCGATTTGGGAACCCATCCTGTAAAAGATTGCAACATAGCGACTTGAGACGGAGGGCAGTGCTACCGGGGATTCGGCCCTGTTGAAAGCTACATCACTTTGGGGGTTTATCCCACAGTGAAATGTTCAAAATCACGCAAGGCTCTTTTGAAGAAACGACTCCATTGGATCGGCCTTGACGGCATTTTGCCGCTCGGACGAGCTTATTCCCCTGCGCGAAATTTCAGCAGAACTCGAAATCGTTGTGTGATATGCCTCACAATCCCTCTCTCCTGGGCGCCGAGCCACGTGGAATCTGTCATTATTTTCAACAACTTAAGCGGCTTCTATCCAATGGCGCGCCGCGTGCTTTTCCTTAGCGGTAGAAGGGGAAAGACATGGCTGCATCCGTACCTCGGAAAATCTGGCAAACTCTCGGAGCTATCAAGACCGGAGTCGTTCTGCTCATTCTTGTGGTCATCTTGTCGGCCGCTGGAACTGTAATTCTGCAGCGTCCCGCGACCGATCCCGATGAGATGCAACGGGCTTATTCCCCACAAGTGCTGCGCCTGCTCGATGGAGTCGGGTTGACCGATGTGTTCCACGCCTGGTGGTTCGTATTGCTGTTGAGCCTGGTCAGCCTCAGCATTATCGCGGCCTCGATTCAGCGCTTTCCGAATGCCTGGAGATTTTACTCCCGCCCCTACAAGAGTCCAGATGAGGCTTTCCGCAAAGCGGTGCCGGTCCACGCCTTCATTCCGATTCAGAACGAAGAAGCTGGCTTGAGTGCTACCGAAGCGGTATTGCGAAAAGCCGGTTTCCATCCGGAACGAATCGTACGCCAGAGCAGTTTTTCGTTGTTCGGCGAACGCAACCGCATTTCTGAAATGGCAGTTTATATCGTCCATGCCAGCCTGCTGCTGATTCTTCTCGGAGGCAATATCGATGCCCTGTTCGGGTGGCGCGGGTTTGTCACGCTGACTCGCGGACAACAGTCGAGCGAAGTGAAGCCGCAGAATGGGCCCGCCCGCGAGCTTCCATTTGCCGTCCGCTGCGACGGTGCCGGGCAAGAGAACTATGCCGACGGCTCCCCTAAACGATGGTGGTCCGATCTGGCGGTTGTGAAAGATGGACAGGTAATTCTGCGCAAACAGATTGTGGTCAACGAACCCTTAGTTTATGGCGGCGTACGTTTTTATCAGGCGAGTTACGGAAAGACGGCAAAGATCGACAAGCTAGTGCTTACGGCCGCCCCCCGTGATGGAAGCGCCTCCAAAGACATCACGATTGGCCTCGATGAAACGGCTCCGCTTGATGCGGATACAACTGTCCGCCTGGCCGAGTTCATTCCCGACTATGTGGTGAGCGATGGCCAGGTGTATGCCCGCTCGAACGATCTGGAAAATCCGGCGGCACATTTGATCGTGCAATCGAAGAAATCGGGACAAACTGTCAATGTCTGGCTGCCGCCCATCCCCGGCCTCGAGCAAAACGCATCATCGCCGTATGCATTCGAAGGAAAAGATGTCCAGATGGCCTATTTCACCGGCCTTGAAGTTTCGCATGAGCCGGGGCAATGGGCGGTTTGGGCAGGCGTGATCGTGATGGGCTTCGGCCTGGTCGTGGTGTTCTATCTGGTTCATACGCGGTTGTGGGTTGTGCCGGTGCGCGATGCGCGCGGTCAACTGCAACTTTGGATCGGCGGAATCGCGAACAAGAATAAAGATGCATTTGAACAGCGGTTCCGCGACATTGTGGAAAAAATCGAATCCGAAGTAAAAATTCCAGTCGGGGCAGCCGCTGAGGCGCCTGCAGCCGCACTCGCCGGAAGGTAACCCCGGCAACGGAGGATGGTTATGGCACGTGCAACTGTCGAACAGCAACCCGCAGCCACTGGCACCGGTCTGGTGGTCGGCGTGGGATTGGGAGTGGCGTTCCTGCTGTTCATGGCATTCCTCAACGTGGTCAAGAGCGGCAGTCTGCTCAACGAATCCAACCTGCTCTACGCAACGCTCATCTTTTATTCGGCGGCGGGCACGCTTTATCTGGGCTTCGGGATCACCGGAACTCCTGCTTATATCCGCTTCGCATCGCTGGCCACATGGGCGGGATTGATCGCCAACACGGGCGCAGTGGCGCACCGCTGGTATGAGGCAGGACATCCGCCGTTTGCCAGCATCTACGAGATGCTGCTTATGTTCGTATGGACGCTTGCGGTCCTTACATTGATCGCCGAGAAAAAATTCGGAGTCAAAGTGATTGGCACCGTGACTATGCCGGTCGCGATTGTGGGCGTTGTTCTCATGCAGTTGCTGCGGACGGAGGTTCATCCGCTGGTGCCGGCGTTGCAATCGACCTGGCTGCACGTGCACGTTACGCTGGCCATGCTGGCTTACGCCGCGTGCGCACTGAGCTTCGCCCTGGCCATGATGTTTTTGATTAAAGACAACACCAAGACCGAAACTTTTCTGGCTGCCACTAGTTTGTTTGGCGTGACAACCTATCTGGGCGTGCTAACCAGATTCGAAAAATGGGGTGGGCTGAGCGTTGTCGCGTGGAATCCGGAAGAAAAATCGGAAGTGTTTCTTTCCAAGGGCGTCAGGCTCTTCGTCGTAATTCCCGATCTGGGCTGGCTGTTGCTTCTGGTGCTGGCGGCGGTAGCTGCGCCCCTGGTCCTTTATCTGGTGTGGCGCAAGACTCATAATGAAGCTGTTCTCGACCTGGCCAATCGCACCGTGTTCTTGAGCATTCTTCTGCAAGTGCTCGCGGTTGTGTTCTTCGTGATCCGTGCACGGGACGGCCACTATTCTTCACTCGATGCCGATGGTCTGTTCCCAACAAGCCTGGCGGCCAGTCCGTTTATTCTTTCCGGCCTGGTCGGTGGAATTTTTGTCTCGCTGCTGTATCTCCTGTTGTTGTGGCGGCGTCAGGATCTGGAGCGGATGCTGCCCAGCGCCGACGAACTCGACCGCATTACTTATAAAACCATCGCGATCGCATTTCCATTACTCACCCTGATGATCGCGGCGGGCGCCTACTGGGCTAATCGCACCTGGGGTTCTTATTGGAGCTGGGATCCGAAAGAAACCTGGGCTGCGATTACCTGGTTGGTGTATGCAGGATACCTGCACATGCGCATCACCCGGGGCTGGCGCGGCCGGCGGGCTGCGTACTTTGCGATTTTGGGCTTTGCCGTAGTGATGTTTACTTTCTTCGGCGTTACATATTTGCTGCCGGGAATGCATGCTTATGCTTAGTCATCATCAGCCTGCAGCAGCCGGAACATTTACGCGAACATCGACGCAGGCATCCGATTCGATCGGTTCGCCTCGGGATTCTGGAAGAAACGAGCACAATATGCTCCGGGATTCACCGCAGGATGAGCCAACTCCGAAAGAGGATTTCCACTTGAGCTCGGTACGCGTCAATTGGCAACTTAAAGCCATCCTGCCGATTGGCTTCGTGCTTCTGGCCGGACTCTTGCTTTTCACTTTGGCAACAATATCACTGCGCGATCCCGACCGCCACGCTGTGCTGATCGTAGCGGGAGCGGGAGCCGTCGTAATCTGTGCAGTATCCATGTTCGTCCTTGCCTATCTTGTGCAACGGCCCATGGTTGAACTGCAAGAGAAAATCGAGCAAGTGAGTAAAGGCAATCTGGATGTCTCCGTAAGCTTCTCCGGCCGCAATGACGAGATTGGCGACCTGGGTCGCAACTTTAACCACATGATGCAGCAATTGCGCGAGAGCCGGGAAGAAATTGAGCGATTGCATCGCACCCAGATTTCTCGCGCCGAGCACCTGGCGACGCTGGGCGAATTGGCCACTGGCCTGGCTCATGAGATTCGCAACCCACTTGCCGGAATCGCAGGAGTTATCGAAATTGTGGGTCGCGATTTGCCTGCCACCAGTCCCGCGCGGGCGGTGGTGAAAGATGTTCGGCTGGAGATCGGTCGCATCAGCCGTACGTTAACCGATCTTCTGGAAACGGCGCGCCCTCGTCATCCGGAAGTTCGCCTCAGCAATCTAAACACGACGGTAGAACATGCGGTGATGCTGGCGCGTCAGCAGGTGCTTTCCCGACCGATCAAAATCGAATTGCAGAAAGCTCCCGATCTGCCGGAAGTCGAGCATGACAGCGATCAGGTGCACCAGGTGTTGCTGAACCTGCTGCTGAATGCCGTTCAAGCGATGGAGAACGCGGGCACGGTACGGGTGGAGATCGGCGCCCGAGATAATTGCGCCACCGTTTTGGTCAGCGATACCGGCCGTGGCATCTCTCCGCAAAACTTGCCAAATATCTTCCGGCCTTTCTATACCACCAAAGGCGGTGGCACCGGCCTCGGCCTTTCGCTCGCCCACCGAATCGTCGAAGAACATCATGGCCGCATTGAAGTGACGAGCACCGTCGGGCTGGGAAGCAGCTTCACTGTGTTGTTGCCATTTCACGCGCCCGCGGTGCATATCGCAGCTTCCTGAAATTCGCTCAAGCCCGCCACGCCTCTGAATAAAGCAGCCCTCACCATTTCGTAGTAAATTAAACACGAATGCCTGCTGAAAAAATCATGATCGTGGATGACGAACGTCTGGTGCGTTGGTCGTTGCGCCAGAAGTGTGAAGAGTGGGGCTATCACGTGATCGAGGCCGATTCCGGGGTGCCCGCGCTCAAGCTTGCGCAACACGAAACCCCTGATCTTGTGCTTCTCGATGTGCGCATGCCCGATCTCACTGGCATCGAGGTCCTCGACGCGCTGAAGAAAAGTGGGGACGCCCGCGCAGTAATTATGATCACCGCGGATCCTCAACTGGACGATGTGAAAGCCGCGCTCAAGCTGGGCGCCTACGATTTTGTGGGCAAGCCGGTTGATTTCGATGAGCTTCACGTCACCATCAAGAACGCGCTCGAGGCCACTAGCCTGCGTACCGAAGTTCAAACTTTGCGCAGTGAAGTGCGCCGCGGGGCGGGCTACGAAAGTGTGGTGAGCGTTTCTTCGAAGATGACGGAGCTCATGAACTTTGTCCGCAAAGTTGCCGCCAGCGAAGCTACCACGATTCTGATTCAGGGCGAGAGCGGCACCGGCAAGGATCTGATCGCCAAAGCCATCCACTACGAGAGTTCGCGGCAGCAGAAGCCCTTCGTGGCCATTAACTGTTCCGCCATTCCGGAAACGCTGATGGAAGCCGAGCTGTTTGGCCATGAGAAAGGCGCATTCACTGACGCCAAGCAGATGAAGAAAGGGCTATTCGAGGCGGCCGACGGCGGCACGTTGTTCCTCGACGAAATCGGCGAACTGTCTCCGCTGCTGCAAGCCAAACTTTTGCGGGTGCTCGAAGATCAGGTGATCCGCCGGGTTGGCGGTATCAAGGACATGCAAGTCGACGTGCGTGTGATCGCGGCCTCGAATCGCGATCTGGAGAAGGCGGTACGCGAAGGCCAGTTCCGTCAGGATCTTTACTATCGCTTAGCGATTATCGCGATCTTCATCCCCGCGCTGCGCGATCGCAAAGAAGACATCATGCCCCTGGTGGATTTTTTTATCGACCGATACAACCGCAGATTCAAGAAGTCGATTCGCGGCATTACGGAGGAAACGCGCCGTCTTATTCTCACGCACAACTGGCCGGGCAACGTTCGCGAGTTGAAGAACACGATCGAACGCGGCATGATCCTCGAGGATGAACCGCTCTTGCGCCCTGTCTATCTCCCATTCTCCGTTGGAGAATCAGGCGGCCGCACCGTCTTCGAACGCACTACTCCCGCCGATGGCGGACAGCCCTTGCCGAATGGCCGCATGCTTCCGCGTTTGTACATCCCTGAAGGCGGGACATCGTTGGAAGAGGTAGAGCACGCCATGGTTGAACTGGCCATGCGGCAAGCGAACGGCAATCAAACCCACGCAGCTAAGCTGCTCGATATCAGCCGCGATGCGCTGCGGTATAAGCTAAAGAAATTCGGCCTGATTCGCGGCGATGAAGAAGGCGTGCAGACGAGTTTGGCCGAGGAGCAGTAAAGCCGTTGGCTTCAGGGCATCCTTATTGGAATGAGTGAGACTTGGGATTTGTTCTTCACGGTTATTCTCTTCGCGATTTATTGAATACCAGGCGGATCGCGGTTGACGAGTCGCTACTCACGCCTTTGGGCTGCCCGTTAGAGCCAAAGGGAGAACTGGGATTGAATGGAGAGACTGCGAGGCTTCACGTTCATCGACCGGAACGGCATTCCGGAGCGATTGGATCGAGCAAGCTAGAATGCTTTCAATGGCTAGTGCAGTTTGCTGCCACGTGAAAGAGCGTGCGTGGCTGGCGAGCGCGGTCTTGACCCAGCCAATCTGTAACGCTCGCTCCAAGCCCTCGGAAAGCGAGACGGAATCCTGTTGTACAAGCAATCCCAGGTCTAACGAGTTGACAAGCTCAGACGTGCCCTCGATCGCGGTGGCGACGACTGGGGTTCCGCAGGCCAGCGATTCCAGCAGAACGCAAGGGAATCCCTCTCGTGAACTAGCCAAACATGTGACGTCAGCGGCACTGTACCAACGAAATAGTTCTTCATTCTTCACTGCTCCGACGAGGGAAACGTATTGCTCCAGCCCAAGCTTCGAGATCGTTCGCCGAATAGGTTCTTCTGAACTACCTTCGCCGATAATGAACAGCTTCAAGTGCGGAAACTTCGCGCGAAGGTGCGCCACCGCTTGAATGAGAAAATGATGTCCTTTTCTAGAAATCAGCTGCCCCACAGCCACCACAACCTCGGCATCCAACGGCACACCCAGAATGAGGCGGGCGTTTGCGGCGTCGATGGGATGGAAGCAATCCAAATCAACTCCGTTTGGAATTACGGCCACTTTGTCGTTCGATATTTCTAAACTCGCAACAATGCTTTTTAATGCCATCGACACACAGATTACGCGCTGCGCTCCCTTTAATGTCCATCTGATAAAGGGGCGCAGCAGCGACCTTCGCGCATAAACATTCAGATCCGTGCCATGCGCGGTAACCACCACCGGCAGGCGCAAAAGTTTGCCGAGGAGAACGGCGGCGAATCCGTCGGGATATACAAAATGCGCATCGACGCAGTCGAATCGCAGCTGCGCATGTAACCTCAGAACCAGCAGAACCGCACCCAGGAACATGAGCAATCCGTGAAAAGGCGCGGAGAGTTTGGGCAGAACGAAGTAGCGCGGATGATAAACCGTGATACCGCCCCACTGCTCCTTCGCGGGAATACGACTCATTTTCAGCCATCGCGCGATGCGGGGAAGTGATTGAAACCTTTCCGGAACGGACAACCACTTAGGAAAATAGGGAACCGGCGCAACCACATGAACGGCGTGAGCAAGGGATTCGCGAAGTTGTCGAGCGCGGCGATAAACAAAAATACCGTAGTTGGGATCCTGGGAGTTTGGAAACAGATTGGTGAACAGAAGAATGACCACAGCGACCATCCAGTTCGATCTGCTTGAGATCTACGCGACGGCGAGGACGACCCGCATTGTACAACATAAAGAGCAGGCGCCTAAAAACATCTACGCCATGCCGTGAGTGCCCACGAACAGACTCCTGTGCAGGCCGTCATAAGAATCCCGAACAGGCCGCAGATCTATCCCTTGGCGTGCTGCTTAGCGCGATCGATATATTCCTGGACCTCCTGCTTCTGCGGGTAATTTGGGTTGAGCTTGAGTAATTGCTCCCATGCTTCAACCGCGCCCTTGGGATCGAGCTTGCCTTGCCAGCGGACCACGCCCAGGTTGAACAATGTTCCGGGATGATTGGGCCGATACTTCAGAGCGGTCTGGAACTCGGCGATGGCACCATCGGCGTCTCCGATGTACCACAGCGAAGTTCCGAGGTCGGTGAGCAGATCCGCATTGGTGGGCTGGCTTTTTACCGCGAGCCGGTAGTACTTGACGGCTTCGGGATACTGTCGACCGTCATAGTACAGATTCGCTACCTGCACCAGCGAGTTGAAATCGTCGGGATTGTTTTTCAGGGTTGCCAGCAAGGGAGCGACGGCTTCCTCCACCATCGCCTTTTGTTGTTCGGGAGTAAGCTGGGGCTGGGGTCGGTTGCCCTTGAGCGGAGCTACTATCAGTGGCCGAGGGGGCGGTCGCGACCACACTCTGGGGCGCGGAACCGCGAAACAGATATCCCAGTGCGACTCCTAACACTAAACAAAAAACTGCCAGGATGTAAGCCTGCGTGCCCGTCCACGCCGATCTGCTGTTTGCGCTTGCTCTCTGATTGTTGGTCATAACTGCCGTTACTCCTGACTCGCTTTTCATACTTACGATATGGTGCCGGCAAGCGCCGCTTGAGGCGTTTGCAGATGGAACAGCCGCTGTAATGCAGTGGTCATTTGCTCTTGTTCCACCTTTTCTGGAAGTTCCTTGAGTTCACGGGCCAGGGACCCTGCGATTCTCTGCGTCATACGGGACATGACTGCGTTCAGCATTTCGTCCTGATCCTTGGAAAAAGGCCCGCTCTCCTGTCGGAAGGAATCCAGTTCTTGCCGGCAAATTTCGTCCAGCCGCTGGCGCAACGCCACGATCGTGGGCACCACCCGCTCCGCCATCAGCCTGCGGCGGAAGCCTTGCGCTTCAGTCTGTAGAATCTTCTGCGCTTCGGCGGCGGCAATCTCACGCTCCCCCGCATTGTGGTCGACAACATTTTCCAGATCATCGAGGTCATAAAGGAAAATGCCTTGGACCTGGCTCACGGCGGAGTCTATGTCACGCGGCATCGCTATATCCACGATTACCAGGGGACGACTCTTACCCTCGCGGGCCTGACGATCGTGCATCATCATCTCCGCTTCGTCGCGGTTCAGAATCGTGTGCGGGCAGGAAGTCGAACTGATAATAATGTCGGCCTCGGTCATGTGCTGCCAGCGCTGCTCGAAAGGAATGGCGACTCCGCCGAGCTTAGTCGCCAACTCAGTAGCGTGCTCCATGGTGCGGTTAATCACGCATACGGAGCTTGCGCCGTGATTGAGCAGACCGCGAGCCGAAAGTTCGCTCATCTTCCCGGCGCCCAGCAGCAGAACCTTTTTATTTTCCAGCGTGCCGAAGATCTGGCGTGTAAGTTCCACTGCAGCGTAAGGGATGGAAACCGCCGCATTGCCGATCGCGGTCTCGCTGCGGACGCGCTTCGAAACCGTCAGGGCCTTTTGCATCACGGCATCAAGAAACCGCCCGGTTGCCCCAAGCTTTTGCGCCTGCTGCCATGCCTGCTTCACCTGCGATACCACTTGAGGCTCGCCCACCACCATGGAGTCGAGGCTGGATGCGACGCGGAAAATGTGCAGGAGCGCCGCTTCATCCAGCAGGCGGTAAAAATGTTTCCACTCGCAGAGCATGAGACCGTACTCGCTGCCCAGCAATCGCATCACGGAATTCGCGGCCAAGGTAACGTCGTTAACCCAGAGCAGAAACTCGGTGCGGTTGCAGGTGGCCAACACGATCACTTCATCGATGCCTTCCGCCCGGGATAATTCCACCAGCGCCTCGTAGCGCCGGTTCTCGCTGATCCAGAAACGCTCGCGAACGGCCACCGGCGCGGTGCGGTAGTTCAGGCCAATCACCATCAATGTGGGTTCCACGTGCATCTCCAGCAACTATCTTTGCTAAGGGCATCCGCTATGCCAAAGTTAGGTTCGATACATGCACGGTTCTTTCCTTAGTGTTTTCAGTGGTTTACCCTTCTTGTGGCGGAATGGAAGTGCGGCGTGGCGCCCCGGGTAGTGGGATATCACGCCCGGCTGGTGTCTTTTGGCGTATCGGGACGTCCCACGGAGGCCCCAGAGGAAGGTTCTTCGAAGGATATCGGAGCCTGACGGGAAGGCCTCTTTGACTCCGCGAATGGGAAGCCTTCGACGTTCAGCGGGCGACGTCGGTTGGAGCAAAGTCCTTTAAACTTTTCGTTTTAGGTTCGTACACGCAGAAGGGTTCCTCATCCAGATAGTTGCCCGTGGCGGCAAAGGCGCGGGCGCGGCAACCCATGCAGACGTTGCGGAATTCGCAACAGCCGCATTTGCCATTCAGGTTGTTGACATCGCGCAGCTGATGAAACACAAACGAGTTTTCCCAGATATCGGCAAACGACTGTTTCTTTAGATCGCCGGCGAGCGCCGGCAAATAGCCGCAGGGATAAACTTCTCCTTGATGCGAAATGAAACAGACGGCAGTTCCTGCCAGGCATCCTTTGGTCATGGCATTCATATCGGAAGGATGAGTTCCGGGATGTCCCACGGCCTTTCCGATGCCATTGGATTTCAGTTCGATTCCGGTCGAACCGGGCATTGTCATCTCAGTTGGGCCGATGATGGGGGCGCTTGGAGAATTCTGCGCAGCGACAGGAGACTTCTGCGCAGCCTGGGCGGCTGCAGCTACCGAACGGTGCTCGGCGGCACGGCGTTGCCGGACCACGCGGAAATAATGAGGAGCACACGTGGCCTTCAGTTCGATGCCGCCTTGCAGCGACTGATCGTAAAACCAGTTCAGCATCTTCTCGTATTCTTCCGGGGGAACCATTTGTTCGGCGGCGATGTCTACGCCGCAGCCCACTGGGACCAGTAGAAATGTGTGCAGCGCATCCGCTCCGATTAACTTTGCCAGCTCCAGCACATCGGGAAGCTGATGCGCGTTGTGACGAGCGATCGTGGTATTAATCTGCACCGACATGCCGAGGTCTTTGAGATTACGGAAGCCGGTAAGCGCGGCATCGAATGCTCCGGGAATTCCACGGAAAGTGTCATGAGTCTGGGGATCGGCGCCGTCGAGACTGATCGCAACTCGTTTGACGCCACTATCGACAATCTTCTCGGCTACTCGTCGGGTGACCAGAGTGCCATTGGTGGCCAACGCTACCCGCAGGCCCTTATCCGTGCCATACCGCGCCAGTTGAAAAATATCCGACCGGAAGAGCGGTTCGCCGCCGCTGAGCACCAGAATTGGAGAGGAAACCCCGGCAATCTGATCGATGATATCGCGCGCTGCCTGAGTGGATAGATCGGAGGGGGAACTCAACTCCGTCGCGCTGGCCCGGCAGTGGATGCAGCGCAGATTGCATCCCTTGGTCAGCTCCCAGAAAATCAATCTGGGCTTATTCTGGCTTCCATGATTTGTGGAATTGTTTTTGGCGCTTTGCCCGATGGTGTTTAGCGATGTCATCTCTTTCCTCCCCACCTGAACCCAGGTAACTTCGCCCACGCTGCAACCATAGAAGAGACCGCTTCACACGGCGGTGACCTATCATCACGAGAAATTGTGATGGTGGTCACTAGTGGTAAATCATGTTGAATGTCGGTGACAGGGCTAGTTATGGTTTGCGATATCGCGCAGCGCCGGGGTGTTACGAATCACCAGGGTCGAACCCTTGGTCTGCAGGATCTGACGTTTTTTCAACTCGGCAAACAGCCGGGTCACCGTCTCGCGTGAAGTCCCGATCATCTGCGCGATTTCCTCGTGGGTTAGCCTGAGCTTCAGCCGGGGCTCGGCTTTCGTGGATTCCCCGTTCTTCGAGGTCCATTCCAAAAGCAGTGTTGCCAGTTTCTCGGCGGCGGAGTGAGATAGTCCGAGAGAGCGCACTTCCTTGCAGGCGTTGTGGTACTTTTCGCCCAACTGCTCCGCTACTTTGAAGCAAGCCTCCACATCATCTTTCAGAAAGGCAAGAAACTCATCGCGCTTCACGAAGTTTACCTGGCAGGGATCGATGGTCTCCGCGGTCACTTCGTAGGGCTTGCCGGAAATGGTTGCGCTCAGTCCCAGCACTTCACCGGCCTCGGCCAGTTTGACAATCATGGTGCGGCCGCCCGGAGAATTGATGGAGAGCTTTACCGTGCCTTTGCAGATTACGAAGATGCCGCGGGGCATCTGCCCTTCGACAAACAGCACAGCATCCTGAGGATAAGAAGTGGCGAACTTAATTTTTTCAAAGGCCTGCAGCGCTTTATCCGGCAAATTGCAAAAGATACGATCGGCCCGCAACTTGCATGTAAGGCAGCTTTCGACAATCTCCATTCCGTAGGGCGAGAGCATGATGCGCCTCCTCAAACACCGGCTTAAAGCACTTGGGTACTGATCTACTGCCTCGGCGCGGGTTCTGCAGTCCGCGAAGGTGCTGAACCGGTCTCGTCTTACGCCAGTGTCCATCTAGGGGAACCACTTTGCTGTGTTGCCGGGCACACGAGGGTGTGATTTTCCTCACATCGGCATGTTGTGATGCAAATCACAACCGGCTGTGACCTGCCTTGCTGCGTTCTTTTCCAGCCTCGTCCATCCTTACGACAGTCGGGGAAAACCCAAATCGGGCAATTATTTGCAAAGTAAGGCAGGTTGTTGATGATGAAACGCAAGTTCAAAACTATGGATGCGAACGAGGCGGTGGCCTACGTCGCTTACCGGGTCAACGAGGTTATCGCCATCTACCCGATCACTCCTTCCTCCAACATGGGGGAGTGGGCGGACGAGTGGTCATCCCAGGGAATTCAAAACATCTGGGGAACCGTGCCCCACGTGATGGAGATGCAGAGCGAAGGCGGCGCAGCCGGGGCTGTCCACGGCGCACTGCAGACCGGGTCTCTGGCTACCACATTCACTGCGTCCCAGGGCCTGCTGCTCATGATTCCGAATATGAATAAGATTGCGGGAGAGCTTACGCCTACCGCATTCCATGTTTCGGCCCGTACTTTAGCCACACATGCGCTCTCCATCTTTGGCGATCATTCGGACGTAATGTCGATCCGCAGCACCGGCTTTGCGCTGCTTTCCTCGAACTCCGTGCAAGAAGCGATGGATATGGCGTTGATCGCTCACGCCGCCAGCTTGGAGTCGCGCATTCCTTTCCTGCATTTCTTCGACGGCTTCCGCACCTCCCATGAAGTCAACAAAATCGAAATGCTCACAGAAGACGACATGCGTTCCATCATTAATATGGATTGCGTCTTCGAGCACCGGCGGCGCGCACTTTCCCCCGATCATCCCGTGTTGCGCGGGACGGCGCAGAATCCAGATGTGTTCTTTCAGATGCGCGAAGGCGCGAACAACTTTTACGAGGCTTGCCCGCAAATCGTCCAGTCGGTGATGAACAAGTTCGCGGAGCAAGTAGGACGTTCCTATCACCTCTTTGACTACGTGGGTGCGCCGGATGCCGAGCGCGTGATTGTCATGATGGGTTCAGGCGCCGAAGTTGCCCACGAAACCATTGACTCTCTCAACGCGCAAGGAGAAAAGCTGGGATTGCTCAAAGTGCGCTTGTACCGGCCATTTCCCGTGCAGGCTTTTCTCGCAGCCTTGCCGGCCAGCGTGCGCAAAATTGCCGTCCTCGACCGTACCAAGGAGTCGGGAGCGATTGGCGAGCCACTCTATCTCGATGTTGTAAATGCGCTTCACGAAGGAATCAAGGCGGGTTTCAGTCCGCGAAAAATTGCGCCATCCGTGATTGGCGGCCGTTACGGATTGTCTTCCAAAGAATTCACTCCGGCCATGGTTAAGGCGATCTACGACAATCTGAAAGCGGATCAGCCTAAAGATCATTTCACCATCGGCATTCAGGACGATGTCAGCCACACCAGTTTGTCTTACGATGCCGCATTCTCCACCGAGCCGCAAAACGTCGTCCGCGCGATGTTTTACGGCTTAGGCGCGGATGGGACTGTGGGCGCGAATAAGAATTCCATCAAAATCATCGGCGAGAACACCGACAACTACGCGCAAGGGTATTTCGTTTACGACTCGAAAAAGTCAGGCGCGGCCACCATTTCGCACTTGCGCTTTGGGCCCCAGCCTATTCGCTCCAGCTATCTGATTTCGAGCGCCAACTTCGTCGCCTGCCATCAGTGGATCTTTCTGGAACGCTACGACATGTTGAGTGCATTGGTTCCGGGCGGGACGTTCCTGCTCAACAGCCCGTTTGGAGCTGATGAAGTCTGGGATCATCTTCCACGCGTCGTTCAGCAACAACTTATTTCAAAGCGCGCGAAATTTTACGTGATTGATGCGTATCAGGTGGCGCGCGACAGCGGCATGGGCAGCCGCATGAATACGATTCTGCAAGTCTGCTTCTTCGCCATTTCCGCAGTCCTGCCCGCGGAACAGGCGATCGACGCGATCCGAGAATCGATTCGTCACACTTACGGCAAGAAGGGCGAAGAGATCGTCCAGAAAAACATGAAGGCTGTGGACGAAACTTTGGCGCACTTGTTCGAAGTGAAAGTTCCGGCGGAATTGACAAGCACAATCGAGATGCCGCCGCCCTTCTCGCCCTCCGCGCCGGAGTTCGAGCGCGACGTGCTGGGCATGATCTACGCTGGTCGCGGCGATGAATTGCCGGTCAGCGCATTTCCCATCGACGGCACATTTCCCACCGGAACCGCGAAATGGGAGAAACGGAATCTGGCCCTCGAGATTCCCGCGTGGGATCCGAACATCTGCATCCAGTGCGGTAAGTGCGCCATGGTCTGTCCGCACTCCGTCATCCGCATCAAAGTCTACGACTCGAAAGAGTTGGAACACGCTCCCGCAACCTTCAAATCCACCGAGAGCCGCGACAGGGAGTGGAAGAGTCTGAAATATACGATCCAGGTTGCGCCGGAAGACTGCACCGGGTGCGGCATCTGCGTGGAAATTTGTCCGGTCAAGAATAAAGCGGAGACGCGACTGAAAGCCATCAACATGGTGCCGCAACCGCCGCTGCGCGCTCCCGAGCGCGAAAACTGGGATTTCTTTCTCACCCTCCCGGAACTCGACCGCCGCAACATCAAAGTCGGCAATATTCGCCAACAGCAAGTGCAGGAGCCGCTGTTCGAGTTCTCCGGAGCCTGCGCCGGTTGCGGTGAAACTCCTTATCTTAAGTTGATGTCGCAGTTATTCGGAGACCGCGCCCTGGTTGCGAACGCAACGGGATGCTCATCGATTTACGGCGGCAACCTGCCCACCACGCCGTGGGCAAAAAACGCTGCCGGACGCGGGCCGGCGTGGTCGAACTCGCTGTTTGAAGACAACGCCGAGTTTGGCCTGGGCTTTCGACTATCCATCGATAAACAAACCGAGTTCGCCCAGGAATTAGTCAAGCGACTGGCGGGAACGATCGGCGAAGAACTGGCGACGGCGCTGCTTGCGTCTCCGCAGAAGGATGAATCCGACATCTACGAACAACGCCAGCGCGTGGATCTCGCTGAAGGAAAAATTGCAGCCGTTAAATTCGGTGGATGCAAAACAGCTTCTTTCTGTCGCGGACCTGTTGGTTAAGAAGAGTGTCTGGATCGTAGGCGGCGACGGGTGGGCTTACGACATCGGTTACGGCGGCCTCGATCATGTATTGGCCAGCGGCCGCAACGTAAACGTACTCGTCCTCGATACGGAGGTTTACTCGAACACTGGTGGACAGGCATCGAAGTCAACCCCGCGTGGCGCGGTGGCAAAATTTGCCGCCGGCGGTAAGCCCGGCGCAAAGAAAGATCTGGGACTCATCGCCATGAGTTACGGCAACGTTTATGTGGCGAGCGTAGCCATGGGCGCCAAAGATGAGCACACACTGAAGGCGTTTCTGGAAGCGGAAGCGTACGACGGTCCCAGCCTCATCATCGCTTACTCCCACTGCATCGCTCACGGAATCAATATGACGACCGGAATGTCGGACCAGAAAGTCGCGGTCGATTCCGGACAATGGCTGCTCTACCGTTACCACCCGGAACGAGCCGCGCAGGGCGAGAATCCCCTCATCCTCGATTCGCGGACGCCCACCCGCAAGGTGCAGGATTTCATGTCGATGGAAACCCGCTTCAAGATGCTGACCCAGAGCAAGCCAGAAGATGCGAAGCGCCTGTGGGCTGAAGCGCAGCAAGATGCCACAACTCGTTTTCACTTCTACGAATATCTGGCCCAGCGCAAAGGGGATAAAGAACCAGCCAAGGAGCAGCCGGGAGTAACTTCGAAATGACCGAGCTTAAAATGATCGACCTCAAAACCAATTATCTCGGGTTGCCTTTGCGTACTCCTTTGGTGGCTTCGGCGTCACCGCTATCCCAGGAACTGGACGGGATTCGTCATCTCGAGGACGCAGGCGCATCCGCCATCGTGCTGTACTCGCTTTTCGAGGAGCAACTGCGGCAGGACAGCATCGAACTCGAATATCACCTGGCCGAAGGCACAGACAGTTTTGCTGAAGCCTCCAGCTTTTTCCCTCAGCCCAATGAATTCCACGTGGGACCTGAAGGGTATTTGAATCACATTCGTCGAGCCAAGGAAGCAGTAGCGGTACCGGTTATCGCCAGCCTCAACGGTTCAACGCTGGGCGGTTGGGCCAACTACGCGCGGCAAATCGAGCAAGCCGGGGCTGACGCCATCGAGTGCAATATCTACTTCATTCCGACTGATGCGCAAATCTCAGGTGCAGAGATCGAAAAAACGTATATCGATATTCTCCGGGAAGTAAAGGCTTCGGTTCGCATTCCCGTCGCGGTTAAAGTGAGCCCGTTTTTCAGCAACCTGGCGCACATGGCGAAGCAACTGGATCAAGCGGGTGCCAATGCGCTGGTGCTGTTCAACCGTTTCTATCAACCGGATATCAACCTGGACGATTTGGAAATCCAACCGAATGTGCTGCTCAGTGGTCCCCAAGACCTGCGGCTGCCTCTGACCTGGATCGGAATTCTATACGGCCGCATCCGCGCCAACCTGGCCGCAACCAGCGGCGTGCACGGGCCCGAGGACGTCATTAAGCTGCTGATGGTCGGCGCCGATGTCACCATGCTGTGCTCCGCGCTTTTGCGAAATGGAATCGACCATCTGCGCAACGTCGAAGCGGGTGTTCGGGAATGGATGGAAAAACATGAATACCAATCGGTACAGCAGATGAAAGGCAGCATGAGCCAGATCCGCTGTCCGAATCCCTCAGCCTTCGAGCGCGCGCAGTATATGAAGGCGGTCAAGAGTATGCGGCACGTGGAACTTATCCGCCGTTAAGCAGGACTTACCTCTGCAGGCTAGAGGCTTCGCGACATTCTGGTTTAGAGGATCACGATAATTTAGCTACCGAGAAAAAAATGAAGAATTGTACGGTTACAAAACAGCAGGCGCTCGACTACCACTTCGGGGGAAGACCGGGAAAAATTGAAGTTACTCCCACCAAACCTTGCCGAACCCAGCACGATCTAAGCCTCGCCTATACGCCTGGAGTGGCCGAACCATGCCTGGCGATCCAACAGAATCCGCACGATGCCTTTAAATATACCGGTCGCGGCAACCTGGTAGCGGTTGTCACCAACGGAACTGCCGTGCTCGGATTGGGCGACATCGGAGCGCTCGCCGGTAAACCCGTGATGGAAGGGAAGGCAGTTCTGTTCAAACGCTTTGCCGGGGTAAATGTTTTCGACATCGAGATCGAGACTCACGATCCCGAGGAGATTATCAAAGTCTGCCAATTGCTCGAGCCCACGTTTGGCGGGATCAACCTGGAAGACATCAAGGCCCCGGAATGTTTCTATATCGAGGAGACTTTAAAGAAGACCATGAAAATCCCGGTCTTCCACGATGATCAGCATGGCACGGCAATTATTTCTGGCGCTGCGCTGCTGAATGCCCTGGAAGTTGTCAGCAAGGACATTGGCAAAATTCGTCTCGTCATCAATGGCGCCGGAGCTTCCGCCGTAGCCACCGCGGAGCACTACATTCGCCTCGGCATGAAGCGGGAGCACATCACTTTATGTGACACGAAAGGTGTAGTTTACAAAGGCCGCACCGCTGGGATGAATCCATACAAAGAACGTTTGGCGCGCGAGACTAAGCTACGAACCCTGGCGGAGGCGATGGTCGACGCAGATATGTTTCTTGGACTCTCCGTCGGTGGCGTAGTCACACAAGATATGGTGCGCTCGATGGCCGCGCGTCCGATCGTCATCGCCATGGCGAATCCTGACCCTGAGATTACTTACGAAGATGCCAGAGCCTGCCGCAAGGATGTCATCATGTGCACTGGCCGCTCTGACTATCCCAACATGGTGAATAATGTTCTCGGCTTCCCGTTCATCTTCCGCGGCGCGCTGGATGTGCATGCCACAGTGATTAATGAGGAGATGAAGCTGGCCGCTACGCATGCGCTCGCGGATCTGGCCAAAGAAAATGTGCCGGACTCAGTCTGCCGCGCCTATGGTGTGGAGCGACTGGAGTTTGGTCCTGACTACTTGATCCCCAAGCCATTTGATCCGCGTGTGCTGGCATGGGAATCTTCAGCCGTTGCCCAGGCCGCGATGGATACTGGAGTCGCCCAAGAACCGGTCGACATCCGATCCTATCGCGAGCAACTGGAACGTCAGAGCGAACGGATGGGCGAGCGCGAGTTAGAACAATCCCTTAGAACAACCGAAATCGAACTCTCAATTGCGCGGGGAGATTATTCCCGGATCTGAGATCTCAGGAAGCGCTTCATCCGAAGATATCTTTGGAGGGAGTTCGAGACACTCACCGCCGATTTTCACGCGGCGGCCCGTCCATCCAATCCGAGATTTATCAATCGCGCGCGTTACGCGATTGACAAGATAAGCAGGGACACGAGCCCAGGCTCGTGTCCGATTCCATGTGCTTCAACGATTCCGCCTGCTCTACTTAGCCTGCAAAGTCTCGATGTAGTGGGTAAGATTCGAGACGCGTTGCTGCACTTCTCCTTCATGCCCCCGACTCATGCTCCAGAACAATTCTCCCCATACCGGCATATCTTTTGATCCATGCGCGGCCACATCGCCTGTGCCCCGGATTGCGCTGGTAACTTTCATGGCGGGATACTTGCCGCCATTGTTCTTGCTGAGCTGGGTCAGATCGGCCGGAGGCGTCTTCAGTGCGCTGGCTGCGGGCCCGTTGCCTTTACCGTCGGTTCCATGGCAGACGGCGCAATAAGCGGTGTACATTTCCTTGCCGGAAACCGGCGAGGTTGTGGTCAACGGCACATGCCTGATGGATGTTTTCGATTGATCGTCCGTTTTGTCCTGTGCGGCGATCAGGCAGACGGATACAAACAAGGTTGTAAATATCAAAATTAATTTCCTTGGCGACATCGCACTTTCTCCTTTTACGCCGAGGGCTTTTTACTGAAGCCCAAACGCGCTTCATAACCGAAAGCGATAACCTTGCTACCCGAGTAGCTGGAGAAGAAGATTACCGTACGTTCCTCTCAACTATTCCTAGTCCACCAAAGCAGCACTGGCTGTGATGAAGGGCACAAAGTGTTGTGCTTTTCATCACCCCAGACGGATGCCCGAGTTCTGGCTTTAATGTTCGCTGTGAAAATGTGCGTGACTGCACATAGATCAGTGACTTCTGTCACAAACAATCGCGCTCATGCGAGTCATAATTACGCAGATTTCGTGATTGATATTCCACTTGAGTTTGGGGTTCTCATGGCAAAAGGACGCGTTTCCATCGTGGTCGAGCACTGTAAATCATGCGGTTTCTGTGTGGAATTCTGTCCCTCCCACGTGCTCGCATTGTCTTCGGCTTTCAACTCCAAAGGGTACCATCCGCCGCATGCTGTACACCCCGAAAAGTGCAGTGGATGTGACTTATGCGGGATGTACTGTCCCGATTTTGCAATTTTCGCCACCAAGAATGCCGGCTCCAAGGAAGGTGATAAATGAAGGCTGATCCTCGCGGAGTATTGACCGGCACACATTTCATCGATGGCGATCATGCGTGCTGTGAAGGTGCATTGGCGGCAGGCGCACGATTCGCGGCGGGATATCCCATCACGCCTTCCACCGAAATTGTTGAGCGCTTCGCCTCCCGTGTGCCCATGGTCGGAGGAACATTCATTCAGATGGAGGACGAACTCGCCGCATCGATTACGTTGCAAGGCGCGGTCTGGGGCGGAGCCAAGGCATTTACCGTCACCTCCGGCCCTGGCTTCTCATTAATGATGGAACACATCGGCTATGCCGCGATGACGGAAACTCCCTGCGTCTTCGTCGACGTGCAGCGCGGAGGCCCGTCGACCGGGCTGCCCACGCTGCCTGCGCAAGCCGATATGATGCAGGCGCGCTGGGGTTCGCACGGTGACTACGAGATTATTGCGCTTTGCCCGAATTCTCCCCAGGAATGTTTTGATCTCACCATCACCGCTTTTAACCTGGCTGAAGAATTCCGCGTGCCGGTTATGTTCATGATGGACGAAGTCGTCGGACACATGACCGAGAAAGTCGTCATTCCTCGCGCCGATCAGATCGAAGTCGTGCCTCGCAAACATACTCATAAATCGGTGGAGGATTACCTGCCCTACGGCACCAACGGCGACCAGGTACCAGAGATGGCGCATGCCGGCGAAGGCTATAACTTCCACGTCACCGGCTTGACCCACGACGACCGCGGCTATCCCAACATGACTCCGCCGGTGCAGGACAAGTTGGTTCGCCGACTGCAAAGCAAAGTTCGCGATGCCGCTGACCGCATCGCTCTGTTCGAGGAAGATCATCTGGAGGGCGCCGATGTGGTGGTAGTTTCTTACGGCATTACTTCGCGCGTGGCCCAGCGGGCGATTGGGGTAGCGCGTGAAAGTGGTCTGCGGGTCGGCAAGTTGCGCTTGATCACGGCGTGGCCGTTTCCCGAAAAGAAGATTCGTGATCTGGCAGCGAAAGTGAAAGCCTTCGTGGTTCCGGAACTGAATCTCGGTCAGATGGTACGTGAGGTCGAGCGAGCCGCTGCGGGTAAGGCAAAAACTTTTGCCGTGTCGCATGCAGGCGGCGGGGTTCACCGGCCCGAAGACATCCTCAAAGTGATCGTGGAGGCAAGCAGATGTCAGACAATTTAATCAGCGATATCGTCAGTGCCGGCGTCAACCCGGTCGATCAGATTCTACGGACTGACCGCATGCCTCATATCTGGTGCCCGGGATGCGGCATTGGTACTACGGTGAACTCCTTTGCCCGCGCCCTGATCGATTCGAAAATCGATTTAGGGTCGCTGGCTCTGGTCTCCGGTATCGGCTGCACTGGACGCGTTGCTGGTTATGTGAAGCTCGATTCATTCCACACCACGCATGGCCGCGCCATTCCGTTCGCCACTGGTCTCAAGCTCGCGAATCCCAAGCTGAACGTCGTTGTGTATTCGGGTGATGGCGATCTCTCGGCCATCGGCGGCAATCATCTGATCCATGCCGCTCGCCGCAACATTGACCTGAAAGTAATCTGCGTAAACAATCTGATTTACGCGATGACCGGCGGCCAGACGGCGCCCACCACTCCAGATCACTCGACCACTTCCACTAATCCCTACGGAACATTCGAGCCTTCATTCAATTTGCCGCATCTGGTCGAAGCGGCCGGCGCCGTCTATGTGGCGCGCTGGACAACTTTCCACGTGCGGCAACTGGCGCGATCCATCAGCGAAGCGTTTAAGAAAAAGGGCTTCTCGTTTATTGAAGTCATTTCGCCCTGCCCCACGCTTTACCAGCGCCGCAACAAGCTGGGGGATGGGCTTGAAGCCATGAAGTACTACAAAGAGAAGAGCAAAGTGCGCCATGGAGCGCCCACCAACGAAGTCGGCCTCTCCATGACCGGAGAAATCATCGTGGGTAAATTTGTGGACCGCGACCGTCCCGACTATCAAACCATGATGCGCGGTCAATTTACGCAGTCCCTGGGCGACAAATACATAGAACAAGATGAACCGGAGACAGTATGCAGCTAACAGAGATTCGAGTTGCGGGTTTCGGTGGCCAGGGCGTGATTCTCTCGGCCATTCTCCTGGGCAAAGCGGCCTCAATTTATCAGGGCGCTTACGCCACGATGACACAAAATTTCGGCCCAGAGGCCCGCGGAGGGGCCTGTAGCGCGCAACTCGTGCTCTCCGATTCGCCCGTATTGTATCCCTATGTGACCAAGCCGGACATTCTCGTCGTCATGTCGCAGGAAGCTTATGTGCGCTTTATACCGGAGCTGAAAGACGGCGGAATCCTGATCGTCGAGCAGGATCTGGTGCGAGTTTCCGATATTAATAAGGAGATCAAGGTTTATAGCATCCCGGCCACGCGCATCGCCGAAGAGCTCGGGAAACGCATGGTCCTGAACTCCGTGATGGTCGGATTCTTCACCGCTGTTACCCAATTGCTGAATGCCGATGCCGTCCGCAAAGCCGTAGCGGATTCCGTTCCGAAAAGTTTTCTCGATCTGAACCTCAAGGCGTTCGAGAAGGGATTGGAATACGGAACGATTGCCTCAAGTACTCCTGCAAGCTCCGCCGACGCCGAGCTGCTAGTAGAATACGCGCCGGAATAGAAACCGCTCCTCAGCGACAGCAAATTGAATGGCGCCGCGCGTAAGTTATTCAAGTTCCAGAAAAGCGCGTAGCGAAGTTAGATCGTCGCTGGCCCGGACGCGGAAGCCCAAGCGCTTCATAATGACCTGCATCGCCAGATTGTCAGGCAACATTTCGGCCGAGACCTGACTCAATTTTTCATCGCGGGCAATCTCAACAATACGGCGCAGCAACTCATATCCCAATCCAAGTTTCTGATACTGATCTGAAACCAGCACCGCGACTTCGGCTTCGTTTCCGGAACGAAGCTTGCTCAAACGGCCAACGCCCATAATTCTGTGCTCTCCGTTGCCAGGGTCGGTGATCTCCGCGACCAGAGCCATCTCGCGGTCATAATCTCCGAAACAGATTCGTAACAGGCGCTCGTGCGCCACCCGCCGGCTCAGACTCAGAGAGCAGAAGTAGCGCAGATAGACACTTCGGTCGGAGAGAGTCTCATGAAACTTCACCATCAGCGGTTCGTCTTCCGGCCGGATGGGGCGGATCACAATCTGGTTTCCATCGCGCAACGTCCAGGGAGCAACATACTGCGTGGGATAGGGACGGATTGCCGGTTGCGGCAACTGATCGAGCGTGACTTTGCGGCCGTGCAAAACGATTCTGGCATCGAGCGCCAGCAAACGATCTGGCGAAGCCAGCAGAGGATTGATATCAATTTCCGCGATCCACGGCTGTTCGAGCACTAACTGACTAAAGCGCACCAGAAGTTGTTCGAGCGCGGCAATGTCCACCGGCTTACGTCCCCGGACGCCTTTCAGTGCGGTATAGATTTTGGTCTGCTCCATCATTCTTTGGGCAAGCGTGGTATTGAGTGGAGGAAGAGCCAGGCAACGGTCCCGATAGACTTCAACAAGCTGACCGCCTGAGCCGAATAGAATTACCGGACCAAACTGCGGATCAACGCTGCTGCCGAGGATTAATTCGTAGCCATCCAGCTTCGCCATCGGCTGAACGGTGACGCCTAAGAAGTCTTCCAGGCTGGCTTTCTGCGCGACAGAAGTCTTGATCGAACGATAGGCTGACCGAACCGCCGCTTCGTCCGGCAAATTCAGTTTGACTCCGCCGACCTCCGTCTTGTGCGTGATGGTTTCAGAGAAAATTTTCAACACAACCGGGAAACCTAGTTTCGCAGCGAGCACGGCGGCTTCATCTTCACTGCCCGCCACTTGAGTCTCAACCGTGGGAATTCCGTAGAGCGACAACACTTGCTTCGATTCGAATTCGTTCAGCAGAACCCGATCGTGACTTCGCGCATTTTCAATGATCCGCGCGATTTGCTCGCGGGCGGAGTTTTCCAATTCGGAGTTTTCCGTCAAGGTGGGAGTTTCGTAGAGGCCCCGCAAGTTGTATGTATAGCGCCACATGTAAGTGAAGGCGCGAGCGGCGGTGTCGGGATAAGAAAATGTTGGGATCCCTGCCGCGTTTAGTTCCGCTTCTCCGGTCGCGATGCTGTTGCCTCCCATCCAGCTGGCGAGTACGGGTTTTTCGTATTGCTTGGCGTAGGGCTTCAGTCGGAGCGCAATTTGCGCCGCGTCGGTCATTCCCTGCGGCGCAAGAATCACCAGCAGCCCATCGCTGTTCGGATCCTGCGAAGCAATTTCGAGGGCGCGGGCGTAGCGCTCGGAATCAGCATCGCCCAGAATATCGATGGGATTGTTGTGGCTCCAGTGAGCGGGAAGGAACTCATTCAGCCGCTGCAGATTCTCCGCCGAAAGCTCGGCCAGTTCTCCACCATTGGCCACCAGTGAGTCGGTGGCGAGAACCGCGGGTCCGCCCGCATTGGTCAGGATGGTAAGCCGCGGACCTTTGGGACGCGGCTGCCGGCCTAAGGTTTCCGCCATATAGAAAAGATCAGCAATGTTGTGCACGCGCAACACGCCCGAGCGCCGGAAGGCTGCGTCCAGAACTTCATCGCTGCCGGTGAGTGCGCCGGTATGGGAGGCGGCGGCGCGCGAGGCCGCTTCCGAGCGTCCGGCCTTGATCACGATGATCGGCTTGGTGAGCGCGACTTCACGAGCAGCGGATAGAAACGATCGCGCATCGCCCACCGATTCCATATAGAGCAGGATGCTCTTGGTGTGGGGATCATCGCCGAAGTAATAGATCAAATCGCCCCAGCCAAGATCCAGCATCGAACCGGTGGAGACGATGGCGCTGAAGGCGACTTCTTCGCGCACACTCCAGTCGAGAATCGCACTCAGCAATGCTCCGCTTTGACTGAGGAATGCGACGTTGCCGGATTTCGGCGCGTCTTTAGCGAAGGTGGCATTCAATCCGATGGTCGGATTCATCAGGCCGAGGCAGTTCGGCCCGAGCAATCGCATGGAGCCGCCGCGTAGCTGTTCGCGAATTTGCTGTTCGAGTGCAGCGCCTTCTGCCCCACGCTCCTTAAACCCGGCAGAAATCACGACCGCAGATCTTACGCCGGAGGCAACACATTCTCCGATGATCTTCGGAACGGTTGCAGCCGGAGTGGCGATTACGGCTAAGTCCACCGCAGGAATATCCCGAATGTTCTTGTAAGCCTTGAGGCCGAGCACTTCCTCATGCTTGGCGTTTACCGCATAGACCTTTCCTGAGAAGCGGCCGTGGACAAGGTTCTCCAGAACCGTACGGCCTACGGTACCGGGGCGGTCACTCGCGCCGATCACCGCCACGGAACTGGGAGTGAACATCGCGTCCAGGCTAGGTCGCGCAGGGACTCTCTGCTTTATCACATTCGGATCTGGGTGCACGAGATTCCTCCGCTTGAACTCACCAGAGATTTTCAGATTCTCCAGTGTAGCTCTGTTAGGGGTTGGCATCTCGAGCAGATCACTGGGAGCGATCAACTCTCCATGGTGGAAACATCGCCCACATCGACGCCCGCTTCCTTTGCCTTAAGAAAACGGCGCAGAATCTTTCCCGATCTGGTCTTAGGCAAAGATGCTACGAACTGCAAGGAAGATGGAGTGGCGATCGGTCCCAGCTCTCTGCGAACGTGTTCGATCAACACCGCCGCCAACGCGTCGGAAGCCACGTGATCGGCGCGAACTTGCACGAACACCTTGATGGATTCGCCTTTCATGGCATCAGGCACGCCAATCGCGGCAGCTTCGGCGACGGCGGGATGGGACACAAGTGCGCTCTCTACTTCGGCGGTGCCGATGCGATGTCCGGCGACATTGAGCACATCATCATAGCGGCCCAGCACGGCGATGTATCCATCTTCATCTTTGGTTGCGACGTCGCCAGTGACATAGCAACCGGGAATCACCTGCCAATCGCGCTCGTAGCGGGCCGGGTCACGCCACACCGTGCGCAGCATGTGAGGAAACGGCCGCTTGAGCACGAGGCGTCCGCCCGTTCCCGGAAGCGCGGATTTGCCGTTTTCGTCGAGCACGTCGGCTTCGGCTCCGGGCACGGCCACGCCAACTCTCCCCGGGCGCATCGCCATCGATGGCGGTGTGCCAAGCGTGGGTCCGCCCAATTCGGTCTGCCACCAGTTGTCGATCACGTAGCCCCATTTGCCGTCGCCGGCCAGATGAGTCTGAGCCCATCGCCAGGCCTCGGGATTCAATGGTTCGCCGGCGCAAGCGATCACGCGCAGAGTGGTCAGATCGTGGGCGGCGGGATACGCCTCTCCATAACGCATGAACATTCGCAACGCGGTAGGCGCGGTGAACATTTTACTTACGCCGTAGCGTTCCACGATTTCCCAGGCGATCCCGGGATTCGGATAGTCAATGGCGCCTTCACGAAACAATGTGGTCACACCCGCGCATAGCGGCGCGTAGACAATATAAGAATGCCCAACGACCCAGCCAATATCCGAAGTGCACCAGAAAATGTCGCGATCGCCCACGTCGTAATAGTTCTCTAAATGATAGGTCGTCCCCACCATATAGCCGCCGTGCACGTGGACCACTCCCTTTGGTTTCCCCGTGGAACCCGAGGTGTAAAGCAAGAAGAGCGGATCCTCGGCATCCATTTCCTGGGCGGGACAATTCGGAGAAAATTTCAGGAGATCATTGAAGTCGATTTCGCGGGGAGCGTTAAGCACGGCTGCGGCCCGCGAATAGACAACCACCTTCTCTACAAATTCCAAACCCTCTAACGCCTCATCGACAATGCTCTTGAGCGCCACGGTCTTGCCACGCCGGTAACCTACGTCCCCCACGATCACGACTTTTGCTTCCGCGTCGGTAATGCGGTCGCGCAGAGCGGTGTGGCCGAGACCCGCATAGACCACGGAATGAATGGCGCCGAGACGAGCGCAGGCAAGCATCGCCACCGCGCCTTCAATCGTGAGCGGCATGTAGATGACGATACGATCGCCCTTCACCACTCCCAACGATTTCAATCCATTGGCGAAACGGCTGACCATGCGGTGCAGTTGGCCGTAAGTAACGACGCGCTCGCTGCCATCTTCGCCCAGCCAAATGAAAGCCACCCGATTGCAACGATCGGAGTTGGCGTGACGATCCAACGCATTGATCGTGATGTTGGTCTTCGCGCCAGTGAACCATTGGTGATGAACCCCGTCCCATTCCATCACTTTGCTCCAGGGCTTCGACCACACAAAACGCGAAGCGTACTCCGCCCAAAAAGCCTCGGGATTTTTTTGCGAGCGGGCACACTCGCCTAACCAGTCCTTCTGGATCGCGTTGTCGGCAACAATCCGCGGCGCAGCGTATTCCTCATCCATCGCCAGCAGGTTGGAAATATTTTCTGGCTTTTCGACGATAACAGCGCTCATGGGAACCTCCGAGCGGGCAAGTGGGAAAGCAGACCGGCGTCGATTCTGCCTTGCTTTTGGCTATGCGACAGTGACGTGGATCACAGAACTCTGTGTTCGTACCACAGTCGGAAGCCTCTGGACTTTGTGATCCTAGTCTTGCGGGTCAGGTTGGAAACTTGACGAAACTGACCTATATCCCTAACGAGATCGCCAGAAAATGCTGCATGCGCAGCCTTCCCTGGAGTTAGGACCGCCGAGGCAAATCACCGTGGTCTGTGATCCGGATCACTGCACCATTTTCGCAAACAGAGCACAAAGAAGGTCGCGAGCGGAGCTGCGGTTTGGATTCGCTTGGCCACAACAAGAATGGTCTGTCCCGATTCGGTTCGATAGCAGTAGCAGAGGAGAGTACCGTCTATGTCGACTTCGAAGAAGTTACTTTGCTTGTTGTCACTTTTGGTGATTACGAGCATACCTCTCATAGCAGGCACTAACAGCGCGAAACCAAACGCGAATGCATCCAATCCTTCCAGCCCCGAAGCTACCCCTGCTTCCGGCAGCCCAAGCTTAGCTCCACCCGCAACTGATACCAATGCCGCTGCATCGTCCGGAACGACGAATGCAGCAGGGCAACCGTCCGCTTCCGCGTCACCCGCAGAAGAATCCGCAACGGCTTCAAGTTCCAGTTCAAGCGCGCAGGGCCAGCAACCGCCGGTTGCAAACACCCCGCAGACGCCGCAGCATGAGAAGCCCATACCGGTAGCAGTGGTCCCAGCGGTCGCGCCCGTGCGCGTCATCCCTGTCGACCCGCCGGTGAAAGATGGTTTGGTACCCGCTTTCAAAGTGGGGGCCGTCAAAGTGACTCCCTATGGCTTTATCAAAGCTACGGCGGCGCACGACTCCAGCGCCCCCAACGGGGATGACTTTCCATTTATTGGCTTATTTACGGCTTCATCCACGGATACGAACACTGGGCCAACGGCTGATCCTGAATTTCACATCAAGGCGCGCTCTTCCCGTTTTGGCGCAAACTTTGAATGGCCGGATGTTTCTCCCCGGCTCGTGTTCACCGGCCGGGTCGAAGGCGATTTCGAAGGCAACTTCAGCGCGGTCGATAATCGCAATGTTTCGTCGATTCGAAGCAATGAGCCGCAGTTGCGCCTAGCCTACGTACGCATGGATTTCGCTGCGAGCAGTACTACTGACATCTTTTTTGAAGGCGGACAGGACTGGACGCTCTTCGGATCGAGCGCTCTGCCCAATATTCTCGAAACCACATTCCTCGGTGCGTACTACGGCGACATTTACGAACGTTCTCCGCAGATGATGGTGGGCTTCGTTCAGAAGATGGGCGGCTCGTTCAAAATTGCCCCCACGTTCGCCATCATGATGCCGAGTTCGGGTCAAGTGGAGAAGAGCTCAGACACCGTAGGTGGCCTGGCGGGCCAGTTGGGCCAAGCCGAGCGCGAGGGCGCTGACTCTGACCGTCCTGAATATGAAGGTAGACTGGCCTTCCAGTGGCAACTCGACAAAGCGCAGGCGGTTGCTCCTGCGCAAGTATTCTGGAGCGGCCTTTACGGCAAGCGTACGTCGATCGTCACCAACGGCGACTATGCCACCGACTTGTTACCGGCTACTTGTTTGACGGGCACTCCCCCGGCGATCAGCGCGCTGTGCAGTTCTTATGCGGCGGCGCTGCCTAATGGCTATAGCGCATCCAGTCATATGTATGGCAATCAGATTGGGGTGCAATTGCCAACCCGGTGGGCGACGTTCGTAGCCAGCGCTTATTTTGGCGGCGACCTGCGCTTCATGTTCGGTAGCCAGGCTGATTCTTTTGCCACTGATCTGACAGGGCTTTCGAGCCCGATTAAGTTTGACACCGTTGACGGTCTGGGTAATGCGACTGTAGCTTGCAGCGTTGTCGTGGCCACTGGCGCCGCTTGTCCGGCAGGTAATGTGGTGGTTGCCCCGGAGAGGCCGATTCGCGCATTTGGCGGCTTCGCTAACCTCGGCTTCCCGATTTCCCGTTGGTTTAACGCTAACCCCAAAGGCCACAATGCAGGCTGGCAGCTTTTCCTGCATATGGGCAAAGACCAGATCGTCCATCATGACCTGTTCTACACGCACTTCACGGGGGTAAACGCGCTCCACATGGGCAAGGTTTTTGCCGCGACCTTGTACTACAAAGTGAACCCGTACTGTACGTTTGCCATCGAGCAGTCGGTCTACGGCACGCGCCTCAAACCCGGCGATAACTATACGATTGCCGGACAACTGGACAATCTCTGGCAGGATCATCGGACGGAGTTTGGTCCTATATTTACTTTCTAGTATTAATGTTGGTCCGCCCGGGGAGTGCCAGGGCTAGAATGTCGGCAACTGGGAAGTTTGGGCAACCTTAGTTCCGCATCGAATAAGGTTGCCTCTCCTTCCTATACTGGAGAGGCGTATGGCTGTCGGTCGTTCTCTGATCAAGTTGTTGCCGGTGTTGTTTCTGCTGAACATTATGTTCGCGGAAGCCGCGAAGCAATATCCGCTTCACATTACAGTCCTCAGTGCGGAGTTTCATCCGTTAAATCCAGGAACCCCCGTCCCGAAAGATTGCGACCTGACAAATTTCTCTGCTTACTGCAATGAGAGCAAGAATCCTACCGTGCAGAACATCATGCGAGTGCGCGACGCGGAGGGAGAATCTTTCAGCATTGCCTGCACGGTGGACTCGCGCTGGTCCAGGTGCGCATCCTTGCCCGTAGGAGAGACTTTCGAAGCCAGGAAAGATAAGCACGGGATCACCGTCCTATTCCGAAATGCAAAGGGAAAGGAAAAAAAGGAGCTCTTTCAGGTGATTGTGGCTGCAGCGGAGCCAAGGCCAGACACAGCGGTAAAGGCGCAGCCGGTTGTGCCGCCGTCGACTTCATCGGCTCCCGCGCCAGCGGCCCAGTCCGGTGCGGCCGCCGAGCCGCAGCCTGTAGTACCACCGCCGGTTTCGGCGACGCAGAGCGCCTCCGGTGCTTCCGCCCCGACAACTCTTCCGGCTGCCACGGAGAAAGTCCGTTGTAATTTCACTTCTTCGCCGCCCGGCGCAGAGATCACGTTGGACGGCAAATATGTCGGCAACACACCGTCGGAGATCGCCGTCAGTGCGGGGACGCATGTTGTTGCTTTCTCCACGCCAGGATTTATCCAGTGGAAGCGGGATCTTACAGTAGAGGCAGGTTCGATCGTAGTAAACGTGACCGCTAGCCTGCAAAAGGCCCAACCTTAGTTGCCCACGATGGGTTCGGAACTTTGTAGTGCTGCTTATTGAGAGGAAGTGGGAACAAGAGGGAATCGGAGTTTTGTCCGCAAGAAGAACAGCTCGTCCTTAGCATTTCGCTGCCTGGAAGAAGGAGAAATTATGGCCAACACAAATAACGCTTCAGCCGCCGGCACCCTTGGGATAAGCCGTTGGTGGCGCGTAGTAGGCGGCGTGTCCATGAATATGGCTCTGGGTTCACTGTATGCCTGGAGTGTGTTCGTCGCTCCGTTAGAGAAAGAGTTCAAATGGAAACGTGCCGAGACTTCGATGGTATTTACCATTGCCGTGGTGGTCTTTGCTCTGACGTTCATCGTGGCTGGCCGGTTACAGGATAAGCTCGGGCCCTTCAAGATTTCGTTGATTGGCGCAGTTCTGGTGAGCCTTGGCTTCTTCTTGTGCTCTTATGCCGATAGCCTGACGAAGTTTTTCATCTTCTTTGGAGTTCTCGGAGGGCTAGGCAACGGTTTTGGCTACGCAACTCCAATTCCTGTGATGTCGAAGTGGTTCCCGGATAAGCGCGGTCTGGCGGTGGGGCTGGCAGTGGGTGGATACGGAGGTGGTTCGGCAATCTTTGGCCCTCTGGCCGCCAGCTACCTGATTCCCCACTTTGGCTGGCGCACGACGTTCGAAGTTCTGGGCGTAGTTTTCTTCGCCATGACGGTGTTTGGCGCGTTTTTGCTGAAGAACCCACCAGCAGGCTACAAGCCCGCCGGATGGACGCCTGCTCCGGCGTCCAAAGTTGCGGCTACCGCACACGACTTCACTCCCGGCGAGGTGTTGCAAACGCCTTCTTTTTACTTTCTGTGGATCGCCTACGCGTTTGGTTGCGCGGCTGGCCTCATGGTCATAAGCCAGCTCGTGCCCTTCGCCAAAAGCGTGGGGATACCCAGCACCACCCTGGCTTCATTTGGTTTGATCGTGGGCGCGGCTGGAAACGCCTCGGGGCGCATTCTTTCCGGCTGGATGTCCGATGCACTGGGTCGGCTGAACGTGCTGCGACTCATGATCGGCATCTCGATGGTCGCCATGCCTATTCTCTATCACGTAGGCGGCAACGTGGCGGGATTGTTCGTGATGCTGTTTATTGTTTACTGGTGCTACGGTACCCAGCTTTCGGTTAACGCGGCGACGGCAGCCGATTTCTGGGGCACGAAGAATGTGGGCATTAACTATGGGCTGCTATTCACCGCCTGGGGTGTTGCCGGACTTCTCGGTGGCCGCATCGGCGGTTGGATGTTCGACAAATACCACAACTATGAGATGGCGTTCTACACGGCGGCAGCTTTGGCGGCGGTTGCTCTCGTCTGCGAATTCCTGGCCAAACGCCCAGTCGTGACTGAAGGACAGCTGGCAGGAACCAAGCTTCCGGTGGTAGCCTAGCTCGCCAAAGCAGTCGCGGTAAAGTCGACATGGTCCGTCGTACAGGCTTGAAGGGAGTGAGGCGTGCGCTCCGCTAATCCATGAAGCACTTATGAGAGAGGCGGTCGGGATTGCGTCACAAATTTAGAAATCTAAGGGGTGACATGATATGGCTCAGATCCTTGAGAAGCAGAATACGGTGATCGAGACTACTCAGGCTCAGATCGCAGTTCATTGGCGCGAGGAAGAATACTATTATCCCTCGGCGAAATTTGTCGGCCAGGCGAATCTGACCGATCCCGGCGTGATGGAGCGCTTCAGTGAGAAAAACTTTCCCGAATGTTTTCGCGAATACGCTGACCTCCTGACCTGGGATAAGTACTGGCACACTACGCTCGACACCAGCGATCCGCCCTTCTGGAAATGGTTCGTAGGCGGCAAGATCAACGCTTCGTACAACTGCGTCGATCGTCATCTCGCGAAATACAAAAATAAAGCTGCGCTCATCTTTGTTCCGGAGCCGGAATCCGAAGCCACTGTTTCTGTTACCTACCGCGAACTTTATATCAGGGTGAATGAATTCGCGGCCCTGCTGCGTGATTTTTGCGGTCTGAAGAGCGGAGACCGCGTCACCATTCATATGCCCATGGTGCCGGAGTTGCCGATTACTATGCTGGCGTGCGCCCGCCTGGGCGTGATTCATTCTGTCGTGTTTGGCGGCTTTAGCGGCGAGGCTTGCGGCATGCGCGCTGCCGATTCCGGCAGCCGTGTCCTCATCACGATGGATGGTTACTATCGCAACGGCAAGATGATCGATCACAAAGCCGGTGCTGACATCGCGCTGGAAATCGCGAAGAAGGAAGGTCAAATCGTAGACAAGGTTTTGGTCTGGAGGCGTCACCCCGGCAAGAATGCGTCCGCATCTCCCTTTGTCGAAGGCCGCGATGTTTTCGTGGACGAGATTCTGCCGAAGTACTCAGGCCGCATCGTTCCTCCAGTTCCGATGGATGCGGAAGCGCCGCTGTTTCTGATGTACACCAGCGGCAGCACCGGAAAACCGAAAGGCTGCCAGCACCGTACCGGTGGTTATCTCTCCTATGTAGCCGGTACTTCGAAATATATTCAGGATATTCATCCTGAAGACGTTTACTGGTGCATGGCCGACATCGGCTGGATCACGGGACACTCCTATATTGTTTACGGTCCGTTGGCGCTGGCCGCTACAAGTGTTCTTTACGAAGGCGTTCCTACTTATCCGGATGCCGGTAGAGTGTGGCGAATCGCAGAGCGCCTGGATGTGAACATCTTCCACACTTCACCTACGGCCATTCGCATGTTGCGCAAATCCGGCCACGATGAACCTGCCAAGTACAACTACCATTTCAAGCACATGACCACGGTGGGCGAACCGATCGAACCAGAGGTTTGGCGCTGGTATCACGACGTCGTTGGCAAGGGTGAGGCAGTGATCGTGGATACATGGTGGCAAACCGAAAACGGAGGATTTCTGTGCAGTACCAAGCCGGCATTGGACCCAATGAAGCCGGGCAGCGCCGGGCCGGGCATGCCCGGAATCTATCCGGTAATCATGGACGAAAATAACGAACCGGTCTCTGCCGGGTCGGGGAAGGCGGGAAACATTTGCATCCGAAATCCATGGCCGGGAATCATGCAAACCATTTGGGGCGACCGCGACCGTTTTGTCACACAGTACTACAGCAAATATTGCAAAGATCGTAACAGCAAGGATTGGCACGACTGGCCGTATTTTGCGGCGGACGGCGCAGTGCTGGCCGCGGACGGGTATTTCCGGATTCTGGGGCGGGTAGATGACGTCATCAACGTTGCTGGCCACCGGCTGGGTACGAAAGAGATCGAGTCTGCGTGCCTGACCGTTCCCGAAGTGGCGGAAGCGGCCGTGGTGCCGGTGGTGGACGAAATCAAAGGCCGCGTGCCCGAGGTTTATATCGCCCTGCGGCCCGGTATAGAGCCGAGTCCGGCGATCATCGACAAAGTAAACAAGGCCATCGAAACCATGATTGGCAAGATTGCCCGCCCGCGCAGGGTTCTCATCGTACCGGACATGCCGAAAACCCGGTCCGGCAAACTCATGCGCCGGGTTCTCGCGGCGCTCTCAAACAACATGAGCACCGGCGATATCACAACCTTGGCTAATCCCGATGTGGTGGAAAAGGTTCGGGAGATGGTTCAGGGAAAAAACGCGGTGGCTCTAGCGGATGGACCCGAGGATCTAAAGAAATTTGGGGAGGAATGAAGCACCGGTGCGCCATGCGAACACTTCCTGGTTGAGATTTTAGAAGCGGCTAGGGAGCGGGGTTCGTAGGCTGGGCCACGGCGGAGGATCGCAGGCCCGTAGCATCGAATGTAAAGGTGCGAACTTCCCCAAGACTGCCTTGAGCCGGGATTTCTTTGCCGTCGAGCATGAAGCTGATGCCGGCGGCGTTACCTGCCCTTACCGTGATGTCGTGATTGGCGCGCACTGAGGTGTTGGCCGGCGCGATCAAAGTTTCTCTGGCTACCGGCTGGCCGTCGGCAATGATTGAAACCCACGAAGTCTGATCCGCGCGGATCAGCAGCGTGAAGGCGCGTGGCGGCTTCGGCGCAACTACATGCGAGTGCGGCTTCGGCACTGGAGGGTTGACATCGGCATCGGCCGGGACTGCGTCGGCCGCAGCGACCGGAGCGGCGGCAGCAGCCGTCGATACTGGGGGACGGTTCCCGTGCGTGGCGGCGGGAGTCGGCTTGGCCGAGACCGCGGTTGGGACCGCGGTTGAGACCGGGGCTCGGGACGTGGCGCTCTCCGTGGAAGAGGGTACGGAAGAAGAAGTCAAAGGCTGCGCCGCCTCGGATGTTTGGTTGCGCCGTCGAAGTGTCCAGAAAGCTAAGATCAATGTAATGACTAGCAGGGCTGCAGCCAATTTCCCCCAGGGAACAGGGTGTGTACGGCCATCCGGTTCGTTAACGAGAGGTCGAGAAACTTCCTCGATAGGGCGACTCGACGGTGTGGACGTCAGGTTCAGAAAAGACAGGGGCGGCGCCGGAACATATCCGTCGACCGTAGGTTGAGGATGATCTCCGTTGGCGCGGACTTCGCCGCTTTGGTCTCTACTAACTCGATCTCTTATATCTAAATCTTTATTGTTTGGATCCGGACTGCTCGGATCGTGGCTGTTGGGATCGAGGTTGCTGTGATTCTGAGGACGAGCCTCACGGTCGTCGCTGCGGCGAGCCTCTTTGCGGCGGTCTTCCTGATGTAGACGGCGATCCGGGGGCGGGTCGATGGAGTGGTTGTTTATCGCGCGGTCGACGCGCTCGCTCGCCGCATGGTCGCGGTTGCGAAGATGCGTTCCGCCGACATCAGTATTGATTCTGCGGCGGTCTTCGTCGTCTTCCGCGGTTTCTGTGGTCGAGTTGCGGAAGTTGGGAAGAATGGTTTGGGATTGAATCTGGCTCTCGCGCAGCGCGGCGAGGTAATCTGACACCGCTTCGTCTTCATCGAGGCCGACCAGGCGGGCGTAAGCGCGGACGAAACCTTTGTTGAAGACGCCACCGGGCAGTTGCTCAAAATGTTCTTCTTCGATGGCCCGCAGCATGCGTGGGCTGATTTTTGTGATGGTGGAGATGGCATCGAGCGAGAGGCCACGCTGCTCGCGCTGTTTGCGCAGATTTTCCCCGAAGGTCGGCAAAAAGAGCTCCGGCGGGCGAAACGTCTGCCAGCCCGCGTCGAGATGACAATCATCATAGGCGAAGGCGGGCGCGGACGCCAGAACGTTGTGGAAGGCCACGTTACCGCCCGTGGCTGGCTGCTGCCGCGCACAACCGTTTTCAGGGCTGTTCCGCTGGCTTCTTTCGCAGCACGATGGTGAACTGGGTCTTGCAGGTCTTCGCGGGATCATCGAAAGCCGAGCCTTCACGATCACCCTCGGAGGCGACGAAAAAGAGCCCCTGCTTGGAGCTTTCGGGAAGCCCTATGAAACGGGCCTTGCCATCGGCATTGGTTCCGGCTTGAAGATCCAGTTTGTGCAGGCTCATGAATCCATAAGCGATGTGCACCCGGATATTGGCAGCGTAGACGGGCTTGGCCGCTTCATCTGTAATGGTGAAGTCGGCGGTGCACGGGCCGAGGCCGGCATCGACTTCGGCTACAGTCTTCGGGTCGACCGGCGCGGCTGCGAGCGCCGCCAATCCCAAAGAGAAAACGGTAATGGCGACGGCGAGGGCGGCGGCGACCGAGGATTGGCGGCGATTGATGAGTAGCATAAATATCAGAATATCCCAGGAGTGGCTGGCGCGTTAAGGGCCAATCTCGCTTTGCAGGGGCCTTCTATGTGAAGTATCCATTGGCGTTACGGATACTGGTTACCAACGGTTATTGCTGCGCGGAGGATGCGAATCTATAATTTTTGGAACTGTACTCGTCCATGCAGCGAATTGTTGACCTCAAGCTTGGGTCACAATTCGACGATCAAGGCTCAAAGCAGAACATTCGCGGGATGCAGCGCCCGCAGCAACGGGAGATGAAGGAACCCCCCATGTCCGAGGCCGCCGGCACGCAACTAACCCGCCAGAGCCAGGAACTCAATATCTTTCACGACGTAGCGAAAGCGCTCACGTCGTCGCTGGACCTCGATTCGATCCTGCAGACCATCATGGAGAAAATGGCGGAATACTTCCGTCCTGATACCTGGTCGCTGCTGATGGTTGACGAGCAGAAGGATGAGCTTTACTTCGCGATTGCGGTGGGCGCAGCGGCGGAAGCGCTGAAAGATATTCGACTGAAATTGGGCGAAGGCATCGCCGGATGGGTGGCCAAACACGGCGAACAAGTAGTTCTTTCCGATGCAGAAAGCGACCCACGTTTTGCCAAACGCATCGACGAAGCCACGCATTGCGAAACTCGTTCGGTGATCTGCGTACCCTTGCGGTCGCGTTTGCGCGTGCTGGGAGTGATCCAGCTGGTAAATGCGGATATTTCGCGATTTAACGAGCAAGAGATTTTCTTTTTGCAGGCGTTGTGCGACTACGCCGCGATCGCGATCGAAAATGCTCGCTGGGTAGAGAAGATTCAGGAGTTGACGATTACCGATGACTGCACCGGACTCTATAATGCGCGCCATCTTTATAAAACGCTGGAAACGGAAGTTTACCGGTCATCGCGTTTTGGCTATGAGTTCAGCGTGTTGTTTATCGATCTCGATCGCTTTAAAGCGGTGAACGACACTCACGGACATTTGATCGGCAGCAAGCTCCTGGCGGAAATTGGCTACCTGGTGAAGGCGCAGTTGCGGTTGATTGATTTTGCCTTCCGCTATGGCGGAGACGAATTTGTTGTGCTGCTTCCGCAGACTGGGAAAGATCAGGCGTTGGTGGTCGCCAAGCGTTTGCGCGATGGCATGCGAGCCAGTTGTTTCTGCCGCGACGAAGGTTTGAATCTGAATGTGCGGGCTTCGATTGGACTCGCCACCTATCCGCACGACGCGCGCGACGCGCACGACATCATCCGGCAGGCCGACGAGATGATGTATCTGGTGAAGAACACGACGCGGGACAATATTGGGATTGCGCAACGCGGAGTGATGAAGTAGGAGGGCAGCTTTTGCCTTCCAGCCCTTCGCTGAGTTTAGACCGTCCTGAGTTTAGACCGTCCTTAGTCACAAAATTCGACATCATCTGATGCTATAATCAGTGCTCTAGTCCTCCTTATGAGAACCACTATCGCGCTTGATGACGATCTCGTCCGCACCGCCCAGTAGTTCACTGGTGTTGAGGAAAAAACGGCGTTGATTCGGGAGGCGCTCAAGGCCCTCATTGAGCGTGAAAGCGCCCGCAGACTGGCGTCCTTGGGCGGCACCATGCCCGCATTGAAGAGCGTTCCTCGCCGCGGAGCCCGGTCGAATTGATACTAGCGGATATGTCGATCTGGATCGACCACTTCCGTACACGAAACCACGAGATGCGCAGACATCTCGGCCTGGGGAATATAGTCATCCATCCTCTTATCATTGCCGAACTTGCTTTGGGATCGCTCCACGAACGCGCCAAGACGCTTGCGCTGCTGGATTTTTTACCCCAGGTGAGAGTAGCGAAACTCGACGAAGTACGGCGGATGATTGAGGCTCGTCGTTTGTTCGACCTCGGCATCGGTCTTACCGACGCTCATCTGATCGCCTCGATCTTTATCAATCCGCCCACTTTGCTGTGGACAAGAGATAAACGACTCCGTAAAGCTACCGAAGCCCTTCGTATTCACTCTAGTCTTGCTTGAGAAGTAGGCAGCCACCGGCAGCCGGTTACTCGGGCGAACGGCGAGATCGCGGAATGAGCGTTACTCAGTTACAAGCGCCGGAGAGAGCCAATAAAGATTCACTTCGGACCCGTGGGCTCCGCACTCTTTATTTTCACATCCGGCGTCCATGGATTTATATTGGCTGGGCTGTTTGGATTGACGCTGAAGGGCCAGATATAGAGGTTCATCCCCTGATCGCCCTTCATCTCCACGACCGCGTATTCGCCCTGCGCGAGATCCTGAGTCGGCGTTAGCTTGAGCCACCCTGTGCCCACGTGGTCTGTAGTACTCTTCACCGAATCTTCTTCCTGACTGACCTTGCCGGTGCTGGCGCGCTTCATATCCCCGACGATGCGCTTACCATTTCTCACTTTCAAGCGCACGATGCGGAATCGCTCGGCGGCTGCAGCTTGTTCGGGCTGTTGCGGCTGCTGCGGTTCAGCGCGAGGGGCGTCGAGGCTGGGCAAAGACGGCTTGTCGGACGCGGTTTCTCCCGGCGGCGGGGCTTGATCTGAATCGTCATCCATCTTGATATAGATAGAAGGCACTGCGACGTGGGAGTAAACGGCAGCGTGGCTGCCATCCAGTTCTATCGTTTCCTTGCCGCTAGCCACTGCGCCGCGAAGAATATTGCTCTTGCTGTTGCGATCGAGAACGCCTTCACCCTGCTGCACTTCGACGAGTTGTGGCTGGCCCTTGAAATTGTCCAGCAAGAACATTCCTGAAAGTTCGGGCAGGCGTAGGCCGGGAGCAACCTGTGGAAGCCGGCCCTCGTCGGCTGCACGATCTGCGCTGCTTTCCTTATCGATGAGGGCGGCTTCGGGGATGGCGGGAGCGGCGGTGCGGTCTTTCTCGTATTTTTCTGTGGCGGGCCAGTCGACAAGAGACGAGGGAAGTTCCTCCCATTCTTCCCGCTCGGAGCTGTAGTAGCGGACGCGATCACCCTTGACTTCATATTTCGTGACTGACTGGTAAGAACCATCCTTGAGGATGAGGCGGCTGGCCAGCTCTTGCGCGAGAGAGTGGATCGGGAGCGCGAGCGTGACGAACACAAACATTGCGATCAAGATGCCGTACGAGGGCGTGGTTCGGAGAGTCATGATACCGATCTTCGTTTCGTCAATTGTGTTTCGCGATCAATGGCTTTCTTCGATTATCGTCGGGAACAGTCTTTTCGCCAACCGGCAAACTCTGACTTTCGTCTGCACGGCGCTGTGAGATAGAGTGGGAGCGATGACGCACAAGGTGAAAGATATCGCCGAAGCGCTGAAGGCGCGCCTGCTGGGGGATGGAGATGTTCAGGTCGGCGGCGTGGCCAGCATTGCGTCGGCTTCGTCGAATGACCTGGTGTTCGTGGAAGATGAAAAGCATCTCTCGCAGGCGCTGAAGTCGCGTGCCGGAGCGGTGATTGCAGGAAAGTTCGCCTCGGCGGCGGAAGGGAAACCGCTGTTGATCTGTAGTCACCCTAAGCTGGCGTTTGCCAGGGCAGCTAGCTTTTTGCGGGATGAAGATAGGCAACATTCTGGTGATGGAGTACACGCGAGCGCGGTGATTCATTCCTCAGTTCGACTCGGGAAGCACGTAATGGTTGAGGAACTTGCCGTGATCGCAGAGGATGCGGAAATCGGTGACGGCGCGCGGATTGGCTCTGGCTGTGCGATTGGGCGCGGAGTGAAGATTGGAAACGAATGCCATATTTATCCGAATGTGACGGTTTATCCGGGAACAACGCTCGGCGATCGCGTAGTTGTGCATGCAGGGGCAGTGCTGGGAAGTGATGGCTTCGGATACGTCCGCGATCCGCAGAGCGGACGCTACGAGAAGTTTCCCCAGGTCGGCAGGCTGGTGATTGAAGATGACGTAGAGATTGGAGCCAACACGACGATCGACCGCGGCGCGCTGGATGAAACTCGAATTGGACGCGGATCAAAGATCGATAACCTGGTACACGTGGGACACAATTGCCACCTGGCGGAGAATGTCGTGATCGCTGCGCAGACCGGACTTTCCGGCAGCATCGTGATTGAAAACAATGTAGTACTTGGTGGTCAGGTGGGCATTGGCGAACATGCCCGCATTGGAGAAGGAGTGATGCTGGGCGGCCAGGGTGGCGTGCTGCCGAATAAAGTTTTGCGGGGCAAGGGCGTGGCGTTCTGGGGAACTCCGGCGCAACCCGTGCGGCAATATCTGAAGCAGTTGGCCGCGCTCGCGAGGTTGGCGAAAAAGAGGTAGATATGGCGATCGTGGTGATCGGCGGGCATTCGCGAAGCGTGGGCAAGACCAGCGTGGTCGCGGGTCTGATCGCCGCGTTGCCTGAGTACGATTGGACGGCGGTAAAGATTACGCAATATGGCCACGGAATTTGTTCGGCGAACGGAGAAGCGTGCGACTGCGCAACGGGAGATCATTCGTGGGCGATTTCCGAGGAAAAGGATCGCAGCGGAGAATCGGACACATCCCGCTTTCTAGTTGCAGGCGCGGCGCGGTCGTTGTGGGTTCGGACAGAGCAAGGAAGACTAGCCGAGGCGATGCCGGCTTTGCGTCGGCGGATCGAATCGGCTGGCAATGTGATTGTGGAATCGAACAGCGTACTCAAATTTGTGCGGCCGGATTTGTACATGACGGTGCTCGATCCGGCGACGGAAGATTTCAAGAAGTCGGCGCAGGAGTTTATGGATCGTGCTGGGGCCTTGATTCTGCATGATCGTCCCGATGCTGCGTGGCATGGGGTTTCGTTGAAGCCAGTGGCGGACCGGCCGGTGTTTAGAATCTCTCCTCCACCTTATGTGACGGCGGAGATTGTTGAGTTTGTGCGTAGTATCGTGGGGACGGCGAAGACAGTAGATTCCTCGCCGAGCTTTCCGCTCGGTTCGAAATGACAAGAGAATTCTTGGTCTCCGTCGAAACTAGGGCGTTTTGTTATTCTTGCCGGTGAGGCAAATTCATTACAGCGCGTGGTTATTGGTTGGACTGTCGTCGCTGTTGCAGATCCTTATTTTTCCCCTGCCTGGACTTTACATTTTGTCGTGGGTGGCCTTCGCTCCCCTCATTGTGGCGTTGCTGCGGGCGCGGCCAGCGGGCGCGCTTGAGATAGACGGCTCGGTTAATCTACAGGCTGCGACTCCTGGGCAGGCGTTCTTGCTGGCCTACATCTCCGGCATTCTCTGGTACGCCGGCACTTGTTATTGGATCTACGACACCATGCATGAGCATGGCGGCCTGAGCGTAGCGGCGGCCGCCCTGGCGCTGTTTCTCTTCTGCCTTTACCTCGGTCTCTATCACGGACTGTTTGGGCTGCTTGTGGGATTGGCGGCGGGACCGAGGCGAGATAATCGACTGGCATTAGTATCCGTACCTTTTCTGTGGGTTGCCGCAGAGTTGGCGCGAACTCGCGTCACCGGATTCCCCTGGGATTTGCTGGGCACCGCGCAGGTGGACAACATTTCACTGAGCCGCATCAGCACGTGGACCGGAGTGTACGGCATATCGTTCGAGATCATGCTGGTGAACGTTGCGGTGGCCGCGGCGTTCCTGGTGCCGAGAAAGAAGCGGGCCACTTTGCTGGCAGCGGCATTGGCGGCGGCGGTCGTGCTGCAGGCCGGAAGGCTGGTGGATGCGCCCGCGATTCCGGCGGATCGCGTGGCGCTACTGGTGCAGGAAAATATTCCGGTCGATGAAAACTGGACCCGCGATACTTTCGAGCGCACGCTGCGCGAACTGATTGATCTTAGCGTAAAGGCGGAGGCTCCGAGTTCATCTTCATCGCGAGCGATCGAATCGGCGCAAGGCAAAGCGGACTTGATCGTGTGGCCGGAATCTCCCGCGCCTTTTTTTGCGAATGATCCGCTGTTTCGAGAACCGATAAGCGAGATGGCTCGCGCCACGCATACCTGGGTAGTCACCGGCGCGATTGGAAGTACTTCGGCAAAGCCAGGCGGGGCAGGCGCTTCGGAAGTTTTCAATTCGGCGGCGCTGGTGAGCCCTGCGGGCGATTGGACTGCCCGCTATGACAAAGTGCATCTTGTGCCCTTCGGTGAATACTTGCCGTTCCCCAAATTGTTTGCATTTGCGGGCGGGTTGACGAAGGAAGTAGGAGAGTTTAAAGCTGGAGAATCGCGCGTGCCACTGGACGCGGGAAGCGAGCGGCTGGGGATTTTTATTTGCTACGAGTCGGTATTCCCGGATGAAGTGCGGCAGTTTGCAGATAACGGCGCACAGGTCTTCGTAAACATTTCGAACGACGGATGGTACGGAGACAGTGGGGCTTATGCTCAGCATTTGAATCAGACGCGGATGCGGGCGATCGAGAATGACCGCTGGATTTTGAGTGCTACGGACACGGGAGTGACGGCATCGATCGATCCTTATGGAAGAACGGTGGCGCGGCTCCCGCGAAAGGAACGCGGCGTACTGGCTGCGCCTTATGCCCTCACTTCCGTAACCACGTTCTACACGCGGCACGGAGATTGGTTCGCCTATCTGTGTGCGATAATTTCAGCAGCAGCGCTGCTCACGCGCTTCACACTTCGCGTGCAAGCAGGGAAGAAAGCAGAAACATCCTCATGAATCAAGAGTTCGAGCAGGAATACGGGTTGTTGAGCAAGAAGGTGCGCGAGCTCCGGGAGTATCTTTGACGCGGGCAAACTCCATCCGCAACTAGCCGAAATTGAGAAGCAGTCCGCCGACCCGAATTTGTGGTCGAATCCGCAACGCTCGCAGCAAGTGATGCGAGAGAAAAAGCGGCTGGAGCACCTGCTCGCCACCGACGCGGATCTGCAGCGCCGCAGCGATGACATTGCCGCCTATTTTGATTTGGCGAAAGAAGGCGAGAAGGTTGATGCAGAATTGCGACGCGAGATCGATTCGCTGCGCGAACTGGTAGACAAACTCGAGACCGAGACTCTGCTTTCGGGCGAGAACGATGCGCTCAACGCGATTGTGACCATTCATCCGGGCGCGGGCGGCACGGAATCGCAGGACTGGGCCGACATGCTCTTGCGTATGTATCTGCGCTGGGCGGAGCGGCAAGGATTTGAAACTGTTCTTTACGACTACCAGCCCGGTGAAGAAGCGGGATTGAAATCCGCGACGTTTGCTGTGAATGGCGAGTATGCGTTCGGGCTGCTTGCGAGCGAGATTGGCGTACACCGGCTGGTGCGGATTTCCCCATTCGATCAGGCGAAACGCAGGCATACCTCGTTTGCCAGCGTGTTCGTTTCGCCGGAAATCGACGACAGCATTGATATCGTAATTAAGCCGGAGGACATCCGCACCGATACCTACCGTTCCAGCGGCAAGGGTGGGCAGCATGTCAACACGACGGATTCTGCGGTCCGGATTACTCACATTGCAACCGGGCTGGTGGCAAATTGCCAGAACGAGCGTTCTCAGCATAAAAATCGCGAGCGCGCGATGAGCATGCTGCGCTCGAAGCTTTACGAGTATGAGATGGAGAAAAAGCGCGCGGCCACCAAGAAGATTGAAGACTCAAAACTCGATAACGATTTTGGATCGCAGATTCGTTCGTATGTGCTCCAGCCTTATCGCATGATCAAGGATCACCGCACAAAAACTGAAGTCGGCGACGTCGATCGCGTGCTGGATGGGGATCTGCAACCGTTCATCCGCGCCTATCTGCTGGCGCGGCGCGGGGAGAAACAGGAGAAATAGTGGGCGGGAAGCAGGGCAAAGCGATCAAGCTGGGTCCGCGGTTTTTGCAGGCATTTCTTTTTGCTGCCGAGAAACATGCGGGGCAAGTTCGCAAGGCCTCGACAACTCCCTATATCGCGCACTTGATGGGAGTAGCTTCGCTGACGCTGGAATTCGGCGGTGATGAGGATATGGCCATCGCAGCCTTGCTGCACGATGTGGTGGAAGATTGCGGCGGTGCGCCCATGCTGAGAGAAGTGAAGAAGCGTTTCGGCACCCGGGTAGCGAAGATTGTGCATGGCTGCACGGACTCGGATATCGAGCCGAAGCCGCCCTGGCGCGAGCGCAAGGAAACCTATATCCGGCACTTGAAGGATGCCGACGGGGAGACCCGGCTGGTTTCCGCGGCGGACAAACTGAATAACGTGCGCTCTATTCTTTCGGATTACTGGGAAGTTGGGGAATCGATCTGGGCACGCTTCAACGGCGGGCGCGATGGCACGCTTTGGTACTATCGGGCTTTAGTGCGGGAGTTAAAGCGTAGCAAATCAAGCCGGCTGATTCGCGAATTGGAACTGGCGGTGGTGGAGCTTGAAATGCTGGCGAAATCGGAGACCTCCCCCTTGGTCGAAGAGGTGAAGTGATGGGCCGAACGATTGATCAAATTCGCGCGTCCAAGCTGCCATCGAACATGATGCAGTTCGCCGCGCGGGGTGCGCTGTCTGTGCCACCGGATGAAAATCTGGAAATTCTGGTCTACCTCGCCCGGCACAATAAAGTGTTTGGCGACCTTGCCCGTATGACTCTGGCAGGCTGGGACGAAACGGCTTCTTTGGCCGCGGCCTCCGATCCAAAAACGGCGCGGGAAGTGCTCGACTATCTGGTCTCACCGGAGAATCTGCGTCCGAAATTGCTTCCGGCGTTGCTGGAGAACCCGTCCGTGCCAGAGAGCGAGCTGGCTAAGTTTGCTATTTCTGCCTCTCCGGAAAATATCGCTACGATGTTGCAGAGTGCCCGGGTGTGCCAGGCCACCAATATTTTGCAGTCGCTTCGATCGAACCCTTACGTAAAGCCGAATGAGGCTGCGACGATCGCTCAATTGTTGGGCGGCAAACCCACGGCCAAGCCCGACGCAGACGTCGAGAGCCCGGTTTCGGCAGCCCCAGATTCGGCCGCGCCAGCTTCCGTAGCGACGGCGGCATCGGCCGAGGAAGAGCCGGGCGACGTTCCTGAAGAAGCCATTTCTACCTATCTCGCCGAGCACGCCGCGGAAATTGTTGCCGAAGAAGGAAAGCCATTTCAGCCGATCGGCGGAATCATGGAGTTGTTGGGAGCCGACTATTTTCCGGTATCGGCGATGCAGGAAATTGCGGCCGCCCCGAAGACGGCTGAGGCCGGTTCGAGTCCCGCGGCGGCAGCTGCGAAGCCGGGCATTGCAGTGGCTGCCAATCCCTCTGGCCGTGCGGCTCCTCATGTCCGGTGGCGCCAGAAGCGCGAGAATACAATGCAGAAGATTAATGGCCTCGACGTGAAGGGCCGCATCCAGTTAGCGCTTAAGGGAAACAAAGAGGAACGTTCTATTCTGATTCGCGACGGTACCAAGGTGGTGGCGCTCGCGGTGCTGGAGGCGCCGAAACTTTCTGACGGCGAAGTGGAAAAATTTGCCCTGCAAAAGAATGTACTGGAAGCGGTCCTGCGGCAGATTCCGTTGAAACGCCGCTTCATGAAGAATTACATCGTTGTGCGGAATCTCGTGTCGAATCCCCGTACGCCGCTTGATCTCGGATTAGGGCTGATGAAACATTTGCTGGCAGTGGACTTGAAGAATATCTCCGCCAATAAAGAAGTTTCTGAAACGGTGCGCAAGCTCGCGCTGAAGATGTACAAGCAGAAGCTGGATGCGGCGAATAAGAAATAAGAGACGCATGGCCTCGCTTCCGCAATCCGATCAATGGCTGAGCTGCTGAAAAGCGCGAAGAAACATCGCGGTGGTCGGACTGTCCAACAATCCCATGCGAGCCAGCCACGGCGTGTCGGCCTACATGCAGAGCCATGGGTATCACATCATTCCGGTCAATCCGTCGGATCGAATCGTCATTAGGCGAGAGGGCCTATGCTTCGCTGCCAGACGTGCCGGAAAAGATCGACATCGTGAATATCTTTACGGCGTCCCGAATTTGTTGAAGAAGTCGTGGAGCAGGCGATCCGGTTAAAAGTGCCGGCGATCTGGATGCAGGAAGATGTTGTTCACCAGAAGGCTGCGGAGAAGGCGCGCACGGCAGGCATCTTTGTGGTGATGGACCGCTGCATTCTCAAGGAACATCTGGCGCGCTTCCGCTGAACGGAGTAGCCCTCGCTGCGGGTACTGTGGAACCAAATCGTCTCGCTCTGCGTATAACCACTAAGCAACACGATCTTCTGAACGAGGCGCCCTTTGGACCATGATGCACGCTGATACCCACCGCCGAGCCAGTACCACCCGCACAGCCAACCACCCTGCGCAAGATTTTTTTCGGCAAAGATGGTCTGCGCGCTGGCTGGAGCCTGCTGATCTTCGTCGCGATCTTTGCCGCGATGGTCTTCTCCGTAAACTTCATCGGTCACAGGTTGTTCCCCGGGGCCTTAAAGACGCCGAAGCCAGGTACAGAGGCTTCTCCGACTTTCTTGTACTTTGCCGAGTTGATTCCCTTTGTCATTACCGTGCTTGTCACGTGGATCATGTCGAAGATCGAGCGGCGGCCCAACTCTGTGTACGGCTTCGGTGGCAGACAGCAGACTGAAGTATTTCTTCGCCGGGCTGGCCTGGGGAATAGTGTGTCTATCGCTTTTGATCGCGGCGCTGTGGAAGGCAGGACTCCTGGTCATCGATAGCCGTTTGCTCTTCTGGCCGGGAGGTTTTCCTTTACGGAGCGATCTGGCTGCTCGGCTTCTTTCTCGTCGGCCTGCTCGAGGAGTACCTTACCCGCGGCTACTTGCAGTACACGCTGACGCGCGGCCTCGCCGGCATCTACCAGTGGGCGTTTAAGACCGCCACAGCAAGGCCTTGGGTTTCTGGACCGCTGCTATCATCTTTTCTCTACTGTTCGGCCTCGGCCACGGCAAGAACCCCGGAGAGTCGCCGATCGGATTGCTGTCGGCTGGCCTGGCGGCCATGGTTTTTTGCTTTAGTCTATGGCGTACCGGTTCGCTCTGGTGGGCGATCGGCTTCCATACCTCGTGGGATTGGGGCCAGTCTTTTCTCTACGGCGTCGCCGACAGCGGACTTATGGTGCAACACCATCTTCTTGCCACGCACCCCGTCGGCAGACCCATTCTGAGCGGAGGAACTACCGGGCCCGAGGGCAGCGTTTTTATTATCGCCATCCTGGCGCTTGCCAGCCTCATCATCCTTTTCACGCTGCCCCAAACTCAGTTACAGCGATGCGCCGGAGCACGCCATGGTCAAGTCAAAGGAAAGGCGCGTTGCAAGCCGGTCCGGGACAGATTCAGACTGAGTCTTTAGGAACCGACCCTGACGAATACCACGCTGGCGTCATCGCGGAGTGCGACGCCGCTTGGTGAAGGCGCGAACATCATCGAGAACGCTAATTGCTGAAGCGCCGGGACCGGAGACATGCTGAACGAGACGATCGAGTCCATATTCTTCTTCTGTATCGTTAACAGCTTCGCTGATTCCGTCGCTATAAAAGACCAGCCGCGAACCGGGCGAGAGATCCGCGGTGGTCTCCGAATAGTCTCCACAGCTCAGTCCCAGCGGTAAACCGCGCTCGGTGTCGAGAAAACGCGCTCCGCTGTCGTCGACTAAGAAGCGGATGCAAGTGTCCAGCGCTGGCGAAAGTGACGCTACGAGATGCAGGATCCAACACTGCGTAGACTAGAGTGACAAACTTGCCCGCCGGGAAGTCTTCGCACCAATAAACTATTCAACTTCGTCAGGACTTCCGCCGGAGTGCAACAGGCTTCCGCCAGAGAGCGCAGCATGCCGCGAGTTGCCGACATGAGCAGCGCCGCGGCGGTGCCCTTTCCAGAGACATCGGCCAGCACCAATCCCCAACGGCCGTCGGGAAAGGGAATGAAGTCGTACCAATCTCCGCCCACGGCCCGGGCGGGAATGCTGAGGCCGGAAATGGCAAACCCAGGAATGTAAGGCGATGCCTTGGGCAGAAGAGCTTGCTGAATGGCGCGAGCTTCCTCAGCTTCAAGGCTCATGGCCTCGCGCTCGGCGCGCTCCGACTGAAAGCGGCGAGCATTGTAGACTGCGACTGCCACGTGATCGCACAGCGCCTGCAGAAGCCTGAGCTGTTGCCGGGGAAAGGCGTCCAGGTCGGGATGCGAAGCCGTAAACACTCCCACCAGGCGTTCGCCGACGCGAAGCGGAATTGCTACTTCCGAATGGGTGGATTGCCTCGCAGGCGACGTAATACTTATCCTTACGCACGTCGGGGGCATAACGCATTTGCCCGGTGGACGCAACGTATCCAACCATGCCTTCTTTACCGATCTTCAGACGAAAACCCTTGCTGTGTATGGAACATCCATGGACGCCGCCCATCACCATTTCTCCGCGAGCTTCGTCGTGAAGATAGATGGCGGTTTCCAGCAGCCCGAAGGAATGCGCCACGTCATTCACAATATTGTCGATGAGTTGATCGAGATCGAGGATCGAGCTGATTTTTTGCGCAGCTTTCTGCAGTTTTTGCAGGCTTTCGACCTGGCCGTCGAGCACAGGCCGAGCCGCAGGGAAATCGCCGAAAACATTTACGCCGGCTGTAGACATGGAGCAAGCCTTCAATGGTAATACGGTTTTGATGCTGCTTGGAGAAGCTAAGACTCTGTCTTTTGGCGAGCCGTGTCGGCTGGAGCTGGAGACCGTAATTTCTTGATCTCCTCCATCCGTTCGCGAATGCGTTTTTCGATGCCCTCATGGGTCGGGCGATAATAAATTCGATCCTTCAGATTATCTGGCAGGCATTGCATATTCGCGACTTTGCCTTCCACATCGTGGGCATATTGATAATCCTTCCCGTAGCCCAGCCCCTTCATGAGCCGAGTGGGTGCGTTGCGCAGGTGAAGCGGAACTGGCTCGGCAGCGGTTTGTTCGATATCGTGCTGCACATCACCGTAGGCGGTGTAGAGCGCGTTGGATTTGGGTGCTACAGAGAGATAGACGACGGCTTGCGCGAGCGCGAGATTGCCTTCCGGCATGCCGATGAAATCCACGGCATCGCGCGCGGCCATGCAGAGTGAAAGAGCGTTGGGGTCGGCGAGGCCGATATCTTCCACCGACATGCGCACCACGCGGCGGGCGATATAGAGTGGGTCTTCTCCAGCTTCGATCATGCGGCCGAGCCAGTAGAGAGCGGCATCGGGATCGCTGTTGCGCACGGATTTGTGCAGAGCGGAGATCAGGTTGTAATGTTCTTCTCCGGCTTTGTCGTAGAGCAGAATTCGCTTCTGCAGGGCATCGCGGACGATGTCGTCGGTGATCTCAGGTGGCTGCGTTCCGCTCTGCTGCGCCAATCCAGCAGCGACTTCCAGCACGTTGTAGGCGCTGCGGGCATCGCCGCTGGTATAGCTGGCGATTTTCTTAAGTACATCATCGGAGGCACGCAGCTTCATCGCGCCGAGACCACGGTCTTCATCGGTCAATGCGCGCCTGAGCAACTGCACGATCTGATCTTCAGTGAGCGGCTGCAGAACGTAGACGCGGCAGCGCGACAGCAATGCGGCGTTTATTTCAAAAGAGGGATTCTCGGTCGTCGCGCCGATCAGTCGAATATTACCTTTCTCCACATGCGGCAGGAAAGCGTCTTGCTGAGCTTTGTTGAAGCGGTGAATCTCGTCGATGAACACGATAGTTCGAGTGCCGTATTGGCGGGCGCGTTCGGCATCGGCCATGACCTGCTTGATCTCTTTGATTCCGGCGAGCACCGCGGAGAATTCGATGAACTCCGCCTTTGTCATGTTGGCGATAATCTTCGCGAGCGTGGTCTTGCCGGTACCGGGCGGTCCCCAGAAGATGAGCGACCCCGTGTCGTCGCGGTCAATTTGCGTGCGTAGCGGTTTGCCCGGGCCGATCAAATGTTCCTGACCGGCGAACTCTTCGAGTGTGCGCGGACGCATGCGATCGGCCAGCGGTCGGGTGCGGTCAGTGGCGCTGGCAGCGTTCGGGATGGGTTCGAAAAGTCCCATACGAAAATTGATGATTGTTGATTGCTGATTATTGATTGAAGAAAAGGATCGAATCAATCATCAATCAGCAATTTATCTTCTTTGTCTTGCGGCTTCGTACAATACGATGCTCGCGGCCACGCCGGCATTGAGGGATTCTACTTGCGGAACATGCGGGATCGCGATGACTTCATCCATTCTAGCCATCAGGTCGCGAGCCAGCCCCGAGCCTTCATTGCCAAAGAAAATTGCCGCCGGAGCTTTCAAATCTCCTTGATCGAGCGGGGTACCTTTGTGCGACGAGGTTGCAATCAGCCGTACGCCCTGGGCTCGCAATTTTTCTGCAGCAGCTTCCAACTTTGCTGCGGCTGTATCGCTTGAAACATGAACTATAGGGAGGTGGAAAACTGAGCCGGCCGAAGCGCGGACGACTTTCGAATTGTAGGGACTGACTGTGCCTTCGCCTAGAATCACGCCCGCGCTGCCGAAGGCTTCCGCGGAGCGGAGGATGGTTCCGAGGTTGCCGGGATCCTGCAGACCCGCGATAACGATAATCGGCCCGACCTGCAGCCGTTCGATTACATCGTCGAGAGAGAACTGCTTGAAGCGCACCAGCGCGGCCACACCTTGCGGAGATTCGCTCGGCACCAGGCTGTCGAATAATTTATCGGGAAGCAGAAGAGTTTCGACCTGGGCTCCGATCTGAGGCAGGAGGCGGTTGGCGCGGTCCTGCGCAGACTCACGAAAGAATACGGAACTAAAACGCACGCCGCTGCGAATGGCTTCTTCCAGAATGCGCATGCCCTCGATGGCGCAGTCTCCGGCAGTCGGTGAGTTCGGATGCGAAAATGCCTGCCGCAGCTGCTTGACCAGCGGGTTATGGCGTCCTTCAATGCGGCGAAGCCGGTTCTGCCCAATGGGCGCGGATTCTGACGGTTTTTTCATCTGAAGGTTGACTGCATAATACGCTGTCCGCGCGTTTCGTGGCCTTTTGCCGTATTATGTTTCACGGGCAAAAAATACTTTAAAAGAAAAGCAGGCAGGAAGGGAGCGCCGTGCGCGCGGAAATCGTAAAAATCAATTGTGATTCTCCTGAGATTTCGCTAGTGAAATACGCTGCCGACCAGATTCGTGCGGGCGAAGTTCTGGGCATGCCGACGGATACGTTTTACGGTCTGGCGGCCGATCCATTCAACCTGCGCGCGGTCGATCGCGTGTATGACATCAAGACGCGCTCCCGCCACAAACCGTTATCGCTGCTCATCGAGAGCGTGGATCAGGCGGAAGAGTTGGCTAAAGCTCTACCCGAAGAATTTTATGCGCTGGCTCGGAAATATTGGCCTGGCCCGCTAACTATTATCGTGAAAGCGGGATCGCGCCTGCCGCTGAAGGTGACGGCGAATACCGGGAATGTTGCGCTGCGCGTGCCTAATGCAAAGATTCCGTTGGCGGTGGTGACGGCCGCGGCGATTCCGATCACCGCGACTTCGGCAAATCTGAGCGGCGCGGCGGAGTGCACCAGCGCCGAGCAAGTACATGAACAACTGCACGGACGGATCAGCATTATCGTGGATGGGGGAACCTCGCCACGTGATATTCCTTCGACCATCATCGATCTCACCGATGAAGCTGCGCGTTGGCGCGTGATGCGCGAAGGGAGCGATTCCCGCAGACGAAATCTCCACTTTTTTTGCTAAAGGATGAAACAGGATTTAGCCACCCGCCGTGCGGCCGGCCGCTGGCTGGTGCGGCTGGAAGCGCTGGCGTTGCTTGCGCTGGCGACGTTTCTTGCGGTGACCGCGATTCGCGTGGTCCACGAAGGGTCGCTGCAGGAAGTGCATCCCGCGGACGCTATTGTCGTATTTGGCGCGGCGGAGTATTCGGGTCGCCCCTCGCCCGTATTGCGCGCCCGCCTGGATCATGCCTTCGAACTCTTTCAAAAAAATATTGCTCCGGTAGTCATTACAACCGGTGGCGCGGCTCTCGATCCCAGTTTCAGCGAAGGCGGGCGTAGGACGGGATTATTTGATGCACCGCGGGATTCCCGAGCGAGACTTGATCGCTGAAACGCAGGGCTCCGATACTGCACAATCAGCCATGCGCGTGGCAGTAATTATGCGGGCCAACGGATTGCATAGTTGCGTGGCGGTCAGCGACGCATATCACGTTTTCCGGATCAAGAAACTACTGGAGCATGAAGGGATTGCCCCGGTTTATGTAGCGCCTCGTCCCGACTCGCGTCCGCACGGCGCGTTACAGCGCGCGTTATGCAGTGATGCGGGAAGCTTGCAGTTACCTGGTGTGGAAGTTGGGGATGACGTAGGGCAAGATACAGCCTTCAGCCAACCGCACGCGATCTTAGAAGCCCCAGGCAGATTCTTCTCACCAGCCGTTTCTCTCTCGCAGGCTGGTGATATGGGCGACGTGATGGCGTCCGTGCCAGGCGTAGAGAGCGAGATTTTTCTCCAATGGTATCGCACCCAGCTCGGGATGGCGAAATTCGCGCTTCCATTGTTCGGGAGCAAGAGACCGCAGAAGATGAACCCAGCGCGCGTGCAGTGAATTGAGCATGGCCAGAGAAACTTCCACCGGAGTGGTTTGCGTATCGGCGAGTTGTGCCCAGCGATCTTCGGCGTAGGATTTGATCGTCGGTTCGTCTTCGGTGAGGGCGAGTTTGAACCGGATGTAGGCGTTGAGATGACTGTCCGGGACATGGTGAACGACCTGGCGAACCGTCCAGCCTTCGGGTCGATAGGGCGTGTCGAGTTGCTGGTCGGAGAGGCCTTGGACGGCTTTGCGTAGATTGGAAGGGGTCTGTTCGATGTCGGCCAAATACTGTTGCTTTTGCTCTTCGGTGGGCGGGCCATTGTAAGTGAACTTGCCGATGGGATAGCGAAGGTCTGCCATGGTGTCTCCTGTCGAGGGGTCGTCATTCAAAGATGACTCAGGGGACGGCAAAGGTTCAAGGAAGCTGTATCCTGCTGTCCTCGAGTGCTCCTCACTCAATGCCTGTGAGCCTCCTGGGTGCCTCTGAGAGTTGCGTGGCAAGAACGACGAACTCGGAAAGTTTCTCCGTCGATTCGACATGCCATGGCCGATCTATCGTGATGCGCACGAGCTCGCGACCTTGAGGATCGCACCAGGCGTCCAAGATTTCGCACGCGACTCCTCCTGGCTGAGGGTATTCCGTGTCGCAGTCCAAAAGATCAAGAGTAGAATCTATGCTGAAGGTCGGTATCTTGTCGACAACCATATGGCGGCGGCTCTCGGCGTCCATGAACTCACACTCGATCCAGCCGGGTTGGTGTTCGTCATCAACGCAGCGTAGGATCTGAACGGTGAGTTCTTTCATGTGGACGGGTACCCGCAGGAGCCCCTATGGGCAATCGGAATAAGATTACATCATCGTGCCGACGCCTTCAGCTGTCTGAAAGAGATAGTTTGCGGGTCCTCAATCTGCTGGAGAAGCCACCGGCGCCGAACGCGAAACTGGTAGCCGCCTCCCGTGTGCATTGCCTGAGCGGTAGTCCCTCGGAAATCCGGAACCCCGTAAGTTAACTACAACCCCTAGGGCTCCCTCTCCACCGACCCCATTCCATGCAGCTTCGCATTTCGATTCCCCTTGTTGCAAGATTTGTGCATCCAACGTTTGTTTATAAGCTAAACTCCCTACTCTGGTCTGTTTAGGCGCATTGTGGTGCAAAATGCGGGGTCGGCGTTGCGTCCCCGGTACGCGAGAGGGAAACTATGGCAGCTTCGGTCTGGTCTGGACATTTAACCTTCGGTCTCATCTCTATGCCGGTGCGTTTGTTTTCGGGCGCGCGCAGCAGCGGGATTTCTTTCAACATGCTTCACCGGCCGGACAAGGTGCGGGTGAAGCAGCAATATATTTGTCCGGCGGAAAATGTTGTGGTGGACCGCAGCGAGATTGTGAAGGGTTACGAGTTTCGCAAGGACGAATACATCGTGATCGAGCCGGAGGAGATCAAGAAGATCGAGCCGCAGACCGCGAAGACCATGGAGATTCTTGAGTTCGTGAAGGCGAGTGAAGTGGATCCGGTTTATTTCGAATCTTCGTATTACATGTTGCCGGAAGAGGCAGGACGGCGTCCTTATGCTCTGCTGACCAAGGCGCTGGAGGAAAGCGAGTATGTGGCGATCGCCAAGATCACGATGCACAACCGCGAGTACACTGTGTTCCTGCGGCCGCACGAAGGTGGCTTAATGCTGCACACGATGTATTACGAAGAAGAAGTGAAGAAGGTGGAAGGATTCGGGGCGCCCGATGTGGAGTTGAAGGAAGCGGAAGTGAAAGTGGCGCACCAGTTGATTGAGGCGCTGGCCGACGAGTGGGATCCCAAAAAATACAAAGATAGCTTTCAGGAAAATCTGAAAAAGCTGATCGAAGCCAAACTTGAGGGCGGGGAAGTGGCGGCAGTGGAAAAGCCAAAGAAGCTGGCTCCGGTGGTGGACCTCATGGCCGCTTTGAAGCAGAGCCTGGCGCAGATGGAAGGCAAGAAGAAGCCTGCGGCTACGGCAAAATCAGAGACGCCCGCAACGGCAGCGGCTGGCGGTAAGTCGCGGCGTCATCGGTAGAGAAATTTCCGAAATACTATCCAACATCACCACATCCCTTTTTGCCGCGCCATCCAACTTGGGCTTTGAGGCGCGCATCCCAGATTGAGGAAGTTAAAAGCTTAAACACAGAGGACACTGGGGAACACGGGGTAGACCTTTTGCTTCTTTCTGTTGACCTCGAGTCAGGGCACTGGCGCAGATCTGACTCAGCCGTTAGAATATTGAATTCTTCTCACCTATGATTAAGAACCTCCTCCAGTGGCGCACGATGGGGTGCCGATGACTGTTCGACGTGTGGGCCGGTTTGCGGCCATCGTGTTTCCAATCCTCTTCTGGACGGCGTGCGGACAGATATACCGGCCGGTGGTAATTCCATGTTCCACGGGAGGAGTTCCGGGTTGTCCGGTTGAGACGCCCCCGACTCCGAGCAGTTTTCATGCGGTCTTCGGCATCAGCACCAACATCCCGAGTAATGCCGGCGGGTGCGATGCAGATCGACGTATCGGGGGATTCTCTTATCGGCGAAACTTCCACGTCCACCGCGAGCGCGCCTAACAGTGGCTTCAATCCGACACACATAGCCATCTCGCCGAACAATTCCAGACTGTTCGTGGCTGCTGCTGCCAGCGTATTCCCGGGGGGAGTGGATGCTATTGCTTCGTTCAACCCAGCATTCCAATCGACGCAAGCCACCGGATTTGGCGCGGTAAATATGATCAACTTGCCGAGCCTGGCGGGGCAGAGTTCCAGCATTGCGAGCATTAGCGAGGCTGGTAATGTGGTCACGGTCACGCTCAGCACGCCGATTACGAATACGGTGGCCGGTGCTTCGATCGCCATCAACGGCGTATTCATTCCCGGCTGCGTTCTACCCTGCAACTCCGGCGCTTACAATGGCACGTTTCCAATCACCGCGATCAGCGGGACGACGGTCCAATACCTGAATTCGGTAACCGGGCTGGCCGCTGCTTCCGGCGGGACCGCATCGATTCCTAATCAGCCTGTATTTGTGAACAGCACCGAGAACAGCCTGCATGTACGTGGCGAACTACAACTCCAATTCGGTCGCCACAATCAATACAACTTCGAATGCCGTCACCAATACCGCGATTGTGGGAACGAATCCGGTGAGTTTGGCCGAGACACCAAACGCTCTTAAAGCTTTATGTTGCCAATCAGGGCAGCAATACGGTTAGCAGTTTAAATCCGGTCGATCTAACTCCGAATACGGTTACGGGATTCACAGGCGTGACGCCGATTTGGTTGGTGGCTCGCGGTGACAGCCAGAAGGTATATGCCCTCACCGAGGGAGACGGCCAGTTGGTGACGATTGACGTCGGCTCGGATACGGTGACCAGCAGCCTTCCGGTCGATCTTGGGGCAAATTACATTTTCCTCGACCCCACGCTGAACCGGCTCTATGTGACGAATCCGATTACGCAGACGGTTTACGTATTCTCTGACACCGGCGGCCTTTCCGGTGGCGTGGTCAGCGATGTACCCAATCTAATGGGAACGATTTCGTTCAAGGCCGGATCGACTTCATGTCCGGCGGGATGCACGCCGGTTTCGGTGACAGCATTGCTGGATGGGACCCGGTTCTATGTAGCCACCTACGAGGCGTCCACGGCTTGTCCTGCCGGGACTGGAGTGACGGGAGCTTGCGTTATTCCCCGTCTTACAGTGTTTAACGCCAATACCCTCTCGCTGATGTATCCCAGCGCGCCAAGTCTAACATTGCTGGTCGGACCCGCACCGTGCACGCCCACTTCCAGCACTTCCTGCCAAACGAATTGGCCGTTCGTGGCAGGGCAAACGGCGGTGCCGCAAGTCGCTTCTTGCGCGACCGAACCCTTGTACCCCGCCTTGTATACTCCGAGCACGACCCGCTTCCGCGTCTTTACCGCAGCCTCAGAAGATAGCACTCGAGTCTACGTGAGCATGTGCGATGCGGGAGCTATCGCGGCGATTAACACAAGTGGTGGAAATACGAACAATCCAGGTACCGGCTTACCAGCAGATTCGTTGGTGACCGATCTTCTCGCCGCACCCGAACCCAACAGCGCGACGGCTGTGCAGAATCCTATTTTCCTTCTGATGGGTCAGTAGGTAAGGTTTTAGCTTCTGGCCGCTACTTCTTCGTTCTGGGTCTCTCGCGCCGCGTAGTGCGAGTCCACGTACTCGTCGAGAATGGTGATGAACTCCGCGACGATGCGATCGCCCTTGAGCGTGGTGAACAGGCGTCCATCCACGTAAACCGGGGCCTTGGGCTCTTCGAAGGTGCCGGGAAGCGAAATGCCGATGTTGGCGTGCTTCGATTCGCCGGGGCCGTTAACCACGCAACCCATGACTGCCAACTTCATTTCTTCCACTCCGATATAGCGGCCCTTCCAGGTAGGCATCTGCTCACGCAGGTAGGTTTGAATCTGCTCCGCCATTTCCTGGAAGAAGGTGCTGGTGGTGCGTCCGCAACCGGGGCAGGCGGTAACTTGCGGAGTGAAGCTGCGAATGCCCATGGATTGCAAAATCTGCTGCGCCACGCGCACTTCTTCGGTGCGGTCGCCACCGGGTGCGGGCGTGAGCGAAACGCGAATGGTATCGCCGATGCCTTCCTGCAATACCACTCCCATGGCAGCGCTTGAGGCCACTACACCTTTTGCGCCCATGCCGGCTTCGGTGAGGCCAAGGTGCAGAGGATAGTTACAGCGGGCGGCGAGAGCGCGATAGACATCGATCAAATCCTGCACGCCGCTAACTTTCGCGCTGAGAATAATCTGATCCGGGCGAAGGCCGAATTTCTCTGCGAGAGCGGCGGAGTTCAAGGCGCTTACAACCATCGCTTCCATCGTGAGATCTAGCAGCGAACTCGCAGCAAAGAGGCTCGCAGCAACGCAGGTATACCCCCCTGAGCCAATAGCCGCATGACGGACAACGTGGCGATCATGAGAGGCATCCTGCAAGGAGAGGGGGATGCCCTTATGCCGAAGAAATACCAGAACGGCAAACTGGAAATCCGCAAGGACGTGGAGCGGCCCTACTATTTCGTCCGCGCCAGCGTTGTGCGCATCGACCGTGTTAGCGGTGAGCGCAAGAAGGCCCGTCAGGAGCACAAGATTGGTTTTGTGGATGAGATCAGCCGCAAGCAAGCCATGAAGCTACGCTCCCAGGTCCTTGAAACAGTCAACTCCGGCGATTTGTAGCACAATCTCAAATGCTGTTCCGCGATATGGCCCAGCGGTTCATGGATCTGCGCGTGCCTCAGCTTGGCGTTGCTGTTCAACAGCGTTATCCGAGCCAGATCAAACACCACTTGTTGCCCGCCTTCGGCAATCTCAAGATGTGCGAGATTGACCGGCCCGCAGTCAAAAATGGTTCTCGCAAAGAAGCAGGCTGGTCTTGCGCCGTGGACATGCACGGGGCTAAAGGGTGTTCTGTCGGCCATCTTCAGCACCGCGAAGTCGTGGCGGAACTACGAGGCGATAATCCCTGTGAAGGGATTCGGGTAAAGAAAGGCAACGTCCGTGAAAAGCGGAAACTGACCGGGGAACAACTCATGTCGATTCTGGCGACACTGCACGAGCGGGAACGGTTCATCGTGCAAATCCTCTGGCCTTGGGCTGCGAATCTCCGAATGCTTGGGTCTGAATGGATCAACGTGGATTACGAGGACGGCGTTCTGCACGTCCGCCGTCGCTGGTACAGGGGCGACGTGAGCGATGACGGCGAGAACAAGAGTGAAGCGGGGACGCGAGACCTTCAGCTTGGCCGATTCCTAACGGCGGAGTTTCACCGACGATACCCCGGCCCACATAAGCGTGATTCCTTCGTGTTCGTTGGAGACGACGGCGCGTTGCCACCTGATGACCGCGACCTGCTGCGTGAATACTTCCGGCCCGTCATCAAGCGACTCGGCCTGTACTACCAGGGTTTCGGCTGGCACGCGTTCCGTCGTGAGTCGGTGACTATGCGCCAACAAGCCGGGGCAACACCCATAGAAGCGATGAGACAGGCCGGGCGCAGCAGCCTCGATATGACGGCGCTGTACACGCTTTCAGATCCCGCCCGTGAGCGAGAACAGGTCGATGCAATGTTCCTTCGGCTAATGCCAACCCCGGATAGCCTGAAGCAGTGAGATGGGCGTGCCAGTTCGGATGTGGCACGGATGTGGCACGGTGGCACGGGATGAAAAACGTGGAAGTCTTTTGGAATGTTGGTGGACCTGGGAGGTTCGAACTCCCGACCTCTTCCATGCCATGGAAGCGCGCTCCCAACTGCGCCACAGGCCCACGTACACGCAGCGAAGACGCTTTCAATATATCATGCGGGTCCGCAAACATAGTCGTCATGACCGGGATCAAGCCTGGGAACTGTGTGCGAATTCGTCAGGTCGGAGAGCCTGCGTAAGCACATGCTCGCGGTGGAGGCGTGCGTAGCCGCCTACGCGCGAAAGTTCGGCGAAGATCAAGAGAAATGGGCGCATCACCGCGCTGCTGCACGATTTCGATTGGGAGATTCACCCGAAGCGCCGGACCATCCGATGAAGGGCGAGCCTATCCTTGCCGAGCGCGGCGTGGAGAAGACATCCGCCGCGCGATTTTGTCGCATGCGGATTACAGCGGCGTTCCGCGCGTCTCGCGGCTCGAAAAAACCTTGTTCGCCTGCGATGAGCTGGCGGGCTTTCTCACGGCGTGCTCCTACGTGAAGCCCGGCCGCAGTATTCACGAAGTGGAAGTGAAGGCCGTGCGAAAGAAACTCAAGGACAAGGCTTTCGCGCGCAACGTGAATCGCGACGACATTGCGAAGGGCGCGGCCGAAATGAATCGATCTCGATCAGCACATCGAATTCTGCATCGAGGCTATGAGGGAGCGCGCCGTGGAGCTGGGCTTGGCCGGCGTCGAGCCTCCAAGTGCAACTGCTGGCGCCTAGCGCTTTTGGCTTCCTTGCGACCCGCCCGCTGTGAAGAGGACCAGCGGCACCGGGACTTTCTGCGCGGATTTGCTCGCATTTTACTGGCGGGCGCGGTCTCAAATGGATTCGAGTGGCTGTACGTTGCGAGTAGCTGCCGCCGCAGCGGCGCCGTGACAATGCCTTGCTGGCGATTTACGTTCTGGTCACCGGTAACTGGCAATTGTGGTGAGCGCCAAACGCGCTGCCCACAAAATCGCCGCAAGGTTATCCACAATCGCAGCCGGTGCAGAAGGAATCGGTTCCGGCCGTTATCCGATTGCAGTACCATTGATTAAATAATTTCACGTCAAAGGATGAGCCTATGAACAGGCTCTGGGCCCAGTTGGTAATTGGTGCGGTGTTTGCTCGTGCACTGGTGTTGCGCGCCCAGGATCAGGATAAAGACGAACAGGAAACGAAAGTGATCGTCACCGGACGCCCCAGTAACTCCACCTACGCCTGCTCCGCCGGATTCCATCACCAAAGGGACGGTCACCGTTGGCGGCCAGGCGATCGCGTATCGTGCGGTGGCTGGAACGCTGACCGTCGGCGCGACGGACGCGCAGGACGCGATGTTGGGACTGGACGGAAGGATTCTGCCGGATACGGGCGAAAAGCCACTGGACCCGACAAAGCCAGAGGAAGCTCCACCCACAGCGCGGATCTTTTACGTGGCTTACTTCATGAAGGACGCGCCGGCGGAGACGCGGCCCGTGACGTTTATCTATAACGGCGGGCCGGGGTCGTCCACGATGTGGCTCCACATGGGGTCGTTTGGGCCGCGCCGCGTGTGACCACGGACACCCAGCATGATCCAGCGGCGCCATACAAGATTGTGAACAACGAGTACAGTTTGCTGGATGCGAGCGACCTGGTGTTCATTGACGCTCCGGGAACCGGATTCAGCCGGATCATGGGCAAGGACAAGGAGAAGGCCTTCTGGGGAGTCGATCAGGACGCGCATGCCTTTGAGCGGTTTATCCGGCGGTTTCTTACGAAATTCGATCGATGGAATTCGCCCAAGTATTTGTTTGGCGAGAGCTACGGAACTCCGCGCAGCGCGGTGTTGAGCGCATGCTTCACAACGTCGATCTGAATGGGATTGTTTTGTTGTCAGCGATTCTGAGTTTTGATAACAGCGTGGATGGACCACGCTGGAATCCGGGCGTGGACCAGCCCTATGCGCTGGCGCTGCCCACCTATCGCTGCCAGCGCTTTCTATCATCACAAGCTGCCTCAGCAGCCCGCGGCTCTGGAGCCGTTTCTCAAAACGGTGGAGGAATTTGCGCTGGGTGAATACATGTCCGCACTGCTGGACGGATCGGTACTCACGCGAGGCACGGAAGCAGGCAGTGGCCGAGAAGCTTCACCAGTACACTGGCCTGCCCGTGGCTTATCTACTGAAGGCCAACCTGCGTGTAAGTGGCGGTGCGTTTTCGAAAACCTGCAGGATGACGAAGGCATAACCACGGGGCGGCTGGACACGCGGTATCAGGGGCCGGATTACAATCCTCTGAGCGAAGAGGCGGAATACGATCCGCAGAGCAATGCGGTTTCGTCGGCATACATGACAGCGATCAACCAGTACCTACGGACGGAACTCAAGTACGGCGAAAACCAGACCTATAAGCCGACTTACTCAGGGAGATCCAAAGGCTTCCAATGGGACCTGCGGCATCAGGCTCCTGGAGGGCCTCCGGCGCAGCTTTCAGAGAACGGCTCAACGTGATGCCTGACCTGGCCACAACGATGAAGGCCAACCCGAAGATGAAAGTGCTGTTGGCGGGCGGATACTACGACTTGGCGACGCCGTTCTTTGAGGGTGAGTATGAAATGCACCATTTGCCGATTCCGAAAAGCCTGCAAGCCAACATTAGCTATCACTACTACGAGTCAGGGCATATGGTTTATGTGAATGAGGGTGTGCTGAAACAGTTTCATGAAGATGTGGCTGCGTTTATCCGGGAGACCGAGGCATCTAAGTAAGACCGAGGCATCTAAGTTAGGTAGGTTGCGTCGAAGTAGATCTCGCCCGGCGTCGCCCGGACTCAATCGACCGGATTCGTTGCGAAGACAGAAAGTTCCGGAGTGAAGCCCCGGTCGTTCATCTCGAGAACCGCCTTGATCATGTGGGCGATGTCTTCGCTATGCAGTTTGCTGGGGTTGTCGACTTGCGGAAACCCTGCCCGGCGCGCGAAATCGGTGATCACTTCGCTCGGATTGATCAGGAAGACGCGCACGTTATACTTGCGGAGTTCGGCGCGCCAGCACTCGGTCATCCCGCGCAGGGCGAACTTGCTTCCGTAGTAGGCCGTGCCTTTGGGCGCGCCACGCAATGAGGCGGTGGAAGAAATATTAATCAGGTTGCCCCGCTTGCGCTCCTTGAAGAGCCTGGCCGCTTCGCGCGACATGAGCATGACGCCCGTCACGTTGGTGGCAAAGACGGCGTCGAAGCTGGCGCGGTCCTGGTCAATCAGTTCCTTGAGCACGCCGATGCCGGCATTATTGATCAGGACGTCCAGGTCGCCGAGCTTCTCTTTGACCTCCTGAAAGGTCCGCAGGACGTCGGCCTCGTTCGCGACGTCCGCCTGTATGCCCACGACGCCCAGCGAACGGGCGGCTTCGGCCAGTCGTTCGGGATCGCGCCCGGTGATCGCGACGCGTGCGCCCGCCTGCGCAAGTACCTGTGCCGCGGCCCGGCCGATGCCGCTTGAACCGCCGGTAATCAGAACTACTGCGTTCTTGAGATCCATGTCTTTATGGTAGGAGAGACATCGCCACTACGGAAGCTATTCGATCACCGGCAGGGGATAGCGGTACTCGCCGCGGAAAAACTTCGCCGAAAATTTCCAGCATGCCGTCGTGGATCGTGCCGTTGTCGGCCAGCAAGATGCGGGCCGCGCAGCGCGCCGGGCCGCCGTGCATGTCCGAACATTGGCCGCCGGCCTCGTGCGATCAACAAAATTCCGGCCGCCATATCCCACGGATTCAGACCGAACTCCCAGAAGCCGTCCAGCCGGCCGCAGGCCACGTAAGCCAGATCCAGCGCGGCCGAGCCGGCCCGCCGCACGCCATGCGTGATCATCGCGAGCTGATAGTAGAAATGCACGTTCACGTCCTGATGCCGCTTGTGGCTGGGAAAGCCGGTGGCGACCAGCGCTTCCTCCACGCGGCGCACCTTGGAGACGCGGATGCGCCGGTCGTTCAGATACGCGCCCGATCCGCGCTCGCTGGAGAACATTTCGTTGCGCTCGGATCGAAGATCACGCCCGCGACCAGCTCGCCGGCCTGCTCCAGCGCCAGCGTCACGTTGAACATCGGGAAGCCGTGCGCGAAATTCGTGGTGCCGTCCAGCGGATCGACATACCAGCAGTAATCGGACGATCGCCGGCGTGCCCGCCGCCTTCTTCGGCCACGATGGAGTGCGGCGGGAAATGCGCGCGCAGCCGCTCGACGACCAGCTGCTCGGAGGCGCGGTCGGCTTCCGTCACCAGGTCGTACTCGCCTTTCAACTCGAAGCCGATGTGCTGCTCGAAGATACTTCGCGAGCAGCGCACCGGCTTCGCGGGCGATCTCCGCGCTGGTCTCTAGATAAGAAGGCATAATGATCGAGCGAGCGTCAGCCGGCGAACGGCGTCTAGGCTTCCGGCTCTTCGTACAGATATTTGATGTCGTGCTTGAACAGGAACAGATTCGGCGCGCCGTGGCGCGTGACGCGGATGAAGTTGGCGTCGAAAAACTCGATCACGCCGGCCACCTCTTCGTTGCTGCTCAGCCGGATGCGCACCGGGATCTTCATTTTCGATCAGGTGCGCAGGTACTTCACTTCTTCGAAGGTCTGCTCCGGGGCTTTAGTTTTGGCCTTGCTCATCGGCGTGCTCCATTCAGGCCCGCAGGTCCGCTTCTGGACTGCATCCGCATCCCCATAATAGCCGCTGCGCGTGATGACCCGCAAATCCGATTCGCCGCAGCTGCACGTTGACCTTCAAGGTGTGAAAGCGATCCTTGGTGGGCGGCACGTCCTTGGGATAAAAGCCGATCAGGTATTGCGTCCGCAGCTCGCGCAGAATGTCGGCGAAGGCGCGATCCAGCTCGGCGCCGAGCTGGGCGTGAACACGCGGCCGCCGGTGCCCGCCGCGAGCGTGGTGAGCGCGTTTTCGCCGCCGATGTTGCGCCCGGCGTTGTTGGTGATCGGCATCACCACCATCGGATACATGACCGCATCGGCGCGCTGCGCGGCTTCCAGCGCCTCGTGAAAATCCTTGTGAGCTGGTGGTGTCGCCGCCGTCGGTGACGATGACCATGACGTGCCGGCCGTCGCGGTACTCCAGTTCGCGCGACGCCAGGTAGATGCGCGTCGTAGAGCGAAGTGCCGCCCTCCGGCTTCAGCTGCCGCAGCGCCTGATCCAAGCGTGCAAAGCGCCGCGTGAAGCTGTTGATCAGGGTGACTTGCCAGTTGAAGCTGTAGAGCGCCACGGTGTCGTCCGGGTTGCCTTCGCCGATGCAGAGCCTTCAGAAACTTGGCCGACCGAATCCAGTTCATAGCGCAGTTCGATGCGCGTGGAACCGCTGGTATCGACCATCAGCGCGACCGAGAGCGGCTGCTCGGTCTGGCGCTCAAACACCGCGATGTCCTGCTTGACGCCGTTGTCGAAGACCGTGAAATCGCTCTTGTTCAGCGACCCGATCAGCTGCGCCGTTGGCGTCTTTCACGGTCACCAGCATGCGCACCAGGCGCACGTTGACGTGGATGGTGGTGTCCTGCGCCGGCGCGGCGCGGGCGCAGCGCCAGGCACAGTGTGGCGAGCGACGAAACTGCGAGCGTGCGGCTTCACTTCTTAGGACGGACTCGTCCCACTCCCCTTCCACCCAGACCTCGCCGTCGGCGAAGTGTTCTTTCTTCCAAATCGGAACCAGTGCGCTTCAGGCGATTGATGCCTTCGAGCGCCGCTTCAAACGCGGGCTTGCGATGCGGCGCGGTGACGATGACGGCGACGCTGGTCTCGCCGATCTGCATGCGGCCCAGCCGGTGCACCATCGCGATGCGTCCGATGGCATGCGTGCGCGCGATCTCGCGTCCGATCTCGGCCATCATCTTCACCGCCATCGCCTCATAGCATTCGTAGTCCAGAAACTTGGTGGCGCGGCCTTTGGTATTGTTGCGCACCACGCCTTCGAAGTTGACGAGCGCGCCGTCTTCGCCGCGCAGCAGTTGCGCGCGCACGCCGGCAGCGTCGATGGGCTCGCGCGTCAGCGCGAAAAAGTGGCCCTGTCGGCGTCGCAAATCTCGTGCGTATAGCGCGCCGGAGCCGCCGCTGACGGGAGGAAGAAAGGCGATCTCGTCGCCTTCGTTAACGGATCGCCGAGCGATCCGAAAACTGCTGATTGCGGGCCAGCACAACACTGGAATCCAAGTCTGTCAAGCGTGGAAATTCGCGCGCGTAATGCGTCGAAGACGGCGCCCAGGTGCGCGCCATCGTCCAACTCGATGTGGTCTTCTCGGCGCGGCCCACGATATCCTTCAACATGCCGAAAAACAGTACCTTTACGCGCACATTGTCATAGTAACAGACGGTCCGGCGCGCGGGTTTCAGCGTTTCGGCACTGCATACAATCCGCCTGATGCGCCGCCTTGCACTGCTGGTTCTATCCGCCCTGGGCCTCTTATCCGGACTAGAAGCGTCGGGTGCGGCGCTACCGCCCGAAGCCGATCGTCAGCTCGCCCGCGAAATTTATAAGGAAATGATCGAGATCCGTTCCGGCTACAGCACCGGCACGACCACCCCCGTGGCCGAGGCTGTGGCTGCGCGCTTACGTGCCGCCGGCTTTCCCGACGCGGACATCTTCGTGGGGCGGCGCCAGCCCGAAGAAAGCCAACCTGGTGGTGCGCTATCACGGCTCGGTAGCTCGCCGGCCCATCCTGCTGCTGGCTCATACCGACGTGGTGGAAGGCGAACCGCGAACAGATCGGCAGCACCGATCCGTTTCAATTCATCGAAAAGGACGGCTACTTTTACGGCCGCGGCACCGCCGACGACAAGGCGCAAGCGGCGGTATGGATCGCGAACCTGATGCGCTATAAACGCGAAGGATACAAACCGGCGCGGGACATCATCGTGGCGCTGA
>CAVRCM010000008.1:0-98751 GCA_963719585.1 uncultured Acidobacteriaceae bacterium
GCCGCTGCCAGCAGGGCCTTCGAGCAGCAACGGCTTCCGCAGTTTGGCCGCTAAGTACACCGTGGTCGTGGCAATCGAATCGGCGATGTAGCCAGTGGATCTAAGTCGTACGTTGACTTCTTCAAGAGATAAAAACACTTGTACTCCTCTACCCGCGTCGACTTTCTCGGTGGCGAGCGTCAGAAACGTACGCCCGAATGAAATTTCGGTCAAATCAGGTGGCTCGGCGCGGTCGAGCGAGGGTTTATTGCCATTCCTTCGCGGATTTTGACCAAAACGGAAAGCCGATGTAAAAGCTGTTGGTAATCGTGACCTACAGAGCCCGGTCTGCGGCTCGAATGACAAGGAGTGTGCGATGTCAACCAGCCAACATTCACAAATATCAATTGTTCCCGGCATCGGTCGGCGAGAGGAGTTCGAGCAGTTCGATGGTACGTATGAACCAACGATCGGGCTAAAGGCGGTCGCCAAGATCTTGAACTGCTCGGCTGAGCAGTGCCGGCGCCTCGCCGAGGCAAAGAAGATCCCCGTATTTCGAATTGGTTACCGGTGGAAATCTACCGCTTCTGCCATTGTCAGGTGGCGGGAAGAACAGCTAGCATTGACTTGCCATTCGCGTCCTTCTGAAGAAAGGTAATCAGTGAGGACGAGATATCAACATGGAACGATTGAACTGAAGGAGCGCGCCCGAGGTCCTGCAATCTGGCAATTCCGCTGGCGGGATAAAACCGGCAAAAGAATGTCAGAGGACATCGGCACAACGATTGAGTACAAAACGAGGTCCGCGGTTGATCGGTGTTCCAAGGTCGCGTACCTGAGAATGAAGGTCAACCGTGACCAACCGGCAGAACCGGATGAGAGGTTCGGCGTTGTCCTTGAGAGGTATGTCCAGGAAGAGATCCCCAAGCGCTTCTCGACCAAGCATGCATACCTTTCCTACATCAACAATCACATTCGTCCCAAGTGGGGCGAATTCCCGTTGACCCAAGTAAAACCGTTGGCCGTCCGGGATTGGCTCAAAACAATCCTGGACAAGAGAGGCAAGCGTCCCTTGGCCAGCAAAACGAGAGGTCACATCAAGGGGCTCATGCATCGGATCTTCGATTGTGCGATGTTGTGGGAGTACCTGCCCCCGGACCGCAATCCGATGTCTCTGGTGCGAATCGAGGGCAGTTCGAAGCGAAGAAAGAAGCCTCGAGTCCTCACGCCCGAGGAATTCTCCGTGCTCGTCGCCACGGTGAATCGGGAGCCGTGTCGCACGATGGTGATCTTGGCCCTCTGTACCGGCGTGAGATGCTCGGAGATGGTCGCCCTGAAGTGGAGCGATTTTGATTGGCAAAACCTGTCAGTCTACATCCGCCGCGCGATCGTTGCTGGTCGCGTGGATGACGTGAAGACCGAATACTCGGAGGCGCCCCTGCCACTGGATCCAGCGTTGGCGGAGGTGATCTTCGAGTGGAGGCGTAAGACTGGGTTTTCCGCCGACTCGGACTTCGTGTTCGCGTCGCCCTACATGGCGGGAGAAAAGCCCTATACACCCTGGAACATGCAGCACAACCATCTGAGCCCGGCCGCAGTCAAAGCCGGCTTAGGACCCATCGGCTGGCATACGCTCCGCCACACCTACCGGGCGTGGCTGGGAGATAATGGCGAGCCGCTTACGGTGCAGAAGGAACTCATGCGGCACGCATCCATTCAAACCACGCTGAATACCTATGGCGGAGGGATGATGGAATCGATGCGGGAAGCGCATGGAAGAGTAGTGAAGCAGGCGATGGCGCGTTAATGGACGTCAGTGGACGTCAGCCCATCGCCTAAGTCCATTGGCATCAACAAAAAACTGGCGGAGAGAGTGGGATTCGAACCCACGTTACCCTTTCGAGTAAACACGCTTTCCAAGCGTGCGCCTTCAGCCACTCGGCCATCTCTCCGGTAAGGCTTTACGCTTAGTTCCTTTCAAGACCTGCACATACCGGATGCAATTTATGCTTCTCGGTACCAGCAGTCTATCAGAGAAGCGAGGTACCTCAAGAGGGTGCGCTCGTCCCACGGTTGACTTACGATCGGAAAGTGGCACAACGTTTCAGGTGATACCCCGGCAGTTGAAATCGTTCAACCAGTGCGCGAACGCATTCGACACGGATCCTTTTCGCGTGAAGGAAGTAGATCGGGCGATTTACGGCGAGGAACTTTGGTGGTAAGAGGCTAGAGGACAAAAACTAGGAGAGGTCGGTCGGCTCGGCCGGATCTGGAACAATTGATTTTGAAGCGGCCGGCGCATTCGAACTGCTGGCGCCTGCGGCGGCGCTGGCGGCGGCTCCGTTCGCAGCTCCATTCGCGGCAGGGGGCGCGGAGGTAGCGCCGGTTTGAGCAGCGGTGTCGGGCAGGGGTGGCGGTTTGACGCCATCGACGACGTGATGGCTCAGGCAATAGAGCGCGAGTTCCAGACGATCGGCAACGCCGAGTTTGTCATAGACTTTGCGCAGATAATTTTTTACGACCTGTTCGGTGGTTCCCACCCGAATCGCAATCTCTTTATTTTTCATGCCCTGAGTTACGCAAGAAACGATCAGCGTTTCTTTGGGCGTGAGTTGAACTTTCGGGCGCGCTCCGGAGGGGCGCAGGTTGTGGCCGCGAAATGCTTCCATGACCCAATGAACGGCCTGGTTCTCGAGCCAGGGTTCCCCGGCGGCGACTTTGCGCAGGCAGTCGACGAGTATCTCAGGTTCGACTTCGCGGGATAGAATTCCATGCGCGCCGCGACGGAAAAGATCGAGGGTGAGTTGTTCATCCGATGCGGGCGTAACCACGACGATTTTCAGATGCGGCGCCTGGCGCAAGAGTTCGGTTACCGCTTCCACCGGATTCGGGGCAAGCGCCGATTCAAAAATTAATACGTCAGCGGAAAATTTGGTGACTGCAGATTGGGTTTGGGGCAGCGTCTCGGCTTGACCGACTACACGAATGTCATCTTCCAGAGCGAAGATTTTTCGCAGGCCGGCACGGAAGATTGCCTGGGTATCGGCGAGGATCACGCGGATTAGCGGAGTCGATCCGCCATCTTCGTGAACCCCGTGATTTTCGCCGACGCTGAACGTGCTCGCCATCAGTTTCCTTATGCTCGCTTCTGCCTTACGCTCGCTCGAAATGGTATTCGTCGATCACTACGCCTACACCGCGGCGCCCTTTGTCCTCAAAGCTGCGCACCACGCGACCGTGGCAATCAATCTGAACATCGCAACGGGAGCCTACAACATCGCCCGGAAGCAGGATGGTGAAATCCACCAGCGAACCCACCGGAACATCGCGATCCATTGCGAAGAGAACGCCGTTAGCGGAGATGTTTTGCGTTTCCGCGGCACAGGCCCCGCTTGTCGATTTCAATTCGACAGGCAAATGCAAAGGAAAACGCGGAGCACTTTGCATTTCAGCGTAGTGCTTGATCGCAGTCTGCTGCTGCGCTTCCGACGTCAACTGCTGCTCTGTCGCTTCGCCTGACACGTTTCCGACGGACCTTCCTTCCGAACGCGTGTTGAGCGTCCGGACTTCCCACAAATTCTTGGCACAGACTTTTAACGAACTTATGGGCAGCGTACACCCCGGAATCAGGGTCGCAAAGTTACGGAAGTCATGGAACGATAGGGCTTTAACTGCTTGCGGATGAGAGGATTACAACGAATCGATGGTACTGTTTCGCAGCTTTGCGCTTTTATCAGCAGTCTAGAATTTTGTCACTTCGGTGAAGTTGAAATCGCGGACCTTCATGGCGGGGACCACCATATCGAACGATTCTTCGCCGCAGGAGCGGAGGGGGACGCTCATAGTGTCGACGTTCGATAGCATCTGGATCAAACTTTGGTTGAAACGGAAATTGCGCACGCCTTGCCGCACTTTTCCGTTTTCCACAAGAAAGGTGCCGTCGCGGGTCATGCCGGTGACAATTTTTTCGTAGGGATCGACTTCGCGGATATACCAGAGGCGGGTGACTAAGACACCGCGTTCGGTGGAGGCGATTATCTGCGCAAGACTTTGCGTATCTGACGGGGCACCGAAGACGATGTTGAGCGGCATTTCGCCGATTTCGTTGGGCAAGGCAAAACCGTGGCCTGTGGGTTCGATCGGACCAACCTTATCTTTGTATTCCGAACGCTTCATGCGCGCCGCGGTGGCGCGGGCGTAGACGACACGCTTAACGACTCCATTTTCGACGAGCGGGAGCCGTTGCCGCCGCATGCCTTCGCCGTCGAATGGAGACCCGCTTTGCAGAGGATGAGTGACGTCATCCCAGATTGTGATGTTGTCGCCGAATAGTTTACTGCCGATTCGACCGGTGAGGAACGAACGTTGGTCGAGGATTGCCATGCCAGAGTAATCCCAAAACATGAAGCCTACGATGTCGAGCACAGCGGAAGGTTCGAGAATCACCGTGTACTTCCCTGCCGGAATTTCAGCCGGCTTGGCGGAGTCGATGGCTTTCTTAGCGGCCATCTCGGCCAGATTGAAGGGATCAAGGTTTGCGACGTCAGGCGAGTTGGCTTTCTGCCATCCGGAAGAGTCGGCCGCGAGCATGGTGACGGAGACTTCCGCCAGAGTTTGCGTATGCCAGCGGCTGAGGCCGCGTGAATTAAAAATGCCTTCGACGGATTCGGAGCTGGAGAAAATTCCTGCTGTTGTGAGCTTGTGCTTCTTTGCGACATCGACGATTTTTTTTACGCCTGCAGCGCGAAGCTGGGGTGTGATGGCGGCTGTGTGGGCGAAGTGCCGGGATGGCAGTTGTGTTGTTTCGGAGCTATCGGTAGCGCTCGCCTCGGCTTCGCTTGAATCCGGCATCGGCAAAAGATCGGGATCGGGATGTTGGACTTTTGCCAGGGCTTCCGAGGAGGCAACCACACGCCGCAAACTATCGTCGTCGAATTTGTTCGTGGTGGCGCGAGCGGTGCGTCCGGAAAAGACAGTGCGCACCGAGACAACATGGTTTTCGTCCTGCACGTTTTGATGAATCGTATTGTTGGCGAAACGCGTGAGGGCGAAGTTCGCACCGGAGAAAAGAACCTCGACTTCGTCGGCGGACGAGAGTTTCCTGATGCGGTCGAAGATGTCGGCGGCTTGGTCCTGGGTCAGCATTTCAGCAATTAGCAATTAGCAATTAGCGGCGAAGCGATCAGCGCTGACCTTATGCAGCAAGGCCGTCAACATCCTGCGTGCCTCGATCAGGTTTTGATCCATTCGCTGATAGTCCTCGTTCGATAGATACATCAAGTCTCTAGCCAGCAAGAGGTGGTAGTCGAGTTCGCTAGCGGATCCGGATGCTATGTACAGGAAACGATGAAGCTCATTGTTTCCTTGCTTGCCGCAACCCTCGGCAATGTTGGCTCCCATCGAAGCGCTGCACCTGCGCATCTGACTCGTCAGTCCGTACATTTCTTCTTTCGGAAAGCGCGCCGTAACCTTGTAAATATCCAAAGTGAGAATGTGAACTTTCTCCCAAACCTTAAGTCGCCTAAAATCTTTCATCAAGCACCTCACTTAAGGTTCTTACGCTAATTGCTAACCGCCAATTGCTTCTGTGACAGATGTCACATGCTGCGATATGCGCTTCCTACTCTGATATTCCGAAAGCGCGATGGTGCTGCGCCGTGGCCTGTGCCCATCACTTGTTGTGGTTGGCCTTTGCCGCAATTCGGCGTGCCCCAGAGCGTCCACTCGTCGCGGGAGCAGATAGCGTCGAGCGAATTCCAGAACTCTGTGGTGATACCGGAATACGATGGATTCTTCAGCATGCGTACGCGCTTGCCGTGCTTGATCTCCCAACCGATCTCGCAGCCGAATTGGAAGTTGTAGCGCTTGTCGTCGATCGACCAGGAGCGATTGGTCTGCATCAGAATGCCGTGATCGGTGGAGGCGATCAGTTGCTCGAGGGTCAACGGCTTGGTGCCGGGCAACAGGCTGATGTTGGTCATGCGAATCATCGGCAGACGATTCCAGCCTTCGGCACGCAGCGTTCCGCCGGAGCGATTCTCTCCTATGGTGTGAGCTGTTTCGCGCGAACTAAGATATCCAGTAAACAATCCGTTGGTGATGATTGGCGTGCACTGCGCGGGAACGCCTTCGTCGTCGAAGGCAAAAGTTCCGAGGCCTGGTCCGTGCTCCTGGCGGGCGTCGGCAACAACGTTTACGATCTCACTGCCGTAACGCAGGGTGCGCAGCTTGTCGAGCGTGAGGAAAGAGGTGCCGGCGAAGTTCGCTTCCATGCCCAGCACGCGGTCGAGTTCGATGGGATGCCCGATGGATTCGTGGATCTGCAATCCAAGCTGCGAACTATCGAGGATGATGTCGAATGTGCCTTCGGGACATTGGTCCGCGTGGTGCAGCGCGACCGCTTCTTCTGCGATTCGACGGGCGTTCTCGACCAGCTTCAATTCATCGATCAGTTCGTAGCCTTTATTTTGCCACTGACCACCATAGGAATTCGGGTAGGAGCGTTTCTGAATCTCGTTTCCCGCGAATGCGTATGCGGTGTACCCCGCGCCTGCGGAATACTTGGTCTGATGAATGTCGGCTCCCTCCGACGAGAGGAACCATTGCTCTTCACGATTGAAGTTCAGATTACTTTCGGCCAAAGTGGTGCCGGAAACGGCTCGCAGTTCGGAGTCGATGTTCAGCAGCAGAGCGATGTTTTGCTCCACCGAGATGGAGAACGGATCGATGACGTGGGGAGTGGTCCATTCGGCTGTTACTGGTTTCTCGGGCGCGAGGCGGACATCGTGCTGTTTCACTTGAGCCGAGGCGCGGGCGATTTCGACGGCGCGGGCAGCGGTGGCTTCAACTCCGGAACGCGACAAATCTTCGGATGCCGCGAATCCCCACGCGCCGTCGGCGAGCACGCGGACGCTCAGGCCGGTTGATTCGGCGTCCGATGCGCTGCCGACTTTGCCGTTCTTTCGTCGTGAGCGCCCGGCTTCTGTGGCTGACGATGCGGGCATCGGCATAACTTGCGCCGCGCATCGTGGCAATGTTCAAAGCCCAGTTGGCGATCTGCTTCATGTAGAAATTTAAATTTACCACGAAGAACGAAAGACCAAAGTCATTCACCACGAAGGAACACGCAGTTCAATTCCTACCGGCACGCATGAATTTATGGTGTGGCTCGGGCCACATCCAGCGCTTGACGGACCGCAAGCAATTCCTTCAACAATTCGCGCAGCTTGGTGGACTCCAGAGCATTCGCTCCGTCGGATTTCGCAATCTTTGGATTGTCGTGCACTTCGAGAAAAATACCATCTACACCGGCCGCCACCGCGGCACGCGCTAACACGGGGATGAATTCGGGTTGTCCCCCGCTGACAGCAGGACCGCGGTCGTCGGCTTGTGCAGAAGGCAGTTGGACGGAATGGGTCGCGTCGAACACCACGGGCGCAAACTTCCGCATGATGGAAAGCGATCGCATATCGACGACGAGGTTGTTGTAGCCGAAACTGGTACCACGCTCGGTAAGAAAAATCTGCGAGTTGCCTGCCTCGCGACATTTCTCGACCGCGTGGCGCATGTCCCAGGGCGAAACGAATTGTCCTTTTTTGATGTTTACGGCGCGGCCGCTGAGCGCGGCAGCGACCACGAGATCGGTTTGGCGGCATAGGAATGCAGGAATCTGCAGTACATCGACTACTTCTGCGACCTTCGATACGTCACTCACGTCATGAACGTCGGTCAGAACCGGAATCTGCAGCTCGCTCTTAATTTTTTTTAAAATGCGCAAGCCTTCTTTGACGCCGGGTCCACGAAAGCTGCGGATCGAAGTGCGATTGGCTTTGTCATAGCTGGCTTTGAAGATAAAAGGAAAACCGAGAGCCCGGGTCACGCCTTTAATAATTTCGGCCATGCGAATGGCATGCTCTTCGCTCTCAATGACGCAAGGGCCGGCGATGAGAAAGAGGTTTCCCGAGCCGATGTGGACATCGCCGACTTGGAAGGAAGAAATCAAATGCCAAACCTTTTACCGCCGAGCTACGCAGAGAGCGCCGAGATAAAACCTGGGAAACCAAATCGCAATTGCCTTTCTCGGCGTACTCGGCGATCTCGGCGGTTAAGTTTCCTGTCTATCGTACGCGTAACTTTTTCCGGACGATGAAACATCTCTACCGCGGCAACTTCTTTTTCGGCCCGCCGCTCTGAGCCGTGCTTATACGCGGCAGCGATGAACGTGCTGAACAATGGATGCGGCTCCAGCGGCTTCGATTTGAACTCGGGATGAAACTGGCATCCGATGAAATGGGGATGGTCCGGCAGTTCGATCATTTCAACGTAAGTGCCGTCGGGCGTTGAGCCGGAGATGCGCAGCCCTGCCGCAATCATTGGCTCTTCATACTCGCGATTGAATTCATAGCGATGGCGATGGCGCTCGCTGATTTCCAGCTTGCCGTAAATCTTGTGCGCGAGGGTGTTGGGTTCGATCTTGCAGGTCCACGCGCCTAGACGCATGGTGCCGCCGAGTTCCTCTACGCCGCGCAATTCGCGCAATTTGTAGATCACGCGATGCGGGGTAGCCTGATCGAACTCACTCGAATTTGCATCGGCAAGTCCGACCACGTTGCGGGCAAATTCAACGCACGCGGTCTGCATGCCCAGACAGATTCCGAAGTAAGGAACTTTATTTTCGCGCGCATAGCGAATGGCAATGCAGCATGCCTTCGATGCCGCGCTTGCCGAAACCGCCGGGAACAAGGATTCCGTCATATCCCTCGAGCTGCGCTTTGTAGCTTTCGTCGCCGGTTTCCAGGCCTTCGGCTTCAATCCAGTTCAATTGAAGTTTCAGATTGTGCGCCAGCGATCCGTGAATCAAAGCTTCCTTCAGCGATTTGTAGGAGTCCTCGTACTCGACATACTTGCCGACGATGCCGATTGTTACCGTGTCTTTCGGGTTGTAGACGCGGTGAACAATGTCTTCCCACTTCGAAAGATCGCGGTCTTTCGCTTCCATGTGGAGATACTTCAGCACCAGCGTATCCACGCCTTCGTTGGCGAATACCAGCGGCACTTCGTATACGGAAGCTACGTCTTTAGCCGTGATGACGGCTTCTTCCTGCACGTTGCAGAAGAGCGCAATCTTTGACTTGAGGTCTTTCGCGAGAAAACGGTCGGTGCGGCAGAGCAGAATGTCGGGCTGAATTCCGATGCTGAGCAGTTCCTTCACCGAGTGCTGCGTGGGCTTGGTTTTTAGTTCCTGTGCGGCGGCGATGAAGGGCACCAGCGTGACGTGAACGAACAGTGTGTCTTCGCGGCCCAGTTCCTGGCGCATCTGGCGGATCGCTTCCATGAACGGCAGCGATTCGATATCGCCTACCGTGCCGCCGATTTCGACGATGGCAACGTCCACGTCCTGCGCCACTTTTTTCATCGCCGCTTTGATTTCGTTTGTGACGTGAGGAATTACCTGCACGGTTTTTCCGAGATAATCGCCGCGGCGTTCTTTGGCGATGATCTGTTCGTAGAGGCGGCCGGTGGTCCAGTTGTTGTCGCGAGAAAGTTTGGCGTGGGTGAAGCGCTCGTAATGGCCGAGGTCGAGATCGGTTTCGGCGCCGTCGTCGGTGACGAAGACTTCGCCATGCTGAAACGGCGACATGGTTCCGGGATCGACGTTAAGGTAGGGATCGAACTTCATCAGGTTCACTTTCAATCCGCGGCTCTCCAGCAGGCAACCGATGGAGGCAGCGGCCAGTCCCTTGCCCAAAGAAGACACAACTCCGCCCGTCACAAAGATGTACTTCGCTGGCATCTCTTCCTCGCTTTAAATTGTGATTGAAAATTGGTGCAGGTGGGGTGCACGAACAATTATGGCAGAAGATGGCTGTGGAAGGAAATAGAAGAATTAAGGATAGAGGCCGGAATTCATCAACCACGAAGGACACGAAGTTTCACGAAGGTAAATCGGCTGTAGGATTTTCTTCGTGAAACTTCGTGTCCTTCGCCGTTTAACAGAGCTCGCGTTGACTATCCCGGAGATGTGGGCGAAAATGATTCAGCACAGATTCAGCACTTCCCGCGATCCCGATCCTTGGGGCTCGGCTTTTATGCTTCACTCGTGGGCCTGTGGCGCAGCTGGGAGCGCGCTTCCATGGCATGGAAGAGGTCGTCGGTTCGATCCCGACCAGGTCCACCAAATCTCTCAATGGTTTAGCTCCCATCGCCATTCTGATTCCGAAGTTCTTCAGGCGCGCAGACTGGTCTTTCCAATGGCAACGTCAGTTTTGCGGACCGAGATCACCGAAGCCGTGTAACGATCACCGCGCAATAATGAGAGGCTATATTCAATGGCTACATTTTGCGTGTCGTAAGTTGTTTCCTTGATGATGAGTAGTGCGCTTCCTACCGAGGTCTGAAGTATCCGCGCTTCTTCTTCTCCGGCAATGACAGCTCCGATCACTTCTTCCGCCCATTGCAGCCTGCGCTTGTAGGTGTTTTCGAAGATGGCGTACAGCGACTGTTTCTCCAGATCCAGTTTGTCGATCCCGGAGAAGATGCGTGCGGGCAGGTTACTGGTGACGACGGCGACCGGTTCGTCATTGACGGAGCGAAGTCGCCGGATGCGGTAGACGCGCTCCCCTGGGGTTAGCTTGAGAGCCTGAGCTACTTCCAACTCCGGCTCTTCCAGCCCCATGCTGAGCAGGCGAGCGGAGGGAGTAAGTCCACGCCTTCGCATCTCCTCGCTGAAGCCGCGAAGCTGCTGGAAGTTCCAAGGTACACGGCCGGATCCAACTACGGGCCGCTTGCCCTTGGCGATTACGAGCAGTCCTTCGGAGCGCAGTTTTTGGAAGGCTTGACGCACCGGCATTTTGCTGATGTTGAGAGCGTGAGCGATTTCGCCTTCCGAGCAAAAGGTCTGTCCCTGGCTCAATTTGTTCTTCATGATCAGCTCGCGCACATGGTCCACGATCTGGACGTAGTAGGGAACGAAGCTGTGGGTGTCGATTGTGAGAGCGACTGTAACGGGATCGGTTTGAGCCACGACGAGCCTCTTTTCCTGGCAACTTTCAACGTAGTATACGATGTATATATCACAGGTATAAGGGGCTCTTACAAACTTTTTTTCAGGAATATCTGGCGTCCCTTGAAAGATGACTAAACAAATGTAAATAAACATGTTGATGTGATATATCTGGTTTCGTAACTGCGACGGCTGTGTTTTGCGGATAAAAATGATCTTGACATCATTTATGCATACGAGCTTCATATACGCCTGTACGGGAGAGAGATCATTATGGTCGCATACACCGTCATTCAGAAGTTTCCCGGCTGCGGGCGCAACGACTCCTGGCAAAACCTGGCTCGCGTCGCTGTCATCTTCTTTTTATTTTTCTGTTTTCTATTTTTCTGTGGGCTGATTACCCTTCACGCTCAAGTGGACTCGGGAAAAATTGTGGGCACGGTGAAGGATGCTTCAGGCGCAATCGTATCGGCGGCTACGGTGACCGTCACGGAAACTCAGACGAACGCTGAGAAGAAGATTGATACCAACAGCGCAGGCGAGTACGTGGTGACGGAATTGAAACCCGGAATCTATACGGTGAAGGCGGAGCGAGCGGGCTTCAAGACGGCGGTCGAGGCCCCGTTCAAGTTAGATATCAATCAAGTCGTACGAGTGGATTTTTCTTTGGTCGTGGGATCGGTGCAGGAACAAGTCGTCGTAACCGCCGCTGAGCCGCTGGTGGAATCGGAAACTTCGTCGATCGGGCAGGTAATCGGAGAAAGCCAGGTTCACCAGCTCCCGCTCAACGGACGAGATTTCATTCAGCTGGCCTATCTGAGCCCGGGAGTAAACATGGGGCCGGCCAGTACTGGCAGTACGGGCAATGTGCAGCAGGGCGATATTCCCGAGGATGAGCGGGGCAATGGTTCGATCCAGGTGAACGGACTGTGGGCCACGAACAACAATTACCTGTTAAACGGATTCGACAACAACGAGCAACAGATTGGTTTCGAGCTGATCGAACCTCCTGTTGATGCGATTCAGGAATTCAAAGTTCAAACCAACAACTTCAGCGCCGACATTGGTAAGGGCGGGGCGGTCGTCAACGTGGTGACGAAAGCCGGGACCAATCGTTTTCACGGGAGCGCGTTCGAGTTTCTCCGCAACTCGTTTATGGATGCGAAAAACTATTTCGACGATCCGAGTGCGCCCATTCCCGGTTTCAAACGCAACGAATTCGGAGGCTCTTTGGGTGGGCCCATCATTCGAGATCGAACTTTCTTTTTTGCCGATTATCAGGGACGGCGCATCCGCACCTCCGAAACCTATCTCTCTCCTGTGCCTAGCCCTTCCGAGGTTGGAGGAAACTTTTCCGATCTGTTATCCGGTCCTTCGCCGACCGTCATCATTGATCCAGTGACGGGCAATCAATTCATGGGAAATAACAATGCGAGTCCGAACGTGATACCGACTTGTCCAAGTCCCACGGGTGGAGCGTGCCTTGATCCAGCCGCGCTCAAAACGGTGGCACTTTTTCCGCAGCCGAACGTTGCCCCGGCATTAGGGGATCTGTTTCTTTACAATCCGGTCAACCGCAACAATCAGGACGCATTCGATGTCCGTGTCGATCACCAGATCAGTTCGCAGAATAGTTTTTTCGGCATCTTTAGTTATGGCAATGTGCAGGATCATAATCCCGACCCGTTTCCCGGTATCGCGGGAGGCGGTTCCTTTACCGGCGACATTAACAACAAGTCTCTGCTGGCGGGGCTTAGCGATATACAGGCGTTCTCGCCGACCAAAATCAACGAACTGAAGATCGGTTACAGCCGTTATGTGGTCGATGCGGTTCCGTTTTTTCAGGGACAGCCGTTGGCTACGCAATTGGGAATCCCGGGAATCAACCAACCCAACAGCCCTATCACAGGCGGTCTGCCGAATATCCAGATTAGCGGTTTAAATCCGCTGGGAAACGGCGATTATTTTCCGGAAACGCTGAACGAGGATAACTATCAGTTGCTCGATGCATTTACCTATATTCGAGGACATCACTCGTTCAAGATGGGAGGCGACCTGCGGCGACGCGAACACGGTTTCTATCAGGTGCAGAATCCGCACGGAGACTTTTACTATACCGGCCAATTTACCAATGATCCCCTGGCCGATTTTCTGATTGGGTACACGCAGAGTCTCTTCCGCGATGCGCAAACCGGAGCCTACGGCATGAGTTGGTGGGAGTTCGGCACTTATCTGATGGATGATTACCGAGCGTCGGACAAACTTACGCTCAACCTTGGCGTTCGCTACGATGTGTATACGCCCATGGTCGAACAACACAATCGCCTGGCTAACTTTGATTTCCAGACGGGATACTTTGTCGCTCCCGGTGTTACACCCGGTACGAGCCGTTCTGGCGATGTAGTTACGAACTGGAAGAATTTTTCCCCGCGCATCGGTTTTGCCTACTCGCTCGGCGACAATGGTAAGACCGCGGTACGCGGCGGCTACGGGATTTTCTACGACGAACAGGCGGACCAGAACGATACCGAACTGGCCTACAACGATTTGCCCGGAGTTTATGGCAGCCAGTCCCTCACTGCCGCTTTGGGCTCCTCGACACCCGTGATGGTTCTCTCCCAGGGGCCGCCTCCCATTGTTTTTTCCAGCATTACGAATCCCACGGGCCGCGCTAGTGCCGCCTACTTCCACAATCCCACCACCTACATTGAGGAGTGGAACCTGAACATCGAGCGCCAACTCATGAAGGACATGGTGCTCCAGGTGGGATACGAGGGAACCCGCGGAGTCCATCTGACTTACCTTAGAAATCTCAACCAGGCCACGCAACCGCTGGATTCGAATTTTTCCGATGCGTCTGGAAACGAAGGACGGCCTTACGAGTCGACCGTTCCCAACATCGCTGCCATCCGCACCGAAGGCCACGACATCAGCCTGATCAATCATGGCCTGCAGGTTCGCTTTGAAAAGCGCTCTTCGAATGGGTGGAGCATGCTGAACAGTTACACTTTCCAGCACACCATCGGACAGGCGACCGAAAGCGAAACGCCCAACTCCGACGGCGAGCCGCAAGATACTTACAACATGCGCGCCGAGCGCGGCGATGTTACCCCCGACTTCCGTCACCAGTTCACCTCCGCATGGTCCTATGAACTCCCATTTGGTCCCGGACGACGCTACCTCCAGGACCCGGGCCGGTTGGGACTGCTTACCGGAGGCTGGCAGTTGAACGCGATCATTTCGCTATACTCCGGCCAGGCGTTCACGCCGTATTTGTCTTTCGATCCCACCAACACAGGCTCGGGAGGACCACGTCCGGACTTAGTCGGCCATCCGTATGACTTTTCCAATGCCGCCGTGGGTTTTGATGGCGGTAACAATGGAGGCCCTACCGCGGGCTGCGCGAATTCGACTCACCAGAATCTCAACTGCTGGTACAACCCCGCCGCATTCGCCTTTGCACCGCTTGCTCCGGGACAGACCTTCGCCACGATGTTCGGGAATGCGACCCGCGGCAGTCTTCGCGGCCCAGCGTTTTACAATACTGACTTCTCGGTCTTCAAGGATTTCAAAATAAAAGAGAAGGGCCAGCTCCAACTGCGGGGAGAAATCTTCAATCTATTCAATACTCCGCAATTTGCCCTGCCCAATAACCTGGTTGACACTCCGACAGCGGGACAGATCACGAGTACGCTGCACGAGTCGCGACAGATTCAGGTATCGGCAAATTTTTCCTTTTAGTATTCGACCAGAGACTGGCTTGAGCAGTTCCTGATTTACCGGCCGCTGGCTTGACTTTGATGCCCGCGAACCTCGGGAGGGAATGAAACGAATGCAGTTCACCGGAATGCGACAGACTATGATCGCTGCGCTCGCAATCGTCTCGATTTTCCCATCCGCATTCGCGCAGGCAAAAGAAAATTCGCCAGAGCAGAACTCTCGCGGCTGCGACCGGGCAGCCGGCGCCACATCTACCCGCGGTCCATCTCCCGCGGTGCATCTGGACGGCAATTATTTTTCTCGTGATGGCCATCGCTTTATCCCGGTGGGAGCGAACTGGGTGCCGGCGAAGGCAGCCATGCAGTGGCCGACGCAGTGGGATCCGAAGGCGATCGAAGCTGATTTTGTGCGCATGCACGAACTCGGCTTTAACACCATTCGTCTTGATTTTGTTTGGGCATGGATCGAGCCCCGCCCCGGCGACTACGATCCCGAGGCGTTTCGCAAGATCGATTTCCTGATCTCGCTCGCGAATCGTTACCACATCTACTTGCACCCGAGTCTTTTGATCGGCGGCGAGGTGGGCGAGGCGTACTGGGATGTTCCTTACCGCCAGGGCCGGCATCCTCATTCTGATCCAGACATGCTGCGGATCGAAACCGATCATGTCGGCGAACTGGCCCGCCGCTACGGAAAAGAGACTGCGATCCTGGGCTGGGATTTAACCGATGAGCCTCCATTCTGGATTGTGCCGGACAGCACCACGGATGCGATGGCCATTAACTGGACGCGTCTGCTTTCCTGGTCGATCCGGCGTCACGATTCGCTCCATCCGATCGTAGTCGGAACCAGTATGGAGGATGTGGGACGCGGTCCATTCCGTCCAGATAATCTCAGCGAGGAAGCGGACTTTTTTAGCGTTCATCCTTATTCCATTTATGCGCCCAAACTTTTTCCCGATGCAATGCTTTCCGAGCGCGGCACGTACGGTTCAGCTTTCGAGACCGCTTTGTCGGGCGGCGCAGGCAAGCCGGTTATGGTGCAAGAGATCGGGGCTTCGTCAGCCCAGTATGACCCGGGGCAGATCGCAAAGTTTCTGCGCGCCAGCCTCTACTCAGGGCTGGGCGCTGGCGCGAATGGATTTCTTCTCTGGTGCTACACCGATGCGGCTCCGGAGCAGTTTCATAAAGTGCCCTATCTCCGCTCTCCGCACGAAACGCAATTCGGACTTACGACGTGGGATGGTAAAGACCGGCCGTCCGCAAGAATGTTTAAGGAATTCGAGGATATCGTCGGCCGCCTGGATCTGACAGGAATCGAGCCGGCTCCGGCCGACGCCGGCATCATCGTTCCCTACGAGTGGTCAAAACCGCACGGCGATTTTTCTCACTTTGGCTTGACTGGTCCAGAAGTTGTTCCTTACACCTCGACCGATGAAGGGGCAAATGTAGCGGGCCAATCGCAGCCCACGTTCAGCGAAGAAAATTTATGGATTACCGGTTCATGGTTGTCGTCCTTTGTGCTCGCACGGCGCGCCGGAATGAAGGCAGATTTTCCGCGAGAGTACGATGACTGGCAAAAACGCCCGATGCTGCTGATGCCTTCGCCGCTGACCAGCACCGACAGTTTTCTGGTTCATGTGCACTCGGACTTCTGGGAAAAAGCAAAACAATATGTCGCCCGAGGAGGCGCACTCTATGCATCGGTTGCCGCCGATGCCGCCATCCCGGAGATGGAGTCGCTCTTCGGAGCAAGGATGGTCGATGCGAATCCGAAAGAGGAAGTCACACTCAAAGTCGTTGCGCCATTCGGCGATCTAAAAGTCGGAGATACTTTTCATTACCTCGTGCCTTCCGCAACGCCCCGTTCGTGGGGTTCGATTCTTGAGGTGAAAGGCGGGACTGTCATCGCAGTGGATCAGGACAATCGGCCCGCGCTCGTGGCCAATACAGTGGGCTCCGGCAAGACGTTGTTGAGCGCTTATCCGTTGGAAAATTATCTTGCGAACCTGCCAGCGGCTTTTGATAAGCCTGAAAACACGCACCGAATCTACGAAGCTTTTCGCCAATGGTCAGGTATCAAGCCGCTGTTTCGAAGTGACCAGCCATCGGTTGAAGTCTGCAGCCTGAACGGCGGAACGCATGGGTATGTGGTCATCACCAATCATGGGTCCGCTCCGGAAACTGTGACCATCACAGCCGCTGGTACTCTGCATTCGGTTGCGAGAATCTCATCGCAAGGGCCGACCCAGATTCAAGTTTCTGGTTCCGCTTTCAAGATCGACATCGGAGCTTATGAGGGTGCGGTACTGGAGTGGAAATAGTTCACAAACCAAGGACCACAAACAGGAGACCCAGTGATTGCAGCAGTAGATATTGGCGGCACGAAGATAGCCGTGGGCATGGTTGATCGCGATGGCAAAGTATTAGCCTGCCAGGAATGCCCGACCAATCCTGATGGCGGCTATGCGAATGCTTTGCGCAATATCACGGAGTTGTTGCGAGCGACGGCTCGCACCGCGCACACGGAAATCACGGGCATTGGAATCGGGTCAACCGGACCGGTTGATCCTCTGACGGGCGCCTTCGGCGATGTCAACTTTTTTCCCAACTGGAAGGGGGAAAATCCGGTCAAAGATCTCAGCCATATATTTCAAGTGAAAGTCGCCATCGAGAACGATGGCGACGCTGCCGCTCTTGGGGAAGCAGGCTGGGGCGCTGGCCGGAACAAAAAGAAATTGATTTATGTAACCATCGGAACCGGAATCGGAACCGGCCTTATTTTTGATGGGCAGCTTTATCGCGGGGTCGATCATTCTCATCCCGAGATGGGCCATCATCTCATCGATCCTTCCGGTCCGCCTTGTGTGTGCGGTTTTCGAGGATGTTGGGAATCTCTGGCGGCGGGTCCGGCCATGGTGGCATGGATGGAGAAGAATGCGCCGCCGGATTATCGCCACCGCGCCGGCCTGACAGCAAAGAAAATTTGCGAACTGGCGCGACAGAACGACGATTGGGCAATGCGTGCGGTCGAAAATGAAAGCCACTATCTCGGCCTTGGCATGGCGAATCTGGTGACGATGTTTGTACCGGAGATCATTGTCCTGGGCGGCAGCGTGATGAAAAGCGCTGTCCTCTTTCTAGAGGGAATTCGAAAAACCATCGTCGCCAGTTGCCGACTGGTTCCTTTCGATAGAACAGAATTAGCGTTGGCATCGCTAGGGGATGATGCAAATTTGATCGGAGCCGCCAGAGTTTGGTACCACCGTTTCGGCTCGGAGGAGCGCACCCCGTGCAAGCTGATTTCTCCGTAGTCGAAGGCGCATACCTTCGCGACATCCTTGATCAACCGCGCGTTCTTGAAGAAACACTCGCCCAACTCGAAGTCTCGGAGGCTCTGCAACGACTTGCGGGCGGACTGAAGGAAGGCAAGTTCGAGAAGGTTGTCCTCACTGGAATGGGCTCTTCTTTTCACGCTCTACATCCTCTCAATATCCAACTGATCGATCACGGTTTCACGGCAGTAATGGTGGAGACTTCCGAACTTCTGCACTATCAGAATCGGCTGTTCGATCCAAAGACCTTGATCGTGGCGGTGTCTCAATCCGGCCAGAGCGCCGAAGTAGTTCGCCTGCTGGATATCAACGATGGCAGATCGTCAGTGATTGCGGTTACGAATACACCGGATAGTCCTCTAGCCGAGCAAGCCGACGCAACCATCCTCAGCCTGGCGGGCGAAGAATTTTCGGTTTCGTGCAAGACCTACCTTGCGGCGTTGATGGCTTTGCAGTGGCTTGGCGATTTTGTGTGTGAAGGTGATTTGCTGCGTACTCGGCAGGAACTTGAGGCCGCGGGTCAAGCGGTTCGGAATTATCTTGTCCACTGGAAAGAATATGTGCAAGATCTGGCGCAAATGCTCGACGGGACTCGGAATCTATTCCTCGTCGGCCGCGGACCATCGCTTGCAGCAGTGGGAACCGGGGCTCTGACCATTAAGGAGTCCGACCATTTCCCCGCCGAAGGCATGAGCAGCGCGGCATTTCGGCACGGACCATTCGAAATGCTCAGCCATGAAACTTTTGTCTTCGTCTTTGCCGGAGAAGACAAAACGCGCGAACTGAACCAGAGTCTCTTCGCCGACATTCGCGGAAAAGGCGGACGGGCAGAATTGATCGGCGAAGGCGCGGCGGCGCGCTCTTGTCTTCTACCTTCTGCGCCGCGGTCGATACGTCCAATCCTCGAGATATTGCCGGTGCAAATGGTCACGCTCGCCTTAGCTGCTCAGGTAGGACGCGAGCCCGGCCGTTTTGAACTGGCCTCCAAAGTAACCACGAAGGAATAAAGGAACAACCGATGAGCTCACGCTCCATGCCAAGAAACCGATACATGGTCGCCATCGTATTCCTGACATTTTTCGTGATGTCGTTGCTTACCAATATTCTCGGTCCGATCGTGCCCGACATTATCAATAGCTTCAAAGTAAGTCTGGCGGCCGCGGCGTTCCTTCCCTTCTCATTCTTTATCGCGTATGGAGTGTTGTCGATTCCGGCCGGCTTTCTGGTGGAACGCTTCGGTGAGAAACCCGTCATGATTACTGCTTTCCTGGTGGGCACCGCGGGATCGCTGAGTTTCGCCTTCCACCCCAGCTATGCAGTAGCCGTGGTCTCGCTGTTTGTAATGGGATCGGCAATGGCTACGCTGCAAACCGCGATCAATCCTCTGCTGCGGGTTGCCGGAGGCGAAGAGCACTTTGCGTTCAACTCGGCTTTCGCCCAGCTTGTATTCGGTAGCGCTTCATTTCTGAGTCCATATATGTATTCGTATTTGGTGCTGAACCTGGGCACCGAAAACGCAAATCGAAATGCACTGCTCGGACTTCTCGCCAGGATCACTCCCGCAAAGCTGCCTTGGGCGTCCATGTACTGGATCTTCGCGGTGTTTACGCTAGCCATGGTCGCGCTACTTTCCTGCAGCCGTTTTCCTCGCGTGGAGCTCACCGCAGACGAGCAGGCTGGCTCGTTGCAGACGTACGGCAGTCTCTTTCGCAGGCCGACGGTCTGGGCCTTTTTCCTCTGCGTCTTCGCTTATGTGGGTTCAGAACAGGGCACGGCGAATTGGATCTCTGAGTTCTTGTCGAAATATCACGGCTACGATCCGCACACCACCGGCGCAACCGCGGTGTCATGGTTTTGGGGACTACTCACAGTGGGCTGCTTTATCGGCATGTTGCTGCTAAAGATTTTCGACAGCCGGTACGTCTTGATCGGCACTTGCCTGGGAGCGCTGTTGTGTTTGACCGCCGCGCTGTTCGGTCCGGCGAGTGTTTCAGTCATCGCCTTTCCTGCAATCGGCCTCTTCGCATCCGTCATGTGGCCGATCCTGGTTTCTCTGGGACTCAACTCGGTGGCCGAGCACCACGGTTCGTTCGCCGGAATTTTGAGCACCGGAATTATGGGTGGCGCGGTGGTGCCGCTGATTATCGGACGGATCGGGGACCACTTCGGCCTGCGTACCGGAGTGGCATTTCTCTATGTGACCTTCGCGTGTGTTTTGAGCGTCGGCTTCTGGGCAAAACCACTGATCACCAACGCAACCGTGAGCCTTAAGAAAGCTGAAGCTCCCTCTGCCGCTCAGGCACGTTGATGAGCTAACAGCTCAGCGATGGAACAGCGAACATTCTCTATCGTTTCTTTTCAACGGGCGCCTTGTTGCGAGGCGCACCAGGCAATCATGCGGTATGTTATGGGGTGACAGTGCTGGGCGGATGCAGAAGCACTTTGGAACTCAATGGCTGCGCGGCGGCCGGTTCTCTGGGCCTGCCGCCGCAGACGAATCCGGATGTTCCCCGACGATTCGCTTGAAGAAGGCAGCGACTCGGATTGGAGAAAAGGAGTAGGGTGACGAGCCACAGCGACAAGAGCGATGAGACGCTTGGATTGAATCGACCGATTTGTCGCCGCGATTTTCTGAACTCGACTTTACTGGCCGCGGGTGGCGCGCTACTTGCGCCATTCACGCCGCAGCAACTCTTGGCCAACGCCGGGGTCGGTGAGGAATGGACTGGTTATGGCGGCGTGGGCGACTACTCCAATTCGAATGGAAACACATTCGAAGTCATGACCGCCGGGCACCAGATTCGCAGCGGCACTTTCGATTCGTTGCCCGCTAATGTGATTGATACGGGCGAAGTGTTCGATTGCGTTGTGGTAGGTGGAGGAGTGAGCGGCCTGGCGGCAGCACTGTTTGTTCAGAAATACGGCGGTTCCAAACTCAGCTGCCTTGTGCTCGATAACCATCCGGTTTTCGGGGGCGAGGCAAAGCGAAATGAATTCATCGTAGATGGCCAGCGCATTATGGGGCCGCAAGGAGCAGATCATTTTCAGGTGCCGCTTCCGCACAGTTTCATGGGGAGATTTTTTGAACTGATCGGGCTCGACTGGAGTCAGTTCAAATATCAGCAGTGGGGAGCTGCGTCTCCTGAGGTCCCGCTGGGTTACAGCTTCGAAGATGCAAGGGGTCCTGATGCTTTTTATTTTGGCGCGAAGTTCGGTCAGAAGCCGGGGATGTGGCTGATAAATCCGTACGAAAAAAAACTGCAGGGCGCGCCAATTTCCGAGAAGACGCGGTCTGAACTGCTCAAGTACAACGAGCGGCCGAAATCTGGCTTGCCGTTTGATTACCCGGGAGATCAGAAATCGCGGCAGTTGGATAGCATCACCATCGAACGCTATCTGATGGACAACTACGGCCTGAGCAAAGAGACGATTCAAACATTCATGGCCGACGAGGGCAGTGGCTTCGGCGCCGGACCGGATGCGGTTTCCGCGTATTGTATTTACGCCTTCGATGTGGATCGTTCGATGGACCAGCCGTCGCTTTCGTTTCCTGGCGGAAATGATGGAATCGCGCGTCACATGGTGAAGACACTCGTCCCCGACTCAATTCCCGGGCCGAACACGCTTGAAGCAGTTTGCCGCAACAACATTAAGTTTGAAGCGCTCGACCGCGTCCGGCCAACCGGCGAGAATCCGTTTGAGCAGCACGACGGTTTATGTGAAGCACGAAGGAGATGCCTCCAAGTCAGACTTCGTTACGGTTGCGTACGCGCGGGGCGGCAGCGTTTACCGACTCAAAGCACGATCGGTGGTCATGGCGGGCGGGTGCTGGACTTCCAAGCATATCGTTCGCGATCTGCCTGCTGCGCACCGTGAGGCCTATGATCAGTTCTACCGATCACCTTGCATGATGGCAAATGTTGCGCTGCGCAATTGGCGCTTCCTGTACAAGATGGGCATCTCGGGCTGCCAATGGTTTGAGGGTCTGGGCAACTTCACAGCGATTCGGAAACTGCCGACATTTTCCAGCGACAACAAAACGATCACCCCGGATTCTGCCGTGGTGCTTACCCTCAAGGTGATTTTTCCTCACTATGGACTGCCTTTGCAGGAGCAAGGGAACCTTGGCCGGACCCAACTCTTCACGACTTCTTTCCGCGACTATGAACGACAGATTCGCGCACAAATGACCGAGATGTTTTCGGCTACTGGGTTCGACGCCTCGCGCGACATCGCCGGCATCGTTCTCAATCGGTGGGGGCATGCTTACGTCAGCCCGCAGCCAGGGTTCTTTTTCGGAAAGGACGGCAAGCCCGCACCACGTGCGATTCTGCGCGCTGCGCCATTTGGACGAATTGCATTCGCCAATACTGATTTGTCGGGCACGCCCGACCATCGCACCGCTATCGGAGAGGCGCATCGCGCAGTGAGCCAATTGCTGGATCAAGTGCTCACGTAGTCGAGCCTACCCATAGTTGAGCCAGATCTCTGAGGCTGTCTTTGTATGTGCGCGTTACCAGGTATTCCTTCCCACCGCTTACACGCAGCCGGTACTCTCCCGTCGGTAATGACTGGATCTCCTCCACCGCCGAAATATTCACGACGACCGAGCGGTGGATGCGAATAAAACCGTAGGGTTTAAGCTTCTCCGCCATGGACGAGAGCGACTCGTGCACCAAATAGGGATTAGGCCGGTGTCGCAACGAAACGTAATTACCTTCGGCCTGCACTGCTGAGATGTCGGCTAAATCCAAGAACCGGATGCTGCCCTTGGTCTTAACCGCGATTCGAGGCGCCTGGCACTTTACCTCCAACTGGCGCAACACGCGCATGAGGCTTGCAGCCACAACTCTGGTTACCGGAAGCAACGATGTATCTGCAGCTTTACAGAACTCGTCCGCTGCCGATTCGGGAGTGTAATCCGGGCTACTCTTGATGGAGCAAATCGTAGCTCTCCTCTGTGGGCTGGCCGAACCGTCCGCATCAGAGTGATTCGCGTGTTGAACAAACATCTCACGTGGCATGGCTTTCTGATCCTGGATTTCGCGGGAGCTCATAAATGAAACCCCTTGTTACTTCTGCCCAGTGCTCACTGCAGAGGGAAAGCTGGATTGCGCGCCTGCACCCCCCACATCCCCGGGCCCGCACTCTTTTTCGGATTCTTGCGTGGCGCCAACATACCAACCAGTATGTATGGCAGCAGTCACAGCGTCAAGAAGGATTTAACAATGCGCTCGACAATATGAAAATCCATCGAATTTCGGGGTCTCTCGCCCATGTGTATGAGAAGTTGGAGAAACAGTCGTGCTAGCGGTCTCAGTATCGCCCCAGAATTTTGTCAATCCGCCACTTTCACTCGAAAGCTGAAATGTTTGGATTGTCGTTTCACGTAATCGCTGTGAACGTGGAACACCACATGCTTCGTCAGTTGGCACTCAGCAGTAATGTGGATGGGGAATGCTCGGATCGATTTCGCTAATCGAATGCACGTACTTGCCGTCGTGCGACAAGGCGGCACGCACTGCTTTGGCGTGTTCGCGGCGTGCGTGATGCGGTGGACGATACACGATGAGGACAGGAAGACATTTCTGTCCTCTATTTCAGCTAGTCGCCCGCTTTGAGCGATGTTTCTTATGCCGGACCGCTTGCGTCACTGCGTAGAATGCCCGCAATGTTGCACTCGATACCTGATTGGGTTCAGTCCGTATCAAAACGGCTCGTACCTCGCATCTTTTGTAACTGATTCTTGCGAAGAATATAGGTTGTTTTGTTTCTGTCGAAGGCCGCCGGTTTGCAGCCGATGGAACTGGAATGAACTGAAAACTTACTCGGTCTCCCATGGAGCTTATGCTCGCGGCTATGGCGAGCCTGATGAGATTTGGTTACGGAGACCAAACACGGATCGAGAGAGAGGTTGACTCAATGTGAATCTGGCAGACAGTCCGCATTCCATCTCCCAGAAACCGCGCGTCGCACCGATTTCCCAGCCATCTCATCCAATCCAGCATGGGCAATGGATTAGCGGTTTCGGTACTGGACCTTGTGGGCATGCGGGCAGGGGAGTCTTCCGGTAGCGCAATCGCCAGGTCGGTAGATTTGGCACGGCATGTCGAGCAGTTGGGATACAAACGCTACTGGTTGGCGGAACATCACTCCATTTCCGGGCTGGCCTGCTCCGCCACGCCGGTGTTGATTGGGCATGTAGCGGGGGCGACGAAGACGATTCGCGTAGGCAGTGGTGGAGTGATGCTCCCGAACCATGCTCCGCTGGTGGTGGCGGAGCAGTTTGGCACGCTGGAAGCGCTATATCCGGGACGAATCGATCTGGGACTGGGGCGTGCTCCGGGCGGCGACTTTCAAACGATGCGGGCGCTGCGAAGGGATTCACGGCAGAGCGGCGACGATTTTCCGGATCTTCTTGATGAGCTTCGCACCTACCTCGGCCCCGAAAGCCCTGGGCAAGCCGTGAAAGCAATTCCCGGACAAGGAAGCAATGTGCCGATCACCTTGCTGGGGTCGAGCGGCTTCAGTGCGCAGCTGGCGGGGACGTTGGGGCTGCCGTTTGCGTTCGCAGCGCACTTTGCCCCTGAATATTTATATGCAGCTTCGCAGCTTTATCGCGAGAGGTTTCAGCCCAGCGACGTTCTGAGCAAGCCATACCTGATGGTGGCGGTGCAAATCATTGCGGCTGAGACGGACGCGGCGGCCCAACGGTTGTTCACGACCCCACAGCAACGATTCCTGCGATTGATAAGAAACCAGCCGGTGGAGTTATTGCCACCCGTTGACTCCATGGAGTCCCTGTGGCGGGACGATGGGGAGAAGGCGGCGGTGGAGAGCAGACTGCATGCAGCGATTGTGGGATCGAATGCAACGGTGAAAGCGGGACTCGAAAAGTTGGTGGGTGAAACGGGAGCCGACGAGGTCATCGTTGTGACCGATACCTATGAGCATGAGGACAGGCTGCAATCGTATCGGCGAGTAGCGGAGATTGCAAGAATGATCCCCGTGAAGCCACGCATGACGGTGGGAGCCTGAAGGCTGCTTACCGGGATCTCCGGAAAATCCTGACAAATCACTTCGATTCAGTATCTTAGCCAGGTTTATGCCCCTGCCGAAAGCGGCCGACTCATGGTTTAAGAGATTTTGGCAGCCTCGACTTCTGAAATCGCACCTTGAACAAGAAAACGCTAGGGCAGCTTCGGCGGGCCCGTACGAAACAGGCGTCCTCCACGCTATAATCGAAAGTTCCGGGGCTTACACCCTCGGCTGTATTTCCCAGGCGGCCTCACGAACGCGTTCAACGACCCTCATGGAACTTCCCGGCAACCGGGAGCGTACTAGAAGATGTGTCGGTTAGACCGTGTGAACCGGGTTAGCCGGAAGCGAGGGGAGGCGAAGGCAATAACGAGAGAAATTCCGGACGGTGATGGAGACGATGAAAACCTGGAAGAAGGTCGCGATCGGCGCTGGCGTCGTGGTGTTGCTGGCTGTCATCGTCGGGATTACGGTGCACCAGAGCGGCAAGAATGTGGTCACGGTACAGACCGGCAAGGTGCAGCGTGAAGATTTGTCTTCCGTGGTAAGCGCATCGGGAGAAATCAGGCCTAAGACCTACGTCAACATTGGCGCCAACGCCTTCGGCAAGATCACGCATCTGCTGGTCAAGGAAGGCGACCATGTCAGAAAGGGTCAATTGCTCGCGCAACTGGAAAACGTGCAATCGTCGGCGGATGTGAATGCGAACCAGGCATCCCTGCAGGCGGCCGAGACCGATGCGCTTGCCGCCGATGCGGCGCTCAAGACGTCGCAGGCCGATCTAGTGCGCGCCCAGGCCGACTACGACCGCAACAAGCTGGACTGGGACCGCGCGCAGAGTCTGTTCAAGGATGGACTGATCTCAAAGTCAGATTTCGATAGCCGCAAGAATGCCTGGGCAACGGCCGATGCTGGTCTGGTTCAGGCTCAAGCGCGAGTGTCGCAGGCGAAAGCACAAAAGGATTCGGCCGATAAACATATTGCACAGAACCGGGCCACGCTGACTCGATACGCCGATGTGCTGCAAAAGGCTACTTATACCGCACCCTACGACGGCGTGATTACTAATCTGCCGGTGCGCGAAGGCGAAACCGTGGTGATGGGCATTCAGAATTCACCGGGCAGCACACTGATGACACTCGCCGATATGTCGGTGATTACTGCGGAAGTGAAAGTGGATGAGACTGACATCGTCAATGTGCGCCTGGGCCAGCCGGCTGAAGTGACCATCGATGCCATCCCGCGGAAAGTTTTCCACGGTACGGTTTCCGAGATTGGAGACAACGCCATCGTGCGCTCCACCGGCGTGGCTACTTCGCAGCAAACTACGGCCAGCGAGGAAGCAAAGGATTTCAAAGTGGTGGTCACGGTGAACGATCCGCCGCAGGACTTGCGTCCCGGACTTTCCACCACGGCGAAAATAACCACCGCTGCCCGCAGCGGCGTGCTCTCGATTCCGATTCAAGCGCTCTCGGTTCGCACCCAAGCCCAGTTGGAGCAAGAGAAATCATCCCCCGGTTCGGTACAGGCGGCTGCACCCGCGCCCAAGGACCCATCGAAGAATAAAAATCAGCCGGACGTGCAGGGCGTTTTTGTCATTCGAAACAAGAAAGCAGTGTTCGTTCCCGTGACAACCGGCATCACCGGCACCAGCGACATCGAAGTATTGCAGGGTTTGAAAGAAGGCGATGAAGTAATCACCGGCAGCTACAAGGTTTTGCGAACGCTGCGTTCTGGCAGTAGCGTCAAGATTGATAACTCGGTTCCTAAGAAGGAAGACGAATCGTCGTGACGTTCGCCAGGTTGATCCGTCCAACGGAGAGGCCGGTGAGACAAAACAATTTTCGACCGGCGTCTGGAACGACAGTGTTTTGCATGCCGTCAGCCTCCGGAGTTCAGGAAGATCGAATTCACTTACGGAGAACTCAGTGGCACCGGAGCAGGAGAAAAATATGGCTACCGCAGAAGTGATCAGCATGCCCTCGAACGCCGTTTCAGCTCCGCCGCAAGCTTGCATGATCGCAGCCGTCGATCTTTGGAAGACCTACGACATGGGCTCGGAGCAGCAGGTGCATGCGCTGCGCGGGGTTAACCTGCGCATTGAGCGTGGCGAATACGTCGCCATCATGGGGCCTTCCGGTTCCGGCAAGTCCACGCTGATGAACTTGATCGGCTGCCTTGATACCCCGACAAAAGGAGAATACTGGCTCAACAGTCAATTGGTAAGCGAATTGGATGACGACGAACTGGCGCGCATCCGCAATAAAGAAATCGGCTTCGTATTTCAAACATTCAACCTATTGGCTCGGGCCACTGCGCTGCATAATGTTGAATTGCCATTGATCTATGCCGGCGTTCCTACTGACGAGCGTAGCGAGCGCGCTAAAGCCGCATTAACGGCAGTGGGCATGGGATCCCGCATGACTCACAAGCCGAACGAACTTTCCGGTGGACAACGGCAGCGCGTTGCGGTGGCGCGCGCCCTGGTGAACAAGCCTTCCATTCTTCTGGCGGACGAACCCACCGGCAATCTTGATTCGCAGACGGGAAACGAGATTATGGCGCTGTTTGACCGGCTGCACGGGGAAGGCAACACCATTGTCCTGGTCACTCACGAGCATGACATCGCCGAGTATGCTCACCGGGTAATCCACATTAAGGATGGTGTGGTCGAGCGCGACGAGCGGAAGAAATGATTTGAGTTTGCATTATGGAGCGGTAGCCGCGCGTTAGCATCGGCTAATCGAGTAAGACTCCTCCTGAAGCCCACAGTTGGGGCCGACTAACTCCACTTGGACGCGGTTTCGGTTTCGGGGGGAACCACGATCTGCTCAACGCTTTTCGCCAATGCAACTGCCACCTGATCTCTTCCCCCGCGCTTGGCCTCGTACAGCGCACCGTCGGCGGCTACCATCAGTTCTTTAGGGAGCATTCCGTGTGTGGGAAACGCCGCCACTCCAATCGAAAGCGTGACCATGCCGAGAGACTTTCCCTGATGCATGATGGACAGCTCTCGCATTTCAGAGCGCAGTTTTTCTGCGCGCATTTTCGATCCCTCGATGTCGGCAGTGGGCAGGATTACAACGAATTCCTCACCGCCATAGCGGCAAACAAAATCCTCAGCGCGCACGTTCTTGAGGAGAAATGCGGCGGTTTCACGCAACACGGCGTCGCCGGCATCGTGCCCATGGGTATCGTTGAAACGCTTGAAATGGTCCAAGTCAAGCATCAGAATTCCCATCGACTGCCCGGCGCGCCCAGCGCGTCGAGTCTCGCGATCGAGCACTTCTTCCAGATAGCGCCGGTTGTAAAGACCGGTCAAGGCATCGCGAACCGATTGCATGCGCAGCGCCTCGCGCAGCCGGATGTTCGCGATTGACAAACCCACCTGTCCGGCAAATGTAGTCTTGAACGAAAGCTCGGCTGAGTTCAGTTGCGGAACGTCATCCGTGGCTTGGAGATGCAGAATGCCTAGAGTTTCGCCTTGCGCCAGGATCGGGATGCACAAGTACGAGTTCTTCACGCCCGCTGCGTGCGCGCAGGGCGCGGTGGAATCGCCAGCCAGCACGAGATGCGGATGGCCGGTTCGCAGCGCCCAACATTCCGTCGGTTCAAATTCCTTCATGGGAAGCTGGCATTCACTCCACGAGCCAAGCACCTCGGCATGACTGCGCGAAGAATCGAGCAGCGCTACGGCTCCGCGCGCAGTGGGAAAGATCTTAGGTGCGTAGCCCAGTGCCGCCGCGAATACTTCGTCGCGGCTGATGCAACTCTGCAGTAATTCGCCCATTTTCGCCAGCATGGTGGCTCGCTCCGAGCGTTTCTGCAGTTCACTCATCATTCTTTCATTCTGCTGGTCGAGTTCCTTGCGGGCAAAGTCCTTCTCCAGCATCTCTTCCTGCAAGCGGGTATTGGCGTCGGCCAGTTGGGCTGTGCGTTCGAGAATTTGCTCTTCCAGGATCTGCTGGTTCTGTTTTTGATTTTCAATGTCCGTGCAAGATCCGAACCATTTAAGAATCTGCCCAGCGAAATTCCGGATAGGGTTGGCCCTTACCAGGAACCAGCGGAAGAGCCCGTTTCTGTCTCGCAGGCGATACTCTGCCTCGAAAGGATTCCCCGCGAGCACCGCGGTCTGCCACTTTCCTACGCAGGGGGCGAGGTCATCGGGATGGACCGCCTGGGCCCATCCCTCGCCAAGGCTTTGTTCGGCGGTCAGGCCACTGTAGTCGAGCCATTTCCGGTTGGTAAAGTCGATCGCACCATCGAGGTCAGCGGTCCAAACGATCTCGGGGATTCCCTCCATCGTCTGAAAGTACAATTCGCGCTGCAACCGGGCATTTGTCTCCGCCAGTTGCAGAGTTTGCTCCTTGATCTGCCCTTCCAGATTCTGCTGATTTTGCTTCTGGTTCTCGATGTCGGTACAGGTGCCAAACCATTTGATGATCTCCCCTGTGGCATTTCGGATGGGATTGGCGCGACCCAGGAACCAGCGATACTTTTCATCCTTTCCACGCAGGCGATACTCAATCTCGTAGGGCTCACCCACTCGAAGCGCGTTCTGCCAACTGGAAATACAATTATCGAGGTCGTCTGGGTGGACTATCTTTTTCCATCCCGAGCCGCGCATCTCCTCGAGCGTTGACCCGGTGAAATCGAAGCATCTTTGGTTGAAGTAGTCGTCCTGGCCGTCAGGAGTCGCGGTCCAGATAATTTCGGGAACTGCCTCCGCGATTGTGTGGAAATATAATTCGCGTTCGCGCGAAGCATTGAGATCAAATCTTTGTGAGTCGATGAAGCGGTCAAGAGAGGAGAAGGCGATGGCTGCCGCAAGCACCAAAAGAGTGCTGGTGGCAACAGCAAAGGCGCCAATTGCGGAATTGCCGACGGAATGCGTCAGTTCGGGCACAATACCGGAAGGGTGAAAGCTCGCCGCCCACATTCCGGTGTAATGCATCAGTGGGATGGCGCTGCCCATAACCAGCGTGCTGATAATTTTTCGCCCGGTTAAACGTTTCTCATCGCGCGCCCGGAAAGCCAGCCGCAAAGCGAAGAGCGAGATAAGAATGGGCAGCGCGATCGAGAGGGCCACGATCCGCGGATCGTAGACGAGCATAGCCGAACAGCGCATGGCAGCCATCCCGATGTAATGCACCGCCGCGATACCGCCGCCCATTACGACGCCGCCTGCAACCTCCTGCCAGAGGCTGATTTGGGGTTGGCTGAGTACGAAAAGTGCAACTGCCGAGGCGGCGACTGCGGCCAAAAGCGATAGAACGACGGTGGGCAGATGGTAAGAGACCGTTATCGGCATGTTTAAAGCAAGCATGCCGACGTAGTGCGTCGCCCAAATTCCTAAACCCATAACCACGGCACCACAGCTCAGCCAGAGCGCCCGAAGACGGCCGCGGGATGAAGCCACGCGTCCCGCTATCTCCAGTGCCGCATACGAAGCAAACATTGCCAGCACCACGGAAAGCGCCACCAATCCGTAGTCGTAGCTGGTCTGCATGGCGGTTGCCGAGTTCATCTTTCGCTCACCGAAAATCGCGGGTACGACGGAGTAAGGACGGCTAATCTGGTGAGTACAAAACGAGAATGTCCGTGGATAATTCACCATCAAGGTCCTATGCGATATATCGGCGGGATACGGGGATTTCGTATTAGAGGAAGCTAAGCTTCGGAGACTTGAGTGGCGGCCCGTCGTGAGGCAAAAACCAAAGGGCCTCGGCAAGAGGCCCTAGCCACAATCGACGTAAGACAATCGAGGTAAGACAATCGAAATTAGAAAGTGGCGGTGGGGTCAGCGCACGGAAGCAGTGTCGGCGGGATGGGACACTGGTCCAGCCAGGAAGAAGTTGTGATCGTAGAGATTGCGATACATGTGCCCGGCGATTTCCGCAGCCTTCGGTCCAAAGGTTGGACGTCCGCCTTCAAGGAAAACTACTACTACGATGCGTCCGCTGCTGGTGTTGGCGTAAGAGGCAAACCAGCCGAAGCGCGTGCCGGCGTGGGAGCAGGTTCCGGTTTTTCCGAGGATTTCTTCCTCATTGAAGTTAAGACCCAAACGGCGAGCCGTACCATATTGCACCGCGCCAGCCATGCCAACGGAGATTTCCGGGATCAGCGGAGCGATATCCAGTTGCCGCTTGATGCGGGGCTGGAAATTGGTGATCTCTTCCGGCGTGGTGGGATGCTGCAGGTAGTAAAGCGTGCCTCCGTTTGCGATCGCGGAAACCATGGCGCCCAATTGCAGCGGCGTCATGGAAACACCTTCGCCGAAGGAACACATCTTGCCTACTCCGCCCAGTTTTTCGGGAATGACTTCCTCGGGATAAGTTCCCAGTTGTTCGCCGGGAATATCGTAGCCGGCTAACTCGCCCAAACCATATTGATGGGCATAGTAGGCGACTTTTTCAAAGCCTAACTTGCGGCCCAACGCTTCGAAATACGCATTATTAGAGTGCGCCAGAGCTTCGGTGAGGTTCATCCGGTAATGGCCGCCGAGGGAAACTTCAGTCTCTTTCGAGATCAGGCCTTCACTCAGTGCGGCGAGTGCGACGGAAAGTTTGATGGTGGAGCAAGGCTGCGCGCCGCTGGAGAGCGCCAACTTCTGGTTCACCATGGCAAGTACGCGTCCGCTGGTGGGCTCGATGGCGACCACCGTGCCGTTCATATTGCCCAGGGCATCGATCGCGGCCTGGCGCACGACCGGATCTTCACCATCAGTAATATCGCCGCCAGTAAGGCCTTCGGCGTAGGAACTCATGAAAAAGCGCTCGTGATAGCCGTGTCTGCGAAGGCTGGCGGAGGTTCGGGTCAGAGTTGCGCCGTGATTCGTTGCAGCGTGATTCGCGGTGCGTCGGCTCGCTACGTGTCCGGTGGTGCTTCTGCCGCTGGCCAAATGCCGCATCCGGCGCCTGGTGCGCTGGCTTTCGCTGAGTTTTCGGGAAGACTTTGGCTTGCTCCCGTTCAAGGTTCGCGGGTTAACGTGTGCAGCCCAAATTGCCGGCGCCAGAAACATCCCCCCAACACCACCAACAGACGAAGACAACGCGCATTCGAGCTAAACATTTCTGGCCCTTCCCTCTGATCTCCGGCTTTCCTGATGATTACGGTGCACGAGGCTTGCCAGTCTGCCGGTCTTGACCAGTAAGTCCGTCGAACTCTCAGATAGTACGAGAGTTAGCGCGTGTCAGGCAATAACAAAGTTTTTCTCTCAGTAAAAGGTAATTTCGATATAACCCATTCTGGAACAGGTACTTAAACGGGAAGTTACTTCGGTACCGCTGCCTCGGTAACAGTAACCTAGTTACTTAAAAGGTACTCCACTTATAGGCAAAGCTTTTCCCATTTTCCCCACTCGACTTCCTCCCGCTCTTCCCACTCAGAGGTTAGGTTGACTACATCACTTCGCCCCGCTTGCGGAGAAATGCGGGAACATCCAAGTCAGCCTGCTCGAAGTTCGCCACCATCGCGCTGCGCATGGCGTCGAGTGAGATTACGTCGGGACCCACATTCGCCATTGCCACCGGTGATGATTCCTCCATCCTGGGCTCGTCGATCATGCGATCCGGCATTGGCTCGGAAAATGTTGACGCAGCGGATTGCACTGGCGCCACGGACTCCGGGAAATCCATGGCATTGTCATGCGATGCGGCGAAGGAGTGAAACTCGGGCACTCGCTGCGCGCCGCGGAACCTCGCGGAAGCCGGTGGCGATTACGGTGATCTTCACCGCATCCTTCATCTTTTCATCGAGCACCGCGCCGAAAATTATGTTCGCATCTTCGTGCGGCTGCGCTCTGGATGATGGTGCAGGCCTGCTGAACTTCGGCAAGTTTCAGCGAAGCCGATCCGGTGATGTTGATCAGAATGCCGCGGGCCCCGTCGATCGCGCCCGCTTCCAGCAGCGGAGATGCAATCGCGCGCTGGGCCGCTTCGATCGTGCGCTTCGTCCCGCTTGCGGTAGCTGTGCCCATCACGGCGTAACCCATCCGCGCCATAATGGTTTTCACGTCGGCGAAGTCGCGGTTGATGATGCCGGGAATCGTAATGATGTCGGAGATTCCCTGCACGCCCTGGCGCAGGATGTCATCGGCGACGCGGAAGGATTCGAAAAATCCCGCGTCCTCGGCCACGGCTAAAAGTTTTTCGTTGGGAATCACAATCGTCGTGTCGACCGATTCCATCAGTTCGGCGATACCGCGATCCGCCTGCGTCATGCGGCGGCGGCCTTCAAAGGAAAATGGCTTGGTAACTACGGCAACCGTCAGCGCGCCCATTTCACAGGCCAGCGACGCGATGATCGGCGCCGCGCCCGTGCCCGTGCCGCCGCCCAGGCCGGTGGTTACAAAGACCATATCGGCGCCTTCGAGCGCTTCGATAATTTTGTCGGAATCTTCGAGCGCCGCCTTGCGGCCCACTTCCGGATTGGCGCCCGCACCCAAGCCGTTTGTGAGCTTCACGCCTAGTTGCAGCTTCACCGGCGCGCGCGACAGACGCAGCGCCTGCAAGTCGGTATTGGCTACGATGAACTCGATGCCCTCCACTCCGGCATCGATCATGCGGTTCACCGCGTTTCCGCCGCCGCCGCCCACGCCAATCACCTTGATCTTGGCATCGTTAAGAGGTTCTTCGTTGAAGCTGATGCGAATGCTGGAATCGTTTGTCATGTGTTCACCTATGTTTTGAATTCTCGTACTTCGTCCATATGCAGTGGCCAGAAGCTAATGGTCAACAAGCCAATCTTTACTGTTACTTTTTGACCGCTAGCCACCGATCACTGTGCTCATCCCACCAACAATGACTTCAATCTTGACCCCCACCGGTCTCCCTGAAACCCGCGTGCCACGCGCGCCCGCTGCCCGTAATTCACCATTCCCAGTACAGTGGCATATTCGGGCTCGGCTAAAGTGGACGGCATCTTCGCCAAAGGGGTAGGCCACGAGAGCCTCACCGGACGCCGCAACACCGATTCTGCAACATCGAAAATTCCCGGAAGCCGCGAGCCGCCGCCGCTTAGCACGATGCCGGCAAGGCAGGCATCAAACATCCCACTCTGCCGCAGGGATTCGCGCATCATTTCAAAAAGCTCGCGGGCTCGCGGTTCGAGGATTTCCGCTACCAGCCGCTGCGGAAGCAAGCGCGATGGGCCGGTCTCCGACTGACGGCACCTCGACTTCATTGCCTTCCGGAATCAACGTGACGATGGCATTGCCGAAAATTTTCTTGATCTTTTCCGCATCCGCCAGCGGCGTGCACATGCCCATGGAGAGATCACTGGTGAAGTGATCGCCACCCACCGGAATCACACCGGTGTAGGCGACTGCTCCCTGCAGGAAAACCACCAGCTCAGTCGAGCCAGCCCCGATATCCGCCAGGCACACTCCCAACTCGCGCTCGTCGGCGCGCAGCACGGAATCGGCCGCTGCCAGCGGCTCGAAAACGGTATCATCCACGTGGACACCGGCGCGGTTCACTGCGGTGATTACGTTCTGCGTTGCGCTTGCCGCCGCCGTAATCAGATGAACTCTCACTTCCAGCTTTGCAGCCATCATTCCCAGCGGATCGTGCACCCCGGCTTGATCGTCGAGAATGAATTCCTGGGGCAGAAGATGAAGCACTTCGCGACCCTCGGGTAGCGGGATTGCGCGCGCCCGCTCGACCGCCTGCTTGATCTCATCCCGGCCAATCTCCCGCGGACGCGATCCGAGACTGATGCCGCCATGGCTGTTCACACCGCGCACATGGGCGCCGCCGATGCCGACGATGGCATGTTCCACGGCCGCACCCGCGACATCCTCCGCCGCTTCCACTGCCTTTTGAATCGCCGCAATGGCTTTTTCCAGGTCCACGATCACGCCTTTGCGTGAACCGCGCGATTCCGCGATGCCGTGTCCGCGATAACGCAGGCCGCAGTCGGTCACTTCTGCCATGAGCGCACACGTTTTGGCGCTGCCTACATCGATCGCCGTAAGAAAATTTCGCTGCTGATTCGCCATCTTTGATCAGTTCCCGTTATTCGTTTCCGGTGAAGATTCTCTTATGCATTCTTGATGACACGATCGTTCTGAAATGTTCAGTCGCTCGGCTCCGGATTCGTCTGAGTCTTTGCAATCGCAGGGCTCGGCTTTCGGCCGCCGGTATGACCCGCAGGCTTAGCAGTTACAGAGGAACTCCTGCTCGAAGTTTTCTTGTGCTCAACCTTTCGCCGAGCTGCGACCGGCGTAGCTCGCTTTTTGGAGAGCTTGTCGGTCACCGGTTTTCGCGGCAACGATCGACTTCCTTGTGACGGTTGAGTTCGGCAAGATCGTCGTTGTTTTGCTTGGGTTGGCCTTGGCTCCAACTTTCTTGGCAGAAGCGCTCGCCGCCTTGGGATCAAGTTTCTTTGCCGTCAACTCGAATGCGGGCTTCGGCAGCGGCCGATCATTCGGGCCCATGCGGGTCAGCAACGATACGGGCTTGACTCTGCCCGTCGCCTGCGCCTTCGCGGTACTCTGCTTCGACGGTGCGGGCTTCTCCATATCCGGATTCACGATGATCTGGTTGTCGTAGCGCAAATCGACAGATTCGAGCTTCTGAAACTGCTGTCGCCAACCCTGCGCGTGGCTGACAAAAATCTTGTAGCGCCGCAGATAATCCGATGAGCCCAGATGCACCAGCACATCGCCCGCGGGATCATTTACCCGCACTTTCACGTCTTCGAGATCGGAGAGATCCACTTCACTCAGGTCCTGCGAATAGCGCGCGCCGCCGGAATCCAGTTCATGCACCATCTGGGTATAAGCCTTCATGCGCGGCGTGCGAGTGGAAAGCGGCTCGCCGGGATTCATTCCAATAATCACGGGGAAAGAATATTTATGCTTCGGCGACAACTCCATCAGCGTGCCGCCGGCATCGATCAACAACATGCGCGGGCCCGACTCGCGCGAATGCCACCGGAGTGCGCTCGTGAATTTCCACCTGAAGTCGATTGGGAACAAAGCGCATCACGCTGGCCGATTCCACCCAGGGAATCTGCTCCAGTTGCGCCTTCTGCTGGGCCAGCGGAATAAAAAAAATGTTGCGCCCGATATCGGCGCCCATTACTTCCATAATTTGCGACTTGGTTACGTTCTGCATTCCGGCGACTTGAATGTTGTCGCTCGATTCCACGCGGAAGCGCCATGAATGCTCGCCGTAGTGATAGAGCGCCGCAGCGCACAGCGCAGCCACGCACACAACGCGCAGCGGCAGCTATGCCCCACAACAAACGGTTTGCAGTTTTCTTGGGAAGAGAACTTCGGCGGGCGGAGACTCGCTTTTGTCCGCGTAGAAACGGCGATTCCTCATCCACATCCAAGTCGACGAGGCGCGCGTCGTCCATCTCCAAGTCATGTCCGTTCAGACCATGGAGACCCGGCCGCGCGCTGGCAGCGCTGGGTGGGTACAACTCCTCCTGCAAGATGGTGGAACCCGACTTCCGTGCCATCAATTCAGGTTAGTTGTCGCTGTGAAATCGCTGAGCACTCAAACTATAACTTCATTTCGCGAAGTGAGACAGAAAAATTATCGAATTTTTGCACAGGCAGGAACCGCATTGGCCATCAGGTGGGAAAATTTATGGGAGCGAGTGTTGGCGTTCATTCGCAATCTCGGCTGGCTGGACGAAAACCTGTCTGGAGAAAAGCAAAGGCGGACACGAACTGGCTGTGTCCGCCCCTGCAGGAGGAAGATGTTATTCGTTCTCGAAGCTTACAGTCTCTACATGCGCGCCGGGAACCGAAATTCGCACTCGCGGAATGCTCACCCTTACTCGCGGACAAACGACGTCCATCAAACCTGGGCGTGGCCACACTTACGCGCGCAACCTGTGCCTCAATCTCTGCCTCAGCCCGCGCCCGGCTGGCTTCCACCCGCGCTAATTGGGCTTCCTCGCGAGCCGACATCGCTTCAAAGCGCGCCATTCCACCCTGGGCTCGCGCCATCTTGGTCTGCATTCGCGCCATCATCGTAGCCAAACGACACGAACTAGTCTCATTCTTCGCGGCTAAGCGCCTCGCTTTTTGCCGCGAACCAGTCTGCGCGCCCCGCCGCCAGCGCCAGAACGCCTTCGGCCCGACCGGTAACGCCGGACATGAGGTGCGTGACCGCGCGATGTGCCCAAGCCGCGCCGCCGTCCTGATAAATGCCATTCAACCCCAGCGCCAGAACGCCAGCCATTAGCCATCCCCATGCTTGTGTCGATTTCATTGGCTTGAACCCCTTATGGCAGATTGGACGAGTGGCGCGGGAATCCGTTAGCAGTAAAAGATACGGAGAGTCCGGCGGAAAAGTTCCCCTCCCCGAGACTGGCCAAGCGCTTATCAAAATGATATCGGGCTATTCAGAGCTATTCCAACCGCTTGCGCGACAGCATGGTCGCGGTCTCCCATTGGGCCTCGAGGCGGGTAATGCGGTGCTCGTGGTCGCGAATCTCCTGGGCCAGGTCTTTGAGTGTTTCCCCGGCGCGGCGCACCTCGTCGGTAAGCTTCAATGCCTCTTTGATCGCGTCGATAGCCTGGCTTAAAACACTCATCGGTGCAAGGAGCGCCGCTTTTCGCGCTCGGTTCTCAGTTCTTCAAGGACGGCTGTGGCCTCGGCCAAGCCGCTTCTTAAGGATGCCTGTGCCTTGCGAACTTCCTTGTGAAGGTGTGAGGCGAGTTTGGCGACCGCCAATTCCTCTCCCGTGGGTTTGCGCTCACAACGCGTGCGAACCAATTCCGCTACGCTGACGCCTGCGTTCCTGGCCTCCTTGCGGAGCCAGTCGCGAAACGCCGGAGTTGTTAATACTTGCAGACGCGCCGTTTTCATAGTTCTCCCACCCGCTCATGAGCATACACATGCTCATATTGTCATTTTACACTCTTAAGGGAGGGTTTGCTCGGAGGGAATGAGCTCTATGGAGCCTGCGTTCTTTTCTTGCAGCTTCTGCAGAATCATCGGTCCCAATTGCGAAACGCTGCCCGCGCCCAGCGTCAGGATCATGTCGCCTTCGTGGGCAACCTCGGCGGCTGAATTCACGGCTTCGGCGAATGAACTCACATAGCGAGCGTCCTTTCCACCTTTCTCTCGAATCGTGCCCGCCAGTACTTCCCCGCTGATTCCTTCGATGGGCTTTTCGCTGGCCGCATAGATGTCGAGCACAAATAACGAATCGGCGTCTGCAAATGCAGCGGTGAACTCATCCATCAGATCGCGGGTACGCGTGTAGCGGTGGGGCTGGAACACGACATGAACCTTGCGAAACCCGCACTGCCGCGCCGCCGCCAGCGTCGCCTTAATTTCCGTGGGATGGTGGCCGTAATCGTCGATCACACTCACTCCGGCTGCGCGTCCGCGCAATTGAAAACGCCGGTCAACGCCACGGAACTGATCAAGTCCGGCCCGGATTGCCTCCACATCGACATCGAGCCCGATACCGACGGCAATCGCCGCCGTGGCATTCAGAATGTTGTGCACTCCCGGCACATGTAATGTGAACTCGCCCAAATCTTTGTTGAGATAACTCACGCGAAAGCGGCTCAATGGCTGGCCTTCCACTCTCAAACTTGAGGTCGAACCATTTTCCAGCTTGATCAGAAAATCCGAGCCACGCTTGGTTCCATAGGTCAGGGTGCGGCGCTGCACTTCCGGGAGCAACCGCCGCAGCAGCGGATCGTCATTGCACGCCACCACCATGCCGTAAAAAGGCACGCGGTCCATGAACTCGAGAAATGTTTTCTTTACATCCCGCATGTTGCGGTAGCAATCCATGTGCTCGCGGTCAATGTTGGTCACCACGGAAAGAATTGGGGACAACTTTAAAAACGACCGGTCGCTCTCATCCGCTTCGGCCACCAGGTAGCGCGATTTGCCCAGCCGGGCGTTCGATCCCATGGCATCGACGCGTCCGCCTACCACTACCGTGGGGTCAAGGCCGCCGCCTGCCAGCACTGCGGCCACCATGGAAGTTGTTGTGGTCTTGCCGTGCATTCCGGCAATGGCAATGCCGTACTTCAACCGCATCAACTCCGCCAGCATCTCGGCCCGCTGAATCACGGGAACGTGCAACTTATGCGCCTCGAGGACCTCAGGATTCTCCGTGGCAATCGCCGAACTGGTCACCACCACTTCGGCTCCGGAAATATTCTCTGCACGATGTCCCTCGAACACCGTGGCGCCCAACGCAGCGAGCCTCTCGGTGACAGAAGAATGCTTGAGATCCGATCCCGAGACCTTGTAGCCGAGATTCAGCAGCACCTCGGCAATGCCACTCATGCCGATGCCACCGATGCCCACGAAATGAATCTGCTGAATCTTGGCAAACATAAGTCAGATTTTCCGGCCACGGATCTCCACGGATCAAATCAATGCGTGAGAAGTATATCCGTGAAGATTCGCGCGAATCCGCGCCAGAGTCCTTTTCACTCCCATTGCGCGGCATGCCGCTTCAACCACCAGCAAGCAGAGTACCCTTGCTGGGGAAAGATCGATCGGCTACAAGTCTGCTGCGTTGTTCCGGTCATATCATATTCGGTCTTGTTGCCCTTCAATGATGTAGCCAGAAACTGACGGACCTCGACCGTGCCGTAGCCCGCACCTCGCGAGTCACGCAATTTCCAGACCAGCCAGTCGCCCGCATAAAGCATCCCGAAAAGAAGGAGCAGAATTACCACTCCTGCGCCGGTTTGTTGTCCTGTAGGGCCTTTCATATGTCATCTGCAATCGGGACAGAGCTGCTTCCATGATCTGCTTCGTCAATTCCAGCCACCCGCGCCGCCAGCGCCGCGATATCCCGGGCGGCATTGGGATGCGACAACCCGCGCGCCGCGTCGCTCATGGAATGCAATCGTCGCGCATCCCCAAGCAAGGCAGCTATCGTTTCCGCAAGCCAGACTCCTTCGAGCTTCGATTCCTCCACCACCACCGCCGCTCCCTCGCGCGCAAGCGCCTCAGCATTCACCCGCTGGTGGTCGTCCGCGGCCCGGGGAAACGGAACGAAGATCGCGGGCTTTCCCGCCGCTGTAATTTCCGCCACGGTGCTGGCGCCGGAGCGGCAGACCAACAGATCCGCACGCGCAAATGCTGCAGGCATATCCTCGATAAACTTAAAAACCTGCACCGACTCCCCTGATCCTGATTGATATTGATCGAATCGACGATACGCGGCCAGCGCGTCATTATAGTCATGCTCGCCTGTCTGATGAATAATGCTGATTCCGGGGGCCTGCCGATGCAGTTCTGGCAGACAGCGAATCATCGCCTCGTTGATCGCGTGCGCCCCCTGGCTTCCACCAAAAACAAGGAGAGTCGGAGTTCCACCCCGTCTTGGGCGGAATTTCGAAGAACGCCTGCCGCACCGGGACGCCGGTTACTTCCGCGTGACGAAAATATTTCGCGGTCTCTGCAAAATGCACTGCTGCCCCGGAGACAAATCGCGCCACCACGCGGTTGGCAAATCCGGGGACAACGTTCGGCTCAAAGGCAAGCGTCGGAATGTGCTTCATTACCGCTGCCAGCATCGCTGGACCGGAAGCGTATCCGCCCACGCCGATTACCACGTCGGGAGCAAATTCGTTCAGCATGCGGGCCGCGCTCCACACCGCCCGCGGCAAATCGAAGGCCGTCTTGGCGCGAGTCATCAGGCTGACATTTTTCAGCGCGCCTACACGCACCAGTTGCAGCGGATACCCTGCCGCGGGGACGAGGCGATTCTCGATGCCGCGCGCCGTCCCGATGAATAGCATCTCGGCTGCGTAATGTTTCTTAAGTTCGTTGGCGATGGCCAGCGCCGGGATGACATGTCCGCCGGTTCCGCCGCCCGCAAGAATGGCCCGCATGAGGTGACTATAAAGGAATTGCTGATTGTGATTGTTGATTGCTGATTGTTGATGCTGATTGAGGAGCGCGGGGTTTCCAATCAGCAATCAGAAATCAACAATCAGCAATTTCACTCCCCGATCTAATTCTTGGCAAACTTCGCCGGCAGCGGATTACCCAGCCGCTCCGTGTCCCAGAGAATCGAAACCACCCACCAGCGTTTACCGTCATTCAGCAACTGGATGCTGTTGATGCCTCGCTCGAAAGGCTTGCCGGTTGGATTGCGCCGGGATTCGTAGCTGCTGAACACTTGTGTGATATTGCCGAAACTTTCCGGCCGATTGACAATCGCCTTTTCGTAAAACGCGTCTTTGGAAAAGACTTCACCAGCATCGCGAATAAACTCATCTACATTCCAGGTGAGGACCATTTTCGAGCCATCGGGCCCGGTGCTCACTTCGGTGAAGCGCGCCTGCGGAAGAAACAAGGATCGGAAGCGGTTCCAGTCGCGTCCGCCCGCCGGTCCGGAAATCACATCGTAGATGGCATGCAGTATCGCGTCCATGGAGTTGACGTCTTCCGTCTTTGCTGCGGGAACTTTCGCAGCAAGATCGGCCGCCGAGAACATTGGGACCTGAGGCGGTAGTTGGATGGGTTGAGGCGATTCGGTCTTCTGGGCTACTGCCAGCTCGCCAACGAAAAAGCAAAGCGCCAGCAAAATTAATAGGCGTCTCAAACGTCCTCCGTATTTCCCGATCCGTGCAGATCTGGTGAAAATCCCTGGTCAGCTTTCTCACTCCGCCTGCTTCGTAATATTCAACAGCACGCCCACACACGCCAGCGTCACGAACAATGACGACCCTCCGTACGACACTAGCGGCAGCGGAATGCCTTTCGTCGGCATCATGCCCAGCACCACGCTGATGTTGATGAAGGCCTGCAGTACCACCATGCTGGTAATTCCTACCGCCAGGTATCGACCGAATACGTCTTCCGTTCGCCAGGAAGCCCGCATTCCACGCCACAAAAATACGGCGAAGAGCGCCACTATAAACATGGCGCCCACCAGACCCAATTCTTCCGCGGTCACCGCGAAAATAAAATCAGTATGCGGCTCCGGTAGATAAAATAATTTCTGTTTGCCTTCCATCAAGCCCGTGCCGGTGACGCCGCCGATGCCCACGGCAATGAGTGACTGGATGATGTGGAACCCGGTCTTCTGGCGGTCGGCGTAGGGATTAAGAAATGCGAGAATCCGGTCACGGCGCCAGCTCACATGAAAGATCAGAAAATAGAGCGGCAGCAGCGATGCGCCGAAGGCATAACCGAAATAGCGCATTCGCATGCCGGCCACATAGAAGATGCAAGCCGCGATTCCGGCGCAAGCGATGGCCGTGCCTAGATCGGGCTGCAGCACGATCAGGCCGAGCAGCACCAGCACCGGCGCCGCTGCAGGCATCAGCGTGTTGCGCCAGTCATCGATGGAATTCGGCATCGTTCTGATGCGGCTCTCGAGAAAATAGGCGAGAAACAAAATCAGAACCGGCTTTGCCAATTCCGAAGGTTGGAAGGAAAAACCACCAGCGTGAATCCAGCGATGGGTATTATGCGAGCGGTCGAGAAAGAAAACGGAGATTAACAGCAGCGTAGTGACGCCGAGAAATGAAAATACTACTGCCGGATGCTTGTAGCGCCGGTAATCGACGCGCATCGCGACCACCATCGCCACAATACCCGCCGCCGCCCAGATCAACTGCTTCGACAAAAAAGCATAGGGAGACCCGAAGCGCTCCCGCGCCATCACGGCCGATGCCGAAAACACCATCACCAGCCCGACAAAGACCAGCAGCATGGTGACAGTAAACAGCCAGCGATCGACACTCACCCGCTTTGCCATGGGAATTCATTTCACCACGGAGAACGGAGGACATGCTGAACGAATTGCTGATTGTTGATTTTTGATTGTTGATTGTTTTGGTTCGGGCAGCATCTCTGATAGCCGGCTCATAAAAAATTGCCAATGTCTTAGCTCAGCTCTCGCACAATCTCTTTGAACACTTGACCGCGCTGTTCATAATTCTTGAACTGGTCAAAGCTGGCGCACGCCGGAGCCAGCAACACAACATCTCCCGGTTCGGCCAAGGCATTCGCCTTGCGAAGTGCATTCTCCAAAGTTTCCGCGTGGACCACTTCAACATTCTTAATCTGCGATTCGATCTTTTCCGCCGCTGCGCCGATGGTATATACACGCTTCACGCGATGCCGCAGCAGATCGTTCAGAACGCTGTAGTCGCTGCCTTTGTCCTTGCCTCCAAGAATAAGGTGGATGTTCGCGGGAAACGATTCCAGCGCCTTGATGGTCGCATCCACATTCGTGGCCTTCGAATCGTTGTAATAATCCACGCCGCGAATCGTGGCCACATATTCCAGTCGATGCTCCACCGCCTTGAAATCGAGCACCGCCTGGCGGATTTTCTCCGGAGCGCATCCCATCAACATGCCGGCGCACACGGCAGCCAGCACATTCTCCAGATTGTGTGCGCCCTTCAGAGGAATTTCGGAAGCCAGCATGATCTCGCGTTGAGCTGTTTCTCGTCCCGGGCCCATCCCGAAACACAATGGCTCCATCGCGCACCCACGCTCCTTGTTTCACTTCCTTCTGTCGGCTGAACCAGAACACTTGCGCCTGGGTACGCCCCGCCATGGCCACGCAAGTAGGATCATCGGCATTCAGAACAGCGAAATCTTCACTTGTCTGATTTTCGAAGATGCGCGCTTTCGCATTCACATAAACTTCCAAGGTCCCGTGGCGATCCAGATGATCGGGGGTAACGTTTAACACCACGGCAACTTTCGGATGGAAGTTTGAATCGTCTCCAGTTGGAAGCTCGAAACTTCCAGGACGATCACGGTCTCGGGCTTGGCTCGCTCCGCCAGGGAGATTGCCGGGGTGCCAATGTTACCGCCCACCAGAGGTCGGCAATCCGCCGCTCGCCAGAATTTCTCCTGTCAGCGTGGTGGTCGTGGTTTTGCCGTTCGATCCCGTGACTGGCCACGATCGGTCCGGGCAGGAACTGCGCCGCAAGTTCGATTTCGCCAATCACTACGTTCGCCCAGCGACCGCGCCTGCACCAGCGGAGGAGCATCGACCGGAACTCCCGGGCTTACAACAATTAAATCTTGGCCGCGAAAAGTGCGTTCGCCATGTCCACCGGTCTCTACCGTAATTCCGTGATCGAGCAACGTGGGAATCTCGTTCCGCAAATCGTCTCCGCTTTTCGTATCGGAGACCGTAACCCGCGCACCGTGCGCTTTTAGAAAAAGCGCCGAGGCGACTCCGGACTTGCCGAGGCCGACTACCAGGACGCGTTTGTCTTTGAGGTCCATTAATGGATTGCCAATTTTCGACTTCCAATTGTCAATTCATAAAACTTCATCACTCCAGTCACAATTGGCAATTGGAAATCGGAAATTGAAAATTTATCTCAGTTTCAGCGTGGTTAGTGCGAACAGCGCGAACACCAGCGATGCGATCCAGAAGCGAACAATAATCTTCGACTCCGACCATCCCATCAACTCAAAATGATGATGGAGCGGCGCCATCTTAAATATGCGCTTCTTGCGTAGCTTATAGGAACCCACCTGCAGGATTACCGAAACTGCTTCGATCACGAAAACTCCGCCGATAAACGGCAGCAGAAGTTCCTGCTTGATGATGACCGCAACCGTTCCGATCGCGCCGCCTAACGCAAGCGATCCTACGTCACCCATGAACACTTCCGCGGGATGCGCGTTATACCACAAGAATCCAATCGATGACCCAACCATCGCTCCGCAAAAAATCGTCAATTCGCCGACTTGCGGCATTTTTGGAATCTCCAGATAAGTGGCAAAGGTGGCATGGCCGCTTACGTAGGTCAACACCGTGAGCGCACCCGCGGCAATTACCGTGCAGCCGATCGCCAAGCCATCCAAGCCATCGGTGAGATTCACAGCGTTGCTCGAACCTACAATGACGAGTGCCACGAACCCGATGAACGGCAAAAAAGCCAACGGCCAGAGGTGCGGAAACCGTTCCAGATTTTGAACGACGAGATCAGGGTGGAATTGTTTGAGGAAGGGCACAATCAGCTTGGTCGAATACATTCCGTATGTCTGCATGGCGATCAGCATCACCGCGATCACGATGCTGGTTGCGATCTGCAGTCCCAGCTTTGCGCGCCCGGTAAGCCCAAGATTCCGCCGGTGCACCGTTTTTGTGTAGTCGTCGGTAAATCCGATGGCCGCAAAAGCGCAGGTGGCGAACACCGCGATCCACACGAAGCGATTGCTCAGGTCAGCCCAAAGCAGAGTGGGCACGACGATTGCGATCGCAATCAGCAGGCCGCCCATGGTGGGCGTGCCCGCTTTTTTCTGGTGCGCTTTCGGCCCTTCTTCGCGAATGTATTGTCCGATCTGGAATTCGCGCAGCCGGTTAATGACCAGCGGACCCACAATCAGCGCGGTAAACAGCGCGGTAAGACTGGCAAATGCTGTACGAAATGTCAGATAGCGGAAAATTCGGAACGGCGGAAAATAATGTTGCAGCTTCACAAACAAGAGCCAGTAGAGCAATCAGCCTCCGTCCCGCAATAATCTCAGTTCTTTCCGTCGCGCCGCGCCTGCCAGGTCTCCAGCGCCTTTTCCAGTTTCACGCCCCGTGAAGCTTTCAACAGGACCACATCACCATCCCGCGTCTCGCGCGCCAGCCACTCGCCTGCTTGTTCCGGCGACGTCAGGAATTCTGACTGAACTCCCGCCTGCCTCGCTGCGTCGACCATGGATTCTGCCAGTCCGCGCACTCCAACCAGTAGATCGATTTTCTTTTCCGCAATGTGCTGACCCGCCGAGCGATGCATCTGTTCCCCGGCAGGGCCCAACTCCAGCATCTCGCCGGCGATCACGATCCGTCGCTTGGCTGGCATGGCAGTCAGCGCATCTACCATTGCTTCCAGCGCCTTCGGATTCGAATTGTAACAATCGTTGATCACCGTGATGTTACCCATGTGGAGAACCTGGCCACGTTTTTCCGCTGGGGCCAGGGTCGCGAGCGCCGCAACCGCCTGCGACAGGTTGAGTCCGCTTTCCAGTCCCACTGCGACTCGCTGCCAGCGCATTCAAAACGTTATGTTCTCCAACCAGCGGCAGCACTGCGTGTTCGCGCGCGTTTCCCACCACAACATCGAACTCGGTGCCCTCCGCTCCTTTCGATTGGATTTTTTCTGCGCGCACGTGCGAGTTCTCATGGGTGCCGTAGAGTAAAACTTTCCCCTTGAAGTCGCGTCCAAACTGCGAGACATATTCGTCGTCCGCATTCAACACTGCTGTGCCACTCGCAGGCAGCGATTCAACCAATTCATATTTGGCTCGCGCAATCCCCGCCAGGGAATCGAAAAACTCCAGATGCACTGCGGCGACATTAGTAACCACACCAATTTCCGGCTGCGCAATCTTCGCCAGCGCGCGAATTTCTCCGGCATGAGACATCCCCATCTCGATCACGGCCAAGTCATACTCCGGCTCTAACTTCAGCAACATCGAGCGGTAATCCGAAATGGTTGTTGAAATTCCCCTCCGATTTCATCACGTGAAACTGTGAGCTCAACACGTGCGCGATCGCTTCTTTGGTGGTGGTCTTTCCGGCCGATCCCGTTACCGCAATCAGCGGTTTGCCCCACAGCTTCCGCACCGCAGTCGCCAGTGTCTGCAGCGCAACCAGAGTGTCTTCCACCGCGAGTAACTTTGTCTTTGTGCTCTCCAGAATAACGCCCAAGTTGGTCCTTCCTCACAACAGCCGAAGTTGCGCCCTTTTCCAGCGCCTGCTCAACGAAGTCGTGCCCATCCAGGCGCTCGCCCTTCACGGCGAAGAAAAGTTGACCCGGACCCACGGTCCGCGAATCGATGGAATATCCGTTTACTTATTCGTCCCGGCACGAACTCCCCGGTCGCTGAAATAAACGCGGCAATCTTGGCGAGCGTCAGCTTCATTCCTTGGCTCCAGCCTGACCAGCCCCGCACTCATATCCCACCGCTCGCAAAGCTTCGCGACCGACTTCCAAATCGTCAAATGGGATTGCACCTTCACGCGCGACCTGCACTTTTTCGTGCCCCTTCCCGGCTAGCAGCACAATATCTCCCGGCCGCGCCTCGCCGATCGCCAAGGCAATTGCTTTGCGCCGGTCGGGTTCGACGCTGTATTTCACCCCAGTCTTCTGCAAACCGACCACCGCATCATTAATAATCGCGCGCGGATCCTCGCTGCGCGGATTATCCGAAGTCAAAACTACGAAATCACTTCCGCGGCCCGCCGCCTCGCCCATGAGTGGGCGCTTCTTCCGGTCTCGATCGCCGCCGCATCCAAACACCGTCAACACTCTTCCTTTCACCGGGGATACCAACTCCCGCGCCAGCGCAGTTAAATTTCGTAGCGCATCGTCGGTGTGCGCATAGTCGACGACAACCGTAAACGGCTGGCCGCAATCCACGCGCTCAAACCTTCCCGGAACGCACGCCAGGTTATCGATACCCGCCGCAATCGCATCGGCCTTACATCCTCGTGCATAGCAGGCTCCTGCCGCCGCCAGAATGTTATAGACATTCACCCGTCCAATCAGGGCGGAGAACACTGCGATGTTCCCTTCCGGCGTCATCAAGATCAAATCTGGTTCCGCGGGTTGTGATGTCCACTTTCTCCGCGTGCAAGTCGCCGCGTTCCCAACCATATTTCAGCACCAGCGAACTGCGCTTCCGGCTGAACTCTGCCAGCTTCGCGCCATACGAATCGTCCACATTTGTCACCACCGCTCGGGGCGCGTCCGTGCCGCAGCCTTCAAACAATATCCGCTTGGCGGCGAAATATTCTTCCATCGTGTTGTGATAGTCGAGATGATCGCGCGTCAGATTGGTGAAGACCGCCACATCAAACGGGATGCCATACACCCGCTCTTGCGCCAGCGCATGGGAAGAAACTTCCATTACTGCATCCGTTGCGCCGTGACCCAGCGCCTCACTAAAATGCGATTCAGTTCGAGCGCCTCTGGAGTCGTATGCGGCGCTGGCAGAACCTTTCCGGCCACATGATATTCAATCGTGCCGATTAACGCGCTCTTCCGTCCCGCCGCGGTCAGAATCGATTCCACCAAAAAAGCCGTCGTGCTTTTTCCATTCGTACCGGTGATTCCGGTGACCGCAATCCGCTCTGCTGGTCTCTTGTAGAAATTCGCACTAATTCGTGCCAGCGCTCGCCGTCCGTTCGCAACCACCGCCCAGCCCACATTTGGACGTGGTTTCTCGGAGGCGGAATCCGTGACCACGGCAACTGCTCCCGCCTGGATCGCCTGATCGATAAACCGGTTGCCGTCGCTGGATTCTCCGCGCATGGCCACGAACGCGCACCCCGGCTTCACCCGCCGCGAGTCGTATTCCACACTGCTCACGCCCGGATCTCCGCTTTGCGCGAGGACTTCCGCACCATCCAGCAACTGTTGGAAGGTCATTGCTCAGAATTATATGGTACGAGAACGTGACACGGGACGAAGCGGCGTGGAAAAGATCCCGAGCTTCAGAAGTTGGAGTCTAGCGCTTCACGGTCAACGTCGCAGCGGTAGGTGTTGAACGAAGAATTACTTCTTACTCGCCTTGCCTTCCATTACGGTGGACCATTTCGTTCCATCTTGTGACATATCGAAGGTGAAGCTGTAGGACGTTGTCGAAGTCATTTTCATAGTAAATCGGCCCTTCATGGTCGTGCCGCCCATTTTCTCATCGCTCGTCCAAGTCCACGTATCGCCATTGAGCCAGCCGCAGTGAATCGTCGAATTCACCGAAGCTGTTGAACTCGCGATAGGTGTAGGCCTTCTCATCGGCGGAATATCCCATCACAGACAAGCCCACACCATTGCCCATCGAACTTTTATAGTCCGAATGACAGACGAGGTAGAAATCGCCCTCCATCCACTCGCATTTTTCGTTTTCCGTCATGGTCCCGCCCGGGCCCATCGTTCCCGGCTTCATGGTGCCATCGAGAGTCCACGAACCGACGAATACATCCAGCTTCTTCAGTTCCGGTGCGGGCTTCGGAGGTTGCATCTGTGCCGTGGCGGCGGCTGCTGCCAGGACCCACGCCGTCAAAACTGCTCCGCCGTTTCATGTGCGTCTCCTTGAGACAGGCTGGCCTCGGTAAATTCCCGAGGAAGAATTTCACGATACGCATTCTACATGTGCAGTGCAATTCCACGGCGAACCTACCAGTCTCCCCAGTGCGCCGCCGTTGCCTGATGAAACTTGAGCTTCCAGACAGTCGCCCTGCTTCACCCATACCGAACTGAAATGCTGATACCGTGGCGGCGGTCCCTGATCCTCTTCGGGCTTTTCACGCACGATTGCGTCATAGGTAACGACGACAGCATCGTCCGCCAGCGTGACGACTTTCATGTCATACGGCGTAAGTTCCACCAGGTCCGAGTCGCCTAAATTCTCCGCAGCCTCTTGTCCTTCGAGCAGAGTGCCGTCGACTCCGACCAAGGAAAAATTCGGGCTCAATGTCCGCTTGAAGAAAGCGGTGTCGTCTTTCTTCTTGGCTTCGATCAAATTTTTCTCATTGGCGATTGCGCTTTGATCGAGCGCACTCGGGATTTTGACAGCGGCTGGAGTCTGCGCCGCAACCTTGATTGAGGCAACCTAATTGCGACTGAGCAAAAGAGAACGGCACAGGAAAGCCAAGAAATCTTCACACGACCTCTTTCTGATCATCTTTCTGCCGATCTTGTTTTTGAACTGCTGGTTTATGAATTGTCCGTTCATGGACCGCTTGGCTACGAAGCGATAAGCCCGGAAGTCCGTCAATACTGACTTGATTCTTCCGCTCGCGATAAGCTTGCAAGCCATCCGGACCCTGCTTGCGAGCCCATGCCGCGAGCTGGTCACGCTCGCCTTCGTATTTGAAACGGGGAACACCATACCCGCAGGAGTCGGTGACTCGAGTGATCTCGATCACGATGATCGAACGGATGGTCTCGTAAGTCGGGAAGTTTGCCGCAAAATCTGCAAACTCATCTTGGTGAGGTTCAACCGCGCGGCCGAGGCCATACAAACGAAAAATATTCGGCGGACCCTGAAACGCGCAAAACATCAGAACAATACGGCCATTTTCTTTCAGGTGCGCGATGGTCTCAACTCCACTTCCGTTGAAGTCAACATAAGCGACTGTAGTTGGCCCCAGAATGCGAAATGTGTCCAGGCCCTTCGGGGAAAGGTTCACGTGGCCACCCGGGTCGAGCGGAGCCGATGCGACGAAGAATATATGCTGCGCTTCGATGAAACGCCTTGCCTCGTCGTCGATCATGGAACGAGTTTTCCCCATCGCTACTCCTGAATCCTCCGCACCAGATCGCCGCGCGGAACTGATACCTGCTCGCCGGTTGCGAGATTTTTCAGCGCGAATGCGTCGGCTTTGATTTCATTCTCACCGACGATCAAGATATATTTTGCCCCAGCTTTGGTCGCGGTCTCAAACGATTTCTTCAGCCGGAAAGACTCGTCTCCCAAATCCGCGACAACATTCTGACGCCGTAATTCGCGGGCCAACTGGGCTGCTTCTGCATTCATCCCTAGGCCTAGCGGAGCGATATACACGTCAGGCTTCTTCATCACGCTTTCAGCCGGTGTCGATTCCTGCAGCGACATCACCAGCCTGTCTTCGCCTATCGCGAAGCCGATTCCCGGAGCCGCGGGTCCGCCGAGCGCCTCGGAAAGCCCGTCGTAGCGGCCGCCGCCGAGGATTGCGTTCTGCGCACCGAGCGCTCCGTGAGTGAATTCGAAGGCGGTGCGCGTGTAGTAGTCGAGGCCACGCACGAGGCGATCATTCAGCGTGAACGGAACCCCTACTTTCGTCAGAATTTCTTTTACACGCTGCAAAATGCGCTCGGCAAGGTTCATCCAGAAATTGGCTGATGCGCGGCAGGGTATCAATAATTGGCTGATCCGCCGGAACTTTGCAATCGAACACGCGCAGCGGATTGGTCACGGCACGGCGCTGGCAATCCACGCACATATTTCCGACCACCGGCTCCAAACGCCTTACGCAGCGCTTCATTGAACGCGGCTCGATCATTGGGGCACCCGACAGAATTCAACTCCAGAGTCCAACCCTTGATCCCGAGACGATCGAGCAGCGTGGCCAGCATCTCCAGCACTTCCGCATCGCGCGCGGGAGACTCGCTGCCCGACGACGCCGGACCGATGATTTCCGCATCGATCTGGTAGAACTGCCGGTAGCGGCCTTTCTGCGGCCGCTCACGGCGGAACATCGGGCCAATGCAGTAGAGCTTGTTGAGTCCGCGGTCACCGAGTTTGTGTTCGATGTAGGCCCGGACAATACCCGCCGTGGCCTCGGGCCGGAGGGTAAGCGACTGCCCCCGGTCACTTTCCGCGCGGCCACGATCTTCCCAAGTGAACATTTCTTTCGCAACAATATCCGTCTCTTCGCCCACGCCGCGCGCAAAGAGCTCCGTCGACTCGAAAATCGGCGTACGAATTTCCTGGAAGTTGTAGGCGCGGAACACATCGCGTGCCGTCGACTCCACAAAATTCCACAGTGCCGTTTCCGGCGGCAGAAGGTCACGCGTTCCTCGGACAGCTTTAATCATTCAGTTCTCAATTCCTACAATTCTCATCTACGCAATTGTCATCCTGAGCGGAGACTTGCCTTTCGCTTTGCGAAAGACAAGTGGCAGTCGAAGGATCCCTTGCGACTCAAACCGCCCCAGCAATTCTCTCCACGCTCGGCATCATGCGAACACGGGGAGAACGCCTTAATGCGTCCTGGCGGCGTACGAGCGATAGGGATCCTTCGACTCCGCAAACCGATTCGCGAAGCGAATCGGTTTTCTCCGCTCAGGATGACAAATCGCTCTTACCGCTCCCGCAAATACTCTTCTGTATATCCCAGATAATTCCTGGCATACATCATGATCTTCTCGTCCTCGCCCGGCTCCAGCTTCCGGCGAAACTTTCCCGGAGAGCCCATCCACAACGATCCCGGTTCGACTACCGTCCGCTCGGGGATGAGAGTGCCGGCTGCGATAATTGATCCGGCGCCGACCTTTGCACCATTCAGAATAATCGAGCCCATGCCGATCAGGCAGCGGTCTTCAATCTCGCACCCATGTAGCGTCACCGAATGCCCAACTGTCACATATTCGCCAAGCGTAACCCCGTAAGTATTTTTCATGCCATGCAATACACTGCAATCCTGAATGTTCGAGTGCGCCCCGATGCGGATAGCATAGACATCGCCGCGCACCACCGCATTCATCCAGACCGATGCATGCTCACCAAGAACAACGTCGCCGATAATCTGCGCCGACTCGTCCACGTAACAGGTCGCAGGAATCTGCGGCTTCATCCCTTTAAAGGACCGGATCATTCGTTCACTCCGTTGCATCAGGAGACAAAGAAATAACAATAAATAGTACCAGCAGTCTTCGTTGACAAGCCTTCCGTGCGGTCCCATCTTTGCCTTCCGCGTTGCCTTCTGCGAAACTGACCTATCCTCCACATCGACTGAAAACCGAAAACCGGGAACTGTTTCATGGGCCGCATTCACGTACTTTCCGAGCAGGTCGCCAACAAGATCGCCGCCGGCGAGGTGGTGGAGCGGCCTGCGTCGGTAGTGAAAGAGTTGCTGGAGAATGCCCTGGATGCGGGTGCAACGCGGATCAAAATCAGCGTCGAGGCGGGCGGCAAGAAATTAATTCAGATCACAGACAACGGATGTGGCATGGTGCGCGACGATGCCATGCTGGCGTTCGAGCGCCACGCTACGTCGAAAATCAAGGATGCGGAAGATTTGTTGAGCGTGGCCACGCTGGGATTTCGCGGCGAAGCGCTGCCTTCCATCGCCTCGGTGTCACGCTTGCGGCTGGAGACATGCGCGGTGGAATCTGGCGCTGCGCCCTCCGGCACAATTATTGAAATCAACGGCGGCAAGATGGCGCGCGTCGAAGAGGCAGGACTGCCCGAGGGGACATCGATTACGGTTCGAGATCTTTTCTTCAATACTCCGGCGCGCAAAAAGTTTTTGAAGGCGGAGTCGACTGAGCTGTCACACATCGCGTCGCTGGTAACGCACTACGCACTGGCGCATCCGGAAAAGCATTTTGAATTGCATTCGGCGGCGAATGCCATGCTGGTGGCGCCTCCCGGTCGCAGGATACAGCGAGCGCGTGTATCAGGTGTTTGGCAAGGAAACGCTGGACCAGTTGATTGCGGTCGCGGCGGTGCAGGCGCTCGAACACGTTGGCCTGCCGCAACCTCCGCCATGGCGGCGGAAGGACGGAAGGCAACGAGGATGCGCGGGAAAATGTCGAACCGGGCCAGATGCGGCTGCACGGCTTCGTTTCGAAGCCGGAGATCCAGAAGCTGAATCGCAATTCGATTTACGTTTTCGTGAATGGACGGCTGATCCGTGATCGGTTGGTGCAGCACGGACTGACCGAGGCTTATCGCAACATAATTCCGCCAAGCGTGTATCCCGTGGTGCTGCTGTTTCTGGAATTGCCTGCGGGGGAAGTGGATGTGAATGTTCATCCGTCGAAAACGGAAGTGCGCTTTCGACAACCGACTGCGCTGCATGATTTTGTGCGGGACACGGTGCGCGCGGCGCTGATGAAGGCGCGTCCGGCGCCGCAGTTCACCACGGAGATTCACGCTCACGCGACCGCCAGTTCTGGGCTGACGCCGGGCGCGCGGGAGTGGGAGCCGCCTTCTGACATGGCTGTGCCGGCGGCGTCGACGGCGCGAGCGTTCTATGAGCCCTCCGGGGGTGCAGGGTTTGCCTTGCAAGCGCCGGTTGCGCCGCCGGTTTCGGCGCGGTTTCAGTTCGAGGGCGGAATTGCAGTGGAGGGGAACGCCGCGATTCCCGTCGCTCGCGGACTTGAAGGCCGCTTCGTCGAAGCGATTCCGGATAACGGCTGCGCCCCTGAGCTCGATGTGCGGGAAGAAGAGCCAACGCTGGCAGCGCTTTCAACGCTGCGTCCGCTGGGACAGATTCGTAATTCGTTCATTCTCGCGGTGAATGAAGATGGACTATGGATTGTCGATCAGCACGTGGCGCACGAGCGGGTGCTATTTGAACGCAGTGTCTGAAGCAGCGTGCGGTGCAGAAAGTTGAGAGCCAGCGGCTGCTGATGCCGATCGTGCTCGAGCTTTCTCCGGCGCAGCAGGCGGTGTTCGCAGAAATCGCCGACGAACTGCAGCACAACGGATTCGAGGCTGAGCCATTCGGAGCGCGCAGCGTTGCAGTGAAAGTTGCGCCGGCGGGAGTGGATGCGGCCGCAGTCGAGAAGATGCTGCACGAACTACTCGATCAGATTTCTCGGGAAGAGCAATCTCTGAATCTGGAGAAGATTCGTGGGCGCATTGCCGCGTCCATCGCCTGCCACGCCGCCATCAAAGTCAACATGCCGCTGGAGCAAAACAAAATGGAGTGGCTGCTCTCCGAACTCGCGAAAACCGATCATCCTATGTCGTGCCCGCATGGCAGACCGGTGGTGCTGCGGTATTCTGTTAAAGACATACAGAAGGCGTTTAAGAGGATTTAGGACTGAAGACAATTTCTGATTGATGATTTTTGATTGTTGATTGAAAAGCAGAAGCGCTCGGGGCTCTTAAATCAACAATCAGAAATCAACAATCAGCAATTGTCTGACGATTGTCCTTGGCTGTTCTTATGACCGAGCAGGAGTTACAGCAACTGCGGCGCGAGAAGTGGCGACTGGATGGCAAAGCCATCCGGACCATCGAACAGGCGCGCGCCTTCGTCGAGCAAGTCGGATTTTGCCTGATGTATCCGGTGCGGCCGGCGATGCCGGTGCCGACATTTATTGGTGCGTTCGTAGGCTCGGACAATCGGCTTCCGACATGGCAGCATGCTTATTCTGACCCGCGTGCGGCGGAGGCGACCGAACTTATGGTCCGACTGCTGCGCGAGCGGTCCGCGTACGAAGCGAATTTGTTCGAGGAGAACAACGCATTTCTGGTGGCGGCTTCGGCGTTTCCTTATTTTTATGCTCTGGTGGGTGAGCGCAACCCCAAGCTGGCGCCGAAGCAGGGTCCGCGCTCTCCTTATTCGCCACTGGCGTGCGATGCCTTTGAATTGATCCGGCGCGATGGACCGATCTCAAAGCAGAAGCTGCAGGAGGCCTGGGTGGCGCGGTTTCTCTGGCTGCGCTCGACAAGGCTCTGGGCGAGCTGCTGGCCAAGCTGCGCATCACGCGCGTGGATTACAAACTTCCTGAAGGTTCTTACTGGGATGTGCTATATCGTTGGTCGCCGGAGGCGGTGCGCGAGGGCGTGGGACTCTCGGTGCAGCAGGCGCTCTCGGCGCTGCTCTCGAAATATCTGGATTGCGTGGTGGCCGCCGACCTGGCGGAATTGGAATCTTTCTTCGGAAAATTTGTGGCGCGTTCGCGGGTGAAGGAAGCTGTCAACGCGTTGCTGGCTGCGCGGGAATTGAGCTTCGTGCATGTGAGTGGACGGTCGATGCTGCAGATCACGCCGGAGAAGGAAGCGGTGGTTCCGCCCAAGCCTCGCCATGCAGCCAAGTAGATTGCTCGCTCATCCGGTGATCGCGTGTACAATCTACTCGCGAAATGACCGATAACCAGACCCCGGACCCTTCTCCACGCAAACTGATCATTGCCATCGACGGCCCGGCGGGTGCGGGCAAGAGCACCATTGCGTCCCGGCTGGCGCGCAAACTCGGCTACGTGAATCTGGAGAGCGGAGCAATGTACCGGGCGCTGGCGCTGAAGGCAATCGAAAAGGACGCATCTTTCGATGATGAAGCCGCTCTGGTGAAGCTCGCGGAAGAGTCGCGCATTCAGCTGGAGCCGACCCGGGACGGAAATCGGACGCTGTTGAATGGGCACGATGTTTCGGCGCGCATTCGCGAGCGCGATGTGACCGAGGCGGCGTCGCGCGTGTCCGTGCATCCGAAAGTGCGGGCGTGGATGGTGGCGCATCAGCGGGCGATGGGCGCAGGCGGCGGTGTGGTGATGGAAGGCCGCGACATTGGAACGAAAGTTTTTCCCGACGCTGACTTGAAGATTTTCCTCGATGCTGATCCAGTCGTCCGCGAGCAGCGCCGCATGGAGCAGCAGAAGATCAAAGGCGAAGTCGCCGCGAATCTGGCTGCGGATTTGCGCGAGCGCGACCGCCGTGACCGCACCCGGGCGGCGTCTCCGCTTATGGCGGCGGACGATGCGGTTGTGATCGATTCCACCAGCATGAGTGAGGACGAAGTGCTGGCGCAGGTGGAAGAGCTGGCCAGGAAGAAATTAGAGGCTTGAATCTAAGCGTCGTGATCTTCTGCTTCGCATGTGGCCGAAGCACCGGGCTGCGCCCGGGGACAGCCGGGGGCGGCTGTCCCTACATAAATCTTAATTGTCTGTCGGCTCAACTTTTGACTTTGGCGCGGGCAGGGCTTTGGCTGGTTTCGCCGGAGTTGTTGGCGGCGCCGGCGGTGCGGGCGAGGCCGTCGCAGAGGCCTTGCGTATTTCAATCCCGTCGTGCTCGTTATTGATCACGATGTGGGATGAGCCATTGCCCACGCTGCCGCTGGCCGTGGCCTCGTGGTCTCCGTTGTCGATTTTCAACTCTGGGAAGTCGGATTGAATTTCGCCGTCGCGGGTGCGCGCGTCTACGCGGAAACCGGCTTTGTCAGGCACGGTCAACTGCACATCTCCGTTGCGGCTGTCGATCTGCACATTTCCTAACGAATGCATGGATATCTCAATGCCGCCATTGTTATTTTGCAGGCGGACATCGCCGGATACGTCTTCGAGGCGTATCTGTTTGGAGCGCGTCGTCAGATGAACCGGACCGGTGATTTTATCCGCGTGCAGATCGTCGGAGTCGAGATCCAGCTCGCCGTCGATGCGCGAGAACTCCATGTCGGTGCGGGAAGATTTGAAGGCAACACTCTTGGTGATGCGAGCGAGTTTGACGCTCTCCTCGAATTCGCCGTCCAGTTGCACGGAGCCCTTTACGTCCATCACCGAGACTTCGTTCAGGCGGCCATCGATGTGAACGTCGCCCGTGACCTGCTCGACTTTGGCGGAGCTTTTTTCCAGATTCAGTTTTACATTTCCGTTGACGTCTTCCACGGAGACGTCGCCGTGCTGGGCGGCGATCTCCACGTCTCCATCGCGGCCGGTTACGGAAACATCCCCCTTACGGCCAGTGATGTGCAGCTCCATCTTGCGGGGAATGGAAATATCCAGATCGCTTTGCACGGAATGGTCGCCGGCCTGGGACTTGGCGTCGAGTAACCATCGCGTTGCCCGCAAGAGTGATCTGTGGTTTGGTTTGCTGGTTGTATTTATCGGCGTCATTCTGGCTTTCCGCGCCGACGCGCTTGCGGACTACCACGGTGATTTGCTTGTCATCAGCGACGCTGACGCTGCACCGCGCCATGATCGTCGTTGACGCGAAGGCTGGTAACCGTGGACGGTATGGCTTGTTCAAGATGATCGTCGAAGTTGTAGGTCTGGCCAAAAACGTTGTCGAAGTCGCTGCCATCGATGCCCATGTTGTCGCGGATTTCACCCCAGTTAAATCGCGAGGCCTGGGTGGCAATGAGTCCGCAGATCACGATGACGATGACCAGAAAAACTCCGCCAGCTCCGATGCCGCGCGAGGGTAATCCATCGCGCTGGGCTTGCTGGTGCTCGATCAGCTTGATCACACCCCACAGAATCAGCAGCAGCGGCCAGTAGTGGGCGAACCAGGTTCCCAGGCGCGCCCACGAGAGCAGGTGCATGTTGCCCAGTAGGAAGACGATCCCGAGAATAATCAGCACCACGGGTCCGGCGAAAGAACGGCGACGCCGAGGCGGAAGCGGAGCTTGCACCGGCGGTGGAACGGGATAAGACACCGGACTAGACATTGCGCACCTCCCCGGAAGAAGATGCTGGGCCTGGGTTGGACGACGTTGGGTCAGAGGGCATTGGGTTGGACGGCATTGGATTCGCTGGCGGTGGAGGCGGCGCGGCTGCCGGCGGCGCCGGCTGCAGCGGACTAATGTGTCCGGCTGACGAGGCGTTGCTCTGCAGCAGCTTGACCACGCCAATCACCAGGAGAATCGCGGGCCAGGTGCGATCGAAGCTGGCAACATTGAGACTCTGGAGCAGGAACAACGTACCAATCGTCATCAGTATCGCGGGCCCCATGATCTTCCGCGTGCGGCAGCGATCGCACTGACAGTTGTAACCGACAGCTCTGCGAACACGGCAGCTCCCGCAGGTGCAGCCCGAAGGGTGGGTTCCGATCATTCCCCAGGCTCGGGCGAACATCCATGCGCCGAGAAAGATCAGAATCAGCGGCCAGAAACGATCCATGCCGAACTCCCAGATGTTCATGGTGTGCAGCAGGAACAGCACGCCCAATCCGATGAGGACGATGGCAACAACAGGAATGTTTTTGGCCTCGCTTCTTTCGCCCATGCTGAAGGCTTGACCCAAACCGAATGGATCCGGCGGGGGCTGGCCTTCCTGAAGAGCGCGTGCGGTGCGTACGGCGTCAATGATCTGGTAGACATAGAAAAATGCGATGGCGATCCCGAACAACGCGTCCCAATTCCCCGCATGATCAGAGGCGAAGATCAGGAGGCCGAAGATCAGCAGATGTGCCAGACCTTTGGCGTATTGCGAACAATAGACCGCGCCGACGCCGAAGGGAAAGAATCCGGCGAGAATGCCGGCCACTGTGGGATTCGGGCCAGAGCTAGGCCGGGGTGAAATTGGGGGCGCTCCCACGGGCGGATAGACAGCTTGCGGAGGCGCGAACCCGGCTACCGGGGCGGTGCCCTCCAAACGAGCTGCGAGGCAAGGCTCGCAGTAGACGACTCCGCGAACGTCGCGGGTGCAATTGGCGCAGAGCGGCTTGCCGCAAGTGCGGCAAAACGCTACTGCGGCCGTATCGTTGTGCGTGGCGCAGTTCATACGAACCTCCTGTACGTGGTCACCGACACTACAGGCAGATCCGGATTTGACGGATCAAAGACAGAGGGACCCAGCGGAGCGCTGGCCAGAACCAGATTATTGTCCGTCTGGCTATAGTTGCGCTCCTGCTTCTGCTCGGGCTGTTGAGTTGTGTCGTTTTTATGGTCTTTCTTATCCGGTGTCGAATCTTGCGAACCAGATCCTGACGAAGCTGGCTCGGCGGTGGTCACGTTGCGTTTGAATTCACGCACCCGCGATTCCACCTCATAAACGAACCGGATATTTTCGTAGTACCGGACAACGCGGGCTTGCGTGTTGTAATACGTGTGCCGAATGGCGGCGGGACGCAAACTCAACTGGCGCAGATCGGCGGGTTTTACGCCGAGCACGCTCAACGCCACCGACAGCGTGAAGAATGCCATGCCAAACGACATGGCGAACCGCGGCTGCCGGACCGTTGCCCAGATGGGTTGCATTACTCCCGAGGCCCACGCCTGCACCTTTTCCAGCAAAGTAACGCGTGGCTGAGGCGCAGCAACGTTCACCCGCAGGCGTTGGGTGTCAACGCCCGTTGTGGATGCCAGGATATTCATAACCAGGCTGACTGGAGGCTCCACCTCCGTGAGATCCTTCAGCCAGCTGCGGCCCGCCTCCACTTCGGCGAACAGCGGCCCACAGGCGGAACAAGTCCGCGCATGAGCCTGGAAGCGGTCGAGCTGAACCCCTGTCAGGACGCCATCAAGCGCGTCCGTGAGCAGGCCGTCAAACTCCTGACACTGCATTCCGTTACTGGTGGGGTCGTTTTTGGTGTGATCTGGCATCACATCACCTGCCTATAGGTACGTTGTAGCAGGCGCGCTAGTTCCGCTCGCCCGCGATTTATTCGACTTTTCACAGTTCCCTCCGGTACCTTCAAAACGGTAGCGATTTCACGATAGTCCATATCCTGTAAGTCTCTTAGAATCACAGCTTCACGGAGCTCTGGCGAGAGCTTGCCAAGGGCTGCGTGAACCGTTTCCCCCACCTCCCGGCTGCGTACGTGCTGGTCGGGAGGCGCAGATTGGTCCTGAATTTGCTCACTCAAGCGGCTGCGCGTCTTCATGCGAAGAGGATGCGGCGTCGAGCGAGTCGGTCATGCGGTCTTGCTTGGTCTTGCGGAAGTGATCCACCAGCAGGTTGCGGGTGATTGTCGTTACCCAGGTGACAAACGCGCCCTTCGAGCTGTCATAGCTCGCCAGGGTGCGATACATCTTGATGAAGACTTCCTGGGCGAGATCTTCGGCGTCGTCGGCGGATCCGGCGAATCGATAGCAGATGTTGTAGATTCGGCGGTTATAGGTCTGGACGATCTCCTCCCAGGCAGCAGCATCGCCCGCCACACAGCGGCGCACCAGCATCGCGACTACCTGGACATCTTCCAAACCAAAACTCCCCGGAGCTAACCGATCTTGTCTTGAAAGGGCGACTCAAACCGCCAGGGGACAATGAGACGACAAGGACCCCAAGCCCTACAAGACAGTACGCGGATGTACTCCTGTAAGTTCGCCCGCTTATCGACACTAACGGCAAGTTATTCGAAATAGGGCATTGTAGCAGTGAAGATATTTTCCATCGCTGACGCGGCTTTTACGACTTAAGCACGGCCGCCGTTACTGTTACCATGGGTACAATGGCAATCATGAGAGTCAGGAACTAAGCTATAATCTGGCTCCGGTTTCTGGTACGTAGTTCCATCCATGTATTCTCCGTCCACAGCACAGCGACGCGCGGGTTCTTTCATCCTGCTATCCCTTTGTGTCGTCATTTTCTGCCGGTGTCGTGCCTATGGACAAGGAATGAATCTGGCTCCGAACCCATATATGAACGGGTTCGACCCCACGCGCCTGGACATGGTTCTGGACATCAGCGAAGATCGTTGGCAGAGAAATTTGGAGAATCTCTCGTCTTCTTTCTGCAAACTGGATCGTAAGGCTCCCAACTCTGCCCGCCGCGAGTATGAAAAAGGAACACGATTTCTAATCCAGAAGAATTACAACGGCGCAGTCGAGCACCTGACCAAGGCGGTGTCAATTTATCCAAGTTTCGTGACTGCGCATAACGCGTTGGGCTCAGCATACTTGAGCCTTAAACAGAACGAGCAGGCGCAGACCGAATTTTCACAAGCCGTTGCCCTGGACAGTCACTTGCCGTATTCCTATCTCAATCTAGGCTGGGCACAGCTTGCGCTGAAGAATTTTGCTTCGGCTCAAGACTCCATGCAGAAGGCCTCGAAACTTGCACCGCTCGATCTGCATCTGCTCATCGCGCAAGCCTATGCCCAGCTTCTGAACAAAGATTACGATGCAGTGATCGCTACTGCGCAAGAGGTGCATAACCGCAAGCACGAAGGTGCCGCCATCGTGCATTACTTTGCGGCAGCCTCATGGCAGGCGACAGGATAATCTTCAGCAAACCCAAAACGAATTGGGAATCTTCCTCGCCGAAGCGCCGACATCTCCCTTCGCCGACGCGGCTCGGCAGATGATCGCGGAAATAAAAGATCAGCGGGAACATCCTCCAGCCCCAGCCGTCGAGATTTCTTTCGCTAAGGCGCCGATTGATCCCAATGCCGTCACGATTGCGGGGCTTCCCAGCGCCGCCCGAGCGGTTTTTCAGCGAATGCAGCAGGAGAGGCAACTTGCGGAGTGGAGGCGGAACCAGAACTGGGATCAGTCTGCGAAAACTGTGCGGAGCCCGCCCACCCCGGCGGGCGACGCGAGATCAAGCCATCTCCGGCAGGACAACCCATACATATTGCGCAGCAGCGTGAACGAAGTTGCCGTTTTTTTTGCGGCCACCGACCATGGGAAATCGGTGAGCGATCTAACACAGCAAGATGTGGTGATCCAAGACGCCGGCCGGCCGCCGGAGGTAGTTACCCACTTTCGAAACGAGTCTCAACTGCCGTTGCGTCTTGGCCTGGTCATTGATACCAGCGCTTCGATCACGAAGGAATTTGCCTTCGAGCAGAAAGCCGCTGCCTCGTTTCTACAAAAATCATTAACCGACAAGCACGACATGGCTTTTGTTGTGGGCTTTGCAAATGCCGTACTGCTGGTTCAGGATTTCACAGGTGATGGCGCAAGCGTTACGTCCGGCATCGATCAATTGTCTCCCGGAGGCGGGACCGCTTTATGGGATGCGGTCAAGTTTGCGTCAGACAAGTTGGCAGGCATTGCGGAAGAAAAGCCCAGCGCTAAAATTGTGGTGCTAATCAGCGATGGGGAAGATAACTCCAGCAGCGCGACTTTAAAAGAGGCCATCGAGGGCGCGGAACATGGCGGAGTGACGCTGTATACCGTAAGTACGCGGGCCTTCGCGGGGGGCGACGATCTCAACGCCTCGACCGCAGACCGTGCCATGAGAGCTTTAGCCGAGCAAACCGGCGGCACTGCACTTTTCCCTGGTTCTTTGGGAGACTTGGACCGTCGCCTCGGCGACCTGCAAGAAGTCATTCGCAGCCGGTACCTGATTTCTTACAAACCGGCCGACTTCCGGCCCGATGGTTCTTACCGCACCATTGGCGTCGCTGCCCGCAAATCAGGTCATAAACTGCGAGTCTATGCTCGCCGCGGATATTACGCACCAACCGGAGCCAGTGAAGCCCATACCAGCCAACTACCACCTACTCACTAGTGAAGTAATCTACTGTCACCGGGTTCTCGAAAAGCGAGTAATCCCGCGTGACTACGGTGATGCCGCTATCGGTGACGAAGTAGCGGGAGCGGTCGGCCTCGGTGTCATAGCCAATCGTGGTGCCTTCGGGCAGGTGAACGTTGCGGTCGATAATGCAGCGGCGGACGCGGCAATGGCGTCCCACCGCCACATGCGAGAACAAGATGGATGAGTCCACTTCGGAATAAGAATTTACGCGTACGTCGGGCGATAACACCGAGTTCTTCACCGTGCCGCCAGAGACGATGCAGCCATTCGAGACAATCGAGTCCAGCGCCGTGCCCGTGCGATCCTTCTCCGCAAAGACGAATTTCGCGGGAGGATACTGCCGCTGATGCGTGCGGATTGGCCAATCCTGATCGTATAAATTAAAAATCGGCGACACGGAAACGATATCCATATTGGCTTCGTAGTAAGCCTCAAGCGTACCCACATCGCGCCAGTACAGAGCTTCCTTCTTGTTCTCGTCGATAAAGTCGTAGGCGAAGACGCGATAGTCGTCCACCATCTTGGGCAAAATATCTTTGCCGAAGTCGTGACTGGACGCGGGGTCTTCCGAATCTTTCAGCAGCACGGGGATGAGAACATCCGCATTGAAAAGATAGACGCCCATCGATCCGGCAACTTTGTGCTGATTCCATGGGGAACGCAGTTGAGTGTTAGCGGGCTTTTCTTCAAAGCCATTGATGCGTCCATCTTTGTCGACATCGACCACCCCAAACCGCGATGTCTCTTCAGGATCAATCTGGATCGTGGCCAGAGTGACGTCGGCAGCGGAATCCAGATGCTGCTTCATCATCTTGCCGTAATCCATTTTGTAGATGTGATCGCCGGAGAGAATCAGGACATACTTGGGCTGCTCGGAGCCGATGGAATAAATGTTTTGATACACCGCGTCGGCGGTGCCCTGATACCATTGATCGCTCACCCGCTTCATCGGCGGAAGCACTTCCACGAACTCGCCCACCTCGCGCCCCAGAATGTTCCAGCCTTCGCGGATATGCCGGTTCAACGAAAGCGCTTTGTATTGCGTAAGAATGTAGACCCGGCGCAGGTCCGAATTCAGGCAATTGGAAAGCGTGATGTCGATGATGCGGTACATTCCACCGAAGGTGACGGCGGGTTTGGCACGATCACGGGTGAGAGGATAAAGGCGCTCTCCAGCACCACCGGCGAGAAGGACTCCGAGAGTGTCTTTCATCGGACTATCTCTGACTTCCTATGCAAATTCCGAAGAGAAAGAGTCAGGCTGTTAATTGTCACAGAAAACAGTAGATGGTAGCACAGCCTGTAGAGTTGCCGTGTGTGCCGGGGAGCACAAATCCTTCTTGAGGCAGATCGTGCGGTGGGCACAGCTACTCGATAAGGTATTGAGTGACTGAAGCCTCGAGGAGGTAGATACTCGCCGATCAAGGATCAATACTTACTTACTTTCTTCTTCGATCTTGATACGCAGCGATTTCAAGAACTTGAGATCCTGATCATTGATTTTGAATTCGGGATTCGTGGACAGAGTGGTTACCAGAGAAGTTTTGTCCGAGGTCTTCTCACCCTGTTTGCTGACGCCGATGGTGGCCTCAAGGACCAGAAAAATATCGTAACCGCCCTCTTTGATGCGGGAGACGACTTCGGCGATCTGCTCAGAATCGGAGAGGGATTCGTTGATGGCTTCGCCGAGTTCTTTCATCAAGTCTTTGAGTTGTTGATCCACATACCCCCCGATCGCTGCCTGTCCTAGTCTGCCAATCCTAACTCGCTCGTCAATCATTTTAGATGCCAAGAGCCGCCGAACGGTTTTGCAGCGGCACAGGTTTGCGTCATTGTAGCGCCAGACACTGTTAAAATCGAGTCGTGACTAAGGTTTCTACTGCACAAAAGTTAGGTGTGGTGGCGCGGGTGGCGAGCCGGCAGGCCGGGCGCAGCCGGATCGTTCGAGCGGCGGGCCAAGCCGCCACCGCTACCGGGCGGGCCTTTGGACGCGTTCTGCACCAGTTGTGGCTGGAGGTTGTGGGGGTGATTTTCCTGATTATGGCCTTGAGCTTCGCAGGCGCCACGGTCAAGGAGTACGGGAAATATCACGCCGGGCAGGCTGGGCCGGGGCGCGTGGCACTTGCTGTCTGCGCCACCCTGACATTCGCGTGGTTCGGAATCAGTTCCTTCTTGAGGGTAAAGCGCAAGGGAAAGAACGCATTCAGGAACGAATAGGCGCAAAGGAGTTGCCGCCGGCGAATGCCGGGTAGCAAAAAATTGCTGATCGTGGCCGAGAAAACTAAATTCGCAGACGAAAAGTGTGCCCTGGATCCGGAAACCCCTTCGCATATTCCGGTCAAGCCGCTTTACACTCCTGCGGATCGCAAAGGTTCGGATTATGAGACAGAGGTAGGCTATCCCGGCGAATATCCCTTCACGCGCGGGGTTCAGGCCACCATGTACCGCGGCCGTTTGTGGACCATGCGGCAGTATGCCGGCATGGGCGATGCCGAGGAATCGAACAAGCGCTACAAGTATTTGCTGGCGAACGGCACCACGGGACTTTCGGTTGCCTTCGATTTGCCGACGCAGATCGGAATGGACTCGGATCACGCGCTGGCGGCCGGAGAAGTCGGCAAGGTCGGCGTGGCCATCGATTCCATTGAGGATATGGAGCGACTTTTCTCCGGCATTGACCTCACGAAAATTTCCACTTCAATGACCATCAATGCGACGGCGTCCATTCTGCTGGCGCTTTACGTGGCGGTGGCGCGGCGGCAGGGCGCCGATATCCGGAAACTTTCAGGCACGGTACAGAACGATATTTTGAAAGAGTACATCGCGCGCGGAACTTACATTTACCCGCCAAAGCAGGCCTTGCGAGTAATCACCGACATGTTCGCATGGACCAGAGATTACGTGCCGGAGTGGAACTCGATTTCGATCTCCGGTTATCACATGCGGGAGGCGGGATCGACGGCGGTGCAGGAAGTGGCTTTCACTCTGGGTAATGGCATGACCTACGTGGAGGCGGCAATCAAAGCGGGCCTCGACGTGGACAAGTTTGCTCCGCGTCTCTCTTTCTTTTTTAACGCGCATAACAATTTTCTGGAAGAAGTTGCCAAGTTTCGCGCGGCGCGAAGAATGTGGGCGCGAATCATGCGCGAACATTTCAAGGCCAAGAATCCAAAGTCCTGGATGTTGCGCGTTCACACCCAGACGGCAGGCTCAACACTGACAGCGCAGCAACCGGAAAATAACATTGTGCGTACCGCAATTCAAGCGCTGGCCGCGGTTCTGGGGGGGACGCAGTCTCTGCACACGAACTCTTACGACGAAGCCCTGGCTCTGCCCACCGAACAGGCCGCCCGCATTGCATTGCGAACGCAGCAGATCATCGCCTACGAATCGGGCGTGGCCCACACGATCGATCCTTTGGCGGGTTCCTACTTTATCGAGGCGCTCACCGATGAGATTGAGAAGCGCGCCGCCGAGTATCTGGGAAAGATTGAAGTCATGGGAGGCATGCTGCGGGCAATTGAGCGTGGATTCGTGCAGCGCGAAATTCAAGACGCCGCATTTGAGGCGCAACAGGCCGTGGATTGCGGAGCAGCCGTGGTGGTTGGCGTGAACCGCTTTGAAGTAGAAGAGGGAAAAACAATTCCGATTCAGAAGATTGATCCAGCGCTGGAACCGAGGCAAATTGAGCGCGTACGTGCCCTGCGCGCGCGGCGGGATGCGCAGCCTTGCACAGCCGCGCTGCAAGCCGTCGAGGATGCGGCGCGAACCGGCGAGAACGTGATGCCGAAAATTATCGCCGCGGTGGAAGCTTTCGCAACCGTCGGGGAAATCTCCGATGCGATGCGGCGGGTGTTCGGTGAGTACAAAGAAACTGTGGTGATCTGAAAGTCTCTCCGCCAAACAAGCGCCACATTTCGGATAAATTTACCGGGTCAACAGGGCCGCAACCGCTGCGGTAAAGAAGGCCCGCGCTTCGTCAGCATCCTCGGGGGGGATCGTCTTGGCAATTATCAGCATGGCCGCTCCGTGGGCCAGCATCCACAACGATGTCGTGAGATAGCCGTGGTCCTCGGGCGCTCCACCGAATCGATCGGCCAGCTTTTTCTTCATGGCATCGCGAGCCGGCCGCCCCACCAGATTCCTTGCCCCAGCGCGAACCGCCCGCGGCGAATAAAACAATTCGTATTCGTGCTGATAGAACAATTCATATTCGTGGGGATGAGTGAGAGCGTAATCGAGATAGCACTCGCAGGCAGCTTCCACCGACGCTGCCCCCTCCATCAACGCGCCGAATTCCAAACGAATGCGCTGCAGTAACGCACGGAGAATATCTTCCCGGTCGCGGAAGCGCCGGTAGACCGCGGGTGTATTTGTTCCTGCGGCTTTGGCCACGGCGCGCATGGTGAGGGCGTTCTCGCCGCCTTTCTTCCACAGCTTGCGCGCAGCTTTCAGAATTCGTTCTTCCAGGTCAGGATCGGGCGGCCGGGGCACGTGATCTCCTTCGCCACCTGAGGTGGCGGAAAGATTATGTATACTACGTAAACACAACAAGGTAAAGAGAATAGCTGCGGCCCAAAGATTCGACCCGAGCCAGTTCAGAATTATATTGACACTGTAAATATAACAATGTATAACTTATGAGTAATTGGGCCCCCTCCGGTATTTTCATTCCTCAGGAGTAGAGTGATGTATTCGTGGGAAAATCCTGACGATAGGGTTTCTATCGTCCAAATGAATTCCGAACTGCGTCACGCCCAGCTGGAACTGCTGAGTGCGCACTGCGCCACGCACCAGCTTCGCCTCCGCTTTTCTCTGGACGATCTGGCCCGCTTCGGCCAGCGCGATGTTCTCCGCAAATCGGTGCAGGCGGCAAACGCCCTCAGTGAATATTATTCATCCATCGAAAACAGAATCTCCGGCGTTCAGGCAGATTCCGAGCCTGCGGTCGAATTAACCGACGAACGTATCCGTGAGGCGATTGAACTGGTTTCCTCTTATTTGCGCGATCAGCGCGAATCCTATTTTCATTCGGCGCGATCTCTGAGCAAGCACCAAAAGGCGCTAATGTGGCCCTATTTCTCGGCAGAACTCCTGGATCAGGTGCGGGTTGTCGAGCTGCACGGGCAACGACTGCCCAACCCGCCCTTCTATCCGGAGGCCAAGGCATTAGGCTTTGCGAACCTGCCTGAGGTGAGGCATATGCACTCGTTGACCTTTCTGGACGTGGTCGTCTTCAACGAGAAAATCAGCGAGCGTAGCCTGTTTCACGGGCTTGTGCATGCCGTGCAGTTCGAGATTCTGGGCCTGGAGCGCTACACCGAGCTCTTCGTGCGCAGCTTTGTCAACACGAAGCTTCATTTCTCGGTGCCGCTGGAGGCTCATGCATTTTCGCTCGAATCCAAGTTCATGAGCGCGCGGGCGCAGAGGTTTTCCGTAGAGGAGCAGGTTCGCCTTTGGGTCGAGCAAGGCCGTTATTAGGCTTGCTGCGATTCGAAAAGTTCCGAAGCGAGCAGTCTTCGGAAGACGGGGTCCTCCCCCACCGCGGTTCCGGAGGCGGCAATCAGCTGCCTCCGGAACTCAAGTATTGGTGGCGGGTCATGCCGTGGAACCCCTGGTTACCGCCGGCTTGCTGCATGCTGTGCGCAGGCGATCGACCTCGACCTCCGAGAGGGCGCGAAATTTCCCTGGCGGAATGTCGAGCGTGAGCGGCCCGTAGCGGACGCGCTTAATTTTCTCTACATGATGGCCGACCTTCTCGAACATCCGCCTGATCTCGCGATTGCGGCCTTCGATGAGCGTGACCTCATACCACGGGTTATTGGCCTCTTTCACCAGCTTTATACCAGCGGGCGCCGTCCGCACTCTGCGGCCACTTTCCGTCTCGATCGAAACGCCGGTGCGCAATTTCTCAAGCGATTCAGCGCTGGGCACTCCCGCAATCTTCACCACATAGGTTTTCGGAACCTGCGACGCCGCTTTCATCAGCTTGTTCGCCAGAGCGCCATCGTTGGTCAAAAGCAAGAGACCTTCGCTGGCATAATCCAGCCGGCCCACGGGATAAACCCGCTTCTTCACTCCGCGAATCAATTGCATCACGGTCGGCCGTTTTTCTGGATCACTCACCGTGGTCACATATCCCTTGGGCTTATTGAGCAGCAAGTAGACGTGATGCTGTGCCCCCTGCAGCAGCTTGCCATTTACGCGAATATGGTCGGTCTCCGGATTCGCCTTGGTCCCGAGTTCCGTAACCACGGCGCCGTTCACCCGCACGTGGCCTGCGCTGATCAATTCCTCGGCTTTGCGGCGGGAAGCAATTCCAGCGGCGGCAATAATTTTTTGCAAACGTTCAGCAGGCATATGTGCGAGGCTTCCCAGCCTAATGGTGAAGACTATTCTTTTTGCGCCGCAGCTTCTGGAACTGTATCGGCGGAGGGTTCGGCCAGATCGGAAGGTTCCGAGTTGCGCTGGGAAGAATTGGAATCGTCTCGCGCCGCTTCTTCCGCAGGAATCAGCTCGGACTGAAACGATTCCGCCACTAATTTCTCGAACTCCTCCATGCTGGGCAGTTCGTTGACATCCTTCAATCCAAAACGCATCAGGAATTCTTTAGTCGTCTTATACAGAATCGGCCGCCCGATCACCTGCTTGCGTCCAGCAGTGGTGATCAGCTTGCGATCCAGCAGGGTCGCAATCACTCCGCCCGAATCCACGCCGCGAATTTCGTTGATCTCCGGAACCGTGGCCGGCTGTTTGTAAGCGATCACCGCCAGCGTTTCCAAGAGCCGGCAGCGATAGCCGGATCGGCGGCTTCAGGCTCTTGGCGAAACTCCGCACCATCTCGTGCTGCTCCGGCTTGGTGGACATGCGATATCCACCTGCAACCTGACGAATCTCAATTCCGTGCTCGGAGGCTGCATAATCCGCAACCAGCGCTTCCAGCGCAGCACGCACTCGCGACTTCACTTCGCTCTCGTCCGCTGCGCCTTCAGCCATCGCCGACTCTTTGACGAGCTGCACCATCTGCTCGGTTGAGATCGGAGTCTCCGCCGCGTAAATGATGGCTTCGAGTTGAGCTTTCAGACTCATAAGTCAGAGGGGAGCATATTGCTCTGTCTATCTCCAATCATCCCGCACGGCTGTCTTGTTCGGCCATCACTGTCTCGAAACCAATATGCTTGCGCACCGCAATCTCGCCGAACAATTCGTCCTGACGAACCTGAATCGCTTGCAGCCGCACCATTTCCAGCAAGGCGAGAAACATGCATACCAGAGCCTGCCGTGACGGGACGCGCAGCAACAACTGCTTCAACCGGATCGGCCGCGATTCGAGCTCCAGCCTCCGCCGCAGATAGTCAATCATCTGGCCCACGGTGACCGTTTCTTCATTGACATTGATCATCGGCCGCGTGCGCACGCGCTCGAGAATCTGCTGAAAGGTTTTGACGAGATCGATCACGTCCGCAGCCATCTCGGGCTCGGTACCTTCGGCGTCCATAAATTCTTTCAACGCCGGATTGGTCAGCACCGCTTCTTCAATCTGTTGCTTCTGCAAAAGCATTTGCGCTGCTGATTTAAACTTTTCGTGCTCCAGCAACCGGTTCACCAATTCAGTTCGCGGATCTTCTAATTCTTCAGCCTTGGCCGAGGGATCGCGCGGCAGCAGCATCTTTGACTTGATGTGAATCAGCACCGCTGCCATATAAATAAAATCGGCGGCCACGTTTACATCGAGTTCGCGAATCTTCTCCACATACGCCAGATATTGCGCGGTGATGCGCGCAATCGGAATGTCGTAGATATCGATATCCTGCTTGCGAATCAGATCCAGCAGCAGGTCGAGCGGCCCTTCGTAAACATCGGTCACAGAAACGGCGAAAGGAGAATCATTCTCTTCTTTTTTTTCTGTTGGCGAATTGGATTTTCTTGAGTCTGGCTTTGCGGAAGGCTTCGGCGCGCGCCGATTGGTTCGGGACAAGTGCGGGCGGCGCAAACTCCGGTGCACTGTTCGTGGAGCCAACGATTCTATCTTCCATCCTGGTTTCCATTTCCCGCCGCTGGCGGCTCATACCCGAGTGACATTCCCATGGCTTGGCGCACGTCGTTCATGGTTTCGGCCGCCGCAGTACGCGCCCGTTCACTGCCTGCCTCAAGAATATCCCAAGCCAGCCGCGGATTGTCTTCGAATTTCTTGCGCCGCTCCTGCATCGGACTCAACAGTTGCACCAACGCATCGGCCGCCCAGCTTTTGCATTCGATACATCCAATGCCAGCCGACCGGCACCCCTCATACACCTTCGCCATCGTTTCTTTGCTGCTGAAAATTTTATGCAGATCGCCCACGGGACAAACATCTGGATTGCCCGGGTCCGATCGCCGTACGCGCGCCGGATCAGTCACCATCGTCTTCAGCTTCTGCCGCACCACCGGCTCGGGATCGGTGAGCAAGATCGTGTTGCCGTACGACTTCGACATCTTGCGCCCATCAGTGCCGGGCAACTTGGGCGCGATCGTGAGCAAAGACTGCGGCTCGGGAAAAACTTCACCGTAAAAGCCATTGAACCGCCGCGCAACTTCGCGCGTCAGTTCCACGTGTGCCACCTGGTCTTCGCCCACTGGAACCACATCCGCTTTGTAGATTAAAATATCCGCCGCCTGCAACAGGGGATAGCCAAGAAATCCATACGTCCCCAAATCTTTATCCTTAATGTTTTCGCGTTGCTCCTTATAGGTGGGAACCCGCTCCAGCCAGCCCAGCGGCGTGATCATGGAAAACAGCAAGTGCAACTCAGCATGCGCTGGCACGTGCGACTGGATGAAAATCACAGACTTCTCGGGATCGAGCCCCGCTGCCAGCCAGTCCAGAGTCACTTCGAGCGAATTCTGCTTCACCTGCGACGTGTCGGCGTAATCGGTGGTAAGCGCGTGCCAGTCGGCCACTTCAAAGAAACACTGATACTCATCCTGCATGCGCACCCAGTTGTCGAGCGCGCCCACATAATTGCCAAGATGCAGTTTTCCGGTCGGGCGCATGCCGCTGAGCACGCGCTTACGCAATTTATTCGAAGTTGTCATCGTTTCTTGGGCACATCGCAAGGAAGTACCGCGCTATCGCAGCTCGCTCAATGCAAAGGTCTCAGCTTCATGCGGAGTATTGTCGATACTACCACGCAGGCGTGAGAATTTCGGCGTCGAACCTTGCAGGAAGAACGATGTGTTCTCGCATGTTTTATAATTCGTCGCCACTCCGGTTCCAAAAAAATGGAAATGAAACTACGCGCGTTGAATCCGTTATTTATTCTCGCTTCTTCTTTGTGTCGCGGTTGCAGCAGTGTCCGCGCAAAGCGTTCCAGCATTCGATCTCGTCATCACAAACGGCCATATCATCGATGGCACAGGCTCACCCTGGTATTCCGGCGATCTCGGCATTCGCGATGGAAAAGTCGCCGCCATCGGCAATCTCGCTGCCGCACCTCGAAAGCGCACCATCGATGCTGCGGGCAAAGTCGTCGCGCCCGGCTTTATCGATATGCTGGGCCAGTCGGAACTCTCCATACTCGTCGATCCCCGCCTTCCTTCGAAAATCTATCAGGGCATCACGACAGAAATTACGGGCGAGGGAAGCACGGTCGCGCCCCTCAACGATGCCATTATTCAATCCGATCATGCCGAATACGAGCACTATCACATCACTCCGGACTGGCGCACCTTCCGGCAATATTTTGCTCGTCTCGAAAAGCAGGGCATGGGAATTAATCTGGCCAGCTACGTCGGCGCAACGCAAGTACGCCGCATGGTTCTCGGCGATAACAACATGCAGCCTTCTCCTGAGCAACTGGAGCAGATGAAAGCTCTGGTTCGCGAAGCGATGCAGGACGGTACTGTCGGCGTTTCCACTGCGCTCGAATACGCCCCGCGCCCTACGCCAAGACCGACGAACTGATTGCCCTGGCGGCGGAAGCGGGAAAATTCGGCGGCATCTATTCCACCCACATGCGCAACGAAAGCGATTCGGTGCTCGACGCTATCGATGAAGCTCTGCGCATCGGCCGCGAGGCCCACGTTCCGGTCGAGATCTGGCATATCAAAGTTGCCGGCAAGAATAACTGGGGGCGCATGCCCGAAGTCGTCGCCAAAATCAATGCCGCCCGTGCGGCTGGCGCCGATGTTACGGCCGATACCTACGCCTACACCGCCTGGTTCAACGATTTCTCCGCATTCATTCCGCCGTGGGCGCACGATGGTGGAACCGCAAAGCTGGTCGAGCGCCTCAAAGATCCAGCAACCCGTGCGCGTATTCGCAAAGACATGCTCACGCCTTCGAAGGACTGGGACAACGAATGGCAGGAAATTCCCGGCCCTGATGCCATCATGATCGGCGTGGTTGAGAACCCGAAAATGCTTCCCCTGCAAGGCAAGCGCCTTTCCGAGATCGCGAAACTTTGGAACAAAGATCCGATGGATGCGCTCTTCGATTTTCTTATTGAAGATCCCGCCACTGGCGTTGCCGTTTTCGGCATGTCACAGCCGGATGTCACGCTCGCCCTGCAGCAACCCTGGGTCGCGATTGACAACGATTCTTCCGGAACTTCACCCGAAGGCATCCTGGGCCAGGAGCATCCTCACCCCGCGCGTACGGAACCTTCCCGCGCATCCTGCGTAAATATGTCCGAGAAGAGAAAGCCCTGTCTTTGCCAGACGCCATCCGCAAATTTTCAGCATTGCCGGCTCAACGCTTGCGCCTTACCGATCGCGGTGTTCTCAAGTCAGGCATGTGGGCTGACATCGTGATCTTCGATCCCGCAACTGTGCGCGACCTTGCGACGTTTGATAATCCGAATCAGCTTTCCGAGGGAATGGAGTACGTGCTGGTGAATGGCGTGCCGGTGATCGATCAGTCAAAGATGACGGGGGCCTTGCCGGGAAAAGTTCTCCGCGGTGCCGGTTATGTTCCGTAACCGGGCAAATCTACGGCTTCAACCGTGCCTGCGTCTCCGGCGCCGGACTCACCGCCACGTGCGGCTCAGCCAGCGTACCCGTAATGCTATAAACCAGCGAGCCTGCGGCGGATTTCGCTTCGGTACCCGCAGCCAGTTTGAAATCCAAGGATTGGCCTAACGAAGCCGTGCCGCTGATCTCATAATCCGCCGCCGGAGAAATCAGCGTGCCCTTCTCGATTTCGATTGTTCCATCCCGCAGTTGGGCATGACCTTGCCAGCGACCAATGTGCAGAGGTCCATCGCCACTCGCCAGAGCAATGTGGGATAGCATCCGTCTCGCAGATCGAAACGAAGGTCCGCCGCTGCCGATTGCCAAAATTGCGCGGCGGTTTTGCCGGAGGCCGTGATTTCGTAGGTGCCACCTCCCGTGCCGGAAATCCAAGCATCATGCATCGTGCTGGCCATTTGCTCCAGCGAAATTCCGGTCAGGGTTCCATTCCCTGTGTAGACTGGGGATGCAGCAGTAAAATCAGCTTGCCAATCGCCGCGATGTTTTCCTCCCAGTAAATCCGCCCGCAGATCTGAAATTTTTAATTTTCCATGGTCCAGATCAAGTGCGGCGGAAACGTGTTCCGCAACCAGATTGTGAATTCGCAAACGGCCAGCACTCACCTTTCCCGAAGCCCGCAAACTCTGTAGAAAGGACGGCACGTTCGATGCAGCCGGGGTGAGCACTTGATACCAGCGGCGCTCGCTCGGTTGCGAAGCCAGCCACTCCTGCAGATCGCTCAGGCCAACCGCGTCGGTATTCAAATTGAAGTGGACGAGGCATGTTCCCGGCGTTCCGCAACCACGCGGCATTACCATTGACCCGGTCCACTCCGCATCGGCGCCCTGTGCTCTGAATTTTTCTACGCGCGCCTCGTCGGGCAAAAGATCTAATTCCGCCGAGGAAATCTCGATCGCTCCATTCGTGCCCTGCAAATTTGCGCGAACGTTTCGCAGCTGCACGGTTCCGGTAACTTTCGGCAAGGCAAATCCTGAAAGATTTCCCGTCGCGTTTCCCGCCCAGGATCCGGCAATCTGCAAATCCATCTTGACCGTGCCTTCCGCGCTGGACTTCACCGCCTGCAATCCAAGCAGGCTGGCCATGCGCAAGGTGTGCGACACTTCTCCATCTCCACGCACCGCGATTCCGTAACCGGACCTTCCCACCCAGCCGCGCACTTGCGCCGCAGAGGGTCGACCCAGTGCGAGTGGGAAAGGTCCGAAATCGATGTGCATCTCGCCCGAAGCTGGTAAAGCTTCTACCAGGGAATGCCGGAATCCGACATGCTGCAACGGATCGCGATTGCTGCTCTGGTCTGCATTCAACGTAAAAGGCACACTGCCCGGAGCCAATTCCGCTTTGCTATTAGCAGATTGCAGGTGAAGGTTCATAATCTCGCCGTGCCCCTGAAATTGGGGCCCAGCCGGCGATGCCGCGGATTCTTTAATCACAAAGTTTCCTTGCACACTTCCCGCGGCTACAATATCTGGCGGCAAGTCTTTCTTGGCGCGCCGAGCCAGTTGCGCCACAGAATTCGCCGGAACGTTTTCCAGGTTCACCGCCAAATCCAACACATGCAATCCCGGCTTACCTGAATCTCCATGCAGGGTGATCATGCCGTTGCCCACGGGTGCGCTACAGAAGATTTCGCGCATCATGCCTTCCGCAGAACTGTACTTGGCTTCGCAATGCGCCGCTAATCCCAGCCCTTCACTGGTTGAGATGTCATAACGGTGAAAGTCATGAATCGCAGTATCGGAGACTAACTGCAATGCCCCCGGAGTGCCGCTCAAGGTCGTTTCCATCTGAACGTCGCCGCGCCAGCCCTGGTCGTTTCCTGACACCAACTTGCTGAGTTGCCCCAGCTGCGCATGGTCCCACGCCACCGTGAACTGCAGCGGCGTGTCACGCAAGCTGCCTGCCCGGCGCCATGTCCCATTCACTCGCAGCAGGCCCGTGTCGCTCAAGCTCATATCGGTGCGCAGAGGTTCGGCTTTCAGTCGAACCCCCCATTCATTTTCTGATTCCTGCCACAAGGCAAAATCCGCATTCAGCAAAGCGTACGGTCTTTTTTCCGGTCCCGTCTTGAAATTGATGCGGCCGGAACTGGCCTCAATGTAGGGAAAGCCGGGACGCGCTTCACGCTTCGACTTCGCAGTCGGCGCCAAAGGCGTGCGCGCCGCACGTTCCAGAAGAGCCTCGAGGTTCCAGCGGCCATCTTCTCTTCGTACCAGATTCAAACTTGGTTCGGTCAACTCCAGGCGGGAAATATCCAGGCGTCCGCGCAGTCAGAGAAGTCAAACGCACTGCCGCAGTCACCTCGGCCGCTCGCAACATAGGCTCGGCGCCGAATGCTGGATCTTCGTACACGACCACGTTTTCAAGATCGAATCCCGGCCGGGGAAGAAAGCGCAACTGGACCGACCCTATCGCCACCGGACGTGCCAGCGCCCAGGCTGATGGAATTTGCAATGCGCAGCTTGAGGCGAGAAACTCCCGGACGCACTAGAAACAGGATCGAACAGAATCGCAACCACCGCGGCGGCGATGCGCCGATTGGAAGACAAAACTTTCACTTCACGACCTGCAGCGTTCGCCGCCACCGCGTCTCATCGAAAAAGTGCAACACTACGTGCGCCAGAAAGCCGATACGGTCCCCCATATCGGTTTTGCGATACTGGTCGGCCGGAGTCTCAAACGACCAGTAAATGAACATGGGCCGTCCAATGATATTTTCCTGTGGAATGAAGCCCCAATAGCGGCTATCCAGGCTTACGTCGCGGTTGTCGCCCATGCCGAAATAATGTCCCGGCGGCACCACCAGATCATCTCCCTGGATGTGCATGGGCAACTCCGGTTCCCAGCAGGGATAGACGTTATAGCTTTCCGAAGGCGGCACGGCGGGAAAATTATCGCGGTAAGGATTGGGATACATCGCCGAATCCTGCGTATGAATCACGTATGGCTCTTTCAATTCCTCGCCATTGCGGTACACCACCCCATTGCGCAGGTGAATGCGATCGCCGGGCACGCCGATGACCCGCTTCACTACATACAATCCTGGCTCGCAAGGCGCCAGAAAAACCACAATATCCCCGCGCTTCACCTGGCGGTACGGAATCAACGGGCCCACCCAGTTAGTCTTCGGTGCGAACTGAATGCGGTTCACGAACACATGGTCGCCGATCAGCAAGTGTGTTCTCCATCGAACTGGACGGAATCTCAAATGCCTGCACGATAAAAGTAATAATGAAAAGGCCCGTAACCAGGACTGCGGCCAGCGACGAAAGAAATTCCACTGTCGTTTCCCGTGGTTTTTCGTCGACCTCATTCTTTGCTTTGCTCTCTTTTTTCGCCACCGTGATCAATCCATCCAATCTTGCTCTGCAGCGTTATCTTACTCTGCACAAACTTCAATTCACCAATCGCAAGGTGCGGTTCCAGCGGGTAATTCGAAGGACGTGGGTCACCGCGTAGGCAAAGTGCGTCAGTTTACCTGCCACCGTAACCGGTGCCTGTTACCTCGCTATCTGTCTCTTTCACCGACCAGTAAATCAACAGCGGCCTGCCAATAATGTTGGCTTGCGGAACGAATCCCCAATAACGACTGTCGTAACTGTCGTCCCGGTTGTCCCCCATCACAAAATAATGTCCCTGCGGAACAATGAGTTGTCCGTCCTCGACCAATTTACTCAGCTGCAGCCACCACTCCGGAGTCTCGCCCGCGGCCACATCCAGCCGGGGAAAATTATCGCGAAACAAATCGCTTGCTGACCGGCTGAACTGTGCGTGAGGCTCGTTGAGCGCCACTCCATTCACGAAGACTCGCTTGTTGATCAACCGAAGCCGGTCTCCTGGCACGCCGATCACCCGCTTCACGAAATGCTGTGCGGGATTCACCGGATAGTGAAATACCACGATGTCACCCCGTTGCACCCGGCGATACGGCATCAGATAGTCCCCGAAACTTCCTGCGCCATAACACAACTTATTCACCAGCAGATAATCGCCGACCAGTAGAGTGTTCTCCATGGAAGGAGACGGAATCTGAAACGCCTGCACGATGAAAGTGATCACGAATACCGCAATGACCACAGTTCCCAGCAAAGACTGCAGGGAACCAATTACTCCCCAACCGTGCCGCCCGGTCGTTCCGCGATCTGTTGGCGGCGGCCGCCGGGTAAGGGCTGGCTCGGCAACGAATCCGCGGCCTCCTGATCACCGGGCAAAACAATCGGCGAAGGTGGGTCTGAGCCCGGTTCAGCCCGAGATCTGTTCCCCGCCGGACTGTTCACCCCGGGAAGGCTCACCCGAGTACTGGCCGTTCGGTTCCGATAAACGACTTGGGGAATTCATTGACTCCACGTACATCCCGCCACTCTAATGCTGCTCCGCCGAACGCGAAGCCCGCCCCGGCCTGGCTCCCGCAGCCTGCGGCCGCGATGCCAAATAGGACAATAACTGCCGCGCCGCGTCCTGCTCTGCAGTCTTCTTCGTCGATCCCTGGGCGCGTCCTACGAATTCCGCGTCCCCATCCCCTTTCGCCTGCAGACGGACTTCCACGGTAAATGTCTTCCGATGTTCCGGCCCCGCTTCCTCTACCAGAATATAAGAAGGTTGCGCCATGCCCAATCCTTGCAAGGTCTCCTGCAGGGCTGACTTGAAATCGGTCATGGGCAGCGCACCTCCCTGCCGCTCCATGCGCTCCAGTTCAGGGGCCAGAATCTCCCGCAAAATAAATTCTCGGACCGGAGGCATTCCTCCATCCAGATAGATCGCGGCCAGAACGGCCTCCAGCGCGTCCACCAGCAGCGCCGTCTTGCTGCGTCCGCCGCTCTTCTCCTCGCCGCGTCCCAGGCGCAGATAGTGGCCCAATTCAAGCTGTTGCGCTACCTGGATCAAATGCCGCTCGCTTACGAGATGAGCGCGCAGCTTCGAAAGCTCACCTTCGCGAAAGTGTGGAAATCGCTGGAACAATTCTTCGCTGGTTACCAGTGCGAGAATCGCGTCGCCCAGAAACTCGAGCTGTTCGTTGTCATTGACGCTGAATTTATTTTCGCCCGATTGCTGCGACTCCTGCTCTCGCGCTTGCGAGCTGTGAGTAATGGCCTGCTCAATCACGCCCCGCCGGTGAAAGTGGTAGCGCAGCGTGGTCTCCAGCGCGGTAATTTCCCTTTCCTTCATGAATGCGCAGCTTGCGCCCGTAGTCGAGTTGGAACGCCATCGCGAGCAAAGCGGCTATCATCCACCGAATATCTAGGAAGCCGCAAAGCGTCGTTTTCCTTGCGACGCCAAATCTCGCGTCAGGCGCGCGCCTTTATTTCGCGGGAGGCTCGCTGATGCCGCCGATCAACTGAACCAGCCGATCTTTTTCTTTCCGCGCCGCATCTCCGGCATTGGTTCCGGGCTTGGTCAAATCCACCGCCTGGTTGGCGTATTTCAACGCGTCGGGATATTTGTTTTGCATATCCATTGCAACTGACAGTCGAAACACGGCGACCGGATCCGGTTGCTGGGGAAACGCATCAATCGACTTCTTCAGATTGACTTCCGCACTTGCCCAGTCCTTGGCATTGAAGTCCAGGGTCCCAATAATTTCGTAAGCTTCAGACCGAAGAAAGCCCTTGTAGGCATCGATCTTGTCCTGCGGTTGATTCGCGGTAGGAATGTCGGTGTCCACCGTGACCAGCGCGCGTTGTGCATCTTTTCTCGCTTCCGCCAGCCGCTGATCCTTGTCGACGTCGGTTTCGCGCGTGCGTTCAGCCAGAACCTGGGACACGCCCAGCAATGCCTCGGGATCGTCGGGATCAAAAGTTAAGACCTTCTGCGACATAGCCAGCATCTTGTCGCCATTGTTGACCTGCTGATAGGAGTGCATCACCGATTTGTAGAGCAGCGGCCGCAATTCACTGTCCGGAAACTTTGCCGCAAAATCATCCGCAGCTTTTTCCTGTGCCGCCGGATCGGTGATCGCAGCCGCCGCTTTATAGGCATCGAACTCCGGTTGAGTCTTGGCCTGTGGCGGACGTTTCCCCGCCGGTGCTGCCGCTTGTCCTGCTGGCGCCGCTTGTCCTGCCGGCGTCGTCTGCGTCGCTGGCTTGCTTTGTCCAAAACCCACGGCCGCTATTCCAAAGACAGCAATAATCGTAATGATTGCTTTGCGCTTCATGCGTTCTCCTTGCACCGCCATGCCTTCACACCTCGAAATTGAGCCACTCCGCATTCTAAATGCTCTTGTCATTTTATCCGTGAAGCATTTCTCTACTGAGATGCGGCTGCGGTTTGGCCGGAGGCTCATATGCCTGGGCCAACCCACGCTCCGCCGCGGCCTTGATCTCAGGGAGTTGCCCGGCCGCATTCAAGGCTTCTCGATACTCCTGCACGGCCGCGTCGCGATCTTCTTTCATATCCAGAATTCTTCCCAGAAAAACATGCGACCATCCCACCACTTTGGGATCTTTCGAAGCCTCAATCGCTTTTTGAAAATTGTCCTCGGCGCCGTCCCGATTCCTGTTGGCGACGGCCACTTGCGCGAGGATAAACAAGGCTCGACCCTGGTCACCAATTTTCTTATCCAGCGCCTGCTGCGCCAGTTCCTGCGCACCTTTGGCATCGCCCGCAGCGAGGCGCTTTTCCGCGCTGAACAACATTCGCCGCTCTTCCGGACGCGATAACTGCACCAATTCGGGCGAAGTCTTACTGGCAAACTGAATCGCCGACGCCTTCGCTTCTTCTTTCTTTAAGTCGACACTTTCCAGGAGACCGGCATACGCCTCGCGGATGCCCGCCGGATCTTTTTCGAATGCCACCGCGCCGTCATAGAACGTGCGAGTCAGGATGTAGCCTTGTTTCACGGCGTCATCCACTGCCTGGGCGCGCATCGCCTCATCCGCCGCCTGCTTACCGCCGCTGGTTCGGATCTCGATCGCGCGTACCAGACACTCCGTTACCAGCAGAGAAATGTCGGTCTTGAAACTTTCTTCGAGCGGCGCGCGCTTTACCGATTGCAGCAGCGGCTCCAGCCGCTTGATGTCGGTGAAATGTTTATCCGCCAGCGGGTCCAGTTCATAGTGCAGAAACGTATGCCGGATCTGGTCCATCTTTAACGCCATCTGCGGCGCGGCTCCTGCCGTGCTCGGAGCCGGGAATACGACCACGTAATAATCCGCCCCGTAATTCCGGGCATCGGTTTCATTCGGCGAGCCCATGAAGTCGAGATAGATCGTGAACCTGCCGCCCAAATATTGTGACGACGGCTGCTTGAAATAGATTTCTGTGTCGAAAACCATCTTCGCCAGCGGCTCGTGATAACGGTTTATGGCCGCCGCGTAGTCGTTGCGATGCCGCTCCCAGATGGAATGCAGTCCTACTTTGTCGTAAAAGTGCTCCAGCTCGGTTCCGAAAGCCGCGATGGAATACGCGTCCGGCGGTAGGTCCTCTTCTTTGATGCGCGGAGCAAAGTGCGGCGGACCATCCATGTACAACGCCAGCGAAATGTAGGGCGACAAGCTGCGATTCGTGTTCCGGTCCGGCGTATGCCCCTGGTAGAACTCGCACAGCGCAGTTCGCGCCGCTTCGGCCTCTTCCGACTGCCGGAGAACCTTCTGCACTTCGTCGCGCACCTTACCTCGGGTTGCGTCGGACATGTCCAAATCCTGGTCATATCCGCACGAATTGAGAGCGGTCAGCACAGAAAAAAGCGTTTCGTTGCTATCGAGCGAGATCGGAAACGAATGCTCCTGCGCTACGGAGAATGACCCGAGCGCCAACAGGGCTCCCAACAAAGAAACTCGAAAGAATAACCTCAGGAAAACCTCCACAAAATGAGGGCGTATCTGGCGGAGAACACTCTCAAGTGTAAGGAAGTCAGGCCAGAGGGTCAAACGGAAGTAGGCTTGTTGAGCTGTGAGAAAGCAGATCCGCGGCGATCGAGCCGCACGCGCTGCTTTTGCCTTTTGCGCCATCTAATGGCTCTTCTCAAACTTCGCGAACTCGCTTTCAAGTTTCCATTGCTCGCGGGCGCGTTGGTTGGCAGCGAGGAATTCCTCGCAGGCTGCAGCGGGCTTCTCTGCGCTTGCCACGCTTCCCGCACAAGCTGGCGCCAGGCGAAAGACCAGCTTTGTGTCAGTCCACAGGCTTTGTCCGGGCAGAAAGCTGTGCTCCAGGCTTTCGCGCGCCATGCGCTTCAAATCCACGTAGGTGAGATGATAGGTTTCGACGGCGCGCAAATATTCATGGGTCATATCAGAGCGGTTCACGCCCTCGTCGTCGGTGGCAAGGGCAACTGGAACACCATATTTCATATAAATCGGCAGCGGGTGATCGTCACCGCTCACGCCGAGGATGATGTCATTCGAAGTCAGGCAGATTTCGACTAGCACATTGCGCTCTGCCATTTCATGAAGCAAGCCGATGGGATCGTTTTCATTCATCACGTCGACTCCGTGGCCGATGCGCTCGGCATGGCCGCGCTCGACAGAAGCGCGAATGTGAAACGTGAGATCTTCCGGGGGAACGAGTCCGATGGCAAGTTCGCCGGCATGCAGGGTGATGTGCACCTTGGGATAGACGCTGTGCAGGTAGTCCAGCATGGCCATATGCTCGTTGAAATCATGAATGGGAACGTACCAGTCTTCGGCATTCACCAGGTTCAGTCCGACGAATCGCGGATCGGTAGAAGCCAGTTCGAAACCTAAAAGAATTTGCGCAAAGACGATTTCATGCGGCAATGCGCGGAGAACTTGATAAAGATAGCGAACCGTGACGCCGCATCCGGGAGCGGCGTCAGGTGTTCCGCATTTGAGAATTTCTTTGGCGCGGGCGTCGTCCGCGGCGAGCCGCTTGCTGGTTTCTGAAACCACGTCTTTCATGCCAGCCGCCAGCAGCGCATCCCTCATCTTGGCGTAATCGGGATTCCATTCCACTTTCTCCGCCAGCCGGGCCGCGCCGCCAGCGTCGGCAGTGTGCATCAGTTCTACATATTGCAGATGATCCATGCCCGCGCGATTGCTTGCGGCGGCAATTGCTTCCGCCACGTGAGTGTGCGAGGCCAAACCAAATTTGTCGAACGTGGCGAAGAAATGATCGTGGCCAGATTCGTCGCCGGACTTCCAGTTGCGCATCGACCAGGCGTCGATCATCTGGTTGTAGAGAACATGATCGCCGTAAGCGCAGCGGGCAGCGGGTTTGGCGGTATAAGTCTCGCAGGGATCGCAGGGCGGCGCGAGCAGGCGCGAAGAGGTGCGGTCAGTGCACAGGCTGCCGTCGGCGGCGAAATCCACCAGATCTTCGGCGTAGATTGCCCCATCGAGATGGTTGTGGAGATCTCCGCCCTTGGGCAGGTCGTGAAGGAAAGCCAGTAGCAATTGCGGCTGTTTGCGAGCGCGCTCGAAGGAGAAGGAAGTACGCTGCTCCGCACTCTGTGCGGCGGCGAGCGCGGTTAATAGCAGGAACAGCAAACAGCATCGTACAGCCGCTCTTTTATCGATCGGGACAGCGGGCGGGACCATGGAACCTCCCAATTCACTTTGCGAAGTCAGGAAAAAGGATTGTAATCGGTTGTCGCCGCAGGAATTAGAGAAAAGAAAAGAGGGAAGAAATCAGCGCAGCCAGGCGATTGCGCCGATAACGATGGCGACGACCAGCAGAGCCGCAAGAACATATTTGTTGGATGCGAACCAAGACTCGGACTGTAATGCCGAGCTCAAAAACAGAGCAGCCTCGTTCGAGGACAACGCATCGGCTGGGGCATCAGCGCCGACGTTGGAAGACGAAGGCAATGGGGGTGCTCCTGGAGCTTGCGGCGTGTTAGCCACTTCGACTGCGGCCAGCGTGACTGGCTCCAATTCCTGAGGAACCTTGCTGACTTCAGATTTGGGAACCGCTATCAGCGGGTTCGTTTTCCACTACCAGCGGCATCGATAATTGATCTGGATGAGAGTCTTGAATAAGAATTTCCTGCGCGTTCTTATCAGGGATGGATTGCTTCAACTGGGGTGACTGAAGCTGATTTGATTGCTGCGGGGCTGGCGCCTGCGGGGAGCGTCGTCTGCGGAATGCGTTGCCCGCGCCATTGTTTTTCTTCGCATTCCACACAGAACGTCCGGCCTTGCGAGACGGGAAAGCCGCAAGCTTGACACTTCTGAAAATTTCTCAAGACCGGGGGCACCGCCTGCCGCGTTTTGTTTGGGTGGTTCACTGCCCTGGGCGCGTAGCGCGGCTGACCAGAACAATGGTTTCTTCGCTGCTGCCGGTTCAGCAATTTCTTTGGCTGGCGGAGTTTCTTGAGGGGGGATCGCGGGCGGCGCAAGGAACTGCGGGCGGCGCAAGGACCGGGGCGGCGGGGTCTGAACTCACGGCAGAGGCGATGAGTGCTCAGGTACAAGCGGCTCAGGCTGCGGAATCTTGATTTCTTCCTCAACTACTTTTTCTACGGGGTTGGCTCTCCGCGACAGCCACGTCAGGTAGAGCGGGCGCAATCTGTGCCGGCAAGGCGTGCTTTACGGCCGCTTCAACCATTTCACTGAGGCGCAGCAACGCAGAAAGGTCGCGCTCATCGAAGGCGCGCGGTTTGCCGGAAAGAAGCTCGAAGATGCCGAGCACTTGCTCGTCGCCGACGATGGGCATCACAATCACCGAGGCAATCCCGAGTTCGCGGCAGACCTCGCGGTTCACGCGTGGATCGCGTTCGGCGTCATCGCAACGCAATAGCTGGCGGGTACGAACGCATTCTCCGGAGAGTCCATGTTCCATGGAAAGCAGAGCGCCCAGGTCGGGAGCGCTGGAACCGGCAGCGGCCCGGCATACCATGTCATTGTGTTCGCCGCGGCGCAAAGCAATCGCCGTACCGCTGGCTCCGGTAATGTATTGGGCGCGTTCGGCCAGCAGTTGCAGCGCGGCATCAAGATCGCGGTGGGCCATTTCAGCGAGCGAGCGTCCGGCATCCTCGCCCGGGAAGCGGGGCAGAGTTTCCGAAGGGGACGGCAGAAGCGTATTGGCGGCGGCAATTTTCGCGGAAATACTTGACGATTGCGGCACACTCGCGCTGGCAGCCGCGGTGAATCCCGCAGCCGGAGACGAGGAATGGTCGAGAATCGAGTAATGGTCCATTCGGCGTACGATTTATTTTGAAGAGGCGGTAATTGGAGTCTCGCTCGGAGCAGGGCTAGTGTCAAGAAGTGAGGGAACTCGAAAGTCACACAGAAGTGCCGGAAGCGGATCGCATCTAGCATTCGCCGTTCATCGTTCAGCCGCCACGCAGTTTGTTGATAGTTAGACCGAACGCTGGCGCACGGCCGTATTCGCCAGGCGATTCGCCTCGGCGTTGTTCTCGCGCGAGACGTGTGAGATGGAGAAATTTAGAGCGCGGGCCAGCTTGCGGCAGGTCCAATGCAGGGAGTACAAGCGAGAGCTGCGGCAGGTGTACTCGCCGCGCATCTGGCGGACTACCACTTGGGAATCGGAATACACATGTAGAGCTTTGGCGTTCAGGGCAACAGCGTACTGCAGGGCCTCCATCAGAGCGACATACTCAGCTACGTTGTTATCCTGATGGCCAATCCATTTGGCGATGCGAACCGGGCCGCTGGCGCAGCCATCAATAATCACTCCGATGCCGGATGGGCCCGGGTTTCCCTGGGAGCCACCGTCCACATAAGCTACAAGTTCTGGCATCACTGCAATTCCGCTATCAGCAAGATGCGCCGATAACGGAACGCCGTCAAGACGAATATTAGGTTCGGTACCGATTTTTTCTCTTTCTCGGGAATGTGCAAGCTTCTGTGCAAATCCCGTCCCAATTCGAAACCGCAATTACTAAGAGATGACTCTACAACAAGTTGCCTTCTCCGTTTTTCACAGGGTTGGATGCCGCGACTGCACCAATAGTTTGCGTTGACATTTATGAATGGTCTGTTAAGGTTGCTTCCGTCGACGGTTGAAAGGGACAGCGAATTAAACCTTGCTGCCCGAAGTAGACTGAGTGATCAGCCTAGGCAGGGCAACCTGACGAGGCAGCCAAACCTGAAAAAACCGACGGCGCTGCGAGGTGCAGTTGGGGTTTGGGACTGTGAAAACAGTGATCGCATCAAGGGGCTGTGACGGTACATGCGTCCACGCGGTTGACTCCCTCGCAGGAGTTGGCAGCTAGAGCATAACCAATGTCACGGCCCTTTCAATTTTTCCCGCCTTTTCTTTCCTGCTTTTCCCTAATGACAACTTCTAGGCGTTCACTTCTCCCGCGATGATTTCATCCACGTAACACCAGATCCAGTTTTCTCCTCGCTCAATCGAGCGCATCACGCGGATGATGTTCGTGATGAAAATGTTTGGTGGCGTGCTTGTTCTTGGAAGAGTCGCAGCAAGCTGCGTGTCCGCAAACCATGCACATGCGGAGGTGAACCCATGTATCGCCGGTTTTAATGCAGTCTTCGCAGACGTGCTTATCGGTGGTCGTAATTTTCATTTGATCCAGATGTTTGCATTTGCCCAGGCATTTTTATCTCCCAGACTCAAGAGTTCAAGATCGTTCCAGCTCTTTGCGATCCCAGTGCGCCAGGTTGGCTCCGGCCTCGTAGGTGCTCTGCAGGAAATCGAGCAGAGCTTCGCGCGGAGAATCAGCTTGGCGAACGTCATCATACATCAGCAGAAACTCCTTCATCTGCGGATGATAGAAGGCTGCCGCAGGCTTAACTTTCTGTTCAGAGAATCCCAGCGGTTCAGGCGCTGCGTAAGCATAAAAAGCCGGACCTTTCACTTCGCCGCCACCCGGCCAGAATCCGGCACTGATCACTTCATGCGAATAAGCCTCGCGCGTGATGGGATCGGCGCCCACACGCTCCGGAGCGCGGCGTCCTGAGAACCGCGTTACGCAAAGATCGAAGCTTCCCCAGAAAAAATGAACGGGACTGTCTTTGCCGATAAAGCGCGAGCGAAACTCTTTGAAAACGGTATCGCACAAAGTCAGTATCCGCCAGAAGCGGTGCGCATATTCGGGATCGTAAGATGCGTGCTGCGTGTCAGTCTCGAAGCGAATTGGGTTCGGGACCTCAACCGGCATCGTCCAGATTTTCACTTCGATGCCCAGGGAGTGCAGGGCAGACATAAAGTCGGAATAGAAATCGGCGACGGTTTGAGCCTTCAGCGGAATGCTCTTCGCAGAACCCCAACTGGTCTGGATGGTGAGCTTATGATCGATGAAATCGAACTGCACTTCGAAAATGCCATCGCCATATGGAATCGCCGAAGTCGTAAGTCCGCGGGCATTCACGTAAAACGCAACCTCCCACCAATGATTGATCAGAGGGCTTAACGCCAGCCGCACCTTGCCAACGATCTGCGTCCACATGTGGAGCGTGTCGTAAGTAGACTGCCACTTTTCGAGCGGGAGTTCGGGCCAGGGTTGTTTCGGACTGTCAGCAGACGATTTCATAGAAACCTCACACTGGAACGATGGCGAATTCTGATCGCAATGCGCAGCTATTTTTTGGGCGGCAGATATTTTTTCTGAATCGAGGCCACGATCACGTAATTCGGATCCACCATCTCGTTGAGATGAATCTTCCCCACTTGCGAGAGAAGTTCATAGGCGTCGAGCTCCGATAAACCGTAATCCTTATGGATCCAATGGACAAGTTCGGTGAAGGCGATGCGCAGCGCGTCGTCCAGCGGACGGTAGGCGCCGACCGTCATAATGGCGTCGTCGTTTTCAAACTGCGGCCAGGCGATGGTGCGGCCTTTGATCACGCTCAACTGCACACGCGCTTTCAACGGGACTTCGATGGCGGTGCCGGCGATTTCTCCATCACCCATGGCGGCGTGGCCGTCGCCGATGTAGAACAGGCCGCCTTTCACGTTCACGGGAAAATAAACCGTGTTGCCGACGCTAGCTTCGGGAGAGTCCATGTTGCCGCCGAATTCGGCGGGAACTACCGAACTGCGCGCTTCGCCTTCCGCTGGCGCGACACCGATGCATCCGAAGAAAGGATGCAGTGGAATCTTCACTGAGAAATCAGTATCGAGCGCTTTGAACGTTCCGGTGTTCGAAGCATGATCGATGTGATAGAACCAGATCTTCTCAGGAAGCGGTGCATGCAGCATCGGAGTGTAATTGGTCTCGTTGAGCGCGCCGAACCCGGGAGCGAAAGCGCCTACGCCAGTGTCACCATCTACATCGAGGTCGAGAATTTTAACCGCCAGCGTGTCGCCGGGCTCCGCACCTTCAACGAAAAATGGCCCGGTCAGCGGATTGTCACCCTTTACCATGCTGAGAGTGTCTCCGGGCTTTTTGATTGCGTTGCCGAAACAATCGAGCGTGTTGGTATCAAGAATGTCGCCGGATTTCAGATGCGCCACCGGTTCAGCGGTCGCGAACAGATACTTCACGTTGGCATTCGTGGCGGTGTAGTGAACCGTGTTTTGCGCAAGAGCAGTAGCTGACAGAATCACAACTGCGAGGAACCGAGAGATCACGGTGCGCCTCCGGAGGATGTACCTACCGCTTATTATCGATTGCAAAATATTGGACTGGGCACTGTCCGCACGAAGCGCCAGATCAGGCGAGCTCGTGATCCCGCACCGTTAGCGAATCTCGTAGAGATAGGCGTCGTTAATGTATCTTCCACCTATTTGGGTACCCCCCAGCCGCGCTCCCTCTACCGACGCAGTATTGCCGAAGACAGAGCGCAGCGCTTGATAAAACGGCTGACGTGGGCTGATAAGCTCGATCTTCAGAAGCGTTGACGAGTCCGCCGCAATCTGCCGTGTGATTTGTGACAATTCTTCGTAGGCCTTCCTCGGCCCTACCTCATCCACTCGCGGAGTTGCAATCACAAAGTGCCACTCACCCGCCTCAGGTTGCAACAGCCAGAGAGCTCCGTTGGCTCGAAACTTGTTGTTTCGGCGCAACACATTCCAGAGAACTTTTCCAAAGTCCATATCCGTTCCCGTTAGAGTCTCAACAATGGCCATTACCACCTTCCCTTGATCCATTCCATCACGCCGGAAGCAGGCACGGTAGCCGCTTCGTGCAGCGCTCTGGCTTCCAGCTCTTCAACAATATCGTAGCGCTTACCGTCATCCCAATCTTTTACAGTGCTCCAATTCACACTTAGCTTAGCGTCCAACTTCATGTCAGCTTGCAACGCAACCCACAGCGCCCCGTTCAATTTGAAGAGTTTCTCCAAATTGTGAACATACATTGCGTTCACGAACTCCTTGTCAGGAAAGTCGTATTCCTTAACCGCGCTAGCCAGGCAAGACTTCAAAGCACACTCGACCGCGAGTCCGGTCAGGTAATATGCACCCGTCCACAAATTGTTTTCCAGAAGCGCACGAGCTTCTTCGAGTCTACTTCCCGCCAATGTTCGCAGTGTATCGCGGTTTAGTCGCGCAATAGGCACGCATCATTCTACAGCGGCCGAGACGTAGCGTTCCACGTTCTTAGTCTATATGACGAGCCTTGTTCTTAAAGCCCCGAAAAGGAAGTCTTATTTATCTTTTCAATTTCGCGGCTGTGGCGCGACGCACAAGCTGCTGAGACTTCATGCGCTGGCAGTATTCTTCAAAGTTCGCTCGCGGGCCCGTCCAACAAAGATCCTCGACCGTATCGAAAACCGGCACATCCAATCGCAACGTGGCAAGTGTGCGAAATAACACCGCGTCATTCCATGCGCTGAAAAGCGATTCGGAGAGCAACCGTGCCTTGCGGATTGAAGGATGCCATTCTCGAAAATCTTTTGGAATGTCCTCCAAGTGGGGATACTGCGATAAGACCAAAGCCGCAGCCTTTGCGCCCCAGCCGGGCAGGCCCGGAAAACCATCGGCGCTGTCGCCGACTACGGCCAGGTAGTCGGGAATCGATTGCGGTTTCACTCCGAACTTGGCGATCACGCCGGCCTCGTCGCGCACAATATCCCGCCTGCGATCCAGTTGCACAACTCTTGTACCCACAACGCACTGGCTCAGATCTTTGTCTGGCGTGCAGATTAGAACCTGGTCCACGGCTTCATCTTTTGCCGCCTTGCTGGCGGCGGAGGCGAGAGCGTCGTCCGCCTCGTAGTAGACCATTGGCCATACCACCACGCCCATGGCTTCCAGCGCCTCTTCGAGAATGGGGAACTGCGATAGCAACTCTTGCGGCACGCCTTCACTGGTCTTGTATCCGGGATACAAATCGTTGCGGAAGGATTCCACGACATGATCGGTGGCAACCCCAAGATGAGTTGCGCCGCGCTCAATCATGGACAAAACGGAAGTCAGGACACCGCGAACCGCACCGATTTCCTGGCCGTTCCCATCAGAGGCGGAGGGTACGGCGTAAAAGTGGCGGAACAGCTCGTAGGTTCCGTCAATCAAATAAACATTCATGCGGCGCAGTCGTTCTCTGCAGGGAAATGGTACGTCACCGACAAACGATTGGAGAAATCTTATCGGTCCGGGGTCTGAGGACCGCAACCCTTAAGCAGTTAGTTGAATGCCTTACCGAACCGCGAGCGAATAAGCGGTGTCAGTTTTCGAGATGTCATACACGCCGAAATCGCGACTGTAAACTGTCCAGGCTTCACTGGTGTCTGCGGCATCGGTGGTGGAGGTCCAATAGTAATCCGACACAACGAAGCCGGTGAAAATCGGCGCCTGGTAAAGTGCATGGTTTGCCTTCCAGGTATAGGCCTGGTTAAAAAAGTCAGCGTGATTGTTTTCCATTCTGTCAGACAAGCTTTGCATTTCGTTGCGGTTGGGCATTCTCCAACTGCCCGCGATGGAGCCATCGGCCAGACCACATTGGCCGGTGGACAATGCGTTGATTGCGGCGATTGCTTCGGACCATTGCCCGCTGATGCAGTTGGCCTTCTTCAACCAGATCAGGCCGGTAACTGTATCGGTAAGGGTTCCATTTTTGTTATCGATCCAACGCGGATAGGGGAGCGGCACTCCGGTCTGCAGGTTGCCGTCGTCCCCATTCGCGTAGGCGAAATACATTCCGGTTGCTTGCAATTTAACCCGCCCTCCGCTACGGCGCTTCACAGCCCAAACCTCGTTGTTCGCTGTTGCCTTAACGTTGGAAGTGGAGTCGTTCATGTAGCGTCCATCGCTGAAGCGAATTGCCCAGGCATTCGGAGAACCCGCTTCGCCGCCAAAATAGCTGGTGGAGGACCAATAGATAGCACTGGATACATTTATGAATGGACTATTGGCATTGAGAGCCGGAGCGCTGGCGGAGACATCCACCAGGCTTTCCAGCTCGTTGAGGTTGGGCAGGCGCCATTGCCCCGCGCTTGATCCATCGTTTAAACCGCAAGCCCCGCTGCTAAGTTGATTCACGTCAGCCAATGCGGCTAACCAGGTTGCTGGGGGAAAGCAGCCGGCATCCTGCAGCCAGACCAGGCCGGTGAGATTGTCTGTCACCGTCCCGTCCTGATTGTCGGCGAAGCGTGGCCCTGGCCACACGACTCCCTTTTTCAGGGCGCCGTCGTCACCACTCGCATAGCTCACCGTCTGACCGGTGCTGGCAAGATTTACCCGGGCATTGCTGCCGTTGTACGCCGAGAAATTGGCTCCGGTAAGCGAGGCGTTGGGTGGGGCAACGTAGTCGATAACCGTAAAGTAAATAGCGGTGTCGGTAATTCCATTGCCAGTAAACTGGCTGCTATAGTCGGCTCTCATTACCTTGGCGGCGCTCCCCACTGACGGATAGAAACCGTACCCAGCTTTCTTCGCCCAGATTTGATATTCCACGGGCACGTCACCTGTGGTCTTTATGCCCAGGAAGTTGTACCTGCCATTTGAATCGGTGACGGTCATCTGAGAAAGGGAATGTGTATTGGTATCGAAGAGGGAAACGGAGACGCCTGCCAACGGCGAGCCTTTGAACCTGACCGTACCGGAAATCGAGTCATTCGGCGCCGGGATGACAGGGTCGGGGTCAAAGGAATTACTGGCATTGCTACCGCTACAGGCAGTAAGTGCGCTTAGCCCCACGGCAATCAAAAAGCACTTAATAAGATTCATCGTGTGGCCGTTCGCGCCTAACCGGTCGCTCCGCTCCCGCGAAGGATTCAGACATAAGAGAACTGAGGGAGACAAGCAGGATATATATCGGCAATCCGCAGATTTTCTTTAGCAGGTGTGATTTAGAGCGTAATCTCGCGCGCCCACCAGAATGATTGAACTCGGCAGTTAGTGCTTCTCGCGGCGGCGGAGATAGTCGATGAACATCTGTTCGACTGGCTTGTCGTAACTCTTGAGCACGTGGCGCACAGTGTGGCCGCTGACGAAGTGGCAAACTTCTTCGGCAAGATTTTTGGCGTGATCGCCGGCGCGTTCCAGGGATTGCGTCATAAAGATGATCTGCAGGCTGGCCTGCCGGGCAATGTTTTCCGGATTCTCGATGTGGCGAAGAAAGATGAGGTTGCGGAGCCGATCGATTTCAGAATCCGCGCGAAGAACATCAACCGCTTTGCCAACGTCGCGGGCGGAGAATGCCTCGCCCACATCGGTAAGCATTTTCTCGAGGATTGTAGCCATGTGGGTGAGGTCGCGAACGTCCTCGGAATCGATGCGGCCGGCCGCGGCCTGAGCGCTGTTGGCGAAGCTGAGCAGCAGGTCGCCGATGCGCTCCAGGCTGATCATAAACTTCATGCAGGCGAGAAGTTGACGCGCCTCGGCGGGTTCAACATCCGTGATAATCGACGTAACGGCGCTGTCGATTTCCATGTCAAGGGTATCGAGTTCGCGCTCGCGCTGGCGCAGCGAGTTGAGCAGCGGAGCGGAGCCGGTGGCGATTCCTTCTGCAGCGGCGCTGGCGGCTTCCTTGGCGAGATGACAGGCTTCGATCGTGCGGCGAACAATTTGATGATGAGCTGATTCGGAGCTGACGCTTTCGACCCGTGCGGTACTCATGAGGGCTCCCCGTGGCGCGTGGTGGGAGTGCGCAAAGCGATTGCCTCTGATTTTGCCGTAAGCATAACTGGATGGTCAACGGCTAAGCATAGTTTTTCTTTTTGCCGGGCGGGTTAAGGAGCTGTGAATTTTTGGTCATTTTTCCAATTGCCGACGGTTACGCGGTGGGAAGGGTAAACAAAAACGTCGCCCCATGGGCCAGTTCGCTTTCGGCGCGGATCGATCCGCCGTGGGCCAGCATGATGTGTTTGGCAATGGCGAGTCCCAGGCCGGTGCCGCCGGATTCCCGGGAACGGGCTTTGTCCACGCGATAGAAGCGCTCGAAGAGACGCGGCAGGTGCTCCGAGGCAATGCCAGCTCCGAAATCCTGTACGCAGAATTCGACGGCATGAGGCAGCGCCCTGGCACCAAGCACGATGCGTCCGCCGGAGGCTCCGTATTTCAAGGCATTGTCGATCAGGTTGGAGAAGACTTGGTGGATGGCTTCGCGGTCGGCCAGAACGTTGGGCAGACTTTCCGGGACGGGCAAGTTGGCAATGCGAAGATCAATGCCGTGCGGTCGAGCGATTTCCCGGAAACTTTCTTCTGCGTCATGAAGAAGTTCGGCCGGAGGAACAGGTTCAACATCGAAGCGCGTTTCCCCGGATTCGACACGGGCCAGGGTAAGCAGGTCTTCGGTGAGGCGCGACATGCGCGCAGAATTCTTGCGGATGATTTCCAGAAACTCGCGGGTAGGTGCGCCATTTTCCGGAGTAGTGTCGAGTAAGGTTTCCGCATATCCCTGAATGGATGTGAGAGGCGTACGCAGTTCGTGAGAAACGTTGGCGATAAAATCGCGGCGGGTTTTTTCCACGCGCTCGGTTTCAGTGAGATCGCGGAGCACCGCCACGGCGCCTCCGTCCGGCAAGGGAGCGGCGGTGACGTCAAACGCGCGTCCGGGAATAATTGAGGTGGCGCGGGCGGTTTTGACTTCGCGGGAAGCCGTGGCTTCTTTGACCGCGGCGAGAAAGTCGGGATCGCGAACGGTTTCGACGACTGGCTGCTGCAGGCGAGTGCCCTGCGGAATCAGGCGGTTCATCGGCTGATTCGCCCATTGCACCAGCCCATCTCCGCTTACGGCGATAACCGCGTCCTGCATGCTGTTGAGAAGGGTTTCCAATTGGCGCTGGCTGGATTGCACGGCGGCAAAACTTTGCTCGACGCGACGGGCCGTCTTATCGATGGCTCCGGCAACCCGGCCGATTTCGTCCTGAGAAGGCTCAAGGATGCGGGCCTGGAGATCGCCTTCGGCAATACGGGCAGCAACATCAACGATGCGTTCCAGGCGGCGCGCGCTCCATTGCGCACCACCCGCAGCCACAATGAGCGCGAAAAGAAAAGTTATTCCGGAAGCCAGCTCCAGCCTCCGGCGAACCTGTGCAGAAACTGCTTCTACATCGGAGAGCGGATAGGCCAGGCGGACAGCGCCTCCGGAGACCGGCACGGCGACATAAAGAAAAGGAACGCCAAGCGTGGCGCTACGGCGCTCATTGGTTCCGATTCGGCCATCCAGGGCCGCAGCGAATTCCGGGCGCGGCGCCTGATTTTCCATGCCCTGGGGAGCCGCCTCGGAATCGGCCAGTACTTTGCCGGTGGGATCAATGATAGTGACACGCGCGCCGGCGGATTGCCCTTCCTGGGCGGCGATATCGGCGAGTGAATGGCTGCTGCGGTCGGTTTCGACGCGATGAGCCAGAAGCTCTGTTTTCTGGATAAGGCTGCGCTCGATTTCATTGCGCAGCGAAGCCTCCCAAGCGCCGCCCAGCATCACATCGAAAGTCACGGCGGCGGCGAGGATGACGATCAGGGAGGCCGCCAGCAGCTTGAAGAAAATCCTGTTTCTCAATTCGTTCTCACTTGGGGTCGTTTCACTTCGGCGCCTCGAAGCGGTAACCGGCGCCGCGAACGGTTTTCAGATAGCGCGGGTTCTCCGGGTCCGGTTCGATTTTTTCGCGGATGCGGCGAACATAGACGTCGACCGAACGCGGGGTAACATAAGAGGTATCGCGCCAGACGGAATCCAACAGAGTGATCGCGGGAAAAGACCCGGCCCAGATGACGGGCAAAATAATCGAGCAAACGAAACTCCGTTGCCGTGGTGGGAACCGCTTGTCCGCGAACCGTAAGGACCATGGCCGAGGGATCGATTTCGATGTCGCCCACCTTGAGTGGACTGGGGGGAAGCGGACGCTCAAACCGGCGCAGCACGGCCTTCACGCGGGCTACGAGTTCCCGGGGGCTGAAGGGCTTAGCGATGTAATCGTCGGCTCCGATCTCGAGGCCGAGCACGCGGTCGGCTTCCCCGCTTTTGGCAGTTAGAAAGATTACCGGCACGGCGGCGAGTCCCTGAGTTTGGCGGACGGTGCGGCAGAGTTCGAGACCGTCTTTGCCCGGGATCATGATGTCGAGCACGAAGAGCGCGGGCCGCTGACGCTCCGCATCGGCGATCACGCTTGATCCGTTGGAATAAACGCGCACGGCGAATCCTTCGTTCTCCAGGTGATGACGAACAAGGCGGGAAATATCGGGATCGTCTTCGACGACGAAGATGCTTGGTTTCACGGGTTTATTGTAACGAACAGAGTTGCCAGTACCTAGGAGCGAGTGGCGAGTTGGCCGTTGCGGGCACCAGTTTTCATCGGATTGTAACAATCAGGTTGGAGGCGTGGTCAAGATGGAAGCGCTTCCCCGGTGGAATGACCGTGGTGGCGCTGTATTCGGTGATGATGGCAGGGCCGGAATATCTCTTGCCGGGCTTGAGAGTATCGCGAGCGTAGATTGCGGCACGGAGTTTCTTGCCGTCGAACAGGACTGGTGCTTCTGGAGAGGAAATCGAGCCGAGCTTCGCTCGACTTGGACGGCCGGGGGCGGCCGTCCCCACATCATCCATCTTCGCCTCCAGCTTCGGCGATTTCACAATGGCGCGAAGGCGCAGGGTCACTAACTCCACCGCGCGGCTGGCGTGGGCGTAGCCATAGCGGCGCTGGTGTTCTCGCTGGAAATCCTTCAGCAGATTCGCAGTGAACGGCAGGTTGAGTTCGTATCCCTGCCCGAGGTAGCGGATGTCCACGCTGCGCTGATAGTGCACTGTTCCCTGCCACGCTTCCTTTTGAAAATCTTTTGCGCCTTGTTTTTGCAACGAATCAAATTGCTCCGCAAGACGCGCATACGGAACTTTGTCCGCGACCCGCCAGAGGACGGTGCGGGAATAATCCTTAACGACATCGCTCACCAGAATGCCGAGGGCAGAAAGCGCTCCGGGCATCGCGGGCACGATTACGTGCGGAATGCCGAGAGCCTCTGCCAGCGCGCAGGCGTGCAGGCCGCCGGCACCACCAAAAGCCACTAACGCGAAGTCGCGAGGATCACGTCCTCGCTCGATGGAGACGACGCGGATCGCTTTCTCCATGGTTGAATTCACCACGCGAATCACGCCTGCGGCAAACTTTTCAAGACTGAGCGGACTTCCCTGCTGCTTCAGCCATTCGCGAGTGATGCGACGCGTGCGGTCGAGATCGAGAGTAAAGTCGCCGCCGAGAAAGCGAGTGGGTTGGAGACGACCTAACAAAAGATTGGCATCGGTGACGGTAGGTTGGGTACCCCGCCCGTAACAGATAGGCCCGGGATCGGCGCCGGCAGATTCTGGACCCACGCGAAGAGCTCCGCCGGCATCGAAGCGGGCGAGCGAGCCTCCGCCTGCACCCGCGGTGTGAATATCCAGCATCGGAACCGCAACGGGAAAGCCTGCGACCTGAGCATCGTTGGCGGTGGCCGGCGCGCCTTCGACCAGAGAAACGTCGGTGGAAGTGCCTCCCATGTCAAACGCGATGATGCGAGGGAATCCGCTGGCGCGAGCGCTGGCAGCGGCTCCGACCACGCCTCCGGCCGGACCGGAGAGTACCGTGCGGACAGGCTCGCGGGCGGCAGCAGCGAGGGAGGTGATGCCTCCGCTCGATTGCATGACGAAGATTCTCGAATGTGCGCCCGACCGGGTTTGCAGATTTTCCAGATATCGCTGCATTACGGGTTGAAGGTAGGCATTGATTACCACGGTAGAGGTGCGCTCGTATTCACGAAATTCCGGAAGAATTTCGTGAGAGATGGAGAACGGAACGACTAATGGTTTGAGGGATTGTGCAACCACAAGCTCGTTCTGCGGGTTGGCGAACGAAAATAGCAACGAGATAGCCACGGATTCAGGTTGCCTTTTCGCGACCCGGTCAACCAGCGATTGCAAATCCGCAACTGACGGCGCGGTCAGGATTTCGCCATCGCTAGCCGTGCGTTCGTCGATCCCGAAGCGCAGATCTTGCGGGACCAGCGGTTCGACTCGATCGAAGAAAAAATCGTAGAGCTTGGGCCGCGCCTGGCGGCCTATCTCGATAGCATCTTCGAAGCCGGCAGTGGTCACCAGAGCAGCGCGAGCGCCCTTTCGCTCGAGCAACGTGTTTGTGCCGACTGTGGTGCCGTGCAGGAGGACGAGCTCGCCTTGGTAGTTAATTTTTCTGAGCGCTTCTAAGATCGCTTGCGAGGGATCGGCTGGAGTCGAAAAAACTTTTAACATGCGCAGACCGCCATGATCCATCCAGACACAGTCAGTGAAGGTTCCACCGGTGTCGATGGCAATGCGAAGAGGTTGGGCGCGGCGGGGCATGATTGAATTCGGAAAATTAGGGTAACATTTGCGGCTATGAGATACGCATTTCTCGTCGAGACGTACGCCACGGAGCGGGTGAAGGTGGTCAGTGTGTGGAGTGAATTTCGCGACGACGATCTGCCGGTGCGTCCACGGGATGGCGATCGGCGCGGGCGCAGCGTGCATGAGCAGATGGTGCACCAATGCGTGAGCGAAGACTTGTGGTTTCGCACCATGCTCGGAATTGATGTGGGTGCGCCTCCGCTGCCCAAGCGAGAAACGCGGATGGAGTTCATGAAACGGTATGCGGAGGACAGTGGGAAGCGGCTGGCGGCGCTGCAGGACAAGGCTGAAGAATGGTGGGAAGAGGATGTGAAGTTTTTCGACGTGCAGCGGTCGCGGGCGTGGGTGATGACGCGGCGCATGACGCATACCTCGCATCATCGCGGACAGTTGATGGCCATGTTGCGGATGCTGGGGCGCGACTTGCACAGCAATTACGGGCCGACTGCAGATACGGGCGGATTAATGCAGAATCATGCGCCGACAATTTATGCGTATCCAAGCTTGGAAGCGCTACTCAAAGGAGAGAGTGCCGGGGGTGTGAAGAGTGCGCTACCGGGTGCTGGGGATAGGGCAGTCACAGAGAGGCCTGGGTAACAGAGTGCCCCAGCGATTCGCTGCGCTCGCTGGACAGATGAGTCGGACGTCCCCACACGAGTCTCGTGAGCCTCGTCGTTACCCGTGCCTTCCCTGCCTGCTGAAGTTTGCTACTGTCCCATACCGGTGAGCCGGGCTGCGTCTTGCATCATCGTCAGTCTGCGCTGCTGCTGGTCCAGCATCTCCTGCATGTGCGCCAGGCGTTCCATCTGAATCGACTGATAGCGATTCACCGGAGTTTCATACTGTGCCGTGCCCACCGCCGCATGCATTGACTGATTTACGCGGTCGATGCGCGCCTGCAGATCGGCAATCCTTGCTTCCTGATTCTCGATCCGCGGTTTCCAGTACTGGCTGGAGCGCTCTTCGGCTAACAGCCGCTGATTCGCGTGCTGGTCCGAGTAGCTCTCTGTGAACTGCTTTACGCCGGATACGGTCGTCATCGGCTCCGAGGACTCCGGCATGTCCGGCGGAGCGGAGGGAATATCCTGATTCGTAATGACTTTGGGCGTCGATCCGGCGGCTTGCTCTGCCTGCTGTTTGGCACGGTTCGCGCGGGCCGCATCGGCCAGCGAATTTCCCGCCTGAGACTGCCCTATCGCAGCTGCATTCAGTAATAATCCGACGAAGAAAATTGCCCACGCCACGCGCTTCATAAGCCCCCCGGAGGCGTCCTGCCGAGATCGTCCTGACTAAGATCGTCCAGACAAGACAAAGACCGCTCTCTATAAAGGAGAACCCAGCGTGGCGCACTTGTCGCGTTCCAAAGGTGTAATCCGCGGCAAACGAAAGGTACCCGCCTGAAGTGACCAAGGTTATGACCATCTGTCCCTGCAGGGGCGCTGTTTTTCATCTTGCTGGCCACACCAACGAAGGGGCGACCGACGGTCAATGAT
>CAVRCM010000009.1:0-23331 GCA_963719585.1 uncultured Acidobacteriaceae bacterium
AATCAAAATGATATCTCTCAACGCAGTAATTTTGCCGTGGTCTTGCTGACCGCGTTTTCATACGCTCAACAGAATCAGCAAGCTGCTCCTCCACCCACGAACCAGAGCTCGTACCCTTCCGAAACTAACAAAATGTAAAACCGCAGAAAAGAGCGACACGCCCTCTGCCAACGGACAGCCCGTAGACTTGAATAGTGCCAGCAAGAAAGACCTGGCCGCACTTCCCGGCGTCGGTGCAGATCACGCGCAAAGCATCATCGACGCGCGTCCCTTCGCCTCCAAGGAAGACCTGCTCAAAAAGAAAGTAATTCCTCAGTCGACCTACGAAAAAATTTAGAACCTCGTCACCGCCAATGGTCCTAAAAAACAATCTCTGCCGGAAAGACCTCAACACTGAAAAAAAAAAACGGCAAAAAAACAAAATCCCTCAACCACAAACTTCACTCAAAAGAAGATTTATCGATTTGCGTGGAGTTTGTTTGAAACCTATTCCATGGCCTACCGGTAGCTCCTGTTGACGCATCTCAATTTTGGCGCTTATCATCGTCGTTTGGACTTTTCCTCACGGACGGCGCAGGGAAGCCGTCGCAGGATTTTAGAAGTGACACTATGGAAAGAAGAAGTTAGAAGGATTCAAGAAGCGGCTTGAGACCCGGCAGCAGGAGCTGCGCCGGACGGTCTCCCGCACGCAGGCCGACGGGCGCTCCGCCGATGAAGATACGGCCCAGGATATTGCCGATCGCGCCGCCAGTTCCTACACCAAGGAGTTTCTTTTCAGCCAGAGCAACAACGAGCGGCAACTCTTGCAAATGGTGGATAAAGCTCTGGCGCGCATCCGCGAAGGCAGTTTCGGAGAATGCATCCACTGCGGCAAAGAAATCAACGCCAAGCGTCTGGAAGCTGTGCCTTGGACGCGCCACTGCATCGAATGCCAGGAGAAACTCGAGCAAGGACTGCTGGAAGAAGCTCAGCACTAACTCGGCTGCTTTGACGCTGCTGTTTTCTGGCTGCTAAACTGGTCCTTCGTCTCCAAAACAAAGGGCTCTTCGAGACTGAGATTGGAAGGTAGTCGTGCGCGCACAGACACGCCATCAACTTAAGCAGGACGCATTCAGCCGGGTCACCATCGAGGCCGCGGAAAAGACCGCGCATTGGAGCGTGGAACACAGAAACACCCTGGTTATCGCCGTGGTCGTCCTGCTGATAATCGCTGCCGCGGGTGTGGGTGGTTGGTATTACTTAAGCGCGCAAAACGAGAAGGCGAGTCTCGACATGACGCAGGCCATCAGAACTCTCGAGGCCCAGATTCGTCCCGCCGGAAGCCCCGCCCAGCCTGGCATTCCCAGCTTTACGTCCGCCAAGGAACGCGCCGAAGCTGCCAAGAAGCAGTTCCAGACGATTATCGACAAATATCCTCACACGCACTCGGCGGATGTGTCCCGGTATTTTCTGGGAGTGACTTCCGCCACGGAGGGCGACAATGCCGGCGCTGAAAATGACTTCAAGGCTGTAGCTTCCAGCGGCAACAAAGAGCTGGCTTCGATTGCGAAACTTGCACTGGCCACTCTTTATGGCAATACCAACCGCACCAAAGATGCAGTGACCCTTTATCAGGAGTTGATCAACAAGCCGACAATTTCCGTGAGTAAAGTCACGGCGCAGTTGCAGCTGGCCGAGCTCTATCAAACCAGTAATCAGCCGCTCGACGCCAAGCGCCTTTACGAGCAGATCAAGAAAGACAACCCCTCCACGGAAGCGGGACAGATGGCGACGCAGAAGTTGGCGGAGCTGAAGTAACTTTCAACAAGCGTAGTTTTCAGCCGCCCCTTCAAAAAAGCACGAATCCTTCGTTAACCGAGCTTACCTTCGTAATTGCAATCCAAACTTAAGCGGTGAGTTGCGGTCCTCGCTCAAGCAGAATCAACCCGAGTGCATTCCTGTGTCTGAGTGAGGGACCATGCTGGCATTTTGGCGACGGTGCGCAATCCTTGCGATCTACATTCCTGTTTGTGTCTCTGTTTCCGCGTTCGCTCAGCAACCAGATTCCGGACAGAGTCTGGGTGATGTGGCCCGCAAGCTGCGCAAAGATACCACCAATGAAGTCAAAATGACGGACGCGGATACGAAGAAGCTGTTCGAATCGGTGGACAGAATCTTCGCGTTTGCCGCCGACGACACGGGCATGCCGAAGCACGCCGCAGTAAAGCGCCGCTTGGTCAGCAAAGACGATGTAGAAAAGTACGCCGCTGCGCAGATGGCGAAAGAGGATTTCAAAAAGAATTTCGTTCAGGAAGAACTCAGCCTGAAGAAATTCGGGTTTCTGCCGCGGGATTTCAACCTGCAGGAATTCCTGGTGAAGTCCACGGGCCAGCAAATTGCCGCCTACTATGACGACGAGACCAAAACTATTTCCATGCTGAACTGGGTTCCGCCCGATCGCCAGGAGCCGATCCTGGCGCACGAGCTTACCCATGCCCTGCAAGACCAGAACTACGATTTGGCCAGGTGGATGAAACCTGGGGCAAAGTCTGCGGGCAAGCAGGTGAATAGTAACGCGCCTATCGACGGCGACAGTCAGATCGCGCGGAAGGCCGTAGTCGAAGGCCAGGCCATGGTAGTTTACGTCGACTACATGCTTAAGCCCGTCGGACGCACCCTCGAAGATACGCCCGGCTTGATCTACCAGATGGAAGAGCCCGCGGTGAAGGCAGTGATCGATTCCCAGATGATGCACGATGCTCCGATGATTCTGCGCGAGATGGGAGGCTTTCCCTATCAGGAAGGTCTGATCTTCGAGGGCGAACTTCTGCACAAGGGCGGAAAGAAGATGGCATTTGCGGGGGCATTCGCGCGCCCGCCCCGCAACTCGCACGAAGTGCTGCAGCCGGAGGCATACATTAACGGCGACAAATTGCCGGCCGTCCGTATCCCAGACATGCAGGCAGCGCTCAACCATGAGTATGACGTATGCGACTCCGGCGGGATCGGAGAATTGGATGTACGGGCGTTGTTGAAGCAGTACGGGGAACGAAAAATTGCCGACGAACTTTCCGCGGCCTGGCAGGGCGGCTCTTACATGACCTTCCGCAAGAAGGACAAAGAAGTTGCGGAAATAGCGCCCAGCACCGCTGACGTGGCGCTGCTATATGTTTCGCGATGGAAAACTCCACAGGCCGCCGAGTGGTTCGCCAGTTTCTACGCTCGCACGGTTTCGCAACGCTATCGCACCGCGACCGTGCAGCCGGTGCCTGCTTGCTCCGGCGACAATTGCCCGGTCTCGATCGCGCAGATTTCGACCGAAGAAGGCGCAGTGATCGTGGAGCATTGGAAAGACAACAGCGTGGTCGTATCGGAAAGCTTCGACCCCGAGACTGCAGCCAGGCTGCGCGTCGCACTGCGCGAAAACAGCAGCGCCGTTCATGCAGAATTTCTGCCCCAGCAGGAGATCGGACTAAGGCTATTTGAGATTCCAGCCTTCCAGACTTTTGCCGAGCAGGTTGGAGATCAGATCGCGAAAGAGATGAGTCATTAGGTCCGGCGCCCACCGCCGGATTCGGCGGAAAGTCGGATCACTTATTCCCGCCGAACAGCGATTGTTCCATTTCGAGGCTCCGGCAGGTAGTTTGGATTATTTCGTGCACTGCGTTTGACTCGACGAATTGAAAGCCATAACGAAACGCGTTCCTTTGCCGAACGATTGCATAAACCGTCACCGGCCCGAACGGCAGCGTGAATTGCAATTCCACGAATTCACCCACCGGAACTTCGAGCTTCAGCAAAGCTGAGATTCCAGATTCGCTGATATCCACGGTGCGGCCCACGAGCACGCCGCATGTCTTCGTATTAATTCTGATATGAGCATCAAGCTTGAAGCGAGGCTGTCGACGCGCGTCGGGGAGATCTCGGACCGGGATGGCTGCAGCCTGATTTTGTGCTTCCATCGGCGCCTACCTCTCTCAACCTGCGCAACAGAAATGTGTATTGATTCTAAAGCAAACCAGTCTGTATGCCTTATCGGCACCATAGCGGTGAACCTTTAGGCCACAATCTGCATGGTTCTCGTTTTCAGTTTTGCCCCGGGCTGCGTACGATGATGGTTAGCTGCAATCGCTAAAGAACTAAGCTGGCGAACTAAGAATGCAGCAGTGCCAGTTGTGGGCTAAAGACGATATGAAATGTTCGCGGATCTTACGACACGTCCCGGTGTTGATTCTTCTCTCCTGCCTTGCCTCGCCATTTCTGCCGGCACAAAGCTCGACAAACTCTCTTCCACAACCAACTTCTTCCGTGCTCGCATCCCGCATGGCGCGCCTAAGACATGGCATCAACGCCAGCGAATGGTTCGCGCAGGTTTATGACACGCGCGGTTACACTAAAGAACATTTTCAAAATTGGACCACGGCGGAAGATATTGCGCTGATGAAATCCATGGGATTCGATCACGTGCGGCTTAGCGTAAATCCGCAACCAATGATGGCGAACCATCCGCCGAACGAAATCCCTGCGGATTATCTCGGGTATCTGGATGCGGCAGTGAAGATGATTCTGGATCATCAGATGGCGGTCGTAATCGATCTGCATCCGGAGAGCGACTTCAAAGCGCGTCTGGCGAAAGATGACAGCGCTGTGCAGGAGTTGGCGGATTTCTGGCGAGCGCTGGCAAAACATTACTCCACTTGGGATTCGGAGCGGGTCTTCTTTGAAATCCTGAACGAGCCGGAGTTCCCGGATCGCTATCGCTGGTATGGAGTGCAGGCAAAGTTGGCGTCGGCGATTCGCGAAGGCGCTCCGCAGAACACGCTGATCGCAGCGGGAGCGCGGTGGTCGAATGACGATGAGCTGGTTTTTCTTGAGCCGCTGCGCGATCCCAACGTCATCTACAACTTTCATTTTTACGAGCCGCACCTCTTCACCCATCAAGGCGCAACCTGGGGAGTTTACTTCTGGCATTGGCTGAGGGGACTGGATTATCCCTCGTCTCCTGAATCGGCCGCGAAAGCGGCAGCAGGAGTGCCAGATGCTGTAGACCGCCTGGCTGTGATCCGCTACGGACAGGACCACTGGGATGCGACGCGCATTGACGCAGAGATTACACAGGTCGCGGATTGGGCGCAGCATAACGGTGTTCCGGTCGTGTGCAACGAGTTCGGAGTGTATCGCGCGTATGCGGACCCGCAGGATCGCGCCGCGTGGATTCACGACGTTCGCACAGCGTTGGAACGCCACGGTATGGGCTGGACAATGTGGGATTATTCCGGCAGCTTCGGAGTTGTCGTCAAGAAAGATGGGCGGAGCGTGCCTGACGAGCTAACTCTGCGGGCGCTGGGGCTGAATCGGCCGGGGGGGAAATAAATCTGCTTACTTAGCAACGGACGGCATTGGTTGACCCACGGTCAATTTGAAAATGAGGATGTTCTTGCCGAACGACTCGAAGTGCAAGTTGCGGAATTCGGCGAACTGACGTCGCAAGTCTTGGGGAAGATGCGTGCCCCATCCCGCCTGTACGATCCACACAGCATCGCCGGGCTGGAGGTTGAAGTCCTTCATCAGCCGCTGCCATTCCTCAGAAAAATTTGGAGCCCAAAATTGCCATCCTTTGTAGTCTTGGGAAACGACATGGTAGCCATCGCAGGAAAATTGTTCGAACGTTGCAGGCGCAGCCTCAAAAGAAATCGGCCGCTGCTCACACAAATAGTGGCCAAGAATCAGATCAGTCTGGTAATCGGTGAAGATGAGCTCGTTCGGCTTTACATTTTTCTTTATGAAATTGATCGCCGCCGTCATGTGCGTCCGGCTTTGATCGGCGGGGTCCATGCTGGGCGGGCGAGTCTTGCCGAACGCAATACAAGCCACAACGATAAGAGCGGCGGCCGCAAGCCCGCGCTTCCAACTGTCAGCTGCCAAACGCGCTGTCGCTATACTAACTCCTGCTACCCCCGGAATAATCAGAAACGCAATATGACGCGTTCCGCCGTAGGGATAAACATGCGCCAGGGCGGCGACCGCTGCAACGGCAAACGGCAGAAGCAACAATATTGCTAATCGGCGCGAATCCGCTTTCTGCTGCGGTAGATCCTTGCCGCGCAAGAGCAGCATAACTCCCAACACGAATAACAAGCCCATCACGTCGCCCACGGCAAGCTGACCAAAAAAATACTGAAAAGCTCCAAAGCTGTGCCCCACGAGGAACAGCAGGGGATTGTCGTGTGCCGCATCGAAATAGGAGCGGCGCAGAAAAAAGTCGCTCATCCAGCCTTGCAGCGCGGTTCTCGATTCCCCCACCCCGAGTTTGGAAATGTGGCTCTTGTATAGAAAGATCGCGAGAGCGAGTGCGCCGATTTGTCCGATGGCCCAAGTCATCTTCAGCGCCAACGAAATTCGCTCGGTGAATCGCAGCAGAGCATAGATGCCGAGGGCCGCGGCGAACCAGAAGGCGGAGTAATGCGACAACATGGCAAGGTAGAGGCACAGGGAAAATGCAATCATTCTGGCCGATGAGTTCTTCGCAAAAGAATCGTCCAGAAAATACAGCGCGCTTGCGAGAAACGCTAAAAGCAAAGCGTACTGCCGGATTTCCGCTGAGAGCAGTACGACCGGCGGAAGGAACGAAACAAAAATAAGACCGATCAGGCCGGCGAGATCGCCGGCGGCATTCCTGAGCCACTTGTAAAACATCCAGCAGAAAACTACACCCGCCAGGATGGAAGGCATGCGCAGCCAGAGTTCTGAGGTTCCGAGCACGCGCCAGAAATACAGAATAAAAGTCAGAAGCGGAGGATGCGAAGCGGTGAGGCTCTGTCGGTAGGCGAGCAGCCACGAAGTCTGGTTTGCCAACCGAAAATGGAGCGCTTCGTCAGGATTGAGGAACGTACCAGAGGCGGCCCACATGCGGGCGATTAGGCCGAACAAAAGAATAAAGACCGCCGCCAGATCGATGCGACCTCGAGGCCACGATTCCGCGCTGTTCGCGTGGCTGATGATTTGCTGTGGTGAACTTGACATCCTGGTGGCTAGATCGCAAATGCCCCCAGCCATTTTACCGGCAGGCTCGCAGCCAGGGCGTTTGCCAGGCGTTCATCTGCGGTGATCATCTCGATCTTGAATTGAATGGCCGCGGCAACATACATTGCGTCGTAAACGCTGCGATCGTAAAGAAGAGCTATCTTGAGGGCCGCGGGCAACAAGATTTGAGTGGAGATGGTTAGGAAATCTCGATCCTTCATGCCAGATGCGGCGCCTTCTGCGAGAGTCCGCGACCATCTCTGCTGACGAGCGCCCTTCCACAACACATTGCCGATTTCGGCCCAGAAAATATCCGGCACCACGAAGTCGATTTCGCCAGCTACGTAGCGCCGCAAAAGTCGGAGAGACTCGGCACTGAGCGCTTCGTTCGCCGAGGGAATCACCCATTTCACGGCTACGCTTGCGTCAAGAACGAATGCCGTCAACGATTCCGGTCCTCGCGAATCATTTCCTCGGCGGTTGGAAAGGAGGCGGAGTTCGGCGATCGAACCGCACGAAATTCTGCCATCCGGTCGTAAAATTCACGGCGTGCTTGCAGTTCTTTTGCGGTGGGTACGTTTCGTTCCAACAATGAAATCACTTCCGCGGCAATCGACTTGCGGTTCTCACGGGCGCGCTTGCGAAGCGCCCGGTACAGGTCATCGGGGATGTTCTCGACGTAAAGGGTTGGCATAGGACTTCCCTAGGTGAAGCATAGCATAAGCCATGCCAGGAGGAGAAGATGCACCGTCCTTGACACCCCTTTCCCGAACGCATTATTCTTGAGTTTGCTCCTTGCGGTACTTGCGCCGTCTAGGCGTGCTTCCGCGGGCTGGGTGCTTGGGAAGTGTCGCGGAGGTTTCCGATGTTCTTCGAAATCAAAGACTTGGAACTTCATCCGATAGAGTTTGCGGAGAAGTTTGAGCCGGGCACCATTGATTTAGGTGCGGATTACCGGCAGATCGCGCCAATCGAGAGCAGCGGCCGGGCGGATCTGGTTGAAGAACATCACGGCAAGCACAAGATTATTCAAGATATACGCATTCAGGGCCGGCTTGCGACCACCCTGGAGACGAACTGCGCGCGTTGTCTTGAGCCTCTCACACAGGGTGTGAAGCGCGAGTTTGATCTGCTCTATCGTCCTCAGGGCGCGGATGCCGGGCGGGACGAGATGTCGGTGACCGACGCCGAGGCTGAGATCAGCTATTATGAAGGTGAGGGAATTCTGCTGGACGATGTAGTTCGCGAGCAGATTCTGTTGGCGGTCCCTCTAAAAGTAACGTGCCGCGAAGATTGCAAGGGACTTTGTCCGCATTGCGGCCAGAATCTTAACCAGGAAAAATGTTCGTGCACGGTGACGCGAGAAGAGCCACGGTGGGCGGCGCTCAAGGAAATCCGCGGTAAGCTGGCGCATTAAAATTGAACAAACGAAAAATTGATATCGACGAGGCTGAAGCGCCTCCCCGAGAGGAATTGTTAGACCATGCCTAATCCGAAACGACGACATTCTCAAAAGCGCACATCCACGCGGCGGGCGCACGATGCTCTCAAGAGCCACTCACTCTCCGAGTGTCCCAATTGCCACGAAAAAAAGATGCCGCATCGCGCTTGCACCAAGTGCGGTTACTACAAGGGCCGCGATGTGTTGCAAGTCGAAGAAGCCAGCTAACTGCCTGCCAACATGCCTAGCGTGATCGCGCTGGATGCGATGGGTTCGGACCGGGCGCCCAAGCCTGAAATCGAAGGGGCAATTCACGCTGCGCGCAATTATGGGGTGCGCGTGCTCCTCGTCGGCCCGGAAGAAATCATCAAAGCCGAACTCGACCGTCATCCGTCGGCGGCGCGTCTACCGCTCGAGATCGTCCATGCCAGTGAAGTGATCACCATGGAGGATAAGGCGGTGCAGGCTGTTCGCGCCAAACGCGACTCCTCCATTCGCGTAGGTTTGCGGCTGGTGCGCGAAGGGCAAGCCGATGGCTTTGTTACGGCCGGCAACACAGGCGCCGCCATGGCATCGGCAAAAATGGTGCTGGGTGCGTTGCCCGGAGTCGATCGCCCTGCGCTCGCGGCGGTTTTCCCCACAGCTCCGGGCACGGCAGCAATTCTGCTGGATGTTGGCGCGAATGTCGATTGCAAACCGCATAATCTGGAACAGTTCGCGGTGATGGGTGAAATTTATTTCCGCTCCATGTTCGGCGGTGTAAAGTTTGGAACCCGTCCAGCATTCGGAAGTGCGAAGTCGCCGAGAGTCGGATTGCTTTCCATTGGCGAAGAAGAAACCAAGGGCAATGACCTGACGCGGGAGTCTTTTCAACTGCTCAAGCGCCTGCCTTTGAATTTTATCGGCAACGTCGAGGGCCGCGACCTGTTCAACGGCCACGTCGATGTAATCGTGGCCGATGGTTTCGTAGGAAATGTAGCCTTGAAAATCTCCGAAGGCGTGGCAAATCTGGTGCGCACCGTCCTGAAGGAGTCCTTGAAGGCGACTATCACCAGTCAGGTTGGTTACATGCTTTCGCGCAGCGCGTTTGCCGATTTCAAGAAGCGTATCGACCATACCGAATACGGCGGTGCCCCGCTCCTGGGAGTGAAGGGCGTATGCATCATCACTCACGGCTCTTCCAACGCAAATGCCATCAAGAATGCAGTGCGAGTGGCCGCGGAGTTTTCTCAGCGCCACATTAACCAATCGATCGAGCAGGGGCTGGCCGCGCTTCGTCCCGTGCCGGCGGAAGTGGAAGTCATTCCGGCCACTTAATTTCCCGCAAAACACTCATGACCGAACCTACTGAAGTTTCACACTCCTCGCAATCAAAACTCGCGTTCATTTTTCCCGGTCAGGGCTCACAGGCCGTAGGCATGGGCAAAGAGCTCGCCGAAAAATATCCGATAGCGCGGCAGACCTTCGAAGAGGCCGACGAAGCACTTGGCTACAAACTGTCGGAAGTCTGCTTCAATGGACCAGAAGACCAGTTGCGTCTCACCGAAGTCACCCAGCCTGCCATTCTTACCGTATCGATCGCGGCGTTGCGATCGCTCGAGGGCCGCGTACCCAAGCCGGGCTTTGTCGCCGGCCACAGCCTGGGTGAGTATTCCGCGCACGTGGCTTCTGGCACCATGACTTTTGCCGACGCCGTGCGCACCGTTCGCAACCGCGGAAAATATATGCAGGAGGCCGTGCCGGTTGGCGTCGGTACCATGGCGGCAATCCTCGGAATGGAATTGGAGAAAGTTACCGCCGTTTGCCAGGACGCGGCGCAGGGTGAAGTTTGTTCGCCAGCCAACATCAATTCGCCCGAACAGATTGTCATCTCCGGAAACACTGCTGCCGTGGAACGAGGAACCCAGCTGGCTGATGAACGCGGTGCGAAACGAGCGAAGATCCTTCCAGTCAGCGCCCCATTCCATTGCTCTCTGATGAAGCCCGCACAGGATCGTCTGCAACCAGACCTGAACGCTTTGAAGATGCAAAAGCCCGTCTACCCTGTGGTCTGTAATGTGGAGGCAGCTTTCGTCACCGATGAACTGCGTGCCCGCGAAACCTTGGTCGCGCAGGTAACCGGCGCAGTGAAATGGGAACAGAGCATGCGTCTGCTCATCGCGAACGGCGTGCAGAGGATGATTGAAATCGGTCCCGGAAAAGTTCTGTGCGGGCTGATGCGCCAGATTGACCGCTCTGTGACGTGTCTCAACGTAGGCGATGACGCTTCGCTGAGCAAGACGCTATCACAGCTTGGCGTTTAGAATGCCGTCCGATCATTCTAGAACGATATTCCCTAGTGGAATTCCAAGTCGCAAGGCGGCGAGCTGATAGTCTTATCGGTTTTATCCACATACAGCTGAGCGTGCTGCGCGCGACCGTTGACGATCACGTCGATTACCACTCCACTTCCTCCGCCCGGGCAATTACTTTCGCCGTAAATGTCATAACTCTTGACGATGCCCCACGGACCGCCCGGCCCCCAGTCTTGCTTGAATTCGTTAAAGGGATACTGTGAGTGATTCTGCGGATGCTGCTCCCAGTCGGGATCGCGATAATAAATTCCGTAGGCGGCTTCGAAGTTTTGTTGCTGCAGTGCGGAAAAAAATTTGCCCGCGATCCGTTTTTCCGGCCAGAAGCGATTCCACCAGCCCACGCCGGCCAGAATCAAGATAAGAACGATAATCGAAATAATTCGCGTTCTTTTCTTCCGCTCTTTTTCAGGATGGTACTCTTTGGCGTCCAGTAAAGTCATAACTCTCTAGAATAACGGACGCGGTTCGTAAGTCAAAGGTTGCAGAAAACAGAGCGAATGTTCTATAGCGTTCGCTTGAACAAAGGAATGGCGATCCCAAGAGTAACCGCGGCGAAGACGCTCAGGAATAGCATGTCGCCCCAGACAGCCGCCAGGGTAGTTTCCTTCAGCAGCAGACACTTGAAGCCATCCACAGCGTAAGTAAAGGGGTCGACTTTCGCGATGGCTCGCAGCCAGGGCGGAAAAGCCTGTATGGGATAAATCGCTCCGCTCGGGAAAAACAGCAGAGTATTCAGAATGCCGAACATGGCTCGCGGCACCAGCGGATCTTCAATCCTGACCATCAGCAAAAACATCATTGTGTTGAAGGCGAGCGATGTAAGTACGATCATGATCAGAAGCCCGAAAATCGTGGCGGGATTGAAAATTGTGCTCACCCCCGCAATCAGCGAGCCGATCACGCAAATGATTACGCCGGTCATCACCGCCTTGATGGCGCCCGCGAGATTGAGCCCCAACACCAGTTCGAGCTTGGTGATCGGCGTGACCAGGTAGCCCTCGTGCACACCTCGGGCCTTGTCATCGATGTAAAGCATTCCGCCGCCAATCATCACCGAGACGAACATCGCCAATGCCAGCGAGCCGGGCAGCAGATATTTCATGTACTCGATGTATGGATAAAGCTCGACAATCGAAAGCGCAGTCTGCTGCAGGATGCGGGGCTCAACCGTGGGCTGATTCAGCGACGTGACCAGGTCGGTGAGCTCCGATTCCAGCGCAGAGCTCATGAAGTTATCGCTGTTATCAACGACTAACCCGATCTGCGGATGATTCTCCTCATAAACGCGCCGCGAATACTGAGGAGGAATGATCACCGCGCCATCGAGCTTGCCGTTGCGAACATCTTCCATCGCCTTTTTTTCGTTGTCGTAATAGACCGGCACGAAGGTTCGAATATTCGCCCGAACGGAATCGAAGGCCTCGCGAATTTTGAGTGCCTGTGTGCCTCCGTCCTGGTCCACGATCGCCAGCCGGGCGTCGCGAATTTTTCCGCCGAATGCGTTCCCGAGAATAACCAACTGCACCAGCGGGAATATCATCGACGCCAGCATGAGCGCCGGCGAGCGGAAGAATTTGCGCATCTCGCGCTCGACAATGGCCATCATTCGATTCATAAGTTCGACTCTGCCCGTCTCATGGCTGAAGCCCCGGCCGCTGCGGCATCACGAAGGCGTAGGCCTTCTGCAATTCATCTCGTAACTGCCGGCCGGTGTAGTGCACGAAGACATCGTCCAATGTAGTGTTCTGCACCGAAAGCGACTTCACGGCAACTCCGGCTTCTACGGCCATCTCAACCAGCTCAGTCGTGGTTCGCGAGCCATTCCCCGTCAGGACTCGATACATGCCCGCGCCCTCATGCTGAACTGAAGTGACTTCGTCCAGCGTGTGCAGGCGTTGCTCCCAGTCGTCAGGGGGATTTTCAAACTGCGCTTCAATCACGTTCGATCCCGGCACGCTGGCCTTCAAAGCCATGGGCGTGTCAAGCGCGACAAGTTTGCCATGGTCCACAATCGCGATCCGGTCGCACAGGCGGTCGGCTTCATCCATGTAATGAGTTGTAATCAGGATCGTAAGGCGGCGCTGGGTTTTGATATTTCCCAGCATCTCCCAAACAGCAACGCGGGAAACCGGGTCGAGCCCGGTGGTGGGCTCGTCGAGAAAAAATATTTTAGGATGATGCACCAGCCCGCGCGCGATCTCCAGCCGGCGGCGCATGCCCCCGGAAAGCGTTTTCGTCTGCGCATCACGCCACTTAGTCAAGTCCACCAGGCCGAGCAATTCCTCAATCGAGCGCTTGCGCTCTTTGGCGGGCACGTCATACAGCTTGGCGTAAATGTTCAAATTTTCTTCGACGGTAAGATCCAGATCGCTGGTCAGAGCCTGCGGGATCACTCCTATCGTTCTGCGCGCCGCGTCCGGTTCCTTCGACACGTCGTGGCCGGCGATCAGCGCCTTTCCCGAAGTGATCGGAATCAGCGTGGTCATCATACGGATCAGGGTCGATTTTCCAGCGCCATTGGGCCCCAGCAAACCGAAAATCTCCCCCTCTTTTACATTGAACGAGACATCGTCCACCGCGGTGAAGTCGCCGTATTTCTTGACGATGTGCTGCACCTCGATGGCATAAGGAGCCTCGGGTTGGCCCACAGAAGAGTTGCTGCCGTCCGCTTTGGAACCTACGTCCGCCATCATTGCTGCCCCGTTGCCGTAGCGCTCTGAGAAGTGTTTTCGCCTTTCATCTGTGCCGGGGAGACCAGCACCTCGGCAGTCATTCCCGGTACGAACGCGCCCTTCGGATTATCCAGCCGAACTTTCAACACAATGGTCTTAATGTCCCGCTTACGCCGGCTCACATCGCGCTGAGTTGCGAAATCGCCTTCGACTCCCTTGAAAAAAACTTTCCCACTGGTGATCGTGCCTCCGGGCAAACGCACGCGCATCACGTCGCCGTAACCGATGTGATCGGCGTAAGTTTCCGGAATTGCGGCCCGCACCCAGGTGTCGTTGAGATCGACGATGGTCACAATCGGCGCGCCAATGTTGACCACTTCTCCCTGCCTTGCCGCCCGCACTGAAACTGTTCCAGTCACCGGGGCATACACGTTGGTGTATCCCAGCCGCACCGCGGCTTGATTTTTCTGTGCGATAGCGTTCTTCAGATCGGCCTCCGTCGATTGCACCGTGCTCTGCGCCGCATTCGCCTGCTGGGTGCGCGCGATGGCGGAAGTCAGATCCGCTTGTGCAGCCTTCACCAACTCCTGCTGCGCCTGCACGGTTGCCTGCGCCGCCTGCAAATTGGTTTCGGCCTGCACGCGATCCTGCTCAGACTGCACTCCGGCCTTGGCGAGTTCGATCATTCGCCGGCTGTCGCTCGCGGTTCGATCAAGCGCGGCCTTGGCCTCCAGCAGCTGAGCTTTGGCCGAATCGAGTTTGGCTTGCGCGTTCGCTACATCGCTGGAGGTCGAGCCAGAGGTCGATTTCTCGGTGTGTTGCATTTCCGCAACTTTGTTCTGCAGACTGGCGATGTTTGCTACGGCGGCCGCTTCCTGCGTCTGCAATTCAGACGGATCCAGCACCGCAATCAGATCTCCCGCTTTCACTGGCGTGCCTTCGTCCACCAGCAGTTTCTGGATACGACCCTCCACCTGTGCGCTGACGATCACCTGGTTCGAGTCAACCGTGCCGATCAGTACCAAATCCTTGGAGTGGTCGGTAGAGAAAAAATAATATGTAGCGGCGATCACGAAGATGATGCCAAGAAGAATAAAAAACTTGTTGCGAGCACTCACTTGCGTACTCCTCCTGTCGGCTGGCCGGTACGCGGCAGAAAAAGCGCCGAAGAAATGAAATCCAGCACGGCGGCCCGCCGCTGGGCAATTCGTTGCGGAGCAAGCGGATTGAAGTGCACAATACGCCGCATCACCGGGGCGCTGCTGAAATAGAAAACGATCATTGCAACCATCGATGGCACAAAGTGCGCCGGGTCCACTTTTCGGAATTCGCCTTCCGCGATTCCTTTGTGCAGTAGTTCCCCGACGCGCCGATAGATCGGCTGAAAATAAGTCTTCACTAATCGATCGATATGCAGCGAGCTACCTTCGCGCGCTCGCATCATCTCGCGTTGCATCAGCCTGGGGTAAATCTGGCTGGAGGCGATAAAATCGAAATACGCTCCCACATACGCCATAATCTTTTCCCGCGAGGGCAAATCGCTGTCGAGAACCCTGAAGACGTTAGCCTTCATCCCGGAAAATGCATCGTCGAGCACCGCGCCATAAAGCGTTTCCTTGTCTTTGAAGTAGTAGTAAAGCAGTGCCTTATTAACTTGCGCCTGGCGGGCAATGGCGTCAGTGCGTGCGCCGGCGATGCCATATTCAGCAAACTCCTTTGCCGCGGCCCGCAAAATACTGGCACGGCTTTCCTCGGGTTGGCCGCGGGAACCCATGCGGGGAGAGGCGCGCCGGCGAGATAGAGCGGAAGTCATGAGTCTAATTAACCAGTTAGTTAGATTGTATACGGAAAGCGCACGATTCAGGAAGTAGATTGTTCCACACTTTGGTGCGCCAGCTCGGATATTCAGATTCCGCACCCGCTATGTGCCGGTCTTAACTTGAGATGCCGCTCCGGCGCCTAACACGGCCGCCACTTGAGCACCTCTCGGCGATCCTAGCCCGCTACACGCATCCCATCCAGTACCCGCCGAATAGGCGCCGTTGCTCCCAGATGTGATGTCGTTAAAGTCTTGCGCGGAGCCTGCGTTCTGATACAACGTCGGATTGATAAACCCTGCGGGCTTTCCCACGCTCTGGTTGATAAGCGCAATTAACGCAGCCCAGAGCGGTGCGACGGCGCTCGTGCCGCCGATCACGCCGGATTGTCCATCGACGAGAGTAACGTACCCTGTGCTCGGATCGGCATCTCCCGCAACGTCCGGAACTCCACGGCCAACGTGGCCGCCAGGATTAGCGGATGGCGGAACGCCAGCCGAACTCTGATAACTGGGAAGCGGAAAAACGTCGCTGATGCCGCCGCCAGTTGCCCCTTCATTATTTGCCAGTTCGTTCCACACCGTCTCGCTGGTAATCGTATTTCCCGATGCCACCAAATCTGTTCCGCCGCAAGCCAGCACATTCGGGCTCGATGCCGGAAAGTCCACGTGATTCAAGCCGTCGGTTACACCGTCGGTCGAGCCATCGTCTCCCGCCGCCACGCAAACAGTGACTCCCATCGCAGCCGCAGCCTGGAATGCCGAATCCATCGACGTCATGGCCTGCTGCGTCCATGAAGATTCGGGACCACCCCAACTGATGGAAATCACAGAGGGATTATTCGTGCTGTCGTGCGCCGCGGTGGTGATCGCATTCAAAAATCCCGCATCCGTGTTCTCCGCGAAATACGCGACAATCTTTGTGCCCGGTGCGATCGAGCCCGATACTTCAATATCCAGCATTACCTCGCCGTCCGGACCATTCGGATCACCCGTAGGATTGTTGCTGCCGTTGCCCACCGAAACTGCCGACACGCTGGGCGTCTTCGACAGTTTGAGCTGATTCCAGTAATTGCTGAGATCCGCGGGATTGAATCCGCCGCCCAATTCAATCAGCGCGATACATTCTCCGGATCCGTCCACTCCAGTCGGAAACTCGTAAAGCGCCGCGACCTGGGGCGGCGTGTAGGACAGATTTACCGCCGCGGCACGGGCTCCCGCACGCCCATGCCGCCTACGAAAATGCGGCTTGGCCTGAGGACGATTGTCCAATCCAAAAACGCCTTCGACCACGTCATGCAATTCGGCAGGCAGATGAATCGCGCCGGTGCGCCCGCGGTATGTGCCACCGGGATGTTCATACTCATTCAGCTCAACCCCAAACGCCTGGTTCATCGCCGCTACAGGTCCAGACAAAATCACCGTGCGCCGAGCCGCGCTTTTCTCCTTCACTAGGAGCTTGTGCGCACGGGCGAATGATTCCACCAGAGCGATGCTCTTCGGATCCGCGCCGTGGCGTTGTTCGAATTCCTTGCGACTCACTATGGAGCGCTGCTCTGTTGGCTTTATCGGCGAACGAGGTCGCAAACGAATCGTCACGTCAACGTTTTCGCTGGGATTCGCTGGACCTATTTCACGTGCTCCTTCTAGCGGAGTGCGTTCACTACCGGCAACTGGCAGGCGCTTAATGGGAGTAGACATATATCTCCTTTGCTGGGTCGAGTCGAGCGTCAAGAGAAGCAAGCGGCGTTACCACGGGGATTCTTCGCGGAGCTTCATCCAAGGGAAAGAGCCGAACTCTGCCTTCTCCAGTCGGTGCTGGCCCGTCCAATGGCTGGAAAGTAGCAGCCCACTGGCGGTAAGGCAAGCTGTTTTTTAGGTTTGTTACGAAATACGAACAAAGTAAATTCAATACCCATTAAGTAGCGAGGCATCGCTGATTCGGCTGTCATTATTCTCGATAGCCCTCAGGTTAGATGCCACTAGCGAAACCAGGTTGCAGGAAGAAGCAAGCGTTATTCGAACTCAAGTACTACAATCTCCGGATTCGATCCCAGCCGCAGCGGTGGTCCCCAGGTGCCGGCACCACTAGAAGTGAAAACCTGCATCTGTCCGATGCGGCTTAACCCATACACAAATTGCCGATACATTCGTCGTGCCATCCAGCTCCAGGGTATGAACTGGCCAAGATGCGTATGCCCGGATAGTTGCAAAGAAACGCCCGCAGCCTCCGCGATTTCCGGACGGTCGGGAGCATGCGTCAACAGAATGCTGGCGCGATCACGGTCCAACGAGATGCCGCGCAGCACCGACGCAAACTGCCCGTCCTGCACCGCGTTTCGGTACGGCACGCCAATAATCTGCAAGCCGTCTACTTCCACTTTCTCGTTGCTGAGCACGCGCACTCCCGCCGCTGCGATCGCCCGCAGATACTTGCTGTCATCGCCGAATTGTTCATGATTTCCCGCGACAAAATAAACCCCCTGTGGCGCCGTTAACTTGTTTAAAGGCTCGGCCGCCCGGCCCGCATCGATGGCTGTGCCGTCATAAAGATCGCCGGCAATAAAAATTGCGTCCGGTTCTTCCCGCAATATCTTCGCCACCATACGCCGCAAAAAGTTCCCGTTTCTTACGTGTCCGAGGTGCACATCGCTGATCAGCGCTGCTTTTCTTCCTCGCCACACGGCGGGCAAGTTCGCCAGCCGTACCGTGGCTCGCGTGATTCGCGTCCAGCCCGCGTTGAAAACTCCGTAGATCCCTGCCATTGCGGCAACGGCGAACAGCAATTCCGTCATTCGATGGAAGTTCACGTTCAGCCCCGCCAGCCGGGCAACTCCGAAAATAATCCAGGAAGAGATCGCTGCGAAAAAAAGAAAAGTCAGCAACCCCATCCAGACTGCAGCTGCCCTGTAAAACGCGCGCACAAGAGCATTTGTATAACGAAAAGCCAGCAGCGAAGCGGCCACGAAGCTCACGGACAAAAAGCCGAGAACCATTGCGATCGACGCTCGGTGAGCGCCCCTTCCTGCAGAAGAAAACTCCCACGTTTCATAAAGAACCAGATGTACCAGGAAAAGAACTGCCTGAAGAACCACGATGAAACCGACGAAGCGTCTGCCTATGCGCATGCTGCATTAGATTCCCCAGCCCCCGTTCGGATTGTTTTGGAGCTTTATTTCCGGATATCGAGTGGAAATGATGCCGCTTCGAGGACCGGGAGCACTTCAAGAGTTTAAAATTCCACGAGTGCGTCCGTTCCCAATCGGCGATAATTACATCCGTAACCTCGATAACATGGAATCGTTTGCAGAAACAACTACGCTGCGCGAGGGTTAATACAAACTAAGAATATGGGGGCTTTGCCATGCGAGACCGAATTACCTTGTCAATTGTTCTCTTCTTGATGACCACCGTGACTTGGGGCCAGCAGCAGCCATCTGGCGGCAGAACCCAGTCGGGCGCATCGCAGAGCATGCCGGGCATGGATATGCCGGCTCACGACATGTCTAACATGAAAGACATGCCGATGGGCGCCGACAAAGATAGCGATAACAGCACAGATAAAGATAAAGAAAGCGACGCCAGCCTGCACGCCATGCATTCCATGGAAGGTCACATGGATATGGGCCCGCACATGAAGATGACGGCGCTCCGTCCCGCCAGGCCCGGAGACGCCCAGCGCGCGCAGATGGTGGTCGATGCCGCGCGCAAAGCTTCCACCAAATACTTGGACTATCATGTGGCGCTGGCGGACGGCTTCAGAATTTTCCATCCCGAAATTCCGCAGAAGATGTACCACTTTACAAATTACCAGTATGCGTTCGAAGCGGCTTTCAGTTTCAATCCCGAGCATCCCACTTCTCTGCTCTATGAAAAGCATGGCGACGACTACAAACTGATCGGCGTGATGTACACCGCGCCCAAGCGCTTCGGCGAAGATCAACTCGACCAGCGCGTCCCCTTGAGTGTTGCGCAGTGGCACGAGCACGTGAATTTCTGCGCCGCCCCCGCCGGACGAAAACTCGAATCTCTCCTGCCGCATCCTCAATTTGGTTTGCGAGGATCAATCACGACTCAGGAAGCTTGTGATGCCGCCGGCGGCACATTTCATCCTGTAGTCTTCAACTGGATGGTTCACGTCTATCCTTTCGAAAAAGACCCAGCCAGCATTTGGTCAGTCGGCCGCCAGCACGGCGACGCGGACTAATTCGACGACGCAGAATACACTCCTATGAGTAGCGCAGCGCTCTCGGCGCTGCGCTCCCTATCGTTGTTTCAGAACTGCGGTTTTAGCCGTTTGCGCGGATAATCCATCATCTCCACATCTCTGCCAGACAGAACACTGAGCCAATGTTCCAGACTAAGAATGAATTTCACTTCGCTTTCCTTGCTACCGGAAGCGCGCTCACTTCGTCCATACATGCGTGATCGAAAGTTTCTAAAAACATCAAACCCCGGGGAACTTTCGGCAAAGCATCTGCGTAGTAGTGAAGTAAGCAGCCAGCGCGGAGAGGCGGGCAAAGATTTTCTCAACGTGGGATTTTGCGGGGTTAGGGATTCTTTCACTTTCGGTTTGGCGGCCCAGGTGACAGAACCCCCATGCACAGCGCGGCAGGCCTTGCGGCTTGTCTGCTGAACCCCAACCGATGCATTGTAGGCGATTTGCGACAAAACACCAATGTTTTCTCGCGCAAGTCGTGAACCGGGCCGCCCCAACCGTTCTCCGACGAAACTCGGAGAAGAAAAAGGAGCAGTCATGAAGTTCGCGACAGTTTCGAAAAGTATGGTTCTTGGATTGGCATTACTGTTGGCCTCGAGCGCTTTCGCCGCAACCAAAGGCAGTCTGGAACTCCTCGATCCCGTTAACGTTAACGGAACAACCTTGAAGCCGGGTGACTATAAAGTCCAATGGGAAGGGTCAGGCCCCAACGTCGAACTCAGCATCATGCGCGGCAAGAACGTAATGGCAAAGGTTCCTGCGCACGTGGTTGAACTGCAAACACCGGCTTCCAACGACGCGGCGGTGACGCGTGTCGATGGCGGACAAAAAACCCTCGCTGGCGTCCGTTTTGCTGGAAAGAAGACTGCACTGGATATCGGTGAAGCGACCACCAGCATGCAAAGCAGCGGGTCCAGTCAGTAACTTCGGTTCGGGAAATGCAACGGGAGCACATCTTGCTCCCGTTTTTATTCCTCCAAGGAGCTCGCGTTGGATACCAGCCCTCGCCTGTCCCGCCGAGCGCAGCAGGCACTCGCTACTGACCTCGCACCGCTATGGATTCGGAATTTTCTCCAAGTCTGCATTAAGATGCACACTGCTGCCAGCGGTAACCTTGAGCTTCCGCTCCCAATCTTTGAATCCCGCCTTGTTCACCAAAACCATATGCTCGCCCTCCGTGATTTGCACATCGGACGGCGTGTTGCCCACGAAACTGCCGTCGACCTCAATGTCGGCACCGGTGGGTTCGGAGCCCAGTTGCAGCTTTGCTGAGCCGAAGGCCCCATTCTCACCGGGCCCACTGGTAGTCGCACCTTGTGCCACTGCACCAGGAGGCTCGGCCGGTTGAAATTTCGCGATGTCCAGTGTCATGTCGCCGTTCACATATGCTGTAATCTCCGTTCCCTTCGGAATGCTGATGTCTTTTCCGTGCATTAACAGGAAGAGCGGCGCCGCTGGAAAGAACACAATGCTCGTCGCCACTATACCGCCCACCATGCCGCCGGTGTGACCGCCCCCCTTAACGTCCTTAACCGCCCGCAACGCGGCTTTCTCGCCGCTAACCAGCTTGACGTAATCGATGTTCATATCCAACTTTCCACCACGAGCCATCCTTCTCTTCGGCTGCGCCTCCGTAACCGTTGCAAAGGCTAGCCCTCCTTTTGCAATAACAAGAGTGCCGTTTACCGTAATGTCATCTAATATCTCGAAATCTACATTGTCGCCCACGTGTGCATCAGCTGAAGAAATAGTCCGATTGATTCGGAGCCTTACAGGCGTTCCCTCTTCAAGCACAAACCCTTTTGCCGATGTAAAGCTTGTTTGAGGAGGAGGCCCTTGGCTCACTGGCTTGGCCGGTTGTTGCGCGGATGAAGCAACCGCAGTTTGCGGCGACGCGGTTTGAGCCACCGAAACACAGGAAAAAAATATCGCTACAGCGACAGCAGGCAGAAGAACTTTCAAAGCGACCCTCCGGTCACAAGAACTCAGATTTCGCTGGGGGCCCGGGAACACGAAATTATCCTCTCGTCGAAACTGATGTCAATGCAAATGTGGATAGACTGAACCAAAAGCAAAAGGGAGCGCGCTTTGCGCTCCCTTTTCGAGAATCAACTGAGAACTCTCCTCAGTACTTCGGCACCTTCGGATCCACGCTCTCCGCCCAGGCGTTGATTCCGCCCGCGAGATTATGCACTTTGGTGAATCCCGATTGCTGCAGGAATGCGACTGCCTTCGCGCTGCGTCCGCCCATCTTGCAATGCACAACGATTTCGCGGCTGGAGTCCAGTTCGTTCACACGCTTCGGCAAATCGTTCAGCGGAATCAGATGTCCGCCGATGTTGCAGATCTGATATTCGTGCGGCTCGCGCACATCGAGCACAAACAAATCTTCTTTCGCATCCAGCCGACGCTTCAGTTCTTCCACTTGAATTTCCGGAACTCCATTCGACACCGGTTTTTCCTCCCCGCGAATTCCGCAAAACTCGTTGTAGTCTATCAGCTTCGTCACCGTCGGATGCGTGCCGCACACCGGGCAATCCGGATTCTTGCGCAGCTTCAGTTCGCGGAACTTCATGCCCAGCGCATCGATCAGCAGCAATCGACCGATAAGCGGCTCGCCCACTCCCAAGATCAACTTGATCACTTCCGTGGCCTGCATCACGCCAACCAATCCCGGCAGAATGCCCAGCACTCCGCCTTCCGCGCAGGAAGGCACCAGCCCCGGCGGTGGCGGCTCGGGATACAGGCAGCGATAGCACGGTCCATCTTCGGTGGCAAACACGCTGGCCTGGCCTTCAAACCGGAAAATCGATCCGTAAACATTCGGCTTGCCGGTGAGCACGCACGCATCGTTCACCAGATAGCGCGTGGGAAAATTATCTGTGCCGTCGGCGATGATGTCGAAGTCGCGGAAAATCTCCAGCGCATTCTCGCTGCTCAGCCGCGTGTCGAACTTGCGCAGATTCAAAAATGGATTGATGCCCGTCAATTTATCCGCGGCGGAATCCAGCTTCTTACGGCCTACGTCGGCCGTCGAGTGGATAATCTGCCGCTGCAGGTTGGTGTAATCGACTACATCAAAATCGACCAGGCCCAACGTGCCCACACCCGCGGCCGCCAAGATAAAGCGCCAGCGGCGATCCCAGTCCGCCGGTGCCAATGCAAAGCACGCGCGCCGCCTTCAGCTTCTGCTGCCCCTCCATGCCAACCTCAGGCATGATCAAATGCCGCGAGTAGCGCAGGATTTCGTCTTTGCTGAGTGTCACTGGAATTTCGGTGGTAATTGTCGCCATAAAATCCTCGATTGAAATTTGGAACCGCGCTCCGTCAGAATTAGGGCGCTAACAACAGGCAGGACACATACAACAGCGGTTTGTAGCGGCAGGGCTCAAATTTCTATTCCCGAGTCTGCAATACCTGAGTCTCGCAGTCATGCAACGCCTCCAGCAATGGAAGGCACAATAGAAATGTTATCACCTTCCTTTACAGCGGTCGCCTCTTTCTGCAGATAGCGGATGTCTTCGTCGTTGACATAAAGATTAACGAAGGCCCGCAGCTTTCCATCCTCCGTATACAGATGCCGTCTCAGTTCGGGATGCTGCGCCAGCAGCGAGTTCATAGCTTCGCCCACAGTCGCTGCCTGTACTTCCACCGTGGATTGTTTTCCAACATACTGCCGCAAAGGGGTAGGGATATGAATCTTGCTCATAGGTCTAGCATAGAAGATGCGGTAGCGAAGTGCCAAGATTCAAGGCCGGCCCGCCGATTGTTCGACAACAGACTTGTATGGGATAGGTGCCTTCATGTGGGGACAGCCGCCCCCGGCT
>CAVRCM010000010.1:0-207874 GCA_963719585.1 uncultured Acidobacteriaceae bacterium
ACTTCGCGAGCATCTTTCGGCTCGGCGAGCGCCGAATTCTCGTCCATCATTTGGGTGAGAAGCGTCTGATCGAGCGAGCCCCAGTTGACGCCGATGCGCACCGGCTTCTGATATTTCACCGCCACTTCAATCATGGTGCGGAAATTTGAATCGCCCGTAGCGCCCAATGCTGGCGTTGCCGGGGTTAATCCGGTACTTGGCCAGATCGCGCGCGCATTCGGGATACTTGGTCAGCAGGACGTGGCCGTTATAGTGGAAGTCGCCAATGATGGGGACACGGATATTCAGCTTGTCGAGTTCCTCGACAATTCGCGGAACGGCTGCGGCAGCTTCTTCGTTGTTGACCGTGACACGAACCAGTTCCGATCCAGCGCGAGCCAGAGCTGCGCACTGCTGGACGGTCGAAGGTACGTCTGCTGTGTCGGTATTGGTCATGGATTGCACCACAATCGGTGCATCCGAGCCAACGCGCACGCCGCCAACTGCGACGGTCACGGTTTTCCTGCGTGGAATCATAGCCATGGGAACTAATAGTTTATCACGCAAGCCAATGCTGGCGCGGCGACCACATTCTATAGAGCATGCAGAGAGCTGCTTATTGCAGGCGGCTCGCCAGCCCTGGAATCGTCTTCACCAGATCGTTGTAGATCACCATGACAGCGAACAGCACCAGAAACACGAATGCTGCCTGATAGACGCGTTCCTTGATGTGCAGGCTGATGTCACGTCCCATTAAGCTTTCGATGAGCAGGAAGAAGATCACGCCTCCGTCGAGGATGGGGATCGGCAGCAGGTTAAAGACGCCAAGATTCAGGCTGATGCCTGAGGTAAGCGCCAGCAGCGGCGTCCAACCTTTTTGCTGCGCCGCATAGCCAGCCTCCTGAGCGATGCCGATGGGGCCGGAGACCATGCGCGGCGAAACCTTGCCCTGCACCAGCTTCTTGGCCAGCTCCAAAAGTAGCATGGAATATTTGCGGTTTTCCTGCAGCGAGAGCCCGACAGCCTGCACGAAAGGCAAGCGCTTGACTACGGTGTCTTCTTTATTCAGAAATCCCAGCCGATACTTCTGCTCTTTCGGATCCTCCGTCTTCGAGAGCACGGGAGTTACGTGAAAAGCCAGAGTCTGGTTGCCGCGAAGCACGGTGATATCCACCGGGGTGTCTTTGGTCTGCTGCAGGCGGTCAATCATGGCTTCGATCGAGACCAGCGGCTTTCCATCCAGGGCCACAATTCTGTCGTCTTCCTTGAGGCCGATATGCGCGGCGGGCGTATCCGATTCCACCTGGCCGACAATGACCGGCTCAGAAGGGTACCATCCAGCGGAGCCGACTTCCGATGAGGTCATCGGCTTGGGAACAATCGTTTTCTCGAGGACCGTGTCTCCGCGCTGGATGGTCACCGCGAGCGGCTGGTTGGGGCTGATCATGACCCGGGGCTGCACCTGCTCCCATGTGGGATTGGTGATGCCGTCAATCTTAATGATTCGATCGCCGGGCTTGAGGTCGGCCTGTGCAGCGGCGGAGTTGGCTCTTACCCCATCAATCACGGCCGGCTTGTCCATAAAAACCGGGTATTCGTAGTGCACCATGTAAACGCTGGTGAGCAGGAAGATAGCCAGCATAATGTTCATGGTGGGACCGGCGATGGCGATGAGAAAACGATGCCAGCGTGAGTGAGAGAGAAATTCCGCAGGATCGCCGGTGCGCTCGTCCATGGGATTCTCGCCGCTCATCTTGACGTAGCCGCCCAGGGGAATCGCGCTGATCCGATAGTCGGTGTCTCCCTTGCGGAAGCCGAGCAGGCGCTTGCCAAAGCCGATGGAGAAAACCTCGACCCTGACCCCCAGCCATTTGGCAACGGCGTAATGGCCAAATTCATGAATCAGGATCATGAATCCGAGGATGACGACGACGGCGATCAGCGAAATCAAAAAGTCAGGCATGATTGAAATACGTACTCCGAAAATAGTTAGATTCCGATTTCTGGTCTTTAGATGAAAGAAGTTGCTCGAGGCCGTCCCGCTCGACGGAATCGACCACTCGCTCCTGAGCATATCGGCGAGCTTCCGCATCGGCTTGAAGCACTTCTTGGATAGAACCCAGCTTCCCAGAATTAGATGCTGAAACCGCCTCTTCGATGACTCTGGGAATTTCATCGAACGCGATGCTGCCTTCGAGAAACGCGGCCACTGCCACCTCATCGGCAGCATTGAGCGCAACCGTCTTCGCCCCGCCTGCCTCGGCCGCTTCGTACGCTAAACGGAGACAAGGGAATTTATTCATGTCTGGGGGGCAGAAGTCCAGATGACGCAAGTTACCCACGGGAAAGCGCATATCCGACTGAATTCGCTCGGGATATGTTAGAGCGTACAGGATTGGCAGGCGCATGTCAGTCACTGAAAACTGAGCAAGTATGCTGCCATCGATAAACTCAACCATAGAATGGATTGTGGATTGAGGATGGACCAGCACTTCCACTTTTGCCGGCGGCATGTGAAATAATCTGCAGGCCTCGATTACCTCGAACCCTTTGTTCATTAATGTCGCCGAATCGATGGTGATCCGCTTACCCATCTTCCAGGTCGGGTGGTTAAGGGCTTGCTCCACGGTGATGTTGGGGAACTCGGAGCGGGGCGTGTTCAGAAAAGGTCCGCCGGAGGCCGTCAGCCAGATTCGCTCCACTTCCTCCATCCTGCCGCCCCGCAGGCACTGATGCACGGCGTTGTGCTCGCTGTCGATCGGCAGCAAAGGCTTGCCTTGTTTGCGCGCCTCAGCCGTGATCAACTCGCCGGCCGCGACCAGGCATTCTTTATTGGCTACGCCAACGGTCTTTCCTGCTTTCACTGCTTCGTAAGTGGCCTCAAGCCCGGCCACGCCGACAATCGCGCTGACTACGAAATCAACCTCAGAGTGGGTTGCAACTTTGACCGCGCCCGCGGGACCATGCACCACTTCGATCTCACCAAGGCCTGCCTGCTTCAGCCGCGCGCGCAGCAGATCGGCATCGCACTCCGCAGCCATTGAAATCAATTTCGGACGCCAACGCTGCGCCTGCTCGAATGCAGCGTCCAGGTTCGCCCCAGCGGCGAGAGCCACGATCTGAAAGCGATCTGGATAAGACTCGGCCACACTCAGAGTGCTGCGGCCGATCGAACCGGTCGATCCCAGGATGGCGATGCGTTTCATAAGGATGAATTCTTATTTTACGCGTTTTGGAGCATTCACTGGGGCTGCGGAGCAAGGTAGCTACTGCATGACGCGCCACACAGCATAAAACCACAGCACCGGCGCGGCGAAGAGCAGAGCATCGATGCGGTCGAGCATGCCCCCGTGGCCGGGGAGAATGGCGCCAGAATCTTTTACGCCGGCTCCGCGCTTGATCAGCGACTCCACCAGATCGCCAAGCTGTGCGGCGATATTCAAGGCGACGGTCAGCAGAACGATCGGCCACATCTCGGGCTTCTCCAGTCCGAACAGGCCATCGCGTCGCTCGATGAGTCCCACACGCAGCAGGAACGAACTGATCTGGAGGGAGTAATCGAAAAGCAGAATCCCAATCCCAGGCTTGCCACCAGCGAAGCCGCGGCGCCCTCCCAGGTTTTCTTCGGGCTGATCCGCGGCGCCATCAGGTGCCGTCCCAAGCGAACGGCCGACGAAGTAAGCGAAGATATCGCCCGCCCACACCACAAACAAGAGATAGAGAATCCAGAATGCGCCCGCCCACTGTTGCCGCAGTTGCACCAGCATTCCCATGGGGAGAGCAATGTAAGCGAATGCGAAAGCCGATGCTGCAGCCGCCGGATAGGCTTCGCTCATCTGCGTTCGCCGCATCGCGATCGTCAGAAAAATAAATGGAGAAATGGCGCAGGCGAATCCCATCCCCAGAACAAACTTCAATCCGGAAAGCTGCGGGCTCTCTCCCGAAGCGCTCGCCGCCAACAGCAGAAAAAATAATCCTACAAAAATGTAAGTGGGCAGTCCGCAGCGGGTGAACATTGTAGGATTCGGTGAGCTTTAAGAAATTCGTGGACTCGTGATCAGCGCCACGGCTCCCGCTACAACGGCCACGATTGGCACGGGCGCGCGCAGCACCAGCAGCAGCACAATCGGAATGAGGACCAGAGCAGTCGCGATGCGCTTTAGCATGCGGGAAGTTTACTTGTGGACCTTTACCGGCAGGGCTCGCGCGGACGAATCGCTAACATCGCCATGATTCGGATCGCCATGATTTAAATCACGATGGTTCAATCCGCCGTAGCGCCGCTCGCGCTTCTGATATTCAGCGATGCCTTCCAGCAGATGCACCCCACGAAAATCCGGCCATAGGGTTGAAGTCACGTAAATTTCCGCATAGGCCAACTGCCAAAGCAAAAAATTGCTGAGCCGCATCTCGCCCGAAGTGCGCACCACCAGATCCGGATCGGGCAAATCACGAGTGTAAAGATGCTTGGCCACTGTGGCTTCATCAATGCGCAAGTGTTCCAGGCCGCCGTTCTGCGAAGCCGCGTTGACCATGGAGCGGAACGCATCCACCAATTCGCTGCGGGCGCTATAATTCAGCGCCAAAGTCAGGATCGTGCCGGTATTGTTGCGCCGTACTCGCGCGCGCCCATTCCATGCGCTCTTGCACATCTTCTGGCAATTCGCGCTGCCGGCCGATATATTCCAGCCGGATATTATTCTTGTTCAGCGTGGGAACTTCCGCCTTCAGATAGCGGCTCAACAGGCGCATCAGGAAGTCAACTTCACTCGCTGGCCGCTTCTTCCAGTTTTCTTCTGAGAAAGCATAGAGCGTCAGCGCATGAACGCCAATGCGTGCCGCCGTCTCCACCGTCGAGCGCACAGCAGCGACTCCGGCGCGATGTCCGGCCACGCGCGGCATGTGGCGCCGTTTCGCCCAGCGCCCGTTGCCGTCCATGATGATCGCGATGTGTCTTGGGAGCCGCTCTGGATCAAGCTGCCGGTAGATTTCAGTCTCTTTACGATCCAGCCCGGCGGGAATTTTTGCCTGCAAGGCTTATCCCCTTCCGAATGTTGACGCTACCACAGTGGGGAAGGGCCTTGCAATCACAGGAAAGTGACAGGCTTTCCAGTTCCGAAAGCTCGACCTTCGATTCTGCTTTGAAAGCGCGCGGCTTTACGCCGCGCAGAAGTGTCTGGTTCTCAGCTCTTCGCTTCTTCCGGAACGATTTTTAACTCCAGCTTTTCCGTGTGCCGCAGCACCGTCAGCGAGCAACTCACGCCGACGCGAACGTCGGTCAGCACGCGGTGCAGATCGTCCACTCCAGCGATTGGATGGCCTTCCAGCGCAATGATCACATCGTTTTCGCGCAGGCCACCGCGTTGCGCCGGACTCTTCTCTTCCACTGACAAAACTAGCGCGCCCGATTCCTTGACCAGATCATAGAAGCGCACCACGCGCCGGTGAATCGGAACCGTTTGCGCGGAGACGCCGATAAAGCTGCGGCGAATTCGCCCGTCGCGCAGCAGGCGGCTGGCTATGAACTTCGCGGTGTTGATGCCAATGGCGAAACAGATCCCTTGCGCGGGCTGAATCGTAGCCGTGTTCACTCCAACCACTCGGCCTGCGGAATCGACCAGCGGTCCGCCAGAATTGCCGGGATTAAGTGCGGCATCGGTCTGAATCACATCATCAATCAGGCGTCCGGAATACGACCGCAGCGAACGTCCCAGTGCGCTCACCACTCCTGCGGTCACCGTCGATTGAAATCCGTAAGGATTGCCAATGGCCACGACAAGTTGTCCCACGCGCAGCTGCTGCGAATCGCCGAGCGCTGCGGTGGTAAGGCCGGGCTCATCTAGGCGAGCTTGTTCTATGCGAACAATACAGCCAGGTCACTTGCCGGATCATCGCCGATGGAGGTTGCTGGCATGCGCCGGCCATCCGCTAGCGTAATTTCGATACGGCGCGCGTCATGCACCACATGGCTGTTGGTGAGAATCAAACCATCGGGTGTAAAAATGAACCCCGACCCTCCGCCGCGCCGTTCGCGCGCTCGCCTGAACGTGTGCGGCCAGTAGATTGATGCACTTCGATGTTCACCACCGAAGGGCTGACGGCTTCTACCACTCCGGTTACCGCGCGAGAGTATGCATCCATCAACCCGGCGTCTGCAGATGGATTCGTTGCCGACGGGACTACAACGCGCGGGGTGTCGTCTCCCCAGGCATTAACTTCAGACTGATTCAAGGCTGGCAAAGCCGAAACCAATTTCCCAGATTCTTCTAAATTCATAATGCATAGATGACTGTCGATCTTCTTGCGATTCATCTGGCAACGCGCATGAAAAAAGCCGGGACCAAGGTTTTGGTCCCGGCCGTGAGTTGGCTGGTTTGCCCGGATAAATTGGAGGAGAAGGGCCGCGCTGCGCGCGGCGGACAGCCGAGGGCGGCTGTCCCGGCACCATCACTATACGTTTACGCGGTCCTTCGCGGCCGCAACGTCAAATCCCGCACCTGAGTCAGGATGCTCGACATCTGCATTCCATTCAGCTGCGAAACAAACGGCAGAATCTCCGCGATGAACTGATCTTTCATCAGTTCGCTGATTTCGTCCTGGCGGTTCTTTTCCCCACCACTGAGCAATTCCGGCACGGTCACCTCCAGGGCTCGAGCCAGCCGCTCCAGGGACGACAGCGTGGGCGTGGCTTTCTCGTTTTCGATTTTGGAAACGTAGGTTCGCGGCACGGACATGCGTCCGGCCAGTTGCCGCTGGCTCAACCCGCTGCGCAGGCGCAGCGAGCGGATGGAGGTCGCGAGATTCAAATGCCCACGGCCCATCCCGGGCATCGGCATCATTACTGGCGGCGCCATCACCACTGGCTCGGGCTCGGGTTCCTCGTCCAGGGACGAGTGGCAGCGTCGGCAATTGTTATTGACCGTACGGAATTGAACCAACAGGCAGTGATCGCAACGGACGACTTCCCTGGAATCTACCGGGGCAAGAGTCGTGGCCATCGGGTTGTGGGAGTGCCAGAGCCGGCTACTCCTTGGAACCTGAAAATTGGGGGAAGGTTCCGACTGCAGAGACAATCTGCGGTACAAGGCCTGTGGAAGTCAAGGTTAAAATGCATAGAACCGCGCAAGCTTGCCGGCAAAAACCGGAAGCACACGGCCAAATCCCGCAATAAACAAGGCAAAAGCAATGATTGATCGGGAGTCAGCGTGGTGTTTACTAACTGAGTTCACCCAGTCAGAAAGTTTGCGCAAGCATGCGCTGGCGGTCGAGGCCTGCATGCGCGCCTGTGCGCGGAAATTCGGTGAGAGTGAGCAAAAAGATCATGTGGGGACAGCCGCCCCCGGCTGTCCAGCGGAGCGTAGCTCCGCAGGGGCTTCAGCCCCCCAGGGAATGTCTGAAGAAGACTTATGGGGCATCGTCGGACTCATTCACGATTTCGATTACGAAAAATATCCCAGCCTGGAAGATCATCCCTACAAAGGCAACGAAATCCTGAAAGAGCGCGGATGGCCCGAGAAAATCCGCCGCGCCATCATGTCGCACGCCGAATACACCGGCGTGACTCGCGATTCGCCGATGGAAAAAGCACTCTTCGCCTGCGACGAACTCGCCGGCTTCATCACCGCAGTGGCGCTGATCAAGCCGGGGAAGTCGTTGGCTGAGGTGGATCCGAAGTCGGTGCGGAAAAGAATGAAAGACAAAGCATTCGCCCGAAAAGTCAATCGCGACGACATCATCAACGGCGCCGCCGCCCTGGGCGTGGATTTGGATGAGCACATCGCGTTCTGCATCGCAGGCGCTGCAGGGGATCGCTGGTGAGTTGGGGTTGGACGGAAGCGCGGCGAAAACATTTTAGAATCGGCTTTATTCGGTTCCGGTTTATGTGGGGACAGCCGCCCTCGGCTGTCCGCCGGGCAGAGCCCGGCCTTTGTGCACCTAACTCTCAGCGCCTCCGCCACCTTCCCACTCGCAATCAACTCCGCAATCCGCGCAAAATCCTTGTACATCACCCGATCCTTATCCACGGTCGGACACACCGCTCGAATCGCCGCATGCGCCGCCTGTCCGCGCTTCGAAGTCTTCAGCGGTGCGAGAAAATCGATGGCCTGCGCCACGGCCATCGCCTCAATGGCCAGCACGTTGCGCGTGTTCTCGACGATTCGCCGCAGCTTATTCGCCGCCGTCATTCCCATGGAGACGTAGTCTTCTTTATTGCCCGAGGTCGTAATCGAATCGACCGATGCGGGATGCGCCAGTACTTTGTTTTCGCTGACCAGCGCCGCCGCCGTGACCTGCGCCATCATGAAACCGGAATTCAGTCCCGCGCCCTCGGCCAGAAAAGGCGGCAAACCTTCGCTGAGCGCGGGATTCACCAGCCGTTCGATGCGCCGTTCGCTAATGCCAGCCAGCGCGCTCAAGGCAATTGCAAGAAAATCCAAAGCAAAAGCCAGCGGTTCGCCGTGAAAATTTCCGCCGGAGATAACATCGCCGGAGTCCGCCGCGGAGCTTCGCTCCGCCGGGACAGCCGAGGCGGCTGTCCCCACATGAGCCTTGCTGGCGATAAACACGAGAGGATTATCCACTGCCGAGTTTGCCTCGATTTCAAATACTTCCCGGCAATGTGCCAGCGTATCGCGCACCGCGCCATGAACTTGCGGGATGCAGCGCAGCGAATAAGCGTCCTGCACGCGCCCGCATTCGCGATGCGACTCGCGAATCTCGCTACCTTCCAGCATTTTGCGCAGATTTGCGGCGCTCTTGCATCTGCCCCCGGTGCGGGCGCGCTTTGTGGATGCGTTCATCGAACGCCGTGTCGGTTCCTTTAGCGCATCGCAGCAGAGGCCGCCTAACACGTCGGCGGAATCGACTAAGGTCTCTGCGGCCAGCAACGCCAAAGTTCCTACAGCCAGCATGGCTTGCGTTCCGTTGATGAGCGAGATGGATTCTTTTGCTTCGAGCACCAGCGGCTTGATCTGTGCCCGCTTCAGCGCGGCGTCGCTGGGAATGCGCGCTCCCGCGTCGATGCATTCGCCTTCGCCGATCAAAGCCAGCGCCAGATGCGCGAGCGGTGCGAGATCGCCACTGGCGCCCACGCTGCCTTGCGACGGCACAAACGGAGTCACTCTGCGGTTCAGCATTTCGCATAGCGTATCGATCACGATCGCGCGTACCCCGGAATAGCCTTTCGCCAGAGAATTGGCGCGCAAAAGCATCATGGCGCGGGTTTCAGCCACCGAGAGTGGTTCGCCCACTCCGACCGCGTGCGAGCGCACAAGGTTAACTTGCAGTTCGCGGATCTGCTCGCCGGCAATGCGCACATCGCTGAGCTTGCCCACGCCAGTCGTGATGGCATAGGCCAATTTGTTACTGGCGACGATCTCATCGACGATGGCTCGGGCCCGGTCGACGGCCTCGCGAGCCTCTGCCAACAAGAGCACTGGACGATGCTGATCGGCGACTTCGCGCACCGCCTCCAGAGTCGAGATCGTTGCCGTTAAGGTGTAGTGCGTTCAAGAAGGCTTCCCGTTTCGTTTTCCCACTGCGGCTCGAAATATTTTCAAATATTTTTCCGGCAGCACCGCGATCTTCATCTGCTCATCGGTGACAATGTGCGTGGTTTCGCCTTCCGCGATGAGCGTGCTACCGTCACTGCTCCTCAACTCATAGCCAAAGTGGATGACGGAATCGCGCACGTTCAACATTTCGGTCCGCACGACAATTTCTTCATCATAGTGTGCCGGCGCGCGATAACGGCATTTGGCCTCGGCTACGGCGATGAAGCGTCCATCTTTGCTCTCCATATCGCGATAGGAAAATCCCAACTGCCGCAGCAGTTCGACTCGGCCCACTTCGAACCAGATGAAATGGTTGGAATGGTAAACCACACCCATCTGATCGGTCTCGGCATAGCGCACTCGCACGCGGGTTTCATTGACCGCGTGATTTTTGGAAGTCATTCGCCCTTCCATACTGGTTTGCGCTTTTCGAGAAAGGATACGATGCCCTCGCGGAAGTCGGCAGTGTTACGGATCGCGGCATTCTCGCGCACCGCGGCATCAATCTGAGCATCCAGTTCGGCCCGGGCGTGATCGCTCAGAAGTTTTTTGGTTGCGCGCAACGAAGCTGGGCTGTTTTCCATCAGGAGCGCGGCCAACTCACGCGCGCGAGCCAACAATTTTTCGGGCGCAACGATTTCGTTGATTAAACCCATTCGTGCTGCCTCGTCCGCGCCGAAAATTCTTCCGGTCAGCAAAAGATCGCGCGCCTGCTTCTCCCCGACTTGGCGCAGCAGGAAAGTGGAAACAATGGCAGGGACAAATCCGATACGAACTTCGGTGTAGCCGAACTTCGCTTCCGGCACCGCAAGAGTGAAATCGCACAGCAAAGCCAGCCCGGTACCTCCCGCAATGGCTGCGCCGTTCACCGCAGCGATGGTCACCTTGGGAAATTCGTAAAGCGAGCGGAACAGTTGGACCATGGTTTGGGAGTCTTCAAGATTTTGCTCGGCGACCGCCCCAACAATCCCTTTAGGTTTTCCAGGTCCATGCCGGAACAAAAAGCCTTGCCCGCGCCGGTCATGATCAACACAAGCGCGTCGGACGTCTCTACTTCCTGCAGCGCGTGCAACAGATCGTCAATCAATTCGAAGCTGATGGCGTTACGCTTGTCGGGACGGTTCAGCGTGATGGTGGCAATGCCCGAGTCGTAAGTGACCTGGATTGTTTTGTAATCCATAGTTTTGAACTACGTCTAGATCGTCGCTCAGGGAATTGGCGTACCTGGCTCCGATTTCCGCCGTCGCGCGCAGCAATGCGTCCAGCGGCTTCAGAGGCGGCAACTCCGCGCCACGCTGCTTCAAAGCTTCAATCACTTTCTCGGTCGAAATGTTGCCGACCAGCGCATCCTGCGCGAAGGGACAGCCACCCAGGCCGCCGATCGCGGAATCGAAGCGCCGGCAGCCGGCGTCATACGCGGCAAGAATCTTTGCCTCGGCATGTTCGGGGCGGCTATGCAGGTGTACTCCGATCTCCAGGTAATCGTACTTCGCCATCACTGCGCCCACCACCTCGCTGACTTGTTCGGGCGTCGCCATCCCAACCGTGTCGGCCAGCGAAATCATGCGCAGGTTGTCGACCTCCATCAGCGAGATCGCTTCGATCACTTCCTCCACGTTCCACAGATCGCCGTATGGATTGCCAAATGCCATCGAGATATAAACCACCACGTCGAGCGCAGCATCGTCGGCTTTTGTCTGAATCTTTTCCAATTCTTCGAGCGCATCCTCGGCAGACTGGTTCTGATTCTTGCGCAAAAAGGTTTCCGAAATCGAATAAGGAAATCCGAGCGTGTGCACTGCATGTGTATCGATGGCGCGCTGCGCACCTTTTTCATTGACCACGATGCCGATGATCTCCACGTCGTCCGGCGGATCGAGTTCCTTCAACACTTCTTCCGAATCCGCCATCTGCGGCACGGCTTTGGGCGACACGAACGATACCGCATCGATGTGCTTAAATCCCGCGCTGATCAATGCCTGCAGGTAGGCGCGCTTGATGTCAGGCGGAATCTGACCTTTCAGCCCCTGCCAGGCATCGCGCGGACACTCGATTAATTTGACGGTATCGGACAAATCATTTCACCACGGAGACACGGAGGCACGGAGATCGATAGTCAAAGAACCTTTCGAACAATTCCGCCTCGGGTAAGGACTGAAACATTGAAATTAAGAATCAGTCCAACCCGTTTGCCAGTCAGTTTCAAGTATGTCAAAAGTTGTGCATCGTGGACTGGCAGCATGTGTTCAACACACTTGAGTTCCAGAATCAGCGAATCCTCGACGACCAAGTCGAGGCGATATCCGCAGTCGAGACTGACGCCCTTGTATCGCACCGGTAAAGCCATCTGCCGCTCAAACTTTAATCCTCGGAGATGCAGTTCATGGCAGAGGCACTCTTCATATGCGGATTCCATCAGGCCCGGCCCTAGTTCGCGATGTACCTCAATCGCGGCTCCCGATGACCTGCTTCAGTCAGCGTTCATAAAGTAGTTTGCTCCGTGCTCCGTGTCTCCGTGGTGAATCATGTTTGCAGCACTCCCACCTTGAACTCCGGCACATCCGGATTCAACGCTGCCGCTTCCAGAGCCTGCGTGATGGCGTCTCGTGTTTCGATGGGATCGATGATCTTGTCGATCCACAATCTGGCTGCGCCATAGCGCGGGTCGGTTTGCTCGTCATAAGTGCGCTTCGTCGATTCGTACAACTCTTTCCTGTCCTCCTCGCTCAGCTTCGTACCGCCCCGTTCGAGTTGCTTCACTTTGATTTCCACCAATGTGCCAGCTGCCGCGTCTCCGCTCATCACGGCGTAACGCGCGGTCGGCCAGGCAAACACGAATCGCGGATCAAACGCTTTGCCGCACATCGCATAATGTCCAGCGCCGAACGAACCGCCTACAATCACAGTAATCTTCGGCACTACGGAGTTCGAGACGGCATTCACCATTTTCGCGCCAGCTTTAATGATGCCGCTCCATTCCGCGTCGCGGCCCACCATGAAGCCGTTCACGTCGTGAAAGAAAACCAGCGGGATCAAGTTCTGGTTGCAGTCCATGATGAAGCGGGCCGCTTTCTCTGCCGATTCGGTATAAATTACGCCGCCAAACTCGGTACGTTTGTGGCCTTCATGGTCGGTGGCTTGCGCGTGCATCTTCTGGTTGGCGACAATGCCCACAGCGAATCCGCCGATGCGTCCGTAGCCGCAAATCAGAGTCTTGCCATATTCCGGTTTGTATTCGTCGAAGCGGCTGCCATCGAGCACGCGCGCCAGAATTTCCTTCATGTCGTACGGCCGGGCAGGCGAGGAGTCGTAAATTCCATAAACTTCTTCAGCGGCAAGCGCCGGTTCAACCGGTTTTTTGCGGTCCCAGCACGACTGCCGGCGGTATCCCCACTTTTCAACGATGGAGCGAATGCGCGCCAGGCAGGCTGCGTCGTCCACTTCGCGGAAATCTACCGTGCCGCTGATCCCCGCGTGCATCGCCGCCCCGCCCAATTCTTCTGCGGAAACTTTCTGTCCGATCGCCGCTTGCACTAACGCTGGTCCTGCCAAGAATAATCCGCTGCCATCGGTCATCAGAACGTGATCGCACATCACCGGCAGGTAGCCGCCGCCCGCCACGCACATCCCCATGATGGCTGCCGTCTGCGGAATTCCGAGTGCCGACATAACCGCGTTGTTGCGAAAGACGCGGCCAAAGTCGTCTGTGTCAGGGAAGACATCTTCCTGAAGCGGCAGAAAAACGCCGGCCGAATCCACCAGATAGATGGTCGGAATACGATTCTCGATGGCGATGTTCTGGGCGCGAATCACTTTCTTCGACGTCATGGGGAAGAATGCGCCCGCCTTTACCGTAGCGTCGTTGGCGATAATCATCACCATGCGAGTGTGAATGCGGGCTAAACCAGTAATGACCCCGGCGGCGGGCGCTCCGCCCCACTCCTCATACATGCCGTGCGCCGCATAGAGGCCCAATTCGAAGAAAGTTTTAGGATCGGCCAACAGTTCAATGCGTTCGCGAGCGGTCAGGCGTCCCTTAGCATGCTGATTTTCGATGGCCTTGCTGCCCCCACCTTCACAGATGGCTTCGCCTTCGTTCCGCACCTGTGACATGAGATCTGCCAGAAACCGCATGTTGGCTTCGAAACGAGCCGAGGTCGGGTCAACTTTCGTTGCCAGGACGTTGGCCGCCTGAGGGACGGAGGAAACGGGAATTTCACTGCGATCAGCCATGGGTGGAAGAGAAGCAGACTGTTTACGGTATAACACTGGCGCAGCACTGCGCAACGCGGCCGTCGTCTTCCATTGCCTCCGCTCCACGCGCCCCCGCTAGCGTCCGCAACTTTTTCCCGCTCTTCACTTGACTTCCGTTAAAATCCTTGTAATAACTATTCGGTCCTTCCGGACGGGTTTGGGGGTGTGTCTGTTTGGCGGAAATTCGACTGCAGGAGGGTGAATCCCTCGAAAACGCTCTGCGCCGCTTTAAGCGCAAAGTGCAGCAGGAAGACATTATCAAAGAGGTCAAGCGCCACTCCTTTTACCTGAAGCCCGGGGAGAAAAAACGCGTGAAGGCCGCTCTCGCTCGGAAGCGCGCTCGTAAGAAAGTTCGCAAAGAGCAGGATTGAAGATTCAGATTCTTAACCGACGGATTCTAAACAGGGATTCTAAACAGCAAGACCTGAAGGAGTAACACCGCATTGAAGGGTCGTCCCTTTCCCGGGGCGGCCCTGCTCCATCTGGCCCCCCACCAGAAAGAGTTGCAGCTGGGATCATTCATTTACTCATCATTCATTCGGCATTCAAGCATGAAAAGCTGTATCCACGTTCCGTTCCAGGCGCGTGGCGGGCCGAGTCCAGGGGCAGTTTGAGGGGGGATGTAGATAACCTGTTTTGCTTTTGCTACCGCCTTCCCCGCGTGTAGCTACCGCAAACCGGGCACAAGGGAGCCGTCCTCAATGGAATTTCAGGATAAAGTACTGACCTGCATCGACTGCGGCACTGACTTTGTCTTTACCGCCGGGGAACAAATGTTCTTTCACGACAAACAATTCAAGAACCAGCCCAAGCGCTGCAAAACCTGCAAGTCGAAGCGCGTGGCTGTCCTGACCGCGCCTCACGCACCAGGAAACGGGAACTACCACTCCCGTGTTGAAACCCGTGCCACCTGCTCACAATGCGGCAAAGATACGACTGTGCCTTTTCGTCCCACGCAGGGCCGGCCCATTCTCTGTCGCGAATGCTTCACGCAAAAGAGAAACGTAGCTACCGCCTGACAGTTTCATCTTCCCGATGACGGCGCACATTCTGGCATGAATGAGAATCAAGCCGATGTGTGCCCGCTGAGGGATCGGCAAATTTCACTCCACTTGCGCTACCATGATCCTGTGTCGACTTATTACGTACAGAACTTCGGCTGCCGCGCTACGCAAGCCGACGGCGCCGCCATCGAGCGCCAGTTCCAGACTCGCGGCCTCGTCCCTGCTCCCGCCGACCAGGCCGGCCTAATCATTCTTAACACGTGTACTGTCACAAACTCCGCCGACCAGGACGCTCGCGCCGCCGTACGGCGCATCCAGCGGCAGAATCCTCTGGCGAAAATCATCGTCACTGGATGCTATGCCCAGCGCGCTCCAGAGGAAGTCGCCGCGCTTCCTGGCGTTAACACGGTGATCGGCAACTCTCATAAACACCAACTTGCCGATCTGGTGCTCGGCGGAAATTTCGCAGCGGGCAAAGATTTTCTTCCCATCAGCACGCTAACTCAAAACCGGGAACTACGCGCTGAGAACTCAATTTTCGTCTCCGACATCTTCGCCCACACCGAACTCCTGGCCGCGCCCGTTTTCGAATCCGCCAGCAACATCGGTGGCCGCGAACACGATCGAACCCGCCCCAATCTCAAGGTCCAGGACGGATGCAATAACCGCTGCTCGTTTTGCGTGATCCCGAGCGTCCGGGGCCAAAGCCGTTCTCTTCTCGCATCGCAGATCATCAGCGAGGTGAACAGCCTTGCAGCCGCGGGCTATCGGGAACTGGTCATCAGCGGCATCAACCTCGGCCGTTGGGGACGCGATCTAGAAAGCCTGCTTCCGGCATCCGGCTTCCGCAAATCGCGTTTCGAGGATCTGATCCGCCGTATTCTCAGCGAAACGAAACTCGAAAAGTTGCGCATCTCTTCCGTCGAACCTATGGATTGGTCCGATGAGCTCATTGCACTCGTCGCTGCTTCGCCGCGCATCGCCAAACATGCCCACGTCCCCCTGCAATCCGGCAGTGACGCCGTGTTACGCCGCATGCATCGCAAGTATCGGCCGTGGCACTATCGCGAGAAAATTGAAAAGATTCGCGCTGCCATGCCCACTGCGGCTATTGGTGCGGATGTCATGGTCGGATTTCCCGGCGAGACAGACGCCGAATTCGAGTCCACGCGCCGCCTCATCGAAGAGCTGCCATTCACTTATCTCCACGTCTTTACTTATTCCGCACGCCCCGGCACACCCGCTGCGGCCATGTCGAATCAAGTCCCCGTCCATGTCGCACGCGAGCGTAACCAAATCCTGCGCGACGTGGCCACGTCAAAAAAGCGAACCTTCATGCAGTCGTTTATTGGAAAGCGATTGGAAGCGATCACGCTCAGCGCGATGCAAAAGAGACCAGATGGCGACTTCACCGAAGCCCTCACCGACAATTATCAAAAGCTGTTTCTGAATGGACGCCACGAAGCGAATCGTTGGATCCGGACAGACATCGCTGCAGTGGAGGATGGAGCACTCCTGGGAAGCATGGCAGGTTTCGCGCCATCCCCAAACCTTGGTTTGGTGCCCTCCGAATTGTCCAATACTTTCGCATCGGCCATCCCAGCCATGTAAAGCGAATCAAATCTGCTCCGGTTCCTCTGGATCAGGCTCGCGCACCGGCGCGTCAGGATTCTCCATGGGAGAAGGTGGTTCCTTGATGGGCGGCGGCATCGGCTCCGCAGGCTGGCGAAGAAAAGACGGCGCGAATGGATGCATTTCAAATTGCATTTCGAGATTCATGCCACTCAGATGCGGAATGCAGTTCAAGGGAAGCCGTCGCCATTCCCATGGGTTGAATAGTAGCCTGTAAAAGATCGCTTGTAGCGTCCATTGGCCCTAGTCGACGTTTGGGTGTAAACGCAAATTGCATCGACTATCCTTGCACCCTGGTGCCTCACCGCGCCGTGGAGCGTAAGCCGATGGAACAACCGTAGTGGCCAGAGTGCCTCCAGAACGCAATTGATCGATCAACTTCTACTTCGCCGGCGCGAGTATCGCATCCAGACGATCAGTCGTCGTTTCCACTCGCTCCAGATGCGGGTATCGCATCCCATTGTGGTAGTCGAGAGAGACCGTAATAAACTCATCGCCACGCTTCAGCAGCAGCTTGATCGGCTCCTTACTTCTTTCCGCCGCGAGAATCGTTTCGCGCAGCACCGCAGCAGTGTATTTCTGATCGTTGACCGCTTGCAGTTGCATATCTGGCGTTATGCCGGCCTTATATGCAGGACTGTCCCACCAAACATTGTCAAGAGCGCCATGCGACTCAGAGCCCATCTCTGTCTTCATCGAGAATCCCAGTGAGGTCGCGAAGCTTACTCCGCGAGAGTTGTCTGCTTTCTTCATCCACTCCGGCTCGTGATCGTTGTAGACCAGTCGATAGCCTCCCTGCGTAAACCCGTTCTCCGGAACTTTCGCGCTGACTTCATATACGCGCGAGCGGAAGAATCCCGCCCAGTCAAACGGTTGCACGCTATTTAGCGCTTTCACCAGATCTTCCAGCGAGTAGGGAACAGTGACGTAGCTTCCGTTATCGATCCCATAAAAAACTTTCGCGAAATCGTCAAGTGACTTCTTCCCGTCACTCAATTCGCGGATCTTGGTGTCGGCGTCCAGCCAGATCAGATCTGACTCCGGGTAGTAGTCGTAGGAGCGCTGCCAACTCGGCCAAGCCTCCGGGAGCATACCGTGGGAGGAAACAATCGGCTGGTTGGTAGTGTCTTCCAGAGAGCGCCAGGTGCGCCCCGGGCTGATTTCAAAAGATGCAGCGATTTGCGCAAACACATCGCGAGCCTGCTCGAGAGTGCGCATTCCAGAGCGCGCCGTCAAAACGTTTCCGTAGTAATCCGTCAAGCCCTCGTAAACCCATAGCAGGTCATTGCGCATGGGCACGTTGAAGTTCGGCGTCCACAAGTCGGCTGGCCGGCGGAACTTGCCGTTCCAGGAGTGAGTGTATTCGTGCGGCAGCAGAGCCCGGCCCGCAACTCCTGCGTCCCAGTCTGTGAAGTACTTGGCTGGAGAACCGTCCTCACTCGACTGGTGGTGCTCCAAACCTTTGCCGCCGATGGTGTCGCTCACGGAAAAGAGAAAATCATAGTGATCGTAGTGGTGTGAGTTGAAAAGCTTCTGCGCTTCGACCACGAGGTTCTTGTGATATTGCAATTCATCCGGCGTGATCTCAAGATCTGCCGGTTTATCGGCGAAGACATCGAGGTACACCGGGTTATCCGGCCCAGTGGATAGATCTAAACGCTTGAAGTGAGCGCCCGCATAAAGCGGTGCATCGACCAGCGTATTCAGCGTGGTTTCTTTGAACTGAACCTCGTTGCCATTCTGCGATTTCACATCCAGTGCGCAGGCAAATTTCCATCCTTCCGGCAAATGGATTGCAGCTTCGAATTTAATATCCCGCGAAAAATATCCCGCTGGATACAGCAGCACACTGTTCCATGTAACGTCGGCGAATTTCGTGGAAATGCGGCCCCGCTTTGCATCCATTGGCGCAAGGTATTGAAAGTTTAGGTCGAGCGCGGTTACATCCTGCGGCGCTTCGATATGGAACGCATACATGTTTACGCGGTCGCGCTTCCACGGAATGTGTTTGCCGCTCCCCGTGATGACAAGACCAGCAAGTTCGCCGATCGGGTTCGACGGCGAGTGCGTCCCGGGAAGCCATTCCGGGTAGAGCAGAGTAATATCGCGGCCTTTGATCGGAATCGTCTCATGCACATTCAGCACGCGATCATTCACGTTGGTGATATCCACGGCCAAAGAAATTGTTCCAGGATATGGCGTGTCCGCTGGCGCAACAATGGGCGGAGTCATTGGCACGGGCTGCGGGCCCGGTGAATTTTGCGCCTGCATGATTGTGGTTACCGCAACGCATAAAACTGAGAAAACTAATCCCGCGCTTTTATGACGAAAAAATGAACGTGGCATGCCGGCCCCCTCCGCGGAGCTTTCGACGATACGACTGCGAGCGATGATCCTGCTCAAGTGCTGGAGCAGAATCCTACGTGCGCGAAGAGTACCAAGTCAATCAAAGCCAGGAGACAGCAAGAGGTCGAGTTGGCGCGTAAGATTTTTCCCTGAACGAGCACTTTTCCGGCGCAGTGAAGGATCTCGCACGGGTTCGGATGTGTCGGCGACGTAGCGCTGCCATTGCTAATTCGAACACTGCCCATTATTTTTTTCCTGATACGTTTTCCCGCCGTCTTGCACTATCTGCCCAGAGGGAGCAAATCCAATGCGCAGAAAACACTTGCCCAGAAAAAATTTTGACCAACCAAGACGAACCCAGAGCAAGTTCCGCCGCGCGTTGCTCAGCATGAGTCTTTGGGCAATCTTTGCCTCCGGGATCGCGATTGAGTTGCTCGCGCCACGTCTCAAGATCGAGAATCACGCCTTTGTGATGCCGCCAACGCTCATGCAGCAGGGAGCGCAAATTCGTCCCGACGCTCTGGTCGACCACGAACGTCACATGCAGTGGGCTGCCGGCGTTCTCACCATCGGCGGCGCCATCGCACTCGCTTTCTGGAACCGGCGAACACTGGCCAATGCATTGCTCCTTCGCCGCAGTCTCGATCTGCAAGGTCGCTGACGGCAGCAGCCGCTAGCAAGATTAGAAAAAATCCACCCCCCAGAGTTTATTTACCAAGCTCGCTTTACTTTTGCCCGTCCACCATCACGTGACGAGAGCCCGGAACTCGGCGGCGATCGTCCCTAACTCCCTGAGATATAGCTCAGGGCACAACCACACTCATGGAGAGATTACGATGATCACTAAAAGATTTCCTCGCTTAGGCACGCTGTTCCTGACTGGCCTCGTCGCTGTTTTAACGCTGGCTGTCGGTCTACACGCTGCCCAAACCATCACCACTCCCAACGCAGCCGTAGTAAAGTACAGCCTTGCTGCCGGAGACAACAGCGCCGCCGTTACTCCCGCCGAGAGCACGCCCGTACTCGTCATGGGTGTACAAAACAGCCTCGGATACCGCGGTGTGGGGCAAGTAGCGTTGCTTCACGTTCCTTCCAGCTTTCTGGAGTGGACGGGAATCGAATCACCCGCCGCTGCCGCCCTCACCTCCGGCTTCAGCGGCTCCGCCGGCACACACATTCTCTACCTGGATTATTCTCACCTGGTACAGATCCAAGTTGCCAGCGCGGACACTTTCCTGATTCACAACGGAAACAGCATCACCATGACGGGCGTCGTCACCATGATCTGGTAAGCACAAACCCCTGGCCGTGGGTGAACCAGCCCACGGCCTTGTTTAAGTGGTCGGGATAAGGTTCGCTTGAGTGCAACGGTGTGCGACAAGCCCAACTTACCGTCCCTTCGCCCGCGCCGCATTCACTTTCGCCAGCAGATCCTGCGACATACTCTGCGCCGGCCCCGGAACCTTCACCGCCTCGCTCAAAACGTCGCGGGCTTCGGTAACCTTATTGAGCTTGGCATAAGCAAACCCCAACCGGTAGAGCGTCACAGAATATTGCTGATCGTCTTGTCCCTTCAACAGTACCGCCGCTGACCGCAGCTCCGGAATCGCCGCCGCCGTTTTATCCTGTTTGATATAGCCGTAGCCCACAATTGAGTGCGCCACTCCTGCCGAAAGTTTGCGCGATTTGTCCGCATCCGGCGCGTCCGCGTTCGCCACCGTGATTGCTTTTTGCGAATAGGATATTGCCTTGGCAACGCTGCCCGCCTTGGCATCGTCAATATAAGATCCAGCCATCAGAAGCAATGCCGGAAGCGAGTTCGGATCTGCCGCCAGAGTTTTTTCTCCATACGCCAACAAACGCGCCTGATCGTTCAGTTGTCCCGGACCCAGCGTGTACATGGCATAGTTGGAAACCTGCTCCTGAAACTTCGAAGCTGGAAATGCGGTCGAGTATTCCTCAATAAACTCCATACGATTCTTCGCATCGTTTTCGCTCGCGATCACGTTGAAGCCGGCCGACTCTAAGAAGTTGCAACTGTTCTGCGCCGCACTCTTGTCTTCGGCGATTTGTCTTTTGAAATCGTCATCGCTCATGCCATCCGGCTTGGGTTGCTTCTCAATCGATCCGCAAACCATCCCGCCTTTGGCAACATATTCCATCAACTTCGAATTGTTCTTTGCCTGCTGCGCGATGCTGCCTTGCGAGACCAGAATATCGAGATTGCGAGGCATCCCCGCCAGAGCCTTGTCTCCATATTCCAGCGCCTTGGCGAAATCGCCCATCGCCTGGTAAGCCTGCGAAATCTGCCAGTCGCCGTAAGTCACGGCTGCAGGATTTGCCGCATACTTCTGCGCAAACTCCTGGTACATCGCCAGTTTTTTCGCCGCATCCGTCTCGCTCGAAATCGCCTGCAGATCGTGGTCTTCCGGCGTGCCCGCCGGGATCACAATCTTATCCATCTGCGCCCAGGCCTGCGGTGCGAGGAAAAGAAGAGGGAGTGTGATTGTGATGAAACGAAGAGAGAAAACAACAGAGGGCACCAGCGACCCGAAAGAGCGTTTCATAGGTCACCTCCGCTACGGTGAGAGTGGAATCTCCACTTTCTCCAGCAGCCGAATCCTAGCTCCGAATGCTTCCTGCGCGCAAGCATCACACGCTTAGAAAGCGCAAACCGGACTCTGACAGTCTCAGGCTTCCCAGGGATTCAGCATCTGTACCGGCGTGTTTGCGAAGTCAGCCACGTTGCGGGAAACAATGGTGAGGTTGTGCTGAAGAGCGGTTGCCGCCAGCAAACCATCGATGGCCGAAAGGGAACTCCCTTTCCGCTTGGCATCGGCTGCGAGCAGTCCCCAGCGGTCGGCGACCGCTCCATTGATAGAAAGAATTCTACCGGCGAACCGGCTTCGGAGCTCCAATTCCAGCCATGACTCCAAATGTGTCCGCCGTCGGCTCTGCGGCAATCCCGCAATACCTTTTCGAATTTCTCCCAGCGTGAGCACGCTTAGAAACAGCAGGCTCTCATCCGCAGCGTCCATCCACTCCAGGACGCGCGGTTCAGGCCTTGCGCGCACTACCTCTGAGATGCAATTCGTGTCCAGCAGGAATCCACTCATAGCTCGACGTCGCGTCCCGGATCGCGATCCCGTTTCAGGTCGAGAGCAACTCCAACCATCGGCGATTGACGGAAGAACTGCACCAGACTCCTCGGCTGATGAGACCTGCCCACGAGTTGTTCGAATTGCTCCTCCGCGAGCATGACTACGCCCTCCTTGCCCTGCCGCGTAATCCGTTGCGGACCTTCGCTTCGCGCCCGCCGGAATACCTCGCTGAAGCGGGCCTTGGCGCTTTGAATCTGCCACGAGTCGGAACCAGCCTTCTTGCTGGTAGGCGGGACAACTTTGCCGATCCATTATTCTTTTTTGAAATTTTCGGCATAAGAATAAACTTGAATAACTAGTCAGACTAGTCATATTTTATGGATCATCCTCCGATTTCGTCAAGCCCGATTCCCATGGAGAGACTCGCGATCGGACGCACTCTCGGTCAGTTCCTCTGTTGCACGCGGATCGCGCTTTTTGCATCCAAAGTTACGCCTTGGAGGAACAGGATATGGGATCAGAAAATTGTGCAGGAAATACTCCACGAGTTGTTCGCATCACTCGAGGCTTTGGACACGCAGAGCAGCGCGATTCGTCAGTTCCTGATAGACAAAGGCATCGCCCCCGAGCAGGAACTCGCCCCTTATCTCGAGCAGGCCGGAAACGCCAGCAGCGTCCGCTGGCTGGCCGTCCGCGTCAGAATCGACCATCTTCTTTCTTCCGCGATGAAGCCTGCCGACCCGGACGCCAAAGATGCTGAAAAGGATTCTCCACAATCCGCCGTCAATAAGAGCGGAAAAGAAGCGAACGCCGCCGCCGACAAAACCGGCGAAAAAGAGTTCGAAAAAGAGTCGGAGAAAAAGAGCGAAGAGAAAGACGCTACCGGAACAACCCAGATTCATACCGGCGCCAAATCAGAGACGGCCCAATGTGCTGCTGGTCCCGAGAAGGACCGTAATCAAGAAAACGATGATGCCAACCGGACGAATGACAACGCGACGAAAAACGCCGCCTGACTAGAACGATGCAAATTCTTCAAACCCGGGCCGGAAACAGCATTCAGTTCTTTCGTCGTTCGGGAATCGGTAGCGGCGGCCTCTTGGCTCGCTCCCGATCGAAGGGTTCGCCGGGCTCGCGGGGCGCATCAGTTCGTTTCTTAATCGGGCTGCTTATGTTCTTAGCTCCCTGAATCAGCGTGGTTCCGTCATCGTCGCGGAGAAGCACATTCAACAGCGAACTATGGACGCGTAAATTATCGCCGAGATCGTAGTTGATAAATCCCAGCTTCCTGAATTGATTCATAAAAAAACTCACGCGGGAACGGGTCGTTCCCACCATCTCCGCCAGAGTCTCTTGGCTTAATCTCGGCACCGTCATTTCCGAGACTCCCTCTTTACCGAACTGCGCCATCAACAGTAGAACTCGCGCCAGCCGCTTTTCGCTGGAATTGAACAACTGGTCGACCAGATCATCTTGATAGCGGATATTCCGCTTCAGCATGTATTTAAGAAAAAGGGAAGAGAGTTTCGGCTCCGCCGCCAGCGCCGTCACCATTGCAGTTTTTTCAATATGCAGAAGGACGCAGTCCGTCATCGCGACCGCTGACGACATTTGCAGAGCTTGGCCGGCCAGACCGCCTTCGCCAAAAAAATCGCCGGTACCCAGGATTCCGAGAGTCGCCTCTTTCCCATTTTCCGATACCACGCTCAGCTGCACCTTCCCATTTTGAATAAAGTACAGCCCATCCGTCGGCTCACCCTGAGCCAAAATCGCACTCTTTTTTTCGAATGACACCATGGTCCTGCCCCTCCCAACGTTGAGAGAAAGGTGCGCGGATTGAAATCGAGTTTCTTCTGCGCTTTTGTCATTGCGGGTGACCAAGGGGCCTGTCCGGTGGCTTAGATACGTAGCCAATTGCAATCATGAAGGAAGGGGAAAGTTATATCTGAGCAATAGTGCTCAACCGCGAATTTGCCTGCCCGTGATCAATTTTGAACAGCGCCCGAAACGGAAACAGAGGACCATTAAGGAACGTTAAGAAAGACTCGCTCCCCCAACCGCCCTAGGAGGACTTATGTGGATTCTGTCAAAGCATTCGAAACAGCAGGCTCTCGCCCATTCCGAACTCGAATTGCTGATCTCGGAACGGACCGCAGAATTACAGGCTCTTTCTCAACGCCTGCTTCGAGTGCAGGATGAGGAAAGGCGAAAGATCGCCCGCGACCTGCACGACACCACCGGCCAAACCCTGGCCGCGCTGAGAATAAGCGTCACAATGCTCGAGGATCAATGTAAGAATCTTCCGGCGATGCTGCCAATTGTTCAAAACGTTGGTCAACTGGCCGACCAGGCGCTCGAAGAAATTCGAACCATGTCCTACCTGCTGCATCCTCCGTTGTTGGATGAAGTAGGATTTTCTTGCGCCGCCGCGTGGTATATCGAGGGTTTTGCCAAACGCAGCGGAATCAGCATAAAGGCGGACTTCTCGCCCTCGCAGGAACGCCTGCCCAAGAGGATGGAGATTGTCCTCTTCCGCGTGCTCCAGGAGAGCCTAACCAACGTCCTTCGCCACTCCGATGCGACCAATGCCACCATCAGTTTGCAACACGATCGCGATACGATCAACCTCGAGATTCGTGATTTCGGGAAGGGAATAGCTGCCGAACGGTTGCTCCTGCTGCGCGGAGCCAGTGGAGAAACTGGAGTCGGTCTGGCCGGAATGCGCGAGCGCCTTCGCGAGCTGAATGGCAAACTCGAAATCGAATCGGACGGCCACGGCACTACCATGAGAGCCGTGGTTCCACGCTACGCAATGGCTCCATCCCAGATCGGAGACTACGGACAGATCTCATCGAGCACGGAGGCTTGCCGCCAGGAGTTGGAGCACAGTTCTATGGGTGCGATCGGGGAAGCCTGCTAGTCCGCCGCCATAGGCGCGGTACGCGCCATCGAAGGACGGGTTTTCAAAGCGACCGCAGTTTCCGCCGGAAGCTCCAGCCACTTCCGCACTTCAGGCAGACGCCTGCCGCATCGCCACTTCTCCGGAACGAATTAATTCTCCGGCACGCTTGAAGTCGTCATAAGCAAAGCCGGCCACGTCAGGCTCGACCACCAAATCCGCCGCTCCGCGCCACAGATGGCTCATCGTGTCCTGCGCAATGGCGAAAGATTGTCCGATCACATCAAACAGATGCCGCGGCGCGCCATTCTTCGACCACTGACCTTTCAAATGCATCGCCAGCACCCGCTCCGCGCCCATTTCGCGTAGAGGCCGCGTGGGCACCGGATGCGACAGCATTCCATCCACCAGCCATCGTCCGCGAATATTCACCGGCAAAAACATTCCCGGATAAGCGCAACTCGCCCGCACCGGATCGATGATCGAACCGGAATGAAATACCACGCCTTCGCCAGTATTGAAATCCGTCGCCGTTACGCCCAGCGGAATGCGCAACTCTTCGAAAGCTCTTCACTTTCAGAGTCTGATTAAGGAAGGACACCATGCGGTCGTTGGAAGCAAACCCGTAGCGCGAGACCGTCCATCGCGCAAACGTCGTAAACCGGCAGGAGCGCGCCACCCGCTCCATTTCCTCAACGCTCAAACCGCCGCAGTAGAGCGCGCCGATCAGCGCGCCCACACTCGTCCCCGCAACCGCGCGAATCGGAATGCCTTCTTCTTCCAGAACTTTCAGGACGCCGATGTGCGCCATGCCCCGGGCGAATCCGCCTCCGAGGGCAACTCCAATCGCCGGCATTCGCGGCTCCGGCAGAGCAGCCTTGCGCGAAAGCTCCCGCCCAAAGGCCTGCACCGACCGGACGATCTTGCCAAGACTTTTCACCGCTACCCCACATGCCCCTACCGGGCACCCACGGGCTTCAACGGGCACTTCAACTCTACTAACCTAAGATGCCACAAATGCCCTCTGTGCTGCAGTGCCCGTTAGTGCCATTTTGCATTACTTAGGGCAGGAGAAGCCTGTATTACCCTTGATTGCCAGGCCTAGCCATCGCACCGCTCAGCTCGTGACTAACCTCCATCGCTCTGCTAAGTTACACAGCATGCTGCGAGAAATCTCCTCCGGCGGCGTGGTAATCCGGAAACGGAACGAAGCCTGGTGGATGGCCGCCATCGAACCCGCGGGGGAAGCCGCGGCCTCTACGAGCCGCGCCTGAGAAATCTAAACGCAAGCCCAAAGCCGTGCTTGCTTTGCCCAAAGGTCTGGTCGATCCCGGTGAGAAACCCGCTGAAACCGCGTTGCGCGAAGTTTTCGAAGAAACCGGTGTCACCGCCGACTTGATCGCCAAACTCGCTGATATCAAGTATGTCTACTCGCGTACCTGGGGCGACGGCCAGCGTGTATTCAAAATCGTCAGCTTTTATTTAATGCTCTACCGATCCGGCCGCATCAACCAGATCGCGCCCGAAATGCGCATCGAAGTCGCCCACGCTCGTTGGATTCTTCTCGAAGATGCTCCGAAGCTCCTGGCTTACAAAGGTGAAAAACAAATGGCGCAGCGCGCGCTGGAATATGTGATTGCGCATCCCGAACTGCAATCGGCAAATGAATAAGCAGCGCCGTCGCCATACGATACTGTCCTGATTCCTTTTTCCGTCCTGCCACCTTTCCTCGCGCATAATAACTTCATGTTTCGTCTTCGATTCCTGATTCTGCTGTCTATCCTGTGTTTCATTCGTTTCATTCTCCAGACGCATTCGCCGCATCCCGGCTTGCCTCGAAGAAGGCCGCCTACTTGACCACGGACTACGCCTCCGCCCTGGCCGCCGCCGACCATTTTCTGCAAGCCTGGCAATCCGCCGACCCCGAGAACGGCATCGCGTTGCTCACCAGCCGCACCAAGCAAGCGGCTTCCACCGATGCGATCGAGAAATTTTTCTCCAATTCCGCTCTATCCGCCTTCGAAATCGGCCGCGGGAAATTACTTGCGCATGGCCGCTACGAGTTCCCCGTAGTCCTGCTCGATACCTCGAAACCCAACCATTCCCGCCGCCGATCTTCCAGCATCATTGTTTTGCATAGTGGCGGCAATGACTGGGCCATAGATAAACTGCCATAGAAGAGATTGCCGATTTCCAATTGTCGATTGAAAAGCGTTGCGACCGCTTTTCATTTGGCAATCGAAAATTGGAAATTGACAATCCGTCGTCAGCGTTAGGTTATTCCCGAGGCAAGATAATGAAGCGCATTAATAAAGTAGCCATCCTCGGCGCCGGAACCATGGGCGCCCGCATCGCCGCCCACTTCGCCAACGCCGGCGTTCCCAGCTATCTGCTCGATATCGTTCCCGCAGATGTCCCATCCGACGCAGACTCTGCCGCGCGCAACAAAATCGCCGCCGCCGGTCTCGATGCCGCCAAAAAATCCAAGCCCGCCGCATTCATGGATTCTTCTCTCGCCCGCTTCGTCACCGTCGGCAATTTCGAAGATGATCTGAAGAAGCTCGCCGAAGTCGACTGGATCATCGAAGCCGTCGTCGAAAATCTCGACCTCAAGCGCGCCTTGCTGCGCAAAGTCGAAGCCATCCGCAAGCCCGGCACCATCATCACCACCAATACCAGCGGCCTGCCCGTCGGGAAAATTGCCGAAGGCTTCTCCGACGATTTCCGCCGCTCCTGGTTCGGCACCCACTTCTTCAATCCGCCGCGCTACATGCGCCTGCTCGAACTCATTCCTACCCCAGAGTCCGACCCCGCGTTGATCGATCTCATCTCGCACTTCTGCGACGTGCGCCTCGGCAAAGGCGTCGTCCTTGCCAAAGACACTCCCAACTTCATCGCCAACCGTATCGGCACTTTTTCTGTGTTGAACGTGATGCGCCTCATGCAAGAGATGGACCTCAGCATCGAAGACGTCGACGCGCTCACCGGACAAGCCGTCGGCTGGCCGAAATCCGCAACTTTCCGCACCATCGATTTGGTAGGACTGGATATCCTCGGCCATGTCGTCGGCAACATGACCGCAAACGTCCACGACGAACGCAGTGACCTTCGCCTGCCGGATTTCTTCACGCAGATGCTCGATCGCAAATGGCTCGGCGACAAAACCAAAGGCGGCTTCTACAAAAAGAATGTGGCGCGGGCGCCCTCGCCCGCCGAAGCCGCCAAAGAAGAACCCGGCAAACAAGACGAACGCCTCGCCCTCGACTGGAAGACTCTCGAATACCGCCCGCGTCAAAAGCCAAAATTCGCAGCGCTCGACATGGCCAAAAACATCGAAGATACCGGCGCTCGCCTGCGCATGTTGCTCGGCCTCGAAGGTACTCCGCAAAAGCCCGACAAAGCAGGAGCGTTCCTGTGGTCGTCTCTATCGGATCTGTGGACCTACTCCGCCAACCGCATCCCCGAAATTTCCGATTCCATCGTCGAGATCGATCGCGCCATGCGGCTCGGCTTCAACTGGGAACTCGGCCCCTTCGAACTCTGGGACGCCGCCGGAATAGAAGCCACAGTCGCACGCATGAAAAAGGAAGGTAAGCCGGTCGCGGCCAATGTCGAAAAACTCATCGCAGCGGGAAAAAAATCCTGGTACGCCGATGATCCGAAATCGACTTCAGGACGCGCCTACTTCGACCTGGTAAGCGGAAATCTGCAGCCTGTGAAGTTCCCGCCGGAGTCTGGTCGGTGGCTGTGGCAAAAAAATCCAATGGTGTCGTCAAGAAAAATTCCGGCGCTTCGCTGGTCGATCTCGGCGATGGCGTCGCCTGCCTCGAGTTTCATTCCAAGATGAATTCGCTCGGCGCCGACATCATCAGCCTGATCCTGCAAACCCTAAAATCCGGCGGCCCGGGCGACAACTTCGAAGCCTTCGTCATTACCAACGACGCCACAAATTTTTCCGTCGGCGCCAATCTCATGCTGCTTGCTCATGAGCGTGCAGGAAGAAGAGTGGGACGATGTCGACCTCGCCATCCGCCAGTTCCAGAACATGACTCAAGCCATTAAGTTCTCGCCCAAACCAGTTGTGTCGGCTCCCTTCGGTTTGTGTCTCGGCGGCGGAACAGAAATCTCGCTGCATGCCGCCGCCCGCCAGCCCCACGCCGAGCTCTATACCGGACTCGTCGAAGTCGGTGTCGGTCTGCTCCCCGGCGGTGGCGGCTGTAAAGAAATGTTGCTGCGCGCCATCGATGGCGCAACTGCGGCCCGCGGTGGCAAAGTTTCCGCCGAAGCTCTCGCCGGATCCATCGAGATGCTCGAAGCCATGAAGCGCGCCTTCGAAACCATCGCCACTGCCAAAGTCGCCACCTCCGCCCACGAAGCCCGTGCCCTTGGTTTTCTTTCAGACAACGATCGCATCACGATGAACCGCGAGCGCGTCCTCTCAGACGCCAAATCCCGCGCCCTCGAACTTGTTCGCGCCGGATACGAGCCGCCCATCCCACGCACCGACATTCCGGCGCCGGGTGAAAATCTCTTAGCCACGCTAAAAATGGCGTGCACATGATGCGGCAAGCCGATTACATCACCGAATACGAAGTAAAACTCGGCAGCAAAATCGCCGAAGTCCTCTGCGGTGGAAATGTCACACCCGGCACGCCTGTGAGCGAGCAATACATCCTCGACCTCGAACGCGAAGGCTTCAAATCCTTATGCGGAGAAAAGAAGACCCAGGAACGAATTCAGTTCACACTAAAAACGGGTAAAACACTGAGGAATTAGCGCGCTGCCTTTACGCAAGAATTTCGCCCCCGGCAGCGCTACAATCGATGCTCATGAAAAGATATTTTCCCCTCCTCGCAGTTGTCTTCGGATTCATCATCGCCGCGTGCTCATTTACTCACGCTCAATCCACTTCCACCGAAGAGCCCGCGCCCGACGTTCCCGATGCAATTCAGGTCCCTGCCGGACTGCACGTCGTCGTCTACGCTCACGCGACCGGCTCGCAGATCTATGCCTGCCAGTCCGCGCCGGATGGCAAATTCAGTTGGACCCTCAAAGCTCCCGACGCCGACTTGCACGACCGCAAAGACAAAGTGATCGGACATCATTTTGCCGGTCCCACCTGGAAGCTAACGGATGGCAGTGAAGTCACGGGGAAAGCCGTGGCGCACGTCAACTCAGTCGATCCCGACTCCGTCCCCTGGCTCCTGGTGAACGTTGTCAGCCACAACGGCAACGGCCTGCTTAGCAATGTCACTACCATTCAGCGCGTGCACACCCACGGCGGCCAGCCTCCGGCCGAAGGCTGCGACGCGGCGCACGTCAACACCGAAACCAAAAGCAGTTACACTGCAGACTATTACTTCTACGCTCCAGCGAAGTGAAGCTGGAGCCTCACGGTCCGCATCGAATAAGACGAACACAAGATAGCGAGACTTTTATGCGTGAAGTCATCATTGCCTCCTCCGTCCGCACTCCCATAGGACGCGCCTTCAAGGGCACGCTCCGCGCCACTCGTCCCGATGAACTGGCGGCCATCGCGATCAAAGGCGCTCTCGCCCACGTGCCCCAACTCGATCCCAAAGAAATCGAAGATGTCATCCTCGGCTGCGCCATGCCCGAAGCCGAGCAGGGAATGAACGTCGCCCGCATCGCCTCGCTGCGCGCCGGATTGCCCGTCGAGGTCTCGGCACTCACCATCAACCGTTTCTGCTCGTCCGGGCTGCAATCAATCGCAATGGCCGCCGAGCGCATCATGGGCGGCGGCGCGGAAGTCATCGTCGCCGGCGGCACTGAATCTATGTCGATGATTCCCATGGGTGGCCACAAAGTTTCGCCGAACCCGTGGCTGGTGGACCACTATCCCGACGCCTATCTGAACATGGGCCTCACCGCCGAGCGCGTCGGCCAGCGCTTCGCCATCACCCGCGAAGCCGCCGACGAATTTTCCCTGCGCAGCCATCAGAAAGCTTTAGCTGCAATTCAGGCTGGCAAGTTCGATGACGAAGTTGTCGCCGTGCCGGTAAGCTTTACTACTCCCAACGGCTCGAAGCCCAAGCGTCAGGAAATTGTTTTCAAGATGGACGAGGGCCCGCGCGCCGACACTTCGCTCGAAGCTCTGCTCTCACTCAAGCCGGCATTCCACGCGAAAGGCACAGTCACTGCCGGAAATTCTTCGCAGATGTCGGACGGTGCCGCCGCGGCGGTAGTCATGTCCGCCGAACGCGCGAAAGCCCTCGGCATCAAGCCTCTTGCCCGCTATGTTTCCTTCGCAACCGCCGGATACAAGCCCGAAGAAATGGGACTCGGCCCGGTATTCGCAATTCCAAAAGCATTAAAGATGGCAGGCCTCAAGCTCTCCGATATCGACGTAATTGAATTAAACGAAGCCTTCGCCGCGCAGTCGCTGGCGGTGATCAAGGAAGCTGGCCTCGATCCCGAAAAAGTAAATCCCAACGGCGGCGCGATCGCTCTCGGCCATCCCCTGGGCTGCACCGGAGCGAAGCTCACCGCAACCATCATCCGCGAACTCAAACGCCGCAACGGTCGCTACGGAATGGTCACCATGTGCGTCGGTGGCGGTATGGGCGCGGCAGGAATCTTTGAGAATTTGAACTAAGTTCGACGTGGAGCGCTATAATCTCTCGCAGGGAGAAAGCCCTATGTCACTCTTCCGTCTCTTGCCGTTATCTCTGCTGATCGCAGCCAGCGTCGCAACCTTGGCAGCGCAGTCTAAGGCAACTAACCCCGCAACGCTGAGTTCATCGGTTACGAATCGCTTTTTTTCGCAGCCGAGTCAGTTCGGCGTGCCTCACACCTGGTTGCATAACGATTCGGATTGGCAGTCGCGGACAGATAATATCTGCCTCAAGCTGCGCACATACAAAGTAGCGCGCGATGGTCCGCGCACGGATTCCACCCACTTTACCGGCTATTCGACATGCACTCCAGCCGCACGTTTCCAAACCCATAGCATTATTTATACAGTTCCGCCGGTGACGCATTAGACCACAAGAATCGTCAAGCACGAACCTTCACGGGGAAAACTTTCGGAGGGATTCTCTTCGTGGACTTTAATTTCTCTAGTGAGTCACGCGCAGATACTTTCCTATCTCAAGCTCAGTGGTAAATCCATCGGATTGCTTATAAACTTCAATGTTGTCTATTTCAAAGATGGCCTCAAACGCTTTGAAACGGCACAAACTGGAAATAAAGCACTGACCACGAAGTACACGATGCTGCACGGAAGGCTTTTGAGTCAAAGATTTCCTTAGTGAACCTTAGTGTCCTTCGTGGTTGAAAGGTTCTATGGCAAGCACCATCGCTACTCCCAACGCGAAGATCACAGGCGGCAGCTTCCTCCTGGAATCCCGCCGTCCCGACCAAGTTTTCACTCCCGAAGATTTCACCGAACAGCACCAACTCATCGGCCAGACGGCGGAAGAATTTGCTGTCAACGAAATCCTGCCCAACGCGGAAAAAATCGAGCATAAGGATTTCTCTATCTCGCGCGATCTCCTGAAAAAAGCGGGCGAACTGGGCCTGAGCGGCGTCGAAATTCCCGAAGCCTACGGCGGCCTTGAAATGGATAAGGTCACCGCCGCCGTGATCGCCGATCACATCGCGCAATACGCCGGCTTCGCCACCACCTGGGGTGCGCACAGCGGCATCGGATTGCTGCCCATCGTCTATTTCGGCACGGAAGATCAAAAGAAAAAATATCTCCCGCGCCTCGCCTCCGGAGAGATCGTTGGCGCCTACGCTCTGTCAGAATCCACTTCCGGCTCCGATGCCATGAACTGCCGCACCCGCGCCACTCTCTCCGCCGACGGCCAGCACTACACTCTGAACGGCGAAAAAATGTGGATCACCAACGCCGGCTTCGCCGACCTTTTCACCGTCTTCGCAAAAGTCGATGGCCACGACAAGCTCACCGCCTTCCTGGTGGAGCGAACCTTCCCTGGTTTTTCCGTCGGCGCCGAAGAACACAAGATGGGCATCCGTGGCTCCTCCACCTGCCCCATCATTCTCAATGACTGCAAAGTTCCCGCGGAAAATCTGCTGGGCGAGATCGACAAGGGTCAGGTGATTGCTTTCAACATCCTCAACATCGGGCGCTTCAAGCTGGGCGCGATGTGCGTAGGCGGCGGGCGCGTGTCGCTGCAAAATGCGATCAGCTATGCCAAGCAGCGAAAAGCTTTCGGCAAGCCGATCGGCGATTTCGGCTTGGTGCGCGAAAAAATCGCCAATATGGCAATGCTGCTCTTCGTCGGAGAATCTCTCGTCTATCGCACCGTCGGAATGATGGATGTCGCGCTCGCCGAAGTCGACAAATCCGGCGCTGACGCGATCAAAGAAACCCGCAAAGCAATCGAGGAATACGCCGTCGAATGTTCCATCATCAAGGTCTGGGGCTCGGAGATGGTCGATTACATCGTCGACGAAACTCTGCAGATCTATGCCGGCTACGGATTTGTCGAAGAGTATCCCGCCGAGCGCGCCTACCGCGACGCCCGCATCAATCGCATTTTCGAAGGCACTAATGAAATTAACCGGTTGATCATCACAGGATTTTTGTTGAAGCGCGCTATGAGCGGACAGTTGCCGCTGATGCCCGCAATCAAAAAGCTGATGGATGAAGTTCTTTCCGGCCCTTCGGCCGCCGAAGATCTCGATGGTCCGCTGGCCGAAGAACGCAAGCTGGTCGCCCAAGCCAAAAAGCTTGGCCTCTTTGCCTCCGGCGCGGCCACGCAGAAATACATGCAGGCCATTCAGGACCAGCAGGAGATCATGGGCGCCATCGCCGACATGACCATCGAAAGCTACGCCATGGAATCTGCCGTTCTGCGCGCGCAGAAAATCGCCGAGACCAAAGGCGAAGCCGCTGCCAGCTCTGCCCATCGCGATGACTCGCGTCTACCTCTCGCAGGCGATGGAGAAGATCGAAGCCGCTGCGAAAAAAGTGATCGCCGCCGTCGCCGACGGCGACATGCTGCGTACTCAACTTGCAATCCTGCGCCGACTGGCCAAGTACGAGCCTTTCAACACCATCGAACTCCGCCAGCAAATCGCGCAAACCGTGATCGAGCGGGGAAAGTACACACTGGCGTGAGTGGCCATGGATCTCTCGCTTTTTACAGTTGCGCTCGCACATTCAACACGATGAAGCTCAGATTACTGTCCCTGGCGGCCGCGCTTACGTTGCTTGTCTCGGCGCGCCCTTGCTTGGTCAATCCAGCAGTGCAGTCTCGGCCAACCTCGCCCTCACTCCGCCTATGGGCTGGAATTCCTGGAACAAATTTGCCTGCAACGTCAGCGAAGACATGATCAAGAGCATGGCGGACGCGATGGTGAAATCCGGCATGAAAGATGCCGGATACCAATACGTCAACATCGACGACTGCTGGCAAGTCAGCCGCGACGCAAACGGCAACATCGTCGCCGATCCGCAGCGTTTTCCCCATGGCATGAAAGCAGTCGGCGACTACATTCATTCCCTCGGACTCAAATTCGGCGTCTACTCTGACGCCGGCTCGAAAACCTGCGCCGGACGCCCCGGCGGCCTCGGCCACGAATATCAGGACGCTTTGCAATATGCTGCCTGGGGCGTCGACTATCTGAAATACGATTGGTGCAACACCACTACGCAGGATGCGAAAGCTTCCTATGCCAACATTCGCGCCGCCCTCGACGCCTCAGGACGCGCCATCGTGCTCAGCATCTGCGAATGGGGAACTGCCAAGCCTTGGCTGTGGGGAGAAGAAGTCGGCGGTAATTTGTGGCGCACGACCGGCGACATCAAAGACAGATGGGGAGGCCCGGAGAAATGGCCGGATGGAAGTTGTTGCTCGAATGGCGTGCTGGGAATTCTCGACCAGCAAGTCGGCCTGCAATCCTACGCAGGTCCCGGCCACTGGAACGATCCTGACATGCTCGAAGTCGGCAACGGCGGCATGACTGATACCGAGTACCGCTCGCACTTCAGCCTCTGGGCAATCCTCGCCGCGCCTCTCATCGCAGGCAACGATCTGCGCGACATGCGCCCTGAGATCCACGACATTCTCACTAACAAAGAAGTCATCGCGGTAGATCAGGATGCGATGGGCCGTGAAGGCGAGCGCGTCTGGAAGAATCGGCGATCTCGAAGTGTGGTCGAAGCAATTACAGGATGGCAGCCGCGCGGTGATCTTATTAAATCGCGGGAGCGCGGAACAGCGAAATCTCCGCCAGATGGGAAGACCTTGGCTATCCCAATCACATTAGCGCTTCCGTGCGCGATTTGTGGCAGCACAGAGATCTAGGGAAATTCACCGAAAAGTTTTCCGCCAGTGTGCCCTCGCACGCAGTCGTAATGGTGACGATCAGACCGTAGCCCACGAAGCGCTTTTTCCTAGTTCGGGCCTTTCATTTTATCCTTCACGCTATGGGCTAGCTTTTCGATCTCTTCCGCCTTCTTCAACACATCAATCGAAAGCGTGTTCTCGTTCGATTTGTCTACGGAAGCTTTCAGTTCCGTCGCCAACTTAAGTAGTTTGTCGGTATCGGCCTTCAGCGCGGCCTGGCGCTCCAGGTTAGCCTTCTTGGCCATATCGCGCTCGATGCGCTCCCGATTTTCATCTTCGGTAGGCGGGGCCACGCTGCCATCGACCCTCGGCGGCGTCAATGGCCTCTGCGCATACGCGGAAATCGTAAACAATAAAATCAGCGAAAAACTCCAAAGCACCTGTTTCGCTCGCACGGGATCCTCGAAAACGGACGCGAACCTTCTGCCCGTTCCTAAAGTATGGCCATTTCTCCGAAAGACAGCAATGAAAAATACCGGGGACCCGGAAGGACAAATCGTGTAGGCATGTGGAGAAGGAACAGACTGTAAGCTGAGAAGGTGAAGTAAACAAATCGGGTAGGGCACTGACCTCGGCTTTGGCCGGTGAGATCCAAAAGCCACAAGCCTCCAATACTTCGGAGGCTTGCATTTCGAATTCTTGCACCCTTACAACGAACTCATATTCGACAAGAACTCGCCATTCGATTTCGTCTTGCTCAGCTTGTCAATCAGCAACTCCATCGCTTCCACCGGGGATAGCGGATTCAGCACCTTCCGCAGCACCCAGATTCTCGACAGATCCTCGCGCGGAATCAGCAATTCTTCTTTACGCGTACCCGAACGTTGAATATCGATGGCCGGGAACACGCGCTTATCCACCAGTTTGCGCTCCAGAATAATTTCCGAGTTGCCCGTGCCCTTGAATTCTTCAAAGATCACGTCATCCATGCGTGATCCAGTGTCAATCAAGGCGGTTGCAATGATTGTTAAAGACCCGCCTTCTTCAATATTTCGCGCCGATCCAAAAAACCGTTTCGGCCGCTGCAACGCATTCGAATCCACGCCGCCGGAAAGCACTTTGCCCGAAGGCGGAACAATCGTGTTGTAAGCTCGCGCCAACCGCGTGATCGAATCCAGCAGAATCACCACATCGCGCTTGTGTTCAACCAGCCGCTTCGCTTTTTCGATCACCATCTCCGCAACTTGCACGTGGCGCGCCGCAGGTTCGTCAAACGTCGACGAAATCACTTCGCCTTTTACCGAGCGCTGCATGTCCGTAACTTCTTCCGGCCGCTCATCGATCAGCAGCACCATCAGCACAACTTCCGGATGGTTCGTCGTAATCGAGTTGGCCACATTCTGCAACAGCATCGTCTTGCCGGCTCGCGGCGGAGAAACAATCAGTCCGCGCTGTCCTTTGCCGAGCGGCGTCAGCAGATCCATCACCCGCGCGCTGGAATTCTCCCGCGTCGTCTCCAGCTTCAGCCGTTCCTGCGGATACAGCGGCGTCAAATTGTCGAACAGAATCTTGTTGCGCGCTTCGTCGGGCGATTCAAAGTTCACCGCCTCGATCTTCACCAGCGCGAAATACTTCTCGCCCTCATGCGGAGGCCGCACTTGTCCGCTGATCGTGTCGCCGGTCTTCAAATCAAATTTGCGAATCTGCGATGGCGACACATAAATGTCATCCGGCCCGGGCAAATAGTTGTAGTCCGGCGAGCGCAAAAATCCGTAGCCGTCGGGCAGAATTTCCAGCACGCCCTCGGCAAAAATGTGGCCTTCTTTTTCACTCTGCGCCTGCAGGATTTTAAAGATGAGGTCTTGCTTGCGCAGTCCACTGGCACCGGGCAACTCCAAGGTCCTTGCGATCTTGGTCAGCTCGGTAATGTTTTTTTCTTTCAGTTCAGCGATGGTCATGATTCACCTAAACCCGGCCACTCAAACGTGTTCGCTTAAGCTTTTCGGGAGATTTTCAAAGGAGGGTATTCAGGGAAGACAAAACACCACGAGGCGGGCAGGCGGGGCTGTTTTAAGCAGCCCGCCGTTGTGCCTCGGCAAAATTCTCCGGTTCCGACAAAATTTCCTGCCGCTCCGCGCCTGCGATCCGGTCCAAAACTCCATTCATCGTTTCTTGGATTCTGGTGCTGGGCCGGTGGAACTTCCGCGTGGCCTTCGAGGCGAGCTGACAGAGCATATAACGATTCCGTAATGTCTGTAAAGCATCAAACACACGATCAGAACGCATGTGTGCCTTTCCCCTTCCTTTAATAAGTATGAGTAATACCGCTTTCCCAGATCGCCGTAGAATTCAATAACTCCGCACGCCGTGCCAAGCTACTGATTCTACTCAGATTGTTAGGAGTTAGCGTAATTCCTACCTAGAATAGATGCGTGACCGAACCCCGAAGATGCTCACTTTTCCTGATTTGGGCTCATTAGGTCGAGGAACCCACCGCTGACCCTTGAGGCACTCGGAAGTCCGTGGAACAAGACACTCTACCCGGAATCCTCGAATCGGTCAATACCTTTTACGTATCTTTACTGGTTCCTGCACCGTTCCTGCACTGCCGGTTCTGAACTTCTTCCGGTAAGTTCAATCGGGATTTCAACCCCGGCGGCGCCTGCGCCAACCCAACAACAACCCGAACCCGATGCCAACCAAAATCGCTCCACCCAATCGCTTGCGATCGGTAATCGGAACGAAGCGGGTTTCTTTTTCCGTAATGTCGATCACTCCAATGGGAATCGCCCGCACTCCGCCGCCACCACCGCCGCCCTCCCCTCGCGCGCTGGTGTTACCTACACCTCCTGTGCCCGCCCCGGCGCCATAGCCATACATTATTTTCGCCACAGGGATCACGGTTTTTCCTTGCGCCAAAATCGGCTCGCCATAAATAGCCTTCACACTCGCTTGGCTAAGAACACCGTCTTTTAAGGTTTGCAAAATTCCCAGGCTGCTCATATCCGAACTCCTTGTAATCCTTAATTCTTAAACTTGTCATCATCCACTTGCTTTCGGCCCGTCTGCGCACCGCGACCTAACGCGCTCTTCACAATTTTCACCGCGTCTTCCGGGTCGGCAACTTCGACGATTAGCTCGTTGTATCTTTCGTCCTTCAGCTCAATCACAACCGTGTTTTCCGGACGGTGAACATCCCAAAATATTCGTTTCCCATCCTGATAAAACGTTCCCGCTGTGATGACTCCTGGAACGTTTGTGCCCGGCATTCGCAGCCCATGCCACCAACCATGCGCAATGGCAGGGTCTGCTCTGATCTCCGTCACGTGCTCCAATGGAATTTCCAGCGAACTCTTCAGCGCCCAGAGCTTGTCGGCTCCTCGCACATCCAGCACCAGCCGGTCGCCGGAAATGGACAAATCCACCATAACTCCTTTATCTTAGTCCCTCTTTGCTCGAACCGCCTCTAGGCTCTTCTTCACTGGTAAGTGAAAGTCAAATTGTCCAGGTAGACGTTATACGAATCCTGTTTCGAATTTCCATCCATCTGATAATTGATCGTAAGCCCGTACCAGCCCGGAGAGGAACCATGCGGAAACGTCCAGTTCAGCGTGTGCGTCGCTCCATTGAGCGTGATCGATTGATACACCAGATCGTTATTCGAAGTCCGCTGCACCTGGATCGTCAAATGGTTCCATGCATTGCTGTTCGGGTAGCAGGGAATCCCCGTCGGCGTCCAGCGCGCATTCTGATTATCCCAAACGTCCCATTCATTCCCGGTCGCGATCCGGCACTCGTGACCGAAGATAAAACCCATGTTGCCGAAAAACTGATTGATATCGAACTCCAGCGCCTGTGCCAGCCCCATGTTATTTCCGTAAAAATAAACGTCGTAGGTGAAATTGTGCAACGACGGAACCATCGTCTGATTCCCGTCCGGCAGTCCTTGTGACGACATCGGCCCGATCAAGTGGTTGTTCCACAAAGCGTCAGAGAAAGGAACATTTCCGCCAACATAGTATTCCGTCGCCTGCCCGCTGAGAGATGGAGACGAGACGCCCTGCGTCATCGAAAACGAAATGCCGTCGCAAGGCGAAGGCGAACAGTCGACATAGCTCGGCCACTGCTGCCCGAACTGTCCCCACCCGCCGCTGTGTTGCAGGCTCGTGAACGATTTATCTCCGCTCTGCCCCGCAGGCGAGTTCGACGGAGGATTTGATGGCGAATTCGGCGCGGGCGCAGCCGCGTTGGCCACCGTCATTTGGAACGCCTGCTGCTTCGAAGTTCCTCTCGCATCTGAAACCGAAATATCAAAGCTGAAACTTCCACTCGCCGCCGGCGTCCCGGAAACCACACCCGACGAATTGGCCAGTTGCACGCCTTGCGGCATCTGACCCGAAGTCATGGTGAAAACGTAAGGCGCCGTCCCGCCTGCCACTGCCAAGCTTCCGCTATACGCCGAACCGACCGTTCCCGCCGGCAGCGTCGCGGAGATCGTCAGGTTCTCCGCATCGCCCGCGGGAGTGGCCGCATTGTTCGCCGCTGTCGCATGAGTCGCCGAACATCCATTGCCGAAAATCATCGCGAAAAATAAGCAAAGCGATGCCGGGAAAGAGAGAAAGGTAATTCGAACAGAGCGATCGCGGCGAAAGGCGCTCCCGTGCGCAAAAACTACTTGCACAACAGCACGTAAACGATAAACCATCCTACAACCTCGCAAAGGGGATTAAACGGACGCTCGGCGGGAGAATCCGCGATTTGGAAATCTGGCTGGGACAGCCCACCAGATAACCAGCGGCCAGAAGAGGTGCCAGGACTTTCCGCACCCCGTTACTTGCAGACGTTCCACTGTGGCGCTACTTCACTTCCCGCAGACGCAAATCGGGTTTAACGATCAGACGCTACTGGGTTGAAATACAGGACGTACAGTGACGACAGTATAGCTTTCCGAGTGGGCGATTTTCAAATAAATGTGAAATATTTTATTCTTCAATTTGCCGTGGAATGACGCGCCCAGCGCCGCATCCTGGCCCCTACTCCTTCACCCCCAACTGCCAAAACAAAAACGAATACACATCCGTGAATTCCTCAATCTGCTTCGTCACCGGTTTCCCCGCACCATGCCCCGCCTTGGTTTCAATCCTTAACAAAATAGGACGCGTCCTGCTCTTCCCGTTCTCCGCTTCATCCTGCATGAGCGCCGCCATCTTCTTCGCGTGCATCGGATCGACGCGCGTATCGGTATCCGCCGTCATAAATAAAATCGCCGGATATTCCGTCCCCGCCTTCACATGGTGATACGGCGAATAAGCATAGAGCCACTTGAACTGCTCCGGCATTGTCCGAACTCCCGTACTCCGGAATCCACAACTTGGCAATCTGAAAATACTGGTAGCGCAGCATGTCGAGCAGCGGCACCTGGCACACCACCGCGCGGAATAAATCCGGCCTCTGTGTGATCATCACTCCCATCAGCAGACCGCCATTCGATCCGCCCTGAATCGCCAGATGATCCTTGTCTGTATATTTTTCCGCGATAAGATGTTCCGCGCCCGCAATCATGTCGTCAAAAACATTCTGCTTCTTGTCGAGCATTCCCGCCCGGTGCCAGTCTTCCCCAAACTCCGCCCCGCCGCGCAAATTCGCTACAGCATAAATTCCGCCATGCTCCATCCACAAATAAGCCGTGCGGCTGAACGAGGGCAACATGCTGATGTTGAATCCGCCATAACCCGTAAGCAGCGTCGGATTGTGCCCATCCTTTCTTCAATCCCTTCTTGTACACAACAAACATCGGCACCTTCGTCCCATCCTTCGAGTGGTACCACTCCTGCTGCACTTCATAAGCCGAAGGATCAATCGAAGGCGCATCCACCTTCGCCCATACGGACGCCGAACCAGTTTTCAAAGTCGTACTCGGTAAATCGTAGGCGGAACGGTGAAAGAAACAAATCCGTAAAAAATCTCATCATGATTCCATTTTCCTTCCGACCCAAAAACCGTCCCTAGCGCGGGAAGGTGAATGTCGCTGATCACTTTTCCTTCGAGATCGAAAAGCCGCAGCTGCGAGCTTGCATTCTGCTCATATTGCGCAAATATTTTTCCGCCCCACAGCGCTGCACCCTGCAATACCGCTTCCGTTTGCGGAATGATTTCTGTCCAGTCGTCGCGCTCATAGTTGCCCGCTTCGGCCATAAACATGCGGTAACGCGGAGCATCTTCATTGGTGACAATGTAGAGTCTTCCGTTGTAAACCGACCCGCTATAGAGAAAATTCTTTCCCGTGGTAATGCGCGTGGGTGGCGTGCCCGCTTTCAGATCCATCAAGAACAGTTCGGTCTTGGTCCAGCCCTGCGACACGCTGATCAAGAGCAGGCGCCCATCGTTGTCGAGACTCACGCTGGGCCAGTCCTCCGGATCTCGGCCCTCGCCAAAAATCGGCGTATCGGTGTCCGGATCGGTTCCCAGGTCGTGATAGAAAACATGCCGGTTGTACATCTCTTGTCCTTCGGGCACGTCACCCTTCTTCGGATATCGCGTATAAAAAAATCCCGAGTTGTCGTGCATCCACGCAATGCTGCACGCCCGCGTTCGCTCAATCGTATCGGGCAGCAGCTTGCCCGTCTTGGTTTCAAGAATGTGCAGTGTGCTCATCTCCGAACCGCTCGCCGAAGTTCCGTAGGCTAAATATTTTCCGTTTTCGGAAGCGTGATACCAATCGAGCGCAATGGTTCCATCCGCCGCCAGCTGATTCGGATCCAGCAGCACCCGATCTTTTCCCTCCACGCCTTCCCTTACATAAAGAACTGGCTGGTTCTGCATCCCTTCGCGCCGCGTGTAGAAATAATACTTCCCACCGATCTCCGGCTGGGTGATGCTGCCGATGCTTAGCAACTCTGTTAAACGTTTATGAATCGCATCGCGCCCCGGCAGCGGATCGAGCACGCTCCGGGTGTACGCCATCTCTTCCGCTACCCACTTCTGCGTATCCGGCGAGTTCCCATCTTCCAGCCACCGGTAGTTATCAACAATTTTCACGCCCTGTATCGTCTCTTCCAGCGGACGCTTCTCCGCCTTCGGCGGACCCACAGGCAAAGTCGGCTTAGCATCATCCCCGGCATAAACCAAGGCGGCAAAAACCATCAAAGAAAAGATAGAAACAGTAATCAGAATCAACCGCACCCCCACACTCATACCTGCCCCCGCATCCTGCCAACCTCGTAAACATTCAGCCTACCAAAATCCAAAGCACCGGAAGAGTTTTCACCCGCGCCCCCGAATGTTATGATGAATGAGCGAACAGCGTCGCGCTGCGCGCGCTCTGTTTCCAACACTCCTCAGTAGCTCAATGGCAGAGCATTCGGCTGTTAACCGAAGGGTTGTAGGTTCGAGTCCTACCTGAGGAGCCATTCTGTTGTACTCACAGATACAGGCGATTTCCATTTCAGCAGGTCGGTGCCCCAAACCGCGCTTCGGGTTGACGGCTGAGCGTCTTTTCTTGGATGATTGTGGCGCATGGACGTTGAACGCATCATTGACGATATTGAACAGATACAGGAAATGTTCGAAGCGCCGGACATCAGACCGCTCAGCGCCAGCGACATCTCTGCTGCAAATCGAAGGCACGATGAAACGCTCGCGCACAGCCCGTGGTTTCGCTTGTGGCAGCAGTATGGTGTCTGTTGCCGAACCGAGTCTCCGACCCTCCGACTGCCGCAAACGGAGGGCTAATTTTTCCTCCGGACTTGAGAAATGGCGAAGAACAAAACTGCTGGCGTGCCGCCGAAACTGACCGAGGCTGAACAAGACCTGCTGTCGCACATGGAAGGCGGATACCAGCTTGAAACTGATTCACTCGGCGGCAACCCGGTTCTGCGGCACTTGAAAGATAATGAAGAAATACGCCCTCTGTCTGCCAATCGAAATACGGTCAAGGCGATGGAAGAACGTGGACTCATCATCCCGGGCAAAGGTCATGACCCGCTCACTCTTGTGTGGCGGACGACAAAGAAGATGAAGTAAAAGTCCCTGGGGAATCGTTTTGTCGCGCACGAATAACCGTACAGCGCAGCCAGATCGTATTCCGCTTTTTAGCGTCGCAATATTATACTTGGCAGATGAGCAAGCACCTCGAATCGCTGTACCAGAATCTTCTGCACGGCAAGCTACCCCATAACTTGAGTTGGAGCGAGGCGGTAGAACTCGTCGCGCATTTGGGGGGCGATGTCCAACCGCATGAGGGCGATGAATTTGTGTTCCGCGTGGGCAGCCAACGCGTGTTTTTCAAGCGGCCGAGCACCCACGATCTTGGCGTGGAGGAAGTTTCACGGCTGCGTAAACTCCTGAAAGAAGCCGCACCATCTGTGGCTAAATCAGGTACGCATGTAGCAGAGCCCTTCCAGCCCAGCCGGATGATTGTAGTGATCGACCACCACGACGCCCATGTTTACCAGGATTTCGGAGGAAGTCGTCCGGCAGATGAGCATACGGTGCAACCTTACGATCCGTACAATTTCCATCATCACCTGATTCATCGGAAGGAAGCTCACTACCGAGGCGAGCGCGTACCCGAAGAGGATTCGTTTTATGAGGAGATCGCGAAAGATATCACTCAGGCGCAAGAGATCGTCCTCATCGGTCACGCCACTGGAAAAAGCAATGCCGCCAACTTCCTGAAAGAATACTTGAAGACACATCATCCCGAAATTTCCCAACGGGTGATCGCTACCGAAAGCGCAGACCTCTCGGCGCTGACCGAGCCGGACATTGAGGCTCTGGCAAAGCGCCACATGATCGAAGCCGCCTAACCGCGTGGTTCGTAACAGACAATCAAACCCACGCCACCGGCGCTGCTTAGGGGTTTCGTGGAACCAATGACTCCAAGGGAGGAATCGAGAAGGACTTGGTAAAGGCATGCTCCGGTGGCTGGCTTCCGTCTTGATTGGCTTTTGCGAGAATCTCCATCGCCTGGCCGGTAAGCGGTGGAATGTGGATCGTGGCCGTGAGCCATTTTTCGCGCACCCAGGCTTGGCCGGTCGCTGGCTGACCATCACATCCAGTAAACGGTAAACTCAGCCATCGCGACCGCTCTGCTTCATTGGTGATTTCCCGAAAAGCTTTGTGAGCTCCCAAGGCCATCGAGTCGTCCTGCGCGCCGACCAGGCTAATTGACGCGCTTTGTGAGGTAGCCATTTTTAGCCAGGAACGCACTGCCCGCAATGCACTTTCCTCTGTCCAGTGTGCCTTCAGCATCTTCACTTCGATGTTCGGCGGTTTCATCTCCAGCATTCCGGACTCGCGTTCCTGGGCCGAGGAACTCTGTGAAGGTCCTTCAATGTACAAAACGGAGCCGCCCCGGGGCAACAATGCGGCGAATTGTCTGCCTTGAATGTGTCCGATTTCGAGGTGATTGGAACTAAGAGCAAACATGGGTGCAGTTGCTGCCTTGCGAAGATCCGACAAGTAATCCGGCTTCCGGTTCAGGACCGCCCAACCGATTCCTGCAGAACAGGCGGCCCGGGCTACCTGCGGAAGAGCCGTGCCTCCAAACGGTTCTACGATAATCGCATCGGGTCGGGACTCAACCCGGTTCTGGATTGCCTTCAGGAGTTGCGTGCTCTGATTCACGGCGTCGTTGTCGGCGAACACGATCTCCACGTCGCTCCCCAGTTTGTGCGCGGTCGCTTCCGCAGTCTTGGCTTGTGCCATTTGAAAGTCGTTCTCGCGAGTGTGAAGAGACACCAGGAATCGGAGCTTTTTCATCATTCCGCAAGTGTACCCGTACTCACGGATCCACGAAATGCTTCCGACGACTCTGGGCGAATGACGGGGATCGACCACCCGTTGCTCCAGTTCCTGCATTGGCGCAGGTTTGCCTCCAATGCCGAAAAATTGGGGTGTTCAGGGAGAACCCCGTAGTTTCAAACATTGTGGCAGAGAGTTCTCAGTCGCTCGGCGGCGAATTCTGGAGTTATGTCGCGTTGGGGAGTGCCGAGGAGTTCGAAGCCCACCATGAATTTTCGTATGCTGGCGGAGCGCAGGAGCGGGGGGAAAAAATGGGCGTGCAGATGCCATTCATCGTGAGGCTGGCCATCCACAGGCTGCTGATGGAAGCCCATGGAATAGGGGAAAGGCGTATCGAATAAGCGGTCATAACAGGAAGTGAGCTTCTGCAATAAGTCAGCGAGTTGTTCGTTCTCGCCGGCGGTCAGCTTAGAAAGATCTGCAACGTGCTGGCGCGGCAGAATTAAAGTCTCGAAGGGCCAGACGGCCCAGAAAGGAACGAGGACGACGAAATGTTCGTTCTCGAATATCAGGCGCTCGCCGGAGGATTTCTCGATGCGCAAATATTCGCAGAGCAGGCATTGCTGGTGCGATTGCAGGTAATTGCGTTGCGACGTTTGTTCCTTCGCCGGTTCATTGGGCAGGGAATTGGTTCCCCAAATCTGACAGTGAGGATGAGGATTACTGGCGCCCATCATGGCGCCCCGGTTCTCGAAAATCTGAACGTAGTTGATGAAGTCGCGGCCTCCGAGATCGGCGAATTGCTGGCGCCACATTTCGATGACTGCGACGATTTCTTTTTGGTTCATTCCCGCCAGGGTGAGATCGTGTCGGGGAGAAAAGCATCCGACGCGGCAGATGCCTGATTCCGGCCGCGAGACAATCAGCTCGTTCTGCTGGATCTTTCTTCTTACCGGGTCGGGACGAAGCGCGGGGTAATCGTTGTCGAAGACGAAGACGGAGGAATACGCAGGATTGCGCTGGCCGCCGGCACGAGTGTTGCCCGGACAAAGATAACAGTCAGGATCGTAAGCCGGCTCGGGGCGCTGGGATGCGGTTTCGACTTGACCGTGCCAGGGACGTTGCGCGCGATGCGGCGAAACCAGAACCCACTCGCCGGTGAGAATATTCAGGCGACGATGGGAGGAGTCGGCAGAGGGTGATGTATTGGTCACGAGTTAAATCTTTTCTGGTGTGAGGTCTAGTTGATAAAAACCTTCCGCATGGATGATGCGACCACGGGGGCTAAAGCCCGCATTTGTTTTGCGGTTGACGCGGCGCTGAAGCGCCGCTCTTCCACGGTCGTGCCATCGCCGGTGCTTGCTTCATTCTATTCAATCGCCGGGCCGGCGCCGGGTGCGGCGTGCGTGATAAAAACTTCTGGGCGGATTTGAGTCGCGTGCTGATAGGCGTCGATGATTTGGGCGCTGAAGGCGCGAGCTTCGCTGCGCTCAACCAAATTGATGGTGCAGCCGCCAAAGCCTCCGCCGGTCATGCGAGCGCCATGGACGCCTGGAAGCTTGCGAGCCAGTTCGACCATGATATCCAGTTCGGAGCAACTGACTTCGAAATCATCCTTAAGGCTGCGATGTGATTCGTACATTAGTTGGCCGAAGCGCTTAAGGTCGCTTGATTCCAGAGCGTCCGCGGCAGCGAGGACGCGTGCATTCTCAGCGACGACATGTTTACAACGCCGGAGCAGTACATCCGGAAGCCCGCTGCCGAACTGGCGCAAATCATCTTCGGTGACATCGCGTAATGCGCTCACGGTTTTTCGATGCTGAGCGAAATAGCGCACACCGGCTTCACATTCCGCGCGGCGGACGTTGTACTCGCCGTGCGCGACTGAATGCTTCACCATGGTGTTGCAGATTACCAGGCTGACGTTCTCCGGCAACGGGATAAAACGAAGAGCAAGCGAGCGGCAGTCAAGAAGCAGCGCGCTTCCGGCGCGACTATGCAAGGAGGCGAATTGATCCATGATGCCGCAGCGGGAACCGACGAACTCATTCTCCGCGCGTTGGCAAAGCTTCGCGATCGCGGTGGAGTCCATGGAATGCTTCGAAAGGCTAAGGAGGGCCAGGGCGGTCGCAACCTCCAGAGCTGCAGAAGAGCTTAGGCCGGCGCCGATGGGGACTTGTCCATCAATCAGAAGATTTGCACCGGGGAAGTTGAGGCCTTCATTTTCCAGTTGAATGAGCACGCCGCGTACGTAATCGGTCCAGTTGTGCACGGGTTGAGGCTTGGATTCGTGAACGGGGAACGTTGCGGCTTCGGGTTCCTGAAGCGACTGGATCGATAGATTTCCGCTATTGTTTCCCGCGCAAGCTGCGAAAGTATCGAAGCTGATTGCGGCGGGCATCACATATCCGTCGTTGTAGTCGGTGTGTTCGCCGATTAAGTTGACGCGGCCTGGGGCGCGGAAAACTGTGCCGGGAGTGCCGAAGCGTTTTTCGAATTCAGACCGGAGATTTTCGGCGGGCATCGATCGAAACCAAAACATATTCATTATATGAGTAGGAGTTTGATTACAGCGGAAGCAATCCCTGCGGGACGTGCCTAAATCTCACGGACGGTGAAGAGGGTTGCACGACAACCTCGCCGGGAATAGGCTCATCTGAATAGTGGGGCGAAAGGACCGCTCGGGAAGGTGCACCCAGTGGCCCAAGCCCTGCTGTGGGCGAGGATTATAGGCAGGGTCAACGCATGCCCTTCGACGATGCTGGTGGCTCGCGCTCGGGGGTTTGCAGTTGCAGTCATTAATGGAGTACTCGGGTAGTCAGGGTGGAGGTGCGTCTTCACAGGAAAGGAGCATCACGATGAAAGCTGTTACTGGAGTATTTCGTTCGGCGGCGGATGCGAAACGTGCGAGCGAGCAGTTGCGCTCAACTGGCGTGCAGGAAGAGCGAATTACTTTATTAACTCCGGGAAGCGACCAGGCTGACCTGCAATCCGTGCCTACGATTGCAGCTGAACAACCGGGAATGGGCAAGGCGATCGGAGCATTGATGGGGGGAGCAGCGGGATTGTCTGCGGGTCCGCTGGTGGTGGCGGCTCTGATACCGGGAGTGGGACCAATCACCGCGATTGGCTTGTTGGCCGGGGCATTTGCAGGCGCGGCCGGAGCTGGGATTGGCGCGGTGGCCGGGGGAAAAGCGGAAAATGTTATGAGCGATGGACTGCCGGAGGACGAGGTGTTTGTTTACGAGGATGCATTGCGCAAGCAGCGGAGTGTGCTGATCGTGATGGCAGAGGACGAAGCGCAAGCTGCGCTGGTTCGCGAGTTGTTGAAGGCCGAAGGCGCGGAGGAGATCGATGCGGCGCGGGAACAATGGTGGGTGGGCTTGCGAGCGACGGAGCAGGAACATTATTCCTCGGACGGCAGGAAATTTGATGAGAATGAAAAGTTCTATCGCATGGGATTCGAAGCCGCACTGCACGCGCGCACGCGCTGCAAAGAATACGACCAAGTGATGGGGGAGATGACGGCTAAGATCGAAGACCTGGAGCGCCAGTATCCGGGCGGGAAGGTGGCTGAACCGTTTCGCAGCGGGTACGAGCGAGGCCGCGATTATTATCAGCAGCTGTGCGATGAACGTAAGGCTGCATAAGGGCCGCTGTGCAGGGAGCTTGGTTCGGTGTGGATTCTTGGGTTGATCTCCACCGGCATTTTTCTTCCCTTATTGTTTCGCCGGTTCTTTTTTCCCTGGTTCGAGGGTCAGCGGTTTTTCGATCGGCTTCTCGGTTCCGGCGGAAGGTTTTGGGGGAGCGGCGCCCTCAGCTTTTTTCTCTTCGGGTGCGACAGCAGGCTTGGCAGCTTCCTGGTCAGAATCCTTAGGGGTGTATTGCACGATGAGAGAGACTCGGCGATTGGAGGGGTCGAGCGGATCTTGAGGTTTACGCAAGCGCTGATCGGCAAAGCCACGCACCTGGGTGATCTGGCCGAGGCCAATTCCGTTGGCTTGCATCAGGCGGCGCGCGGCATTGGCGCGATCGGTGGAGAGTTCCCAGTTGCTGTAATTTCCCGCGGTGGCGTAAGGCTTGGAATCGGTGTGTCCTTCGAGGGAAATCTTGTTGGGGAGCTTGCTGAGTTCCTGGGCGAGGGTAATGAGCAACTCGCGCCCATCGGCGTTTAGTTTGGGACTGCCACTGTCGAAGAAAGTGCCGGAAGCAGATTCCATGAGTTCGATACGCAAGCCTTCGCTGGTGATGGTCATTTCCACGTGGCTCTTGAGTTTTTCGAAGTCATTCATTTCACGAATTTTTTGCTCGAGCTGATCTTTCAGCTTGGGCATGTCATCTTTCGTGAGTATAAAATTTTCGCCTGCTCCGACGTTGATCGTTCCCTTTTTTTCGGCCGTGCCGCTGGGATCGCGGAAGTAGCCGCCAACGGCCTCCTGCACAGGTTTGCTGCTGCTCAGCAGCCAGAGCACGATGAATAGAGACATCATGGCCGTGACGAAATCAGCATAGGCGACCTTCCACGCCCCACCGTGATGGCCACCATGGCCGCCTTTTTTCTTGATGATGATGATGGGACGGGCTTTATCCATAAGGCGCTGGCACTCTTGCTTTCTATCCGCCGCGCTGCTGCAGCTGCGGCTTCCGGGGCAGCAGCTTCTCCACCTTTATTGCGGCAGGCAGCTTCCAATTCTTTGAATGAAGGACGGACATGGCCGGGGACGGCGCGGCGGGCCACTTCCACCGCCATGATCGGCGCGCTGCCCTTTAAGAAACGAAACCATCAAAACGCGCAGGACGTAGAGGTACGCGTGTTCATCGTCGGCGACCTTGACCATGTTGGCGGCGATCGGACCCACCAAGCCGTAGCACAGAAGAATTCCGAGAAATGTTCCGACCAGAGCGGCGGCAACTTTCTTGCCGATTTCTTCGGGGGGTCCGCCGAGCGCGCCCATGGTGATGACGATGCCGAGAACCGCGGCGACAATTCCGAGGCCGGGCAAGGAGTCTGCCATGCTGTTGAGCGCGGCAGTGGGTTGCTCGGCCTGATGGTGGTGAACTTCGAGATCGAGATCGAGCGTGCTGTCGAGATCGAAAGCATCGACGCCGGTGATGGCCATGCGAAGCGAATCGCAGACAAAATCGCGGATGTGGTGATTTTTCAAAAGTGCGGGGCCTTTGGAAAAGATGGGACTCTTCTCGGGCTCTTCGACATCGTTTTCGAGAGACATGAGGCCATCTTTGCGGGCCTTGTTGAGCAGGTCGTACATCATTTTCAGCGAATCCAGATAGGCTTGTTTGGTGAATTTGGAGCCGCCAAAGACTCCGCCGATGCCTCCGGCAATCTGTTTGAGAATGTGAAGCGGATTGGCAATCAGGACGGTGCCAATGGCGGCGCCGCCAATGGTCACGAGTTCGGCGGGCTGGATGAGCACGCGGAGATTCCCGTGCTCCATGAGATAGCCGCCAACCACGCAGCCGAAAACAACGACGATGCCGATAATTGCAAACATGTTTTAAGCCGTTCACTCAACCGGTCGACGACGAGGTAGCCTGCTGCGGCGCCAGACGCTTCGCTGCGATTTTGCTTGAGTGATTCCTGCGCGCGGCGCAAGAGCGACTCGACGTCGTCGCCGGGCAATGCCTCTGCGCTTCCAATCAAAACTGCCACAGACAATTCCTCTCCCCACCACTCGATGGTGGCGCGAAGCGTCATCTTCAAAATGCGCTGGCACACGGCCTGCAGCGCTTCTTCGTCGCAACCGGTCAGGATCACCAGAAAGCGGTCTTCGCTCCAGCGGCCGACGAAGTCGGTGGGCCATATCGTATTTCTCAAGGTGCGAGCCAGAACGCGAAGAATGGATGCGGTTGCTTCCTGCCCATAGCGGGCGCGAAATTGGTTGAGTTCGGGCACCTCCACACAAAGCACGCCGAAGGGGATATGAAGTTCGGTGAACGTGCCAACCATTTCCCGCAGGTGCGACTGCATCATGACGTGGTTGGGCAATTCGGTGGCGTAGTCGAGGCAGCCGCGTTCTTTCATGCTGCGATCGTTGGGGCTGGGACCCTGCACGGCGAATTCGTTTTGGAAAGTCTGGATGATGCCAATGATGGAACCGTGCTTATCGCGCAGAGGGATGGCCCAGATGTGAACGGGAGTCCAATAGCCGGAGCGGTGATGAATGGAGCTCATGGCTTCGGCAGGTTTGCCGTCGTGCAACGCGGTTGCCATGGGACAAGTTCCGGCGCACATTTCGCAGCTGTTGAGATTGCAATGGAGCAAGAATGTTTTCCGCGCAGGCGTGGCCGAGCACATCGATGCGGGCAAAGCCGGTTATTTTTTCCGCGCCGTCACTCCAGAAAACTATTTTTTTTTGCAGATTCAGGACGCTGACCCCGATCTGCAGGCAGTCGAGGATGTCGCGGTAAATTTCCGGATCTTCAAAGGAAGGCATGGGTCGGCAACAAGTTCAGGTGCTAATGGGTTTATCGGCGAAGAAGCTTTCCGACTTAAGAGAATGGCATTATGCGTGCCGAAGTATCGGGCTCAAGGGGGCGAATCGCTGGAACTGCCAAAAATTCTTGGAGTTTCAAGGGCTTAGACGGTGGCATTTCAGGGACAGCGAAATAGCACGAGAGAGCTATTTGCAGAATGGCTGGGCGTTTTAATTTTTAAGTGACAGTTCTGGGGTAGGGCTGCCCGGGCGCTCTGATCTCGAAAGAGGTCAGGGCGCTCGTTATTTTGGGTGTAGGCTGCGGGATTTGGGGAGCAGGTTCGGGCTTTGAATGCAATCGCCTCATTTCGCCAATCAAGAGTTTTGGGCGTAAGCTACGGGGTCAGAATGATGGCGAACACACGATTCATTCGAATGACAATCTGCAGCGTTCTGCTCACTGCGTTTCAGTGCGTCCGGGCCCAGACGATCGATTGGGCTGGACATACCTGGAAGGTCACCAGCGGTGGTATGGCGGGCGTCGCTCCCGGGAATCCGGCCAATGTCGATTTCAACCCTGACGGATATCTGCATCTCCAGATCGCCAAGCGCGAAGGAAAATGGACGGCCGCGGAGTTGTTTACGACCGACAATATGGGATTTGGGACGTACCAGTGGGTCATCCAGGGCGACGTCTACAACATGGATCAGACAACCGTGCTCGGACTCTTCACCTATGGGCCCACTCACCACATCGGCGTCGACGCAGAGAACGAAATTGATATTGAATTTTCCCAGTGGAACAAGACTTGTCACGGCTGTGATGCCGACTTTACAGTTTATCCATCCACCGGAAACCGCAAGCCGGATGGCGTTTCCAGCTGGGAAGACAACTTCCAAGTCAGCGGTGGAAACCTTACTACGGCGAGGATGGAGTGGCGATCCGATCGGGTCGTGTTCACGCTAATGAATGGAGTTCATCCAATTGGATCTGTTGCCGATGTCATCAAGACTGAAACCTATTCTTCGAACACGACCAACATTCCGCAAACCGCCGCCCCGGTAGGCATCAATCTGTGGTGCTTCAAGGGGACTCCTTCAAGGAATCAGTCGGCAATCATTCGCGATTTTCGATTTGTTCCGCACTGAGCCTAAAAGCAGGCGAATAGTCATCCAACGGCACAGGAGGAGTGCTGACCGCAACGTTGTAGCTCATCTGGCTCAGCGATCGTATCGCGTTCAAGGGCACTCAGTTGGAATGAAATCCCTTAACTGTTGAAATATCGCCACTACACTCATTGACTCGGTGCGCCAGCGTTCCCCGCACCCGGCACGAACCGCTCCCCGCACTTCGGGCGTTTGATCTGGTAAGAGTCAACGCGCCGAGGGTGGGCATGGCTAGTACAACTTAGCTATGTACGATACCGAACATTCGTGGCAGAATGTCCAATCATGGGCCGGAGACTGGTGTGGCTAGAAAACAGCAGCTTTGCCGCATGGGGATGCGAGGCGTGCGCTTGGATCGCGCCTAGCCTGACGCTATCCGGCAAGCCGTCGCACGCTGTAAAGGAAGATTTCGAAAAGCATCGGTGTGCCAAATACCCACGCGCAATGCCTCGGAAAGAGCCTTCGCGAGCCGATTCCTGCCGTTCGTAGTGACGATCTGCGCGCCGCGAAACTCCCAAGACAACCGGATTTAAGATCAATTCTGCTCAGTAGGTTCGAATCCCTTTCACGTAAGCTACTTGTGACCGTCCAAAGGAGGCGTTATGGGTGGTCATCCTTCCACCGAAATACCTTGCACAATTTGCGGAAAGCCAGTCGATCTGACGGTCGATCTGCATGCCGACGAGAATGGCAAAGCCGTACATTCTGACTGCTACGTCAAACGTGTCACCGGATCGTGGCTTGTCGCGGGATGGCAACGTTGGCGGACGCAACAGCTTTTCTAAAACTTCAGGATGTTCATTGTGAGGCGTCTTCTGTGCTCAGTTCTTCGCCTTCTTTGCCGGTTTCTTTCTCTGTGGAGGCGCGACGAATGGCATCCTTCATCCTTCAAACTCTTTGTGGATTGCCTTCTCCATACTTTCAGTTATGCTCTTGCTCTGGTCGAAGCGATATGCCGAGAAGCTGAGGCGCCAGGTGCCCCAGCTCTCCGACTAGACAATAAACTAAGCTAGCTTCGGCGTCGCGGTTGACGAAAAATCCCGATTTCTCGGGATAGAGACAATCGTGCAGCGTCGAACAGGAGAATGACAATTTTGAAAAGGCTCCCGTAGATCGTAAGATGCCAGTGCAAGGGGCTCCACGCTTATGACGCGACCAACGACGCCGGCAATTTCACCGTTCTTCATCGTCAGCAACGTCGATCAAACCATCGCTTTTTACCGCGACACGCTTGGTTTTGAGACCAGGTTTCAGGAGCCAGAGCCGGATCCTTTTTTCGCTATCCTTGGCCGCGACGGAGCGCAGATTCTCATCAAGTCGCAGAAAGACATCGCGCCGCTGCCAAATTCCAGGCGGCATCCCTTCTTGAGATGGGATGCCTTCGTCTATGCTCCCGACCCGGATGCGCTCGCTGCGGAATTTGCGGAACGCTTTTCCGAACATCGACGTGCCGATGGCGGAGCGGCCTTCAGCGTGCTGCTCAAGGATACCCACGATGGTCTTCGCGGCTTCGAGATTTGCGACCCTGACGGCTATGTCTTGTTCTTTGGCCGGCCAAGGTAGGCGGCGGCGATAGGTAGTTCTTCAGCACCCAGCGGAGTATGGGTACCGTCTTAGCATTGCAATAAAATTGATGTGACGGACATCCGACACGGCTCCCTGCCCACCTTCTCTGCCGCAACAGGGGCTGTCGAGCAATCGTGGTTGCACTCGTCGATCCGGCAGGGAGCCGTTCTACTTTTGGGCCTCGATTCCGCGGCCGACGCGGAACACGTGGCCATCGGGATGGCGAAGGTGCATCTCGCGAACATTCCACGGCATATCGGTGGGCGGAAATGTGACCTCCAGCCCGGCGGCGAGGCAATGCTTGTGCATCTCATCCACGTCATCCACCCAGACCGACATCCAGACGCCTTTGTCGCCCTCTTCGTCCCCTTGCTGCTGAAATGTGGTGGTGTTTGTGCCGCGGCCACGGCCTCCCTGCGCGCCCTGACAAAGAAAGATGCAAACTTCCTTGCCCGATCCCACAGCGCCAAACGTCGGAGGGGTTCCCCAGTCCCACAGTTTGTTCCATCCCCACTTTTCAAACCATGCCACCGTCCGGGCGATATCGGACACGTTCAATATTGGAGTCAGTGCTTTGGCTTCCATGATTGAAGAAGGATACCACCGGGCGAATACTGGTCGCGGGAAGGTTAGTTGGTCGAGATGGTGAAGTTGACGGTGATCTTGGCTTCGGTCTCGACGGGTTCGGCGCCTTCGAGGTGAGGTTTGAAGTGCCACTGGCGGACCGCGTCCTGGGCGGCGGAAGCGAGGATGTGCGGGCCGCTCACTACGCGCAGGTTCTGGATGATTCCATCCTTGCCGATCAAGGCTTGCAGAATCACCGAGCCTTGCACTTTCATCTGGCGTGCCAGCAGCGGGTAGTTCGGCCGCACGGAGCGGCTGACGATGGCCGAAGTATCGGACGACATCTGCACCCGCTCGGCGGCATTGCTGGTGAGGTTGGCGGCGATCTCGGTGTCGCGCGTAGTGGGGGCTTCGAGAGCGGGCTGTGGAGGCGAGCCGGGTTGCAAATCGACGCGGACGGAACTGCTGCTGCCGGGGCGGATCATACGATGGTTATCGCCAGCGACGACTTCGACTTCGAGCGGCGGCAGCACGGTGCGGGCTATAACCGGGGAAGCCGGGGGCGGGGTGGGAGCAGCGGCGGCTTTTGCAGTTTCTTTTTTTACTGGAGCGTGGACGGCTTTATGGTTTGCTTTCGTGGCGGGCGCTAGTTTGGCGATGGGCGCGGATTCCCGAGCCGGAACCGTTTTAACAGCGGAGAAATTCTCGACGGGCTGATCCGTATCGGCTTCTTCGGGAGAATCTGGAAACCAGAAATCGCGGTCGCGCCAGAGAACGATGCTCAATGCCAGTAAGAGAAGGCAAAGGGAGCCCACCATTAACCGGCGCTGGCGGAGGTCTTCGCTAGCATGGACCGGAGCGTGGCGCGGCAGCGCCACCAAAGTATTCTCGGGTTTGGGCACAACGGTTCTTAGTTCAGACATCAGGATTTGTGCGCCTGCAAAACCTACGGCGATTGCACCGGATAGTATGCCTCGAAAACGTTCCAAAGGCTAGTAAAAGGTGCGCCGGGGTGGGACGGCGGCAGGTTATGATTCTCGAACTGGGCTTTCGAGTGGGCTATCGAAGTTGGTGAAAGTGCGAAACTTTCCGCGCGTCTGGGGAATCCCATGGCTGGGAACATCTGGCAGGATTAATTCATGAAAAAGAATGATGGCAAGGATACCGAACGCAGAATGGACGAGAAAAAATTCCGGCAGATCAGCCGGCGCGAAGTATTGAAGCTGACGCCGGTGCTGGCTTTGGGGGCATTTGCCATCCCGAAGTGGCAGGAGGGTTTGCTGAAGAAGGGGTTGGGGTTCAGCGATTGGGCTTCGGCGCGGCTTTTCCGGCCCGGACATCTGGCGACCACCTTTGACAATTCCGCGTTGACCCCGCCGCCGAAGTTTCCGATCAACGGGTATGACGTGGACGATCCTGGCGTGGATCTCGAAAACTGGACATTAAGCGTGAGTGGCGCGGTGCAGAAGCCGGGGCAGTACAAATTGTCGCAATTTCAGGCGCTGCCGCGGGTGCGGCAGAATACGCGCCACGTATGCGTGGAAGGCTGGGATGTAATTGGAAGATTCGGCGGGGCGCGGTTGTCGGATTTTCTGCAGATGGTGGGGGCGGATCCGACGGCGAAGTTCATCACGGTGAATTGCGCGGACGATTATTACGAGTCGCTGGATATGCCAACGGCGCTGCATCCGCAGACTTTGCTTTGTTACGAAATGTATGAACAGCCGCTCACACGGGAGCATGGGGCGCCGCTGCGGCTGCAGATTCCAACCAAGATCGGTTACAAGCAGGCGAAGTATTTGACGGAGTTGAAAGTCACGCACGTGCTGGACAAAGTGGGGTACTGGGAAGATCAGGGGTATTCGTGGTTTTACGGGCTGTAATGGGGAGGCTTTTCCATGAGCGGGAGCGTTATTGAGATCATTCAGACAAAAGCGAAAGACGAAGAACCGATTGTTGTAGAGCGCGCGGTTTACGAGCATCCGTTTATTGTGCGGCTCTCCCATTGGGTGAATACGGTTGCGCTGTTTGTGATGGTGGGCAGCGGTCTGCAGATTTTTCGGGCATTTCCCAGCTTCGGGGCGAAGATTCCGCAGAAGGATTTGCTGCACTGGCCGAGAGCCTTCGCCATTGGCGGGTGGCTGGGCGGGGCGCTGCAGTGGCACCTGACCTTCATGTGGATTTACATGGGAACCGGCGCTTTGTATTTGGGATATCAGTTGTTCAGCGGGAACTATAGGCAGGTTTTGTTCGTCCCGCGCGATATCGCGGGCGTTTGGCCGATGGTGAAATATTATTTCCTTTTTGGAGAGAAGCCGCCGGTGCGGGAAGCTTACAACCCGCTGCAGAAGCAGGCTTACACGGCAGCGATTGGGCTGGGAGTGTTGTCGGTACTGACAGGCCTCGTAGTGTGGAAGCCGATTCAGTTTTCCTGGCTGGCGTGGATGATGGGCGGGTTTCATTACGCGCGCATCTGGCACTTCGCGGTGATGTGGGCGATTTTATTCTTTGTGCTGGGACATCTGGTGATGGTGATTCTGCACGGGTGGGGAAATTTTGTTTCCATGGTGACGGGGTGGAAAAGGGATCCGGAGTATTAGGGCAATTGATGATTGCTGATTTTTGATTGTTGATTGAAAAGCACAAGCACGCCGCCGCCGTGGTTTTCAATCATCAATCATTAATCATCAATCAACAATTAAGAATGCAGTGGTGATTGCAATCTCAATGTCCGAGACAGGGTTGGCGATGAATAGTCCGGTGCAGACTGGCGCGCGGGAGCGGGAGCTTATCTCCAGCGTGCAGCGCGGGCAGCGGGAATTGTTCTATGAGTTGGTGCGGCCTTACGAGCGGCGGGTGTATGCGGCGGCGCTGGCGATTCTGCGCAACCAGCAGGATGCCGAAGATGCGGCGCAGGAGGCGATGCTGAAGGCGTTCAAGAATATCGGGCAATTTCGCGCCGAGGCCCGCTTCAGTACCTGGCTGATTCAGATTACGGTAAATGAGGCCCTGATGCGCCGGCGGAGGGAGCGAACTGTGCAGATGGAAGGCATCGATGATCGCCGAGATGAGGAGAGTGAATATGCGCCGCGGGATTTTGCCGACTGGCGCGAGATCCCATCGGAAGCATTGGAGCGCAAAGAGGTGCGGCAGCGGCTGGCGGAAGCGCTGGGCACGCTGGATCGAAAGTATCGCGAGGTGTTCGTGCTGCGCGATATGGAGCACTTGAATATTCAGGAGACGGCGGAGGCATTGGGAATTACGGTTGCTTCGGTGAAGACGCGGCTGTTGCGGGCGCGGCTGATGCTGCGCGATCTGCTGGCCGCCGGATGGGAGCAAGGCTGGTTCAGCCGGCTGCCGTTCGAGAAGGGGAACAAGCCATGGTAGACAGGGGAAATGCTAATCACGAAGCGGTGAACTGCGAACAAGTGCGGCGAGAGATTTCGAATTACGTGGATGGAGAAGTGGGCGCAGAGCTGCGCTCGGCAATGGAGGAACATTTTCATACTTGCAAGCGGTGCGCGTCGGTGTTGGTGGGAACGCGGAATGTGGTCCAGTTGTATGGCGATGAGCGCATGCTGGAGGTGCCGGCGGGATTCAGCCAGCGCTTGGAAAAGCGGTTGGGACGGTTGGAGAAGAGTACAGCTTCGAGTGGATCGCGGTGGTCGAGTTTGTCGGCGTGGTTAGTTCCGCTGGCCGCGATTGCGTTATTCACGGGGGCATTGGCGCTGGTGGATCAGCTTTCATTCAAGCCGCCGGCGAAGTCGATACTGGCGGAGCCGGGGCGGGACATTCCTCCGGATATGCTAGTGGTGGTTTCGGATGGATCGAAAGTATTTCACGTGGCGGGATGTCCGTTTATTCATGACAAAGCTACGGAGCGGACGATTACGGCGAAGCAGGCGATGCATGACGGGTATGTACCGTGTTCGCGATGCTTGCGGCAGTATCTGAAGGCGTCCGCGACGGGGCAGCAAGATGACGATGATGCGAGTGCGGATGCAGAGGAAGAGCGAGGAGAAGTGGTTAGTGCGGCGGCGCATTAGAAGCTGAGAGCTGAATTGTGGAAAATCTAGAGGCGCGAACCCGACGGTCCGCGCCTCATGCCGGGACGACGATTAGTTCTGCTTCATCTGATCGTTTTTCATCGCTGTCATCTTTCTTCATGCTGTCGTCCTTCTTCATCGTGTCTTTCTTTGCCGCCTTAGTTCTTCTTGGTTTTCTTGGTGTCCTTCTTCATCGAGTCATCTTTCATGGAATCGTTTTTCATCGAGTCGTCTTTTTTCATGGTGTCTTGCTTGGAGCTGTCCTGGCTCATCGAATCCTGCTTCATGGAATCCTGGGCGAAGGCGGACATGGAGGCCATCAAAATGCACGCGAGCGCGAAACTGCCGAAAAACTTTTTCATAGTTTTCTCCTTGAGGTGAGTATTGAGTTTGATCGTCCGGCAGGTTTCACCTGCTGGCTGTGATGGGATGTGTGGTTGTGTTGAGAAGTTACAAACGCAAAACATTAAACACAGGGGGCACAGGGGAACACAGGGTAGATCGGCTCACTCGATGAACGAATTGTCTTAGCAGGTAAGTTGGTCGCGGGAGATCTTAAGCCCATTCAGGTTGCCGAGGGCCGTGACGGCTATCGATTCGGTTTTGAAGAATTCCTGGGCCAGAGTTTGCAGGTCTTCGGCGGTGACGGCTTCGATTTTTTCGATGAGTTCGTCGAGATCCTGGAAGTGATCGAAGTACATTTCCTGGCGGGCCAGGTTTGACATGCGGGCGGTGCTCGATTCGAGCGAGAGCATCAGGCTGCCTTTGAGCTGATCTTTCGAGCGGCGTAATTCTTCTTCCGGGACCGGCTTATTTTTCAGATCGCGAAATTCGTTGACGACTGAGCGTACTACCTTTGCGGCTGAGGCAAGCGACGTCCCGGCGTAGACGGCCATGCATCCGGTGTCGCGGTAGGGATTGAGGTCACTGTAAATCGAATAGGCGAGGCCCTGGCGCTCGCGGATATTCTGGAAGAGGCGTGAGCTCATGCCTCCGCCTAGCAGGGTGTTGAGAATGTAGCCGGCGTGGCGCTTTTCATGTGCGATGGGATAGGCGGGGACGCCGATGCAGAGCTGCACTTGCTCGAGCGCTTTCTTGTTACGCAGAACGATGCGTGGAACGATTTTGGGTTCGGCGGAGTGGAATCCGTTCTTCGCGGGCTTGAGATGCTCGAAGTGTTTCACGACGAGATCGACGAAATGGTCGTGATCGAGATGTCCGGCTGCGGCTACGATGATGTTGCCGGGGGCGAAGCGGTGCGTGTAGGTCTCGAGCACGGAGTCGCGCTCGAATTTCTTCACCGTTTCTTTGGTGCCCAAGATCGGCTTGCCCAGCGGATGATCTTTCCAGAAATTCTGGGTGAAGATTTCGTGGACGAGGTAGTCGGGATTGTCTTCGTCCATCTTGATTTCTTCGAGGATCACGCCGCGTTCGCGGGCGATGTCATCGGCGGTGAACGTGGGATGCAGGACGAGGTCGGTGAGAATTTCAAGCGCGACGGGAACGTTTTCGTCGAGCACTTTGACGTTAAAGCAGATGCACTCTTTGGAGGTGAAGGCGTCCATGTTGCCGCCGATGGAATCGACCTGGCGGGCGATCTCCTCGGCAGTGCGGTGCTTGGTGCCTTTGAAGACCATGTGCTCGATGAAATGGGAGATGCCGTTCGACTTGCGGGGTTTCGTCGCGCGAGCCGGTTTCGAGCCAAATGCCGATGGAAGCGGAGCGGATGTGCTCCATCTGCTCGGTGATGACGGTGAGGCCGTGAGGCAACACTTGACGGCGAATATTGCGAACTTCTTTTACCATGTTGATATCGAATGCCAATCTTCTGATGCTGTGGGAATGGATCGAAGCCAGAGACAATTAATTAGAGTGCGAAACTAACGCAAAAGTACCTTACTATTCTTACATAGATCGCAGGGGACTCTGGGGTCGCTCCGTGAAATTAGCTATCTTGTTTATTATCATATGTGTTAAAATGGTTCTGGGGTGCTGTTAGAGGACAATGAGCAAGGCTGAAACGTTATCGCTGCTGGGGATGGACCGGGACGAGTTGGCGGCTTTGGCCACCGAAGCGGGCCAGCCGAGCTATCGCGCTAAACAGATTATGGAGGCGGTGTACCGGCAGCGAGTGGAAACGTTGGAGGAGATTTCCACATTGCCGTTGGAATTTCGGGAGCGGCTGGAGCGGAGCGGGGTTACGGTGGGAGCCGCGCGGATTGAGAACAAGTTTGTTTCGAGTGATGGGACGGTGCGGTATTTGATTGGCTTTGCCGATGGGCAGACGGTGGAGACGGTGTGGATGCCGGAAGGGGATGGCGGAGAAGCGGGGGATGGGAGCGAGGCGGGCGAGGAGGCGGAGAGTTCCGAACCAGATACCTCGGGGGCTAAAGCCCCATCTGAAAATGAAAGTCTTATCGCAGCGTTGAAACGCCGCGCCACCCAAAAGCCGAGGCGTTCGACGATTTGTATTTCCAGCCAGGTGGGGTGTGCGGTGGATTGCCAGTTCTGCCTGACGGCGCTGCTCGGGGTGAAGCGTAATCTGACGGCGGGCGAGATTGTGGGGCAGGTTTGCGCGGTGCTGAAAGATCAGAAGGTTTCGCCGCCGGAGGATCGCATCAATCTGGTTTTTATGGGGATGGGCGAACCGTTTCTGAATTACGAGAATTTCGTGAAGGCGTCGCGTCTGCTGGTGGAATGCGTGGGGATTGCGGAACGGCGGATGACGGTTTCGACGGCGGGGATTGTTCCGCGCATCCATGATTTTGGTGAGGAAAGGATCCGGCCGAAGCTGGCGATTTCTTTGAACGCTTCGAACGATGCGCTGCGCACGCGGCTGATGCCGCTGAATAAAAAGTGGAATCTGGAAATGCTGATAGCGGCGGCTCGAGATTTTCCCCTGCGCACGCGGGAGTGGATCACGTTCGAATATGTGCTGCTCGGCGGCGTGAACGACGAACCGGAAAACGCGAAAGAAGTTGCGGAGTTGCTGCGCGGTCTGCGCTGCAAGGTGAATCTGATTGCGCTGAATCCGGGGCCGGGAATTGATTTCACAACTCCCAGCGAAGAGCGAGTGGCGGCGTTTCAAAAGATTTTGCGCGGAGCGGGAATCCCGGCGTTTGTGCAGGCGTCCGCGGGGGCGGGATATTTATGCGGCGTGCGGCCAGCTTAAGCGGACGGTCGAGGCTCCCACGCCGGCGAGCCAGTTGGTGCAGAGGATTTCCGCGTCACCGGCGCCATAACCGGAAGTTCAATCCGAATGCTGGTTGCGGAACTGCCGTCTTCCTGCCAAGACAACCGGCCTCGATGCTGCTGCAAAATTCCCTGACATGCACTCAGGTCCAGGCCAGAGATCGGTTGAGTGGGCTTCGTAACACCGCTTTCGGTGGGTGCTGCTGGCTTTCGGCCGACGATAGTGGGCCGTCGAGATCGAAGATATGGATCGTGACCACTCCATCTTTGTGTTCCGCGGTGACCATCAGAACGCTTCTCGCCTTGACGGCTCAATGCATGGATCGCGCTGTTGAGAAGCTGAACGCAAATCTGAAGCAGTTGGCTGGAATCTCCCAGGACGCTTGGCAGTTCGGGCTGCAGCACGGTGCGGAGTTCGACGTTCTGGGTTTTCCACTGAGGTTGCGATAGTTTGACGGCTGTGCGCACGATGGTGTTCATATCCACCGGACCCATAGTGGCATAGCCGGGCTTGGCAAAACTGATCAAACTGGCGACCAGAGATTTGGTGCGGCGAATATGCTGTCCGATCTTTGACACCAGGTCGTGCTGCTGAGGATCAAGAGAGGTATTCAGAAGCAGATCGGAATAACCCATCATGGCGGCGATGGGGTTGTTGAGTTCATGAGCCGCGCCGCCTACCAGCTGGCCGATGGAGGCCAGCTTTTCGGATTCGGTGATCTGGGCCTGCAAACGCTTCAGGTTGACAATGGACTCTTGCGACTGGTTGAGCAGGCGGAGCAGTTCACGATCGAGCAAACGCTGGCGCACAAAAACCATGATGCCCATGAAGAGAGCGGCGCCCAGGGTCAAGACCAGGCGGAAGGAACGGATGCGGGGTGGGATGCCGGAATCCAGCAAAGCCCAGGCGGCAAACAGAGGCAGGGAAAAAACCGTGACCATGCCGACGCGCGCCAGCCAGACGCCATGCGAGGCAGTATTCGTGCGGAGGGTGGGATGAGGTGCGTCGTCGCGCGACCAGAGGCCGATCACGGTGATCCAGGCCATGGACGCGGTTAACGGAATATCGTAAAGGCTTCCACTGTAATAGGCTTGACGGCCGAGGGCCCAGTTGGCGAAATAAGAGCTGGCGGCATAGGTGAGGCTGGCGCCGAACAAGTTGGCATAAAGAATTTTCCAGCCCCCTTTGCTGTTCATCCAAGCTACGAACAGCGCAAGCAGAAATGCAAGTTTCTCGATCAGATAGAGGAGATTCAGATTGTCGTTATAGGCGGCGATATTGGGGACCACATATTGCCAGGCCATCACGGCGAAAATGTAGAGATACATCCACCAAACCATCATCAGGGCAAAATCGAGACGGCGCAGGCGCGGAGAATATTCGTCCGGGGGAGCGTGGGGACGGAGCGCGAGGGCTGCCATCAGGGGAACGATGTGCAGGAAAAGAATAATGTCGCCGGCGCACAAGTCGGGCACGTCAGTGCGGAGCCACACTTCGAAGTAAGTCCACATCAGCTGGTAGGAAAACCAGAAGGCCATGCCGGTGGCGAGCAGCGCCCAAAACAGTCTCAGGCGGCCGTGGGAGCGCACGGCGTTGGGAACCAGGGAAAGCGCTCCAGACAGCAGCAAGATGCACTGAATCCAATCGCTGAAGGCGGTGAGAGCAAAAGAGCGGTGCAGGATGAGTGCGCCGAGGATCAAAGCCGCCACACAGGCCGCGACCGCCGCGGTCCAGAGTTTGGAGTATGCGCGCAACAAAACAGTCCTCGTTGTTATTTTAGACGTAAATTAGAGAAAACTAGGGTTACTGAAGTAATCTGTGGGTGCACGAAAAGGGTCCAGCTAAGAGCTGTTCGCGACCACGGAAGAGAGCGCGCTGTTGAAAGGATTTCTTGATCCGGTCCTTTTCTTATCAATACTATGCGAGACCACTAGGATGCGAGACAATGGCAATTAAGGTCTCCCATCGACAGTGCGGCGGGCAGTGAATCGATTGCGAAATCAGGCAAATCAACGGTTTCTTAGCAGGCCACAGGCCGCGACCGACCCCAGCGAGGTTCGGCGGACTGAGCGTTGGCTGGCGACGGCGCGGGTATTTCTGGCGGTTTCGGCTTTGGTGGCGATTCGCATGGACCCGACGGAATTGGGGCACTCTCGCGCGGCCTACGGGCTCTTTGTCTTTTATCTGGCGAATGGAATTCTGGTGCTGATGTTGCTTCGCCGGCGCAAGGAATCGACCTCATCTTTTCGTCTGCTGGTTCACGCGGCCGATATTGTTTGGCCAGCTTTCATCTCACTCTTCGCGGAAGGGCCGAGAAGCCCGTTTTTTCTATTTTTTGTGTTTGTGCTGACGGCTGCAGCTTACCGCTGGGGGTTGTGGGAGACGTTGAGCACGGCTGCGGCAGAAGTGGTGTTGCTGTGGGCGGAAAGTTTTGTCCTGTTGCACGTTTGGACGCGGGGAACGCTGCCCTGGAATCTTTTCTCTGGCTTGCAGATTAATACAACCGAGTTTGAGCCCAAGCGGCTGTTTATGTTGTCGGTCTATCTGCTGGTGATGGGGCTACTGCTGGGCTATCTGGCGGAACAACAGAAACATTTGCGGGCGGAGAAGGCTGGAGTGACGCGCATGCTTTCCAAGGCGCGCGTGGAATCCGGTCTGACCGGAACGCTGGAACAAATCAGCCGGGAAGTTGTAAAGATGTACGGGGCCGCGCGGATAGTGTTGGCGGCGCAGGAAATCCATAGTAAGAGAAGATTTTTAGGGGAGCTCCGAAATCTCAACGGAGAGCTTTCCGATTTCGCGTGGCTGGATTCCCGCTCTCCCGATGCCAGAATTTATCATGAGGATTTTCCGGGAGACGTTTGCTACGCGTCACATGAGGGAAAGCGCTGGTCGATCGTGGCGCTGAATCAGGAAGGCAATGAGGCGCCTGATCCGAAGAGCGAAGCGCTGGCGGAGTTGAACCAGCGGCATCCATACGCGTCCTTGATCTCAGTAGCTTTCGTCTTTGGCAGCGAGTGGCGAGGGCGAGTTTTTATATTCGAACCGTCGTGGCGCGGCGAAACGCACGAAGAATTGCGTTTTCTGCTGGACCTGGTTTATCAGGTGGGTCCGGCAGTGTACAACGTATATCTGCTGCATCGTCTGCGGCGCAGGGCGGAAGCTGCGGAGCGGGCACGGTTCGCCAGAGAACTGCACGATGGAGCGGTGCAATCGTTGATTGCGGTGGAAATGCAAGTGGATGTTCTGCGGCGTCAGGCAGAAACTACGCCGGCGGTAGTGAGCGGAGAACTGGGACGCATCCAGGGTTTGCTGCGCGAGGAAGTGCTGAAGCTGCGGGAGTTGATGCAGCAGATGAAATCCATCGACGTGGATTGTCGCAGGTTTCTCCGGGTGGTGACGGATTCAGTGGAGCGGTTTGAGAGAGAGACGGGAATTTCCGCGCGTTTCGTAACCGACATTGAAAATCTGGACATGCCGGACAAGGTCTGCCGGGAATTGTTGCGCATCGTGCAGGAGGGACTGGTGAATGTACGGAAGCACAGCCGTGCGCGGCATGCGTTGGTGCGGTTAGGCTCGAGCGCCAGCCAGTGGAGCCTGACCATGGAGGACGACGGAAAGGGATTTCCGTTTTCTGGACGGGTGACGCAGGATGAACTGGAACAGATGGGCAAGGGCCCGATGATCATCAAGGAACGAGTACGTTTAATTGCGGGTTCACTCACGGTAGAATCAAGTCCCGGCACGGGGACGCGGCTGGAGATTAAGGTCCCGAAAGGTGGAGAAGTCAGCGATGAATTTTAAGAAGTCACAGCCCATTCGCATTGTGATCGCCGATGACCATCCTATTTTCCGGGATGGCTTGCGGCGGCTGTTGGAAGCGGAGCCCAATCTGACGGTGTTGGGTGAAGCTTCAGACGGGGCAGAGGCCGTGAAGATGGCGCGGCAGCTTAAGCCCGACATTTTGTTACTGGACTTGGCGATGCCCAAGCATCCTGGGCTGGAAGCTTTGCGGGACCTCAGCACGGGAGGCGGTTCCAGCCCGGTGCGGGTGATTCTGCTGACGGCGGCGGCGGAAAAAAGTCAGATTGTCGAGGCTTTGCAGTTAGGTGCACGCGGGGTGGTGCTGAAGGATTCCGCCACTCAGCTGTTGCTGAAAGCCATCCAGACGGTGATGGCGGGTGAATACTGGGTGGGCCGAGAGAGCGTTTCGAACCTCGTACAATATTTACGGACGCTGGTGCAATCCTCCAGCGATGAAGCGCGACAGAAAAAATTTGGCTTGACTCCGCGGGAGTTGGAGATTGTGGCTGCAGTGGTGGCCGGATATTCCAATAAAGAGGTTGCGGAATACTTCAAAATCAGCGAAGACACGGTGAAGCATCACCTCAGCAATATCTTCGACAAGCTCGGGGTTTCGACCCGCCTGGAGCTGGCGCTGTTCGCCGTGAACCAGTCGCTGCCTTTGAAAAGCATTGTCTAACTGGCTTGTTTAATATGGCTTAGTGGGATTTCTTTCATCGGATGAGATGGCACGAACGTGCCATTGGCGGGTTCGGTTCCCGCACCTATCATGTCGCAGTAGACCAGCCTCGGGATAAGAATTGATCCGGTCGAATTGAAGTGTCGTCATTTTCAATATTCCCCGATTGGGGTAGAGAAAATTAAAGGAGACGGAGCCCGTGGCTAAGATTCTACGCAGCGTTTGGCAAGATCTTTGGAACGACGAGAGCGGTCAGGATATCGCGGAGTATGCGGTGATGCTGGCGGTGATTTTGGTAATCGTTGTGGGCACAGTACGGCTCATCGGATCTAACGCCAACAACGTGTTCTCTTCCGTTGGCAGCTCCATCCAGTAAGAACCAAGTCGGCGATGAATCTTTATTCTCGCAACGCGCCGCCCGGCGCGTAATTTAGCCAAGCCCGCGATTTGTTAATTTCCAACGAAACTGAATGCGATTTTCGCAGGCCATTTATTTCGCCGTGGGTGCGGTGAGCGCAACCTTGTCGCTGCCCGGGGTAGATAATCGCGTGAGATACGGGAAGAATGGAGTGATCGCGAATGGCATCTTCTCGCGGGCTGAGGTCAGAGCTACGGGCTTGGCCTTGGCCAATTCCACCTGGTCGGTCCAAGGGTCGAGTTTGATGCGGCCGCCAAGCGGCAGCGCCGCGATCTGATCGGTGCTTTGTGGTTTCAGTTCCGGCGCGGAGGCCAGAAGCACCGACATGCGGATACTTTTGTTGCTGGCGATGCTGTCCCCCAGATGCGGACGAATCAGGTTGGGAAGATCAGGAGCGCTCTGCTGCAGCGCTTTCAAGAAAAGTCCCGCACTTCCGAGCTTGTCCTTATAGGGAGAATTCTTCAGCAACTCCAGAGCTTTGGCGTCGGCGGCATCTTCGTCTGCGGAGCGGCGTTTGAAATCCAGGCGCTGGAAGGAATCTTCGTCGGGAAAGAACATGCGGTCGCTGAAAGCGAGTTCGGTATTCATCTTGTGACCCAAGACGATATGACTCAGTTCGTGGGCGAGAACCATGGCGAGCGAGGCTTCGTCGGGAAGAACATCGAGCAAGCCGCGGCTGACGACGATGGTGTGGCCAATGGTGAAAGATTCCAGCGGAGAGGTGAGCAGGACGCGGCAGCGAACGTCCGACTGGAGATCGATGTTATTGGTGACTAACAGATTGTTGACTACGGTCAGCAAGACTTTGTCGACATCGCCCGGAGGCGCGAGTAATCCGATTCTCTGCAGCCGTTCGATAGCATTGTCTTCGCCCTGACGCTCCCACATGCGCTCGGCGACGACGGGGTTCGCGTCGGCGGCAGCGTCACTCTGATCTTTTACGGATTGCGGAGAGTCAACCAGAATCTGGGTGAACTCTGAATTCTTGTTCAGCGCTTTCAAGTCGTATCCCCAAAGACGAGTCTGGGCGCGGAAGTGGAGAGAGCGGCCGAGGGATGTCTTCATGTCCGACTCTTCGCTGTAAATATAGGCGGGCAACCACGCGCCCGGGCGCATGTTGAGGCGCCAGCTATCGAAGTGCAGGTAGAAGGCAGTTTTGGGATGAGGATAGTAAGTGCCGTTGAAGCGAACCACGTTGTAGTCCTGATCTTCGACCCAGATGCGGCCCAGGAAGCGTCCCGGAGGCGCATTTTCCTTGGGCTGAACATCGATCACGAGGCAGCGGACTTCTCCCAGAAACTCACGGCGAACAAAAGTGAAGTTGTAATACTTCCTTTGAAAATCGTCATCGAGCACGACCATTTGCGCGAAGCCGAGCGGCAGGAAGTGCATGGAGTAGAGGCCGGTAAGGCGGTTGGCCATGCGGCGTCCGAAGCCGGGTTGACCCACGAATGACGTGTCTTCCGGACCGTCGCTCATGTCGAGGCGGCCGAGAAAGTATTCGTCCTTGACGGGCTGGGCGTCGCCATTGCTGTCGGACTTGAGATCCTGCAGGTAAGTCTCGACCATGGGACGCATGTGGCGCATCTGGGCCACGAAGAGGTGCTCTTTCTGGATCACGCGATCCATCACGTCATTGAATGTGGCAGGAGGAGGCGCAGCCTGGGGTTGCCCCGACGCGTCGATGACTGTGATTTGAGGTGAAGATGTGGAGTCCTGCGAGAGGGCTGGGAAAGACGACACCAACACAAAACAGAGGGAAAGGAAACCGAGCTGCAAAATGCGCATAAAAACCTTTGGAGACTACCCTATGCCAACTGAAAAATAATGTGCAACACGACGGTGGAATCGGCTGGTTGGCCGTTTCTTGTCGCCGGCTTGAAACGAATCTGTTCGGCGGCCTTGACCGCGTTGTCATCAAGACCATGACCCAGGCCGTGGACGACGCGTACTACGTGCAGATTGCCTGAGGCCTGCAGAACTACTTCCAGAAGAACCTCGCCTTGAATCCTGAGACTGCGTGCTTCCTGAGTATAGACGGGAACCGGTTTGGAGATGATTTCCGCGGGCACGCCGGGGGCGGCGGAAGCTTCTGCGGAGTGAGAATGCACGGAAGGCGGAGCGGGCACATCGGCATCCCCGAAGCCACTTTGTTGAACGCTATTCTGCGCTGCCCGCGGACGATTGTCGCCGGTGGCCGTGCCATTTCCGAACCCGGTGCTTACGACTACGCCACGAGCGCCTTTGGTGCCACCGCTGCCGTTGCCGTATCCGCCGCCGGATGGCAGATCGAAAGATCCAAGAGCGGCGATATTGACGGCTTTCCCCGGAGTGCCTTTGGCGGGAATTCCGTTGGGATCGCCGAAGCCTCCGGTCTGAACCCGCGACGCGGGGCGAATGACGGTGGGCGTGGCTGAACTCCCGGTAGAGAAAACGTTCGTGGCTACCACTTTAGGAACAACCGGCGCGGAGTTAGCAGGGAGAGGATCCAGCTTCCGGGGCGTAACCTTGACCGTGGGAGCGAGGGCTTCTTCCAATTTCGCAACTTTTGGTTGAGGAGCGGGAAGGCGAAGGGCGTTGGTCGGTGGATCGACATGCGCGACGAAGACCGGTTTGAGCTGGACTCGCGGTTGTGGCTGGTGATTAACCGGAGCCGGAGCGCTGACCAATTGCGTGGAAAGATAGGGATGTGCGGGAGGCGAAAGGATTTCCGGATGCAACATGCGCACCCACACCAGGAACGCTACCACACAGGCCTGTGTTCCGGTGCTGAAAACGAATTCCGTCCAGGGAGTTCTCGTCTTCGGAAGCAACGAGAATGGAGTCTGTGGAGAAGCGAAATATCCCATGACCACGTCTACTCGACGAATGCTGAAACACTCGTTCGGGATCGAAGTTTCTTAGTTAACGTTCTTAATTGCTGTTCTTAACAACCAGGAACCAACCCCTTGCGTGCAGAGGCCAAGATGCTTTAAATCGACTACCCCACAGCTGAATCGTGCACGGCAAAGGCCGTTTTTATCGAACCCGATGAAACTCTAAATATTTACCGTTCAAGCACTTGCACGAGCCCGGTGAAAACCTGGGTGGGTGCAATTCCCACAGGGAAAATATTTTACATCCGAGTGTAGCCTTTTACTTCCTCTCCGGCAAAACCCGGCATCAGCAGTGCACTACCTTGGGGCTGTCGATGCCCTTGGTGGCGTTGCGAGTGTCGACTACCAACTGGGCTTCGCCCACGATCTTGCGGTAGTCGTAGTCAGAGTGGTCGGTGACGATCACGACGCAGTCGTAGTCGCCAAGTTTATCGAGTTCGGAGCGCTTCATCTGCAAGTCGTACTTGCGTCCTTTGCCGATGAAAGGGAAGTAAGGGTCGTTATAGCTGACCTTAGCTCCCTCTTTCTGCAACAACTCAATGATGGTAAGCGCAGGAGACTCGCGCAGATCGTCAATGTCTTTCTTGTAAGCGACGCCGAGGATCAGAATGCGCGATCCATTGAGCGATTTCTTATGGCCGTTGAGCGCGCCGCCGATGGAGGCGAGCACGTGATACGGCATGTTGGTGTTGATTTCTCCCGCCAGCTCAATGAAGCGAGTGCGGAAGTCCCATTCCTTGGCTTTCCAGGAGAGATAAAAAGGATCGACCGGAATGCAGTGTCCGCCCAGGCCGGGGCCCGGATAAAAAGGATGGAAGCCGAAAGGCTTGGTGGAAGCGGCTTCGATGACTTCCCAGATGTCCAATCCCATGCGCAGGCAAAGCAGTTTCAATTCATTGACCAATGCGATGTTGACGCAGCGATAGATATTTTCCAGCAACTTGGTCATCTCCGCTGCGGCCGGCGAAGAGACGGGAACGGTACGCTGGAAGATGGATCCGTAAAGGGCTCCGGCCAACTCGGAAGCTTGCGGGTTAACTCCTCCCACGACCTTGGGGATATCGCGGCGGGCCACGGTGGTATTGCCGGGATCTTCGCGCTCGGGAGAGAAGGCGACGAAGAATTCTTTCTTTGGCGTCGGAATCGCCACGAGCGGCCTTCAGTCCAAGCTTGTTTTCTTTCTCGAGAATCGGCACCATCACTTCTTCCGTGGTGCCGGGATAAGTTGTGCTCTCGAGAACTACCAACTGACCCGGTTGAAGATGAGGGGCGATGGCGTGGGTAGTGTCGGTGATATAGCTGAGATCGGGCTCGTGGTACTGATTCAGCGGGGTCGGGACGCAAATGATGATGGCGTCCATTTCTTCGATGTGAGCGTAATCGGAGGTGGCGGTAAAACCCTTGGCCTTCGCGTCCTGGATTTCCTTCGCGGCGATGCGGTAGATGTAGGATTCGCCCTTGGCGAGGGTATCGACCTTGCGCTGGTCAATGTCGAAACCGGTGACGGCAAATTTCTGGTCGGTAAACAGCAGGGCCAACGGCAGGCCGACATAGCCCAGGCCGATAATTCCTACGCGGGCCTGGCGCTGCTTGATCTTATCCTTGGTGGAATCGACCGTGCGAGTGGCGGCGGAATGAGTGCTCATTGTTGTGACAGGAATCCCCGATCAGGATATCTTCTCAGGATATCTGCAAGTGGTGAATTTCGTTTCGATTCTAGCATGTAGCGCTTGCAAAACGAGGTAGCAGAAGCCACTGCACGGCTGCTGAATTTGATTCCATGGCCCAAAATGGGGAACTTTTGACAAAGTCTGGCGCGCGCAAATACTTGTGGATCGTGGTCGTGTTAGTTATCGCCGGGCTGGCGGTGGGATTGGCGGCAAAGGCGGGCAGTTTCCTGGTTATTGATGCGCCGCGCCGCTCGGATGCGATTCTGGTGCTGGCTGGGGAGACCGACCGGCGTCCTCAACGCGCGTTGGAGCTTCTTTCTCAAGGTTACGGACGGCGGGTTGTGCTGGATGTTCCGAACAACGCAAAGCTCTACGAATTCACGCAGATTCAGTTAGCCCAGAAGTACATTCATGATCTGCCGCAGGCGAGCACGCGATCAGCATCTGTGCGATCGATGGGTTGTCTACCAAGGATGAAGCTAAGGAAGCGGAAAGGTGTTTGCAGCGGGAAGATGCGAAAAGCGTACTTATCGTGACCTCCGATTTTCATACCAGGCGTGCGCTGGAGATTTTTCGGCGAGAGTTTCCGGGAGGTTGAATTTTCAGTGGCCGCGGCGCGGAATGACGAGGGATTTGGAACCAGGTGGTGGACGCATCGGCAATGGGCGAAGACGTTTGTGGATGAATGGCTGCGATTCATTTGGTGGAAGGCGATTGATCAGTGGAGACGATGAAGGGTGGAAACGCCTTTCACCACGGAGGCACAGAGACACGGAGCAAGGCAAAAGAACAGAACGGAACGATTTGGCTATTTTCTCCGTGTCTCCGTGCCTCCGTGGTGAAGACTAAAACTTCATTTGTCAACGGCCTGATGGCGGTGCCAAAAAGTTTTCCACCGTTAAGTGAATTTGCAAGCACAAAAGGCATTGACTGCCAAGAACTTTGGAGGGTACGATGCGTTAACAGTCACCAAAATAGTTAATAACGGAGCGTGGGATGGGCATGTCTGCTTTCCGCAGAATGGTGAGTTGCGTGCTGCTGTTCGGGTTTCCCGCTTCATTATTTGCCGCCGATTCTGGCGCGGCCATGCTTTATGCACACGGAGCGGCTTGGGTGAACGGCGCCCACGTCCCGCGTCTTCGGCAGTTTTCACCGGCGACCTGGTGCAGACGCGTTCTGATTCCGGAGCGAACATCAATGCGCCGGGTTCCAGCATTACAGTTCTCGGCGACTCGCTGGTCAAGTTCGAAGGCTCCTCACTGAACGTGGAGCATGGCGGCGTGGCTGTGGCCACATCAAAGGGTGTTGCGACCGATCGCGGGCGACGTGCATGTCGCTCCCGCGACTCAGTGCGTGGACTGAATTCAACGTGACGGATGTGGATGGGACGGTAAGGATCGCGGCGCGTAAGGGCGATCTGAACATCACCGACGACAGCGGCACGGTCACCTTGGCGCAGGGCCAGGAAACGACGCGTGACGAGCAGTCGGATCAATCGGCAGATACCAATAACAAAGACAAAAAGAAACGGAAGCGGGCTGCAGGCGCGGCTCCGGCCGCCGGCGGAGGTAGCGTTGAGCTCTCCCCTTGCCGTTGGCATCGGCGCGAGCGGCGATTGTCGGCGTCACGGCGTGGGTGCTCTACCCAGAGCGATAATCCTGTAAGTCCCTCGACGCCTTAGTGGCGCCAACTTCCAGAATCGTGTGCAAAGTTTAGAGCCGTCCAGCCGAAGCTGGACGGCTCGATTGTTTTTGAGCTCCGCGAAGACGCTCGGGGAAAATGCCGCAGCGAAATAGATACCTCCGCAGCCCAAAGATTTGTGTTCGCGAATCTTATAAACCTCTACAACGCAGAGTTCACCGAGAAGGTCCGCAGAGCGCGCGGAGGTTGCCGCGCGCGGAACAGCGATTTCAGAAATTTGTCGCGGATTGGTGCAGGGATTCTCGCGGATCCAAAGATTCTTCGTGCAGGCTTGCTGCGCGTGGGGCGGCGTTTGCGGGCGGGTTTGGCGAAAGGTTCCGAGGACGCGATCGTACACAGCACGTAAAACAGCGCAGCATTGGCGGGAATTTGCAGGTTGAAGTCGATTGCGCTGTGGATCAGGATTCCGCTTACGCCAAGCAGGCAGGCAAGGGTCACTGCCCCGCTCATTTCGCTTGGCCAGTGTCCGATTTTCTTGATGGCTCGCGCATAGACCATCACAACAAACCAAAGCATCGTCGCGAAGCCAAGCAAACCCATTTCCACGAGCAGCTGCAGGTAATCATTGTGGGCTTCGTTGACGAAGAAGTTGGTGTAGAAAGTGCGGAACTCCGGATACACGATGGGGAAGGTTCCCAGGCCCCAACCGAGGATTGGCTTTTTCAGGAACATGCGCAGGCCATCGCGATTGATGTAAGTGCGAATGTCGCTGGAAAGTTCGGAGTGCCCGGGGCCGGCGGTGGCGATGCGCTGGCTGAGGTCGCTGCCGCCGATCCAGACCAGCAAGCCGACGACGATAGCGAGAAAAACGCCGATGCCGATGGCGGTGCGCAGTCCGCGCTTCTGTTTGACCAGTAAGGACGCCAGGATCACGAGTTCCCCGACGATTGCAAGCATGCCGCCGCGCGAGCCGGAGAGAAAAATCGTTCCTACCATCACGGCCGCTGCGGCCGCAGCTACAGCGCGTACCTTCGGAGGGGCGAGCCGAGTGAGGGAAACGATCAGCGGAATCGGGAACCAGCATTTCCATCAGGCCGGCATAGTGATTGTGATTTACGTAGGGACCATAGATCCATCCGCCGCTGCGCGGTTGCCGCAGCCAGTAGAGTTTGCCATTCGAAGAGATGCCTTGCAGCAAAGCGAAGCCGGCGAGTGCGGCTCCGTAGACGGAGAAGATGAGCGCCAGGCTGCGCGCCTGGGCTCCGCGAAGCAGAGTTTGCCCGGCAAGAAAGCAGAGCATCGCATAGGCGCAATATTGCAGCGCGAGTGCCGCGGTGTCATGGGGATATGCCGTCATGCGGAAGACGAGCTGAGTAAGAATGAGCGCGGCAAAAACTCCCATGGGGAAGAAAAGCGGATTCCAGCGGACCTTTATCTGGTCGTCGAGAAACACCTGCTTGCCGATCCAGAACAAAAACAAGATTGTGGAACCCAGCTCGACTACGAAGATGGACCAAGGCTCGACCGCGCCGAAAGCGAGCGGACCAAACAGGAGCAGGCCGAAGATGCCATATAACAGAGCCTTCTCAGCTTGCGCCGAGAGTTCGCGGCGATGAATGTCGGCCATGTTGGGCGAGCTCATGAGATTGAACGCATCTGGGTCGAGAGATTTATTGGCGTTTGGGCGTCAGGCGGAAATCGTCGACCCAGAGCTTACCACGGATCGGACTGCCTTCCGGCAAGCGCCGAATGTGCAATATCACCAGCTTGGTATCGGCTCCGGTGGTGAATTCCCCGGTGGCGGACTTCCAGAATCCGGCTTCTTTCAATTCGTCACTGTCGTACAAGACCTCGCGAGTATAAACATCTTGAATGGTGAAATGAGGCGCGCCTGCGCCCTCGATCTCTCCGTTCTTGTAATACGCGGAAAAATCGTAGGTGGTATTCGGCTGAACGGCGACGAATTGTCGAATGCCGGCGTCGGTGACTCCGGGCCCGTCAAACGCAATCAGAAGAGAACGATGGCCGGCGTGAAAATCGCTGGGATCCAGGGTGAGCGTGACGCTCTGCTGTTTATCGTATTGCCAGTCGAACCCTCCGTTAAGAACATCCAGGTTGAAATCTCCGTTCACAATTAAATTACGTCCCGAAGGAACGTAGGCGGAGAGGCCGAAGCGCGGGGCTGCTTGCTGCCACACCAGCCGGGCCTGATCGACGTCTTTATGGTTTAAGAGGTACTGCAGATACTCGTTGACGTAGCGGAGTTCGAAGGTCTGTGGCGTTGCCATCATGGCCGCCCAAACTTTGGCGGTGCCGGGAGTTTCTTGCTTGCGCATCAGCAGGTTTAGAAAGGCAATGTAGGCCTCGGAGCGCAGGAGGGACAACGTCGCGCAGAAGCGCATCGACGTCCGGGTTGATCCGCCAGCAGAATTGGATGGCGGGATCGGCCAGCGTCGGCTCGTTCTGCAGAACAACGCGAAATTCGCGGAGAGCCTTCGCTTCATCGCCCTGAACCAGATAGAAGTTGGCCGCTTCCCAGGCGACATCCGGCGTGGTGGGATCGGCTTGAATGGCGTGCTCTAGCGCGTCGGTTTGATGGGAAACGTCGCCCAGAATCTGATAGGCGGAAGCCAGATCAAACCAGTAGCGAGCAGCGTGGGGATCGAGCTGGACTGCGGCGCGGAAAGGCGCGATGGCTGCGCCGGGATCTCTCGCGACCAGGCTGAAATACCGGCCGAGATGATTGCGATAATCGGCATTCCAGGGATCAAGAGTAATGGACCGTTGCAGGCTTGCGATCTCTGCTCTTTCGTCGAACAGCGATCCAAGAAAAAGTCGCCCCGCCAGCAGAACGTAGACCACACAGAGCGCCACGGCAGCGCCGATGACTGCTCTTTTTCGCCAAGCAGAGTTGAGGGGTATTTCCATGTGGTCCAGGCGGTGCAACAAGAAACGTAGCAAAAATCCAAGGTTGAATCAGGCGCTGTTGGGCGATGCCTCGACCGTATCTTCGATGTCGCCGTCGCCGTCTCCATCGTCATCGTTATGAGAGCTATGGTCGTGGTAGTAACCGGCGTACTTGCCCTGATATTCGTAGTAATAGTAGTAATCGGGCGAACTCAGGTCGACGGCGTTCAACAGGACGCCGGATACTTTCGCGTTGACTTGCATCAGAATATCGCGGGAGCGGCGCAAAGCCTGCTTAGTGGTCTGCCCGGAGCGGATCACCAGCACAATGGCATCGGCTCGCGGCGAGAGCACGACGGCATCGGTCACGGAAAGCGTGGGAGGAGTGTCCACCACGATGTGATCATATTTGCCACGCAGCTCCTGTAATACGTCACGCATGTTGGTGGAGGCGAGCAACTCGGCGGGATTAGGCGGAGGCGTTCCTGCAGGCAGCACGTCGAGATTGGGAAGGATCGGCGAGTGCGTGATGGCGCTCTCCAGAGTGGCGCTTCCGGTCAAAACATTGCTGAGGCCGCTGCGCGGGCCCATACCGAGAGTCTTGTGGATGCTGGGCCGGCGGAGGTCAGCGTCGATGAGCAGAACCCGAATCCCTTTCTGCGCCAGAACTACCGCGCAGTTAATGCTGGTGGTCGTTTTCCCTTCCTGCGGAAGCGCGCTGGTCACCATAATTACCTTCGGCGGCGCACCGAGGTTGGAAAGCAGCAGCGAGGTTCGCAGTGCGCGGTAAGACTCGGCCATTTGCGATTGCGGCCTGACCTGGGTGATGAGCTCGACGACTTCCTTGGAGCTGGCGATCACCAGGCGTTTTGCATTTGCGCCCTCGCGCGCCGTCCTCGAACCGAGTGGAATCATGCCCAGAGGCGGCAAGCCGGAAATCATTTGCGCCTGTTCGGTGGTGCGAACCGTGTTGTCTAATCCTTCCAGCAGGAAGGCAAGTCCTACTCCCGAGGTGAGACCGAGCATGAAGGCGAAGGAAAGATTGCGCGGAATATTCGGTTCTATGGGACTGGTCGGCACGCGCGCTACGTCGACGATGCGGAAGTTGTTCGAACGGAGACCGGCTGAGACTCCGGCCTCTTTCAGTTTTTCCAGCAATCCTTCGTAGAGCTGCCGGTTGGTGTCGAGGTCGCGCTTGAGCAGGCTGTACTCAATCGCGCTCTCGTTAAGCTTATTGGCTTCCTGCTTCTGCTTTTCCAGAGCATCATGCAGCATGTCTTCGCGCTGCAAGGCAGCCATGTACTGACCCTTAATCTTGCCGCTGAGCTTCTTGGTTTCGGCCAGTAGCTGAGCGTTGATTTCTTTGAGCTGGTTATTGATTTGCGCAAGCTTGGGGTAAGCGGGGCCGAATTGCGTGTTCAGTTCGGCAGCTTGAATCTTCAGATCGGCTTCCTTGGTGCGGAGGGTTTCCAGCAAGCCCCCGGCGGATTGGGAATTAACCCCGGCGGAGTCCAAAACGCTGGCTGCTGAGGCGATGGTATCGGTGTCGCCTGCCTGGACGAGGCGGTATATGGATTCCTTGTCCATGCGCTCGGATTCCGCGGAAGTCAATTCTTTGTTGAGTTCGTCGAGCTTTGCGGTGGTGATGTTTTGCTTGTCGTCGATACCCAGGATTTCATGTTCTTTCTGATAGTGAACCAGCTTTTCCTGGGAAGTTTCCACTTTCATCTGCAGGTCGACCAGTTGCTTGGAAAGCCAATCAGAGGCTTGCATGGTGGAGTCGAAGCGCGACTTGAAATTGTTTTCCGTGTAGGTGGTCATTAAGGTATTAACCACGTTTGCGGCCAAATCCTTGTCAGGACTTCGATAGTGCACCTCGATGATGTGGGTGTTGGGAGCCAGCGCTACCTTCAAATTTGAACGGAAGGAAGAGAGAAGGGAAGTGGTGCGCCCGCTATCCGCCTGCAAGGGGTCGGGAGCAAGATCGAGCGAAGAAGGAAGAGGAGCAGTTTTTCCGCCGAATTCCGGACGGCGATCAAGACCCAGTTCTTTCACAATCTGCAGGGCGAGAAGATCGCTCTGCAGAATTTTCACTTCAGTTTCCATCTCGGTCGGATCGTAGTAGTCCACGTTGAAGGTGGGAGAGTTGCTGAAGTTGACGAGGCCGGAATCAGGTTTATTAATGGCGATGCTGCCGCGAGCCTCGTAGATCGGAGTCATCTTGAGGCTGGCGATGGCGACCACGGAAAAAATTGTGACCAGGCAAGTCAGAACCGTCCACTTGCGCTTCACCAAAACCCGGACGTACTCGCCGAGTGCCGACTCCTGCGAGAGAAGTTCGGGATAAACGCGCGGACCTGTAGATTTCCCGAAATCGCCCGGTGCCGGCTGCATCTCGCGAATCATCGGGGTATTGGCCTGTACCAGCGGTCCGGGTTCCATGCACTTCTCCTGAATCAGGTTCGATTTCGCTTAAGGGCGGAGCGGGCACAACCCCACGCAGCCCAAAAATTCGCCGACTCGATGGCTGGTTCATCGCCCGCGAATTCTTTCAGAATGTTAATGTTGGTTTCGCGCATATTCTAGCATTGCTTTCGCCGAATACAACCGGCGAATCGTGGTGCAGCGCCAGTGGTGCAACCAATTCATGAACGATGAAGGACGCGAAGGTCACTCAGTGCGATTATTAGAGACTTTTTTCGCTGACTCTTTCGCCACAAGAGATAAAAGAATGCGATCTCACTTGTGCGGTTCCCGTCGAGATGCAACTCCGCTATACTACCTTGCAATCATCAGCCCTACAGGTGACAACGCTGGCACGTGAGTGGCACGGCAAAGCGGGGAAAATAGATTACACATGTCTGAGGCAGGTGCGATGAACTGGTCGGAGCAGGAAGTACTGGTCACCGGGGGCACGGGCTCGTTCGGGAAGAAATTCGTGGACATCATGCTGCGGGAATATCACCCGAAGCGGTTGGTGATTCTGAGTCGTGATGAACTGAAGCAGCACGATATGCGGACTGCCGGCTTTGACCACTCCAGTTTGCGCTATTTTATCGGCGATGTACGCGATCCTGCCCGGCTGCTGCGCGCCTTCTCGGGCATTACAGTAGTGGTCCATGCGGCGGCGCTGAAACAGGTTCCGGCGTGTGAATACAATCCCTTCGAGGCGATTCAGACCAACATCATGGGCGGCCGCAATGTGATCGACGCGGCTATCGACCGGGGCGTAAAGCGCGTGCTGGCTCTCAGTACCGACAAGGCGGTGAACCCGGTCAACCTCTACGGTGCTACGAAGCTGTGCGCGGAAAAGGTTTTTGTGCAGGCGAATGCGTACGCGGGAGCGCAGGAGACGCGGTTCAGTTGCGCGAGATATGGAAATGTTGTGGGCAGCCGCGGCAGCGTGATCCCAGTTTTTCTGGAGCAGCGCAAGCGCGGCAAAATTACCATCACCGATCCGCGCATGACCCGCTTCTGGCTGACTTTGGAACATGGCGTCCGGTTCGTGATTCGTGCCATCGAGCAAATGTTTGGCGGAGAAATTTTTGTGCCGAAGATTCCCAGCATGCGACTGGTGGATCTTGCGGAGGCGGTTGCTCCGGGGTGTGACGTGGAATATATCGGCATTCGGCCGGGGGAAAAATTGCACGAAGTGTTGCTCTCGGAGGACGAAGCACGAAATGCCGTGGAACTGGATGATATGTACGTGATTCAGCCTTCGCATCCCTGGTGGAAACGGGCAAATTGGGTGCATGCCCGGGAATTGCCGCAAGGTTTTCGCTACACCAGCGACAGCAATGCGGAGTGGCTTACGAACGAGCAATTGCACGAACTGATTGAGCCGGGAACGGCCTTCAAAGCTGCGATTCCGGCATAGATGCCATCGCTAAATCAATATCGTTAACCAAAACGCGGCCAACGAAAGCCCTCTTAAAACTTTGCCATGCCAGTGCTGCCCATGACCCGCGAAATACTTGCCATCGATGGAGGAACTCCGGTGCGGAAAACTCTGCTTCCGTACGGACGCCAGTCGATTGCAGAAGAAGATATCGCGGCGGTCGTTGAGGTGCTGCGCTCCGACTGGCTTACCACCGGGCCTAAAGTCGCGGAATTTGAAGAGGCGTTCGCATCGCGGGTGGGCGCGAAACATGCCGTGAGCTTCAGTTCCGGCACCGCCGCCTTGCACGGCGCGGCTTTCGCGGCGGGGCTAAAGAGCCGGAGATGAAGCCATCACCACGCCGATGACATTTGCGGCGACGGCGAACTGCGTGTTGTATCAGGGAGCGACGCCGATTTTTGCCGACGTCAGCGCTGACACACTCAATCTTGATCCGGAGCAAGTCGCGGCACGAATCACGCCGCGTACGCGAGCGGTCCTTCCAGTGGATTATGCGGGGCATCCCGCGGATCTGGATGCGATCCAAGAACTCGCGACAAAAAACGGATTGATCGTGATCGAAGATGCTTCGCACGCATTGGGCGCTGAATATAAGGGACGTCGCGCAGGCAGCATTGCTGACATGACGGTTTTCAGCTTTCATCCGGTCAAACATCTGGCGACGGGCGAAGGCGGCATGGTGACAACAGATCGAGCTGATTTCGCCGAGACGTTGCGGCGATTTCGAAATCACGGGATATCGAGCGAAGCGCGCCAGCGCCAGAGCAAGGGACAGTGGCACTACGAAATGGTATTGCTGGGTTTCAACTACCGGCTTACCGATATCGCATGTGCCCTGGGTCTATCTCAGTTGAAGAAGCTGGAAGGAAATTTGTCGCGCAGGCGGGAGATTGCGGCTCGCTATGCGCATTGCATTCGGCGATCTTGAATCCGTGACTTTGCCGGCAGTACGGGCCGATGTGAACCCAGCCTGGCATCTGTATCCGATCCGGCTCAATCTCGAAAAGCTGAGCGCAGATCGAGGCAAGATTTTTCGCGCCTTGCGCGCGGAAAATATCGGAGTCAATGTTCATTACATTCCGGTCCACTTGCATCCCTATTATCGGGATCGTTTTGGCGAGCGAGCGGGAGAATATCCGATCGCGGAGGATGCTTACGCGCGGCTGATTAGCTTGCCGATGTTTCATGGCATGAGTGACGGGGACGTGGAAGATGTGATCACGGCGGTAAGAAAAGTGATTCTGGCGCTCGGGCTATGAACTCGGAGTCTGTCCCCTTTGCGCGGTATTCAGTGCTGGTAGTCGGCGCGGGTTCAATCGGGCGTCGTCACATGGCTAACCTACGGCACCTGGGCATTGGGAAGTTAGCGGCCACCGACCCCGATGCTGGCAGGTTGCAGCCGGTAATCGACGAGTTGGGTGTTTTAGGATTTGCGGATTTAGACGAAGCGCTGCGGATTTTTCAGCCGAACGTAGTTTTTATCTGTACGCCGCCGGCCTTTCATATTGAACAGGCATCGTGTGCGCTGCGAAGCGGTGCGGACATTTTCCTTGAGAAGCCGCTCAGTCATCGGCTCGATGGTGTGGCTGAGTTTAGAGCCGAGGCAGAGAGACTCGGGCGCGTGGCACAAGTGGGATATAACTTGCGCTTCAATCCTGGCCTACAAACGCTCAAGCGTCTGGTGGAGGAGGAGGTCGCCGGACGGATTCTTTGGGCACGCGCGGAAGTGGCGCAATATTTGCCTGATTGGCGTCCCTGGCAAGATTATCGCCAGAGTTACACCGCATCGCCGTGAACTGGGAGGGGGCATCATTCTGGATGCATCACATGAAATCGATTACATGCTATGGCTGCTGGGCCCACCCCGCGAACTCACTTGCATGGCGGGACAGGTCAGCAGATTGGAAGTAAATGTGGAAGATTGCGCAACCCTGCTGATTCGCCTTCGCTCGGGCGCTCAGGCCGATATACATATGGATTTTGTGCAGCGGACGCCATCGCGCTCCTGCGTGTTGGCCGGAGACCAAGCGAGACTGGAATGGGAGCATGCGAAGAATCAGGTCCGCATCATCCGGGCGAGCGGCGCCTCTGAGTCTATCAATTACGAGTTCGAGAGCAATCAGATGTATGTAGCCGAAGTGCAGGATTTTTTTTCCAGAGTGCACGAACGGGAAACGGCCAACCGGAGTTTGGCTGAATCGGAATTGACGTTGAAGGTTGCATTGGCTGCACTGACTGCGGCCGCCGAGCAAAAGTGGGTGACATTTGAGAAGTAAGTTAATCGCCATCATCCCTGCGCGCGGCGGGTCAAAGCGAGTTCCGGAGAAAAACATGCGGTCATTCTTCGGACATCCCATGCTGGCGTATGCGGTTTCGGCAGCTTTGCACAGTGGGCTATTTGCCGAAGTGGTCGTATCTTCGGATGATCCTGCCATCGGTCGGATCGCTGAATCCTACGGCGCGGTTTTCATGTTGCGTCCGTCGGAATTAGCCAGCGATTCCGCCGCAGCTTGTGGACATGGCTCGGAATGTCCTGGATGTGTTGCGATCTCGGGGAATGGAACCGGATGCGATTTGCCAATGCATGCCCAACTGTCCGCTGGTCCGCAGCGACGACATCCGCGCGCATTGGAACATTTTCAGGAGCGGTGAACGCCGTTTCCAGATTTCAGTTGTTCCTTATCGTGGCGTGTATCCGCACTGGGCGGTAGTCGCGGATGATGAGCAAATCGGAAGATGGCTTTTGGGCGACGAGCGTTACCTGGTGAGGAGCCAGGACCTCCCGCAAGCATTCTGTCCGACAGGTGCGATCTGGTGGGCGCGTACGGCAGATTTCCTTGCGCAAAACGCCTTCTATGGATCGCCATTTCATCTTGCTCCCATGGATGCTAACCGCGGAATCGATATTGACGACGAAGCAAGATCTGAAGCTAGCGGAGTTGCTGGTTCACGGGCTGACAGGCGAGACGGCCAGTCGCCCCTGGAACCTGTGCATGGCGTCGCTTTCGTTTCGCGAGGATCAAATGAGTGAACAAATGCTGTGTGCTATCCCGGCACGCGGTGGAAGTAAGCGTCTTGCGAGAAAAAATTTGCGCAATCTCGCAGGCGTGCCACTTATCGCTCATTCCATCGACGTTGCACGGAAGAGCGGGTTGTTCGATTTTGTTTACGTCTGCACTGAGGACCAGGAGATAGCCGAGGTTGCTCGTGCGCACGGGGCGAGTGTTCCGATCATGATGCCCGTCGAGCTGTGCGGCGATCTGGTTGCCTCTCACGTACCGTGCCAATACCTTGCCCGGCATCTCGAAGCTGAGGGGCATCCAATTGATACTCTAGTTTGTCTACAGCCCACGTCGCCGCTGCGAAGAGTGGACGACCTAAGAGCTGCGGTAAGAAAGTTTCAGGAAAGTGACTTGGATTTTCTGGTAAGCGTGACGCCGGTGGATCCGCACGACTTTCATTGGGCCGTTGTCCCTAACGGTGACCAATACTGGCGGATGTATTTCGGCGAGCGAATATATGAAGGAGCGCCCACTGCTGCCATCGGTTTTTCGTCCCAATGGTTCGATCAAAGATCGCGCGCATTCCCGCCCTGGCGGAGGTCGGACATTTTTTCGGCAAACGCATGGAGAGTGATAGAGATGCCGCCGGAGAGATCGGTGCACGTTGCTCTGGAATTTGATTTCAAACTTGCCGAACTGTTGCTGGCGGAAAGGACTGCATGAGAGGACTCAGAGATCGCGTGGCGCTTGTCACAGGAGGTACGGGCCTGTTGGGGGGGCGATTGCAATGCGCCTGGCTGCGGAACAAGCCACCGTGGCGATCACCTCCCGGGACTTATCGAAAGCCGAGGGATGGGCCGAACAACGAGAAGGCGGGAAATATATTCCAGCGCAACTCGACTTGGCGGATGAGAAAAGCATTTGCAATTGTCTGGACTACATTCAGGAGAAGGCGGGTTTACCTACTATTCTCGTGGCGAACGCCTCATTGAGAGAAGGCGTGGGGATACCCTTTGAAAGCGTTACTCATACTTCGTTTACCAGATTGTTCGACGTCGATATTGCTGGTCATATCCTGCTGCTGCGGAATTGCTTAACGCGACTAACCGGCCAGCCCGCGAGCGTGGTATTTCTGTCTTCCATCTATGGACGAGCCGGGGTAGACCACCGGATTTATCCCCCTGGGATGACGCCAACTCCCGTGCAATATACGTGCGGTGAAGGCGGCGGCCGAAGGCGCAACTCGCTGGTTGGCGGCTGCTTGGGGGGAGCGCGGAGTGCGAGTGAACGCATTGGTCGCGGGCGGAGTAGCTTCCAAGCAGAGGCAGTCGAGTGAATTTGTGAAAAGATACTCGGAAAAAACCATGCTTTGCCGGATGGCCTTGGCGGATGAGGTAGCCAGCGCTGCCGCGTTTCTTGCGTCGGACGAAGCTTCCTACATCACGGGCCATTGCCTGGTTGTGGATGGTGGATTGACCGCATGGTGAAATGAATGAAAATTCTTCTGATTGATGCTCCCGATTCTGGGGATGCTGGTCCGTGGGCTGGACAGCATTGGGATCGGATCATCGACCTGGGTAGGGCTGGTAAAAACAGCTACGAGCGTTGGAATCGCCACTTCCACTCCACAGTGACAACGCTCGATGAGATGAGAGTTGGATTCGAGGATTTCCGCCGGGTGCGGCGTCTGCTGGATTTGGGCTGCGGACAACTTGTCGACGAACACGGGCTGGATTGGTGGGAGATTATGGGCCTTCTTCTGCATGGGGAACTGGAGTTGCTTATCCTGCTCCAGCGCTTTGCGAAGACAGTGGGCTCGGAGGATGAAGTTTACATCTCACGGCCTGGTATTCATGCCAGCGTTTTGCGGCATTTACTGACTACTCGCGTCAGAGTTTTTCCGTTGCCTCGAGGAGCGCAAAAAGGCGGACTCGCGCACTACGTTCGAGTTTCCAAAAAACTTTCCGCACCGCAGATCATCGATGTCTTCTGGGATAAGTACGACTTGGGATATCAGTTTCGCGGGAGGTTGGGTCGAAAGCGCCAGCCTTTGCGGCATCCCGCCGTGTTGCTGCCCTCTGCGTACGTGAATGTCTCACGAACCGGTATCGCGTATGCGAATACTTTTCCCGAGGAAAATTTTCTACTCGTGGCCACGCGGCGGAGCGGCTGGGTGGAGGATGCACCGAGGAACGTGGCAGCCACATGGCTTTCGTTCTATGCATCCCTTCGTGATCGCAGCGCTGAGAATGCCGGGATGCAAGACCAGTGGAGAGCTCTGCTGCGGGAACTGGGAAGAACGACAGAGTTTGAAATTCTGCACCGGTTGGGTTTTCTGGATGCTTTTCCCCGGTGGTTGCGGCATGGCTTCGAAGTTCGCGATGCGTGGCAGAACGTTCTCGACAATGAACCCATTCAGGCCGTGCTATGCGCGGATGATAGTAATCCCTATACCCGAATTCCGTTACTTCTGGCGCAGGCGCGAGGCTTGCCGAATATTGCCTGCCACCATGGCGCACTGGATGGCCGCTACGTCTTCAAGCGGAGTTACGGGGATGTGATTTGGGCGAAGGGAAAGATGGAGGAAGATTACCTGGTGCGAAGGTGCGGCGTGCCGCAGGATAGGGTGGAGATTGCGGCGCCGGCGCTGCCTGAGAACTGGAATACGCTCGACAAGACCAACCGGCTAGATTTTAAAACCTACATTCTATTTTTTTCCGAAGCGTGCGATGTCTCCGGAGGACGGCAGGAAGAGTTCTACCGAGATATTTTGCCTCCTCTGGCAAGCTTAGCGATGGCGGGGGGGCGAAAACTTATCGTGAAGTTGCATCCAGCGGAAAGTGAGCGAGAGCGCGCTGGCATGCTCGCCCGAATACTTTCGGCCGAACAGAAAAGCGCCACCTTGCTGATAAGCGGTCCGCTCACAGAGGAGTTGCTGGCCAAAGCCTGGTTTGGAATCACGATTCTTTCCACCGTAGCGACGGAATGCGCAGTTCGCGGTATTCCGTGCTTTTTGTGCAAGTGGTTAGAGTCGTGGCCCTATGGATATGTAGAACAATTCATTCAGTTCGGGGTGGGTATTGGACTGAACCATCCAGACGAAATTGCAAGGATTCCAGAGTATCTACAGGCGAATCCTGTTAGCGACAACGTTCAGGAAAATTGTTGGAGCCCTGCAACCCCGGGACGATTGCGAGAGTTGTTAACGGTGTCAGGCAAAGGTTGCGCGACCGCGGCGCCGTGAGCGCGTGGACAAGTGTGTGGACTTAGGAACGCTTCTAGTACGGGCAGATGGCGGCGTGGCTATGGGGACGGGGCACGTAATGCGATGTCTCGGCTTGTCGCAGGCCTGGCAGGATTCCGGAGGCCGCTCGATTTTTGCCATGGCCGAAAATACGCCATCATTGCAGCAGCGGCTGCGAGACGAGGGAATCGAGGCAGAGCCTCTTGCGGTCCGCGCCGGGACTGCCGAAGATGCGGAACAGACACGAAGCCTTGCAATCAGAACAAATGCAGATTGGGTGGTCGTGGATGGGTATCAGTTTGGCGCGGACTATCAGCCCTTAATTAAGAGTGCTGGATTCAAGGTTCTGTTGATTGACGACTATGTGCACGCGGAACCGTACACGGCTGACCTGGTGCTGAACCAGAACCTGCAAGCGAGCCCAAGCCTCTACGCCAAGCGGGGTCCGTCAACTCATTTGTTGCTGGGACCGCGTTACGCCATGCTGCGACGCGAGTTTCGTCCGTGGCGTAACTGGCAACGCGAGACTCCTCCAATGGCGCGGAAGATTCTGGTCACTATGGGAGGCAGCGATCCTGACAATCTGACAGCGAAAGTGATTGAAGCGATCCAGAATCTTTCCGATCCATGTCTGGAGGCCACAATTCTGGTTGGAGGTAGCAACCCGCATCTGCGATCGATGGAAGAGTTAATTCGCGGGCACAGACTTCCCATTCGTCTCGTAATCGATGCCCGCAATGTGAGTGAATGGATGGCATGGGCGGATGTTGCAATTGCAGGCGCAGGCACAACTTTTTGGGAAATGTGTTTTTTGGGATTGCCGGGGCTTCTTCTGGTGCTTGCCCCGAATCAGGAGAAGATCGCCGAAACCGCGGAGAAAATGCGAATTGCCTGGGTACTGGACAAAGAGAGCGAAGTGAGCGCTTCTACGATTGCGGAAAAACTGGCCGAACTGCTGAATTCAGAAAATTCCAGAAAGCAGCAATCCACCAACGGGCGAAAGTTGGTTGATGGCCTGGGAGCGGGGAGAGTAGTTGCATTTCTTTCAGGCATTGAATTTGCGTCGCACCGTGGATTCGGACTGTGAGCCTTTCTGGGATTGGGCGAATGATCCGGAGGCAAGGGCGGCATCCTTTCGCAGCAAGGCGATCTCGTGGGAGGAACATGCGAAATGGTTTCGCGCCAAGATGGCCGATCCGAAGGCGATTCTCTATACGGCAATGGACAAAGGCGGTAATCGAGTTGGAGAGGTGCGCTATCAAATCGAAGGAGAAACGCGCGCAGTTATCGATTAGTGTAGACAAACGCTATCGCGGACGCGGCCTTGGCCAAAAACTTCTCATTTTGGCCACAGAGAAGGTTTTCCAGGACTCCGCCATCGAGTGTATCGATGCTTATGTCAAAGCCACGAATGCACCATCACAGAGGTTGTTTATGAGTGCTGGTTTCCATCGCCTTTCATCGGAATCAATCGAGGGACAAGAAGCTATCCATTTTGTTCTGGAGAGGAATGGAGCGGCGTGACTGAGAGCATGCGGATTGGGGGGCGCCGAATTGGAAGGGACTTCCCCGTATTCGTAGTTGCAGAAATCTCGGCCAACCACAATCGGCGAGTACGAGCAGGCGGTTCGCATTGTCCGCGCAGCTAAAGACGCCGGCGCCGACGCGGTGAAGTTGCAGACTTACACGCCGGACACGATCACCATCGCCAGCGAGAATGAGGAATTCCGCGTGAGCGGCGGGACCCTGTGGGATGGACGTACGCTGCATGCGCTTTATGCGGAAGCTTTTATGCCATGGGATTGGCAGCCCAGGCTCAAGAAAGTGGCGGAAGACTTAGGGATGGATTGTTTTTCCAGCGCCTTCGACGCGACGGCGGTCGATTTTCTGGAAAAGATGGATGTGCCGGCGCACAAAGTTGCTTCATTCGAACTGGTGGATATTCCTCTGATTCGCAAGATGGCTCTCACCGGCAAGCCACTGATCATGTCCACGGGAATGGCGACGGTTGAAGAAATAGATGAGGCCCTGACGTGCGCGCGCGAGGCGGGCGCGACCCAGATTGCTCTGCTAAAGTGCACGAGCGCTTATCCGGCGCCGCCGGAGGAAATGAACCTACGAACTATCCCCGAGATGCAACGACGATTTGATGTGCCCGTGGGATTGTCGGATCACACGATGGGGATCGCGGTTCCGGTGGCGGCGGTTGCGTTAGGGGCGTGCATCATCGAAAAGCATTTGACGCTGTCGCGCGCCGAGCCGGGCCCGGACAGCGCATTCTCGCTTGAGCCGAAGGAATTCAAAGCGATGGTAGATGCGGTACGAATTGCCGAAAAAGCTCTAGGCGAAGTGCATTTTGGTTTGAGTGAAAAAGAAGAGGCAAGCCGCGCGTTTCGCCGTTCGCTGTTCGTGGTGGAAGATGTGAAGCAGGGTGAAGTATTCACGCCGGAGAATGTGCGTTCCATCCGGCCCGGAAACGGGCTGCACACTCGGCATTTAAACGATGTGTTGGGCAAGAGTGCGGCGCAGGGCATTAAGAGGGGTACTCCTCTGAGCTGGGAGTTTGTCGTCCGATCATGAGGTGCTGGTTGTGAGCTGCACGTCGCGTCGGATGTGAGCGAGTTCGACTATCCTGGAGTCACTGTCCTGAGCTTCCTCGTTGTTAGTACTATGTATTCTCCAAATTCTAAACCAGCGGGAACATTGATTCTTGCGCCTTATCTTGCATAGCGAAATTCCGGAGGATCCGGAACTTCATCGCCAGTGGAACGCGGTTGCGCGGCAGGCGGAGCGGCCACAGGTGTTTTACACGTATGAGTGGGCCATTGCGGTACAGGCGGCTTATCGCGGGTCGCTAAAACCGTTGCTGGTCCTCGGGTACGAGGGAGACGATCTGGTTGGCGTGGCCTCGTTGGCCACCGATTTGGGCGGGAAGAATATAACTTTTCTCGCCGCTAACACGGCTGACTATTGCGACTTCTTGACCGCGCCGCAACAGCGGGTGGAGTTCGTCGATGCTGTATTGGCAGAGATGCAGACCAACACGGCGGCAATGACGTTGGCTAATCTTCCCGCCGATTCTCCAACCGCAGATGCGCTGCACAGCAAAGCGGCGAAGCATGGCTTTCATATTTTCATGCGGCCAGCGTACTTCTGTTCCCAGGTGGAGCTGGGCGCAGGCGATCGTCGTCAGGAACTAAAGGTTGCTCTGTCGGGCAAGAAAAAGACTCGCCGTTATCTAAGGGAGATGGAACGGGATGGGCCGGTGACATTCGCCCATCTGCAATCTGGCAAGGAAATTCAAGCTGCTTTGCAGCCATTCGCCGATGCCCACGTAGCGCGCTTTCTGGCCACAGGGAGGGTTAGCAGCTTGGCCACGCCGGAGCGGCGGTTTTTTCTGGAGCAACTCGCCAAGCGGTTTGATGGGACTGGCGTAGTTACACTGAGCGTGCTGAAAATTCACGATCGTCCGGTGGCATGGAACTACGGATTTAAATTTAGTGGAAGTTGGTTTTGGTACCAGCCCACGTTTGAAAGCAGCCAGGAAAAGAATTCGCCGGGCCACTGTTTGCTGTCGAGGATTGTGATGGATGCTTGCGATATGGATGAGATGGAAGTGGTCGATCTCGGCCTGGGCGCGGAAGGCTACAAGGAACGCTTTGGAAACAGCACGCGCCAGACGCTGCATGTCACGCTGACAAGATCATGGCCGCGCCATCTGCGAGAAATCGTGAAGTATCGTGCTGCGAGCGGGTTGAAGCAAGTCGCCGAGGGTTGATTCAGCTGTTCGACGGCTGCTGCGTAGACCGCCTGCATAGAGACATCCCACCGCGAATCAAAAAACATTTAGACTGATCCATCGCGATACTCTAGGCATAGCGAGCTGTGGGGGAATTTTGCTATCCGGATTACAGACTGGTGCGACTCAGGCGCGCGATAGCAGTGACTCCGCAACCAGCCGGCAATGAGCCGGCACTCAAGCTCACCGCTAAGCTTCCAGTCAGAGATGGGCCGCATTTCGCGGCAGTCCGGAATCGTTTTCGCGGGAACAATCTTCACAGCAGTTTTTGGTTACGTCTTCAAGGTTTACCTGGCGCACGTTCTGGGAGCGGAAGCTCTGGGGCTGTATGCGCTGGGCATGACGATCATCAGCTTTCTGGGAATCATCAACGGGCTCGGCCTGCCGGATTCCGCGGTGCGTTTTGTTTCTTTGTACGTGGCATCGGGAAAATTCACAGCATTGCGTTCGTTGCTGTGGAACGGCTCCTGGATACTGCTGGCCAGCAACTTGGTTATTGCCGTGGTCGTGCTGAAGGCCGGCCCCTGGATCGCGATTCGCTTTTATCATTCACCGCAACTCGTCCGCTATCTGCCGCTGTTTGCGTTGATTATGGTTACGGGCGCGTTGAATATGTTCTTTGGCAAAGTTCTGGCGGGCTATAAAGAGGTTGGCCGCCGCACCGTGATCACGCGATTTATCGCCAGCCCACTTACGATGGCGCTCACCATCGTCCTGGTTATTCTGGGCGGTGGGTTATGGGGATACCTGGTCGCGCAGATTGTGAGTGCAGTCATCGTTCTGGGTTTGCTCGTGTCTTTGGTGTGGCGGCTCACTCCGGCGGCGGCCCGATCGTTCGACGCAAGCAGGCTTTCCATCGAGCGCGAAGTCTGGTCGTTTTCCGCGGCCATGTTCGGCGTGGGCATGATGGAATTCTTTATGGGCCAGACCGATCGCGTGGCTCTGGGTCATTATCGCGGAGCCCACGATGTTGGAGTTTATGCCGTGGCCGCGACACTGGTTGCGTACGAACCGATCATTTTGCAGTCGGTAAATCAGATTTTCGCGCCGGTCATTGCGGATATCCATACTCGCGGAGATCACCGGTTACTGGGCCGTCTGTTCCAAACTCTCACCAAATGGATGCTGGGACTGAGTTTTCCTTTGGCGGTGGTGATGATTGTGTTCGCGCGTCCGATTATGGCGGTATTCGGTCATGATTTTGAGGCGGGCTGGCCCATCCTGGTGATCGGGACATGCGGTCAATTGGTAAACTGCGGAGTCGGATCGGTGGGTTGCATGTTGTTGATGTCGGGCAATCAGCATCGCCTGGTTCGCGTGCAGGCCTATATGGCGGCGATGATGGTGGTTTTGAGCATTTGGCTGGTGCCGCTTTGGGGCGTCTGGGGCGCCGCGGTTGCCGCTGCGGTCACGAACGTGGGCGTGAATGTCTGGAATCTGGTGGAGGTGCGATCGGCGCTTAAACTTTCTCCCTACAATCGCAGCTATTTGAAACTTGTGCCGCCACTCGCGAGCGCGTTTTTTGTAACCTGGCTGGCCAGCAAGCTTGCAATATCTTCCTCGATTTTTATATCGATGAAGACCGATTTGATGGTGATCTTCGTCTGCACTGGTTTCGGCCTACGCAACATTTTCTGCCGATCGCGCTCCTTATGGGATTGGACGAGGATGATCGCTTGATTGCGAACGCCGTTTGGGCGCGGGTGCGAGGAGCTGTGGGGCAATGAAGGCGTGCCATCGATCATGAGCGACTCGCGAGAAATTAAGCTTCCCGAAGATTTGTGCGTGGCTGCGGAAAATAAATTCGGCAGCAGATTCGGCAGCCTGGATGAACTCGTGGCTTTTCTGCTGCGAGAACTGGTAAGTGGCGACACGGTTGAATTGGATCAAGCGGAGCGGGCAGCAGTGGAACAGAGGCTGAAGGATTTGGGATATCTGTAAACCATATAGGACTGTAGCGAATGTCCTTGGAGCTCTACGCGGGTAAAGATCTCTCTGAGCCTTTGCTCTGGCGCGATCACGGAATTTCTGGATAGTCAGGAAACAAGCCATCTTTTTCAGTTTCCGCAATGGAACGTCGCTGGGCAAGATTTGCGTTGCTGCGGGAAGGCGGAGCGATTCGGTGGTTCGGTACTTTCGGAACGCATTTTCCGCTTGGTTCTTCAGTGCCCTGGATGCGAGCGGTCGTCGCGAATCGAGGACCGGTCTGCGACGATAAGCGGTTATGGCAGACGGCGACCGAGGAATTTATAGCGCAGATGCGGCTGGAGGGCTGACTTATTGTGAAGTTATTCCCGACTGGGTGCAGACGGCGGAGAGCAGCTGCGAAAATCATCTGCGGGATTCAGGATGGCAGGGATTGGCGAAGAGCGGTCGTCGCTTCGCCTTGACCTTACGAAATGCGACGATGAAATCTTTGCGAACTTTCGCAAGAACTCGCGTTACGAAATACGACGCGCGGAACGGCTGGAGTTTCAGTCGTGCCGGCTTCGACTGATGTAGATATCGAGGAGTTCTTGAGGTGCATTCGCGCGGCGCGTACGAAAGTTTTTTACTATTTGCGCGTCCTTGGCTGATGGCGGACTCAGCGCTGTACTGGCAGCGCAAGAATCAGGTTTACGGCGGGGCGGTAATTGGGCGTGCAGGGAAACGATGTTGGTATGTTTGGGGAGCGGCTGATAAGCACGAGCAATTCAACGTTGGCCACATCCTGCAATGGAAAGCGCTGCTGTGGGCGAAATCCCATGGCTGCCGCGAATACGATTTCGGTGGTTACACGCCGGGCGCAAAATCCGGCCCGGCATGGTTCAAGGCGGCTTCGGGGGAACCGTCGTGCATTTCGTGCGGCCGCATCGCAAAGTAATTCGGCGCGGCTACTATCGCACCTTCGAATTGATTTTCCGAATGCGAGAGTTGAGCAACATCGCAGGGTGTTGCCGGCCTGTACGAAACGAGCTTCGCTGCGAATTCTACAAACCTGGCAGAGAAGTGAAATGGCTTCGCATCGAAGTCGGAAATGAACGAATGCAGAACTCTCATGCTGAACGTCTTCCGCAGAGCATGGCGGCGCGCGACATGCGCATCCCGGTGGAGGGATTTGTTTTCGGGCGTCCCTTGGTCGTGCTGCAAAGCGATGATTGGGGCAGGGTCGGCATCCGGGACCGTGAAGGTTGGGAAGAGTTGCGGAGTCTGGGCGTGAATTTGGGCGAGCGAAATTATGATTTTTATAGTCTGGAGACTGCGGAAGATATTGAAGCGATCGTGTCGCTGCTCAGTCGACATCGCGATTCGAATGGACGGCCCGCTTGTTTAGGAATGAACTTCATGATGGCGAATGTCGACTTTGCGAAAGTGGTTGGGAGATGAGTTTCGGCAGATCCATCTTCGTTCTCTGGCGGACGGGTTGCCGGACGGTTGGAACCGGCCGGGATTGTTCGAGGCCTATCAGCAAGGGATTTCCGCCGGCGTATTGTCGCCGGCACTGCATGGCACAACGCACTTCTGCCGGCTTGCGGCGGAACGATACTTGAACGATTCGAGGAGAGCGGGGCAGTTTTCTGAGAATGTTGTGGAGGGCTGGCGTTCCTTATATTTACTGGCGCATGCCCTGGATGGGATTCGAATATTCGGACCCGGGAGAAAACGGCCGGGAAACTTTCCTGAATTCAGAAATTCAGGACGAGATGATTGCCGAAGCGGTGAAGACCTTTACTCAGTTGTTCTCGAAGGCTCCGCGCTCGGCTTGCGCTCCGGGTTATCGCGCTGATAGGAGCACGCATCATGCATGGGGAAAATGTGGCGTTCAAGTGGCGCAGAACGGACCCGGAAGCAATCTGCCGCCTCACTTTGACGTGCATAGTGATAAGAATTGCGAAGCAAAGATCTTGCATTTGTACCGCACGCTGGACTTCGAGCCATCGGCAGGGCAGGCATTTTCCCTGGAAGCCTGCGTGCGAATGGCGGAGGACAGCTTCGCGCGCGGTATTCCCGCGATCATTTCCGTGCATTCCATCAATTTTCATTCAACCCTCAAGGATTTTCGCAGCGGCACGTTAACTCAGCTGGATAAGTTTCTGACGGCTCTCGAATCGAAATATCCGGATCTCTTATACGTTCGAGACGAGGATCTGTATGACTTGGTGGATAAAGGCGAGTTCGAATCGATGCAGTCGTACATTTGCCGGTGCCGGTGACCAAGCGAACATTCAAAAGTAGCGGCGTCACAAAAGCGGAGAGATCGTGATGGCCGAGCGAAAGTCGGTGGTGCTGGTCACGGTGGACTGCTTGCGCGCCGATCATTGCGGTTTCATGGGCTATGCTCGTCCAACCACTCCTTTCCTGAATTCGCTAGCGGCAGAGAGCCTGGTTTTTCCGACGGCGATTGTTGCTGGAGCGCCAACGTACTATTCCTTACCCGCGATTCTGGCTTCGCGCTATCCGCTTGCCTGGGGGCGCGAAGTTTTGGGGCTTGCCGTCCGGGAAAAAAATCTGGCCTCCGCATTGGGGGAAGACGGGTACAAGACAGCTTTTTTCGGCGCAGCCAACCCTTATCTATCTGAACAGTTTGGTTACGATTTTGGTTTTGAAACATTCTGCGATTTTCTGGATGTTGATCTTCCGCACGCTTCGGCTTCCAGCGATAACTACACAGCGCAGCAGTGGTTGGGCGGGAAGTCTGAATCAAGTTCTAGCGAATGTCAGTCATCGGATTCCATTGCTGGGCGCAGCCTACGACGAACTTTATTTCCAGTACTGCCAGCGATGGGCCGCTTCCGGGGCGCAATCGTTGGATCGGATGCGTCGCTTTCCGTCCGCCGATGTCATCGTTGACCGGGCTCAACGCTGGCTTGCCTCAGTGGGCGAGCAGCCTTTCTTTCTGTGGCTGCACTTCATGGATCCGCACTCTCCTTACTATCCGAAGGAGGAAGCGCTGAAGATGATGGGAGACGAAAAGCTGACCGCCCTCCGCGCCGGTTATTTAAATGAGTCCTGGAATCGATCTGATATTGGGAGGAAACGTCTGCGCCACTACCGGGACGAAATCGTCGCGCTCTATGACGCTGGAATTCGTTGGGTGGATGAGCAATTGTCGAAGCTGGTCGATGGGCTGCGCGAATCGAAGCTCTGGGAAAATTGCATTTTCGCTTTGACGGCGGATCACGGAGAGGAATTCCTGGAACACGATGGCCGCTACCACGCACCCTCCTTGATGGAAGAATTAATCCATGTTCCGTTACTGCTTCGCGTGCCAGGTGTGGCGCAACCGACGGTTTCGAGCAATCCTTTTAGTCTGCTCCATCTGGCTCCAACGATTCTCGAAGCTGCAGGTTCGCCGGTTCCCTGCGGAGTTTCAGGGACAAAGTCACTGGACGCAACTTAAAGCTGGCACCTCATGGAGCGAGCCCGCGATTGCGGAGAGCGTTGCGGGATGTACGAATCCATTTCGCGGGGAAGATCGTCGCGGTTCTCGTTTGCTTGCGGTTCGCGATGCAGAATACAAACTGGTTCTTAACTTTGCGGCGCAAACCGAGTACCTGTTTAATCTGAAACTCGATCCGGGGGAGCGCTCATCCCTGCCTGAGACCAGAGGCAAAACCGGCGCGACGCCGGTTGCTGGAGATCGCCCTGGCTCATTTGCGAAGCAATGGTCGAGAACGGAGTTCGGAAGCTTGCTTACGGTCCTCCCTGCAAACCAGAGTGCGGGACATCGCATTCCATTCGAATCGGGCAGCGCCGGCAGAAAATGAGTACGCCACGCGCCGCGCCTCCGCAAGCCTGCTTGGATGACGACCAATGAGATGAAGCCGGTCAGGATTCTGGTGGACTCTTTCGCAGACGAAGGCCTTACGAACGCACAGATGATCAATGCCCGGGAGATTGTAAGCCGCCTGGACCCGGACCGCTTTTCTGTGACTATGTTCTTGCGAGGGGTGGCCGCAAAGGAAATTCTGGCTCGTCCAAATACTCGCCTGATTCGTCTTCCAAACCGGCTGCAAACGATTCCTTTGCTCGGGCGATTCCTGTTCGGCGGTCAGGACATTCTGTTTTATCTAAAGGCGTCGCCCGCCAGTCGATGGTATTTGAGGATGAGGTCGCGTCAACGTTGCCGGTGCACAATCATCGGCACAATCGAATCGCAAACCGACTGGCGCGATGAGACGATTACTCCGCAAGCGGTTCGATTATTCGAAAATACCGTTCTCCGGTGCGATTATCTCTTCAGTAATTCTGCAATGGTGAAGCGGAGCCTGGAAAAGAACTATGGTCTGCAGAGTGAAATCGTTCCCACCGGAGTTGATACCGAATTTTTCACACCTGATTGGGATAGGCCGGCGAATCTTCGGCCGCGCGTGCTTTTTGTAGGGGCGCTCCGCATTTTCAAAGGACCGCGAGTTGTTCTCGATGCTGCGCAACGCTATCCTGAGGCGGATTTTGTATTGGTGGGCGATGGAGTGATGTGTCAGGAATTGCGGGATCGAGCACGCTCTCTGGCGAACGTCGAGATGCGTGGGACGTTATTCCGCAATGAGATCCGTGAAGAATATCGCCGGGCAGATATCTTTATGTTTCCCTCCCGATGGGAAGGATCGCCTCGGGTTCTGATGGAAGCGGCGGCGAGCGGCTTGCCGGTGCTTGCGCGCAAAGACTACGAGCCGGAATCCGTGATGGATGGCACAACTGGATTTCTTGCAGGCGATGATCACGAGATGATGCTGAGTCTGGGCCGCCTACTTGCGGATGGCGAGTTACGCCGTAAGTTCGGCGAATCCGGACATTCGCACATCGCGCGCTTTAGCTGGGACGTGATCACTCGACAGTGGGAGACAATCTTCTCGCGCCTGGCAACCGCACAGAGGAAGGGTTCGAAACCTTGATTCCGAAGCTGGTCATCCTCACCGAGATCATTGCGCCCTACCGGATTCCCGTTCTTAACGCACTGGCACGGCGGGCGGAAATAGAAGTTGAGGTGATATTCCTCTCCGAGAACGATCCTTCTTTGCGGGAATGGAAAGTCTATAAGGACGAAATCAAATTTAAGTACCGAGTACTTCCATCGTGGAGGCAGCGACTCGGAAGATACAACGTGTTGATAAACCGCGGAGTGAACTCCGCGCTAAGCGACCTTAAGCCGAACGTTATCTTGTGCGGCGGATATAACTATCTGGCCTCCTGGTCGACCGCGCGCTGGGCTGGATCCCATCGAGTGCCGTTGTTGTTGTGGTCTGAGAGTACAGCCTGGGATCGAAGGCGCGGATATCCGCTTGTGGAGTTTATGAAGAAGCGTTTTCTGAAATTGTGCGCGGCTTTCGTTGTTCCGGGAAGATCATCTTTCGAATATCTAACGGAGCTTGGCATCGCACCGCAGCGAATCTTTATCGCGCCGAATGCGGTCGATACGGCGTTGTTCTCGAATCTAGCGGAAACAGCGCGCCGGAATGAATCTCAAGTCCGCAGCCGTTACCATCTGCCTTCCCGATACTTCCTTTATGTTGGCCGGCTCGTAAAAGACAAGGGAGTAAGCGACCTTCTCGAGGCATACGCTCAGCTGGACTGGGAGATTCGCTGCAGTATTGGTCTGGTATTCGCCGGGACTGGATCTGATAGTCGAAAACTGGTTGAACGAGCCGCTAAGATCTCTCCGGGCGTCATTCAATTTCCCGGGTTCGTGCATCGCGAAGAGTTACCGGAGTTTTATGCGTTTGCAGACGCCTTGATTTTTCCGACGCACAGTGATCCGTGGGGATTGGTGGTAAACGAAGCGATGGCCTGCAGTTTGCCGGTAATTCTTACCAGTGTCGCAGGATGTGCTTCAGATCTGGTGCAAGATGGCCAGAATGGATTTGTAGTTACGCCGCGCGACGTTGCTCAACTTGCCCGGGCGATGGCGCACGTAGCTGAGGATTTGGCAAGACGCGCGGAAATGGGGCGCAGGAGTGGCGAACGCATCGAGGCCAATTCGCCGGATGCATGGGCGAATGGAATGTTAGAGGCGGTGAAGTCGGTTGTGGGGGAATCTTATCCTCAGAACTAAAACTGGTAATATACTGGCTCCGAGAAATCAGCGATTATTTAACGTGGTTCAGCGTCCTGAGAATTAAGAGGACGGACCGGAGTCGCATGCCACAGGGTGAAGTGATGCCAAAAGAACTGTCCGGCCGGCGAGTAAAGATCCTGGAGTGCACGTTGCGCGATGGAAGCTACGCCGTCGATTTCAAGTTTACCGAAAACGACACCGCCGTCCTGGCGAGCGTTTTGGGAAGGCTCGGTTTTCGCTGGATTGAAGTGGGCCATGGAGTGGGGTTGGGCGCTGCCAAGGCGGGCAAGGGTGCGATGCCCAGCTCCGATGAGCGGCTGATTGAAGTGGCGAAACGAGCCGCGCCGAATGCGCAGATCGGTTGTTTTTTCATTCCGGGGATCGGTACGGCTGATCAACTAAAATCCGCGCGGGCGGCAGGTATGGACTTCGTTCGCATTGGTTACAACGCTCCGGAAATTGAAGACGCCTTTCCATTTTTAACTTTGGCCAAAGAGCTCGGGCTGACGGTCTGCCTGAATTTCATGAAAACCTATGGCATCTCTGCCGAAGCGTTTGGGGAGAAAGCCAGAGCTGGCGCTGCGGCCGGGGCGGACGTGATTTACTGCGTCGACTCTGCAGGCAGCATGTTCCCCGAGGACGTGCGCAAATATTTCACCGCTGCGCGCGAACGTTGCGATTGCGAATTGGGCTTTCATGGACACAGCAATCTTCAGTTCGCGGTTGCCAACAGCGTGGAAGCGGTTCGTTGAGGTGCTACGTTCATTGATACGACGCTTTACGGATTGGGGCGCAGCGCGGGCAACGTTCCTACGGAGATCGCAGTGGCGGTATTCAATAATCTCGGCGTCGAAACTGGAATCGATCTCTTCGATGTGATGGATGCTGCGGAAGAATTCATGGGCCCGCTGATGTCGCAGATGCAACTTTACGACATGATGTCAGTGGCGATGGGATGCAGCCAGTTCCACTCTTCGTTCCTGCCGAAGGTGGCGGCGGCGGCGCGTGAACACAATGTAGAACTGCGACAGGCTCGTGGTGGCGATGGGAAAACTCGATCCCGTCAATCTCGATGAAGACGATCTGCATCCGCGTTGCGGCCAGCCTTGCCCAAAGCGCAGCCGAGCAAGGCTCGCGAAGTATTGACGTCGTTCTCGGCACCGGGAATTTCCGCGCACACCATTAGCAGTTCGCTCTCGGCGGTACGGTCTTTAGTGGAGGGAATGATCGTTACTTGTGCCAAGCGGCGGGCGCGTCCGGTGTTGGAGCTGGTTGCGTCGGAATCCCCTTCGGAGGATCTGGTTCTGGCGGATCTCGTTCTTGCTGAAGGCCCCGTCGTGCTCGGGAGGGTGATCTACGGATCTTTTGAAATGCTCGAGCAGGTGTTGAAGATGACCAGCGGTTCTGTCTCATTATTTCTCAACGATAAGGACGGAGGAGCGTGGGCGGCGGACTGGCCGGCTTCCGTATCGTTGATTGTAGGTGCTGAGAGAATCTTGCCCATGCGTTCGAAGCGTCTGTTTGCCGGGTACTTGGAAGATGTGGTCAACGCTGCGGCCGCGCGCTGTGGCGATTTTTGCATCATGATTTATGGCAGCCCGAGCATCGGCTTTGTTGAAGCATTGCTCCGAGAGTTTCAATAATGTTGCGGTGCACGGTGAGTTGCCGCTGGAAGCGCCGGAGAACTGCTGGCAAATTGCGGATTTTTCCGATCGGATGCATTTTGATTTAGGGATTGGGGTTGCACTGCTTCTTTGTCCACCGAGCGCCGCCGACTCCGCCTCGATTGATCAGCTTCTGTTGCCGGAGGGATTAGTAATTACCGCCGGCCACTTTCCTCGTTTTGAAATGGACATTCCTGGCCGCTCGATTTTGCGTCTCGATGCAAACCATGCCTATCGTGGCCAGATGGACCGATGGGTGGCCATCTCAAATCTCATGAAGTCGGCTCAACCTTCTCCGATGGCGATGCAATGACGATTCGCGAAACGATTTCGAACGTCGTCGAAAGGCGCGTGGAGCAAGCTTTCCTGGTGGACGCGAACACCGGGCGCGAAATTACGTACGGCGAATTTCACCGGCAGCGCCTGCGCTTTAGCCGCTGAGCTGCGCAAGCGCGGGTTACGCAAGGGCGATCGGGTTGGCGTGATCCTTCCTAATTCCTGCGAACTCGCGGTTCTGTATTTTGCCTGCATCTACCTTGGAGCGGTGATCGTTCCAGTTAATCCTGCGCTCAGCCAAGGGAGAAATCCAATTCATAGTCGGAAGTTGTAAGCCTGCGTTGATCGTGGCCGCTTCGTCGAATGCGCCGTCGGTGCGAGAGTTCCATGCGAATGTGCTGGCGCTGCAAACTGGACAGGACACGAATCATAGCGGAGACGGCCGCAGCGCGATCAAGATTGACGAACTCGAGGAACCGAAGAATTTCGTGCCGCTTGAGACAGCGGACGCCGACGACCTGGTTGTGATCATGTACACGTCCGGCACTTCGGCGAAGCCCAAAGGATTGGCGCACAAGCTCGGACGAATGTTCCGAAACGCTTCTGCATTTGCCGCCGCTCAGAAAATCGACGAAGAGTCGCGATTTTATTTGACGCTTTCGATGGCGTATATGGGCGGCTTTTACAATTTGCTCATCCTGCCGTTCTTGTGCGGGGCCAGCGTGGTGGTGGACCATGTTTTCGATGCGCGGTCGAGTTTGCACTTCTGGGAGAAGGCGAAAAAAAACAAGGTCAATACGCTCTGGATGGCTCCGACAGTACTGTCGATACTTTTGAGAATGGATCGCGGCCGTGCCGGCGAGGAGTTTTGCCGAAGCGCAGTGCGCCACGTGTTTGTGGGATTCGCACCGCTTCCGCTGAAGGTAAAGAACGAGTTTGAATCGCGCTATGGCGTGCGGCTGATTGAAAATTACGGTCTCTCTGAGACTCTCTTTGTCACTGCGCGTTCCGCAGACGCGCTGGGAGGCTCCGGTTATGTGGGCGAGCCCTTGCCGGGAGTTGCACTGCGAATTGTGAACGATGATGGAGAACAGGTTGCGCCAGGCGTGGACGGGGAAGTGCAAATCCTTACGCCCGATCTAATGGCTGGGTATCTCGACGCTGATGGGCGGCTGTTGGAAACGAATTCTTCGGCGTGGTTTGCCACGGGCGATGTTGGCCATCTTGACGGAGGGTCTTCACTTTTAATCACCGGGCGCAAGAAAGACATCATCATTCGCGGAGGGGTGAACATTAGTCCGGCAGCGATTGAAGAAGTGTTGATGCATGTGGGCGGTGTCGCCGAGGTTGCGGTGGTGAGCGTTCCGCACGAACTTTATGGCGAAGACATTGTTGCTGTGTTGAAGATGGAGGCCGGAGCAGAGCCGGAAGTGACGCTGGAAATGGCGGCCGCGTATGCGAAACGAAATCTGGCGCAGCATCAGCAGCCCGCACGTTACATGGCGATCGATGAACTGCCCAGGACGACGAGCGGCAAGGTGCAGAAGGCTCGCATTCGCGAGTTGGTGGCTCAGAAGCTGCAGTCAGGTTCGGCATCGACCCTTCGCAGGGCCCCCGTGGAAAGTGCGGTCGTGTCCCACTGATTGACTAGAGATATTACTGCAATTGATAGATCAGACTGATCAATCTGCCATGATCGATCTGCGAGTGGATTCTTATCGAAGCTCACGTATGAAAATTATCGACCTTTCCTTGCCCGATCGAAGAAGGCATGATGACGTTCCCTACGCACTGGCATCCTGTGGTCGAGATCACGATTCTTGGGCGTCATGGAATCGAAGGACGCGAGACGCGGAAAGTGGTGTTGGGAACGCATATTGGTACGCACGCGGACGCGCCTCGTCACTTCATTCCGAATGGCGGAACGATCGATGAAGTTCCGCTGGACGTGCTAATCGGACAGGCCACGGTGGCCGACTTCACCGGATGCCCGCCGTTGCAGGAGATCGATGTTGCCGATTTAAAGAAAAGATTGGGGGAAAAAGTTCCCAAGCGTTTGATTCTGCGGACGGGATGGTCCGAGTATTTTGGCAACATGAAGTTTTACAATGAATATCCGTTTCTGTCCGAAAATGCAGCGCGGTGGCTGGTAGACAACGGGGTGCGGCTGATTGCGATGGACACGCCGTCTCCCGACAATCCCGCCCATTCGCGAGGAACGGCCAAGGATTCTCCCAATCACAAAGTTCTTTTGGGCGCGGGCGTTGTGCTGGTGGAATACCTGGCCAACCTGAAGGCGCTGACTGCGTCGGAAGTTGAACTGATCGTGATGCCTTTGAAGTTAAAAGGCTGCGATGGCGCGCCGGCACGATGCGCGGCAATTGAAAGATAGAGATTAAAGACCAAGGGGAAGAGTTGAGGGCGCGAGTTGCGAACGTGGATCACATTCAAACTTGGATCATCGATTGGTTCGAGAGCCGGGCAAAGACCGCCAAGCAAGCAGGCCAATCTTTACTGAACGTCGACTACTTCGAAGCAGGATGGCTTACCTCGATGGAAGTTGTGGAATTCATTACCGAGACCGAGCGGACGTTCGGAATGCAGTTCTCCGATGACGACATGCAGGATCCTCGTTTCGCAACCATCGACGGCCTGACGGAACTGATTCTGGAGCGCTCGACACAGAGCAGTGAGAGCAGGTAACTTCAGACATTGTGCATCGGGATTCGGGGCGCGCTGCGAAAATTACGGAGCAAGGAACTTGTCCCAAGCTGCATGTTCTGACGCTCACGCCTTTTTATCCGTCCGATGGCGACGAGGTGAGCGGCTGCTTCGTTGCTGAAACGCTGCGAGAGATTGAGTTGCAAGGCGCTGATCTCTTCTGTTATCGCGGTTGATTCGATCTATCATGCCAGAAGAAAATCGAGCCGGCAGTTCCCAGCCGATTGGATTCGCTATCCACAACTGCCGGGAAATTTTGGACTGTCGAGCGCCGGTAGATTTCTAGGTGCTGCACTGTTGAGCCAAGTGCGGAAAATTCATCGGCATTCGCCGGTCAGTGTAATCCATGCTCACGCCGCGTTGCCTGTGCGGTGATGCAGCGGCATTCCTCTCGCATCATTTAGAAATTCCGTTTGTGGTTACCGTTCATGGGCTGGACGCTTTCAACCGGTGTTTTCAGGATGGGATCGCCGCGAGATGGCGGCGAGCAAGCTCAATACGTGTCTACTCGCACGCACGCAAGGTAATCTGTGTGAGCGAAAAAGTGCAGCGTGTGCTGAACGGATGGAATGGCCGAAGCGGGAGCGACGGCAGAATCTGAGGTCGTCTATAACGGAACCGATCCTGAATGCTTTCGCGCCGAATGATAAACATAGACGAGACGCCGACGATTCTGATTGTCGGGAATCTGCTGGCAGGGAAGGGGCACGAACTTGTATTGCGGGCGCTCGCGCAGATTGAACCAGTCGCATCCCGATTTGCAATGCAAAATTATTGGCGAAGGAGCGGATCGAGATCGCTTCGCCCGGTTGGCGCAAGATTTGGGCATCAGTGGTCGAGTTCATTTTCTCGGGCGAAGAAGCCGGACCGAAGTCGCCGAAGCCATGCGGAACTGTACGGTCTTCGTCTTGCCCAGCCGTTACGAGGGTCTGGGATGTGTTTACCTGGAAGCGATGGCTTGCGGCAAACCGGCGATCGCTGCCATGGGCAAGGCATCGAGGAAATTATTCGTCACGGCGAGAATGGATGGCTGATTCCGATCGATGGACTGGAAGAATTGGTGCAGGGGCTGAAAGTCTTGTTGGGAAATGCCGATCTTCGCGCGCGAATCGGCAATGCCGCGCGTCTGACTATCCTCGATAATCTGACATTGTCGCACCAGGCTGCAAGGTTGATGAAAATATACGAGGAAGTGGCGAGATGAGCATGGACGTTCCGGCTCCGGAGCAGCGGCCTCAACGCGCTGACCTCATTGCTCTCTCGGAGAAGGATCTTGGCGAGATTGCCCAGTTCATTGCGAAGCAATCGCGGCGAGCCTAGGGAAACAGTGGAAGCCCATCTGCAATGGTTCCTGCTTGAAAATCCGGCGCGTGGCAAAAATGATCCACTGGGTTTCGGATTAGTAGTTGCTGACCAATTGGTGGGATGCATTCTGTGCGTTCCGCAATTCTTTCAATTCGGGCACGAGCGAATCCTGCTGATGGGCTCCAGTTCGTTCTACGTGGATGATCGTCATCGTGGACAAGGAGGACGAATTTTTCTGAAGTATTCGCGGATGGCAAACCAATGGCCGTCTGTTCGGAACGTCGGCGAATGCGGAAGCCGCAGCATTGTGGAAGGCGGCGGGAGCGAAGCCGATTCCATATTCTGACCGGGAATTATTCGGCGTGCTGCATTGGCCGCCGGTGGCGGAGGAGGTTGTTCATCGGAAGTATTCGAGTCGATTCCTGACACGTGCTTGGCAGGGAGTCCCGTCTCTCGTCTGGCGCGATTATTACGGCCCTTGAAATTTGAATCCGAGAACTGCGGCACGTTGCGGGAGCTTACATCCGCCGAGCAGGTGAATGATCTTCCGATTCACGGTTGCGCCGCCAAGCTGACTGCGATGCGCGATCTGGCATACATTCGCTGGCGTTATTTTTCCGGCAGGGACCAGACAGTCTCCGCATTTGCATTTCGCAGCCGCCGGCCGGATCAGGAAGTGCTGGTAACGGTGAATCAAAGAATTCGAGGATTTCGGAATCAGATCAGGACACTTAACGTTCTCGATGTCTATCCCGAAGTTCCGGCAGAGGAGTGGTTGCGGATCGTGGGGGCTTTGCTCGCTCGCTATCATGAAGAGTGTCGACGTGATCGTGTTGCGCAATCAAAGTCAGGAGCTGCAGGATTTGTTTTGCAGAAGAGGTTTTCAGCTCCGAACCTTCGATGCTCCAACTGGTTGGTATCTCGACAAAGCGCATCTCCTGCCGACTTCCGATTGGTATCCCGTGCCAGCCGATGGCGACGGGCTCATCTGACGAGACCAATGAACTTGCGACGTCAAGCTCGCGCATTTCTAATGCAAGCGGCGAATCTTACCGGTGCAGATTCGTTGGCCTTCATCATTCAAAAGAAGCTTCCGCCATTCGCGAGGAGTAGTAGTTGCGATGCATGAGACCCCGGCGTCGATGGAAGCGCAGTTTCGCCAACAACTCGAATTTGCTGCAAAACATTTTACGATTACCAGTCTTGAGGGCTTCGCCAAGCTGTGGGAGGCAAGACTCGGAATCTGATACCCGTTCGAAGCCCTTGCTCCTGTTTACGTTTGACGATGGAAGGGAGAGCAACTACGTTGTTGCCGCTCCGCTGTTGGAGTCATTCGGCGGGCGAGGCGTATTTTTCATAGTGCCTGCGTTCGCGGAACAAGCCGGCACGGAAAAGGCTCTCGCTTATTATCGGGCGAAAATGAATCCGGACTCAATGCCGGGCGACGAAGAGGTCGAGGATTGGAAGCCGATGAGTCCAGTCCAGATTGCGGATCTTGCGAATCGAGGTCACGCGATTGGGAGCCACACGCTCACCCACGAGAGACTTATCGGACTTACGCCTGAAACATTGGAGCGAGAGATTGGCGACAGTGCTCGGCAGATTATGGCGTGGACAAAGAAGCCTGTTGATGCATTTGCGTGGACATTCGGCTGGGACGTGATCGATGCGGACGCTTGGCGAACGATACAGAAGTACCATCGCTTTTGCTTTGCACCTTGTGCTGGAGCGATTCGTCCCGATCGCGAGCATCCGTCTTTGCTATGGCGGCGCGAGATCGAGACGAGATATACAAATCCGGAATACCGGTTTTGCTATTCGGGATTAGTCGATTTGTGGTGGCGCAATCGCAGAGCACGACTGCGCGATCTATTGCGATCCTCCGCTGGAAAGTCCAAATAGTTGCTTGTCGAACGAAAATGTTGGACGTAACCATATCGAAACAGAATGATCCATATTTTCATTAACGCACTCTCGGCCAGTGCAGGAGGAGGTCTGACTTACGTTCGCAATGTTTTGCCGCGCCTGGCTGGATCGGGAGGGAGTGCGCACAACATTGCTGGTTGGTGGAATTCTGCGAGGGGAGATTTCAGAATCGGCGCAAGTGAAGGTTCTGAGCGAATCACCTCCCGATGGTTCCGGGAAGAAGATTCTGGTACGAGCAGCGTCACCTTCCGCATTATGATCCGCAGCTCGGGAGCGGACGTTCTGTTATCTACGGGGAATTTTGCACTTTATCGCTCGCCGGTTCCGCAAATCCTGTTAAGCCGAAATGCTCTGTATACGTCGGCCGATTTTATTCGCGACGTCAGAGCAACGTGGAGATTATCGCCTGTGGCTTGATACGGAAATAAAAGGCGCGCTGGCTCGATGGTCGGTGAAAGTAGCCGACTGTACGGTCGCTCCCAGCGCGACTTTCGCCGGCGAACTGCGGGACTGGACAGGGAAGGAAGTGATGTCGATTCATCATGGCTTCGATCACGATGCTTTCTTCCGAGAGCGGGCTCCGTTAGGCCAGGACGTGCAGAAGACGGCTCGCGGCCGCCGAAGGCGCCGTCCGCATCTTGTTCGTCAGCCACTACAACTACTACCGGAATTTCGAAACTCTGATTCGGGCGATCGCGATTGTGAAAAAGATGCTCCATCCGCGGGACGTTCGGCTGATTCTTACTTGCAAACTGTCCTCAAAGGATAATCCGGGAATCTACCAGGCGGACCGGGCTGCGGAGTTAGTCCGGCAACTCAATCTTCGCGAGGAAGTGGTCGAGTTGGGTGCGGTGCCCTACGCTGCGCTGCATCACCTCTATCAGAGTTGCGATCTCTATGTGACTCCCGCTTATGCGGAAACCTTCGCTCATCCGTTGGTTGAGGCAATGGCGAGTGGGCTTCCCGTGATTGCATCGGATCTGGCGGTGCATCGGGAGATCTGCGGAGATGCTGCACAATATTTCCCGCGATTTGAGCCGGAAATATTGGCGCAGCGGATTATGCAACTATGCGAATCGCCCCAGCAAAGAGCGGAGATGCGTGAAAAGGGAATTTTGCGGTCGCAGGATTTCAGCTGGGACAAGCATGTGGAACAGTTGCTGTTCGCTGGCCCGAAGCCTCGCACAGTAAATAGCAGTTGGATCATTGAAGAATATTACGAAGCGAAGCTGAAGTTGCTACTGCAGCAAAAGAGTGGCTGACGATTCACGTAAGATGATCTGCAAAGGTCCAGGAGGCGATCGCTTCGGATGTGCGGAATTGTCGGCATCATTGGCTTGAGGGCGCCCGTCCCCGCCGAATTGCTGGAGCGCGCTACTCGTTCGCTGGCTCACCGCGGACCGGATGATAGCGGCACGGTGATTCTGCGCGACTTCGCGGGAGAGCAAGCGGATCTGGAAATCGAAATCGGTTTAGGGAATCGACGGCTCGCAATTCTCGACCTCTCGCCTCTGGGCCATCAGCCGATGAACGATCCAGCAACCGGCAACTGGATCGTTTACAACGGAGAGGTATACAACTTCCGCGAAGTTCGCGAGAAACTGGCGCAAGCTGGGCTACGATTCAGCAGTCTCTCTGATACTGAGGTAATCCTCAAAGCGTACGCGCACTGGGGCGAAAAGTGCCTCCATGAATTTCGTGGGATGTTTGCTTTCGCGATCTGGGACGCGCAGCGGCATCAGCTATTCGTCGCCCGCGATCCGATGGGAATCAAGCCACTCTATTATTTCCAGTCGGATCAGTACTTTATTTTTTCTTCCGAAGTCCGCACTCTGCTGGGTACTGGGCTGGTACCGCGCGCTATAGACCCCGCGGGCCTCATCAATTATTTGACCTTCGGATCGGTTTACGATCCAAACACTCTGGTAAAAGGCGTCCGAGCGCTTCCACCCGGGCATTCTTTAATCTGGAAAGATGGGCATGCGACGCTAGCCGAGTATTGGGACCCGATCGCTGCCGCGCAGAATGCTGCGGGCGATCGTGCAGCAACTCGTGGTGAAAGCGAAGAACAGATCGCTGCCATGCTCGATGAGTGCGTGCGCATGCAACTGGCCAGCGATGTGCCGGTGGGAGTTTTTCTTTCCGGCGGAATCGATTCCAGCAGCCTGGTCGGGATTCTGGATCGGAACGACGTGCGACCCAGCACTTTTTCTATCGTATTTCAAGAGGCCGACTACTCCGAGGCTAAGTATTCCCGCACGATTGCCGAACGTTTTCGAACCGATCATCACGAAATCACGGTTTCGCAATCCGACTTTTTTGCGGCCATCGATCCTGCGATTCGAGCGATGGATCAGCCTACGATAGACGGTATCAATACCTACTTTGTTTCGGAAAGAACCCGGGCGGCGGGCGTCAAAGTCGCTTTGTCGGGTCTGGGCGGCGACGAAATATTTGCCGGCTACTCAAGCTTTCGCACCGTGCCGCGGATGGAAAGATTTGCCGAGCCGTGGCGGCATGTACCGGCAATCGCTCGGTCCCTCTCGGCAAATATATTTGCGGCGCTCGCTCCCTCGAGCGACCAGAACCGCAAGTTAAAGAGCCTTGTCCACGATCGGGAGAAGAGGCAGCCATCCATATTTTCTTACGCGTATGCTCTTTACTCCGGAGATGCAAAATGAATTGCTGCGCACGGCGAATATTGACTGTGGTGCGTTCTCCTGCGCCGAGAGACCATTAACCGAGGCCGTATGCCGCGCACAGAGCCTGGACCCGGTTAACCGTGTTTCCTATCTCGAGGCGCGCTGTTATATGCTCAACACGCTGTTGAGGGACGCCGATTGCATGAGCATGGCGCACGGCCTGGAGGTGCGTGTGCCGTTGATCGATCACCAACTCGTGCGGAGAGTTCTTGCTTTGCCGGGATCGTGGAAGCTGGACAAGCGAACGCCGAAACCTTTGCTGGTTCATGCGTTGCGCGGAGGGTTGCCGGATGAAATCATCCATCGACCGAAGCGAGGTTTTACAATGCCGTTTGAACATTGGCTTCGCGATGCGCTGCGTCCAGTCAGTGGAAGAATCGCTGCGCAAGATTGGTGACGGCGCGCTGGGTGCTCTGATCAGTGAACGGGCCGCGTGCGGCGTGTGGGAAGAGTTTCTCGCGGGCCGCACTTCATGGTCGCGTCCCTGGTCGTTATACGTTCTTCAACGGCTGGTGCCAGCAGCATCTTTCGAGTTGAGTGAGTTGACGGAATGGAAAAGATCGACGAAGTCGGGAAACTCGATAGCAGTGCTACTGCCGGCAAAATTCCGGTTAGCGTGATCATTGCCGCGCGGAATGAGGCAAAAAATCTTCCAAGCTGCTTGCAGGGCTGAAAGAGTTTGGCGAGGTTTACGTAATCGACTCGCAGAGCACAGACGATACCGTGGAGATTGCCAGATCTCACGGAGCACACGTAGTGCAGTTTCATTATTCCGGTGGATGGCCCAAGAAGCGGCAGTGGGCAATGAATACATTGCCGCTGGCTTACGACTGGATTCTGCTGCTGGATGCCGACGAAGTGCTGACGACTGAACTCACGGAAGAAATTCGTTCTGCGATTTTGAATCCAGCGATCGACGGATACTCCATTTTGCTTCGCACCTGGTTTCTCGGCCGCGCTCTGCGGCATGGAGGCGTTGGATTGTGGAAGCTGGCATTGTTTCGCCAAGGCAAGGGAAGGTTCGAATGCCGGCTCGAGGACCAGGATACTTCCATGGCGGATATGGAAGTGCATGAGCATGTCGTCGTCGATGGCGCGACCTCAAGGCTGCGGAATCCGGTGATTCATCACAATGTGGAATCGCTCTCGCGCTACATCCAAAAACATGATGAATATTCCAACTGGGAGTCGCGCGTATTGCTGCAGCGAGGAGACGATAAAGAATTGCCGCCGTCGCTTTTTGGGACACAGGCGCAACGCCGACGCTGGCTGAAGCGCAAACTCTTTGCATTGCCGGGTTCTCCCGTGCTGCTTTTCCTGTATCGTTATGTCTTCAGGTTCGGGTTCCTGGACGGAGTACCGGGGCTGATTTACTGTGGGTTCCAGGCGGTTCAGATGTTTCACACCAAGGCGAAGATCTACGAACTGAAGTCGAAAAGAACTCAAGAGACAAAGCGTTAAGGGGATCTGGTTCTAGCATGTGTGGAATTGCCGGACTCGCGAATTGTGGCGACAGAGAAGTTCTCGCGCGCATGACGCACGTGCAGGCGCATCGCGGTCCTGACGATTCCGGTTTGTGGGAGCGAAGATTTCCAGATGGTTCTTACGTTGGGCTGGGCAGCCGCCGACTCGCTATTCTCGATCTTTCAGCTGGCGGCCACATGCCCATGTGCAACCATGAGCGCACGGTATGGATCACTTACAACGGTGAAATTTACAACTTCAAGGAGCTTCGCCGGGAGCTGCAAAGCAAAGGCCACCGTTTTGCCTCGAACACGGATACGGAAGTTGTGCTCCACCTTTACGAACAGGAAGGCGCGGATTGCGTTCTAAAGCTAAAAGGCATGTTCGCATTCGCGATCTGTGATGTGCGTTCGGGAAGGCCGGAGTTGTTTCTCGCGCGAGATCATTTCGGGGTGAAGCCTTTCTACTATGCTCATCATGGAAGAAGGCTGGCGTTCGCTTCGGAAGTGAAAGCGCTGCTTCACGTGCCACAGATCAATGCCGAACTCGATCTGGAAAGTTTGCATCAGTATCTGACGTTCCTGTGGGTTCCTGATCCCAAGACAATGTTTCGTGGAATTTATAAGCTTCCCGCTGGACATTGCGCAACGTTTCGCGACGGAGAATTGAAGATCAGGCAGTACTGGGATCTGAAGTTTCCCCGCGCCGACGCCGACTACTCACGATCCGAAGCGGATCTTGCAGACGAACTTCGCGAACGCTTTCAGCAGTCAGTGGAAGCCCAGATGGTGAGCGATGTTCCGATCGGAGCCTTTCTCAGCGCGGGTTTGGATTCCTCCAGCATTGTGGCGATGATGTGCCGAGCAACGAAACAACCAGTTCGAACCTATACCATTACCTTCCCGCAAAAATATCGGATTGGCGAAACCACGCTGGATGATCCGCAAGTGCCGGCGCGGCTGGCGCGGCGGCTGGGCTGTGAGCACCAGGAAATTGTCGTCGAGCCGGACGTTGCCGAACTGTTGCCTCGTTTAACGTGGCACATGGATGAGCCCACCGCCGATCCCGCCATCCTCACCGCGTTTCTTGTTTGCCGCGAGGCGCGTAAACAGGCGACCGTTTTGCTTTCCGGCGTTGGCGGAGACGAGTTGTTCGCGGGATATCGAAAACATATCGCTCACCGTTGGGCCGCCGCGTATCAGAGAGTTCCTGGCTTTCTCAGAAGTGGAATCGAGTCCGGCTTGGAGGCGTTGCCCGGTTTGCGGGGCACAGCGATGAAAGGACGCGTGCGGTTGGCCAAGAAGATGGCGCGCAGCGCGTCGCTCTCGCCGGAAGATCGCTTCATTCGAAACTGCACTTATCTGAACGGCTGCGCAGAAAATGGATTTGTATACGCCGGAGATTCAAGATCAACTTCGCCACTCTGATCCCGCGATTCGCCACCATTCCAGTTTTGACGCAGTGCGCGATGCCGACTTCCTCAACCAAATGCTTTATCTCGACACCAAGATTTTCATGACCAGTCTTAATCTGAACTATAACGACAAGATGAGTATGGCGTCGTCGGTGGAGGTGCGGGTGCCATTTCTCGACCGTGAACTGGCCGAGTTTGCCGCCTGGAATATTCCGCCAGACCTCAAGCTCAAAGGATTCTTCCGCCCGACGACGAAGCACATTTTCCGCCAGGCGATGCGGGAGGTGTTGCCCGCCGAAGTGTTGCGGCAGCCGAAGGCCGGGTTTGCAGCTCCCGTAGACTACTGGCTGGCGAACGATTTGCGTGAGATGGTGGATGATCTGCTCTCGGAGACGAACATTCGAAAGCGCGGCTTGTTCCGCCCGGAAGTTGTGCGGCGATTTGTCGACGAACATCGTTCCGGCGCGGAAGATTGGTCGATGCAAATCTGGCAGTTCCTAACTCTGGAACACTGGATGAGAATTTTTCTGGATGCTGGAGCACAGAAGAGGACTGAAGAGTACCGTCATACGGGCGAGGCCGCCACTGCTTGAGTCTGACCAGTCGACTGAAATCCGATCCTGGGCGGACGCGTCAATGACTAGCTCCGGCGATGCTCGCACGGCCAATGGCGACGACAGAGACTAGGACTGCTCAAGTCGCCAAGGCGTTGACTGAAGCGACGGGCCTGCTGCGAGGACCACAGCGCGTCGTTCCGTTGCTGGAGAAACTGATATCCGACAAATTGCGAGTCAGCTTCGAACAGCGGCATCTTTACTCCTACACAAGCACAAAGCGGAGCAGCGAAGAAACGTTGCGTGCATTGCTGCGCTGGATGCTCAACGCTCAACGCCGCGATGGAGGCATCGCAGCTTACTACAGCCTGCTCACTGGATATTCGGAATCCTATCCGGAAGTTACGGGTTACATCGTCCCTACGCTGTATGACCTTGCGCGCGCGACCGGCGACGACGCGCTGTACAGCAGCGGCGGAACGCGCAACGCAATGGTTGCTTTCTCTGCAAATACCAACCGGCGCTTTTCCCGGAGGACTGCACGGAGCGAAAGAGCAGGCATCTGTTTTCAATACCGGGCAGATCTGCAAGGATTGGTTCGCGCTCACGCAGAAACGAGACGCTCCAGAGATTTTGCAAGCGGCAGTCTCTGCCGGCGATTGGCTGGTCAAGATGCAGCAGCCGATGGGTCGTGGTCTGGCCCCGGCGCTTATCAAGCGAGGGCTCACACTTACTACAGCATGGTTGCGTGGTCGCTGGCGGAATTATCTGCGCGCACTGGGGACGATAAATACGGCAATGCGGCGGAAAGAAATCTTGATTGGGTGTTGTCGCACTTGAGGCCCAGCGGTTGGTTCGACGGCATCAATCTGCGGGGCCATCCCAATTATTTGCACTTCATCGCTTACGTGCTGCAGGGGGTTCTGGAATGCGGCCGGTTGCGGCGGCGAGACGATGCCGTCCAGAAAGTTGCGAAGTCAGCATGGGTTTTGCTGCGAAAGTTTGAGAACAACAAATATCTGCCGGGCGCCTACGAAACTGATTTCAAAGCGCGGCGCGCAATTCGCATGTCTAACCGGCAACGCTCAGATGTCATGCGTGTGGCTGCGCTTGTTTGAAATGACAGGCGACCTGCGGTATCTCAACGCCGCGCTGAAGATGAATGAGATGCTAAAGCGATTGATTTCAACCGCGGGACGGCGCGGCATCGATGGCGGAGTGAGCGGTTCATACCCCGTGTGGGGCGCGTACCAGCCATTGCGTTACATAAGTTGGGGATGCAAGTTTTTCGCGGATGCCCTCATGTTGGAGCAGCGGTTGACGCAATCTCTGCGAGCGTTCGACGTCGGGGCATTGCCATGCGCATCGTAATTCTCAGTTCCAGCTTGTATAGCGAAACCGCGTGCGCCATGGCAGTGCGAATGGCCGAACTGGGAGAAATTCCTGTGGGAGCTTTGGCGCTTTCCGCCCTGGACCGCGGCAACATTGCTGCGTAAGATTGGACAATGGGGTGTGGCGGAAGTTGCTCACTACGCGAGAACAAAGCTGATTTCGCAGCGCGGCAATGGGCAGGCACGATACGAGGAACCCATACCTCGAGACGCTTTCTGAAACATGAGCGCGGAATATTTCGCAGCCTGCGGGAAGTAGCGGCGCTTTACGATTTTCCAGTTGACGTTTGCCATGATCAGAATGCGCCAGACTCGATCGCGCGCCTTCAGGAGTGGTCGCCCGATTTAATCATCTTCGCCGGCGGCAATATTTTGCGGAAGGAGATACTGGGAGTGCCGCGCCTTGGCATCCTCAATGTGCATCTGGGGCTGTTACCGGAGGTTCGAGGGATGAGCAGTCCGGAGTGGTCGCTGCTGCAAGGCGTTCCCCTCGGCATCACATTCCATTACATGGACGCCGGAATCGATACCGGTCCCGTTCTGCAGGAGATATGAGTTTCCCGATGCAACTCAATGCGAATCGCTCAACGACTTGCGCAATCGGCTCATTGCCTTTGGCGTTGAGAGAGTTGGGGAGGTGATTGAAGGATTCGGCTCGCGGTACGATCCGCGCAACTCTGCAGTCTGATCTAAATAATTTCGATCCCGGTGAAGATCGTCAATTCTTCGTCATGCATGAATGGCTGCAGGCGCGAGCGGCTGAACGCCTTGTCGCAAGCCGCCGCGCAACTGTCGCCGGTACTGTGCATGGGTAAGCCGATGAGTAAGATCGAACCATGCTGCAGGTTGGCCGCGCTTTCGGTATGCGCGATGGCATGCTGCGCCTGCAATATGAATTTCAGCGCGGCAGCGGCTTGTTGTCGTGGAGAATGCGGTCCGTGCAGGGCTGGGATTCCTGGGACTTGAAGAAAATTGCCCCCGGCGCTCAGGCGGAGCAGATGCGGGCAGCTCGGCGGAATGGCGCGCGCCGATTTTTCTTCAACGATGTGCAGGCCTTGGGAGCAAGTATCAGAGAGATGATCGGACCCGAAGGAGAAAAATCTGTTCTCGCTGAAGCCGAGGGCATCCTCGCAGGGCACGCTGCCGTTTTTCGGCCAACTGCGATTCGACTGCGGCTTTCCGCCCAGATGGTTTCGCAATCCTGTTACTGGGCAGAGCTGTCTCGCCGCAGCAATCGTGGACTCAGATGCGATTTGCCTCGCCCCGTTTACGGCGATCTGAAATTTATTTTGGAGCCTTCCAGATTTTTGTTCGTCTATCCGTTGGTTCGCGCTTACGCGCTCAGCGGCGACGATCGAATTCCGCAGGCATTCTGGAGCGCGATTGAAGACTGGGCGAGTCAGAGCCCGCCGATGGGCGGTCCACTGTGGATTTGCGGACAGGAGTGCTCGCTGCGAATACTCGCCTGGTCGTTCGCGCTGCATGCTTTCATCGACTCGCCATCGACTACGAACGAGCGCGTGGCATTGCTCGTCTCAATGATTGCCGCCCATGCGTGGCGTACAGCGCAGACGATTGGTTATGCCCGCTCCCAGCGCAGCAATCACTTGATCAGCGAGGCGGTTGGTCTTTGGACGGCGGGCACGCTTTATCCGGAATTGGCGGAGGCACAAGCCTGGCGAAATCTGGGCGCGCATTTGTTGCACGACGCTGTTGTCGACCACATCACGCCCGAAGGCGTTTCGCAGCAGCATTCGTTCAACTACCAGCGCATGGTTCTACATCTGTTGCTGTGGACGTTGCGTCTGGCGGAAATTTATTCGGCTCCGCTTCATGAGGATATTCGCGAGCGCGCACAATCCGCGTATGACTTTATCCGTCAGTGGGTTGATCCCGTCAGCGGACTCGCTCCGAACTACGGTTCCGATGATGGCAGCCTGATGTTTCCCCTCGCGTCGGCGTCATATCGCGATTTTCGTCCGCTCGTGCAGTTGGGCGCTGCGGTTCTGAATCGGCCCGCTTTGAATTGCGGTCCATGGGATGAGGCGGCGCTGTGGTTCGGCGTCAAGCCGATGCAGACGCAGGCGCCTGCTTTCGGTTCCTTCAGCTGCAAACTGGATATTTCCGTCTGGGCGATCAGACTTCCTGGGCGCTGATCCGCGCTGGCCGGTATACTCGACGGCCTTTTCAGGCGGATCAGTTGCATGTGGATTTATGGTGGCGGGGAATGAATCTGGCTCGCGATCCTGGAACCTATCTCTACAATGGATCAGCGCCGTGGAATAATGGATTCGCGGGGACTGCCGTTCATAACACTGTCACAGTTGATCAGTCAGGACCAGATGCGCCGGGTTGGCCGCTTTCTTTGGGTCGACTGGGCACAGGCTTCGGGCCGCGCGTATGCGTCGAACGGTCGCGCTTGTGCCGACCGCTTTAAAGGCGAGCATGATGGCTACAGGCGACTTGGTGTGACGCATCGCCGCGCGGTGCAATGGCTGGGCGGTTCCGGTTGGGTTATTGTGGATGACATAGCAGATGAGGTTAGCGCCGCCGAACATGATGTGTGTTTGCATTGGCTCGCCGCGGATCTGCCATTCGAAGTTGCTGACTCGCCTTTTCAAGTTGTCTTCGCAGTCGGACGTGGCGCGGATTCGCTGGAGCATTGTTTCGAGTGTTCCAGGGAGTGCCGCGATCGTGCGAGCTGGAAAGCAGGTTGCGATAAATGGAATGTCCGACTTCGGAATGCGTAGAGAGCGCAGTTGCTCGGTTGGGAGGCTGCCACGTATGGTGAGCTCCAACCCGCGGTATCGCTGGTGCAGCGGGCTCGATCGCGATTACCCGTTCGATTCGTGACCGTGGTTCTTACGGATGAAAGGTGCACCTTCGAATTGCGAGAGAGCGAAGTCGTTATATTGCGTGACAAATTACACGAGAAATCCGCAGACGTATCTGAGTATCGCGTGAGTCTGTCAGCGGAACGCAGTCACTTCTTCAGAAACAGATTCGTTTCCAGTGCGTGAGTTCAAAGCATGAAACAAGCATTCCAGGATGCGCGCAGCGCTGCAATCACGGTGGTGGAAGTTCCTGCGCCCAAATTGCTGGCGGGATGCGTGCTGGTTCGCACTGCGGCATCGTTGGTTTCCGCGGGCACGGAGCGGGCTGCTTCGGAGTTCGCGGGAAAGAATCTGCTGCAGAAAGCGAGAATGAGGCCGGATCTGGTTCGCGAAGTGCTGAGCAAGATCAGCCGCGATGGATTTGTTCCGACAATATCCGCTGTGCGCAGCCGTCTTGATCAACCGCTCGGTCTTGGGTATAGCAGCGCTGGAACTGTTGTGGCCGTCGGCGAGGGTGTGACCGGTATCAATCCCGGCGATCGCGTGGCGTGCGCGGGCGCTGGACATGCGGTGCACGCCGAGTTTGCTTGCGTTCCGCGGTTGCTGATGGCGCGCATTCCTTCCGAGACAGTGAGTTTCGACGAGGCTGCTTTTACGACGGTAGGGGCGGTAGCGCTGCACGGAATACGCACCGCGGACGTTAAGCTGGGCGATGTGGTGGCAGTCATCGGACTCGGTCTGCTGGGTCAACTGATCGCGCAGATTCTCAAGACGGCGGGATGTACGGTACTCGGAATGGATATTTCCGTCGAGCGGGCCGACCTGGCTTTGCGCCTGGGAGCGGACGCAGTGAGCACATCGTCTTCCGCATTTCTGGATTTATGCCTGCAGCACTCCGCTGGACACGGAGTCGATGCTGTTCTGATCGCCGCGCAAACCGCCAGCAATGATCCTGTGAATCTTGCGGGAATGATCGCGCGCAATCGGGCCGTCGTGGTTGCCGTGGGAACGGTCGCCATGGATATTCCCGCGAAGAGCGTTTTACGAGAAGGAACTCGACTTTCGCATTTCGCGTTCTTACGGGCCTGGCCGCTACGATGCGGCGTACGAACAAAAGGGAATCGACTATCCCATCGGCTATGTGCGTTGGACGGAAACGCGCAACATGGAAGCTTTTCTCAAGCTTCTTGCCGACCGCAAGCTGGATTTGCGTTCGTTAATCACGCATCGTTTCCCGATCACGCGGGCACAGTCGGCCTACGATCTGATCACGGGGAAAACGCGAGAAGCATTTCTCGGCGTTTTGCTGTCGTATCCTCAGGACGCGCAGGATACGCAGCACATCCAGATCGCGGCGTCTGATTCGTCGGTCAGCAGCCAGGAATCGTGTGCGCGTCGGACTGCTCGGAGCGGGTAACTTCGCCGTGAGCACGCTACTTCCTGCGCTCAAGCGAGTGCGTGGAGTTGATTTAGTCACGGCGAGTGCGGCTAACGGATCCCATGCGCGGCATGCGGCTGACAAATTCGGATTTCGTTCCTGCACCACGAGTGAACTCGAAATTCTCAACACTCCCGCGGTCAACACGGTTGTAATTGCTACGCGCCATCATCTGCATGCCCAGCAAGTGATCGCAGCGCTGCAGAGCGGTAAGCATGTCTTCTGCGAAAAACCTCTTTGCCTGAATGAAGAAGAGCTGAAGGAAATCATAACTGCGCATGAAAATTCGGCGTCTGCTCCGCCGGCTACTCATGGTTGGATTCAATCGCCGCTTTGCTCCGTTGGCGGTGCGGATGAAAAAGTTTCTGCAAGACGCGGGAGAGCCTTTCGCGCTTCACTATCGGGTGAATGCCGGTTTTCTTCCGGCGGATCACTGGATGAACGATCCGCTGCAGGGCGGAGGGCGCATCCTGGGCGAGGTCTGCCACTTCGTGGACTTGCTCTGCTTTCTGACTGGCTCCGCGCCTGTGGAAGTTGAAACTCGCAGCTTGGCCAACTCAGCCTTATCTGGCCCCGGCAAATACAGCAACGACAATGTTGTATGTTCGCTGCGCTTTGCCGATGGTTCGCAGGGAACCATCAGCTACCTGGCAAATGGTGACAAAGCGTATTCCAAAGAGCGAATCGAAGTGTTTGGCGGGGGCGGCGTGGCGGTGCTCGAAGACTTTCGGCGACTGGAACTGGTCCGGGGCGGAAAGAAAAGCGTGTTTCGCTCCGGGCTTCGTCAGGACAAAGGGCACCGTGGAGAATGCGAAGCATTTGTAAGAGCGATTCAAATCGGCTCGGAGTCGCCAATTCCATTTCGCGAAATTGTGGACACCATGCTGGCAACGTTTGCATTGGAAGAGTCGCGTTGTTTAGGTCGACCGGTGACTGTGAGAAAACTCTCGAGCGAACGCCAGGTCGAGGACGTAAACGGCTTCGATCAGGCATCCTGAGTGGAGCTTCCTGAAAATTGCTCGCAGCCTCATGAAGATTCTTTACATCTCGCAGTATTTCCCTCCGGAGATGGGCGCACCTGCGGCGCGTGCGGTTGAATTATCCAGGCATTGGGTTGCTGCAGGGCATGAAGTGACAGTGTTGACGGGCTTTCCGAATCATCCGACTGGTGTAGTGCCGCGTGAGTATCGCGATAAATTCCGGCGCCTGGTGGTTCACGAACAAACAGATGGCATCCATGTGGTTCGCTCCTGGCTATTGCCTTTTCCGAACAGGAAGGCGTACGAGCGGATTTTGAACTACTGTTCGTTTTGCATCTCTGCCGCAAGCACAGGCATTTTTTTGTCGCGGCCTGACGTTGTAATTGCGACTTCGCCACAGTTGCTGGTGGGGCTCGCCGGTTGGTGGGTGGCCCGCTGGAAGCACGTCCCTTTCGTATTCGAGGTTCGCGACCTCTGGCCGGAATCGTTGACCGCTGTCGGCATGGGGGACGCGGATTCGTTGTTGCAACGCTGCCTGGCAAAGATCGCCGGATTTCTTTACCGGCGCTCGGATCGAGTGGTGGTGGTCACACCGGCTTTCGAAGATTACCTGGTGGAACACTGGCGCGTGCCGCGAGAGAAGATTTCTGTGATCGAGAACGGAGTGGAGACACAGCTTTTCGCTCCGGACTCAGCGACCGCTATGAAGAGGCAATTAGGAGCGGAGGGAAAATTTGTAGTGTCTTATATCGGCACAATAGGAATGGCGCACGGATTGAACGCGATCATCGAAAGCGCCATTCAGTTGCGGCATTCGAATCCCGAGATCGTTTTTCTTATCTTAGGAGAAGGCACCGAGAAGGCGAGTATCGTAGCCCGGGCGCGAGATCACGGTCTCGAGAATGTACGATTTGTCGATCAGCAGCCTCGTGAGCAAATTCCGGCTTACATTAGTGCGTCGGATGTTTGCCTGGTACTACTCAAGAAAGCTGATTTATTCAAGACAGTGATTCCCACAAAAATGCTGGAGTTCATGGCGTGCGCACGTCCGGTGATTCTTGGCGTAGATGGTCAGGCGCGGGCGATACTGGAAGAAGCTGGCAGCGGGCTCGTGGTCGAGCCGGAAAATTCTGATGCGCTGGTGAGCGCCATTCGGTTGCTGGCGGCGAATCCGGAAATGGCCGCCCAACTTGGACGAAACGGCAGGGAATACGTGGTGAGGAAGTTTTCGCGTCGCGAAACCGCGGACAAATATATTCGCGTTCTGGAACGTTTGTTGAATCTGCCGCAAGATCGCAAGACAGAAGTTGCAGCGTAGGCGTTGCCACCCACTCTAATGGGCCGCGATCACCGCAATTCCAGTCGCCGCGGAGATGGCGGCTTGCATGGTCTGTGCAGCCGCTACCCGAGCTCCGCTGAGCGGCACGAAGAGAATGTCATCGGACTGCAGGGTTATGTCGGGCGCCTTTGCCTCAAGCATTTTCTTCAAGGGCAACCTCGTTTCAGTCATTCCACTTGGGCCTTTCCGAATTATGCGAACTCCGCTCATCTTGGCTGTATGGTTCGTCCCCCCGGCAAGTGCGAGCGCCTGCAGCACAGTCAATGTGCCGTTATCCACGAGTAAGCCAGCGGGATGGCCTACATCCCCTACGACATAAATGATTGGCGCCCGAGGAACCGTGATCATGTCTCCGGGTTGAAGTTCGATATTGTCTTGCAAATCGTCAGCCAGGTTCCTCGGGAGATTGACCGTGACCGGCGCAGACTCGCTGTGCTGGCGGATGATGCTGACTTTGCGTCCAGCCGACGCGTGAATCCACCCGCAGCGGAGATGAGATCGTAAAGCTTGCGATCGCCGAGGGAAGGATAAACACCCGGTCTCACAACTTCTCCAAGGATGGTAATTCCCTGGGAGACCGATTCGTCGAGGAAGATGGTGACGTGCGCGCCGCGGACGTATCCGCCATCCTCCAGCCGCTTTTCAATCACAACCTGCGCCTCTTCGACTGTGAGATTGCCAATGTGCACATAGTCGATGAGCGGAAGATAGACATCTCCGGTATTGCTGATCCTCGCTTTGGTCGACAATTCCGGCACGTTGTAAACGCTGACCTCGATCAAATCGCCGGCGCCGAGCCGCATCGAGGGAGTGGTTTGATTTGCGGAGACCGCGCTCGAAGAAGCTGCGCTCTCGCCGGGTTTGGCTGAATCAGTATCGGCGGGGCCACTTCGAACCGCAGCTTGAGAGACTGGCTTGGCGGGAGCGAGTGCCGGTGCGTTGTTATTGGAATTCGATGATGGCGATACTTGCTGCGCTGCAACCTTCAGACTCGAAGCAAAAGACAAAACGACAAAGAAAGCGAACAGGCTGCCACTATAGGCAAAACAGCGCTTGAACTCCATTACAGGCCTCGGATGAAAGAAGGGATCGTGGGAAAGTTTAGCACAGCGCTGGAGAGCGATCATCGCGTTATCGAAGGGGATTATCGTGCGAGGATCGGACGCGGATTAGTTTTCCACAGATTTTCACTGCAAGGCGATTGAAGCCGACACACAAGACTGCTAGATTCCCAACAACCCTCAAACGCAGACGGAAGAGAGAGAACCCGGTAACTCACTAGCGGCAGGATTTCGCGGCTGCAATACTTGGCTGTCGGTTAGGACGGCGCACGGACGTACGTGATCGCTGGAGCTCGAGGGGGACGGTTGACAGTAGTATTTTTTGGGATTTTCTTTTTATCGCTGCTGTTCTCGTTCGTCCTGACGCGCTATGTGCGGGACGTTGCGTCCCGGCGGGGATGGGTCGCCAGTCCTTCTCAGGAGCGGCACTTGCACGCCACGCCGCTTCCACGCCTGGGTGGCGTCGCAATTTTCATTTCCTTTTCGTTGAGCATGGCGGCGGCCGCTCTGGCCAGTTCTTATCTGCCTCGCCTGCACTCGGCGCTCTCGCTGAAAACTCTGCTGACAATTCTGATTCCGGCTTCGATCGTTTTCTTTCTCGGAGTCTATGACGACCTTCACAGCGTTGGTCCGTACGTGAAGTTTGCAGTGCAATCGCTTGCCGCCAGCATGCTTTTTATCGGCGGCTTGCGCATCGTCAATATCCCCGTATTGTTCGGCGAGCATCAACTGCCGTGGTTTGTGGGATTGCCCTTGACCATTCTGTGGGTGCTGGCCATCACCAACGCGTTTAATCTTATCGACGGCTTGGATGGGCTGGCGGCAGGTTCGGCGTTATTTTCAACGCTGGTGGCGTTCGTGGTTGCGCTGTTGAACGGATATTCTCTGGTCACAGTGATGACGATTGCGCTGGCCGGCGCGATCCTTGGGTTCCTGCGTTACAACTTCAATCCTGCAACTATTTTTTTGGGTGATTCCGGCAGTCTATTCATCGGCTTCCTGCTCAGCGCGCTGGCTCTCGAGGGCGCGCAGAAAGCTCCGACCATCGTTGCCGTTGCGATTCCGGTAGTTTCTTTCGGACTGCCGATTCTGGAAACTTCGCTTTCCATTTTGCGGCGCTTGATCAGCGGGCGTCCGGTATTTACCGCCGACCGTGAGCACATCCACCACAAACTTTTGCAGCACGGACTTACTCATCGCCAGGTTGTGATTGTGCTTTACGGAGTATCGGCCATCTTCGCGCTGCTCAGTTTATTTCTGCTCTGGCCCACCGGAAGTTCACTGGGCTTGGTGCTCGCGGTGTTGGGAACCGGCATCTGGATTGGAGTGCAGCGACTGGGCTATTTGGAACTGGGAGAGTTGGCTCGTGTCGCGCAGCGTACGTTTGACCAGCGGCAGATCGTAATCAATAACCTCGCCATCCGGCGCGCCACGGAAGAGTTGAAAGTTGTCGATAACTACGAGCAAGTTTGGCGGGTTCTGCAGGCCGCCTTCAACTCCAATGATTTCGACGGTTTCGATGTACGCTTCAAACTTTTTCCCGGTGAACTTCAGCCTGCAAGCGCAGGAGGTTCGGGTGCGCAAGCGCGGCGTGGAGAAGTTTCATTCCACTGGGGTAGAAGCGTGGGGCCGCAGTCGCTCGAAGGTTTGGCGCTTTGGACGCTTTCGCTGGATCTTGTGAGTTCGTCCAATCGCCATCGCGGGGCTTTAGTCGTCCGCAGGCTCTACTCGCAAAGAAATCTGCAGATGGATATCAATCTTCTCACCTCGAACTTCCCGGTCGCTCTCGCCGACGCGTTGGATCGTACTCTACAGCGAGGCGTAGTAGAGGTGATTCACCACGCGGGAGTAGACGATCATGGATTTGCCGCAGCGCAAGCTGGCTAGGAATTAGCTGGCAAAAAAGCGGGGAAGCAAGACTCGACCAAACACACACCCACGTCGGGTGCGAACAAGAGAACCTGAGGTTGGCTAACGGTTAGAGTTTTGCGCTGGCGTACGAGTTGATTTCGCAATTCAAGCAAACTTCTTCAAAAGCGGGTGCGGTCCACTGCATTGAAATCCCCCAAATATCAAGGCATTTGCCGCCCTGAAGTTTCATTACTTTAACTCATGGCGCGTCTCAAATCAAGGGAGAATCCTGTAATTTTCAACGCGAAAAGCCTTAGAGAACAGGCTGGTTGCGGGTTCTGGCGCTTTGAGCCGTGCGAACGGAACGAAGGCGCAAGCGTACTAAACCAGTTTTCCACACGGGGAACCAGTGCGGCTACTTTCTCGCTCTACCGTCCCTCGTTACCTTTAGGGACGCTAATTTCATGAGGATTAAACAAGCATGTCTCGTAAGACTGTTTACGGCACTACATTTAAAGACACCAATTTCGTACCTCTCCACTCGGCCACGTTTTGCATTCAGTGCGAACTGATCAGCACCAACAGCAGAACCTATTGCCTGGCTTGCGGTAATACTACGCTGCTTAGTCTGTCGCGCGTCCTGGGGGGCTCGCTGCGTGATCAGCAGACCGCGCACCTGATCACCGACTCTGAGCTCGATAGCCTGGTTCGCGATTTGTTGCGGACGGTGCCGGATCCTCAGATCGTAAACCGGGAGGTCGCAAACATCGCGGATTATCAAACGCGCATTCCCTCCACCGCTTTGCGCAGCCAGCTGCGGGTCGCGAATGCGCGGCATCCGGTTTCCGGCTTTCGCCCTGTATATGCCGGAGAGGAAGTCGACATTCATGCCGCAGAGCTGAATCTGGAACCAGCCATCAGTGCGATCACGGAACGCGCCCAGCATTTGACCGGAGCCACGGGCGCTGCCATCGCGTTGCGCGCGGGCGACGAAATCGTTTGCCGCGCACGCGCCGGGCGTACCGCTCCCGATCTCGGAGTTCGCTTGCAGACCGATGCCGGGATTTCCGCGGAAGCCGTCCGCACCGGCGAAGTGATGCTGTGTCACGATGCCGAGCGCAATCCGCGCGTGGATCTGGCAAGTTGCCGTCGCTTGGGCGTGCGCTCCATTCTGGTTTCTCCGCTGCGTTACTACCGGCGCACTCTGGGTGTATTTGAAGTGCTGTCTTCTTCTCCCAGCGCGTTCGATGAGCGCGATGTGGCCACCATGCAACTGCTCTCCAGCATGATGGTCGCAGCAATTTCCCGCATCTCGAGCCTGCATCATTCGCGGCTGGGGGTAAGGCAGGATAGCGCTTAGGATGCGAATCGATCAGTAGGCCCAATAAGGCGTCGCACCGCCAGGAGCCGTGGCACCTTCGATGGCAGTGTATACATTTCGACCGTAAAAGAACGGTAGTCCCCAATCGAAATAAGCTTGGCTGCCGGCTGGTCCTGCCAAATCGCCGAAGGCGGCATCATTAGGAAAGTCGGTGAACAAAGTGTCAGCGTTCGCTACGCTGAAATTTACAGTCCCTGTCCCGGTCGTGGATCCCTGAGTCGTCGCGGAGAGATTAAGCGTGCTCGAAGGGCAAAAGAAGTCCGCACTGCTCGAACAGGTTGGAATGCCGGAATCGTTGAAAAAATATCCATTTGATCCGCTATCGATAAACGCTGTATCGCTGTAGTTCGTTCCGTTGAAGCTAGTGTTGAAATTTAAGGTTGAAGGATCGGCATTGTAGACAGTGGCGCTGCCCAGGCCGTTGTTCGATTGCGTCCCAATACCAAAGACCAGCGATCCGCTAACCGTGGCTTCCGCTCCGGAAACTGCCGGCAGTTCGATGATGACTCCATTGTTGTCGGTGGTAAAAGACGACACTGGATTTGACACCTGCTGCGCCGTTGTCGCTGCAACCGGGGTGCAGGTTGCGGTGGCGGAAGCGCACGAATAATACTGATTTGCAGTCGCAGGACAGGTTGCATTCACCCCGCAGTCCTCTGGAAGTTGGCCGATGCCAAGAATGCCGTTCGCGCCCAAATTCGCGACGGTATCGGCCGAGGCGTTGCCGCTCGGATTACTGCAACTATCCGGGACCACATAATCGGTGTCACTTAGCACCTGAATTGGCACCGCGCTTGCCTTTTCTCCGCCGATTTGGATATCCGCAGTCTGCACCGGCCCCCACGTGTAGGAGTCCACAAATTGCAAGCATTCCACCATTGGATCTCCGTCAGACGCATTCTCCTGTGGCAGTGAGAGTGTTAGCACTGGAGACGATACAATTCGGAGGCCAAAAGAGCCTGTATCCACCAGAACTTCATCAATCGTCTGGCAACTCGACGTTCCCGGTACGCATAACGTCACATTCACGAACGCGCCGTTTGCATAGAGAGTAGGCGAGTTCGAGGGGCCAGTGTTTACGGTGATTGGCACCACATTCGATCCCGAGGACGTAATCGGATTGGGTGTAGTAGCGGCATTCGTGGCGCTGCTGCCTCCGCCGCAGCCGACGGAAAAGACAACTCCAAAGAATGCCGCGAAGGCTAAAAACTTTCGCAGATCCTTCATCGAATGTCCTCGGCGAGTACACCTTGCGGGAGCATCTGCGGGAGATACGCGCTGCCGCTGAAGGAGCGGGGATGTCCGCTCATCTGGACGGTTAATCCAGGTTCTTCGATCAGCAGCGGCCCACGCCGCATCCGGGTGTTTCTTTGCGCTTTTGCCGCTTGGGCGTACTGCTCAAAATAGCTACCCAACAGTTGGCGCATGTCCGGCTTATAAGGTCCTTGCCAAGCCACAGCAAACACCTTGCCCGCGGATTCGCCAGTGGAAGCAACGTATTCCCGCACTACCGTGCCTGCAGACGATTGAATCTCATGCACGGCATAAGAGCCTTTGGCAGTTGTCCGCATGGTGCCTTGCATACGGAGTTGGTCGGACTGGACGGAGGTAATATCTCCGCCAAGCGCCGCCCAAGCTGGAAACACAGCGCTCAGGATAAGACATACCGTGCCTAGAACCAGCGCTTTGGACTTGACGGAAACTGAAATGAATCTCATCGGTGAAGTCTTTCGTCCAGGCACAATCTTTCACAAAGATCGGTATCGGGATTAGATTAGTAATGCATCTTGCCGGGTTGCTCTGAGGCGCCCTCCCCGTTTGTAAAGCTTTGTAGCGATTGGCCTAACCCGCTCCGAAGCATCAGCCGTTTGCCGCTACCTGGGTGTCTGATTGAGTTCCTGCTTACTTTTTGGCGATCTCGGGGTAATATGTACAGACCGAAGTCTGGACCGAAGTCGAACTGAAGTCCGGGCCGCTCCCATGGCCGCAATCACTCAAGTCTCACGACTGGCATCTCCGAACCGGCGCGCTCGCGTGCGGCAGAAAGTGCACGTTCCCGCTTATGCCACTTTCGGCGATACGCAGAGCGAGATGCTGGATCTCTATGAAGTTCTCGATATCAGCGAGAATGGCCTGGCACTGCAATGCCCCTCGCCCATGGAAGTGAACCAGAGTGTGGACTTGTGTCTCGATCTCGCCGAAGCTGGCATGCAAATCTCCGGCACCGCGCGGGTAGTTTGGCTGGATGGGACTGGCCGTGTTGGCTTCGGCCTGCCTGGTCTGGCAGATCCGGCTAAGCGGCAACTTTCCGAATGGCTGTTCCTGAATGCTCTGGCGGCAGCTGCCAATGCAGAACGTCCGGCGGCGCGGTCTGAAGACTCCAGTGACGGCTGGAAGACTCCCATCGTTCGGCCGAACTATACCGACATTCTCACTGCGGCCTCCGCGGTGCAGAAAGAAGCGGAGTCGCTAGACACAGATCTGGAAGCGGTGCTCGTGTTGGTGACTTCCCGATCTCAGTCTTTGCTTCGCGCCGCTGGCGCGGCGGTTGCAATGGAAGCGCAACAAAACGAGCAGATCGAAGCGGGAGAACGCGAAGAGCAACAAGGCGAGAAGAACGAGGCCCGCACCACGATTTGCCGCAACATGATATGCCGGGCCAGTTCCGGCTCCATCGCCCCGCCCGTGGGAGTAACGCTGTACGTAGACTCAGGCTTTTCCGGCGAATGCGTGCGCACCGGTAAACTGCTGCGCTGCGATGACACCGAGACCGATGAACGCGTGGACCGGCAAAGCTGCCGCGCTCTCGGCATTCGTTCCCTGATTGCTGTTCCGCTGCGCGAGCGCGAAAAGATAGTCGGATTGCTGGAAGTATTTTCCGAACAGCCCAATGTCTTTAGCGAAAATGACAGTGCTGTGCTGCAGCGGCTTGCGGAAACCATTCAGGCGGCAATCCAACGCGCAAGGCGTGAACCTGATCCTCCTCCATCACCGATGCCTTCTTCCAAATCGTTTTCGTCGCCGGGCAGTGTTTTGTTTACCAGCCTTCCGGAGCGCGACCTGGGAACGGGAAAGGAAAAGGCGCGATCCGAAGATCGGGAAGAGGATCAGGACAAAGTTGGCGGAATTCGCTTGCCGCGCGCTTACCTCTACCTGTTATTCGCCGCCGCTGCCACAATTTTTCTGGTCCTGGGATTTCTCGCCGAGCCTTGGATTCAGGAGAAGCTGCACGCCCGCGGCCAAGAGGAGCAGCACACCGTTCTCGCTTCAACCAAGCCTCAGTTAGCCGCCGGCAATTCCACTGCGGCATCCGCCGATCCCGCTAGGTTTGCCGACATCAAAGCGTTGGCGGACCACGGTGATCCGGCAGCCGAAAACGCACTTGGTCTCCTTTACGCCGCCGGAGATGAGAAACAGGGAATCAAGCGCGACGAAACTGAAGCTGCTCGCTGGTTCACCAAAGCTGCAGAGCATGGCAGCGTCCCGGCTCAATCGAAGTTGGGCTCGCTTTATTGGGGTGGTCGAGGCGTGAAGCAAGACGATAATCGGGCCTACTTTTGGACGGTGCTGGCTCGCGCCAGTGGCGATGATGCCAGCCAGGCTCTCGCGCCCTTTATCGCCACTCGCCTCACTCGTTCCCAAAGGGCAGCGATTGAGCAGGAAGCCGAGCAGTGGCTCGAGCGCTACGAATCCGCTTCGAAGCCGGCCGCCGACCGCTAGAAGCCAGAAGCTAATCCCACTCCTTAGCGTTAGAATCAATACAGGTCCCGTGCCAACCCTGCGCACTATCCTCGATCAGCGTGTCCGCGAAGCAGATGCCGGTCTCTACGAGAAGCTGGAGAACAACCGGGTTCGCTGCTTCTCCTGCGGGCATTGTTGTCCTATTCCAGATGGCCAGCCCGGAGTGTGCAAAGTTCGCTTCAACCGCGGCGGTACGCTTTATGTTCCCTGGGGCTACACCGCCGGAACGCAATGCGATCCGGTCGAGAAGAAGCCGTTTTTTCACGCGTATCCCGGCGCGCTCGCCTACAGCTTCGGAATGCTGGGCTGCGACCTGCATTGCGCCTATTGCCAGAATTGGGTTACGTCGCAGGCGCTGCGCGATGCCAACGCGGTCTCTGCTCCGCAGCAAGCTTCGCCCGAACGTCTGGTGCGCGATGCCGTTGACCAGGGCGCCAAGATCCTGGTCAGCACCTACAACGAGCCACTGATCACCAGCGAGTGGGCGGTTGCCGTTTTCAAAGAAGCCAAAGCCGCCGGACTTGTCACCGGCTTCGTCTCGAACGGCAACGGCACACCGCAGGTTCTGGAATATATCCGCCCCTGGATCGACTTGTATAAAGTCGATCTCAAAAGCTTTGACGATCGTCACTATCATGAACTCGGCGGCCGCATCGGTCCCATCCTTGATAGCATTCGCCGAATCTACGAAATGGGGCTGTGGCTTGAGATCGTCACGCTTCTGATTCCCGGCTTTAACGATTCCGCCGACGAACTGCGGCGTCTAACCGAGTTTCTCGCGGGAATTTCTCCTGACATTCCCTGGCATGTCACCGCTTTTCACGGCGACTACAAAATGATGGACCCGCGCGACACGACGCCTGAAGATCTATTGCGGGCAGTCGAAATCGGCCGCCGGTCCGGCCTTCGCTACATCTATGCAGGCAACTTACCGGGTCAGGTCGGCCGCTGGGAAGACACGCATTGTCCGCAATGCGATGAGATTTTGATCGAACGCCACGGATACCTCATTAAGGCCTATCGCATCACGCCCGACGGCCGCTGCCCCAGTTGCGCGTCTGCGATTCCCGGACGCTGGTCCGCTGGTTTCGAAGGCCAGATTACTTCTCGTCCTTTCTCCCCGCGCAAAAGATCGCTTTTGTTTACCATCCAAAACCAGTAACCTCAGCTTTTGCATTTCAACATGTCAAAGCCATCAATACTCATCGTGTGCGTTGCGAGTTTTTTCCTTTCATCCTGTTCTCCGCGCGACTTTCTCACGCGCCGCCTGGCTGGCGACCTGATCGCAGCCTCCAACACTTTCCGCACGCCACAACGCTTTCAGCTTCGCACCGGTGTGATTTCAAACCAGGATTATCTCTCCGCGGACTATCTCGTTCTGCAGCATCGCGGCTGGATCTCTGGCACGCATGCGCCCTGTCCTCCTGCTCTCGTTCCGCCGCCGTGCTGGGATGTTTCGCTTACGCCCTCAGGCGTTGACACTTTTCAAAGCCTAATCGCGCCGGGCGAGGCCGACAAACAACTCCTGAATATTCCCGCCGTGAGACGCGAACTGATCGGAGTCACCGGCATCTCCAAACAAGCGAACACGGCCGAAGTCGAATTCGATTGGAAATGGATTCCCCTGAACGAAGTCGGCGCGGCCGTCTACCCCGGAGATTTGCGGTACCGTTCCTCTGTACTGTTCCGTTGTTACGATGATGGCTGGCGCCTCGTGGACGGCGCCTCTCATCCCGCGCAATCTCTCGACCAGTCGCTCAAAAACGCCGAACCCACGCGCTAACCTGCGATACGTTTCATTCGGGAACGGAGTATTGCTTATTGCCGCCGCATCGTTGTATAAACATCTTCCCCTAAGGGCCTATGAAAATCTCCAAAGTGTTTTTGTGGTCGAGCATAGTTCTCAGTTCCGCATCGTTCGCTATTGCGCAGGACAAACCCAAACTCACGCTTGACGAATTCTTCAACTCGGTGAGTTACTCGAGCGTAGCGCTGTCCCCTGACGGCGGCTCGGTCGTAATCGGCACCCAGCGCGCCGATTGGGACCAGCAGATTTTCCGCAATGATCTGTGGCTCTATCGCGACAATGGCAAGGGCCGATCGCTGATTCAACTTACCCAATCCGGCCATGATACCGATCCTCAGTGGTCGCCCGATGGCCAGTGGATCGCATTTCGCTCGGAGCGCAAGCCTGCTTCTGAAAAAGACTCAGACTCGGATTCGGATGATGACGATGCCAAAAACGATAAGGGTGAGGTCAGCCAGATTTATCTGATTTCTCCCGCGGGGGGCGAAGCCATCCCACTGACCCAGGGTCAGGAAGAAGTCCACACATTTTCCTGGTCAGCAGATTCGCACACCATCTATTACGCGACGCGCAATCCCTGGACTAAGGCTCAGAAAGACGCTTACAAAAAAGAATGGAAAGATGTGGTGCAATATCGCACCGCTGAACGTGGCGACACCCTCTTCGCCATCGATGTAGCCGCTGCCATTGCCCGGAACACTGCTGCCCCCGCGAAAGAAGAGACTGATGCAGATAAAGAATCCGATCTCACTCCGGGCTCTCGTGCACTCGCCACTTCATCGTTCCGCGTGGACGATCTGGTGACTTCCCCCGACGGTGCCAAGCTCGCCTTCATCTCGAGCGCCATCAACCAGCGCGAGGAAAAGCTTGAAGACTATGAAATCTACGTCCTCGATCTAGCGAATCCAATTCTCCGGCAGCTCACACACAATCAGGCGCAAGAGGTCAAACTGCACTGGGCCAATGACAGCCGCCACATTTTATTTACGGTGGAAGTAGGAGAAGTGGCCGGTCCTTATCGCGATCTTCAGCCACACCTTTACTGGGTTGACAGCGAAAAGCCTGACAGCGAAAAGCCCGACCACACAGCCGGCTCGGCCGAACAGTGGGGCAAGGACTTCATTGGCCCCGTCGATCACTACTCAGTAAATGCCGACGGCGTACTCGCCGCCGCGCGCCTGGGAACCGAAGTGGCCATGTACTCTGCCGCTCAACCGCGCGAGTCGTTTCACAAATTAAATGGCTGGGAGGGGACTTACGAAGATCTTTCGACAACCGCGCACACTCCACGCATTGCGTTCGTTTATTCCTCATTGCAGAAGCCTGCCGAAGTTTACCTGGCGGAAAGCGCCGACAAGCTTGATCGGGCGCGTCCTATTACTTCACTCAATCATCTGTTCTCTGAGCGAGATCTTCCTCAAGGCAAGCCCTATCGCTGGAAAGCCGATGACGGCACCACGGTTGAAGGCATGCTGATTTATCCTCCGGGCAAGTTCGAAGCGAAGAATCTTCCGATGTTCACATTCATTCACGGCGGTCCCGCCGACGCAGACGGCAACCACTTCGAGGCCGACTGGTATCAGTGGGCCGCGCTCGCCGCTACGAACGGCTGGCTCGTCTTCGAGCCTAACTACCGCGGATCTACTGGATACGGCGACAAGTTTCTCGAGCAAATCGTTCCCGTCATCGTCTCGCGTCCCGGCAAAGATATTCTCGAAGGAGTTGACGCGCTGGTGAAAGACGGCATCGCCGATCCTGATCACCTCACCGTCGGCGGCTACAGTTACGGCGGCTACATGACCAACTGGTTGATCACGCAGACCACGCGCTTCAAGGCCGCGGTCACAGGCGCGGGCGCAGTGGAGCACGTCGCCAACTGGGGTAACGACGACACCACTTTCGACGACGCATATTTTCTGGGCGGCCGTCCCTGGGAAGTGCAGCAGCGCTATCACGACGAAGCCGCCATCTTTCAGATCAACAAAGTGCGCACGCCCACGCATATGGTTGCGGGCGCCGTCGATATCCGCGTCGCCGTGCTGGAAGATTATTTGCTCGAGCACGCGCTCTATTCGCTGGGTATTCCGAACGCATTGCTGATCTTCCCCGGCGAAGGCCATGAGCTGGATAAAAATCCCTGGCATGGAAAAATTAAAGTGCGGGAGGAGTTGAAGTGGCTGCAGAAGTATGGAGGAGTGCTGGCAGGAAACTGAATCCGTGATGGTTATGTGGGGACAGTCGCCCTCGGCTGTCCGAATCGGGCTCAGCCCGATTATTTCGCGGCGCTCGCCACCTTCACACCCTTAGAGCCCGCCGCGTACCGCGCAATGCCTCGATACAGCGCTTCGGCAATCTGCTCGCGATATCCGTCACTGCGCAGTTTCTGTTCGTCGGTGGGACTGCTGACGAACGAAACTTCTGCCAAGATTCCGGGCATCGCCGTCTCGGTAAGAACCACGTAAGAAGCCTCTTTCACCCCCCGGTCGCGCAGGCCGGGATTCTCCGCCGACAAAGTTCCGTAGAGCGAGCGCTGCACGCTGGCCGCAAGGCGCCGCGACTGCTCGATCCTGTCATGCAAATCGGCGGCAGAGAGCGTCGCGGCGATCGGATTCTTGCTGCTGGCCGCGCCAGCCCGCGTTTCCAAATCTTTCGCGTTGGGCGCGGAGAAAGAGTTAGTGTAATAAGTTTCCACGCCTCGCGCCGAAGGCAGATCGCTATAGTTCGCATGTACGGAGACAAATAAATCCGCCTGCGAATGGTTCGCCATCTCGGCGCGTTCATCGAGCGGAATGTAATTGTCGTCGTTGCGGGTGAGAATTACCTCCGCACCCAAACGGCTCTCGAGCAGCTTGCCCAATCGCTGAGCGATTTCGAGCACGAGATCTTTTTCCAGCAGGCCGCGCCGTCCTACAGTTCCCAAATCCCATCCGCCGTGCCCGGCATCCACCACAATGCGCAATTTCGCCACATGCGCGCGCAGTTGCAAGTCTTCGCGCGTCGGCGGAGGAACGACGATAGCCAGCTTATCGCGTTGAGCGTCGCTCGGGCCGGGGAAAAGATTTAATTGCGATTTGCCATCGGCGCCCAGCTTCTTCACTTGCACTACCAGGCGATAGGGATTCGGCTCCAGACTCACGGAATAGTTCGAGTTGCCTTTGGTCTCCAACACCACGCGAGTCATGCCCGAAGCCGGATGTGCCACGCGAACCCGCGCCAGCAGCCCGTCACCAATCTCGATTGTTTTCCCTTCAAGCTCCGGAGCCAATGACGTATCGTGCAGATCAAAATAAATGCGATCCGGATTCGCCAACCGGTGCGCCTCGTACTGCACCTGGTCTTCCAGATCGATCACCACAGTACTCGAATCAGTGGCCGACCAGTGCCTGATGCCTGTAATGCGAGTCGGTTTCCCGGGTTCCTGCGGCGTGACGCTGCCGCTTGCGGCTTCAGATTGTGAATCCACATTCGGTGTTATGCCAGCATTGGCGGCCGAATTCGCCTGCCTATCTGGCACGGGGATCGATGGAGCGAGAGCAGATGAATTGCCGGAAGCCCCGGCCGGTTGCTTCGCGATTGCAGTGGGCCTCGTGCTCATCTTCTGCTCCGGTTGAATCAATACTTGACCGAGCTGCGCCGTTTTCAGCTTCCACCAAATCCCGCCGGCTACCAGCGCGGAAAGCACGATCAGGACCAATACCAGAACCATCCCGGGATGATGATCGGCAACCGGCTCCGTGATTGTTTCGGGCGCAGCTGCTTCGGCTGCAGGCGCCACCTCGGCAATGTTCGCTTGTTCCGTGCTCAGTTCTGGAGCCGCTGACGCTTTCTTCACTTCGACGATCTCTGGTTCAACAGCAGCCGGAGCGACGGATGCAGTGGCGATGGATGCAGTGGCGACAGGAGCAGGGCTAGGTTGCGCGACGGATTCGGCGGCGGTCGCAATTTTCTCAGGTGGAATTTCAGCGGGAGGAAGTGCTCGAGTTAGTACCGCGGCCTGGACGAGTTCAGCCTCCGCCACTTGGGCCGATTCCGCAAAGCGGTCTTCGTCTTCGGGTTTCAGAGCGCCAAGAATCAGCTCGGCAAGCAATTCCAGGTTGGTAACGTCACTGTCATTGAATCCAAAAGGCTCGCCGGAGAAAGCTTCGAGCAACGCCGATCACGCGCCGCCGCCCGCATAGCGGTACGGCGACCATGGACCGGGCTCCCAAGCGGCGGCACGCGGCCAGGTTCACGCGCTCGTCCATCTCAGTATCGTCGCAACGGATAATCTGTGCGGTGCGGAAACAGGCTCCGGAAAAAGCCGAGTCCCGCTGGATGCGCGCGCCCACGTCCGGCTTCATCACACCCGCCGATGCCCGCAGAACAATTTCGTTGTTCTCGGCCAGCGCAATTCCCAGGCCGTCCGCTCCGGTGATGGCAATCGCGCGTTCTGCCACCAACTGCAGTACTTCGTCGAGGACAAATTGCTCCGCCGCTTCGAACTCGGCCGCACGGGGAACGCTGTCAAATCCCTTATGCTTAAAAGCCAGCGCCCGCCGCTTCCGCACTTGCTGATGCAGTGCCGAGAATGCCAGCAGCGCCTGCAGGGCGTCAGCCCCGAACGGCCGTGCCCGCCGCTCATCGGCGGCAAAATGATCCCGGTCGGTGGAGGCGCGATAATAAACGTCTTGCACGGTATCAGCTCCACTGCGCTCGAGCGGCCATGCGGGCAACCGCGGATCCGCTAGTCGCGCATCCACTTCGGTGGTCGGTTTGGTCGGAGTCGTTGCCATTACCGTTGCACTGTCTGACAGCTAATCCCTTCTCGAAGTTTGGCTACCCCAGCGAAGCCCTTGCCAATTAACCGCTATTAATAATGCTAACGCGACCCTGCAAATACAGGTCATTCAAATCCTGTATTTTCGGGCATTAACAGTAAGCTAGCGGGATTTGAGTTGACTTGCAATGATGAGTACATGCCCTTCCGGTCAGAGACTTTCGTAAGTTACCGGCGATTCTTCCAATTCTGCCAGATTTTCGGAAAGTCACTTTGGCCTCTCGACGACCAAGCTCCGGATCGGGTATTATCGCTTGCGCAAGCGATGTCTAAGGAATCAACTCAGTCACTGTCTGCCAGCAATCTCCGAAAACTAAAATTGAACGGATTCGCATCCCCACTTTGCGTTTCTTTTGGCGGAACGTATGCAGTTGGTATCCTTTCCCGCGCAGCAAGCACGCACTCACTACAGGCACGAACTGCGCACCCTGACCTACGTTACCCTGGACGCTGCCAACGGTGGAATCGTTCGCAATCTCAACCGCGAGGGGGTGGCCGTGCAAGCCGTGGCTCCGTTGCGGCAGGAGCAGAGAGTTCGCTTGCGCTTCGAGTTGAGATTTCCGCGACTGCGCGTGGAAACCTACGGGCAGGTCACTTGGGCTGGACCTTCGGGCCAGTGCGGCATCCGCTTTGTTGATTTACCTTTACAGACCGCGCGCCAGATCGACCAGTGGATATTTTCCAATCTTCTCGACGGCATCGAACCCGAGGCGGATCGTGGCCGATCGATCTTCGAAGATCCCTGGCCTTCGCTGGCGGTAAAAGAAAATACTATTGAGAAAATGATGGCCTTACTGTCTCCGCCGCGGGTCGCCCAGCCATCCGGGTCGAAGCCCAGAATGCTGCAAGAATTGAGGGAAAGTTTCCTGGCTGGCATCGCGATCGCGAACGGAATCTGACCGAGGAGCCCGATCAGTCTGACGCGCAACTGAATTGGCTGTCCCGTCCGATCTCCGGGCAGACTCTAGCCTGGTTAGTGGATAGTTTGGTCATGATCGCTGGATTGCTGTTGTTCGCCTTGATCTTTCTCTCGATCACTCATGAACTGCCGCCGTGGCCGCTTGCCGTGGGGGCCATTTCTTCCGGTGCGGTATTGGTGGGTGCCGCGTACTGGTGTGTGTTTGCAGTTTTTGGAGGAGCCAGCCTGGGCGCACGCCTGGCGGGTTCAGCATCCGTTTTCAAGCAGGAAGAAGAACCGGATGAGGCGCGTCGCTTCCGCTAAGCTGCAACCGATCGATTAATAAAGTGAGACGCGAATCTGCAACGACTGAGAAATTGAGAATATTCCACCTAGCTCGCAAAATACTTTTGCGCCAGCCAAAGCCGCAAGTTCTGTTGTGTTTGCGCGGCAATCTTCACGAAGCGGATCCCGATATTTCCCCGGTCATCGGACCAGGCTACTTCCACGTCGGCCTTCACTCCGCAGTTCGCTCCGGGAAGAGCAAAAGAGGCACGGACCAGATCGTTGACATTAAATCGATCGTCGACTCGAACCTGCAGACCGCCCTGGCTAAGGTTGATGAGTTCCGCTTCCACTCGTTTCTGATTGCGCCCGGTGAGCGTGACCGGCAACTCCAGCCCGGTGCGGTGGTAGCGCAAGCGGCCGTCAAGGATCATGTTGCGCGCAGCGGAAAGCGTGCGCACCGCCTGTTCCACGGAAATTGGTTTATCGAATGCAAACATGGCTCCCGTGGTCTGCATATCGGGCCGGCCTTGCGATTTGCCCATGATCACCAATGGCACGGTGTTGGCCCGTGGAACGTCACGCTGCAATTCGCGAAAAAATTGTCCGGAGCCGTTCAGGTCGCAATCAACAATCAGCGCGTCGATTTTTGATTTTGTGAGCCGCGCCAAAGCTCGTTGCGGTTCGCTTTCGACAGCGACATCCATGTGCAAGCCGCCGAGAATACATTCCAGAACACTAACTTCCTGCCAATCGCGCGAAACTACCATCGACGAGAGTGTCATGTCTCCACTCTACTCACAGCAGTAATCGGGACGTAGATCACTAACGTAATGACCGGCTTCCGACTTCCGCTCTTTTGCGCTTCGGTATGCGACGCACGGAAGCCGGATCTACGCGCCGGCAGCTTTGCTCTGGCTCCGATACCAGTCGACGGTTCGCCGCAGACCTTCTTCGAAATCCACTTTCAGGTTTGTAGCCAAGATGCTTTTCAGCGAGTGAGATGTCAGCCAGCGAATGCTTGATGTCGCCGCCGCGTTCGCTTGTCATGACGAGCGGAACCGGAGAACGAAGTGAGTTCTTGAAGCAGTTTGAAAGTCTCATTCAGAGTCACGCGGCGGCCCGTGGCCACGTTGAATACTTTTCCGGCCACCTTCTCCCGCAGGCGCTTTGCAGGCCAGCAGGTTGGCTTCGACCGCGTTATCGATGTAGGTGAAATCCCGGCTCTGCTCGCCATCACCAAACATGGTAGGCTGCTGACCGCTTAACATCTGCGTGATGAACTTCGCCAGCACGCCCGAGTAGGGTGACGATGGATCCTGCCGCGGACCAAAAATATTGAAATAGCGCAGCGACACCGTCTCCAATCCATAGCACCGGTAAAACGAAATCATGTAATGCTCACTGGCCAGTTTGGCCACGGCATACGGAGAAATCGGATCGGGCGTCATGCGTTCGTGTTTCGGAAGTGTGGGAGTATCGCCGTAAGCGGAGGATGACGCGGCATAAACCACACGCTTCACCTTTGCGTCGCGCGCCGCGACTAATACATTCACCGTTCCATCGACATTCGCGCGGTTGCTTCCGATCGGATCGAGAACCGATTTCGGCACCGAAGGAATTGCAGCCTGATGCAAAACGTAATCCACGCCCGCGCAGGCGAGTTTCAGGGCATCGAGGTCGAGAATGTCGGCTTCTCGAAAATCGATCTGAGTCAGTATCTGGGCGAGATTTTCGCGCTTGCCCGTTGAAAAATTATCTACTCCGCGAACTTGTTCTCCGCGCCGCAACAGTTCGCGCGCCAAAGACGATCCAATGAATCCGCCAATCCCCGTGATCAGATAAAGTGCCATAGGATTTCATCATAACCAATCGGCCTGATCGGTTGTGCGCGGCAAATCAGCGCGACGAAGTAGAAACCAAAGTAATTGAGAGAGAGGGCTGTCGAAGGAAATAAAAACTGCTTTGCTTACTTTCCCGAGGTCTGGCTCTTCCGCAGAATTCGAAAAAACTCTTCCCGGCTCAAAATATGGCGTTCGTCAAAAAAGCTCATGACCGCCTGCAGAGCGGCGTCCGGATTCGTAACCGGCGTTGCCGGATTCGCAGGAATCGAAAGCCCGTCGGCTCCATGGATTGGCGCGGCCTTTACTTCTGGGCGCGCACCCAGAATTACCGAAGGCCGAGATAAGGAGCGCAACAATTCGCGCAACCGCTCGCGATCCGAATCCGACATCGTGGTGAAAGCAGATTCCCATGCCAAGATTGGGATACACCACTTTTGCTTCGCCATTGCATTCCACCCGAAAACCATTCACTTCCATGGTCAACCCGAGCTTTGCGCCCACGCGGAAAGTTGCCATGGCTTCCACATAGCATCCGTGCAAACTGATGTCGGTGAAAGTTGCCCAGGTCGATACACCGCTGGCGATTTCGCGCAAGCGTGCGCTTCCCTGGCAGCGGTATCTTGGGCTTTTCCGCTTTTCGTCGGCCGCGGAGGTCGCGTTTCGCCGCGAGCAGCCATCCCATTTGTTCGGGCCGGAAGAGGGCAGAATGGGCGCGCGAGCCGCCGCGGCGCCGGCGGCCTGAGGCGTGGATTTTTTCAAAGCGGCCAGATAGGCCGCACCAGCGTTTTCTTCGTCCGACATAATTGCGGACTCGCCTTCACCGCTTTCCGCTGATCTTGAAGCGGCTCCCAGTTCAGGACGCGCGTCCCTGCTAGACTCTATCGGAACTTTTGCCGGGAACACTTAACCGAGAGAATGGGCTTCACGCGAAGGGATACAGCGGTTTCCGCAACGGGAAAAATTCAAGACTGGAACGCGGCGAGAGGAAATTCTTCCACCGATTGCCGAATCTTCTTCCATACCTCGTCCCGTCCCACTCGCGTTTTCGCCGAGAAGGGGATCACGGTCGCAGTTGGATACGCCTTCGCGAGCCCCTGGAGAGCCTTGCCCAACTGGTTATTCGAGAGCCGGTCGCTTTTGGTTGCGATCAGAAGAAATTCACGTCCCGAGGCATTCAGAAAATCTAATAATTGGCGGTCGCTGTCCTGTGGGGGAACATTCACATCCACCAACGCCAGACATAACGCCAGCGTAGGACGGTCGTTCAAGTAAGGCTCGATGAACTTGGGCCATTCCTGGGAGATCTCACGCGACAGCTTGGCATACCCATAGCCCGGCAGGTCGGCGAAAATTACTTCCGGCCTGCGGTTTTCCCGGCCAGCGCACTTCGAAAAAATTAATACTGCGCGTGCGCCCCGGAGTGGAACTGGTGCGGGCCAGTTTTGTTTCCACCAGAGTATTGATCACGCTCGATTTGCCCACGTTGGAGCGGCCTAGAAACGCAACCTCAGGAAGGCTGGGGGCAGGGAAGTGCGCGGCATCCGTAGCCGCAGCCATGAATCGAGCCATCACCCTCATGCTTCAGTTTGCAATGGAGCGGTGAAAATTGGCAAGTCGCTCTGTCCGGCAGATTTCGGCTAGCGCATTGTTTTGCGGAACTGCTTGCTCAAGGTGAGCGCTTGATGTTGATACGAAGATCCTATGTTCGTTCCGTATATCTTCTCCGGCCTGCTCAACAGAGGCATATAGTTCAGGCGCCCAACCAGTTGTCCGTGTTCCATCAGAAACGGAACCTCGTGGGCCCGAACCTCAAGCACAGCGCGGGTTCCCTTGATATCGTTCGAACCGTAACCAAAGCCGGGATCAAAGAACCCGGCATAGTGGATGCGGAACTCGCCATCTCCTTGATCAAGCGGCACCATCTCCGCTGCAAAGTCCGGGGGAACGCGAACCCTTTCCCGGGACGCAAGAATGTAAAAATCGCCAGGCTCGAGAATCAGGTTTTTATTGGCATTCTGATGGATGGATTCCCAGAACTCCTCGGTTGGATAGAAGTCGATCTTGTCGAGAGCAATCGCCGGAGCATACTTTTTGGCCCGATAGGCAATGATTTCGCCCTCGTCAGCGCCCTCCAGATTGACGGTAATTCTGAGCCCGCGCTCAACCAATGGCCTGACCGGACCGTCCTCATTCACGTAGACCAGCGGCTCTTCCTTGTCCAGGTTTCGAATGGTCTGATCGCCGGAACGCGGGCTGCCGTGCACGAACCGCAATTGGCTTAGCCTCATCCCGGCTCGAATCGCGACCGTGAAGGTGCGGGAGACGACCTCCGCGTAAAGTTTGCCTTTGTACCCCGCTACGACTCGGTCAAATTCCGTACTGTAGTCGGTAATGAGGCGCGTGAAAATATCAAGCCGTCCAGTGGTGCTCTTGGGGTTGGCTTTGCCGGAGATATTTTCCGGCAGGTTCAGTTCCTCGACCAAGGGGATGATGTAGATGCAATCTCTTTCCAGAACCGGTGCGCCAGTGAGATCGACGCGCGTCATCCGGAGTTGTTTGATTTTGGCGTCCACTGTGTTATTCGGCCCGGGCAGAAAACTCGCGCGTACGCGATAGGCGACGTCCCCCAGGCGCAGATCAAGACTTGCCGGCTGGATGTGTTCCGGGTTGATTGCGGGAGTGGCGCTGATGTTTCCGCGGGCGATTAAGCTTTGGATGTCTTGCGAGGGAAGTATTCCGGTGGTGCGAGCTTGCACTTCTTCGGCTGGCGACGCCAGACGCATTTTCAAAAGCGATATGGCCTTGGTTCGATGTGGACATTTCAAAATCCCCGCGCCTTGCTTCACTTCAGATACCGCATGGCTGGGTCACTCTAGCAGTCTATTCGAAAACGTCAACGGAGGCTTCTCTACGCGGCTGGAAAGTGCTTTCACTTTACGGAGGGAATTAAAACGTGTCAAGCCCAGCCATTCGCCATGGCAGGGACGACTTGTCAGCATCAGGATAGGCAGGCCCGGCACTCCTAAGGAAACTGGAGACTAAGAAAGTGTTCCTACTGATGCGCTGTTGGACTATCCCCAGGAGTCGACGTCAGAGGCGCGATCGGCCGTGTGGATTCTTCCTCGCTGAGAGACGGGAGCGGCGATTCCAGCGCGATCTGCAACACCTGATCCATCGTGTCCACGAAATGCATCTTCATCGCATTGCGCAGATTTTCTGGGACTTCGGCAAGGTCTTTTTCATTGTCACGGGGCAGGATCACTTCGAACAGTCCGGCGCGATGGGCCGCCAATAGCTTTTCTTTGAGCCCGCCGATGGGGAGAACTTTGCCGCGCAGCGTGATTTCTCCTGTCATGGCAAGATCGCGCCGCACCGGAATTTTGCTGAGCGCGCTGGCAATCGCGGTGGCAATGGTGATTCCAGCCGATGGCCCATCTTTCGGAATCGCGCCTTCCGGCACATGCACATGCAGATCGAGCGTGCGATAAAAATCGCGTGTTAGGCCGAGACGATGAGCGCGCGAACGAACATAGGAGAGGGCAGCCTGCGCCGATTCCTGCATCACGTCGCCCAGCTTGCCAGTCAAAGTCAGCTTGCCTTTGCCGTCGACCACGGTAGCTTCGGTGCTGAGAATCGATCCGCCGACTTCAGTCCAAGCCAGGCCGGTGACCAATCCCACTTCACTCTTCTCGTGGGCTAGTGTGTCGCGGAACTTGATTACGCCGAGGAAGTCGGTAACATTCTGGCCGGTTACTGCGATGGTGTAGTTTTCGCCTTCCTTCACCACTCTGCGCGCTACCTTGCGGCAAACATTGCCGATTTCGCGCTCCAGGTTACGCACCCCAGCTTCGCGGGTGTAGGCGCGAATCAGCGTGGTGATGGCATCATCGGAGAAACTTCACATTCTTCTCCGATAATCCGGCCTGCAGCATCTGCTTCTTCACCAGGAACTGCTTGGCGATTTCAACTTTTTCCTGCTCCGTGTAGCCGTGCAGCCGCAGCACTTCCATGCGGTCTTGCAGGGCGGGAGGAATGGTGTGCATCACGTTGGCCGTAGCTACAAAGAAAACCTGCGACAAGTCATATTCCACGTCCAGGTAGTGGTCGACGAACATGAAATTTTGTTCGGGATCGAGCACTTCGAGCAGAGCCGCCGACGGGTCGCCGCGGAAATCCATCGACATCTTGTCGACTTCATCCAGCATGAAGACCGGGTTCTTCGTGCCAGCCTTCTTCATCATCTGGATGATCTGGCCGGGCAATGCGCCGATGTAAGTTCGGCGGTGGCCGCGAATTTCTGCTTCGTCGCGTACTCCGCCCAGCGACATGCGGACGAACTTGCGTCCGGTAGCCTTGGCAATCGACATGCCCAGCGAAGTCTTGCCTACGCCGGGAGGTCCAACGAAACAAAGAATCGAGCCTTTCGGATTTTTCACCAACTGGCGCACCGCGAGAAATTCGAGAATGCGTTCCTTGATCTTCTCCAGCCCGTAATGATCTTCGTTCAGAACTTTTTCCGCGCGCGAGATATTGCGGATTTCCTTCGAGCGCTTCTTCCATGGCACGGCCAACAGCCAGTCAAGATAGTTGCGCGAAACCGTGGATTCCGCCGACATGGGCGGCATCGCTTCCAGCTTCTTCAGTTCCTGCAGGGCCTTGTCTTTGACTTCTTTCGGCATGCCGGCGGCTTCGACCTTTTTCTTCAGTTCGTCGAACTCGCTTTTTTCGCCGCGGCCCAGTTCCTTCTGAATGGCCTTGATCTTTTCGTTGAGGTAATACTCTTTCTGCGCCTTCTCCATCTGGCGCTTGACGCGCGACTGGATGGTGCGATCGACGTTCAGTTTTTCGATTTCCACATCGAGCACATCGGCAATGCGGTTCAAGCGCTCTGAAGGATCGAAGATCTCCAGCAGTTCCTGTTTTTCTTCAATGGAAAGCTGCAGGTTGGCGGCAATGATGTCGGTCAGCTTGGCCGGATCTTCCATGCGCACGGCCGAAATCATGGTCTCGTAATTCAGCGCCTGGCAAAGCTTCACGTACTGCTCGAACAAAGTGGTCACGCGCTGCATGCCCGCTTCGATTTGCGCGTTCATCTCTACGGGATATCGCGCTACGCGCACCGAAGCCTGCATGTAGCCGTCAGAGTCGGTGGCCTGCAGAAGCCGGCCGCGCTCGATGCCTTCGACCAGAACTTTAATGTTGCCATCCGGCAGCTTGAGGCTCTGCACGATGTTGACGATGGTTCCGACCTGGTAAATCTCGTTCGACTTGGGCTCGTCAATGGAAGCATCGTGCTGCGTCGCCAGGAAGATTTTCTTATCCGCGGCGAGCGCCTCTTCGAGGGCGCGCACGCTGGACTCGCGGCCCACAACGAACGGCGTCATCATATAGGGGAAGATGACCACGTCGCGAATGGGCATCATTGGCAGCTTTTTAGTTTCGAATTTTTCTTTGGATGTGGTCACTCAATCTCCCCGGGTTAGTGCTGAATGACGATCGCGGCGCGAAGACCCTTACCTACCGTTCGTGTGTCTCAGTGTACTACTCTTCTGTGGCCCTTTGGCTATCCGGCTTTTTCCATCATCGAAAGAGATGCATTGCGCTTCTCAACCATCTCCCTGGTGACCTCGAACTCTTTTAGTTTCTTCTGGCTGGGCAGATGGAACATCAAGTCAAGCATCAACTCTTCAAGAATCATGCGCAAGCCGCGAGCTCCCACTTTGCGAGCCATGGCTTGGCGGGCGACGGCGCGTAGAGCCTCATCGCTAAACTTCAGGCGCACATTCTCGAATTCGAACAGCCGCTGGTACTGCTTGACGATGGCGTTCTTGGGACGGGTCAGAATCTCGATCAGCGCAAATTCGTCCAGATCTTCAAGCATGCCCATGACCGGCAGGCGGCCAACAAATTCCGGGATCAGGCCGAACTTGATCAAATCTTCCGGCTGCATCTCGCTGAGCAATTCGAAGTTGCGCTTGCTGCGCGCGACGACTGCCTCTTCTTTTTCCGCTTCTTCACCGCGCACGGAAGCCCAGGGATTTTTTCCCGACTCGCCGCCCGATAATTTTCTCGAGCCCAACAAAAGCTCCTCCACATATAAAGAGGATATTTGTCGTATCCACCGGAGTGAATTCCTGGTGCGGATGCTTGCGTCCGCCCTGCGGCGGAACGTTCGCGATGGTCCCTTCCAGAATCTTCAGCAGAGCCTGCTGCACGCCTTCACCGGAAACATCGCGGGTGATCGAAGGATTCTCGTCCTTGCGGCCGATCTTATCGATTTCGTCGATATAGATAATTCCGGTCTGGGCGCGGCTTACATCGCCCTCGGCCGCTTGCAGCAGCTTGAGAATAATGTTCTCGACATCCTCGCCCACATAGCCGGCTTCGGTCAGCGTGGTGGCATCGACAATGGCGAAAGGAACATCCAGCATGCGCGCCAGCGTCTGTGCCAATAGCGTTTTACCGGTTCCCGTAGGACCGATGAGCAAAATGTTTGACTTGCTCAATTCAATCCCATCGCCCGCCGTCTTCTGGCGGTTCATGAAAATGCGCTTGTAGTGGTTATAGACCGCAACCGCTAGCTTTTTCTTGGTTTGCTCCTGCCCGATGACGTACTCGTCCAGGAAGGTCTTTACCTCCTGAGGCTTGGGCAGTTGATTGGGTGTGGTGGCTTGCGGAGTCGCCGTACGATCGTCTTCCAGGATCGAGTTGCAAACTGCGACGCACTCGTCGCAGATATAGGCCCGCGGATAGTCGCTGGGCGACGAGATCAGTTTGGCTACGGCATCCTGCGACTTATGGCAGAACGAGCAACGCAAAATCTCGTCGGAGCCTGACTTGGTTTTCACTCGGCTCTACTCCTTCTAGTTTCGATATGACGCTGGGTCCCGCCTCTTTCGACCCCTACAGGCTTCCGCGCTAAATCCCGCAATGCGGAATCAAGCGCGAAGGCCGATCATACCGCTTTTACGGTCTTATAGATGATATCGTCTATGATTCCGTATTCCTTAGCCTGCTGCGCGTTCATAATGAAGTCGCGCTCCACGTCTTTCTCCACTTTGTCCAGCTTTTGGCCGGTGTGCTTGGAGAGTAACTGGTTTGTAATCTCGCGCATACGCAGGATTTCACGGGCGTGAATGTCGATGTCAGTGGCCTGGCCCGACAATCCTCCCATGGATGGTTGGTGAATTAAAATGCGGGAATTCGGCAGCGCCAGTCTTTTCTTGGGCTCGCCCGCCGCCAGCAGCAGCGCCGCCATGGAAGCCGCCTGGCCGACGCACAACGTCATGACATCATTCTTCACGTACTGCATGGTGTCATAGATCGCCATGCCCGCGGTGATCGAACCGCCTGGCGAGTTCACGTAAAGCTGAATATCTTTTTCAGGATCTTCCTGAGCCAGAAACAACATCTGGGCGATCACCAGATTGGCGATGTTGTCGTCAATCGGCGTGCCGATGAAAATAATGTTATCTCTGAGCAGTCGGGAATAGATATCGTAGGCGCGTTCGCCCCGCCCGGTCTGCTCAATTACCATCGGTACTAGCATCATTTGCGGATCATTTGGTTTCATTTTTCAACCGGACCTGTCACCGGACCTGCCACACTCCGCCCCGAAGAAACGTTTACGTTGCCAGGGGAGGGTCGAAAGTGGTCCGCGTCTTTACTCATCACTACGCGGACTGGTGATAAAGAAAATCGAGGGTCTTCTCGCTGCGGATTCTCATTCGGATTCTATCGAGGCCCCCATCCTCTGTCAAACGCGCACGCACTGCTTCTGAGGTTTGTTTTGACTGTTTCGCCAGCGAATCAATTTCCCGGTTTACTTCTTCGTCGCTGACTTCGATTTTTTCCAAATCCGCAATGCGTTCGAGCAGCAAGGAAGACTTCACATCGTTGACCGCCTGCTCGCGCTGGCCTGCCCGCAGACGGGGCAGATCCATTTTCTTCAGATCTTCCATCTTCATGCCTTGCGCTGCCAGCGCCCGCAGGCCGCGCTCCAGGCGCAAATCGATCTGGCGATCGATCAAAGATTCCGGCACTTCAAAATCGTTGCGTTTCACCAGTTCGGCCACCAGCTTATCTTTGGCCGCATGCTCCGCCGCATGACGCTTTTCAGCTTCCATGTTCTCGCGGATCTGCTTCCGCACCTGATCGAGACTGGTGAACTCACCCAACTCCTTGGCGAATTCGTCGTTGAGTTCGGGAAGGCTCTTCTGCTTGATGCCATTCACCTTCACCGTATAAATAAAGGTCTTGCCCGCCAAACGCTTGTCGGCGATATCTTCCGGATAGCTAACGTCGAAGGTGCGCTCGTCGCCGGCGGAAGCGCCGGTGAGGTTCTGGGTAAACTCTGCAACCGTGTTCTTGCCGCCGATCTCGATCAGCACATCGTCCATGTGCACCGGATTGGCGCTGGCTTCTTTAACGTCTTTCCCATCCTTAGGCCGGCCGTCCATAGAGGCCTGCGCAAAATCGCCTTGGGCAAGCGGGCGTCCCTCCACATCGGTATACGTGGCTCGCTGTTCCAGCACATTGGCGAGTGCCTGTTCGATTTCCTCGTCGGTGATCGCGATGTCCGGCTTGTCGGCGCGAAGTTCTTTGTAGCCCTCAACCTGAATCTCGGGCAGGACTTCGAAACTTGCCTTGAAACGTAAGGGCTCGCCGTCATGGAAATGCAGGTCGGTGATGCGAGGCTGCGAAACCGGAATCAGTCCCTGCTTCTCCGCTTCTTTGCGGAAATAGCGCGGAGCCAAAGCCTCGATCACATCGTTCTTCAGACCATCGCCGAAGCGCTGGCGAATAATCGAAGCTGGCACATGCCCGGCGCGAAACCCCGGCAATCGCGCGCTTTTCTGGTAGCGCTGGATCTGCGACTCAGTCTCGCGGGCAACTTCGGCGGCGGGAATCTCAACCGAAATTTCCCGCTTGATATCTCTTGTTTCTTATTATCGCGCGTGTTTGTGTCCGTTTTTGCCGCGTCAGTAGTCTCTGTGGGGCTCACGTTTTGCCTTTCACCAACCGCTGCATCCGGGACCAGGACGTTGGACCGAATTCATACGGCATTCACTTGAGTGTAAAGATAGAAGCAGAGCACCGTCAAACGGACGAACCGACCCCGGGGAGTCTCCCGGCAGAAAAGTCGTTTATTCGGTGTGGTGCGGATCGGGCGGGTCTTGCCGCGATGAGACCAGGCGCGCAATGTAACACCGCTCGTGAACCACAAGTCCCTCCTCATCCGTGTACCTGTCCCGTTGCAAGTCCACCGGCCGGTTGCAAATGGGGCAAATGTAAGGAGTATCCGGGTACGCCATAGGAACACCTCAAGGAGGGCCAACTCTTTCTTATTATGTCACAAGAGCTACGCTAGTATGTGCGATACCGAACACTTAACTGTGGTGGGGTGTTGTCATTTATATCGCAGAATCGGCGACACAAATCTGTCGTAGCGCGACCAGCAGCGAGTCGGAGAGTTGATCCGTCTTCGAAACCACATCTCTCACGCCCACGGCTCGAGCCGCCCTTAACAGTTCTACCGAAGGATGCAGGGTGAACATCAGCATGGCGGTGTTAGGGGCGAGTTGACTGATATGGCGTGCGGCGTCGAGTCCATTCATGACTGGCATCTGCAGGTCAAGTATGACGATGTCCGGGCGCAGTTCTTCCACTTTCGCGATCGCCACTTCGCCGTTTTCGGCTTCACCGCATACCTGGAAATCAGCATTGGTCTCAATCCACGATCGCAGGGAAGATCGAACCGTGGAACTATCATCCACGATTAGAATTGTATGAGTCATGCGCCACTACTCCGTCTGCCCTCGGCAGGGCTGCTGTCCGGGGCATGTTCTGCGACTCCGGCAGACGGCTATGAGGAAGGTAATTTAAGCTTATTCGCACGAGCGGCCGTACGCCATACCGCTGATACTGTACTCTAGCGCACATAAGTATGTCGCTTATCGACTATCGCTCTGCTGGGGCATTTTCTGGCTTTGTCGAGTTTCGATAGACTCAAGAGCCGAGGAAAGCCTGTCTGACACAGAAAACTAGTCCACAACCCAACCCGCACTGGCTCGCAGTTCTCAATCGTGAGGTCGTCGCCTGCACGCGTTGTCCCCGGCTGGTCGAATACCGCGAGCAGATCGCCCGCGAAAAGCGCCGCGCTTACCGCGACTGCGAATACTGGGGCAAACCTGTGCCGGGTTTCGGCGATCCCAACGCTCGCGTCCTTATTATGGGTTTGGCCCCCGGCGCGCATGGCTCCAACCGCACCGGACGCCCCTTCACCGGCGATGCTTCGGGAAAGTTCATGTTCCCCGTTTTGTATGAAACCGGATTCGCCAACCAACCCAACGCTACGGATCGCAACGATGGCCTTGAGCTAAGAGATCTGTATATCACCGCCGCGGTTCGCTGCGCTCCGCCCGCCAACAAGCCAACCCCGCAGGAACTCGCCGAGTGTTCGCAATTTCTCGATCGCGAAATCGCAGGATTAGAAAAAGTGAAGGTGGTAGTAGCTCTGGGGAAGATTGGATTCGACGCTTATTTGAATTACTTGAAACGTCGAGGTCCGCTGCTCGACCAACAGCGCTCTCTCTTCAGGACTTATCTCTTCAAACATGGCGCCAGTTACCGGTTACCCGATGGTAAGGTGTTACTCGCGTCTTACCATCCCTCGAACCAGAACACGCAGACCGGCAAGCTGACCCGCGAAATGTTTGTCGAGATATTTAAGCAGGCGGCAAAACTTGCCGATGACTAGTTCGAGGCGCCGTCGGGGCCGGATCGCTGCACCCGCACCCAAAAGCGGGGTCATAGTTCCCAAAGCCGGGTCGCGATCCGGGGCGGCGCCCTTCGCCCTATTCAGGGTCCTCGGGAAGCCGAACGACCCCGTGGATCGGCGCCAGTCCGAAATGATTTGTCGCCTGTGATGGGCCAGTCGAGAGATTGGAAAACACCAGCGTGATGTTCGAAATCTCAAGATCTGGGCCGCCGCCGAGGCAGACCTGTAGCGGCACTGGCCCGGTAAAGGGAGATCCCCCATTTCCCGCTACATCCGCCATTCCGTTCACCTCCAGAACCCAAGTGTAGGTAGGGAAGGGAGTGATGCCGGTTGGGCAATCGGTTTGAGGCGGGTTCCAAATTAGCGTCGCGCCCTTCATCGTTATGTGGTGCGTGTGCTGGTGTCGGGAGTCGGTGGTGTAGCCAATGCCGGATCCCAAATCGGAAAACTCCATCGTCAGAGCTGCCGAAAAATCTGCGTTTCCGAACGGTCGCAGCCTCAAGGACCACGGGCCGCGAAGTTCCCACGGACCGGCTGTCGGGTTGGCTGATAATGGATAGTCATTGATCACACCACTGTAGTGCCAGCTTGGCCAATCTTGCGCCGCCGCACTTGTCGCTAGCGCGAGCACGAGGACCCACGCCCCTACCGACCAGGAGAAAGCTTTGCTGTACATAGTCGCCTCCAGAGTTTTTTGGAACATTAATTTTGTTCAGCGAATCATCGCCCTGCGCCGAAAGCCTCCACGCAAGATCAAGGGCGGAGTGGCTGGTGCACTTGCATCTCGGCGAGTCGTATCCGACACGTGCACAGGCTGTATGAGGTCGAGGATTTAGGCAAACAGCAATAAGCGGAACGGCCCATTTGCGGCCAAATGCCGTGCTTTGCCGTTACTCATCCGGGGCATTACAATCGGTGCGCTTGTCTCCTGACTGCTCACGGGAGGGCGAATGGGCGAACCGACCCTCGACAAAACGTTGTCCGAGATCCCGTCCGAGCAGTCGCGCTTGATTCCTGGAAGGAGATTGCCCTCTACCTGCGCCGGGACGTGACGACCGTCCAGCGATGGGAGAAGCAGGAGGGGATGCCTGTCCACCGACACCTACACCAGAAGCGAGGCTCCGTCTATGTCTTGAGTTCCGAGCTCGATGCTTGGCGGCAAAACCGCAAAATCCGTTTCGAGGAGGAACAAGAGCCAGCCCTGGAAGCGCCAACCGAAGCGGAAAATCGGCAAACGACAGTTCCGCGAAAACGTCGCTGGCTTGCCCTGAGCTTCGCAGCGGCGGTACTCGCCGCTCTTCTTACGCTTGTCTACGTCGCTGCACGGAGCCGCGCGGGGGATGCAAGCCGACCCAAAATTGAATCTTTGGCAGTGCTTCCATTGCAGAATTTGAGTGGAGATTCCTCGCAAGACTACGTCGCCGACGGCATGACCGAGGAACTCATCGGGCGGCTTTCCAGAATTCACGGATTACGGGTTATATCCCGTACTTCGACCATGCACTTCAAGAACACGCAGCTTTCAGTGCCAGAGATTGCCAAGATGCTCGCCGTCGATGCGATTGTTGAAGGGTCGCTGGTGCGAGAAGGAAACGAGATCCGTGTTCACGCCCAATTGATTCGTGCCGCGACGGATGAGCACATCTGGGCGGGAGAATACCAACGAGAGTATCAAAGCATTCTCGAAGTGCAGGAGGAAGTCGCTCGGAATATCGTTGAGCAAATCGAACTGAATCTTACGCCTGAGGAGCGGGCGCGTCTGGCGTCTACGTCTCCGGTCGACCCCCAAGCTTACGAGAATTACCTGAAGGGCCGTTACTACTTCAGCCAGCGGACCGAGGATGCGCTGCACAAAAGCATCGCATCGTTTCAGCAGGCGATCGCGAGCGACCCGGGCTATGCCCCGGCCTATAGCGGGCTTGCGGAGGCCTATGCAATGCTCGGATTCCGCGGCGGTCTCCCATCGAAAGATGCTTTGTCAGCTGCGAGGAAAGCAGCTTTGAAGGCGATCGAACTGGACAATTCATTGGCGGAACCTCATGCCTCGCTAGCCTTCATCGCGCAGACCTACGATTGGGACTGGTCCGGCGCCGAGAGAGAATACAAGAAGGCTTTGGAATTGAATCCAGGTTACGCCCAAGCTCACAACTGGTATGCCGGCTATCTCACGTATACAGGACGATTCAATGAGGGGGTCGCTGAGGCCATGCGTGCCCGTGAACTCGACCCTCTGTCCCTGCCCATAAATAACGCACTGGCGGGAAGGTTGTTGGTGGCAGGGCACTACGATGAAGCGCTTCAACAGGTCCAGAGAACTTTGGAACTCGACGAGCACTTTGCACCGGCTCACCAGACTCTGGGCTGGGTCTACCTGCGCGGCGGAAAGCAGGATGATGCCATTCGAGAGTTTCAAAACGCCCTGGAACTCGCCGGAGCCGCAGATACGGACATTCAGTTGGACTTGGGCTTCGCCTATGCCGTGTCGGGACGCACGGCTGAGGCAAGAAGAATACTCGTGAACCTCCAGAAACTGTACCAGCAAGGCATCGTTCCGGCCGCTTCACTGGCGACCCTATATGGAGCGTTGGGAGAATCGAACGAAGCTTTTGTCTGGTTGGAAAAGGCCTGTCAGGAGAGGGATCCTCAACTCACATATCTCAAAACGGGACGAAGATTCGAGCCACTGCATGGAGACCCGCGATTCGGACAATTCGTACAACGGGTTGGGTTCCCCGACTGACCCACCCAGAAAGAATTCTGCTTAGCTGAGCGCTTATTGGGCGCGCCCTCGGATTCCATCCAAGAAACCTAGAAGCCCACCATCACCGGCTCCGGTTCAAGGCGGATGCCCCAGATTTCTTCCACACGATGTTGAATCTGCTCTTTGAGAGCGACGATCTCAGCGGCTGTCGCTCCGCCGCGATTCACAATGGCCAATGCGTGTTTGCTTGAGATGGCGGCTCGGCCGTAACCATAACCCTTCGTGAACCCGGAACGCTCCACCAGCCACGCCGCGGAAACTTTCTTATGGGTTACGAGCGCCGGATAGCTGGGTACGGCTAATCCGCGTGCCGCCGCGCGCCGCCGTAGATCTTCATGCTGACTTTCGCTGAGCACAGGGTTCTTGAAGAACGAGCCTGCGCTCTGGCAATCCGCATCTCCGGCCACAATCAGCATTCCTTTTAAAGCACGGATATGCCGCACCGCTTCGCGGGTCTCGGCCAAATCGGGCGCTGTTTCTCGTCCAGCGAAGTGGCGCTGCAGGTCGGCATAGGCCAGACGCGGCTTGCCATTGGGCGTGAGCGCATAACTCACACGCAGAACAATGAAGCGTCCGCTTTCAGTCGTATTGAAAATACTGGAGCGGTAGCCGAAGCCGCAGGCTTCGCGGCACAATTCCCGCACCTGGCCATCTTTCAAATCGAGCACCTGCACCGATGCAATGGTCTCGGAGACTTCCTGCCCGTACGCGCCAACATTCTGCACCGGCGTGCCGCCCACGCTGCCCGGAATGCCACTCAGGCACTCGACTCCAGCGCAACGCGCCATCACCGAACGGGAAACGAACTTATCCCAGGATTCGCCCGCACCGGCTTCGAAAATAACATTGCCACTTTCATCCTGCCCGGCACTCTGCTCAATGCCTTCGAGAGCGATCTTGAGAACCAGGCCGGGCCAACCCGCATCCGCTACCACCAGATTGCTGCCGCCGCCAAGGACGAACAAAGGCAGATCATGTCCGCGCGAAAATGAGACGGCCTCCTGCACTTCCGCAACATCTTTGGCTTCGACGAAGTACCGCGCCGGCCCCCCGACTTTAATCGTGGTGAGCGGCGCCAGCGGAATATTTTCGAGTAGCTGCACTGGTTTTCAATATTACACAGTGCTCGCGCCCCAGCGCAGTGCAAGCGGGTAACGTTAGTCTGCCTCATTGATCCTGGCTTCCCGCGTTCGTAAAGCTTTAAAACCGCAGTAGCTGGTTTCGCTCAGATTTCGCGAGCACGGGGGCGAATCAAAAATTCATCGGGTGGAATTCGTTCGAACCGCGATGAACGAGACTTGCTCCAGCCCAGGGAAGTGACCTTCTTTGTCGGCTTCGCGTTTGGTGGGTGCGATTTGCTGGATGGTGGTTCGCGCCGGCAGCACAGAGCCAAAATATTGCGCGTATACATCGTCAAAGGCTTGCAGGTCAGACAAATCGTCGAGATAGACATTTGTGGCTACAACCTGATTGAAAGTCATGTCGGCTTCTTCAAGGTTGTCGAGGAGATTGCGCATCGTCTGCCGCAGTTGATGTTGTGTCGTAGACGCATAGACGCCGCCGTGGGGACCGGGAATGAAGCCGTCTTTGGCGGAGCAATACAAAGTGTCGCCGGCAAAAACACAAGGACTGGCCGTCGGACTTGGCGGCATGTTCTTGGGACGAACAGCTTTTCTTTGCCGGAGGTCGCGAACTGCCACGCCGGTGTACTCGATGTGGGCGCCCCCGGGTAGACTCGATACTTCAATTGTGGCGCGCGCAGGGGTATTGCCGAACTCAAAGCGCCGCGCGTAACGCTCGTTCATGACCCGCCATGGGATATCCGAAGTCAGGTAAGGATTGACGAAAACCATGTTGCTCAGTTCGAGACCGGCTGCTTTCACGACTGCCTGAACGCGGTCGAGCGCTAAATCGACTTGCGCTGCAGGGTCGTCCGGAATCTTGCCACTCACTGGATCGCTCCCAGTCATGCTGGATACGAAAAGCCGATCGTGAGTAAGAATGCCGGGCGAAGCCGAATCGCCTTGATTGTAGTTTGGCGGATAGACTGCCCGCCGGTCAGTCAAGTTGCGCACTGCGACCGCGCTAATCTGAATGGGCGGATCCGGAATGCGAGCAACGCCCAGCACGGCCCGAGCCGGCGGAGTTTTTGCGAAGTACTCGCCAAACGCTCGATTCATTTCGCCATACTTGCTGATGTCCTCGAGATAAACCTGGGTGTAGACAACGTGCTCCATCGTCAAACCGGCAGACTCGACAATTGCTTTAACGTTGTCGAGAGCCTGGCGGACTTGAGCATCAAAAGTCGTTGGTAAACTTCCGTCGGGACGGCGCGGTCCTTGACCGGAGATGTAAACGTAGTCTCCGGCGTCCACACCTGGCGAGTAGAAACGATTCACGCGAGCCGAAGTTGCCGCCGGAACGACGGCCCGAACCTGCCCCTCTGCTACGAGGGCTGGCGAAAGGAGAAATAATAATCAATAGAAACCGCAATTGGACTATCTGATTTCTTCGCAAGTAAATTTCCTTCCAGCTCTAAGCGGCAGATTTTTTCTGGGCCGCGCGCAGAACCGCGCGCAATCTTTGTCCCACAATAATTTCCTCACCCGGCTTGATGGTCATGGAAATCAGTTCGATGTGGTCCGGCTCCTTGCGTTCTTTCCGATTCGGGTTACCCTCTCGCACCGCCGTCACCAGGCTGGGATTGTCTGGTCCAAGCACTTCGATGACCGGATCGCCCGCACGCAGTTCCTGCACGCAATCGATAATGCTGAATCCCCACGCATGCGTATCCCAGGAGACCCTGAGCGTCGGATAGCGGTTGCCGTCGTCGGGAATGTAGATGTCGGTCTTTACGCCGGGCACTGTTTCCACCAATTTCCGGATGCGGTCCACCCGGCCATTCCATTCGGCGTAGAGTTTTTTCTCGTCCATCTTCAGCCAAGTCTCAAGCGACATGAGGCAGCCAATAATTTCTTCTTTGCCAACTTTCATCGGGCGGCAAATGGCTCCCTCCCGCGGATTGCAATTCATGAGCGCGGATTCGATCAGATCTTTTCGTCCCAGAAGCAAGCCGCTGCATTGCGGTCCGGACAGTCCCTTGCCTCCCGAGAAGCAGTAGAGGTCGATGCCCATCTTCGCGTAAAGCTTGGCGTTGTCGGCGGGTGGTATGCCTGCGGCGTCATCCAGCAGGAGAGGAACTTTGTGGGCTTTCGCAATCGCCACTTCTTGCTGCAGTTTTTCACCGAGATCGGTGGTGTAGATCATTGCAGTATTTTCGTTGATGGCGTTGGCGAGTTCGTCGGACGAATATACGAGAACCAGCTTGGCGCCGGTGAGCCGGATAGCACTGTCGAAAGCGCTCCGGCCGCCCACCATGATTACTTCGTGCTTCAGCCCGGTGGTATCGGGGAGTTGCCAAATATATTTGTCGTTGCTGCCGGCCATGCATGCAGCGGTTGCCGCAGACATCGCGCCAGCCGAGCCTGAAGTAACGATGCCGGATTCCGCGCCAGTCAATTCCGCCAAACGCCGCCCCACTCCACGCTGCAGATCGAACATGTTCACAAAATAACGCGACGCTTCCAGCTGCGCCTGCCGAACTTCGGGAAATTCAAGCGATCCGCTCAGATAAGTCCAGGTTCCGCGGCAATTGATGACCGTCTTTACTCCCAGCTGAGTGTAGACATTCTGCCGAGGATCCTTGCCGATGGCCGTGGCGGCTTGCGCGTAAAGTTCGCGTGCGCCAATTTGGGTGAGCAGCGGTGCGGCCGCCAACAACTTAACGAATGATCGCCGGCTGGAATTCTGAATATGCATTAAGAAATCTCCTCAATAACTGATTTGTCAAAACACGCAGATGACTGCGCGTAAATATTCGGCTGTTGGACGCAGCTAAACGCTGGCAATTTAATCTTCATCTTCAGGCAGCGGAATCTTCGATCGTACCGCCAGGATGTGCGCCTTGGCTCCCGGTTTATTCTGGTTGTAAAACCCCACCGTGCAGTTGGGCGCGAAAGTAATACGCGTCTCCTGCTTTCGCCGGATAGCGGCCTGCAATGCCATCCATTCCACTCCCAGCAACCATTTCGCCTTCGCCGTCAAGAACGAGATAGATTTCTTCCGCGGTTTCATGATGGTGCGGAAAATTTGTGCCTCCCGGCGCAAAGTTCATCCAGAAAAAACTGGTCACAACATACGCATCATCGATGGCGTCGCGCTTGCCATTCCGTGGACCGAGAAGAAGCTTGTACAAAACCGATGTGGGGTGACCTTCAACCGTCTCTTCCTTCACGTCGTCCAGATTCACAATCTTGGGCTGGGACGATGGCGCGTTGATTGAAATTCGCGCAGGCACTTTGAAACTCATGACTAGGACCTGCGCCGGTTGATCGGAGCTATTCGCAATCGAGTGCTTCAGGCCCGGAGCCAGGTAGGTGAAATCATTCGGGCGCATCGCATACGTTTGATCTGCCATAGTGCAGATCGGTTTTGCCCTGCAGAACGAAATAGATTTCTTCTTCATGATCGTAGAGTGCGGTCTGGCAATTGCCGTGGGCATCGAGCGTGACTTCAGCGAAACGGGAAACACTCTGCAAAGTTCGATTCTCCGCATCGCCTTCTCCGAAAATTGCCTTAAAGTGGCAACTCGGGGAGGCAAGATCAGCTCGTGTTTCGCTCAAATGTGGAACGTAACGATGCAGCCACGTGGGATCGATTTTCCGGTCGATTTTCCGGTCCTGGGCCAGCAGATTGAGCGAGAGCAGCAGGAATACCAGCAGAGTCTTCAACTTTGTTCCCAGAGAGGCGTACTCATTTTATTTTCCCCCTCGGTATACCACAGAATTCGCTTGACGCAAATCGAAATATTTCGTTTGATTGCATTTCATTTCGTTTTGTTGACGCAGCCCGAGGTTTGAAAAACTGCGTGCATGCTACTCTCATCTCCGGCGCTTTCCGGAAAGGTGCACTTATGACAATGCAATTCCCATTGGCGAGTCGTATGCGACGACTGAGCGGTGGTTTTTCTCGTGGTCTCCTGCGGCCTGTCGGCGGCCGCTCAGACTGCGAGTCAAGCAACTTCGCCGGCCGCTACGGGCTGCCGCGTCGAAGCCGTCGATTACAAGGGTTGGAGTGCAGAGCAAATTTCCAATCGATGGGTGCAGTTGATCGTGGTCCCGCAAAATGGCGGCCGGTTAATGCAGGTAAATTTCGCGGGGCATCCCTACCTGTTCGTGAATCCAAAACTTGCGGGGATGCACAAGCCGCCAACTCAGGGTCAGTGGTTCAACTACGGAGGCGACAAGCTGTGGCTTTTGCCCGAGGGAAATGACGACGAACAACACTGGGTTGGCAACTCCGATCTGTTGGACGACGGGCCTTTCACCTTTCGAAAGCTTTCAGAAGGTCAGCAGTGCGAAATAGAACTTACCGGTCCGGCCGATCCTCAGACCGGAATCCAGTTTCATGCGAACGATTCACCTGGATGCCGACTCTCCGCGCATCCGCTTTCATGCGTCCATGAAGAACGTGAGCGGGCATACCGTGGAATGGTCGATGCAATCGGTTTCGCAGTACAACACCGCCGATCCATCCTCGACCTCCGGCTTCAACCACGATTTCTGGACGTTCACTCCAGCGAACCCGTCCAGCAGTTATCTTAACCGCTATCATGTCCGCTTCGGTCCCGCGCAGAATTCCGCCGTGTCGGTGAGAGACGACGGATTCTTTGCGGTGCATTACGTGCACATGGCGGCTGAGTTGTGGTTGGACTCGACAGAAGGCTGGCTTGCAGTAGTCGATGGCGGCAGCAAGTACGCTATGGTGGAACGCTTTCAGTTCGACGAAAGCAAAGCGATATCCCGGCAAGGCTTCTGTCATCTTCTGGACGAACGGACCGGAAATGCGGCTGAGTGCTGACGGAATTCCTTCCCTCAGCGACAACCCGGATGCATCTCCTTACTACCTTGAAGCGGAGCTTAACAGTCCGATGTGCCGTTTGCGGCCGGGAGACTCTTGTGACTTCGACACGGAATGGTTTCCGACGCGGGCGGGAAACGAGTTTCACGGAGTGAAAGATGCTGGCATCGTGATACGCCCGCTGCAAAGCGTTCGTCTGGATAACGGAAAAATCCGGCTTTCCGGTTCTTTTGGAGTTTTCGCTGCCGGGCATCTCGTCGCTCACTTCTACGACGAGCATGGTTCGAGCCTCGGAACCATGGCAATTGCGAATGTCACTCCCGCCGAACCGGTGCAGCTTGAAACAGAAGTTGCCGCGCCTGGAAAACCCGCGCGAGTCTCCCTTCACCTGGAAGATGATCACGGTGTGGACTGGGGTTCACTTCAGGAAATACAAGTCGGTAGCGGCGACAATCGCTGACATGAAATGGCCCGCGCAGAGCACTCATCCTCTTATCACTGGCGGCGATCTGCGCTGGAGTGCCTGCGGCCGGGCAGCAGCAGTCGCAATCCCCCATCACTGCTGTCGCGGACGTGAGCGCACGAAGATCTTCTGGCGCGGCCGGTGGGGGCGAACTGGACCTCTTATAACGGCGATTACACCGGGCGCCGCTACAGCAGTCTCCGTGAAATCAACGTCGCAAACGCGGCACAACTTCGCGCGGCGTGGGTGTTCCATCCCGGCAACTCCCAGAATCTGGAGGTCACGCCTGTGGTTGTTGACGGAGTGATGTACGTAACTTCGGCCAATGATGTATTCGCCCTGGACGCGCGAACCGGGCGGATGGTGTGGCACTACCAAAGGCCCGTTAGCGCGGGCCTGCTCGACGACGCTGCGGCTCACAAGAATCGCGGCGTGGCGCTGTGGCAGCATTTTGTTTATACGGAAACCGACGATGCCCATTTGCTCTGTCTCGATGCCCGCTCCGGAGGCTTGCGATGGGATATTGAATACGCCGACAAAACCAAACACTACGGCGCGACCAGCGCCCCGCTCGTTGTGAAAGGGGCAGTCATCGTCGGTAGCTCCGGCGGCGACTCTGGGGTGCGAGGATTTCTGGCTGCCTACGATGCTGCGACCGGAAAGCTGAAGTGGCGCTTCTGGACGATTCCCGGGCCGGGTGAATTCGGCTCCTCAAGTTGGCCCGGCGACGCCTATCTACATGGTGGCGGCACAACCTGGATGCCGGGCACGTATGATCCGGAACTCAACACTCTGTATTGGACGACCAGTAATCCTGCGCCTGACTTCGTGGGAGATTCCCGCCCCGGCGACGACCTCTACACGGATTGCGTTCTTGCGCTCAATCCAGATACGGGCGAGTTGAAATGGTATTTCCAGTTCACGCCTCACGATCTTTTTGACTACGACGCAAATGAAACTCCAGTGCTGGCGGATATGGCGGAGCGGCGGTACGGTCCAGCGACTGCTCCTTCAGGCGAACCGCAATGGCTATTTCTATCTACTCGACCGGAGTCAACGGCAAGTTCATTCAAGCCACTCCTTTCGTGGAGAAATTGAATTGGGCCAAGGGCATCGATAAATCTGGCCGGCCCATTGTCTCTGGCCGAATCCCGACCGCGGAAGGCACTCTTATCTGTCCTGGCATCAATGGGGCGACGAATTGGTTTTCGCCTTCTTACAATCCCGATACAAAGTTGTTCTATGTGATGGCTCTTGAGACTTGCAATCAATATTTCGCAAATCCCAAGCCGTTTGTGCAAGGACAGACGTACTACGGCACTGGCACGAAGCTTCCGCCCGATGAGCACGCACAGAAAATCCTGCTGGCCCTTTCGGTCGCGGATGGAAAGCCGGTTTGGCGTTATCCGCAAACGGGACAGGCGTCGCTCATGGGGTGGAACTTTAAGCTCCGCCGGTGGATTGGTATTTTTTGGAGATGATAGCGGATCTCTCGAAGCAGTAGATGCGACGAACGGTCGCGCTCTCTGGCATTTCAATACGGGCCAGGAAATGCGCGCTTCTCCGATGACCTATGCAGTCGACGGGGTTCAATACGTGGCAGTCGCGGCGGGAAGCGACGTTTTCAGCTTCGCGCTGCCACGTTGACACACGATTACCAGCTCAGTCGTTGCCCGATATAATGCCAGCATGTATACGCCTCAGGCTGGAATTTTCGCTCTCGGAACGGCCTCTCATGCGTACCTGGAGTTTGACATTCTGGACGCAAAGAAATGCAAGCAGTTCGCCTCCACAATCTCCGCCATCCGTGAGCCAAGGACCACCACAGGCGGAGTGAACTTCGTCATCGGCTTTCGGCCTGAGCTGTGGCGCGACATTCTTCCCGCCGACGCTCCTCCGGGCGTCGAGGGCTTTAATGACGATATCCGCGGTGTAGAAGGATTCATCATGCCAGGCACGCAACATGACGCGCTGGTATGGCTCTCCGGCAGCGCTTATGACGTTATTTTCGATATGGCGCGCTCGGTTATTCATGACCTCGCAGGTCAAGCGTCGCTGGGGGAAGAAACTTCGAGTTGGCCTTACCGGCATGATCGCGATCTTACCGGCTTCATCGACGGCTCGGAGAATCCGACGCTGCTCGACGCTCCCACCGAAGCCCTCTTGCCCGAGGGAGTTCCCGGTGCTGCGGGCTCAGTGCTGTTGCTGCAAAAGTGGAAGCATAACGTGGCTGCTTGGGAAGCTCTGCCGATCGATCAGCAGGAGCGCATCATGGGGCGCACCAAGCTCGACAGCATCGAACTCGAGAACAAGCCCGCGGATTCACATGTCGCCCGTACGGATCAGGACGAGTTTGGGAACATCTTTCGTCGCAACATGCCCTACGGAAAAGTCGACGACCATGGCACCATGTTCGTCGGATTCAGCGCAGACCAGAAGCGGCTTTCCAGAATGCTCGATAGCATGGCGGGTCTAATCACCGGCAAGCGCGATGCGCTCACGCGTTTTACTCAGCCATTGACCGGGTCCTATTATTTCGTGCCTTCCGTCGAGAGTCTGCGGCGCCTGCGGTCAGACGACCACGCAAACGTCGCCGCGTGAGAGTTTGCGAGGCTGGCGGACGACCCACTGATCTAACCCTTCGAGGTGCACCATGCAATTGAAACCCTTCTTGCTGGACATGTGGCTGGACACCTACGAGCACGATATCGAATTCAACCTGGCCGCGAGCGAAGGACCGCGCTGGACCCTGAATGAGATCCTGAACCTCGCCGGTGAGGAGGAGCGAGCAGCGCTTCCTGAATCACAAGTTGCGCTACAGTCGCCCGGCGGGCGCCGAGGGCTTACGCGCAGCAATCGCCGAAATGCAGGACGTGAATGTCGAAACTGTCCAGGTCGTAACCGGCGCCTCTGAGGCGCTGCTCATTCTCTTCTGGCTGGCCGCCGAACCTGGAGCCAACGTTGTCCTGCCTCAACCTGGCTATCCGCCGTTTTCCGCTCTGCCCGAATCGCTTGGGATCGAGATTCGCTATTACGCGGTTCGCAAGGAGAACAACTTCCGCATCGATCTCGATGAGATCAAGCAACTGGTGGATCGAAATACCAAGTTGGTTCTGATCAACAGCCCGCACAATCCTACTGGCGCAACCATTAGCGACGCGGAACTCGACAGATTTGCACGAGTTCACCGCGTCTCGTGAAATTCAACTGGTCAGCGATGAGGTTTACCACCCGATCTATCATCCTGTGAACGGAGGACAGGCGACAAGATCGGCTTCCCGTCTGCCGCATGCCACGGTCATCCATGATTTCTCGAAAGCCTTCCCGTTATCCGGGGTGCGGACCGGTTGGATGATCGAGCATGATCCCAAGCGCCGCGAGCGCTACTGGAATGCGCGCACCATTTTTTCCATTTCGAACAATACTGCCGGAGAAATGCTGGCGGAGATTGCGATGCGCCACCGGAACATCGTTCTCGGGAGAACGCAGGAAACCGCAACTCGGAATCTTCGGCAGCTTGCCTCTTTCATGTCCGACCATCGCGAGACGCTGGGCTGGATTCCTCCTCGTGGCGGAGTGACCGCTTTCCCATGGCTCATCAGTGGAGAGAACAGCCGCGCTTTTTGCCAGGCGGCTGCGGAACAGGGCATCCTGCTCGCCCCCGGAGATTGTTGGGATGCGCCCGCGCATTTTCGCCTTCGGTTTCGCGGCCATGACCGACAAATTTCCCGACGCGCTGGACCGGCTGGGAGAATTTGTTAAGAGTTGGTCAGCCGCGGTGACGAGGGCATAGCAAAATCGTCGGCAAGTGTAATTTCTTTTACCGGCGTGCGTTTAATTTGGCTTCGCGGTGAAGATCAGAAAATAATCCACCCCATCGGCTTTCACGAAATCCTGCGAGTCGCGCAATTCGTATCCCGCTTGGGCAGCTTCCCGAACTATTACGTCTTTACTCACGCCGTGATTTTCCCCGTTGCCGTTGCGATCAATAATGCCAATCTTGGCTCCCGGTTTAAGAGACGAGCGAAGATTCCTGAGCAGCACAACCGGATGCGCTACCTCGTGGTAGGCCTTAAGCAGCAGTACGGCATCGATGCTGTCAGCGGGGAGTTTGAATTGTCGGGTTTGCTGAGGATCGTCTTTATATTCTGGAGTTGCTCTTTTTTCGCGCGCTGATCGATGTAGCGAATTGCCTCGGGGTTGATGTCCACGGCATAAACCGTGCCCGAGTTCGTGACGCGGCGAGCAGCACGCACCGTGAACCAACCCGACCCGGCGCCGATGTCGGCAACGTTCTTGCCGGGCTCAATGCCAAGCATATCCATGACGCGGTTGATCTGCAGTCGCTCATCGCGCCCCGGAGTCTCGAAGATGGAGAGATCGCCAGTGTAGGGAGTGCTAGTCTTGCGTTGTGTCGAGGGTGCAGCGGAACCGGCCTGGCCACGAAGCGGCGCCGGTGCCCATAGAGTCCGCCAACAAAATGGAGATCGCCGTGATCCATCTGACCCCTCTGCCAAAAGATTTCCAATTCATTGTTTCCCCGAGTGCTGCGCCGAACCATTCGTGATATCGGAATTTTACGCCAACGATCGGAGCGTTTCGAGGCTGGCTGGTATTCGGTGGATTGAATTCCCCAGGTTCCACCCCGGTGTTCGCAAACTACGGAACCCATGATACGATTCGCGTGTGAGCGATTCCGCTTGCATTCCAGGTGCTGCATCGGCATGTCCCGTCCACCGTTCCGACTGCGACGGTGACTTCGCGCCACTCTGCGCTCGTCCGCGTGACTCACTGGATTACCACCCTATGCTTCTTAGCCCTGCTCGTCAGCGGAGTTGAAATTGTGATCTCTCACCCGCGATTCTATTGGGGCGAAACGGGCAACGATTTGACGACACCGTTGTTCAAATTACCGATCCCCGCCTCCAGAGCATTGGTGCCCACCGGCTACGGATACGTGCTGCCGGACCAGAACGGCTGGAGCCGTTATCTCCATTTTCAAGCTGCATGGGTGGTCGTGTTGACCGGTTTGTTGTATTTAATCTCCGGCTTGTTTACCGGGCACTTCTCGAGAAACCTGCTGCCGCAGCGCGACCGATCTTTCGTGGCGCGCGTTATCGAGGGCAATCGCTGACCGTTTGCACTTCAAGCGGGCTGGCGAAGAGGAAGTCTGGTCCTATAACCTGCTGCAGCGGCTTACCTACTTGTTCGTGATCTTCGTTCTGTTTCCCTTGGTGATCTGGACGGGCCTGGCGATGTCTCCCGCGTTTGTTTCCGCGTTTCCGGCGGCGGTCAACTGGCTGGGCGGGCAACAATCCGCGCGCACGCTTCACTTCTTCGTCTCGCTGGCGCTTGTGGTTTTTCTGCTGGTTCACATTTTGATGGTTTGGCTTGCTGGATTTCGCAGCCGCATGCGAGCGATGATTTCCGGCCGCGCTGCCACAGATGGCGCAGCTACAGATATGGAGCGAACATGAGTGAACCTGAATCTGGCAAAATCTCACGTCGCAAACTGATCACGACCGGACTGGCGGCCGCTGCGGGCGTATCGGCTTTGGGCGTGGCTGCGGGGTTGGCGCAGAAGTATGGGCTGGTCCCGCCCGATCACAGCGGAATCTGGGGCCTCGGCGAGACGCTGAATTATGCTTCGCAACGGCTGCTGACGCGGCATTCGCTGGCGCGTGAGTTTTCCCGGAGCCAGATTTCGCAGCGTCCGTTTCCCAATGAACTGGCCCCGCTGGGTGATGCGTTCAAGCGCCTGCAGAGCGGAGGATTCGCTGACTGGCGACTCGCCGTTGACGGCATGGTCGCGCGGCCTGGCTCGTTTTCGCTTGACCAGCTTAAGAGCTACCCCTCTCGCAGCCAGATCACGATGATCCAGTGTGAAGAGGGCTGGTCGTACATCGCCGAGTGGATCGGCGTGCCTCTTTCACAGGTTCTGGAAGCGGTGGAAGTGCTGCCACAAGCTCGGTACGTTGTTTACTTCTCGATCCAGCCCGATTGGTGGGACAGCATCGACATGGCCGATGCGATGCATCCGCAGACTTTTCTTACTTACGGAATGAATGGTAATGAACTGCCGGTGGGCAACGGCGGTCCGCTTCGTCTGCGGGTCGCTCGCCAACTCGGATACAAAAACGTGAAATTCATCACCCACATGACCGTTACCGATAGTCTGAAAGGTTTCGGCAAGGGATTGGGCTCTGCGTCTCCAGAGGCAGGCTATGCCTGGTACGCCGGCATCTGATAGGTTCCTTTCCGGCAAATGGTTGCAGTTTCACGCGTCGAGTTTCTTTGTCAGTGCCCTCACGGGCCTGCCGGCTGACGGCGATTCCAGGCTTCACGCCGCGATGGCGCCATGCTGGGTGCTTGAGGTTCTTTGATTGCAATGCATCCGTTCAGCGTTGGGCAGATCTACGTAACTCGAAATGAACAGTGTGTACCCTGACGTCACAAGAAAGGAAGCTTTTGGATTCAAGAAGGACACCCTGACATCCGTTTAATCCAATATCTGTGAGGCGCAATGACGAAAACGACGAGCTTTCAAATGGACATTCGCCCGCTCTTTACGGAGCGAGACATTCAAGGTATGAGCAAGGCGTTCAACCTGGGAAGTTACGATGACGTCAAAAAGCACGCTGGCGCTATCTACGATCGCATTCGTGGAATCGGCGGCGCCGTAATGCCTCCCCCGCCACCAAGAGGAGAAGGTCCCTGGCCGCAATCTCGGATTGAACTATTCGCCAAGTGGATGGCGGATGGGTTCCAACCCTAGTACGCCTTCAATCGCCCGCGGCTGCTTCCAGGCTCACAATTTTGCGCGGTGGAGCGAGCCGAGGAAATGTGACGCGCAGGAAAAAGGGGAAGCTCGAGATGGGCGATCAACAAAAGACGGCGCAGTATTCTGTGCGAGATCAAGAGATTCGTGCGGCACTGGATCAGCATTGGGCGGCGTCCGATGCCAACGATTTTGAAACGGAGCACCTCATCTATCACGAGGACGCGGTGCTGGACTACCCGCAGTCAGGCGAGCGAACCCGCGGCCGACGCAACATACAGGGCCAACGCGCCAGTCAGCCGAGCAGAAAGCGGTTTACTGTCCAACGAATCATTGGCAGCGGTGATCTTTGGGTCACCGAGCTGATCCTGACCTATGACGGCAAGCCGACCTACACCGTGAGCATCATGGAGTTCAGGGGCGACAAGGTTGTGCACGAAACACAATACTTCACCGATCCATTCCCGGCTCCCGCATTTCGCGCTCAATGGGTCGAACGGATGCACACATAATCTGGCGCGAGATTCGCGAACGACGTCCAATAGAGGGGCAAATACAGAGTTGGAAACGGTTGCTGCAGTTTGCGCTGCTAGATGTTTGGAAAAATACGCCCATCCCGGTGGTAGGCGTTTCGATCAGGCCGTTCTTTGCCATCCCGGAGAAACAAATTGTTTGTCGCCGGCAAGTCACTCGCTGATCGATCCGTAGCGACAGAAACCAGATTGAGTAAGTGCAGTGGCAGGCTCCTAGGGCAGCGGCTGCCAGAGCTCGATCTTATTCCCGTCCGAGTCATAGATCCAGGCAAAGCGACCGTAGGATTCATCCATTCGTTTGGCGTCGATCTTTACTCCCTCTTGTTTTAGGCGGTCGAGCAAAGCATCCATATCGTCCACGATGTAGTTGATCATGAACGGTTGGCTGGCAGGGAAATAGTTAGAGGAGGAGGAAAAAACAGTCCAAACTGTAAGGTGTTCTTTTTGCGGGTCGTCGTGTTCGCGCCACGGAAGCATCGCGCCCTGGCCTTTGTCAGTGAGTCCAAGATGCTTCGAATACCATTCGCGCGTCTGATCGCGATTCGCGGATTTGAAGAAGACACCGCCGATTCCAAGGACGCGCCCGCGCTGCTCCACTTTGACAGGCGGCTTCGACTTTTCAGGTTCGCGGAGATTTCACGTCCTGTCCTCCTTGTTGAGTAGGCCGAGATGAGCAACAGCGAGCCGAGCGTAATTGTGCTCCAGGGTATGCCTTGCATGGGCGGGATTATACATAAGTTTCGATGGAACGGAGAAAGGCTTCGAACTTCCTCTTATTTATCGCTTGCAAAATCGACTGTGGTTCTTGAACCAGTCGATGGCGACTTCAGTATTATTGGCTTGACCTCGATGAGGTAGCCGTCGGGATCACGCATGTAGCAGCGCCATTCCCAGGCCGCGATCAGTAATGGCTTCGCTAAGAAAGAACGCTCCTTTGTCGCCCCATTGTTTGTAGCAGGCAGCTAGTTCAATAGCGATTCCCAGTTGGCCGGCACCCTGCCTGCGGGTCCAGGAGCAGGCTGATTTTTCGGATGCGAATGCGGCGGAAGCAATTCCACACCCTTGACCTTAATCATGCCCTGCGTCTCGTAATCGTAGAACCAATCCTCACCCGGCTCAAAGCTGGCAATGATCGGATGCCCTGTTGCCGCCGCATGCTTCGATGCATGCTGGCTCGGAGAACTGTCACAGCATCCGATGTGCCCACACTCGGCACACCGGCGGAGATGAAACCACCAACCTGTCGGTGACGCCAGGCATTCTACACACCCATCGCCACTCGGTTTCGAAGCGGGGTTGATTCCGCGGCGATCTTTTTTCATTTCGATTTTCCTTTCGTGTTCTCTGTGTTAGCAAATAATGTTTCAAAATGTTCAAGCCACCAGCAGGATCTTCCCGGTACCACCTTTTTCCGCCGCTGCTTGAGCCTTGGCCGCTTCACTGAGTGGCAGTTTCTGGCTAATCGGAATTACCAGCTTGCCATCTCGCACCGCTTCGGCCATGAACTCGAGGGTTTTCCTGTCGAATTTCGAGAATACGTGCTCCACTTTTACAGATGGGTACTTCGCGGCGTTCTGCGGCGCCTCGAGAACCGAGCAAACACTCCTCCCGGCTTTACCTTGGCGATCAGCTTTTCGGCGGTTTTTCCGCCGACCGTATCCGCCACCGCATCGAGCGGGGGAAGATTCGCAATCGCCGCGTCGTCGTCGGTTGCGACCACCTGATCCGCGCCGACAGTCTTCGCCTCATCCGTCTGCATCTGTCTCTTCAAAACCCCCGCGATCACAGTCGCCCCGCGTTGCTTCGCAGTGAATACCGCCGAACGCCCGACATTTCCTGCAGCACCTACAACAAGAACGGTCTGCCCCGCTTTGATTCCCGTAGCCGACATGAGCTGGTTGCCGGTTATCGTCACCAGCGGCAGCGCCGCCGCCTGGATCAAATCGAGCCCTTTGGGAACTTTCGCCAAAATCGCGGCCTTCACGACACAAAGCTCGGCGTAAGTATTGTCCGCCATTGCGAACACCTGATCGCCAGCGGAAAAGCCTTCCACTCCGGGTCCAATCTTGACGACAGTCCCCGCGATATCGACTCCAATAAGGCTCGGGAACTGCATGGGATAAAAATCCTTGGTTAATCCGGCACGCCGCTTGTAGTCGATTGGATTCACGCTGGTGGCGGCGACCCGCACCAGCACTTCGCCCGGACCCGGAACCGGGTCAGGGTACTCTTCGAACTTCAGTACTTCAGGACCGCCATATTGATGGACAACAACTGCTTTCATATCTCATCTCCTTATGTAGGGTAGAGAAACAGTGGCCAACAAAACTTAGATGAACGAAGCTAGAATTGGTCGCTGGGTCAATGGAGTCGAAAATAGCAGCCTACCTGGAAAGCCACGGCGAAATAGCTTAGTGGCGGAGGCGAGCGATGCTCCCGTCAGATCTTTTGAGAAAAAAACATTAAGAGAGCGAAAGGATTCCCATCATGCGTTCTGATATCGTGCCCGGAGGCATTTTCCCCGACTACGAGCTGCCCGATCACACCGGCAAACCGTGCAAACTCAGCGAGCTACAGGGCGACGATCCGCTGATCCTCACGCTCGCGCGCGGCCACTATTGCCCGAAGGAACACCAGCAGCATTTGGAACTCGCCGCGTTCTACCCGAAGATTGCGGTGGCGTACACGCAGATTGCCACGATCGCCACCGACGATCACCATACTCTGCAGGAATTCCGTGCGTCAGTCGGAGCCCAGTGGCCCTTCCTCTCCGACCCCGGGCGAACGGTTCAGAAGGATCTCGACATCGCGGAGTATACCGACCCCGAGAATAATCCGATGATCCCGCATACGCTCGTGCTCAAGCCGGGCCTCGTGATCTACAGCATCTATAACGGCTACTGGTTCTGGGGGCGTCCATCGGTCGTCGATCTTTGGCACGACCTGCGCGCCGTAACGAGGGAAATCCGCCCAGACTGGGATCTGAGTGCCCCGGGACTCCGCGAGGCATGGAATGCGGGTGACTTCTCGCGCTTCCACGGCTGGAACAAGCAGGCCAGTCAGAGAAGCGGGCCCGATTGCACAGAAGAAATAGTCCATCCACTAAAGAAAAGCAGCACCCTGAAGGCCGTCAGTAATATCAAAGAATATGAAGAGATCTTGAGAGTAAAAAGTGCGAATTCAAAAGGAGTATCCATATGGCAGCACAGGTCCAACCACTGACGAAGCCGCCGGGGACCAGACAGGCAGCGTGGCGCGCACTGGCTTCACATTACAAAACAATTTCAAAGCTGCATCTGCGGCAGCTTTTTGCGGATGATCCGAAGCGCGGGGAACGTTTGGTGGTCGAGGCTGTTGGTCTTTACCTGGATTACTCCAAGAACCGCATCACCGATGAAACCCTGCGACTCCTTCTGGAACTGGCGGAAGAGTCTGGCCTGCGAGCACGCATCGATGCCATGTTCCGCGGCGAGAAAATCAACGTCACCGAGAAGCGCGCAGTCTTGCACGTCGCTCTGCGCGCGCCGCGAGACGAATCCATCGTCGTTGACGGAAAGAACGTGGTGCCTGAAGTCCATGCCGTGCTCGACCGGATGGCGGATTTTTCCAACCGCGTGCGAAGTGGTGAATGGAAGGGACACACCGGCAAGCGCATCCGCAATGTGATCAACGTCGGCATCGGCGGCTCTGACCTGGGTCCGGTCATGGCCTACGAGGCGCTCAAGCACTACAGCGATCGAGCCATGACTTTCCGCTTCGTGTCCAACGTGGATGGAACCGATTTCGCGGAGGCGGTCCGAGACCTCGATCCTTCCGAAACACTATTCATCATCTCTTCGAAAACTTTCACAACCCTGGAAACGATGACAAACGCTCACACGGCTCGCGAGTGGTCTCTGGCTGGACTAGGCGGCGACGAAAAGTCGGTGGCGAAGCATTTTGTCGCGGTCTCCACCAATGCGGCCGAGGTTGAAAAGTTCGGCATCGATACCGCCAACATGTTCGAGTTCTGGGACTGGGTTGGCGGACGCTACTCGATGGATTCCGCCATTGGCCTGTCAACCATGGTCGCCATTGGCCCGGAGAATTTTCAAGCGATGTTGAGTGGTTTCCATCAGATGGACGAACACTTCCGCACCGCTCCCTTCGAACGGAATCTGCCAGTGCTGCTGGGTCTTCTGGCGATCTGGTACAACGATTTTTTCGGGGCGCAGACGGTTGCCGTCCTGCCCTACGAACAATACCTGAAACGCTTCCCGGCCTACCTCCAGCAACTGACGATGGAGAGCAACGGCAAGCACGTCACGCTTGAGGGGAAAAAGGTTAAGCACGATACCAGTCCAATTTATTGGGGAGAACCGGGAACCAACGGCCAACACTCTTTCTACCAACTGATTCACCAGGGAACGAGACTCATTCCCTGCGACTTCATCGCTTTTTCGCAGCCGCTCAATCCGCTCGGGCGGCACCACGACATCCTGATTGCCAATGTTTGCGCGCAGACGGAGGCGCTGGCCTTCGGCAAGACGCCGGAGCAAGTTGCGGCGGAAGGTACTCCGAAGTGGCTGGTTCCCCACCGCGTGTTCGAGGGCAACCGTCCATCCAATACGATCCTGGCCGAAAAACTCACGCCGGAAACTCTCGGAAAACTGGTGGCGCTCTACGAACACTCCGTGTTTACCCAGGGCACAATCTGGAATATCGATTCATTCGACCAATGGGGCGTCGAACTGGGAAAGGTCCTCGCACAACGCATCATTCCTGAACTGGAGAGCACAACAGAACCGCAGCTTGCACACGACAGTTCCACCAACAACCTGATCAGGTACTACCGTAAATCGAAGTTGTGATAAAGGAGACGTGCCGAAAATCAGAGGGTCCCATGGCTGAACAGTCCAGAAGCACAAGCGGAGACCGCCGGCAACGGCCCGAGCCCCTGACCGATTTTTATGGAGAGGACCGTCATGAACTGGTGCAGAAACTCGCGTACCAGCATTGGGAAAAAAGAGGCTCTCCACTTGGCTCGCCAGAAGTTGATTGGTTTGCGGCCGAAAAGGCCGTGCGTGCGTACCTTTTAGCGTCAGGAATTGAGCTCGGGCCAGATCAGGATCTGTACTGTTGATCGGCGTGGCTTTGAGTTGAACAGGAACCGTTCCACAACCGAGAAAACTAAGGACCGTCTTATGAGCACCAATCGCGTGGCGCGCCCGAGTTCCGCAAAGATCGTTCCGCTGACCACCAGTGAACCCTCTGTTTCAAATATTTTCCAGCAGTACGGGTGCGAATCGACTCCGTTTATCGGGACGGAAAACGCTTTTTATGAACGGCACCTGGTTTTTGACCGAGCGATCGATACAAAAGTGGCCAGTGCGCGTGAGCGCTTTGAGGCGTTCTCCCGTTCCGTGCGAGACATTCTCGCGCAGCGTTGGGTGCTGACCAAGAACACGCATGAGCGAGAGAATGCCAAGCGCATCTATTACCTGTCCATGGAGTTTCTCATCGGACGTTCGTTGGCCAACAACATCACGAACCTCTTGCTGGATCCGCTTTTGCCGGATGCAGCGCGAGAACATGGTCTCGACTGGCTGGAATTGATTGAGCAAGAACCAGACGCTGGGCTGGGCAATGGCGGCTTGGGCCGCCTCGCGGCGTGCTTTCTCGATTCGATGGCAACCATGCAGCTCGCGGGCACCGGCTACGGTTTGCGCTATGAGTACGGCATGTTCAAGCAATCGATTGTAGATGGCTGGCAAAAAGAGAATCCCGACAACTGGCTCCGCTGGCGCGATCCCTGGGAGATTGCCCGGCTTCACGAGAACGTAGAAATCAAACTGAACGTCTCATTCAAGCTGCAAGCGGGTAATTTTCAAATCATCCCCGACCGGCCATCAAGCCTGATCGGTATCCCGTTTGATCGTCCCGTCGTGGGCTACGGTGGAAAGACGATTAACACGCTCCGGCTCTGGGCCGCGGCCGCGCCTGACTACTTCGATCTTGAGAAGTTTGACACCGGAGACTTCGTCGGCGCACTCGGCGAAACTCTCCAGGCGGAGTCGCTTACTCGCGTTCTGTATCCCGACGATTCTACGACGAAGGGGCAGGGGCTGCGCTTTCTCCAGGAGTATTTTCTGGTTGCGTGTTCCATGGCCGACCTGGTGCGCCGTTTCCAGCGACACAACTCGGATTGGGAAAAGTTTCCGGAGAAAGCCGCAATTCAACTCAACGACACGCATCCTTCCATGTCGGTCCCTGAACTCATGCGAATCTTGCTCGACGATGTGCACTTGGGATGGGACCAGGCCTGGGACCTGACGAAGAGGACGCTCGGATACACAAATCACACGTTGCTGCCTGAGGCTCTCGAGAAATGGCCGGTGGCGTGGTTTGAGACACTGATTCCTCGTCACCTGGAGCTCATCTACGAGATTAACCGCCGGCTGCTCGATGAAGTTCGGGTTCGCTTCCCGGGCGACGAGGGGCGCGTGCAGCGCATGAGCCTGGTGGAAGAAGGCAGCCCGCGCAAAATCCGGATGGCCAACCTCGCCATTGTTGGCTCGCATAGCACCAACGGAGTGTCTGCTGTCCACTCCAAGCTGCTGCGGACCACGACAGTCAAAGATCTCGCGGAAATGTTTCCCGAGCGTTTTAACAACAAGACAAACGGAGTGACGCCCCGGCGCTGGTTGCTTGAGGCCAATCCTGCGCTTGCCCGCGAAATCACGCAAGTCATCGGAGATGGCTGGATCACGGATCTCAGCCTGCTCAAAGAGCTCAAACCATTCGCGGAGGATTCCAATGCTCGCGAGCGCTTCCTCAAGTCAAAGCGAGAGTCCAAAGTGCAGTTTGCCAATTGGCTCAAGTCAACGTCGGGACGTGTCGTAGACCCGGATACTATTTTCGACTGCCACATCAAGCGTATTCACGAATACAAAAGGCAATTGATGAATGCGCTGCGAATTGTGATTTGCTATAACCGGCTGCGGGAAAATCCCGGCATGAAGATAGTGCCGCGGACATTTTTCTTCGCTGGTAAAGCAGCGCCAGCTTACACGCTGGCCAAGCTCATCATAAAGTTCATCAACAACCTGGCGAGCACGATTGACGGCGACCCGGTGGCACGCGGCCGGCTCAATGTAATCTTTCTTCCGGAATACAACGTTTCGTTGGCGGAACGGCTGATTCCAGCCAGCGACGTCTCCAACCAGATTTCGACCGCCGGCTACGAAGCCAGTGGAACCAGCAACATGAAATTTATGATGAACGGAGCGTTAACGGTCGGAACCCGCGACGGTGCGACCATCGAAATGGCCGAGGAAGCCGGAGAAGAAAACATGTTTCTGTTCGGGCTCACCGTGGAGCAAGTCGAGAACAGCCGCGCCTGGTACAACCCGAACTGGCATTATGAACATGAACCGGAGACGCGAGCCGCGCTGGACCTGATTTTCTCTGACTTCTTCAGTCGCAATGAACCCGGTATATTTGCTCCCTTGCACGAGACGCTTCTGACCCAAGGCGATCACTACATGAATCTGGCGGACCTGACCTCGTATTGCGACGCTCAAGATCGGCTCGGCGCGCTCTATGCCGATTCCGGCGCATGGGCGCACAAAGCGATCTTGAATGTCGCCAGCTCCGGAAAGTTTTCAAGCGATCGCTCAATTGCGGAATACGCGAGCGAGATCTGGAAGGTGGAACCATGCCCAGTACTTTAGAAACACAATCCCCGACAGGGGAGCGCATTTCGCCGCTCGCCGGCAAACCAGCGCCGAAAGAATTGCTGATCGACGTGGCTCGCCTGCAGAAGGAATATTTCGAGCGTCGTCCCGACCTGGACGATCCAAACCAGCTCGTCAGCTTCGGCACCAGCGGACACCGCGGCTCGCCCCTGCGCGGCACATTTAACGAAGCGCACATCCTCGCCATTACCCAGGCGATCTGCGAATACCGGCGCCAGCAGGGAATCGACGGCCCGCTCTATATGGGGAAAGATACCCATGCAGTCTCGGAGCCCGCACAACGCACTGCCCTCGAAGTGCTGGCGGCAAACAATGTTGAGACGATCATTCAGCAAGACAACGGGATAACTCCGACGCCGGTGATCTCGCGAGCGATTCTGGTTTACAACCGTGACCGCAAGGAGAAAGACCATCTAGCCGACGGCATCGTCGTCACGCCATCGCACAATCCGCCGGAAGATGGAGGCTTCAAGTACAACCCTCCCAACGGCGGCCCGGCCGATACCGACGTGACCCGCTGGGTACAGAATCGCGCGAACGAATTGTTGCGAGCAGGGAATGTCGGTGTGAAGCGGATTCCGTTTACTAAAGCCATGAAGGCCGCGACCACGCACCAGGAAGATTTCATCCTGCCCTATGTTCGTGATCTCAAGAACGTCGTCGACATGGATGCGATTCGCGGCGCTCACTTGAAACTTGGCGTTGATCCATTAGGAGGAGCCTCGCTGCCTTATTGGGAGCCGATCAATTCCATTTACGGTCTGGAAATCGTCATCACCAATAAAATAATCGACCCGACATTTTCGTTTATGACGGTCGACCACGACGGCAAAATTCGCATGGACTGTTCGAGTCCCTACGCGATGGCTAGGCTGGTCGCCTTAAAAGATCAGTACCAGGTGGCTTTCGGGAACGATACCGACGCTGACCGGCACGGGATCGTGACTCCGGCTGCGGGTTTGATGAATCCGAATCATTACCTTGCCGTTGCCATCCGGTATTTGCTCACGCACCGGCCCCAGTGGCGTAACACAGTCGCGGTGGGAAAAACCCTTGTGAGCAGCAGCATGATCGACCGGGTCGTTAAAAAGCTTGGCCGCAAGCTCAGCGAAGTGCCGGTGGGGTTCAAGTGGTTTGTGCCGGGCCTGATCGATGGATCGTATTGTTTCGGAGGAGAAGAAAGCGCTGGAGCGAGTTTTCTTCGTCTTGACGGCACCGTATGGACGACCGACAAAGACGGTCCGATCATGGATTTGCTGGCGGCGGAGATTACCGCGCGCACGGGCAAGGATCCCGGAGAACATTTCCGCGAACTGACGGCGGAGTTCGGCATCCCCTACTACACGCGCATCGACGCGCCTGCTACGCCCGAGCAGAAAGCAAAGTTAGAAAAACTCTCGCCGGACGCAGTAAAAGAGTCAGACCTGGCCGGCGAACCAATCACCGCCAAGCTAACCAAAGCCCCGGGCAACGATGCGCCAATCGGCGGCTTGAAAGTTGTGGCTGAAAGCGGTTGGTTTGCGGCGCGACCCTCCGGTACCGAGAACATCTATAAAATCTACGCCGAGAGTTTCAAGAGCCAGACCCATCTGAACGCAATCCTTAGCGAAGCAGAGAAGATAGTGAATAATGCGCTGGGTTCGGTACCGCGATGATGACCGATAACGACGGGCGCACGAATGTTCCGCGGTTTCCGTCTGAATATCGCGCGTCCGGTTTGTTGCTGCACGTCACGTCTCTGCCCTCGCCGTATGGCATCGGCGATGTGGGATCGTCCGCGTTCTCCTGGATTGATCGTCTCCACGATGCCGGCCAGGGGTGCTGGCAAGCGCTGCCGCTCGGCCCGACGGGTTATGGAAACTCGCCTTACCAATCCATGTCGTCGTTTGCGGGCAACGAACTGCTGATCAGTCCCGAAGGTCTCATCGCGGACGGCCTATTACAGGCGAGCGATGCCCAGTCTCACTTCTCCGCAGACGTGGTTGACTACGATTCTGTTATCCCGTTCAAACAGCGGTTGCTCGAAACAGCATGGGCAAACTTCAAAGCCGGGCAGCGCAGTGACACGGATCGCCGTGACGGCGATCTCGCGCCTGCCTACGACGAGTTCTGCGCCCTCCAAGCGCATTGGCTGGAAGACTACGCTCTGTTCCGGGCGCTGAAAGAAAAGTATCAGGGCGCTTCTTATCTGGAGTGGCCAGCAGAGCTGGTTCAGCGCAGCCCGAATGCTCTCGTCGAGGCGCGGCGCGAGTTAACCAACCAAATTGATCAGGTTCGCTTCGCGCAGTTCCTGCTGTTCCGCCAGGCCGATCAACTCAAGCAGCATGCCCATGCCAGGGGCGTGAGCTTGATCGGCGATCTGCCCTTTTTTGTTTCCCCGGATTCCAGCGATGTTTGGGCGAACCCCGAGCTGTTCCTGCTTGATGAACAGCATCGGCCGCGCTTCGTCGCTGGAGTTCCTCCCGATTATTTCAGCGCGCAAGGTCAATTGTGGGGCAATCCGGTTTATAACTGGGATGCCTTGCGCTCGACTGGTTATCGCTGGTGCATCGACCGTTTGCGCGCTCTTCTGGCTCACGTCGATGTGATTCGCCTGGATCACTTCCGCGGGTTCGTGGCTGCGTGGCACATTCCCGCCGGGGCGCCGACGGCTCAATCGGGGCAGTGGATGGCGGGACCAGGAGCCAGCTTTTTTCAAGCAGTGCAAACCGAGCTGGGCCATCTGCCATTCATCGCGGAAGATTTGGGTTTCATTACGCCCGACGTGTATGCTCTGCGCGACCAGTTTCGTCTGCCGGGGATGCGCGTCCTGCAATTCGCCTTCGATGGTCATGCGGATAATCCATATCTGCCGCACAACTTTGTCCACAATACAGTCGCCTATACCGGTACGCATGACAACGCCACAACTCGAGAATGGTATGAGGAATTGCCCGACTACCAGCGGCAAAACTTCTGGAGCTACCTCAAGCGTCCGCCGGGAACCAGTGCGGATGCCGCTCCGGAGTTGATGCGGTTGGCCTGGTCGTCCCCAGCCGCACTCGCGATTGCTCCGTTGCAGGATCTGCTCAACTTGGGAAGCGAAGCTCGTATGAATGTGCCGGGTCGTGCCGAAGGCAACTGGCGTTGGCGGGTCCGGGAAGATATGCTATCGCCCGACGCTTTTCAATGGTTGCTGGATTTGACGGAGAGTTCCAAGCGTTCGGTCAGTCCTGCAACATCCGTCAGAGTCGAAGCTAACCGCGGACGAGCGACCGCTCAAATCTAGCAACAGGGGAGATTAGCCTGCTGATCCAAGTTGCCAAGAGTATTCTCCTGATCGTGAGCGCACTCTTTCCCATCGTAGATCCGATTGGAGGCGCTCCAGTCTTTCTATTGCTCACGCGAGACTACGCGACCGAGACCCGACGAGCGCTGGCTCGCCGCATTTCGATCGATAGTTTCATACTGCTTATCGTGTCCTTTACCCTCGGGGCGCACGTACTCTCCTTCTTTGGGATTTCGCTCCCAGTCGTGCAGGTCGGTGGTGGGCTGATCGTGATTGCAACCGGCTGGGCGATGCTGAACCAGAAAGATCCGAGTGATCAGGGCTCAGCCCGGCGAACGGTCACTTGCGCGGATGCTCTGAGCCAGGCGTTCTACCCGCTGACGCTTCCTTTGACAGTCGGTCCCGGCTCCATCTCGATTGCCATCACTTTGGGCGCGAATGCGCCGCAGCACCTCGTCACAAATCTACTGGCAATCCTCGCGGCGGCGATTGGTTCCGCTTTCATTGCAGTGACCATCTATCTCTGCTACGCCTACGCAGATCGGCTCGCCAGCAAGCTCGGCGCCACGGGCACAAACGTAATTCTAAAGCTCACTGCGTTTCTGCTGGTGTGCATTGGAGTGCAGATCTTTTGGAACGGCGCGAGCAAACTGCTCAGTTTGTTGCCGCAGTTTAGCGGAGCTGCAGCGCTACCGCACTGAGCGCGATGCGAGCGGTTGCAGTGCGCGAAAGAGAGGGGTTGTGAACCGGTCCAGCATCGATGAGCCCGCCAAGATGGATGGTCCCGCCGAGGCTTCCAATACCGTAGCGGCTCCGCTTACGAAACGGCCGACTTGGGAGCAGTCTGAGGGCAACCCATTGCCGCTTGGCGTCCACTGGATCGAAGACGAGCAAGCGTTCAATTTTGCCGTTCACTCGGAACATGCGGAGAGCGTCACTCTATTGCTCTATTCTCCAGCCGATCTGGTGAATCCTCTTCTGCGGCTTCAATTGGATTTTTTGCACAACAAGTCGGGGCGGATTTGGCATTGCCGCGTTCCAGTTACAAAGCTTGGTGATGCTTGTTATTACGCATACTCCGTGTCGGGAGAGACCATTCCTCAACTCCACAGCTTTGACCCGCAGAAGGTTCTTCTCGATCCCTATGCGAAATGCATTTTCTTCCCACCCGGTTTCGATCGCACCTTGGCCATGCGAGAAGGATCCAATGCCGGTGCCGCCCCTTTGGGAGTGCTGATCGATCACCGGCCGACATTTGACTGGGCAGGGGTTCAGCCTCGGTATCACGAATCGGACACAGTTATCTATGAACTTCACGTGAGAGGTTTCACGAAGAACCCAAACTCAGGTGTTGATCCATCGCGTGCCGGCACATACGCCGGTCTGGTGGAAAAGATCCCCTATCTAAAGGAACTCGGGGTGACGGTTGTGGAACTGATGCCGGTTTTTCAGCGTGATCCACAAGAAGGCGACTACTGGGGCTATATGCCTTTGAATTTCTTCGCTCCGCACGCTCAGTACGCGAGCACACCCCGTGTTGAAGAGCAGCGCCTTGAATTCAAGAATATGGTGAAGGCTTTTCATGAGGCAGATATCGGCGTGGTGCTGGACGTCGTATACAACCACACCTGCGAAGGCGACTACAAAGGGCCCATCTACAGCTTCAAGGGTTTCGACAGCGCCGGCTATTACATGATGTCCTCCGATCCGTCGAACCCCTACGCCAATTACTCCGGCACCGGCAATACCTTGAATTTCGGCCAGGCACACGTGCGCAAGATGGTGATTGATAGTCTGCGTTATTGGAAGCGTGGGATGCATATCGACGGATTCCGCTTTGATCTGGCGTCGGTATTCAGCCGCAATGCCGATGGATCACTCAACTGGGGGGAAGCTCCCATCTTCAGTGAAATTGCCGCTGACCCGGAATTAGGCCGGGTGCGTCTGATCGCAGAGCCATGGGATACAGCCGCTTATCAGCTTGGACGCGGATTTCCAGGCCTGACCTGGCTGCAGTGGAATGGTCGGTTTCGTGACGACATCCGCCGCTTTGTGAAGGGCGATCCGGGGATGGTTCCTGACCTGATGCGGCGTATTTATGGCAGCGATGATTTGTTTCCAGACAGCCGCGCCGACGCTTATCACGCATATCAGAGCGTGAATTATGTAACGTCCCACGACGGCTTCACGCTCTACGATCTTGTCTCTTATGACCGCAAACATAATTGGCAAAATGGAAATAATAATCAGGACGGTACCGACTCGAACTACAGTTGGAATTGTGGGCAGGAAGGGGATGAAGCTGTCTCCGCGGCAGTCCGCGCATTGCGCCGGCAGCAGGTGAAAAATTTCTGCTGCCTGCTCTTCTTGTCAAACGGTACGCCGATGTTTCGCTCGGGTGACGAGTTCCTGAATACGCAACTCGGCAACAACAATCCCTACAATCAGGACAACGAAATTGGATGGATGGATTGGAGTCAACTCCGATCCAATAACGACGTTTTTCGGTTCTTCAAGAAGATGATTGCGTTCCGAAAAAATCATCCTTCGCTGAGCCGGAGCAGGTTCTGGCGGGAGGATGTTTCCTGGTACGGCGTCGGCCCCACGGTCGATTTGTCCCGCGACTCGCACACCCTGGCATTCTGCCTGCACGGGGCTTCTCAAGGTGACGATGACATCTACGTGATGATCAATGCGTACTGGGAAGAGTTGGAGTTCAATGTGCAAGAGGGAACAGCACAGGAGTGGAAAAGAATCGTGGATACCGCTTTGCCCAGTCCAGATGATTTCTCGGACGACGGAATCCCCTTAAAGCGGACGAATTACCCGCTGGCTCCCAGATCGGTTGTGGTCTTACGTCGACCCAGGAGAAGCGACACTCGACAAGGCCCATGAGTGCGCCATCAGCGGGCATTATCGTCGGTGGCGATCAGCAAAACAGACGAACGCCACTGCATTTCTGGAATGACGTTGTTTTGGTTGCAGGGGTTTGATTTGTTCCCCAGCCGGGTATTGATTCCGTGCAACTTGCTGATTCTACGATGGTCCGGAATGCCCAGAAAGGCGACAAAGGCGAGTTGTTCATTCAGTTGGGACGTCGGGCGGAGCGCAGTCTTTTCAGGGACAAAATCGACAGTGATTACAACGACTTCGTGGCACACAAGTGGCGCAAGAAGTTGTTGGCAGTTAGCGGTGGAAACAGCAACTCCGGCTAAAAAAGTGGAGGAAAAATACCTCTTATCGAATGATGGGGCACTGAACCACGCATCCATTTGCCACAACCTGGGAGGGATTTCTGCATGTGATCAAATAAGGGTGAGAAGCTCTCGGTCACCCGTCAGAATTGCGACGTCACAAACGAAATAACTCTGGTGCACTTCATTTCTTCGAAAAATTGGGCCGGACGCTTGGGTGCGGCCGGCCTTTTTCCGCTTGAGCTGAATGATTCCACGACACGAGCGATGCCGGGTCAGGTTCAGCGCCGAAATGTTGTTCATGATTAAGATCTTCGCTCCATATGTGAAGTTACTAAGCGTGAACGAGCTCTTTTGCTCCGGTGGAGCGGGTTGTCGATTGCTTTGCAGTGCTGTAGTCGAGGACAACGCGCGCGGCAACGTCTCCGTGTTCAAGACGTTTGAAGATGTCATTGATCGCCGATAGCGGCTGAAGCTCGATATCTGCTTTGACTTTGCCTTTGACCGCGAAGTCGAGCGATTCGGCCATATCCTCGCGCGTTCCGACGAATGAACCTCGAACCGTGATGCAGTTGGCGACCACGTCGAAGAGCGGTACAGGAAACTCACCCGGCGGCAGTCCGACCAGGACGCACGTACCGAGTTTCCTGGTCATGCCAATTCCTTGCTTGAATGCGGTGAGTGACGGCGCCGTAATCAGAACACCGTGGGCTCCGCCATCGGTACCTTTCTTCACCGCTGCCCCCGGATCCTCGTGCTTCGCGTTGATGATGAGATCGGCCCCGAGCTTCTTCGCGTGCGCTAATTTGCCGTCGTCAATATCAACCGCGCAGACCAGCAGACCCATGGCCTTGGCATATTGAATGCCAAGATGCCCGAGCCCGCCGCAACCGGAGATCGCGATCCATTGACCCGGCTTCGCCTCCGTTTGTTTGATTCCCTTGTAGGTCGTGATGCCGGCACAAATGAGCGGCGCAGCTTCGGCGGGCGCGAGCCCTTTCGGGATGTGCGCCACATAATCCGGGTCGGCCAGGATATATTCGGCGAAACCACCGTTCTTTGTGTAGCCTCCGAACTGCGCTTCGGCGCAGACTGTCTCCCAGGCCGACAGGCAGTACTCGCAATGCCCACAGGCGGAGTAGAGCCACGGGACCCCGACGCGGTCGCCCTCTTTCACAATGGTAACGCCTGCTCCGACGGCGGAAACCAGGCCCACGGCTTCGTGACCGGGAATGAACGGAAGTGTAGGCTTGAGCGGCCAATCTCCATCAGCCGCGTGGAGATCGGTGTGGCAAACGCCGCACGCTTCCGTCTTCACCACGATCTGTCCAACTCCCGGTGTGGGGATGTCCCACTCGCGAAGCACAAGCGGCTTTCCGAAGTGCTCGACCACTGCTGCGTTCATCTTTTTTGCTGCCATGATGTCCTCTTTTCAAGTTGTGAATTTGTTGTGGCGAGACGCCGGCCATCTAGGCTGCAGCCGCACCCAGTCCTCTTACTGCCTCGATCATCTGCACCAGCACGGCCTGAGCGTCGCCGTAAACCATGTCGCAGTTCTCGGCATAGAAAAGGGCGTTGACAATGCCGGCGTACCCTTTACCCTGGCCCCGCTTGATGACATAGACCTTCTTCGCCTTGTCGGCATTCAGGATGGGCATACCGTAAATCGGAGAATTCTTGTCGTCACGCGCCGCTGGATTGACAACATCATTGGCTCCGATGACAAGGGCAACGTCGGTGGTGGCAAAGTCGGGATTGATGTCGGCGAGTTGGAAGATCAGGTCGTAGGGTACCCCGGCTTCCGCCAGTAGAACGTCCATCTGTCCCGGCATACGTCCGGCTACCGGGTGGATGGCAAACCTAACTGTGACACCGGCAGCTTGCAGCAAGCTTCACAAATTCGTAAAGCTTCTGCTGCGCCTGAGCGACCGCAAGACCGTAACCCGGCACGATAATCACGCTTTTGGCGTAGCGCATGAAGATACCGGCATCCGATGCCTCGGCCGGTTTCAGGCTGCCTTTGATCGGCCCTTGCTTGTGTCTGGTTTCATCACCAAAGTTGGAGAAAAGAATATTGCTTACCGACCGGTTCATGGCCTGCGCCATGATTAAAGTCAGGAACATCCCAGCTGCTCCTACCACCATGCCCGCGATCATCAACGCTGGATTCTGCAATACGAATCCATCGAGTGCCACTGCCAGACCGGTAAGAGCGTTGTAGATGGAGATCACGACCGGCATGTCCGCTCCCCCGATGGGAAGCGTTATGAAAATTCCGAAGAGCAATCCGCAGCCGAAAAATATCGCAATCAATGCGGGAATAGAGAGCAGTGGCGCGGCGCCACCCTGCCAAACAAAGATCAAATATCCTGCGACTGCAAGCGTCACCAGGAAGACAATGGCATTGAAGTATCGCTGCCCTTTGAAGCGCAAGGGGTGCTTAAGGACTTCATCCAGCTTAGCCCAGGCGATGAGCGATCCCGACAACGACACGGCACCAATTAACCCACCGATCAAAGCGAGGATCAGTGCGGGGCCCTCGGCTTTGCGGCCAATCAAAGCGACCGCTGCGATCGCACCCGCCGCGCCGCCTCCCATGCCGTTGTAGAGGGCCACCATCTGTGGCATGGCGGTAAGCTTCACAGTTTTGCCCTTCCACCATGCGAGGCCAACGCCGATGAGGAGAGAAGCGGCGGCGAGCACGATGTTGACGATCAGATGCGGACGAGCGGAGGCACTGACACCGATGACGTTGAGGAAGCAGGCAAGAACTGCGACCAGCATCCCGAGGCCAGCGACTCTGATTCCCGAGCGAGCGGTCACCGGCGATGACATCCGCTTGAGGCCAAACATCAATAGAAAAGCCGCGCCCAGATCTGCCGCGCCGGTAATCATGTGAGAAATGATCGTAAGCATATCGGCAGCTTAGCCTTTCTTCGCGTGACCGTTCACAGCGTGAACGCGGTGGGCGTGGGTGACCTTGAACATTGCGAGCATGCGATCAGTTACCGCATATCCGCCGGCGACGTTGCCGGCGCCGAGCAGCACCGCAGAACATCCAATCAACTGCTCAGGGACTGTGCTGGCGTTGAGCAGCGTGTAGATGGCGCCGATCACAACAATGCCGTGCACGAAATTGGAGCCCGACATCAAGGGCGTGTGAAGAATGGCGGGAACATTGCCAATGATGACCCAGCCACCAAATGCGGCTAGCATGAAAATGTAGAGCGCGACAAAACCGGTAATAGCAATCGAAAAGTGCATGATGCTCTCCTATTCTCAAGCTGCCGCGGGCGGCTTGGTTGCTGGATGCTTGGTCTCGGAGCCACGCCTTCCTGTTGGCTTTTCCTGCTTTTCCGGGACAACGCTCATCTTTCCGCCGTGAGTAAGCGCGGTCTTGGCCAGGACTTCGTCCGTCCAGTCAATCTTGATGATGTTGTCCTTAAGCATGAGGACGAGCAGGTTGTACTGGTTGTGGGCGTATAACTCGCTGGCGTCCTGGGCGAGCAGTGACGGCACGTTGAGCGGTGCCACGATCGTTACCTCACCGGCCCGCACGGTCTTGCCCGGTTCCGTCTCTTCGCAATTGCCACCGCCTTCGGCCGAGAGATCAACGATGACCGCACCGGGCTTCATGCCTTTCACTTGCTCTTTGCTGATAAGCTTCGGCGACGGTCGCCCGGGAATGGCTGCGGTCGTGATGATGAGATCGGACTCTTCAATGTGTTTGGTCAGAACCGCGGCAACCTTGGCTTTTTCCTCGGCCGTCAATTCGCGGGCATAACCGCCCTTGCCGCGGGCGTCGACTCCAGTTTCGACAAACGTGGCGCCGAGCGATGCGACTTCCTCCGCCGTGTCCGGCCGCACGTCATAGCCTTCGACGACGGCCCCGAGACGGTGAGCGGTCGCCACGGCCTCCAGGCCGGCGACGCCGAGTCCCATGACCAGCACCTTGGCCGGCCCGATCGCCCCCGCGGCGGTGGTGATCTTGGGCAGCACCCGAGTCAGATGTGTGGCCCCAAGTTCGACGGCATAGTATCCCGCCAAGGCAGACTGGCTGGAGAGAGCGTCCATGGATTGCGCCCGAGTGATGCGCGGGATGCGTTCCATGGCAAAACACGTAATCTTCTTCTGGAGCAGGCGCTGCACGAGTGAATGTTCCTTTCCCGCATAAATAAAGGAGATGAGAATTGCACCTTCTTTCATCGCATCGATCACGTCGATTGCGGGAGGCTGGACTGCGAGGACTACGTCAGCATCACCGACCAACTGGTGGCGATCGTCCATGAAAGTTACGTCCTTGAACGAATCATCCGCGAATTTGCTTTCGACGCCGGCACCGGACTGCATGTGCAGTTTCGCGCCCAGCTTGATCAGCCGCGCGGTGACGGAGGGCACCAACGCCACCCGTCGTTCGTGCGACTGTGTTTCTTTGAGGACTGCAACATTGACAAACATTCCAGGTCTCCTGTGGTTCCACGGCGGCGGACCAGTCCATTTGTGTGTTCAATGAGGTACCCGACATGCGCGGACACCTCATTGAACACTTCATTTCCCTGGAATCTAGACAGACGGGCGCGAGTTCATCCGCGAAGCGCACCAGCTTCTTGTTCACAAACTCCTGGATGCCCATGCCGCCCAGTTCGCGGCCGTAGCCGGAGTTGTTGATTCCGCCGAATGGAAGCGACGCATCGGCCCAGTCGATGTTGTTGATAAACATCATGCCTGTTTCGACACGGCTGGCTACACGTTTGGCGCGCTCCAGATCTTTGGTGAAGACAGAGCCACCCAATCCGAAGTCGGAGTTGTTGGCCAGCGCGACCGCCTCGTCCTCATCTTTTACCTTGAACACCATAGCGACTGGTCCAAAGAACTCGTCGCGGAAAGCTGGGTTGTCAGGCTTAACGTCGGTCAGAATCGTCGTTTGCATAAAAGAGCCAGGCCGATCGATACGTTTGCCGCCCATCAAGACCTTGGCGCCATGGGCGACGGCTCCATCGACTTGCTTCAGAAGATCTACGAGTGCGGACTCGGTGGACAAGGGACCGTGCGTCGTTTTCTCGTCCATGGGGTCGCCCGGCTTCAAAGCGGAGAGAGCCGCTTTAAACTTCTCCAGGAATTTGTCGTAGATTGCTTCGACAACAATGAATCGCTTTGACGCGCAGCAGGTTTGTCCGGCGTTATACATTCTGCCCCAGACCGCCCACGGGATTGTTTTTTCCAAGTCAGCATCCTCGAACACGATGAATGCGTCGCTCCCCCAAGCTCCATCGAAGAAACCTTGAGGTTCTTTCCTGCCCTGGCGGCAATGCTCCTGCCCGCCGCGACACTGCCGGTCAACGCTACTCCTTTGATTCGCGGATCATCGATGACCTTGTCCGACTGCTCATGCGAGATCAGCAAATTCGTATACAGTCCGACCGGCGCACCCGCATCAATCCAGAGCTTCTCAAAGGCGATGGCGCACTGCGGTACGCAGCCCGCGTGCTTCACCACGATGACGTTGCCCGCCATCATGTGCGGACCGGCGACTCGCGCCAGTTGATAGAAAGGAAAGTTCCAGGGCTCGACGCAGAAGATCACGCCGATCGGGCTGCTCTCCATGTGGGCTGTTCCGACTGTCGGATGAAGCTCTTCCGGAGCCAGGAAGCGTTCGCCATTTTTAGCGTAGTAGGCGAGAATGTTCGCACTGAAATTCACTTCACCACGAGCTTCGTTGATCAGCTTGCCCATCTCCAGCGATGCCAGATGCGCGAACTTGTCAACCTGGGCGTGCATAAGTTCGGCCGCCTTTGCCACGATCACTGCCCGCTTTGCATAAGGCGTCTTCTTCCAGGTCTCGTAAGTCTTTGCGGCAGTGGCAAGCTTGGCTTCGAGCTCTGCGTCGGTTAGCTCAGGGAACTTCTTGACTGTCTTTCCGTCGTACGGATTAGTGCTTTCGTAAGCCATAAATGATCTCCTCTTCCTCAATTTCTGGATGCGGTCTTGTCTTCGCGGTTGGCGAGTCCCGATGATCGCGTGAAAGCGAGACTGTTGCGATTGGCGTCTTAGCCGTGATTTTCAGAGCAGTGACCTAACGTAACAACCGAATATGACACTGCACTATTAGAAAAACTGTTTCGTATTGCTCAGTTTCCGTGAACCAGCGTCAACTCGCCGCACCATTCTTGAGAATGACTTTGAGCGCGCCATCCTTTGCCGCGTTTCGAAATGTGTCATAGGCTTTCATGATGTCGGTCATCGCAAAGCGATGGGTCACTAGCTTATGCGGCTGCAGTTTTCCGGAGCGTACGACCTTCAGCAGCATGGGAGTCGTTACCGTGTCCACTAGACGTGTGGTGATGGAAATGTTGCGGTCCCACAGCTTTTCCATGTGTAGTTGGACCGGCTTGCCGTGGACGCCAACATTCGCGATACGTCCGCCAGCGGCAATAATGTCCTGGCAGATATCGAAGGTCGCCGGCAGCCCGACGGCCTCGATCGCCACGTCGACCCCCGCACCCTCCGTCAGTTCCATCACGTGATGCGCGGCGCGTCCGTCGGTGCTGTTAATCAGATGGGTCGCGCCAAATGTTTTGGCGATTGCTAAGCGCTTGTCGTCCAGGTCGATCATGAAAATTGCCGACGGCGAATAAAATTGTGCCGTCAGAAGAACAGCGAGCCCAACAGGTCCCGCACCCACGATGGCAACTGTGTCTCCAGGCTTCACTTGCCCGTTCACGACGCCGCACTCAAAGCCGGTGGGCAGAATATCGCTCAACATCACCATAGCTTCTTCGTCGGCATCTTTCGGGAAGTTGTATAAACTGCCATCGGCTTGAGGAATGCGAGCGTACTCGGCCTGAGTTCCATCGATCAGATTGCCCAGAATCCATCCGCCATGCCGACAATGGGAATACATGCCTCGTTTACAAAAGTCGCATTTTAAGCACGCGGTGACGCACGAGATGATGACCTTGTCCCCAACGTGAAAGTCAGAGACATTGGCCCCTATTTGTTCAATTATGCCAATGCCCTCATGGCCGAGGATCCGTCCATCGGTCACAGCGGGCAGATCGCCCTTCAGAATGTGAAGGTCGGTTCCGCAAATGGTTGAGGTGGTGACGCGCACAATGGCGTCGGCCGGATCCTTAATGGTGGGACGCGGCTTAGCCTCCCATGCGGACTTGCCCGGTCCGTGATAAACCATTGCTTTCATGGTGGCTGGGCTGCTTGCCGTTGAGTCACTCTTCGTCGGAAGTTCGAGTTCAGCTGTCGTCATTTTGTGTCTCCTTTCTCGCTAACATTGAAACTGAATGCGGCTGAGGAAGCTGTGCTGTTTTGCTCTAAGCCGATTGTGTGGAAGATGCACCCTTATCCCTAGAGTCTTCGGAGAACGAAGATAATGAGAGCTGAGAGCTGCTATTTTCTCTTCAACTCGCACTGCGCCACGATCATTCCTCAGAATTCACGGAGAGGGAAATCTAAGAAGCGTAAAAACAACTGTCAGAAGTGAATAGTGAATTTTGATCCGAGAAGTTGTTCCTGAAAGAACCAGCAAAAAGTGAGTCACGAGGCTGCTACACAAACTGAGCAATTGCGATCAGTTTTTCCATGTCTCCGCTGGCATACTCAGCTTGAGACCTAGTTTGATGGTCTGAGAACGATGGCCTAGCGTCGAGGAGACATTGAAATGTCTGTAGAAAACTCAGTTGTCGCGATTTATCGCACTCATACGGATGCGGATCGGGCGGTGAAGGAACTTCAGCGTGGCGGAGTCGACATGCACAAATTGTCGATCGTTGGAAAGGGATATCACACAGATGAGCAAGTGGTCGGCTACTACAACACCGGCGACCGCATGAAATATTGGGGCAAGGTCGGCGCATTCTGGGGAGGGTTTTGGGGGCTTTTGTTTGGATCTGCTCTCTTCATGATCCCGGGTCTCGGCCCGATTTTAGTGGCTGGACCTTTGGTGGCGTGGATCGTGGCAGGTCTGGAAGGTGCTGTGGAAGTGGGAGCTTTGGGCGCTTTGGGAGCGGGTCTCTTCAGCATAGGCATCCCCAAAGACAGCATTGTGAAGTACCAAACGGCGCTCACGACAGATCAGTTCCTGCTGATTGCCCATGGAACCGCGGCAGAAGTGGCCAAGGCGAAGGACATCATCGCAGGTACGAATCCTGCAAATTACACACTGCATACGGCCGAAGCTGTGGCCGCGTAGTACCCAGCGCTGCATAGGGGAGGGCAACTAGCGCGCTTGCATGCTCCATTGTTGCCCAATTGAGGCAGTTGCAAACGGACCCCTGGGCTGTGGCGGGCTCCCTACGCTAACGGCTGACGAAAGACTGCCGTCAGTTGTGATGCAGCGAAGGACGACACCTGCGATAAGCGCATCCAACCTGACGGGGAGAGCCATCATGTCACAGAGACCACACGAGCGAGCTGCAGAACTCCACAACCTTGCGGCCCACGCGCACGCGGCAGCCGCCGTCGCCCATGGCAAAGAAGATCACCTCACTGCTCACGAGCTCAGTAAACAGGCGCACGAACATTCCATGAATGCTCACAAGCTCACAGAAGAATTGAGCCAGAAAACAACTCAGTCTCAAGGCGCGGCTTCGACTCAGAAAGCACCGTGAGATGGTCATTCTTGCTCAGGACGAAGGCGGCACCTGACTTAGGTTGGGTTGGTCGACGACTAGGACGACTAGGACGAACAGGGAGGACTGCCGATGCTAACGAATGTGAACCAAGTGAAGGGTCTTGTGATCCGGGCGACGGACGGCGAGATTGGAACCGTAGATCAGTTGTATTTCGACGACGAGACATGGGCGATTCGTTACCTTACGGTTGCAACCGGAGGGTGGCTAAGTGACCGCGAAGTTTTGATCTCACCATTCTCTGTGACGAACGTGGATTGGCAAGGCAAGCGGTTGGATGTGGCGCTGACGAAAAAGCAAGTGGAGAACAGCCCTGACAGAGACACGCAGCGGCCCGTTTCTCGGCAGTACGAGACCGAATATCTCGGTTATTACAGTTATCCCAATTACTGGGGCGGACCCTTCCTGTGGGGCCCCGGTGCCTATCCGTCGAGCTTGTCGAATCGAATTGCGACTCCCAAGGATGTGCTGGCGGATAAGGTTCGGAGAGAGTCGATGGATTCGCATCTACGCAGCACTGGAGCCGTCACGGGCTATCACATTGAGGTCGAGGACGGCGAGATCGGCCATGTGGCAGGCTTCATCATGGACGACGAAACCTGGGCCATCCGCTACATTGAGGTGGTAACGAAGAATTGGTGGCCCGGTAAGAAGGTACTGGTTTCGCCAGCGTGGATTCAGAAAGTGAGTTGGACAGAATCCAAAGTGTTCGTTGGTCTCTGGCGGGATGCTATCAAAAGCGCGCCTGAGTTCGCCGAGTCAGCGCCGATCACTCGAGAATACGAACACCGCCTCTACACTCACTACGGTCGGCCGCCGTATTGGCTGCAGGACGCGGAGCATAAGGCCGCCCTTTCGTTGAGCGGCGTTTAGGTCGGGGCAGTCGCCTCCGTTAAAAAAGGCGGCCCGTGATTTTCGCCTTGACTGATGGCACACTGCCCAACTTCCTCGATTTGACTTGGAGACCAGCATGACCATGCACAATACCGAACATTTGCATCCGAACGGCGAGAGTCATCATAGCCACGGCCAGACTCCGTACTGGCGGCGTGCACATCATGATTGGCGCTTCTGGTTCGGACTACTCGCAATGCTCGTTGCGATCAGTATTTACGTCGGAACCAACGACTTGTCGATGGTGCCTTTCCGGCCGCCAGAAGCAAATGCCGGCTGGTAGCCGGGTTCCATAAGCTTCGCAGCGGCAATATATGAGCGTAAGAGACATCATTGATTAAACAATCAGGCAGGAGATCAGCATGCAAATCCAAGTCAATACCGACCATACAATCGAAGGTCACGAGGCGCTAGCCGATCAGATCAGGGGCGTGGTGGAGAATGCTCTGAGCCGAATGAGCGATCACATCACGCGGGTGGAAGTCCACCTGACCGACGAGAGTGGCCCTAAGAGCCGCGAGAATAACAAACGTTGCATGATGGAGGCGCGCCTCGAAGGCCACCAGCCCGTCGCGGTAACCGACGAAGCTGCGACTCTGGACCTGGCCGTCAATGGCGCTGCAGATAAGTTAGCCAGATTGATCGAACATACCCTCGGCAAATTGCATGACTCAAGATCGGCGGCGACATTTCGCCAATCCTGACTAGGCACGGCTGGTCCTGAAGCTACCGCTATTTCGCCGGCAATACTTCGGACAATTCTCGCGTGTCCGCAAGGGCTTGGTTCCCCGAGGGCAGCCCATTTTGTTGCAGCAGGTACGACACGATATCCAACGACTGCTGGGTTGTGTAGGTCGTGCCCGCATACTGGGCCATCGGGCCTGTAATTTCTCCCCATACAGTCAATAGTTTCGCGCCTCCATACATCTGGTGCCACGTAGTGCCCTTCAGAGACGGCCCAGCGCCACCCTCCAGTTTCGCACCGTGGCAGCTGGCGCACTGCGCCTGATAAAGTTTTTCGCCCGCCACTGCTTGTTCAGCGGTGTACCAGCCGCCAACCTTCGCCACCGGTGGCTCATACACATGACCGACATCCTGATGACACTGGAAACAATCGAAGGTGTTGGCTTTGATGAGATCTTTGTGGATCAGAGCTTTCATGCGGCTCCGCGGTCCGCCAAACGCTTCGAGCGAATGACAGCCGCGACAGGTGATGTAATTGTGCGCTTTGGTGTAGTTTTCGAATTCTGTCCGCAATTGTGGTCGTTGCTTTTCCCATTCTTCCTTCGTCGCAATGGTCTTGCGCGACTCATTCCAGAAATCCTTTGCTCCGCGGTCAGCCTTATAGAGCAGCAGCTTCACGTACTCCGTCGCCGTCGCATGGCTGGAGTCGTAAGGGATGTGGCATTGCCCACAGCTTGCGCGCACGCCGGAGGCATTGATGAAGTGCGGTCCTTGATGATATGCCGCTGAAGTCCAGGTCATGGTGTGGCAGAAGGTTCCGCAAAACGAGTCCGAACTGGACCAGATCACCGCCTTGTTTGTCACCGCGACCAGCGCCACTCCGCTCAGGCCAAATACGGTGCCCCACAGGAAGATCCACTGGACCACCCCCCAGAATCCGCGTTTGGGTCGACCTTCTGGCGTTTTGCCTGGTTCCGATTCCATCAGCGATCGCTCCTTCGCCTTCTCATTTTCTCATCATCTTCGGTTGCTCCATTTAGCTATCGCTGAACAAACCTGCCCGGGGATGTCCCTGGGCCAGTGGCGGAGGTGCGCTCGGGTCACTGAAGTCGGCTGTCCATTGCCAGTTTCTGATCTCGGGCATGTCTTCCAAGTGTTGTCGAATGTAGTCGTGATGTTCGTACAGCTTCCGGTTGAACGTATCGACTACGTCCGAAACTTCTGAGCGCAGCCGCGAGACGTATTTCAGTGCATCGATGGCAAGATGAAAACGGCTCATCTTGTTCAGCACTACCATGTCGAACGGCGTGGTGGTCGTGCCCCGATCCATATAGCCGCGCACGTGGAAGCGGCTTTCATTGGAGCGTCCATGAACCATGGTATGAATGAGCCAGCGATTGTTGTGGAAGGCGAAGATGACGGGCGCGTCTTTGGTGAATAGTGCGTCGAAGGACATGTTATCCATGCCATGCGGATGATCATCCGGGCTCATCAAAATGCTCAAGTCCACCACATTGACAACCCGCACCTTGATGCCGGGAACATACTTCTGTAGAAGCCATGAAGTCGCGCAGATTTCGATGGTTGGCACGTCGCCTGCGCAGGCCAATACAACGTCCGGCTCTCCACCTCCGTCGTTGGTGGCAAACTTCCAGGTGGAAGCACCTCGTGAGCAATGTTCGAGAGCTTCGTCCATGTTCAGCCACTGAAGCTGCGGCTGCTTTCCGCAGGTAACGATGTTGACGTAGTTGCGGCTCCGCAGACAATGGTCGAAAACGCTTAGGAGGCAATTGCTGTCCGGCGGATAGTAGACCCGAATGGTTTCACTCCTGCGCGCTAACGCGTTGTCTACAAACCCAGTCGCCTGATGGCTGAAGCCGTTATGATCATTTCGCCACGCATGACTTGTCAGTAGAACGTTCAACGATGCGAGCGGTCTGCGCCAGGGGAAATCGCGGCATTGCTCCAGCCATTTGGCATGTTGCGTCAACATCGAATCCACGACTTGCGCGAAAGCTTCGTAGGAAGACCACATGCCATGCCGCCCGGTCAGCAAGTAGCCTTCGAGCCATCCCTGACAGCAATGTTCGCTCAATACTTCCATGACACGGCCATCGGGGCTCAGTTCGTCATCGATGGAAACGGTCTCGGCCATAAAGCACCGCTTGGTAGCTTCGAGGACGGAGTTTAAACGATTGGAATTCGTCTCATCCGGACAGAACATGCGAAAGTTTGTTGGATTGAGCTTGAAGATGTCTCTAAAGAAGTCTCCGAGCTTTCGTGGAGCTTCCGCGACCACTTGACCCGGTCCTGGGATCTCCAGCGCATAACCGGTAAAGTCTGGGATGTCGAGCGCGGTCAGCAGCCGTCCGCCGTTCACATGAGGATTCCCTCCCATGCGACGATCGCCAATCGGCGCGAGTTCTGCCAGCTCGCCAATGAATCTCCCCTTTTCATCGAAGAGCTCCTCCGGCTTGTAGCTTCTCATCCAGGCCTCAAGGATCTTGAGATGTTCCGGGTTTTCGCGGACCGTCGCGAGAGGGACCTGATGAGCACGGAAGGTGCCTTCAATCGGGATTCCATCCACTTCTTTCGGACAAGTCCATCCCTTGGGAGTGCGCAGGACGATCATGGGCCAGATTGGCTGCTTCTTGAATCCGTTCTGACGCGCCTTCTGCTGGATGGATCGAATCTCGGCATAGCAATCGTCAAGCGTTCCAGCCAGGAGTTGATGCACAACTTCAGGATCGTCGCCTTCTACAAAATAGGGCTTATAGCCGCGTCCTATGTACAGAGCTCTTAAGTCTTCGTCGCTCGTCCGTCCCTGAACGGTCGGTCCGGAAATCTTGTAGCCGTTAAGGTGCAGAATCGGAAGGACAGCCCCGTCCCGCACCGGATTTAGAAAGTTGACGGACTTCCAGCTTCCTTCAAGCGGACAAGTCTCGGATTCTCCGTCGCCGATGATGCAGGCAACGATCAGGTCGGGATTGTCGAAAGCGGCTCCGAATGCGTGAACCATCGAATAGCCGAGTTCCCCGCCTTCGTGCATGGAATTCGGGACGTGTGGTCCGCAATGACTGGGCACTCCGCCCGGAGTCGAGAACTTCCGGAAAAGAAGTCGTAGGCCATTCTCATCTGGCGTGATCTCGGGATGTACTTCGGTATAAGTGCCTTCCAGATATGAACACGCGTTAAGTGATGGACCGCCATGTCCCGGACCAGCGATGTAAATGATATTTGCATCACGCTCTTTGATGAGCCGATTCAGATGAATGTAGATGAGATTCTGTCCCGGGGAAGTTCCCCAGTGCCCGAGCAGCCTGGGTTTGATCTGTTCGGCATTGAGAGGCTCTCGCAATAGGGGATTCTCAAAGAGATAGATCTGACCGATGCACAGATAATTCGCGGCTCGCCAGTAACGGTTCATCTTGCCGAGCATTTCGGGCGTCAGCGGACCGTCGGGCTGCGGCGCTTGGGTTGGCCGTTGGCCGTTAGCGGCGACAGCAGTAGACAAAGCCGCATCGAAGATAAACTTAGTCGGCTTGCCGGCCGGATGCGGGTTCTGGTTCCCTGATGGCCCGCTGCTACCCTGATCAACTTCAATTGTTCGTTCTTTAGTAGGCATGTTGATTATTCCTCTCTACTTCTGTGCCGGGGCGCTCGGATCGTCTCCACCACGCGTGCCTTCCGCGGCAATCCTGCCAGCCGCCGACGCCTTTCCCTTGAGAATCCATTCGAAGCCCACTGCGATTAATGCCCCAATTCCTGGTCCTAGGACATAGATCCACGTCGTGTGGAGGTCGCCGCGTACCACATCCGGCGCCAGCGAACGCACCGGGTTCATCGACGAACCGGTAATCGGCGCTGCCCAAAGTCCTGCCAGGGCGATGTATCCGCCCACCGCGATAGCGCCGTTCGCCCCAACATTCCTCGCTCCGTACGCCGTGCCCAGGATAGTGCTCACTAAGCCGGTGGTGAGCACCACTTCCATCGCCAGGGCCTTTCCTCCGGTCACGCCAGGACCCGGCAGCGTCGCGCCGAGCGCGCCAGCCGTCCCGAACATGGCCCTAAGGAAAGCAGCCGCACCAATGCCTCCGACTAATTGCCCGACGATGTAGCCCGGAACTCTCCGCCAAGGAAAGTCGCGCCGAACCGCAAATGCCAGCGTAACTGCCGGATTCAAATGCGCTCCGCTCACTTCACCCATAAAATAGATGATCGCCATGACCATGAGTCCCGGCGCGACAACTATCATCCCCAAGGTGACTCTGCCACCGCTCATTGCGCTTACCACGCCACCACCGGCAGCGACCAGCACCAGCAGGAACGTACCCCAGGCCTCGGCGAAAACGCGTCGCCACTCCAAAGATGTATCGAAGAAGTCGGGCGCTGCTTGCTTTGCGACGACCGGCCGTTGCTGAGCGGTATCCGACCGGTTTTGTGTCATCAATTCCATTTCCTGCCTTGTCTGTATTGCTGCGCCCGCGAGGCTTTCCGGATACTAATTTGGCAAACACAGAAACCACAAGTTCACTTTACTTCTCGTGGGCGAGTTCCTTGCCGATCGCTTGCAATTCCAGCCGACGCTTCTCGGTGGTCTTCGGATATGCCATCTTGAAATCCTTAAGCGTATCGAGAACGATGCGGGACACAATCAGCCGCGCATTGTCTTTATCATCGGCGGGAACGGCGTACCAGGGCGCGTGACGCGTACTGGTCGCGTTCAGGCAATCCTCATACGCTTCCATATAATGCTTCCAGTATTTCCTCTCGTGATTGTCCGAGGAGCTGACCTTCCAATTCTTATCGGGCACGTCAATGCGCGCGAGAAACCGCTTGCGCTGCTCTTCGTACGAAAGGTTTAAGAATATTTTTACGATCCGCGTTCCGTTGCGATAGAGATGGCGCTCCAGATCAACGATCGAGCGATACCGCTCCTTCCAGATGTTTTTCTCATCGAGCAACTCTTCGGGAAGCCGCTGGCTGCGGAGAATCTCGGGATGCACGCGAACGATCAGGACTTCCTCATAGTAGGAACGATTGAAGATACCGATCCGTCCGCGTTCCGGAAGGCGGCATGTCGTGCGCCAGAGAAAATCATGTTCCAGTTCTTCGGCGCTCGGTTGCTTGAAACTGAAAACTTCGCAGCCTTCGGGATTGACTCCGGACATGACGTGCCGGATCGCTCCATCTTTGCCGGCAGAGTCCATCCCCTGAAAGATCAGCAGCAATGCATAGCGGTTGGACGCGTAGTGAAGTTGTTGTAGTGCGCTCAGCTCAGCAATGTGTTTCTCCAGAAGGTCTTTATATTCCTTCTTTGACTCGCAAAATGGTTTCACGATCGTTGGCAAGCGTTTGATATCGATCTTCTTGTGATGTGGTACACGGAAGTCCTTGGAATGAATTGTCATCTTTTCCTTCAGTGGCACCAACTGCGTGAGGTGCGCATAGCGAGTTCAAGTGCTCGGAACGAGGTTAAGGGATGGCCGTCAGGCAACATCTTTCTTTGCCACTTGTTCCTTCCGGGTTTCTCGCTCCGCCTCAAGCCAGTCTTGATTCGCCTTGCCGTCGCCCCGGCCTCGCTGCTGATAGAGTTCATAGGCCCGCGTTGCAATCTGCGGCGTGAGATCGACTGGGTTCTTGGCTGACGACGGTGCTTTAACCGGGTCAAAAATCCGATAGGCGAGAAGCTTCACACGGTCATTGAGCAGGAACCACGCCAGAGCGTAGACCCAAACGAAGCCTGCCCAGCGCCAGCCCAGTGGCGTCATAAACAAACCATAAACCGCAATTAGCGTCGCCACAGTTTGCGTGCCGAGGACCGCTATCCAGAGAATCCGAGCCGGGCGTATCGACCAAAATGGACCGCGCGTGCGCGTTAAGAAAATCGTCAAATGCCCGGCTACGGACAGCTTCAGGTACATCAGCGTTTGAGCGTGCGCGCGGTCGAGATGAAATACGCGCTCGGCAAGGTAAAAGAGGCCGAACGCGGCCACGACTCCGATAACGCCCAGCACGGTCGAGATCCCCAACACCAGGTGCATGTTCCATTTCTCGGGCCTATCGCTGTAATGCACCTTGTCATAAGCGATAGAGAGAATGGCTCCGTCGTTGAGTACGGCGATCATCACGATCATCACCGCGGTCACGGGGTAGAAGTTAAATACGAGAATCGCCAGCGTCATGAAAAACAGCACACGCAGGGTTTCGGCGATGCGGTAGATCGCGTAGCTATTCATCCGCTGGAAGATGCGGCGGCTCTCCTTGATCGCATCAATGATCACATGGAGGCCGGGTGCAAGCAGTACGATGTCGGCCGCCGCGCGGGCCGCGTCGGTCGCGCCGGAAACCGCGATGCCACAGTTCGCTTGCTTGAGCGCGGGAGCATCGTTCACCCCGTCGCCGGTCATACCGACAATATGGCCGTGCTTCTGCAGTACGTCGACAATGTTGTATTTGTCTTCGGGAAATACTTGGGCGAAGCCGTCGGCTTTTTCGATGGACGCCGCGGTCTCCGCCGTCTTCTGTTTGTCCCGCAATACGGTGGCATCCAGGATGTTCGTTCCCATGCCTAGCTCATGAGACATTTCCTTGGCTATGGCCAACTGGTCGCCGGTGACCATTTTGACTTTCACGCCCATCTGCACCGCGCTCGCAATGGTCGCTTTGGCCTGCTCGCGCGGTGGATCGGACATGGGCAACACGCCAACGAACTGCCACTTGTCGTCCTGATCTGCGCGGGCTACACCCAAAGAGCGGAAGCCGCGTGCGGCAAATTCGTTGACGGCTTTCTCGACCGCGGGTTTTACCTCCGCCAGGTTGCTCGCCATCTGCAGAATGACCTGCGGTGCTCCCTTCGCCACCTTGAACTGCTTTCCGTCGGAACCCTTTACGGTAGCTTCGGTGCGCTTATGGACCGGATCGAACGGCTGGAAATGCAGGACCTGATAGCTCTTCAGTTCCTTAGCGTTCTTTACGCCTCCGATTACAGCAAGATCGATCGTGTCCTTGTCCTCCGCGCGCGAAGCGAGTGCGGCGTCGAGGATGATTTGATCGGCCGTAATACCGCCAACGCAGAATGGAGCTCCCAGCGTGAGCTTGTTCTGGGTCAAAGTACCGGTCTTGTCCGAGCACAGCACATCCACGCCCGCGAGTTCCTCGATCGCCGACAATTTGGTCACAATCGCTTGCTTTTTTGCCAGGAGACGAGCGCCGACCGCCATGGTGACGGACAGCACCGTGGGCATGGCTACAGGTATTGCGGCCACAAGCAGCACTAATGCGAATTCCAGCGTGCTCAAGATCGGGTCATGACGGAACAGCGCAGTGGTGACAATCACCGCCACCAGGGCCACTGCAAGAACGATCAGGTAATTGCCAATCTTGAGCACCGCTCGCTGGAAATGGCTGACGCTATGAGCGTCCTGTACCAATTCCGCAGTCTTGCCGAAATAAGTTTTGGTACCGGTGGCATACACCATCGCGTCAGTTTCGCCGCGCTTGATGATCGAGCCAGAAAACACTGCCTCGCCCGGTTTGCGCGTCGCGGGCAAAGATTCTCCGGTCAGCGCGGACTGATCGACTTGCACCGGGTCGCCCGCCAACAAACGCGCGTCTGCAGGCACGATGTCCCCCAAGCACAACCGGATGACGTCGCCGGGCACCAGTTCCGCTACTTTCGGAGTCGCCCATTTTCCATCGCGCAGGGCTCGGGCCTCAGTCGCCAGCTTCGCGCGCAACGCGGCAATTTCGTTGCCCGCTTGATGTTCTTCCCAGAATGCAACCACCGCGTTGGAGAAAAGCAGAAAGAGAATGATGAAGAAATCCAGCCAGTGCTTAACCACCCCCGACAGAATCACTGCCCCTTCGATCATCCATGGAATCGGACCCCAGAAATAGCTCAAGAACTTCAGGAATAGATTGTCTTTCTTTTCCTTGATTTCATTCGGACCATATTGCGCCAGCCGTTTCTGAGCCTCGGCTTGGCTCAAGCCTTTCGCCGAGGATCCCAATCGTTTTTCCACCTCCGGCATTGGTAGAGATTTCAGGTCCTCCTTGGAATCAGGATTCGACACCGGCTTCGTTAAACTTGGTTCCACGATGAATACTCTCCTGTTCTTGTTCCACCGCGAGTCTCGGTCAAAAAGGAATCGGCGAAGATCGGTGTGTCACGGAACAAAGTCTCGCGCAGAGTCTGGGATTCCGAAATATTCGGCGAGTATAGTATCTTGCGGCAGGGATGCGGAATCTGTGCAGTTTTGCTCAGCCAACGCTGAGTAAGAAGGGATCAGCCTCGATCCAACGCAGGGGAATACTACACTTGGCCGCAGCCTATCGACTGCCACACGCGTTGCGTTAGGTGCTTGGGCCGCGAAATGTTCCGACTCAACCCGACCGAACCAATGTTGGTCGTCTGATTTCGCAAGCACGCCCGACAGAATTGTTCGTCAGGGTGCGACTCCCGACGCGCCGCTGTTTCGCGATCGCTACCACACGAACAGGCGGGCACCGGAGCCCGGAGATCGGACGCGCCCGATCTGGACAGATGGTTCTCGGTCCAGACTTACCTCACCCTGCTCCGCATTCGGGAGTTCGGGCCGCGATGCGCTGATTTTTTCGATCTCTACAGCGCCGTGGCGGTTCATGATCTCAGTTGCCGCCTGAGCCGTGTCACCTGAACCGGTAGCGAAGACCATTACTCCTCCCCGCCGTACTCCTTGAACGTAGTCTTCCGCGTCTGCTTCGAGGACCCCGAATGCCGTGAGATCGCGAGTCAACCCCACTTCAAAATCCGTGTGTGGCGTACTCAAGAGCCCGCTCCCTGCCATCTCCCGCGGCTCACTCAAAACGCGAACGTCCTTCCGAAGGAAGCCAGTGGCTTCGAGATCGCGAACAACCTCGTTGGCCAACTCTGAATTCTCAAACAAACCCACTGCAGTTTTCGCCATATTGGTCTCCACCAATCTAAATTTGTCACCAAAGTTTGGACATACTAAACAGAAGTCAATTGCTTGGCACCATTGTTGTTGCCGTTGGCCTTGACTTCGCTTTCTTTTTCTTTATCCCTGCGTTCTTGACCCAGTCCCATGGTCAGCGCCGTCATTCCGGCCAGACCGCCTAACTGCATCGTCTCGATGGCGGAACTGGGAACAATGACGATCGTAGAATTTTGCTTCAACCCCTCATACAGCATGTTCATGCCCCTCAAATGAAAAGCGACTGGGTCGTTGGCATAGGTTCTAGCGGCCTCGACGAATTTCTCTGCCACCTGCCGCTCAGAATCTCCAAGAATGACGCGGGCCTGACGTTCACGCTCGGCTTGGGCTTGCATCGACATTGCGTTCTCCAAAGCGGGAGGAATCAACACGTCTTTCACTTCCACCGAAATGACATTGATGCCCCATGGTTCGGTGCGCTCATCGATAATCTTCTGTAACACCCCGCTGATCTTGTCCCTGCCTTCGAGCATTTCCGCAAGCACAGTCTTGCCGATCACATCCCGCAGGGCAGTTTGGGAGGCCCAATTTATCGCGCTCTGATAATCAGCCACGTCCAGAGCCGCTTTCTTGGGATCCACAATCTTCCAAAACAGCACCGCATCCACATCCACCGGCACCGTATCTTTGGTGAGAGTTTTTTCCGCCTTGAAGGAGCTGGTGAGAACGCGGGTGTCGAGCCAGTAAGGAATGTTTTCGATGAGTGGAAAAATCAGAAACACTCCCGGTCCTTCAAGGGAACGAAACTTTCCCAGCCGCAGAACAACGGCCTTGCTCCATTGATCCGCCACCTGAATTGCCGAAGAAATGATGCAGGCAAGAACAAACGAGACGGCAAGAATAGCAATGGCTGCGATATCGGCTGATGCCATGTGCGTGGCATACGCCAAAGCTGCGCCAATGCCCAGGACTACAACAAATACTAGAGCCGGGAATGATCTGTTACTTTTCATTTCAATAGCCTCTTCTCAATGGCTCGACCGTGTATTCGTGTAGCCCACGTGGTCCATTCGCTCTGGACTGCGGAAGCGAGGTTTGGGCGCGTGCCGTACATGGCCAATCGCCCAAACCATCGCAAATCGCGCTTTCGTCAGGAACCGTTATTCAGACTTGGCTACGTGGGCGTATCCGCCAAGTTCTTCTACCAGCCCTCGAGCCGATTCAGGTACTGCCACTTTGCCGTGTAGAATTTCGTGGCGGTTTACATCATCGCCATACATGGCTTTGTCGCCACTTTTGTCGGCTTGCATCACGGCGCCATCCAGGCTCACTCCGGCAAACACGCCTTTGGACCGCGAGTAGGACAGAATCTCAGCGTTCAATTTGAGGTCAGTGCCAGCAGCGGCATTCCGGCCCACGGGTCCCGCCGCTACAGAAGCGTCAGCGCCCAGCTTGAATTTGTCGCTCATCAGGCTTTGCAGGGCGTGATCGTTCATAAAGAGCATCACAAGGTCGGTGGACGAGCCGCCGATCTGATATCCCACACTCCCGCCATCAATCGCCACAAACATGGGAGCGCTCCAGCCATGCTCGGTGCGACAGGTTGCTATTCCCCTGCCATAGCTACCACCGAATACGAAGGCAAACTTTTTGTCTCCTGGAATGATGGCAATACACTTTGCCGATTCCAGAAGGTTCGAAGGAATGCCCTGATCCGGAGTATTCATGATCTCCTTGAAGACCTGGGCAGCTTTCTGGGTACGATTTACGTCATCCTCGCGGTCCGAGGCAACAGCGGTTAGACTTGCAAACGCCATCAGAATTGTTACGGCCAAAATACGTTTCAACATGGTTTCCTCCATTCAAGTTTGAACTGGTTAAAAAGCAAGGGCTCGCTCAGAGCAGAACCGTACGTTTCCATAGTGCAAGTCCTCCAACGCACACCAGTGCGAACTGGATTTGACTCGTCGGTATCCCCTTTCTTCGGGCAACCGCGGCGGCCTTAGACAAAAGTCTAGGCGTTACTAAAGGGCCATTACTGGTCAATAGTGAGCACTCCAACCGTTTGTGGTATTTACGCCGGTAACTCTGTAAATCCTTGCATGGAATCTTCGCTTCCAGAGAGCGCGTTCTCCGCACCCATTCTCAGTTTCGTTAGCTGCACGCTGCTGGATACTGAAATGCCGCCGAGGTGTATGCAGCTTTGTCTCGTGATGCCATTCCGGGATAGTCGGAGAAAGAAAGCCGGGGCACCAGCGGTCTGTGTAGAGCCGCGTTGCTTCAATCAACGCATCATATTGTTCGCGAGTAAAGGGCTGCGTTTCATCTTGCTCTGGAGCAACCTTTTTTATTTTCCTGGCTGGATTCTCCTTCATCCATCCTTGCTCCACACAAAAGAAGAAGAACGTGATAACCCGCTGGTGCTAGTTATGGCGGGTGGTGGGTGTACCGGGCCACGCGTGGAAAGCGAGGCCGGGGGATGGCTATTGGCCGCTGCTTCGAAACCGATCGGATGAGACCCCATCGACTCTACTCCACAGATTGAGTTTGGAGAGCGGCCCTTTGTAACGCGAAGAGCCGAAACTGACAAACGGCTATACGCTCAGCGGAACTCTCGGTTTCGGAGACTCCAGCAGATCGTTCATTCAGTTTTCATTCAGTTTCGGGAGGGGATCTGTGGAATTACTGAATATGTGGACGTTTAGGTTGGTTGCGGGGGGTGGATTTGAACCACCGACCTTTGGGTTATGAGTCCAAAAAGACTAGTGTTTTCAACAACTTACAAGACGCGGGTGGCCCTTGAAAAGCCTTGTAAGTAGGGGTAAGGAATCCTTATTGGACAGTTAAAGGACAGTCGCATCCTCTCGATCCTGACCTGTCAATATAGTTCTATTATGGAACTATATTGACAAAGGCCGGTATTGCTGCTGATACTAGGGACATGCGATCTCGCATTGATGAACTGCTGCCGTTTGCCGAAGAAAACGAGGGTTTCGTGACAGCGGCGCAGGCCCGCAGCCTTGGCATCAAGGATTCAGTCCTGGCGCGTCTGACCCAACGGGGAAAACTTCAACGGGTGGCGCGCGGAGTGTATCGAATTCCTTACTTCCCGTCGGATCGCTTGGGGCAATATCGCGAAGCGATCCTGTGGGCGCGTGCTGACAGTGGGCCGAAAAAAATAGCCTTATCCCACGAGACCGCGTTGGCGGTTTATGGCATTTCTGATGCGAATCCGTCACGCGTACAGATCACAGTGCCGAAAAGTGCCCGCCTCCGCCGCCGCCGTCCCAAGTGGGTGGAAATTCATCGTGCTGATTTGCGAGCATCGGATATCGTCAATCGCGAAGGACTTCCCGTGACCACGATCGAAAAAGCCATTTCCCAACTTTTGGAAGAAACCGGCCGTGTCGGATTGGCGCGAGGCGCTCTGAAAGATGCGCGCAAGCAAGGCTACATTAGCGCCGAGAAAGCCTCAGCGCTCACTCGCCGTCTCAATCGATACGTACACGCGAAAGGGGCACAAGAGGCGAACGTGGGGAAAGTTTAGCTCATGACCCCGAAGCAGGTTGAGCGGTTGGAGAAGACTCTTGGACGTGTGGCTCGCGAGCAGGGTCTCGATCAGGAAAGGCTTCGCCGTTGGGTCTCGTTTCTCGCACTTTGCGGCGTTCTGGAGAGCGCCGTCGAGAAAGGTGTCATCGATATCTACTACCTGAAAGGCGGAGTCGCTATGGAACTGCGCTTCGCGCGGGCGGCGCGCACCACCAAAGATTTCGATCTTGGTCTTAGAGGCAACCGCGCGGAACGTATTCGGCGGCTTTCGGAAGTATTGCAGCTCAGGTTCGACGAGTTCACCTTCCGCCTGAAGCCCGAACAACACGAGATGGAACTGGCAGACACTGTCCGGGTCGAAGTTGCCGTCGAATACAAAACACGGGCATGGCAGACCATTGAAGTGGATCTCGGTCCGGGCGAAGCACGCGAGGTAGACCTAGTGACGCCCGCCATTGAAGGTGTGGCCGAAATGGGCCTGCCCATCACCAACCAAGTACGTTGTCTTGGTATCAATGAGCAAGTGGCGCAGAAGCTTCATGCGTGTACCGGTCCTCAAAGGCAGGATCGCGCACGCGACATACTCGATATCCTCGTTGTCGATATGCTCGACCAACTGGACCGCATGCGCGCACGCGCCGCGGCGGAGCGAATTTTCGGGGAGCGAAATACCCATCGTTTCCACCGGAGACGATCATTCCTCCGGAGTGGACTGTAGAACTTGAAACTCTGGCCGCTGAGTTGGGATACCGTACGACGAAAGCGGCAGAAATTCAAAAAGAATTTACGAATTTAATCGTGGCAATCGCCAGCGCCTGAGCCACGTCGTTCTCAATGATTTCCGACTTCAGAGGTCCTCAAGTGCCACCTCTCTACTCGGTACCCAGGCAGAGTCAGCTGAGAAGGGCCTCTGCCGTGTGAAGGCCGTGTGCCATTTTGAGCTGTCGCGTTGATTCTGCAACAAGGCTCGACCTATCAGTCAGTTGTGGGCAGTTTTTTTCGATGCAAGCACACGACATTAGTATTCATGGTCCAATGACGGTCCATTTATGGTCCAGTTTTGAGCCAAAACAGGCCGACCTCTGCCGCTAGGGCAGACGTTATTTCCGTTTCACGACTTCGCCTATGCCAACTTCCCGTTACCAATCTGGCCAAGTTCCTCGAAGGCCGCTTCTAGATAATTTCCGGCTTGCCGACCGTACGAAAGCTGAGGAGAGTCGCCATATCGATGCCGCCCGATTGCGGGATCGTGCCCTTCAACCGGCATCAGGCGCCTTGCGAAGATATTCGTCGATTGTCGGACCGAATGATGATTGATTCATCGCCAGAGATTGGCGTCGCCTAAGATAATGATTATCGATGGTAGGCTTGTTGCTGTGGCAAAGGAATCGGCCAGCAAAGTTCTGTTGATTGGCGGGCAGGAAGTCCAGATCACGAACCCTGAGAAGTTGTACTTTTCTTCGCAGGTAAAAGTCACCAAGCTCGAACTTGTTCAGTACTATCTCTCCGTCGCTCCGGGTGCGCTGAAGGGGATTCAAGATCGGCCAATCGTTCTAAAACGTTTCGTCAACGGCGCCGAAGCGGAGGCGTTTTATCAAAAGCGCGCGCCAGAGAAGCGGCCAGCCTGGTTGCGTACGGTCACTCTGTCGTTCCCTTCCGGCCGAACCGCCGAAGAAGTTGTTGTCGATGATGCAGCCGGACTTGCCTGGATCGTGAACCTTGGCTGCATCGAACTGCACCCGCATCCGGTGCGCTCCAGCGATCTAGACCATCCGGATGAGTTACGCATCGATCTGGATCCAATTCCCGGCGTCAGTTGGGATGATGTTCGCCGCGTCGCTCTCGAAGTGCAGGGCTTTCTCGATGAGATGGGCCTTCGCGGCTGGCCGAAAACCAGCGGCTCGCGCGGCATGCACGTGAATGTGCGTATCAAACCGCGTTGGACGTTCACGCAAGTTCGCCGTGCGGCTGTGGCCTTATCGCGAGCGGTCGAGCGCCGGGCTCCAACCCTGGCTAGTTCGAAATGGTGGAAGGAAGAGCGTCATGGCGTCTTTCTTGACTACAACCAAAACGCGAAGGATCGGACGACGTGCTCTGCGTATTCAGTGCGTCCTCTGCCGGATGCTCGCGTTTCGACTCCTCTTGATTGGCACGAAGTGCCCGATTGCAATCCGGCAGACTTTACCATCTTCACGGTTCCTGAGCGCTTCGCGAAAATCGGCAATCCGCACGCGGAGATGGACGCATCCTCGGGCTCGCTGGATAAATTGCTCGAACTGGCCGATAAAGACGAAGCGGCCGGTATCGCCGACGCGCCCTGGCCTCCGCACTTCCGCAAGATGGAAGGCGAGGCTGCGCGCGTGATGCCTTCCCGCGCAAAATCTGCCGCGAATAAGACAGCAATCAAGAAGCCGCGCGTGAAGATGCCATTGATTACGGTCGCGAACTCACCTGATAAAGCGGCCGCGCTGGCTGGTCTTGAGCGATGGAAGGCCAAACATGCGGATATCGCAAGCCTGCTTGCCGTAGACGATGTGCTGGTCGACTCGATGCGCGGGAGATCATCCACATGGACGCGCATCCGCATCAACCTGCGTCATGTGCCCGAAGAACGACGTACGCCGCAGGAAAAGCCGGACCCAGACGATGATCCCACACGTGAGTGGCGGGAGCGCTGGAAGAAGAAAAAGGCAAACGAGTAAGGCTTACCTTCCCTGCGGAAAAATTGCCGCCAGTTCCTCCGGAGGGATAACTTCAAGCTGGGCGTATGTACAATCGCTTGGCTTTTTGTCCGTTCGCCATCTGCGGAATTGCGCCGTGTGCCGGAAGCGATCTCCCTGCATATGGTCGTAAGCAACTTCCACAATTAATTCAGGCCGCAACGGTTCCCACGACAAATCTTTGCCTTGGCTCCAACGACTCTGTCCGCCGGGCATTCGCTTGACACCTTCATCATTCTCGGTCGCGTAGTCAGCCCAAGCCTTCCACGGATGGTTCATCAGCGCATCTTTACGATAAGGCTGGAGAAACTCCACCAGTTCTTTTCGTTTTGCTGTACTGAAACTCGCAGTGACTCCGACGTGTTGCAAAGCGCCGGCATCGTCGAACAAACCGAGTAGGAGCGAGCCAACCATTGTGTGCTCGCCTTTCTTATGCCAGCGGAATCCAGCAACAACGCAATCGCAGTCGCGTTCGTGTTTCACTTTGAGCATCATTCTCTTGTTCGGCGCGTAAGTTCCTGCAGGATCTTTGGCCATCACACCATCCAGGCCAGCGCCTTCAAAACGGCGGAACCAATCGGCGGCAATGCCCCGATCGGTGGTTGCGGGTGTGAGATGAATCGGCGGTGCCGCTAAATCAAGCAGCGACTCCAATTGGTGGCGTCGCTCTTGAAACGCCTCGCCGCAGAGATCGCGATCTCCAAGGCAGAGCAGATCGAAGAATACAAATGATGCCGGGTTCTGTCCTGATAACAGCTTTACGCGCGATGCAGCCGGATGCAAGCGTAATTGCAGCGCACCAAAATCGAGTCCGTCATTCTTGACGATGACCATCTCTCCATCGAGCACACACCGTGCGGGCAGCGCTGCGCGCAGTGGTTCCAGCAACTCAGGAAAGTAACGATTGAGTGGTTTTTCGTCGCGGCTTTGGATGAAAATCTCATCTCCATCGCGAAACACCAGCGCGCGAAAACCATCCCACTTGGGCTCGAAAATCCAATCGCCCTTGGCGGGCAATTCATCTACTCGTTTCGCGAGCATCGGCGGGATCGGCGGATTTACCGGTAGGTCCACACCCCATGGTATAACGTGGCTTCATCCTGGATCCCGGCTAAAAGCGAACTCTGTCTGATGAATCTGGACTACCTTTGCGGTTTCGCTGTAAACCAAAGTCTGGGAGCGACTGATTCGGGATCAATTGCTCGAATCGGGATCATTTACGATGGGTGCTGGGGCCTACCCTTCGAAGGATGGTTCTTATTTGGTCAGGTGCTCAGAGGAAGATTGCGGCCGCGCAGAAGGCGCGATGGGCAGCGTGGAAGGCGAAGCAGCAAAAGCCGCGTGGACCCCGATAAGAGTCACGAGTCAAGCCCGATGCGTGAGAGCTTGTCGCACGGCTTCGGGACGAATTGGCAAATGACGAAGACGTGCACCTGAGGCGGCAAAGATCGCGTTCCCAATCGCGGGTGCGACCACGGTCGTTGCTGCCTCACCGAGGCCGACCGGTGTTTCCGTGCTTGCCAGAAACTCGATCTCGACTTCGGGTACGTCGCCCATGCGGAGCAACGTATAGGTGTCGAGATTCGTGTCCTTGGGTTGGCCTTCCACGAACTCTGAGCCCTCATGCAGGGCCATACTTAATCCCCACAGCGCAGCGCCCTCAACCTGAGCCGTAGCGCTGTCCGGCTGAATAAGAGTACCGGCGTCGATGACGAGCGTCAGCTTCTCCACCGTGACTTGACCGCTGGTGCGGTCCACCCGTACACGAGCAACGCAGGCAAGCCAAGTGGGCATGTCGCGCTCCTGGCCGAAGGTCGTCGCCACTCCAAGCCCAGTATCGTTGGTCATTGGGCTACGCCATCCGGCTTTCTCGGCAACTCGTGCAAGTACTGCCGCTTGCCTATGCGCGCCGCCCACGGCATTCGGCGCTGATCCCGAGTTACGCCCGACGCCATTCAGCAAACGCAATCGAAACGCCACAGGGTCCACCCCGACCGCATGAGCCGCTTCATCCATGAAACTTTCGACGGCCCAGTTGGTCCAACCCGCTCCTACCGAGCGCAGATAACCTGGCCGGAATGACCGGTTTGCCAGATCATTTTGCAGTGCGCGAACCCGATGGGCTCCAACCGCATACCAATGGTCGGCACCCCAAATCGCGAAAGCATCGAACGGAACACCTCTGGCATCCTTGAGCATGAATGCCGGATTGATGGCGGCAGTAGGCCAGCCCGCTGCCGCATGATGATCCATTGCCGTCACTCGCCCGCCGTCTCCAAAGGCCATGCGCAGAGTTTGCATCGAGGGAGATCGCGGGCAATCGAAGCGCATGTCATCGGCTCGCGTGCAGACCATCTTCACAGGCTTGCCTACGGCCTTGGCGGCGAGCGCAGCCGGCACAGCGTAATCACCATCGAGGCGACGACCGAAACCTCCACCAAGCAAATAGCTGCGCAGAACGATCTTCTCTCGGCTACGGTCTAGAGCCTTGGCCAAGACCGGCAAGATCGCTGTCTGCCATTGATTTCCTGTATGGATCTCGAAAACGCCGTTCTTTTCAAAAGCCAGGGCGTTGATTGGCTCCAGCGCGAAATGCATCACGGTGCTGGTGGTGTAGGTTCGCTCGAGTTTCTGCTTTGCCGAGCTGAAAGCCGTGTCCACTCCTGGGTCGTCGACGACCATCGCGCCTCCGTTCGGATCTGCAATCAGTTCGGCCGCGCGCCGCAGGAGGTCCTGCTCGGATAGGTGAGCTGCCTCGCCCGAGCTCCACTGGACTCTTACAAGATCGGCCGCTCGGCTGGCCGCAGTGAAGGACTCCGCAAAGACCATGACCCAGCCTGGCGCTGTGCCCGAGGGATCGTTTAGAGCGAGGCTCTGAATATAGCCGGGCACACGCTTCGCCGCCGAGTCTTCAATCGAGACGACTTTGGAGTCGTACCGTGTGGGAGGGATTTTCGGGCGGGCGTAGATCATGCCCTCGACCACGGCATCAAGGCCATAGCGACCTTTACCATTGACCTTCGATGGAACGTCGAGCGCCAATGTATCTCTCCCGATGAGCCGGCGATTAGCCGGTGCTTTAATCGGAATTTTGTTCAATTGCTCGGGCGTGTAGGTGCGCCCCAAGTTGCCGCGCGCCACGATATCGCCATACAGGATCGATCTTCCCGTCGCGTGCACTGCACCCTTGCGCGCCGTACAACTCTCCGTACTAACGCCGAGCAGTTTGGCGCCTTCTTCAATCAGAGCGAGACGGCCCGCGGCACCCGCCCGGCTGAGCACCGGAAAACTCTGCCACACCGACCAACTGCCGCCGGTGACCATTTCGCCCCATTTCGCATCGGAGTCGACTGTGATGATATGAACCTTTCCCCAGTCGGCCTCTAACTCGTCGGCTACGATACGGGCGAGCGCAGTGCCGACATGCTGGCCCATCTCGGCCCGCTTGATGTTGATAGTCACTTCCCCGCCGGGATCGATGCCATACCAGATCGTCGGTTCGAACAGTTCGCTGGCGCTGCTCGCTCGTTGCGCTCGCGAGACGATTCCTTCCACGGCCGCGAGGCCGCACCGAGCATACCCAAGCATC
>CAVRCM010000011.1:0-30403 GCA_963719585.1 uncultured Acidobacteriaceae bacterium
AGGGCGCGCGGCATTGTAGGCGTCACCCGAGGCCCAAGTTGTCGAATAAGGTGCCGCATTTACGTCTGCCATGTACCAACCATCCCTGCCTTCCGCGCCCATGTATGTCAGGGAAATCAAAGAATTGCGAGCGACCTCCTGTTGAATGTCCAAGAGATAACGGTGAATGTAGGGCGTGCCGAAGGATTTTTTGTCGGCATACATTACGGTTTGGAACGCGCCATCGCCGTAATGGCCTTGCCCCAGGCCGGTTGATACGGGATATGTTCCTATAGGGCAACTTGGGGAGAGGGCTGAAACACTTGAGAGAGGCTGGCATCCTGCGGTGTGGAATTGTCGATCTCGCTGCCTACGAAGCCTCCGGGGACGCCGCCATACAACGCTCCTCCGAGAAGATTCGAGATTTGGCTCGCGCCCGAGTTGTAGTAAAGGCCATATCCTGCTCGAACGACGAACTGGAACGAAGCTGCCTCGCGAGGCTGAGTCTCGGTGCGAAGTCGTGCTTGGGTGCCGTAGCGTAATGCTGAGGTATTCCGGGGTCATTCCCGCGATTGCCAGCGTATCCGTTGCAGGCTGGTAAATCGCGCAGCAGGTTTGTTTGTGGCAAAGATAGGAATCGGCAAATCGTAGCGGAGTCCGTAGGAGACCGTCAGCCGCTGCGTGGCTTTAAAGGTATCGTTGAAGTAGAAGCGTAGTAGGGAATAACTGCATTCGGTTCCGGGGCGAACGGACCTCCAGAGGTGTAACTGTAGCGCTGATGAATCACTGATGGCAGGCCCAGCAAAACATCGGCAAATGCATCCCCACCCCCTCCCTGATTGGCCGTGAACATTGGGGCCCATTGCCACAATATCCGCAGGGAGCAGGCGCACAGCCATAAGCCACGTAACGAACGTTATCGAAATCCTTTTCTCCCTTTCGAAGGTAATTAAATCCGAAAGTCATGCTGTGACGTCTGCGAATCCAAAGCACATTGTCTGAGAATTGCCGCGAGTTATTCGAGGCAAGAAAGTATTCCTCATAGCCCACGCTGGGTTGCGTAAAAAGCGGCCCGTAATTGTAGATATTCAGGCCCAAAATGCCCGTATTGCCACCCTGGCCGGTGCCCGTGTTCTGAAAGATTTTGTTGAACGGATTGCCAGAACTGTTGGCAAAGGCGACTTCCGACGGACTCAGGGTCTGAAGAGCGCCACTCCCGATCGCAAAGATGAACTCGTTGGTCAAGTGCGCGTTGAAGACGTGCGCTTCATCGATTGTGACCACGTGGGATTTATCACTTGCATTGGACACCAGGCTGGGAACTAGTCCGCCGGAGTTGTTGGGAGTGCCTGCGTACTGCGACCATGCTACGAAAACGCTGTCCTTCTGCGAAATACGGTAATCGAAGCGGCTATCCCAGTGATACGGATCCACTGCTTGCCGCGACGAATATTGATAATTTGCGCCGTTATTGTCAACAGTGGGTGTCAGGTTCGGCTGTGGAAACAGGTTGATAATGCCCTGGATTTGAGAGTTCGCGGTGGTGGGGTCAAATAGCCCGGCAGCAGCAAGATTATTGAACGGGACGGGATTCCCAGAATAAGGATTGTAGATCTGCCCTGCCGAGTTGGAACATAAACCCGTAGTCGCATCGAAAGTACCTGCATTGATCGGGCCCGTACAGTCTTCCCCGAAATCGCCGGCACGCTGGGCGACGCTCGGAACGATGGCGAGATTATTTGGCCCGGTGAGCGAGTGTGGGTTGCGCTCGTAATTGACAAAGAAGAAAGCGCGATCCTTCAGATTCAAAACTTTCGGAATGTAAACTGGTCCCCCCAGTCCACCGCCATACTGGTTGAAGCGATATGCGCTCTTCGTGAACAAGCCCTGCGCCTTGTTGATAGGAACCAGTGCGTTCAAAGCATCGTTCTCGAAAAAGTCATATAGTTCGCCGTGAAAGCTGTTCGTTCCCGCTTTTGTCGTGGCATTCAGGTTAGTGAAATCACGGCCGTACTGAGCGGAGAAATCCGTAATGCCGACCTTTACCTCGCCGATCGCTTCCGAAGAGGGCTGAAAGCTGCTGCCGCTCTCATAGTTCTCATTGGCGTTGACCCCATTAACGTAGTATCCGTTGTCGCGGGAACCTGCCGTGTTGCCGCCTGCAGTGTAATCCGCGCCGCCGGATGTATACGAGGCGCCAACTTCGAAAGTGCCACCCAGATTAATGTTGTTGCGAGGCGACGTGCTGACTCCAGGGGTCAACTCCGTGAGCGAGGTCCAATTGCGACCGTTCATCGGCACCGTTTCAATCTGCTGCTCACTGATGTTTTGATCGAAATCCGCGGACTCTGTCTGGAGAAGCGGGGCAGAGGAAGCAGTCACAACCACCGACTCCGAGATTGATGCCAACTGTAGCTTCACATCGAATCGGATATTCGACTGGGGCGCCACAGCCAAGGTATCCGAAACCGATTTCTTGAATCCGGACGATTCGATGGAGACCTGATAGTTGCCCGGAAGGAGTTGAGCGAATTCGTAGTGGCCACTTGCGTCTGTAACCGCTGACGATGTTTGATTGCGACCTAAATCGAGCAGACTCACTGTCGCTTTCGGTACAACCGCGCCTGAGGCTTCCGTAACGACGCCGCTAATATTGCCGCGCTGCGAGAATTGGGCAAAGGAAGCCTGCGTGATTACGGGAAGCAATGGTAGAAAGAGAATGAACCGCAACAAGGAGGCTCGCATATATCTCCTGAGAAACATCTCGATCTTCTTCAAGAACTCTTGAATCCTTTCAATACAGCTCAAAACTCTAGCCACTGGTGTGCATGTAATCTTAAGAAACGCTTCGAGCTAGCCCTGTGTTACAACACAACCATGCCACGAGTGTTTGCCGAGCACCATAAACGTTTGTCAAATCACTGTGTTCTATCGACCCTCGGCCAGGCATCATCAGAAAACAAGCTTCGCGGCTAGCTGCCCGATGCGTCCTTCCCTCGCGGAGCTTACTGAGCCAAACGGAAACTGCGTGCTCCCGTTTGGATATGTTGTGTTCACGCTCGTCCACTGAGAGTGATTGAAAGCATTGAAGAAGTCAGCCCGAAATTCGACATGCAGGCCCCTCTCGACCGGGAATGTCTTAGCGAGCGAAAGGTCTACATTATTCTGCCCCGGACCTCTCACAGTACCGAAGCCTGAGTTTCCACGCACATTCATTGCAGGAACCGAGAACACCGACGTGTTGAACTGCTGAAGAGCAGTCTTCTTGAAATGGCCGATGTTGGGATTCCCCGTAACATTTAACTCGTCGAAGCCGGCACCATCTTGTGCACTGGATCCATATCCGGTGGGACAGGTCGAGGTGCCTGCATCCGTGGCCGGGCACGGTGTTCCCGGTCCGCCGTTCGTTACCGTGAGGCTATCACCAGACTCCATAGTCACGATGCCACTTAGCCTCCAGCCGGTAAGCGGCAACCTAGACCATGCTCTCCACGTGCTGCCGTACTTAGGTTCCCAAATGCTGCTGAATACAAAGCGGTGAGGATGGGATTGGGTGCTCTGGCCCTCGCTCCTCAAATTCGGATACACGAACCCAGAGATTCCCCCACCCGGTGTCCCGTTCGCGGCAAGAGTATTGACAATGGGATAGTCCGAAATGTTTTTGCTCCAGGTGTAATTACTCGTAATCTGGAAGTTCCGATGAAAGCGATGCTCATATTGAACGATCAGAGCGTTGTAGTGGGAGTTGATATTGTTCCGATATACATTGATATCGGAGAATCGCCCCACGCTGTTTGGGCGAGCCGCATTGAAGGTAGGATCGTATTGGCCTCCTCCATAGATCCACCCCGTTTGATATACAGGCAGATTTAGATCGACCTGATTGAGCCCCCTACGCCCTTGGACGCCAGCGTATCCCAATGTAAGAGTGTCCTGCCTCCCGAGTGACTGCTGGACGTCGAGCATCATCCGCTGATAGTAGGGTAGCGGAGTGGACTTCTGGTCCAGATAAGTTATAGGGGTCAAGGCAGATTCACCCACATAGCCTTGTCCAACCCCTGTGGATACTGGAAACGAACCCACGGGCGCGGTCGCGGGCGGCGGAAAGGTACTCGCCAATGTCATCACAGGTGTGTCTGGAGGCGCACCCAGCGTTGCATTATCGATGGTGTAAGAGCTCGCTCCAGTTTGCGCGAAGTTCAGGTAATTCGAAATCTGGCTCGCTCCGGCGACGTAGAAGATACCGTAGGCTGCGCGTACGACGGTCGTGGGTCTTGGCGAGTAAATGATGCTTACGCGGGGGGCGAAGTTTTTCTTCGCCGCCGACACGTAGTGCTGCGGTATAGAGGGAGCTATTCCCGGGAAAGCTTCAGTGCCACCGGCTGCGTCAGGCAAGTAAACGGCGCAGCACAAATTTGTTTTTGGGTCCGGATTGAAAGGTGGAATCGCCAGATCGTAGCGCAGCCCCGCCGAAAGCGTCAGCTTGTTGTTTAGGCGGAACTGGTCGTTTACGTACATTCCATAGTAGGGGAAAGCAAGTGCGGTTCCCGGAACGCCGGGTGGCTGGTTCGGGGCCTTAATTTCCAGATTGAGTGACTGAGGTAGGCCCATCAGAGTGTCGGCCGAAGCATCACCGCCGATGTACCCCAGACTCGATCCGCTGTTGCTGAACTCACCGGTAAAGTAGGCTGCTTGTATGAAGTACCAATCGTATTCACTTTTCTTGAAGTAGTTAAAGCCAGCAGTTAACGTATGCGGGCCACGAACCCAGTTTAGGTTGTCCGAGAATTGGAGGGATTTATTCTCCCAGTGAGCGACGTAGCCATTCCCAGGAGAGGCGTAGTTTGAGATGCCGAAATATACAGCTCCGTGCTCTTTCCCCTCGCCGGTGTTCTGCAGGTACTGGTTGAAGGGATTGGCACTGCTGTTGAAGTAGTCAAGGTTAGTGCTATTCGTGAACAAAAGTGCACCGTTGCCGATCCCGAAGATAAATTCGTTCGTCAGCCTGGGCGTGAAGACGTGAACGTAGTTCGCCGTGAACAGGTATGAAGTGCTCACCGTTGGGTAGGTATACAGTTGAAACGGCTGCGGCCCCCCGCTGTATTGATTCGAACCTTTCGAGTCTGACCAGGTGCCGAACACTGAGTCCTTGTCGGTAATCCGAGCATCGAAGCGCGTGTCTATGTGAGACCCCGAAATGCGCTCGGATTGGTACCCGACGTAGTTGGTCTCATTACTCGGAACAGCAACGTTGGGGAGTGGGATGGTGGCGTTAATGAGAGCTACCGCGTTCGGGTCTATCAGAGGGGATCCGTCAGACCTGGTAGCAAGATCGAGACGGTTGTTGGGGACTGCAACACGTGTACTGTTCCCGCTGGCGTCATAAGTTGTGGTAAACGGGTTATAAAGTTGCTGTGGAGCGGGGTTGTTCACTAGGAGTTCGCTGTAGTCTCCGGTGCGTTCCGCGGCCGAAGGTACCGACGTAGAAAAAAGCGAATTGCCGTCGTGTTCGATACGCTTCTCATAGTTGACGAAAAAGAATAACTTGTCTTTGAAGCTTGCCGGTGTAATTTTGGGAATGTAGATAGGACCGCCCACGTTGCCGCCGAACTCGTTGCGGATCAAGATCTGCCGAACCGCTGGCGTCCCAGTGATCGACTGGACCAGCTTGTTGTAAGGATTGGTTGCGTCAAGAACCGTGTTCTCTAAGAAGTCATACGCCTCGCCGTGGAGCTTTGCCCCACCGCCCTTGGTTTGCATACTGAGGTTTGAGAAGTCGCGACCGACAGCAGGAGAAAAATCGGTCACCGACGCGGTCCCAGTGCCGAGCGCTTCTTGCGCGGGCAAAAAACTCAGACTGCTCTCGTAATTATCGTTCACGTTAACGCCGTTTATGTAGTAACCGGTATCTCGCGAGCCCTCAAATGCTCCTCCTGCTGTTGACTGAACTCCACCGACTGCGAACTGCGCCCCGACAGCATACGTACCACCCAGGTTGATATTGTTTTGCGGATAGGTTGTTATCCCAGGCACGAGGGCCACAAGGGATGTAAAGTTTCGGCCATTGAGCGGCAGGTCCTCTACCTGACGGGTTGAAAAGTTCGTGCTGACGCTAGCCTCCTCCGTCTGGATGCCGCCCGCTTCCGCGGTCACAGTCACCGTCTCATTAATGGAGCCCGGGTGCAACGTAAAATTGTATCTGGCGACTGCGCCGATGTTCACGGCGATAGACTCCGAGTTCTCGGTCTTGAATCCAGCGTGGGAGGCGGTAAGCAAGTATTGGCCCGCCGTGAGGTTGCCGAACTCAAAATGTCCGGCTTGGTCGGTTGTGATCTCGCGCCTCTGGTTTTGCGAATCAAGCAGCGTAATTTGTGCCCCTGGAACGACCGCGCCAGAAGGGTCGGACACTGTGCCCGCCAAACCGCCGCGCTGCGCAAACTGCGCAACCGCGTGCGGAGATAATGCAAGAAGTAGCAGAGCAAAACCGAGAACACGAACGCTCATCAAGGCAGCGAACGAAAACGGCTTCATAGTGGGGCTAAATCGGCGGATTTTGGAGAACGAGGCCTCAGCGAATGCGAAAACGATCGGCAGCGAAGCCATGAACCGCGACAAGGGGGTTGGCATACTGTGTCTCCGAGATGGATGGACGCCGTTTTGAAACGATTCAAATTGAAAACAATCGTAATCTACACCCGTCCATTTCTAATTGTCAAGAAGAGTGTTGATTCCGAAAATCTGAGACCTGCTATTCTTTGCTGCTGATCAGGCTACCCCTTCGCGCAACCCTCGCAGTTCATTCAATCGTTTCCACTCCTTCAGTTTGTGTTGGTGCAAATGCCGCCCCACTCGAATCCGAGCGTACCCTTGACAGATATTCTGGCAGGCGAATAAAAGGGTTCAAGATTTTGCCGCGGGTGGCGCTTTTATGAGAACAACCACGCTTTTCGTTTTGTGTCTTACCTTTGTCATCCTACCGCTGGCCCGGTGCAAGTCCAGCGAAACCGCGAAACCCGAATGTCGAGTAGTGACGAAGGATGAGAGCCTGCGAACCCTACTGCCTCCCTGTTGGTATCAAAAGGTTGCAGGATGGGAGATCGTAACCTTCAAGAAGCACATGCACTACGGGCATGAGCTCTCTTTGGAGCCGAATGAGCTTTCGCTCCAACTCGACCAGATCAAAGCTCAAGGAATTCAAGCCATCGAAATCTTCGCCCCCGCGGAGGGGCGCGCTGCCTACAACGGACTAGATACCGTCAACCACTTCCGCATCGATCCTGAACTCGGTACTATGGACGATTTCCGGCGAGCAGTAAGGCTAGCTCACAGCAAGGGTCTTGCCGTTGTCGTGTTTATCAACCTCGGATACCTTAGCGTTGAAGCTCCCGATTGGCTTGAAGCGGTGCGCAACAAACGCGCCGGCCAAGACACGGCAAAGGTAAGCTGGTTCCTATGGTCCGATAAAGCCGAGACATCGCCGCCACCCACCCAGGAGGACATTTACGTCACACCTGAAGAGCGGGACCGAGCAAAGGACTATTGGGGCTGGAAGTTCAGCGAGAAAGCGAATGCGTATTACTGGGCGCGGTGGAAAGCAACCGGGAAAGATGGGACGGCGGTTCCGCTCCCTCAACTGAATTGGGGTTCTGCGCAGTGGCGGGAGCAGGCCGCACGTGTGGTTCGTTTCTGGATGGATACAGGAATCGACGGCATGCTGATCGACGCGCCTCTCTGCTATCCAAATCAAACTTGGGCGCAGAATCGTAAATACATCACAGACATCATCAGCAGCTACGGAAACGTGTTTATAGATCCGGAAGGGGGAAGGGACCCGGCATGGGTGACGGAGGCCGGCTACAACGTTCTACACGACTACGGTCTGTCTTATGCGCCCAACACGTTTAAGTGGCAAGGCGACATTATTGAGCAATCCGTTAAATCGAGCGATCCCCGCGAGATCGAGCTGCGGCTCCGTTCATATCACGACCCGATTCTCGATACCGGTGCTGTTCTTTATGCGCACTCAATGAATTTCGCGGACGACCCCGTAAAAAGACGCCTGCAGCAGGCGGTGCTAGCTGGTATTGGAGACATTATCGTGTACGGCGCTCGCGAGGGCAATCCCGATGCCGAAGAATCGAAGACCCTGCAATTGAAAGCGGCACACTCCGCCTTGTTTCCCACTGCAAAACGCAGGCGAATTCGAACCAATGCCGACGATAAGTGCTATGCGATCCTGAAAACGGCGAAGGACGGATCCGAACGTATGCTTGCAGTTTACAACTTCCAATCCACACCCCAGAGAATTGAAGTGGATTTGAGCGTCGTGAACACAACAGGGATTGTCGACATAGAAAATGGGCAATTGAAGGCTCGATCAGACGTTTTTCAGCCGGTCGTTGTAGATCTCCCTGCTTACGGGTACAGATTCTACGAAGTGCTTCCGCCTGAGAGCTGACAAGTAAAGGGGAGCGAAAGCGGAAAAGCTCATCTCAGCAATTCTCAGATCTGTTGGTTCTCGCGCACAAGGCGCGTGCGTTTGCGGACTTTGGTTGTTGCTCCGATTCTTTCTCGAACAGTGGCAGGAGGTGGTCCGACGGAATCGCGCTTTTTTAGTTCTGTTGGGAGAAAGACCTTTTCCGATGCAGACCGCATCCCGTCAACCCTTTGCAGGAGAATACGGGCAGCAGTGGCGCCTAGCTGATATCCCGGTTGGTAAACAGAGGTCAGAGAAGGATCTGTGAACTTGGTGAACTCAAGACTATCAAAACCCGTAATCGACAAATCTGCCGGACATCGTAGCCCAAGTTCACGAGTTGCCTGTAGCACACCAAAAGCCATGAGATCGTTGCATGCAAATATAGCAGTCGGGCGCGGGAGCATTCGAAGAAGTCGAAGAGCTGCCTGGTAGCCGCTTGTAGTATCGAAGCGCGCTTCCTGCACAAATTCCGGCTCAATCTCTATACCGGCTTCGCTCAACGCGCGTCTAAAACCCTTCAAGCGTTCCGCCGCGTTGGTCAACCCGAGGGGGCCAGTGATCACGGCTAAACGTCCATGGCCCATCTGAATCAAATGGCGCGTTGCCAGATAAGCACCCTCTTCGTTAGCAACCAGGACGGAATCGCCGTTCCAGCCATCCGGGACCCGATCAATACAAACTACTGGGACCGAGGCCGACGAGTAGCCTCGGAGGTGACCCGCGATATCTGCGCTAACCGCCGGAATGATCAGCAAGCCTGCAATGTGATAGGAACGCAACTCGCGAACGTACGAAGCCTCTTTCGAAGGATCATTATCTGCGTTGCAGAGGATCACGCGGAAGGATCGCTTGTAGGCAACGTCCTCTACGCCCCGAACCACGCCAGGGAAGAATGGATTCGTGATGTCGGGAATCACCATTCCGAGCATGTTGGTGCGGTTTTTTCGGAGCCCCTGCGCCAAGGCGCTCGGCTGATATCCCATGCTGCGAATGGCTTCTATCACACGCTCTCGCAGCTTCAGCCGAACTTTCGCCGTTTCATTGATCACGTGCGATACTGTGCCAATCGAGACGCCGGCACGCTCGGCGATTTGCCGCATTGTCACAGGTGATGTCATGACTTGCCAGGTTGAAGCGCGGGCGGGCTGTGTTCCTCAGCGCTACAGACCGCTGCCAACCCGATCACTGCGAGTCTACTACGCAACGGAATCCGATTCCCCCGGAGCGGTCCATGCTGGCGGACATCAGCAGCAGCTTGCCGTGCTCGTTCAGCTTGTAAGCCTGAGGGAAGTACCAGATCGAACCCTGTGGCCGATAGTAACTGCCGCCGCGAAGAATGCCACCTCGTGTGTGCTCGTCAACAAACTCCTCAGTCCATTGCCACACATTTCCTACCATGTCCATTATGCCGAATGGACTGGCTCCCTTCGGATGTCCGTCAACTACATCTGGACCTCGCATGGTGCGCGACTTGTCAGGTACCGGCACCGCGCCGTCATCCCACTCGTTACCCCAAGGATACAGGCGGCCGTCTGTACCTTGCGCTGCGTACTGCCACTCCCACTCGTGGGGCAGACGCTTTCCTGCCCAACTCGCATAGGTCCGGGCGTCGCCTTGGGAAACCCACGTCACCGGTTTGTTTTCCCACCCCGAGGGATAGTTTCCATCCTTCCAATCACGCAGAAAATTCAGGTCGTCTTCGGGGCGATAGTGGGTGGCGTCGATGAACTTCTTGAATTCGGCGTTCGTCACTGGATACTTATCGATATAAAAAGAATTGACGTGCATGTGATGTTCGTGAAAGCGACGAGGAGAATCTTCCCAAGCATATTGGACATCGACGCCGATATCGTCGGTTCCCTCAATCTCGATTCCGGAAACCTTAAAAAGAAAATCCGCCTCAGGGATCTTGACCATGCCCGCGGGCGCACTACTTGCAGCTTTCGTCGCTGCGATCGGAACGATTTGCTGGGGCAGGACTTTCCACTCATGCGAGTAACTCGACAATGGCGTTGCCGTCAGCTCTTTCATTTTGCGCATCAGCGCGGCCAGTTTCTGATCCGCAACGTTGTGCGTTGCCAGGACGGCGCCATACCCTTTCGCTTCGACGGAAAACGCAAGTACCGTTTTGCCTCCGGCCTGAGTTTGAGGAGTGAGTTCCACTCCGTGGTAAAGATCGAAGTAATGAAAATTGTCTTTCGCTGCGATCTCAATCTGGTCGCCATCCACGTCGTATTCATTTCGGTTCACAATCGTCCAAACAGCCTCGTCGCCCAATGGCCAGCGGCTCGCGTACACGCCGTAGCGGATCATCGGTGACATCGGTTCCCAATCCTTGCTGATCAGGAATGGCGCTATCGTACGCTCGATTGTCGCCACTCGTCGGGTAGCTTCGCCATCGCGCGGCGTGATTCCATTCCATATGCCCCAGATGTTCTCCCAACTTTCCCAGCCAACCCCGTTGAAAAAAGCGAACTGCAGATCGTCCGTTTTATCGCGGTTCCAACGGTGTGAGATGTTGACCATGTGCCGCGTTTCAAGCCACTTATATTTGTCCACGAGCGGAGTGAAAGGAAATTGGTATTGGCCCCAGGTCATCACGTTCCACGCTAAGGCTTCGTCTGAGGGGCCACCCTCGGGTTCAAAAGCGAGTGGATGGGCAACCTTGTCTGCAGCCAGCGAGAAAGCCAACGGGACGCCGTCCTGCGTGTCACCGTTGATGCCATCCGCACCGACTTCCGCCATCAGGCTCGCGATCGCATTCGGCCAAGGCATGCCGGGATCCCGTGTTCCTTGGTCCCACATCATCATCGGAAAAAGGACACGCACGCCGTGGCGATGGAAGTCGGCGATCATCTGCTTCACGCCGGCAACACCACCGGGCATGCTGCGAATCATGTCGTGTTGATTTCGGTTGTCAATTCCCATGTTCGGGTAAGTTGGCCAGATCAGAACCGCATCAATACCGCCGTAGCGTTTCTCGAGGTCGTCGAGGTATCGGTCTACGGTGTACTTCCCTGGGACGGGATCATAGAAGAACCGATCCTGCACCATCATCTGGGGCTGCATAAAACTTGACTGCGTCCATTTCAAGGCGGGCAAATCGTACCTAGCACCATCGTAGCCGACCCGAATACGACGTTCCATCCTCCAGTGTGTGATATCGGCAAGCCATGCCTCATGTTCTGTCTGGCCACACGGTTTCGAGCCGCCTTCCCACAGCCCCTTCATTGTCAGGCATTCTGGCACGGGAATCTGCTGGCTCTTGGGTGAGAAGTGCGAGTCCTGGGCAGAAGAAATCGTGGCCAGGGCGAATGTAAGAAATGCGAGTTGCAGGAATACGGACCTCATGGAGTGTCACCTCAGCCTCGATATCAAATCCGCTGGTAATATAAAACGTTTCAAAATTGTTGTCTACACTTGATACCGCGCGGTAGATAACCCCCTTCACTGTTGGGCGATGAGCAAAAAGTGCCCGGCGTCCTACCCTTTCGAAGCCTCCTGTTTACGCAGTTTCTCACTGCTTGGCGAAGAAACTCTATGAATGCCGAGTGACCCACACAGCGGGCGCAATGTCTGGAAGGCACCGGATCGGGAGATCGGCGAGCCCAGGGAGAATCGTGGAAAAGTAATCGCGCACCGGGACATGCAGCCGACGGCAGCTCTCCACGACCGAAAGAATCGCTGCAACCTTCGGTCCCGCTTGTGGGCTGCCGATGTTCAACCAATTCTTTCGACCAAGAGCTACCGGACGCATGGAATTCTCGGCTAGGTTGGTACTTAGCTCTAATTCGGGATACTCCAAGAAGCGTGTAAGCTTTTTCCAAAGCGTTAGCGCGTACTGGCACGCCTTCCTAAGTGCGCTGGAGGGCAAAGCAGCGGACTGCGCTGCGTCGATCTTGCTGCGGATATCATCGAGCAGAGGTCTCGCTGTTTCCTGACGGCGGATATGGCGCGCCGCACTTGTCAGCGTTTTGCGGCGAGCTTCGGCATCGACGGCAAACAGTTCGTCCATCTGAGCCACAATCGAGGTTGCAACCGGATCTCGTGGATTTAGTTGCACTGCTTCGAAGAACTGTCTTCTCGCGTGAGCCCAACAAGCGGCATGTACCATTCTCGGCGCACCGATTTGGTCATACGCTGCATAGCCGTCGGTTTGGAGAATGCCTTCGAACTGTCCCAGGAACCGCTTCGGCCCATCACGTCCACGACCCAAGCGGAAGTCGAACACCACAGATCCTCTGGGGCGACTGTATTGCCAGAGATACGCTTGGTGGTTCCGTCCCCGGCCTTCGCGAGTCTGCACATCGACTGGGGTTTCATCCGCCTGAATGTAACTTCCGCTGATCAACTCTCGCCTCATTGCCGCGACCATCGGGATCAGCAATTCGCCTACTTTGAGGACCCAGCCGTCCAGCGTTGCACGGCTAATTCCCAAGCCTAGATCCCTTTCCAGAATCATGCTCTGCCTGTGCAGGGGCGTGTGATTGCAATATTTGCCGACGACCGTGTCAATCACGATCCGGTCACTCGCCAAGCACTTCTCGATAATCCGTGGCGGCAGGGGCGCTGAGACGACACCGAGATCCTCACACAACCGGCAAGCCCGCTTCTCGCGCTTCGTGACCAGCACGAAGTACTTCGCGGGCTCCACATCCAACTGGGAACTTTCTTCGTAGCCGATCACCACCGTTTCTCTGCCGCAGCGTTTGCAAAGGCACTGATCCGGTGTGCAAGGCAGAATCCGCTCTACGCGAGGAAGATTCGCAGGCAATTCCTGGCGGCCCGGATGCTTGCCGGATTTCTTGGTCGAGCGATGCACGGGCGCGTGCTCGCTCTCCACCTGCTCGATCATTTCACTGACGGCAGGCTCGAGCTCGAACAACTCCAATTGCGCCTGGGTAAGCTTTTCGCCGCCCGCTCCATACTTTTCAATGCGCATCAGCCGCAAACGCTCTTCCAGCACGCGAATCCGCAGCTCCGCGTACTGGAGCTTGCTCTTCAGTTGTGCGATGAGTTCCAGATCGGCTGGTGCGGAAGGAATGGAAGCTAAACTCACAATGAGTTAATGATTTACCAGAGTCGATGGAAACGTTCAAACAACCACCCAAATTATGCGCCAGCGTGTCCCTCGGGGGAAGCCTTCCGGTACCAACGCTTGTGCTTGGTCTTGGCCAAATCGATGCCACCCAGTAATAAGGAGAGCTCTTCATGACTTAGGATGGCCTTCCCCTGCGCATCACCCGATTGCGGCCAGGTGAAACGCCCCTTTTCTAATCTCTTCGCACAGACCCAAAGTCCGCTTCCATCCCAGACGAGGACCTTCAACCGGTTGCGCTGGGCGTTGCAGAACAAAAAAAGGTGTCCGCTCAGAGGCTCGCACACCAATCGATCCCGGACCAGTCCGTACAGCCCCTCGAACCCCTTGCGCATGTCGGTGACCCCGGCGGCCAAATAGATCCGTGTGGCTGGACCCAGTCCAAACACGGCCTACACCCTCTCCAGCACACTCACTAGGCGCGCGAACGTATTCGTATCAAAATCAGTATGTACCTCGATCCGGCGCCCGCCCGGCAGTAATACTGCCAGCCCACAACTCGGTTCCTGCCACGTCGGGGATTTCTTGGCGGCCAACTCCACCGGCACCAAACGACTGGCGGACAGAATTGGCTTAAGGCTTCCTTTCCAACGCCGTTTCTTCAGATGCCGATCTAGGGTGCTGAAGCTCAAACCCCGATTCTGGCAAAATTCGCTCCGCCGCATACCGCTACTCACAAACTCGGCCACTAATTGCTGAACTTCCGCACGGGTACGTCGTTTGGGCGCTGACAACTCTGTTTTTGCGGTCATCCGGACACTTCAACACAGGCCCCGCCATTCGAACAGGTGTGTTGGTCAGACGCTTACAGTTTTGTGACCATTCTGTGACCGGCGTCGATGTTCGTCTAAGCGTCGGCCGAAATATTGAAAGACAACAGTGAAAAAGATAAGCAAATCTGGAGAGTGCTGAAAATCGCTACGATTTTAGAGACAACTGTTCTCGGAATGAGTACTCACAGCCCTTCGGTACTTTCTGTAAACATTCAGAGTTTCCTCAGCTTTGCCGTCAACTCAAATGCGTTTTGTACTGCAGATCCGGACGCGGTGTTGTCAAAAATACACCACGCGCGCGCTCCTGCGGCTAAGCTTGCCAATTGCGCGGCAAGTCTATTTAGATATTCATCGGAGTACGCAGAGAAATAACGGCGGGGAGACCCGTGGAGGCGAAAGTAAACCAAACTACCCAGCCCACCGGGCCGGGTGGAGGCAGGGACGCACGCTGGATCAGCGGCTACGCGGGCAATATGAAATTCCTTCAGCAAACGATCGCCTTGCTCCTCGAACCAGCTAGCCTGGCGTGGTTCCAATACAACGTCTCCTGAAAACTTCCCACGAAGTAGCGACAGGAACTTCCTCGCGCGGGCGTAATCGCATTCGAGACTCGGCGGTAGTTGGATCAGGAGTGGCCCTAGCTTGTCGCCGAGATAATTGATTTGCTCAAGGTATGCTGACAAGACATCCGAACTACAATTCAACCTTAGATCATGGGTAATTGTCTTGGGGGCTTTGACAGAGAAACGGAATTCAGCGGGAACCGAGCTAGCCCATCGCTCCCACGTTTCTTTCTTATGTGGCCGATAAAAAGATGAATTGATCTCGCAACAGTTGAACCCTTGCGAGTAACGCTCCAAGTGGCTTCCTTTGGAGCCAAAATGCGCAGTGGCCTGTTGTGGAATATTCCATCCTGCACATCCGACTCGCACGGGCTGTCGCGACAAGACCTGACTATTTTCCATCGAAACGTCGGGTGTGCGAGCCTCCGTCATCTCCGACCTTAAGCTATGCTTAGATTCCGAGCTGTGAAGTCAGGACTTTGCATATTTCTTCCAATCGCGAAACATTGCCTTGGCCATCTCTTTCGCAGCGGCACGAAGCCAACCAGCTTTTCTGCGGCCCAAGTCTTGCAAGATTGTGTTAACTGCGCTTTTGCTTCCCAGGTGTACGTTGGCAGCCTCCGTACCCATAGCATGGAGCAGCGCTTGTTCATCCCGCTTTTGCGGCAAATCCTTAATTTCGATAGGGTTTGAGTCGGGAGAGAGGCGTCGAATCAGCCAACTTCCTTCAATTTTCTGGAAGGGATCGCGCGATCGCACTGCGGCCCTGATCACCTCGCCATAATAGCTTTGGCTGCGCCCAACGCGCCCACTCAGCCAAACGCAAGACGACGGGAGCATGGCTTTCGCTTCACGAGCAATGTACCCTCCATTCCATTGAGCGATAGCCACAAATCTCTGTTGCCCTCGGCTTCCGAGGCCGGCTGCCCTCCGTACCACTTTATAGTCCATCTTCGAGTCGGGAAGCGTCTTCTCAAGCGTCAGTGTTACACCCTTTGGGAGATTACCGCGTACGACTGGCAGCTCGTTGAGTTTCTTCCAGAAATCCGGAGCAGGATCGATGGCCTCGATGCCAAGTTTCTCCAGATTCTGCTCATGTTCTGCAAGGACAAGGGGACAACCTCCACGTTTCAGCGTCTGTTGATAGCCGTCCAAGATCGCGTCGACGCCCGCTTTCAAACTAATGGTTAGCTCCTCGGAATCATTGACGATCTTTACGCTCGTTGCCAGCCGCACCAGGTCATTTGTATACGGCAATGGATATGCTTCATCAAAGTCGTCGACACCCCAACAAAGTCGCCCTTCAGAGTCACGCCATGTCCCGAAGCTGCCCACATGCAAGTCTCCGCACGCCAAAACTTTAGGAGATTGAGTCAGATCGGGACAGATTTCTGGCCATAGCTGAGCCCAACGATAAAAAGTACCACGCAAAAAGAGAAAGGCATCTTCCCTCATTTGCGCATGCTTCGATCGCAAGTCCGATTCGATCACGGTTGTGCATCGCCGCATCCAGCCTTCGTAACTTCTTGTCGCCTCCCGAATATTCACGTTCCGTTCCCTCAGTCTTACGCTTGCCGCGGAATAAGATGGTCAGCACGATTTCTTCGGAACCATGGGTATCCAAACCATAGGACGCCGAAAATTGAGAGCATCAATCCTGCAGCGACGAGCGCTGCACTTCGCTTTTCGGTAATTTTATAGACCACCATGACGAAGTCGCCACAGATACCAACGGCCAGAGCCGGTAGCGAGCAAATAACCATGACGTGGGCCACGCGATAAAAATGTTCGGTTTCCTCCCCTCGCTCGACGATGCGGTGATAGGCCGCCGGGGTTAGCAGCAAGACCGTACTCAGGGCAATTAGTGAAAGGCTGGCGAGATGAATCCACTTGAGCCACGGCGCGAGTTCGCGGAATGCAGCTTGGAGAATGATCGCGAACTGGAAGCCTAAGAGAGCCTGATTTCCAGGGATAATTACGCGCGCTTCAGTGAGCACTTGGCGAATTTTGTCATGCAAGAGAGTATGACCCCCAACTGCCTGTCCTTCGTCTGACGTCATCAATTTCACCGTTTGTCGCGTGTCTTGGTGCTTGCGTCGCAAGAGCACGGGGCCGTACCAGAAAACGAGCGCAAGGAGAGTTATTGTCACCCCGAAAATTGCCCCGGTAATAGTGCCGTTGACGGCTACCGCTGGGAGGTAGACGTTCGCCCCAAGCGCGAATGCGAAGGGAAGGAGAGCCATTTCCATGACGTGCGTGGTGAATTGGTGAAGTGCGACGGAATCCTGTCCTCTCTCAGTAAGTTGGTGGAAGGCGGCGGGCGAGATCAACAGCGCCACGGTAATAAGCATGAGAACCAGGGCACCGAGGTTCAGATCCTGTGAGGCTATTGAGAGATGCTTGAACCCCTCCTGGAACACGGCCGTGAACTCAAAACCAAGGAGAATTTCAGCCCCAAGAATCAGCATCCTACTCTCATCCAAAGCATTCTGAATCTTGTCTTTGAGTTGCGTCATCCTCGTGAACGTAGTCGCGGCCTTATGATGCTGTCGAGCTGCCCAAGGTTTTGTTAGAGGTTTGATCCTCCAACGAGTTCGACAATTGGCCACGCAATATGTATCGCTTGGGGAGTTCTTTGACCCCGCTTACCAGACCCCAATGGACCCACATGTAGAGAGACTCGCACCATTCTGACGATCTTGTCGAACTCCGCGCGGAGTCGGTCTGGCCGACGTCACAGCTTTTGCATCCACCGTTGAAGCTTTCGACGTCGGGCAATCGCACCTGAAACTATGCAGCAGAAATGCTGCGGACTGATTCGCCGTTTTCTTGTGAATCAGTGGATGCCAGTTCGGGTAAAGGAATGTTAATGATGATCGTGGTTCCGGCATCGTCGGACTTGATTTCCATTGATCCGCCCAAGTCTCGCACTCGCTCTCGCATACCCGCTAGTCCTACTCCCGTTCCAGAGCCAGATTCGAGCACACCTCGTAGCCTATCTTTTGGTATTCCTTTACCGTTGTCACTTACATGAAGCTGAATGCGTTTGGTGTCAACAAGGAAACGGATGTCCACTTCCGAAGCACTGGAGTGTCGGTGAACATTCGTAAGAGCTTCTTGCACGACACGAAACAGGGCAGTTTCTATGTCTGTATCGAGCCGACCTAGCTCACCTGGCAAATCAAGCTTTACCTGAATGTGGCTGCGTTGAGCAAAGCCCTCCACATACCACTGAAGAGCCGACCTCAAACCAGCTTCGTCCAACAATGGTGGGTGAAGCAGATGGGAGATCGTGCGTGTTTCAGTGAGACACTTGTCTACAATCTCCGAGCACTCCGACGCAACTCCGGCTTGTCTGCCCTCCGTGGGAGAGAGGAGATCTAGACTCATCTTTATGGCAGCCAAGTGCTGCCCTAGACTGTCGTGCAATCCTCTAGCAATCCTGCGGCGTTCCTCGTCCTGCAAGCTGAGGATTCGCCCACTAAGATTCCTAGCGGCTTCTTCAGCCCGCTTGCGGGCAGTAATGTCGGTATTGATTTCAAGCCAACCCGCTGGTTTACCCTCGTTGTCCCGCAATGTAGTCCAGCGGCTGGCAACCACGATCTGACTGCCGTCTCGCTTGATGTGCCGAAGTTCTCCCTCCCATTTGTCTCTGCTCTTAATCTCCTCCAGAGGAACGGGAAACTCCGTGCGGAGGACTTCGTGGGTTGACCTGCCCTCAACATCGGCGCTTGTCCATCCATACAGCCGTTCGGCTCCTGCATTCCAGTAAGAAATTTTGTCCTCAGCACACCGAACAAAAATTGCGTCGTTTGCCAAATCAAGCAGGTTCGCCTTTTGCTCAAGCTCGGCGGTTCGTTCGCGCACTCGAATTTCAAGTTCTTGACGAGCCTCGATCAGAGATTGTCGCAATTCTCGCTGTTCGTTGATGTTTGTGTGGGTTCCAAACCAGCGGACGATGTTGCCCTCGCTATCGCGGACTGGTCTGAAGCGGGTCAGAAACCAGCGGAAAACGCCGTCAGCACCACGCAGGGGAAATTCCATCTCAAAAGCCTGCCCCATCGCCAACGACGCTCTCCATCGTTCCAATACGGAGGGCAAAATTTCCGGGTCATGCACCGATTGCCAGCCCCACCCTTCCGTTTGTTCAGGTGTAGCGCCCGTGTACTCGTACCATCGTGCGTTGTACCAGAAGATGTGACCATCGCCGCGTGCCATCCAGCATAGCTCTGGGATGGAGTCCGCCAACAAGTGGAATTCGGCTTCCTTCTCTCGAACTGCGTTCTCCACCGAGCGTCTTTTATAGTGCGACCTGCGATTGACCTCGCCAAGAGCGATGATGAAACCGGAAAGCACTCCAAACCAAACCAGCCCAGTAATTTGGCTTTTGGGGTCTTGTAGGCGGAAAGAGTGCAAGGGCAGCAGAAACAAGTACCAGACCCCGAGAGCACTTATCAGGGTCGTGACAATAGATGGCCCAAGGCCGAAGCACCAAGCCGAGAAAATGACCGCCGCCCAAACAGTATGGTAAGGGTTGTTTGCCCCGAGCAAAGGCCAAAGCGCCTGTCGGAGCAGCAGAGCGAGAACCGCAGTGAGCACCGCGAAAGCGTACCGCGCGGCAGTTGATTTCTTGTCAACGCTTGAGTCGACAGAAGTTTCCATGTTTAACCCTCACCCTACAGAGCAAAATAGAGACTAAGTACAAACTGCCTTCGTCCAAGGCGAGGACCGCAAATGATATAGAACGTCTGTTCGTTACCGACAGAGATTAGTTCAATGATGCCGTCTACTAGTTTTGGTTCCAGACGTACAGGTAATTGGCGTCCGTAGCGGTCGCAACGTTACGGCCCCCTTTACGGGTTGCGCGATTCAGTGCTGCACGAACCCTTTCCTTGCCTTCCGCCAGGTCAGCCAAGGGCACCTTGAGTGCAACGCCCTCTTTTAGTTGATCGAGATCAGCGAGAATTTTGGTAACGATCTGTTTGTGCTTTCCATTTCGACCTTGCGGCACATCCTTTTGCGACATCGTGTTGAAGTTCATCGGTTCTTTCTGGGAACGCGAGCTCATGATTAACTCCTTGCGTTAGACAACAACGTTAAAGTAACGTCCCGTAATCGTAACCATAACGTCGCGGTTCGTCAAGAGAAATTAAATGCAGCCGCGACAGACTGATCGGTACGAGCACTTGCCTAAAGCCGATCCCCGTCCAAATCTTGTTATTTCAATGGCTTAACCGTCAGCTAAATGGAATTCCGCTTCCCTAACAATATGACCCGTACGACTTCTCGCCTGCTACTGTTTAGACGATCAGAAAGGAGTAATCGCAATGCAGAAGTACAAGACACATTTCGAGCAGATTTCGGTAGAGCTTGTGAAGAAGATTGCCAAAGAGGACATTTCGGACGGCAACGACGGAAAAGACGGTGCGGTCACAGCAATTGCAACCAGCAAGTTGAAGCCACATCGCTTGCCTTCGTTGGGCAAAAACCGAAAGAGCGTCTAACTATGCAACTCTCGAATGAAGGGAAAACGAAGGAAGGCATTCGGTATCCGGAATGGCAAGAGCCCTACCAACAAGCTCTGCTTGAACTCGATCAGAAAAAACTGAGTGAACGAATAGCCGCTGCGGAGACGGCAATTTGCAATCGGCAGCGAGCCATTGCTGGCAGTTCGAACCATCACGCTGAGCGACAGGCCATTGACGATGCGCTTTCATCATTACGCGTACTCAAGCGCAGCAGCCTTTGAGCGAAATGGCACGATCCCAGCGCCCCGAAAAACGGTGCAGAGTCAGGAGGCTTTGTGGAACAGCCTACGAGATCGCAAACAAACTGCTCAATTTGCAATCAGCCAGTTGCGCTTGAAATCGCCAAAGCGTAATTAATTCTGTTCAATCGAGCCCGATATCTTCGATATGTTCCAGCATCCCGGCTGGATCTGCATAGACGCGAAAGGCCCCAGCTTGTTCAAGTTCCGCCTGGCTGTAGCCACCCGAGAGGAAGCCCACCGAGAGCGCTCGTCTGCGACCCGCGGCCAGCATGTCCCAAACGCTATCGCCAACCACAACGCATTGTTCCACTGGAACTCCCAACTGCTTGGCCGCGCTGACGAATACATCGGGAGACGGCTTGCCCTTGGCAACATCATCGCCAGTGGTGATCACCGTTTTAGCTGGAATTCGTAGCGCCCGTAGCAGTCTTTTCGTTTGTTCTTTTCCGCCCGTGGTCGCGACTGCCCATTTCACACCAAGCTGGCCGAGATGGCGCAGCAATTTTTCTGCTCCCGGAAGCGGTTTGACGGAGCTTATTGATTTATTGAAGACCGTATCATGTTTTTTCTCAAGTTGCTCTACGTCGATTTTGGAAGAGCGTAAACCGTGCTCGCGAACCAACTGATGGACAAGTGAGCGACCGCTCATCCCGATGCGCCGATGGATCTTCCATTCAGGAACAATAATTCCGGCGTCACTCAGGGCAGCCGCCCAAGCGGTAACGTGACGGTAAGCGGTATCTATTAACGTACCGTCGAGGTCGAAGAGGATGGCAGGATCGCTCGATTTCGAGATCATCGGGGAGAGTCCAATCAGGCGGCTTTTCTCGAAATAGACCGCAAGCGAGGCAACACTTCTTTCCCGTAAAAATCTATTACTCTTCTCTGATCGTGTTGGCCAGAATGGATATGAACTCCGGTTGCGCCGCTCTTGAAGAGATCCGCAAGGACCTTCACGTGAAGCTCCGGATCGGTGCCCACGGGCCAACCTTCGGTCACTTTTTCGAGCGGCACCTCAGCTTCGGCGCGCTTCTGAATGGTCTTGGGATCGCGAACATTGAAATAGGGTTTCCAAGCCTTCGGACCGAAACGCCAGAGCTCCGCAGCTTCATTTAGCTCGCTGCGGCCGCCCACTACAACGTACTGCTCAATAAAGACCGGCATTCGAGCCGGATCCTTGCCCGCATCAGATGCTCCCTTCTGAAATTCGGCCTTGTGCTCCTTCCAGGTCTTAGGATCGGTAATAAGTCCATCTGCGTGTTGCCCGCAGCGACGCATTGCCTTCGGTCCATTGCCGGCCATCAAGAGAGGAATGGTCTGGGTGGGGGAATCGTAGAGGCGGGCGTTGACTTTGTAATAATTTCCTGAGTGATCCACTTGCTGACCGCGCCACAACTTGCGAATGATCTCGGTGGCTTCCACCAGTCGTTCGGAACGCTCGGTCCACTTGGGCCACGAGCCCGTCGCGGCCTCTTCATTCAATGCTTCGCCCGAACCCACTCCGAGAAAGATTCGACCGGGGGTCAAAAGACTAAGCGATGCGAATGCCTCTGCCACCACGGCTGGGTTGTAGCGAAAAGTCGGGCAAGTGACCGTTGTTCCCATCCGGATGCGCTTGGTTCTTTGCCCAATTGCGCTCATGGTGACCCATGCTTGTCCCGAATGTCCTTCATTGTCCTGCCACGGCTGAAAATGATCACTGACGGCAAGGAGATCAAATCCGGCTTGATCGGCGGCGATTCCGAGCTCGACCAGTTCCGGCACCTTGAATTGCTCATGCGCCAACTGGAAACCAATTTGTGGCTCGAGCCACGAGGAGGCGATCGTTTCTATTTGATTCACTTTGTGTTGTCCCTCCCGGTCGTTGACCATGTTGTTCTTCCTCGAAAGACCTGTATTGAATCCCGACGGAAAGATTCCGCCGAAATGCACAAATGCGGCTAAGGATGCGACGGACGTCAACCAACGCCGCCGGTCCAAAGAAGCAAATGTCCAACGATTCGAATTTTGTTGAGATACTGTCATGGTCGCAGTTCGGGCAGCTAGGCCCGTAATTAGCCGCACGCTCAGCTTTAGCGCGAGTTGGATGCGACGACCTTGCGCAAGGATGTTCGACACTTTCTGGTTTTCGGTAAGACTTTGACCTATTGGTGGCATTTCCCATTACTCAGATACTCCCGTCAACTATCACTAATACTTTGAGACCATTTCAGTAGTCGGTCAGTCGACATGTAGTTCAGGATTCTCTCTGGATCAAGATGAGCGCGTATTGCCGCGGCTACGCCGAGTTCCATGAACCCAAGTTGCGAGGGGCCGTGAGAGTCCGTTCCCATTGAAATGCGGCATCCTTCCTTCCTGGCGATTACGAGAAGATCGACACTGAGATCCTGCCGGTCCGGGTAGCAGTCAATTTCAACGGCTTTTTCGAGTTCCGCCGCCAGCGCGAAGACCCGTGCCCAATCCGCGCTCAAGCCAAGGCGAAAGTTGTAAATGCGCCCTCTGGGATGACCGAGTATGTGAATTGAGGGGTTACGTAGAGCGGCGAGATATCGTTCTGTCTGATCCTCCTTCCTTCTCAGGGCAGAATGAAAACACCCAAGTACGAGGTCAAGCCTGTCTAGTGCGGATTGCTCCATGTCTCCGGCTCCAGTCGGCGACAAGTTCAATTCGACGGAACGGAGGATGCAAAACTTGTGGGCATTCTCTCGCATGCCTTCGTTGACTACCGTGATTTCTGCTGCTTGTTTTGCGAGTTGCTCTTCGTCCATTCCACCAGCGATCTTCAGGCCTTTAGAATGGTCGGTGATCGCGACATAGGAATATCCGCGCGACACCGCTGCCTCTACCATGTCCTGAACCGAGCCCGACCCGTCGCTCCAGAGCGTGTGCATTTGCAGATCGCCGCGAATCTCGCTGAACCGTTCAGGATATTTCGACCGCAATCTCGCGGCTTCCGCAAGCGTTAGAAAGTTACTCCGAATCGCGGGAACTCCCTTGGCAAGTTCCGGAGGATGTCTCAACCAATCGATGATTTGCTTATTCAGATAAGGGCCTATACCGGACAGAACCGTAAGGCTTTCCCCACGTGCGTGGATTTCTTCTGCCTCTTCCGGCCACAGAAAGGCACGGCGGGCGGCGCGTCGGAGTGCCCGCTGTAGCGGCTGTTTTGCATGTTCGGCCGACCGGGCCAGCAGTTCGGCGATGTCAGAATTTCTCACGTCGCTCTAAAGATGCCAAACCTCGCACATGGCGTCTGATAATTCAGGAATTTCTATATTGGGGGGTCCCGCCCTTAATGATTCATGGCTGTCGGTCAAACCTTCCTGGCGAATGGAGCAACTAAGGTGTGGCGCGCCTTGTAAGCAGGCGAGGTGTGCCTCAACTTCACGAACTGGAGAGCTCCAATGACTGACGATCCAAACAAGAGACAAAATGACCCTACCCAGAGTGGCGGACAAAGCGGCCAGCAGCAGGGGCAACAATCCGGCCAACAAACAGCGGAACACAGACGACATCTCCCAGAAACGTCCTTCTCAAGGTGGAACGGACGCGGAGCAGGATCGGGAGAAACAGGACCAGGGTGGACAGCGGCGAGCATCGTAAAGTTCCGACGTACAGCCCCGGCACCTTGGTGTCGGGGTTGTCGAATTCCATTTCTAAATTCAGCGTGGAGGAGGAAACATGGCAAACGAAGGATTGAGAGACCTGTACATCGACGAGCTTAAGGATTTGTATAGCGCGGAGAATCAACTGGTGAAGGCGCTTCCAAAAATGGCGAAAGCGGCTTCGTCCGACGAACTCAAACAGGGCTTCGAGGAGCATCTTGAACAGACGCGTGGTCATGTTCAGCGACTGGAGAAGATTTTCAAATCTCTTGACGAGAGTCCCAAGGGCAAGAAATGTGCCGGCATGGAAGGACTGGTCAAGGAGGGTAGCGAGGTAATGGAAGAAGATTTCGAAGGGGCCCTGATGGATGCGGCGTTGATCGGCGCCGCTCAGCGTGTGGAGCACTACGAAATCGCGGCGTATGGTACGGCATCCGAATTCGCAAAGATACTTGGCGAGTCCGAGCATGTAACACTTCTGGAAGAAACCTTGCAGGAAGAAAAGGAAACCGACGAAAAGCTGACTGAGTTGGCCAAGGAGATTAATCCGCAGGCCAATGAAGAAGCCGAAGAACCCGGGGATCCGAAGGCGACGCCGAAGCGGTCTCGAAGCGCCGCTTAAATTCAACATCGGTAAGGAGAAGTCTATGTCAAGCCCGGCAAGTATCAAGAAACACCCTGTGCATCCGATGCTGGTTGGATTTCCGATTGGATTATGGGTGTTTGCTCTGGTTTGCGACGTGGTGCACGCGGCAAGTGGTAACGCCGTATGGCAAACAGTGGCGACTTACTGCGTTGCCGGCGGAATCGTCGGCGCAATCCTGGCCGCCGTGCCGGGCTTGATTGACTACTCCTCGATCGACGAAGTTGAGATGAAACGCATCGCCAACCTACATCTGGCCGTTAACTTGGCTGCGGTGGTGCTTTTTGCGATTAACCTCTGGCTGAGATTCCGTCTGCCAGCGGACAGCTATCGCCGCTTGCCCTCTCAGTCGTCGGAGTGCTTGCTATCGGCTTGGGCGGTTGGCTGGGCGGCGAGATGGTGTACGTAAAGGGAATGGCGGTCGAGGCAGTCGAGAAACTGGCAAAGAAGGTCGAGAAACCGTCGCAGCGCCGAGTCGCTTAACAGTCCGGCGGAAGCACAAAGAAACACGTCGAGCCCTGCTTCTGCACGGAAGCCGTCTCCTCCAGACGCTTTTGTTGCCAAGTCAGACCAACCATTCCATCAACGGCTCCTTCCAAGCTGGGACGAGAGTTGGTGACAGGGCCTCGGATCATAATGCGAGCGGGGTTACTGACGCCGACTGCTCGGCCTTTGGGTACAATTCTTTGAGAACAGGCTAGAGGCGGACCCCGCTCTGATAGCCGGGGCCCGTGCGGTTCGTGTTGCTCTAGGCTGATTTTCTGGTTTTAGATTCCGACGAACTGGCGCGCTGTTTCTTACCGCGCCCGGAATGCTCGCCATGCGAAGCTTCAAGATTTTCAACGCCCTCTTTAAGTTCGGGAACCTCGACAATTTGCCAATCGCCGCCTTCGTTCCACGGACCGCGAGCGTCGGTCTCGCCCTCGTCTCCCTCTCCGGTGGAATCGTTGAAGTATTGATCGACCAATACAGGAGTAGGCGGTATTTTGCCAATCGAAAAAGGGGCTTTGCCCATACTCTCAAGAGCAGCGGTGAAAGCCTTCATGTGGGTGATCTCACGCGTCATCAAAAATTGAAGTGCATCCTTCGATCCAGGATCGTCGCAACAATTGATTAGGCGCTCATAGACGATCTTGGCCCGCGCCTCGGCGGCAATGTTGCTTCTGAGATCCACGTCCAATTCGCCTGTGATCTTGAGGTAATCAGCTGTCCACGCATCACCCATCGAGTTGAACAAGCTGACCCCACCTCCACCGGCGATCGCGATGAGCGGATCAACCTCGCCCGCGTCACGATCTTTCTTCATGGGCTTAAGGTGCATGCGCGCGAGCGTACCGACAACCTCCAAGTGGCTGAGTTCCTCAGTGCCGATGTCCATCAACATGTCCTTGCGGTCGGGATCGTCGCAGTTGAGCCCTTGGATTGAATACTGCATTGCGGCAGCAAGCTCGCCATTTGCCCCGCCAAACTGTTCGAGCAGCATGTTGCCGAATCGAGGATCCGGCGTGCCGACGTTTACCGTGTACATCAGTTTCTTTATGTGGTGATACATAAGTCCTCCCTTTCAAAATATTGATAGCGCCCGCTCTCATGAAGCAGCGTTGTGCGAGGCCTGTTATTCGATTAGGCTGTCTGTCTCCAAATTTCAATCCATAGGGTTCGGTAGGTCGGCCCAACTTTTCCCCTAGGTTTCTGGACCCTTTTCAACTCCACTTGTCTCTGGGAGTTGTTGGCCCCTGATCGGGGCCAAATGCGTGAGCCACCCTCCATGGTGCTGAACTGCCCGGCCGCCTACTCAAGGACAATAAAATCGTCCCCTCTGACTGCAGCTTCTAAGGCTTCTACCAGGGCTTGTCCAATCTTCGATTTCGGGACGTAGGCTCGCGCACCAATCTTTTTGGCTTCCGCAATAAAACGCTTGTCTGCGTGGGAGGACAGAATGACGATTGCAGTTTCCGGGATCTGTTTTCTGATCTGTCGCGCCGCTTGGAAACCATTGACCAGCGGCATGGTTACGTTTAGAACGACGACGTCTGGCCTTACTCGCTTAACCTCTTCTATGGCTTCCGCACCGTTCTCCGCTTCCCCACAGACCTCAAAGTGTGGATGCTGTTCTAGGGCCGAACGCACCATCCCTCGGATAACAGGGTGATCGTCGGCCAGCACAACGCGGATTCGGACATGCTGTGCTGGGTTCGTTTGTGCGTTCATCCGTTTAACCCTTGAAACCTACATCCGGAATACGCATACGATGCATATTTGGTGAGCACCGTTGTGGCCTTGCTTTGCCGCCTGAACACGGGCATACGTACCGAGCAAGCCACTACGCGCCTCCTCACCTGTTTTGCAGAATGCGCACGCCCCGCAGAACGACGAGTAATCCGTTACGCGTTTCCCAAGTTCCGGGTTGCATGTTCTACCGCGACCTACGTAATTCTTTCAAACCATCCCCACTGAAGCCCGATGCATCATAAGCTGTCCCAAGTCGGTATTCCCGGGTAGGTGCTGGCGGGAGGTAACACCGAGATACGGGAAATTAAAGGCGCCGCGGCTGGTCCGACGGCGAGAACAGGACAGGAAATGGCAGGGCAATTCGCCATTGTGACCGGTGCATCGAGCGGTATTGGACTTTCACTAGCAAAAGAACTCGCCGGGCGAGGCTATGATTTGGCTGTTTGCTCTGCTGGGGAGCGCTTGCAGACTGCCGCCGAAGAATTGCGCTCGCTGGGCGTCCAGGTGACAGAAGTGCAAGCCGACCTATCGAAACGGGACGGCGTGAAACGATTTTGGGATCAAGTGCATGCGCAGGGTCGAACCATTGATGTCGCTTGCATAAATGTTGGCGTCGGCGTGGGTGGGCTTTTTGCCGAGACAGATTTGGACGCCGAACTAAACATGGTGTACCTGAACTGTGCGGGGACGGTGCAGCTGGCAAAATACGTTGTTCAACATATGCTCTCTCGCAATGCGGGGAGAATCCTGTTCACATCTTCCATCGCCGGAGAGATGGTTGCGCCTCGCGAGGCGGTCTACGCAGCAACGAAAGCCTTTGGATTGTCTTTCGCGCACAGTCTTCGCTACGAGTTGCGCGACACAGGCATCTCGGTTACCGCCCTCCAGCCAGGGCCCACGAACACGGATTTCTTTCACCGCGCCGGCATGGACAACACAGAGGTCGGATCAAGCGGGAAAACAGAAAGCCAGCCTGATGACGTCGCGCGTCAGGGTACCCTCGCTCCGTCCCATGTTGCAGAAGCAGCCCACGATGATTGATCCAGGACGACAGCGACTGCTCACGGAATGGGCAGTCAAGACGGCGATGGTGCAAGATTCGATTAAGCCGGGGATTGGCAATGAGAAGTTCTACGCGGACGCAGAGCGCCTTAACATGCGCCTCACTAGGAAGATCCCGGAGAGAACGCGCATTTGGATCGGCGCGCTAACTGAACCACACTTGGGATCTTTCGGCACGGATATGGCTATTTTCGGGGGCGACCACAAGACCAGAATCGGCACAGGCATAGCCACTACGATCATCGTGGGTCATTTCGCCATTCAGGTGGTGACGGAACGTGCTCTACAGGAATTCGCTGCCAAAACGATCCCCGATATCCAGCCGAGAGCAGGAGATTGGAACAATACGCTAATCGAGCTGTATCCCAAGAAGCACAAGAAGATTGACTGGCCGCCGAAAACATCATTCACAAATGGCGGTCCACAGGGGGTCGGATACCTGATGAACAGGTGGCGGATGGGACAGAAAGTCGAGAAAGTCGTGCCGGTCCCACCGAAACCGGCCGCTGATAGCGTTTAGTCCGTGAGATCCATTTCATGAACTGAAATGGGATATCACATGAACTCACAAGAATCACAAAATCCCCTGATTTAACGCGATAAACTAGGGCTCTCTCTCCATACAGGTGATATACTGTCTCTAGATATACCGCTCGCCTCCTGAAAAAATTGATCATCGCGCAAAACATTTTGCGCAAATGCAATTTTGAAGGGGGGAACAATGGACAAACTTACTGAATTTTCACAGGCGCTCGGCGGTATGCCGGTAGGCGCACTGATTGCGTTAGTCATTTTGGCTGGTTTTGCACTTGCGGCGTATGCAATTTACGCGGTAACGAAAATCACGAAAGGGCGCTGAAAATGGCCATGCGCGATTGGGTTAAGCTCCCCTCTACCTGGATCGAACGAGGTGGCCTGAGGAGTCTTTCGTGGAAGCACGGAGGAGCAGGATCGGATGGCATTGCCGCTCTCATGGCCTTAACGGTGATTGCTCATGCCGCTGATTCTGACACGGGAGTGGCTCGCATCACATACGACTCAATCTGCAATTTGACCGGGTTGAGCAGAGCGAAACTTGCCAATGGTCTGGAGGTTCTGAGGCACATCGAGGTTGTCGAGGCTGGACCGGATGACGCCCGTAGCACTTATAAGCTCGTCGGCTACGATTCCACCAAGGGATGGGCGAAGTTTCCGGCAAAACGCATGTATTTGCACGGCAGAATTATTGCGTTCGATGACTTGCGGCTCCGCAAAGTAGCTGAATTAGATGCTCTGAAGCTTTTTTTCCTTTTCGTCGCACGACGGGGGAACGATACGAACCTCGCAAATATCGGTTACGACAAAAATCGAGGAATATACCGGCATTAAACGCGTTCGCATCAAGACCGCAATCAGCTTTCTCGCATCGCTATCGCTAGTCTATGTCGAGCACATTCAAAGCAGGATCAATCCCAATGGGTTTCAAGCGCCTACCGGATTGTCGGAATAGATTCGTATAACCACATGGGAACTAGAGCCCGAAATTTCGAAGAGATTGATCTGACGGTGTGACTAACCGGTGGTGGATGCAAGGGCACGAAGCTTCGCGATGCTGATGGCGCGCTGCCCGTTTTTCTGCATCGCCCTGGCACCGTCCCACGCGGGTTGACCGGGGCCGTCATAAACAATCTCAGCCTCTTCCGGCGATACGACCCGGAGAACAACGAGGCGAACGCAACATGCGTACATTGCGATGCTTTTTCCAGCGGTTAGCTTTATCTGAACGTCCCCATTCGCATCGAACGCGTCGTGTCCTGGCTTGGACATCGGGTAAGAATCAAACCCAAAGCTTCTGCAGCAATCACTTCTCCGATGGAGCCGACCAAGTGGCCGTCGGGTGTAAACTTTCTGCTTGGATATAGGGCCTCAAGCTCAGCCGTAGCCTTATAAATTCGGGCGACGGGCTCAGGCAAAGGAACGCGCTTTGTCATGCCCAAACAGTATCATCAGGTCTGGCAAATTTGGTCTGCCCACCGAATTGTCGGCACTCAGAAGTTATAACAACTGCCGGTTCGACGGACTTGCGGTGCTTCAGGTGCGAAGTATGTCACTGTACCCAAAACGTACCCAATACCTAGGAATGGTGCCTTTTGAGGCCTTCTCGCCGGTATAAAAATCAATAACTTACGTTTTTTCAATACGCCCTGATAGTTCGAGCCC
>CAVRCM010000012.1:0-110357 GCA_963719585.1 uncultured Acidobacteriaceae bacterium
ACCCGCGTCCGAAAATGTTACTGGTCAAGAGACTACATGCTTATTCGCGTTCATGCCCCAGGCGTTGGGCGCCTTGCGGCGCTTCCCCGGGACGTTCGCGGCCCACGCTCAGAACGGACAAGAAACGCTAGCCGCTAGCCTGTGATCTTAACCTCCCCGCCCAGACGTAGCGGAGAAGAGCAGCCCTCTGTGTGACGCTCGCTCACCGCCCAAGGGCGAAGCGGTGGAAAGCGGCTGCCTAATTAATTAGGCTGCGTATGCCATTTGTTGATTGGCAATTATCATTTTGCACGCGATTACGGGTGTGTGCACCCCGGCATGCCTCTTGGCCGCAAGCATCTCCGTCGAAGCCGTGACGCCCCCACTGGTGGGTTGGGCCATACTCAAAGAGCTACTTCCAGACTAGGGGTCACCCGAATGGAAGTCAACACTTTGAATTAGATGATAGGTCCCTTTAAAAGCTTCGGCAAAAGCGAGTGTTTCTTACCATTTTTCGGTTGTAGAATTCAGCGGGCAGGATTTTCCATGCGGCGCTTTGAAAAGACCTTCCGCATTCATAAACCGGCTCTGGATGGCCGGCTGACGATAAAGAGCTGTCCTCTAAGAAAAGGACTGTTCCTGCGGATCATTGGGATCTGGCTTTGGACGGCGCAAGCTATAGCTTTCAGTCAGACAACGTTTCAACTCATGGATTCGGATTATCACCGGTTGAGTACGCCCACCGAGATTGTGTTTCCCGTGAAATGCGATGATCGAGGGAACGTCTATTTTCGTTCCGTCGCACGCGGGCCTGGCAAATTTGACGTTGTTAAGATCGCGCCGGACGGCTCACAGAAGGCAACGTACACCTATTCGGGCGTCGCGGATATCAAGGACGATACCCTTCTAGCCGCTTCTGCTGGGGATCACGGGGAGATGTATGAGCTATTGAGGGCAGTGGGCCAACGAGTGCTCCTCTTGCGTTTTTCAGAGAACGGCCAACTCGAAAGCAGGACGGAGATCGACGCCCCGGACCCATTTGCACCCGCGCAGTTGGATGTCCTGCCGAACGGCACCCTTTTCGTCTCCGGTACTCTGATCGGAGACAAGACTGGGCAGGGTGCTGGGGAGCCAGTGAATGCTCTTTATGACGCGAGCGGACGGTGGCTGAAAGAGATTCGCCTGAAAAATGATTCCGGTCTTTTGAAACAGCCTCTGAAGACTACGGACCGGATTGGGTCGCAAAATAGAGCGGTACATTTCGGGAGAACAACTGTCGGCGACGACGGTAACCTGTACGTCATGCGGGCCACGAGTCCGGCTATGATTTACGTAATCTCGCCGGGAGGGAAAGTGGAGCGCACCCTCACTGTTCAGCCGCCCGGCGACGGTGCGGTGCCGTTTGCATTGCTTGCGCACGGTGGACGCGTAGCGGTTGAGTTTGATTTCCCCACATCCCCTGACGTGAGCGATACCAGGATCCGCCTTGTAGACAGCCACTCAGGGCAACCGATTACAGATTATAAAGTAACGACAGATTTGGGTGAGGCGGTTGCGTGCTACGACGGGTCGCAATTTACTTTTGTCGGCACGAAAGATGGTTGGCGCAGCATCATCCAGGCGCCTACTCACTGATTCGTGGGGAACTGTTTTGCGAGCCGACGTTCCAAACTCTCCTTCACCTCCGGCCACTCGGTATCCAGAATGCTGAAGTAAACCGTATCGCGCACGCGGCCGGTCCATGTGATGAGATGCTTGCGCAGCGTGCCTTCCTCTTTCGCACCGATCCGCAGGATCGCATTGCGCGAGCGCTGATTCAACGCATCCGTTTTCAGTTCAACGCGCATGCATTTCCAGACTTCGAAAGCGTGACGCAGCATGAGGTATTTCGCTTCTGTGTTGACGCCGGTGCGCTGCCATTCCGGTGCAATCCAGGTGGAACCAATTTCCACGCGACGATTCACACGATCGATGTTCATGAAGCGGGTGCTGCCGATGACTCCTCCGGAGTTGCGCTCGATTGTCGCAAACACTACTGATTCGCCGCGTTCCTTCTCGGTGAGTGCCTTCTCGACAAGATTCTTGAAATCTTCCGGCGTCTGCATACGGTAGGGAATCCAGCGAAAGATCTCATCGAGCGCGTCTTGGGCTACTTGCCAGAAAAGTTCCGCATGCTCGCGGTGAATCGGCTCCAGGCGAACGCCCGATCCTTCCAGCGTGACTGGAGTTACGATCTGCAGCGGAGCAGCCGTCAAACTCATCGCGAATTTCCTTTCTTGCCCGGTGTTGCGTACCATTATCTTGCATCTCGCGGTGGTTCGCGGGCATCTCTAGTATGACTTTGCTAGCTTTTGGCAAACCGAAAGGCGTTGACCGGCGATGATTCCAGACGTCCAACACTTTACAAACTGTTGTTGTCAGGAGTGTTGCCGGTGAAATCGCAGTGTCTGCCTTTCGCTCAGATCCCACATACCACAAGGGTTTTCACTGACTTCCTTTCCTATTCTCCTGCCGTTCGTCAGTTCTACCCGCACTCTCCACACTTCAATGAATGGTTCAAGGCACAAGCGTCCAACATAAAGTATGAGCCTGCGCGACGCGAGCGCGTCAGCGCGATTCTCGAGCGGCAAAACAAATCCTGGGATGCATCACCGAAAACACTCTCCAATGTAAAGCGTTTTCGCGCCGGTGCTGCGGCCATCGTTACCGGGCAGCAAGTCGGACTGTTCGGCGGACCCATGTTCTCGATCTATAAAGCGCTCAGCGCGGTTAAGCTGGCCGACGAGGCGACCGCTGCGGGCGTGGATTCCGTTCCCGTATTCTGGCTCGCCACTTACGATCATGATCTTGAAGAGGTCAATCATGTGTCCGTGCCGGGGCCGGACGGCCTGTTGCGTAAGCTCACCACTTCCAGCCACAGCGTTCCTGGTGCTCCGGTAAGTGAAGTTCGTCTCGAAAACGAGATCGTGCCAGTCATTGAAGAAGCCGTATCGTTGCTGGGTGATTCCGAGGCTTCGCAAATTTTGCGCGAGTCGTATCGTCCCGGGGAAACACTGGGCTCAGCCTTCGCCCGCTTCTACGCTCGTTTGTTCGCGGGATGGGGAGTGATCGTTCTCGACGCTTCCGATCCCGAACTGCATCGTATCGCCGCGCCGATCTATCGAAACGCAATCGAGCGCGTGTCTGAAATCGATGACGCTTTATTAGCTCGGGGACAAGCTCTGGAAGCGGCTGGATATCACCAGCAAGTGAAGGTCACTGCGTCGTCGGTTCTGGTATTCACCTTGCAAAACGGCGTGCGCACGCCGATTCAATTGCGCGCCAAGGGGAACTTGTCTGAGTTTGTGATTGGCAGTGCCGACGAAACCGAGAAGCTATCCGCCGACGAGCTAATCGATCGCATTGTAACGAGGCCGGAAAGTTTCAGTCCCAATGTTTTGTTGCGGCCCGTGGTGCAGGATTATCTTTTGCCAACGCTTGCCTATGCAGGCGGAGCGGCGGAGGCCGCATATTTCGCGCAGGCCGGGACAGTTTACGAAAAGATGCTTGGCCGCGTAACCCCGATCGTGCCTCGCTTTTCAGCAACGCTGGTAGAACCGAAAATCCAGCGCGCGCTTGAGAAATTCGGGATCACGGTACGCGACACATTTCAGGGACTGGAGACGCTTCGCCGTACTTTGGCTGAGCGAAGTATGCCCGCTGATTTGCAGACAGGGTTCGAGCGCGCGAAACAATCGGTGGAGGAATCTTTTGCCAGACTGCATGAGCCGCTCGCTAAACTAGACCCCACGCTCGTCGAAGCCAGCCAGACCGCCGCCTCAAAAGCACATTATCAGCTGGACCGGCTTCGCGAGCGCGCTATGGCCGCAGAATTGCGCCGCAGTGAAGTTGTTGCCCGCAAAGCGGAGGTGCTTAATCAAGCTCTTTATCCAGAAGATGGCCTGCAGGAGCGAAGCGTTGCCGGCGTCTATTACGTTGCGCGCTACGGAACCGAGCTTCTGAAGGGCCTTTACGACTCAATGCGGACCGATTGTCTTGACCATCAGATCCTTGAACTCTAGAAGTCGATAGTCGCTAGTGGTTTTCGCTTGTCGCCAGGTAAGTCCCCAGGCCAATCATGACGGCGCCCGTCAGCGTTCTCTGTCGACGGCGGAATACGGCTGACGAGCGGAGTTTTCCTCCCAGCGGTCCCGCCAGCAGGATAACGATCAAATCCGCCGAAGTATTCAGAATTACAGAGGCAGTTCCCAGCGCGACGAACTGGAAAAAGACATGCCCAGCCCCGCGGTTCACAAACTGTGGAATGAAGGAAAGAAAGAACAGTGCTGTCTTCGGATTGAGCGCTTCCGTTGCAACGCCCTGCCATAGCGGATTGCGCACTGCCACGCCGATGCGCGCGGAGGGAGGATTTGCCGAACTCGCTTCTGCTTTCCCTGCATCTTTTCTCGCATCGATGATCATTCGCACGCCAAGGAAACACAAGTAAGCAGCCCCCAAATATTTCACGGTTGAGAATGCAAGGGCGGATCGTGCCAGGATGACGGAAACTCCCAATGCCGCTGCAAACACGTGCACGATGCCTCCGAGAAAAGTTCCCAGCGCCGACAATACGCCTTCGCGCTTACCTCCAGCCAGGCTACGGGCAAGCACATACAGCATTCCCGGTCCGGGCGCAATGGCCAGCAACAATGCTGCGCCAAGAAATAGAAACAGCCGTGTCGTGTCAAGCGTGATGAAACAGATTTTACTTCAGCCAGCTACTTTCTCCAGCCAAATTTCCAGTTGGGCAAGGGATTCGACTCGAGGTTCCTTGCGGTCTCGATAGGCTCCGGCCACATCAAACAGGACGGCCTGCATGCCGGCACTTGTTGCTCCCACATAGTCCACGGAGTACACATCGCCCACATACATACTTTCGTTAGCCCGGGCATTCATAGTCTTCAACGCTGCGTAAAAGATCTCGGGACGAGGCTTTTCAAATCCCACGATGCCTGAATCCGTTATAGTTTCGAAGCAGTCAACGATTCCGCAGTGCAACAGAATCTTCTCGATTTTGCCATCAGCATTGGAAATCACGGCAATGCGAAACCTTTGGCGGATTCGATCCAGCGCGGCACGCGTGCCGGGTAGAATCTGATCCCAATTGGCCGAGTTCTGCGTGTTCCGCACCAACTCCTGAACTGGTTCATTGCCAGTTCGATCATCGCGGCTTTTGTTGAGATCTTCGAGGAGGTAGGAATGGAAGATCCACCAGAAACTGTGATCGACTCGACCCTGTTGCATGTCGCGATCAAACTCAGCCTTGGTCCTGCGCTCCAGAGCCTGCCATTGCGCCAGTGTGGGATGACGATCCCGCGGGATTGGAGACAGCATTTTCGCTCGGTTGGGAAAGAGCAGGGTATTACCGATATCGAAGAAAACGAAGCGTACCTCAGGCATCTTCCCATCTTAAACAAAAGTTTGTACCGGACGCACAAGCAGCGATCCATTCGTTTCGGCTCGAACTTTAAAAGCCACAACAATACGGACACGAGGTTTCACGAAGGACTTATGGGTGTTGCCTTGCCTGAGCCATATTCGTGACCCGCTGCTCGAAAAAATGTAATATCCAATCCAACGTTCGACCGTCGAAGGTTAGCCTGTTATGGCTTTAGCTTTAACAACTCGTTGGATGGGAGCATTAGCGCGGACAAAGTATGCGGCGCTGTCTTTATACAGCCTGGCGCGTGTTCCGGTGGTTCTCACGGCTTTGCTGCTGTTGCAGCATCATCCCAGCCGCCGCAACGATGTTTACAACATTCTCTGGGCGGTTGTTTTTGGATTCGCGACGCTGAATATCCTGAGCCTGGCCGCGCGGCGCTTCGAACCGAATCGCCGCGGACTCACCTTCGGCGAACTGATGGCGGTTCTCATTGTCCTGCTCTCCATTTTCTTGCTGGGCTGGGAGTTGCTCGGAGTCTTTCACATCTTCCCCATCAAACTGCAACGCTAGGCGCGTTCGTTCCAATTTTGCGGTATGATTCGCAAAGTGGCGAAGCAACCCCTAAATTTCGAAATCACCTGTCCCTGTTGCAGCGCGCTGCTGAAAGTGGACGTCGAAACCCGCTCGGTGATTGCCCATACCGCTGCCGTGAAGCCGCGCATGTTCAACGATATGGAAGACGCCGCCCGCGCCATGAAAGAGCAGGATACGCGCCGCGAATCCATCTTCCGTCAATCGGTCGAGGCACAAAAGCATGCCTCCGAACTTCTGGAAAAAAAGTTTCAGGAAGCTGTGAAGAAAGCCAAAGAGTCGCCGGATACTGGCAAGCCGATCCGTGATTTCGACTTGGATTAGCCCTTCATTAAAATCAAGGTATGCCGATTCGTCCCTTGCTTCTCGGCCACCGCGGTGCGCGGGCTGATAAATCTATTCCTGAAAACTCTCTGGCTTCTTTTGATTGGGCTCTCGCCCGTGGCTGCGACGGTTTCGAGTTCGATGTGCGACTTTCTGCCGATGGCGTGCCCATGATCTGCCATGATGCCATGGTTGAGGGGGTCGAAGTCGCTCAGTGTCCGGCATCGCAGTTGGTGGTGCCACTTCTTCGCGATGTTCTTAAGCGCTACCAGACCACAGCCTTTCTCGACATCGAGCTGAAAGTCGCTGGACTGGAAACCGCTACGCTGGATTTACTGCGTGCTTTCCCACCGAGCCGTGGCTACGTGATTTCCTCATTTCTGCCGGAGGTGCTGCAGACTATTCACGCCGTTGACGCAAGCATTCCACTCGGGCTGATTTGCGAGACGCGCGCCCAGTTCAACCTTTGGCCCTCTCTGCCGACGACGTACGTGATCCCGCACTTCAGGTTGGTGCGGGAGGACGTCATCGCCGAGATCAAACATGCAAAAAGAAAGGTACTGGTTTGGACGGTGAACTCGATGAACGATATGAAGCGGTTTGCCCGGTGGAAAGCCGATGGAATCGTTTCAGACAATCCCGAACGTCTCGTCCGTACGCTGAATCACCGCTTCAAACCCAAGTGTGACGGCTTGATCTGAACTATCTCTTCTCTCGCAGAAATCCGATTCGACTCTGCCTCCGTACATCCCCAGAGCGGATTCCTAAAACCGCTATGGAGGAACCATGAAGCTCTCAACCATCCGGCCTGTATTGCTTGCGGCCGTGGCCCTGATCGCGGCGACCGCGTCCGCGCAAACACTCGCGCCCAACCAGACTTTGGGTTTCGGCGACAGCCAACTGCTTCGCTTTACTTACACTCAGAATTTCGACTGCATCGACCAGCCCACCGACGATCTCAACTTCAACGGGATTGTTGCGGCTGAAGATCCTTCCGAGATGCAGACACCCATTTGTCAGGCAGGAATTAATCCCTCCATCAATCCTCCGGGACAGACGGGGAATGCTTTAAATACGACCGAACCACTCTACGTGCTGGTTCCGCTGTTCTCTGTCAATGATGACCAGAATCCTAATCACGCAATCTCTTGCAAAAATGTGGTTCCCGGAACCCTTTGCGGACACGCGTTGGGTGCCGAATTGATCAAACTATTTGGCGCCGTACCCGAGGCGTTCAAGGCGACTCCACTGGTTTACACGCAATGTCCGGAACCCGGCGCTGCTCCCGGAACTTGCACCATGCATGCTTCCAGGCTCGATCTTGCTCCAGTGCTGGCAGCGCTTGGCTTTATTCCGTCGCCTCCGCCAGCAAATGTTTTCCTGCCCACGCCAAACCATAGTCATGTGGTGATTGCCGCGGATATAAATATCAAGGCGATCTGGTGGCAGGTAATTCCAGTCTTAGTCACAAGTCAAAGTGATTGGCCGACTGAGGATGGCAGCAGCGGCATTACGTCCTATAAAGCGCTGCTCGCAGCGAAGGCCGCCGGGTCTGCGATTATCGCGCCCTCGAACTTCTTTCTATACTTCAGTTCGTATACCGTTGCCCATTCCCACTAACACAACGGGTCGTGCGTATTCGCTCGGGTGTTTCTGTCAAAGGAGCAGGCTCGATTCCAGGATCGAGCCTGCGACTATCCGCGCTTTTTGTTTCGGGGGCTAATCCGCCGCAGCTTCGAACATAGCTTCGGTGCGTGGCGCAGGCCTTAGAAAAGCCGCGCGCTCCATCTCAAACGCTTCCAGATTCGCGCCCCGGGTCAGATCATTCCAGCCCAGGACGGCGCCAATGCGTAAAGCGGCTTCGCGGCTGCAGGATTCCGACCAGCACGCGCCCAGCGCCACCGGAACGCGTCGCAGCAGGGCATCTCCAAGCGTGACCGCATATTCTCTGCGGTACGCTTCCACCACCTCCGCGACCACGTGTGAGGTGTGGGGACAAATCGGAGCCCGCAATTCAGCCCCCACCAGCGCCATGCGTGCAATATCGGCCGCGCGTTTGCCGTGCCACTCCAGGATTCCGCGAGCGGATTCTTCGCTCACCGCGCCGATCCGCGCAATTTCCAAAACCGCATCATCCAGCAAAGGATCCAGTGCCCGCCCCGGGCCCATGGCAAACGCATTCGGCTCCGCCACTTGCAATCCGATCTTCCGTGCGCAGCCCCGCGCCAGCGACGCAGCGGTCGTCAGCTTTCCGCCGATTACCGAGATCATGTGCGCTGCGCCGTCGTCCGCATGGTCGTGCAAAATGTGCTTCCGGGTGACCGCTGAGGGATTATTGTCCGGCGAATAGGGCAGCGGCCGAATACCAGCGAAAGAATATTTCACACTCTGCGCCGTGATCTTTGCCTTGGGAAACAGTTGTGCCACGGAGCGCACGAGGTAATTAATTTCCTCCGTAGAGGGAGCAGTTTTTCCGGGATCGCCGTTGTCGGCCACTTCTGTGGTTCCCACCATAATCTGGTCGTTCCACGGCAGAATGAAAATCGGACGACCATCTGGCGCTTCGGTATAAACCGCCATATTTGGCGAACCTGGAAAGCGTGGCACGACGATGTGCGAGCCCCGCACTCCGCCCAGCATTGGCTTACTCATGCGGATGGACGAGCGCTGGCAAACGCGGTCCGCCCACGGCCCGCTACAGTTGATCACCCACGCCGCGTCTACGCGCGCGTCGCGACCGGTAATCTGATCGCGCAGCAACACGCCATGGACCCGGCCATGCGCTACATCCACCGCCAGCGCCTCGGTGTGATTCCGCACTACGGCGCCAGCCTCCACCGCTTCCAGCAGCCATTCCGCGACCAGACGTTCCGGAAACTCGCACTGCGCATCTTCGTAGTTAAAAAATGACCACTTATGCCCGGCGTCCAGCGCTCGCTCGAGCCTCTTCAATTCCATTTCAGTGCTGTCGCTGGGCGGTTTTCCTGCCATGCGTTGGTAAAGCCATAATCCCGCGCGCACTTTCAGCGCGCTGCGCTGGCTGGTTTCGTTCAAAAGCAGGAGGAAGTGCATGGGATGCACAAGGTGAGATTTTTCCCGCAGTAACTTCTCTCGCTCGCGGAGCGACTCCCGCACCAGCCCAATCTCCGCGTGCTCCAGGTAGCGCAGGCCGCCGTGAATAATTCGAGTGGAGCGGCTCGTGACCCCGGCGGCAAAATCAGTTTGCTCGACCAGCAGCGTATGTTTTCCCGCGCGTGCGCACTCGCGCGCCACTGCCACGCCGTTGATGCCCCCGCCAATCACCACTACGTGAAAGCGTTGGCCTTCCAGGCTTGCCCGTGGATTTGCCGCTAAAACCATATGGATTTCGCACCGGAGTAACTTGTTGCAAGGTTACTAAAATTCCGTTGGCCAAGTCACACTTCGACTCGTAGAGTCTGCACTTCGCCGCTCCCAGGCAACAAGTCACCTTGGTGCTGCAACGTGCCTGACCGAAATCCTATGGTTTGGGCTGAAAGTTTGGAGGTTAAGTCAAAAATACCGGCCCGCTTAAATAAACGACTCGGACCGGTATCCTGCAAAACCTCTTGTTTACGCGATTTTCCGTTCCTGCTGTCCGCTCGCGTTCCCACCCTTCGAAAATAAATCGATCATTTGGCGGTTGAATGCCGGAATGTCGTCGGGCTTGCGGCTGGTGACCACCCCGTTGCTCAAAACTACTTCTTCATCCACCCATGTGCCGCCGGCATTTCGAATGTCGGTTTTCAGGGAAGGCCACGAAGTGATGGTGCGCCCCCGCACCGCGCCTGCTTCTACTAACATCCACGGTCCATGGCAGATCGCCGCCACGGGTTTCCCCTGATCAAAAAAATGCTTCACAAACTGGACCGCTTCCGGAATCATTCTCAAGTGATCGGGATTCATAACCCCGCCCGGCAAAAGAAGAGCGTCGTATTTTGCCGGATCGGCGGATTCAAGCGTGACGTCGACTGGCACCTCCTCGCCCCAGTCTTTCTTATTCCAACCCTTGATTCTTCCCGCTTTCGGAGAGATCACCTGAGTGCGGGCGCCGGCTTCCTCGAGCGCCTTTTTCGGTTGCGTCAGTTCCACTTGCTCGAAGCCATCGGTTGCCAGGATTGCAATGGTCTTTCGTTGAAGAGTATTTGCCATGGACTTTCTCCTTGAATGTTTGATTGCTGTTGATAATTTGGATGCTATGCGGGTAGGTGTGGGTTATCAGAAATAAGCCAAGCCCGGCCTGAATTGCGGCATCGGAGGCGAGTCATTTAAAGTGATTGCAATGTCCACCACCGGCGAACGTTTTGAACGCGCAGTCGCCATCATGGAGCGCCTGCGGGCGCCAGGAGGCTGCCCCTGGGACCGCGAACAGACTTTCGATTCCATCAAGCCCTATACACTGGAAGAAACTTACGAAGTTCTCGAAGCTATCGATAATCGCGACTGGAGCGAACTTCCCGGCGAACTCGGTGATCTTCTGTTGCAGGTCCTCTTCTATTCCGAAATGGCGAAGGAGCAGGGAACATTTTCCATTGATGACGTTCTCGACCGGCTCTCGGACAAGCTGGTGAATCGGCATCCGCATGTGTTTGGCGAGGTGAAGGCGGATACTTCCGCCGAAGTGAAGCGCAATTGGGAGGCGCTGAAAGCCGAAGAGCGAAAAAAACGCGATGCCGGGACAAATCGCAGAGTGAAGGCGCGCAGACTTCCTTTAAGTCAATACTGTCGGGGATCTCTTCCGCCATGCCGTCGTTGCTGGAGGCGCACAAGTTGAGTTCGCGCGCGGCGCAGGTGGGTTTCGACTGGCCGAACATGGAAGGTTTATTCGATAAGCTCACCGAGGAGACCAGCGAACTTCGCGCAGCACTTGCAGGAATTTCCCGCTCCCGGTCCTCGCCCGGAAGGCCGCGGCGTGGCTGGTTCCGGACGGCAGATGATTCCGGAAGAGTTGCGAGAGCGTTTGGAAGAAGAGGTTGGAGATCTTTTCTTCGTGCTGGTGAACATCGCGCGCTATCTTTCGCTTGATCCGGAATCAGCGCTGCGCAAGACCAATCGAAAATTCCGTCGCCGCTTCCAATGGATGGAGCAGCAGACTGAATGAAAGCGGTGGCAAGCTGGAAAGCGCTTCGATGGATGAACTTGAATCCCTGTGGCAGCAAGCCAAACAGCAGGAGAAGCAATCGTGAGTTCGGATGCGATTGCGATCCGCCGCTGTGAAGGGCTGGACGAGCTGCGCGCCTGCGTTGCTTTGCAAAAAGAAGTCTGGAACTTTACGGACGCGGAGCTGGTTCCACTGCGCATGTTCGTCGTCGCAGAAAAAGTTGGCGGACAGGTCATGGGCGCGTTCGACGGCGAAAGAATGGTCGGTTTCGCGCTTTCCGTGCCGGGCACGCGCTCTGGCCGCGTCTATCTTCACTCGCACATGCTGGCAGTGCACAAGGACCATCGCAATGGCGGACTCGGCCGCCGGCTCAAGTTGTTTCAGCGCGAAGACGCGCTGGCTCGGGGAATTGAATTGATCGAGTGGACATTCGATCCCCTGGAAATCAAGAATGCTTATCTCAACATCGAAAAGCTGGGAGCGATCGCGCGGCGCTATAACATCAACCAGTATGGGATCACATCATCGCCGTTGCAGGGCGGCCTTCCCAGCGACCGGCTGATCGCCGAGTGGTGGCTGAAATCGAAGCGGGTGGAAGACTTTGCTGGCAGACGGGGAAGAATCCGGCATTCGAGCAACGCGTCGGCGATTGAGGTTCCGGCGCAGATTTATGAGTGGAAGGCGGCGCCAGAATCGCGCGGCAAGGCGCAAAGCCGTGCAGGAGCGCAATCGCGGACAATTTCTCCGCGCTTTTGCGACGGGCTGGCTGTGTTAGGTTACGAGCGCGACGCGGCAGGCAATGGCAAATTTTTGCTCGGCAGTTGGAATGAGAATTGGTCGTACGCATCGCAGGAATAACTGTTAGAAAGGACTGGCTCATGCAGAGAGGCTTTCGATAATCGGTGTTTTTTCCGCGGCTGTGCCGCTCTCCGGTGAATTCAAACCGTTGTTCTTATGAAAATTGAAGCCATCACACTCCGTGAGATTCAGATGCCGCTCGTCCATTTTTTCGAGACGAGTTTCGGGCGCACCTACAGCCGCCGCATTCTTCTTGCTCACCGCTGCATTGCGACGGCGTGAATGGCTGGGGCGAATGCGTGGCCGGGGAGGACCCTTTTTACAGCAGCGAATGGATCGAAAGCAGCTTGGTCCACCATCACGCATTATCTTGCGCCGCCGCTGCTCGGGCGCAACCTCGAATCGGCCCGCGATGTGCCGGCTCTTTTCGCCAAAGTTCGCGGCCACCGCATGGCGAAAGCCGCGCTCGAAAATGCCTTGTGGGACGCGGAAGCGAAGCAGAAGAACATGCCTTTGTGGAAACTGCTCGGGGGCACGCGAACGGAAATTCCTTGCGGCGTTTCCATCGGCATTCAGGATTCGGTCGAGCAGTTACTCGAGAAAATTCAGATCGAACTGGCCGCCGGCTACCGCCGCATCAAGGTCAAAGTGAAGCCGGGCTGGGACGTGAACGTGCTGGAGAGGATTCGCTCGCGCTGGGCCGACATCACGCTGAGCTGCGACGCCAATTCCGCCTACACGCTGGATCAGGTCGAACATCTGCGCGAATTTGATCAATTCAACCTGCTGATGATTGAGCAGCCGCTGTGGGATGACGACATCTATTACCACGCGCGCCTGCAAAAAGAATTGCGAACCGCCATTTGTCTGGACGAATCGATCGTGAACGCGCGCGCTGCGGCCGCGGCCGTTGAGACCGGCGCCTGCCGCATCATCAATATCAAAGTCGGACGCGTGGGCGGCTTTACCGAGGCGAAAAAAATCCATGACGTGTGCCACTCGCAAAAAATCCCGGTCTGGTGCGGCGGAATGTTGGAATCCGGAATCGGCCGCGCCCACAATATCGCGCTTTCTACTTTGGAAAATTTCAGTTTGCCGGGAGACGTTTCGGCATCGAAGCGCTACTGGAAGGAAGATATCATCGATCCGGAGGTGCAAGTCTCCCCGCAAGGAATGATTGCCATCAGCGACCAAGCCGGTACTGGCTACCGAATCAAAGAAGACCTGATCGAGAAGTTAACCACGCGTAAGGAAACGCTTCGCGCCAGCGCTTGAATCTAAATCGCTAGCTCTATCGGGATTTATCGGCGGTCTTAATAGTTTCCGCAACGTGGTTTGCGCCAGCTTCACTGCTTCCGCTTTCAGCAGTTCCACGCCCTGGGCGAAGGTGGTGTCGTCGGGTACGCGGCGAAAGTCGCTGAAAACTTCTTCAGACTTGATCGCAAGGTTCTTGAAAAGCAGAATTTTTCCCGTAAAGCTCAGAGACATTCGCGAAACTTCCCAGCAGCCATTGCCGACGTCTCGCTGTTCCACAAGAAAATGTCCGCCCGGGTCCAGATGGCCTAGAATACCCCAGCCAAAAGCGACCTCTCTAAATAATGTCCCGTCGATTTGCGCGATGCGGTGGGCGACCGGATCGATCACCAAGAAATCCATCCATGCCGACCAGAACCTGTTCTGCGTGAGTAGGGGGCTGATAGGCGGGATTGGGGCGAAACTTGAGCCGCAATATGTCCGTCCCGGGGCTGCCCAGGTGATCGTCTCCAGCCTGTCACCGTCGTATTGATAGAGAAAAGCATCGGGCAGAGCCTTCACAATGCGCAGAGTGCGATCCGCGTTCTCCTGCTCTTGTGCATGTTTGCGGCGCAGTAGTTCCGCGTTGCTTGCCAGGCCGGCCAGGCGACCGTTCTCGTTCTGCATATCCTGTGGCGCCAGCGGTTTGTCGTTATAGGCAACGGTCATTCCCGCCATGGCATCGCGGGTTTCCACATAGAGCCGGGTCTGAGAACCCTGGGGAGTCTGCTTGCGGGCGCGAAACATATGTTTCTGGGAATTATTATTTGCCGCGACTTCATTGGCGGCTGTTTCTTGCACCAACTTCAGGCAAGAAGCTGGATCGTGAGATGCGGCGCCCTCGGCCTCAGCGAAAATTGGGTAGGCGTTTGCCGCAGTGAAAAGAGCAACCAGAAGAACGACAAGAGCGGCCCGCGGGTTTATCCTGACTCGGCTTTTCATAAGGCCTGTTCTCCCGCTTGCCTCTGGAACTGTACCAATTTAGTTTTAGTCGATCTCTACAGGAAACCGAGTATTTTCTTTGCGCCCAGGCAAGGCTTGCCGGTTACTCCGTGCGTTGCGTATAGTCGTTACAGTACTTTGGTAACGGTTTCTCCGCTCGGAATGATGATCCCGAGGAACCGCGCATAGATCCCTTGGCAATTATCCCGTATCGACAGGAGCGCGTCCAGTGAGCACACCAGCCAGTGGTTTGGCGCAAATCGGCAAATCGGTTGTCATCAAAGGCGAACTTTCAGGCAGCGAAGATTTATATCTGGATGGCCAGGTCGAAGGCAGTATCGCATTGAAGGGCAATAGCTTAACTGTAGGACCGAATGGCCAGGTGAAAGGCAGCGTGGAGGGTAAGGGCGTGGTCGTCCAGGGAAAACTTGACGGGAACATTCTGGCGAGTGACCGTGTGGAGTTGCGCAAGTCGGCGGTCGTTAACGGAGACATCTCGGCGCAGCGCATTTCCATCGAAGAAGGAGCCTTCCTGAAAGGCAAAGTTGAGATTCACCGCTCGGATGCAAAGTAGTTTTCCCGGCTTGGTATTGATTAAAATGGGAATGATGGGCCCCGGCGGGTTATATGTCGGGTCGAAGCGACAGACCGGGGATGGTCGGGCAGTAGGGGATCAACCCTGGCAAGTGATCAGTAGACTAGGAAGTTAAGTGTCATCTGTCTCGCAGACCTTCATGAAATTTTTTCGCGGTTCTTCCGGACCGGAAACGATTCCGGCGCAAGGTTCGCAGAAGCTCATTCGTCGCTCCAGTGGTCTGGGCGAGCTGTCGCGCTCCTGGGAGTCCGCAGAAAACCTGTGCGTGCTCGATCTGGGATCTACCTCGCCCACCAACATTCGCCATTTCACCGAACGCGGCCACAGAATCTACAGCGAAGATCTGCTCACCGCTTCCACCGATCCCGAACTTCTTACCAAGGACGAGCAGGGAACTGCGATTCTCGACAGCCGCAAGTTTCTCGCCGATAACCTGGTCTATCCCGCGGCTCACTTCGATGTGGTGCTGTGCTGGAATCTCTCGGACTATCTCGATGAGAGCCTGGTGAAGCCGGTTGTCGGACAGGCTGTGGTCCGTGCTAAAGCCCGGCGGAATGCTGCTCGCATTCTTCCACACCCGCGATGCCGGCCCGGATTCGCCCTGTCACCGCTTTCACATTGTCGGTACTGACACTCTGGAGATGCAGAAAATTGAGTTGCGCCGCGAAGCCCGCCGCGGTCCTACGGGCGCGGTGCACACCGCCATTTCAGACGGCTTTCAGTTGCAACGAGTATTCAACAACCGGCACATCGAAACCCTTTTCCGCGATTTCGCGTCCATCAAATTTTTTCTTGCTCGGGATAATGTGAGGGAAGTGCTGGTCGTCCGCTAGCCGATTCGTTTTCTGAATCAGAATTTCTCCAGATAATCACTGCCATGCGGTAGAGGAAGTGGCGGGAAATTTCCAAACGCACCGGTAGTTCGAAACCATCAGATGGTAGTAGGCTTTCAATCTCTTCTGGCACGTAGGCTCTGCGCACGGAAGTCAGCCCATCCAGCCACGCCACGCGGTTCCACATAATTGGAAAGCCGGCAAAGGCCGCAGCCAGATGTAGAGGATGACGCACGAGGTCATTAATCAGCACGGCTCGCCGGCTTACTCGCAGCGCTTCTCGTACAAACACTAACAGTTGTTGTGGACTCAGATGATGTGCGAAAAGGCTGCAGCTCACCACGTCGAATGCTCCATCTTTAAAAGGCAGGCTAAGCGCATTGCCGACGATTCGGTTTGTTTGCGCACCGTTCCGGAGGTCATGATGAGAGCCCGAGAGATGGGAATGCGCCATATCCAGCAGAGTTACATCGAGCACAATCCCGCGCCTTCCCAGTCGCTGCCGTACGATCTCTGGTACCTCGCCGGATCCTGCGGCAACTTCCAGCAGGGAAAGTCGTTTTATCCCAGCCGCCTGAGCCACGCGATCTACCATCTTCTGCGTAGTCGCGACGCCGCCAAACCAGCGATTAACTCTCCCCAGAACGGTTAGCACAGCTTGCGCTTCGCGAGGCGAGCAAGTGTCAGAATCGAGAATCTCCGGTGCGTCGACTCTCTGCATGGGATTGAGGTTTAGTCTGCTGGGATGACGGAGGGTTCGCCGAAGCTAAACTTCTGCCAGTTCTTCTTCCAGCAACTGCTTGTTATACAGGTCGCTGTAGTAGCCGTTCAAGGCGAGCAGTTCGTCGTGTGTGCCTAGCTCTACGATTTTGCCGTCGTGCAGCACCGCGATCCGGTCAGCATTACGCACCGTCGGAAACTCGATGAGAGATGAAAATTGTAGTGCGGCCCTGCATTACTTCGCGTAGATGATTCAGGATCTTGTCTTCTGTATGAGTGTCGACGCTCGAGAGGGCGTCATCCAGAATGAGGATGCGCGGGTTCCGGATCAGAGCGCGGGCGATCGCGGCGCGCTGCTTCTGTCCGCCAGAGAGCGTGATTCCGCGCTCGCCAACCATGGTCTGATAGCGCTCCGGGAAGCCTTCGATATCCGCAGCAATGTTGGCCGCTTCGGCCGCATCGTGAATTTCCTGATCGGTGGCGGATTCCACGCCGAGCGCTATATTCTCGCGGATACGATCGCTGAACAGAAATGTTTCCTGCGGCACAAAGCCGATGCTGCTGCGCAGTGAAGCCAAAGAAAACTCGCGAATTGGCCGCCCATCCAGTAAAACCATTCCCGGCGCGGCATCGTAGATTCGCGGAATCAAACTTACCAGGGTGCTTTTCCCTGAGCCCGTCGGACCCACGATTGCCATACTGCTACCGGCAGGAATGCGCAGGTTCAGATTGTGCAAAACGGACTTGCCTTCGTACTCGAAATTCAGCCCGCGAAATTCGATCTCGCCCAGTACCTCGTGATCGCCGGCGCCAGATTCGTCCTTGATGGCAGGTTGTTCCTGCAGAATCTCATTCAATCGCACTAGCGACGCAGTGCCGCGTTGAAAAATATTGACCACCCAGCCCAGCGCAATGATTGGAAACGTCAACTGCATCATGTAAATGTTGAAGGCGGTGAAGGCGCCGATCTGCATGCGGCCGGCCAGCACTTCGCGGCCGCCCATCCACAACACCAGAACCATGGCGAGGCCAAGCATGAGCTCGAGTGTTGGCCAAAGCATGCCCATAAGCCGTACCAGTTTCAGGCTGCGCGCTACATATTCCTGATTCGCACCTTCGAAGGATGCAATCTCCGCCTCTTCCTGAACGTAGGCGCGAACCACCCGCGCTCCGGAAAAGTTTTCCTGAGCTCGCGCAGAAATATCAGAGAACATCGCCTGAATTCTTTCGAACCGCTCATGAATGCGGCGCCCGAAGTATTGAATAGTAACGCTCACAACCGGCAACGGCAGAAACGCATACAGCGTCAGCCGTGGACTGTTGTGCACCATGAACCATAGCGCCGCGGCGGTGAATACGAGCGTATTCGCCGAATACATAATCGCGGGTCCCATGAGCATGCGCACCGCATTCAGATCGTTGGTGACTCTTGCCATGATGTCGCCGGTGCGCATGCGCTGATAGTAGGAATAGGAAAGAGTTTCCAGATGGGCGAAGAGATCGTTGCGCAGGTCGAACTCGATGTCCCGAGAAATACCGATCACAACCCAGCGCGTCAAAAATAAAAAAATGCCGCGCACCGCGGCCAGCGCCAGCACTTCGAGGGTAAAGACCAGCAATTTGTGCGAGGTGACGCCGCCCTCCAGGCTCTGGGCGGCCTGGCCAATCACGCGGGGAAGGCCGGCCCACGCGCCATTGCTCATCACCACGCAAAATGTGCCAAACACAAAGCCCCAGCGATAACGCTTAAGATAGGGCAATAGCGGACGCATGCTGCGGGGAATCATGTGGTTGATGTAGATGAAATTTTAACAGGCAGGGGTTCAGTTTCGCAGGAAGACGGCTTGGAGGTTGGGAGAGATCAAGCGATATTTATCTGACACTCATCTCCGCGGAGGCGAATCAGTCGCCTTGGAGGGAAAGAGGTTCCGGGTCGTAGCGTGGCCGCGAAGTAGATGGAAATAAGTCCCGCCCGAAGGCGATGGCGCCCACAGCCGCAAGAACCGTCCCCCAGGCGATGAAAAATATCCAACCCAGATCCAAAACAAATGCTTGCACGATATCCATGATAGTTCCCCTTGGCGTGCCCCGGAGACGGCCAGCGTCGGATCGAAGGCTGACTCACGGGCGCGGTCATTGCTGATTGTTGATTTTTGATTGCTGATTGAGAATCCTGTTCGGGCCTGAGGTTTTCAATCAGCAATCAAAAATCAACAATCAGCAATCTAGAATCCGATCCAAGTTACCAGCCATGTATCTTAGTTTTGGTCTTGAGCAGCCGCTGGAGCGTTCTGCATACGTTGCTGCATGCGTGCTGCCCGATTGGCTTCGAACTCTTTCAGTTTGCTCTGCTGATCGGGAGTGAGCATTTGATACAGTTCGTTGTGAACGCGGGTTTGCTCTACTTTCAGCTGAACCAGAGTTTGCGCCTGCTGCGAAACCAACTCTTGCACTTTGGCCGCATCATAGGTGCCTTCCTCATACTGCTTGAGCTGCTGGTCGAGTTGATGTAGTTGCTGCATCAACGGCTGAACCGTAGGCCGCTCTTTTTGCAGAGCAGTTTTCATCTGAGTCTTCTGTTCGTCGGTCACACCCAGGTACTTGGCATAGAACTGGATCATGTGGCCGTCCATGCCAAGCGGGCCGCGCATTCCAGCATGCATCGGTGGCGGAGTCGTATCCGCGGTTTGCGATCTTGCGATTGCACTGCCCAACAAAACAGCCAGAGCCGCAACCATAAAGCGAAGACCAATCGATTTCATAAACATCCTTCCTTCAAACCGGCCCTGCCAGGACTTCCTTCAGGAACGCGGCGTTTTTGCGTACAATCATAGGAACACGATTGCGGCGGGAAAGTAGTAAAACGTGAGTAAAGTCGAGTAAAGTTTTGTCATTGGCAAACTTCTGAGTTTTGACAATTCTTTACCGGAACCGCCAGTTGCATGGTGCACAATGAGAACCGGAAACATGGAACGCATTCTGGTTATCGACGATGATGTTGAGCTGTGCACGCTGGTGGGCGAATACCTGCAGGCGGAGGGCTTCGTCATAGAAGCCGCGCATGATGGGGAAAGTGGCCTGCAGCGCGCCGGTGGCGGTGGTTACCTGCTGGTGGTGCTGGATGTCATGCTCCCGGGTATCAATGGTTTCGAAGTGCTGCGCCGCATTCGAGCCACTTCGCGCCTGCCCGTGTTATTGCTCACGGCGCGCGGTGAAGATGTGGACCGCATTGTTGGACTCGAGATCGGCGCCGACGATTATCTGCCGAAGCCCTTTAACCCCCGCGAACTAGTAGCGCGCATTCGAGCCGTCCTGCGCCGCACTCGAGGAGATAAATCTTCTCCGGCGGCTCCCGATATTGTGCGTGTCGGTGAGATTGAACTTGATCCTGCCACTCGCAGCGTGAGCCGCGACGGCCAACCCGTAGAGCTGACCTCAGTGGAATTCAATTTGCTGGAAGTGCTGCTCCGCGAGGCCGGACGCGTGGTTCCACGCGAACGCCTGGTCAATGCCGTGCTCAGCCGCAAGTTCTCGCCCTTTGATCGCAGCATCGATATGCACGTCAGCAAAGTTCGCAAAAAACTCGGGGACACCGATAACGACGAGCACATCAAAACGATTCGAGGCGTGGGTTACATTTTTGCCCGTCCGCGGGATAACGCTGGAGAAAAAGCAAAACTGAAAACCTCATCATGAAGCTCTTCCTGAAGATTTTTCTATCGTTCTGGGTGGCGCAGGCATTGTTCATCGTGCTGGCTATCCTGGTCACTCTGGCGTTTCGCCCGCGTAGCGCCACCTGGGAAGCGCTGCGCACCACCGCCATGAACGATGCGGTGAACGCTTATGAAGAAGGCGGGCGTACGCAACTCCGCCAATATCTGGACAATCTTGAGGCGACTCAGCACGTGCGCGCTTATCTGTTCGACGAGCATGGAGAAGAAGTTTCGCATCGCGGCGCGCCTGACTGGGCGATACGCATCGCCTCCGGCGGAGCGCGCTCGCCCCGCGACGGAATTGTTTTTCCGCCGCCTCCCGTGCAGCGCGATTCGCGTGCCTCCTCCGATGGAAAACATCGCTACACGCTGGTGATGGGCCTGCCTCCCGGGCCGCGCGTGTTTTTCGGACCACGAGGTATGCCGGTTCCGGGGTTGATCATCGCAGTGCTGTCCTCGGGATTGGTTTGTTATTTCCTGGCTTGGTACATGACCAAGCCGGTGGCACGCTTGCGCGCTGCCACGCAACTGCTGGCGGCGGGAGACCTCACGGCGCGAGCGGGAAATCCCAAGAGCCGCCGCCATGACGAGATTGCAGGCCTGGTGCGGGATTTCGATACCATGGCCGGCCGTCTGGAAACTCTGGTGAAGGCGCAATCCCGCCTGCTGAATGATATTTCGCATGAATTGCGTTCTCCGCTGGCGCGCTTGAATGTCGCTCTCGGACTGGCGCGGCAGCGCTCCGGACCGGAGAGCGCGAGCATGCTGGAGCGCATCGAACTGGAGGCTAGCCGCCTCAACGAATTGATCGGTCGCTTGCTCACGCTCGCGCGCCTGGAAGATGGCGAGCAGCGCGTTCCAACCACTCCCGTTCTTCTGGATGAAGTCGTTTTGAACGTAGCCGAAGATGCCGAGTTCGAAGCGCAGGCGCGCCATTGTCACGTACGCAGTGACATTCCTCCGGGGGGTTGGGAAGTGCATGGACAGGCGTCGCTGTTACACAGTGCCATCGAGAATGTGGTGCGCAACGCCATCCGTTACACACGTGAGGGTTCAACGGTTGAGATTCATCTTGAGAGGTCCGAATCCTCCAATGGTGCGGAAGCGGTGGTAAGCGTCACCGATTGCGGATCGGGAGTTCCGCCGGACGCGCTGGAAAAACTGTTTCAACCGTTTTACCGCCTGGACGATGATCGCGGTCGCCAGACCGGCGGAGTTGGATTGGGCTTAGCCATAACCGAGAGAGCGGTGCGTTTTCACGGCGGGCGCGTAGCAGCCTTCAATCGCGCCGAGGGCGGATTGCTGGTAGAAATTCATCTGCCTCTGTTACCGAGCAGCAACGCCACGATTTCTGCCCAACCGATTCCTGCAACTCAAGAGGCGTAATCGACCTTAGCCACAACACTCAGTCCCAGACCACGGGTAGCGAAAAAGCCTTTCAGGCAACTCCCAGTTGCTTGTTCGGTTCCAATGAGACGTGGCGGGGTTTGCTCTTCCCGCGCATTCCTGATACATAAATGGATGGCAATCCACGCCTTTGCAAAGCGTTCCGCCCGGTCAGGCATCCGGGGAGCGCGGCAGCACGTTCACAGGAGATAACCAGAAGAATGCGTACAAGGTTCACCTTGATTTTGGGAGTTGCGGTGTTGATTTCGGTCGCGGCGTTGGTCGCGTGCAGCAGCAAGTACTCCAATACCAACAACGGATTAGTAGTGGTCTCCACGCAAGGCAATGCCGTAATGGATACTTTCAGCCTCGATCTGGGGAACGGCCATATTACGTGGATATTCAATTCGGACGGACCACCGACTGCCGGGCAACCAACCGCCGTCGTTCTCGACCCGTCAGGGAATTATGCATACGTGATCGTCACCAAAAGTACGAACGTAAATGCCAGTGTGACTGGCATCGAAACTTTTTCCGTAGCCTCCGACGGTAAGTTAGGGCCTATAAAAACGACGGGTTTGAACAACGTGGGAACTGCACCCGCGGCTCCAGTCGCCATGGTCATAGACTCTGCCGGAAAATTCCTTTTCGTGGCCGACTCAGCAACCGGCACAGAGTCCGGCGCAATCTCAGTGCTGTCCGTCGGGAGCGGGGGCGCTCTCACCGAAGTTGCTGGATCGCCTTTTGTCCTGCCCGCAGAACCTGGCGGGACCACCCCGAATCCGTCCGCCCTCGCGATCACTCCGACGGTTTATCCGGTGGCGTATTCCTTTTGTTCTGGGAGCGTGCCTCCCACCACGGAAAACCTCTACGTGACGGATTCCTTGAACTACACGCTGATCAACTACTCAGTATCGTCGTCCGGCGCATTGAAGGTGGTGCCAACCGCGTCAGCAGCACCGTCAGTTGCAACGGGCAGGACACCTTTGGGAGTGACCGTTGATCCTTGCAACCGCTTCGCCTACGTATCCAACTGGTTAGACAACAGTGTGAGCGCCTATACGATCTGCAATGTCGTTTCACTTCCAACCTGTGCCAAGGGCGATTTCAGCCTGCTTCCGGTCACCGGTTCTCCGTTTATCACTGGTCAGGGTCCAGGGCCATTGCTAGAGGATGCGCTGGCCAATTTCCTCTACGTTTTGAACACCGGTCAGAATGAAATATCGGCGTACCGGATCAGCACGACCACGGGTAGCCTCTCGCCGCTGAGTCCGGCAACAATAGCCACAAATTCGTACCCAACCTCGATGGCCATTCGCAGCGACGACAGCTGGTTGTTCGTGACCAATCTTACCCAGGCGAACCTTTCGCAGTATGCCATTACTCCTTCGAGCGGAGGGTTGACACCGCAAACCCCGGTCCAAACCGATAACTTTCCCTGGGGAATAGCGGTCAAGTAACCCGGCATAAAACAGGATTGCAATACGGAGTGGCGATCAAGTAGGAATTTTTAGAATCAGATAGCTGCCCACCAACGCGAAGATCAGATCCGGCGACCAGGCCGCCAAAGCCGGCGGAAGCTGGCTGAGATCGCCCATCGCCTCAAATAGTCGCGACACAACCGTGTAGACCACGGCAATTCCCACCGCGACCGCTACGCCAGTGATGGCGCCTTTCTTGGCTGCTGAAAGGGAAAATGGAACCGCCAGCACGGCCATAATCAGCGTGATCAACGGAAACGACAGTTTCTTATTCAGTTGCACGCGCAGCCGCACTACGTCAAAGCCGCTTTGCTGAAGGTCGCGGATATAGCGGTGCAGTTCCTCGTAGTTCATTTCGGAATACTGTTTCACTTCCTTTTTAAAATAGGAGGGAGATTCGCTGAGCTCCGGGAAGGTGGAGACTTCAAATGTGCGGTAGCCGGCAATGGCAGATCCGTGCAGCGAACGCTCCCAGCCTTGTTCGAAAATCCAGCGGTTCATACTGTCGGCCCAGTGCGCCCGATCGGCGTGGATGCGTTCCGAAATGCTGAAGCTCGCAGGATCGATTTGAAAGATGGTGACGTTGGCAAACTGGTCGTGGTCGGGATCGAAAAACTGGTAGTAGTAAATGTCATGGTGCTGGCCAAAAATCCACTTGCGGTCAGGACGCAGATAAGTTTGCGCCGGTTTGCCTTTGATCTGGTTATGCAGCGCCTCCTGGCGTTTGTTGGTATGAGGCAAGTAGAACTGGTCGGCGAAAAATAGTCCCACAGCGAGCACTGCCGCCGCGACAATGACAGGCGCGACGATGCGGTAGATGCTGGTTCCGGTGGCTTTGATTGCAGTAATTTCGTTGGACCGGTTCATCAAGCCAAACGTAATCAGCACCGCGAGCAGCATGATCAGCGGTGCCACGCTGTAGAGCAGGTATGGCGCAACATTAAGGAGATACTCTGCCACCACGGTGAAGGGTGTCTGGTTGCGCAGAATATCGCTGAGCAACTCAAACAACGTGAACACCAGCAGCAAGACCAGGAATGACGAGAGAATCATTCCTAGATAAATGAAGAAATCGCGCAGCACGTAGTCATCGAGCAGCGTGGGGAAGCTGACGCTAAACACGCGGCGTCGAGTAGATGCGCGTTCGAAAGCATTGGCGCCATCCTTACGTCCCAATCGGAATGTGGGTACGTGGCCATGGGCACGGTGAGGGTCGCGTTTGCCCCAGAGCCGGATCGCTGAAAGCGCAATCGGTCGCCGCTCTGCCTGCCACAGCAAAATCGCGCCCGCTGCGAAGAAAGCAATGTTCGCCAGCCACGCTCCGAACATCGGCCCGACCTTCCCTTGGCGCGCCAGGGACACCCCGATCAGTGAGACGAAGTAGTAAACGAAAACCAGGGCGATGGTGAGAACAAAGCCGCCGGATTTGCCGCTTTTTTTCGAGGAAAGTCCAAGCGGAATTCCGACCATGGCCAACACCAGGCAGGCCGTAGGCAAAGCGAAGCGGCGATGAAATTCGATCAAGTACCAGCGCGCGGATACCGGATCGACGCGCCGCGCATAATCGCGCAACGCCGATGTGCTCACCAGGCCCACCGGAATCTGCTCGTCCGCTTTGTTTTCGGTGGAAGGAAGTTCTATCGGAATGTCAGTTTGCTGGAAAGTGGAAATCTGGTAGTGATCGGCGAGTTTGGGATCGGTTTCGTGGGTGGCGCCGTCGATCAGGTGAAGATGCAGGCGATCCCGCCCTTCGGGCACAAGGATGCCTTCATGCGCCAGCGTGATGCGCGGATTTGAAGGGTCGGACATGTCGGCGAGGAAAACGCCCTTCCATACCGCGGCACCCTGCGCCGTATGCACGTCTTGCACGTAGAGCACGATTTTAGGAAAGCCTTCGTAGAAAACCCGGGGCTGCACTTCAAAAGAAACCTGCGAGCCTTTTAGTTGATCCTCAAGATGTCCGAGCGAAGCCAGCGACCAGGGTGCCAGATAAAGTCCGTTGAACAGTGCCAGCCCCCATGCAGCTACCACAAAAATTGCCAATATGCGGCCGAAACTCCAGACCCCCATTCCACTCGCTCGCATGGCGGTGATTTCGCTATCGGCGGCGAGGCGGCTCAAACCAATCAGAATCCCCACCAGCACGCTCATGGGGATGGTGTAGGTGAGCGCAAGTGGCACGGTGTAGAAGAAAATTTCCGCGACGCTGGGCAACGGTGCGCTGGCGCGGACCACGAGTTCGAGAATGCGTCCCAGGTCGCGCGTGAACAGCACGAACGTGAATATGCCCGCGCCGATGAGGGCGTGCGAACCTACTTCGCGAAGAATGTAGCGGGTAAGAATCCGCATGGGATGCGTCGTGCGTCGTCTAAGCGCAGGATAGCACGGGGATTAGCCAACATCCGGGTGGGTGCTCCAAAGAGTGGATCTGATGGACCTCGCCCCGCCCAGCATGGTAAGATTTCCTTGTTTCCTTGAATGAGGGTATCGTGCTGGCCAAGAAGACGGTCAAAAACCAAATCACTCTTCCTAAGGCGGTGGTCACTCACTTCGATGGAGTTGAATACTTCGACGTGAGCACGGATGGGGCGTGCATCATCCTCCGTCCATTGCAAAGGAGCCGTGCCGACGAAGTGCGCGCGCGATTAGCCGACCTTGGAATCGACGAGCATGACGTCGCGGACTCCGTTCAGTGGGCCCGCAAGGACGCTTGAGCCTTAGAGTTGTCTTTGATACGACGACGGTTGTGTCGGCGCTCCTGTTTACGAAAGGCCGCCTGGCGTGGCTCCGGCGGCATTGGCGCGAAAATGGGTGCGTCCCCCTAATTTCTCGGGACACTGCTGGCGAGCTCTCTCGGGTGCTGTGTTACCCAAAATTTGAGCTCAGCCCCGCGGATTCGCGAGAGTTGCTGGCCGATTATCTTCTTTTCTGTGAAGTAATCGAACGCCGACACCAATGCCCTATTGTCTGCCGGGACAAAAACGATCAGCCGTTTCTGGATCTAGCCCAAAGCGGCAAAGCCGATGTTCTGGTGAGTGGCGACCTGGATCTGCTGGCGCTGGCTGGGCAAACAGCATTTCTTATTGAAACTCCCGAAGCCTATCGACGTCGGATTTCTCCAGCGTCCTAAATCGTCGCTACGGGAGCGATCCTCCGCATCAAAGCGTGCTGGATCATCCCGCCTTCAGAAACAGCGCGCCTAGCGGAGGCAAGGTGAGCTTCAGCGAAAAAGGGCGGCCGTGAGCAGTCACTTCCTCGGCCTGCACGCCGCCGAGATTTCCCATGCCGGTGCCGCCGTATTCCACAGCGTCACTGTTCAAGAGTTCACGCCAGTAGCCACCGTGCGGCACGCCGATCCTGTAGCCAACCCGCGTGATCGGCGTGAAATTACAAACGATAAGAATTGTGTCCTGGGGATTTTCACTCTTACGCAGAAGCGAAATCGTACTCGTGAGGTTGTCGTTGCAATCTACCCACTCAAACCCGTTGGGACTGTTATCGAGCACGTGCAGCGCAGGCTCGCTGCGATAAACGCGGTTTAGCTGGCCCACCCATTCCTGCAAACGGTTGTGTACCGGATACTGAAGCACGTGCCACTCCAGACTCGTGTCATGCGCCCACTCGCGAACCTGGCCGAACTCATCGCCCATAAACATCAACTTCTTTCCCGGCTGGGCGTACATGTATCCGAACAACAGCCGCAGGTTGGCAAAGCGCTGCTTTTCATCGCCCGGCATTTTGCCGATCAGCGAACCCTTGCCGTGCACCACTTCATCGTGCGAAAGTGGCAACACAAAATTTTCCTGAAATGAATACAGCATGCGGAAAGTAAGTTTGCTGTGATGATATTTGCGATGAATGGGATCCTGTTTGAAATATTCGAGCGTGTCGTGCATCCATCCCATATCCCATTTCATGCCGAAGCCCAGCCCGCCGAGATAGACGGGCCGCGACACCATGGGCCATGAAGTGGACTCTTCCGCCGTGGTCTGAATTGCGGGATGCTCTTTGTAAGCTTCCTGATTGAAGCGCCGGAGAAAATCGATGGCCTCCAGATTTTCGCGCCCGCCGAATTTGTTGGGAATCCACTCGCCCTGTTTGCGCGAATAATCGAGATACAGCATGGAAGCGACCGCGTCTACGCGCAAACCGTCGATGTGGTATTTGTCGAGCCAGAACATTGCGCTCGACATGAGAAAGCTGCGCACCTCGGTGCGTCCATAATTGAAGATGTGCGTCTTCCAGTCAGGATGAAAACCCTGCCGCGAATCGGCGTGCTCGTAGAGATGCGTACCATCGAAATATGCCAGGCCGTGAGCGTCGGAAGGGAAGTGCGATGGCACCCAGTCAAGGATCACGGCGATGCCGTGCTGGTGCAGGTAGTCCACCAGATACATGAAATCCTGTGGCGTTCCGTAACGTGAAGTCGGAGCGAAATAACCGGTGGTCTGATATCCCCAGGAGCCGTAAAAGGGATGCTCCATGACCGGCATAAATTCAACATGAGTGAAGCCCATGCGGCCGACATATTCGGCCAGACGCGGCGCGGTTTCGCGATAGGTAAGCGGACGATTGTGCTCCTCCGGAACCCGCATCCAGGAGCCCAGATGTACTTCATAAACCGCTTGCGGAGCGCGCAAGGAATTGCGGGCTTCACGCTTTTCCATCCACTCGCGATCACCCCATTGATAGTCCAGATCCCACACCACGGATGCGGTGCGTGGAGGCTTTTCGTGCAGCAAGCCGAGCGGATCAGCCTTGTCGACATGGTAGCTATGGCGGTTCGATTCGATGTGGAATTTGTAAAGCGCGCCTTTGTTGACTCCAGGAATAAATCCTTCCCAGATGCCGGAATCGCCGCGGCGCTCGAGCAGGTTACTTCGCTCACTCCAGGAGTTGAAACCGCCAATTACTGAAACCAACCGCGCATTCGGAGCCCACACACTGAACATGGTTCCAGCCTGACCGTCGCGCGTAACCAGATGGGCGCCCATGGTTTCATACATGCGATAGTTGCTGCCCTCGTTAAACAGGTAGAGGTCCTGATTCGAGAGCAGGGTAGGGCGGTCAGAAGCGGCGGGCGTAAGTATTTCTGCCATTTTTCCGAGTTTCCAGTGTACCGGAAGACAGCCATCGTCACATACAACTCCGATGTAATACTGTTCGATTTAACCGGCTACCGTCTTTCTGCGATCCTTCAACCGCTACGTCTTCAAGTGCGCAGGCCTAGCCATAACGCCATGCTAGACTGACTTTTCCTCCATGCCCGCCCTGCGTCTGATCCTCCTCTGGCACCAGCACCAGCCTTTTTATAAGGATTTGGTGACGGGCGAATATCGCCTGCCCTGGGTGCGGCTGCATGCGCTTAAAGATTATTACGGCATGGTGAAGTTGCTGGATGAGTTTCCTGAAGTCCACCAGAACTTCAATCTGGTGCCGTCGCTGATTACGCAGATTCAGGACTACGTGGTCGGAACCGCACAGGATCCGTTCCTGAAGGTCGCAGCCAAGCCGGGCAACGACCTAACCCTGCATGAGCGGATCTTTGCTCTGCAATATCTGTTTCAGGCTAACCCAACGAATGTGATTGGGCGGTATCCGCGCTACCGCGAGCTATGGGAGCGGTTTCGCGAGCACGGGTTTTCCGCCGAGAAGGCGGAAAAATATTTTCAGTCGCAGGACTTCACCGACCTGCAAGTGCTTTCCCAGATCGCATGGTTCGACGAATTCTTTCTGGAAGAGAAAGACGTTGCCGCCCTTATCAGGAAGGAGCGCAACTACTCGCTCGACGATCAAAGTTTTGTAATCGCGCGCGAGCGGGAACTTCTGGCCAAGGTTTTGCCAGCCTATGCCGATGCCGCGAAGAAGGGCTCGATTGAGATTTCTGCGACACCTTTTTACCATCCGATCCTTCCTCTGGTCTGCGACACCAATGCCGGTGCCGTTTCCTCGCCGGGCTTGCCTTTGCCGCAGAACCGCTTTCGTCATCCGGAAGACGCGCGCGAACAGCTGGTGCGCGCGCTTGACCTCCATCAGGAAGTATTTGGAATGCGGCCGCAGGGGGTTTGGCCTTCGGAGGGCAGCGTCTCGGAAGAGACGCTGGCGATCGCGCACAGTCTCGGCGTCAAATGGATGGCCACCGATGAAGGCGTGCTCGGGCGCAGTACCGGAGTCTTTTTCCAGCGCGATGGCAACGGCCGTCTTCCGACACATCTCGCGGAACGGCTCTACAACATTCACCGCTACGAGAATGGTCCCACCGAAATGAATATGGTGTTTCGAGACCATACGATTTCGGACTTGATTGGCTTTGTCTATTCGGGCATGGATCCTGCAGATGCCGCCGGTCATCTCTTGCATAACATCAAAGAGGCGGCTCAAACTGTGCTCGCGCAAGGGCGCGACGCGGTTCTGTCGGTCATTCTCGATGGAGAGAATGCCTGGGAATACTATCCAAAATCCGGCCGAGAATTTCTGCGGCGTTTTTATGATGCGCTGCAGCGGGAGGGAGGACTTGAAGCGGTCACGGTTTCGGAGGCGATTTCCCGCCATCGTAATGTGTCGCCTTTAAAGTCTCTCGTACCGGGCTCGTGGATCAATGCGAATTTTAATGTCTGGATCGGCGCTCCCGAAGACAATCGGGCGTGGGATTACCTGCACCACGCGCGCGAATTTTACGCGCAGAATTCGGCGCGCGCCAGCGAAGCGCAAAGAAAATTAGCGTTTGAAGAAATCCTGATCGCCGAAGGCAGCGACTGGAACTGGTGGTACGGACCCGAGCATCACTCGGCCAATGATCGCGACTTTGACGAGCTTTACCGCAAACATCTTTCTAACATCTATCAGGCACTGGGTGCGACCCCGCCCGATTACTTGGCGCAGCCGATCACGGGCGGAGAAGTTCGTCCTGCCTTCACTCCGCAAACCGCCTATATTCATCCTCGCATTACGGGCGACAAAGTTCGCTACTTCGAGTGGATGGGAGCGGCCATTTTTACCGCAGACCAGCGTGCCGGGGCGATGCATGGAAAACAATTTCTGCTGGATTCCGTCTATGCCGGGATCGACAGCAGGTTTGTCTACGGGCGACTGGACTTTGCCGGTCCCGTTCCGGACACAGAACTAGATGTGGTGGTGAATTTGGAATCGTGGGCGGCCGAAGAAGCGCGTCCGCGGCGTGCTCTGCGGCTCGACGCCAATATCCGAGACCGCAAACTAACAGAGTGGCAAGTTGACGGCCGGGAAGAATCGTTGACTGCTTCCTCTGAGCCGCCGGAGGAGAGAGCCAAGGCCGCTCTGCTTCGCAACTTTGAATTTCGGTTGCCCTTGAGCTGGCTGTTGGCGAAACCCGTCTCACTGCGACTCCCGGAGGGCCCGGCGGAACTCTAACGCAGCCAAAGACAGGAATCGCGGCCATCGCGCCGACCAGCCGGCTCAAATTGCGCTTCAGCCTTTGGCACAACCGTCTGCCCGTGGATGCACTCCCGGTAGAGGGATGGATCGAACTCCAGTTAGTGAGCGAAGCAGAACTGGGGATATAGAAGCGCAGTCTATCTATCTAATAGAAAAGCCGGGCGCTTGCGCCCCCGGCGTTTTTCGAAAGCTGTTCAGTTACTGTCCCGAACTGGCCACCGCCGAGGTCATCGTCAACGGACGGTTCAGTTCCAGGGTGAGCGTAGTCCCCGCAGGCAACGTCGCCGAATGATGTTTGCTCAACCAATGTGCGCCGCTTGACCCAGCCCCCACCGCTCCGCCAATCAGCACTCCTGGAGGTCCGCCGATCAGGCCGCCGATCAGCATGCCTCCGGCTGTTCCGCCGCCAGCTTCCATTTCATCACGCCGGTCATGGCCGGATCCTTTGAACTCCCCTTCCTGATTTACATCTGTCCCTTTAATGTCGGTATCGACCAGCGTCGCGTCAAGAGAAACTCGCTCGCCTCCGGGCAGCACCAAAGCTTCGGGCGCAATTCCAATCGTCGGCTTACCCTCGATGCGGCGCGGCTCCGCCACTTTCGTGACGCGGCCTTCCACGGTGGCTCCCGCGGGGATCACAGTCTTCCCGTCGACCACCACGGCTTGGGTCAAGCGTCCCTGAAAAGGATCGCCCGGCTTATTGCTGAAAGTGGCGAGCGTCGTTTCCAGCTTGACCATCAGCGCTGTGCCGGCGGGCACGGGTGCACCTGTTTGAGCGCCAGCGGTCGCTGCCATTAGCAGGATGCAGGGCAGAACTGTCAGCTTCTTCATGGTTCCTCCACGGATCTTGCAACTACTTAAGATATCCGATTGTTCCTTCTGACTCTAGATTAGACGGATGGTTGGAACAACGTTCCGAGTTGCTTGTGAACCAGCGAAGATAAGGGGCCTGATGCCGTCTGGACAGATCCGATCTAAACGCTAATCACGCGGTCGAGCGGGTAGTGGTGCAGTTTGAAATTGTGATGTATTGTGATTGGCCTTTCAGTTGCTTTAGTGGTCAGTGCAGACTCTGCAAGCACAGTGTCGTCCTCGGACATAATGGCGGAAGCCAACGACTCTTCCGCCGACTCGATGGAATCGAGGATAGATTCGGTCGAAAAGATCAGTCTCACTATTTTCAAAAAACCGTCTGGTTGCATAAGCGCACAGATCAGCCAACTGAACCCCAACGGTCAATCGGCTATCTACGAAGAAAGGAGTTTCAATTATCTTTGTCACGGTTGTCCACATTGTTCCGCTGGAATGAAAATGACGCATCAGTTGAGTGAGTCTATCAGCAGATGTGTCGTCGTGGTCGTGCGCTAGCAGCCCAACCGTGCGGGGTTCTCCAATATCTACTAAATATCTTTCAAAGCGGGTCACGACCTGCGTAAACGCCTCTTCTCGGGGAGGTATTACTGGGGGTGTGGCCCCGAACGAAGTTTTATCTATCGCATGACAGAACAATCGGGTGTTTCCCCACGATCCGATTACATCAGCAAGTTGTCGCAAAAAGTCCATGCGCTGATCTAATGTGAGATGGACATAAGCATCTGTTTTGCGGTAGTTCTTGCGAAGCTCCGCGGCAGCTTTTGAACCCTTCAATGCTTGTATTCTGATAAGTTGTGCGTCCCGTGCAGTCCTGACTGCGTGTCTACGAGCCGGACTATCAAGGCCGACGAAATTAGCTGTTCGTTCCTGCTCTAAATAGCGGCGTGTCATCCACCCAGTGTGTATCTCGGCATCTCCTAAGCCAAATCTTCTTTTAACAACCGAGACAGCGCGGTCTTGATTTTTCCAGTCCCAGGCCTCGATTGATAATCCAACGAGCACAAAATGGGATGTACCTTGACCGATTTCGGGCACGCCGCTCTCGTCGATGTAGCAGAGATACATTCCTAGCCTCGCTTCAAGGTGAGAAATTGTCCGGGGGAAATAAGACTGAGGTAAAACAAAAAAGCGTCTGGGGCGGGGCCATTCGGCCCTGCATGAGTCGCATAGCGTCTCCACCCAGTCGCGCAACTGATTATTTTTCTATTTGATGCGCGAGTCAAGGTCAAAGGCACCAGAGAGCCCCTCATTTCTACACAGTCGTTACGTATCCTATTGATAGTAAACGTTTAGCGATTTCATAAATTTTTGGGACTTAGACCTTCGTAATGCCGCATAGTTCTTCGAGCGACCAAATGTCAGACTGTGGAGAATTCAAATTGCACCGCTACCGTTGTGCGCGCTGTCACATCCTGGAGATGTTCGATCCGCTATAATCAACAGTTTTGAAACGACTTCATGGCAAAAACATACAACGGCATTGGCTACCTGACTGGGCGTCGCTTGAGCCTGAACTCAGGCGGTGCCGAAGTGGTAGTTGATGACGATACAAAATCCATTGCAGAGCGAAGGGATGGTAAAGATTTCATGACGAATATAAGTGCAATTATCGGGCGCGAGGTGCTGGATTCGCGCGGCAATCCTACGGTAGAAGCGGAAGTGCAGCTGGCGAGCGGTGTTGTCGGACGCGCGATTGTTCCCAGCGGCGCATCTACCGGCGAACACGAAGCGGTTGAACTGCGGGATGGCGACGAAACGCGTTTTCTCGGCAAAGGTGTACTCAAAGCCGTAGAGAACGTGAACGGCGAGATTGCTGATGCACTGGCCAACTGGGATGCCGCCGATCAGCGTGCGCTCGACCAGAAAATGATCGAACTCGATGGCACGGAAACCAAAGGGCGGCTGGGGGCAAATGCGATCCTTGCCGTCTCTATGGCGGCGGCCCGAGCCGCTGCGGCGGAATATGGCTTGCCCCTTTATCGCTATCTCGGCGGTGCGGCTGCAAATATTTTGCCGACCCCCATGATGAACATCCTCAACGGCGGGGCTCACGCCGATAACAACGTCGACTTCCAGGAATTCATGGTGATGCCCGTGGGCGCGCCTTCTTTTGCAGAAGCTCTACGCTGGGGCGTGGAAGTTTTCCATACCCTCAAGGGAGTCCTGAAGAAACGTGGATACAACACCTCCGTCGGCGATGAAGGCGGGTTCGCCCCGTCGGTCAAGTCCAACGTCGAGGCCATCGAAGTCGTCCTCGAAGCCATTCAGCAAGCGGGATATAAACCCGGAGAAGAGATCGCCATCGCCCTTGATCCCGCAGCCAGCGAGTTCTATCAGGATGGCAAGTACGTTTTCAAAAAATCGGATAAATCGGCCAAGAGCTCCGATGACATGGTGAAATTCTATGCCAAATGGGTGAAAGATTACCCCATCGTATCGCTGGAAGACGGCCTCGCCGAGGGCGACTGGGACGGATGGCAGAACCTGACTAAAGAACTCGGCAGTAAGATTCAACTTGTCGGGGACGACATCTTCGTCACGAACATTCAGTTTCTGCAAGAGGGAATTGACAAGGGTGTGGCGAATTCGATCCTCATCAAGGTGAATCAGATCGGCACGGTCAGCGAGACTCTTGATGCCATCGACCTCGCTCGGAGAAACGGCTACACCTCAGTCATCTCACACCGCTCCGGAGAAACTGAAGACACTTTCATTGCGGATCTTGCCGTAGCGACGGGAGCGGGACAGATCAAAACCGGCTCCGCCTCGCGCACCGACCGCATTGCCAAATACAACCAGCTGCTGCGGATTGAGCAGGAGTTAGGCGACGGAGCCAGGTTCTTAGGATTGAAGGCGCTGAATTACAAAGGATAGCTTCAGCTTTTTTCCCGCCGCCATTTAGAATCCCATAGTGTCGTCAGCCGACGGCCCATAAGTCGCAGGCACCGGCTTTTCATTCAAACGCAGGTACACTCCAAGCTGGGCGCGATGATGCACCATGTGGTTGAGAAACATCTCCCGATAAGCCAGAAATCGCTGCCCTTCAAAAATCGTCTTGCCCTGAAAGCTCAGCTTCCAGTTTTCTTTCCAGGCACTGTCGGGGATGGACTGCAAAGCGGCGCGAACCTTGGCCGCACCTTCATCAAAAGCCTGCACCAGTTGAGCAGACGATTCGAAGGGCAACGGCTTGACGCTGCCTTTGGAGAAATCGAGCTCAGGCGTAGTCAGAATCGTTAACCCGAATCCGGCAAGTTGCGCCACGTGTGGCGCCAGTTTGCCCATCGGCATAGATTTGGGATGAGGCGCAAATTCTTTCCTGTCAGCGGGAACGCGCTCCAGGGTGGTCCGCGTCTTTTTCATTTCTTCGTCAAATTCCGGCAACAGCAATTCGCTAATCGGCATGATGATCTCCGTGGATCAGTATAAATGCTTGGCGTGGTTTATCGAGAAAGTCGTACTCAGAAGTTGTGCGAGGCGTGAAATGATTCTGTAACAATGTCGGCGATCTATCGCCTTTGATTGTTTACCGAGTCAGGCGGCGAACCTGAAGCCAACTGCTTTGTCCAAAAGGCGAAGTTTGACTTAGTCCACGACTAAGTTACAATAGCCTTATGGAAGTTAACATTCACGAGGCTAAAACTCACTTCTCGCGCCTGCTGGAACGCGTCGCGCTGGGCGAGGAAGTGATTATCGCCAAGGCGGGCAAGCCGGTCGCCAAGCTGGTACCTCTGAAGAAGACTCCAAAGAAGAGGGTTTTCGGTAGCGCTAAGGGTGACTTCACAGTTCCGGACGATTTCAATGATCCTGATCCCGACCTTGAAGACCTGTTCTATAAGGGACCTCTCCTGCCGAAATGAAGGCCATCCTCGACACGCATGCATTCTTATGGGCGCTCGCCGGGGATGCGAGGATGTCGCGTCACGCCCGCGACATTTTTGCCGGAAGCGCCGATCTTTCGCTTAGCATTGCTAGCATCTGGGAGATTCTTATTAAGGTACAGTCGGGCAAGTTGAAATTCCCGCGGCCTGCCGGTCCCTACGTGCTCAGCAGATTGGCGGAAAACCGGATCAAGACTCTACCAATCAGCATCGATCATTTGCTCACTCTCGAGCGTCTCCCGATGCATCATCGCGACCCGTTCGATCGCATGTTGATTGCGCAGAGCATGGAGGAGGACTGGCCGATCATCACCTCTGACCCGATGTTCAAGCAGTATCCCATCCAGGTAATCTGGTAAGTTCATTTATTCTCCTTTTCAAACCTCATGCAGGGAGCGTTCTCCAAAAATGCCTCGTCCTAAACCACTCGTTCTCATCATCCTCGACGGCTGGGGTTACCGCGCCGAAACCAAAGCCAATGCCATCGCGCTTGCGCGCAAGCCAACGTACGACCGCCTGTTGCGCGAATATCCGAATACGCTGATTCACACCAGCGGACCTTTTGTCGGCCTGCCCGAAGGCCAGATGGGCAACAGCGAAGTGGGACATCTCAACATCGGAGCGGGCCGCATTGTTCACATGGACATCACGCGCATCGATCTGATGATCCAGAATGGAGAATTCTTCTCGCATCCCGTGCTGCTGGCAGCAATGAAGCATGCGCGAGTAGGCGAACGGAGACTGCATCTATTTGGCCTGGTCTCCGACGGCGGCGTCCATTCGCAGCAAGCTCATCTTTACGCGCTGCTGAAGATGGCGAAACAAAACGGTGTAGATCGTGTTTTCGTCCACGCATTCATGGACGGCCGTGACACGCTCCCCACCAACGGCGCAGGCTATCTCGAACAACTGCAGCAGAAAATGCGTGAATACAACTCCGGCAAAATTGCGACCGTGAACGGCCGTTACTATGCCATGGATCGCGACCGGCGATGGGAGCGTATTGCCAAGGCGTACAACGCGATGGTTTTTGCTGACGCGGAAGGCGGCAAGTATTCCGATCCGGTGCAGGGAATGAAAGATTCGTACAACAAGAATGTGACGGACGAGTTTGTCATCCCGTTCGTTTGCACCGATAAAAACGGCCAACCGGTGGCGACCATTCGCGATGACGACGCTTGCATCTGTTTCAACTTCCGTGCTGATCGTGTCCGCCAGATCACACGCGCCCTGGCCCGCAACAGCGGCTTGAATTCGAAAGGCGGCAGCGATCTTCCCGGTGCGGCCGACCTCGATACGACGATCCCCCGCGATCGGGTTCCGAACAATCTGCACTACGTTTGCATGACGCAATACGACAAGAATTTCAGCCTCCCGGTCGTCATTCCGCCGGAATCCATGGCGAACATTCTGGCGAATGTGATGGGCGGCTTAAACATGCGCAACCTGCGCGTCGCAGAAACTGAGAAGTATGCGCACGTCACTTATTTTTTCAATGGCGGAGTGGAACAGCCCTTTCCCGGCGAAGAGCGCGTGATGGTGCAATCGCCCAAAGTTGCCACCTATGACCTGAAGCCCGAAATGAGTGCTGCAGGGATCGCGGACGCTGTGATAAAAGCTACGGAAGACGGCACATTTGATGTGATCATCGTCAACTTCGCCAACGCGGACATGGTCGGACACTCAGGAAAAATTGAGCCCACAGTGAAAGCTGTCGAAACTGTGGACGCCTGCCTCGGCCGTATCGAAGCCGCGATACGCGCCAAGGGCGGAGCCATGCTGATTACCGCGGATCATGGCAATGCCGAGATGATGATCGACCCAGTGAGCGGCGGCCCACACACAGCGCATACTACGAATCCCGTGCCCTTCATAGTGGTTGCCGAAGATGCGAAGCGGTTCACCTTGAAGCCCAATGGCTCACTGCGCGATATTTCTCCCACCATGCTCGGCATTCTGGGCGTCGATGAGCCGAAGGAAATGACGGGAAGCGATTTGCGAATAGCGCGCAAGGTCGAATGATCGTCGATCTGATCAGATCGGATCATCCGATCCCTCTCGTGCTACAGTTTTCTCGCGGGCATTTCTTTGCCGGAAACTCATGGAACCGCGGCTCATTTGGATCAATCTGCTGGTGAAACTGGGCGTGGCTGCTGCTGTGTCCAGCAGCTTGGTCCGCTCCAAAGAATTCAAATCGCTGCTGTTTCGCGAAGAGCGCACATTTCGGCAGAAGGTCTACCTCGTGCTGTGGATGGCGCTGCCCATCATGGTCGGAGTCTGGATCCGGTTCACCGCAAAAAGTTTTCTTGCTGGAGATTTGAGTTTTGAAACCGCACTTTTGCTGGGCGTGATCGGTGGACGCCTGGCCGGCTCTCTCGGCGGGGTCATGATGGGCATTCCCGCGATGCTGCACGGCGACTGGGCGGCTATGCCATTCGGAGTACTGTGCGGTTTTATCGCCGGCCAACTGCGCACCCTGGCTGCCGACAAGGACGATATCTGGTCGTTCTCTCCCTTTATCGATCAGAGCATCTTCCGTCTGATTCGCCGCAACTTGCCGCGACCACGGCTCTTCGACTGGCAGGTCATGTTCTTTATCACGGTGCTGGGGCTGCGGCTGGTGCAGACCGAACTTGCAATGAATTTTCCGCGCTCCATCTTTAGCATGGAGAGCCCCGATAACTGGTGGATATGGGCGGCAATCTATGCGACCTCGATAACCGCTATCGGGATTGAACTCAAGATCTTCAACAGCGTGCGCATCCAGATCAAACTTGAGGAACAAGAGCGCTTGCTATTGCACGCACGCATGGAAGCCCTGCAGAACCAGATCAATCCTCATTTTCTTTTCAACACTCTAAATTCAATTTCTTCCTTAGTGCGCTTCGATCCGGATACAGCGCGTGAACTGATTTCAAAATTGGCCACAATCTTGCGCCGCCTGCTTAATAGCGCTGACTCTTTCGTGCCTCTGCGCGAGGAAGTGGAGTTTATCGACAACTATCTCGACATCGAAGTGGTGCGATTCGGGGATGACAAACTCCGCGTAGTGAAAGAACTTGCTCCCGATTCGCTGGATGTGATGGTCCCGAGCATGTTGTTGCAGCCGCTGGTCGAGAATTCAATCAAGCACGGACTGGCCTCGAAAGTGGAAGGCGGCAGCATCCACTTGCGCAGCCGACTATCCGGGTCGGGCCTGGTCATCGAAGTAGAGGATGATGGGGTTGGCATGGCCGCCAGCCAAGCACCCGATTCTGTAAGCATACGAGGTGCGGGAATTGGTATGGCGAATATCTCCGAACGCCTGCAGGTTTTGTATGGCGACGCAGCGCGGATGACAATCGACAGCCACGAAGGCAAAGGAACGCTGGTGCGAATTCGATTGCCCTTGCTGCAGACGGCGGGTGCCGTGCCGGAGGGATTTTACGAAGAGCGTTCGACCACCCGCCGGTAATAAGCTTCGTATTGTGGAACGATCCTGCTGGAACAGAAACGAGCTTGGGCCACGGCACGCGCCGCCTTGCCCATAGCATGCAACGCGCTCTCATCACTGAGAAGTTCGATTGCGTAACGCGCCATTGTGTCCACGTCGCCAACGTCGGCGAGATACCCACTGACACCGTGTTCGATTACTTCCGGCACGCCGCCGGTGCGGGTGGCGATGGGCACCACTTCACAAGCCATCGCTTCCAGCGCAGCCAAGCCGAACGATTCCAACTCACTTGGCATCAGAAGAATGTCGGCGATGCCGAGTTTTTCCTGCACTTCATCCTGCTTGCCGAGGAAGAGCACGTCTTCGTGAATTCCTTTTTGAACGGCCAGCCATTCCGCCACGGAACGGTCCGGGCCGTCGCCGATCAGCATAAGTCTTGACGGAATTTTTTTGCGCACGCGATCAAAAATCTCGATCACATCCGTCACCCGTTTTACCGGGCGAAAGTTCGAGAGGTGTACCAGCAGACGTTCCCCGTTGGGCGCGTACTCGGCTCGACGCTCGGAAGAGTTCGCACATCGGCAGTACACATCGCAGTTCACCGAGTTGTAGATCACTTCAATCTCTTTACTGACATCGAAGACCCGCATCGTACGATCGCGGAGGTAATTGGAGACGGCCGTGACTCCATCGCTCTGGTTGATGGAGTAGCGCGTGATCGGCAAGTAGGAGCGGTCCAGCCCGACCAAGGTGATGTCAGTGCCGTGGAGCGTGGTGACGAACGGCAAGCGGCGCCCTCGCGGCCCATCGGCCAGCATCTGCCTCGCCAGCAATGCGCTTACCGAATGCGGAATAGCGTAGTGCACGTGCAGCAGATCGAGATCGTACAACTGTGAGACTTCAGCCATCCGGGTGGCAAGAGCCAAATCATAGGGCGGATAGTCGAATAACGGATACCGGGACACTTCGACTTCGTGATAGTGGATGTTAGGTTCTTCCCCGCGCAGCCGGATCGGCTGGGCATAAGAAATGAAATGAATTTCGTGGCCGCGCTGGGCCAGTTCCAGACCTAATTCTGTGGCCACCACGCCGCTGCCGCCGTAGGTGGGATAACACGTGATCCCAATCTTCATTCCGCCTGGACCGCCCTTAAGAGATTCTGTAATTCGATGGTCGAGGGTAGCAGAAGATGCAGATTCTCGGCGAACCCAGGTTTGCCCAGCAAGTGTTTTTGCGAATCACGACGGCCTATTCGCTGGCTTTTTGTCCTTGCACGGAGAGGCCAGGGTCGAGCTTATCGAGATAAGCCTGGAAGCGCTTCTTGGAATCTTCCGGCAAGCCGGTGAATTCGATTCCCATCCCAACTCCTGGATCACGGGTGCGGACGGTAGCCGAGGAGGAGATACGTTCCTGGTCGATCCAAAACTCCACCCGCAGCACGGTCGAAATCGGCAAGGGCATGACGGTCTCAACATAACAGCCATTGCCACTGATATCTGTAGCGTTAACCCGCATCGGAGTATTCACGCGTTCGTCGCGGAATTCCAAGGGGAACGATATCCGGTGACGCTGGAATTTCCTGCGATTGTCCGGAGTGAAATTCGGCATGTTGGAGCGCAGTTCTGGCGGCAATTGCGCCAGCCACGGACACTCCTGGTCGGCCACGAGTTGAACCCCGACCTGAACCTTTTTAAGACCCGCGGCCTCCATCACCCATATCACCTTGCAGCGGGCTTTCTTGGTTTCGTATTGAACGCCGATCACGTCGCCCACCTTCAACTCATGTTCGAGCCCGCAAATACAGGCTCCACTTGTGCTCACATTTTGCGCGTTCGCATTCTGGTGAAAAGGATGGTTATCGGCCCCCATGCCCCACACACGTACACGCAAGTCCAGCGTCGCGCGCGGAGCCGCCCCTGAGGCAGACATGATTAAGAGCCTCCCAGCTTAAGTTTTTAAGCCGAAACTAACCTGATGATACGCCCTACCCGATTCTTCTTAAGATTACGAAAGTGACTAGTCCTGAGTCAGTGCGAGGATTTATGAACCTGCTCTTACGAGGCATTTTCGGCTGAGATGAGTTCGCGATACGAAATCAAGGCAATACCTTCGGCCTCCAATAACTGTCTGGCTTCAGGCATGGTGAGCACCCGCAATTCGGTTTCTCGCGATTCCCGCAGACGGGTATTAGCCTGCTGCAATTCCGCATCATTGTAGCCCGGATGGCAAACAAATTCCCACGTGCCTTCAGGAATGATGGCGGCAATGGCTCGGAAGAGTCTCTCGTCGAGCGTACCAGTCACAACGATGCCGAGCGTGCCATCGGGAGTTACCATCCCCTGCCGTTTCGCTGCGTCATGAAATTTGCCTGCAAGGGCGCGCAGAACTCGCACCTCTGCATAACGAGTCCAGAGAGAAGGCCGCGCCAACAGTTCAGTCGAGGTCAGCGGTTTGCGCGGTCCAAACGGATTACGAACCGCTCCTACTCCACAAGCTAGCGCCGAGCGCAGCACCGGCCGGAGCACCGCAGGAAACAAGTGAGTGTGCTTGTGAGAATCCAGGTGGGAAACTTTGATGCCGGCCGATTGGATTTTGCGTATCTGTGCCCCTGTCTCGGCTTCAATCTCCGCTGGATCGAAGCGGCTGGTCAGCGCGCGTGCCGCAAACGATTTCAAACCATCACGAAAGCGACCGGTACCAGAATCTCGAGACGTGATCGTGGGCAGGCGAACCGCATCCAGGACCGGCTCGCCATCGATTAGCACCAGGTGGCAGCCAACATCGAGCCGCGGTGCTTCTCTAGCTAGGCGGACGGCGTCGTCAAAGGCAGCCCCACTCGCCATCAGCGTGGTCGAAGTCACAATTCCTCGAGTGTGAGCTTCGACAATGGCGCGATTGACTCCCGCAGTGAAACCAAAATCGTCGGCGTTAACGATCAGACGGCGCACCGCGTCAGTCTAGCAGGGAAGCTAGGAGAAACGTCGCGAGCGCCGACTGCGAATTCTGCACGCGGGCATTGACCCACTTGCCGCGGACGACGAAATCTCCTGAATGGTACTCGCCACCTGCTTGGAAGTCACGCCTCCCAAGTTTCATTTTGTCCAAAGACTGCAGACGCGAACCCCAGAGGAGCGAGGAGGAACTTGTTCCCTTACCTTTTTAACTGGAAAGGTCTGCTACCCTATTGCTTCCGTTTCGACCTGGTCTTGGCGGTCGGTTTTCTTGCTGCAGGTTGGCCGGTGAGCGACCCTTGCTGCTCCAGCGGTCCGAGTGACACCGTCGTCAGGGCAGTATCATAGTCGAGCCAAAAGAGCTGTCCGCCGCTGGCTTGGTAGATGACCATGTCGAAGTTGGGTCCCGTTGAGCCATCGATTACAGTCGCAAGCGAATGTTTTCCGGTCAGCATCGTGTAGCGGCCGGGATTTTTTGTATCCGCGAGCGGAGTTCCAACAAATGTATCTCCGGAGCTCGTCGCGTCGGGCGTTCCCATCGAGAAGAAGGGATCGCTGACCAAACCGGTTAGGCTTAAGGATCCGCTCGCAACCATGGTCCCCTGCACGGCCATGTCGAACTCGCAACCGCATCCATTATTGTCAAAGTTCTGCCAGGCAGCGGCGTAGTTGCCCGCGAAATCGGCGGTTGCAGTGGCTGCGTCGGTTTGTGGAATGATGACACCGGTTCCGCCGGGTAGCGGTACACCGACCGTTTGCCCGGAATCGAGATCAACCACCAAAGCCCCTCCTCCGCCGGTCGGGTTGTTGGGGTCGTTCAGATTCAGCCCTGGATCTGTCATGTAAATCCCCAGAGTGGTGACGTCTCCAAGCCCCGGATAGTTGGCGCTAGTAGTGTTGAATGCAAGGCTCCCATATCCGTTGGCACCGATGAGATAGTTGCCCGTAATCTTGGACGCTTCCGAGGTAAGAATCCCGTTGCCCGGCTCACTGTCTTCCCCAACTCCTGCAAAGTCCGCTGGTGAGGAGGACGTATTACTCGTGGTGAACTGGCCCAACGCGCCGAACTGCGCTAACAGGTTTCCTGTGATGGCAAGCACGGAGGGTCCAAGCGACGCGTTGCTGAAAGATGCCGTGCCCTGGCCGAAAGCGGAGCCGACCGCAGAGTCAGTAGTGTCAACATCAATAAGGCGGATTGCTTCGGGACCGACAACGTAGTAGTTCAATGCAACCGCCGTGCCAGCAACCTTAAGGCCTTTGATGGTGCCTCGTCCAAAGGTATCCGCTGGTGAGAGCGTCGCGCTGAGAGTTGTTCCGGTTGTTACTCCCACGTCATCCGCATCATTGATGTCGATGACACCCGAGATGGCGGTGCCACTGATGGAGAACACACCTCCGTAAGCAACCGGCGTTTGCGAGGAATCAAATCCGGAGAGGGCGAAAGCGAACGGTCCAGCGAGGGCACTTGGGAGGGTTTGTAAATCCAAGCTGCCGCTCGAAGTCGCGAAGCCATCGAATTGCATGATGAGCGCGTGGCTTGAATTGACAAATTGTACGCCGAACTCTTCGGTACCGTCCGCGTTTAATCCCAAACTCAAGTTGTTGGTCTGCAGAGTGAGCGTTCCCTGCCCGGGAGGGGCGCCAGCGGCGAACGTTAGCGTTCCCCCGGTGATTTGGTCACCTTTCGGTTCAGGGGATGCATATCCAAAGCCGCCATCGTTATAGTCTTGTTCGCCTGCAAGTATGTTGCCGCTGGTGTCTACCCCGATAGATCCTGCGAGGGCGTAATAGCCTCCGGTGGCATCTTGTCCGCTCATGTAGAACGTATAAGAAGTTACTGGGATGTTGGTGAGACTGAAAGTGATTGGAGAGGGTGCACCTGCGACGGTCGCTGTCACCGTATAGGTGCCTCCTACTGCGTTCGCCTTAATAGTCGAAGATGTAGCCACGCCGACATTGTTGGTAATGTCAGTTTCTGTGTTAGTACCATTAGCGAAAGTGCCGCTGGCACCCGAAGCTGGTGTGGTAAATGTCACCTTTTCTCCGCCGGTCCGCACACCGCTTGTAGTTACAGTCGCCGTCAGTGGAGCTGCAAAGGTCTTGTTACTGGCTGCGCTTTGTGAGGAACCGCTGGTTGCCGTAATCCCCACGACCTGTGGTGTCGCTGTGGCCGTAGACGCCGGGGTTGAACTGTTACTGCCGCCGCAACCCACGAGCCAGCCCAGAGGTAAGTAAATAAGTGCGAAGATAACTGCGTAAACTTTGCGATTCATTGCACCTTCTCCTTCTAAAATGTGGGGAGTAGGTCCGGGTTTCCAATCGACTGAGCCCCAGCCGATAGATACAAGTCCAGAACTAGAAACTAAATTTCAGAGCAAACTGCATAGTGCGCGGGCGGTGTGCATTCACCGGATGCAGGAACGAATTGCCAGTTAGGCAATCCGTGCCGCCCGGGAAATATGCCCCGGCAGAGTAGTTGGGTCCACCGTAGCAATTAATGGTATTGCTGCCAGTGTTGCCAAAGTTGGGATCATAGATGCGGAATTGGGTTTGATTGAAAATGTTAAAGCCTTCGGCCCGGAACTCGACTTCGGTCCCTTCGTGAATTACAAAATGTTTGAGTATCGATAAATCGAAGTTAAGCCGGCTGGGATTATTCAGGAAATTTCGGCCGGAATCTCCAAAAGTAAGTCCGCGAGGCGCGACAAATTCATTCGGATTCAATAGCAATGGACCAAAGCTACTGCCATTACTTGTTAACGCCGCGGGACCTGGGTTGGAAGCAAGATCGGGATAGGAGCCGGCCCCAATTCCGTTCGCCACTCCTGCGTTATCGAGGACCCCAATTCCACTGCTTCCGGCGTTGTTGATCACACTGAACGGCGTGCCTGATTGGTAGGTTGTGATTCCCGATACTTGCCATCCGTCACCAATCAGGCGCACGAGCGTAGAGGGCGCATCAGAAGTCGCCGCATTTGTTTCCTCGCCCGCAGCCGCGTCGACGGGATCAAACAAATCCCGCTGCAGTGCTCGGCTGAGATTCGGCAGGCTATAAACGTAACTGATATTAAGCAAGTGCCTCTGATCGAAGTTCGAACTTGCTCTGTTGGATCGCAAATCAAGAGAATTCACAAAGGTAGGATCGGTGCGGTCGGAAGAATCATCAATCGAGTGGCTGTAGGAGTAGGCAACGCCGGCCGTCAATGGTCCTTTGGTTCGCCGAATCGTGGTCTGGAAACCTTGATAAGAAGAATCGGCAACATTTTGCAAAGAGAAAATCTCACCCAGTCCCGGATACGGTCGAAACGTGTTCGCCACTGCGATTGCCGCCTGCGCTGACTGTCCTTGACAGGCCACCTGCAAATTGACCGACGCGGGGTTGTTGGAAGTGATCGTTGTTCCATTCTGCAAGATAAATACAGGACTCGCGATAGAGCCAAGATTGGTGCAATCTGCTACCGAAGCTCCAGGAACTGCCAGCAGAAAGGGTTCGTGGAGTGAGAAAGGATTCAATGTGGAGGAGATCGGTTGTAATTGATTCAACTGGCGCTCCACCGTAAGATGCGTGCCCTTGCTGCCCACGTAAGCGAAGGCGGCGACGAAGTTGCTGGGAAGTTCGCGCTGCACGCTCAGACTCCATTGCTGCGAGTAAGAGTATTTGGTTTGCGTCGGGATGGAGGTGACGTTGATAGGGAACGCGCCGGGAAGAGTCGTCGCTCCGGTTCCGGAGATGTCGCAATTAGTCCCAAAGTTTCCGATGCAGGCGTAGCCTGCGGGGAAAGGCTGCGTAAGATTCAGAACATCCGGGGCGCTCCCTTCGAGCGAACCAGTGTTGGCTTCGTCACTGGTACCGTGCTCAAAGAAAATACCGTAACCTGCGCGGACCGAGGTTTTTCCATTACCTTGCGGGTCCCAAGCCACACCAACCCGTGGTGCCGGGTTGAACACATGACTGTTGACGCAGCCCGAGGGTACGCCGTTCGGGCCGCATTCGACGATTCCATTGGTGATGCGTGGATCAAGGCTTGTCAGATTAAACGGAATTGGCTTGGTGCCCGGCAAGCCGATCAGTTGTCCACTGTAAGGATCAACTTTAATTTCAGCCGCCAGCGTTTGGCTAAAAGCTTGCGGTTCCCAGTTGTATGCCCGGAGATACTTCTCATGGTAGTTGCCAAATAAGCTCAGGCGTAATCCGAGGTTTACAGTTACCCGCGGACTGATTCTCCAATCGTCCTGGAAGAATGGTTCTCCAATCTGATAGCGGTTGTAGTAGCGAAGTTGAGCGCTGTCCTGAGTGTAGCTGCGGATCGCGTTGGCGCCGCCGAGAAGATTTGCGTTACCGTCGTTGTAAATGAGATTCGCGAAGGCATTGCCTGTACTTAGATTTCCACCATTCACATTGCTGAAAGTGAGCAATCCCTGGACGTCTCCAGATGCCGCGCCGAGGGCTCCATTGGTCTCATTTTTTTGCCCCAGCACATATTGTGCGCCAAATTGAAGAGTATGTTTCCCAGCTACCTTACTCACGTTGTCACGAACATTGTAGGTTGGGTTGGTATGCTCCCACGGCATATAGGAAGGATCTGCGGTAAAGCCTGCGCCGCCGTACTCCTGGTTATTCCCAGTAATCACCACTCCCGGAACCTTACCCCCGAAACCGTTATTGAACAGGTACCCCATGGGACATTGAGGAACACCAGTTGACCCAGTACACGTTCCAACATTGTTGGGATTGCCCAGGCCCGCTGGACGTTGGTAATTGGCTCCGCCGGGACCGTTTTCGTCAGATAAGGTGATGTGTGAGTTGGTGTAACTGAAAACAGTTTCGTTCAACAATGTAGGCGTTATCGTCTCTGTCAGCCGTACTACCATGTCGATTCCCGGTCCGACGAACTTATTTTGTACTGTCGGGAAGGTATTCTTCACTGTCCCCCAGTTAGGGGTAGGAGTTACGGTATCCCAGGAATCGTGAATGTAGCGGAATGTTCCATGCACCTTTGAGTTGAAGTTCTGATCGATGCGGAACAGTTCCTCACGCCAGTGCGTTGGCAGAGAAATTACCGCGTCGTAACAGGGCATGATGGGTTGCAGCGTGGTGTGATCGGATTGCCCAACCAGACTGGAATTGCATCCTGCATACGAGTTTGGCAAAGGAATGAGATTGGAATTTAGGATGGCTAAGCCATTCGGGTCTAGTCCGGCGCTAGGACTGGAGTTGTTATTCGCCAGATTGTTATACACAATGCTGCCGGTTGCGGACGGATTGCTCGCGAACATTAATCGGAAGCCGGGGACGTTGGTTCCGTTCGGAACTCCCGGACAGTCCGCATAAGAGGCGATCGGAAATATATATTTGCCTCCGGCAACACTGACCAGCTTCTTGGCGTCCTGGGGATCAAACGGATTAGGACAAACGTCGCTGAAATTTCCCCGCCGCTCCGCGAGCGTGGGCACCGCCTGATTGAAATTGGACTGCAATTCGTTGGGAGATCTTTCTATCCGAGCTTCTTCGGAGAAAAAGAAAAAGGTCTTTTGCTTATTTTCGTTGTAATGGCCCGGAATCCACAGTGGACCTCCGAATGTGCCACCGAAGTCGTTCCTGCGGTAGGTGGGAGCCCTTTTGGTTTGGTCGAAATAATTACGTGCGTTGAAGAACTCATTGCGGAAAAATTCATAAGCATCGCCATGAAATTGACTGGTGCCTGATTTTGTAGTCACCTGTACGGTCCCGGAGGCGGTGCGTCCGTATTGGGCGCCGTAATTAGAGGTGAGAACTTTGATCTCTTGAATGGCATCCAGACTGGGGTAAACCACCAATGTACTTTCGGCGCCGCTTAAGCCGGCATTCAAAACATCGCTGCCGTCCACTTCGAATGAGTTGTACTCCACGCGGCCGCCATTTACGCTGTATTTCACACTGCCGTTTACGCCGACCTTAGCCTCGTCCTGGCCAGTCTGATTGCTTACCCCGGGGGTCAAGGTTATCAACTGCGTGAAATTGCGGCCGTTCAGTTGGAGTGCTGTTACTTCTTTTTGTGTAATAGTTCCGGAAACCTCGGCGTTCTCCGTCTCGACTGCGGCTGCGTTGTTCGCTTCCACGCTAATCTCTGTCTTTGCTCCGGCTGCCTCGAGCGACGCATCCATGGGAACAATGTCGCCGGCGTTCAAGGTGATACTGGAAGTTTGAAAGATCTTAAAATTCGGCGCGGAAACCAAAAGATCGTAAGTGCCGGGTGGCAACCCGGACACGGTGTAAGCGCCCTGTGCGTTTGAGGTAGCTGTCTGCTTAAATCCTGTTGAGTTGGAAACGGTCACCGTCGCATTGGCAATCAAGGCGCCCGTGGGATCGGTCACATTGCCGGTGACGCTCGCGGTTTTGCCGCCATTGTTCACCTTTTCTGTAATCGCTGGCCGACCTTGCTCAACCGTGATGGGCGCCTTCGCTCCAGGCGGCGGTGGTGGTATTACAGGAGCAACATCCAACCAGTTCGGAGCGGTAGTTTGCGCCTGCGCGTTATTCGCGGGGGCGCCGGCCCCGCCGCTTTGCGCTGCGGCAGCCGTGCCCGCCGCCGCCGACTCTGTAGAGCCGGTTGGCTCCTCTGAAGCCCCCACCTCCATCAGAACATCAAGCGGAACCGAGTCCCCAGCGGCTAACGGAATATCCGCGACTTCGAACTTCTTATATCCCTTTGCGCTGACAGAAATCGTATAAGTTCCCGCAGCCAGGCTGCCGACCCAGTATTTTCCTTTACTGTCCGTCTTTGCAGTCTGGGTAACTCCGGCGGCATTCCTGATGGAAACGATCGCTCCAGCCAGTGGCTTGCTGGAGCCATCAGCGACCGTTCCACTCACGGAAGCAATGTCATCCTGCGGCATCGCGGCGGCCATGAGCGGGGCAATCCCGCCGCCGCGAACGGGGCGCGGCGGCGGCCCTGCGCCCTCGAGAGTGGCGGCGCAAATCAGGAGACAAAGAATAATTGTGGTAAATCTCACGTGTCCTACACCTCCGCGCGACTTCCTACATTTCGCGAATTGACGTTCGAGTTACGCCAAGTCAACTTGCGCCAGACTCATAGAGCGCTTCTCAGCAGGGAACAACATCGGGTCAACTTCGGCATATCAACGTATAGCCGGAAAGTTAACCGTGAACTCACTCGTCAGCAGATCGTGACAACAAAGAATCGCCGCTTGAGTGCCGCAGCGAAGCCAAAATCAGTGGAGTCCAATACACTTACACGTGATTTGTTACGGGGCCGTGACAGAAGAAATAAATTCAGGTTAACAGTACGGCTTTCCACGGGAGCGATACGTCTAATCGTCTAGCCTGCGGGGTCAAAAACTTCCCCCCAGCTAATTCGCATGTTTTCCACAGCTCGCGCGGGGAAATTCTTGCAAATTTAACAATCGCATCGCGAGTGCGTAACAGGCTTACTCCATAGTTGCTGCGACCAGTAGAGCCGAGTGTGCCTGCTGTTCAATCCGAGCAATCGATTAAATCAGTTCTTGCTGGTTTCCATTCTGGCGTGCGGATCAGTGTTATCTGCCGGCACTGGCGTGGCTCCCAGCACCGCGTTCCACGCTTCACAACCTGAATTCCTAGGAGAATGACAACATGACAAGATTCAAATCGCGTTTCGCGGCTGTGGTATGTTCCGCGATTCTCGCTGCGGTTCCATTCGCCAGCGCGCAGACTGCGCACATAGTCGGCGTCGGTTCCTCGGCACAATTCCTCGGCTCCATGATCGGCATCAGCTTTCTGGCAGCAGCCAATTTGGGTAGCGGCCAATGCCAGTACCACTGGACAAAAAAGAACGCCATCAACGCGCACGATAACCGCGACACGCTGGGTCGCATCGTCGATGAGACCAACAATGTGGGCATCCTCTGGGAAGCCGCCTGCAGCGACACAACCGGCAACACCAACATCACGGATGTCTGGCTAATTGGTCAGTATGACTCCACCCTTGGTGTTCGTCTATTCTCAGCTCAGCAGCGGCCCACCAGCGGTACCACTGCGATTCCGGGCGCGACCGTTTACCTGACCTCTACAGATGGCGCAGGGACCACCAGCGACAACCTGGTTCTTCCGAACAACCTTTGGGCTGACAACAAGGCCGATGTGGCTATGCCAGCTAACCTCGCCAGCTATATCGGCACTGCTGCTCCTGGCACCCTGCATGTCAATATGGGGCTCACTGACATTCGTCCTGAAGATGCTTTGTTCGCAACCACTCGCACCAAGGCGGTCCTCAACACGACCACCTACGCGGGCTTGGGCTATCAGGGACCGACCGCCCAGATCGGCGCTCCTATCTACACGGCGCAATCTGGCAGCACTTCGAACTTCACTCCGATCGGCTTCGCCCTCTCCGGCGGCTCCGATCCTATCTACACCGGCGGCCACGATGTTCCGTCCTACCACACTTACCCGATTGGCGCTGCTCCAATCGTGTTCATCTACAACAATGGCGGCGCGGGGTTTGACGCCAATGTGGCGAACCTGAAGAGTGGAGTCAACGGCCTTGGAAGCGCCGGCGGCCCTTACTCGCTGGCCCACCTGTTTGATGGCACCACCAGCTGCGACACCCAAAACGCGGCATTCGGCGGCGCTGACGCCACGGCTACTCCGATCACTCTCTTCCTGCGGGAACCGCTCTCCGGAACCATGAATACCACTGAATTCAGCCTTTTCCGCACCACCGGCAACACCAGTGACTCACAGGAAAAGGGTGTCATCAACCCGACGCGGTCTCCCTACAATCCGCTCAACCTGGCCTGCACCGGAAATGGTTCGCGCCAGCGCCGCATCGGCAACGGCCAGGTGGTCAGTGCCGTCAACAGCACCGCGAATGGCATGGGCTATATGTTCTTCAGCTTTGCCAACGCGACCACGTTGATCGGATCGACCAACGCCAACCAAGCCAACTACCAGTACTTCACGCTGGATGGCGTAGACCCGATTGGCCTGCCCAACAACACGCTCGGCTACAACACCGCCACCCAAACACTGCCCTACTGTGGCACCAACCTGTGCCAGGCGAGCCTCTGGTCCGGCAGCGTTTCTTACCCGAACCTGCGGAACGGCACTTACAAAGCATGGTCGATCTACCGCTGGCTGATCTATGACACTGACACCGATCCGCTCGGACCGCAGGGTCTGCTCACCAGCATTCAGGCCAACATCGACACCACGGTTGCGGACTTCGTTCCGTTCAGCAACGGTAGTGATGGCCTCACTGTCTACCGTTCGCACTTCAGTCAATCTGCCAAGAACTGCAGCTACACCGTTACAACGAATGATGAGGAACTGTGCAACGGCACTCAGAGTGCGACTGAAAGCGTCACCACTCCTCCGGGCGACTCCTTGGGCGGTACCACTGAACAGGGCGGCGACGAAGGCGGCTTGATCATCGGATGGGATTACAGCACGGTCACAACCGCTGCCAAACCCACCTCTGGTGCTTGCGATATAACTGGAATAAACAAGGTTACCAAGGCATCCGGGACAGCCGGGGGACGTAATTTCGGCTTCTCAGCTACCAGCTCGGCTCACACGGCCGGATACCCGGTAGCACTCGAAACTGCGAGCGTATACATCGATGGTAATCCCGTAACTGTTTCCTCTTGCATCGCTCCGACAACCTCAACCCTTTACGTGACCGGCTATACGGGGACTCTCGGAACCGGCCATAAATTCTCGGCGTACATTGCTCCAACCGCTTGCGGCACCACCGGTTGCGGCAATGGCGTGCTGGGTAAGAAACAGTAGCTAAGTAGGTTTGCGTAGTTCAATCCGCGAGGCAGGCTGGGTTTCTTCACCAGCCTGCCTCAGTTTTAATTTTATTCGGAATCACTTTTTCTTAAGGAGTGGCAGGAATTCCATGAAAAAAAGCTTTGTTCGGCTCACTGGTTTTGGAATTGTTCTCGTCCTGATGATATTTGTGGCTACCCGCAACGGCTGGTCGCAGGAAGCTGGCAAGCAACCGCCCGCAGAAGGCAACGCCAGCAAACAACCGGCCAGCGCGAGGCCGGACCTGTCGAGCTCAAGCCTGATCCCAAAGACCATGGAGGATTTTTCGACGCCCGCGCTTACCAGCAGCACGTCACTGAAATCCCTTCAAGCATTGCAGATGGAACTGGATGACGACGACGCGAAGTTCACGCGCGAAGTTGTCAGGGTGCAATGGCGCTCCGGCGATCCGATCGATCTCTACATCATCAAGCCGGCTGGCGTGAAGAATCCGCCGATCATCCTTTATCTATACGACTATCCCAAAGAAACCGATCAGTACCACAATCGAGAATTTTGCCGGCTTCTGACCAAGGATGGATTTGCGGCCGTCGGTTTCGTACCCGCATTGACTGGCCAGCGCTATCACGATCGGCCCATGAAAGAGTGGTTTGTAAGTGAGCTAAGGGAATCGTTGGCAACTTCTGCCCATGATGTCCAGATGGTTCTGAACTACCTGGCCTCGAGAGGGGATGTGGATATGAACCGCGTGGGGATATTCGGCGACGGCTCGGGCGCCAGCATCGCCATTCTCGCCGCCGCAGTCGATCCGCGCATCAGGACTTTGGATTTGCAGGACCCATGGGGCGATTGGCCCGATTGGATTAAAGAATCGAAGCGAATTCCGGAGGGCGAGCGTCCAGGCTACCTGAAGCCAGAATGGCTGGCGGGAGTGGCACCTCTTGATCCGGTGAAGTGGCTGCCGCAGCTTAAGACGCCAAGGATAAGAATCCAATTCGTGAAAGACATTAGAGTCACGCCGGCGGACGTGCAGCAGAAGATCGAAGCGGCCGCTCCCACCAACGCACAGGTAGTCCACTATGACAACATTGCGGCCTTCCGCGCCGCCGTTGCCGGCGGAACGGGCCTTGACTGGATCAAACAGAAGATGCAGTTCAGCGTAGTGCCAGACTACAGTGCGGTTGGGCAAGAGGAAAAAAATCCATCAAATACAACGAAAGATATGCGGCAGTAAGTTCCGCCACAAACCAGATCGCCACGTTCAGGAGACGCGATGCACAGGTCCGGGAATGACCCTGCCAGATTCAGAGCAGGGATCGTGCGCCACATACTGATAGTCGCCGCCATAGCCGCGGCTACTTCCGTTTTGCAAGGTTGCAGCGGCAGTGCTCACCCCGCATTCTTCAATCCGACGCCCAACAGTCCGGGGCCTGGGGTGACGCTGGAGGCAATTCAGATCACGCCGGCGACCGCGCTGATTGGACTGGCCGAGCATCGGCAACTTACCGCCCTTGGCGTCTACAACAACGGCACTGTCCAGGATGTTACTTCGCAAGTAACCTGGAGCGCGTCGTCGACGCCAAGCACGACGAATTTCGTGTCCGTAAATTCTACCGGGATAGCGACTGGCATGGCGATCGGCGCAACTGTGATCACTGCGACAGCTGGGCCGGTCACCGGACTGATCGATCTCACCGTCGAAACTAACGGTTTCACTTCTGGCACGACCGCCATTCTTTCGGTTCCTTATAAGACCACGATTGTGGATGCCGCTTATCTTCCGCAGCAAACGCTGATTCAGGGAGCTTACGCTGTGCAGGAAGTCAATCTTGATGCCGATCAGTTCTCGAGCGTTCTGCCGGTGCCGGTCGCGCTGCTGGCTTCAATACCAATGCCCCCCGGTTTCATACCCAACGCCGCCGCCGCCAGCCAGTCGAGCTATCTGGTGGCAGTGATCAGCTATACCTCGCCGAATGTGCAGATCATCGATGCCAGTAATCTTTCAACTGACTTGACCAATAACACCGTCATCAGCACCTTCACCGCACCGGTCACTCAAAAGGTTACTCTGAACGGCGTTACCTGCATGATTTGCGCCGCAGTAGTTAATCCTGTGACTAACCAGCTATTGCTGAGCACGGCGCAGGGCTTTTACACGATGGACTTGGTCAGCGGCAACTTCACCGCTCTGCCTTTCACCCCAGCCCCAGTTCCGGTAGAAAACTTCACGTTGAATCCGATCGTAACCAACCCTTACATCTTGGCGCCCGATCCAGCCACGGGAAATTTACAGATCTTGAACTTAACTACGAGTGCGGTGACCACAGTGAACTCCGGCTTGACTGCTCCCGGTGCGGTTGCGCTGGATCTGATCACCGACTATGCCGCCATTGTCGATGCCGACACCAACAACCAGTCACTGCTTACTTTGACCGATCCGCAGAGCCCTCTGTTCGGGGTCGCGTCGGGAATTGGTGTTTGTGCGCCGCCGGCTCCTCAGAACATGAACATGGTTGCCTTGGGCGTCAGCCAAAATCCGTCGGCTAGCGCCGCGGCTCACACCCTATTTACCAGCCAGACTGCGGGTAGTTGCGTGGGATTTGAAATCTGGCCTCCCCCCTCGGAATCGGGAGCGCCACTCGGTCAATTGCAACCAAGCCTGGTCAGCTATGGTTACGGCCCTCTTTCAAATACTCCGGATGGGAACACCTTTGTGAACGGCAGCGATGCGAATGCGATTGCAACCTTCAACAGCGTCGTGGATAAGAAAAATTACGGGCTTCTAATTGACGGGAATCCGCAGGCCAATCAGCAATGGATCGCGAAAATAAACTTCGGGAATCTACTCTCCAACTTCAGCTCCGACTTGTCTGGCATCTTTCTTCCAGCTGGTTTTGCCATCCCTGCAACTGGGCTGTGCGCGACGGCGGGGAACGGTTGCATAGTACCGCTTTCGGTAGTGTTCCTGCCGACGCCGAGCACGGCATTGACTGTCTCCGTGAACAACATTAACTTCGGAACCGTGAGCGTGGGAACCTTGAGCGCGCCGATTCCGGTTACTCTGTCCGACATCGGCGCATTACCGCTCTCGCCGGTGATTTCCTTGCAAGGCGCTAACGCCGGCGATTTCTCGGCGGGTAACAACTGCTCAAATTTGCTGCAGCCGCAGTCGAGCTGTTCGATTGTTGCCAGCTTCACTCCCACCGCCAAAGGATCGCGCTCCGCCATCCTGAGCGTTGGCTATGGCGGTGCGAGTCCGCAGACCATTCTTCTGTCCGGGACGGGACAATAAGTTCGATGGATTAGTGAGCTGGCTGAGGAGCGGATGCCGGGAAAAAGGTGGAAGGAGATCCGCCACCACTAGCAGCGGGTCGGCGGGGCTTGTGGAAAACAAGCTACTCGAAGTCAAACTGCACAGCGACGTTATCGTAAGTCTGATATATGAGGTTGGTTTGATTCCATAGCGGAGGGCATGGCCCTACCGTCGAGGTCCCATTGTAGATACCGAGTTGCAGGCCATTGCCTACGTTGTTATCAACCAGTGAGTATCCTCCACCCGAGCTCGGGACCACTACCGTCGCAGGACTCGATGGCACACCTAGAAAGCCAACCGGCTCTCCGGTGTAATCGAAAACATTCAAATAAACATTTTGTCCGCTGATCGTTCCACTCAGTGACACTGTGCTGAAACAAGGATACCCAACGGCGGTTATCGTTCCAGTGAGGCTGGCATTGCTGCCACCTGCATTTGAGCTCTGAGTGATCGAGCCAGATACCTGGATTGGAGCGGCAGGAGTTACGCCCGTCAGCAGTGTCATGTAACTCGAACCAGAGAGCGTCCCGGTAAAGTTGCCGTTTAGCGGAGGGATGAGTAAGGCGCTCCATGTACCGGTTGTTCCTTGGATGAAGCAAGCTCCACCCTGACCCGCATAGTCGCCAGACATCGACTGGTTGTCAGCGGAAAGGGTGCCAGTGAAATTGTACGTAGTGCCGCCGAGGTTCTCCGTGAGAGCTACAGTCTGGCCGTTAACTGTTCCTGTGATCTGCGCCGTCCCCCCACATGCCGCTCCCTTCGCATTCGTGATAGTTGGGCCCTGAACGCTACCTACGACAGTTTGGTCCGATTGCGTTAGGAAGCCCGAGACGGAGAGCGGCGTCACCGGCGACGGGTACTCTTGCACCAAGTTGATTTGCCAGTTGCCAGTAAGTGGACCACCGGCAGTCGTCGAGTTGGAACTACTGGAGCCGCCACAACCAGTGAACGCGAACGACAGAATTGCCAGCAATGTGGTCAGCAGAACTCTCACAGACTCCTCCGAAGACAGCTCCACAGAATCACACAAAATAAACACAGCTGGTGGACAAGTACCTCTGCGCGACGGCCATCTGGCTCTCCGTCGATCTAGCTAATATCGGTCTCAGCTCGATTCAAGCCCTAGAGGCTGAACGTGAAAGTGCCGCTACCGCCACTGCCGCAGCCCTTAGGGGCTCCGCTTCCTTGCTCTAAGTACTGATATTTCCCGCTCAACAAAGTTCCGTCCAGCGAACTCGTACCGTTGATTTGTCCTATTTGAGCGCCGTTTGCATTCACCAGGTTCATGACGACCGAGGTTCCGCTAATCGAACCTACAATATTTGCCGTTGCATAGCAGAAGCCTGTAAAACTGAGACTACCAGTGAGAGGCGTAGTGCTGTCCCCGGTATTCGCTCCTTGCTTAACTTGTCCCGTAACTGCGTAGCTTGTTGCCCCGGTGTTCGACAGAAAAGTGCCAGTGATGTTTCCGCTCAATGGCGACACCATGTTCGCCGTGAAGGCGCCAAGTTGAGGACCAGATTGCGAGCCAGTGCATCCCGTGGAGAGGATCGTGTAATTTCCACTCATAGATGTTTGCCCGGGAGCGATGGTTCCGGTAAGAATGATTGAAAGTCCGGTTGAAGCGACGTTTAAAGTGACGGCCGATCCACTCACAGTGCCACTCACATTGCCAACCCCGGAACACGGCGTGTCGATGAAAATCACGCTGCCGACAATTGCATCATTTGTTTGCACCAGAAAGCCCGATTGCGTCTTGGGCGTGAGGCTACTGTCGCTCTTTTGCAGGCTCATCTGCCAATTACCTGAGGCGGAGACAGATGAAGAAGACGATTTGTTATCGCTACTCCCGCAGCCGGTGAAAAACAATAGCAGGGCGATTAAGAGCGCTATTCGCAGTTGCATGATTGAACTCTTTTGCTATCCAGCTCCATACATGAAAGTCTTGCAACCTTTTCGGCGGTGTTTGACGCAAGGATATTCCGAGGGCTGCGAGCCCTCATCGCCGAAATCTTTTGCGAGACCGGAAATGATAGCTCCCGTTGCATTGCGCGAGAGTTACCGCAAGATTAATCTTCCGTGAATGTCGCGGCGTCAGCCCAGTCAATTGCGAGCACGAAATCTAGATCGGCGCGATCTTTAGACTGTATCCTGCTCCTCGCACAGTCTTCAGGTAAGTGGGATGCACGGGATCCGGTTCAATCTTGCGCCGCAGGCGTCTTATGCATGCGTCCACACTCCGCAACTCCACATCAGTGTGAGCACCCCAGACCGCATCCAGCAGTTGATCACGGCTGAACACACGCGCTTGGTTGTTTATAAGGTAGTACAGTAGCCGAAATTCGAGATTGGTGGCCTCGATCTCGCTACCCTGCACTAAAATCCTCATTGCGAACAGGTCGATCTCGATGTCTCCAGTTTTCATCGTGGGATTGGGTGTCGGCACGGCAACATCGCAAGATGGGGGTAGCAAACGAGCCCAATCATTCCCCTCTTGCCGGGCGACGCGCCGTATTACGGCCCTTACCCGGGCGGCAATCTCGCGGCCGGTGGACGATTCCGTAATATAATCGTCCGCCCCCGCCTCCAACCCGAGGATTCGCTCTTCCTCCGACGTATTCGCCGAAAGAAAGATCACTGGCATCCCGCTCTTTCGAATTGCCAGGCATAGGTCGAGTGCAGTTTCCCTCGCCATCGTTGTTTGAATCATCACCAAGGCTGGACGCAACTGCTCCATCCGTTGAATCACATCTTCGGCCAGGGAAAGAACGCGGATGGCAAAACCTTCATGTGCCAGATAATCAATCGCAAGTTGAACGACACTACATTCACGTTCCGTAATAATGCAGATCCGAGGCATTTCGCCCCTGCGTTGGGTGCTCATTCCGTTCCGTTTCACGATCCTTTTCTTCTCAATTACGTACATAGGGATACCAGCTGCGCCGGTGGATGGGCCTCGGGAAGATTAAATTTGTTTACTGTGCTTTTACCCTGTGTTGTGCAGCACACTGCCACTTAAAGAAGGCCGAAATATTGCAGTAAACGCAGGCCTTCCCGTACTGAGAACTAGGTAATGATATCCATAGGACGAATCGGACCGGTTGTTGTTCGGAACAGGAAAGTAAACTAAATATGTTGAATTATGGCTACAGAAAGATGAACAGCTTGTAAATTTATCGCGAGCCTATTCGGTAGGTGTATTCGAATCAATTCTGATGCGAATGCGAATTCGAGGCCCCATCCGCTTTGGTTGAACTTGGGGAAGGATCTCCGGACGAGTAGAGGGCCATCATGGATCCAAGTCCTCGCGCGGGAAGGGATGTGCTGAGAACAGATTTCTCGACCCCGCGCTGACTTTCTTGGATCTGAATGGCAAAATTACCTCCGCCGGCAGCCGGCTTGTAACTGCTAACGGCATAGACAAAAGATGCGCGCGAATCGTTCACGACGAAGTTCACCGAATCGGGAGAGGTCTTCCAGACTGGGTAGATAAGACCGCCAAGTACTTCCGTGAATCCGAGTTGATCGGTCTCGATATTCGTACCAGTACCTTCGGTTTTCAGACCTAGAATCCACAATCTGCCACCTTTATTCGTTATCTTTGTGGCATTACCCTCAGGATTAATCTGCCTGGCAAATACTTTTTGTGGAAACACAATTCGCCACGGCTCCGCGGCTACGTTTTCCACAAAGAGTGTCCCCGTTCCGCGGCTCGTGTTCTGATAAGCAACGGTTGTGGGCTGCGCACCGATCATGGAATCACGCAAAACCAACGGTCGAGCCGAATCTTGCTGAACGAAGATGACGCCTGGACTAGGATGAGCGTAGAAGGCTCCTATCCTGAAGTGATCCAGGGTAATGTCAGATGTTCCACTCTCAATGTTTAAAAGTGGTACCGGGCTCTGGCCGTTACTGAACATCTCTCCCGAGGGATTCAATGAGGAGTTAAAACCTTCGAGCATGCGGACTTTGCCACCAACCAGAATAGTCCGCGTAACCCGGTAAACTCCTGTCGGGAAGTATACTGTTGTAGCTCCAGAGTTCATTGCTGCTTGAATTGCAGCCGAGCTGTCGGCCATCCCGGTTGGATCCGCTCCATAGGCAGTAACGGCCTTCCAATTTTCTAGACTTGAGTCTTCAAATACGGGAGTCTCCTCGACCGGAAGGTTTAACGACGAAGCTGTACCTCCAAACTGGCTAAACACTGGCCCGGAATCGTACTCTTTGATCGCGGAACCCTGGCCTTGCAATGCGGCAGCATATCCGGATGAAGTCACGTCTCTCGCGTAAAGTGTTCCCTGGTTTTCAATTGCTGAAGATCGGGAAGAACCACCTTCTAACCTTGCACCTATCAAGGTTACTAAGCCAGCTGCGTTACTGTTATAAAGTGCCGGCGCCGCGTTCGTGGAAAAAAGATGCCGTATGGATATAACATTGCTGGCATTGTAAATTCCATACAGCTTTTGGTTGAGAAGAGTCAGATCCTCGAATGTGACGCTGTATTCATTGTTTGCCAGCTTGATGCCGACATTGAAACCGTTGATTAGCAGGTTCTTCATGAGACAAGGGCCGGTAGCGTACCTCAGCAATGAAAGGCCGATCGCCCCGGAATGACCGGGATCGCTCGATTGAAGAGTCACGTTTCTCAGGGCGCAATAGTTATTCCCCAGGAAATCGAGAGCAATTGCTCCGGGATTGCCCTTGCCTACATCGATCGTTATATCGAAGATGTTATTGTCGAACGCAGCGTTCCCACCTCCCTTCAAGTTGCCGCGTTGCGATGCGAAAACCAGGACCTCCGAGGGAGCGGCGGGGCTTTGATACAAAGGGTCGTTATCTTTGAGTCTGATGATTGTGGTCGCTCGGTTTTCGCCCTGCAGAGTGAGGAGAGAATCCCACTGCGCCTTCAGGTTCTTCTCGAGGAGTGGACGGGACACCAGATACGTTCCAGCCGGGAAAAAAATAATACGAGGTCCTGCCTGCGCGTGATGAACCACGGACGAAATCGCCGCTTGAATCGCTGCGGTGTCATCGCTAACGCCGTCTCCTTTGGCGCCATATTGGGTTTTCACGTTGACCATGCCTGAGTCTGGGGGAAACGTACGCTCTGCGTTCGAGACGGAATTCCCGGCGAAGGCTGGCTGCTCGATGAAGGTCGCATCGAATCTATGCGGCGTCGCACTCGGCATAGCGATCTGCGCTGAAGCCACATATATCCCGGGGGAGAACCCTGCGGAATCTGCTACGAAATCGATCGAAGCTGTCGCATTCGGAGCCAGCGAACCCGAAGCAGGCTCAAACCGCAGCCACGCCTGATTCGACGACGCCTCCCATGCCAGGGTAGCCTTTCCCGAATTCCTGAGAACGACCCCACGCGAACGAACTGCTCCATCCCCTTGTGTTACGGTGAATTTGAGAGCAGAAGTGAACGTTATGGCTTCGGGAGATTGGGCGGCGGGTGCGCCGGACAGGGAAGATTGCAAAATCAGGAAGAAAAAAACCAGCAAGGCAACATGGTTGGAGTTTGCGTGATGACTTTCATTTCGATTACTTCGATACATCTCGAGTTCCTCTCGATTCGGTCAGCAGAACACATCCGGAGCGCTGGCATTCACAAAACGGTAGCGAGTCGCGACACGACTCTTAAACTCCGATCTCGCACTGCGCAGCAACTCACGCATCATCTTCAGATCCTGGCATGGCCAATATCGTACACGTCCAATCGACTGCGACTCGACGCCATCGACCAGTTGCCAATCGGCGGAACTCCATCTTGCACGTGGTTAATTGGCACACTAATCATGGGAGCGTGAGGAGTTGGTGTTGAGGCAGCTTGATCAATCACTACATCCTGTGCGGACTAGCGTTCGGCGTCTGAAGTTAGTTTATCTGTGAAATTGGGTCCTGCCCCCGAAGCGCGTACTCAGCGCCGGCGGGGGTTAGGTGGCTCGAATCCGCATACAACAAAACGCCGTTATTCAAGAAACGGCAGCGCGAAGCTGGGCAGAGGTTTCGGGCCAAATCGATAATCTGAGCGCCGCCTTCGGACGCCGCCCGCCTGACCTCACTGTCTGTAATCGTATCAGCGGGTTTGATCAGGCTCTCCTCATTGACAGCGTCAAGGGAAAAGATTTGCGAAGACAGCAATGTCGCCAACTCGCCTCGACTTCTCATCACCGAATTCCGAACGATGCTCATGGGGTCAATCGCAAATCTCGGAACATCCGTGACGATAAAGACACGTTTACCGGAAGATCGCAGGAGCGAAATTGTCTCTAAGAGACTGGAATATAGGTTACGATGCCCCCCCGACTCCAAGGCCTGTTTCCCCAGTCGAGGATTATCCATGTAACAATCATCGCTGTTGCCATCGCTACACAGCGACGACCATAACCCAGCCAAGACAATAATGTTAATGCTACGGTCGCTTAATACATGTTGAAATACCGCACGATTAAAAGCCGCGCACGTCTTCTCAAATGTCGGCCGCAATGCCCATCGGCGCGGGGCCGTCGGGAGGGGTGGGCAAGAGGCTTTTGTCAGCTGCTCGAAACCATATCCATGCCAGACGGCGATTTGCTGCATCGCAGTTCCAAGAGCGGCAGCGTGACTATCGCCTAGCAGAGCCAGCTTTGGTCCATCGCCCTCTGCCACACAAGGCGGCCTGAGCCGTGGGGCCGATTCATCGAAGCCAGCCAAACAGACGTTGTGCTCCACCTTGCTCACGGTCGCTTCAACTTTCACCAGTTCAGGTATCCGACTTGGCCAGCCCGAGTAGACGTACCCGAGAACGGACACGGCGCCAAGAAGTAACACGATCGTCGCATAACCGACTAACAGGTGCGCGGTGGGTGTGACTGATTTGCGAAACGGCTGCTCGATGAAACGATGAGAGAATATGGCGAGCACGAGCGAAAGAACAGCTATCAGGCTAGCCCGCGCCACAGACAGCTGTCCTCCACTGACAATCCTCGCGAAGCTCAGCAGGGGCCAATGCCAGAGATACCATGAATATGAGATTAGCCCCACGAATACCACCGGCCGCGAGGCCAGCAATCTTTTGTTTATGAAACTAGAGCGGGAATTTATGAGGCAGGCAGCACCGGCAGTCGGCAAAATCGCGGCAAGACCTGGAAAGCCAGTACTCTCCGTATAGGCCAGCACTGGAAAGACGATCAATGCAAGTCCGACGCATCCTAAAACATTCGCCGCTGCCGTACCGAACTCCACAGGCCTGTCACGCCCTACCTCGTGGACAGCGATGAGAACGCCAAGTCCAAGTTCCCAGGCGCGCATCGGAAGCAGATAGAATGCCGCTGAAGGATACACGTTTGTACAGACGACGTTACAGATGAAAGAAAGCCCGATAACGACAATGATCCACTGGACTAAGCGGCGCTTAATGAACTTGTGCGCCAAAAATAACGCGAGTGGAAACAACAAATAAAACTGCTCCTCAATGCCCAGCGACCATGTCATTAGAAGAGGCTTGTAAGCCGTTACCGGGTTGAAATAATTGGAGCGCAGCCAAAAGTAGATGTTCGAGACCGAAAAGATAGCCGCGAATGATTCTTCGCAGAACTTTACTAACTCCATCGGGGACAGCAGAAAGAAGGCAATCACGTTGCAAACGAAAATGACGGTTAGTAGGGCAGGCAGAATCCGTTTTACTCGCCGCTCGTAAAAATGAACAAAACTGAAGGTGGACTCGCGGACTTCACGGTAAACGAGAGATCCTATGAGATATCCCGAAATGACTAGAAAGACATCAACTCCGATGAACCCTCCGCTGAAGAAACCTAACCGCGCATGGAAAGCAACCACCGCGATAATGGCCAACGCGCGGAGACCATCCAGGTCGGGACGGTAAAAACGCCCTCGACGAGCGTGAGAGTCTGGCAAACTTTTCAAAGAGATTGTAGCGACGGCCATCTCACTTGTGCCTTAGCATCAACGTTTACTTGTGGAAGAACGAACAGTTGTAAATACGCAGCGCGCCCAGTGTTCGGCGCTTTCTCTACACGGCGGCTACTCTACTCACTGTTCCTTCTTGATGATCGCCCGCGCTTTTGTACGCAAGAAATCTGCAGCCCGCCAACCCCGCGAGCATGCCGGCTCCGAGGCCTATCCGCTGAAACGAGCGGACGATAGCAATCCAGTCCAATAGTACACACCGCCAAAGTAAAGTTGCGGAACCTATTGCAACGTGTCCCAACGCTTTACAGAACCGAACCGCCTTACTACGCAAATGGTTATCTAAGATTCTTTCGCAGAAAACCCAGCCATTTCCTGTTTGATACTCGCGGCGAACCAGCCAGGCCACGGTTCCACGTGCGGCAGATACCGCTTCCCAGACGAAAGCTTCCTGCGACCAGACAATCTTGTATCCAGCTTGCCAAACTCGGAGAAAGAAATTTGTATCTTCGGCTCCAGACAATGCAAAATCATCATCGAATCCCGGTACACGCACGAACACATGGGTTCCGACCAGCGCATTATTGGCGGCACAGCCTCTCCGTGTCGCTCCGGTGGCAGATGTCCGTCCCTCAAAAAATCTGCCACGCTTCACCCAGTCTGCGACGTCAGAAGCATATCGAGGCAACACGGGGCCGGACACTACATCGGCGGTGAATTTCTCTTGCGCCCAAAGTAGCTCGTCCAACCAATGAGCAGAAGGGATTTCATCGTCATCGATAAAAGCGACGAAATCTGCGGAGATGACCTCGGCGATTGTGCGGTTTCGCGCATGAGTAATGCCGCGCCTCGGCTCAACCACATACTTGACCGACCAAGGGATGGAGACATCATCGCAAATCTTCTCAGCGCTCGCGAGACCGTCGTTATCCACCACGACGATTTGTATGTGCGGCACGCGCACTTTGTGAAATGTCAACTGAGCGAGTCCGGCGAGTAGTTCGCGAAGCAATTCCTGCCGCCTGAAAGTCGCTATGCAGATGGCGACGCGGGTCTCGTTAGCTTCCGGCATACTGTCCCATTAGGCAGGCGCTGGTGGCACTATTGCCGTCTGTGATAAGTGTTCAAATGAATCTAGCAGTAAGGGCAGTGCGGCGAGCTACTCGTGCTTGCGGTGAACATATTGCGTTCCTTCCAGTTTCCGCTGCTGAATCTCTTCCTGAGCCATTACTTGTCCGTAGCTCTGGGCGCCGAAATGATGGATATAACCTCTTCGGGCCCACACTGTTCGGTAACCAGAATCGGTAACTCGTTTGCAGAGCTCAAGTTCATTACCGTAGTCTGTGAGGTTTTTATCAAACCCGCCTAATGTATGCCATAGACTTCTTCGAATGAACAGGGCAAACCCACCAATCCAGGGCAGGTCGATGATCGCGCTCTGCAGAGGGGTTTCCGTGAATCGCTCCGCAAACGCGCAGATCTGACTGTCGTTCCACTCAAAACGACAATCCCTCGCTACACTAAGGGCCTGCCTGGTTGCAGAGCGGCTCGTACAAGGGCCTACGACTCCGATGGCAGGGTCCGCGTCGAATGCCTCTTGAATTGCTTTCCAGCACCACGGGGTCACTACCGTGTCAGAGTTCAACAGACACAAGTAAGATCGGCTTGCGAACCGAGCACCCGCCCCGCACGCAGCACTGTGTCCCTCCGCTCTGGCATGCGAAATCACTTTCCATCCGTTCCGGCAGCTGTATTCGCGAATCATTTCGAGAGTATCCGGCTGCTTCGATGCATCATTCACAAGGATAACCTCCGCGTGGGTGGCGTAACGCTCCAGGCTCGAGAGGCATCGCTTTGTGACCAATGGAGCGTCATGGATAGGCACAATCACTGACATGGTCGCGCTTGCCAGTTCATCTGCAACCGATGGTTCGAAAGTACAGTCGGTAGCGAGACCGCGAGTGGTCATTCGCGCCCTCATCTGGCGGTAGGCATCGATTACGGCGCCCGCAGGCCCAATTCTAAGGGCCCGCTTAACGCGATCCGGAAGGCACCGGGCCGCCAACTGTCGCGCCGACCGTGCCGAAACCAAACCACTTGAAGCTAAACCGAGCTGTGGGTCCTTGTAACTAGACATTGGACGTCGACGGAAGGTTATTCATTGAGATCATAGGTGGTCTCAGTAATGACACAGATTCTCGCACGAGGTGCGGCCTCACCGCTCAGCCGGACTCGATTCTACATTGCGAGCCGCAGCTATTTCTCGCTGTATGAGCCCAGGTGCGTTTGCTTTTTCGTTGTTATTACCCTTGCGAATGAAAACAAGGTTGTGGAAAAAAGCCAGTTCAACGATATGTCGGTCGAGGTAGGCAGGCTGATAATCCGCGAGTGGGTATTCAGCATGATTGAGGCCGTCGCACAGCTTCTTAAAAAACGCCATTGACGACTGGGCACTATCTAGACCACCGCCCCATGTCGGCCAATACGCCGTTTGTGTGTCCTCCACTACGTAAATACCATCCTGCCGCAACAAAGGAAACAGTATATTGAAGGTTTTAATAACATCCTCATTTAGATGGCTGCCGTCATCTATGATGATGTCGAACCCTCCATACTCGCTAGCCAGTCGGTAAAGCGCCTCGGCATCCGTTTGGTCACATTGCCGAACGTCGATGCGCTCCTCACTTAGGTGCCTTTTGTCGTTCAGGTCGATTCCCACAATGTGGCTTCTTCGAAAGTAAGCTTTCCACATTTGCAGCGAGTATCCACCGAGGTCGGACCATGCATAACCACCCACCCCGATTTCGAGTACGTTAAGAGGCTTGTTCTTGAGAGGCGCAAAGTAGCGCTGATAGTGTTGCGTATACCAGTGAGAACCCCACTTGTCCGTCCCAAAAAGGCCCGCGAGTCGGTTGAGATCATTCCGGTACCACCAACCCAACATAGTCTTTGCAATCACTACGAGATGTTCGTATATCGTTCGAGGTAGATGTTTCCTGCACCAGTTCTTGATGTTCATCAAGGTCATCCCTCGCCGCAGAAGCTCAGTTAGCTGAATGCCGGTAATCCACGTGGCTCTCTTAGCCTCGAGGACAGCTCTCACCCACTGACCCGCGCCAGGTTTCCTGTGATCAGTCCTCGTGCTTCATGGAAGCAGCGAAATCGGCTGAATAAACCATGCGTTAAGGCAACCACGGAAGCGGTAAACAATACTCTTATCGCCAATGTAAAGAATGTGATGCCAAATGTGGCTGGTAAAAGTGAAGTGCTCAAACACCCGGCAATCATCGCTGGGATAATTGGCCACAACGGCTCGATGAGCTCTGCATGAGTTATAGAAAACGTCAAGCGCAAGTAGGGTAGATAAACAAAGGCCTGCATCAGGTATGCGATCAGCACGGCCGCAGCAACGAGCTCAATGCTTTTCAACTGTATTGCCAAGAGCAGCAACAGAATCTCAACTATGGCCACTAGCACGTTAGCACGGAGGAGTATGTTGGTGTGACCGCGCGCCATTATACAAGCGCCTATTGGGACGGTGACGGATCGTACGATACCGTATATGCAAAGAATTCTGAGCGCCAGAGTTGCGGGCAGCCATTTGTTTGTACCTTTGCCGAGTACCGTAACCAGGAAAAAAGGCGCATTGGCAAGTAGTACCGTATTGGCGATAACAGCAACAAAGGAGACTAATTCAATGGTCTTCAGATACCATCGCCGCATCGCAGCATCGTCGTGCTGCATCGCGGTAAACGTAGGCAGCAAGACGTTATTGACAGTTTCGTTAAGAAACATGCAAATGAAAGTGGAACAGGTAAAAGCCAGCGCATAGTATCCAAGTTGCACACTTCCCATAGAGGTGCTAACGAGAAAGTTGTCTAGATTCAGAATGGCAAAGATTATGAGGCCACTCCCGAACAAAGGTATGCCGAACCGCAGATAGTCAAGGGCGTCGACCCAATCGAGCTTGAACCGGGCCGGAACTCCTTTCTTGAGCTGCAAGGCAACACCAACGGCGAGAGTTCCTCCCACGTTTGCAACGACAACCGCCCAATAGCTCCACCCGTTTAGGATCAGAATAACCGCGATGATACATTGAGCTATAGCTCCGGCAACCACTGGTATCGTGAGGGCGCGGTAGTTGATCTCACGTGTCAGCAAGACTGCGGGGGCAAATCCGATCGTGCTCGCAATAAAGTTAAGGGACAGAATTCGAATCACATTGCCCGTAGCCGGGTGGTCTAGAAAGTGTCGCGCGAATGGAGCGATCAAAAGAGCGACAATGAACGCGCTGCAACCTAGAATAGTCTTCAGGGTGAAGGCGGTGTGCAGGCTATTGGGAGGAAGCGCTGGCCTGCGGATCGCGGCGCGCGACAACCCCATGTCAGTAAATTGGAGCAAGAATCCGATAACGATAGTCGCGAAGCCGACGACTCCATAATCGCTGGCAGTGAGGTTCCTGGCCACCACCATGGTTGTGACGCCGGCACAGAGTAAGGTCGACCCTTTAGTCAGAGAAGCGTAGATAACATTACGGAATGTGCTAGCTTTGGAAACCGACATTAGATACCCGAGGTAGCACGAACCTGACTAATCCGCGTACGCGTAGCCAGAGTGAGGGTACGAAAGCGGGCGAGTGTGCGCCTGGCTCGCTTTCGTTGTCCGCCTGGCACAGGGTTGCGTAGAAGTCGATAAGGTTGAGGAATCTATTAACGTAAAACCTGTTATTCGACACACGTCATTCGGACTAACCCGCTCTTTGGGCCGCCAGCGCTCGGTCCTCGACTAAGGGCCGACTCCTCAAAGGAAGAAAGCTGAAGTTCGACATTTCATGTTGTACGCCGTCGCGAACGGCGTACGTGTTAAACACCGGTTGTTCTATTTCGATCAAGGCTGATCTATCTCCATCAAAGCTGTAAAGCCTGTATCCGTATGACAACAGAAACTCTCTGATCTCACTCACGCACGAAGTCACCTCTATTGCGACAACTCGAGGCGGAGCATCGACGAAGAGTTGCTTTGCGCCGGCAAGAACGAGGTAGTCTGCCCCTTCCACATCAATCTTGAGAAAATCCACCTGAATCCCGCCAGGTAGAAGGTTGTCGAGCGTGCTCGCCAATAGCTTCTTTTGCGAAGTTGCGCCACGAAGGAGCGAACTGCGAGCGCTGTCCGAATGAATGTTGAAAGTAACTGGTCCCGCTTTATCGGAAATGCATTCGTTGAAGAGTATCGCATTCGCGACACCGTTTAACTTCACATTGTGCTGTAACAGGGCAAAGGTTTCGGAGTCGGCCTCCAAAGCAAAAACTCTTCCGTCATGGCTAACCAGACGAGCGCCACAAACCGTATGCGAACCAATGTTGGCACCCACATCGACAAAAGTCATCCCTGGTTTTAGATAGCTCTTCATGAAGGCAAACTGCTTATCGGCTTGTTCTCGAAAATAGCAGAGGATCCGTCCCATGCCATCCGTGGGTCGAGACTCGATGATGAAGTCGAAAAGAGGAAGAATGACCGTTCGCCCTCTCATGCGATACCACTCCCATTGCAGAACCCGCACCGGAACTGTCCATGGGTGCGCCTTGCAGCCGGGATGTGAAGTGATCCAGGAAAACATTCGGGCTGTTCGCGAGAGGTTCATCGGCTGCCGCCCAGTTCTGTGTATTCGATTGGAGTTTCCCGCTGTCCCCACAGCGATAGCGACAACTGTCGGCGATCATAGGCCTGAAAAAGTTTTTGCGCCGTGCGTTCCCAAGAGAACTCTTGCAGCACCGCATGCCGTCCACATGCTCCCATCGCTTGTAATTGGTCAGCACTCGCCTCGGCCATGTACAGCAATCCGTTTGCAACTCCTTCCCTGGTGGGCGGAACTTGCATTCCGGCAGGGTACTGTTGAAAAAAAGAGCCGAAAAAGCTGCCGCTCGAGACCAGACACGGTTTGGCCAGCTCCAAAGCATCCAAAACCGAGAAAGGAATCCCCGCCTCCCACCGCGATGGATGAAGGAAAACGTCGCAGGAGGCTAAGAAATTAAACTTCTTGCTGGTTGCATCCGGCCCGGTGGGGATCGCCCCATGGAATAGCACGGTTTCTTCCAGCCCGAGTTCTTGAACGCGTTTTCTCAGCGGATTGGTTCTGTTTTTCCAGTCAGGGCCAGCAAGAACCACGACGGCGTTGCTAAGGCTGGCACGGATACTCCCACAGGCTTCTACAAGAACGTCCAACCCTTTGTTGTACGGGTCTAGCCTGCCGAGAAACCCAAAGATCCTTTTCCCGCGGAGTTTTGGATATCTCCGACGGAGCACGCTATAGTCAAGCGTATCCAGGTTTATGCCCTCGATTCCGTGGGGAGCAACTACCGTCGGGACATTTCCGCTAAACTTTCCCACGGCATCCGCCTCGGCCTCACTTATACAATGAACGAGAGAGGCTCCGCGACAGAATTGTCGCCCCAACAGCGCGAGATATGCTGTCTTGCTTATCCTGCCTCTCGACCGAACGCTTTCCATCAATCCACCATGTGGAGAAACCGCATAGGCAAACCCGTGAAGCCGAAGCCAGCGAGCCAGCATCACGTTCCTAAGTGTGTACACGCCATGAAAATGGACGATGTCCGGTTCAATATCGCGGAGCGTCGCAGTAAGTGCGGATGGGAGTGAAAAGGGATCACGCGGCAACGAAAAGTTTTGCACCACAGAGCCGCCAATTGGAAGAGGAGATTTCTCCGAAAGGCCCAACACAAAGACTTGGGCACCAAGTTCGGCAGTATGCTTGGCAAGGTTGTAGATGACCCTGTCGCCGCCATTCGTGCCGTTGGGATTCGCTCTACCGTGCAAGAAATGTACGACTCTCATGATGTAACCTGATTGCTCTTACAAGTTTTCGTTGGAGCAAACCTCACGCCACCCTAACTTGATCGCGGTTTCTACCGCCTTCAGCTTCTCTTCCGGAATGAACACATTATTTAGGCTGTTGGGCGCAACGAATCTACGATAGTCCAGCTTTAGACTGGTCTTGTGAATCTTTACCTCTACTTGGACGATGGGCCGAAAACGCATAATTGCTTCCTGTCCGCCCTCGAGAACCGCACCTTCTGCCCCTTCCACGTCAATCTTGAGATAATCCAGGCGTTGAAGATTCTCCCAGCGGCAGAGATCGTCGAGGGAGATGGACAACACAGAAATGGATTCAACGTTGCCCTCGGGAACCAGGCTGAAGGAATTCGGTTTGCCTTTATTGAGGTGCAGGCGTGTATGTTGCGTATTCCGTCCAATGCAGAAACTTCGTACCCGCACGTTCGTGTAGCCATTTGCTTGTACGTTTTGGGAAAGTCGCAATGCCGTCTCGATAAAGGGTTCAACGGCAATAACCAAGCCATCGGTCCCGACCTCCTTTGCGGCTTTCATTGTGAAGACGCCAACATTCGCCCCTACATCGACGAAGACTTGACCGGCTCCAAGAAAATGCTGCAAGTAGCACAGCTCCGGCTCCAGCGAATCTCCGAACAGATAAATCCCGCGTCCCCCGTACCCGTTCCGGTTGTATCCTTCGACGATCGCACCATTTTGCAGCCGAGTGCGCAAGAGCGCGGAACGGGGTGTCAGGCCTACCCGAACTTTTCTTAAGAACAATTGTCTAGGTCTGTTATTCATTTACCTACTCCAACTTCGAGTCGCAAATTCTTGAACCGTTACTTACGAAACGACGACAGGGCTCCGGGTATACCTCTTCGGATAGACCCGTGGCCGGATCTGGTGCAATATCACTACGACAACCTTGTCCCAAAATCGCTCGATTCGATCGCTAATCCGATCTTGCCAAAGTTCAATAAAGGTGCGTGCCCCGGCATGTTCCGGCTGTGCAGCCGGAAACTTCGGCCATTTCCCGTTGTATCGCCGCTTCCAGCGGCAGATGTAACGGTCAATTTTGGCTCGGGTGGTCGGCGACAGAAGCTCGCTCTGTTTTCTCTGGCTGCTAACAATCCTGTCGCTTCGGACCAGAGTGTGATGCTCGCCTGAAAATATGGCTGACCGGTCGGCTCCCTTGAGCGAAGTGATTTGAGCTTCGAAAGACACGTCAAGAAACTGGCAAATCTCCTGCATGCACTCTGAAGTATGCGAAACGAGATCTTCGTAGTTCACCTCGTGTACCAGCCTGCCCTGAACTTTCAGTGCATCACACGCCTGCCTTAGCTTCTCAGTCCCCAACAACACCTTGGCTGGATTCTTGAGGACTCTACCGAAAGCGGGCACTTTAGCTGCTCGAGCTATGCTTTCCATCACTCCATGTAAGTCTCGCCACAGAAAAATGAATCGCGCATCGGGAAACTCTTTGGCTACGCGCAAAGCACAGTCGCTCCAGTGAGGACTCTTTTCCCCGCCGATCTTTGCCTGTTTGCGGTGTGCCACGATCTGATATGCAACTCGTGCCGCTTCCCACACGTCGGATACTTTCGCGGGAAGCGCTTCGATTGCAATTCCGTTCCTTGAAGGCCCCTGATTCCAGAACTCCCATCTCTCGCGCCACCCTCCACTGCCGAACTCCCCCCACAAAAACAGTTCCATCGTCGGCAGATCCCCTTCATACAAGAGAGCGATTTGAGAATGCTGGTTGAGAAGCGCGTAAAGCAGCGAAGATCCTGAGCGGACGACGCTCAAGACAAAAAGCGGCCGAAATGTTTGCGCTGCGGTCGAGGATGCATGATCACCATGGAGATTAGTGTCCCCTAGACAACTCTCGCTCGAAGGCTGGTAGTTAACAGTGTCATTCATATCAGTTGTAGTTTCACCAGACGATTCGAGCTCTCGGGGGTGGGCTTCGTATTTCGTTGCGACACTGGCGGTAATGCTTTCATCTAAGTTCGCCGGCGGAGAATGCGCGGAGCCAGCGTGCAAGATTTACGGGCATGACCGCGTAGACCAGCGCCTCTAACTTATCCCGACACAGCTGGCCTTGATGCAAAATCCAGTCGCTCCCAAGTTCAACAAGGCCGGGTGGCCGAGCGCCTTCCGATAGTTCAACCGGGTATTTGGGCCACTTACCGCCGTATCGCTGCTTCCAGCGGCAAATATAACGGCTAATTTTAGCTCGCGTAGCCGCGGAAAGAGCTTCGGTCTGCATTCTCCGATCAACAATCCGGTTACCTCGGATCATGGTGTGATGTTGCCCTGAACATATCGCGGACCGATCGGCTCCATCGAGAGAAGTTATTTGAGGTTCAAAGGGTACCCCAAGAAACTCACAGATCCGCTGCATGCACTCGGAAGTATTTGAAACGAGATCTTCGTAGTTCACCTCATGTACCGCCCGGCCGCGGTCCAGAAGTGCATCACACCCCTCTCTCAGTTTCTCGTTTCCGAGCAAGGCCCTCTTGGCAATTTTTCTGAAGAAACGTTCGGCGAGAGCCGCTCGGGCAATGCTTTCCATTACCGCATTCATGTCTCGCCAAAGAAAGATAAAACGCGCGTCCGGAAAGTTTTCTGCCATCCGCAATACACCGTGGTAAGCATGCGGCGTCTTCTCCCCCCAAATGGTGGCCCGCTTGCGCCGTGCTACCTGTGGGTAAACGATCCGTGCGGCTTCCCATGCGTCGGATACGTGGACGGGCATTGACTCAGTTGCAATCCCATGCCTCGAGGGCGCCTGATTCCAAAACTCCCATCGCTCCCGCCACGCTCCGCTCCGAAAGTGGGACCACAAGAAACACTGCAACTGCGGCAGATCAGCTTCGTAAAGAAGCCCGATTTTGGAATGCTGGTTGAGGAGGGTGTAAAGCAGAGAAGATCCCGAGCGCCATACGCTTAATACAAATAGCGGCTGCAGGAGATTATCAGAGGGCGTTGCGACACTATTGTCGAGATCTAGAGTTGGACTCGCCATATGCTAAATCTTTTGGCGCAAGAACCAGCCTGAGCAGATTGTAGGGAAAAACTTTTTGCTCAATGGTCGATGTAAATGTTGTCGCTATTCGCGGGATCATGCGAGTTTCGTTGAGGGTAGTGAAATGCAAGCCTGGAATATGCTTCGCGCATGATTGTAAAGCCTGACAAACCTGCTATTTATCCAGGCTTCCGGAACCTTTTGGAGTGGCTGGCGATGGGAAAACGGCACGCTGATCGCGTTCGAAGACGACAGAGCTATGTTTGTTCTTACGAGTTCGGCGAGCTTCCAAAGCCACTCCTGCAAGTACCTCCGCAGCACGGGCGCTGGTAAACGGTGCAATGAGCTCGCGAGACCGCGCTCCAAATTTTGATAACAAATCCGGGTCTTTGATAAATCTCGCCATGCATCGTGCGAAACCTTCTACATCACGCGGATCAACAATGAAGCCGTTCTTTTCGTGTTCCACCATTTCTCTACTCCCAGCATACTTGGAACACACTACCGGTAGCCCAAATGCCATTGCTTCCAGTAAAACTAGCCCCCACACGTCCTCCGTAGTCGGGAAGACAAAAACATCCGCTTCTTTGTAATAGGATGCAATCTTATGATAAGGTACCGGCCCGACGTGGTGAGCAATGCGAGCAAGGCCCCGATCTGCAATTCTGGCATCCAGTTCTTCCTCCTGATCGCCAGCGCCGACCAATACTACGGAGAACTCGTCAATTCCTTGCTGCACCAGGAGGTAAGCGGCTTCCACCAAATAGCGCCAGCCCTTGCGGGCATTGATCGCCCCGACAAACAAGAATGTCGGCCCTCTCTTTTCGGGAAAACTATGATCGCTTCCGAAATCTAGTATGCCGGGATCCGCCACCTGATAAGGATGAGATAGCAAGCGCTTATCAGGGATACCTAAGACCTCCCGCATATACTTCACTCCCTCTTGCATGTTACTAACTCCAAAATCGATAAACGGAGCCATACCCCGGCGAAACAGACGACGTACTCGTGAAATTCGGAAGGTCGAATGTGCCGAGCAGCCATCCCAAAGCACTATGACGATTGAACCATTCACAAGTTTGTATAGCAGTGCACATAGAGTCCAAAGACTGAAGCCAGTGGTAAAAATAACGTGCGGCCTGAATTTCGCCAGATGCCTGAGAATAGAAAGTGGGGCCAAGAAAAACGTGGATTCGTATGCCTCCCCGAGATTATTGTTCCTCAGCCTAACTGTACGAGCGCCTTTAATGACCTCGACGTCAAAGGTTCCTTCGTAACCGACGGCAAATCCGCCCCACAATCCCGTAAAAATTGTGGTATGAGGAATGAGCCGGGTGAACTCCCTGAAAACCGGCTGCCAGTAATGTGTCCTAGCCAGAAAGGGAAATATCCAAGCCACCCGGGTGTCATTATCAATTGGCTCGACGGTATCAGGAGATGCGCTCGCCATTAGTGTTGTTCCTATACACCTTATCGGATTGACTTCGGAGAAAGACGCTGATTAGAAGAAGCGCAAAAAATGTCATAAACCGATTGTCGGGAGCGCCACCGAAGGTTACTGAGATCAAACCCCATACGAACAAATGAATGTACAAGGCGAACGCACCGGCGGCAAAATATCGTAACTGCAACGTAGGAGGTCGGATTATAGCCTTTCTGAGGTTGACTACGATAAGGACATTTATGATCAATATGGGGATCAGTCCTACCAGACCATTGTTGTACAAGACTTCTAAGAAGGAATTATGCATATTACCCGCTTCCGCGAACGCTCCTTGAACTTCATCAGATAAGAATCGTGAGGCGCGGTATCCATTACCGAATATCGGATGCGACTTAATTTGCGGCCAAGCCGCAGCCCAGAGATTGGTTCGGCCGGTGAGGGTAGTCGCGTTGCCAGACTCGCTGTACTTCTCCAAAGACGCTCCCAGAGGAGTGAACACGAGACAGAGTGTAAAGATGATTCCGAATACAAGGCTCACGGCAACAGCCTGAGCTGGCCTTTTCAACAAAAGGAAAAACATCATCAAGGAGACGAAGCTGGCGACTATGCCTCCTTTGGTGGCCGCCAACATCATCACTACCACCGAGTAGACCCCGCAGAGAAGAAACCATGGATTCTTTGTGAGCCACAGAAAGAGGATGCAAAAGAGCAATAACAAGCCACAAGTACCTGAAAGGCCGATCATCGCTCCAAGCCGGTCGCCCCTGAAAGCTGGTCCTGGCCCAACAAAAGGCGCCATGAACTCCGCCGACACAATGATTAGCGTTCCCAAAAACAGAGCCACAAAGAGCCTAAGGATTCCAGTGGCGTCTTCGATCGCCTCTCCGATCGCGGCCAGCGTTAAAACGATCACGCAAAGCTTGAATGACAATGCCGCCGAGTACATCGGTTTCGGCGAAATCGGACACGAGATGACAGCGACAATCGCGAAGATGCGAGGCCACTTTAATGGACCGACAAACAAGCGTCGCAAGTAATTGGGGCGAAAGCAACTGATGAAAACGAGAGCGAAAAGGCACAGTATCCATGACGTAGCCTGGAAGAACGCGCTAGGGTCAACATGCCCCTTAGCGGCGCTTTGAGTCGTTTGAAAATGGCTGAATATTGCTTCAGAGACCATCAAGAATACCCAAATTACCAGGGAGGATAAGAGGAATGCTTCTCTCTCTCCGACGATAGCTCTTCCGGAGAGGGGACGCGCCAGGCAGAGTGCAGTGAAGAAGGTTGCACATGCGAGGAGAAATGTAAACAATTCCCACGAAGCTCCTGCTCCTACCAACACCACGGTCGTTAGTATTGCAATTGAGCAAACAATAAAACTGCCCCGAAGCACGCTGCTCCACTTCCTTGCGGTTCGTAAGGGATAGATTAACGTTACGTTGGACATATCTGATTAGTCTTAAGCAGGCAAGATCATCCTGGTGTTCCCCACTGAGGGTGCCAGTTAAATCTGTTCAAATATTGAAGGCGGCCAGCTTCGAGTTGGAAACACCTTCCGAAGCGGCGGCTCCGGAGAGAACGTTCTGATACAGTCTTTCGCAAAATTCAGCTCGCGCTGACCAACTTTGAGTCCTGGCAAAGTTCCACGCGTGCGTCGACATGTGCTGCCTTTGCGCAGGGGATCGCAGAACGCACTTGTCGATTGCATCTGCGAAGTTCCGAACGGTCTCCTCAGGGGCGCCGACGTGCGCTTTAAGAGAGGCCTCGTTCGGCACCCAATCGTGAGCGCCATGTAAATCCAAGGTGATTATTGGAAGTCCCATGGCCATGGCCTCGAGTACCTGCGAACCGAAGGAATCGCGTAAGCTGGTGAAGATCATTGCGTCGTGCGCTGCATACGCCGACCGAAGTTCTGTCCACGTCAGGCGATCGCCTTTCCAGAATACCCTGTGCTGAAGATTTCGATCTCGAATCATCTGGTGAACAACCGAGGGATCGATTCCATCGCCCGCAATTGTCAAGGTCACATTCTGGCGAACTTCTCTGATGGCATCAAGCGCAAAAGGAAGCGCTTTTCGCGTGAGCATTCGTCCAACCCACAGAAGCTTGAAAGCGCCACTTCGGTCTTCAAGGCTTCGAGGTCCATGGGCAAAGTAGTCTGCGGAAATTGCCGTGTCGCACATTAGGCTTGTGTTCTTGCAACCCAGTGCTCGCACGATATGTAGAGTGTCCTGGTTAGCTGCGAGGACGAAACTCATTTGCTTCAGCCAGTGCCGGTGGAGAGGCGACCACTTTAAGGCCTTAGTCAGTGCCGAGCGCAATTGTTCCCGGGGTCTCCCCGCTCCGAAGTACTTCAACATCTTTGCCGGAGCGGTCTGACCTCCGCCCACAGGTCCGAACACCACAGGAATCCCCAGGCGCCACAATTGCGAGGGTACATGAACACTCGCATAGGTGACATGATGCGCGAGCTGAAAGTGAAACCTGTCAGCGAGCTCTCTAGCGGCGTTCAAGGCCGCGAGCTGCCAGCACATATAATGAATGGCTTCGCTTTTCTTGGCCCAGTCGTAGGGTACAGGCACATAAGTGAAATGAAGATTCGGAACAGGATTGAGCCGGAGTCCAGCCTCAATTGGTTCCTGGTTGCGTTTTGCAACTAGCACGTGAACTTCTATTCCGCGGGCGGCAAGGTGAGTGGCCCAATTCCAACCACATCCGGGCTCACTGCCGACATTCGGCCGACAAGCATAAGCAGAAAGCAAAATTCGCATGGAATTATTGTCGCGTTAAAACTGCACCTGCAGCCTCTCCCGCAATTCAGGTCTGCTGACGACCGCGTGAAGCCAGGTTCAAAGAGTACTTACTTTTCAGCGAAAGGCCGTTCGCGTCAAGCCGGAGATTCTACGGTTTCACCACGGCTAACTCTGGTTGCGCCTCGTGATCGGGGCGGGACTGTTGTAATCGATGGCTTCCTGGCCATATGAATATTTTCATCCCGAAGCAGGCCGAAGTACCTGGCGTACGACTCGCCATTCTGCTTGGACAAGTTAAATAGCTCGACGGTAAATCCCTCTTCCTGCAGCCTCTGAACATAATCTTCCGCATATACGCGAACGTGGTCGCTCTGCCCAAAAAGCCGCAGTCGCTCGCTCGGACTCGTAATCCACGGAGCTTCCTCCGTAGCGGCACGCGAAGTCGCGATGGGGACCTGCAGTATTGCCCAGCCACCAGGTTTGAGGACACGAATGATCTCGCGCATAGCAAGACGATCGTCCGGTATGTGCTCCAGTACGTGGTTACAAATGACAACGTCGAAAATGTCATCCCCAAACGACAGTGCAGTGATGTCGGTATGCACAGAGGCGAGGGACGACATCAGATCGGCGCTGACGTATCGGATGTTCCTACAACGCCGCAAAATCCGCTCAAGATTTTTCTCAGGCGCCAGATGCAGCATGCGAATCGGATAGGCAAAAACCGAGGTGCAACTCTTCAGAAATAGAAGGATGTGGCGCTCTCGTCCGTAGGAGCTGCAAAGCGGGCAGATTGATTCCTCCATCGGACCCCCACCCACGACAACCTCATTCGTGAACAGCGGTGAGGGCTCTCCGGGGTGCGCGATGAAACGACGAAATCTGAGACCACAGAATGGGCATTGTCTGCCGAAGCCCTGATACCAGAAAAATAAGGCAACACGTCGAACTCGACGCTTCAAGCTCCGATTCGCAAGCCTAATAGTGCTGCGGAGCCCCGAACGATGGAGCGATTCCTTCGTTCGTCTTAGAAGTGAATCGCGGCCCATTATACGAATCGCGCCTTTCTTTAGTTTCACCAGCGGTACCTGACTCTATTTCACCCTCATGCGGGTCGCACTATTTCCTCAGGCGGCGGCCTTACTTGAAGCCTCTAGTGAAAGGCCAATGTCGTGCTTGAGTTCGTTCTCAATCCAGCGATAGGTGACTTCAAGCCCCACCTCAAGCGAAATCGATGGCTCCCATCCTAGGACTGTGATTAAACGCGAGTTGTCGCTGTTGCGTCCGCGAACTCCCTGCGGTTTTGTAGGATCGTAGCGCTTGACCAGACTCTTGCCGGCGATCGCCATTACCAAATCCACGAGCCCATCAACCGTGATCATCGTTGATAAGCCAAGATTCAGGGGCTCGCGATACTCCGAGGCCATCAGTCGCACCAGCCCTTCAACGCAATCATCCACGTACATGAAGGATCGGGTCTGTTTGCCGTCGCCCCAGATTTCAATCTCATCCCCATCCCGAGCCAGAGCTACCTTTCGGGAGATCGCTGCCGGAGCTTTCTCTTTACCTCCGTCGTAAGTACCCAGGGGTCCATATACATTGTGGAAACGCACAATTCGAGTATCGAAGTGATGATCGCGCTGATAGTAGCGACAGAGTTCCTCCGTGAAAAGCTTTTCCCATCCATATCCGGGCTCGGGATCGGCCGGGTACGCATCCTCTTCGCGAAGGGGAGTTAGATCCGTGATCTGTTGCTTATAGCCGGCGTAAACACAAGCCGACGAAGAGAAGAGGAATCGACTTGCACGATTCAGCCGCGCCGCTTCGAGCATGTGCGTATTAATAAGGATGTTGTTCTTGGCGATTTCCGCATGGGACACGCTGATGTACCCGATTCCTCCCATGTCTGCGGCAAGATTGTAAACATGATCAATTTGACCCCGCATCGCCTGCAGACAGCTATCGTACTTTCGCAGGTCAAGGATCTCTAACTCATCCGCCCGGCTTGACTCATAAATCGGAGCCTTGAGGTCAACCCCGCGTACCCAATGCCCTTCATCTTTGAGCCGGCTTACAAGATGGTGACCGATGAACCCGCCGGCACCTGTTACCAGAATCCTGTTCTGCTTTGCCATGGATGATATCTTCCTTGTCGTATGTACGAAATAAATCAGATAGAAGCGAGTAGTTTCAGGGCAAGAGTCCCATGAGCTCCAGGAAAACCAGACATGCGGCTCTTGGAATAGTAATGAGGTAGCGTTGCCAAAGTCTTTGTGGATCGGTGCACAACCGAAAAAGCCACTCCAGTCCGTTTTCTCGCATCCAGGCAGGCGCTTGACGAGTTCTACCCGAATGGAAATCGAACGCTGCCCCCACCCCCAGCATGACTGGAACCGAAAGCCGATTGCGGTTGTCGAGCATCCATTTTTCCTGCTTCGGGGTACTAAGGCCCACCCATAATAAGTTCGGCGATACTTCTTTTACGTATGAAGCAACCTCTAGTTGTTCGTAATTAGTAAGTGGGCGAAAGGGAGGACTATAAGTTCCCGCCACAACAATGCCAAAACGTTGGTGCAGCGAATCCGCGAGCCGCTGTGCGATTCCTGGTCCACCTCCGTAGAAAAAATGGCGGTAGGTCGCTCCGGTTTCGCGGCAAAATGTTTCCATTAACTCTGGTCCATAGACTCTGCGTTTGAGCGGATGCCGATGCCACCGCGCCAACCAGACGAGGGGCATTCCGTCGGGAACAACCAGATCCGCCGATGCGAGTGCGCGTCGAAAATCGCCGTCCGCCCGTGATTCGGCGATGCCATGCATACCTGTGACTGCAATGTACCGACCCTTGACCTCGCTTCGAATCCAGGATTGGATCTGCGAAACCACGGCCGGGATCTGCACAGCGTGCACCGGTACGCCGAGAACGCGAAAACTAGGCGGCGGCTCGAAGTGAACGCTCTCGCTTGGACCTGTGGTGAGTGTCGATTGCAGTTGCATAGATGTTCATCAAAAGATCGTAGTTCGCCTGAGCGGTATATCGCTGCTCGTAAACTCGCCGCCCCGCTTTGCCCATCGCAATTAATTCAGGCGAGTGTCGCCAGGCCCACGTAACGCTTTTCGCCAGTGCATCGGGGTCGCCCGCTACGAAATGCACGCCACTTACGTGGTCATCTAGCATCTCTTGGATGGCACCGGTGAATGCACCGAGCACCGGGGTTCCGCACGCAAAAGCTTCTGCGACAACTACGCCAAATGGTTCGTTCCAAACACTTGGTACAACCAGAAATGCGGCTTTTTTCATCGCTTCGTAGCCTTCACTGCGTTTCAACTGCCCGACAAAATGAACGGATCGAAGTGCGTTTTCTGGCAACCTCGGCTTCCAGGCTGTGACGCATGGGTCCGTCGCCAGCAATCACAAGCGGAACCGCGGACGGCAGGCGCTCCCAAGCTTGCAGAAGCGTTAACAGGCCTTTTTCGGGTGAAAGCCGTCCGAGAAAAAGAGCGTAGTCTCCGGAATTAGATCCCTCGCCCGGATCAGGGTCGACAAAATTGGGTTTCACGAATATCTTGCTCGCCGGAAATCCAGCCTGTACGAATCTTTCTTTTACGAAACTGCTGATCGCAATGTAGGCGTCAATCTGTCCGCTCCATGTTTGCCGTGAGCGGTGCGTTTTCAGCATGAGGGCAATCGCACCGGACATCACACGCGACTCGCGATAGCATCCGTATCGCACGCTACGCAGAAGGCTGTGAGTCACGCATTCCTCACAAGGGCCGCCGGTTCGATAGAAAGTCGCCGCGGGGCACAATAGCCTGTAATTGTGGAGCGTCTGGACAACAGGTACCCCTTCTTCCTGACATACTTTGTAGACGGAAGGAGATACCATCGCAAAGGTGTTATGAACATGAACAACTTCTGGTCTGAGTTCCCGGAGGATGCGGCGTACAGCCATTTTGCTGTCGCTGGCGGAAACGATCCGGCTGATTAGACCGAGCCGTTGTCCAAAAGTAAGATCGTCAATCTCATCATTACTGCGCTTATAGATGCTGACTCTATGTCCGTTTCGCTCTAGTAATCCGGTTTCTTGAGCGACCACAACATCCTCTCCCCCCGCCTGTTGATAACTGTTATGGATAATGAGAATATTCACGGTAGGGTTGGATCGCAGGACTTAGTTACAGACTGGCTTGCGGCGAGTTACGCCGCACCGGAACCCCGCAGCACGGCTGGGATAGTCTGCGCGAGGATCTTCACGTCGAGCCACATTGACCATTCATCCAGGTACTGAAGATCCAGCTTCATCCAGTGATCAAAACCGATATTGCTTCTTCCTTTAACTTGCCAGAGACAAGTAATACCCGGACGCACGCTGAATCTTCGCCTTTGCCAGTCCTGGTCAAAGCCTTCATAATCCCGCACGGGCAAGGGCCGGGGACCGACCAAGCTCATATCTCCCCGTAGCACGTTGAATAGCTGCGGCAATTCGTCGATGCTGGTGCGTCTGAGCAGCCGGCCAATCGGGGTCATGCGCGGATCGTTGCGGATCTTGAATACGGGTCCTTGCGCCTCATTTAAAACCTCAAGTGCGGGCAGCATTTTCTCCGCATTTGGCACCATGGTGCGAAACTTGTAGATGAAAAATCGTCTTTTATTCCGCCCTATACGCTCTTGCCGGAAGAAAATTGGGCCTCTTGAGGTCAGCTTAACCATCAATCCAATCATGACCAGAGCAGGTGCAATAGTCACCAGCAATGCGAGGGAGAGGGTGACGTCCAGAATGCGCTTGGCCAAAACCGGCCATCCATCGAGCGGAGAAGAATATGCTGTGATATGAGCCGTGCCATCAAGTTCCTCGGCGCGAGCGCGGGCAATCTTCAGATCGAAAATCTCAGGATCGAAGCGCATGAAGATGCCGTGCTGTTCACATAGCGCTGCGATGCCAGAAGCGTGTTCGTAGAAAGACCGCAAAGGCAGATAGTTCGCGACTTCATCCACCACATTGCGACGCAGATATTCTGCGAGGCTATCGAAACTACAACACAAGGGATATGGTTTCGCCAGGTCCTCACCTTCATGCCATTCCCGGTCCACGAATCCGAGCACTCGATAGCCCCATTCGGGTCTCGCATCCAACCGGCGAGCAAATTCAACGGCGCGTCGGTTGGTCCCCAAAATCAGGATGTACCGGAGGTTACGGCCGCGCGCCCGCACGCTGCCAAGACAGACTCGAATAAGCACTCTCGATCCTGCCACTAACACCGAAGCAAGAATCCAAAATAGCAGGAGAAACCCGGGTGTAACCATGCTGATCCGAAATACTATTACCACTACCCCAAGAAAAAGCGACGCGATCGTGGTGGCACAGGCAGCGTTTGCAATAACCAAGGATAAGCGCGCCAGACGCTGCGATCGATACTGCCCGCAGAAAGAGAAGATGCCGTGCCATGCCAGCAGAACCAGACAAAAGGTCAAAAAGTTAATCAGCTTCACCCGCACTGAAAGGAAATCAGTGAGGGGCACGCCGCCATCTTCCTTCGGAACCAGCAACACGGTTACGATTCCGAACGCGGCAATCATAAGCCCGAGGTTAAACACCTTGAGCATGCCGAGATAGAGGCTACGCTTCGCTGTGTTCACGGTTCGGGGGATATGAACGAGAAGGTAGGAATTCCGCCGGGCGGAAAGCTCAATCGCTATTACAATCTGCGATAGACAAAATTTGGAATCGGAAATGTCCTTCGATTGAGGACTGCTCCCAGGACCTTGATGTGAGCTTGACGCAACGTCTGCAAACCCTTAAGTGCCGATTCTCGGCGCGTGGACTCTGCCTGGAGGACTATCACCAACCCTTCTGCAATTCCCCCCAGAGCAACCGCGTCCGCATAAAGATTCAGCGCCGGTGAGTCAATGAGAACGTAGTCGAACTCTTTTCGTAACTCCTGCAAACGTACCTTAAGACGGTCCGAACTCAGCAGGCTGGGCGACATAGAGTCCACGGTTCCTGCTGACATCAACCACAAATTGGATGGTACAAGTTGCCTGGCAAAACTGCGCATATCACCATCTTCGGCCAGGGAGGTAACCAAGCCTCTGTGGTTGGAAACCCCCAAAAATCCGGGGAGAGAAGGAGTGCGAAAATTCGCATCTACCAGGCAGACCGAACCGGAGGTATTTGCGGATAAGATACGGGCCGTTTCCACGCAGATTCGGCTACAACCATTTCCACGGTCGATTCCCGCGAAGGCAACCGTGTGAAAAAGATCCGGCTGTCCCAAGAAAATACGTTGAACCAGTTTGAAGCACTCTTGTTGTGCAACGGCGTCGAAATCCGATATTTCGCTAGCAGGCTTGCGATTAGCCTCGGATTCCAAAAAGAGAACTTTGGCGGACTCTCGAGCAGAAGTCCCTGGCTGCACGAGTGCTTCTTGCATCAGCTCAAAATTTTTGCTCATGCCTTTTTTTTACCTGGGCCAGCGCTGCGTTGCGCCGGTGATTGTCTGTTCATTTGCATCAGCGGCATTGGCCACTGTAGTTGTTCAACACGTCAGCCGCACGCACATTACCCTTTCGAGAGGCGGCCAGCAAAAGTATCTGGGCCTGCGTGCAGTTCTGAGGCACTGCCGTCCCCTCGATGTACAAACGTGCGAGCTCGATTTCAGCATCGCTATCTGCGTCCTTCACCTGTTCCCAAAGTTTCTCGGGGTCCGGTATGTACTTCAGAGCCGGTCGTGAGGGATCCGATTTCTGGGTCGATGTGGAAGCGACGGACTCAGGGCTTACGGAAGTTTCACCCGTTGAGGAGACGGGCACAAATCTTGCGCCGAGTTCGCCGTTGCGCGCCGGGCTTTTAGAACTAGCTTGATCCGTTGGCGCTGGCATGCCTATCTGTGAAGTCGCGCTGGTGATTAATGGAGAGTGAGTCCTGAGTGACTCCGGGCGTTGCTGGCCACCAGTGCAAAATAAGAGTAACAGAAGCAACATAGCGCAAAACACAAACTGTCTTCTCCACGCGAAAGGCTGCTGGAATGCGGGATCACTCTTCGGGACGGCGAAGGCGACGCACCTGATGTTCTGCAGCTTCCGCATTGCCGTCGACGGTCTTTTCTGTCTCGAAACCCAAGTCCTCCACGCTCTCGCGGATTACCTCTTCCCGGATACTTTTTTGTTTCAATACGTAACCCAGGGAAATGGCGTTGAAGCAAATGTTGTTGATATTTCGAGGAATTCCTTCGCTGTATTTTGCGATCAGCGCCTCAGCCCGTGGCGTGAAAAGTGGAACCTTGAAGTCGTAGCCTGCTACCTGAAGACGATGGTGGATATAGACGCTAGTTTCTTCGTTACTGAACGGGTGAAGTCGAGCGAAGATCGAGATGCGTTGCCGGAGCTGAATTAGGTGGGGGGAAGCTAATTTCTCCCGAAGCTGAGGTTGTCCGGATAGAACAATCTGCATGAGCTTGTCACTGGTGGTCTCGAAATTTGACAACATTCGCACCAGTTCGAGCGCGGAGTCCTGAAGATTTTGGGCTTCATCGATGACTACCACTACTTTTCGTCCCTGACGGGCCTCGGCCAGTAGCAAATTATTCAGCTGTTCCTGCATGTGGACGACATCTCGCGTCTCATCCACGACGCCGAGATCACGCAGCAGAGCTCGCAGCAGCTCGTTTGGACTGCACAACGTTTGAAACAAAAATACTGTCCGAGCCGCACCTTTCAGCTCTTTTAGAAGCTGAAACAGGATCGTGGTTTTACCCATTCCGGGCTTAGCGATGATGGACATGAAGCCGCGCCCGGTTTGAATCGCATAGGACAGTGAGGCCAAAGCCTCACGGTGCGTCGGGCTCGGATACAGGTAGCGCGGATCGGGCGTTACCCCGAAAGGCTGTTCCTTCAAATTGTAATAATCTAGCACCATTCGTGATCGCCTAAGCAGTTTGCTTCGGAACACTGGCTAGTACCGGAATTCTGAGAACCTCGAGTACTTCCGCCGGGGTGCGCAGCGATGGATTCAGGTACTCGGCAAGGAAAGCTGCCCCCGCACCTATGAAAAGTGCCAGAACTGCGCCGCAGCACAGTACCAAAATTGGACCAACCCACGGAAGAATCGGCAGCACTGGCGGAACTGCAATTGCGACATTCGAGATCCGTTTCTCGTCCAAAGCGTCGGAAGTACGCTCTTGCTCTCTCTTCGAAAGATAAAGCAAGTAGTTCGCCTGATTGGCATTGACCTCACGGGTCAAATCCGCCTGCTTCATCGTCTTCTGATCCAAGTCGAGCATTTGAATCCGCAAGTCGCGAATGCTGGTTTCAAGAGCTCTGGCGGTTGCCTGGTGAAAAGCCAGATCGGCCTGCGTTTTTGCAACGTCTTCCCTCATTAATTCATAAGTAGCGTCTCGATCCGTGGTCTGATTGACGTATTGTTGTTTCTTCGCGCTAACAATGGCAGCCTGCGTCTCCTCGATCTCCTGTTCGGCTTCCGCTACCATCGGATAGGTTGGTTCATATTTCATCAGGAGCTGGGTTTTCTTAACCTGCGCAGCCAAGAGGTTAGCCTCAAGTTGCTGCATTAGTGTTTGGGCAGAGTCGGTTGTCTCCTGAGCGAGAGATCGCTCAGGGGTCGCCTTCATGCGGGACTTCTCGTCTTCGATTCGCTTCTCGTCTGCTGCAATGGTTTGACGGGTTGACTGAAGAGCAGAGACGAAATTGACTACCTGCTGCGCCGTTTCGGTCCGTTGCACATCTGGCGCCGTGATGCCTGTTGTCTTTGTAAACTCGGCCAGGCTCGCCTCTGAGTCTGCAAGAGCTTTCCGGTACTTGTCGGTCTCCGTAGCAAAAAACGTGTACGACCCCGGTGGCCGGTGCACCGCATTATGTTTGGCGAGGTACAGCTTGGCCAGCGTCTGCATGACATTGTAGGCAAGTTGCGGGTCGGACGCTTTGTACGAGACGTTTATCAGATTGGTCTTCGACACCGCCTCGATATTCAATTTCGATTTCAAATGCTGGGTGGCCCGGGCGATATACCAGGCCTGATCGGCTCCGGGGTGAAAATAGTGTGTAAACGACTTTCGCTCCTTCTCCTGCAAGTTATTGGCAAGCACGACGCCCTCGAGGAGATCCGGACTGTTCAATATCTCGACCTCGGAACCAATGTCATAGTCAGTCACTGGAGGGGGCGACGTTTGAGCTTGCGTTGATTCCGACGTAACCGTCGGATCCAGACGCTGCTCGTTCACAAGTATTTCCATTTCTACTTTATGCGTGGAGTTCAAAATCACAGCGGCCACCACTGTGCCAAGCAGAACCCCGGCGCAAGTATAGTAAAAAGCTCGCTTCCGTCGGAACAGCGGCGCCAGAATGTCTCGCATGGTGGGGTCTGACTTCTTCCCCAACTCAATTTCAGGATTTGCCTCAGTCATTTCTTTGGATCTCCCAAAACACGTCACGGCGCTAAGAGAGTCGTCCCATTGAAACTCAGCCCGGTACCGAAACCAAGACTATAGGGAACATATTTTCTGAACTTCGCAATGAACGAATCAGGAACAAAAACCATGTCGCCAGCCTGAAGATGGATGTCCTCGTGAATGTTGTGACCGTTCAATAGCTGCCTCAGGTTTACACTTTTGACCTCCACCCAATCAGTGGATACGCGATGGAAAACGAATACTTGCGTCTTGGCCGAGGGCAAAAACCCACCGGCGACGGCAACTCCCTCCGATACCGTCGTGTCAACGCGCAGTGGATATTGGCCTGGCTTCCCAACCTGTCCATTCACCGTGAATTGCGGGGGTTGGAAGTTTGTAACGTCTACAGAAACGATTGGGTTATGCATCGTCTTCGAATACGCCTTTGTCAGAAGGTCGACAATTTGGGGAATCGTCTCGCCCTCAACGTATATCGTCCCCACACCATTCGGAAGAGTGATAAAGCCGTCGGGCTGAACCGTCACGTTTACAGTAAGAAGCTCGGGAATAAGCGGGAAAGAAATCGCCAGTATGTCGCTGGGCATCACGTGATAACGAGGGTAGCGTTCTTGCAACGTCGGTATATCTGTCCTATTTGATCTTTGGACTTCAGGTATTTGGTCAGTTTTGGTATTGCTCAAATTCGACTGAACCGTCTGAGCAAAGCTTGGCGCGCAACCCGATATAAGAATCAGAGCCAGCGCACTAGCATGGAATCGTAGCTTGGGCATCTTCGTTATTCCTTAAATTGTCTGGCTGACTCCGCGGGGAACCGGCACGAGCAAGCGCCACAACCAGCGCCTCGCAAATGCGACTCTCTTCCATGCTTGGTTGCTAGCGCTCATCCAGCGTTCATAAACCCCTATGCCCCCTCGGGCAAGGGCACTTAAGGCAAAGCTTCGCTATGGTGAATTAGCAGTCACCGTTTTCCACAGATTCGATGAGACGAAATAAAGATTCTATGAGACGAAATCAAGCGATTGTCCACGAGGGCAGCGCCGAATATGGGCAACGTGGCGACTATTCGGTGGACAGCAAAGTTAGCAGTCTTTCGTGAAACTGCAGCGACCGCCTGGTTAATTTCATGTGAATGCTGGAGCCGGCCCCAAGACTGGCTAGGGTTCTGGGCCGGAGGAGCAGGGGCTCGCATCCCCCGTTTCGAAGCATGGGGAGGCCCGTGCGCGCTCTCGGGTTTCGGTGTCTCGATTCACACAACATTCATGTCCCTGTCGCCGCAGTTCAAAGATCGTAGGCTATAAAGCCTTTCACGCTCAGAGAAGGTGGATTCGAACTACTACATTTTGTGACATAGAAAATCGGGGGCCGAGCATGGCAGGTTTGCTAAGTTGTCCGATACCGCCGCAATTCCAGGGCATGGAAAGGGACAAGGAGTTGCAATTGGTTGCGGCTACGGTCCCAAGGTGGTATGCGGCTTTCACCATGTCGCGCCATGAAAAGAAAATTGCCTGGCATCTCGATCAGCGTGAGATCGAATCGTTTCTTCCGTTGTATAAGACAAAGCGCCGATGGAAAAACCGCTGCACCGTAGCGCTGGAGCTCCCGCTATTTCCCAATTATGTTTTTGTGCGGATTGATCCCCGCGAACGCCTTCGAGTATTGGACATTCCCAGCGTGGTATCCATAGTGTCTGTTGGACGTGAACCGCTGCCGGTAGAGGATCACTACATCACTGGACTGCGAGATGGACTTCTCACCCACGGGATCGAGCCCCACCCTGGTTTAGGGGTGGGCGACAGGGTACGCATCACAACTGGTCCGATGGCCGATATGGTAGGCATTCTGGATCGCCAAAAAAATGGCTTCCGCGTTGTTCTCAGTCTGGAAATGATCGGCCGAAGTGTGGCGGTTGAAGTAGACGTTGCATCCATAGAACCTGCCGGTGCTCCCATGCGAGCGGGGGCACGTTCCTCACGGCTGGAGTGCTAGGTCTGTCAGGCGCTATCCGGCGCCGACGAGGGAGAATTTCCAGGTCAGAGGCACGAGACCGGACCCGGCGTGTACAGCCGGTGGAGAGCCGGTACTCACCATTTGACCGCGTTTTCCCGGCTCGCATATACTCGCTGAGTCCCAGATAGCGTGGAAGTCGCCCACCGAACGGCGCGGAACAGAATCCGCGACGGAGAAATTTGATCTCATCGAATGTGGCAGCGGGCGGTTAGCTCAGCTGGTTAGAGCGCCTGCCTTACAAGCAGGAGGTCGCAGGTTCGAGTCCTGCACTGCCCACCAACTTTTCAGTCACTTCGGATCAATGCAATTTATTGCTGTGTGCGTTTGTGTTCAAAACCCCTAGAAGTCACTGGATCCGCTCGGTGACGGGTTTCTTGCTCGTCATCACGTCATCCGCCACAGCGTTGACCAACCGTCGCACACTGTCGGGAATCGCTTGTGTGTAGATGTTCATCGTGGTTCCGATGGCTGCATGGCGCAGGTGTGCCTGTACGTCTTCCGGGTTGCCCGCTTGCGCGTTCGTGGCAAATGTCCGGCGTAAAATCTGGAAGTTGATCAGCACCGTAATGCTTACTGCCTTGGCAATCGGATGCAGTACCGGCTGCGTATCGGCGCCCCGCCAAAGGTGACGCGCCCAGCTCCTTTGTGGCCCGGCTACCTAAAAATATGAACTTGGCGTCGTGCCTAAGGCTTTCCTGAACATGGAAGTGAAAGCGCTCGGCGTACTATAACCGGACTCCAGGGCCGCATGCGTCACTTTTGCGCCCTCGGCCAAAAGCCGCATCCCCTGCATGAGACGAAGTTGCTGGCGCCATTTCCCAAACGTCATTCCGATTTCTTGTTGGAACAGTCTTTCGACTGACCGCTTTCCTGCCCCAGTCCCCTTGCACAGCTGAGCGAGAGTGCGAGAATCACGAGGATCGACCGTCAGTATTTCCGCGATTCGAACCAGCCTTGGATCGGACAAATGCGGAAGTTGCAACGGGATCATCTGCACCGCTTCCAGTTGATGAAGGATGACCGCGACCAGGTGCATCTGCCATTTCACCGATTTCTTCAAAGTGCGCACGGTACAAGCGTGAAGAATCAGTTCCTTGAGCAAAGTTGAGACATTGATCACGCAACAATCTCGCGGCAGCCCTTCTGACAGGCGTGGCTTCAGATACAGGGTTCGCATCGCCACCAAACCTGACATCGTGATCGTGTGCGGAATCTCGGCCGGAATCCAGACGGCGCGATGCGGAGGAACCACCCACGTTCCGTTTTGAGTACGAACCGTCATGACCCCGCGCGAGGCATAAACAAGTTGATCTCGATCATGGAAGTGTAAAGGTACGACGTGGCCCGCCGAATAGTCGTGAGTGAGGGTTGTGATTGCTGACTTAAAATCGCCCGACCGATCGAAAATTCCATTTTGGCGCTTTTGCGACATCCATTGTCACCTTATCGAAAGCGCGCACAACTCGCAAATCGGTAAGTTGAGATCAAGTTTTTACTGTTTGTGGAGAACATGAACCGCTTACATCAATGGCTCTGCCGTTCTGATCGCTGGCGCGGCACCATCGCACAGAGACTTCCGTGGACGATCGGCTCTACCGACCTGGGATCAAACGTTTTGGAGATTGGTCCTGGCCCCGGTTTAACCACGGACCTCTTGCGAACCTCGGTGCCTCGACTCACAGCATTGGAGATTGATCCGATGTTGGCCGGTTCGCTGAGCTCGCGCTTAAGAGGGAGCAACGTTCAGATCATCGAAGGTGATGCGACGGAGATGCCATTTGGAGGCTCGGAGTTCTCGGGCGCAGTTGCGTTCACCATGTTGCATCATGTTCCTTCTCAAGAACTGCAAGATAAGCTGCTGGGCGAAGTGCTTCGAGTTTTGAAACCCGGCGGTTTTTTCGTGGGCAGCGACAGTCTTCAGAACTGGTTTATGAGGATCATTCATATCGGCGACACGCTTGTTCCCGTAAATCCCGATACGTTCGGCGCACGATTGGAGAGTGCGGGTTTTGAACTGCTGGAGGTGCAAAGGAACTCACAAGCTTTCCGATTCCGTGCTCGACGACCAACGGTTCGCCGATCAGAACACGAAATGGGGAATGAAACCAACCAGCTGTGAGGATTCGATCTGTGGAGGAATCACATGCGCAAACTAATCATGATTCTCAAGAGTGGCATTTCGAAATCCATTTTTCTTGGCGTTCTGTTCGGCTTGGCACTCGCAACCAACGGCTTTGGCGCCTCTGAAGCCGATTCGTGCGCCGCGAATTCGGCAAATCGGCAACTTGACTACTGGCTCGGAAACTGGAAGATCGGGGCCGAGGGTTCATCGGGGAATGCTCACAGCACGGTCAGTTTATCGCTCGACAAGTGCATCGTCGTCGAGAACTGGGACGGAGGAAGGGGCCACTACGGTCAGAATGTCTTCGGATACAGCGCGGACGATAAGAGCTGGTATGGAATGTTCGCTGACAACGAGGGACGGGTTCATATATTCAGTTCGGGCAAGGTCGCGTCCGGCTCGGCGGAATTTGAAGGCACAAGTCGCGGACCCAGTGGGGAAAGCATATTGAACCGAGTGAAAGTAATACGGCTGAATCCAAACAAGGTCGAGCAGACATGGGAAAAATCCAATGACAACGGCGTCACTTGGAATGTGGTATTCCGCGGGGAATATTCGCGCGTGAATCCCTAAAGCGCGCGATATCGAAGAGTGGGCATGGGTTTGTTGTATTTACCGGGGCAGAACCGGACGCAAATGGACCGGAGCGATTGACGCCGCAGGACCGCCTGAGGCATTCAATCACTCCGGCCAACAAGCTTCGAGAATTACTTCGTGACAGTGAAGTTTGTTTTGCTGGTTCCCACGCCCCCCGGGGTTGTGACCGCAATCGGCCCTGTGGCTGCGCCGCTGGGCACAATCGCATCAACTGGGTATCGCTTATCACCTCGAGACTAGTTGAGGAGATGCCACCAAACGTCACTTTGGTCGCGCCGGTAAAGCTGTTTCCGGTGATCGCGACCGATGTCCCTACTGGACCGCTGACGGGGGTAAAACTTGCGATCTCTGGCACAACCTCAAATTTTCCGAATGAAGCTCAGACCGACTCTGCGTACAAGCTCGGCAAACCGCGAGTCAGAACGCAGAGGGTCGAGTTGGAAGTAAGCTTTGAAACCAATCAGCGGCCAATCGTATTCCTGGTAAACGATGTTGGGCCAATGAAAAGCCTGCTCTTTGTTCACTCCTTTCTGAAGGAAATCCGTGGTCCCGGCCAGAATGCGAGGACACGAGAAGCGATATTAAGTCGCTATGCAGCAGTTGGAACCCGCTCGCGCTATGATGTGCTGATTGCGACAACGATAGGGAGGTCAGCATGGTTCGAGAACGGGCGTTGAAGAGTGTACTGGTTGTGGCGGGATTGTTGTTTACGGCGGGAGTTGTACCTCTGACAATGTTTTTCTCGCGACAGCCTTCGGTGCCAATGTTAATGAGCCTCTATGTCACACTCGGAATTTTCTTGCTGCTGGCGGTGCGTGATCCGGGGGCGAACCGCAGCCTGATCGCCTTCGGCGGGTGGGCAAATCTTGCGCATGCTGGAGTAATGGCTGTGCAGGAATACCTGAATATAATCGAGCGCCGGGAACTCGCCGGAGTGGTTATGTTCGCAATCATCGGCGCAGCGCTGGTCGCGCTGACTCCGGCAAAGAAGTCGGTGGAGCGAGCCTCTGCTGCGGCGTAGAGCCTCACTCGGCTTTCGGTAAGTTGATGCTAAAGATGAATTCTACGAAGCCAGAACTGGCTAACCGACATTACCCGTTTGCCTTCCATTGAAAGCAGATGCCGAACCCGTCGGGGTCGCGGACGTAGAGTTGCTTCATTCCATAGGGCGCAACGTGTGGCTCCCTTGCGTCAATTCCCTTAGCACGAAGGTGAGCGTAGATGGCATCCACGTCAGGTGCTCCAAAGAACAGCCCTGTGTCGCCGTGAGTGGCGATTCGGCGTGAGTCGGGCACTGGCGGTCTCTTGCCATATTCGTAAGCCGTATTCAACATCAGGTCGATGTTGCCCCGCCGTAACCAGACCCAGTTATGGTTCGGAGCAACGGTGTTCGAGTCGGTTTGTACAATGTCGAAACCGAGGACATCGCAGTAGAACTTGAGCGATGTAGCCATGTCGAAGACTTGGATCAGAGGCGTCATTCCGCGAAGGTCGATACTCATCGTGCGAACTCCAGAGATGGCCAGATTACACTGCTTAAGGTTGGTACGAGAAGGGCGCTAGGCTTGGGTAAGGAGAAGAGGCACTCCTACGCTCACAAATCTTCCTGACTGAAGGACGACGGCCGCTAAAGGTTGAGGTTCCTCTTTCACCAGCTTGGAAGCCTGCGATTACCAGTGCATAATCTCTGCAACTGCCATGCCCGACCAATTCCTTGCGGAGATCGTTGCAAGACCTGATACAGAGCATTCAACGGTTGCCGCTTACAAGGTTCTTTACGACGGTCAGTGTGAGATTTGTCAGGCTTGCGTGGCGTGGCTGAAGACTCTTGACCATGAGAACAAAACCCTCGCGCTGGCAATCAGCCCGGAAGCCCTGTCGAAAGTGGATTCTCGACTCCAGATCGATGAATGCCTGCGCCAGTTGCACGTGGTCACTCCCGAAGGTGAAATCCTTGTCGGCTGGGATGCCGTCGCTCGGCTGGCGCGTTTGTTCCCGTCTACTTGGCTGATCGGTGTTCTGGGGCAGCGATTCCCATTCCGCAGTGCAGGACGGCTGCTCTACGGCTTCATCGCCAAAAATAGATATTCTCTCAGCAAGTGTCGGGGTGGAGCGTGCCGAGTTGCAAAACCAGAAGCGGTGCGACGGAAGGCTAAGCTGGGAGCGTTTTGGTCATGCTACACGCTTGGTTTTTTCATTCGGTTGCCGCTGGTCCTGTGGTCCGGCATCAAGGCTGCGGTTCAACGAATGAGCATCTTCGCCCGAACTTACCACAAGCGCCTCGATTTACTGAACGGCAAATTGAATGTTCTTTTTCTGAACGGAGTATTGCCCAACAGCGTCCCGCTGTTGTTCGGCGAACTGTTCACGACAATTCTCTACGATGGAGTTGCAATCGATCCAGGCTCGCCGAAGATGCGACGGTCGCTTGCCCGTCACCTTCAGCAGGTCAAACCAAAGATCACAAAGGTCATCGCAACCCACGCCCACGAAGAGCACGTCGGCAATCTGAATTGGCTGTCTGAAGTTACCGGTGCACCCGTCTACGTTTCGGAGATGACTGCCCGGTTCCTGACACCTTTCAAGAAGCTTCCGTGGGTACGCGCTACGATAATCGGGCAGCCTCCAAACTTGAAGCAACCGTATCATCTGTTGGCCGAGACTATAGAAACCGAATCCGGATGCTTGCAGGTGATTGCGGCACCCGGCCATTGCGACGACCATATTGTTCTCTACGATCCTAAGGAAAAAGTACTATTGGCGGGAGACGCTTTCATGGGCAGCTACTTCGCAACACCCAATCCAGATGTGGACAGCCGGAAGTGGCTCCTAAGTCTTGAACGTCTGATGGAACTCGATGTTGAGATTCTGGTCGAAGGACATGGGCATATTCATACATTGCGGAGTGACATCCCAGATTGTCCGGGCGTGGTGATCCGTGAAGACCCGAAAGTTGCTATAGCGCAGAAGTTGGATTACATGCGGTGGCTGCGAGCGCAGATTGAAGCTGGTTTTCAAGAGCAGCTTCCGGTGCGTGTTATCGAGGCAAGCTGTTTCCCATGGGGAAGCCGCACTTCGTGGGAAAGTTGCGCCACTGACGAATGCATCCGGCTCCTCAGCCTTGGCCACTTTTCCCGCACTGAATTGGTTCGCAGCTTTGTTCGGACGGATGGCGACCAGCTTCCAACCGTCTACGAAGTGCGAATATCAGGAGGAGAGTGACATCCTTACCAGCCAGCGAAACGAAAGAGACCGCGCCTGAAGTTCGACAGAATTCCTCGTGGATCGGCTGGCTTCCGACCTTGGTGTTACCTCTCACCGCTGTCGCTTGTTGCAACCTCCTACCAGCCTGGGTATTCATGTGGATTCTGTCGTTCGCGATCTTCATCAGCCTGAAGTGGCTGACTTGGTGGAGAGCGCGAATACAAGTCGGTCACTCGGCGTGGCGCTCAGCGGGCTATCTTCTGGCTTGGCCGGGAATGGACGCAGAAGCTTTCTTGGATGCGACTCAGCGTGTTCCGTCGCCAGCGCCCGCAAAATGGCTGTGGGCGATCGGCGAAACAACATTTGGGGTGCTTCTGCTCTGGGGAGTGGCACGGTCCGTTCCCGCGGGAGAACCCCTTCTGCGCGGATGGGTGGGAATGCTTGGTCTAATCCTGCTGCTGCACTTCGGCACTTTCCAAATCATTAGCCTGCTGTGGGAAAGCTTCGGCATCAATGCAAAGCCGATCATGTCTGCGCCTCTCCGTTCCACATCGCTTACCGAGTTTTGGGGCAGGCGATGGAATCTTGGCTTCCGCCAGCTTTCTCATGAGTTGATCTTCCGTCCATTACATCGAACTATAGGTGCAGGCGCTGCGGGCTTCCTGGTATTCGTGGCTTCTGGGCTGCTCCACGATTTGGTGATCTCACTACCCGCACACGGAGGTTATGGTCTCCCCACGATCTACTTCGTGCTTCAAGGTACGGGGATGACTATCGAGCACTCGCGGTTTGGGAAGCGGCTTGGTCTGGGACGCGGAGTGCGCGGCTGGTGTTTCATGATGGTATTCCTTGCCGCACCTGTCTTTTGGCTCTTTCACCCATTGTTTGTCATGCGTGTCATACTTCCGTTCATGCGGGCAATTCACGCGCTATGACCGAATCAATCGTACAGCGGTTCTTTGACATTGACCTGTGGCTAGTGGGGGCTGCGCATTTTGTGATCCTGTTCGCCAGCTTTCAAGTGCCGTACCGACTGGGGTGGAAGCGAGACTTGCTGCAGTTGATGCCCTTCAATCGGAAACTGCTGTGGGTGCAGAGCGGATTTACGGTACTGACGATCATTGCTTTTGGAACACTGACGTTAGCGCTGCACAAGGAACTGCTTCGGGGCGACCGTGCAGCCTTGGGGCTAACCTGCTTCATCGGAATTTACTGGACTGCCCGGATTCTTGTGGATGCGTTTTACTTTTCGCACGAGGATTGGCCAAAGGGAACGGTATTTGTTGTCGGCCACACACTCTTGACCCTTCTGTTTTTTTCGCTTGCTACGAGTTATCTTGGGTTATTCATCTGGCACGTGTGTCTGCGACGAAATAGTTGAGGGGAAAACGGCTTACGTGTTCAGGCTCTCAGCACCCTCGGACGATGAGATTCTTCGCTTCATTTCGAAGCAGAGCGACCCACGCTTCTCGTACCCGGAGGTCGGAGCGTCGGCCACCGCCATGCCAAGGGGCTACACCTTAGACCACAATCGCATTCAGCTTGGTTGGGGCGAAGATACGTGGCGGCGGGCGGTGCATGCGATTCGCTCGTGGCAAATGTTCAACATGCCATGGGTGAAGCTGCACTGGCCGAATGCCCCGATAGAAGTGGGAACAAACGTTGCGGTTTCCGTACACCACTTCGGGTTCTATTCACTGAATGCCTGTCGCATCGTATATGTCGTGGTAGAAGAAGGGGCAGTGAATCGATTCGGCTTCGCCTATGGCACCTTGGCGGACCATGCAGAGAGCGGAGAAGAGCGATTCACCGTTGAATGGAACCGCGCAGACGATGCCGTATGGTATGACATCTTTGCTTTCTCTCGTCCCCAACAGATGCTCGCCAAACTGGCGTATCCGCTGTCGCGCTTGCTTCAAAAGAGATTTGCTGAGGGTTCAAAGGCGGCTATGGTCAAAGCCGCAGGTGGCAAATAGATGTTGCAGGGCAACCGTTCTACAGGTGCGAAACAATCAGCAGGCTCCCTGCAACCGCAATAACGTCCTCCGCTATCGCCACAGCGAAGTCTGGGATGTGCGCTCCCAGTACCAGAGCATGACGGGTTTTGTAACCCGCAAACGTTCCTGCGAGAGCACCGACGACGCCGACAATTGCAGGAACGAGCAGCTTTCCACCAGCGCTTGTCGCAAGTGCGACACCGCATAAACAACCAAGAACAATGCGGGCAATCAGCCCCAGAGGCGCAGTTCGTGCCGGGGTCTTCGGCAGCTTATCCGCGATCAGTTCGGCGACGGCTAAGAGCGTGAAAAGAATGAGTGTCCCCGGACGATCCATGAAGGCTAGCTTGGTACCCGCGAAATTCAACCAGCCAAGATGCGAAGCCCAGCAGATTGCGGCGGGCGGGGTCAGCGAACGCAATCCGGTGAGGCAGCCGAGTAGGAGGCAAAAGAGTAATGTCATGAGCGTTCCAGTGCATCTTTATTCGTTCGCTGGTACCTTAAATCCATGTGAGATCATACCAACCACTCTCCGTAGCGTTATACGAAAGTCGGTACCCCCAATACTGCACGTCCTGCTAGCTTATTGTCATGCAGAATCCGATCAAAGACCGCATCGCAAAGTTGCGAGAGGAAATAGCGCTAATCAGTGAGGCTAATCGGCAGTACATCGGGGGCGGCAAAAAGATACCGGGCTCAGCGGGAAATCATGAACGTCGGCTTCAGAGACTGCAGGAAATCTTAGACGAATTGATGGCGCTCACTGATTGGAAAAAGTTATAGACATTCGGGGGGTCATAGACATCGCAGTGTCCTTGCATATTGTTCCGTTACCGGATTGAATGCATTTGGGTATCGGAAGAGGAAGCAGAAATGGATTCAGTGAGCTTCTGCTCACTCTGTTGCGGGTTCCACGTCGAACGGTATGATCGTTGCTTGTTGGAGTGCACACATCTCTACCGCGAAGTGACAATCAAAGGTACCTGATCGGCAATTCAGCAGTCTTGTGATGGACAAAGCGAACCAGTTTGGGTTTTGTTCGAGAAGCCTAATCAGGACGCTCAACACCGCCCCAAACAAAACGGGCCACCTGACGGGTGGCCCGAAATGCGAATACAGCAAGCTCTAGAAGTTTAGATGCAAACCAAACTCCAGCACTCGAGGTGCACCCAGACCGAATACTCCCGTTCCATTCCCGACACGGTAGGATTGAGCGCTCGTGCTTCCGGCGGCAATGCTGTTGATCGAACCACTACCTTGGGTAAGCCAGCCGGTCATCACGCCCGGAGGCTGGTTAAAGTTGGAGAAGTTGGCCACATTGTAGAAGCCAATACTCGGTTCGATCGTGAACCGCTCTTCGAACCGATAATCCCAGCTAGCCCTGAAATCCAGGGCTCTCGTCCATGGATAAGTCAACTGGTTTGGTGGGGCCTGCGCCACTATCGGAGCCACGGCGCCGATCTGTTGCAGTTGCGCGACGGTAAATAAGTCAGCGGTGACCAGCTTTTGGCCGGCCGGGGTTGGCTCATTTCCGTAGGTCGCGTTGTAGCCGTTGATTGCGTTGTTCAGTCCGGTCACGCCAAACTGGCGCATGAATGCGCCGTTCCTGGTGCCGGGCATGGGTTGGTTAAAAATCCCACTTCCGGTGAAGTCGGTCTGGTAGATCTGTCCCGGAGTAAAATTTTGACCGATTATCACCGGGCTTGACAGCGGACTATAGAAGTGCGAGATCACCCCAAAACGGAAGCCATGGGGTACATCGAAGCTTCCGCCGAAGGAGATCTGGTGGGTGCGATCAAGCAGTGACGGCCCCATGAACCGCAACGGCTGATTGTTGTCTGCAGCCGTCAGGACGAAATCCTGATCATTTTGAGCCGCCGGATTCCCCGGGGGCGGGGGACCCTGGAAGGCCTCGGGATTTACAAATTTCGAGAGCGAGTAGGCGACTTGGAAGTTTGCCGCCTTCAGCCCTGGAGTCGGGTTCACTACGTTCTGCGTCAACTTCATCTGCAGGGCGTTGTAGACCGAACGGCTGATAGGCTCCTCCATGTAAAACTGTCCGAGCGCGGGATTGGTCCCCGTGAAGGCGCAAGCGCAAGCTCCACCCGCATCAAGAGGGCTTCCCATCCCGTTTCCTACGAAGTCGCCGATCTTAGCTCCTGCATTGATGGTCCCCTGGAGGTCTCCAGGGTGTCCGAAAGCTGTCTCAGTCGCGGAGATCGCGGCTGCGGCATTGGCAGCGTTAAAGTTGGAGATGTCCCCGGCGTGGTTGAGGTCCACCGCGAGCAGGGCATGGGTCTCGACGTTCCGCAGTAAATCAGCGCTCAGCACCATTCCATGACGGATTTCGTGCTGGATGCCGAGATTCATCTGTACCGCGCGCGGGCTGACGTAGTTGGAATCGAACAGACCCTGGCTATTGTCGTATGCGTTTACGTTCGCGCCGAAGCTTTGGTTGCCTGGCGTCAGGTAGTTGCCGATGTAGGCGGGATTGGGGTTCGTCAGGCTGAACGGCGTGTTGGCTTTGAACGTATTCTCGTAGGCCACTATGGTCGAGGCCGCATTGCCGATAGTATCGGAGCAGGCAGTTGCCGTGGTTTCTCCCAAAGCAAGTTGCGCTGGATCCGGCCCGATTACTCCTGTGCCATTTGAGCAAGGTTCCACAATCTGAAGGAAGGCACCATGTTGTAAACGCGAGGGCCGGTCAAAGAGAACGTTGTTAAAGATCACGTTCTCGTAGTACAAACCGATGCCGCCACGGACCACAGTCTTGCCGTCCCCTTTCGGGTCCCAGGCAACACCCAATTGTGGGGCGAAGTTGCGATTGGGATTTCTCACCGCGTTTCCATGTCCTGGGAAGTACTGGTTGATGGGAGCAATGGCAGGAAGGTCGCTGTCCGTCCGGCCAGTGTCGCGGTCCCAACGCAAGCCGAGCGCAACGGTCAAGTTAGTCCGCACCTTCCAGCTATCGCCGACATAGAAGGATAAGCGATTGTCCGGGCCCAGGCCGCCGGCGGGGAACCCCAAGGCAGGTTCAGTGGTGGAGTAGCCTTGACCATTCGATGCCAGCACCTGACTTATGTGGTCGTCTAGCGGGTTGCCATCGGGCGGAGGAGTGGCGCCACTGATCTGCGGAGCGCTACCAAAGAAGCTGGCAAAGCCGCCGCCTTGAATATGGTTGAAGCCAAATCCGTAACGCAGAATGTGTTTGCCCATGATCTTGCTGCCGTCATACTTGATCTGATGGTCGCTTTGCGGAGTGCTCTGCGGAGCCAACTCGTTCGGGCCCGTGCTGAAGCTGCCGATGAAGATATTGACTCCGAGATTCGCCAATGGCAGGTTCGTCCCCGTCGTGGCGTCGACGATCTGGTTCTGGAACTTCAAATACGAAAAGCGAATGGTGTGAGTAAAACTGCCGGTATTGAAATCCAGGCCTACGACTTCATTTCGCGTGTAGTCTTTGTTGTTGTAGACAGAGAAACTACTCGAGAAGAAGGTAGCGTCGGCTGAATTCTGGAAGTAGTTGAAACGGCCGAAAAGACGTGCGGTCTTGGTCAGGGAGTAGTCCAAGCGGCCAGTTAGCTCCGTCTCTTTAAAAGGAGATTGAAAGGTTCCCGAATAAGCTTCGAACGGAGCTGCTTGGAGAACCGGCGCGGCCTCATGCTGCAGGGTGCGCTCGCCGTCGAGGAAGAAGAACAGCTTGTTCTTCAGGATCGGGCCGCCGACGTCGGCGCCTTCCTGATTGCGCTGCCAGGGGGTTGGGATTCGTTGGCCAGTCAGTGGGTTGACCGGTGAAGGCAAGGCAGCGGCGCCGACAGTGCTGTCGCGGAAGAAGCCGAAGGCCTCGCCATGGAATGAATCAGTGCCCGACTTCGTGGTCACATTGACCGCGCCCGAGGAAGTCAAATCGTTAGAAAGATCCAGGCTCGACTGTGCCAGCGAGAATTCCTGAATCGAACTGGCTGGGATATCTTCGGTCGTGGTGCCAACGGTCTCGTCACTGACGTCCACGCCGTCGACGCTGATGCGGGCAGTGCGCCCAAAACGGCCGCCGAACGAGATCGAAGAATAGCCAACTTTAGTCGGGTCAAAGTTTGCCCCGTCCTGAATCTGCACGCCGGGTTCAAGCTGCGCGAGATCAAGGAAGTTGCGGCCATTGACGGGCAGGTTTGAAATTTGGGACGCAGTGAGGACGCCTTGCACTTCGGCCTGTTCCGTGTTCACGCCGACTTCACTGGCCTGCACTTCAACTACCGTGCTCTCCTGGCCGATTTCAAGCTTGATGCTGCCGTTGGCGGTGTTGTTCACCTGAACGTCCACCGACAGTTGCGTGGTCTTGAAACCCTTGGCCTCCGCGCGCACCGAATACGTGCCCGGAACCAGTGCGCCGGAAGAATACGTTCCAGTGTTGCTGGTGATGGCATGGACGGTTTGTCCAGTGGGGCCGGTCATGGTGACTTTGGCGTTGGGCACCACTGCGCCGGAGGCATCAGTCACTGTGCCTGAAATGCTGCCGTTTGACACTGAGGTCTGGGCGAATGCCACAGAACACAACAACAGCGCGGATAAAGCAACCAGCGCCAGCAGCGTAAATCGTGTGCTGAGGCGAGGCAAACTAAACATGAGCTGAGATTTCAGCTTGAAACTCATCACTTCCTCCATCACCTGGATTTGCCCTCAAACTAATTTGCGGCAGAATGCTCCCACCGCTGTTGCGACCGCCTGCCACTGTCTGACAAACTTTGCGGATGCACCCGCGTAACGTGCTGCGATGGACAAGGCACGCCGAGGGCCGTCTTTGGAGGAAATACGTGAAGCCCCACTGCTCAGGTTCGAGGTTCTGGTGCTACAGAGTGACGAATTGACCAATTAAAGAAACGAAGTAAAACAAGCCCACTGGTCAATTCATACGGATATCAGTAGAGATCGCCGCCGATGTTATGAGATTCGCGAGGCGAGAAGAATATTTGCCTCTGCAATTGAAAAATGCGTAACATGCATACTGGTTGGTATGTTAGCGCCTGGATGCACGATGTGTACGGAGCGTTCGTCGCGTGTTTTCTGCCAACAACGAATCGCTCAGCTCTCTACACAATTCAGTAGACCACTGCAGAGCGAACTTCGCGGTTCTATATTCGAGCTTGATTTTGGTTATTCGACCATGCATACTGACTGGTATGTTAGTAGGTAGAATTAGTGGGTAGAAACAAACCGAGTCGCAGCGCAGCTGCGCCGCGCGATTCAGAGCGCACGCGCGAGCGCCTGTTGCAGGCCGCATCCCGCGAGGTTTACAGGACGGGTTTCCAAAGTGCCAGCCTGGACAAAATTCTGGCCTCAACCGGGGTCACAAAGGGAGCGCTGTACTACCACTTCAAGAGCAAGGAAGCCTTAGGATATGCCGTGGTCGAAGAGGTCATCGCCCCTGACGTCTACGGCAAATGGGTGCGGCCTCTACAGAGCGTTAAAGATCCTATCGACGCCTTGATCGGCGCTGTTCAACGTATACCCGTTCGGCCAGAGGATGTGCGTGGCGGCTGCCAGTTGAACAACCTTGCGCAGGAAATGTCTCCTCTTGACGCGGGATTCCGGAAGCGGCTGGCGATCATCTTCGATGCCTGGCGCGAAGCCGTTGCCGCGGTTTTGCGAGAGGGCCAGACCAACGGAAGCGTTCGCCGCGATGTGCAACCCGCCGATGCCGCCGGCTTGCTAATCGCGATGGTCGAAGGCTACGGCTCGCTAGCAAAGAATGCTCAGGATCCGAAAGTGATGAAAGCGGGAATCAAGAACATTTTGAACTGGCTACGGTCCTTGCGCACGCCGGGCAACCACAGGAGGGGATGATCGCATCGTTGTAGGAGATTAACCTTTGTTTATACATACCGACCGGTTCGTATGTATACGTTGTTTTTTGTGTAGATCGACTGCGGCACGGAACTTAGCCGAAATCAACCGGCTGTTTCAAACTATATGAGGAAGAGGAGGACGAACAATGACAGGCATGACAGTGTCCCGCAGGGACCTGCTGGCAACGGGAGTCTGCGCGCTGGCTGGCGCCGCGAGCCTGCCGGGATCGGCAGGTGCCAGCCTATTGGGAGGGCAGAACTTAGCGAACGAGGAGATCATCCGTAAGTGGTACGCGGCGTGGACGAACAAAGATTTGGACACGTTCAATGCCCTGCTTGCAGACAATTTCACCTTTACGAGCGCGGCCGGCGACGACCACATCAGCAAGAGTACCTTCAAAACGCAATGCTGGGACACACAAATTAATTTCATTGGACACTTTGATCTGGAGCGGATGACCACAGGTCCGGAGGATGCTTTTGTGAAGTATCTCTGCCACACCACGAACGGTAAATCATTCCGCAACGTGGAGTATCTGCGAATCAAGAACGGGAAGTTGGAATCTATCGAGTGTTATTTTGGCGCACAATCCAGCTTTCCGTCAGCCGTAAGCGCGGGGCAGAAGTAACCTATAGGCCGGCTGATCGTATACGAGCTGTCAGTACTCGATTCAAGAGTTGCGGGAGGAATCTATGAACGGCAAGCTAGCTGGCAAGGTCGCATCGTGTGCTTTAGTGGTGGTTATGACTCTAGGGGCGGCGCGGCAAGCTCTGGCACAGGACGCAAAAGCGCCTTATCCCAGCATGGCTCCGCTGGATCAATACCTGATAGCGGATCCAAATGCTGAGATTGCTCTGGCACGGACCGCGGCTCCGCCGTCCATCTCCCGCGATGCAAAAGTCATGGTCCTGGGGCCGCACGGCTACGAAACTGCGGTCGAAGGCAAGAACGGCTTTGTCTGCATGGTAGAGCGCGCGTGGATGAATCCATTCGATAGCCCCGAATTTTGGAACCCTAAGAATCGCAGCCCGATTTGCTTAAATCCGGCCGCCGCCCGAACCGTGCTGCCGATTACTTTGATGAGGACAAAACTGGTACTGGCGGGAAAGTCGAAAGAAGAAATCAAGGAGAGTGTCAAGGCCGCGATTGAGAAAAAGGAATTGCCGGAGCTCGAAGCTGGCGCGATGAGCTACATGATGTCCAAGGATGCGTACCTTACCGACGCGGGCAGCCACAACATGGCCCATCTTATGTTCTACATGCCGCTCGGGACGATATGGGGTGCAAATCCGGTGGACTCCTCAAATCACGTGTCGGAGCCGTTCCCCGGATCTCCGCTGTTACTGGCTCCCTCGTACAAAGGCAACCCGGAACCGATCGATATGTTCCTGATAGGCACCGGTGTATGGTCGGACGGAACGACGGCTCCGATGTAGGACGCAGCGTTGAGAGAAACGCGGAATGTCGTGTCCGAGGTTTTTCTCATCATGTCGGTGAACACCGGAGTGTGAGAACGTGATGAAGACTGGATTCGAGAAAGCGGAAAGGAAAGCCCCGCAGTGCGCGAGGCATCTGCTGGCCGCTTTGTTCTTGCTCCCGTCAATTGCACTGGGGCAAACGCTAGCGCCGACAAAGCCAGAGCCTGCCACAATTCGACCTTTCAAAATGCATGTTCCCGATAGCGTTCTAACCGATCTTCGGCACCGCTTGGCGGAAGCCAGATGGCCCGATCAGCTTCCGGGCACGACCTGGGAGTACGGCGCCGACATCAAGAAGGTGCGGGAACTCGCGGATTATTGGCAGAACGGCTACGACTGGCGCTCGCAAGAAGCCAAGATCAACCGGTTTGACCAGTTCACCACGGAAATTGACGGACAGCGGATTTATTTTATTCATCAGCGATCACCCCGCCCCGACGCAATACCCTTGTTGTTGATTCACGGCTGGCCGGGTTCGATTGTTGAATTTCTGGCAATGATCGAGCCTCTTACCCATCCTACGGACAGCAAGAGCCCAGCATTCGACGTCATCGTTCCTTCGCTTCCTGGTTTTGGATTCTCCGGACCCACCACAACTCGAGGCTGGGGCCCACAGCGTATGGCGAGGGCCCTGGTCGTTCTCATGGATCGTTTGGGGTATTCCAAATACGGTATCCAGGGCGGCGACTGGGGTTCGCTGATCGCCCGCGACATGGCTTACCTAGCGCCCGCGCACGTGATCGGGCTTCACTTGAACCTCATTGACGCGGATCCGCCGAGCCCGGACGCAGTTACGCAAATGAGCGATGCGGAACGCAAACGTTTTTCATACTTTCACCGGGAAGAGAGCAGCTTTTTTTTCCTCCAGGCCGCTGAACCCCAGACTCTTGCCTACGCCCTGTCGGACTCCCCGGTTGGGTGGTTGGCCTGGATGATCGCTAGATTTCAACTGCTTACTGACAACAACGGCGATTTCCTTACAGCGGTGGACCGCGACACATTTCTGACCGATGTCACCCTCTATTGGGTGACCGGTACGATTGGCTCGGCCATGCGAATCTATCGTGAGAACCGGCTTACCAGCGGTGAAACGGCACCACATGCACGGCTGGAAACTCCGGTGGCGTATGCGGATTTTCCAAAGGAGGTATATGCCTGTCCGTTTAGCTGGATTATTCGGACTTACAACGTCGTACAAAGGACGGAAATGCCAAAGGGCGGACACTTTGCGGCGCTGGAACAACCCGATCTCTTGCTTGATGATATGCGGAATTTCTTTGCAAAGGTTGACCAGAAATAAACCGTGAAGTGTGCCTGATACGAAATGGAACAGTGCGTGCAGATCGTCGTTCGTGGACGGCTATGGCGCAGGTTTGCCTGGCTCTTAGGCTCGGGTGCGAGGCGGTCAGTCAAGAGGCTTACGCATGCTGGAACAGAGATAGATGGTGAGTGGAAACCATGCGCGTGTTGATCGTGGATGATGAGCCCCTGGACCAAACGACCCTGGCAAATATCCTGTCGGCAAGGGGCGACGTGGAGCATTTCGATTCGGCCAACGATGCGAGCGAAGCACTCGAGAAATTGGCCACGGACTCCTACGATGTTTTGCTTCTCCACATCAACATGCGGGACCTGTCGGGTACTCAACTAGTAGACCAGCTTAGGAAACGAAACCTTCCGTTGCCGTCGATTGTGCTTGTAACGACACACGTCGAACGAGCGGTCGCAGCCTTCGAGAGGCACACAGTAGACTACGTGCTAAAGCCTTTCTCGAACGAAAGTATCAACGAGGCTGTGGACCGCGCCTCCCGGCGAGCAAAGGGCGAGCGAGCCGCAAGATTGATCGAGGCTTTGCCGCAGTTGCAAAAGCTGTCTCCGACCAGTCACCCGATAATCGCAATCAAAGCTAACGGAAGGATCCTCTTCATCAATCCTGGAGAGGTGGTCGCAGTTCAAGCTGAGGGCAATTATGTGTCACTACAGCGGGAATCGGACTCCTATCTGCTGCGCGAGTCAATCTCGATGGTGGCAGAAAAGCTGAAGCCATACGGATTCATTCGGATCCATCGATCTGCGCTCGTGAATACCTCGTTTGTGGTAGAGATCAAGCCGTATTCGACCGGAAAGTATGGTCTCCGCGTTAAAGGTGGGAAGGAATACGCAGTTACCAGCGGTTACAAGAAGAATCTCAAACCCCTCACAGAATTCCGGATCGGTAGCGGTGCTTTCTTTACGGAATAGCCTACTCATCGACGCAACCCGGAGTCGTCAGCCAGCCTTCTGAGGCGGGTTCCCACATGCCCATTTCTGGCCCGCGTCGCTGAAATTTTTTTTGGCGACCTGCCAGAACCTCTTTCACTAGTGAGCAAAAGGGCGCTCCCGTTACCGATCTGGTGAAACTTCCCACAAGCCGACTTGAACTAAGCCGCTTTGCGGCGGACGCATTCGCGTGTTGCGGAGCCGACGGTCGAGGTGATCTGAGCTAGTTTGTGTCGCAGAGGAGGAACTCTCTGTGACCCATCTACGCCAGATCATGCTTGAGGAATTACGGCGCCGCAACTACGCCGAGTCCACCATCCAGACTTACATCCACACGGTCGAGCATTTCAGTCGGCACTTCCATCGTTCACCCGATCAGCTTGGCCCCGAGCATATTCGCCAGTATCAGGCCGCGTTGTTCACGCGCTGGAAGCTGGCCCCGAACACCGTAACCCAGCGCTTGGCCGCTTTGCGCTTCTTCTATGTACAGGTGTTGAAGCGCGGCTGGAGCGTTGCCGAGACGCCGTATCCGAAGAAGGTTCTGCACTTGCCGCAGGTGCTCAGCCAGGAAGAAGTGGCACGTCTGATCGACGCGGCCGAGTTTCCCTTTCATCGCATCCTGCTGATGACGCTGTATGCCACGGGCGCACGTCGCGCTGAAGTGGCGCACCTGAAGATCAGCGATATCGACAGCCAGCGGATGGTCATTCATATCCGGGGAGGCAAGGGGCGCAAGGACCGCGATGTCATGCTCAGCCCCAAACTGCTCGATGCCCTGCGCGTCTACTGGCGCGGGCTGAAGCGCAAGCCCACCGACTGGCTGTTCCCCGGCAATCGATGGCATACAGCGAGTCATCCTGTCTCCACCAAGGTTCTCTGGTACGCCTGTCAGCAGGCCGCCGAACGCGCCGGCCTTGAGCACAAGCGCATCCATCCCCACACTCTGCGCCACTGCTTTGCTACGCATCTGCTCGAAGCCGGCGCCGACCTGCGAACCATCCAGATGCTGCTGGGGCATCGCGACCTGGAGGAGACGACGATCTATCTGCATCTCTCCCGGCGGCATCTCAGCGCCACCGGCAGTCCGCTGGATGCACTCCCCATCCGAGGAGAAGGAGAGCCGACGCAGAGCGCATGAACCGGCCTCCTCTGGAGGTGGCCGACATCGTTCGCTGTGCAGGACAGTCCTTCATTGAGCGCAGTCGCAGGTGGATCAACGGCCAACACGAAAAGGTGTTGCTGGCCATCACACGCTGCCGCACCGCCGCGCTGGGTGGACATCGTGATCAGTGCTCGGACTGCGGACATTCTGCCATCTCGTACAACTCGTGCAGAAACCGGCACTGCCCCAAGTGTCAGGGCAACGCCCGCCTGCGCTGGCTCCAGGCGCGGGAACGGGAGTTGCTGCCCGCCAGCTACGTGCACGTCGTCTTCACCCTGCCGCGGGAACTGGCTCCGCTGGCATTGCAGAATAAACGGCTGATCTACAACCTGCTGTTTCACGCCAGCGCCGAAACCCTGCTGGAGATCGCCCGCGATCCACGCCACCTTGGAGCCGAGATCGGTTTCTTCAGCGTGCTCCATACCTGGGACCAGCGACTGCAACATCATCCCCATGTCCACTGCGTGCTGGCCGCCGGCGGTCTCGCTCCGGATCACTCCCGCTGGATCTCCTCGCGCCGCTCCTTCTTTCTTCCCGTCAAAGTGCTCGGCCGTGTCTTCCGCGGCAAGTTTGTCGCCGGACTCAAGACCGCCTTTCATGCCGGCGCACTCCAGTTCCACGGACATCTCTTACCGCTTGCGGAACCGCGCGCCTTCGCCTCATGGCTGCGGGTACTGTTCCGTCACGACTGGGTCGTCTACTCCAAGCGGCCTTTCGGCGGGCCAGAACACGTGCTGCGCTATCTCGGTGCTTACACTCATCGCGTCGCCATTTCCAACAGCAGGTTGGTTGCTCTCTCCGAGGGCAACGTAACTTTTCGCTGGCGCGACTCCGCTCACGGCAACAAGAAGCGGCTCATGACTCTGCCCGTCGAAGAGTTCTTGCGCCGCTTCCTCCTGCACCTGCTGCCGCGCGGTTTTATGCGCATCCGCAACTTCGGCTTTCTCGCTAACCGGCGGCGAGCAGAACTCCTTCCACTCTGTTTGCGGTTGCTCCAGCCATCCGATCAGCCAGCAGTAGGCGCTGCCTCGCCGGCCGCGCTGCCCATTCACTCGCTGTGGCAATGTCCGCTTTGCGGCGGAACCATGCAGGTTGTCGAGCGCCTCTCCGCCGCGCAACTCCTCCTCCGATCTCCGCCTCATCTCAGCCGGTGCGCCGCATGAATCCACATCTCCAGCCTCGAATCTCGCTCGTGCTTCGGCGCGCACACTGGTTCTGTGTCTCGCATTCCTCAGAATGCAGTATGGTGGTGCGATCCAGACTCTCCGATGCGCCGCCCCACGCCCATTCTCTCTGCGACCCGCTACTGAAACCCAAGCGCTCTGACCGCAACGGCAAACTCGCAAACGATCAAGACCGGCTCATCCAGATACAAATCCCATAGTCCCCCGGGGCGGCTTCCTTCAAGTCGCTGTATCTGAAGCGCCCCTCCACAGCGTCTCAACTCCCCGCTCTTCGCTCGGGGGCGCTTCAGATACAGCACTAAGACTTCCCGTTAGTGATCGGTTGAGAGTCGATGCTTCACGTGACGAAGTGTGTGGTCTACAATTCGTGCCGCGAACCGGAGTTCCATTCGCTCACCCGAAAACCATTCTCACCGAATACGGAGATCCAATGATTCGACGTTTCCTTCCCCTAACACTTTTCACCTTGGCAGCAGTTTTAAGCAAAGCTCAGCCCACGTTGCCCTCCAGCTTTCACGCAAAGACGATCCACAGCCCGGAAGGGGCAGAAATTTTTGTGCGCTGGGGAGGAAGCGGCCCAGTGGTCTTGCTAATTCATGGGTACGCTGAGAACAGCGATCGTGGGCTCCTCTGGCCGCAGATCTCATGAAGGACCACACAGTAGTGGTGCCGGACCTCCGCGGCATTGGACGATCCTCCAAGCCGGCCGATGGCTACGACAAGAAGACTCAGGCCAAGGATATGCGCGCCGTTGTAACCTCGTTGGGATACACAAGACATATGTCGTTGCTCACGACATTGGCAACATGGTCGCCTACGCCTACGCGGCGATTTACCCCGATAAAGTTGAGCGGCTAGTCGTGATGGACGCACCAATTCCTGGGATCGAACCTTGGAGCGAAATACTCCAAAATCCCGGGGTCTGGCATTTCAACTTTCACGGACCGGATGCGGAACGGCTGGTGGCAGGCCGAGAGCGGATCTACTTTGACAGAATATGGAATGACTTTACAGCCGATCCGGTAAGCCAGACGAAGATACCAGAAATTTCTTTGCCGCCACTTATGCGCAACCAGGGGGAATGCGGGCCGGGTTCGCCCAGTTTACCGCGTTCTCCCAGGATGCGAAGGACAACAAGATCTTCGAACAAACGAAGCTGACTATGCCTGTCATGGCGGTCGGCGGAGAGAAATCCTTCGGTCCCCTGCAGGCTATGATCATGCGTCACGTAGCGGCCAACGTACAAGAGGAGGTGGTAGCAGGCTCAGGACATTGGTTGATGGAAGAGCGACCCGAATACACCGTGGCGTTGATTCGTAAGTTCATTGATGGTCCCCCGGTTGATCACACCGTGGCAGGCAGTGCTGATGGCGAATCGGGAGAGGAGCGATTTACTCCCGCCGAATATAAGTTCCCGCAGCGAGGCAATCCGGGTACTGGGAGCTCCGGTATTGGCGGTATAGAGACTGTTGTTCTGAAAGGCAATCCAGACCAAGCCGGCGTATATACCATCATGCTGCGCGTACCAGCACATACACGCATTGCTCCGCACTCCCATCGCGATGACAGGGTCGCGACAGTGATCTCCGGCACATGGCATATTGGGTATGGCGATAGGTTTGACGAGGCAAAGCTGGCGAAGGTCCTTCCAGCTTGGCAGTTTTTATACCGAACCGCCGTCGCGGAATCACTTCGCAGAAACCGGTGACGAACCCGTTGTCGTTCAGATTACCGGTTTCGGTCCATCTTCGACCGAGTACGTGGATGTCACACAGGATCCCCGCAAACCAGTCAAGTCAAATTGAATCATCGATAAAGAGCCGAAAGCGTAGTACCTGAAGTTGAACGACCCCGATTCGTACCGACCGGTAGAATGAATTGAAATGGCTGTCTCACTCTCCCGGGAAGAAGATCGGCCCCGCGACAGCGATATTTGTACCTTGATTAGTACTACGCATTAGTACTGCCAGCTTGCTTTCGTCCTGCGCTAATTAATACTCCCAATCACTTTCTTGCATCTTCCCGACGCATCCCTCATAGATCTCTTTTGAACCTTGTGCATGCGCAATAGGACGACCTATGCTCTGCGCTCGGGGGATTCTTCCGTGAAACGAGTTCGTGTATTGGTGGCAAATCATCCCCGGCTGATGCGGGAACTGGTGCTGGCTACCATCGCCGACCAGCCCGATATTGAAGTTGTGGGTGAGGTGCAGAACGAGGGCGAACTGGCCGAGATCGTGGAACAGGTGCTGCCGGATGTTCTCATACTCGCAATGGATGAGCG
>CAVRCM010000013.1:0-12708 GCA_963719585.1 uncultured Acidobacteriaceae bacterium
CAGTTCTGATCTTCCGCTCCACTTCATCGCTCATATAGCCGCAATCCAAACGCATGTAAACCGAGGTGTATGGGATCGTTGCTGAGGTCTTGATAAACAAGATCCGGAATGTCTTTCCGGCCTCGTCAATTTTGCTCATCACTTCGGTGTGCGGAATGCTGGAAACCTGTTCCTTCGAAAAAGGCGCCGTGATTTGTTTACGCAACTCCGACACTCCCGGGTAGTCGCGCTCATCAATGAACTGAAGTTCTTGGTCCAAAAAGACCGTAGCTCGTACATGGCGTGACGAAGAAATGGCAGTGGCCACATATTTCAGGACCGATGGCAGATCATCGTTGACGACAATCGTTTCGATTCCGGGTGCGGCATAGATGGGGAAGGCTGAGTCTGCGACTACGATCCAGTTTCTATGGCCATAGAGGGGAAGCCGATTCTGGACGATGGCCTTCCAGTCCGAGGAGGAACCGCTAGCCTGGCTTTGTGAGTGTGAGAAAGATGAGGTAACGAGCAACGCCAGAACCCAAACGATGGTGCGTAATCTTCCGTTAAGTGAGTGCATACGAGCCCCGCAGATTCGAACATGCGCTTGGGACGTGGGCATCATCATCGGGCCTGCCTTGTATAGGACGGCTCTTGGGAAGTTGTAACTGAATGCTGCTCAAGGAAACAATTCACTTCGTCGAGGGTAGGCATTGAAGGTTGAGCTCCCGGCCGAGTGACCGAAATTGCGGCAACGGCGGAAGCAAAAACGGCGCTACGTGTAACCGTTAGGCCACGCATCAACCCCACTACGAATCCACCATTGAATGCGTCCCCGGCGGCAGTCGTGTCCACAGCATCCACGGAAAACGCGGGAATGCGCTCTTTCGCTAAAGTTCCTTGGGCAATCAGGCAACCGCGCGCTCCCAGCTTCAACAATACGTTTTTGACACCGCAATCCAGAAGGCGCTCTGCAGCCGCATTGTAGCCCTGGTCGCCATTCTCAATGCGGGTCTCAAGAAGTTCCTGGGTTTCAGTTTCGTTCGGCGTAATCCAAGTGATCCTGCGAAGCAAGGTCGTTGGAAGCTCGCGCGCCGGAGCCGGGTCGAGCATAAACGGGATGTCGTGCCGCTCAGCAAACTGGGCCAGGTACTCCACCGTCTCTAAGGGAATCTCAAGCTGCGCTAAAAGAAATCCCGCGCGTTCCAGGATCGTTGCCGCCGTTCTCCAGCAGTCTCGGCGTGAGTTGGCCATTGGCGCCGGGCACGACCACGATATTGTTCTCGCCACGTCGTCCGGTCGTGATCAACGCAACTCCGGACGGCCCTTCCACCGTATTCAAGTAGGTTGTGTCCACGCCGGCGTTTTTCAGGCCATTGCGCAATTGCGTTCCGAAGGCGTCACTCCCAACGTTCCCTACCATGGAAACGGGGTAACCCAGTTTCGCTACCGCGACTGCCTGGTTTGCGCCTTTTCCGCCATAAAAAGTGTTGAAAGCTGTTGCCAATGATCGTCTCCCCAACCTGAGGGATACGATCCGCTGCCGACTACTAAGTCGAGATTGATGCTGCCAACGACAACGATGGGTTTCTGCATAACAGTTCGATTTCGACTACTTCACCATGGGTGCGATCGCGATCGATCCCAGCCCAAGCAGAAAGAAGATGAACATAGCTGGAATCAGTTTGCGAGAAGTCGTCGGAGCGCTGGCAAATTCTTTCCAGATGAAGACGCCCCAGACAGCGGATACCATCGTTGCACCTTGGCCGATGGCGTAGGAGACCGCCGGACCGATTACTTGAGCGTGCGACGCTACAAAATTGAACACGGTTCCGGTACACCAGATGAGTCCACCTAGGACGCCCCAGAAGTGCCAAGCCGTTCTACCCTGGAAGTATTGCGACATGTTGACCGGGGTAGTGCCAGTGAGAGGCTTTTTCATGAAGAGCCAGTTGACCGGGATGGCGCAAATCACTACCCCCACAGCAAAGAAGAAGGCTACGGAGTAGGGACCCAAGGAATGCTCTCCCGTGACAGCCTTGGTCACCAGCGGATAAAAAATGCCCATGAGTACGCCGCAAGCAACGCTGATCCAGATTCCACGCACACTGATCGAACGTCGTTCGCTTTCTCTTCGGCGATACGCGAGCGCGTCAAGAATGATCGCCAGAACCACGAGCGCCATGCCGCCGAAGAGCAGTCCGGGATGGCCCTTGGGAGAGATTGCGTAGTTCAAAAGGACGCCCACGACCAGTGCCAAGCCGATTCCAACCGGAAACGCGACAGCCAAGCCAGCGATGTCAATGGCAGCAACCAAAAGCAGGTTGGCGACATTGAATACGGCTCCGCCGGCAATCGCGAAAAGCATATGCCGCGAGTCTGCCTGGCTAATATTGCTGAGAAACGAGAGATCGCCGCCTCCCCAATTCCCCAGCGTGAAACCCCAAACCAGGCTGCCCAGAACAATGCCGATCACGTAGTCCCAGTAAAAAAGCTGGAAGGCATATCCTGCAGTGAGTTTCATGGTGTTCGCCCACGATCCCCAGCACAACATGCTGATGATCATGAACAACAACGCGATTCCGTACGCTTCTGGTTGATACATGTCCCTCCAAGAGTCAAATTCGGGTTTCGAGAAAACGGTTCAGGCTACATGGCAGACCTTCGCAGCAAATCGTTGGTATGCCTTATGACGCTATCTAGAACATGATCTTCGCGCCAAGCTGGATTATGCGTCCCTCGCGGCTGCCCGTCACTTGTCCAAAGGGGCCTGTAGACCCGTTCAGCTGAGTGCTCACGGAATTCCACTGTGTGTGATTGAAGGCATTGTAAAAGTCTGCGCGTATATCCGCACGGAGGCTTTCCCGCAGTGGAATGATTTTCCCTATGGAAAGGTCCCAATTGTTCTGACCCGGACCCCGAACCGATCCTGGGTCGGCGGTGCCTTGCACCCCATTAGGCGGAACGACAAATGCATTGGTGTTGAAGTATTGCGAGAAAGTACGTTGGGAGCGGGAAAGGTTCGGGTTCGCAACCTGGTTAAGGTTCCCCAGCCCATTGTACGGGGCAAAGTCATTTGCCTGATTTCCTGCTCCGTTGTAAACGGTGAGAGCATCGCCCGACTCGAGCGTGGCAATGGCCGAAATGTGCCAGTCACCCAGAGGCGCGCGTAAGTAAACCGGCAACCGCTGCGCATACTTTGGTTCGTAGGTGGTCTGCAGCAAGAACCTATGCCTATGCGAAAACGTCTCCTCACCGTACGACCGGATGACGCTCTGGGGATAGTTGTAGCCGACGTCGAAGTTACCTTGACCGTTGATGCCCCGTTGACCCAGGGTTTTCGAGTAGGTGTAATGCGTCAACAACTGCAGTCCGTGTCCCATCTGGCGCTGGAACTTCACGATCCCCGCGTTGTAGTTGCTATTCAGTCCGGGCCTCTGTACATAAATGTCCCCAAACCTGCCCAACCCATCGGCATTGAAAGGGCGCGCGGCATTGTAGGCGTCACCCGAGGCCCAAGTTGTCGAATAAGGTGCCGCATTTACGTCTGCCATGTACCAACCATCCCTGCCTTCCGCGCCCATGTATGTCAGGGAAATCAAAGAATTGCGAGCGACCTCCTGTTGAATGTCCAAGAGATAACGGTGAATGTAGGGCGTGCCGAAGGATTTTTTGTCGGCATACATTACGGTTTGGAACGCGCCATCGCCGTAATGGCCTTCCCCCGGGCCGGTTGATACGGGATACGTTCCGAGGGCAACTTGGGGAGAGGGCTGAAACACTTGAGAGAGGCTGGCATCCTGCGGTGTGGAATTGTCGATCTCGCTGCCTACGAAGCCTCCGGGGACGCCGCCATACAACGCTCCTCCGAGAAGATTCGAGATTTGGCTCGCGCCTGAGTTGTAGTACAGGCCATATCCTGCTCGCACCACCAACTTGGGACGAACCTGCCACGCAATGCTTAGTCGCGGTGCGAAGTCGTGCTTGGGAGCCGGAGCGTAATGCTGAGGTATTCCGGGAGCGATTCCGGGGATGGCCAGCGTATCGGTCGCAGGCTGGTAAATCGCGCAGCACAGTTTGTTGGTGGCGAAGATAGGAATCGGCAAATCGTAGCGGAGACCGTAGGAGACCGTGAGCTTCTGCGTGGCTTTAAAGGTATCGTTGAAGTAGAAGCCGTAGTATGGGCTAACTGCATTTGGCTCCGGTGCGAATGGACCTCCAGACGTGTAATCGAACCGCTGATGAATCACCGATGGCAGGCCGAGTAGAACATCGGCAAAGGCATCCCCACCCCCGCCCGCATTCGACGTGAAGATCTGCGGCCCACCGCCACAATATGCGTACGGAGTAGGTGCACAGCCGAAAGCTACGTAACGAACGTTATCGAAATCTTTTTCAGCCTTGCGAATGTAATTGAATCCGAAACTCATGCTGTGGCGGCCGCGAATCCAAAGCAGGTTGTCTGAGAATTGCCGCGAGTTATTCGAGGCGAGAAAGTATTCCTCATAGCCGACGCTGGGTTGCGTGAAAAGCGGGCCGTAATTGTAGATATTCAGGCCCAAAATGCCCGTATTGCCACCCTGGCCGGTGCCCGTGTTCTGAAAGATTTTGTTGAACGGATTGCCAGAACTGTTGGCAAAGGCCACTTCCGACGGACTCAGGGTCTGAAGAGCGCCACTCCCGATCGCAAAGATGAACTCGTTGGTCAAGTGCGCGTTGAAGACGTGCGCTTCATCGATTGTGACCACGTGGGATTTATCACTTGCATTGGACACCAGGCTGGGAACTAGTCCGCCGGAGTTGTTGGGAGTGCCTGCGTACTGCGACCATGCTACGAAAACGCTGTCCTTCTGCGAAATACGGTAATCGAAGCGGCTATCCCAGTGATACGGATCCACTGCTTGCCGCGACGAATATTGATAATTTGCGCCGTTATTGTCAACAGTGGGTGTCAGGTTCGGCTGTGGAAACAGGTTGATGATGCCCTGGATTTGAGAGTTCGCGGTGGTGGGGTCAAATAGCCCGGCAGCAGCAAGATTATTGAACGGGACGGGATTCCCAGAATAAGGATTGTAGATCTGCCCTGCCGAGTTGGAACATAAACCCGTAGTCGCATCGAAAGTACCTGCATTGATCGGGCCCGTACAGTCTTCCCCGAAATCGCCGGCACGCTGGGCGACGCTCGGAACGATGGCGAGATTATTTGGCCCGGTGAGCGAGTGTGGGTTGCGCTCGTAATTGACAAAGAAGAAAGCGCGATCCTTCAGATTCAAAACTTTCGGAATGTAAACTGGTCCCCCCAGTCCACCGCCATACTGGTTGAAGCGATATGCGCTCTTCGTGAACAAGCCCTGCGCCTTGTTGATAGGAACCAGTGCGTTCAAAGCATCGTTCTCGAAAAAGTCATATAGTTCGCCGTGAAAGCTGTTCGTTCCCGCTTTTGTCGTGGCATTCAGGTTAGTGAAATCACGGCCGTACTGAGCGGAGAAATCCGTAATGCCGACCTTTACCTCGCCGATCGCTTCCGAAGAGGGCTGAAAGCTGCTGCCGCTCTCATAGTTCTCATTGGCGTTGACCCCATTAACGTAGTATCCGTTGTCGCGGGAACCTGCCGTGTTGCCGCCTGCAGTGTAATCCGCGCCGCCGGATGTATACGAAGCGCCAACTTCGAAAGTGCCACCCAGATTAATGTTGTTGCGAGGCGACGTGCTGACTCCAGGGGTCAACTCCGTGAGCGAGGTCCAATTGCGACCGTTCATCGGCACCGTTTCAATCTGCTGCTCACTGATGTTTTGATCGAAATCCGCGGACTCTGTCTGGAGAAGCGGGGCAGAGGAAGCAGTCACAACCACCGACTCCGAGATTGATGCCAACTGTAGCTTCACATCGAATCGGATATTCGACTGGGGCGCCACAGCCAAGGTGTCCGAAACCGATTTCTTGAATCCGGACGATTCGATGGAGACCTGATAGTTGCCCGGAAGGAGTTGAGCGAATTCGTAGTGGCCACTTGCGTCTGTAACCGCTGACGATGTTTGATTGCGACCTAAATCGAGCAGACTCACTGTCGCTTTCGGTACAACCGCGCCTGAGGCTTCCGTAACGACGCCGCTAATATTGCCGCGCTGCGAGAATTGGGCAAAGGAGGCCTGCGTGATTACGGGAAGCAATGGTAGAAAGAGAATGAACCGCAACAAGGAGGCTCGCATATATCTCCTGAGAAACATCTCGATGTTCTTTCCAAACAACAATTGAAACCTTTCAATACAGCTCAAAACTCTAGCCACTGGTTGCATGTAATCTTAAGAAACGCTTCGAGCTAGCCCTGTGTTACAACACAACCATGCCACGAGTGTTTGCCGAGCACCATAAACGTTTGTCAAATCACTGTGTTCTATCGACCCTCGGCCAGGCATCATCAGAAAACAAGCTTCGCGGCTAGCTGCCCGATGCGTCCTTCCCTCGCGGAGCTTACTGAGCCAAACGGAAACTGCGTGCTCCCGTTTGGATATGTTGTGTTCACGCTCGTCCACTGAGAGTGATTGAAAGCATTGAAGAAGTCAGCCCGAAATTCGACATGCAGGCCCCTCTCGACCGGGAATGTCTTAGCGAGCGAAAGGTCTACATTATTCTGCCCCGGACCTCTCACAGTACCGAAGCCTGAGTTTCCACGCACATTCATTGCAGGAACCGAGAACACCGACGTGTTGAACTGCTGAAGAGCAGTCTTCTTGAAATGGCCGATGTTGGGATTCCCCGTAACATTTAACTCGTCGAAGCCGGCACCATCTTGTGCACTGGATCCATATCCGGTGGGACAGGTCGAGGTGCCTGCATCCGTGGCCGGGCACGGTGTTCCCGGTCCGCCGTTCGTTACCGTGAGGCTATCACCAGACTCCATAGTCACGATGCCACTTAGCCTCCAGCCGGTAAGCGGCAACCTAGACCATGCTCTCCACGTGCTGCCGTACTTAGGTTCCCAAATGCTGCTGAATACAAAGCGGTGAGGATGGGATTGGGTGCTCTGGCCCTCGCTCCTCAAATTCGGATACACGAACCCAGAGATTCCCCCACCCGGTGTCCCGTTCGCGGCAAGAGTATTGACAATGGGATAGTCCGAAATGTTTTTGCTCCAGGTGTAATTACTCGTAATCTGGAAGTTCCGATGAAAGCGATGCTCATATTGAACGATCAGAGCGTTGTAGTGGGAGTTGATATTGTTCCGATATACATTGATATCGGAGAATCGCCCCACGCTGTTTGGGCGAGCCGCATTGAAGGTAGGATCGTATTGGCCTCCTCCATAGATCCACCCCGTTTGATATGCAGGCAGATTTAGATCGACCTGATTGAGCCCCCTACGCCCTTGGACGCCAGCGTATCCCAATGTAAGAGTGTCCTGCCTCCCGAGTGACTGCTGGACGTCGAGCATCATCCGCTGATAGTAGGGTAGCGGAGTGGACTTCTGGTCCAGATAAGTTATAGGGGTCAAGGCAGATTCACCCACATAGCCTTGTCCAACCCCTGTGGATACTGGAAACGAACCCACGGGCGCGGTCGCGGGCGGCGGAAAGGTACTCGCCAATGTCATCACAGGTGTGTCTGGAGGCGCACCCAGCGTTGCATTATCGATGGTGTAAGAACTCGCTCCAGTTTGCGCGAAGTTCAGGTAATTCGAAATCTGGCTCGCTCCGGCGACGTAGAAGATACCGTAGGCTGCGCGTACGACGGTCGTGGGTCTTGGCGAGTAAATGATGCTTACGCGGGGGGCGAAGTTTTTCTTCGCCGCCGACACGTAGTGCTGCGGTATAGAGGGAGCTATTCCCGGGAAAGCTTCAGTGCCACCGGCTGCGTCAGGCAAGTAAACGGCGCAGCACAAATTTGTTTTTGGGTCCGGATTGAAAGGTGGAATCGCCAGATCGTAGCGCAGCCCCGCCGAAAGCGTCAGCTTGTTGTTTAGGCGGAACTGGTCGTTTACGTACATTCCATAGTAGGGGAAAGCAAGTGCGGTTCCCGGAACGCCGGGTGGCTGGTTCGGGGCCTTAATTTCCAGATTGAGTGACTGAGGTAGGCCCATCAGAGTGTCGGTGAAGCATCACCGCCGATGTACCCCAGACTCGATCCGCTGTTGCTGAACTCACCGGTAAAGTAGGCTGCTTGTATGAAGTACCAATCGTATTCACTTTTCTTGAAGTAGTTAAAGCCAGCAGTTAACGTATGCGGGCCACGAACCCAGTTTAGGTTGTCCGAGAATTGGAGGGATTTATTCTCCCAGTGAGCGACGTAGCCATTCCCAGGAGAGGCGTAGTTTGAGATGCTGAAATATACAGCTCCGTGCTCTTTCCCCTCGCCGGTGTTCTGCAGGTACTGGTTGAAGGGATTGGCACTGCTGTTGAAGTAGTCAAGGTTAGTGCTATTCGTGAACAAAAGTGCACCGTTGCCGATCCCGAAGATAAATTCGTTCGTCAGCCTGGGCGTGAAGACGTGAACGTAGTTCGCCGTGAACAGGTATGAAGTGCTCACCGTTGGGTAGGTATACAGTTGAAACGGCTGCGGGCCCCCGCTGTATTGATTCGAACCTTTCGAGTCTGACCAGGTGCCGAACACTGAGTCCTTGTCGGTAATCCGAGCATCGAAGCGCGTGTCTATGTGAGACCCCGAAATGCGCTCGGATTGGTACCCGACGTAGTTGGTCTCATTACTCGGAACAGCAACGTTGGGGAGTGGGATGGTGGCGTTAATGAGAGCTACCGCGTTCGGGTCTATCAGAGGGGATCCGTCAGACCTGGTAGCAAGATCGAGACGGTTGTTGGGGACTGCAACACGTGTACTGTTCCCGCTGGCGTCATAAGTTGTGGTAAACGGGTTATAAAGTTGCTGTGGAGCGGGGTTGTTCACTAGGAGTTCGCTGTAGTCTCCGGTGCGTTCCGCGGCCGAAGGTACCGACGTAGAAAAAAGCGAGTTGCCGTCGTGTTCGATACGCTTCTCATAGTTGACGAAAAAGAATAACTTGTCTTTGAAGCTTGCCGGTGTAATTTTGGGAATGTAGATAGGACCGCCCACGTTGCCGCCGAACTCGTTGCGGATCAAGATCTGCCGAACCGCTGGCGTCCCAGTGATCGACTGGACCAGCTTGTTGTAAGGATTGGTTGCGTCAAGAACCGTGTTCTCTAAGAAGTCATACGCCTCGCCGTGGAGCTTTGCCCCACCGCCCTTGGTTTGCATACTGAGGTTTGAGAAGTCGCGACCGACAGCAGGAGAAAAATCGGTCACCGACGCGGTCCCAGTGCCGAGCGCTTCTTGCGCGGGCAAAAAACTCAGACTGCTCTCGTAATTATCGTTCACGTTAACGCCGTTTATGTAGTAACCGGTATCTCGCGAGCCCTCAAATGCTCCTCCTGCTGTTGACTGAACTCCACCGACTGCGAACTGCGCCCCGACAGCATACGTACCACCCAGGTTGATATTGTTTTGCGGATAGGTTGTTATCCCAGGCACGAGGGCCACAAGGGATGTAAAGTTTCGGCCATTGAGCGGCAGGTCCTCTACCTGACGGGTTGAAAAGTTCGTGCTGACGCTAGCCTCCTCCGTCTGGATGCCGCCCGCTTCCGCGGTCACAGTCACCGTCTCATTAATGGAGCCCGGGTGCAACGTAAAATTGTATCTGGCGACTGCGCCGATGTTCACGGCGATAGACTCCGAGTTCTCGGTCTTGAATCCAGCGTGGGAGGCGGTAAGCAGTATTGGCCCGCCGTGAGGTTGCCGAACTCAAAATGTCCGGCTTGGTCGGTTGTGATCTCGCGCCTCTGGTTTTGCGAATCAAGCAGCGTAATTTGTGCCCCTGGAACGACCGCGCCAGAAGGGTCGGACACTGTGCCCGCCAAACCGCCGCGCTGCGCAAACTGCGCAACCGCGTGCGGAGATAATGCAAGAAGTAGCAGAGCAAAACCGAGAACACGAACGCTCATCAAGGCAGCGAACGAAAACGGCTTCATAGTGGGGCCAAATCGGCGGATTTTGGAGAACGAGGCCTCAGCGAATGCGAAAACGATCGGCAGCGAAGCCATGAACCGCGACAAGGGGGTTGGCATACTGTGTCTCCGGGAGGGAGGCCACAATGGATTGGACGCGTTTTGAAACGATTCAAATTGAAAACAATCGTAATTTACACCCGTCCATTTCTAATTGTCAAGAAAGCTGGTGTAGTGCCTCAGTTTGAAGAGGTACTACCTTTGCTTGAGTGTTGATTCCGAAAATCTGAGACCTGCTATTCTTTGCTGCTGATCAGGCTACCCCTTCGCAGCAACCCTCGCAGTTCATTCAATCGTTTCCACTCCTTCAGTTTGTGTTGGTGCAAATGCCGCCCCACTCGAATCCGAGCGTACCCTTGACAGATATTCTGGCAGGCGAATAAAAGGGTTCAAGATTTTGCCGCGGGTGGCGCTTTTATGAGAACAACCACGCTTTTCGTTTTGTGTCTTACCTTTGTCATCCTACCGCTGGCCCGGTGCAAGTCCAGCGAAACCGCGAAACCCGAATGTCGAGTAGTGACGAAGGATGAGAGCCTGCGAACCCTACTGCCTCCCTGTTGGTATCAAAAGGTTGCAGGATGGGAGATCGTAACCTTCAAGAAGCACATGCACTACGGGCATGAGCTCTCCTTGGAGCCAATGAGCTTTCGCTCCAACTCGACCAGATCAAAGCTCAAGGAATTCAAGCCATCGAAATCTTCGCCCCCGCGGAGGGGCGCGCTGCCTACAACGGACTAGATACCGTCAACCACTTCCGCATCGATCCTGAACTCGGTACTATGGACGATTTCCGGCGAGCAGTAAGGCTAGCTCACAGCAAGGGTCTTGCCGTTGTCGTGTTTATCAACCTCGGATACCTCAGCGTTGAAGCTCCCGATTGGCTTGAAGCGGTGCGCAACAAACGCGCCGGCCAAGACACGGCAAAGGTAAGCTGGTTCCTATGGTCCGATAAAGCCGAGACATCGCCGCCACCCACCCAGGAGGACATTTACGTCACACCTGAAGAGCGGGACCGAGCAAAGGACTATTGGGGCTGGAAGTTCAGCGAGAAAGCGAATGCGTATTACTGGGCGCGGTGGAAAGCAACCGGGAAAGATGGGACGGCGGGTTCCGCTCCCTCAACTGAATTGGGGTTCTGCGCAGTGGCGGGAGCAAAAATTACAGGCACGGTGTGGTTCGTTTCTGGATGGATACAGGAATCGACGGCATGCTGATCGACGCGCCTCTCTGCTATCCAAATCAAACTTGGGCGCAGAATCGTAAATACATCACAGACATCATCAGCAGCTACGGAAACGTGTTTATAGATCCGGAAGGGGGAAGGGACCCGGCATGGGTGACGGAGGCCGGCTACAACGTTCTACACGACTACGGTCTGTCTTATGCGCCCAACACGTTTAAGTGGCAAGGCGACATTATTGAGCAATCCGTTAAATCGAGCGATCCCCGCGAGATGAGCTGCGGCTCCGTTCATATCACGACCCGATTCTCGATACCGGTGCTGTTCTTTATGCGCACTCAATGAATTTCGCGGACGACCCCGTAAAAAGACGCCTGCAGCAGGCGGTGCTAGCTGGTATTGGAGACATTATCGTGTACGGCGCTCGCGAGGGCAATCCCGATGCCGAAGAATCGAAGACCCTGCAATTGAAAGCGGCACACTCCGCCTTGTTTCCCACTGCAAAACGCAGGCGAATTCGAACCAATGCCGACGATAAGTGCTATGCGATCCTGAAAACGGCGAAGGACGGATCCGAACGTATGCTTGCAGTTTACAACTTCCAATCCACACCCCAGAGAATTGAAGTGGATTTGAGCGTCGTGAACACAACAGGGATTGTCGACATAGAAAATGGGCAATTGAAGGCTCGATCAGACGTTTTTCAGCCGGTCGTTGTAGATCTCCCTGCTTACGGGTACAGATTCTACGAAGTGCTTCCGCCTGAGAGCTGACAAGTAAAGGGGAGCGAAAGCGGAAAAGCTCATCTCAGCAATTCTCAGATCTGTTGGTTCTCGCGCACAAGGCGCGTGCGTTTGCGGACTTTGGTTGTTGCTCCGATTCTTTCTCGAACAGTGGCAGGAGGTGGTCCGACGGAATCGCGCTTTTTTAGTTCTGTTGGGAGAAAGACCTTTTCCGATGCAGACCGCATCCCGTCAACCCTTTGCAGGAGAATACGGGCAGCAGTGGCGCCTAGCTGATATCCCGGTTGGTAAACAGAGGTCAGAGAAGGATCTGTGAACTTGGTGAACTCAAGACTATCAAAACCCGTAATCGACAAATCTGCCGGACATCGTAGCCCAAGTTCACGAGTTGCCTGTAGCACACCAAAAGCCATGAGATCGTTGCATGCAAATATAGCAGTCGGGCGCGGGAGCATTCGAAGGAGTCGAAGAGCTGCCTGGTAGCCGCTTGTAGTATCGAAGCGCGCTTCCTGCACAAATTCCGGCTCAATCTCTATACCGGCTTCGCTCAACGCGCGTCTAAAACCCTTCAAGCGTTCCGCCGCGTTGGTCAACCCGAGGGGGCCAGTGATCACGGCTAAACGTCCATGGCCCATCTGAATCAAATGGCGCGTTGCCAGATAAGCACCCTCTTCGTTAGCAACCAGGACGGAATCGCCGTTCCAGCCATCCGGGACCCGATCAATACAAACTACTGGGACCGAGGCCGACGAGTAGCCTCGGAGGTGACCCGCGA